>NZ_CP166780.1:0-4800000 GCF_059695645.1 Pseudomonas sp. LBUM1673
GTGTCAGTGGAACTTTGGCAGCAGTGCGTAGAGCTTTTGCGCGATGAGCTGCCTGCCCAACAATTCAACACTTGGATCCGTCCACTACAGGTCGAAGCCGAAGGCGACGAGCTGCGTGTCTACGCGCCGAATCGTTTTGTTCTCGACTGGGTCAACGAAAAGTACCTGGGCCGCGTCCTTGAACTGCTGGATGAGCATGGCAATGGCCTGGCGCCGGCGCTTTCCTTATTAATAGGCAGCAAACGCAGCTCGGCACCGCGTGCGGCACCCAATGCCCCGTTGGCCGCTGCGGCGTCCCAGGCTCAGGCAGCTGCGACACCGGCCAGCGCTCCAGCCCCTGCTCCGGCGGTAGCACCGACCAAGCGTGCCACGCAAAAAATCGCCGAGGTTAGTGAAGAGCCGTCCCGCGACAGCTTCGATCCAATGGCCGGCGCCAGTTCGCAACAGGCCCCGGTTCGTTCCGAACAGCGTACGGTGCAGGTCGAAGGCGCGCTCAAGCACACCAGCTACCTGAACCGCACCTTTACCTTCGAAAACTTCGTCGAAGGCAAGTCCAACCAACTGGCCCGGGCTGCGGCCTGGCAGGTGGCGGACAACCCCAAGCACGGCTACAACCCGCTCTTCCTTTATGGCGGTGTCGGCTTGGGTAAAACCCACTTGATGCATGCAGTGGGTAACCACCTATTAAAGAAGAATCCGAATGCCAAGGTTGTGTACCTGCATTCGGAGCGTTTCGTTGCGGACATGGTCAAGGCCTTGCAGCTGAATGCGATCAACGAGTTCAAGCGCTTCTACCGCTCGGTGGATGCGTTGTTGATCGATGACATTCAGTTCTTCGCCCGCAAGGAACGTTCCCAGGAAGAATTTTTCCACACCTTCAATGCCCTGCTTGAAGGTGGCCAACAGGTCATTCTCACCAGTGACCGCTACCCGAAAGAAATCGAAGGCCTTGAAGAACGCCTGAAGTCACGTTTCGGCTGGGGCCTGACGGTTGCCGTCGAGCCGCCGGAGCTGGAAACCCGCGTGGCGATCTTGATGAAAAAGGCCGACCAGGCCAAAGTCGATCTGCCACACGACGCGGCGTTCTTCATTGCCCAGCGTATTCGCTCCAACGTCCGTGAGCTGGAAGGCGCGCTCAAACGCGTGATCGCCCACTCGCACTTCATGGGCCGCGATATCACCATCGAGCTGATTCGCGAATCCCTGAAAGACTTGTTGGCGCTGCAAGACAAACTGGTCTCTGTGGATAACATTCAGCGCACCGTCGCCGAGTATTACAAGATCAAGATATCCGACCTGCTGTCCAAGCGTCGTTCACGCTCGGTGGCACGTCCGCGTCAGGTCGCCATGGCGTTGTCCAAGGAACTGACCAACCACAGCCTGCCGGAAATCGGCGATGTGTTTGGCGGCCGCGACCACACGACTGTTTTGCACGCCTGCCGCAAGATCAACGAACTTAAGGAATCCGACGCGGACATCCGCGAGGACTACAAGAACCTGCTGCGTACACTGACCACTTGATGAACACCAGCGCAGCTTATTAAGGCAAGGGACTAGACCATGCATTTCACCATTCAACGCGAAGCCCTGTTGAAACCCCTGCAACTGGTCGCAGGCGTCGTCGAGCGCCGACAGACCTTGCCGGTGCTCTCCAACGTGCTGCTGGTTGTCGAAGGCCAGCAACTGTCGCTGACCGGTACCGACCTGGAAGTCGAGCTGGTCGGTCGTGTGCAACTCGAAGAGCCGGCAGACCCGGGTTCCATCACTGTGCCTGCACGCAAGCTGATGGACATCTGCAAGAGCTTGCCGAACGACGCGCTGATCGACATCAAGGTCGATGAGCAGAAACTCGTGGTGAAGGCCGGCCGTAGCCGCTTCACCCTGTCGACCCTGCCAGCCAATGATTTCCCTACGGTGGAAGAAGGCCCGGGTTCGCTGACCTGCAGCCTCGAGCAAAGCAAACTGCGTCGTCTGATCGAACGTACCAGCTTCGCCATGGCGCAGCAGGACGTGCGTTACTACCTCAACGGCATGCTGCTGGAAGTCTCGGCCGGGATTATCCGCGCCGTGGCGACCGACGGTCACCGTCTGGCCATGTGCTCGATGCAGGCCGATATCGGTCAGCCGGACCGTCATCAGGTGATCGTGCCGCGCAAAGGTATTCTGGAACTGGCGCGTCTGCTGACCGAACCGGACGGCAACGTCAGCATCGTGCTGGGCCAGCACCACATTCGCGCCACCACCGGCGAGTTCACTTTCACCTCGAAACTGGTCGACGGTAAATTCCCTGACTACGAGCGTGTTCTGCCTAAAGGCGGCGACAAGCTGGTACTCGGCGATCGCCAGGCTTTGCGTGAAGCGTTCAGCCGTACCGCGATTCTGTCCAACGAGAAGTACCGTGGCATCCGTCTGCAACTGGCCAATGGTCAGCTGAAGATTCAGGCGAACAACCCGGAGCAGGAAGAAGCGGAAGAAGAAGTGGGCGTTGAGTACAACGGCGGCTCTCTGGAAATCGGCTTCAACGTGAGCTATCTGCTCGACGTACTGGGCGTGATGACCACCGAGCAGGTTCGCTTGATCCTGTCCGACTCCAACAGCAGTGCGCTGGTGCAAGAGTCCGACAACGACGACTCGGCCTATGTTGTCATGCCGATGCGTCTGTAATCATGCTCAGCAGAACCTAGATGTCCTTAAGTCGCGTCTCGGTCACCGCGGTGCGCAATCTGCACCCGGTGACCTTCTCCCCCTCCCCCCGAATAAACATTCTTTACGGCGCCAACGGCAGCGGCAAAACCAGTGTTCTGGAAGCCATTCATCTGCTGGGGCTTGCCCGTTCGTTTCGTAGCAGCCGTCTGTTACCCGTCATTCAATACGAGCAATTGGCGTGTACGGTGTTTGGCCAGGTCGAACTGGCCGAGGGTGGACACAGCGCGTTGGGGATATCTCGCGACCGTCAGGGTGAGTTCCAGATCCGCATTGACGGGCAGAACGCCCGAAGTGCTGCGCAGCTTGCAGAGATCCTGCCGTTGCAGTTGATCAACCCGGACAGCTTCCGGCTGCTGGAAGGTGCGCCGAAGATTCGCCGGCAGTTTCTCGACTGGGGTGTGTTCCACGTGGAACCCCGATTCATGTCCACGTGGCAGCGCTTGCAGAAGGCCTTGCGCCAGAGAAACTCTTGGCTGCGACATGGTACACTTGACGCCGTTTCGCAAGCGGTTTGGGACAGGGAACTGTGCCAGGCCAGCGCTGAAATAGATGAATACCGCCGCGCTTACATCAAAGCCTTGAAACCAGTCTTTGAACAGACCTTGAGCGAACTGGTTGAGCTTGAGGGCTTAACGCTCAGCTATTACCGAGGTTGGGACAAAGACCGTGAGTTGAGTGCAGTGCTCGCCGGGTCCCTTCAGCGGGATCAGCAAATGGGTCATACCCAAGCCGGACCACAACGAGCTGATTTGCGTCTTAGATTGGGCGCACATAATGCCGCGGACATCTTGTCTCGTGGTCAGCAGAAGTTGGTGGTCTGTGCATTGCGGATCGCCCAAGGGCACTTGGTTAGCCAGGCCCGTCGCGGCCAGTGTATTTATCTGGTGGATGACCTGCCGTCCGAACTGGACGAGCACCACCGTCGCGCGCTTTGCCGCTTGCTGGAAGACTTACGCTGCCAGGTCTTTATCACCTGTGTAGATCACGAATTATTGAGGGAAGGCTGGCAGACGGAAACGCCAGTCGCTCTGTTCCACGTGGAACAGGGCCGTATCACCCAGACCCACGACCATCGGGAGTGAAGGCATTGAGCGAAGAAAATACGTACGACTCAACGAGCATTAAAGTGCTGAAAGGCCTGGATGCCGTACGCAAACGTCCCGGTATGTACATTGGTGACACCGACGATGGCAGCGGTCTGCACCACATGGTGTTCGAAGTGGTCGATAACTCGATCGACGAAGCTCTCGCCGGCCACTGCGACGACATCAGCATCATCATTCACCCGGATGAGTCCATCACCGTTCGCGACAACGGTCGTGGCATCCCGGTAGACGTGCACAAAGAAGAAGGCGTCTCGGCGGCCGAGGTCATCATGACCGTGCTGCACGCCGGCGGTAAGTTCGACGACAACTCCTATAAAGTATCCGGCGGTCTGCACGGTGTAGGTGTGTCGGTGGTGAACGCACTGTCCAAAGAACTGATCCTGACCGTTCGCCGCAGCGGCAAGATCTGGGAACAGACTTATGTCCACGGTGTTCCGCAAGAGCCAATGAAGATCGTCGGTGAAAGCGAAACCACTGGCACCCAGATCCACTTCAAGCCTTCGGCTGACACCTTCAAGAACATCCACTTCAGCTGGGACATCCTGGCCAAGCGGATTCGTGAACTGTCCTTCCTCAACTCCGGTGTCGGCATCGTCCTCAAGGATGAGCGCAGCGGGAAGGAAGAGCTGTTCAAGTACGAAGGCGGCCTGCGTGCGTTCGTTGAATACCTGAACACCAACAAGACCCCGGTCAACCAGGTGTTCCACTTCAACATCCAGCGTGAAGACGGCATCGGCGTGGAAATCGCCCTGCAGTGGAACGACAGCTTCAACGAGAACCTGTTGTGCTTCACCAACAACATTCCGCAGCGCGATGGCGGTACTCACCTGGTGGGTTTCCGTTCCGCACTGACGCGTAACCTGAACACCTACATCGAAGCTGAAGGTCTGGCGAAGAAGCACAAAGTTGCCACCACCGGTGACGATGCCCGCGAAGGCCTGACAGCGATCATTTCGGTAAAAGTGCCAGATCCGAAGTTCAGCTCCCAGACCAAAGACAAGCTGGTGTCTTCCGAAGTGAAGACAGCGGTTGAACAGGAAATGGGCAAGTACTTCTCTGACTTCCTGCTGGAGAACCCGAACGAAGCCAAGCTGGTCGTCGGCAAGATGATCGACGCGGCGCGTGCGCGTGAAGCGGCGCGTAAGGCTCGTGAGATGACCCGCCGCAAAGGCGCGCTGGACATCGCCGGCCTGCCGGGCAAACTGGCGGACTGCCAGGAAAAGGACCCTGCCCTTTCCGAACTGTACCTCGTGGAAGGTGACTCTGCTGGCGGCTCCGCCAAGCAGGGACGCAACCGTCGCACCCAGGCCATCCTGCCGCTCAAGGGCAAGATCCTGAACGTCGAGAAGGCACGCTTCGACAAGATGATCTCTTCGCAAGAAGTGGGCACCTTGATCACCGCGCTGGGCTGCGGCATTGGCCGCGACGAGTACAACATCGACAAGCTGCGTTATCACAACATCATCATCATGACCGATGCTGACGTCGACGGTTCGCACATCCGTACCCTGTTGCTGACCTTCTTCTTCCGTCAGTTGCCGGAGTTGATTGAGCGCGGTTACATCTACATCGCTCAGCCGCCGCTGTACAAGGTCAAGAAAGGCAAGCAAGAGCAATACATCAAAGACGACGACGCCATGGAAGAGTACATGACGCAGTCGGCCCTGGAAGACGCGAGCCTGCACCTGAACGAGGAAGCCCCGGGTATCTCCGGCGAGGCCCTCGAGCGTCTGGTGAATGACTTCCGTCTGGTGATGAAGACCCTCAAGCGTCTGTCCCGCCTGTACCCACAGGAACTGACCGAGCACTTCATCTACCTGCCAGCAGTCAGCATGGAGCAACTGTCGGATCACGCAGCGATGCAGGATTGGCTGGCTCAGTACGAAGTTCGCCTGCGCACCGTCGAGAAATCCGGCCTGGTCTACAAAGCCAGCCTGCGTGAAGACCGTGAACGTAATGTCTGGCTGCCGGAGGTCGAATTGATTTCCCACGGCTTGTCGAACTACGTCACCTTCAACCGCGACTTCTTCGGCAGCAATGACTACAAGACTGTCGTCTCCCTGGGCGCTCAACTGAGCACCCTGCTGGACGACGGCGCTTATATTCAGCGCGGCGAGCGCAAGAAAGCCGTCACTGAGTTCAAGGAAGCCCTTGAATGGCTGATGGCTGAAAGCACCAAGCGTCACACCATCCAGCGATACAAAGGTCTGGGCGAGATGAACCCGGATCAGCTGTGGGAAACCACTATGGATCCGGGCTCGCGCCGCATGCTCAAAGTGACCATCGAAGACGCCATTGGCGCAGACCAGATCTTCAACACCCTGATGGGTGATGCGGTCGAACCTCGTCGTGACTTCATCGAAAGCAACGCCCTGGCGGTTTCCAACCTGGACTTCTGATCCGGCAAGACCGCTAAAACGAAAAAAGGCCAACGCTTAGCGTTGGCCTTTTTTATTGATCGTCGAAACGTTGTCATTCGCTAGCAGTGGCCACGCTCTCAAGTCGATACCCATACCCGTAAATCGTCAGCAGTTGCCACCCGCGATCAGCCGTCAGGCCCAGCTTATTGCGCAGGCGATAAATATGGGTGTCCAGTGGGCGGGAGGACACTATTTCTTCATGGGTCCAAAAGCGCTCATACAAATATTCACGGGATAAAGGTCGGCCCAGATTGGCGAACAGACAGCGGGCGAGACGGTATTCCCGTTCGGTCAGGCTGATGGGGGTGGAGGCGCGGGTGACGGTGAGTTCGGCGTCGTCGAATTCAAGGTCATTGAAGGTCAGTATTTCGGTGGTTGCCGCGCGTTGCAGTCCATGGCGACGAAGCACCGCACTGACCCGAGCCATCAGCTCGTTGGGACGAAACGGTTTGCTCACGTAATCGTCAGCCCCGGCGTTCAAGGCCTGGACGATATCGCTTTCGGTATCGCGACTGGTGAGCATGATCGCGGCCGGTGGCACGTCCATGTGTTCACGGGTCCAGCGCAACAGTGACAGGCCGCTGATATCGGGCAGTTGCCAATCGAGGATCAGCAGATCGAAGGTTTCCCGTCGAAGTTGCCGCAACAAGTCCTCTCCCCGCTCGAAGCTGTGCAACGTCCACGCCTGCTCTCCCGTTACAGGGATCTGTCGCAGTGTCTGTTCCACCCGACGGAGTTCGGCGGGCTCGTCATCCAGTATTGCGACACGCATGCCGAGTGTTTCCTTCATCTCGTAAGTGCAAAGGTAAGAAAATTCCTGCGGGAGTTTAGGCTTATTGATTGAATCTGAACAATTGTGGCCAATTGCTGCGAATTCCCCAAGTATGGCTACGCTGATTTCCCTTCGCCGGTAGACGACCAACAACGTCGGGTGTTTTAGCCCTCGGCCAATTCTGAACAAATATTGAGAATTGCCTCACAAACCCTTCATGTCGGTAAATTCGTTGTCGCTGAGCGGCACAGGGGCATTGGGATGTGCCCCGACGCAGGGAGCGTCAACACCAACCTGGCAGGACCGTCGATCGCCGGTTTTCGGCGGTCCGCAGTTCAGGGGGAAATACATGGAGTGCCTGCTCGGCCCTGACACAGGGATGTGTCATCTCATGTCCTTTGCACTCATGGCTATCTGCCTGAGCGTCCGGTCAGGTATCGTGCGTCAGGCGCGTGCGTATACCCGGCATGATTTCCCAAAGAGCGTAAAAAGCCAATCCATGAACCCCATGACCTTATTGCTCACACGCCGTTCTGGCGTCTGTCTTTTACTGGTTGCCGGCCTGATGGGATTGCTCACCCAGAGT
The DNA here is from genome assembly GCF_059695645.1 of Pseudomonas sp. LBUM1673. Lineage (NCBI taxonomy): Bacteria > Pseudomonadati > Pseudomonadota > Gammaproteobacteria > Pseudomonadales > Pseudomonadaceae > Pseudomonas > Pseudomonas sp. LBUM1673. The sequence continues at coordinate 7,591 of NZ_CP166780.1, forward strand.
GCATCGGCGACTGTCGTTTCGGCAAAACGTCTGCCTTATATCGATGAAAACCAACAATGCCGTGGTCAACCGCTGCCCGCGACAGTCGAGCATCTGACCGGCGAAGCCTGGAAGCTGGACGCCAAAGGCAAACAGACGCCGCTGCAGGAAGGTATGGCGATCGACGAGCAGGAAGGCGTCAAGACCTCACCGTCGGCGTTTGTCAGCCTGTCCCTGGGCGATGGCTCGCGAGTGGTGTTGCCTTCCAGCTCCCACATCACGCTGCACCTCAATGAAGAACATTCGATCCCGCAGGTCCTCCTCGAGCAGGGGCAGGTCGAGTCGTACGTGATAAAACGTGCCAGCGACCATGATCGTTTCCAGATCATCACGCCAGTCGGTGTACTGGGCGTGCGGGGCACCCACTTCCGGGTGCGCAACGATGACGGTGGGCAGGCACTGCTGGAAGTGCTGAACGGGCAAGTGGCGGTCAATCGTGATGAGGAGCCGTCAGGCTCCCGCCCTGTGCGGTCCGTTGCCAAACGGACTCAGAGCCCTGAGGATGACGAGGTCCAGGTCATGGCCCGTCAGGGTTTGCGTATTCAGAAACAAGGCCCGTTGACGCCAATCGACTTGTTAGCCGCTCCGCGTTTGTTGGGACAGACCGGTCAGACGGGTAATGTGCCGATCTGGCAATTGATGATGAGCCCTATCGAGGGGGCCACGCGTTATCGGGCGCAAGTGGCCACCGACGCAGCTTTTCTGGACATCAAGCAAGAGCAGTTTTCCAGCACGCCAGAGGTCAAATTCAGCGGGCTGAAAGCGTTTTTTTACCATGTTCGCCTGTCGGCTTATGACGCTCAGGGATTAGAGGGAGAAACCGGGGCGTATGACATTTTCTATTACCCCAGGACCACGCGTGTCCAATAGCCTCTCGGCCGACGACCGATGAAGGGCCGACCAAGGAAGGATGGTCGCGAACCGACCCAGGCTCAACGGTTGTTTCGGCGGATGGTCCGCGAGTGGCTGTGGGTCAGTCTGATCCTGTTGCCGCTGACGGCGATGCTGTCTATGAGTCAGCTGACCCTGAGCAATCTGCTGTACGACAACCTGCGAAGGCTGAGCCCGCTGCCGGTGGACCCACGAATACTCATCGTCACGATCGACGACTACAGTTTGCAGCAGCTTGGTCAATGGCCTTGGCCGCGGGACATGCACGCGCAGTTGCTTGATCGGCTCAGCGCCGCGAACGTCAAAGGCATTCTGTTCGACGTGATCTTCAGCGAGCCCGATAGCCATTCCGACAATGATCAGCTTCTGGCCGAGGCAACCTGTCGGGCCGGGAATGTTTTCGTGCCGCTGCTGCGCGAAGGCGTAGCGCGTTATGGGCGGCCTTTGGGAGAAATTGACCCGGTGGCTCCACTGCGCCATTGCGCCAAAGGCGTGGGCCACATCAATGCCCAAGCGGATGCCGATGGGATCGTGCGCAGCGTGTATTTAAGCGAAGGACCGGCGCAAAAAACACGCCCGCAACTGGCCTGGCTGCTGTACGAAGAGACCCTTAGCGACAAGGGAAATGTACCGATGCCCGGTGCCCCCGCTCTGCCATCGGCGCAAGACTGGCAGCGAGCCCACGAAATACGGATTCCTTTCATCCGTTCCGACGCGGGCTTTCCCAGCGTGCCCTACGTCAGCGTATTGCGCGGCGAAGTCCCACCCGAGTTGCTTCGCGATCGCTTGATCCTGATCGGCTCGACCGCTCCAGGCCTGGGCGACCGTTATGTGACGCCGCAATCGGCCAGCATCGGCACCACACCGGGCATCGAGATTCAGGCGAATATCCTCAACGGGCTGCTGCAACAGCGCAACATCGTAGCTCTCGATAAGCGCCTGGCGGCGTTGCTATCTGTGGTGATTGTCGGTGAATTGCTGGGCCTGCTGTTGGTTCGTCCCCGTCGTGCACTATGGTTGACCTTGGGTGCAATGGCGGCTGCTCTGCTGGGTTCGAGCTTGCTGTTGTGCTTTGGCTGGTGGTGGTCACCGGCTGCGAGCCTGCTAGGTATGTTGCTGGGTTACCTGATCTGGAATTGGCGAAGGCTGAACGCGGTGCTCGCGTATTTCGGTTGGGAACTGGCGCGCCTGGACAGTGAGCCGAAAGTCTTTCCCGAACGCCGCCGCACCCTGATCCCGGCCGGCGATGTGCTGCAAGGGCAAATTGTCGCGCTGGAGCAGGCCATGAGCCGGACCCGCGACACCCGGCGTTTCATTGCCGACGGACTTGAATACCTGCCGGTGGCGACGCTGATCAGCGATCCGAACGGGTGCATTTTGCTGGCCAACCGCAAGGCTCGAGAGGTGTTTTCCTGTGGCTTGGTGGGCGAGGATATGCTCGAGCAACTGAGTGACCTGGGTTACCCGGTACTGACCGGAGGAGCGCTTCCTGCATTGTCGACGCTGGAGCCGCTGGAGTTTCGTGACATTCAGGCACGTAGCCTGCGTCTGGACCTGGCACCCCTGTTGCCAGCCGAAGGCGATTCGGTGATTGGCTGGCTACTGAGCCTCACGGACTTGAGCGTCGAGCGGGACGCCGAGGAACAGCGAGCCGTGTTGTTGCGCTTTTTGTCTCATGATCTCAGGGCTCCCCACTCGGCGATTCTGGCGTTGCTGGATGTTCAGCGGCATCAGGTGTCCGGTGACACTCAAGTGTTCAGTCAGATCGAGTTACAAGTGCGCAAGGCACTGAACCTGACCGAGGCTTTTGTGCAGTTGGCAAAGGCTGAGTCCGAGGCTTACCAGTTTCAGCCGAGCATGTTCGCGATGTTGCTGCTCGATACCTTCGACCAAGCCTCGAGCATCGCTCATCTGAAGGACATTCGACTATTGCATGACCTCGACGAAGACGCTGAAGCCTTGGTCTTGGCCGATCAGTCGCTACTGACACGGGCACTGTTCAATCTGCTGGAAAATGCCATCAAGTACAGTCCGTCGGGATCTCGGATTTCGGTGCGGGTGAGTTGTGCCGAGGGCTGGTTGAGGTGCGAGATCGCCGATCAGGGCCGAGGAATTGCCGTCGAAGAACTTCCGGAGTTGTTCAGTCAGTATCGGCGTTTTACCTCGGCTCACGGCAGCGATGGCCTGGGACTGGGTTTGTCCATGGTCAAGGCTGTGGTGGATCGTCACGGCGGGCGTATTTCCTGTCATAGCGTGGTGGGGCAAGGCACGACGTTCAGTGTCCAGTTACCCCTATTGAGCGAGTGAGTCGGATCCTTTTAACAGGCATAAAAAAACCGGCTATATCAGCCGGTTTCTTTACGTCCAAAAAAAACTTATGCACGTTTTTCGATGTTTTATTTATTTAATAAATATGTATTTAAATCATGCGCTTAAATAATAAATACGGCGATTTTCAACAAAACGGTACACAGGTTATCCACAGAACCTCAGACAACCACTTGATCGGTGGCGTTCGGCGCCGCGGGGGCTGCAGGCAGCGAACCCATCTCCCGCTGCATCTGTTCATTCCAGGCCTGCACCCGGTCATTCAGGTCGGCAATGGCTCGTGGCCCGCTGCCCTCGGCGTACATCGGCGCGCCGATGATCACGGTGATCATGCCCTGCTGCTTCACCCAACCGGTTTTTGGCCAGAACTTGCCGGCATTGTGCGCAATCGGCAGCACCGGTAATGACGCATTGACGGCCAACGCGGTGCCACCGCGGGAGAACTTGCCGATGGTGCCGTAGGGAACGCGAGTCCCTTCAGGGAAGATCAGTACCCAGACATTGTCCTTGAGCAGCTCATCGCCCTTCTTCGCCACATGCTTGAGCGCAGCTTTCGGGTTGCCACGGTCGATGGCGATCGGTCGCAGCATGGCCATGGCCCAGCCGAAGAACGGAACGTAGAGCAGTTCGCGCTTGAGCACCTGGCTCAGCGGCTCGAAGTAGGCCGAGAGAAAGAATGTTTCCCAAGTGCTCTGGTGGTTCGACTGAATCACGCAGGGTTGGTCAGGCACGTTCTCGGCACCCTTCACTTCGTAACGGATACCCAGAAAGACTCTGCTCAGCCATAAAGCGCAGCGGCACCAGTACACGTTGATAAAGCGATAGCGCGCCTTGAATGGCAGAAACGGCGCGATAAAAAAGCTCAGGGTGCACCAGAGCAAAGAGCTGGTGCCCAGCAGCAGGTAAAAGAGAAAAGTTCTGATGGCCTGCAGTATCGACATGGCGACATTTACCGTTGCGGGCATTGCCCGCCTATTCAAGCGCACTCCCGATCAGTCCTTGGCCAGGATGTCAGAAGAGCCTTAGTTGTGGATAAGTTCCGCGGCAATCGCCGCCAGATCGTCAAAAATCAAGGTGCCTGCCGGTAGGGTTTTGCCCTGAGTCTTTTCGCCTTTCCCGGTCTTTACCAAAACTGGCTGAGAGTCGACGGCTCTGGCGGCTTCCAGGTCACCGAGAGTATCGCCGACGAACCATAGATTCGTCAGCGAAACGTTGTAATGCGCGGCGATGGTTTTCAACATCCCGGGTTTTGGCTTGCGGCAATCGCAGCCATCGTCTGGTCCATGCGGGCAATAAACGATCAGCCCGACTTCGCCGCCCTGCTCGGCCACCAGCGCGCGCAAGCGCTCGTGCATGGCGTCCAGGGTGGCGATGTCGTAATAGCCGCGAGCGATGCCCGACTGGTTGGTAGCGACCGCCACCGTCCAGCCGGCCTTGCTCAACTGCGCGATCGCTTCGATCGAACCGGGGAGCGGAATCCACTCCTCCACCGACTTGATGTACGCGTCGGAGTCGTAATTGATCACTCCGTCCCGATCGAGAATCAGCAGTTTCAACAGCAGCCCCTTAGCCCAGCAGCGAAATATCGGCGACGCCGAGGAACAGCCCACGCAGACGTGCCAGCAGCGCATAGCGGTTGGCTCGCACCTTGGCATCTTCGGCGTTAACCATCACCGCTTCGAAGAACGCATCCACCGGCTCGCGCAAGGCAGCCAGACGTGCCAGCGATTCGCTGTACTGACGCGCAGCGGCCATCGGCTGCACAGCCTGGTCAGCCTGCTGGATCGCCGAGTACAGCGAGAACTCGTTGGCGTTGTCGAAGTACTTGGCTTCAACGACTGAAGGAACAGAACCTTCGACCTTGCTCAGCAAGTTCGAAACACGCTTGTTCACGGCGGCCAGGGCAGCGGCTTCCGGCAATTTACGGAACGCTTCTACCGCTTGTACGCGCTGGTCGAAGTCCAGCGCCGAACCCGGCTTCAGGGCACGGACCGACAGGTAAGTCCCGACATCAACGCCTTCGTCTTCATAACGGGCACGCAGACGGTCGAAGATGAACTCCAGCACCGACTCGTTCAGGCCGGCAGCCTTGACCTTGGTACCGAACGCATTCACGGCAAAAGCCACGGCGTCGTTCAGGTCGAGGTCGAGCTTCTTGTCGATCAGGATCCGCAATACACCCAGTGCAGCACGGCGCAGGGCATACGGGTCTTTGCTCCCGGTTGGCAACATGCCGATGCCGAAAATACCCACCAGCGTGTCGAGCTTGTCGGCGATGGCCACGGCCGCACCGGTCAGGGTGGTCGGCAGTTCAGCGCCGGCACCGCGCGGCATGTACTGCTCGTTCAGCGCCAGGGCGACATCCTGCGGCTCGCCGTCGTTGAGGGCGTAGTAGTAACCGGCAACACCTTGCATCTCCGGGAACTCACCGACCATCTCGGTCGCCAGGTCGCACTTGGACAGCAGGCCGGCACGGGAAGCCCATGCGGCGTTGCCGCCAATGCGCTGAGCGATGAACGCGGCGAGTCTGGAAACGCGCTCGGCCTTGTCGTAGACGCTGCCGAGTTTTTCCTGGAACACCACGTTCTGCAGACGCAGGTTGAAGTCTTCGAGTTTCTGCTTCTTGTCTTGCTTGAAGAAGAACTCGGCGTCGGTCAGACGTGGGCGAACCACTTTCTCGTTGCCGGCGATGATTTGTTGCGGATCCTTGCTTTCGATGTTGGCCACGGTAATGAAACGAGGCAGCAACTTGCCGTCGGCATCCAGCAGGCAGAAGTACTTCTGGTTGTCCTGCATGGTGGTGATCAGCGCTTCTTGCGGTACGTCGAGGAAACGCTCTTCGAACGAGCACACCAGCGGCACCGGCCATTCGACCAGCGCAGTCACTTCGTCGAGCAGGCTTGGCGGCACGATGGCCGTACCTTCCTGGAGCGTCGCCAGTTCTTCGGTGCGTTTGCTGATCAGCTCGCGACGCTCGTTGGCGTCGGCCAGCACATAGGCAGCACGCAGATCGTTCAGGTAGTTGGCCGGCGAGGTGATGCGCACGCTTTCCGGGTGATGGAAGCGGTGGCCACGGGAATCGCGGCCGGCCTTTTGCGCGAGGATGGTGCAGTCGATGACGTGGTCACCGAGCAGCATCACCAGCCACTGAGTCGGGCGAACGAATTCTTCCTTGCGAGCACCCCAGCGCATGCGCTTGGGGATAGGCAGGTCGTTCAGGGAGTCTTCGACGATAGTCGGCATCAGGCTCGCGGTCGGCTTGCCGGCGATGCTTTGGCTGTAGCGCAGTTTCGGACCGCTCTGATCGATTTCGCTCAGCTCGACGCCGCACTTCTTGGCGAAGCCCAGGGCCGCTTGGGTCGGATTGCCTTCGGCATCGAACGCAGCCTGACGCGGCGGGCCATCAAGGTTGATGCTGCGATCCGGCTGCTGGGTCGCCAGCGCGGTAATCAGCACGGCCAGACGACGTGGTGCGGCGTAGACGGTTTTGGTTTCGTAGTTCAGGCCGGCAGCTTGCAGGCCTTTGTCGATACCGGCCAGAAATGCTTCGGCCAGGGTGTTCAGGGCTTTGGGTGGCAGTTCTTCGGTGCCCAATTCAACCAGAAAATCTTGAGCACTCATTGTGCAGCCTCCAGCTTGGCCAGTACTTCATCACGCAGGTCCGGGGTCGCCATCGGGAAGCCCAGCTTGGCGCGAGCCAGCAGGTAGGCTTGCGCAACGGAACGCGCCAGGGTGCGTACACGCAGAATGTATTGCTGACGCGCGGTCACCGAGATCGCCCGGCGCGCATCCAGCAGGTTGAAGGTGTGGGACGCCTTCAACACCATTTCATAGCTCGGCAACGGCAACGGCTGGTCGAGTTCGATCAGGCGCTTGGCTTCGCTTTCATAGAAGTCGAACAACTCGAACAGCTTCTCGACGTTGGCGTGTTCGAAGTTGTAGGTCGACTGTTCCACTTCGTTCTGATGGAACACGTCGCCGTAGGTCACCTTGCCGAACGGGCCGTCAGCCCAGACCAGGTCGTAGACCGAGTCCACGCCTTGCAGGTACATGGCCAGACGCTCCAGGCCATAAGTGATCTCGCCGGTCACCGGGTAGCACTCGATGCCGCCCGCTTGCTGGAAGTAAGTGAACTGCGTCACTTCCATGCCGTTGAGCCAGACTTCCCAGCCCAGACCCCAGGCGCCCAGGGTTGGCGACTCCCAGTTGTCTTCGACAAAGCGGATGTCGTGCACCAATGGGTCCAGACCCACGTGCTTGAGGGAGCCCAGGTACAGTTCCTGGAAGTTGTCCGGGTTCGGCTTCAGCACGACCTGGAACTGGTAGTAGTGCTGCAGACGGTTCGGGTTTTCGCCGTAGCGGCCGTCAGTCGGGCGACGACTGGGCTGCACATAAGCGGCGTTCCAGGTTTCCGGGCCAATGGCGCGCAGGAACGTGGCAGTGTGGAAAGTGCCGGCGCCTACTTCCATATCGTAGGGCTGAAGTACCACACAACCTTGCTCGGCCCAGTATTGCTGGAGGGCGAGGATCAAGTCTTGGAAGGTACGCACGGCTGGCGTAGGCTGGCTCACGAAATTCACCTGTTTCTTGGGCTGCGATTTAAAGAGCGGGAGTATACCCGATTCGGTCCTGCGCACGCCCCCTGGAGCCTTATGCCACGCTGCTTTTGGTGTACCGAAGATCCGCTGTACATGGCTTATCACGATCAGGAGTGGGGCACGCCGCTACGCGATGCGCAGGGTTTGTTCGAGTTGCTTTTGCTCGAAGGGTTCCAGGCCGGGCTTTCCTGGATCACCGTGTTGCGCAAACGAGAGCGTTATCGCGAGGTGCTGTTTGGCTTCGACGTACAGCGCGTGGCACAGATGAGCGACGCGGAAATCGATGAACTGATGCTCGATCCGGGGATCATCCGCAATCGCCTCAAACTCAACGCGGCCCGGCGCAATGCCCAGGCCTGGCTGGCGCTGGAGGATCCGGTGGCGTTTCTCTGGTCGTTCGTCGGCGGAACACCTGTGATCAATCATTTCAAGGATCGCAGTGAAGTGCCGGCCGTGACACCGATCGCCGTCGAGATGAGCAAAGGCCTGAAAAAGGCCGGCTTCACGTTCGTCGGCCCGACCATTTGTTACGCGTTGATGCAGGCGTCGGGCATGGTCATGGACCACACTCGGGATTGCGATCGCTACGCCACCTTGGCGAACGGCGGTTAGAATAGCCGCCTCGCGCACAGCACAAGATCAGGAGTGACCTGTGGATAAGTTGAAAGGCGCCTTGCTGGTAGGCGCTCTGCGTCTGTTTGCCCTGCTTCCTTGGCGGGCAGTGCAGGCGGTGGGTTCGGCGATTGGCTGGATCATGTGGAAAACCCCCAACCGTTCCCGCGACGTGGTGCGGATCAACCTCGCCAAATGCTTTCCGCAAATGGACCCGGCCGAACGTGAGCGTCTGGTGGGCCAGAGCCTCAAAGACATCGGCAAGTCCCTGACCGAGAGCGCTTGCGCGTGGATCTGGCCGGCTCAGCGTTCTATTGATCTGGTGCGCGAAGTCGAAGGTCTTGATGTGCTGAAAGACGCCCTCGCCTCCGGCAAAGGCGTGGTTGGCATCACCAGCCACCTGGGCAACTGGGAAGTGTTGAACCACTTCTATTGCAACCAGTGCAAACCGATCATTTTCTACCGTCCGCCCAAGCTCAAGGCAGTGGATGAGTTACTGCGCAAGCAGCGGGTGCAATTGGGTAACCGGGTGGCTGCTTCCACCAAGGAAGGCATCCTCAGCGTGATCAAGGAAGTGCGCAAAGGTGGTGCAGTGGGCATTCCGGCTGACCCGGAACCGGCCGAATCCGCCGGGATCTTCGTGCCGTTCTTCGCCACTCAGGCCCTGACCAGCAAATTCGTCCCGAACATGCTCGCTGGCGGCAAAGCGGTCGGCGTGTTCCTGCATGCCCTGCGGCTGCCCGACGGTTCAGGGTACAAAGTGATCCTCGAAGCGGCGCCCGAGGCCATGTACAGCACCGATACCGAAACGTCCTGCGCGGCCATGAGCCAAGTGGTCGAGCGGTACGTGCGGGCTTATCCGAGCCAGTACATGTGGAGCATGAAGCGCTTCAAGAAGCGTCCACCCGGTGAAGAACGCTGGTATTGAGTCGATTGGCATGATCTGTGGATAACCTGTAGGCGCTGCCGAAGGTCGGGCCGCGTTCGGACGATCTTTTGCTCTTCCTTTTCAGTTATCCACAACACGTTCATTCAAGGACGCAGCAGATGTCCGAACAGCGCCAATCCTTTCGCATCAAGATCAGCCACGAAAGCGTCGGGGAATGCCTGGGACAGACCCGCAACCTGTCGTCCACAGGTGTCTACGTCAAGCATCCGGCTTTGTCGATGTTGCCCAAGGGCGCGGTGGTTTATGGTCAGGTGCAGGATTTACCCACAGGTGCACCGCGAGTACCCATGGAAGTGGTGCTGGTGGACGACGAAGGGGTTGGCTTGCTTTACCTCTGATCAGTGAACCTGACGCTCGAGCTTTTTCAGAAATACCGTCATTTCCTTCTCCGCCTGCTTGTCGCCATGGGCGCGGGCGGCTTCCAGGCCCTGTTCCCAGGCCTGACGCGCCGTCGCGTAATCTGCCAGCGCCAGATGGGCCTTGCCCAATAGCTTCCAGGCCGCCGAATACTTCGGATCGAATTCGACGCAGCGCTGGAAATGCTCTGCGGCTTTGGCGTTTTCCCCAAGATCCAGATAACCCTTGCCCAGACCGAAGCGCAGCAGCGAGTTATCCACACCCTTAGCGAGCATTTTTTCCAGGGATTCGATCATGGTGGATTCCTTATTTAGGTTATTCAGGGATGCCTGTTTGTTCTTGAGATCGCTTTCGCGGTGCAAGCCCGCGAAGAGGCCCGTCCAGCCACTGCAAATACCGGATCAGAAGAAGCTCAACCCCACATGGAACAGTTTTTCCACATCCCGAATATGCTTTTTATCCACAAGGAACAGAATCACATGGTCGCCGGCTTCAATCACGGTGTCGTCGTGGGCGATGATCACTTCTTCGTCGCGGATGATCGCGCCGATGGTGGTGCCCGGCGGCAGGCCAATGTTTTCGATGGTCTTGCCGATCACCTTGCTCGATTTCGCATCACCATGGGCAATTGCCTCGATGGCTTCCGCCGCGCCCCGGCGCAATGAGTGCACGCTGACGATATCGCCGCGTCGTACGTGGGCCAGCAAGGTGCCAATGGTCGCCAGTTGCGGACTGATGGCGATGTCGATATCGCCGCCCTGGATCAGGTCGACGTAAGCCGGGTTGTTGATGATGGTCATCACCTTCTTCGCGCCCAGGCGCTTGGCCAGCAGCGAAGACATGATGTTGGCTTCGTCGTCGTTGGTCAGGGCCAGGAAGAGATCGGCGTCGGCAATGTTTTCTTCCATCAGCAAGTCGCGATCCGAGGCGCTACCCTGCAAAACAACAGTGCTGTCGAGGTTGTCCGAGAGATGACGGCAGCGGGCCGGGCTCATCTCGATGATCTTCACCTGATAACGGCTTTCGATGGCCTCGGCCAGACGTTCACCGATCTGCCCGCCACCGGCGATGACGATGCGTTTGTAGCTTTCATCGAGGCGGCGCATTTCACTCATCACGGCGCGAATATTCGCTTTGGCGGCGATGAAAAACACTTCGTCGTCGGCCTCGATCACCGTATCGCCCTGGGGCAGGATCGGCCGGTCACGACGGAAAATCGCCGCGACCCGGGTTTCGACATTCGGCATGTGTTCGCGCAACTGGCGCAGTTGCTGGCCCACCAGTGGACCGCCGTAGTACGCCTTGACCGCCACCAGCTGCGCCTTGCCTTCGGCGAAATCGATCACCTGCAACGCCCCCGGATGCTGGATCAGGCGCTTGATGTAGTTGGTGACTACCTGCTCCGGACTGATCAGCACGTCGACCGGAATCGCTTCGTTATCGAACAGTTCGGCGCGGGTCAGGTACGCGGCTTCGCGAACCCGGGCAATCTTGGTCGGCGTGTGGAACAGTGTGTGGGCGACCTGACAGGCCACCATGTTGGTTTCGTCACTGCTGGTTACCGCAACCAGCATGTCGGCATCGTCGGCACCGGCCTGACGCAGTATGGTCGGCAGCGAACCGCGACCCTGCACGGTGCGGATGTCCAGTCGATCGCCGAGGTCACGCAGGCGTTCGCCATCGGTGTCGACCACGGTGATGTCATTCGCTTCGCTAGCCAAATGTTCTGCCAGCGAACCGCCGACCTGCCCTGCGCCGAGGATGATGATTTTCATCCAGTCACTCCTTTAAAACCGGTTAACCGCGCGCGGCGGCAATCTTGATCAGCTTGGCGTAGTAGAACCCGTCGTGGCCGCCTTCCTGGGCCAGCAATTGGCGGCCATGGGGCTGCTTGATGCCGGCCTGACTGGCGATGTCCAGTTCACGAGCGCCCGGCGTGCGAGCGAGGAACGCCTCGATGACTTCGGTGTTCTCGGTCGGCAGCGTGGAGCAGGTGGCATAAAGCAGAATGCCACCCACTTCCAACGTTATCCACATAGCGTCGAGCAATTCGCCCTGAAGCACCGCCAATGCGGCGATGTCGTCGGGTTGGCGAGTCAGTTTGATGTCCGGGTGGCGACGGATCACGCCGGTGGCCGAGCAAGGGGCGTCCAGCAGAATGCGCTGGAACGGCTTGCCGTCCCACCAGGTGGCGGTGTCGCGACCGTCGGCGGCGATCAGTTCAGCGCTCAGGCCCAGGCGTTCGAGGTTTTCCCGCACTCGCACCAGACGCTTGGCTTCCAGATCCACAGCCACCACGCCGGCCAGTTTAGGCTCGGCCTCAAGGATATGGCAGGTCTTGCCGCCGGGTGCGCAGCAGGCGTCCAGCACCCGTTGACCTGGCGCCAGGTCCAGCAAGTCGGCAGCCAGTTGCGCGGCTTCGTCCTGCACGCTGATCCAGCCGTCGGCGAAACCCGGCAGGCTGCGCACGTCGGCGGCCGTGTCGAGGATGATACCGTCCCGACTGTAAACGCACGGCGTGGCGGCGATGCCCGCTTCACTCAGCAAGCCTAGGTAGGCGTCGCGAGTCTGATGGCGACGGTTGACCCGCAAAATCATCGGCGGGTGCGCGTTGTTCGCCGCGCAAATGGCTTCCCACTGCTGCGGCCAGAAGGCTTTGAGGGATTTTTGCAGCCAGCGCGGGTGGGCAGTGCGCACCACCGGGTCGTGTTCCAGCTCCGCCAGCAGCGCTTCGCTTTCCCGTTGGGCGCGGCGCAGTACGGCGTTGAGCAAGGCTTTGGCCCACGGCTTTTTCAGTTTGTCGGCGCAACCGACGGTTTCGCCGATGGCCGCGTGGGCCGGAACCCGGGTGTAGAGCAGTTGGTAGAGGCCGACCAGCAACAGCGCCTCCACATCGGCATCAGCTGCCTTGAATGGTTTCTGCAGCAACTTGGCCGCCAGCGCCGACAAACGCGGCTGCCAGCGAGCCGTGCCGAATGCCAGGTCCTGGGTGAAGCCGCGATCACGGTCTTCGACCTTGTCCATTTGCGTCGGCAGAGAACTGTTGAGTGAGGCTTTTCCGTTAAGAACAGCGGCCAATGCCTTGGCGGCGGCCAGACGTGGATTCATTGAGCGTCCGCCGTTTGACCAAGGACGGTGCCGACGGCGAATTTCTCACGACGGCTGTTGAACAAGTCGCTGAAGTTCAGCGCCTTGCCGCCGGGCAATTGCAGACGGGTCAGACACAGCGCCTGTTCACCGCAGGCGACGATCAAGCCGTCCTTGCTGGCATTGAGGACTTCCCCCGGTGCGCCCTGTCCTTCAGCGAGGCTCGCGGCCAACACTTTCAGCGCTTCGCCGTTCAGTGTGCTGTGGCAGATCGGCCATGGGTTGAAGGCGCGAACCAGGCGCTCCAGCTCAACCGCCGGGCGACTCCAGTCGATGCGGGCTTCGTCCTTGTTCAATTTGTGAGCATAAGTGGCGAGGCTGTCGTCCTGCACTTCGCCTTCCAGAGTGCCCGCAGCCAGGCCGGCAATTGCCTGAACCACGGCCGGCGGGCCCATCTCTGCGAGGCGATCGTGAAGGCTGCCGCCGGTGTCTTCGGCGCTGATCGGCGTGGTGACTTTCAGCAACATCGGTCCGGTATCGAGGCCGGCTTCCATACGCATCACCGTCACGCCGCTTTCGTTGTCGCCCGCTTCGACAGCGCGCTGGATCGGCGCCGCACCGCGCCAGCGTGGCAGCAAGGAGGCGTGGCTGTTGATGCACCCCAGGCGCGGAATATCCAGCACCACTTGCGGCAGGATCAGGCCGTAGGCGACCACCACCATCAAGTCCGGCTTCAGTGCGGCCAGTTCCGCCTGAGCGTCGGTGTTGCGCAGGGTCTGTGGTTGCAACACCTGGATGTTGTGCTCCAGAGCCAACTGCTTGACCGGGCTCGGCATCAGCTTCTGCCCACGGCCTGCCGGACGGTCCGGTTGGGTGTAGACCGCAACGATCTCGTAAGGGCTGTCGAGCAGGGCCTTGAGGTGTTCGGCGGCGAATTCCGGGGTGCCGGCAAAGACAATGCGCAGTGGCTCAGTCATGGAAGCTCTCAATTGCAAAGCATCTTGAAAAGAAAAAGGCTTGCCGCAGCAAGCCTTTGAAAGAAGGGCATCAAGCGTTCTGGCGATGGAGCTTTTCCAGTTTCTTCTTGATTCGGTCACGTTTGAGCGTGGACAGGTAATCGACGAACAATTTGCCGTTGAGGTGGTCGCATTCATGCTGGATGCACACGGCGAGCAGGCCTTCGGCGATCAGTTCGTAGGGTTGGCCGTCGCGGTCCAGGGCCTTGATCTTGACCTTTTGCGGGCGGTCGACGTTTTCGTAGAAACCCGGCACCGAAAGGCAGCCTTCCTGGTACTGGTCCACCTCGTCGGTCAGGACTTCGAACTCGGGGTTGATGAACACCCGCGGTTCGCTGCGGTCTTCGGAGAGGTCCATCACGACGATACGTTTGTGCACGTTGACCTGGGTCGCGGCGAGGCCGATGCCTGGAGCTTCATACATTGTTTCAAACATGTCATCGACCAACTGACGCACTTCGTCGTCCACTACAGCCACTGGTTTGGCGATAGTGCGCAGGCGCGAGTCGGGGAATTCGAGGATGTCTAAAATGGCCATAAGCTTGATTGCTGCACGTGTGAGGTAAAGTCGGGTCGATGGCCTGGCGAGTCCGAGGATGCAGGCTACCGTTGTGAACGTAGCTTCCTGCTTTTCAATAATGAGCAGGAAGCGAGCCACGAGGGCTCTGGCGTTTCACGCGAACGTACATAATAAAGGGATTCACCGCATGAGGAAATCACTACTCGCCTTGCTCCTTCTGGCCTCGGCCGGTTTTGCGCACGGGCAAGTGCAACTCAGGGAAGGTTTTCCACAGCAATACACCGTGGTGGCAGGGGACACACTCTGGGACATTTCCGCTAAATACCTGCGTGAGCCGTGGCAGTGGCCGCAGCTTTGGCAGGCCAATCCACAGATTGAAAACCCCAATCTCATCTACCCCGGCGATACGCTGTCGCTGGTCTACGTCAACGGTCAGCCGCGCCTGACCCTGAATCGCGGCGCCTCCCGGGGCACCATCAAGCTTTCACCACGCATTCGCAGCTCACCGGTGGCCGACGCCATCCCGAGCATCCCGTTGAAATCGATCAACAGCTTTCTGCTGAGCAATCGCATCGTCGACAAGGCAGAGGATTTCGACAAGGCGCCCTACATCGTCGCCGGCGATGCCGAACGAGTGCTCAGCGGCACCGGTGATCGAATATTCGCCCGTGGCCATTTCGACCCGGCACAACCGGTGTACGGCATCTTCCGTCAGGGCAAGGTCTACACCGATCCGCAGAGCAAGGAGTTTCTGGGGATCAACGCCGACGACATCGGTGGCGGCGAGATCATTGCCACCGAAGGCGACGTCGCCACCCTCGCCCTGCAACGCACCACTCAGGAAGTGCGACTCGGCGACCGGCTGTTCGGCGGTGAAGAGCGCTCGATCAATTCGACCTTCATGCCCAGTGCCCCGACAACCGACATCGACGGCTTGATCATTGATGTGCCGCGTGGGGTCACCCAGATCGGCGCGCTGGATGTCGTCACGTTGAACAAGGGGCAGCGCGATGGGTTGGCCGAAGGCAATGTGCTGGTGGTGATGAAAACCGGTGAAACCGTGCGTGACCGGATCACCGGCCAGCCATTGAAAATTCCCGACGAGCGGGCCGGTTTGCTGATGGTATTCCGCACCTACGACAAGCTCAGCTACGGGCTTGTCCTTAACGCATCGCGCTCCCTGGCGGTGATGGATAAGGTGCGAAATCCTTAGCCTGCTCCACAAGTTACCAACAGAGTTATCCACAGCTTATTCCCGATTCGACGGGACTCTATAACGATCAAGGATGATCCATGTCGCTGTCTGCCTGTACGTCCGTTTCCCCTGCGGAACTGGAAGCCCGTTTACGCCTGCACCGTTTACCGGAACTCGGCCCTGCGCGTTTCAAGAAGTTGCTTGAGGCCTTCGGCTCTGCCTCCAAAGCCATCAGCGCACCGGCCAGCGCCTGGCGTGCGCTGGGCCTGCCACTCGCTTGTGCGGAGGGCCGGCGCTCCAGCGAAATTCGTGACGGCGCCAGTCACGCATTGGCCTGGTTAGAGCGCCCGGGCCAGCATTTACTGATGTGGGACCAACCTGAGTACCCCGCGCTGCTGGCGCAAATCAGTGATGCTCCGCCGCTGTTATTCGCCGCAGGCGATCCGGGCATTCTGGAAAAACCGCAATTGGCGATGGTCGGCAGCCGTCGCGCTTCGCGACCGGGCATGGACACCGCCACCGCGTTTTCCCGCAGTCTGGCTGGCGCCGGTTTTGTCATCACCAGCGGTCTGGCCCTGGGCATCGATGCCGCCGCGCATCAGGCGGCGCTGGACGTTGGCGGGCAAACGGTCGGCGTGCTTGGCACGGGGCTGGAAAATTTTTATCCACAGCGCAATCGGCGGCTGGCGGACGCCATGATTGCTTCGGGAAGCGCAGTGCTTTCGGAGTTCCCGCTGGACGCCGGCCCCTCCCCTGGCAACTTCCCCCGGCGCAATCGAATCATTAGCGGTTTGTCCCTGGGCGTGCTGGTGGTCGAGGCCAGTGTTGCCAGCGGATCATTGATCACCGCGAGGCTGGCGGCGGAACAGGGGCGCGAGGTGTATGCGATTCCAGGGTCGATCCACCACCCTGGTGCAAAGGGGTGTCATCAGCTGATCCGCGACGGTGCGGTGCTGGTGGAAACCATCGAGCACATCCTCGAAGCCTTGCGCGGCTGGCAACGGCTGCCGTTATCCACAGAAACGCCGCAGGCGACGGTGACTCATCCGCTGCTCATGTTGCTCCACGCGGCGCCCCATACCAGTGAAGCCTTGGCGGTCACTAGCGGCTGGGCCTTGTCGAAAGTGCTGGCAGCACTGACGGAACTGGAAATGGACGGCCGGGCGGTCTGCGAAAGCGGCCGATGGTTTGCGCGGGTAAGCTAGGTTTTACAAGGAAGATCGGTAAACTGCGCAGAGCCTTATTCCGGAGAGCTTTTCATGGTCAACAGTTGGCGTGTGCAACAAGCCGCACGAGAAATTCGCGCCGGGGCGGTGATTGCCTACCCAACGGAAGCTGTCTGGGGCCTGGGTTGCGACCCGTGGGACGAAGAGGCAGTGGATCGTCTGCTGCTGATCAAGGGACGGTCTGTGGATAAAGGCCTGATTCTGGTGGCCGACAATATTCGCCAGTTCGACTTCCTCTTCGAAGACTTCCCTGAATTGTGGATGGACCGCATGGCCAGCACCTGGCCGGGGCCCAACACCTGGCTGGTGCCGCATCAGAATCTGTTGCCTCAGTGGATTACCGGTGTGCATGAAACGGTGGCGTTGCGGGTTAGCGATCACCCACTGGTGCGGGATTTGTGTGCGTTGGTCGGGCCATTGGTTTCGACCTCGGCCAACCCTCAGGGGCGACCGGCGGCGCGGACGCGGATTCGCGTGGAGCAGTATTTCCGTGGGCAGGTTGATTGGGTGCTGGGTGGCAATCTGGGCGGACGGAAGAATCCGAGCGTGATTCGCGATCTGGCCACCGGCCACGTTGTGCGCCCGGATTAATGTGGCGAGGGGGCTTGCCCCCGTTCGGGTGCGAAGCACCCGCCATCAGATCAACTTGATACACCTGACAGATTGAGCTGTCAGGTTTTGGGCCTGCTGCGCAGTCCAACGGGGGCAAGCCCCCTCGCCACAGTTCGGTATCAAGGCATCAAAACGGTCGAGCCAGTCGTGCGCCGCGCCGATAATTCGGTCTGCGCCTTGGCAGCTTCAGCCAGTGGATAGTGCTGGCTGATGTCCACCTTCAACTTGCCGCTGATAATCATCTCGAACAGCTCATCGGCCATGCGTTGCAGGTTTTGCGCGTTGTTGGCATAGGTCGCCAGGGTCGGCCGGGTCACGTACAGCGAACCCTTCGCCGCCAGAATCCCCAGATTCACTCCGTCTACTGCGCCTGAAGCATTCCCGAAACTCACCACCAGCCCCCGAGGCGCAACGCTGTCGAGCGACGTCAGCCAGGTATCTTTGCCTACACCGTCGTACACCACCGGGACTTTTTTACCGTCAGTCAATTCCAGCACGCGTTGTGCGACGTCTTCATGGCTGTAATCGATGGTCGCCCAGGCACCATTGGCTTTCGCAAGGGCGGCTTTCTCCGCCGAGCTGACTGTGCCGATCAATTTCACGCCCAAGGCCTTGGCCCATTGGCAGGCCAGGGACCCGACGCCGCCGGCCGCGGCGTGGAACAGAATGGTTTCGCCACCCTTGAGTTCATACGTCTGACGCAGCAAATACTGCACGGTCAGACCTTTGAGCATCACGCCGGCGGCCTGTTCGAAGCTGATGGCGTCCGGCAAGTGCACCAGATTGGCTTCCGGCAATACATGAACGTCGCTATAAGCGCCCAATGGGCCGCTGCCGTAAGCCACACGATCGCCAATCTTGAAGCGGGTGACTTCGCTACCGACTGCTTCGACCACGCCCGCGCCCTCTGCGCCCAGGCCCGACGGCAGGGCTGGCGGCGCATAAAGGCCGCTGCGGTAGTAGGTGTCGATGAAATTCAGGCCGATGGCCTTGTTGGCCACGCGTACCTGCAGCGGGCCGGGCTCGGCGGGTTGGTAGTCCACGTATTCGAGCACTTCGGGGCCGCCATGGGCGCGGAACTGGATACGCTTTGCCATCTGCACTTTCCTTAGGTATTAGTTTCTAGAGTTGTAGCGCCAAGCTCTCTATCGGACTCCTAAGCTTGATCTTCGTCAACTGCGGCAGGCTTGCCAGCGATGTTATGCTACGGGCCCATTTGCGCCGGCCCCCCGCTCCGATGGAGCGCCGCGTAGCTTTGCCCGATTCAAGGTGATGCCATGACTACCCGCACCGAGGCCGTAAAAGCCTACCTGCTCGACCTGCAAGATCGCATTTGCGCTGCCCTGGAAGCCGAAGATGGCGGCGCGTGTTTCGTCGAAGACGCCTGGACCCGACCTGCCGGCGGTGGCGGTCGCACCCGGGTGATCGAAAACGGCGCAGTCATCGAAAAGGGTGGCGTCAACTTTTCCCACGTCTTTGGCAGCGGTCTCCCACCGTCCGCCAGCGCCCATCGACCAGAACTGGCCGGCCGAGGCTTCGAAGCCTTGGGCGTGTCTTTGGTGATTCACCCGCACAACCCCCATGTACCGACGTCCCACGCCAACGTGCGCTTTTTCATCGCTGAAAAGGAAGGCGAAGAGCCGGTCTGGTGGTTCGGTGGCGGCTTTGACCTGACCCCTTATTACGGTAATGAAGAAGACTGCGTGCACTGGCACCGCGTCGCCGAACAGGCCTGCGCGCCGTTTGGCCCGGACGTCTACCCGCGCTACAAGGCCTGGTGCGACAGTTACTTCCACATCAAGCATCGCCACGAGCCGCGTGGCATCGGCGGCCTGTTCTTCGATGACTTGAACGAGTGGGACTTCGACACCAGCTTCGCCTTCATGCGCGCCATCGGCGATGCATTCATCGACGCGTACCTGCCGATCGTGCAGCGCCGCAAGCATGATGCGTTCACTGCCAAGCAGCGTGAGTTCCAGGAGTTTCGCCGTGGCCGTTACGTCGAATTCAACCTGGTCTACGACCGCGGCACGCTGTTCGGCCTGCAATCGGGCGGGCGCACCGAGTCGATTCTGATGTCGCTGCCACCGCAAGTGCGCTGGGCCTACGACTGGAAGGCCGAGCCGGGCAGTGAAGAAGCGCGCCTGACCGAATACTTCCTGCAAGACCGCGATTGGTTGGCCAAGGCCTGAACGAGGAATCCTGATGGACCGTTACGTCGTATTCGGTAACCCGATTGGCCACAGCAAGTCGCCGCTGATCCACCGTCTGTTTGCCGAGCAGACAGCCCAGCAACTGGACTACAGCACCTCACTGGCGCCGCTCGATGACTTTTCCGACTTCGCCCGGGCGTTTTTCCTCGAAGGTTGCGGGGCGAATGTGACGGTGCCGTTCAAGGAAGACGCCTATCGCTTGGCTGACAGCCTGACGGAGCGGGCGCAACGGGCCGGCGCGGTCAACACCTTGAGCAAACTCGCCGATGGCACATTGCTGGGCGATAACACCGACGGCGCCGGGCTGGTGCGGGACCTGACGGTGAACGCGGGTTTCAGCCTCAAGGGCAAACGTATCCTGCTGCTCGGTGCGGGTGGCGCGGTGCGTGGTGCGCTGGAGCCGTTGCTGGCCGAGCAACCGGCGTCAGTGATCATCGCCAACCGCACGGTGGAAAAAGCCGAATTACTGGCGCAATTGTTCGCTGACCTGGGGCCGGTATCGGCCAGTGGTTTTGACTGGTTGCAGGAGCCGGTGGACCTGATCATCAACGCAACCTCCGCCAGTCTGTCAGGCGATGTACCGCCGATTGCCAGCAGTTTGATCGAACCGGGCAAGACGGTTTGCTACGACATGATGTACGGCAAGGACCCGACCTCGTTCTGCCGCTGGGCCAGCGAGCACGGCGCGGCGGTGGCGATGGATGGCTTGGGAATGTTGGCCGAGCAGGCGGCGGAAGCTTTCTATCTCTGGCGCGGTGTGCGTCCGGATACCGCTCCCGTATTGGCCGAGCTCCGACGCCAGCTCGCGCTCTAGTTTTTTGTGGCGAGGGGGCTTGCCCCCGTTGGACGGCGAAGCCGTCCCAAAACTGCCACGACCGCTGCGCGGCCCAACGGGGGCAAGTCCCCTCGCCACAGGTCGGTGTTTATTCCAGGGATCAGTGATTCAATCCTCAAACCGGATCGGGCATTTCTCCGCGCCTTCGAGCTTCCTCAACTCCTCCACCACCTGCGGCCGTGCCCGCCGCAGGGTCAGGCTGCGATCCTGACGCAGCAACCGTCGCGCCTCCTGATGCAGCATTTCCACCCCCGAATAGTCGATGAAGTTTATCTGTTGTGCCTCGATCACCACCCGCGCGCCGTGCATCCGTTGCAGGCGCACTTGCAGGTAATGGCTGGCGCCGAAAAAGATCGAACCACCGACTCTCAGAATGTCTTCATCGCCCTCACGCCAATGCTGCACCCGTGGTTGCGAGGTGCGTTTGAGGTAGAAGAACAGCGATGCCAGTACCCCGGCATAGATCGCCGTTTGCAACTCCAGCAACAGCGTGGCGACACAGGTCAGCGCCATGACCAGAAACTCGGCACGGCTGACCCGCAGCAAGGCGCGAATGCCGCGATGGTCCACCAGTCCCCAGGCAATCAACAAAATGCTCCCGGCCATGGCCGGGATCGGGATGTGCGCGATCAATACCGCCCCGAATATAGCGAACAGCGCCACCCACACCGCTGAAAAAACGCCCGCCAACGGTGAGCAGGCTCCGGCGTCATAGCTCAGGGCCGAGCGGGTGAAGGAACCGGCTGACAGCGAGCCGGAAAAAAACGCACCGACCATGTTGGAAAAACCCTGGGCGCGGACTTCTTGATTGGCGTCGAGCAACTGCTGCGAGCGAGCCGACAAGGAACGGGCAATCGATAGGCTGGTCACCAGCCCGAGCATGCCGACCGCCACCGCGCTGGGCAACAGTCGCAACACCATGTCCAGATCCAGCGGCAGCGGGCTGAAGGGCGGCAGCCGCCCGACAAAGGCACTGACCAGCGTCACATGGCCGAACATCGCTGGCCACAGCCACACCAGCAACCCGCTCAGGGCCAGAGCGATCAACAGCGTCGGCCAGCGCGGCACCAGCAGTTTCAGCGCGACGCCCACCACGACCGTTGCCAGGCCCAGCAGCAGAGAGGGGTTGTCGACCTCACCGAGGTGACTGAACAGCAGCACCAGGCTGTTCAGCGCCGTGGCCTGATTGGGCACATCCAGCCCCAGCAGGTTCGGCAGTTGCCCGACGGCAATCACCACTGCCGCGCCGAGGGTGAAGCCCAGCACCACCGAGTGAGAGACAAAATTTACCAAGGCGCCGAAACGCAGCAACCCCAGCAGCCACTGGAAAATGCCCGCGAGAAGTGTCAGAAGCAGGATCAGTGTGACGTAGTCCTGCGACGCGGGGACGGCCAGAGGACTGACGCTGGCGTACAGGACGATGGAAATTGCCGCCGTAGGGCCGCAGATCAAATGCCACGACGAACCCCAGAGGCAGGCGATCAGCACCGGGATGATGGCGGCGTAAAGGCCATATTCCGGTGGAAGACCGGCGATCAAGGCGTAAGCAATGGATTGTGGCAACGCGAGAATCGCGCCGCTCAGGCCGACGATCAGGTCACGACCGACGCTGGCGCGGGTTTGCCGGGGCAACCAGGTCAGGAAGGGAAAGAGTGAATGGCGGCTGGGGAAGGCCATGGGTCCTCTCGGGCAGGGTTTTGCGAAAGAGTATCAGGACCGGCGCTGATCGTTCCTACTGTGGGAGCGGGCTTGCTCGCGAATGCGGTGTGTCAGTCGACATAAATGCCGGATCTGATGACCTCTTCGCGAGCAAGCCCGCTCCCACATGAATTTAGAGCTTGGCTTTCACGGCCGGTAAAGCATCCTTCCCGTCCACGGTCTTCACACCGTCCAGCCACTCATCCAGTACCGCCGGGTTGGCCTTGATCCACGCCTTGGCCGCCTCGGCATTGCTGATCTTCTTGTTCACCACCTCGGCCATGATGCTGTTCTCCATTTCCTGGGTAAAACTCAGGTTGGTGAGCAGCTTGCCGACGTTCGGGCAGGCCTGTGCATAACCTTTGCGGGTCAGTGTATAAACGCTGCCGGTGTCACCGAAGTACTTCTCGCCGCCCTTCAGGTAATGCATGTTCAGCTGCACGTTCATCGGGTGTGGCGTCCAGCCGAGGAAGGTCACGAACTTCTGTTTCTTCACCGCGCGGGACACTTCGGCCAGCATCGCCTGCTCGCTGGATTCAACCAGCTTCCACTGACCCATATCGAAGTCATTCTTCTTGATGATCTCTTGCAGCGAAATGTTTGCCGGGGCGCCAGAGCCTATGCCATAGATCTTCTTGTCGACTTCTTTTGGGTGTAGCTCGGCGTACTTGTTCAGGTCACTAAAGTTATGCACACCCGCATCCCAAACGTAATCCGGGACTGCCAGTGTGAACTCGGTACCGTCGAGGTTTTTCGCCAGTTGAGTCACATCGCCGTTGGCTACGAACTTATCGTAGAAGCCCTGCTGCGCCGGCATCCAGTTACCCAGGAACACGTCCACCTGGCCATCCTTCAGACCGCCAAAGGTGATCGGCACCGCGAGCGTATCGACCTTGGCCTTGTAGCCCATGCCGTCCAGCAGAAACCCGGTGATGGCGTTGGTTGCGGCGATGTCGCTCCAGCCTGGGTCGGCCATTTTCACCGTCTCGCAGCTTTGCTCGGCATAAGCCGAGGCACTGCCCAGAGCCAGAAGCCCGACCGTCAGTACTGTGGATAACTTTTGCATGGACTTCCCCTTAACATTATTGGTTTTGGCAGGGTTGTGGATAACGTGCTTTACGCTCCAGATCGTCGAGGTCGATGTGGTTGCGCATGTACTGCTGACTGGCGTCTACCAGCGGCTGGTGATCCCAGCTCTTCAGCTTGCCGATCGTCAGGGCGTCGGCGACGAAACGCCGGCGTCGCTGACTGGCGAGCACCTGTTGGTGGATCGCCGGGATATTCCATTTGGTCCGTGCTTCGGCGAGAAAATCCTCGAAAAGCTGTCGATGTTGCGGCGATTGGCTGAGTTCTTCTTGTTCACGCGGGTCGTTGTATACGTCGAAGAGTAGGCAAGGGTCGTCTTCGCTGTAGATGAATTTGTAGGCGCCACGGCGAATCATCATCAACGGGCTGATGGTGCCTTCGGCCATGTACTCACCGAAAACTTCATCGTGACCGCCCTGCCCTTGCAGGTGCGAAACCAGCGAGCGGCCGTCCAGCGGCAAACCCGGTTCCAGTGAGCCGCCGGCCAATTCCACAAAGGTCGGCAGCAGGTCGGCGGTGGACACCGCCGCGCTGACCCGCCCAGCCCCGAATTGCCCTGGTGCACTGATCAACAGCGGTACACGGGCAGCCATTTCGTACCAGTGCATTTTGTACCAGAGGCCGCGCTCGCCGAGCATGTCGCCGTGGTCACCGGAGAATACGATAATGGTGTCATCGATCAGCCCGGTTTCCTCGAGTGTTTGCAGAAGTTTGCCGACGTTGCTGTCGATATAGCTGCACGCACCGAAGTAGGCACGGCGCGCGTCGCGAATCTTATCCACAGGCAGCGGCTTGTCCCACAGGTCATAGACCTTGAGCAAACGCTGGGAATGAGGATCGAGTTGATCCTGTGCGGGTGTCTCGGGCAAAGGGATGTCGGCGTCGTCGTACAGATCCCAGAAAGCTTTGGGAATCGTGTACGGATCGTGTGGGTGAGTCATCGACACGGTCAGGCAGAACGGCTGATCGCCATCCTCGCGGATGTGGTCGAACAGGTATTGCTGGGCCTTGAACACCACCTCTTCGTCGAAATCCAGCTGATTGGTGCGTACACACGGCCCGGCTTGCAGCACCGACGACATGTTGTGATACCAGGTTGGGCGCACATCCGGCTCATCCCAGTTAACCGACCAACCGTAATCGGCCGGGTAGATGTCGCTGGTCAGGCGTTCTTCATAGCCGTGCAACTGGTCCGGACCGCAGAAGTGCATCTTGCCCGACAGTGCGGTGCGGTAACCAAGACGACGCAGATAGTGGGCATAGGTCGGAACATCGGCGGGGAAGTCGGCCGCGTTGTCGTAGGCGCCGATCTTGCTCGGCAACTGACCGCTGACCAGGGTGAAACGCGACGGCGCGCAAAGAGGGCTATTGCAATAAGCGGCGTCGAACACCACGCCTTCGGCGGCGAGGCGGCTGAGATTCGGCAGTTTGATGGGCGAAGGGCCGTAGAACGGCAACATTGGCGCGGCCATTTGATCGGCCATGATGAAAAGAATATTTTTGCGCTTCATGTGATCGCGGCATTCCATAGTGGATATTTATGCGAGAGTGCTGTGATCGAGCATGGAGTCCATAATCTTTGTGGTAAAGCCCATGCCAGGCAATGACTAGGATAAGCACAGCTTATGTATGACTCCCTCGGTGATTTGTCCCTGGACCTGCTGCGCGCCTTTGAAGCCGCGGCCCGGCAACGCAGTTTCACCGCCGCCGCGGTAGAGCTTGGCACCACGCAACCGGCCATCAGTCAGCAGATCAAACGATTGGAAGAACAGCTCGCTACACGGTTGTTCGACCGCATTTATCGCGGCATTGAGCTGACCGAGGCCGGAACCATTCTGTTCGAGCAAGTTCAGCTCGGTTTGCAGAATATCGATGCAGGATTAAGCTCAATCAGCGCACAGCAACAGCACGAAGTGTTGCAGGTGGCCACCGACTTCGCCTTCGCTGCGTACTGGCTGATGCCGCGCCTGCACCGTTTCCATGCCGCCAATCCACACGTGGACGTCAGCCTGGTCACCAGTGAACGCAGCCATAACATGCTGCGTACCGATATCGATGTGGCCGTGTTGTTTGGCGATGGCCGGTTCAAGCAAGGCGAGAGCCACTGGCTGTTCAGTGAAGAGGTGTTTCCAGTGTGCAGCCCGCTGCTATTGAAGGACCGTACCCTGCCCTTGCCGGCTCAGTCGTTGCTGGAGTTTCCGTTGTTGCACCTGCGAGGCGAACACAGCAGCAACTGGTTCGACTGGAGCGGCGTGTTTCGCGAGCTCGGGATCACATCGGCCCCGGCCCCGGGCCAGTTGCGCTTCGACAATTACACCCTGCTGATTCAAGCAGCGATTGGCGGTCAGGGCGTTGCGATCGGGTGGCGGCACCTTGTGGATAACTTGTTGGCGCAAGGTCTGTTGTGTCGGCCGATTGCCGACACGGTGATTTCCAGGCTTGGCTATTACGTCGTTCTTCCCCAACGCAAACGGCGCGGGGCCTTGATTCAAAAATTTGTGGATTGGCTGATGGCGGAACAGGCCAGTAGTGCGCAATCGCTTAGCGGCCTCCCTTTACCTTCGATTGCGGTGTGAGCGCGAGCCCCTACGCACCTGCGGGCGCTGCCGAAGGCGGCGATATTTTTACGGCTCCGTAGCCGCAACAAAACTCACATGCTCCCCGACATGCAAATTCAGCCATAGCTCGTCGGCAATCCCCACGGCGACTCGGTTCAGCCGTTCCAGCGGTTTGGCCAAGCCGGGTTCCAGGCTCGTGCTGACGTGACTGAAATGTTCAAGGGTCAGCCCGGGCACGCCACGGGGTGCGTTCACCAGGGTCCAGTGCAAGGAGCTGCTTTGCAGAGCCTCGCGGATTTCTTCGGCGGCGTGACGTTGCAGCGGGTCTTCTATTTCCGGATCGTCCAGCACCTCGAAATCGCCCACCACAAACAACCGGGCAATGCCCGCAGCCTGCATGCCGTCGATCAGTGCATCCACCGCCAGCACCTCTTCGACCGGGCCGGGCACGATGGATTTTTCGATGCGTTCACTGTTCATCGGCAACCCTGGCGCATCCAGCAGGCAGATCACTGCCGAACAGCCGGCCACGCTCTGCTTGACCCGCTGGGCATCGAACAGGTCGCCGGCCTTGGTCCTTAAACCCGGACGTGGGGCGAGCGCTGTCAGGTCATCGAGAATCGCGATCACTTCATGCTGGCGCCGCAGCATTTCAGCCATCAGCGCACTGCCCAGGCTACTCATGGCACCATAAAGCACCACTTTCACCACCGGGGTTTCGGCATTTTTCATGGCTGTGCTCCGTACTTCCTGCCTATATAGCGTGTGACCTGCGGGAAGCAGGGTGGGTTCGACCAGGTTTCAGAGAGGTTTCAGATGCAACAGATCAAGGGCTACCACGCCCATGTCTATTTCGATGTCAGCACCCTTGCGCAGGCCCGGGCCTTGTGTGAGCAGGCCGCGCAATTGTTTCCACTGAAGATGGGGCGCGTGCACGAACGCCCGGTCGGTCCGCACCCGGACTGGAGCTGCCAATTGGCTTTCGAGCCGCAATACATCGGCGCGGTGTTGCCGTGGCTGGCGCTCAACCGCAAGGGGTTGGTGGTATTCCTGCACCCGGACACCGGCGACGATCTGCTCGACCACACCGAACACGCGATCTGGATGGGCGCGATCCGGCCGCTGAATCTGTCTGTTTTCTAATCAGAGTTGTTCTTCGGCCTCGCCGGGCAAGTGCTCGTCCAGATGCAGCCAAGGCAACCGACTGTCCATCCAGATATGCCGCTCGGCCGGAGCCTGCTCGGGATGGTCGAGGGTGGCGATGGTTACGTCGATGCTCTCGGGGCTGAGCTTCGTCACCAGCGCCAGTTGCGCCCCACAGTTGGGGCAGAAATACCGCACGCAAGTGGACGAAGACTCGTACCGGGACGGCGTACCCGCCACCCAGGTAAATGCCGAGGTGGGCACGGTGATCCAGGTGGTCACGATCCCGCCGCTGACCCGCCGACAAATCGAGCAATGGCAGTGAGCGATATCCTGCAAAGGCCCGCTGAATTGATAGCGAATTTGTCCGCAGTGGCAGCCGCCGGTATGAAGTTCGCCCATGTCTTTGCCTCCTGACCCTGTGTTTATGGGCCTCTCGACCCGGCCGACGACCGGTTGCACATTCGGTCAATGCTTTCATCCTCGAAAGCTGGCTGAAAGCTTCCCCCATTAGGATCGCCCTCACTGCCGGCAACAGACCGGTTGGCCAATGCGAGTGTTTTTTCGCTCGCCCGGTCCATTTAACAACAACAATGGTGATTCTGATGTCCTCTCCTATCCGCCTTTTCGCTGCAACTCCGCCCGTACGTCTCGTGCTTCCCGTTCTGCGCTGACCTCATCCGGTTCGCCCATTTACTAGCCGCGCTACGCCTGGAGTATTCCTATGCTGACTTTCCTTGGCTTCGCCATGGTCATCACGTTCATGTTCCTGATCATGACCAAGCGCTTGTCCGCGCTGATCGCCCTGATCATCATCCCGATCATCTTCGCCCTGTTCGGCGGTTTCTCGCCGAAAATCGGCCCAATGATGCTCGAGGGCATCACCAAGCTGGCGCCGACCGGCGTGATGCTGATGTTCGCCATTCTCTACTTCGCCCTGATGATCGACTCCGGCCTGTTCGACCCGGCCGTGCGCAAGATCCTCAAACTGGTCAAGGGCGACCCGTTGAAAGTTTCGGTCGGTACCGCCGTACTGGCGCTGATCGTGTCCATGGACGGTGATGGCGCCACCACTTACATGATCTGCGTGGCCGCCATGCTGCCGCTCTACAGCCGCATCGGCATGAGCCCGCGGATCATGGCCGGTCTGATCATCCTCGCCGGTGGCGTGATGAACATGACGCCATGGGGTGGCCCGACCGCTCGTGCGGCCAGTGCGCTGCATGTCGACCCGTCCGACATCTTTGTGCCAATGATTCCGGCGATGCTGGCCGGCGTGGTGGCGATTCTGGCGATTGCCTACTTCTACGGTAAACGCGAGCGTGCGCGTCTGGGTGAACTGCATCTGGTCGGTGATGAAGTCGACCACAGCGAAATCA
This sequence comes from Pseudomonas sp. LBUM1673, assembly GCF_059695645.1. Taxonomy (NCBI): domain Bacteria; kingdom Pseudomonadati; phylum Pseudomonadota; class Gammaproteobacteria; order Pseudomonadales; family Pseudomonadaceae; genus Pseudomonas; species Pseudomonas sp. LBUM1673. Next base: position 35,933 of record NZ_CP166780.1, read on the forward strand.
GCGTTTCCCAGTTCCCTGACGCCCGTCGTCCAAAGCTGATCTGGTTCAACGGTGCGCTGACCCTGGGGCTGATGGGCACCTTGATCGCCGGCCTGTTGCCGCTGCCGGTACTGTTCATGGTGGCGTTCAGTATCGCGATGATCGTCAACTACCCGTGCCTGCAGCAGCAGAAAGACCGCGTTGCGGCCCACGCCGGTAGCGTGCTGGCGGTGGTCGGGTTGATCTTTGCCGCGGGCATCTTCACCGGTATCCTGACGGGCACCGGCATGGTCGACGCCATGTCTAAAAGCTTGCTGGCAGTCATCCCGGATTTCCTCGGCCCGTACCTGGCCGTGATCACCGCGCTGGTGAGCATGCCGTTCACGTTCTTCATGTCGAACGATGCTTTTTATTACGGTGTGTTACCGGTGCTTGCCGAAGCAGCCAGTCATTACGGTATAACCGCGGTGGAAATGGCACGTGCCTCGATTGTCGGTCAACCCGTCCACTTGCTGAGCCCGCTGGTACCATCTACTTATCTGTTGGTGGCCCTGGCCGGTATCGAGTTCGGTGACCATCAGCGGTTCACCTTGAAGTGGGCAGTGCTGGTTTGCCTGTGCATACTGGTGGCTGCGTTGCTGATGGGGATTTTTCCGCTGTTCAGCACTCTATAAGCTCAAGACTCATCATGAAGGGTCCAGGCTTTGCTGTAGTGAAGCCTGGGCCCTTCGTGGTTTAACACATCCTCAAAGGAATACACATGGAATGGCTGACCAACCCTGAAATCTGGGTTGCCTTCTTCACCCTGACTGCCCTGGAGATTGTCCTGGGCATCGACAACATCATCATGATCTCGATCCTGGTCAGCCGCATGCCCAAGCATATGCAGGCGCGCACCCGGATTTTCGGCCTGGCGCTGGCCATGATCACGCGGATCCTGTTGCTGCTGTCGATCACCTGGGTCATGCGCCTCACCGCAGACCTGTTCGAAATGTTCGGCCAGGGCATTTCGGGGCGTGACCTGATCCTGTTCTTCGGTGGTCTGTTCCTGCTGTGGAAGAGCTCGCAAGAGATGTACCACGCGCTGGAAGGCGAAGACGAAGGTGGCGACGAGCCTTCGGGCAAGGGTGGCAACTTCCTGTACACCATCATCCAGATCGCGATCATCGACATCGTGTTCTCGCTGGACTCGGTGATCACCGCGGTGGGCATGGTTTCCCACGTACCGGTCATGGTCGCGGCGATCATCGTTGCCGTGCTGGTGATGATGCTGGCCTCGGGCACCATCAGCGAGTTCATCGACAAGCACCCGTCGCTGAAGATGCTGGCGCTGTCGTTCCTGCTACTGGTCGGTACCGTGCTGATTGCCGAATCGTTCGATGTGCACTTGCCAAAAGGCTACGTCTACTTCGCCATGGCGTTCTCGTTGGCGGTGGAAGCGGTCAACATCAAGATGCGTACCGCGATGAAGAAAAAGAAGAAGCAGCAGGATCCGGTGAAACTGCGCAAGGATGTTCCGGGTCAATAACCCGAACACCCTGCTATGACAAAGGGGCCTTCGGGCCCCTTTGTCATCTCTGCAGCAAACTGTTTTCATGACAGTTTTGTTTCAATCGCCTCTTTAGCTATGCGATGCTGGCGTCCAGACCGTTAGCCAACTACAGCTTAAGTACAGAACGTAGAAAAACGCGCGGCACCGTCAACTTGCCCCACTGGGGCGCTACCACCACAGGGGGCCTGCATGCTCACCCTGCTCAATTTGTTATCGGCCGTGGCCCTTTTGATCTGGGGCACGCACATCGTCCGAACCGGCATTCTGCGGGTTTATGGTTCCAACCTGCGCCACGTGATTGCCCAGAACATGTCCAGACGCGGGCTGGCATTTGTTGCCGGGATCGTGGTGACTGCCATGGTCCAAAGCAGCAATGCCACCGCCATGCTCGTCACCTCGTTTGTCGGTCAGGGCCTGATGGCGCTGACTCCGGCATTGGCGACCATGCTCGGCGCCGACGTCGGTACCGCACTGATGGCGCGGGTCCTGACCCTCGACCTGTCGTGGCTGTCGCCGTTGCTGATTTTCCTCGGGGTGATTTTCTTCCTGTCACGCAAGCAGACCCGGGTCGGGCAGATGGGGCGGGTCAGTATCGGTCTGGGGCTGATCATTCTGGCGCTGCAACTGATCGTCGAGGCCGCCGCGCCGATCACTCAGGCGCAAGGCGTGAAGGTCATCTTCGCCTCTTTGACCGGTGATATCCTGCTCGATGCTTTGGTCGGCGCGCTGTTCGCGATGATTTCCTACTCCAGCCTGGCTGCCGTCCTGCTGACCGCGACCCTCGCCGGTGCCAGCGTGATCAGTCTGCCAGTGGCCATCGGCCTGGTGATCGGCGCCAACATCGGCAGCGGCATTCTCGCCTTCCTCAGCACCAGCATGCAGAACGCCGCCGGCCGTCAGGTGGCGCTTGGTAGCCTGTTGTACAAACTGATCGGTTTGCTGCTGATCATTCCGGTGCTCGATCCGCTGGTGCACTGGATCGACAGCTTCGATTTCAGCGCTCAGGAAATGGTCATCGGCTTCCATCTGCTCTACAACACCACGCGCTGCCTGATCCTGCTGCCCAGCGTCGGGCCGATGGCCAAGCTCTGTGCGTGGTTGCTGCCAGAGCGGCCGGACATCAACGGCACGGCCAAACCACGGCATCTTGACCCGACAGCGTTGGTAACCCCGAGTCTGGCGCTGGCCAATGCCGCCCGGGAAACCCTGCGCATCGGCGATCTGGTCGACAGCATGCTCGAAGCCATGCTCGCCGTGCTGCGCGGCAAGCAGACCGCCGTCACCCAGGAAATACGTCGTCTGACCGATGATGTCGAAGCGCTCTACAGCGCCATCAAACTCTATCTGGCACAAATGCCCCGCGAAGACCTCAGCGAGCAGGACAGCCGGCGCTGGGCGGAAACCATCGAGTTGGCGATCAACCTGAAACTCGCCAGCGACCTGATCGAACGCATGCTGCGCAAGGTTCAGCAGCAGAAAACCTCGCAACGCCGATCTTTTTCCGAGGTCGGTCTGGAGGAGTTGGCGGGGCTGCACAGTCAGCTGATTGCCAATCTGCGCCTGGGGTTGTCGGTATATCTCAGTGCCGACCCGGAAAGTGCCCGTCAATTACTGCGTGAGAAACGTCGCTTTCGCGCACAGGAACGCCGCCTGGCCCACGCTCATGTCAGCCGCTTACACCGTAAGATTGTGCAAAGCATCGAGACCAGTTCGCTGCACCTGGAGCTGATCGCCGACATGAGACGCCTCAATTCGCTGTTTTGCAGCAGTGCCTATGCCGTGTTGGGCACTTCAGACACCGGCGCTCTGGCGGTCGATGATATGGCTGACATCACTCATTCACCCTGAACGTCCACAGTTGCCTGAAGTCTGTTGAACTTACGCTGGCCGTACGGAAACTTGTTATGCGTTGTCTGCTGTTCGCTTGTCTGTTGCTCGGTTCACTGCCTTCATTTGCCCTGGATCGCTTTCAGGTCGAGGGCTATACGCTGCCCAACGGCCTGCAATTGGTCCTCAAATCGGGCTCCGAGCGCGGGCATGTGGCGATCCGGTTGGTGGTTGGCGTAGGCCTGGATGATTTCAGCTGTGCCGACAAGGAGCTGCCGCACCTGCTTGAACACTTGCTGTTCAGCGGCATCGACGCCACCGGCGAAGGCGGTCTGGAGGAACGCATGCAGGCCTTGGGCGGTGAATGGAATGCCTACACCAGCAATGCCGACACGACCTTCGTCATCGAAGCCCCGGCGAAAAACCAGCGCAAGGTCCTCGATCTGTTGTTGGCGCTGCTGACCCAGACCCGTATCGACGACAATGCCATCAACGTCGCCAAACAAGTGGTCGAGCGCGAGGACGGTGGTCATTATTCGCACCTGCAACGCTGGCTGGATCGCCAGGACCTGGGCCACACCGCCAGTAATCAGTTGGCGGTGGAGCTGGGCCTCAAATGCCCCGAGCGCGCGCAAGTCGATCACCTGACCCGCGAGCAATTGGAGAAAGTGCGCAAGGACTGGTACGCGCCCAACAACATGACCCTGATCGTAGTCGGCGACCTCGACCGCCTGCTGCCGGCCTATCTGGAACGGGCCTATGGTGCGCTCGAAGCGGTTGAGCCTAGCGCTCACCTGCCGCTGCCAGACATTCAGGCCAGTGCGGCCCACGAGCGCAACCTGAGTAACGGTTTCGTCGGCGGCGGAGCCAAGTTGCATTGGTTGGTGCCGGAACCGGTGCTGGAAGACCATCATGACGAAACCTTCGACCTGCTCAAGGACTATCTGGATTGGGCGCTCTATCGCCAATTGCGCCTGGCCCATGGGTTGTCCTACGGTCCCTCGGCCGAGCGCGAGGTGTTTGGCGGGGTGGGCTTCATGAGCCTGAACGCCGACCTTGATCGCGACGACGTGCTGGCAGCGGAACAGGTGCTGGATGAGCTTAAAGCCGATCTGCTCAAGAACGGCCTCGACGCCACCACCTTCGCCCGTCTCAAGCAAGCCGCCAGCGCTCGCCAGGCCTGGGCCGTGCAAGGCAACAGCGCCCTGGCGGACTATTACTGGAGCGCCCTCGGCGACTATGAGGACGGCCATTTCGTCAACCCGGCCAAGGCACTGCAAGACGTGACACTGGCCGAGGCGAACAAGGCGATGCGTGAGTTGCTGCTGCAGCCGGGGTATCTGCGGATCGAGAAGCCGCTGATGAGTTATGACCAGGTGATGTGGGCGATTGTCGGGGGATTTGGACTGATGGTGCTTGGAATATTGGGTTGGCGCGTTCACCGCAGAAAGCAATGATTTCCCTGTGGCGAGGGAGCTTGCTCCCGTTGGGCTGCGAAGCGGCCCTGAAAAACGGCACCCCGGTTTATCAGACACACCGCATTCACCATTGCGACTGCTGCGCAGCCGAGCGGGAGCAAGCTCCCTCGCCACAGGGTTTTGGGTTCGATCAAATCGACCGCAAGCCTCGCCACAGGGCCCCTCGGGCGGTACCCTGTCGGGGATTTCCCCCACGACTATTGTGAACCGCCGAATGCCGAACCTGACCCTGTACGTACAGCGCATCCTCGAATTGATGAGGCGCTATCCCGGGGTCATTGCGCTTGGCGGTTTCATCTCCGGGGTATGCAGTTTCATGCTGGTGGATCGCCAACAAGGTCTGGCGACGTGGATCACCACCATCATGCTGATCAGCTGGGTCTGGCTGATGCTGGAAAACAGCCTCACCAAGCTGTTCGCCAGGGTCTTCAAGCGTGAAATACCCCAGCCGCTGCTTCGTTACGCGACGCAGATGATCCATCAGGAAAGCCTGTTCTTCGTCCTGCCGTTCTTTTTAATCACCACCACCTGGAACAGCAGCCAGCTGTTCTTCACGGGGTTGTTGAGCATGGCGGCGCTGATTTCGATCATCGACCCGCTCTACTACAAATGGTTGGCGCCGCGCCGTTGGGCGTTCCTGGCGCTGCACACCCTGACTCTGTTCGCTGCGCTGCTGACCGCCCTGCCCGTCATCCTGCACCTGACCACCGCCCAGAGTTTCAAACTGGCGCTGGGCATTGCCATGTTGCTGTCATTCCCCAGCCTGGCGTCGATCTTCCCGATTCGGACCGTGCGCAACGCGTTGGCGATTCTCAGCATCACCGTCGGCATCGGCGCTGTGGGTTGGGTGCTGCGTTCCTGGGTTCCGCCGGCGACCCTGTGGATGACCGATGTGGCAATCAGTACCCAAATGCAGGACCGCACCCCTGGCAAGAGTCTGGAAGAAGTCAGCGCCGAGCAGATTCGTGGAGGTGGGCTATACGCGTACACCGCGATCAACGCCCCTCGTGGTCTGGCTGAGCGGATTTATCACGTCTGGATGTTCAACGGTAAAGAAGTCGACCGTATCCCGCTGGATATCAACGGGGGGCGCAAGGAAGGCTACCGCGCCTGGACCCACAAACAGAACTTCCCCGGTAACCCCGCGGGCAAATGGCAGGTTCGGGTGCTCACCGAAGACGGCCAGCTGATCGGCGTGTTGCGCTTCAAGGTCCTGGACAGCACACCCATCAAAGAAAAGTAACGCGGTTCGTGCTATTAGTCAGATCTGCGTAATAGCCGAACAAGCACGGAGCTTATGACCAGCAGCACATTGCCCGGCAGTGCCCAACTGGACACCTCCCACAGCCCTGCCCTGTTGCGGGTCACGGGTGACTGGACGCTCGCCCATTACGCCGATCTCAGCCGCCTGAGCGAAAAGCTGCGTGGCCAATACGACAACGACACCCACATCGATCTCAATGGCCTCGGCGCGCTCGATACGGCGGGTGCGTCATTGTTGGTGGAGTTGCTGGGGGCCGAGCGTCTGGGCAAATCTGCCGAACACCCCGAGTGCACCCTTTCTTCCGCTGATCGCGCTTTGTTGCAGACGGTGTACTGCTCACTGACCGATTTCTGCGTGCCGATCAAAGAGCCGGAAATCAGCGTCGGCATTCACCTGCTGACCCGCATCGGCCGTGCGGTCGATGCGGTCTGGCAGGACACGTTGCAACTGTTGGGTTTTGTCGGCCTGATCCTGGAAACCATTGCTCGCGGGCTGTTTCGGCCCAAACGCTGGCGTATTACGCCGATGGTCGCGCACATCGAACAGACCGGCCTCGACGCCGCGCCCATCGTCGCCCTGCTGACCTTTCTGGTGGGGGCTGTGGTGGCGTTTCTCGGGGCGACGGTGTTGGCGAGTTTCGGCGCGAGTATTTTCACCGTGGACCTGGTGGCGTTCTCTTTTCTGCGGGAATTCGGTGTGTTGCTCACGGCGATCCTGATGGCGGGCCGCACCGCCAGTGCGTTCACCGCGCAGATCGGTTCGATGAAGGCCAATGAAGAAATCGACGCGATCCGCACTCTCGGCCTCGACCCGATGGAGTTGCTGGTAGTACCCCGCGTCCTGGCGTTGCTGGTGGCGCTGCCGATGCTGACCTTTCTGGCGATGCTGTCAGGGATTGTCGGCGGTGGCGTAGTCTGCGCGCTGTCGCTGGATATCTCGCCGGCGATGTTCCTGTCTCTGCTGCAATCGGACATCGGCGTTCAGCACTTTCTGGTGGGGATCGTCAAAGCGCCGATTTTTGCGTTCCTGATTGCCGCCATCGGTTGCCTCGAGGGCTTCAAGGTCAGCGGCAGCGCCGAGTCTGTCGGCGCGCACACCACGTCCAGTGTGGTGCAGTCGATTTTCGTGGTGATCGTGCTCGACGCTGTGGCTGCGTTGTTTTTCATGGAGATGGACTGGTGAGTCGTTTACCCCGAGCGCCTTCAGAGGCGGTGATTGAAGTCCGTGGGCTGTGCAATCGCTTCGGCCGCCAGAGCGTGCACGAGAACCTCGACCTGGACTTGTACAAGGGCGAGATTCTGGCGGTGGTCGGCGGTTCCGGCAGCGGCAAATCAGTGCTGCTGCGCAGCATTGTCGGCCTGCGTCAGCCCAGCGAAGGGCTGGTGAAGGTCTTCGGCAAGAACTTGCCGAGTCTGTCGGAACACGAGCGCTCGCTGGTCGAACGGCGGTTTGGTGTGTTGTTCCAGAAAGGTGCCTTGTTCTCTTCGCTCACTGTGACCGAGAACGTCGCCCTGCCCCTGATTGAACACGCCGGCCTGAGCCGTGCCGACGCCGAGCACCTGGCGGCGGTGAAACTGGCGTTGGCCGGGCTGCCGTTGTCGGCGGCCGACAAATACCCTGCTTCATTGTCCGGCGGCATGATCAAACGCGCGGCTCTGGCCCGTGCCTTGGCCTTGGACCCGGACATCCTGTTTCTCGACGAGCCCACCGCCGGTCTAGATCCGATTGGCGCCGCAGGCTTCGATCAACTGATCCTGACTCTGCGCGATGCCTTGGGCCTGAGTGTGTTTCTGGTGACCCACGACCTCGACACGCTTTACACCATCACCGACCGGGTGGCAGTGCTGGCGCAGAAGAAAGTGCTGGTGGCGGACGCCATCGACAAGGTGTCGGAAACCGATGATGCGTGGATTCACGAATACTTCCATGGCCCTCGCGGCCGCGCGGCGCTGACGGCCGCTAACCAGTTCAACGAGGTCTGACATGGAAACCCGAGCCCATCACGTATTGATCGGCCTGTTCACCGTCATAGTGGTGGCAGGCGCCCTGCTCTTCGGTCTGTGGCTGGCCAAGTCCAGCGTCGATACCGAATTCAAGGATTACGAAATCGTCTTCAACGAGGCGGTTAGCGGCCTGTCCAAGGGCAGTGCCGTGCAGTACAGCGGGATCAAGGTCGGCGACGTGGTGATGCTGCGCCTGGACCCGAACGATCCGCGCCGGGTGTTGGCGCGGATTCGCTTGGGCGGAGACACCCCGATCAAAGAAGACACCCAGGCCAAACTGGCGCTGACCGGGATCACCGGGACCTCGATCATCCAGCTCAGCGGTGGCACGCCGCAAAGTCCGACGCTCAAGGGCAAGGATGGTAATTTGCCGACAATCGTTGCATCGCCCTCGCCCATTGCCCGGTTGATGAATGACAGTAACGATCTGATGGTGGGCGTGAACGTGTTGATGCACAACGCCAATCAGTTGTTTTCCTCGGAGAACGTCGCGAGCATCAGCAAGACCCTGGAGCACTTGGAGCAAACCACCGGCACCATCGCCGACCAGCGCGGCGACATTCGTCAGGCGATGCAGCAATTGGCTTCGGTTGGCAAGCAGGCCAGCGCCACCCTGGAACAGACCACCGCGTTGATGCGTAACGCCAACGGCCTGCTCAACGATCAGGGCAAGCAGATGTTCGGCAGTGCCGAGCAAGCCATGAAGTCCCTGGAACAGAGCAGCGCGACCATCAACACGTTGCTCTCCGCCAATCAGGATTCCCTCAACAACGGCATGCAGGGCCTCAATGGCCTGGCACCGGCGGTGCGTGAGCTGCGCGATACCTTGAGTTCGTTGCGGACCATTTCCCAGCGACTTGAGGCCAACCCCAGCGGTTACCTGCTGGGCAGTGATAAAAACAAGGAGTTCACGCCATGAAGCGGGCTCATCTCGCCCTCCTCGCCGGTTTTGCGTTGGTCGCGTCCTGTTCGATTTTCCCCAAGACCGAGCCGTCCGATGTCTATCGACTGCCGTCGGCACAGCGCGACGCACCGGCCCATCACGGCACGCCGCAGCGCTGGTCGTTGCGGCTGGCCAAGCCTCAGACCAGCGAAGCCTTGAACAACCCGAAAATTGCTGTAATCCCTCAGGGTGATCTGATCAGCAGCTACAAGGCTTCACGCTGGAGCGATCCGGCACCGGTGCTGTTGCGCAATCGTCTGCTTGATGGTTTCCAGCGTGACGGTCGCGTGCCGTTGCTCAGCACCGATGACAGTAATTTCCAGGCGGACCTGGAACTGGGCGGCAACCTGCAAGCGTTCCAGACCGAGTACCAGGGCACGGCGGCGAGCGTGGTCGTGCGCCTGGATGCGTTGCTGGTGCGTGGGTATGACCAGCGAATCCTCGCCAGCCGACGCTTTGAGGTGCATCAGCCGTTGAGCGATGTGAAGGTGGCGGCGGTGGTGACCGGTTTTGGCCAGGCCAGCGATCAGTTGACGGCGCAGGTGGTGGCTTGGACGGTGGAGCAAGGTCAGAAGGTTGCGCCGCCGCTGAGGCCTTGAAGACCTACACACATCAATGTGGGAGCGAGCCTGCTCGCGATGGCGGTTTAACAGCCAACAGAATTGTTGAATGTGCCGACTTCATCGCGAGCAGGCTCGCTCCCACAGGGTTCTTGGTTTAACCGAAGAACCAGTAACAAACCCCGATCGCGCCAAGCACCCCCGCCAGCTCCGCCAGCAACGCACACCCCACCGCATGCCGTGCACGCTGAATGCCCACCGCGCCGAAGTACACCGCCAACACATAGAAGGTCGTTTCGGTACTGCCCTGAATCGTCGCCGCCACCAGTGCCGGGAAGCTGTCTACCCCGGAGGTCTTCATGGTTTCGATCAGCATTGCCCGTGCGGCGCTGCCGGAGAAGGGTTTGACCATGGCCGTCGGCAGCGCATCGACGAAGCGCGTGTCCCAACCGGCCCACTCCACCAGATGACGAATCCCGTCCAGACCGAAATCCAGCGCCCCGGATGCTCGCAGCACGCCCACGGCACAGAGCATCGCCACCAGATACGGCAACAGGTTCTTGGCCACATCGAAGCCTTCTTTGGCACCTTCGATGAATGCCTCGTAGACCTTCACTTTGCGTAATGCGCCGATCACCAGAAACAGCATGATCAGCCCGAACAGCGTCAGGTTGCCGAGAATCGATGACAGGCTCGCCAGAGCGGTCGCCGAGAGCGTCGCCAGCAGCGCCATGAAGGCGCCGAGGGCCAGGGCACCGGGTATGAGGTAGGCGAGCACTACCGGATCCCACAGGCGCAGACGCTGCATGAACGCCACCGACAACAGACCGACCAGGGTCGAACAACTGGTGGCCAACAGAATCGGCAGGAACACCAGGGTCGGATCAGGCGCGCCTTGCTGGGCGCGGTACATGAAGATCGTCACCGGCAGCAGGGTCAGGGAGGAGGCGTTGAGCACCAGAAAAAGGATCTGCGCGTTGCTGGCGATAGTGTCGCTGGGGTTGAGCTCTTGCAGCGCCTTCATGGCTTTGAGGCCGATGGGCGTGGCGGCGTTGTCCAGGCCCAGGCCATTGGCGGCGAAGTTGAGCGTGATCAGACCGATGGCCGGATGCCCGGGCGGCACTTCCGGCATCAGGCGCAGGAACAGCGGGCCCAGCGCCTTGGCCAGCCATTCGACGATCCCGGCCTTCTCGGCAATTCGCAGAAAGCCCAGCCAGAGGGTGAGGGTGCCGAACAACAGGACCATGACCTCGACCGACAATTTGGCCATGGCGAAAATGCTTTCCACCATCGCCGCAAAGATCCCGGCATTGCCGCCGATCAGCCACTGCGCCAGCGCCGATACGGCTGCCACGATGAAGAAGCCAAGCCACAGGCCATTAAGCATCAGTCAAATCCCCCGGAAGATGCGGCGAATGATAGCGGGGTAGGCAGAAACGACAAACCCCGGATTTCTCCGGGGTTTGTTTAGTACTGCTAGCAAAAGACCAATGTGGGAGCGGGCTGTGGCGAGGGGGCTTGCCCCCGTTGGGCCGCGCAGCGGACCCAAGACCTGCGAGCGCTGCGCACTCGAACGGGGGCAAGCCCCCTCACCACACAAGCCCGCTCCTACAGGGTTATGCGTCAGTTGCTGGAAACTTCGCCAACCGGCAGCTTTTCCTTGCTGCGCCAGTGCGGCAGGGAGTTCCAGTAGCGCTGGCCCTTGGCGTCGTCGTACATGCCTTCCCAACGAGCGATAACCAATACGGCCAAGGCGTTGCCGATAACGTTCAGCGCGGTACGGGCCATGTCCATGATGCGGTCGACGCCGGCGATAAACGCCAGGCCTTCCAGCGGAATACCGACGCTGCCCAGAGTAGCCAGCAGTACCACGAAGGACACGCCCGGTACGCCGGCGATGCCTTTGGAGGTGACCATCAAGGTCAGCACCAGCAGCAATTGCTGACTGATGGACAGGTCGATGCCATACAGCTGGGCGATGAAGATCGCCGCGATGCTCTGGTACAGGGTCGAACCGTCGAGGTTGAACGAGTAGCCGGTCGGCACCACGAAGCTGCAAATGGCTTTCGGCGCACCGTAGGCTTCCATCTTCTCGATCACGCGCGGCAGCACGGTTTCGGAACTGGCCGTGGAGTAGGCCAGGACCAGCTCATCCTTGAAGATGCGCATCAGCTTGATCACCGAGAAGCCGAACAGGCGGGCGATCAGGCCCAACACCACAAAGGCGAAGAAGGCGACGGCGAAGTAAACCAGGACGACCAGTTTGGCCAGCGGCAACAGGGAGGCGAAGCCGAAGTTGGCCACGGTCACCGCGATCAGCGCGAACACGCCGATCGGGGCGTAGTTCATGATCATGTGGGTGACCTTGAACATGCTTTCCGACACGCCCTGGAACATCTTCACCAGCGGATCGCGCAGGTCCGATTGCAGGCTCGACAGACCGAGACCGAACAACACGGAGAAGAAGATGATCGGCAGCATCTCGCCGCGGACCATGGCCGCAAAGATGTTCGACGGGATCAGATTGAGGATGGTCTGGATAAACGCGTGTTCATGCTGAACCTCGGCGGCAGTGGCCTGGTACTTGGAAATATCCACCGTACCCAGGGTGCTCATGTCGATGCCGCTGCCCGGATGGACCACGTTGGCCAGCACCAGACCGACCAGAATGGCGATGGTGGTGACGATCTCGAAATAAATGATGGTCTTCAGACCGATACGCCCGAGTTTTTTCGCGTCCCCTACACCAGCGATGCCGACGATCAGCGAGGAAATCACGATCGGGATCACGATCATCTTGATCAGACGGATAAAGATATCGCCTGCCGGTTGCAGGACGTTGCTGATCCACCAGGCTTTTTCGGCACTAAAGTGGTTGAGCAGTGCACCTATTGCTATCCCCAGAACCAGACCGATGAGGATCTGCCAGGCGAGGCTAAGCTTTGCCTTCTTCATATCTTTACCCTTACTTGCGTTTGACTCAGGCTGATGCATGAACTGCAACGCTCAATGGCGAAGAAGTTTTGCATCGGCCCCCGTATAAGGTCCCTGCGAGCGAGCATTTACAGCTCTCAGGCAGCGAAAAAGGCGCAACTATTCCGATGCCGGGAAGCGCCGTCTAATGCTGTAAACGCCTACCCTATGCCGAATCGGCATGAGATTTTCTAACTGAAACCCGCATCCCAACCAGTTTGCATACGAAATTTCGCGGGCATAAGTGCCGTGAACCGGCCATTTCAGCGCAGGTTGATGTTTTTTTGAGCAGGTGAAAACTTGGGAAAAAGCCTACGTTTGACTGCGAATTTTCTTCTCGTGAAAGTCGGACCTTTCTCGATATACGGTCACAAAGAAACACGCTGCGAAACGGTTTGGCGGGGAATATGCAGCAAGAAGGGATGAGCTGAATGCTCTAGATCAACGTTTTGTTAGGTTGAAGCTCTCCGCAAGTTCGTCGCGCCGCTCTGGCCTCGGCGAACTTGCGTTGCAGCTTTGCCTGACCCGGCCCGTGAGCAGGTACTCCCTGTACCCGTAGGTCACTCCGACCCTGAAGCAGTCAGAACGTCCCGACCCCTTGGTCATGCGTCTACCGTCCTCGGGCAGCGCAGTGGAAAGAAGCGCTGGGCCTCTTTCGTGTTTCGAACTCAATACCAGTCTGAATCTTTCTTCAGTTGTTCCATCAACAACTTCTGCATGCCTTCGTCTGGTTTACCGAGGAAGCGGTAGTCCGCATGTCGCGTGGGCGACTTGTCGGCCGGCAGTCCTGCAGGCACTTCGACCAGCATGGCGTAGGCATCCTTCTTGTCGAAGCTGAACGCCACGATCAAGCGTTTGTTCAGGCACGTCTGCTGCGTTTCGCAGAGCGGCCCGACCAGGTACTTGTCGCCATCCTCTTCGACCGCATTCATTTGTTCGGCATCGCCGGACAGGTTCATCACCCACTCCGGCAGGCGTTCTTCTTTCTTCACCACGCCTTGCCAGGTTTCACGGTACTGCGGGTCTGCATTGAGCAACTCATTGGCTCGTGTCTGGCCATCATTGGCCGCTATCGCCATGGCACTGCCGCCCAGAAGCAGGGCGGCTGCCAGTGTCTTTAACGAAATGCCCATATTCAGCCTCGACCGCGACGGCCAAAGAAGAAGGAAGCAATGAACATCACCAGGAACACGACAAAGAGAATCTTGGCGATACCCGTGGCGGTGCCGGCGATACCACCGAAGCCCAGTACTGCAGCGATGATGGCAATGATCAAGAATGTGATTGCCCAGCTCAACATGGTGATTCTCCTTACGCTTCTGTTTAAAGGTGTTGCTTGTGGTGCCTTTCCCGGCGCATCAGTCACGCCAAGTACAGTTACTTAAAACACCCAACGCTCCTGACCAGGCGTCTCATCCACAGGCTGGGCCTGGTCGACGTCGATCATTCGCATCACGGCTCTGTCAGCCGGGTTGCTGCTGACGGCGCTGAAGTGAGTTTGAGGTGCATGTGGAATCGACAGGTGCGGTATCTCTGGCTGTTGGCTCTGTTCCCAACGCAAGTACTGCTGCCCGCCAATCAAGGTGATTAACAGCGCCAGCAGGGCAAACAAGCCTTGATGCATATGCAATGGCGAGATACGCAATTGGGCGGCACCTTGGCGGTTCATCCTGAAGTTCCCTCCCACGTTGGGTAGTGATCTTTGGCGGCACTGGTTCGTAAAAAATGCCCTGATTACCCAGACTCCTGCAGCGTGCATGCCACCTTTTTGTTGGGGTAAATATGATTAAAAACAACAAGTTAAATTGTTTGTGAAAATCATTTTGAACGCATCCTGCACGATGGCCCTTCCAGGGTCGTGCGTAATGCACGATGAGCTCGTTGAAACTTTCAATGTTTTTGGAATTGAGGGAAGGACGCAGATGTCAGAAAGGGACGCAGGCAATCGCCGAAGAACGGTCTTTAATAAAAATGAAATAAATCAGTTAGTTAACTTAGTGCTGAGTAGATACCTACCCTGTTGTGGCTGGAATCGACCAGAATCAACCATGCAACTTGCCCGATTTTTCCGGGACTAACCAAGATCATCAATCAAAGGAGCGTAGGAACATGGAGTCAGCCACTGAGCATCAAGGCCGAATTCTGCTGGTGGACGACGAGTCCGCCATCCTTCGAACCTTTCGTTATTGCCTCGAAGACGAAGGCTATAGCGTCGCCACCGCGACCAGCGCTGCTCAGGCCGAAGCCTTGTTGCAGCGCCAGGTTTTCGATCTGTGCTTCCTCGATTTGCGCTTGGGCGAAGACAACGGCCTCGATGTTCTGGCCCAGATGCGCATCCAGGCGCCCTGGATGCGGGTGGTCATTGTTACGGCTCACTCGGCCGTGGACACTGCAGTGGATGCGATCCAGGCCGGTGCCTCCGACTATCTGGTCAAACCTTGCAGTCCCGATCAGTTGCGCCTGGCCACCGCCAAACAGCTGGAAGTACGGCAACTTTCGGCACGCCTGGAAGCCCTCGAAGGTGAAGTACGCAAACCCAAGGAGGGGCTGGATTCCCACAGTCCGGCCATGAAAGTGGTGTTCGAAACCGCACTCCAGGTCGCCAGTACTGACGCCAACATCCTGATTCTTGGCGAGTCGGGCACCGGTAAAGGTGAACTGTCACAGGCCATTCACGGCTGGAGCAAACGCCAGAAGAAATCCTGTGTCACCATCAACTGCCCGTCCCTGACTGCTGAATTAATGGACAGCGAGCTCTTCGGTCACAGCCGTGGCGCGTTCACTGGTGCCAGCGAAAGCACTCTGGGGCGTGTCAATCAGGCTGACGGCGGAACGTTATTTCTCGACGAAATCGGCGATTTTCCGCTAGCGTTACAACCAAAGTTGCTGCGTTTCATTCAGGACAAGGAATACGAACGTGTCGGCGACCCGGTGACCCGTCGCGCTGATGTGCGAATCCTCGCGGCTACCAACCTCAACCTTGAAGACATGGTCCGTGATGGTCGTTTTCGTGAAGACTTGCTCTATCGCCTGAACGTCATCACCTTGCACCTGCCGCCGCTTCGCGAGCGCAGGGAAGACATTCTGAACCTGGCTGACCGTTTCCTGGCGCGCTTCGTCAAGGAATACTCGCGTCCGGCCCGGTGTTTCAGCGACGAGGCCCGCGAAGCGCTGCTCAGCTATCGCTGGCCGGGCAACATTCGCGAGCTGCGCAACGTGGTGGAGCGCGCGAGCATTATTTGCCCGCAGGAGCGGGTCGAGCTCAGCCACTTGGGCATGGCCGAGACCCCGACCAACAACACACCACGTATTGGCGCTGCGTTGAGCCTGGATGAGTTGGAGAAAGCCCACATTGGCGCGGTCCTCGCCACGGCCGACACGCTGGATCAAGCGGCCAAGATCCTGGGTATTGATGCCTCGACCCTGTACCGCAAACGCAAGCAGTACAACCTGTGAGCCGTACCCGATGAAACTGGCGATGACGTTGCGTACCCGGCTGTTTCTGAGTATCTCCGCGCTGATTACGGTAGCGCTGCTCGGGCTCTTGCTCGGGCTGGTGAGCGTGATGCAAATGGCAGGGACTCAGGAGGCGCTGATCCGTGACAACTTCGTCAAGCTGGATCTGGGGTTGAAGCTGCGTCAGACCCTGGGTGATCAACTGATCATCGTGCTCGGCGAGACGCCTGATCCTGCGGCGTTCGAGGCATCCAAACAGCATGCCCTCCAATTGCTTGACGAAGGCATTGCTCACGAACCGTCCAGCGAGGGTACCCAGTACGGTTTCAAAAAGGCCAAGGCTGATTATCAGAGTTTGCTGCAGGCCTTTGATTTTTCCCGCGTTCCGGTACAGGTACTCAGTGGCGGCGGCGATCTCACGGAAAAATTCAACGCATTGCGTAACGGTTTGATCTCTGAACAAAAGCGCGCGCTGGACAATATCACTGATATCGAGCGCCAGGCCCGGGAGCGGGCGTTGCTGATTGCTGGCTTGCTTGGGCTGGTCGGAGTGGCTGTGCTGTTCATCGGGTTCGTTACTGCCCACGCGATAGCCCGGCGGTTCGGGGCTCCGATCGAGGCCTTGGTCGAGGCGGCGGACAACATTGGCCAGGGCAATTTCGAAGTGACCCTGCCGATTTCCTCCGCAGTGGAGATGAACCAACTGACCCGGCGTTTCGGGATCATGGCCGAGGCCCTGCGGGAGCATCAGGCTACCAATATCGACGAGCTGCTCGCCGGCCAGCAACGTTTGCAAGCGGTACTCGACAGCATCGACGATGGGTTGCTGATGATTGACCGCCAAGGCCACCTTGAGCACCTCAACCCGGTGGCTCAGCGCCAGTTAGGTTGGGACACCGAGCGTCTCGGCCAAGGGCTGGGCACGGCGCTTGAGCGTCCCGAACTGGATGAACAGCTGCAGCTGGTGCTGCGCGGCGGCACTCTGGAGCGAGCGCCGGACGACCTGAGCATCGAGGTCGATGGGGAGTCGAGATTGCTGACGTATAGCCTGACGCCGGTCAGCCATACCCAGGGTCATATTCTCGGCGCCGTGATGGTGTTGCATGACGTCACCGAACAGCGAGCCTTCGAAAGGGTACGCAGTGAGTTCGTCCTGCGCGCTTCCCATGAGTTGCGCACACCGGTCACCGGGATGCACATGGCATTCGGCCTGTTCCGCGAGCGGACGCATTTTGCTGAAGACTCCCGCGAAGCCGACCTGCTGGACACCGTCAATGAAGAAATGCAGCGCTTGATGCAGTTGATCAACGACCTGCTGAATTTCTCTCGCTATCAGAACGGCCTGCAAAAACTTACGCTGGCGTCGTGCTCCATCGAAGATTTACTGGAGCAGGCCCAGATACGCTTTGCCGGCTCAGCGCGGGAGAGGGGCATTGAGCTGCTGGTGGAAGTGCAGGGGCCGTTGCCGCGGCTGCAAGCCGATCAGGCGCAACTGGAGCGGGTGCTCGACAATCTGATCGACAACGCCTTGCGTCATACCTCCCACGACGGACTGATACGTTTGCAGGCCCGACGCCATGGGGAGCGGATGATTATCAGTGTGGAGGACAACGGCGAAGGCATTGCCTACGGCCAGCAGGGACGGATCTTCGAGCCCTTTGTTCAGGTCGGCCGCAAAAAGGGCGGTGCCGGGCTCGGTCTGGCGCTGTGCAAGGAAATCGTGCAACTGCATGGCGGGCGGATGGGTGTCTATTCGCGGCCGGGGCAGGGTACACAGTTCTACATGGCGCTGGCGATATAAGCCGCAGCCATCTCAGGCTTCGTCATCCAGACGTCGCGTGTTCAGTCGGCGGCCACGGGTAATCAGTTCGATGAATTGCACAGCGCTCAGTGCATGGGCGAACAGCCAGCCCTGCCCGAACTTTACCCCTTCGCTGCTCAGAAACACCGCTTGGGCTTCATGTTCGATACCTTCTGCAATCACCTTGAGTTGCAGGGCCTGAGCCATGCGAATGATGTGCGGTGCCACGCCGCTGCTGGCGGCATCATGGCCCAACGCGTCGATAAACGCCTTGTCGATTTTCAGGCAGTCCACCGGTAGGGTTTGCAGGTAGGCGAGGCTGCAATAGCCGGTGCCAAAGTCGTCGATCAGCACCTGATGCCCGACATCCCGCAGGGCTTGCAGGTTTTCTCTGGCCACCACCACATCCACCAATCCGCGCTCGGTCACCTCAAAGGCAATCTGCCTGGCCGCCACCCGGTGCACACTCAGCAGACGCGCCATCACCTGACCGATACGCGGCACCATGACATCGCAGGCTGCCAGATTGACGGAGATGTACAGCTGCGGATTGGACCGCAACAGTTGCCCGAGCTGTTCCAGCAGGCGCTGCAATACGAAGTCGGTCATCTGACGGATCTGACCGGTATTCTCTGCCATTGGAATGAACAGGTCGGGGCTGGTTAGCGTCCCATCGGGCCTTCGCCAGCGCAGCAGGGCTTCGGCGCCGACGCAATTACGGCTGTCGAGGTCGAAGATCGGTTGATACAACACCTGCAGCTCGCCTCGCCGTATGGCGCCTTGCAGTTCGGCATCCAGCGACTGACGCTGTCGTACCAGCAAAAACACCAGAATACCTACACAGGCACTCAGCGCCAGGCTGGCCGGCAGTAGCCACCACCACACCACCGGCACATGTATCCCGGTGCGCGGTGTGATCAGTACCAGTTGGTATTCAGGGGTGTTGGTGGGCATTCGGTAAATCAGGCGGGTATGAGTGACTTGCAGCGCATCGCGGCTTTTCGGGGGCCAATGTTCCGTCGGGGGCCAGGGCTGCGCGACACCGAGTACCGGAATCGCCCGGGTGCCGTGGTCGAGCACTACCAGCAGGCTGCTTCCCGGAGACAGATCGACCATGTCGGTCAAATGCCCGCGGGACGTCGCGACCCGAAAATTGCCACGCCCAAGCATCAGCGCGGCGCGGTTCTCATCGGGTTCGGTGGTGGTGTTCAGCCAATAGCTGTAGGTGGGGCCCTTGATGTCCGGCGACCGGATCAGCGACAGCCCTTCCTGGCGGGGGCGGTTGGAGCAGATTCGCGAAGCATCCATGTAAGCGGCTTCGTAAACGAAGCGGTAATTGAAACTGACCTGTTGCAAGGTAGCGATCATTTCGTCATCGCAGCCACGCAGCGGCTGGGCTTCCAGGTCATCGAGGCTTTCGCGCAACTGCCCGAACAGCTGCTCCAGGCGGACCAGAAAGCGTTCTCCCTGGGCGTTCATTTCCTGGCTTTCGTTGTGCTCGACTTGATTCATCGCCACGAACAAACTGCCGACCGTTAGAAGCGTTGCGCTCAAGGCAGTAGCCAGCATCGCCAAAAACCAAGGGCGATAGAACCAGCTATGCAGTCTCTCTCGAGCAGCAGGCATCATGGAATATCCGAAGAATTACCAATGAGTTATAGCTGCTGATTTGGAAAAAGCGCTGACCGTCGGGCGGGCGTCATTATTTTGTCTGGTTCAACACCTGAAGAATCGCCGCGGTTTGCGCATCTGGCGTACCGTCGAAACGGGACGGGCGAAAATGCATCTGAAAGGCCGCCAGCACATTACGTGTCTCTACATCCAGTTCGCCGGTCTGCGGCGTGGCGTAGCCCAGGCGGGCAAGTTGCCCTTGAAACCAATCGATGCTCGGCAGTTGCATGGCGAACTGCGTTTGCTGTTGCGCCACGGCCTGTTCGTTCGGCCAGATCCCCAGGCCTTCGGCAGCCAGGCGCTTCCAGGGGAACAGTGGGCCGGGGTCAAGTTTGCGCATCGGTGCGATGTCACTATGGCCAATGATATGGCGGGGGCTGATGCCTTGGCGCTTGCTGATGTCCTTGAGCAGGAAGATCAACGACTGAACCTGGGCTTCGCTGTAGGGATACCAGAGGCGCCCGTTCGGGGTGTCCTGGAAGCCTGGATTGACGATTTCGATGCCAATGGAACTGGAGTTCAGCCAGGTCCGGCCTTGCCATTCGCTTTCGCCAGCGTGCCAGGCCCGGAGATTTTCATCCATGAGCTTATAAATGGTGGCGCGCTTGTCGTCGCCGATCAGGTAATGGCTGCTGACCTCGCCATGGGTCAGCAGTTGCAGCGAGTTCTCGAGGGATGCGGAGGTGTAATGCATCACCACGAACTGAATGCGACTGTCGTGATTGGCTGAAGGGTGGCTGGTGTCAATCCGGGGGCCGCTGGCGCAACCGGCTAACAGAAGCAGCGAAGCAATGAGAGCAAGACATTTCATGGCAGGAGGCAATACACGCGAGACAATAATGCAACAGTGTAACGTACTGCCTTGCGGCGCCGACGGCAAAAGCGCTCCTTTAAACAAAATGGAACAATTGACCGTCAGCCCAGTTCTACCCGATTTCGTCCGGTATTTTTCGCACGATATAGCGCCTGATCGGCTCTTTTAAGCACAAAATCGCTATGTTCGCCCGGCCTGAAGGCGGTCAGTCCCATGGAAATGGTGATGGTGACTCGCTCACCCTTGAAGTGAAACGGGCAGGCTTCGATCGATGCGCGCAAGGTTTCCAGCAATTTCGCGCCGACCATCGGCGCCGTGGCAGGCATCAACAGCACAAACTCCTCACCGCCGAACCTGGCAATGAAATCTGTCCCGCGCAGACGCTTGCGCAGCACGCTGGCGATGATTTTCAGCACCTTATCGCCCGCCAGATGGCCGTAGTTATCGTTGATGCGTTTGAAGTGGTCGAGGTCGAGCATTGCCAGCAACAGGGTATTGCCGTGTTGTTGCCATTGGCTTATTTCGTGCTCCAGGCGTTCGCTCCAGGCTGCTCGATTCGGCAGGCCGGTCAACGGATCGATCAAGGCCTTCTGGCGCTGCTCTTCAAGATGCTCGCGGTAGCCCAGGGCTTCCTGCTCCATGTGGGCAACTCTTTCGGCCAGGCTTTGCAGGCGGGCCGCTACTTCCTGCTCGCGCTCATCGCGCTGCTTCTGATGTTGGTCCATGGTGCCGAGCAGGCCTTCGAGATGGTTTTCCAGCACGAGCTTGAGATCATCAAGGTCCGCCGCTTCCTGCATGCTGCTCTGCAAGCCGTCGACTTGTTCGCGAATCTGCGTGTCCATCTCCCGCGCGGCAGAGCGGTTGTCGGCGTGGCCGTCGCTGGCGGCTTGCAGGTTGCTCTGGAATGACTCGAGGCGTTCGTTGAGCCGCTGCAGATACGCTTCGAATTCGTGCTGGCCGCTGTCGGTAATCGCCAGCATCAACGTTGCCAGGTCGTCGAGGATGGGGATCAATTCGTACCAGTTCAAGCCGTTTTGAAGACGATCTCGCATTGCCTCGGCTTGCGGACGATAGCGCTCGGGCAGCGTCAGGTCATCGAGAAGGCCCAGCAGCGTGTCTTCGATATGCTTGGCGACAGAGCTGTAGGACGGTTCGGGTGAGTCTGGCAGGGCATACAGAATATCGTGCTCGGACGGCTCCTGATCGATCTCCACCGGGGTCAGTTCATCGGGATTGATTGCCGGCGAAGCCTGAGTGGCCGGCATGGCGATCGATGGAGACGGCTCTTGTGGCTGTTCGATGTTCGATCGGATTTGTGGCCCTGAGGTCTGGCCGATCATAGCTTCTGGCTTAAGGACAGGCGGGACAAATGCCGTGATTTCAGGCGCAGGTGCCATTGCTGGTGGCGCCTGAATTTCCAGTAGCTCAGGGGGCGTAGCGGCAGGCAGGGCGGCCTCTATTGGCAGCACCACTTGCGGTTTATCGGCAGTTGGCGCGAGATTGCCTGTCGCTTGTGGGGGCTCGGCCAGCGATGCTGCAACCGGCTCGACAGGTTGCCGGGCAGGCATTTGCAATTCGGGGACGGCGATCTGTGGTGCGGTCTCCTCCGTTTCCCTGCCGAACAGGCGCTGCAGCAACCCCGGACGGCCAGGTTCTACAGGGTTCTCCAACAGGCTCAAGGCTTTGCCTTGCAGGCCACTCAGTTCGCTGAGCAATAAGGGTATTTCTCGAGCCTGACCTACGCGTCCGTCCAGCTGCTTGGCGAAACTCTTCAGTGGCCGGCTCACTTCCCGGGGCAGCGGCAACGCTTGCAACTGAGAGACCAGCGCCGTCAGGGCGGCGCTGACTTGATCTACTCGGGTTTCCCGGCGTTGCTCGGAGTCGAGCACGGCTTTTTCCAGGCGCGGGAGCAAGGCAGCCAGCCCTGCGTCCATGTCGTCGGTGCGTACGACTTCGCGCATTTCCTTCATGCATTGGTCAACGACGCGATCGGTACCTTCTGCGGCCAGGGTGCTGCGCACCAGCCCGCGACGCAGCAGGTCGAGTCGGGCGTCCCATCGACGTTCAAGTTTTTCCTGTTGTTCGATGCTTTTGAGGTATTTCTCTTTCCAGCGCTGTGCTTCGTCGCTCATTCAGGCAGGACTCAACGCGGGCAATGCATCGGCCGTGAGCGAACCCGGCAGACGAATTTCTACCGCGACCGGCAGGTGATCGGAAATGGGGTGTGCCAGCACTTCGACCTTTTCAAGGGTCAGGGTGGGGCTCAGCAGAATATGGTCCAGGCAGCGTTGTGGGCGCCAGCTGGGAAAGGTCGCTTCCAGTTGCGGCGCGAGCAGGCCTAAATCACGCAACGGGGAGTTTTGCAGCAAGTCACTGGCATGGGTGTTCATGTCGCCCATCAGCACCTGGTGTTTATAACCGCCGATCAACTCGCGAATGTAGGCCAGTTGCAGGCTACGGGCCCGAGCACCCAGCGCCAGGTGCATCATCACCACCACGAGCGCCTCCGGACCTTCGCCGAAGCGCACCAGAATGGCCCCGCGACCCTTGGGGCCCGGCAGCGGGTGATCTTCAATCGCCCACGGGCGCAGGCGGCTGAGCACGCCATTGCTGTGTTGGCCGAGATGACCGAGATTGCGATTGAGTTGTTGATACCAGTAGGGGAAGGCGCCGAGCTGCGCCAGGTGTTCGACCTGATTGACGTAGCCTGATCGCAGGCTGCCGCCGTCGGCTTCCTGCAAGGCAACCAGATCGAAGTCACCGAGCAGGTTGCCGATTTTTTGCAGGTTGTCGGCACGCCCGGTGTGTGGCAACAGATGCTGCCAGCCGCGGGTCAGATAGTGCCGATAACGTTCGGTACTGATGCCGACCTGGATATTGAAACTGAGCAAACGCAGACGGCTGTCCACGGGCAACCCCGTCGATTCCAGGTGATGCTCGTTGACCCGCGGATCATGCAGGCCAACGATGCGTTCAGTTCCCCTGCGGCGCATGGCAGGTGCCGCGCTTAGTTGGCGACGGCCTTGGTTGCCGCTCGCTCTTTGGCGACCAGTTGGTCAGCCAGTTTCAGCGCTTGTTCGGCACCGCCGGCAGAGCCGATGTCAAAGCGATACTTGCCGTTGACGACCATGGTAGGCACGCCGGAGATTTCATATTTCTTTGCAAGTTCTTTGGCTTTGTTGATCTGGCCCTTGATGGCGAAGGAGTCGAAGGTGGCCAGGAACTTGTCCTTGTCTACACCTTGGGTCGCCAGGAAGTCGGCCATGTCTTCTTTGTCGGTCAGTTTTTTGTGTTCTTTCTGGATCGCTTCGAAAACTGCCGCGTGAACCTTGTTCTCGACACCCATGGCTTCGAGGGTCAGGAACATCTGGCCGTGTGCGTCCCAAGGGCCGCCAAACATGGCCGGAATGCGCACGAAGTTCACGTCGGAAGGCAGTTTTTCAACCCATGGGTTAACAACGGGTTCGAAGGCATAGCAGTGCGGGCAGCCGTACCAGAACAGCTCCACGACTTCGATCTTGCCAGGCACGGCCACCGGGACCGGATTGCTCAGCTCGACATAGGGCGCTTCAGGTTTTTCGGCGGCTTGGGCAGTCATGCCGAACAGGCTGGCAGCGACGAGTGCGGCGCTGATGATCAGATTACGCATGCTTTACTCCTGGACAATTGGGTCGCCTCGCGCGACCTGTTTTCAGACAGATTCCGGCGGGCTTGAGTTCTGTAGTGTAACGGCAGCGGCCACAAAAAAGGGCAGCCAAAGCCACCCTTTTTATGTTTGCATCGACGGATTAATCGAGTGTTAACGTTGCAAGAGATGTACACCGCTCGCAACGCTCGATCGCAGGCCTTAGTGCAAGCCTTGAATATAGCTGGAGACTGCGGCGATATCTTCGTCGCTCAGCTTTTTAGCAATGCTCTGCATCGGTTTGGTATCGCCGTCGTTGGTCCGGCCACCTTCTTCTTTTCTGAAGTCGGTCAGTTGCTTGCCGACGTACTGAGCATGCTGGCCGCCCAGGTGCGGGAAGCCGGCAGCGGCGTTGCCGGTGCCGTTAGGCGAGTGGCAGCCGGTACAGGCCGGCAGACCCTTGGCCAGGTCGCCGCCACGGAACAATGCTTCACCGCGAGTCACGACTTTCGGGTCGGCGGCGCCAACGCTGCCTTTCTGGCTGGCGAAGTAGGCGGAGATATCAGCCAGGTCCTGATCGCTCAGGTTGGTCAGCAGGCCGGTCATTTCCAGTACCTGGCGTTTGCCGGACTTGATGTCGTGCAGCTGCTTGTTCAGATAACGCTCGCCCTGACCTGCCAGTTTCGGAAAGTTAGGCGCCATGCTATTGCCATCCGGGCCATGACAGGCGCCACATACTGCGGCTTTCGCCTGACCAGCAGTCGCATCACCTGCAGCATGGGCAATGCCGGAGATCCCCACGGTCAACAGCAGACTCACGATCAATTTGTTCATCAGCTAATCCAACTACGGCTAAGGGTTAAAGAGTTATGGACCGGGTTTACTCGCTCATCCACTGGATGATGGCTCGGTAATCCTCGGCACTGCAGTCCATGCACAAACCACGCGGCGGCATCGCCTTGAAACCCTGGGTCACGTGTTGCACCAGCGTCTCCATACCTTTCGCCAACCTCGGCGTCCAAGCTTCCTGATCGCCCTTGCGGGGCGCCATGGGTAGTTGGCCAGAATGACAGGCACCACAAACACGGTTGTACACAGCTTCCGGATCCTGTGTAGCCTGAGCGCTGTAAAGCGGCATCAAGACACCGGCAGCTAGCAGCCATTTCGTCATAAAACGACCTTTTCAGGGTTGAGAGCGTGCTGCGTTCTAGTGCGCAATCAAGGTAAATCGCTCTCGTGAACTTCATCCTACGCTGGGACAAAGCGCACACAAAATCTGCGGCATTATATACTGGCGTCACTGAAACGGAAACGACACTGCTTGCCGCGTCCATTCCCGGCGCCGCCCACATCGGAAATCCCATGCAACTCAAGAATCCCATCCTCGGCCTGTGCCAACAGTCCACCTTCATGCTCAGCGCCGCCAAAGTCGACCAATGTCCTGATGATGAAGGCTTTGAAGTGGCCTTCGCCGGGCGTTCCAACGCCGGCAAGTCCAGCGCTTTGAATACACTGACGCACGCCAGCCTGGCGCGGACCTCGAAAACACCGGGTCGCACGCAGCTGTTGAACTTCTTCAAGCTAGACGATGAACGCCGTCTGGTCGACCTGCCGGGTTACGGTTACGCGAAAGTGCCGATCCCGTTGAAGATGCACTGGCAGCGTCACCTGGAAGCCTATCTGGGCGGTCGCGAGAGTTTGAAAGGTTTGATTCTGATGATGGACATCCGTCATCCAATGACCGACTTTGACCTGCTGATGCTCGATTGGGCCGTCGCCAGCGGCATGCCGATGCACATTCTGCTGACCAAGGCAGACAAGCTGACCTATGGCGCGGCAAAAAACACGCTGCTCAAGGTTCAGTCGGAAATTCGCAAGGGATGGGGCGATACGATCACTATCCAGCTGTTTTCGGCGCCAAAGCGCATGGGCCTGGAAGACGCCTACACTGTACTGGCGGGCTGGATGGAATTGGCGGACAAGGGCAGCGAGACTGCCGAGTAAAGCTTTACAGGTAAAAAACCAGGCAAAAAAAACCCCGGACTTCATATGGGGAGGGAGAAGTTCCGGGGTTCAAGTTCCGGACCGCTAGGGCGGGGTCCAGATATCTGCCAACACTTAACACAACATAGGAGCATCGAAGGGCTTCACCAGCCATTCAGTATCTCTGAGTGGCGGTTCACGGATTTAGTTCAGACTATTTTCAAAAACTAATGGAAATAATCGTCGTCATTTTCCGCTCTATAGCCCTTCGTCATTTTTGTGCTGCGCCACTGTGCCGCAGCACAACGGCTCAGTGAGCCTCATCCCAGTTGTTGCCTGCGCCTACTTCGACCAGAAGCGGCACATCCAGCTGTGCGGCGTTGCTCATATGCACGCGAATATCCTCACGCACCTGGTCGACCAGATCCTCACGCACCTCTAGCACCAATTCATCATGCACTTGCAGGATGACTTTGGCGTCCAGGCCTGACGATGTCAGCCAGTTGTCCACCGCCACCATGGCTTTCTTGATGATGTCCGCCGCGGTGCCTTGCATCGGGGCGTTGATCGCCGTGCGCTCGGCAGCTTTGCGCAGGGCCTGGTTCTTCGCATTGATTTCCGGCAAGTACAGGCGACGACCGAAGATGGTTTCGACGAAACCTTGCTCGGCGGCTTGGGCGCGGGTGCGCTCCATGTATTCCAGCACGCCGGGATAACGGGCGAAGTAGCGGTCGATGTAGGCCTGGGACTGTTTGCGGTCAACGCCGATCTGCTTGGCCAGGCCAAACGCGCTCATGCCATAGATCAGGCCGAAGTTGATGGCTTTCGCGCTACGACGCTGATCGTTAGTGACGGCGTCCAGCTCGACACCAAACACCTCTGCGGCCGTGGCGCGGTGTACATCGAGGTTGTTGCGGAAGGCGTGCAGCAAGCCTTCGTCCTTGGCCAGATGCGCCATGATCCGCAGTTCGATTTGCGAGTAGTCCGCGGCCAGCAGCTTGTAGCCTTTCGGAGCGACGAACGCCTGACGAATCCGACGACCTTCGGCAGTGCGAATCGGAATGTTCTGCAGGTTCGGGTCGATCGACGACAAGCGCCCGGTGGCGGCGACGGCTTGCTGGTAAGACGTATGAATGCGCCCGGTGCGAGCGTTGATCTGCTCTGGCAAACGGTCGGTGTAGGTGCTTTTGAGCTTGCTCAGCGAGCGGTATTGCATCAGCACCTTGGGCAGCGGGTAGTCCTGTTCGGCCAGCTCGGCCAACACTGCTTCGGCTGTCGAGGCCTGACCCTTGGCGGTTTTGCTGAGTACGGGCAAGCCGAGCTTTTCGTAGAGGATCACGCCCAGTTGCTTCGGCGAGCCGAGGTTGAACTCTTCACCGGCAATGGCAAAGGCTTCACGCTCAAGGGTGACCAGTTTCTCGCCCAGCTCGACGCTCTGGATGCCCAGCAGGTTGGCGTCCACGAGTGCGCCCTGGCGCTCGATACGGGCCAGAACCGGCATCAGTGGCATTTCAATCTCGTTGAGCACTTTGCCCAGGCTTGGTGTCGCTGCCAGTTTTTCCTGCAAGGCCAGATGCAGTTTGAAGGTGACGTCGGCGTCTTCAGCGGCATAGGGGCCCGCCAGCTCCAGAGAGATCTGGTCGAAGCTCAGCTGTTTGACGCCTTTGCCCGCGATCCCTTGAATGTCGCTCTTGCTTTGGCCCAGGTACTTGAGCGCCAGGCTGTCCATGTCGTGGCGGGTGGCCGTCGAGTCCAGGACGTAAGACTCGAGCATGGTGTCGTAGGCAATACCCTGAACAATAATCCCGTTGCTCTGATCGCCACCGATGGCGCAGTTGGCGAGGATATTGGTTTCAAACTTGGCGTGTTGGCCGACTTTCAGTTTATTCGGGTTTTCCAGCAGTGGCTTCAGCGCCAGCAGCACGGTATCGCGATCCAATTGCTCTGGCACGCCCATGTAGGAATGGGTCAGCGGAATGTAGGCCGCTTCGTTGGCCGCGACGGAAAACGACAGACCTACCAGTTGCGAATGTTGGGCATCGCTGCCGTTGGTTTCGGTGACGAAGGCGATCAGCGGCGCCTTGTCGAGCTTGTCCAGCCAGGCCTCGAAGCGCTTCTGGTCGAGGATGGTTTCGTACTTCGCTTCGGCGGCGCCCGGCTGCTCCTGGACGACCTCAACAATGTCCTGGCCCGAGCGCTTGGCGTCGCGCTGGTTCTCTTCGAACCAGCTCTTGAATTCCAGCAGGGAATATAGCTCGCCGAGCTTTTCGTGATCCGGTGGGCCCATTTGCAGATCGTCGAGACCGATGTCCAGCGGTACGTCAATCTTGATGGTCGCCAAGCGATAAGAAAGAAAAGCCATTTCCTTATGTTCTTCGAGCTTGGCCGGCAGGGTCTTGGCGCCGCGAATCGGCAAGGTCGGGACGATGTCGAGCTGCGCATAGAGTTCGGTCAGACCGCCGTTCACGCCGACCAGCAGGCCGGAAGCGGTCTTCGGGCCGATACCCGGAACGCCCGGGATGTTGTCGGACGAATCGCCCATCAGCGCCAGGTAATCGATGATCTGCTCGGGAGCGACGCCAAATTTCTCTTTCACGCCTTCCACGTCCAGCGCGCTACCGGTCATCGTATTGACCAAGGTAATGTGCCCGTCGACCAGTTGCGCCATGTCTTTGTCGCCGGTGGAGATCACCACCGGGCGGTCGGCGGCCGCGCTGCTGCGGGCCAGGGTGCCGATCACATCGTCCGCTTCGACGTTGTCCACGCACAGCAATGGAAAGCCCAAGGCCTTGACGCTGGCGTGCAACGGCTCGATCTGAACCCGCATGTCGTCGGGCATGCTTGGGCGATTGGCCTTGTATTCGGCGAACATCGCGTCGCGGAACGTCCCGCCCTTGGCGTCGAACACCACGGCGAACGGGCTGTCCGGGTACTGCTTGCGCAGACTCTTGAGCATGTTCAATACGCCTTTGACCGCACCGGTCGGCAGGCCTTTGGACGTGGTCAGCGGTGGCAGCGCGTGAAAGGCGCGATATAGATAAGAAGAACCGTCCACCAGGACGAGGGGGGCTTGGCTCATGAGCAGGATCAACCTTTTCGGCGGGTCCGGCGCTAGAATAGCGGGACCGTTGACGACAAAGGGACAAGGTTATCATGCGCACACTAAATCGCTTGTTGCTGGCTGGCTTGTTTGCAATCACTCCATTGGCTGTCATGGCGGCGGACGACGCGCCCTCGGCAGACCCGGATGTAACAATCCGCACGGAAGGTGACAAAACCATTCAGGAATATCGGCAAAATGGTTTTTTGTATGCCATCAAGGTTACCCCAAAGGTCGGCAAGCCGTATTTCCTGGTGCGCGCTGATGGCTCGGACGGTAACTTCATTCGCTCGGATCAGCCGGATATGTTGATTCCGTCGTGGAAAATATTCGAGTGGTAAGCCGCTCCTAACTTAAATCGGCGCTGGCAGTCGCGGCGCCCGTACTGGCAGTTTTAACCATGTCTGTGTTCACCCCCCTGGCTCGGCCCGAGCTGGAAACCTTTCTCGCCCCTTACGGGCTTGGCCGCCTGCTTGATTTCCAGGGGATCGCCGCCGGTAGCGAAAATACCAATTTCTTTATCAGCCTGGAGCAGGGCGAGTTTGTCCTGACCCTGGTCGAGCGCGGTCCGGTGCAAGAGATGCCGTTCTTCATCGACCTGCTCGACGTGCTGCACGACGCCGACCTGCCGGTGCCTTATGCCCTGCGCACTACCGATGGCGTCGCCTTGCGCGAACTGGCCGGCAAGCCTGCGCTGCTGCAGCCACGTCTGGCGGGCAAGCACATCAAGGACGCCAATGCGCAGCATTGCGCTCAGGTTGGCGAGCTGCTGGCTCATCTGCACCTGGCGACCCAGGCCAACATGATCAAACGCAAAACCGATCGTGGCCTGGACTGGATGCTGGAAGAGGGCTCGCAATTGCTTTCGCACCTGAATGCCGAGCAAAGCGATTTGTTGCAACGGGCTCTGGACGAAATCACGCAGCAGAAGACGAAAATTCTGGCGCTGCCGCGGGCCAACATCCACGCGGACCTGTTCCGCGATAACGCGATGTTCGAAGGCACGCACCTGACCGGGTTGATCGACTTCTACAACGCCTGTTCGGGGCCGATGCTCTATGACGTGGCGATTGCCTTGAACGACTGGTGTTCGGATGAGCAAGGGCAGATTGATGGCGCTCGGGCGCGGGCATTGCTGGGTGCTTATGCCGCGCTGCGCCCGTTCACCGCTGCCGAAGCCGAGCTGTGGCCGACCATGTTGCGCGTCGCATGTGTGCGTTTCTGGTTGTCGCGGTTGATCGCCGCGGAGTCTTTCGCCGGGCAGGACGTGTTGATTCACGACCCGATGGAATTTCAGTTGCGGCTGACGCAACGGCAGAAGGTCAGCACGCCGTTGCCGTTTGCCCTTTAAATTGTGGCGAGGGGGCTTGCCCCCGTTGGAGCGCGAAGCGCTCCCCTGCAATTCATTGAGCGGGCCCATTTGGGGCTGCTTCGCAGCCCGACGGAGGCAAACCCCTCGCCACAGGTTCTATGGGGCGCTTACAACGACTCCAGACACCCCGCCAAATCATTCCCCAGCTTTTCCAGCACCTGCTCATACCCCTGAGCGGTCGCTGGCGTGTACCCGCCCAGTGCATCCAGCTCCGCCAGTTTCACCGGCAGCCCGGCCACCAGGGTTTCGGCCAGGCGCGGGCGCAGCGGCGGTTCGCTGAACACGCAGGTCTTGCCGACTTCCTGCAACCGCGTACGCATCGCCGCGACGTGCTGGGCACCAGGTTGCACTTCGGCGGCGACACTGAACACGCCGGCGTGCTTGAGACCGTAGGCGTCTTCGAAGTAGTCGAAGGCTTCATGGAACACGAAGTAAGGCTTGCCCGCGATGCCTGCCAGGCGAGCCTTCAGGCGCAGGTCCAAAGCATCCAGACGCTCATCGAACGCTTTGAGATTGCTCTGGTAGCGCGCCGCGTTGGCCGGATCGGCAGCACTCAGGTCGCCGGCCATTTTGCTGGCGATTACTCGGGCGTTGATCGGTGACAACCACAAATGCGCATCCAGGCTGCCGGGGCGGTGATCGTGGTCATGCTCGTCGGCTTCTTCGGCGTGGGAATGGTTATCTTCGGCGAAATGTCGCAGTTTCAGACCAGGCAAATCCTGCACCGCGACGCTGGGCAGCGTACGACCTTTCAGTACACGAGGCAGGAAACCTTCCATGTCCGGGCCGATCCAGTACACCAGATCCACCGATTGCACTTTCCGTACGTCGGAAGGGCGCAAGGCGTAGTTATGGGGCGAAGCACCGGGCGGCAGCAGGACTTCCGGAACGGCTACGCCGTCCTGCACCGCCGCGGCGATCAGCTGCAAGGGCTTGATGCTGGTGAGGACTTTGACTTCGGCTTGAGCTGAGCCGATCAGCAGAAAACTGGCGACAAATGCGACAAAGATGGAAAAAAGTCGGGACACGATGACCACTCAAAGAGGCGAGAACGGGTAACATAATAACGTCTCTCACAACACTCGTCGCCGCTCATGCCTAAAACACCGATTGCCAGCCGTCCCCACGACCACTCTCATTGCGTCCATAGCGCATTGTCTGAGGCCGATGCCTTGTGCGCACGTCAGGGGCTGCGCCTGACCGCGTTGCGCCGGCGGGTGCTGGAGTTGGTATGGCAAAGCCACAAACCGTTGGGTGCCTACGACATTCTGGCGGTGCTCAGCGAGCAGGACGGCCGTCGCGCCGCGCCACCGACCGTGTACCGCGCGCTGGATTTCCTCTTGGAAAACGGCCTGGTGCACCGCATCTCCTCGCTGAACGCCTTCGTCGGCTGCAATCACCCGGAACACGCCCACCAAGGCCAGTTTCTGATCTGTCGCAAATGCCATGCTGCCATTGAACTCGAACAGAAATCCATCAGCGACGCGATCATCGGCAGCGCCAAGGATGTCGGATTTGTCGTCGAGGGGCAGACCGTTGAAGTGGTCGGTCTCTGTTCGGGTTGCCAGGGGGCTTGATGAGCAACGCGCTGATTCGCCTCGAACAGGTGGCCGTCACTTTTGCCGGGCAAAACGTGCTGGACAATATCGAGCTGAGCGTCGAGCCGGGGCAGATCGTCACCCTGATCGGCCCCAATGGCGCCGGCAAAACCACGTTGGTGCGTGCGGTGCTTGGCCTGTTGAAACCGGACAGCGGCAGTGTCTGGCGCAAGCCGAAACTGCGGGTCGGTTACATGCCGCAAAAACTCCATGTCGACCCAACCCTGCCGCTTTCGGTACTGCGCTTCTTGCGTCTGGTCCCTGGCGTGGACCGCGCTCGGGCCTTGGCCGCCCTCAAGGAAGTCGGCGCCGAACAGGTCATCGACAGCCCGGTGCAAAGTGTTTCCGGTGGTGAAATGCAACGGGTGCTGCTGGCTCGGGCATTATTACGCGAGCCGGAACTGCTGGTGCTTGATGAGCCGGTGCAAGGCGTCGACGTGGCCGGTCAAGCCGAGCTTTACAGCCTGATTACACGCTTGCGCGACCGTCATGGTTGCGGCGTGTTGATGGTCTCTCACGATTTGCATCTGGTGATGAGCACCACTGACCAGGTGGTGTGCCTGAATCGCCACGTCTGCTGCTCCGGGCATCCCGAGCAGGTCAGCGGCGATCCAGCGTTCGTCGAGTTGTTCGGAAAGAACGCACAAAGCCTGGCGATTTATCACCACCATCACGACCACGCCCACGACCTGCATGGCTCGGTGGTCAGCGCGACCCCGTCGGCCCCTACCCACGTTCATGGAGATAGCTGCAAGCATGGCTGATTTTCTGCTCTTCGCCCTGCTTGCAGGTTTGGCCCTGGCGCTGGTCGCGGGCCCGCTGGGTTCGTTCGTGGTCTGGCGGCGCATGGCTTATTTTGGCGACACCCTGTCTCACGCTGCATTGCTCGGCGTGGCCTTGGGTTTTCTGCTGGATGTCAGCCCGACCGTGGCTGTTACCGTAGGCTGCCTGCTGCTGGCGGTATTGCTGGTGACGTTGCAACAACGGCAGCCACTGGCGTCTGACACGCTGTTGGGAATTCTCGCACCGAGTACGCTCTCTCTGGGCCTGGTGGTACTAAGCTTCATGCATGAAGTGCGGATCGATCTGATGGCCTATCTGTTCGGCGACCTGCTGGCGATCAGCCCGACCGATCTGGCCTGGATCCTCGGCGGTAGCGCGGCGGTGCTGGCATTGCTTGTCACGCTGTGGCGACCCTTGCTCGCGATCACGGTGCACGAAGAGCTGGCCAGGGTGGAAGGTTTGCCGGTGGCAGCGCTGCGCCTGGCACTGATGTTGCTGATTGCTGTGGTGATCGCGGTGGCGATGAAAATCGTCGGCGTATTGCTGATTACTTCGTTACTGATTATTCCGGCGGCTGCGGCACAGCGTCACGCCCGCTCGCCGGAGCAGATGGCACTGGGCGCGAGCCTGCTGGGCATGCTCGCGGTGTGTGGCGGGCTGGCGTTGTCCTGGTTCAAGGACACCCCGGCCGGCCCGTCGATTGTGGTGACGGCCGCCGCGCTGTTTCTGCTGAGTTTTGTTCTGCCCCGTCGAGGGGTGTAGACTTGCTCGTTTTTTGCGCAAATAGAGAGTCGCAGGAATGAAGCCGTTCGCCTCCCGTTATCTGCTCCTTGTCGCATTTTCGCTGCTACTGGGCGCTTGCCAAAGCACGCCACCGGCGGCCACCAAGGCCCCCGATGCTCGGGCCACGGCTATCGCACAACTGGAACAAAGCCTGGCCAGCAGCGAACTGGCTACCGCCGAGGGACAATTGGCAGCCTTGCAGGCCGAGTCGCCCAACGATCAATCCCTTGAGCAATACCAGCGGCAATTGGCCGAAGCTTATTTGCTGCGTAGCCAGATCGTGTTGCAAAAAGGGGATGTTAATGCCGCAGCCACGGCGCTGAGCCGTGCTCGGGTGTTGATGCCCAAGGCCCCGGCGCTGACTGGTGGGGTCAACAACGCTATTGTAAATGCCCGCAAAGCTGAGCTGGATAAAGCCGAAGCTGCGCTCATGGCTGCCGAAGCCAAGCCGCAGGCGAAAGTGATTGATCCTAGTGCCGAAAGCACCACGATTGCGCTTAACCTCACCGATATGAGCAAGCTTCGTCGTCAACTGGATGCCATCGCCGCCGATGTGGTGAATTATCAGTGCGACGTGAGCATTCAGGCTCCCCGTACCCAGGATTACCCATGGTTGGCCACGCTGCTGGCCAAACGGGTGAAGAAGCTGGATTCGGGGTTTGACCTGAAGCTGGAGAAGCAGATTCTGCGCAACATTCCGGCGCAGGTGGTTTTGAGTCCGCGCAAGCCTTAAAAGCTTCGCGGGCAAGCCTCGCTCCTACACCTGTAGGAGCGAGGCTTGCCCGCGAAGGCGCCCTTCCTGACGAAAAAAATCTTAAGCCGGAATCGCCTTGGCCTTTGGCTCCCTATCCCACACCCGATGCTGACCGATCGCGGCAAAAAACGCCTTGAACAGCTTGGCATCCGTACCCACGATTAGCCCCTCATCAGCCTCCAGCTTCAACACATCCAGCAACTGCTTCGCTTCGCCATGCAACGCGATTGCCTTCAAATGCTTGTACGCCTCCAGCACGTAATGCAGCGCTACACCATCGGTACTCAGCGCCTTGATCGACGTGGCGCCACCCGGCACGAACACTGCGTCGAACGCTACAGAAGGCAGGCCTTCCATCGATGCATCCACCGGCAGCGCTTTGCCATCGGCGGTTGTCACGGGGGCCGAGGTTGGGCCGAGCAGTTTGGCGTGCGCGCCTTCGGCCATCAGTGCCTTCTTCATCGCATTAATCGCCGCGCCATCGACACCATTGGCCGCCAGAATGGCCACTTTTCGGGTTTTGATGTCTCCCGACAGCAGGTTGGCCTGGCTCAGGGCGGGGGAGTGGTCCAGTGAAGTTTTACGCACCTCGACCGTTCCGGCCTTCGGTACCGGCAAGCCCAGGTTCTGCGCTACGCGTTTGGCCAGTTCCAGATCGATATTGGCCAGTATCTCATTCACCTGCCGCACACGAATAAATTCGCGTTCGACCTTGCCCAACTCAAAGCTGTAAGCGGCAATGATGTGTTCCTGCTCGTGCTTGCTCATGCTGTGGAAGAACAGCCGCGCTTGAGAGAAGTGGTCGCTGAACGACTCGCTGCGCTGACGGATTTTCGCAGCGTCGATGCGCTCCGGATAAGTCTCGAAGCCGCCGTCCTG
This sequence comes from Pseudomonas sp. LBUM1673, assembly GCF_059695645.1. Classification (NCBI taxonomy): domain Bacteria; kingdom Pseudomonadati; phylum Pseudomonadota; class Gammaproteobacteria; order Pseudomonadales; family Pseudomonadaceae; genus Pseudomonas; species Pseudomonas sp. LBUM1673. The sequence goes on from NZ_CP166780.1 coordinate 71,131, forward strand.
CGCTGCCGGTGGCGTTTCCTTCGGCCAGCCGCTGTCAATGGAGTTCGGCTCGTAGGAAGCGCGACCCTTGTCGATGGTGGTGCGGTGCTGCGCATCTCGTTGACCGTTATGGAACGGTGCCACCGGGCGGTTGATCGGGATCTCGTGAAAGTTCGGCCCACCCAGTCGGCTGATCTGCGTATCGGTGTAGGAAAACAACCGACCTTGCAGCAACGGGTCATTGGAGAAATCGATCCCCGTCACGATATGCCCGGGGCAGAAGGCGACCTGCTCGGTTTCGGCGAAGAAGTTGTCCGGGTTGCGGTTGAGTACCATCTTGCCTAGCGGAGTGATCGGCACCACTTCTTCAGGGATCAGTTTGGTCGGATCGAGAAGGTCAAAATCGAAGGCATGTTCGTTTTCCTCCTCGATAACCTGTACGCCCAATTCCCATTCCGGGTAATCCCCCCTCTCGATGGACTCCCAGAGATCACGACGGTGGAAGTCGGTGTCTTTACCAGCGAGCTTCTGGGCCTCATCCCATACCAGCGAACAGGTGCCGGCGGCGGGGCGCCAGTGGAATTTGACGAAGCGCGCTTTGCCTTCGGCATTGATCATGCGAAACGTGTGCACACCGAAGCCCTGCATGGTGCGCAGGCTTTTGGGGATCGCCCGGTCAGACATGGTCCAGATCACCATGTGCGCGGATTCCGGCACCAGAGAGACAAAGTCCCAGAATGTATCGTGGGCCGAACCACCGGTAGGAATTTCGTTGTGGGGCTCGGGTTTTACAGCATGTACGAAGTCAGGAAACTTGATCGCATCCTGAATGAAGAACACCGGCATGTTGTTGCCCACCAGGTCGAAGTTGCCTTCGTCGGTGAAAAACTTCACCGCGAAACCTCGTACGTCCCGCACGGTATCGCCGGACCCGCGCGGGCCTTGCACTGTGGAAAAGCGCACAAACACCGGAGTCTTTTGATGTGGATCTTGTAGGAACCCGGCCTTGGTCAGTACGGCATGGGTTTCGTAGGCCTGGAAGTAACCATGGGCGCCGGTGCCGCGGGCATGGACGATGCGCTCGGGAATGCGTTCATGGTCAAAATGCGTGATCTTTTCACGCATGATGAAGTCTTCCAGCAACGACGGCCCGCGGGCGCCGGCCTTTAAGGTGTTCTGATTGTCCGCGATCTTCACACCCTGGTTGGTGCGCAGGGCTTGTTCGGTGGCATCGGAGCGAAATTTTTCCAGACTGTCGAGCTTGGGATTGGTGTTGCTGCGGTCCAGGGTATCGGTCCCGGCCAGTGCGCTTTTGGTGGCGGCCGGCTTTTTAGTTCTCATCAGACGTAACTCCTCGTTGCGATTCCCGCCGTAGCCAGGACTCTTGAGCAATACCCCAGACACGGCACCGGGGCGTTTTCGAGTTGCCTAATTAGTGACTGATGAGGTTTTTAGCCGTTCCTTTTTTATGACCTTTGATCGCGTTATTGCCAAATGGAAGGTTGAATGCGGAATAAATGCTAATAACCTCTATACGGACAGGCTAAAATGCGCGCCCGGCTAACCGCTGATCCTTTTCTAACGCGCCCCACAAGGTTCGCTACGTGATCGAGTTTCAAAACGTCCACAAAACTTACCGCGTCGCCGGTAAGGATATTCCCGCCCTGCATCCGACCAGTCTGACGATTGAGAATGGTCAGGTCTTCGGCCTGATCGGCCATTCCGGTGCGGGAAAAAGTACCCTGCTGCGTCTGATCAATCGTCTGGAAAATTCCAGTGGCGGCAAGATCATCGTCGATGGCGAGGAAGTCACGGCGCTGGATGCAAATAGCCTGCGTCGTTTCCGTCAGCAGGTCGGGATGATTTTCCAGCACTTCAACCTGCTGGCGTCCAAGACCGTGGCCGACAACGTCGCGCTGCCGCTGACCCTCGCCGGTGAACTGTCGCGCAGCGAAATCGACCAGCGTGTGGCGCAGTTGCTGGCGCGGGTCGGCCTGTCCGACCATGCGAAAAAGTACCCGGCGCAACTGTCTGGCGGTCAGAAGCAGCGTGTCGGCATCGCCCGTGCCCTGGCAACCAAGCCGAAAATCCTCCTGTGCGACGAAGCCACCAGTGCCCTGGACCCGCAGACCACGGCGTCGGTCCTGCAACTGCTGGCCGAGATCAACCGCGAGCTGAAGCTGACCATCGTCCTGATCACCCACGAAATGGACGTGATCCGTCGGGTCTGCGATCAAGTGGCGGTGATGGATGCCGGCGAGATCGTCGAGCAAGGTTCGGTGGCCGAGGTGTTCCTGCATCCCAAGCACCCGACCACCAAGCGCTTTGTGCAGGAAGACGAGCAGATCGACGAAAGCGAACAGCGCGACGACTTCGCTCACGTACCGGGCCGCATCGTGCGTCTGACCTTCCAGGGCGAAGCGACCTACGCGCCGTTGCTGGGCACCGTCGCCCGGGAGACGGGTGTGGACTACAGCATCCTGGCCGGTCGTATTGATCGCATCAAAGACATTCCCTACGGGCAACTGACCCTGGCGATCACCGGTGGCGACATGGAAGCGGCGTTTGCGCACTTCACTGCGGCTGACGTTCACATGGAGGTGCTGCGCTGATGGACAGTTTGTTGCATTATTTCGACAACGTTGACTGGGCTGATATCTGGGTTGCCACCAGCGACACCATGGTCATGCTCAGCTCTTCTCTGTTTTTCACCGTGCTCTTGGGTCTGCCGTTGGGCATCCTGCTGTTCCTGTGTAGTCCACGACAATTGCTTGAACAAAAAAACGTCTATTCGATACTGTCGTTCGTGGTTAACGCGATACGTTCACTGCCGTTTATCATCCTGCTGATCGTGATGATTCCAACCACTATCCTCATCACGGGCACTTCCCTAGGTGTGGCTGGTGCTATTCCACCGCTGGTGGTCGGCGCTTCGACCTTCTTTGCCCGGCTGGTTGAAACCGCCTTGCGTGAAGTGGACCGCGGCATCATCGAGGCAACGCAGGCCATGGGCGCAACGACCCGGCAGATCATCATGAAAGCCCTGTTGCCCGAAGCCCGTCCTGGGATCATCGCGGCGATCACAGTGACCGCCATTGCGTTGGTAGGCTATACGGCCATGGCCGGTGTGGTAGGCGCAGGGGGCTTGGGCGACCTTGCTATTCGCTACGGGTATCAGCGGTTTCAGGACGACGTGATGGTTGTCACCGTCGTGATGCTGATCGTGCTGGTTCAAATTCTGCAAACAATCGGCGATAAGCTGGTCGTACACTTCTCACGTAAATAAGTCATGAGCCGGCCATTCGCTGGCAGGCGCCCAGGCGCCTCACAAGGAGTTAGCTGAATGAAAAAACTACTCGTCGCGTTCGCTGCCGTTGCAGCCTTTTCCGCACACGCTGCCGACACCCTGACGGTGGCGGCCACTCCGGTGCCTCACGCGGAAATCCTCGAGTTCGTTAAACCGGCCCTGGCCAAAGAAGGCGTGGACCTGAAGGTCAAAGTCTTCACCGACTACATCCAGCCGAACGTGCAGGTGGCCGAGAAGCGTCTGGACGCCAACTTCTTCCAGCACCAGCCGTACCTGGATGAGTTCAACAAGGCCAAGGGCACCAATCTTGTAAGCGTTGCCGGTGTGCACCTGGAGCCGCTGGGCGCTTACTCCAGCAAGTACAAAGCGCTGACCGAGCTGCCAGGCGGCGCCAATGTGGTGATCCCGAACGACGCTACCAACGGCGGCCGCGCGCTGTTGCTGCTGGCGAAGGCTGGCCTGATCAAGTTGAAGGATTCGAACAACATCCTGTCGACCGTCAAGGACATCACCGAGAACACCAAGGACCTGAAATTCCGTGAACTGGAAGCCGCGACCATCCCGCGCGTGCTGACTCAGGTCGACCTGGCGCTGATCAACACCAACTACGCGCTGGAAGCCAAGCTCGATCCGTCCAAGGACGCGCTGGTCATCGAAGGCAGCGACTCGCCGTATGTGAACATCCTCGTTGCCCGTCCGGACGACAAGAACAGCGCCGCGATGCAGAAACTGGTTGCTGCCCTGCACAGCCCGGAAGTGAAAGCCTTCATTCTCGAGAAGTACAAAGGCGCGGTATTGCCGGCGTTCTGATCTGAAGCTTTAACGAAAAATGGGGCGCCAAGTGCGTCCCCTTTTTTGTGCCCGAAACACCGTCCCTGTGGGAGCGAGCCTGCTCGCGAAAGCGGTCTATCAGTCAACGGTGATGTTGAATGTGATGGCCTCTTCGCGAGCAGGCTCGCTCCCACAGGGGTTATGCGGTGTTTATTTGCGGTTGAGCATCACTGGCAACTGCGCCACCAACTTCTGGTTGTTCAACGGTGCACGAATGAACCCGCGCTGAGTCCCGTCCGGCCCGATCACCGCAAGGTTGCCGCTGTGGTCGACGGTGTAATTAGGCTTGCTGGTGTCCGCCGGAATAAACGGAATGCTCACCGCATTGGCCAGCTTCTGAAGGTCTTCGACCGAGGACGCAGTCAGCCCGATGAATTGCGGATCGAAGTAGCCCAGGTACTGCTTGAGTTGCTTGGGCGTGTCGCGATTCGGGTCGACGCTGACCAAAACGATTTGCAACTTGTCCACCGCGTCCGCCGGCAGTTCGCTCTTGATCTGCCGCAGTTGGGCGAGGGTGGTCGGGCAGATGTCCGGGCAGAAGGTGTAGCCGAAGAACAGCAAACTCCACTTGCCTTTCAGCTCGCTGACCGCCACCGGCTTACCGTCCTGATCGGTCATCTTCACGTCCGGCAGGTTACGGCTTTGGGGCAACAGGATGATCCCCGCATCGATCAGTGCCGTCGGGTCACCCTGGTTTTTTCCGGTCAGTACTTTATTGATGGTCAGGCCCAGGATCAGCGCGATCAAGGCGACGAGAATGAAGACGGTTTTCTGGGTTCGAGTCATAGGATCAACAGTAAGTAGTGGTCTACGAGCAGCGCGATAAACAGCAGGAACAAGTAGTAAATAGAGTACTTGAACGTGTTGATCGCCGCATGCGGCCGAGTGCCACGGTACAGCACGACGGCCCATTGCAGAAACCTCGCGCCAAGTCCCAGCGCACAAGCCAGGTAGAGCACGCCGCTCATGTGGATCACGTAGGGCATCAGGCTGACGGCCAGCAAGGCAAAGGTATAAAGCAGGATGTGGACTTTGGTGTAGTGCTCGCCATGGGTCACCGGCAGCATCGGAATGTCAGCCTTGGCGTATTCCTCCTTGCGGTGAATCGCCAGCGCCCAGAAGTGCGGCGGGGTCCAGGCGAAGATGATCAGCACCAGCAGCAACGGTTCGGCACTGACATGACCGGTGGCGGCGGTCCAGCCGAGCAGCGGCGGGGCCGCACCGGCGAGGCCGCCGATGACGATGTTTTGCGGCGTCGCACGTTTCAGGAAACCGGTGTAGACCACGGCATAACCGAGTAACGACGCGAGGGTCAGCCATGCCGTCAACGGGTTGGTGAAGGCCAGCAGCAAGGCCTGGCCGAGCAGCGCCAGCACCAGAGCGAAAGTCAGCGCAGCGCTCGGAGATACCCGACCTTCGGCCAAGGGCCGCTTGTGGGTCCGGGCCATGACAGCGTCGATGCGCCGGTCCACCACATGGTTGACCGCCGCCGCACCGCCGGCACACAAGGCGATCCCCAGATTGCCGAACACCAGCACCGTCCACGGCACCCCGGCGCGGGTCGCGAGAAACATGCCGACCAGCGAGGTGATGAGCATCAGCACCACCACTTTCGGCTTGGTCAGCTCCAGGTAATCCCGCCAGATTGCCTGACTGTGACGTTCGCCGATCAGGGTCGCCATGGCATTTCTCCTTTTATTGTTATGGGCCCGGCCGAGTGTTTACGCAGGCTGAGACGCCAGCGCACTGGGGGCTGATGCTTGACCCGAACCAGACTGGTTCGCGCGTGATAATTGACCAGCACCATCGTCAGTAGCAGCGCTGCGCCACCGGCGTTGTGGGCGACGGCCACCGGCAGTGGCAAGTGAAACACCACGTTGCTGATGCCCAGGGTGATTTGTGCGGCCAGGGCGATCAGCACCATGGCGGCCAGGCGCGTCATGCCGACGACCTTCAGTTGCCAGGCCAGACCGAACAAAACGAGGGTGACCAGCAACGCGCCGATGCGGTGAGTCAGGTGAATCGCGGTGCGGGCATCGCTGTCCAGTTGCCCGCCCAGGTAATTGGGGCCGATATGTTGCGTCAGGTGAAAGCCGTTGGCGAAATCAGCCGGTGGCAGCCATTGCCCGTGGCAGGTCGGAAAATCGATGCAGGCCACCGCCGCGTAATTGGAACTGACCCAACCGCCGAGGGCGATCTGCCCGATGACCAGCAGCAAGCCGGCGGTCGCCCAGTATTGCAAACGCCGAGGTACGGTCAGCGCCGGCAATACGCCGGACAGGCGCAAGGTCAGCAGGAACAGCAGACTCAAGGTCGCAAAACCGCCGAGCAAATGCCCGGTGACCACTTGCGGCCAAAGCTTGAGTGTCACCGTCCACATGCCGAACGCCGCTTGGGCAATCACCACCGCCAACAGGAAAAGCGGCAACTTCACCGGCTGCCCCGGGTGATGACGATGGACCCAGGCGCGGCCCGCCAGCACCGCGATCAGCAGCCCCAGCGTGCCGGCGAAGTAGCGGTGAACCATCTCGTTCCAGCCCTTGTGGGCTTCCACCGGGGCGTCTGGAAAATGCAATTCGGCATGGGCCAGTTGGGTTTCGCTTTTCGGCACGCTGATAAAACCGTAGCAGCCGGGCCAGTCCGGGCAGCCGAGGCCGGCGTGGGTCAGGCGCGTGTAAGCGCCGAGCATCACCACAATCAGTGCCAGTAAGGTGGCAAACAGCGCGAGGCGAAATCCAGGTTTGGCCATGACGATGCCCTTATCCGATGTTCGACAGTTTCAGCAGGTGGCGCAGGTCGTTGAGCAGGTCCTTGCCCTTGACCGTCGGGTCGTAGCGCAGCACCAGATTGCCGTGAGGGTCGATGATCCACAGGTGCGGCGTGTCATTGCTTTGCGCGCCTTGGGTGTAGGTCGGCAAGTCCAGTGAATAGCGTTGCAACTGCGGGTACTCACGTTGAAGCTTAGTCTCGTAATCGCTGTTCAGCGGCTGCGCGACTGCCAGCGCATGGCTGGCGCGGGCGGCATCGCGACCGAGGCCGATCTGGATCTGCCGCGCCAGATACACCAGCTGCTGGCAGTCCACCGAACAGTCCTTGGGCGCTGTCACCAGCAATTGCCAGCGCTCTTCTTGCGCCTGTACGCCGATGTCGGCGCGGGTCTGGCCGTTGCCGATCAGTTCGCCGTGGTAAATGCGGCCCTCCGGCACCCAGAACTGCAATTTGTACATGCCGGTGGCGAGGATCATCGGACCCACCACTCCCAACACGATCAGCAACAACTGCAAGCGCCCGCGCCGCCGATTTACCGGCGCTTTCGCCTCAGACATGCCGGGTGGACTCATGGCCGCTCCCATTATTTTTCTCCTTTGCGTTGTGCCAGCCGAGATAGAGGTAAAGGCCGAGCAGGGCAATCGACAGGGCGAACCACTGCACGGCATAAGCCAGGTGTTTTTCCGGCCCCATGGCCACCACCGGCCAATCGGCCTGGTAAGTCGCGGGGCCGCTTTGCGCGCGTAATTCGTAGGCGAAACCGTCACGCTCAAGTGCTGTCCAGAGCCTGGCCGGTTCAACGGCGGTGATCAGTTGTGGCCAGGTCGTGGCGCTTGGGTCGGCGTGCAACTGGAACGTTGCGCCGGGGGATACATAGACCCAGGCGTCGAGGCTCAATGCCTGAGTTGGTGTGGTGAATGACGGCGGTGTGCGCCGATCCGGCCACGGCAGCCAGCCGCGATTGACCAGCAGCCAGAGCCCGGTTGCCTGATCCTGAAACGGTTGCAACAGCTCGACCCCGACCTTGCCGTTGCGCTGACGGTTATCCAGAAGCAGGCTGTGTTCGGCATCGAACTGGCCGTGCAGGCGAACCCGACGGAAGGCCGGATCTTCGGTGTGTTGCAGTTCGGTGCTGGCCATCGGTTCGGCCGCCCGGCGCTCGGCGTAGCTTTGCAGCAGCGCGCTTTTCTCCGCGCCCCGGCTCAACTGCCAGAACCCGAGTGACACCAGCAAAGGCAGCAGCACCGCGACCACTAGCGTCGGCACGAGACCCGGCCGGAAGTGTTTCATGGCGTCGCCAGAAAGTCGGTAGTTGCGATAGCTATACTCAAATGCATCGCCTGTCCCCCGGAGTGTCACCATGCTCAAAACAGCCATCGTCCTGATGCTGATTGCCACGGTTGTGAGCCTGTTCAGCGGCCTGTTTTTTCTGGTCAAGGACGACAGCCACTCGAATCGCCTGGTCATCGCCTTGAGTGTTCGTGTTGCTCTGGCCGCCGCCACTGTCGGCTTGATCGCCTGGGGTTTTTTCAGCGGCCAGTTGGTATCTCACGTGCCTTGGTAGTCATGAGCGCCAAGGCTCAGAGCACGTAGACGAAAACGAACAGACCGATCCACACCACGTCCACGAAGTGCCAGTACCAACTCGCCGCCTCGAAGCCGAATTGATGGTCGGCATCGAAGTGCCCGCGCATGACCCGCATCAGCATCACGAACAGAATGATGGTGCCCATGGTCACGTGGGCGCCGTGGAAACCGGTGAGCATGAAGAACGTTGCGCCGTAGATGCCGGAACCCAGAGTCAGGCCCAGCTCGTGGTAGGCGTGCAGGTATTCTTCGACCTGGAAACCGAGGAACGCACAACCGAGCAACACGGTCAGCGCCAGCCAGATTTTCAGTGCGCCGCGATGGCCCTTCTTCAAGGCGTGGTGAGCGATGGTCACGGTGACGCTGGAACTCACCAGCAGCACGGTATTGAGCAGCGGCAGACCCCAGGGGCTGATGACTTCCTTGGGGGGAGGAAAGAGTTTCGAGTCCGGGTTGTTCAGCAGCGGCCAGGTGAATTCAAACGCCGGCCACAGCATGTGAGCGAGGCCTTTGGTGCCTTCACCGCCCAGTGCCGGGCCCGAGATGTTGCGCACATAAAACAACGCACCGAAAAAGGCGATGAAGAACATCACCTCCGAGAAAATGAACCAGCTCATTCCCCAGCGGAACGAGCGGTCCATCTGTGCGCTGTACAACCCTTGGCGACTTTCCTTGATCACCGTACCGAACCAGCCGAACAGCATGTAGGCCAGCAGCAGGCTGCCGACGAAAAAGATCAATGGACCATGGGATTCCGGCCGCGCAGCCTTCAGGTCGTTGAACCAGGTGCCCAGGCCGAACACCGTGACGAACATGCCGACCGTGGCGATAATCGGCCATTTGCTCTGGGCTGGAACGTAATAATGTTCGTGAGTTGCCATTTATTGTTCTCCTTATCGGGCACGCTTTAACGCCTAGCCGCCGGTGCTTGCTGCAACAGCCACGGGCGGATGACGTGCGGTGATATCGAACAGCGTGTAGGACAGCGTCAGGTGCTTCACATCCTTGGGCATGTCGCGGTCAACGATGAACCGTACCGGCATCTCGATTCGCTGACCGGGCTGCAGCACTTGCTGGGTAAAGCAGAAACATTCGGTCTTGTGGAAGTACGCCGCAGCTGCGCTGGGCGCGATGCTCGGAACTGCCTGGGCGCTCATCGGGCGATCGGTCGGGTTGTGGGCGATGAAAATCATCTCGTTCACCGCCCCCGGGTGAGCGGTCAGCTCATCACTCTTGGGATAGAAATCCCAGGTCATGTCGGCGGAGTTGGTCGACAGAAACTGCACGCGAACCTGTCGCGAGGCGTCGACCGTTTGTTCGCCTTCATACTGCCCGGCGGTTTTGCCATTGATGCCGAACACCTTGCACATCACGTCGTAGATCGGCACCAGGGCAAAGCCGAAAACAAACATCGCTACCACCACCAGCAACAGGCGGGTGACCAGTTTTTTCATCGAAATCGAATCAGCCATGATTTCTAACCTTTACGCATAACCCGGTAGGAGCAGGCCTTTGTGGCGAGGGAGCTTGCTCCCGCTGGGTCGCGAAGCGGCCCCAAAAGTTTTGCGTCTGCTTCGCAGCCGAGCGGGAGCAAGCTCCCTCGCCACAAAAGCTCGCTCCCACAAAGGCAAGGCTGTTCATTTCACTTCCGGCGGTGTGGTGAAGGTGTGATACGGCGCTGGCGATGGAATGCTCCATTCCAGGCCTTCGGCGCCATCCCACGGCTTGGCCGGTGCCGGCTCACCGCCACGAATGGTCTTGATCACGATGAACAGGAAGAAGATCTGCGTGGCACCAAACATGAACGCGCCGATCGACGACACCATGTTGAAGTCAGCGAACTGCAGGTTGTAATCCGGAATCCGCCGCGGCATGCCCGCCAGGCCCACGAAGTGCATCGGGAAGAACGCCATGTTCATGCCGATGAACGAGAGCCAGAAGTGCAGCTTGCCAAGGGTTTCGTCATACATGTGGCCGGTCCATTTCGGCAGCCAGTAGTAAGCCGAGGCGAAGATCCCGAAGATCGCCCCGGGCACCAGCACGTAGTGGAAGTGCGCGACCACGAAGTAGGTGTCCTGGTATTGGAAGTCCGCCGGGGCGATGGCCAGCATCAACCCGGAGAACCCGCCAATGGAGAACAGGATGACGAACGCCACGGCGAACAGCATCGGTGTCTCGAAGGTCAGCGAGCCTTGCCACATGGTGCTGGCCCAGTTGAACACCTTGACCCCGGTGGGCACCGCGATCAGCAGCGTGGCGTACATGAAGAACAATTCGCCCACCAGCGGAATGCCGACAACGAACATGTGGTGTGCCCAGACGATGAATGACAGGAAGGCAATACTTGCCGTGGCATAGACCATCGAGGTGTAGCCAAACAGCGGCTTGCGTGAAAAGGCCGGAATGATCGAGCTGACGGCACCGAAGGCCGGCAGGATCATGATGTACACCTCGGGGTGACCGAAGAACCAGAACACATGCTGGAACAGTACCGGGTCACCGCCACCCGCGGCACTGAAGAAGCTGGTGCCGAAGTGGATATCCATCAGCATCATGGTCACGCAGCCGGCCAGCACCGGCATCACCGCGATCAGCAGGAACGCGGTGATCAGCCAGGTCCAGACGAACAGCGGCATTTTCATCAGCGTCATGCCGGGGGCGCGCAGGTTGAGGATGGTCGCGATCACGTTGATCGCCCCCATGATCGAACTGATCCCCATCAAGTGGATGGCGAAGATGAAGAACGTCACGCTTTCCGGTGCGTACGTCGTCGACAGCGGTGCATAGAACGTCCAGCCGAAGTTCGGACCGCCGCCGGGGGTGAACAGGGTCGATACCAGCAGGATGAACGCCGCCGGCAACAGCCAGAAACTGAAGTTGTTCATCCGCGGCAGGGCCATGTCCGGCGCGCCGACCATCAACGGGATCATCCAGTTGGCGAGGCCGACGAAGGCCGGCATCACCGCACCGAAGACCATCACCAGGCCGTGCATGGTGGTCATCTGGTTGAAGAATTCCGGCTGGACGATTTGCAGTCCCGGCTGGAACAACTCGGCACGGATCACCATGGCGAACGAGCCGCCCAGCAGGAACATGGAGAACGCAAACCACAGGTACAGCGTGCCAATGTCCTTGTGGTTGGTGGTCAGCACCCAGCGCATCAGGCCTTTGGCGGGGCCGTGGGCGTGCGCGGTGCCGGTATGAACATGGTCATCGACGACAGCAGTCATGTCCTGTCTCCTGCAAACGGATGGGCTGGGCGAGCCGGGGTGCAATGCCCCGAGCAGTTCCTTACGTACGCAATAGACCGGGTCATTTGCTTTCCGCCTGTTTCAGCTCCAGCACTTCTTTAGGGGTGACCATGTCGCCTTTGTTGTTGCCCCAGGCGTTACGTTCGTAGGTCACGACCGCTGCGATATCGACTTCCGAGAGTTGCTTGCCGAACGCCGCCATCGAGGTGCCTGGCTTGCCGTGGAAGACGATGTTCAGGTGATCCTTGATCGGCCCGGTGGCGATTTTCGAGCCCTTGAGTGCCGGGAACATCGGCGGCAGGCCCTGGCCTTCGGCCTGGTGACAAGCCACGCAAGTGGTGTGATAGACCTTGTCGCCGCGCTCCTTGAGCTCGTCGAGGGTCCATTCCTTGCTGGTCAGCTCTTTGAGCTGCGCGGCTTCCGCCTTGCGCTCGCCCAGCCAGGTCTCGTAATCGGCCTTGTTCTTGACCTCGACCACGATCGGCATGAAGCCATGGTCCTTGCCGCACAGCTCGGCGCACTGGCCACGGTAGATGCCGGGTTTGTCGATACGGGTCCAGGATTCATTGACGAAGCCCGGAATCGCATCGCGCTTGACCGCGAAGGCCGGCACCCACCAGGAGTGGATAACGTCAGCGGAGGTCACCAAAAAGCGCACCTTGGCACCGATCGGCAGCACCAATGGCTTGTCGACCTCCAACAGGTAATGCTCGCCCTTGGTTTCCTTGTTGTGGATCTGATCAGCGGGGGTGTTCAGGTTGCTGAAAAACTCGACGTCCTGACCCAGGTATTTGTAGTGCCACTTCCACTGATAGCCAGTGACCTGGATATCGATATCCGATTCAGTGTTGTCGTACATCTTGATCAGCGTGATCGTTGCGGGAACCGCCATGGCCACCAGAATAAGGAGGGGCACGATGGTCCAGAGAATTTCGACGGTGGTGCTTTCATGAAATTTGGCGGCCACCTGCCCGGTCGAGCGGCGGTGGACCATCATCGACCAGAACATGGCACCGAAGACGATGATCCCGATCACTACACAGATCCAGAAAATGGTCATGTGCAGATCGAATACTGCGTGACTGATTTCAGTCGCTCCAGGCGCCATATTCACAGTCCAGGCCGCTTGCGCCTGACTGAAAATCGACCACAACAGGAGGCCCATCCAGACATGTGGATGTCGCATCATTGCGGGTTCCCCTTATAGTTCTTTTTATCCCGCCGGCTTTCACCTGCGGCAAGGGAGCGGCTTTTTCAGACTACGAACTTGAATCGCCGAGCCTTGCTGCATATGCAGTCGGGCGTCATCAGCTAACTCCATTCAGAACCGAGTATAGACAGCGACTGCCACCTCGCAACGCGATGGGCGTAAATCGACTGAAACAGGTTGGACTTGCGTTCTGGGTCACGAATGGAGAAGGATGCAGACGAGTGGTGGCAAATCGATATAACTTCGATGTCTCAAGGATGAAATAATTATGACAAATGCGTCTTAGCCTTTTTCATAAGCCAGCTAATTTATGTCTTCCCTATTTCATTGCCTTCGTTTCCTGGAGTTTTCATGAACACCGCCGCGTTGCGCGAGCAGATCCAAAAAGCCCAAAAACATGAGGCCGACACCGGCCTGCTGACTCGTCAGCTGGAAACCCAACTGCCGCACCTTCACTCCGCCATCCAATTGCCGGATGTCGATGCCAATGGCGTGATGACGCGTTTTGTGGCCGCGTATATAGAGCAAGTGCCGGACCTGCTGGATGCAGCCAATGAAGTCGCCAGAGAAGCGGGCATCGAATCGCAGATCAAGCCGGTATTGAAAATCGCCGAGCAGTTCTTCCTCCAGCCGCCAGCGATCATGGCCGGTCACGTCGGCCTGGACAGCCTGCTGGACGAAGCTTATCTGGCGCATCGGTTGGTCGAAGAGGTCAATGACCTGTACATCAAGCATTTTGGCCAGCCATTGATCCCCTTGGACATGACTGTTGCCAACCTGATTGCCCACCAGTTGATTGGCGAGGAATTTGCCAATCAACTGGATGAGGCGGTGCATCACGCTGTGGACGAGATGCTTAACGATGAAAGCTTCGCGCTGGAGTCCGTCGAGGCCTACCGCGAGAAACTCAACAGCCCGGAAACCGGCGCCGCATGGAAGCGCTGGCCGTGTCTGTCGCGCCAGTTGGGCGTGGGCCTTGAGCTGGATCAGCCAGCGGCGTAAGTCTATGTAATACCTTGTAGGAGCGAGGCTTGCCCGCGAAGGCTGCCAGACATTCGACATTGATGTCGACTGACACGCCGCCTTCGCGGGCGAGCCTCGCTCCTACAGGGGGTTTAACCGGCTGAACCTACTCCGGTTGTAGTACGTAACCGTCCTTCAAGCCTGCGCTTCAACCCCCGCGCTTCGATTAACAGCTTCGACCCCTTGGCCGCGTTGGCCCGGCCCCACTCCTCCAGCAACTCAAGGCACGAGTGATCGATGTAGCTCAAGTTATTGAGCGGTACATGCACCGTTGTACCTGCCGGAATGGTCCCTAGCACTTGGGTCAGCGCCGGCACCTTGAGGAAGGTTGCCGCCCCCACCAGTCGCAGTTCCATCTCGCCGTCCGCCGGCAGATCGATCAGGCTGATTTTCAGACGCGAAGCCTTCCAGGCCAGTTTGGCCAGCGTCAGACCGAAGCCGATCAGCACGCCGGTCAGCAGGTCAGTGAAGATGATTGCCAGTGCGGTCGCCGCATAGGTGAACATCGGCATCCGGCCATAACGGCCCAGGCCGCGAAAGGCCTTGAGGTCCACCAGTTTGAAACCGGTGTAAACCAGAACCCCCGCCAGACTCGCCACCGGAATGCTTTGCAGCACGCTCGATAGCAACAGCACGAAGGCCAGCAACCACAGACCATGAAACACCGCCGACAGTCGGGTGGTGGCGCCGGCCTGAACGTTGGCCGAGCTGCGCACGATCACCCCGGTCATCGGCAGCGCGCCGAGCAGACCACACAGCATGTTGCCCACACCTTGCGCCGACAGTTCGCGGTCGAAGTCCGAGCGCTGGCCGCTGTGCATGCGGTCCACGGCGGCGGCCGAGAGCAGGGTTTCGGCGCTGGCGATAAAGGCCACGGCGAAGGCGGCGATCAGCAGGGCCGGGTCTGCCAGGTTGAGCAGGTCCGCCGGGCGCAGCCAATCGATGGCTTCTGCCAGGTTGGCCGGGACCTCTACGCGTTTGACCTGCAATGCGAGCACGAGGCTGGCGACCGTTGTCAGACCGACTCCCAGCAATGCGCCGGGAACGAAACGCAGGGAGTGCGGGCGGAATTTCTCCCACAGCCACATCACAGCAATGGTCGACAGCCCAAGCAAACCCGCTTGCCAGCCAAACGAGGGCAAAGCCTGAATCACTGCAGCGGGGAAGGCCGCCAGGTTATCCAGCCCTGAGGGCTTGGGCACGGCGTCGAGCATCACATGCACCTGTGACAACACGATCAACACCCCAATCCCGGCGAGCATGCCGTACACCACAGCGGGCGCCGTGACCCGAAACCAGCAGCCCAGCTTCAAGCGTCCGGCCACCAATTGCAGAAAACCCGCCAGCAGCAGGATCGGCCCGAGCATGGCAATACCATGCTGGCGCACCAGTTCGAACACCAATACCGCCAGCCCCGCCGCCGGGCCGCTGACTTGCAGCGGTGACCCGGCAAGCCAGCCGACGACCAGACCGCCGATGATGCCGGTGATCAGACCTTTGGCCGGCGGCAGTCCCGAGGCGATGGCGATGCCCATGCACAAGGGCAGGGCGACCAGAAACACAACCACCGAAGCCAGCAGCTCCCGTGGCAGAACAGCTTTTAATTGAGTAGCACGCATGGTGACTCTCCCGAAGTTTTCTTCAGGCGTGGCAAAGCCGGGCTGCCTGATCAGCAGCCTCGGCTAAACCACACAGGGATCTGGTGTCCTGTCTCGCAAACGTATTTGTGAGACAGGACACGAAGAGGATTTAGAAGCGCGCTTTGGGCGTCGCCACCGGAATCGGATGGCTGCCATCGAGCGGCAGGAAACAACCCTGATCCGCGTCGTAAGCTTTGATTTCGCTGGTTTCGATGCTGTAGACCCAACCATGGATAAACAGCTGACCGTTGGCCATGCGCGAGGCCACCGACGGGTGCGTGCGCAAATGCTGCAACTGAGCGATCACATTCTCTTCGGTGAGGATGTGCATGCTCTCGTTTTCATCAGCGCAATGGCAGTTGTCCTGAACCATGGTTTTTGCCACTTCCGCATGACGCAGCCAGGCTTTGACAGTCGGCATCTTTTCCAGGCTCTGCGGGTTGAGTACCGCGCGCATGGCGCCACAGTCGGAGTGCCCGCAGATAATGATGTGCTGCACGCCGAGGGCCAGCACCGCGTATTCGATGGCCGTGGAAACACCGCCGTTCATTTGCCCGTAAGGCGGCACGACGTTGCCGACGTTACGGGTCACGAACAGGTCGCCGGGGGCGCTTTGGGTGATCAGTTCGGGAACGATGCGTGAATCGGCGCACGCAATGAACATCGCCCGAGGCCGTTGGGCCGTGGCAAGTTTTTTGAAGAGCTCTTCCTGCTGCGGAAAGATCTCGTGATGAAAGTGCAAAAAGCCGTCAACGATATGCTGCAGCGCTGCATCGGCGGTTTCCGCCTCGGGTTGGGCTGAAGCCGACACAGCCAACGGCTGTTTATCCTTGTCACTCATGATGCATCCTCTTTGGCGGAGTCAGGGAATTTTCCCGTTTTGTCCGATGTGAAGCCAGTGGCTGTATAAAAAACATCCAGGTCGAAAAGCAAGACCCGTCAGTCACTCGATGAACAAGGTAGCCGTTGAAACTTAACTCAAACTGAATTAAGTGCTCTAACACTTGTGTTCCAGGTCACAAAAAACGTGACCGACCTAAACACGACGTGCCTTTCCCACTACTTCACCATAGGCCAATTGTCCTTAAATCAACGACATCTGGCGACCCGGCGGACAAAAGGCTGTGCAATCCAGGTTGAAACCTTCCCGACGATTGAGCCCCAGGCGCTTGATGGTTTTGGCGAAGCGTTGCGCCAACAGATCGGCAAACGGTCCTTCACCGCGCATACGGGCACCGAACCGGCTGTCGTAGAGTTCGCCACCACGGCTTTGCCGGATCAGGCTCAACACATGAGCTGCACGCTGAGGATAGTGGGCGGCCAGCCACTCTTCGAACAGCGGTGCCACTTCCAGCGGCAAGCGCAACATCATATAAGCCGCACTCTGGGCACCTGCCGCATGGGCTTCGGTCAGCAGGCTTTCGAGTTCGCTGTCGTTGATCATCGGAATCATCGGTGAGCACAAAACGCCCACCGGAATCCCTGCTTCGCGCATCACCCGGATCGCCCGCAGTCGTGCCTTGGGTGCCGCGGCGCGCGGTTCGAGGATGCGTTTGAGCTCATCGTCCAGGCTGGTGAGGCTGATCATCACCGCCACCAGCCTTTGCTCGGCGAGTTCGACCAGCAGGTCCAGATCGCGAAGAATCAGCGAGCCCTTAGTGATAATGGTCACCGGATGGCGGTAACGCAGCAGCACTTCGAGAGTCTTGCGGGTGATTCTGTGTTCACGTTCGATCGGCTGATAAGGGTCGGTGTTGGAACCCAGGTTGATCGGCGCGCATTGATATCCGCGTTTGGACAGCTGCTCTTCCAGCACGTCGGCGGCGTTGGTCTTGGCGATCAGTTTGGTTTCGAAATCCAGCCCCGGTGACAAGTCCCAATAGGCGTGACTAGGTCGCGCGTAGCAATAGATGCATCCGTGTTCGCAACCGCGATAAGGATTGATCGAGCGGTCGAAGGGTAAGTCTGGCGAGTTGTTGCGGGTAATGATGGATTTCGCCGTCTCGATGCGCACCTCGGTGCCTTGGGTGATCGGCGCTTCCTGATACCAGCCGTCATCCTCGGCCACCGAGCGGTTAGGCGCGAAACGGTTGTGCGGGTTGGTGGCGGTGCCGCGGCCGCGGGGTGGCAGAGGCGTATTCATCGACAAAAGTCCAGTGGCTGTATGTGCATACAGTATCCGAAGGTCAAGTGACAGACCAGTGCCGTTCGGCAGCTTCATACCTTAGATAACCAGAAATTAACTAACAAGATGAATTGTGCCCCGCAGCAGTCATCACGAGAAACAGATATAAAGTGGTGCGCTTACAATAAATGCCATTACTACCCATTCCACACGAAGTTGTCGTGGATCAATAATTAGAAGGATCTAATCATGTCGCTTTTTAATCAGCGCGGTATTTTTTACAACTGCTGGTACCCAATATCACCAGCCCTCATGAAGCCCAGGTATCGATGCAACTTGCACGTAAAGAGTTGGAATGGGACGCGGTAAATGAGGTGGAGACCGCAGCACTGGTCGACTCCGTCTATGTGACAGCGGTTTCCAGCGATGCTGGCCGGTCCTTCACTATCAAGACCCTCAACAGCGATGTGGACGGGGACGGCGATATTGATAATGATGACAGGGCCAAACTGCTGGCTTTGGCCAAGGCTTATTCCAGCATCGTAAATCCCTGAAGTTGATAGTTGTTGCCAAGCCTGCATGAGTGTACGTGCAGGCCTGGTTTTATCTCCCTTTACTGATTCAGTCCCTTGCCGGAGTTAGTCTCGAAACTAATACATCATTGAAAGTCAGCGTTTTTTCTATATATAACGTCAATCAGCGAAGTCGGGTACTTTGACTGCAACACTCTGGATGACCCTCTGTGTCGGAAATCAGCTATTTATTCACGATTCTTTGACAGTAGCCTCACAGGCCTTTGACTGTCCCAGGTTCAGGATGTCGGTTACTTCTCCACACTTCACGGTCAACCTGAGCATGTCCCTACTGCGCCTTTTACCCGCGATGCTCTTTTTGTCGCTGGCCGCACTTTTCAACCTGACGCTGGCCCACGCGGACGACGCGGCTTTACCTCGCCCTGCGGAGTGGGCTCAACCGGTAGAAGCAAAATACAACCTCTTTCAAATGTCTCCGACGCTGTACCGCAGTGCATTGCCCGACCGCACAGCGGTACCGTTGTTGGAGAAACTCAAGGTCGGCACCGTCATCAATTTCCTGCCCGAGTCGGACTCAATCTGGTTGTCCACACCCGGAATCACCCAGATACAGCTGCCCTACCGCACCAATCACGTGGATGACAGTGATGTACTCAAGGCCCTTCGCACAATTCAGACCGCCGAGGCCAAAGGCCCTGTGCTTATGCACTGTAAACACGGCTCAGATCGCACCGGCCTGATGGCGGCGATGTACCGGGTGGTGGTGCAAGGCTGGAGTAAAGAGGATGCCCTGAACGAAATGACCCAGGGCGGCTTTGGTGACAGCACCCATTTCAAGGACGGTGTGCGGTACATGATGCAGGCCGATGTCGACAAACTTCGTACGGCGCTGGCCAACGGTGATTGCAGCACGAGTCCATTTGCCAGTTGCTCGATGAAGAACTGGTTCAAATCGGCTCACATCGAGTAATCATGTCTCAGCTACCCACTGCGACTGGGAAAAGATCCTCGGCAAGTGGCTGTTCCAGAAACGCCTCTAGAGATAACAACAGAGAGTGTGAAGCCCCAGGTGAAAAAACGGCTTCGCGAAAGGCCTTACCTGTTCGGATATTGAAAACCCAATCCCGCTCAAAGCGTTTGAAGGCTTCGGTGGCTAGTACATCTGACCAGTTGTAGGCGTAAACCGACGCGCCGTAACCGGTCACCATATAATCGAAACTGTTTGCGAGTCGGCTATAGGAAGACAGTTTCAAGTGAGGAATTTCCCGCTGTACGTCTTCGAATACCCGCTGAACGCTACGGCCATCACCTTGAGAGCTGTGCAATTGGAAATCAAACAAGCCTGCCATCAGCAATCTGGCTGACTGCCAGCTGCTATGGGCTTGAAGCGATGTCAGTACTTTATCGATTTGAGCCTCGGTCAAGCGTTCACCGGTGCGGTAGTGGGCCGCCAGCCACAGTAGAAACTCTCGTGAAAAGCACCAGCGTTCGAATAGTTGCCCGGCAAATTCCGCCGTGTCGCGTCCCAGCTGGGAGATGCCTGAAAGAGTGTAATGTGGTGAACGAGTCAGAGTGTGGTGCAGGCAGTGGCCAAACTCATGGAAAAGCACCCGCAGATCCAGATGAGTCAGCAAACAAGGTTGATCAGCCAAAACCTCAGTGAAGTTGGCATGAATAACGGCAATTGGCAGGGTCAGTCGGCCTTCGGCGTCCACTCGCCGGTTGCGCGGTGTCGCGGTCCATGGAAAGTCAGGGGCCTCCTTGCGATGGAACGGGTCGAGGTAAATATGCCCGACCACCTGCCCGTGCTCGCTGACTTCAAACAGACGGACGCTGTCATGCCAGCGACTGAACGTTGTTTGCTCAACGATCCGGATTCCGAACATGCGCTCGCTGAACAGGAAGATTCGGCGCAGGGTTGCGTCCAGCGGAAAATAGTCGCGCAGGCTTTTCAGGGGCGTATCGAGGTATTGCTGGCGCAGCTTTTCGGCGAGAAACTCGTGGTCCCAGGGCAGCACCTCAGCGATGCCCTGGCTGGCCGCGAAAGCCTTGAGCGCTTGCGCATCCTCCTCGAAGCTCGATGTTTTCAGCGCCACTTGTCGACGCAGGAATCCGCTGACCTGTGCGGTTGAGTCCGCCATCCGGTTCGCCAGGCTCAATTGGGCAAAGTTTTCATACCCTAGCAGTTGGGCTTTGCGATGACGCTGAACCAACAGCGATTTCAATACCGGTCCATTATCGAATTGTCCGGCGTGCGGGCCCTGATCAGAGGCTCGAGTGCTGAAGGCAACGAAATACTCTTCACGCAGGGAGCGATCTTCGGCATAGGCCATGACTTGATTGCAGGTGTCCTGATCCAGGGTTATCAGCCAGCCCGCATGCCCTGCCTGCTGTGCGTTGAGTGCCAGGCGATCTTTGGTCGCCAGGGGTAAACCGTTGAGTTGAGCTACGTTGTCGATGCGCTTGCTCCAGGCCGAGCTTGCATTCTCCAGATGCTTTAGGAACAGGCTCTCGAGCGCTCTGATTTCGCGATTCAGGCGAGCAAGTTGCTGCTGTTGATCGAGGGCTAATTCGATTCCGGAGAAGCGAAACCTGCGCAGAATCTTGTTCAGCACGGCTTTGCGAGACTCATCGAAACTTGCTGCGATCGGGCTTTGTGCAAGCTTTTGATAGGCCCGGAACAGTGCCTGATTACTCATTTTTTCGGTTTTGTACTGCGCCACGGCATTACGACATGCACCGCTTGCCAGCTCCCAGGTGTCACCGTCGTGCTTCACCATGGCGAGGGTTTCGATGATACCCATGGCTTCATCCAGGCGTGCATCGGTTTCATCGACCGCCAGCACAAAGTCGTCCCAAGTCGGGAATATTGATTGGCTGGTGATGATGTCGGAAATGGCCTGACGGTTGTCGCGGATGATTTTTTCGATGGCCGGCACGAGATGCTCGGTGCGAACGTCCGAATAGGGCGGCAGGTCCCAGTGCTGCAGAAGCGGATTTTTATCTGGCATGGTGTCTTCCTTGACTGGAGGCTGAATGTGGTCAGCCTAAAAGGAAGCGCAGGAGAAAGGTGGTAGATAGATACCACCTTCCACGGGAGTGAAAGGTGGTGTTCCAGTCAGTTTTGCTCGTCGGGCTTTTTCTTCAACTTCGGGTTCGGAAAAAACTGCACGGCCTGAACCTTGGCGTCCGGCACCTTGAGTGCCGAAGTATTGACCCGGGTGCCCAATTCCT
This sequence comes from Pseudomonas sp. LBUM1673, assembly GCF_059695645.1. Taxonomy (NCBI): domain Bacteria; kingdom Pseudomonadati; phylum Pseudomonadota; class Gammaproteobacteria; order Pseudomonadales; family Pseudomonadaceae; genus Pseudomonas; species Pseudomonas sp. LBUM1673. The sequence continues at coordinate 92,620 of NZ_CP166780.1, forward strand.
TGGGCACCGACAGACCTTGTTCATTCAGTGTGTCGGAATAACCGCAGGCCACGCACTCGCGATGCGGGACCAGATCTTCGTTCCACATCATCAACTTGTCCGGCTCGCTGCAGGCCGGGCAGACCGCCCCGGCGATAAAGCGTTTTTTGGTAATCACAGGTCCCTCACTCATGCTGCCGCGTCCTCACTCAGGCCGCTGTGGCGCAAGAGTGCGTCAATCGATGGCGCACGGCCACGGAAGTCGACGAACAGCACCATCGGCTCTTGGGAACCACCCCGCGCCAGGATCGCTTCACGGAACGCGCGACCGGTCTCGGCATTGAGCACGCCGTCTTCTTCGAATTTCGAGAAGGCATCGGCCGACAATACTTCAGCCCACTTATAGCTGTAGTAACCCGCCGCGTAACCGCCGGCAAAGATGTGGGCGAAGCTGTTGGGAAAGCGGTTGTAGGCCGGCGGACGCATGACCGAGACTTCGTCGCGCACGCCTTCGAGCACTTGCAGCACGCTGCGGCCGTCGCCGTGGGTGGCGTGCAATTCGAAGTCGAACAGAGAGAACTCCAGTTGGCGGACCATCATCAGGCCGGACTGGAAGTTCTTCGCCGCGAGCATTTTCTCCAGCAGATCCTGAGGTAGCGGTTCGCCGGTTTCATAGTGACCGGAAATCAGCGCCAGACCTTCCGGCTCCCAGCACCAGTTTTCCATGAACTGGCTTGGCAGCTCGACCGCATCCCAAGCCACGCCATTGATGCCGGACACGCCAGCATGCTCGACGCGGGTCAGCAGGTGATGCAGACCATGACCGAATTCGTGGAACAGGGTGGTCACTTCGTCGTGGGTCAGCAGAGCCGGTTTACCGCTGTCGGCCGGGGTGAAGTTGCACACCAGGTTCGCCACCGGGCTTTGCAGCACGCCATGGATCGTGCGGCGATGATCGCGGGCGCCGTCCATCCAGGCGCCGCCACGCTTGTTGGCGCGGGCATACAGGTCGAAGAAGAAGCGGCCGACGTGCTGGCCGTTTTCCTTGATTTCGAACAGGCGAACGTCCGGGTGCCAGGTGTCGAAGCCCTTCAGTTCGGCGATCTCGATGCCGTACAGGCGCTGGACGATACTGAACAGCCCACCCAGAACCTTGTCGATCGGGAAGTACGCGCGAAGGGTTTCCTGGGCGACGCTATAGCGCTGTTCGCGAAGTTTTTCACCGTAGAAACCGCTGTCCCAGCTTTGCAGGTCCGGGCAACCCTGTTCGGCGGCGTAGGCCTTGAGCTGTTCCAGATCCTGGGCGGCGAACGGCTTGCTGCGTTTGGCCAGGTCGCGCAGGAAACTCAGCACCTGATCGTTGGACTCGGCCATTTTGGTGGCCAGGCTCAGTTCCGAGAAGCTGGCGAAACTCAGTAGTTTTGCCAGTTCCTGACGCAGGTCGAGGATTTCCTCCATGACCGGGCCGTTATCATTCTGACCGGCATTCGGGCCTTGGTCCGACGCACGGGTGCAGTAGGCGGCGTAGACTTCTTCGCGCAGGGCGCGGTCCTGGGCGTAGGTCATCACCGCGTAGTAACTCGGGAATTCCAGGGTGATCAACCAACCATCCAGCTCTTTGGCTTGCGCGGCGGCGGCCATTTGCGCCTTGGCCGACTCGGTCAGGCCGGCGAGGGCGGCTTCGTCGGTGACGTGCTTGGTCCAGGCCTGGGTAGCATCGAGCAACTGATTGGAGAAGCGGCTGCCCAGCTCCGACAGTTTGCTCTGCACATCGGCGTAACGCTTTTGCTCTGGCGCAGGCAGGTCGATACCCGACAGACGGAAGTCACGCAGGGCGTGTTCCAGGATTGTTTTCTGCGCCACGTCGAAACCGGCGGCTTCAGGGCTATTGGCCAGCGCTTCATAGGCTTGAAACAGTTCACGGTTCTGGCCCAGCTCGGTAGCGTAGGCGCTCAAGGCCGGTAGGCAAGCCTCGTAGGCTTCGCGCAACTCGGCGCTGTTGCACACGGCATTGAGGTGGCTGACCGGGCTCCAGGCAGCGCCTAGACGATCGTTGAGCTCATCCATCGCCAGCACCAGGCCGGCCCAGGTCGGTTGTTTACCCTGGATTTTGAGGATATCGACGATGGCGGCGCGGTTGTCAGCCAGGATCTTTTCAATGGCCGGTTGCACGTGTTCGGCACGGATCGCCGAGAACGGCGGCAGGTCGTAGGACTGCAGAAGAGGGTTGTTCACGCTCACGGTTGGCACCTTGGCTGGAAAACATGCGGGAAGAAACATGGGCCCATCTTAATTACAATCGACGCTCACCGCAGCTATCAGCAAAAGAGAGAGAGCCTATCGTGACCCTTCGCAACTATCAGAACCACACACCGCTGCTGGGCAAAGGTGCCTTTGTCGATGGCTCGGCGGTGGTAATCGGCGACGTCGAAATCGGAGAAGACAGCTCCGTCTGGCCGCTGACGGTGATCCGCGGCGACATGCATCGCATCCGAATCGGTGCGCGTACCAGCGTGCAGGACGGTTGCGTGTTGCACATTACCCACGCCGGGCCGTTCAACCCCGATGGCTTTCCCTTGCTGATCGGTGACGATGTGACCATTGCGCATAAAGTCATGCTCCATGGGTGCGCCGTGGGCAGCCGGATTTTGATCGGCATGGGCAGCATCGTCATGGACGGTGCGGTGGTCGAGGACGATGTGATCATCGGTGCTGGCAGCCTGGTGCCACCGGGCAAGCGCCTGGAAAGCGGTTTCCTCTATGTCGGTAGCCCGGTGAAACAGATCCGGCCACTGACCGACAAGGAAAAAGCCTTTTTCACCTACAGCGCGGCGAACTACGTGAAGCTCAAGGACCTGCATCTGGCCGAGGGCTACGACCAACTCCAAGCCTCTTGATAACGGAAAGCGTCTCGCTATTGCTCAGGAATTTTCATGCATTACCAAACCGTACTGTTCGACCTCGATGGCACGTTGACCGACCCGCGCGAAGGCATCACCCGCTCCATCCAGTTCGCCCTGAGTAAACTGGGCATCGATGAGCCGGACCTGACCAGGCTCGAACATTTCATTGGCCCGCCGTTGTTGCAGGCGTTCATGCAGTTCTACGACTTCGACGAGCCCAAGGCCTGGGAAGCGGTGAACTTCTATCGTGAACGCTTCAAGGTCACCGGCCTGTATGAAAACCGCGTGTTCGACGGCGTCACGCCGCTGCTGGAAACCCTCGTTGGGCAAGGGCGGCAGCTGTACATCGCAACCTCCAAGCCATGGGTTTTCGCCCGGGAAATCGCCCGGCACTTCGACTTCGCCAAGCATTTCAAGGTGATTTACGGCAGTGAGCTGGACGGCACGCGGACCAACAAAGTCGAGCTGATTGCGCACTTGATGAGCGAAGAAGGCCTGGACCCGGCCAATACGCTGATGATCGGCGACCGCAAACACGATCTGATGGGTGCTCGCAGCAATGGGCTGGACGCGGCGGCGGTGGGTTATGGGTTTGGCAGCCGAGAGGAGTTGAGCGCCGAAGCACCGGCGTATCATTTCGAGACGCTGGATGAATTGCATCAGGCGTTTTTGCAGCGTTGATCAAAACCATTCGCGAGCAAGCCCGCTCCCACAATGGACCTGTATTCGCAGATCTAATGTGGGAGCGGGCTTGCTCGCGAAGAGGCCCGCTCAGCCACCGGAACTCGCTGATCCTGCCAACACTTTCAGCGCCACCTTACGCTCCCCAACCGGCAACGTGCCCAGCCTCTCCACCGCCGCATAAAACCTTTCCCAATCCCCATCAACCTGTTTGAACAGTGCGGCAAACGCCGACACCCACTGGTCATACAAACCAAACGGGAGCAGTCGAGCATTGTTCATCGGGGTGTTGATCCAGGCGTCGTAGCGTTTGTTCCCGGCCCATCGGCTGTCACGCAGCGTCCGGTATTCACGGCGCAATTGCTCGAACTCTGCCGCTTTTCGCTCGCGCATTTGCTCGGCAGGCAGTGGCAGGGCGTAAAGCCGCTCCAGTCTCTTGCGGGTGTCCAGAACCAACTGGATGAACTGGTCGCGTTGCTGCACCAACGCTCCATTATCCGGCGGCATGCCGCGGTATGCGCGCCATTGGCGAGTGCCTTCCTGTTCGACGAAGGTGGCGAAAGACTCGTTGAACTCAGTGTCGTCTTTCACATAAAAGCGTTGATGGGCGAGTTCGTGAAAAATCAGCGTGGCCAACCGTTCGTCGCCCCAACCCATCATCGAGCTCATGATCGGGTCGTTGAACCAACCGAGCGTCGAATAGGCCTCGACGCCGCCAATCGACACGTCCATACCTTGCAGACGTTGCAACGCGGCCTCACCGCGGGCAGCGCTCTGGCTGTAATACCCGCGATAGGCGACGCAGCCAGCGATGGGGAAGCAATGGTTCTGCGGCTTCAGCGAAAACTCCGGCGTGGCAAAGACATTCCAGACGACAAACGGCCGGCCAATGTCGGCGTACAAGCGGTAGCTCTGGTTGTCCGGTAGGTACAGGTGTTGGCTGGCGAACGTCCGGGCCTTTTGTGATTGGGCCAGATGCGCGCGCAATTGCTGATCGCGGCGGGGATCGGCAATCACACTGGAAACCGGCTCCCGTGCCCGCAGCAAATGCAGCTGACCACTGGCCAATTGGCCGTAATAGCTGATGCTGGCGCAGCCATTGAGCAACAAAAGAAACACACCCGGAAACAAAATGCGTAAAACGCGATCAAGTAACCCAAGGCTTGGACGCGGCCTGATCAAAATGAATCATCCCTGGAAAGTCTGCCCGCAAGACTATCCCGCCTATTGGAGCTCCGCTATGCGCAAGTTGATGCTGACGGGAGGCCTGCTGATGCTGGCCGGTTGTGCTGGATTGCCCACCCCTGATCCTGCGCAGGCATGGATCGATCTGGATTCACGGCAGGAAGACGCCGCGCTGCAAGCGCTGGAAGTCGATGACAAGGCTTCCATCGACAAGCGCTATTTCGAGGTGCAGCCCGGCAGTCATGAGCTGACGGTTCGCTATTTGTTCGCGGTCCAGCCGACCAACATTGGCCCCGATGCCGAGCCGCTGTGGCGCGACTGCCAGTTGAATGTGAAATTCAAGGACTTCAACGCCGGTCAGCGGTATCAGCTGCAAGCGGGGAATATCGGCTTTCGGCCGTGGGCAAAGCTCTATGATCAGCAGCGAAAAGTGATTGGACAGGCCACACCGGCAGGCTGCCAACGCACCTGATCGGCGCTATGCTGAATGGCCAGTCCTTGGGATATTTATCATGCGCAGGTTATTGCTGTTGCTCGCTGCAGGCGCCTTCGTTGGTTGCACGAGCCCGTTGCCGGCGGTCGATCCGCAGATGGCCTGGGTCGACTTCGCTACGCCGAGCCCCGGCGGGAAACTGCTGATGGCCGAACGGCTGGACAGCCAGCGGCTGAACGACGGGCGTTACTTTCAGGTCACCCCGGGTAGCCATGAATTGAGAGTACGTTTCGATTTTGAAGTGTTTGGCGGGGGGCCGGGCCTGTTGAACACTCCCCTGGAGCGGATGTGCTATCTGACCATCAACTACGACCATTTCGAGGCCGGCCAGCGTTATCTGCTGGAAGCTCGCTCTCTGGCGTTCACCCCCAGTGCCCGGCTGTACAACGCTAAGCGGGAGATCGTCGCTGAAGATCGACTGACCCATTGCGTCATGTGAGACGAGTCAACGGTCATTTTTTTGGTAGATGATTTTCTTGGTGCCGCTTTCGCATGAGCCGACGACCATGTTCTGATCGTGAACTTCGTCATTGGTGACGATTTCCAGAGTGTAGGACGAGACGTTATTGGCCTGGATCTTGGCTTCGATCTCGGCCTTGAGCTCCTCACAGGATTTCGGTGCCGCGAGGACCGATGTGGCCAGCGAGCAACAGATAACCGCCAAGGCAAAACGTTTCATGGTTGAAGCTCCCTTGAGGCAGCGCGCACGGTGATGCGCTAAAGCTGCTGTCATTTATTCGACCACAATTACGCCAGCCAGGTTTTGTTTCAGCGCAAAAAAGATCGCAGCCTTCGATAGCGCCTACAGGTCACTCGATCCATGTAGGCGCTGCCAAAGTCTGCGATCTTATATCGCGCTAACCCCGATTTAGTTGACCAACGTCGCATCCAGGCTGATTTTCGCATTCAGCACTTTGGACACTGGGCAGCCTTCTTTGGCCTTGTTACTCAATTCCTCGAACTGCGTTTGTGTTGCCCCGGGGATTTTCGCCTTGAGGATCAGTTTTACCGCGGTGATCGCAAAGCCGCCGTCCACCTGGTCCAGGGTGACTTCGGCATTGGTGTCGATGCTGTCGGCCTTGAGGCCTGCCTCGCCGAGAATCATTGAAAATGCCATGGAGAAACAGCCCGCGTGAGCCGCACCGATCAGCTCTTCCGGATTGGTGCCTTTACCGCCTTCGAAACGGGCCTTGAAGCCATAGGGCGCTTCTCTGAGTACACCGGTTTCCGTGGAAATCGAGCCGATACCGGTTTTCAGATCACCTTCCCAATGAGCCGATGCTTTCTTTGTGATAGCCATGTCTGCCTCCTCAAGATCTGGCGCGTAACGTCGCGCCTTCGTGGTTTTCGGTTACCAGGGTTCTGAGGATAGACCGTCAGGCAAAGTTCACCTCATCTGATCAGTCCTCTAATTGCGTAGGAATTTTGTTTCTCCTATTGAAACTCGGGTATATGCCCTCATTGCAGAGAACACGCTTATAGACTCGGCAGGTTTTAGTTCGTGAAAAAACCTGCTTACCCATTGGAGAAGCAGGTTTATGAAACGACTGTCTGATATCAAGTTTTCGACCCTTGATCTGGTACCTGTGCGGGAGAACGGCAGTGCGGCCCAGTCCCTGCGCAATTCCCTGGACCTGGCGCAGCATGTCGAAAAATTCGGCTACAACCGTTTTTGGGTCGCCGAACACCACAACATGGATGGGATCGCCAGTTCGGCGACCTCGGTGCTCCTGGGCTATCTGGCCGGCGGCACTTCGACCATTCGTGTCGGTTCGGGTGGCGTGATGTTGCCCAACCACGCACCGCTGGTGATCGCCGAACAATTCGGCACTCTTGAAAGTCTGTATCCCGGCCGGATCGACCTGGGTCTGGGTCGCGCCCCTGGCTCCGATCAGATGACCGCCCGCGCCTTGCGTCGTGAGCGCTCCGGCAGTGCCGACGACTTCCCGGAAGACGTGACTGAACTGATGCGCTACCTCGGGCCACGCACGCCGGACCAGCGGATCATTGCCATGCCGGGTACTGGCACCAACGTTCCGATCTGGTTGCTGGGTTCGAGCTTGTTCAGTGCTCAGCTGGCCGGTGAGCGCGGTTTGCCCTACGCCTTCGCCTCACATTTCGCACCGCGCTTCATGCATGAGGCGATTCGCGTTTACCGCAACCACTTCAAGCCTTCAGCGGTTTTGGATAAGCCTTACGTGATGCTAGGCGTGCCACTGGTGGCCGCAGACACTGACGAGCAGGCTGATTACCTGGCCACTTCGGTCTACCAGCGGATTCTCGCGTTGATGCGTGGCCAGAGCCTGGTGCAACGCCCGCCAGTGAAGACCATGGACGGCCTGTGGCTGCCCCATGAGAAAGAAGCGGTCGGTGATTTCCTTGGCCTGGCCATGGTCGGTAGCCCGCAAAAGATTCGCGCCAAGCTGGAAGTGCTGATCGAACAGACTCAGGCGGATGAGCTGATTTTTACCTGCGACCTGTACGAACATGCCGATCGCGTGCACTCCTATGAGCTGCTGGCGCAGGTCATGAAGGGCTGAGGCTCAAACGGCACCCGTAAAAAAGCCGACGCCATTCATTGCGTCGGCTTTTTCATTTTCGAGGGCGGTCAGCCCTGCTTGTAGACGATTTGCCTGGAGCCTTTTTCACAGGTGCCGACGACTTTTCCGTCAGCTGCAGCGCCTTTGTCGACGATCTCCAGTGTGTAGTTGGAAACACCCTTGGCATCCAGTTTTGCTGCGATTTCGGCTTTCAGCTCTTCGCACGACTTGCCCTGGGCAAAGGCTGTTCCCGCAAGGCTCAACAAACCTACCGCCAAAATAAACGTCTTCATCGGTTGCACTCCCTGGACGGATCAATAGGGGGAGGGCATCCAGCCATCGGCCGGATGCGCTCACCACGTAGCGCTTTGCCATTCCCTATGGCATTCGGCCAGCGCGCAAGTTCAGAAGACTAGCTCAAACTCAGCTACTGGCAATCCGGAATCCGACTTTGAGCGTCACCTGGAAGTGTGCAGCTTTGCCGTCCTTGATGTGCCCACGGGTTTCGGTCACTTCAAACCATTCCATGTACTTGAGGCTTTTGTTGGCTTCCGCCAGGGCGTTGTTGATCGCGTCTTCAATGCTGGTGGTGGATGAGCCAACCAGCTCGACTTTCTTATAGGTGTGATGGTCAGTCATGGCGTTCTCCTAAGGGTGTGAAATACAGCCTAGCAGTGATTTTTCTTATTTCTTCTGCCAACCAATCCGGGGGGAAGTTCAGATTTACTGCACTTTCTCGCACCCCTGAAGTCCCAACCAACACACGCACTCATCAACAATGCAGGAGAGCCACCATGGCCAACACTTCGTTACGCAAAGCCTCATTGCAAAGCATGGAAGCCGAGATCGAGAGTCTGCTGAAATCGTTGGAAAGCCTGAAGGACGACGCCTCGGACGAGTCGCGTAAAACCCTTAAAACGCTGAAAATCAACGCCGAGAACGCGCTGAAACATTCACGCCATCTGCTCACCGATGCCTATGAAGAGGTCAAGGTCAAAACCCGTGAAACCGGGATCGCGACACGCGACTACGCCCAGGAACACCCTTGGACTACAGCCGGCGTCGCCGTCGGTGCGCTGGGCCTGCTCGCGGCCTACCTGTTGTGCAAACGCGGTAATTAATGTGCCTGACGCAGTTCGTTTTTAAGCCACTGCGCCAACTGCCGAGCGCGCCCGTCCGCGGCGCGCTTGGGTAGCCACAACGCCAGTTGCGCCGGGGTTTCGCAGAAACCCCATGGCGCAACCAGGCGACCGGCCTTCAAGTCTTCGGCCACCAGCGGCTCAGGCGCGATGGCCACACCCAGGCCGGCCACTGCCGCCTCCAGCAAATAATACAAATGCTCGAAACCCTGACCGTACTTCAACGCTTTGTCGTCGAGGCCGCTTTGCTGTGCCCAACTCGGCCAGGCTTGCGGACGGGAAGTGGTGTGCAGCAAGGGTTCGGTCAATAGTGCGTTTGCCGGTGCGTTCTGCAGCCTTTCGTAACCGACAAATCGTGGGCTCATGACCGGGCCGATGCGTTCGCTGGCCAATTCGTAGACCTGCATGTCCGCCGGCCATGGCGGCTCGGCAAACACCAGCAAGGCATCCAGGCCGGGCCGCCGTGGATCGAGATCGCCTTCGCCAGCCGACAGGTGCAAACGCAGATCCGGCAGGTCCGCATTGAGCCGCCCCAAACGCGGAATGAACCAGCGCGCCAGCAGGCTGCCCGAGCACCCGAGCACGAACGGCGCATCGGCGGTGCTTTGGGTCAGCTCGGCGCAAACGGCGCGTAAACGCTCGAAGGCTTCGCCGCTGGCATCACGCAAACGGATGCCGGCATCTGTGAGTTTAAGGCCGCGTCCATCCTTGATGAACAGACTCACGCCGAGATGTTCTTCCAGCACCTTGAGTTGCCGACTGACCGCGCCATGAGTGACATGCAGCTGTTCGGCAGCCTGACTGACGCTGTTCAGGCGGGCAGTGGCCTCGAAGGCGCGAAGGGCGTTCAGCGGAGGGAGGTCGTGGCTCATGGGATCTGTGAGTTTTCCTGACAGGTTGCGGCGATCTTATCGGTTTTCAGTGCAGGATGTCAGGGGTAGAGTGAACCCCATCGTCACCTCTCGAATACAACTGGAGCGACCCATGACCCAGACTAATCTGCGTAACGGCCCCGACGCCAACGGCCTGTTTGGCGCGTTCGGTGGCCGCTACGTCGCCGAAACCCTGATGCCGTTGATCCTCGATCTGGCCCGCGAATATGAAGCGGCCAAGGAAGATCCGGCGTTCAAAGAAGAATTGGCCTACTTCCAGCGTGATTACGTTGGACGTCCAAGCCCGCTGTATTTCGCCGAGCGTCTGACAGAATTCTGCGGCGGCGCGAAGATTTATCTCAAGCGCGAAGAGCTGAACCACACCGGCGCGCACAAGATCAACAACTGCATCGGCCAGATCCTGCTGGCGCGGCGCATGGGCAAGAAGCGCATCATCGCTGAGACTGGCGCCGGCATGCACGGCGTGGCGACCGCCACCGTAGCCGCACGCTTCGGCCTCGAATGCGTGATCTACATGGGCACCACTGATATCGAACGTCAGCAAGCCAACGTGTTTCGCATGAAGCTGCTGGGCGCCGAAGTGATCCCGGTGGTCGCCGGCACCGGCACCCTTAAAGATGCGATGAACGAAGCCCTGCGTGACTGGGTGACCAACGTCGACAGCACCTTCTACCTGATCGGCACCGTGGCCGGTCCACACCCGTACCCTGCCATGGTTCGCGACTTCCAGGCGGTCATCGGTAAGGAAACCCGCGAGCAGTTGCAAGCCCAGGAAGGTCGTCTGCCCGACAGCCTGGTGGCGTGCATTGGCGGTGGTTCCAACGCCATGGGCCTGTTCCACCCATTCCTTGATGACAAAAACGTCGAGATCATCGGCGTCGAAGCCGCCGGTTATGGCATCGAAACCGGCAAGCACGCGGCCAGCCTGAACGGCGGCGTACCGGGCGTGCTGCACGGCAACCGTACGTTCCTGTTGCAGGACGACGACGGTCAGATCATCGACGCCCACTCGATTTCCGCCGGCCTCGACTATCCAGGCATCGGCCCGGAACACGCCTGGTTGCACGACATCGGCCGCGTCCAGTACACCTCGGTGACCGACGACGAAGCCCTCGACGCGTTCCACAAATGCTGTCGCCTGGAAGGGATCATTCCTGCACTGGAAAGCGCCCATGCCCTGGCCGAAGTGTTCAAACGCGCGCCGACGCTGCCCAAAGATCATCTGATGGTGGTCAACCTGTCCGGCCGTGGCGACAAAGACATGCAGACCGTGATGCACCACATGGAACACTCTCAACAAGAGCAATCCAAGCAGGAGAAACACTGATGAGCCGCCTGCAAACGCGCTTTGCCGAACTCAAGGAACAGAACCGCGCCGCCCTGGTGACCTTTGTGACCGCCGGCGACCCGAGCTACGACACATCCCTGGCGATCCTCAAAGGCTTGCCCGGTGCTGGCGCCGACGTGATCGAATTGGGCATGCCCTTCACCGATCCAATGGCCGATGGCCCGGCCATTCAGCTGGCCAACATTCGTGCCTTGGGCGCCAAACAGAACCTGGCGAAAACCCTGCAAATGGTTCGCGAGTTCCGTGAAGGCAATAGCGAGACGCCGCTGGTGTTGATGGGTTACTTCAACCCGATTCACATGTACGGCGTGCCGCGTTTCATCGCTGAAGCCAAAGACGCCGGTGTCGATGGCCTGATCGTGGTCGACATGCCGCCGGAGCATAACGGCGAGCTGTGTGACCCGGCACAGGCGGCGGGCCTGGACTTCATCCGCCTGACCACCCCGACCACTGACGACGTGCGTCTGCCGACCGTTCTGAATGGCAGCTCCGGATTTGTTTACTACGTGTCGGTGGCGGGTGTGACCGGTGCGGGCGCGGCGACTCTGGAACATGTCGAAGAAGCCGTTACCCGTCTGCGTCGCCATACCGATTTGCCGATCAGTATCGGTTTCGGTATTCGTACACCGGAACAAGCAGCGTCCATCGCACGCCTGGCTGACGGTGTGGTGGTGGGGTCGGCGCTGATCGATCACATCGCCAATGCCTCAACGCCGGATCAGGCTGTGGAGGGCGTACTCAGTCTGTGCGCGGCCTTGTCCGACGGCGTGCGTAAAGCGCGGGTCAGCTGAAGGTAAAGTTCCTGATACAGAGGAATTAGAGCCTCGCAGCACAGACTAAACAGCAAGACCGAGGGCTTCAGGACTACGTTCTGAAGCCCTTTTTGCTGTATGGCTGTGAGGAAAGACCTGATGAAAATGCACAAACGTCTGATTGCCAGCCTGGGCGTGCTGATGCTCAGTGCGACCCCATTGCTGCACGCCAGCGCCGATCAGCGCGACGATCACGAACGCGGCGGCCCGCAGCAGGGCCATTACGATAACCGCGGCGGCGATCACCGTGGCCCGCAGGACAATCGTCGCGGCGGTCCACCACGGGACTTCGGCCCGGTGCGCCAGACCATCCGCGATAATCATGGCTACTTCGTACGTGGTGCGCCGCCACCTCCCGGTGTTCATCTGGTCCGTGGGCGGCCGTTGCCTCACGGTTATTACGGCGAACGCCTGGATAACCGCGCGTTGGGCCGACTGCCGTACTACCCGGGTTACGAGTGGCGTCGTGCGGGCGGCGACATTGTGCTGATCGCCGTGGGAACCGGGATCGTTTATGAAATTCTTGATGGGGTGCTCTACTGACGACCGGATATCAACAGGCAACCCCGGCTTATGTAGCAGCTGCCGAAGGCTGCGTTCGGCTGCGAAGCAGTCGTGAAATTATGCATCGCATTGTTTCAGATAGACCGAGGTACCCGGGTTTACGACTGTTTCACAGCCGAACGCAGCCTTCGGCAGCTGCTACGGGGCCCGTGATATTTCAACTAGGGCAACTCCAACCCACCCGCGGCCTTGTGCAGCTTCCTCAGATGTTCGCCAACCTGCTTCAGGTTGGCTTCGTTGGCGGCCATCTCAGCGGCACGGCTCGGTTCGAGCAAGGCTCTGACTTCTTTGTCGAGATCTCCGGTCAGCGCTTGAAGCTGCTTCTGGCGCAGACTGCTTTCCGATTCCAGGCGCGTCCACTCGCTCGGCTGTGGCAAACCATAACCACCGGTGCCGAGCAGTTCAGCCGGACGGCTGAGGAAGCCGCTGTTGGCGAGAATCTGCTGCAAAGTTGCGTTGGCCTTATCCATGCCGCCGTTGTTCAGTTCCCGAGCACCCAGATAGCGTTGCTTCACTTCGTCCTGCGCCAACACCACCTGCTGACGGAAACTGGCTTGCTCCAGCAGCAACAACGCCGCGCTGGTGCGCAAGTCAGCCTGGTCAATCCATTTGCGGCGCTCTTGCGCTTTCAACAACAACCAGTCTTCGACCTTTTCCTGCTTGATCGGCAAATGCTTCTTCAGCACTTCGAACATCGCTTGATAACGCTCGCGGAAGGAATCGAAGCGATAGCCCAGGCGTAGCGCTTCGCGGGGATCGTCCAGCACACTAGTGTCCGCCAGCCCACGGCCCTTGAGCACTTCCAGCAAGCCGTTGGGCATGATGCTGTCGAGGCCGACCAGTTGCGCATTGTTGGTGCTGCTGCGCAGTAATTTCAGGCCTTCTACCGCGCAGTTGTTGGACAGGAAAAAATAGTTGCCGTCGTAACTCCAGTGCATCTCCGCGGCGTGTTCCACCACGTCTTCAATCTCGCTGCGGGACAGGTTCAGCGGCACCGACGCCAGGCTACGCAGTTCGGTCTTGGTGTATTCGTCGATCACTTGGGCCAGTGGCAAGACAAACAGGCGCGACGGATATTTGCCCACCAGTCCATCCCAGCTTGATAGCTGTACGTCACCGACGAAGGCGCGGTAGGACAACACCAGATGCTGATCCAGGTCCAGCCGACAATCCGGCCCGCGAGGTCGTCCAGGTGCGCAGATCACCAGTCGCAGCATGCTGTGGCCCCAGCGGCTGACCCAGTTCTGGTTGGCTTCTGCCAGCAGATAGTCGACGGCGTAAACCCGTTCCGGATCGACCTGGCCCAAGGGTTGTTTGGCGAAGTCGTTGCCGGCATTGAGGAACGCGAAGGATTTACCGCATGTGTCTTTGGCGGCGGGTGCCCAGCCGAAATGCTCTTTGTAGTAGCGATACAGCGCAGGGCGACGGCAGGCATAGCTTGGGTCGAGCAGGAAGTACTCCATGTTGACCGCGACGAATTCCTTCGGGCTGCTCGTTTCGTAGATGTCCGGGCTGCGGGCAATCTGCCGGTTGTGCTGTTCGCGCTCGCCGCGCCGACCGACGTATTGCGGCCAGCCAGCGAGGTCCAGCAGGCGAGGGTCGTCGCTGAGGGTCCAGCGTCGTGCCGTCTGCCCACGGCACTGATCCGGGATGCCGATCGGCCCGGAGCTGCTGTTGCGTTGCTTGCAGCGCTGGATCAGCGTGCGCTCGGCGTCTGGCCACAGGCGTGCGCGGTCATAAATATGGGTGAGCTCGTGCAACACCGTGGCGAGCATTTCCCGGCGCACGGTAGCGTGGGGACGATAAGTTTTTTTGGTCGCTGCGCTGCCGTCGGTGAGGCTGGCGAGCAGGTTGCGATTCAGGTCGAGCTCGGACACCAGCGATGCCTGGCCGTAGGCATCGCTCGGCATGTCGTCGGTCCAACCGACGTCGATGCGCCGGTCCAGTTGCTCGATGAAACGAGGCGGAAGCGCGCGCATGGCTTCATCGAGCAGTGCCTGACTGGCCTGCTGCTGCGCGGGGCTCAGACCGTCGGTCTTGAGCCGTAATTGCAGGCCTGCCTGAGCCGTGTTGCCAAGCAGCAACACGACCCCGGCCAGTAGCCAGGCGCCGAGTGACTTCACAGTGCGAGGATGGCTTCGGCGAGAACCTGATCACTGGCGTCGCGGGCTTCCGGTACGCGGGTGCGCAAGGTGTCGAAGGCCGCTTCCAGGTGTGCACCACGGATTTCACCGTCGCTGGCGACGAAACTGGCCGCGTCGTCCTGGGCTTCACGGACGATCTTCGAATCGCGGATGGACGTGGTGGTATCGGACGTGAAATCAAGCGTGCGCTGGGAGGCACGAATGATGATGTTACTGGTGGCTACCAGGGTGTGCGCCTGGACCACGTCGGCCAACAACAGCAGGCCAAGGGTGGCAGCAATCAGCGGGCTACGCATGGAACGACTCCGGAGGAACAAGGGATAACTATTGGACGAGAATTGCCTGCGCCAGTTCAAGGTCGCTGGCATGAAGTTTTGGCTGGCTCCGGCGCAGGTAAATCAAGGCGGACTCCAGTTGCGCTCCTCGCAGTTGGCCGTCACTGGCAATGAACGCGGCAGCGTCATTCTGGGCGGCGATCAGCAGTTTATGGTCGAAGGGCACGGAGGTCACCATGCTGGTGGCATAACCACTGGCCACGATGCCTTGTGTAGAAAGGTTGAAGGCGTCGAAGGCTAGGGCCGAGCCCGACCAGCAAGCCGCAAGAACAACCGGAGTGATCAACAGACTTGAAAGAAAACGCATGAGACTCGATAGCTGAAAGCGAATCTCAAGGCTAGCGTAATGCCCGGCCTAGAGCCAGCGCCGAAATATTGGGACATCTGTGAGAGCGGGCTTGCTCGCGAAAGCGGTGTGTCAGGCGACATCAATGTTGATTGTGTCGCCGTCTTCGCGAGCAAGCCCGCTCCCAGGGATTGCGCTTAACTGACCAGCAGTAGGGCGTGTCCCGCTTCAGAACTGTTGCTTAGATCGTCAGGATGGCTTGGGCCAGCTGTGCATCGGTCGCATTCAGTTGTGGAGCCTGTTGGCGAATATGGTCGAGTGCGCTTTCCAGTTTCACACCACGGATGGTGCCTTCACTGGCGACGAAGCTGGCGGCGTCGTCACGAGCGGCACGGACGATTTTGTCGTCGCGAAAGGAAGACGAGACATCCGAAGTCGCGTCGGAGGAAGCCTTCAGCCCACCGACAACGGAATCGGTGGTCACGATAAAGCTGGTGGCATGGGAGTTGGCAGCCACGGCAAGCAGGGCGGCAGCACTTAGCAGACGAAGACGGGACATGGGTAGCTCCTTTGGATAGATCGATTGAGACGTGGCGCGGGATCAGATGCCTGTCGTAAAGCGTTCGCCACGTTCTATCTGAATATTAGGCCTGTGTACCTCGGTTAGAACAGTCCCGTCTGCTAATGGAGAACACTAGCGCCAGAATGGTTTGTCCACTTCGTTGAGGCGATCGGCGTGGCTGATGCCCAGGTCCGAGAGCTGTTGATCATTGAGTTGGCCCAGTAATCGTCGGGTGCGAGCCCTTTCCAGGCTGTCGGTGAACGCTCTCATTAATCCTCGAAGCCTGGCCCAGCGGGGCTTCGCTTGAGGCGTGATGATGGAAACATTCAGTAAGTTATTCATGAAGGCGCGGTCCTTTTGCCAGCCAGTCGGGATTCAATGGTGACTCCGTTACGCCTGCCGGCACAGATACACTCTGGCAAAATTGTACTGGTTCAATTTGTATGATCTATAAACTGTACCTATTGGTAGCTATCTCTTTTGTACGGCCCACTGTGAAGCTCCAAAACGACAAAACCCGTCGTGGTTTCCCACGACGGGTTTTGTTTGTTCAATTCGGGTTGCTGGCGGTGGACCCGGTGGGTCAGAGCCAGCGACGCTAACTTAGCGCCAGAACGGCTTGCTCAGCTCTTCGTAGCGTTGTGCTTCGCTAATCCCGGCGTCAGCCAGCAGACGCGAATCCAGACGAGCCAGTTGATGGCGGCTGGAGATGCGGCGCTGCCACAGCATCAGGTTGGCGATAACGCGCAGAGGCATGGAAGCCTGGGTTTTTGCAGCAGTGTCTTCGAAGAACAGTTCGGAACTGAGTGTACGTTCCATGGTTGACATCCTTCCGCTTATGGCGGGATTAGGTAGTGGTTTAACTGATGCCAATGATCCTCTCGTTTGGCCAGTCTCTGTAGATACAGTTCACCTGTATTGTGAGAGACCAGTTAACTGTTAAATGGCAGTGTACTGGTCTAAATTGAGGCAACTGTACCTGTAGGCACTAATATGGTGCGTTTTTGATCGTTTCTCTACAAAGGGTGGGTCATTACTGTAGGAAAAGACCGGTACAGCAGTACAGTTTTTTATGGAATTGTCAGTTGCAGCAGCGAACTGACGAAACTGTGTTTGCATCAGCTGTTATTTGGATCAATTTACACCGTCAGCATGCGCCCGGTTTCTTCCAGGTTTATGTGCCAACTTAGGGCATCGCGCAGGATGTGCGGGGTGTGCCCGCCGACTGCACAAGCGGCGGTGAAGTAGTCATTCAAGGCTGGGCGATAGTCCGGATGAACACAGTTGTCGATGATGACGCGGGCGCGCTCACGTGGCGCCAGGCCACGCAGGTCGGCCAGGCCCATCTCGGTCACGAGAATGTCGACGTCATGTTCTGTGTGGTCGACATGGCTGACCATGGGGACCACGCTGGAAATCGCGCCGCTCTTGGCGATCGACTTGGTGACAAAGATCGCCAGGTGCGCATTGCGCGCGAAGTCGCCGGAGCCGCCGATGCCGTTCATCATCCGCGTGCCGCAGACGTGGGTGGAGTTGACGTTGCCGTACAGGTCGAATTCCAGCGCGGTGTTGATACCGATGATGCCCAGGCGCCGTACCACTTCAGGATGGTTCGAGATTTCCTGAGGGCGCAGCACCAGCTTGTCCTTATAGCGTTCCAGATTCCCGAATACATCGGCATTGCGCCGACTCGACAGGGTGATCGAGCTGCCCGAAGCAAAGCTCAGCTTGCCGGCGTCGATCAGATCGAAAGTCGAATCCTGCAGTACTTCGGAGTACATGGTCAGTTCTTCGAACGGCGAGTCGATCAAGCCGCACATCACCGAGTTGGCGATGCTGCCGATACCGGCTTGCAGCGGACCGAGCTTGTTGGTCATGCGCCCGGCTGCCACCTCTTGCTTGAAGAAATCGATCAGATGGTCAGCGATGGCCTGGGTGTCGCTGTCCGGCGGCAAGACAGTGGACGGCGAGTCGGACTGATGAGTGATCACGATCGCGACTATTTTTTCCGGCGGTATCGGGATGGCGGTGCTGCCGATGCGATCGTCGACCTTCACCAGCGGAATCGGCGTACGGGTCGGCCGGTAAGTGGGGATATAGATGTCGTGAAGGCCTTCAAGATTCGGGTTGTGTGCCAGATTGATCTCGACGATCACGTGCTTGGCGAAAATCGCGAAGCTGGCCGAGTTGCCCACCGAGGTGGTTGGCACGATGTGCCCCTGCTCGGTGATCGCCACGGCTTCGATCACTGCGATGTCCGGCAGTTTGAGTTGTTGGTTACGCAGTTGCTCTACGGTTTCCGACAGATGCTGGTCGATGAACATGACTTCGCCGGCATTGATCGCCTTGCGCAAGGTGCTGTCCACCTGGAAGGGCATGCGTCGCGACAGTACGCCGGCCTCCGTCAGTTGTTTGTCGAGGTCGTTGCCCAGGCTGGCGCCGGTCATCAGGGTGATTTTCAGCGGCGTGACCTTGGCGCGCTCGGCCAGTGCGTGAGGCACGGCCTTCGCTTCGCCGGCGCGGGTAAAGCCACTCATGCCGACGGTCATGCCATCCTGAATCAGAGCAGCAGCGTCAGCGGCGCTCATAACCTTGTCCAACAATGAAGGCAAGCGAATACGGTCACGGTACATGATTGTTTTCTCGGGCAACGGAAGCAAGGTGGACAGTCTAGTGAGTTTGATCGTTGCCCGTCCCGCGACCAAGGTCGCATTCGAGGTGTCTATTTTGGGCCTTTCAAGCAAAACACCGTTACAGGATCGGTAACAGCCACAAACAAAAACGCCCCGACGAGTCGGGGCGTTCAGGTTGCCGAAGGGTTTTAGTCGACGGCTTTAACCATGTCTTCGATGACTTTTTTGGCGTCGCCGAACACCATCATGGTCTTGTCCAGATAGAACAGTTCGTTGTCCAGACCGGCATAACCGCTGGCCATCGAGCGCTTGTTGACGATGATGGTCTTGGCTTTGAACGCCTCGAGGATCGGCATGCCGGCAATCGGCGATTTCGGGTCATTCTTGGCCGCCGGATTCACCACGTCGTTGGCGCCGAGCACCAGCACCACGTCGGCCTGACCGAACTCGGAGTTGATGTCTTCCATCTCGAATACCTGGTCGTAAGGCACCTCGGCCTCGGCCAGCAACACGTTCATGTGGCCAGGCATCCGACCGGCAACCGGGTGGATTGCGTACTTCACGGTCACGCCACGGTGGGTCAGCTTCTCGGTCAGCTCTTTCAATGCGTGCTGCGCGCGAGCTACCGCCAGGCCGTAGCCTGGAACGATGATCACGGTGTCGGCGTTGGTCAGCAGGAAGGTGGCGTCGTCCGCCGAGCCGGATTTCACCGGACGGGCTTCTTTCGAGCCAGCCGGGCCAGCGGCATCCGCGGTGTTGCCGAAACCGCCGAGCAGCACGTTGAAGAACGAACGGTTCATCGCCTTGCACATGATGTACGAGAGGATTGCACCGGACGAACCCACCAGCGAGCCGGCAATAATCAGCATCGAGTTGTTCAGCGAAAAGCCGATACCCGCTGCTGCCCAACCGGAATAGCTGTTGAGCATCGACACCACGACGGGCATGTCGGCGCCGCCGATCGGGATGATGATCAGCACGCCCATCACGAAGGCGAGGGCCAGCATCAGAGCAAACGCGCTGAGATTGCCGGTCAGCATGAAGGTGACACCCAGTGCCAGCGTCGCCAGACCCAGCAGCAGGTTCAGTTTGTGCTGGCCGCCGAACTGTACGGGTGCGCCCTGGAACAAGCGGAACTTGTACTTGCCCGACAGCTTGCCGAACGCGATCACCGAACCGGAGAAGGTAATGGCACCGATGGCGGCACCGAGGAACAGCTCCAGTCGGTTACCGGCAGGAATCGCATCGCCCAGTTGCTTGACGATACCCAGCGATTGCGGCTCGACCACGGCCGCGATGGCAATAAACACTGCGGCCATACCGATCATGCTGTGCATGAAGGCGACCAGTTCCGGCATCTTGGTCATTTCAACGCGTTTGGCCATGATCGAACCGGCGGTGCCGCCGACCAACAGACCCACAATGACGTAGCCGATGCCAGCGGTGGCCAGCTCAGCACCCAGTTTATAGATGAGGCCGACGGTGGTGAGGATCGCCAACGCCATGCCGAGCATGCCGTACACATTGCCGCGCCGCGACGTGGTCGGGTGCGACAGGCCTTTGAGGGCCTGGATGAAGCAGATCGACGCGATCAAGTAGAGCGTCGTGACGAGATTCATGCTCATTACTTGGACGCCTCTTCTTTTACCGCTTTCGGGGCTTTTTTCTTGAACATCTCAAGCATCCTGCGGGTGACCAGGAAGCCACCAAACACGTTCACTGCCGCCAGAGCCACCGCCAGGGTGCCCATGGTTTTGCCCAGAGGCGTTACGGTCAAAGCTGCGGCGAGCATGGCACCAACGATCACGATCGCCGAGATCGCGTTAGTTACTGCCATCAAAGGCGTGTGCAGTGCAGGTGTAACGTTCCAGACCACGTGATAACCGACATAAATCGCCAGCACGAAGATGATCAGGTTGTAGATACCGGGGGAGATAAGCTCTTCCATCGTCTGAATCCCTGCTTAGGCGTTTTTGCGGATGACTTGGCCGTCGCGGCACATCAGGCACGCGGCGACGATGTCGTCTTCGAGGTTCACTTCAAACTGGCCTTCTTTGTTGAAGACCAGTTTCAGGAAGTCCAGCAGGTTGCGCGCGTACAGTGCAGAAGCATCTGCCGCGACTGCGCTGGCCAGGTTGGTCGGACCGCAAATGGTCACGCCATTTTCGACGACCACCTGATCGGCCACTGTCAGCGGACAGTTGCCGCCCTGGGCAGCGGCGAGGTCGATGACCACTGAGCCGGGCTTCATCTGCGCCACGGTTTCTGCACTCAGCAGCGTCGGCGCCTTGCGGCCCGGAATCAGTGCGGTGGTAATGACGATGTCAGCCTGCTTGGCGCGTTCGTGCACGGCCAGGGCCTGACGCTGCATCCAACTGGCGGGCATTGGTCGCGCATAACCGCCAACACCGACGGCGCATTCGCGCTCTTCATCGGTTTCGTACGGCACGTCGACGAATTTCGCACCCAGGGATTCGATTTGTTCCTTTACTGCAGGGCGCACGTCAGACGCTTCGATCACCGCACCCAGACGTTTCGCGGTGGCGATCGCCTGCAAGCCGGCCACACCGGCACCGAGAATCAGCACGCGCGCCGCTTTCACGGTGCCCGCAGCGGTCATCAGCATCGGCATGAAGCGCGGATAGTAGTGAGCGGCCAGCAACACGGCTTTATAGCCGGCGATGTTCGCCTGGGAGGACAACACATCCAGGCTCTGGGCACGGGAGGTACGCGGCGCAGCTTCCAGCGCAAACGCGGTAATGCCGCACTCGGCCAGTTTGGCAATGGTTTCATTGCTGAACGGGTTGAGCATGCCCACCACTACGGTGCCGCTCTTGATCAGCGTCAGCTCACTGTCGCTGGGGGCAACCACCTTGAGAATCAGTTCGGCGCCAAACGCATCGTTGGCGCTGCCAATGGTTGCGCCTGCCACTTCATAAGCACTGTCGACAACGCTGGCATTAGTGCCGGCGCCGCTTTGCACAGTGACTTTATGGCCCTGGCTGATCAGCTTCTTGATGGTTTCCGGGGTTGCAGCAACCCGTGTTTCACCCGTCTGGGTTTCGAGAGGAACACCAATGTGCACGTCAAATCTCCTGCGTGATCTTGTTGAGTAAACCCAGGCACTTCGGATGGTGCGACTGGGGCGGCCGATCAGCACGATCCCGCCAAATCAGGGCGGGGCGCGGCATTTTGCAGGCGAACTTTGTGCCCTTCAAGGGATTATGATGGGTGACGGAAAATTAACTACAAGTCACCCCGTGACCGAATGTCGCACCAGTCGGTTAAATCCCTTGCAGACCGTGGCTTGTAAGGATTTCGTAAAAAATTCAAGAATTTGCACATCGGCACGGTGAATAAGGTGTCATTGCTTGCCAATAGAGGCTCAAGGCCACGTATTTAGGGCTTTGTGGGACGTTTGTTCGGTTCCTCGGTACAGTCTGCCAATATGCGACAAATACGTATATCTGTAGTGCTTTCACTTTGTTGACTACGGGGTCAGCTAATTGGTTTGAGCCGTTATCCTTCTAGGTTGTAGCTTTGTGCTTGAATTACCAGCCAATCGCGAAATGCCTTTAAAGAGGCTGATTCGATCTTTCGCTCAGGAATCATCAGGTAGTAGGCCTTGATGCTCGATAGTGCCTGGGTGTTGGCAATCACCAGGCGTTTCTCTGCCAATTCGCGCTGAATCAGGAACGGTGGGATCAGCGCGATCCCCATATCGTGCATCGCAGCCTGAGCAAGCATGGAGAATAGCTCGTAACGCGGCCCTGTCATGTCTCGCGCAATATTCAGGTTTTGGAAGTTGAACCACTGGCGCCAGGCATAAGGGCGTGTGGTCTGTTGCAGCAGGGGCAGTTCGGCGATTTCACCGGGGCTGAGGTTCGTTTTTTTACCCAATAACGTTGGGCTGCACACCGGCATCGGATTTTCGCCCATTAGCCGGTGGGATTCGGTACCTGGCCAGTCGGCGTCGCCGAAATAGATCGCGGCATCGAAGTCGGTATCGGCAAACAGGAAGGGGCGCGTACGGTTGGTGAGGTTGACCGTCACTTCCGGGTGTTTGTTCTGAAAGTCCCTGAGTCGCGGCAGTAGCCATTGAGTGCCGAAGGTCGGAACCACCGCCAGTTCGATCATGTTGGCGCCTTGCTGGCCCATCACTGACAAGGTGTCGCGTTCAACTGCGTCGAGCTGGGTGGCCACCCGGCGGCTGTAGGAGAGCCCGGCCTCCGTCAGCTTTACTCCGCGCCGCGAGCGTCGGAACAGTTCGACGCTGAGGAATTCCTCAAGGCTGGCGATCTGTCGGCAAATCGCTCCCTGTGTGAGGGAAAGTTCCTGGGCGGCCTTGGTAAAGCTCTCATGGCGCGCTGCCGCTTCAAAGCTGATCAGGGCCGTTGTACTGGGAATCTTCCTACGCATGTACATCAACCTCACTAATACATCGCGGCAAGGTCGGTTTGCGATGTTTCGGAGTGAGAAATTAGCACAACAGTATGCAAAATCCTCGTTTGCCGTTACATCGAGCCGGGCCTAGGATCAATCCACGTTATTTGACCCGAATCGAGAGGACTCACTCATGGGCGGTAAAGCTAGCTTCAACTGGATCGATCCCCTGCTGCTGGATCAACAGCTCACTGAAGAAGAACGCATGATCCGCGATACCGCCGAGCAATTTTCTCAGCAGAAGCTCGCACCGCGTGTTCTTGAAGCTTTCCGTCATGAGAAGACCGACCCGGCGATATTCCGCGAGATGGGTGAAGTGGGTCTGTTGGGGGCAACCATTCCTGAGCAATACGGTGGCAGCGGCCTGAACTATGTCAGCTACGGTCTGATTGCCCGTGAGGTCGAGCGTGTCGACTCCGGCTATCGCTCGATGATGAGCGTGCAGTCCTCGCTGGTCATGGTGCCGATCAACGAATTCGGTACCGAAGCACAGAAGCAGAAATACCTGCCGAAGCTGGCTTCGGGTGAATGGATCGGTTGTTTCGGTCTGACCGAGCCCGACCACGGTTCCGACCCGGGCGCGATGATTACTCGTGCACGCAAAGTGGAAGGCGGCTACAGCCTCACCGGCAGCAAAATGTGGATCACCAACAGCCCGATCGCCGATGTGTTCGTGGTTTGGGGTAAGGACGACGCGGGCGATATTCGTGGTTTTGTTCTGGAGAAGGGCTGGAAAGGCCTTAGCGCTCCGGCGATTCACGGCAAGGTTGGCCTGCGTGCATCCATCACCGGCGAGATCGTCATGGACAACGTGTTTGTCCCTGAAGAGAACATCTTCCCGGATGTCCGGGGCTTGAAAGGTCCTTTTACCTGCCTTAACTCGGCGCGTTACGGCATTTCCTGGGGCGCACTGGGCGCTGCCGAGTTCTGCTGGCACACCGCTCGTCAGTACACCCTGGATCGTAAGCAGTTTGGGCGTCCATTGGCGGCCACGCAGTTGATCCAGAAGAAGCTGGCCGACATGCAGACCGAAATCACTCTGGCGCTGCAAGGCTGTTTGCGTCTGGGTCGTATGAAAGATGAAGGTACTGCTGCGGTCGAAATCACTTCGATGATGAAGCGCAATTCCTGTGGCAAATCCCTTGATATCGCCCGCATGGCGCGCGACATGCTGGGTGGTAACGGTATCTCCGATGAGTTCGGTGTCGCTCGCCACTTGGTCAACCTGGAAGTGGTGAATACCTATGAAGGTACGCATGACGTCCACGCGCTGATCCTCGGTCGCGCGCAGACCGGCATCCAGGCGTTCTATTAATAGGAGAACGGTCATGGGCGCGCTTTCGCATCTACGGGTACTGGATTTATCGCGGGTGCTTGCCGGGCCTTGGGCCGGGCAGATCCTGGCGGACCTTGGCGCCGAAGTCATCAAGGTCGAGCGCCCGGGCAATGGCGATGACACGCGCGCCTGGGGGCCTCCGTTCCTTAAAGATGCCTATGGCGAGAACACCAGCGAGGCGGCCTATTACTTGTCCGCCAACCGCAACAAGCAATCAGTGACCATCGACTTCACACGGCCAGAAGGACAGCAGCTCGTTCGAGAGCTGGCGGCGAAGTCGGACATCCTCATCGAAAACTTCAAGGTCGGTGGCCTGGCGGCTTATGGGCTGGACTATGAGTCGCTCAAGGTGATTAATCCGAAGCTGATCTATTGCTCGATCACTGGATTTGGCCAGACCGGTCCATATGCCAAGCGTGCGGGTTATGACTTCATGATCCAGGGCCTGGGTGGCCTGATGAGTCTGACTGGTCGTCCGGAGGGGGATGAGGGCGCTGGCCCGGTGAAAGTCGGGGTGGCGTTGACGGACATTTTGACTGGCCTTTATTCGACGGTAGCGATCCTGGCGGCCCTGGCTCATCGGGATCATGTAGGTGGCGGTCAGCATATTGATATGGCATTGCTGGATGTTCAGGTGGCTTGTCTGGCCAATCAGGCGATGAACTACCTGACTACAGGCAATGCGCCCAAGCGCTTGGGCAACGCTCATCCGAATATCGTGCCTTATCAGGACTTTCCTACGGCAGATGGCGACTTCATCCTCACGGTGGGTAACGACGGGCAGTTCCGCAAGTTTGCGGAAGTGGCTGGTCAGCCGCAGTGGGCGGATGATCCGCGTTTTGCGACCAACAAGTTAAGGGTGGCAAATCGAGCAGAGCTTATTCCGCTGATCCGCCAGGCAACCGTGTTCAAGACTACTGCTGAGTGGGTGGCGCAGCTGGAGCACGCAGGGGTGCCGTGCGGGCCGATCAATGATCTGGCTCAGGTGTTTGCCGATCCTCAGGTTCAGGCGCGTGGGTTGGCTATTGAGCTGCCCCATGCTTTGGCCGGGATGGTGCCGCAGGTTGCGAGCCCGATACGTCTGTCCGAGACCCCGGTGGAGTACCGTAGTGCGCCTCCTTTATTGGGCGAGCACACGCTGGAGGTTCTGCAGCGGGTGTTGGGTCTGGATGCCGGCGTCGTTGCTGCGTTCAAGGAGTCTGGAGTGCTCTGAGGATTCCTTCTATATAGAGGAGTAGTTTTGCTCTCCTATATAGAAGGGAAAAGCGCTGTTTTTCGGCTTTTCGCAAGTTATGGATAGAAAAGCAAAATTAGGGGTTGACGGCAGATTCTGGAAGTCTATAATTCGCCCCACTTCCGGCGCAGTCGAAACGGAAAACTCCTTGGTAAACAAAGAGTTACGCAGTTTTCGACAGCGGTTACGCTTCAGTTCATCGAAGCCAGAAGGAGTTGAAAGGGCAGTGTTGTTTGGCTCTTTTAACGGTTCGATCTTCTCGGTCGAAAGCGGAGAAAAAGAGGTGTTGACAGCAGCGAGTAACGCTGTAGAATTCGCCTCCCGCTAACGAGAGATCGGAAGCGCAAGTGGTTGAAGTTGTTAAGGATTTCCAAGCGAAACTTTGAAAACTTCTGAAAATAACCGCTTGACAGTAACAGAGGCTGCTGTAGAATGCGCGCCTCGGTTGAGACGAAAGATCTTAACCAACCGCTCTTTAACAACTGAATCAAGCAATTCGTGTGGGTGCTTGTGGAGTCAGACTGATAGTCAACAAGATTATCAGCATCACAAGTTACTCCGCGAGAAATCAAAGATGTAACCAACGATTGCTGAGCCAAGTTTAGGGTTTTCTCAAAACCCAAAGATGTTTGAACTGAAGAGTTTGATCATGGCTCAGATTGAACGCTGGCGGCAGGCCTAACACATGCAAGTCGAGCGGCAGCACGGGTACTTGTACCTGGTGGCGAGCGGCGGACGGGTGAGTAATGCCTAGGAATCTGCCTGGTAGTGGGGGATAACGCTCGGAAACGGACGCTAATACCGCATACGTCCTACGGGAGAAAGCAGGGGACCTTCGGGCCTTGCGCTATCAGATGAGCCTAGGTCGGATTAGCTAGTTGGTGAGGTAATGGCTCACCAAGGCGACGATCCGTAACTGGTCTGAGAGGATGATCAGTCACACTGGAACTGAGACACGGTCCAGACTCCTACGGGAGGCAGCAGTGGGGAATATTGGACAATGGGCGAAAGCCTGATCCAGCCATGCCGCGTGTGTGAAGAAGGTCTTCGGATTGTAAAGCACTTTAAGTTGGGAGGAAGGGCAGTTACCTAATACGTATCTGTTTTGACGTTACCGACAGAATAAGCACCGGCTAACTCTGTGCCAGCAGCCGCGGTAATACAGAGGGTGCAAGCGTTAATCGGAATTACTGGGCGTAAAGCGCGCGTAGGTGGTTCGTTAAGTTGGATGTGAAATCCCCGGGCTCAACCTGGGAACTGCATTCAAAACTGTCGAGCTAGAGTATGGTAGAGGGTGGTGGAATTTCCTGTGTAGCGGTGAAATGCGTAGATATAGGAAGGAACACCAGTGGCGAAGGCGACCACCTGGACTGATACTGACACTGAGGTGCGAAAGCGTGGGGAGCAAACAGGATTAGATACCCTGGTAGTCCACGCCGTAAACGATGTCAACTAGCCGTTGGGAGCCTTGAGCTCTTAGTGGCGCAGCTAACGCATTAAGTTGACCGCCTGGGGAGTACGGCCGCAAGGTTAAAACTCAAATGAATTGACGGGGGCCCGCACAAGCGGTGGAGCATGTGGTTTAATTCGAAGCAACGCGAAGAACCTTACCAGGCCTTGACATCCAATGAACTTTCCAGAGATGGATTGGTGCCTTCGGGAACATTGAGACAGGTGCTGCATGGCTGTCGTCAGCTCGTGTCGTGAGATGTTGGGTTAAGTCCCGTAACGAGCGCAACCCTTGTCCTTAGTTACCAGCACGTAATGGTGGGCACTCTAAGGAGACTGCCGGTGACAAACCGGAGGAAGGTGGGGATGACGTCAAGTCATCATGGCCCTTACGGCCTGGGCTACACACGTGCTACAATGGTCGGTACAGAGGGTTGCCAAGCCGCGAGGTGGAGCTAATCCCAGAAAACCGATCGTAGTCCGGATCGCAGTCTGCAACTCGACTGCGTGAAGTCGGAATCGCTAGTAATCGCGAATCAGAATGTCGCGGTGAATACGTTCCCGGGCCTTGTACACACCGCCCGTCACACCATGGGAGTGGGTTGCACCAGAAGTAGCTAGTCTAACCTTCGGGAGGACGGTTACCACGGTGTGATTCATGACTGGGGTGAAGTCGTAACAAGGTAGCCGTAGGGGAACCTGCGGCTGGATCACCTCCTTAATCGACGACATCAGCTGCTCCATAAGTTCCCACACGAATTGCTTGATTCATTGAAGAAGACGATAAGAAGCAGCCCGAAATTGGGTCTGTAGCTCAGTTGGTTAGAGCGCACCCCTGATAAGGGTGAGGTCGGCAGTTCGAATCTGCCCAGACCCACCAATTTTGTGTGGGAAACGCCTGTAGAAATACGGGGCCATAGCTCAGCTGGGAGAGCGCCTGCCTTGCACGCAGGAGGTCAACGGTTCGATCCCGTTTGGCTCCACCACTAACTGCTTCTGTTGTTGAAAGCTTAGAAATGAGCATTCCATTGTGATGATGGTGAATGTTGATTTCTAGTCTTTTGCTAGATCGTTCTTTAAAAATTTGGGTATGTGATAGAAAGATAGACTGAACGCCACTTTCACTGGTGGTGGATCAGGCTAAGGTAAAATTTGTGAGTTTAATCGCGAATTTTCGGCGAATGTCGTCTTCACAGTATAACCAGATTGCTTGGGGTTATATGGTCAAGTGAAGAAGCGCATACGGTGGATGCCTTGGCAGTCAGAGGCGATGAAAGACGTGGTAGCCTGCGAAAAGCTTCGGGGAGTCGGCAAACAGACTTTGATCCGGAGATGTCTGAATGGGGGAACCCACCTAACATAAGTTAGGTATCTTAAGCTGAATACATAGGCTTAAGAAGCGAACCAGGGGAACTGAAACATCTAAGTACCCTGAGGAAAAGAAATCAACCGAGATTCCCTTAGTAGTGGCGAGCGAACGGGGACTAGCCCTTAAGTGGCTTTGAGATTAGCGGAACGCTCTGGAAAGTGCGGCCATAGTGGGTGATAGCCCTGTACGCGAAAATCTCTTGGTCATGAAATCGAGTAGGACGGAGCACGAGAAACTTTGTCTGAATATGGGGGGACCATCCTCCAAGGCTAAATACTACTGACTGACCGATAGTGAACTAGTACCGTGAGGGAAAGGCGAAAAGAACCCCGGAGAGGGGAGTGAAATAGATCCTGAAACCGTATGCGTACAAGCAGTGGGAGCCCACTTTGTTGGGTGACTGCGTACCTTTTGTATAATGGGTCAGCGACTTATTTTCAGTGGCGAGCTTAACCGAATAGGGGAGGCGTAGCGAAAGCGAGTCTTAATAGGGCGTCTAGTCGCTGGGAATAGACCCGAAACCGGGCGATCTATCCATGGGCAGGTTGAAGGTTGGGTAACACTAACTGGAGGACCGAACCGACTACCGTTGAAAAGTTAGCGGATGACCTGTGGATCGGAGTGAAAGGCTAATCAAGCTCGGAGATAGCTGGTTCTCCTCGAAAGCTATTTAGGTAGCGCCTCATGTATCACTGTAGGGGGTAGAGCACTGTTTCGGCTAGGGGGTCATCCCGACTTACCAAACCGATGCAAACTCCGAATACCTACAAGTGCCGAGCATGGGAGACACACGGCGGGTGCTAACGTCCGTCGTGAAAAGGGAAACAACCCAGACCGTCAGCTAAGGTCCCAAAGTTATGGTTAAGTGGGAAACGATGTGGGAAGGCTTAGACAGCTAGGAGGTTGGCTTAGAAGCAGCCACCCTTTAAAGAAAGCGTAATAGCTCACTAGTCGAGTCGGCCTGCGCGGAAGATGTAACGGGGCTCAAACCATACACCGAAGCTACGGGTATCACTTAGGTGATGCGGTAGAGGAGCGTTCTGTAAGCCTGTGAAGGTGAGTTGAGAAGCTTGCTGGAGGTATCAGAAGTGCGAATGCTGACATGAGTAACGACAATGGGTGTGAAAAACACCCACGCCGAAAGACCAAGGTTTCCTGCGCAACGTTAATCGACGCAGGGTTAGTCGGTCCCTAAGGCGAGGCTGAAAAGCGTAGTCGATGGAAAACAGGTTAATATTCCTGTACTTCTGGTTATTGCGATGGAGGGACGGAGAAGGCTAGGCCAGCTTGGCGTTGGTTGTCCAAGTTTAAGGTGGTAGGCTGGAATCTTAGGTAAATCCGGGATTTCAAGGCCGAGAGCTGATGACGAGTGTTCTTTTAGAACACGAAGTGGTTGATGCCATGCTTCCAAGAAAAGCTTCTAAGCTTCAGGTAACCAGGAACCGTACCCCAAACCGACACAGGTGGTTGGGTAGAGAATACCAAGGCGCTTGAGAGAACTCGGGTGAAGGAACTAGGCAAAATGGCACCGTAACTTCGGGAGAAGGTGCGCCGGTGAGGGTGAAGGACTTGCTCCGTAAGCTCATGCCGGTCGAAGATACCAGGCCGCTGCGACTGTTTATTAAAAACACAGCACTCTGCAAACACGAAAGTGGACGTATAGGGTGTGACGCCTGCCCGGTGCCGGAAGGTTAATTGATGGGGTTAGCTAACGCGAAGCTCTTGATCGAAGCCCCGGTAAACGGCGGCCGTAACTATAACGGTCCTAAGGTAGCGAAATTCCTTGTCGGGTAAGTTCCGACCTGCACGAATGGCGTAACGATGGCGGCGCTGTCTCCACCCGAGACTCAGTGAAATTGAAATCGCTGTGAAGATGCAGTGTATCCGCGGCTAGACGGAAAGACCCCGTGAACCTTTACTATAGCTTTGCACTGGACTTTGAATTTGCTTGTGTAGGATAGGTGGGAGGCTTTGAAGCGTGGACGCCAGTTCGCGTGGAGCCAACCTTGAAATACCACCCTGGCAACTTTGAGGTTCTAACTCAGGTCCGTTATCCGGATCGAGGACAGTGTATGGTGGGTAGTTTGACTGGGGCGGTCTCCTCCTAAAGAGTAACGGAGGAGTACGAAGGTGCGCTCAGACCGGTCGGAAATCGGTCGTAGAGTATAAAGGCAAAAGCGCGCTTGACTGCGAGACAGACACGTCGAGCAGGTACGAAAGTAGGTCTTAGTGATCCGGTGGTTCTGTATGGAAGGGCCATCGCTCAACGGATAAAAGGTACTCCGGGGATAACAGGCTGATACCGCCCAAGAGTTCATATCGACGGCGGTGTTTGGCACCTCGATGTCGGCTCATCACATCCTGGGGCTGAAGCCGGTCCCAAGGGTATGGCTGTTCGCCATTTAAAGTGGTACGCGAGCTGGGTTTAGAACGTCGTGAGACAGTTCGGTCCCTATCTGCCGTGGACGTTTGAGATTTGAGAGGGGCTGCTCCTAGTACGAGAGGACCGGAGTGGACGAACCTCTGGTGTTCCGGTTGTCACGCCAGTGGCATTGCCGGGTAGCTATGTTCGGAATAGATAACCGCTGAAAGCATCTAAGCGGGAAACTAGCCTCAAGATGAGATCTCACTGGGACCTTGAGTCCCCTGAAGGGCCGTCGAAGACTACGACGTTGATAGGTTGGGTGTGTAAGCGCTGTGAGGCGTTGAGCTAACCAATACTAATTGCCCGTGAGGCTTGACCATATAACACCCAAGCAATTTGTTGACCCGAACGGGCACCAGATTGCGGTGTGTGAAGACGAAACGAACCGAAAGTTTGTGACACTCACGAAACACCAAATCTATCGCATACCCATTCGCTGGAGCGTGATCTCGCAAGAGAAAACGAGCTGGCTACCGAATTTCTTGACGACCATAGAGCATTGGAACCACCTGATCCCATCCCGAACTCAGCAGTGAAACGATGCATCGCCGATGGTAGTGTGGGGTTTCCCCATGTGAGAGTAGGTCATCGTCAAGATTAAATTCCGAAACCCCTATCTGCGTATGCAGGTAGGGGTTTTGTTTTAGTAGAAGTCACCGATTTTGCTGGCACGTTACCGCTGTAACGGGCTGGTCACAGAATTTCTTGACGACCATAGAGCATTGGAACCACCTGATCCCATCCCGAACTCAGCAGTGAAACGATGCATCGCCGATGGTAGTGTGGGGTTTCCCCATGTGAGAGTAGGTCATCGTCAAGATTGAATTCCGAAACCCCTGTCTGCTTATGCAGACAGGGGTTTTGTCTTTCTGGGCTTATGGAAACTTCAATTCGGAACGGGTCAGCTCCAGTTCTTGCGTGTCTGGCTACTCCTTCGGGCCAGCAACTTGCGCCACCAGATATAGATTCCCGTCACCGACAATACAGCAATCAAAACCCCTAACACCGCGATCATGACTTGTCCGGTGAACCCAGTGATCCGCCCTCCGTGTCTTGGTAATTGCAGCCGATAAAAGCGCTCCCCCAAGGTGCCTTGGCCTGCGATTTCCTGTCCCAACAAACGCCCGTCCGTGCCGTGGAAGAACAGCCAGGACTTTCCATGGGCCTTGGTATAATGTTGTCCAAACCCCGCCCCATAAAAGTTGTACTCAAAGCTGTAATACAGCTCTCCGATCGCAGCTGTCAGTCCCAGTCTTTGCCCTTCCTGCAACGCACGTTCATAAGCCTGTTGATAACTCAGCCGCGTAACGCCTAATTCCTCGGCAGGCATGCGCCCGCGGAACTCATAGACGCTCGGTTCAATCGGCGAAAACAATGAAACGGCAGGTTTGAAGACCTCGCTCGGCAGGTTCATGGCGACACTGCTGACAGCGATCGGCAACAGCAATAACCACAGCCACAAACCACCCGCCCGATGCAGGTCAAAATTCAGCCGGCAGGCATGTCCGCCTTTGATCTTCCAGGCCGTCGACCACTTCTTCCAGAACGGTTTCCCTCGTGGAAGCGTTAGCCAAAGTGCAATGACACAATCGACAACCCAAGCGATTGCGACCAGTCCCATTAACAACAATCCCCAGTTATCCGGCAGGACCAGGTTGTAGTGAAATTCAAGAATGAACGGGATGAAGTTCTCACGCTGAAAACAGCACTCCCCCCAGAACCGCTGCCCCATCTGCTCGCCATTGACCGGATCCAGATAGAACACCTGATTGGGTTCGGCAAAAGGTTTCCGGTCGCAGGGTCGTTGCGCGCTACCGCAGCCAGCAACGCGGTATGACCCGGTTCTGACGGGTACTCCATGTACCAGACTTGCAGTTTCGGATGTTCCGTTTGCAGCGAGACGACAAAGCCACAGCCCCTGGATTCAGGTGCTGGCTTTGTCGTATTAACGGGTGATTAGAACTGGTAGCTCACCGTGGCGGCGACGTTGCGTTCTTCGCCCAGGTAGCAGAAGTTCAGGCTGGCACAGGACGCCACGTAGGACTCGTTGGTCAGGTTGTTCGCATTCAGACGCACGTCCACGCCTTTCAAGCCCACCTTCCCCAGGTCATAGCCGACAGACGCATCGAACAGTGTGTAGGACGGCACCTTCAGGGTGTTTTCCGCGTCGGCCCAGCTGTAGCCTACATAACGCATGCCGCCGCCCAGACGCAGACCGTCAAGCGCTGCGCTGTCGAACGTGTAGTCCGCCCATACCGAGGCCATATGGCGTGGCGCCTGAGTCGGCGAGTTGCCCTTGTTCTCGATCACGTCGGTTGCGGTGCTCAATGTACTGATCATCGACTTCGAATACTCGATGTCGGTGAAGGTGTAGCTGCCGAGGACTTTCAGGTTGTCGGTCAGCTGCATGTGCGCTTCCAGTTCCAGACCTTGGGAGCGGACGGCGCCTACAGCACGATAGAAGTTTTCCTGCGGCAATTTGGTGGCCAGGTTTTCCTGATCGATACGGAACAGCGACGCCGTGAATAGGTTGTCAGTGCCCGGTGGCTGGTACTTCAGGCCCACTTCCCATTGGGTGCCATCGGTGGGAGCCAGAGGATTGCCGGCGCTGTCCGCGTAGGAGTTCGGGTTGAACGACTCGGAGTAGCTGATGTACGGCGCGATACCGTTATCGAACAGGTACAACGCCCCGGCTCGCCCTGTCAGCTTGGTGCGTTTGTCACTGATTTCCGTGCCCACGGGGCGTCCAGCTTCAGCCAGCCGATTTTCATCGGAGGTTTCGACCCAGTCCTGACGCACACCCAGGGAGAAGCGCCACTTATCCATCTCGATCAAGTCTTGCAGGTAGACGCCGGTCTGTTCCAGGCGACGCAGATAGCTGATCGGGCTGTAGAAGTCGATGGCCGAATTGCCGTACACCGGATTGAACCCATCGATCGGCGCAAGACCGCCGCTGGTCCAGTCGACCACCGTCTTGCGTCGTTGGTAGTTCGCGCCCATCAGCACGGTGTGCTTGGTTGCGCCGGTGAAGAACTCGGCTTGCAGCATGTTATCGACGATAAACGCGTGGAGCTTTTCGTCGCCGCCGGTGTAATAGCGGTTCAATTCGTTACTGGTGGGCGTGGTCCAGCCATAGGCGTAAACCTGATCGATCTTCACCTTGGAGTCGAGATAACGAAAGTTCTGCCGCGCGGTGAAGACGTCGTTGAAGCGGTGTTCGAACTGATAACCGAAGGACTGCTGGTCACGCTGGAAACCATCAATGCCCGGCTCGCCTTCGAAGAAGTTTGGAGAGATCCGATTGCCGTTGCGCTGATGGATCGTGCCATCGGCCGGGACGCCGCCGTGATAGCCGCCGTCAGGGTCGTGTTGCAGATAGGCTTGCAGGGTCAGCGAGGTATCTTCGGTGAAATCGATGCTCACCGTCGGCGCCAAGGCGAAGCGCTTTTCCTTGTTGTGATCGAACTGTGTGTCGGACTGATCCGACAACCCTGTCAGGCGATAGGCAATACGCTTGTCATCATCCACCGGCCCGCTGAAGTCAAAACCCATGCCGCGCTGGCCTTGGGTGCCCACCGTGGCCTGGACCTGGTGATAGGGCTCATACAACGGTTTCTTGCTGGTCAATGCCACCAGCCCGCCCGGTGAGCTGCGACCGTAGAGCACCGACGACGGCCCTTTGAGAATATCGACCCGTTCGAGGAAATACGGGTCCACCTGCATGGTGCTATAGGTGCCGCTGTCACCCATGGACTTTAGGCCGTCGAGGTAGATGTTATCCACCGAGCCGTCGTTGAAACCGCGCATTGCCACGTAGTCATAACGGTGGGTCGCGCCATAAGGATTGGTCAGCACGCCCGGTGTGTAGCGCATCGTCTGGGAGACGGTTTGCGAGCCCTGGTCGTCCATTTGCTCGCGGGTTACCACGGACACGCTTTGCGTGGTTTCCAGTAGCGCGGTACTGGTCTTGGTGGCGATCTGGCTGTGAGTCGCGTTGTAGCCATCCATGCTGCCCAGCGCATTACCCAGGGCGAAGCCTTTGATGTCGGTGGTGGGCAGTGCCAGGGCTTCGGTTTCAGCGACGGGCCGCAGCACATAGCTGCTGCCATCCTGACTGACGGCAACAAGCCCCGTGCCATTGAGCAAATGACTCAACGCCTGATCCGCTGAATAGTCGCCCTGTAATCCCGGCGACTGAAGTCCCTGAGTCTGAGCCGGAGTCGTCGACAGGGTGATCCCTGCCTGACGCGCGAATTGGTTGAGCACATCGCTCAAGGGGCCAGCGGCAATATTGTAGCGGTGGCTACTGGTCTCGCTGCCCTGTGCTGCAACGCCAAGTGTGGGCACCAGGCCGACACCCAAGGCGGTCGAGAACAGTGCCGCGCGGATGGCATGGCGCAAGACGCCTGATTCTGCGGCAAAATGGAGAGGACTCTTACTGATGGCGCGCACAGTCATTGTAGGTTTCCGTAGGAAGTCGCTGAAGGCAGAGTTGAAGTGCTTACTGACTAAGCCGGACTGGTTCGGAAAACCCGCCAAAAATAATTTAGGCCTGTCGCTCCAGCGTCACCCACCAGCGAGTGCGGTAGCGCAGTTGCACCGGCAGGGTTTGCGGCAGGATGGCCAGCAGCCTGTCGGTGTCTTCGAGACGGAAAACCCCGGACAGGCGCAAGTTGGCAATGTCCGCCGCGCAGCTCAGATACCCGGGCCGGTAACGCCCGACTTCATTAATGAAATCCCCGAGGCGCATGTTGCGAGTGACGATCAGGCCGTCGACCCAGGCGCCGGCATCCATGTCCTGGGGCGGTGCCAGCTGCGCTCGACTGCGATCGATCAGATAGCTCTGCCCGGCCTGTACCTGAATCGGCAGTCCGTCGGCAGCCCGTGGCGACTGGATCGCGATCATGCCGCTGGTGACGCTGAGCCGTGTGCAGTCGGCGTCCTGACGAACGATGAAGCGCGCGGCCACCCCTTCGAACACGCCGTGGCGGCTTTGTACCCGCAACGGTTGATCAAACGAAGAGCCCTCGTTCGCCCCGCCGCACGTCACGATGATCTCGCCGCGAGTCAGTTTGATCAGACGCTGCTGCGCGGTGTAGTCCAGATCCACCGCACTGGCGGTGTTGAGCTCCAGGCGTGTGCCATCCGGCAATTGGAAACCACGTCGCTCGCCTGTCGCGGTGGCGAAGTCGGCGGTCCACTGTTGCCAGCCGATCGTATCCTTGCCCAGCCACGCCGCCGAACCCATCAGCAACGCACCCGACAGCAGCTTCAATGCCTGGCGCCGTCCGAGTCCCTGTGCGCTGTTTTCCAAGGTATTGAAGGCGACTTGAGCGCCGGGTACCGCACGCAGATTGCTGCTCAACTCGGCTTGCAGGGACTGCACCCGTTGCCAGGCCAGTTCGTGTTCATAGTGTTCCGCGCGCCAGACGTCGCATTGCTGGCGCAGTCTGGAATTGGTCGCGTTGCTACGCAGGCGCAGCAGCCAGTGGATGGCTTGTTTGACCACCTGCTGTTGGGGCTCGCTGCGATGGTTCAGCGCTGAGTTATCCACAGGCATCACGCTTCATACCGCAACACGTAGCAGTGATACAGCGCGTCGGCCACATAACGCTCCACCGAACGCAGGGACAATCCCATATGTTCGGCGATCTGCTTGTGGGTAAGTCCTTCGCATTGGGCCAGCAGAAACGCCTGACGCACTTTTGGCTTCAGACCCTCAAGCATGCGGGCGATGCTTTCCAGCAATTCGAGCACCAATGCCCGCGCCTCGGCGCTCGGGGTTTCGGCCTCGGGCAAATGGGCGATGGTTTCCAGGTACGCGCGCTCGATTTCCTCGCGACGCCAATGGTCGATCACCAGACCGCGGGCGATGGTTCGCAGAAAAGCGCGTGGAGCCTTGAGTTCCAGGCGTTCGGTTCTTTGCAGCAGACGGACAAAGGTGTCCTGGGCCAGATCTGCCGCATCGGCCGCATTGCCCAATCGAGCGCGCAGCCACGTGTTGAGCCACCCGTGATGGCTGCTGTAAAGCGCCTGTACTGCAAACTCAGGTGAGGACATGAACGCGACAGCCCGAACATCACAAATGATAATTAGTCGCATTGTCATCAAGGGTCGAAAGATTTGCAACTGCCGTTCATGCACCATTGATAAACAAGGCTGCGCGGGCGCTCTAAGACGCCGTTCGGCGGGTAACTGACAGGTTTCGTACAAACCCCCTAAGTTTTCTCCCACTCGTGCCGACAGACTGATGAGACATGCGTGCACCAAAGTAGAGCGGCCCCAGAATGCCGTCTGCGCTGTTACATGGAATGTTGCAACCCGGAACGCATCCCCCCTTTTGCATAAGAAGTGCCATGAAATGAATCTCAAGTTCAGCCATAAAATCCTGCTGGCCGCTTCAGGCGTCGTGGTGCTGGCTTTTGCGTTGTTCACTTTGTACAACGACTATCTGCAGCGAAACACCATTCGGCAAAACCTCGAATCCTCTGTTGAACAAGCCGGCGATCTGACCGCCAGCAGCGTGCAGAACTGGATGAGCGGCCGCGTGCTGATCCTGGAAAACCTCGCGCAGAACGTCGCTCATCAAGGCGTCAATGCCGATTTGCCGGGGCTGGTCGATCAACCCGCCCTCACCTCGAACTTCCAGTTCACCTACGTCGGGCAGGCCAATGGTGTGTTCACCCAGCGCCCTGACGCGAAGATGCCGGACGGCTACGATCCGCGTCAGCGCCCCTGGTACAAGCAAGCTGTGGTCGCCGACAAGACCATGCTGACTCCGCCTTACATGGCCGCGGTCGGTGGGCTGGTGGTGACCATCGCCATGCCGGTGAAAAAGAAAGGCGAACTGCTGGGTGTCGTCGGCGGCGACCTGAGTCTGGAAACCCTGGTGAAGATCATCAACTCGGTGGACTTCGGTGGCATCGGTCACGCGTTCCTCGTTAGCGCCGACGGTCAAGTGATCGTCAGTCCGGACAAGGATCAGGTGATGAAGAACCTGAAAGACATCTATCCGGGTTCCAGCGTCCGTATCGGGAAAGGCATTCAGGAAGTAGAACTGAACAAGCAGGACCGCATTCTCTCGTTCACGCCGGTGAGTGGTTTGCCGAATGCCGAGTGGTACATCGGTCTGTCGATCGACAAGGCCAAGGCCTACGCACCACTGAGCCAGTTCCGCACCTCGGCACTGATTGCGATGTTCGTCGCCGTGACCGCCATTGCGGTGCTGCTGAGTCTGCTGATTAATGTGCTGATGCGTCCGCTGACCACGATGGGCCGTGCGATGCAGGACATCGCTCAGGGCGAGGGCGACCTGACCCGTCGTCTGGTTGTAGAAGGCAAAGATGAGTTCGGCGAGTTGGGCGGTTCCTTCAACCAGTTTGTGGAGCGGATTCACGCGTCGATTTCCGAAGTGTCCTCGGCGACCCGTCAGGTTCATGACCTGTCGCAACGGGTGATGGCATCGTCCAACGCTTCGATCATCGGCTCCGACGAACAAAGCGCCCGCACCAACAGCGTGGCCGCGGCGATCAACCAATTGGGCGCCGCCACTCAGGAAATCGCCCGCAACGCCGCCGATGCTTCGCAACACGCCAGCGGCGCGAGCGAGCAGGCCGATGACGGTCGTCAGGTGGTGGAAAAAACCATCTTGGCCATGACCGAGCTGTCGCAAAAAATCAGCTTGTCCTGCACGCAGATCGAAACCCTGAACGCGAGCACCGACAACATCGGTCATATTCTCGATGTGATCAAAGGCATCTCCCAGCAGACCAATTTGCTGGCGCTCAACGCGGCCATCGAAGCGGCCCGTGCCGGTGAGGCCGGTCGTGGTTTTGCGGTGGTGGCGGACGAGGTGCGTAACCTGGCTCATCGCACCCAGGAGTCGGCGGAAGAAATCCACAAGATGATCAGTTCGCTGCAGATCGGTTCTCGCGAAGCGGTGACCACCATGAACGCCAGTCAGGTGTCCAGCGAACAGAGCGTCGAAGTGGCGAACCAGGCCGGCCTGCGACTGGTCAGCGTGACCCAGCGCATCGGCGAAATCGACGGCATGAACCAATCGGTGGCCGCGGCGACCGAAGAACAAACTGCCGTGGTGGAAACCCTCAACGTCGACGTCAATCAGATCAACCTGCTGAACCAGCAGAGCGTGGCCAACCTCAATGAAACGTTGAAGGATTGCGATGCGCTGTCCCAGCAGGCCAATCGGTTGAAGCAGTTGGTGGATAGCTTCAAAATCTGATTGAGGTCAGTTTTACCGCGTTATCGTTCAATCGCGAGCAGGCTCGCTCCCACATGGGATTTTCAGTGATCACAACATTTGTGAACGACTGAGAACCCTGTGGGAGCGAGCCTGCTCGCGATAGCGGTGCATCAGTCACCGCCGAACCGAAGCCTTACACAAACAGCTTCAACACATTCCCCATCGCATCATCGGCAAACCCCTGAACGAAATCCTTGAACCCCGGCAGGGCTTCGGCACCGCCCTGGGTCGGTTCGGCGATGATGGTCCAGGTCGCCCGCGACTTGCCTGCGCCCAAGGATTCAACACTCATCGCCGCCCACAAATTGGCCACGCCCAGCGTGTTGTAGATCGTCGTCCAGGTCATGTTCAGCGCCTGGTCGTCCCGGGAGTTGAGTTGCTCGACCACCAGGTTGCCATCCTTGAAGAATTTCTTGCGCAGCGACGACACGCCTTCGCCCGTCATCTCGATGTGCGACAGCGCCGGAATGAATTGATCGAAGCCGGCAAAATTGCCGACCACCGCCCAGACTTGCGCCGCATCGGCCGGTACTTCCACCGAAGACACGACGTGGCAGCCTTGAGGATTTTTGATCAGGGTATCGGGTTGCAGAGTATTCATGGTTTTGCTCCGTGCAGGGTTAGGGTGAATCAGATGAAGTTGATTTCTTTGAGGTAGTCGCAGCCGCGCCGCAGCAGCGCCGGGGATTTTTCCGGATAGTGCGCGCCCATCTGCCGGACGCCGGCCTGGGCGTTGTCGTGGCCGATCATCGAGATGTCGCCGATGTCTTCTTCGAAGCCGTTGAGGTAGAAACCCAGCACGCCAAACAGCGCGTTGTCGCTGTCGACCCGACCCAGTTGCTGCTGCCAGTCGGCGACGCTGACCATGGCGAACTCCCGACCGGCCTCGCGAAATGACGCCACGTAGGAATCCCAGCTCAGGGGCTCGGGGTTGTGCAGGTTGAACACCGCTTTTTCGGCCTGGTAACGGCTGGCGTGGAAGGCGATGAAACGGGCGAGAAAATCCACCGGCATCAGGTCGAAATTCAGCGCGAACTCCGGCACCTGGCCGAGCTGGATCGAGCCCTTGAGCATCAGCATCAAGCGATTCTTGTGGGGCTGGCAGACGCCGGTGAGGCTGTTGAAACTGATGTTGCCGGGGCGATAAAGATTGACCCGCACCCCACGCTCCCGCGCCCGTTCGAGGATCCGCTCGCCGACCCATTTAGACAGGTTGTAGCCGTTCTTGATGTAGATCGGCGGTGTCTGCGCGGCGGGCAATTCCAGCACCCGGCCATCGTCGGAAATCGTGCTGGACGCCGAGAGCGTCGAGACGAAGTTGAAGATCTTCTTGCTGCGCCCTTCACACAAACGCAGGCACTCGAAAATCGGCTCGACGTTGTCCCGCGCCAACGACTCGTAATCGAGGACGTGATTGACGTTGGCGGCGTTGTGTACCAGCGCGCCGAACTCGCGATCCAGTCGTTGGTAAACCTCTGCACTGAGCCCCAGTTGCGGACGAGTGATGTCCGCCGCGTAAACCCGCACCCGGTCCAGATCCAGATGCTCCAGGCGGTTTTCCCGCAACGCCTGAGCGAAGCGTTGCGCCGCCGATTGCCCGCCGCCATCGCGCACCAGGCAGGCCACTTCGCTGGCGCCCCAGGCCAGCAGCGCTTCGACGATATGAACACCGACAAAACTGTTGGCGCCGGTGACGATCACCTTGTGCACATCGCCCATTCGGCTGACCGGCAACGGATCGATATTCAGTTCGCGGAAGGCATCGGCCAGGGCTTTTTCGCTCAGTACTTCCTCGGTCCCGGAGCCGCGCACCAAGGTCGCCAGCTTCGCAATCGTCGGCAGTTCGATGAAGCGGTTGATCGAGATACTGCGGCCGAACTCCTCACGCAAACGCAGGAGCATGCGCGACAGCAGAATCGAGTGCCCCCCGAGGTTGAAGAAGCTTTCATCGGTGGAAATGTCGCTGGCGGGTAGCTCCAGCAGTTCGGCCCAGATATCCAGCAGCAGCGCTTCATCGGCGCTGGCGGGCAAACGTCGTTGGCTGTTTTCGGTCACATTGACGGGCAGTTCCAGCAGCGCTTTGCGATCGACCTTGCCGTTGCTGGCGAACGGCATGCTCGCCAGTTCGGTCCAGGCGGTGGGCTGCATATAGTCCGGCAAAAACTGCATCGCGTGGGCTTTCAAGGCTTCGCTAGCAGCACCGGGTTGCTCTTCCTGAGGTTGCGCGAGAAAGGCCAGAATCCGTCGATGACGGTCGATGACCACCGCCACCTGACGGTATTGCTGGCTGTCGCGCAGGCAGCGTTCGATTTCTTCCGGCTCGACCCGAAAACCACGAATTTTCACCTGATTGTCTCGCCGTCCACACAGCTCGATCCCGTCGGGGGTCCACTTGGCCATGTCGCCGGAGCGGTAGGCGCGCAAGCTCTGGCCGTTCGGCAGGCTCAGGTTCAGATAGCGTTCGGCAGTCTGCTGCGGGTTGTTCAGGTAACCCAGGCACACGCCCGGACCGACGATGTACAACTCACCGACGGATTGCTCGGTCACCGGTTGGAAGTCCTCATCGAGGATCAGCACCTGACTGTTGGCAATCGGCGCGCCGAGGGTCCGGTTGCTGTCGCCGGGGCGCAGTTGCCGCGCGGTGATCAGCACCGTGGCTTCGGTCGGGCCGTAGAGGTTGTAGAGATTGCCTTGGCGGGTTAGTTGCTGGATCACATAGGGTTCGCAAACATCACCCCCGGTCATCACATGATCGAGGACCTGCAACTGATCCAGTGGCAGGATGCTCAACAACGCCGGTGGCAGAAAGGCGTGACTGAGCTGTTGGTGGCGGATCAGCTCGACCAGTTGCAACGGGTCGCGACGCTGGTCCTCGTTGGGCACGATCAGCTCGGCGCCCAGGAGCAACGTCGGAAAAATATCGATCAGCGACGAGTCGAAACTCAACGATGAAAACTGCAACGCCCGACTCTGCTCGGTCAGTTGCACGTAGTCGGCGTACCACGCGGTGAAGTGTGCGAGGTTGGCCTGGCTGAGCAACACGCCTTTGGG
The DNA here is from genome assembly GCF_059695645.1 of Pseudomonas sp. LBUM1673. Classification (NCBI taxonomy): domain Bacteria; kingdom Pseudomonadati; phylum Pseudomonadota; class Gammaproteobacteria; order Pseudomonadales; family Pseudomonadaceae; genus Pseudomonas; species Pseudomonas sp. LBUM1673. The sequence goes on from NZ_CP166780.1 coordinate 134,687, forward strand.
GTGACCCGTGGTGCCCGAGGTATAGAGCGCCATGCACGGCGCGTCGAGATTGGGTCGTTGGCGCATCAAGGGTTGATCGAGGTTCACGTCGCCGATGTCGATACGGCTGATGTCCAGCCCCGGCATCGTCTCGCTGAGCGGGTGTACTCCGTCATGCAGCAACAACACCGCCCCGGCGTTTTCCAGAATGTACTGCTGACGTTGCAGCGGATGACTTGGCTCCAGCGGCAGGTACACCGCGCCGCTGCCCAGGATCGCCAGAATTCCTGCGTACAACGCGCTGCATTTTGGCAGGCAGATCCCGACCACCAACGGTCCTTGATGCTGATCGAGCAACGGTTGCAAACGCTGTTGGATGGCGCGGCTGTAGGCGTGCAATTGCCGATAGCTGAGCGACGTGCCGGCGATGTTCAACGCCGGACGCTCGGCAGACTGGATGAAGCGCTGTTCAAGCCGTTCGATCATCGGGATCTGGCCCAGTTGCAGTAGCCAGGGTTCAGCCGTGGTGTTGAGCTGATGGACGAAGGCCAGGTGCTCTAAGAACAGCAGACTTTCCACCTGCTCAAAGTGCGCGCAAGCCATCGGCTTGGCCAGCAGGAAATAGTCGGCATCCCGGGAGAAGCGGCTGACCAGCAGTGCCACGTGATCGACCAGATCGGCCACCACGCGCAGGCGCAATGCCTGGCCGTTGCCGGACAACTCTTCGGCGACCGGCACACGAGTCAGCGGTGTCGAGTTGTACGTGCACAGCAGGTCCAGCGGTGGCAGGCCTGAGGTGTCCGGCACGCCGACACCCAGCTGCAGCATCAGGCGCGGTGTATCGCCGAAGTCCCGAAACGGCAGGCTTGCATCGTCGATCAGCAAATCAAACGTGCTTGGCGCCAGCTCCTCCAGATTCACAAGCCGCGCCAGTGAATGACCGTGTTGTTCAAGTTCCAGCGTCAGGTCGGTCAGGGCCTGGCTTTGCCCGATGAGTAAAATATCGAGACGTCTCATGATGTTCTCCTCGTTAAACCAGGTAGTCGCTCAGAGCGCTTTGCACGCACGGTGAATCGAGCAGCGAGCTGCTGCGGAAAAAACGCACGATGTTGGCGACCAGCGGGTGATGGCGATTGATCGGGAAGGCCAGCCCCGACACTTCGCTCTTGAGTGCCTGACGCGCCGCGTCGCTGATCTGCAAGGCGTCGATCAAGCGGAAGTCGAAGGACTTCTGGATGTCGTTGGTCAGGTAATGGCCGATGAACACCGGCAGGATTTGCGCAATGCACTGGCGGTCGTCTTCGCTTGCGGTGTGCCAATAGATGCGCACCAACCGCGCCCAGAACCCGGAGTGCCGGCCCTCGTCGAGCAAGTGGTCAGCCATCAGGCCCTTGATCGATTGCTTGACCGTGTCGTCCTTGGCGAACGCCGCGACATCGCCGGTCACGGTGTTCTCGGCGATGGCCACGCAGATCAGCTCCACGGCGCTGCGCAGGTGCTCCGGTGCGAGCGCCACGGCGGCTGGAATAGCACGGCTCAGTTCGATTTCATCCGGCAATCCGATCGGCACGATGCCGGTCATGGCGACGGTCTGCTGCATGAAATCCATGGCCACCAGGGCGTGGTAATCCTCGTCCACCACCACGGTCATGGCGTCGTAGCGACAGGCGAACGGGAACGCCACGCTGAAGCGGTTTTTGGCGATGCTGCGGGCGGTCTTGTCGACGATCTCGGTTTCGAAAATCACCACATCGTTGATGAACTTGTAGAGCGTCTGCACCAGGGCGAAGTCCCGTTGTTCCGGGCATTCACGCAGGAAGGTTTCGCTCAGCACCAGCGGCTGACGGCTCAGCGGATAGATCAGTTTGTCGTCGTTCTCCAGTACGCGCCGGGGGCGGGTGCGAATGGTCGCGCGACTCTCCCAAGCGTCGGCGAAGGATTGGTAGTCGGCGGCGTTCATGCGTTCACCTCTGCAACCGGTTCGCTCATGCTCAGGCGCAAGCCGTCCCACAGGGCAATGCGACTTTCCACGGCGGCGATGGCGCTGGCGTACACGTCTTCTTCGCGCTGCGGATCGCCATCGACCAGGCGTGCGAGAAGCTTTTCCGCGGCCGGGCCGTGATCTTCGGAGTCGACTTCGATGTGCCGCTCCAGGTAGTAACGGAAGGTCGGCGCTTGTTCGATGCCGATGCCCCAGTCGTCGAGAATCCGCTGGAACATCTGCGGAATCACGCTCTCGCGGCCATGCAGAAACGCCGCCGCCACACTATGCCCCGGCGCATGCAACGCAGTGTGCAAGGTGTGGCGCACGAACTGCGCGGCCGCCGGGTCGACGTCGACGCTTTGCAAGGCCACGTCATAGCTCACGCCTTCTTTTTGCAGCGCCACGAAGCGTTCGACGGCGACCGTGCTTGCACCGACTTCGCGCATCGCATCCAGGTACAGCTCGAAATGACTGTAGTGACCTTGGGCCGGACGATCATCGGACTCTTCACCGAGCACGATTTCGTTAATCAACCGTGCGGCCTGTGGGTCTCGCGGTGGCAGCCAGGGCAGTTGAACGCAGGTCAGTTCCTGTTGCAGACGCTTGGTCAGCGACATGAAATCCCACACCGCAAACACATGGGTTTCCATGAAGCGTTGAAGGACCGATAACGAATGTATTTCAGAGAAGATCGGGTGCGCACTAAGTTCTGCTTTCTTCTGGATAAGACGGTCTTTAGTCGGTTTCATGAGCGAGCCTATAAGTGATCTGGAATACCGTTGAGGAAGGAGTTGATCAATAAGTGACGGTTGCTTGAAGCTTTCTATTGGCGAACGGGAGCCTCAATTGAATTGATGCTTTTCAGTCGTGTGTAATCGCTAAGTAGTGCCTTGCGCCCAGTGATTATGGGCGGCGGAGAAAAGCTAATACATGAATAAAGTATCGGGCAAGTCATTTTTTTAATTAATTGAAAGTTTAACTTTCTCGGGCGCGATAAGTGCCAATAAGACTTTTGTATAAAGTTTTATTTGGGCGTAGTTGCTCCTTTCAACTTATATAAGTCGAAATTTAAATAAAGAGTGAATGCCTCACTCAAAGCAACTTTTTACTGGGTTCTTTAATGTGATCTGAGGGGGTGGAAGTTGGCTGGGAGCGACGCCGGTTCTTCCTTTCCCGTGGCAAGACTCCTTCCGTAGGTTCTTGATGCGTCGACTGCTCCGCGGGGGCGGTGCGTCGCCCGTCATTATTCGTTGGCAGCTCAAGAGTGAGCGTAATTCACGGCAGTCGCTATCCCGACGCAAGATCCATCAATGCAATTGTCAGGTTTGAGGGGGACGGGTTTTGGGGGAGTGGGCATGAAGTCGCCGCACACCGGTCCGGTATGAACGAAAGGGGGGGTTGTAAGCTAATGCCGGTCAGTTAAGCCGCAATGCGATCCGTAGCAGCTGGCGAAGGCTGCGTTCGGCTGCGTAGCAGTCGTAAATCCGGCTAACGTGGTCTGCCTGACGTACTACCGCAATCTCTGATTTTACGACTGCTACGCAGCCGAACGCAGCCTTCGGCAGCTGCTACGGAGTGCGCGTCGCAGCTGAAATGGCATTTGGGTAGTAAGCAGATTTGTTCGTCGAGCAATCCAGGTGCGGATCAGCTCAATAGCGAAAGCGAGCCGCTCAATGGGCTCGCTCGGGGCTGTCGCTGGGGGGTTATTTCGAGGCTTTCCTGCTGCGCTGCGCCTCAGGGCCTTCGAGGTAGCGCGTGATGACTTCGACACCCCGGTTGAGGTGGTGTTCGAGCAACGTCACCGAACGCTCGACGTCCCGCTCTTCGGCGGCCCGCAACAACGCTCGGTGATCTTCCTGGGACAGTTTGCCCAGGCCCATGGCTTCCAGATTGAAGCGCAGGAAGCGCTCCTCTTCGTTCAACCCGTCTTCGACGAGTCTCAGCAGCCGCTGGTTGGGAGCTTTGTTGTAAAGCGCCATGTGGAACAGGCGATTGAGTCGGCCGATCTCGGTGTAGTCGTGCTCCGTTTCCAGCTCGTCGATATAGCGCGCAGCCTGTTCGAAATCGACGGCTTCGAGCAGGGGAATCGACCGACGCAAGGCTTCGGACTCCAGCAGGATCCGCAGCTCATAGGTTTCTGCCGCATCGCCCTGAACCAGCGGTGCGACCACCGCGCCTTTATGGGCGACCACGTTGAGTAGCGATTGCGCTTCGAGCTGGCGTAAGGCTTCGCGCACCGGCATGCGGCTGACGCCGAACAGGTCGGCGAGGTCTTGCTGACGCAGGGCGGTGCCGCAGGGAATGCGGCCGTCGAGAATGGCTGCACGCAGGGTTTCTTCGATCACTGAGCGTGCCAGATGAGCGGGAATCGGCCCGTTGACCTTGATACTGCTGAGAGGGTTGGGCTTCTGTGTCACAACAAACGCACCCTGTTTGGCTGAAATAATTGGATCCAAATGGACACTAGTGACTGGCTGATGGGTTGTCAAACGGACAAACGATCGCATTACCCTAAAGTCTAGCGTGCCGGCAGTGATCTCACCGCGCCATTGTCTTTTACCGGGCTAACCTACACCATCAACCGACTTCCACCTGCCTACCCTGGATGCCTCGCATTGGCGGTACGTTTCGCGATCCCTCGGACTTTGCGCTGGCTAGGCTGCGCACTGCTGCTGGCCGGCGTCATGCTGGGCGGGTTGCATGCCGACTGGGATTTTTCGCTGATCAGCCGCCGTGCGCAGGCATTGTACGGGCCTTTGGGTGAAGGGCAGCAGCGCATTGATGCCTGGCAGCAGTTGCTGGCCACGCAAAAGCAGGTCGGCGAGCTGGAACAGCTCAATGTGGTCAACCGGTTCTTCAACAAACAGATGCGTTACGAAGAAGACAGCGACCTGTGGCACGAGATCGATTATTGGGAAACCCCGATCGAAGCCTTGTGGAAAGGCGCTGGTGATTGCGAAGACTACGCTATCGCCAAGTATTTCAGCCTGCGCCATCTCGGTGTCTCCAGCGACAAGCTGCGCATCACCTACGTCAAGGCTTTGCGCCTGAACCGCGCGCACATGGTCCTGACCTACTACTCGAGCCCTGAGGCCATGCCTTTGGTGCTCGACAGCCTGATCGACGCAATCAAGCCCGCCAACCAGCGAACCGATTTGCTGCCGGTCTACTCTTTCAATGCCGAAGGGTTGTGGTTGCCGGGTGCCAAGGGCAACAAAAAGGTTGGAGACACCAAACGCCTGTCCCGCTGGCAGGATGTGTTGAAGAAAATGCAGGACGAAGGTTTTCCGGTCAAGACGACTAACTAGGAGCACGCGCTCAGATGTCTTTGTTCAAACAGCTGTTGATCGCTATCTGTCTGTTCCTGGTGGTCGCCTTCACCGGCAGCTTCATGGTCAGTCTGGAAAGCTCGCGCATCCAGTACGTCAATCAGTTGCGCTCCCACGCCCAGGACGCCGCCACGGCATTGGCGCTGTCTCTGACACCGAACATCGACGACCCGGCGATGGTCGAGTTGCTGGTCAGTTCGATCTTCGACAGCGGTTATTACGCGAGCATTCGGGTGGTTGATCTGGCCAGCGACAAGACGATTGTCGAGCGCAGCGGCATCCCGGCGGTCACCAACGTGCCGGACTGGTTCGTCAAACTGATCGGCCTGGAACCGGCCGGTGGCGACGCGCTTGTCAGCCGTGGCTGGGAGCAGGCCGCGCGGGTCGAGGTGGTCAGCCATCCGATGTTCGCGTTAGCCAAGTTGTGGCAGAGCGCGTTGGGCAGCCTCGGCTGGTTGCTGATCTGCGGCGCGGTGAGTGCGGTGCTGGGCGCGCTGTTGCTGCGCCGACAACTGAAGCCGCTGGATTACATGGTCAAGCAGTCCCACGCCATTGCTCGCCGGGAATTTCTCAGCCTGCCGGAACTGCCGCGCACCCCGGAACTGCGCCGGGTGGTGGAGGCCATGAACCAGATGGTCGAGAAGCTCAAGGCACTGTTCCAGGAACAGGCCGAGCGCAGTGAAAAACTGCGGGCCGAATCCTATCAGGACAACCTGACCGGCCTGGCCAACCGACGCTATTTCGAGATGCAATTGAACGCGCGAGTGAGCAATCCTGAGCAGGCCAGCTCCGGTTATCTGTTGCTGTTGCGGGTCAAGGATCTGGCCGGGTTGAACCAGCGGCTGGGCGGTCAGCGTACCGATGAATTGCTCAAAGCGGTGGGCGAGCAGTTGTCCCGCGAGTGCGCCAGGTACCCGGAAACCCAGAACCTCGTCACGCGGATTCGTGGCGGTGAATTTGCCGTGCTGGCGCCGGGGCTGGTGCGTGAAGAAGCACTGCAACTGGCGAGTAACCTCGACAATGCCCTGGCCAGCCTGCATGCGACGGGCGCTACGGACGTGGCTTCGGTGGCCTCGATCGGGCTGGCGCCGTTTGCCCATGGCGACTCGCCGCAAGTGGTGATCGGGTTGGCGGATCAGGCACTGGCCCAGGCGGAAAGTCAGGGCGAACCGAGCTGGGCGTGCCTCGATCAGGGCGCGCCGGCCCGGGTTGGCGACGATCATCATGCCTGGCACACCTTGCTGGATCAGGCGTTGGATCAGCAGCGTTTCGAACTGTACTTCCAGCCGGTGGTGGCCAGTCACGACACGCAGGTGGTGCTGCATTACAAAGTGCTGTCGCGCCTGCTCGACGAGCAGGACCAGACCATTCCCGCCGGGCGTTTCTTGCCGTGGCTCGAGCGTTTCGGCTGGACCGCGCGGCTGGACCGTTTGATGCTGGAGCTGGTGCTTGAGCAGATGGCCGAGCATGAAGAGTCGCTGGCGCTGAACCTGTCTTCGGCGACACTGGCGGATCCGCAGGCGTTGAACAAAGTGTTCGACATTCTGCGTCAGCATTCGAATCTCGGGGAACGACTGACCCTGGAAATCGGCGAAGAGCAATTGCCCGAGCAAGCGGTTCTGGAACAGCTGACGCGGCGTCTGCGCGAGCTTGGGTTCTCGTTGAGCCTGCAGCGTTTTGGTGGGCGCTTCAGCATGATCGGCAACCTGGCGCGACTTGGGCTGGCGTATCTGAAGATCGACGGCAGTTACATCCGGGCGATTGATCAGGAGAGCGACAAGCGTCTGTTCATCGAGGCGATTCAGCGGGCGGCGCACAGCATTGATTTGCCGTTGATTGCCGAGAGGGTCGAGACCGAAGGGGAATTGTCAGTGATTCGCGAGATGGGGTTGTATGGGGTTCAGGGGCAGTTGTTTGGTGAGCCTAAGTCTTGGCAGTGAGGCTGATGCCGTCATCGCGGGCAAGCCCGCTCCCACAGTGGACTTATGTCGTACCACAATCCTGCGTTCACCTCCGATCCCTGTGGGAGCGGGCTTGCCCGCGATGGCGCCAGTGCAGACAACGAAGCAATCCGCCGATTATTCCGGCAGCAAGGTCCTAGGAGATTTCCTTCAAGTTGTAGCGGTGTTGGTGAACTTGTTCCGGCCAAAGTCCAGGGCTAGTCTGGCTTTGTCACTGAATATTCGGTGACACGGACGTGCAAGTCCGACCAAACTGTTTAGGTAGCGTGCTGCCATTTCTCTCAATGAGCATTTCGATGTTCACTGCTTTATGGCGGCTGCGCGCAGGAGATCCTCGGATCTGCTGGGTGTCCTAAACAGTCCCGGTCTTGCACACCTGCGCACGGCCGCCACCCTATTCGCGTGCAAGCGAACGGTGACGGTCCCAACTTACTGTTTAGGATATTTCTTATGTTCAAAGTAACTCCGAATCCGCCAGATGATTCTGGCACCTCAGCCTCAGACGAAGCCCCCAAGCCACGCAAAGGTCGCCTCTTCACAGTCTCCCCCGGCATCGACACCGAAGCCCTTCTCGCCAATGCCTCCGAAGACCTGCTGTCCATCAGCGCCATCGCCGCCGACTTGGCCGACGATGTAGAAGGCTCACGGCGATCCATCGCCCTGGCGCTTAGCCGAATGGCCGATGGCGTGCAGTTGTTGGTGGAACGGGCGCTGGATCACCTTGAATCGCCGCAGATGCAGGCTCGGGCCAAGGTTTAGCAGGTTAAAGCGGCGGTGAGTTGAAGACCGCTTTCGCGAGCAAGCCCGCTCCCACACTGGATGTGTGTCGAATCGCAATCATGCGAACAACACAGACCTCATGTGGGAGCGGGCTTGCTCGCGAAGGCGTCAGTGCAGTCAACGACGAGGGTAGGGAGCTAGATCAACCCCGTCTCATCATCATCGATCAACTGGCTCAACCCGCCCAACGCCTCACGGGCCTGAGTCCGGTCCATGAGTTTGGCTTGTGCGGCCGGCGGCAGGTCGGTGACGCGGATCACGCCTTTTTGAGTCAGCACCTGGATCAAGTCGTCGAGTACCCGGATCATTTCCAGGTCGCTCTGCTTGAGCTGTTTGAGGCTGGTTGCCATGACCTCGCTGGCAAACCAGGCCCGGAGGTCAGGGTGGTCGGCCGGCAGCGTTTCGGTGGCCTCGGCGTAGGGCTCGGCTTCTACGCGCATCAGTTGGCCTTCTATATTGCGTTGCACGTAGAACATCGAGCATTCCTCATGAGTGAGCCGGCGTCATGCTTTCAGCAGCATAGTCAACGTCGCGTCAGTAGAGGGGGCCTTATCACTCCTGATAGTCCGGTACCTTTAACTGTTCATCGATCAGCGTTGAAAGAAAGTCACTTAAATAGAACTAAGGTATTGATTTAAAACAACTATGTATAAGTTGTGAGTCATTGCTTATATATCGATAGTTCATGGTCCGTTAATTGCTTTGCCGTTTCACAGGTGCTTTCAGGTTGCCATCCATCCAGCGAGCTGCCACTCGGCGCAAAATAAGTGCGTCCTTTCAACGCTTGCTGGATAATCCCGCGCCACCCGGCAGGCCCCATATACCGGAGTCTCAGCGTAGTCGGGTGGCGTGGCGGGGCACGGGCGCGCCGAAGTAAAAAAGAGGTATTTGTCAAAAATATGGCGATAAAAAAGTAATTTTTAATCGTTAATACACATTACGCTTGCGCAATTCAAAATTTTGACGATATCATTTTGATGTCTCAGTTGGGTTGTATTGAGCTACGTGCTCCCTTATAGATCGCCAGTGCCTCGGGTAGTCCTTTATGAATCGTACAGACGATATATCGAACCTGTTCAATAGGTTCGGAGCAAGTGCGGACAGTTATCTCGAGTTTGATAACTGTTTCGACTACAAGGAAAAGCCTTTGGCACTGGTGCCGTTCGCCGCTGAGCCGGTGACGGACGCCGTGATTGACGTTGTGGTGGCTGAGCCTGTGGACGCTGCGCCCGCCGTGGAGTCGGTAAAACTGACGTTAGCCGCCCGACCCAATGTCCAGCCTGACAATACCGCTGCGGTCCGTGCGCCGCTTCGTCATTTGCTGGCTGAAGTCGCGTTGGCCCGTCAAGCCGAAGCCCAGGCGTTCAACGATGAAGCCCTGCGTCAGGCACTGCCTCACGGGCGGCCACCCAAGTGCAAGGCCCGGGTCGTGGCGCTGGTGTCGAGCAAGGGCGGCGTTGGCAAAACTACCCTTTGTGCCGCGCTGGCCAGCACCTTGCACCTGGCGGGCGGCCAGACTCTGGCCATTGACCTTGACCCGCAAAACGCCATGCAGTACCACCTCGGTGTTCAACCCGATGTGGCCGGCATGGGTAGCGCGAGCCTGACCGGCAATAGTTGGAACGACCTGTTGCTGCCCGGCTCCGCCGATTCGCTGTTGCTGCCCTATGGTGCGCTGACTGAAGAGGAGCGCCGTACCCTGGAGCGTTACCTGATCAACGACCGTCACTGGCTGGCCCGGCAACTGGCACGCATGGCTCTGAACGAAAACGACGTGGTCATTCTCGATACGCCACCGGGGCGCACGGTCTACCTGGATCAGGCCCTGGATGTGGCTGATCAGATCGTCGTGGTGACCACCGCCGACGCGGCCAGCTTCTTGACCCTTGATCAGATGGACAAAGTGCTCGGAGCCCCTGATGCGCGTGCGCCGTCCTCGGTATGCAGCTATGTCATCAATCGGTTCGACGCAGGTCATGTATTTTCCCGGGACATGCACGAAGTACTCAAGCGGCGACTGGGCGGACAACTGCTCGGTGTCATCTCTCTGGATCATGCCCTCGGCGAGGCGCTGGCTTACGGTCGCAATCCGCTCTTGACGCCAGACTCATCCCCGGCGTGTCAGGACCTGTTGATGCTCAGTGAGCAGCTCAAGGCGCGGCTCGAATCCGCCCGTACTGCGAAACTTTACGCCTCGTGATTACTACCTCTGGCGAATCCGGCACCGTGCCGACCCGCTCCCAGCGCTGGGCGCAATCCTTGTCCGATCGGCTCGATCAGTGGCCGGTGGCTGCACGTCGGGCGCTGACCGTCAGCATTACCGCACTGTGCGGCCTGCTGGCGCTGTTCATCATCACGGTGCCATTCGAGCTTTACTCGCAATGCATCTTTGCCCTTGGCTGCTTTATCGCGGCCATGGTGTTGCGAAAAATTCCGGGACGTCTGACGGTGATCATACTCATCGGTCTGTCGCTCACCGCGTCACTGCGTTACCTGTACTGGCGGCTGACCTCGACCCTTGGCTTCGAAGGTTGGGTAGACATGCTGTTCGGCTACGGCCTGGTCATGGCCGAGTTGTACGCAATGATTGTACTGGTGTTCGGTTACCTGCAAACCGCGTGGCCTCTGCGCCGCAAACCGGTATTGCTCAGTGGCCCGCCCAGCGAATGGCCAACGGTCGATGTGTTCATCCCGTCGTACAACGAAGCCCTCGACATCGTGAAGGTCACGATCTTCGCCGCCCAGGCCATCGACTGGCCCAAGGACAAACTGCGTGTCCACGTGCTGGATGATGGTCGTCGCGAAAACTTCCGCGAGTTCTGCGAGCAGATTGGCGTGGGTTACATCGTTCGCGACAACAACCGTCATGCCAAAGCGGGCAACCTCAATGAAGCGCTGAAGGTCACCAGTGGCGAATACGTTGCCATTTTCGATGCTGACCACGTACCGACGCGTTCTTTCCTGCAGGTGAGTATCGGTTGGTTCATCAAGGACCCGAAGCTGGCGATGTTGCAAACGCCACACTTCTTCTTCTCGCCCGACCCGTTCGAAAAAAACCTCAATACCTTCCGCTCAGTGCCAAATGAAGGTGAGTTGTTTTACGGGTTGGTGCAGGACGGCAACGACTTGTGGAACGCGACTTTCTTTTGCGGATCCTGTGCGGTTATCCGTCGTGAACCGTTGCTGGAAATCGGCGGTGTTGCCGTCGAGACCGTCACCGAAGATGCACACACCGCACTCAAACTCAACCGCGCAGGCTACAACACAGCGTATCTGGCTATTCCTCAGGCCGCCGGTCTGGCGACTGAAAGTCTGTCTCGGCATATCAGCCAGCGGATTCGCTGGGCACGCGGGATGGCGCAGATTTTTCGCACCGATAACCCTCTGTTCGGCAAAGGGCTGAACCTCGGTCAGCGGCTGTGTTACCTGAACGCGATGCTGCACTTCTTTTACGGTTTGCCGCGCCTGGCGTTTCTCACCGCGCCCTTGGCCTTCCTGTTTTTCGACGCCCAGATCTTCCACGCCTCGGCGCTGATGATCACCGCCTATGTATTGCCGCACATCCTCCACGCGAGTTTGACCAACTCCAGCATTCAGGGGCGTTTCCGCCACTCGTTCTGGAACGAGGTCTACGAGACGGTGCTGGCCTGGTACATCATGGGCCCGGTGCTGATGGCGCTGGTCAACCCCAAGTTCGGTGGCTTCAACGTGACCGACAAGGGCGGGATCATCGACAAGAAATACTTCGAGTGGAAGCTGGCCCGTCCCTACATCGTCTTGCTGAGCTTGAACATCGCGGGGCTCATGTTCGGTGTTGTGAGGCTGATACAAGGTGCAGACGACGCGGCCACCACGATTCTGATCAACCTGGCCTGGACGGTTTACAACATCATCATCACCAGTGCGTCGGTGGCGGTAGCCAGTGAAACCCGTCAGGTGCGTTCCGAACCCCGGGTCGCGGCCCGATTGCCGATGCGTCTGACGCGTGCCGACGGCACCAGCATTGGAGGCGTGACCCAGGACTTCTCGCAAAAAGGCCTGGGTTTCCGTTTGCCGGAAGGCGTCATTGTTCCCCGGGGCGAACGCGTGCAGATATCGCTGTTCCGCAATCAGCAACTGAGTGTGTTCCCGGCCGTCATCGTGTTCAGTCGTGATGGGCTTCTGGGGGCTCAGTTCGATCAGTTGACCCTGCGCCAGCAAAGCGAACTGATACGCCTGACGTTCTCCCGCGCCGACACCTGGGCATCGACCTGGGGTAGCGGTCAGGTCGATACGCCGCTGGCTGCGTTGCGTGATGTCAGTGCCATCGGCATGCGGGGCATCTACGAACTCTTCAAAGCCACGGTCATGGAAATGCGGACTTTGCTCCGCAGCCGTCGCTCGGCGCCACCTACCCTTGAAAATCTTACGGACAAGTGATGAATTCGAAGTATTTCGTTCGCGGTAATTTGCGTTCCCTGATACAGGTGATGTGTTCTTTGATGGCCTTGGGGGGCGGTGCGATAGCCGTGGCCGATACGGCACCTGTGGCGAACGCTTCCGGGACTAATGGCTACAGCGTGACGTTGAAGCAATTGGGTCGGAACTACCCGATGAGCCTGCGCGGCGTGGAGTCCACCGATAGCGTCAATTTCGATGTGCGGGCCGATTCGATTGTCACCGGCGCCAGGCTGACGTTGCAGTACACCTACTCGCCAGCGCTGCTGGCGGACCTGTCGCAGATCAATGTCATCGTCAATGATGAAGTGGCGGCGAGCTTGCCGTTGCCCAAGGAAAACGCCGGGCAACTGCAAAAACAGGTGGTCAATATTCCGGCGCACCTGATCACTGAATTCAATCGCTTGAGCCTGCAATTCGTCGGTCATTACACGATGAGCTGTGAAGATCCGCAGCACTCCAGCCTGTGGGCGAAGATCAGCAACGCTACAGAGCTGAGCATTGAGGTGTCGCCTCTGGCCTTGCCGAACGACTTGTCGATCATGCCGTTGCCATTCTTCGATCGCCGCGATGCCGGTGCATTGAATCTGCCGTTCGTGTTCGCCGCCGCGCCGGACAACACCACCCTGGAAGCTGCCGGCGCGCTGTCGTCATGGTTCGGTGCCCAGGCCAGCTATCGCGGTGCGACCTTCTCTTCGCGATTCAACCAGATTCCGGCCAGCGGCAATGCCGTGGTCTTGCTCAGTGGTCCCGATGCGCTGCAACTCGGTGGGCTGAGCCTGCCTGCAGCCAAGGGGCCGACCCTGACCGTGATGACCAACCCCAACGACGCCAACGGCAAGTTACTGGTGATCACCGGTCGCGACGGCGCCGAACTGAAACGTGCCGCCACCGCATTGGTGCTGGGCAGCCAGGCCTTGTCGGGTAGCAGCGTGGTGATTGATCGCCTCGATACGGTACAACCGCGCAAGCCTTACGACGCCCCTAACTGGTTGCCTAGCGATCGTCCGGTCAAACTCGGTGAGTTACTGGCGGCCAAGCAATTCAACGTCGCCGGCTACAACCCAGGCGACATCACCGTGCCGCTGAACTTTCCGCCAGACCTGTTTACCTGGCGTGATGAAGGGGCGCCACTGAACCTCAAATACCGTTACACGCCACAAGAAAAATCGTCCAATTCATCGTTCATCATCAGCTTCAACGACACCTTGATTCAGTCGCAGAGCCTGCCGTCCCAGGACACGCTCGACAGCGGCATCCTCAGTGCCCTGAAAAGCAACGACAGCCTGGGCCGCGAAACCCAAGTGCGCTTGCCGTTGAACTCGGTGGCCCTGCAATCGCGTCTGCAGTTGCGCTATATGTTCGATTACATCAAACAGGGCGAGTGTGGCGACATCATCATCGACAACATGCGCGGCAGCATCGATCCGGAGTCGACACTGGACCTGAGCGGCTACGACCACTTCATGGCCATGCCGAACCTTGGCGTGTTCAAGGATGCGGGTTTCCCGTTCACTCGCCTGGCTGACCTGTCGCAAACGGCTGTAGTGCTACCAGACAATGCTGGCGCTCCCGAGCTGGATGCCTACCTGACCGTGCTCGGCCGTTTCGGCCGGTCGACCGGTTACCCGGCCACCGGCGTGCTGGTGACCCAGGCGGCGCAGGTTCAGGGTGCTGCTGATAAAGACCTGTTGGTGTTTGCTTCCGGCGCTAACCAGCCGTTACTGACCCAATGGGCGGATCGCTTGCCCGCTGCCGACACCGGTGGCCAGCAGAGCTTCCACCTGTCTGACCTGTCGATGCGTGTACGTGACTGGTTCAGCCCCGACCCGGACGCCAATCAGCGCAAGGCGCGTCTGGCCATGGCTTTTTCCGGCGGTGAGCGCAGTACCTATCTGACTGGTTTCGAATCGCCACTGAAAAGTGGTCGCAGTGTGGTGGTCATTGCCAGCGGTCAGCCGCAAGGCCTGGCTGATGCGACCAGCGCATTGATCGGTGGCGAGGATTACACCCAGTTGATCCAGGGCAGCCTGGTGGTGGTGCGCGGCAAAACCATTGAAGCGCTGGTGGCGGACGAGCAGTACTACGTCGGCAGCCTGGGCCCGGTCAAATACGTGCAATGGCTGATGTCGCGCCATGTGGGGTGGACGCTGCTGTTGACCGGTCTCGGTGTGTTGCTGCTCAGCTGCCTGGCCTACCTGGCGTTGCGCTCCCGTGCCAAACAGCGTTTGGGTCACTGAGATCGCATGAACACTCTCGGGATCAACCATTGCAACCTTACTCTCCCGCGCCGCTGGCGCCGGGCCGTGCAGTGGCTGGCCGGTACGCTGGTGATCCTGAGCCTGACACCGGTCATGGCTGACGGGACGACGTGCAAGAGCGCCGACTGGCCGTTATGGCAAACCTACGCCACACGTTTTGTGCAGAACGACGGGCGCATGCTGGAGTCCAGCGTCGAAACCAATCACAGCACCTCCGAAGGCCAGTCCTACGGCATGCTGTTCGCGGTGATCGGCAACGACCGCGAACGCTTTGAGGCGCTGTGGAAATGGACCGCCGCCAACATGGCCGGCGCCGACGTCAGCCATCGCTTGCCGGGCTGGTTGTGGGGGCAGGGCAAGGACGGTAAGTGGCAATTGCAGGACGCCAACTCAGCCTCCGATTCGGATTTGTGGATCACCTACGCGCTGCTTGAGGCGGCGCGGTTGTGGCAGCGTCCGGACTACCGCGAGGACGCTCTGCGCCTGCTCAAGAACATTGAAAGCAAACTGGTGGTGAGCCTGCCAGGGCTGGGCAAGATGGTCCTGCCCGGGCCGGAAGGCTTCGTGCAACCCGATCATCTGTGGCGCCTGAACCCGAGCTATTTGCCGCTACCGCTACTGCGTCGGCTGGCCAAAGAAGCCCCGGCCGGGCCATGGAAAGAAATCGCTGAAAACACCGTGAAAATGGTCAAGGCCTCCAGCCCCAAAGGTTACGTGGCCGACTGGATCGGTTACCGCGCTACCGCGCCGCAAGCGGGTTTGTTCGTGGTCGATCCAATCAAGGGTGAACTGGGCAGTTATGATGCGATCCGCGTCTACCTGTGGGCCGGCATGACGCCCAAATCCGACCCGTTGGCGGCACCGTTGCTGGCGCGTCTGGACGGTATGTCGAGCAGCACCGCATCCACCGGCATACCACCGGAAAAGGTTCAGGTCATCAGTGGCGCCCTCGAAGGCCAGGGGCCATTCGGGTACTCTGCCGCGCTGATTCCGTACTTCCAGGCCAAGGGCCAGCCATGGCTGGCCGAGCAGCAGCAACGCCGGGCCGAACAGGCGTTGAACGCGGCGCTGGCTAAAGTCGATGGCGAACGTGCCGAACCACTGTACTACAACGCCATGCTCAGCCTGTTCGCACTGGGCTGGGTTGAAAAACGTTTTCAGTTTCGTGATGACGGAACACTCAAACTTTCTTGGGAGATGTCATGCACGCGCGCCGCCACACGCTAGCCATCGGGATTCTCACCGCCCTCATCGGTACCGCGGCTTACGCCGAAACCAACGATGTAAAGGCGCTGCTGGTCGAGCAAGGCCAGTATTGGCAGGCCCGTGCGAACGCTACGCGTGCCGCTGAAGCCTGGCAGAAAGTGTTGCGCCTGGACCCCAATCAAGTCGACGCGCTGTATGGCATGGGCCTGATCGGCGTCAAACAGAACAAACCTGAGCAAGCGCAGCAATATCTGGCGCGCTTGCAGGCGCTGTCGCCACAACCATGGCTGGCGGCGCAGCTCGAGCAGGACATCGCCCTGGCCCAGCCGCAAAACATCGCGCTGCTGGATGAAGCACGACGCCTGGCCGATGGTGACCAGCGTGACAAGGCCACTGAAGTATTCCGTAAGCTGTTTGCCGGTCGTACCCCGGAAGGCACTGTGGGCCGCGAGTATTACAACAATCTGGCGTTCAATGCCGCCGGCTGGCCCGAAGCCCGCAAAGGCTTGGAGCGCTTGCTGCGCGAGACGCCGAATGATTCGATTCTGGCGTTGTTCCTGGCCAAGCAGCTGGTGCGTCACGAAGACAGCCGCGTGGAAGGCATCCGTGCCCTGGCTAAACTGTCGACCCGTGTAGACATCGCCGGTGACGCCGACGAGAGTTGGCGCCTGGCGCTGGTCTGGATCGGACCACCCAAGGCCGCGCAGGTGCCGTTGTTCGAAGAGTTCCTGAAGGTGCATCCCGACGACCAGGAAATCCGCGATCAATTGAACAAAGGCAAGTCGCAATCGGCCACGGGTGGTGCGATGGCCTGGCAGCCAGATCCACTGGTTGCCCGTGGGCTGCAAGCCCTGGACAAGGGCGATCAGGCCGGCGCCGAGCAAGCGTTCGCCGCACGCCTGAAAAGCAAGCCCGACGATGCCGATGCCCTTGGTGGTCTCGGCGTGGTACGTCAGCAACAGAATCGCTTCGACGAAGCGGAGCAATTGCTGATCCGCGCCATCGCCAATGGCGGTACGCGCTGGAAGGCGGCGCTCGATAGCGTGCGTTACTGGGCACTGCTGCAGCAGGCCCGCAACCAGGCCAGGACGCAACCGGCCAAGGCCCAAGAGAGCATTGCTCAGGCCATGCGCTTGAACCCGAACGGCGTCGATGCGCGCCTGACCCTGGCGGATATTCAGGCCCAGGCCGGGCAACTCGACGCCGCACAAGCCAACTATCGCCAAGTGCTGACCCGCCAGCGCGGCAACTTTCAGGCTGTTCAAGGTCTGGTCAACGTGCTGTCGCAAACCGGTCAGGCCGATGAAGCCTTGCGTCTGCTCGACAGCTTGACGCCGGCCCAGCAGGCCGAGATGGGTGGCAGCGGTCATCTGCGCGCGTTGCGCTCCACCCAGGCCGCCAAACTGGCCGAGCAACGCGGCGATGCCCGTGGTGCACAGCAAGCCCTGGTGCAAGCGGTGCAGGACGACCCGGACAACATCTGGACCCGTTTCGACCTGGCGCGCCTGTACCTCAAGACCGGCGAATCACAAAAAGCCCGTGATCTGATCGACAGCTACCTCAAGGCGCACCCGACCAACGTCGACGCGCTGTACACCAGCGCCCTGCTCTCGGTGGAGATGGAGCAATGGAACGCCGCGCAAGCGACTATCAGCCGCATTCCCGCCGAACGCCGCACTGCGGACATGAACGAGCTGGC
Source organism: Pseudomonas sp. LBUM1673 (assembly GCF_059695645.1). Taxonomy (NCBI): domain Bacteria; kingdom Pseudomonadati; phylum Pseudomonadota; class Gammaproteobacteria; order Pseudomonadales; family Pseudomonadaceae; genus Pseudomonas; species Pseudomonas sp. LBUM1673. The sequence goes on from NZ_CP166780.1 coordinate 152,323, forward strand.
CGACCAGATTACCCTCACCGTACAAATCAAACTGGCCGCCAGTATTGCCAAGCGTGGCCAGCGCCAGGAAGCACTGGCGCTGCTCGATCGCTTGCAGCCGATGGCCAGCGGCAGTCCCGATCGCATGGCGACGCTGGCATCGGCCTATGTCGATGCCGGTGATTCGGTTCGCGCTCAAACCATGATGCGCGATGTGATTACCCAGACGCCGTCGCCGTCCGCCGACCTGATGCTGCAGTATGCCAATCTGCTGCTCAAGACTGGCGACGACGTGCAGGTCAACTCAATCCTGCGTGGTTTGCAGAATCAGCAGATGAGCGTGGCCACGCGCAAACGCTTCGATGACGTGCTGTACCAGTACCGTATTCGCCAAGCCGATCTGTTGCGTGAAGGCGGCGATCTGGCGGCGGCCTACGACACTCTGGCCCCGGCCCTGGCTTCACGTCCGGGTGATGCCGGCGCGGTTTCTGCGTTGGCGCGGATGTACGCCAGCAATGGCGACAACGCCAAGGCGTTCGAGTTGTACAAGCCGTTGTTGCAGCGTCAGCCCAATGACCCGCAAATCCTGCTGAACGCCGCGGATGCCGCGGTTCAGGCGCATGACAACGCCTATGCCGAGCGAGCGCTGGAGCAGTTCCTCAAGCTTGAGACCTACGACCCGCAATCGCTGACCGAGGCCGCGCGGATCTACCGCCGCATGGGTAAGACCAGCCAGGCGACCGAATTGCTGCGCAAGGCCGTGGCCATCGAGCAGAACGAACAAAAACGCAGCCTGACGGCCCAGGCCAACAGCCTGAATGTCGCGCCGAACCCGTTCGTGGGTTTGTCGGGCCAGCGCAATCAGGTCAGTCGCACGCCGCTCGATGCGATCCCGGCACCGGCGCAAACCCTGCTTGAACCTGAAGCTGTGCAGGTCGCCAGCAATGCGGCGCTGCCGGCCGATGCTTATCCGGGTCAGTCCCAACCGCGCATGGTCGCTGCTGGCACGGGTCGACAGGCATTGCCAGCCAGGCGCTTTGCCGGTGCTTCGGGTAACCCGTTCGCGCCGCAAGATACGGTCAATGTCGCGGTGGATCAAACCAGTTCTGCCCAGCGCGCCCTGGACAACATTCTCCAGGAGCGCAGCGGTTATGTGATCCAAGGCGTGACGATTCGCAGCAACGACAGCGAGTCGGGCCTGAGCAAGATGACCGACGTCGAAACGCCGCTGGAAATCAACATTCCGGCTGGCGATAACCGCTACGCTGTTCGCGTGACTCCGGTGTCGCTCAATGCCGGCAGTGTCGGCAGTGTCGGCAGCGATGCCGCCGCGCGCTTTGGCAGTGGCCAGGCGTCGTCGGACGGCATCGGTTCTCAACGCGACAAGGGCGTGGGCCTGAGCGTGGCTTATGCCCGGCCCGACGAAGGCATCAAGGCTGACATCGGCACCACGCCGATTGGCTTCAAGTACAGCACCGCAGCCGGTGGTGTGAGTGTGGATCGGCCTTTCGCCGACAACTCCAACATGCGTTATGGCGTTAGCGTTTCGCGGCGTCCGGTGACCGACAGCGTGACGTCGTTCGCCGGTGCCACTGACGAACGCACCGGCCAGTCGTGGGGCGGCGTGACCGCCAACGGCGGCCGTGCACAGCTCAGCTATGACAACCAGGAAGTCGGCACCTACGGCTATGGTTCGTGGCACAAGTTGCTTGGCCACAACGTCGAATCCAACAGCCGTGCCGAACTGGGCGGCGGCGTGTACTGGTACCTGCGCAATGCCGAGGACAGCAAGCTGACCCTCGGCCTTAGTGCCACTGGCCTGAGCTTCGAGAACAACCAGGACTTCTTCACCTACGGCCATGGCGGCTACTTCAGCCCGCAAAGCTACTTCGCCCTGGGCGTACCGGTGACCTGGGCGCAGCGCACCGAGAGGTTCTCCTACCAGGTCAAGGGCTCGGTGGGTGTTCAGTACTTCGAGCAGGATGCGGTGGATTTCTTCCCGAACGACAAAGACTTGCAGGCTGCCAACAACCAGCGTTACACAGGCCAGAACAAGACCGGCGTGGGTTACAGCCTGAGCGGTGCCGGCGAATACAAATTCGGTTCGAGCTTTTTCCTCGGCGCCAATCTCGGCCTGGACAACGCTCAGGACTACAAGCAATTCACGGGGGCCATGTACCTACGCTACATGTTCGAAGACATGAACGGCCCGATGGAACTGCCGGTCAGCCCCTACCGTTCCCCCTATTCCAACTGATTTCTGGAGACTTAAATGCCTTCTTCCGTTCTTGCCGGTATGACCCTGTTGGTGCTTGGGGAAAGCCACATGAGTCTGGCGGACCACTTGATGGAGCCGCTGCAAGCCAACCTGGCCCAGCAGGGCGCGATCGTGCATTCGATCGGTGCATGCGGCGCCAGCGCCGGTGACTGGCTGATCACCAAGAAAGTCGATTGTGGTGCTGAACAGAAGGGCAACGGCAAGATTGTCATCAAGGGGCGCGAAGCGACCACCACCCCGATCAAGGACCTGATTGCCGCTGACAAGCCTGACCTGGTCGTGCTGGTGATCGGCGACACCATGGCCTCCTACGACAAACCGGTGTTCCCGAAAGCCTGGGCCTGGCAGAACGTCACCGCTCTGGCCAAGGAAATCACCGCCAATGGCGCCAAGTGCGCCTGGGTCGGTCCGGCCTGGGGCAAGGAAGGCGGCATGTACAAAAAGAACGATGCGCGCACCAAGCTGATGTCGGCGTTCCTTTCGACCAACGTGGCGCCTTGCACCTACATCGATTCGCTGACCTTCTCCAAACCGGGTGAGTGGGTCACCACCGACGGCCAGCACTTCACCATTGCCGGTTATAAAGCCTGGGCCACCGCCATTGGTGGCGCGCTGGCCAAACTGCCGGCCGACGCGGTCAGCAACAAGGGAGCCAAGCAGTGATGCGTGCCCGCTCTGCTGTGTGCGCCGTGGCGGCGCTGTTTTCCAGTGTAAACGCCATGGCAGCTGAATTTGCGCTGTACCCCACCGGCCCCAGCGAAGACGCGGCGTTCATCCGTTTCGTCAACGCCAGCACCGCTCCACTGGACGTGATCGCCCAGGCCGGCCAGCCACCGATGCGCCTGGAAGCGGCGCAACCGGTATCACAGTTTTTCCCTGTGCAGTCGAGCAGTCCGGTCAAGGGCACCTTGGTCAGCGGCGCGCAAAAACTGGCCATGGACCTCAAAATCGAGCCCGGTGAATTCACTACCGTGGTCGCGGTTCCGGACGGCACCGGCATCAAGCAAGTGGCCGTGCGCGAGCAGCCAGACGACTTCAACGGTCTCAAGGCGTCGCTGGCGTTCTTTAACGTCGATGCCTCTTGCGTCGATGCGAGGCTGCGTCCTGCCGGACGTACCGCCGACCTGTTCAAGGCAGTGCCGGTCGGCAGCTTGCAGCGTCGGTCGATCAACCCGGTGAGCCTGTCGGTGCAACTGGTGTGCGCGAACGCCAACGTCGGTGCTCCGCTGGATTTGGGTGAGCTCAAAGCGGGCGAGCGTTACAGCGTGCTGCTGGTGCCTTCGGCAACCGGGTCGCGTCTTTTGAACGCCACGGACACTTTGTCCCACTGATCGGGTTCTGCCGCCGCCATGGTTTTCGCTTCACTCGAGTTCCTGACGCTGTTCCTGCCTGCGTTTTTGCTGGTGTATGCCTGGGGCAGGCCGGCCTGGCGCAACGTCATCCTGCTGATCGGCAGTTGGCTGTTCTATGGCTGGCTGAGCCCGCTGTTCCTGACCCTGCACGTGGTGTTGACCATCGTCGCCTGGGTTGGCGGCTTGCTGGTGGATCGTGCCCGCGAGGGCTCGCGTGGACGTGTGCGGTTGTTGATCGCGTTGATCGTGTTCAACACCGCGGTGCTGTGCTGGTACAAGTACGCCAACATCCTGGCCGGGACCTGGAGTGAGCTGATCACATATTACGGGGCGATGCCGCTGGAGTGGCAGCGTGTGGCGCTACCGGCCGGCCTGTCGTTCATCGTGTTGCAGGCGATTTCCTACCTGGTGGATGTGCACCGGCATACCGTGCCGGTGGAGCGCAGTTTCATCAATTACGCCACCTACATTTCGATGTTCGGTCACTCCATCGCCGGTCCGATCATTCGTTATGACTGGGTGCGCCGGGAGCTGACGCAACGGAATTTCAGCTGGCAAAATTTTTCTCTGGGCGCGCGTCGGTTCATGATCGGCATGTGCATGAAGGTCTTGGTGGCCGATGCGTTGTCGCCCTTGGTGGACGTCGCGTTCCACCTGCAAACCCCGTCGTTCGTCGACGCCTGGATTGGCTGCCTGGCCTATTCGCTGCAATTGTTTTTCGACTTCGCCGGCTACAGCGCAATGGCCATCGGCCTGGGCCTGATGCTGGGGTTTCACTTTCCGGAGAACTTCAACCGACCGTATCTGGCCAGCAGCATTCAGGACTTCTGGCGGCGTTGGCATCTGTCGTTGTCCAGTTGGCTGCGTGACTACCTCTACATCGCCTTGGGCGGTAACCGCAACGGGGTGTGGAAGACCTACCGCAATCTGTTCCTGACGATGGCCATTGCCGGTCTGTGGCACGGCGGCGATAGCTGGAATTACCTGTTGTGGGGTTCGGCCCATGGGGTTGCGTTGTGTGTCGATCGCCTCTGGTCCCGCTCCAGTCTGCCGAGCCTGTCGCCATTGCTGTCGCATACCTTGACCCTGTTGTTCGTATTCCTTGCCTGGACGCTGTTCCGCGCGCCGGATTTCCATTCGGCCATGACCATGTATGCCGGGCAGTTCGGTCTGCACGACTTTGCCTTGGGCGATGCGCTGGCGGTAACGTTGCGTCCGGCGCATGGTCTGGCAGCCTTGCTCGGTGTGGTGTGCATCCTGGCGCCACTGTGGCAAAGCCGTGGCGAGCAGCTAATGGTCCGGCACGCTTTGTTGGTGCCGATTGCGGCCCTGTGGCCCGTGGTGGGTTTTGTGCTGTCGTTCGCCTTGATCGCGAGCCGTGAAGCCGTACCTTTCCTGTACTTCCAGTTCTGATGCCCGCGCCCATGACTTCCTCACCCCATGCATCGGCTCAACCCAGCGAACTGACGGCCCGTATCAGCAAAGCATCGGGCGTTGTGTTCGTGGTTTTTTTGGCGATCGGTTTCGCGTCCTGCGTCTGGCTCCTGTTGAGCAGTAAAGTCGAGATGCTGCCGCCCAACCTCACCCGTCAGGCGGCACTTGAAGGCGAAATAACGCACAAGATCGCCAAGCAGCTTTCCAAGGCGACCGTGCCCGAGCAGGCGGCAAATCTGGAGCGCGGCGGGAGTTGGCTGATGCTGCACGATACCGGCCCGCGGGTGCGCTCCGGCTGTCCGGGCTGGTTGTTCCTGACCGATGAGATGCGCATCAATCGCCACGGCCAGGCCAATGCCCAGACCAAGGCCGGCGTAGTGCGTGACATCCAGCAACGTCTGGCCAAGCGCGGCATTACGCTGTTGGTGGCGGTGGTGCCGGACAAGAGTCGTATCGCCAGTGCGCAACTGTGTGCGCTGCGTCGCCCGGCGATGCTGCAGGACCGCGTCGTGGCGTGGGTCGATGGGTTGAAGAAGGCCGGTGTCGCCGCCGTGGACCTGGCGCCGACCCTGCAACCCTTGGGGGACGCGGCGTATCTACGCACCGATACCCACTGGAGCGAAACCGGCTCGGCCGCCGCCGCCGAAGCAGTGGCCAGGCAAGTGCAGACCCTGGGCATCAGCGCTACGCCGCATAAAGACTTCGAGGTGAAGGTGCAAGAGCCGGCACGCCGTCCTGGCGATCTGGTCAGACTCGCAGGCCTTGAATGGCTGCCCGTGGCCTGGCAGCCGCTCCCGGAGACCGTGGCCACCACGCAGATCAGCGAGAAGGTTGCCCAAGCGCAAAGCGGCGGCGATAACCTCGACGACCTGTTCGGTGATGACAACTTGCCCAACGTGGCGCTGATCGGTACTTCGTTTTCGCGCAATTCCAACTTCGTCGGGTTCCTGCAACAGGCCCTCGGCGCGCCAATCGGCAATTTTGCCAAGGATGGGGGAGAGTTCTCCGGCGGGGCCAATGGCTATTTCAATAACCCGGCGTTCAAGCAGACACCGCCAAAGCTGGTGATCTGGGAAATACCGGAGCGAGACTTGCAGACGCCTTACAGCGAAGTGATTGATTGGGCCAAGTAAGGTCTGAGCGTTGGTTGTGAGGCTGATGGCCTCTTCGCGGGCAAGCCCGTTTGTGTCTTGCGCAGGAATTAGACTGAGGATGAGAGCGGTGAGTGGCCGGCTGAACGCCCGGAGTGCTTAAAGCACGTGTGGGGGCCCTGCTGCCATTCACCTCTCCACTCTGGTTATTGAGGCCGGGTTATTGAGCCCGACACTCCGCCGGGTTCGGCGAATCAATATGATCCAGCGCTCGCTCCACCAGCAACTGCACCCCATCCGCCATTCTGCTGAGCGCCAAGGCTACTGATCTTCGAGTGCCGTCGATGTCGTCAGCCAGGTCGGCGGCGATGGCACTGATGGACAACAGGTCTTCTGAGGCGTTGGCCAGGAGAGCTTCGGTGTCGATGTCGGGGGAGACGGTGAAGAGCCTGCCTTTGCGCTTGGGTTTGTCTTTGGGTGGTGGGGGGAAATGGTGGTCGAGGGCGCGTTCGGCGGCTTCATGGAGTTTTTTCGAATCGGAGGATTCGTAGGGGGATGTGGCTTCGTTTTCAGGAGGATTTGGTGTTGGCTTGAACATAGGTGTAATCCCGTAATGAAGGAGCCGACACCGTTTCGCGTGCACTTCGAAAGAGGTGGCGGCTGTGCATAGGTGTGCAAGACCGGCGGGATTATCCGGCAGACCCGAAAGTCTCCCATACACAGCAGCCATAACGGTTCGCGAGCATAGGAAAATGCTCGATGAATTGCCATAACCATCGTGTATCCCGTCGGACTTGCACGTCCGAATCACCGATTTTGCGGTGACGAACAGAGGTTAACGGCTCAATCGAAAGGCGCCTAGTTCATGAACAGCCCGGCGTTTTGAAGGAAATGTCCGAGACATTTACGGGGATCAGGAGCAAAAGATCGCAGCCGTCGGCAACTCCTACAGAAATGTGTTTCTTCAGGTGTAGGGCGGGTCCTTCAGAGTGAAACGCAAAGCGTGACTTGGCGGTCATCATGCGGGAAAAGCGGTTCATCTTCTTCTAACGCAAGCCGATGGTGGAGTTCTGGCTTGAAGCGGCTACACTGCGCCGGCCGTTCATTTTTCTTTGAGGCTGTGCGCATGAAATTTCGTTTTCTTCTGTGGATGCTGGGTTTGTTGATGGGTAAGGCCAGTCGGACTAATCCTGCGTTTCAGCAGCAGTTGGGTGACAAGGAACTGGTGTTTCAGCTACAGACCCTGGACGGGAAAGTGGCGCGGCATTTCTTTGTGAAGGACCAGCGCATTACCAGCAAGGCTGGCGTGTATGCCGAGCCGGCGTTTGCGATTGCCTTTAAAGATTCGGCCTATGGCTTTGCCACGATGCAGGCGAAGAACAAGCAGCTGGCGTTTATGACGGGGATTCAGGACAAGTCGATTCAGATCAAGGGCAACCCGGCGCTGGTGATCTGGTTTCAGGGGTTGACCAAGTATTTGAAGCCGAGGAAGGCTAAGGCTTAAGACTCTCGATCAAGTGTGTGGTGAAGGGGCTTTTGTGGTGAGGGGGCTTGCCCCCGTTGGGCTGCGAAGCGGCCCTGAAACCTGAGACTGGTTTGTATCAGGCGTACCGTGTTGGCTGGGTTTGCGGCTGCTGCGCAGTCGAGCGGGAGCAAGCTCCCTCGCCACAGTGGGTTGTGGTGATTCAGTTAGGTCGGGTTGGACTCATCGCGGGCTTGCTCGCGAATGCTTTTAGGCTTGACTGAATTGCGAAGCCAGTTCACGCAGCAACACTTCAGCCTCAAGCACTTTGCTGACCACATCGTTGGCCTTGTCACGCGTCAGGCCAACGCGCTCCAGCAGTGCATCAGGGATGTCTTCATCCGGCCCGGAGCCAATCCCGCGGCTGCGCAGCAAACGCACGGCCAGGCACACAAGGTTCGGATATTCGGCATACGCGCCGTCATAGCTCGGATCGTGCTGGAAGCGCAGGGCGGTGGCCAGTTCTTCGGGCATGTCCCAGTAGCGCATCAGCCAGGAGCCGATCTGTTCGCGGCTGATGCCCAGCAGGTGTTGCTCCACAAAGCTGTGGCACAGGTGCGGGTTGACCTCCAGGTGGCGGCAGATCAGCGAGAAGTGCGGCGGAAACACGTGGGCCAGCAGCAAGTAGCCGAAGTTGTGCAGCAGGCCGGCGAGGTAGGTCAGGCCGGCTTCCGGGCGCTGGGCGCGCGGCATGGCGCGGGTCAGGCCTTCGATGACGGCGGCGGTGTAGATCGATTGCTGCCAGTACGGTGTGGTGTGTTGCGGGTGGTCTTTGGGCAGGCTCAGGGTTTTACCCAGGGCCAGGCCCAGCGCCAGGTTGATCACCAAGTCGAAACCCAGCACCCGCACGATGGCGTCTTCCACTGAACGAATCTTGCCCGGCGAGGCGTAGTACGGCGACGCTGCCCAGCTCACGACTTGTGCGGCCAGGGCCGGGTCGGTTTCGACGACGCCGGTGATGTCGTCGATGGTGGCGTTGGGGTCGACCCGAAGTTTGATTATTTTTTGAGCGGTTTCGGCCAGCGGCGGGATCTCGATGGTCGCTTCCAGGCGTTGCTGGATGCGCCGCGCGGTGAACGCTTGCACGGCCTGGGTGATTTCCTCGCGGTCATCGTCGGGGCGGTCGAGGTTCGGGCGGATGCTGTTCACGGCTTCGCCGAAGTTGGCGGCGCTGGCCTTGGTGAGCATGGTTTTGAAAGCGTCGCTGGTGATTTCCAGCAGCACGCCCGGCTCGCCCGAGTTGATCAGCAACGTCGGTTCGCGCAGCAGGCTTTCTTCATACAGGCACGGCGAGCTGGTGAGCGCCGGCAGGCCGGGCAGCAGGCTCAGGCTGTGTTTGCCGAGCATTTTTACCAAGCGTTCGGTAGATACAGCAGTCAACCGGCGGCCAGTGAGTTCGGCGAGGCGGTTGAGGTCCAGCAATTGGCTTTGCGGGAACAGCACCATGAGTGCGCCGACGGCATCGTCCAGCAAAACTGCCTGCACTTTACGCGCAGCGTTCAGGCCGTGATGGTCGAGGACTTCTTCGTAGGCGATGCCCAGCTTACCGAGCAGCAGCCGAATAACAGACGGAGCGTGCGGGGTTTCGGGGGCGAGGGCAGCTTCTGTCATGGTCTGTATCCGGTTGCAAACAATTGCAGGAGTATAACCAGCTTGTTTAACACCATGGTCCAGAAACTGCGACGGTGCTCACACTTGGCCGTATTGCTGCCCATGGCGTAGCCAGCGGTCGAGCAGTGGGCTGACGTGATCCGGCCAGCGTTCGAGCAAGGCCTGAGCGGCGTCGCGCACGGCGGGCAGCAAATCGGCGTCACGCATCAGGTCCGCGACCTTGAATTGCAGCAGGCCGGTCTGGCGCGTACCGAGCATTTCGCCGGGGCCGCGCAGTTCGAGGTCTTTTTCGGCGATGACAAAACCGTCGTTGGTTTCGCGCATGATGCCCAGCCGCTGACGGCCGATCTGCGACAGCGGCGGATGGTAAAGCAGTACGCAATGGCTGACGGCGCTGCCCCGGCCGACACGGCCACGCAGTTGGTGCAGCTGCGCGAGCCCGAGGCGTTCGGGGTTTTCGATGATCATCAGGCTGGCATTGGGCACATCCACGCCGACTTCGATCACGGTGGTGGCGACCAGCAGTTGCAGGTTACCGGCCTTGAACTCGGCCATCACGGCGGCCTTCTCGGCGGGTTTCATGCGGCCATGAATCAGCCCGACCTTCAACTCGCCGAGGGCGGCGGTGAGGTCTTCATAAGTGGTTTCGGCGGCTTGGCAGGTCAGCTCTTCCGACTCTTCGATCAGTGTGCACACCCAGTAGGCCTGTCGCCCTTCGGCACAAGCGCCGCGCACCCGCTCGATGACTTCGACGCGCCGGGTGTCGGTGACCAGCACCGTGTTCACCGGGGTACGGCCGGGCGGCAGTTCGTCGAGGATCGAGGTGTCGAGGTCGGCGTAGGCGCTCATGGCCAGCGTTCGCGGAATTGGCGTGGCGGTCATGATCAACTGGTGCGGGCACATCCGCCCGCCGACGCCTTTCTGCCGCAATGCCAGGCGCTGCTGCACGCCGAAGCGGTGCTGTTCGTCGATGATCGCCAGCGCCAGGTTCTTGAACTGCACTTCGTCCTGGAACAGCGCGTGGGTGCCGACCACCATTGGCGTACCGTTGGCGATTTGCTCCAGCGCGGCTACGCGGTTTTTGCCCTTGAGCTTGCCAGCCAGCCACGCCACTTCAATGCCCAGCGGTTCGAGCCAGCGCTTGAAAGTGATGAAGTGCTGCTCGGCGAGAATCTCTGTGGGCGCCATCAGTGCGACCTGATAACCGGCCTCCAGCGCTTGCAGTGCGGCGAGGGCGGCGACCACGGTTTTGCCTGCGCCAACGTCGCCCTGGATCAGCCGCAACATCGGCTCGTGCTGACTGAGGTCGTAAGCGATTTCGTTGCCGACCCGTTGTTGGGCGCCGGTCGGGGTGAAGCCGAGGTTGGCCAGATACTGTTCTGGCAGCTTCGTGGCTTTCGGCATGGCCGGGGCACGCAGGGCGCGCATGCTTTCGCGCAGGCGTTGCTGGGACAGTTGGTGGGTGAGCAGTTCTTCGAAGGCCAGCCGATGCTGGGCCCAGTGATGACCGAGGGCGAGTTCGTCGACATCGGCATCGGCGGGCGGGTGATGCAGGTAGCGGATCGCATCGGCCAGCGGCGCCAGTTGATAGTCCCGGGCCAGTTCGGTCGGCAGCCAGTCGGGCAGGCTGCTGGGGCCGAGCAGGGTCAGGGTTTGCATGCACAACTGGCGCAAGCGCTGCTGGGTCAGGCCTTCGGTGAGCGGGTAGACCGGGGTCAGGGTTTCATCCACTGGCGGCGGCTCGTCGCCAGTGATGGCGCGGTATTCCGGGTGGTAGATCTCCAGCCCCGAGGCACCGGGCCGTGCTTCGCCGTAGCAGCGAATGCGCGTGCCGCGTTTGAGGCCTTCTTTCTGGGCGTTGCTGAAATGGTAGAAGCGCAGGCTGAGCCCGCCGGTGCCGTCCTGCAGCCGTACAACGAGGCTGCGGCGCCGGCCCATGACCACGTCGGCACCGCTGACGGTGCCTTCGATGACGGCGTCCTGGCCCGGTCGCAAATGGCCGATCGGGACCACACGGGTGCGATCCTGATAGCGCAACGGCAGGTGGAACAGCACGTCCTGGAGATTCTCCAGGCCGACCTTGGCCAGTTTCTCGGCCATGGCTTCGCCGACACCCTTGAGTGCCGTCACCGACACTTGCGACAACTCGGTCATGGCAGCGACTTAGCCGGCAACCACCGGCGCTGGCGGCTTGGCCACCGAGCACAGGCGAATGGAGTCGGCGAGGATTTCAATCGCCTTCGGCCGCGGGAAGCTCGCGCGCCAGGCGATGGCCACGGTGCGGAACGGTACTGGTGCGCTCAGTGGGCGCACTTCGATCACGCCAGGGGCGTAGTGGTGGCTGTCCACCGCCGAGAGCGGCAGGATCGAGATGCCGAGGCCGGACGCGACCATGTGGCGGATGGTTTCCAGCGAGCTGGATTCCACCGTGGTGTGTTTGGCGCCATCGTTGCCTTTGGCCAGGGTCGGGCAGGCTTCCAGCACCTGATCGCGGAAGCAGTGGCCTTCACCGAGCAGCAGCAGGCTCTTGTCGTTGAGCAGGGCGGCGTCGATGGATTCCTTTTGAGTCCACGGGTGCTGGGCCGGCATCAAGACGTAGAACGGCTCGTCGTAGAGCTGCAAGGTCAGCACGTCGGCTTCGTTGAACGGCAGGGCGATGATGATCGCGTCGAGCTCGCCGTTGCGCAGTTTGTCGCGCAGCACGTGGGTGAAGTTTTCTTCGATGTACAACGGCATTTGCGGGGCGACCCGGTGCAGTTGTGGAATCAGATGCGGAAACAGGTACGGGCCGACAGTGTAGATCGCGCCGACTTTCAGCGGGGCGGTCAGCTGGTTCTTGCCGGCCTGGGCCAGTTCGCGGATGCCTTGGGCCTGCTCCAGGACTTTCTGCGCCTGGGCGACAATGCCTTCGCCGACCGGGGTCAGGCGCACGGCGCTCTTGCTGCGCTCGAAAATCAGCACACCGAGTTCGTCTTCAAGCTTTTTCACGCCCACCGACAGAGTCGGCTGGCTGACGTGGCAACGCTCGGCCGCGTGGCCGAAGTGCTGCTCTTGGGCGAGGGTAACGATGTAGCGTAATTCAGTCAGAGTCATAGCAAGCGTCCATGAAGTTGCGGGCCAAGCATACCGGCTGCAATCGATAGGCGCACGTTATCAGACTGAGTGTGCTGAGTGACACAGGGCAATGCAGGTTTGCCGTTTCCAGATATGCAAAAAGGCACCTTTGGGTGCCTTGCATGGATTTTTGTCACTGCCGAAGATCCTGTGGGAGCGGTTTACTCGCGAAGACGGCCTCACAGGCGCTGCACGTCAAAAGCCATATCGTTATTCTCTAACGGTATTTAAATTTCAATTCTTATGCCTATAAAGTCATTCTCCTGCGTACCTGCCGACCAATCGGCGCGCCGCACGACACGAACCAACACGGGACCTCCGTGAGTTTCTTGATCGAAGCGCGCCCTTGAGCGTGCTGTGCGTGGGAGTGATTTTTATGTCCGCCGTCTCTTTTTCTCCAAAGCCTGTATCAATAAGCGCCGCCACCCTCGCGTCGCAAGCCTTCGAAGTCCGCCCGTTCAGCGGCGCCGTCGGTGCCGAAATCATCGGCCTGGACCTGTCCCGCCCGATCAATGACCAGGACTTTGCCCGTGTCCATCGCACGCACCTGGATCATCATGTGGTGGTGTTCCGCGACCAGCGCATTACCCCCGAACAGCAGATCGCCTTCAGCCGCCGTTTTGGTGTGTTGCAGATCCACGTGCTCAAGCAGTTCCTGCTGGCCGGGCATCCGGAAATCCTCATCGTTTCCAACATCATCGAAAACGGCCAATCCATCGGCCTCGGTGACGCCGGCAAGTTCTGGCACTCCGATCTTTCTTATAAAGAACTGCCGAGCCTGGGCTCGATGCTGCATGCCCAGGAGCTGCCGTCCGAAGGCGGCGACACACTGTTCGCCGACATGCACAAAGCCTGGGACAACCTGCCCGAGGCGCTGCGTAGAGCCGTCGAAGGTCGCTCGGCCGCGCATTCCTACACGGCGCGCTACAGCGAGAGCAAATTCGAGGGCAACTGGCGCCCGACACTGACGCCTGAGCAACTCGCTCAGGTCGCCGAAGTCGTTCACCCGATCATCCGCACCCACCCGGAAAACGGTCGCAAGGCGTTGTTCGTCAGCGAGGGCTTCACCACCCGCATCGTCGGTTTGCCGGAAGACGAGAGCAAACAATTGCTCGATGAGCTCTACGCCCACAGCGTGTTGGCGCAAAACATTTATCGCCATCAATGGCAGGCCCACGACCTGGTGTTCTGGGACAACCGCTCGCTGATCCACCTCGCCGCCGGATGCCCCAGCCATCTGCGCCGCAAGCTGTATCGCACCACCATCCAGGGCGACGCGCCTTTCTGATTCCGGAGAATCCTCATGTCCAAACGTCTTCCATTCGCCCCATTGGCTGCTGCCATCGGCCTGGGTTTCAGCCTGCTCGCTGGCAGCCTGGTGGCGCCGACCGTGGCTCACGCCGAAGGTGAAATCCGTATCGCCGAACAGTTCGGCATCGTTTATCTGCTGCTCAACGTGGTGCGCGATCAGAACCTGATCGAGAAGTATGGCAAGCAGGAAGGCATCGACATCAAGGTCGACTGGACCCAGCTATCCGGTGGCTCGGCAGTCAACGATGCGTTGCTCTCCGGTTCCATCGACATTGCCGGTGCTGGCGTCGGCCCGCTGCTGACCATTTGGGACCGCACTCACGGCAAGCAGAACGTCAAAGCCGTGGCTTCCCTGGGCAATTTCCCTTACTACCTGGTGAGCAATAATCCGAAGGTCAAAACCATCACCGACTTCACCGAAAAGGACCGCATTGCGGTGCCGGCGGTCGGGGTCTCGGTGCAGTCGCGCTTCCTGCAATACGCGGCGGCCAAGCAATGGGGCGACAAGGAGTTCAATCGCCTCGACAAGTACACCATCGCCGTTCCGCACCCGGATGCCACCGCGGCACTGATCGCCGGCGGTACTGAATTGAGCGGGCATTTCTCCAACCCGCCGTTCCAGGATCAGGCGCTGGAAAACCCCAACGTGCATGTGGTGCTGAACACCTATGACTTACTTGGCCCGAACTCGCCGACCGTGCTGTTCGCCACCGAGAAATTCCGCAACGAGAACCCGAAAACCTATAAAGCCTTCATCGCCGCGCTGACCGAAGCCGCCGAGTTTGCGCAGAACGACAAAGGCGCGGCGGCCGACACTTATATCCGTGTCACCAAGGCCAAAATCGACCGCGCGGCGCTGCTGAAAATCATCGACAACCCGCAGTTCGAATTCAGCATCACGCCGAAAAACACTTACCCGCTGGCCGAGTTCCTTTACCGCGTCGGCGCGATCAAAAACAAGCCGGAGTCGTGGAAGGATTACTTCTTCCAGGACACCACACCGCTGCAAGGGAGCTGACCGACATGAACGCCCCTTTGCAAGGCCACACGGCCAGCAAGCCGATCGCTGCAGCCCAAGCGCTGCTGGCGGTCGACCAGGTCAGCCTGGAATACCGCACGCCTGCGCGTGTGGTTCGAGCGACCCATCAGGTCAGTTTCGAGATTGATCCGGCGGACCGCTTTGTGCTGCTCGGTCCTTCCGGCTGCGGCAAATCGACATTGCTCAAAGCCGTTGCCGGGTTCATCCAGCCCTGTGAGGGCGAGATTCGCCTGCAAGGCCAGCGGGTCGATGCGCCAGGACCGGACCGGATCGTGGTGTTCCAGGAGTTCGATCAACTGCCGCCGTGGAAAACCGTCAAACAGAACGTGATGTTTCCGCTGCTCGCTTCCAGAACCCTCAAACGCAAAGAGGCTGAAGAGCGGGCACTGCATTATCTGGACAAGGTCGGTCTGGCGGCGTTTGCCGATGCCTATCCGCATACCTTGTCTGGCGGCATGAAAGCTCGGGTGGCCATTGCTCGCGCCTTGGCGATGCAGCCGAAGATCCTGTTGATGGACGAGCCCTTCGCCGCCCTCGACGCGCTGACTCGACGCAAAATGCAGGAAGAGTTGCTGCGGCTTTGGGAAGAGGTGCGCTTCACGCTGCTGTTTGTTACTCACTCCATCGAAGAAGCGTTGGTGGTGGGCAACCGGATCCTGCTGCTGTCGCCCCATCCGGGTCGGGTGCGGGCGGAAGTTCACAGCCATCAATACGACTTGCACAGTTTGGGTGGCGTGGCGTTCCAGGAATCGGCGCGGCGGATTCATCGGCTGCTGTTTGATGAAGGTCAGTCCCCGGAAACCGAGCGTGAGCTGGATTTCGCCGACATTCGCATCGCTTATTGAGCCATTGGAGGATTGCCCGATGAGCCATTCATCATCTGCGCGGAACGAGTACGAAACTGTATTGCAGCCGCTGACCCGCGTACCGCTGGAGCGTGAATTACCGCTCGGCCAGCGCCTCTGGCAGCAGGGCTGGCTGCGCAAAAGCCTGATCCTGATTTTGCTCGCGGTGCTTTGGGAAGCCGTCGCCCGATATCAGAACAACGACCTGCTGCTGCCGAGCTTTTTGCAAACCGCCAGTGCGCTGCAGGAGGGCCTGCTCAGTGGCGAATTGCTGAGCAAGGTGTGGATTTCGCTGGTTGTTTTGCTCAAGGGTTACCTGATTGGCATCGTTCTGGCGTTTGTCCTGACGACGCTGGCGGTATCGACGCGGTTCGGTCGTGATCTGCTGAGTACGCTGACCTCAATGTTCAATCCATTGCCGGCCATTGCGCTGTTGCCGCTGGCGCTGCTGTGGTTTGGCCTGGGGCAGAACAGCCTGATTTTTGTACTGGTGCATTCGGTGCTCTGGGCGTTGGCCTTGAACACCTATGCCGGGTTTCTTGGTGTCTCGGAAACCCTGCGCATGGCCGGGCGCAATTACGGCCTCAAGGGCATGCGTTTCGTGTTGTTCATCCTGATTCCGGCAGCGTTGCCGTCGATTCTTGCCGGGCTGAAAATCGGTTGGGCCTTCGCTTGGCGCACGCTGATCGCTGCTGAATTGGTGTTTGGCGCCACCAGCGGCAAGGGCGGTTTGGGTTGGTACATCTTCCAGAATCGTAATGAGCTGTATACCGACAAGGTGTTTGCCGGATTGGCGGTGGTGATATTGATTGGGTTGCTGGTGGAGAATCTGGTGTTTGATACGTTGGAGCGGGTGACGGTGAAGCAGTGGGGGATGCAGCGTTAGGTTCTGTGGTGCCTGGTCTGGCGCCATTGCGAGCAGGCTCGCTCCCACAAGGGATTTTCGGTGGCTGCAGACTTTGTGTACGACAAAGAACCCATGTGGGAGCGAGCCTGCTCGCGATGGGGCCAGACCAGGCACCACCTCACTTGGGGATATTTGCTAGCATTGCGTCTGCATCAATCCAGATCAGGCACGAGTGCTCAGCATGCAACTCCCGGACATGAACCTGTTGGTCGCCCTCGACGCCCTGCTCGACGAAGGCAGTGTGGTGGGCGCTGCGCGGCGGATGAACCTCAGCCCGGCGGCGATGAGCCGAACACTGACGCGAATCCGCGAGGCCATCGGCGATCCGATTCTGGTGCGTGCCGGTCGTGGTCTGGTACCGACACCCAAGGCGCTGGAGCTGCGCGAGCAGGTCAGGGATCTGGTGGAACAGGCCGCGTTGCTGTTCCGCTCTGCCGATGACGTGGATTTGGGCAGTTTGCGCCGGCGGTTCAGCATTCGCGCCAATGATTTCTTTGTTGGTGTTTACGGCGGAAAGTTGTTCGACACAATGGAGCGTCAGGCTCCGCATTGCGAATTGCGCTTTGTCCCAGAGGGCGATGGGGATGACGAAGCCTTGCGCGAAGGACGCATCGATTTAAGCGTCAGCAACAATCGACCGCTGATGCCGGAAGTGAAGGTACAGAACCTGTTTTCCACCCACTTTGTCGGGCTGGTGCGCGAGGACCACCCGCTGTTCGATGAAGAGATCACCGCCGAACGTTACGCCGGTTTTTCCCATATCAGCATGTCGCGCCGGGGGATCGCCCGTGGGCCGATCGACACAGCGCTCAACGCCTTGGGGCTGGAGCGACGGGTGGCGGTGATTGCGCCGAGCTTTCATGCGGCGATGTTCGCCTTGCCGGATTCCGATCTGATTCTGCCGGTGCCCAAAGAGGCATTGCTGAGCGTGCGGCGCCTGGGCTTGAAGCTGCGCTCGTTCACCCTGCCGATTCCGTTGCCGACCATCATGCTGACCCAGGCCTGGCACCCGCGCTTCGACAAGGACCCGGCTCACCGCTGGATGCGCGAAACCCTCAAAACCTGTTGCGACGAGACCTGGATGGCTGCACAACCCACTTGAGTTGACGCATACCCCTTGTGGGAGCGGGCTTGCTCGCGAAAGCGGTGTGTCAGTCAGCGTTGATGTTGAAGGTGATGGCCTTTTCGCGAGCAAGCCCGCTCCCACAGGGGATCTGTGTTGTTTTCCGGAGCTAATTGCTGCATCAAGCGCACTTATAACCTGCCAATAAGTCAATTTTCGTAAGCTTCCGCGCTCCCTAAAATGCTTCGGTATTCCCCTTCCGGAGCGTGCAGTACATGACTTCCCTCACGGTCACGGCGCCTCTCGCTGCGGCCAAACCAGCGGCCACCATCACGCCACAGGTCTTCGGCCCGCGAATCATCATTGGCCTGGTGGGTGTGTTGCTGGCGGTGCTGGTGTCGGGCCTGAACGAGATGGTGACCAAGGTCGCCCTGGCCGATATCCGTGGCGCGTTGGCCATCGGCTATGACGAAGGCACCTGGCTGGTCGCCAGCTACACCGCGACCTCGGTGGCCGCGATGGCGTTTGCCCCTTGGTGTTCGGTGACGTTCTCGTTGCGGCGGTTCACCCTGTGCGCCATCAGTGTGTTCACCTTGTTGGGCGTGCTGAGCCCGTTTGCCCCGAATTACGAAAGCCTGCTGGTCATGCGCACCTTGCAAGGTCTGGCCGGCGGTGCGCTGCCACCCATGCTGATGACCGTCGCCTTGCGGTTCCTGCCGGCCAACGTAAAGCTCTACGGCCTGGCCGGTTACGCCTTGACGGCAACCTTCGGTCCCGGTCTTGGTACGCCGCTGGCCGGGTTGTGGACCGAGTACGTCGGCTGGCAATGGACCTTCTGGCAAATCATCGCGCCGTGCCTGGTGGCCATGGCGGCGGTGGCTTACGGTTTGCCCCAGGATCCGCTGCGGCTGGAACGCTTCAAGTCATTCAACTGGCGTGGTTTGCTGCTGGGGTTTCCAGCGATCTGCATGCTGGTGATCGGCATTCTGCAAGGCAATCGGCTGGACTGGTTCGAGTCGAGTCTGATTTGCGGACTGCTCGGCGGCGGGCTGCTGTTGCTGGTGCTGTTTCTGATCAATGAGTGGTCGCAACCGATTCCGTTCTTCAAGTTGCAGATGCTCGGTATCCGCAACCTGTCGTTCGCGCTGTTGACGCTGGCCGGCGTGCTGGTGGTGTTGCTCGCGGTGGTCCTCATTCCCTCCAGTTACCTGGCTCAGGTCCAGGGTTATCGCCCGGTGCAGGCCGCGCCGATCATGCTGCTGGCGGCACTGCCACAGTTGATCGCGCTGCCGTTGGTGGCGGCGCTGTGCAACCTGCGTTGGGTCGATTGCCGCTGGGTGCTGGGGATCGGCCTGAGCATGTTGGCGCTGTCTTGCCTCGGTGGTTCGCAGCTGACGTCGGTGTGGATTCGCGATGACTTCTACGTCCTGCAATGGCTGCAGATTTTCGGTCAGCCCATGGTCGTGTTGCCGCTGTTGATGCTCTCTACCGGCAGCATCAGTCCGATGGAAGGGCCGTTCGCCTCGGCCTGGTTCAACACGGTAAAAGGCTTGGCAGCGGTGATCGCCACCGGGGTGATCGAGGCGTTGACCACTGCAAGGCTGCATTTCCATTCGACCATGCTGGTGGACAACCTCGGTAACTCGCCGCTGGTTGACGGCACTAGCGCTGGTCTCGCTCACCGACTGCATCAACAAGCCGTGGTGCTGACGTCCTCCGATCTTTATCTGTGCATGGCCGGCGTTGCACTGGCGCTGATCCTGCTGATTTTCTGGCTGCCGACGCGGATCTATCCACCGCGCGCGCCGACTTGAATGCTTCACTGAAACAGAAGGTTCTTATGACGACTCAATCAAAGCAAAAAGTTGCTGTCGGCGTTGCCGCAGTGATGGTGGTCGGCGTGTTGATTTACCTGCTGACGCCGGGTTTGTTCGGCAAGCGTACACAGCAGAGCACCAACGATGCCTTCATCTCGGCGGACTTCACCCTGGTGGCGCCGCGTGTGGCGGGGTTCATCAAGGATGTGCTGGTGGAAGACAACCAACAGGTCAAGGCCGGGCAGTTACTGGCATTGATCGACGACCGCGATCTGCGCGCTGCCGCTGAGGCCGCCGACGCTGAAACCCTGGTGGCCAGGGCACAATTGCAAAACGCTCGGGCGACTCTGGAACGTCAGACATCGGTGATCGCTCAGGCCCAGGCTACGGTGATTTCGGCGAAAGCTGAAATGGCCTTCGCTGAGCATGAACTGAACCGCTACAACCACCTCGCCGGGGTGGGTGCTGGCACGGTGCAGAATGCTCAGCAAGCACGCACGCACATCGATCAGGCCGGCGCCCGGTTGGCCAATGCCACGGCGGTGCTGGCGGCGGAACGCAAACAGGTGGAGATCCTGACCGCACAGTGCGATGCGGCCGAAGGTGGACTGAAACGAGCGCAAGCGGCGCTGGAAATGGCTAGCTATGAACTGTCCTATACGCGCATCGTTGCACCCCAGGACGGCATGGTCGGCGAGCGCGCAGTGCGGGTCGGCGTGTATGTCACACCGGGCAGCAAGATTCTGGCCGTGGTGCCGTTGGAACGGGCCTATGTAATCGCCAATTTTCAGGAAACCCAACTGACCGATGTGCAACCCGGGCAGGACGTGCAAGTGCACGTCGACAGCCTCGGCGGCGAAACCCTGCGCGGTCGCGTCGAGAGCATCGCACCGGCCACTGGCGTGACCTTCGCCTCGGTCAAACCGGACAACGCCACCGGCAACTTCACCAAGGTTGTGCAACGGATCCCGGTGAAAATCATCCTCGAGCCGGGCCAGCCATTGGCCGAGCGGTTGCGGGTGGGGATGTCGGTGGAGGCGAGGATTGATACTGCCAGCACCGGCGAGCATGAGGTCGCGCAACGATGAACTTTGTTAGTCGCACATCCTTGTGGCGAGGGAGCTTGCCCCCGTTCGAGTGCGCAGCGCTCGCAAATTTTGGGTCCGCTGCGCGGCCCAACGGGGGCAAGCCCCCTCGCCACAGGGTCAGTATTCATTCAGTGGTTTTTGTGTTGAGCCTGTTTTCATTGAGTGCTTGCACCGTCGGCCCTGACTTCCAGAAACCTCAGCCGCAACAAGTGGCCGAATGGTCCAAACCAACCAAAGCCGCCGCCAGTCAGGTCGCTCCCAACAAAATGGACGAACGCTGGTGGGAGGTTTTCCACGACTCGAAACTCTCGGCCCTGACTCAACGCGCCTTGACCGACAACCTCGACCTGAAACTCGCCAGCAGCCGCTTGCAGCAAAGCCGCGCCGCGCGCCAGGTGAGCACCGCCAACCGCTATCCCAATACCGCCGCCACCGGCAGCTACGGGCGTAAACGCAGCAGTGGTGAAGGCCTGAACGATCCGTCGGGCAATAATGGCGACTCGGCGTTCAACCTGTGGGACGCCGGTTTTTCCGCCTCCTGGGAACTGGATTTCTGGGGCCGTGTGCGCCGCGAAACCGAAGCCGCCGACGCCACTCTGGAAGTGGCGGAAAACGATCGTCGCGGTGTGCTGCTGTCGGTGCTCGCCGAAACCGCTCAGGACTACATTCAATTGCGCGGTGTGCAAAGTACCCGGGCCGTCACCGAGCAGAACCTCGACGTCGCCCGGCACAGCCTGAAACTCTCGCAATTGCGCCTGGCCGATGGTGTGGCGACGGATCTGGACGTCGCCGAAGCCGCTGCGCAAGTGGCGGCTATCGAATCACGTTTGCCGGCACTGGAGCAGCGTCAGTCGCAACTGATCAACGCACTGAGCCTGTTGATGGGCGAACCGCCGCAAGCGCTGTCCGCCGAGTTATCCACAGACACTCCCGTGCCGCAAACCCCGCGTCAGGTCGCCATCGGCTTGCCGTCGCAATTGGCCGAGCGCCGCCCGGACATCCGTCAGGCAGAAGCCCGTCTGCATGCCGCTACCGCCAGCATCGGCGTGGCCAAGGGTGACTTCTATCCGCGAATCACCCTGTCGGGCAACATCGGTTCGCAAGCCCTGCAACTGAGCGATTTCGGCTCGTGGGGCTCGCGCTCGTTCGGCATCGGCCCGCAATTGAGCCTGCCGTTGTTCGACGGCGGTCGCCTGCGCGGCATGTTGCACCTGCGCGAAGCCCAACAACAGGAAGCTGCGCTGGCCTATCAGCAAACCGTGCTGCGGGCCTGGCATGAAATCGACGATCAACTCACCGCCTACAACGCCAGCCAGTTGCGCCGCGACAGCCTCGCCGAAGCCGTGCGCCAAAACCAGATCGCCCTGCGCACCGCGCAACAGCAGTACGTCGAAGGCGTGGTGGATTTCGTCAACGTCCTCACTGTGCAAGGTGAATTGCTGGCGACCCAGCAGCAGTGGGTCGAAAGCTCGACCGGGGTGTCGTTGGCGATGGTGGGTTTGTACAAGGCGTTGGGTGGGGGATGGGAGTCGGTGTATCCGGTGGCAGAGATGGCACAGCGCTAATCTGGGGGATTTGTAAGGCAATTAATACTGATCAGCGAGCACGCTCTTTCAACCAATGATGGCCATCCAGCTTGACGCTCATCCCCGCTGTCATAGACTCCGCTCATCCGTCAGGGAGTTACGGTTATGCGGCGTTTTCGTATTTGGGTTATTGGATTGACCTTTGTAACGTGCGTAGTACAGGCGCAAACGCCTACGCCAGACGATCCCTTGCTGGAAAGCAGCGCGGTCGGTGGGAATACGTCAGCCAGCAGTGAAGCCCGTGGTGTGCTGCGAGCCCGGGATCAGGCGGTGCTCGCCAGCGAGTTGTCGGGGCGGATTGTCGAGTTGCCGTTCAGTGAGGGCGAGTCGTTCAAAAAGGGCGATACCCTGGCACGGTTTGACTGTTCGGCTTATCAAGCGCAGCTCAACGCGGCTCAGGCCGCCAACCGGGGCGCCGGTGAGGAGCTGGCCCATAACAGGCAACTGGCGGCGTTGAATTCGGTCGGGCGCTTTGAAGTGGCGCGGGCCGAGGCCAAGGTCAGCGAAACCCAGGCGCAATCTCAGGTTTATCAGGTTCAGGTCAAGCGTTGCAGCGTGGTCGCGCCGTTCGATGGTCAGGTCGTCGAACGCAAGGTCAAACGCTACGAAAGCGTTGCCGCCGGTACACCGTTGCTGGACGTGGTCGATAACCGCACCCTGGAAATTCATCTGTTGGTGCCGTCGCGCTGGATGGGCAAACTCAAGCCCGGCCAGACGTTCAGCTTTGTTCCTGATGAAACCGGTCAGCCGCTGGATGCCACGGTCAAACGCCTCGGTGCGCGAATCGATGAAGGCAGCCAGACCTTGCTGCTGGTGGCGGCGCTGCCCAACGCCAACGGTCTGTTGGCCGGCATGAGCGGAACGGCGCATTTCGCGGAGCTCAAATGAACGCCCCGGTGACGGGTGGCGCCGAACAGGTGTTTGCAAGGTTTCTTGACCTCGAACGCCAGACCCGCGCCGCTCGCAATCCTTCGCAACTGGCTTACAGCCTGGTCAATGACGGCCAGGCGCTGTTCGGTTTCCGCCATGCCGCGCTGCTGATCGCCGGCAAGGTACAGGCGGTGACCGGCGTCAGTGCCGTGGACCCGAATGCGCCGTTCGTGGCGTTTGTCGAGCAAGCGGTCGCGCAGCTGTTCAAGCTTGGAGTGCTGAAGCAGGCGCGGGTGATCACGCCCGATCTGCTCAGCGAATCCATTCAGGCCGACTGGCAAAGTCTGTCAGCCGCTCAGGTGTTCTGGTTGCCGCTGATCGATCACCAAGGCGAGGTGTTCGGTGGTTTGTGGCTGGCGCGGGATGTGCCGTGGAACCCTTCCGAGCAAGTGCTGCTATCGCAACTGGGCGACACCTACAGCCACGCCTGGCTGGCGCAGCAGCCGCGCAAACCCTGGCGACTGCGCTGGACGCGCAAGCGACAGGTGACGCTGGTCGCCGTGTTGTTGCTCGGGTTACTGATTCCGGTTCGCCAGTCGGTGCTGGCACCGGCTGAAGTCGTCCCATTGGGTGGCCGGGTGGTTGCGGCGCCGTTGGACGGGGTGATCGCCGAGTTCCTGATCAAACCCAACCAGACGGTGAAAACCGGCGACCTGCTGCTGCGCTTCGAAAGCACCACGCTCAAGGCTCAGGCCGATGTGGCCGGGCGCGCCCTGGGCGTTGCCGAAGCGGAACTCAAGGCCAACTCTCAACGCTCCTTTGCCGATGCCGAATCCAGTTCGAAAATCGATCTGCTGGCGGCCCGCGTCGAGCAGAAACGCGCCGAACGGGATTACGCCCGTGAACTGCTCAAACGCAGCGAAGTACGCGCCGAGCGGGACGGCATCGCGGTGTTCGCCGACGCCGAGCGCTGGACCGGCAAACCGGTGCAGACCGGCGAGCGGCTGATGGAAATCGCCGACCCGAACCAGGCCGAATTGCGCATCGAATTGGCCGTGGGCGATGCGATTGCCCTGGAACCGGGGGCGCAGGTCGCGCTGTTTCTCGACAGTGATCCGCTGCAGCGGCACCTGGCCAGACTCGAACGTTCGGCCTACGAAGCGCAGCCTACCGCTGCCGGGCAACTGGCTTATCGACTGGATGCGACGTTCGATGCCGCACCGCCACGCATTGGCTTGCGCGGCACCGCGAAAGTCTTCGGCGACCGTGCGCCGCTGGCGTTGTATCTGTTGCGTCGACCGCTGGCCGGGTTGCGTCAGAGCGTGGGCCTTTAGATGAGCCTGCCGAGCCTGCGGGCAGACCTGCAATTGTCGGCGGCGGCCCCCGCCCTGGACGGATCGCCGCGCTGGACCTTGGCCGACCCGGTGCGCGGGCGTTATTTCAAACTGGGTGCGGCGGCGATGCGCTTGCTGCGCCATTGGTCCTTGGGCGATCCCGAGCAAGTGCTGCGTGCCGCCAACCGCGAGCCGGGGTTGCCGCTCGATGGCGCGGCGCTTGAGCAATTGCTGGAGTTTCTGCGGGGCCACGACCTGATCAGCGCCCTCGACCCGTCGCAGCGCGCCAGTTACAGCCTGAAGGCCGCGGCTCAGCGCCAGAGCCTGTGGCAAATCCTGCTGCATCAATACCTGTTTTTCCGGATTCCGCTGTGGCGCCCGGACGCCTTTCTCAATCGCGTCTGGCCGTGGCTGGAGCGTTTTGGCCCGCGCGCATTGCGCTACGGATTGCCCGCGACGCTGGGGCTCGGGGTGTTTCTGGTGTCACGGGACTGGCAGCGATTCATCGCCACGTTTCCGCACCTGTTCAGCATCGGCGGGGCACTGGCGTTCGCTGTGGCGCTGTTTTTTGCCAAGCTGTGCCACGAGTTCGGCCATGCTTTCATGGCCAAACGCGCCGGTTGTCGGGTGCAGAGCATGGGTGTGGCGTTCATGGTGCTGCTGCCGATGTTTTACACGGACGTCAGCGACGCCTGGCGGGTCAACGATAGACGTGCGCGGTTGCTGATCGGTGCCGGCGGGGTGCTGGCGGAACTGGTGTTGGCGTGTATCGCGCTGCTTGCCTGGTCACTGCTGCCTGACGGCCCCGGGCGCACGGCGGCGTTCATGCTGGCCAGCGCGACTTGGATCACCACGCTGGTGATCAACCTCAACCCGTTCATGCGTTTCGATGGCTACTTCTTGCTCAGCGATTTCTGGGAAGTGGACAACCTTCAGGGGCGGGCCTTTGCCTTGTGCCGCTGGCGGCTGCGCGAGTTTTTGTTTGGCTACGCGGCCCCGGCGCCGGAGCCGTGGTCGCCGAAGATGCAGCGGCGTTTGCTGATCTGGGGATATGGCGCGTGGTTGTGGCGCGCGGCGCTGTTTTTCGGGATTGCGCTGGTGGTTTATCACCTGTTCTTCAAGGTATTGGGGATCTTCCTGATGCTGGTGGAACTGGTGTGGTTCATCTTCCTGCCGATCCTGAGCGAGTGGCGGCAATGGTGGAGCCGTCGCGAACAGGCGCATGCGCCTCGGGTACTGCTCAGCGGCCTGACGTTGCTCGGGTTGTTGTTGCTGCTGGCGTTGCCTTGGCGCAGCGCGGTGGAGTTGCCGACGATGCTTGAGGCAGGACGCGCCAGCGCCCTGCACGCGCCGGTGGCGGCGCGGGTCAAAACGGTGAATGTGCACGATGGCCAGGTCGTCGCTCCAGGTGAGGTACTGATTGAGCTGGAATCACCGGATCTGGACTCACGCCAGGCCATCGTCCGTCGCGAAATCCAGATCCAGCAGTTGCAGATGCGTCGTCAGGCCGGCCGCAGCGAAACCGCCGCTGACGCCGGAATCGTCGAACAGCGCCTGGCCGAAGCCGTGGCCGAATATCGAGGCCTGGCCGCTCAACGCGAACGTCTGCTGCTGCGCGCACCTCACGCCGGCAAGGTGCGTGATTTGCTGCCGCAGTTAGTGGTCGGTCGCTGGCTTTCGACCAAGGATCCTTTGGCACGGGTGGTCGAAGACGGCGCCCGGTTGCGCGGTTATCTGGCCGAAGCCGAACTCTGGCGTGTTGCCCCGGGAGCCCGCGGACGGTTCATCGCCGATGACCCGATGCACCCGGCAATCGCCGTGCAATTGAGCGAAATCGACACCAACGGCGTGGCTTATGTCGATCAGGAAGCGTTGACTTCCGATCATCACGGGCCGATTGCCGTGCGCCGGGATCAGCATCAGCGTGCCGAGCCGGTACAAGCGCAGTACGGCGCGCGGTTGAGCATCCTCGAAAATACGCCGACACCGGTGCAACCCTTGCGCGGCATTGTGGTGTTGCAGGGCAGCGGCGAGTCGTTGCTGGGCGTTGCCTGGTGGCGCATGGCGGCCTTGGGTGTCAGGGAAAGCGGTTTTTAAGGGAGAGCAGCGATGGCGAACAGCGATTCAGTGACAGCGGACGGTTTGGTGGTCAGGCCTTCGCGGACCAGCGATGGACCTTTTCAGCACAGCCTTTACCAGTCGGCGCGGCCGGATTTGCAGTGGGTCGACGGTGAGCAGGAGGTGGTTGAGCAGGTGGTTGCCCAGCAATTCAAGGTGCAGGAACAAGGGCTGGGGGAGAACTTCCCCAACGCCATGCATTACGTGATCGAGAAACTCGACACGGCCATCGGCGCGCTGACCACTGACTTCGGCCCCAATGAAATTCGCGTGCTGTACCTGGCGTTTATCCCACAGGCCCGAGGCAAGGGTTACGGTCGGACGGTACTGCAAGGCGTGCAGAAAGCCGCGCAACAAATCCGCTGCCCGGTGGCGACGGTGGTCTGGGCCAATAATCCCCATGCGCGCCAGCATTACCTGGCGCTGGGATTTCAGGTTGAAGAGCGCAGCCCGGCGGCGGAGCGGTTGGTGTGGTACCCACAGGGTTGAAAACACCGTCGATCAAACTGTGGGAGCGGGCTTGTGTGGCGAGGGGGCTTGCCCCCGTTCGAGTGCGCAGCGCTCGCAGATACTGGGTCCGCTGCGCGGCCCAACGGGGGCAAGCCCCCTCGCCACAAGCCCGCTCCCACATTGTTCAGTTGAACGCGATGTAGAAGTACCCCAGTTGCGGATCACGCCCCATGGCCGGTACTCGCGAAACAAAAATATTGTCTACCTGGCCCAGTTCCGGCAACTCCATCGCACACAACCCATCGACAAAATCGGTGGGTTGCAGGCTGTTGAACTCGACGCTGAACGGCATGCGCTCGCTTTTTGGCATCTGTGAGCGGGGCGTTTCTTCAAGGGTATCGATATGGATCGGCAATTCACTGCCATCGGGCAGCCGCAACGTCCCCGTCTTGCCCAGCAGTGCCTGAAAGTGTTGGCTTTGAACCTGTTGCAGCATGGCATCACTCCATCAAGCAAAAGTGGCCGGGGGATTTGAACCCCCGGCCAAATCCTCAGTTACGCGAAGGGAACAACCCATTCAGGGCGACGCTGAAGTTGAGCACCAGGAACGGGTTCATCACCGCCATGGGCAAACCGTTGCCGGCGGACGAGATTTCCCCCGTCACCGCGCTGGCTACGCCCTTGAGCGGCACGGCCGCGGCACCTTGCTGGTCGGAGTAAATACTCGCCGAGCCGGGCCCGCCGCCCGAGGCGCCGATGTACGAGTTGGTCGCAGTCGGGTTGGTGACCGGGTTGCTCGCCGGGCTGGCCAGTTGCAGGGTGGTGGTGGCCGTGAGCGCGGACAAGGCGTGGGTATGGTTGGGCAGGTTATTGATGGTCGCGGTGACGTTCTCAGTGCCGGAGACTTCGCCGATGACGCGTGGGGTCAGGCCCAGGCCATTGCCCTGGGCCATCGGCAGACGGCCTTGCAGGTTGGGCAGCATGAAATTGGTGGTGCCATTGCCTCCATAGTAGGTTCCCAGCAGTGAGAAAAGCGCTTGGTATTGTGAGATCCCCAGCGTCTGGCCGTTGCACAGGGCCCAGCCGTTAGGGGCGAAGTTAAAGGCGAAAGGTTGGATAGTGCCCATGAATACTTCCATTGTTCCTCATCCCTCAGGTTAGTGTCTGAAGCGTCACGTTGCAGGCCCGGTTATCCGGGTGATTGTTGTGATTCAGCCGACTCCATTCATCTCCGTGGCTGGGTCACGCCACGCCAAAGCGTAGACGTTGATCGGAATGATTGCCGGACGTCGTCCGTCGCAAGGCCAGCATCGACGACGGCCCCGCGCCTGTCCTACAGTGCTTGGGACGCTGGGTATTCACGGCGTCGCTCACTGGGTCGAAGCCCACCGGATCGAAGCTCACTGGGTCGAAAAAAGGGGAGGCAATGGAGGCGCGCAGAGAAACACCGCTGGGCGACACCCAGGACCCGCACGCAACGCCGGGGTCGTGGGCGGCTGCCCGCCGCTTGCTTCGATGGGCGCGGGAGCACTGGCTGTTGCCGATCCTGGCATTGGCCGCGCTGGTGCGTTTTTACGACCTGACGGCGGCGGCGATCTGGGGCGACGAAGGTTCCAGCCTGTTGCTGAGCCAGTATTCCCTGGCCGGAATCTGGCAGCACGCGGCCCATGATGTTCATCCACCCCTGTATTTCATGCTGCTGCATGGCTGGATCGAGCTGTTTGGCGACGGCATTTTTTCGATTCGCAGCCTGAGTGCGCTGCCGGGAATTGCCACGGTGGGGCTCGGCGTCTGGCTGGTGGATTTGCTCGCTACCCGCCGCGCCGCGTTGCTGGCCGGGGTCCTGCTGGCGCTGCTACCCACGGCAGTGCGTTACAGCCAGGAAGTGCGGATGTACTCGCTGCTGGGCCTGTGGCTGATCGGAGCCACGATCGCCCTGATGTATTGGATCAGGCAGCCGCAACGTACCCGCTATCTGGTGATTTACACCCTGCTGATGAGTGCGGCGTTCTACACCCATTACTTCACGGCGCTGTGCGTGCTCTGCCACTGGCTGTATCTGGGACTGATCCGCGTGCAGCCAGGGTATCGATTGCGGCACATTCAGCGCTCCGGCTGGTGGCTGGCCAATGCGGCCATTGTGGCGTTGTACCTGCCATGGGTGCCCAACCTGATCGATCTGCTCCAGCACATGGATCAGCTCAAGGCCAATGGCGATGTGGGCTGGGAGGCGCCCGTCACGCTCGGTTCATTGCCTTCGATGATCTGGTCGTTCCTGATCCAGGACGAGGGCGAGAACCTGCCCATACTGATTTTTATCACGCTGCCACTGGCGCTGTCGGCCCTGGCGGGCGTGGCGCTGGTGCGGGACCGTAGTGTTTTCCGTGGCAGTGCGCTGGCGGTGATCTACACCGTTCTCCCCTTGTTGCTGGTGTTTGCGGTTTCGTTCGTATCGCCGGTGTTCATCGAGCGTTACCTGACCGCTTATGCCCTGGGCGTGCCGATGCTTGTGGCGCTGGCCGTCGATCGCTTGTACGCAGACTTCAAGGTATTGGCGCTGGCAGTACTGATGCTGTTTGTCGGCCTCGAGATGGTGGGTTTGAAGAACAATGCCACGGTGGATACCGACGATCAGATCAGCGTCATGGTCAACTACGTGAACCAGCACTTCACCCTCGGCGACCGGATCGTCACCAGCGACATGCTCTGGTACCTGAGTTACGTCTATTACAACCGGACAGACACCCAACCGTTGCTGTACACGCCGCCGTTGGCCGATGGCAGGTCGAGCCGGCCGAACGCTTACGGTTTCGGCACGTTGGTGACCAATGATGTCTATCTGGATAACCTTGGCAGCTTGCCCAAAGACATTGGTCGGGTGTGGTTGATTGGTACCGTCGATGTGCCGGACGAGTTCGCCCCTTTGCCTGTGGGCTGGCAACGTGTCAGCGAAACCCGGGCGGGAGGCGCCGAGGCGCGCTTGTATGTACTGAAATAACCATGATTCAGCGCTTAAACGATTCATCTTGCAGGTCGTTATATAAATCTCTTTTTCCAGTCGATTTAGCTCCGATTTGATATCAAAGCACCACTAGTCGCAACGCTATTCATGGTCTACGCTCCCTCGTACAAAGGACTGAATGACGGGTGAATGGATTGCAACAGTTCCACTTTATCTCCGGCTTGCCGCGCTCAGGCTCGACCCTGCTTTCTGCCATTCTTTTGCAGAACCCTCGCTTTCATGCTGGCATGACCAGCCCCGTTGGCGCGCTATTTTCCGGTGTTCTGGAACAATGCAGCGCCGGCAGCGAATTTGGTGCGGTGATCGACACCGACCTGCGTCGTCGTCTGTTGCGCGGCCTGTTCGATTCTTTCTACGCCGACAAGGCCGACAAACCGGTGGTGTTCGACACGAACCGCCTGTGGAGTTCGCGCCTGCCGGCGATCAGTGATCTGTTCCCCCAAGCCAAGATCATTGCCTGTGTGCGCAATGTCGCCTGGGTCATGGACAGCCTTGAGCGCCTGTACCGCGCCAACCCCTTCGAAAACACCAAGCTGTTCGGCGATGCGGTCGAGCGCAACACGGTCTACAGCCGCTGCGAAACCCTGGCCCAGCGCAATCGGTTGGTGGGATTTTCCTGGGCCGCCCTCAAGGAAGCCTATTACGGCGAACACGCCGACTCGCTGTTGATCATCGATTACGACCTGCTGAGCCAGGCACCGGAGCGGGTGATGCGGCTGGTCTACGACTTCATCGGTGAACCCTGGTTCGAACATGACTTCGATCATTTGGCCTACGACGCACCGGAGTTCGACCAGGCCCTCGGCCTCTCGGGGCTGCACAAGGTGAAGGCCAAGGTCCAATTGCAGTCCAGGCGCACGATCCTGCCGCCGGACTTGTTCAAGCAGTACGCAGAGTTGTCCTTTTGGCTCGATGGCTCAGCCAGCGCCGCCAATGTCATTCGTATGAAAGCCGACGCCGCGATCAGTTGATCGCGGCGTTTTCATTGATGCGTCAACAAAGTTCGAGTCCGGGTGAGCAGCATGTGGTGGAGCAAAGGCAAGTCGCGGGTTACCAAAGGCGCACGAGCGCTGGCCTCGCCAATGATTATGTCCCTGGAACCACGCATGCTGTTCGACGGCGCGGTGGCCGCCACGGTTGCCGACACCGCCCAGGCTGACAGCCATACCACCGCCGAAGCAGTCAAGGCGCCGACTGCCGACCAGCCGCTCGCCAGCAAAGACACCCACGGCCAGGCCGATGCCACGCCAGCACCGGCCCCCGCTGCAGTGCCGGGGCAGAGCGTGGTGTTCGTCGATTCACGGGTCAAGGACGCCGACAGCCTGCTTCAGGGCGTCGCGCCCGGCACTCAGGTGATTGAGCTGGATGCCACCAAAGATGGCCTGCAGCAGATTGCCGATTATCTGGACGGCCATCAGGGCATCAGTTCGGTGCAGATCATCGCTCACGGCAACGCGGGTGATCTGTGGCTGGGCAATAGCTACCTGTCGGCCGACAACGTCGCGGCCCGCAGCGCGGTGCTGGCGGAAATCGGCAAGGACATGAACGTCGGCGGCGACATTTTGATCTACGGTTGCTACACCGCCGAAGGTGAGCGGGGCTTGAGTTTCGTCGACTCCCTGGCGCAAATGACCGGCCGCGACGTGGCCGCTTCCAGCAATCGCACCGGGCTGGGCGGAGACTGGGACCTGGAAATCGCCACTGGCAACATCGAAAGCGCCAACGTCCTCTCGACCACGGCCATGAGCGACTATCAATGGGGCCTGGCCACCTGGACAGCCACCACCAACGCCAACACGGGCGTCGGCTCGTTGCGTGCTGCCATCGCCTCGGCGCAGAACGGCGACATCGTCACCTTTAACAGCAGCATGACGGTGCAGCTGACGTCCGAACTGCTGATCAACAAGAACATCACCGTTGATGGCGACTTGAACAACGACGGCGCGG
Source organism: Pseudomonas sp. LBUM1673 (assembly GCF_059695645.1). Lineage (NCBI taxonomy): Bacteria > Pseudomonadati > Pseudomonadota > Gammaproteobacteria > Pseudomonadales > Pseudomonadaceae > Pseudomonas > Pseudomonas sp. LBUM1673. The sequence goes on from NZ_CP166780.1 coordinate 184,101, forward strand.
CTGACGTGATTCTCGATGGTCAGTACAGGACCCGAGTGATTGAAGTGACGTCTGGCAGTACCGTGACGCTCGATGGTCTGGTGATCACCCGTGGCCTGGTGTCGGGTACGGGCGGCAACGGTGGCTACGGTGCCACGGGCGCGATGGCCGGGGGGATTTTCAACGCAGGGATTCTGACCCTGAGCAACGTTACCGTGACCTCCAACGCTGCTTCCGGTGGTGGTGGCGGCGGCGGTGTAACAAGCTCGTTTTACGGCGGTGGCGGTGGTGGTGGTGGCGGTTTGGGCGGCCAGGGCGGCGGGCATGGCGGTTCGGCAGGTCCGGGTACCGGCACGTTGGGCGGCGGTGCGGGCGGCGGTGGCGCAGGTGGTTACGGCGGCGGTTATGACGCGACCCACATGGGCGGTCGCGGCGGTACCACCACTGGCGGAGCCGGCGGGCTGGGTGTTTCCTATTACAGCAACGGCGGTAACGGTGCGACGGCCACCAATGGCACGATTTCCATTGGTGGCGGTGGCGGCGGCGCCGGTTGGGACAAAGTGGGTGGCGCCGGCGGCAACGCGGTGGGCGGGATCTACAACGCCAGCACCGGCACCATGACCATCGTCGGCACGTCGACCATCAGCAACAACATTGGCGGCGGTGGCGGCGGTGGCGGTGGCGGTGGCCAGGGCAGCAATGCCAGCAATGGCGGCGTGGGCGGCCGGGGCGTCGGTGCGATCTGGAACAAAGGCACGCTGCTGATCACAGCAGCCAACTTCGCGGCCCTGGCCGGTAATGCTGCGGCCAGTGGTGCTGGTGGTGCCGCGCTGGGCGGGGGGACAACCGGCACCTCGCCGACCTCCGTCGCGACAATCTATAACGACGGTGGTGTACTCAATACCGCGTATTCGCCGCCGCCGACCGCAACCATTGTGGTGGCTGACACCACACTGAGCATCGGCGAAACGTCCTTGGTGACGATCACCTTCTCCGAGGCCGTGACCGGTTTCACCAATGCGGACCTGACCATCGCCAACGGCACCTTGAGTGCGGTAAGCAGCGGCGATGGCGGCATCACCTGGACGGCCACGTTTACACCGACCGCCAGTATTTCCGATACGACCAACGTCATCACCCTGGACAACACCGGGGTGATAAACGGTCTGGGCACCGCCGGCGTCGGCACCACCAATTCCAATAACTACACGGTCGACACCGTACGCCCGACCGCCAGCATCGTGTTTACCGATACGGCCCTCAGGGTCGGCGAAACGTCGCTGGTGACCATCACCTTCAACGAAGCGGTCACCGGCCTCACCAATGCCGACCTGACCATTGCCAACGGTACCTTGAGCGCGGTGAGCAGCGGCGACGGCGGCATCACCTGGACGGGGACCTTCACCCCGACCGCCAGCATCACCGATGCGACCAACCTGATCACCCTGGACAACACCGGAGTCAGCGACTCGGTAGGCAACGCCGGTAGTGGCACCACCGATTCGAACAACTACGCCATCGATACCGTGCGGCCGACCGCGACCCTTGTGGTGGCCGATACCAGCCTGAGTATTGGCGAAACCTCGCTGGTGACCATTACCTTCAGCGAAGCGGTCAGCGGTTTCACCAATGCCGATCTGACGATTGCGAACGGTACGCTCACTGCGGTGAGTAGCAGCGATGGCGGCATCACCTGGACGGCGACCTTTACCCCGACGGCCAGCGTCAATGACACGACCAACCTGATCACCCTGAACAACACCGGGGTCAGCGACCTGGCGGGTAACGCCGGCAGCGGCACCACCGATTCCAACAACTATGCGATCGATACACTCCGTCCGACCGCCACCATCGTGGTCGCGGACACGGCGCTGAGAATCGGCGAAACCTCGTTGGTGACCATCACCTTCTCCGAGGCGGTGAGCGGCTTTACCAATGCCGATCTGACGATTGCCAACGGCACGTTGAGCGCGGTGAGCAGCAGTGACGGCGGCATCACCTGGACGGCGACCTTCACACCCTCCGCGAGCATCACCGACACGACCAACCTGATTACCCTGGACAACACCGGGGTCAGCGATGCTGTCGGTAATGCCGGCAGCGGGACTACCGACTCCAACAACTATGCGATCGATACCGTGCGGCCAACGGCAACTATCGTGGTCGCAGACACGGCGCTGAGAATCGGCGAAACCTCTCTGGTGACGATCACCTTCAGTGAAGCGGTGAGCGGTTTCACCAACGCTGACCTGACCATTACCAACGGCACGTTGACCGCGGTGAGCAGCAGCGATGGCGGCATCACCTGGACCGGGACCTTCACGCCCTCCGCGAGCATCAACGACACCACCAACCTGATTACCCTGGACAACACCGGCGTGGCTGATCTGGCGGGCAACGCCGGCAGCGGCACCACCGACTCCAACAACTACGCCATCGACACGCTGCGCCCGACCGCCACGATCGTGCTGGCCGATACGACACTGACAGCGGGTGAAACCTCGCTGGTGACCATCACCTTCTCCGAGGCGGTGACCGGTTTCACCAACGCCGACCTGAGCATCGCCAACGGCACGTTGACCGCGGTGAGCAGCAGTGACGGCGGCATCACCTGGACCGCAACGTTTACCCCGACCGCAGGCATCATCAGCGCGACCAACGTCATCAGCCTGGCTAACACCGGCGTGGCCGATCTGGCGGGCAATACCGGCAGCGGGATCAGTTCTTCGGGCAACTACGCCATCGACACCGCCCCGCCGACCGCGACGATTGTGGTGGCGGACACTGCGTTGAGAATCGGTGAAACGTCACTGGTGACCATCACCTTCAACCAGGCCGTGACCGGTTTCACCAACGCTGACCTGACCATTGCCAACGGCACGTTGAGCGCGGTGAGCAGCAGTGACGGTGGTATCACCTGGACCGCCACGTTCACCCCGACTGCCAGCATCACCGATACGACCAACCTGATCACATTGGACAACACCGGCGTGCAGGCTGCGGCCACTGGCAACGTGGGTAGCGGCACTACCGACTCCAACAACTACGCCATCGACACCGTGCGGCCGACGGCAACCATCGTGGTCGCAGACACGGCGCTGAGAATCGGCGAAACCTCTCTGGTGACGATCACGTTCTCCGAAGCGGTGAGCGGTTTCACCAACGCCGACCTGACCATTGCCAACGGCACGTTGACCTCGGTGAGTAGCAGCGATGGCGGGATCACCTGGACCGCCACGTTCACACCTTCCGCGAGCATCAACGACACGACCAACCTGATCACCCTGGACAACACCGGCGTGGCCGATCTGTCGGGCAACGCCGGGAGCGGCACCACCGACTCGAACAACTACGCCATCGACACGGTGCGCCCGACCGCCACGATCGTGCTGGCCGATACCGCGCTGACAGCGGGCGAAACTTCGCTGGTGACGATCACCTTCTCCGAGGCAGTGACCGGTTTCACCAATGCTGACCTGACGATTGCCAATGGCACCTTGAGCGCGGTGAGCAGCAGCGACGGGGGCATCACCTGGACCGCTACATTCACCCCGACCGTCGGCGTGAATGACTCGAGCAACGTCATCACCCTGAACAATACCGGTGTGACCGATGGGGCGGGCAACACCGGCAGCGGCACCACCAATTCCGGCAACTACACCATCGATACGGTGCTGCCGACGGCCACCATCGTGGTGGCCGACACTGCGTTGAGAATCGGTGAAACGTCACTGGTGACCATCACCTTCAACCAGGCCGTGACCGGGTTCACCAACGCCGACCTGACGATTGCCAACGGTACATTGACCTCGGTGAGCAGCAGCGATGGCGGCATCACCTGGACCGCCACCTTCACCCCGACTGCGAGCATCACCGATACGACCAACCAGATCACATTGGACAACACCGGCGTGCAAGCTGCCGCCAGCGGTAACGTGGGCAGTGGCACGACCGACTCCAACAACTACGCCATCGACACCGTGCGGCCGACGGCAACCATTGTGGTCGCGGACACCGCGCTGAGAATCGGCGAAACCTCTCTGGTGACGATCACCTTCAGTGAAGCGGTCAGCGGTTTCACCAACGCTGACCTGACCATTACCAACGGCACGTTGACCTCGGTGAGCAGCAGCGATGGCGGCATCACCTGGACGGCGACCTTCACGCCTTCCGCGAGCATCAACGACACGACCAACCTGATTACCCTGGACAACACCGGCGTGGCTGATCTGGGGGGCAACGCCGGTAGCGGCACCACCGATTCCAACAACTACGCCATCGACACGGTCCGCCCTACCGCGACCATCGTCCTGGCCGACCCTACCCTGAGTGCCGGCGAAACCTCGCTGGTGACCATTACCTTCTCCGAGGCGGTGAGCGGTTTCACCAACGCGGACCTGAGCATCGCCAACGGCACTTTGACCGCGGTGAGCAGCAGTGACGGCGGCATCACCTGGACCGCGACCTTCACGCCAACCGTCGGCGTGAATGACTCGAGCAACGTCATCACCCTTAACAATACCGGTGTGACCGATGGGGTCGGCAACACCGGCAGCGGCACCACCAACTCCGGCAACTACACCATCGATACCGTGTTTCCGACAGCCACCATCGTGGTGGCCGACAATGCGTTGAGCATCGGTGAAACGTCGCTGGTGACCATCACCTTCAGTGAAGCGGTGACCGGTTTTTCCAATGCCGACCTGACCATTGCCAACGGCACCTTGAGCGCCGTCAGCAGTGGCGATGGCGGCATCACCTGGACCGCAACCTTTACGCCGACCAATGCCATCTCCGATACCAGCAACGTCATCACCCTGGACAACAGCGGTGTGCAAAACGGCTCGGGCAACGCCGGTAGCGGCACCACCGATTCCAACAACTACGCCATCGACACCGTGCGGCCAACGGCAACCATCGTGGTCGCGGACGCGGCGCTGGCGGTGGGTCAAACATCGGTGGTGACCATCACCTTCTCCGAGGCGGTCAGCGGTTTTACTACGGCCGACCTGACGGTGAGCAACGGTACCCTGAGCAATCTGAGCACCAGCGATAACATCACCTATACCGCAACCCTGACGCCGACGGCGAGCGTCACCGATTCGACCAACCTGATTACCCTGGACAACACCGGGGTGATCGATGTGGCCGGCAACACCGGCAGCGGCACCACGGATTCCAACAATTACGCCATCGACAGCCAACGCCCGACCGCCACCATCGTGTTGAGCGATACGACCCTGAAACCGGGGGAAACCGCCCTGGTCACCATTACCTTCAGCGAGGCGGTAACGGGTTTCGACAACAGTGATTTGAGCATTGCCAACGGCACCTTGAGCGCGGTGAGCAGCAGTGACGGCGGCATCACCTGGACCGGGACATTCACTCCGACTGCCGGGATTACCGACGCCAGCAACATCATCACCCTGAGTAACAGCGGCGTCTCGGACGTGGCCGGCAATACCGGGGCGGGCACCACCAACTCGGCCAACTATGTGGTGGAAACCCAGGTACCGACCGCTACCATCGTGGTTGCCGACAATGCCCTCAAGGTCGGTGAAACTTCGCTGGTGACGATTACCTTCTCTGAAGCGGTCAGCGGTTTCAGCAATGCCGACCTGACCGTAGCCAACGGCACTCTCAGCAGTGTTTCGTCCAGCGATGGTGGCGTGACCTGGACCGCGACCTTCACACCTACGGCCAGCGTGACGGACACCACTAACCTGATCAGCCTGGACAACAGCGGTGTGATCAATGCGTCGGGCAACAGCGGCGTGGGCGTGACCGACTCCAACAACTACGCCATCGACACGGCTCGCCCGACCGCGACCATAGTGGTCGCGGACAATAAGCTGGGCATCGGCGAGACCACCACGGTGACCTTTACCTTCAGCGAAGCGGTGTCCGGTTTCGACCTGTCGGACCTCAGCGTGGCCAATGGCGTGCTGTCCAACCTGGCCAGCAGTGACGGTGGTGTGACCTGGACCGCCACGCTTACACCGACCGCGAGCCTGAACGATGCGACCAACCTGATCCTGCTCGACACCGGCAATGTGCTCGACGTTGCGGGCAATGCCGGCGCCAGCATCGCCATTTCCAACAACTATGCGCTCGATGCGACTCGCCCGACCGTCACCATTGTGGTTGCCAACCCGATCCTGGGCATTGGCCAGACGACGTTGGTGACCTTCACATTCAGCGAGGCGGTCAGTGACTTCGATTTGTCGGACCTGAGCGTCACCAACGGCGAGCTGACCAACCTGGCCAGCAGCGACGGTGGCAAGACCTGGACCGGGACTTTCACTCCCACCGCGAATATCACCGACCCGAGCAACTTCATTGCGCTGGATACCAGCAATGTGACGGACCTGGCAGGCAACCTGGGCGCCAGCGTTGCAGTATCCAATAACTACGCGATCGACACCGTACTGGCGCCTCCCTTGGTCTTGACACCGGTGGTCGTAGCCGATCAGCCGAACGTGCCATTGCAACCGATCATCTTCACCCCACCCACTGGCGATCTTGGCTCGCCACTGAGCTTTTCCCCGCTGTTTGAACAACGGGTGATCGGCAACGGCATTCGCCCTCTGGGCGACATCTTCATGAACCACGGGGCGCTGACGCCGAGCTTTATCGCGCAGGTATTCAGCAGCAGTGAAAACGGTGGCGATGGCTCAGGCCAAGGCTTCCTCGGTTTTGGCGGCGGCGACGGCGGGGTCTTTGGCAGCAGCACGCTGTCGAATCTGTTCAATCAGGACACTGGCAGCGAGGGGGACTCGCTGAACGCCTTCGGCAATAACTCAATCAGGATGGGAGATGCTTCCCAAGGGCTGCGCGGCGTGTTTGGCGCACCGAGTCTTGGTCAGCAATTGCAACAACTCAAAGACACCGAGCAGCGGCAGGTCGAAAGCCTGGCCGCGGCTTTGCAACAGGTCGGCATCAGTGAAATACAGGCCTGAAAAAACCATTAAAAGCAGGGCGGCACCTGGGGGCTCCAAGGATGAAGAGAAGTCAGAAGTTATTCGGCGCCAGCTTGCTGGCGCTGGCGATCAGCGGGTGTGCAGTCACCAGTGAACCGATCGAACGCAGCGTCAGCCAACAGCGCGCCAAAAGCGATCTGCAAAACATGTACACGGGGCAGGAGCCTCTCAGCGGCCCACTGACCCTGCACCAGGCCATGGCCCGCGCGGTGAAGTACAACCTCGAAGGCCGGCTCAAGATCATGGAAGAGGCCTTGGCCAAGCGCCAACTCGACCTCGCCAGTTTCGACATGCTGCCACGCATGGCGCTGGACGCCGGGTACGTGGGGCGTAATAACGTAAACGCTTCCAGCAGTCAGAGCGTGCGCACCGGCACCCAGTCTCTGGAACCGTCGACCTCCCAGGACCGCGACCGTGAAGTGGCGGACCTGACCATGGTCTGGAACGTACTCGACTTCGGCGTCAGCTATATCAGTGCCAAGCAGCAGGGCGATCAGCGGCTGATCGTGCAGGAGCGTCGGCGCAAGGTGATCAACACCATCGTTCAGGACGTGCGCTCGGCCTATTGGCGAGCCATGGCCGCCGAACGTTTGCTCAAGCAGATCGACAGCCTGATGGCTCGGGTCGAAACCGCTCGCAACAACAGCCAGAGCATGAGCGAGCAGCGTATCGGGGATCCGATTCAGTCGTTGGGTTATCAGCGCTCGCTGATCGAAGCCACAAGGCAACTGGAAGAGCAACGCCGCGCACTGTCGCTGGCGAAAACCGAACTGGCGACCCTGATCAACCTGCCTCCGAGTACCAATCTGACGCTGGCGACCCAGGACGATTACGTCATTCCGGAACTCAAGGTCGACCTCGCCAGCCTGGAACAGGAAGCCCTGACCAGTCGGCCGGAGTTGCGAGAGCAGGATTACCAGACCCGCATCAGCGCCGCCGAAACCCGCAAAGCCATGCTGCGTCTGCTGCCGGGGCTGGAGTTCTCCGCCGGTGGGCATTACGACAGCAACTCGTTTTTGGTGGAGCAGGGCTGGGCGGATTACGGGGTGAAAGTCACTTGGAACCTGTTCAATGTGATTTCCGCACCCGCGGCGATCGACGTTGCCAAGGCCGGTGAAGAAGTCGCTACGGCGCGCCGGCAGGCGATGTCGATTGCCGTACTGGCGCAGCTTTACGTGGCCAACGCCAACTATCGCGAGGCGATGCGGCAGTTCAAGACCAATCAGCAACTGTCAGACATCGATGGGCAAATCGTCGGCCAACTGCGCAACCGCTATCAGGCGGCCGGGCTGGGTGAACTGGATCTGATCCAGGGCGAGCTGAACACCTTGCAGGCCGATCTGCGTCGCGATCTGTCTTACGCTGACCTGCGCAATGCTTACGGGCAAATCTTCGCCAGCGCCGGTCTCGATCCGCTGCCGGACGAAGTGCAATCGACTGAAGTCCAGTCCATCGCCACGGCGCTGGCCAATCGCGAAGAGGCGTGGGCGGCGGGCAACATCTCAGTGCCGGTGGCCCATGTCCCGGTCCAGTAACCTGCTGGCGCCGACGGCGAGCATCAGTCGCGCACAACGAGAGGCTCGCAACGGCCATCGTGGCACGGCGATTCTGCTGACCGGTTTGCCGGCCGCGGGCAAGTCGACATTGGCCCAGGCACTGCACGCCGAGTTGTTCGAGCGTGGTGTGCAGAGTGTGGTGCTCGATGGCGACGGACTGCGGGTGGGGCTCAATCGCGATCTGGGGTTTACCGACAGCGATCGCCTGGAAAACATCCGCCGCGCCAGCGAACTGGCGGCGCTGTTGGTCGAGAACGGGCAGATTGTGATTCTCGCGATGATCGCGCCCTTGGTGGAGTTGCGCGAAGTATTCGCCCGACGGTTGGGCGAGGATTACCGCGAAGTCTGGTGCAGCGCCTCGTTGGCGGTGTGTGAACAGCGTGATCCCAAAGGTCATTACGCCCGTGCCCGACGGGGTGAGTTGGCGGGGTTTACCGGTGTTTCGGCGCCTTACGAACCACCGCCGTGCGCATCGCTGGTGCTCGACACGGGCGCGCAGTCGGTCGAGGCCAGTCTCGACCGTTTGCTGACCTGGCTCGGCGAGTGCGCGGTGCTGCCGAAACGATGAGCCGGCCGGCATTCTCCCGCTTGCCGGTGACGGTGGATTTGCCGTTGCTGTTGCAGGCACTGGCGGCGATCGGCGAGGACGGCTGGCACGGTCATTTCAACAGCGCTTACTACGCCGGAGACTGGAGCGGCGTGGCGCTGATTTGCGCGGCCGATGCCATGACTGAACTGGCGCCCGGTCGCGGTGAGCCTTTATTGCGTGCGCCCTGGCAACAGGATGTTCGATGGCAGCAAGGGCTGCGGGATCTGCCGCTGGAGATCGTCTGCGCGCGCCTGTTGCGGCTCGGCCCGGGCGGGCGCATCCACGAACATCGCGACTATGACCTGGGCGAACCGGACGCTGATTTGCGTCTGCATATTCCGCTGCTCAGCCCTCCGCGGGTGGACTTTTTGCTGGACGGCCAACGCATGCCGATGGCCGCTGGCGAATGCTGGTTTCTCGACCTGTCGCGGCCTCATCGCGTGGACAATCGCGATACCCAGGCACGGATTCATCTGGTGCTCGATTGCCGGCCCTGTGCCTGGCTGGAGCAGGCGATTGTCGACGGACTGGCAACCACGCCGTCGCCGCAAATCGCTCATGACGCTTTTGCGCAGTTCAAGGCCTTGGTGGCCAGCGAACCGCCGTTGTGTAAGTCCTTGCAGGGTTTGCAGGACAACGAAGCGTTTATCGCCCGCACCCTGGAGCTGGCTGCCGAGCGTGGACTTGCGTTCACCCGCGAAGAACTGCGCGCAGCGATGCGCGACGGTCGCCGCCAATGGAATGAACAATGGAGCGCCTGAACCTCGAAGGCTGGTTGCCGATCCGCGTCTGGCAAGAGGGTGGGCAATGGCAAGTCGACTGGTGCTGGTTCGGTGACACGCGGCTGCATCAGCCGTTTTTTCGTGACGCGGTGGAAGACGCGCTACGGCTGCCGTTCAATCAGGCGTTTCGCCGAAAAACTGCATTGTCGACCCTCGCTGACTGGCAGGCTTGCAGCCCCGGTCTGGCCCCAAGCGCGTTTATCTTTCACGCCTCCCGCTGCGGCTCGACCCTGATCAGCCAGATGCTGGCGCAACTCGACAACCACATCGTCGTCAGCGAACCTGCGCCGCTGGATGCGTTGTTGCGCAGTGATTTACCCGCCGTCGAGCGCTGTGCCGCCATCAAAGGGTTGCTGTCTGCCTACGGACAACGTCGGCTGGGCGTGGAGCAACGGCTGGTGATCAAACTCGATGCCTGGAACATTGGTGAATTGCCGTTGCTGCGTGAGTGCTTTCCCGAAACGCCGTGGCTGTTTCTTTATCGCGATCCGCTGGAAATCGCCGTCTCGCATCTGCGTCGTCCGGGCATGCACATGGTGCCGGGGATGATCGGGGCGAGTGTGCTGGATGACGAGCTTGCGTTCAGCAGCCGTGAGAATTACATCGCCCGGCGATTGGGGCGGTTGCTGGCATCGGGGTTGGCGCAATGCCAGGCGTTCGATGGATGGGCTGTGAATTACAGCGAACTGCCGCAGACCATGGCGGGGCGGTTGGTAGCGTTCTTTGCGCTGGATATCGAGCAACGCAGGCAGGTGTTTGCGGCGGTGGGGCAACATGCCAAGCAGCCGTCACAGGTGTTTGTCGACGATAGCGATGACAAGCGTCGTGAAGCCTCGATGCTGCTTAACGAACACATACAACAATGGGCGCTAGAGCCTTATGAGGCTTTGGAGCAATGGCGCAAGATATGAGCGAAATGGCTTTTGTGGCAAGGGAGCTTGCTCCCGCTCGGCTGCGAAGCAGTCGCAGATTATAGGGCCGATACGCGACCCAGCGGGAGCAAGCTCCCTCGCCACAGGTCGTCGGTGCATCAAGGTTTTGACGACAAATCCGCCATCCCCTTGAGCAATTCGATCGGCAGCGGGAAAACGATGGTCGAACTCTTGTCCCCGGCAATCGAACTCAGCGTCTGCATGTAACGTAACTGCATGGCCCCTGGCTGGCGGCCGAGCATTTCGGCAGCCTGCATGAGTTTTTCCGAGGCTTGCAATTCACCTTCGGCGTGGATCACCTTGGCCCGACGTTCCCGTTCGGCCTCGGCCTGTTTGGCGATGGCGCGAATCATCGATTCATTGAGGTCCACGTGCTTGATCTCGACGTTGGCCACCTTGATGCCCCAGGCGTCGGTCTGCGCATCGAGCACTTGCTGGATGTCGACGTTCAGGCGTTCCCGTTCGGCCAGCAATTCATCGAGTTCGTGTTTACCGAGCACCGCCCGCAAGGTGGTCTGGGCCAGTTGGCTGGTGGCCATGAGAAAGTCTTCGACCTGAATGATCGCCCTTTGCGGGTCGAGCACACGGAAATACAGCACCGCATTGACCTTGACCGAGACGTTGTCGCGGGTAATCACGTCTTGCGGCGGTACGTCGAGCACCACGGTACGCAGGTCGACGCGAACCATTTGCTGGACCACCGGAATCAGCAGGATCAGGCCAGGGCCCTTGACCTGCCAAAAGCGTCCGAGCTGGAACACCACGCCGCGTTCATATTCGCGCAGGATGCGGAAGGTCGACCCCGCCAGTGCAATCAGTAATAACAGCAGCGCGGCAAAACCCAGTTGCAGGCCCATGACTATTCTCCGCCATCATTATTCATTGCGGGCGCCGCGTCAGCCGCGGCCACTTCCAGCAGTAAGCCCTTACGTGCCACCACCCGGACCTGTTGTCCCGGTCGCAGCGGTGTCGAGCTCGATACCTGCCATTGCTCGCCTTGCAGGTGCACCCAGCCGATATAAGCATTGCCAGCCTGCAATGACGTTACCGGTGTCACGCTGCCGAGTAATTCGTCATCGCCGCTGACATTGCGGCGCGGGCGGGTTTTCAAGGCGTGGATCAGCAGGAAAGTCAGCAGCAGTGCGCTGATCAGCCCCAGACCGATCATCAACGGAACAGGGACCTCGGTATTGGTCAGAATCACTGCGCCGATCACGAACATCACAATGCCGCCCAGACCGACCACGCCATAATTGGGCAAAGCCGCCTCGGCGATCAGAAATGCAATGCCGAACGTGATCAGCCAGATTCCGATGGGGTTGGGAACCAGCAGGACGACGGCGTCCGCTGCGAAAACCGTTCCGCTCAAGGCCAACAGCAGCGCAATTGCACAGTAACGAGTGTTCACTTGACCCTCCGGGAGAGTCGTCCGTCCACGAGCCGTTCGTGGCTCTGTATACAAGTCTAGTTGAGCCAGCAGTTGTATGAATTCCGACCCGTTGTCGGCAGCGTCCGACGGGCAGATTTCCCGCCAGATCCCATCGGCGGGCCTAGACTTTTAATGGAGACAAAAGTTAACCATCGTCCGCGATTCGTTGCTGCGGACACCGAGGTGCATCATGCGTATGGCAAAAACCGTGCAGAACAGCCTGGAAAAGGCTCACTGCGAATATGACATCGTTTCCCACCCGCACTCGGCCAGTAGCCTTGAAACGGCACGGCTCGCGGGCATCCCTGCCGAACGGGTCGCCAAATCGGTGATCCTTGACGACCATCACGGCCACTATTTGATGGCCGTGCTGCCCGCCAGCCGTCACCTGGACCTGAGCAAAGTACGTGGCAGTAATGAATGGCAAGTCACCCGGGAGAGCAACCTGCCGCACCTGTTCGATGATTGCGAACGCGGCGCCGTGCCTGCATTGGGCGAATCCTACGGGATGGACATGGTCATCGACCCACTGCTGACCCGGCAGAAAGACATCTACCTCGAAGCCGGCAACCACAACAACCTGGTACACATGAGCGTGCCGGAATTCTTGAAAATGGTGCCACATGCCGAGGTGTGCGAGTTGAGTCTGTCGGCGTAGCGTCGACATAACCGCCGTCATCGCGGGCAAGCCCACTCCCACAGGCATTGCGAAAACCCTGTGGGAGCGGGCTTGCTCGCGAATAGCCGCGCCGCAGTCACCCATCCAATAGGCGATTACGAAGGAGCCACACATGGAATCCCCTACCCATAGCCTCCCCTCCCTGTTCAAGCAACTCGGCCTGCCTGATGACGCCGAAAGCATTGATAAATTCATCGCTACCCATTCACCGCTCAAACCCGAACTGCACCTGGCGGACGCGTTTTTCTGGAGCGAGAGCCAGGCAGAGCTGCTGCGTGATGAAATTCTGGAGGATGCGGATTGGGCGGAGGTGGTGGATCAGCTGGATGTGCTGTTGAGGCAGGGGCGGGGGGTGTAAAAAATCTGAGCAGAAACTTTGTACGACCGAGCCAAGAAACGCTGATAGTGGAAAGCAGACGAACGCAAGGTTAACAACCCGGCAAACCCTGAGGCCGTTGCTATGCTTTGATTTGATGGGGGCGCGCGGCGAACCCGTCGATCAAGGCTTGCGTTGGTCATGGGGATCTAATAATGAAAAACCCTTATGCTCCCGGCTTCTGGTGCGCCATTGCGGCATTGGTTTTGCTGTCGGCCACCTATTTCTACGGCGTCATGCTGGCCCACCAGCTCGACAAGGCGCTGATATTCCTCGACAGCGCCGCGGCGCTGATCGCCGTGATGGCCATCGTGATGGTTGCCTGGGCTTCACTCCAGGGCCAGCGCATCAAGAAACGACAACTCGAACAAGGCAAGACCCTGGTGCTGATCTGGGACACCAAGGTGGCTTTGCGTCGTGTCGAAACGGTGTTCGACCGGTATTTCTGGGGCAGTTACTGGCAACCGGGGCGAACGTTCCAGGAAGTCATGGGCGAACTCACCGGCACGCCGCTGGAAAAAAGCCTCGAAACCTTGAAGAAACAATGCCTGGCGCTGGACAAGCAAGTGGCCGACGAGGGCTGGCACTGGCTCAACAACGCCCGGGAACTGTCCGATGTCGCCAACGCCATGGCCCGCGAACGCTATCAACTGGATTTTTGCGACCCGCGCTCGGAAGTGACCGGCGGGGCGGTGATCAATCGGGATTTTGAAGTGCTGGTGTATACGTGGACCGCACGGTTGAAAAGCTTCGATCATCAGCTTGATGAAATTGAAGTGCAGTATTCATAAGGTTGTATTGGCAGGGCTGACGCCTTCGCGAGCAAGCCCGCTCCCACAGGTTCAGCGCAATCCTTGTGGGAGCGGGCTTGCTCGCGAAGGCGATCGAATGACCGCCGAAACGCTCGACCCCTGCCAGTTGTCCACAGGCAGCAACATCCCATAGACACTCTTTCACCTTTAAATCATTGGGCCGCCCTGCGGCGCAAATGCTAATCTCCATCCCGCTTTTAGCGCAGTCGTGACCGCAACCCGTCGTGGGTTCAGGGAAGACGACCACCCTTTCAACAACGGACATTGTCGGGTACTTCATGAATAAATCAGCAGGCGTGCTTCTAGGAATTGTCGTGGCCATCGGTGCAATCAGTGCCGGCGGTGCGTGGTACACCGGCAGCAAACTGGATGGGGTGCTCAATACCTCGATCGCCGATGCCAACAAAGAGCTGCAAGCCGCGCTGGCAGGTTCCAACGGCACGGCGTCGCTGGAGCTGGTCTCGCTGGACCGCCATGTGTTCAGCAGCACCGCGCACTACCGCCTCAAGGGCGAGGGCGAGATGTTTGGTGAAGCGCCGGTCGAGTTGCTGTTCGTCGACCGCATCGAACACGGCCCGCTGCCGTTCTCGCGCCTGGTGTCGCTGAAGTGGTTGCCGGTCCTGGCCACCAGTCACTACGAGCTGGAAAAGACCCCGCTGACCGAGAAGTGGTTCGCTGCCGCCAAGGACAATTCCCCGGTCAAAGGGGTGGTCAACATCGGCTACGACAATTCCACCAAGGGCACCCTCGAATTTCTGCCGCTGGAAACCGCACTGGATGACAAGTCCAATCTGACGTTCTCCGGGTTGAAACTCGATGTAGCCGCCAGTGCCCAGGCGCAAAAGGTCAAGGCCGACGGTTATATGGACAGCCTGAAGCTGACCACCGTGGCCGAAGATCAGACCCCGGTGCAGGTAGAGCTCAACGGCTTGACCGTGGCCAGTAACCTGAACAAAAGCACGTACGGCTATTACGTCGGCGAAAACACCGTCGAGCTGAGCAACAGCAAAACCACCTTCGGCGCCAAGCAGTCGGTACTCGGTTTCAAGAATTTTGAAATGAAGAACCAAACCGAGGAATCGGGCACCAACGCTTCGGGGCGTGCCGATTACAAGGTCGGTGAAGTGTCCTTCAACGGCAAGGTTGTCGGCTCCGCGCAAATGGCCATGAGCCTGAAGAACCTCGACATCCCGTCAACGATGTCGCTGATGCAGATCTACCAGACCAAACTGCAACCGTATGAGAGGGCCGCCGCTGAAGCCGCTGCCACCGGTGAGCCGACACCAGAGCTGAACCTGACCCCGGCCGAAGAGGCGCAGGTCAAGACCGGTCTGGAGAAACTGCTGGCCGCCGGTCCCCAGGTGGCCCTGGAAAACCTGTCGTTCAATACCAGCAACGGTGAAAGCCGCGCCAAGCTGGTACTGGACCTGACCAAACCGCAATCCATGGACCTGCCGCCAGACCAGTTGGTCAAGCAATTGATCGCGTTGCTGGACTTCAACGTGCTGGTATCCAAGCCAATGCTCGTTGACGTGCTCACCATGCAGTCGCAGATCGACGGTCAGACCGACGCCAAACTCATCGCCGATCAGGCGAGCGCAACCGCCGACATGTTCAGCAGCATGGCGGTCGGCACGCAACTGGCGAAACTGGACGGCAACAACGTTGTCACCACGCTGCACTACGCCAACAATCAAGTGGACTTCAACGGCCAGAAAATGACCGTCGAAGAGTTTGTCGGTTTTGTGATGAACAAAGTCGGCGGCGCTGGCGCGATCCAGTAAACCGCAGGTTTCACCGCAACGCCCGGCCTCTGCGACACGCAGACGCCGGGCGTTTTGCTGTCTGGTGTATCGAAAGGAGGTGAGGGGGAGGCGACCCTGATGCCAGTCAGTCAGGCGCAACCCTTGTGGGAGCGGGCTTGCTCGCGAAGGTGGCGGCACAGTCAACATTGATATCGCCTGACACACCGCTTTCGCGAGCAAGCCCGCTCCCACAGGTTCCGCACCTTGACTGACTGGCATCAGAGAAGGCCCGAATGTAACGAATCTGAACAATTATTGCGGCCTGAATAGTTGACCGCGCCTTGCGTGCAAGATGCGCCCCGATAAAGCCTGGCCGGGTCATTTCGATCCGGCTTTCCGTTACGAGTGGGCAACGAGGGCATTGCGACCCGGCTGGCCATGTAAGGATGCTGACGAATGCCGCGCACTGCTGGTCCCTTTATTCATCGTGGTTTACGCCCCTTGTTTCGCATTGCGCTGTTCAGCCAATTGCTGTGGCCGGCGCTGGCGTGCGCCGACACCTCTTACGACCAAATGGTTCGCGATGCACGGGCCGGCAACTACACGCCCGCGTTGACTGTGTTGCGTCAGATGCCGGTGAACCGGGCCACCACCGGCCAGATCAGCGATCACTTGCAGATCGCCAGTTGGGCCGGTCTGGACGCCGAAGTGGTCCAGGTCTATGAAACCCAAGGGCACAATCGGGCGCTGCCGGTTCAGGCGTTGACCGCTACTGCGCGAGCCTACCGCAATCTCAAACGCTGGGATTCGGCGACCCAGGTGTACAACAAGGCCCTGACCCTTACGCCACAAAACCCCGACCTTCAGCTGGGGCTGGCGATGACTCAGGCCGATGCCGGCAAACCTGACGAGGCCGTTGCCCGCACCAGGGCGCTGGTGGCCGCGAAGCCGGATGATCCTGCCCGCCGCTTGGCCCTGGCCTACGCCTTGACCCGCGCCGGTGCCACCTACGATGCATTGTTTGAATACGACCAGGCCTTCATCCGCGCCGGCAGCAAGCCTGAAGTCGCTCAGGAATACGTGATTGCCCTGCAACGCGCCCGTTTGCCGGAACCGGCCTTGCGCCTGGCGCGTCAGCGGCCGGGGCTGCTGGATCCGGTCACGCTGCGACGCCTTGAAGGTGACCTGGCCGCAGAACGTGTGCGCCTGGCCGAACTGGCCACTCGCAGCGAAAAAGAACGTTATGTAATCGCCGATCGAGCCCTGGCCGATTACGACCAGCTACTGGCTACCTGGACGCCGGACCCTCAGGCCCACGATGACGTCATCCGCTGGCGAATCGACCGCATGGGCGCCCTGAAAGCCCGTGCGCGCACCGCCGATGTGATCGCCGAATACCAGAAGCTGCTTGCCGAAGGCGTGAAGATTCCGACCTACGCCCTGCGTTGGGTGGCGTCGTCTTATCTGGACCAGCGTCAGCCGGAAATCGCCACAGATTTGTATCGTCAGGTGCTGGTGGCACCGGATGCCGATGTCGGCGACCGCCTGGAAGACAGCTCCGCGCTCTATTACGCCTTGCTCGAAAGCGATAAGGCCGATGAAGCGCGCCAGGTCGCCGAAGACCTGGCCAGGACCCAGAAGCCGCGGGTCGAGCTCAAGGGCTTGCCGGTGGGTAATCCCAACGATGAATGGATGGACGCGCAGCAACTCGCCGCCCAGGCCGGCACCTACGGCGCAGATCTGCCCTCGGGCGAGCAGCGTTTGCAGACGCTGGTGGATCAGGCCCCGGGCAACCTCGGCCTGCGTCTGGCCCAGGCCGATCTCTACCTTGCCCGGGACTGGCCACGACGCGCCGAGAATCAGCTCAAGGAAACCGAGAGCATGGCTGCGCGAGACGTCGGGCTGGAAATTGCTCAAGGCCACACCGCCATGGATCTGCAGGAGTGGCGGCAGTTGGATGCGCTGACCGATGATGTGGTCGCGCGTTTCCCGGACAACCGTCAGGTGCAGCGTTTACAGCGTCAGCGTGAAGTCCATGACATGGCCGAATTGCGAGTGGAGGCCTACGGCGGCAAGAGTTTTGGCGGTGGCAACGGCGACGTCGGGGCGGTCAACGGCAGTCGCGATTTCGGCATCGAAACCACGCTGTACAGCCCGCCCATCGATGAAGACTGGCGCCTGTTCGCCGGTGCCGGTTACGCCACCGGCGACTTCCAGGAAGGCACCGGCCACCATCGCTTTCAGCGCGTCGGGTTTGAACGTCGGACCCGCGACATGACCCTGGAAGCGGAAGTCTCCAACCACTCCTACGGCTTCAGTGACAAACAGGGCGCGCGTCTGGCGATTGCCCGAGACATCGACGATCACTGGCAGTACGGCGGCAGCCTCGAGTACCTGTCGGCGCAAACACCGTTGAGGGCCTTGAACAGCGACATCACCGCCAATGGCGGCAGCGGTTTCATCCGCTGGCGCGCCAATGAAAGCCGTGAGTGGAAACTGGCGGTCAGTCCCTCGCACTTCAGCGACGGCAACAACCGTGTCGAAGCCTTGCTCACCGGTCGCGAGGGTGTTTACCGCGCGCCGGGGTTGCAAGTCGATCTCGGCCTGGAGGTCGGCGCTAGCCGTAACTCCAAGTCCGACGACGTGCCGTATTTCAATCCCGAATCCGACTTCAGCGTGCTGCCGACGGTGAACGTCAACCACGTGCTCTACCACCGCTACGAAACGTCCTGGAGCCAGCAGTTCCAGGCCGGTGCGGGCACCTACAGCCAGCGCGATCACGGAACCGGCGGTATCGCCCTGCTGGGTTACGGCCAGCGCTACAGCTGGAACGACGTGTTCGAGGTCGGCGGCCTGCTGAGCGTGATCAACCGGCCTTACGACGGCGACCGCGAAACCGATCTGCGCCTGCTCGTCGACCTCACTTACCGCTTCTAGAAGAGTTTGAAGATGCCTTTTACTTCGCGTTTCATCCTTTTGCTGGGAGCGCTGTTGATCAGTGCCTGCGCCCAGCAAGCCCCGGCCTTCGCGCCGCCATCCGAACGCCCTGTACCGGCCAATGAAAAGCCTTGGCCGAAAAACCATGTGCTCGGGATCGCTTACCACGATGTGGAAGACCGTGACCCCGATCAGGCGCTCGTGGCCGTGCGCACTGAGCGTCTGCTCGAGCAACTGGCGTGGCTGCGGGAGAACAACTACAAGCCGGTCACTGTCGACCAGGTCATGGCTGCTCGCAACGGCGGCCCCGAGCTGCCGCCACGGGCAATCATGCTGAGTTTCGACGACGGTTATTCGAGCTTCTACACCCGCGTGATGCCGGTGCTGCGCGCCTATAACTGGCACGCCTTGCTGGCGCCGGTCGGGGTGTGGATCGATACGCCGCTGAACCAGCCAGTGGATTTCGCCGGCACACCGCGCAAGCGCTCGGACTTCCTGACCTGGGAGCAGATCCGCGAGGTCTCCCGATCCGGCCTGGTGGAAATCGCTGCCCACACCGACGCCAGCCACAAAGGCGTGTTGGCCAACCCACAAGGCAACTTGCAACCGGCGGCCGCGACTCGGCGCTATGACGCCGTTACCGGGCGCTATGAAACCGAAGCCCAATTCCAGGCCCGGATACGCGCCGACGTGGCGGCCATCTCGGAGAAGATCCGCAAGGTCACCGGTTACAAACCGCGTGTCTGGGTCTGGCCGTACGGCGCGGCGGATGGCACGTCGCTGCAAGTGGTCAGCGAACAGGGTTATCAGATGGCCCTGACCCTGGAAGACGGCCTCGATGCGCTCGATAACCTGATGAGCAGCCCGCGCTTTTTGGTGGCCTCGGATCCGGATGGCCAGCACTTCGCCAATAGCATGGTCTCGGTGCAGTCCGAATCGCCGATGCGGGTGGTGCATGTGGACCTGGACAACGTCTACGACTCGGACCCGGCCCAACAGGAAATCAACCTCGGCAAACTGATCCAGCGCATGGCCGACATGGGCGCCAACACGGTGTTCCTGCAAGCCTTCGCCGACCCTGTGGGCGATGGCCTGGTGCATTCGCTGTACTTCCCCAACCGTCACCTGCCGGTGCGCGCCGACCTCTTCGACCGCGTGGCCTGGCAGTTGCGTACTCGGGCTAACGTCAAGGTCTTCGCGTGGATGCCGGTGCTGAGTTTTGCCCTGGACTCGAAGTTGCCACGGGTCACTCGCTGGGACCCGAAAACCGGTACTACGTCGATCGATCCGGATCAGTACAAGCGCTTGTCGCCATTCGATCCAAACGTGCGGCGCATCATCGGTGAAATTTACGAGGACGTGGCGCGCCTGACTTCGATCGACGGTGTCCTCTATCACGATGACGCGGTGCTGTCGGACTTCGAAGACGCCGGCCCCGAAGCCCTGAAGGTCTATACCGCCAACGGTCTGCCCGGTTCGATTGCCACCCTGCGCGACGATCCAGCCATGCTGCAACGCTGGACGCGGTTCAAGAGCCGTTACCTGATTGATTTCACTCACGAGCTGACCGCCAAAGTCCGCGCCATTCGCGGCCCGCAAGTGAAAACGGCACGCAATCTTTTTGCCGAGCCGATGCTCAACCCCGAGAGCGAAGCCTGGTTCGCGCAGAACCTTGACGACTTCCTGGGTGCCTACGACTGGACGGCACCGATGGCCATGCCGCTCATGGAAAAACAGAGCCTCCAGCAATCCGGCCCCTGGCTTGAAGCACTGGTGGCAACGGTCAAAACGCGCCCCGGCGCACTCGATCGCACGGTGTTCGAATTGCAGGCCCGCGACTGGACGAAAAGCACCGACGCCGACATCGACGGTGAACAGTTGGCTGACTGGATGGGGCGCCTCAAGCGTCAGGGCGCCACCAGTTTCGGCTACTACCCGGACAACTTCCTCGAGAACCAGCCGGACCTGAAAACCGTGCGGCCCGCGCTCTCCAACAAGTGGAATCCATAACATGCTGGATAGACTTCTGGCCCTACTGGTTTTGGCGATCGTTCTCGGGGTTCCCCTTGGGCTGATCTTCCTGGTCACCGGGCAATTCCTGATGGACTTCGTGTTCTTCTATCCCCTGTTCATGTCGGGGCTGTGGATCGCCGGTGGCCTGTATTTCTGGCTGCACTGGGAGCGGCACTGGCCGTGGCAGGACAATACTTTGCCGCCACCGCTGGCCGGCGAACCGCTGATCTCGATCCTGATCCCTTGCTACAACGAGGGCGACAACGCCGCCGATACCATCCACGCGGCGCTGGCCCAGCATTACCCGAACATCGAAGTGATCGCGATCAACGACGGCTCCAAGGACAACACCGCCGCGGTGCTCGACGCACTGGCGGCGCAGGATCCGCGTCTGCGGGTGCTGCACCTGGCGGAAAACCAGGGCAAGGCCGTGGCCCTGCGCATGGGCGCCATCGCGGCGCGTAGCGAGTATCTGGTGTGCATCGACGGTGACGCGCTACTGGCGCCGAACACCGCGGCGTATCTGGTGGCGCCGATGCTCGACAATGCGCGACTGGGCGCCGTGACCGGCAACCCGCGAATCCGCACCCGTTCGACCCTGGTCGGCCGCGTGCAGGTCGGCGAGTTCTCGTCGATCATCGGCCTGATCAAGCGCACCCAACGGGTGTTCGGGCGGATTTTTACCGTTTCCGGGGTGATCGTCGCCTTCCGTCGCACGGCCCTGAACCGGGTCGGCTACTGGAGCCCGGACATGATCACCGAAGACATCGACATCAGTTGGAAGCTGCAGCTGGATCACTGGAGCATTTTCTACGAGCCCCGCGCGTTGTGCTGGATCCTCATGCCGGAAACCCTCGGCGGCCTGTGGAAGCAGCGCCTGCGTTGGGCCCAAGGCGGCGCCGAGGTGTTGTTCAAGAACATCCGTGGCATCTGGCAATACCGCCATCGTTACCTGTGGCCGCTGCTGTTCGAATACTGCCTGTCCACGGGTTGGGCCTTCACCTTTCTGCTGTCGGTGATCTTCTGGGGCGTCGGCAAATTCGTCGACATGCCGTCCGCCATTGCCGTCGATCACCTGATGCCACCGGCCTTTACCGGGCTGGTGTTGGCGGTGGTCTGCCTGGTGCAATTCGCGGTCAGCATCCTGATCGACCGCCGTTACGAAAAGGGCCTCGGGAAGACCATGTTCTGGGTGGTCTGGTATCCGCTGGTGTTCTGGCTCATCAGCCTGCTCACCACCTTGGTCAGCTTCCCCAAAGTGCTGTTCGGCCAACATCAAAAGCGCGCGCGCTGGGTCAGTCCGGATCGGGGCATCAAGCCGCTGAATGACGATGAAGAGGAGGTCATCCAATGAAAATCATCAGAACCCGGCAGCGGCCCTTTCTGGTCGTGGTCGATGTTTTCTTCACCGTGCTGGCCTGGATCGGGCTGCTGTATTTGCTGGAGCGGGGTCTGTGGCCTTTGATCGATACCCATGACGGCCCGCGCCTCGATGCGTCATTTTTCGACGCCCTCGGCACGTTGCAGATTTACCTGTGGGTGGCGCTGTTTAACGCGGTGATCCTGATCGGTTGGGCGCGTTATCAACAGCGCAAAAGCAAGCGTTTCGCCCAGCGTCGTTTGCCGGCGCCGGTGGTGGATGATCAGGGGCTAAGAAAAAGCTTCAAACTGTCTGGTGACCGGCTGGAGAAGCTGCGCACGCCGGGCTCGATGACGATTCACAACGATCAGGAGGGGGATGTCAGTCATGTCGTTACGCACTTGTTCCCGGTCGATCCGGCCCAACTGCCGTCGCCTTTGGCGCCGTTGGAGCATCCGCGGGTGATCCGCTTGCCAGCCGAAGCTGACGACAATCGAGAGCCACTGAGCCGGGTCTGAGCCTGGCACGCTCCTATACCGGGGGAGTGTGGAGCATTGAAGAGGCCTGTCAGCCGAAATCCCGAATCAGCCGCCACGCTTCATCCACCGACAGCGGCTGTTTCATCCGTTCGGCGAGCATCGCCATCGCCCGCTCCTGATCGCAGGCCACCGCCGCCGCTACCACGCCGTTCTTGCCAAACAGGCCAATAAAGGGCGGATGCTCAGGGTCGCCCTTGAACTCAACCTCGTCCCAGGCTTCGGCGTGTCCGAGGTAGTCGTAGTTTTTGCCGAAGTGCCAGGTCCAGAAATACGGCACGTCGAGGTAGCGCTCGTCGCCGCCGAGCATATTCGCCGCCGCAATTCGCGCCTGTTGCTGGGCCAGGCGCCAATGCTCGATGCGTTGGGGCTGGCCGTTGAGCGGGAAGGTCGCGATGTCGCCGACGGCCCAGAGCCCGTCCGTCACGCGCATCCCGCCGTCGACCTTCAGTGACTGATCTTTTTCTTTTGGCAGATCGGCAAACGGGGCCGTTGCCGGGGTGACGCCAATGCCGACCAACACCAGGTCCGCCGGCAAGCGCTGACCGTTGTCCAGCAGCACCGCTTCGACTTTGCCTGCGCCTTCGATCTTCGCGGCTTCGCCATCCGTATGAAACACCACGCCGTTGGCCTCGTGCAGGGCACGAATCGCTTTGCCGACGGCGTCGCCGAATTGCGCCTCGAAGGGGATGGCATGGCGGGCCAGAACGGTGACGTCCAGGCCGTATTGGCGCAGGGATGAAGCGGACTCCAGGGCAATGAAACTGTCGCCAACGATCACTGCGCGTTGCCCGGGTTTTGCAGTCGTCAGAATCCGCTGCGCCTGCGCCTTCGAGCGCAGCACGAACACCTGTGGCAGGTCGGCGCCGGGCAGCGACAGAGGCTTGGGTGTGCCGCCGGTGGCGATCACTGCGCCGTCATAGCTCAGCGATTGGCCATCGGCCAGGCGCAGGGTCCGGTTCGATGTATCCAGGCCCGTCACTTCGCCGTTTATCCGTTCAATGCGCTGTTCGCGATAAAAGCTTTCATCCCGCAGCGGCGGGACTTCGTCCGGCGGCATCTCCCCGGCAATCACGAATTTGCTCAATACCGTACGGTCGTAACCGGCTTCGGCCTCACGGTCGATCAACAATACCCGGCCGCCGAAACCTTTCTCCCGCAGTGCTGCCGCACAAGCCGTACCGGCGGCACCAGCGCCGATGATTGCAAAGGTCCGCTTATCGTCCGCCGGTGGTGTGCTTGGGGTGTGCATCGGCTGATCGTCGACCCAGACCTCATCGTCGCGGACTTCGAGCGGATAGCGCAGCAGACTGTCCAGGGACGGTGGTTCGCACAGCGCGCCGTCTTCAAGCCGGTAAGCCGCCTTGTGCCACGGGCAGATCAGCCGACCCTCACACAGCGCACCTTTGGCCAAGGGGGCCCCGGCGTGGGGGCATTTGCCCTGATAGGCGCGCAATTGATCGCCGACCCGCAGCAAGACGATTTTGGTCTTATCGATCCGGACTTCAAGGCCACGGTCTTGGGGCACATCGGCGAAACGGGCGACGCGGTGCAGTGCCATGATCGATCTCCAGGCAGGTGTTTCACTTAGGAGTTTGGCGCCTATACCGAGGTTCAGCCAATTCCCGCTGCCACCGCACGAACGGTCCGGCTATAGTTTGCGAGCCGACGACGGCCCCACCCGCACAAAGGTGCTCCGGTATGACCCGATTGACCTCTTTGAACCCTTGGCTGGCGGCCGTTGCAGTCGCCCTTTGCGTGCAGTTTCCGGCACAGGCCCAAGAGCGTTTCACCCTCAGCATTCCCGGTGTTTCGGACAATCGCCTGTTCACGGTGGCGGAGGCCAGCGATGCCAGCGGTTGCGGCGGCAAAAACCAGTCCCCGGCCCTGAGCTGGAACGCCGGCCCCCCAGGCACCCTCAGCTACGCCATCGTCATGCACGACCCGGACGGCCAGAAAGGCCTGGGCGTCGATCACTGGATTCATTACGGCATCAAAGCCACGACACGTCAGATCCCGGCCGGCGTCGGCGCCAAATCCGCCCTCGAAGGCGTGGGCGGCACCAACATCAAAGGCACCACCACCTACATCGGCCCTTGCCCGCCCGTCGGTGACAGTTCCCATCACTACATCATCCAGCTCTACGCCCTGGACCTGGCGCCAGAGGCCTTGCCCGCCGGCCTGACCCGCGCGCAGCTGATGGAACAGATCAAAGGCCATGTGCTGAAAAACAGCAGTGTGGTGCGGCGTTATCACCGCTGAAGATTTTTGCACTTGGGCTTAACCCGAACGGATCGGGCTGTCCGTCTCAGAGGATGAATGAGTCAATTTCCTCCTGAGGTCAGCCCCCATGTCCCTCCCTCTGCATTTCCTCCGCCCGGCCGCCCAGGGTTTCGCCGCCGGGTTGTTGCTGGCCGTTGCCGGTTGCGGCGCTTCATCCACGCCAGACTCTGAGACGGACAGCCCGCCAGTGGTTGCGCCCCCGGCTCAAAATGCGCCGAAAGCTGAAGCGTTAGTGCGTCGTGAGGCGGCCATGGCAGACACCGCGCTGGCCAAGCACAGCTCACGACCGGCGCCGTTGGTCGCAATCGCGCCAATGCCCGCCGGTGAGGCTTATCCACAGGGCTATCGGGATGAGCAGCGGGAGCAATATCAGGCGCTGGCCGATAACCCGATTCACAGCGTGGCCGAGGCGCCGGTCTCGACCTTCAGCGCCGATGTCGATACTGGTGCTTACGCCAATGTCCGGCGCTTGCTCAATCAGGGCCGCTTGCCTCCCGAGGGGGCGGTGCGGCTGGAAGAAATGGTCAATTACTTCCCCTACGATTACGCCTTGCCCACTGATGGCTCGCCGTTTGGCGTGACCACCGAGCTGGCGCCATCACCCTGGAACCCCCATACACGCTTGCTGCGTATCGGCATCAAGGCGTCTGATCGCGCAGTGGCGGAACTGGCCCCGGCGAACCTGGTGTTTCTGGTGGACGTGTCCGGCTCGATGGACCGCCGCGAAGGCTTGCCCATGGTCAAAAGCACCCTGAAATTGCTGGTCGATCAATTGCGCGAGCAGGACCGGGTTTCTCTGGTGGTGTATGCCGGAGAGTCTCGCGTGGTGCTGGAACCGACGTCCGGACGGGAAAAAGCGAAAATTCGTACCGCCATCGATCAATTGACTGCGGGCGGCTCGACCGCCGGCGCGTCGGGTATCGAACTGGCTTACCAAATGGCCCAACAGGCGTTTATCCCCAAAGGCATCAACCGCATCCTGCTGGCCACCGACGGTGACTTCAACGTCGGCATCAGTGACTTCGACAGCCTCAAGCAAATGGCTGTGGATAAACGCAAGACCGGCGTGTCCCTGACCACCTTGGGTTTTGGTGTGGATAACTACAATGAACACCTGATGGAACAACTGGCTGACGCTGGCGATGGCAATTATGCGTACATCGACAACCTGCGCGAGGCGCGCAAGGTGCTGGTGGATCAGCTCGGCTCGACCCTCGCGGTGGTGGCGAAAAACGTGAAACTGCAGGTGGAATTCAATCCGGCCCAGGTCAGCGAATATCGGCTGTTGGGCTATGAGAATCGCGCCTTGAAACGTGAGGATTTCAGCAACGACAAAGTCGACGCCGGAGAAATCGGCGCAGGGCATACGGTGACGGCGTTGTATGAAATTGTGCCCAAGGGCGAGAAGGGCTGGCTGGAACCGTTGCGGTATGGCAATCCTGCGGCCGATGTTTCCGCAAAAACCGGAGAATTGGCGATGCTGCGGGTACGTTATCAGTCGCCTGAAGGTGGGAATAGCCGCTTGATCGAGCGGCCAATCCTGAAGGGTGAGGCCGGCCAGCTTTCGGCAGCCAGCGATGATCTACGCTTTGCCGCTGCCGTCGCTGCCTTTTCCCAGCAGCTCAAGGACGGGCGTTATACCGGTGAGTTCAGCCTGAAAGACACCGAAGCCCTGGCCCGTGGCGCACGGGGTGATGATCAATTCGGCCTGCGCGGTGAATTCGTGCAACTGGTGGAGTTGGCGCAGAGCCTGCGAACCTCGACCGCCTCCAATCAACAGCCCAACGACAACCGGATAGAGTGACAGAGGCCAGCGCTGACATGTCCGATTCTGAAATCAGCTCCGCCGCCAGCAGCGATGAATCGCTGCTGGCGCGCTATCGCTCGGGCGACGGGCCGGCGTTCGAAGTTTTGTACACCCGTCATCGCCAGGGCCTGTATCGATTCCTCCTCGGCCTCAGCGGCAAGCCCGAACTGGCCGAAGAGGTGTATCAGGAAACCTGGCTGAGCCTGATCCGCAGCACCAGTCAGCCACAAGGTCGGGCGAACTTTCGTACCTGGCTCTACCAGATTGCCCGCAACCGACTGATCGATCACTGGCGCAAACACGGCATCCACAACCCGTTGCACGACAGCTACGACGAACAAACCCACGCCCTGATCGATGACGCCGCCGACCCCGAACAACTGCTGAGCCTGAGCCGCGACAGCCAACGCCTCGAAGCCGCCCTGCAAACCCTGCCCGCCGACCAGCGCGAAGTGTTCCTGCTGCGCGCCCACGGCGACCTCGACCTGCCGCAGATCGCCACCCTCACCGAAACTCCGCTGGAAACCGTCAAAAGCCGCTTGCGCTACGCCCAGCAAAAACTGCGTCGGCTGCTGGCCGAGGAGGTACTGACATGACTGACGCCAAA
This sequence comes from Pseudomonas sp. LBUM1673, assembly GCF_059695645.1. NCBI lineage: Bacteria > Pseudomonadati > Pseudomonadota > Gammaproteobacteria > Pseudomonadales > Pseudomonadaceae > Pseudomonas > Pseudomonas sp. LBUM1673. The sequence continues at coordinate 211,503 of NZ_CP166780.1, forward strand.
CAAACACCGTCATCGCCTGACGATGAAGTGCTCAAGCATTTCCGCGACCACGCAACCGGCGAACCACCAGCGCATCTCGATGCCTTCATCCTCGCCACCGCGCACCGCGAAGCCCCCGCACCGAAGCCGAACCTGTGGCAACGCTGGCTCCGCGCCTGCCAGCAACCCCGCTGGCAAGTGGCATTCGCCAGCCTCGTTGGCGTGGCCCTGATGCTGGCACTGGTGCAACGCACACCGGAACAACTGCCGAGTTACGACTTCGCGCCCGCGCCCAAAGCGTCCGCCCCGGCCGCCAAACCGGAAACCGATGCCCGCTTCCAGGATGAACCGGCCGGCACTATGTCCGCTCCTGCGCCTGCTGCACCGATGGCTGAGTTTTCTGCACCGTTGCAACGCGAGTCGATCAACAGCGAAATGGCCGACGAAGCAAAACTCAGCAAACGCGCAGCCGCGCCGGCCAAGTCACTGGATGATCAATTACGTGAAGTGATACGCCTGCAAGATACCGGTCAGACCCAAGCCGCCGAGGCGCTGATGGCGACATTGCACAAGCGCTTTCCCAAAGAAAACCTCACGGCCCGACTCAAGGATTTGCAAAAGAAATGAGGTGAACAGTGGTCGGCAAATTTGGCATCGACACCCGAAAGCGCGCACTATCGGCCCATAGCCGATGCGTTGGAGGATGTCGTGGCACAAAAAATCGACCGCATCGCCCAAATGCTCAACTGCCCGGTGAAGGGTGAGGAACTGCGGCGAGCAGTGACAGAGAGTCGTAAGGAGTTTCTTCTAGCGAAGCAGGAGGAAGATGATCTTGCGGAAGACGCCCTTGATGATGAGTTGATCGAGGACGAAGAAGACGATGATGAGTACGACGAGTTTGATTGGACGACAGAATGAAAAAACCGCTTTGGCAACCCGTTGCCGTTCTCAACCATAACCGTCCTGCTGCTCACCCTTTGCCGCACACGGCCTATCAGCAACGAGCCGCAGAAATATGTGAGTCTATTGGCGTCAGCCGTAATGACCCACGTCCGGCTATTCCTGCCGAAACACTATTTGCCGAGCTTGATGCGCTCATTGATGAGGTTGAAGCAGAGCGTAGCCGCCGATGAAAACACTCACCCAAAAATTGCAGGCCCCGAAAGATCGGGACGCATTTCAAGGGTGAGTCGCCGCTATTTTGCAGCTTGTTGCGTCGTTGTTTGCGGTGGTCGCGTCAAAACTTTCACCACATCATCAATCACTGCCTTACTCATCGCCGTCAAATAGTGCGCGGCCCAGGCGTGGCGGTCTTCAGAATCAACCAGAAGAGGGATGGTTCTGAAGGAGGCGACTTCGAGGACGATAAGGTCTTGACCGGGGGACATAACGCAAAAACAGCTTCGGCGGTTTTTTATCAGTAGCAGGTGTTCGGTTAAACCGAACAACTGCATTCTCAAGTGGCTCGCCCGGCATGGCAGTAGTGGCGTTCTGCTGCTATACAGCACAAGAGCGTATTCAGTGCCTCGTCAAATAAAAGGAGTTCACGATGAAGGTTCTTGCAGGGTTGGTCGGAGGTTTAATATTAGCCATTCTTGTTTCGATGCTCATAGTTATCGCAATCGCAGCATCGCCAAGTGTTAGCGGATTGAGAGGAGCCATTGCTTTCTTCGTAACATGGATCATTGCAGTAGCCATAGCTGTTTACGCTCCCACTCCTGGCAAGGCATGGCGTCGACTTCTAATCGCCTCAGGCATCGCTGCATTCATGCTCCCCTTATCCGGTATCATTTTCACGGGTAGCCATATCGCCGCCATTAGTGGCGCTCACTCGGGCGCGGAAGCGGCAGGAGCAGCCATCGGTGGCACCTTGGTGAGTGGCTTTCTAGGGTTTGTTGGCTTCTTCCTAGGGGTGATCTTCCTCATCATCGGCTTGTTAGTGGGGCGAGATAAGCAAATCGTTTACATTCAGCCGCCACCAAATTCATAAACAAGCCCAATTGAAGGCCGCTCCTCCACGATTTTTGTTTTGTATTGAGAATCGAGCTTTCGGAGCGATAAGCGTCGGCATTTTCAAGAGTGATTACCGATATTTTGCTTGCGGGTCGGATGCGGCGTGGCCAACTTCTAGCCAGACGCCCTAAATGCTGCGCCCACAAAAAAGCCCCAGACCCTGCGGTCTGAGGCTTTCTCGTTTCTACATATGGTGCACCAGGCGGGATTCGAACCCACGACCCCTGCCTTCGGAGTCCTAAAAGTCGACGTTTAGAATCAATACGTTAGCGGGGATTAGCTGGTAAATCAATGGGTTGTGATAGCTGGGGTTAGCTGTGTTTCGCCCCGGTTAGCGGGGGGAGTGTGGCAAATTTGTGGCATTTTCCCCTCTCAGCGATAGGCTACGGATTCTAGCTAACCTATTTCGTCGGTTCGAATTGACTGCCCCTAGCTCCATTCCATATGCCCGTGTCTGGACGACCGAGTTGTAGCGCGGATGCCGCCCCTTGTCGGCTATGGGCCTTGATCTGGTATAGGCAGAGCTATCGGCCAAAAGCTGCCAGTCGGAAGCGTCTCAAGCGTTATCCACTGGCGAGATTCATAGTCTATCTCACCTCGGTGCAGCACAGTCTGTATGTATGTAGCCGCGATCATTCGCATTTTTCTGTTGTAGTTTCTGACGTGTTTTGTAAGACGCGTCTCTTTTTTGTGTAGAAAATTCCCGCTCTCTTGAACCAAAAGCGATATGCCGGGTCTGGTGTGCGCGTGGTTTTGCGCATCAGCAGCGTGAGTGTTTTTTGGAGTAAACCTGGGTCTTCAGGTGCTCCCTAAGATGAAGGTTAAAGGCCGGCATTTGGTTTTTATCTGCTCGCGAGCTCGCTGTCATTTTCGTATCGAGGGATCGAACATGTTCTCACCCGCCCATTGGGCGAGGTTGTGCCTGGCTTTGCTGTGCCTTTCTCCGCTGAATCTTGCTCACGCCGCCCCCACCCCCGGTGAAACCGATCTGATCCGCGAACGTCAGGATCGCTTGCTCGAAGAGCAGCGTCGGCGTCTCGAAGAGCTCAAGGAATTACCCGGCAAGGAAGCCAAACCCACGCCACCGACGGCCCCGGCCGACGCCCGTTGTTTCCCGATCAAGGACATTGAGCTCAAAGGCGCCGACAGTCTCTCGGACAGCGATAAAGATCGCCTGCTCAAGCCTTATATCGGTCAGTGCCTGGGTGTCACGCAGCTCAACGAGTTGCTGAAAGTCATCACCAATCACTACATCGAGAAAGGCCTGGTCACTAGTCGGGCCTATTTGCCGCAGCAGGATTTGTCCGGTGGGCATCTGCAAGTGCTGGTCGTCGAGGGCCGCTTGGAAGGCCTGAAAGGCGCCGAAGGCAGCGGTCTCTCCGAGCGGGAACTGGCGATGAGCTTTCCCGGCAAGCCGGGTGAGTTGCTCAATCTGCGGGACATCGAACAGATGGTCGATCAACTGAACCGTTTGCCGTCCAACCATGCGCAGACGGAGCTGACGCCGGGGCAGAATATCGGTGGCAGCGAAGTGCTGGTCAAAAACACCCCGCAGAAGCCCTGGCGTGTTGGTTTGTCGCGGCATAACGATGGCCAGAAGAGCACTGGCGAGCAGCAATGGGGCACCTCCTTCGACTGGGACAGTCCCTTGGGCCTGGCCGATCAATTGGCCTTGCGCGGCGGCCACGATGCCGTCAGCGACCATCAGAAAACCTCGCGCAATGCCATGCTCTATTACAACCTGCCCTTTGGCTGGTGGAACCTGAGCTACACCTACAGCCAGAGCGAATACCGCGCCTTGGGCCAGGCCAACGGTTTCAATTTCAAGCAGAGTGGCGACAGCCAGAACCATCAGTTGCGCCTGGAACGAGTGATCCATCGCGATGCCCTGAGCAAGACCTCCCTCAACACCGGCCTGGCTTACCTGCGAACCAATAACTTCATTGAAGACAGCAAGCTCACTGCCAGCAGCAATCGCATTAGCGAGGCGCAGTTCGGCATCAACCATGGGCGACGGGTTGGCAATGCGTTCGTCAACCTCGACCTGGGCCTGCAGAACGGTATTGGTGCCCTCGATGCCCAGGGTAATCACGACCCGGGACCGGGCCTTCCGGATGCGCGCTATCGCAAATACACCGCCACTCTCAGCTATTTGCAGCCCTTTGTGCTGGGTGGCGAGTCCTTCAGTTTCAGCAGCCTGATGACCGGTCAGCGCAGTGAAGACGTGCTATTCAGCCCTCAGCGCATGAGCTTGGGCGGACAATCGTCGATCCGTGGTTACAAGGACCAGTCCTTGTCCGGCGACAGCGGTGGCTACTGGCGCAATGATCTGCGCTGGAGCCGTCCCGTGACACTGGAATGGCTACGCCCGGTGTTCGCCGAATACGGCACCAGCCTCGGTTACGACCAGGGTGTAATTCGTGGCGATCGCTACAACGGCGATCAGCACGGGCGCCTGTCGAGCAACTCGCTGGAGTTGTTCGCCCGCGGTGAGCACCTGAGCGCCAGCGTGACCTTCGCCCACTCTCTGGAACGCCCGGACACCTTGACCGAGCGCGAAGCGCCGATCTATTTCCGCGTGGATTTCTTCCTCTAAATTCTGCTTTAAACGAGATTCGATCATGGACGTTCGCCACTACGCCTTCCTCGCTGGCCAGCACTCTGCTGCGGTCAAACAACGCGAGCACTTCTGGGGCATGCCCAAGCGCGGTCTGGCATTCCTGTTGGCCAATGTCATGTTCTGGCAACCGATGTGGGCCCAGGCGGACGGCATCGTGGTCAGCGCGCCGGGCACCAGCCTCGGCCAGGCCGGCAATGGCGTGCCCATCGTCAACATTGCCAAGCCCAACGGTAGCGGCCTGTCTCACAACCAATTCAAGGATTACAACGTCGGCAGCAACGGCGTGATCCTCAACAACGCCACCAACGCCGCCCAGCCCACTCAACTGGGGGGGATCATCCTCGGTAACCCGAACCTTAACGGCACGGCCGCCAGGACCATCCTCAACGAAGTCAACGGCGGCAATCCCAGCCAGTTGCGTGGCTACACGGAAGTGGCGGGGCAATCGGCCCACGTCATCGTCGCCAACCCTTACGGCATCAGCTGCAACGGTTGCGGCTTCATCAACACCCCGCGAGTCACGTTGACCACCGGCAAACCGGTGCTGGATAACGGTCGGCTGGATCGCTTTCAGGTCGATCAGGGTAGCATCGCCATCGAAGGCGACGGGCTGAATGCCAGCAACGTCGACCGCTTCGAAATCATCACCCGCAGCGCCAGGATCAACGCCGAGATCCAGGCCAAGAACCTGACCATCATCGCCGGTCGCAACGACGTCAACGCCGACACCCTCAACGCGACCGCGCGCGCCGATGACGGCAGCGCCAAACCGGGGTTGGCCATCGACTCCTCGGCCTTGGGTGGTATGTACGCAGGCGCCATCAAACTGGTGGGCACTGAGGCCGGGGTTGGCGTGAAGCTGGACGGCAAGATGGTTGCCAGTGGGGGTGATATCCAGCTTGATGCCAATGGGCATTTGAGTTTGGCCGAGATGGCCGCTGCCGGTGCTATCGATATCCAGGCGAAAAGCCTGGAAACCCGTGGACAGGTGTACGCCGGTAGCCGGTTGGAGGTGAAGACCCAGGGTGACCTGACCAACCAGAAAAACCTGGTGGCGCGCGACAGCATTCGCCTGGACAGCGGCGGCACGCTGAGCAACAACGCAATCATCGAAGCCGGGGTCAATGCTGACAACAGCCGCAACACCTCGGGCGATATCACTCTTACTGCAAAACAGCTGAACAACGGCGGCAAAACCGTGGTCGCCAGTCGCGACCTGAATGTCACGACGACCGCCGCGCTGAACAACCAGGGCGGTACGCTCAGCGGGCAGCGCATGACCACGGTCACAGCCGACGTTGTGGATAACCGCAACAAAGGCCGAATTCTTGGCAACACCGAACTGCATCTGAACGCCAACCAGGTACTGAACGCCCAGGGCGGTCTGATCAATAGCCAGGGCATTCTGACTGCCAACCTGGGCCATCTGGAAAACAATGCAGGCGAATTATCCAGCCTGAACAGCGCGACCCTGATCCTCGGCAGCCTGGACAACCTGACCGGCCTGGTCATGGCCGGCAAAAACCTCGATATCACCAACACGGGCACGATCAACAACCAGGGCGGTGAATTGTCCAGCCAAGGCGTCATGACCGTGCGCACCGGCAGCCTGGACAACAGCAACAAAGGCACTGTAGCTGCCAATGGCAAGTTGCGGATAAGCGCTACCGGCGCGGTCAACAACGCCGACAAGGGCCTGATCGCCAGCCGCGGTGCCGGCGTCGAGTTCGATGCCGCCAGCCTGAACAACGTCAAGGGCACGCTGCAAGGCAAGGGTCTGGTGACCGTGGATGTCACGGGTGATATCGATAACCAGAGCGGCAGCATCATCGCCCAGGACGCCAACCTGAATGTCTTCGCGACCAACCTGGATAACCGTGGCGGCGTGCTGTCCAGCGTCAAGGCCGCGCTGGAGGCACGGGCCACGGGTGTGCTGAAAAACGGCTATGACGTGAACCGTCAGGGCGGCACGATCCAGGCTCAAGGGCTGAACATCAAAGCCTTGGCTGGGCTGTTCAACGACGGCGGGCGCCTGGCCGCACAAGCCGGCGATGTCGTGATCACTAACGCGGCTGCGGATATCAATAATCGCAACGGCGGTATATATGCCACGGGAAAGGTCCAGGTCATTGGCCGGGACATGGACAACAGCAGCGGCGGGCAGGTCAGTGCCAATCGCATCGACTTTGACCTTTCGGGCGCACTGAACAACAACGCGGGCATCATCGAAAGCCAGGACAGCCTGGATATTCTCGCCGCCAGCCTGAGCAACCAGAAAGGCCAACTGCGCACCCTGGGCAAGAGCAGCACCACGGTGTTCAACATCGGTGGCTTGTTCGACAACAGTGACGGCACCCTGGAAACCGCCAGCCAGGATGTGGGCCTGGACACCGGCAGCATCCAGAACGTGGGTGGCAAGCTGTTGCACACCGGCCTGGGATTGTTCGGCATCAGCCAGGTCAACCTGGGGCAGGCGGGTGGACAGCTGGTGACCTACGGCAACCTGACTGTGACGGCTGACCGCTGGACCAACAGCACGGCGATCCAGGCCGGGCATCTGGTCGTTCATGTTGACCAGTTGACCCAGACTGCCACCGGCCAGCTGCTCAGCGCCAATAGCATGGAAGGCCGTGGCAGCAACTGGCGCGTTGATGGCCTGATCGGCAGCGATGGAGCCATCGACCTGCAACTGACCGGCGAATATGCAGGCAGCGGCCGCTTGAGCAGCCTGGGTGCCTTGGAGCTCAAGGCCGCGCTGATCAATCTGGAAAAAAACGGCAGTATCGCGGGCGGCGGTACCACAACCGTGCAGGTCGATGGTGTACTCAACAGCTACGGCCGGCTGACCTCGGCGGCAGACATGAGCGTCACTGCCGCCACGATCAACAACTACGGCACCCTCGGCAGCGCCGGGGCGCTGGGTGTAACGACCGGCGATTTGCTCAACGAGCACGGATTGATTTTCAGTGGCGCCGATACCCACCTGCGCGTAAACAGCCTGACCAACCGTTACGCCGACATCTACAGCCTGGGCAATCTGAGTATCGATCGCGATGGGCTCGGCACCCGCGCCCGCAGTATCCTCAACAGTTCCGGCACGTTGCAAAGCGACGGCAACATGCGCCTGGCGGCCAGCACGATCGACAACGTCCGCGAGGTCTTGACCACCAACGACGCCGGCATCTACACCGCCTCGATCAGGGAAGTGGCCTGCATCGAAGGGGTCAACGCCGGTGATTGCAGCGGTGGCAAGGAAAACCACGTCTGGCAGATCGTCCAGCGCGACAAGTTCGAAGTCACCGCGGCCAGCGCGGCCTCCAGCATCACCACCGGCGGAAACCTGGATATCCAGGGCGACACCCTGACCAACCGGAGCAGCAGCATCGGGGTCGGCGGTGCATTGACCGCCAATCTGGTCAGCCTGAACAACATCGGTATCGAGACCGGCGAGACCGAAACCTCGCGCACCTTCAGGTCCGAACGCACGCGCAGCCCGGGTGGCTGGCGCGCTGCCGCGAATGACTTCACCAACAAATACTGGTTGCAGAGCCCGGGTTACAACGCCAACGATCTGGGCGGCCTCGAAGCGGCGATGAGCCGCTTCATCGGCATGACCGAGCGCGAAATCCCTTCGCTTCGCACTCAAACGGCCTCCACCGATAGCCAGACCTACGCGGCGATTATCCAGGCTGGCGGCGCGGTCGATATCCGCACCCAGGGCAACGCCGACAACCGCGTCGTGCGTGGCGGCTACAACTACGTCGGCGCCGGGCCGCGTACCGACACCCAGTCCGACAATGCCTTCTCGACCCGCATCAGCGTCAATCGGCAGCTAGCCCCGAACCTGACCCAACAGCAGGTCGATCCGCTGGCCTTGCCGGGTTTTGACTTGCCAACCGGGCAAAACGGTCTGTTCCGCATGAGCGGCGACGGCTCGACGGCGCCGACCCAGGGCGCCGGCCTGCTGCAGGTGCGCGGGCTGGCTGACCGGTCGATCAGGTCCAATCCGCACAAGTACCTGATCGAGACCAATCCGGCGCTGACCGATATGCGCCAGTTCATGAGCTCGGACTACCTGCTGAAAAACCTGGGCTACGACCCCGACCTCGCCGCCAAGCGCCTGGGTGACGGTTTCTACGAACAGCGACTGATCCAACAGGCCGTGATCGCCCGCACCGGCCAACGCTTCCTCGACGGCCAGACCTCCGACGACGGCATGTTCAAGTACCTGATGAACAACGCCATCGCCAGCAAAGACGCCCTCAACCTGTCCCTGGGCGTCAGCCTGACCGCCGAGCAGGTCGCGGCCCTGACCCATGACATCGTCTGGATGGAAACCCGGACCGTGAACAACCAACAGGTGTTGGTGCCGGTGCTCTACCTGGCCCAGGCCAACAACCGCCTGGCGGCCAATGGCGCGCTGATCCAGGGCGCCGATGTCAGCCTGATCGCCGGCAAAAACCTGAACAACGCCGGCACCCTGCGCGCCTCCAGCAACCTGAGGGCCACGGCTGGCGACAGTCTGGTCAACAGCGGCTTGCTGGAAGCGGGTAATCGGCTTGAGGCGCTGGCGAGCAATAACCTCACTAACAGGGCCGGCGGGATCATCGCCGGGCGGGATGTCAGTGTTGTTGCCCTTACCGGCGACGTGACCAACGAACGTACCGTTACCACCCACGAAAGCAGCAGCGGCTACCGCACCGAACGCACCGACTTCATCGATAGCGCGGCCCGCATCGAAGCTGGCAACAACCTGACCATCAGCGCCGGGCGTGACATCAACAATGTCGGCGGTGCGCTGAAAAGCGACGCTGACACCACCCTCAATGCCTCGCGCGATGTCAATCTCGTCGCCGCCGAACGCATCACCAGTGGCACTCGCGGCCGGCATCGTGACCAAGACATCAAGCAATACGGCTCCAGCCTCGACAGCGGCCGCGACCTGACCGCCAATGCTGGCCGCAACCTCTCCGTCGTCGCCAGCCAGATCGATGCCAAGCGCGACGTCGTCATGGCCGCCAAAGAAAACTTGACCCTCGCCTCGGCTGCGGATGAGCAGCACTCCTACGGCAAGAGCAAGAAGGTCACCAGCCAAGAGGATCATGTCAGTCAGGTAGCTTCGACGGTCAAGGCGGGGCGTAACGTTGCCCTGAGCGCGGGGCAGGATCTGGCGCTGATCTCCAGCAAGGTCAACGCTGCAAATGAGGCCTATTTCGTGGCGGGTGGCAAGCTTGAGCTGCTGGCTGCGCAAAACAGCGACTATTCGCTGTACGACATGAAGAAGAAAGGTGGTTGGGGGAGTAAGAAGACTCAGCGGGATGAAGTGACCAAGGTTACGCATGTGGGCAGCCAGATCACCACGGGTGGTGATTTAGTACTGCTCAGCGGGAGTGACCAGCGTTATCAGGCGGCCAAGCTGAATAGTGGTGATGACCTGACGTTGCAGAGCGGCGGCTCGATTACCTTCGAGGGCGTTAAGGATCTGAGCCAGGAAAGCCATACAAAGAGCGATTCCAGTCTGGCTTGGAACTCGATGAAGGGTAAAGGCCACACCGACGAAACCTTGATTCAAAGCCAATTGCAGGCTCAGGGGAACTTGGCCATCAAAGCTGCCGATGGCTTGAATATCGATATCAAACACATCAACCAAAAAACCGTCAGCCAGACCATCGATATCATGGTCAAGGCTGATCCCAAGTTGGCGTGGCTCAAGGAGGCCGAGCAGCGAGGGGATGTGGATTGGCGGTTGATCAAGGAAACTCACGAGTCGTTTAAATACAGCCACTCGAGTCTGGGGCAGGGCGCGATGCTGGCGATCATCATCATCGTTACCGTGCTGACGGCTGGTACTGGAACCGCCGCTACAGTTGGCGCTAGTGCTGGCACCGCAGCTTCTGGGGCGGCAGCGGCGGCAGGTGCGTCAGCTGCCACGGCTGCGACTGTAGGCGCCGCTGCATCGGCTGCCGCAACGGCGAGCTTTTCGGCGGCAGTCGCGCAAACGGCAGTCAGCACGATCAACAACAAGGGTGATCTGGGGGCGACCTTCAAGGACGTCTTTTCATCAGAAAGCCTGAAAGGCTATGTGATCGCCGGGATCACGGCTGGTTTTACCAAGGGCGTTATCGATCCCGCGCTCGGCGGTAATACGGTGCCGTTTAATAACCTCACAAGGGGGTTTGATTTAAATACTCTTCAAGGAGTGGGTGGTTTTGCGCTGCATGCCGGGGCTCAGGGTGTTGCGGGAGGAGTCATCAAAACCGCCATCAATGGAGGAAGCTTCGGTCAGAACCTCGAAGATGGGCTGGTTTATCAGGCGGGTACTGTCGCAGCAGCCACAACGTTCAATTTTGTCGGTGGTTATGCGCAGGACCATTGGCAATCCGCGAAGAATGCGGGTGATACCACAGGCATGGCCATGTGGGCCGAAGGCGGGGTCGCTCGTACTGTCATGCACGCGTTGGCGGGGGGAGCGATTTCCAGTGCTACCGGTGGTGACTTCAAGACCGGCGCCATTGCAGCGGGTGCCAGCCAAGCCATGGCTGGAGAACTTAATTCCATTTTCGATACACAGCCTGAGCTACGACAAGCGGTTTCTCAGGTTGTCGGTTTGACGGCGGCCGGTCTTGCTGGTGGCGATGTCGAGAAAGCCTCTTGGGTCGCATTGATGGCTGACGAATACAATCGTCAGCTTCACCAGAAAGAGACAGTTGCACTTGAGAAACTACAAAAGGAAACGCCTGAAAAAGCTTATGAACTGAAAGCGGCTGCGTGTGCTTTGGTTCATTGCTCCGCCTCGGTACCTGTGGATGATCGAAACTACCAAGCTGTTAAAGCGCTTGAAGCGGACGGAAAGGGGTTCACAGGTGCACAAAGTGCGCTGATCGCTACCGGGGCCTATGACGAGTATTCGAAGTGGGACCAAGCCAACGATGATTTGCTCCTTAACGATAAGGAACTCAGACAGTCATCCCAGGCGAGCCGCGCGGTACTCGGCGCGATAGGGGCTGCGGCAGGATTTGGCGGCGCGATACTCTCCACGCCAGCTTGTGTCACTGGAGCCGGTTGCGCTATACCTGCGTTCTCCGGTTTGGGCGGCGCAGCGTCGTTTGTTGATGGATGGCAGGCCACTGGGCAGTTGTTTGCTCCTTACGATTACACGCAAGGAAGCAGGGTACTCGCCTCTTTCAACAGCGCTACCTATCCTGGTGATGTAAATCCGCTCCGCGACTATGGAACCGAGGCCGCTAAGGCTGCGATGGAAATCGCGCTGCTCAAGGGGGCGGGGAAGTATCTGGATGGGAATGGGGCGTCGGTACTGGTTTCGGGGGTTAAAGGGGGTGCAAAAGGCGTATCGACTAATCCAAATGAGGCGTTTTTCTGGTCTGGTCGAACTGATGGGGTTGGTGGTGCAGATATAGCCCAGCAGATTGCTACGCAACAAGGAGGAACAACCCTTGAAGCATTGATGGCCCAACGTGGTATACAAATGCCAGCATGGGACGCTACAAATCCAGTCGTTGTGAAGGCATGGCAAGACATCTCTGCTCAGTATGCAAATGGAGTTTCTGGGACCGTGCGTGCAGTAATCGGACAGAGTTTACGTCCCGGAAACGTGTGGGAAACAGCAGAGTTGCCTGCGTTGATGAAAAATCCTAACGTAGATAAAATTATTACTATCGATCCTGTAACAATGGGCGAGAAAGTTATTTATGTGAGGGGTGAGCTGTGATTCTTGAAGTCTCTCGAGGTCATATCAAAGTAAAAATTGGAGATAGAACGGCGAGCGCTCAAGGCGAGATGTTCTTTCCTGGTAACGATAAAATGGGCTTTGTGGTGTATAGAAACTCCATGAGGTTTTGGGACGTGCCTAACCAACATCAGATTATGACTTCCGAGGATATCGATACGGTTATCTCTGATATTCAGGCCGATTTTTTCAGGGGAGGGCATACCTTAGAGGTCGAGAATTAAAAAGGTGCAAAGTGAATTCGTGGCTGCTCCTGTTAATTTAGTATTACCAACGAACACATCTCAAGTTGGGAGATATGCGGGTAGAACTGACATAAGCTATCGTCAGGCTTCTGAAATAAATGCGGCCTTCCCTGAAGGGTGGTCTCCACCATATAAACCGGGTACGAAAGATAAACGGGGACTGACCCTGAGGGATCCCCACAAATCTACTCCAGCGCCTGCGCCTGTTGATGTACCTCGGCTCGCAACGCGCGCTCAAGTCTCTCCAAGGTTTTTCGAGAGTTTGAGCCGCGTCTGCTGCGCCAGTATTCCAAGCCCAGTCGCCATAGCGACAACACCCGCCGGCGTTTAAGGCTATTGCTTTGAAAACGATGTTCATGACCCGCTTCGCGGGCCTGCAACCCCGTTAAACAAATGATGTAGTTGGCCAAAGCGGAGATCAGTAAAAGCACTTCGATTCGGCGTGGACAGTGACTCCGGTGGTGAGTCACGCCGACGCCGAATTGCTCGCTTTTTACATCCCTGAAGCCTTCTTCTATCTGCATACGCTGCTTGTAAATAGCCACGATTCTCGATGGATTCCATTGATCCTCCGGTAGGTTGCAGGCCAGGAGCCTGGGAGCATCTACCTGGGCTTGATCGATCCGGGCGGTGCGGTCAATGAGTACAACAAGTACAGCGCCAAATACGTGCCGTTATACCGGCGGGCCAATGGCGGTTACTTCTACCAACAGGAGAGCGGATTAAGCACCGAGCTCAACCCTGATTACGATCCGTCGAAAAACCTGCCGGTGCCTGAAGCGGTCACTAAATATGGGGTTTTTTCGGCCACGCAAACCGCCAGCACCGGTAAAAGCATCAACGCCGTCATTCAGTCCGGCGGCAATACGACCATCAATGCTTCGACCTCTCTCAACAACAGCGTACAAACGGTCAACGCGCCCATCGTCACCAGCGACAGCAAGGTGGACGCCACCGGCACCCAACGTGCGACCACCCCGTTTATCGTCCACCTCAACAGCCAACTCCCACCGGACCTGGCCCAACAACGGGTCGATCCCCTGACGCTGCCGGGCTTCGTGATACCGCAAGGCCAAAACGGCCTGTTCCGCCTCAGCACGCAGGGCACCGCTTCTGGCGCCGCCAACAACGGTCCGCAAAGCTGGACCATGGGCGGTGCCAGCGTCACCCCGACCCAGCGGCAGCAAACGGTACCGGTCGCCAGCGCCGTCACGATCAACCGTGTCCAGGGCTTACCGGCCAGCAGCGTTCAATCCAAACCGCAGAAGTACCTGATCGAAACCAACCCGGTACTCACCGACCTCAAGCAATTCATGAGCTCGGACTACCTGCTGTCGAGCCTCGGTTACGACCCGGACAACAGTGCCAAACGACTGGGCGATGGCCTCTTCGAGCAACGCCTGATCCAGCAAGCGGTAGTCGCCCGCACCGGCCAACGCTTCATCGACGGCCAGACCAGCGATGAGGGCTTGTTCAAATACCTGATGAACAACGCCGTCGCCAGCAAAACGGAGCTCAACCTGTCGCTGGGCGTCAGCCTGACCTCCGAACAAGTCGCGGCGCTGACCCATGACATTGTCTGGATGGAAAATGCCGAAGTGAACGGCGAGCAAGTGCTGGTGCCGGTGCTCTATCTGGCCCAGGCCAACAACCGTTTAGCACCCAACGGCGCGTTGATTGCCGGCAACGACATCACCCTGATCGCCGGCAAGGACCTGAACAACGCCGGCACCTTGCGCGCCTCCAACAACCTGTCGGCCACCGCCACCAACGACCTGGTCAACAGCGGCCTGGCGGAAGCCGGTGAACGGTTGACGCTCAAGGCCGGCAACGACCTGACCAATAAGGCGGGCGGCATCATCGCCGGTCGTGACGTCTCACTCAGCACCACCCGGGGCGACGTGATCAACGAACGCACCGTCAGCAGTTACGACGACCAGAACGGTCAATGGTCCTGGTCCCAGGGCTTTGCCGACAGCGCGGCGCGGATCGAAGCGGCCAACACCCTGACCATCGATGCCGGGCGCGACTTCAACACCATCGGCAGCGTGGTCAACAGCCGGGGTGAGCTGACGATTAAAGCGGGCCGGGACGTGAACATCGTGTCGGCGCAGTTGGCCAACAGCATCACGGATGGTCGGGATCATAACGATGCGTCGGTGACTCAGCTTGGCTCGCAAGTATCCGCGGGTCGCGACATGACCATTACCGCTGGCCGCGATCTGAGCGCCATTGCCAGTCAGATCGATGCCAAAAACGACATCAAAATGAGCGCCGTCGGTGACTTGACGCTGGCTTCGGCGGCGGATGAACAGCACTCGTACGAAAAAACCAAGACGGTCACCAAGCAGGAAGACCACGTCAGCCAGGTGTCCACGGAGATTACTGCGGGGGGCAGTGTTGCCCTGAAGGCGGGCAAGGATTTGACGCTGATCTCGAGCAAGGTCACCGCCGGGGACGAGGCCTACCTGGTGGCCGGTGACAAGCTCGAGCTGCTGGCGGCGCAAGACCGTGATTACACGTTGTATGACATGAAGAAAAAGGGCGGCTTCGGCGCCGAGAAAACCCAGCGTGACGAAGTGACCGATGTGAAAAACATCGGCAGTGAAATCACCACTGGCGGCAACCTGAACTTGGTCAGCGGTGGGGATCAGCGGTATCAGGTGGCGAAGCTGGAGAGTGGTAAGGACATCACGCTGGACAGTGGTGGAAACATTACGTTTGAAGGGGTGAAGGACCTTCATGATGAGAGCCATATCAAGAGCAGCAACAGCCTGGCGTGGACCAGCGCCAAGGGTAAAGGTAATACCGACGAAACCTTGCGTCAAAGCCAACTGGTGGCTCAGGGGCAATTGGTTATCAAGGCGGTCGACGGTCTGAAGATCGATATCAAACAGATCGACCAGAAGTCGGTGAGTCAGACCATTGATGCAATGGTGCAGGCAGATCCGCAACTGGCGTGGCTGAAAGACGCCGAGATGCGTGGGGATGTGGATTGGCAACTGATCAAGGAGACACACGAGTCCTTTAAATACAGCAACTCCAGCCTGGGTCAGGGCGCGATGTTGGTGATCATTATCATTGTGACCGTACTGACGGCGGGGGCAGCTAGTGCTGCGGTGGCTTCTGCCAGTACAGCGATGGGAGCTACCGCCGGTGGCACCATGGCAGCTGCTTCTGCAGCCACCGCGGCAACAGCCACTGCTGCTGCCACCTCGGCTACTGCCGCGGGATTGGGTAACGTGATCGCAGCGGGCATGTTGACCTCAATGGCTAGCACTGCGGCAGTCAGCACGATCAACAACAAGGGCAATTTGGGTGCTGCATTTAAAGAAACATTCAGTAGCGACAGTCTAAAGAATGCCGTTATCGCCGGTGCTACGGGGGGCTTTACTCAAGGCGTTATCGATCCCATGCTCGGCGGCCATACGGTGCCGTTCAACAACCTCACAAAAGGTTTTGATCTAAGTACGCTTCAGGGAATTGGTGGCTTTGCCCTGCATGCTGGGGCTCAAGGCATTGGGGCGGGAGCTATCAAAACAGCTATTAATGGTGGAAGCCTTGGCCAGAATCTGAAAGAAGGACTGGTTTCCCAAGCCGGGAACGTCGTTGCTGCTACAGCGTTCAATTTTGTCGGCGGTTATGCGCAGGAACACTGGCAGATCGCGAAGAACGCGGGTGATACCGCAGGCATGGCCATGTGGGCCGAAGGCGGTATTGCCCGCACTGCCATGCATGCGTTAATGGGAGGCGCGGTTTCCAGCGCAACCGGTGGCGACTTCAAGAGCGGTGCCATCGCAGCAGGTGCCAGCCAAGCCTTGGCTGGAGTACTCAATGCCACCTTCGATGCCCAACCTGAGCTACGGCAAGCGTTTTCTCAGATTGTCGGTTTGACGGCTGCCGGACTGGCTGGCGGCGACGTCGAGAAAGCCTCATGGGTGGCGCTGATGGCTGACGAATACAATCGTCAGCTCCATCAGAAAGAAACTGTCGCGCTTGAGGAGCTGCAAAAAGAGTCGCCAGAGAAGGCTTATGAACTCAAAGCGGCTGCATGTGCTTTGGTGCATTGCGCCGCCTCGGTACCCGTGGATGACCCGAACTATCAGGCGATCAAAGCGCTTGAAACTGATGGGCAAGGTTTCAAGGATGCTCAGAGCGCGTTGTTCGCCACTGGCGCATTTGACGAATACTCGAAATGGGATCAGGTCAATGACGACCTGCTGCTCAACGATAAGGATCTCAAACAGTCAGCACGGGCCAGTCGTGCGGTACTCGGGGCAATAGGGGCTGCTGCAGGATTCGGTGGTGCGATACTCACCACGCCGGCTTGTGTGACCGGGCTCGGCTGCGCTATACCTGCTTTCTCGGGGTTGGGTGGCGCGGCCTCCTTTGTTGATGGGTGGCAGGCCACGGGACAGTTGTTTGCTCCCTACGATTACACTCAAGGAAGTAAGGTTCTCGCGTCTTTTGACAGTGCTACGTACCCTGGTGACGTGAACCCGCTTCGTGACTATGGAACTGAGGCGGCGAAGGCAGCGCTGGAAATTACGTTGCTCAAAGGGGCTGGGAAGTATCTAGATGGGACTGGGGCGTCGGTTCTGGTTTCGGGGGTTAAGAAGGATGGTGCGGTTGTAGTTGATGGTGCAAAAGCGACAGGCAAACTGCCTGTTCCCAACGATCTTCCGACAAATATCCATGCAGGACAGCAGGGGAAACATATCAGAGGCCACAATAACTTTGAGGAAGGACGTAGTTATTTTAATAATGGCGTCGACCCGGCTGAACTTTTAGGTGGAGTCCACAGTGGTAAATATCCGATTATTGGTGCCGGGGCTCGTGGTAACCCAATTGTGGATTTTGGAAGACCGATAGGTATTGACGGGCGGACAGGGCAGCCTGTAACCAAAGGTCAAGTCCACTATGGGAAAAATGGTGCCCATATTGTTCCAGATGCGAGGAACTGAGATGCTATTCGCGACAAAATTGCCGGATTGGCTCGTGGCGTGCTTCCGCATTGCGCTACTTGGCGAGATATACCCTAATATTAGAGCCATCGCCGTCGGATATCATGATAGTGGTTTTGTGCTAATTCGATACTATCTTGATCGTCAGCCAACAGACTTTGATTTGGAGAGCCTGGAGGTTGTAGCTACAAATTTAGATGCACTGGGAGGGAAAGAGCAGGCGATCAACAAAATTGATATCCAGTGCGTGCATGCAGCGGCTGCTAAGCGAGATTTAGATCCGATTAGTGGATTTGTATACTCTAGGCGAGAGCACGAATAAAATGGTGCAAAAGGGCCAGGTCAGATCGTTGTGCGCAGCGATAACGAATTCAGCGCAACGGTCAACGGAAACGGCAAACCCAAAGCGTATATCAATGAAAACGGCGATTTGGTTCCACCCAACATCAATGGGACTGGCAGCGTCCAAACGCACGTGCGTGGTGGCAATTCTGAGAATTCGCCCTATATATCTGTTACTGATCCAATTGCAACGTCGAACCCGAAAAACTATGGTACTGATAAAATTGAGATCGACGTTAAGTGCTTGCAGCAGGACATTGATTCCGGCGCACTGCCAGATACCAAATTTTTGACGAATCAACAGGTGACAGCGGAATTGCAATCGAAAGTGGACGCAGCCCGTGCAAGGTATACAAGAAACCCATCTGAGAATAACAGCGATTCGTTGATTAACGCGGAGAGAGATCTGGGGAACGCTAAGCGCGATGGTGAATGTTTGATTATGGGCTGTGTGCCGGCCGACTATATTAAAAGAGTAAAAAAATAGGTATTTTTTATGGAGCCGAAAACATACGAACTGTTAAATAGCATTCCAGAGCATGCAGATTATGCCGTGACGGCAGGAGATTTGGATCCAGAGGATATCCCACAGGAAAGAATTGACGCTGTGCTGGATTTGCTCCGTCATGCGAGTAACAATGAGGAGCAATTCTTGGCTGCGAAACTACTGACCAGTTGGGGCGTCTATGAAGGCTTGATCGCTTTGGAAGGGAGTATGGAAAAACCCGAAGGCATCGAAGGAACCTATTCCCATCGACTATATGGGTACGACGACACTTATCGTCAAATACTCTTAGCTGTTACTCGGTATTTTTCCAATGTGGCTGATCGTGGGGAAGTCGAGGCGGCTAGAGTCCAGATCTATTCTCCGCTATCGAAGATTATTACTTTGGCGAGTAGTAAACCGTTCGAAATAGCCAAGATTTTTGATTTCGTGAAGAGGAAGAACTACTCAGAGTATGTGCCTCTTGTTGAAGAGCATCTTGTCGCCATAATTGATCATCCCGAAGTGCATGGCTGGAAAATTTATGATGCTATTGATTTTTTGATGAGTTTTAATCCCGATTTCATTGCGTCTTTATTGAAAGAGAAAAACAAGTCAATTGATGATTTTAGGCCTGTGACATAAGGGCGATAGCCTCGGTGCAAAAGCAACCGTACCTTCGAAAACGGCGGTTCAAGAGCTTGAGGTCGATTCCTATAAAAATCTTAAAGCAAGAGAAGTTGTTGGAGATGGTCTAGAGCACGATCATATCCCTTCATTCGCTGCGTTGCGCACAGCAAAGGAGGCGGAGTTGGGCCGTCCCCTTACTGAGTTGGAAACTCTGTTGCCGCCGAGAGGGCTTGTTGTGTCATACCGAGCTTTTTACGTAGCTCGACTATGCGTTGGGAAAAGCTCATGGCCGTTAACCAGTGGTGGGGATATCTACAGCCTGGGTGATCTGAGCATTGATCGCGGTGGCCTCGGCACGCGTGCCAGCCGCATCCTCAACAGCTCCGGTTCACCGAGGATTTAAAAGTCGCCCAAGGCATCGTTACTCAATTGGCGGTAAGCGCTCCATGAACCCCACATTTTAAAGGTGGGGATCTATGGCTATCTTGGAGTTTGCGGCGTGCAGTTCCACGGTAGCAAGGCCTCGAAGTCTTCTACGCTCGAGGCTTGTGGCAGGCGCTCAAGTGCGTGGCGCAGCCACGCATAGGGCTCTTGGCCGTTGGCTTTAGCCGTCTCGACCAAACTGTAAAGTTGAGCGCTGGCCGTCGCGCCTTTGGGCGTGTCGCTGAACAGCCAATTCTTGCGCCCGATAACGAAGGGCCTGATCGCACGCTCGCGGCGTTGTTGTCGATCGGCAAGTAACCGGCTTCGGTGTAGCGCACCAACTTGTTCCAGTTGTTGCCCAGATAACTGATCGCCTTACCCAGCGCGTTCTGCGCGGTTACTTGAGGCTGGGTTTTCTCCAGCCAGGCGTGTAACTGCGCCAACACCGGCAGACTGTTTTGCTGTCGACTTTCGTGGTGATGTTCATCGCCGACTTCTTTTAAATCTCGCTCAATACCGTACAGCTTGTTGATCATATTCAGCGCGATATCCGCGCGCCCAGTCTTGCCTTTGGGCTGCACTTTTTTGCGCTTCGACGAACTTGCGTCGAGCGTGTGCCCAACAGCCCATACGCTCGACACCAGGCTGTACACCCAGCGCGTTGTAACCGGCGTAATCATCGGTCATCAGGTAGCCGCGATAGTTTTCGAGCAAGCGCGACGGTACCTCCTGCGCTCGGCTGGTCGAGTAGTCAAAAAGAATGACTGGCTTATCAGGCGGCCCGCCGGTTTGAACCCACATCCAGGACTGGCTGCTCGGTTCTCGATCAGGTTCTTTCAGCACTTGTACGCGCGTTTCGTCGCAGTGGATGACGCGGCTTTCCAGTAGCCGGTCGCGCATCAAGTTCAGCAAGGGTTGCAGGTATTCACCGCACTGGATCACCCAGCGCGCCAAGGTCTGGCGTGGGATCTCGATACCGTGGCGGCCCAGCACTTTTTCGAAGCGGTGAAGCGGTAAGCCGTCGACGTATTTGGTCGTCAGCAACATCGCCAAAACACTGGGGCTGGCCATACTCTTTTCAATCAGTTGAGCCGGTTTGTCAGCAGTGACCGGCGCGGTTTCACAGCCACGGCAGGCGTAGACCTTGCGCACATGTTTGATCACGCGGATTTGCATCGGCACGATCTCCAGCTGCTCGCTGATTTCCTCGCCAATGGTGTGTTTACGGCAACCGCAGGTGCAAGTCAGCTCGTGATCAGGCAGTTCGTGGATGACTTCGATGCGCGGAAGATCGGCGGGCAGAGGCTTGCGTTTGCCCCGTCGCTTGGTCGGAGCTACGACCTCTTCTTCTGCCGTTTCGTCGACAGACTCGGCCACGCTTTCAGCTTCGTTGAACAAGGCCATTTGCGGGGTCGTGGGATCGGCCGTCTGCTCTGACTTGCGCCCGAAAAGGCGCTGACGCAACAGCGCGTTTTCTTCTTCGAGATGAACGATCTTGCCCTTATCCGACTCGCGCTCACTCAGCATTTGCTCAAGCAGTTGCTTGAGCAAAACAGGGTCGTCAGGAAGGTCTTTGGGCATGGAAATCATGCCCTGGATTATACCGAATCAGGCGACGAATCGAGGCGTCAAAACTTGATGCGGACGGTTGCGCCACAAATCAAAACCGTCCAGTAACCAGTTGAGTTCTTGAACCGTCAGCACGATGGCTTCACCCGAACAATCCGGGGATGTTTTGAAGCGCTCGGACTCCAGCCGCTTTAGCCAAAGGCAAAAGCCGTTGCGCTTCCAATACAAAATCTTCACTCGATTTCGAGGCTTGTTGAGGAACACGAAAAGCACCGGGTCAAACACCGCGACCTTGATGTCCAGTCCGACCAGAGCGGCGAGGCCAACGATGGATTTTCGGAAGTCGACGGGCTTGGGGTAGAGGTAGACTTTTTCGACTTTTGCGTCGGGGCGCATCATGAGGTGCTGGCTCCAGAAAGGAATCGGGAGCACAGCATCGGGGATCAGGTGGCGGCTTTGAATGTGGGGTTTATGGAGCGCTTACAACGTAATGCGTGATGGTGAGTGCTTGATCAAGGGCTGTGTACCGGACGGCTATATTAAATTTATCCAAAAATAGGATTTACTATGGATCGGAAAACGAACGAACTGCTCAATGGCATCCCGGAACAAGCAGATTATGCCGCTGAAGCAGGAGAGCTGGATCCTGAGGATATTCCGCAGGAGAGAATGAGTGCTGTGCTGGATTTGCTTATCAACTCAGATGATGAGGTGGTGCGCTTCCAAGCTGCGAAGTTACTGACTAGTTGGGGGATCCTTGAAGGCCTGGTTGCTTTGGAGAAAAGCATGGAAAGGCCTGAACTTATCAAGAATATCTATCTTCATAGACTGCATGGGTATGATGATACTTATCGTCAGATCCTGATGGCTGTAACTATGTATTTTGCCAATATGGCTGGTAGGGGGGAGAGAGAGGTGGCGAGGACTCAAGTCTTCTTACCTTTATCTAAGATCATAAAATTCGCAGGTAGCGAGCCTTTTGAAATATCCGATGCTTTTGCCTTTGTGAAGCGTGAAAGGTATCTAGAATATATCCCGCTTGTTAAGCAGCATCTCAGTTCGATAATCGATCATCCGGAAATACATTGGTGGAAAATTTACGATGCTATTGAGTTTTTAATGGGCTTTGAGCCGGAGTTCGTTATGTCTTTGTTGAAAGAAAAAAACAAAAGCATTGACGATTTTGTACCAAGACTACAGCGGTGACGTATGAGAAATGGCGATACTAGTAGAATGGTGGGCGCTATGCTTTCAGATGCCGATTGTCCAGTAATCTATCCGTAAGCCCGATGTATTGGGGTTTAAGTTCAAGGTTATATAGGACACCAAGGATCTCCACCATTTGCGCGTTCCATTATCTTCGAAAAATTTCGCTCAAAAGCCCGGCCTGAGGCCACGGCAGTCATGGTGGTTTTGCAGGCGGGGTTCTTTTCCGAGATGATCACGTTCATATAGAACTGGTTTCCGTAGATCGTCGGTGCCCATAGCACCATGTCGCTTCTTTCGTCATTCCTGTCGACTTTCAATTGGATGGTATTGACGAGTGTCCCACCTGTCGTGAGTTCGGTCACTTGCGGGTGAAAGCAATGGTTCAGGTAGCCTTGCACCCGTTCTTCCACCACCGCCCGCTCTTGCGTCAGGCAGTACTCGGGGCTGGTTATGCCAGTGTTCAGCAGGTCGTCCTTGGTATACGGATGCAGTGAGCAGCCGCTCAATAGCAGAAAAACGATCCCTGTAAATTTCTTGTACATGATTGGTGCTCCTGTAGAGCGTAATTGCTCGATAACGCTATCTAGTTTGCTGGTATCAGAGATATTGTTGGGTTTAATGGCGAGTCAGTACAGGAGCTTCGAGATGCATTTGAAGAGGCCGTCACTGATTATCTGGAGACTTGCGCCAAGCTCGGGCGCACACCGCAGAAGCCCTATTCTGGCCACCTCAGTCTGCGTTTAGCGCCGGCACTCCACGCAACTGTCGCCGTAAAAGCGCAGCTAGCCCACAAGAGTATCAATCAGTGGGTAGCTGACGTTCTTGATCGTGAGGTGCATGCCTGACCACTGCCATTGCACCTTCCTGAGAAGGAGCCAGAAGGTGTAAACCTTATTCAGGACGCGACAGACAACACCCACAAAAAAGCCCCAGACCCTAAGATCTGAGGCTTTCTCGTTTCTACGTATGGTGCACCAGGCGGGATTCGAACCCACGACCCCTGCCTTCGGAGGGCAGTACTCTATCCAGCTGAGCTACTGGTGCAATGCGGGCGCTATGATACTCATATGCGCTGCGGGCGTCCATGCTGCTGAATCGCCTGCGTTTTTCCCAAGCGTAACCTACGATTGCTACGCTGATCCGAAAAAATAGGCAAATGCGGCGTTTTCGTTCTTTTTTTCGAACAGCCTATTGTCCTTTACCCCCTTTGATCCTAGGATTCGTTTGAGATTTCAAACGCTCTTGTCTGGGTGCTGAACCGCACGAGTTCGATCAGTGCGCTATTTATGTGCTTCAGCCCGGTGAATGATTTCCCTGACGGCAGCCTATAAGGCGCCTTTCTACAATCATAATTCGCTCCGCGCTTGCCGCGGTGCTGTTAAGGAAAGCCGACATGCAGCTTAAAGACACCCAGTTGTTCCGCCAGCAAGCCTTTATAGATGGCGCTTGGGTCGATGCGGACAACGGTCAGACGATCAAGGTCACCAACCCGGCAACGGGTGAAACTCTGGGCACCGTGCCGAAAATGGGCGCTGCCGAAACCCGCCGTGCGATTGAAGCCGCTGATAAAGCGCTGCCGGCCTGGCGTGCACTGACCGCCAAGGATCGCGCGAACAAACTGCGTCGCTGGTTCGAGTTGATCATCGAGAACCAGGACGACCTGGCGCGCCTGATGACCCTCGAGCAGGGCAAGCCATTGGCCGAAGCCAAGGGCGAGATCGTTTACGCCGCTTCCTTTATCGAATGGTTCGCCGAAGAAGCCAAGCGCGTCTACGGTGACGTGATTCCGGGCCACCAGCCAGACAAGCGCCTGATCGTGATCAAGCAGCCGATCGGCGTGACCGCTGCGATTACCCCGTGGAACTTCCCGGCCGCGATGATCACCCGTAAAGCCGGCCCGGCCCTGGCCGCCGGTTGCACCATGGTGCTCAAGCCTGCGTCGCAAACCCCATTCTCGGCTTTCGCCCTGGCGGAACTGGCCCAGCGTGCCGGTATTCCGAACGGTGTGTTCAGTGTTGTGACCGGCAGCGCTGGCGACATTGGCAGCGAGCTGACCGGCAACCCGATCGTGCGTAAACTGTCGTTCACCGGCTCGACCGAAATCGGTCGTCAGTTGATGACCGAGTGTGCCAAGGACATCAAAAAAGTCTCGCTGGAGCTGGGCGGCAACGCGCCGTTCATCGTGTTCGACGATGCGGACCTGGATAAGGCCGTCGAAGGCGCGATCATTTCCAAGTACCGCAACAACGGCCAGACCTGCGTCTGCGCCAACCGCCTGTACATTCAGGACTCGGTCTACGACGCGTTCGCCGAAAAACTGAAAGTGGCCGTGGCCAAACTCAAGATCGGCAACGGTCTGGAAGACGGCACCACCACTGGCCCGTTGATCGACGAAAAAGCCGTAGCCAAGGTGCAGGAGCACATTGCTGACGCTGTCGGCAAAGGCGCCACCGTTCTGGCGGGTGGCAAGAGCATGCAAGGCAACTTCTTCGAGCCGACCATTCTGACCAACGTGCCGAATAACGCTGCCGTGGCCAAGGAAGAAACCTTCGGTCCATTGGCGCCACTGTTCCGCTTCAAAGACGAAGCCGACGTGATCGCGATGTCCAACGACACCGAGTTCGGTCTGGCTTCGTACTTCTATGCTCGCGACCTGGGCCGTGTGTTCCGTGTGGCTGAAGCCCTGGAATACGGCATGGTTGGCGTCAACACCGGGTTGATCTCCAACGAAGTCGCGCCGTTCGGCGGCATCAAGGCGTCGGGCCTGGGCCGTGAAGGCTCCAAGTACGGCATCGAAGATTACCTGGAAATCAAATACCTCTGCCTGGGTATCTGAGTCCATTGCTTCAAGCGCAAAGGGCACGAGAGCGCTGTCCCTTTGCGACGCTTCAAACGGAATTTTCTCTGTGGCCGGGAAAGCTGTGGCAGTCGATCATCGCATGCTGCCGTAGTTGCCTCCCCGCCGCATTTTCCTTGAACCACACCGCCCGATGAGCGGTGAATGAGGACACTATGAGCAAGACTAACGCATCCCTGATGAAACGCCGCGAAGCCGCTGTACCGCGTGGTGTTGGCCAGATTCACCCGATCTTCGCCGAGTCCGCGAAGAACGCCACCGTGACCGATGTTGAAGGTCGCGAGTTCATCGACTTCGCCGGCGGTATCGCGGTGCTGAACACCGGTCACGTGCACCCGAAAATCATCGCCGCCGTGACTGAGCAGCTGAACAAGCTGACCCACACCTGCTTCCAGGTACTGGCTTACGAGCCGTACGTGGAAGTGTGCGAAAAAATCAACGCCAAGGTGCCGGGTGATTTCGCCAAGAAAACCCTGCTGGTGACCACCGGCTCCGAAGCCGTGGAAAACTCCATCAAGATCGCCCGCGCCGCCACTGGCCGTGCCGGCGTAATTGCCTTCACCGGCGCTTACCACGGTCGCACCATGATGACTCTGGGCCTGACCGGTAAAGTCGTGCCTTACTCGGCTGGCATGGGCCTGATGCCAGGCGGTATCTTCCGCGCGCTGTACCCGAACGAACTGCACGGTGTGAGCATCGACGATTCGATCGCCAGCATCGAGCGCATCTTCAAGAACGACGCCGAGCCACGTGACATCGCGGCCATCATCATCGAGCCGGTTCAGGGCGAAGGTGGTTTCTACGTCGCGCCTAAAGAGTTCATGAAGCGTCTGCGCGCCTTGTGCGACCAGCACGGCATCCTGTTGATCGCTGACGAAGTGCAGACTGGCGCTGGCCGTACCGGCACCTTCTTCGCCATGGAGCAGATGGGCGTTGCCGCCGACCTGACCACCTTCGCCAAATCCATCGCTGGCGGTTTCCCGTTGGCCGGCGTGTGCGGCAAGGCCGAATACATGGACGCCATCGCTCCGGGCGGCCTGGGCGGCACTTACGCCGGTAGCCCGATTGCTTGCGCCGCGGCCCTGGCCGTGATGGAAGTGTTCGAGGAAGAGCACCTGCTGGATCGCTGCAAAGCGGTAGGCGAGCGTCTGGTGACTGGCCTGAAGGCCATCCAGGCCAAGTACCCGGTCATTGGCGAAGTGCGTGCACTGGGCGCGATGATCGCGGTCGAGCTGTTCGTCGATGGCGACAGCCACAAGCCGAACGCTGCTGCCGTGGCATCGGTTGTGGCCAAGGCGCGCGACAAGGGCCTGATCCTGCTGTCGTGTGGCACCTATGGCAACGTTCTGCGCGTGCTGGTACCGCTGACTTCGCCAGACGAGCAACTGGATAAAGGCCTGGCGATCATGGAAGAGTGCTTCGCCGAGCTCTGATTCATTTGTGATCTGATCGACAAAAAACCCGCTTCGCAGACTGTGTGAAAACACGCTGAAGGCGGCCTAAGCAAACGCCCCGACTTGTTCGGGGCGTTTGCTTTTGTGCAGGTAACAGGCGAAAAAAGGCTTTTCAGCCCATCAACTCCATCATTTGACGTACACCCAGCACATTGATCGCTCTTTTGAGGTTGTAGGCGTTCACCGCCAGGGCAATTTCCGCTTTTGCCCCCTCTAACTGTCGCAGCAGGAAGCGGCCGTTTCCAAACAGCCATTGTTTAAGGTTGCCGAAGGGATGCTCAACGATGGACCTTCGGCTCACCATCATTTCGGGATGCGCCTGCATGCGCTGCTCCATTCGCTCGAAGGCATCTTCGTGGGCGTGGCGTGAGACGTATCGGCGCTGAGCGTCGGTGCATTGACCTTTCAGTGGGCAGTTGGCGCAGTCGCTGATAGCTGCGTGGTAAATGCGCTCACCTTTATTCAGCTGTTTGAGTGTCAGCAGTTTGCCGGCAGGGCATTGGTACTGATCCTGCTGCGCATCGTAAGCAAAATCTTTTCGCTCGAAGAGTTCCTTCTCCTTGCTACGGGGGTTAACCGCTCGGTTGGGCGGCACGTACGCCGTAATGCCCGCGTCTTCACACGCCTGGAACTGCTTGCCGTTGGAGTAGCCCGCATCGGCGGTCACGCTCAGTTCGCTCTGCTGCAACTGTTCTTTGGCGGCCTTGGCCATGGGCTCAAGTTGCTGGGTATCGTTGCCGTCTTGTGTCACGTCGTGATGCAGGATCAAGCAATGTTCAGCGTCCACGGCGGTTTGTACGTTGTAAGCCACCCGCGGACCTTTGGGCGTGCGCATCATTCGGGCATCGCTTTCGCCGGTGTTGAACTGCTCGATCCCCATCGACTTCATCAGCGCCTGGCAGGTCAGATTGTTCAGTTGCCGGGCTTCAAGTTGCTTCAGCGCTGTCTTGATGGCGCTGCGATCAATGGTTTCACCCGCTTCGGCTTTATCGGCCTCATCCAGTTCAGCCAGATATTGGGCGATGCGCTTATCCAGTTTTTCCTGCTGGCGTTTGAGTTGTTTCACGTTCAGATGGCGCCGCGACGAGGCTACCGCCTGGAATTTACTGCCATCAATGGCAACCAGGTCGCCAGCGATCAAACCGACCGTACGACAGAACTGAACGAAGACCCGGCACGTTGCACTGAACGCCTGTTTGTTGTCCTTGCGAAAGTCGGCAATGGTCTTGAAATCGGGTTTGAGGCGGTTGAGTAACCACATGACTTCGATGTTGCGCTGGCATTCGGCTTCGAGACGACGGGAGGAGCGGATACACTGGAAATAGCCGTACAGATAGAGCTTTAGCTGATCGGCCGGATCGTAAGAGGGGCGACCTGTGCTTTTGGGCACCGCCTTGTCAAACCCCAGACGTATGAGATCGAGCTTGGCAACGAAGGCATCAATCACGCGAACGAGGTGATCCTCAGGGATTAAATCTTCCAGCGAAACCGGAAAAAGGCTGGTCTGATCGCGCGCTTGGCCCTGGATGTAAGCCATAACAAGAATGCCCCGTATCTTTCGATACGGGGCATTTTCTTAAACCGCGATGCAGATTGCTAGGTTTTCACACAGTCTGTTCGGCGGGTTTTTTCATACCGCTCGAAACACATCAGGGCAATTGAGCTGTATCGAATGGCCGGCATTGACTAAGGTGCAAGCATTGCCGTTGGAGTGTGCGATGACTGCTGTGGTGTTACCCGCTGTACCGCGTGTGCTGATTGCCGAGGCCGACCCCTGGTCCCGCGATCTGCTCAAGCAGGTAGTGCTGAATGTACGTTGCGATGCACGGCTGGACCTGTGTGCCGATGGCCAGGAGACACTGGGCCTGTTGGCGGAGAACCCTTACGACCTGGTGATCGTCGACTGGGAGTTGCCCGGCGTCGATGGCCTGAATGTCTTGCGCAGCGTCCGTCAGCGCAAACGTCATCCGCCGCTGCCCTTCATTCTGATGAGCAGCCGCAACGACAGCGCCAGCGTGCGCGAAGCCTTGCCCCTGGCGCCCACGGCGTACCTGACCAAACCCTTGGACATGGAAAACCTGACCCAGCGCTTGCAGGATTTGCTGTTGAACGCCGGTGAAGAGGTGCCGTGCGAGGTGCCGTCACTGGCACCGGGCATGACTTTGTCGGTGTACCTGGAGCGGCGGCGCGAACTGGCGGACGGTGCGCCGTTGATGACCGATGTGCAGGTGGCGATCAAACGTAGCCTCAATCCCAGTGGCCTCGATCTGACGCGGCTGGAAGACGAGATCCGCACCGACCCGCAAATCACCGCCGTCCTGATCGCCGCCGCCAACAGCGCGGCCCAGCATCATGGCGCCGCCGTGCAAACCTTGGCTCAGGCGCTGCATCGCTTGGGCACCGGGCAAAGCATGAACCTGATTCTGGGCCTCGCCCTCAAGCGCAGCGCCCGGCTCAGCGATCCGTGTCTGGCCGACTACGCGGAGCGTTATTGGGAGTTGTCCTTGCACACCGCCGAATACGCGCGGACGTTGGCGCGCTTGCTGGATCTGGATCAGGAGCGCTGTTATTGCGCGGGCGTGCTGCATCGCCTCGGCGATCTGGCGTTGTTACGGTGTTTGCAGGAGTGGAAACAGGCCGGTGGTGAGCTGGATGAGTTGGAAGAAGTCGGTGATGCACTGGCCGAATTCGGTGCGGCCTATGGTTCGGCGCTACGGACCCGTTGGCGCCTGCCGCTGGAGTTGCGGGAGCTGATTGCGGCGGTTTACCAGCTCGGTGGTGGGGTTTACTCCCGCGAAGCGCTGGTGATGAACATGGCCGCGCAACTGGCGCGCCTGACCGAGCATGAGGGGATCGAGGCGCTGGCCAAGAGCCGAACGGCGCGGTTGCTCAAGATCGGATTGCCGGAGTTGATGCGTTTGCGCAAAAAGTGAATCTGACACCGAACCCTTGTGGGAGCGGCGGTGCAGCGATCCGACTTGCTCGCTCCCACATTAGGTCTGTCAGCCGGAGATAATCCGGTTCTTGCCCTGGCGCTTGGCTTCGTACATTGCCGCATCGGCGCGGGCGAACAGGCTGTCGAGGCTTTCATCCTCGGGAGTGAGGCTGCTCAGGCCCTGGCTGACGGTGATGCCGAATGTCTGGTCGTCATGGCTGAAGCTTAACCGCTGAATCTCCCGTTGCAGGCGCTCGGCCACTTGCATGGCCATGTCCGGTGCGCAACCGGGGAACACGGCGGCGAATTCCTCACCGCCGATCCGTCCGAACAGATCACCGCGCCGCAGGGCCGCGCGACCGCTCTCGGCGATGCGTTGCAGCACCTTGTCGCCTTCCTGGTGGCCGTAAGTGTCGTTGACCACTTTGAAATCATCGATGTCCAGCAGCAGGAAGGCCATCGGCGCACCTTGCAGTCGCGCCTGTTCGAATTCGCGATGGGCGCATTCGAAGAAGTGTCGGCGGTTGCTGCTTTGGGTCAACACGTCGGTAGTGGCCAGGCGTTGCAGCTCGGCTTCCATCTGCTTTTTTTCGGTGATGTCTTCGGCAATGCCGACGATGATCACTGGTTGGCCCGGTTCGGCCTGACGGTTGATGAAACACTTGTCGCTAAGCCAGCGCACCTGGCCATCGGCAGCGATGATGCGGTATTCGCGGTCTTCAACGGCGCCTTTGACCAGCACTTGCGCCAGGCTGCGCTCGGCGTAGTCCAGGTCATCGGGATAGATACTGTCGCGCCAGTGCTTGTAGTCGGACAGCAGCAGACCGGCGGGGCGGCCGAAAATCCGGTCATAGGCCGGGCTGACATAGAGCACCTGACGGGTTTCCCAGTTGAATGCCCAAAGCACCGCGTTGACGCTGACCAGCAGCGAGCTGAACAGCTGCTCACGCTCGCTCAGGCGCGCCACTTCACCCTGGGCATGCATCAGCGCCATCAGTGTTTGCGCGGCCTCGGGCCACTGTGGAAGGGATGTGTCTTGTAGGTTTTTATTGACCATCGGCACAAGTCTCAAAGGGCATGCCGCTATGTCGACAGCGGCCAGAGCAAAGCCCGCCTGGATGGCGAAGTGTCTTTGAGATAGGGGATTTGGAGCGAAGTTCCCGCCTTATGTGGCGAGGGGGCTTGCTCCCGCCGGGCGGTATTGGCGACGCGCTTTTTCAGGTTAAACGCGTCGTCAGGTTTTACGGCTGCTGCGCAGCCGAGCGGGAGCAAGCTCCCTCGCCACAGGCAAGCCCCTTTACCAGAGGGTCAGACAGCGGCAGGGCGCAGGGAGTAGGTTTTCAACTGGTCGGCGAAATCACGCAGGGATTGAATCCCGCTGGCCTCGGCCTCGTGTACCCAATCCTTGATGGCGGCCAGCATGTCGTGACCATTTGAGCTTGTCTTGACCCAGATCTGCTGCAAGGCCAGGCGTTTTTCGTAAATTACCTTCAGCGCCTGGCTGTGCTCGAGCATGGTCTGGATGCGCACATGGTGTTTGTCGTCCAGCAGGCTGGTTTCCCGCGAGAGCAGGCGCTTGGCCCGGTGAAACTGGTGACGGACCGAGTGATCGACCTTTTCCAGCTCTTGCTTGACCAGCGGCGCGATCACCAGCTTGCGGTACTGGGCCATGATCTGGAAGCGGTTGTTGAGGATCGCCATGGCGGTGTCCATGTCCAGGCTGCCTTTGCCTTCGACACGGTGGGCGATCGGCGCGACCCGCTGGACCTTGGCCAGGCGCAGGAAGCTGAAGACTTGGATCCAGGCCCAGCCGAGGTCGAATTCCCACTTCTTCACCGACAGCTTGGCCGAGTTAGGGTAGGTGTGATGGTTGTTATGCAGTTCTTCGCCGCCGATCAGGATGCCCCAAGGCACCAGATTGGTCGCCGCATCGCGGCATTCGAAGTTGCGGTAGCCGATGGCATGGCCCAGGCCATTGACCACACCGGCGGCCCAGACCGGGATCCACATCATCTGGATGGCCCAGATGGTGATGCCGATGGTGCCGAACAACAGCAGGTCGATGACGCCCATGATTGCCACGCCCAGCAGAGGAAAGCGGCTGTAGAGGTTGCGTTCGATCCAGTCTTCGGGGCAGTTCTTGCCGTAGATGCGCAGGGTCTCGGGGTTTTCCGCTTCGGCGCGGTACAACTCGGCACCTTTGCGCAGAACGGTGGACAGACCCTTGATGACCGGGCTGTGCGGGTCATCGACGGTTTCGCATTTGGCGTGATGCTTGCGGTGGATAGCCGTCCACTCGCGGGTGTTCTGCGCCGTGGTCAACCACAGCCAGAAGCGGAAGAAATGTTTCAGGCCGGCATTGAGCTCGAGCGAGCGATGGGCTGAATAACGATGCAGATAGACCGTGACGCCGACGATCGTCACGTGGGTCATCAGTAGGGTGACTGCCACCAGTGACCAGGGCGATAAGCCAAGAAAACCTTCGTACCACATAGCCTATAGGACCCTCGATAAAGAGAAAAACAGCCTTTGCATTATCACTAAGCCCACAGATAAAACCAGTCGCCCTTTCAGATAAGAGTGGCTGGATGTTTCTTTAATCTATAATTCTGACCTTATTTGTAGGGACATGGACGCTCTAATGTCAGCCACATATCGCGATGCCTTGCGGGCGGCGCTGCTCTACCTAGTGCTTTCTGTAATTTGGCTCCAGTTGGGTGGTTATTTATTGAACAGATTCTTCGATCACTCCACCGACCTGCTGCGCTGGCAACTGATCAACGGTTATGCCTGGGTGGCGCTCAGTGCCGGGCTGATCTTCATTGCGCGGGCACGATTGTTTCGCTGCCTGGGCGTCGGCGCCACATTGCGTGAGCGCAATGCAGACCGGGAACGTTTGCGTCAGGCGGCCGCGGTGTTCGATTGCACCCGCGAAGGGGTACTGGTCACCAATAGCAAAGGGCTGATTGTCCATGTGAACCGGGCGTTCATGGAAATCACCGGCTACCAGCGCGAGGAAGTGCTGGGTCAGCGACCGAGCATGTTCAAGTCGGGCCATCACTTACCGGGTTTCTACCAGGCGATGTTCGCGACACTCGACGATATCGGTGAGTGGAGCGGGGAAATCTGGAACCGTCGCAAAAGCGGCGAGATCTACCCACAATGGCAGACGATCCGCCTCATTCGCGACGACCGAGGGCGGCTCAGCCAGTATGTTGCAGTGTTTTCCGACATCAGTGCGATCAAGAACACCGAGCATGAACTGACGCACCTGGCCCACCACGACCCGCTGACCGATCTGCCCAATCGCCTGTTGTTTACCGACCGTGCCGGCCAGGCCGTGGCCTCGGCGCAGGTCCATAAACGCGGCTGCGCGTTGCTGATGATCGACCTGGATCACTTCAAGTTGATCAACGACAGTCTCGGTCACAGTGTCGGTGACCAACTGCTCAAGGCTGTGGCTGAGCGCTTTAAAACCATGTTTGGCCCTGGCATCACGCTAGCGCGGCTCAGTGGCGATGAATTTGCGGTACTGGCTGAAAATTGCCCGCAACCGGGGCTCGCCGCGGCGCTGGCTCGGCGGGTCATCGATGGCCTCAAAGAGCCATTCCAGATCGACGGGCAGCCGCTATTCATCAACGCCAGCATCGGCATCAGCCTGTTCCCCAGCGATGCCTTGAGCGCCGAGCAGTTGTTGCGCAACGCCGATTCGGCGCTGTTCAAGGTCAAGAGCGCTGGCCGCGACGGCTATGCCCTCTACACCGAAGAATTGACCGCGCATGCCCAGCAGCGCGTCGAGATTGCGTTTGAATTGCGCCGAGCGCTGGAACAGCAGGAGTTGCGGGTTTATTACCAGCCGGTGCATGACCTCAAAACCAGTCGCCTGGTCGGCGTAGAGGCCTTGGTGCGCTGGGAGCATCCACAACGGGGGTTGGTGTCGCCGGCAGAGTTCATCCCCATTGCCGAACGCACCGGGCTGATTGCCGAGATCGATGCCTGGGTCATGCGCCAGGCCTGTCAGCAGATGTGCCAGTGGCAAGCGGCGGGCGTGGTGTTGTCGTTTGTCGCGGTGAATGTTTCTTCTCGCCTGTTCGCCCGCCGCGAGTTGTATCAACAGGTGGCTCTGGTGCTGCACGACACCGGGCTGGATCCGGCGTATCTGGAGCTGGAAGTCACCGAAAGCGCGGTGATGGAGGAGCCGGAAGTGGCACTGGAACAGATGCATCGCTTGCGCGAGTTGGGCGTGCGGCTGGCCATCGATGACTTCGGCACGGGTTATTCGTCGTTACTGCGGCTCAAGCGTTTGCCGGTGCAAAAGCTCAAGATCGATCAGGGATTCGTCGCAGGCTTGCCGGGTGATGAGGATGACGCGGCGATCGCGCGGGTGATCATTGCGCTGGCGCAGAGCATGGGCATGCAAGTGCATGCCGAAGGGATCGAACAGGTCGAGCAGGCGGGTTTCCTGCTCGAGCACGACTGCGATCTGGGGCAGGGGTACTGGTTTGGGCGGCCAGTACCGGAGGCATCATTGGATTGGGCTCGGGCGCCAGCGATTGGATGAGCGCTTGATCTGCTTTTTGTGGCGAGGGGGCTTGTTGTGGCGAGGGGGCTTGCCCCCGTTGGGTCGCGCAGTGGCCCCAAATTCTTGCGTCTGCTACGCAGCCCAACGGGGGCAAGCCCCCTCGCCACAGGGTTTTGTGCGCGCCTGAAAGTTGCAGATCCCCCGCAAACCCTTGCACCGTCAGATAATGCCTTATGGTTATATAAAAATTCTTAAATAGTATTTTTAAGAATATAAGCGCTTATCTACTATTGCTCTCACGCCTTAAGCAGTGCCGCCACTGCCAGGCACACCTCATTAAAGGAGCAGCACCATGAGCGCATCCCTACGTAGTGTTGACGGGCAGGACGAAGCCACCATTTTGCGTGAGATCCAGAGCGCCTTGCGCGACCTGCGCTTTGGCGCAGTGGAAATCACCGTGCACAACGCCCAGGTGGTTCAGATCGAACGCAAAGAGAAATTCCGTTTGCAGAACCCGAACAACAAACCGAGCTGAAGCGAAAGATCAAAAGATCGCAGCCTTCGGCAGCTCCTACGGGAGGCTGATGTGGGCGCTTTCGAAGGCTGCGATCTTTGAACAGGCAACCCGTTCCAGACCATAAGAAAAAGCCAACACATCAAGAACTCCAGGAGCTTTCACCATGTCGTCGATTCGCCATTTTGCTTTGGCCGCCCTGGCCAGTGCCCTTTTTGCTGGTTCCGCGGTTGCCAAGGATTACGAGCTGCTCAACGTGTCGTATGACCCGACCCGTGAGCTGTATCAGGACTACAACGCCGAGTTCATTAACTTCTGGAAGAAAGACCACGCTGGCGACAACGTGAAGATCCAGCAATCCCACGGTGGTTCGGGTAAACAGGCTCGCGCTGTCATCGACGGTCTGCGTGCCGATGTGGTGACCCTGGCACTGGCCGGTGACATCGACGAAGTCGCCAAACTCGGCAAGTCCCTGCCGGCTGACTGGCAGAAGCGTCTGCCGGAAGCGAGCACGCCTTACACCTCGACCATCGTGTTCCTGGTGCGTAAGGGCAACCCGAAAGGCATCAAGGATTGGGGCGACCTGACCAAAAACGGTGTGGAAGTCATCACCCCGAACCCGAAAACCTCTGGCGGCGCGCGCTGGAACTTCCTCGCGGCCTGGGCCTATGGCCTGAAAGCCAACGGCGGTAACGAAGCCAAGGCCAAAGAGTACGTGCAGACCCTGTTCAAACACGTGCCCGTGCTGGACACCGGTGCTCGCGGCTCGACCATCACCTTCGTCAACAACGGTCAGGGCGACGTGTTGCTGGCCTGGGAAAACGAAGCCTTCCTGGCTTTGAAAGAAGACGGTGGCGCCGACAAATTCGACATCGTCGTGCCTTCGCTGTCGATCCTTGCCGAACCACCGGTGGCCGTGGTCGACAAAAACGCTGAGAAAAAGGGCAACACCGAGCTCGCCGAAGCGTACCTCAAGCACCTGTACAGCCCGGCCGGCCAGGAAATTGCGGCAAAAAACTTCTATCGTCCACGTGACAAGGACGTGGCCGCCAAGTACGCCAAACAGTTCCCGAAACTGGACTTGGTGACCATCGACAAGGACTTCGGCGGCTGGAAAACCGCGCAACCGAAATTCTTCAATGACGGGGGCGTGTTCGACCAGATTTATCAGGCACAGTAATCTGAAAAAGGTCAGTTAAACGCAATTCATGTGGGAGCGGGCTTGCTCGCGAAGGCGGCGGCACAGTCAATATCGATGTTGTCTGACACACCGCTTTCGCGAGCAAGCCCGCTCCCACAGGTTACGCACCAACGGGCCCCGATTTCACCGTCGGGGCTTAGCGCGTTCTCAACCAAGGACTTTTATGTCGCGTCGTATCTCCCCCGTCATACCCGGCTTCGGGCTGACGCTGGGCTACACCTTGGTGTACCTCAGCCTGATTGTGCTCATTCCACTGGCGGCGATGTTCGTGCACGCCGCTCAACTTACCTGGGACCAGTTCTGGGCAATCATCTCGGCGCCACGGGTGCTCGCGGCGTTGAAGCTGAGCTTCGGCACCGCGCTGTACGCTGCGATCATCAACGGCGTGATCGGCACGCTGCTGGCCTGGGTGCTGGTGCGCTACACCTTCCCGGGGCGCAAGATCATCGATGCGATGATCGATTTGCCGTTCGCATTGCCCACCGCCGTCGCCGGTATCGCGCTGACAGCGCTGTACACCCCCACCGGCCTGGTGGGTCAGTTCGCGGCGGACCTGGGTTTCAAGATCGCGTATACCCCCCTCGGCATCACCCTGGCGCTGACTTTTGTAACGCTTCCATTCGTGGTACGTACGGTACAGCCAGTATTGGCCGATATTCCCCGTGAAGTGGAGGAGGCGGCGGCTTGTCTCGGGGCAAAACCGTTGCAGGTTTTCCGCCATATTCTGGTGCCGGCGCTGTTGCCAGCCTGGCTGACCGGTTTCGCCCTGGCCTTTGCCCGCGGGGTCGGCGAGTACGGTTCGGTGATTTTTATCGCCGGCAACATGCCGATGAAAACCGAAATTCTGCCGCTGCTGATCATGGTCAAGCTCGACCAGTACGATTACACCGGCGCCACCTCCATTGGTGTACTGATGCTGGTGGTTTCCTTTGTCCTGTTGCTGCTGATCAACTTGCTGCAGCGGCACATCGAAACCCCATAAGGAGGCGCAAAAAATGTCCCAATCGTCTATTGCAGCGGCCTCCTCGAACGCCGCCCGCCGTGGCAATGCCACGTCGCGGCGAATCCTGATCGGCCTTGGCTGGCTGATTTTTGCGCTGTTTCTGTTGTTGCCGCTGTTCATCGTGGTGTCCCAGGGTTTGAAGCTGGGCCTGGGTGCATTCTTCACGGCGATCTTCGAGCCAGACGCTTTGTCGGCGTTGAAACTCACCGTGATTGCGGTGTTGATTTCGGTGCCATTGAACCTGGTGTTCGGTGTCAGCGCGGCGTGGTGCGTGAGTAAATACTCGTTCCGCGGCAAGAGCATGCTGGTGACGTTGATCGACCTGCCGTTCTCGGTGTCGCCGGTGATCGCAGGTCTGGTCTACGTGTTGATGTTCGGCGCCCAAGGCTTGTTCGGCCCGTGGTTGCAGGATCACGACATTCAGATCGTCTTCGCCTTGCCAGGCATCGTGCTGGCGACGATTTTCGTCACCGTGCCGTTCGTGGCCCGTGAGTTGATCCCGCTGATGCAGGAACAAGGCACCCAGGAAGAAGAGGCCGCGCGCCTGCTCGGCGCCAATGGCTGGCAGATGTTCTGGCACGTCACCGTGCCCAATATCAAATGGGGCCTGATCTATGGCGTGGTGT
The DNA here is from genome assembly GCF_059695645.1 of Pseudomonas sp. LBUM1673. Taxonomy (NCBI): domain Bacteria; kingdom Pseudomonadati; phylum Pseudomonadota; class Gammaproteobacteria; order Pseudomonadales; family Pseudomonadaceae; genus Pseudomonas; species Pseudomonas sp. LBUM1673. Next base: position 248,840 of record NZ_CP166780.1, read on the forward strand.
TGTGTACGGCCCGGGCCATGGGTGAGTTCGGTGCGGTGTCGGTGGTTTCCGGGCACATTCGCGGGGTGACCAACACCTTGCCGCTGCACGTCGAGATCCTCTACAACGAATACAACCACGTGGCCGCGTTCGCCGTGGCGAGCCTGTTGCTGATCCTGGCGCTCTTCATCCTGCTGCTCAAGCAGTGGAGCGAAAACCGTATTAACCGCCTGCGCGCCAGCGCCGCGGAGGAATAAGTCATGTCGATCGAAGTGCGTAACGTCAGCAAGAACTTCCACGCGTTCAAGGCGCTGGACAACATCAGCCTGGACATTCAAAGCGGCGAGCTGGTGGCGCTGCTGGGGCCGTCGGGCTGCGGCAAGACCACGCTGCTGCGGATCATTGCCGGCCTGGAAACCCCGGATCAGGGCAACATCGTGTTCCACGGCGAAGACGTCTCCGGCCACGATGTACGTGATCGCAATGTCGGTTTCGTGTTCCAGCACTATGCCTTGTTCCGCCACATGACGGTGTTCGACAACGTCGCGTTCGGCCTGCGTATGAAGCCGAAAAACCAGCGTCCGAATGAAAGCCAGATCGCGGTGAAAGTCCACGAACTGCTGAACATGGTGCAGCTGGATTGGTTGGCGGATCGCTACCCGGAACAACTCTCCGGCGGCCAGCGTCAGCGCATCGCGTTGGCCCGTGCCTTGGCGGTGGAGCCGAAAGTGCTGCTGCTCGACGAACCCTTCGGCGCACTCGACGCCAAGGTCCGTAAAGAGTTGCGTCGCTGGCTCGCGCGGCTGCACGAAGACATCAACCTGACCTCGGTGTTCGTGACCCACGACCAGGAAGAAGCGATGGAAGTCGCCGACCGCATCGTGGTGATGAACAAGGGGGTGATCGAGCAGATCGGCTCACCTGGCGACGTCTACGAAAACCCGGCCAGCGATTTCGTCTATCACTTCCTCGGCGACTCGAACCGTCTGCATTTGGGTGAAGACCGGCACGTGCTGTTCCGTCCACACGAAGTGTCGCTGTCGCGCCATGAACTGGAAGACCACCACGCGGCTGAGGTGCGCGATATCCGTCCGCTGGGCGCCACCACGCGGGTGACGTTGAAGGTCGAAGGCCAGAGCGAGCTGATCGAAGCTGAAGTGGTGAAGGATCACGACAGCCTAGTTGGATTGGCCAAGGGTGAGACGTTGTTCTTCAAGCCGAAGGTCTGGCAGAAAGTCGCCAACCTTTAAAAGCAAAAGCTTCGCGAGCAGGCTCGCTCCCACAGTGATTTGTGTCGTTCACAAATCCCCTGTGGGAGCGAGCCTGCTCGCGATGGCGTCTTACGTTGCTGCGTTTTTCTGACGCAAACGCACACTCCCCACCCGCGCCTCGATCTGCTCTTTCAGCTCATGCCGCAACCCCAGCAAAAACGCCAACTCAACCACCACAAACAACGGCCCGACAATCAACCCCGTCACATCATCGACAAACGCCGGTTTGCGCCCCTCGTAATGATGACCGACAAACTGAATCGCCCATCCCACCACAAACATGCCGATGCCGCTGGCAAGCCAGACCAGCGTACTTTGCTGTGCGAGAACCTGACCCGCCCAAATGCACAGACCGAGTAATACGGTCATCAACACCCCAAGACGCACCTCCAGGCGCAGGTAAAACCACGCCGATGCCATCGCGACCAGCACCGCCGGCGAAATCCAGCCTCCACCCCATTGCGGCCGTGACAGCAACACCGCGACCGCCACTACAATCAGCGGGATACCGATAAAGTGGCTGGCGATATTGCGCGGGTCACGGTGGTAGGCGGCGTATTGACTGAGATGGTCAACGAGGTTTTTCATTGTTATTCCTCCAGAAGGGTGATGATCATGCCCCCGGGTTCATCTCTTGCTCTGTCAGCCAGGCGACAATCTCCAGGAGTTTTCATGGGCATGCAGGTTTGGCGTTCGCGCCTGGATACGGGGCAGTGGTTCAGTCATTTACCTGTTTCTTTACAGGATAGTCTGCTGGCTGCGGCCCGGGTTCGGCGCCTGCCGTCGGGGCAACTGCTATTCAAACGCGGCGACCCGCCGTGCGGGCTGTATGCAGTGCTCGAAGGTTCGGTGCGCATTGGCGCGGTGAGCGAGCAGGGCAAGGAAGCGCTGCTGAGCCTAGTGGAAGCGCCGCACTGGTTCGGCGAAATCTGCCTGTTCGATGGCCAGCCGCGAACCCACGATGCCTACGCCGTTGGCCAGTGCACCCTGTTGCACATCCCGCAGGCGACGCTGCTGAAATTGCTCGACCAACAACCGGTTTACTGGCGGCAACTGGCGTTGCTGATGAGCCACAAACTGCGCCTGACCTTCATCAACCTCGAACAGCTCAGTCTGATGCCTGCCTCGGCACGGCTGGCTCATCGCTTGCTGATGATCGCCGAGGGCTATGGCGAAACCGCCCCGCCGCGTCGTGTTCTGCAACTGCCTCAGGAGCAACTGGCGTCGATGCTGTCGCTGTCGCGCCAGACCACCAACCAGCTCCTCAAGGATTTGCAGGGGCAAGGGATTCTGAATCTCAAGTATGGCGAGATCGAGATTCTGGATGCCGAGCGGTTGCGGGCGTTGGCGGCGATTTGAACAAAAGATCGCCACAGTATTGGTGGGCTTTGTCCGCGAACGCGCCTAGCCTGTGATGACGACAATCGAGGTGTGCCATGCGTGTGCTGTTAGTGGAAGACGAACCCGAGACCGCCAGGCTCCTGGCCAAGGGCCTGAGCGAGGCGAGTTACACGGTGGATGTGGCGCTCAATGGCATGGACGGCCGGCGCTTTATCGAATCCGGCGAATACGAACTGATCATCCTCGACGTGATGCTGCCCGGCCTTAACGGCTGGCAGTTGCAGCAGCAGGTCCGCAAGCTTGGCGATACGCCGGTGCTCTTCCTCACCACCGCGGACGGCATCGAAGATCGCCTGCGGGGCCTGGAGCTGCATGAGGATGATTACCTGCTCAAGCCGTTTGCCGTCAGTGAACTGGTGAAGCGGGTGCGCAAGTTGTTGCGGCGTAAACGTTGATGCCAAGCGGTGAATTGATTGACGCCTTCGCGGGCAAGCCTCGCTCCTACAGATGACCGCGTATTCCCGTAGGAGCGAGGCTTGCCCGCGAAGAGGCCGGAAAATTCAACACACCTCCCGGATCTGTCACCGCAACCCATCCCGAAACTGCCCCGGTGTCATCCCGGTCCAGCGTTTGAATGCGCGGCTGAAGCTGCTGGTGTCGGCGAATCCCAGCAGGTAACTGACCTCGCTCAACGAGCACTGCGGGTCACGCAAGTGCAGTAGCGCCAGGTTTTCCCGACTTTCGTTGAGCAGCGTATCGAACCGACAACCCTCGTCCGCCAAGTGCCGTTGCAGGCTGCGTAAGCTCAGGTGCAGCGCCTCGGCGATGCGTTCGGCCGACGGCTCGCCTTCGGGCAATTGTTCTTCAATGGCGTCGCGAACCTTGCGTTCCCAGGTCAGGGGTTTGAGTTGCGCCAGGGTGCGTTTGAGCACGGTTTCGTTGTGTTCGGCCAGTTCCGGGTTGGCGTCGTCCAAGTGGCTGTCGAAATCCACCAGGGCAAATTCCAGTCGGTCTTCGTCGGCGGCGAAATACACCGGCGAGCGGAACACTTTGTGCCATTGATGCGGGTCGGCAGGTTCCGGACGGCGCAGGTAAACCGCCAGGGGAGCGTAGTCACGGCCCAGGCGATTGCGGCAGGTGCGTACGTAAATCGCCGCGAAGGCGTCGATGGCTTCGAAGGCGGGCGCGGGGTTGCCTTGGGGGATTTTCAGGCGGAAGCGGTAGCGATCCTCGGCGCGGACCAACTCCAGGTCCAGCGCATCGCTGACCACTTGGTGATAACGCACGATGCGCTCGAAGACTTCCCGCAAACTGCCGCTGGCCACCAACGCATATCCCAGCGCATGAAACGTGGTGGGGCTGACGAAACGCGACACCCGCAAGCCAATCGCCGGATCGCCGCTGACCTGCACCGCGATTTCCCACAGGCGCGTGGTACCGGACAACGGGTAACGGGCGTTCGGGTCGTCCATCAACCGCGGGTCGAGCCCCGCCTGTTGGCACAGGGCGGTGCTGTCGAGGCCCAGCGCATCGAGCTGCTTGCGCAGGGCGCGGGTCCAGCTGGCGAGGGAGGTCGGTTCAGTCATGTTGATTGGCGCGTCCGGTCAACAGGTTGGCGTTCACGGCTACCGCTCTGTAAATCATCACAGGGCAGGATGCGAACATCAATAACCAGAGGATGGAAGCATGGACGGTACTTCTGCAAGTCCCCAGCGACTGAATGCAGCACAGCGATCAGCGCATATTCGCCAGGTGGTATTGGCCAAAGGCGTCGAACTGCGTCAGCGCTACCCGATTCTCAACCATCAGGACGCCTTGGGCGCGGGCATTCTGGCCTTCGCGCTGGCCGGGATGATCGGTTCCGCAGCGCTGTACATCACCGGGTACATGGCCTGGTGGGTATGCCTGTTGCTCAACGCGTTTTTCGCCTCGCTGACCCACGAGCTGGAGCATGACCTGATCCACAGCATGTATTTCCGCAAACAGCGGGTGCCGCACAACCTGATGATGGGCCTGGTATGGCTGGCGCGACCGAGCACCATCAACCCCTGGATCCGCCGCCATTTGCACCTCAATCACCACAAGGTGTCCGGCACCGAAGCCGACATGGAAGAGCGGGCGATCACCAACGGTGAGCCTTGGGGTATCGCGCGGTTGTTGATGGTCGGCGACAACGTGATGTCGGCGTTCATCCGCATGCTGCGGGCCAAGACCCGGGCGCACAAGTTCAGCATCATCAAGCGTTTTCTGAAGGTTTACGCACCGCTGGCGCTGCTGCATTGGGGGGCGTGGTACGTGTTCCTCGGTTTCCACGCAGCCAATGGCATCGCCCATCTACTGGGTACGTCCATCGAATGGTCGGCGACTACTTTGGCGGTGATGCAGGTGATCGACATCGCCGCCGTGGTGATCATCGGCCCGAACGTGTTGCGTACGTTCTGTCTGCACTTTGTCAGCTCGAACATGCACTACTACGGTGATGTGGAGCCGGGGAATGTGATTCAGCAGACTCAGGTGTTGAACCCTTGGTGGATGTGGCCGTTGCAGGCGTTCTGCTTCAACTTCGGCAGCAGCCACGGGATCCATCATTTTGTGGTGAAGGAGCCGTTTTACATCCGCCAGATGACCGTCCCGGTGGCGCATGAGGTGATGCAGGAGATGGGGGTGCGGTTCAATGATTTCGGGACGTTCGGGCGGGCTAACCGGTTTGTGCGCAAGGCCTGGCGACGCAAGAGGTGTCTGCCGCTCAGGTTTGACAGATGTGTTCGGAAACTCAGTCGCTGGTCATAAATTTGACCCAAAGAAACGTTACGTTGTGACGCAAGCAGCGGTGGCTTGCATGCATTGTAATGAGTCGTATATATGACTTTGATCTAATAAAGTAATTAAATATTCCTTTATTGGATAACCATTTCAGCCAATCATCACCTCTCAGCGATGTGGTTCGCGCTAACAGATTTGAGTTTCCGGGGCCGTCTCCTTGGCAGGGTGCGGCCCCTTTTTTATTTTGAGGCAAGTACAAAACCCTGTGGGAGCTTATGTGGCGAGGGGGCTTGTCTCCGTTGGGGTGCGAAGCGCCCCTAAATCAGTCCTTACGATTCTGAATTTGGAAAGTGGTGACTGGTTTACGACTGCTTCGCAGTCGAACGGGGGCAAGTCCCCTCGCCAGCTTTATATTCTATATTGATCTTAATAAATATCTTCTTATTCCTTATCTAATATAACTCTCCTCCCTATACTCGGTCAGGAACAGACACGCAGCAGGAGAGCTCCCCCATGCGCAACGAATCAATTCGCTACCTGATTGTGCCGGGCTGGCAAGGATCGCCAGAAGATCATTGGCAAACCCATTGGCAGAACAGCCTGCCGAACAGTGCGCGGGTGGAGCAGGCCGATTGGCTGACGCCTCGTCGCGAGGACTGGGTCGCGGCGCTGGCCGAGGCGATTGCCGCCGACAGCACGCCAGTGATTCTGATCGCCCATAGCCTGGGTTGCATCACCGTTGCACATTGGGCGGCCACGGCGCCGCTGCATTTTTTGCGTCAGGTTCGCGGTGCCTTGCTGGTCGCCCCGGCGGACGTCGAGCGCCCGGCCTGCGCGCCGGCCCTGCGCAACTTCGCGCCGATCCCGACTCATTTATTGCCGTTCCCGAGCCAGGTCGTCAGCTCCGACAACGACAGCGCCGTGAGCGCGCCACGTGCGCTTGAACTGGCGCGCCAGTGGGGCGCCGAGGCAGGGATTCTATCGGGAGCCGGGCACATCAATGTGAAGTCCGGTCACCGGCGCTGGGAGCAGGGTTTTGCGTACCTCTATCGTCTGCAAAACCGCATGGAACAGCACGCCTTGCGTCGCGCTTGAACCTTTTCTTTTTTTAAAAATCGCCTCCGTCTTCCTGGCGGTTTTGGGCGGGAGTCTGCCATGAGCTTGCATGAAACCTTCGGTCAGCCGCTGCTGACCTTTCCCGACGCGGAAAAAAGCCCTCTGAGCATTCGCGCCAAGGCGCTGGTGTTTGTCGACCCGCGTTCCCGGCAGTTGCGCCAAGAGCTGGAACAATTGGCGCCACGTTCGATCTCGGTATTGATTCGCGGTGAAACCGGCAGCGGTAAAGAACTGCTGGCACGGCACATCCATCGCGCGAGTGACCGCGGCGGGTTGTTTGTGTCAGTCAATTGCGGCGCGATCAGCCCGACCTACGCCGACGCTGAATTGTTCGGCTATGCCGCCGGCAGTTACAGCGGTTCGGCCAGCAGTCGTGCCGGCTGGTTCGGTTCGGCCAACGGCGGCACCTTGTATCTGGATGAGATCGGTGACCTGCCGCTGCCGATCCAGATCAAGTTGCTCGCGGCCCTGGAAAACCACGAAGTCACTCGCGTCGGCGCTCACCAGCCGAGCCCGGTGGACGTACGTCTGGTGGCGGCCACCAGCATCGATCTGGCCCAGGCGGTGGCTGCCGGGAAATTCCATGAGCGGCTCTATCACTACCTCAGCGAAGGCCAGCTCGAACTGCCGGCATTGCGCGAACGGGTGGGCGATATTTTGTCGCTCGCCGAATACTTCCTCGGCATCTACAGCCAACGCCTCGACCTGCCGGTGCCATTGATCAGCGAAGCCGCGCAGCATCTGCTGGAGCAGCACAGTTGGCCGGGCAACACCCGGGAACTGGAGAACGTCATTCACTTTGCGTTGTTGGTGAGTACCGGCGACGAGATTTTGCCGGAGCATTTGAATCTGCCTGAGGCGCCCGTGTCGTTGCTACAGATCGAGCAGCACCTCAAACACATTCTCGGCAACGGTTCCGCCGCCGAGAAAGATGCCTTGAAAAGACTGCTCAAAGACGCCGACCTTTTGTAGGAGCGAAGCGCAAATCCATGTGGGAGCGGGCTTGCTCGCGAAGGCGGCGTGCCAGGCAACATTATTGTCGACTGACACATCGCCTTCGCGAGCAAGCCCGCTCCCACAGATGTGGTGGTTGTATGAACAAAATGGAATATGAAAGTGAATAAAAGATATTGTTCTGGAATAAAAAATCCCGGTATTGTCCGCGTCACGCCAGCAATAGCATTTCACTGGCACTCGTACTAACAGCCGTCGTCGATGACGACCGTGATTTTCGATAAGGACACTGCATGAAAAAGGTTCTGCTGTTCACCGCATTGGCGGCTGCCCTGACTGCGGGCCTGGCCCAGGCTGGCGAGAAACTGGTGGTTGCGGCAACCCCGATTCCACACGCCGAGATTCTGGAACTGATCAAGCCAACCCTCGCCAAAGAAGGCGTGGACCTGGAGATCAAAGTCTTCACCGACTACGTTCAGCCGAACGTACAGGTCGACCAGAAGCGTCTGGACGCCAACTATTTCCAGACCCTGCCGTACCTGAAAAGCTTCAACGAAGGCAAAGGCACTCACCTGGTGACCGTGATCGGCGTGCACGTCGAACCGTTCGGTGGCTACTCGAAGAAAGTCAAAACCCTGGCTGAGCTGAAGGACGGCGCAACCATCGCCATCCCGAACGAAGGCAGCAACAGCGGCCGTGCCCTGATCCTGCTGCAGAAGGCTGGCCTGATCGAGTTGAAAGACCCGAAAAATGCGCTGGCCACCCCGAAAGACATCGCCAAGAACCCGCACAACTTCAAGTTCAAGGAGCTGGAGTCGGCCATGCTGCCGCGTGTGCTGGATCAGGTCGACCTGGGCATGATCAACACCAACTACGCGTTGGACGCAGGTCTGAACCCGGCTAAAGACGCGCTGGTGATCGAAGGTGCCGATTCGCCTTACGTGAACTTCCTGGTGGCTCGTCCAGACAACAAGGACAGCGTCGCCATCCAGAAACTGGCCAAGGCCCTGACCAGCCCGGAAGTGAAGGCGTTCATCGACAAGAAATACAGCGGCGCGGTGCTGCCAGCGTTCTGATTTAACGCAGTCTCGAACCCCTTCAAGGTTTCAAACGCCGACGGCTGATATAGCGTCGGCGTTTTTTATTGAGAGTTCGTTCACCTGTAGCAAGAGGGCTTTTGTGGCGAGGGGGCTTGCCCCCGTTCGGCTGCGCAGCAGTCGCCGATCAGTCGATGAGGTGTGTCAGAGGGAGTCGGAATGCAGGTTTTAGGGCCGCTTCGCGGCCCAACGGGAGCAAGCTCCCTCGCCACAGGCTTCTCACTGACTCAAGATTCTCTTAAGTGAACAGCATTGCCAGCTACAGGGAACCTGCTCACCTCAGATCGGTCCAGGCCACCCTGGTCTTCAGCGCCTTGCGCAGCGCCACCAGCAATTTCACGATGTCCTGCGGATCCAGCCGCTGCGGCACTTTCAGGTCAGCCATTATTTCTCTTCCTTGTGATGGTTCGGCCGGGGAGTCTGGCCAAAAGCTGCACGTCCTTGGAGGGGGATTTTGAAAAAAAGATCCTTCCTGCAGCGCAAGGGAAAATAGCCGTCTTCCGCTGCCGCCGCAAATCCGCAGGATAGTTTTTTGCGTGATATCAATATGCTTTATCGGTATTTAAATTATTCTTTTTATACCTTTAAAGTCGGTGCCTGCCGGGTAGTTATCCACTGCCCATGGACTGCGTCATCGTCGCTTACCGAGTGGCGTACAGGGATGTTCAATGACTTTCGATTACGCTTTTATCCTTAGCACCCTGCCGGCGTTTCTCAACGCCGTGGGTGTGACGCTGCAGGTCGGCTTCATCGCCATCGGCACTTCGTTGCTGGTGGCGCTGATCAACGCGACGATCCTGGTGTTTCGCACGCCCTACCTTCAGCGCCTGGTCGGGCTGTACGTAGAACTGGCACGCAACACCCCACTGCTGATTCAGTTGTTCTTCGTCTACTTCGCCTTGCCGGCCCTGGGCATCAAGGTCTCGGGTTTCGCGGCTGCGATCATCACCATGACTTTTCTCGGCGGTGCCTACCTCACGGAAGTATTGCGTGCCGGTGTAGATGCGGTGCCCCAGGCGCAACTCGAGTCTGGCCGTTCCATCGGCTTGTCCCACGGCCAATTGCTGCGCTACGTGATTCTGCCGCAAGCCGGCATCCTCAGCCTGCCGTCGCTGTTCGCCAATTTCATTTTCCTGCTCAAGGAAACCACCGTGGTCTCGGCGGTGGCGGTGCCGGAGATTCTCTACACCACCAAGAGTTACATCGCGCTCTATTACAAAACCTACGAAATGCTCGCCGTGCTGACGCTGATCTGCGTGCTGCTGTTTTTGCCGTTGTCGCTGCTGCTCAGCCGTTTGGAAAGGAGGCTCCAGCATGGCCAGTTCGGGTCTTGAGTTGCTGTGGGTGTCGTTGCCGCAACTGGGCAAGGGCGCTGCGCAAACCTTGTCGATTTCTTTCCTGAGCATCGCCATCAGCACGGTGGGCGGTGTGCTCTACGGCGTGTTGCGCACGCTGAATGTGAGATGGCTGAACGCGATTTTGCGGGTCTATCTGGAGCTGTTCCGGGCAATCCCGGTGCTGGTCTGGCTGTATTTGCTGTTCTTCGGCTTGCCGATCTTTTTTGGGCTGAGCATTCCAAGCTTCTGGTGCGCGGTGCTGGTGTTGTCGCTGTGGGGCGCCAGCGAAGTCGGCGAAGTGGTGCGCGGTGCCTTGCATTCGTTGCCGCGCGGGCAACGTGAGGCCGGGTTGTCGATTGGCCTGGATGGCCCGCAACTCTACGGCTACGTGCTGCTGCCTCAAGCCTTGAAGCGCATGACGCCGCCGACCATCAACGTCTACACGAGGATCATCAAGACCAGCTCCCTGGCGGTGCTGATCGGCGTGGTGGACGTGATCAAAGTCGGCCAGCAGATCATCGAGCGCACCTACGAATCAGTGCTGATCTACGGCGCGCTGTTCCTGTTTTTCTTTTTCATCTGCTACCCGCTGTCGGCCGCATCCGGCGTGCTGGAGCGGCGCTGGACGCAAGCATGAGCGCATTGATCGAGTTCAAGGGTTTCAACAAGTTTTTCGGCGAGCAGCAGGTGCTCAACGGCATCGACCTGAAGGTAAAACCGGGCGAAGTGATCGTCATCCTCGGCCCCAGCGGCTGTGGCAAAAGCACCTTGCTGCGCTGCCTCAACGGCCTGGAAGTGGCTCACAGCGGCAGCTTGAATTTTGCCGGGCGCGAGTTGCTGGATAAGGGCACCGACTGGCGCGAAGTGCGTCAGCAGATCGGCATGGTGTTCCAGAGTTATCACCTGTTCCCGCACATGAGCGTGCTCGACAACCTGTTGCTCGGCCCGCTCAAGGTGCAGAAACGCGAACGCCGTGAGGCGCGTATCCAGGCTGAAGCCTTGCTGGCGCGTGTGGGCCTTTTGGACAAACGTGACGCCTTCCCGCGCCAGCTCTCCGGCGGTCAGCAGCAACGCATCGCCATCGTCCGATCGTTGTGCATGAACCCCAAGGTCATGCTCTTCGACGAAGTCACCGCCGCCCTCGACCCGGAAATGGTCAAGGAAGTGCTCGAAGTGATTCAGGGCCTGGCCCGCGAAGGCATGACCCTGTTGATCGTCACCCACGAAATGGCGTTTGCCCGCGCCGTGGCCGACCGCATCGTGTTCATGGACGCCGGGCGCATCCTTGAGCAACACCCACCCGAGATTTTCTTTACGAACCCGCAAACCGCACGAGCGCAGCAGTTCCTGGAGAAGTTCTCCTACGTCGCCGCACTACCCAAAACGACTCAAACAAAGGAATTGGAACTGCCATGAAAACTGCCAAGTCTTCTCTGCTGCTACTCCCGCTGTTCAGCCTGGCGCTGCTGGCCGGCTGCAACAAAACCGAAGAACCGGCGAAGCCGAAAGTCGCAAGCGTTAGCACCGCACCGGCCGGTTACCTGGAAAAAATCAAAGCCCGGGACAAGCTGATCGTCGGCGTCTTTACCGACAAACCGCCGTTCGGCTTTGTCGATGAGGCCGGGCGCTACGTGGGGTTCGATACCGACATCGGTCGCCAATTCGCCAAGGATCTGTTGGGCGACGAGAACAAGGTCGAATTCGTTGCGGTGGAGCCGGCGAGCCGGATTCCGTTCCTGCAAAGCGACAAGGTCGACTTGATCCTGGCCAACATGACCGTCACCCCGGAGCGCAAGGAAGCGGTGGAATTCACCAATCCGAATTTGAAAGTCGCGGTGCAGGCGTTGGTGCCGCAGGCAAGCTCGGTGAAGAGCCTCGATGACCTGGCGAGCCGCACCACCATCGTCACCACGGGCACCACGGCGGATATCTGGCTGACCAAGAATCATCCAGACTGGAAACTGCTGAAGTTCGAGAAAAACTCCGAGTCCCTGCAAGCCCTGGCCAATGGTCGCGGCGACGCGTATGCCCAGGACAACCTGGTGCTGTTCAGCTGGGCCAAGCAGAACCCGGGCTACCGCGTACTGGAGGAAAAACTGGGTGCCGAAGCACCGATTGCGCCAGCGGTGAAGAAGGGCAACATCGAACTGCGTGATTGGGTGAATGCGGAGTTGGCGAAGCTGGGGGAGGAGAAGTACTTGCTCAAGCTGTACGACCAATATGTGCGTAAGGAATTGAGCGATGACACCAAGCCTGAGAGCGTGATTGTCGAGGGTGGGAAGTGGCAGGGGTGATTTGCTTCAGATGATCGTTCCCACGCTTTGCGTGGGAATGCAGCCAGTGACGCTCTGCGTCACAGCCGCAGGGACGCGGAGCGTCCCGAGAGGCATTCCCACGCAGAGCGTGGGAACGATCAGTGTGTCTCAATCCGGCCAATACCACACCGGCTCATCCAGCATCCGCTGCCCGACCATCCCGGTCTGGCCGAAGTCCTTTTCCAGCACAATGCAATTGCACTCCGGGTCTTGCTGCAACGCCCAGATCAACCGCCGCGCATGGGATACCACCCACACCTGACACTGTTCGGACGCTCGGATGATCAAGCGCGCCAACGCCGGCAACAGGTCCGGATGCAGACTGGTCTCCGGCTCGTTCAACACCATCAACGTCGGCGGCCGGGGTGTAAGCAATGCCGCGACCAGCAGCAGATAGCGCAACGTTCCGTCCGACAACTCGGCGGCGGATAACGGCCGCAACAGCCCTTCCTGATAAAACTCGATCGCAAACCGTCCCCCCTGCAACGGCTCGATGCTCAGCCGCGCGCCGGGAAAGGCATCGCTGATAGCCGCCTGCAATGCCTCGGGATCGCCGATTTCGATGATGGTCTGCAAGGCTGCCGCCAGGTCGCGACCGTCGTGGTGCAGCACTGGCGTGCGGGTGCCGAGTTGCGGTTGGCGAACCGGTGCGTCGGCGTCACTGCGAAAGTGATCGTAGAAGCGCCAGCGACGGATGAACTCGCGTAATTCCAGAACCTCTGGCGAAGAACGCAAGCTGCCGACCTGATCGAACAGGCTGTCGAAATTCGGCGTGTGCTGAGCCAGTACATCCCAGCTGCGATTGGCTCGGGCACGGATCATCGGGCCGTCGCGATCCACCAGCAGGCTGGCCGGACGATAAATCGGCCCGGCCCAGACGCATTCACGCTTGATTTGCGGGTCGAGGTTGAAGCGTGACGGAATAGGTGAGCTGTGTTCGGGCAGCATGAAGTGGCCGTTGGAATCGGGCAGCCCGAGGCTGATCGAGTAGCTGAAATCCTCACCGGCAAACCCCAGCCGCAGTCGTTTGACGCCGTGTCTCACCGTTGCCTCGACCGGGACTTCGCCATTGCGCATGCGTCGGGTGACGTTTTCGGGGCCGGCCCAGAACGTCGAATCCAGCCCACCCTCACGAGCTAACGCATTGACCACGCCACCCTGAGCGGTTTCCGCCAGCAGGCGCAAGGCGCGGTAGAGGTTGGATTTGCCGCTGCCGTTGGGGCCGGTGATCAGGTTCAACCGGCCCAGCGGAATCACCAATTTATTGATCGAACGGTAATTGGCCACCGCGAGGGTTTTGAGCATGGGTAGCTTCCTGCTGCATGGTTCGTCATTCTGCCTTATTGTCAGCAACACGGTGATCCCTGTGGCGAGGGGGCTTGCCCCCGTTGGGTTGCGAAGCAGCCCTAAAACCAGTCACCGCGTTTCTTTCAGGATCACTGCGTCAGCCGGTTTACGACTGCTGCGCAGTCGAACGGGGGCAAGCCCCCTCGCCACAGGTAATCGCCTCAGCCACAGGGAATGCAGTAACCCCGTGCACCTGTTGAACCCTGTTCTAAGCTCACAGTCGTATCGTCACTGGCACGTTCGTACAACGCAAAGGAGTCTGCATGGCGGGTCCCGGATTGAAATTAATGGTTGGCTTGAGCCTCTTCGCCTTGCTGACCGCCTGTGAAGATAAAAAGCCCGTCGAAAAGGACCGTCCGCGAGTCTTCGTGCAAGAGGTCAAGCCAACCGATTACGCCGCCGCGGTGACACTCACGGGTGATGTTCAGGCGCGGGTACAAACCGAATTGTCATTCCGCGTGGGTGGCAAGATCATCCAGCGCATGGTCGACGTCGGTGACCGGGTTTCGGCCAAACAAGTGCTGGCCAGACTCGACCCCAAAGACCTGCAAACCAATGTCGACTCGGCTCAGGCTCAGGTCGTGGCCGAACAGGCCCGGGTTAAACAAACCGCCGCAGCCTTCGTTCGCCAGCAAAAACTTCTGCCCAAGGGCTACACCAGCCAGAGCGAATACGACTCCGCCCAAGCCGCCTTGCGCAGCAGTCAGAGCGCGCTGACCGCTGCTCAAGCGCAATTGGCCAACGCCCGTGATCAACTGAGTTACACCGCGTTGATTGCCGATGCGCCAGGGGTGATTACTGCGCGCCAGGCCGAGGTCGGCCAGGTGGTGCAAGCCACGGTGCCGATTTTCAGCCTGGCCCGGGACGGCGAGCGTGACGCGGTGTTCAACGTGTACGAATCGCTGCTGGCCGAGCCGCCGTCGGATAGATCGATTGTGGTCAGCCTGCTCGACAATCCGAAGATCAAGACCACGGGCACCGTTCGGGAAGTCACCCCGGCAGTGTCCGCGCAGACCGGCACAGTGCAAGTCAAAGTCAGTCTCGACCGTCTCCCCGAGGGCATGCAACTCGGGTCAGTGGTGAGCGCCACCGCCAAGCCAGTCGGTAAAGCCGCGGTGGAACTGCCCTGGTCGGCCCTGACCAAAAACCTCAGCGACCCGGCCGTATGGCTGGTGGATGCCGAGGGCAAGGCGCAGCTGCACACCGTCACCGTCGGGCGTTACCTGACCGGTAAAGTCATTGTCAGCGCCGGCCTCAACGGTGGCGAAAAAGTCGTCACCGCGGGGGGCCAATTGCTGCATCCGGGCGTGCGGGTGGAGATCGTCGAAAACACCTACCAGACCCCGACGACAGGAGCCCAACCATGAAGCGCCTGTTGCTGTTGTCCGCTGCTGTGCTGCTGGTCGCTTGCTCCAAGGAGGAAGCGCCGCCAGAACCGGTGCGGCCGGTGTTGTCCGTGGAGGTGAAAGCGCTCAATCAAGAAGACCTCGGCCGGTTTGCCGGCAGTATTCAGGCCCGTTACGAAAGCAACGTCGGTTTCCGGGTGCCGGGGCGTATCGCCAGTCGTAATGTCGATGTCGGCGCCGAAGTCCAGAAGGGCGCCTTGCTTGCCACCCTCGACCCCACTGATCAGCAGAACCAGTTGCGCTCGGCTCAGGGCGATCTGGCGCGCGTTCAGGCGCAGCTCATCAACGCCCAGGCCAACGCCCGGCGTCAGCAGGAACTGTTCAATCGCGGGGTTGGCGCGCAGGCGCAACTGGACATCGCCCAGACCGACCTGAAAACCACCCAGGCGTCCCTCGATCAAGCCAGGGCCGCGGTCGATCAGGCGAAGGACCAACTCAACTACGTCGAGCTGCGCACCGACCACAAAGCCATTGTCACCGCGTGGAACGCCGAAGCCGGGCAAGTGGTCACGGCCGGCCAGCAAGTGGTGACCCTGGCACAGCCGGACATCAAGGAAGCGGTGATCGACTTGCCTGACACTCTGGTCGATCAGTTGCCAGACGACGTGGTGTTCCAGGTTGCCTCACAACTGGACCCGAGCATCACCAGCACCGCCATCGTGCGTGAAATCGAACCCCAGGCCCAAAGCGCAACCCGTACCCGTCGCGCCCGCCTGAGCCTGACCGATACGCCGCCGGGCTTTCGCCTCGGCACGGCGATCAGCGTGACCCTCAGCTCCGCGATCAAGCCGCGCCTCGAACTGCCGGTGAGCGCGCTGCAGGAGGTCGATGGAAAGCTGCGGATCTGGATCGTTGATCCGCAGACGCAAACCGTTTCTCCACGGGAGGTCAGCCTGATCAGCCGGACCGATGCCACGGTGGTCCTGGCCAACGGCGTGAAGTCCGGCGAGCGGGTGGTCAGTGCGGGTGTGAACAGCCTCAAACCGGGGCAGAAAGTGAAAATCGATGAGGACAGCCCGCAATGAAAGGGAGTTTCAACTTATCCGAATGGGCCCTCAAGCATCAGTCGTTTGTCTGGTATTTGATGTTCGTCGCGCTGCTGATGGGCGTGTTCTCGTACCTGAACCTGGGGCGCGAAGAAGACCCGTCGTTCACCATCAAAACCATGGTGATCCAGACCCGCTGGCCCGGCGCGACCCAGGAAGAAACCCTCAAGCAGGTCACCGACCGGATCGAGAAAAAACTCGAAGAACTCGACTCGCTCGATTACGTGAAAAGCTACACCCGCCCCGGCGAATCAACGGTTTTCGTTAACCTGCTCGACACCACCAGCGCCAAGGACATCCCGCAAATCTGGTACCAGGTGCGCAAGAAGATCAACGACATCCTCGGCGACTTCCCCCAGGGCCTGCAAGGGCCGGGCTTTAACGATGAGTTCGGCGACGTGTTCGGTTCGGTGTATGCCTTTACCGCCGACGGCTTGTCGATGCGCCAGTTGCGCGATTACGTGGAGCAGGTGCGTGCCGAAATCCGCGAAGTCCCGGGGTTGGGCAAGGTCGAGATGGTCGGCGAGCAAGATGAAGTGCTGTACCTGAACTTCTCCACCCGCAAACTCGCCGCGCTCGGCATCGATCAGCGTCAGGTGGTGCAGAGCCTGCAGTCGCAGAATGCCGTGACCCCGGCTGGGGTGATCGAGGCCGGTCCGGAGCGGATCTCGGTGCGGACCTCGGGGCAATTTGCCTCTGAGAAAGACCTGGCCAACGTCAACCTGAAGCTCAACGACCGCTTCTACCGACTGGCCGACATCGCCAACATCAGCCGTGGCTACGTCGATCCGTCGACCCCGGAGTTTCGCTTCAACGGCCAGCCAGCCATCGGCCTGGCGATCGCCATGAAAAAGGGCGGCAACATTCAGGAATTCGGCAAGGCGCTGCACCTGCGCATGAACGAGCTGACGGCGGACCTGCCGGTGGGTGTTGGCGTGCATAACGTTTCCGACCAGGCCGAAGTGGTGGAAGAAGCCGTCGGCGGCTTCACCAGTGCGTTGTTCGAAGCGGTGGTGATCGTGTTGATCGTCAGCTTCATCAGTCTCGGTGTACGTGCCGGGTTGGTGGTGGCGTGCTCGATTCCGTTGGTGCTGGCGATGGTCTTCCTCTTCATGGAATACAGCGGCATCACCATGCAGCGGATTTCCCTCGGTGCGCTGATCATCGCCCTCGGCCTGCTGGTGGACGACGCGATGATCACGGTGGAGATGATGGTCACGCGCCTGGAAATGGGTGAAACCAAAGAGCAAGCGGCGACCTTCGCCTACACCTCGACCGCATTCCCGATGCTCACCGGCACGCTGGTCACCGTGGCCGGTTTCGTGCCGATCGGCTTGAACGCAAGCTCCGCCGGCGAGTACACCTTCACGCTGTTCGCGGTGATCGCGGTGGCCATGCTGGTGTCGTGGATCGTCGCCGTGCTGTTCGCCCCGGTGCTCGGTGTGCACATTCTGAGCGCCAAGGTGAAACCTCATGACGCAGAGCCAGGGCGCATCGGTCGGGCGTTCAATGGCGGCCTGCTCTGGGCGATGCGCAATCGCTGGTGGGCCATCGGCATCACCGTGGCGCTGTTTGTGCTCTCGGTGTTTTCCATGCAGTTTGTGCAGAACCAGTTCTTCCCGTCCTCGGACCGCCCGGAAATTCTCGTCGACCTGAACCTGCCGCAAAACGCTTCGATCGCCGAAACCCGCATGGTGGTGGATAAGCTCGAAGCGACGTTCAAGGATGATCCGGACATCGTGCGCTGGAGCACCTACATCGGTGAAGGGGCGATCCGTTTCTACCTGCCCCTCGACCAGCAATTGCAGAACCCGTACTACGCGCAATTGGTGATCGTCAGCAAAGGCCTGGAGTCACGCACGGCCCTGACGGCACGTCTGCAAAAGCGCCTGCGTGAAGAGTTCGTCGGTGTCGGCAGCTACGTACAGGCATTGGAAATGGGCCCGCCGGTGGGGCGGCCGATTCAGTACCGGGTCAGCGGCAAAGACATCGATCAGGTGCGCAAACACGCCATCGCCCTGGCCACCGAACTGGATAAGAACACCCACATCGGCGAGATCATTTACGACTGGAACGAGCCGGGTAAAGTGCTGCGCATCGATATCGCCCAAGACAAGGCGCGGCAACTGGGGCTGTCGTCGGAAGACGTGGCGAACCTGATGAACAGCATCGTCGTCGGCTCACCGGTAACGCAGGTCGATGACGATATATACCTGATCGACGTGGTCGGTCGTGCTGAAGATGCCGAACGCGGCAGTCCGGAAACCTTGCAGAACCTGCAGATCGTCACTCCCGGCGGCACCTCGATTCCACTGCTGGCGTTTGCCACGGTGCGTTATGAACTCGAGCAGCCGTTGGTGTGGCGTCGTGATCGTAAACCGACCATCACTATCAAGGCTGCGGTACGCGATGAAATTCAGCCGACCGACCTGGTGAAACAACTGCAACCGGACATCGACAAATTCGCCGCCAGTTTGCCGGTGGGCTACAAAGTTGCCACCGGCGGTACGGTGGAGGAAAGCGGCAAGGCCCAGGGCCCGATTGCCAAAGTCGTGCCGTTGATGCTTTTCTTGATGGCGACCTTCCTGATGATCCAGTTGCACAGTGTGCAGAAGCTGTTCCTGGTGGCCAGCGTCGCACCGCTCGGGTTGATCGGCGTGGTGCTGGCGCTGATCCCGACCGGTACGCCCATGGGCTTCGTGGCGATCCTCGGGATTCTGGCGCTGATCGGCATCATCATCCGCAACTCGGTGATCCTGGTGACCCAGATCGAATCTTTCGAGAAGAGCGGCTACACGCCATGGGACGCAGTGGTGCAGGCCACGGAACATCGGCGCCGACCGATTCTGTTGACGGCGGCGGCAGCGAGCATGGGGATGATCCCGATTGCCCGGGAAGTGTTCTGGGGGCCGATGGCCTACGCGATGATTGGCGGGATCATCATTGCGACGTTGCTGACGCTGCTGTTTTTGCCGGCGCTGTACGTGGCCTGGTACAAGATTCGCGAGCCGAAGAAAGAGGTGCAGTAATTGATGCATTGATCGTTCCCGAGTGACGTTTGGGAACGGTCCTACTTACATGGCCAGTGCGTTGCTGTAGGGTCCCTTTCCAAATGGAGGAGGGACTTCGATGTCATTGATGACCTATTGTCTGCACTATGTGCTGTTGCTTGGCGCTCTGTTGTTTTCACCCTCGACGCTGGCCGGCAGTGTGCTGGAAAATTCGCTGTGGCGCGTCGAACTCGACCCCGCCACGCTGGCGATCCGCGTCATCCCCGCACAAAATTCCCCAGTGCAAGCCTCGTCGGGCGTTATTGGGCACAAGGTCAGCGATCTCAAGCAAAGCGCCAATCGTCTGGACTGGGAGTGGGATGACGGCGCCTGGACGCTGAATGCCGCCCTCGATCAGCGCGATCTTTCCCTGTCCATCACTGCCCGCGATCCCGGTGAACTCAGCTTTCTCAAACAGCCCGGCAGTGCCATGGGCAAAGGTCTGATCTGGCCGCTGGCCGAGGGGCATTACGTGCCTGCCGGTGATTCTCTGTGGCAAACCTTTCTGCTCGATCAGGGGGAATTCAACACAACCCAAGACCTGAGTTTGCCGTTGTGGGGCGTTGATCACGGTGGTTTCACGCTGAACTGGCTGTTGACCAACCCTTACAACAATCGTTTGAGTTTCAGCGCCGAAGACAAGACCCTGGCGCTGGCTGCGCGTCATGAGTTCACCGTCCTTGAACCCGACACCTCGCTGACTTTCAAACTGTCGCTGGGTGATGCCGATCGGTTGGCCGGTGCCAAGCGCTATCGGCAATGGTTGGTCGATAACGGGCAATACGAAACTTTGAGCGACAAACTGCTGAAAACCCCCGAGGCCAAAAAACTACTGGGGGCCAGTCATATTTATCTGTGGGGTAACGACTTGCTTGGACCTGAGGATGTGCGCAGTTGGCCGGCGCTGCTGAAGGTCTTGAGAGGGAACGGCGCATTGGCCAGTGAATTGCGCGCTAGCTTCGACGCTGAAACCCGGCAGATTCTTGCCAACGCCCAACCGCAGCTCGACCAATATCAGCAAATCACGCTGGTGCGGAGCCTCAATGGCGCACTGAACAAAATGGCACGAAACGGCTGGCAGTCGGTCGGCGAACCGGACATGCAAAAACTCGCTGACGGCTACGGCCAGGTGCGTGCGCAACTGGCGACAGCGTTCGCCGAGGCGTTGACCGCGCCCCCTGAACGCTGGGGCAGTACATTGTCGCCGCGGACCTTTGAACGATTGAGGGCTGCCGGGTTACCGCGCTTATGGTTAGGTCTCGGTGAAGGCTGGGAGGGCGGTCTCTGGCATCCTGAAACAGTGCGTCAAGGCGTTGCGAACGGATACTTGATAGCGCCTTACGACTCCTATGAAACCGCGCTCGCCACCACTGAAAATCCGGACTGGACCACTGCGCATCTGGGCTCCCGGGCGAACCTTGAGTGCGCAATTGTTTTAAATACCGGCGCATTCAAAAGCGGTTTCCAGCAATCGGGGCATTACACTGATCCGCGCTGTGTGCGGCCATTGCTTGAGGCTCGAATTAGAGCGGTTCAGGCCAAGGCCGGGTTCAATAGCTGGTTTCTCGATGCTTACGCCACGGGCATGTTATTCGACAGCTACCGCTCGGGTGCCACCATGACTCAGGCGCAAAACGCCGAGCACAACATCGAGGCTTCACGCTGGGTGAACGAGGTCATGCAATTACCTGCCGGTTCCGAGGACGGCAACGCCACCACGTCCCTCGGCGTGTTGTTTACTCATGGCATGCAGACACCGGTGATCGGCTGGGGTGATGTGGATATGAGCAAAGACCCAAAGTCGCCCTATTACCTGGGCCGCTGGTTCCCTGGTGAACAGCCGCAGGTGTTTTTCAAATCCGTGCCGCTCAAGGAACCCTATCGCACGGTTCACTTTGCGCCGCAAACCCGTCTTCCGCTATACCAGGCGGTATTCCACGGCTCGTTGATCACCACCCATCATTGGCTGTTCGATAGTCTTAAACTGAGCAATGTGCGGGCCGAGAACGAACTGATGCAGTTGCTTTACAACGTGCCACCGCTCTATCACCTGAGTGCGGCGACCCTGAAGCAGCGATTACCGGTGGTTGCTCGACAGGATGCGTTCTTCCGCCCGCTGCATGAGCGTCTGGCGACTCAGGCGATGACAGATTTTCGTTGGCTGACCGAGGATCGTCAGGTGCAGCAGACAACGTTTGCCGATGGAACACGGTTGGTGGCGAACTTTGATTTGCACGAACGTGAGGTTGATGGGCAACGACTGGCCGGGCAAAGCATTACCGCGTTTGACGCGGATGGGGGGGTGGCGACCTATCAGGTCGCTGTGCAACGTTAAGAAATTTTTGGAAGCTGATTACACCGACTTGCGCCAAACACTCGCCAACCAAGGCTGCTGCTCCCGCGGCAGCCCCGCCGGCCGGTAGTAATGCTCCAGCTCCACAAACCCCGCCTCAGTCAACAGCTCCTGCCACGCCTGAAGATCGTAATACGCCCCATATCGCGGCCCGTTCCAGCCTTCCTGATTTTCACCACGCGGGTTTGAACTGAACAACACCCCACCCGGTTTCAACGCCTCGCGCAGATGCTTCAACACCCGAGGTAATTCCTGACTCGGGATGTGGAACAGCACCGCATTGGCAAAAATCCCGTCAAATCGATCGGCCGGCAAATCGAGTTTCAGAAAGTCCTGCTGCCAGACTTCGCAGCCACTGTCCTCCCGCGCCATCTGCGCAAACTTTTCCGAACCGTCGAGGCCGACAGCGGTGTGGCCCAGGCGCGTGAAGGTTTTCAGGTCACGACCAGGGCCGCAGCCAAAGTCGAGAAGGGTGAACGGCGCCTCACCCTGAATATGCCGCAACAGGGCGCTGATATTCTGGCTGACATCGTGATCGCGAGTGCCTTCCCGGAAGTCCTCGGCCACCGCGTTGTAATGGCCCAGGGTGGTAGAGGTGATCTGCTTCAGGTCGTCGGGAGTCTGTTTCATGGTCGGCTGCGCAGGCAATTGGGATTCGCCGAATATACGCCATGACGCCGGGGGCTGCTGCGCAGCCATTCGCGGGCAAGCCTCGCTCCTACAGGAGTACGACATAAATCCTGTAGGAGCGAGGCTTGCCCGCGAAGGCGATATCACTGAAAACCAATGACTTCAGCCAGGCTCAAGGTTTGTTAAAGACCGATGTCAGTGAATTGTCGGGTGGCAGCTGTACGTAGGTTAGTAGGCCGGTCAATAGGAAAACCGGTGCACCCGAGGATGCCCAGCGTACAGCCACCAAATCCTCAGGTCTGTTTCATCCCCAGGCATTCGATGGACCGATCAACCATCGCCTTGGCGATCTCCAGCAAATGCCAGACGGAGAACACCAATGCCCGATCGGCGCCCTTGAGTTGATCGCCACACTGATACGCCGTGACCGAGGCGCAGCGCAGCAGATCAGCGACATAGAGCTGGGCGTCTTCGAAGCTCACGTCTTTGCTGACGTTGTAGAAGCGTAATTCATCGGGAGCCGTCGGCTGCTTGCCGGTGAGGTGGAAATCGATCGCACGGTAGAGCGCCGATCGATCCCTGAGCGGGTCTTCAGTGGCGGTTTCGTTGGTGGGGGTTTCGGGAGGTGGATCGGGTACGGATTTTTTCATTGGTAAAACTCCTGGAATTAATTGGAGCCAACCGTTATCGCGACTAAACGAATAGGGGTGGCGGCTGCACGCAGGTTAGTCGACCGGTCTCCAGGCAACACCGGCGCACCCGAGGGTGCCCTGCGCACAGCCACCATAACTTTCAGGCAATGAAAACACCTGGAATGAGGTAGCGCTGTGCGCCTGGAAAGATCCGGGCGACTAAACCCGATCACTGATGAGCAGTGACGGACCGAGACTAGCCACGGAATTTGGCAGGCGCAAGCGAGCGGAATGATCTAGGAAACGTCCTGCAAATGAAAGGGATCTGGCCTGCTGGCCAACTGATTTTCCTGTGCGAAAACTTCCCTTCTGAGGTCGGTGATTACCCGTGGCGAGGGGGCTTGCCCCCGTTCGGCTGCGCAGCAGTCGCAAAACCTGCTGGCCGGTTTTATCTGACACACCTTATTGAATGGTTTGGGGGCCGCTTCGCAGCCCAACGGGGGCAAGCCCCCTCGCCACAAAGGTGCTCTCACCGCAATGAGAGCTCAACGCTTGTTCAACCCCCGCGCCAACCGATCCCCACCCAACTGAATCACCGCCACCAACACCACCAGCAACACAATCACCGTCAACATGATCTGGCCATCAAACCGCTGGTACCCATATCGATAAGCAATGTCGCCCAACCCACCGGCCCCAATCGCCCCGGCCATGGCCGACGAGTTGATCATCGTCACCAACGTAATGGTGAACCCGCCGACAATCCCCGGCAACGCCTCAGGCAAAAGCACATGCCAGACGATATGCCAGCGTCGGCAGCCCATCGCCTGCGCCGCTTCGATCAACCCATGGTCGACTTCCCGCAAACTGACCTCGGCAATGCGCGCGAAGAACGGCGTAGCGGCGATGGTCAACGGCACCACAGCAGCCCACACGCCATACGTGGTGCCGACGATCAGCCGGGTAAACGGAATCAACGCCACCATCAAAATCAAAAACGGAATCGAGCGAAACAGATTCACAAACGCACCCAACGCGCGGTTCAGCCCCGGTGCTTCGTAGATCCCGCCCTTTGAACTGGTGACCAAAATCACCGCCAACGGAATGCCCGCCAGTAGCGCGATCAGCGACGACACTCCAACCATCAAAAACGTGTCGATAAAACCCTGAAGCAACCGATCAAACCACATAACCCAGCACCTCCACCTGTTGCGCCCAGTTGCCAGCGCGCTGACGCAATTCCTCGGCACCGAGGGACGAGCCGGTCACCGCCAGCAGTAATTGCCCCAAGACATGCCCCTGAATCCGTTCCACGCCCCCTTGCAGCAAGCGCACGCGGCCACCGAGGGCGCTGAACAGCGCCGCCAGGTCTGGCTCGTCGCTGGCGCTGCCGGTAAATTGCAAACGCAGCACCACGGCAGCATCTGAAGACTGCGGTTGTGGACGCAGGCGGCTTTGCAGCTCTTCCGGCAGACCGTGTTGCAATGGCGCGAGCAAGGTCTTGCTGACCTCATGTTGCGGGTTGCCAAAGACTTCCCAGACCGGCCCTTGCTCGACTATTCGTCCGTGTTCCAGCACGACGACCCGATCACAGATATCGCGAATCACCGCCATCTCGTGGGTGATCAGCACGATGGTCAGGCCCAGGCGCTGATTGATCTCGCGCAACAGGCCGAGGATCGATTGCGTGGTCTCTGGATCCAGCGCCGAAGTCGCCTCGTCACACAATAGAATCTCCGGGTCATGCACCAGCGCGCGGGCGATGCCGACGCGCTGTTTCTGCCCGCCGGAAAGCTGCGCCGGGTAGGCTTTGTGTTTCTCTTGCAGGCCGACCAATTCCAGCAATTCGCGGACTTTCCGCTCGCGCTGCTCTTTGGGCACACCGGCCACTTTCAGCGGCAATTCGACGTTCTGCCAAACCGTCTTGGCCGACATCAGATTGAAGTGCTGGAAGATCATGCCGATCCGCCGGCGCAGCGCCACCAACCGGGCTTCATCAAACTCGCCGATGTCGACCTGATCGATCAGCACCCGCCCGCTGCTCGGTTGTTCGAGGCGGTTGATGGTACGGATCAGCGACGATTTGCCGGCGCCGCTGCGCCCGATGATGCCGAACACTTCGCCGCGCTGGATCGCCAGGTCGATGCCGTGCAGGGCCGCCACCGGACCTTGCTGGCCGTTGTAGGTTTTGCCCAGGCCGATGAAGCGCACGTGAGCGCGATTGAGGTCTGGGTGCAGTTCGGTTTGTGTGGCGTTATGTGGCTCCGGAAGTTCCAGTCGCCGTTGGATCGCGGCCGTCATGCTCAGCTTTCCCAGCCGGCTTGATAGAGCTTGCCGTGGGCCTTATCCAGCGCTGCACGAACGGCGGGCGAATGCTGGTAGATGTCGACGAATTTGATCAGCCGCGGGTCGGTTTTGCTTTTCGGCTGGATCACAAACTGGATCACGTACTCCTTGTGATCAAGACCGTCGAACAGCAGGGCGGAGCTGGCATCGAAGGTCTTCGACAGACGGATGTAGGCTGGGTAGCCCTGAACCAGATCGGCGTCGTCGTAGGCACGCACCAGCTGCACGGCTTCGACCTGAAGGATTTTGATTTTCTTCGGGTTGGCGATGATGTCTTCTTCGGTGGCCTTGTAGCCGACGCCCGGTTTGAGCGTGATCAGGCCAGCCTTGGCCAGCAGTTGCAGACCACGACCGCTGTTGATCGGGTCATTGGCGATGGCCACGCTGGCGCCTTCGGGCAACTCGTCGAAGCTTTTGTATTTTTCGAGTAGAGGCCGACGTTGTTGATGATGCCCGGGGCGAACGGCACCAGATCAAAACCGGCGGCGGCCTTGGCGTTTTCCAGGAACGGGATGTGCTGGAAATAGTTCACGTCGATGTCGCCCGAAGCGAGGCTGACGTTGGGGGCGATCCAGTCGCTGAACTCCACCAGTTCGACTTTCAGGCCTTGTTTGTTGGCTTCTTCTACTGCGGCTTCCAGGGGAATGGCGAAGGCGGCGGTGGTGCCGACTTTCAGTGGTGCGTCGGCGGCGAAGGTGATGGAGCTGAAGAGGCCGAGGGCCAGGGCCAGTGCTTTGACTGGGTGAGAGAGGTAGGTCTTTTTCATGATGGGGTTTCCAGTCAGTGCATTAAATTTTTGGTGTCTGTTCGGGCCTCATTGCGGGCAAGCCCGCTCCCACAGTGTTCTCGGGTGTTCACACAATCCCTGTGGGAGCGGGCTTGCCCGCGATGCTTTTAGCGGCGAAAAGCCGACCCGGAATGTTGCTCAGGCAAATGCGCTTCGCCGTGAAACAGCTTTTCCCGCAGGCTGCCGTTGTCGTATGCGGTCTTGTACGACCCTCTGCGCTGCAACTCCGGAATCACCAGCTCAATGAAATCCACATAGCTTTCCGGGGTGACGATCCGTGTCAGGTTGAAGCCATCCAGGCCGGTTTCCGCGATCCACGATTCCAGCTCATCGGCCACTTGTTCCGGCGAGCCGACCACGGTGATGTAGCGGCCACCGAGGGCGTGTTGTTCCAGCAGTTTGCGGCGGGTCCAGTCGTTGTTTTGCAGGTTCTTGGTGGCGGACTGGATGGCGTTGCTCTTCACGTACTGGATCGGTTCATCGAGTTCGTACTCGGAAAAGTCGATCCCGGTGGACGCCGAAAAGTGCGCCACACCGGCCTCGGCGCTGGCGTAGCTCAGGTATTCGGCGTGCTTCTTCCAGGCCAGCGCCTCTGTCTCACCGACGATCACGTTCAAGCCCATGAACACCTTGATGTCCCAGGGATTGCGCCCGGCCTCGACGACGCTGGCGCGAACTTTGTCCACCTGGACCCGGGTCGCCGGTTTGTTCTGACCGCTGATGAACACACACTCGGCATGCCGACCGGCGAACAGCAGACCGCGATCGGAACTGCCGGCCTGGAACAGCACCGGGGTGCGTTGCGGCGATGGCTCGCAGAGGTGATAACCCTCGACCTGATAGAACTCGCCCTTGTGCTCGACCTTGTGCACTTTCGCAGGTAAGGCGTAAATCCGTTGTTCGCGGTCGTTGAGCACCGCGCCGTTTTCCCAGCTGCCTTCCCAGAGTTTGTAGAGCACTTGCAAGTATTCATCGGCCTGGTCGTAGCGGCGGTCGTGTTCCACCTGTTCGCTCAGGCCCATGGCCTTGGCGGCGCTGTCGAGGTAGCCGGTGACGATGTTCCAGCCGACCCGCCCACGGCTCAAATGATCGAGCGTCGACATGCGACGGGCGAACAGATACGGCGGCTCGTAGGTCAGGTTGGCGGTGAGGCCGAAGCCGAGGTTTTTGGTGACCGCGGCCATGGCTGAGACCAGCAGCAGCGGGTCGTTGACCGGCAACTGGATCGACTCTTTGAGCGGCACATCCACCGAGTTCTGATAGACGTCGTACACGCCGACGATGTCGGCGATGAACAGACCGTCGAACAGTCCGCGCTCCAGTAACTGCGCCAGTTCAGTCCAGTATTCGATGGTTTTGTATTGGGTCGACGTGTCTCGTGGATGCGTCCACAGGCCGTGATTGATGTGCCCGATGCAGTTCATGTTGAACGCGTTGAGCAGGATCTTCTTTTTGGCGTCGGCCATCAGATGGTCCCCCGCAACGGCGGGTTTTCATCGTTGAGGTAGTAGTTGCCGACAGCGTGATACTTCCAGCGCACCGGGTCGTGCAGGGTATGCACCCGGGCGTTGCGCCAGTGGCGATCGAGGCCGTGCTCGATCAGGGTCGCCTGACTGCCGGCCAACTCGAACAACGTGCTGCCGGCGGCGAGGGAGATTTCGGTGCTGATGGCCCGTGCTTCGGCGACGGCAATCGACGCGGCGGCGACGGTCTCGGCATTGGTGTCGGCCTGAGCCTGATCGAGGAATTCGCCGGAGCGTTCCAACAAGGCTTCGGTGGCGTGCAGGCGAATGCTCAAGTGGCCGAAACTCTTGATCGTCAGCGGGTCTTCGGTGGCTTTGTCGTTGCCGGAATCAATCCATGGGCGAGTCTTGGTGCGCACAAAATGCAACGCATCCTCATACGCGGCGCGGGCAATGCCGGTGTCGATAGCGGCGTGGAGAATCTGCGCCAACGGGCCGACAGTGGTCGGGCGCTCGAACGCGCTTTGAAACGGGATTACGTCTTCGGCCGCGACGTAGACATCCTCGAATACCACCGAACCACTGCCGGTGGTGCGCTGACCGAAGCCGCTCCAGTCGTCGATCACCGTCAGGCCTTTGCTGTTGCGCGGGACGAAAGCCAATTGCTGCGCACCGTTTTCGTCCACCACTGACGTCGGGATGCGCTGGGCGTAAATCGCGCCGGTGGCGTAGAACTTGCGCCCGTTGATGCGGTAGCCGTTGCCGTCAGGGACCAGGCTGGTGACGCGATCATGGGCAGTTTTGGTGCCCAGCTCCGCGAGTGCATTGCCAAAGCGCTGACCGGCTAACACCTCTGCGTATAGGCGCTTTTTCTGCTCATCAGTGCCGTTCACGCGCAGCACTTCCAGGGCATAGAAATGGTTTTGTGGAATCTGTCCGAGTGAACCGTCAGCCTGGGCGATCAAGGCAATCACCTTGGCCAGGGTGACGTTGGAAACCCCGGCGCCGCCGTATTCTTTTGGCACGCTGATGCCCCAAAGACCCGAGTGGGAAAACACTTCCAGCTCCGGGTGCGGCAAACGACGTTCGCGGTCGCGCAGGGCGCTGTCGCGTTTGAAATCGTCGGCCAGGTCACTGGCGACGATCAGGGCTTGCTCATCGCTGGTGATGACCGCGACGTGGCGAGAAAGAGTCATGTGTTTCTCCAGAGATCTGGTCGTTAAATCCAGGAGTGGCGAGCCGGCAAAATGCCGTTCAAGTGGTAAGTGCCAACCGCGTGATACTTCCAGCGCACCGGGTCGTGCAATGTGTGCACCCGGGCATTGCGCCAGTGTCGGTCGAGGTTGAATTCGGCGAGGGTCGCGCGGCTGCCGGCCAGTTCGAAGAGTTTTTCGCTGGCCAGCAGCGAGATCTCGGTGGTCAGCACTTTGGCTTCGGCCACGGCAATCGAGGCGCGTGCCGCGGACTCGGCGGTGAATGGTGCTGCGTTAACCTGGTCGAGCACTTGCCCGGCCTTGCGCAGCAGCGCTTCGGCGGCGTGCAGTTCGATTTTCAGCTTGCCGATGTCGGCGATCACGTAGAGATCGTCACTGGCCCGTTCGACCTTGGCGTCAATCCAGGGGCGTGCGCGTTTTTGCACGAACTCGATGGCGTCATCGATGGCGCCCCGGGCGATGCCGGCGTCGATGGCCGCTTGAATCAGTTGCGACACGGCGCCCTGGATATTCGGGCTGTCATTGATCTTCCAGTTATCCACCACCAGCTCAGCGTCGACCCGCACGTTGTTGAGCAAAATGGTGCCGCTGGCAGTGGTGCGCTGGCCGAAACCTGACCAGTCATCAACGATGCGCAGGCCCGGGGTGCCACGACGGACGAAGGCCAGCACTTGCTTGCCGTCGTCGTTCAGCGCCTTGACGGCCACCCAGTGGGCGAACAATGCGCCGGTGGAATAGAACTTCTGCCCATTGATGACGAAGCCATCACCATCGGCGGTGATCCGCGCCTTGAGTTCGAGGGTATTTTTGGTCCCGCGCTCCGGCCCCGCGTTACCGATTCGCCAGCCTTCGAGCGCACTTTTGAACAGCTGCTTTTTCTGCGACTCGGTGGCGCTGCCGAGTATCAGGTTGATAATCCCGAACTGGTTCTGCGGGATCTGCCCCAAGGCCGGGTCGGCCGCGGAAATGATCGCGAATACCGAGGCTAAGGTGACGAATGAAACCTGTGGGCCACCGTACTCACGGGGGATGGCAATGCTGCCCAGGCCGCTGCGGGTGAACTGTTCGACTTCCGACCACGGCAACTTGCGCTGCTGGTCACGTTTGGCTGCTTGCAGGCGGGCAACTTGTGCCAGCTCATGGGCAGCCTTGATGGCTTGTGCGTCGTTGCGCAAAACCTGCGCGGGCAACAACAACGGGGCGATGTCCAGATCACTCTGGACGATTGCATCTGCCAGACTGGACATCAATGCCGCTCCTTGGCTGCACGCAATGCCCTGGCGATTTGCACTGGGGTGATTGTGTTCCGGACCATACCTACCTCACATTTCATGGAAGCGCCGCGATGGTTGCGGCGAACGAAAAACACGAATGTCCGGTGGTCCGGTGCATATACCCTAATCGCGTATAAATAATTAATGAACTAACTTTTAGGAATATGTATAGAAGGTCTGCTCTGAACCCTGTGGCGAGGGGGCTTGCCCCCGTTCGGCTGCGAAGCAGTCGTAAATCCTGCCTATGCGGTTTGCCTGACACACCTCATTGGAAAGGGCTGGGGCCGCTTCGCGACCCAACGGGGGCAAGCCCCCTCGCCACAAAGGCCCCCTCCCCAAAGAGGTCGGTGTTTACAGCAAGCTTTTTCACTTCTTTCGGGGTTCAGCGGCCATGAGCGCTTCTTTCGGCGGCACTTTCAGGTAAGGATTGGCACAGCCGATTTTCAGTGTGCGTGCCGGTGCCCAACGGGAGTTGTTACCCACCCGGTCGAGGATGCAGTAGGTCACTTCCAGTCGAAGGTCTTCGCCGGCTTCGAGAATGATCGCCGGCGGCACCCAGACCTGAATCGGCTGACCCACATCGCCGGCCTTGAGCTTGGGCAGGTCCATGCGCACATCGCCCCAGCGCAGGGTGATTTCGTCGTCGGCGGCCATGTTCAGGTACGGCTCGATGGTCAACGGGACACCGCGTTTGACCTGGTTCCGATTGACCCCCTGACGACGAATGGTCTCGGGGATGAACACGGGCGCCAGGCTCTGGTTTTCCTCATCGCAAAGGGGCGAGGGCTGGCCTCCCGGGCAATCGAGTTTGATCTGGACACGCGCCGCCGGTGATGCTGCGGGCCCTTGTCCGACCTGCATGACCTTGTAATGAATACGTGCAGAACCATTGGCGATGAAGCTTTCCGGTACCCGCAAACTCACCGCTTTGTCGCCATGGTCGGCACCCAATACGCTGGAGGCCACGTAGCAGTTATTCCAGAACAGCTCGATCAGGTCGCCTTCGTCCATGCCGGGGTAGGGTGGCACGTCGATCATAAGATGAGCGGCCGAGGTGATGTTGATGCCGGCCTTGTGGCTTTGCGCCAGGGTCGGGGCTGCAAGTTCGGGTTTGTTCGAAGTGCTTGTCATGGGGTTTCTCTCCTTGAAGCCTTGCCGCGAAGTCCGTTTCTGAAAGATCGAAAAGCGTGAACTACCAAGCAACAAAACGATTCAATATTCGTGCATTTAAATAATGATTGAGTGTGATGGTTGGTGCCTGTTGGAGACTAGATAAGAGTGCGCTTGAATAGGTGTCAATAGCGTTGATTGGTTAAAGGTTGGTTCTTGGGTTATTCAGAAATTTCCTACGCAGTGTAGTTAATAAACCACATTGCTCCGTCGAATTTAGTCCGACTTCTGGTGGTTTTTACGCCTTGGTGGGAGCAACCCGTTGACGATGGATGGCGAGAGATTTTATGGATTTTAGGCGGCATGAATCTGTTGCAGGACATATATATGTACCGCATGGAATGGAGGGGAGTTATCTATGATTGGGGGAATCAAATAAGTCGTTGGAGGCTGTCATGAAACTTTATAAAGCAGGGTCAATGTCACTTCCGTCCATGGAAGTTGACACTTTTCGAGTGGGGCAGCACTAAGCGTTATTAAGAAACTTGCTGAGAAACTGCTTCGTCCGTTCTTCTTTCGGATTGGCAAACAGTGCCTTGGCTTCGCCTTGTTCGACGATCACTCCTTTGTCGAAAAACACCACTCGGTTGGCCACGTCCCGGGCAAAGCCCATTTCGTGGGTGACGATCACCATGGTGCGTTTCTCCTCGGCCAGGCCGCGGATGGTCGCCAACACTTCTCCCACCAATTCCGGGTCCAGCGCTGAGGTCGGTTCATCGAACAGGATCACTTCCGGTTCCATCGCCAGCGCGCGGGCAATCGCCACACGCTGTTGCTGACCTCCGGACAGGCGTCGCGGGTAAGCGTCTTCCTTGCCCGCCAGGCCGACCTTGGCCAACAGTTTTTTACCCAAAGCAACGGCTTCGGCATGTGGGATCTTTTTCACCACCAGCGGGCCTTCGATGACGTTTTCCAGGGCCGTGCGATGGGGAAACAGGTTGAAGTTCTGGAACACGAAACCCACGTGCTGGCGCAAGCGCCGTACCAGGCTCTGCTGCTGGTTCAGGGGGCGGCTGCCATCGATCTCGATGTCGCCGACCTTGATCCGGCCGCTGCTAGGCTCCTCGAGAAAATTCAGGCAACGCAGGAAGGTGGTCTTGCCCGAGCCGCTGGGGCCGATGATCGCCACCACCTCGCCTTCCTTCACTTCAAGATCGATGCCGTTGAGCACGACTTGACCCTTGAACTGCTTTGTCAGTTTTTCCACGACAATCATGGGGTCAGGACTCCTGGTCGTGCCGATTGACCCGGGCTTCCAACTGGTTCTGGAAGTGCGACAGCACCGTTGCCAGAATCCAGTAGATCACCGCGGCGGCAAGATACATGGTGAAAATTTCGAAGGTGCGGGCGGTGATCAGCTGCGCCTGACGGAACAGCTCCGGTACCTGAATGGTGGCTGCCAGCGCGGTGTCCTTGACCAGCGAAATGAAGCTGTTGCCCAGCGGCGGCAACGCCGTGCGCATCGCTTGCGGCAGGATGGCCCGGCGCAGGGTCTGCGCGCGGGTCATGCCGATACTCGCAGCGGCTTCCCACTGGCCGCGTTCAATCGAACTGATCGCGGAACGGAGGATTTCACAGGCATAAGCGGCCATGTTCAGCGAGAGGCCGATCAGGGCTGCCGGTATCGGATCCAGTTCGAGACCCAATTGCGGCAAGCCGAAATAGATCATGAACAGTTGCACCAGCAACGGCGTGCCGCGAAAGAACGACACGTAGATGCGGGCGGTCCAGCTCACCAGTTTGAAGCGCGACAGGCGCATCAACGCCAGGCCGAAGCCCAGCAGCAAGCCGAAGAACATGCCGCCCAGGCTGAGGATGACCGTAAAGTACACGCCCTTCATCAGGAAGGGCGCGGACTCCAGTACGAGTTGGAAAGCTGCTTCCATTATTTAGTGACGTCAGCGCTGAAGTATTTTTCCGAAAGCTTGGTCAGCGTACCGTCGGCACGCAGCTTGTCGATGGCCTTGTTCACCGCGGCCAGCAGCTCAGGCTCGCCTTTGCGCAGGGCAATACCGGCTTCCTGGCGGGAGAACGCTTCGCCGGCGGCGGCAGTGTCCTTGGCCTTCCTGGCATATTCCAGCGCGGCCAGGCGGTCGATCAGAATGGCGTCGATGCGGCCGACGCGCAGATCCTGGAACTTGGTCGGATCATCTTCGTAGGTGCGGATGTCAGCCGTAGGCACATTGGCTTTCACCCACTGCTCATAGTTGGTGCCCAGACCTACGCCTACTTTCTTGCCGGCAAGATCGGCGGCGGTCTTGATGGTGTCTTTGTTTTTGGTCAGGGTCAGGGCCTGAATCCCGGAAACGGTATACGGCTCGGAGAAGTCATACTTCTTCTTGCGCTCTTCGGAGATGGTGACCTGGTTGATCACCGCGTCCAGACGCTTGGATTCCAGGGCTGCGAGGATGCCGTCCCATTTGGTTGGCTGCAGCTTGACCTTCACGCCCAACTCTTTGGCCAGGGCTTCGGAGAACTCGACTTCGAAGCCGGCCAGTTTGCCGTCGGCGTCGACGAAACTGAACGGTGGATAAGTGCCTTCCAGACCGACGTTGATCACGCCTGCGTCCTTGATTTTTTGCAGCTGCTCACCGGCCACTGCCTGCCCGAGCAGGCCGGCGCTCAGCGCCAGGCCCAGCGAACCCACCAGCAGATTTCGACGTAATGCGGAAAAATTCATGACAAGCCCCTGTGTTTTCTTATGGAAGACGCTTTAAGGAAAGTTGGCAAATTCGGGATTTGAACGACTGCGATATCCTGCCCTAAAGCAGCTTATGCGTCTTGCTGCAAATTCGCCTGCGGCGCGACTATATGATGGCGCTTTTAGAATGGAAAATAATAAATATAAATTTTGTTATTCTTAAAGTGAATATCGGTGTGGTGCATTCCTGTGGCGAGGGGGCTTGCCCCCGTTCGGCTGCGAAGCAGTCGCAAAGCCAGCCAACGCGCTCAATCTGAAAGAACCTGATCACAGGTTTTGGGGCCACTTCGTGGCCCAACGGGGGCAAGCCCCCTCGCCACAGAGAAACTTAAAAGACAGAAGTATAGGCAAACAACGCCGGCGCCCCACCGGTGTGCAGGAAGATGATCGGGCCGTCGTTGAAGCGCTGGCGCCC
Source organism: Pseudomonas sp. LBUM1673 (assembly GCF_059695645.1). NCBI lineage: Bacteria > Pseudomonadati > Pseudomonadota > Gammaproteobacteria > Pseudomonadales > Pseudomonadaceae > Pseudomonas > Pseudomonas sp. LBUM1673. The sequence goes on from NZ_CP166780.1 coordinate 282,847, forward strand.
GATGCCGTCGAGCAATCCGGCCATGGCCTTGCCGGTATACACCGGGTCCAGCAGCAACCCTTCCTGGCTTGCCACCAACTTCACCGCCGCCAGCGTCCCGGCATTTGGCTCGCCATACCGTGGGCCGAAATATTCGTCCCACAGTTCGATTTTGAAACTCGCCGGCAGGCTTACGCCCAGCAGTTCGGCAGTGCGCTCGGCGAGGCCCTGGACTTTCGGTCGCTGATCTTCATCGCTGCGGGAAACGGTCACGCCGATCACTGGCAAATCCGGCAGTGCTTCACTCAACGCCAGCGCCAGGCCACTGTGGGTGCCGGCACTGCCGGACGCCAATACCACGGCGGCGAATGGCAGCCCGGTGTCTTTGATCTGTTCGGCCAGTTCCAGGCCCGCACGGACATAACCCAAAGCGCCCAAGGCATTGGAGCCACCAATCGGCACCAGATACGGCTTCTTGCCGTTGCTGCGCAGACGTCCGGCCAGCGCTTCCAACTGCTCGTCGGCGTTGTCGAGGTTTTCCACCAGCTCGACCTTGGCATCGAACAGATCCAGCAACAGCCGATTGCCGTTGCCGACGTAGTTGCTGTCGTCGGTGCCGAGCGGATTTTCCAGCAGGGCTACGCAACCCAAGCCAAGCTTGGCCGCAATGGCAGCCGTCTGGCGCACATGGTTGGACTGGATCGCGCCAGCAGTGATCAGAGTGTCAGCGCCCTGGGCCAAGGCATCGGCGGCCAGGTATTCGAGTTTGCGCAGCTTGTTGCCGCCCAGTGCCAATGGCGTCAGGTCATCGCGTTTGACGTACAGATCGCGGCCCAGCCAGGTCGACAGGCGTTCGAGTTTTTCCAGGGGAGTAGGATGACCAAGCAGGTCGAGGCGGTTAAAGCGGGCAAGCTGTTGTTTGATCATGGGTCCGTACTGGCGGAGGAAGATGTCAGGACTATAGGCACGGGTATTTAGTGGGGCAACTGCCAATCGCTTATAGCCAAAAGTGTTGAGCACAGCACTATTGGTTCTTAATTCGGCTGCAAGCCGTTGCCGTAAAGTAATCGCCGTTGACGCGGCCAGACAGTCCGGCCGCCCGTGAGGAGTTTTTACCGTGAGCGAGCGTTCCAGCCATTGGCAATTGCAGACCATCGTCAGCCAACTGCGCACGGCGCGCGACCAGTGGCGCGCACAAAACGGCCGTGCCAGCGGCGAGCAGGGCGGTCGCGAGTTGCCGTCCCGAGCGGCCATGGCGGAGATTCTCGAAGCCTTGTGTGGTGCGCTGTTCCCGATGCGTCTGGGCCCGGTGGATTTGCGCGAGGAGAGTGAAGACTTCTACGTCGGCCACACACTGGACGTGGCGTTGAACGCATTGCTGGCGCAGGCGCGGCTCGAACTGCGTTACGCCGCTCGCCACAGTGCCGAGGCCGACACCGAAGTCGAGGCCAAAACCATTTCGATCATTCAGGACTTCGCCCTCGCTCTGCCAGGGTTGCGCAGCCTGCTGGACACCGACGTTCTGGCGGCTTATCACGGCGACCCGGCAGCTCGCAGTGTCGATGAAGTGTTGCTGTGCTATCCGGGGATTCTGGCGGTGATTCACCACCGCCTGGCCCACCATTTGTACCGCGCCGGGCTGCCGCTGCTGGCGCGGATCAGCGCGGAAATCGCCCACTCGGCCACCGGCATCGACATCCATCCGGGGGCGCAGATCGGCCGCAGTTTCTTCATCGATCACGGGACGGGTGTGGTGATCGGTGAAACCGCGATCATCGGCGAGCGCGTGCGGATTTATCAGGCGGTGACCCTGGGCGCCAAGCGCTTCCCGGCGGACGAAGACGGCCAGTTGCAGAAGGGCCATCCGCGGCATCCGATTGTCGAGGACGATGTGGTGATCTATGCCGGCGCAACGATTCTGGGGCGCATCACCATCGGCAAGGGCTCGACCATCGGCGGCAACGTCTGGCTGACCCGTAGCGTGCCGGCGGGGTGCAACCTGACCCAGGCGAATCTTCAGCATGATGATGGGACGCAGAAGTAAGCTATATGACGCTTAACACTGTGGCGAGGGGGCTTGCCCCCGTTCGGCTGCGCAGCAGTCGCAAAACCAACCAACGCGGTCTATCTGAAAGAACCTGATCACAGGTTTTGGGGCCACTTCGTGGCCCAACGGGGGCAAGCCCCCTCGCCACAGCCCTTCCTTGAGCTAGCGTAGGAAAGCTACCGCCGAGCCCTGCGATTAGTCCTTAGCCCCCTATCCATGTTTAACTTGAACGCTCATTCAAGTTAAACCGCCGGTTTGCTGCCCGCTCACAACAGGAGGCTTGCCTTTGCCGAGTCCGTTATTGATTGCCCTGTTTCACCCCCTTGAGGTGCACCTTTCATGAGTGCATCGTCCACCCCCGCAAGCGGCCAGGTCCGCATGAATCCGCCGGTTTTTTATTTCGCGGCGACCTTTATTTTGTTGTTCGCCGTTGTCGTCATGGCGATGCCTGAACAGGCCGGTGCCTGGCTGTTGCAAGCGCAAAACTGGGCGGCCAATACGGTCGGCTGGTACTACATGCTCGCGATGACGCTGTATCTGGTCTTCGTGGTGGTCACCGCCTTGTCCGGCTACGGCAAGATCAAGCTCGGTGCCGACCACGACGAGCCCGAATTCAGCTACCTGTCCTGGGCCGGCATGCTGTTCGCCGCCGGGATCAGCATCACGCTGTTTTTCTTTTGCGTGTCCGAACCGCTGACGCACCTGGCGCAACCGCCCCAAGGCGAGGCCGGCACGGCGGATGCGGCGCGTCAGGCGATGCAGATTCTGTTTCTGCACTGGGGCCTGCACGGTTGGGGCGTGTTCGCCTTCGTTGGCATGGCGTTGGCCTATTTCGCCTATCGACATAACCTGCCGCTGGCCCTGCGTTCGGCGCTGTACCCACTGATCGGCAAGCGCATCAACGGCCCCATCGGTTACGCGGTGGATGGCTTCGGCATCATCGCCACGGTGTTCGGCCTCGGCGCCGACATGGGCTTTGGCGTATTGCACCTCAACTCGGGCCTGGATTACCTGTTCGGCATCGCCCACACCCAGTGGATTCAGGTCGGCCTGATCACGCTGATGATGGGCGCGGCGATCATCGTCGCGGTGTCCGGCGTCGATAAAGGCGTGCGAGTGATGTCGGACATCAACATGCTGCTGGCCTGTGCGCTGCTGCTGTTCGTGTTGTTCGCCGGCCCCACCCAGCACTTGCTCAATACGCTGATCCAGAACATCGGCGACTACCTCGGCGCCTTGCCGATGAAGAGTTTCGACCTCTACGCCTATGACAAACCCAGCGACTGGCTGGGCGGCTGGACGGTGTTTTACTGGGCCTGGTGGATTGCATGGTCGCCGTTCGTGGGCCTGTTCATCGCACGGATTTCCCGTGGCCGGACCATCCGCGAATTTGTTTTCGGCGTGCTGCTGATCCCGCTCGGTTTCACCCTGGCGTGGATGTCGATCTTCGGCAACAGCGCCATTGATCAGGTGCTCAACCACGGCATGAGCGCCCTCGGCATGTCGGCCATCGATAACCCGTCGATGACGCTGTACCTGCTGCTGGAAACCTACCCATGGAGCAAAACCGTGATTGCGGTCACGGTGTTCATCAGCTTCGTGTTCTTCGTCACGTCGGCCGACTCCGGCACCGTGGTGTTGTCGACGCTGTCCGCCAAAGGCGGTAACCCGGATGAAGACGGGCCGAAATGGCTGCGAGTGTTCTGGGGCGCGATGACGGCGCTGGTGACCAGCGCGCTGTTGTTCTCCGGCAGCATCGATGCATTGAAGTCAGCGGTGGTGCTGACGTCGTTGCCGTTTTCGATGATTTTGCTGTTGATGATGTGGGGGCTGCACAAGGCGTTTTATCTGGAATCGCAGAAGCAGATCGCGCAACTGCATTCCCTCGCGCCGGTGTCCGGATCGCGGCGTGGCGGTTGGCGTCAGCGCTTGAGTCAGGCGGTGCATTTCCCGTCTCGGGATGAGGTCTATCGCTTCCTCGATGCCACGGTGCGCCCGGCCATTGAGGAGGTGACCGCTGTGTTCGTTGAGAAGGGCTTGCACGTGGTCACTCAGCCCGATCCGGCCAACGACAGCGTCAGCCTGGAGATCGGTCATGGCGAACTGCATCCGTTCATCTATCAGGTGCAAATGCGCGGTTACTTCACGCCGTCCTTCGCCCGTGGCGGCATGGGTTCCAAGGAACTCAACAATCGTCGTTACTACCGGGCCGAAGTGCATTTGAGCGAGGGCAGTCAGGACTACGATCTGGTGGGCTACACCAAGGAGCAGGTTATCAACGACATCCTCGACCAGTACGAACGGCACATGCAGTTTTTGCATCTGGTGCGTTGATCGAGCGTCTTTTCAAGCATCAGTGCTCAACACCGTGAACAACACCAGCGCCGCCACCGGTACGCCGAATACCGCGCTACCCACCACCAGCTCCGTGCTCAACGGCTGGCCGGCGTTGACCATGCCGACCGCGCCGTTGATCAAGGTCAACGCCAGCCACAACACGACAAAGCTGAAGGCCAGGGTCTGGCGGGGGAAACCGATTTTCTCGCCGATGAACAGCATCAGCGCCAGCAGAACCAGGCCGAAGAAGATGATGATTGCTGTGTGCATGGTGAGTCCACCCTTCAGGTATGCATTGCTTTTGAGGCAGCCATCGCGAGCAGGCTCGCTCCCACATTCAACCGCGTTGCTGGATGAGAGCTCGGTCATCTGTGGGAGCGAGCCTGCTCGCGATGGGGTCACCTCGGTGTCCTTGCTAATTATTGAGCATAGGCACCGCTGCGTTTAAACCAACCCACCATTCACCCGCAGAATTTGCCCATTCACCCAAGCCGAATCCGGTCCCGCCAGAAACGACACAACGCGAGCAATATCCTCCGGCTGACCCAAACGCTCCAGTGGAGGCATTTTGGCAAAGTTCTGGATCTGCTCTTCGCTCTTGCCGTGCAAAAACAGCTCAGTCACCACCGGGCCAGGGGCCACGGCATTGACGGTGATGCTGTGCCCGCGCATTTCCTTGGCGAACACCTGGGTCAAGGATTCCACTGCCGCTTTGCTGGCGATGTACACCGCGTAGCCGGGCAAGTTAAGGCCAACGGTGCTGCTGGAGAAGTTGATGATCCGGCCGCCGCTGTTCAGGCGGGTCGCCGCTTCACGCAAGGTGTTGAACGTACCGCGCGCGTGGATGTTGAAAGTCTGGTCGAACAGTTCGTCCGTGTGCTGCGCCAGCGGCATGACTTTGAGGATGCCGGCGTTGTTGATCAGCACATCGACCTTGCCCAATTGCGCTTCAGTCTCGTCGAACAACCGGCGCACGTCGTCGGCATTCGCCACGTCAGCCTTGACCGCTATGGCCTGATGCCCGGCCTGACGCAACTCCACCACCAGTTTTGATGCTTCAGTGGCGCTGCTGGCGTAGTTGATGGCGACGGCGAAACCTTCGCTGGCGAGTTGTCTGGCGATTACGGCGCCGATGCCGCGAGAGGCGCCGGTCACGATGGCAACTTTCGAAGTTTGAGTAGTCATGGTGTTGATTCCTTAGAGGGGTTTGAAGTGGAGCCAGACTCACATGTTTACTCAGGGCGATAAATGCATGAGAGTTGTCTTGACTGTTCAATAACCGCCAACAATCGACCGTCAGGAGCCCTGCGTGGATCAAGTCAAAGCGATGAAGGTTTTCGTGCGGATCTACGAGCGCAGCAGTTTCACGCTGGCGGCCAATGACCTGAACCTGCCGCGGGCGACCCTGACTCACACGCTGAATCAGTTCGAAGCCTGGCTCGGTACTCGTTTACTGGAGCGCAGTACCCGCAAGGTGCGTCCTACGCTGGATGGAGAGGCGTACTACTCGCGTTGTGTGCAGTTGCTGGCGGAACTGGAAGAAGCCGAACTGGCATTCCGCAGCGTGGCGCCGAAAGGGCGGTTGCGTGTGGATTTGCATGGGACGTTGGCCAAGCACTTTGTAATCCCCGCGTTGCCGCAATTCATGGCGCGCTACCCGGACATCGAACTGTCCATCAGCGAAGCCGACCGGTTTGTCGACCTGATCGCCGAAGGCGTTGATTGCGTGTTGCGCGCCGGTACCTTGGGCGACTCGGCCCTGATCGGTAAACGCGTCGCCAACCTGCGGCAGATCACCTGCGCCAGCCCCGCCTACCTGCGCAAATATGGCGAACCGAAAAACCTCGAAGACCTGAAAAAACACCGCGCGGTGAACTACGTTTCGCGCACCACCGCCAAGTTGTTTCCGTTTGAATTTATGGTGGATGGCGAGCTGCAAGAAGTGGCCATCGATGGCGCGTTGTCGGTGTTCGGTGCGGAAATTTATGCAGCCTCGGCGATTGCAGGCCTGGGCCTGATTCAGTGCCCGCATTACCGAATGGAAACGCTGATTTCCCAAGGCCTGGTGCGGGAAATCCTCACCGACACACCACCGCCACCGATGCCGGTTTCCGTGTTGTATCCCCATAACAAGCACATGTCGCCACGGGTTCGGGTGTTTGTGGATTGGTTGGGGGAGGTGTTTGCAGAGGCCCGATAACCGATGGTCCGCGGGCAATCTGGCTTGCTTGAGTTCGGCTAATATTTATCAGAGTGTGTATCGTGTGTATTAAAGGTGTGATCATCACGTAATGTGCTCAGCAGATGCTGCCCACAAGGACGAAGGTGATGCTAAGTCGGGAAATGATCAGGATGATCGAGGAGGATGGCTGGTATCTGGTGGCCGTGAAAGGTAGCCACCATCAGTACAAGCATTCGTGCAAGTCAGGCAGGGTGACGATAAAGCACCCTGATTCGGATCTTCCAAAAGGAACGATCAACAGCATATTGAAACAGGCGGGTCTGAAATGAGGCCCGACATCGGAAACGAAAGCCTCGAAGGGGCCACATCACAGGAAGGACTCATCGAAATGAAATTCCCGGTCGTTCTGCACAAGGATGCCGACTCAGAATACGGAGTGATTATCCCGGACGTGCCGGGTTGCTTCTCCGCGGGCGCTACTGTGGCGCAGGCATTTGAAAACGTGAAAGAAGCGTTGGCTTTGCACTATGAAGGCTTGGTCGCCGATGGTGATCCACTGCCGCAGGTGCGTGAGATTGACGCTCATCTTGATAACCCTGATTACGCTGGCGGTGTATGGGGTGTGGTCGACTTCGATATCACGCCTTACTTCGGCAAGTCGGTGCGCTTCAATGCCACGCTCCCAGAGCAATTGCTTGAGCGTATCGACCAGACGGTCAGACGAGATCAACGATACAGCTCAAGATCTGGTTTTTTGGCGGCTGCCGCGTTGCGTGAGTTGTCGGCGTAAACGTTGGGAGTGGATATCGGCGCTATGCGGTGGGTCAGATTTAATAATCTGTGAAACGTTTCAGCATTTTCTCGAGTCCGAGGTTTATCGGCGTTTGTCCAAGCGTATGCTGGGCAACTTGCAAAGCAGTCGATACCACATTCAAGACAGACAAGAGAGGATTCGATGACCTACACCGCCGCCGAAAACCGCTACGATTCCATCCCTTACCGCCGCGTGGGTCGCAGCGGGTTGGTGCTGCCGGCACTGTCCCTGGGCTTGTGGCACAACTTCGGCGACAGCACGCCGATCGACACCCAGCGTTCGTTGCTGCGCACGGCGTTCGATCTCGGTATCAACCACTTCGACCTGGCCAACAACTACGGCCCGCCGTACGGCAGCGCCGAGATCAACTTCGGTCGTTTGCTGCGTGAAGACTTCAAGCAGTACCGCGATGAGTTGATCATCTCCAGCAAGGCCGGTTGGGACATGTGGGCTGGCCCTTATGGTCAGGGCGGCGGTTCGCGCAAATATGTATTGGCCAGCCTCGATCAGAGCCTGCAACGCCTGGGTCTCGATTACGTAGACATCTTCTATTCCCACCGCTTCGACCCGGATACTCCACTGGAAGAAACGGCCAGCGCACTGGCCACCGTCGTGCAACAAGGCAAGGCGCTGTACATCGGCATCTCGTCCTACTCCGGGGTGAAAACCCGTGAAATCGCCGGGTTGCTGAAAGAGTGGAAAGTGCCGTTGCTGATTCATCAACCGGCTTACAACCTGCTGAATCGCTGGGTGGAAAAGGACCTGCTGGACACCACCGATGAACTCGGCACCGGAGTGATCGCCTTCACGCCATTGGCTCAGGGGCTGTTGACCGACAAGTATCTCAATGGCGTGCCAGCGGATGCGCGGGTGAACCGTCCGGGTGGTGGTTCGTTGCAGGCGTCTCACCTGTCTGAAGCCAACATTGCTCACGTGCGTGCGTTGAATGAGATCGCCAAACGCCGCGGTCAGAGCCTGGCGCAGTTGGCGCTGGCCTGGACCCTGCGCGATCCGCGGGTGACCTCGGCGCTGATTGGCGCGAGCCGGCCGGAGCAGATCATCGAGAACGTCGGGGCGTTGAAGAACCTGAGTTTTAGCGTGGAAGAGTTGGCGGAGATTGATCGGTTTGCCCAGGAGGGTGGGGTCAACTTGTGGGAGAAGCCTTCGACGGCTGAATAACTCCGTACTAATCGTTCCCACGCTCCGCGTGGGAATGCAGCCCGGGACGCTCCGCGTCCCATCCAGAGCCGAACGCAGAGCGTCCGTTGAGGCATTCCCACGCGGAGCGGGGGAACGATCGGCTCACCGGAAGAAAGGCACATCCCCCAACACCGTCGCCCGCTGCATCACCCGCCGCGCCGGACGGTAATCATCCACCGCGTGATGCTGGGTCACACGGTTGTCCCAGAACGCGATGTCGTCTTTCTGCCAGCGCCAGCGGATGGTGAATTCCGGCCGTGTGGTGTGGGCGAACAAGAATTTCAGAATCACTTCGCTTTCCGTTTCCGACAGTTCATTGATCTTCGACGTGAACCCTTCATTGACGAACAACGACCGGCGCCCGCTTACCGGGTGCGTGCGAATCACTGGGTGCGACAGCGGTGGGTTCTTGCGCCGGGCTTCTTCCCACTGGGCCAAGGCTTCCGGTGTATTGCCATAGCGTTCCAGCGGGAACGAGCGGGTGAAATCATGGGTAGCGGTCAACCCTTCGAGCAGGGTTTTCATCGGTATGGACAGTGCTTCATACGCCGCAATACCACTGGCCCACAGCGTATCGCCGCCAAATTCCGGCAGCAGTTTGGCGCTGAGCACCGCGCCCATCGCCGGGGTCGGCAGGAAGGTCACGTCGGTGTGCCAGATCGCGTTGTCCCGCACGTCGGTGACGGCGGTGTCGAGGATCAGCACTTGCGGCTGCTCAGGCACGTTCGGGTAGATCGGATGAATATGCAGGTCACCGAAATAGGCGGCGAATCGCGCTTGCTGTTGCGGCTTGATCGGCTGGTCGCGGAAGAACAGCACTTGATGCTTGAGCAACGCCTGCTCGATGGCGTCGCGTTGTTCCGCGCTCAGCGGCTGGCTGATGTCGATGCCGCTGATTTGTGCGCCGAGGGCGGAGCTTACAGGGACGATCGTCAGGTTACTCATGGTCTTTCTCTTCAATCCGGGGCGTCGAGTTGTTGTGGGAGCGGGCTTGTGTGGTGAGGGGGCTTGTCGGAACGCCGCACCGCCCCGTTGGGCTGCGAAGCAGCCCCAAAATCTCCGATGTACCAAAGATCTTGTGAGTGCTACGCACTCAAACGGGGGCAAGCCCCCTCGCCACAGGCCCGCTCCCACAATGAATACTCAGTGAGCCTGGCCGTGCCATGGCACCAGTTTGCGTTGCAAGGCACGCAGGCCCATTTCCATGGCGAAAGCGATCAGCGCGATCACCAGAATCCCTAACACCACCACATCGGTGACCAGAAACTGCGCGGCCGACTGCACCATGAAGCCCAAACCACTGGTGGCGGCGATCAATTCGGCAGCGACCAGCGTTGACCAACCCACGCCCAAGCCAATCCGCACACCGGTCAAAATGTCCGGCAACGCACTGGGTAGAATTACATGGCGAATCAACTGTGCCCGGGTCGCGCCCAGCGACTGCGCGGCGCGCAATTTCGCCGGGTCGACGGTACGCACACCGGTGGCGGTGGCAATCGCGATGGGGGCGAAGATCGCCAGGTAGATCAGCAAAACTTTTGACAACTCACCGATGCCGCACCAGATCACGATCAGCGGCAGATAAGCCAGCGGCGGAATCGGACGGTAAAACTCGATCAGCGGGTCGAGAATGCCGCGAGCGATGCGGTTGTGGCCGATGGCGATGCCGACCGGCACGGCGGTCAACACCGCAAAGCCCAGGCCCAGGCCAATACGGCTGAGGCTCGCGCCCAGGTGCTGCCACAAGGTCGAATCCATGTAGCCGGTGGTCACCAGCAACCAGCCTTTTTGCAGCACGGCAGACGGTGGCGGCAGGAACAGGGGTTCGATCAAGGCCGTGGCGGTGACGGCCCACCAAATGGCAACGAGAGCGGTCAGCGTCAGTACGCTGATCCAGCGCGTGTTCAAACTGCGACGCAGCGGGATTACCGCCGAGCCCTTCACTTTTGAGCCCGGTTTCACCGTTGCGGCGGGAACTTCATAGCTGCTCATGCGCGCTCCTGCCGCTGGACGGTACTGCGTTGGGAGAACACTTTGGCGAGTACATGTTCACGGGTTTCGATAAAGCGCGGGTCGGATTTGATCGCCCGCGCCGACTCACCGGCGGCGTAACGCTGACCGAAATCCAGGCTCAGACGCTCGACGACTTGCCCAGGGTTTGGCGCCAGCAGAATCAGATCCGTGGCGAGGAACACCGCTTCTTCAATGTCGTGGGTAATCAGGAACACCGGTTTAGCGGTGCGCTGCCAGACTTGCAGCAACAACTCCTGCATCTGTTCGCGGGTGAAGGCGTCGAGGGCACCGAAGGGTTCGTCCATCAGCAAAACCCGAGGGTCGGCGGCGAGGGCGCGAGCGAGGCCGACACGTTGTTTCTGCCCGCCCGAGAGTTGCCAGATGCGGCGATGTTCGAAACCGGAGAGGTCCACCAGTGCGAGCATTTCCCGGGCGCGCTGTTCACGTTTTCCCCGCGGAGCGCCAGCCAGTTCCAGACCGAAACCGACGTTGGCCAGCACGTCCTGCCAGGGCAGCAGGGCGTCGTCCTGGAACACCACGCCGCGCTCGGCGCTCGGGCCTTTGACCGGCACGCCGTCAAGGGTGATGCGCCCGGCACTGGGCTCGACGAAACCGGCAATCAGGTTCAACAGCGAGGTCTTGCCACTGCCGGACGGGCCGAGGGCGACCAGCAATTGCTGGGGCCCAAGGCTCAGGGAAATATCCGCCAGCACAGGTTCCGCTGCACCGGGGTACTGTGCGCAGATGCGCTCCAGCTGTAGCAAAGCCATCGCGGTTAACTCCCGATCAATTGGTGATGTATTTGGCGCTGACGTAGGGCGCGTAGTCCGGCAGCACGGCCTCGACCTTGCCCTGTTCCTTGAGGAACACCGCGGTGTCGGTGATGGCTTTGGTGGTCGGCGCGCCGAGGGTGATCACCTGATCAGCCGCGAGCGGGAAAACGTTGCCTTGCAGCAACAATGGAATGTCGCTGGCCTTGGCACCGGAGAGTTTCACCAGTTTGTCGACATTGCTTTGGTTGGCGAGCCAGGCTTTTGGGTCTTTACGATAGTCGGCGTAGGCATCCAGGGTCACTTTGGCGAACGCAGTGACGATTTCCGGGTGCTTCTCGGCGAAATCCTTACGCACGATCCAGGCATCGAAAGTCGGCGCGCCAAACTTGGCCAGTTCGCCCGAGGTGATCAGCACTTTGCCGTTTTCCTTGGCCACGCCGAGCGCCGGATCCCACACGTAGGTGGCGTCGATATCACCGCGTTTCCATGCCGCGATGATCGCTGGTGGTGCAAGGTTGAGCACGGTGACTTTCGATGGGTCGATGTTCCAGTGTTTCAGCGCGGCCAGCAGGCTGTAATGGCCGGTGGAAACGAACGGTACGGCGACTTTCTTGCCGATCAGGTCTTGCGGGGTCTTGATCCCGGAACCGTCACGCGCGACCAGCGCTTCGGCCGCACCGATCTGGGTGGCGATGAGGAAGGTTTCCACCGGGACTTTGCGGGTGATTGCAGCCGTCAGGGGGCTGGAACCGAGGTAGCCGATCTGCACATCGCCGGAAGCGATGGCGGCGATGATATCGGCGCCGTTGTCGAATTTGCGCCAGTCGATCTTGGCGTTGGTGGCTTTTTCGTATGCGCCGTCGGCCTGGGCGACTTTCGCTGGGTCAACGGTGGTTTGGTAAGCGACGGTCACATCTGCCGCTTGAGCCAGGACACTCGCCGCAGCCAGAGACGCGGCCGCCAGGAGGCGAAGGGGGGAAGTCAGTTTCATCGAGGAAGCTCCTTGTCAGGCGACCGAGTGTCGGCGTGAAAAGGAGACTAAATGATATAAGAATCCGAAAATAAATAACTTTTTCGAATGACCTTATGAGCGGAAAATTCTAAGGGAGAATAGTTGTGTATCGCTTTTGTGGCGAGGGAGCTTGCTCCCGCTGGAGGCCGAAGGACTCCCAAAACCAGCGAAGGTGTGTCTGATTAAACACGGTCGCAGATTTTACGGCTGCTGCGCAGCCGAGCGGGAGCAAGCTCCCTCGCCACAGAGGTTTGCGTCTAATTACTGATCGCCAGAATACTCGCCTGATACGACCCGACAAACACATCGAAATCGCCGACTTCGTTCTGTTCCAGCTCTGTTTGCTGAGCCAACGACGAACGCGCCAATGCTTCAAATCTAGCCTGTTCTTCGCTTGAAAGTGGCTCACTGCGGAAAAACTCTGCATGCACCTGGCTCTGACGCAAGGAGAACCGGGCGAAGCTTTCCTTGTGCTCGGCCATCGCCGCCAGCACTTGAGCCGATGGCGTCAGGGACGAATCCTTGACCTTGGCCAGTTGTGCGTCCAGAGCCTTGCTGTGCGCATCGCCGCCATGGCTCTGATCCAGCAACGCCGCCAATGGCGCAATCTTCTCCAGCAATTCGCCGGCCCATTGCTTCAGGTCGACTGCTTGCCCGTCGCGTTGCAATTGCAGGCCCGGACGACGACCTTCCTTGACCACGCTGAGGAAGTTCGACGTTGCATTACCGCAGCTGTTACTGGTCAGCAGCGGGCTGTCGTTCAGTGCGCAGTACAACAGGAACGCGTCGAGGAACCGCGATTCGGTGAGATCAATGCCCATCGGCAGAAACGGGTTGATGTCCAGGCAGCGCACTTCGACGTACTGAATGCCACGGGCCACCAGCGCCTGAATCGGCCGTTCGCCGGTGTAGGTCACGCGCTTCGGACGGATGTTGGAGTAGTACTCGTTTTCGATCTGCAGGATGTTGGTGTTGAGCTGAACCCACTCACCGTCCTTGTGCGTGCCGACTTCAACGTATGGCGCATACGGCGTGGCTACGGCTTTGCGCAGGCTGTCGGTGTAGCTGGCCAGATCGTTGTAGCACGGCGTCAGGCCTGCCTGGGCGTTGCTCTGGTAACCCAGATCGCTCATGCGCAGGCTGGTGGCGTACGGCAGGTACAGGGTGTCCGGGTCCAGCTGTTCCAACTGGTGCGAACGACCGCGCAGGAAACCGGCGTCCAGCGCAGGGGACGCGCCGAACAGGTACATCAACAGCCAGCTGTAGCGGCGGAAGTTACGGATCAGCGCGATGTAGGCCGACGACTGATAGTCGCGGTCGGTGCCGTCAAAGCCTTCAGCCTCTTTGAGCAGCGGCCAGAGTTTTTCCGGCAGGGAAAAGTTGTAGTGAATCCCGGCGATGCACTGCATGGTCTTGCCGTAACGCAGGGCCAGGCCCTTGCGATAAACGTACTTGAGCTGACCGATGTTGGAGGTGCCGTAGTAGGCGATCGGGATATCTTCCTCGGCCGGCAGCGGGCACGGCATCGATGGACTCCACAGGTACTCGTTGCCGAGCTTGCTGTAGGCAAACCGGTGGATCTTGTCCAGGCTCGCCAGCGTATCCGCCGGGTCTGGCAGGGCTGGCGTGATGAACTCCAGCAACGACTCGGAATAGTCGGTGGTGATTTGTTCGTTGGTCAGCGCGGAACCCAATTCTTCGGGGTGCGGCGTTTGCGCCAGGCGTCCTTCGCCCGTCACGCGCAGGCATTCACGTTCGATGCCGTGAAGGCACTGTTCGAGCAGAGAGAGGTTAGCGCGCTCGCCGAGCAGAGCCAGGCGGCGGTTGAGAAGTTCGCTCAAGTTGGATTCCTTCACGCGTCAGTCGCCCCAATATGGGGGTGGGCAAGACGGTCTACAAGGGTGAAGTTGAAACTGGCGTTTTCGCCTGGTTTTCGGGCCGCACAGGCTTGCTGTCAGCCAGCCAAGGGTTGATCGCCGCAATCCCCTGTGGGAGCGGGCTTGTGGCGAGGGGGCTTGCCCCCGTTGGGCTGCGAAGCAGCCCCAAAACCTCTGATGTTCCAATATATTGTGAGTGCTACGCACTCAAACGGGGGCAAGCCCCCTCGCCACAGGCGCTCCCACAGAAAACTCCAGCGCTGCAGTCACAGCGCCGAAATTAACTCAAATTGATGACCACTAGCTACAGGACAGCGAACGTGCCTTGTGCTTTTGCGACCAGTTTGTCGCCTTGCATCACGTCGGCCTCGACCACCAGCGTGCGGCGGCCCGGGTGGATCACCCGCGCCGTGCACATCACTTCACCGTCGGCGACGGCGCGGATGTAGTTGATCTTGCACTCGATGGTTGCGCTCTGCTGGTCAAAGCCGTGGGTGCTGGAACAAGCCAGCCCCATGGCAATGTCCACCAGACTGAACAAGGCCCCGCCATGCAGCTTGCCGCCGCGATTGCGCAGTTCTGGCTCAAGCGCCAGGGCGACTTGCGCCACCCCGGTTTCCAGGCTGTGCAAGCGACATCCCAGCAGCTTGAAAAACGCGCTTTCGGTCAAGCCGGCCGGGATCTCCATCAGCGTTTTTTCAACTGTTTGGCGTTAGCGAACAGCGAGGCCATGGCGTTGTTGGCCGGGGCTGTCGCCGTGGTTTCCTTGCGCGGTGCGGTGTTCTGGGATTGGCGTGGTGCCGAACCCGGACGCGCGCCACGGGCACCGTCGATTTTCTCGCCCGGGGTATCGCTCATGCGCATCGACAGGCCAACGCGTTTGCGCGGGATGTCGACTTCCATGACCTTCACCTTGACCACATCACCGGCCTTCACCGCTTCGCGCGGATCCTTGATGAACTTCTCCGACAGCGCGGAGATGTGTACCAAACCGTCCTGATGTACGCCGATGTCGACGAAGGCGCCGAAGTTGGTCACGTTGGTGACCACGCCTTCGAGGATCATGCCCAGTTGCAGGTCCTTGAGGTCTTCGACGCCTTCCTGGAACTCGGCGGTCTTGAACTCGGGACGCGGGTCGCGACCGGGTTTTTCCAGTTCTTGGAGGATGTCGGTGACGGTCGGCAGACCGAAGGTTTCGTCGGTGTACTTCTTCGGATCGAGGCGCTTGAGAAAGCTCGCGTCGCCGATCAGCGAACGGATGTCACGGTCGGTTTCAGCGGCAATGCGCTGCACCAGCGGATAGGCTTCCGGGTGAACCGCAGACGAATCCAGCGGGTTGTCGCCGTTCATCACACGCAGGAAGCCGGCGGCCTGTTCAAAGGTTTTTTCACCCAGACGTGCGACTTTCTTCAATGCCGCACGGGTTTTGAATGCACCGTGCTCGTCGCGGTGGGTGACGATGTTTTGCGCCAGGGTCGCGTTGAGGCCGGAGATGCGCGCCAGCAGCGCCACGGAGGCGGTGTTGACGTCGACGCCCACGGCGTTCACGCAGTCCTCGACCACTGCGTCCAGGCCGCGTGCCAGTTTCAGCTGCGACACGTCGTGCTGGTATTGGCCGACGCCGATGGATTTCGGATCGATCTTCACCAGCTCAGCCAACGGATCCTGCAAGCGGCGGGCAATCGACACCGCGCCACGGATCGACACGTCGAGGTCCGGGAATTCCCTGGAAGCCAGTTCCGACGCCGAGTACACCGATGCACCGGCCTCGGAGACCATGACTTTGGTCATCTTCATGGCTGGGTATTTTTTGATCAGCTCAGCGGCGAGCTTATCGGTTTCGCGGCTGGCGGTGCCGTTGCCGATGGCGATCAGGTCCACCGAATGCTTGGCGCACAGGGCGGCGAGCACGGCGAGGGTCTGATCCCACTTGTTGTGTGGCACGTGCGGGTAAACCGTGGCGTGGTCCAGCAGCTTACCGGTGGCATCAACCACGGCGACCTTGCAGCCGGTGCGCAGGCCCGGGTCGAGGCCCAGGGTGGCGCGCGGGCCGGCCGGGGCCGACAGCAGCAAGTCGTGCAGGTTGTGGGCGAACACGTTGATCGCTTCGGTTTCCGCGCCATCGCGCAGCTCGCCCAGCAGGTCGGTTTCCAGATGGGTGTAGAGCTTGACCTTCCAGGTCCAGCGCACCACTTCGCCCAGCCATTTGTCGGCGGCGCGGTTCTGGTTCTGGATGCCGAATTGCTGGCCGATCATGCCTTCGCACGGGTGCATGGTGCCCGGCAGTTCATCGCCGACTTTCAGTGCGGAGCTGAGAATGCCTTCGTTGCGGCCACGGAAAATCGCCAGTGCGCGGTGGGACGGCATGCTTTTCAGCGGTTCGTCGTGTTCGAAGTAGTCGCGGAACTTGGCGCCTTCCTCTTCCTTGCCGGCGATCACGCGGGCACTGAGGGTGGCTTCCTGTTTGAGGTAGTTGCGCAGCTTGTCCAGCAGGCCGGCGTCTTCGGCGAAGCGCTCCATGAGGATGTACTTGGCGCCTTCAAGGGCGGCTTTCACATCGGCCACGCCTTTTTCGCCGTCGATGAAGCGGGCGGCTTCGGTTTCCGGGCTCAGGGTCGGATCGTTGAACAGGCCGTCGGCCAACTCGCCGAGGCCGGCTTCCAGGGCGATCTGGCCCTTGGTACGGCGCTTCTGCTTGTACGGCAGGTACAAGTCTTCGAGGCGGGTCTTGGTGTCGGCGAGTTTGATATCGCGCTCAAGTTGCGGGGTCAGCTTGCCTTGCTCCTCGATGCTGGCGAGGATGCTGATCCGCCGTTCGTCGAGTTCTCGCAGGTAGCGCAGACGCTCTTCCAGATGACGCAACTGGATGTCATCGAGGCTGCCGGTCACTTCTTTCCGGTAGCGGGCGATGAAGGGAACGGTAGAGCCTTCATCGAGTAGCGCGACGGCCGCTTCGACCTGTTGTGGGCGTACGCCGAGTTCCTCGGCGATGCGGCTGTTGATGCTGTCCATAAAACCACCTGAAAAATTGTGAAAGCAGGCTCGCAGGCGCAGAAATAAAGGCTCGGCGAGTCTGGTTGAGCGGCCTGGCGTGCGCCGCTACCTGGATCAACAGGCTTCCCGTTGACCCGTGAAATCGAACAATTACTGCCGGCGCCATGAAAAAAAGAGCGGCTACCAGCAATAACGATCAGACGTTGCCTGACACAAAAGGCCGCGCATTATAACCAGCGTTCTGACATTCGGGGGCATCGCAGGCTGTAGGCACAAAGGTCGGCTTTCTGGCGGTGAAGGAAAAATCTGCTAACAATGCACTCGGTGCGTATAACGACAGCTACGCCATAATGCGCGCCGAGATCAAAGGAGCATCCAATGAGCAGCACTGCACAAACTGCTGAAGGCGAAAAAATTCTTATCGTGGACGACGATCCGGGGCTGAGCAGCCTGCTGGAGCGTTTTTTCGTCAGCAAGGGCTACCGTGCCCGCGCCGTCCCGAACACTGAACAAATGGACCGCCTGCTGGCGCGTGAAGTGTTCAACCTGGTCGTTCTCGACCTGATGCTGCCCGGCGAAGATGGCCTGACCGCCTGCCGCCGCCTGCGCACAGCGAACAATCAGATCCCGATCATCATGCTCACCGCCAAGGGCGATGAGCTGAGCCGCATCAAGGGCCTGGAACTGGGCGCCGACGATTACCTGGCCAAGCCATTCAACCCGGATGAGCTGATGGCCCGTGTCAAAGCGGTCCTGCGCCGTCAATCGACTCCTGTGCCGGGTGCACCGGGCAGCGAAGACGAAAGCGTGACCTTCGGTGACTACGAGCTGTCCCTGGCCACCCGCGAACTCAAGCGTGGTGACGAAGTGCACATGCTGACGACCGGTGAATTCGCGGTGCTCAAGGCATTGGTCATGAACGCGCGTCAGCCACTGACTCGCGACAAGCTGATGAATTTGGCCCGTGGTCGCGAGTGGGATGCCCTGGAGCGTTCCATCGACGTGCAGATCTCCCGTCTGCGCCGGATGATCGAGCCCGATCCATCCAAGCCGCGTTACATCCAGACCGTCTGGGGCGTGGGTTACGTGTTCGTTCCGGATGGCGCCGCCACCAAGTGATCGGCGATTTGTAGGAGCGGGTCTTGCGCACGATTGTCCGCAGACTCGCGATCCGCAATATGCGAGCATCGCTCGCTCCTGCAAGTGTGTAGCGGTTATCCATGAAAACCCCCGTTTGGTTCCCCCAGAGTTTCTTCTCCCGCACCCTGTGGCTGGTGCTGATCGTCGTCCTGTTCTCCAAGGCGCTGACCCTGGTTTATCTGTTGATGAACGAAGACGTGCTGGTGGATCGCCAATACAGCCACGGCGTCGCCCTGACGCTGCGCGCCTATTGGGCCGCCGATGAAAAAAACCGTGAGAAAATCGCTGATGCCGCAACCCTGATCCGGGTAGTGGGCGCGGGTGTGCCGGAAGGGGAGCAACACTGGCCTTACAGCGAGATCTATCAGCGGCAGATGCAGGCTGAGCTGGGTGCCGACACCGAAGTGCGATTACGCATGCATTCGCCGCCGGCGCTGTGGGTCCGGGCGCCCAGCCTGGGCGATGGCTGGCTGAAAGTGCCGTTGTACCCGCATCCGTTGCGCGGTCAGAAAATCTGGAACGTGCTGGGCTGGTTCCTCGCCATCGGCTTGTTGTCCACCGCTTCGGCGTGGATCTTCGTCAGCCAGCTCAATCAACCATTGAAACGTCTGGTCTATGCCGCAAGGCAACTCGGTCAGGGCCGTAGCGTGCGGCTGCCGATCAGCGATACACCGAGTGAAATGACCGAGGTTTATCGCGCCTTCAACCAGATGGCTGAAGACGTCGAACAAGCCGGGCGCGAACGGGAATTGATGCTGGCCGGGGTGTCCCACGATCTGCGCACGCCGCTGACCCGTTTGCGGCTGTCCCTGGAACTGATGGGCGATCACAGCGACCTGACGGACGACATGATCCGCGACATCGAAGACATGGACGCGATTCTCGACCAGTTCCTGGCGTTCATTCGTGACGGACGTGACGAGTCGGTGGAAGAAGTGGACCTGAGCGATCTGGTTCGCGAAGTTGCCGCGCCGTACAACCAGAACGAAGAGAAAGTGCACTTGCGCCTGGAGCCTATCCAGCCGTTTCCGTTGCGTCGGGTATCGATGAAGCGGCTGCTGAACAATTTGATCGGTAATGCCTTGCATCACGCCGGCAGCGGCGTCGAAGTGGCGGCTTATGTGTCTGGAGATACCAGCGCGCCGTATGTGGTGCTGAGTGTCATGGACCGCGGCGCGGGGATCGATCCGTCGGAGTTGGAGGCGATCTTCAACCCGTTCACCCGTGGTGATCGTGCCCGAGGCGGCAAAGGCACAGGACTTGGATTGGCAATCGTGAAGCGGATTGCTTCGATGCATGGCGGGAATGTCGAGCTGCGCAACCGGCCCGGTGGTGGCCTGGAGGCGCGGGTGCGGTTGCCGCTTGGGTTGATGCTGCCGCGGGATGCTGTCTAAGCACGGTACACAACCTCTGTGGCGAGGGAGCTTGTTCCCGCTCGGTTGCGCAGCAGCCGCAAAACCCGGCAACCGTATTTCAATAAAAGAATACAGTTGCCGGAATCGGGAGTCCTTCGGCCTCCAGCGGGAGCAAGCTCCCTCGCCACAGGGACCGAGTAAGCTTCAACCTTTCCCTTTGGTCCGAGTCATATTCGGCCCGCCATTCTTCTCCAGATGCTCGATGATGATCCCCGCCACGTTCTTCCCGGTGGTGGTTTCAATCCCTTCAAGCCCTGGCGACGAGTTCACTTCCATCACCAGCGGCCCGTGATTGGAGCGCAGGATATCCACCCCCGCCACCGCCAACCCCATGACCTTCGCCGCACGCAACGCGGTCATGCGTTCTTCCGGCGTGATCTTGATCAGGCTCGCACTGCCGCCGCGATGCAGGTTGGAGCGAAACTCCCCCGGCTTGGCCTGGCGCTTCATCGCTGCGATCACCTTGTCGCCGACCACGAAACAACGAATGTCCGCGCCGCCTGCCTCCTTGATGTACTCCTGAACCATGATGTTCTGCTTCAAACCCATGAACGCCTCGATCACCGATTCCGCCGCGGTCGCCGTTTCACACAGCACCACACCGATGCCTTGGGTGCCCTCCAGCACCTTGATCACCAGCGGCGCACCGTTGACCATCTCGATCAAATCGGGAATGTCATCCGGGGAGTGGGCAAAACCGGTGACCGGCAAACCGATCCCCCGGCGCGACAGCAATTGCAGCGAACGCAGTTTGTCTCGCGAACGGGCGATGGCCACCGATTCGTTGAGCGGAAACACCCCCATCATTTCGAACTGGCGCAGCACCGCGCAGCCATAGAACGTCACCGACGCACCGATCCGCGGGATCACCGCATCGAAACCTTCCAGCGGTTTGCCGCGGTAGTGGATTTGCGGCTTGTGACTGGCAATGTTCATGTAGGCGCGCAGGGTGTCGATCACCACCATTTCATGGCCACGCTCCATACCGGCTTCGACCAGGCGACGGGTGGAATACAGACGCGGGTTCCGCGACAGCACAGCGATCTTCATGCAACACCTGTGGAGAAGGTAGATACCGGGAACACCGGCTTGTCTTGTACATATTTGATGCCCGGATTGACCACCAACTGGCCGTCGATCAGGGCTTTGGAACCGAGTAACAGGCGATAACGCATGGACTTGCGGCAGGCGAGGGTGAACTCGACCCGCCAGACCCGATCACCGAGGGCCAGGGTGGTGCTGACCACGTAGCGCATCTGCGCGTGGCCGTTGGAGCTTTTAATGGTTTTCATCGTCACCAGCGGTGCTTCGCAGCGCCGGTGCCGCAATTGCACCACCGTGCCCAGGTGCGCGGTGAAGCGCACCCATTGTTCGCCATCGCGCTCGAACGGCTCGATGTCGGTGGCGTGCAGGCTGGAGGTGCTGGCCCCGGTGTCGATTTTTGCCCGAAGGCCCGCAACTCCCAAATCCGGGAGCGCCACCCACTCGCGCAGACCGATAACGGTCAAATGGTCAAATGTCTTCAAAAGTGCTCAACCGGCAAAAACCGCTCAGGCCGCGTACGGCCGAATTCGCGGTATTCACGCAGAATAATGGGTAAAAGGCGACAGATATCTACTGCCCGGATTTCCATCCCTCAATTGCGGGGAATGCCTGACATTCTAATCCACAGCGTGGCGATTCATGGCACGACAGAAACGGTAGTACAGTTCATCGATATTTCAGAATGAGGTCATCCAATGGCACAAAAAAGCGAAGAGGACGACAAGGTCCGTCTCGATAAATGGTTGTGGGCCGCGCGTTTTTATAAAACACGTGCCTTGGCCAAGGCCGCGATTGAAAGTGGCAAGGTGCATTGCCGGGGCGAGCGCTGCAAGCCGGGCAAGGAGCCGAGGATCGGCGATGAATTTCAGATTCGCACAGGCTTCGAGGAGCGCACGGTGGTGGTCCAGGCGCTGTCGATCGTGCGCCGTGGCGCCCCGGAGGCCCAGGCTCTGTATGCCGAAACCGAAGCCAGCATCGCCAAACGTGAAGCGGCTGCGGCCATGCGCAAGGCCGGGGCGTTGGGCGTGAGCACCGACGGTAAGCCGAGCAAGAAACAGCGCCGGGACCTGTTCAAATTTCGCGGTAACAGCAACGACGAGTAGTGACCGCCGTCGGGCACAGACTTGCAATCGCGCGCCTGTGTAGCCATATGGGGGTATTCGCCAGCGGCGCATTCAGCAGGTGAGAAACGCCGTTCGTCGAAAAGAGAGGTTTGACCTTGCTTGGAACAACCCCGGATTGTTCATAAAATGCCTCCATGGCTGAACTTTTCGCACCCAAAAGTGCGGCAATGGCGCGATATTCATTTTTTGTAACCACTTCAGATACCCAGACTTATGACCGATCTACCGGATAACGACTACACCCAACGCTTCATCTTCGATGACAGCGATACCCGCGGCGAGCTGGTTGGGTTGGAGCGTAGCTATGCTGAAGTCCTCGCCAAACACGCCTATCCGGAGCCGGTCGCGCAACTGCTGGGCGAGCTGATGGCGGCAGCAGCGTTGCTGGTCGGCACCTTGAAGTTCGATGGCTTGCTGATTCTTCAGGCCCGTTCCGAAGGTCCGGTGCCGTTGCTGATGATCGAGTGCTCCAGCGAGCGTGAAATCCGTGGCCTGGCTCGTTACGAAGCCGACCAGATTGCCCCCGACGCGACCCTTGCCGACCTGATGCCCAATGGCGTGCTGGCGCTGACTGTCGACCCGACTCAGGGCCAGCGTTACCAAGGCATCGTCGACCTCGACGGCGGGACCCTGTCGGAGTGCTTTACCAACTACTTCGTCATGTCCCAACAGACCAATACCCGCTTCTGGCTCTACGCCGATGGCCGTCGTGCCCGTGGCCTGTTGTTGCAGCAATTGCCTGCCGACCGTCTGAAAGACGAAGAAGAACGCGCCGCCAGTTGGCAGCACATCACCGCCCTGGCCAGCACCCTGACCGCCGATGAATTGCTGAGCCTGGACAACGAAACCGTGCTCCATCGCCTCTACCACGAAGAGCAGGTGCGCCTGTTCGACGTGCAGAAACTACGCTTTCGTTGCAGCTGTTCCCGGGAACGCTCGGGCAATGCGCTGGTCAGTCTTGGTCTGGAAGATGCTCAGGAACTGGTCGTCGAACATGGCGGCCGCATCGAGATCGATTGCCAGTTTTGCAACGAACGCTACCTGTTCGATGCCGCCGATATCACCCAATTGTTTGCCGGTGCAGGGGTCGATTCGCCGTCAGATACCCGGCACTAAAACGTTTCAGTACAGGTAAATTCACTGCTTAACGCCGGAATAACGCCGTTCTGACGGGAGGGCCCTACACTTTTTGGGCTTTTCTGGCATAATCCGGCCCACTTTTTTCGCGGTAGTAGTGCACGACTTTCTACTACAAAACGTTTGGAGCACTCGGCCACTGGCCGACGGGGAACCTCATGACGCAAGCCAATAACGCCGTGTACACCAATCTGAGTGTTGATGATCTGGTTAAAGAAGCCCTGAATCGCGGTGAAGGCGAGCTTGCCGATACCGGCGCGCTGGTTGTTCGCACCGGTCACCGTACCGGCCGTTCGCCAGTCGATCGTTTCATCGTTGAAGAACCGACCACCCAGGACGCCATTGCCTGGGGCCCGATCAACCGCAAGTTCCCGGCCGACAAGTTCGATGCCCTGTGGGCTCGCGTCGAGGCGTTCAACAACGCGCAAGAGCATTTCGTTTCTCACGTGCACGTAGGTGCGGCCACCGAGCACTACCTGGCCGTGAAGATGACCACCCAGACCGCCTGGCAGAATCTGTTCGGCCGCTGCCTGTTCATCAACCCTGCTCAGTACAACCCGGCTGGCCGTGAAGAGTGGCAGGTCCTCAACGTCGCCAACTTCGAGTGCGTGCCAGAGCGTGATGGCACCAACTCCGATGGCTGCGTGATCCTCAACTTCGCCCAGAAGAAAGTGCTGATCGCTGGCATGCGCTACGCCGGTGAAATGAAGAAAGCCATGTTCTCGGTGCAGAACTTCCTGCTGCCGGCCGCAGATGTGCTGCCGATGCACTGTGCCGCTAACATCGGCGAAGAGGGCGACGTGACCCTGTTCTTCGGTTTGTCCGGCACTGGCAAGACCACCCTGTCTGCCGATGAAAGCCGTTACCTGATCGGTGACGACGAGCACGGCTGGGGCGAGGGTGTGGTGTTCAACATCGAAGGCGGTTGCTATGCCAAGTGCATCGACCTGTCCGAGAAGAACGAGCCGGTCATCTGGAAAGCCATCAAGCACGGCGCGGTCCTGGAAAACGTTGTGCTGGACGACGCCAAGAAGGCTGACTACGCCGACGGCAGCCTGACCCAGAACAGCCGCGCGGCCTACCCGCTGGAGCACGTCGAGAAGCGTTCCGAGAAGAACCTCGGTGGCGAGCCAAACGCTGTGATCTTCCTGACCTGCGACCTGACCGGCGTCCTGCCGCCAGTGTCGATCCTCAGCGAAGAACAAGCGGCCTACCACTTCCTGTCCGGCTACACCGCACTGGTGGGCTCGACCGAAATGGGTTCCGGCAGCGGCATCAAGTCGACCTTCTCCACCTGCTTCGGCGCACCGTTCTTCCCGCGTCCGGCTGGCGAATACGCAGAACTGCTGATCAAACGCATCCGCGGCTTCGGCTCCAAGGTCTACCTGGTCAACACCGGCTGGACCGGCGGCGGCTACGGCGTCGGCAAACGCTTCAACATCCCGACCACCCGCGGCGTGATCGCAGCGATCCAGAGCGGCGCGTTGATCGGTGCCGAAACCGAACACCTCGACATCATCAACCTCAACGTGCCAAAAGCCGTACCGGGCGTTGAGACTGGCCTGTTGAACCCACGCAACACCTGGGCTGACAAGGCTGCTTACGATGAGGCTGCCAAGGCACTGGCCGGGTTGTTTGTTGAGAACTTCAAGAAGTTCGACGTGAGCGACGCGATCAAGGCTGCTGGGCCGAAGTTGTAAGAATCGGTAGTGGTTTGATTGAATGAAAAAGCCGCCCTTTGGGGCGGCTTTTTTGTGAGCGCGATTCAGTTCCCTTGAGGCAGAACTGGCAATATTCCCGCAGTAAACACGCAAAACAGCCAGAATAATTCCACTTCTGTTGTCCTGATCCACTAAACCGCTTCCACTTCCTGCGTGTCCCACCGTTGCTTCTTGACTGCTTTGTAGAGGATGCCAATGGTCAGCGGGACTTTGTCGCCACGACCCTTCGCCCGGCGCTTTAGGAACACGTCAAAGCCTTCAGGCTGGAAGTAGCGATAGGCGTCGTAGTCGATGAAGTCGATGGCGAACTGTTCTTCCAGCGCTTCCATCAGGTGCCGCGCATCGGCGCCAGCGCAACCCAGGTCGAAGTTGATCGAGGTGGTGAGGCTGATGGTTTTGCGTTCGGGCAGGCCGAGTTCTTCGTGCAGCAACTGCATGAGCAGGTGCATGGCGTGGTCGTCGGGGAAGTTGGGGGCGAGGTTCATGGTGCATCTTCCATTAGGGGGCATGCCGGTGAATCGGCTTGGGTCGGATTTTGCGGCAAGTTTGGAGTGGAATCATCCGCAATGGACGATGAAGAAGGATCGCACGGCAGGTTCAGATTAGCCCTACAACCGCACTTTCCAGCACTCGGTAACTTCACCGGCCTCGGCATTGAGCCGTGGTTTCAGTAGTGACCGAGAGGGGGACGGATGGGCAAGGACACACCACAAGTGTGGCAGCACTACGATAACGATGGAGGTGGTTACCGCTGGCTACGGGACATGAGCGCTACTGAATTGGCGAAGAGAGAGGCCAGGCAAAACGCCTACGAAGCGATGCTTGCCAGGCAGGACACATTCGAAAAGAGCCGGGAAGTGGCGTTTCAGAAAAAGCGCCAGTCGTTCGTCGGTTGTGTATTTGCCAAGTCTTGTAAGTTGCCGGATTCAATCATCGATTACACCAGCCCATCCGGGTTTTTGCCGACGGATAGCGTTGGTGAGTTTGGTGAGCTCACCTTATTGGGAGGTCGTCAGGCCGATGGCTCTGGCCGTTTGCCGCTCAAGAAGATCAGCGGTGTTCTGCCGGCGGGTATTGGCTCTTTGGCGTTGGGTGGGGCGGTGATTGCTCCGGCAACGGCTACCGTCGCAAGTACTGGCGCCGGAGTCGTTACTGCCGGAGTTGCTGCGGGTGCATTAGTTGGATTGGTTGCTTTGCTTGCTCCGTCGAGTCTGGGCGATGGTGCGTTGTATACCGACGATCAACTCAGGTCACTCAAACAAGCTCGAACACGGGTTCGTTTGCGGGTAGAGGAGCAGGCTGACGGCACGCTCAAGGGCTACGGCTACAACACCCAGAGCCGGCGTGATTGGGAGATGGTCCCTGTCGTGACGTTTGAAACGCGGGGATCTCAGCAGGTGGCTGACTTTGGCGGCGGAGTTGAGTTGATTTGGACTCCCGCAGAGAACCCGGCAGATACGCTGGGCATCCCGGCGCTGGAAGCGGCACCGCAAGCGCCTCAGGTGTGGATTTTTCCGCCGACGGAGCAGGCGGACAACATTATCGTCAGCCCGGTTTATCCGCCGGAGTATCAGGATTTTATTCTGGTGTTTCCGGCGGATTCGGGGGTTCGGCCGCTGTACATCGTGTTAAGCGTGCCGAGGGATTTCAGCTATCGCCCCGCCCCTGAGGAGTTGCTTGCGTTTCCAGATACCTATCCGGTGCCATCGAAAACCTCTGTGAGGGGTGGCGGAAAGAGAAGAGTACGTTGGCTGGATTCGAAAGGCCGAATTTATGAGTGGGACTACATGCACGGAACGGTTGAGCAATACACTCGGCAAGGTAAACATCTAGGCGAGTTCAATGCAGAAACTGGCAGGAGACTATCGGACGCGGACCCGGAAAGGAGCACGCAGAAATGAAGCATTCCATCAGAGCGTTTTATAAAACAACGGAGCGGCTGGCATTTCGAGTTGATATTCCCGCTGAGCATTTCACGCAGCTCAAAGAGCTGATGGAGTGGAAGGAACCAGACGATCCCATCTATGAGTACGAGCTATCGCACGAGCAAATAAACAGCCTGGAGGTACTTATTGGGAAGAAATTCGACAGCCCGGACTACCTGTTTTTTTTGTCTTGTAGCGTATGAAAAAGTGGGGATTTACTGTCAGGACGGACGTTGGATTTTGTCTTGTCGGTATTTGGCAAGTGCTTCTTCTCGAGTAGGCAGCGGTTTTTCGAGGTCTGTCGGTGACGTGTCGAAGCCTGCGAGCCGCAAGCTGGCCAAGTAGTTTGAACGGCGCACTTTTTCGTAGTGCGCTTGTTTTTGTTTGAACGTTAATTCGCTCATCGCGGTTGTCTCGGGTTACGAGTGTTCGATCATTGCCATGGGTGACGCTCTGCGCTCCAAGAGCCGAACGCGGAGCGTCCGTAGAGGCATTCCCACGCGGAGCGTGGGAACGACTTCACTAGGCGTCAGGCAGGCGCTTTCCAGCCCATCATGCGTTGCTGGGCGACTTGCAGCAGGTCGCAGCCGTCCTGGGTTAACAAGAAGAGTGCGTGGGTGATGTGGGGGATGTCTTCTACATCGCCGTGTTTGAAGCAAACGCAGTGCAGGGTTTTGAGGAGATCGCTGGAGGCTCGGATGCGCTGGAGGGCGGCTTCGAGGATGTCTTGGGGGTTGGCCTCTGTGTCGATGATCAGGGGCGGGGTGTCGGTGAGGTTGGATTGGAGTGGAAGGTAACGATCATTGGTGAGCGGATTCCATGTCTTCATTGGTTTTAGCCTCAAATGCATCAGGAAGGATCGCCACCACCGTGACCAAGCGATGGGAGGCGGACTGTGTTCGGGTTGGTCAACCGATGAGGCTCACATCCCGGCACGCCCGAGGGCGTCCCAAACACAGCCACCATATAGCGTGCAGACACTTGAAGTGCCGGCAGCATACAACGGACGCGTATATATGAGCCATTCAGGTGACCAAGCCCGAGCCGCTGATTTGGCAGCGGCAGTTCGACTATAGGTCTGAGCCGCCGGGCAGCGATAGGCGACAAGGTGTCTTCGGTTGTAGGACCGGGATGAAGCTTTGATAGGGCGTTGCTTACAGACTTATCTCTTTCGCAATCTGTCTCGTTTGATTGCCATCAGGTGTTTGGCTTCTTCGTCTGGAATGCTGGGGCGAGCATCGTTGAGGCTGGCTTGTACTTGTGCTTTGAACCATGCGTCGTAGGCCGCTTTGTCGGGTTGTTGTTGAGTGTCGGATGTTTCGCTTTTCATCAGGTACACCGCGTTATCGTTCATCGCGGGCAAGCCCGGCTCCCACAGGGATCTTTATTTAAGTTTGAATTTGTTTCAGGCATCAAACCGCTGTGGTTTTCGGCAGGTGTTGCCGGGCGATTTCGAGCAGTTCGTTGCCATCCTGGGTCAGCAGGTACAGCGCGTTGACGATGTTGGGAATGTCTTTCACGTCGGCCTGTTTAAAGCACAGGCAATAGAGCGTTTCGAGCAGGTCGCTGGCGGCGCGGATGCGTTGGCGGGCGGCGTCGAGGATTTCGTGAGGATTGGCTTCGGTGTCGATGACCAACACCGGGGTGTCGCTGTAGCTGGTTTTGAGCGGGCGATAGCGGTCTGTTAACGAGTGGCGCGTGTTCATCGAAGTCAGTCCTGTGGAAAGTCGGGCAGTCTCGCCGGCAGGCTGACACAGTGTTTTCAGCCGCGTCGAAAACTATAGAGGGCCGCGACGAGGCGTCGCAAGGTGACGCAAATGGACAGGATTTGTAGGGGGTTTACCGGCGTTATCGCCCTTTGCCTACGCACACCCCGACTATTTTTTAAGCTTTTCCCCTAGAGGTCGATATTCCTACGGGATTGTCAGGCTTAACGCATCAAACCTCTGTAGGGTGCGCGCCAGAATGTGTAGGACGTTTCGAAGCGTCTGAGTCGACTCTTAAAGGGAATTAGGTATGCAATGGCTACGTATGGTTGTTGTGGGCCAGTGTTTGTCGGATGGCGAGCGCTGCCGACTCAGGTAACGCGCTGATCCTCGCCAACATGGACCGTACCGGTTGGCCGCAGGCTCTGACCACCCAGGCAGAAGTAGACACCGCGTCCCGCGCCGAGGTGTTGATGGTGGGCAAGGCGCTGCTGGCCAGCGAAGCGTTGGATGAACAGAGTCTGAAACAGCGACTGGGCGTGCAGGCTGCGAAGCTCAAGTCGGTCAGGCAAGTGCGTGACGGGTTGTGGGATCGGTTGCTGGCCACTTACCGCAACGCCAGCCAGAACTGCGACGGCGAACCCTTTTGCCCCCGTGTGCGAAGTGTCACGGATTTGCGTCAGTTGGCGGCGGCGTTCACTGGCGAAATCAGCCCGGCTTATGCGGTTTGGGCGAGTAAAAGTCAGGTGTTTCATGAGCAGGCGCTGGATGAGCAGTTGCGGGTGGCGGTGTTGGTACCCTGAGTTTCTATCGATGTTTTTGGGGTGACATGGCTGGCCTCTTCGCGAGCAAGCCCGCTCTCACCCTCAGTCTAATTCCTGCGCAAGACACAAGCGGGCTTGCTCGCGAAAGCGATCTGCCAGCCACCTCATCTCCCAAGCCTTGCAGTCTCCCGGAACTATCCGCTGTATCATCCCGTATCGTTTTTGCCCCCGACCTTTTCTCGACTCGCTGCGTTCGCCGGCTAGGCTTTGGGCTTCGCAGCGGTCAACGGAGTGACAGCTTATGCACAACACCCTGGAACAGGTTTTCGGTTATCCACAGTTTCGGCCGGGTCAGGAGGCGGCGGTCAGTGCTGTGCTGGCCGGGCGCTCGGCGGCGGCGATTTTCCCGACAGGTTCAGGCAAGTCTCTTTGCTATCAATTGCCTGCCTTGTTGCTGCCGCACCTGACATTGGTTGTGTCGCCCCTGTTGGCGCTGATGCAGGATCAGTTGGCGTTCTTGCAGCGCCACGGCATTGCGGCAGGCAGTATCGATTCGGCGCAGAGCCGCGATGACGCCAGCGATGTGATGGCCCGGGCAAAGTCCGGCGAATTGAAGATTCTGATGATTTCCGTGGAGCGCCTGAAGAACGAGCGCTTCCGCCATTTTTTGCAGCAGGTGCCGATCTCGCTGCTGGTGGTGGACGAGGCCCACTGCATCTCTGAATGGGGCCACAACTTTCGCCCCGACTACCTCAAGCTGCCGGACTATCAGCGTCAGTTCAACATCCCTCAGGCCCTGCTGCTGACCGCCACCGCGACACCCAAGGTGATCGCCGACATGGAGGCCAAATTCGCCATCGCCCCCGAGGACGTGGTGACCACCGGTTTCTACCGACCCAACCTCAATCTGTTGGTGGAACCGGTGCGCGGCCAGGACAAGCGTCGACGCCTTGTTGAGTGGATGAGTCAGCGCCCCGGTCAGCCGAGCATCGTCTACGTCACCCTGCAAAAAACCGCCGAGTACATCGCCCAACATCTGAGCCAGCACGGCATCCAGGCCGAGGCCTATCACGCCGGTTTGCCCCACGAACAACGGGAAGGGATACAGAAGCGGTTCATGGGCGGGCAGTCCAATTGCATCGTCGCCACCATCGCCTTCGGCATGGGCATCGATAAAAGTGACATCCGCAATGTGGTGCATTTCGACCTGCCCAAATCCATTGAAAACTACAGCCAGGAAATCGGTCGCGCCGGGCGTGACGGTCAGCCTTCCGATTGCCTGGTGCTGGCCAACCGCGACAGCCTCAACGTGTTGGAAAACTTCGTTTACGGCGACACGCCAGAGCTGGACGGCATTCGTTGCGTGCTCGACGAGTTGCAAGCCGCCGCGCCCGAGGGGCAGTGGGAGTTTCTGCTGGGGCCGCTGGCCGATCAGAGCAACATTCGCCAGTTACCGCTCAAGACCTTGCTGGTGCAGCTGGAACTGCGGGGACTGATCGCTCCGCGTTATGCCTATTACGCCGAATACCGTTTCAAGTATTTGCAGGAGCCCGAAGCATTGCTGGCCCGATTCGAAGGTGAGCGAAAGGACTTCGTCTCGGCCATCATCCAGACCTCCAGCCGTGCCCGAACCTGGGCCACGGTGAATTTCGACGCGCTGTATGAGCAGTATTCCGCCGAACGCAGTCGGGTGGTCAAGGCGCTGGATTATTTTCAGGAAAAGGGCTGGGTCGAGCTTGAAAGCAAGCAGATGACTGAGGTCTACAGCTTGTTGAAAACCGACGTCGACACGCAGGCGCTGAGTGCCGAACTGCACGCCTACTTCACCCAGCACGAGCGCACCGAGATCGCACGGATTCACGCCATGCTGGATCTCTTCGCCACCGACCACTGCCTGGGCTATCGCCTGGCCGAGTACTTCGGCGACGAAAACGCGCCGCAGCAGTGCGGGCATTGTTCGGTGTGTCACGGCCATGTGGCGCGGCTACCCGAGCCACCGGAGTTACCGGCGCTTGTGGATAAAAGTTTCGAGGGGCTGTGCGGTGATTTTATCCACAGGCACGAGCAGCACACGGGCAACGTACCATCGGCAGAGCGCGTGACGCGGTTTCTGTGCGGGATCAGCGTGCCGCTGTTTACCAAGCTCAAGGCGCGGTCGATTCCGGGGTTTGCGGCGTTGGAGGATTATCCGTATGCCGACGTCCGGGCGTGGGCCGAAGCTCATTTGCCAAGTTGAAAAACGGTCAATGTGGGAGCGGGCTTGCTCGCGAATACGGTGTGTCATTCAACATTGATGTCGGCTGGCAGGCCGCCTTCGCAAGCAAGCCCGCTCCCACAGGGATATCGGTGTTTTTGAAAGCACATCCATCCGCTGAATGTCGCTCATCACACGAATAAATTTCAAAAACACCCATTGGCTGACTATGGTGAGAACTGTCTTTGGATCGCCAATAAGAGAACAACAATGAGCCAGACATCGTTCGATATTCAGCGCGCCGCCGTGATCGGCGCGGGCACCATGGGCCGTGGCATTGTCATGTGCCTGGCCAACGCCGGGGTACCGGTGCAATGGGTCGATAATAATCCGCAGATGCTCGAGCAGGCGCTGGCCAGCGTGGCTGAAACTTACACCCACAGCGTGCGGCAGGGGCGGATCGATCAGGCCGAGGCGGATGCGCGTATTGCGCGGGTGACGGCGGCTGCCGATTACGCAGCGATTCACGATGTCGATCTGGTCATCGAGGCGGTCTACGAAAACCTTGAGCTGAAGCAGACAATCTTTCGTGAACTCGACGGCCTGCTCAAACCCGAAGCGATTCTGGCCAGCAACACCTCGGCGCTGGACATCGATGCCATCGCCGCCGTCACTCGCCGTCCGCAGCAGGTCCTGGGCCTGCATTTCTTCAGCCCGGCGCACATCATGAAATTGCTGGAAATCGTGCGCGGTGCCCAGACGGCGCCGGCGGTGCTTGATGCTGCCCTGGCGCTGGGCCAGCGCATGGGCAAGGTCAGCGTAGTCTCGGGCAACTGCCACGGCTTCATTGGCAATCGCATGCTGCATCCGTACGTGCTCGAAGCACGCAAGATGCTGCTTGAAGGCGCTTTGCCTTATCAGGTGGATGCGGCGCTGCAAGGTTTTGGTTTCGCCATGGGGCCGTTTCGCATGTACGACGTGGTCGGCATCGACCTGGAATGGCGTGCTCGGGAACTGGCTGGCCAGGGCCAGGATGCGCCGGAGGTTCAGGTGGACAACCGATTGTGCGAACTGGGGCGTTTCGGGCAGAAGAGTGGCGACGGGTATTACCACTATGAACCGGGCAGTCGTCAGGCTGAGCATGATGTGGAAGTCGATGCGCTGGTACTGGAGATCAGCGAAGGGCTGGGGTTCCAGCGTCGCGAGATTGGCCCTGAAGAGGTTCTGGAGCGTTGTTTGCTGGCTCTGGTCAACGAAGGGGCGAAGATTCTTCAGGAAGGCATTGCGGCGTCGGCGCATGACATCGATCTGGTTTACCTCAATGGTTATGGCTTCCCGGCGGACAAGGGCGGGCCGATGGCCTGGGCAGATCAGCAAGGGTTGGACGATATTCATCTGCGGTTATTGCAGCTTGAGACCAAGCAGGGCGATCACTGGGCGCCGGCGCGGTTGATTGGTGAGTTGGCGGCGCAGGCTAGAGGGTTTGCAGGCATGTGATTTATGTGGCGTCTGTGAAGACCCCTTCGCGAGCAAGCCCGCTCCCACACTAGGTCTCAGGCGTGCACAAAATCTGTGCTCAATGAAGATCGATATGGGAGCGGGCTTGCTCGCGAAGAGCGATAACGCGGTTTTCGCTTTAGACTCGCTATCCAACTACAGGAACCGACGCTGATGTCCAACCCGATGCCCCAACGCACCGATTACCCCTACTTCCAGCCCATCACCACCCGCTGGCACGACAATGACGTCTACGGTCACGTCAACGACGTCACCTACTACAGTTTCTTTGACACGGCGGTGAACACCTACCTGATCGAAGTCGGCGGTCTGGATATCCATGACGGCGAAGTGGTGGGTTTTGTGGTGAGTTCGGCTTGCGATTACTTCGCTTCTGTCGCTTACCCGGATCGGATCGAGATCGGCCTGCGGGTGGGCAAGTTGGGCAACAGTTCGGTGCAATACGAGTTGGCGGTGTTCAAGGCAGGCGAAGATGAAGCCTGTGCGGCGGGGCGGTTCGTGCATGTGTTCGTGGATCGGACCACGAATCAACCAGTGGCGATTCCTGCCGAATTGCGCGGGGCATTGGAGCGACTGGCGGTTTGAAGGGCAAAAAAAAATCGCAACCCGAGGGCTGCGATTTTTTTTGATCTACCGGTAAACGAGGCGATTCAAGCCTCAGTCGCGATAGCGATGTTTATGCTTGCGATGGCCATAGGCATGACCACGACCTGGATGGCCGTCACGGTAGTAACGACGATCATCACGGCCACGATAGGAGCGACGATCATCGTCGTCATCGCTCTTGTTGCCCATGTAGTTACCCAGTGCGCCACCGGCGCCGCCGCCTGCTGCGGAGCCGATCAGGCTGCCGGTGGTGCCGCCCATGCTGCGGCCGACCACATTACCGCCTGCTGCGCCCAACGCACCGCCAATGGCGGCTTCGCCACGGCTGCGTTTGTCTGCGCCGACTGCGCTACCACC
The DNA here is from genome assembly GCF_059695645.1 of Pseudomonas sp. LBUM1673. Lineage (NCBI taxonomy): Bacteria > Pseudomonadati > Pseudomonadota > Gammaproteobacteria > Pseudomonadales > Pseudomonadaceae > Pseudomonas > Pseudomonas sp. LBUM1673. The sequence goes on from NZ_CP166780.1 coordinate 316,726, forward strand.
CGCGCCGCCCAGGGCTGCGCCAATGGTTGAACCTGTATTGCCGCCTAACGATTGACCGACGACCGAGCCCAGAACCCCGCCCAATGCGCCGCCCACACCTGCTTCGGTGGTGCCGCCAGCAGAAGCGAAGCCACTGACCAGGCCAAGGGACAACAAGAGAATCGAGGAGAACTTCATAGAGGAACCTCAAGGGGATGACGGCGCGATCCTGAGGCTGTGTCGTAGCTGTGACAATAGAAATCCGACGAATAACACGACTTGAACACAATTCTATAAGTTGCTGTTTTTTGGGCGGAACTTAAGTATTTTTCGCCGGTCTTTAGCTACTTCACAAAGGCTGTTTTTATACAAAAACGGCCTTTTTTGTGGGCGTTTGGAAAGTGTTGGCTGCGAAAGATTCGTTGAATGATCCACCGCTTTCGCGAGCAAGCCCGCTCCCACATTCGATCTTCAGCGAACACAGATTTCGCGAACGACTGAGTTCCAATGTGGGAGCGGGCTTGCTCGCGAAGGCGTCAGACCGCGCGCCGCGTCAAGCCGACTTGGCCAAAATCAACCCAGTCTCGCTCGCCGCTTCCAAGCGGATCGCCACAAACTTCGACGTCGGCGTATGGCTGCGGTCCCCGGTGCTTTCCAGCGGCACCAGCGGGTTCACTTCCGGATAGTAAGCGGCTGCTTGCCCGGCAGGAATATCAAACGCCAACAGCGTAAAGCCCTTCACCCGCCGCTCACGGCCATCATCCCAGATGGAAACGATGTCAGCCTTCTGCCCCGGTTTGAAGCCCAGGCGAATAATGTCGGCCTCATTGACGAACAACACATCCCGCTGACCTTTCACCCCGCGATAGCGGTCATCGAGACCATAAATCGTGGTGTTGTACTGATCATGGGAGCGCATCGACTGCATGATCAGGTCCGGCAATACGCCGGTGGCGCGGGTGCGTTCGTGCACCAGGTCTTTGGGCAGGATGTTCGGACGGAAATTGGCCCGACCCGACGGCGTATTCCAACGACGCGCGCCGGCACTGCTGCCCAGGTAGAAACCGCCCGGGTTCTGGATTTTTTCGTTGAAGTCCCGGAAGCCCGGGATGGTGTCGGCGATCAGGTCGCGGATGCGGCTGTAATCGGCCACCAGCCAGTTCCAGTCCACCGGACGGCTACCCAGGGTCGCGGCGGCGATACCGGCGATAATCGCCGGCTCCGAGCGCATTTGATTCGACAGCGGTTGCAGTTGGCCGTTGGAGGCGTGGACCATGCTGAACGAGTCTTCCACGGTCACCGCTTGGGCACCTTCGGCCTGGATATCGATGTCGGTGCGGCCCAGGCACGGCAGGATCAGCGCGTCTTTACCGTGCGCCAAATGGCTGCGGTTGAGCTTGGTGCTGATCTGCACGGTCAGATCGCAGTTGCTCAAGGCCTGGAAGGTCCGTGGGCTGTCCGGGGTGGCTTGGGCGAAGTTGCCGCCCAGGCCGATGAAGACTTTCGAGCGGCCGTCGGCCATGGCGTGAATCGCCTCGACCACGTTGTGGCCGTTTTCGCGCGGCACCTTGAACTGGAAGCGCCGCTCCAGGGAATCGAGGAGCGCCACCGGAGGACGTTCGTTGATGCCCATCGTCCGGTCGCCCTGCACGTTACTGTGACCACGAACCGGGCATAGACCGGCACCCGGCCGACCGATGTTGCCACGCAACAGCATCAGGTTGGCGATTTCCTGGATGGTAGACACCGAATGACGATGTTGGGTGATGCCCATGGCCCAGCACATGATCACGTTCTTGCCTTTGGCATACATGCGCGCCGCTTGCTCGATCTCTACCAGGGTCAGGCCGGACTGCTCGACGATCTGCTCCCATGGGGTGTCGTCGATGACGCCTATGTATTCCAGCACGTTGACGGCATGTTCATTGAGGAAGTCGTGATCGAACACCGCCGGTGCGCCGGTTTTTTGCGCGTCGCGTTCCCATTGCAGCAGGAATTTCGCCATGCCGCGCAGCACCGCCATGTCGCCGCCCAGCGCCGGGCGGAAGTACGCCGTGTTGGTTGGCTTGTCGCCGTTGGTGAGCATTTCCAGCGGGTGCTGCGGATGCTGGAAGCGTTCCAGACCGCGTTCTTTCAGCGGGTTGATGCACACCACTTGAGCGCCGCGTTTCACTGCTTCGCGCAGCGGCTCGAGCATCCGTGGGTGATTGGTGCCGGGGTTCTGGCCCCAGACGAAAATCGCATCGGCGTGTTCGAAATCATCGAAGGTCACCGTGCCTTTGCCGACGCCGACACTTTGCGCCAGGGCCACACCACTGGCCTCGTGGCACATGTTCGAACAGTCGGGGAAATTGTTGGTGCCATAGGCGCGCACGAACAGCTGATAGAGGTACGCCGCTTCGTTGCTGGCGCGGCCCGAGGTGTAGAACTCGGCTTGATCCGGGCTCGACAGGCCCTGCAAATGTTTGCCGATCAGCGCGAAAGCGTCTTCCCAGCTGATGGGTTTGTAGCGATCGGTCTCGGCGTCGTAGCTCAGCGGCTCAGTCAATCGGCCCTGATACTCGAGCCAGTAGTCACTCTGCTCCAGCAACGAACTGACGCTGTGTTTGGCGAAGAATGCGCCGTCGACACGGCGTTTGGTCGCTTCCCAGTTCACCGCTTTGGCGCCGTTCTCGCAGAACATCACCATGCCCTTTTCCGGAGAATCGCCCCAGGCGCAACCGGGGCAGTCGAAGCCGCCGTTCTGGTTGGTCTTGAGCATTATGCGGATGTTTTTCAGCGCGTTGTCGCTGGTCAACCAGGCCCGGGCAACGCTGATCAGCGCGCCCCAGCCACCGGCCGGGCCTCTGTAAGGCTTATAGCGAGGGGTCGGTTTCTGGTCGGCTTGTTGATGTTGACTCACGCTTGGTTCTCCGTCGCAGGGCTGTAGACCCGCGGCGCACTTTTCTGCGGCAGGTGGATGAGGTTGAGGTTGTGGCGGCGGGCCCATTGCACGGCAAGGCCCGTGGGCGACGACAGGCTGACCAGGGTCTGGATGCCGGCGCGTAACACTTTCTGGATCAATTCGAGGCTGCAGCGGCTGGTGACAATCACCAGACCATCGGTGGTCGGGATTTTCTGGCGGATCAGCCCGCCGATCAGCTTGTCGAGGGCGTTGTGCCGACCGATGTCTTCACGGCCCAGCAGCAATTCGCCTTTGCCGTTCATGAACACTGCCGCATGCACGGCGCCGCAATGCTGGCCCAGCGGCTGAAATTCGCCGATGCGATGGCGCAGGCCGTCCAGCCATTCAGCCGGGGGCAGCGCAGCGCCGGGCAATACTTTGAGATCGGGCAGCGCTTGCTCCACCGCTTCCACGCCGCAGAGCCCGCAACCGCTGGTGCCGGCCAGTTGCCGACGCTGCTGCTTGAGGTTCCAGAAGGCGCGGTTGGCGATGGTCACTTGCGCGTATTGCGCCGAACCCGTGCCACTGAGTTGCAAGTCGTAGATGTCTGAGGCGTCTTCGATGATGCCGCTGCCGAGGCTGAAGCCGACGATGAAGTCTTCAAGATCCGTCGGTGTTACCAACATGACCGCCTGGCTGATGCCGTTATAGGCGATCGCCAACGCAACTTCCTCGGCCAACGCGGTGCTGGCCGATTCGGTGTATTCAAGGTTGCAGTAACTGTACGTCTGGCTTGCGGCGGGCGCGGGCGTTTCAAGAGCAGGCGCCGCGCGGGCAGGGCGCTTGGCGTTCATTAGGCATCACCGACGGTTTAGTCAGCCTTAAGCCTAGGCGCGTCAACTTGTCGCGTCTAATCGCTATTACTGATCTGCCGATAGATGGCGTCGATCAAGCGTCTGTCAGTGATTTCTGATAAATCGCGAAGCAGGCTTCTGCGAGCGCTGAGCGCGGAGCGCTGCGACGCATGATCAGCCCCAGCCGGGCGAGGGTCTGGGCGCTTTCTATGGGTTGCAGACGCAAGTGATCGGTGAGGTTTTCGAGGCCGCCATCCAGCGGCATCACCGCACAGCAGAGACCGCCGTGCACCGCTTGTAACAATTGATGGACCGCATCGGTTTGCAGTAACGGTTGTGGGGTCAAGCCACGGCTGTGGAAGTTATGGTCGATGGACTGGCGAAAATGCATGCCGCTGGTGAGCATGCCCAAGGGCAGTTCGATCAGCGACTCCCAGCTCAGTGGCGCCTCGCCGAAACTGAAAAAACGCTGATCGTAGAGCAGGCCCATGTGGGTTTCGCTGAAAGCCAGGGAGTCAAAACGCTCGCCGTCCAGGCGTTCCAGGTAGGAAACGCCGAGGTCGAGGCGATTGTTCGCCAGTTGTTCGAGGATCTGTTCGGAACTCAGGGCCGAGAGTTCGAAGCGCAGGCTCGGGTGTTCGGCATGCAGGCGTTGCATCAGCGGCACGGGGTCGAAACTCGACAGCGGCACCACGCCCAGACGCAACGTACCCACGAGATTGCCGCGACAGGCTGCTGCTTCGGCCTGCAAACCGTCATAGGCCGCCAGTACCGTACGCGCCCACGCCAGCACACGCTCGCCCGGCGCGGTGAAACCTTCGAAGCGTTGGCCGCGGTTGACCAGCGGCAGTTCGAGCTCTTCTTCGAGGCTGCGCAGGCGCATGGACAGGGTCGGCTGGGTGATGTGACAACGCGCGGCGGCCTGGCCGAAGTGCCGGGTTTCGTCCAGAGCGATGAGGAATTTGAGCTGCTTGATGTCCATCTTCGCTCCAGGGCGCGGGCAAGGTTTGCGATTCTACCGCCTGCGCGGGGTTGGGTCATTGGTCGGCTGGGAGCCGGACTTCGCAAGGCTGGTCTAGTCTTTGGCGTCTGGACCCTAAACCCCAAGGAGAGCGCACCATGAGTATTTTTAGCTTTGTGAAAGAAGCAGGCGAAAAGCTTATCGATCTGCTGACACCCGGCAATGCCAATGCCAGTGAGCAGCTGAAGGAACACATCAGTAAGGTCGGCCTGGGTAACCCGAATGTTCAGGCGACAATCGAGGGCGACAAAGTCATCGTCACCGGTGAAGTGGGGAGCCAGGAAGAGAAGGAAAAGATTCTGTTGGCCGTGGGCAATATTGCCGGTGTCGGCAGCGTGGATGACCAGATCACCGTAACGGGCCCGGTTGCTCAGGCGGCGCGGTTCGTCACTGTTAAAAAAGGCGACACCCTCAGCGCGATTTCCAAGGCGGAATACGGCGACGCGAACAAGTACAACAAAATCTTTGAAGCCAACAAACCCATGCTTTCGCACCCGGACAAGATCTATCCGGGGCAGGTGTTGCGGATTCCTGAATAAGGCTTGAGATCGCTATCGCGGGCAAGCCCGCTCCCACAGGAATTGTGTCGTTCACGAAGGATGCGAAACGACACAGATCCTGTGGGAGCGTGGCTTGCCCGCGATGCAGGCGACTCGGTCTAGAGCCCGGCAATCAACTCCCGATAATCCCCCACCGCCGCAAACTCCGCCGTGTCTTTCGGCCCTTTGCGACTGTCCGGCTCGCTTACGGCCAGCAGGTGCGCCACGCCAAAATTGCGTGCGCTGCGCAGGATCGGCAAAGTGTCGTCGATAAATAGGCTGCGCGCCGGGTCGAAGCCGATGTCGGCCTGCAAGGCATCCCAGAACTGCGGGTTTTCCTTGGCGAAACCGTAATCATGGGAGCTGATCAACCGCTCGAAATACGGCGCCAGTTCAATTCGTTCCAGCTTCAATGACAGCGAGTCGCGGTGGGCGTTGGTGATCAGTACCACATGTTTGCCGGCCTGTTTGATCGCCGCCAGAAAAGTGTCCGCATCCGGACGCAAGGCGATCAGGTGCGCGGTTTCCAGTTTCAGCTCGCGCACCGACAGCTTCAGCTCGGCGCTCCAGAAGTCCAGGCAATACCACTGCAACTGACCGGCGTTGCGTTCGAACAGCGGCTGCAATTCTAGCTCCGCCATGGCCCGGCTCACCCCGTGCAGCTCGGCATAACGCTTTGGCAGATGCTCCATCCAGAAATGGTTGTCGTAGTGCAGGTCCAGCAGCGTGCCGTCCATGTCCAGCAAAACGGTATCGATGTCGCGCCAGGGCAGCAGGGACATAAAAAACTTCTCCAGCGGTAAAAAAGATATCCGAGATAAACAAGGTCTGATGCCCGTCAGTTGAGGAGCGGAACCTGTGGGAGCGGGCTTGTGGCGAGGGGGCTTGCCCCCGTTCGAGTGCGCAGCGCTCGCAGATCCTGGGTCCGCTGCGCGGCCCAACGGGGGCAAGCCCCCTCGCCACAAGCCCGCTCCCACATGAATCTGACCAGCATTAAGGATAGGCCGGGTATAGTAACCCGCTTACGCCAAGGAGCCATTTATGCGCCAGAAACCCACCGTACTCGCCCGCGAGATCGTCGCCACCAGCCGTTTGTTCTGTGTCGAAGAGCTGAAGTTGCGCTTTTCCAATGGCGTGGAGCGCACTTACGAGCGCCTGGTCGGCAGGGGCGCCGGTTATGGCGCGGTGATGATCGTGGCGATGCTCGACGCAGACCACGCGGTGCTGGTGGAGGAATACTGCGGCGGCACTGATGCCTATGAACTGTCCCTGCCCAAAGGCTTGATCGAGCCGGGCGAAGACGTACTGGCGGCGGCCGAGCGGGAGCTCAAGGAAGAGGCCGGGTATGGCGCGCGTCAGCTGGAACATCTGACTGAGTTGTCGTTGTCACCGGGTTATATGAGTCAGAAGATCCAGGTGGTGCTGGCCACCGATCTGTACGAAGAACGCCTGGAGGGTGACGAGCCCGAGCCGATGGGGGTGGACAAGATCAACCTGCGTGAATTGTCATCCCTGGCGCAGAACCCGCGATTCACTGAAGGCCGTGCCTTGGCGGCGCTGTATCTGGCCCGTGATCTGCTGACCCAACGAGGGGTGTTCCTGCCATGAAATTGAATTTCCCCCATCCGCTGATGGCTCCCGTCGTTGAGCTGGCTTTGAAGGCTGGCGAAGCAATCTTGCCGTTCTGGCGAGTCAACGTTGCCGTGACTGCAAAGTCCGATGATTCACCGGTCACGGCCGCCGACATGGCGGCTCACCATGTGATTCTGGCCGGGCTGACGGCGCTGGATCCGAGCATTGCGGTGCTGTCCGAAGAGGACGCCAACATCCCCCAGAACGTGCGCGCCGGCTGGCAGCGTTGGTGGCTGGTCGACCCGTTGGACGGGACCAAGGAGTTCATTTCCGGCAGCGAAGAGTTCACCGTCAACATTGCGCTGATCGAGCAGGGGCGTGTGGTGTTCGGTGTGGTGTCGATGCCGACTAACGGGCGTTTTTATGTCGGCGGTGCCGGGTTAGGGGCATGGCGTGGCGATAAGGGTGCCGAGCCGTTGCCGATTCAGGTTCGTGAGGTCCCGGCAGCGGGTGAAGCCTTTACGGTGGTCGCCAGTCGTCGGCATTCGAGCCCCGAGCAGGAGCGGTTACTCGCAGGGTTGAGCGACAGCCTGGGTGAGCTGCAACTGGCCAATATCGGCAGTTCGCTGAAGTTTTGCCTGCTGGCGGAAGGGGCGGCGGATTGTTATCCGCGATTGGCGCCGACTTCGCAGTGGGACACGGCGGCTGCGCAAGGTGTGCTGGAAGGTGCGGGTGGTGAGGTGCTGGATTTGAGCGGTGAGCCGTTCTGTTATCCGGCGCGGGAATCGTTGTTGAATGAATTCTTTCTGGCGCTGCCGGCTAAAGCGGCTTGGCGGGAGAAGTTGTTGGCACTCGCACGTTCCTGAGCACGCCCTACCTCTGTGGCGAGGGGGCTTGCCCCCGTTGGGCTGCGCAGCGGCCCCAAATCCAGACACCGCGAAATATCAGTTAACCCCCGTTGTCTGAATTGCGACTGCTGCGCAGCCGAACGGGGGCAAGCCCCCTCGCCACAGGTGCTGTATTGGCTCTGGTTTCTAGCGGTGCAGCACGTACTGCCCCACGAACTTCACCGCATCCTCTTCACTCCCGGTATTCACAATCCGCGAATGCAGCGTCAACCGGGCCCGCCCATATCGCTCATACATCGCCAAAAACTTCTTCCACATTGCCGCACTCGGTGCCTGGCAAATCACTGTCGCGTCCATGGTGACCGGCAGCGGGTAGCTGATCTTCCCTTCCTGAATCACGATGTGCCCATCGTCGATGCCTTCTTCATGCAAACGCAAATGCAGCCAGCCCCAACCGGCCAGTACTGCGCCGCAATACAGGCTGCCACCGAACATGGTGCTCTTGTGATTGACGTTGGCCTCCAGCGGCAGGTGCAGGCGCAGTTGTTGATCGTGCCAGTCGAGCACTTTGAGGCCCATGTCCCGCGTGAGGGGGATGTCGTGATGGAGGATTGATTCCAGGTGACGACTGTCGCGGTTCATTCACGGGCCTTTTATTTGAAGAGGATGATTTTACGGTAGCTCAATCAAGGTCGTCGGTGTGGCTGCTGGCGCCGCCGTCGGCGAAGTTCAGGCCATGCTTGCGCAGTTTGTCATGCAAGGTTTTGCGCGGAATCCCGAGCGCTTCTGCGAGGCTGCGCACGGAGCTGTGCGAGCGTGCCAGTTCGGCGGCAATCAGGCTCTTCTCGAAGTTCTCCACTTGTTCACTCAGACCGCCGCTGACCACTTCAACCGTAGTGCCGACGCCGCCATCCGGCGCGATGTTGTCCAGGGCCAGCTCCAGGCCCAGGGCAAAGCGTTCGGCGGCGTTCTGCAGTTCTCGCACGTTGCCTGGCCAGGTGTGACGCAATAGCAGCGCCCGTTGCCCCGGTTGTAATTCGTGGGACGGCAAGCCATGGCGGGCGCTGGCTTCGTCGGCGAAATGCTGGAACAGCATCAGCGCATCTTCGCCCCGCTCGCGTAGCGGCGGAATGCGCAGCGGCGCGACGTTCAGGCGGTAATACAAGTCGGCGCGGAAGCGACCCTGATCGGCGGATTGGCGCAGGTCTTCCTTAGTTGCGGCGATGATGCGGATGTCCAGCGGGATCTGCTGGTTGCCGCCCAAGCGCTCGACGACCCGCTCTTGCAGCAAGCGCAGCAATTTCACCTGCACGTCCAGGCTCATGCTTTCGATTTCATCGAGGAACAATGTGCCGCCGTTGGCGAACTCGAACTTGCCGATGCGGCGCTTCTGCGCGCCGGTGAAGGCGCCGGGCTCGTGACCGAACAGCTCGCTTTCCACCACCGACTCGGCCAGGGCCCCGGCGTTGATCGCCACGAACGGGCCATTACGACGACTCGACAGGTCGTGCAGCGCGCGCGCCACCACTTCTTTACCCGCACCGGTTTCGCCGAGGATCAGTACGTCGGCCTTGGTCGCCGCCAATGCACCGATCTGCTCGCGCAGGCGCAACATCTGCGCCGATTGCCCAACCAGTCGAGCACTCAGTTCGTTGCGATCGCTCAGGGCCAGACGCAGGCTGCGGTTGTCCAGCACCAGCCGACGCAGGGCCAGGGCACGGCGCACGCTGTCGAGCAGGGCGTCGCTGGCGAATGGTTTTTCCAGAAAGTCATAGGCCCCGGCGCGCATGGCTTGTACGGCTAGCGGCACATCGCCGTGACCGGTGATCAGCAGCACGGGCAGCTCCGAGTCCTGGGTGTGGAGTTCGGTCAGCAGTTCGAGACCGTCCATGCCCGGCATGCGGATGTCGCTGACCACCACACCCGGCCAGTCGCGTTCCAGTTGCCCGGCCAGGCCCTTGGCTTCAGCGAGCGGCAGGATCTTCAGGCCGGCCAGGTCCAGGGTCTGGCTCAGGGCCTGGCGCAGGTGGGGATCGTCGTCGATCAACACGACCTGGATGCGGTTGTCGATGGTCATGCACTTCGGTCCTCGGACGGTTGCAGGCTCACGCCCGGCGCGCCTGCGCGCAACTTCAGGGTAATCAGGGCGCCGCCTTCCTTGTGGTTGGAGAACAACAGTTCACCACCGAAGGCGCGCATCAGGGTGTCGCAGATCGCCAGCCCCAGCCCAAGCCCCTGGGTGCGGGTCTTGGTGGTGTAGAAGGGCTCGCCGGCACGACCCAGCGCTTCCAGGCAGAACCCGGGGCCATTATCGCGAATGTACAGATTGACGCCGTTGGCGGTGGATTCGGCACTCAACCAGAGTTTACGCGGCGGGCCTTTTTCCGTCAGCGCGTCGAGGGCATTGGCCAGCAGGTTGCCGAGTACCTGGCGCAGACGGGTTTCCCCTGCCTCGACCCACAGGGTGGCGGCCGGCAGGTCACGGATCAGCTCGACTTCCATGCTGCGCCGACGCTTGGCCAATAAGGCCAGAGCATCGTCCAGTGCCGGTTGCAGGGCCACGCTTTCCGGGGCGTGGCGATCACGCCGGGCAAAGGCGCGCAGGTGGGCGATGATCGAGGCCATGCGCTCGGTCAATTCGCTGATCAGCTTGAGGTTGCCGCGAGCATCTTCGGTGCGCTGATGATCGAGCAGCACTTCGGCGTTTTCCGCGTAGCTGCGGATTGCCGCCAGCGGTTGGTTGAGTTCATGGCTGATGCTCGCCGACATCGTGCCCAGCGCCGAGAGCTTGCCGGCCTGCACCAGATCATCCTGGGCGCGTACCAGTTCCTGCTGGGCGTGTTCGCGCTCCAGCACTTCCTGTTTCAATCGACGGTTGAGGCCCTCGAGGTCGCTGGTCCGTTCGGCGACCCGGCCTTCCAGTTCGTGGCGGGCCTTGCCTTCGAAGGCGATCCGGTCCAGATAATGGCGTCGACGCTGCATCATCAGGCCGAGCAGCAGCATTAATACCAACAGCGTTGCACCACCGATGGCCAAGACCGTGCGTACCGGGCGGTCGATCAAGGTGCGCGGCGCAAGGATACTGACGCTCCAGCCGGTTTCTTCGATCTGCCGGGTTTGGGTCAGCCAGGCGTCGGAAGCGAGATCCAACGGCTTTGGATCGCGGGTCGGGTAGGGTTGAATCGCGGTGATGGCCTGGCGCTCTTCGTCGTTCAATGGGCGGGTCGAACGGAAACGCCACTCTGGCCGCGACGTGAGGATGACCACGCCGTTGTGGTCGGTGACCAACAGTTGTTCAGGGGTTTTGCCCCAGAGGCTTTCGGTGTGGTCGAGGTCGACCTTGACCACCAGCACGCCGACGATTTTTTCGCGATCACGTACCGCCGCGGCAAAGAAGTAACCGCGCTTGGCCGAGGTGGTGCCCAGACCGAAGAAGCGCCCCAGGCGCCCGGCCATGGCTTCACTGAAATAAGGGCGGAAGGCGAAATTGCGGCCAACGAAACTGTCGTGTTTGTCCCAGTTGGAGGCCGCCAGCGTCTTGCCCGTGGTGTCCATCAGGTACATGACTTCGGCGCCGGTCTGGGCACTGATGTTTTTCAGCAGGCGATTGGCATTACCTTGAACCACGCCCTCGTCGGGTGCGGCCAAGGTCGCACGCAGGGCAGGCAGCTCGCCGAGAATCTGCGGCAACACTTCATACCGGTGCAGGGTGCCCAGCAGGTTGGCGACGTAAAGGTCGAGGGTCTGGCGGTTCTGCCCGGCCAGTTCACTGCGGTAGTAACGCTCGGCCAGATGTTCCAGCGGCCACAGCAAGGGCGCCAGGCACAGCGCGAGTAGCGCCAGGCTGCGCCAGCGGGGTCTGCGGGGGAGGGTCGGTGTCATGAGCATCAAGCGCCTGTGGGTACAGACGCATTATGCCTAGCCTTGCGGGCGCAGTCTGCGCACCGTGGATCAAGTGCGCGCTGGCGGTGAAGATTCAGACAGGAATTCAGGAAAAGACTTCAGCGTCCTTGAGGAACGCAGCGGCCTGATCCTTGGCGGACAGTTTCGGTGCTTCGTCCAGCTGCCAGTCGATGCCCAGGTCCGGGTCGTCCCAACGAATGCTGCGCTCGGCCGACGGGGTGTAGTAGTCGGTGGTTTTGTAGAGGAACTCGGCGAAATCGCTCAGTACCACAAAACCGTGGGCGAAACCTTCCGGCACCCAGAGTTGGCGATGGTTGTTGGCGGACAGGCGCACCGCGACCCATTTGCCGAAATGCGGCGAGCTGCGGCGAATGTCCACCGCCACGTCCAGTACTTCACCCACGGTGACGCGGACCAGTTTGCCCTGAGTATTTTCCAACTGGTAATGCAGGCCGCGCAGTACGCCTTTTTGCGAGCGGGAATGGTTGTCCTGAACGAATTGGGTGTTCAGGCCAGTTGCTTCTTCGAAAGCCTTGGCGTTGAAGCTTTCATAGAAGAAGCCGCGCTCGTCACCAAATACCTTGGGTTCGATGATCAGAACACCGGGCAGGTCGGTGGTGACTACATTCATTGGTATTTCTCCAGTAATAGGCGTTGATGGCCGCCATTCTTACGCAAAGTGACGGCGGGCGCGAGTGGGACGGTGAAGAGAGTTGCGCGGGCATTTGATTCGCGCCAGCCAGGGAGGGGGTTGCGTATCGCCCGAAGCAGTGGCGATATAAGCGCCTAATAAAATTTCAGGGGTCGTTGTATGCCGCTCGCCACGTTGATTCACCGCACCAGTCTGCCCAGCCCGCAGGTGTCTGCGGCGCAAGCGCTGGAGCTGCTGGAGGAGCATTACGGGCTGAGCGGGCGGTTGCAGGCGCTTGGTAGCCAGCAGGATCTCAACTACCGCGTCGACAGCGAGCAGGGGCGTTTCGTCCTGAAAATCTGCCGTGGTGACTATTCGGCGCTGGAACTGCAAGCCCAGCACGCAGGGCTCAAGCATTTGGCGGAGCATCCCGGCGTGCAGGTGCCGCGAGTGATCCCTGCCAAAAGCGGCGCAGACCTGCTCTCCCTGGAGGTCGGCGGTCAGTCGGTGCACGTGCGCCTGCTCGATTACATCGACGGCCAGCCCCTGACGCATCTCGATCATCTAAGCCATTGGGTGGTTGCCGGTTTCGGTCGGCTTTGCGGCGAAATGGATCAAGCGCTGGTCGGTTTCGATCACCCCGGCCTTGAGCGCACCCTTCAATGGGACGCCCGCCACGCCAACGCGTTGATCGCGCATTTGCTGCCGGTGATCAAGGATGAGCGGCAACGAGCGTTGATTGCTGAAGCGGCCGAACACGCCGAGCGCCATTTGCAGCCCTTGGTGGATAAGCTGCCGGTGCAGGCGATTCACATGGATATCACCGACGACAACGTGGTCTGGCAGCGGGATTCGCAGCGCCAATGGCAGTTGCAGGGAGTGATCGATTTCGGCGATCTGGTCCGAACCTGGCGGATCACCGATCTGTCGGTGACCTGCGCCGCGCTGCTGCACCATGCCGACGGCGATCCGTTCTACATTTTGCCGGCGGTTCGGGCGTATCACGCGGTCAATCCGTTGCAGCATGAAGAGCTGCTGGCGCTCTGGCCGCTGATCGTTGCGCGTTCGGCGGTGCTGGTGCTGAGTGGGGAACAGCAGGTCAGCATCGATCCAGGCAATGAGTACAGTCGCGACAACCTGACCCATGAGTGGGAAATTTTCCGCGTTGCCACGTCGGTGCCGTTGGCGTTGATGGAGGCGGCGATTCTTACCGCAGTCGGTCAAAACCTGCCGGGCATCGGCAGCGAAGGCTTCGCGCCATTGTTGCCAAGCCTGGTGGGGCGTGAATTTGCGTTGATCGATCTGGGTGTGCTCAGTCCGCATTTCGAGGCCGGTAACTGGGAGCAGGAGGGAATCGATCTGCGTCTGTTGACGCAAGCCGCCGTTGCTCATGGGCTGGCGGCCAGTCGATATGGCCAATATCGTCTGTCCCGCACTCGGCCGGACAGCGCCAGCGAACCGGACACTTTCCCGCTGCACGTTGCGTTACGAGTGCCTGACGGCACGGCGGTCGAAGCGCCGTTTGCCGGCGTTATCCATATCGAAGGGGAGAACCTGCTGCAACTGGACGGTCCAGAACTCAGCGTCCGATTGCGGGGTGTGGCCCCGTCGGTGCGCAGTGGCGCGGCGCTGGTCAAAGGTCAGGTGCTGGGTTCGGTCACCGGGCCGTTGATCGTGCAGTTGTGCCGAGGCGCTCAGCTCGACGCGCCGTTGTTTTGCACGCCTTCGCGCGCCGCAGCCTGGCAGGCGTTGTGTCCTTCACCTGCCACGTTGCTGGGCCTGGCCTGTGATGCGGAAGAAGAACTCGACCCGCAGACGTTGCTGGCCCGTCGTGACGCGAGTTTCGCCCGTTCCCAAAAACATTATTACGTCGACCCGCCGCGTATCGAGCGTGGCTGGCGCAATCATTTGATCGACATGCAGGGCCGCGCTTACCTCGACATGCTCAACAACGTTGCGGTCCTGGGTCATGGCCATCCGCGCATGGCCGCCGTCGCCAGTCGCCAGTGGTCGCTGCTGAACACCAACTCACGTTTTCACTATGCGGCGATTGCCGAGTTTTCCGAGCGCTTGCTGAAGCTGGCACCGGACAACATGGATCGCGTATTTCTGGTCAACAGCGGCACCGAGGCCAATGACCTGGCGATTCGTCTGGCCTGGGCCTACAGCGGCGGTCGCGACATGCTCAGCGTGCTGGAGGCGTATCACGGCTGGTCGGTGGCGGCGGATGCGGTTTCGACGTCGATTGCCGACAACCCCAAGGCCTTGAGCAGCCGTCCCGATTGGGTGCATCCGGTAACAGCGCCGAACACCTATCGCGGCGAATTCCGCGGCCCGGGCAGTGCGCCGGATTACGTGCGCAGCGTCGAACACAACCTGGCGAAAATCGCTGCGCAAGGACGCAAGCTGGCCGGCTTCATCTGCGAGCCGGTGTACGGCAATGCCGGCGGTATCTCGCTGCCGCCGGGCTATTTGAAACAGGTCTATGGGCTGGTCCGCGCTCAGGGCGGGGTGTGCATCGCCGACGAGGTGCAGGTCGGCTACGGCCGCATGGGTAAATTCTTCTGGGGCTTCGAAGAGCAGGGCGTGGTGCCGGACATCATCACCATGGCCAAGGGCATGGGGAACGGCCAACCGTTGGGCGCGGTGATCACCCGCCGGGAAATCGCCGAAGCGCTGGAGGCCGAGGGTTACTTCTTCTCGTCGGCCGGTGGCAGCCCGGTCAGTTGCCGGATCGGCATGGCGGTGCTGGATGTGATGGAAGAAGAACAACTCTGGGAAAACGCCCAGGTCGTGGGCGGGTATTTCAAGGAGCGTCTTGAAGCGTTGATCGACCGGCATCCATTGGTGGGAGCCGTGCATGGTTCCGGCTTCTATCTGGGCGTGGAGTTGGTACGCAATCGCGAAACCCTTGAACCGGCGACCGAAGAAACCACGGTGCTGTGCGATCGCCTTCGTGAGCTGGGGATTTTCATGCAGCCGACGGGCGATTACCTGAACATCCTCAAGATCAAACCACCGATGGTCACCTCGCGTCAGAGCGTGGATTTCTTTGTCGACATGCTGTCGAAGGTGTTGGACGAAGGTTTGTAAGACTGGATATCGCCTTCGCGGGCAAGCCTCGCTCCTACGGATTTATGTCGTGCTCATATTTCGCGAACGACGCAAATCCGTAGGAGCGAGGCTTGCCCGCGAAGACATCTTCAATCACTCCGAAAATACCGATTGTTATCGATATTAATCGATTAATTTACGACATAAATAATATTTATCGCTTTAAATGCGGATATTTATCGGCTATAAAGTCGTCACCGTTAACGGCGTGCCTCACCACGCTCGACCCTCAAGCCCTTGCTCAGGAGCCGATTCATGAGCCGTATCGTTGCCGTCGCCGCTACCCAGATGGCCTGCTCCTGGGACCTTGAAGCCAACATCGAAACCGCTGAGAAGCTGGTCCGTGAGGCAGCGGCCAAAGGTGCGCAAATCATCCTGATCCAGGAACTGTTCGAGAGCCCGTACTTCTGCCAGAAACCGAACCCGGACTACCTGCAACTGGCCACGTCGGTCGAAGACAATGTCGCCATCAAGCACTTCCAGAAAGTCGCTAAAGAACTGCAGGTGGTTCTGCCAATCAGCTTCTACGAGCTGGCCGGCCGCGCGCGTTTCAACAGCATCGCGATCATCGATGCCGACGGCAGCAATCTCGGGATTTATCGTAAAAGCCACATCCCGGATGGCCCTGGCTACCATGAAAAGTATTACTTCAACCCGGGCGATACCGGTTTCAAAGTCTGGAACACCCGCTACGCGAAAATCGGCGTGGGTATCTGCTGGGATCAGTGGTTCCCTGAGTGCGCCCGCAGCATGGCGTTACTGGGCGCGGAAATTCTGTTCTATCCGACCGCCATTGGCAGCGAGCCACACGACAAGACCATTTCGTCGCGTGACCATTGGCAGCGCGTGCAACAGGGCCATGCCGGCGCCA
The DNA here is from genome assembly GCF_059695645.1 of Pseudomonas sp. LBUM1673. Lineage (NCBI taxonomy): Bacteria > Pseudomonadati > Pseudomonadota > Gammaproteobacteria > Pseudomonadales > Pseudomonadaceae > Pseudomonas > Pseudomonas sp. LBUM1673. Next base: position 332,942 of record NZ_CP166780.1, read on the forward strand.
ACCTGATGCCGCTGATCGCCAGCAACCGCATCGGCAATGAAGAGCAGGATGGCTACGACATTACCTTCTACGGCTCGTCGTTCATCGCCAACCAGTTCGGCGAGAAGGTGCAGGAACTCGACAAAACCGAAGAAGGCGTATTGGTTCAAAGCTTCGACCTCGACGAGTTGGAGCACATCCGCAGCGCGTGGGGGGCGTTCCGTGATCGCCGCCCGAACCTGTATGGCACACTAAAGACCCTCGACGGTTCCCTGGAGTCCTGATCGCTATGACCACTTTGAACAGCACCCCTCGCGCCGACGGCTTTTACATGCCGGCCGAGTGGGCGCCACAAACCCAGACCTGGATGATCTGGCCCGAGCGCCCGGACAACTGGCGCCTGGGTGGCAAACCGGCGCAAGCCGCACACGTGGCGGTGGCCAAAGCCATCGCCCGATTCGAACCGGTGACCGTGGCAGTTTCCGCCGGCCAGTACGAAAACGCTCGCGCCCGTCTAGACGTGCCGAATATTCGTGTGGTGGAGATGTCCAGCGACGACGCTTGGGTTCGCGACACCGGCCCGACGTTCGTCATCAATAACAGCGGCGAAGTCCGTGGTGTGAATTGGGACTTCAACTCGTGGGGCGGTTTCGACGGTGGTCTGTATTCGCCGTGGAACCGTGATTCGCAGGTGGCTGGCAAGATCCTCGAAATCGAGCGCAGCCCGCGCTACCGCACCGAGGGTTTCGTGCTCGAAGGCGGCTCGATTCATGTCGATGGCGAAGGCACCCTGATCACCACTGAAGAATGCCTGCTCAACCGCAATCGCAACCCGCACATGAACCGTGCGCAAATCGAAGCGGTGCTCAGCGCAAATCTGGCTGTGGATAAAATCATCTGGCTGCCGGACGGTTTGTTCAACGACGAAACCGACGGCCATGTGGATAACTTCTGCTGCTATGTGCGTCCGGGCGAAGTATTGCTGGCTTGGACCGACGATCCGCAGAACCCGAACTACCCGCGCTGCCAGGCGGCAATGAACGTGCTGCAAAACAGCACCGATGCCAAGGGTCGCCCGTTCACGGTGCACAAAATGCCGATTCCGGGGCCGCTGTATGCGACCGAAGAAGAGTGCGCCGGTGTGGATCCGGTGGACGGCACTCAGGAGCGCAATCCGACCGTTCGTCTGGCCGGTTCTTATGTGAACTTCCTGATCGTCAACGGCGGCATCATCGCTCCGAGCTTTGACGACCCACTGGACGGTCCGGCCAAAGAGATTTTGCAGGCTTTGTTCCCGCAGCACGAAGTGGTCATGGTGCCGGGCCGGGAACTGTTACTGGGGGGCGGTAATATCCACTGCCTTACTCAACAACAGCCCGCGCCGCACAAGGAGTGAGTGAGGTCGTAACAGCTTGAGTGGGTTGAAGAATCGATTGAGCAACGATTTTGCCCCGTCGTTTCACAGAAAGCCCGCAGCCCATCTGGACTGCGGGTTTTTTTGTATCCACTTATCGACACTTCGAAAACATTGGCACAGCTCTTGTATCTTCGATGGGGCAACACGGGGAGGGAGAGAACTTCGATGTTCTGTCATAAACCTTGGATAAGTTAGCCGCTCACAAACCAGGAGAGAGCGCTGAGATGAACGCCGAAATGAACGTCGTGAGCGAGCGGGCACTGCATCCCCTGGCAGTTAACAGTGAATCGCTCCAGGTCCTGGCGCGGTGGTTGAAGTCCAATGGAACGCGTCAGATCAGGGAACCTGATCCGCGCCGGATGATGATCGAGCGCTACCCCGCTGGTTTATTCAGCGAGGCGGAACTGGAAGCATTGTGGGATGTGATGGAAGGATAAGAACAAAAACAACGGATTGAAAAAGCGCTGCCGGGAAGGCGGCGCTTTTTTATGGGCGAAGGTTTTTTATAGCGACTGCAGATCAAATGTGGGAGTGGGCTTGCTCGCGAAAGCGGTATGAGGGTCAACGAAGATGTTGAACAGGATGGCCTCTTCGCGAGCAAGCCCGCTCCCACAGGTGATCGGTGTGAACGAGCTATTCGACCGATTCGTGAAACACACTGAAAGCCATTCCGGCGTTTTTCCGAAACTATCTGGGGATTAATCTGCCGCCATTGAGTTTTCCTACTTTGTTGCCGGAGCTTTCCCATGATCCTTCACTACATTTACGACCCGTTGTGTGGCTGGTGCTACGGCGCCAAACCATTGGTGCAGGCCGCCCAAGCCGTGTTGCCGGTAATCGCCCACGGTGGCGGCATGATGACCGGTGCCAATCGCCAGACCGTCTCGCCCCAACTGCGTAACTACGTGATGCCTCACGACCGACGCATCGCCGAGTACACCGGCCAGCCGTTTGGCGAGGCGTATTTTGAAGGTCTGCTGCGCGATGAGACGGCGGTGTTCGATTCCGCGCCGCCGATTGCCGCCGTGCTGGCAGCTGAGCACATCGCTGGACGCGGGCTAGCATTGCTGGGGCGTTTGCAGACGGCTCATTACATGGAGGGGCGACGCATCGCTGACGAAGCCGTTCTGCTGGAGCTTGCCACACAGACAGGCCTTGAACCTGAGGTTTTCCAACAGGCATTTAATGAAGCCGACTCCGATCGTCATATCAAGGACAGTCGCGCATTCTTGGGCAACGTCGGCGGTCAGGGCTTCCCGACCTTCGCGCTGGAACAGGATGGCCAGTTCACCCTGGTCGATATCGGCCCCTGGCTCGGTAAGCCGCAAGCCTTCACCCAGTGGTTGAGTCAGTCGCTTGCGGCAAAAGAGTCTTCATCCGCGTTTCAAGCGTGTGGCCTCGACGGCTGTGCCTCTTAAATGAAGGGTATTGCGCCTGGTTTGGGTTTTTTCGCCTCATGACCGTAGAAAAAGACCGAAAATGGCTGTTTTCGATCGTAAAAAGTCGAATTAAAGCAACTTCATACCGCGTTTCAAGTAACGCTTGAGATGCCTGAAATTCTTTCTCATGGGCCGCAAATCCTGCACCTACTAGATTAGGCCGCTAAATGTAGCGGAGACCTAGTAATGATCGTTTTGAACAGAGAAGTTGGTGAATCGCTACGGCGCGACAAATATGTCAACGTCCAGGGCGCTGACTTCAATCTCTTCGGTCATTTTTCCGACTTCGTCAGATTGACCAGAAGTTGGGAAAGCATGGAGCCGGACAGTTATTACGGCCAGGCCGATGCGGGCATGCGTTTTCGTCGTTACAGCGATTTCGAATACAACCCGGTCACCCGTGACTTGAAGCAGTTGGAGCACCGCGCCTACGTGCAATCGAAGGCCAACAACAGCTACGTCGGCGGACTGGAGCGGCACTTCCAGGACTTCTCCAATGAAGTCATTAATTCGCCGGTGATGCGCAGCCTTATCGATGCGGATTTCGAGGTGTACAAAAACGTATTGCCGCCGGAGTTGCACGACGAAGTCTGGCAATGCCAGATCCATCAGATCCGCATCGAGATCAAACCGGGCAAACAACTGGAAATCACGCCTGAAGGGATTCACTGCGACGGTTATCCGTTCAGCGGTGTGCATTTCTGGGGTCGTAACAACGTTGACGGGGCAGAGAGCCGTTTGTATTCGGCCCAGGAGGAACAGTTGGCGGCGACGACCTATCAGGAAATCCTCGACACCACCTACTTCCTCGATCGCGACATGCGTCACTACGTGACACCGGCACGTAACACCCATGCTCACGAAATGGCCTATCGGCAGATTCTGGCCATTTCCTTCTCGCGGCCCGGGACCGCTTTCGACATTGTTCGCTGAACAGCTAGACCCCATGATGCACATCGCCGAGTGCCCTGCACCGGTGATGCTGCAGCGCGCGATGGCCAAGGATGCCCAACGCCTGGAGCGCTTCTTTCGGCAATTCGAGGAAGTGTCGTTCTGTGAGTGGCAGGACGCCAAATGCTTGCGCGCAGTGTTGGTCCAGAAGACCACCATCGCGTTCCTCGCACTCGATGTCCGTGGCGAAGTGGTCGGCGCGGTGTTGGGCGGAATGCTCGGCAGCCGTGGCACCATCAATCACCTGGCGGTGAGCCCGGTGTATCGCAGCCGGGGCGTCGGCCAGCGCCTGGTGGAAGCGGCCTCGGCGGACATGAAACGGGTGGGGGTGCTGCGGATGTTCCTGTTCGTCGACGATGCTAACCTTGCCGGCAAGCGTTTTTGGAGTGCCCAGGGCTTTTGTGAGCCGCGCGGCGAAACTACCTTTGAGAGGGACCTATGAATGAGACGTCCAGCAGCCAGCCGCTGATGGTCGAGCCCCAGCCCTCGCGCACGTTCGCTGAAGCCAGCCCGGTTGTTGCGGGTTACTTCACAGTGTCGTTTGTGTTCGGTTTGATGGCCGTCAATGCCGGGTTGCCCGTATGGCTGCCGGTCGCGATGTGCCTGTTCGTCTACGCCGGTGCCTCGCAGTTCGCCGCCTTGGCGCTGATCTCCAGCGGCGCGTCACTGACCACCATCATCCTCACCACGTTTCTGATCAACGCGCGGCACATGCTGATGTCGGTCTACATGGCCAAGGCCTTGCAGGCGATGGGGCTCAGTCGTCTCGAGCGCTGGTGTTATGCCGGCGGGCTGACCGATGAATCGTTCGCCTTCCACAGCGTCAAACTGGGCAAGGGCTCGCCGGTCAATGTGCGTTACTTGATCGGCTTCAATCTGTATTGCCACACGTCGTGGGTGCTCGGCGGTTTGCTGGGGGCGATTTGCGCGCAGTACGCGGCGCACTTGATCAAGTACCAGCTCGACTATGCGTTGACCGCGATGATGCTCTACGTGCTGGTATCGCTGTGCAACACCCGCAACAAACTGATCGCCGCCCTGGCCGCGGTCGCCTGCATGGGTGTTCTGAGTCTGATCGGCAGCTCACCCTTCAACGTGTTCATCGCCACATTTGTGGGCTGCGGGGTGGGTGTATGCCTGACCAAACGTTCCTGATCCTGGTCGTCGTGCTGATGATGGCCGTGACTTTCCTGCCGCGCGCGTTGCCGCTGCAGGTGAGCACTGACCATTGGCCACCCCTGGTCGCCCGGGCGCTGGAATACCTGCCGGTGGCGATCGTCGCTGCAATCAGCCTTACGCCGCTGTTGATCAAGGATCAGCAGGTGCAGCTCGATCGCCCGGAATTTTATGCAGCCATTCCGACGTTGTTATGTGCGTATTTCAGCAAAAACCTCTTTCTCAGCGTGGCGGTGGGAACGGCTGCGTACATCGCGCTCGGATCGTTCATGTAGCGACAGAGCAACCACGTCGTTCAGGGCCTGGCCCGACAACTCGGGGTTATTGACCGCCAGCCGCACTTCGAGGGAATCCTCGAAACCCGGGAAAATGGTCAAGCCGTTACGCAGGGCCGCCTCACGGGAAACCATGCCGAGACCGTCCATTTGCGTGATCAACGACAGGGTCAGGGTTTCGCTGCAGGAATAGATCATCCGCTTGCCTGACTCGTAGTTGCCAAGACCGGCGTCGAGAAAGCGCAAGAAACTGTGGGAATACGGACAATCGTCGGCAGGACGAACCTGAAACTTATTGCCGAGCAGCATCAGCGGATCGTTTTCCTGACCGCAATGAGCACCGACCACCTGCACCTGCACATCGGGCAGGGCAATGCTGGGTAATCCCGGCTGCTGCGGCCCGATCAGCACGGCCAGGTCGAAGTCCTCATTCTTCAACTTGCTGAGGTTTTCCATCGACTCGGCGTAGCTGAATTCCAGTTGATAATCAGGAAAAACCTCAATGAGGCGTCCGATCATTCGCCGGTTGAAGTCGGCCGAGAGCGTGGTGTTAAGCGCCACCTTGAGCGTGCGCTGCCCGGGGACCTTGAGCGTGGCGACTTTCTCTTCCAGTTGTCGCGTGGCAACCAACACCTTGTCCATGTAGGGCGTGAGCTCCGTGCCCTGCGTCGTCAGCGTCAACCCCTTGTTGGAGCGACGAAACAACCGAAAACCGAACTGCTCTTCGACCTTGTTCAACTGTGCGGCCAACGCCTGCACCGTCAAACAGGAGTGCTCTGCCGCCGCCGACAACGAGCCGGTCTGCACAATGCGCATGAGGTTGCGTAAGGTTCTGCTATCCATTTGGGTAATGCCCTCTGAAGTGGGCTGGCTATTGTTGTGTACCTTGCCGCCCGGTGGGCGTTGGTCGCGTGCTGGCTATAATCCTGCACCTGAGCATGCTTGTCCCGAGTTTAGTAGCGAAATGATTTCGCGTCCGATGGTTGGAGGCTTACACAGAGTCGAGGTTTTGGGCAGGGTGTAGATGATCGGGGTCAAAAAATGGCTCGGATGGGGCCCACTTGGGCGTTTTTTGGGTGTTGGTTTATCAATGAAACCTTTTTCCAAGGCAAAAAAAAGCAGCCTGATCAGGCTGCTTTCATGAAAAGGTGCTTGATATTGTGCTCCCTCAAGCAGGGGAGGAGAGGTCTTAGCCCAGCGCTGATTTTCAGGCCATCAACGGGGTTCCTAACGTCGACTATCGCCACCTGAAGGCAGTCGGTTTCGCGCTCTCAATTAAATTCTCTGCCCCTGTGATGCGGGTGTCAACGGGTGTGTTTGACCGTGTGTCGGCGTCTTTTGGGGCTGCGAAAAAGCTGCGTGAAGTTCCTTACCGAGAAGGAAGTAGAACTATACGTTTGCGAATTAATGTTTCATGTTTGTTCGCATCTGTACTAGTCTGAAATCAAGACATCGCTCATCCAAGGAGGCCATCCCCATGCCTGCCTCATCCACTGCCTTAAGCCCACAGCAACAACTCGAGACCCCCGAAGCCGGTCGAGTCGCGCTGAAGTTTTTCTTCAACCTCATGGAACGCTGGGGCTGCACCGCCGAGCAACAACGTACCCTTCTGGGCAAAGTCGGCAACACCACCTTCTACAAGTACAAACATCTGCCGCCCAACATACGCCTGCCCCACGACACCCTGGAGCGCATCTCCTATTTGATGGGCATCCACAAAGCGCTGAGCATCATCTTCAGCAACAGTCGCGAGCGCGCCTACACATGGGTCAGCAGCCCCAACACCGCCGCGCCGTTCAATGGCCAGTCGGCGTTGTCCTACATGCTGGCCGGCCGCGTGGTCGACATCGCTGACGTGCGCCGCTACCTCGACGGAGTGCGCGGTTGATGGCGCCGGAACGGGCCGACCCGCAGTGGCCGCGGGCCTATCGGATCGTCAACAGCTGCTTCCCGCCGATCTCGTTGTTCGAAGATGTGCTCGACCCTGAAGACCTGCCCACTGCCTACGCCTTGGAAGCCCTGACCAACGATCGGCTAATAGAAGAAGCCGGCATGCTCGCCCGCGTGCGCCCTGAAGACCGCGTCTGCGGCCCCGGCTCCACACCCGTCATGGCCGCGTTCACCCACGTCGGCAAAACCAGCCGCTTCACCGACGGCACCTTCGGTGTCTACTACGCCGCCAGCAGCCAGGCCGCCGCCATCGCTGAAACGAGCTATCACCAGGAACGCTTCCTCGCCGCGACCAACGAGCCCGACCTCGAGTTGACCATGCGCACCTACGTCAACCGGGTCGTCAAACCCTTGCACGACATCCGTGGCAACTACCCGCACCTGCACGACCCGGATCCCAACGCCTACGGTCCGGCCCAGGCTTTCGCCCGCCAATTGCGCGAAACATTGTCCTGGGGATTGCTCTACAACAGCGTTCGTTTGCCGGGTCATGAATGTGTTGCTGCGTTTCGGCCGCCAGCCGTTTCTATTCCGAAGCAAGGGAAGCATATTCGGTATGTATGGAGTGCGAGCAGCAGGAAGATTTCGTTTGTGTTTGAAGTCAGCGAGATGTGAAGCCCAACGAAACGCAAAAAAGTCCCCGATTGATTCGCAATGCTATTCACCTAAGCGCGCTCATCAGTCAAGCCTAACTTTGTGGCGAGCGAGCGAGCTTGCTCGCGCTGGGCTGCGTAGCGGCCCCAAAAATCTGACATTCATTCCGATCTTTTGTGAGTGCTACGCACTCAAGCGGGAGCAAGCTCCCTCGCCACAGATTTCTCTGAATCAAGACGCGCTTAAGTGAACAGCGTTGCGATTAATTCGGGGGCTTTTTTCTTTCATGCGGCTCAGGTTTACGTGACGACGTTACTGGTTGCGATTGTTACCCGGTGCGTCGAGCACTTTCACCACGTCATCGATGATTGCCTTGCTCATATCCTGCAAATAATGCGACGCCCAGGCATGCCGGTCGGTGTCGCGAACCATGGCGGCGTCTGATGCGAGCAGTTTGGCGACGTGGAGCAGATCGGAGGCGTGGGAGAGGGCTTCGATCACCGGGACACCGGCGTTGATGCGGAACAGCGGTTCGTTAGCGTGGAAGGAGAAGTGGGTGAGGCCGATGGTTTTAAGGTCTTGGGGGTTGGTCATAGGGCCACCTCCGTTTTTTGGGTGGTGGTGAGTTATGACCGGTGGAGCAGAAGCGCAAATAGTGGCGGAAAAATTGAGCCAAGCTGTGTATGAACTAACTTTGGCTAGAGAGCAGGGCTGAGCCCGTATACTTTGTACGGAGTGGGGACAGACGATTGTTCCTCATGACACCAAGTTCTACGACCCACAGCATGCGACCGAAGGCGGTGACTGGTGATAATCAGCTCGGGTCCTCGTCATCCCCCCAGCCAAATTCCTAACTAGCATCAATCAACGCTCGTTCTTCAAGCCATATTTCTTGGACAAACTGATCCGTAATCGCATAAATCCCATGCCCGCGCCGCATGATGATGTTCTCAGCTACCAACGCAATCACCACCGGCTGAATCTCTTCAACACGCACCTCGCGCCCCACAGTCTTCGAATACTCAGCGGCAGCGTCGGTTGAAAAAATACCTCGTGCATCGCCTTCCGCAGACGCAATTTTGTTGAAAATAGCTTGGGCCAAGCTTCCCAGCTGCTCAACCTTTTCAAGCTCAATACCGGCCGCCGCTGAACGTAATGTGCTGGCAATAACCGGCAGGAAAAGATCGGGATCACCTTCTTGCTGCATCAACTGTCGTAGCGCCTTGAGCATTTCCTCAGGCCGATTCCCCAAGGTGTTGAACGCTTCAATGGCAACCTCAAGAGACGGCAACTTTTCCTTATTTACCGTCATTGCAAGGCGGTTGAGCAGATACTCAACGTAATCCCCTTTCAGCACCGGATACGCCGCCGACGTTGCGCCGGAAAACGCTTGGTTCCGCTTTGCAGTCAGTTCACTGACTTGTGCCCGGTGCGATCCCGTTCCGATGAATAGAAAGTAGCCCGGTGTATTCGGGCGTGGATTGATCGCGTCACGAGCTGCTTTGAGTGCGAGGAGCAACTGATTGCCGTCGTCGGAGGAAATGGCGTGCTGCACTTCGTCGATGATCAGCACCAAATCTGTTTTCGCTTGATCGACCACCTCAGTCAGCGCCTGTGCCAACGTTGGCCCATCGGCATTGCCAATGCTGTCGAGCTTGAAGCCAAACTTGAATCCGGCTGCGCCGATATCTGCACCGCTAACGCGTTTGAGCATTTCGAGCAGGCTGGAGCCGGGCGTTTGGAGTTCTTCCAGGCGTTGACGGATAGCGTCATGTACGAGTGTGGCAGGATTGGCCAGTGTGTCGCTCCATAAGTCGACGTAAATGACCAGAGCACCCGCTTCTTCCAGGGCAGGGATGAGGTCGTTTCTCAGGAATGTCGTTTTACCGGTCCTGCGCAGGCCGGACAAAAACAGACCTGAGCGCAGACCCTCATCAAGAACACCCGGATTGAGAAGCTGATTTGCCATCTGTTCAGCCAGTTCAGGGCGCTGAAAAATGCTGCTCATGCAATTACCTCTTTTTATGGATACGCCATAATTATTGGCCAGCCATAATTTAGCATAAAGGTTGGAACCTGACGTAAGAGCGCTCAGATCAGCATTTTTCTGAGCTTTCTGAGCTTTCTGAGCTTTCTAAGCGAGAGGGGAGGTTCACTGACATGTCGTCGCCAACGACATGTCATCAAGACGTGTCGCAAAAACTTAAAAATAGCGACACGTCCGTGTAAGAACATCGTTGGAATAAGCACAACATCCACTCTGAACTCATTACGTCACGTAACTAATGATGTTCCCGCCCCCACCTTTATCCCCCCAAACCAACCCCCTACATTGAGCTCCACCCACCTACCCATTCATCCCGAAGGGCAGGTCACTGGAGACTCATCATGCCTTTCGTCAGCGTACGCATCACCCGCGATGGCGTTACCTCAGAGCAAAAAGCTCAGGTGATCGCTGAAATCACTGAAACCCTGGAACGCGTCCTCAATAAACGCCCAGACCTGACCCACATCGTGATCGAAGAAGTCGACACCGATAACTGGGGCTATGCCGGGATAACCACCACCCAGTACCGAAAGCAACTGGCTGAGGCAGAGGCGCAGTAGCTTCATTGATCGATTTTTAAAATCCTCAATATCTTGAGAGGTTCATTATGAGCAATTCGAAAAAAGTCATCGTTATTACTGGCGCCTCCCAAGGTCTCGGCGCAGGGATGGTCAAGGCTTTTCGTGATCTCGATTACAAGGTTGTCGCCACCTCGCGTTCGATCAAACCGTCCGCCGACCCGGACGTTCTCACCGTGGCGGGCGACATCGGCGACCCGGCGGTCGCCCGGCAAGTCATCCATGAAGCAATCGCACGTTTTGGCCGTATCGATACCCTGGTCAATAACGCCGGGATCTTCGTCGCCAAGCCGTTCACCGCCTACACCCACGAAGACTACGCCGCGGTGCTGTCAGTGAACCTGAATGGTTTTTTCTACATCACCCAACTCGCGATCACCGAAATGGAAAAGCAGGGCAGCGGCCACGTCGTCAACATCACCACCAGCCTGGTGGACCACGCCATTGACGGTGTGCCGTCGGTACTGGCGTCGTTGACCAAGGGTGGCTTGAACGCTGCGACCAAGTCCCTGGCCATTGAGTATGCCAAGCGTGGGATTCGGGTGAATGCGGTCAGCCCCGGCATCATCAAAACTCCGATGCATGGTGAGGAAGCTCATGAAGCGCTGGGGAATTTGCACCCGGTTGGGCATATGGGCGAGGTTAGTGATATTGCTCAAGCTGTTGTTTATCTGGACAGCGCCAACTTTGTCACCGGAGAAATCCTGCACGTTGATGGTGGGCAGAGTGCGGGTCACTGAGACCTGTGCCTCCAACCCCATACAAAACAACGCCCTCGCAGCAATGCGAGGGCTTTGCTTTGTATGGGGCGGCACGCATCGGCGAGCCAACCCGCCAAGGGTGATAACTCCAGGTACTTAGTGATGCGCCAAAAAAATCTAAACCCATCCTATTGTTTCTACGATGTTTAAGAATTCATTGCTGGAGTCGTCCTGCTGCCGGCTCTGGCATGGCCGCCAGCGAACTAAACTAGTTGTATCTCGGTAGCAGATGTCTCTAGAGAGGCAAGGAGGTGTCAAATGGCTATTCATGATACCTATCGGGAAATTGAACAGACCCTGGGTCAAGTACCGGAGTGGATCAAGCAGATGCCGGAAGGCGGAGCGATCGGATTCTGGGGTGTGGCCCGGGACTTTTGGCTGGCGGATACCAAGATTCCTAATAAGTACAAGGAGTTGATAGGTCTGGCGGTGTCCGGGGCGACCCGTTGTAAGTATTGCGCCCTGTTCCATACCGAAGCTGCGCGCTTGTTTGGCGCGAGCGACGAAGAAATTTCCGAAGCCAGTTTTATGGGCGCGGTGACCATGATGGGCAGCACCTTTATTAACGCCCAGCAGATCGACTACGAGCAGTTCCGGCAGGAGACGCTGAGTATCGTCCGGTATGTCAAAGATCACTCGCAACCCAAAGCCGCTTAAGCCGTTGCGCGAACCTGCCCTTCGCCAGCTGACGAAGGATAAGTTGATTGCAATCACCGGCGATGGTCCCAGGACCACCGCTCGGTGGCAAGCGGCTGTGCTGCGAGCCATCGGCGAACTCATGCAATACAGCGATACTGCCCGCGAAGAAAACCAAGACCTGCGCATTCCTTTCGCCAAAGCACTCCATGACCTCTATGCGGGACAAAAGTCCGACGCCGAGTTGACGGAAATGGTGTTGCTGATGCTGGAAGTGGAAACCGCCCCCTTTCTCGACAAAGGGCTTCAGGCGGGAGCGGCCTCTGGGAACAATGGTCTCTGAGAAGTGGATAGGACCAAAGTAATCGTAGTGATTTGATCTGAGCTAAATCACGACGTCTTCTGATCTTCCGTTCATGTGCTGAAATGTCCGCACGTTCGTTGCCGCCATTTCGGTTCGGCTTGAACTACAGTCAGTGTCGCCTGTTCATTCAATGTTCGACTTGCCTCAGCGTCTAACAATAAGTTCAGGTCATTCGCTTCGCTCACTGGGACGGGCTAAAGCCCGCCCCTTGGCTTAATCGTTGGGCGTTACAAGGATCCCGTATGCGCACCATCACCACCTTGGCGACCATAGCCCTCTTCAGTGCCTTGGCCGGCTGCGCCACTACCAAGATAGAAACCACAGGCGCGTCTATGAAGGCTCCTCTGTGCCAGCCCGGAGGGGATCGAATCTCAGTCGTCAGTTTTTGGCAGCCAAAGTGGCGTCCCGACCAGAAGGAACCGAAATTACGCGAAATTGCCGCAGCGCGTGGGCTTGAAGAATTCTTCGCCTCCACCACGTGCGTCGAAAAGGTCGAGATCCGCAGACTGAACAGGCAAGGCGCGACCGATCAGCTATCAGACGAAGAGCTCGTGAAACTGGCATCAACTTCGACGTCAGGCGTTGACAGAGTGCTTCTAATCACGGTTCGCGAACTCGGTCCAAAGTTGCTCATTGGGATACCCGTCATTGTCGAGGGAAGCACCGAAGCGGTATTGGAGATTCGAGCGCTTGACGCTCACAACGCCCAGTCACTCGCTGACCTCAAGACTCACTGGCAAAACGGCGGCACCTTCGTCATCAAGGGTGTCCGGACACTGCCAAGTGACATGAAGTCCGCTCTCCAGGCTGCTCTCATGCCGAATCGATCGGCCGAGTGACGCCTGACCCCTCGTTCAACCGGGCCCGCTACGGCAGGCCACCTTGGCCCGGTCGGCGGTACGCGGTACATTTTCGCCAACCCGGCCAAGGCGTCCTGCCTCCGCGGGCCGGTTAACTCAAACATCAGGTACTACATGGCTTCGGTTTCGCGCGATAGCAGATCAGAATACGAAGGCCGAATGCATCGGGTGCTCGAATATATCGATCAGCATCTGGAACAACCGCTAAGCCTCAACACGCTGGCCGAAGTCGCACACTTCTCCCCGTTCCACTTCCACCGACTCTTCTGCGCATGGATGGGTGAAACGTTTGGTGACTATCTGCGGCGTCGGCGTGTCGAGATTGCGGCCAAGCGGCTTGCGGCCCAACCGCGCACGAGGATTCTGAATATTGCCTTGTCGGTGGGTTTTGGTTCTGCCGAAGCATTTACACGCGCTTTCAAAAGTCGGTTTGGTTGTTCGCCAACGCAATGGCGCAGACATCAATCATCACAACGCCTTGCAAATAGCAATTCTGGTCAGGTGAATAGCAAGCACGGTCAGGCATTACAGGTGCCTTTCGCACAGCATGAGGTCTCCCGAAATCTCAACAAGGAGAACATCATGAAAGTCACACTTATTGACCGCGAGCCCGCAACGGTTGCCTATCTTCGCCACCTCGGCCCCTACGGCGAGCCGATCGCGCGGTTCTGGCAGGATACCTATGTGCCATGGGCTGTCATGAACAAGCTTGGCGCGGACCACGCGCGCTACGGCATCAGCCATGACGACCCGAGCATCACCGCACCCGAGCAATGCAGATATGACGCTTGTGCCGAAGTGTCGCCTGATTTCATGGCAACGGGTGGTGCGCTCAAGACAACCATTCCAGGTGGCAAATATGCGGTACTCAAATTCAATGGCACAGTCGCGCAGGTGGGTGAGGCGTGGGCGGCGCTACTTCGGGACTGGTTGCCTTCCAGTGGTTTGCAACTTGATGCCCGGCCATGTTTTGAGTATTTCCCGAAAGGTGCGGCCTGCGAGGCAGGGACATTCGAGTGCGAGATATGCATTCCTGTCGTTCCGCTTTGAAAGGTTCAGCACCTGACATGGCGTTTGAGAGGGGCGCCCCAAAAGCGGCGCGCCCCTCAACCTTACGTTAGGCATATGAATAAAGCTGAGCAACTGCTTAGCCGACGATTCCAGTTCCGCGAGTCATCATCGAACGGGCGTCCGGATCGGTTAGCGAAACCTGCTTATCCGGCGACTCGTTGAGCTGGATTTCAATCGCTTGAAGCTCTTTCATTTGAGTCTTCAGCTTGGCGATTTTTTTCTTCCAACCGCACCACCTTGGCCGGGCCAGGGCAGTCCAACAAATAGCTTTTCATCTGCTCGATGTTCTTGGCGCATGACCTCGTCAACCTTGAAGCCGACGAATCCAGGAGGGCGACTTTTATGCGCTCCCGTTTCGTCAGTCTCCCGGCTTATTCCTTTTGGATCCATTTAGTGCGATTAAATGTATTTCCGTTCATGTCATAAAAATGACATAAATCGCCGAAACCAACATGGACAGGGTTATTTAAATGAAAAGAACACGAGTGATAGCGACAATAGGTCCGGCGTCCCGTAATCCCGAAATTTTACTATCTCTGAGCAAGGCTGGGATGTCGGTAGCACGGCTTAATGGCTCCCACAGCAATCTTGCCTGGCACGAAGAAACCATCGCACTGATACGTGACACTCTCCCCGACACACCGATCTTGCTCGATATACCTGGACGCAAAATAAGAACCTTGCAGTTAGAGCACGAACCGGTGTTCCTGGCGGGCCAGACTATTATTCTGACGACCGATATCACTCACACTGGGAAAGAAAAAGTACCGGTGGGGTACGATAAATTGCATGAGCGATTGAAGGCAGGGGACAAGTTATTTGCAGACGACGGCACACTGTCCTTTGAAGTGACCAGCGTTACGGGACGCGACATATCAGTCCGTGCAGACATGGATGGCCAGCTCAAAAGTCGTAAAGGTATAAATGTTCCAGGGATCGACCTCGGCCAATCACTGGTGACAGCAAAAGATCGGGACATGATTGCCTTTGCCAAAACACAAGGTGTTGATTACATCGGCATCAGTTTTGTGGAAAGCAAAGCGCATATCGAGGCCATTCGCTCCCTTATTGACGGACACACCCCTAAAATAGTCGCCAAGGTTGAAAACGCCGGCGGAATTGCGCATTTGGAAGAAGTGGTTTCTGCAGCCGATGTCATCATGATTGACCGTGGGGACTTGGCAGTTGAAACATCCATTGATCGGGTAGCTATTTATCAGAAACAAATATTGAAATCAGCCACTCTTGCTGGCAAGCCCACGATAGTCGCAACCGAAATGCTGCACAGCATGATCGAGAACCCATTACCGACCAAAGCGGAAGTCAGTGATATTACAAATGCCGTATTCGATGGGGCCGCTGCGGTAATGCTTTCTGGCGAAACAGCCGTGGGTCGTTATCCAGTGGAGGCTGTTTCCAGGATATCCGGGATATCGCAACTGGCGGAAGGGTATATCTCGAATCACCGGGAAACCGCGTTTCCAGATAAGCAAAATGATATTCGCAGCGCCATACAGGCGCTTACCCAAGCGCTTCCCGTGACCAAAATCATAGTGCTGTCACGCTCAGGGTATGGCGTGAGAATCGCATCCATGTCAGGCAGCGGTATTCCGGTTATTGCGGTAGGGCACGATCCTGCTGTAACGCGCAGCTGGAATTTGTTTCCCGGCGTCACCGGTATCGCACTGAATCTGACGGAATTATCCAGTAGTGCCCAAGACGCCAAGTTGATACGAACACTGCTTGAGCGTCAGTTGGTACGTGAAGATGACTACACGCTCATTCTCAGTACACAATCTGATTACACACATCTGAGTGGGAACTTGCTGCGAACGCTGAACATACAGTCGTGGCTGGGCAATGTGAGCGAGCGCAAACGTTCGGCGGCTATCGAGGTTGCGTAAATGGAAGATCAATACCTCTATTTTTTGATAGTGGCTATTTTCGCTGTCATCCAGTCTATATTCGGCATGGGCATCCTGGTTTTTGGGACACCTACATTATTATTGCTGGGGTTTGAGTTTTCGACGGTGTTGGCTTTATTGCTGCCGTCTTCGGTGTTGATTTCATTAACACAAGTCATCACATCAGGCTCCATCGCATTCCAGAGGCGAGAAAAACAGAACATAGTCATATGTACGCTTTTTGTGCTTGGCTTTTTGGCGCTCATACTGAAACTCCAGTTGAAAATAAATATTGATATTCTGGTCGGCGGAGTATTGCTGTTTTCCGCACTGGTTCGCCTCAGTCCAGCGTTCAGGGCGAGGGTGAAACAACTACTGAGCAAAAATGAACGCTTATTTGTTGTAGTCATGGGCGCGGTACATGGGCTTACCAATATGGGAGGAGCGCTGCTTGCCCTTTATGCCTCTTCCACTCAAGAAGGTAAGCTTGAAATTCGTACGGCGATATCGCGTTATTACCTGGCATTTGGGCTAATACAACTAGCTACGCTGGCAGCTCTTAAATTTGATGCGTTGAGTCTGTACGGCTTTGTCGCGGCGCCACTCGCTCTATTTGTCTATCTTGTTGTGGGTAACTTGATGTTCAAAAGAACTAGTGCTTTCACTTATGAAAGGCTTGTCACCTTCTTTATTGCTGTGTACGGAGTAATTGTTTTGACCAAAGGATATCTGTAACTAAATGATGGTAATTACCTTGCTGTCCCTGGTGCCAATAATATTCCTGATCGCTATGGGTGTTGTCCTGCGAGTCAGAAATCTCATTGATGCCAGTTTTTGGCTGCCTTGTGAAAAGCTTAATTACTACTACCTCTTCCCCGCCTTGATGTTCTCTCTGGTCGGCAAGGCGGACTTGAGTCAGTTTCCGGTCAAGCCCATTGCGTTATCGATTCTTGGTGCGGTGTTTATTGGTGGGATGGCGCTTTGGCTATGGCGGATATGGTTAAAGCAATCCGGACCGATTTTCTCTTCGGTCATGCAGGGCGCGTTGCGCCCTAACACCTATATCGGCGTTGCAGCTGCGGCTGCCACCTATGGGCATACCGGGCTGACGGTGACTTCTATCAGTATTGCCGTGGCCATTCCCCTGCTGAACGTGGGCTCAATCGTAGTCCTGATGCACTATGGGGAGGGCAGCAAGCCCGGCTGGCCTCAAATTATCAAAGCTCTGGTCAAAAACCCGGTCATTTTGTCTGTGCTGGCAGGGTTGTCATTCAACAGCAGCGGATTATCTTTGCCGGTCGCGATTGACAGCATCTTGAAGATATTGGGTGGCGCTTCCTTGCCTCTGGGCTTGCTCGCCGTCGGCGCGGGTCTGAACATTCGAGCGGCCAGGGCCGGACACGGGCCGGTGATGCAGTCCTCTTTCGTGAAGTTACTGCTGGTGCCAGTGGCCACCTTGTTCATAGGTGCATCCCTCGGCATTTCTGGTGCAGTGCTGGCGACGGTGGTGCTATTCAATGCATTGCCTTGCACCCCGTCCGCTTACATCATGGCAAAGCTGCTGGGAGGGGACCACCAATTGGCCGCCGGCATTATCACCGTCCAGACATTATTTGCTGCCGTCACTATTCCTCTGGTGCTGATGCTTACGCAGTTACTCACGTACACGGGCTGACCGGTTGCTCGTCCCTATTTGGCGTTAGCGTCGTAGTTGTAGGCGCAGAGTAATCAGGCTTATGGTCAGCAGGTAGTAATAGCGCGTCGATTTTGAGTGCGTCCTGATGTGGTGAATCAAAAATCAGTCCAGATGTTTTCCTTTGCCAGGTCCATGGGTTCTGGATAAGCGATTTGCGCAGTAGCGATAGCAAGCTTACCGGAACGCCAAAACGAAAAAACCCGCCAGAAGGCGGGTTTTTCGGGGGTTCCAGAGATTTTGAAAGCCTTCTCTGGAACCTTGTATGGTGCCGGCACCAGGAGTCGAACCCGGGAGCTACTGATTACAAGCCGTTTGCTCTGAGGCTTCGCCCCGCTTCATCGAGTATCACCTGTTTTGCTTGGTCTAGGGTTTACGTGGTCTGTAGCCAATTCGGTGTCTTTCTATGTTTCACCTGTTAGCGTACCTTTGCATGAGAAACGGGGAACGGATGGGGAAAACGGGGAAAGAATGGCTAAGCGTACGCGAATGACCGAGATGGAAGCCTATGCGGTAAAGACTCGTCAGTCGGAGCCGGTCGGCTCTCGCGGAAAGGGGACTTTGCTGCTCGAACGTAAAGCTTCCGGAGCGATTCAGGCCTACTACCGGGAACGCACATCGGACAGCGACAAGCGGCTGCCTCTCGGGACGCTTGCGAAGAAGCCGCGTGTGGGTACAGACGAGCAGAGCTTGGATGGTATCCGCGGTGAGGCTATGCGCATTTCAGTTGAGGCCGCTGCCGCTGGCGGTATTGCCAAGTACCTGGAGCACATCTCGGTACAACAAGTAGCGGCCGCGGCTAGTCGTGCAGCCACAGCTGCATTGGAAGAAGCGGAACGGCTAGAGCGTTTCCGCCTCGCCGAAATTGAAGCGTCCCGCGGAAGCTTTCACGATTTGTTCCTGGATTACATTGAGTCGCGCCGCGTGAAGGCGACGCCAGGCGTCGTGAAGGAGTTGGAACGGCTGCTCAAGACGAACATGCAAGAGCCTCACCCAGAGGTAATGCGGATGAAGGCCCGGGATATTAGGGCTGACCACATCCTCACCATTCTCAATCCGATCTGGGAGCGCGGCTCCAAAGTGCAGGCGGATCGTATGCGTTCGTTTCTGGTGGCGGCATTCAACCATGGGCTCACGGCTGAGAGTATGGTTGGCCGCTCCAATGCGAAGACCTATAGCCTTGAGATCAACCCTGCAGCAATGGTGAAGGTCGATAAAGTCTCGGCCCCTGTCGAACGAGCCCTGTCTGATGCTGAACTTAAGCAATTCTGGGAGACGGTTCAGAGTACGGACGGTATTGGTCCGGTAATGGCGCTGCTATTCAAGTTTGTCATATCAACTGGCGGTCAGCGGATCAAGAACCTGATCGAAACCACTTGGGCGGACTACGATCTAGGCGCGGGCACGGTGCTATTGATTCACCGCAAGGGGCGAGGTGGTCAGACCATGAGCCGGCCGCACCTGGTACCGCTCTCCGATCGAGCCATTGCCATAATGCGGCAAGTGCGGGAAATCAATGGTGATCATCCATGGCCCTGGACTACACACGGTAAACAGCCCTTTGTGATCAGTAGTCCGACCCATGCCGTTGCAGACTGGCTGGATTCCAAGCACGTGTTAATCGCTGGCGCGAAGATCCCGACGTTCTCCCCGAGAGACCTGCGCCGGACCTGCACACAGCTTATGCAGAAGCACGGTATTGATGATCGTTTGTCAGATCTCCTTCAGGCTCATGGCCAGACAGGTGTCGTTTCTCGGCACTACCGAAACAATCCCGAAGCGGCGTTACCTGAGAAACGTCGAGCTATCGAGCTATTCGACCGAGCGCTGGCTAAGGTGCTGGGGGAAACCAAGGGCGCCGGAAACGTACTTCCCATCTCGCGTCGGAAAAAGATAATCCCCGACTCAATGTCCTGAATGCCCCAGATATCCCAGCCTGTCGTTCGCTGAAGCACATAGGGCACCACCAGCAGTCCTCTGCTGAATCCCCATAGTACGCGGCTTGTAGCGATATTCCGTTCCACAAACCCTGCTGAAAACACTCTGAAACTACGAATAAGTGGGAATAACAGCGAATAAGAGCGAATAAACAGAATAACTGTGAATAACTGTGAATAACAGCGCTTAACGGTGTTTAACAACACTTTAAGTGGATGGATTTACACTTTAAGTGGAAGTCCATTCGTCACGCCCCCACGTCACATTAATCAATTCCGCGACACGTTTTCGTAATTCGCAAAACGTGTCGCGACATGGCTTAACGTTAGCGAATCTATGTATAAAAATTCTCAGCTACGAAGGGCAGACGATTCGTGGTAGGGGCTACTGAGGGCCTCGTCAGCCCCCCCTGTGAACCCCGTAATTAGGGCATTACGCCCTGTTCCGACGAACGGTATGCAGGGTGCTGCTTGCCTTCTCATGAGTGCTCATGGGTTCTCATGAGTGCTGGTGGGACGCAGTGGTACAGTAAGTTTCGACCAGAAAATGTCCGGGGATAGGAAGTTATGCAAAGTATGCAAAGGAGATTCAAAAAAAACAGGTTCTTTTTTTTAAAAGCGCCGCTACCATGCGAGCACGCCTACAGCGTTCTGTCGATGTATGAGACACCTTGATAGTTGATTGGCTGGTGTTTACTGACAGGATTGCTGGAATTGGAATTGCAGACAAAGAAAAGCCCCTGGTGGTCGAAGACCAGGGGCTGATTCGGGAAAGGACGTTGGAGCGTCCTCTGCATACCAGCTAGGCCAGCACACAACCCCGAGGGGAGAAGCGTTTGACACGGCTTCAATGGCTCTACCTGTTTACGGTTTACCGTAAAAGGTAAAGCTCGGGCGGACTGTAGTACCGGAGGGAATAATGCGCTACTGGTTTCTTAACCAGTGATACTGTTTCCGATGACTTGCAGGCCCACCCCCTCGGTTTTTCCGCTTTTGGAGAAATCACCAATGACATCAAATGTCGCTCGCAGCACCGATACACCCAACCTGCCCATACCTGGCGCCCGCGCTACCGCCGCCCAGCTCTGCGCGAAGTACCAAGTCAGCCGCGCTACTTGGTGGCGCTGGTCCAAGACTCCCGGCTTTCCAGTTCCTATTCGCTTCGGCCGCTCCGTCCGTTGGGAGCCCGAGTCTGTGGAATCCTTCCTGCTCAGCCAGGAGGCTTAACCCATGATGACTAATCAGTCCTGCCTAGATGCGGGAACGGGAACGGCCGCCCTAAAAAAATCGGCTCTATCTCTTCTTGTACCCTTAATCTCTCCGGTACTCATGATTCCCGCTTGCCTGTGTCTCGAAATGAACCGTGTCGGCGTCGGCTCAAATCACGAGGCGGCCTGAAATGAAAAAGTCCACGATCCTCGAAGAGAAACGCAGCCTTTCGCAAGGCAACAGTAACACCAGCGCCAACGCTCAGAACGCACGGCTTGTTCCACACCTGCGCCTTGGGCAATCCGACACGTTCACCATCATGCGCGAGCTGAACATCTGCCGTCCTGGCGCCCGTATCTGCGACTTGCGCAATGCCGGCTACAAGATCATTACCAACCGCATCACGATGACGGACGAGTGGGGCCGCATCCACCGTGGTGTTGCCGTCTACACCCTGATCGCTGAACCCGGCAAGAAGGTGGCAGCATGAGCGCTCGTATCATTCCCTTCGACTACCAGGGTCAGGCCGTCTCTTTCAATACCGACGGCTGGATCAACGCAACCGTAGCAGCCACACGCTTCGGCAAGGTTCCTAATGAATGGCTGCGCCTCAGCTCCACCGAGGAGTACATCGAGAAGCTGGCCAGCAGGATGGCTGAGAGTAATACGGGGAAATCCCGCATTACCCTCGTGACAACTCGCCGGGGCAACACCGCCAACAGTGGAACTTGGCTTCACCCGAAACTCGCGGTGAAGTTCGCTCGTTGGCTCTCTGTGGATTTTGAAATCTGGTGCGACGAGCAGATCGATGCCTTGGTACGCGGCGACCAAGCCAATTGGCAGCATGCCCGCCAGCAATCGGCCGTCGGCTATCGCGGCCTGTGTGAAGCGCTGGCGATCGCCCACGAGGAGAGCGGCAAGACTCCCCAACGCCACCACTTCATCAATGAAGCCAAGCTGATCAACCAGGCAATCACCGGACAATTCGCCGGCCGCAATCGCGATCAACTCAGCGCGCATGAGCTGGTGCTGGTAACCCTGATCGAGATCCGCGACGTGTTGCTGATCGGCCAGGGGAAAGACTTCGCAGCCCGCAAAGCATCTCTACTGCGCTACGTCCAAAGCCTGACGGCCAAGCACCTTCGGAGTGATGCCGCATGACAGCTATGCTTATGATCAGAGACAAACAGTCGATAAGTTTTCTTGCCAGCAGTCGCGCCCGTCGGTATGGTTTGCCTGTCGCTGCAAATTCAGCGACCGACCTTGGCGGGTCGCTCAGTAAACGGCGCAACAGCGCCCCCATTACGATTGCAGGCGCTTTTTTTGTGCCCGCATTCTCGTGTTATGGCGGGTTGCGCAGGAGCACCCTCGGGTGCGCCGGGTTCCGTTTACCCCGGTCCGCCAATCCTGTGCAACTCGCCACCCTTATCTGCTTGGCGGCAGACTGGAGTGGCTCCAATGAAGTAAACGGAGCTCCACCCATGAAACACGCCCTAATTCCGTCCGCAATTCGCGCCTTTGCTCACCGCCGCATGGCGCTGAGCGCTCTCCGCGCAAACTCGTCCCTCTCCGATCGACTCGCCCGCTACAACGCCCACATGACCATCGTCCGCACTCTGGAAGCTCAAGGCGGTGCGCAATGACCCAGACCAGCGCCAACATCGCCGACGATGCTCTCGACCTTCTTCGTGCTACCCACGAACGGATCAATCACATGCGGGTGCTGTTCAACTCCATCATCAAGGATTTGAAGCACGGCAAATCAAACGACGTCGAGGAGTTGGCAAACCTCGGTGGCTTCCTGGGTTACGACTGGGCGAACTACGTCGATTGTGAGGTCGAGAAAATGCAGAAAACTTTGGATTCTGCGGAGGTGGCCAAATGAGCACCGCCATTCAAACACGGGACGATCTGAGCTTCACAAAGCGTGATTCCGAAGGGCGATTGATCAACTGGCCGCGGAACAATCCCGGTGTAGCGGCTGACTGGAAGAAGGGTGTCGACTTCTTCGAAGGTGAAGTGCGCGACTTGGCGGCCCACGATGAAACCGAAGCGTTCTACGCCATCCAGTTCGCACTTATCGGGATGGGTGGCCGCTACACCTGTCTTGAAATTGGCTTCATTGATCGCGTGGCCCGGGCGGCGGTAATTGGGCTTCGTGTTATTCGCGGCGGCGCAACACGGTTCGAACCGACCGACTCCAAAGAGATTTAAACCATGAAAATTCAAAATGGCGCGCCAGCGTCAACGGGATCGGCTTGTCCAAAAAAAGCCACCGAGCTTTGGTTTGTCACTCACCCGAAGGTGCCCAAGGCGTTGCTGGGGCCGTTCTTGACCGAGGCCGACGCCGAGTGTGGACGCGTAGTTATGCGTAGTACTGGCGCCCAAGTGACGGCCTGCCTGGTTGATTCAATCGACGACATTACCCACTGGCACGGCGTGAACAACGGCCAGGTCTGCCGGGCCTTTGCTGGCGCTGATCGCCGGGAGGTACGCCGTGGGTAACGTAACTCCGCTCAAGCGCAAGGGTAGCGGCGTGCCGCCCACCACGGGCGCACACATCGACAGCGCCAGCTATGTGCTGCTGGTGGAAACCCTGATTGGTTTCCTGGAGCTGCGCATCGCAGAGGGCGACCAAGGCCGTCACTGCGATGAACTGGAGCGCCTGACCCAGAAACTGGAGAGCTTGGCCAAGCGGTTCACCCCGCCGAAGGGGGCCGCATGACTGACGCCGCGATTCTATTCCGCGATGCGCTCCAAGCCGTATATGGCCCGCTCGACTGGCTGCCCGTTCCCGACAGCACCATTCACCGGTTCCGCGTCCCGGATGACAAGTCCGACACCCTCAACGGCTGGTATGTGCTGTACCTGGACGGTATCGCCTCTGGCGCGTTCGGCAGTTGGAAATCCGGCGGCGCCAGCACCTGGTGTAGTCGTGAGCCGGTTGACGCCCGCGAAGCCGCGCAGATCCGGGAGCGAGTTGATCAGGCCCGGCGCCAACGCGAGGCCGAGCAACACCGGCGCCAGCAGCAGGCCGCCGAGAAGGCCAACCACTGGTGGCGCAATGCGCGCCGCGCCGCGCCAGACCACCCATACCTCGCAGCCAAAGGAGTTCGCTCCCACGGCTTGCGCCAGCGCGGCGCTGATCTGCTGATCCCGCTGTACCTGGAAGGGCGCTTGGTCAACCTACAACGAATTGCTCCCGACGGCGCCAAGCGCTTCTTGCCCGGTGGCCGCGTGAAAGGCACCTATTCGCCGCTGGGCATCATTGAGCCCGGTTCTGTGCTTTGCATCTGCGAGGGGTGGGCGACGGCCGCCAGCCTCCACCAGCACGGCGGCTACGTCGTTGCTGCCGCCATGAACGCAGGCAACCTGATCCCGGCGGCGATGGGCCTTCGCTCCCGCTACCCAGGCCAACCCATTGTTATCGCCGGCGACGACGACCGGCTCACCGACGGCAACCCGGGACGCATAGCGGCGAACGCCGCGGCGGCGGCAGTAGGCGGGCAGGTGGCTTTTCCTGAATGGCCAGAAGGCGCACCCAATCACCTCACCGACTTCAACGACCTCGCCAACTGGAAGCTCGCCAATGTCCAAGCCTGACACTAACGTGATCAACCTTCGGCCAGATGCCGCGACCATTGCGCCTGATCGTCCCTGCTGGTCGGTGTACGAGCACTGGGTGACCAATGAGAAAGGCCGCAAACTGCGCCCGGGTGTCTACTGGCACAGCTTCAAGCGCGCCGCCGCTGACCAGGATGACGCCGAGGGCGATACCGGTGATCGGCCTATCACTGATGAGTGGATCTCCAGCCCCGTCACGGTCGTGGCCCGTACCACCAACAGCGATGATGGCAGCGAGGGGCGGTTGCTGCGTCTGGTCACTGAAGGCGGCATCAAGGAATGGATCATCGCTATGGAGGTGTTCGGCGGCAGCGGAGAGGATGCCCGGCGCGCCCTATTCGGCATGGGCGTCATTATCGCGCTCAAGAAACGCGGCACCTTCATGGAGTACCTGCTCGACCAGCATCCTGCAGAAGTGTTTGCCACCACCAGCCGGCCAGGTTGGCATGAGTCGGGCGCGTTCGTGCTGCCTGGGCGGACGATCGGCAGCGCCAATGTGCGGTACCAGGCCAGCAACAAGGCTCAGGTGCTTTTCAGTCGGCGCGGTGAGCTGGCGCTGTGGCAGTCGGAGGTGGCAGCCAAGTGCGCGGGCAATCCGGTACTAACACTGGCGATCGGCTGCTCGCTGGCCGGCCCATTGCTGAGTTTGGTTGGCGTGCTGGGTGGCGGTGTTCACTTGGTGGGCGACAGCTCGAGCGGCAAGTCGCTGGCGCAACTGATCGGGTCGTCGGTGTGGGGCGACCCGGGCGTGTTCGCTGCCAGTTGGGACATGACCAAGGGCGGGCTTGAGATCGAAGCGTCGAGCCGTAATGACACCATCCTTCCACTGGACGAGATCAAGCGCGCCGACCCCAAACGGGTACAGGAAATGGCCTACTCCCTCGCCAACGGCCAAGGCAAAGGCACCATGACCCGCGAGCGTGAAGGCCGCGCCAAATTGAGCTGGCGCCTGCTGACGCTCTCCAGCGGCGAGCGCTCGCTCTCCGAACACGCCGCCATTTCCGGCAATGCCGCCCACGCTGGCGCCGAGCTGCGCATGGTCGACGTGAACGCCGGCACCCGCACACACCGGGCCTTCGATGAGTTGCACGGGCTTGAGGGAGCGGACTTCCACCGGCAGCTCACCGTGGCGGTCGGCGCCCACCATGGCCACCTGGGGCCAGCGTTCGTGGAGTGCCTTGTCGCCGCCGACGATAAGCCCGGCCTGCTCAGTGACTTTGACGGCATCCGCGCCCAGTTCGTCGAGGACAACGCCCAGGCCGGGCGCGTAGCCGACCGGTTCGCCGTCATCGCGCTCGCGGGCGAGATGGCCATCGCCTACGGCCTGCTGCCTTGGGAGCCGGGTACCGCCCTCGCCGACTGTCGTTTGCTCTATGGCGAATGGCTCTCCCGTGTGGGCGGCGGTAACGCAGAAGACCGCCAGATCCTGGCCGGCATCATCGACTTTATCGACAAACACGGCAGCAGCCGGTTCTCCGACGTGGATGCCTCAGAGGTGGACGCCAAGGTGTTCAACCGCGCCGGCTATTGGGAGCTGGTGGCCGGCAAGCGGCTCTACCTGTTTAACAAGTCGGCGCTCATTGAGGCCGCTCACGGGTTCGGCCTTACCCGTGTGGTCAAGGCGCTTGAGGTGGGTGGAGCCCTGGCCAAACGCGACACCGACCGAGATAGCCGTAAAACCAAAAAGTACCGCATCCCCGCCGGCGGTTCAGCGCGCCTGTACGTCATCGATCCCGAAGCCATGGACAGCGAAGGGGGCAGCGCATGACCACCAATGCCACCAATGCCACCAAGTACGAATGCCCGTGTTCACAGGAACCTATAAACGTGGGGAACAGGGGGAACGGGGGAACAGCCGGTAAAACCGTGGCCTGTAGCCGTTCCCCCTTATTGAAGGTATGGGGAACAGGGGGAACACAAACATGTTTTTGAATATAAGCGTGTCCGCGTTTACGAGCATTTGGTTATCACCGTTCCCCACAAAAAAACGTGGGGAACAGAAACCCCCTCTGAAAGCCCCAGAAACATTGGCTGTTCCCACTGTTCCCCCGTTCCCCCGATTTTTTTCTAGAGACACATATGGGCAATGGAGCAATCAGAGTGAGGTGACGGTATGAGCCTCCTCTCTCCGTTGCTCGATCAGAT
The DNA here is from genome assembly GCF_059695645.1 of Pseudomonas sp. LBUM1673. NCBI lineage: Bacteria > Pseudomonadati > Pseudomonadota > Gammaproteobacteria > Pseudomonadales > Pseudomonadaceae > Pseudomonas > Pseudomonas sp. LBUM1673. The sequence continues at coordinate 359,552 of NZ_CP166780.1, forward strand.
GCCGCCAGCCGTTACCGGTACCGACTCGCCAAAAGTGGATAGTCGGCCTCGCCCGCGCCTGGTGTTGGCCAGCCCCGTCGATCGCGCTCCTCAGTTCAGCGCCAGCCCACACGCAAGCGCCGCCACCGCCACACCGGAGTGGCGACAGGCCCGTGACCGATACCTCAACCACATCATGGTTTGTCGGAGCTGCTGCGCGCCCACCGGCCGCCATTGCACGGCTGGCGCTCACCTGCGCGCCAGCTACGACAACACACCTATGGAGGCTCGCCCATGAGCACCAGTCTCGTTATTGCCTTGCTGGACATTGCCAGGAAGCCTGGCGCCAGCATGAGCACCAGCTTGATCACCACTCGGCGGATCTGCCGCATCTTCGGGGAGCGGGTTGATTCGATCCGCGGAGAGCGCCGGGCCATGCGCCGCAAGGCCAGCAAGTTGCGCCACTACCTCCCCTTCACTGCCGCCAAGATTTACGAGATCCAGCAGCAAGCCACCGAACACCGCCGCACCGAGTGGGAAGACCTGCGCACGGTACTCGCCGCATTCGGGCGATCGCTGGTGCTGGACACCGAGGGACTGGCCAACGGCCTGGGGTTTGATCGTCTGTGCGATCTGCTCGCGATCAACACCGTGGAGCAGGAGACGGCGCGCAAGGAGGGCTTGGCCAGCCTGGCCGACCTGGTGTTTGCCTATGCGCTCGAAGAAAGCGCCGCCCGCCGAGGCCAGGAATGGAACGACGCCCCACTGTTCAACGCCTGCCAACTCGCGACCGCGAACTTCATCAGGGAATGCCCGGAGCACCTGCTGCCCGATCCGTTCGCGCCTGGCGCGCCGTTCGGCCCGAAGCTCCCGCCCATCTTGAGCATCGTCGGAACGTAGACGCCCCATTACGCGACACGTTTTGCGAATAACGAAAACGTGTCGCGACATTGAGCAACACCACCGGGCATCAGCCCATCAGTGGCGCCACGGCGCCGAAGGAGAGACGCATGTCCCACCACATACGCTTCGCGGAAGTGTGCAAGACCACTGATTTCATCAGTGACACCAGGACGATCGGCGGTTACGTCGTTTGGAATGTTCAGCATTTACGCGACGGTGAAAAGGTCGAGATCGAGGGGCCTTTCTTCACCGAGGAAGAGGCAAGGATCTCCGCCGAATTGATGCGCGTCGAGTACCGCGGCGCCCGGGCCTATCAATCGACTCACTGTTCGGCCTGGAATCCCGACGTGAACCGAGAGATCGCGATCCGAAACGACGCGATGGCCGCACGCATGATCCTCGCCGGTCAACTCGGCATGGAAATCCCCAAACACAGCGCCCAGGGCGCTCAGGAGTAAGACATGGCAATGGCAGTGAACTACGGCACCAAAACACGGATTCTGCTCGGCGGGTCGGCTGCGAAGCTGTTCGGGCGGGAGCACATCTACGAGCTTTCAACCGGTGATGCGCGCGAGGCTGTGAAGGCTATCGACGTCAACCACCCTGGATTTGTGAAATATCTCGCGGACGCCAAGAGCAAGGGCCTCGAGTTCGCGGTTTTCCGGAACCGGAAGAACATCGGCGAGAAGGAGTTGAAACTGGGCGGTGCCCAAGAGCTGCGCATCGTCCCGGTGATCGCCGGCAGTAAGCGGGCAGGCCTGCTACAAACGATCCTCGGTGTAGCTCTGATTGTGCTGAGCCCGTTCACGAATGGGGCGACGCTGGCGCCAGGAATCGCGCTCGCGGCCGGTGGTGTCATCCAGATGCTCAGCCCCCAAGCCTCAGGCCTCAAGCAAAGCGCCTCCCCCGAAAACCTGCCGAGTTATGCATTCGGCTCGGCCAAAAACACCACGACCAGCGGCAACCCGGTACCGATCTGCATCGGCGAGCGCCGGTGGGGCGGAATGATCATCTCGGCCTCGATCTACGCCGAAGACAAAACATAGTTGTAGGTGATGTACATTCACGGCTCACATCTGAGGACGAACCACATGAACAGGATTTTTCTCACGCTACTTGCTGCCGGCGCCGCTGGTTTTCTGAGCGGATGCTCCAGCACTCCTGTCGATCCGGGATCAGCCAAAAAAGTGCCGTCGGATAGGACGTTCGCCTATCAAGCCGACGTGCCAGGAGGTGCAAGGCTGTTGATCAGTCGCGATAACGGGTTTTGGGCGTCCGGCGGATGCTACGCAACGATTCTTGTGGACGGCAGGAAGGCGGCTCGAATCGACACGGGCGAGATGGTGAGCTTCAAACTCAAGCCGGGTCGTCACATCATCGGCATAGCAGGCGATGACGACGGCAACGGTGTATGCGCTCTGCAGATCGGCCAGCCAGTGAAGGAGACTTCAACCGATCTGAGCGTGGGAGATGAGCAAAAATTCAGGGTGTCCGGTACCCAAAACGGAACGGATATTCGCCCTAGCTCACTTTGAACAAAAATGGAGCGACTGGCGGCCGCATGAATGATCCGCCTTCCAACGCTCATGATCGAACTGCGCGGAACCCACCAGGCTTTCCCCACAGCCTGGTGGCCTGCTATCCAATTTAAGCAAACACCTCGGAGAGTGGCAGCAGATGGCAGTGAACCGTCACTGCTGCCAACCCTACGATCGGAAATATGCGCTCAATAACTTGAACACACGTTCCGATCGGGAATGATTTCGCCAGCAATTTGATTCTGAGCACACACTGCAACATCCACTCCGAATGGAAGCGGCACATGTACGATCTCGCCGTAGGCGACATCGATTGTCTTCGAGATCACATGGTTGGCTTGCAATGCCTGCACATCAGAAGGTACCTCCAACTTGAGCTGCTGACCGTTAGAGTCAAGTGAGTAGCTACGACCCACCCGGTAATTCAGATTGATCGCCACTGTTGCGCCGGTTGCGCTCGACGAGATGATTTCAGCGTTACCGTCAACGACGCCAATACCCAACGAGCAGCTTGTATTAAATTGGTTGCAAGCACGCACATCCATGGGTGGATAGCTGAGCTGGGTGGCCCCTCCCTCACGGACATCTAAACGTCCTCCCACGCCATGCGCGTGCTTACCGAACAGATCCGGCCCGTACGCGGAAACAGTGACAACTGCCGCATCCCTCGCGACAGACTTCCCTCCAGCACAACCAGCAACCAGTGCGAAGGCAAAAAACGCAGCGAATCGGAAACCCATCTGCATGTAGCGAAATCCTTGAAATTGATTGGTTACGCCTCCCTGAATGTTCGGCGCCAAGAGGTAACATATCGAGTCAGCGGAGAGAATGCATTCCAACTGCGTGTCATTTGTGAGGGCAGGAAAAGCGACGCTTAGCTGGATGGTTGCCGCCGATTTCTATACTTTCGAACCGTTCGTAATGAGTCGAAAGTCGCCATTATCTACTCATGCATCCTTGGTTAGAGGTCTCTCTGGCACGGACACCCTGAGTGGTGACCACCACCAATGAACGCTCTGGTAACCACCAAAAGTAACCACCCCGCCTGGTTACCATCCATCAAAGGGATCTCCATCGGAGCCTTCCCGGTGCTGCACAGCCTTAGTAATTATTAACAGGCTGGCACCATGCCCGCTGTCGGCACCAGCCCTTGCATCCAGGTAAACGTCCTAACAAGAACCGAACCATTGCTTGCGCAGTGCAAGGAAGCAGGCAATCACTACACTCGACCATCTAACGCAAAGCATTCGGAGGTTTCTGTGTTTATTTTTGAGATTGTCGTCCCTGGCACCTGGCTGGATTACGAAGATCACGACTGGTCATGGAAAATCGACGGGCTGCTAAGAAATCTTCAGTCCCAGTTCTTCGAAGCGAATTTAGCCCTGAACCTGTTTGCGCAATCCAGGCAAGAAAGAACCATATCTCTTGGCCCGAACAAATGGGATCAAGATTCTCAGCTACGTCGCGAAATTCAGCAGTCAGTAGAGCAAGAAAAGGGAGGCATGACTAACCATACCAATTGGGAAGAAGTACATTTTGAAGTCGATGTCCGTTTTAAGAGAGAGCAGTGGGCTAGAGGCAAGATACCTAGGGAATTCGATCATAATGTCGTGTTTCTCTATGCGAGAGCGTTTCTGTACGCCCTCGATGGGTTCGACAAATTCCTAGGGGTTCTGTCGAAGACCGAAAATACTCCAGTCGTGGTAACAGAGCTGCATAAAAAAATGGCTACGGAGTTTCCAAACCTCCGCGGGGTTCGAAACTCAGCACAGCACCTAGAGGATCGAGCGCGTTTTTTAGGCCAAGGTGGTAAGCCATTGGACCTGAAGCCTGTTGATCATGGCGGGGTGAATGCCCCCGGAGGGGCGCTGATACTCAATAACCTAAATGGATCAAAATATGGGTCAACTATGGCCGATGGTCATTATGGCGAAGTCGATGTCTCGCCAGAGTCTATGAGCTCCCTTCAAAGCCTACTCTCAGAAGCACTGAATGCATTTAACTGGACGGGGCCTAAGCAACATGCGCCAAGTGCCTAGAGCAGGTCGTTATCCACTCCGGTATCCACGGTTTGAGGTTGATCCAAGCACCGACATCTAGGGGGTGACCATGTACGTGACCACCACCGGTGACCGCTTTCCCTTGGTCACAAACCAATGTGCGCTAGCAATTCAGGGCAACTTCATTTTTGTGCTGAAATCCACAATGGCGCCGCCGATACCCAAAGTCTTCACGTATCGTCCTTTCAGATTTCGACCCTCCTTACCAAAAACTGCTTGAACGCTATCTGGCTGGACCGCCGACATTCCAGCGCTCACTTCAATGGTGTAAAGACCTGGCGGCAAAGCAAACTCTCCCTCGGAAAACTTCCCCGCTGAAAATTTTCCGCTCTCAACCTTCGCCTCAGACTGGGCAAAGAATTCCCCACCTACGGAGTGAAGACCGACTATCAGCTCAGTATCATCCGGCAAGTTGGTTAGACCGATGATGGTTGGCTTTTCGTTTCCATCAGACGTCACACTCATCGTTACATTCAGGGCGAATGCGTTGGATGATAGAAACGCTAGAAGACATGTTGCAATCGTGACTTTCAAGCCCATAAATGCTCCGTGCATTCGACTCGTGCGCGCCGGCGAAACTGCCCCGCGATCCTGCTTCTAATGGAACATAGAACAATCCGCCTTGCTACTGACGGTCAGGAGCTTTGAGGGCAAGAAAAGGCGAAAACTTCAGTTTTCAAAACTACACCATGGAAGGCACCAAGTTCCGGCCGGCGTGTTTCGCACAGTCTTTCGCGCACGTCCATCGCGCACCTGGTCAATGCGCGAAGCCCTCCCTCGGCAAGGTTTCACGCACCCTTTACGCAGTGTCTTCACGCACCTGGAGTGCGCAAACGTTCCGTGGGAGCGAGCTGTGTGCCGATGGTACGCAGCCAGGTACGCACGATTGGTACGCATTGGCGGGGGGGGCGTACCGGCGAAGTTCGCACCGAGGTTCGCACGTCCGGTTCGCCCCCTCCAACGCGATGCTGGCGCGAACCAGTCTGACGGCTACCGGCGAAACATCAGATACAAAGGTTTCCAGGCGCGAGGTTTCCATGATGGTTTCCACCAGAAGCAGGTGTTTTGACTAACAATCTGGAGTTTTGCAGAGTAAACGCGCGAGATTGTGTAACCAGTCCCAGATCATTAAGCGAAACAAATTCCCGGCTGCCGACTGATTCACTCAGTCGAACGGAAGGGTTATGTCGATTCTTTATGGCGCTGGACGTGCGTGGGTGCCCAGGGAGTGCTATAGCTAACGCAAATAGCATGCGCCGTTAGCCGGGGAGATCGATACCGTTGGGCTGAACCTGTGGGCAGACCTATTGACTAACCTGTAGGTCGGCTGATAATTCGCGACCATTTGTATGCTGGACCACCCCCAAGGAATGGGGAAGAGAGGTAATAAGTGATTTTCAGTGAACAGAAAGTAGCGCAGATCGCGGCTTTCTTCTTGGCTCGCGCCGAAGGTTCGCTGCCAAATCTGAAGCTCATCAAGCTGATGTACTTGGCTGATAGAGAGTCGATGAATAGGTTTGACGTTCCAATGTCAGAGGATCGAGCAGTTTCGATGCCTCATGGGCCCGTTTTATCTGCGACCCTAGATTTAATCAAAGGTAAGCGCGGATCGGCTGAGTGGAGCTCATGGATTTCTCCGCCGTCTGATAACGAAGTGAAATTGGCTAGAGAACTACAAAACTTCGACGACCTTGATGAACTGAGCCGGTCGGACTTTTCGGTACTGGATTCCGTTTGGCATCAATTTGGGCACATGAGCAAATACCAGCTTCGGGACTACACTCATAAGCACATCCCCGAATGGCACGACCCGCACGGCACCTCGGTAGATATTGATCCGAAATCTACCTTCATAGCCCTCGGCGTGGCTGAAGATCTTGCTGAAAGCAAAGCACAGGATCTCCGTGAGCGGCGGGCCCTTGGTAGGAAAATATCTGAGTTCAGTTGATGCCAGGGACAATATTTCAGAAAGGAACTTTGTTGATCCCTACTGGCGGGGCTGATCACTTACATATAGTGATTAATGACCCAGTTTATTGCCCGTTTCAGGGCGATAATGTTGTATTGCTGGTGAACATATCCTCAGTTCATCCGGGCAAATACACAGACACTACATGCATACTTTTGCCTGGCTCACACCGGTTCGTTAGACATGACAGCTGGGTCGTTTACCGTGAAGCGGTGATAAAAAAAGTGGACGCCCTCGAGACTGGGGTAGCACAAAATCAGATCAGAACTCACGATCCGTTCCTCACCGGCGAGTACCTACGTATTCGAGAGGGCTTTGACAATTCCCCCGACGTCAAAATAAAGATCGCTCGATTCCTTAAGCAGCACCGCCTGTAACGCTTTAGCTTCGTCTCCCCTCCTACATCCCCATCAATAAAGCAGGTCATCTCTTCAGCGTTTCACTTTTGACCACACTTTGACGGAATGTGAGACAGGCATGAGACGAAACCGGCGCCGGGGGGGCGTCTAAGGCTTATCCCATGCGGTGGCCGTCAAACAGACGCCTCTCTTGACGTCTCATACCCCCGACAGACCCCAGACGGATTCTGGACCTCCCCATAGAATGGATTCCGAGAGCCGAGATGCCGGTGCTACGCTACCTCGACACACGGAGAGTCACCATGACGGATGCCAAATTGATCGCCAGTCTGTTCGATCGCCTGAATCAGAACCAACTTGCCCTGGGCGCGGCGGTTGAAGAACTTTCCAACTGGATTGAGCAGCGCGGATCGGCAGACATCGCCAGCAACGTGCGCGGCGCGCTCGAAACGCTCGACGAGAACCTAGTGTTCATTCGCCAGGGCATTGCTGAACTGACCGTCGCCGGCAGTCTGGGCAAGGCGTGACGAGCCTCAAGATTCTGGACAGGCATTGGACGGTCGACGCGGCGACAGGATATCCGACTCTGCCCAAGAGCCACGGCCAGCATGGGTGACGGCAGATCGGGCAGCAGACTGGATAGCCGCCACGTCCAGAAAATGGGAACTCCTATAACGGTGACTTGTGAGGCTGGCGAGTCATGAATACACCAGGGAAAGCGAACTCGAATCCCTGACCATCCTTGACGGAGCCTTGACGAAATTTTTGACAGGTCTTGACAGATTCTAGACGGATTTGCGCCTGCCAATGCTGTGGGAGCGAGCTGAGATCCACGGAATATAAGGGTTACAAGCGCCCAAGATCGTCAGAGCACCACCAGCGGCGTCTAAAATTTTCGGCGCGCTCGTCAAGACCCCGTCAAGGGGAAAACTGATGAGGGTCGACTGGCACGGATGCTTTGCTCAGCCGGTCGACTACTACCTTGGCTGATTTTTATGCGTGCCCTTCGGCAGCCGATGTCGGCGACATGAAGTGGCGCACAATCAGATCAGTAGTGGGCACTTCCTTAAACCCCAATTGCTTTAGCAAGCTCATCATACTTTTCGACTCGGGTAGACAACGAACCAACATCCGTCGACTTCCCAACGTCAGTTGTGAAACCAACTCACGGACAGCAAAGCGCGCCAACCCGCGACCACGCCACTGCGGATCAATGACCAGTACATTCAGATCCATCACGTTAGCATCGGGAGTAGCCATAAGTACCAGATAGCCAACTGGAACAACATCAACCGTGATTGCAATGAGCGATACACGAACCGGCTTTTCTTTAGCTAAGGTCTCAATCTGAGATCGCAATTCGACTAGATATCCCTCAATTTCCTTAGAGGTACTTAACCCAAAAAAATGAGCATTAGCAGCCTCGAATTGCAGCAGGCCACCAAGGGCTTTTAGATCCTCTGCTCGACCAGCGCGAAGATCAATGCAAGGCTCAGCCTGCTTAAACAAACGTTGAAGTAACTTCATGGCCATCCCTGTTTCTGAAAGTAAATATCTCGCAGGCCAAAGCGTATGTGAGCACTTCTTAAGGCCTTCAGGCGCACAGGCGATCGCCGTTACCTAAGAATCGCGCGAGTTGAGAAGACTAGTCGAGCACCGACTGAAAATCCCGGCCGGCAGCGAGGCCGGCAAAGTGCCGCACCACCGTCCGCCTATCCGGACTGCATCGATTAGTCTCAAGCGTACGACACGTTTTGCGCAATGAGAAAACGTGTCGCGACACCTGTCCTAACGAAATGAGAGGCCAGGTCATCCTAGCGACCGCTTTAGCCTCGAACGACGATTTGCGAAAACAAACCCCATGAAAGAGCATCGAATGGCGCGCGTGTGGAAACACCCAATGAATGACCACTACCCTGATCCAGGGTGGTGCTGGCGCGAGGTGTAGATTGGTTTGAAATGGCTTTTGGTGCGCATGACTGACGAGTTGGAATTATCAGTCTCTTAAAGAAACGGGGAACGAACGGGGAAAATTTCTGCTTTCGGAAGCCTAAAACGAAAAAGGCCCACCGCGAGGTGAACCTAAGTCGTTGTTCTATATGGTGCCGGCACCAGGAGTCGAACCCGGGACCTACTGATTACAAGTCAGTTGCTCTACCAACTGAGCTATACCGGCGTGTTAGGGCGACGATTATAGCGATTGGGTTGGTTCTGTAAACCCCTGAATTCAGACTATTTTTGCACAGGCTTTCGGTCAGACGCGAAGCAGTACTTTCTTGAGTTTCTGGAGGGTGCGCCAGGCTCGGCTGTTTTGCAGGGCGCGTAGTTGGGCTTCGGCGTGTTCGGCGCGTTGCAGGGCGGCGGCGAGGTGGTTTTCGGCGTCGGTGACGGGGTGGCTGAATTTGTGGCCGCGGCAGAACTGGAAGTCGTCCAGGTTGCACGGCGGGATGTCGAAGGCGGGTTTGAGGGCCAGGTGTTCTTCGGCGAGGTAATAGGTGTTGATGCCGTCGAACAGGATGGACTGGTAGCCGGCGTCGGTGACGAGGGTTTCCCAGGTCTGGTCGCGCTCCCATGGGGTTTCGATGAGGATGATCCACGGCCGCCATTGAGTGAAGTCCATTCCCTGCAGGACGCTTTCTTCGTGTCCTTCGACGTCGATTTTCAGAAAATGGATGGGGCGGTTCCGGGCGTGTTGTTCGCAGATTGAGGCCAGGGTGCGGGATTTGACGGTTTGGCTGCGCACGTCCAGACCGGCGTTTTTGTGTTGCTGGGCCAGGACTGGGTCGAGAGTCGACAGGCCGGTGCCGGCGATGCCGTAGAAGGTCAGGTCGTCGGCGCTTTCACCGGCCACGCATTGCAGGTTGATGTCGTTGGGGCGTTGCTGGCACAGGGCGTGGTAGTAGTTCGGCATGGGCTCGACGTTGATGCCAGTCCAGCCGCGATCGTAAAAGGCTTTGGTGACGGAGTCCTGAGCGGGGTCGTTGGCCCCGATGTCGATATAAAAGCCGTTTTTGACGTTTTTAAGGGTGCGCCACAGGCGGATGTCTTCGAAATTCTGTGCGTAAGAGATGAACGTCACGGTCGCATCCTGTCGGTCAGATTTTTCTTGTTCATGGCCGCACTGTCGCGCCCTTGCATGCGTGTATAGCAAGGGGTGTTGCAAGGTGCAATTTTCTGCTGTGGGTGTCCGGTATTCGGCGGTTATGTCATTTTGATTAAATGCTTATGCACAATGGTCTAGGGGCGATTGTCTGTTCATTACGATTTTGTAGACTCGTTCTCATTTGTCCGCAAATCCCTGTTTTGCGGGTTTTTTATTTGTGTGAACAAAAAATGACCAGCAGTGTTTGAGGCGTAAAACAGCGTGGATATTGGATCCACGATAATTCCATCAACAGAGTTATCCACAGGTCGTCACTGTTTAAGGGCGTTCTGCCAGGAGCAGGAAATTACGCGGCGTGAGTGGGGTTTCACAGAAGGTGCCGAGGCGGACGGCGTAACCCTGTTCGGTGAGAAAAAGTGCCCGATCGAGTACCAGCCACAGCTCCAGAGGGCGTCGGAAAAGGCCGCGCAGCAGCTCCAGGTTGCGCACTTCGGCCAGTCGCTGCCCCCCGGCGGCTTCCAGCGCGGCCCAATCTGGCGCGCCGACTGTGGATAAGTCCTTGAGCGCCGCCAGATCCTGGCAGTAATCGACGAAGGGCTTGTCCAGCCAGGCGCTGGGCAGGGAAGGGGTCGGCAGATATTCGTCGACGCCGCGCAGTTGCCGTTGCAGCAGGTCGAACGCCAGGCGCCGGGCCATGGAGGTATCGCGCTGGCGTCGGACGCGAGCGCCAGCGGTGACGGTTTCGCTCATCGGCAGCGCAAGATCATCGAGGGAGAGGTGTAGGTCGGAGCGCTCAGCCGCACAGGAAAGCGGCTGATAGGTGTTCAGGCTGATCCGGTTGTAGCAGCACGGTGCGATGGCCAGTTGTTTACAACCGGCGGCGCTGGCGAGCTGGATCAGTCGCACATGCAGATCACCGCAGGCGTGCAGCGCGACCGGCGTGTGATTGGCGTTCAATAAAGCGGCTGCGCCAGGCGCGAGTACATCCTGCTCGACATGCAGTGCATGCAATTGATGACGCTGGCTGAGTGCCTGGCCGCTGGCGACCAGTGCCGGGTCGTATTCCAGGCAAGTCAGTTGTTGCCCGGTTTGCAGCAGGCGTCGCCCCAAATGGCCTTTGCCCGAACACCAATCCAGCCAATGTGTCGGCGCATGAGCAAACTGCAGACGACCGGCGAACGCTTCAATCTGCTGCCACTTGCGCCCCGGTACATCCACATTCAACCGATGGCCCGCCGCTTCTAGCGCATGCGTCGGCAATTCAGCCACCGCGCTCAGCTCAAGAGACATCGCCGCCAATGAAGCAAACGGCTCTGGCGCATCGAGCAAACACGGTTGGTTATGACTGTTTTCCGCATCCTCCAGTGACCGCCCGCGTAGCCATTGAGCCACTTCCGGGTAGGACGCTTCCCAAGGCAATTGCAGATGAGTAAACGGCCGAGGTTTCCACAGTGTCTGATGCTCGATCAGAAAAGCATCCAGCGCAGCGAAACGGGCGAGTAGGGCCTCGCCCGTCAGCACGCAGGCATTAACGGCCCTGGCAGGCATCGACGCGCAGCCAGCGCTCCAGCAGCTTGAAGCCGCGAACCAGTACGTAAGCCATCAGCAGATAGAACATGCCTGCTGCGAAGAAAATCTCCACTGGCAGGTAGGTGCGGGCAATGATGGTGCGGGCCATGCCGGTCAGTTCCAGCAGGGTCACAGTGCTGGCCAGTGCGCTGGCCTTGAGCATCAGGATCACTTCGTTGCTATAGGCCGGCAGGCCGATGCGCGCAGCACGCGGCAGCATGATATAGAACAGCGCTTTGGCCCGGGACATGCCCAGCGCCCGCGCCGCTTCGATCTCACCCGGTGGAATCGCCTGGATCGCGCCGCGCAGGATCTCGGCGATGTAGGCCGCGGTGTGCAGGGTCATGGTCGCGGTGGCGCACCAGAACGGATTGCGCAGGTACGGCCACATCGAGCTGTTACGCACCGCGTCGAACTGCGCCAGGCCGTAGTAGACCAGGAACAGTTGAACCAGCAACGGCGTGCCGCGGAAAAAGAAGATGTAGCCGTAGGGGAATGCCCGTACGTACCAGAGGCGCGACGAGCGAGCGATGCCCAGCGGAATCGCCAGCAGCAACCCGGCAATCACGGCGATGGCCACCAGTTCCAGGGTCAGGGTCGCGCCCTGAGCCAGTTTCGGCAGCCACTTGATGATGACTTCCCAGTTCATTGGGTGCTCCTCGCGAAGCCGCGAGCGGCGCGTCGTTCCATGAAGTGCATGCCGGTCATGGCCAGAATGGTCAGGCCCAGGTACATGAAGGCTGCCACCATATAGAAGGTGAACGGTTGCTTGGACACGCTCACGCCAATTTGTGCGTGACGCATGATTTCTTCCAGGCCGATGACCGACACCAGTGCAGTGTCTTTCATCAGGATCATGAACAGGTTGCCCAGGCCCGGCAGGGCGATGCGCCACATCTGCGGCATGATCAACCGGGTGAAAATGCGGAATTTCGACAAACCCAAGGCCACGCCGGCTTCACGGTGACCTTTGGGGATCGCCAGAATCGCACCGCGAAATACTTCCGTGGCGTAGGCGCCGAAGCACAGGCCCAGCGCAATCACGCCGGCGGCGAAGGCGTTGAGTTCGAGCTCGGGGTTGCCGAAGAACTCGCCCAGGGCACGCATCAGGTTGACCGTGCCGAAGTAGATCAATAGCACCCAGAGCAATTCCGGGATGCCGCGAACCAGCGTTGAATAAGTACCGCCAAGCCATTGCAACGGCTTGTACGGGGAAGTCTTGGCCAAGGCGCCGAGCAGACCGAGCACCAGCCCCAGGCACAAGGCCGAGAGTGCCAGTTTCACAGTCATCAGCGCACCAGCGGCGAGCGCCGGGCCGAATCCGTAGAGGTCGATAATCATGGATTTCTTTTCAAATCGCGGCAGGCAATGCCAAGGACTGGCGCCGTCAGCGAGCGGCGCCGGTCAGGCAGGTCAGAATCAATAGATGCTGAACGGGAAGTACTTGTCGTTGATATTTTTGTACGTGCCGTCAGCGACGATTTCTTTCAGCGCGGCGTTCAGCTTCTCGCGGATAGGGTCGTCCTTGCGAACAGCGATACCGATCTTGTCGCTTTCTTCCACCGGGTCGCCCTTGAATTCGTAAGCACGGCCGGCATCGCTTTTCAGCCACTCGTAGTTGACGTACTTGTCGGCCAGGATGCCGTCCAGACGACCCGAAGTCAGGTCCAGGTAGGCGTTTTCCTGAGTGTCGTAGAGTTTGACTTCGACGCCTTCCAGGTTGTCTTCCAACCAGGTACCGGCCAGGGTCGCGCGTTGCGCGCCAATAACCTTGCCTTGCAGCGAAGCCTTGTCGGTTTTGAAGTCGACGTTTTTCGGCGCAATGAACTGCAGTTTGTTGGAGTAGTACGGTTCGGTGAAGTCCACCGCTTGCTTGCGCTCGTCGGTGATCGACATCGAGGAGATCAGGAAGTCGAACTTCTTGGCGTTCAGGGCCGGGATGATGCCGTCCCAGTCGGACGTGACCACGGCGCACTCGACTTTCATCTTGGCGCACAGGGCGTCGCCGATGTCTTTGTCGAAGCCGACGACATTGCCACTGGCATCTTTGTTGTTGAACGGCGGGTAGGCCGCTTCGATGCCCATCTTCAAGGTCTCGGCGGCGGCACCGGCGCTGAAGGCCAGGGTGACGGCAGCGGCCAGGAAGATTTTTTTGTAGTTTTGCATGCGGGTAGCTCCGTTAGCGGTTGCTGGACATGAATTGTTTGCAGCGCGCCGAAAGCGGGTTTTCGAACACCTGCTGTGGCGATCCTTGTTCTTCTACCAGGCCCTGGTGGAGGAACACCACTTCGCTGGACACCTGACGGGCGAAGCCCATTTCATGGGTCACGAGCAGCATGGTGCGGCCTTCTTCGGCCAATGCGCGGATGACATTAAGTACTTCCTGGACCATTTCCGGGTCAAGGGCAGAGGTGGGCTCGTCGAACAGGATTACCTTGGGCTGCATCGCCAGGGTGCGGGCAATGGCCGCGCGTTGCTGTTGGCCGCCGGAGAGTTGCGCCGGGTAGGCGTGACGCTTGTCAGCGATGCCGACCTTGGCCAGCAAGGCTTCGGCGACTTCGATGGCTTCGGCCTTGCTTTGGCCGAGCACGCGACGCGGGGCTTCGATGATGTTGTCGAGCACGCTCATGTGCGGCCAGAGATTAAAGTTTTGAAATACAAAACCGATCTCGCTGCGCAGGCGATTGATCTGTTTGTCATCGGCAGCGACCAGTTCGCCGTTCTTGGCGGCTTTGAGCTTGAGTTCTTCACCGGCCACCAGGATCTGGCCCTGATGCGGGTTTTCCAGCAGGTTGATGCAACGCAGGAACGTGGACTTGCCGGAACCGGAGGAGCCCAGGATCGAGATCACGTCGCCGTCGCGGGCGGTCAGCGAGATGCCTTTGAGCACCTCAAGCTGTCCGTAGCGTTTGTGCAAGTTGCGGATTTCAAGCGCGGGCGTGGCCTCAGCCATGTGCGTTCCTCATAGTGTGTTGCGCTCCTGCTGTTGGCGGCCTTCCTGGCGAGGCGGCCAAGCTAGCATAGCGTTCGAATGGCAGCCAACAGCGCTACGGATGGTAAACGGGTGGCATGTGGGAGGTTGTCGCATCGGCACAGCAGACTGTCGCCCCATCAACAACCGAACAGCCGTTTGAACACGCTTTGACGCGGCTGTCGCGTAAAAAAAGGCGCGATGTTGCCAGCTTTGGCGGGGTGTTGGAAGCGCTAACCGGCCAAACGTTCCTGATCCGCGCTTTTATTGTGCGTGCTTGAATTTTTTGATGTGTTTCCGGCGCGCTGATTCGTTTTTGAAGTGGGTGGCAAGGTAACGCTCTGGCGGAATGCCATTAATCTCAATGACTTGCGATAACCGTTCGATCGGCGTTCAGGCCCCGCATACCGGGCGTATGAAACATTTTGGCGCAATTATTGCGTGCAGAATAAGAAACACCCTGTTGGATTCTTTTTACGAGAAGGAATGTCAGACCGGGCCGACGTCATCGCTTTACTTGCAAAGGTAGTCTTAATGAGTAGTAGCCAAAGCTCCTCCAACGGCCTCGAGCAGGGGCTAAAACCGCGTCATGTGACCATGCTGTCGATCGCCGGGGTGATCGGCGCCGGGCTGTTTGTTGGCTCCGGCCACGCCATTGCCGCTGCAGGCCCGGCCGTGCTGTTGGCCTACGCGGCCGCCGGTGCTCTGGTGGTTCTGGTAATGCGAATGCTCGGCGAGATGGCCGTTGCATCGCCAGACACAGGCTCCTTCTCGACGTACGCCGATCGCGCGATCGGTCACTGGGCCGGTTTCACCATCGGCTGGCTCTACTGGTGGTTCTGGGTTTTGGTCATCCCGCTGGAGGCTAACGCTGCCGCAACCATCCTGCATGCCTGGTTCCCGAACGTGGCGATCTGGGCCTTCACCCTGGTTATCACGTTGCTGCTAACGGTGACCAACCTGTTCAGTGTGAAGAACTACGGCGAGTTCGAGTTCTGGTTCGCCCTGGTCAAAGTCGTAGCGATCATCGGCTTTATCGGCCTTGGCATTCTGGCGATCTTCGGCTTCCTGCCCACCAGCCAGGTCAGCGGTGTGTCGCACCTGTTTGACACTCAGGGCTTCCTGCCAAACGGCATGGGCGCGGTGCTGGGAGCCATTCTGACCACCATGTTTTCCTTCATGGGCACCGAGATCGTGACCATCGCGGCCGCGGAATCGAAGAACCCTGGCCAGCAAATCTCCAAGGCCACCAACTCGGTGATCTGGAGGATTGGCTTGTTCTACCTCGTATCCATCTTCATCGTTGTGGCCCTGGTGCCATGGAACGACCCGATTCTCGCCAGCGTCGGTTCCTACCAGACCGTGCTGGAGCGCATGGGGATCCCGAATGCCAAGCTGATCGTCGATATCGTGGTTCTGGTTGCGGTAACCAGCTGCCTGAACTCGGCGCTCTACACCGCTTCGCGCATGATGTTCTCGTTAGGCAAACGCGGCGATGCGCCGGCCGTTTCCCAGCGCACCAACAAGAGCGGCACACCTTACTGGGCCGTGATGCTGTCGACCGCAGCTGCGTTTCTTGCAGTGTTCGCCAACTACGTGGCCCCGGCCGCTGTATTCGAGTTCCTGCTGGCCAGTTCTGGCGCCATCGCGTTGCTGGTGTACCTAGTGATCGCGATTTCGCAACTGCGTATGCGCAAACAGCGTATGGCTCGCGGTGAAAAAATCGCCTTCAGCATGTGGCTGTTCCCGGGCCTGACCTACGCGGTGATCGTATTCATTGTCGCGGCCCTGACCATCTGCTGTTCCAGGACGCTCATCGCGTGGAAATCCTCGCGACTGGTTTGCTGAGTGTGTTGGTGGTGGCTGCCGGGTTGTTTGTGGCTCGCCGTCGCAAGCTGCAGAAAGTGGGCGCGGTGGTCCTGAACTGATTCGTACCGCGTAACGCAAAACGGCCGCTGTCAGTGATGACAAGCGGCCGTTTTTGTTTTGTCTGTTGTGCCTGGATCTATGGGCCCATTCTTCTGAGCGAAATCGGTAACTATGATGTTTCGTGGTTGGCCATGAAATCGGCACTGACGTCATCACCGTCGAACCAGCTATCCCAAGCTTCTCCTGCGGGTGTGATAACCCGAGCCCTGCCGATGGCGACAACATTGATTTGTTTAACGTTGTCTGGCATCGCCATGGTCTTGGGCAGGTGGATGATCTGACTTCGATTGTTCATGAAAAGGGTGATCTTCTCCATGGGACCTCCTGCATTTTTCTATGACGACGGCCGCTGTCAGCAACAAACGGCCGTTTTTACTTGCGGGATAGCCTTACTCGGCCTTTTCAACAGGCAGGTCCAGCGACTGACGATAACTGTCCAGCGCATCGCCAAAATCGGTGATGAATTGCGGGTCGGTCAGCCAGGCCTGGGCGGCATCGCGGTCCATGCCATCGGCCCACATGCGGTAGTCGATCAGCATATCGGCGGCCAGGTGCGTGGCGGCCATGGCTTCGTTGTCGGCGTTTTCCATGTCCAGCAGTTCTGGATTGTCGCTGATGATCCCGGCGAGGTTCGACAGCAAGGTCAGCAGCATGTCGTTGCGGCTGATGGCTTCGGCGTCACGCATTTTGCTGAACATCGCCAGGGTGTATTCCGGGATCGGCTCGCCGAGTTCGCCCAGGTCATCGTCCAGTGCGGCGGGTTTTCTGCCGTGGATATTGATCTGCTTGGCTTTGATCTTGGCGCGTTTGGCGCGTTTCTGTTGCTTGTTCAGGGATGCCATGGGAACTCAGTTGGTTTTCTGTTGGGTTTGGGTCGCGATGACGTCGGACGCCGCCACGTAATCAGCCTGGAAGGCCGGGGATTCGATCCACGCCAGGGCGCCGGTTTCGTCTGCTTCGGTGGACCATTGGCGGTATTCGATCAGTGCCGCGAGGATGAAGTCCATCGCGCCTTCTTCGCCTTCCTGTTCGTACACCAGTTCCAGCAACGGGTCTTCGAGGAAGGCTGTGCACATCGCTTGCTGGCTGGTTTTTTCGGCGTCGATCATTTTTTTGAACAGTTCGGTCAGGTCTACCGACTCGAAGTCGATGCGATCGTCGTTCGGGTCCAGTTCGACCGGCGCGGCGGCCCGCTGGGTGCGGTTCTGCTTGGCCTTGGCTTTGGCGCGGGAGGCGCGTTTGTTCTGTTTGTTGGCGGAGGCCATGGACGTTGTTCCGTAATTCGTTGGGAGGGCGCATCAATCAACTGCGTGGCACTCGCCACCCGGGGGTATCGGGGGTCAGCTCGCCGGTCTGCAGCCAGGACAATGCAATGGGCCATAGTGTGGCTTGGTATGCGCTGCGAAAAAAGGCGAAATGTCCGACTTCTTCTTCGCCGATGTCTTCGGGGGCGATTCGCAGGTGGGTGTTTGTACTGCCAGTGAAGTAGCCGAGCAGGCGTTCGATGGCCGAAATCGTGCCGTAGGGATCGTCGCTGAGGCTGATGGCCAGGGTTTGGGCGGTGACGTTGGCGAAGGGGAGCTGACCGTTTTTGGCATGGATGGCACGACCGCTGGGGCGTTTCTCGTATCGGGCGGTGGGCATGCTCCAGTCGCGGACTACACCGGCGGGGGTGTCTTCGAGCCAGCCGAGGCGTTTGCCGGGAAAGTAGCCGTAAAGCATGGTCATCAATGGCATCACCACATGCCACTTGCCAAACATTCGCCAGCGATGAGCAGGGGCATAGTCGCGCCAGTAAGCGAACTGAGCACCCACCGTCACCAGCCGTCGAATCACATGCCCGGAGGTTCCCAGCCCGGCCGCGCAACCGCCGAAGCTGTGGCCGACGACATTGATAGGTTGTTGCGCAAACTCGCGTTGCGCCCTTTGCAGCATCGCCTCGAAATCCAGCGCGCCCCAGTCGGACCATGAGGCCTCAAGCCCTTTCAACGACGCGGGGCGCGACTCGCCGATACCGCGGTAGTCATAGGTGATCACGTCGAAGCCGTTGGCGAACAGGTAATCGGCGAAGCGCGAATAGTGTCGGCAACGGACTGAAGTAGCGGCGTTGATGATCACCACCGGACGGGTTGGGTCTTGATTCGTATGCCGCCAGGTGAAGCCGCCAAGGATGAAGCCGTCGGCGGCGGGTTCGTTGAACGGCTCTCCGGCAGCGCTGGAGGGCGACTTTTCGAGTCGAAGCTTTGGAAATTGCGTGAGCAGGATTTGTTGTCTCATTGGTGCTCCGTTGCTAACCGGGCCCATTTAGAGCGAGAAAGTTTGTCTAGAGTTTGTCTAGAGTTTGTCTATGGTATGGCGTCAGTAAAACTTCTGAGAATCCAGCGGCCTTTGTGCAAACTGCCCGATTTTTCAATGCTTTGATCGCGTGTCGACATCGAGTGCAGCAAATTGCGAAATTTGTTCTGCTTTTGTTTTTCGTCTAAAGCATCCGACAGTTTGTCTAGGATGAGCGCGACTAGCTCAACGCGTGATGCTGACCCATATTGCCTCAAATAGTCGAGAATCAGATCTTTGTAGTAGCCATCATTGAAAGCCCGGTTGCGAATATAGTCGCTTTGGTTGCCCGTGCTGCGCGCCACTTGGGCGGCCGCGTAATAATTCGGTTTTCGCCCCTCAATAAGCCCTTGCTTGCGCAGCAAGACCGCGGCATTTTCTGTGATGGGTTGTCTTTTCTGCACCCTGTCCAGCAGCATGACTGTATTCAATGGCAGATCTTGATTTTCCAACAGTAGACGGGTGTAGTTTTCGTCGATCACGTTCCCGTAAATCTCCAGCACAACTTTGTTTTCCTTGGACTTGTTGTAGTCCGGCAGCGGGAAGTATCGGCTACGTTGGGACAGGGTCATGGTGGAAATACCGAAACCCATGGTGTCGATCATGTTCAAGCCGACCATCGCTTGGGTGAGCCAAGGGTTACGGTAGCGGCTTGGCGTATGCTCGCCGCTAAAGTAATCCTCAGGTTCACCCTCATAGAAACCGCCAGCATTTTCGAATACCAATCTGTCGACACGCTCGATGACGATAATGCGTGAGCGCAGCTGATAGTCCTGATGGGCAATGCAGTTGTGCAAGGCTTCCAGGATGACGCGAGTGTCATATTTGCTGACTTCGGTAGCCAGTAATTGGTTTTGTGGAAAAAGCTTGTAGTCAATATTACGTATGCGATGCAGCACCTGAGTCGTCGTCAGCAAAAACGGTAGGCCAAAGTGTTCGTATGCCTGTTCTTCACCTGCGAGTTTCCAGGTGATTTGTGCCAGGGTTGGCAGAAAATGACTGGCTTCTCGTTTGCCCACCAACAACAAAGCGGAGTGCGTGATGCATCCCTGAATAGTCAGCTTCGCTTTGTCCAGAAAAGTCGTCAGATCCCAGGTTTGAATGTCTTCAGCAAATGAAGCATTGCGGTGTTTCTCCGCAAACTTCTGTCGTGCTACGTCGACCGCCTGTTCATCAAGGTCGGCGTGGGTCGCGCCTAATACCGTCTGAGCCGACCAATCCTGTATGTCGATTGGCCCATTCAAAATAGCCTCCAGCCGTTCCTGCCGCATCTCAATCAATACATCGTCCAACCGCTGCCAGGCTTTATCGTGCGCATAAACCGGCAGCCTCGGCCTATGCCTGGGAATATGAAACACCCAGACGGTCTTGCCGGTATCGCTGGTAGTGAAACTTTCGATGCAAAAACCTTCCGAGTTCAGATTGCAGCAACGCCCGAGCAAACGCTGGCGAATGTTTTCAGGTGTGTAGTCATGAAACTGCTGGACTCCGACAATGTGTAGCGAACAATCCTGAACGCCGATCACCAAATGACCTCCGGCCATATTTGCGATGGCGGATAGATAACTCGCAATATCTGCACCTTTGCGTCCAGACACGGCATGAGTAAGATTCTTGAACTCTTTCCATTCGCAGGCGGTGTTTTCCTTGGGGTATTTGCCGCGTAGGTAGTTTTGAAGGGCCAACTCGTTCACCGGATTACCCGGCCACACAACCGCTCTTCAAGTGCCGCCCATTCCCGATCCAGTTCTGCGCGAAGTTCCTCCTCGCTCGGCAGCACCAGTCTGTATGTACTGGCGAAGAGTTGTTCGTTGCCTTGCAGCACTGAGTAGCGCACCACCGATTCATCCTTTTGCGCGCAGAGAATGAGGCCGACGGTGGGGCCATCCTCCGGTCCGCGCTTGAGGTCGTCGTACATGCGCACATACATGTCCATCTGGCCGACATCCTGGTGGGACAGTTCGCCGCGCTTGAGGTCGAAGATGACGAAGCACTTGAGCAGGTAGTTGTAGAACACCAGGTCGATGTAGAAGTCTTTGCTGTCGGTACTGATGCGTTGCTGGCGAGCGATGAAGGCGAAGCCTTTGCCCAGTTCGAGCAGGAAGCCCTGGAGTTGATTGATCAATGCTTGTTCAAGTTCGCTTTCCTGGATCAAGCCCGCATTGGGCAGGCCGAGAAATTCCAGTAGCACGGGGTCCCGGATGAAATCCCGAGGGCTGGCATTCATTTGCTGGATATTGGTGGCGGCCTCCTGCTTGACGGCAGCCCGGTCGCGGCTGGCCAGCAGGCGTTCGTAATAGAGGGTATTGATCTGGCGCTCGAGGGCGCGACTTGACCAGTTCTGCAGGGCAGATTCGTTCATGTACCAGTGGCGAGCGTTGTCGTTGTCGACTCGTAGCAGTCTGCGGTAGTGGGTCCAGCTCAATTCGGAACGCACTGCGTTCCAAATTGGAAAGGTCTGATAAAAGTCCCGCATGTATCGCAGGTTGCGTTCGTCAAAACCTTTCCCAAACTCGGACGTGAGGACTTTCGCCAGCGTTGATAGCAGTTGCTTGCCATAAGCCGCCCGCCGAGCGCCTTCCTGCTCGAACTCCACAATATGCCTCCCGATTTTCCAACAGGTTTGCACCTGAACGGTATCGACCGCTCGCAGCACCTTCTGACGCGCTTCACGGATCAATTCGCCAAGATTGCCGAGCAGTGAAGCTATTTGTGGATCTTGAGTGTTATCGGGTTTGAGGGGGGTCATGACATTTTCCGCGGCTGAAGGAAACAGGCGCAAGAGGATGGCAAGAGAGCGATAGTCCGCGATGCCGGGCGTTGCTGGTAAATCGGAAGGAAAGGCGGATTTGCTTTGCAGGACCGAGCCGATGGCAGCGCATGCATGAGGAGCACATCACGTAGTCCGATTCGCAGTGATCCCAAGTTCGAATCGATCTAAAACTTGAACATTCAGCAACAAATCTAAAAGGAATAACGATTGGGTTCCGCGCAACCCGGGAGTCGCCATTATGAAGTACGTCCATTCTTTCATGCTGCCCATCGCCGCTGTCGGCGTACTGATGTTTCCAGTCGTGCTTAGCGCCGCCAGTCTTGAACCAATCGACAGCACGGGCGTGCAAGTCCAGCAGCAACAGCAAAACGGGATTACTTACTTGTCTGGGGGGATCGGAGAGGATGAGGCTCGAGCCATTCAGCAAGCGCAGGGCTACAACCTGCACATGACCTTCTCCATCGGGGCGGAGGGCAAATATGTTCCGGATGTGAACCTGCTCATCCAGAAAGACCCTGGGCAGACCGTGCTGACCCTGAGCGAGGCTGGCCCGTTGGTTTACGTACAGCTGCCACCTGGCAAGTACACCGTCGTCGCGACACGCAATGGTGAGGAGCGGCGTGATACGACGGATGTAGGAAGCGGTACCGCTCGCAATCTGGTCTTCCACTGGAGTGGTGAAAACTAGTCGGGATAGATGGCTTGCACGATGCCTGATCAAATCGCGGGCATAAAAAAACCCTGAATCTTGCGATTCAGGGTTTTCGGTATTTGGTGCCCAGAGACGGAATCGAACCGCCGACACGGGGATTTTCAATCCCCTGCTCTACCGACTGAGCTATCTGGGCAACGGGGCGCATTAAACGGGTTTTTCAGGGGGTCGTCAAGCAAGTTTTCAAAAAATATTTAATTATTACCGTCGCTTACGATCCGACCCCCGAGAAGGCGGGATTATTCAGTTGGCGGAACGTAGCCTTCAGCCTTGGCGTATTCCTCGCCGGAAAAGAACTTGTCCATCTCGCCCTGAAGGTATTTGCGGTCTTCGGCGTTCATCATGTTCAGGCGTTTTTCGTTGATCAGCAGGGTCTGGTGTTTCTGCCAGTCGGCCCAGGCTTTGGCCGAGACGTGGTCAAAAATGTCCTGACCTTTTGCACCCGGAAATGGAGCGCGCTCCAGGGCGGGCAATTGTTCTTTGTACTTGCGGCACATGATGGTGCGGGTCATGACGACTCTCCTGCGTTCAATACGGCGGCCGCGCGTTCGAGCAAGGTTTTGACCGGGGCGGCAAGGCCCAGGCGCGGCGGGGTGGCGAGGTTATACCAGAGCCAGTCGGCCTCGGCCACGTGATGGCCGGCCTCCTGGACCTGGACCAGCCAGGGTTCGATGGATAACTGAAAATGGCTGAAAGTGTGCACCAGGTTTGGCAGTGCCTGTTGGTTGCCCAGTTCCAGGGAGTGCTGCGAAGCCAGATGTTGCAGGTCGTCGAGGTCATCGAGTTCCGGCAGGCTCCAGAGACCGCCCCACAGGCCCGTGGAAGGGCGACGGTAAAGCAGAATCGCACCTTCGCCGTTGGCGAGCATCGGCATCAGCGTGCGCTTCTGTGGCACGGCTTTGCGTGGTTTGGGGATCGGGTAGCGGGTTTCGAGGCCAAGCATGTGCGCTTCGCAGCCCTTTTCCAGCGGGCAGAGCAGGCAGCTAGGTTTGCTGCGGGTACAGAGCGTGGCGCCCAGGTCCATCATCGCCTGGGTGTAGGCGTTGACCCGATCATGCGGCGTAAAGCGCTCAGCGTTGGCCCATAGCTGTTTGGCAACCTTTGGCTCGCCCGGATAACCCTCTTGTGCGGTAAAGCGCGCCAGCACCCGTTTGACGTTGCCATCGAGGATCGGCGCCCGCAGGCCCATGCTCAGGCTGGCAATCGCGCCGGCCGTGGACAGGCCGATACCCGGCAGATCGGTAAGCTTTTCCACATCACGGGGAAACTCGCCGCCATATTCGGCAACGACAATCTTCGCGGTCTTCTGCAAGTTGCGCGCGCGGGTGTAATAACCAAGGCCGGTCCACAGGTGCAGCACTTCGTCTTCCGGTGCGGCGGCCAGGGCTTCGACGGTTGGCAGCGAGGCCATGAAGCGGTCGAAGTAGTTCAGCACAGTGCTGACCTGGGTCTGCTGCAACATGATTTCCGAGACCCACACCCGGTAAGGGGTAATGCCCTGTTGCCACGGTAAGTCATGGCGACCATGGCGGTCGTACCAATCCAGCACCGCCGTTGAAAACTGCTCGGCTCTCATCGCTTGAACAGCCCCTTGAGCGCGTTTTTCAGTTCCGGGCTGACTTTGTCGC
Organism: Pseudomonas sp. LBUM1673; assembly: GCF_059695645.1. Lineage (NCBI taxonomy): Bacteria > Pseudomonadati > Pseudomonadota > Gammaproteobacteria > Pseudomonadales > Pseudomonadaceae > Pseudomonas > Pseudomonas sp. LBUM1673. The sequence continues at coordinate 383,379 of NZ_CP166780.1, forward strand.
CAAGCTTTTCGTCGATTTTTTCGCTGATTTTTTCGCCCGCCAGTTTGCTTGCGACCTGGCCCATGCGTTCGTTGTCGACGCGGCAGGCCTTGGCACCCAGTTCCAGCGGGCCACGGCAGCGCAGCGGCCATTCGATGCCAACGTAGCGCTCGCCAACCTGGCAGGCCGGGTCCGGCATGTCGCTCTTGTCGCCTTCGACGATGACACCGACGCGGTAATCCATGCCCAGCACCCGCAGGTCGATGTCGCCGTTACCGTTGACGGTCATGCCCGGGATGCGCACTTTCAGGTCCGGGTTACTGGCCACGCCGTTGTGCAGGGTCAGGTTGCCCTTGAGCTCCTCGAACGGTGTGTCCTTGCCCCGTGGCTCGCCCGTGAGGGTTTTGCGATTCAGGGTGGCGATGCCTTTGCACAGTTGCTGCTCAAGGTTGGCATTGAGCAACACGCCATTGCTGATGACGAAACTGACGTTGCCGTTGAGGCTATCGATCAGCGCGCTCTGGCTATTGCCGCTGCCTGTCAGGGTGCTGTTGAGCGTGACCAGGCCTTGGACCGGTGGATTTTTCCCCTGGCTTTCGAGGATTTTTTCCACAGGCACTTTGCTGATGCGCGTCTGCATGTTCAGCACCGGCGCTTGCTGGCGCACGTCCAGGGTGCCTTTGGCTTCGAAGTTACCGTCGTACAGGTCGCCGCGCAGGTTCTCCAGCGTCAGCAGGCCGCCTTGGCCTGTGGCCTTGAGTGCAGCATTCTGAATCGGCAGTTTGTCGAGGGTCAGCTGGCCGAAGGTCAGGTCGGCGTCCACGTCGAGTTTGCTCAGACGCTCCACCGGCAACAGACGCTCGGTGCTCCACGGGCCTTTGGTCGGTGACGGCGGCAGCGGTGTGCTGCCCGCGCCAGCCATGGCTTCGGCCTCGGTGCTGGCCACTTCGGCCTGACGCACCTGCTTCGCGCTGTTGGCTTCGGCGGATTTTGGCGGCAGGTAACGGTCGACGTTGAACGTGTCAGCCTTGAGATTTGCCCGCAACGATTGCTTGGCGAAGTCTTCAACCGCGATGCGACCGCTGAAGTTGCTGTCGTCGAGTTTCAGGTTGATGTTGTCGAGCGACAGACTGGTCGGCGTGGCGGCAACGTGGCTCACCAGTTCGACTTTGCTCAGGCTGCCTTCGGCCATCGCCGGGAGTTTCTGGCCGATGCTGTCGACGAATTTTGCCAGGTCGAACTGGGCAATCGACAGGCCACCGCTGATTTGCGGAGTCTTGTCGAGGTTGTTGGCCTTCAGTTCACCCAAGGCGCGCAGCTGGTTGGCGGATATCTTGATACCGGTCCATTCGGCGACGTTGGCGGCCTTGTCCAGCAGTAACTGACCTTGAGCGGCGAAGGTCATGGTCTTGCCTTGCAGCGGATCACCGGCGACTTCGCCGGAGAGTTTCATGTCTTCGAATTTGTAGCGCTGCAGCGCACGCTCGAAACGCAGTTCGCCAGCCAGCTCGGTCCGCACCCGCAGAACCGGTTGGTTGGTGCCGAGGAACGCGGTGAGTTTGACCGGGATGTTGGTCGAGTCATGTACCGGGCCAGTGCTCAGCTGGATGCTTTCGGCGCTGAACTGCTTGCCGGTTTTCTCATCGCTGTATTCAACGCGGGCGTTGTTGACGGTCAGGCTGTCGATGTCCAGGCGGATCGGCTGAGCCGGTTTTTCCGCCTGGGCGGTGGTGGCGGGTGCAGGCTCGGCGGTGACGGGCGGCGTGGCCGAGGTGCTTGGGGTGGCAGACGCCGGGACCTTGCCGATGTCTTCCCAGTTGCCGTGACCGTCCTTGTCGCGATTCAGGCGCAGGTTCAGGCCTTCGACACGTACATCGCTCATCTGCACTTCACGGCGCAACAGCGGAATCACGCGGACCGACAGACCGAGCATCTGCAAGTCAGCGAACGGTTCGGTGGGCTTGGCCAGGGTCGCAACACTGGCTTCGTGCAATTCCAGGCCCAGCCACGGAAACAGGCTCCAGCCGATATCGCCATTGAGCGTCAGCTCGATGTGGGCCTTGTCGCGGGCAATCTGGCGAATCTCGTCTTTATAGTCGTTGGGATCGAAGAGGTGGGTCAGGGCAAAGCCCAGCGCCACAATGATCAGCAACAGCCCGAGAAGTACCAGACCCAGGATTTTGCCGAACGCTTTCATGGGCGAGTCCTTGTATTAGTCGAATTCGAAATTTAGCCGGGGAGTATAGCGCTCCGAAGTGGCCGACCGGTCAGCGATCACGTTGGGAGCACATCCAGCGGCACCTTCAGCTTGGCTGCCAGCGCCTGGGCTTCGAGGTGCCCGGCAGGCGCCAGTAGCTGCAATGTCGCGCCCGATTGCGACGCCATTTTCTGAGCTTCGTTCACCAGACGCTCGGCAACGCCACGACGACGGGTGATTTTTCTTACGCATAAGTGGGACAAATGCCAGACGTCCTGGTGCCGTTGCAACCGCGCCGCGCCCAACAACCGATCGTTGAAGCGCCCGACGATCAGCGAACCGTCCCGCAGGCAGGCTTCAATCAGCTGCATATCCCCTGTGAATGGCGCAAACAGCCAGTCCGGGGCGTCGCGGTAGATCTTCTGCAGGTCTTGCTGATCCTGATAAGTGGCTTGGTTCAGCAGCTCGACAATGATCGGCATGGCGCTTCCTTTGAAAAATTAATCCGGATCCTACGGCTGAAAACATGTTTTTCCAGTTGTACGAGAACAGATGACGTACAAAAGGTGATATCAGTTTGGTTTTTCTGTCACGTGCAAATGGTAACCTCTGCCCGTTCGTCCGTCCTTACTGCGACGTGATGTCGCACAAAAATGGAGCTTCACCTAAAAAACAGTCATGCCTGCGTGCATAAAGGCTGGAGGTGAAGAGCGGCTGGCGAACCATATTAATAATTGGGGGATTCACCATGACCACGAGCATCACGGCGGACGGCTTTGCCGACCAGCCCGCGTTCCTGTCCAAGGAGCGCATCATCGCCAAGCCGGGTTTTAACCGTTGGCTTGTACCACCGGCCGCTCTGGCCATCCACCTGTGCATCGGCATGGCCTATGGCTTTTCGGTGTTCTGGTTGCCGCTGTCCAAAGCCTTGGGCGTGACCAAAGCCGTGGCCTGCGCGCCGGAGATGAGCTTCATCTCGCAAGTGTTCTCGTCGCAATGCGACTGGCCGATCTCGATGCTTGGCTGGATCTACACCCTGTTCTTCATCTTCCTCGGCTGCTCGGCAGCCATCTGGGGTGGTTGGCTGGAACACGCAGGTCCTCGCAAGGCCGGTGTTGTGTCGGCACTGTGCTGGTGTGGCGGTCTGCTGATTTCGGCGCTCGGGGTCTACACCCACCAGATCTGGCTGATGTGGATCGGCTCCGGGGTCATTGGCGGTATCGGCCTGGGCCTGGGTTACATCTCGCCGGTCTCGACCCTGATCAAGTGGTTCCCGGACAAGCGCGGTATGGCGACCGGCATGGCGATCATGGGTTTCGGTGGCGGCGCGATGGTCGGCGCTCCACTGGCTGCAGCCCTGATGGGCCACTTCGCTTCGCCAACCAGCGTGGGCGTATGGCAGAGCTTCCTGGTGATGGCCGCGATCTACTTCGTGTTCATGATCGGTGGCGCGCTGTCCTACCGCGTTCCACCCACCGGCTGGAAGCCTGAAGGCTGGACGGCTCCGGCGAAAAAAGCTTCGAACGCGATGATCACTCACCGTCACGTCCACGTGAATGTGGCGTGGAAGACCCCGCAATTCCGTCTGGTGTGGCTGGTGCTGTGCCTGAACGTTTCGGCGGGTATCGGCATCCTCGGCATGGCTTCGCCGCTGTTGCAGGAAGTGTTCGCTGGCAAGTTGTTGGGTAACGGCCTGACATTCGGTCAACTGGACGCGTCGCAACTGGCCTCGATCGCTGCGATTGCTGCCGGTTTTACTGGTTTGCTGAGCCTGTTCAACATTGGTGGCCGGTTCTTCTGGGCGTCCTTCTCGGATTACCTGGGCCGCAAAAACACCTATTTTGTGTTCTTCGCCCTGGGTTTTGCCCTGTACGCGCTGATCCCGAACCTCGGTCACCTGGGCAGTGTTGCGCTGTTCGTGGCGGCGTTCTGCATCATCCTGTCGATGTACGGCGGTGGTTTTGCGACGGTGCCGGCTTATCTGGCGGACCTGTTCGGTACACAAATGGTCGGCGCGATCCACGGTCGTCTGCTGACGGCCTGGGCGGCGGCGGGTGTATTGGGGCCGGTACTGGTGAACTACCTGCGTGAATATCAGCTGAGCATCGGCGTTGAACGTGCAGCGGCTTACGACATTACCTTGTACATCCTCGCGGGCCTGTTGGTGCTGGGCTTCCTGTGCAACCTGATGGTTCGCCCGGTGGCCGACAAGTACTTCATGACCGACGCAGAACTGGCGGCCGAACAGGCGCTGGGCCACGACAAGGGTGCTGACGCCAGCACCGTGCTGGAGTGGAAAGCCGATGCGGGCACCAAGCCTTTGGCGGTAGCTGCGTGGCTGGTGGTGGGTATTCCGTTGGCGTGGGGTGTTTGGGTGACGCTGCAGAAAACAGCTGTTCTGTTCCATTAAGTAAACGCGTCATCCCTGTGGGAGCGAGCCTGCTCGCGATAGCGGTCTGACAGTCAACATAGATGTTGAATGTGATGGCCCTATCGCGAGCAGGCTCGCTCCCACATTTGTTTTCCGCAACCGCAGAATTTGATTCACACGCTTGTACTGACATGTCTATCCCCGACAGCAGGGGATTCACTCCGTCAGTGATATCACCTCTCGTGTTTCTGTTTAGCGCTCGCGACCCTATAATGGCTGCCTTTTTCGCCCCAATGATTTTTGCGGAGCTGGTGATGGCCGAACGTATGGCGTCTGTCGAGCGCGACACTCTGGAAACCCAGATCAAAGCCTCGATCAACCTGGATGGCACCGGAAAGGCCCGATTTGATATCGGTGTGCCTTTTCTTGAGCACATGCTGGACCAGATCGCCCGTCACGGGCTGATCGACCTGGATATTGTCAGCAAGGGCGACCTGCATATCGACGACCACCACACGGTGGAAGACGTCGGTATCACCCTGGGTCAGGCGTTCACCAAAGCCATCGGCGACAAGAAAGGCATCCGTCGCTACGGCCATGCCTACGTGCCGCTCGATGAAGCGCTGTCGCGCGTGGTGATCGACTTCTCCGGCCGTCCTGGCCTGCAGATGCATGTTCCTTATACCCGCGCTACCGTCGGCGGCTTCGACGTTGACCTGTTCCAGGAATTCTTCCAGGGCTTCGTCAACCACGCCAACGTCACCTTGCACATCGACAATCTGCGTGGGCACAACACCCATCACCAGATCGAGACCGTGTTCAAGGCTTTCGGCCGCGCACTGCGCATGGCCGTGGAGCTGGATGACCGCATGGCCGGACAAATGCCTTCGACCAAAGGCGTTCTGTAATGCAGACGGTCGCGGTTATCGATTACGGCATGGGCAACCTGCACTCGGTGGCCAAGGCTCTCGAGCACGTCGGTGCCGGCAAGGTGCTGATCACCAGCGATGCCGATGTGATTCGCGAAGCCGACCGGGTGGTATTCCCTGGCGTCGGCGCGATTCGCGATTGCATGGCGGAGATCCGTCGCCTGGGCTTCGACTCGCTGGTGCGTGAAGTCAGCCAGGACCGTCCATTCCTCGGCATCTGCGTGGGCATGCAAGCCTTGCTCGACAGCAGTGAAGAGAACAACGGCGTGGACTGCATCGGCCTGTTCCCGGGTCAGGTGAAGTTCTTCGGCAAAGATCTGCACGAAGACGGCGAACACCTGAAAGTCCCGCACATGGGCTGGAACGAAGTGAAGCAAACGGTAGAACACCCGCTGTGGCACAACATTCCGGACCTGGCGCGTTTCTACTTCGTGCACAGCTACTACATCGCTGCCGGCAATGCGCGGCAGGTGGTCGGTAGCGGTCACTACGGGGTTGATTTCGCCGCCGCGCTGGCCGATGGCTCGCGTTTCGCCGTGCAGTTCCACCCGGAGAAGAGCCACACCCATGGCCTGCAATTGCTGCAGAACTTCGCCGCATGGGATGGTCGCTGGTAAATGGCTGCCAAAAAGAAGCCGCCGATCCTGACCCTCACTCCCGAACAGGAGAACGAGGCCAATCACAAGATCAAACGCTTCATGGAAGACCGCTTTGAGCTGGACCTGGGTTCGTTCGAAGCGGCTGAAATCCTTGAGCTGTTTACCCGCGAAATTGCTCCGCACTATTACAACAGGGCGATTTTCGATGTGCAGACGCACCTCAAAGAGAGGTTCGAAAGCATCGAAAGCGACCTGTGGGCGCTCGAGAAAAACTGATTTCCGAGCGAAGCTGAACATTCGAATTTGAAGGTTTGCCAGATGCTGATTATTCCCGCTATCGATCTCAAAGACGGTGCCTGTGTTCGTCTGCGCCAGGGCCGCATGGAAGATTCCACGGTGTTCTCCGATGACCCGGTGAGCATGGCTGCCAAGTGGGTGGAAGGCGGTTGCCGCCGTCTGCATCTGGTCGACCTGAATGGCGCCTTCGAAGGCCAGCCGGTCAACGGCGAAGTGGTCACCGCCATCGCCAAGCGCTACCCGAACCTGCCGATTCAGATCGGCGGCGGTATCCGCTCCCTGGAAACCATCGAACACTACGTGAAAGCGGGCGTGAGCTACGTGATCATCGGCACCAAAGCCGTGAAAGATCCGGCCTTCGTTGCCGAAGCCTGCCGCGCTTTTCCGGGCAAGGTGATTGTCGGTCTGGATGCCAAAGACGGCTTCGTCGCCACCGATGGCTGGGCTGAGATCAGCACCATTCAGGTGATTGACCTGGCCAAGCAATTCGAAGCCGACGGCGTATCCGCGATCGTTTATACCGACATCGCCAAAGACGGCATGATGCAGGGCTGCAACGTTTCGTACACCGCCGGCCTGGCCGCTGCGACAAAGATTCCGGTGATCGCTTCCGGCGGTATCCACAATCTGGGTGACATCAAGTCGCTGCTCGACGCCAAGGCGCCAGGCATCATCGGCGCCATCACCGGCCGGGCGATCTACGAAGGCACCCTCGACGTCGCTCAAGCGCAAGCTTTCTGCGATTCGTACAAAGGCTGAGGACTCACCATGGCGCTGGCCAAACGCATCATCCCTTGCCTGGACGTGGATAACGGCCGGGTGGTCAAGGGCGTCAAGTTCGAGAACATCCGCGATGCCGGCGACCCGGTTGAAATCGCCCGTCGCTACGACGAGCAAGGTGCCGACGAGATTACCTTTCTCGACATCACCGCCAGTGTCGACGGTCGCGACACCACGCTGCATACCGTCGAACGCATGGCCAGCCAGGTGTTCATTCCGCTGACCGTGGGTGGCGGCGTGCGTACCGTGCAGGACATTCGCAACTTGCTCAATGCCGGTGCGGACAAGGTTTCGATCAACACCGCTGCGGTGTTTAACCCGGAATTCGTCGGCGAAGCGGCCCAGCATTTCGGTTCGCAGTGCATCGTTGTCGCCATCGACGCGAAGAAAGTTTCCGGTCCGGGCGAAACCCCGCGCTGGGAAATCTTCACCCATGGCGGTCGCAAGCCAACCGGCCTCGACGCCGTTGAGTGGGCGAAGAAGATGGAAGGCCTCGGTGCCGGTGAAATCCTGCTGACCAGCATGGACCAGGACGGCATGAAAAACGGCTTCGACCTGGGCGTCACCCGGGCCATCAGCGACGCGCTGGGGATTCCGGTGATCGCGTCCGGCGGAGTTGGCAACTTGCAGCACTTGGCCGACGGCATTCTCGAAGGCCACGCCAGCGCAGTGCTGGCAGCGAGTATTTTCCACTTCGGCGAATATACCGTGCAGGAAGCCAAGGCCTACATGGCTCATCGCGGCATCGTGATGCGTTAAACACTGCAGGCCAGTGGACAGTATGGCGTGCTCAAGGCACTCTTGAGCACGCCATGGATTCCGGTAGCCCGACATGCTTAAACGTCTTCTTCTTGTCCTCGCCAGCGCCTCTTTGTTGTTTATCAACGGAGCCCGCGCCGAAGAAAGTCCCGGCACCGGCCTGGTGTTGCTGACCGAAAATTTCCCGCCGTACAACATGGCGAAAAACGGCAAGAACTTCGCTCAGGACGAGAACATCAATGGCATCGCCGTGGACATCGTCCGCGAGATGTTCAAGCGCGCCGACATCACTTACAGCCTGACGCTGCGTTTCCCTTGGGAGCGAATCTACAAGCTCGCCCTGGAAAAGCCCGGTTATGGCGTGTTCGTGATGGCGCGGCTGCCGGACCGCGAGAAACTCTTCAAGTGGGTCGGCCCTATCGGCCCGGACGACTGGATCATGCTGGCCAAGGCCGATAGCAAGATCACCCTCGAGTCGCTGGAGCAGGCGCGCAGATACAAAATTGGCGCCTACAAGGGCGACGCGATTGCCGAGACACTGGCCAAGCAAGGGCTGAAGCCGATTGTTGTGCTGCGGGATCAGGACAACGCAAAAAAACTGGTCAACGGCCAGATTGACCTGTGGGCCACCGGTGACCCGGCAGGCCGCTATCTGGCGCGCCAGGAAGGCGTGAACGGGCTCAAGACCGTGCTGCGCTTCAACAGCGCCGAGTTGTATCTGGCGCTGAATAAAGACGTTCCGGATGAAACCGTCGCCAAGCTGCAAGCCGCGCTGAATCAGCTGCGCAAGGAAGGCGTGGTGGACGACATCATGGCGAAGTATCTGTAACCATCACTTCGATACAACCTGAGACGGAGCGGCCGGCGTCGCGCTCAAGTACACGGCACTTGTAAAAACGTTATTCAACGTCGCCCTTGTCAGCTGCTGTTCCCCTGAGGCTACGCCGATAATGCAGAGTGCATGTGCGCCGCTTTGTGGCCCGATTTCAGTATTGATGTAAGCATCTTCAGCGCTGATGGCGGTGCTGTAGTTGTCGGCAGCTTTGCAGTCCCTGGCGTTATGGACCGTTTTGTAGCGATAGAAGGGCGCCTCGAGGGAGAACCTGAAGTCCCACGTAGGTAATACCATCTGCCCATCCGCGTTTTGCGTTCTATAAACGTATGACTTGAGCTTCCAGGGCTCCGTGACAGTCAGCTCGACCGGTTCCAGCGAACAGCCCGCTCCATCGCGGGTGAAGACACCGTCAATAAAACACTTGTGCAGAAAGTTGGCCGAGTAGCTGTAGTTGAAGCGGGCGGCCTTGCAAGACGTCGAGTGCTCACAGTCGGGCGGCGCTGGTGTATTGCGCGAGGCCACGACTTTACTGACGATGCCGGTGATTTCGTTGGTGCGGCGGTTCAGCATCGGGCTGCCGGAGCTGCCAGCATGAAGGTCGCAGCTGTTTTTCATGGCCAAAGGGAACACCCCGGGGTGATCGATGAACGTTCCGGCGGTTTGTTCAGCGCAGGCACTCAATCGAAGCCCCTGTTCGGTAAAGCCACTCGGCGCGCTAACGTTAAGCGCATCCTGACTCTCGTAGGTTTGATGGGACGCCAGTTTGAGCGGGTTGACCCAGGCCTGTATCAGCGACGCCAATGTCGCGTCGACCTCGAGTACTGCAAGATCGGTCCCGACCAGACTGCTCCATCGGGCGGTCCGGATGGCGTATCGGCGCTTGCGCTGTGGTGTGTCATGAAAGTAGTGGAAGGTGACGCTGGCTTTCAAAGGCAGATTGGCCCGCGCCGATCCGTACTGAAAGAACACGCAATGACCGCTGGTGAGCAGGTAAGCAGGGCCGGTGGCTCGGCCTTGTCTGTTTCGCGTGTCCAGTAGAACGGCGCTGCAGCTCTCACCCGATTGGAGACTGAGGTGTCCCACACCGCTCCAGATTTCATAAAAGTGTTCACTGTTTTGCAGGGCTCTTGAAGGTGAATCGTTGACGGCGTCTTCGCCCAAGTCGCGGGCCTGCACGGCGGAAATAGCCAGCAGGCCAATCAGGCCGGCGAAGCAAAAGAAGCTGAGGTATTTCATGTCCATTCCTTGGTGATGAAATTCAGGGTGAGCGCTATCGTGGCACGGGGCGGTGTACCGGCAGGTATAAATAGTTATCGCGAAATGGAGTGGGCTGCGAGGAATTACCGGGCGGTCGGAAGGCGGTACTGGCCATCCTTGCCGTGCGCTGCCGTGGCACGATTGCCGCGTACGCTGATCATCAGTTTGATGTCGATCCAGTCAATACCCTGAGCCTTGAGCTTGGGCAATTCACGTTCAAGCACCGCCAATGTCTGCGGATACGGATGCCCGATCATCACCGCAGAACCCTGTTTGCGCGCCAAGTCGATAGCCGTCTGTAGCTGAGTAAAGATCGCGGCTTCAGTGGGCTCGTCATCCAGGAACACATCCCGCGAAACGCTCGCCAGACCAATCTTCTGCGCCTCGGCGGCCGCCACGGTTTGCGCACTGGTGCGGCTGTCGACGAAGAACTTGTGTCGGCGCTGCAAGTCCGCCATCAGCCAGGCCATGGCCGGTTGCTGAACGGTCATGCGGCTGCCCATGTGGTTGTTGATGCCCGCGGTAAACGGCACAGCCTGGAACGCCGCGTTCAGACGCTTCTCGAGTTCTTCGATGGGCAACTCGGGATGCCAGGCGAATGGCCCGGTGGCCGGGTCCATGGGCATGTGCAGGATGACGGTCTTGCCGGCGCGATGGGCTTCGCGGGCGAATTCGGTGGCGTGGGGCGTATCGGGCATGATTGCCGTGGTGACCGGGCCGGGCAGGGCCAGCACGCGGCGATCTCGGGGCAGGTTCTGCCCCAAGTCATCGATGATCAGGCTCAGATAAGCCTTTTGAGGTGTGGTCGCTGTCGTGGCGGGCGCCGCGTGAGCAACACTCGCCAGACAGCACAGCAGACCGAGGAGCAACCGCAGGCGCATCTCAGTGGCCGCGGGTAATGCTCAGTCCTTTGAGCAGGCTCAGGGCCTGGGCCAACTGGTAATCGTCATCCTGCGGCATGGCCTTGGCCTTGGCTTTGCCGCTGGAGCCGGTCGGTTTGTCGGCACCGCCGTTGCCATTGCCCAGGTGACCTTGCAGATCGGCTTCCTTGAAGTATTCGCCGTCCTGCTCGTTGGTGATCTTGGCCTTGCGCACTTCGATGTCCGGGACGATGCCCTGAGCCTGAATCGAGCGGCCGTTTGGCGTGTAGTACAGCGCCGTGGTGATTTTCAGTGCGCGTTCGTTGTTCAGTGGCAACACGGTTTGTACCGAGCCTTTGCCGAAACTGGTGGTGCCCATGACGACCGCACGTTTCTGATCCTGCAGGGCACCGGCAACAATTTCCGAGGCCGAGGCGCTGCCGCCGTTGATCAGCACGACCATTGGCACGGCTTCGCTTTCGTCCTTGCCGGTGGCGGAGAAGCGCAATTCGGAGTTGGCGATGCGGCCCTTGGTGTAGACGATCAGGCCCTTGGTGATGAAGTGGTCGACCACTTCCACCGCCGATTGCAGTACGCCGCCCGGGTTGTTACGCAGGTCGAGGACGATGCCGCTGAGCTTCTTGCCGTTGTCCTTGCGCAACTTGGCCAGAGCCTTGGAGACCTCTTCGCCGGTCTTCACCTGGAACTGGGTGATGCGAATGTAGCCATAGCCGGACTCCAGCAACTGGCTCTTCACGCTTTTCACTTGAATGATGGCGCGGACCAGGGTCACGTCGAACGGTGCACCGCCGTCGCGAACCAGGGTCAGGGTGATCTTCTGGCCGATCTTGCCGCGCATCTTGTCCACGGCTTCGGTCATGCTCTGGCCACGAGTCGGCTGGCCGTTGATCTTGACGATGAAGTCGCCGGCCTGAATGCCAGCCTTGGAGGCCGGGGTGTCATCGATGGGCGAAACCACTTTGATGAAACCGTCTTCGGCGCCGACTTCGATGCCCAGGCCGCCGAATTCGCCGCTGGTGCTTTCCTGCAATTCAGCGAAGTCTTCCGGGCCCAGGTACGCGGAGTGCGGGTCGAGGTTGCTGAGCATGCCTTTGATGGCGTTTTCCAGCAGGGTCTTGTCGTCGACCGGTTCTACATAGGCTGCCTTGATCCGGTCCATGACTTCGGCAAAGGTGCGCAACTCGTCCAGCGGCAATGGCGCCTTGGTGGTCGCAGCGGTGCCGGCAGGTGCGACCGCCGGGGCTGGTTGAGCAGCAAACGCCAATGGCGCGCCGATGACCAGGGCAATCGTCAGGGCCAGCGAGGTAAGGCGGGACAAATACAGCATGTCGAACGAACTCCTGAATTAGGTAACGTGCTTATCCTTGCGCACGGCACCATTGCGCCGGATCACTCGGGTGACCCTGCTGACGAATAGCGAAATACAGCGCTGGTGTGTCCTGCCCGCCACTGCTACCGACAGTGGAGATGGACTCACCGGCTTTTACCACGTCACCCGCAGATTTGAGCAGCGTCTGGTTGTGACCGTAAAGACTCAAAAAACCGTTGCCGTGGTCGAGGATCACCAGCAACCCGGCGCCTCGCAGCCAATCGGCAAACACCACTCGGCCGCCGTGAACGGCATGCACCTGGCTGCCGGCGGAGGCGCTGATCATCACGCCGTCCCATTTGGTACGGGCATCGTCGCCACGGCTTTCACCGAAGCGTGCCAGCAGTCGACCATCAACCGGCCATGGAAGTTTGCCGCGAGTGGAAGCAAAGGGGCCGCCAAAGGTCTCGCCTGAACTTGAAACCAGTGCGCCGGGTGTCGATTTAACGGTTTTGCGTGGGGCGTCGGTGGCATCTGCTTCAGCCTGAGCCTCACGTAAACGCTTTTTTTCGGCTTCCTGCTGGGCGATCAGCGCTTTTTGCCGCGCCTCTTCTGCCTCTCGGGCCTGACGGGCCAGGGTTTCTTCGATGGTTTTAAGGACTTTAGACAGGTCCGCCTGATCCTGCTCGCGCGCCGCCAGTTTCTGATCGCGAGCCTTCACGTCGTCGCTGAGCTTGGCCAGGACTTGCTGGCGCTCTTTGCGAACCTTGTCGAGTTCGTCGCGCTGGCTGTCGAGGCTGCTCTTCTGCACCAGCAATTGAGCCTGCTGCATGGCGATGTCTTTTTCGACATTGGCCAGTTGGCGCAGGGTTTCGTTGAAATTCTTCAGCTGCTCCAGGCGGGCCTGGCTCAGGTAGTCGTAATAGGTGAGGGTGCGGGCGAATTTTTCCGGATTCTGCTGGTTGAGCAGCAACTTCAGGTACTCCTGGCGGCCATTCTGATAGGCGGCTCGGGCCTGAATGGCGATCAGTCGTTGCTGTTCAATGCGCGCGCTCTGGAGTTTTTTTTTCTCACCATCGAGTCGCTGCAGCTCGGATTCGCTTTTCTTCAGCTCTTTTTGCAGGGCTTCGACCTGCTTCTCGAGCTTGCCCATCTCGGTTTCGGTGCCTTTGAGGTCTTTCTGCACCCCGGATTTTTCTTCCTGGAGTTTACCCAGCAGTTTCTTCAGCTCGGCAATGTCCTGACGCGTGGCGTCCAACTGTTGTTGGGTTTGCGTGCGCTCGTCGGCAAAGGCCGGTTGAAGCAGGCAGGTCAGGGCAAGGGCTATCAAGACGCGAAGCATAGAGGCGGGCGACACCAGGGGAAAGGGACGGCCTAGTATGCCCGCCAAGCGCAGCAAAAAAAATGCCCAATTGGGGCTGTGTGATAACTGGAGTGGGGTTCAGGGGTAATTAGTCTTCGAAACCACCACAAACCACTGTGGGAGCGGCGGTGCGGCGATCCGACTTGCCCGCGATGGCGTCCTGACATTCAACATAGAAGTTGGCTGTCAGATTGCTATCGCGGGCAAGCCCGCTCCCACAGGGTATGGCGTCGTCAGATGGATCTGATCAGACCAGAATCGAAGTCCCGGTCATTTCCACTGGCTTCTCAAGCCCCAGCAACATCAGCATGGTCGGCGCGACATCCGCCAGCACGCCGCCATCACGCACCTTGAGAGCACGCTTGCCGACATAAATGAACGGCACCGGCTCGGTGGTATGCGCAGTGTGCGCCTGGCCAGTGGATGCATCGGACATTTGCTCGACATTGCCGTGGTCGGCGGTAATCAGGGCTTCGCCGCCGACTTTTTCCAGTGCATCGACGATGCGACCGACACACAGGTCCAGGCATTCAACCGCTTTGACAGCCGCGTCGAATACACCGCTATGGCCGACCATGTCGCCGTTGGCGTAGTTGACCACGATCACGTCGTAACGCTGGTTTTCAATGGCATCGACGATGCGGTCGGTGACTTCCGGGGCACTCATCTCAGGCTGCAAGTCATAGGTGGCGACTTTCGGCGACGGAATCAGGATGCGTTCTTCGCCCGGGAACGGTTCTTCGCGGCCGCCCGAGAAGAAGAAAGTCACGTGGGCGTACTTCTCGGTTTCGGCGATGCGCAGCTGCGTCTTGCCATTTTTCGCCAGGTAATCGCCCAGCACGTTGTCCAGGCTGCTCGCGGCGAAGGCCGACGGCGCGGGAATGCTGGCGGCGTATTGGGTCAGCATGACGAAACCGGCAAGTGCAGGCTGGCGAGCGCGTTCGAATTCCTTGAAATCGTCTTCGACGAACACGCGGGTCAGTTCGCGAGCGCGGTCGGCGCGGAAGTTCATGAAGACTACGGCGTCGCCGTCTTCAACCTTGACCGGCTCACCGATGCTGGTGGCTTTGACGAACTCGTCGCTCTCGCCACGTTCGTAAGCGGCTTGCAGGCCTTCCTGCGCGGTAGCGGCGTTGAATTCGCTGTTGCCATCGACAATCAGGTTGTAGGCCTGAGACACGCGGTCCCAACGGTTATCGCGGTCCATGGCGTAGTAACGGCCGATGATGCTGGCGATCCGGCCTTTACCGAGGGCTTCGAAGGTCGCATCCAGCAATTCGATCGACGACTGGGCGCTTTTCGGTGGTGTATCACGGCCATCAAGAAACGCGTGCAGGTAGATTTTTTCGGCGCCGCGCTTGTAGGCCAGCTCAGCCATGGCGATCAGGTGATCCTGGTGGCTATGAACGCCGCCATCGGACAGCAGACCCATGAAGTGCACGGCTTTGCCGGCAGCAACGGCTTTATCCACCGCAGCGCAGATGGTCGGGTTCTCGAAGAACTCGCCGTCGCGGATCGCTTTGGTCACGCGGGTGAAGTCCTGGTACACCACGCGGCCGGCGCCAAGGTTCATGTGACCGACTTCGGAGTTGCCCATCTGGCCGTCCGGCAAGCCGACGTCCATGCCGCTGCCCGAGATCAGGCCGTTCGGCACGGTGGCCCACAGGCGGTCCAGTACGGGCTTCTTCGCGGCATAGATGGCGTTGGATTCAGGGCTCTCACTGTGACCGAAGCCGTCGAGAATAATCAGGACCAAAGGTTTAGGCGTGGTAGTCATGGATTCCACTCGTGGCTGAATTAAAAGAGGGCGATGGAAAAGGGAGTGGCAGTTTAAAGCCAAGTTCAATCCGCGTCACCGCCGGACGGGGTTTGGCCCACCATAGTGGCTGTGTATACTGGCCGACATTTTAACGCCCTGGAACCTCCTTCGATGGTTGCTCACCTGATTGAATTTGCCACTAACCACTATTTGCTCGTCGGTATCTTCGTCGTACTGCTGGCGTTGCTGATCGCTTATCAGATGCAAGGCGGCGGCCGTAGCCTGAGCACCGGTGAACTGACCGGGCTGGTCAACAAGGACGCAGGCGTGGTCATCGACATCCGTCCGATCAAGGATTTCACCGCTGGTCACATTGTTGGCGCGTTGAACATTCCTCACGACAAACTGACCGCTCGCGTTGGCGAACTGGAAAAGCACAAGGCCAAGACCATTATCCTGGTTGACGCCATGGGCCAGACTGCCGGCACCCATGCCCGCGAATTGATGAAGTCCGGCTTCACCGCCGCCAAATTGTCTGGTGGTATTTCCAGCTGGAAAGCCGACAATCTGCCGCTGGTGAAGTGATATGAACAACGTCGTCGTCTATTCCAGCGATTACTGCCCTTATTGCTCGCGAGCCAAGTACCTGCTCGAGAACAAAGGCGTAGCCTTTGAAGAGATCAAGGTCGATGGCAAGCCGCAGGTACGTGCCGCGATGGCTCAGAAGGCCGGGCGTACGTCCGTGCCGCAGATCTGGATCGGCAGCACCCACGTTGGCGGCTGTGATGATTTGTTTGCCCTGGAGCGCGCCGGCAAGCTCGACGCCATGCTCAAGGCCTGACTGCCTTCCTCAAAAATAGCCAACCCTATAAGACCCGAGATCAGAAAGGATCTGAGATGACTGACCAACAGAACACTGCAGCTAGCGAAGAAGAAACCGCACCGCAATTCTCCTTGCAGCGCATCTACGTACGTGACTTGTCCTTCGAAGCCCCGAAAAGCCCGGCGATCTTCCGCCAGCAGTGGGAGCCGAGTGTCGGTCTGGATCTGAACACCCGCCAGAAGGCTTTGGAAGGCGACTTCCACGAAGTCGTGCTGACCCTGTCGGTCACCGTGAAAAACGGTGAAGAAGTGGCGTTCATTGCTGAAGTGCAACAGGCCGGGATTTTCCTGATCAAGAACCTGGACGATGCTTCGATGAGCCACACCCTGGGCGCGTTCTGCCCGAACATCCTGTTCCCGTACGCTCGCGAAACCCTGGACAGCCTGGTGACCCGCGGTTCGTTCCCGGCCCTGATGCTGGCCCCGGTGAACTTCGACGCCCTGTACGCACAAGAGCTGCAACGCATGCAGGCAGCTGGCGAGACTCCGACCGTTCAATAAGCGGTCCTGAGCGTCGAAGCAAGTCCAATGTGGGAGCGGGCTTGCTCGCGAAGGCGGTGTATCAGTCAGCATTAATGTTGCAGCTGATGGCCCCTTCGCGAGCAAGCCCGCTCCCACATTTGTTATGGGGTGTTATTTAAAACCGAGCTGGCGCCAGCCTTCATACACGGCAACCGCCACGGTGTTGGACAGGTTCAGGCTGCGGCAGCCTTCGCGCATGGGCAGGCGCAGGCGTTGCTCACCGGGCAGGGCATCGAGTACTTCGGCCGGCAAGCCACGGCTTTCCGGGCCGAACAGGAAGGCATCGCCCTCGGCGAAGCTGGCGTCGTGAAATGGCCGCGAGCCTTTGGTGGTAAAGGCGAACAGCCGTGGATGACCGAGGCTTTCCAGGCAGCTGGCGAGGTCCGCGTGGCGTTGCAGGGTGGCATACTCATGGTAATCGAGGCCGGCCCGGCGCAGGCGCTTGTCGTCCATCTCAAAGCCCAGCGGTTCGATCAAATGCAGGTGGCAGCCACTGTTGGCGCACAGCCTGATAACGTTGCCGGTATTCGGCGGAATTTCTGGTTGGAAAAGGATGACGTGAAACATGCACGGCTCCGAAGGTAAAGATGACGGGCATTCTACGCCGCCAAAGGACCCTCGTTCGAAACTATTCCCGCGGGTGATGGCTTCGCTGGCGATTGTCGGGGTGATGGTGGGCCTGATGATCGGTCGTTTGACCGCGCCCGACCCCAGCGTTTTGCAACAGGTCGAGGTGACGAGCGATGGGCTGGTGGTGTGGTTCAACAACGAACCCAAAACCCACGGCGAGATAGTCGACGGCAGCGTGGCGCTCTTGTTCGAGGCTGAAGGCAAGGCACAGAAAGGTCAGCTCAAGCTCAACGGCAAGGACGTGAACTGGCGAACGCGGTTGAGTGATGGGGGTTTGTTGCTGACGGTGGTGGCGGCCCGGCCGCTGCAGGGCGAGTGGGCCGGTAGCGAGGTCGATGACCGCTGGCGGCTGGAGATCCATCTCCGAGAGCAATAAAAGAGGGAATCCCCGGCCTGCCTGTACCAAGGTTCCCAAAACGGGAGGGCTCGCGCATTGCGTCGTGAGCCCGGTGTAAAGAGGGAATCCCCGGCCTGCCTGTACCAAGGACCCCAAAACGGGATGGGCTCGTCGCTGTTGCGGTATGAGCCCGGTGTAAAGAGGGGAATCCCCGGCCTGCCTGTACCAAGGTCCCCGAAACTGGGTAGTGAATCGAATCACTGATTGGACTAATGCAGGGGGCGTGCCAGTTTTTAACAAGTTGCAACAGAAAACCGTTGAGCAGCGCTGAAAGCTCCGTAGTTCGGGGCTTTTGTGTTTCTGTGATATGGGTTTTCTTGCAGGTGGAGGTGGGATTTTGGATCGGTTGTCGTGCGCGATTGCGGTTCATGGTGCATTCAGTCGGTGCACGTTGGCCCCAAAAGCTTCGCGGGCAAGCCTCGCTCCTACAGGTCCGGCGTTGACCACCATTCGGAGTTCACACCGGACCTGTAGGAGCGAGGCTTGCCCGCGAATGGATCTAGAGAGCGACGAAAATTGAAAGCACTAACTAGCCCTCATCCCCCTCATCATCATCCCCACCATCAACCTTCATCCCCAATTCCTTGATCTTGCGAGTCAGGGTATTACGCCCCCAGCCCAGCAAAACGGCGGCATCGCGGCGGCGGCCGGCGGTATGTTTGAGGGCAGTCTCGATCATGATCCGCTCGAAGGCCGGCACGGCGCTGTCGAGCAGGCTCGATTGGCCGCGTGCCAGGGCCTGATCAGCCCACTGACGCAGCGCTTGCTCCCAGTTGGTCACCGGTGCCGAATCCTGCGGCAGGCTCAGCAGCTCTGGCGGCAGGTCACTGATGTGCACTTCGCGACCCGAAGCCATCACGGTGATCCAACGGCAGGTGTTCTCCAGTTGGCGCACGTTGCCCGGCCACGGCAGGTTTTTCAGGTATTCCTCGGTTTCGCTTTTCAGCAGCTTCGGTTCCACCGCCAGTTCTTGCGCGGCGCGGCTGAGGAAGTGCTTGGCCAGGGTCGGGATGTCTTCGCGACGGTCCGACATCCGCGGAATGTGGATGCGGATCACGTTGAGGCGGTGGAACAAGTCCTCACGGAATTTCCCGGCGTGCACCAGCGTTTCCAGATTTTGGTGAGTCGCGGCGATGATTCGTACATCGACCTTCACCGGCACGTGGCCGCCGACGCGGTAAAACTCACCGTCCGCCAATACCCGCAGCAAGCGAGTCTGAGTGTCCGCCGGCATGTCGCCGATTTCATCGAGGAACAGCGTGCCGCCGTCAGCCTGTTCAAAGCGCCCACGACGCAGGTTGGCCGCGCCGGTGAATGCGCCTTTTTCATGGCCGAACAGCTCGGACTCCATCAGGTCCTTGGGGATCGCCGCCATGTTCAGCGCAATGAACGGCGAGGCCGCCCGTGGGCTGTGACGGTGCAGGGCGTGGGCCACCAGTTCTTTACCGGTACCGGATTCGCCATTGATCAGCACAGTGATGTTGGAGTGGCTCAAACGCCCGATGGCGCGAAACACTTCCTGCATCGCCGGCGCTTCGCCAATGATTTCCGGGGTGCGGGTCAAGGCGACCGGGACTTCCAGGCCTTGCTGTTCCTGAGCGTGCTGGTTGGCGCGCTTGACCAGGGAAACGGCTTCGTCGACGTCGAACGGCTTGGGCAGGTATTCGAATGCGCCGCCCTGATAGGAGGCGACAGCGCTGTCCAGATCGGAGTGGGCGGTCATGATGATGACCGGCAGCCGTGGGTGTTGTTCGCGAATCCGCGCCAAAAGGTCCAGACCGCTGGCACCCGGCATGCGGATGTCGGAGATGATCACGTCCGGCTGCTGGCGCGCCAGGCGGCTCATCACGCCATCGGCGCTGTCGAAGCTTTGCGTGGTCATGCCTTCCTGCTGCAAGGCTTTTTCCAGGACCCAACGGATAGAACGGTCGTCATCGACGATCCACACGGTTTCACTACGGCTCATGTCGATGTGGCTCCTTGTTCCAGTGGCAGAAAGATCGAGAACGTGGTGTGGCCTGGATGGCTGTCACATTCGATCAGGCCCTGGTGCTGGCTGATGATGTTCTGGGTAATGGCCAGGCCCAGCCCGGTACCGTCTGGACGGCCGCTGACCATGGGAAAGAAGATGGTTTCTTGCAACTCCGCGGGAATGCCCGGGCCGTTGTCGATGATTTCGATCTTGGTCACCAGGCGATGGCGCACGTGGCCGATGGTGAACTGGCGCATGGCGCGGGTGCGCAAGCTGATGCGACCAAGGCGCAGCTCGTTCTGGCTGCTGATGGCCTGCATCGCGTTGCGCACGATGTTCAGCACGGCCTGAATCATTTGTTCGCGGTCGATCAACACGTCGGGAATGCTTGGGTCGTAGTCGCGCACCAAAGTGATGCAGCCCTGGCTTTCGGCTTCCACCAGGTGACAGACACGCTCCAACACTTCGTGAACGTTACACATGGCCAGCGACGGCAATTTGTTGGAGCCGAGCATGCGGTCCACCAGATTGCGCAGGCGATCGGCCTCTTCAATGATGACGTTGGTGTAATCGCGCAGGCTTTCTTCCGGCAACTCACGGGCGAGCAACTGAGCTGCGCCACGAATTCCGCCCAGAGGGTTCTTGATCTCATGGGCGAGGCCGCGTACCAGCATCTTGCTGGTTTCCTGCTTCGACAACTGGGCCTCTTCCTTGGTGATTCGCAGCAAGCGGTCGCGAGGGTGAACCTCCAGCAGCAGCATGGTGTTGCCATTGCTCAGGATCGGCGTCACGGCGTAGTCGACGGTCAGGGTCTGGCCGGTGAGAGCGGTGAGCATCGCTTCGCGCTTGGTGAACGGGTGCGCTTGCTCGACCGCCTGGCGCAGCGAGTTCAGCGCCTCGGTGGACTCGGTGAACAATTCACTGATGAACTGCCCATGGCTACGCTGACCGCTAATGGCCAGCAGCATCTCCGCCGCCGGGTTCATGTACTCAAGGCGCAATTCGGCGTCGAGCAGAATGGTTGCGGTGGTCAGGTTGTCGAGTAGCAAGCGGTGTAGTGCATCGCTAATGGTCATCAGGACCTCTTTTGCGTGCGCAAGAAAAAAGCGCCGATACAAGGAAAATGCAAAAACCAAACCAAGGCTCCGAAAAGAAGCGTTTAGAGCCTGAAACAGGCGTTTGACGCTCATTTGCGTGGCGTTCTGCCAGTTTTTGCGGGTGCTTTCGAACCAAAATGGGTTGAAACGTGAGTGCGGTGCAGATCATTGCACCAATATAGTGCGCAAACCTGAACGAAGTTATAAAGACGCGAAGCTGTAATGTTATCCGTAGCAGCTGCCGAGCCTGCGAGGCTGCGTTCGGCTGCGAAGCAGTCGTAAAATCAGAAACTGCGATGAGTCAGGCAGACCGAGTCTGCCGGACTCATGACTGCTACGCAGCCGAACGCAGCCTCGCGGGCTCGGCAGCTGCTACAAGGAGTGCGTCGCGGTTGAAATTGCTCAACTGACTGGCATTAGTGCCAGAAGAGGCTTTTTGGCTCGATGGGTTTGTCTTTGAGGGGGCATTCCGGCCGTTGGCCGTAGTCGGTGAGGACGCAGGGTTTAGCCTGGCGTTTCTGCGCGAGGGAAATGCGCAGCATGTGGAACGGTTGATTGGCCGTGCGTTCGACGGTGTGGCCCTGTTCGTCGAGGATTTCCACCGACAGGTTATGGCTGCCACGGTCGATGTTGCTCAGGGCGAACACCGGACTTGGGCTGGGTTCGGCGGTGGGCTGGCCGTCCAGCAGCAAACGATAGCGATGACCCTTTTGCAGGCCGGGTTCGCTGGTAACGCTGACGATCAATTCTCCGGTATTGCTACGGATCGTGGCATCCGGCTCCGGCACCAGCACACGGAGCATGTCGTAATGAAACGGTGGTTTGGCCTGGTTCTGTTTCGCAGCGGTTATGGGCGCCATGCCGCTCGGGTTGGCCGACATTCGATTGCTCGTTGCCAGTGGCACACGCTTGGCGTTACGGGTGCCCGGTTGATCGGTGAAGACCCGATTGCCCTGGGCGTCGATGTAGGTGAAGACCTCGGCCATTGCCGGCAGGCTGATCAGGCACGCGACCAGCAGCCAGATCCTCAAGGCTTATGCACCCGTTGTACGGTGAGAGTCACAGTGGGGCTCTGCTGCACGACGTTTTGCCCATCGATCACCTGAACCGCAAAGCGGTGTTCGCCACGGTCGATGTTCACCAATTGCAGAGTCGGTACGTTGCTCGGTTGGCCGTAGGGTTGATCGTCCAGTAACAGCCTCAATCGATGAGGGCTTTGCAGGCGTGGCTGGATCAGTACGCTGACGGTGAACGTGCCGTTGTTGGCGCGCAGGGCTTCTTCGGTGGGTAGACCGGTCAGTTCCAGCACCTGGTAGGCGCTGCCGGGTTGTTCACGACTACGGGATTGCGCAGGCGCTACAGGCTCGCTCGGCGGTTGAAGCTCGACGCTGTTAAGCGGCGGCAACTCCACGGGCTGAGCCTTTACGCCATCAGGCGGTTGATTGCTGTAGGCAGTGTTGCCGTTGGCGTCGGTGTACTTGTAGATCTGCGCGGTGGCGGGCAGGGCGATCAGTACAAGCAGGCATAACAACAATGAGCGCATTGCAGGCTTCCATTGGCCGTTGGGCAAGTGTTCGGCCCTGTTCCGTTCATGGCGACTAAGCGCTGAGCATAGAGCACTTCAGCGCATGTCGGCAGGCCGGCTCAGCGGCTGGCGCTGCACAGCTCAGCGGTGGCGCGTACCTGGGCGAGCTCGCGCAGCGACACTTGGGCGTTGGGTTTATTGGCCTTGGCCAGCCAGGACGGGCACTGTGGGTCGTTGCGATAAGGGCTGAAATCGGCCAGTTGTTGCAGCAGGCGTTTTTGTAACCGATCAAGTTGTGGGCGGATCTGCCCAACGAGATCGGGGCGAGGATCGTTGGGCGCCTTGCCTTGCGCATGCCAGTCAGACAGATGTGCGTATTGCACCAGTTTGTTGGCCTCGATCTGTGCCGAGAAGAATTGTTCGACAGCTTCGTTGCTCAATTTATAGGTCGGTGCCAGGGCGACAGCGGCGGCAATCACCTCGCGCTCGCGCTGACGGTCTTCGACAGGTTTGCCGCTGTCCCATTTGCTCAGTGCGACCTGATCGGCAATCGCCAGGCGTTCTTCGATGGTGCCAAGCAGCGGGGCGAGGGTGGCAGGTGCCGGGCTGGCAAAAGCGCTGTTGGCCAGCAAGACGGTAAGCAAGGCAAGGCATGGGCGTAGGCGCATGGAGGATCTCGGCTTTATCGGGTGAAGGCCATGATGCACGTAACTGTGCATCCGATGACAGACATTCGCCCATAAAAAAGGCCTCCCGAAGGAGGCCTCTCTTTTGTCACGCCGCGTGCTGCAGCGCTACCGGATCAGCAGCTGTAGTACAGCTCATATTCCAGTGGGTGTACGAAGGTACGAACCTTGATTTCTTCTTCGCTTTTCAGGGCGATGTAAGCGTCGATGAAGTCGTCGCTGAAAACGCCGCCTTTGGTCAGGAACGCACGACCTTTGTCCAGCTCTTCCAGGGCTTCTTTCAGGCTGCCGCAAACTTGTGGGATCTCTTTCGCCTCTTCAGGCGGCAGGTCGTACAGGTTTTTGTCAGCAGCGTCGCCAGGGTGGATCTTGTTCTGGATGCCGTCCAGGCCAGCCATCAACAGTGCAGCGAAGCCCAGGTACGGGTTGGCTGCTGGATCCGGGAAGCGAGCTTCGATACGGCGAGCACGAGGGCTGGACACGTAAGGAATACGGATCGAAGCCGAACGGTTGCGAGCCGAGTAAGCCAGCATCACTGGAGCTTCGAAACCTGGGACCAGACGCTTGTAGGAGTTGGTCGACGGGTTGGTGAAGCCGTTCAGAGCCTTACCGTGCTTGATGATGCCGCCGATGAAGTACAGAGCGGTATCGGACAGGCCGGCATAGCCTTCGCCAGCGAAGGTGTTCTTGCCATCTTTGGCGATGGACAGGTGAACGTGCATACCCGAACCGTTGTCGCCGTACAGAGGCTTAGGCATGAAGGTCGCGGTGCGGCCGTATGCGTCAGCAACGTTGTGTACGCAGTACTTCAGGGTTTGAACTTCGTCAGCCTTGGCAACCAGGGTGTTGAACTTCACGCCGATTTCGTTCTGACCGGCAGTCGCCACTTCGTGGTGGTGAACTTCGATGACCAGGCCCATTTCTTCCATGGCGTTGCACATGGAGGTACGGATTTCGTGGTCGTGGTCGAACGGCGGAACAGGGAAGTAGCCGCCTTTGACGCCTGGACGGTGGCCTTTGTTGCCGCCTTCCACGTCCTGGTCGGACATCCACGAACCTTGTTCGGAGAAGATTTTGAACATGGAGCCGGAGATGTCGGACTTGAACTTCACTTCGTCGAAGATGAAGAATTCAGGCTCTGGACCAACGAATACGGTGTCGCCGATACCGGTCGACTTCAGGTATTCCTCGGCACGCTTGGCGATCGCACGTGGGTCACGGTCGTAGCCTTGCATGGTCGAAGGCTCGATCACGTCGCAAACCAGGATCAGGGTCGGCTCTTCGGTGAACGGGTCGAGAACGGCAGTGCTGTCGTCCGGCATCAGGATCATGTCGGAGGCTTCGATGCCTTTCCAGCCAGCGATGGAGGAACCGTCGAACATTTTGCCTTCTTCGAAGAAAGCTTCATCCAGCCCATCGCGAGCCGGCATGGTCACGTGGTGCTGAGTGCCTTTGGTGTCCGTGAAGCGCAGATCAATCCACTTGACGTCATGATCTTTGATGAGTTGAACCGACTTCGACATAGTGTCCTCCGGGTGGCTTCGGGCTTAGTAGTGGATGCCCTTAGAATGTGGGTGATGCCGGCGCGAATACTCTGCCATGGCAACCTGCCTCACAAGGGAGCAAATTGCATGCCAGTGCCCCACCATGGGTTTTTTGCCCCAATATCACGCTTATAAAGGTGCAAGGCCCCGAAAGGCGCAAAACCTTGCCCTGTAATGTAGCGTCTAATCTCGAGAATGACCTGTTTTGGTGCGCGCAAAACCTTCTGCACATTAACTGGTTAAACCTTGAGCAATTTCCGCTATAATCCGCGCCCCCCTTTTTCGGCTGGCCCAGCGCGCGCTGTTTTCATGAAACTAATCGTAAAAGTCTTCCCCGAGATCACCATCAAGAGCCGCCCGGTACGGATGCGTTTCATCCGCCAGTTGGCCAAAAACATCCGTACCGTGCTCCGCGATCTGGACCCGGCTGTGGTGGTGAACGGTGTGTGGGACAACCTCGAGCTGGAAACCCGCGTCAGCGATCCGAAAGCCCTGAAGGAGATGACCGAGCGCCTGAGCTGCATGCCGGGCATCGCGCATTTCCTGCAAGTCGACGAATACCCGTTGGGCGACTTCGACGACATCGTCGAGAAGTGCAAGCTGCACTTCGGCGATTCGCTGGCCGGGAAGATTTTTTCGGTGCGCTGCAAACGTGCCGGCAAGCACGAATTCAGCTCCATGGACGTAGAGAAATACGTCGGCAGCCAGTTGCGTCGTCAGTGCGGCGCCGCCGGGATTTCGCTGAAAGAACCTGAAATCGAAGTTCGCATCGAAATTCGCGACAAACGGTTGTTCGTGATCCACAACCAGCACAACAGCATCGGCGGTTATCCGCTGGGTGCCCTGGAGCAGACGCTTGTATTGATGTCCGGTGGCTTCGATTCCACGGTTGCCGCGTACCAGATCATGCGTCGCGGTCTGATGAGCCATTTCTGCTTCTTCAATCTGGGCGGACGTGCCCACGAGCTGGGCGTGATGGAAGTCGCGCACTTCATCTGGAAGAAGTACGGCAGCTCCCAACGCGTGTTATTTGTCAGTGTGCCGTTCGAGGAAGTGCTGGGAGAAATTCTCGGGAAAGTCGATAACAGTCATATGGGTGTAGTTTTGAAGCGTATGATGTTGCGCGCTGCTTCCCGTATTGCCGATCGGCTGGAGATCGAAGCGCTGGTCACCGGCGAAGCGATTTCCCAGGTGTCGAGCCAGACGTTGCCGAACCTGTCCGTGATCGACTGCGTGACCGACAAGCTGGTCTTGCGCCCGCTGATCGCCAGTCACAAGCAGGACATCATCGACCTGGCCAACGAAATCGGTACTGCCGATTTCGCCAAGCACATGCCGGAATACTGCGGGGTCATCTCGGTGAACCCAAAGACCCACGCCAAGCGTCCGCGTGTGGAGCATGAAGAGAAAGAATTCGACATGGCGGTGCTCGAGCGTGCGCTCGAGAACGCCAAACTGGTGCCGATCGATCGCGTGATCGACGAATTGGGCCAGGATTTGCAGATCGAAGAAGTCAGCGAAGCACTGGCGGGCCAGATCATCATCGACATCCGTCACCCGGATGCCGCTGAAGACGAGCCGCTGGAACTCGCTGGCATTGAGGTGCAGACGATGCCGTTTTATGCATTGAACGCTCGTTTCAAGGAACTGGACCCTACTCGCCAGTACCTGTTGTATTGCGACAAAGGCGTGATGAGTCGCCTGCATGCCCACCATTTGCTCAGTGAGGGGCATGCCAATGTGCGCGTTTATCGACCGAGCTAAGTGCCCGGGGCTGTTTGCCTGTGGCCTGCGTCACCGGCCCCCCGACGCCGCCGTCAAGCTGTAACGGCTTTGACGGACTCTAAAGTTAATCGCTGCCACGACCTGTCAGCACACCGAATCCTCTGATCGAGATACACAAGTGATCGAAAATCTACGCAACATCGCCATCATTGCTCACGTTGACCATGGTAAAACCACCCTGGTAGACAAACTCTTGCGTCAATCCGGCACCCTGGAGCGCAACGAGCTCAACGACGAGCGCGTGATGGACTCCAACGACCAGGAGAAAGAGCGCGGTATTACCATTCTGGCGAAAAACACCGCCATCAACTGGAACGGCTACCACATCAACATCGTGGACACCCCGGGCCACGCCGACTTCGGCGGCGAAGTTGAACGCGTAATGTCGATGGTTGACTCCGTTCTGCTGCTGGTTGACGCTCAAGACGGCCCTATGCCGCAAACCCGTTTCGTGACCAAGAAGGCTTTCGAAGCCGGCCTGCGTCCAATCGTGGTGATCAACAAGGTTGACCGTCCGGGCGCGCGTCCGGACTGGGTTCTGGACCAGATCTTCGACCTGTTCGACAACCTCGGTGCTACCGAAGAACAGCTGGACTTCAAAGTTGTCTACGCCTCGGCCCTGAACGGCATTGCCGGTCTGGAACACACCGACATGGCTGAAGACATGACTCCGCTGTACCAGTCGATCGTCGACAACGTACCTGCGCCAAAAGTCGACCGTGACGGTCCGTTCCAGATGCAAATCTCCGCTCTGGACTACAACAGCTTCCTGGGTGTTATCGGCGTTGGCCGTATCGCTCGTGGTCGCATCAAGCCGAACACTCCGGTTGTGGCTATCGACGCCGACGGCAAGAAGCGTAACGGCCGTATCCTGAAGCTGATGGGTCACCACGGTCTGCACCGTATCGACGTTGAAGAAGCAGCTGCCGGCGACATCGTCTGCATCAGCGGCTTTGACCAGCTGTTCATCTCCGACACTCTGTGCGACCCACTGAACGTCGAAGCGATGAAGCCGCTGACCGTTGACGAGCCAACCGTTTCCATGACCTTCCAGGTAAACGACTCGCCTTTCTGCGGTAAAGAAGGCAAGTTCGTCACCAGCCGTAACATCAAGGAACGTCTGGACAAAGAACTGCTCTACAACGTTGCTCTGCGCGTTGAAGAAGGCGACACCGCCGACAAGTTCAAAGTCTCCGGCCGTGGTGAGCTGCACCTCTCGGTACTGATCGAAACCATGCGTCGCGAAGGCTTCGAAATGGGTGTTGGTCGTCCGGAAGTGATCATCCGCATGGTTGACGGCGTCAAGCACGAACCGTACGAAAACGTGACCATCGACCTGCCAGAAGAATCGCAAGGTTCGATCATGGAACAGATCGGTATCCGTAAAGGCGACCTGACCAACATGGTTCCGGATGGCAAGGGCCGTGTTCGCCTTGAGTACAACATCCCGGCTCGTGGCTTGATCGGTTTCCGTAACGAGTTCCTGACCCTGACCTCCGGTGCAGGCATCCTGACCTCGATCTTCGACCGTTACGACGTGATGAAGTCCGGCGACATGTCCGGCCGTCAGAACGGCGTGCTGGTTTCGGTTGCTACCGGTAAGGCACTGACTTACTCGCTGGAAACCCTGCAAGCTCGCGGCAAACTGTTCCTGGGTCACGGCGAAGACGTGTACGAAGGTCAAATCGTCGGCATCAACAGCCGCGACAACGACCTGGGCGTCAACCCAACCAAAGGCAAGAAGCTCGACAACATGCGTGCTTCGGGTAAAGACGAAACCATCGCTCTGGTTCCGCCTATCCGCTTCACCCTGGAGCAGGCTCTGGAATTCGTTCAAGAAGACGAATTGTGCGAAGTCACTCCTAAGTCCATCCGTCTTCGCAAGAAGATCCTGGGCGAAAGCGAGCGTACCCGCGCTGCCAAGAAAAGCGGTAACTGAGTTTCGACTTAGTTAGCAGCTAAAAAAACGCCCCCGACCGCAAGGTCGGGGGCGTTTTTGTTTGTCTGGGGTTTTTGCAGTGTTTGTGGGGGCCTCTTCGCGGGCAAGCCTCGCTCCTACAGGGTTAGTGGTGTTCGCGCTAATCCTGTAGGAGCGAGGCTTGCCCGCAAAAGCAATCTGTCAGACAACGAAGATAGGAAATCAGAACTTGTCCAGCGTCCGCGGATTGTTCTCGCGCACCACTTCTTTGGGCTTGTACGCGCAATACCCCGGCCGCGGTCCGATCTTCGGGTGATTGCGGCAGGTGTCCGGGCGCTTATCATAAATAGTGCACAAACGGCTCTTACGATCCAGGTACAGGCAATCGTTGTTGCTCATGCGCTGAAGGGTGAAGATCTCGGACTTCTGGTTATAGCGCTCGACGATCCCTTCCTTCTGCAAACGCTTGGCGATGTTCTTCGGCGGATCGCCACGCTCGAATTCGTCGACGATGCCGATACGGATCAGATCCTTGATCTTGACCTCGACCGGCAAGGTGCAGCAACTGGACACGCAGGCGCCGCACATTGGGGCAGAGTACTTGGCCCAGGTATCGAGGCGATCGATCTCCGCGGCGGCGATCAGGTTGGGCTTCATCATCGGTTGTTACCAGCGTGTGCATCAGGGCGCGCGATCATACCGGGACTGGTGGATTTTTGAACAACCTTTCGCCAGATTTTTTCTCTTGGCGCAAAATAATCCCTGTGTCCGGCACGGCCCCTGCATTGTTTCTGGCACGCGACAACGTAATGTCGATCTATCTCGCACTAACAGGGAAAACTGCCGAACCAGAGTCTCAATGGTCTGTCAGACCGACTAGGCTCAGACAACTTCACGCTCGCTCGAGGTCCTATCGATGACTCAAGAACCACTTGTTCGCGAAGCAGAGGTGGCCGCATTTCGCGACGCCGTCTTGACCAAGCTTACCTACGCGGTGGGCAAAGACCCGGATCACGCCTTCGACCACGACTGGTTCGAAGCCATCGCCCTGGCGGCGCGCGATCACATGGTCGAGCACTGGATGGACCACACCCGGCAGATCTACCGCAAAGGCCAGAAACGGGTTTATTACCTTTCCCTTGAATTCCTCATCGGCCGCTTGCTCTACGACAGCCTGAGCAACCTCGGCCTGCTCGATGTGGCCCGCGAGGCCATGACCGAACTGGGCGTCGATATCGAACGCATCCGTCTGCTGGAGCCCGATGCGGCACTGGGCAACGGTGGTCTCGGGCGTCTGGCGGCGTGCTTCATGGAAAGCATGTCGACCCTCGGCATCGCCGGCCATGGTTACGGCATTCGTTATGAGCACGGTTTGTTCCGCCAAGCCATCGTCGATGGCTGGCAGCAGGAGCAGACCGAACACTGGCTGGATTTCGGCAACCCATGGGAGTTCGAACGGCCGGAGGTCGCCTACCCGATCGGCTTCGGCGGCAGTGTCGAAACCGTAACCGATGAAAGCGGCAAGTCCAGGCAAGTCTGGTCCCCGGCTGAAACCGTGCGGGCCATTGCCTATGACACCCCGGTGGTCGGTTGGCACGGCGCGAGTGTCAACACGCTGCGGCTGTGGCGTGCCCGGGCCATGGAAGATTTGCACCTGGAGCGCTTTAACGCTGGCGACCACTTGGGCGCGGTAGCCGAAGTGGCTCGGGCCGAAAGTATTTCCCGCGTGCTCTACCCGGCGGACAGTACCGAGGCCGGCCAGGAACTGCGTCTGCGTCAGGAATATTTCTTCGTCGCTGCGTCCCTGCAGGATTTGCTGCGCCGCCATCGCAATATGCACACTTCGGTGCTGACCCTGGGCGATCACGCGGCCATTCAACTCAATGACACTCACCCCTCGATTGCCGTGGCCGAGCTGATGCGTCAGTTGGTCGACGTCTACGACGTGGCGTGGGATGCGGCGTGGCAGGTCACCGTCGACACGCTGTCGTACACCAACCACACGCTGTTGCCGGAAGCGCTGGAAACCTGGCCGGTTGGTTTGATGGAACGGATGCTGCCACGGCACATGCAGATCATTTATTTGATCAATGCCCAGCACATCGATTCCCTGCGAGCCAAAGGCATTCACGATTTTGACGTGCTGCGTGCGGTATCGCTGATTGAGGAGGACAACGGTCGCCGCGTGCGCATGGGTAACCTGGCGTTTCTTGGTTCCCACAGCGTCAACGGCGTGTCCGGCCTGCACACGCAGCTGATGCGCAGCACGGTGTTCTCCGAACTGCACCAACTCTACCCGGAGCGGATCAACAACAAGACCAACGGCATCACCTTTCGCCGCTGGCTCTATCAGGCCAACCCTGAGTTGACCTCCATGATGGTCGACGCCCTTGGCCCGGATCTGCTGGACAACCCCGAAGAGCGCCTGGTGGGACTGGAGCCGTTTGCCGAGAAGACTGCATTCCGCAAACAGTTCGCCGAACAGCGGCTGCACAACAAGAAAGCTTTGGCGTACCTGATTCATGAGCGGCTGGGGATTGCGATCAACCCGGCAGCGATGTTCGACGTGCAGGTCAAGCGGATCCACGAATACAAACGTCAGTTGCTCAACCTGTTGCACACCGTCGCGCTGTATCAGGCGATTCGTGCCGAGCCGGAAATCGACTGGGTACCGCGGGTGAAAATCTTCGCCGGCAAGGCGGCGGCCAGTTATCACCAGGCCAAGCTGATTATCAAACTGACCAACGACATCGCCCGGGTGGTCAACAACGATCCGACCGTGCGTGGGTTGCTCAAGGTGGTGTTCCTGCCCAACTACAATGTGAGTCTGGCCGAAAGCATCATTCCGGCGGCGGATTTGTCGGAACAGATTTCCACCGCCGGCTTCGAAGCCTCGGGCACCAGCAACATGAAATTCGGCCTCAACGGCGCGCTGACCATCGGCACCCTGGACGGGGCCAACGTGGAGATGTGCGAGCGTATCGGCGCCGAACACATGTTCATCTTCGGCCTCAGCGCCGAGCAAGTGGAGGCGCGCAAGCGCAACCATGAATTCAGCGCGGCGCCGGACATTGCTGCCTCCCATCGACTCAACGACGTGCTGCAAGCGATTCGCGGCGGGGTATTCTCGCCGGACGATCCGTCCCGTTACACCGCGCTGATCGATTCGCTGGTGGACTACGACCGCTTCCTGGTCTGCGCCGATTTCGACGCCTACTGGAACGCTCAGATGCGGGTCGAGGCCCACTGGCACGACTCGAATGAATGGTGGCGCTCGGCGGTATTGAGCAGCGCTCGGATGGGCTGGTTCTCGTCCGACCGGACCATTCGCGAGTACGCCACGGATATTTGGAAGGCCCTGGAGTAACTTTTAGCGAGAAATGTGCGCAAGGCCCAACGTCCGTTGGGCCTGATCGATATACTAAGCACCAACTTGATCCTTGTGGGAGCGGGCTTGCTCGCGAAAGCGGACCGACATTCAACATCAATGCCGAATGTCAGGCCCTCTTCGCGAGCACGCCCGCTCCCTCATTGGATTTGTGGTGCAGATGCAATCTGCTCTCACACTGGACTCCGGGTGTCTGCTCACTAGACTGAGCCTGACGCTGTATCGCCCGGATTCGCCCCGCCGTGGGGCCGCTTAGGGATATCGACCATGCAATGGATGTTCATGCTGATTGGGCTGCTGCTGGGCTGGATGCTGGACGAGTCGTTCAGCGATGCGCTGTTGGGCGCTTTGCTCGGGCTGGGTATTGGCCAGGCCATTCGCATCGGCGGCTTGACGACTCAAACGGCCGAGCAGCGGCGCTTGCTCGATCAGGCACAGGTTGCGTTGAATGCGGTCGAGCAGCGACTGTCATTGCTGGAGGTGTCGGGTGTCAAAGCACCTGAAGCCAGCGAACCGGTTGCCGGCGAATCCGCTCCATCCCCTGAAATTGTTCTCGATCAAGCCGCTGTCGCAGCCCCGGAGCTGATCTGGGAGCTACCGCCCGAACTCGAACCCATCACAGCGGCCGCCGCTGCAACCAGTCGTCCGCTGCCCGCCGATGTCTGGCAACCCGAACCGGTTGCCCGTGAACCACGGCAACCGGCTGAGCCGCGCGGCCCGAACTTCATCGAGCGCGCCATCAGTGGCGCACGCAACTGGTTATTCGGTGGCAATACCGTGCTGCGGGTCGGCGTGGTGCTGTTGTTCCTCGGTTTGGCCTTCCTGTTGCGCTACGCCACCGAAGGCATGGTGGTGCCAGTCGAACTGCGTTACGCCGGTGTCGCGGCGGCGGCCTTGGGCTTGCTCGCGCTGGGATGGTGGCTGCGCCTGCGCAACAGCAATTACGCGCTGATGCTGCAAGGCACCGGGATTGCGGTGTTGTACCTGACGGTATTTGCCGCGATGCGTCTGCATCCGCTGCTCGACCCCACGGCGGCGCTGGGGCTGCTGGTGGTGGTGACGGTGTTCTCGGCAATTCTCGCCATTACCCAAAACGCGCTGGGCCTGGCCGCCGCTGCCGCATTGGGCGGTTTCGCCGCGCCGATCCTGACCTCTACCGGGTCAGGCAACCACATCGCGCTGTTCAGCTACTTTGCCTTGCTCAACGCCGGCATCCTCGCTATCGCGTGGTTCAAGGCCTGGCGGCTGCTTAACCTGATCGGGTTTGTCGGCACCTTCGGCATCGGCTTTGCCTGGGGCCTGCGTTCCTATACGCCGGAATTGCTGTGGAGCACCGAGCCGTTCCTGATTCTGTTTTTCCTGATGTACCTGGTCATCGGTCTGTTGTTCGCCCGGCGCAAGCTGCTGGAGATGAGCGACGCACCCGAAGACGACAGCCGCGATGCACTGCTGCACTGGTCGGCGCGCAAGGGCGATTACGTCGACGGCACTATGCTGTTCGCGCCACCGCTGGTGGGCTTCGGTTTGCAGTTCGCGCTGGTGGAGCATCTGGAATTTGCCGCCGCCTTCAGCGCCTTGGCACTGGGCATGATTTACATGGGCCTGGCCCGGTTGCTGATGGGCGGTCGAGCGCTGTTGTTGGCGGAAACCTGTCTGGCACTTGGCGTGATCTTCGCCAGCCTGGCAATTCCGCTGGGGCTCGATGCGCGTTGGACAGCAGCCGCCTGGGCGGTGGAAGGCGCGGGGATTTTCTGGCTCGGCCTGCGCCAACAACGACCGCTGGCGCGAGCGTTTGCCTTGCTGCTGCAACTGGGCTCGGCACTGGCCTTTCTCAGTGAACTGCGCAGCGGCGAGAGCAGCCTGCTCGAGGGCGCACCGCTGGGGGCGTTGATGCTCGGCGTGGCGCTGCTGTTCAGCTTCTACCAATTGCGCAAAGCGTTGCCTGAACAGGCGTCGGACTGGGAGCGCCAAGGGCTGCCGGTGCTGGCCTGCCTGGGGCTGACTTTCCTCTATCTATTGGCGCCGCTGTTCTTCTTCACTCACGGCACGGCGATCAGTTGGGCGCTGGCCGGGTTGGTGACGCTGTTCGTTGGCCTGCGCCTGCAATCGCGGGCGTTCCTGTTCACCGCGTTCGCCGTGCAGTTGCTTGGCGGTGCGTTGTTCCTGTTGCGGCTGCAAGGGGCGGGTGGTGAGTCTGCCGCGGTGTTCAGCGCCGGTTGGAGCGGCTTGCTCAGCGCGTCCCTGATTGGCCTGGCGTTAATCGCCGGCATGTTGCTGGCGGCCCGCGACGACATGGTGCGCAGTGATGTGCGTTTGCTGCGCGGCTTGTCGGTGGTGTTGTTGGCCGGTCTGGTGCTGATCAACCTCGCCGTGTTGTTCGTGTTGCCGTGGCAGACCGCGAGTGCGGTGTGGGCGGCCAGTGGTTTGTTCATCATCTGGCTGAGCCTGTACCTGAAGCAGCGCATGAGTTTTGTCTTTGGTCTGCTGTTGCAGGTGATCGGTGGCGCTGCGTTCCTGTTCGCCGGGCCGGATCTGCTCGGGCCGCTGGTCAGCGAAGGGTTGCGACCACTGGCGCATAGCGGTTTCTGGACACCGTTGGTGCTGGGTCTGGCCGCATTCGTCGGCGCCTGGCGTTTGCAGCTTGGCAATCATGCTTCGGCCTTCGATGGATTGAGCCTGCAGCGCTTGTCTGAAGTGTTGCTGGTGTGGGGCGCGGGTTGGTGGGCACTGGCGTGGGTCAGCGAAGTGCTGCGCTTTGCGCCGGTGAATCTGCAAGCGACGTTGTTGCTGGCGATCGCGGCCGTGAGCGTCGCGCTGTGGACGGTATT
Organism: Pseudomonas sp. LBUM1673; assembly: GCF_059695645.1. NCBI lineage: Bacteria > Pseudomonadati > Pseudomonadota > Gammaproteobacteria > Pseudomonadales > Pseudomonadaceae > Pseudomonas > Pseudomonas sp. LBUM1673. Next base: position 417,868 of record NZ_CP166780.1, read on the forward strand.
GGCGTTGCGCCTGAAGTGGTCGTCGCTGGGTTTGCTCTGCACGTTGCTGATTCCCGCTGCCGGTCTGGTATTACTCGCCGCTTGGCATTCGCAATATCACCCGGCAGGCAATTTCGGCTGGCTGGTTTGGGCTGCGGTGTTCGTCGTACATTTCTTCTCCCTGCGGCGCCTGGCGCCGATGCTGCCTGCAAGAGCCCTGAGTACCGCCCATGTGCTCGGCAGCTGGCTGTTGATCGGCGTGCTGGCCCTGGAGTTGCGTTACGGCTTGCTGCTGTTGTCGGAGCAGTACAACGCCTGGCGCTGGTTGGGCTGGGCGATTCTGCCGAGTGTGTATCTGGTACTGATGGCCGCACCGCGCGCGTGGCCATGGCCAGTGTCGGCTTATCCCCGCGAGTACCGGGTCTATGCCGCTGCACCATTGGCGTTATTGATGCTCGGCTGGTTCTGGCTGGCGAACATCGCCAGTGACGGCACCGCCGAGCCGTTGCCGTATGTGCCGCTGATCAACCCGCTGGAGCTGGGCCTGTTGTTCGCCCTGTTTGGCGTTTATGTCTGGTCCCGCAGTGCGGTCGCGCAACTGGCGATCCGCAAGGATTACGCCGATAACGCCACGCAAGTGATTGCCGGGGTTTCGTTGTTCGCCTTCTTCACCGCACTGGTGATGCGCGCGGCTCACCATTGGGGCGGCGTGCCGTTCGCGCTGGATCTGCTGCTTGAATCGATGCTGGTGCAGGCGGGCCTGTCCATCGTCTGGACCCTGATGGCCCTGAGTCTGATGATCGGTGGGCATCTGCGTCATCGCCGCGAAGTCTGGCTGATCGGCGCGGCGCTGATCGCGCTGGTGGTCGCCAAGTTGTTCTTCGTTGAATTGAGTAACCGTGGCGGGCTGGCGCGGATCGTGTCGTTTATCGGCGTTGGCGTGTTGCTGTTGGTGGTGGGCTATTTCGCCCCGTTGCCACCCAAGCGCGCCGAGGCTGTGCCGGATGCTGAAAAACCGGCCCCTGTAACCGAAGGAGTGTCGTCTTGAGTCAGAAGCTGAACCTGAACCTGAACCTGAACCTGAACCTGAACCTGGGCTGGTGGGGTGCTGTGGTGCTGGGAGTGACGCTGTCGGCCGGCGCGCAGGAAAAACCGGCGGACTTTTCCGCGCAGGTGCCGTTGTCGGTGAGTGGCGAGGGCCCGTGGTATCGCCTGGAGTTACCCTTGAGCGTGCAGCTGAAAGCGCGGCAAACCGATCTCAGCGATCTACGCGTGTTCAACGCCGCCGGTGAGTCTCAGGCGTATGCCCTGGCCCGGGAACCTGCGCAGACCCGCGAAAACCGCACACTGAACGATGTGAAGTGGTTCCCGTTGTACAACTCGGCGGATGCCACCGAACGCGCGCCGAGTGTGCGCGTGCAATCGAACACCAATGGCACGTTGATCGAAGTGCAACCGTCCAGCCAGTTGGAGGCGGGCGAAGAAGAGCTGCGCGGCTGGTTACTCGATGCCAGCCGCATCAAGGCGCCGTTACAGCAATTGATCCTCGATTGGACCAGCGATCGCGACGGTTTCCAGCGTTTCAGCATTGAAGCCAGCGACGATTTGCAGCATTGGCAGTCGTGGGGCGAAGGGCAGGTGGCGCGTCTGACGTTTGCCGACGAACGGGTCGAGCAACATGAAGTCGGCCTGCCGGGGCAATCGGCACGCTATTTGCGCTTGCTATGGAATTCGCCTCAGTCGGCGCCGGTGCTGACGTCGGCGCAACTGGAAAGCGCCAGCCCTCGCACCTTGCCGCTGCCGTTGGTCTGGTCACAACCGTTGGCCGGCACCAGCGTGAAGGCCGGTGAGTACATCTGGCAATTGCCGATGGGGTTGAACGTCCAGCGCTTGCAGATCGAGCTGAGTCAGCCCAACAGCCTGGCACCGGTGACGTTGTCGGGTCGCCGGGAGACCAGCCTGCCATGGCAACCGTTGACCAGCGGTTTGCTTTATCGTCTGACCCAGAATGGCCAGGATGTGGTGCAGAACGAATTACAACTGCCGGGCCAGACCGTGCAGCAGTTGAAGCTGACGGTGGATGAGCGCGGCGGTGGCCTGGGCGCCGAAGCGCCAACCGTGCGGTTTGCTGTGCGCTCCACGCAATTGGTGTTCCTGGCGCGCGGGGCCGGACCTTATACGCTGGCGCTGGGGAGTGCGACGGTGAAGCCGGCGAATTTACCGTTGTCGACGCTGATTCCGGATTACAGCGCGGCGAAGCTGGCGGCGTTGGGCAAGGCGACGGTGGAGGGTGGGGTCGTGGTGACTCCGGTGGCGACAGTGCCAACGGTGGCGGACACGAACTGGAAGAAATTCGGGTTGTGGGCGGTGTTGTTGCTCAGTGTGCTGTTTCTGGGGGCGATGGCGTTCAGCTTGCTGCGCAAGCCGCAGGTCAAACTCTAGGCTGGCGCTTCGCGCCAGATCGCGGGCAAGCCTCGCTCCTACAGGATTGGTGGAATACTTGTGGGAGCGAGGCTTGCCCGCGAAGGCGTCCTTCCTACCACCAAAAATATAGAATCTGCCGCCAATCGCGGCCCCATTTCGAACTACGCTCAACCCCGCGCATGAACTCTATTGGGTGTATCACGTCTGATAGGAGGAAATGCGCCCCGACTCGCGTTAAACTGCGCGGGTTTTTAGCCCCCCCATTCCTCCGGAGCCTTCCATGTCCCGCGTTACCCTGAGTCGCTATTTGATTGAGCAGACCCGTAGCAACAACACTCCTGCCGATCTGCGCTTCCTGATCGAAGTGGTGGCGCGTGCCTGCAAGGAAATCAGCCACGCCGTGTCCAAAGGCGCCCTGGGTGGCGTTCTGGGCAGCATGGGCACTGAAAACGTCCAGGGCGAAGTGCAGAAGAAGCTCGACGTGATCTCCAACGAAATCCTGCTCGAAGCCAACGAATGGGGCGGTCACCTGGCCGGCATGGCGTCCGAAGAAATGGACAACGCCTACCAGATCCCGGGCAAATACCCGAAAGGCGCGTACCTGCTGGTGTTCGACCCGCTGGACGGTTCGTCGAACATCGACATCAACGCCCCGGTCGGCACCATCTTCTCGGTACTGCGTTGCCCGAACGAATACCTGAGCCAGAACGAGCCCTTGAATGAAAAGGCTTTCCTGCAGCCAGGTACCCAGCAAGTGGCCGCCGGTTATGCCATCTATGGTCCACAGACCATGCTGATCCTGACTCTGGGCGACGGCGTGAAAGGTTTCACCCTGGACCGTGAAATGGGCAGCTTCGTCCTGACCCATGAAGACATCACCATTCCTGAAGCCACCCAGGAATTCGCCATCAACGCGTCCAACCAGCGTCACTGGGAAGCTCCGGTACAGCGCTACGTGGGCGAATTACTGGCAGGCGAAGAAGGCCCGCTGAAAAAGAACTACAACATGCGTTGGGTCGCCGCAATGGTGGCTGACGTGCACCGCATCCTGACCCGCGGCGGTCTGTTCATGTACCCACGCGACAGCCGCGAGCCGTCGAAGCCGGGCAAACTGCGCCTGATGTACGAAGCCAACCCGATGTCGTTCCTGGTTGAACAAGCGGGTGGCGCCTCCACCGACGGTCACCAGCGCATCCTCGACATCCAGCCGGAAGGCCTGCACCAGCGTGTTGCGGTGTTCCTCGGTTCGAAAGAAGAAGTTGCCCGCGTCACGGCTTACCACAAGGAATAAACCATGACCGGGCCCTGGCAGCCGTTACTCGAGTGTTGGTTCGGCTCTTTCGAATCACCCAACGAAATAGCGGCTGACAAGGGCAAGTTATGGTTCGGCAAGCGCGACAGCCAGGACCTCGAAGCGCGTAGGCGTTTCGGGGACCAGGTCGAGCAGGCACTGGCCGGCGGATTGACCGAATGGGTGCAACACCCTGAAGGTTGGCTGGCCCTGGTGCTGCTGCTCGATCAACTTCCGCGAATGATCTTTCGCGACACCCCAAAATCCTTTTCAGGCGATCTCAGGGCTCAGGCACTGGTAGCGCAAGGCATTGCTGCGGATTTCGATCGGCAACTGCGACCGATCCAGCGGCTGTTTATCTATCTGGTGTTCGAGCACTGCGAAAACCTGGCGGTGCAGAACGAAGCGGTCTCGCGGTTTCTCGATCTGGTTGAACAGCAACCCGAGGCGGACCGGGCGGTGTTTGCCAATAACCTGGATTATGCCGAGCGGCATCAGAAGATCATTGCACGGTTTGGACGGTTTCCCCATCGCAATGCGGTGTTGGGGCGCGAATCTACGGCTGAGGAAATTGAGTTTCTTTCAGGGCCCGGATCTCGGTTCTAAGGTTTCTTTGCGGCTAATGCCGTCTTCGCGGGCAAGCCTCGCTCCTACAGGTTATGCGCGATGCGCCAATACCCTGTAGGAGCGAGGCTTGCCCGTGAAGGGGCCCTTGAAAACACTAGATCCGGAAGCTTCCAACCAACTGCTTCAACCGCGCCGCCTGCTGCTCAAGGTCAGCACACGCCCGCAAGGTCGACTGCAAGTTCTCCACACCTTCCTGGTTCAGCGTGTTGATTTCGGTGATGTCGACGTTGATCGACTCGACCACGGCAGTCTGCTCTTCGGTCGCGGTCGCCACGGACTGGTTCATCCCGTCGATCTCTCCGATGCGCTGCGTCACGCTGCCCAGGCGTTCGCCGGCCTGGTTGGCAATGCCGACGCTGCTTTCGCTCTGGCGCTGGCTGTCAGTCATGGTGCTGACCGCTTCCCGGGCGCCGACTTGCAGCTCTTCGATCATCTTCTGCACTTGCTGCGCCGAGTCCTGAGTGCGGTGGGCGAGGTTGCGCACCTCATCCGCGACCACGGCAAAGCCACGGCCAGCCTCACCGGCACGGGCTGCTTCGATGGCCGCGTTAAGCGCCAGCAGGTTGGTTTGCTGCGAGATGCTGGTGATCACTTCCAGAATCTGGCCGATGTTCACCGTGTTGCTGTTCAGGGTTTCGATGTTGCCGCACGAGTCGCTGATCTTCGCCGACAGTTGCTGCATCGCGGCGATGGTTTTATCCACGACTTGCTGACCGTCTTCGGCCAAGGCCCGCGCGTCGCTCGAATGCTGGGAGGCGAGGGCGGCGTTCTGGGCGATTTCCTGAGCGGCGGCGCCGAGCTGGTTGATCGCGGCCGCGACGCTGCTGGTGCGTGAAGCTTGCTGGTCGGAGTTGAACATCGACGAGTTGGAGGCAGCGACTACCCGCAAGGCCACTTCGTTGACCTGGCCGGTGGCCGAGGACACTTCGCGAATCGAGGTATGAATACGCTCGACGAAACGGTTGAACGAGGTGCCCAGTGCGCCGAATTCGTCCTGGCCGTGGATGGTCAGGCGTTTGGTCAGATCGCCTTCACCTTCGGCGATGTCATGCATGGCGCGACCCATGGTCAGCAGCGGTTGCATCAGCACGCGGATCAACATGCCCAGCAGCGTGATGATGATCACCACGGCAATGACCATGGCAATGATCGCCGAGGTGCGGAATTCGCTGAGCATCGAGAACGCGGTGTCCTTGTCCAGTACCAGCGCCACGTACCAGTCTGCCGACGGCACACCGTTGATGTGAGTGAAGGAGATGAACTGTGTTTTGCTTTCCAGCTCGACTTCCTTCAGACCCGGGCTGATTTTTGGCGCGCCGTTGGGGTAGGCGTCGGCCAGGTTCTTGAGCACCAGTTTGCTGTCCGGGTGAATCAGGATCTTGCCGTCGGCGCTGACGATGAACGCATGGCCATGACCGCCGAAATTCAGCGAGTTAATGATGGCGCTGACGCTGGACAGGTCGATATCCGCGCCGGCGACGCCAATCATCTGATTCTGGTGCTTGACTGGCGTGGCAACGGTGATCACCAGTTTGCCCGACGATGCCGCGATGTAGGGTTCGGTGACGATGGTCTGTTGCGCGCTGTTGGCCGCCTTGTACCAGCCGCGAGCGCGGGGGTCGTAGTCCGCGGCACGGTTGCCGACCGGGATCGAGAACATCACGCCATCGGTGCCGCCGAAGTAGCTCAGCTGGAAGTTGCCGGTGTAGGCCGGCAGGTCGATGGCACGCTTGAGGTTGGCTTGGGCGCTGCCGTCCACGGCGATCTGCTGGGACAGCGATTGCAGCAATTGCATGCGGCTTTCCAGCCAGGTCTGGATGTTGCTGGTGGTCAGGCTACCGAGTTCCTGCATCGAGGATTCGGTACTGCTGCGTAGGGTCTGCCGCTGGCGGTAATCGTTGAACAGGATGAAACAGGCGAACGCAACGGCCACCACGAGGGCGGCCGCCAGCAAGATCTTGTGGCTGAATTTCATGTTTCTGGTCATTAAATGAACTACCGCGCAGGGGTTGGTCAACAATGGGGCGTCAATTTGCCACAGTAGAGGGCGTGCCGTTGCTTTTATGTCGACTGGTTAGCGCCAAAGATTAGGCAGGTTTGACGAAAACCGACGAAATACTCAACGGCGCGAGAAAGTGGCTGATTTATCGGCAAAGGGTGGACGGGCGGCCGAACAAATAGCCGAATGCTCAGGGAACCAGACAGGGGTTTTCTCTTCTAAGCTTCAGCTTGGCAGCCATGCCATTCCCTTCGCCCCAGGAGTTACACCATGTCACTGCGGTCTATCGCCTTGCTCTCGTTCTGCGTGTTGTTGGCCGCATGCGGCAAGATCAATCAGGAAAACTACTCGAAGCTGTCGACCGGCATGCCCAAGGCCGAGGTTGAAACCTTGCTGGGCAAACCTACCGACTGCTCGGGCGCGCTCGGAATGTCCAGCTGCACCTGGGGTGACAAAAACAGCTTTATCAGCGTGCAGTACGCCGGTGACAAAGTGCTGATGTTTTCTGGCCAAGGCCTGAAATAAACCGGGGCTACGCGCCCACGGGAGAAAAAAATAATGAAGCGGTTACTGATCGTTCTTTTTGCCGGCCTGGTATTGGCCGGCTGCGCCACTTCTGGCGTAGATTCGTTGGCGCCCAAGACCGTCAACAGTGTCAACCTCAAGCGCTACCAGGGAACCTGGTACGAGTTGGCGCGTCTGCCGATGTATTTCCAGCGCAACTGCGCGCAATCCGAAGCCCATTACACCCTCAAGCCTGAAGGTGACATGGCGGTGCTGAACCGCTGTCTGACGTCGGACTGGCAATGGGAAGAGGCCAAGGGCACGGCTTATCCACAGGTGCCCGGCAAGGCCGACAAGCTGTGGGTCGAGTTCGATACCTGGTTCTCGCGACTTATCCCGGGTGTGGCGAAGGGAGAATACTGGGTGTTGTACGTGAGCGATGATTACAAGACCGCGATTGTCGGCGACCCGAGCCGCCGTCACCTCTGGCTGCTGTCACGCACTCCGACGGTCAATGGTGTAGTGCGTGAAGAACTGCTGAGTAAGGCGCGTCAGCAGGGTTATGACACGACGCGGCTGATCTGGCGCACGTCGGATACCAAGATGGCCAAGACTTCGAACTAGCTGTCGCCGAAGATCAAAAAGTGGGAGCGAGCCTGCTCGCGATAGCGGTCTGTCAGTCAACACTTCTGTTGAATTGGACGGCCCTATCGCGAGCAGGCTCGCTCCCACATTTTTTGTGTCAGCCCAAGAGATCGCGCAAGACTTGGGTGAAGGCGCGGTTACTCTCTTCTTCCCCGGCATGCCGCCCATCACGCACAACCCACTGGCCGTTGACCAGCACATCCCGCACTTGACGATCACCTCCGGCAAACAACCAACGATTGAGAATCCCGTCACCACTGGCGGTCGCCAGGTAGGGATCGTTGCCATCCAGTACCAACCAATCCGCACGTTTTCCGACTTCCAGGGCGCCGATCGGCTGCCCCAACGCCTGGGCACCGCCATCCAGCGCGGCGTCGTACAGCGTGCGGCCGACCATCGGCTGATCCGCGCCATACAAACGATTACGCCGCTGATCACGCAGACGCTGGCCGTATTCCAGCCAGCGCAACTCTTCTACCACGCTCAATGACACATGGCTGTCGGAACCGATGCCCATGCGCCCGCCCTGTGCCAGGAAGTCCACCGCCGGGAAAATTCCGTCGCCAAGGTTGGCTTCGGTGGTCAGGCATAGGCCGGCGATGGCGCGGCTCTTGGCCATGAGCGTAACTTCTTCCGGGTTGGCGTGAGTCGCGTGGACCAGGCACCAGCGCTGATCGACTTCGGTGTTTTCGTAAAGCCATTGCAGCGGACGGCGACCGCTCCAGCTCAGACAGTCGTCGACTTCTTTTTGCTGCTCGGCGATGTGGATGTGCACCGGGCACTGCTTGTCGCTGGCCGCCAGCACTTCACTGATCTGCTGCGGTGTGACCGCGCGCAACGAGTGGAAACACAAACCCAGGGCCTGGGCCGGTTGCTGCGCCAGGATCGGTTGCAAGCGCGACTGAAGTTTCAGGTAGTTTTCGGTGCTGTTGATAAAGCGGCGCTGGCCTTCATTCGGGGCCTGGCCGCCGAAACCTGAGTGGCTGTAGAGCACCGGCAGCAGGGTCAGGCCGATACCGGCGGAGCTGGCCGCCTGGCTGATGCGCAGTGCCAGTTCAGCCGGGTCCGTGTAGGGCTGGCCGTTACTGTCGTGGTGCACATAGTGAAATTCTGCGACCGAGGTGTAACCGGCCTTGAGCATTTCGATGTACAGCTGACGGGCGATGACACCGAGTTGGTCCGGGCTGATTTTTCCGACGAGCCGGTACATCAGGTCGCGCCAGGTCCAGAAACTGTCATTCGGATTGCCTGCCACTTCCGCCAGCCCGGCCATGGCCCGCTGGAAGGCGTGGGAGTGTAAATTCGGCATCCCCGGCAGCAGCGGACCGCTCAACCGTTCGGCATCATCTGCGTGGGAATCGGCCTGGATATGGGTCAGCATGCCATCGGCGCTGACCTCAAGACGTACATTGTTGGCCCATCCACTAGGCAGCAGCGCGCGTTCGGCAAAGAAGGCGGACATGGTTCAGCACCCCATCGTGTGTTATTTGTATATACATATACAGACGTTTGCCTCCCCGGTAAACTCCGGCAAGCTAGCAACTTCTACCTGATCAACAAGGATTAACCGTGCCGACTCCGCCTGCAGTCTCCCCGTTGGCCGCACACATGGGCGACAGTCCGGCGCCCTTGTATGCCCGCGTAAAACAGATGATCACCCAGCAAATCGACAGTGGAAACTGGCCGCCGCATTACCGCGTTCCGTCGGAAAGCGAGTTGGTCAGCCAGTTGGGTTTCAGCCGCATGACCATCAACCGCGCCCTGCGTGAGATGACCGCCGACGGCCTGTTGGTGCGTATGCAGGGTGTGGGTACGTTCGTCGCCGAGCCGAAAAGTCAGTCTGCCTTGTTTGAAGTGCACAACATCGCCGACGAGATCGCCTCCCGTGGGCATCGTCACACCTGCAAGGTGATCACCCTCGAAGAAGAGGCTGCCGGTTCCGAGCGTGCCCTGGCCCTGGACATGCGCGAAGGCCAGAAGGTGTTCCACTCGCTGATCGTGCATTTCGAAAACGATATTCCGGTGCAAATCGAAGACCGTTTCGTCAACGCGCTGGTGGCGCCGGACTACCTCAAGCAAGACTTCACCCTGCAAACGCCTTACGCCTATCTGAATCAGGTCGCGCCGTTGACCGAAGGCGAGCATGTGGTTGAAGCGATTCTCGCCGAGCCGTCCGAATGCAAGTTGCTGCAGATTGAAAAGGGCGAGCCGTGCCTGCTGATTCGTCGCCGCACCTGGTCTGGCCGTCAGCCAGTGACCGCCGCCCGCTTGATCCACCCTGGGTCCCGTCATCGTCTGGAAGGACGATTCCACAAATAAAGAGCCATAAATAAGAAAGAGACATCAATGAGTCAGTTGAAGGTTTTACGCGCGGCCGGTTACCCGCGCATGCCGTGGAAAAACGGCGGTGGCAGCACCGAAGAAATCACCCGCGATACCGGTGTGGGCCTTGATGGTTTTGGTTGGCGCCTGTCGATTGCCGACATCGGCGAGTCGGGCGGGTTTTCCACCTTTGCCGGTTATGAGCGGATCATCACCGTGTTGCAGGGCGACGGCATGACCTTGCGCGTCGAGGGTCAGGACACGCGGGCATTGTTACCTCTGGACCCCTTCGCTTTCAGTGGCGAGAGTCATGTGTCCTGCACATTGCTCGGCGGACCGATTCGCGATTTCAACCTGATTTATGCGCCGGACCGTTACAGCGCGCGGTTGCAGTGGCTGGAGGGCGAGCAGCGGTTTTTCAGCTCGGCCGGCACCGTGCTGGTGTTTAGCGTGGCTGAACAACTTGAAGTGACGGTTGATAACAACGCCTCTCAGCTAGGGCGCCATGATTGTCTGCAACTCGACGGTAACGCCGGGCTGCTGGATATCTCTATCAAGGGGCAGTGCTGTGTGATCGAGCTGATCGCACGCTGATCCAAAATCCTTTCGCGGGCAAGCCTCGCTCCTACAGGTTTTTTGTCGTTCTCATGTTGGGATGGCAAGCCTGAACCCTGTAGGAGCGAGGCTTGCCCGCGAAGCTTTCCACCGTTCAAACACGTTTCCCATTGCGCACCACTTTGTTACCGAACGCCCCAGCGTGGCGCAAAACCACGTTCAAGTAACAGCTATCCTTCCCCGCGAAAATTCTCCCAAAAAATTTCATCTTCCTAAAAACCCTTGATCTACAGGCGTTCCAGCCCATTCAAAACTTTTCTTGAATGCCCATCCAACAAGTTGGCCGCTTGATTGCATATGCTTGTATGTACAAGTAAAGACGTATGCGTATGAGTCCACCGAGACTCCTCGCAACGTCCACTGATTCGCTTGTGTCGCTTTGACGCGCACAGGCTGGCTTGCCCACCGCCAGGGTTGGTTTGGATTGATCGCTGAGGAGTCTTTTTCGTGACTGACAATAAACCTACGAAGTTTCGTGACGTTGAAATCCGCGCTGCCCGCGGTAACAAGCTGACCGCCAAGAGCTGGCTGACTGAAGCGCCGCTGCGGATGTTGATGAACAACCTCGACCCGGAAGTCGCCGAGAACCCTAAAGAATTGGTGGTTTACGGTGGTATCGGTCGTGCGGCACGTAACTGGGAATGCTACGACAAGATCGTCGAAAGCCTGACCAACCTGAACGACGACGAGACCCTGCTGGTGCAATCCGGCAAGCCGGTCGGCGTGTTCAAGACCCACAGCAACGCCCCGCGCGTACTGATCGCCAACTCCAACCTGGTACCGCACTGGGCGAGCTGGGAACACTTCAACGAACTCGACGCCAAAGGCCTGGCCATGTACGGCCAGATGACTGCCGGCAGCTGGATCTACATCGGCAGCCAGGGCATCGTTCAAGGCACCTACGAAACGTTCGTCGAAGCCGGTCGCCAACATTACAACGATGACCTGAAAGGTCGTTGGGTCCTGACCGCAGGCCTCGGTGGCATGGGCGGCGCTCAACCACTGGCCGCGACCCTGGCCGGCGCGTGCTCGCTGAACATCGAATGCCAACAAGTCAGTATCGATTTCCGTTTGAACAGCCGTTATGTCGATGAGCAAGCCACCGACCTCGACGACGCTCTGGCGCGTATCGCCAAATACACTAAGGAAGGCAAAGCGATTTCCATCGCCCTGCTGGGTAACGCGGCTGAAATCCTTCCAGAACTGGTCAAGCGCGGCGTGCGCCCGGACATGGTCACCGACCAGACCAGCGCCCACGACCCGCTCAACGGTTACCTGCCAGCCGGCTGGACCTGGGAAGAGTACCGCGCTCGCGCCAAGACCGAGCCAGCCGCTGTCGTCAAAGCCGCCAAGCAATCCATGGCCGTGCACGTTAAAGCGATGCTCGACTTCCAGAAGATGGGCATTCCAACCTTCGACTACGGCAACAACATCCGTCAGATGGCGCAAGAAGAAGGCGTCGAGAACGCGTTCGACTTCCCAGGCTTCGTACCGGCTTACATCCGTCCGCTGTTCTGCCGCGGCATCGGCCCATTCCGTTGGGCTGCGCTGTCGGGCGACCCGCAGGACATCTACAAGACCGACGCCAAAGTAAAAGAACTGATCCCGGACGATGCCCACCTGCACAACTGGCTGGACATGGCTCGCGAGCGCATCAGCTTCCAGGGGCTGCCGGCACGTATCTGCTGGGTTGGCCTGGGCCTGCGCGCCAAGCTCGGTCTGGCGTTCAACGAAATGGTTCGCAGCGGTGAATTGTCCGCGCCGATCGTGATCGGTCGCGACCACCTGGACTCCGGCTCTGTTGCCAGCCCGAACCGCGAAACCGAATCGATGCAGGACGGCTCCGACGCCGTGTCCGACTGGCCACTGCTCAACGCTCTGCTCAATACCGCGAGCGGCGCGACCTGGGTTTCCCTGCACCACGGCGGCGGCGTCGGCATGGGCTTCTCCCAGCACTCGGGCATGGTGATTGTCTGCGACGGTACGGACGAAGCGGCCGAGCGTATTGCTCGCGTGCTGCACAACGACCCGGCCACCGGCGTCATGCGTCACGCCGATGCGGGTTACCAGATCGCAATCGACTGCGCCAAGGAGCAGGGTCTGAATCTGCCGATGATTACCGGCAAATAAAACGACCTGTGGACACTGCTTTATGTGGGAGCGGGCTTGCTCGCGAAGAGACCGGCACATTCAACATCTGTGTTGGCTGACACGCCGCTTTCGCGAGCAAGTCCGCTCCCACAAAAAAGCAGTTCAATGGAAAACGGTTTCACAGCGAATTCCTGGTTGAACCATTGCGCAGTACCTGAGCGTTTGATCCTGCCGGTCGAGCAGGACGATGTAGCAGACCCAACAACAAGCGGGGCTGGTCGCGCTGTTGCGCAGGCCTGATTGGACGTGGACAGGGCTGGATGCCTCTTGACTGCCGTAAGCCAACTCATGATTAGGAGCGTCACACAATGAAATCGAACAAGACCCTGCTGACCACATTGCTTTCCATGGGCCTGTTGGCCAGTGCTGGCGCCACTCAGGCGGCTGGCTGGTGCGAATCGGGCAAACCGGTGAAGTTCGCCGGCCTGAACTGGGAAAGCGCCATGCTGCTGACCGACGTGCTGCAAGTCGTGTTGGAGAAAGGCTACGACTGCAAGACTGACAGCCTGCCGGGCAACTCCATCACCATGGAAAACGCCCTGAGCAGCAATGACATCCAAGTGTTCGCCGAAGAGTGGGTCGGCCGCAGCGAAGTCTGGAACAAGGCCGAGAAGGCCGGCAAAGTCGTCGGTGTCGGTGCTCCGGTGGTGGGGGCGGTCGAAGGCTGGTACGTGCCGCGTTATGTGATCGAAGGCGATGCCAAGCGCAAACTGGAACCCAAAGCCCCGGACCTGAAAAACATTGCTGACCTGGGCAAGTATTCCGCTGTGTTCAAGGACGCCGAAGAGCCTTCCAAGGGCCGTTTCTACAACTGCCCGGCCGGTTGGACCTGCGAGCTGGATAACAGCGAAATGCTGAAAAGCTACGGCCTGGAAAACAGCTACACCAACTTCCGCCCAGGCACCGGTCCGGCGCTGGATGCGGCAGTGCTGTCGAGCTACAAGCGAGGCGAGCCGATCCTGTTCTACTACTGGTCGCCAACTCCGCTGATGGGCCAGGTCGACCTGGTCAAACTCGATGAGAAACCAGGCGTGAACAAGCAAGTGACCATCAAGGTCGGCCTGTCCAAGACCTTCCACGAGCAAGCCCCGGAACTGGTGGCCGTGCTGGAAAAGGTCAACCTGCCGATCGACCTGCTGAATCAGAACCTCGGGCGGATGGCCAAAGAGCGGATCGAATCGCCAAAACTGGCCAAGATCTTCTTGAAGGAACATCCTGAAGTCTGGCACGCATGGGTGAGCGAAGACGCAGCCAAGAAGATCGACGCGGCCTTGTAGGTTGAGTGTCTCCGACTGTCGGCAACGGCAGTCGGATGCTTGATCGCAACCCCTTGATTGAGAGTCTCTTATGTTTCCCGAAAGCTTTACCTTTTCCATCGCCGACTGGGTCAACAGTTGGGTCGATTCGCTGGTCACCAACTACGGCGATGTGTTTCGCAGCATCTCCGACACTCTGTTGTGGGCCATCGTCAATCTCGAAGGGCTGCTGCGGGCGGCGCCCTGGTGGCTGATGCTGGCGATCGTGGCGGGCGTGGCCTGGCACGCGACCCGCAAAGTCGTGACCACTTCAGTCATCGTCGGCTTGCTGTTCCTGGTGGGGGCGGTCGGCCTCTGGGACAAACTGATGCAGACCCTGGCGCTGATGATGGTGGCGACGGTCATCTCGGTGCTGATCGGCATTCCGCTGGGCATTCTTTCAGCGCGCAGCAATCGCTTGCGTTCGGTGCTGATGCCGCTGCTGGACATCATGCAGACCATGCCGAGTTTCGTGTACCTGATCCCGGTGCTGATGCTGTTCGGCCTGGGCAAGGTCCCGGCGATTTTCGCCACGGTGATCTACGCCGCGCCGCCACTGATCCGCCTGACCGATCTGGGTATTCGCCAAGTCGACGGTGAAGTGATGGAGGCGATCAACGCCTTCGGTGCCAACCGCTGGCAGCAACTGTTTGGCGTGCAACTACCACTGGCCCTGCCGAGCATCATGGCCGGGATCAACCAGACCACCATGATGGCGCTGTCGATGGTGGTGATCGCCTCGATGATCGGTGCCCGTGGCTTGGGTGAAGATGTGTTGGTGGGGATTCAGACCCTCAACGTCGGGCGCGGTCTTGAGGCCGGTCTGGCGATCGTGATTCTGGCAGTGGTCATCGACCGCATTACTCAGGCGTATGGTCGGCCACGGCATGAGGTGAGCAAATGAGCAACGAAGCCATCAGCAAGATTGAAGTCAAAAACGTCTTCAAGATTTTCGGCAACCGTTCCAAGGATGCGCTGGGCATGATTGGCCAGGGTAAGACCAAGGATCAGGTGCTGGCAGAGACCGGTTGTGTGGTCGGCGTGAACGACTTGTCGCTGAGCATCGGCACCGGCGAGATCTTCGTGATCATGGGCCTGTCGGGTTCCGGCAAGTCGACCCTGGTGCGCCACTTCAATCGCCTGATCGACCCCACCAGCGGCGCGATCCTGGTGGACGGCGTGGACATCCTGCAATACGACATGGAAGCCCTGCGCGAGTTTCGCCGGCACAAGATCAGCATGGTGTTCCAGAGCTTCGGCCTGCTGCCGCACAAGACCGTGCTGGATAACGTCGCCTACGGTCTGAAAGTGCGTGGCGAGAGCAAGCAGATGTGCGCCGAGCGCGCGCTGCACTGGATCAACACCGTGGGCCTCAAGGGCTACGAAAACAAGTACCCGCATCAGCTTTCGGGCGGCATGCGCCAGCGTGTGGGCCTGGCTCGAGCATTGGCGGCGGACACTGACATCATCCTGATGGACGAAGCCTTCAGTGCTCTCGACCCGCTGATCCGCGCCGAGATGCAGGACCAGTTGCTGGAACTGCAAAAGACCCTGCACAAGACCATCGTCTTCATCACCCACGACCTCGACGAGGCCGTGCGCATCGGCAACCGCATTGCGATCCTCAAGGATGGCCGCCTGATTCAGGTTGGCACGCCAAGAGAGATCCTGCATTCGCCGGCGGATGAGTATGTTGACCGGTTTGTACAGCGGCGGGCTGCGGTGGTTTAAGGGTTTGCGGTGATCGGGCGGGCCTCTTCGCGGGCAAGCCTCGCTCCTACAGGTTTTGTGTCGTTCCTACATTGGACGGCAAACCTGAATCGCTGTAGGAGCGAGGCTTGCCCGCGAAGAGGCCGGTAAAGCTGCATCAATATTCAGGTTGTACGCACGAGGTTAATGATGTCCCAGGCTGAAAAAATCGTTATCGCCGATACTCCATTGCGCTGGCAGGATGTGGTTGCCGTAGCCCGCCATGGCGCGCAGCTTGAGCTATCGGCCCAGGTCTGGGCGCGGATCGAGAACGCCCAGGCGATCGTCCAGTGCATCGTCACCAGCGGCGAGCGTGCCTACGGCGTCAATACCGGGCTGGGCGCCTTGTGCAACGTCTCGCTCAAGGACGAACAGCTCAGCCAATTGTCGCGCAACACCTTGCTCAGCCACGCCTGTGGCGTTGGCGCGCCATTGGCCGACGAGCAGACCCGCGCGATCATGTGTGCGGCGATCCGTAACTATAGCCACGGTAAATCCGGCATTCACCGTCGGGTAGTCGAAGCTCTGCTGGCGCTGCTCAACCGCGGCATCACCCCGCAAGTGCCGTCCCAGGGGTCGGTCGGTTATCTGACCCATATGGCCCACATCGGTATCGCGCTGCTGGGCGTCGGTAATGTCAGCTATCGCGGGCAGATCATTTGCGCGCAGCAGGCCTTGGCCGAAGAAGGTCTGCAACCGGTTCAACTCGGCGCCAAAGATGGTTTGTGCCTGGTCAACGGTACGCCGTGCATGACCGGCCTCAGCTGCCTGGCCCTGGCCGATGCTACGCGCCTGGTGCAGTGGGCTGATGTGATCGGTGCCATGAGTTTCGAAGCCCAGCGCGGCCAGATTGCCGCGTTCGATGCCGAGATCATCGCCCTCAAGCCTCATTCGGGCATGCAGCAGGTCGGCATCAATTTGCGGGCGTTGCTCGAGGGCAGTGAAGTGATCGCCAGCAGCAAGGGTATTCGCACTCAGGATGCGCTGAGCATCCGCTCTATCCCGCAAGTGCACGGCGCTGCTCGTGATCAGCTTGAACACGCCCAAAAGCAGATCGAAACCGAACTCAACGCTGTCACCGACAACCCGATGCTGCTGGGTACGCCGGACAACTTCCGGGTAGTGTCCCAGGCCAATCCCCACGGCCAATCGGTCGCCCTGGCCGCTGACTTGCTGGCCATCGCCATGGCCGAAATCGGCTCGATCGCCGAGCGTCGTCTGGACCGTTTGATCAACCCGCACGTCAGCGGCCTGCCGGCGTTTCTGGTGGCCAACCCCGGAGTGAATTCCGGGATGATGATCGTCCAGTACGTCGCCGCTTCCCTGTGCGCGGAAAACCGCCAATTGGCGCAACCGGCGGTGCTCGACAACTACGTCACTTCGGGCCTGCAGGAAGACCACCTGAGCATGGGCACCAACGCGGCGCTGAAGCTGCATCGCGCGCTGGAAAACTGCACGCAGATCCTCGCCATCGAGTATCTGCTGGCGGCCCAGGCGTTTGAATTCCTCAAAGAGCAACGCTTCGGCGCCGGCACCGATGCCGCATGGCGCCTGCTGCGCGAGCAGGTTCCAGCCTACGATCAAGACCGTTGGCTGGCGCCCGATATCGCCGCCGCTGCCAGCGTTTTGAAAGCCCCGGATTTGCTGCACAAGGCTTTACCGAATCTGAATTGATTTCCACAACACCAGCGTGCCAAGGCGCGGCTCCCCAGAAGGCGAGACGCGACGGACAACGGACATCTCCGGAGCGTCTGGTGAGTTAATAACAAACTCTCAAAAGGAGCACAAAATGACTGCGCTAAACCTGATTCCCGGCCAACTGAGCCTTGCCCAACTGCGTGATGTCTATCAGCAACCGGTCAACATTACCCTCGATGAAAGTGCTGCGGCGCAAATCGAAGCCAGTGTTGCCTGCGTGGAACAAATCCTCGCCGAGAACCGCACCGCTTATGGCATCAACACCGGTTTCGGCCTGCTGGCCTCGACCCGCATCGCCAGCGAAGACCTGGAAAACCTCCAGCGCTCGCTGGTGCTGTCCCATGCCGCCGGTGTCGGCGAGCCGATCAGCGACGCCTTGGTGCGGCTGGTCATGGTGCTCAAGGTCAACAGCCTGAGCCGTGGTTTCTCCGGCATTCGCCGCGTAGTGATCGACGCGCTGATCGCGTTGATCAACGCCGAGGTTTACCCGCACATTCCATTGAAAGGTTCGGTCGGTGCCTCCGGCGATTTGGCGCCATTGGCCCACATGTCGCTGGTGCTGCTGGGTGAGGGCAAGGCACGCTACAAAGGTGAATGGCTGCCAGCCACCGAAGCGCTGAAAGTTGCCGGTCTGACACCGCTGACCTTGGCCGCGAAAGAGGGTCTGGCGTTGCTCAACGGTACTCAGGTTTCCACCGCTTACGCCCTGCGTGGCTTGTTTGAAGGCGAAGATCTGTTCGCCGGTGCTGTAGCGCTGGGGGCTCTGACCGTTGAAGCGGTACTGGGCTCGCGCTCGCCATTCGACGCGCGGATCCACGCCGCACGCGGCCAGCAAGGCCAGATCGACGCCGCTGCCGCTTACCGCGATCTGCTGGGCGAGCGCAGCGAAGTGTCCGACTCGCACCAGAACTGCGAGAAGGTCCAGGACCCTTATTCCCTGCGCTGCCAGCCGCAAGTCATGGGCGCCTGCCTGACCCAGTTCCGTCAGGCTGCCGAAGTGCTCGCTGTCGAAGCCAACGCTGTATCGGACAACCCGCTGGTGTTCGCCGCTGAAGGCGACGTGATCTCCGGCGGTAACTTCCACGCCGAACCGGTCGCCATGGCCGCCGACAACATGGCCCTGGCCATCGCTGAAATCGGTTCCCTGAGCGAACGCCGCATCTCGCTGATGATGGACAAGCACATGTCGCAACTGCCGCCATTCCTGGTGGCCAATGGCGGTGTGAACTCTGGCTTCATGATCGCCCAGGTGACGGCGGCAGCCTTGGCCAGCGAGAACAAGGCACTGTCCCATCCGCACTCGGTGGACAGCCTGCCGACGTCGGCCAACCAGGAAGATCACGTGTCCATGGCCCCGGCGGCAGGCAAGCGTCTGTGGGAAATGGCGGAGAACACACGGGGGGTTCTGGCGGTGGAATGGTTGGCGGCGGCTCAGGGCCTCGATTTGCGTGAAGGGCTGAAAACCTCGGCCAAACTGGAAAAGGCCCGGGCGATTTTGCGGGCGCAAGTGCCGTTCTATGAGAAGGACCGGTTCTTTGCGCCGGACATCAATGCGGCCAGTGAGTTGTTGGCGACGCGTTGCCTGAATGAGCTGGTTACGGCGAAGTTGCTGCCGAGCCTGTGATGGCCCCTTCGCGAGCAAGCCCGCTCCCACAAGGATTGCGCTGAACCTGTGGGAGCGGGCTTGCTCGCGAATCGATTTTGAGTAACTCGTGGAGACTAAGGGATGAAAACCCTCTGGCAACACTGCCACGTCGCAACCATGGCGCAAGGCGTCTACTCGATCATCGAGGATGCGGCCATCGTGACGTCCGGTGCGCACATTGAGTGGATCGGCCCGCGCGGCGAACTGCCGTCGGGCGAGTACCCGGCCGTCAATGACCTCAACGGGGCCTGGGTTACGCCAGGCCTGATCGACTGCCACACTCACACGGTGTTCGGCGGCAACCGCAGCGGCGAATTCGAGCAACGCCTGCAAGGTGTCAGCTACGCGGAAATCGCAGCAAACGGCGGTGGCATCGCCAGCACCGTGCGCGCCACCCGCGCCGCCAGTGAAGACGAGCTGTTCGCCAGCGCCGCCAAGCGCCTGAAGAGCCTGATGTGCGATGGCGTGACCACGGTCGAGATGAAGTCCGGCTACGGCCTGGACCTGGCCAGCGAACGCAAGATCCTGCGGGTGATCCGCCGTCTCGGCGCCGAATTGCCGGTCAGCGTGCGCAGCACTTGCCTGGCGGCCCATGCCTTGCCGCCGGAATACGCCGACCGCGCCGATGCTTACATCGATCACATCTGCAGCGAAATGCTTCCGGCCCTGGCGGCCGAAGGGCTGGTGGATGCGGTGGACGCTTTCTGCGAATACCTGGCGTTTTCACCGGAACAGGTCGAACGGGTTTTCGTCGCGGCGCAGAACCTCGGCTTGCCAGTGAAGCTGCATGCCGAGCAATTGTCGTCGCTGCACGGCTCGAGCCTGGCGGCGCGTTACCACGCACTGTCTGCCGATCATCTGGAATTCATGACCGAAGACGACGCCATCGCCATGGCCGAGTCCGGCACCGTCGCGGTATTGCTGCCCGGCGCGTTTTACTTCCTGCGGGAAACCCAATTGCCGCCGATGGAAGCCCTGCGCAAACACGGCGTAAAAATCGCCATCGCCAGCGACCTCAATCCCGGCACTTCACCGGCGCTGTCACTGCGCTTGATGTTGAACATGGCCTGCACCTGTTTGCGCATGACTCCGGAAGAGGCCCTGGCTGGCGCAACGATTCATGCCGCCACCGCGCTGGGCATGGGCGAGACTCACGGTTCGCTGGAAGCCGGCAAAGTCGCAGACTTCGTCGCCTGGCAGATTGATCGACCGGCCGACCTGTCGTACTGGCTGGGCGGCGATCTGGAAAAACGCGTCGTGCGTCACGGCGTCGAGACGAGCGTTTAGGAGAGCAGTTGTGGATAAGGTTCTGAACTTCAAACAAGGCCGCGTGCCACTGCTGATCAGCATGCCCCACGCCGGCCTGCGCCTGACCCCGACGGTCGAAGCGGGGTTGATTCCCGACGCGAAAAGTCTGCCGGACACTGACTGGCACATCCCCAGGCTTTACGAATTCGCCGCCGAGTTGGGTGCCAGTACATTGGCGGCCGAGTACTCGCGGTTTGTCATTGACCTGAACCGGCCGTCCGACGACAAACCTTTATATGTCGGCGCCACCACTGGTCTGTACCCGGCCACGCTGTTCGACGGTATTCCATTGTTCCGCGAAGGGCTGGAACCATCGGCCGCAGAACGGGCGACTTATCTGGAGCGCATCTGGACGCCGTACCACCGCACCTTGCAGGAAGAACTGGTGCGGCTGAAAGCCGAATTCGGCTACGCGCTGCTATTCGATGCGCACTCGATCCGCTCGATCATCCCGCACCTGTTCGACGGCAAACTGCCGGACTTCAACCTCGGCACCTTCAACGGCGCCAGTTGCGATCCACAATTGGCCAGCCAACTGGAAGCCATCTGCGCGCAACACGGCGATTACAGCCATGTGCTGAACGGTCGCTTCAAGGGCGGGCACATCACCCGGCATTACGGCAACCCGGCCGAGAACATCCATGCCGTGCAACTGGAGTTAGGGCAGTGCACGTACATGGAAGAGTTCGAGCCGTTCCGTTATCGCCCGGACCTGGCGACGCCGACGCAAGTGGTGCTCAGGGAATTGCTGCAAGGGCTGCTGGCGTGGGGCGAAAAGCGCTACAGCGCATAACCCTGTGGGAGCGAGCCTTTGTGGCGAGGGAGCTTGCTCCCGCTCGGCGGCGAAGCCGTCGTAAACCCGGCTGGTCGGGCGTATCTGATAAAACTCGGTTGAATGGTTTGGGGGCTGCTTTGCAACCCAGCGGGAGCAAGCTCCCTCGCCACAGATTGGTGTTCGCCTTGATAACGCATCAGGACAGTCGCCACCGTGCAAATCTCGGTCGCCACAGGGCGCTTTTGCCGTCTCGACGCTGCGTAATGTTCTGGGCACGGTGCATGAAGACACCGGGCCCATAATAATCTGCTGCCGAGCGAGCCTTCCTGATGAAACGACTGATCAACCGTTGTCTGTTAATCCTCACCGGCACTGCTCTTCTGAGCACCAGCGTTTTCGCCAACGACCCCGCTTCCTGCAAGACCGTACGCATGGGCGTGGTCAACTGGACCGACGTCATCGCCACCAGCGGCATGGCCGACGTGCTGCTCAACGGCCTTGGCTATGAAAGCAAGCAAACCAGCGCCGTGCAGCAAATCATCTTCGCCGGCATCCGCGACAAGCGTCTGGACATCTACCTCGGTTACTGGAAACCGGCGATGGACAAAAACATCGCGCCGTTTCTGGCCGCCAATCAAGTGAAAGTTATGGACAAACCGAGCCTGGCCGACGCCCAGGCAACGCTCGCCGTGCCTGACTACGTCGCTGCCGCCGGCCTGAAAACCTTCGCCGACATCGCCAGATTCAAAGATCAGCTCGGCGGCAAGATTTACGGCATCGAGCCCGGCAGTGGCGCCAACACAACCATCAAAACCATGATCGAGACCAATCGCTTTGGCTTGAAGGACTTCAAGCTGATCGAGTCGGGTGAGGCCGGCATGCTTGCCGCCGTGCAACGGGCGGTCAATCGCAAGGAGTTCGTGGTGTTCGTCGGCTGGACCCCACATCCGATGAACATCAACATGAACATCGCCTACCTGACCGGCAGCGAAGACGTCTACGGGCCGAACGAAGGCGCGGCGACCGTTTCCACCGTGACCGCGCCGGACTATGCCGAACGCTGCCCGAACGTGAATCGTTTGTTGGAAAACCTGGCTTTCACCGCCACGCAGGAAAGCCAGTTGATGGTGCCGATCTTGGAGCGCAAGACGCCTCAGGATGTCGCCAGGCAATGGCTGCGTGATCATCCCGAAGATCTTCAACGCTGGCTGGCAGGTGTCAGCAGTTTTGATGGCAAGGAGGGTGTGGCAACTGTTCAGGCCAGTTTGAAAAACTGACGAACTGAATACTTGCTGCCGGTCGAGTAACTGTGGCGAGGGGGCTTGCCCCCGTTCGAGTGCGTAGCGCTCGCGAAACCGGACGACCGGCTTTACCTGACACACCAGTATCGAAAATTCGGGGGCTGCTGCGCAGCCCAACGGGGGCAAGCCCCCTCGCCACAGACCTCATTCCATTATTTGGCTGGCTGCAGGCTCATGGCTCCTTATCCACTCTCTGAACAGATGGCGGCTTTCGTCGAGAAAACCCTCAGCTTCAATAGCACCGACAGCAGCCTCACCGGTTTGCGTCAGGCTTACAGCGAGATGTGCCGGGCATTCACCCCGGAGCATCCCGTCGGGCTTGAGGTCGTCGACTTCAAATTGGCGGGTGTTGCCGTGCGTTTCTATCGACCGCCGGTCACGCCACCGACCAGCGGTTGGCCGTGCATCGTGTATCTGCACGGCGGTGGTTGGGTGGTGGGGGACCTGGATTCCCACGACTTCATCTGCGCCGAACTGGCATCGACGCTCGGCGTGCTGGTGATTGCTGTCGATTATCGGTTGGCGCCGGAGCATCCGTTTCCGGCGGCGTTCGATGACTGCCTGGGTGTCTGGCGCGCGCTACGGGCCGGGCCATTGCGGCTCGATCCCAAGCGAATGCTGGTGGCCGGGGACAGCGCCGGTGGCAACCTTGCGGCTGCGTTGTGTCTGGCGTTACGCGATGCGGGTGAGCCATTACCGGCTGCGCAGGTCCTGATTTATCCGGGGCTGGGCGGTGAGCACCGATTGCCGTCGCGCAGCGAATGCATCGACGCTCCCTTGCTCAGCAGCAGCGATCTGGATTGTTATCACGCCCTGTACTTGCGCGGCAGCCGACAGCCAGGTGCCTATGCGATGCCGTTGCTCGCCGAGGATCTGAGTGGCTTGCCGCCGGCCTTGATCGCCGTGGCGCAATTCGATCCGCTGCGCGATGACGGCGTGCTTTACGCCGAACGACTCAACGCCGCCGGCGTGGGCACAACGCTTTACTACGGGGAGGGGCTGGTTCACGGCTGTTTGCGGGCGCGGGGGCAGGTCGCCGAGGTCGACCGACTCTATGAATCCATGCTCGGCTATTTGGCTGAGAAGATGGGCTGACAAACACTGACGCTGCAAGGGGCATGCTCATTGACGTAATTCGGGTTTATGATGCCGGACGGCAGAATAATTGTAGTCCCCCCAGGGATGACCTCGACCCCTTACGGAGCGCGCAATGCAGACTTTGTACCCGCAGATCAAACCCCACGCCCGGCACGATCTGGCCGTCGATAAAACCCACACGCTGTATGTCGACGAAAGCGGTTCGCCGGAAGGTTTGCCGGTGGTGTTCATCCACGGCGGCCCCGGCGCCGGGTGTGATGCCCAGAGCCGCCGGTATTTCGATCCGAACCTGTATCGCATCGTCACCTTCGACCAGCGCGGTTGCGGTCGCTCCACACCCCACGCCAGCCTTGAGAACAACACCACCTGGGATCTGGTCGCCGACCTCGAGCGGATTCGCAAGCACCTGGGCATCGACAAATGGGTGCTGTTCGGCGGCTCCTGGGGTTCGACCCTGGCCCTGGCCTATGCGCAAACCCATCCGGAGCGCGTGCACGGTCTGATTCTGCGCGGGATTTTTCTCTGCCGCCCGCAGGAAATCGAGTGGTTCTACCAGTGTGGCGCCAGTCGTCTGTTTCCCGATTACTGGCAAGACTACATCGCGCCGATCCCGCTGGACGAGCGCAACGACTTGCTCTCGGCATTCCACAAACGCCTGATCGGCAACGATCAGATTGCCCAGATGCATGCAGCCAAGGCCTGGTCCACCTGGGAAGGCCGCACCGCGACCCTGCGTCCGAATCCGCTGGTGGTCGACCGTTTCTCCGAACCCCAGCGTGCGTTGTCCATCGCCCGAATCGAATGCCACTACTTCACCAACAACGCTTTTCTCGAACCGAATCAGCTGATCCGCGACATGGGCAAGATCGCCCATTTGCCCGGGGTGATCGTCCATGGTCGTTATGACGTGATCTGTCCGCTGGACAACGCCTGGGAACTGCATCAGGCCTGGCCGAACAGCGAATTGCAGGTGATTCGCGACGCCGGCCATGCGGCGTCCGAGCCGGGTATCACCGATGCATTGGTACGCGCCGCTGATCTGATGGCGCGTCGCTTGCTCGACTTGTCGCCCGAAGAAGCATGAAGGGCCTGCTGCAACGCGTGCGTGGTGCGCGAGTCGAGGTTGCGGGAGAGGTGGTTGGCGCGATAGATCAGGGGTTGTTGGTGCTGGTGGCGGTCGAGCCTGACGACACTCGGGTCAGCGCCGACAAACTTCTGCATAAACTGCTTAACTATCGAGTATTCAGTGATGCCGAGGGCAAGATGAATCTTTCCCTGGCGGACGTAGGTGGTGGGTTGCTGCTGGTCTCGCAGTTCACCCTGGCTGCCGATACCAAAAACGGATTGCGCCCGAGTTTTTCGACTGCGGCCCCTCCGGCTTTGGGCGAGGAGCTTTTCGACTATCTATCAGGTAAAGCGAAACAGGTGCATGGCACTGTGGCATCAGGTAAATTCGGCGCGGATATGCAGGTGCACCTGGTCAATGATGGCCCGGTAACCTTCCTGTTACAGACGTGAAAGCGCCTGAAACATCTTTTTAAATGCATTTCGGCTGAAAACCGGGCTTTTTCCCGATAAATACTTGGTTCCCCCTGATGCGTTGTAACGCGGTGTACTAGATAATCGCGCGCTACGGGGATCAGCGTTCGTTGGTCCGTTTGACTTAGGTAGAGACTTGTCCGGGGCCTGTTGGGGAATCATTTTGCCCCATAGGAGTCGGAACAATGCTCGCCAACTTGGCAAGAGTGGTTCGCAGGGTCGGTTTTTTTACACCGCACACCGTGCTGGCACTTTAACTGGCCGTTGGTTTTTTGATCTGTTTTCGGCGAGGGTTGCTCGTGATTGTTAGTCCCTGTAATGCACCAAAATTGTCTGCCAAACGGTTTCGAAGCGCTCTGGTAGCGGGCTCTGCACTGCTCTGCCTGTTCAGCGCCGGCCAGCTTTGGGCATTCAATCTGGATGACGTATCGGTCAAGGCAAAAGAGCTGGCCGGGCAAAAATACGAAGCCCCGCGCAGTAACCTGCCGAATGAATTTCGCGAGATGAAATTCGCGGACTATCAAAAAATTCGGTTCCTCACTGAAAAGGCCGAATGGGCGAACCAGAAAACCCCATTCAAGCTGTCGTTCTATCACCAGGGTATGCACTTCGATACGCCGGTGAAAATCAACGAAATCACGGCCAACACCGTCGAAGAGATCAAATACGACCCGAGTCGTTTCGATTTCGGCGACGTGAAGTTCGATCCTAAAGCCACCGAACAGCTGGGTTATGCCGGTTTCCGTGTGCTGTACCCGATCAACAAGGCCGACAAGCAAGACGAAATCATGACCATGCTCGGCGCGAGTTATTTCCGCGTGATCGGCAAAGGGCACACTTATGGCCTGTCCGCTCGCGGCATGGCCATCGATACTGCATTGCCGTCCGGCGAAGAGTTCCCGCGCTTCACCGAGTTCTGGATTCAACAGCCGAAGCCGGGCGATAAGCACCTGGTGATCTTCGCCCTGCTCGATTCGCCACGCGCCACCGGTGCCTATCGCCTGACCCTGCGTCCGGGCAGCGACACGGTCGTCGACGTCAAAGCCAAGATGTTCCTGCGTGACAAGGTGACCAAGCTCGGCGTGGCGCCGCTGACCAGCATGTTCCTGTTCGGCGCCAACCAGCCGTCGAAAGTGCTGAACTACCGTCGCGAACTGCACGACTCCAGCGGTCTGTCGATCCATGCCGGCAACGGCGAATGGATCTGGCGCCCGCTGAACAACCCGAAACACCTGGCCGTGAGCAACTTCTCGATCGAGAACCCGCGCGGTTTCGGCTTGCTGCAACGTGGCCGTGACTTCAGCCACTACGAAGACCTCGACGACCGCTACGACAAGCGTCCAAGTGCCTGGATCGAACCGAAAGGCGATTGGGGCAAAGGCTCCGTCGATCTGGTAGAGATTCCTACCGCTGACGAAACCAACGACAATATCGTCGCTTTCTGGAGCCCGGAAAAACTGCCTGAGCCTGGCCAGTCTCTGGACGTCGCCTATCGCATGCACTGGACCACCGACGAAGCCTCCCTGCATTCGCCGGACAGCGCCTGGGTTCAACAGACCCTGCGTTCCACAGGTGACGTGAAGCAGTCGAACCTGATTCGTCAGCCGGACGGCAGCGTGGCCTATTTGGTGGATTTCGAAGGCCCGTCCCTGCAAGTCTTGCCGGAAGATGCCGAAGTGCGCAGCCAGGTGAGCGTTGGCGACAACGCAGAACTGGTCGAGAACAGCGTCCGTTACAACCCTGAAACCAAGGGCTGGCGCCTGACTTTGCGGATGAAGATCAAGGATCCGGGCAAGGCCACCGAAATGCGCGCAGCGCTGGTCAAGAACATCTCGCCTGCCGAGGCGCTCAAGACCGCGGCACCAGCGTCCAGTTCTTCCGTCGCCAAGGCTGACAAGATCGCCGCCCGGCAGCAGGAGAAGAAGGACAAGGAAGCCAAGCAGGCGGAAGCACAAGCCCAGCAAGTCAAGGACACCAAGGACAAGGACAACAAAGACGCCAAGCAGCCTGTCGCTGCCGAAGCGGCCCCAGCCACAACGGAATCGGCACCGACTGAACAAGTCCTGACCGAGACCTGGAGCTATCAGTTGCCCGCCGATGAGTAATTTACACGTACAGCCACAAACGCTTGCCGAGTACCTGGCGCATTTGCCGATGAGTGATGAGCAGCGCGCGGAACTCGCGGGCTGCAAGTCTTTCAGTGAACTGCACGAACGTCTGTCGTCCTCGACGTTCGACGCGCCGACCGAGGCTGCTCAAGCCTCGGTCGGCCGGCGCCTGACCCTGAACACCGCCGAAGAACTGGCGGATGCGCAAATGCTGGTGCTCGACGCCAGTGGTCGGGTTTGCCTCAAGGCAACCCCGCCGATCCGTCGGACCAAAGTCGTGCCCGAGCCGTGGCGCACCAACATTCTGGTGCGTGGCTGGCGTCGGCTGACCGGTCGCACCAATCCGCCAGCACCGCCGAAAGATGAGAACGTGCTGCCGGCGGCTCGCTGGCGCACCGTCGGTTCGATCCGACGCTACATTCTTCTGGTGCTGATGCTTGGTCAGACGATCGTCGCCGGCTGGTACATGAAAGGCATCATGCCGTATCAGGGCTGGTCGTTCGTCGATCTTGAAGAAGTCCTGCATCAACCGCTGACCCAAACCGCCACGCAAGTGCTGCCATATGCCTTGCAAACCAGCATTCTGATTATGTTCGGGATTCTGTTCTGCTGGGTCTCGGCGGGTTTCTGGACCGCGCTGATGGGCTTCCTCGAGTTGATCACCGGCCGTGACAAGTACCGCATTTCCGGCGCCAGCGCCGGAAACGAGCCGATCGCCAAGGACGCACGCACCGCACTGGTGATGCCGATCTGCAACGAAGACGTGCCGCGGGTGTTCGCCGGTTTGCGGGCGACCTTCGAATCGGTTGCGGCCTCGGGTAACCTGGATCGCTTCGACTTTTTCGTGCTCAGCGACAGTAACGACGCCGACATCTGCGTTGCCGAGCAGCAGGCCTGGCTGGACGTCTGCCGTGAAGCCAAGGGCTTTGGCAAGATTTTCTATCGCCGCCGTCGCCGCCGCGTAAAACGTAAAAGCGGCAACCTCGACGACTTCTGCCGTCGTTGGGGCGGTGACTACAAGTACATGGTCGTGCTCGACGCCGACAGCGTGATGAGCGGCGAATGCCTGAGCAGTCTGGTGCGCCTGATGGAAGCCACGCCGGACGCCGGGATCATCCAGACCGCGCCGCGTGCGTCGGGCATGGACACTCTTTATGCGCGTATGCAGCAGTTCGCCACCCGTGTGTACGGTCCGCTGTTCACCGCCGGCCTGCACTTCTGGCAGTTGGGCGAGTCCCACTACTGGGGCCACAACGCGATTATCCGCATGAAGCCGTTCATCGAGCACTGCGCCCTGGCGCCGTTGCCCGGTAAAGGCGCGTTTGCCGGTGCGATTCTGTCCCATGACTTCGTCGAAGCTGCGCTGATGCGCCGTGCCGGCTGGGGCGTGTGGATTGCCTACGACTTGCCGGGCAGCTACGAAGAACTGCCACCGAACCTGCTGGACGAACTCAAGCGTGACCGTCGCTGGTGCCACGGCAACCTGATGAACTTCCGGCTGTTCCTGGTCAAGGGCATGCACCCGGTGCACCGTGCGGTGTTCCTGACCGGCGTGATGTCCTACCTGTCTGCGCCGTTGTGGTTCTTATTCCTGGTGTTGTCGACGGCCTTGCTGGCGGTCAACACGTTGATGGAACCGCAATACTTCCTGGAACCGCGTCAGCTCTATCCACTGTGGCCACAATGGCAGCCAGACAAGGCAATTGCGTTGTTCTCGACGACCATCGTGCTGCTGTTCCTGCCGAAATTGCTGAGCATCATCCTGATCTGGGCCAAGGGCGCGAAAGAGTTCGGTGGCAAGTTCAAGGTGACGTTGTCGATGCTGCTGGAGATGTTGTTCTCCATGCTGCTGGCGCCGGTGCGGATGATTTTCCACACCCGCTTCGTACTCGCCGCGTTCCTCGGCTGGGCCGCGACCTGGAATTCGCCGCAACGCGACGATGACTCCACGCCGTGGAGCGAAGCGGTTCGCCGCCATGGTCCGCAAACCTTGCTGGGTTTCCTGTGGGCCCTGCTGGTGATCTGGTTGAACCCGAGCTTCCTCTGGTGGTTGGTGCCGATTGTCGGTTCGCTGATGCTGTCGATTCCTGTGTCGGTGATCTCCAGCCGTGTGGGTCTGGGTCTCAAGTCCCGTGACGAAAGCCTGTTCCTGATTCCTGAGGAATACAATCCGCCACAGGCGTTGCTGGCAACCGACCAGTACACCCACGAAAACCGTTGGCATGCGCTGAACGACGGCTTCGTCCGGGCAGTGGTCGATCCACAGCAGAACGCTTTGGCGTGCGCGCTGGCGACGTCCCGTCACGGTCAGGCCGAGCCGATCGAGTGGCTGCGCATCGAGCGGGTTCGTCATGCGATGAAGGTCGGGCCTGCCGGGCTGACCAACAACGAGCGTGTGGCCCTGCTGAGTGATCCGGTGGCACTGGGTCGCTTGCATGATCAGATCTGGAACGAAGGCCACGCCGAGTGGCTGCAAGCCTGGCGCACATCGGTGGATGCCGATCCCCATGCGCCGCTGTTGCCGCTCAAGCCTGTGAGCGCGCAGCCTCAGTTGGCATAGTGAAAAACCCCGCGAAAGCGGGGTTTTTTTTGTGCGTGCGCCAGGCTTGGCTGTGTTGGCCACGCTGGTGACTTGGAGGTGAAAGTCCTCTACACACCCGGCAAGGGGAAGTGTTAGCTGAACGGCAAGGGTGTCGCGGGTGACTGCGAATCTGAAGGAAGCCGAAAGCAAAATGCTGGCCTGACGAACAGGAAGCGGATTAGGCGGCGCAGCGGGGTAAGAAGGCCAATATCTTCAAAGCCCAATACTTGCACGGAACGCTGTGACGTAGATCCGACAGGCATAAGCAGGAAGGTCGCGCGAATTACCCTGGGAGATCTGTTTAGCCTGCCATGTGCTACCGGCATCGCGAGATGACGGGATGGGCGACAGAAGTCAGCAGAGGCCGTAGTAGTTGCTCGAAACCGGAGCAATGAAGGGCTGAACCTGCCATGAGTGGATAGTCGGGTGTGATCTCTGTTGGAGCGTAAAGCAGAAACTCCGCATAGCGGGGGTCGAGACCATCAGGAGGTAGGAGTCGGAAGCTCCGAGGGCCGGTCTGGACGCTTAGATACCGCAGGCGACACATCAACGGAACCAAGCTCGCTGACGTTGTTTGTCAGTAGGCAGGAACCGCCGTATACGGAACCGTATGTACGGTGTGAGAGGACGGCGGTTGTGAAACCGCCTCCTACTCGATTGATCAAAATCCTCTGTAAAACCCTTGTGCAAACGGCCGAGTGCGTTAGCATCCGTCCCCGAATTGGTGCGCCCGGACAACTTTCTGTTCGTATCTGCCGGTTTCCCAAGGGAAACCCGCTGTTTGCGTGCCTCACAATGCGATGGTTTTGGGGACTTGATGATGAAGAAGTATCTCTCGATGCTGCTGGTCGGCGTCACGGCATTGGTTGCAGTCAACGCGGCGCAGGCCGGTGCCATCGATGACGCGGTCAAGCGCGGCACGCTGAAAGTCGGCATGGACCCGACCTACATGCCGTTCGAAATGACCAATAAACGTGGCGAGATCATCGGCTTCGAAGTCGACATCCTCAAAGCCATGACCAAGGCCATGGGCGTCAAGCTGGAACTGGTGTCCACCGGCTACGACGGCATCATCCCGGCGTTGCTCACCGACAAGTTCGACATGATCGGCAGCGGCATGACCCTGACCCAGGAACGCAACCTGCGCCTGAACTTCAGCGAACCGTTCATTGTGGTCGGCCAGACGCTGCTGATCCGCAAGGAGCTGGAAGGCACCATCAAGTCCTATAAAGACCTGAACACCGCCGACTACCGCATCACCTCCAAGCTAGGTACCACTGGCGAGATGGTCGCCAAAAAACTCATCTCCAAAGCCAAGTACCACGGTTACGACAACGAGCAGGAAGCCGTGCTTGATGTGGTCAACGGCAAGGCCGACGCCTTCATCTACGACGCGCCTTACAACGTTGTGGCGGTGAACAAGGTCGGCAACGGCAAACTGGTATTCCTCGACAAGCCGTTCACCTATGAGCCTCTGGCTTTCGGCCTGAAGAAGGGCGACTACGACAGCATCAACTTCATCAACAACTTCCTGCACCAGATCCACGAAGACGGCACCTACGATCGCATCCATGACAAGTGGTTCAAGGACACCGCTTGGCTCAAGGACATGGAATAAGGCTCGGTCAGACAGACCACGTCGCTCCATTCGCGGGCAAGCCTCGCTCCTACAGGTGTCGTTCCCATGGCAAGCGTGAATCCTGTAGGAGCGAGGCTTGCCCGCGAAGACGGCCTCCCTCGCGACACAGAATTCGGAACCTTCAGACTCAATGAAACATAAAAAAGCCCAATGGCCATGGCACGTGTTGACGGTGCTGGTGCTGATCGGCCTGGCCGGCGCGTTGTATTACGCCACCTCGCTGATGTCCTACGAATGGCGCTGGAATCGCGTGCCGCAGTACTTCGCCTACCACGCCGAAGAATCCCAACGCGCGGCGGACATCTCCACCGTCAGCGAACTGGTGCGCAAAGGCGATAAAGCCGAAGTCACCCTGCGCAATGATGCCGGTGTCGAGCAGCACCTGACGGTCGACGACAACAGCCTGCAAGTCGCTCAAGGCGATGATGTGGCCGAAGGCGACGTGATTGGTGTCACCCGCCATTGGGCCGCAGGGCCACTGATGTGGGGCCTCTGGACCACCCTGTGGTTGTCCATGGTGTCTGGCGTGCTTGGTCTGCTGATCGGCCTGGCCACCGGGCTGTGCCGTCTGTCGAACAACCCGACCCTGCGCGACCTCTCGACGATCTACGTCGAACTGGTGCGCGGTACGCCGCTACTGGTGCAGATTTTCATTTTCTACTTCTTCATTGGCACCGTGATGAATCTTTCCCGGGAGTTCGCCGGGATCGCCGCGCTGTCGCTGTTCACCGGTGCCTACGTGGCAGAGATCATCCGTTCCGGCGTGCAATCGATTGCACGGGGTCAGAACGAAGCCGCGCGTTCGCTGGGCCTGAGTGCCGGTCAGTCGATGCGCCACGTGGTGCTGCCGCAAGCGTTCAAGCGCGTGCTGCCGCCGCTCGCAGGGCAGTTCATCAGTCTGGTCAAGGACACCTCGCTGGTGTCGGTGATTGCCATCACCGAACTGCTGAAAAGCGGTCGCGAAGTCATCACCACCTCGTTCTCGCCGTTCGAAATCCTGTTCTGCGTGGCCGGGCTGTACCTGTTGATCAACCTGCCGCTGTCGAAAATCGCCAGCCGGCTTGAGCGGAGGCTCGCGCAAAGTGATTGAAGTCCGCGATCTGGTAAAAGTCTTCGACACTCGCGGCCAAGTGGTTCGCGCGGTGGATAACGTCACCACTCAAGTGGCCAGGGGTGAAGTGCTGGTGGTGATCGGCCCGTCCGGTTCCGGCAAGTCGACCTTCCTGCGCTGCCTCAACGGCCTGGAAGAATTCGACTCGGGTTCGGTGAGCATCGACGGCTTGCAATTGGCCGACCCGAAAACCGACGTCAACGCCTACCGCCGCGAAGTCGGCATGGTGTTCCAGCATTTCAACCTGTTTCCCCACATGACCGTGCTGGAGAACCTCTGCCTGGCCCAGAAAGTCGTGCGCAAACGCGGCAAGAAGGAGCGCGAAGCCAAGGCCCTGGCGTTGCTGGAGAAGGTCGGTATCGCTCAGAAAGCCCACGAGTTTCCCTCACGCCTGTCCGGTGGTCAGCAACAGCGTGTGGCCATCGCCCGGGCATTGGCCATGGAGCCGAAGGTCATGCTGTTCGATGAGCCGACTTCGGCGCTCGACCCGGAAATGGTCGGTGAAGTGCTGGACGTGATGAAAACCCTGGCCGTGGAAGGCATGACCATGGTCTGCGTCACCCACGAAATGGGCTTCGCCCGGGAAGTGGCGGATCGGGTGCTGTTCTTCGATCACGGCAAACTGTTGGAAGATGCTTCACCGGCCGAATTCTTCGATGCGCCGAAGGATCCTCGGGCTCAGGCATTTTTGCGGCAGGTTTTGTAGCGTTAGCGCCTGTCAAGACGCCTTCGCGGGCAAGCCTCGCTCCTACAGTTTTGTGTCCTGCCCAATCCCTGCGGCAGACATCAATCCGTAGGATCGAGGCTTGCCCGCGAACGGCTCCCCTCGGTCCCAAGCGAACCGAGATCTGCGTATCACCTCAAACCTTGAACTTGCCCACCAGCATCTGCAAATGCGTCCCCAACCGCGCCAGCTCGACGCTGGAAGCCGCGGTCTCTTCACTGGCGGCCGAGGTCTGCTCGGACACGTCACGCACGTTCAGCACACTGCGGTTGATCTCTTCGGCCACCGCACTCTGTTGCTCGGCAGCAGCAGCGATTTGCTGGTTCATCGACTGGATCGCCGACACAGTGCGGGTGATGCTTTCCAGCGAGCCACCGGCGCGGCGGGTCAGTTCGACGCTGCTGTCGGTCAGGGTGCGGCTGTTGTCCATGATGGTCGCGACTTGCTGAGTGCCGTTTTGCAGGCCGACGATCAGCTCTTCGATTTCTTCGGTGGACTTCTGGGTGCGCTGGGCCAGGCTGCGGACTTCGTCGGCGACCACCGCAAAACCGCGTCCGGCCTCACCGGCACGGGCGGCTTCGATGGCGGCGTTGAGTGCCAGCAGGTTTGTTTGCTGGGCCACGGATTTGATCACGTCGAGCACGCTGCCGATCTTGTCGCTTTCGCGTTTCAGATCGCCCATGGCGGCGGTGGAGTTGCCGACTTCGAGGGCCAGGCGCTCGATCTGGGCGATGGCTTCGCCGACCACCTTGTCACCCTCGCGAGCCTGCTGGTCGGCGGCGACGGCGGCTTCAGACGCTTCCTCGGCGTTGCGCGCGACTTCCTGTACGGTGGCGGTCATTTCATGCATGGTGGTGGCCACCTGATCGGTTTCGACCTTCTGGCTGTTGACCCCGGCGCTGGTCTGCTCGGTGACGGCAGACAATTCTTCAGCGGCGCTGGCGATTTGTGTCACGCCATCGCTGATGCCGCCGATCAGGTTCCGCAGGCTGACGACCATCCGCTGCAGGGTGCTTTGTAATTGACCCAGCTCGTCGCGGCGAGTGACCTCAAGGTTATGGCTCAGGTCGCCCGAGGCGACACGTTCGACTGCAGTCAAAGTCTGTCGCAGTGGAACGACGATCTGCCGCGTAATGACCCAGGCAGCGAGCAGGCCAAACGCTAACGCCAAGACGGTCACAATGATCAGCGTGTTTTTCGCTTGGACCGTCTCTTGATCACGCATCTCGGTTTGCGAGCGGATCATTTGTGCGCTCAGGTCATTCAAACGGATGTCTTGATCCACCATCTTCTTGAGGGCTGTGGCGCTGGCCACCTGCGAGTCGCGGAACTGGCTGACAGCGGCGCGGTAGCCCTTCAGCGATTCGGTGGCTTGTTGCAGGTTGGCGGTGTGCTGTTCCGGCAGTTTTCCCGGGAGGCTTTCAAGGTTTTTCAGGGCGTTGTCGATGGCATCCAGCGCCGGTTGCTCGGCTTCGGCCTTGCCGCTGTAGGTGTAACCACGAACCTGGAAGCGTGCTTGCTGGATCAGCTTGCTCAGCTCGACCACGCTGTTGAATTGATCGACGCTGTCTCCTTGTAGCAAGGACTTTTCGACTTCTGTGACCCTGGCCACGGCGCTGTCGGCGGTAGCGCCGAGCTTGGATCGGGCCGATTCGCGGTTCTGTGTCGCTTGAGTTATGTCGGCAAAGGCGCGTTTGTACTCGCCGATGGCGGCCAGTTGCTGATTGAGCATTTCCTGGTTCGAGGGGAGCACAAACAGTTTGAGGGCGATCTGTACGCCATCATCGAGCTTGCCCAAGAGTTCGCTGACGACTGCCGGGCCTTGTTCGCCACGGCGCATTTCGTAGTCGAGACGGGCGATTCGCAAATCCTTGCTCAACTCGTTGAGATTGACGATGTGACTCTGCTTGTCTGCGCGACTGATCACACTGCTCAGGCTATTCCAGCCAGTAAAGGTGATCAGGAGAGTCATGAGCAGCACGAGGCCAAAGCCGACACCCAGCTTGCGATTGACGCTTACGTTTCCCAGTTTCTCGGCCAGCCATCGGTACATGCTGCTACTCCCTCGGACCATTTGTCGGTTTTATGGAGACTGTATCGGCAGGCTGGTAGGAATCTGTAGGCGAGTAAACACTTGTGGCGAGGGAGCTTGCACCCGCTTGGGCGCGAAGCGGCCACCGCTTTTTTCCAGCAAGACCGCATTCACCGGTTTTACGACTGCTTCGCAGTCGAGCGGGAGCAAGCTCCCTCGCCACAGGGTAAGTGTCTGGGGTTAGAAGAGGCGTGCCAGCAGCGCCGTGACTGCGGTTTCGACCCGCAAGATGCGCTCACCGAGCTGCACCGGTTGCAGGCCGGCCTTGGCCAGCAGGTCGATTTCGTAGGGAATCCATCCGCCTTCGGGGCCGATGGCCAGGGTCACGGGTTCGTCCAGGCCGCGAGGGCAGGGCGGGTAGTTACCGGGGTGACCGACCAGGCCGAGGGTGCCTTCGGTGATCGCTGGCAGACGGTCTTCAACAAAAGGCTTGAAGCGCTTCTCGATGACGACCTGCGGCAGCACGCTGTCCCGGGCCTGTTCAAGCCCCAGGATCAATTGCTCACGAATCGCTTCCGGCTCCAGGAACGGGGTTTGCCAGAAGCTCTTTTCGACGCGATAGCTGTTCACCAGCACGATTCGCGGTACACCCATGGCGGCCACAGTCTGGAACACTCGACGGAGCATTTTCGGTCGTGGCAGAGCCAGCACCAAAGTCAGTGGCAGCTTGGCCGGTGGCGGCTGGTCGAGGGTGACGCGCAACTCGGCTTCATCGGTGTCCAGGCGCAGCAATTCGGCCGAGCCCATCAGCCCGCCAATACGCCCGACCCGCAGGCTGTCGCCGACAACGGAACGATGGACTTCCTGCATATGAGTCAACCGGCGATCGCGCAGGATCGCCCGGTCGGCCGCAATGAAGTCGGCCTCTTCCAGAAGCAGCAGGTTCACGCTTGGGTCGCTGGCGGCTGGTCGTTGTGATCGTCAGCCGGCTGGTCGTCCGGATGGTCACCACGCTTGCTGATCAGGCTGCCGAACAAGATGCCGATTTCGAACAGCAACCACATCGGGACGGCCAACAGTGTCTGCGAGAAGATGTCCGGCGGCGTCAGGATCATGCCGACCACGAAGCAGCCGATGATCACGTATGGGCGGATTTTCTTCAGGTAAGCGACATTGACCACGCCGATCCACACCAACAGCACCACGGCCACCGGAATCTCGAACGCTACGCCGAAGGCGAAGAATAGCGTCATGACGAAATCGAGGTAGCTGGTGATGTCAGTCATCATTTCCACGCCGGCCGGGGTGGCCGCGGCGAAGAATTTGAAGATCAGCGGGAACACCAGGAAATAGGCGAAGGCCATGCCGGTGTAGAACAGCAAAATGCTGGAGACCAGTAACGGCACGGCGATGCGCTTTTCATGCTTGTACAGTCCAGGAGCGATGAAGCCCCAGATCTGGTGCAGGATCACCGGGATCGCCAGGAACAGCGAGACCATCATGGTCAGTTTCAGCGGCGTCAGGAACGGCGACGACACGTCGGTGGCGATCATCGTCGCGCCGGCCGGCAGATACTGGCGCAGCGGCGTGGAGACGAAGGTGTAGATCTGCTGGGTGAAGGCGAACAACCCGGCGAAGATGATGAAGATCGCCGCTACGCAGCGCAGCAGACGGGTACGCAACTCGGTGAGGTGCGAAACCAGCGGCATGTGCTGGTCGTTTTCAGGGAGATTAGGGCCTGTCATCGGTCATTTCCTGTGTCGCGCCGGGCCTGTATTTGCGCAGGGCAAGGCGCGAGGAGCGTAGTTTGGCGTTTCAAATAAGCGACGAGTAACGCAGCCCTGCGCAAATACAGGCCGGCCCTCCGGGTTGTGCCTGAAAGCGGGCCAGGCTGCGTTGTAGTCCTTGGAAAGGGAGCAACCATTCCCTGCGGCCTACGCCTTGCCTGGCCCGCTTTCAGGCGACAACGCGACACAGGAAATGACCGATGACAGGCCCTTATCATGGGGCTCGCGGCGGCAATGTTGGGTCGTGAGGGGCTGGCGCAACAGGCGTAGCCGCAGGAGGAACAGGTTCTACCGGAGTAGCAGGTTCAGCGACTGCAACCACCGGCGTAGCGTCAGCCGCTGGCGCATGAATCGTCTGCGTCGCTACAGGTTCCACCGGTGTCGGCTCCTGCTGAGTCGGCGTGAAAATCTTCCGCGCCTCCTGCTCCAGGGACAGAATGTGCTCGTTGTGCAGTTGCCGGCGAATCTCGTCGGCACCGATTTCACGTTCAACTTCCTGTTTGATCGCGTTGAAGCTGCGCTTCAGCCGCCCGACCCACAGGCCGGCGGTGCGCGCAGCGCCCGGCAGGCGCTCGGGGCCCAGCACCAGCAGGGCGACGAGGCCGACGAGCAGCAGTTCAGAGAAGCTGATACCAAACATTAGTCAGTGCTCATACGTCTTTGCGGGTCGGCTCTTCGACTTTTTGCGCCTGCACGTCGATGGTGTGCGGCGGGTTCACAGACGTTGTGGCCTGTGGCTGGGCAGGCGGAACCGGTTGGGCCGGGGTCGCTGTCGGGTCGGCCGGTTTCTCGTCGTCGTTCATGGCCTTGCGAAAGCCCTTGATCGATTCGCCCACGTCAGTGCCGAGGTTTTTCAGTTTCTTGGTGCCGAACACCAGCACCACGACAACCAGGATGACGATCCAGTGTTTCCAGTCAAAAATGCCCATGTTGCGTTCCTCTCTAATAGTTGTTCAGGCGGACGGGCGAGAGGCTTTCTCTGCGTGTCCGGACAGACCGAAGCGACGGTCCAGTTCATCGAGCACAGCCTGTGGATGCTGCCCCAGTTGGGCGAGCATGACCATACTGTGGAACCACAAATCGGCGGTTTCATAGATCACATCGCTGCAGTCACCGCTGATGGCGGCATCCTTGGCGGCAATGATGGTTTCGACCGACTCTTCGCCGACTTTTTCCAGAATCTTGTTCAAGCCCTTGTGATACAGGCTGGCGACATACGAGCTGTCGGCGGCGGCGCCTTTGCGCTCTTCCAGCACTTGGGCCAGACGGGTCAGGGTGTCACTCATGTTTGTGTCCTGCGGAGTAGATAGCGTGCGGGTCTTTCAGAACCGGGTCGACGGTTTTCCAGTCGCCATTCTCGAAGACGCGGTAGAAGCAGCTCTGACGGCCGGTATGGCAGGCGATGTCGCCGATCTGCTCGACCATCAGGATGATCACGTCGGCGTCACAGTCCAGGCGCATCTCATGCAGGGTTTGCACATGGCCGGACTCTTCGCCCTTGCGCCACAGCTTGCCACGGGAACGTGACCAGTAAATGGCACGGTTCTCGGCGGCGGTCAATTCCAGTGCTTCGCGGTTCATCCAGGCCATCATCAGGACGCGTCCGGTCTTGTGATCCTGGGCAATCGCCGGCACCAGGCCATCGGCGTCCCACTTGATCTCGTCCAGCCAGTTTTTCATCTTCGACTCCGACAGCGGGCTCTACTTCAATAGCTGAGCCCAAGCGTTGAAACAGTGTGCCAGCCGATCATCCAACTGGCTATCGGCGAACGACCAGATACAAACCGACGGCCACCATGATTCCGGCGGGCCAGTGCCCCAGTTCGTTCAACGGGCCACCGGCGGCGAGTATCGTACCTCCGGCCAAATGAGCGGTGCCAAGCAGACGCAGGAACCAGTCGTCCTTGCGCTTGTGCCAAGGGGGCGGCGGGTCGTTGGCGTGGGGCTGGGACATGCGCTCAAGCAGGTCGCGGGCCATGTTGGCCAGGTGCGGGATCTGCTCGAACTGGCTCTGCACGTTGCCGATCAAGGCTTTGGGGCTGACGCGCTCGCGCATCCAGCGTTCGAGGAACGGCTGGGCGGTGTTCCACAGATCGAGGTCCGGGTACAGCTGACGGCCGAGACCTTCGATGTTCAACAGGGTTTTTTGCAGCAAGACCAACTGCGGCTGCACTTCCATGTTGAAGCGTCGAGCGGTCTGGAACAGGCGCATCAGCACCTGACCGAAGGAAATATCTTTTAACGGTTTTTCGAAGATCGGCTCGCACACCGTGCGGATCGCCGCTTCGAATTCGTTGAGTTTGGTTTCCGCCGGCACCCAGCCAGAATCGATGTGCAACTGCGCGACACGACGATAATCACGTTTGAAGAATGCGAACAGGTTGCGCGCCAGATAGTCCTGGTCTTCCGGGGTCAGGCTGCCGACGATGCCGCAGTCGATCGCAATGTACTGCGGGCTCCACGGTTGCACGGTGCTGACGAAGATGTTGCCGGGGTGCATATCGGCGTGGAAGAAACTGTCGCGGAACACCTGGGTGAAGAAGATCTCCACGCCACGCTCGGCGAGCATTTTCATATCGGTGCGCTGGTCGGCCAAGGTCGCGAGGTCGGTGACCTGGATCCCGTAGATGCGCTCCATCACCAACACTTTCGGCCGGCACCAGTGCCAATAGACTTGTGGCACATAGAGCAGCGGAGAGCCTTCGAAATTGCGCTTTAACTGGCTGGCGTTAGCCGCCTCGCGCAACAGGTCGAGTTCGTCGTAGATGGTTTTTTCGTAGTCTTGGACCACGTCCACCGGGTGCAGCAGACGGGCATCGGCCGAGAGCTTTTCGGCGGCCCGGGCGAGGATGAACAGCCACGCCAGATCCTGCGCGATGATCGGTTTGAGGCCCGGGCGGATCACCTTGACCACCACTTCTTCGCCGGTTTTCAGCTGCGCGGCATGCACTTGCGCCACCGAGGCCGAGGCCAGTGGTTCGACGTCGAAACGGCTGAACACTTCACTGATCTTTTTGCCGAGCTGCTCTTCGATCAGCCGGACCGACACTTGCGAGTCGAATGGCGGCACGCGGTCCTGCAACATCATCAGTTCATCGGCGATGTCTTCGGGCAGCAGGTCGCGACGCGTCGAGAGGATCTGGCCGAACTTGATGAAAATCGGCCCCAGGTCCTGCAGCGCCAGGCGCAATCGCGCGCCACGGCTCAGGTCCAGCGGCTTGCGCGGGAACCAGCGCCAAGGCAAGGCATAGCGCAGCGCCAGCAGAAACCAGGGCAGCGGCAGGGCGAACAGCAGGTCATCGAGGCGGTAGCGGATCACGACGCGCTGGATGCGCAACAAACGGCGGACGGCAAGCAGCTTCATGCGTTATCGCTTGGGTCGAGGGATCGGGAAAGGCGCTCGAAACGCGCCTCGAGACGTTCCAGATCGAGCTTGATCTGGTCCAGTTCATTGAAACGGGCTTGGGCTTCGCGTTGACCGACGAGGGTGCGTGATTCTTCGGCCAGGTATTCGCCCAGATTCTGGTTCAGGCTGGCGAACCCTTGCTGATACCAGCGTGCGCGACTGCGCAGGTGACCGCCGACCAGTTGCGTGGCCACAGGTCCCAGCACGCGTGCGAGTTCGTACTCCCAGTCCAGTTCGAGGTCCTGAAGGATCGCCGCCAGTTCCAGCAGCACGCCGCTGTCGCCGTCGAGTTCGACCTCCGGGGCATGCAGGACCGAGGCCTTGTCCTTGCTCGTCGCCAGCTTCAGCAGGCTTGAGGCCGGCGCACGCAAGGTGCAGTCGGCGCCGGTTTCCCACTGGGACGCCAGCATCAAGCCTTCGTCGCTGGGCAGGATGAACACTTGCAACGCCGGGCTGCGACAGTCGACGGCAATCACCTTGCCACCCAAATGCGCCAGCCGCGGCAGGGCCGTGCTGTCGAGACGCAGCACCCGGTTCAGACCGAGCTCAACGCTGGCGAGCAGGCCGGCCAGCAGCATCAGGGCTTGATGCCGCGGTGCAGGGCGACGATGCCTGCGGTCATGTTGTGGTACGTCACGCGGTCGAAACCGGCCTCGACCATCATCGACTTCAGGGTTTCCTGATTCGGGTGCATGCGGATCGATTCGGCCAGGTAGCGATAGCTTTCCGAATCATTGGTGATCAGCTTGCCCATCAACGGCATGAAGGCGAACGAATAGGCGTCGTAGGCTTTGGACATCAGCGCGTTGGTCGGCTTGGAGAACTCCAGCACCAGCAAACGGCCGCCCGGTTTCAGCACGCGCAACATCGAGCGCAGGGCATCTTCTTTGTGCGTCACGTTGCGCAGGCCGAAAGCGATGGTCACGCAGTCAAAATGATTGTCCGGGAACGGCAGCTTTTCAGCATCGGCCTGGACGAATTCGACGTTGCCGGACACGCCCAGATCCAGCAGGCGGTCACGACCGACCTTGAGCATGGATTCGTTGATGTCGGCCAGAACGACCTGACCGGTAGGGCCAACCAGGTGTGAGAATTTCCTGGTCAGGTCGCCAGTGCCGCCGGCAATGTCCAGCACACGGTTACCGGTGCGCACACCCGACAGTTCGATTGCGAAACGCTTCCACAGACGGTGCATGCCGCCCGACAGGAGGTCGTTCATCAGGTCGTACTTGGCCGCTACCGAGTGGAAAACCTCAGCGACTTTTTCCGCTTTCTGGCTTTCCGGAACGTTTTTGAAGCCGAAGTGAGTGGTGGGTTCGGCATCGCTGCCTTTGCGCTGATCAGTCATATCGCTGTCACCAAAAGAGAATGCGGGACATTCTAATCCCGGTGGCCTGCTTTGTCTTGGCAAGGCTGAAGGTAAGATAGGCAACCACCCGGACGTTTTGACGCAGCAACGGTCAAGATGCTTCAGGAAGTATTCATAAAGCAGGAGTCATTCGATGGCCCGTATTAGTGTTGAGCGCGCCCACGTCCTGGGTAAGGACGCGGCCCGCGAGAAGGCCGACAAGTTGGCGCAGAAATTGTCCGAACAATATGGCCTGGAACCGCAGTGGTCCGGCGACACCCTGAATCTCAGACGCTCGGGTGTAAAAGGGGCGGTGTATGTGGGCGAGGACTCGATCAAGGTCGATGTCGAACTGGGCCTGTTGATGTCCGCCATGAGTGGCACCATCAAATCGGAAATCGAAAGGGCGCTCGATAAAGCACTGACCTGATCCACTTCCATCTGTGAAATGCGGTCCCTGTGGGAGCGAGCCTGCTCGCGAAAGCGGTCTTTCAGTCGACATCAATGTTGAATGTGCCTGCCTCTTCGCGAGCAGGCTCGCTCCCACATTTGTTTGTGGTGTGCCCAAAGGTTTATGTCACTTGTTAGGGTGCCGTTTCTAATTATTCTCACTACTTTGTGCCTGAGCCCGACTCTTTGCGGGCAGTTCCTCGACCCTTCTGCGCGTGAGGTGCACCATGGCCAAAGTTATTTTGAAGAAAAAAGTCGACGTTGAAACTAACGCCCTGGGCGACGTCAAATCGTATGCCCGCAAGATCTGGCTCGCTGGCCTGGGTGCTTACACCAAGGTCGGTCAAGAGGGTAGCGAGTACGTTCAAGAGTTGATAAAAGCTGGTCAAGCTGTTGAAAAGAAAGGCAAAAAAATCGTCACTGAAAAACTTGAAGCGGCCAATGCCGAGATCGACGAAGCCAAGAGTGAAGTGAGCACTTTCAAAGGCAAAGTCGAACTTCAACTCGACAAAGTCGAAAGGGCTTTCGATACACGTATCGCAAGTGCCTTGAATCGTATCGGCATTCCGTCTAAACATGACGTTGAGACACTCTCTGCTAAGCTCGATGAGCTGACGGCATTGCTCGAACG
The DNA here is from genome assembly GCF_059695645.1 of Pseudomonas sp. LBUM1673. Taxonomy (NCBI): domain Bacteria; kingdom Pseudomonadati; phylum Pseudomonadota; class Gammaproteobacteria; order Pseudomonadales; family Pseudomonadaceae; genus Pseudomonas; species Pseudomonas sp. LBUM1673. Next base: position 460,650 of record NZ_CP166780.1, read on the forward strand.
TGTCGCGCGTAAATCTTAAGGAGAACGGGATGGCTGGTAAAAAGAATACTGAAAAAGAAGGCAGCTCGTGGATCGGGAAGGTCGAAGACTACTCCCGCAAGATCTGGCTGGCTGGTTTAGGCGTGTACTCGAAGATCGACACTGACGGCAGCAAGCTCTTCGATACATTGGTTAAGGACGGCGAGAAAGCCGAGAAGCTCACCAAAAGCGCTGTCGGTAAAAAAGTCGATGCCGCCAAGGATTCCGCTTCGTCGGCCAAGTCGCGCATCAGCGGCGTGAAAGATCGCGCGTTGGGCAAATGGGATGAGCTGGAAGGGGCTTTCGACAAGCGCCTGAACAGTGCCATTTCGCGCCTGGGCGTACCAAGCCGCAATGAGGTCAAGGCACTGCACAGCAAGGTCGATACCCTGACCAAGCAAATCGAAAAACTCACCGGTGCCAAGGTTGCGCCTGTTGCGGCGAAAACCGCGGCAGCCAAACCGGCAGCCAAAAGCACTGCCAAACCATTGACCAAGGCTGCCGCTAAACCGGCTACCAAAACTGCCGCGGCGAAACCTGCAGCCAAAGCGGCCGCAAAACCAGCCGCAAAACCGGCGGCCAAACCTGCAGCTAAAACCGCAGCGGCCAAACCCGCTGCAGCGAAGAAGCCAGCAGTGAAAAAGCCGGCAGCCCCGAAAGCGGCTGCACCGAAACCAGCAGCGGCTGCCGCCAAACCGGCAACCCCGGTCAGCACGGCGAACTCCGCCACTGCGCCGACCCCTGCTGTAACCCCGACTGCCGCGCCAGCTCCATCGACGCCAACCAGTCAGTCCTGATTTTCAGGACTCAAAAAAACGCCCGGCCTGCGAAGGTCGGGCGTTTTTGTTTGTGCATGGATTCTAGAAAGCACCACAAATCCAATGTGGGAGCGGCGGTGCGGCGATCCGACTTGCTCCTGTAGGAGCCAGGCTTGCCGGCGAACCAGCCGCCTCGGTCCATCAGGAATACCGCGTTATCGTTCTTCGCGGGCAAGTCGGATCGCCGCACCGCTCGCTCCTACAGGGTCAGATGCGATCCAGCGGATTCGCCTGACTGAACGACTCGGGCATTGGCTGCCCAATTCGGTCATGCATTAATCGCCGCTCCCACAGGGTTAGTCGTGCTCTTCGAGGTACTGCAGCGCCAACCGCTCGGTTGCGACTTTCACCGGCGGCAGCAAGTGTGGCGCCACCAGCATCATGATCTGATACACCACCAGTCGCACTTCACCTTCACGGTCGAGAATCCGCTGATAGTCCAGCGAGAACAGCAACGTCATGGTGATTTGTTCCACCAGCTGCCCCAGCGCCTGGGTGTCACTGACCAACTGACCTTGAGCTTTCAACTGTGCCAGCAATGAGGCCAGTGTGCGCTTCAACGCATTGAGCAGGTTGCGTATCCCCTTGGCCAGTTTCGGCAGGCGGCCGGCAAGGTTCGACAGGTCCTGGAACAGAAACCGGTAGTGGGCCAGGCGTTCGATGATCAGGTGCAGGAACAGCCAGTAATCATCGGGCGCCAATTCCACATCCGACGGTGGATCGAGCAAGGGCGTCAGTTCGGCCTGGAAGCGCTCGAACAGCCCGAGGATCAGTGGTTCCTTGCCATGGAAGTGGTAGTAGAGGTTACCCGGGCTGATGCCCATTTCATTGGCCACTTCCATGGTGGACACGTTCGGTTCGCCCTTCTGATTGAACAACTGCAGGGCACATTCGAGAATCCGGTCGCGGGTTTTCATCCAGTCTTCTTAATGGTCGAGTCATGCCACGGCCATTGGCGGCCGTGGTTCGTTGAACGTCAGCGCACGCGCACGTAAGTACCGGGTGCCGCCTCCATCGGTGGATAGTTCTGGTTGCCGAGGGGCATCTGGGTTTCACGTTGTGCGCCGGAGCGTTCCTGAATCCAGCCCAGCCATTGCGTCCACCAACTGCCTTCGACGCGCTTGGCGTCGTAATACCAGGCCCGCGGGTCGCTGCTCAGTTTCGGGTTCTCGACATAGTTGGCTTTCGAATTGTGGGGCGGGTTGAGAATGCTCTGGATATGCCCGCTGCTGGACAGCACGAAGCGCCGCTCGCCCCCCAGCAGTAATGTCGAGCGATACACCGCATCCCACGGGGTGATGTGATCGTTCATTCCGGCCACGCTGAAACTGTCGACGGTGACTTTCTGCAGGTCGATCGGTGTGCCGCACACTTCCAGCCCGCCAGGATGGTTCAGTGGGTTGTGCTTGAAGAAGTCCAGCAGGTCGCCATGAAGCGCTGCCGGCAGGCGCGTGTTGTCATTGTTCCAGTAGAGGATGTCGAACGCCGGCGGCTCCTTGCCCAGCAGGTAGTTATTGACGAAGTAATTCCAGATCAAATCGTTGGGGCGCATCCAGGCAAAAACCCTGGACATGTCGCGACCTTCCAGAACGCCCTTCTGATACGAGCGGCGTTTGGCCGCTTCCAGCGTCTGTTCGTCGACGAAGAGGGTGGCCGGGCTGTCGATCTGACTGTCGAGCAGGCTGACCAGGTAGGTCGCGCTGGACACTCGCCGCAGCTGTCGCTTGGCCTGCAAGTGCCCTTGCAGCGCGGCAATGGTCAGCCCGCCAGCGCAAGCCCCCATCAGGTTGACCTCGCGAGCGCCGGTGATCGCCCGGCATACATTCATCGCTTCTTCGGCGGCTTCGACGTAAGACGACAGCCCCCATTCGCGATGACGCACATCGGGATTGCGCCAGCTGATAATGAATGTCTGCAAGCCGTTTTTCAGGGCGAACTGGACGAAGCTGTTGCCGGGGCTCAAGTCGAAAATGTAGTACTTGTTGATCTGTGGCGGCACGATCAGCAACGGTTTGGAATACTGTTTTTCGCTCATCGGCTTGTACTGGATCAGCTCCAGCAGCTCATTGCGAAACACCACGGAGCCAGTGGTGGTGGCGACTGTTTTGCCCACCTCGAACGCTTGTTTGGTCACTTGTCTGGGCAGGCCGTTGTTGTGCAGAAGGTCGTCGACCAGATGGCCGATACCCCGCACCAGACTGTGGCCACCGGAGTTGAAGATTTCCTTGATCGCCAGCGGATTGAGCGGGGTGTTGGACGGCGCCATGGCGTCGTTGATCAAGGCAAAGGCAAAGTGGGCGCGGGCGCGATCGTCCGGGCTCATGTTGCTCTCGTCGATCCAGCTTTTGATCTCTTTCTGCCAACTCAAATAGGCCTGCAAGCTGCGACGATAAAAAGGATTGAGGCTCCACGTCGGGTCGGCAAAGCGACTGTCCTGCGGGTTGGTCGGGTGCAGGGTTTCACCCAACAACACGCGGCCCAGCTGGCCGCCCAGCCTCAAGGCATGCCGGGCCGTGTACACCGGGTTGCGCAGGCCGTGGGTGGCCAGGCTGCGCAAGGTCGAAAGCAGATCCCGGCCGCGCAGACCGGTGACCGCACTCTGTGCATTGATGAATGCAGCGGGAGCGGGCAAAGAGCCCTTCGCTGGTTTGTCGCGCATGAGTTAACACTCCTTCGTCATCAGGCCAAAAACAAACACCCCGAACCAGAACACCATAGACGTTGTTGCGGGTTGTTGCTCGATACGGCGTCCTGCCGACCCTTTTTCATAAACAAAAGTCGGGTTCGGTTAACTGCCCGATGGCGTCGGATGCGGATGCATCACTGCGCGAAGACGTTCTTCCTCAAGAAACTTCATGATGATCGGTGCCACCGCTTCGGCCCGGGTAATCAAAAACAGATGGCCGTCGTCGATGATGTGCAGTTGGGCGTTGGGAATTCGCCAGGCCAGCATGCGCATATTGATCAGCGGGATCAGTGGGTCGTCGTCGCCGGCCAGCACCAGGGTCGGTTGGTGGATCTTGTGCAGCCAGTGAATACTGGTCCAGCCGAGGCCGGCGAACAGCTGCCAGTAGTACCCGAGTTTGCCTGCCGAGCGGACCCTGGCAGCGTGACTGGCAGCCAGGGTCGGATCGCGACGGAACGAGCCGCCATAGATCATCGGTGCGATGCGGATCACATGGGATGGCTGGATGTAGCGTCGTGGGCTGGCCATCATCCACAGTACTTTCGGCTTGCCCGGAACCATCACCGCGCCGGCCGCGGTGGCCGCCAGCACCAGCTTCTTGCAGCGCTCGGGATAGTCATAGGCGAACTGCTGCGCCAGAGCGCCGCCCCACGATACGCCAATCACGTTGACTTGCCCGTAATCGAGATAGTCGAGCATTCGCGCCGTGAGTTTCGCCAGGCCCGAAAAGCGGTACGGTCGGTTGGGAGTCGATGAGCCGCCGACACCGGGAACGTCGAAGGCGATGACTTCCAGGTCCGGATCCAAAGCCTGGACGAACGGGAATATCAGCTCCAGGTTGGCGCCGATGCCGTTGAAAATCAGCAAGGGCGTCAAGTGAGGCTTGCCGGGGCGTACCGCGGTGCGGAGGGTTTGCCCATCCAGGTTGACGGTACGAAATACGAACGGTTGCGGCATGCACGGAGCCCTGTAGGTTTAAACGCGGATCGAGCCGTCCCGGGCCGTCGCAGAATGTTCGAGGCTGGCCTCGGGGGTTATTGATAGAGATCGCGGCACCTCCCAGTGCCGCGGACTGCGAGTTATTTGCGGCTCAACGTTCATGCACGTAAGTGCCCGGCGACGCTTCACCCGCGGGATAGGCCTTGTTGCCAAGGTTGGCGGGGGATTTCTTCAGCTTGCCCGAACGCTCGGCCTGCCACGCCTGCCAATGCAACCACCAGGAGTCGGTGTGCTTGGTGGAGTTTTCCATCCAGTCCTCGGCCTTGACCGGCATGTCGGTGCTGGTCATGTAGCGCGCTTTCGGATTGCCCGGCGGGTTCAAAATGCTCTGGATATGCCCGCTGCTGGACAGCACGAACTCGATCTTGCCACCGAACAGTTGTGCCGACTTGTAGCAGGACTTCCACGGGGTGATGTGGTCGTTGGTGCCGGCCAGGGAAAAGATATCGGCAGTGACCTGTTTCAGGTCGATCGCTGTGCCGCACACTTCCAGTGCGTTGGGCCGAATCAGTGGGTTGTTTTTGAACATCTCGATCAGGTCGCCGTGGAACGCTGCAGGCAACCGAGTGGTGTCGTTGTTCCAGAACAGAATGTCGAAAACCGGCGGCTCATTGCCCAGCAGGTAGTTGTTGACCCAGTAGTTCCAGATCAGGTCGTTGGGGCGCATCCAGGCGAAGACTTTCGCCATGTCGCGGCCTTCCAGCACGCCGGCCTGGTAGGAATGGCGCTTGGCGGCCTCGAGGGTTTGTTCGTCGACGAACAGGGCCACATCGCTGTCGAGGGTGGTGTCCAGCACGCTGACCAGCAGCGTGAGGGCGTTGACCTTCTTCTCGCCGATCGCTGCGTAGTGACCCAGCAGGGCGGTGCAGGTGATGCCGCCGGAGCAGGCACCGAGCATGTTCACGTCTTTGCTGCCGGTAATCGCTGTGACCACGTCGACCGCTTCCTTGAGCGCTTCGATGTAGGTCGACAGACCCCACTCGCGCTGCTCTTTGGTCGGGTTGCGCCAGCTGACGATGAACGTCTGCACGTTGTTGCGCAGGCAGAAGCGCGCCAGGCTCTTGTCCGGGCTCAAGTCGAAAACATAGAACTTGTTGATCTGCGGCGGCACCACCAGCAGTGGGCGCTCATGCACCTGCTCGGTGATGGGTCGGTACTGGATCAGCTCCAGCACATCGTTGCGAAAGACCACCGCGCCTTCGGTCACGCCCAGGCTCTTGCCGACTTCGAACGCGCCCATGTTGACCTGGCTCGGCATGCCGCCGTTGTGCACCAGATCCTTGGCCAGATGGGAGAGGCCGTCGAGCAGGCTTTTGCCGCCGGTTTCGAAGAAGCGTTTGATCGCCGCCGGGTTGGCCGCCGTATTGGTCGGGGCCATGGCTTCGGTCATGAGGTTGACCACGAAATGCCCGCGAGCGACGTCCTTGGGCGAGAGGTTGCTGTCATCGATCCACGCGTGGAGTTCCTTGCGCCACGCCAGATATGTTTGCAAATAACGTTTGTAGAGCGGGTTCTGACTCCAGGCGGGGTCGAGGAAGCGACGATCATCGCTTTGCGGTTGAAGCTCGGATTTACCGAACAGCACGTTCTTGAGTTCGATGCCGAAATGGGCGACATGCCTGGCACTGTGGATGGGTTGTTTGATGGCTTGGGCCAGCACCATTCGGGCGGAGCCCAGAAGATCCTTTCTACGCAGTCCAACAACAGGATTCAGCCCCAAGGTATTTTCCGAAGCCTGAAATTTCAGGTCATCGTTATGCTTGTTACTCATCTACGACGCTCCATTGTCCTGAGACGAATACCTGAGTCCAGCTGTGTAGTCACACAGCACGCCAGGTACTACTGCTCGGGTGACTGTAAATTGCGCATCGCTGCTTTTTAGTTCAGAGAGCACTGCACGGAACTTGCCAGTTCCATTGGTTACCCGAGTTTGATTTTTTTCGCAAGCAGGCCAATCATCGACCCCCGTAGCCGAGCATTCAAACAGATGGAATTAGAAAATGCCCTCTAAATAGCCAGAGGCCTGACCTAGAGCATCAGCTTGACGACTGACTCATTCGGATCACGGGTCTTTCCTGCTGCTTTGAGTTCTGCAAGATAATCGTTCCAAAGATCTTCCTGGCGCACTGCCAGTTGGTACAGATATTCCCAAGTGAACAGGCCGCTGTCGTGGCCGTCGTCGAAGGTCAATTTCAGTGCGTACTGACCGGCCGGTTCAACCTTGCTCAGGCCTACGCCGATCTTGCCAAATTGCAGGATAGGTTTGCCGTGGCCCTGGACTTCAGCGGAAGGAGAGTGCACGCGAAGGAACTCGGCGCTCAGGTGATATTCCTCGCCGGACGCGTATTTGAGCGTCAGGGTTTTCGAGGCTTTGTGGAGTTTGATGTCGGTGGGGAGTTGGGTCGTCATGGGGCCGGTCGTCCGTTTTTATGGAGGCCCTGTGTCGACGGGTGACCTGTGGCGAGGGAGCTTGCTCCCGCTCGGCTGCGCAGCAGCCGTAAATCCGGCGAATGGGGTCTTGCTGATAAACCGCATCCGACGATTTTGGGGCCGCTTCGCGACCCAGCGGGAGCAAGCTCCCTCGCCACAGAAGCCCGCTCACACAGATTGAGACCTACAGGATATAACGGGACAGGTCTTCGTTCTGCGCCAATTCGCCCAAGTGACTGTTGACGTAATCGGCGTCGATCAGGATCGCCTTGTCCTCGTGGGTGCTGGCCAGATCACCGGCGCTGAACGACACCTCTTCGAGCAGGCGCTCGAGCAGGGTGTGCAGGCGACGAGCACCGATGTTTTCGGTTTTCTCGTTGACCTGCCAGGCGATCTCGGCGAGACGCTTGATGCCGTCCGGCAGGAATTCGATGAGAAGACCTTCGGTTTTCAGCAGTGCACAATACTGTTCGGTGAGCGATGCATGCGGTTCGCTGAGGATGCGCTCGAAATCTTCCGGGCTCAGGGCCTTGAGTTCGACACGAATCGGCAGGCGACCTTGTAGCTCCGGCACCAGATCGCTCGGCTTGCTCAGGTGGAACGCACCGGAGGCGATGAACAGGATGTGGTCGGTCTTGACCATGCCCAGTTTGGTGTTGACGGTGCAGCCTTCGATCAGCGGCAGCAAATCGCGCTGCACACCTTCACGGGACACGTCGACGCCACCGGAATTGCCGCGCTTGGCGACCTTGTCGATTTCGTCGATGAACACGATGCCGTGCTGCTCGACGGCTTCCAGGGCCTTGGCCTTCAACTCTTCTTCGTTGACCAGGCGACCGGCTTCTTCGTCGCGAACCAGTTTCAGCGCTTCCTTGACCTTGAGCTTGCGGTTTTTGCGCTTGCCCTTGCCCATGTTGGCGAACAGGCTCTGCAGCTGGTTGGTCATTTCTTCCATGCCCGGTGGCGCGGAGATATCGACGCCGGACACTTCGGCCACTTCGATTTCGATCTCCTTGTCATCCAGCTGACCTTCACGCAGGCGTTTGCGGAACAGCTGACGAGTGTTGGAGTCGGCCGACGGTGCGGAGTCCTCGTTGCTGAAGCCCATGCGTGCCGGTGGCAGCAAAGCGTCGAGGATGCGCTCTTCGGCGGCGTCTTCAGCGCGGTGGCGAACCTTGGTCATTTCCTGTTCGCGCAGCAGTTTTATCGCAGCGTCAGCCAGATCGCGAATGATCGATTCGACGTCGCGGCCGACGTAGCCCACTTCGGTGAACTTGGTCGCTTCGACTTTGATGAACGGCGCGTTGGCGAGCTTGGCCAGGCGACGGGCGATCTCGGTTTTACCGACACCGGTCGGGCCGATCATCAGGATGTTCTTGGGGGTGACTTCGACGCGCAGCTCTTCGGGCAGCTGCATCCGGCGCCAGCGGTTGCGCAAGGCGATGGCGACGGCGCGTTTGGCATCGTCCTGGCCGATGATATGGCGATTGAGTTCGTGGACGATTTCACGGGGGGTCATGGGCATAATAATTGGCGGTCCTCAAGCAAAAGTGAGCCGTGGCGCTAGGCCAACACAGGCTTACTCAGCGAGATCCTGCTCCTCGATAGTGAAGGTGTGGTTGGTGAACACGCAGATGTCGCCAGCGATGCCCAGGGCGGTTTCGACGATTTCCCGGGCCGACAAATCGGTTTTCTTCAGCAGGGCACTTGCGGCAGCCTGGGCGTAGCCGCCGCCGGAACCCAAGGCGATCAGGCCTTCTTCGGGCTCAACCACGTCACCGTTGCCGGTGATGATCAGGGAGGCATCTTTGTTGGCGACCGCGAGCATGGCTTCGAGGCGGCTCAGGGAGCGGTCGGTGCGCCATTCTTTGGCGAGTTCGACGGCGGCGCGAACCAGGTGACCTTGATGTTTCTCGAGCTGGCCTTCGAAACGCTCGAAGAGGGTGAAGGCGTCAGCGGTGGCCCCGGCAAAACCGGCGATAACCTGGCCGTGGTAGAGGCGGCGAACTTTCTTCGCGTTGCCTTTCATCACGGTATTGCCGAGCGAAACCTGGCCGTCGCCGCCCATGACGACTTTGCCGTGGCGGCGAACTGAAACGATGGTGGTCAAGGGAGAGTCTCCACGCAGCGGGGCGAAAATGCCTTCTGCCAACTCATATGGGGGTGGTAGAGCGTTTTTCAACTGTAGGACGGGGCGGGGGACGAGCGGTGTGGGGCAGGGATGGGGTGTGTTGTCTGTTCGGACGCCTTCGCGGGCAAGCCTCGCTCCTACAGAGATTTAGGTGATCCTGTAGGAGCGAGGCTTGCCCGCGAAGAACGATGACGCGGTGTCTCTGACGAAATCAGCGGCTCTGGCGCTGTTGTAACAACAGGTTGCTGAAGCCGCTGCCGGCCAGTTGTTTCTGGGCGGTGGTCAGTTGTTCGCGGTTGCTGAACGGGCCGACCAGAACCCGATACCAGGTCTCGTCCTTCACGGTACCGGATTCAACCGACACGGCCTGCCCCAGCAAAATGATCTGCGCACGAACCTTGTCGGCATCGGCCTCCTTGCGGAACGAACCGGCCTGCAGGAAGAACTTGGTCACCGGTGCAGCTTTTGCCACCGGTGGCGCTGGCGGCGGGGTGATGCCGGCCAATGCCGCTTGAGCCCGGGCGGTGTCGATTTTCGCCGCTTCCGCAGGTGTTACCGGCGTGGTCGGAATGGCCGGCACTTGTGGCGTCGGCAGGGTTTTCTCCGGCACCGCGTCCGGCGGCACGATGACTTCCGATTCCGGCAGCAACGTGTAGAAGTCGTACTTCGGCTTCACCGGCTGCGTCGGGCTCGGCGGGGTCTTGTTGGCCTCGGCGATCTTGGTGGCTTTCTGCTGCTCGATTTTTTCGCGCTTGACGGTATCGCTGCCCTTGCCCGGCTCCAGCTTCATCAGGAACACAATGAACGCGCCGACCGTCAGGCCGATGGCCATCCACAACCAGCCCGGGATCGGTTGCTTTGCAGGAGCTTGGTAACGGCTGGCGCCACGCTTGGGTGCAGGTTTTTTCTTGGCAGCCAACTTACATACGCTCCAGAGTTTCCAGACCCAAGAGTTCCAGGCCTTGCTTGAGAGTGCGGCCGGTCAGCGCGGCGAGGCGCAAACGACTCTGCATTTGCGCCGGGGTGTCGGCACCGAGAATCGGGCAGTTCTCGTAGAAGCTGGAGAACAGGCCGGCAACATCGTACAGGTAGGTGCAGAGGATGTGCGGCGTGCCTTTGTCGGACACGTTGTTCAGGATCTCGCCGAACTGCGCCAGTTTCGCCGCCAGCTCATGTTCGTGCGCCGCTTCGAGGACGATCTGCCCTTCGACTTCGCTGAAATCCTTGCCGAGTTTGCGGAACACGCCGGCCACCCGGGTGTAGGCGTACAGCAGGTATGGCGCGGTGTTGCCTTCGAAGTTCAGCATCAGGTCGAAGTTGAAGCTGTAGTCGCTGGTGCGGTGCTTGGACAGGTCGGCGTACTTCACGGCGCCAATACCCACGACCTTGGCGATTTTGCGCAATTCGTCTTCGGCCAGCGTCGGGTTCTTCTCCTTCACCAGCGTATAGGCGCGTTCCTGGGCTTCGGTCAGCAGGTCGATCAGCTTCACGGTGCCGCCGTCACGGGTCTTGAACGGACGGCCATCGGCGCCGTTCATGGTGCCGAAGCCCATGTGTTCCATTTCCATCGGGTGCGTCACGAAGCCGGCCAGGCGCGCGACCTGGAACACTTGCTGGAAGTGCAGGGCCTGGCGCTGGTCGACGAAATACAGCGCGCGATCGGCCTTCAGCACGCCGCTGCGGTAGCGCACGGCTGCGAGGTCGGTGGTGGCGTAGAGGTAGCCACCGTCAGCCTTGACGATGATTACCGGCAGCGGGTCGCCATCGGCGTTCTTGAACTCGTCGAGGAACACGCATTGAGCACCGTTGCTCTCGACCAGCAGGCCAGCGGCCTTGAGGTCGTTGACCACGTTGATCAGGTCGTCGTTATAGGCGCTCTCGCCCATCACGTCGGCCATGGTCAGTTTGACGTTCAGCAGCTCGTAGATTTTCTGGCAGTGGGACAGGGAGATGTCCTTGAACTTCGTCCACAGCGCCAGGCAGTCCGGGTCGCCGGCTTGCAGCTTGACCACCAGACCACGGGCACGATCAGCGAACTCTTCGGATTCGTCGAAACGCTGCTTGGCGGCGCGGTAGAAGTTTTCCAGGTCCGACAGTTCATCGCGGGTGTCTGGGTTTTCCTGCAGATAAGCCATCAGCATGCCGAACTGGGTGCCCCAGTCGCCGACGTGGTTCTGACGGATCACGGTGTCGCCGAGGAACTCCAGAACCCGGGCCACGCCGTCGCCGATGATGGTCGAGCGCAAATGGCCAACGTGCATTTCCTTGGCCAGGTTCGGCGCCGACAGGTCAACCACGGTGCGCTGCACCGGGTCGGCCTTGCGCACGCCAATGTGGTCGTCGGCCAGCGCCGCGTCCAGGCGGGTCGCCAGGGCTTGAGTGTTCTGGAAGAAATTCAGGAAGCCAGGGCCGGCGATTTCGGCTTTGGAGACGTTCTCGTCAGCCGGCAGCGCGGCGATGATTTTTTCGGCCAGATCACGCGGCTTCATGCCGGCCGGTTTGGCCAGCATCATCGCGATGTTGCTGGCGAAGTCGCCGTGAGTCTTGTCACGGGAGTTTTCCACCTGGATCACCGGCGACAAGCCTTCAGGCAACACACCTTCGTTGACGAGTTGGGTGATGGCTTGTTGGATCAGCTGGCGAATGGTGTCTTTCATGGTCTTCTCTTTCGACCGCAAGCGCGGCGGCGCTTCGATGCGCTGGTGGAAAAACTGGGCATTATCCGTTGCGAAGGCGGGCTTGCCAACTATAGCGGGCAGGTTATGGATATGTGGTGACAAATAGACCGCCTTCGCGGGCAAGCCTCGCTCCTACGGATTTACGTCGTTCGCGGATGTTGTGTGCAACCCGGACCTTGTAGGAGCGAGGCTTGCCTGCGAAGGCAATCTTCCAATCAATACAAATCGACCGGATCGACATCCAAAGACCAACGCACCGCCCGCCCACTCGGCATCTGCTCCAAAATCAGCAACCAACTGCTCAACAATCGATGCAACGGCGCCCGGGCCGTGGCCTGCAACAACAACTGTGCGCGGTAGCGTCCGGCCCGGCGTTCCATCGGCGCAGGCACTGGCCCCAATAATTCGATACCGCTCAGATTCTGTTCGGCCAGCAAACGCTCGGCCTCGCTGCACGCCTCATCGAGGAAGCCTTCGGCCTGCCCCGGTTTATGCGCTTCGGCCCGCAGCAGCGCGAGATGCGCAAACGGCGGAAGCCCTGCGGAGCGGCGTTCGCTCAACGCCTGTTCGGCAAAGGCGAAATAGCCCTGTTCGGTCAGTTGCACCAGCAGCGGATGGTCCGCCAGGTGCGTCTGGATGATCACTTTGCCCGGCTCTTCGGCCCGCCCCGCGCGCCCGGCGACCTGGACGATCAGCTGTGCCATGCGCTCGCTGGCGCGGAAGTCACCGGAGAACAGTCCGCCATCGGCATCGAGAATCGACACCAGGGTCACCCGTGGAAAGTGGTGCCCTTTGGCAAGCATCTGCGTGCCGACCAGAATGCACGGCTGGCCCTTCTGGATGGTGGCGAACAGCTGATTCATCGCATCTTTGCGCGAGGTGCTGTCGCGGTCGACCCGCAGCACCGGGACGTCTGGGAACAGAATCCCCAGGCGTTCCTCGGCGCGCTCGGTACCGGCGCCCACGGGCCGCAGATCGACCTTGCCGCACTTCGGGCAATGCCGGGGCACTCGTTCGACGTAGCCACAATGGTGGCAACGCAGTTCGCCTGAGCGCTGGTGCACGGTCATTCGCGCGTCGCAGCGCTGGCATTCAGACATCCAGCCGCAATCGTGGCAGAGCAGTGTCGGGGCGAATCCTCGGCGGTTGAGGAACACCAGCACCTGCTGGCCGGCGGCCAAGGTCTGACCGATGGCTTGCTGCATCGGCCCGGAAATGCCGCTGTCCAGCGGACGACTTTTCACGTCCAGGCGCAGGAAACGCGGTTGCTTGGCGCCTCCGGCCCGCTCATTCAGGCGTAAGAGGCCGTAACGACCGGTGTAGGCGTTTTGCAGACTTTCCAGCGAAGGTGTGGCGGAGCCGAGAACAATCGGGATGTTTTCCTGCCGGGCGCGAACCAGTGCCAAATCGCGGGCGTGGTAGCGCAGGCCTTCCTGCTGTTTATAGGACCCGTCGTGCTCTTCATCGATGATGATCAGGCCGGGGTTCTTCATCGGCGTGAACAGTGCCGAGCGGGTGCCAATAATAATGTCGGCCTCACCATCCCGTGCTGCCAACCAGGCCTCCAGGCGCTCGCGGTCGTTGACGGCGGAGTGGATCAGCGCGATGCGTGCATTGAAACGCTGCTCGAAGCGCGCCAGGGTTTGTGGGCCGAGGTTGATCTCCGGGATCAGCACCAGGGCTTGCTTGCCGGCCTCGAGGGTTTCGCGGATCAGCTGCAAATAGACTTCGGTCTTGCCACTGCCGGTGACGCCGGCCAGCAGAAACGCGTGATAACTGTCGAATCCGGCGCGAATCGCTTCATAAGCCGCGCGCTGCTCCGGGTTGAGCGGTAATTCCGGTTGCGCCAGCCAGTGTTCGTGGCGAGCGCCGGGTGCGTGCTTGCGGATGTCTACCTGCACCAGATCCTTGGCCAGCAACAAGTCGAGGCTGTCCTTGCTCAGCATCAGTTTGCTCAGCAACTGATGGGCGACGCCGTGGGGATGCTGGGCCAGGGTTGCCAGGGCTTCACGTTGCCGTGGGGCGCGGGCAATGCGCGGATCATCAAGGCTGGCGCCCGGCGCGGCAGACCAGAAGCGTTCCTGGCGCGCTTCGGCGAGTTCGCCCTGACGCAGCAACACCGGGAGCGCCCAGCTCAACGTGTCGCCAAGGCTGTGCTGGTAATACTGGGAAGTCCACAGGCACAGCTTGAACAGCGCAGGCGGCAGCGGTGGTACGGCATCGAGCAGCGCCAGGGCCGGTTTGAGCTTTTCCGTCGGGACTTCGCTATGGTCGGTGATTTCCACCAGAATCCCGATCATCTCCCGCCGACCGAACGGCACCCGCAAGCGCATGCCCGGGTGTAGCTGGGTGCGCAAGACTCCGGCCGGGGCACGATAATCGAACAGGCGGCGCAGGGGCGAAGGCAGGGCGAGGCGCAGAATGGCGTCGGGCACGCGGGGGGATCTCTTTGGGCGGGCAATAAATGAAAGGCTGGCGCATAACCTGTGAGACGGCGCCTTGGGTCGGGAGCCTAGCAGACGGTCGGTCTCAGCGACAGCTTGCGTGATCGGCATTGTCTGGTAGAATCCGCGGCCTAATTACGTGCGGTATTCAACAATAGTGTTGGGTGGCGGCACGCTAGCCCGAGGAAGACACCATGAAAGCTGATATCCATCCAGATTATCCAGTCATTGCTGTTACTTGCAGCTGTGGCAACAAGTTCGAAACCCGTTCGACCTTCGGCAAAGCTCTGCCGATCGACGTTTGCAACGAGTGCCACCCGTTCTACACCGGTAAGCAGAAGACTCTGGACACTGGCGGCCGCGTTCAGCGCTTCGCAGACCGTTTCGGTGCTTTCGGCAAGAAAGCTCCGGCTGCTGCAGAGTAAGGCAGAAAAGCCCGATGGGCTTTTACTTGCTGATAAAAAAGGCGTCCCTCGCGGGCGCCTTTTTTGTGTCCGCGATTTGGCTCTCTGGCGCGCAGGCCTTCTGCCCGGCGCCAAGCGGGCTGACGCCAGTCGCGGTGCAGCGGGTGGTGGATGGCGACACCTTGCGTCTGAGCGATGGCCGCAGCGTACGCATGATCGGTTTGAACACGCCGGAGCTGGGCAAGCAGGGCCGTTCTGACGAGCCGTTCGCCGTGGCCGCGCGCAAACGCCTGGAAGCGCTGGTGGCCGCCAGCGACGGGCAGGTCCGTTTGCTGCCGGGTAAAGAAAGCAAGGACCATTACGGCCGCACCCTCGCCCATGTCTACGGCGTCGATGGTGCCAACTTCGAAGCGCAGATGCTCGCCGAGGGCCTCGGTTTTCAGGTGGCGGTGGCACCGAATGTCGCTTTGGTCGGCTGCCAGCAAGTGGCGGAACGCAGTGCCCGTCAGGCCGGCCTCGGGTTGTGGCGGCAATCTCCTGTACTGAAAGCGGAGCAGATCAGTGTTTCCGGTTTCGCTGTACTCAGTGGTCGTGTGAGCAAGGTTCAGCGCAATCGCGGCGGGATTTGGATCGAGTTGCAGGATTCGGTTGTATTGCGGGTTGCACCCAATGTGCTGGGGCAATTCGATGTTGCGTCGCTTGAAAAGCTCAAAGGCAAGAAAATCGAGGCTCGTGGCTGGGTGGTGGATCGTTCGCGCCGTGGCGGGCTGAAACCGGGGCAGGCGCGCTGGCTTCTGCCGCTGACCGATCCGGCGATGTTGCAGACAACGCCGTAAGAAAAAAATTGTAGACATTTTTTATATCGATTGTGAACAGTATATCCCTTGTGTTCCGTGGCTCTTGGCCCTAAGTCGTAGGGCTGGGCGCTTGACAGGGGTGACTGGTCAGTCTTGTGGGGACTTTGCGACACGCGTATCCTCGGCGGTCCGTCTGTCCAACAGTAAAAAGCGGAATGCCCACATGTCTGATCTGAAAACTGCCGCTCTCGAATATCACGCCCATCCTCGTCCAGGGAAGCTGAGTGTCGAGCTCACCAAGGCCACCGCTACCGCTCGCGATCTGTCGCTGGCCTACAGCCCCGGCGTAGCCGAACCAGTACGCGAAATCGCCCGCGATCCTGAACTGGCCTACAAATACACCGGCAAAGGCAACCTGGTTGCAGTTATTTCCGATGGCACCGCGATTCTGGGCCTGGGTAACCTCGGTCCATTGGCTTCCAAGCCGGTAATGGAAGGTAAAGGTGTGCTGTTCAAGCGCTTCGCCGGCATCGACGTATTCGACATCGAAGTCGACTCCGAAAGCCCGCAAGCCTTCATCGACACCGTTAAACGTATCTCCATCACCTTCGGTGGCATCAACCTGGAAGACATCAAGGCACCTGAGTGCTTTGAGATCGAACGCGCTCTGATCGAGCAGTGCGACATTCCGGTATTCCACGATGACCAGCACGGTACTGCGATCGTGACCGCCGCCGGTATGATCAACGCCCTGGAAATCGCCGGTAAAACCCTGCCGGATGCCAAGATCGTCTGCCTGGGCGCCGGTGCGGCCGCCATCTCCTGCATGAAATTGCTGGTGAGCATGGGCGCCAACATCGAAAACATCTACATGGTTGACCGTACCGGCGTGATCCACTCCGGCCGTGACGACCTGAACCAGTACAAGGCTGTCTTCGCTCACGCGACCGACAAGCGCACCTTGGCTGACGCTCTGAAAGGTGCTGATGTGTTCGTTGGCCTGTCCGGCCCGAACCTGCTGAGCGCTGAAGGCCTGAAATCCATGGCGGCCAACCCGATCGTGTTCGCGTGCTCCAACCCTGATCCGGAAATCGCCCCGGAGCTGGCTCACGCCACCCGTGACGACGTGATCATGGCCACCGGCCGTTCGGACTACCCGAACCAGGTCAACAACGTACTGGGCTTCCCGTTCATCTTCCGTGGTGCCCTGGACGTTCGCGCCAAGCGCATCAACGAAGAAATGAAAGTGGCTGCCGCCAACGCCCTGCGTGAACTGGCCAAGCTGCCAGTACCTCAGGAAGTGTGCGACGCCTACGGCGGCATCAAACTGGAATTCGGCCGTGAGTACATCATTCCGAAACCAATGGATGCCCGTCTGATCACCCTGATCTCCGATGCCGTAGCCAAAGCTGCGATCGAGACTGGTGTGGCGACCCTGCCGTATCCGAAGAACTACCCGCTGAAAAGCGTGGATGACGTGTTCAACGGCTAAGCCGTTGTAGCGCTTCAACCAAAAGCCCCGGCTCTCGCGAGTCGGGGCTTTTTATTGCCTGCGGTTTTTGCACACCCTGTAGGAGCGAGGCTTGCCCGCGAAGGCTGCCTGATAGGAAACCCAGCTACTAAAAAGCCCCGCCTTCCAGAGAAGAGCGGGGCTTTTAGGTGTTGCAGCGCGATCAGAACAAATCGATCGGCGCCGCCTCGTCCGCCGGCAGCGGGCTGCCCGGCACATTGCCGTTACCCAGCTCGTTCACCGACGGTGGCGTGTCTTCGGCCTTGAACAGTTCGAAGTAGGCTCCAGGCGTGCTTGGGGTGGCTGCACGACCGCTGACCGGGTCGACCCGCAGGCTGAGAATGCCTTCAGGTTCTGACTGGGTATGAGGTGGCTTGTCTTTGAGGGCGGCGCCCATGTAGTTCATCCAGATCGGCAGGGCAACGGTGCCGCCGAACTCGCGTTTGCCCAGGCTTTCCGGTTGGTCGAAGCCGGTCCAGACGGTGGTCACGTAATCGGCGTTGTAGCCGGAGAACCAGGCATCCTTGGATTCGTTGGTGGTACCAGTCTTGCCCGCGATGTCGCTACGGCCCAGTGCCAGGGCGCGGCGGCCGGTGCCGAGTTTGATCACGTCCTCGAGCATGCTGTTGAGGATGTAAGTGGTACGGCCATCGATGATGCGCTCGGCCACGGCTGACGTTTGTGGTGCTGGCTGAACGCTCGGTGCTTCGCCTGGAGTGGCGTTGACCGTGAAGGTGTTGGAGGCCGGCACGGCGATGCCATCGCTGGCTACGTCGCCTTTCGGAACGCTCGGTGGGTTGGCGACGAACAGGGTGTCGCCATTCCGGCTTTCGATCTTGTCGATGATGTACGGGGTGATCTTGTAACCGCCGTTGGCGAAGGTGGCCCAGCCGGTGGCGATTTCCATGGGCGTTAGGGTTGCCGTGCCCAGTGCCAGGGACAGGTTGCGCGGCAGGTCCTGCTTGTTGAAGCCGAACTTGCTGATGTAATCGATGGTGCGGTCGACACCCAGCGCTTGCAGCAGGCGGATCGATACCAGGTTGCGCGATTTGTAGAGTGCTTCACGCATGCGGATCGGGCCGAGGAATGTGTTGGTGTCGTTCTTCGGGCGCCAGACTTTGTCCAGGTATTCGTCGACAAACACGATCGGTGCGTCGTTCACCAGGCTGGCGGCGGTGTAGCCGTTGTCCAGGGCGGCGCTGTAGACGAACGGCTTGAAGCTCGAACCCGGCTGACGCTTGGCCTGCATGGCGCGGTTGTAGTTGCTCTGCTCGAAGGCGAAACCGCCGACCAGCGAACGAATGGCGCCGTTCTGCGGATCGAGGGAAACCAGCGCGCCCTGGGCCTGCGGAATCTGGGTGAATTTGAGCGAATTGTCCGGCTGACGCTGCACGCGGATCAAATCACCGACTTGCGCGACATCCGACGGCTGCTTCGGATTGGCGCCCATGCTGTTGGTGTTCAGGAATGGGCGAGCCCACTTCATGGTATCCCAGGCGACGTGTTCTTCACCGGTGCGGGTCAGTACCTGCACGCCGTTCTTGTCGACCTGGGTCACGATCGCCGGTTCCAGGCCGCTGATGATCCGCTGCTTGGTCAGCTCCAGGGTCCAGGCTTCTCGGGTTTTACCTGGCAGGCGTGATTCGGGGCCCCGATAGCCGTGCCGTTGATCGTAGGTCATCAAGCCTTCGTGAACCGCGGTGTTGGCCATCTCCTGCAGACCACTTGGCACCGTGGTGGTGACGCGGAAACCTTCGGTATATGCATCGCTGCCATAGCGGCCGACCATTTCGGCACGGGCCATTTCAGCGACGTACGGTGCGTTCACTTCCGGGGTCGGCACGTGGTAGCTGGCGTTCAGCGGCTCATTGATTGCAGCGGTGTAGTCGGCTTCGGTGATCTTGCCGAGCTTGTACATGCGCCCCAGGATCCAGTCGCGCCGTTCCTTGCTGCGGGCCGGGTTGGCCAGCGGGTTGAAACGTGACGGGGCTTTTGGCAGGCCGGCGATCATCGCCATCTGCGCCAGGCTGACGTCACGAATCGACTTGCCGTAATAGACCTGCGCCGCCGCCTCGATGCCGTAGGCGCGGTTGCCCAGATAGATCTTGTTGACGTACAGCTCGAGAATCTCGTCCTTGGTCAACTGCCGTTCGATTTGCAGGGCCAGGAGAATTTCGGTGGTCTTGCGCGAGAAGCTGCGTTCGCTGGTCAGGAAGAAGTTCTTCGCCACTTGCATGGTGATGGTGCTGCCGCCGGACTGAATGTGTCCGCTCTTTACCAACTGGGTGGCGGCACGCATCAGGCTGCTGGGATCGACGCCATAGTGGTTGGCGAAATTGTCGTCTTCAGCACTTAGTAACGCATTGATGAAATTGGGGGGAATGTCGGCGAAATGGATTGGCGTGCGGCGCATTTCGCCAAATTCTGCGATCAACTTGTTGTCGCTGCTGTACACCCGCAAAGGAATCTGCAACTGAATACTTCTTAGCGCCTCCACGGACGGCAATCCAGGGCTAAGGTAAAGAAAGGCGCCGCTCAGACCCAGGAGCAGTCCGCAGAAAACGGCGACGATGGACCAACCGAAAAATTTCAGCAGACGAATCAAGGCTTTTGGATATCCAGGGCAAAGAATGAATTAGGCATCAGGGTTCAGGCTATACAGAGAATGACCCGCGCTTGCAGTAAAAGCGGAAAAAACGCTCGGCATTATAAGCATTTTTCCGTCGGTAGCGTCATTTGCGCTTCTGTCAAGACGGGGGGTATTGAACGCAATGGATATTACAGAGTCCGTAACTCACGGATAGTCATAGGGAATTGGTAGTGCTAGGACTCTTCAATAAAAAAGCCAATACGCTTCTGGGGATCGACATCAGCTCCACGTCGGTGAAGCTGCTGGAGCTAAGTCGCCAGGGTGACCGCTACCGGGTCGAGGCCTATGCGGTCGAGCCGCTGCCCGCCAGTGCTGTGGTCGAGAAAAATATCGCCGAGCTCGAAGGTGTGGGGCAGGCCCTTGCGCGCGTGCTGTCCAAGGCCAAAACCAGCCTCAGAAACGTGGCCGTGGCCGTGGCCGGTTCGGCGGTCATCACCAAGACCATCGAGATGGACGCCGGTCTTTCCGACGACGAGATGGAAAACCAACTGAAGATCGAGGCCGACCAGTACATCCCTTATCCACTGGATGAAGTGGCGATCGACTTCGAAGTGCAGGGCGTGTCGGCGCGCAACCCCGAGCGGGTCAATGTGCTGCTGGCGGCCTGTCGCAAGGAAAACGTCGAGGTTCGTGAAGCGGCCCTGGCCTTGGCCGGGTTGACCGCACGAGTGGTCGATGTCGAAGCCTATGCCCTGGAGCGATCGTTCGGCCTGCTGGCAACCCAGCTGGCCGCCTCTCAGGAGCGTCTGACCGTAGCGGTGGTCGATATCGGCGCCACCATGACCACCCTGAGCGTGCTGCATAACGGGCGGATCATTTACACCCGCGAACAATTGTTCGGCGGCCGTCAACTGACGGAAGAAATCCAGCGTCGTTATGGCCTGACGGTCGAGCAGGCGAGGCTGGCGAAGAAACAGGGCGGTTTGCCGGACGATTACGTCAGCGAGGTCTTGCAGCCGTTTCGTGATGCATTGGTGCAACAGGTGTCGCGTTCGTTGCAGTTTTTCTTTGCCTCCGGCCAGTACAACTCGGTCGATCACATCCTCCTGGCCGGCGGCACCGCCTCAGTCCCTGGGCTGGACCGGTTGATCGAGCAACGACTGGGTACGCCGACCCAGGTCGCCAATCCATTCTCCGACATGACCTTGAGCAGCAAGGTCAACGCCGGTGCCCTGGCCGGCGATGCCCCGGCACTGATGATCGCCTGCGGGCTGGCCCTCAGGAGTTTCGACTGATGGCGCGAATCAATCTTTTACCCTGGCGCGAAGAGTTGCGCGAAGGGCGCCGCAAACGTTTTTTGCTGGCGCTGGCCGGTGTACTGGTGGGATCAGTGGGGGCGCTGCTGATTGCAGACCAGGTCATTAACGGTGCCGTTAATCGACAAGTCGCCCGTAACGATTACATCGGCAAGCAGATTGCCGTGGTCGACGAGCGGATCAAACAGATCAGCGACCTGAAGGCCCGTCGACAACAATTGGTCGAGCGCATGCGCATCATTCAGGACCTGCAGGGCAACCGACCGATCAGCGGGAGGGTTTTCGACCAATTGGCGCGTACCTTGCCGGATGGGGTTTATTTCACCGAAGTGAAAATGGTCGGCAAGACCTTGTCCATCACCGGCGCTGCGGAGTCCAACAATCGTGTTTCGGATTTGATGCGCAACCTTGATGCATCCGACTGGTTCGATGCGCCCAATCTCACGGAAGTCAAAGCGACCACTGCTGGTCAGTTGGATCAGGCCAATGTTTTTCAGTTGACCGTCCGTCAGACTCAGCCCGCAGTTGTGGGGGACGCTAAATGAGGCCATCCGAATGGTTAGAAGGGTTGCGCCAGATCGACATCAACGATCTTGACACCAACAACATGGGGTCCTGGCCAGCCGCGATCAAGGTTCTGGCAAGTGTCCTGCTTATGGTTCTGGTGCTGGCCCTGGGCTACAGCTTCTTGATCAGCGACCTGCAAAATCACCTCGAACTCAAGCACGAGGAAGAGTCGACGCTCAAGGAGCAGTTCGCGACCAAAGCCCATATGGCGGCTAATCTGGAGCTGTATACCCAGCAGATGAAGGAAATGGAGAGCTCCTTTGGCATGCTGCTGCGGCAATTGCCCAGCGACACTGAAGTCCCCGGCCTGCTGGAGGACATCACCCGCACCGGTCTGGGCAGCGGCCTGGAGTTTGAAGAGATCAAGCTGCTCCCGGAGGTCACCCAACAGTTCTACATCGAACTCCCTATCCAGATCACCGTCACCGGCGCTTATCACGACCTGGCCACTTTCGTCAGCGGCGTGGCCGGGTTGCCGCGGATTGTCACCCTGCATGACTTCGATCTGGCGCCGGCCAATCCAGACGGCGGTCCGAAGTTGCGCATGAGCATCCTTGCCAAAACCTACCGCTACAACGACAAAGGGGGGCAAAAATGAGCCCGAGTCGTTACCTGTCGATGGTTATGTGCCTGGTCGTCCTGGCCGGTTGTGGTGGTGACAATGATTTCAACGATCTGGACGCCTACCTGAACGAAGTGCGTCTGCGTGCACCCGGCAAGATTGAACCAACGCCGACATTCCGGTCTTACCCGACATTCACCTACAACGCTGCCAACCTGCGTAGCCCGTTCTCCCGGCAGGTCAGAGTCGATCTGGCTGGCCAGAAGCATGGCTCACGCAACGTCAAACCCGACCCCAATCGGGTCAAGCAGTACCTCGAAGGTTTCAACATCGAGCAATTTGAAATGGTCGGCACCCTCTCCAATGCAACCGGCTCCTTTGCGCTACTGCGCGGGGCGGGTGGTGTGCATCGGCTGAAAGTCGGCGATTACCTGGGGCGTAACGATGGGCGGATCGTCGCCATCAGCGGTTCGCAAGTCGAAGTGGTCGAAATCGTTCCCGATGGCGAAGGCGCCTGGCTGGAGCGGCCGCGGACCATCCCTTTGAAAGAGCACTCATAGTGGAACTCGAATAATGAACAGGATTTTTTCAACCTTCGGTATTTCGCTATGGATAGCGTTTCTGTCGCCGATGGTACAGGCGGCCAACCTCAAAGCGCTGGATGTCGCCGCGCTGCCCGGTGACCGTGTCGAGTTGAAGTTGTCGTTCGACGGGCCACCGCCGCAGCCCCATGGTTACACGACAGAGCAGCCTGCGCGGATTGCGCTGGATCTGCCGGGGGTCACCAGTCAGCTGACCAACAAAAATCGAGACCTGGGCGGCGGCAATGCCCGCAGCGCCACGGTGGTGGAGGCCAAGGACCGCACACGGCTGATCATCAGCCTGACTCAATTAACCCCGTACAACGCCCGCGTCGAAGGGAACAATCTGTTCGTGGTCGTCGGGCAGGGAGCCGGTAGCAAGGCGCCCAAGCCGATCGCCAGCGCACCGCGCGCAGCCACTGCGATGCCCGCACCCGCTAGAGCCGCTACGCCCGTGGGCAAAGCCATCCGGGGCGTGGATTTCCAGCGCGGGACCCAAGGTGAAGGCAATGTGGTCATCGATCTGTCGGATCCATCCATCGCCCCGGACATCCAGGAGCACGATGGCAAGATCATCGTCGGTTTCACCAAGACTCAACTGCCTGAACGGTTGCGCGTACGCCTCGACGTCAAGGATTTCGCCACCCCGGTACAGTTCGTCAACGCCAGCGCCACAGGCGACCGTGCCATTATCAGCATCGAGCCCAGCGGCGCTTTCGATTATTCGACCTACCAGACCGATAACAAACTGACCGTCAGCATCCGGGCGATGACTGTCGATGACTTGCACAAGCGCAACACCGAGCGCTTTGCCTACAGCGGTGAAAAACTCTCGCTGAATTTTCAGGACATCGACGTGCGCTCGGTGCTGCAACTGATCGCCGATTTCACCAACCTCAATCTGGTGGCAAGCGACACGGTGCAGGGCGGCATCACGTTGCGCCTGCAGAATGTACCGTGGGATCAGGCGCTGGACCTGGTGCTGAAAACCAAAGGTCTGGACAAACGCAAGATCGGTAACGTGCTGCTGGTGGCGCCGGCCGATGAAATCGCCGCCCGGGAGCGCCAGGAACTGGAGTCGCAGAAGCAGATCGCCGAACTGGCGCCCCTGCGTCGCGAGCTGTTGCAGGTCAACTATGCCAAGGCTGCCGATATCGCCAAGTTGTTCCAGTCGGTGACCAGCGCCGAAGCGAAAATCGACGAGCGAGGTTCAATCACTGTCGATGAGCGGACCAACAACATCATTGCCTACCAGACCCAGGATCGCCTCGACGAACTGCGCCGCATCGTTGCGCAGCTGGATATTCCGGTGCGTCAGGTGATGATCGAGGCGCGCATCGTCGAAGCTAGCGTTGATTACGACAAGCAGTTGGGCGTGCGATGGGGTGGAAGCAAGACCGGTGGCAATTGGACGGGGTCGGGCGGCGCTTCCCCCTCCAACCCCATTACAGGGCAAAGCACCAGCCAACCCTTTGTTGATCTGGGCGCTACAAGTGCCACGTCCGGGATCGGCATTTCCTTTATCACTGACAACACGCTGCTGGACCTCGAGTTGAGCGCCATGGAAAAAACCGGCAATGGTGAAATTGTTTCGCAACCCAAGGTGGTCACGGCCGATAAGGAAACCGCAAAGATCCTGAAAGGTACTGAAATTCCGTATCCGGAATCCAGTTCCAGCGGCGCGACGTCGGTGACGTTCAAGCCCGCAGTCCTTTCGCTGGAAGTGACCCCGCAGATCACCCCGGACAATCGAATTATCATGGAGGTCAAGGTCACCAAGGATCAGCCGGACTACGCAAACCTGGTCCTTGGGCAGCCGCCTATCAACAAAAACGAAGTCAACGCCAAGGTCCTGATCAACGACGGCGAGACCATCGTCATTGGTGGGGTTTTCTCAAATACTCAGAGCAAGGTTGTAGATAAGGTGCCATTTCTCGGTGATGTGCCGTATCTTGGCCGCCTTTTCCGGCGTGACGTGGTTTCGGAGAAAAAATCCGAGCTGCTGGTCTTTCTCACTCCGCGTATCATGAACAATCAGGCGATTGCTGTGAGTCATTGATTCTGTGCGAAATTTGATTCTTGTTGGACCGATGGGGGCTGGAAAAAGCACCATCGGCCGGTTGCTGGCCAAAGAGCTGCGCCTGCCGTTCAAAGATTCCGATAAGGAAATTGAATTGCGCACGGGCGCCAATATCCCGTGGATTTTCGATAAAGAAGGCGAACCGGGCTTCCGTGACCGCGAGCAGGCGATGATTGCCGAGCTGTGCGCGTTCGATGGCGTGGTGTTGGCGACCGGTGGCGGAGCGGTAATGCGCGAAGCCAATCGGCGGGCACTGCATGCCGGTGGTCGGGTGGTCTATCTGCATGCGTCTGTCGAGCAGCAGGTCGGCCGAACGGCTCGCGACCGCAATCGGCCACTGTTGCGTACCGCCGACCCGGCCAAGACCCTGCGGGACTTGCTGGCGATCCGTGATCCGCTGTATCGGGAAATCGCCGACCTGGTGGTGGAAACCGATGAGCGGCCGCCGCGGATGGTGGTGCTCGACATTCTCGACCGCTTGCAGCAGCTACCGCCCCGTTAATGCGCGGCGCGAAATGCGCTATCCTCGGCGTCCTGTCGCAGCCGCTCAAGGTTGTGGCGGATGGCTACCGAACGGCGTCACACCAGCAGACGCTGTGGAATTCGTAAACTCAAGGCAGGATGCCTGATTCCATCTTCACTGTGGGGACACATGCAGACACTCAAGGTCGATCTAGGCGAGCGCAGCTACCCGATTCATATTGGCGAAGGTTTGTTGGATCAGCCTGAGCTGCTGGCCCCGCATATCCGCGGGCGGCAGGTGGCGATCATCTCCAACGAGACCGTCGCGCCGCTCTACCTCGAGCGTCTGACCCGCAGCCTCGCACAGTTCTCGGTGATTTCCGTGGTGCTGCCCGACGGTGAAGCCTTCAAGACCTGGGAAACCCTGCAGCTGATTTTCGACGGCCTGCTGACCGCACGGCACGATCGTCGCACCACAGTGATCGCCCTCGGCGGCGGCGTGATCGGTGATATGGCCGGTTTTGCGGCTGCCTGCTACCAGCGGGGCGTCGATTTCATCCAGGTGCCGACCACGTTGCTGTCGCAAGTCGACTCCTCGGTGGGCGGCAAGACCGGGATCAATCACCCGCTGGGCAAGAACATGGTCGGCGCCTTCTATCAGCCCAACGTGGTGCTGATCGATACCGCCACCCTCAACACCTTGCCGGCCCGCGAATTGTCTGCGGGGCTGGCGGAAGTCATCAAATACGGGTTGATCTGCGACGAGCCGTTCCTGACCTGGCTCGAAGAAAACGTCGATCGCCTGCGAGCGCTGGACCAGACGGCCCTGACTTATGCTATCGAGCGTTCCTGCGCGGCCAAGGCTGCGGTGGTCGGTGCCGACGAGAAAGAGACGGGCGTACGTGCCACGTTGAACCTGGGCCACACCTTCGGCCACGCGATCGAAACCCACATGGGCTATGGTGTCTGGCTTCATGGTGAAGCAGTCGCTGCTGGCACCGTAATGGCTCTGGAAATGTCCGCGCGCCTGGGCTGGATCAGCGATCAGGAGCGTGATCGCGGTATTCGCCTGTTCCAGCGTGCCGGTCTGCCGGTCATCCCGCCGCAAGAGATGACCGAAGCCGATTTTCTCGAACACATGGCAATTGACAAGAAAGTGATCGACGGTCGTTTGCGTCTGGTGCTGCTACGCCACATGGGCGAAGCAGTGGTGACCGACGATTATCCGAAAGAGGTTTTACAGGCCACGCTGGGAGCGGATTACCGTGCCCTGGCTCAGCTTAAAGGTTAATAAGATCCCAATGACTAGTTTGCATGCCGACGAGGCTTTCCTCGGCCATTACCAGTTAAGTCATGACCCTTTCGCTCCACGGGTGCCTGGCTTCAAATTCTTCCCGGCCCAGCGCAAACCGGTGCTGGGGCAGCTGCATCATCTGGCCCGCTACAGCCAGTTGCTGCTGGTGGTCACTGGCCCTCAAGGCAGCGGCAAAACCCTGTTGCGTCAGGCATTGGTGGCCAGTACCAACAAACAGTCAGTGCAGAGCGTGGTGGTTTCCGCCCGCGGTGCCAGCGATGCAGCCGGTGTGCTGCGTCAGGTGGCTCAGGCGCTGAGCGTCGAGCAGGCTGAAATCGGCGCGATCCTGGGCCAGGTGGTGCAGCTTGCCCTCACGGGGCAGGAAGTCTATTTGCTGGTGGATGACGCCGAGCAACTTGACGGGTCCGCGCTGGAAGCCTTGCTGGCCCTGGCTGCCGGTGCGCCCGAAGGTCGCCCGCATGTGTTCCTGTTCGGCGAGTCCTCACTGATTGCCCAACTTGAAGCGCTGAGCCTCGAGGAAGAGCGTTTCCACGTCATCGAATTGCAGCCTTACACCGAAGAAGAAACCCGCGAATACCTGGATCAGCGTCTCGAAGGCGCCGGCCGAGGTATCGAACTTTTCACTGCGGATCAGATCTCTGATATTCACGAAAGCTCCGACGGCTGGCCTGGCACCATCAACCAGGTCGCCCGCGATGCAATGATCGAAGCCATGATTGCCAGCCGCTCAGCGGTCAAGCGTCCAAGTATGGGGTTCAACATGCCGAAGAAACACGTATTGGCGATTTCCGCCGTCGTCGTGGTCGCGGTAGCTGCCGCCTGGTTGATGCCGGGTCGCAGCAAAGCACCGACCACCGGCGCGCCTGCCAACGAACAAGGGCAACTGCCGCTCGGTCAGGGCGCGCCACAACCAAACAGCGGTGGTGCTCCCGCCGTGGAGTTCGCCGGTAACTCACAACCGATGCCATTACCGCTGGTCGGTAATTCGCAGCCGGTGATGCGTGGTCCGCTGGCCGAAGCGGCCGGTGGTATTACCGAAGGCGACGATGGGGTGCCGGTCGAAGGTTCCAGCGCCACGCCGCCGACTGTGACCACCGTCGCTCCACCGGCAGGCGTTCCGGCGGGACCTGCGCCAGCACCGACACCGGCTGCCAAGCCGACGCCTGCGCCAACTCAGGTTGCGACCGCCAAGCCAGCCCCTGCGCCTGTTGCCAAACCGGCTCCGGCGCCCGCCAAGCCGGCCACCGCGGTGAAACCTGTCGAGAAGCCAGTCACCGTGGCCAAAGCCGCCGGTGGCAGCTGGTACGCGGGCCAGGCACCGGGTAACTACGTGGTGCAAATCCTCGGCACCAGTTCCGAAGCGACCGCGCAAAGCTTCGTCAAAGAGCAGGGCGGCGAGTTCCGCTACTTCAAGAAAGTGCTCAACGGCAAGCCGCTTTACGTCATCACCTACGGTAGCTTCGCCAACCGCGATGCAGCCGTTACTGCCATCAAGGCCTTGCCAGCGAAGGTTCAGGCTGGTAAACCTTGGCCTCGCACTGTCGCCAGCGTCCAACAGGAACTGGCAACAACTCGCTGAAGATTCGGCGGCCTTACCCAGGCCGCCTCTCCCGGCACCTCAAAATTTCTGCAAGTGCATGCCGTCTCTAGGGTCTGTTGGCGCTTGCTGACGACCGCGTTGCGCGCCAACATGCGCGAAGCTGCGTTGCGGGATTTGCCAAGGGAAGAGCCATTGGCGGCATCCCGCGCCTTGCCTCGCGCACGTTGGCATCACAACGCGGTTCGTCAGCAAGCACCAACAGACCCTGGACCGCGTGCCTTGTGGTGTCTGCGTCACAGTAGTTTTTGAGTCGTTGCGGTCAAAACTAAAAAAAGTTTTGACTAGCACAGCATATCGCTTTAAACCTTTCACAAATGCGACATAGATTTGCGACATTTCGTCGTCAAATTTGTGAGCCTCTGTGTCGGTGTGTACAATGACCTCCCTTTTGCCCCCGCAAAGCTGGCGTACGTTCGGCGCGGATGGCAACTGGTTGAATTGAAAAGAAATTTGCCTCGACAAGAGGCAGCCTGGTGAGAAAGTGTCTATGAAAGCAGGTCTGTACCAACCAGATGAATTCAAGGATAACTGCGGTTTTGGCCTGATAGCCCATATGCAGGGCGAACCCAGTCATACCCTTTTGCAAACGGCCATTGAGGCCCTGACCTGCATGACCCACCGCGGTGGGATCAACGCCGACGGCAAGACCGGTGACGGTTGTGGTCTGCTGATTCAAAAGCCGGATGCGTTCCTGCGTGCCATCGCCCAGGAAACCTTCGGCGTCGAACTGCCCAAGCAATATGCCGTGGGCATGGTCTTCTTCAATCAGGATCCGGTCAAAGCCGAAGCCGCTCGCGAGAACATGAACCGCGAGATCCTGGCCGAGGGCCTGCAACTGGTCGGCTGGCGCAAAGTGCCGATCGACACCAGCGTCCTCGGCCGCCTGGCTCTCGAGCGCCTGCCGCAGATCGAACAAGTGTTCATCGGTGGTGAAGGCCTGAGCGATCAGGACATGGCGATCAAGCTGTTCAGCGCCCGTCGTCGCTCGTCCGTGGCCAACGCCGCCGACGTCGATCACTACATCTGCAGCTTTTCCCACAAGACCATCATTTATAAAGGCCTGATGATGCCGGCGGACCTGACCGCCTTCTATCCAGACCTGAGCGACCAGCGCCTGCAAACCGCAATCTGCGTGTTCCACCAGCGCTTCTCCACCAATACCCTGCCGAAATGGCCGCTGGCTCAGCCATTCCGCTTCCTCGCCCACAACGGCGAGATCAACACCATCACCGGCAACCGCAACTGGGCGCTGGCCCGTCGCACCAAGTTCACCAACGATCTGATGGATCTGGAAGAACTCGGTCCGCTGGTGAACCGCGTCGGTTCCGACTCCTCCAGCATGGACAACATGCTCGAGCTGATGGTCACCGGTGGCATCGATCTGTTCCGTGGCGTGCGGATGCTGGTTCCGCCGGCGTGGCAGAACGTCGAGACCATGGACCCGGACCTGCGTGCCTTCTACGAATACAACTCGATGCACATGGAACCGTGGGACGGCCCGGCCGGTATCGTCATGACCGACGGCCGCTATGCCGTCTGCCTGCTCGACCGCAACGGTTTGCGTCCGGCGCGTTGGGTCACGACCAAGAACGGCTTCATCACCCTGGCCTCGGAAATCGGTGTATGGAACTACCAGCCTGAAGACGTGATCGCCAAGGGTCGCGTTGGCCCGGGTCAGATCTTTGCCGTGGACACCGAAACCGGTCAGATCCTCGACACCGATGCCATCGATAACCGTTTGAAGTCCCGTCATCCGTACAAGCAATGGCTGCGCAAGAATGCCCTGCGCATTCAGGCGACCATGGAAGACAACGACCACGGTTCGGCGTTCTACGACGTCGATCAGCTCAAGCAGTACATGAAGATGTACCAGGTCACGTTCGAAGAGCGCGACCAGGTGCTGCGTCCGCTCGGCGAGCAAGGCTACGAAGCCGTCGGTTCCATGGGCGACGACACGCCGATGGCCGTGCTGTCCCAGCGCGTGCGCACGCCGTACGACTATTTCCGTCAGCAGTTCGCGCAGGTCACCAACCCGCCGATCGACCCGCTGCGTGAAGCTATCGTCATGTCGCTGGAAATCTGCCTCGGTGCCGAGCGCAACATCTTCCAGGAGTCGCCGGAACACGCCTCGCGCGTGATCCTCAGCTCGCCGGTCATTTCTCCGGCCAAGTGGCGTTCGCTGATGAATCTCGATCGTCCGGGCTTCGAACGCCAGATCATCGACCTCAACTACGACGAGAGCGTCGGCCTCGAAGCCGCGGTGCGCAATGTCGCCGATCAGGCTGAAGAAGCCGTTCGCGCCGGTCGTACCCAGATCGTGCTGAGCGACCGTCACATCGCTCCGGGCAAGTTGCCGATCCACGCTTCCCTGGCCACCGGCGCGGTGCACCACCGTCTGACCGAAAAAGGCCTGCGTTGCGACTCTAACATCTTGGTGGAAACCGCCACCGCTCGCGACCCGCACCACTTCGCGGTGCTGATCGGTTTCGGTGCCTCGGCGGTCTATCCGTTCCTGGCCTACGAAGTGCTGGGCGATCTGATCCGCACCGGTGAAGTGCTGGGCGACCTCTATGAGGTGTTCAAGAACTACCGTAAAGGCATCACCAAAGGCCTGCTGAAGATCCTGTCGAAGATGGGTATCTCGACCATCGCCTCGTACCGCGGTGCGCAACTGTTCGAAGCCATCGGCCTGTCCGAAGAAGTCTGCGAACTGAGCTTCCGTGGCGTGCCAAGCCGCATCAAGGGCGCGCGTTTCGTCGACATCGAAGCCGAGCAGAAAGCCCTGGCTGCCGAAGCCTGGAGCCCGCGCAAGCCGATCCAGCAGGGCGGTTTGTTGAAGTTCGTCCACGGTGGCGAATATCACGCGTATAACCCGGACGTGGTCAACACCCTGCAAGCCGCTGTGCAGCAGGGCGACTACAGCAAGTTCAAGGAATACACGGCGCTGGTGGACAACCGTCCGGTGTCGATGATCCGCGACCTGTTCAAGGTCAAAACCTTGGATACGCCGCTGGACATCAGCGAGATCGAACCGCTGGAATCGGTGCTCAAGCGCTTCGACTCCGCGGGCATCTCTTTGGGCGCATTGTCGCCGGAAGCCCACGAAGCCCTGGCCGAAGCCATGAACCGCCTCGGTGCGCGTTCCAACTCCGGTGAAGGCGGCGAAGACCCGGCGCGCTACGGCACCATCAAGAGCTCGAAAATCAAGCAGGTCGCGACCGGCCGTTTCGGTGTGACACCGGAATACCTGGTCAACGCTGAAGTGCTGCAGATCAAGGTCGCCCAGGGCGCCAAGCCGGGCGAAGGGGGTCAGTTGCCGGGCGGCAAGGTCAACGGTCTGATCGCCAAGCTGCGTTACGCAGTGCCGGGCGTGACCCTGATCTCGCCTCCGCCGCATCACGACATCTATTCGATCGAAGACTTGTCGCAGCTGATTTTCGACTTGAAGCAAGTCAACCCGAAGGCGCTGGTCTCGGTGAAACTGGTGGCAGAAGCGGGCGTCGGCACTATCGCTGCCGGTGTGGCCAAGGCTTACGCGGACTTGATCACCATCTCCGGCTACGACGGCGGCACCGGTGCATCGCCACTGACGTCGATCAAATACGCAGGCGCTCCATGGGAACTCGGCCTGGCCGAAACCCACCAGACCCTGCGTGGCAACGACTTGCGCGGCAAAGTCCGGGTACAAACGGACGGCGGTCTGAAAACCGGCCTCGACGTGATCAAGGCAGCGATCCTCGGCGCTGAAAGCTTCGGCTTCGGCACCGCGCCAATGATCGCCCTGGGCTGCAAATACCTGCGTATTTGCCACCTGAACAACTGCGCCACCGGTGTCGCGACTCAGAACGAGAAGCTGCGCAAGGATCACTACATCGGTACTGTCGATATGGTGGTGAATTTCTTCACCTACGTCGCCGAAGAAACCCGTGAGTGGCTGGCCAAACTGGGCGTGCGTTCCCTCGAAGAGCTGATCGGCCGTACCGATCTGCTGGAGGTGCTTGAAGGCCAGACCGCCAAGCAGAACCACCTGGACCTGACCCCGTTGCTCGGCAGCGATCACATCCCGGCAGACAAACCTCAATTCTGCCAGGTCGACCGCAACCCGCCGTTCGACAAAGGCCTGCTGGCCGAAAAAATGGTCGATCTGGCCACCTCGGCGATCAACGACCTGAGCGGCGCCGATTTTGCCCTGGATATCTGCAACTGCGACCGTTCCATCGGCGCGCGGATCTCCGGTGAAATTGCTCGCAAGCACGGCAACCAGGGCATGGCCAGCGCGCCGATCACCTTCCGCTTCAAAGGCACGGCGGGTCAGAGCTTCGGTGTGTGGAACGCCGGCGGTTTGAACATGTACCTGGAAGGTGATGCCAACGACTACGTCGGCAAAGGTATGACCGGCGGCAAGCTGGTCATCGTTCCACCGAAGGGCAGCGTCTACAAGACTCAGGACAGTGCCATCATCGGCAACACCTGCCTGTATGGCGCCACTGGTGGCAAGCTGTTCGCCGCCGGTACCGCGGGCGAGCGCTTCGCGGTGCGTAACTCCGGTGCTCACACCGTGGTTGAAGGCACAGGCGATCACTGTTGCGAATACATGACCGGTGGTTTCGTCTGCGTGTTGGGCAAGACCGGCTACAACTTCGGCTCAGGCATGACCGGCGGTTTCGCCTACGTGCTCGACCAGGACAACACCTTCGTTGACCGGGTCAACCACGAACTGGTGGAAATCCAGCGGATCAGCGGTGAGGCGATGGAAGCCTATCGCAGCCACCTGCAACGCGTGCTGAACGAATACGTCGAGGAAACCGACAGCGAGTGGGGTCGTAACCTCGCTGAAAACCTCGATGACTATCTGCGTCGTTTCTGGCTGGTCAAGCCCAAGGCTGCCAACCTGAAATCGTTGCTTTCCAGCACCCGTGCCAACCCGCAGTGATATGCGCCTGAAGAGTTTGATGAGGTTTTAACAATGGCTGAACGTCTGAATAACGACTTCCAGTTCATCGATGTCGGGCGCAAGGATCCGAAGAAGAAACTGTTGCGTCAACGCAAGAAAGAGTTCGTGGAAATCTACGAACCGTTCAAACCCCAGCAGTCGGCCGACCAGGCCCACCGCTGCCTGGGTTGCGGTAACCCGTATTGCGAATGGAAGTGCCCGGTGCACAACTTCATTCCCAACTGGCTCAAACTGGTGGCCGAGGGCAACATCCTCCAGGCCGCCGAGCTGTCGCACCAGACCAACACCCTGCCGGAAGTCTGCGGCCGCGTGTGCCCGCAGGATCGTCTGTGCGAGGGTGCCTGCACCCTCAACGACGGTTTTGGCGCGGTGACCATCGGTTCGGTCGAGAAGTACATCACCGACACTGCGTTCGCCATGGGCTGGCGCCCGGACATGTCCAAGGTCAAACCGACCGGCAAACGTGTTGCCGTTATCGGCGCGGGCCCTGCTGGCCTGGGCTGTGCCGACGTGTTGGTACGTGGCGGCGTGACCCCGGTGGTGTTCGACAAGAACCCGGAAATCGGTGGTTTACTGACCTTCGGCATCCCCGAGTTCAAGCTGGAAAAGACCGTGTTGAGCAATCGCCGCGAAGTCTTCACCGGCATGGGCATCGAGTTCCGATTGAACACCGAAATCGGCAAAGACGTGACCATCGAGCAACTGCTCGAGGAATACGATGCGGTGTTCATGGGCATGGGCACCTACACCTACATGAAGGGCGGCTTTGCCGGTGAAGACCTGCCGGGCGTGTATGACGCGCTGGACTTCCTGATCGCCAACGTCAACCGCAACCTGGGCTTTGAAAAGTCGCCGGAAGATTTCGTCGACATGAAAGGCAAGAAGGTGGTGGTGCTCGGCGGCGGTGACACGGCGATGGACTGCAACCGAACTTCGATTCGCCAGGGCGCCAAGTCGGTGACCTGTGCCTATCGTCGTGACGAAGCGAACATGCCGGGCTCGCGCAAAGAGGTGAAGAACGCCAAGGAAGAAGGCGTGAAATTCCTCTACAACCGCCAGCCGATTGCCATCGTTGGTGAAGACCGCGTTGAAGGTGTGAAGGTGGTCGAGACCCGTCTCGGCGAACCGGACGCCCGTGGCCGTCGCAGCCCCGAGCCGATCCCGGGTTCCGAAGAGATCATCCCGGCCGACGCCGTGGTCATCGCCTTCGGTTTCCGTCCAAGCCCGGCGTCGTGGTTCGAACAGTTCAGCATCCAGACCGATAGCCAGGGCCGCGTCGTGGCGCCGGAGCAAGGTCAGTACAAGCACCAGACCAGCAACCCGAAAATCTTCGCCGGTGGCGACATGGTGCGCGGTTCCGACCTGGTGGTAACGGCGATCTTCGAAGGCCGCAATGCCGCTGAAGGGATCCTGGATTACCTGGGCGTGTAAATCTGCTTGATCGGCGTCGCTCCATTCGCGGGCAAGCCTCGCTCCTACAGGGATCACATAACCCTGTAGGAGCGAGGCTTACCCGCGAAGAGGCCGGCCGAATCAACGCAGAATTAGCCGATGTAACCCGCGACAAATTGACCCGATAGACAAAAGGAACGGCTCTTGCCGTGCCTTTTGCGTCGCGCTCTGAGAAAATGCCCGCACTTTTTTTCCGGATGCCGACATGACTGCCCTGAAGAACGACCGTTTCCTTCGCGCCCTGCTCAAGCAACCCGTAGACGTCACCCCCGTGTGGATGATGCGTCAGGCCGGTCGCTACCTGCCTGAATACCGCGCCAGCCGCGCCAAGGCCGGTGACTTCATGAGCCTGTGCATGAACCCGGCGTTCGCGTGCGAAGTCACCATGCAACCACTCGACCGCTATCCGCAACTGGACGCGGCGATCCTCTTCTCCGACATCTTGACCATCCCCGATGCCATGGGCCAGGGCCTGTACTTCGAGACCGGTGAAGGTCCACGCTTCAAGAAAGTCGTCAGCACGATGGCCGACATCGAAGCCCTGCCGATTCCCGATCCACAGAAAGACCTCGGCTACGTCATGGACGCGGTCAGCACCATCCGCCGCGAACTGAACGGTCGCGTGCCGCTGATCGGCTTCTCCGGCAGCCCGTGGACCCTGGCTACTTACATGGTCGAAGGCGGTTCGTCGAAAGACTTCCGCAAGACCAAGGCCATGCTCTACGACAACCCACAAGCCATGCACCTGTTGCTGGACAAGCTCGCGCAGTCGGTCACCTCGTACCTCAACGGCCAGATCATGGCTGGCGCGCAAGCGGTGCAGATCTTCGACACCTGGGGCGGCAACCTCTCTGCGGCGGCCTACCAGGAATTCTCCCTGGCCTACATGCGCAAAATCGTCAGCGGCCTGATTCGCGAGCACGAAGGCCGTAAAGTGCCGGTCATCCTGTTCACCAAGAACGGCGGCCTGTGGCTGGAAAGCATCGCCGACGCTGGCGCTGATGCGTTGGGCCTGGACTGGACTTGCGACATCGGCAACGCCCGCGAGCGCGTCGGCAACAAAGTCGCCTTGCAAGGCAACATGGACCCGACCGTGCTTTACGCCAAGCCAGAAGCCATCCGTGCCGAAGTCGGTCGCATTCTCGCCAGCTACGGCAAGGGCAGCGGCCACGTGTTCAACCTGGGTCATGGCATCACCCCGGAAGTCGATCCGGAGCATGCCGGTGCGTTCTTGCGGGCAGTGCATGAACTGTCGGCGCAGTATCACGAGTGATCGCTACCCGATAACGAAAACGCCCGGCTTATGCCGGGCGTTTTTGTATGACGTTCCAGATCGTACGCGGTCAATGTGGGAGCGGGCTTGCTCGCGAAAGCGGTGGATCATTCAGCATCGATGCCGACTGACCCACCGCTTTCGCGAGCAAGCCCGCTCCCACAGGGTTGAGCATCACGCCTTCAAATTTTCCAACGGCGGCAACTTCGCCAGCTTCAACGCCACCAGCAGCGCAATCACCAGCAATCCACCAATGAACAACCCGATCCCGTTCCAGCCACCCAAGTGCCAGGCCACGCCGCCTGCCGTACCCGCAACACTCGACCCGGCGTAGTAGCTGAACAGATAAAGCGACGAAGCCTGCCCCTTGGCCTTGATCGCCCGACGCCCAATCCAGCTACTCGCCACCGAATGCGCGCCGAAGAAGCCGAAGGTGAAGATCAGCATGCCGATGATCACCACTGGCAGCGGAGTGAACATGGTCAACGCAAGGCCCGCGAGCATCAGTACGATCGTCGCCCAAAGCACTTTTCGCCGTCCCAGTCGGTCGGCCAACGAGCCGATTTTTGCCGAGCTGTAGATGCCCGACAGGTACACCACCGAGAGCAGCCCGACGAAAGCCTGGTCCATGTGGTAGGGCTCGGCCAGCAAGCGATAGCCGATGTAGTTGAACAGGGTGACGAACGCGCCCATCAGCACGAAAGCCTCGACGAATAGCAGCGGCAGGCCAGCATCGCGAAAGTGCATGGTGAAGCCGTCGAGCAAGCTGCGTGGGTGCAGCGAGCGAGCGCGGAAGTTGCGTGACTCGGGAAGGATTTTCCAGAACACCGCTGCGGCAATCAACGCCAGGCCGCCGATGACCAGCATCGCCGTGTGCCAGCTGACGAAGTCGATCAATACCCCGACGATCAACCGTCCACACATACCGCCGATAGCATTGCCACCGATGTATAAACCCATGGCCAGACCAATGTGCTGTGGGTGGATCTCTTCACTCAGGTAAGTCATCGCGACCGCCGCCAGACCGCTCAACGACAGCCCCACCAGCGCCCGCGTCACCAGCACGCCTTGCCAGCTCGGCATCATCGCGCTGGCCATGGTGCAGAGTGCGGCGGCGAACAGCGCGGCGACCATCACCGGCTTACGCCCGATGCGATCAGAGATGGGGCCGGTTATCAGCAAGCCTATGGCGAGCATGCCGGTAGCGACCGACAGAATCAGGCTGCTCTGGGCCGCATTGATGGAAAACTCGCGGGACAGCAGCGGCATCATCGGCTGCACGCAGTAGAGCAGGGCGAAGGTCGCGAAGCCGCCGGAGAACAGCGCCAGCACTGTGCGCATGAACATCGGCGTGCCTTTTTCGATGTAGATATCGTTTAGCTCAACGATGACATCGTCCGGCGCGGCGGGCGGAATTTCATGGGCGAGTGGGGCGACAGCAGTTTTCACTTCGAACCTCGGAGGGATGCAGCCGGTCAGGCAATGAAAAAATCATATAGCTGGCTAATGTTTCTATCCAATATATTGTTCGACATGTTTGATAGGTTTAACGACCTAATGGAGTTTTCATGGAATTGCGCCACCTGCGCTACTTCATCGCCGTCGCCGAAGAACTGCATTTCGGTCGCGCCGCCCAGGTGCTGGGCATCTCACAACCGCCCCTGAGCCAGCAGATTCAGGCACTGGAGCAAGAGGTGGGTGCACGTCTGTTCGAACGGACCAATCGTCGGGTCGAACTCAGTGAGGCTGGCCGGCTGTTTCTGGAAGAAGCGCGGCTGGTACTGGCTCAGGTCGACAAAGCAGCGGATGTGGCACGGCGAGCACAACTCGGCGAATTGGGCGAGTTGAAGATCGGCTTCACCTCGTCGGCGCCGTTCAACTCGACCATTCCTCAGGCGATCTTTTCGTTTCGCCAGCGTTTCCCGGCGGTGCATCTGAACCTGCGGGAAATGAGCAGCACCCAAGTGGCCGATGCATTGGTGGAGGAGTCGATCGAGGTCGGCATCATGCGGCCACTGAGCTTGCCGGACTCCCTCAGCGTGGTGGAACTGATGCGCGAGCCATTGGTGGCGGTGCTCAGCTCCAAGCATCCGCTGGTGAGCGGCAGCGAAGACGGTTTATTCCTCTCGGCGCTGGCCCTCGAACCATTCGTATTTTTCCCACGCAGCTACGGCAGCGGTCTGTACGCACAGCTGCTCAGCCTGGCGCGGGATGTCGGGTTCAGCCCGCACTTCGCGCAAGAGGCTGGCGAGGCGATGACGATTATCGGGTTGGTGGCGGCAGGTTTGGGGGTGTCGGTGTTGCCGGCGTCGTATCAGCGGATGCGTATTGATGGCGTGGTTTACCGCCCGTTGCTCGATCCGGAAGCGGTGTCGGCAGTGTGGCTGGTGCAGCGCAAGGATCAGAAATCGCCGATGGCCAAGGCGTTTGTGGAGTTGCTGACGCGTAAGGTTGAACCATTGAAGTCTTAACTACGGGTGACCCCAGTGAGGTCACCCGTTTTTCTTTACCAGGCACTACACCGAAACCTGCACCTGCAATCGTCGCCCGATGACATCCATCAAATCGCAAACATCGCGCAATGACGTCACCAACACCCGCGCTAGCTCACTGTGAACGCCCTCGCCAAACGCGAAATTTTCCAGCAGTTGGGTCGCGGTGCGAATGCGATAGGCCGCGAACTCATGCGCAACCAACCTTGCAGGACGATGAGATCGTAAGGCGTTAAAGCGAAGGAAGAAGACGGTCGGGCCATGCGCATAACCAATCCATGACATTGGGCGCACAGCATATCGTTACCGGTAGATAAATAATTAAGGCTCAGTCAACCAGCATCACTGGGCAGTTTGCGTTTGCTGTGCCTTGTTTTGTTCCGCCTGTGCTATCGCTTTGAAATCATAGGTCGGATAGAACTCGGTTTTGTAACTTCCCCACGCTGTATTTTCAAGTGCAAGGTTTACTTCAGCAAGACGGGAGGCTGGGAAGCGCACTGTGACGACTTGTCCGATACCCATCATTATGTTCCAGCTGACAATTTCTACTCCCGCAGGTGGAAATGCCTTATAGAATCCTTGTTTGGCAAGTTGAGCCTTTAATTCGCCCAATGGCCGTGATTGATCGTGCTTTAAAAATACGGTCAGCATGACGGCATTATCTGGCGTGGCAACGGCATTTTTTGCAGGGGAATTTGTTGTGGACTGCGCATTGACAGCGCCGCAGAAGGCCGAGGTTATCAATAGCGTAGATGCAATAAGTGTTTTGAGTGATTTCTGCATGTTGAAACTCCATGTTTTATTAGTAGGCAATATTGATTTCAAGCGGTAATGCTACTCCAGCGGAACTGCCTGAGTCATTTAGTGTGCTATGGGCGACTGGTTTCAGTTTGTGATATTTGTATCTGGCTTAATGGCGGACTTTATTTCTACTGTTCCGGTGTAGGGGGCATGAACTACATAGATACGCACTAGAGGGTTACTGGCTATCATGTCGCGAGGCACTTCGCGAGAATAGGTGAATTCATTTGGATTCAACTTTTCCAATCGCCTGACCACGGTTTTGGTTGGCCCGACATCGGGCACTAAAATGTGGCTTTTTTGATCGCCAGTGACAATGAAGTAACCTCCACCTCCACTGTCGTACTTTGATTTTCCCGTATCAGTGTAAAAGAACTCATAGCGATTGCGTTCGGGATCCCACGTCGATATTCCGACCACGCCAGGATAATTCGCTTTTACGTCCGTTTGTGGTGCGCCCTCTATATAGACCTTGGTTGTCAGCCATCGAGGGGAGGATGCCAGAGCCCGAGTGTCGGCAGGGGTGGGGGCTTGTTGCGCAAAACTACCCAGAGGACAGAACAATGCCGCAAGAAGTAGGCATGTAGAAGTAATATTGTTCTTTTGCATGCGGATAACTCCTTATCTGCTTTTGTTGGTTGCTCGCTATTGATTATCCAAATTCAATGCGTGAAAAG
This sequence comes from Pseudomonas sp. LBUM1673, assembly GCF_059695645.1. NCBI lineage: Bacteria > Pseudomonadati > Pseudomonadota > Gammaproteobacteria > Pseudomonadales > Pseudomonadaceae > Pseudomonas > Pseudomonas sp. LBUM1673. Next base: position 500,287 of record NZ_CP166780.1, read on the forward strand.
TATAGGCTGGGAGTGAGGGGGGCAATAGCGGGGTAATGAATTGTAATAGTTTGGCATTTTTTTGAAGTAATACTTTGTCGCACTTGTTTTTAAATGTGTTGGTTGTCGGAGTTTACCTATATATCGAAATTACAAGGCTGGCTGTAGGACCTTTCCGAAATGACACGCTCCGTTTCCCTATGTTTCATTTGTTTGCCGAGGACTCAGATGTGGCGAGCCCGTTACTTGATCCAGAGGTGTCGGCGATATGATTAATGCAGCGCAAGGATCAGAAATCGCCGATGGCAGGGCGTTTGTGGAGTTGCTGACGCGTAAAGCGTTTAAAAGATCGCAGCCTGCGGCGGCTCCTACGCCGATATATCCAGGAGCTGCCGAAAGCTGCGATCTTTTGATCCTGATATTCAAGGCACTGCACCAGCCCCCACGCATCAACTCAATCGGTAATACCTGGGTGTGTCGCGGCTAATCTGCGTCAGGCGTTACTGAACCTTCGCCAAATCCCCTTTCAACGCAACACCCGCCATGAGCGCCCCAGCATGGCACTCATAGGTCTTGGCATCCTTGCGCTCATTTTTCTTGTAGAAACTGACGATGTTGGTCACGGCGTTGGCGCCGGCGTTCTTCGCTGCCTGGTGCAGGCTGATGATTGCCGATTGCGCGACCCATTCGCAGGCCACTTCGTCAGACTTGTTGAAGGCGTTGGTTTTCTTGTTGGTCACGGCACCCGCGCTGACTACGGTGACGTTGCCAGTCGGTGTATTGCCTGCCAGGTAGAACTTCACACTGCCATCAATTTTGCCGGCACGGGTTGCTTCGGCGACTGCTTTGTCAAAAGGCAGATACACCGCGGTGTCACGGGCCTGGCTGATGCCCGGCAACGCGCAGATCAGCAGGGTGGCGGCGGCAGCGAGTTTCTTGAAGTGCATAGAGGTCTCCTTGACCCTGAGTAATTCGATTACGACCAGCGGCGGAAAATCAACGAGGTGTTGACCCCACCAAAAGCGAAATTGTTGTTCATCACGTACTGGTTGTTCATCTGCCGGAATTCACCGCGCAGGTAATCAAGCATGCCGCACTTCGGATCGACCTCATCGAGGTTGAAAGTGTGCACGTACTGGTCGCGGTTCATCATTTCGATGCTGAACCAGGACTCCAGCGCGCCGCAGGCTCCCAGGGTGTGACCGAGGAAACTCTTCTGCGAACTGATTGGCATGTGTTCGCCGAACAACGCGCTGGTGGCCAGTGTTTCGGCAATGTCGCCCTGTTCTGTAGCGGTGCCATGGCCATTTACATAGCCGATGGCCGAAGGCTGCAGTCCGGCGTCTTCCAGGGCGAGTTCCATGGCCCGGCGCATGGTGAGCTGCTCTGGACGGGTGGCGTGCTGACCGTCGGCGTTGCTGCCGAAACCGACAATCTCCGCGTGGATATGTGCGCCGCGTGCCAGGGCGTGTTCGAGCTCTTCGAGCACCAGCATGCCGCCGCCTTCACCGATCACCAGGCCATCGCGGGCGGTGTCGTAAGGGCGGGGGCTGGTTTGCGGGGCATCGTTTTTCAGACTGGTGGCATAGAGCGCATCGAACACCATGGCTTCGGTCGGACACAGCTCTTCGGCACCACCGGCGAGCATCAGCGGCAGGCGGCCGAACTTGATCGACTCGTAGGCGTAACCGACGCCCTGGCTGCCGCTGGTGCAGGCACTGGAGGTCGGGATCAACCGGCCAGTGAGGCCGAAGAAGATGCTGATATTCGCCGCCGTGGTGTGCGGCATCATCCGCACGTAGGAGTTGGCGTTCAGGCCTTCGGCCACCGAGTTGAGCAGCATGTTGCCGAACGCCTTGATCTCGTCGGTGCTGCCGGTGGACGAGCCGCAGGCCACGCCCATGCGCCCGTCCTTGATCGACTCGTCACCCAGTAGCCCGGCGTCCGCCAGGGCCTGTTCCGCCGCGCCCACTGCCAGCCGCGATACCCGGCCCATGCTGCGCAGCTGCTTGCGGGTCCAATGGCTTGGCACTTTGAAGTCATCGATCGGCCCGGCCAGGCGCGTGTTGAGTTCGGTAAAACGATCCCACTCGTCCATGCGGCGGATGCCGCTGCGGTTGGCCGCGAAGTTGGCGGCGATGGTGTCCCAATCGCTGCCCAGTGAGGTGATACCGGCCATGCCGGTGACGACGACGCGCTTCATCAGCACAGGCCTCCGTTGACGGCCAGAACCTGCCGGGTGATGTACGACGCTTCCGCCGACATCAGGAAATTCACCGCGCCAGCCACCTCTTCCGGGGTGCCCATGCGTTGTGCGGGGATCATTTTCATCAGTTCTTCCACCGGCACGTTTTCATCGAGCATCGCCGTGTCGATCAGGCCGGGTGCGACACAGTTAACCGTGATTTTGCGCTTGCCCAGTTCGATCGCCAGCGCCTTGGCTGCGCCGATCAAACCGGCCTTGGACGCGCTGTAATTGACCTGGCCGCGATTGCCGATCAACCCGGAAACTGAAGTGATGCAGACAATCCGTCCGGCGGCGCGACGACGGATCATCGGCATCATCACCGGGTGCAGCACGTTGTAGAAACCGTCGAGATTGGTGCGCATCACCAAATCCCAATCCTCTTCGCTCAGGGCCGGAAAAGCACCGTCGCGGGTCAGGCCAGCGTTGAGCACCACGCCGTAATAGGCGCCGTGGGTTTCGACATCGGCTTCGAGAATAGCTTTGCAACGGGCACGGTCGGACACGTCGAATTGCAGGATGCGAGCGTTGCGGCCCAGGGCCTCGACTTCGATCTTGACGGCTTCGGCATCCGCAAGGCCGCTGCGGCAATGCAGCACGATGTCATGCCCGGCCCGAGCCAGACGCAACGCAATGGCGCGGCCGATACCACGGCTGGAGCCGGTGACCAGTACGGATTCAGTCATCACTCGACTCCTTGGGGTTCATGAAGATATTGCGCAGCCTGAGGTGGGCGAAACACGTTCAGCCGGGCGGTGGCGTGGATGCCGGGGGCGGTGAGGTGGCATTCGAACACACCCATGCCGTTGTCGTCTTCCAGCGAGCGTATCCCATGGATGGTCAACTCGGTGCCGGCGGGGAAGTGTTCCACATTGCATTCGAATTTACGGGTGCCGAGCAGGAAACCCAACTCCACCGCATTGCCTTTCTGGCGCGCATGGCAGCCGGCGTACGCGGCGACGCTCTGGGCCATCAGCTCGATGCCGACCCAGGCCGGCAGGCTGCCGTCGGGGCGATTGAACAGGCCGCCGGGTTTGACGGTGAGTCGGGTGTGAATCTGTTCGTCATCGAACGACAGGATTTGCTCGACGAGGATCATGTCGCCAGCATGCGGCAGCAGTTCGGCGAGCGGCCAGGTAATCATGGGGCGTCTCCGATAATCAGGCTGACGTTATTGCCACCGAAGGCAAAGGAGTTGCTCATCAGGCGGCGAGGTGCAATGGACGTCAGGTGGTCGGTCGGGGTCACCCAATGCAGGGCCGGTAATTCGGGGTCGGGCTGGCCGTCCCAGACGTGGGGCGGCAAGGCATGTTCGCTGTTGTCCGCGCTCAGGCTCAACCAGCAGAACGCCGCCTCCAGGGCACCGGCAGCGCCGAGAGTATGGCCGGTCATCGGTTTGGTCGACGAGCAGGGCACGCCTTCCGGGAATAGCGTCGTCACGGCCAGGCTTTCCATGGCGTCGTTGTGTTGGGTGGCGGTGCCGTGCAGGTTCAGATAACCGATCTGCTGCGGTTGCAGCCCTGCGCGGCTCAAGGCTTTGCGCATCGCTTGCAGGGCGCCACGGCCGGTCGGTTCCGGCGCGGAGATATGGTGTGCATCGGAGCTGGCGCCACTGCCGAGCAGGGCAATCGGTTGGCTGTTGCCGGCGTTTTTGCTCATCAGGAACAGCACCGCCGCTTCGCCGATATTGATGCCGTTACGGTTCGCCGAAAACGGATTGCAGCGCTGCCCGGACACCGCTTCCAAGGCCGAGAAACCGTTGAGGGTCAGCTTGCACAAACTGTCGACACCGCCGCACAACACGGCGTCGCACACGCCCAGGTCGAGCAGTCGTTGGGCGCTCATCAGTGCCCGGGCGCTGGAGGTGCAGGCGGTGGAAATAACATAGGCCGGGCCGCTCAATTGCAGCCAGTCGGCGAGGAACGTCGCCGGCGCGCCGAGTTCCTGTTGCTGATAGTCATAGTCGGCGGGGAACTGATGCTCTCGAATGTAATGGGCCAGACCGCTGCTGGCCTCGTGAATGCCCGAGGTGCTGGTGCCGAGAATGACGCCGATACGGTCGCGGCCGTAAGTCTGGATCGCCTGCTCGATGTCTCCGCGAATTTGCAGCGCAGCCTCCAGCAGCAATTGATTGTTGCGACTGCTTTGATGGGCCAGCTCAGCCGGAATCGGCGCCAGCTCACCGCGCACCGCCGCCACGGGCAACGAGCGTTCCGCCACCCAGCCGGCCTCGCTGCGCATGCCCGAGCAATCGCCGGCAAACAGGTTGCGGGCGACTTCCTGCTTGTCGCGGCCCAGGGCGCAGATCATCCCGAGGGCGTTCAGATAAGCCGTCATGGCGTGTGCTCGCCTAACGGAGTGACGCGATAATTCGGGCCTTGGGACACGTTCAATTCAAAGCTCAGTGGTTGTGAGAAGCTTGGTGGTTGTGAATAGCGGATGCTCCAGCGCGGTGACAAGGACCGTTGCCCGCCATGCTGCCGGGCGGCGGGATAGTTGCCAGACAACTCGCTCGCCGGGGTCAACGCAAACAACAAAGCGGCGAACAGTTCCCGGGCTTCCGGATTGGGCGGCAACAGACCGTCGGCCTGCCATTGGCCATCGATCAGTTTCTGCCGAGCCACGGGAATCCCCAAGGGGTCCATCATCGACCAGCGAATACCAGGGCCTTCACGCTGGATCACCAGCAGCCAGTCCTGACGTTGCTCGGCCATCTGCCGTTCGATGTGCAGCTGCAGCGGCAACGCCAGATTCGGGGTTCGCTCGGGCAATGGAGCCTGGCTGGCGCAGGCGCTCAGCAACAGGACACAACCCAGAAGCAGGAAACGAATCATCAGGCACTACCTTCAAGGGGCTTGCGCGCGACCACATTGACCAGGGTTTCTTCCCGTTGGCCAAAGGGTTTCGGCTGGCGCAGGCCGAAGCGTTCGAGCAGGCCGAAATCCTTGGCGCGACTCCACCACAAGTAGGGGTAAGACACGTTTTGCGGGCCGAATTCGAAACCCTGCCGACGAAGCATGTCCAGGTAGCCCTCGGCGCTCTTTTGCACGTGCATCGGGTGGCGGAACAGCCAGCGAATCACCCACGTATCAATGTAAGCCTCGGTGGACTCGGCGAACAGCAAATAGCCGCCCGGCTTGAGCACCCGATAGAACTCGGCCAGGGCCTGATCCTGCTCGACAAGGTGATGGAAGGTCTGGTGACAGAACAGCAGATCGACGCTGGCGTCCGGTATTTTGATGCTCGCGCAGTCACTGCCGATCAGCTCTACATCCATGCCCTGGCGGGCCGCTTCTTCGCCGCTCAGGTTCAGGCTGTGAGGGTCGGCATCCAACCCGATCAGGCGCTTGGGCGCGAAGGTCTGGCGCAGGTACTGGAATGACTTGCCCTGGCCGCAACCGGCATCCAGCAATACCGGATCACCGGGCAGCGGCGTGCTGAACAGACCGCGCAAATCGTTGATCGCCACTCGCAATACATGGTGCTGCCAGGTGTGGCTGCGCAGGAACCAGAAACCGAAACGGGTTTCTTCGACGTAGTTATCACTCAAATAACTCATGTCGCATCCCTTGCGCAAAGGTCCGAGATCATCCGCAGCCGACGTTTGGGTTCGCTGACAAACGGGTTGCGTTCATCCCAGGCGTAACCCGCGAGGATCGAGCTGATCATGCGGCGGATATCCGCTGTGCCGCCCTGATAGAAAATCACATCCTGAAAGGTCCCCGCGTACCAGCCTTCGACGTAGCAACGGAAGGTGTTGACGCCGCGCTTGAGCGGTTCGGCGAACTCGGTCTGCCAGTCGACGCTTTCACCTTGCAGTTGGCGGTGCAGCACCCCGGCGGCCATGCTCGCCGAACGCATGGCGATGGTCACGCCGGAGGAGAACACCGGGTCGAGAAATTCCGCCGCATTGCCCAACAGGGCGAAACCTTGGCCGTGCAGGGTTTTGACGTTGGCCGAATAACCGCCGATGGTCCGCGCGGGCGTATCCCACACGGCATTGTTCAGCACACCGGCCAGGCTTGGGGTTTCAGCGATGAAGCCGCGCAGGCAGTCGTCCAGATTCTCGGTGCGACCTTCGAAGTGTTCGGCGGCAGCCACCACGCCCACAGAGCAACGGCCGTTGCTGAACGGGATGGTCCAGAACCAGATGTCACGTTGGGTTGGATGGGTGGTAATGAGGATTTTTTCCCGCTCGAAAGCCGGGCTGTCGATACGGTCTTCGATATGGGTGAACACCGCCTGGCGCACCGGAAAGTTCGACGGTGCCTCAAGGTCCAGCAAGCGCGGCAGCACGCGACCGTAGCCGCTGGCATCCAGCACGAAATCGGCCTCGATGCGGTATTGGCTGCCGTCTTCGCGAAGCACATCGAGCTGCGGTTTCGCCAGGCTGAAATCGACGCTGACGATGGCTTCGCCGTAACGGACGTCGACACCTTGCAACTCAGCCTGATCGGCCAGCAGCTTGTCGAAATCGGCGCGCTGGACCTGGAACGTCGTCGGCTTGCCGTTGCTGAACGTCTCGCCGAAATCGAAGGCGCTGTACTGATCGCCCCAGGCGAATGCCGCACCGTTCTTGCGCTGGAACCCGGCAGCATTGACCGCCTCGAGCATGCCGGCTTCTTCGACGAAATCCAGGCAGTGGGACAACAGGCTTTCACCGATGGAAAACCGGGGGAAATGCTGGCGCTCGACCATCAGCACGTCATGACCTTTACGCTTGAGCAGCGCGGCGGCGATGGCGCCCGAGGGGCCAGCGCCGATCACCAGTACCTGACGACATTCCATTTCAACTGTTGGCACGGGTGCTCCTTGCCGGGGCGGCGATGTTCAAAGGGATTCGGTGCATGCCGGCCAGTGCCGGCAGCAGGGTTGCGATCAGGCCCATCAACATCAGCGCGAAATACAGCGCGGGGCTGATGAGCTGTTGTTGCAGCAGCAGGTTGAGAAAGACGATCTCGCTCAAGCCGCGAATATTCAGTAAAAGGCTTTCCCGCCAGCGGCTGGCACCTTCAAACGAGGCACCAGCCCAGCCGAGGCCCAGCCAGTTTCCCAACAATTTGCTGGCGATCGGCAACAGCAGGAGCGCGGCCAGTTGCACGCCGCTGAGACTGTCGATGGCGCTATGAACGTTGATCTGCACGATGCCGAACGTGAGGATCAGCGGGATGGCGATCCAAGTCTGCAAACGGTTCATCCACGCCGCCGACAATGGCAGCACCAATGGCACCTTGAGCGCGGCCATGCACAGCAGATAGCCGATACCGAAGATCAGCGCATTGAGTTTGAAGTGTTCGGCGACCACCAGCAGCGCGAAGAAGCAGCCGCTGTGCAGCAACGGTTGGCGCAACCCGGCCAGTCGCAGCAACAACGGCAGGCAGGCGCCGGCCAGCGGCAGCAAGAGGCTGCTCAGGTGCAGGCTGCCCTGGGCGAACGCGAACAGAGTCCAGCAGGTCAGGTCGATCAGGATCGCGGTCTGCACCAGGCGTCGGGTGGCAGCGGGCGGGTAGTTGATGTGTCGCAGGTACAGATACAACACCGGAATCGCGGTGATGGCGAACAGCAGACCGACCGCCAGCGAGCTGATCCACGGCTGCGGCGGCAACAGCCAGACCGCTGTCGCCAGCCCGCAGGCAAACGGAATGCAGAAACTCGGTAAGGCGATTTTCAGGCTCTGGCGTTCCAGTCGCAGGTCGATCACGTCGCTGAGGATGTGCCCCAGCAGCAAGGCAAAGCTCAGGCTGTAGAGGTTCTTCAGCCAGTCTGGAGAGATCAGGTCGGCACCGCTGAGGTGCCAGCCCGGTTCGATCCAGAAATACATCAGCAACGGCAGGCCGAAGGTCGCCAGCAGCAACTGGCTGACGATCGGAATCAGACCGAAATGACGGCCGACGCGAGTGGCCATGGCGAACAACACCAGGGCCATCACCCAGAACACTGCGACCATCATGCTGCCGGCTCCACGACCGGGGCGGCATGGACTTGGCGTCCGGCCCACGGTGCCAGAATGAAACTGAAGGCCAGGCCAAGGCTCACCGACAGGCCGAAGTTACTCACCGCCGGCGTGCTGGATACCGCCAGCAGGCCGAACGACAGCCAAGTGGTCACCGCTGCCAGCAAGGTGCCCAGCAGACTCGCCGCGGCGCCGCCGATCTGTTCACGCATGAGGATCGCGTAATCGACGCTGATGGCCGTCACTAGCAGCAGGCCGAACAGGCTGAACAGTGTCAGCGGCTGACCGAGCCAACCGAGGCTTGCCAGACTGCACAGCGCCGCCAGCAACGGCAGAGAGACGATTCGCAGCGCGCCACCGAAACCGAATGGCAGGATCAGCACCAGCACGATCAACACGCAGGAGGCGAGTTTCAATTCGGCGGCGCTGATTTGCGTGGCGGCGAAAACCTGGTTCAGTTCGCCGAGGCGATCCACCAGTTCCACACCCGGCAAGTCCAGCGCCTGGACCCGCAACAGCGTGGGATTGTTCAAGCCTTGCAGGCTGACCATCGCAGCCACGCCGTCATCGATTGGCCCCAGCCACAGCGTGCGGTAGGGCTCGGCCAATGGGCCGGCCAGCGCGGCGTCGATGTCTTCGGTGGGCAGCGCCTGCAACGTTGCCAACTCGGCCTGCAACGCGGCGGCCGGTACGCCGAGGTCGAGCAACGGTTTCCAGAACTGCGGCAGTTTGCTCAGTGCTTCACGCACTTTGCGCTGTTCGCTCGGCTGGCTGACCAGTTGATTGAGCGACAGATAGCCCTGAAGTTTTTCCAGATTGACCAATTGATCCAGACGCTCGCTCAGTGCCGTCAGGCGTTCGAGCAACTCCTGCTGATTGGCCGCGCGCACCAGGAAAAACTGGCTGGTAGGTTGATAGCCGGTGATGCGCGCGATGGTCTGGGCTTCGTCAGTCAGTTGCTGCGGCGTGCCGACCCATTGGCGAATATCGTTTTTGCTCTGTAGCTGCAACAGACCGCCGACACAGAAGGCGATCAGCAGTGCCAGCAGTACCGGCGTGCGCAAGTATTTCAGCAGCGATTCACGCAGCTCCAGCAACTTCTCGGCGATGCGCATCGGCCATTGCGCCGGCCGCAGATCCACGCCCTTGAGCAGCGCCGGCAACAGGCACACTGCCGACAGATAGGCGCCTACCAGGCCGGCGGCGGAGAACACGGCAATTTGGGTCAGGGCCGGGAACGGCGTCCAGGCCAGGGCCAGGTAACCGATGCAACTGGTGATCAGGCTCAGCGTCAGCCCCGGCAAGGTCAGGCGCAATGCCGGCCAGCTGTGCCAGGGTTTCAGTCTCCAGCTTTTGGACAGGTAATGCAGCGGGTAATCCACCGCCACGCCGATCAGGCTTGAACCCAACACCAGCGTCATCACATGCATGTGACCGAACAGCGCTACGCAGGCGACTGCGCCGAACAGCATGCCCACCAGCACCGGGACGAACGCCAACAACACCCGCCAACGCCGGAAGGCCAGTAACAGCAACAACAAAATCCCGACCGTGGCGCCGCCGCCGACCCAGGTCATTTCGCGAGCGGCTTGGCGTTGACCGCTGGCGGCGTACAACAGGCCGCTGGCGGCGAGCAGTTGCACATCCGATCGGGCGGCTTCTTCGCGACTGTGCTGGAGCAGGTCGGCCACTTGCAGTGGCAGGTTCATGTCGAACGCATTGCCGGCGGTTCGCGCCCGCAGCATCACCCAACTCTTGCCGTCGGCATCGGCAACCAGCGTACCGCTGCCGATGTCCAGTTGCACCGAACCATGCTGTGGCTGGCTGTTCTGGATGCGCCCGGTCAGGCCGAGCCAGTCGTCCTGGCTCGGCACCAGGCTGAAGCCGGTGAACGGGTCGAACAGGGCTTGTACCCGTTGCTGAATAAAGGCGTCGGGGTGTTCGATGAGTTGCTGCCGGTCGGCCGCGGACAACATCGCCAGTCGGCCTTGCAGTAATTGTGTGCGCACCGCCGGCAGGTCGGCCTGCAGGTTCCACTTGACCCTTTCGAACACGCCGCTGGCCTGCCACTGCTCGCCGAGTTTTTGCGCCATGGCGATGGCTTGCTGGCGGTCTTTATGGCCGACCAGCACCAGCATTTCCCGGTTCAGCGGTTCTTGCATGCGTTGTTCGGCGCGCAGTTCCAGCGCGTCCGGTGCCGTGCCCGGTACCAGCTCCATCAGGTTGGCCGACAGCGGTGCACCGTCACGCCATTGCCAGCCGGCGAGCGCGAGCACCGCCAGCAGCAGGATCAGAAACAGCCGCGGCAGCATCCGTTCACTCGGCAAAGTCATGTTGCTCCGCATCGCTCAAAGGTTGTGCGCTGGTGCTGTCCTGCATGCGCAACAGGGTTCGGTCACCCTGGGTTTCGAGCAGCTCGATGCTGTGCACCAGTTCGCCGCCGTCAATGTTGATCTGATTGAACACCTGCTTGAGCAGCATCGAACGCGGGGTCAGGGTCAGCTTCCAGTTCTGTGCATCGCCGCTCAGCGAAAGCTCGAAATCCCGTTGCAGGCCAGTGCTGTCGCCTTGCAGCACCGCGAGGAACAAGCGGTTCTGCTCGGCGCCGGCGCTCTTGTTCGGCAACATTTGCCAGCCGCTGGCATCACGCCGGGCAATGCCTTTGTCGCTGATGCGGTAGTCCTGTTGCAATGGCGTTTTCAGCAGCCAGAGCAGGCCGTGATTCTTCGCCAGAACGAAGGTGCCCTTGCTGGTCAGCGGCTGGGGCAGGGCGCGCAGGTGTTTTTCCTGGATGAAATTGCCGTGGATCACATCGGGTTTGGCCAGTTGATCGCTGAGCTGCTGCAGATCGAAGGCCTGCGCCAATGATGAAAGCCCGAGCAACGCTAAAGCGCCGAGGTATTTGAACAGCGAATTCATGGCAGCACCCTTTCAACCGCGTCGGTGAACACCTTCGGTGAAGCCAACTGCATTTCGCGGCTGCTCATGTCGACGGCGACCTGGACGGAGCTGGCGCGGGTCAGGCGCTCGCCGGAGGCCAGATCGCTGATCAGGTAATTGATCTTCAGGCGGTTTTCCCACTCCACCAGGCTGGCGCGCACATTCAGCTTCTGGCCGAACACCGCACCGCGCACATAGCGCAGTTGCAAGTCGATCACCGGCCACGCGTAACCCGAAGCAACCATGGCGTCGTAGTTGTGGCCGATCTTGTCCAGCAGCGCACAGCGGGCGACTTCCAGGTATTTGACGTAATGGCCGTGCCAGACCACGTTCATGGTGTCGACGTCAAAGAACGGTACGAGGATTTCCGTGTCGGTGTGAAGCACTCCCTTGCTACGCATGCAGCCTCCAGTGTTGTTCGGCGATACGTTGCAGGCACAGGCGCAACTCGCCTTCCAGTGCACGGTCTTCGATGACCGGCGGGAAGTCCTTGGCCAATTCTTCGTGCATCGCGGCCAGTGCTGGTGGCAGTGGGCGCGCGTCTTCAGCCTGGCCGCGCAGCCAGACACCTTGGTTGGCGGCCAGCAGCGTGGCAGCAGCGACTTGTTCGGTCAGCTCCAACACGCGGATGGCGTCGCGGGCGGCGATGGTGCCCATGCTGACTTTGTCCTGGTTGTGGCACTCGGTGGAGCGCGAAAAGACGCTGGCCGGCATGGTGTTTTTCAGGGCTTCGGCGGTCCAGGCGCTGGTGCCGATCTGCACGGCCTTGAAGCCGTGGTTGAGCATCGCGCGGTCGGCGGTGGCGCCAGACAGGTTGCTCGGCAAGCCATGGTTGTAACGCTCGTCCACCAGCAGTGCGAGCTGGCGGTCGAGCAAGTCGGCGACGTTCGCCACCAGGTTTTTAAGGCTGTCCATGGCGAACGCGATGTGGCCGCCATAGAAGTGCCCGCCGTGCAGCACGCGTTCGGCTTCGGCGTCGATGATCGGGTTGTCGTTGGCGCTGTTGAGTTCGATCTCGATGAACGAGCGCAACCAGTTCAGGCTGTCGGCCAATACACCGAGTACATGCGGCGCACAACGCAGGGAATAGCGGTCTTGCAGGCGATGCAGCGGCGCGGTCGGCGCATCGATCGCCAGGTCCTTGCGCAACCACGCGGCGACTTGCATCTGCCCAGGATGAGGTTTGGCCGCGAACAGGCGCTCGTCGAAGTGCTCCGGGTTGCCCTGCAAAGCGACCACGTTCAGCGCGGTGATGCGCGTGGCCAGTTGCAGCAGGTAATCAGCGCGGGCGTAAGCCAGGCAAGCGAGGCCGGTCATCACCGCGGTGCCGTTCATCAGCGCCAGCGCTTCTTTGGGGCGCAATACCAACGGTTCCCAGCCCAGTTCGCTGTGCACATCGGCGGCTTGTCGACGCTCACCACGGAACATCACTTCGCGCTCGCCGGACAAGGTCGCGGCGACGTAGGACAGCGGCGTCAGATCACCGCTGGCGCCGACCGAACCTTCTTCCGGAATTAGCGGCAGAATGTCGTGTTCGAGGAAGGCTTGAAGACGCTCCAGCAGTTCCACGCGTACCCCGGAAACGCCGTAGCAAAGCGATTGCAAACGCGCCGCCAGCACCGCGCGGGTGGCTTGGGCGTCGAGCAGTTTGCCCAGGCCGCAACCGTGGAAGGTATACAGATGACGGGGCAGGGCTTCGACGTGGTGCAGCGGCACCGCTACCACACAAGAATCACCATAACCGGTGGTCACACCATAGATCACGCCTTCCTTGTCCAGCAGGGAATCAAGGAATTGCGGGCCCTTGGCGATGCGCTGGCGAAACTCGGGGTCGCCCTGCAACTGCGTCGGCACCTGACGGTTGGCCAGGGCCAGCACGTCTTCGATGCGCAAAGGGAGTTCGCCGAAGGTTACCGGCTCAAGCGTTGGCGTCGTCATCGGTCTTCCAGAAAGGGTAAAAGTTGAACCATTGTTGGGGCGCTTCGAGGCAATAGTGACCCAGGCGTTCGGCGTAGCGGGAGGCCCACTGATGAATGACCTGTTCGCGGTCGCTGCGTTTCCACACGATGGCGTCGGCGAACGGTTCGAGGGTCAGTCGATAGTCGCCCGTGGGTTTCTTCAGGCACAGCATCAGGTTGATCGGGCATTTCAGCAGACCGGCCAGCAACCAAGGGCCTTGCGGGAAGGCTGCCTGATGACCGAGAAAGTCCACTGTCACGCTGCGTCCGCCATGCAGCGGCACGCGGTCGCCAGCAATCGCCAGCCATTCGCCGCGTTCCAGGCGTTCATGCAGTTGCAGCATGATCACCGGGTCCAGTTCGCTGACCTGGATCAGCCGCAGATTGGTCGCCCCGGCTTCGCCCAGCAGGCGGTTGAATTGTTCGGCGTGCTTGGTGTGCACCAGCACGTTCATGGTGACTTTCTCGCCGATCTCCGCCAGCGCCCGGCAGACCTCGAGATTGCCCAGGTGTGCGCCCACCAGCATTTGCCCGCGGGTGCCGCGCAGTTTATTGCGCAGCAGCGCCGGGTCGATGATTTCGATTTGCTCGATGCTCAGCTTGCCGTTCCATACATCGAGTTTGTCGAGCATGGAGTCGGCGAAGGCCATGAACTGGCCGAACACCCGCCAATGGGTCGGGCGCAATTCGCTGCGAGCGCTCCAGTCGGCGAGCCGCTGCTGGTATTGCCAGGCGCTTTGGCGAGCGCTGCGCCCGAACAGGAAGAAGTACAGCACGATGCCGTACAGCAGCGGGCTCAATAGCCGGCGGCCCAAGACTTTTGCGCAGAGCGCGGTGAACTTCATCAGCCAGAAACTGCCGCGCTCCTGGCGGTCGGCCCAGTGCTGTTTGTCTGCGTTGTCGCTCATGCTCGCCACCGTCGCCAGAGGATTACCGGTGCCCGTAGCAACATGCCGAAGAACAGCCGGGTGTGCATGCTTGAAATCAGTACGTTGTCGTGGAACAGGCGGAAATGCGAGACGCCGTCCAGCGGGTAATGGACCCTGGTTTTCAGCCACCGCATCGGCTGATTGCGCCAGGCCAGGCGCACCAGGATGTCTGAGTCGAAGTCCATGCGTTTGCCGATCCTGGCCGAGTCGATCAGTGCCAGGGTCGGTGGTAACGGGTAAACACGGAAACCGCACATCGAGTCGCGAATCTGCAACGACAGGGTGTTGATCCAGACCATGACGTGCGTCAGGTAGCGAGCGTACAAACGACCTTTCGGCACACTGGCGTCGTATTGCGGATAACCGCAGATGACCGCCTCGGGATGGGCGCGTGAGTGTTCGATGAAAGCCTTGACGTCTTGCAAGTCATGCTGGCCGTCGGCGTCCACCTGTAGGGCGTGGCTGAAGCCCAGACGCGAAGCCTCCCGCAGACCGGTCATCACCGCGCCGCCCTTGCCTTGATTGACGGTGAGTCTGATCAGGTAAACCCGGTCACGCTGGGCCAGTTGGTCAAGCACCTTGGCGCAGGCCGGGCTGCTGGCATCGTCCACCAGAATGCATGGCAGGCCACTGGCAAGCAGCGCATCGAGCACGGCGGTGATTGCGGTTTCGTGGTTGTAGACCGGAATTACGGCGCAGGGATTATGCATGGTCAGAAACCTCCACAGAACCCTTGTTGTGAAGGCGCTTACTGTGGCGAGGGAGCTTGCTCCCGTTCGAGTGCGAAGCGCTCGCAATAAAGTCCGCGTCGGTTGATTTTGGGGCCGCTTCGCGGCCCAGCGGGAGCAAGCTCCCTCGCCACAGGTTATGCATCGCTGGCCGCCTCCAGCAAAATCCGCCCGCTGGAGCAGGTGGCGGCTTCATTGCGATAGGCGAAATACAATTTACTGCGCGCCGGGTCGAAGCGCAGGTGCAACTGGACTTCATCACCAGGGCGCACCAGTTGCTGAAATTTCAGCACTTCCATGCCGGCAAATTTTGCCGGCAGGTCCATCAATTGCTGGCCCAGGCTCAATGCCCAATCCACTTGCACCACGCCGGGCAAAACCGGCGCTTGGGGAAAGTGGCCGCTGAAATACGCCAAGTCTGGCGGGACGGCCAGTTGCAGACTCCACTCGCCATCGACTTCGACCTGTTCCAGCACTTGCGGCGTCTTTGGGCGGGGCGCCAGCAGCAAGGTTTCAACCTCGGCCTGAGGCAGTTTGCCCTGCGCGTTCAGCGGCAGTTGCCGCAGCAAGCGCCAGCGTCGTGGCAGGGCCAGCGTTTCACAATGCTGGCTCAGATGCTGACGCAAGGCTTGAGTCAGGCTGCGTCGCCCCTGATTGCGCAAGGCATGCAGGCCTTGCTCGCTGAGCACCAGCAGCGCACCCAATGAGGCGCGGTTTTCCTGAACCACGCCGAGGCGCGCTTCGGTGACCCAGGCGTGAGCCATCAGCGCTTGTTCGAGCATGGGTAGCGAGATACGTTTTTCTTCCAGTTTGACGATCCGGTCCAACCGCCCCAACAGCTCGAAACGGCCATCGGCAGCAATGCGCGCGGCATCGGCGGTGTGTTCGATATGGCCGGCCGGCAAGTACGGTGATGCGATAAGCAGGGCGCCGTCGCTGTCCTGGCTCAGTGCAACATCGGCGAAGGGTTGCCAGAGATCCTGGCCCTGACGCCAGGCGATGCCGCCGGTTTCCGAGCTGCCGAGGATCTCCGTCGGCCATTGTTGCAGGCGTTCGTACAAGCTTTGCGAGGCTTCGGCGGGCAACGCGCCACCGGAGGAGAACACTCGGCGCACCGCGCTCAGCGCTGGCCAATCGAGGTTGTCACCCATGCGCTTGAGCAGTGCCGGGCTGGCGACCCAGGCGAAGGCCGGGTGTTCGCGGCTGGCGCGTTGCAGGTCTTCCGGGAAAGCCAGTTGTTTACGCACGAACGAGCGCCCGGCGCACAACGGCCACAGCACCCGAAACAGCAGCCCGTAGATGTGCTGGGTGGCGACGCTGCCGATGATGCAGGCCTGGCCCAGATCCGCGCCCCACAATCGCTCCAGCGCTTGGACTTCATTGGCCAGTTGGCGCAGGGTTTTGTCGATGCGCTTGGGTTCGCCACTGGACCCGGAGGTGCACAGGCTCAGCTGACAGCGATCCAGATCCAGGGGGTTGGCCGGTAGCGGTGGATGCTGATAATCGCGCAGATGCGCATCATCGGCCTGATCGGTCAGCCACAGATCGACCTCGCTCGACCAGCGCTGGCGAGTTTGCACTTGCAGGTCGGCGGGCAGCAGCACGCTGACCCCGGCACGCCAGGCGCCGAGCAGGGCGATGGCCAGGTCAGCGGCGTCCTCAAGGTGCACGGCCACGCGCTGCACGCCTTGAGTTTGCAGGCCGGCCGCCAGGCTCAGGGCCTGTTCGCACAATTGCGCGTGATTCAACGCCGGCTCCACCGTCACGGCACGGTCCGGCTGAGCCTTGAGCAACAGTTGCTCAAGTTTTATCCAATTCATGGGCGGCCTCGTACCCGTTGTCGTATGAGCCATTCAATGGCAAACATCAGGCCGATCAATCCATAGGAGATCAGGCCGGTGTACAACATCCACCAGCTCAGCGGCGCCCAAAGGGTCAGGGCGGCGGCGCATAAGCCGTTGCAGAGAAAAAACACGCTCCAGGCAATCGTCACCTGGCGGGTGTAGCGAATGGCCCTGGCCGGTAATTGCGGTTCTCGCAGACGGGCCAGGCGTTCGATCATCGGCGGGCCATATTTCAGGCTCATACCGAACAGCACCAGCATGAACGCGCTGATCAGCACCGGGTACCAGCGCAGCAGCACCGGGCTGTCGAACAGCGCCAGCAGCAGGCAGAACCCGATGGCGACTGTGGCCATCCACAGACTGCCAGGCCGCCGCTCGCCGGTCAGCGCCCGCGCCAGCCACAGGCTACCCAGCAGCAGACCGAACTGCCACGGGGCGAAGTGTTCCATGCCGAAATACACCGCAAAGGGGTACAACAGGCCTGCCAGCAGCAGGCCAAGGCCGATCAGTCGGCTCATGCGGCCGGTTGAACCAGTCGGTAGACTGCCTCGACCACGTCGCTGACGGTACGCACCGATTTGAATTCTTCGGCGGCGATTTTCTTGCCAGTCTGGCGTTTGATGTGATCAATCAGGTCCACCGCATCAATGCTGTCGATTTCCAGATCCTGATACAGGTTGGATTCCAGACTGATGCGCTCGGGGTCCAGCTCGAAGAGTTCGACCAGGGCATCGCGCAGGGTGTTGAAAATGTCGTCACGAGTTTGCATGGTCCGGTCTCAAGCTGCCTGTTTTGCAGTGACGAACGCCGCAAGGCTCGCCACGTTGGTGAAGTGATTACGGGTGTCCTTGGCGTCGGCATCGATTTTTATGCCGTACTTTTTCTGGATCGCCAGGCCGAGTTCCAGGGCGTCCACCGAATCCAGGCCCAGGCCTTCGCCGAACAGCGTCTGGTCATCGCCGATGTCTTCGACGCTGATGTCTTCGAGGCCCAGGGCTTCGATGATCAACTCTTTGATTTCCAGCATCAGGCTATTAGTGTGCAGATCGCTCATCTTCGGCGAGCTCCTTGATAAAGTAAGAGTGCAAATAGTCGTTGAGCTTGCGCGAGGCCTGAGGCGCAGGTCCCTGTGTCGCGAAGGCCTGTGGGTCTATATCGGCCCCGACACGGAAACTGAAGTGCACGCGGCGTTTGGGAATCCGATACCAGGGTTCGGCCTTGGTCAATGTGGTCGGGCTGACCTTGATGATCACCGGGGTGAGGATTCTCGCACCGCGCAGGGCGATTGCCGCGCCCCCCCGATGAAAGGCCGGCGGTTTGCCGGGTTGGGTGCGGGTGCCCTCGGGAAAGATGATCAGGGTCTGACCGCTTTTCAGCGCGTCGGCAGCGGCATCGAGCATGTCCATGCTGCCATCATTGCTGATGTAATCGGTACGGCGTAGCGGACCGCGGGTGAACGGATTTTCCCAGAGGCTTTTCTTGACCACGCAGTTGGCGTGGCCCACCAGGCCGATCAGGAACACCACATCGATCAGCGAGGGGTGATTGGCGACGATCATCTGGCCTGGCCGTCCGAGCTTTTCCGCCCCTTGAATGTCATAGGTCAGCACGCCACTGCGAGCCATGAAACGAATGAAAAACCAGAAACACCGGCTGACGGTTTGTCGTGCCCGCTGACGATGGGCCTGGTCGTCTCCCGGCAGGCAGTTCAACAGCGGGAACACCACCAGGCGCAGGCATAGCCCGCCCAACCCGAACAGGGTAAAGCTTGCGGCAGTGGCCAGCAGGCGCCAGTAATAGGCGTCGCGGTTTTTATCGCTTACAGATTGCGTTGCCAGGTCCATACACGATTTTTCCAGGCATGTTGGCAGGTAGTCTGCTGGCCGAGCAGGGTACGCAACAGATTCAGGGCATGGGGCCAGTGGGCTTTGGACAACGCTTGCGAGGTGCTGTTCAGCGACAGCTGCCACTGATCACCGGGGGTGATCAACAGGCCGACCGCGTAAGGAAATGGCACATCGTCGATCCAGGCCGAGTAGGCCGCGGGCGGTTGCTCTTCGGTCACGACCAGCAATACTGCGGGAGCGCCTTCCTCAAGCAGCGCCGCAGCCTCTAGCATGCCGTGCTCAAGGCCATCGCCGGCCGCGGCGAGGGCGGTCATTTCGCTGGTTTCGCCACGCATGATCGACCACAGGCCGATGACCGCGTTGTGTACCGACAGGCTGAACTGGGTCGGCGACAACGGTTGGTCGAGCGCCAGGTCGCTGAGAATTTCGAAGGTGCGCGGTGTTTCGCCGTGGCGGGAAATAAAGACCAACGGCAGGTTCTGGCGGCCATCGGCCAACGGCCAGCCGACACTGAATGCCATCCGCGCCAGACGGCTGAGTCGTCGGCGCTGCATGGCCGGCAGAAACGACACATCGGGGGCGGCATCGCTGCGCTCGAGCACGACCGGCTGTCGGCTCCAGGCCTGCCAATCATCCACGCTTTCAAGCCCAGGGGCCCACGCGCGCCATTGGGCGATGTTGAAGTTGATCACAGACATTCATCCCGCCCCTGCGGGCTTCCTTGACGCGGTGAGTCGCAAAAAACGCGGCTGACCTTATGTGGCGCTTGACGCCGAGTGGCGCGCATTATCCCGGTGCGGCGGGCGTGTAGCAAATGCTGGTTACATTTTGCGCAACGAAATGTACCGTTCGGTTCGCAAAAAAAAGCTGTCGTTTGGCCATTATCCACATTGCATTGGACGTGTCTGTAGGCTCTATCGGCTGTCGATGGATGAATTGGCAGCTTCTTAGCCGTAGATTTGCCGATGACTGTGTAGTCCCAATGCCTGCGAGGTAGCTAAGCAGCGTCGTGGACTACTACACTCGGTCATATCTTTGATACACGGAGGTTTTGACATGCGGCGCGTGGTGTTCAATCAGAAAGGTGGGGTGGGCAAATCCAGCATTGCCTGCAATCTGGCGGCGGTCAGTGCCAGCGAAGGCTATCGCACACTGTTGGTGGATCTCGATGCTCAGGCCAACTCCACTCAGTACCTGACGGGGCTCACCGGTGATGATATCCCGATGGGAATCGCTGACTTCTTCAAACAGACCCTGTCCTCCGGGCCGTTCTCGAAGAAAACCCAGGTCGACATTTACGAAACTCCGTTCGACAACCTCCACGTCATCACCGCCACCGCCGAGCTGGCTGACTTGCAGCCCAAGCTTGAGGCCAAACACAAGATCAACAAGCTGCGCAAATTGCTCGAGGAACTGGACGGCGATTACGACCGAATCTACCTCGACACCCCGCCAGCGCTGAATTTCTATGCCGTCTCGGCATTGATTGCCGCTGATCGCGTGCTTATCCCCTTCGACTGCGACAGTTTCTCGCGCCAGGCGCTATACGGCTTGCTGGCGGAAATCGAAGAATTGAAGGACGACCACAACGAAGGGCTGGAAGTCGAAGGCATTGTCGTCAATCAGTTCCAGGCCCGCGCCAGTCTGCCGCAGCAGATCCTCGACGAATTGATCGCCGAAGGGCTGCCTGTGCTGCCTGTGTACCTGGCCAGTTCGGTGCGCATGCGCGAATCCCATCAGGCCAACACGCCGCTGATCCACCTCGACCCGCGGCACAAGCTGACTCAGCAATTCGTCGACCTGCACAGCTTGCTGGAAAAAACCTGATTCCTGCAGCCAGCACAAAACCATGTGGGAGCGGGCTTGCTCGCGAAGGGGTCATAACAGTCAACATCATCGTTGATTGATAGACCGCTTTCGCGAGCAAGCCCGCTCCCACATTTTGCATCCGTGTAGTTTTCAGATCCCCTGACTGCGCAACCAGCTCATCAACTGCGGTAACGGGAAGGCTCCGCTCTGGCGAGCCACTTCCCGGCCGTTCTTGAACAGAATCAGGCTCGGAATCGAGCGAATCCCCAATTGCGCCGACAGCTGCTGGTTCGCCTCACTGTCGAGCTTGGCCAGTCGACACTTACCCGCCAATTGCCCCGCTGCCTGTTCGAACACCGGCGCAAACGACTTGCACGGCCCGCACCAGTGCGCCCACACATCCACCAGCAACGGCAGGTCACCCTTGATCTGACTGGCGTAATCGCCTTGCTTCAATTCGAACGGCTTGTTGAGCAAGACTTCGGTCTTGCAGCGGCCACATTTGGGATGGTCGTTGAGGCGTTCGGCGGGGATGCGGTTGAGGCCGTTGCAGTGGGGGCAGGGGATGAGCAGTGGGTCGGACATCAGAGAACTCCTGAAGCAAGCAGATTCCTGGTAATTGGAGGTGGCCGGCAGAGATATCAAGCCCGTCAGCTGCCATCCCTGACGCTAGAGCATTCTGGCATTGCTGATAGCGCCAATGGCGGCTTGATAGTCCACGCCGCTGAGTTGTGCGGCGTAATGCTCACGCAGTTCGCTTTCCCACTCCAGCACCTGATCAAGAATGGTTTCGGCACCCCGCAGATCCAGTCCGAAATGCTCATGGTGGCTGAGAATGTTTTGCCGACTGATTCTCGTGCCTTCGTTTCCCAATGCCATGGCCATCGTGGCGGGCGACTCCACGGGTGACGGGACCACGTCGTACATGGGTGAAAGACGCCAGGTACCGCCACGCCAGATGATGGCCAGGTTCTTGGCATGCGCATCATCATTGCCTACCAGAACGTGGAAGCATATTTGCACGTAGAACTGCTTCAAATCTTCCAGGGGGACGCCACGCCTGCGCATTTCATCGGCAACACCGGCATAGCGCCAGCGGCTGTGATCAGTCGAGGACCAGTCAGCGTCCAGCAACGTCAGCGCAGTGAGCATGGGGATCCGGCGCATGCGACCGTCAATTTCAATCCGGTCGAAACGATCCACCAGCAACGTAGAACGCTCATCAGTGATCAACCGCGTTCTTGCGGTGTGGATACCTTTTGATGCCGCAAACGTCATACAGGCGTGTTCGATCGCCGGGATATCGACGATATCGAAACGATCCCTGGCTTTGGCCAGCACCAGCGTATGGCCATCGCGCAGTGTGCGTTTTGGCCGAGCACCGCCCAGAGAGGATCGATGACGTACCAGCAGGATTTTCTGTCGATCGGGGTCGATAAGCTGATGGCTTTGAATGATATCGGCGGTATTGACGAACTCCTCCAGCCCTTGCAGCGACGGGATATGTTCACCTCCGATACCCGGTGGCGCCGTTCGTGCTGTTCCAGCCATCAGGTTGCCGGAACGATCGTTGTTAGGCGATCTGATCAACATATCGACAGGGGTCATGGTTTGACCATGCAGAGACCTGAGCAATTGCTCCCCCCATGAATCGGGCATGCAATCGCGAATGAATCCCGGAATACCGTGATTGGTCGTTACGCGAAATACCTGATCGCTTGGGGGATAACGAATCGGATCTGGCACCCAATCGTTTTGCGCAAGGTAGGCGGGGGCGTACACGAATTCTCCGACCCCGTCGCGGGCTGTATTCAACCGACCCAAGGTGATCGTTTCGGCGGTGAGTGGGTGCTCCATGTAGATATACGCCGCAGGGATGTTCATCAGAAGCTCTCTTCGGTCACACGCTTGATGCGCACTCGTTGGCTTGCAGGCTCGGGGGCTTTTTTGCTGATCGGCTCGTCGTTGAGTACTTCTGAAAGCAGGCCCAGATGCCACAACACCAACATGAAGGTGCGCAGTTCGACGACAGGGTCACCGGCCTCGATCTTGCTCAGCGTGCCTACGGCTACGCCCACCACTTTGGCGAGGTCTTTCTGCCTGAGACCGCGTTCTTGGCGGCGATTTTTAGCCAGAAGGCCTATTTTTACGAGGCTTTCCGCACATTCAAGTGGAAAAAAGTGCTCATTAAGCCTTTCCAAAGTGATCGTTAAGTCAATTAGGCAACAGTATAGGCAGCCTTAACGATACGCAAGGGACGTTCGAAGATGGCGGGAAAAAGTACTTGGATATTGATATCTGTTGGCAGTTAAGAGCCAATAAATTGATTCTTAACCTAATTAAGCATCAGTGTGTTGACTCTTATCTGTAGCATCTCAGAATGCCTGGATTACGATGAACAACTGATCTCCAGATGCTTGCCCCACTCCGGCGGCCGCTCGGCATAGCTCTCCATCCCAGGCTGCTCCTCGAACGGATTGCTCAGTACCGCGTGCAAACGACGAACTTCTGAATAGTCGCCGCTTTGCGCTGCATCGATGGCTTTCTGCGCCAGATAGTTACGCAGGATGTACAGCGGATTGACCGCATGCATGCGCGTGCGACGCTGTTGCTGATCGTCATTGCCTTCACGAGCAACCCGTGCGACGTAGAGCTCGCCCCATGTATCAAAGCCCTTGATGTCGACGAAGTCATCGCGCAAACGGGCGACAGCCAGTTCGGGTGACTCATCCCCCAGGCGGCGGAAGAACAGGCTGTAGTCGACGCCGCTGTTCTGCATCAGTTGCAGCAGGTGCTCCAGCAGTTTCTGGTCGTCATCTTCGGCAGTGGTGAAGCCGAGACGGCGGCGCATCAGGTCCAGGTAGTGGGCCTGGAACAGTGGCAGGTACAGGCCAAGAGTTTCGCGCAGGGCTTCGACGCTGATGAACGGCGTCAGGGCCTGGGCGAGGGCGCTGAGGTTCCACTGGCCGATGGGCACCTGGTTGCTGAAGGAGTAACGGCCCTGGTCATCGGAGTGGTTGCAGATGAAGTGGGCGTCGAAGTCGTCGAGGAAGGCGAACGGGCCGAAGTCGAAGGTAATGCCGAGGATCGACATGTTGTCGGTGTTCATCACGCCGTGGCAGAACCCATAGGCTTGCCATTTGGCGATCAGCTCGGCGTTGCGCTCGACGATTTCGCGGAACATCGCCAGGTACGGTTCCGGCTGCTCCAGACAGTGCGGGAAGTGCATGGCCAACACGTGCTCGCCGAGTTCTTTCTGCTGCTCGGGGCGCTTGGTGTAGTAGAAAAATTCGAAATGACCGAAGCGCACATGGCTCGGCGCCAGGCGCAGGACCATGGCTGCGCGCTCCTGCTTTTCACGCCAGACTGGCGTGTCGGAGCCGATCACGCACAGCGCGCGAGTGGTGGGAATGTTCAGGGCATGCAAGGCTTCGGAGGCGAGAAACTCGCGGATCGACGAACGCAGCACCGCCCGTCCATCGCCCATGCGTGAGTAAGGCGTCTGACCGGCGCCCTTGAGGTGCAGGTCCCAATGCTCGCCGGCTTCGTTATAAACCTCGCCCAGTAACAGGCCGCGCCCGTCGCCCAACTGCGGGTTGTAGGAACCGAACTGATGCCCGGAATAGACCATCGCCCGCGGCTCGGCTTCGGCCCAGAGCTTGTGGCCACCGAACAGTTCGGCGAACACCGGCGTCTCGGCCACAGCTGGGTCCAGGTCCAACAACGCCATGGCGGCGGGGCTGGCGACCACCAGTCGCGGAGCGGCGATGGGCTCGGGCAACACATGGGCTGAGAACGTGTCGCCCAGGCGGGCGAAGCGATTGTCGAAGTTCAGTTCGTCGAGGGCTTTCAACGGCCATCTCCAGCAGAATGTCCGAGCATTCTGCTAGGGATAGAGCGGTTAGTCGAGTTCGACAGGCGGAGGCTCACGGCGCGATTGGCCATCGGGCAGCGGCACGATGGTTTTGGTTTCCGGCTCGACCGGAACCATTTTGTATTCCTGGCCGTGAAGGTTCTTGAGGTAAACCTCCATTTGCCGGAACGAGATGTTGATGTGCTGCTTCTTGAACTCGCGATTGATGAAGCGGTTGACCTCATCGAGCACCGGGTTGCGGTCGCCGAGGTCGCGCACGTGCATGCGCAACTCGTGGTCGAGGGTGCTTTCGCCGAAGTTCAGGAAGTACACGTGGGGTTCAGGGTCCTTCAGCACGCGCGGGTTATCGCGCGCCGCCTTGAGCAGCAGTTCTTTCACCAGGTCCAGGTCCGAGCCGTAGTCGACGCCGAGCTTGAGCGTTACCCGGGTGATGGTGTCGGTCAGGGACCAGTTGATCAGTTGCCCGGTGATGAACGTCTTGTTCGGGACGATGATGTCCTTGCGGTCGAAGTCGGTGATGGTCGTGGCGCGGATGCGGATCTTGCTCACCGTGCCCGACAGGTTGCCAATGGTGATGGTGTCGCCGATCCGCACCGGGCGTTCGAACAGGATCATGATGCCGGAGATGAAATTGGCGAAGATCTCCTGCATCCCGAAACCGAGACCGACCGACAGCGCTGCCACCAGCCATTGCAACTTGTCCCAGCTCACGCCGAGCGTGGACAGGGTCGAGACAAAACCGACACCGGCGATCACATAGGACAGCAGGGTGGTCGTGGCGTAGGCACTGCCCTGAGCCAGGTTCAGCTTCGACAGCACAAACACTTCCAGCAAACCCGGCAGGTTGCGCGCCAGCGCAAAGGTGATGCCGATGATGATCAATGCCCCGAGCATGTCGCCGATGCTGATCGGCACCATGCTCATGTTGGCGCCGGTGCCGCTGGTGTATTCGTAAAGGGTGATGTTGTCCAGGTACGAGAACACCGAGATCAGGTCCGACCAGACCCAATACAACGCCGCGATGAAACCGCCGAGCAGTGCCAGACGGATCAGTCGCAGGGATTGCTCGTTGACCTTTTCGATGTCCAGGGTCGGCTCTTCGATCACCGCTTCGCCGTCGCCGGCTTCTTTCGCGGCCTGGCGCTTGGCCAGGGCGCGTTGATAGGCCAGGCGCCGTGCCGCAACGCTGAGGCCGCGCACGAAGGTGGCTTCGATCACCAGCCAGAACATCAGCAGGTAAAGCGTGTTGATCAACCGGTCACTGAGTTTCAGCGCGGTGTAGTAGTAGCCAAAGCACACGGCGACGAACAACGCGATCGGCAGGGCGGTGAACAGAACCCCCACGGCCTTGCGGAACAGTGAAGCGTTCTGGTGAGTCGGGCTGCTAACCAGCAGGCGGCTGAGTAGCCAGGCCATCAAGGCGTAGCAGGTCAGCACCACCGGCATGCCGAGCACGTCATCGGCCAGTATCGCTGGTTGCAACTCGGCGACCGCTACCACCGCCACCAAAGCCATCACTACCAGCCCGAGTCTGCGTATCCAGCCTTGAAGGAATTCGACCTGGGGTTTTTCCCAGCGGAAATGCAGCTCGGCCACGCCGCCCGGCGCGAGGATGCGGTAGGCGGTGTAGAACACCAGCCAGGCCTGGGCCATCTGCAGCAGCGCCGCGCCCATATTGGCGTTCTGCCCGCGAGCGTCGATCTGCAAGGCCAGGCCGCACAGGGCCAAACCCAGGGACACCGGCATCGCCAGCAGGATGTTGATCAGAATCGCTTGCGGGGTGTGCCACTGGCTGTCGCGTTTGAAATGGCCAATGTCCTGGTGAACTTTGTTCAGGCGGGCATAGAGATTTTTGCGGCGCCACAGCAGCGCCCCGATCAGCAAGGCCAGCGGCAGGAACAGCAGCGGCCGCTGCGTCAGGCCATCGGCCAGTTCGCTCAGGCTCGAAGCCCACGGCAGGGTGGTGACCTGACGTTGCAGACGATCCGGCACGCCGTACATCCACTCGAAATCCAGCGGCTTGTTGCTGGGAATCCAGAACATTTGCTCGTCGAGGGTCGCCCGCAGACTTTGGGCGGTGCTGAGCAATTGCTTCTGGTTGAGTTGCAGCGTGATGGATTCGTTGAGCACCGCGCTCAGTTCGCGATTCAAACGCTCCAATAGGTCCGCGCGGGTGGTGGCCAGTTCCAGCAGGCTCTTGCGCAATTGCGGGGTGACTTGCTCGGGCGGTTGAGTGGCCAGCAGGTTGTCGACATAGGTGGTCGGGTTGCTGAGCAGTTCCCGTTGTTGGCTGACTTCGAACTGATACAGACGAATGTCGGCGATCTGGTCGGCCAGGTCGCGGTCGAGCTTGAGGCGTGGCAGGGCTTGCTTCTGTTTGTAGAGAATCTTGGAGAGCAGCAGGCTGCCCTTGAGCACGTTGATCTGTTCGTCCAGCGCTGAATCGCTCTGGGTCACGCTGTCCAGTTGCTGCTTGGTCTGCAGGTTCTGTTGGGTGACTTCATTGAGGCGGTCGGTGCTTTTAAGCAGGTAGTCGGAGAGCTTCAGGTTGGCCGCGCTTTCGGTGGCCAGCAGGCTGCTGCCGCCGGCCTTCTGCGCTTCGATGGACTGCTGGGTCACCGTTTCTTGCGACTGGGCCAGGCGTTTCTGGTTGATCAGGGTTTGCAGGTCCTGGATTTCCTGGTCCAGACGGTCGGATTTTTCCATGAGCAAGTCATGCTGGCTGTTGCCCAAATCCTGCAACTGACTGTTGCCGGCCAGTTCCTGGCGACGCAACGGGATCAGGGCATTCAGCGCCGCGAGCTCGGCGTTGAGCTGGTCGCGCTGCTCACCGCTCAACGTCTTGCCGTTGTCCTTGCCGAGCTTGAGTATGTTGTTGATCTGCTGAATGCGAGTCTGGCTGGTGGAAATTTCAGCCTGGGCGCGCTCGGGACGGGTCTGGGCAGTAATCACCAGACTGTTGGCGTCGGCCAGTGCTTTTTGCAGATCGCTCTGTTGGGTGGAGCGCTCGGTCAACAATTGCTCAAGCTGTTGAATGGTCTCTTTGGTATAGCGTTGCGCCACCGGCAGCACTTTGGTGGCCTTGAGGCGGGTCAACTCGCGCTGGTTTTCGATGTTCTGCTTTGGAGCATTGGCCAACTGCTGCTTGAGATCGATCAGCTTCTGATCGTAATCACGCTGGTTGTTGAGTTGGGTGAGCGTGCTCTGCAGGATGGTTTGCAGGGCTTTCTGATCGGCTTCCGGCAGTTTGCGGTCGGCGATCTTGTCCAGGCTTGCCTGCACGGCGGCGCGGGAAGGCGGTTCGGCGGCTTGCAGCGTGCTGATGGAAAGACTCAAGCCCAGCAGGGCCATGACGAAAAAAGTGCGCAGGGTTGACATAAAGACCGATCGAAAACGAGATGAAGGGTGGAGTTTAGAGGAACAAGCCGGGACCCGGGCGACTTCCTTCGGGGAATCTGACGCCCACTTTACCAATCTTGTTCCCTTCCATGACAGCGACGGTCCAGAGGGTGTTGTTCCATTCCACCTGGTCGCCGACTACTGGCGCGCCGCCGACTTTCTGGGCAATGAAGTGGCCCAGGGACATGCCTGGATCGATGCCTTCGACTTTCAACCCGTACAGGGCAGCAACCGCGCCCAGCTGGGCATCTCCTTCGAGTACGAAGTCGCCGAAGAAGCGCAAATCCAGCCCCCGTTGCGGTGCCTGACTGAAGAGCTTTCCGAGGGCCGGAAGGTTGTGTTCATGGCCGATTACGCAAAGCAAATCACCGACTTCGAGCACCGTACTACCCGACGGATGGAGCAGTTGTTGGCCACGAAACAGTGCCGCGATACGGGTACCTTCGGGCATTTTCAGTTCGCGAAGAGGGGATCCAATGCACCATTTCTCGGCGCCGAGGCGATAAACGAACAACTCCCACTCGCTGGTGACATGCACTTCCAGCGCCGATCGGGAGATCGGCAAGGGCTCCGGCGGGACGGTCACTTTCAAAAGCTTGGCAACCCAGGGCAGGCTTGTGCCTTGCACCAGCAGCGACACCAGGACGATAAAGAACGCCAGATTGAAGTAGAGCTGAGCATTGGGCAGCCCCGCCATCAGCGGGAACACCGCCAGAATGATCGGTACGGCACCGCGCAGGCCTACCCAGGAAATGAATGCCTTTTCGCGGCCATGGAACGCCTTGAAGGGCAACAGGCCGACCAGCACCGAGAGCGGACGAGCAAACAGAATCATCCACAGCGCCAGGCCCAGCGCCGGCAACGCAATCGGCAGCAGGTCATGGGGCGTAACCAACAGCCCCAGCACCAGGAACATGCCGATCTGGGCCAGCCAGGCCATGCCATCGAGCATGTGCAGAATGCCGTGACGGCTGCGGACCGGGCGGTTGCCGATCACCAGACCACACAGGTACACCGCCAAAAAGCCGCTGCCGTGCAGGGCGTTGGTCAGGGCAAACACCACCAGACCGCCGGCAATCACCAGAATCGGATAAAGGCCGGTGGCCAGGTTGATACGGTTGACCAGTTGCAGCATGAGCCAACCACCGCCGAGGCCGATCACACCGCCGATGCCGAACTCGCGCATCAAATGCAGGAGCAGATCCCAGTGCAGGCCGGTCTCGCCGCTGGCGAGCATGTCGATCAGGGTCACGGTGAGGAACACCGCCATCGGGTCGTTGCTGCCGGACTCGATCTCCAGGCTCGCGCTCACCCGTTCGTTCAAGCCCTTGCCGCCCAGCAGCGAGAACACGGCCGCGGCATCGGTAGAGCCGACGATGGCGCCGATCAGCAGGCCTTGAATCAAGTTGAGATCAAACAACCACGCCGCCGCCATCCCGGTCAGCCCGGTGGTAATCAGCACCCCCACTGTGGCCAGCGACAGCGCCGGCCATAACGCCACGCGAAAACTCGCCACCCGGGTGCGCAAGCCGCCGTCGAGCAGGATTACCGCCAGGGCAAGGTTGCCGACCAGATAAGCCGTTGGATAGTTATCGAAAATAATGCCGGCACCGTCGACGCCGGCCGACATGCCCACCGCGAGAATGATCACCAGAATCGGAATACCGAGGCGCGATGAAAGTGAGCTCACCAGAATGCTCGCACCTACCAGCAACGCGCCGATCAAGAACAGGCTGTTGATGGTCGTCGCATTCAAAGGCAGTACTCCAGAAAGCTAAAGGCGGGCACAAACCGACCATGCAGTCTGCGTGCCAGCGATTCTAACCTGTTGAAATGTGATGCTGTCAAAAAGCTTTTAACGGTGATCATGTACACCCGCTTGAGCTGGGTGGAGACCTCTGTGGCGAGGGAGCTTGCTCCCGCTGGGTCGCGTAGCGACCCCAAACCGGCGCTGCGGTGCGTCAGGTTCAGCGCGTGGGCCAATTGCGACTGCTGCGCAGCCGAGCGGGAGCAAGCTCCCTCGCCACAGAGGTGGTGTAGCTGTTACAGGCTAAACCGCCCAACCATGTTGTTCAGGTCCAGCGCCAGGCGCGACAGCTCGTTGCTGGCCGCGCTCGTCTGGTTGGCACCCGTGGCCGATTGCACCGACAGGTCACGAATGTTCACCAGGTTGCGGTCCACTTCGCGGGCAACCTGTGCCTGCTCTTCGGCCGCGCTGGCGATCACCAGGTTGCGTTCGTTGATTTCGACAATGGCGCTATTAATAGTGTCCAGCGACATGCCTGCACCACGGGCGATGTTCAAGGTCGACTCGGCGCGTTCGGTGCTGTTGCGCATCGAATCCACGGCGTGTTCGGTGCCGCTCTGGATGCTGCCGATCATGCGTTCGATTTCGCTGGTCGACTGCTGGGTGCGATGGGCCAGGGCACGTACTTCGTCGGCGACCACCGCAAAACCACGACCGGCTTCACCGGCACGGGCTGCTTCGATGGCGGCGTTCAACGCCAACAAGTTGGTCTGATCAGCCAGGCCGCGAATCACGTCCAGCACCTTGCCGATGTCTCGCGACTCGTTGGCCAGATCACCGATCAGGGTGGCGGTGCTCTGTACGTCGGCGCTCATGCGCTCGATGGCACTCACGGTTTCCTGCACCAGGTCACGACCGTCGCCAGCCGAAGTGGTGGCGTTTTTTGAGGCTTCGGAGGTGCTCACGGCGTTGCGGGCAACTTCTTCCACAGCGCTGGTCATTTCGTTGACGGCGGTGGCGGCCTGTTCGATTTCGTTGTTCTGCTGGGTCAGGCCACGAGCGCTTTCATCGGTGACGCTGTTGAGCTCTTCCGCGGCGGACGCCAGTTGTGTGGCCGAACCGGAAATCCGTTGCAGGGTGTCGCGCAGTTTGTCCTGCATCTTCGCCATGGCGGCCAGCAGACGACCGGCTTCGTCTTCACCGTCGACGGTGATCGGACGCGTCAGGTTGCCTTCGGCGATTTCTTCGGCGGCGCTCAGGGCATTGGCGATCGGCTTGGTGATGCTATTGGTCAGCAGCCAGGCGAACAGAACAGTCAGGCCGGTGGCGATAACCAGCAGAGTCACCACCAGGTTGAAGGCCGAGGAGTATTGGTCGACGGCTTGCTGATTGGTGTCGACGGTCTGCTGGGTGTTGATTTCCAGCAAACGGTTCAGCACGACGTTGATCGCTTCAGAGTTAGTCAGCAAATCGGTATTGAGCAGCGTGCGCAGTTCGTCGATCTGATTGTTGCGCGACAGACTCTTCATCCGGTCTTCGATCTGGCGATACTGCCCCAGCAACTGCACGTATTGATCATAGGCTGCACGTTCCTGCGGGCTGGCGATCAGCTTTTCATAGGTCGTCTGAGCCGTTCGAATCTGCTGGTTACGGGTTTCCAGCAGGCCTATGGTTTTCTGCTGGACGTCCGGCTCGCGGTTCACCAACAGACGGTAAGACAAGACGCGCAGACGCAGGGTTAGCTGAGTGAACTCGTCGAGGCTTTTAATGCTAGGTACGCTGTTTGAGGTGATTTCTTCGGCGGCGCCGCGAATCTTGCTCATCTGGTTCAGGGCGAACACACCCAGAACCAGCATCAGGCTGCCAATCAGGGCAAAACCAAGGAACGCCCGTGGTGCGATATTCATATTTCGTAGAGACATGGTGTTCACCGAAAAAAGCGCATCCGTGCGGGGCTGAGACTGCTGTATGCATGACTTATCGGTCATACGACTAAAGTCTTGAGACGCTGCGCGCTTTTGTCGCAGAAGGGCCGCGGCGACGAAGTGCAGGAACCAGATCCGCCAATCACAGTCTTTAAAACTCGCGAGGAAGGTCGCCGCCAGGAAAATCAAGGCCTTGCGCCTGCATAACCCTGGCATCTGTGGTGACTTTTCTTTATCGTACGCGCCCTTTGAAAATGCCCGGAAATCAAAATGTTGGAAGCATCCCTAAGCCAATTGGAACAGCTGGTCAGCGACCTGGTGCAACAGAACCAGACCCTGCTCGGCACCAACCAAACCCTGAGTGCAGAACTGGCCCAGGCCAAGGATGAAAACGAAAGCCTGCAACTGAGCCTGATGGAACAGGAAGAGAAACAAGGCGCCACCGCCGCACGCATTCAGGCCTTGGTTGAGCGCGTCAACGCCGGTCCTGTCAGCGCATGAGTTACGGCGCCGCAGGGGTAAAAGTCGTCTCGATTCTGGGGGAGGACTATTCGATCAAGGCGCCGGCCGGGGAAGAGCAGACCCTGCTGGACGCCGCATTAATGTTGAAGGCCGCCCTGGCCGAGACCAAAAAGAAATACCCGACGCTGATCGGTGACCGCTTGTTGGTGCTGGCGGCGATGAATCTGTGCTCGCAGCAGATCGAAATGCAAAAGCGTCACCAGCAAGAACTCGACCGTTACCAAGAGCAAGTCAGCGCCACGGTTGAAGTGATCGCCAAGACAATCAATCAGGCCTGATCAGCTTTGCGCACAACCAAAGAATAAATTGTCGTTTTAGTTGTATACAATCGGCATGGCTGTTGCAGTGTTTCAGCCTCTTATTCTTTGGGGGTGCTCCATGCAGTTCTGGCGACGCAGTATTCAATGGCAGTTGATCCTGAGCATGGGCACCGCCCTGCTGGTCAGTATTCTGATCGTGGTTGGCGTTTATACCCTCGTGGTCAACCGCCTCGCCCAGCGCTATCTGGTCGAACAAGCGCTGCCGTCGAGCATCGAAGCGATGCGCAACGACATCGAACGAATCCTCGTTCAACCCCTCACCGCCGCCAAGGACATTGCCAGCAATAGCATGGTGCGCGACTGGTTGGCCGGGGGTGAAAGCAGTGCCCAGACCGCAGGTTTTATCAGCTACCTGGAAGGCATTCGCGCCGAGCACAAAGCCTTTACCGCGCTGATTATCGGTGCCGCTTCAAGCCATTACTTCACGGAAAAGGGCCTGGACCGCACGCTCAGTCGCTCCAATCCCAACGACGCCTGGTTCTATTCGTTCCTCGACAGCAACCAGCCGCGCACCCTCAATATCGACCATGACACCGCCACCGGTGAGTTGGCGCTGTTCATCGATCTCAAGGTCGAGCAGGCCGGTAAAGTCGTGGGCGTTGCCGGGCTTGGCCTGAGCATGAAAGAGCTGTCGGAGCTGATCCACAACTTCAACTTCGGTGAGCGCGGCAAGGTCTACCTCGTGCGTTCCGACGGTTTGATCCAGGTTCACCCCGAGGCGCAGTTCAGCGGTAAACGTACGTTGGCCGAGCAAATCGGTGCCCCGGCGGCGCAAGCGGTCATGGGTCAAAAAGCTGCCAACAGCAGTTTCGTCCGCGATGACGAAGATTTTCTGGCGTTGAGCCTGCCGCTGCGGGATTTGGGCTGGACCCTGGTGGCCGAAGTGCCGCAGTCGCAAATCTATGCCGAAGCCCGCCGCGCGATGTGGATGAGCAGTGGAATCGGCCTCGCGGTGGCGTTGGTTTGCCTGATGCTGGTGGTGTTGCTGGCCCGTGGACTGGTGCGGCCGATCCGTCAGGTAACAGCGGCGCTGGTAGCAATCGGTAGCGGTGGTGGAGATTTGACCCACAGGTTAGATTCCAGTCGCGCCGATGAACTGGGTGACCTCGCTCGCGGTTTCAATCGGTTCCTGGAAAGTCAGCGGCACATGATTGGCGAAGTGCTGACCACCAGCGAGCGTTTGCGCACCGCCGTCGGTCAAGTGGCGAAGGTCGTGGACAATACTGCCGAGCGTTCCGGGCGTCAGCAGGAAATGACCGACATGGTCGCCACAGCCGTTCATGAAATGGGCCTGACTGTGCAGGAAATCGCCCAGAACGCCGGCAACGCAGCCGTCGCTTCGCAAACCGCACGGGATGAAGCGTTGCAGGCGCGGGAAGTGGTAGGCGGATCGATCAGGCATATCGAAAGCATGTCCAACGAGATTGGCATCGCCGCCGGTGCAGTGGGCGAGCTGGCCCATCAAGTGGCATCCATCGATCAGGTGTTGGCGGTGATTCGCGGGATCTCCGAGCAGACCAATCTGTTGGCGCTCAACGCCGCCATCGAAGCGGCGCGGGCCGGGGACATGGGACGCGGGTTTGCGGTGGTGGCCGATGAAGTGCGGACTTTGGCGCGGCGAACTCAGTCGTCCACCGATGAGATCCAGCAGATGATCGGCAGCCTCAAGCAGGGCGCAGAAAATGCGGTGTCTTCCATGCACTCCGGGCAAGCGGCGACCGGCACGGGTGTTGAGTCGAGTCAGCGCACCGGGGCGTCGTTGACGGCGATCACCGGGCAGGTCGAGCGCATCAGCGACATGAACCATCAGGTGGCGACGGCGACGGAAGAGCAGTCGGCGGTGACGGAAGAGATCAACCGGAATGTGCAGGGGATTTCCGATCTGGCGCGGGCTACGGCGGGGGAAGTCAGGGCTTGTCGGGAAGACTGTCAGACGTTGCAGCGTCTGGCCGATGACTTGGCGCGGCAGATGAGCAGTTTCAAACTCAGCTAAAAATTGTGTTGGCTGTGCCGACGCCATCGTGGGCAAGCCCGCTCCCACAGGATTTGTGTGTTGGACGCGTTATGTGTGAACAACAGAGATCCCTGTGGGAGCGGGCTTGCCCGCGATTGGATTTCAGCTACGCCACAGGGTTCTAATCAGAACCACTCATCCTGCATGCCCAGACACACATCATCCCGCGCCTCAAGAATCGCCAGTTCATGGTGGCAACCCGGCACTTCCCACGTCAGGAAATACCGAGCCGCCCGCAGCTTGCCTTTATAGAAGTTCACATCCGCCGCATTGCCCTTGGTCAACCCTTCCTCGGCACGAATCGCCTGTTCCAGCCAGCGCCAGCCGATCACCGTGTGCCCGAACACCTTCAAGTACAGCGCCGAGTTCGCCAGGCTGCTGTTGACCTTGCCTTGAGCCAGATCGGTCAGCAGGCCAATCGTCACGCTTTGCAGGCGCGCCACCAGTTTTTCCAATGGTTCACGTAGCACGGTCAGCGATTCATACGCCTGCGCCCGCTCGGCGGTGTTGGCGATCAGGCGGATCAATTGCTTGAGTCCCGCACCACCGTTCTGCGCCAGTTTGCGACCCAGCAAGTCCAGCGACTGAATGCCATGAGTGCCTTCATGAATCGGATTCAGGCGGTTGTCGCGGTAATACTGCTCCACCGGGTATTCGCGGGTGTAACCGTGGCCGCCCAGAATCTGGATCGCCAGTTCGTTGGCCTTCAGGCAGAACTCCGACGGCCAGGATTTGACGATCGGCGTCAGCAAATCCAGCAGTTCATGGGCTTGTTTGCGTTCGGCTTCAGTCTCAAGCGTGGTGGTGTCGTCGAACAGTCGCGCCGCGTACAGCCCAAGGTCGAACGAACCTTCGACGTAAGCCTTCTGGGTCAACAGCATGCGTTTGACGTCGGCGTGCTGAATGATCGCCACCGGTGCGGTGCTCGGGTCTTTGCTGTCCGGCACGCGCCCTTGGGGACGCTCGCGGGAGTATTCCAGTGAGTACAGGTAACCGGCGTAACCCAGCATCACCGCGCCCATGCCGACGCCGATCCGCGCCTCGTTCATCATCTGGAACATGTAGCTCAAACCATGGTGCGGCTTGCCCACCAGATAGCCGACGCATTCGCCGTTGTCGCCGAAGTTCAGCGCGGTGGACGTAGTGCCGCGCCAGCCCATCTTGTGGAACAACCCGGCCAGTAACACGTCGTTGCGTTTGCCGAGGCTGCCGTCATCGTTGACCAAAAACTTGGGCACGATAAACAGCGAAATACCCTTCACTCCGGCCGGTGCGTCCGGCAACTTGGCCAGCACCATGTGCACGATGTTTTCCGACAGCGGGTGGTCGCCGCCGGAGATGAAGATCTTGTTGCCCTTGAGCCGATACGTGCCGTCGGACGCAGGCTCGGCACGGGTACGAATATCCGACAGCGACGAGCCGGCATGGGGCTCGGTGAGGGCCATGGTGCCGAAGAAACGGCCCTCGATCATCGGTTGCAGGAAGCGCTGCTTCTGCTCATCGGTGCCGAAGCTTTCGATCAGGTTCGCCGCGCCCATGGTCAGGAACGGGTAGGAGGCCGACGCCGCGTTGGCCGACTGAAAGTGTGCGAAACAGGCTTGGGACAACAGCGTAGGAAGTTGCATGCCGCCAACGTCGAAACTGCGTGCGGCATTGAGGAAACCGGCTTCGAGGAAGGCATCCACCGCCGGTTTCACTTCCGGAATCAGAATGGCCTGACCGTCCTCATAGCGCGGTTCGTTCTCGTCGCCCTTACGGTTGTGCGGGGCGAAGAACTTCTCGGCGATGCTGCGGGCGGTGCCGATGGCCGCATCGAAGGTCTCGCGGTTGTGCTCGGCGAAACGCTCACGCTGGGTCAGGCCCTCGGCATCGAGGACTTCATACAGCTCGAAAGCCAGATTGCGGGAACTGAGCAACGTCTCGGACATGGCGGCCTACCTTTTTTTGGAATGGGCCGAGTCTAGGCGTGGGGAGTGCGGGCTGAAAGGATGATTGATGTGGGTGATGGAGGGGCAGAACGGGAGGGTGTGTCAGGAAGTACGCCTTCGCGGGCAAGCCTCGCTCCTACAGGGGCTGTACCAGTCGCGAAAATGGCGAACGACACGGATCCGTAGGAGCGAGGCTTGCCCGCGAAGGCGATCTTCAGGTCGCGTCTACCTCAAGCCAGGCACCCATTGCGGATGCCCGGTCTTATTACGGTTTAGCCGATCGTCATCAAGCTGGCATTACCACCCGCGGCAGCGGTGTTGACGCTCAACGCCCGCTCGATCACCAGGCGCTCCAGCGCAATGTTGGTTTCGCCCTGGGACAAACCATGAACCCCGACAATCGCACCGGCACGCTTGGCCACTTGCTGGCAAACCGCACGCAGCTGATCCGAATGGCCGTGATGCAGAACCGCATCAACCACCACTTCGTCCTTGGTCCAGTCGGCCACCCGCTTGATCCGCGCCTGAACTTCTTTCGGCAGGCGTGCGAACAGTGCCTTGGTCAATTCAGTTTCCGGCCACACTGCCGAACCACCCACAGCCAATACTGCGGCCAGCTGAGTCAGCAGATCGCCTTCGACTTCCGCCAGGCACAGCACGTGTTCGCGCGGCAGGATGGCGTAGCTGTTGCGCTCGCCGGTCGGGCCCGCCAGTACACGGGTGATCCCGCTCTGCGATTGCGCCGCGAACTGTACGCACAGGGTGCTCAAGTCCGCGAACTGGTTGCTGTCGGCCCAGGCTTTCAGAGCGGTCAGCGGTTTGCTCATGGCATCACGCAGACGGACGTCGGGTGCAGCGATGGCGTCGCCGCGAGCGAAGGATTGTTCGATCGCATCGGTAGGACGCGTCGACAGCAGACGGTACAGGTACAGCGGACCACCGGCTTTCGGACCCGTACCCGACAGGCCTTCACCGCCGAACGGTTGCACGCCGACCACGGCACCGACGATGTTGCGGTTGACGTAGACGTTACCGGCGTTGACGTTGTCGATCACCTTAGCGATGGTCTCGTCGATGCGAGTATGTACTCCCAGGGTCAGGCCGTAGCCGGAAGCGTTGATCTGGCCGATCAGTTGGTCGATTTCTTTGCGCTTGTAGCGAACCACGTGCAGCACCGGGCCGAAGATCTCCCGTTGCAGCTCGTCGAAGCTTTCCAGTTCGATCAGGGTCGGCATCACGAAGGTGCCGCGTTTGACTTCTTCGCTGTTGGCGATTGCCACCTGGTACACGCTGCGACCTTTGTCGCGCATGGCCTGGATGTGCTTCTCGATGCCGGCCTTGGCTTCGGCGTCGATCACCGGGCCGATGTCCACGGACAGGCGCTCTGGATTACCGAGCCGGCATTCAGCCATGGCGCCCTTGAGCATTTCGATGACACGGTCGGCGGAATCTTCCTGCAGGCACAGTACCCGCAGGGCCGAGCAACGTTGACCGGCACTGTCGAAAGCCGACGACACCACGTCAATGACCACCTGTTCGGTCAGCGCCGAGGAATCCACGATCATCGCGTTCTGGCCGCCGGTTTCGGCGATCAGCGGAATCGGGCGACCTTGCGCATCCAGCCGACCGGCGACGTTGCGTTGCAGCAAGCGAGCGACTTCAGTGGAACCGGTGAACATCACGCCTTTGACTCGTTCGTCGCCGACCAAGCGAGCGCCGACGGTTTCGCCACGGCCCGGCAGCAGTTGCAGCACGCCTTCCGGAATCCCGGCTTCGAGCAGCAAGCGCACGGCTTGAGCGGCCACCAGCGGGGTTTGTTCGGCAGGCTTGGCCAGTACCGGGTTACCGGCGGCCAGGGCAGCAGCGACCTGACCACTGAAGATGGCTAGCGGGAAGTTCCACGGGCTGATGCAGACCACCGGACCCAGTGGGCGGTGGGCATCATTGGTGAAATCGTTGCGCGCCTGCACTGCGTAGTAACGCAGGAAGTCCACGGCTTCACGCACTTCGGCGATGGCGTTGGCGAAGGTTTTGCCGGCTTCGCGAGCCAACAGGCCCATCAGCGGCTGGATCTCGCCTTCCATCAAATCGGCGGCACGTTCAAGGATCGCGGCGCGCTCGGCGGGCGGCGTGGCCTGCCAGATCGGTGCAGCGTTCAGGGCACACTGGATCGCGTTGTCGACGTCTTCGACGGTCGTTTCCTGTACATGGCCGACTACGTCACGCAGATCGGACGGGTTTAATACCGGTGCAGGTGTTTCCGTGCTGGATGCGCAACCGAGCATCGGCGCGGCTTTCCAATTGTTATGAGCGGTGGCCAGCAGGGCACACGACAGGGAAGCCAGGCGATGTTCGTTGGCCATGTCGATGCCGCTGGAGTTGGCGCGCTCGGCACCATACAGGTCACGCGGCAGCGGGATGCGCGGGTGCGGCAGGCCGAAGCCGCCTTCCAGCGTCGCCATCTGCTCGATGCTGGCCACCGGATCGGCCACCAGCTCCTGAATGGAGATGGACTGGTCGGCAATACGGTTGACGAACGAGGTGTTCGCGCCGTTTTCCAGCAGGCGACGCACCAGGTACGCCAACAGCGTTTCGTGAGTGCCGACCGGTGCGTACACGCGGCAAGGACGGTTCAGCTTGCCTTCGGAAACTTTGCCTACAACCTGTTCGTACAGCGGTTCGCCCATGCCGTGCAGACACTGGAACTCGTACTGGCCGGGGTAATAGTTCTGACCGGCGATGTGGTAGATGGCCGACAGGGTGTGGGCGTTGTGTGTGGCGAACTGCGGATAAATGACTTCCGGCACCGACAGCAGTTTGCGTGCGCAGGCGATGTAGGAAACGTCGGTGTACACCTTGCGGGTGTAGACCGGATAGCCTTCCAGGCCTTCGACCTGGGCGCGCTTGATTTCGCTGTCCCAGTACGCGCCTTTTACCAGGCGAATCATCAGGCGATGACGGCTGCGACGAGCCAGGTCGATCACGTAATCAATCACATACGGGCAACGCTTCTGGTAAGCCTGGATCACGAAACCGATGCCGTTCCAGCCGGTCAGTTGCGGCTCGAAGCACAGGCGCTCCAGCAGATCCAGCGACAGCTCGAGGCGGTCGGCTTCTTCGGCGTCGATGTTCAGGCCGATGTCGTATTGCTTGGCCAGCAGGGTCAGCGACAGCAGGCGCGGATACAGCTCGTCCATCACGCGCTCGTACTGGGCGCGGCTGTAACGCGGGTGCAATGCGGACAGTTTGATCGAAATGCCCGGGCCTTCATAAATCCCACGACCGTGAGAGGCTTTGCCGATCGAGTGGATGGCTTGTTCGTACGAGGCCAGGTACTTCTGGGCGTCGTGCTCGGTGAGGGCGGCTTCACCGAGCATGTCATAGGAATAGCGGAAGCCTTTGGCTTCGAACTTGCTGGCATTGGCCAAGGCTTCGGCGATGGTTTCACCGGTGACGAACTGCTCGCCCATCAGGCGCATGGCCATGTCGACGCCCTTGCGGATCATCGGCTCGCCGCTCTTGCCGATGATGCGGCTCAAGGACGACGTCAGGCCGGCTTCGTTGTGGGTGGCGACCAGTTTGCCGGTCAGCAGCAAGCCCCACGTGGCAGCGTTGACGAACAGCGACGGGCTGTTGCCCAAGTGCGGGTGCCAGTTACCGGTGCTGATTTTGTCGCGTATCAGTGCGTCACGGGTGCCTTTGTCCGGGATGCGCAGCAGCGCTTCGGCCAGGCACATCAGTGCCACACCTTCCTGGGAAGACAAGGAAAATTCCTGCAACAGGCCCTGAACAATCCCGGCACGGCCGCCGGCGCTTTTCTGATTGCGCAATTTCTCGGCAATCGAGGCAGCGAGCTTGTTGGTGGCTTCGGCCATCGGGGCCGGCAGGCGTGCCTGCTCGATCAGCATCGGCACCACTTCAGGTTCCGGACGACGGTAGGCGGCAGTGATGGAAGCGCGCAGCACCGACTGCGGCAGGATGCTTTCAGCGAATTCCAGGAAGCACTGATGCGCGTGATCGGTGTGGACTTCGCCGGCGTCATCCGCGTCTTTGCCGGACAAACCGCTCAGCTCGGTCAGGGTTGCACCACCCTCGAGTTTTTCCAGGTAACTGAAAATTGCCTGCTTGATCAGCCAGTGCGGCGTGCGATCAATCGAGGTCGCGGCGGCCTTGAGGCGTTCGCGGGTCGGGTCGTCAAGTTTGACCCCAAGGGTGGTGGTAGCCATATTTTTATCCTCATGTTTGCCACGACCGAGTGGCATCAGCTGGCGGCAAGATTAGCTGTGCGTTGATCGAGGTGCAACCGGGTGCAACCCTTTTTTTGTCGAAATAATAAGCAGCTCGTCAGGAAATAAATTCTGGTACACACGTCCCGCGCCTGCTTGGTGCTTTTGCTTATAGCAAAACCCGAAAAGCGCTCTAAAAAGGAGCAAAAACCGACCCTTTTCAGGAAAATCCGACTAGGTGCAACTTATTCTCACGAAACTGGTTGCACCTTATTTGCTTTGTTGAATAGCATTCGCGGCCAAGGTGCAACCGGTCAAAAAGATCGGTGTGCCGGCTGATGGCTTTCCTGGGGAAACATCAGTCATAAATGCGCGGGATCCGGAATCGTCTGTCAAACGTCGTCGTTTGCGAGCGGTTCACTAGCCGCCGCTACATAAAAACAATGCCAGGGCGTAACTCAATGAGCGTAAGCAATCCAACCCTGATCACGTTCGTGATCTACATCGCAGCAATGGTGCTGATCGGCTTCATGGCCTATCGCTCCACCAACAACCTTTCTGACTACATTCTGGGCGGTCGCAGCCTGGGCAGCGTCGTGACTGCACTCTCCGCGGGTGCTTCCGACATGAGCGGCTGGTTGTTGATGGGCCTGCCGGGCGCTATCTACATGTCCGGTCTTTCCGAAAGCTGGATCGCCATCGGCCTGATCATCGGTGCTTACCTGAACTGGCTGTTCGTCGCCGGCCGTCTGCGCGTGCAGACCGAGCACAACGGCGATGCACTGACCCTGCCGGATTACTTCTCCAGCCGTTTCGAAGACAAAAGCGGCCTGCTGCGGATCATCTCCGCGGTCGTGATTCTGGTGTTCTTCACTATCTACTGCGCTTCCGGCATCGTGGCCGGCGCCCGTCTGTTCGAAAGCACCTTCGGCATGTCCTACGAGACAGCGCTGTGGGCCGGTGCTGCGGCGACAATTGCCTACACCTTCGTCGGTGGTTTCCTGGCAGTGAGCTGGACTGACACCGTACAAGCCACGCTGATGATTTTCGCCCTGTTGCTGACGCCGATCATCGTGCTGCTGGCGACCGGTGGCGTTGACACCACGTTCCTGGCCATCGAAGCGCAAGACGCCAGCAACTTCGACATGCTGAAAAACACCACTTTCATCGGCATCATCTCGCTGATGGGCTGGGGCCTGGGCTACTTCGGCCAACCGCACATCCTGGCGCGTTTCATGGCGGCGGATTCGGTCAAGTCGATTGCCAAGGCACGTCGGATTTCCATGGCCTGGATGATCCTGTGCCTGGGTGGCACCGTCGCTGTAGGTTTCTTTGGTATCGCTTACTTCTCGGCGCACCCTGAACTGGCCGGTCCTGTGACCGAAAACCACGAACGTGTGTTTATCGAACTGGCGAAGATCCTGTTCAACCCATGGGTTGCTGGCGTGCTGCTGTCGGCCATCCTGGCGGCGGTAATGAGTACCCTGAGCTGCCAACTGCTGGTGTGCTCGAGCGCCCTGACCGAAGACTTCTATAAAACCTTCCTGCGTAAAAGCGCTTCCCAGATGGAACTGGTCTGGGTCGGCCGCGCCATGGTGTTGCTGGTTGC
Organism: Pseudomonas sp. LBUM1673; assembly: GCF_059695645.1. Lineage (NCBI taxonomy): Bacteria > Pseudomonadati > Pseudomonadota > Gammaproteobacteria > Pseudomonadales > Pseudomonadaceae > Pseudomonas > Pseudomonas sp. LBUM1673. Next base: position 542,083 of record NZ_CP166780.1, read on the forward strand.
TCTGATCGCCATCGCTCTGGCGGCTAATCCGGAAAACCGTGTATTGGGTCTGGTCAGCTACGCCTGGGCTGGTTTCGGTGCCGCTTTCGGTCCAGTCGTCCTGATCTCCGTGATCTGGAAAGACATGACCCGCAACGGCGCACTGGCCGGCATCCTGGTCGGCGCGATCACCGTGATCGTCTGGAAACACTTCGAACTGCTGGGTCTGTACGAAATCATCCCTGGTTTCATCTTCGCCAGCCTGGCCATCTTCTTCGTCAGCAAAATGGGCGCACCGACTACCGGTATGCTTCAGCGCTTTGCTGCGGCCGAGAAAGATTTCCGCCTGAACAAGTGATGGGGATGAGCTAATGCTCTGACCTTTCGCTGAACATGAAAACGGCCCGCTTCCTTTTGGAAGTGGGCCGTTTTTTTTGGTTTGCGGGGAAGGGGTTGGTGTTTTTGATGCCGCCTTCGCGGGCAAGCCTCGCTCCTACAGGATTTATGATTCGCCGCAGAACTGTAGGAGCGAGGCTTGCCCGCGAAGAGGCCATCCGCTGCAACACACTACTTTTGCAGGGAATGTCTGTAGCCAAACATCCCGATTTTTGAAGGAAAAATCCCTTAAAAAGCAGGGCAAATCTGATTTCCTTGTCCCTCCGTCAACACCCCTTGTCGCTCATGCAGAATCGCCCGCCTTCATTCTGCAGAGACACATCGGATGTTCGCGCCTGCCAATCAACCGCGTTTCACGTTGACCCTCGACGGCGTCCAGAATGAGCTCAAGGTACTTGAGTTCACGGGCAAGGAAGCCATCAGCCAACCCTACCGCTTTGACCTGGAGCTGGTCAGCGAACGGCCCGATATTGAACTCGAAAGCCTGCTTCATCGTCAGGCGTTTCTGAGTTTCGATGCGCAAGGTTCCGGTATTCATGGTCAGGTTTATCGGGTCGGCCAGAGCGATTCCGGTCAACGTCTGACGGGCTACCAAATCAGTCTCGTACCGCGTCTGGCGTATCTCGGTCAGCGCATCAATCAGCGGATTTTCCAGCACAAAAGCGTGCCGGCGATCGTCGCGCAAATCCTCAAAGACCACGGTATCCAGCGCGACGCCTTCGAGTTCCGGCTCGGCAGCGACTACCCCGATCGCGAGTATTGCGTGCAGTACGCCGAAAGCGATCTGGCGTTCATCCAGCGACTGTGCGCTGAGGTCGGTATTCACTACCACTTCCAGCACAGCCTCGACGGGCACCTGTTGGTGTTTGGCGATGATCAGACGGTTTTCCCCCGCCTGCCCGAACCGACGCTGTACCTGCCGGGCAGCGGAATGGCGGCGGAGGCGCCAGCGATCAAGCGCTTCAACCTGCGGCTGGAAACCCGGTCTACAGCAGTCACCCGCCGGGACTACGACTTCCACAAACCGCGCCTGCAACTCGAAAGCCGCGTCGACAGCGAGCAGCGCCCGGTGCTTGAGGACTACCACTTCCCCGGCCAATTCACCGATCGCGAACATGGCAAACATCTGGCTCAACGGGCCTTGGAGCGCCACGCTGCAGATTTCCGCCAGGCCGAAGGTCTCGGCGACGAATCTGCTTTGGTCAGTGGGCATTTCCTACACCTCGCCGAACACCCGCGTCAGACGTGGAATGACCTGTGGTTGATCACCGCAATTGAGCACCGTGGCCGGCAGCCGCAGGTGCTGGAAGAGTCGGCCACCAGCGACAGCCCGGATGATTTCCAGGGCTATCGCAATACCTTTCTGGCGACGCCGTGGGACGTATCCTTTCGCCCGCCGCTGGGGCCAGAAAAGCCGCGCATGCTTGGCTATCAACCCGCCGTGGTCACTGGCCCGACTGGCAGCGAAATCCATTGCGACGAATACGGCCGGGTCAAGGTTCAACTCGCCTGGGACCGTGACGGTCAGCGCAACGAACACTCCAGTTGCTGGCTGCGTGTCGCTTCCGGTTGGGCCCACAACCGCTACGGCAGCGTACTGATTCCGCGCGTCGGCATGGAGGTGTTGGTGGGGTTTGTCGATGCCGATGCCGACAAACCGCTGGTGATGGGTTGCCTGCCCAATGCAGCGACCCCGGTGCCCCTCGATCTGCCGGCCGACAAGACTCGCAGTATTTTGCGCAGCCAAAGTAGCCCCGGTGGCGGCGGTTACAACGAATTGCGCATCGAGGATCGCAAAGGCGCCGAGGAAATCTACCTGCGCGCCCAGCGAAACTGGACCCAGCATGTATTGAACGATCAACAAGTGCAGGTCGACAACCAGCGCAGCATCGTCGTCACCGGCACCGCCCGCCATGAACTGAAGGCCGACGAAAAACGCATTACCCATGGTCAGCGCCAGACCGAAGTACGGCAGGACGATCACTTGGTGGTGATCGGCGACCGGCACATTCGCGTGTCCAGTCAGGCCCTCAGCGCCACTCAGCAATTCCATGTCAGCGCCGGCCAGCAAGTGGTCATCGACGGCGGCGCCAGCGCGACCATTCAGGCGGGCGGGCAGTGGATCAACATCGGCCCCGGCGGGATTTTCAGCAGCGTACCGATTCAGGTCGGAGGCGCGCCGATGGCGGCCATGGCTGCTGCGCCGAGCCTGCCGGATGTTCCGTTGAAACTCGCAGCCGCCCCGGCCGCGCTGCTCAGTGCTGCGCAAATACTCAGCCTGCAAAGCGACGCGCCGTTCTGCGAAGAATGCGAGCGCTGCAAGGACGGTGTTTGTGACGCCTGATCTCTTGTCACCTCTCGCCTGGCTTGAGCGCCAACCGCTGAAATCGACGGAGCAACTGTTTGCGATTTTCAGCAGTGCCAGTGCTGCTGAACCGTTCAAAGCCTGGCAACGCTCGATCTCCGCTCAAGCACCGAGCCCGATTTGGGCTGATACCACTTACGCCGAGTGGGAAGCGGTGATGCCCTATGTCGGAATCGTCGCTGCTGGCAGTGAGTTTCTGGAGTGGGTTGCCGTCACTGAGTCTCGCGATTGGGGTTGGCTGGCGGTTTCTTCTGCCTCTCATGAAGTGCTGCTCGAGCATTTGCGCAGCCTCTCTCAAGTTCTTTTGCCAAACGGCAACGTGGTGTTTTTCCGTTTTTGGGATGGGCGTTATTTGTTGCCGATTCTGCGGTCGGCTGAGGTTGATGCCGCGCAATTGATACCGGTAATCGGGCGCTGCCTGATTAATGGCCAGGCTCTCGAAATCGGTGGCAGTGCGTTGAAAACCTCCAGGGTTTTTCCGTGGTGGGACGTTTCTGAGTCGCTGCTCAAACACCTCGCCACCGAGTCCGCGACAACACACATCAACAACCTGCTGAAGTGGTTGAGCGAAGACCGCCCAGACCTTTACGAGGCGTTTTCGATGAGCGTGTTGCGGCACAAAGTCGCGAGCTTTCTTGAGATGCCCGACCTGCCTCAAGCGCCGAAATCAGCCTTGGTGGATTACCTGATGACGGAGCTGGGCTGATGGATCAGATCGTACGGATTGAGCAGGAGCTCGACGGTTTTCCAGACACCCTGAAGCTCTACCGCGAACAGCTCAAGCACTGGTTCAGCCAGGCCGCAGACAAGGCCAGCCACATGGCGGATCTGCCGTCGCTGATGGGCATGGAACGGATCATCAGGTTCGGAAGCTCCAGCACCGCTGTCAGCAGCGGCGATGATAGTTTTCTCTCCACCGTTGTCCAGTGCCCGCAAGGCGGAATGCTCGAAATCGAGAGTAAGTTCGAGTCGGTTTACGACATTCCGTTGGGGAACATTCAGGTCGATGTGATTGCGGTTGAGGGCGGGGCATCGAAGTCGGTCACGCTCGATGAAAACGGCAAGGGAACGTTCCGAGGGGAAGAGGGCAAGTCCTACCGCGTTCACGTTCACAACGAAGTCACGCTGCAGCAGGTTGATGAGCTTTTTTCTTCCTATGACGGCCTGACCACGGAGCTCGACAACTGGCTGCGTGAGGAATGGAAAACGTTCAAGCCGCAATGGTCGCAGCAGTCGGCGGCCGCGTCGCTGGCGGCGGTGGGCAACGGGATGTTGGCCGGGAGTTGGGCGGCGATCGAGGGCGTGTGGGACAGCATCAGCCTGCTGTCGGACATCCTCAAGGATCCCGGCCGGTTCGCTGAGCGGTTGGGCAGCGGTGCCGATCAGTTGCGTGAGCTGGCGGAACAATCACCGGAGGTGATGCAAAAGATCCAGCTGCTGGCCAGTGACGAGGCAGCCCTGTGTTTACTGCTGCGCACCGCCAGCCTTTGGCTGGAAATGCTGCCACCCAGCGAGATCGCCGGTAAAACCGCTGAAGCGGTGTCGGCGGGCGTGGTGCAGTTGCTGATCGACATCCTGATCGGGATTGTCCTGACGTTCGCCGGGGCTGGCGCCGGGATCGCCTACCTGAGCATGCGCCTGGTCAATTACGGCGCACGGATCATCAATGCCGTTCTGCGCTTGGTCAAAGCGATCTTCACGATCATCGACAGCGTCATGGGCTACGTCGACCGCTACAAAAAGATTGCGGCCCGGGGTGTGGCCGCGGGCCTGAAAAAAGGCCGGATGCAACTGCGCTGGGACGCCAAACGCAACACCACGCTCAAGCAAAATGAACACCACGACGACGTCTCGAAACAAGCAACAAACCCCAACGGCGACAGCGCCGATTCCGTCAATAAAACCGCGACCAACAAATGCCCGGTATCGATGGTCACCGGCGAAGAACTGCTGACCCTCACCGACGGTTCGCTGGACGGGATTCTGCCGTTCGACTTCTCCCGGCTCTATCGCACCAGCGCTGCCGAGATCGACTGCGGACTCGGATTTGGCTGGAGCCATTCGCTCACCCATCGACTGGAAATCGACGGCGACACCGTCCTCTGGATCGGCCACGAAAACCGTCGCACCACCTTTCCAGTGCCGAACCGCGAACGCCCGGCGATCCACAACAGCCTCTCGCGCGCGGCGATTTATCTCGGCGATGACCCCGAGGAACTGATCCTCGCCCAGGCGGGCGACGACACGCGTTTCTACCACTTTCACAACGGCCGGCTGACGGCGATCAGCGACGCGTACGACAACCGCTTGCGCATCACCCGCGACCGCCAGGAACGCATCCAGCGCCTTGACAACGGCGCCGGCCGCGCCTTGCTGTTGCGCTATGACCGCGCTCATCTGATCGCCGTCGACTATCAGGTTTTTGTCCCGGCGCAGACCCTCGCCGAGGCCTGGCACACCGAGCAAACGCTGGTCAGTTACCGCTACGACGAATGCGCTCAACTGATCGAAGCGAGCAACGCCGCCGGGGAAAGCGAGCGTTACGACTACGACGATCAACACGTGATTCTGCAGCGGCAACTGGCCGGTGGGGCGAGTTTCTTCTGGGAGTGGGAACGGTCTGGCAAGGCGGCCCGCTGCGTTCGGCATTGGGCGTCGTTTTCGCAGATGGATGCGCGCTATGTCTGGGAGGACCAGGGCAGCGTCACGGTCCAGAACATTGATGGCAGTGAAGAGGTTTACGTCCACGACGACCGGGCGCGGCTGGTGCGCAAGGTCGGGTTGGATGGCGGCGAACAGCTCAAGGCCTATGACGACAATGGCCGGTTGGTGGCCGAGCAGGACCCGTTCGGGGCCGTCACCGAATACCGTTACGACGACGTCGGACGGCTGGTGGCGCTAATTCCGCCGGAAGACGAACCGACGGCCTACGAGTATCGCAACGGTTTCCTGCATGCGCGCTATCGCGGTAAAGCGGTGTGGAAGTATCAGCGCAATACCCAGGGGGATGTCACCGAGGCGACCGATCCCGACGGCCATGTCACCCATTACCACTACGACCCTCAGGGGCGCTTGCTGTCGATCCGCTATCCGGACACCAGCCGGCATGTGTGCGTCTGGAATGCCTTGGGGCAATTGCTCGAAGAGACCTTGCCGGACGGTAGTCAGCGGCGCTTTTCCTACGACGCGCTAGGGCGGCAGATTACCCGTCAGGACGAACACGGTGCGCTCACCCAGTACCAATGGGATGCCATCGGTCGACTGATCCAGACGACTTTGCCTACCGGCGCCAGCCGCGGGTTCAGCTACAACGCCTACGGAAAAATCACCGCCGAACGCGATGAACTGGGCCGCGTCACCCGCTACGAATACGCCGACGATTTGCACCTGGTCAGCCGCCGGATCAACCCCGACGGCACCCAGCTCCAGTACCGCTACGACAACGCGCAGCTGCTGCTGACGGAAATCGAAAACGAATCCGGTGAAAAATATCGGCTGGATTACACGCCCAACGGCCTGATCCGACAGGAAACCGGTTTCGACGGTCGCCGTACCGCTTACGCCTATGACCTCAACGGTCAGTTGCTGGAGAAAACCGAGTTCGGCGATGACGGTTCGCAGCTGGTTACGAGGTATCAACGGGATTCGACCGGGCGCTTACAGGTCAAGACGCTGCCTGACGGCATCAAGGTCGAATACCGCTACGACTCGTTGGGCCGACTGGTCGGCGTCGACGACGGCCACGATCATCCGCTGGAGTTCGAGTACGACCAACAGGACCGCCTGATCACCGAACACCAGGGCTGGGGCACGCTGCGTTATGCCTACGACGCCTGCGGCCAGCTCAAGCGCCTGCGCCTGCCGGATGGCAGCAAACTCGACTATCACCACGCCAAGGGCGGTGCGCTGACCGCCATCGACCTCAATGGCGCACGTCTTACCAGTCACACATACAAATCCGGCCGCGAACAGCAGCGCCAGCAAGGCCTGCTGCTCAGCGAGTTTGCCTACGACGACCAGGGCCGTTTGAAGGCCCATGCCGTCAGCCAACAGCAAAAGAACCTGTACCGCCGCGACTATGCCTACAGCCTCAACGGCAATCTCGACCACATCGCCGACACCCGCCACGGCCAGCGCAGCTACCAGTACGACCCGCTCAACCGCCTGACCCGCGTCCGCCACACCCGCGACGACCCAGCGGAAACCTTCGCCCACGACCCGGCCGGCAACCTGTTGATGCAGGATCGCCCCGGCGTTGCGAAGGTGCTGGGTAATCGCCTGCTGATGCAAGGCGACCGCCACTACGACTACGACGCCTTCGGCAACCTGATCCGCGAACGCCGCGGCATCGCGCAAAAACTCGTCACCGAATACCGCTACGACTGCCAGCACCGCTTGGTCGGCGTCACCACTCCAGACGGTCGTTGTTCAAGTTACCGCTACGACGCCTTCGGCCGCCGCATCGCCAAAACCGTCGACGGCCACACCACCGAGTTTTTCTGGCAGGGCGACCACCTCGTTGCTGAAAGCAGCCGCGAGCACTACCGCAGCTACCTCTACGAACCCGGCAGCTTCCGCCCGCTTGCCATGCTCGACGGCAAAGGCCCGAAAAAGGCCTGCCCATTTTATTACCAACTCGATCATCTCGGTACGCCGCAGGAACTGACCGATTTCGGTGGCGAAATTGCCTGGTCGGCGAAGTACAACGCCTACGGCAAGGTCACGCATCTGGCATTCGGTGGGGGCGAGCAGCTCGATCAGCCTCTGCGTTTCCAGGGGCAGTACTTCGACGCCGAGAGCGGTCTGCACTACAACCGCCATCGCTACTATGATCCGGAGGTTGGGTGGTATTTGACGCCGGACCCGATCAAGTTGGCGGGTGGGCTGAACCAGTACCAGTACACCCCGAATCCGACGAGGTGGGTTGATCCGTTGGGGTTGAGTACTTGCCCCGGCGGCGATGGTTGTGAAAAGCCGTCGTTTGGAGAGCAGGATCCGTCGGATACGGCGGTAGCTGATGGGGAGCCTCAATTGCCGGAGGTGTCTCGTGATACGCCTCGGATGGGATATCACGAAGAAACTTATGCGAGTAAGCCAGTTAAATCCCAGGATGCCACCAATAAGTGGGAAGAGTTTTTAGGTGAGGGTCCCTATACAAACAATCACCCAAGGACGAATCTCCCGGATTCCGACAGATTGGTTTCAGCCGACGGTAAGAGAAGCATTCGATACGGAGCGCATGAAATGGGTGGCAAGCCGAGTAAGCATCATTACCACGAGGAGAAGTGGATACTCCAGTTAAAGGAGAATGTTATGAACGTTGAAAATACCGTTGTCCGCGTCCCATTACCGAAGAAATAAGTATGAAAATAACCATAGATCTCGTGACTCTTGTTGCTAAAAAAGTTCTAGTTGGGTTTTCAACCAATGTCGGGTCCGCAACCGCAGTTTGGCGTGCTGCCCCACCGAAAATTGGTGAACAGTATGATGTCGAATTAGAAATCGATGATGAGTTTGTTTGGGGAGAGAATGCTTGTTCTTCGCTCAATAATGCTCACTCTATTGGAGAGATGGATGACATCGTAACTATGACGGGGACTTTAATTTCAAATGATATGGAGGGCGGCGCAGTTGTTGACGTGGGTGGATCAATAATATTTATTGAGTTGATTGGATGTGCGGAAGCTGACTCGGTGTTCGTGGATTTAAAGGTTAAGAATGTGAATGTTTTTCCGACAGGTGTCTGAAGAGATTCAGCAGTTTTCAATTGTTGTCGCGAAAAATAGTTGGGAGGATGAGCAGCTACAAATAAATCCGTCCCCTTTTTGAATAGGCGACGACAGGAAGGAATCCAACTACGGGAGTGATTGAAAGGTACACAAAAGGAAAGAAGGCTGGTCAGCCAAAAATACCTAGCGCCGCGACACGCTTTATTAGCTATAGGGATCAATTGAACGCTATTCATCGTGCTCAGCTAATATTCAGACGAAATGGTCACGCCGCCTCTAAGGAGCCAATGAATATGGGTAAACAAATTGGTGAAGGATACAAGCGAGGCGGATTGGAGTATGGGAAGCAAACAGAAGCGGTTGCCATATTAAATGGAGCTGGTGCTCCAATAACGACTTATGCGGATTTTTGAAGATGAAGCGTCCTCCTAAACTTTCTATTTTACGCGGCCTGCTTTTTTTGTTTGATATTGATAATGTCGATAGCGATGAAAGAGAAGAGATCATAGTTTCTAAGGATGTTAATGACGAGGTCGAGCTCGCTGAGCTGTTCGACATACTTATGAGGCCGGAATTTACTTCCTATAGTGACAGTGATCGCGAGTGGTATATCGACACGTTGATTTACTATTTGGAGGTGGGTGAAAGCTTCGATTCTATTTTTGAAAAAATAACAACTTATTTTGATGATGAGGTTGACGATCGGCGGAAATTTATGCGGGTTCTTTTGGACTGTTTGTTGCGATATCAAGCTGAAATTGTAAAGCTCTAGCGTTATGTCTTAGTTGCTGTAGATCTTAGATGAAAGCTATTAGGTTAAAATTCTGTCCTACTTTTGGCGAATTTTCTGGGCAAGCTCGTCGGAAGTTTCCTTCACTTCGTATCGGTTTCCATGAACTGGTGTGAAATGTTTTCCATCGATAGTCTCTGGTGGTCACTGAGAATTCAGTGGCAGGGCGTAGGAACCCTTCGAAACCGTTAGAGCTACATTGGCGTCGATGCTTGTTTGCGGCCGTTAACGTGCGTCCGTAAGATCAGTTACGGCGGCTATGCGCGGGCACGCTTCGGCGTGGTCGAGTTTTCCCAAAGGTCTCGATATTCCTACCTCGCGTATAGCTGCCACCCCTAGCCTGTAGGAAGGCTGATGGTAGCTCCTATTATTCTTTGGGAGTCTCTAATGAAAACGCTTACACCCGATCCACCCTACGAAAAACCAGTTCCCCACCCCGACAACCGCTTCATGGCGCTCACCAGCAACTGCAACGACATGCCCACCCTGTTCGTCGATACCCACGCACCACTCGATATCTTGACCGATGCGGCCAGCTACCGAATTCGCGCAGTCACTTAGGTGCTGGAAAACATGTCGATGCGTGGTTCGGTCGAGTGTGAGTCCTTCATCCTCAGCGACTTTGCCTTGCTCTGCGCCATTCCGTTGCGGGATGGGTGTGATGTGCTGGATGTGGTGGGGCGGCGGTTGCGGGCTCGGTCTTCGGACTAAGCGCCGGACGGCTTTTGTGGCGAGGGAGCTTGCTCCCGTTCGGCTGCGCAGCAGTCGCCAAGCCTAGCCCTGCGGTGTGCTAGACAACTCCGAGTTGCTGGTTTTGGGGCTGCTGCGCAGCCCAGCGGGAGCAAGCTCCCTCGCCACAGGGTTATGGGTTGGTCTGGATATTTTGGGGCTGCTTCGCAGCCCAACGGGGGCGAGCCCCCTCGCCACAAGGTTTGGTTGGCCGGGATATGATCGTTCCTAGTTGCCCGCTCAGCCGCGAACCCCTGACGTTCTGCGCCGTACAAGGTAAACTTCCCGGCCTTCGCAGGAGCAATCATGAATTATCGTCACGCCTTCCATGCCGGCAATCACGCCGATGTGTTCAAACACCTGACTTTGACCCGCCTCATCGCCTTGATGTCGCGCAAGGAGCAGCCGTTTGCCTATCTCGACACTCACGCCGGTATTGGTCTGTATGACCTGCAGGGTGATCAGGCCAGTCGTACCGGTGAGTACCTGGAAGGCATCGCGCGGTTGTGGGATCAGCCGGATTTGCCGGCGCTGACTGCCGATTACATGAAGGTGTTGCACGACATGAATCCGGATGGCCAGTTGCGCTATTACCCGGGGTCGCCGGAGTTGGCGCGGCGTCTGACGCGGCCGCAGGATCGGTTGATGCTCAACGAGAAGCACCCCGAAGATGGCTTGCTGCTCAAGGACAACATGGCCGGTGATCGTCGGGTGAAGGTTCACTTGGGCGAAGGCTGGCATGTGCCGCGTGCGATGTTGCCGGTGCAGGAGAAGCGGGCGGTGATGTTGATTGATCCGCCGTTCGAGCAGCTCGATGAGATGCAGCGTTGTGCGGCGTCGTTGAAAGAGGCGATTGGCCGGATGCGCCAGACGGTGGCAGCGATCTGGTACCCGGTGAAGGATCAGCGCATGTTGCGTCGTTTCTATCAGGACCTGGCCGGCACGGGTGCGCCGAAGTTGTTGCGGGTGGAGTTGTTGGTGCATCCGTTGGATACGCCCAATAGCTTGAATGGCTCGGGGTTGGCGATTGCCAATCCGCCGTGGGGGTTGGAAGAGGAATTGCGTGAGTTGCTGCCGTGGTTGTCCAAGAAGCTTGGGCAGACCCAGGGTGGGTGGCAGATGGATTGGTTGATTGCCGAGAGTTGATTGCTGATCAGATGGATTGATGGCGTCTGACAGGACGCATTCGCGGGCAAGCCTCGCTCCTACAGGTCGGTATGACCGTAGGAGCGAGGCTTGCCCGCGAAGCTTTTCAGGGCCCGAAAGTCAGATCGGGCAAGTCACGCCTGTACCGCCAATCCCGCAATACCCTTCAGGGTTTTTCGCCAGGTATTGCTGGTGGTAAGCCTCGGCGAAGTAGAACGTCGGGGCTTCTTCGATTTCGGTGGTGATGGTGCCTTTGCCAGCCTTGGTCAACTCGGCCTGGAATACTTGCTCGCTGTGCTTGGCTGCGGCCAGTTGAGTCGGGTTGGTGGCGTAGATCACCGAACGGTACTGGGTGCCGATGTCATTGCCCTGGCGCATGCCTTGCGTCGGGTTGTGCAGTTCCCAGAACATCTTCAGCAGCGCATCAAAGCTGACTTTTGCCGGCTCGTAGACCACCAATACCACTTCGCTGTGGCCGGTCAGGCCCGAGCAGACTTCTTCATACGTCGGGTTCGGCGTAAAGCCGCCGGCGTAACCCACCGCCGTACTGACCACGCCTTCACGCTGCCAGAACTTGCGTTCCGCGCCCCAGAAGCAGCCCAGGCCGAAGATCGCGAAATCCACGTCCATCGCAAACGGGCCCAGCAGCGGGGCGTCGTGGACGAAGTGTTTTTCCGGCACGGTCATCGGGGTTTCGCGGCCAGGCAGGGCTTGTTCTTTAGTCGGGAGCACGTTTTTGTTCACCAGAATTTCCGAGCGCAGAACCATGATCAGTCCTCTCAGTCAGGTTGAGATGTAGGTAGTCAGACCGTCAGTTTGCCCAATGCCGTCCAGTTACGCACTACCTCTGTGGGAGCGAGCCTGTGGCGAGGGGGCTTGCCCCCGTTTGAGTGCGTAGCACTCACAAGATCTTTGGTACATCAGAGATTTTGGGGTTGCTTCGCAGCCCAACGGGGGCAAGCCCCCTCGCCACAGGCTCGCTCCCACAGGGGGGCTCAGTCAGGCGAGTGGGCCGCGCGGGTAGCGTTTGAGCTTTTCGATCAGCTCGGAACCCGGGATCGGTCGGTCGAACAGGTAGCCCTGGCCGACGTCGCAGCGGTGGCGGCGCAGGAAGGCCAGCTGCTCGGCCGTCTCGATGCCTTCGGCCACGACCTTGAGTTTCAGGTTGTGGGCCATGGCGATCACCGCGGAGGTGATTTCCATGTCGTCCTGGTTGTCCGGGATTTCATGGATGAAGCTTCGATCGATCTTGATGATGTCGATCGGGAATTTTTTCAGGTAACTGAGCGACGAGTAACCGGTGCCGAAGTCGTCCATCGCCAGGGTCAGGCCCAGACGCTTGAGCTGGTCGAGTTGCAGGTGCGTGTCTTCGGTGGCTTCCAGCAGCAGGCCTTCGGTCAGTTCCAACTCCAGCAGGTTCGCCGGCAGCGCTTCTTCCTTGAGGATGTTGGCGATGGAAGCAACGAGGTCCGGGTCGGAGAACTGCTTGGGCGAGAGGTTGATCGCCACTTGCAGGTTGCCCAGGCCGGCGGCGGTCAGGTCTTTGCTCATGCGGCAGGCCTGGCGGGCGATCCATTTGCCGATCGGGATGATCAGCCCGGTTTCTTCGGCGACGCTGATGAACTGGTCCGGGCGGATCATGCCTTTTTCCGGATGGTTCCAGCGCAGCAGCGCTTCCATGCCCAGCAAGCGGCCGCTGCGCAGGCACAGCTTGGGTTGGTAGAACACGTCCAGCTCGTTCTGGGTCAGGGCGCGGCGCAGGTTGTTTTCAACGAACAGTTTGTAGCTGGCCTCGGCGTTCAGCGCTTCGGTGAACACCTGCACCTGGTGTTTGCCGTTGGCCTTGGCCTTGTGCAGCGCCAGGCCGGCGTTGCGCATCAGCGTCTGTGGGTCGCGGCCGTGCAGCGGTGCGCAGGCCAGGCCGACGGAGCCGGTGACGCTGATCAACTGGTTGTCGACGAACATCGGTTTATCAAGCGTTGCCAGCAATTGGTTGGCGACTTGCTGCCCAACCGAGAGGTCGGTGCTGTCGAGCAATACGGCGAATTCGTTACTGGCAAAGCGCGCCAGGCTTCCGCTCGGGCTCAGGCTATTGCGCAGGCGCCGGGCCAGGCTGATCAGCAGTTTGTCGCCGGTCTGGTGGCCGAGGCTGTCGTTGATCCGCTTGAAGTTGTCGATGTCCACCAGCAGCAGGCTGATCGGTGTATCGCTGTCTCGGGCGAAGCGTTCGTCGAGGTTGCGAATGAACGCCGGGCGGTTGCCGAGGTTGGTCAGGTTATCGGTGTAAGCCAGGCGCTCGATACGCTGTTGGGCGAGCTTGGTGTGGGTGATGTCTTCGTAGATGCCGATGTAGTGGGTCAGTTCACGGTTGTCGCCGTAGACCTTGGAGATCGACAACTGGCCCCAGTACGGTTCAAGGTTTTTGCGCCGGCTCTTGAACTCGCCTTGCCAGCTGTTGCTCTTGGCCAGCGCCGACGGCGCGTCGAACAGCAGTTCGCTGAGGTTTTCCAGTGCCGGCAGTTCCGACAGCCGCTGGCCGTGGACTTCTTCGGTGGTGTACTGGGTGATTGCGGTGAAGCTTGGGTTGACGTACTCCACCACGCCGTCGCAATTGACCAGCAGAAAGGCGTTGGCGCTTTGCTCCACCGCACGCTGAAACAGGTGCAGGGCGCTAGTGGCGATGCGGCGGTTGTGGTTGTTGATGACTTGGGCGAACTGATCCGCCAGCTCGCCGGCAAAGGCGATTTCGTCCGACTGCCAGGCGCGGGTCGCACCTATCTGCTCCAGGCAGAGCACGCCGACTACTTGGCCATCGATACGGATGCTGGCGTCGAGCATGGCGTTGATGTCGCGGGGGCGCAGGCTCTCGGCCATGTGCCGGGTGCGCGGGTCACGCATGGCGTTATGGGCATCGATGGCGCGGCCGGTGTGCAAGGCGTCGAGGTAATCGGGAAAACTACTGACGTCGATCGGCTCTGGCAGTTGGTGATCCCGGATGGCGCGGTGATAGGCCGAGATTGGCGACAGTAGCGAACCCTCGAGGTTCCACAGGCTGGCGCAGTCGACTTCATAGATATCGCAGGCACTGCGGGTGATCAGCTCGGCGGCTTCTTGCAGGGAATTGTTGGTGCTGTAGCGCTGGCGGGTCAGCAGCAGAATCAGGTCCTGCTGGGCGCGCACCCGGTCCAGGTGCTGTAGTTGTTCCTGCTGTGCGCGTTGATTGAGTTCCAGGGCGATCTGCAGGCGTGAGTTCTGGGTTTCCAGGTCCAGCGCTGACAACAGCGGTTCATTGATGAACAGGCCGTCTACTACCATCAGGTAGCCGCGCAGCAGGTGTCGATTGTGTTGTTTGTAAGCTTCGCCCAGTTCCAGCAGGCTCAGTACGCCTGCAGCGGTGTGCAAGGTGTAGCGGATCAGGTAGTGCGGGCTTGCGCTAAGTTGCTGCTGGATTGTGTCGTGCAGTTGATAGCGCGCTTCGGGCTCCATCAGGCTGGCATAGGGCGAGCCGACCAGGGCACAGAGCTCCACGGCCGGCAGGCCAAACTGTCGTTCGCAATTGGGGTCGAGAAACAGCAGCGCCCAGCTCGGTTCATTCAGCCGTTCGAAACGCAGCATGCCGAGCCGCGAGGGCACAGGCAACTGCGTCACTACCTCGGCCACCATACGGCTGGCGGCATCGGGTTGGCTTTTCATGGAGGGAAACTCGCTTCGAATATGCTGATCGCGCCGGGCTCTCGCCCTCTTTACTGTTGCCTGCGGCAAGGTTGCATCATTGCGGCACCGACTGACAAGAGAGATGAAGGCCAAGTGCTATAAGAATATGTCGGCAGGCGAGAAGAATTCTCCAGCGAGGCGTCAAAAGTAGTGTATTCGGCCGAAAAGATCGCGGCCTTCGACAGCTCCTGCAAAGGTATGGCATACACCCTGTGGAGCTGCCGAAGGCTGCGATGTTTTTCGGGGTCAACGCAACTTGATGCTTGTCGACTGTATCTGTTTACCCTCCCGGTCGTGATAACTGACGCGAATTTGCTCGGCCTCAACGATCAGGTGGGCAAAATTGTCCTGGCTGATCACGTGGCTGGTCAGCTCATGCCGATAGTCTCCCGCGGCTGTTCGAGCCAAGGCTTGATCGAGGATGAAGGTGGATGCCTTGGCGTACGGCAGCAGTTTGCTGTTGCACAGTGGTGAAGACACGATGGTGTGAACTTCGAAATCCGGATTCTCGCTGTGGGTCAGACGACTGGTCAGGGAGCCGTGGACATCGCCGGAAATGATGAAGACATTCTTGATGCCGCGCGTGCGAATCGTCTCCAGCAACCGTAGCCGTTGTTCCGGGAAGGCTTTCCAGGCGTCATCGCCGTGAAGTTTGCGGTCGGGGTAGAACATGACGCTGGTGACCACGAATTTGACCCGGGCAGGGCTGTTGATCAGCCATTTGAGCAGCGCCTGTTCCTGTTCTTCGTTAAGGATGCGCCGGTCGTTGGCCGACAGATTGCGTCGGGTTCGGCTGTCGGTAATAAACCATTCGATATCGCCATCGGTGAATTGATACCAATAGTGCGGCAGCTGCGTTCTGTTTACTTGCCCGTTGGCAAGAAGCTCATGTACGGGGCTGTGACTGACTTGATATAGCTCATACGCCGCCATGGCGTTTCTGTATAAGTAAGTATCGCTCTTGCTTTTATTGGCGGGCCAGTTGTCCTCAATTTCATGGTCGTCGAGGATCATGTAAGTCGGCGTGCCGGACATTAACTTCGATATATGAGGTTGCGAAAAGGCCGTGCGGTACTTGCTGAGGATGTCCTTGTATTCCCGGTCAGGGGCCACGAGATTCAGGTCATCGACGTAGATTTGGTCGCCGGTCATCAGCATGGCGCTGATGGGCGGCTCGGCGTGTTCCGCCAGGCGGGTGATCGAGGCAAAAATCCGGTCGCCCAAATGCGGGGCCGACGCAATGCCGGCGGTCAGTCGCAGGTAGCGACATGAGCCGACCACATAGGCCCGAGGCTGGGTGGTTTTGCTGGATTGCGTGCGAAAACGGTAGAGCTCCCGCGGCCATTGCAGCGGCAGTTCCTGAACCGTCTCCACGGTATGCACCGGGCTCATGGGGCTGAACCAGCCGGCCTGGTATTCATAGTCGGTATCGCTGGCAAGATCGTTGAGTGCAATCACATCAGACATATCACGCACGATGGTCAGTTTTGCAAACAGGCCTTTGGACCAGTGTTCCTCGCCAGTGCGTCGATAACGGATGCCTGCAAATACCAAGGCATTGTCCTGTAATGCTCCGCGCAAGAAAATACGGGCATGGTTAGTTGTGGTGTGGCCAATGATAGGGCCGACAGTCGGTTTGAACATGTTCGAATCCGTTCGAATTAATGCTAACTAAGCAAGTTAAGTTTTCGAAGTTTCTATTAGGAATCCTCGTAACTAAGACTAGTTATTGGCTCGCGAAAAATATCGGGCGGAAGTGGACTTGAGTTGTAGGCAGCGTAAGCCTTGGATGTAGGAATAAAACTCGGAGAAGGGCCCAATTCCAGTCAGTTCAGCCGTAATGCGATCTGTAGCAGCTGCCGAAGGCTGCGTTCGGCTGCGTAGCAGCCGTGAGTCCAAGTTATGGTTTGACGACTGCTGCGCAGCCGAACGCAGCCTCGCAAGCTCGACAGCTGCTACAGCCGAACGCAGCCTTCGGCAGCTGCTACATAGAATGCTGAAACGCGGAGGGCTTTCTTCAGGGCAAAAAAAGCCCCGCCAAATTGGCGGGGTTGAGGTACGAGCGTGGCGCTCGGAAAACATGGAACGCGACAGGCCCTCCGGTGAAGGAGGGCCGGCCGGTGTTACAGCAGGATGGTGCGGATGTCCGCCAGCAGGTCGCTCAGACGCTTGGTGAAGCGTGCAGCAGCGGCGCCGTTGATCACACGGTGATCGTAGGACAGCGACAGCGGCAGCATCAGCTTCGGCTGGAAGGCTTTGCCGTCCCAGACTGGCTGGATGGTTGCCTTGGAAACACCGAGGATCGCCACTTCCGGCGCGTTGACGATAGGCGTGAAGCCGGTGCCGCCAATGTGGCCGAGGCTGGAAATGGTGAAGCAGGCGCCTTGCATGTCGTCAGCGGTGAGCTTTTTGTCGCGGGCCTTGGCGGCCAGCACAGCGGCTTCGGCTGCCAGTTGCAACAGGCTCTTCTGGTCGACGTTCTTGATGACCGGTACCAGCAGGCCTTCAGGGGTGTCGACCGCGAAGCCGATGTTCACGTACTTCTTGCGAATGATCGCCTTGCCGCTTGGCGCCAGCGAACTGTTGAAGTCCGGCAGTTCCTTGAGCAGGTGCGCGCAGGATTTGAGCAGCAGCGGCAGGATGGTCAGCTTGACGCCAGCCTTCTCTGCAACGGCTTTCTGAGCAATACGGAACGCTTCCAGCTCGGTGATATCAGCCGAATCGAACTGAGTCACGTGAGGAATGTTCAGCCAGCTGCGATGCAGGCTCGACGCGCCGATTTGCATCAGGCGAGTCATCGGCACTTCTTCGATTTCGCCGAAGCGGCTGAAGTCCACGACCGGAATCGGCGGGATGCCCGCGCCGCCGGTTGCGCCGCCAGCGGCCGGTGCTTCCTTGGCCTTCTGCATCATGGCTTTGACGTAAACCTGCACGTCTTCTTTCAGCACGCGACCGTGCGGGCCGCTTGGGCTGACCGCGCTCAGCTCGACGCCGAATTCACGGGCCAGTTGGCGCACCGCAGGGCCTGCGTGAACCTTGGCGCCCGGCTTGGCCGGTGCAGCCGCAGGTGCGGAAGGTGCCGGAGCAGCAGGTGCGGCGGCTGGAGCAGAAGCAGCAGGTGCAGCAGCGGCTGGCGCCGGAGCCGGAGCCGCAGCAGGCGCAGCGCCTTTGACTTTCAGCTTCAGGATCAGGTCGCCGGTACCGACTTCGTCATCCAGCTTGATGGAAACGCTTTCCACCACGCCGGCGGCAGGCGATGGAATTTCCATGCTCGCCTTGTCGGATTCCAGGGTGATCAGCGACTGGTCGGCGGTGACGGTGTCGCCAGCCTTGACCAGCACTTCGATGATCTTGGCCTTGCCCGCCGAACCGATGTCCGGGACGTGAATGTCCTGAACGGTGTCGGCAACTGGAGCCGCCGGAGCCGCAGCGGCTGGCGCCGGAGCAGCGGCAGCGGCCTGGGCTGGCGCGGCCGCGGCCGGTGCAGCAGCACCCGCCACTTCCAGGTCCAGAATCAGGTCGCCGGTGCCGACTTCGTCATTGAGCTTGACGCTGATGGCCTTGACCACGCCAGCGGCAGGCGATGGAATTTCCATGCTGGCCTTGTCGGATTCCAGGGTGATCAGCGACTGATCAGCCGCGACGGTGTCGCCGACCTTGACCTGGATCTCGATGATCTGGGCCTTGCCCGCCGAACCGATGTCCGGCACGTGCACTTGCTGAACGCTGGCAGCAGCAGGTGCTGCGGCTGGAGCAGCTGGCGCTTTCGCGGCAGCAGGAGCAGGCGCAGCTT
Source organism: Pseudomonas sp. LBUM1673 (assembly GCF_059695645.1). Lineage (NCBI taxonomy): Bacteria > Pseudomonadati > Pseudomonadota > Gammaproteobacteria > Pseudomonadales > Pseudomonadaceae > Pseudomonas > Pseudomonas sp. LBUM1673. Next base: position 560,724 of record NZ_CP166780.1, read on the forward strand.
CAGCCTTGGCGGCTGGCGCAGCGGCAGCTGCAGGGGCCGCAGCTGCGGCACCTTCGACTTCCAGTTCCAGCAGTTCGTCGCCTTCTTTCAGGCGATCGCCCAGCTTCACTTTCAAACTCTTGATGATGCCGGCCTTCGGCGCAGGCACTTCCATGCTCGCCTTGTCCGACTCAAGTGTCAGGATGCTCTGGTCGGCTTCGATACGGTCGCCGACCTTCACAAACAGTTCAATTACTTCACCTTCACCGCTGCCGATGTCAGGTACGCGAATGAGTTCGCTCACAGAGTGTCTCCTCAGCAGTCCAGTGGGTTGCGTTTTTCCGGGTTGATACCGAACTTGGCGATGGCTTCAGCCACCACTTTAGGTTCGATGTCACCACGGTCAGCCAAGGCTTCCAGGGCTGCCAACACCACGAAATGACGGTCGACTTCAAAGAAGTGACGCAGCTTCTTGCGGCTGTCACTGCGGCCGAAACCATCGGTGCCCAGGACTTTGAATTCCTTGGACGGGACCCACTGACGAATTTGTTCAGCGAACAGCTTCATGTAGTCGGTAGACGCGATGACCGGACCTTTACGGCCGTTCAGGCACTCTTCGACGTAGCTCAGTTTAGGCTTCTGGCCCGGGTGCAGACGGTTGCTGCGCTCGACGGCCAGGCCATCGCGACGCAGTTCGTTGAAGCTGGTAACGCTCCACACGTCAGCGCCGACGTTGAACTCTTCACGCAGGATCTTCGCCGCTTCACGGACTTCACGCAGGATGGTGCCGGAGCCCATCAGCTGAACGTGGTGCGCCGCTTCGCGGGTGTCTTCCTCGAGCAGGTACATGCCCTTGATGATGCCTTCCTCGACACCGGCCGGCATGGCTGGTTGCTGGTAGGACTCGTTCATCACGGTGATGTAGTAGAAAACGTCCTGCTGCTCTTCGGTCATCTTCTTCATGCCGTCCTGAATGATCACCGCCAGCTCGTAGCCGTAGGTTGGATCAAAGGTGCGGCAGTTCGGGATGGTGGCAGCCAGGATGTGGCTGTGACCGTCTTCGTGTTGCAGGCCTTCGCCGTTCAGCGTGGTTCTGCCTGCGGTACCGCCGATCAGGAAGCCACGGGTGCGGCTGTCGCCAGCGGCCCAGGCCAGGTCGCCGATACGCTGGAAGCCGAACATCGAGTAGAAGATGTAGAACGGCAGCATTGGCTGGTTGTGGCTGGAGTACGAAGTACCGGCAGCGATGAAGGAGCTCATGGCGCCCGCTTCGTTGATGCCTTCTTCGAGGATCTGGCCCTTCTTGTCTTCTTTGTAGAACATCACCTGGTCTTTATCGACTGGCTCGTAGAGCTGGCCGACGGACGAGTAGATGCCCAACTGACGGAACATGCCTTCCATACCGAAGGTACGGGCTTCGTCCGGGATGATCGGGACGATGCGCGGGCCGATTTCCTTGTCCTTGACCAGTTGCGCGAGGATCCGCACGAAGGCCATGGTGGTGGAGATTTCACGGTCGCCCGAACCGTCGAGGATAGCCTTGAGGGTATCCAGCGATGGGGTCGGAACGCTGAAGCTTTGCGCGCGGCGCTGCGGCACGAAACCGCCCAGTGCAGTGCGGCGCTCGCTCAGGTAGCGGGCTTCGGCGCTGTTTGGCTCTGGCTTGAAGAACGGCAGGTTTTCCAGTTCGTCGTCTTTGACCGGAATGTCGAAGCGATCGCGGAACAACTTCAGGCTGTCGACATCGACTTTCTTGGTGTTGTGCGCAGTGTTTTTCGCTTCGCCGGCACCGGTGCCATAACCCTTGATGGTTTTGGCCAGGATGACGGTCGGTTGTTCTTTGTGGTTGACCGCTTCGTGGTACGCCGCGTAGACCTTGTACGGGTCGTGGCCGCCACGGTTGAGTTTCCAGATCTCGTCGTCGGACAAGTCTGCAACCATCGCCTTGAGTTCTGGCGAGTTGAAGAAGTGTTCACGCACGAACGCGCCGTCTTTGGCTTTGTAGTTCTGGTACTCGCCGTCGATGACTTCGTCCATGCGGCGTTGCAGGATGCCGTCGACGTCTTTGGCCAGCAGTGGGTCCCAGAAACGGCCCCAGATGACTTTGGTCACGTTCCACTGAGCACCGCGGAACACGCCTTCGAGTTCCTGGATGATCTTGCCGTTGCCGCGAACCGGGCCATCAAGGCGCTGCAGGTTGCAGTTAATGACGAAGATCAGGTTGTCCAGCTTCTCGCGGCCAGCCAGCGAGATGGCACCCAGGGATTCCGGCTCGTCGCACTCGCCGTCGCCCAGGAAACACCAGACTTTTTGCTTGCCTTCAGGGATGAAACCACGGGCTTCCAGGTACTTCATGAAGCGTGCCTGGTAGATCGCCTGGATCGGGCCCAGACCCATGGATACGGTCGGGAACTGCCAGAAATCAGGCATCAGCCATGGGTGCGGGTAGGACGACAGGCCCTGACCGTCCACTTCCTGGCGGAAGTTGTTCATCTGGTCTTCGGTGATGCGGCCTTCCATGAACGCGCGGGCGTAAACGCCTGGCGAGGTGTGGCCCTGGAAGTAGATCAGGTCGCCGCCGTGTTCGTCGCTCGGGGCCTGGAAGAAGTAGTTGAAGCCGATGTCATACAGAGTTGCACTGGAGGCGAAGCTGGAGATGTGACCGCCCAGGTCAGAATCTTTCAGGTTCGTGCGCATAACCATGGCCATCGCGTTCCAGCGTACCAACGAGCGAATGCGGCGTTCCATGAACAGGTCGCCAGGCATGCGTGCTTCGTGGGTGACGGGGATCGTGTTGCGGTATGGCGTGGTGATGGCGTAAGGGAGCTGCGAGCCGCTACGGGTCGCGAGTTCGCCCATACGGGTCATCAGATAGTGAGCACGGTCTTCGCCTTCTTTGTCGAGAACCGATTCCAGGGCGTCCAGCCATTCCTGGGTTTCGACGGGATCGAGGTCTTGCATGGCTTGCTCCAGGGCGGAAAGGCTTCCAGAATCGGTTGCCTGAGTTTGCGACTGGCCTTGTGGGCAGACGATTATAAATTCTTGGATTGCCGATAGGTTGTTCCGGCGGCGTGTAGTTTTACTACAAATCTTCGGGCATTTCAGCCTTTCGAATGTATAGACGAGTAGTAAAACTACAGATGATTGGCTTGTAGCCTCCGGCTGCGTTGTGAGAATAATCGTTAAGGTTGGTCTTTTGCCAACCAGAAAAGGTGAGAGCTTGATGATCGCTGCCAAAAATAAAGAAATTTCAGCTATTTCTAACCTTTGTTCGACACTCAGTCAGGTAGCGTGTTTTCACGAATCACTACATGCAGCCTTTCGCACGCCGATCAAGGATAGACCATGAGCCTGCCTTCGCTTGCCGAACTGCCCGATGTTCTCCTGCCATTGGTCACCCGTGCCGAGCAGTCGTTCCGTACGGCCGTCTCGGTTTTTCCCCACGATCATGGCCTGTCCACCTGGACGCCTGAGCACTGGGCGCAATTTGCCCGCGTCACCGCTGCCAGCGATTTTGTCATTGAACAGAGTCTGCGTGACCCTTTGATGTTGTTGGAGCTGGTGCAGTCAGGTGAACTGGACCGCGCCTTTGCGCCGGGCGAGTTGTGCGCACAGATTGCGACGGCGGTGAACGCAGCCGAAACCGACGACCAACTTGGCCGTGCCCTGCGTCGCCAGCGTACCCGCCAGCAAGTGCGGATCATCTGGCGCGACCTGACCCGCCAGGCCGATCTGATCCAGAGCTGTCGCGACCTCTCGGACATGGCCGATGCCAGCATCGATCAGGCCTATCAGTGGTTGTATCAGCGGCATTGCCAGCAGTTCGGCACGCCTACCGGGCGGCGCAGCGGTGCGCCGCAGCAGATGGTCATCCTTGGCATGGGCAAGCTCGGCGCCGTGGAGCTGAACCTGTCGTCGGACATCGACCTGATCTTCGCCTACCCCGAGGGCGGCGAAACCGTCGGCGTGAAACGGTCGCTGGATAACCAGGAGTTTTTCATTCGCCTCGGCCAGCGCCTGATCAAGGCCCTGGACCCGATGACCGTCGACGGTTTCGTGTTCCGCGTCGATATGCGCTTGCGCCCTTACGGTTCGTCCGGCGCGCTGGTGCTGAGTTTCAATGCGCTGGAGCAGTATTACCAGGATCAGGGCCGTGACTGGGAGCGCTACGCGATGATCAAGGCGCGAGTGGTGGCCGGCGATCAGGTGGCCGGCGCCCAGTTGCTCGACATGCTGCGACCGTTCGTTTACCGGCGTTACCTGGACTTCTCGGCCATCGAAGCGCTGCGCACCATGAAGCAGCTGATCCAGCAGGAAGTCCGGCGCAAGGGCATGGCCGACAACATCAAGCTCGGCTCCGGCGGTATCCGCGAAGTCGAATTTATCGCCCAGGCCTTCCAGCTGATTCACGGTGGCCGCGATCTGAGCCTGCAGCAACGTCCTCTATTAAAAGTACTGAGCACCCTGGAAGGTCAGGGTTACTTGCCGGCGGCGGTGGTCAGCGAATTGCGCGAAGGTTACGAATTCCTGCGTTACACCGAACACGCGATCCAGGCGATTGCCGACCGCCAGACCCAGATGCTGCCGGATAGCCCGCAGGATCAGGCGCGCATTGCCTTTATGCTCGGGTTTGTCAATTGGACGGCGTTCCACGAACAACTGATGTACTGGCGTGGCCGGGTGGCCTGGCACTTCGGTCAGGTGATCGCCGATCCGGATGAAGAGCAAGGCACCGAGAGCGAAGTGGTGGTCGGCGGGGAATGGCTGCCGCTGTGGGAAGAGGCTCAGGATGAAGGGGCTGCGTGCCGTCAGCTGGAAGAGGGCGGTTTCGCCGATGCCACCAAGGCGCTGAAAGCCTTGGCCAGCCTGCGCGGCAGCCCGCAATTGCGCGCCATGCAGCGCTTGGGGCGTGAGCGCCTCGATGCTTTTATTCCGCGCTTGTTGGCTCAGGCCGTGGAACATGCCAACCCCGATCTGGTGCTGGAGCGGGTGCTGCCGCTGGTGGAAGCCGTGGCGCGTCGTTCCGCTTATCTGGTGTTGTTGACCGAGAACCCCGGCGCCCTGCGCCGCTTGCTGACGCTGTGTGCTGCGAGCCCGTGGATTGCCGAGCAGATCACTCGCTTCCCATTGCTGCTCGACGAATTGCTCAACGAGGGCCGGTTGTTCAAGCCTCCGCTGGCGCCGGAACTGGCCGCCGAATTGCGTGAGCGGTTGACGCGGATCCCCGAAGACGACCTCGAACAACAAATGGAAGCTCTGCGGCATTTCAAACTGGCGCACCGCTTGCGCGTTGCCGCCTCGGAAATCGCCGGCAGCCTGCCATTGATGAAGGTCAGTGATTACCTGACCTGGCTCGCCGAAGCGATCCTCGAACAGGTGCTGGCTCTGGCCTGGCGCCAGACTGTGGCCAAGTACGGTACGCCACTGTGCACCGATGGCACCTTGTGCGATCCGGGTTTCATCATTGTCGGTTACGGGAAAGTCGGCGGTCTGGAGCTGGGGCACAGTTCGGACCTGGACCTGGTGTTCATTCATGACGCGGATCCGCAAGCGGAAACCGACGGCCCGAAACCCATCGACGGCGCACAGTTCTTCACCCGGCTGGGGCAGCGAATCATTCACTTGCTGACGGCCCAGACCAACTCCGGTCAGCTGTATGAAGTAGACATGCGCCTGCGGCCGTCCGGTGCGTCCGGTTTGCTGGTGAGTTCCCTGGGGGCATTTGCCCGGTATCAGGAAAACGAAGCCTGGACCTGGGAGCATCAGGCGCTGGTACGGGCGCGGGTGCTGGTGGGCAGTCAGAATGTCGGCCAGGCGTTCGAGAAGGTTCGCGCGGCGGTGTTGGCCAAACCGCGGGACCTGTCGACCTTGCGCCAGGAGGTCAGCGAGATGCGCGCCAAGATGCGCGATAATCTGGGCAGCAAGAGCACCACTGCGGGCACCGCGGCAAATGCCTTCGAGGCCACGGCGCCGTTCGATCTCAAGCAGGACGCCGGAGGTATCGTCGATATTGAATTTATGGTGCAATACGCGGCTCTGGCGTGGTCTGAAGCGCATCCGTCATTGCTGCGCTATACCGACAATATCCGCATTCTGGAAGGGTTGGAGGAGGTCGGGCTGATGCCTGCCGAAGATGCCAGCCTGTTGCGTGAGGCCTATAAAGCCTATCGCTCCGCTGCTCACCGGGAGGCCTTGCAGAAGGACGCCGGCGTGATACCGGGCGACCAGTTTGCGGATGAACGACGGCAGGTAATGCGAATCTGGCGCGAGCTGGGGTTAAGCTGATCGACGAGATTCAAATGTGGGAGCGGGCTTTTGTGGCGAGGGAGCTTGCTCCCGCTGGAGTGCGAAGCGCTCCCAAATCAGCTTGTGCGGTCTGTCAGATGAGAATGTGGTGGCAAGTTTTGGGGCTGCTGCGCAGCCCAGCGGGAGCAAGCTCCCTCGCCACAGAGGTTTATGCTGATTGACATGAATGTGTATTAAATTGATCCGACGAGCCCTGATCGGCTCGTCCAAATGACCTGACGGTTCACCCCGCAGGTGCTGGATTCTCGAGGCGGGGAGGCGTATGCCTCCCCTGCTCGTTTTTGGAAACCACATGAAAATTCTGATCGTTGGGCCCAGTTGGGTCGGTGACATGGTGATGGCGCAGACACTTTTTCAGTGTCTCAAACAACGCCACCCGCAGTGCGAAATCGACGTGCTGGCCCCCGAGTGGAGCCGGCCGATCCTCGAGCGCATGCCCGAAGTACGCCAGGCCTTGAGCTTCCCGCTCGGCCACGGCGTGCTGGAGCTGGCGACGCGTCGGCGCATCGGTAAATCCCTGGCCGGTCAGTATGACCAGGCCATCCTGCTGCCCAATTCCCTGAAGTCGGCACTGGTGCCGTTTTTTGCCGGCATCCCGAAACGCACCGGCTGGCGCGGCGAGTTCCGCTACGGCCTGCTCAATGACGTGCGCACGCTCGAAAAAGAACGTTACCCGCTGATGATCGAGCGCTTCATGGCGCTGGCCTTTGAGCCCGGCGTCGAGCTGCCGAAGCCGTATCCACGGCCGAGCCTGCAGATCGAGCCGGTGACCCGCGACGGCGCACTGGCCAAGTTCGGTCTGGCCCTCGACCGTCCGGTGTTGGCGCTGTGCCCCGGCGCCGAGTTCGGTGAGTCCAAACGCTGGCCATCCGAGCATTACGCCAAGGTCGCCGAAGCGAAGATCCGTGAAGGCTGGCAAGTCTGGCTGTTCGGTTCGAAAAACGATCACGGGGTGGGCGAAGACATTCGAGCGCGGCTGATTCCGGGGCTGCGTGAAGAGTCGGTGAACCTCAGTGGCGGCACTTCCCTGGCCGAGGCCATCGATCTGCTGTCTTGCGCTGACGCGGTGGTCTCCAACGACTCGGGCCTGATGCACGTGGCCGCTGCGCTGAACCGCCCATTGGTGGCGGTGTACGGCTCGACGTCGCCGGGTTTCACACCGCCACTGGCCGAGCACGTCGAAATCGTGCGCCTGGGCATCGAATGCAGTCCATGCTTCGATCGCACCTGCCGTTTCGGTCATTACAATTGCTTGCGCCAACTCATGCCGAAAGCGGTGAACGAAGCCTTGCAGCGGTTGCTGGGCACTGTGGTCGAGGTCAAATAGTTTGCGGGTACTGTTGATCAAGACTTCTTCGCTGGGCGACGTGATTCATGCGTTGCCAGCGTTGACCGACGCGGCGCGGGCGATCCCCGGCATCACATTCGACTGGGTGGTGGAAGAAGGTTTCGCCGAGATTCCGACCTGGCACCCGGCCGTGGGCAAGGTGATTCCGGTGGCGATCCGTCGCTGGCGCAAGAACATCTGGCAGACCATCAAAAGTGGTGAGTGGAAGCGTTTCAAGCAAAGCATACGCGCGACGAAATATGACTTGGTGATCGATGCCCAGGGCCTGCTGAAAAGCGCGTTGCTGACCCGCTATGCCAAAGCGCCGGTGGCCGGGCTGGACAAGAACTCGGCCCGCGAACCCATTGCCGCGCGTTTCTATTCCCGACGTCTGGCCGTGGCCCGTGGGCAGCACGCGGTAGAGCGAGTGCGTCAGTTGTTCGCGGTGGCCTTGGGTTACGACCTGCCAAAAGGGCTGGGCGACTACGGCTTGAACGTCGAGCGACTGGTGGAGTTGCCGCGCAAGAATCCTTACGTGGTGTTTCTCCACGGCACCACCTGGGACACCAAACACTGGCCCGAAGCCTACTGGCGTGAGCTGGCCGAGCGGGTGGGGTATCTCGGCGTGGCGGTGAAGCTGCCGTGGGGCAATCCGATCGAAAAGGCCCGTGCCGAGCGCATCGCCAAAGACATGAAACACGTCGAAGTGCTGCCCAAGCTGAACCTGGCGGGGGTCGGCAAAGTCCTGGCCGGGGCGCAAGCCTGCGTGGCGGTGGACACCGGTCTCGGTCATCTGGCCGCAGCGCTGGATGTGCCGACCCTGTCGCTGTTCGGCCCGACCAACCCGGGCCTGACCGGTGCGTACGGCAAGTCGCAGATTCACATCGCCAGCGACTTCCCCTGCGCGCCGTGCCTGCAAAAGAAATGCACCTATCAACCGACGGCCGACGATGCCCGTCGGTTCGACCTGAAACGCGAGTGGCCCCTGTGCTTCACGCGTCTGAATCCCGAGCGTGTCGCGAGCCGACTGAGCACGTTGTTACTGGCTGAGGAGCTGCGCTGATGCAATTGGCATTTGTCCTGTACAAGTACTTTCCCTTTGGTGGTCTGCAGCGCGATTTCATGCGCATCGCCCTGGAGTGTCAGCAGCGCGGCCATCGGATTCGCGTCTACACGCTGATTTGGGAAGGCGACATTCCGCCGGGTTTCGAGGTGCTGGTGGCACCGGTGAAGGCGTTCTTCAATCATCGGCGCAACGAGAAACTCACCGAGTGGATGGAGGCCGATCTGGCCAAGCGCCCGGTGGACCGCCTGATCGGTTTCAACAAAATGCCGGGCCTGGACGTTTACTACGCCGCCGACGGCTGCTTCGAAGACAAGGCGCAAAACCTGCGCAACTCGCTGTACCGTCGCTGGGGTCGCTACCGGCACTTCGCCGAGTACGAGCGCGCGGTGTTCGCCAAGGACGCAAAAACCGAAGTGCTGATGATTTCCGAAGTGCAGCAGCCACTGTTTATCAAGCATTACGACACGCCGACCGAACGTTTCCACCTACTGCCACCGGGCATCGCCCAGGATCGTCGTCGCCCGGCGAACGCGGATGACATTCGCGCCGGGTTCCGCGCCGAGTTCAACCTGAAGGACGATGAACTGTTGCTGGTGCAGATCGGCTCCGGGTTCAAGACCAAAGGCGTGGACCGCAGCCTCAAGGCACTGGCCGCGTTGCCCGTCGAGCTGAAAAAACGCACCCGACTGTTTGTAATTGGCCAGGACGACCCCAAAGTATTCCAGTTGCAGAGCGCCACATTGGGGCTCGGTGACAACGTGCAGTTTCTCAAGGGTCGCAGCGATATCCCGCGTTTCCTGCTCGGCGCCGATCTGTTGATCCACCCGGCGTACAACGAAAATACCGGGACGGTGCTGCTTGAAGCCTTGGTGGCCGGCTTGCCGGTGCTGGTGAGTGCGGTGTGCGGCTACGCCCATTACATCGCCGAGGCAGATGCGGGTCTGGTGCTGGATGAGCCTTTCGATCAGGCGCAACTGACTCAATACCTGACCGGCATGTTGAACGATGCAGATGCACGGGCGGCCTGGGGTCGCAACGGCGTGGCTTTCGCCGAGACGGCCGACCTCTACAGCATGCCGCAGCACGCGGCCGATGTGATTCTGGCGGAGCACGCTTAATGAAGTTGATGCTGGCTGAACCGTTCAAGAGCCTCTGGGCCGGACGCGACCCGTTCGCCGAAGTCGAGGGCCTCAAGGGCGAGGTGTACCGCGAGCTTGAAGCACGCCGGACACTGCGTACTGAAGTGGACGGCCACGGGTTTTTCGTGAAGATCCACCGTGGCATCGGTTGGGGCGAGATCTTCAAGAACCTGCTGACCGCCAAGCTGCCGGTGCTTGGCGCAGGCCAGGAGTGGAAGGCTATTCAGCGCCTGCAAGAAGTCGGCGTGCCGACCATGACCGCCGTCGCTTACGGCGAAAAGGGCAGCAACCCGGCGGACCAGCATTCGTTCATCGTCACGCAAGAGCTGGCGCCCACCGTCAGCCTCGAAGATTTCAGCGTCGACTGGGTCAAGCAACCGCCCGAGCCGAAACTCAAGCGCGCCTTGATCGCCGAAGTCGCGCGCATGACCGGCATGATGCACCGCGCCGGGGTCAACCACCGCGACTGCTACATCTGCCACTTCCTGCTGCACACCGATAAACCGGTGACCTTTGATGATTTCAAATTGTCGGTGATCGATCTGCACCGTGCTCAGACCCGTCCGACGATTACCCAACGCTGGCGCAACAAGGACCTGGCGGCGCTGTATTTTTCGGCGCTCGACATTGGCCTGACCCGTCGCGACAAACTGCGCTTCCTCAAGGGTTATTTCCAACAGCCCCTGCGTCAGATTCTGGTTGAAGAAACGGGGCTGCTGGCATGGCTCGAAGGCAAGGCCAACAAGCTCTACGAGCGTAAACAGCGATACGGGGATGCGCTCTGATGTCGGGTTGGACACTGGAACCTGCTTACAGCGATCTGGCAGCAGACTTCGGCAGCCTTGACGCGGTGTTTGCCCTCGAGGGCGAGCGACTGACCCGCGACCCACTGTCCGAGGTCATTCGCGTCCAGCGCAATGGCGTCAACTATTACGTCAAACGCTACGTCGGTGCCGGCAAAGGCCTGCGTCGTTACCTGGGCAAGCCCCGGGTGAAAGCCGAGTGGCAGAACCTCAAGCGTTTCGCCAAGTGGGGCATTCCCACCGCCGAAGTGGTGGCCTGGGGATTGGAGCGACGCGGCGCGGCATACGACCGTGGGGCGATGATCACGCGCGAACTGCCGCATACCGAAGACTTGTCGGCCCTGGCTGACCGGCATGATCCGAAACTGGCGGACCGCGCCTGGGTCGACAACATCAGTCGACAACTGGCGGGCTATACCAGGACCATGCACGACCACCGCTTTACCCATAACGATTTGAAGTGGCGCAACCTGCTGATCGACGATGAGGCCCGGCTGTTTTTGATTGACTGCCCCAACGGTGATTTCTGGCGCGGCTTCTGGCTCAAGTACCGGATCACCAAAGACCTGGCTTGCCTCGACAAAGTCGCCAAGTATCATCTATCGGCCACCCAGCGCCTGCGCTTTTATCTGCAATATCGCCAATGCACCCGGCTCGATGCCGCCGACAAGAAACGGATTCGGCACGTGGTGAGATTTTTCGAGGGACGCGAATGACTGATTTTCTGGCTGCTGAAGACCGTGCGCTGCTCGAACGTCATGGCCTCGGCACCTTCGACGCACTCTGGGCCAAGCAGCTCGACGCGGTGGATGAGCCCAACACCGCCGCTGGTGGCTGGAGCAGTGTGTTTCGGCTGGAGCTGGAAGGTCATGGCTACTACCTCAAACGCCAGAGCAACTACCTGACGCGTACATGGCATTCGCCCTTTGGCGAGCCGAGTTTTGCCCGCGAGTTTCGCAACATCAGTCTTTATCAGAAACTGGGTGTTCCGGCGCTGCAGGCGGCGTTCTTCGGTGAGCGCAAGGTCGAGGGCGAAGTCCGGGCGATTTTGCTGACCCGTGCACTGGACGGTTGGGATGATCTGGATTCACTGTTGCAGCGCTGGTCCGACCTGAGCGCGGCGCAGCATTCGGCGATTCTCAAAGCCTGTGGGCAACTGGCGCGACGCCTGCACGAGGTGCGTCAACTCCACGGTTGCTTCTATCCCAAGCACATTTTTCTCCAGGCCACCGGTGACGGCTATCAGGCTCAGTTGATCGATCTGGAAAAAACCCGCCCGCTGTTGTTCGGCCAACGAGATCGGGTCAAGGACCTGGAACCGTTGCTGCGTCGGGCGCCGGAATGGAGCGAAAGTCAGCTGCGCGAGTTGTTGGCGGTTTATCTGGATCAGCCATTGAACAGTTCGCTGGTGGACCGATGGGTATCGCGCCTGAGTGCGCGGCGCAGTCACAAGGAGACGCGCTGATGCGCTTGTCCGAGCTGAAAAACGCCGGCCGCAGCCCGAGCCTGCCGCTGAACATTCCACTGGCCGATGCCGCGGGACCTGCCGAGTTACAGCTGTTGAGCCTGCTGCGGGTGTTGCCGGGGCAGCGTTATGTTGGCGCCGGGGGCTGGCGCGGCCGGCCGGTGCTGGCCAAGTTGCTGGTCGGCGGCAAAGCGGCGCGGCATTTTCAGCGTGAACTGGACGGCGTGCGTTTGCTCGCAGCTCAAGGATTGACCACTCCGCTGCTATTGGCTGATGGTCTGAAGGACGGCGAGGGCGGCTGGCTGCTGTTCGATTTCCTTGAGGGCGCCCAGAGCCTGGGGGATGCCTGGAAACAGGTCGAACACTTGCCCGTGCTGGCGGATGAACAATCCGCGGTGCTGGCCGAGGCGTTGGGCGCGATTGGGCAATTGCACAGCAAAGGCCTGTGGCAGGAAGACCTGCATCTGGACAACCTGCTGCGCCATGGCGGTCAGCTTTATTTGATCGATGGCGCCGGGATCTGTGTCGAGACGGCTGGCAAGCCACTGTCGCAGCACAAAGTCCTGGAAAACCTCGGGGTGTTTTTTGCCCAGTTGCCCAAATCGCTGGAACCCTTCACCGAAGAGTTGCTGGTGTATTACCTGCTGGGCAACGGCGAGCATGCCTTGCCTATGGAAGCGCTGCAGAAGCAGATCGACAAGATCCGTCGCTGGCGTTTGAAGGACTTCCTGATCAAAGTTGGCCGCGAGTGCACGTTGTTCAGTGTCCAGCGCGGAGCGTTCGGCTTGCGAGCGATTCGCCGCGAGGAAGAGGCAGCGATGCTGCCGGTGCTGGAGCAGGCCGACGCCTTGCTCGATCAGGGCCATCTGTACAAGACCGGCGGCTCGGCGAGCGTCGGCAAGGTCGACGTGGCCGGGCGCACGCTGGTGGTCAAGCGCTACAACATCAAAGGCTTTGCCCACTGGCTCAAACGTTTCTGGCGCCCGAGCCGCGCCTGGCACTCATGGCGTGAAGGCAATCGCCTGGCGTTTCTGGGCATCGCCACGCCCAAGCCATTGGCCTTGCTGGAGAAGCGTTTTCTGTGGTTGCGCAGCCGGGCGTACCTGGTGACCGAGTATTTGCCGGGGCCAGACATCATCGAGCGCTTTGCGCCGTACGTGGAAAGCGGCGAAGCGCCGCAAGCCGAGTTGCAGGCCCTGGATCATCTGTTCGCCGAGCTGATTCGCGAGCGGATCAGTCATGGCGATTTCAAGGGCCACAACCTGTTCTGGCAGCAGGATCGCTGGGCGCTGATCGATCTGGATTCAATGCGTCAGCATGACTCCGTCAGTAGCTTTGCTCCCGCGTATGCGCGGGACCGGGCGCGATTCATGCGCAATTGGCCAGAGAGCAGTGCGTTGTATCAGGTGATTGATCAGCGTTTGCCCAAAGATATCTCTAGCGCTGCCTGAATCGGGTCTTCGACCCTTTCGCGAGCAAGCCCGCTCCCACAATTGATCTGCGCCGAGCACACTTTTTGTGTTCACAGAAGATTAATTGTGGGAGCGGGCTTACTCGCGAAGAGGCAGGAACTGTCAGCCAAGTGGCCCGGTGGCAGAGGCGGACAAGTTTTTATGAATCGTCCTACATGATCTACAGATGCCGTGAACTGTGCCCTGAATAGCCACGATGCTAGTTTGCCTGACGTTCTCGGAGGGCAGATTTTGACGATAAAAATGGCTGTGTTGCTGAGCACTTTCTCACTGGTGCTATCCGGCTGTGGAACCGCTGTCACGGTGTTGCAGAATGACGAAGATGCGGTTCGCAGCCTCAGAAAGCAAAAGACGTACTGTCAGTCCATCCCTCGCATTTACAGTGGTCTGGCTTACGACTTTTGCGTATTGAACGCGCCGCCCGATCCAACGGGCTTTCTTGTGCCGTTCGTACTGCTGGATCTGACCCTTTCAGGTGTCTTTGACACGGTTTTCTTGCCCTATACGGTTTACCGGCAGGCTACGGACGGCAATATCAGCATTTACTGGCGGCCGGGTCGCGGGTAACTCTTTTGTATTCCGGCGTGTGAGTACTACACCTAACGCACTTGGCTCGAAAACAAAGGGTGAATAGCTCGTGTCGACCCCGATTTTGCCCTCTCAACAGTTTTTTCTTTTTGAAATCGAAAACGAAAGCGAAAGCGAAGCTGAAACTAATGTTGAGGCGAAAAAGCTTTTACCTCCGTTCGGTAGGTACAGTGATTTCATAATATATGTGGATGAGAGCGGCGATCATGGGATGCAAACATTAGATCAAAACTATCCAATGTTTGTGCTGGCATTTTGTGTGTTTCATAAAAGGCATTATTGCGAAAAGGTTATTCCTGCCCTTCAGAAGTTTAAATTTAATCATATGGGGCACGACCTGATCGGTCTGCATGAATTGGAAATTCGAAAAGAAAAAGGAGCGTTCTCTAGTCTATTCACGTCGAGGCAACACAAACATGCCTTTCTCGATGAGTTGACGGGCATCATTGAAGCCAGCAATTTCGTCCTGATCAGCTGTGTTATCGACAAAGCTGCCCTTCGCGAAAAACAAGGTCCTGTCCACAACCCTTATCACGTCGCACTCGGCTTCTGTCTGGAAACGCTTTATGAGTATTTACAGGAAAAGAATCAACAGAGCGTTTTAACTCATGTGATTTTCGAGCGTCGAGGGAAACGGGAGGATAACGAGCTTGAACTGGAGTTTCGTCGCATGTGCGATGGCGCGAACCGATTGGGCATTCAGTTGCCGTTCGATATCGTCTTTGCAACCAAGCAAGTGAATTCTATGGGGTTACAGCTAGCGGATCTTGTTGCAAGACCCATTGGTATGAGCGTTTTACGGTCAGGGCAAGAAAATCGTGCCTTTGACGTACTCAAGCGCAAGTTCTACTGTAGTGGTGGGCGTAACAATGTGGGGGAGGGTTTCGAGAACTGGGGTTTAAAGATTTTCCATCTCTCAGAAAGCGAAAAACCCCGGTGAAACTCACCGAGGCCACAACGCCGACCGGGATCCCCCAGTCCATTTGCGCAGGAGTCTATGTCGAGGTCCTTCATCTGTCAACGCGCCAGCTTGCCACTTCACGCTAGAGGCTTGCCGCCGCTTTTAAGCTATAATCCCGCCCTTTAGCTGTCTCTCGCCCCTTGCGAGGGCACATTAATTTTTGAGGCGCGTTGCGCCTGCATGCAGACTAAAGAGGCTAGACCCCTGTGGCATTGACGATTCTTGGCCTGTCCGGCGCCCTTAGCCATGATCCTTCCGCAGCCTTGTATATCGACGGCAAGCTGGTCGCGGCGGCTGAAGAAGAGCGCTTTGTGCGCGATAAACATGCAAAGAACCGCATGCCCTACGAATCAGCGAAGTTCTGCCTCGAGCAGGCGGGCATCAAGCCGTCCGACGTTGATGTGGTGGCGATTCCGTTCGCGCCGATCAGCCTGTTCGGCAAGGCTCGCTGGCACTACGCCAAGCGTTACTGGTACGCCCCGGACCGCGCCCTCGACGCGATCCTGATGGGTAACCGTCGCTACAAGCGCTATCGCAACAAGATTGTCTGGTGCCTCGAGCAACTGGGCTTCGATCCGAAAAAAATCAAGATCGAGCCGGTCGAGCACCACCTGGCCCATGCCTCCAGTGCCTACCATTGCTCCGGTTTCAAAGAGAAAACCGCGATCCTGGGGATCGACGGCAAAGGTGAATACGCCACGACCTTCTTCGGTTACGGCGAAAACGGCAAGATCCACAAGATCAAGGAATTCTTCGATCCGGACTCCCTCGGTGGCCTGTACGGCGCGATTACCGAGTTCCTCGGTTTCGAGATGCTCGACGGTGAGTTCAAGGTCATGGGCATGGCGCCGTACGGCGACGCCAGCAAATACGATTTCTCACGTCTGGCCTCGTTCGAGAACGGCGAGCTGGTGATCAACACCGACTACGCCAACGTCATCGGCCTGCGTCGTTATAAAGAGAAGGGCAAGGGTTTCTACTTCTCGCCGAAGCTGATCGAGTGGCTGGGGCCCAAGCGCGAAGGCGACATCGCCGACGAACCGTACATCCACTACGCCGCGAGCATGCAAGCGCTGTTCGAGAAACTGGCGTTGCAGATGATCGACCATTACCTGGGCGATGTGCTCAAGGAAACCGGCAAGCTGGCCTTCGCCGGCGGCTGTGCGCTGAACGTCAAGTTGAACCAGAAAATCATTGCCCGCGACGACATCAAAGAGCTGTTCGTTCAGCCTGCGTCCGGCGATGCCGGTACCGCGGTCGGCGCTGCGGCTTACGTGTCCCACGCCCGTGGCGTACCGGTCGAGAAGATGGAACACGTCTACCTCGGCCCGTCCTACAGCAACGAAGACGTGCTCGCGGCCTGTGCCCGTCATCCGAGCAAGCCTGCGTGGCGCAAGCTTGAGAACATGCCGGAAAGCATCGCCAAGATCATGGTCGACGGCAACCCGGTGGCCTGGTTCCAGGGCCGCATGGAATTCGGTCCGCGCGCCTTGGGCGGTCGTTCGATCATCGGTTGCCCGAGCGCGACCGGTGTGGCTGACCGCATCAACCATCAGATCAAGTTCCGCGAGCGCTGGAGACCTTTCTGCCCGTCGATGCTCGACACCGTCGCGCCGCAGATGATCAAGATCGATCACCCGGCGCCGTTCATGACCTTCACCTTTGAAGTGGCTGAAGAGTGGAAAACCCGCGTGCCGGAAGTCGTCCATGAAGACGGCACGTCCCGGGCCCAGGTGCTCAAGCGCGAATACAACCCGCGCTACTACGACATGATGAAGGCGCTGGAAGTATTGACCGGTAACGGCGTGTCGCTGAACACCTCGCTCAACCGTCGTGGCGAGCCGATGATCTGCTCGCCGACCGACGCCTTGAACATGTTCTTCGGTTCCGACCTGCAGTACCTGATCATGGAAGACATTCTGGTGGTCAAAGAAGGCGCGGACGCTTATGACACGCTCGGCTGAACGCCATGTGCTGCAGTTTTGTCACGGCTATGACGGGCCGTTTCTGGACTGCGCCCGGCAGTATGCCAGCCTGTTCGTGGGGACCGGTTATCGAGTGACCACGGTGTTTCTGACCGGGGCCGCGGATAGTCAGGTCGCCGCGAGCTGCGCGTCCGATGAAGTGCTGTTCATGGAGTACAGCTCCAAGGCCATTCGTGGCCTGAAGCTGGGCGCCATCGGCGATCTGCGCAAGATCGCCGCGTCGCGCAATTTCAGTTTCTGCATTGCTCACCGTTTCAAACCGATCTACATCGCCTTGCTCGGCACTTCGTTGCCGGTCATTGGCGTGCATCACGCGTTTGGCGATTACCAGCGCGGCAGCCGCAAACTGTTCGCACATATTTTTCGCAAGCGCTTGAGCCTGCTCGGGGTCTCCGATGCGGTGCGTGATGACATGCGCCGTTGCTTGCCGAAATGGCCGGTCGGGCGAATTCAGACGCTCTATAACCGTATCGATGTACCGGCGTTGCAGACCAGTCAGGTATCGGTCCGCGAGGCCCGGGAAACCCTCGGTCTGTCGATGGATGCCTGGATTGTCGGCAACGTCGGGCGCCTGCATCCGGATAAGGATCAGGCCACATTGCTGCACGGTTTTGCCACGGCACTGCCGGGGTTACCGGCCAATAGTCAGTTGGTGATCCTTGGCAGCGGTCGGCTGGAGCAGGACCTCAAGGCTCTGGCCCGCGAACTGGGGATCGGCGATCGCGTGCTGTTCCTCGGCCAGGTGCCCGAGGCGCGTCGCTACTTCCGCGCTTTCGATGTGTTTGCCCTGAGTTCCGATCACGAACCGTTCGGCATGGTGTTGCTGGAGGCCATGGCTGCCGGTGTGCCGTTGCTCGCCACCGCGTGCGGTGGGGCCAGGGAAGTGGTCGAAGGCGTGGGCATTCTGTTTCCACTGGGCGATGCCGAGCACCTGGCTCAAGGGCTGCACCATCTGGCCGCGATGGATGAGCAACAACGTCGCCAGTGTGCCGAACTGATGTTCGACCGCTTGCGTGAGCGCTTCTCCGATCGCGCGGTGCGCGACGCTTTCTGGCATTTGCCGTACGTCACCGAACTGGCACCGAGGGGCTGATGCTCAACCGATTCCAAAGCTGGCGCGAGCGTGGCTGGGCGCAGGTCGACGCCTCGACTTATGCACAGGCCTGGCAACGTTTTGGCGGCAGCGTCGCGACTCATCCTCTGGTGGTCGAGCGTCTGGCGCAGTTGGCCGACATCCCGGTGCGCTATCTGGCCTGGGAGCAGAATGGCGAAGTGAAAGCTGCCATCCCGACCTGGGGGCGCGACTTGGCGCTGTCCAAGGATGTGCTCAAGCGCAGTGGTAAAAAGGGCCTGTTCGACCTCGGCAATGCCGAATTGATCTTGCCGGCCGCCGCTGATGCCCAGGCACCGTTGCGCCATCGCGGCCGTTACTTGTCGGCGCTGAACGAAGGCCGTTTTACCGGTATGAAGTTGCAGGCCGAACAACTGGCGCTGGCCCGGACGCCTGAAGAATTGTCGAAGAAGTTTCGCTACAACCAGCGCCGCGAATTGCGACTGCTGGAAGAAGCGGGCGGTGTGGCGCGGCCGGTTGACGAATTTTCCAGCAGCGAACTGGCGGCTATCTATTGCGACCTGTTCCAGCGCCGCTGGGGTTTCCCGGCCACCGGTGCCGAGCGCATGGGCGAGGTGATCGAGCTGTTGCGCGAGTTGCTGATCGGCTCGGTGATTTTCCTCAACGACGCACCGATCGCGACTCAACTGGTATACCGCGTCGAGGCACCGGAGTGGATCAGCGTCGAGTACGTCAACGGTGGTGTCGATCCCGAGACCCGCGATTTCAGCCCCGGCAGTGTGCTGAGTTTCCTCAATACCCAAAGCGCCTGGGAACACGCACGCGCATTGGATAAGCCCCTGCGGTTTTCCTTTGGTCGGACTGACCGTGAGTACAAGGATCGCTGGTGCAATTCTGTGCCGGTCTTCACCGTATGAGCCAGCCCATGAGCCGCAAACAGCAACTGCTCAAGCGCCATCGGCGCAACAAACGCATCGGCCTGTTGATTGCGCTGGTGCTATTGATCGTCATCGGCGTGCTGGTGGCCTGGTGGCTGCCGCTAGTGTTGGCGGTGCTGGGCTGGATCGCCCATGAGGCGTGGTTCGCCGACCATCTGTTTTATTCGCCCAAAGACGATTACCAATACAGCTTCCCACCGTACACACCGCAGCCCAAAATTCACTTGGACGGTGAGCGGCTACGGCTGGACGAGGGCGTCATGCTGGTCGATGACGCTACATTGGTGCTGGCGTTGCGGGTGAAAAGCACGTGGCTGGGGCGCTTTATCGATCCGGTGGTCGAATTGTCGGGTGGCGATAATCCTGACCGACAAACCTTTGAGCGCGGTGTAAACGGCCTGCGTTACCTCAATCTCAGCGGTCAGGCGCAGGTGCTGTCGCAGGGCGAGTTGCGTTTGCGCGGGCGTTATTGCCGATTATTTGGCGAGCCTGTGCTCTGGGCGTTCGAACAGCCCGATTACCGCCGTCAGCGAGTGATGGTGATTGCACCCCACGCCGACGACGCCGAGTTGGCCGCCTACGGTTTGTACTGCCAGGCCGACGAAGCCTGGATCGTCACCCTGACCGCGGGTGAGATCGAAGCCGAACACTATCGGCATATGGGGCTGAACAAGGCCGAGGCGGCTCGTCTCAAGGGCCGTTTGCGAGCGTGGGACAGCATCGCTGTGCCGCGCTGGGCCGGTGTGCCAGAAGCTCATTGCGTACAACTGGGGTATTTCTGTTTGCAACTGGCGGCGATGCAGGCCGCGCCAGCTCAGTCGGTGGGGTCGCGGGAAGCGGATTTGAGCGACACCCGGTTGTTTCGTCAACTGAATCCATTTGTCCTGCCGGGCGACGTCGACGGTGCGCCGACCTGGAATAATTTGCTGGCCGATCTGCGTGAACTGCTGCTGCGAGCCCGTCCGGAAGTGATCGTGCTGCCGCACCCGACCCTCGACCCGCACCCCGATCACATTTGTGCCCAGGAAGCAGTGCTCGAAGCATTGAGAGGTTTGGAATGGCAGCCGACCACGGTGCTTGGCTATGCCAATCATCTGCACGACAATGATCGTTGGCCAATGGGCGACGCGGGACATGGCATCGCTCTGCCGCCGGCCTTCGATTCGGCAAGGCCGATGCAACCCTGCTGCCTGCCAATTTCTTTGGGGCATCAGCGCGACAAAGCGATGGCGTTGGGCATGATGCACGACCTGCAGCCACCGCTTGCGTTCAAGCGGCGCCTGCGGCGGTTGCTGCAGTGGCTCTTGGCCAGTAGAGTGCCGTCCATCTATGGAGAGAACGATTTCTTTCGCAAGGCGGTCAGACGCCATGAATTGTTCTGGGTTCTGAAGCATGATGAAACATCTATGAAGCAGAAGTGAAGCACCACGCGGCCTAGCATGGCCACGTATTTAAGCAGCAGTGAGAATTTCTGTGATCAATCCATGCCCGCGTATTCTATTCTTGATCCCGTATTTCGGTCATTGGCCGTTCTGGATGCCGTTTTTCCTCGAGAGTTGCCGACGCAACGCCGATATCAACTGGTTGCTGTTCAGTGACTGCGGTACGCCGGAGAATCTGCCGCCCAACGTAACTGTCGAGGCCATGAGCTTCAGTGAGTACTGCGCGTTGGTGTCGCGGCGGCTGAATATCGACTTTGCGCCTGAGGCCGCATACAAGCTTTGCGACATCAAGCCGGCTCTGGGGCATATTCATGTTGACCGCCTGCAAGGCTATGATTTCTGGGCGTTCGGCGATATTGATCTGGTGTATGGTGACCTGCGAAGTTATTTCACTGCTGATCGGCTGGCCAGTTATGACCTGTTCTCCACCCATGAGAGGCGGGTGGCGGGGCACCTCTGCCTGATGCGCAACACCGCGCGCAAGCGTGAGTTGTTCATGCAGATGAAAGACTGGCAAACGCGGTTTGCCGATCAGGCGCATCACGCGCTGGATGAGGGAGCCTTCAGTCGAATCTTCCTCTGGCGCAAGAATTTCCCCGAGCCTTTATTCACCCTGGTGGGCAAGTTCAACCCGTGGCGCCGACGCAGCGAATTCACCGAGGCGTTCAGCACCCCGGGTGGCTGCATCAAGTGGCATGACGGCACGGATGACTTTCCGCATCACTGGTATTGGCGCAATGGCTGTTTGAGTAACGATCGCGATGGCGATCGCCGGTTTCCGTATTTTCACTTCGTCTGCTGGAAACGCAACGAATGGTCACGGTTGCCCCCACCCGATCCGGCCGAAATCAGGCGCATCGCCGCCGAACCGGCCTGGGTCATCGATGCGACTGGTTTTCACCGGGGAGAGTTATGAGTCAACGGTCAAAGGTTCTGCAATTGCAGCCTGACTACAACGTCAAAGCCCATGATTTTGCTGACCTTGCAGAGCAGATCGTCAAGGCCCTGCCGAGCGATCGCTATGAAGTGACCGCGGCGTTCCTGCGTGGCAAGCCCGGGCCTGGCGAGGCGGTGAGCCGCGCCGACCGTTCGGTGTATTTCGAGTTTTCCGACAAGTCCCTGAAGGGCATGCGCCTGCGGGTGATGTGGCAGTTGTACAAGTTCTGCCGCGCGGAAAAGTTCGACGTGGTGATTTGTAACCGCTTCAAGCCAGTAAACATGATGCTGACGCTCAACCGCTGGTTGAAAGTGCCGCTGTGCATCGGTATCTCCCATGGTTTTGGCGAGTACGACCGGTTTTACCGGCGCCGCCAGACCCAACGCCTGATCGATCGCCATTGGCGCTTCGTCGGTGTGTCGCCGGCGGTCAAACAGTACTTGCTCGAGTGTGACTGCGGCTTTACCGACCAGAACACCTACGCGATCACCAACGCCATCGACATCGAACAGGCTGAAGGTTTGCAACACAGTCGTGAGCGGGCCCGCGAGTTGTTGGGCATCGACCCGTCGGTGCGCTTGATCGGTGCATTGGGCCGGTTGGTGCCGGTCAAGGGGCATACCTATCTGTTGCAGGCCTTTGCCGCCCTCAAGGACAAATACCCGAACACCCAACTGGCAATCATCGGGGCGGGGCGTGAAGAGTCGCGTCTGGCCGGCGAAATCGAACGCTTGGGGCTGACCGGCCGCGCGCATTTGCTGGGTTTCAAGGAAAACGCCTTGCAGTATGTGCGTGCGTTCGACATCTGGACCATGCCATCCCTGGCCGAAGGCCTGGGTTTGGCATTGCTCGAAGGCATGAGCGGGCACTTGCCGGTGATCGCCTCGAATGTACCGGCCATGTTGCCGCTGATTCAGGGCGCGGGCGGTCTGGCGATTACCCCGGCGGACGTGCCGACGCTGGTCGCGGCGCTGGATAACTACCTTGGGCTGTCGGACGACGAGCTCAAGGCCAAGGGCGAACAGGCCTTCCGTTATCTCCAGGAGCAACACGACATCGAGGTGTTCCGTCAGGAATACCTGAACCTGATCGACTCCGGCTTGAGTCAAGCCCGCAAGGAACAACCATGAGCGACGCGCAACCCCTCGTTACGGTCATCATCGCGTCGTACAACCACGGCCGCTATATCGAGGAAAGCATTCTCAGCGTCCTCAACCAAACCTATAAAAATATCGAGCTGCTGGTCGTCGATGACGGTTCCAGCGATGACAGCGTCGAACGGATCAATGCCTTGCAGGCACAGCACGGCTTCGATTTCCGGGTCCAGCAGAACCAGGGGCTGACCAACACCCTCAACGGTGCCATCGCGCGCTCAAAGGGCAGCCTGATCGTGCCGTTCGGTTCCGACGACATCATGCTGGCAGAGCGTATCGCCACCCAGGTGGCGTACATGGATGGCAAGCCCGAGGTCGGGATCTGCGCCGGCAACATTGAACTGATCGACGCCGACGGCAACCTCTACCCGGAGAAGCGTCAGCGTCGCGATGTGCCGTTCCGTCGTCTGGATTTCGATGACATGTTCCTGGAGCGCAAGCCCTATCCGCCGGCACCGACCCTGATGATCCGTCGCGAAGCACTGGACAAGGTGGGCGGCTTCGATCCGAACATTCGGCTGGAGGACTTGCTGATCGAGTTGAAGGTGACCCGCGCCGGTTACTTCATCGATGGCCTGAATGTGCTGATGGCGCGCTATCGCAAGCACGCCACCAACTCCTACAAGAATCA
The DNA here is from genome assembly GCF_059695645.1 of Pseudomonas sp. LBUM1673. Lineage (NCBI taxonomy): Bacteria > Pseudomonadati > Pseudomonadota > Gammaproteobacteria > Pseudomonadales > Pseudomonadaceae > Pseudomonas > Pseudomonas sp. LBUM1673. The sequence continues at coordinate 583,989 of NZ_CP166780.1, forward strand.
CCGCTTCATGGTCGACAACATCCTGCGCTCCTACGCGCTGTTCAGCGATCATCCGCTGTACGACGAGGTGCGTTACAGGTTCCTCAGTTCGATGTTTCTGAAAACCGCCAATCGCGACCGCAAGCTGGCGCGGGAGCTGCTGGCGCAGATACCGTTAAAGGCCTGGAACAAGAAGACCTGGCGTGGTCTGGGGCGGCTGTATTTTTCGCCGCTGGAAAAAGACTGATTCAGCCTTGACGCGATCTTTGTAGCAGCTGGCGCAGCCTGCGCCCGGCTGCGTAGCAGTCGTAAATTCAGACGATGCGGTGGTTCAGGAAGGTCCGCATATTCAGGTTTTACGACTGCTTCGCAGCCGGACGCAGGCTGCGCCAGCTGCTACATAGAGTGCACTATCAAGCTTTAGCTCGGCCATTAATGAGTCCGTGCCGGGTGCCCCCCGGCCAGCACTTGCCTGTGCAGATTATCGACGGCGGATTTCGACGCCGTCACGGCGTAGCCCTGAAGTAGCGCGTCAAAGTGGTCTTCGAACAGCCAGCGTCGATCCTCGGTGTAACGCTGCATATGGCGCAGATTGCGCTGACGCAGGGACAGGCTCAGGGATGAAGGATAGATGCGCATATCCGCCAGATCGATCAGGCCGAACTCACCATCATCCAGTACCAATACGTTGCCCAGGTGCAGGGAGCGGAAATAGACGCCTTGCTCATGCAGCTGCGCCATGAACTTGCCGAAACGTTCTACCAGCGCCTGTCGCACCGCAGGGGCGGTGATGGCTTGAAGAACCTGACGCAAGGTGCTGCCCGGTAGCGGCGAATAGTGCACGGCACTGCTGCCGTCTTCGAGTCGGTACAGATCCAGGGTTTGCGGGGTGGGAATACCCATGTTGCGCAATTGCTCGCTGTTGGCGGCAAAGCGTTCGGAGTAGGGGTTGAAACTGCCCGAGGTATACCAGCGGCGACGACGGAACAGCTTGAGGAAGCTACCATCGACCAGGCGTAGGACTTTAGGCCCCAGCCCGTCTTCTTCTATCACTTGAGCATTGGCGGTCAGCTGTTGCTGGGCCGTTGGCGTCAACGTCTTGATCGGCATCGCCAACAGGCGTCTGGCACGCTGGTTGATGCTCAGCGCGGCGATCAGCGCCAGCGGTATCCACAGTAGGAACCAGTGCTCCTTGGGCCGGGAGATGATCCCGCCGCCTTCGGTCAGGCCTGCGCCGATACCGAATACCAACCAGGTCGAGGCGATGATGAACAGCGGTTGCAGGCGACAATGCCAGCTGTTCAGCAAGCCCCGTGCCTGGAAGAACAGCCACGGCAGCAAACCGAAAATACCGACGTAATAGAGCACGCCCAAGGCGAAGTTGTGGGGCTCTTGCAAGGTGTAACCGATACCGGGATCGAGGGTCAGGCTGGCGTTGTAGCCATGGCCGATCCACGGGTGCTCGGCAATTCTGTTCAGGACCAACTGCCAGATTTCGAAGCGGTAGGAGTCGCCGCGCAGGATGATCATCTGCGATAACAACACGGAAATTGCTGCGCCGCTGAACATCAGAGCGCCCAACAATACGAAAGAGCGGCGGTTCCAGCAGATGAAACTCAGCCAGAAAGCAGCCAGTGTCAATGCAACCAACGGGGTTCTGGAGCCGGTGGCAATCACCGCGGCGAACATGATCGCCATCGCCGGAATGCTCAGCCAGAGCACCTGGCGACGCTTGCAGGTCATGCTCAGGCTCAGCCAGTAGGCACAAAAGAACCCGAACACATGGGAGCTGAGGAGCGGATTGTCGAATGCGCCGCCACCGATCAACCGCATGCCCGGCTCGTAGAGGCGGGCAAACATGAACAGGTTGTAGACCGAAGCGATCAATCCGACCATCGCGGCACTGAATAACAAAGGCTGGACGATGTCGCTACGGTAGCGCACCAGCAGGTAGCAGCCAGTGAATAACATCAACGTGTGCAAGGCGGGTTTGAACTGGCCAGCGACGTTGTGCCCCATCGGCGGCCCCCAGCTCAGGCTGAGCAAGGCCCAGGCGGCGAACAGCAGCACCGCGACGAAGATCGGCTCGCGCAGCAACTCTTTGAATTCACGGGGACGCAGGCAAAGGACGATAAACGATGGAATGCTGAACAGGCCATAAAAAAGCTTGTGGTGCAGACTGCGGCCCGGCAGAAAGAACAGCGCACACAGAAGCAGAAAATAGCCGAGTGGAAGAATCCAGAGGCAAATGAAATCGAAGACTCGATTGGACGTGCTGTTGAAACCACTGAGTTGCATGCTGAGAGATTCAATCCTGAAGTTGATCGGCTATTCGTGGTGATGGCTATTTGATACTGAATATGACGCTTAACAATAACAGCCTTTATGCGATTGCCAGAACCCTGAAGAAGCTGTGCTAAAGTCAGCGTCCTTTTTATCGACATTCGCGTGATATGACCGACTCCAGTCTCTCCGCAAGCCCATCGAGCTTGAAAATCTACTTCCGCCTGCTCGGCTATGTCCGGCCGTACATCAGTCTGTTTCTGATCAGCATTGTCGGTTTTCTGATTTTCGCTTCGACTCAGCCAATGCTCGGCTACATCCTCAAATACTTCGTCGACGGCTTGTCCAACCCCGAAGCGGTGCTGTTTCCAAGCGTGCCGTACCTGCGTGACCTGCAACTGCTGCAGGCGGTGCCCTTGCTGATCATCCTGATTGCAGCGTGGCAGGGGTTGGGATCTTATCTGGGCAACTACTTTCTGGCCAAGGTTTCCCTCGGGCTGGTCCACGACTTGCGCGTGCAGTTGTTCAATAACTTGCTGGTCTTGCCCAACCGCTACTTCGACAAGCATAACTCGGGTCATCTGATTTCGCGCATCACCTTCAACGTGACCATGGTCACGGGGGCGGCCACAGATGCGATCAAGGTCGTAATCCGTGAAGGCATGACGGTGATCTTTCTGTTCGCTTCGCTGCTGTACATGAACTGGCGCCTGACGCTGGTCATGGTTGCGATCCTGCCGTTGATCGCCTTGATGGTGCGCACCGCCAGCAAGAAATTCCGCAAACAGAGCAAGAAGATCCAGGCCGCCATGGGCGACGTGACCCACGTGGCTTCGGAAACCATCCAGGGTTATCGCGTGGTGCGCAGCTTCGGCGGCGAAGTCTACGAGCAGAAGCGCTTCTTTAACGCCAGCCAGGGCAATACCGACAAGCAATTGCGCATGACCCGTACCGGCGCCATCTATACGCCGCTGCTGCAACTGGTGATCTACAGCGCCATGGCGGTGCTGATGTTCCTGGTGCTGTTTCTGCGCGGTGATGCGTCCGCCGGTGACATGGTGGCGTACATCACCCTGGCGGGCTTGCTGCCCAAGCCGATCCGCCAATTGTCCGAAGTCAGTTCGACCATCCAGAAAGGTGTGGCCGGCGCCGAGAGCATCTTCGAGCAACTGGACGTCGCCCCCGAACTCGATACTGGCACCATCGAGCGCGATGCCGTCAGCGGCAGGCTGGATGTGCGTCACTTGAGCTTCACCTACCCGGGCACCGAGCGTCAGGTACTCGATGACATCAGTTTCACGGTCGAACCGGGGCAAATGGTGGCGCTGGTGGGGCGTTCGGGCAGTGGCAAGTCGACCCTGGCCAACCTGATTCCGCGTTTTTATCACCACGACAAGGGCGAGATCCTGATCGATGGCGTTGAAGTGGAACAGTACAAACTGCTCAACCTGCGCAAGCACATTGCCCAGGTGACCCAGCATGTGACGCTGTTCAGCGACACCGTGGCCAACAACATTGCGTATGGCGATCTGGCTGGCGCACCTCGCGAAGACATCGAGAAAGCGGCAAGAGATGCCTACGCGATGGACTTCATTGTGCAGTTGCCCGAAGGCCTGGACACCCAGGTCGGTGAGAACGGCGTGTTGCTGTCCGGCGGTCAGCGCCAGCGTCTGGCGATTGCCCGGGCCCTGCTGAAGAACGCGCCGTTGCTGATTCTCGACGAAGCCACTTCGGCCCTCGATACCGAATCCGAGCGGCATATTCAAGCCGCGCTGGATCAGGTCATGAAAGGCCGGACCACCCTGGTGATTGCTCACCGGTTGTCGACGATCGAGAAGGCTGACCTGATTCTGGTCATGGATCAAGGCCGGATCGTCGAGCGTGGTACCCATGCCGAACTTCTGGCGCAGAATGGATATTACGCCCGTCTGAATGCCATGGGCCTCGATGCCCCGGCTGAAGACATAGCCTGACCCCTGAATGCGAGGGTGAGCCTGGCTCACCCTCGCGTTCACCGGCCTGCCGCAGGTTATCGCTATTTTTGCTCAATAAATGAACAAAAAGCCCCGCCAATTCATCTGGTTGCAGCCGTCACGCAAGCCAGCGCCAACCCTGTGTTAATATCGCGCCCCTGTTCATTTTGTATGTGGGTTGCTCCATGAAGTTGTCCATGCCGCGATTCGATCAAGCCCCTGTCTTGGTGGTCGGCGATGTCATGCTCGACCGTTACTGGCATGGTGGTACCTCACGGATCTCCCCTGAGGCGCCGGTACCGGTAGTCAAAGTCGAGCAAATCGAGGACCGCCCGGGCGGTGCCGCCAACGTTGCCCTGAACATTGCCGCCCTCGGCGCACCGGCCTCGCTGGTCGGCGTGACTGGCGACGACGAGGCTGCCGACAGCCTGGTCAATAGCCTCAAGGGCGCTGGCGTGCGGGCGTTGTTCCAGCGCATCGCGCACCAGCCGACCATCGTCAAGCTGCGGGTGATGAGCCGCCACCAGCAATTGCTGCGTATCGACTTCGAAGAACCTTTCTCCACCGACGCCCTGGCGCTGGGCGAGCAAGTCGACGAATTGCTCGAAGGCATCAAGGTGCTGGTGCTGTCCGACTACGGCAAAGGCGCGCTGAAAAACCATCAGGTGCTGATCCAGGCCGCCCGTGCCCGTGGCATTCCGGTGCTGGCCGATCCCAAGGGCAAGGATTTCTCGATCTACCGTGGCGCGAGCCTGATCACCCCGAATCTCAGCGAGTTCGAAACCATCGTCGGGGGTTGCGCCGATGAGCACGAGCTGGTGAGCAAGGGCGCGCAGCTGATGCACGACCTCGACCTCGGTGCGTTGCTGGTGACCCGTGGCGAGCACGGCATGACCTTGCTGCGCCCGGATCATCCGGCGCTGCACCTGCCAGCCCGTGCCCGTGAAGTGTTCGACGTGACCGGCGCCGGTGATACGGTGATTTCTACCCTGGCGGCAGCGATCGCTGCTGGCGAAGAACTGCCCCACGCGGTGGCCCTGGCCAATCTGGCGGCGGGCATCGTGGTCGGCAAGCTTGGTACCGCGGCCATCAGCGCCCCGGAATTACGTCGTGCGATTCAGCGTGAAGAAGGTTCCGAACGTGGTGTATTGGGGCTGGAGCAGCTGCTGCTGGCGGTCGACGACGCACGTGCACACAACGAGAAGATTGTGTTCACCAATGGCTGCTTCGACATCCTTCATGCTGGCCATGTGACCTACCTCGAACAGGCGCGCGCCCAGGGCGATCGTCTGATTGTGGCGGTCAACGACGATGCGTCGGTGAGCCGCTTGAAAGGGCCGGGTCGTCCGATCAACAGCGTCGATCGTCGCATGGCGGTACTGGCCGGTCTGGGTGCGGTGGATTGGGTAATCAGCTTCCCTGAAGGCACTCCGGAAAACCTGCTGCGCGAGGTCAAGCCGGACGTATTGGTCAAGGGTGGGGATTACGGGATCGACCAAGTCGTCGGTGCGGACATCGTCAGCGCTTACGGCGGGATCGTGAAAGTGCTGGGGCTGGTGGAAAACAGCTCGACCACGGCGATTGTCGAGAAGATCCGCAATCACTGATTGTGGTGAAGGGGGCTTGTTGTGGCGAGGGGGCTCGCCCCCGTTCGGCTGCGAAGCAGTCGTAAAACCTGCTGGCGCGGTATGTCAGTAAAAACGCGGTGGCCGGATTCGGGGCCGCTTCGCAGCCCAACGGGGGCAAGCCCCCTCGCCACAAGGTTCTATCGTGCGGCCTTGCGCGGCACGATTCTTTTCAGCAGTTGCTTTGCTTTTCCGTGCAAGCGGGCCAAACCGGAATCTTTCCCCGGCGGGCTCAAACCCTGTTGCCGCACCCAATCCTTCCAGCGAATCCGCTCATCCTTCACCAGCCAGCCTTCCTGCCGGGCAAAACTCTCCGCCAGATACAACCCGCGGGTACTCGCTGGATACAGCTGATCCTTTTTCAAGGTATACAGCTCGGCCATTGGCTGGCCGTCCTGCAGTGGCATCAGGTACAAATCGGGACGTTTACGGTCGAGTCGGGCCACCAGTTGATCGCCCTCCAGTCGCTCATCGACATGAAACAGACTCAGGGATTTGGCTTCCTTGGGCACGTCCAGGCGCAAGTCGTAGATCAGTTGCAGCGACGCCGTCGGCAAATGCACGTAGGCCCGCGGGCGTTCGATCAGCGGCATGTTGGCACAGCGCACCGGCCGCGCCGAGCCGGACAAAGGCGTCAGGCGAAACGGCAGGGCTTCGCGGTAATGCAGGGCGGACGAGTAGGGAGCCGGTAGCCAGGTATCGTTGAAGCGCCCGCTGAGCCAGCCTTCCGGGGTTTCCAACAGGCACTCTTCGGCAATTTCCTGGGTCGCCGTGTGCAGCGGCAGGTTCAGCTCATGGGCCGGTACGTAACCGGATATCAGCTTGAGCACCACATCGCCGCGGTCTTGCCGACGCTGACGCACCAACACCCAGTAATCGCGGTTCTGCCAATGCAGGGTCAGGCGCACCGAGACCCCAAGGTTCGCCAGCTCCAGGGCAAACCGCTCGCTGTCGGCCACCGTCACCGGGCGGCGACGTTGCAGGGTCTGGGAGAAGTTCAGCGGCATCCCGACGCTCTGATAACTCAGGCCTTCGGGCGTTGCTTCGACGAATAACGGCAGGGTCTTGAAGTTGCTCGGGTTCTTTCTTATGAGCGTGCGCGGCATGTCGGCTCCTGCTTAAGGCCGCGTGGGCGGCATCAGTTTCTACGAAGGACCTGGGCAACGGTCGCGACGTTGTGGGCGAGGTGCAGCGGATTGATGGTCCCGACAATAGCACTGGCCACACCCGGGTGTTCAAACAACAACTCGAAGCTGGCACGCACCGGGTCCACGCCCGGGCTCAAGCAAGCATGGCCGCTGGCCAGGGCTTTTTTGACCAGGATTGCTTTGCCGTGCGCAGCAGCATAGTCAATGACTGCCTTCTCGTTCTGTTCGTTCAGATTGTAGGTGACCATCGCGCAATCACCTTGTTCCAGAGCCTTCAAGCCGCCATCGACGGTTTTGCCGGAAAAGCCGAAGCCGAGAATCTTGCCTTCACGCTTGAGCTCGGCAAGGGTGGCGTAGACTTCGCTGTCGTTGAGGATTGCCAGGTCGTTGCCATCGGAATGCACCAACACCAGATCGATAACATCCGTTTCCAGGCGTCGCAGGCTGCGTTCCACTGACAGGCGAGTATGGGCGGCGCTGAAATCGTGGCGCGACTGGCCGTCGGCAAACTCTTCGCCGACCTTGCTGACGATCACCCAGTCCTGACGCTGACCACGCAGCAACGGGCCGAGACGCTCTTCGCTGCGGCCATAGGCCGGGGCGGTGTCTATCAGGTTGATGCCCAGGTCGCGAGCGAGCTTGAGCAGCCTGCGTGCGTCGTCATCGCCGGGGATCTGGAAGCCGTTGGGGTATTTCACCCCTTGATCGCGACCAAGCTTCACCGTGCCCAGGCCCAAGGGCGAAACCAACAGGCCGGTGCTGCCCAAAGGGCGATGCAGGTCGTGCAGGGTCGGTTGGCTCATGGCAGCAGTTGCTCCCAGGCAGGGACGCCCATCGGCGGCTTTGGCAATTCTGGCAATGGCACCGTATGGCTCGGCTGGACGCCGTCGCGTTGCAGTGCGGCGAGGACGCGGTCAGCGAAGTCCGGCGCCAGGGCCAGTTTGGTCGGCCAACCCACCAGCAGACGATCCTGTTCGGCGAGGAAGGCATTGTCCGGGCGGGTCAGGCCCGATTGCAGCGGCTCGGCGCGGTCGACCCGCAAGGTCGCCCAGTGCGCGGTACTCAGGTCGATCCACGGCAGCAAGTTGCCGAGTTCTTTCTGGGCGGTGGCGATCTGTGCCGCAGGATCACGGGCCACGCCTTCGGCTTCGGCGATGTCGCCCCCCAGGTACCAGACCCACTGGCCATCGGCGGCCGGGTGGGTGGTCACGGTGATGCGCGGCTTCGGCCCGCCGCCCAGGCAATGGGCGTACAGCGGTTTGAGGCCCGGGCCTTTGACGATGATCATGTGCAGGGGACGGCGCTGCATGGCCGGCTGGCTCAGGCCGAGCGCCGTGAGCAGGTCGGCAGTGCCGGCACCCGCGCTGAGGACGATGCGCTGGGCGCGGATCTCGCGCTCGTCGACTTTCAAACCGACCAGTTCGCCGTTTTCCAGCAGCGGTTCGATGTGCTGACCGGCGAGCAAGCCGTCGCCGGCCAGATCGGCCAGGCGCTGAATCAGGCTCGGCACGTCGACCACCAGTTCCGCCAGGCGATAGACCTTGCCCTTGAAACGCTTGTCTTGCAGGGCTGGGGGCAGTTGTTCGCCCTTGACCTGATCGACCCGCCCGCGCACGGCTTTGCTGGCAAAAAAACTGGTGAGGTTGCCGGCGAGGGTGCCGGGGGACCAGAGATAGTGAGCGTCAGACAGCAGGCGTACGCCGGACAGGTCCAGCTCGCCGTCGCCGGCCAGGGCTTCACGCCAGCGACGCGGCATGTCGGCAATGGCTTCCGAGGCGCCGGACAGGGCACCGTGCAGCGCGTACTTGGCGCCACCGTGGATGATGCCCTGGGACTTGACGCTCTGCCCGCCACCGAGGCTGGCGCTTTCCACCAGCACGGTCGAAAAACCCTGGCGACGCAGACGCGCATTCAGCCAGAGGCCGGCGACACCTGCGCCGACAATCAGAACGTCGGTGGAAATAACGGATGGCATGCAGCGACCTCAGTGTTCAAGACGAGGGCGCAGTATACAGATTCATGCCGGACGCAATCTTTGTAGCAGCTGCCGAAGGCTGCGTTCGAGGACGAAGTCCTCGCCTTCGATCTGTCTCAGGAACGGTGTTGTCAGGTTTTACGACTGCTTCGCAGCCGAACGCAGCCTTCGGCAGCTGCTACAGAGAACCGTGCAACACGATTTACTTGCGTAGGAGCTGCCGAAGGCTGCGATCTTTTCTTTCAATGCCCCGCGGTTTTCGAGAACAGCTGAATAACCACAACGCCCAGCACAATCAGCGCCATCCCCAGCATTGCCGGCACATCCAGCTTCTGCCCGTAGATAAACAACGCCGCGACGCTGACCATCACGATGCCCATCCCGGCCCACACCGCGTAGGCCACACCCACCGGCACGCTGCGCACCACCAGGGTCAGCATCCAGAAGGCGACGCCGTAACCGACGATGACCAGCAGCAGCGGCAGTGGCGTGCTAAAACCTTTGATCGCTTTCATCGAAACGGTAGCGATCACTTCGGCGCAGATGGCGATGGCCAGGTAGTAGTAAGCGGTCATGGGTCAATCCTCGTATGAAGCGTTGCTCTCTGAGGTCGGCATTCTAGAGATTCGCCAGATGCGGTAAAGTCATTACCTATCTGTTCTGAAGATGGGTTGAGCCATGAACATGCAATGGAATCTGGAACAGCTGCGCTTGTTTGTCAGCGTCGCGGAACAGCGTTCGTTTTCCGCGGTGGCGCGGGATCAGCGCAAGGCGCAGTCGGCGGTCAGCAGTTCGATTGCACTGCTGGAAGAGGACCTGGGCGTCAGCCTGTTCGATCGCAGCAGTGGTCGCCAGCCGAAACTCACCGAAGCCGGCACCGCCCTGCTTGAAGAAGCGCGGGAAGTGTTGCGCCAATGTGAACGCCTCAATGGACGGGCGCTGGCGATGATGCGCGGCCAGGAAGCGAGTCTGCGGGTGGCTCAGGACGAGGCGATGCCCTATCAGGCGGTGGTTGAAAGCTTCGAGGCCCTGGCGGAAAAGTTTCCCAGCCTCGAAGTGCAGCTGACCAGCGCCGCCCAGGGTGATGTGGCGCGCAAACTGGTAGAGCGCCGGGCCGACCTGGGCTTGCTGTTTTATCACGAGCAGATTCCCGAAGCCCTCGAGCGGCGGGTTCTGGGCAGCGTCGACATGGTCACGGTGTGCGGCGTGGGGCATCCCTTGGCGAAGCAGGCGCAGGTCGATTGCCAGCAATTGGCGCAACATCGACAGTTGCTGATGTCCACGCAGTCCAGCGTCTATCCCGGCAGTGAGCCGGCCAGCCCGCAGGTCTGGCGCGCCGACAGTTTCTACGTGATGGCCGAATGGGTAATGCGCGGCCTCGGCTGGGCCTGGTTGCCGCGACATGTGGTGCAGTACCCGGCGTATCAAAACCAGATGGTCGAACTGACCAGCGAATGGACCCCGCCGGCATTGATCGTGGAGCTGGTCTGGCGTCGCGACGAGCCCCTCGGCCCGGCGGCCCGTTGGCTGGCGGAACGTTTTGCCGTGCACTTGCAGGCGATCGGCTAAAAAACCGATAAACTCCGCCGCCATGAATAGAACTCTCTACACCGCGCTGTTTTACCTGGGGCTGCCATTGGTAGCGATTCGGCTTTGGCTGCGGGCGCGCAAGGCGCCGGCGTACGCCAAACGCATTGGCGAGCGTTTTTCCCTCGCGCTACCGGCAATGAAGCCGGACGGCCTCTGGGTGCACGCGGTGTCGGTGGGCGAAAGCATCGCCGCGGCACCGATGATCCGTGCCTTGCTGCAACGTTATCCGACGCTGCCGATCACCGTCACCTGCATGACCCCGACCGGCTCCGAGCGCATCCAGGCGTTGTTCGCCAACGAGCCGCGCATCCAGCACTGCTATCTGCCTTATGACCTGCCCTGTGCCGCGGCGCGATTCCTTGATCGGGCCCGGCCGAAACTGGCGGTGATCATGGAGACCGAGCTCTGGCCCAACCATATCCACCAATGCGCCAAACGCGGGATTCCCGTGGCGCTGGCCAATGCGCGGCTGTCCGAGCGTTCGGCCAAAGGCTATGGCCGCTTCCATAAACTGACCCGGCCGATGCTCGCGGAGATGAGCCTGTTCGCGGTGCAGACTGAAGCCGAGGCGCAGCGTTTCCGGGATTTGGGCGCGCGCCCGGAAACGGTCGAAGTGACCGGTTCGATAAAGTTCGACCTGACCATTGACCCGGCCCTGCTCCAGCGTGCCGCCGAGTTGCGTGCGCAGTGGCAGGCGCAGGAACGTCCCGTCTGGATTGCCGCCAGTACTCACGAAGGTGAAGACGAAGTGGTGCTGGCGGCCCATCGTCGGCTGCTGGCCAATCATCCCGATGCCTTGCTGATTCTGGTGCCGCGTCATCCGGAGCGCTTCAGCCCGGTGTTCGAGTTGTGCCGGCAGCAGGGTTTTGCCACGGTGCGGCGTTCGACGGGCGAACCGGTTACCGCAGGCACGTCGGTGCTGCTGGGCGATACCATGGGCGAGTTGCTGTTTCTCTATGCCTTGGCCGACAGCGCTTTCGTCGGTGGCAGTTTGGTGCCCAACGGCGGCCATAACCTGCTGGAGCCGGCGGCCCTGGCCAAACCGGTGCTCAGCGGGCCGCACCTGTTCAACTTCCTCGAGATCGCGGCGCAGTTGCGCAGCGCCGGGGCGTTGGCCGAGGTCGATGATGCCGAAGGTCTGGCGTTGGCGGTGCAGCGGCTGTTTGAACTGCCGCGCGATGCGCAGCGGATGGCAGAGGCAGGGCTGAAGGTGATGCGCACCAATCAGGGCGCGTTGCAGCGGTTGTTGGATGGTTTGGGGCGGTTGATCGAAAAGTCCTGAATTGGTCACTGATCAATTGTGGCGAGGGAGCTTGCTCCCGCTCGGCTGCGAAGCAGTCGTAAACCGTCTGTCCCGGTGTGTCAGGAGAAAGGCGGTTGCAGGTTTTGGGGCCGCTTCGCAGCCCAGCGGGAGCAAGCTCCCTCGCCACAGGCAAGCTCCCTCACCAGAAAGCCTCCTCAATACAGGGTTTACCTTTTATTGTGCAGGATTAGCCCGTAATTGCTCCGCCGCAGCCTTGGCCAGATCCGGTGGCAGGAAGTCCTTGTCCGGGTTGTAGTCGGCTTTGAGATAACGGGTCAGGTCCTGCAGGTCCCCCGGGTTCAAGGTGCCGGCGGCCTGTTTCAAGCGCAGGTTGTCGAGGATGTAGTCGTAGCGGGTGTTGTTGTAGTTGCGCACCGAGGTGTACAGCTGACGCTGGGCATCGAGCACGTCGACGATATTGCGCGTTCCCACCTGATAACCGATTTCGGTCGCTTCCACCGCGCTCTGGTTGGAGATGATCGACTGCCGGCGGGCCTGCACCTGCTCGACGTCGGTGTTGACGGCGCGGTGCAGGTTGCGGGTGTTTTCCACGACTTGACGACGCAGGGCTTCGCGTTGTTGCTCGGACTGAGTCAGCAGCGAGTAAGACTCGCGCACCTGGGAGCTGGTCAGCCCGCCGCTATAGAGCGGGATGCTCAGTTGCAGGCCGACGGTGCGTTGCTCGACATCGCCGCCGTAACGCACGCCGTTCGGGCTTGGGTTGGTAAAACCGAGGGCATCGTTATCGCCTTTCTTGTATTGCGCGACCGCATCCAGGGTGGGTGCATGTCCGGCCTTGCGCTGCTTGAGGGTTTCCTCGGCGGCGCTCACCGCGTAGTTGCTGGCCAGCAAATTCAGGTTTTGTTTGGCGGCGGTATCGACCCAGGCTTTGGCATCGTTCGGTGCCGGCGGCAGGATCGGCAAGGTATGGACGATGCCCTGGATCGAATTGTATTGACGGTTGGTCAGGGTGATCAGCGCTTCGAACGCGTCATCCACCTGACGCTGAGCGAGAATCCGGTTGGCCCGCGCCGTGTCGTAACTGGCTTGGGATTGCAACACGTCGGTCTTGTCCGACAGGCCAACGTCGAAGCGCTCGTTGGACTGGTCGAGTTGACGCTTGAACGCCGCTTCTTCGGCCTTGGTCGAGGCCAGGGTGTCCTGGCTGCGCAGTACGTTGAAGTAGCTTTCGGCACTTTGCAGAATCAGGTTCTGTTCGGTGGCCGAGAGTTGCAAGGCGGCCTGTTCGTTGACGTCTTTGGCGGCCTGCAACTGGAACCAGCGATCGGCGCGGAAAATCGGTTGCGCCAGGGTTGCCTGATACACCGTGCCACTGCGGGTCGACGTCAGTGATGGCTGATCGAGCGAGGTGCGGGTGTTGTTCAGGTCGGCACCGGCGGACAGGTTGGGCAACAGTCCGGCGCGAGCCTGGGGCACGACTTCCTTCTGGGCGCCGTATTGGGCGCGGGCAGCGGCGATATCGGCGTTGTTGTCCACCGCTTCCTGATAGACGCTGACCAGGTCGGTCTTGGTCGATAAGGGCGCTTCTGCTGCCCAGGCCATTCCATTGGACGCACAAGACACGGCAAGGGCCAGTGAGAGTTTGCGCAGCATGAGGCCATCCCTAAAAATTACGCTGATAATTTGAGCGCCAAGGCTACGGCGCGGCGCCCTGCAGCGTCAAGGCGCGGCACGGCGTAGCGAGTGTAGTTGCACGCAGGCACGGCAACAATCCTGCAATTGCGCCATTCATCATGGTGTTTGCTGCGGAGTTGGCGTTCTTTGCCGGTTGTGTCTAGACTGGCCGGGTTCTTGTCGGGGTGCCTTGCTATGAGGCTGAGATCGAATAATTTCGGATCCCGTTGAACCTGATCAGGTTAGCGCCTGCGTAGGGAACAAGATTTCTCGTCACCCGGCGAGTCCTCTTGTGCTTCGTCCGGGATGTTGTTCGACAATCGAACACCCCTCGAGCATCGAGCACAGCACCCGCTGGTTTTCCCAGCGCCCGTGCGTCCATTCGTTTACAGGTTCGCTCCGACAAAAATCCACTGCCTGGATGCTGTCTGGAGAGCCCGTGATGACTACAAAATCAAAAATCGCAACCAACCTGAGTGACTCGGCCAAGGTCGATCAGCAATCGGTTCAGCCGTTTACCCGCTCGCAAAAAATCTATGTCCAGGGCACTCGCCCGGACATCCTCGTGCCGATGCGCGAAATCAGCCTGGACGTGACCCCGACCGACTTCGGCGGTGAAATCAACGCGCCGGTGGTGGTGTATGACACCTCGGGCCCGTACACCGACCCCAACGTCATCATCGACGTGCGCAAAGGCCTGGCCGATGTGCGTTCACCGTGGATCGAATCCCGTGGCGACACCGAGCGTCTGCCCGGCTTGAGCTCCAACTTCGGTCAGGAACGCCTCGCCGATGCCGAGCTGACCAAGTTGCGTTTCGCCCACGTGAACAACCCGCGCCGCGCCAAGGCCGGTGCCAACGTCAGCCAGATGCACTACGCCCGCAAAGGCATCATCACCGCCGAGATGGAATACGTTGCCATCCGCGAAAACATGAAGCTTGAAGTGGCCCGCGCCGCTGGCTTGCTGGATCAGCAACACGCCGGCTACAGCTTCGGCGCCAGCGTGCCGAAAATCATTACGCCGGAATTTGTCCGTGAAGAGATCGCCCGCGGTCGCGCGATCATTCCGGCCAACATCAACCACACCGAACTGGAACCGATGATCATTGGCCGTAACTTCCTGGTGAAGATCAACGGCAACATCGGCAACAGTGCACTGGGTTCGTCCATCGAAGAAGAAGTGGCGAAACTGACCTGGGGCATTCGCTGGGGTTCGGACACGGTCATGGACTTGTCCACCGGCAAGCACATTCACGAAACCCGCGAATGGATCATCCGTAACTCGCCGGTGCCGATCGGTACCGTGCCGATCTACCAGGCCCTGGAAAAAGTCGGTGGCGCTGCCGAAGACCTGACCTGGGAGCTGTTCCGCGACACGCTGATCGAGCAGGCCGAGCAGGGCGTCGACTATTTCACCATCCACGCTGGCGTGTTGTTGCGCTACGTGCCGCTGACCGCCAAACGCGTGACCGGTATCGTTTCCCGTGGCGGTTCGATCATGGCCAAGTGGTGCCTGGCGCACCACAAAGAAAACTTCCTCTACACCCATTTCGAAGACATCTGCGAAATCATGAAGGCCTACGACGTCAGCTTCTCGCTGGGCGATGGCCTGCGTCCGGGCTCGATTGCCGACGCCAATGACGCCGCACAATTCGGTGAGCTGGAAACCCTCGGCGAGCTGACCAAGATCGCTTGGAAGCACGACGTGCAGTGCATGATCGAAGGCCCGGGCCACGTGCCGATGCAGTTGATCAAAGAGAACATGGACAAGCAGCTGGAATGCTGCGACGAGGCGCCGTTCTACACCCTCGGTCCGCTGACCACCGACATCGCCCCTGGTTACGACCACATCACCTCCGGTATCGGTGCGGCGATGATCGGCTGGTTCGGTTGCGCCATGCTTTGCTACGTGACGCCGAAGGAACACCTGGGCCTGCCGAACAAGGATGACGTGAAGACCGGGATCATCACCTACAAGATCGCCGCGCATGCTGCCGACCTTGCCAAGGGGCATCCGGGGGCACAGATTCGTGACAACGCCTTGAGCAAGGCGCGTTTCGAATTCCGTTGGGAAGACCAGTTCAACCTCGGCCTCGACCCGGACACCGCGCGTTCGTACCACGACGAAACCCTGCCGAAGGATTCGGCCAAGGTCGCGCACTTCTGCTCCATGTGCGGGCCGAAATTCTGCTCGATGAAGATCACCCAGGAAGTCCGTGAATACGCGGCTAACCAGCGGATCGAAACCGTCGATGCCGAAGTCGCCCAGGGATTGGCGGAACAGGCCGAGCGGTTCAAGCAGGAAGGCAGTCAGCTGTACAAGAAGGTTTGATCTGATCCGCAGCGCCAGCCCTCGAGACTGGCGCAGCTCTTGTAGGAGCGCGGCTTGCCCGCGAAGGCGGTATATCTGACACGCCGCTTTCGCGGGCAAGCCTCGCTCCTACAGGTGTGATCACAACCAAAACAACAAATGCCCCTCTGAGATAACACCCTTGAGCATCCAACCCAGCACTTACTCCCCGGATTGCGCGGTGCCGATCGACAAACGTGTCTTTGGCGGCCGTGATCTGTTTTCCCTGTGGTTCTCCCTCGGCATCGGCCTGATGGTGTTGCAGACCGGCGCGTTGCTCGCGCCGGGTCTGGGCCTGTCTGGTTCTTTGCTGGCGATTTTCCTGGGCACCTTGGTTGGTGTTCTGCTCCTGGCCGCCGTCGGCGTAATTGGCAGCGACACGGGTCTTTCGTCGATGGCGGCACTCAAACTCAGCCTCGGTAAAAAAGGCGCGAGCCTTCCCGCCGTCCTGAACCTGCTGCAACTGATCGGGTGGGGCTCGTTCGAGATTATCGTCATGCGTGACGCTGCCAGCCTGCTCGGCACCCGTGCATTCAGCGAAGGCAGCCTGTGGTCGAGTCCACTGCTGTGGACGCTGTTCTTCGGTGCACTGGCCACCTTGCTGGCGGTCAGCGGTCCGTTGACTTTCGTGCGCAAGATCCTGCGCAAGTGGGGCATCTGGCTGCTACTGGCCGCGTGCATCTGGCTGACCTGGAACCTGTTCGCCAAGGCCGATCTGGCCGCGTTGTGGGCACAGGCCGGTGATGGTTCGATGCCGTTTGCCGTGGGCTTCGACATTGCGATCGCCATGCCGCTGTCCTGGCTGCCGCTGATTGCCGACTACTCGCGTTTCGGTAAACGCGCGAAGAATGTCTTCGGCGGTACGGCGGTGGGCTTCTTTATCGGTAACTTCTGGTTGATGAGTCTGGGCGTGGCGTACACCCTGGCGTTCGCGCCGAGCGGTGAAGTGAATGCCTTGCTGCTGGCGCTGGCCGGTGCAGGTCTGGGGATTCCGTTGCTGCTGATTCTGTTGGACGAGTCGGAAAATGCCTTTGCCGATATTCACTCGGCGGCGGTGTCCAGCGGGATTCTGTTGCGCTTGAAAGTCGAGCATCTGGCCCTGGCCATCGGCGTGATCTGCACGTTGATTGCCTGCCTGGCACCATTGGCCCAGTACCAGAACTTCCTGCTGTTGATCGGTTCGGTGTTTGCGCCGCTGTTCGGCGTGGTGCTGGTGGATCATTTCATTCTGCGCAAACGCGGTGCTCACGTAACGTCGGCTGCATTGCGCTGGCCGGCGTTACTCGCCTGGTTAGGCGGGGTGAGCACCTATCATCTGCTGGCCAATCTCTATCCGGACATCGGCGCAACCCTGCCGTCGCTGGTACTGGCAGGGCTGCTGCAACTGCTGCTCGGTCGAGCCTTCAGTTACGGCCGGGAAACAGCTCAGGCTTGAGAATACCGTTCAGGCGCGGGTAGGGGATCTTCAGTTCGACGTGGCCCAATGCGTAAGGCGCAAGGGTGCTCACTTCGTACTTGAGGATCACCCCGCCATAGGTCAGCGCCACGTTCTGGGTTTTCACGAAGGGCCAACTCTTCACGAACTCCGGCTCCTGATCGAGCTTGGTGCTGATCAGCCAGCTGTTGTGCGCCACCTGGGCCGCTTTCCAGAACGCCTCTTCCTGGCCCGGAATCAACATATCCGACAGGGTCAGCACTTTATGCTGCTGGCGTGAATAGTTGATGAAACCGCGGCCCGGCGTGCCATGGGCACCGCCAGTGTCCAGGTAGCTGGACAATTCAACGATCACCAAGCCGTCATGCTGTTCACGTACCTTGGCTTGCAAATAGCTGCTGTAGCGCGGGCCGGCACTGTTCAAAAACTGCTCGCGATACGCCGCCAGCGTCGGCGCTACAGGGGCGTCGGGCGAGGTGCGGGTCATTTGCAGCAGGCGTTTTTCGATGATGCCGTCAAGCACAGGCTCGTCCGGGAAACGCAGCGTATCGATGTTCACCAGCGGGCAGTCAGGGGTCGTGCAGCCTGGTTTCAACTGTTCCGATGCGTCGCGGGTGGTTTCCAGCGGCGCCCGGTAGTTGGGCTGAAACAAACTCTGGCAGGCGCCCAGGGTCAGGGCGATTGCGGCCACGGAGGCGATTTTAAAAAGCGACATGGGCGTCCTTCATAAAACAGGAAAAGGCGAAAAGTTACCCGCTTCGACTCTCAACGAAGCAGTCAGTTCGCCACTAAGCTAATTAGAGTTGGTTTCGCCCTCACCGTCTATCCCGCTGACTGGAAAGGGGCTGCATCAAACGTCACGGGCGCGTTAGGATGGCGCGAAGTCGAGGTTGGAGCCTCGTACAGGATTTGAGTAAACGAGGATTGTCATGACTGATTTTGCCAACGCCATTCCGACTGCCGTTGATATCGTTCGGCGCGAAAAGTGCTACGAGGGCTTCTACAAGCTCGACCGCGTGCACTTGCGCCACGAATTGTTCGCCGGTGGCATGAGTCGCGAGATCAATCGTGAAGTGTTTGTTCGCCACGATGCGGTGTGCGTGCTGCCTTATGATCCGCAGCGCGACGAAGTGGTGCTGATCGAGCAGTTTCGCGTCGGCGCCATGGGCAAGACCGACAACCCGTGGCTGATCGAACTGGTTGCCGGTCTGATCGACAAGGATGAAGTACCGGAAGAAGTTGCTCACCGCGAAGCGCAGGAGGAAGCTGGGCTTGTATTCGGGGCGCTCTGGCCGATGACCAAATATTTTCCATCGCCGGGCGGCAGCAATGAATTCGTGCACTTGTACCTGGGGCGTTGCGAGACAACCGGGGTTGGCGGCCTGCATGGGCTGGAGGAAGAGGCAGAAGATATTCGCGTCACGGTCTGGGCGTTCGAAGATGCCCTGCAAGCCGTACGCGACGGACGTATTGCCAACGCGGCAAGCATCATCGCCTTGCAATGGCTGGCTTTGAACCGCGTGGAAGTGAGGGGGTTATGGTCGTAAACAAGCTGCGCGATCGCTACCGGATCGACCTCGTGGGGCTGCAAGCCTCCTGCGAGGCCAACTACGCGCGCCTGATGCGACTGCTACCGGACATGCGCAACGAGCCGCAGGCGCGGCGCATTGCCGTGACCCACGGCGACCAGATGCTAGGTGTGCTGGCACTCGAAGTGCTTCAGGTGTGTCCGTACACCACGACGCTGCAAGTACGCCAGGAACACAGTCTGCCGTGGCTGCCGGTTCCTCAACTTGAAGTTCAGGTGTATCACGACGCGTGCATGGCCGAAGTGGTCAGCGCTGAACATGCACGACGCTTTCGCGGCATCTATCCTTACCCGAACGCCGCGATGCATCAGCCGGATGAAAAGGCTCAGCTCAATCTGTTCCTGGGGGAATGGCTGAGTCATTGTCTGGCTTGCGGGCACGAGTACGCCGTTGTGCGCTAAGAGCCCTGTGTAGTTGTGAACTGCGTCCGGTTCACAGGTTTCCTCTTTTGATCGTCCCCCAGCATAATTGCGGCATTCATCAATCCCGTGATCACGCCCTGGGAGAACGCCTTGCCGAGCGTATCCACATTGACCACCGCCGATCCGGCGTTGCTGGTGCAGCTCTCCGACAGTCATCTGTTTGCCGAGGCAGACGGAACGTTGCTGGGCATGAACACCCGCAACAGCCTGCAACAGGTCATTGAACTGGTATTGAAGCAGCAGCCACGGATCGATCTGATGATTGCCAGTGGTGATTTGTCCCAGGACGGGACGCTGGAGTCGTACCAGCTGTTTCGTGACCTGACCCGGCAGATCGATGCGCCGGCACGCTGGATTCCCGGTAATCATGACGAGCCGCAGATCATGGCCAAGGCGGCAGTGCAGAGTGCGCTGCTGGAGCCGGTGGTGGACATAGGCAACTGGCGTGTCACCTTGCTCGACTCTGCCGTGCCAGGTTCGGTGCCAGGGTATTTGCACGATGAGCAGTTGCAGTTGCTGGCCCGCTCATTGAGTGAGGCGCCGCAGCGGCATCATTTGGTGTGTTTGCATCATCATCCGGTGTCGATCGAGTGTGCATGGATGGAGCCCATTGGATTGCGCAATCCAGAAGCGTTGTTCGCGGTGCTGGATCGGTTTCCTCAGGTGCGTGCGGTGTTGTGGGGGCATGTGCATCAGGAGATTGATCAGCTTCGCAACGGCGTTCGATTGATTGCCTCGCCTTCGACCTGCATTCAGTTCGAACCGGGCAGTGATGATTTCAAGGTGAGTGAGCAGGCGCCGGGGTATCGGTGGTTGCGGCTTTTGCCGGATGGTCAGATCGAAACAGGCGTTGAGCGCGTCACCGGGTTCGACTTCCAGGTTGATTACGGTTCCAACGGCTACTGAACACTCAGAAAGACCGCGGCGCGGCCATCGCGAGCAGGCTCGCTCCCACATTGGAATGCATACCCCTGTGGGAGCGAGCCTGCTCGCGATGGCGTCCGCCAAGACAACCTGATTTCCACGCATATCCCCGATTCCCCCGACACCCTGTAAACTGCGCCTCTTTGCCCTACGCACAGGGAGCTTAAATGTCTGGTTCGATCCTTTATATCCACGGCTTCAACAGCGCGCCTGCCTCAAAAAAGGCCACTCAGTTGATCGAAGTGATGGAGCGGCTGGGCTTGAGCGATCAGTTGCGTGTGCCGGCCTTGCATCACCATCCCCGCGAGGCCATCGGTCAGCTGGAGCAGGCGATTGCCGAGCTGGGGCGGCCACTGCTGGTCGGCAGCTCACTCGGCGGCTACTATGCGACTCACTTGGCCGAGCGCCATGGCTTGAAAGCTCTGTTGATCAACCCTGCCGTCAGCCCGCACCGGATGTTCGACGGGTTCCTGGGAACGCAGAAAAACCTGTATACCGATGAGACTTGGGAGTTGACCCACGACCACGTGACGGCCCTGGCCGAGCTGGAAGTGCCGGCGCCCAAGGATCCGCAGCGGTTTCAAGTATGGTTGCAGACCGGCGATGAAACGCTGGATTATCGCCTCGCCCAGCAGTATTACCGCGCCTGTGCCTTGCGCATCCAGGCCGGCGGCGACCATAGTTTCCAGGGTTTTGCCGAGCAATTGCCGGCAATGCTGAGTTTTGCCGGCATCGGCGCAGATTTGTATCAGGCGATTGATTTCACTGCACTGTGATTTGTCGCCTCTTTTTCACAGAACACTCTTTTTCACAGAACACTTTTTACAGGCGGACGACGAGACCCCATGGCCACTCCCAGCGCTAGCTCTTATAACGCAGACGCCATCGAAGTCCTCTCGGGCCTCGACCCGGTGCGCAAACGCCCCGGCATGTACACCGACACCAGTCGGCCGAACCACCTCGCCCAGGAAGTCATCGACAACAGCGTCGACGAAGCCTTGGCCGGGCATGCGACATCGGTGCAGGTCATCCTGCACGCCGATCACTCCCTGGAAGTCAGCGATGACGGCCGTGGCATGCCGGTGGACATTCACCCTGAAGAGGGTGTGTCGGGTGTCGAGCTGATCCTCACCAAGCTTCATGCGGGTGGCAAATTTTCCAACAAGAACTACCAGTTCTCCGGCGGTTTGCACGGGGTGGGTATTTCCGTGGTCAACGCTTTGTCGACCGAAGTCCGGGTACGTGTAAAACGTGACGGCAACGAATACCAGATGACTTTCGCCGATGGCTACAAAGCCACCGAGCTGGAAGTGGTCGGCACTGTTGGCAAGCGCAATACCGGCACCAGTGTGTTCTTCGCGCCGGATCCGAAGTATTTCGATTCGCCGAAATTCTCCATCAGCCGCCTCAAGCACGTGCTCAAGGCCAAGGCCGTTCTGTGCCCGGGGTTGCTGGTCAGTTTTGAAGACAAGGCCACCGGCGAGAAAGTCGAATGGCATTACGAAGACGGCCTGCGCTCCTACCTGGTAGACGCCGTCAGCGAATTCGAACGCCTGCCGGACGAGCCGTTCTGCGGCAGCCTGGCCGGTAATAAAGAAGCGGTCGATTGGGCGCTGCTGTGGTTGCCCGAAGGCGGCGACAGCGTTCAGGAAAGCTACGTCAACCTGATCCCGACAGCCCAGGGGGGGACGCACGTCAACGGTCTGCGTCAGGGCTTGCTCGACGCCATGCGCGAGTTCTGCGAGTTTCGCAGCCTGTTGCCGCGTGGCGTGAAGCTGGCGCCGGAAGACGTCTGGGAACGTATTGCTTTCGTCCTGTCGATGAAGATGCAGGAGCCGCAGTTCTCCGGTCAGACCAAGGAACGCCTGTCATCCCGTGAAGCGGCAGCCTTCGTTTCCGGTGTGGTCAAGGACGCATTCAGTCTGTGGCTCAACGCTCACCCGGAAACCGGCATGCTGCTGGCTGAACTGGCGATCAATAACGCCGGCCGTCGTTTGAAGGCCAGCAAGAAGGTCGAGCGTAAACGCATTACCCAAGGGCCAGCGTTGCCAGGCAAACTCGCCGACTGCGCCGGGCAGGACCCGATGCGTTCCGAGCTGTTCCTGGTGGAAGGTGATTCCGCTGGCGGCTCGGCCAAGCAAGCGCGGGACAAAGAATTTCAGGCGATCCTGCCGTTGCGCGGCAAGATTCTGAACACCTGGGAAGTCGACGGCAGCGAAGTGCTGGCCAGCCAGGAAGTGCACAACATCGCGGTGGCCATCGGTGTCGATCCGGGCTCGGCGGACATTGCCCAGCTGCGTTACGGCAAGATCTGCATCCTCGCCGACGCCGACTCCGACGGTCTGCACATCGCCACGTTGCTCTGCGCCTTGTTCGTCCAGCATTTCCGCCCGCTGGTGGATGCCGGTCATGTCTACGTCGCCATGCCGCCGCTGTACCGTATCGACCTGGGCAAAGAGATTTACTACGCCCTGGACGAGGCCGAGCGCGACGGCATTCTCGATCGCCTGGTGGCCGAGAAAAAACGCGGCAAGCCGCAGGTCACCCGATTCAAAGGTCTGGGTGAAATGAACCCGCCACAGTTGCGCGAAACCACCATGGACCCGAACACACGGCGTCTGGTGCAACTGACGCTGGAAGATTTCGACGCGACCTCGGAAATGATGGACATGCTGCTGGCGAAAAAACGCGCCGGCGACCGCAAGTCCTGGCTGGAGTCCAAGGGTAACCTGGCCGAGGTTCTGGGCTGATGCGATTTGGCTGGGCCCTGGCGTGTGCGTTGCTGCTGACCTCAGTAACGGTTTTGGCGGAGCCTGCACCCGAGCTGCGCCTGTTATCCGAGCATGCCGTCGATGGCATGCGCGGCGGCAATCTGTCGGGGCTGGCCCAGTGCGGCAAGGCGTTGTGGACTGTTTCGGATCGCGACGATGATCAAATCTATCGCCTCGACACCCGCAACAATACCTGGCTAGCCGAAACCGTACACATTGACGTCCCCCTGGTACCCGACAGCGGTTTGCCCTGGGGCTTGCGCTCGCGGACCTGGGTGGCATCGTTCGTGCGGGGAGGGGACCTGGATTTCGAAGGCATCACCTGCGACAGCGCTGGCAATCGTTACATTGTCAGCGAAGCCCACGCCGCGGTGCTGCAAGTACCACCAATCGGGCCTGCGTCCTGGCTGAAAGTCTCACCGATGCTGGTTCGCGAAGCGCGGGCCAGTGGCATGCTGTTGCACTTCAATGCGTTGTTCGAAGGGCTGGCGATCAATCCGGCCGGTGACACGCTGTGGCTAGCCGCCGAACGTGAGCGCCGCGGTTTGCTGCTGATCAAACGCAAACAGGTAGTTTGGGACTGCAACGGGGGCTGTGTGCTGCTAAGTGAAGCAGGGGTGGAAATGCAGCCATCGCAGTTTCCCAAGGCCAAAGCGGTTTCCCGGGATTTTGCCGATCTGTCATTGTTCGACGGCAAACTGTTTACCCTTGAGCGCAACGCCTTTGAGGTTTGCCGTCGTGATGCGGTGACGGCCAAGGTCGAGCGCTGCTGGTCGTTTGCCACCGAGGCTTTGCAGGGAAACCGTCGTTATTCACAGGCCTTTGGGCTGGCGGAAGCGTTGATCGTGGACGCCGACGGTGCCTGGATCGGTATCGACAATAATAATGGTGCGCGCGCCGACGGCGAGAAGCGTCCGATTGTCTGGCGCTTTGCCGCGCCTGAAGGTGGCTGGAGTGCCAAGTCATGAGTCAGCAGCCGCCGGGCAAACGCGCCGCTCGGGTGTTGATGGTGCTGGCCTGGTGCGCCGCGCTGTTTCTGGCGACGCGGTTTTTCGGTCAGTGGGAGGCGCGTCAGCAGAATCCCAACACCGTCGTCAGCTCCGAGCAGGGCGAAGGTTTTATCGAAGTGAAGCTGATCAGCAACAGCCAGGGGCATTTTGTCGCCACTGGACAGATCAACGGTCAGCCGGTGGATTTCATGCTCGATACCGGCGCGACCGATGTAGCGATCCCGGCCGAAATGGCCGAGCGGCTGAAAGTGGAAAAAGGCTTCGGGGTGACCCTGAGCACGGCCAATGGCTTGAGCGAGGGTTACCGAACTCGCCTCGACCGGCTGCAACTGGGCGACATCGTGCTGCGTGACGTTCGCGCGTTGGTGGCGCCCGGTTTGCACGGCAATCAGGTGCTGCTCGGCATGAGCGCACTGAACAAACTTGAATTTACCCAGCGCGGTGGCACCATGCTGCTGCGCCAGACAACGAACCCATGAGGCCCGCATGAGCGACTCCCTTGATCTCAGCCTGGACGGTGTAGAACGCCGGTCACTGGCTGACTTCACCGAAAATGCCTACCTCAACTACTCCATGTACGTGATCATGGACCGTGCCCTGCCGCATATCGGCGACGGCCTGAAACCGGTACAGCGGCGCATCGTCTACGCGATGAGCGAGTTGGGGCTGGACGCTGATTCCAAGCACAAGAAGTCGGCGCGTACCGTCGGTGACGTGCTCGGTAAATTCCACCCTCACGGCGACTCGGCGTGCTACGAAGCCATGGTGCTGATGGCCCAGCCGTTCAGCTACCGCTATACGCTGGTCGACGGCCAGGGTAACTGGGGTGCACCGGACGATCCGAAGTCCTTTGCCGCCATGCGTTATACCGAAGCGCGGTTGTCGCGTTATTCCGAAGTACTGCTCAGCGAACTGGGCCAGGGCACCGCGAACTGGGGCCCGAACTTCGACGGCACACTGGAAGAGCCTTTGGTGTTGCCGGCCCGTTTGCCGAACATCCTGCTCAACGGCACCACCGGTATCGCCGTGGGCATGGCCACCGACGTCCCGCCGCATAACCTGCGCGAAGTCGCGACCGCTTGCGTGCGCCTGCTGGATGAGCCCAAAGCCACGATCGAGCAGCTCTGCGAGCACATCCAGGGCCCGGATTACCCGACCGAAGCGGAAATCATCACGCCGCGCGCCGACCTGCTGAAAATCTACGAAACCGGTCGCGGTTCGGTGCGTATGCGCGCCGTGTACCACATTGAAGACGGCGACATCATCGTTACCGCGCTCCCGCATCAGGTCTCGGGTGCCAAGGTGCTGGAACAGATCGCGGCCATGATGCAGGCCAAACCGTCCAAAGCCCCGCAGATCGCTGATCTGCGAGACGAGTCCGACCACGAAAACCCGTGCCGGATCGTAATTATTCCGGGTGCACGCAAAAACTTTGACCACGATGCGCTGATGCAACACCTGTTCGCCAGCACAGAGCTGGAGTCGAGCTACCGGGTCAACATCAACATCATCG
This sequence comes from Pseudomonas sp. LBUM1673, assembly GCF_059695645.1. Taxonomy (NCBI): domain Bacteria; kingdom Pseudomonadati; phylum Pseudomonadota; class Gammaproteobacteria; order Pseudomonadales; family Pseudomonadaceae; genus Pseudomonas; species Pseudomonas sp. LBUM1673. Next base: position 609,514 of record NZ_CP166780.1, read on the forward strand.
GTCTGGACGGCAAGCCGCAGTTAAAAAACCTGCGGGCATTGCTGGTCGAATGGCTGGAGTTCCGGGTTCAGACCGTGCGTCGTCGCCTGCAATTCCGCCTCGATAAGGTCGAGCGTCGTCTGCACCTGTTGGACGGCTTGTTGATTGCCTACCTCAACCTGGATGAAGTGATCCACATCATCCGTACCGAGGAGCATCCGAAAGCCAGTCTGATCGAGCGTTTCGCCCTGAGCGAAATCCAGGCCGACTACATTCTCGACACCCGTTTGCGTCAGTTGGCGCGACTGGAAGAAATGAAGCTGCGTGCCGAGCAGGATGAACTGCTCAAGGAACAAGCCAAGCTGCAAGCCCTGCTGGGCAGCGAAGCCAAGCTGAAGAAACTGGTACGCAGCGAGTTGATCAAGGACGCCGAAACCTACGGCGACGACCGTCGCTCGCCAATCGTCGAGCGCGCCGAGGCCAAGGCCCTGACCGAGCACGATCTGCTGCCGAACGAGAAAGTGACCGTGGTTCTGTCGGAAAAAGGCTGGGTTCGCTCCGCCAAAGGCCACGAGATCGACGCCACCGGGCTTTCCTACAAGGCCGGGGATGGTTTCAAGGCCTTGGCGGCCGGGCGTTCCAACCAGTTTGCGGTGTTTATCGACTCCACAGGTCGCAGTTATTCGGTCGCGGCCCACACCTTGCCCTCCGCCCGTGGCCAGGGCGAACCGCTGACCGGCCGTCTGACGCCGCCGCCAGGGGCGAGTTTCGAATGCGTGCTGATGCCTGAAGACGATTCGCTGTACGTGATTGCGTCCGACGCCGGTTACGGTTTCGTGGTCAAGGGTGAAGACCTGCAAGCCAAGAACAAGGCCGGCAAGGCCCTGTTGAGTCTGCCGAACAACGCCAAAGTGATTCTGCCGCGCCCTGTGGCCGATCGTGAGCACAACTGGCTGGCCTCGGTGACCACCGAGGGTCGCCTGCTGATCTTCAAAATCAGCGATCTGCCACAATTAGGTAAAGGTAAAGGTAATAAGATCATCGGGATTTCCGGTGAACGTGTTGCCAGTCGCGAAGAATATGTCACGGACATCGCCGTTTTGCCGGAGGGCGCCACCTTGGTGCTGCAGGCCGGAAAACGTACCTTGTCACTGAAGGCGGATGACCTCGAACACTACAAAGGTGAGCGTGGACGTCGCGGTAACAAACTGCCACGTGGCTTTCAGAGGGTAGATGCGCTGTTCGTCGAAAACCTCAATTAAGCGTCCTAGAGCGCTCGATCTACGATTTAACGCGTAGATCGACGCTTTGCCGCTGGAGTCGGAACGCATATTCACGGATGATATGGCCTTTAAAGCGCCGGCGTGGTCGAGCGTTCTTCATATTTTTTGAGTATTTTCACTGTGGTGAGCCTTGTGGCAACCACCTGGATGGGACGATGACTGCTCTGCGCCTTCCTTTTATTTTGATGCTCGCTGGCGTTCTTGGCCTGGCGGGTTGCAGCGTTCGCCAACCGGTGTCGCTGTATCAGCTGGACAGCGGTAGCCCGGCTCAGCCTGCGCAAAGCGCGGGCATGGCGGTATTGCTGGGGCCGGTAACGGTTGCCGATTACCTGCAACGCGAAACCTTGTTGCAGCGTCAGCCGGATGGCAGCCTGCAAGCTTCGGTTGATGGTCGTTGGGCAGGAAGCCTGTCTTCCGACATCGATCAGCTGTTGCTGCGTCAGGTCGCCGGTCATCTGGACAGCCAGCGCGTTGTCCTGGCGCCTGCGACAGTGGGCTTCACGCCGGATGTTCAGGTTCTGCTGACGATCACGCGTCTGGACTCGGGTGAGTCGCAACCGGCAGTCCTTGATGCGCAATGGCGCCTGATCGACCGTCGTGGTCAGGTGCGTGATAACCGCATCATTCATTTGCAGGAGCAGCACGCCGGCGGGACTGCCGCTCAGGTTCAGGCTCAGGGTGTGTTGCTGCAGCGTCTGGCCGAGCAACTGTCGACAGCACTTAAGCCGCTGGCTAACCAACCGCCAATTGCCGAAGCGCCACGCAAGCCGGCTGCCAAGCCTGTGGCACCGACAACAGCAGAGCCGGAGAAGCAACCGAAAATCCCGATGGCTTCGCCGATTCGGACCGATATGGAAGTGTTCAGGTTCTGAGCCTGGATGGATTCGAAACGAGGCCCGCGTAGATGCGGGCCTTGTTGTTTCTGCAGGTCGGTCGTAGCAGCTGCCGAGACTGCGAGGGTGCGTTCGAGGACGAAGTCCTCGCAAGTCCTGTTAGCGCGTTTTGCCTGACCGTACCCATCGTCTGATTTTGCGACTACTACGCAGCCTCGCAGGCTCGGCAGCTGCTACAAGAGTTAAGGTGCCAACAAAAAGCCCGCAGACAATCACGTGTCTGCGGGCTTCTTTACAGCGGGGGCCAGGGTTTAAGCCCGGCGTTCATGCATCCGCGCCAGTTGCCGCTCCAGCATCGACGGATAAGGCTCCATCAGCCGCTCCACGCAGCACGCACCCTCAGGGCTTGCAATCGGACGGATCCGCGCACGCTGACGAATCAGCGCATCGTCACTGATCTTGCGCTCCACCAGCAGCAGATTGCGGCTGTGTTGTGACAGGGCCAGGGCGTCTTGAGCGGTTTCAGTCAGCAGCAGATCGATCTGGCTCAAACCGAACAGTTCGTCACCCAGCGTCAGGCCCAGCTGCAATTGCAGGGTGATGCCGCTGTCGGCGACTTCGATCTGCAACTGATGGCCCAGGGCGCGCAGCAATTCACCGCAGCAGATGGCGTTGGTCAGGTAGTCGTCGCCGCTGTCTTCGGTGTGGAACAGCATCAGCGTGCTGCCATCGTTCAGGGTGTGCAGTTCGCTCTGGTAAAGCGACGCGGCCTGATCGAGGCAATCGCGGTAGCGTTTGAGCAGCTCTTCCAGGCGTGCGCGGGGCAGGCGGCGCAGTTGATCCTGTGCGCCCAGTTGCACAGCCAGTACCGCACTGTGCTGAGGCACGTTCGATACCTGCGGCTTTGCGACGGGTTTCGGCGCGTTGTCTGCCGAGTCTTCACGCAGATCGGCAAACGGATCTTCGTCATCATCGTCTTCGACTGTGCTGACAATACGCCGCGGCGCGGGCTTGAGACCTGCCACCGGGCGACTTTCATCGAAGCTCGGATCACGCAGGTTGCGCACTTCGAAGGCCGGCTCGTTATCGTCGGCGTCTTCGTAATCACTGTCGTCGTATTCAGGCTCCGGCGCAGGTTCCGGCTCGGCGGGCTCCGGGGCGAAATTGGCATGCAATTGGCGAGCGAGGTCGCCGATCTCATCCTGACGCTCGGTGGCCGGGGTGTATTCGTCGATATTGCGCAGCCATACCCGCAATTGCAGCAGCGGCGTCGAGATATGTCGGCCCAGGCGCAGGCTCAACGCCAAGGATAGCGCCAGCAGAATCGCACTCAGAATGCCCATGCTTTGCAGGCTGATGGTCATCGGCTGCTGGAACTGATCCATGTCCAGGCTGATGCGCAGTTGCCCGGCGGTCACGTCCTGGAAGGTGATCTTGCTCTGGTACATGCCTTCGGCTTCGCCCAACAGGCTATGCTTGGGGCGCTGACCGGCTTCGGCGAGGATGCGGTTATCCACGCTATAGATGGCGGCGTGGGCCACCAGTTTGTTCTTGGTCAGGTTGTTGAGCAGCACGTTGAGACTGAGGATGTCATTGGACACCAACAGCTCTGTGGCCGACGTAGCGGTCTGGGTGGTCAGGCTTTCGCCCAGGGCATCCGCCTGCTCGTGCATGGCCTGCTTGAACTGCAAACCCATTACGCAGGCATAGATCACCAGAGCCAGAGCGACCAGGATCACGTTATGGCTGGCAATGCGTAATGCGATCGGTACACGGCGATGACGCAGTGCCCGGAAGATCAGCAGAAAGAAGTTATCGGTTTTTACTGGCGTGGGCCGGTTCACTTGAGCTCGGCTCTTTAGTCCGTGAAGTTGACGCGCAGTATAGCGACAGGCCCTAGACCGTCAAAGCGCTCACGGTGCCCGATGGTCACTGAAAATGGGTAGAATGCGGTTTTTTTCCACCTGCGGGGGTGCGCCTTGCGCGAAATTGTCCTGATAAACATCACGGGAGTCGACCGTCCGGGTCTGACTGCGGCCATTACCGGTGTTCTGGCCCAGGGTGGTGTGAATATTCTCGACATCGGTCAGGCGGTGATCCACGACACCCTGTCGTTCGGCATCCTGGTTGAAATTCCCGATACGGAACAAGGTAAGTCGGTGCTCAAGGACATTCTGTTCACGGCCTACAAGCTGGAACAGCAGGTGCGTTTCACGCCGGTGTCCGAAGAGGATTACCAGCAGTGGGTCGGCAATCAGGGCAAAAAACGCCACATCGTCACCCTGCTGACCCGCAAAGTGACCGCCGAGCAATTGCAGCGCGTGAGCTCGATCACCGCCAAATATGGGTTGAACATCGACCATATCGATCGCCTGTCCGGGCGCATGCCGCTGGACACCCCGGCTGACAAGGGTAAGGGCTGCATCGAGTTTTCCGTGCGCGGCGAGGCGGCTGATCCGCAAGCGCTGCGGGCCGAATTCCTCAGCGTCGCTCAAGAGCTGAACGTCGACATCGCCTTCCAGGAAGATTCGCTGTTCCGCCGTAACCGTCGTCTGGCGGTGTTCGACATGGACTCGACCCTGATCGAAGCTGAAGTCATCGACGAACTGGCCAAGGCTGCCGGCGTGGGCGATCAGGTTTCTGCGATTACCGAGCGGGCGATGTCCGGCGAGCTGGACTTCCGCGCCAGCTTCAAAGAGCGCCTGGCCTTGCTGCAAGGGCTGGATGTCAGCGTGCTGGACTCCATCGGCGCTTCCCTGCGCCTGACCGAAGGCGCCGAAACCCTGTTCGCCGAACTCAAGCGTCTGGGCTACAAGACGGCGATTCTGTCGGGTGGTTTCACCTACTTCGCCAAGCAATTGCAGGCCAAACTGGGCATCGACTACGTGTTCGCCAACGAACTGGAAGTGGTGAACGGCAAGGTCACTGGCGTGGCGGTCGAGCCGATTGTCGATGCGCAACGCAAGGCAGATCTGCTGCGTGAGCTGGCGCATAAGGAAGGTTTGCGTCTGGAGCAGACGATTGCCGTCGGTGACGGTGCCAACGACCTGCCGATGCTGGCGATTGCCGGGCTGGGTGTGGCGTTCCGCGCCAAGCCGCTGGTCAAGCAATCGGCGAAGCAGGCGATTTCCACCCTTGGGCTGGATGGCGTGCTGTATCTGCTGGGTTTCCGGGATCGCGACGGGCAGCTCTGAGTTTCAAGTTGTCTGGGCGGGCCTCTTCGCGGGCAAGCCTCGCTCCTACAGGAATGCGTCAGTCTCCATTTGCGCGGACCCGTAGGAGCGAGGCTTGCCCGCGAACGCATCACCACCGATCAAATGCCTGACGCTCAAAGCGACTTCCACAACGAATCAAACTCTTCTGCTACCCCGACCACGCCGCTTTGTGCGGCGTTTTCGTTTCTGGTCGCTTCCAGCGAGCGATAGGCAAACTGATTAAAGCTATTGGTGCTCGCCACTCGTCGCTCCAGACCGGCCGGGCGTTCCTGGCCGTTGGTGTTGATCAGCACCTTATTGCCTTCCTGGAATGGCAGGCGCGGCGTGAGCAGGGTGGCCGGCAGGTCGATGGCGCTGATGGCGGGCAGCAACAGTCCGCGCAAGTACTGGCTGTGCTCGTCGCTGGAGCGCGTCAGTTGCAGGCCGCAGGGCTCAGCGCAAGGCGCGACCTGCTCGATACCCATCTGCGTGCCGCCGCCCCGCACCTGACGGATCCAGCGCACCACTGCAATGCTCCAGCCTTGACCGGCCGCATCCTCGATTCCGACCATTTCTCCGGCCTGTAGCTCGGGGGGCACTGCGCCAGGCCAGGCCAGGCAATAGCCGCCAGGGCTGTGATTGATCACCGGCAGCACATAGGTCGGGAAGTGCTGCTGGCGATCGGCCGCCTCATGGCTGTCATCGTTTTGAAGGTGCGGGTATTCGATCTCTTCGTAGGGCAGCAGAGTGTCTGCGGTGCCCTGGGGGGCGGCGTCGAAGGCCTGGTTCCATTGGTCTTTGGCGCGACCTGCCGGGTCGGTGGCCGAGAATTGCGCGGGACGGGTACCGGGTTTTTTCAGGATGCCGCTGAACGAGCGTTTGCCGCCGAGATAAAAGTGCAGAGCGCTCATGCCTATGCACAGGGTTAATGTGCCGTGGCCGACGGTGCGCTGGAAACTGCGCTCGGCGGCCTGGCCCCAAGCGGCATGCAGGTGTTGCAGCGTATCCAGATTCAGCCCCGCCGGAACGGGCAGCGTCGATACCTTGTCGGCTGACTGTTGCAGATGGGCTTCGATGGCCGCGACCAGGGGCTGTGGGTCGACCCCCAGTAAGCTCTCCTGTTGCTCGGCCCGAAACTTGGAGCGATAACGCGGGCCGGTATCGAGCTCCGGGGCGATCGCAAACAGCCCGCTGTCCGGTTTGTCCGGTTGCAGTTTGATCCATTGGCTCCAGGGTTCCATAACCTCGGCGAGCCGGACGATCTGGTTCTGGCGCAGTTGATTGCAGCGTGAAGCACCCAGCAGGAGGGCGACGACGTAGGTGTGCTCGATGCTCAGCATTTGCGACTGGCTGGCCAGTTCATCGCGCACGCTCAAATGTTGCAGTTGGAACTGACAGCCGATCCGATACAGCTGATGCAGTTCCAGCCACAGACCTTCGGGCACCGGACAATAGAGCTGAGTGGCGCGGATCAACGCGCCGTTCAGGCAATGAATTGCCCGTTGCAAAGCCTGGGTCAGCAGCGGCGTACAGTCCTTGCTGAAGCGTGGAGCGATGCGGATGACGATCTGCTTGTAGCCGATCGCCAAGTGGCTCTGCAGCGCCTGGCAAAGGTTGGCGATCTTGCGCGAGCGTTCGTCGAGCACAATCGCCTGATGCAGAAAATGCCGCTCCAGATGCTTGCAGACGTAATACACCTCGGGCCGCAGCAGTTCGAGCAATTGCAGGCGATTGTCGCTGGGTGTGAGCAGTTGGTTGAGTTCGCTCAAGCCTTGATACAACTGGCGAGCGGTTTCGCCGATGTTGGCTTTGGGCAGGTTGGCGATCCAGCGCTTGAGATCGCGAGGCGTGGCGTCGCAGAAAGACAGACGCGACTGCGTCGGGATCGGTGCGCGTAGCAGCAGGACAGGATTGGTCTCATTCATGCCGTAGACAAACTCCGACCGGGGAAATGGGCAGTGAATGACTTGACTGTAGCAGCTATGAACGCGGGAGGGGGGCACGCGATATTTGCGTCACGCTTGCCCGGGGGAATCCGCCGCCTGGAAGTCTTCGAGTCGGCGGATCAGGGGTCAGGCTGTTGGCAAGCCTATGCCTTGGCCCATCTGCACTGGCGAAAGGGCGCCCAGCCCTTCAGCCCATTTCACCTGGTCCGGCCCGAACAGCACGACAGCCGTAGAGCCGAGTTTAAAGCGACCCAGTTCCGCACCTTTCTCCAGATGAATCGGCGCACGGGCCGCTTCGTCGTAACGGAAGGTTTTCAGCTCGCGTTTTGGCGGCGTGACCAGCCCGGCCCAAACGGTTTCGATCGACGCCACAATCATCGCGCCCACCAGCACCACGGCCATCGGCCCGCGCTCGGTGTCGAAAATGCACGCCACACGCTCATTGCGGGCGAACAGTTCCGGAACGTTTTCAGCGGTGGTCTGGTTGACCGAGAAAATGCGGCCGGGGATGTAGACCATCTCCCGCAGGGTGCCGGCCAGCGGCATGTGCACGCGGTGGTAATCTTTGGGCGACAGGTAAATGGTGGCGAAATCGCCGCCCATGAATGGCGCGGCGTTGGCCGCGTCACCGCCCAGCAGTTCCAGCACGCTGAAGCTGTGGCCCTTGGCCTGGAACACGCGACCGTGTTCGATCGGGCCGAGTTGGCTGACAGCGCCGTCGGCCGGGCTGAGGATCGTGCCCGGGGTTTGGTCCAGCGGGCGAGCGCCGTCTTTCAAGGCGCGAGTGAAGAACGCATTGAAGTGCTCGTAAGCCGTCAGGTCTTCGACCAGGGCTTGGGACATGTCCACCTGATAACGCTTGGCGAACCAGGCGGTCAAGGCGTTCTTGAACCAGCGCACGCGGCATTCGGCAATGCAGCCGGCCAGCCGCGAGAGCAAGTGGTGGGGCAGCAGGTATTGGCTGAGGATAAACAAACGTTTTTTCATTAACTGTCCTTAAAAAACCTTAAATCTCTACGGGCGTGTCGGGATGGTTGCCCCATTCGCCCCAGGAGCCGGCGTAGCCTTTGACTCGCGGATAACCGAGCGACTTGGCCACCAGGTAGGTGAAGCCAGAACGATGGTGAGTCTGGCAGTGGGTAATGACTTCTTTGTCTTTGGTGATACCGAGTTGTTCCAGGATTTTCGGCATGTCGGTGCGGATACGCAGGTTGCGCGTCTGATCCATGGCGGCGGTCCATTCGAAATTGACCGCGCCGGGAATGTGCCCGCCCTTGGCCGCCAGCACTTTCTCGCCGGAGTATTCCAGCGGCCCGCGCGCGTCCCAGATCGCCAGGTCGGCGGCACCGAGACGGCTTTGCAGGTATTCGCGGGTGGCGGTGGGTTCGTCGTGCAGCGTCAGGGCGACCGGTCCACCGACCGCTGCCGGGATCTGGATCGACATGGGCAGGCCTTCTGCCAGCCAGGCCGGCAGGCCGCCGTCGATATAGTGGTAGTTGCTGTGGCCGATGACATCCAACAGCCAGATAAAGCGCCCGGCCCAACCGCCGCCTTCATCGTCATAGACGACGTAGACCGCATCGGGGTTGTGTCCCAGTTCGCCGAACAATGCTTCAAGAGCGGCTTGGGTTGGCAGCAGGCCTGGCGCAGGCGCCTGACCCAGCTGAGTGCGTTTTGGATCGACAAAGCGTGCACCGGGAATATGCCCTGCGGCATAGCGGGCGCTGCTGGTCAGGTCCACCAGAATCAGTTCGCGGGAGTCGAGACGCGGGAGCAGGTCGCTCGGTTCGATCACCAGCGCCAAGCCAGAGAAGTCAGACATGTGAGGTCTCCAGAGCACAAAGGGGAGGATTGTAGCGCAGCGTCATGAGGGCCTGTTATCAGTTATTGCGGCGCAGGAAATAACTGAAAACAGGCCCTGTTGGTTAATGCCGGGCCGTAGCAGCTGTCGAGCTTGCGAGGCTGCGTTCGGCTGCGCAGCAGTCGTAAAACCATAACGTGCGGTACGTCAGGCAAACCATGTAGGCCGGATTCACGACTGCTGCGCAGCCGAGCGCAGCCTCGACAGCTGCTACACCAGCATCAGGCCCTAGCGGTGGCTAAAGCTGTGCAGGGCTTTCTCGATGCACTGCGCGGTTTTGCCGAACGCTTGCACGGTGATTTCCGAGAACGGCCCGCCGCCCTGATCCGCCACCACGATCATGATCACCCGGCCGTTGTTGACCAAGGAGCGCAGCAGCAGGTGTTCACCGCCAAACTGCGAACGCAGGCTGGCCGGCAACAGGGCCGAGAATTGTGCGTTGTTGGCCGGTGTCAGGCGCACTTGGGCCTGTTGCGTGAGCAGGCGCTGCAGCACGGTGCTCTGGCTGACTACCAGGTTCAGGCCGGCCGTTTCTTTGGGCAGCCCGGCGGTCTGGTTCACACGCAGATTGGCATGTGTGCGGTCGGCCATCAGAATCATCACCCGCCGCATGCCACACGCCACCAGGGCGTCTCGGGCCGATGTGGTCAAGTGCATGGCATTGGTGAAACGGCTCGGCTCCACCAGCAATTCGGCGCATTGCTTGCGCCACTTCGCCAGGTCTTCGGCAGTGGGCGCCGGGGCCGGCAGCAAACCGGCGTGAACGCGGTTGATGCCCGACGGCCAGATCAGCGATTCGGCCGGGTGCCAGAGGTCCGGCATGGCGTGTTGGCGGGCGCTATTGGCGGCCTGTTGGTGCAATTGTTGCTGCACCTCATCCATCGGCATTTGCAGGTAAAGGCTGGTGAGGTATTGCCAGCGTTCACAGTGAGGGCTGTCCCAGGCCTGTTGTGCCGACAACGCCAGACCATTGGCCAGCAGCACGGTATTGGCTGGCTGATTGAGCCAGCGGCGCAGCGTCGGGTCGTCATCGAGGCGGTTCTGTTGTCGCAGCGGGTGATCGCTGTCACGCGCGATGCGCAGGACTTTCACCAGTTCACGTTGCTCGCTGCGCAGCAGTCGATACCCCTGCTGCACCCAGATCGGCAAGTGCCAGGTGTCCACCAGTGCCAGACAGACTTCCAGCAGGCGTACGCCAAATAATTGCTTTTCGACTTTGCGCGCCGACTCGCCTTTATGGATGACCCGCAGCTCCCACTCTTCAAGCAGCTGCGGATGGGTCAATGCCATGGGCCAGAGCGGCGAAAGAAACAGCAGGCTGCCCCAGTGGATGTCCTGCCACAACCGCGCCAGGCGACCGGCAAAAAAACCATTGGCCTGTTGGGTGGCGTGCTGGCTGATCAGTTGAAGCTGGCGCAGGGCGACAGGGATCTGCGATTGGGGTTCGGCGGGCAGGCGCTCGAGCAATTCTTCGGTGCGTTTCAAACCGAGGCGATTGATCGCCACCTCAAGGTTTTCAGCCGGCGTGGTCATGCTGCCATGGGTGTGACGGTTGGCTTCGCGAATCACGCTCAAGGCCAGGGCCGGGCTGTCCTGCATCAGTTCGGCAATGTCGCGCAGAGAGCTGCGGCTATCGCGGATCGCTTTGCAGACTTGGTCGTGACTGGTTTGCGGAACTGGCAGATGCACGCCATCGAGAAGCTTGACCCAGCCTTCGAGAGTGGTCGGTTTTTGGGTTGGGACGTTCGTTTCGTTAGCCATGTCTGGACGCGATCATCGTCTGCATTACCTATGCCCGGTGCGGGTCAAATTGGCTTTTCGCCTGAACTGGCTATAGTCTGGCGCAGTTTTGCCGATAAGTAGAAGAAGAGATTGTTTAACTTCCGAATATGACCTTGAACCCGACTCAGTAAGTGCTCTCCTACCTATGGCTAAAATTATCGGCATCATCGTCGTATTCGCGAGCGTGCTCGGCGGATACGTGCTTTCCCACGGCAAGATTGCCGCCCTCATTCAGCCTTTCGAGGTGATGATTATCGGTGGCGCAGCCCTTGGTGCATTCCTGCAGGCCAACCCCGGTCATATGACGATGCATGTGCTCAAGAAGTCCTTGGGCATGTTCAGTTCGCGTTTCAACCACACCTTCTACCTTGAAGTGCTGGGACTGATTTACGAGATCCTCAACAAGAGCCGTCGCGAAGGCATGATGGCGATCGAAGGCGACATCGAAGATGCCGCCGCGAGCCCGATCTTCGCCAAGTACCCGGCGGTCCTGAAAGATGACCGCATGACCGCGTACATCTGCGATTACCTGCGCATCATGTCGTCCGGCAACATGGCTCCCCATGAGCTTGAAGGCTTGTTCGACATGGAACTCACCAGCCTCAAGGAAGACCTGGACCACCCCTCCCACGCAGTCAACGGCATCGCCGATGCCATGCCGGGTTTCGGTATCGTCGCGGCGGTATTGGGTATTGTGGTGACCATGGCTTCCCTGGGTGAAAGCGACCAGAAAATGATCGGCCTGCACGTAGGTGCGGCTCTGGTGGGTACCTTCTTCGGTATTCTCGCTGCCTACGGTTTCTTTGGCCCGCTGGCCCACGCCCTGGGGCACGATGCCAAGGAAGAACTGAACGTCTACGAAGCCATCAAGGCTTCGCTGGTGGCTTCGGCTTCCGGCATGCCGCCATCGCTGGCGGTGGAATTCGGTCGCAAGGTTCTGTACCCGGCGCACCGTCCTAGCTTCGCTGAGCTGGAACAAGCGGTTCGCGGTCGCTAAGTCATGGAAAATAACCAGCCGATAATCATCAAGCGCGTCAAGAAGTACGCGGGCGGGCATCACGGGGGCTCCTGGAAAATCGCTTTCGCGGACTTCGCGACGGCGATGATGGCGTTCTTCCTGGTGCTGTGGTTGTTGTCCACGGCAACACCGGAACAGAAGATCGCCATTGCCGGTTACTTCAAGGACCCAGTCGGTTTTGCCGAAAGCGGTACGCCGTACATCATCGATCTGGGCGGCTCGCCGACCCTGGCACCGGAGAACACCCTCAACCCCGAGGTGAAATCCCAGCCCCAGCCAGACAAGGTGACTATCGATTCCGAACAGGTCGAAGGCATGGCCGAGCAGGTCGAGAAGGAACGCCTGGAGCTGTTGCTGCAAGAGTTGCAGAACAAGGTCGAAGAAAACCCGCAACTGCAGAAGTTCAAGGACCAGATTCTCTTCGAGATCACCCGGGACGGTTTGCGCATCCAGATCGTGGACGCCGAGAACCGCCCGATGTTCGACTCCGGCAGTGCGCGTCTGAAGCCGTATTTCGAAGACATTCTGCTGGCCATGGCCGACACCATCAAAGCGGTGCCGAACAAGATCAGCATCAGCGGCCACACCGATGCCAAGCCATACTCGGGCACCGGCGACTTCGGCAACTGGGAACTCTCGGCCAACCGCGCCAACGCGGCTCGCCGTGCATTGATCGCCGGTAGCTATCCGGACGCTCAGGTGGCACGAGTCGTGGGTTATGCCTCGTCGGCGCTGTTCGATCGGGAGAACCCGTTCAACCCGGTCAACCGGCGGATCGACATCGTCGTGCTGACCAAGAAAGCCCAGCGTGCCATCGAAGGTTCACAAGGTGCGGAACCTGCGGCAGTGCCGACGCAAGGGCAGGGTGGTCCGGGCGAAGTGCCCGCGCCGCCAGCCGATCCGAACGCATTGCCGGCGGATAAAGAACCACTGCCGGCCCATGAGCTTCGCGAGCGTTTGAACCTGTTTGATGATCCGGCGCCGAAACCGGCAGCGCCAGCCAAGTAGTGACCACAAAAAGGCCGCGATAGTCGCCAATGCCCGTCAGCTAAGGCGCGGAATCTGTGGGAGCGGGCTTGCTCGCGAAGGCGGTGTGTCAGGCGACATCGATATTGACTGTGTCGCCGTCTTCGCGAGCAAGCCCGCTCCCACATGGATTGCGCTTAATCGACTGGCATTAGCGATCATCGCGGCTTTTTTGTCTCTGCAGGCTGCTGATCATTTTCGTAGCGTCACGAAAATGATCAAGGCTGCTTAATAGCTGCTTTCCGGCAAACTGGCGATGATCGAGCGATAGCTGTTCATCCGTTGCTGCTGCACACGGCCCTCTTCCAGCGCCTTGAGCAGGGCGCAACCCGGTTCGCGATCATGCTTGCAATCGCGGAAACGGCAGGTGCCGATCAGGTCGTTGAACTCGATGAAACCGGCTTCGACGTCGGCGCGGCTGACGTGACCCAGGCCGAATTCACGGATACCCGGGGAGTCGATCAGTTCACCGCCACCGGGGAAGTGGAACAGCCGCGCGGTGGTGGTGGTGTGGGTGCCCTGGCCCGACAGCTCGGACAACGGGCCGACGCGGGTTTCGACTTCCGGCAGCAGGCTGTTGACCAACGACGATTTGCCGACACCGGACTGGCCGACGAACACGCTGATGCGCCCGTCCAGTTGCTCCTGCAATTTCTCCATGCCGTTGCCGTGGTGGGCCGACACTTCCAGCACCGGGTAGCCCAGCGTGCGGTAAACCGCGAGCAGTGCATTCAGCGCCGGAGCGTTCTGCTCATCGATCAGGTCGAATTTGTTCAGCAACAGCAGCGGCTTGATGCCCGCATGCTCGGCGGCGACCAGATAACGGTCGATCAGGTTGGCATGGGGCTCGGGCAGTGGCGCAAAGACGATGACGATCATGTCGACGTTGGCCGCCACTGGCTTGAGCTGGCCACGGCTGTCCGGGCGGCAAAGCTCGGTGTTGCGCGGCAATTGCGCCACGATCACGCCGATGCCCTGGTTGCCGGCACGCCAGACGACTTGATCGCCAGTCACCAGCGCCGGCAGGTTGGCGCGCAAGTGACAGCGGAACACTTGGCCGGCCAACTCGCCATCGCGGGCCTCGACTTCGACTTGCACACCGAAGTGCGCGATCACCAGGCCCGTCTGTTCCGGGCCCAGGTCGCCACCTTCGAGTGCCTCGACAGCCGAGGACTCACGTTTGGCGGCGCGGGCAGCGCGCTCGCCCTGAATCTTTTCGATGCGCCAGTTTTGACGACGATTGAGTTGGCGTTTGGCCATGGGTGTTCCGTATCGAGAATGCAGCGATTAGGTAAAACGGCCGCGAGTTTAGCACGCCCGGCCACCAGCCTAGGCTAAACTGCGCACCTACGCCGAGGAGCCGACACATGCAAAATCCGCAGAATCTGATCTGGATCGACCTGGAAATGACCGGTCTGAACCCTGATACCGACGTCATCATCGAGATGGCCACCATCGTCACCGACAGTGATTTGAACACCTTGGCCGAAGGTCCGGTGATCGCCATCCATCACAGCGACGAGATCCTCGCCGGCATGGACGAGTGGAATACCCGTCAGCACGGCGGCTCCGGGCTGACCCAGCGGGTGCGCGACAGCCGCATCAGCATGGCCGAAGCCGAAGCCGAGACCATCGCCTTCCTGGAGAAATGGGTGCCGAAGGGCAAGTCGCCGATCTGTGGCAACAGCATCTGCCAGGACCGTCGCTTCCTTTATACCCACATGAAATCCCTGGAAAGTTATTTCCACTACCGCAACCTCGACGTCTCGACGCTCAAAGAATTGGCCGCGCGCTGGGCGCCGGATGTACGCGACAGCTTCAAAAAGGGCAGCACGCACCTGGCCCTGGACGACATCCGCGAATCGATCGCTGAGCTGCAGCACTACCGCAAGAATTTCATCAAGTTCTGATTAGAGGGTAGATAGGAGAGAAGTTTTGTGGCGAGGGAGCTTGCTCCCGCTCGGCTGCGCAGCAGCCGCAACCTGGTCGGTGCGGTATATCTGAAAGAGCAAGGTGTCTGGTTTTGGGGCCGCTACGCGACCCGACGGGGGCAAGCCCCCTCGCCACAGGTATGCGTGAATGCTTCGGCGCCCTCTTTTGGTGCCTTGGTGAAGTGAGTAGACTGCGCGCCTTCCTGCAAGGACCGCCACCATGTTGCTGATGCTCTACCTGATCGCCATTACTGCCGAAGCCATGACTGGCGCCCTGTCTGCGGGTCGTCGCGGAATGGACTGGTTTGGCGTGGTGCTGATCGCATGCGTCACGGCGTTGGGCGGCGGTTCGGTGCGTGACGTGTTGCTCGGCCACTACCCACTGACCTGGGTCAAACACCCTGAATACCTGGTGCTGACCTCTGTCGCGGCGATGCTGACGATCTTTATCGCCCGTTGGATGCGTCACCTGCGCTCGCTGTTTCTGGTGCTCGATGCCGTGGGCCTGGTGGCGTTCACCGTGATCGGTTGCATGACCGCCCTGGAAATGGGCCACGGCATGCTGGTGGCCTCGGTCAGCGGCGTGATCACCGGGGTATTCGGTGGCATCCTGCGCGATATCTTCTGCAACGACATCCCACTGATCTTCCGTCGCGAACTCTACGCCAGCGTCTCGTTTGCCGCGGCGTGGTGCTATCTGCTCTGTGTCTACCTGCAATTACCCGGTGAACAGGCGATCCTGATCACCCTGTTCGGCGGCTTTCTGCTGCGCTTGCTGGCGATCCGTTTCCACTGGGAAATGCCCAAGTTCGTTTATAACGACGAGGCCTGATCACGTACTCATACCTGTAGCTGCCGAAGGCAGCTCCGCGAGGCCGTGTTGTTTCAGGGCCCATTCCACGTGTTCACGCACCAGTTCCGACGGATAGTCCCGCCGTGC
This sequence comes from Pseudomonas sp. LBUM1673, assembly GCF_059695645.1. NCBI lineage: Bacteria > Pseudomonadati > Pseudomonadota > Gammaproteobacteria > Pseudomonadales > Pseudomonadaceae > Pseudomonas > Pseudomonas sp. LBUM1673. The sequence goes on from NZ_CP166780.1 coordinate 625,307, forward strand.
CTTCAAGGCTTCCAGCACCGGAATGCTCGACGGCGCATTACCCAGGCCGACCGCCAGATTGCGCAGCCAGCGTTCGTAACCCGCGCGCCTGAGCGGTGAGCCTTCGGTGCTGCTGAGAAATTTCTCTTCGTCCCACATGAACAGCTCGGCCAGTTCGGCGTTGTCCAGGTTGTGCCGCGGCTTGAAGTCGCTTTCCCCGGAAGGCCGGGCGAAGCGGTTCCACGGGCAAACGATCTGGCAGTCATCACAGCCAAATACCCGATTGCCAATCAATGGCCGCAATTCTTCAGGGATGGCGCTTTTCAGCTCGATGGTCAGATAGGAAATGCAGCGTCGGGCGTCCAGCACATACGGACCGACGAAAGCGTTGGTCGGGCAGATATCCAGGCACGCAGTGCAGCGGCCGCAATGTTCAGTGCTGTGCGGTTCATCCATCGGCAGCGGCAAATCGACGAACAGTTCGCTCAGGAAGAAGTAACTGCCGGCCTTGCGGTTCAACACCAACGTATTTTTGCCGATCCAGCCCAGCCCGGCCTGCTCGGCGATGGCTTTTTCCAGCACCGGGGCGCTGTCGACGAAGGCACGGAAACCGAAAGGGCCGATCTCGGCTTGAATCTTGTCGGCCAGTTGTTGCACACGTTTACGGATCAATTTGTGGTAATCGCGGCCCAAGGCATAACGCGACACGTAAGCTTTTTCCGGTTGCCCCAGGCGTTTGGCCATTTCGGTGTCGCCCGGCAGGTAGTCCATGCGCAGGGAAACGACCCGCAAAGTACCCGGCACCAGTTCTTCCGGATGCGAGCGTTTGCTGCCGTGGGCACCCATGTAGTCCATTTCGCCGTGGTAGCCGGCCGCGAGCCAGCGCTCCAGGTGCTGCTCATGCTCGGCCAGGTCGAGGCCGCTGATGCCGACTTGCTGAAAACCCAGCTCGCGGCCCCAGTCCTTGATGGATTGGGCGAGAGCGGGCAGGTCTGTAGTAATAGCGGGCATGAGGCGAGAGAAACCGGAGCTGAGGTGCGTATAATTCTGCCAGACATCGGAGCCTGAAGACGCATGCCGCACACTAAAGATGAATTACCCGACGCGCTGTATAGCGCCGCGCAAGTCCGAGGGCTCGATGCGAGCCTGATTGCGGCCGGCACACCGGGCTTCGAATTGATGCAGCGTGCGGCGCGGGCGACCTGGCGCGCGCTGGTCCGCCATTGGCCGACGGCGCACGAATTGACCGTGGTGGCTGGCCACGGCAATAACGCGGGCGATGGTTACCTGGTGGCCGTGCTGGCCCGACGTGCCGGCTGGCACGTGCGGGTGCTGGCCGCCGGCGACCCTGGGCGTTTGCAGGGCGATGCCGCGTCGGCCCATGCCGAGGCGGTAGCCGAAGGCGTCGCGATTCAAGGCTGGAACATGCACTGCGAATTACGCGGCATTGTGCTGGATGCCTTGCTCGGCACCGGCCTGAGCGGTGAAGTACGTGAGCCATACGCCAGCGTCATCGCCGCGATCAACGCCAGTGGGCTACCGGTTGCGGCGGTGGATATTCCCTCGGGGCTGTGCGCCGATACGGGGCGCCAGCTCGGCATTGCGGTTCGAGCGGACCTGACGGTGACGTTCATCGGTTTGAAACTGGGTCTGTACACCGGTGACGCTGCGGATGTGATTGGCGATTTGGTCTTTAACGATCTGCAAGCCGCTCCCGAGACGTTTATCGGGGCCACGGTCAGTGCGCGTCGTCTGACGGCCGATAATGTGCCGCGTCTGACCGGTCGCGCTCCAACCGCCCACAAAGGCACATTTGGCCACGTATTGCTCATTGGCGGTGATCGGGGTTTTGGCGGTGCCATCCTGCTCAGTGCACAAAGTGCCCTGCGCAGCGGTGCTGGCATGGTTTGCGTGGCCACTCGCAGCGAGCATGTTCCGGCCGCTCTGGCGCGTTTGCCGGAAGCCATGGTGCTGGGCACCTCGTCGGCCAATCAATTAATGGGTCTGCTTGAGAAGGCCACGGTGCTGGTCGTCGGGCCGGGGCTGGGGCAGGCTGCCTGGGGGCGCAGTCTGTTGTCGTCCGCGGCCAATGTATCGCTGCCGCAAGTCTGGGATGCCGATGCGTTGAACCTGTTGGCCGAAGGTGGCGTGAGTTTGCCCGCAGGTTGTGTTATCACGCCGCACCCGGGCGAAGCGGCGCGCTTGCTGGGGATTTCGACGGCCGAGGTTCAGGCCGACCGTCCGGCCGCGGTCCATGCATTGAGTAAAAAATATACAGCGGTGGTGGTTCTCAAGGGCGCCGGCAGTTTGATCGCCAGCCCCGACGGGCGCCTTGCGCTGTGTCATCAGGGCCACCCGGCCATGGCCAGCGCCGGTTTGGGCGATGTGCTGGCCGGTCTGGTTGGTGCTTTGCTCGCTCAGGGCATGGACGCGTATGACGCGGCGTGCCTGGCGGTCTGGCTGCACGCCAATGCCGGTGAGCAACAAGGTAAGTTCGGCCGCGGGCTGGCGGCCAGTGATCTGATTCCAGCCATTCGTCAGTTGTTGGAGGAGCAAACACCGTGTCTGAAGTAACCCTGTACCTGGCCGATGAACAGGCCATGAGCAACTTTGGCGCACGTATCGCCCGAACCACCGAAGGGCACGGTCTGATTTTTCTCGAGGGGGATTTGGGCGCGGGGAAAACGACGCTGTCCCGGGGCATCATCCGTGGCCTGGGGCATACAGGTGCGGTCAAAAGTCCGACCTTTACCCTGGTCGAGCCTTACGAGATTGGCGACATTCGGGCCTTCCATTTTGACCTGTACCGGCTGGTCGATCCGGAAGAGCTGGAATACCTCGGTATCCGCGACTACTTCGAAGACGATGCTTTGTGCCTGATCGAGTGGCCCGATAAGGGTGCAGGCTTTTTGCCAAAGCCCGACCTGACCATTACCATTAGCCCGCAAGACAGCGGGCGTTCGCTGAAAATTTTGCCCCGGGGCTCGCGTGGCGAGTCGTGGTGTGCCGCTTTGGCATTGGAATCCAAATAAATGATGGGGTTAGGTATGCGCTTTCGCGCGTTGGTTGCTGCCGTAGGGATGTTGTTTCTGGCGGTGACCGTCGACGCTGTGGCCGAGACGAAGGTCAACAGTGTTCGCCTGTGGCGGGCGCCGGACAACACACGGTTGGTGTTCGACCTGACCGGGCCGGTGCAACACAGCGTTTTCACCCTGACCGCCCCGGATCGGCTAGTGATCGACATCAATGGTGCGTCTCTGAATGCGCCGTTGAACGTCAACACCTCGAACACCCCGATCACCGCCATGCGCTCGGCTCAACGCACGCCGACCGATTTACGGGTGGTCATCGACCTGAAAAAAGCCGTCACGCCGAAAAGCTTTACCCTGGCGCCGAACGCCCAGTACGGCAATCGTCTGGTCGTCGACCTGTTCGACAACCCGGCCGATGCCGCGCCCCCACCTGCGCCAACGCCATCCGTGGCCACGGTACCCGCTGTGCCCGTCACGCCATCCGAGCCTTCGATCAAACTGCCGCCCGCTCCGGCCGGCAAGCGCGACATCATTGTGGTAATCGATGCCGGCCACGGTGGCGAAGACCCGGGCGCCTCAGGCTCTCGCGGTCAGCGTGAAAAAGACGTGGTACTGGCCATCGCCCGTGAACTGCAGCGTCAGGTCAATGGCATGAAAGGTTTCCGCGCCGAACTGACCCGTACCGGCGACTACTTCATTCCGTTGCGCGGCCGTACCGAAATCGCCCGCAAGAAGGGCGCCGACCTGTTTGTCTCGATCCACGCCGATGCCGCACCTTCGGCCGCTGCGTTCGGTGCGTCGGTGTTCGCCCTGTCCGACCGCGGCGCTACGTCGGAGACTGCCCGTTGGCTGGCCGACAGCGAAAACCGTTCCGACTTGATTGGCGGTGCCGGTAACGTCAGCCTCGACGACAAGGACCGCATGCTGGCCGGTGTGCTGCTCGATCTGTCGATGACCGCTTCCCTGACGTCCAGCCTGAACGTTGGCCAGAAAGTCTTGAGCAACATCGGTCGCGTCACGCCGCTGCACAAACAGCGCGTGGAGCAAGCCGGGTTCATGGTGCTGAAGTCGCCGGACATTCCATCGATCCTGGTGGAAACCGGGTTTATCTCCAACGCCAACGAAGCCTCGAAACTCGCGGCATCGAGCCACCAGCAAGCGTTGGCACGCTCCATCAGCAGTGGCGTGCGGCAGTTCTTCCAGCAGAATCCACCGCCGGGCACCTACATTGCCTGGCTGCGCGACTCCGGCAAAATCGCCCAGGGCCCGCGTGACCATCGCGTGAGTCCCGGCGAAACCCTGGCGATGATCGCCGTGCGCTATCAGGTGTCTGCGACCACCTTGCGCAGCGCCAACAACCTCAAGAGCGACGAGCTGAAGATTGGTCAGACATTGACCATTCCCGGCACTGAACTGGCGGCCAAAGAATGAACCAGGTGCTGACCAATACTGCGCGCATCGAGCTGCTCAGCCCGCGGCTGGCGAACCAGATTGCCGCCGGTGAGGTGGTTGAACGCCCGGCCTCGGTGATCAAGGAGTTGCTGGAAAACAGCCTCGATTCCGGCGCCAAACGCATTGATGTCGATGTGGAGCAGGGCGGCGTCAAGCTGCTGCGGGTGCGCGACGATGGCAGCGGCATTTCTGCCGATGACCTGCCCCTGGCCCTGGCCCGTCACGCCACCAGCAAGATTCGTAATCTGGAAGACCTCGAACAGGTGATGAGCCTGGGGTTTCGCGGTGAGGCGCTGGCGTCCATCAGCTCCGTCGCGCGCCTGACCCTGACGTCCCGCACTCGCGATGCCGATCAGGCCTGGCAAGTGGAAACCGAAGGCCGGGACATGGCGCCTCGCGTGCAACCGGCGGCCCATCCGGTGGGCACTTCGGTGGAAGTGCGCGATTTGTTCTTCAATACCCCGGCGCGACGCAAATTTCTCAAGACCGAAAAAACCGAATTCGATCACCTGCAAGAAGTGATCAAGCGTCTGGCGCTGGCGCGGTTCGATGTGGCGTTCCATCTGCGCCACAACGGCAAGACCATCCTCAGCCTGCACGAAGCCCATGACGACGCGGCCCGCGCCCGACGTGTGGCGGCGATCTGCGGGGCGGGTTTTCTGGAGCAGGCGCTGCCGATCGAAATCGAACGCAATGGCTTGCACTTGTGGGGCTGGGTCGGGTTGCCGACCTTCAACCGCAGCCAGGCGGACTTGCAGTACTTCTTTGTGAATGGCCGCGCTGTGCGCGACAAACTGGTGGCCCACGCGGTGCGCCAGGCTTATCGCGACGTGCTGTTCAATGGTCGGCATCCGACGTTCGTGCTGTTTTTCGAAGTCGATCCGGCAGGCGTCGACGTCAACGTGCACCCGACCAAGCACGAAGTGCGCTTTCGCGACGGGCGCATGGTTCACGACTTCCTTTATGGCACCTTGCACCGTGCCCTCGGCGATGTGCGACCGGAAGACCATCTGGCCGCGCCTGTCGCGACGGCCATGGTCCGGCCGACCGGCATCGAGGCCGGCGAGTTCGGCCCTCAGGGCGAAATGCGTCTGGCGGCCAATGCGTTGCTGGAACAGCCTCAGGCACAACCGTCGTTCAATACGCCGGCTGGCTCGGGTGCTGGCGCCGGTTATCAGTATCAATACACGCCGCGGCCTCAGTCCGGCGTGCCCGTCGCCGAAGCCCAGGCGGCCTACCGCGAGTTCTTCGCGCCGTTGCCCGAGGCCAACGCGGTTGCGCTGCCGGCCGGGCAGGACGACATTCCGCCGCTGGGTTACGCGTTGGCGCAGCTCAAGGGCATTTATATTCTTTCGGAAAACGCTCAAGGCCTGGTGCTGGTGGACATGCACGCCGCCCACGAGCGAATCATGTACGAACGCCTGAAAATCGCCATGGCCAGCGAAGGCCTGAGCGGCCAGCCGTTGCTGGTGCCGGAATCCCTGGCGGTCAGTCAGCGTGAAGCCGATTGCGCCGAAGAGCACGTCGCCTGGTTTCAGCGTCTGGGCTTTGAGTTGCAGCGCCTTGGCCCGGAATCCCTGGCGATCCGGCAAATCCCCGCCTTGCTGAAACAGGCTGAGGCCAATCGACTGGTCAGCGACGTTCTGGCGGATTTGATGGAATACGGCACCAGCGACCGGATTCAGGCACACCTGAACGAACTGCTCGGCACCATGGCTTGCCATGGTGCGATTCGCGCGAATCGGCGTCTGGCCTTGCCGGAAATGAACGGTCTGCTGCGGGACATGGAAAACACCGAACGCAGCGGTCAATGCAACCATGGCCGACCGACCTGGACCCAATTGGGCCTGGACGATCTGGACAAACTGTTTTTGCGCGGTCGTTGATGAGCCAGTTCCCTCCTGCGATTTTCCTGATGGGGCCGACGGCTGCCGGCAAGACCGACCTGGCCATCGAACTCACCAAGGTCCTGCCCTGCGAGCTGATCAGCGTCGATTCGGCGCTGGTTTACCGTGGCATGGACATTGGCACCGCCAAGCCTTCCAAAGCGTTGTTGGCCGAATTTCCGCATCGGTTGATCGATATTCTCGACCCGGCCGAGAGTTATTCGGCTGCGGATTTTCGTCGTGATGCGCTCGAGGCCATGGCCGAGATCACCGCGCGGGGCAAGATTCCGCTGCTGGTAGGCGGCACAATGCTCTACTACAAGGCTTTGCTGGAAGGTCTGGCCGACATGCCGGCGGCCGATCCGGACGTGCGTGCGCAAATCGAAGAAGAGGCTGCACGCCTTGGCTGGCAAGCCCTGCACGATCAATTGGCGGTCATCGATCCGCAATCCGCAGCGCGAATTCATCCGAACGATCCGCAGCGCCTCAGTCGCGCGCTGGAAGTTTATCGTGTCAGTGGTCAGAGCATGACTGAGCTACGCTTGCGACAATCTGCGCAAAGTACTGAAGCAGCCGCTTCGGGACTGCAACAATTGCCCTATACTGTCGCGAACTTGGCTATCGCCCCGGCAAATCGCCAGGTACTGCACGAGCGTATTAAACAAAGATTCACAAATATGTTGGAACAGGGATTCATCGAAGAGGTCGTAGCCCTGCGAGATAGAGGTGACCTGCATTCAGGGTTGCCGTCTATACGTGCTGTGGGTTATCGACAAGTCTGGGATTACCTGGATGGCAAGCTGACGCAAGCCGAGATGCAGGAGCGTGGAATCATTGCCACGCGCCAATTGGCAAAGCGCCAGTTCACCTGGCTGCGCAGTTGGGCTGATTTACACTGGTTGGACAGCCTCGATTGCGACAATCTGCCGCGCGCCTTGAAATACCTTGGGACCATCTCCATATTGAGCTGAGTCCTTGCAATTGCCGTCTATCCTTGGGGGTGTGACGGCCCCAAGCCATCTGTTTACCTATTTTTTATATTGAATCCTTAAAGGAGTGCGGCACATGTCAAAAGGGCATTCGCTACAAGACCCTTACTTGAATACTTTACGTAAAGAGAAAGTGGGGGTTTCCATCTACCTGGTCAACGGGATCAAACTGCAAGGCACGATCGAGTCTTTCGACCAGTTCGTTATCCTGCTGAAAAACACCGTTAGCCAAATGGTTTACAAACACGCTATCTCTACAGTGGTGCCGGTTCGTCCAATTCGTCTGCCTAGCGCAACCGAATCCGAAGCAGGTGACGCTGAGCCAGGTAACGCCTGATAGGAGTCTCCTTTGTTCTTTGAGCGCCACGGTGGTGGTGAACGGGCAATTCTCGTTCACTTGGATGGTCAGGACCCTGAGGCGCGCGAAGATCCGCAGGAGTTTCAGGAGTTGGCAATTTCGGCTGGCGCCGAGACCGTCGCGTTTTTTAACGTGCCGCGTCATCGGCCAACCGCCAAAACCCTGATTAGCAGTGGCAAGGTCGAAGAATTACGCGACCTGGTCAGCGCCGAACAGGTCGATCTGGTGATTTTCAATCACATCCTCACGCCCAGTCAGGAGCGTAACCTCGAACGTATTTTCGAGTGTCGCGTGATTGACCGCACGGGTTTGATTCTCGATATCTTCGCCCAACGCGCCCGCACCCATGAAGGCAAGCTCCAGGTCGAACTGGCCCAGCTTGAACACATGAGTACGCGGCTGGTTCGTGGCTGGACTCACCTTGAGCGGCAGAAGGGCGGTATCGGTCTGCGCGGCCCGGGTGAAACCCAGCTGGAAACCGACCGGCGCCTGTTGCGGGTTCGCCTGCGGCAGATCAAGGGGCGCCTGGAAAAGGTCCGCAGCCAGCGCGAGCAATCTCGTCGCGGGCGCAAACGTGCTGACATCCCGACGGTTTCACTGGTGGGTTATACCAACGCCGGCAAATCGACGCTGTTCAACTCGGTCACCGATTCCGACGTCTTCGCCGCCGACCAGCTATTCGCTACCCTCGACCCGACCCTTCGCCGACTCGAACTCGATGACCTCGGGCCGATCGTACTGGCTGACACCGTGGGTTTCATTCGCCACCTGCCGCACAAACTGGTCGAGGCATTTCGGGCTACGCTCGAAGAGTCGAGCAACTCCGACTTGTTGCTGCATGTGATCGATGCGCATGAGCCTGAGCGGATGGCCCAGATTGAACAGGTCATGGTGGTGCTCGGGGAGATCGGGGCACAAGACTTGCCGATCCTTGAGGTATACAACAAACTCGATTTGCTCGAGGGTGTTGAGCCGCAGATCCAGCGCGATGCCGATGGCAAACCGCAACGGGTCTGGTTGTCGGCCAAGGACGGTACGGGTCTGGACCTGCTCAAGCAGGCTGTGGCCGAACTGTTAGGCAGTGATTTGTTTGTTGGCACCTTGCGCTTGCCGCAACGTTTTGCTCGACTGCGTGCGCAGTTTTTCGAACTCGGTGCGGTGCAAAAAGAAGAACACGACGAAGAAGGCATCAGCTTGCTGGCCGTTCGTTTGCCACGGATCGAATTGAATCGACTCGTGAGTCGCGAAGGTCTGCAACCGATGGAATTCATCGAGCAACACACTTTGCAATAAAAGCCTGAGAAAGCGGTTGTGCCGCGGTGACAGGCATTCTGTAGCATTGGTCGGCGCGCCGTGGGTGCGTCTTTGCTTTATCAGATGGAGAGCGCTATGGCTTGGAATGAGCCGGGTGGCAACTCGAATAATCAGGATCCTTGGGGTGGCAAGCGCCGCAATAACGGCGACCGCAAGGGACCACCGGATCTCGACGAGGCCTTCCGAAAGCTGCAGGAAAGCCTGAACGGGTTGTTCGGTGGTGGTAAAAAACGCGGTGACGAGGGCGGTGGTTCGGGCAAGAGTGGCGGCTTTGGCGGCCTGCTCGGCATCGGCTTGGTCGTGCTGGCGGCTGTGTGGCTGTACAGCGCTGTCTACGTGGTCGACGAGCAGGAGCAAGCCGTAGTGCTGCGCTTCGGCAAATACTATGAAACCGTCGGCCCGGGCCTGAACATCTATTTCCCGCCGATTGATCGCAAGTACATGGAAAACGTCACGCGTGAGCGTGCCTATACCAAGCAGGGTCAAATGCTGACTGAAGACGAGAACATCGTCGAAGTACCGCTGACCGTGCAGTACAAGATCAGCAACCTGCAAGACTTCGTGCTGAACGTCGATCAGCCGGAAATCAGCCTGCAGCATGCGACCGACAGTGCCTTGCGTCACGTGGTGGGTTCTACCGCCATGGATCAGGTGCTGACCGAAGGTCGTGAATTGATGGCCAGCGAAATCAAGGAGCGTCTGCAACGCTTCCTCGATACCTATCGCACCGGTATCACCGTCACCCAGGTCAACGTACAGAGCGCAGCTGCACCGCGCGAAGTTCAGGAAGCCTTCGACGACGTGATCCGCGCCCGTGAAGACGAGCAGCGTTCGCGCAACCAGGCTGAAACCTACGCCAACGGCGTCGTGCCGGAAGCCCGTGGTCAGGCCCAGCGCATCCTCGAGGATGCCAATGGTTACCGCGACGAGACCGTCTCCCGCGCCAAGGGTGAGGCCGATCGCTTCACCAAGCTGGTGGCCGAGTATCGCAAAGCCCCTGAAGTCACCCGCCAGCGTCTGTACCTGGACACCATGCAGGAAATCTTCAGCAACACCAGCAAGGTTCTCGTGACCGGCAACAAGAATGGCCAGAACAATCTGCTGTACTTGCCGCTGGACAAGATGATCGACAGTGGTCGCAGCCCCGGCGCTCCAGTGACCGGCGCAGCAGCCAGCAGCAATGAAGTGAATGCGCGTGCGGCAGCTGATCTGCAGCAACAGCAAGCACGTACCAGGGAGAGTCGCTGATGAGCAATAAATCGCTGATCGCCCTTATTATCGGCGTCGTCGTGGCGATCGTTGCCTGGAACTGCTTCTACATCGTGGCTCAGACCGAGCGCGCGGTGATGCTGCAGTTCGGTCGCGTGGTCCAGGCCGATGTTCAGCCGGGCCTGCACGTGAAAGTGCCTTATGTGAACAAGGTGCGCAAATTCGACGCGCGCCTGATGACACTGGATGCACCGACACAGCGCTTCCTGACGCTGGAAAAGAAAGCCGTAATGGTCGATGCCTACGCCAAGTGGCGCGTGAAAGATGCCGAGCGCTTCTACACCGCGACTTCCGGCCTCAAGCAGATTGCCGACGAGCGTCTTTCCCGTCGTCTGGAATCGGGCCTGCGTGACCAGTTCGGTAAGCGCACCCTGCACGAAGTAGTGTCCGGTGAGCGTGATGCGCTGATGGCAGACATCACCAATTCGCTGAACAAGATGGCGGAAAAAGAGCTGGGCATTGAAGTTGTCGATGTCCGGGTCAAAACCATCGACCTGCCGAAGGAAGTGAACCGCAGCGTGTTCGAACGTATGAGCACCGAGCGTGAGCGTGAAGCTCGCGAGCACCGCGCCAAGGGTAACGAGCTGGCTGAAGGCATCCGTGCCGACGCCGACCGTCAACGCCGCGTGTTGCTGGCTGAAGCCTATCGTGAATCTGAAGAGGTTCGCGGTGACGGTGATGCCCAGGCTGCTGCGATCTACTCCAAGGCATACGGTCAGGATCAGGAGTTCTACGCGTTCTACCGTAGCCTGCGTGCCTACCGTGAAAGCTTCGCGAACAAATCCGACGTCATGGTCCTGGACCCGGGCAGCGACTTCTTCCGTTACCTGGAAAAAGCCAAGCCTTGATACAGCGTTGACCTGAATCATCCCCCGCCTGGCGGCTAAAACCTCGGGCGGGGTGATCCTTTGGGAAAACGTGTGTATGATGCGGCAGCCGGGAAATTCCCGGCTTTTTTGCGTCTGCACGTTTGATTGCTGTTTTTATGCAGGCGCCCGAGTTGAATGACTCGACAGGTTTTTCGAGGAAAGTGGTTGGCGAAGCCGATTTCAGGCTTTTCGCCCCGTTGTTCATGCGCGTGGTTTGCACATGAGCCGATCATTTTCTGCTTCACTCAAGGCTCGCCCAAAGGCTTGTCGCCCGGATCATAGGGGAATGGCGTAATGGCAACGGTAGACCGCTGGCTGCTGCCAGATGGCATCGAAGAAGTACTGCCACCAGAAGCTGCGCGCATCGAAGTGGCGCGTCGCCAGGTGTTGGATCTGTTCCAGAGCTGGGGTTACGAGTTTGTCGTGACTCCCCATATCGAGTACCTGGAATCCCTGCTGACCGGCGCGGGCTCGGACCTCGATCTGCGTACCTTCAAGGTCATCGACCCGCAGTCGGGCCGGCAGATGGGGTTCCGTGCCGACATCACGCCGCAAGTGGCGCGCATCGATGCGCACACCCTGCGTCGCGAAGGCCCGAGTCGTCTGTGCTATGCCGGTAGCGTGCTGCATGCTCAGCCACGTGCCTTGTCGTCCTCGCGCAGCCCGATTCAGCTGGGTGCCGAGCTGTACGGTGATGCCAGCCCGAGCAGCGACGTGGAAGTCATCAGCCTGATGCTGGCCATGCTGCAACTGGCCGATGTGCCGGATGTGCACATGGACCTCGGTCATGTCGGTATCTATCGCGGCCTGGCCCGCGCCGCCGGTTTGTCCGGCGAAGTCGAACAACAGTTGTTCGATGCGTTGCAACGTAAAGCCATCGATGAGGTCATTACCTTGACCGAAGGCTTGCCTGCCGATCTGTCGGGCATGCTGCGGGCACTGGTCGACCTGTGTGGCGGTCGTGAAGTATTGAATGCTGCCCGCGAGCGTCTGGCCAATGCGCCGGCCCCCGTGCTGGCGGCCTTGGACGATGTGCTGGCGATTGCCGAGCGTTTGTCCGCGCGTTTCCCGGAATTACCGCTGTACTTTGACCTGGGTGAGTTGCGCGGTTACCACTACCACACCGGTGTGGTATTCGCGGTGTTCGTGCCGGGTGTTGGCCAGTCCATTGCTCAGGGCGGTCGTTACGACGACATCGGCGCCGACTTCGGTCGCGCTCGTCCGGCAACCGGTTTTTCTACCGATTTGAAAACCCTGGTGACCCTGGGGCGTGCTGAGATCGAGCTACCGACTGGCGGTATCTGGATGCCTGACAGTACGGATGCAGCACTCTGGCAGCAGGTTTGCCAGTTGCGCAGTGAGGGTCAGCGTGTCGTTCAGGCATTGCCTGGGCAACCTTTGGCCGCCGCCCGTGAAGCGGACTGCGACCGGCAATTGATTCAGCAGAACGGGCTTTGGCAAGTATTGCCGCTGGCTTCTTGAGTTTTCCTGCCGGCCGCCGCCGGCACCAAGTTTGCGCGAATGAGGACAAGTGTTATGGGTAAGAATGTCGTAGTCCTGGGCACCCAATGGGGTGATGAGGGCAAAGGCAAGATCGTTGATCTGCTGACCGAACATGCTGCCGCCGTAGTGCGCTACCAAGGTGGCCACAACGCTGGCCACACCCTGGTGATCGACGGCGAAAAAACCGTCTTGCACCTGATCCCGTCGGGCGTGCTGCGCGAAGGCGTGCAGTGCCTGATCGGTAACGGCGTGGTGGTTGCACCCGACGCCCTGCTGCGGGAAATCATCAAGCTGGAAGAGAAAGGCGTACCGGTGCGCGAGCGCCTGCGTATCAGCCCGTCCTGCCCGCTGATCCTGTCCTACCACGTAGCGCTGGACCAGGCCCGTGAAAAGGCCCGTGGCGAGCTGAAGATCGGTACCACCGGTCGCGGCATCGGCCCGGCTTACGAAGACAAGGTTGCCCGTCGCGGTCTGCGCATCGGTGACCTGTTCCATCGCGAGCGTTTCGCCGCCAAGCTGGGCGAGTTGCTGGATTACCACAACTTCGTACTGGTCAATTACTACAAAGAGCCAGCGATCGACTTCCAGAAGACACTCGACGAGTGCATGGAATACGCCGAGCTGCTCAAGCCGATGATGCTCGACGTCACCGCCGAACTGCATAACCTGCGTCGCGACGGCAAAGACATCATGTTCGAAGGCGCCCAAGGCTCCCTGCTGGACATCGACCATGGCACCTACCCGTACGTGACCAGCTCCAACACCACTGCGGGCGGCATCGCCACCGGTTCGGGTTTTGGTCCGATGTACCTGGATTACATCCTCGGCATCACCAAGGCTTACACCACTCGCGTGGGTTCGGGTCCGTTCCCGACTGAGCTGTTCGATGACGTGGGTGCTTTCCTGGCCAAGCGTGGCCACGAGTTCGGTGCTACTACCGGCCGTGCCCGTCGTTGCGGCTGGTTCGACGCCGTCATCCTGCGTCGCGCCATCGACGTCAACAGCATTTCGGGCCTGTGCCTGACCAAGCTGGACGTGCTGGACGGTCTGGAAACCATCAACATCTGTGTTGGCTACAAGAACCAGGATGGTGCAGTGATCGACGCACCGACTGACGCCGACAGCTACATCGGCCTGGAGCCGGTGTACGAGCAAATGCCAGGCTGGACCGAATCCACCGTCGGTGCCAAGACCCTGGAAGAGCTGCCTCAGGCTGCACGCAATTACATCAAACGCGTCGAAGAGTTGGTCGGTGCGCCGATCGACATTATTTCGACGGGCCCGGACCGCAACGAAACCATCGTTCTGCGTCATCCGTTCGCTTAATAAGTCGTTGATGTAAAACACAAAGGCCCCTTCATCGGGGCCTTTGTCGTTTATGCCCGTGGGCCGGCATGACCTTTGCAGATAACATTAAAAAAAGCATCGCTTCTGGCGTGCTATCAATTTAATGGCGCAAAGCAGAGGGATTTCCAGTGTCGGCCGTTCTCTCACTGTTACAAAGCCGTCTCTTGCGGCCTGTGTTCGTTACCCTTGGTATCGCTCTTTTGGTGCAGGTGCTGGTGGCCGTCGCTCTGACGCGGAGCACGGTGACTGCGCTGGAAGCCGATTTGGGTGTGCGGCTGGATGCCGATAGCCAAAAGCTCTCCGGTGAGCTTGAGCAGGCAGGGCGTGAAGTCACCTCGAGCCTGGATAACCTGTCCGCCAGTACCCGTCAGCGACTGACCGCCGGGCTGTCTTCACGTCTGAAGGACGAGCAGGCACAGCTGCGTGCGACGCTGGAGAAGGGCCTGAAGGATTCTGCCAACGAGATGGCGCAACTTCTGGCCTCGGTCGCACCCCGCGCCATGTGGGACAGCGACATTCCCACCCTGTCCGAATTCGCCCGTCGTGCCCAGCGCAATCCCAACGTGTTGTTCGTGATCTACGACGACGCCACGGGCCAGCACCTGACGCGCTACCTCAACCGGGAGAACCCGATCAACAAGGCGCTCCTGGAGAAAGGTCAGGGCGAACGGGCGCTGGACAAGGTGCTGGATGCGGCGAAGAACGATCCGTCGGTCTACTACCTCGAAGCCTCGATCAACCCCAATGGGGTGGAGATCGGTAAGGTACTGATGGGTGTCTCGACCGCCTCCGTGGAAACCGATCTGGCGGCGCTGGACAAGCGTTTCTCGGCGCTGATCGCCAGCAGCGATCAATTGGTGGGTGACAGCCTCAAAGGCGCGGCGGCTGATAGCGCAACGGCGATGCGTGGGCGTCTGCAATCGGCGCAGTCCACCGCCTCTGAAATGAAATCCAACACCACCGGCGCCGTGCAGGAGGCCGCGGGGGCTCTGCGCTGGCGCATCGGCATGGGCCTGGCGGTGGTGGGTTTCGGTGTGCTGCTATTGCTGGCAGTGGTGTTGGGGCGTCGAGTGGTCAATCGCCTGAAAATGCTGATCGCCGCCATGGATGACTTGGCGGCAGGTGAGGGCGATCTGACCAAGCGCGTGCAGATCAACAGTCAGGATGAGATCGGCGACATGGCCTCGGCGGTGAATCGCTTTGTGGATAAGTTGCAGCCGATCGTCCGTGAAGCGGGCGATGTGGCCCAGCGTACCGGCGTGGAAATCGGCGCCATGACCTTGCGCAACGCCGGTGCCGATGCCGCGGCTGGCATGCAGCGCGATGAAGTGGCTGAAAGCTTGCGCGCGTTGTCGCAGATGGCTGACGAAGCCCAGTCTGAGAGCCACGCCATGCAGGCCGCTTTGCAGCAGGTGGTGGGTATTCGCCAGGCCACGGATGAGAACACTCGGACCTCGGCGAAAGTCGGCAGTCTCATCGAGGCATTGGCCGGACAAGTCGACACCGGCGCGAAAGTCATCGAGCGTCTGGCGCAGCAGAGTGAACAGATTGAAGTGGTGCTGACGGTGATTCATGGGATCGCCGAGCAAACTAACTTGTTGGCGCTGAACGCGGCCATTGAGGCTGCGCGTGCCGGCGAGACCGGTCGCGGGTTTGCCGTGGTGGCGGACGAGGTGCGGGCGCTGGCGAGCAAGACTCAGAGCTCGACCGGCGATATTCAGGCGCATATCGTTGCGTTGCAGCAGGGCGCGCGCGAGGCCGTCGCGGCAATCGGGCAGGCCGGACGTCAGGCCAGCGAAGGGTTGCTGGTGTTGCGCGACAGTGCGCGGTTGCAGCAGTCAATGCAGGCGTCCGTCGAGCAGGTGCATGCGGCGATCGGTCTGGCGACCCAGGCGGCGGCACATCAGGCGCAAGGTGCACAGGCAGTGCGTGGACGGGTTGAGACCATTCATGCTCAGGCTGAGAAGGCTGCTCAGGCGGTGGTGGAAACCACGGCCAGCGGCAAAGTGCTGGATGGTTTGGCGGCGCAGTTGAAGGCGAGCCTGGGGCAGTTCAGGGCTTAGGTTTCTCGTTCGCAGGTCTGGTGCCTTCGCGGGCAAGCCTCGCTCCTACAGGAATTGCGCAATCCTTGTAGGGGCGAGGCTTGCCCGCGAAGCTTTTCAGCGGCTCAAATACATCCGCGTCGTCAGCAGATACACCGGCAACCCCGACACTAATATCAACAACGCCGCATAAGGTGCCGCCGCCGCAAACTCCACGTTCGCGGTGTGTGCCCAGACTTGCGTCGCTAACGTATTGAGCCCGGTCGGACTCAGCAACAGCGTCGCGGTCAGTTCCTTCATGGCATCCAGAAACACTAGCGCAAACGCGGCACCCAGCGCCGGGAAGATGATCGGCAGTGTCACCCGGCAAAACGCGCTGAAGGACGACGCTCCCAGCGTGCGTGCAGCCTCTTCCAGCTGCGGTGCAGCTTTGTTCAATGCCGTACGAATCGGCGCCTGAGCCAGTGGCAGAAACAACAGCGCATAAGCGATCAGCAGCAACGCCGACGTCTGATACAGCACGGGTACATAGTGCAGGGCGAAATACACCAGCGTCAGGGCTATCACCAGCCCTGGCAGCGCATGCAGCAGATACGGCAGGCGCTCGGCCCAGATTGCCAATTGACCTTTGTAGCGAACCACCAGCAATCCCACCGGAACGGCCAATACCAGACACAACGCTGCGCCACCCAGTGACAACGCCAGGGAAGAGAGCAGCGCCTCGCTGATCGCGGCCACTGGGAATGCCGCCGATGAGCCTACGGCAAGCCAATACACCAGCATGCCCAGCGGAATGCCGCTGCCAATAATCGCCAGTATCAGGCAGTAAACTTGTCCAGCGACTGTCCATGGTCCCAGACGAACCTGTTCCGCATGTCGTGCCGCGCCTTGGCCGGTGCGCACATGTCGGCCCTTGCCGCGCACTCGCAACTCCAGCCATAGCAGCACCAGGCACAGCGCCAGCAGCACCGCCGAAAGCATCGCTGCGTTAGCGTTGCTGAATTCCAGCTCGAACTGTTGGTAGATCGCTGTCGTGAAAGTCTGCAGGCCGATGATCGACAGCGCACCGAACTCCACCAGCATGTGCAGCGCAATCAGCAGCGAACCGGCCAGCAGTGACGGCCAGAGCAGGGGCAGAGTAATGTTGAAGAACACGCCCCAGCGATTCTGCCCCAGAGTCCGTGCAGACTCCTCCAGGGATGAATCGAGATTGCGCAGGGTTGCCGCCACCGGCAGAAAAATCAGCGGATATTTGGACAGGGTCATCACCAGAATTGCCCCGCCCAGGCCTTCGAAGTGAGCACTCAGGGAGACCCAGGTAAAGCTGCTGACAAATGCCGGCACTGCGAACGGCAGGCACAGGATCACGCCCCATAACCGTCGCCCCGGCAGATTGCTGCGTTCCAGCAGCCAGGCGAGTGACAAACCAATCACACCGCAAGCCAGCGTGACGCCCGCCATCAGCGCCAGCGTATTGCGCAGCAGGCCAAACACGTAGGGCCGCCACAACAGATGCAGCGCCTCGGCCCAGCCGGCTTGCCAGGTCTTGAGGCCGACATAGGCCAGTGGCAGGAGGCTGAGCAATACCAGCAGCAACACTGGCAGCAGCAACCAGATCGACGGCCGCTTGCGCCGAGGCATGTAGCCCCCGCGCAAAGCGGGGGCGGATAACGATGCGCTCATCAGTTCAAGCCAACGTCACGTTCCAGGTCCAGGGCTTCTTCGGCGTTGCCGAGGTCGGCTGGCGTGACTTTCGGCGCTTGCAGCTCATTGAATGGCTTGAGGCCGCGATCCGATTCCATGCCTTTATGCAGCGGGTATTCGGCGGTGGTCTGGGTGATCACGCGCTGACCTTCTTCGCTGGCCATGTAGGCAAGCAATTGCTGGGCTTCTTTTGGATGTTTGCTGGATTTCAGTACGGCGGCGCTGGAGACGGTGATCAGTCCGCCGACGTCGCCATCGGTGAAGTAATGCAGTTTCGAGTCGAGTTGGCCTTTCTCACGCTGCAAGGCGAACCAGTAATAGTTGTTCACCAGCACGGTGGCAACTTCGCCGTTTTCCACGGCTTTCAGCGCGACCATGTTGTTGCTGTAGGTCTTGCCGAACGCCCGCAGGCCGGTGAGCCATTCTTCGGCGGCGTCCATGCCATGGAGCTTGATGATTGCTACGGCCTGTTCCTGGAAGGCGCCGCTGGTCGGCACGAAGCCGACTTTGCCTTGCCATTTCGGATCGGAGAATTCCATCACCGACTTGGGCAAGTCTTTTTCATCGATCAGCTTGGGGTTGAAGGCGACGACGCGGACCCGTGCAGTGATGCCGATCCAGGTGCCGTTGCTGGCGACGTAGTCTTTGGGCAGAACGGCGAGAGTGGCGGCATCGGTCTGTGCCAGCAGGCCTTGTTCGCCAAGTTTGTTCAGTGGTGGAGATTCTTCGGTGTAGATCACGTCGGCGGGGGAGCGATCGCCTTCTTCGACGATCTGGCTGGCGAGCTGATTGCTGCTGCCCTTGCGCACATTGACGTGAATCCCGGTCTTGGCTTCGAAGGCTTGGGCAACGGCGTCGCCGACTTCCTTGTGTTGACCGTTATAGAGTGTCAGGGGGGCCGGGTCGGCGGCTTGGGTGAGGGAGGTGGCGAGTGTCAGGCCGAGCAGGGTGATGGTCAGGCCGCGGCGCAGGGTATTTCGAAACATCATTCGCAGGGTTCCTCACTGTCGCATTGCAAAAACTTGTAACAATGATAAACGATATTGTTTCTCAAGTGCGTCTTGCGGGGCTGGGGAGGGTTTGCTAGAGCGGCTCCTGTAGCAGCAGGCTTCGCCAGCTGCTACAGGGGCGCGTGGACTTTTTGAGTGGGGAGGTGGTTCTGGTTTTTAAGAAGCCAGAAACGCAAAAACCCGCTTTCGCGGGTTTTTGTGAAATTCAAGATCGTGACCTTGAATTTGAATTGGTGCCCAGAAGAAGACTCGAACTTCCACGACCTTGCGGTCACCAGCACCTGAAGCTGGCGTGTCTACCAATTTCACCATCTGGGCAGTATCTTCAGCGTTGCCGCTGTTGATGTGGCGCACTATACGGAGAGCATTTTGATCTGTAAACCCCTGATTTAGTTTTAATAAATCAGATGTTTAGAATGCAAAAAACCCGCTTTCGCGGGTTTTTGTAAGAGCTTTGAAATTGATCTAATCTCAAGCTCGAAATTGGTGCCCAGAAGAAGACTCGAACTTCCACGACCTTGCGGTCACCAGCACCTGAAGCTGGCGTGTCTACCAATTTCACCATCTGGGCAGTATCGGCGCCGCTAGTGCGTCGTCGATGGCGCGCACTATACGGAGCGTCTTTTTAACTGTAAACCCCTGTCGTCAAAAAAACCTGGAAAATTTCACCGACGGCATTCAAATCAGCTTTGCTCTGTCGATAAAGGGCTTTAGATGGGCTGTCATAGCCTGAAATTTCCCGTTTCATGACGCCTATGCCAAACTAACCCGCATATAGACAAGGTGAAAACTCTCTAATGGCCGATTGGCAGTCCCTCGATCCCGAGGCCGCTCGTGAAGCGGAAAAATATGAAAACCCTATTCCTAGCCGCGAACTGATCCTTCAGCACCTTGCTGATCGAGGTTCGCCTGCTAACCGCGAGCAGCTGGTCGAAGAGTTTGGTCTGACCACAGAAGACCAGATCGAAGCCCTGCGCCGCCGCCTGCGCGCCATGGAGCGCGACGCTCAACTCATCTATACCCGTCGTGGCACCTATGCGCCGGTGGACAAGCTCGACCTGATCCTGGGCCGCATCAGTGGTCACCGTGACGGCTTCGGCTTCCTGGTTCCGGACGACGGCAGTGACGACCTGTTCATGAGCCCGGCGCAAATGCGCCTGGTGTTCGACGGCGACCGTGCCCTGGCGCGTGTTTCCGGCCTCGACCGTCGCGGTCGCCGCGAAGGCATGATCGTCGAAGTGGTGTCCCGTGCCCACGAGACCATCGTCGGCCGCTATTTCGAAGAAGGCGGTATCGGTTTCGTCGTCGCGGACAATCCGAAGATCCAGCAAGAAGTGCTGGTGACTCCGGGCCGCAACGCCAACGCCCAGATCGGCCAGTTCGTCGAAGTGAAGATCACCCACTGGCCGACGCCACGCTTCCAGCCGCAAGGCGACGTGGTCGAAGTCGTGGGTAACTACATGGCGCCGGGCATGGAAATCGATGTCGCCCTGCGCACCTACGATATTCCTCACGTCTGGCCTGAAGCGGTACTCAAAGAAGCCGCGAAGCTCAAGCCTGAAGTCGAAGAGAAAGACAAAGAGAAGCGCATCGACCTGCGCCATCTGCCGTTCGTGACCATCGACGGCGAAGATGCGCGCGACTTCGATGACGCGGTCTACTGTGAAGCCAAGCCGGGCAAGCTGCGCCTGTTCTCCGGTGGCTGGAAGTTGTACGTGGCGATCGCCGACGTTTCCAGTTACGTGAAAATCGGCTCGGCGCTGGATAACGAATCCCAGGTTCGTGGCAACTCGGTGTACTTCCCCGAGCGTGTCGTGCCGATGCTGCCTGAGCAATTGTCCAATGGCCTGTGCTCGCTGAACCCGCATGTCGATCGCCTCGCCATGGTCTGCGAAATGACCATCTCCAAATCCGGCGAGATGACCGACTACTGCTTCTACGAAGCGGTGATTCACTCCCATGCCCGCCTGACCTACAACAAGGTCAGCGCCATGCTGGAGACGCCGAAAGCCACCGAGGCGCGTCAGCTTCGTGGCGAATACACCGACGTCCTGCCGCACCTCAAGCAGTTGTACGCGCTGTACAAGGTTCTGCTGGCAGCCCGTCATGTGCGCGGCGCAATCGATTTTGAAACCCAGGAAACCCGGATCATCTTCGGTTCCGAGCGCAAGATTGCCGAAATCCGTCCGACCGTTCGCAACGATGCGCACAAGCTGATCGAGGAATGCATGCTGGCGGCCAACGTGGCCACCGCCGAATTCCTGAAAAAGCACGAAATTCCTGCGCTGTATCGCGTCCACGACGGCCCGCCACCGGAGCGTCTGGAAAAACTGCGCGCCTTCCTTGGCGAACTCGGCCTGTCCTTGCACAAAGGCAAGGATGGTCCGTCGCCGAAGGATTACCAGGCCTTGCTGGCAGGTATCAAGGATCGTCCGGATTTCCACCTGATCCAGACCGTCATGCTGCGTTCATTGAGTCAGGCGGTGTACAGCGCCGATAACCAGGGCCACTTCGGCCTGAATTACGAAGCCTATACCCACTTCACTTCGCCGATTCGCCGCTACCCGGACTTGCTCACGCACCGGGCGATTCGCAGCGTCATCCATTCGAAAATGGACACCCCGCACGTTCGCCGTGCCGGCGCGATGATCATTCCGAAAGCGCGCATCTATCCGTACGACGAAGCGACCCTGGAGCAGCTCGGCGAGCAATGCTCGATGAGCGAGCGCCGTGCCGACGAAGCGACCCGCGACGTGGTGAACTGGCTCAAGTGCGAGTTCATGAAAGACCGCGTGGGCGAATCGTTCCCGGGTGTGATCACCGCCGTGACCGGTTTCGGCCTGTTCGTCGAACTGACCGATATTTACGTCGAAGGCCTGGTGCATGTCACCGCGTTGCCGGGTGATTACTACCACTTCGATCCTGTGCACCACCGCCTCGCCGGTGAGCGTACCGGTCGTAGCTTCCGTCTGGGCGACACCGTTGAGGTGCGCGTCATGCGCGTCGACCTCGACGAGCGCAAGATCGACTTCGAGATGGCTGAAAAGACCATCAGCGCGCCGATCGGCCGCAAGAAGCGTGGCACTGAAACCGCTGCTCCTGCTGCGAAAACGGCTGCTGAGCCGGCACCAGCGAAAACCGGCCGTCGTCCTGCCAAGGAAAAGGCCGTCGAAGCCTATCGTCCGAGCGATGCCGCGGCGAAAAATGCCGAGTTGCGTAAAAGCCGTGAAATGAAACAGGCGTTGCTGTCTGAAGCGAAAAGCGGCGGTAAAGCGGCGTCTGGGGGAAAGACCGGGCGGTCGGCGCCTGACAAGGCTTCCGGCGGCAAGCCAGCCAAACCGAGCAAACACCGTAAAGGCCCGCCAAAAGCGGGTTCCGCTCCAGCCGCCAGAAGCGGCGGGGCGCGTAAACCTAAGGCCAAGTCATGAGTCAGTTGGAAAAGATCTACGGCGTGCATGCGGTAGAAGCGTTGCTGCGTCACCACCCAAAACGCGTCAAGCAGATCTGGCTGGCTGAAGGCCGCAGCGATCCGCGGGTGCAGACGCTGATCGAACTCGCTGCCGAAAATCGCGTAGCGGTCGGTCAGGCTGAGCGTCGTGAGCTGGATGCGTGGGTAGAAGGCGTGCACCAGGGCGTGGTCGCGGACGTCAGTCCGAGTCAGGTCTGGGGCGAAGCGATGCTCGACGAATTGCTCGATCGTACCGAAGGCGCGCCGCTGCTGCTGGTGCTCGACGGCGTGACCGATCCGCACAACCTCGGTGCTTGCCTGCGTTCGGCCGATGCGGCGGGTGCGCTGGCGGTGATCGTGCCAAAGGACAAGTCAGCGACCCTGACCCCGACGGTACGGAAAGTCGCCTGTGGCGCGGCGGAAGTGATTCCGTTGGTGGCCGTGACCAATCTGGCGCGCACCCTGGAAAAACTCAAGCAGCGAGGCTTGTGGGTCGTCGGTACGGCAGGTGAGGCTGAGCAGGACCTGTATCAGCAGGACCTGACCGGCCCGACCATCTTGATCATGGGCGCGGAGGGCAGCGGAATGCGCCGCCTGACTCGCGATCTTTGCGACTACCTGGTGCGTCTGCCGATGGCGGGCAGCGTCAGCAGTCTCAACGTGTCCGTGGCGACTGGCGTGTGCCTGTTCGAGGCCCTGCGCCAGCGCGGCGTCAAAGCTGCTGCCAAAAAGTCCTAAGTCGTACACGATCCAAAATGTGGGGGCGGGCTTGCTCGCGAAAGCGGTGTGTCATTCAGCAAAAGTGTTGAATGTCAGGCCGTATTCGCGAGCAAGCCCGCTCCCACATTGGTTCTGCGTCATGGCAAGGATTGGTGAGTTGAGCAAGCTGTTCAAATAATCACCAATTGCCTTGCACCTCTTCTGTCCCTTCTCTACAATTGCGCCCCTTGCTGTGACGGCAGGCACGCATGTGTCTATCGCAAGCAAGTCCATAAGTGTCATTCACTCCTTGTCTGACCGCTTTTGAGCGGCAGGCTACAACCCGTAAGGAGCATTCATGCGTCATTACGAAATCATCTTTTTGGTCCACCCGGATCAAAGCGAGCAAGTCGGCGGCATGGTTGAGCGTTACACCAAGCTGATCGAAGAAGACGGCGGCAAAATCCACCGTCTGGAAGATTGGGGCCGTCGTCAACTGGCCTACGCAATCAACAATGTTCACAAGGCTCACTACGTGATGCTGAACGTTGAGTGCACTGGCAAGGCCCTGGCCGAGCTGGAAGACAACTTCCGCTACAACGATGCAGTGATCCGTAACCTGGTCATCCGTCGCGAAGAAGCCGTTACCGGCCAATCCGAGATGCTCAAGGCTGAAGAAAACCGCAGTGAGCGCCGTGAGCGTCGCGACCGTCCTGAGCACTCCGACGCTGATAGCGTTGATGGTGATGACAGCGACGCCAGCGATAACGCTGACGAGTAATCCACGGACCTTTTGAGGAGCCTATTACATGGCACGTTTCTTCCGTCGTCGTAAATTCTGCCGCTTCACCGCTGAAGACGTGAAAGAGATCGATTACAAAGATCTCAACACTCTGAAAGCTTACGTATCCGAGACCGGCAAAATCGTTCCAAGCCGCATCACCGGTACCAAAGCACGTTATCAGCGTCAGCTGGCCACCGCTATCAAGCGCGCCCGCTTCCTGGCCCTGCTGGCCTACACCGACAGCCACGGCCGCTGAGACCGGGCAGTCGACACGTAGCAAAGGATTGAATGCATGCGCGCCTTAGCTGAGTTCATCATGCGCGGCCGTATGCAGGCCACTCTGGTAGTGGCCGGATGCGCAACATTGCCGTTGTTGTATTGGTTGGGTGCTGCCGCCGGATGCCTTGTGCTCCTGCGGCGCGGATTGAAGGACGCCTTGGGCGTTCTTGCTCTGGGACTGCTGCCGGCGTTGATCTGGTGGCTTTACTCCGACGACCCACGGGCACTTCTGGTGCTACTGGGGTCTTCGAGCCTTGCGTTGGTTTTGCGCGCAAGCGAGTCCTGGAACCGCGTGCTGCTGGTCAGCATAGCGATTGGGTTGGTGTTTTCAGTGGTGCTGGGGGCGGCTTTTGCGCCCCAGATCGAGATGCTGGCGCAGGCGTTGATAAAAGTCATGCCGTCGCTACTCGGTGATGTCTACCAGCAATTGTCGGTAGACGAGCAAGCGCGTTTCGCGTCCCTGATTGCACCGGTCCTGACCGGCCTGATTGCGGCCTTGTTGCAAATCGTCAGTGTGCTGAGCCTGATTGTCGGGCGCTACTGGCAGGCGTTGTTGTACAACCCGGGTGGTTTTGGTCGCGAGTTTCGCGCCATCCGAATCCCGCTTTTGCCGGCGATGTTGCTGCTGGCGTTAATGCTTCTGGGGCCTAACTTAGGTTCGCAGATGGCCATGTTGACGCCGTTGTGCAGCGTACCGCTGGTGTTCGCCGGGCTGGCCCTGATTCACGGGCTGGTGGCGCAAAAGCGACTGGCCAAATTCTGGCTGGTGGGGTTGTACGTCACGCTGTTGCTGTTCATGCAGCTGATCTATCCGTTGCTGGTGGTCTTGGCCATCGTCGACAGCCTGATTGATTTTCGCGGTCGTTCGGCGCCGAAAGATGCCGATAACGCGAACGGTGAAGGTTAAAAGTTAAGAGGATTTTCACATGCAACTGATCCTTCTGGAAAAAGTCACCAACCTGGGCAACCTGGGTGACAAAGTGAACGTTAAGGCTGGTTACGGTCGTAACTACCTGCTGCCTTACGGCAAAGCTACCGCTGCGACCGCTGCCAACCTGGCTGCGTTCGAAGAGCGTCGCGCTGAGCTGGAAAAAGCCGCAGCAGACCGTAAAACTTCGGCTGAAAGCCGTGCCGCCCAACTGGCTGAGCTGGAAGTGACTATCACTGCCACCGCTGGTGACGAAGGCAAGCTGTTCGGTTCGATCGGCACCCACGACATCGCTGATGCACTGACCGCCTCTGGCGTTGAAGTTGCAAAAAGCGAAGTTCGTCTGCCGAACGGCACCATCCGCAACGTAGGCGAATTCGACGTAGCCGTGCACCTGCACGCCGAAGTTGAAGCCACCGTACGCGTTGTCGTGGTAGCAGCTTAAGCAGCACTTGTCGGCTGGCACCCTCGGGTGCTTGCCGGTAACATCGGGCACGATCCTGTTTACAGGTCGTGCCCTTTGTCTTTCTGTAATCCCTGCTTTTTATCACCAAGAATCAAGTGGCCATGAACGATATCTCCGCTCCCGAGCAATACGATCTGCAAACCGCTGCCCTGAAGGTGCCGCCGCATTCCATCGAGGCCGAACAGGCCGTGCTCGGTGGTCTGATGCTGGACAACAACGCCTGGGAGCGTGTGCTCGATCAAGTCTCCGACGGCGATTTCTATCGGCATGACCACCGCCTGATCTTCCGGGCGATCGCCAAACTCGCCGACCAGAACTCACCGATCGACGTAGTGACCCTGGCCGAGCAATTGGACAAGGAAGGTCAGACCTCACAAGTCGGTGGCCTCGGTTACCTCGGTGAACTGGCGAAAAACACGCCGTCCGTCGCCAACATCAAGGCCTATGCCCAAATCGTTCGCGAGCGGGCGACCTTGCGCCAACTGATCGGCATCAGTACCGAAATCGCCGACAGCGCCTTCAACCCGGAAGGCCGCACCGCCGCCGAAATCCTCGATGAGGCCGAACGGCAGATCTTCCAGATCGCCGAGGCCCGTCCGAAAACCGGCGGCCCGGTCAGCGTCAACGACCTGCTGACCAAGGCCATCGACCGCATCGACACTTTGTTCAACACCGACAACGCCATTACCGGCCTGTCTACCGGCTATACCGACCTCGATGAGAAGACCAGCGGCTTGCAGCCGTCGGACCTGATCATCGTCGCCGGCCGTCCGTCCATGGGTAAAACCACCTTTGCGATGAACCTGGTGGAAAACGCCGTGCTGCGCAGCGAGAAGGCTGTTCTGGTTTACTCCCTCGAGATGCCAGGCGAATCGCTGATCATGCGTATGCTGTCGTCCCTCGGTCGGATCGATCAGACCAAGGTCCGGGCCGGTCGCCTGGAAGACGACGACTGGCCACGCCTGACCTCGGCGGTCAACCTGCTCAACGATCGCAAGCTGTTCATCGACGACACCGCCGGTATCAGCCCCTCGGAAATGCGTGCGCGGACTCGTCGTCTGGTGCGTGAGCACGGTGAGATCGGTCTGATCATGATCGACTACCTGCAACTGATGCAGATCCCGGGTTCCAGTGGTGACAACCGGACCAACGAGATTTCCGAGATATCCCGGTCCCTGAAAGCCCTGGCCAAGGAATTCAACTGCCCGGTGGTGGCACTGTCCCAGCTCAACCGTTCCCTGGAACAACGGCCGAACAAGCGTCCGGTGAACTCCGACTTGCGCGAATCCGGTGCGATCGAGCAGGACGCCGACGTGATCATGTTCGTTTACCGGGATGAGGTGTATCACCCGGAAACAGAGCATAAAGGCATCGCCGAAATCATCATCGGCAAGCAGCGGAACGGCCCGATCGGTTTTATCCGGCTGGCGTTCATCGGTAAATACACCCGTTTCGAGAACCTCGCGCCGGGCAGCTATAACTTCGACGACGACGAGTGACGACTGGCTGAAAACACTCTGCCAGCCGCACTTAATAGTCATTGCCTGGTTAGTCGTCCTGTTGCCGCAAAGCCCGGTGTTCGGGGGCGTGTGTTGACCTGCAGCCCACTGGCGCAGCTTCAAGCAGCCAGCGCGAATATTTTTCGCGCCGTTTTGCCATCGAAGGTTTCACGCCAGATGGGGATGTGCGGTAATCCGGCCTGTGCGTCCCGGCGCTGGGATGAGAGACCTCGTCCGCCCTGTTCGAGCGTTTTGAGATGAGCACCTTTGTCCTTGAAGTTCAGCGCAGCGTTGTCCTGCCGCTCATATTTAAAATGGGCCTCCCACAACGGAGCTCCGCTGGAACGGTCGTTGATTAAATAAACGTCCAGAAAATATCGGTTATCGCCCTTGCCGCTTGGCTTGCGATCAACGGCCTTGGTCACAGTGAGCTCAGCGTGATCCAGCAGATAATTCAGGCGCAAGATGTCCAGCACGTCCCTGTTTTTGTACGTCCGCACCAACACTTTCTGCCCTTCGGCGGTCAATGAATCGCCAGCGGTTCGCAAGCGTCCGATCAGTCCGATGATCTCGGTATCCTCGGCAGCGTTTTCGTGATTTTTCAGCAGTCTTGCCTGGTCGTGGAGCAGGTCGGCCTGGTCATCCAGAAACTCGAGAATTTCCGTTGGATTGGTCTTTTGCGCTTCTTTGGCTCGCGCTTCGACAAGCCGTTCTCCAACCCCGGCAAGTAATCGGTTGGCATCGTTGATCAGTTGTGGTCTCGACGTGCCGGGAGCGAGGGGGCGAACGGGCCGCCACTCACCTTGCCTTTTTTCATAGCGCTGGGGCGCAGCGTTGGGCCTGAAGAGATCGGCAACCTTGAGCGTGACATTGCCATCCGGCGCGGTTTCCTTTTCCCCCACCAAAACCCGGTCAGTACCGTGCTGACGGGTACGGAACATTTTCTTCGGGGCAGGGGGTAGCACCGCATCCACATAGACGGGCTGCTGCGGAATAAAGTCG
Source organism: Pseudomonas sp. LBUM1673 (assembly GCF_059695645.1). NCBI lineage: Bacteria > Pseudomonadati > Pseudomonadota > Gammaproteobacteria > Pseudomonadales > Pseudomonadaceae > Pseudomonas > Pseudomonas sp. LBUM1673. The sequence goes on from NZ_CP166780.1 coordinate 653,166, forward strand.
AAATCCACATCCTGATCGAGACTGGGCAACTCGGTATTACGGCCGAACGTGTCAAAGATCTCGCTCAGTCTGCTGTCGATTTTCTTCTCGAATGGATCGATCAGAGCAATGATTTCCTTGATGTACCCGGCCTTGTCGGGGCTTTCGGAGGTCAGCAGCGATTCAAACCGATTCTTCTCCTCCCTTATTTGATCAACGGCCAACAGCAGCGCTAGCGGATGCGCTCGTTCGGGAACACTTTTCAGATCCTCCGTAAACATGTCGATAGCCCGAAGCGATTGCATGCCCGTAGCGGGTGCATGCTCGGGGTTATCCGAAAGCAGGCGCATATAGAGCGTCAGCTTGTTGTAGTTGATTCGATCAGTCCCGGGAATATTGTTGCTGATTTCAGCGAGTTCAAATGCAGCTCCGGGAGAAGCTTTTTTAATTTGATCAATCACAACCTGACGGTCGTCGAGAAACTTGAGCTTCTTGTTCAGGTGAGCAATGGTTTTCTTGCAGTTCTCGACGGTTGCCCCTGTTACGGTGGGCATGACCCTGAAATCCATGATCGCCATGAGTTTGTTGAGGTAATCCACTCTTTCCATTTGGAAGGTGTGCAGTTCCACCTTGTACTGCCCGCCGGCCTTCAAGTGGATCAGCCAGTCCTTGTTGTCGATGAGCGACTTGACGAAGTCAGCTTGCATTTTGATGTGCTTGAGAAGGTGTACTTCAAGCGCTACCAACGCCGCAGTCTTCGCTGCACTTGCCTCAGGCAGTGGGCGTGCCGCACTCCAGAGTTCGTCATACCGCCTGGATGACAGGGATAGGGCATTGTGAGCATTCTTGATGGGCTCGTACCTTTGCAGCAGGATGGCTTTGGTTATTTGAGTCGACTCATTGCGACGCATGCCTCCCGCCAGACCTGCGACGATAGAAACCCAGGTGTTTGTTCCGTTTCGAGTGATGGCCAGGCTTTCGCCCATCCGACTGGCGTGGTAGATGTTCCCGTTGTCGGTCGCGACGGGATCCCCGGGTTTAACGATGCGCCATACCTTTTGCGCCGGGGTAGACGCATCGAGGTCATGCATTGCCTGATACGCGTGGCTCTGGATGACCACGTAGTGTTTGCCATCGTGCCGAAACAAACCATCGCTGCCGGGTTCAACACCGCTGAAGTCCAGATCGGTGCGGAAGGCTTCCAGACGGCTCTCGGTCAACGGGACAGTGATCGGTTCGAAGCCTTCCAGCGTGTGCCAGAGCCCGCTGTCGGTGTCGCGCAGCAGCACGGGCCCGGAGGCGGTCAATTCGCTCGGTAGTCTGGCACGGTACAGTCCCGTGTCCGGATCCGTCCCGACCAGTACGAGGCCGCCATCGGGTACGTCGACGTACCGGCGTCCCTTGTGAATCCTGAAGCCATCGGCGTCAGCGTCCGGCAACGCAGCCAGTGTGCCGAGCCAGTAACGCTCCAGCGGCTGATAGCCAGTCGTCGGGGGTTCAGCGGTGGAAATTGTCTCGTGAACGGTTACCACCGGTGCCGGCCTGATTGCATCGAGGTCGGCATCCCCGGCTGTTCTGCCCGGCCGCGCCGGATTTCCATCAGGGCGGGAGGTCGGCGAGCCAAAGTCGACACGGTGCGGAGTGTCGGGGCGCGGTGTGTTCACGTCCGACGGCGGGTTTGGGCGAGTGTGGACGTCGACGGAGATGTTGCCACGGGTGGGCGTTTTTGCTGCCACGTTTTTTCATCCTTGAAAAGTTACCCCTCAGCAGCCGCTCAGGGGGATGTTTTGTTTGGCATCGTGCCGGTTTACAGGTTTACAGGTTTACAGGTTTACAGGTTTACAGGTTTACAGGTTTACAGGTTTACAGGTTTACAGGTTTACAGGTTTACAGGTTTGCGCAGGCGGCGTTGCTGCCTGCCTTCCGCGATAGGTTTACGACACCAGGTTGAAGATTCTCTGTGCCGTCCTGCTGTCGATGTCTTCACGCCAGATACGGACGTGTGCTCGACCCGCCTGTTCATCCCTGCGTTGGGATGAGGTGCCCAACCTGCTTTGCTCGAGGGTTTTGAGATGGCCGCCCTTCACCATGAAGTCCAGAGCAGGACTGTTCTTCTCTTCGTAGTGAAAATGGGCATGCCACAGCGTCGTGCCGGTTTGCTTGTCGTTCAGCTCGTAGACGTCGAGAAAGTGTTTTTTATTGCCTTTACCCTGTGACAACCGAGTGTGGGTCTTCGTGACGCTGAGATGTCCATGGCTGATCAGAAACGCCACCCGGTCGACGCTCAGATAGGATTTGTCCTTGTAGAGTCGCAAGCGGATGTCTTCACCCTCATTGAGCAAACGCTGACTGTCGTGTTTCAGACGTTGAACCAGAGGGTCGATATCAATGGCGCCCGGATTCGGGGCTCGTCCGATCTGCTGGGCTAGGTCATCAAGATGTTCGGCCCTGTCAGCCAAGAATTCGACGATGCTGGTGGCGTTGCGTTTTGCCCTCTCATCCTGCCAGGCAGTGTTCAAATGTGCGTCGGATTGATCCAGAAGTCGCTTGGCTTGTGTGGTCAACGTCGACAGATTTCTTTCTTGCCTGGCAACCAGTCGGCGCCATTCTCCTTCCCGGCGCTCATAGGTTTGCAAGACTTCTGTCGGATTGTGGGGATTCATGACATCGATCACGTCTTCGCCTGAGGCAGTACGGCGTGGCCGACCGACATGGATCTTGTAGACGCCGTGGTGTTTGCTGCGGAACATTTTTCTCGGTGTCGATGCTTGATGGTTTTGACCTTGCGCAGGGATGAAGTCGAAATCAATGGGTTGCTCGTGCGGCGGCAGCGCTGAAGTCTTTGCCTGCTCTTGGTGATAGCGGTTCAAGAGTTCATCCAGCGTGTTCTCGAAGTCCTGTATGGCCTCGGTGATTTCGCCTCGTGAACTGACATGTTGCAGGCCGGGAGGCAGTTCCAGATTTTCGTACGACACCCTGATTGCCGACGTTTGATCCAGCAGATCACTAAGTACCGGGATGCGCGCGTCAGGGGGAATGTTCTCGAGTGCCCGGAACGCAAACGTTACCTGACCAAACGAGAACGCAAGATATCTGGCGTTGGCGTTGACTGCAGTGTCGATATCGATCAGTAGCCTGCTCTTGGCATAGATCCAAAAGGCAACGGTTTCATGCATTTCTATCTGGTCGAAGGCTGCTTCCTTCAACTCGCTTTGCGACAAGCGCCACTTTTTCACCAGCTCATCTGCAATTTGCTGACGTTTTTTCATGATGACCAGTTTGCTCGACAGATGTGCTGCGACCGCGAGATGTTCTTCGGCGGGACCTCCGAAAATCGGGCCGTCCAGTAATTTGCGCGAATCGCTGGCTATCATGAGCTGGCTGTAGGTCAGGATTCGCCCTTTTTGCAGCATGACTATTTTGTTTCTGTAGGCGATGCGGCCTTTGATAGCGACTATCGCCTCCTTTTGGTCTGTGTGCAGGTTGACTGTTTTCTCCAATATCGCCAGTTCCCGCTGATGTTGTTCTTTGAGTAGTTCGAGTGCGTTTCGCTCGCCTTCTGTGCCCTTTGCTGCCTCCCATCTGGTTTCCAACTGCCCAGCCGTTGCCATCGCCTGTTCAAATTCCAGATCCAGTACCCGAAGCTCGAATGCCAGATCGGCCGTTCGAATGGCTTCAACCGGATTCGCTCTTCGCCGCATTCCACCCGCACCGCCCACCAGGGTTCCCATCCAGCCGTGCTGTACATCGAAAACAATCGGCTCCGATCTTCCAGCGCGTGTACCGACATAAATGTTGGCGGCGTCGCCAGCCACATGATCTTCGGGCCGGACGATGCGCATCACGGGCACTGGCGGCGAGGAGGCGTCAAGATCGTGCAGAGCCTGATAGGCATGTTTCCCGATCACCACGTACAGTTTGCCGTTGTGGCGATACAGCCCGTCACGGTCGGGTTCGACGCCGGTGAAATCCAGATCAATGCTGAAAGCTTCCAGGCGGGTGTCGGACAAGGGGAAAGTGATCGGCTTGAAGCCTTCCAGCGGATGCCAGAGCCTGCTCTCGGGATCGCGCACGAGCACGGGCCCGGAAGGGGCCAGCTCGCTCGGCAGTCTGGCCCGGTACAGGCCGGTTTCCGGATCTGTCACGACGTGCACGATGCCGCCGTCCGGCACATCGACGTATCGGCGTCCTTTAAAAGTCCTGAAACCCTGAACATCGGGATCCGGAAGTCGGGTTTCGGCGCTGACCCAGTAATGTTCCAGTGGTTGTTTCTCAGACATGGGCCGGGCAATAGAGGCGGAGGGTGACAGACTGATCGTGACCGGCGGCGCCGGGGTGATTTCATCCAGGTCAGCGCCCGTCGGGGTTCTGCCCGGCGTTTGCAGGGCGCGCGCAGGCACATCGCCTGATAGAACAACCGGGCGCGGCGTATGCCCGATCGTTGGGTCAAAGGGGCGTGGATGGACATCGACGGTGGCGATGCCCCTGGAGGGTGGTTTCGGTGACATTTCTTCATCCTTGAAGGGTTGTCACATCAGCCACCGCAAACGGTGGACTGATGAGTGTTTGGTTTTATTGCCGTTTTTGCGTCTTGCGGTTCTGTGAAACGTGCACGGCGCGGACAGGGCACAGCAGCAGGCGCAGTCTCAAAGAGAAACCGACCACCACCGTCGGAATTGGTCAAAATTTGTGCTATATTCCGCGCCCGCGATTTTTCACTTCAACACCGGTCATCGACATGCAAGCAGCCAAGCCGTTATTTGACTATCCAAAATATTGGGCCGAATGTTTCGGGCCAGCGCCATTCCTGCCGATGAGCAGGGAGGAGATGGATCAGCTTGGCTGGGATTCATGCGACATCATCATTGTTACCGGTGATGCCTACGTCGATCACCCGTCGTTTGGCATGGCGATCATTGGCCGACTGCTGGAGGCCCAAGGCTTCCGCGTCGGGATCATCGCGCAGCCGAACTGGCAGTCCAAAGACGACTTCATGAAGCTCGGTGAGCCGAACCTGTTTTTCGGTGTCGCGGCCGGCAACATGGACTCGATGATCAACCGTTACACTGCCGACAAGAAAATCCGCTCCGACGACGCTTACACCCCGGGCGGCATGGCCGGCAAGCGTCCGGACCGTGCGAGCCTGGTTTACAGCCAGCGCTGCAAGGAAGCCTACAAGCACGTGCCGATCGTGCTGGGTGGCATCGAAGCCTCCCTGCGCCGCATCGCCCACTACGATTACTGGCAGGACCGGGTGCGTAACTCGATCCTGATCGATGCCTGCGCCGACATCCTGCTTTACGGCAACGCCGAGCGTGCGATCGTCGAAGTCGCCCAGCGCCTGTCCTACGGTCACAAGATTGAAGACATCACCGACGTGCGCGGCACCGCGTTCATCCGTCGAGATACGCCAAAAGACTGGTACGAAGTCGACTCCACGCGTATCGACCGTCCGGGCAAGGTCGACAAGATCATCAACCCGTATGTGAACACCCAGGACACCCAGGCTTGCGCGATCGAGCAGGAAAAGGGGCCGGTTGAAGACCCAGGCGAAGCCAAGGTCGTGCAGATCCTGGCCAGCCCTCGGATGACTCGCGACAAGACCGTGATTCGTCTGCCGTCGGTTGAGAAAGTCCGTGGCGACGCGGTTCTTTACGCTCACGCCAACCGCGTGCTTCACCTCGAAACCAACCCGGGCAACGCCCGCGCGCTGGTGCAGAAGCACGGCGAAGTCGATGTCTGGTTCAACCCGCCTCCGATTCCGATGACCACCGAAGAAATGGACTACGTGTTCGGCATGCCTTACGCACGTGTTCCGCACCCGGCGTATGGCAAGGAGAAGATTCCTGCCTACGACATGATCCGCTTCTCGGTGAACATCATGCGTGGCTGCTTCGGTGGCTGCACGTTCTGCTCGATCACCGAGCACGAAGGCCGGATCATCCAGAACCGTTCCGAAGAGTCGATCATTCGCGAGATCGAAGAGATCCGCGACAAAGTCCCAGGCTTCACCGGCGTCATTTCCGACCTCGGCGGCCCGACTGCGAATATGTATCGCATCGCCTGCAAGACCCCGGAAATCGAATCCGCGTGCCGCAAGCCTTCGTGTGTGTTCCCCGGCATTTGCCCGAACCTGAACACCGACCACTCGTCGCTGATCCAGCTCTATCGCAGCGCCCGTGCCTTGCCGGGTGTGAAGAAGATCCTGATCGCGTCCGGCCTGCGTTACGACCTCGCTGTCGAGTCGCCGGAGTATGTGAAAGAGCTGGTGACCCACCACGTCGGTGGTTACCTGAAGATCGCCCCGGAACACACCGAGGAAGGTCCGCTCAACCAGATGATGAAGCCGGGCATCGGCAGCTATGACAAGTTCAAGCGCATGTTCGAGAAGTACACCAAGGAAGCCGGGAAAGAGCAGTACCTGATTCCGTACTTCATCGCCGCTCACCCGGGTACCACCGACGAAGACATGATGAACCTGGCCCTGTGGCTCAAGGGCAACGGTTTCCGTGCCGATCAGGTGCAGGCGTTCTATCCGTCGCCAATGGCCACTGCCACCGCGATGTACCATTCGGGCAAGAACCCGCTGCGAAAGGTCACTTACAAGAGTGACGGCGTGACCATCGTCAAGAGCGAAGAACAGCGTCGTCTGCACAAGGCGTTCTTGCGTTATCACGACCCTAAAGGCTGGCCGATGCTGCGTGAAGCGCTGACCCGCATGGGCCGCGCCGACCTGATCGGGCCGGGCAAAAACCAGTTGATCCCGCTGCATCAGCCGGCGACCGACAGCTACCAGAGCGCCCGTCGCAAGAACTCGACACCGGCCGGCAGCCACAAAGTGGCAGGGGAAAAGACCACCAAGATCCTGACCCAGCACACAGGCCTGCCACCGCGTGCCAGCGATGGCGGCAACCCGTGGGACAAGCGGGAACAGGCCAAGGCAGCGGCGTTCGCCCGCAACCAGCAGGCGGCCAAGGAGCGCAAGGACGCGGCCAAAGGCAAAGGGCCTAAACCGGCCCGCAAGCCAGTCGTGCCGCGTTAGTCTGCGTGCCATATCGCAAAACGCCAGCCTCAGTGCTGGCGTTTTGTTTTCTAGCGAGTGTGCGGGTGCGGCCTGTTTGCTAAGGTGACGCGCGCTTCGATGGCTGCCCGGGACAACCGATTTCCCTGTACAACGCCAAATATTGTGGGAGCCGGAACTCGCCTGCACAGGCAACAAGGATCTCACCCCCGATTCTCAAGGACGATTCACATGAGCAACCCCTTACCGGGCATCGGCATGGACTACAGGCCCGCCAACGCATCGAAAGCCAGCTCAACCTGCCACGCCTGTTCGCCGCCATCGACGCCGACCCCGGAATCGTCGGCGCGGGCGTGGTGTACATCGACGCCGAATTCAACGTAGTGACCCTGCGCGAGTTCAAGCCGATTTGTAGTATCGCACCCAAACGCGTGATTCTGCGCGAGGCCAAAAAGTACCTGGCTCCGCAGCAATTTATCGAGCAAGTGAAAAGTAGCCCGCGCGAGTCGCAGCTCGGAATCGAAGTCACTAATGCAGGCTTATCCTGTGTCGCCGCGGTGATCGGTTGGGTGGTGGTTTTCAGCGGCAGCGTTGCCGTGCCCTTTACTGCAGGAGCAAGTGTCTGGATGGTCGCTCTCGGCGCATCGGCTGCCATGGCGGGAACCGGACAATGCATAATCGGTGGTATGCGAGTTGTTAACGAGCTGACCAATCCTGCTGACAACGATGAGATGAATGATGCCGATTGGTACAACACGGTATCGCCAATTCTTGACACAGTTTCCCTGCTGGGTGCCGGCGGGTCGGCTTTGACCACCGTTCGCCTGCTCAAGGCCAATAAAGCGTCCGACACTGGCAAGAGTTGGTATCAGTTGCTTAAGGGGTTGAACCGACAAGAACGAGGGAAGCTAACCAAGGAGTTGCTGACGCTCCGGGACCCAAGCCTGACCCCTAAGCTGCTTAAATTACAACAACGAGCGGGGACATTACCCAAGCGCTACTCCTCGGCTGAAATCAAGCACGCTACCTTGACTCAGATTAAAGACTCCTTGGGTGCAGCTCTCGGTGTGACTGGTAGTTACACGGGGAATGGGCATGTGAAAACCGTCGCCGTTGGATTGTACGAGGAGTTCACAGAATGATTGGCGGAGGATCACTGAAAAGCTTTCTCGCTCGGTATTTTCCGGTCTTCATGGGCACTATCCTGCTCGGGTGCTTTTCTGCGTCAACGCTTCTTTCTCTGGCTGGGACTACTTATTGGCGTGTTCTGGAGCCTTCCGTCAGGATCGACTATGCAGGACTCGGCGCGTTGGTATTGGTGCTTATTCTGGTTCTGGGCAACTTCATGATTGCCCGTGGACGCGCCTGGGCGGTGTGGTTGGTTACAGGCTATTTCCTGGGATGTCTGGCGGCGGTATTGCCGATGTTTGCGTATCGGCCGCATCAGGGGGTGTACGTATTCGCCGTGCTGCTGCCATTGATGGGCCTGCTGCTGCTCAACAGCAAACGCCATCGGGAAATGCGCGCACGGCTTCTGGAAATTCGCCACGAACGCCAGCGGATCAAGCGCGAGGCCAAGCGACAGCGTAAAGCCCGCTGAGAAGGCCAAGTTTCATGGGCCTGTTAATCGCCTTATCGCGTCGCAAACGCCCTCGGAGTTGTGCAGCCTGTTTGCTAAGGTGACGCGCGCTTCAATGGCTGCCCGGGACAACCGATTTCCCTGTATAACGCCAAATCCTGTGGGAGCCGGGCTCGCCCGCGATGACGGCGGCACAGGCAACAAAGATCTCACCCCCGATTCTCAAGGACGATTCACATGAGCAACCCCTTACCGGGCATCGGCATGGACTACAGCCCCTCCCAGTTCATGGCCCGCCAACGCATCGAAAGCCAGCTCAACCTGCCACGCCTGTTCGCCGCCATCGACGCCGACCCCGGAATCGTCGGCGCGGGCGTGGTGTACATTGACGCTGAATTCAACGTAGTGACCCTGCGCGAGTTCAAGCCGATTTGCAGCATCAAGCCCAAGCGGATCATTTTGCGCGAGGCGCAGAAGTACATTGCGCCTGCTCAATTCGCCCAGCAGGTGCGGGACAATCCGCGTGAATCGCGCCTGGTTGGTGAGGCAGTCAACACCAGCTTATCGTGCGCGGGTGCAGTGATCGGCTGGATCGTAGTGCTCAGTGGCTCCGTGGCTATTCCGTTTTCGGCAGGGGCAAGTACGGTGGTCGCTGCGCTCGGTTATACCGCTGCGGCTGCCAGCTCAGTGCAGTGTTTTGCCAGCGGCTATCGGACCCGCAATGAGATCGTCAACCCTGCCCGTAACGATGAGCTCGACAGCGAAGAGTGGTACCAGTACACCATGATTGCGCTGGATGCTGCGTCCTTGGTCGGGGTAGGCGCATCCACGCTGACAACACTCAAACTGGTCAGGCTGAATAAGGCCACGACCGGGAAAAGTGTCAGGGAAGTGCTCAGGGGGCTGAATCGACAGGAACGTGCCAAACTGACCAAAGAACTATTGAGCATCAACGACCCGCGCTTGACGTCGAAGATGATCAAGTTGAAGCAGTTGTCGGGTGAATTGCCCAAGCGTTTCACACCCTCCGAGGTCAAGCATGCAACGGTCACTCAGATAAAAGACGCCTTGGGCGCCGCTATCGGTTTTACCGGCAGTGCAATTTCGGGGAATGTCCGCACCATTGCCGTAGGCCTGTACGAGGAGGCTGAGCAATGAATGAGCTGCCCAGCATTCGCAATTTTCTATCGAAGTATTTCCCGGTCTTTATGGGGTCAATATTCGCGTCAATTTTTACCCTGGTCTTTGCGGTGCCTTTGTTTTTCGAAAGCTATTTTCGAAACCTTCCGTTGGCTGACAACGCCAAGTACTCTTTTTTCGGGGGGATCGCGCTGACCCTCATCGTCGTGCACTGCAATTTCATGGTCGCGCGCGGTCGCCCGCAATGGGTGCGGCCTCTGGTCGTACTCCTGGCCCTTTGTTTTCTTGGGGTATTGCCCACCATTGCATATGAGGTGCATCCCCTGATTTATGCTGTGACGTTGCTGTTCCCACTGCTGGCGCTATTGCTGCTCAACAGCAAACGTCACCGCGAGATGCGCCAGAAGCTGCTTGAAGTACGTCACTTGCGCCAAGCTGTTATTGCAAAGCACAAAGCCCGTTAGTTGGGTAGATTCAGCACCCGCCCCTCACACGTGCGCCACAAATATGTGCAGCCCTCGCACTATAACCGCAGCCACGGCGCCGTTTTGGTGCTGTACTGCACCGGGGTCTGTTGATAAAGCGCAATGACCGCTCTGGCATAAGTCTTGCGCGCTTTGTGTCTATGCCCTGGCTCGCAGGAGGCCGCCGTGTCGATTCATGTCGCGTTGCACCACGTTACGCATTACCGCTACGACCGCGCTGTCGAGCTCGGTCCGCAGATCGTTCGGCTGCGCCCGGCTGCCCACAGCCGCACGCGGATACTGTCCTATGCGCTGAAAGTCTCGCCCGAGCAACATTTCATCAACTGGCAGCAAGACCCCCAGGGCAATTACCTGGCGCGGTTGGTGTTCCCGGAGAAAACCGATGAGCTGCGGATCGAGGTCGACCTGCTGGCCGAGATGGCGGTCTTCAATCCGTTCGATTTCTTTCTCGAGCCCTACGCTGAGAAGATCCCTTTCGCCTATGCCGCTGATGAGCGCAAAGAGCTGGCGCCGTACCTGGAAACTTTGCCCCTGACGCCGAAATTCAAGGCCTATCTGGATGGCATCGATCGCACGCCGCTACCGAGCGTGGATTTCCTGGTCGCGCTCAACCAGCGCCTCAGCGATGACATCGGCTACCTGATCCGTATGGAGCCAGGCGTACAGACCCCGGAACACACCCTTGAGCATGCCTCCGGCTCCTGCCGCGACTCGGCGTGGTTGCTGGTGCAATTGCTGCGCAACCTCGGCCTGGCGGCGCGTTTCGTGTCCGGTTACCTGATTCAGTTGACCGCCGATGTCAAAAGCCTCGACGGTCCTTCGGGGACCGAAGTGGATTTCACTGACCTGCATGCCTGGTGCGAGGTCTATTTGCCCGGTGCTGGCTGGATCGGCCTGGACGCGACTTCAGGGCTGTTTGCCGGTGAAGGACACATTCCGTTGGCCTGTAGTCCCGATCCGTCCTCTGCGGCACCGATCAGTGGCTTGGTGGAACCGTGCGAGTGCGAATTCACCCACGAAATGTCCGTGGAGCGGATTTGGGAAGCGCCGCGAGTCACGAAGCCCTACACCGAAAACCAATGGCTGGCGATTCAGGCACTGGGTCGGCAGATCGATGCCGACTTGCTCGAAGGCGATGTGCGCCTGACCATGGGGGGCGAGCCAACTTTCGTTTCTATCGATGACCCGGACGGCGCCGAGTGGAATACCGCTGCGCTCGGGCCGGACAAACGTCGGCTGTCGGCCGAACTGTTCCAGCGCATGCGCAAGCATTACGCGCCCAAGGGGCTGGTGCATTTCGGTCAGGGCAAGTGGTACCCCGGCGAGCAACTGCCGCGCTGGTCGCTGAACTGCTACTGGCGCCGCGACGGCGTGCCGATCTGGCACAACAGCGCGCTGATCGCCGATGAGCAGGAAGATTACGTAGCAGATGGCGAACTGGCCGGACGCTTTCTGGCGAGTGTCGCCGAGCGTTTGAAAATTCCGACACGCTTTGTGTTTCCGGCCTACGAAGACAATTTTTATTACCTCTGGCGCGAAGGCGCGTTGCCGCAGAACGTCAGCGCCGAAGACTCACGTTTGGAAGAACCTTTGGAGCGTGCGCGACTGCGTAAAGTCTTCAGCCAGGGCCTGGACAAGGTGATCGGCCAGGTCTTGCCATTGGCGCGCACCGCCAAGGGCGATCAGTGGCAGAGCGGTCGCTGGTACCTGCGTGAGGAGCACTGCCGACTGGTGCCAGGGGATTCGCCGCTGGGGTATCGCTTACCTCTGGCGTCGCAGCCCTGGGTGAAAGCGGCGGAGTATCCGTTTATCCATCCGACGGATCCGAATCAGGATTTCCCTGAGCTGCCGGACACCGACCAGCTAAAGAATCACGCTCAACCGAAAACGGCCGACGAGCGTGCGCCAAAGATCGACGAATCCGCCGACTGGCTGACCCGTACCGCGTTCTGCGCCGAAGCGCGAGAAGGACGGTTGTACCTGTTCATGCCACCGCTGGAACGGGTCGAGGACTATCTGGAACTGGTCGCCGCCATCGAAGCCACCGCCGAGGAACTGCATTGCCCGGTACTGCTGGAAGGCTATGAACCGCCGAGCGATCCGCGCCTGAGCAATTTCCGCATTACCCCGGATCCGGGTGTGATTGAGGTCAACGTACAGCCGTCCGCCACGTGGGATGAGTTGGTGGAGCGTACCGAATTTCTTTACGAAGAGGCGCGCCAGACCCGACTGACCACCGAGAAGTTCATGATCGACGGCCGGCACACCGGCACTGGCGGCGGCAACCATTTCGTATTGGGTGGCGCGACCCCGGCTGACTCACCGTTTCTACGCCGTCCCGATCTGTTGCGCAGCCTGATCAGTTACTGGCATAACCACCCGTCCTTGTCGTACCTGTTTTCCGGACTGTTCATCGGCCCGACGTCCCAGGCGCCGAGGGTGGATGAAGCGCGCAACGATTCGCTATATGAGCTGGAAATCGCCTTCGCACAGATGCCGAAGCCGGGCGAAGAATGTCCGCCCTGGCTGGTGGATCGCTTGCTGCGCAATTTGCTGATCGATGTGACCGGCAACACCCATCGCGCCGAGTTCTGCATCGACAAACTCTATTCGCCGGACGGCGCCACCGGACGCCTCGGATTACTGGAGCTGCGAGCCTTTGAAATGCCGCCCCATGCGCGCATGAGCCTGGCTCAGCAGTTGTTGCTGCGGGCACTGGTGGTGCGGTTCTGGCGTGAGCCTTATGCACCGCCGAAACTGGCGCGCTGGGGTACAGAGCTGCACGACCGGTTCCTGTTGCCGCACTTTATCGAGCAGGATTTCGCTGATGTCATCGTCGACCTCAATGGCGCCGGTTATCCCGTGCGCTCCGAGTGGTTCGCGGCGCACCTGGAATTCCGTTTTCCCAAGGTGGGTGACTACGCCGTCAGTGGCATCGAACTGGAATTGCGTCAGGCGCTGGAGCCTTGGCATGTACTGGGCGAGGAAGGCGCGGCGGGTGGCACGGTGCGTTATGTGGATTCGTCACTGGAACGCTTGCAGGTCAAACTCAGCGGCCTGCCGCCCCAGCGTTATCTGCTGACCTGCAATGGCATCCCGGTGCCGTTGCAACCTACCGGTCGGGTCGGCGAGTTCGTCGCCGGTGTACGTTTCCGTGCCTGGCAACCGTTCAACTGCCTGCAACCGACCATCCCGGTCCACGCGCCGCTGGTGTTCGACTTGCTCGACACCTGGATGGGGCGTTCGCTGGGCGGCTGTCAGTACCACGTCGCCCATCCGGGCGGGCGCAACTACGACAGTCTTCCGGTGAACGCCAATGAAGCCGAGAGCCGACGGATGGCGCGATTCTTCCGTCTCGGACACACACCTGGGAAACTTCCTATACCGAATCTGGAAATTAACGACGAGTTACCCATGACTCTCGATTTACGACGTTTCTAAACCGTACGCGACGCTCGGATTTTTCGTCTATCCGGGCGTCATGAGCCTGCGTTAGTCTGACCGTTCTTTGCTGTCTGCCGAGCTTTCCATGCCTGACCTGCTTGACCGCTACCCGCTGACCGCGGGCACCTACCACGAACTGCTCGACGACAGCGGCGCCGTGCGCCCGCACTGGCGGCGGCTGTTCGATCAATTGCAACGCAGCACGCCCACGCAACTGGCGCAGCGTCAGGCGCTGTTGACCCGGCAGATCCAGGAAAACGGCGTGACCTACAACGTCTACGCCGATCCCAAGGGCGCCGACCGGCCTTGGGAGCTGGATCTGCTGCCCCATGTGATTGCCGCCGATGAGTGGGAGCAGTTATCGGCCGGGATCGCTCAGCGGGCGCGCTTGCTCAATGCTGTGCTGGCGGACCTGTACGGCCCTCAGCGCTTGATCGCCGAAGGCCTGCTGCCGGCTGAGCTGGTCTTCGGTCACAACAACTTCCTCTGGCCTTGTCAGGGCATTGCGCCGCCCGACGGGGCTTTTCTGCATTTGTACGCCGTGGATCTGGCGCGTACGCCTGACGGCCGTTGGTGGGTCACCGCGGACCGGACTCAAGCGCCGTCCGGTGCCGGCTACGCCCTGGAAAACCGCACCATCGTGTCCCGGGCCTTTCCCGAGTTGTACCGCGATTTGAAGGTGCAGCACCTGGCCGGATTCTTCCGTACCCTTCAGGAAACCCTGGCCCGTCAGGCGCCGAGCGATGAGGAAGTGCCGCTGGTGGTACTGCTGACGCCGGGGCGTTTCAACGAAAGCTATTTCGAACATCTGTACCTGGCTCGTCAGCTCGGTTATCCGTTGGTGGAAGGTGGGGATCTGACGGTCCGGGATGCCACGGTCTATCTGAAAACCTTGAGCGGCCTGCGTCGGGTTCACGCGATCATGCGTCGGCTCGATGATGATTTCTGCGACCCGCTGGAGTTGCGCACCGACTCGGCCCTCGGCGTGCCGGGGTTGCTCGAAGCGGTGCGCCAGGGTCGGGTGCTGGTGGCCAACGCCCTCGGCAGCGGCGTGCTGGAATCGCCGGGGCTGCTGGGCTTCCTGCCGAAGATCAATCAGTTTTTGTTCGCAGAAGAGCTGATCCTGCCGTCCATTGCGACTTGGTGGTGCGGCGAAGCGCCGGTGCTGGCCCAGGCCCTGGAAAAACTGCCGGAACTGTTGATCAAACCGGCGTTTCCGTCGCAGAGTTTCGTCCCTGTGTTTGGTCGTGATTTGAGTGAAAAGCAGCGCCAGGCCCTGGCCGAACGCATGCAGTCACGGCCTTATGCCTATGTTGCGCAAGAATTGGCGCAGCTATCCCAGGCGCCGATCTGGCAAGCCGAAGGTGGTCAGTTGCAACCGCGAGCCATCGGCATGCGCATGTATGCAGTGGCCAGCCGGGACGGCTATCGAGTGCTGCCCGGTGGCTTGACCCGGGTTGCCGCCGAGGCCGACGCCGAAGCGGTGTCGATGCAACGCGGCGGCGCGAGCAAGGACACCTGGGTGTTGGGCGATCGTCCGCCCAGCGGCGAACAATGGAAAGCCCAGCGCAACATTGGCGTTCACGATCTGGTGCGACGCGACCCGTATCTGCCGTCGCGGGTGGTCGAGAACCTGTTCTGGTTCGGCCGTTATTGCGAGCGCTGCGATGACAGCGCGCGACTGCTGCGGATCATGCTGGCCCGCTATGTCGATGGCGATGACCCGCAAGCCCTGGAGGCGGCGGTCGATCTTGGTGAACGCTTGAATCTGTTGCCGGAGGAGGGCGAGTTGCCGGAGCGTTTGCTGGCGGCGCTGCTCGGCGATGATTGGCCGTTCAGCCTGCGCTCCAACCTGCAACGCTTGCAGTGGGCGGCCTCACAAGTACGTGGCAAGCTTTCACGGGAAAACTGGCAAGCGTTGGTGGAGTTGCAGCGCGAAGCCATGGAACTGGAAACCGAAGAGCCGGATTTCGGCGAGTTGCTGGATTTCCTCAACCGGTTGGTGATGTCGCTGGCGGCGCTGTCCGGTTTTGCCCTGGACGACATGACCCGGGATGAAGGCTGGCGTTTCCTGATGATCGGTCGGCGGATCGAACGGCTGCAATTTCTCAGCGGCAGTCTGGCGGCGTTTCTGCGTGGTGCCGCGGCCTTCGATCAGGCCGGGCTGGAATGGCTGCTGGAGCTGGGCAACAGCAGTATCACCTACCGCTCGCGGTACCTGGCGGTGGCGCAATTGATCCCGGTGCTCGACCTGTTGCTGCTCGACGAGCAGAACCCTCATGCGGTGTTGTTCCAGTTGAAACTGGTGACTCGCACATTGAAGCGCTTGAGCGACGACTTTGGTGCGCCTCGCGAAACCGGCCTGCCGCAGTTGGTGGAGCGACTGGCGCGCTTCGATCTGGGCTGCCTGGAAAACTCACTGTTTGGCGAGGCCAGTGTTCGCGCTGCCATCGAAGGGCTGGCCGATCTGCTGCAGGAGATCGCAGACGCCAGCGGACAAGTATCGGATCGCCTGGCCTTGCGCCATTTCGCCCATGTCGATGATGTCAGCCAACGCACGGTGTCCGTCTGATGAATGCCCATTACCAGATTTTCCACGACACCCATTATCACTATGACAGCCCGGTATCCCTGGCCCAGCAGCTGGCGCATCTGTGGCCGCGGCTCTGTGCCTGGCAGCGCTGCACCGAGCAACAATTGCAGATCAGTCCCGAGCCGACTTCACGCCGGGATGAGCTGGATGTGTTCGGTAATCCGTTGACCCGGCTCGCGTTCGAGCGGCCCCACGATGAATTGCTGGTCAATGCCCGGCTCACCGTCGAAGTGCTAGCCCGGCCATCGCTGGACTTCAATCAATCGCCAGCCTGGGAAAATACCTGCAATGCACTGACCTACAGCAGTCAGCCGCTCTCTCCTGAACTGCTGGAAGCCTGCCGTTATCGATTCGAATCGCCCTATGTGCATTTGAAGCGCAGCTTCGTCGAGTTCTCCGAAAGTTGTTTTCCTCCTGGCCGGCCATTGTTGCTGGGGGTTCAGGCGTTAATGGAGAAGATCTTCAGCGAATTCACCTTCGACGCCGAAGCGACTCAAGTGGCAACACCGCTGGTGGAAGTGCTGGAGAGGCGGCGCGGGGTTTGCCAGGACTTTGCGCATTTGATGCTTGCTTGTGTGCGCTCCCGTGGATTAGCGGCGCGGTACATCAGCGGCTATCTGCTGACCCAGCCACCCCCGGGCCAGCCACGGTTGATCGGCGCCGATGCGTCGCATGCGTGGGTGTCGGTGTTTTGTCCGGTGCTGGGTTGGGTGGATTTTGACCCGACCAACAATGTGCGGCCAGCGCTGGAGCACATCACCCTGGCCTGGGGCCGGGACTTTTCCGATGTGTCGCCGTTGCGTGGGGTGATCCTGGGCGGTGGCAGCCACGACCCGGAGGTTCGGGTTACCGTGATGCCATTGGAGTGACGCAGATCCAGTGTGTGCGGGCTTGCTCGCGAAGGCGGCGGCACATCCAACATCTATGTGGCTGACTGGCCGCTTTCGCGAGCAAGCCCGCTCCCACATGGGGATGTGCAAGTCAGTTCTGGAGGGGTATTTTCAGGTGGGACTGTGAGGGTCAGCAACATCGTTGCTGACCCTGGACACAGATCCGGTGGGCCTGATCAGATCATCGGGCCCTGAGGGTCTCAGGCGTCGGGCGCCTGATCTTTCGGTGCTTCAGTTTCATCTGTAGCCACTTCGCCTTCGGTATCCGGGTTCAGTGCTGCTGCTTCTTCTTCAGCTGTAGCTTTCTTGCGCTGAAGCTTTTCCTCTTTCTTCTGCTCCTTGGCCAAGTCTCTCTGACGTTTGGCGAAGGAATAATTAGGTTTAGCCATGGGCGATCCTCTGGGGTCGAAGGTGAGGTTGAGCGGCGCATATTCTGCCCTGTATCGGTGTCGAGCCGTTAGCTGGGTTTTTGCTCGGTCCATTTTGGTGGCACCGAAGGTTGCCAGGCGTCCAGTGCATCGAGCAGGGTTTGCGGCGATTCGCTCATTTGCAGCATGTCACGGTGCTGCCCGCGAACGAAGCCTTCGCCGACGATATGATCAAGAAAAGACGTCAATTTGCTGTAGAAACCGTTCACTTCCAGCAAGCCCAGCGGTTTGCCGTGATAGCCGAGCTGGCCCCAGGTCCAGACTTCGAACAGCTCTTCCAGTGTGCCCAGGCCGCCAGGCAGGGCGATGAAGGCATCGCTGAGCTCGGCCATTCGCGCCTTGCGAGCATGCATGCCGTCAACTACTTCCAGTCGGGTCAGGCGACTGTGGCCGATTTCCTTGTCTTTGAGGCTCTGCGGGATAATCCCGATCACTTCACCGCCGGCCGCCAGTGCGGCGTCGGCCACGATCCCCATCAGCCCTACGGCGCCGCCGCCATAGACCAGGGTCAGCTTGCGCTCGGCCAATGCTCGCCCCAAGGCGACAGCCGCTTCACGATAGGCCGGATTGGTGCCGGTGCTGGCACCGCAAAATACACAAACGGACGCTAAAGACATGCCTTACTCCATGGTCATCAGGGCCACAGAGTAAAGGCAGGCTTGCATCGTTCCAAGGACTAAACTTCGTGTTGAGGTGTTTCGTAAGTACCGCTGGCACCACAGGCATAGGCGGCGAGCAAACTGCTCAACAAGCTGTTGAAAGACATGACAGACGCTCCAGATGTGAGATGACGGTCCTGATGATAGGGCCGTACCAGACGTCTGGCTGGTAGATTGTTTCGATGAGTGTCATAGCTCGAAAGTTGTATACAATTTTTGATTCAAGTCATATGAACTTGCGAAGATTTCAGGCAGTCTTCTGCCCATTCGCACTTTTGTTAACCCTGCCTTGGAGATTCACCATGTTTGCCAAACTTGTTGCGGTATCCCTGCTGACACTGGCCAGCAGCCAATTGATGGCTGCCGAGTGCAAGACCACCATCGACTCCACCGATCAGATGTCCTTCAACACCAAAGCCATTGAAATCGACAAGAGCTGCAAGACCTTCACCGTTGAGCTGACTCACTCCGGCAGCTTGCCGAAAAACGTCATGGGTCATAATTGGGTGCTGAGCAAAGAGGCAGACATGCAGCCGATCGCCACCGACGGCCTGGCCGCTGGCATCGACAAGCACTACCTGAAAGAAGGCGATGCCCGCGTCATCGCCCACACCAAAATCATCGGTGCCAAGGAAACGGATTCGGTGACTTTCGATGTGTCGAAACTTGATGCTGCCGAGAAATACGGCTTCTTCTGCTCGTTTCCTGGCCACATCTCGATGATGAAAGGCACTGTTACGCTGAAGTAATCGATTCAAACGCATAAAAAAGCGTCCGCTCGGGACGCTTTTTTTGTGCCTGACGATAGACCGAGTCATCGTTCTTCGCGGGCAAGCCACGCTCCCACAGGATTTGCGTCGTGCCCATTACCGGCGTCCGACACAAAACCTGTGGGAGCGTGGCTTGCCCGCGAAGGCGTCGGTACAGACGCCGACGTCCTTATGGCGCGAACGGCATCACCCGCTTGTGATGAGTCTTCTTGTACGTATCACAGATGATCTTGAACGCTTCCTCGCGCACCGGCTCGCCATGCAGGAAGGCGTCGATCTCGGCGTAGGTCACGCCGTGGGACGCTTCGTCCGGTTTGCCCGGCGAGAGGTCTTCGAGGTCGGCGGTCGGGATTTTTTCCACCAGCGCCTCCGGTGCGCCGAAGCTGCGGGCAATCGCCCGGACCTGATTTTTTACCAGGCCGCTCAGCGGTGCGAGGTCGCAGGCGCCGTCACCGAACTTGGTGAAGAAGCCCATCACGGCTTCCGCTGCGTGGTCGGTGCCGATCACCAGGCCATGAGTCGCGCCTGCGATGGTGTATTGCGCGACCATGCGCATCCGCGCCTTGGTATTGCCCAACACGAAATCCACCGAGACCGCGTGCTTGCCTTCGAAAGCTGCCACTTCACTGGCCAGGGATTTGACCGCCGGGCCGATGTTCACCGTATGGCGCTCGTCCGGAGCGATGAAATCTACCGAGGCCTGGGCGTCGTGTTCATCGAACTGCGTTTCGTACGGCAGACGCACGGCGATGAATTTGTAGCTGCTATCACCGGTGCGTTCGCGCAATTCCCGCATGGCGCGCTGGGCCAGCAGGCCGGCGGTGAGGGAATCGACACCGCCGCTGATACCCAACACCAGCGTCTTGAGCCCGGCATTGACCAGGCAGTCCTGAATGAAGGTGATACGCCGGGCGACTTCAGCCTCGAGGGCGAGTGGGTCCGCGAAGGGCGGTTGGACCTTGAGCTGCTCAGCAATCTCACGCTGTACGGCTTGCATGAATTCACTCCTTGCTTGATGGGCTTGATGTACTGGAAATGGCGGCAGGTACTTGGAAAACATGTCGCAAATAGGCGACGAAATTCGGGTCTTTGCAGTGAGTCTTGCCAGGCTCATCAGAAATCTTGGCCACCGGCTGGCCGTTGCAGGCCGTCATTTTAAGCACGATGCTCATCGGTTCGACACCCGGAATATCGCAGGTCAGGTTAGTGCCGATACCGAAGCTGACATTGATCCGACCGCGCAATGCCCGAAAAATCTCCAGAGACTTGGGCAGCGTCAAACTGTCGGAAAACACCAGGGTCTTGCTCATCGGGTCGATGCCGAGTTTGTGATAGTGGGCGATGGCTTTTTCCGCCCAGAGCACCGGATCACCGGAATCGTGGCGCAAGCCGTCGAAGAGCTTGGCAAAGAACAGGTCGAAATCGCTGAGGAAAGCATCGGAGGTGATGCAATCGGTCAGGGCGATCCCCAACAGGCCACGGTATTCGCGGACCCAGCAATCAAGGGCGGCAATCTGGCTGTCGATCAGCCGTGGACCGAGTTGCTGGTGGGCCATGATCCATTCATGGGCCATGGTGCCCAGCGGCTTCATGTCCAGCTCCCGGGCCAGGTGCACGTTGCTGGTACCGACGAAACGCCCGGGGAAGTCGTGCTTGAGCACGTTCACCACTTCCTCCTGCACGCGGTACGAGAAGCGACGGCGGGTGCCGAAATCGGCTACTTGCAACTCGGACAATTCGTCCACGCTGGCATTGGCGGTCAGCCAGTCGAACTTGCGATAGAGCTGCTCGCGGGCCTGTTCCAGGACGATTTCCCGGTAGCGATAGCGGTTGCGCACTTCGCTGACGATCGCCAGCAACGGCACCTCAAACAGAATCACATGCAGCCACGGCCCGCGCAGGCGGATGAACAACTCGCCGTTTTCAATGCCGGTATGGATGTAGCGCAAGTTAAAGCGAAACAGCCCGAGAAAACGCAGGAAATCCGGTTTCAGGAAACTGATGTGCTCCAGGAAACTCAACTGATCGGCACTCAGGCTCAACTCGGCCAGGCGCTCGATCTGGAAGCGGATCTCCGCCAGGTAAGGGCGCAGATCCTCACTGTTACGGCAACGAAACTCCCATTCGACTTCCACGTTCGGGTAGTTGTGCAGCACCGCCTGCATCATCGTCAGTTTGTAGAAGTCGGTGTCGAGCAGGTTCTGCACGATGCGATCGGCAAACACACTCTCGCTCATAACGGGGTTCTCCAGGCTGGCCGCGGCCCGTGGCAGCGACGTTGCAGCTGTTTCAATGAATGGGGCTAGTGGCGCATATCCAAGGTGTGGATTGCCAGCGATTTTTTGCTTTCGCGGTGGGCTCCTCCCTACTGTGCCTCTGGTGCTTTCTATACATCCCGGCCAATAGCCTCATCTGCTTCGCGATACACCTCAAGCGCGGCTTGAATGACTAGCTCAAGACGCTCCCAACTTTTTAAATACTCTTCAAGATACGAGTGCCGAGGAACGAGGCTGGTTTCAACAGCTTTAATCATCGCCGCTTTGAGCATGTCATGGGTTGCTGTTTTAGACATGAATGACCTCTCCCTTGAAAGTGATCTGTTCCAGTGCGTCGACACCATCCTGTAGCAATACATAAGCTGGAAGTATCAGCCGATAGAAGTCTGAGTCGTTGGTATGTTTGATAGTGACAGATGTTAATGTCTCTAAAAGGCTGGCAGCGGCGCGAATTCTGAAACAGGCATCTTCAAATAACTGATTGGGTGCTGCATGTGAGTCTATAAAAAAGGTCGGGATATTGGTTGCATTGGCTTTAAGAGGGTAATAGCGATCCATGGGATAAAGTCCTTCAGAAAATTGTAGGCGTGACAGGTCGAAGAGTGCTTTGTTCTTTTAGTTTGGTTGCAAAGGTATTGTTGCTGTATGTGCTGCTGAGCCATTACTGAATTGAATGGCTCAGTATCTGTTCTGTTTTAAGCGGGCTGTGTGCTAGCCCCGGAGGAAGGAGAGGGCACGCTACGATTCATTGTGCTTGGGTCGCTGGGCTGCGGTGGCCACGCCAAAGGATCGAGATCTAGGTCAAGGAACTTGCTTGAATCGAAAACAGGTGTCTTGATCCCGGCGCGACGTTGTTCATCATAGTCATGCAAGATGCGCATGCAGATTTTGAAGAGCAGGGCCATGGCTATAAGGTTGACCAATGCCAGTAGCGTCATGGTGATGTCTGCAAAAGCAAGTACGGTGGACAGATCCTCGACTGATCCCCAGAACACTAGAATCAACACTAACGCACGATAGAAGATCAACGTTTTATGAGGCTCGCCGAACATGAACCGTAAGCTGTTTTCTCCCAGGTAATAGTTGTAAAGCATTGCTGTGAATACGAACAACGCAAGCACCACACTTATGAACATTCGTCCCCATTCGCCGACCACGGCGGCTAGCGAGTTTTGTGCCAGGGCAATGCCGTCGCCCTCGAAACCTGGCGTGTAGAAACCTGAAAGTAAAATGAGTAATGCGGTACACGTGCAGATTACAAAGGTATCGATGAAGACACTGAATGCCTGCACCACGCCTTGTGCCACCGGGTGGTCGATCTTGGCCACCGATGCAACATTGGGTGCGCTACCCAGTCCAGCCTCATTGGAGAACACTCCACGCCTCACGCCCATAACGATTGCGCTGCCGACTAGCCCACCAAAAGCCTGATCCAGTCCAAACGCACCTTTGACAATAGTCATGAACATTGCCGGGACTTGGTCAAATTGCAGCACGATTACGTAAGACGTCACGCCGATGTAAGCGAGGGCCTTGAGGGGCACTAAAAGATCGGCAACCGCCGCTATCCGCTTTATACCGCCAATAAACACTATTCCCAGCATCAGCGATAGCGCGAGCCCAGACCAAGTGGTCGACAGACCAAATGCATCGTTGAGCGAGTGCGATACGGCATGAGACTCCAGACCGTTGATAGCAAAGCCGAAGGTGACCAGAAGCAGGAGAGCGGCAATGGTTCCGAGCCAGCGTTTGCCCAAACCATGCTGGATGTACCAGGACGGGCCTCCACGATATAGGCCATTTCCATCGCAGCGCTTATAGAGCTGGCCCAGTGCGCATTCGAAGAAGCTGCTCGACATACCCAAAAGAGCTGTCATCCACATCCAGAACACTGCGCCGGGCCCTCCCATGCTCACGGCAATGCCGACGCCAACGATATTGCCGGTTCCGACCCGGCCGGCAAGGCTGAGCGTCAATGCCTGCAATGAACTCAAGTGATGATTGCTGGTATGCCAACTGCCGCGTAATACCGAGATCATATGTATGAAGTATCGGAGTTGGACAAATCTTGACCTGATTGTGAAGTAACTTCCCAGTCCAAGAACTAAAGGTATCAAAACCTTGCCGGAGAGAAAGTCGTTGATGATGTCAAGCATTCAAAGCTCCTTGCTATTTAGAGTGCTGGCGGATTGAAGGTGTAGCGAGTCCAGAAAGCTTTTAGGGCCCGTAATATCCGGTCATCTATCGCTGTGCGCAATTTCGCAAGTTGGTTAAAAACGATGTGAGTTGATGCTATGTTCGAGTCTTCTGACACTATTGTGATGGACTTGTATGCGTGATTTTCTTCCTGCTAACTTAAGGCTGCTGTGTAGTCACTACCGATCTGTCGCTGAAGTCTGTAGGAGGCTTCGGATTAATCGTGGACAATTTAATAAGTACCTGTGCGGAAATAGCCTTCCCACACCCTTTAATCTTAAGAGGATCTGCGATTTTTTCGGAGTCGAAGAATTCGAAATAGGTTTGCCGACAGAGCAATTCACTATTCTTATTGGCGCTAAAGCGAGGCGAATTAGTCCTTCCAGCGAGGCGACGGCACCACAGCGGATGCTTGATCACCTTCGTCAACAGTCTTCGTCGCAGCTAAAAGCCCACACGGGTTACTACTACGAGTACTACCATGCAATGACAGAGCCCGGTTTCATTCTGTGTTCCCTGGTGCATATACGCGAGGAAGGGCAGCATTTCGTATACGAACGAAATGAGCGCTTACAGATAGCCGGGGCGGATGGGGAGTTTGAGCGGTATCGATACGTGGGGATTGCCTACTACCTACAGGACCGCTTGTTCCTCATTGATTATGAATCGCTGACGTCCAACGAGATTAGCCAAACCATTCTTATCCCGAGCTTCAAAAGCTGTATTACTCGACTCAATGGCTTGAAGATGGGCGTTTGCGCAGCTGACCATCGTACTCCTGCGTGTTCGAGGGTGGTTTGGGAGTATCTCGGGCTGGAGATCAATCGAATCAATGCGTATCGCAGGGTGCGCCTATACAGCATGGATGATCCCGCCATCGATGATGATTTGCGCGGGCGTCTCGCTCAAACCAAAGTCGTCGATGGCCGCTTTGTTATTGCGTGACGCCACGATGAGCCTGACAAACCGTGTTGCTGGATTTGGGGCCGCTACGCAGCTCAGCGGGGCGGTGCGGCGCTCCGACAAGCCCCCTCGCCACAAATGTCATTTGCCACAGTTGATGTGTGAGGCTTCAAATCGGCGGCGCATCCGGACTATCAATCTGCTCCAGCATCCACTTCACAAAATCCCGCACCTTGGGCACTTCCGCCGAATGCTCCGGATACGCCAGGTAATAGGCGTCAGTGCTGGGCATTGCATGCTGCCAGGGAATGACCAGTTTGCCGTCGGCCAATTCCTCTTCCACCAGAAACCGTGGCAGCAGCGCCACGCCGCAGCCGACCTGGGCGGCGCGGATGCACATGTAGAAGGTTTCGAAACGCGGGCCGTGATAGCTGTGCTCGGTGTGGTAGCCCTGACTGTCGAACCAGTCGTGCCAGGCCTGGGGCCGCGAAGCATTTTGCAGCAGGACCAGGTCGGTGAGTTGCGTAGGGTCGGTGAACGGCGTGTCCGGCAGGCTGCCCGGCGCGCAGACCGGCACCAGCTCCTCGCCAAACAGCTTCAGGCATTCGGTGCCGGGCCGTGAACCCTGGCCAAAATAGAACGCCAGGTCGCTGCGACCTTGCAGCAGATCGTCGGCTTCCTGTTCGCTGCACAGGTCCAGATGGATCGACGGATGACGCAGGCGCCAGCCTTTCAAGCGTGGCACCAGCCAGCGCGCACCGAAGGTCGGAGGTGTGGAGACGCGCAGGACTTCAGTATCACCGCCGTAGGAGCGCAGGTAATGGGTCGACATTTCGACCTGGGTGAGGATTTTTCGCACCTCCACCAAGTACAAATCGCCGGCGGGGGTCATTTGCAGGCGTCGACGCACCCGGCGGAACAGCAGGTGTTGCAGCAATTCTTCGAGTTGTGCGACTTGTTTGCTCACGGCGCTCTGCGTCAGGTTCAGCTCTTCGGCGGCACGGGTGAAGCTCAAATGCCGGGTGACGGCTTCGAAGCATTGCAATGCAGTGATCGACGGCAAGTAGCGTTTATTCAGCATGGGTGGTCCTTTTTCTTGTTTCTCTATGCTCTTTTTTACCGGCAGATTCGCAGCATGAATAAACGGAATGATATCTCTCTTAAAGGTCGTTTGTTGGGTAACCTCGACAGCGCTAAAACTACAGGTCTGATCAGCCGGATAAATCCGGCTGCACGATTTCTGTTTTTTGCTTGAGGAGTGACCCATGGTTGCCGCATTGCTTGATCGTCTTGGTGTGAACCCGGCCCTGTACCAGAACGGCAAAGTGCCTGTGCATTCGCCGATTGATGGCAGCCAGATCGCTGCCGTGAACTGGGAAGGCGCCGCTGAAGTCGAGCAGCACATCAGTCGCGCAGATCATGCGTTCGAATTGTGGCGCAAGGTCCCGGCACCGCGCCGTGGCGAATTGGTGCGCCAATTGGGCGACATCTTGCGTGAGTACAAGGCCGATCTCGGTGAGCTGGTTTCCTGGGAGGCTGGCAAGATCACTCAAGAAGGTTTGGGTGAAGTTCAGGAAATGATCGACATCTGCGACTTCGCCGTCGGTCTGTCCCGTCAGCTGTACGGTTTGACCATTGCCTCCGAGCGCCCTGGCCACCACATGCGCGAAACCTGGCACCCGCTGGGCATCGTTGGCGTAATCAGTGCGTTCAACTTCCCGGTCGCCGTCTGGGCCTGGAACGCGACGCTGGCGCTGGTCTGCGGTAACCCGGTGATCTGGAAACCGTCGGAGAAAACCCCGCTGACCGCGCTGGCCTGCCAGGCGCTGTTCGACCGTGTCCTGAAAAACTTCAGCGACGCTCCGCCGCACCTGAGCCAGGTGATTATCGGTGGTCGCGATGCTGGCGAAGCCCTGGTCGACGACCCGCGTGTCGCGCTGGTCAGCGCCACCGGCAGCACCCGCATGGGTCGTGAAGTGGCGCCGAAAATTGCTGCGCGTTTCGCCCGCAGCATTCTGGAGCTGGGCGGCAACAACTCGATGATCCTCGGCCCAAGCGCCGACCTGGACATGGCCGTACGGGCGATTCTGTTCAGCGCCGTCGGCACCGCCGGTCAACGTTGCACCACCTTGCGTCGCCTGATCGCCCACGAGTCGGTGAAAGAAGAAATCGTCACTCGCCTGAAAGCCGCTTACTCCAAGGTGCGCATCGGCCATCCACTGGAAGGCAATCTGGTCGGGCCGCTGATCGACAAGCACAGCTTCGACAACATGCGGGACGCGCTGGAGCAGGCCTTGAGCGAAGGTGGCCGGGTGTTCGGCGGCAAGCGTCAGCTGGAAGACAAGTTCCCCAATGCTTACTACGTCTCGCCAGCCATCGTCGAAATGCCGGAGCAGAGCGATGTGGTACGCGACGAAACCTTCGCGCCAATCCTGTATGTGGTCGGTTACAAGGATTTTGACGAAGCATTGCGCCTGAACAACGCCGTGCCACAAGGTCTGTCGTCATGCATCTTCACCACCGACGTGCGTGAAGCCGAGCAGTTCATGTCGGCGGTGGGCAGCGATTGCGGCATCGCCAACGTCAACATCGGCCCGAGCGGCGCGGAAATCGGCGGGGCGTTTGGCGGCGAGAAGGAAACAGGTGGTGGCCGAGAGTCCGGTTCGGATGCATGGCGTGGGTACATGCGCCGTCAGACCAACACCGTGAACTATTCGCTGGAGTTGCCGTTGGCTCAAGGGATTACGTTTGACTAAACCTCAAGTCGAATAGTGATCCAATGTGTGTGCGGGCTTGCTCGCGAATGCGGTCTGTCAGTCACATCAATGTTGGATGTGCCGCCGTCTTCGCGAGCAAGCCCGCTCCCACACTGGGAACTGTGTGTTGGTTAGGTTTCGGATTGGAGTCTGGCAATGCCGTTACGCGAAGAGTGTCTGTGGGAAAAACTGACGCCGCAAAGGCCCGACAACGGGTTGCTCAAGGGCGAGGTCAGGGCGGATGTCTGCGTCATCGGTGCCGGTTTTACCGGTCTGTCGGCGGCGGTGCATCTGCTGGAACAAGGTAAAAGTGTTTGTGTGCTGGAAGCGCATCGCGCCGGGCATGGCGGTTCGGGTCGCAACGTCGGGCTGGTCAACGCCGGGATGTGGATTCCACCGGATGAAATCGAAGCCGGTTTCGGCGAGGCGGTCGGCAGTCAGCTCAACCGTATGCTCGGTGCGGCGCCGTCACTGGTGTTCAGCCTGGTCGACAAATACAACATCGATTGCCAGTTACGCCGCGAAGGCACGCTGCACATGGCGCACAACGCGCGTGGCGAGGCGGATCTGCGCAGTCGCGAAGCACAATGGAAGCGTCGCGGGGCACCGGTCGAGCTGTTGACCGGGGAGGCCTGCGAACAAGCCACGGGCACCAAAAGGATTGCCGCCGCGTTGCTCGATCGGCGTGCTGGCACGATCAACCCGATGGCCTACACCACGGGGCTGGCCAACGCGGCCCTCGGCCTCGGCGGCCAGTTGTTCGATCATTCCCCGGTGACCCGACTCGAACGTCAGGGCCAGCGCTGGTCGGTGCAGACCGCTCAGGGTTCGGTGCTGGCCGAGCAGGTGGTGATTGCGTCCAACGCCTACACCGAAGGTGACTGGACAGAGCTGCGGCGTAACTTTTTCCCCGGTTATTACTATCAAGTGGCCTCGGTGCCGCTGACCGAAGACGCCGCGCAGCAAATTCTTCCCGGTGGCCAGGGTTCCTGGGACACCCGGCAGGTGCTCAGCAGCATTCGTCGCGATGCCGAAGGGCGGTTGTTACTCGGCAGCCTCGGCAATGGCAACCAGAAACCGACCTGGTTCCTGAAGGCCTGGGCCGACCGTGTTCAGCAGCACTATTTCCCTTACCTGAAACCAGTGGAGTGGGAGTGCACCTGGACCGGTTGCATCGCCTTCACCCCCGATCATTTGATGCGCCTGTTCGAGCCGGCACCGGGTCTGGTGGCCGTTACCGGCTATAACGGTCGAGGCGTGACCACCGGCACAGTGGTCGGCAAAGCCTTCGCCGATTATTTGTGTAACGGAAATCCTCAAGCCCTGCCGATTCCCTTCGCCCCCATGCAGCCATTGGCGGGCGTGGGGCTGCGAAGCTGCCTGTATGAGGCCGGTTTTTCGCTGTATCACGCGGGCCAGTGCCTGCGGATCGTGATCTGATTGTTGAAATATGTTGCTGGAAGCGGCGCTTTTCGGCGAAGCGGCTAGCCTGTAGTGGTGCGGGTTGTAGCAGTTGCGCACCAGCAGTGTGCAGTTCGGTGACGCAGGCTGTTACAGGCTGGTTGCACATCGTTTGACGCTGCGGTTGCAATGATGGCGCGCGTGGGTTGCGCCTTATGAGATAAAAGGTTTCACCTCTCGCGGTTTAGACGGTTGCACGCCCAATGAAAAAGGGCCCGAAACAGTCGAAATAACAATAAAGCAGCGACTTTTTTCAGAATAAAAAACCGATGGCACGGCCCTTGCTCTGAGCATCAGTGAAGTCGCAGTGCCAACTAAAAAAAACCTTGGAGCACCACCTCATGTCCCAGACGTTTTACAAGAAAGGCTTTCTGGCCCTCGCAGTGGCAGCTGCGTTGGGTGTTTCTGCGTTTGCACAGGCTGATGTGAAAATCGGTGTGGCGGGTCCGATGACAGGCGCCAACGCCGCATTTGGCGAGCAGTACATGAAGGGGGCGCAGGCAGCCGCTGATGCGGTCAACGCGGCTGGCGGTGTCAACGGGGAAAAAATCGTACTGGTCAAAGGCGATGACGCCTGCGAACCGAAGCAGGCTGTGACGGTCGCCAAGGACCTGACCAACCAGAAAGTCGCTGGCGTGGTCGGTCACTTCTGCTCCTCGTCGACCATCCCGGCCTCCGAGATCTACGACGAAGCGGGCATCATCGCGATCACGCCAGGTTCCACCAACCCGGCTGTTACCGAGCGCGGCCTGAGTGCCATGTTCCGTATGTGCGGGCGTGACGACCAGCAAGGCATCGTGGCCGGCGACTACATCGTCGACGTGCTCAAGGGCAAGAAAGTGGTGGTCCTGCACGACAAGGATACCTACGGTCAAGGTCTGGCGGATGCTACCAAGGCTCAGTTGGCCAAGCGCGGCGTAACGCCGGTCCTGTACGAAGGCCTGACCCGTGGCGAAAAAGACTTCAGCACCATCGTCACCAAAATCCGCGGCGCTGGCGCCGACGTCGTTTACTTCGGCGGCCTGCACCCGGAAGCCGGTCCTCTGGTTCGTCAACTGCGTGAGCAAGGTCTCAAAGACGTCAAGTTCATGTCCGACGACGGCATCGTAACCGACGAACTGGTGACCACCGCTGGCGGTCCGCAATTCGTTGACGGCGTGCTGATGACCTTTGGTGCCGACCCACGCATGCTCCCAGAGAGCAAGACCGTAGTGGACGAGTTCCGCAAGAAAGGCACCGAGCCTGAAGGCTACACCCTGTACGCCTATGCTTCGGTCCAGACCCTGGCCGCAGCCTTCAATGGCTCCAAATCCAACAGTGGCGAGAAAGCCGCTGAGTGGCTGAAGAAAAATCCGGTCAAAACCGTGATGGGCGAGAAGACCTGGGACGCCAAGGGCGACCTGAAAGTCTCCGACTACGTGGTTTACCAGTGGGACAAGGATGGCAAATACCACCAGCTGGAAAAACAGAAGTGATATGACTTGCTGATTGCCCGGCGCCTTGCGCCGGGCAATCAAAGAACATGTCCGTGCTGTACCTGTCTTTTCTCGTAGAGCTGCATATAACCGTGTTGCGTCGGCGGCTGAACTCCGGTCCGGCGCACCCGGTTTTTGTGCAGTCTCTCAAGTGCGTGAGATTGCGTTATGGATGGTATTTTCCTGCAGCAACTGGTCAACGGCCTGACCCTCGGGTCGGTCTATGGCCTGATCGCCATCGGCTACACAATGGTCTATGGCATCATCGGCATGATCAACTTCGCCCACGGCGAGGTTTACATGATTTCCGCTTACCTCGCGGCGATCAGTCTGGCTCTGCTGGCATACTTCGGTATTGAATCCTTCCCCCTGCTGATGCTTGGCACACTGGTATTCACCATCATCGTCACCGCGGTGTATGGCTGGGTCATCGAGCGCGTCGCCTACAAACCGCTGCGCAACTCCACCCGACTGGCACCGCTGATCAGCGCCATCGGTATTTCGCTGATCCTGCAAAACTATGCACAGATTTCCCAAGGCGCCCGTCAACAGGGCGTACCGACATTGCTGACCGGTGCATGGCGAGTTGAAGTCGGAACTGGCTTCGTCCAGCTTACCTACACCAAGATCTTCATTCTGGTCGCAGCGTTTGTCGGGATGGCCCTGCTGACCTACGTCATCAAGTACACCAAGCTCGGCCGTATGTGCCGCGCCACCCAGCAAGACCGCAAGATGGCCTCGATTCTGGGGATCAACACCGATCGCGTCATTTCCTACGTGTTCATCATCGGTGCCGCGATGGCGGCCCTGGCCGGCGTGCTGATCACCATGAACTACGGCACATTCGACTTTTACGCGGGCTTCATCATTGGCATCAAGGCGTTCACCGCCGCGGTGCTTGGTGGGATCGGCTCGCTGCCTGGGGCGATGCTCGGCGGGATCATTCTGGGGATCTCCGAGTCGCTGTTCTCCGGATTGGTCAACTCGGACTACAAAGACGTTTTCAGCTTCTCGCTGCTCGTTCTCGTTCTGGTCTTTCGGCCCCAAGGCCTGCTCGGCCGTCCTCTTGTGTCGAAGGTGTAAGCGATGTCTTCAACCACTAAAAAAACCATTGATCTCAAAAGAAGCCTGGTTGACGCGATTCTTGCCGGCCTGGTGGCCCTGATTGTGTTCGGCCCGATTGTCGGCGTAGTCCTCGACGGCTACGGCTTCAACCTGGAAGCGACCCGGGTGGCATGGATTGTCGCCATCGTCATGGCCGGCCGCTTTGCCTTGAGCCTGTTCCTGCAAACCCCCAAGGGCCTGAGAATTCTTGAAGGCTTTGAAAGTACCGGCTCCGGGGTTCATGTACTGCCGCCTGATTACAAATCCCGCTTGCGCTGGATTATCCCGGTGATGATCGTTATCGCCGTGGTGTTCCCGTTTTTCTCCAACTCCTACCTCCTGGGCGTGGTCATCCTCGGGCTGATCTACGTATTGCTGGGCCTGGGGCTGAACATCGTGGTCGGCCTGGCCGGCCTGCTCGACCTGGGTTACGTGGCGTTCTACGCCATCGGTGCCTACGGGCTGGCGCTCGGTTATCAATACCTGGGGCTGGGTTTCTGGACGGTGCTGCCGCTGGCGGCAATCATTGCCGGGTTGGCAGGTTGCATCCTGGGTTTCCCGGTGCTGCGCCTGCACGGTGACTACCTGGCGATCGTGACCCTGGGATTCGGTGAAATCATCCGGTTGATCCTCAATAACTGGTTGTCCCTGACCGGCGGCCCGAACGGTATGGCGGCTCCGTTGCCGACCTTCTTCGGCCTCGAGTTTGGCAAAAGAGCGAAGGAGGGGGGCGTCCCGTTCCATGAGTTCTTCGGCATCGCCTATAACCCGGACGTGAAGTACTACTTCATATACGCGGTGTTGTTCCTGGTGGTTCTGGCCGTGCTGTACATCAAGCACCGCTTGACCCGCATGCCGGTCGGTCGCGCATGGGAAGCCTTGCGTGAAGACGAAATCGCCTGTCGCTCCATGGGCCTGAATCACGTACTGGTCAAGCTGTCGGCGTTCACCATCGGCGCATCGACTGCCGGTCTGGCGGGCGTGTTCTTCGCTACCTATCAGGGTTTCGTCAACCCGACCTCGTTCACCTTCTTCGAATCGGCACTGATCCTCGCCATCGTGGTGCTCGGCGGCATGGGCTCGACCATCGGCGTGGTGATTGCGGCGTTCGTGCTGACCGTCGCCCCGGAACTGCTGCGCGGCTTCGCTGAGTATCGCGTGCTGCTGTTCGGCATCCTGATGGTGTTGATGATGATCTGGCGACCGCGTGGCCTGATTCGGATCAGCCGCACCGGTGTGACCCCGCGTAAAGGAGTGGCGCCATGAGCGAAGAAATCGTTCTCTCGGTCGAAAATCTGATGATGCACTTCGGCGGCATCAAAGCCCTGAGTAACGTCAGCCTGCAAGTCAAACGCAACTCTATTTTTGCGTTGATCGGCCCCAACGGCGCGGGCAAGACCACGGTGTTCAACTGCCTGACCGGGTTCTATAAAGCGTCCGGCGGGCATATCGAACTCAACGCCCATGGTGTGAAAACCGACGTCATCAAAATGCTCGGGGAACCGTTCAAGGCAGTTGATTTCGTTTCGCCGAAAAGCTTCGTCAGCCGGCTTCACTACAAGATGTTTGGTGGCACGCACCTGATCAACCGTGCCGGTCTGGCGCGGACTTTTCAGAACATTCGCTTGTTCAAGGAAATGTCGGTGCTGGAAAACCTGCTGGTGGCCCAACACATGTGGGTCAACCGCAACCTGCTTTCGGGCATCCTCAACACCAAGGGTTACCGCAAAGCCGAAAGCGATGCACTGGAACACGCGTTCTATTGGCTGGAAGTGGTGAACCTGGTGGACTGCGCCAACCGCCTGGCTGGTGAGCTGTCCTACGGTCAACAACGCCGTCTGGAGATCGCCCGGGCCATGTGCACCCGGCCACAGATCATCTGCCTCGACGAACCGGCCGCCGGCCTCAACCCTCAGGAAACCGAAGCGCTGAGCGCGATGATCCGGCTGCTGCGCGACGAGCATGATCTGACCGTGGTGCTGATCGAACACGACATGGGCATGGTAATGAGTATTTCCGACCACATCGTGGTGCTGGACCACGGCGTTGTCATCGCCGAGGGCGGGCCTGAAGCGATTCGACACGATCCGAAAGTGATTGCCGCCTACCTGGGCGCAGAAGAAGAGGAAGTGGTATGAGTGCACCCATCCTCGAACTCAAGGATCTGGACGTGTTCTACGGGCCGATTCAGGCCCTGAAGAAAGTCTCGTTGCACATCAATGAAGGTGAAACCGTCAGCCTGATCGGCTCCAACGGCGCCGGCAAATCGACCCTGCTGATGTCGATCTTCGGCCAGCCGCGGGCCGCTGACGGGCAAATCATCTATCAGGGTGTGGATATCACTCACAAGTCGTCGCACTACATCGCGTCCAATGGTATCGCTCAGTCGCCGGAAGGCCGGCGGGTGTTCCCTGACATGACCGTCGAGGAAAACCTGTTGATGGGCACCATTCCGATCGGTGACAAGTACGCCAAGGAAGACATGCAGCGCATGTTCGAGTTGTTTCCACGGCTCGAAGAGCGGCGTACCCAGCGCGCCATGACCATGTCCGGCGGCGAACAGCAAATGCTCGCCATCGCCCGGGCGCTCATGAGCCGGCCAAAGCTGTTGTTGCTCGATGAACCGAGCCTGGGGTTGGCGCCGATTGTGGTGAAACAGATCTTCGCAACCCTGCGGGAACTGGCCCGCACCGGCATGACCATCTTCCTGGTGGAGCAGAACGCCAACCACGCGCTCAAGCTGTCGGATCGGGCATACGTGATGGTCAACGGCGAGATTCGCCTTAGCGGCACCGGCAAGGAGCTTCTGGTGAACGATGAAGTGCGTAACGCCTACCTCGGCGGGCACTAAACCGAAGAGGCAAAAAAACGCCCTGACGCACTCAACGTCAGGGCGTTTTTTTATGCCCGAAAATCCCTCGTAGGAGCTGCCGAAGGCTGCGATCTTTTGATCTTGCTTTGAGGTGTCTGTGGAAAAGATCGCAGCCTTCGGCAGCTCCTACACAGGATGGTGCTTTGAGGTAAAGGGAAATTGTGGAAAACAATATTCATGACCTCTCAAAGCGCGACATAAAGCCGCTGCAAATCGCTGTTTTGTCACGGTTTTGACTTGTCCCCGTTTGCTGTGGAGCTGGCTGTGAATAACGTGGGAGTAGCTGGCTGCAAGCCTTTAAATACGTGGCTTACAGAGAGGTGGTTGTTTTGTGATCAGGTGTTTTTGCAAGACCTGAAGCAGGCTTTGTCAACCTTTTTGTTATGGGCGAACAGGCTATGAATTGAGGTGGACAAGCCTGTGGATAAGTCTGTGGTTAAACTCTGGAAAGACTCGGCGGAGGGCCGTAGTTGCTGGCTTGGCGCCATCGTCGGTTTGATCGCTCGGTCGTGCAAATTGCCCGGGGTTACACTGCCGACACCCGAGGGTCAAGCAAAAAAATTTCTAATCTGCCCGCAAAGCCTTGTGGACAGCGGCTTGCAGCTTTTCCACTTGCCCCCGGAAACTGTGGACCGGCCTGTGGATAAGGTGCGCGTACATGGCTGCAAGCCACGGGGCATATGGCGTTGCCAGTGTTGATCATTTTTTGTACGGTTTTTGTGACAGTTGCCGGTGTGGGCAAGGCCGGGCATGCTGGCACCTGATTTTCTATTCCAAGGGCTGTCGATCAGCCGAAGCAAGGAGAACACGATGTCCAACACCCTGTTTATTACCGGCGCGACCTCCGGTTTTGGTGAAGCCTGTGCCCGTCGTTTTGCCGAAGCCGGCTGGAAACTGGTGCTGACAGGTCGTCGTGAAGAACGCCTCAATGCCCTGTGCGCCGAGTTGTCGAAGCAGACCGAGGTTCATGGCCTGGTGCTCGACGTACGGGATCGCAAAGCCATGGAGGAGGCGATTGCCGACCTGCCGCCGTCCTTCACCAAGCTGCGCGGGCTGATCAACAACGCCGGCCTGGCCCTGGGCGTGGACCCGGCCCCCAAGTGCGATCTTGATGATTGGGACACCATGGTCGACACCAACATCAAAGGCCTGATGTACAGCACTCGCCTGCTGCTGCCGCGTTTGATCGCTCATGGCCGTGGCGCCAGCATCGTCAACCTCGGCTCCATCGCCGGCAACTACCCGTACCCGGGCAGCCACGTGTATGGCGCCAGCAAGGCGTTCGTCAAACAGTTCTCCCTGAACCTGCGCTGCGACCTGCAAGGTACGGGCGTGCGGGTCAGCAACATCGAGCCGGGTCTGTGCGAGAGTGAGTTCTCGTTGGTGCGTTTTGCCGGTGACCAAGAGCGGTACAACGCCACTTACGCCGGCGCCGAGCCGATCCAGCCGCAAGACATCGCCGAGACTATTTTCTGGGTGCTCAACGCGCCGGCCCACATCAACATCAATAGCCTCGAGCTGATGCCGGTGAGCCAGACCTGGAGCGGGTTTGCCATTGAGCGTAATACGAAGGCTTAAGACCGCGTAACGGCTATTCGCGGGCAAGCCTCGCTCCTGCAAGTCATGTGTCGTTCGCAGAATCGCGATTCAACATCAAACCTGTAGGAGCGAGGCTTGCCCGCGAAAGCAATCTCCCAATCAGCGCAAATACTCCGCCAACCCGCGATAACAGGTCGCCAAGTGATAAGGCGTGGTCGAAGGCATGTCCTTGCGGCTCACTTCACCCTGCTCGTCACGACACTCATACCAGCCGCCCGCATGTAAAAAGCGTTGTTGCAACGCCTGCAATTGGTGCTGCACCGATGCTTCGTTACCCGGGCGCAAGGTCAGGGCGCGCAGGTACTCGGCCTGGGCCCAGATGCGTTGGGTCGCATCACGAGGGCGGTCGTTCAGTGCAAGCATCGCTCGCACAGCACCGGTCTGCTGATCGACACCCCGTTGTTCAGTGAACGCAAACGCGCGTTCCAGCGAGGTGTGCAGTTTCGAGCCATGCAGCAATGGCGAGGACTCCAGCAGGAAATACCATTCGAACTGATGCCCTGGCTCGAACCAGTTATCCACAGCTCCCAACGGCTTTTCCATCAACACCGCGTGTTGCGGGTCGATGAAGCGTTTTTGCATGGCTGTGCATAACTCGATGAGCGCGCTCTGCACAACAGCGTCTTCACGTACCGAAAGGGTGGCGAGGAAGGCTTCGGCCAGGTGCATCAGAGGATTCTGTAGCGGCCCGGCGTTGAGCGAGGACCAATCTCGGTCCAGGCTCGCTTCGTACAGGCCGTCACCCGTGGCGAAACGCTGCGCCACGACTTCCAGCGCGGCGTTGAGCACCGACTCCACCAGCGGTTCGCGAACCTTGTCCCAATAATGGGCGCAGGCGAACAGGATGAAGGCGTGGGTGTAGAGGTCTTTACGCTGATCCAGCGGCGCACCTTGCGGGTCGATGCTATAGAACCAGCCGCCATGCTCGGCATCATGGAAATGTCGCTGCAAGGAACGGAACAGCGCCGCCGCCCGTTCTTCGGCCTGGGGAACTTGGCCGACCAGGCTGGAAAACAGGTACAGCTGCCGCGCACAGGCCATGGCCCGGTAGCGCTGAGGTGGCAGCGGTCGATGCTCGGCGTCCAGCGCTTCATAAGGCAATGCCATGTCGGCGTTCCAGCCGGGGCCTTGCCAGAGCGGCACGATCACGTCCTGGAAGTGCTGTTGCACCGAGGCAAACAGGGCGGTCAATTCAGGCTGGGAAGCAGAGCGGGAAACAGGCGGCATTGGCTGGCGTCGTCACGGCAGGGGCGATTGCGCGACATGGTAGCAGAGAGGCAGGCTTGAGAGAGGCGGTGTCTGATCGGACGCTATCGCGGGCAAGCCCGCTCCCACAGGGATCATCGGTATTCACACGATCTGTGCGGGCGGCGAATATCCTGTGGGAGCGGGCTTGCCCGCGAAGAGGCCGGTTCAGGCGCTAGAGAATCAACCCGTCAGCAACCACACCCCAGTCGCCGCCGAAGCCGCGCCCGCGAGCCGAACCAATGGTGCCGCCGCTTGAGGCAACATTCGAACCACCGCATAACCCGCTGCATGCAAAGTCGCCGTCGCCACCACAAACCCTGCGGCATAGGCCCACGGGCTCGACATGTCCGGCAACTCCAGACCATGCGCCACGCCGTGGAACAACGCAAACAACGCGGTCGCACCCACTGCCATGCTCAACGGTGGACGCACCGCCAATGCCACCGCCAGGCCCAACGCCAAAACCGATGCCGCAATCCCGCTTTCCAGCGCCGGCAGGTTCAGCCCTTCAAAGCCCAGCAGCCCGCCGATGAGCATGGTGCCGACGAACGTGCATGGCAGCGCCCAGCGCGCGGCGCCTTTGTGCTGCGCTGCCCACAACCCCACGGCAACCATCGCCAGCAAATGATCGAGGCCGCCGATCGGGTGGCTGATGCCGGCCATCAGGCCATTGTCGCCATGGCCCGGATGAGCGAAGGCGATGGTCGGGGTCAGCAGCAGGGCCATGGCGCCCAGAATGCGTTTCAGTGTCATGGATAAGCTTCCTTGTTGATAAGTGTGATCGTGGTCAGGCCGCAGTCAGCAAGCCCTGGCGTTCGATGAAGGCGATGATTGCTTCCAGACCCTGGCCGGTTTTCTGGTTGCTGAAGACGAACGGTTTGCCGTTACGCATGCGCTTGGTGTCGCTGTCCATCATCTCCAGCGAGGCGCCCACCAACGGTGCGAGGTCGATTTTGTTGATCACCAGCAAATCGGATTTGCAGATTCCCGGCCCGCCCTTGCGCGGCAGCTTGTCGCCGGCCGAAACGTCGATCACGTAGATAGTCAGGTCGGACAGTTCCGGGCTGAAGGTCGCCGAGAGGTTGTCGCCACCGGACTCCACCAGAATCAGGTCCAGCCCTGGAAAGCGCCGGTTCAGTTGATCCACGGCTTCGAGATTGATCGAGGCGTCTTCGCGGATCGCCGTGTGCGGGCAGCCGCCGGTTTCCACGCCGATGATCCGCTCTGGCGCCAGGGCTTCGTTGCGCACCAGGAAATCGGCGTCTTCTCGGGTGTAGATGTCGTTGGTCACTACCGCGAGGTTGTAGCGCTCGCGCAGGGCCAGGCACAGGGCCAGGGTCAGGGCGGTTTTGCCGGAGCCGACCGGGCCGCCGATGCCGACGCGCAGGGGTTGTGTGTTCATGTGACTCTCCAAATTAAAAGGCCCTAGGAACGGAACAGACGGCTGTACTGGCGCTCATGGGCCATGCACGCCAGGGACAGGCCGAAAGCGGCGCTGCCAGAGTGTTCGGGGTTGATTCGGGTGGCGTTTTGCTGCGCCTGTTGCAGCAATGGCAGCAGTTCGCTGGTCAGGCGCTGGGCGGCTTGCTGACCCAGGGGCAGGGTTTTCATCAGCACTGCCAATTGATTTTCCAGCCAGCTCCAGAGCCAGGCGGCCAGCGCATCTTGCGGGCTGATTTGCCAGGCGCGAGCGGCCAGCGCCCATCCGAGGGCCAGGTGCGGTTCAGGGCATTGCTCGAGAAAGGTCCGGGCTGGCGCATCCAGTTCCGGCAAGCCGTTGAGCAGTTGCTTCAACGAATAACCCATCTGCCGGCTTTCTTGATGCAGCTCGCGAGTTTCGCGGCTGGCGCGATGTTCTTCGCAGCGTTGCAACAGTTCGGCCCAGTTTTCTTCGGCCGCAGCGGTGCAATGAGCGAGCAGCAGTGGGGCTTCGAAACGCGCCAGGTTCAGCAGCAACTGGTCGCTGATCCAACGCCGCGCGCTGTCGGGATCGTTCACGCGAGCGTTATCCACAGCCATCTCCAAACCCTGGGAATAGCTGTAGCCGCCAATCGGCAGCTGCGGGCTGGCCAGACGCAACAGCGCCCAGGCTGGGTTCATAAACGTACGCCGAATTGGTGCAGTTTCGGCGGGTAGTTGAAATCCTCGTCGCCATGCCGCGAATGGTGATGGCCACCGCCATAGGCGCCATGTTCCGGCTGGAACGACACTTCGATGTTCTCGACCTTGGCACCAAGCTGTTCGAGCATGGCCTTGAGTACGTAATCGTCGAGCAAGCGCAACCAGCCATCACCGACCTGCAAGGCCACATGCCGGTTGCCCAGGTGATAGGCCGCGCGGGTCAGTTCAAAGGCGTTGGCGCAAGTGACATGCAGCAGTTGTTCGGGGCGAGCGCAGACGCGAACGACGCGCCCGTCTTCGGCTTGCAGGCATTCGCCGTCATACAGCGGCGGCTGACCGCGCTCCAAAAACAACCCGACGTCTTCACCCTCGGCACTGAAACAGCGCAAGCGGCTTTTGCTCCTGGCTTCGAAGGTCAGGTGCAACTCGGCGGCCCAGACGGGTTGAGGGTCGATTCTGCGATGAATCACCAGCATCGGAAGGCTTCCAGCAATGAACAATGTTCAGGCTAGAGCAAGGGGCTTGCCAATCGGGTGATACGTGGGAAATGCCTGTCGGCGCGAAGGGGGTGATTCAGGATGTTGCATGATATTGATTGAAGTTGGTGCGAGAGGGGTTGTTGCGCACCAAAATGCAGCGCGACTGATTGGGTGGGAGCGGGCTTGCTTGCGAAGGCGGTGTGCCAGGCAACATTGATGTCGACTGACACTCCCTCTTCGCGAGCAAGCCCGCTCGCACAGGGGAATTGTTTACTCGGTACTGCCGAGTCCCTGCCAATGCTTCAATCCAATGAAGATAAACCGCAATTGCTGGGTAATTTTCGCCTGAGGCGTCAGATGTTCCGGCAACGCCTGCGCGGGCGGATCGATGATGTCCGGCAAGGTCGCGAACACGCTTTTGACGATCAGATCAGCAATGACGCTCAATCCGTCGATGTCCAGGTGTTGCAGCTTCGGCATCAGCGACAAGTCGGCCGCCAGGTCCGAGCTGATGTCTTCGCGCAAGCGGCCAATGGCCTGGCGCACTGGCAGCGAACCGCCGTACTGCTCGCGGGCAAGAAACAGAAATTGCGAGCGATTGGCCGTGACCACGTCGAGAAAGATTCGTACCGAGGCATCGATGATGCCGCCCATGACGAACTCGTTATGGCGTACCAGGCGGATGGTTTCGCGGAAGGTCTGGCCGACTTCGCTCACCAGCACCAGGCCCAGTTCGTCCATATCGGCGAAATGCCGGTAGAAACCGGTGGGCACGATCCCGGCGGTTTTGGTCACTTCGCGCAAGCTCAGGCTGCCGAATCCTCGGCCGCTTTCCATCAGGTGTCGGGCAGCGTCCATCAGGGCGTTGCGGGTCTGTTGTTTCTGTTCGGCGCGGGGCAGCATCGCAAGGGTGTTTTCTGGACAGGGACAGCGGCGCACTCTAACAAATCGGCTTCGCTGGCGTCGAACGACTATCGGGGGATCTCGCGGAGAAATGCAGCTTCTATTAAAGTCAAAAGCCCAATCCGAGGATTGGGCTTTTTTTCAGGGCCGCCATGGGCTTAGCTCACAGCGCTGTTGCGTTCGATCACACGGTCACCACCACCTTCAGCCAGGGTTTGGCCTTGAGGGGTACGGTCGGAACCGTCAGCAGCCAGGGTTTGGCCTTGAGGGGTACGGTCGGAACCGTCAGCAGCCAGGGTTTGGCCTTGAGGGGTACGGTCGGAACCGTCAGCAGCCAGGGTTTGGCCTTGAGGGGTACGGTCGGAACCGTCAGCAGCCAGGGTTTGGCCTTGTGGGGTGCGGTCGGAACCGTCAGCAGCCAGGGTTTGGCCTTGTGGAGTGCGGTCTGAACCATCAGCAGCAACGGTTTGGCTGAGTACAGATTGGTTGTCTTTCACTTGTGGAGTGGCTTGATCAGCGGCCGGCAAAGCAAAAGCGGTGCTGGCTAACATCGAGAGGGTCAGGCTAAGCAGTAATTCGCGTTTCATGATGAGTTGCTCCTTGGGAGGGCGGTAAAGTGGGTACGAGAACAATGCTACTCCCGATAAGTCGATATAAAAGTTCATAAACGCAATGGTAATAATCAACAGAATTGATTGTTCAGTTGAAAGGCTCTAGAACGGGCGTTTCCGGCGGGGGTTTTTGCACTGAGGTGGGTATTTTTGACTCACTTTTGCCTCCCGAAAGTGCGGAGTCGGTAACGCCCAAAAGGATGAGGCGGGGCTAATCTCAGTCAGTTAAGGCGCGGAACCTGTGGGAGCGCTTAACTGACTGGCATTAGGGGGCGGGTCGGCTTATTTGCGTCCGAATCGGCCTTTGGGTTAAACCTGCGGGCCATTTTCCAGTCGTACATTTCATGGCAGGCCCGTTCTGGCCTAACGTTTCATAGATGCGTCGCTGTCGGGGCGCTCAGTCGTATTCAGGAGCCCTGTGCAATGACGCGCACTCGTAAAATTCTCGCCTGGACCTTCGCCAGCCTCGTTGTCCTGCTGGCCATCCTGGTGCTGATCATCGCGTTCTTCGATTGGAACCGGATCAAACCGCCCCTGAACGCCAAAGTATCCGAAGAACTGCATCGCCCATTCGCCATCAATGGCAACCTTGCGGTGGTCTGGCAGCGTGAGCCCGACGAGGGTGGCTGGCGGGCTTGGGTGCCGTGGCCGCACGTGGTGGCCGAGGACCTGAGCCTGGGCAACCCGGACTGGTCGAAGCAACCGCAGATGGCCGGCCTCAAGCGCGTCGAACTGCGTATTTCGCCTCTGGCCTTGCTGGCGCAGCGGGTGGTGATCCCGCGCATCGACCTGACCGAACCCAATGCTGACCTGCAGCGTCTGGCCGACGGTCGCGCCAACTGGACGTTCAAGTTCGACCCTAAAGACCCGAACACCGAGCCTTCGAACTGGGTGCTGGACATCGGTGCCATCGGCTTCGACAAGGGCCACGTCACGCTCGATGACCAGAGCCTGAAGACTCGGCTCGACTTGCTCATCGATCCGTTGGGTAAACCGATTCGGTTCAGCGACATCGTCGGCGACAAGGCAGCAAAAACCGCGTTTGAGAAGGGCGGCTCGCCGCAGGATTATGCGTTCGCGTTGAAGGTCAAAGGCCAATACCACGGCCAGAATCTCGTGGGCCAGGGCAAGATTGGTGGCCTGCTGGCATTGCAGGACGCCACCAAGCCGTTCCCGCTTCAGGCGCAAATAAAGATCGCTGATACCAGCGTCGAACTGGCCGGCACGTTTACCGATCCATTGAACCTCGGCGCCCTGGACTTGCGCCTGAAACTGGCTGGTGCCAGCCTGGGTAATCTTTATCCACTGATCGGTGTAACGCTGCCGGATACTCCACCTTATGCCACCGACGGGCATTTGATCGCCAAGCTGCATGAGCCGGGCGGGGCGGTGTACCGCTATGAGGGCTTCAACGGCAAGATCGGCGAGAGTGATATCCACGGCAATCTGACCTATGTCGCGAGCCAGCCACGGCCCAAGCTCAGCGGGGCGCTGGTGTCCAATCAATTGCTGTTTGCCGACCTGGCCCCGCTGATCGGCGCCGACTCCAATGGCAAGCAAAAGGCCCGCGGTGGTGAAAGCAAGCAGCCGACGGACAAGGTGCTGCCGGTCGAGGAGTTCAAAACCGAGCGCTGGCGCGACATGGACGCCGACGTTGAATTCACCGGCAAGCGCATCGTCCACAACGAAAAACTGCCGTTCAACGATCTCTACACTCATTTGGTGCTGACCGATGGGGTGCTCAGCCTCGAGCCCCTGCGTTTCGGCGTGGCTGGGGGCAATCTGGATGCACAGATTCGTCTGAACGGGCGCACCGAACCTTTAGAGGGCCAAGCCAAACTGACCGCGCGCAAGTTCAAGCTCAAGCAGCTGTTTCCCACTTTTGAAGTCATGAAAACCAGTTTCGGTGAGCTCAACGGCGACGCCGACCTGACCGGTCGGGGCAACTCGGTGGCCAAACTGCTGGGCACTGCCGACGGCAATCTGAAGATGCTGATGAATGACGGCGCTATCAGTCGCGAGTTGATGGAATTGGCGGGGCTCAACGTCGGCAACTATGTGGTCGGCAAGATATTTGGCGACAAGGAAGTGAAGATCAACTGCGCGGCGGCGGATTTCGGCATCAAGGCCGGTCTGGCGACCACGCGGCTGTTCGTCTTCGATACCGAGAACGCGATCGTCTACATCGATGGCACCGCGAACATGGCGACCGAGCAACTGGACCTGACCATCACCCCGGAATCCAAGGGCTGGCGCTTGATTTCGTTGCGTTCGCCGCTGTATGTGCGGGGCAAGTTCATCAAACCGGATGCCGGCGTGAAAGCGGTACCGCTGATGCTGCGTGGGGCCGGGATGGTGGCATTGGGTGTGATTGCCGCGCCGGCGGCGGGCTTGCTGGCACTGATAGCGCCGAGCGGTGGCGAGCCGAATCAGTGTGCGCCGTTGCTGGAGCAGATGAAGGCGGGCAAGGCGCCGGTGACGGTCAAGCCTACAAAGTAATCGGGTGTCTGTGATGACGCCTTCGCGGGCAAGCCCGCTCCCACATTAGACCGCGATCAAATGTGTGTGCGGGCTTGCTCGCGAAAGCGGTCTGGCAGGCGCTACAAATCTTTCAGAAGGTCGGCCATGTCATCGGCATGCTCTTCTTCCTGAGCCAGGATGTCTTCGAAGATGCGCCGGGTAGTCGGGTCTTTTTCGCCGACGTACTGGATGATTTCACGGTAGCTGTCGATGGCGATGCGCTCGGCGACCAGGTCTTCATAGACCATCTCTTTGAGCGTATTACCGGCTACGTATTGGGCATGGGACATCGTGGACAGCAGGTCAGGGTTGAATTCCGGTTCTCCACCCAGTTGCACGATGCGTGCGGCCAGTCGGTCGGCGTGTTGGGCTTCCTGGGTCGCGTGTTCGAGGAACTCGTCGGCGGCGACATGGGCTTTCAGGCCGTTGGCCATGAAGTAGTGACGCTTGTAGCGCAACACGCAGACCAGTTCGGTGGCCAGCGATTCGTTGAGCAGGCGCAGCACTTCTTCGCGGTTAGCGCCGTAGCTTTCGGTCACGGCGCCGTTCTCGACGTTCTGGCGGGCCCGTTCGCGAAGGGTGGTTACATCAGACAAATGCATGTCGCTCATCTCGGTCTCCTGGAGGCTGATCCGGTTTGCGTCACTCTCTGGAGAAGTGATCGCTACCAGGTTGTGAGT
Organism: Pseudomonas sp. LBUM1673; assembly: GCF_059695645.1. Classification (NCBI taxonomy): domain Bacteria; kingdom Pseudomonadati; phylum Pseudomonadota; class Gammaproteobacteria; order Pseudomonadales; family Pseudomonadaceae; genus Pseudomonas; species Pseudomonas sp. LBUM1673. The sequence continues at coordinate 697,358 of NZ_CP166780.1, forward strand.
GATGAGCTCGGTGAAAAGTTTTATGTAATTTGCCAATCGCCGGCAGGGCTTGAGCGATCAAGCCAATGCATGTCAGTTAACGCAATCCATGTGGGAGCGGGCTTGCTCGCGAAGGCGGTGTGCCAGGCAACATTGATGTCGACTGATACTCCCTCTTCGCGAGCAAGCCCGCTCCCACAGGTTTTACGCCCTAACTGACTGGCATCAGGGCATGCCCGGACAGCAACGCCTCCTCCTGCAACCACACAAAAAACGCCCGCACCGGCGGATGTCGTTCACGGCCCGGTACGCACAGTGCGCTGTATCCGGCCCCATTCACCTGAATGTCACCCCGATAAGCCACGAGCAAACCGTTGGCCACACTCTCCGACACCAGAATATTGCTCGCCAGCATCAGGCCTTGCCCGGCGATGGCGGCTTGCAGGGCGTAATGCTCTTCGTCGTATTCGCGCACCGCTGGCTGCCCGGTCAGCCAGGTTTCGCCGGACTGTGCACACCAGGCCTCCCAGCCGTGGGCGTAAAGTTTGGAGTTGTGCCAGCGCACGCTGATCAGGGTCGGTACCCGACTGGCCGCCAGGGCCACTTGTTCGGGCGAGCCATAGACCCCGAACGATTCGTCGAACAGGCACAGACCATACAGGTTCGGGTAATCGTCGAGGCTGTAACGCACCGCCAGATCGACACTGGCGTCCTGATGCAGATCGATGACTTCGCAGTGAGTGTCCAGCCGCAGGCTGATATTTGGATGTCGGGCATAAAACCGCCCCAGTCTCGGCACAAGCCAGAGGGCTGCGAAGGCGGCCGTGGTGGAGATCGTCAGGCTCGTGCCGCTGCGTTGCGGGCGCAAGGTATCGACACTCTGCGCCACTTCCAGCAGGGCGCCGTGAAGACTGCGGAACAGACGTTCGCCGCACGCGGTGAGACGCACTTGCCGTGGCAGTCGTTCGAACAGCGGCACGCCGAGCCAGTTTTCCAGGGCGCGGATCTGGTGGGAAACCGCCGTTGGCGTCACGGAGAGTTCTTCGGCGGCGGCTTTGAAGCTCAACAGGCGCGAGGCGGATTCGAAGGCGCGCAGTGCGGTCAGCGGCAACGAGGCAAACATTTAAAACTCCATGGATGAAATAAATTCATCCAGACTGATTTTTGTTCATTTGAAGAAGTGAGGCTGGCAGCTTCAAGCTGCAAGCCACAAGCAGTTTGAGTTTAGTCTTCAAGGAGATTCAGATGAACAGAATTCTTTCCATTCACGCCAGCCCCCGTGGCGAACGTTCTCATTCGCGGCGTTTGGCCGAGGTGTTTCTTTCGGCCTGGCAGGTCCGCCACCCGCAATCGCAACTGACGCGCCGTGAAGTCGGCCGGGCGTTGATCCCGCCCGTTAACGAAGCGTTTGTGGCGGCCGCTTTTCATCCGGAACCTGAAGCACGACCACTGTCGATGCAGGCCGATCTGGCATTCAGCGATGAGTTGGTGGGGGAATTGCTCGGCCATGATCTGTTGGTGATTTCCACGCCGATGTACAACTTCAGCGTGCCCAGCGGCCTCAAGGCCTGGATCGACCAGATTGTGCGACTCGGGCGGACGTTCAATCACACCCTGGACAATGGCGTCGCTCAGTACGAACCGCTGGTGCAGGGCAAGAAGGCGTTGATCGTCACCAGCCGCGGCGGGTTCGGCTTCGGGCCGGGTGGTGAACTTGAAGCGATGAACCATGCCGATCCGTTTCTGCGCACGGCACTGGGGTTTATTGGCATCACTGACGTCACAGTCATTGCGGCCGAGGGCGAAGAGTCCGCCGAGCGTACCTTTCGGGTTTCCGTGGCCGAGGCCGAGCAGCGTTTGCTGACGCTGGCCAGGGCGTTCTAGATGGCCTGGTTGTTCTTGCTGATCGCCGCCGGGTTCGAGATCACCTTCGCCATGGGCATGAAGTACGCCGAAGGTTTCACCCGGCTCTGGCCTTCGGTGATGACGGTGGTGGCCGCGGTGGGCGGGATTTACTTCCTGACCCTGGCCATGCGCGACTTGCCGGTGAGCATCGCCTATCCGATCTGGACGGCCATCGGTTCACTGGGCACGGTGTTTCTCGGCTTTGCGTTGCTGGGCGAAAGCCTTACCGCGCTCAAGCTGGTGTCGGTCGGGTTGATTGTGGCGGGCCTGGTGGGGTTGAAGTAAGCGATGTCATAGACTGGTCGTTGAGTTGTCATCTTGGGTGACGATGCTTGGCCGGTGCCTTGCATCCGACCTTGCTTCATCTCACCGATCACAAGGATGTTCACCCATGTCGCAAGGTTCCGCCACGCGTTACCCCTTGGTGCTGGTCCCGGGAATGCTCGGGTTTATCCGTCTGCTGCTCTATCCCTATTGGTACGGAATCATTTCGGCGCTGCGCCGGGATGGGGCGACCGTGATTGCGGTGCAGGTCTCGCCGCTCAACTCCACCGAGGTGCGCGGCGAGCAATTGCTGGCACGGATCGAGGAGATTCTGCACGAAACCGGGGCCGAGAAGGTCAACCTGATCGGCCACAGCCAGGGCTCGCTGACCGCCCGTTACGCCGCGGCAAAACGCCCGGACCAGGTGGCCTCGGTGACCTCGGTGGCGGGGCCGAATCATGGTTCGGAGCTGGCGGACCATCTGCACACCCATTACCCGGCAGACAGCGTCAAGGGCCGGCTGCTCAGCTTTTTTCTTTGGCTGATCAACGCGTTGATGTGCCTGCTGGAAACCGGCTATCGCGGGCCGAGACTGCCGGTGGATATCCCGGCTTCGCACCAATCGCTGACCACGGCAGGCGTGGCCCTGTTCAACCAACGTTATCCCCAGGGCCTGCCTGACACTTGGGGCGGGCACGGCCCGGAAGTGGTCAATGGCGTGCGCTATTACTCCTGGTCTGGAACCTTGCAGCCGGGCAAAACCGATCGCGGGTGCAACCTGTTCGACGGCACTAATCGCAGTTGCCGGTTGTTTGCCAGGACCTTTGTGCGTGAAGCGGGGCATTGCGACGGGATGGTCGGGCGTTACAGCTCGCATCTGGGGACGGTGATTGGTGATCAATACCCGATGGACCACTTCGATATCGTCAATCAATCGCTGGGGTTGGTGGGCAAGGGCGCCGAGCCGGTGCGGTTGTTTGTCGAGCATGCGGCGCGGTTGAAGGCGGCGGGAGTTTAGTCCCCTGTGGCGAGGGAGCTTGCTCCCGTTGGGCTGCGAAGCAGCCCCATATTGCGACCGCTTCGCGCTCGAGCGGGAGCAAGCTCCCTCGCCACAAAGGGTTACGCGCGGCCAAGCACGGTGGTCCACCGCTCGGACAAAATCACCCCGCCCAACGTCAATACCCCACCCACCAGGTGATACAGCGCCAACTGCTCATGCAGCACCACCGCCGCAATCAGCGCCGTAATCAACGGCAGCAAATTGAAAAACAGCGTGGTCCGGCTCGGCCCCAGGCGCACCACGGCCTGCATCCACGCCAGCGGCGCAAGCATCGAGGCCAGCAGGCAGGCGTAGAGCACCAGTGGAATGTTGTGCAGGGTCGGGCCGATTTTCGGTGAGGCGAGAAACAGCGGAAACAGCACCACCACCGCGACCAGCACCTGCAAATACAACAACACCAGCGGCGGCAAGCGCAGCTGCCATTTTTTTAACAGAGTGCTGTAAATCGCATAAGCCAGCGTGGCGATCAGCATCATCGCGTCACCCAGGTTCACCCCGTGTTCCAGCAACGCGCCAAGGCTGCCGGACGACACCACCACCAAAACACCCGCAAACGACAGCACCGCACCGGCCAGTGCGCCGGCGGTCAGGCGTTGGCCGAGGCTGACCATCGCCATGGCCAGCGACATCAACGGCATCAGCGACAGAATGATCCCCATATTGGTGGCCGAAGTCAGCGTTGCAGCAAAGTAGGCCAGGCTCTGATAAACCGCCATGCCGAGCACGCCGAGGATGAAAATCCTGCCCAGGTTCGGGCGGATCAACGACCAGTGGGCGATCACCGGTTTAAGCATGAAAGGTGTGAACAGAATCCCGGCCAGCAGCCAGCGGTAGAAACCGATTTCGGCGGGGAAAATCGCGCCGACCGCGAGTTTGTTGATTACGGTGTTGCCAGCCCAAATGAAAATGGCCAGCAGGGGATAAGCGTATTGCATCGGGAAAAACCAGAACGTTGATGAAGGGTGATTATCCACCTGTCTGGATCAAAGCTTATACTTTGATCCAGACAATCTGCCTCTGATGCCGGACAGCATGAACAGTAAACACATCGACCTGCTGGATTTCAGCGAACTGCCGGCCCCGGTCTATTTTCGTTATGCCGACTTCAACGCCCACGAATACGCCTCGACCCACCATCACCCTTGGGGCACCCTCGAGTATTCGGCCAATGGGGTCTTGCACATGGAAATCGGCAGCCGCCGCTTCATGTCGCCGCCGCAATACGCGGTGTGGGTGCCGCCCGGGACCGAGCACAGTTTCTATAGCAATCAGCCGATCAACTATCGCGCGGTCTGCCTCGCGCCGACGTTGTGTCGCGATCTGCCGCAGCAGGCCTGCACCCTGGCGATCAGCGACATCCTCAAGGCGATCCTCAAGGACTTCGCCGCCCGCGATGTGAAAATTCCCGAGCACGATGCAGACAAGCGTCTGGCTCAAGTGCTGGTGGATCAACTGCAACAGGCGCCGGTGCATGAGTGTTACCTGCCCTACGCCAGCAGCCCCGGGCTGCTCGCAATCCTTGAAGCCTTGCAGACCGAGCCTGGGGATAACCGGCCGTTGGCGCACTGGGCCGCGCAAATTCATGTCAGCGAACGCACGTTGGCCCGGCAGTTTGTCCGCGAGCTGGGCATGAGTTTCGGGGAGTGGCGGCAACGGTTGCGGTTTCTGGCGGCGATCGAAGCGCTCGATAGCCAGCGCAGCATTCAGGAAATCGCCTTCGACATGGGCTACAGCACCGGCTCGGCATTCATTGCGATGTTTCAGCGTCAGGCCGGGTGCACGCCTGAGCAATATCGACGCAGCCACCTCGATAGCAGGTGAAGGTGTAACAGGCTTTGTCTACACTCCGAAACAAGGCCACATCCATCGGTGCGGTAACAAGGAGAAGATTCCATGAAGATGTTGCGTGCCCCGTTGTTGATGGTCGGTTTGCTGCTCTGCTCCCAGGGTTTCGCCGCCACTGCCCAACAGAACAAAATGACCACCTGCAATGCCGACGCTACCGCAAAAAGCCTCAAGGGTGACGAGCGTAAAGCCTTCATGAGCACCTGCCTCAAAGCCGCGCCGGCCGCCGATGCCGCCAAGCCCATGACACCTCAACAAGAAAAGATGAAAACCTGCAACGCCACCGCCGCCACCCAGGCGCTCACGGGTGATGCGCGCAAAACCTTCATGAGCGATTGCCTGAAGAAAAAATAAGCAGAGAGGTCAGATCGGGACGCTTTGTGGCGGTTGTGCTGGCCCCCTTCGCGAGCAAGCCCGCTCCCACACTGGATCTACTGTGAACACACTATCTGTGTGCGCCAGAGAATAAATGTGGGAGCGGGCTTGCTCGCGAAGGGGCCGGCAAAGTCGACCGACACAATCCCTAGTGCTCGCCCCGGAACGCTGGCAGACTGCCAATCCTTTTACGTCGTTCGTTTTGAGGCTGTATGTCAGCGTTTTCTCAGCGTCACGTCTTGTTGCTTATCAGTTGGCTCATCATTTTTGGCGGTTTACTGCTGGTGATCCCCCTGCGATTGCTACCCAGCCTGTTGGCCGGATTGTTGGTGTTCGAGCTGGTCAACATGCTCACACCGCAATTGCAGCGGCTGATCGAGGGGCGGCGTGCGCGCTGGCTGTCGGTGGCGTTGCTGGGGACATTGGTGGTCAGTGTGCTGACGCTGATCTTTGCCGGTGCGATCAGTTTTCTGCTGCACGAGGCGGAAAACCCCGGTGCTTCCCTCGACAAATTCATGGGTGTGGTCGACCGTGCGCGCGGGCAGTTGCCGCCGTTCATCGACGCTTATTTGCCGGCCAGTGCCGCCGAGTTTCGGGTGGCCATCGGCGAGTGGGTGAGCAAGCACCTCAGCGACTTGCAACTGGTGGGCAAGGACGCGGCGCACATGTTCGTGACGCTGCTGATCGGCATGGTGCTGGGGGCAATCATCGCCTTGCAGCGTGTACCAGATGTGACCAAACGCAAGCCCTTGGCTGCGGCGCTGTTCGACCGTTTGCACCTGTTGGTTCAGGCGTTTCGCAACATCGTGTTCGCCCAGATCAAGATTTCCCTGCTCAACACGTTCTTCACCGGGATTTTCCTCGCGGTGGTCCTGCCGATGTTCGGGATCAAGCTGCCGCTGACCAAAACCCTGATCGTGCTGACCTTCCTGCTCGGCTTGTTGCCGGTGATCGGCAACCTGATGTCGAACACCTTGATCACCATTGTCGGCCTGTCGCTGTCGATCTGGGTGGCGGTGGCGGCGTTGGGTTACCTGATTGTTATCCACAAGCTTGAATACTTCCTCAACGCGCGCATCGTCGGCGGGCAGATCAGTGCCAAGTCGTGGGAGTTGCTGCTGGCAATGCTGGTGTTCGAAGCCGCGTTCGGCCTGCCGGGGGTGGTGGCGGGACCGATTTACTACGCGTATCTGAAGAGTGAGTTGAAGCAGGTGGGGATGGTTTGATTCGGTGTTGATCTAATTGTGGCGAGGGAGCTTGCTCCCTCTGGGCCGCGAAGCGGCCCCCCTTTATCCCCAAAAAGAGGGGACTGCTACGCAGTCCAACGGGAGCAAGCTCCCTCGCCACAGGGTTTCGGTCAGGCCAACGTGCCGTAGCGCTTCATCGCCTCGATCGCCAACCCACTACCGATGCTGCCGAAGATGTTCCCTTCCACATGCTGCGCATTCGGCAACATCGCCGAGACGCTGTTGCGCAACGCCGGAATCCCGCTCGAACCGCCGGTGAAGAACACTGTGTCCACCTGATCGACCCGCACATTGGCGTCGTTCAACAATTGGGTGACGCTGTTGCGCACGCGCTCCAGCAGGTTGTCGATGGCCGATTCGAACAGTGCCCGGCTCAACTCCACGCTCAAACCCGGCTCGATACGGTCCAGCGGCACATGGCGGCTGTCGGCGTGGGTCAGCTGGATCTTGGTTTCTTCCACTTCCATGGCCAGCCAGTGCCCGGCGCGTTGGTCGATCAGCTTGAACAGGCGATCGATGCCGCCGGTGTCTTCGATGTCGTAGCGCATGCTGCCCAGCGCCAGGGTCGACTTCTGCGAGTACACAGAGTTGATGGTGTGCCAGGTCGCCAGGTTCATGTGGTGGCTGGTTGGCATATAAGCGCCGCTCTTCATCCGGCTGCCATAGCCGAACAGCGGCATCAGGCCTTGCAGGCTCAGCTGCTTGTCGAAATCGGTCCCGCCGATGTGCACGCCGCCGGTGGCGAGAATGTCGTCGTGACGGTTGTCGTGGTTACGACGCTCAGGGGACAGGCGCACCAGCGAGAAGTCAGACGTACCACCGCCGATGTCGACGATCAGTACCAGCTCTTCCTTTTCGATGGTCGACTCATAGTCGAACGCCGCCGCAATCGGCTCGTACTGGAACGAGACCTCCTTGAAGCCGATGGCGCGGGCCACATCCACCAGGGTGTTTTCCGCTTCCTGGTCGGCCAGTTCGTCGTCATCGACGAAAAACACCGGGCGGCCCAGCACCACTTCCTCGAACTCCCGACCGGCGGCAGCTTCGGCGCGCTTCTTCAACTGGCCGATGAACAGCCCGAGCAGGTCCTTGAACGGCATCGCCGTGCCCAGGACGCTGGTGTCGTGCTTGATCAGTTTGGAACCCAGCAGGCTCTTGAGCGAGCGCATGAGCCGGCCTTCATAACCTTCCAGGTACTCGTGCAGCGCCAGCCGGCCGTACACCGGGCGGCGTTCTTCCATATTGAAAAAGACCACCGAGGGCAGGGTGATCTTGTCGTCCTCCAGCGCGATCAGCGTTTCCATGCCGGGGCGCAGCCAGCCGACGGTGGAGTTGGACGTGCCGAAGTCGATACCACAGGCACGGGCTGGAGATGCGTTTTTCATGTCTTTCGAGTTCCGGTTAAAAAACGGCCGCGCAGTGTATGTCAGTGCGGCGAAGATTCGAAGGCCGACTATCTGTTAAATCGCAGCGATCAGCGCTTGAAAGATGGCCCATCACCCCCAAACTCCCCTGCATAGGCTTGGCAGCCCTCAGGGCGACTGCAAGAACCGCGCCCGCTGCCGATAAACTTCTGATGCGCTGCCCGGTCTCAAAATTGAGATTGGTCAATCCAGACGCTGCAAACAAGAGCATGCTGTGCCGAGCTGCGCGATTTCGATAATGGATGGTGATTCCCTCGATGGACTTCAAAGACTATTACAAGATTCTCGGTGTGGAGCCGACCGCGGACGATAAGGCGATCAAGGCCGCCTATCGAAAGCTGGCGCGCAAATACCACCCCGACGTCAGCAAGGAAAAGGACGCCGAGGCCAAATTCAAGGATGCTTCGGAAGCCTATGAAGCGCTGAAAAGCGCCGATAAGCGCGCCGAATACGACGACTTGCGCAAATACGGCCACCACGGCCAGCCCTTTCAGGGCCCGCCGGGTTGGCAGAGCCGCGGTGGTTTCGGTGGCGGTGGTCAGGACACGGGCGATTTCTCGGACTTTTTCAGTTCGATTTTCGGCAACCGTGGTCCGGGTTTCGGTGGTGGTGGGCGGTCGGGCCATAGCGCCGGGCGTCGAGGGCAAGACGTGGAAATGGAATTACCGGTTTTTCTGGAAGAAACCCTCTCGACCGAATCGAAGAAGGTCAGTTTCCAGGTGCCGCAGTACAACGCTGCCGGCCAGCATGTCAGCAACACCAGCAAAAGCCTGAACGTGAAGATCCCCGCCGGCGTGACCGACGGCGAGCGTATCCGCCTCAAGGGCCAGGGCGCGCCAGGCATCGGTGGCGGGGCCAATGGCGACCTGTACCTGACCATTCGTTTTGCGCCGCACCCCAAATTCGACGTCGAAGGCGAGAACCTGATCATCACCTTGCCGCTGGCGCCGTGGGAGCTGGCCCTGGGAACTGAAGTCGCGGTGCCGACCCTGACCGGCAAGATCAACCTCAAGGTTCCGGCCGGCAGCCAGAATGGCCAACGTATGCGCGCCAAGGGCCACGGTCTGCTGCACAAGGCCGGCCATCGTGGCTACCTGTTCGTGCAGCTCAAGGCAGTGATGCCGAAAAAACTCGACCATGACGTCAAAGAATTGTGGGCGGAACTGGCGAAGAAAGCCGCTTTCGATCCGCGAGAGAACTTTTGATTTTGAGATAAGGAGTAGCCAATCATGAGCGACCCCGTGATCGTTCTACTGGACCTGGCAGAATTCTGTGAGGCGACCGAGTTGTCGGACGTGCACGTGTTCGAGATCGTCGAACACGGCATCCTCGAACCACAGGGAGCACTGCCCGAGGATTGGCGCTTCACCGACTATGAACTGGCGCTGGCCAAGCGCGCCGCCAAGCTGCGGCGGGACCTGGAGCTGGAATGGGAAGGCGTCGCCCTGGCGCTGGACCTGCTTGAAGAGGTCCGGCAACTGCGGGCCGAGAACCGCATGCTCAAGCAGCGGTTGGGGCGGTTGGTGGTCGAGTAGCTGTAAACACTACCTGTGGCGAGGGGGCTTGCCCCCGTTGGGTTGCGAAGCAGCCCCAAAAACTAATGCCCCCGCATTTCATCAAGCCCATCTCATTCTCAGGAATTGCGACCGCTTCGCGGTCGAACGGGGGCAAGCCCCCTCGCCACAGGGCCTCACACCTTCCTGGGCAACACCACGGTAAACAGCGTGCCATCGGTCTCATTGGAACTGACTTCAATCGTCCCCTGATGGGCCTTGACCACTTCCTTGACGATGAACAGCCCCAGACCGAGGCTGGTGGTCGGCCCGCCGAGCGCTTCGTCGGCACTGCGTACCAGCGGATCGAAAATCGTGGCGATCGCTTCGGGTGGAATCGGCGCACCGTCGTTGTGCACCGTGAGCCGAACGCTGTCCGCTTCGCCCCTGAGAGTCAGTTTGACCGAGCTGTTGTCTGAACCGTGCTGCAAAGCATTGCCAATCAGATTTTGCAGCATCTGATCGAGCCTTCGGCTATCCCACACACCTTGGGTATCGCCTTCGACGCTCAGTGTCGGATCGCATTGCGGATGAGCGGCGCAGGCGTGGGTAATCGCTTCACGCGCCGCATCGGCCAGATCCATGGGCGCGGGTTCGATCGGCAGGCTCTTGCCCAGGCGACTGCGGACCAGCTCCAGCAAATCGCTGACCATCACCGCCATGTGGCGAGTACCACGCTTGATGTGGAGCGCACAGGTCAATGCGTCGCCCTCAAGGGTGGTTTTGCGCATCAGCATTTCGGTGGACATGCTCACCGCTTGCAGCGGTGCGCGCAGGTCATGGCCCAGGATCGCCAGAAAGATGTCCCGGGAGTGATTGACCTGCTCGGCATAGGCCGCGGTAGATTCGGCCAGGGCTTCGTCGATGGCTTCGTTGAAGCGGATCATGTCCTGGAAGTAGGCGATGTCGGGGGATTCCAGACTGTCGACCCACAAACGGATCACACAAGCGCGCAAATGGCGAAATTCGCTGGTCATCTGCACCAGGTCGAAACCCACGGTATGCCGCAGCTCGCCATGGCTGGCACCGGCTTCGTCCAGGCTCGGGTTCTTCTCCAGACCTTTGCCCCTGGCTTTTGCCAGTTGTTCGCTGGCGGACTGGGGGGTGCTCATGTCCCGTGCGGCGGCCAGCAGGATCGCTTTTGAGTGATCGCGCAGGGCCATGCTGTCCATGTTCTCGGCGGCTGGGGTAATGGTTTTGGCGAATTGCTCCCATTCATCGACGATACGGTCTACGTTCTGAACGATGAAATCACTGAGGCGCATGGGCGATTACCTTAAGCGCAAAGGGCAGGGGGCGCATCTTAGCCCCATATGGACGATAGCAAATACTCGGGCAGACGCGCGGGGCTGTATGCATTTGTGGTGAGGGGGCTTGCCTTAATGCCAGTCAGTCAAGCCGCTCCCACATGGACTTCGCTTAACTGACTGGCATCAGGCTTGGCTTGGGCAGCCCTTCGCCACAGGGTTTCAGAGAATCTAGAACAGGAAGTAACGCTGCGCCATTGGCAATACATCCGCCGGCTCACACCAGAGCAACACACCGTCGGCCTTGACCTGATACGTCTGCGGATCGACATCGATGTTCGGCAGGTAATCGTTGTGGATCAGGTCGGTTTTCTGCACGTCGCGACAGCCTTTGACCACGGCGATTTTCTTCTTCAGGCCCAGGGCTTCGGGCAAACCGGCTGCCTGTGCCGCCTGGCTGATAAACGTCAGGCTGGTGGCGTGCAGTGAGCCGCCGTAACTGGCGAACATCGGGCGGTAATGCACCGGTTGCGGCGTCGGGATCGAAGCGTTGGCGTCGCCCATCAGACTGGCTGCAATGGCACCGCCCTTGAGGATCAGCGTCGGTTTTACCCCAAAGAACGCTGGACGCCAGAGCACCAGGTCGGCCCATTTGCCCACCTCCACCGAGCCCACTTCATGGCTGATGCCGTGGGTGATCGCCGGGTTGATGGTGTACTTGGCGATGTAGCGTTTGGCGCGGAAGTTGTCGTTGCCTTCACCATCCTGAGGCAGCGGGCCGCGCTGTTTTTTCATCTTGTCGGCGGTCTGCCAGGTGCGCGTGATGACTTCACCGACCCGGCCCATGGCCTGGCTGTCGGAGCTGATCATCGAGAACGCGCCGAGGTCGTGAAGGATGTCTTCGGCGGCGATGGTTTCGCGGCGGATGCGGCTTTCGGCGAAGGCCACGTCTTCGGCAATGCTCGGGTCCAGGTGGTGGCAGACCATCAGCATGTCGAGGTGTTCGTCGATGGTGTTGCGGGTGAACGGCCGGGTCGGGTTGGTGGAACTCGGCAGTACGTTGGCAAAACCGCAGGCCTTGATGATGTCCGGGGCATGGCCGCCACCGGCACCTTCGGTGTGGTAGGTGTGAATGGTGCGACCTTTGAAGGCGGCGAGGGTGGTTTCGACGAAGCCGGACTCGTTGAGGGTGTCGGTGTGAATCGCCACTTGCACGTCGAACTGGTCGGCCACGGTCAGGCAGTTGTCGATGCTCGCCGGGGTGGTGCCCCAGTCTTCGTGCAGCTTGAGGCCGATGGCGCCGGCCTTGACCTGTTCGATCAACGGCTCCGGCAGGCTGGCGTTACCCTTGCCGGTGAGGCCGATGTTCATCGGGAACGCATCGGCGGCCTGGAGCATGCGCGCCAGATGCCAGGGCCCGGAGGTGCAAGTGGTGGCGTTGGTGCCGGTGGCCGGCCCGGTGCCGCCGCCGATCATGGTGGTGACGCCGCTCATCAGCGCTTCTTCGATCTGCTGCGGGCAGATGAAGTGGATGTGAGTGTCGATGCCGCCCGCGGTGAGGATCATGCCTTCACCGGCGATCACTTCGGTGCTGGCGCCGACCGCAATGGTGACGTTGGGCTGGATGTCCGGGTTACCGGCTTTGCCGATGGCGGCGATGCGCCCGTCCTTGAGGCCGACGTCCGCCTTGACGATGCCCCAGTGGTCGATGATCAGGGCGTTGGTGATCAGGGTGTCGACCACTTCCGCGGCCAGTAACTGGCTTTGACCCTGACCATCGCGAATGACTTTGCCGCCGCCGAATTTCACTTCTTCGCCGTAGGTGGTGAAGTCCTGTTCCACTTCGATCCACAGCTCGGTGTCGGCCAGACGGACCTTGTCACCGACGGTGGGGCCGAACATGTCGGCGTAGGCTTGACGGGAGATCTTCATTCGTTCGCCTTGAGATTCAATTGGATTTGAGACCGCTCGCATAGCTCGCTTTTCGCGAGCAGGCTCGCTCCCACAGTTGATCGCATTCCAATGTGGGAGCGAGCCTGCTCGCGATGGGGCCAGTGCAGACACCGCATTAGTTACAGATCACCCATGATCCTCCCGGCAAACCCGAACACCCGGCGATGCCCGGCCAGGTCCACCAGCTCGACCTCGCGGCTCTGCCCCGGTTCGAAGCGCACGGCGGTGCCGGCGGGGATGTTCAGGCGCATGCCACGGCTGGCGGCGCGGTCGAAGGTCAGGGCGTCGTTGGTTTCGAAGAAGTGATAGTGCGAGCCGACCTGGATCGGCCGGTCACCGCTGTTAGCCACGTTCAGGCTGAGGGTACGGCGGCCGACGTTGAGTTCGATGTCGCCGGGCTGGATCTGATATTCACCGGGAATCATCAATGGGCTCCTTGGAGAATCTTGTAGTAAAGGGCGGTCGGTTTGTAACGGCCGCTCGGGTCGCAGGCGTAGTCGGGGATTTCGCCGGCGCGGGTGTAACCCAGGGCCTTGTAGAAGTCTTCGGCGGGGGAACCGGCCTCGGTGTCGAGGTAGAGCATGCCGCGCTTGTGCTGGCGGGCCGCGAGCTCCAGGGCATGCATCAACTGTTGGCCCAGGCCGCGACGACGGGCGTGCTCACGCACCAGCATTTTCTGCACTTCGGCGCGGTTCAGCCCATTGGCTTTCTGGCACAACGTCAGTTGCACACTGGCCTGCACCTGTTCGTCCTTGACCACCACCCACAGCAGCACGTTGCCTTTGTTCAGGTTCTCCTGGACTTCATCGAAATGGGCTCGGGCCTGGGTGGCATCCAGATCTGCCATGAACCCGACGCTGGCGCCATAGCCGACGGCGTCGAGCAGCAGATCAATCAAACCCTGACGATAGTGCGCAAAGCTTTCAACATTGACGCGGCGCAGTTGGGCGGCGTTCATGGGGTATCACTCCTTGTGGGCCCCGGGCGGCATGACGCCCGGGTCGAGAATCAGTTGCATGAAGGTCAGGTCCAGCCAGCGGCCGAACTTGGTACCCACCTGCGGCATTTGGCCGGTGACGACAAAACCGGCCCGATCGTGCAACCGGATCGAGGCGCCGTTACCACTTTCGATGGCGGCGACCATCACGTGTTTGTTGCAGCCTTTGGCGCGCTCGATCAGCGCTTCCATCAGTTGCGGCCCGAGGCCATTGCCCCGCTGGTCGTTGCGCACGTACACCGAATGCTCGACCGTGTGGCGGAAGCCGTCGAACGGCCGCCAGTCACCGAATGAAGCGTAGCCGAGTACGCTGTTATCGCCGTCGACGATCACCAGCACCGGATAGCCCTGGGTTTGCCGGGCGCTGAACCAGGCCTGGCGGTTGTCCAGGTCCACGGCCTGTTCGTTCCAGATCGCCGTGGTATTGAGCACGGCGTCGTTGTAGATGTCGCGGATCGCCGGCAGGTCGGCGTGCAGCGCATCGCGGATGTGGAAAGTCATGGCGCGGCCTCAGGCGATCGGTTGGTGAACGGTGACCAGTTTGGTGCCGTCGGGAAACGTCGCTTCGACCTGGATCTCCGGGATCATTTCCGGGATGCCTTCCATCACTTGTTCGCGGCTGAGCAGGGTGGTGCCGTAATGCATCAGCTCGGCCACGGTCTGGCCGTCACGCGCGCCTTCGAGCAGCGCCGCGGAAATGTAGGCCATGGCCTCCGGGTAATTGAGTTTCACGCCGCGAGCCAAACGCCGCTCGGCCACGAGGCCGGCGGTGAAGATCAGCAGCTTGTCTTTTTCGCGTGGGGTCAGGTCCATTGTTTGGAATCCATCTGGGCAGATAAAAAGGTATTCGGATTTGTGAACGAGTTACCTGTGGGAGCGAGCCTGCTCGCGATGAGGTCATCACATCCAGCGAAGATGTTGACTGTGCGATCGCCATCGCGAGCAGGCTCGCTCCCACATAAAAGCATCATTCAGGTGGCCCATATTCTGGGTGGGACGGCTTCTCGCCCCAGCAACGCCGGACGCAGCAACCGCCACAAATCAATCAGCCAACCACGTGCCAACAGCGCCTCACTGGCCAGGCATCGGGCGACCAAAAGCCCTGGCAGCTGCGTCAGATCTCCGCGCACATCATTGGGCAGCGAGCGGCACTTCTCCAGCAATTCGCTATCAATGTCACCCGTCACCAGCAACGTCGCAAACACCGGTTGGCCATCCAGCCCTATCGGCGAATCCAGCAAACCATCATTCCCGACAATGCGCTGGCGTTCGTGCCAGAGCAACTGGCCGTCGCGGCGGATATCCAGGTGCGCCTGAAAATGCCCGAGGTCGAAGCGCTCGCCACTTGCAGGGCGACCCAGCGCCACCACGTCCCAGTAGAACAGCCGGGCATCGCCCTCAAGGTCAATACTGGTGCTGAGTTCCGCCTGAGCGTCGCTGAAGATAATCGTCTCTTGCGGCAGCCACTCCAACGTAGCACCGGCGGCCACGCGCAGGTCGAGTTTCTGATAAGCCGGCCCGGCCGCGCGATACCACTTGGCGGCGCCGGGGCTGGTGATTTGCGCCCAGGCATCAGGGCCGACACTGGCCGAGATGTCCAGCCGATCACCCCCGGCAATCCCGCCCGGCGGGTGGACGATGATGTGCTGACACACCTCGGGGCCTTCGGCATACAGATGCTTCTGCACCCGCAGCGGGCCTTTGTGGCGGCGCTGCACCGGGCGCGTGCTGTCGCCGAAACGGGCGTAGCCGAGTTCCAGCTCGGCATGCCAACTGGGGGTGAACAGCGTGATGGGGGCAGGTAAATTCATGATTTCTATTTATCGTCAGAAGGCTGCAGGTTAGATCGTAACCAGTCCACGGACACCCTCGGCTTCCATATTTTCGCCGCGACCCTGTTGCACGATCTCGCCCCGGGACATTACCAGGTACTGATCGGCCAGCTCGGCGGCGAAATCGTAGAACTGCTCCACCAGCAATATCGCCATGTCGCCACGCGCTGCCAGCTGCTTGATCACCGCGCCGATTTCCTTGATCACCGACGGCTGAATGCCTTCGGTGGGCTCGTCGAGAATCAGCAGCCGTGGACGACTGGCCAGTGCTCTGCCGATCGCCAGTTGCTGTTGCTGACCACCGGACAAGTCACCGCCGCGCCGCTGTTTCATTTGCAGCAGCACCGGGAACAGCTCGTAAATGAACGCCGGGACTTCCTTCGCTTCAGAGCCGGGAAACCGCGACAGGCCCATCAGCAGGTTTTCTTCCACTGTCAGTCGGCCAAAAATTTCCCGGCCCTGAGGCACGTAAGCGATACCGGCATGCACCCGTTGGTGTGGCTTGAACGTGGTGATCGGTTTGCCTTCCCAGTTCACTGCGCCTTCTTTGGCCGGCAGCAAACCCATCAGGCATTTGAGCAGGGTGGTCTTGCCCACGCCGTTGCGCCCGAGCAGGCAGGTGACTTCGCCGACCTTCACCTCAAACGTCAGGCCCCGCAGAATGTGACTACCGCCGTAGTACTGGTGCAGCTTGTCGACTTGCAGCATGTTCAAAATTCCTTCTGTGTGACACGGCCGCCTTTGCCCTTGTAGGAGCGAGGCTTGCCCGCGAAGAACGATGACGCGGTCTCGCAGGTGAACCGAGGCGTCCCTTTCGCGGGCAAGCCTCGCTCCTACAGAAGCGCGAGAATCATCGGCCGAGGTAAACCTCGATCACCCGCTCATTGTCCTGCACCTGTTCCAGCGACCCTTCGGCCAACACGCTGCCCTGATGCAACACGGTGACGTGGTCGGCGATCGAGCCGACGAAGCCCATGTCGTGTTCCACCACCATCAGCGAATGCTTGCCAGCCAAACGCTTGAACAGCTCGGCGGTGAATTCGGTTTCGGCATCGGTCATACCCGCTACGGGTTCGTCGAGCAGCAGCAGTTGCGGGTCTTGCATCAGCAGCATGCCGATTTCCAGAAACTGCTTCTGACCGTGGGACAACAAACCCGCCGGGCGATTGACCGAGGCGCTCAGGCGAATGGTTTCCAGAACTTCAGCGATGCGATCTTTCTGTTCGCCACTGAGACGAGCCCGCAGGCTGGCCCATACCGACTTGTCGGTCTTCTGCGCCAGCTCCAGGTTTTCGAACACGCTCAAGGCTTCGAACACCGTCGGCTTCTGGAATTTGCGGCCGATACCGGCCTGGGCGATCTGTACTTCACTCATCTGCGTCAGATCGAGGGTTTCACCGAACCAGGCCTTGCCGTGGCTTGGGCGAGTCTTGCCGGTAATCACGTCCATCAGCGTGGTCTTGCCTGCGCCATTGGGACCGATGATGCAACGCAATTCGCCGACGCCGATGTACAGGTTCAGATCGTTCAGCGCCTTGAATCCGTCGAAGCTGACGCTGATGTCTTCGAGCGTCAGGATAGTGCCGTGACGAGTGTTCAGGCCTGGGCCGACGCGTTGGCCCAGGCCAATGGCGTCGCGGCTGCTGCCGGCGTCCTTGTTGGGTTCCACGGGGAAAAAGGCCGGTTCGAGCATGAATTCAGCCGTTGCAGTCACTCTCATTGCTCACCCCTTTTCTTCAGCAACCCGATCACGCCCTTTGGCAGGTACAAAGTCACGACGATGAACAGCGCGCCGAGGAAGAACAGCCAGTATTCCGGAAACGCCACGGTGAACCAGCTCTTCATGCCGTTGACCACACCGGCGCCGAGCAGCGGACCGATCAGCGTGCCGCGTCCACCCAGCGCGACCCAAACGGCGGCTTCGATAGAGTTGGTCGGCGACATTTCACTCGGGTTGATGATCCCGACTTGCGGCACATACAACGCACCCGCCAAGCCACACAACACCGCGCTCAACACCCAGACAAACAACTTGAAACCGCGCGGGTCGTAGCCGCAGAACATCAAGCGGTTTTCCGCATCCCGCAGAGCGGTCAGCACCCGGCCGAACTTGCTCTGCGCCAACCGCCAACCGATGAACAGGCTCGCCACCAGCAACGCCACGGTGGCGAAGAACAGCACCGCACGCGTCCCCGGTTCGGTGATGCCGAAACCGAGAATGGTGCGGAAGTTGGTGAAGCCGTTGTTGCCGCCAAACCCGGTTTCGTTGCGGAAAAACAGCAGCATTCCAGCGAAGGTCAGGGCCTGGGTCATGATCGAGAAATACACGCCCTTGATCCGCGAGCGGAAAGCGAAGAAACCGAACACCAGCGCCAGCAATCCCGGCGCCAATACCACTAGGCACATGGCCCAGAGGAAGCTGCTGGTACCGGTCCAGTACCACGGCAGTTCGGTCCACGACAGAAAAGTCATGAACGCCGGCAAGCCATCGCCCGAGGCCTGGCGCATCAGGTACATGCCCATGGCGTAACCGCCGAGGGCGAAGAACAGACCGTGGCCCAGCGACAACAGGCCGGCGTAACCCCAGACCAGATCCAGGGCCAGGGCGACGATGGCGTAGCAAAGAATCTTGCCCACTAGCGTCAGCGTGTAAGCCGAGACGTGGAACGTGCTGTCCGGCGACAACAGCGACAGCAACGGCAACGCCAGCAACAGCACGAGAATCACCGCGCCGACAGCGATGGTGACCTTGGGGCCGGCCTTTTGGCTGGCCGTGAGCATCAGGGGCTGGTTCATCAGTCGATCACCCGTCCTTTCAGTGCGAAGAGGCCTTGCGGACGTTTCTGGATGAACAGAATGATCAGCGCGAGGATCAGGATCTTGCCCAGCACCGCACCGATCTGCGGTTCGAGAATTTTGTTGGCGATGCCTAAGCCGAACGCGGCCAGCACACTGCCAGCCAATTGACCGACACCGCCGAGCACCACCACCAGGAACGAGTCGATGATGTAGCTCTGGCCGAGGTCCGGGCCGACGTTGCCGATCTGGCTCAGCGCCACGCCACCGAGGCCAGCAATGCCGGAGCCGAGGCCGAAGGCGAGCATGTCGACGCGCCCGGTGGGTACGCCGCAGCAGGCGGCCATGTTGCGGTTTTGAGTAACGGCACGCACGTTCAGACCCAAGCGGGTCTTGTTCAGCAGCAGCCAGGTCAGCACCACCACAAACAAGGCAAACGCGATGATCACGATGCGGTTGTAAGGCAACACCAGATTCGGCAGCACCTGAATCCCGCCCGACAACCACGCCGGGTTGGCCACTTCGACGTTCTGCGCACCGAACATCAGGCGCACCAACTGGATCAGCATCAGGCTGATGCCCCAGGTGGCGAGCAGGGTTTCCAGCGGACGACCGTAGAGATGACGAATCACCGTGCGTTCCAGCGCCATGCCGATGGCGGCGGTGACGAAAAACGCTACCGGCAGGGCAATCAGTGGATAGAACTCGATGGCTTGTGGCGCGAAGCGCTGGAACATCAGCTGCACCACGTAAGTCGAGTAAGCGCCGAGCATCAGCATCTCGCCATGGGCCATGTTGATCACGCCGAGCAGGCCGAAGGTGATTGCCAAACCGAGGGCCGCCAGCAGCAGGATCGAACCCAAAGACATGCCGCTGAAGGCCTGGCCGAGCACCTCGCCGATCAGCAGTTTGCGTTTGACTTGGGCCAGGCTGGTTTCGGCGGCGGTGCGCACGCTGGCGTCGGCTTCGATGCCGGGTTCGAGCAAACCTTCGAGGCGAGTGCGGGCCAGCGGGTCGCCGGTTTCGCCGAGCAAGCGCACGGCGGCGAGGCGCACGGCCGGGTCGGTGTCCACCAGTTGCAGATTGGCCAGCGCCAGGCTCAGGGCGGCGTGAACGGTTTCGTCTTTTTCGCCAGCCAGTTGCTGGTCGAGGAATTTCAACTGCGCGGGCTTGGCGCTTTTCTGCAATTGCTGCGCGGCGGCCAGACGGGTTTTGGCGTCGGCGGCGAGCAATTGGTGGCTGGCGAGCGCGGTGTCGATCAGACCCCGCAGGCGGTTATTCAAGCGCAGGGTTTTGGGCTCGCCATCGATGGTCAATTCGCCTTGTTGCAGGGCGTTGATCAGTTCGATACGAGCCGGATCGGGCTGCGCGGCCCAGTCTTGCAGAAGTTTTGCTTGTTGCACGGGATTTGCTGCGACGAAGTCTTCGGCGTCGCCGGCGTGGGTGGCCATCGGCAATAGCAAGGCGATGGCGAGGATCAAGCGGTAAAAAACAGTGGGCATGTCAGTGTCCTTGCGCGGACTTAATGTGGGAGCAGACCATGTGGCGAGGGGGCTTGTCGGAACGCCGCATCGCCCCGTTCGGCTGCGAAGCAGTCGTAAAACCGATGCGCGCGGTGTACCTGATACACCGCAGTTGCAGGTCTTGGGGCCGCTTCGCAACCCAACGGGGGCAAGCCCCCTCGCCACAAAATCTCGCTCCCACAGGAGTTGTGTCGGGCTCGAGCTCCATGCTCAAGCCCCAGTGACTCAGTTGCTCTTCACCGCATACTCCGGCTTCTTGTCGTTGCCCGGGATGAACGGGCTCCACGGCTGGGCGCGGATCGGCCCTTCGGTTTGCCATACCACGTTGAACTGACCGTCGGCCTGGATCTCGCCGATCATCACCGGCTTGTGCAGGTGGTGGTTGGTCTTGTCCATGGTCAGGGTGTAGCCGGACGGCGCGGCGAAGGTCTGGCCGGCCAGGGCTTCGCGGACTTTGTTGACGTCGGTGGACTTGGCTTTCTCCGCCGCTTGCGCCCACATATGGATACCGACATAGGTGGCTTCCATCGGGTCGTTGGTCACCGCTTTGTCGGCGCCCGGCAGGTTGTGTTTCTTGGCGTAGGCTTTCCAGTCGGCCACGAATTTCTTGTTCTGCGGGTTCTCGACGGACTCGAAGTAGTTCCACGCCGCGAGGTTGCCCACCAGCGGTTTGGTGTCGATGCCGCGCAGCTCTTCTTCGCCCACGGAGAACGCCACGACCGGCACGTCGGTGGCTTTCAGGCCCTGGTTGGCCAGCTCTTTATAGAACGGCACGTTGGAGTCGCCGTTGACGGTGGAGATGACCGCAGTCTTGCCACCGGCGGAGAATTTTTTGATGTTGGCCACGATGGTTTGATAGTCGCTGTGGCCAAACGGGGTGTAGATCTCTTCGATGTCTTTATCCGCCACACCTTTGGAGTGCAGGAACGAGCGCAGAATCTTGTTGGTGGTGCGTGGGTAAACGTAGTCGGTGCCGAGCAGGAAGTAGCGCTTGGCGCTGCCACCTTCTTCGCTCATCAGGTATTCCACCGCCGGAATTGCCTGCTGGTTGGGCGCAGCGCCGGTGTAGAACACGTTCGGTGACATCTCTTCGCCTTCGTACTGCACCGGGTAGAACAGCAGACCGTTGAGCTCTTCGAACACCGGCAACACCGATTTACGCGACACCGACGTCCAGCAACCGAACACCACGGCAACCTTGTCCTGAGTCAGCAACTGCCGGCCCTTTTCCGCGAACAGTGGCCAGTTCGACGCCGGGTCGACCACCACCGGTTCCAGCATCTTGCCGTTCACGCCGCCCTTGGCGTTGATTTCGTCGATGGTCATCAGCGCCATGTCTTTGAGCGAGGTTTCGGAGATCGCCATGGTGCCGGACAACGAATGCAGAATACCGACCTTGATGGTCTCGGCGGCCTGGACAGTCCAGGCCATGCCCATCGCGGCGATGCTTGCCGATAGTGTGAAAGCCTTGATCAAACTGCGACGCTTCATTGTGCGATCTCCATGAACGTTAAAGTTTTTTATGGTTGGCAGATGCGGACGGCTGAAGGGTCTTTAGCAAGGGCTGTGCCCGGTCGGGGAAGGGCAAGCAAATGTCGTATTAGAGCGGTTGCGCGGGTTTGGCGGCGCACCATGAAAGACCGCGTTTGGCGCACTGGTGCGAAGAGGTGCGCCACATTGGGGCGCGGATATTGTCTCGCACTGTAGGAGCGAAGCTTGCTCGCGAAGACGGTGTGTCAGTCACAGGGATATTGGATGTGCTGCCGTCATCGCGGGCAAGCCCGCTCCCACAAGGGGAGCGGGCATATACAAAATCTGTGTACGACACAAATCCTGTGGGAGCGGGCTTGCCCGCGAAAGCGGTGTGTCAGTCACAGTGATGTTGGATGTGCCGCCGCCATCGCGAGCAGGCTCGCTCCCACAAGGGGAGCGGGCATATACAAAATCTGTGTACGACACAAATCCTGTGGGAGCGAGCCTGCTCGCGATGAACGATAACGCGGTCTACGCCGGGTCGACGTTATCCAGCGCCCGGTTCACCGCCAAATCTGCCAGCATGATGACCTGTTGAATCGCCAATGCCGTGTGGCGCTGCGGGCCGATCAGATTGTTGGCGAAATCGCTGGTCAGGACACTCGCTGAGGCCAACGATTCGTAGGCATAGGCCAGCAGGCTTTCGGTGTCGGCATCCGGGGCGACCATGAACAGGGTGCTGGGGCGACGGGGTTTTTCGGTGTATTGATCCGGGGGATCGGGTACGGATTTCTTATTCATAGAGGGCCTTTGATCAATTGGAGCCCCCCACTTGTCGTTTCTCACGCGACGAAGGGGTGGCAGCTATGTGCGGAGTGAGAAACCGGTCAGAGCCCCAAACCCGGCCGGACCGAAGTCCGCCCGCACACAGCCGCCATAGAACATCGCAGGCAGCGGATAAGCTGGCGGCAATTATGGTGGTACTGGTGTTGGATTAACAGGGTTTACCGGGTTCTCACACCCGATCGCTGAGTTTTCAGCGACAGCCCAAGACTAGAGGGCTCGCGTCCGACGAACAACCTGAAAAAGGCGTGGGAAAGTTCCATGTTTTGACACATCCGTTAAACATTCAAAAGCGGAACGCGGAGCGTCCCTGGCGGCATTCCCACGCGGGAGCGTGGGAACGATCATCCGGGTATGCGGGGTCGCAAATCCCTGTGGGAGCGAGCCTGCTCGCGATAGCGGTTTGTCAGGCGCGGTGATGTTGGATGTGCCGCCGCCATCGCGAGCAGGCTCGCTCCCACAGGTTCGGTGGTGTGTCAGCGACGGCGCATCAGGCCGATGAAGAACAACCCGCCGATGGCGGCGGTGGCGACGCCGATGGGCAAGTCTTCCGGGGCAATCAGGGTGCGTGCGGCCACGTCGACCCAGACGAGGAACAGGCTGCCCAACAACACGCACACCGGCAGCAAGCGCCGGTGTTCAGCCCCGACCAACCGCCGCGCAATGTGGGGCACCATCAACCCGACAAAACCAATCGAGCCGCTGATGGACACCAACACCCCGGTCATCAACGAGGCAATCAAAAACACCCGCAACCGAACGGTACGAGCATTGAGGCCGAGGGTCACGGCCGTCTGTTCACCGGCCATTAACGCATTCAACGGACGGGCCATGCCCAACAACAACACCAACCCGAACAACACACTGGCGGC
Source organism: Pseudomonas sp. LBUM1673 (assembly GCF_059695645.1). Classification (NCBI taxonomy): domain Bacteria; kingdom Pseudomonadati; phylum Pseudomonadota; class Gammaproteobacteria; order Pseudomonadales; family Pseudomonadaceae; genus Pseudomonas; species Pseudomonas sp. LBUM1673. Next base: position 720,546 of record NZ_CP166780.1, read on the forward strand.
TGGCACCGCGAGCAATTCCCAGCGTGCCAACCCGAGGCCGCCGAGCATCCAGAACATCACCGCCGAACTGGCGCGGTGATCACCGAGAAACAACAGCAAATTGGCGATCGCCATCATCACGAACGACACCGCCACGCCGCACAGCAGCAGTCGATCACTGTCCAGCCGACCGTTGCGGTTGGCGATCATCAGCACGATCAACATGCTCAGCAGCGCGCCGATAAACGCCGCGATGGGCAAGGTCAGCAGGCCGACGATCTCACCGACATGCAGCACCACAATCACTGCGCCGAGGGTCGCGCCGGAGGTCACGCCCAACAAGTGTGGATCCGCCAGCGGATTGCGCGTCACCGCTTGCAGCACCGCGCCAATCAGTGCCAGGCCGGCGCCCACCAACGCGCCGAGCAACATACGCGGTACACGGATCAGCCAGACGATGTGTTCCTGGCCGGCAGACCAGTGCGGAACACCGAAACCAAAAATCTTGTGCAGCAATATTCGCCACACCACCTCCACCGGCACCCGCGCCGGGCCAAAGCCCAGCGACACCACACACGACGCCAGCAACAGCGCGCCGAGGGCGATCAGCAACAAGGCATAGCGACGGTCGATCATTCGCCGTGGAAACCCTTGGCCAGGGTTTCGACCGCCAGCACGTTATCGATCCCGGGCGTGGCCTGCACGTACGGAATGACGATGAAGCGCTGATTCTTGATCGCGTCCACCGATTGCAGGGCCTGGTTGTTCAGCAGGAATTGCTCCTTCTGCTCAGCGGTGACTTCGCCATAGTCGACGATCACGATCACCTGCGGATTGCGCTCGACCACGTTCTCCCAATTCACCCGCGTCCAGCTCGCCTCGACGTCGTCGAGAATATTGCGCCCGCCGGCAGCGTCGATCAGCGCCTGAGGCATGCCGAGTCGCCCGGAAGTCATGGCCCGGTCCTCACCGCTGTCGTAGAGAAACACGCGAGGCTTGTCCGCCGGCAGATCCTTGCGAACCTTGGCGACTTGCGCCTGCATCTGGGCGATCACGGCGTTGGCGCGGTCCTGCACGTCGAAGATTTTCCCGAGGTTGCGCAGGTCGTTGTAGGTGTCTTCCAGGCTGGCGGGCGGGCGCTTCATGACAAAGGCGCAGGACTCGGTGAGTTCGTAGACGTTGATGCCCAGCGGTTGCAGGGTTTGCGGCGTGAGATCACCACCCACGCGCATGCCGTAATCCCAACCGGCGAAGAAGAAATCGACGTTGGCGTTGAGCAGGGTTTCCACCGACGGGTACTTGGCCGCCAGCTCCGGCAAACCGTCGAGGATGGTCTGCATCTCGGGCGTCACCGATTTCCAGCCGGTCACGCCGCTGTAACCGGCCATCCTGGGCTTGAGGCCGAGGGCGAGCATCATCTGGGTCATGTTGATGTCGTGGCTGACCGCGTGTTTCGGCGCTGCCTTGAAGGTGACTTCGCGGTTGCAGCTCTGAATCGTCAGCGGGTAATGCGTGGCGTCGGCAACCACCTGGGCGCTGCCCAGCAGTAAAGCAATGGTGAAGCTGGAGCGCAGCAGGGAAAGCAACGTCATGGTTGGGTTATCCAGGTGATTCGTGGGTAGCCGTGCAAGGGGTGGTCATCGATCAGGGCGTCGACGCCGAACACGTTGTGCAGAAGGTGCGCGGTCAGGACTTCTTTGGGAGTGCCGCTGGCAACGATGCGACCGTGATGGATCACGTACAACCGATCGCAGAAGGCCGCTGCCAGATTGAGGTCGTGGATGCTCGCCAGTGTGCCGATTTTCAGGCGTTTGACCAGCTGCAACAGCTCCAGCTGATAGCGCGGGTCGAGGTGATTGGTTGGTTCGTCGAGAATCAGCAATTGCGGTTGCTGGGCCAAGGCGCGGGCCAGGATCACCCGCTGCTTTTCACCGCCGGACAGGGTGGCGAAGGCGTGGTCTTCGAAGCCCTTGAGGCCGACCGATTCCAGGGCGTGGGTCGCGAGGTTTCGGTCCTCGATAGTGTCGCCATCAAACAGGCCTTTGTGTGGCGTGCGGCCCATGGCAACCACCTCTTCGACAGTCAGGCCGAAGGCGTCGGGGAATTCCTGCAACACCACCGCAATGCGTTGCGCGCACCAGCGTGAGGACTGCTTCCACACATTGTGATGGTCGAGCTTTACCTCTCCGTGTTCCGGTTTGCTGAAGCGATAGGCGCACCGCAGCAGGCTGGTCTTGCCGCTGCCGTTGGGGCCGATCAACCCGACGAACTCGCCAAAGGCCACATGCAAGGATGCGTCACGCAGCTGGAACTGGTGATGGCAGTGGCCGTGGCCCAGGGGTGTCCAGGCGAGGTTCGTGAGGTTCAGCGAGGTCATGCATTTCTCTTGAGGTTTTCAGTGCGGCTGATGACGCCTTCGCGGGCAAGCCTCGCTCCTACAGGTTTGGAGTGTGCCGCGAAACGCCGCATGACCTGTAGGAGCGAGGCTTGCCCGCGAAGAGGCCCTATGCTTCAGAGATAAGCGCCAGAAGTCTATAGATCCCTCTAAAACGCGCATCTCGTCTGCTTCATGATGAAGCTGAAGTGGATTCAGTTTGCCGGCCCAAGCGCGACAGTAGCACCCAATCCAATACCCACACGACCACCAGCGAAACCCCCACCAACGGAAATAGCACCGCCAGCCCGAACATGATGACCATCGCGGTTTTCCATTTCGGCAGATCGTGACGCAACGGCGGTACACCGAACTTGCCCTGTGGCCGGCGCTTCCACCAGATCACCACACCGCTGACGGCGCTGAGCAAAATCATCAGGCAGATCAGCAGCACGATGATCTGATTGAGCAGGCCGAACATCTTGCCTTCGTGCAGCATCACGCCGACTTCCGTGGCCCGGGCGACGTTGCTGTAATGCTGCCAGCGCACGTCGGCGAGGACGTCGCCGGTGTACTGGTCGACATGCAGGGTGGCGTCGTTACGCGGGTCGTCGGCGAACACCGCGATGGTGAACACGCCGGTGGCTGTGGTGGGGAAGGTGATGCTGTAGCCGGGCTCGACCTTGCGCTGCACGGCGATGTTTTGCACGTCTTGCAGGCTGATGGTCGGTGCCGCCGGGCCGGCTTGCGTGCTGGCGTGGGCCATGTGTTCGGCGTGGTCGCCGGACATCGGCATCGGCGTGTTTTCCATGGCCCATGGCACGGTCTGGCGCGTGGCGCTGTTGAGGCTGCGGGCCTCGACGTCGGACTTCGGCACGTCATTCCACATGGCTACCGGGAAGCGGTTCCAGAGGTCGGCGTATTGCTTGCCCCAGAACCCGGTCCAGGTCATGCCGCTGAGTAGCATCACCAGTAGCCATGCGGCGCCCCAGAACCCGGTTACCGCGTGCAGGTCACGCCAGAGCACTCGACCACGACTGTTCAAGCGTGGCCAGAGAATCCCGGCGGACTGTCCGCGCGGCCACCACAAAAATACCCCGGAGACCACCAGCACGACGCCCCAACCGGCGGCCAGCTCGATCAGTCGATCACCGACGGTGCCGATCATCAACTCGCCGTGAATCGCTCGCGCCACCGCTTGCAGGTTCTTCTTGGCATCCTGCTCGCCAAGGATGTCGCCGTGGTACGGATCGATGAACACGTTCAGTTCATGACCTTCATTGATGACGACAAATTGCGCACTGCGTTCGGCGTTGACCGGCGGCAGGTACTGTTTGATCTGACCTTGTGGATACGCCTCTTTCACCCGCTTGAGCAGGTCATCGGCCGGAACGCTGTGGTGAGCGGCCGGGACGTTCAGCAGGCTGCCATACATCAACGGATCGAGTTGCGGCTTGAACAGGTAGATGATGCCGGTCAGGGCCAGCATCACCATGAATGGCGCGACGAACAGGCCGGCATAGAAATGCCAGCGCCAGGCCAGGTTGTAGAAATTCGGTTTGGGCTGTTTCATCAGGAACGCTCCGCTAGGCTTGGATCTTTTAGTTGTTTGTTGCGGTTGCTGCGCAACCGATCGCGAGCAGGCTCGCTCCCACAGGTTCAACACCGTCCATGTGGGAGCGAGCCTGCTCGCGATGCTTTTAGAAGCTCATATCAACCTTGGTCCAGAGCGTGCGCCCCGGTTCGTTGATGGCTTGCGGATCATTGGCCGGGAAGCCGAAACCGGCGTTGCCCGCCAGGTTCAAATGTTCGGCGTAAGCCTTGCCGAACAAATTGTCGACGCCACTGCTGACCTTCCAGTTTTTGTTGATCCGATACGCGCCATTGAGCGCGAACACGCCGAACCCAGAGCTCGTGTCGAAGTCTTTGCCGACCACGTTGCCCTTGTTCTGGTCGATGCGGTTTTGCGCCGCAACCACCCGCCACAAGGCGCCGGCGCTCCAGTTGTCTTCGCTGTAGGTCAGGCCGAAACGCGCATCCAGCGGCGGCATCTGCGGCAGGGCGCTGCCGTCGCTGCCGTTCTTGCCCCAGGCGTAGGCCAGGGTCGCATCGGCTTTCCAGTGGGCAGTCAGTTTGTAGGCCGCACCGAGTTCGCCGCCCATGATTCGCGCGTCGATGTTTTCGGCTTGCGAGGTCATGCCCATCATCCCCGGCGTGTAGTTGAACAGGATGTAGTCGCGCACTTGGCCGACGTAACCCGAGACCCAGGCTTCGAGGTCTTCGGTCTTGTATTGCAGGCCGAAGTCGAGCTGGGTGGTTTTCTCCGGTTTGATTGAGTCGAAGGCATTCACCGAGCCTGCGGGGCCTGCGTTGGGCGAAAACAGCTCCCAGTAATCCGGGAAACGCTGGGCATGACCGAGGCCTGCATACAAGGTGGTCGGGCTGTCGGCCAGGTCATGCTCGTAACGGACGAAACCGCTGGGCAAGGTGTCGGCGCGGGTGTCGTCGGCCGTCGGGTTTGGGCGGGCCATCATCCCGGAGCCGATGGTCTGCCGATAATCCTTGGCCGACGCGCGATCCAGTCGTGCACCGGTGATCAGCCGATCACGGTCGGCGGCGTACCAGGTCAGTTCGCTGAACACGCCGTAGTTGTGGAAGTCGGCGTCCTTGTTGCGTGGCACATCCTTGTAGGCGTCGACGCCCATGGCGCTGCGTTGGCGGTGTTCGTTGGTTTGCGCATCCAGGCCACTGATCAGTTGCACATCGGCCCAGCGCCAAGTGGCTTTGATCCGCGCGCCGAGGGTCCGGCGGTCGACGTTGGAGCCCATGGGGCCGGCCATCATCCCAGTGCCGGACGGCGTGCGCAGGGTGTAGTTGTCCATCACATGGTCGGCGTAGTTGTAGTAGACCTGCGCCTCGACCTTATCCAGCACCTCACCGATGTTCGACTGCTCGAAACGCAGACCCAGGCTTTCGCGCAGGAACTGCGAACCGTCCATGCCACGCCCGGCGGAACGGGCTTCGCCGTCGCCCTTTCCGGCGGTCAGTTCCAGCAGGGTGTCGGCGCTCGGGGTCCAGCCGACAGCGACGTCGCCGTTCCACTTGTCATAGCGCGAGGGCACGGTGTCGTTGTTGCCGTCCTTGTAGTCGTCGGAATGCACGGTGTTGCCGATCACTCGCACGTAACCCCGCGGCCCGCCGGCAGCGGCGTCCACTACTTTGTCGAAGCGCCCGTTGGAACCGGCCAGCACGCTGGCGTTCACCCGGGTGCCGAGTTCGCCGAAGCTTTCCGGCTCCCGGTCGAACAGGATGGTGCCGGCCGATGCGCCGGGGCCCCAGAGCACGGTTTGCGGGCCTTTGATGACGGTGAGTTTGTCGTAGGTTTGCGGTGATATATATGAGGTCGGCGCGTCCATGCGGCCGGGGCAGGCGCCGAGCATCATGCTACCGTTGGTGAGGATATTGAGTCGCGAGCCGAACATGCCGCGCAGTACCGGATCGCCGTCAGTGCCGCCGTTGCGTACCAGCGCGAAGCCGGGGATGGTTTTCAGATAATCGCCACCGTCGCTGGCCGACATCGGTTGGCGCGAGTCCTTGGGGTTGGTGACGATGGTCAGCGGCGAACTCGGCGCGATGGCGGTGATCACCGTCGGGGTCAGTTCTTCGGTGTGGCCGGCGTGTTCATCGGCCAGCACCATCGGTGTCAGCAATAAGCCGCAAAGGGCGGCGGTGGCATGCCTGAAACGAACGCGAGGTTCGTTCAGGGCAAAAGAAGCCTGGGCAGCACCCAAACGTGTGTCAGCAGAAAACCTGGACATGACAATTTCCATCGAACAGTCGTAAACGACACGGCCGGCAGCCGACGCAATCCCTGTGGGAACGAGCTTGTGTGGCGAGGGGGCTTGTCGGAACGCCGCATCGCCCCGTTCGGCTGCGTAGCAGTCGTAAAACGTTGCACGCGGTGTACCTGATACACGGCGATTGCAGGTTTTGGGGCCGCTTCGCGACCCAACGGGGCAAGTCCTCTCACCACACAAGCTCGCTCTCACAGGTTGCTTTGGCTGTCTTGCGGACCGTGTGAGCGCGCGGGTGGGTGTTTACGCGACGATGGGCGGGGCGCGGGTGCGGGCACCGGGGAAGAAGGTTTGCCGGGCGTGGCCCAGGCGGGTGGCGGGCGTGGTGAAGGTGGTTGTCTGGGGACTGCCGAAGGCGACGAAGGACTGACCGCCAGTGAGCGCCGGGCAATTGAACAGCAGGCTGCAATAGCCGCATTTTTCCCAGAGTGCGTGATGGTCTGCTTTGGGCGGGCAGTACCCGGCGGCGGGTTGTGCGCCGTGGTCGGCGTGCTCCATCGCCGAGTCCGTGCTCATGTCCATCGACATGTCCATCGACATGTTCATGGACATGCTTGTAGCCATGTTTGTAGAAACAGCCGCGCGCGAATCCATCGGCATCGACTGAGAAATCAGCGGGCCGATAAAGATCATCAGCATGGCGAACAGGCTGATCCAGCTGCCGCGGGTCAGGCTCAATGACTGACGGCGGGGCTCGGATGATCTGGCGCTAAGCGGACGCATGGGCGTATTCAGCTTGGACGATTACTGGGCGTGCATGTGCTCTTGCATGCCGTCCGGCGCCTTTTTCTGCACCGTGATATCGACTGTCACATCGCCGGACTTCTCGAAGTGCATCGTCAGCGGGAAGCGCTTGCCATCGCTCAACAGGCTGCGGTCTTTCAATTCCAGCAGCATCACGTGATAGGCCATCGGTGCGAAGGTGACTTCGCCGCCAGCCGGAATCTCGACGCTGGGCACTTGCTGCATTTTCATCAGATCGTTTTGCTTAACGTGCTCGTGCAATTCAGCCTTGCCGGAAATCGGCGAGTCGACGCTCAGCAGTCGGTCGGCAGTTTTGCCGCTGTTGTGAATCACGAAATACGCCGCGACGGTTGGCGCATTGGGCGGCAGCTCTTGCGACCATGGATGGGCGATCTCAAGCTCGCCAGCCTTGTATTCATGGGTATTGGCAAAACAGGCAGGCAGCAGCAATACAGCCAGAACGATGAGTTTGTTCAACATGGCAGTTCTCCAGAACGATTCAAAACGCAGGTCAATTGCGAGAAGGAATCACACCAGAGGGGACGCGCGGGGGTTGAGACTGGGCCATTGCTGACGCGGTGTTAGTGTGTCGAGGGTGGCGGGCGGCAGGCTGCGATTGGCGTCGAAACGCGCGAAATACAACTGTGGAGCATGCCCCGGCAACGCCACCAATGGTGCGGAGCCCGAACAGCACCAGCAATGCTGCATGTTGGAATGTTCGTCGTTCTGTGGGGCTTTCTGCTCGATATCGCCCAGGGAAATCGCCACCAGCTTCGTACCGCTGGAAGAGCAGAAGCTGCCCCATAGCAATTGTTCGGCAGGCGATTTCGCTGTCTGCGCCATCGCTCCGGACATCGGCATGGCGAGCATGTTGAACAGCACTGCAAAGCAGGCGATCCAGGCAAATGCGAGCCGTTGTCGGGACATGGGACAGATCCGGTTGAGTGGGCGATCAGGCGCGGCTATTTAGCCTGATCAGGGGCGATAAGTAAAAAGACTGCGTGCGGTGTGGTGTCGCAGTAAAACTGCTGATTTGCAGCTGTCAGTGTGCAGGTACGGCATGTACTTGCATATCTACCCCTAGCGTAGCTCGAATAACCGCGAATATTGCGGCGAGGTTATCCATGCTTGGGTTGCCCTTGGCAGATAGCATTCGATGGAGACTTTTGCTGGGTTTTGCCGTTTCCTTCGCCAGTTCTTCGAAGCCGACGGTAGCGTTGACGAGGTCGCGCAATATGATCCTGGCCATTTCCGGCTCACCATTGAGAAACAAAGTAGCAGCCTCATCCAGTAATGCCTGCGCGAACTCAGGATCACGCTTGGCACGTTCGGCAATGGTGTGTTTGTAGCTTCGGGTGAGAGCCATGAAGTTACCTCCGGTTCCGTTCAGCTTTTTTTCGAGTTCGAAATTCGGCTATTAGTGTTTTTGCCTGTTTTATGTCGGTTTTTTGAGTGGACTTATCGCCACCGCCGAACAGGATGATCAGGCGCTTTCCCTCTTGCACCAAATAGATTCTATAGCCAGGTCCCCAATTGATTCGGTATTCACCGAGGCCGTCGAACCACTTGATGTTGGAGGTTGTTGCCCAATTCCAATCGAACCATAGCGTTGGATACCTTGAGAGCTGCCTGTGGGCTCAAGGTTGAGAACCAACGTCCGAACGGGCTTGTTTCGTTTTCTTGCAAGTATTCTTCGAGTGTGATCACAGGCGGCCTTGAAGGTAACAAATAGGTTACTGTTCATGCAAGCCAATGATCCTGCCTTACGGAGTGAAGGTCGCCAATGCAACAAGTGTTTCTTCAAGCGTCAGAAACTCCCGCTCAACCCCCGGCAACACCGGCCGCTTCAACACCAGCACCGGCACTCCACGTTCCCGTGCCACTTCCAGTTTCGGTTCGGTGGCGGTGCTGCCGCTGTTCTTGCTGATCAGCACGTCGATCTGCCGACGTTCGAACAATTCACGTTCATCCTCGATCAGAAACGGCCCACGCGCGCCGATCACTTCGCAGCGTTCGTTGCCCGGATAAACGTCCAGCGCACGCAATGTCCAGAATTGCTCCGGCGGGATTTCGTGCAGGTGCTGCAGCGGTTCGCGACCGAGGGTGAACAGCGGTCGGCGGAAGGGTTTAAGCGCTTCGATCAGTTCGGCCCAGTCGCTGACTTCGCGCCAGTCATCCCCGGCTTGTGGTTGCCAGGCCGGACGCCGTAAAGCCCAGCACGCAATGCCGCTCAACTTCGCGGCGGTGGCGGCGTTCTGGCTGATTTGCGCCGCGTAGGGGTGGGTCGCATCCAGCAGCAGGTCAATGCCTTCGTCCCGAATGAATTGCGCCAGACCTTCAGCGCCGCCATAGCCGCCAACCCGAACCTGGCAGTTCAGATCCGTCGGCACGCGACCGACGCCGGCCAGGCTGTAGATGTGTTCCGGCCCCAAGGTCCGGGCGATGGCCAACGCTTCAGTCACACCGCCAAGCAGTAACACGCGCTTCATTGAAAAACTCCCGCATGGCCGACGATCCCGCCCTGGCGATCGATGGCGAATACTTCGACCTGAACCTGCGCCGGCACCACGCTACGGGCAAAGTCCAGAGCGTGCTGGCACACCGCATCGCCAAGAGCGATCCCGGCGGCGCTGGCCATGGCCAACGCCTGCTGACTGGTATTGGCGTCGCGGATCGCCTGTTGCAACCCCTCATCCGCGCCGACCGCCGCCGCCCATTCGGCCAGTTGCGGCAGGTCGATGCTTGAATGCCGACTGTGCAAATCCATGTGCCCGGCCGCCAGTTTGCTGATTTTGCCGAAGCCGCCGCAAAGGCTGAGTTTATCCACAGGCACTTTGCGCAGGTGCTTGAGCACTGCGCCGACGAAGTCGCCCATTTCGATCAGGGCGATTTCCGGCAAGTCGTAGACGCGGCGCATGGTGTCTTCGCTGGCATTGCCGGTGCACGCGGCGATGTGCAGGTAACCGTTGGTTTTGGCGACGTCGATGCCCTGGTGGATCGAGGCGATGTAGGCGGCGCAGGAAAACGGCCGGACGATGCCGCTGGTGCCGAGGATCGACAAGCCGCCGAGAATCCCCAGCCGTGGGTTCATGGTTTTCAGCGCCAGGGCTTCGCCGTCCTCGACGTTCACCGTGACCTCGAAGCCGCCCTGGTAATCCAGCTCCTCGGCCAGCAGCGTCAGGTGCTCGCAGATCATTTTGCGCGGCACCGGGTTGATCGCCGGTTCGCCGACGTTAAGCACCAGCCCGGGCCGGGTGACGGTGCCCACGCCACGGCCGGCACTGAAGCGAATACCCGGCTCACTGTGCAAGCGCACCTGGGAAAAGAGCAGGGCACCGTGGGTCACGTCCGGGTCGTCACCGGCGTCCTTGATCGTCCCGGCTTCGGCGCCGTCGTCCATCAGCCGACAGAACTCCAGGCGCATTTGCACCCGTTTGCCTTTGGGCAGAATGATCTCGACGGCGTCCGCTTCGACGCCACTGAGCAGCAGGCGTGCTGCTGCTAGGCTGGTGGCGGTGGCGCAGCTGCCGGTGGTCAGGCCGCTGCGCAGTGGTGCGGGTTGTTCGGCGGTTTCGTCACGCATCGAGGGGTTTCGTCACGTCCAGCAAGGTAATCGGCAGCGCCTGACGCCAGGTGTCGAACTCGCCCAACGGTTGCGCCTGAGCGACGTGAATGCGGGTCAGTTCACCGCCATGCCGTTCGCGCCAGGCCATCAGCGTCACTTCGCTTTGCAGGGTGACGGCATTGGCGATCAGTCTGCCGCCGGGTTTGAGTTGCACCCAGCAAGTGTCGAGCACGCCCTCGCGGGTGATGCCACCGCCGATGAAAATCGCGTCCGGACGTTCCAGCCCATTTAAGGCTTGCGGTGCCTTGCCGCGAATCAATTGCAGACCGGGGACGCCCAAGGCATCGCGGTTGTGTTCGATCAACAACTGCCGCCCTTCATCCGCTTCGATGGCCAGCGCCCGGCAACTCGGGTGAGCGCGCATCCATTCGATGCCGATCGAACCGCTGCCAGCGCCGACATCCCACAGCAGTTCGCCGGGGACCGGGGCGAGGCGTGCAAGGGTGATGGCGCGTACGTCGCGCTTGGTCAATTGGCCGTCATGCTTGAAGGCAGAGTCTGGCAACCCGGCGAGGCGGGACAGGCGTGGGGTGTTCGGTTCAGCGATGCATTCGATGGCGATCAGGTTCAGGTCGGCGATCACCGGCTCGCTCCAATCGTTGGCGACACCCTCGATGCGTCGTTCAGCTTCGCTGCCCAAGTGCTCCAGCACGGTGAGGCGACTCGGCCCGAAACCGCTCTCACGCAGCAACGCCGCGATGGCCGCCGGACTCTGGCCGTCGTTGCTCAACACCAGCAAGCGCACACCACTGAACACATGGGCGTTGAGCGCGGCGACAGGGCGGGCGACCACCGACAGGGTCACCACATCCTGCAACGGCCAGCCCAGGCGAGCGGCCGCCAGTGACACGGAAGACGGGGCAGGCAGGATCAGCATTTCCGCGCCGGGCAGTTGCCGCGCCAGGCTGGCGCCGACGCCAAAGAACATCGGATCGCCGCTGGCCAGCACACAAACCGGCTCGCCACGCAGTGCCAGCAATGGTTCAAGGGAAAACGGACTTGGCCACAATTGCCGCTCGCCGCGAATGCACACCGGCAACAGATCCAGTTGCCGCTGACCGCCAATGATCCGCGAAGCGCCCAGCAGGGCGTGACGGGCGTTTTTGCCCAGGCCCTTGAAGCCGTCTTCACCGATACCTACTACTGTCAGCCAGGGTGACATCTGCCGTCCTCAAAAAAAGTCCTCAAACGGACTGTTCCGACGGGCAGGCTTTTCATGCCGTCGGACAAAGCAGGCATAATACCGCGCCTTCGCCCGCGAAGCGCCTTTCCCACACAGCCGGTCGCCCCTTTGAACGAACGCCCGATGTCCACCGCCTTACGCCCCTCGGCCTGCCCGGGGTTGCTGCGTATCGTCCCGGCACTGGATGGCGGCATCTGTCGGATCAAATTGAACGGCGGCTCGATCAGCGCCGCCCAGGCTGAAGCGGTGGCCAGTGCGGCCGAACGGTTTGCCGGGGGCGTGATAGAGGCGACCAACCGCGCCAACCTGCAGATTCGCGGAATTGGCAGCGAACAGACGGCACTGATTGGCAGCCTGCTCGCCGCAGGATTGGGCCCGCGTACCGCAGCGGGCGACGATGTGCGCAATCTGATGCTCAGCCCGGCCGCGGGGATTGATCGGCACATGCTTTTCGACACGCGTGCGCTGGCGGAACAGATCCTCACCAGCCTGCAAAGCCATGAGCGCTTTCACGAACTCAGCGCCAAGTTTGCCGTGCAGCTCGATGGCGGCGAAGCGTTGGCGATGCTCGAACACCCCCATGATCTGTGGTTGTCCGCTGCTGAGCGAGATGGCGAGCGGTTGCTGGCGTTCGGCCTGGCGGGTTGCCCCACAGACAGGCCCGCAGGCGCGGTGTCACTTGAGCAAGGGCACGCGCTGGTGGTTGCGGTGCTGGAGTTGTTTCTTGATTTGGCACGTCCCGATCAAACGCGGATGCGTCATTTGCTGGCCGAATACCCGCTCGCAGAACTTCTCGCTCGCCTGGCCGAACGTGTGCCCTTGAAGTGGATCACCGATTGGCAGCGTTCGTTGGCCCCGGACGCTCTGCACATCGGCGCTCATTCACAGGCGCAAGCCGAATACGTTTATGTCGGTGCCGTACCTCCTTTGGGACGGCTCGACCCCACCACGCTCAGAGGTGCGGCGCAATTGGCGGACGAGTTCGGCGACGGGAGTCTGCGTTTCACTCCATGGCAGAGTCTGTTGCTGCCCAATGTTCGAAAACAGCAGGCGCCCGACGTTATTCGGCGTCTGGAACAACTGGGCCTGCTGTGTGAGGCCGATCAGCCCTTGTCACGGTTGATCGCCTGCACCGGTTCCAGCGGCTGCGGCAAAGGCCTGGCCGATACCAAAAGCGACGCCGTGCAATTGGCCGCGCTGTTGCAACGTCACGATCACACGGTGCATGTGTCCGGTTGCCAGCGTTCCTGCGCCGCCGCCCATGTGGCGCCGGTCACGTTACTGGCCGTCGCCCCCGGTCATTACGATCTCTATTTTCGCGATGCGGGGCAGCCGGGTTTCGGCGCCCTGCACGCATGCAACCTTACTATTGAAGCGGTCGCAGCCTTGCTCGACGCCCGCTCACGGAGTTCCCTTGATGCTTGATTACATCCGCGACGGTCAGGAGATCTATCGCAACTCCTTCGCGATCATTCGTGCCGAGGCCAACCTTGCGCGCATTCCGGCCGATCTGGAGAAACTCGCGGTGCGGGTGATCCACGCCTGCGGCATGGTCGAGGCTATCGACGGTCTGCAATTCTCCGAAGGCGCAGGCAAGGCCGGGCGTGATGCGTTAGCCGCTGGCGCGCCGATTCTGTGCGACGCACGGATGGTCAGCGAAGGCGTGACCCGCGCGCGTTTGCCCGCCAACAATCCGGTGATTTGCACCCTGCGCGATGACAGCGTCCCGGAGCTTGCCCGCGAGTTGGGCAATACCCGTTCCGCCGCCGCGCTGGAACTGTGGCGCCCGCACCTGGAAGGCAGCGTGGTGGTGATCGGCAATGCGCCGACCGCACTGTTTTATCTGCTGGAAATGCTCGACGCCGGCGCGCCGAAACCAGCGCTGATCCTCGGCTTCCCGGTGGGCTTCGTCGGCGCCGCCGAATCCAAGGCGATGCTCGCGGCAGACAGCCGTGGTGTGCCTTTCGTCATCATGCAAGGCCGGCTGGGCGGTAGTGCCATGGCCGCCGCCGCCGTCAACGCCCTCGCCACGGAGATCGAATGATGCAGCAACCTGGACGTTTGATTGGCCTGGGCGTCGGCCCCGGTGATCCGGAACTGATTACCGTCAAAGCCTTGCGCCTTCTGCGCGAATCGCCGGTGGTGGCGTACTTCGTCGCCAAGGGTAAGAAGGGCAACGCCTTCGGCATCATCGAAGCGCATCTGCAGGACGCACAAACCCTGTTGCCGCTGGTTTACCCGGTGACCACCGAAGCGCTGCCGGCGCCGTTGTCGTACGAACAAGTGATCAGCGATTTCTATGACGCCGCCGGCGAACAACTCGCCGCGCATCTAGACGCTGGCCGTGACGTGGCGGTGATCTGCGAAGGCGATCCGTTCTTCTACGGCTCCTACATGTACCTGCACGATCGTCTGGCCGAGCGTTATGAAGCCGAAGTGGTGCCGGGTGTCTGCTCGATGCTCGGCGGTGCGTCGGTACTCGGTGCACCGCTGGTGTATCGCAATCAGAGCCTGTCGGTGTTGTCGGGTGTGCTGCCCCACGAAGACCTCAAGCGGCGACTGGCCGATGCCGATGCGGCGGTGATCATGAAACTGGGGCGCAACTTCCCCAAGGTCCGTCAGGTGCTCGAAGAGCTGGGTCTGGCGGGGCGTGCGCTGTACGTCGAGCGCGCGACCATGGCCAATCAGAAAATCGTGCCGCTGGATCAGGTCGAGCCGATGTCTTCGCCGTATTTCTCGTTGATCATCGTTCCCGGTGAAAGGTGGCAAGGCTGATGGCCCATTGCGCTCCAGCGATTGTCATTCTCGGCAATGGCAGCCTCGCCACCGCACGCAAGATTGCGCAGCTATACCCCGGCGCACTGATCCATGGATTGGCCGAACGGGTGGAAGGCGCGGACCGTGTCTATCACGAGTTCGGCGCGACCCTGCGCGAGCTGTATCAACAGGACACGCCGATCATCGCCCTCTGCGCGGCGGGGATTGTGATTCGTACCCTGGCGCCGTTGCTGCTGGAAAAAGGTGCCGAGCCGCCGGTTCTGGCGGTGGCTGAAGACGGCAGTGCGGTGGTGCCGCTGCTTGGCGGCCTCGGCGGGGTGAATGGCATGGCGCGGGAGATCGCTGCCGGGTTGCAGGTCGCTGCGGCGATCACCACCAGTGGTGAATTGCGCTTTGGCACCTGCCTGCTCAATCCGCCCAGCGGTTATGCCTTGGGCGATCTGGAGCTGGGCAAGCGTTTCGTCTCCGACCTGCTCGCCGGGCACAGCGTGCGTATCGAAGGGGGGGCGCCGTGGCTGGATCAGGCGCAACTGCCGGAAGATCCGCAGGCGCAGCGTTCGATCCATGTCGGCAGTGCCGAGCGTGAGGCGAGCGCCAACGAACTGCTGATTTATCCGCGCAGCGTCGCGGTGGCGGTGAGTGCCGAAGTGGCGGATCTACCGAACAGGGTTCGCGCGGCATTGCAGCAGGCGAAAGTGGCAGTGCAAGCGTTGGCGTGCCTGGTGGCGGCTGATGATTTGATAGCCAGTGCGGCATTGCGTGAAGCGGCGCTGGAGCTCGGTGTGCCACTGCGCTTCGTTGCGGCGGCAGCCGATGGCGGTGAGTTGGCGCGCAGCGCGGTGCCTGATGCAACGATCATTGCGGTGGCGCAGTGCCTGGCCATCGCCGTCGCCGCACAGCCATTGGACGTGACACAGATCGGCCGCCCGCGCGGGCGTCTGGCGGTGATCGGTCTCGGACCGGGCGCGGCCGAACTGATGGTGCCTGCCGTGAAGTCCGAACTGGCGCGGGCCACCGACGTTCTGGGTTACGAAACCTACGTGCGCATGGCCGGTCCCTTCCGCTCCGATCAGGTACTGCATTGCACTGACAACCGCGAAGAAATGCAGCGTGCCCGCCACGCCTTTGAACTGGCGGCGCAAGGTCGTTCGGTGATCGTGGTGTCGTCCGGCGACCCGGGTGTGTTCGCCATGGCGGCAGCGGTGCTTGAGGCGTTGCACGAGTCGAGCGATCCGGCCTGGCACAACGTCGATCTGGAGATACTGCCGGGCGTGTCCGCCTCACTGGCCACTGCGGCTCAGGCCGGTGCGCCGTTGGGCCATGATTTTTGCGTGATGTCGCTGTCGGACAACCTCAAGCCGTGGTCGATCATCGAGAAGCGTCTGGATCTGGCTGCGCAAGCGGATCTGGCGCTGGCGTTCTACAACCCGATCTCCCGCGCCCGTCCCTGGCAACTGGGACGCGCACTGGAAATCGTCGCGCAGCACCGCACCCCTGAAACGCCGGTGGTGCTCGGACGGGATATCGGCCGGCCAGGCCAGACCCTGCGTACCACCACGCTGGGTGCGTTGACCCCGGATCAGGTGGACATGCGCACCATGGTGCTGATCGGCTCGTCCACCACCTGCACCTTCCCCCGCGCCGGGGGCGGCGAATGGGTATACACGCCACGCTGGTACGGAGAAAAGCCTGTTTCCTGACAGCGTTTCTTTTCGCCGCAGAGGGGAGTTGTAAGCAACTTCGATTATTTGTGAGCTTTAGTTAACACTGTCGGCTTTAAATGTCTGGGTCAAAAACAAGGCCGCGAACCATTGGGTTCGCGGCCTTGTGCGTTTATAGGTCGCTTATTCCAGTAAACGACTTTGTCGCTGGTGAATTCGGCTGGCTGGATTGAGTGTTTTTCGATGTTTCTTTTGACATTATTTGAATTTCTTCAAGTTTGAATGAGCTGCCTTTGCATAATAGTTTTGTCCGGAACTTAACGTGTCATTGAAATTGAATTTCTTTCGGTTTGAGTTTAATTGTTTTAATGGTTGTTTTGGCTTTTTACGTTATTGTCAGAGCTAATGGGGAGATGTTTTTTATGCAAGATATGGAAGTCGGAAATAATGACAGTTACGTTGATTTTGTTGAGCTTTTCAAATTGGCGGATCTTGAACAGGCATTATTGCCACATAAGGACAGCAAGTTTTACGAGGCGCTGTTGCGTTATTACTTTGCCTGCGTGGGGGGCATGGATTCGCCAAGGTTGCTCGAGCCGTTGGGACTATTCAAACAGACATTGGAGCAATTGCTGGGCAAGCCTCGAGTGAGGCGCGATCTGGAAGAGCAAACGCCTGCGGCGGCGAGTGAAAACCATCCCCCGAATCTGTCGCAGATATACGACAAAGTCGAAGGGTTCGACTCGCGTGTTCAGTTCTGCGTCGAGCAGATGAAAACAGCGGCTACAGAAGTTTCAAAGACGTTGCACTTTGTCTGGCTCGGCGGCGGTGTCGGCGCCATTCAGCGCGATTACCTCAACGTGTGGAAACAAGTGCTGGCCGGGCATGGCTACACACTCAATCTCTGGTACGACAGCGATGCGCTGCTGGCCTATCAAACCAACAAGCTGATTGTTGAGGCCGCCAAGGCAGATGCCCTGTCGCAGGTGGGTGGCAAGATTATCTCTGAAGATGAACTGGCCAGCCTGTACGAGGAGCGTGCCATTGTTCTGAAGCAACAGATGCATGCACACATCAATGCGGCGGTGGCAAAAGGCGAGTCGGCCGATGAGGCCCGAATGGATTTGCTGACCCGCGCCTATGGTCAGGATGCGGCGGAACTGGAAGCGCTGCAGCAACGAAATCATCGCAGTGTGCTGGAGATGGCCGAGGGTGACTTGCAGTTGCGCGACCTTGACGGTGCCGCAGTGCCGTTGCTACTGCAGGACATCTACGAACGGGAAACCCGTTTGCGCGGCAATCTGGCGGCAGCGTCCGATGTTGTGCGCGCCGAAGTCCTGTATGGCGAAGGCGGCAGTTATGCCGATGTCGATAACCTGCCGCCGTTGGTGAAAACCCTGGGCGGCGTCGACATCAGTGTTCTGGGCGTCGATGCCCGCCTGGGGGTTTTGCAGTTGTTGCTCAATCACAATCCCGAATGGATGCCGGGGCGTCAGGCATCCACCCACTATTCCAAAAGCATTCCTTCAGAACACCTGCCGGCACTGGAGGCCTTTGCCAAAAGCCGGCCGGCCCTGAGCCAGGTTTTCCAGCCGCCGACGGATCGGCTGGCTCGACCTTTTATGCTGCGTGCCGTGGCCGAAGGCAGTTCGATGACGAATGCGTTCCTGATGGCGCATCCCCGTTCGGCGACGCTGCAAACCGTGATCGAACGTATGCGGTTCAACTATGACTTGATCGATGCCACGACTCACCTGGCTGCGCAGCGCGGTGTTGCATTGAACGACTTTGCAGGGATGTTGCCGCTAGCGCAGGAAGTGCTGGAAAGAACGTATGGGCCGCTGATCGAACTGCCAAATCAAGAAGAGATCCTCGCGGGATTTCTGGCAAGTGCTGCTGCGAGCTACTTCAGCGACGGCATCCGCCGTCAAAGCGAAGGAACCATCTACCTGACCGGTCCTGGTGCCATACGTGATGGCATGGCCGATTATGCCAAAGCGCACTTGACCCCCTCGGTGGCTGAGAGCGTACGCGAGGAGGCGGCCATTGCGCGCTACGCATCGGTTAACCGCGCCACCGAAGAGGAGCTGGATCATTCCTGGAAAGACAACGCAACCGATCCTGTGGAATGGGTCGAAGACGAGCAGAAGCGTTGGCAAGAGGGCCAATACAAAACCCGCTATCAAGGCGATATCGCACAACTGCTCAAGGGCTCGACGATTGAGTTCGAACAAGGCTGGCCATTGATCGAAGGGCGAGCGGTGCTGCTGACCGACGTCTTGCAGCGTCTGGTCGACGGGCTTGGCGAGCCGTTCATCCAGGCGATGAGACAGGGGCATGATGGCGCGATTGTCTTCGAGGAACCGCTACCGCTGAGCTTTGCTGACCGTCAGGCCATCAAGAATCAGGCTGCCGACGCGCGGCCTTCGGCCTTCCTCAGCGATGCGCGGATCCAGACCCTGGGCCTGGATGAGGTGCTGAGCGGGATGGCCCATGGCGAACTTCATCTCGTTGAGACAAGCCCACTGCAAAAGCTGTCGCTGGGCGTGTTGTTGGGGATGGATTCACTGCATAGCCAGAACTTCGCGACATTCACCGGCGAATTGGACAATCTGGCCAACAGCGTTCGTGAATTGGGTACCTCCAGTCGTTACGCCGTCATTGAACGGTATCTGTACAAGCGCAGGGCTCCGGCATTCATGGCCGGCCTGGTCAGCGATTTCGATGAGCCGTCGGCATTGTCCGGTAGTGCACTGGATCTGAAAAAAGCGGCATTAGTGAAAGCGCAGACCCAGCATCAATGGGGCCGCCATGTGGCGCGGATCGAGCAGGTGGCCACCCTTGAGCATCGCCTGCAGATCAGTGAGCGGCTGGATCAAGTGCTCGGCCAATTCGAAGCCAGCAGCGTAAAACTGGTGCCCCAGGATCTGTTGCTCAACGGCGACGGAGAAACGATCGGTGGGCGCTGCTACCCGTTGGCGCTGATGATGAGTGCGGCCTTTGCGCAGGGTGAGATGGCCTCCCATCGTCTGCGCGAACGCTTCTACCTGGCCGCCATCGAACCGGAACAAAGTGAGTCAGTAGCCTTTGTGCAAGCGCTGGAGGAACTGCGGGGTACTCAATTGAGTGAGGTGGGGACGCCGCTGAGCCGCGCCGATCTGGGGCAGGTCACTGCTGCACTGGAGAACCATGCCGACACCCGTACGCTGATGCTCAACTCTGACAATCACTCGATGCTGGTGGCGAAAACCGTCGCTGGCGAACACGTCCTCTATCATTTTTATGACCCCAACTTCGGTCTGTTCGAATTCGAGAATGCGCCCATGTTCACGCGGGCGCTGGAGCACTTTTTCCTCAAAATGGGCATGGCCAGATTTTATGCCGCTTACGGTGCCGGGGGCCGGCCCATGTTCGATCTGATCGAACTGCAGGGGGAGCGGGTGTCTGCCTTGCCACTGTCCGCCGGGTTTGATGTGGCGAGAGTGCTGACGTCGGATCCATTGTCGGGACAACCCGCGCGTCCGCTTCGCCAGCGCCTCAATAGCGCCCATGGACGATCACTGGTCGACAATTCACATTTGGGCATGAGCCTGCTGGGGCTGGACAGCCATTGGTGGGGGCAGCAGATCGCACAGGCTACGGTCGGGCTGCAGGAGTTGCATCCGTCGGCCACGCCGCTGGTGCCGTTGTTCGAAACCCTGGAGATTACGCCCGAGGGCAAATATCGGCTGAGTCTGATCGATCCGTCCGTGCCTGAACATGTGGTACAGGTGGTCAGCGATGACCATCGCCTGCTGCGGATCAAAAACTGGCTGACGGAGCAATTTTCGACCCTGGCACGCAAATCTGCCGAGACGGGCAGCCCGCTGAGTCCGGAGGAGGCCGGCAGTGTCCACACCCTCAATGCGGGATTCACGATTCAGGCGCTGATGAACGCGTTGCGGGGGCGAGAAGGGGGCGACCGGACGTTGACCACCGCCGTGCGCCTGCACGCCTACGTCAACTATGCGCAGTTGGTACATGGCAACGTCATCGATGTGGTAGGCCTGGTTCAATTGGTTCGAGCCGCACTGGGTGAAGAAAAGCTCATTGCACGCACTTGCGCACCAGTGGTCGGCGAAGCGTTGGGGCATGCGGCCAATGAGGGTGTTGGTGCCCTATTGGGCCTGGCCAATGTCGGCTTTGATGTCTATCAGCTGTCGACCGCGCAAAGTGAAGTCGAAAAGGCGCAGTTCGGCACTCAATTGACATTCGACTCCGCCAGCCTGGCGTTGATGGCGGGTGGCTTCGGTGCGGCGTGGGCCGGCGCATCGACCGCCGCTGCGGTGCTCGGTGGCGCTGGTGTGATTCTCGGTGGATTGGCCGTCGGTGTCGCGGCACTCGCGCAGGGGTTTGCCAGCATCGCGCGTGATGCGCAGGAAGTCGGGAAGTTTTTCGACGACCTGGAACATGCCTATCGTGGGATCGGCTACCGATTCGATCACACTCTGGCCGCGTGGGTCGTGCAACCGTCGCTGATTGTCAAAAGCATTGATCTGGCTGCCGGGAAGTTACTGCTCGACAGCCCGAAGCTGTATCCGTTGCGCGACCATTTCGGTGTGCCGGACTTCGATCCCGATTACGCTCGGGCGATCGATATCCGCCAGCAATTGAACCTGCCCGATCAGATCGGATTTGCTCCGCCGGGGGGGCAACCCATCGTGCTGCCATGCACGCCGCAGACTTGTTACGGCTATGAGTACAAGGCGCTGCCTTTTGCCAGTTCACGTCACGATCGCGGTTTCGACACCGCCCGGCGCCTGGAAAAAAAGAAAGCGGACGGCCAGTGGCTGTTTCTATTTTCGTTCTATTCCTTTCCTTCCCACTACATCCTTCATCGACGGTTTCCGGTGTATCGGGAAACGGTCATCGAGGTACAGCTCGATGAGGTCGAACGCGCCCTGGCGATACCGGTTCTTCCGGCAGCCTGGCAGGGCAAGGTATCGTACAAAATTACAGGCGCCGGAGATTCCTGTTCGTTGACGCTCAACCCTGGAGTGAGCATTGGACTGCAAGCACCGAGCCTGAGGCGTTGCCGCTGGGTCTTACAGGCAACCTGGGCCAGCGAAGGTGACATCCGGGTCGAGCCCTTCGGCGAGCTGTACATCGGCACCGTACAGGTAACCTTTTCTGGCAAAGGTCACCATGAGGTGCTGATCAGGACGGCGGATCAGCAACTGTTCAGCGTCGATCGCGGCAAACGCCAGTTGAACATTCTTGAGCAGACCGCATCTGCCGGACTCGATGAGCAAACGTTGCTGGGGCATTACAAGACCCTCGCCCAAGAGCATCGTCTGGTACTGCCGTATACGCCGGTTCATGACTGGCTGATTCCGTTCGAATCGCCGCAGAAACCGCGTTACACCACGGCCTGGTATGACGCCGGCGAAGACCGCTTCCTGTACATCCGCAACGAGAACGTCGGTGACACCGACGATGCACGGCTGGCGCTGGTCGCCGATGGTTTTGCGTACTTCTACGATCCGGACAGCTACGACATCTGGCAGGTCGACGCCGTCAGCGGCTTGCTCAAGCATCGATACCGTTTACTGCTGGCGGAAGGCAAGAACACGATTGGCGCTATCGAAGCGGATGCCCATGGGGTGATTCATGTCGTGCAAAACATCATCAGCCCTCACGGCGCCAGGCGGTTCAATTACCTGATTCACGAGGGGCTGCTGCTATTGAGTTCCGTAACCCACGACATGGCGCGCGAGCTACAGGCGATCGTGTTTGCCGGCGAGACGCTGGCCGATTGGTCATTGGTGCTGGGCAAGTATATAACTGCCCGCCCTGTACCTGTCAGGGAGGGCGTCACAACGGTCGACTGGCAGCCGGCATCTTACGTTTCGATCAGTTGGAAGTTCGATCCGGACAAACGAGATATGGTGTGGGTTCGCAGCCGCGATCATTTGCTGATCCATCCGCTGCCCCTTCCACGTCACGCGCGTGGCTGGCACGACTCCATCAAGAACCTGAGCGATCTGGTGCTGCTGCCGATGGCGGACGAAAGCGGCGTGTTTTTCATCTACAACCGGCTCGACCAGACGCTTTGCCGGCTGCAGCGAACCGTGGCGCAGGACAAGGCGCAATGGTCGCACCGATGGGTAGAGCCCGAAGGGCTCACGCAGGTCGTAGCCGTTGAGAACGGCTACCTGATACTTGATGAAGAGGGGCTGTTCTTTAATCTGACCGAACAAGGCGAAGTGCAACTGGGTGGCCTGGGCGAGCAGTGGCTCAAGGATCGCGCTCAGTGGTGGCAGGCGCTGGAGCCGATTGCCAAGCGTTACCCGGTCAAGAGTTTTGCCATCGTCGGCTTGCGCAACGTCAAGGGTGACGGCAACTTGTGCGCCTGGTTCGTGGACAACCGTCTGCTGTTGTGCGATCCGGGGCGCGACAAGGAAGTGCGCTTGCTCGAGGTTACCCCGGACAAGCAGGCGGTCTGGTTGTTTGATCTTTCGAGCGGCGAGATCTGGAGCCAGAAGTTCATCGATCCGCAGCAGCTCGACCGGGCGTTTGGCAAGGGCTCGCAACTGTTGCTGAGCGACGTGTTGCCGGCTCCTGAACATGAATGGGCGGACTGGCGGTTTGCCGATGTGGCGATTGAGGGGGCCGGTTTGCAAGGGACAACCGTTGATGGCGTATCGCTGCAGCTTCGCTATCAGGAGCCGGAGGTGATCACTGGCGTCAACCACGCTTGGGTGACTGCGCAGGGCGAACATCTGACCGAATGTCTGCAGGTGCTACTGGACGGTTCGGATCATGATGAGTTTGTATCCGTGGAGTCCGGCCCTGACAGCTTGCAATGGTATGACCTGCAAAGCGCCCGGCTGATCCGGATTGCCGGTAAAACCCTGCCCACGGATTTTGCGATGCTGGGCACTCAAAAGGCCAATGTGTTGTTGCATGAACGCCAGGAAGGGAAAGTGCAGGTTTATCCGGGTATGCAAAGCATCGGGCCATTCGACTACATCCAGCGCAATGCCCAAGTGCTGGTCGTGGAGGGGCACAGCAGAATGGATGATTTGTTGCCGCTGATTCCCGATGACGTCAACACGTTGATCCTGCGCCTGGGGCAGGGGGCCGTGACGTGTCATCTGTCGAAGGCCGCTTGGTTGAGACTGGACTCGGTCATCGTTGACTGCCGGCATGCGTTGGATGAAGTGCCCACCGTTCCGGGCAAGTTGATCTGGGAATTCGATGCACCGGAAAAACTGCTGTTCGAGATTGTCCAGCAACATCTGGTCATTGTTGATCCGGACAGTGAGCACAGCCTGATTTTTCGTGATGTCTGCTCCACTGATCCGGCATTGCGCGGTGATGTGTTCCTTGCATTTGAAAATCAGCAGTCACGGCCGGTATCGAAGTTCGTGGAGCGGTTGCTGGGAAGGAAAGGGCTGACTGGCAGCGCGACCCTTCAGGCGTTGCTGGAAGAGTCGGTTTTCCAGAAAGCAAACCAGACGCTGACATCGTGAACAAACACCGATCAGACTTCACTGATTGAAAAAACAAGGCCGCGAATGATTCCGTTCGCGGCCTTTTGTTGGCTGGGTGCGGCTCCAGGACTTTGACGGGGCGTTCAGGGCACGAGGTATCCCTTCACTCCCGTGAAGATGATCTGCGCCGCCAGTGCGCACACGAACAACCCCATCAGCCGACTGACAATCTGCAAACCCTGATCACCGAGAATCCGCTCGATGCGGTTCGACAGATACAGCACCACGCCGACGGTAAAACTGGCCAGGGCAATGCTGATGATGGCCATGAGTTTGTCGTCCCAGTGCGGCTGGCTCACACCCATGACCAGCAGGGCACCGATGGTGCCGGGGCCGACGGTCAGGGGAATCGTCAGCGGGACGATGGTCACGTCCTGCTGCACGTTGTCGGTCTGCACCGCCGACTTGCCTTGGGCCATGCCCAGTGCCGAGATGAACAGCACGCTGCCAGCGCCGATGCGGAACGCATCCACGGTGATCCCGAACACGCTGAAAATCACTCGCCCGAATAAGTACAGCAAGACGCTGGAGACCAGTGTGGCAATCGCCACTTTCCAGGCCAGGCGACGTTGTTCCTTGCGCGAGTAACCGCGGGTCAGGCTGATGAAGCAGGACAACACGAAGAATGGGCTGTAGAGCACCAGCATCTTCAGGTAAACGCTGAACAACACATGGAGCATCGTGCAAGCTCACTGGCGAGGGAAGTCGTGGGGAGTCTATCAGGCGCTAGCGGGGCTGTCGGCTCACGACGGTTGTGTCGTGGCGCGATTTTGCTGATCACGCTGGGCAACCCAATGCTCGATCAGGTCGCGCAGTTGCGACAACTCGACCGGCTTGGCCATGTGCCCGTCCATGCCAGCCTGACGCGCGCGTTCTTTGTGTTCGGCGAGGATGTGCGCGGTCAACGCTACCACAGGGGTGCGAGTCCGTTGGTTGCCGACTTCCCAGGCACGCAATTGCTGGGTGGCGGAGAAGCCGTCGAGGATCGGCATTTCACAGTCCATAAGCACCAGGTCGTACCGCTGGGCCTTCATCGCCATCAAGGCTTCTTCACCATTGCTGGCGGTGTCCGGTTGCAGGTTGAGTTTACCCAGCATTCCACGAATAACCTTGGTCGAGATGCTGTTGTCTTCGGCCACCAGGATGCGGAAATCGCTGGGCACCTTGACCGGAAGGGTGGGGTCTGTGGGCAGATGCTGTGAGGTGGCCGGGCCTTTGTTGCGCTGATTCAGTTCGTCCGCCAGGGTGGTCTTGAGGGTGTAGCCGGCCACCGGTTTGGCGAGAATGCGTTTGATCCCGCAGTTGCGCGCGATGATCTTGCTCGGAGCGTTGCTGATGCCGGTGAGCATGATCAGCAGAATGTCGTGGTTCAGGCTAGGGTCTTCCTTGATCTTGGCGGCCAGTTGCATGCCGGTCATGCCAGGCATGTTCTGGTCCAGCAGGACCACGTCGAAGTAGTCGCGCAGGTGGGCCTTGGTGCGCAGCAACGCCAGAGCCTCCTTGCCGGACGGCACGGCGCTGACGTTCAAGCCCCAGGCGCTGCACTGCTGCACCAGTACCTTGCGACAGGTGTCGTTGTCGTCCACGACGAGTACGCGCGCGCCTTGCAATGGGCTGTCGAGGTCCGAAGTCGGATGTTCGAGACGGTCGGGGTCCAGCGGCAGGGTCAGCCACAATGTGCTGCCTTGGTTGGTGCCGCTCTTGATGCCGAATTCACCCTGCATCAACCGGATCAGCTGACGGGCAATCACCAGCCCCAGATTGCCCCCCAGGCTGGTGGCCGAGAGGAAGTGTTTGCTGTGCAGTTCGGCGTGCATCAACGCATCGCGTTCTTCCGCCTCCATTGGCTGGCCGCTGTCCTGCACGGCGATGCGCAGCCGCGGTTTGGCGCTGCGTTCATCCAGAGCGACGACGATCAGGATCTCGCCTTCGTCAGTTTTCTTCAGGGCGTTTTCCAGCAGGCTCAGCAGGGTCTGGCGTAGACGCGTCGGATCTCCGCTGATGACGCGCGGTACCTGCGGCTGGATAAAGCTGATCAGCTCGACGTCCTGCTGTTCGGCCTTGGCGCGGAAGATACTCAGGCAGTCTTCGATCAGGGCATTGAGATCGAACTGCACGTCGTCCAGTTCGATCTGCCCGGACTCGAGTTTGGAGATGTCGAGAATTTCGTTGATCAGCGTCAGCAGTTCGTTGCCGGCGCTATGGATGGTCTGCACATAGTCGCGCTGCTTGACCGACAACGGAGTGCCCAGCAGCAGTTCGGTCATGCCCAGCACGCCATTCATCGGGGTACGGATTTCATGGCTGATCTTCGCCAGAAATTCGGCCTTGGCGTTGTTCTCGGCGTTGCTGGCGGCCAGGTCGCGACTGATACTGAAGCGGTTTTCGGTGATGCTGCGCTGTCGCTCGCCCAGGGCAACACTCATCAACAGGCCACTGATACAGATAAACGCCAGCAGCGTGATGATCAGGCCCTGCGGAGCGACAAGGGTCAGCCCCTGCAGCGCCGGCAGGATAATCAATGTGCCGAGGTTGAATACCACCATGGCCGCCACGAACAGGCGCGCCGGGCGATAACCTTTTTGCCAGTGATGGACACCGACGAACAGCATGCTCAGGCCGGCCAGGGCTACCAGCGCGTACGTGATGAGGTTAAGCGGCAGCGTATTGACGAACAACAGCAGCAAGCCGCAGACCACGATGATCAGGATGTCCCCCAGCAGCAGCTTGTTCAGCGGGTGTGGGCCGAGCGGGGCGAAGAAACGGTAGGCGAACATCAGACCGCAAGGCGCGGTCAGCAGTAAGGCGAGGTAGGCACCGGGTGTCTGCACAACAGGCCAGTTCGGCAACCATGGCCCGGCCAGGTTCAACAGCAGCACCAGGCTGAGCAGCAACAACCCTTCGCACGCTGCCAACCAGAGGCAGCTGCGCGAGCGGGTATAAGCGTAGCGGGTCAGGTTATGCAGAATCAGCATCCCGATGCAGCCAAAGAGCAGGCCGTAGATCAGCGTCTGGTTCTGAGCGGCCGCGGTCATGACCGCTGATTGCAGGGTGATGTAAGGCCGCAGCTGGTGTTCGGAGACCAGTCGCAGGTAGACGTCGAGGGTTTTGTCGCTTTGCGGCAGCGGCAACATGAAGTCGCTGCTGGGCAGGGGGCGCTCAGCCTGGGGCTTCCCGGTACCGGTATTCAATTGATCGATCAGCTGGTCGCCGTCGAGCACATACAGATTGAGGTACGACAGGTCCGGGGCGAACACTCGCAGTAACTGTTCGTGCTTGCCGGGCGCGAGCCTGAAACGCAGCCATAGCGCACCCTCGGGCTCGGCTGCGGTGAGGCGGTCGAGTTCGATGGGGCTGAATTGATTGGTGTAGCGGCTGGAGCGGATGTCGCTCAGCTGCAGGTCGCCCTGTTCGTCGAGCAATACCGCCCAGCCACTGCCTTGCGTGGCCTGGGCCGGGAGCATGCAGAGCAAGGTCAGCAGAGTGACGGTAAAGCCTATGGCAATCCTGAGCCAGCGCACGGCGAAATCCCTTCGTAGGTTAATGCCAGATTATAACTATGCGCGGCGCCGGAATAGTCCGGCAAGGGCCGCAAGCCCTTGCCTGGCCGAATGATGGCTTATTCCTGATTTTCGCCACGCTCGCGGGCAATGGCGCGGTAGCCAATGTCCTTGCGGTAGAAGCAGCCTTCCCAGTCGATTTTAGCCGCCAGTTTGTAAGCCTGCTGCTGGGCTGCGTCGACGCTGGCGCCCATGGCGGTTGCGCACAGCACCCGACCACCGGCCGTGACCACCTGAGCGTCCTTGAGCGCAGTACCCGCGTGGAAGACTTTGCCTTCCAGTGCCGCGGCTGCATCGAGGCCGTTGATGGCAACGCCTTTGGCGTAGTCACCCGGGTAGCCGCCAGCGGCCAATACGATACCGACGCTCGGACGTGGATCCCATTGTGCTTCGACTTTGTCCAGCGCCTGAGCCAAGGCTGCTTCGACCAGCAACACCAGGCTCGACTGCAAACGCAGCATCACCGGTTGGGTTTCAGGATCGCCGAAACGGCAGTTGAACTCGATAACTTTTGGGTTACCAGCCTTGTCGATCATCAAGCCGGCATAGAGGAAGCCGGTATAAACGTTACCTTCCTCGGCCATGCCGCGCACGGTCGGCCAGATCACCAGATCCATGACCCGCTGATGGACTTCGGCCGTGACGACCGGTGCCGGAGAGTAAGCGCCCATGCCGCCAGTGTTCGGACCGGTGTCGCCGTCGCCGACGCGTTTGTGGTCCTGGCTGGTGGCCATCGGCAGCACGTTCTTGCCGTCGACCATGACAATGAAGCTGGCTTCTTCGCCGTCCAGGAACTCTTCGATCACCACCCGGGAGCCGGCGTCGCCAAACGCGTTGCCAGCGAGCATGTCGCGCACCGCGTCTTCGGCTTCAGTCAGTGTCATGGCCACGATCACGCCTTTACCGGCGGCCAGGCCATCGGCCTTGATCACGATGGGTGCGCCTTTTTCACGCAGATAAGCCAGGGCCGGCTCGATCTCGGTGAAGTTCTGATAATCGGCGGTCGGGATCTTGTGGCGAGCCAGGAAATCCTTGGTGAAGGCTTTCGAACCTTCCAGTTGCGCGGCACCAGCGGTCGGACCGAAGCAATCCAGGCCCCGGGAGCGGAACAGGTCGACAACGCCAGCAACCAGCGGCACTTCCGGGCCGACGATGGTCAGGGAAACGTTCTTCTCGGCAAAGTCTGCCAGTTGCTCAAGGGCCAGCACGTCGATAGCGACGTTCTCGCACTTGGCTTCAATGGCGGTGCCGGCGTTGCCTGGGGCAACGAACACTTTCTGCACGCGCGGATCCTGAGCCACTTTCCAGGCCAGGGCGTGTTCACGGCCACCGCTGCCAATGATCAAAACATTCATTTCAAAAACCTCGGATGACGCTAATTCTGTTTTAGAGCCTAAAGCGCTTCACGCCATAGGAGGTCGCAATGAAGCCGGTAGATGCAAGGCGGAGTCGACCTCGATGAGCGGAGTTGCCTTTTGGCAATGAGCATCATCGAGGTCGGCTCCAACGCAGCAGATGCCGGGTTCAGTGCGGCCGCTGTCTTATCAGTGACGGAAGTGGCGCATGCCGGTGAAGACCATGGCGATGCCGGCTTCATCAGCAGCAGCAATCACTTCGTTATCGCGCATTGAACCACCCGGCTGGATCACCGCGGTGATACCGACCTTGGCCGCGTTGTCGATGCCGTCACGGAACGGGAAGAACGCATCCGACGCCATGACCGCGCCCTGCACCTGCAAGCCTGCGTGTTCTGCCTTGATCGCGGCGATACGCGCGGAGTTCACGCGGCTCATCTGGCCGGCGCCGACACCGATGGTCTGACGGTTCTTGGCGTAGACGATGGCGTTGGACTTGACGTACTTGGCGACTTTCCAGGCGAAGATCAGATCATTGATTTCCTGTTCGGTCGGCGCGCGCTTGGTCACGACTTTCAGGTCTTGGCTGCCGATCATGCCGATGTCGCGGCTCTGCACCAACAAACCGCCGTTGACGCGCTTGTAGTCCCAGGCCGGAACGCGATCAGCCGACCACTCGCCGCAGGCCAGCAGGCGCACGTTGGCTTTTGCAGCCACAATGGCGCGGGCTTCTGCACTGACGGACGGGGCGATGATCACTTCGACGAACTGACGCTCGACGATGGCTTTTGCGGTTTCAGCATCCAGCTCACGGTTGAACGCGATGATGCCGCCGAACGCCGACTCGGTGTCGGTGGCGTAGGCCAGTTCGTAGGCCTGACGGATGCCGCCTTCGGCGTCCGGGCTCACGGCCACGCCGCACGGGTTGGCGTGCTTGACGATCACGCAGGCCGGTTTAACGAAGCTCTTCACGCATTCCAGCGCGGCGTCGGTGTCGGCCACGTTGTTGAACGACAGCTCTTTGCCTTGCAGTTGGGTCGCGGTGGCGATGCCGACTTCGGCAGGCTTGGCTTCAACGTAGAACGCCGCGCTCTGGTGCGGGTTCTCGCCGTAGCGCATTTCCTGAGCCTTGATGAACTGGCTGTTGAAGGTGCGCGGGAATTCGCTGCGACCTTCTGTGCTGAGGGTTTCAGCCGCCTGGTTCACGGTGCCCATGTAGTTGGCGATCATGCCGTCGTAGGCAGCGGTGTGTTCGAAGGCCTTGAGCATCAGGTCGAAACGCTGTGCGTAGGTCAGGCCGCCGGCCTTGAGGCTTTCCAGGACATTGGCGTAATCGCTGGCATTCACCACGATGGCCACATCTTTGTGGTTCTTGGCAGCCGAACGAACCATGGTCGGGCCGCCGATGTCGATGTTCTCGATCGCGGTCGGCAGGTCGCAGCCTGGTTTGTTGATGGTGGCTTCGAACGGGTACAGGTTGACCGCTACCAGATCGATCGGCTTGATGCCGTGTTCGTTCATGATGGCGTCGTCGATACCGCGACGACCGAGGATCCCGCCGTGGATTTTCGGGTGCAGGGTTTTCACCCGGCCGTCCATCATTTCTGCGAAACCGGTGTAATCCGCGACTTCCACTGCGGCAACGCCGTTGTCGCGCAGCAGCTTGAACGTCCCGCCGGTGGAGAGGATTTCGACGCCCAGGGCTTCGAGCTCTTTGGCGAATTCGAGGATCCCGGTCTTGTCGGAAACGCTGATCAAGGCGCGGCGGATCGGCAGGCGGGTAGTCTGGTCGGTCATTTCAATGTCCATCAAAAGCAAAGGAGTCAGCAAAAAAGGCGACCGGTTTTACGCGGGCGCCTTTCTGGTTTGATTGAATGCTTACAGCAAATCGTACTGCTTGAGTTTCTTGCGCAGGGTGCCCCGGTTCAGCCCGAGCAGCTCACTGGCCTTGGTCTGGTTACCCTTGACGTAGTTCATCACGCATTCGAGCAGGGGAGCCTCGACTTCGGAGAGCACCAGGTTGTACACATCCGTGACGGCAGCGCCCTCAAGGTGGGCGAAATAATTGTGCAGCGCCTTCTCGACACTCCCGCGAAGGGTCTGACCTTCTTCGCTTGGCGTATTGAGGTGCTGTTTCAAATTCACGTTGTCGCTCACGGGTGCAGTTCCACTCACTAAAGTCTCGGTCATCATCGTCATGCGGCCACCCCTTCTCCGTCCCCTGTCAGGCTCTTGTAACGTTCGGCGAAGAAGCCCCGAACGTAGGCGCATTGTGCTTCCGTCTCTTGCAAACGATTGAAGTGGGCGCGGAACTCCCTGGCGCCCGGCAAGGTTGCGAGATACCAGCCCACATGCTTGCGCGCTATGCGCACGCCCATGACGTCGCCATAGAAGGCATGCAGCGCGGCCAGATGCTCAAGCAGAATACGTTCCACCTCGATCAGTTCCGGTGCCGGGAGTTTTTCGCCGGTACGCAGATAATGGTCGATCTCACGAAAAATCCATGGCTGCCCTTGAGCAGCCCGACCCACCAACAGGCCATCGGCACCGGTCGCGTCGAGCACGTACCGGGCCTTCTCGGGCGAATCGATATCGCCGTTGGCAAAGACCGGAATCGACACCGCCTGCTTGATCGCGGCAATGGTGTCGTACTCGGCTTCACCGGTATACAGATCGGCACGGGTGCGGCCATGCACCGCCAACGCCGTAATGCCTGCCTGTTCGGCGATCTTCGCCACGGTCAGGCCGTTCTTGTTCGCCCGGTCCCAGCCGGTGCGGATCTTCAGGGTGACCGGCACATCGACCGCGGCCACCACGGCCTGCAGGATCTCGGTCACCAATGCTTCATCCTTCAACAGGGCGGAACCGGCGGCCTTGTTACAGACCTTCTTCGCCGGACAGCCCATGTTGATGTCAATAATCTGTGCACCCAGTTCGACGTTGGCCCGGGCCGCATCCGCGAGCATCTGTGCATCACCACCGGCGATCTGTACCGAGCGTGGCTCGGGATCACCTTCGTGGATCATGCGCATCCGCGATTTGCGGGTGTTCCACAAGCTCATGTCGCTGGTGACCATTTCCGAGACTACAAGGCCCGCGCCCAGTCGCTTGCACAGCTGGCGAAAGGGCTGATCGGTGACACCCGCCATGGGGGCGAGGATCAAACCGTTGTGCAATGTATACGGACCGATGCGTACCGCCGACATAGGACTTCCCTGTTGTGGGGCCGGATCATGAGAGTTCGAAAAAGGGTTGGCATGATACCCGCTCTCGATGACTGGATAAAGGCTGAATTGAACAAAATCTGAACAGTTAATTCGTTATCGCCAGCGGTTTGGTTTGAACGGTCAACGTCAGGAAACTGCCGTCAAGCCCGTAACGGTGAGCCGTTTCACTCGGGCGAGTGGAAGCTCAGGCTGTAGTTCACCGCTTTGGGGCCTGGATCGAGAATGTCCAGGGCGATGTGGATCGGCGTTTGCGGTGGCATTTCCGCCAGGCCTTCGAGGTCGCCGTTGAGGTACTCGCCGGGCTTGAAGCGACGGCTGGCGATCAGGTGGCCGTTGAGGTCGGCAAAGCGCAGCTCCAGTAGCGGGAAGGGCTGGGAGAAGGGCGCGCGGTTGTAGATGATGGCATCGACCACCAGTGCGCCGTTGAAGTCCGGGTGGCTGCGGACCACCAGGTTGCTGCTTTTGACTTTCGCGATGTCGACCTTGGACGGCACGGTGCAGCCGATGTGCGGGCACAGTTGCTGGAACCAGGGGCGGTACTGGTCCTGGCGCGCCAGTTCGTCGAAGTGGTAGGCGACGTACTGGCCGACGAGGCCAGCGGCACCGAGCAGGATCAGCAGTAACCAGAAAAAGCGCCGGCCCCAGGGGGAGCGACGTTTTTGCCAATCCAGTTGCAATGGGTCGTCAGTCAGGTCCTCCAACACTTCCGCGCGCAGGGCCGGTTCGCCGCGTTCCCGTCGCTTGCGCAGGGGCTCTACCGAGGGTAGGTCGTCGTCGATCTCATCGGTAGTCGCCGACAGGCCTCCAAAGGGGATCGGGGTGTCGAGCGGGTCATGCAGGCGCAGCTGTTGTATCTGGGGTTCGTCGCCCAGTTCCACGGGCTCCAGGGGCAGCGAAGGCTCAGTGCGCGAGTGTTTGCCCGGCTCGATTGTCGGTTCTGGCGTAGGCGTGTCGGCGGCTTGTGCACGATCGGCGGCTGACTCACTGAAGAGGCTGTCGGACCAAGGGGCTTGGTCGTGCTCGGCGCTATCGCGGTGAGCGCTGAGGCTGTCTTCGCGAGGTCGAGCAAGTTCCGTCGTCGGCTGGATTTCCCGCTGTTCGAGCCGGGCGAGCTCTTCGTCCAGGTCCAGGCTGTCCAGATCCATTTCGGCAGCGGTCCATTGCTTCTGGCTGATGGCTCGCTGCGCCGGCGGTTCGACGGGCGCCGGTGCAACCGGTTTGAGGGTTTCCTTGCCGGCCCGTTGCTCAAGCAGCTGTTTGGCGGCGTTGAATACCTGCAGACACGAGCCGCAACGAACCACTCCGCGGGCCACGCTCAACTGAGCATGGCTGACGCGGAAGCTGGTTTGGCAATGCGGGCACTGGGTGACGAAGCTGTCGGTCATGCGGTAATCCGATTTATGCAGGCGTTCATTCTAGCGCCGACGGCCAGTGATGCGTACCCAGCCGTCGCGATTGGCAATCGGGTCCAGATCGAAGTCCTGGGCGTAGGCGGCGGCGACTTCTTCACCTTGTTCGGCGAGGATGCCCGACAGCGCCAAACGCCCGCCCGGCTTGACCAGGCTGGACAGTTGCGGGGCGAGGGAAACCAGCGGGCCGGCAAGAATGTTGGCCACCAGCACGTCGGCCTGAACCTGCGGCAAGTCTTGCGGCAGATACAGCGGGAACAGCGATTCGGCAATGTTGTTGCGCCCGGCGTTGTCGCGGGAGGCTTCCAGCGCTTGCACATCGATATCAGTGCCGATGGCTCGCCTGGCGCCCAGCAACAGCGCGGCAATCGCCAGAATCCCCGAGCCGCAGCCGAAGTCCAGGACGTTGCAGTCCTTCAGGTCCTGGCCGTCGAGCCATTCCAGGCACAACGCTGTGGTCGGGTGAGTGCCGGTGCCGAACGCCAGGCCGGGGTCCAGCAGCAGGTTCACCGCGTCAGGCTCAGGCGCCGCGTGCCAGCTCGGGACTATCCACAGGCGCTGGCCGAAGCGCATCGGTTGGAAACCGTCCATCCAGCTGCGTTCCCAGTCCTGGTCTTCGATCACTTCGCTGTGATGCTCGGGCAGCGGGCTGCCGGTCAGCAACTCGAGGTGAGCCAGTACGCTGGCGGCTTCGGTGCCTCCTTCGAACAGGGCCAACAGGTGCGTGTGCGACCACAGCGGGGTGGTGTTGAGTTCCGGCTCGAAGATCGGCTGATCTTCGGCGTCCATGAAGGTCACCGACACGGCGCCCACTTCAAGGAAAGCGTCTTCGTAGGTTTCGGCTTGTTCTGGGCTGATGGCGAGACGGACTTGCAGCCAAGGCATGGCGGGCACCTTTGAAAAATATTGATTGCAGCCTAGCGGGCTGCGAGAAGCGCGCAAGTTTACGCGAGCGCGAGGCAGAAGACGACAAGGCCGATACGTGCATGCTCTTTGTAGGAGCGAGCGGTGTGGCGACCCGACTTGCCCGCGAACCAGGCGCCGCGGTGCATCAGCGGTACCGATGCGCGTCCTTCGCGGGCAAGCCTCGCTCCTACAAGGGCTGGGGCGATCTCCAGAAACAACAAAGCCGCTCGAAAGCGGCTTTGTTGGTATGGATCACTGCTTAATGCTTTTCGCCAGCCAGCTTGTGTTCCAGGTAGTGGATGTTGATTCCACCTTTGCAGAAGCCTTCATCACGGACCAGATCGCGGTGCAGCGGGATGTTGGTCTTGATCCCGTCGACAACGATTTCGTCCAGCGCATTGCGCATGCGCGCCATGGCTTCGTCACGGGTTGCGCCGTAGGTGATCAGCTTGCCGATCAACGAATCGTAGTTCGGCGGAACGGCATAGCCACTGTACAGGTGCGAATCGACGCGAACGCCGTTGCCGCCTGGCGCATGGAAATGCTTGACCGTGCCTGGGCTAGGCATGAACGTTTTCGGGTCTTCGGCGTTGATCCGGCATTCCAGCGCGTGACCGCGGATAACGACGTCATCCTGGGTGTACGACAGCTTGTTGCCAGCGGCGATGCTGAGCATCTCCTTGACGATGTCGATGCCGGTGACCATTTCCGAAACCGGGTGCTCAACCTGAACGCGGGTGTTCATTTCGATGAAATAGAACGCGCCGTTCTCGTACAGGAACTCGAAAGTACCCGCGCCACGGTAGTTGATGTCGATGCAAGCCTTGACGCAGCGTGCGAGGACTTCAGCCCGTGCCTTCTCGTCGATGCCCGGTGCCGGCGCTTCTTCGAGAACCTTCTGGTGACGACGTTGCAGCGAGCAATCGCGGTCGCCCAGATGGATGGCGTGGCCCTGGCCGTCGGAAAGTACCTGAACTTCCACGTGACGTGGGTTGGTCAGGAATTTTTCCAGATAGACCATCGGGTTGCCGAACGCTGCGCCCGCTTCGGAGCGGGTCAGTTTCGCCGAGGAAATCAGGTCTTCTTCTTTGTGCACCACGCGCATGCCACGACCACCACCGCCGCCAGCAGCTTTGATGATCACCGGATAACCGACTTCGCGACCGATGCGCAGAGCGGTTTCTTCGTCTTCAGGCAGTGGGCCGTCGGAGCCTGGAACGGTTGGAACGCCAGCAGCGATCATGGCGTGCTTGGCCGATACCTTGTCGCCCATCAGGCGGATGGTGTCGGCTTTCGGGCCAATGAACGCGAAGCCGGAGTTCTCGACCTGTTCGGCAAAGTCGGCGTTTTCCGCGAGGAAACCGTAGCCTGGGTGAATGGCAGTAGCGCCGGTCACTTCAGCCGCGGCGATGATGGCCGGAATGTGCAGGTAAGAGTGCGCGGCCGAGGCCGGACCGATGCAGACCGATTCGTCTGCCAGGCCCAGGTGCATCAGCTCTTTGTCGGCCTTGGAGTAAACGGCGACAGTTTTGATGCCCATCTCTTTGCAGGCACGCAGAATCCGCAGGGCGATCTCACCGCGGTTGGCGATCAGAACTTTTTCCAACTTCGCAGTCATCAAAGTTTCTCCGCGGTTCAAACGATGGTGAACAGTGGTTGGTCGTACTCAACCGGCTGGCCGTCTTCGACGAGGATGGACTCGATCACACCGCTGGCTTCAGCTTCGATGTGGTTCATCATCTTCATGGCTTCGACGATGCACAGGGTGTCGCCTTTTTTCACGGTCTGGCCGACTTCAACGAAGGACGGCGAGGACGGCGAAGATTTGCGATAGAAGGTGCCGACCATCGGCGAACGGGCAACGTTGCCGTTCAGCGCAGGCGCAACCGGAGCTGCAGGAGCAGCGGCAGCAACGGGAGCTGCAGCAACAGGCGCAGGGGCCGGAGCATGCATAGGCGCTGGAGCGTAGTACTGCTGAGCCGGCGTCTTGCTGTGACGGCTGATGCGTACGGACTCTTCGCCTTCCTTGATCTCGAGCTCGTCGATACCGGACTCTTCCAGCAATTCGATCAGTTTCTTAACTTTACGGATATCCATGAATCATCAACTCCCAAGGGTCGGTCAGGGGCGTTTAACGCTTGTTGTTCAAGCCGTTGCCTGTCTTTCAAGCTGCTCTAGTGCGGCCTCCAGGGCCAGTCGATAACCGCTGGCGCCAAGGCCGCAGATCACTCCCACCGCTACATCGGAGAAGTAAGAGTGATGGCGGAAAGGTTCGCGTTTGTGCACGTTAGACAAATGCACTTCGATGAATGGGATGCTCACCGCCAGCAGCGCGTCACGTAATGCGACACTCGTATGCGTAAAAGCTGCTGGATTGATCAGAATGAAGTCCACACCTTCACCGCGAGCAGCGTGGATGCGGTCGATCAATTCGTACTCGGCGTTACTTTGCAGGTAAAGCAAATGGTGGCCGGCATTGCGCGCCCGCTGTTCCAGATCCTGGTTGATTTGCGCCAGGGTCGTTGCACCGTAGACGCCCGGTTCCCGGGTGCCGAGCAGGTTCAGGTTAGGGCCGTGCAAAACCAATAGGGTCGCCATCTGCTGCTCCTTTGTGATCTGTGTGCAATTGTCAGAACCCGGCGACTATGCCGCAAAGCCTTTGTGACTGTCCAGTTCTATGCAATAGCCCGCACGATGGCCGATGTTTGCGCGAAATATGTGACCGGCTGATTAAATCCGGTCATTTGCTTTCGCAACACGTTCGGCGAAGTCCGCGGCATTGATCTCGCCGATCACCCGCACATCGGTGCGTTCGACGCCGTTCTTGCCGAAAAACATCAGCGCCGGAGGGCCGAACAGTTTGTAACGGTCGAGCAGGGCGCGCTGTTCGGTGTTGCTGGCGGTGATGTCGAAGCGGATCAGCCGATAGCCTTTGAGGCGTTCGACGACGTTGGCATCGTTGAGGACTTCGTGTTCGATGACTTTGCAACTGATACACCAGTCGGCATACCAGTCGAGCAGCAGCGGCGTGCCGGCGGCTTTGGCGTCGGCGAGGGCGCGATCCAGTTCCGCCGGGGTGCTGATGGTTTGCCAGTTGCTGGCGATTTGCGGTTGATCGCTGCCTGTGACAATGCGCGGCTGGCCGATGGGGTTGAGCGGGTCGGTCTGACCGCTGAACGCGCCGTACCAGCAGGCCAGCGCATAAAACAGCAGAAACATCCCCAGCAATTGCCCCAGGCGTTTTCTCGGCGGTTTATAGACAAATTCCAGCGCGCCCATGAACAACCCGACGCCACCGGCGAGCAAACCGATCAACAGCAAGGTGATTTGGCCTGGTAATACGCGGCTGAGCAAAGCGATCGCCAGCCCTAGCAACAGCACCCCAATCGCGTTTTTCACGTAGATCAGCCACGGGCCGCTTTTAGGCAGCCAGGCCGCACCGCCGGTCGCCACCAGCAACAGCGGAGCACCCATGCCCAGGCCGAGCATGAACAATTTCAATCCGCCGCCCAGGGCATCGCCGCTGGCGCTGATGTACAGCAGTGCGCCGGCCAAGGGGGCCGAGACGCAGGGCGAAACCAGCAGGCTGGACACCACGCCCAGCACCGCCGCGCCCCACAGCGAGCCTCCCTCGGTACGCCCGGCGATCCGGTCCAGACGGCTGCTGATGGCGTGGGGCAGTTTCAGTTCGAATACGCCAAACATGGCCAGGGCAAACACCGCAAAAAACAGCGCGAAGGGCACCAGCACCCAGGCCGATTGCAGGCGCGCCTGAAGATTCAGCTGTGCGCCGAACATGCCCATCAAGGCACCGAGCAGGGCGAAACAAACGGCCATCGGCAGCACGTAAGCCAGCGACAGGTTGAAACCGCGTAAGCCGCCGACTTGCCCGCGCAGGACCACGCCGGAGAGGATCGGCAGCATCGGCAGCACGCAAGGGGTGAAGGTCAGGCCAACACCGGCGAGGAAAAACAGCACCAGTTCGCGCCAGCTCCACGCTGTGCTCGTGGCGCCACTGCCATCAATATTCAGGCGCTCGGTCTCGGGCGGGTAACACAGGCCTTTGTCGGCGCAGCCCTGATAGGTCACGGCCAGCGTAAAGGCGCGGGAATCGGTGCGCGGCAGTTCTACATCGAGAATCCCGTG
This sequence comes from Pseudomonas sp. LBUM1673, assembly GCF_059695645.1. Classification (NCBI taxonomy): domain Bacteria; kingdom Pseudomonadati; phylum Pseudomonadota; class Gammaproteobacteria; order Pseudomonadales; family Pseudomonadaceae; genus Pseudomonas; species Pseudomonas sp. LBUM1673. The sequence continues at coordinate 758,882 of NZ_CP166780.1, forward strand.
ATAAACCTCGACATCGCCGAAGTACTCATCGTGCTTTTGTTCGCCCTTGGGCAGTTGCGCCGCACCGAGGCCAACGTCGACCGGGTCGGCGCGAAACTGGAAGCGATGGCGATAGAGGTAGTAACCCTCGGTGGCGACGAAGCGCAGCTTGATCGATTGCGGCGTGCTTTCTACCAGGCTCAACTGAAAGGCTTCGCGCACCGGCAGGAAGTCGGCGCTGTTGTTGATCGTGCCCAGGGTGGAACTGGGCCGACTGTCCAGCAACCCGGCGGCAGAGGCCGGCAGGGCGAGCACTAAAAACAGCAGGCAGAGCAAACGGCGCATGACAATCTCGCGTATCGAAAGTGTAGGCATGATAGCGGACAGTCGCGGGGTGTGCAGGTCGGGGCGTCCTGTGGTGAGTTCCGACGTCTTCGCGAGCAAGCCCGCTCCCACATTTAACCGAGTTCGCTCAGGGGGAATGCGATCAAATGTGGGAGCGGGCTTGCTCGTGAAGGCGGTCTGTCAGACGCGGAACGCCTGAACGGCTGTATGCAACCGCCCGCCCAGCACCAACAAATTCTCCCCTTGTTCACGCCCCTCGCCGATGCGCAGCAAGTTATCCCCACCCAATTGATGAATCCGCTCACTGTGGTCGCGGATTTCGCTGACAGCGCCGCTCTGTTGGGCGGTGATATCGGCGATGCGCACTGCGGTGTCGGAAATGGTCTGGATCGCCCCGACAATCTTATCCAGCGCGCCGTCGGCCGCCTGGGCCTGATTGGCCGTGGCTTCGGCGTGTTCGACCTGGGCGCGCATGCCTTCGACCGATTTCCGCGCGGCGGTTTGCAGGCCGGCGATCAGCGTCTGGATCTCGGCTGTGGCACCGGCGGTGCGTTGCGCCAGTGAGCGAACCTCTTCGGCCACCACCGCAAACCCTCGGCCCATTTCTCCGGCGCGGGCCGCTTCGATGGCGGCGTTCAGGGCCAACAGGTTGGTCTGGTCGGCAATCGAGCGGATCACCGTCAGCACGCCGCCGATGGTCGCCGACTCTTCGGCCAGATGTTCGATCATCTGCGCGTTGCCTTGCACTTCACCCACCAACGCATGCAGCCCGGTGAGGCTAAGGCCAATCACTTTCTGGCCGTGCTCCACCGCAAGCCCGGCGTGGCGACTGGCGTCAGCCGCCTGGCTGGCATCACCGGCGACTTGTTGAATCGTCGCCTCGAGTTCACCGAGAGAATCGCGGATCAACGCGGTATCGCCGGCCTGATGCTCGGCACCGCTGTGCAGGTCATTGCTCAAATCGGCTAGCGTTCGGCTGCTGCCAGCGACCTGCTCGGCGTTGAGTCGAATGGTGCCTACCAGGTCGACCAGATACGCGCGCAAACGATTAAGTGAGGCTTGAATGTCATGCAATTCGCGGTTGGTCGCGCCCAGTTGAATGTCGCGGCTGAAGTCACCCTCGGCCCAGGTCGACAGCGCCGGGGCGAGGTTGGTCAGGGTTCGGGCCAGGCGTCGTTGCAAGGTATCGATGAGCAATGCGATTAGCAGGATCAGCCCGATCATTACCCCTTGCATCAACCGCACTTCGCTCTGGATCTGTCCGTGCTGGGCGCGCACCACCGGCTCCAGCCCGGCGATGGCCTGTTGTACGGCGGTGATTTTCAGGTGAGTCGCGGTGCTGAGGTCGGCGCGTTTCTGGATCTGTTCGCGAGTGCGTGCCAGTTCCGAAGGGTAGCGGGTGAGCAGGCTGTTGAGTTCGCGTTTGAGGCCGACGCCGGCATCTTCGGCGACGGCTTTTTCAGTGTTCTCCAAACCCATCATCGCGGCGAAATCATCGGTGTTCGATTCGGTGCTGGCTGTCACGCCAAGCAGAGGTAAAGCGTCCAGTTGCTCGGCTTGAGTGCGGATGTTAGCGACTTCGCGCTCGACATCGGCAGCCAGTTCGCTGCGCCCGCTGCTGACCAGTTTGTCCCGGGCCAGGGACAGTTTGCCCAGGTGCTGGGAGGCAACGAGCAAGGGTGCCAGGTATGCCGCATTACCGCTGGCGTACTGGCTGAGCTGATCGAGGCTGGCGCCGAGCTCACGTTCGGCCTGCAGCAACAGTGCTTGTGGATCACCGGCGAGTTTGCCGGCGGCCAGCAGGTCAGTCTTGCTGAAGTCATTCAGGTTCGACAGGCTTGGGCGCAAGGTCTCGGCCAGGGCCGGCGGCAATTCACCGAGTTGCTTTTGCAGGCTGTCGATGGCCTGGCTGGCGCTGCTCAGGCGCAAGGCATCGCCGCTGGCCAGGTAATCCTCGACGTTGCGCGCCACTTCATTTTGAAACTGCTGGGACAGGCCCAGGTAGCGCTCCATCAACAGATAGGGGCGTTCCAAGGCTTTTTGCGACCACCAAAGCGTGGTGCCGAGGGCCACGCACACGGCGACCAGAAGGAGGGTATTGAGGTTGGTCAGCAGCTTCAGGCGCATCGTGGTCTACCAACGGCAGAATGGTAAGTGCCTGAAGTTATTGCGGTTCTGTTACAGGGTTATGACAGAATCGGTCGATTCCGATGAAAAAGTGGCACTTTGCTTTGATTCCCGCGCGGCCTGCACGCGGTTACGTCCGGCGTCTTTGGCGCGGTACAGCGCCTCGTCCGCCTGGCTGGCCATCAGCAGGCTGTCGGAGTCTTCGCGCAGTTCGACGATGCCGGCGCTAAAGGTGCACCAGAGGTCTTGAGGCTGAGCCGGGTAGTGAATTTCGGCAAAGCGCTGACGGATTTCATCGAGCACCTTATAGGCCGATTCCAGATCGGTGTCTGGCATGACGATGGCGAACTCTTCACCGCCGTAACGGCCGATGAAGTCGGTCTTGCGCAACCGCTGCTTGAGGAACAGCGCCAGGCTCTTGATCACCCGGTCGCCCATGGGATGGCCGTGGCTGTCGTTGACCCGTTTGAAGTGGTCGATGTCGAGCATCGCAAAGCTCAGCGGCTTGTTCTCGCGACGGGCGCGGAATGAACAGTCTTCGAGCAATTGCAGAATGTGGGTGTGGTTGTACAAGCCGGTCAGGCTGTCGCGCACCATCCGCGCTTTCAGATTGCGCGCCCGCGCTGCGCGGTTGCGCACGGTGGTAATCAGGTGCCGTGGCTTGATCGGTTTGGTCAGGAAATCGTCGCCGCCCTCGCTCATGGCATCGAGCTGCTTGTCCAGGTCATCTTCGGCTGAAAGATAAATGATCGGCACGCTGACATAGCGGTCGTTATGGCGGATCACCTTGGCCAGTTCAGTGCCGGTGCAGGCCGGCATGTACATGTCGAGGATGATCAGGTCTGGCTGGAAATCCGCCAGTTCGGCCATGGCCTGGATCGGTTCGATCAAGGTCCGCGTGACGATCCCGGCGCTGTTGAGCAGGCGTTCGGTGTGTAAGACCTGGGCGCGGGAGTCGTCGATGATCAGCACTTTATAGGGTTCGTACTGGGCGACGCAGGTCAGGACTTCGATCTTTTCCAGCAGGCTCGAGGCTTCGAGGGTGCCAGTGAGAAATTCCTGGCCTCCGGCGCGCACGGCGGCGAGGCGGGTCGGGGTATCGGTTTCGTGCAGGCTGAAGAAAAGTAGCGGTAACGGTTCATCCAGACCGATTTGGGCTTCAGCTGCCAGTTTCAGACCGATGCCGGCGCCACTGAAGTCGACATCCATGACAATCGCTGCCGGCAAGCGCTCGACCATCGAGGAGCGAAACGCCGCAACGCTGTCCAGGGATTGGGCACTGAGCCCGAAGAATTCAAGTTGCTTGGCCAGCCGCTCGGCCCGGTCATGATCCTGCAACATCACGTAGATCGGTTTGCGCAGCGGCGGCAGAAAGGTTTGTTCGAGCTGATCGCCATGGCGCAGGCCGGTGCGGGACAGACGCTGCATCAGGCGATTGAGGTCGGTGATCAGTCCGCTGCTCAGGCGTCCGCGGTTGGCGTCGACCGCCTCCAGAGACTGGCCGATGTGGCGTGCCAACTGGGAGTGTTCCGGTTGTTCGAACCGCTCGGCAAAACGCAGCAGGCGCAGGTTGGCCTCACTCAGCTCCGACAAGTCGGTGGTGGACCATTCGTTGCGTTGCAGGCGTTGCCATATCTCAAGAATCTGACGTGCCTGATGAATTACCCGCTGGGCAAAGTGGTGCTTGAGGCGCTCACGGCTGGGGTCTTCTGGCTCGGTCATATCCTGACTACTAGTTAGGGTGCATGCTGAGATCGACTGATGGCTCTATGCTAGCACCTCTTTTCGATTGCATGAGTGTCGTATGTCAATAATCTGCAAAGCGACTTCATTCAGTTTTCGACCGACTGGTCCTATAGACATCAGAACTGTGCGCTATACATGTAGCAGCTGGCGAAGCCTGCGTTCGGATGTTCGGCTGTTCGGCTGTTCGGCTGCGCAGCAGTCGTAAAACCTGAGCGCGAAGTCTTCCTGAAACACCGCATGGTCTGATTTCACGACTGCTGCGCAGCCGAACGCAGGCTTCGCCAGCTGCTACAAGGGGCGTGCTTCATTTATAGTGGCACCTCGACGATGCGATTGTGTGGCTCAGTGCTCCGCGCAGATTAATGCGCGGCAAAATGAGGCACGATGGCGTAGGGTTGTGGTCGAACCGATGAACTCAAGTGATTGAAAGGATATCGCCATGCTGGACTGGAAGAACCGTACGGGCAGCGCGCCTGAACGTGCCGCTGAACCGAAATCGGCCACCCGCAGTTATTTTGGCGGCCTGTTGTTCAGCCGGGCGCTGGCCACTCTGATTGGCCTTTACCTGCTGGTGGCGATCGCGCTGGGCTGGTACTGGAGCCAGGAGCCGGCGCTGTTCCCGGTTCAGCAGAATGCCCAGGTGGCGGCCGAGAAAGAAGGCAAGCAGATGGTTGTCGGGTACACCACGGTGGAAACCCTCAAGACCGTCGCCGGTACCTTGCTGACCAAGCCGGGTGGCTATATTTCCAACGACCGTTTCCCGCCGGGCCTGTGGATGGACAATATGCCGAGCTGGGAATATGGCGTGCTGGTCCAGGTCCGCGATCTGAGCCGCGCGCTGCGTAAAGACTTCGCCCGTTCCCAGTCGCAGTCCGCCGAAGACGCCGACCTGGCCAAGGCCGAGCCACGATTCAACTTCGACAACAAGAGCTGGGTGCTGCCATCCAGTGAGTCCGAGTATCAGGAAGGCATCAATTCCCTGAGCCGCTATCAAGCACGTCTGTCGGGGCCTGACCAGAAAAGCGCGCTGTTCTATGCCCGCGCCGACAACCTGAACAACTGGCTGGGTGATGTGGGGACCCGTCTGGGTTCGCTGTCGCAACGGCTGTCGGCCAGCGTTGGTCGGGTCAAGCTCAATACGGCACTGAAAACCGAAGTCCCGGCGCTCGGTCAGGTGCCGCAGGTTGACGAAGAAGTCGTCGAAACCCCGTGGATGCAGATCGATAACGTGTTCTACGAAGCCCGCGGTCAGGCTTGGGCGTTGTCCCATCTGCTGCGCGCCATCGAAGTCGACTTCGCCGATGTGCTGGCGAAGAAAAACGCCACGGTCAGCGTGCGCCAGATCATTCGCGAGCTGGAGGCTTCGCAAGAGCTGGTCTGGAGCCCGATGATTCTCAACGGCAGCGGCTTCGGTGTGCTGGCCAACCACTCGCTGGTCATGGCCAACTACATCTCCCGGGCCAACGCCGCGGTGATCGACCTGCGTCAACTGCTCAATCAGGGCTGAGTCATGGTCGATAGCTCCGTCGATGACATGCGTGAGGCCGCCCATCGCGCGGCCTCCGACGCCGAGCAGATCGCCTGGGTCGACGAGCAGGACAACCTGCTCGGCGCTCTGGTCCGCTCCGACCTGCGCGAACGCGGGCTGATCGGGCGCGGCACCTACATCATGCTGTTCAATTCTGCCGGTGAACTGTGCGTACATCGGCGCACCCTGAGCAAAGCGATTTATCCCGGTTTTTGGGATGTGGCGGCCGGCGGCATGGTGCTGGCTACCGAGACTTACGCCGAATCGGCAGCCCGTGAGCTGGAAGAAGAGTTGGGCGTGAGCGGTGTGGAACTGACCGCTCATGATCACTTTTTCTTCGAGGACACCGGCAACCGGCTCTGGTGTTCGGCGTTTTCGGCAGTGTGGGATGGCCCCTTGGTCCTGCAGCCAGAAGAAGTGCTTGAAGCACGCTTCATCCCGATCGATCAGGTCCTGCTGGAAATCCAGCAAAAGCCGTACTGCCCGGACTCTTTGGCGGCCTTGAAGCGGTATCTTCGCGCCCAAGGGGATAACGTCGCAAAAGAGCTATAAATTGGCGCCGATTGGCTCTTAGCAAGTCGGCTTTTTGCCGTTACACTGCGCGACCTTTTCAAGCTGAACCGGCATGGCTTTCTGTAGGAGCTGCCGCAGGCTGCGATCTTTTGACTTTAGCTTTTGAGTCAAAATCAAAAGATCGCAGCCTCGTTGCACTCGTCAGCTCCTACACTGGGTTTTCCGTTTCAGTAGCGCTGCCCCTGCCTGAGTGGGGCTTCGCGGTCGATGGCATCTGCCACGACCAGTCTTTGTCCTCCCAAGAGGATTGCCGGTGGCCAAAAAAGCCGCATCCTTCGCCGCCCTTGGTGGCCTGGTATTTTCCACCGACGCAGGTCGTCATTGCCCCGATTGCCGTCAACCGGTGGATGCCTGCATCTGCAAACAAACCGTTATCCCGGCCGGCGACGGCATCGCTCGCGTGCGTCGCGAAAGCAAGGGCCGTGGCGGTAAGACGGTGACCACCATCACCGGAGTGCCGTTGGCCGAAGACGCGCTCAAGGAACTGGCCACGACGTTGAAGAAACGTTGCGGGACGGGTGGGGCGTTGAAAGACGGGATCATCGAAATCCAGGGCGATCATGTCGAGCTACTCTTGGCTGAACTGATCAAACACGGTTTCAAGGCGAAGAAGTCCGGCGGCTAGCAGCCTCTGTGAAAACCACCCGCGGCTTGATCCAGTCCTGACTTCTATTGCGGTCTGGCGTCGTCTCCATGGTTTTCACAGAGCCTGTTCATGACCGGTTTCTAAACTCACTGCGGTCAGCGAGGTCTACCCCCTCGTTGACGAACCGTCATTTTCATTCTTTAGACTGCGCCGGCCTGAACTCAAGGCGACGCTCTATGACTTCATTTATAGGGGACTTCGATGTCCGTACGACGCACACGCAAAGACGATGGCAGCCAATGGACAGTTGCGGACAGCCGCAGTGTTTACGGGATTCGCCATTGGGGGGCCGGGTATTTCGCGATCAATGACGCCGGTCGCGTCGAAGTTCGTCCGAACGGCCCGACCAGTTCGCCTATCGACCTGTTCGAGCAAGTCGACCAACTGCGCAAAAGCGGTTTGTCCTTGCCGTTGCTGGTGCGTTTCCCTGACATCCTGCAAGACCGCGTGCGTCAGCTGACTGGCGCGTTCGACGCCAACATCGAGCGCCTGGAATACCAGAGCAAGTACACCGCGTTGTACCCGATCAAGGTCAACCAGCAAGAAGCGGTGATCGAAAATATCATCGCCACTCAGGACGTTTCGATCGGCCTTGAAGCCGGCTCCAAGCCGGAACTGCTGGCGGTGCTGGCATTGGCGCCGAAGGGCGGCACCATCGTCTGCAACGGTTACAAGGACCGCGAGTTCATCCGCCTGGCGCTGATGGGCCAGAAGCTCGGTCACAACGTGTTCATCGTGATCGAGAAAGAATCCGAAGTCGGTCTGGTGATCGAAGAAGCGGAGTCGCTCAAGGTCAAGCCGCAGGTCGGCCTGCGCGTGCGTCTGTCGTCCCTGGCGTCGAGCAAGTGGGCAGACACCGGTGGCGAAAAATCCAAGTTCGGCCTGTCGGCGGCGCAACTGCTGTCGGTGGTCGAGCGTTTCCGCGCGGCGGGCCTGGATCAGGGCATCCGCCTGCTGCACTTCCACATGGGTTCGCAGATCGCCAACCTGGCGGACTACCAGCACGGCTTCAAGGAAGCGATCCGTTACTACGGCGAGCTGCGCAACCTCGGCCTGCCGGTGGATCACATCGATGTCGGCGGTGGCCTGGGTGTCGACTACGACGGTACTCACTCGCGTAACGCCAGTTCGATCAACTACGACATGGACGATTACGCCGGTGTCGTGGTCGGGATGCTCAAGGAGTTTTGCGACGCGCAGAGCCTGCCGCACCCGAACATCTTCTCTGAAAGCGGCCGCTCTCTGACCGCCCACCACGCCATGCTGGTGGTGCAGGTGACCGACGTCGAGAAACACAACGACGACGTGCCGAAGATCGATAACAAGGAAGAACTGCCGGAAACCGTGCAGTGGCTGGTTGACCTGCTCGGCCCGACCGACATTGAAATGGTCACCGAGACCTACTGGCGCGCCACGCACTACATGAGCGACGTGGCCACTCAATACGCCGATGGCAAGCTGACCCTGGCGCAAAAAGCCCTGGCCGAGCAATGCTACTTCGCCGTGTGCCGCCGCCTGCACAACTCGTTGAAGGCTCGTCAGCGCTCCCACCGTCAGGTGCTCGACGAACTCAACGACAAACTGGCCGACAAGTACATCTGCAACTTCTCGGTATTCCAGAGCCTGCCGGACACCTGGGCCATCGGCCAGGTCCTGCCGATCCTGCCGTTGCACCGTCTCGACGAAGAGCCGCTGCGCCGTGCCGTGCTGCAAGACCTGACCTGCGACTCCGACGGCAAGATCAAGCAGTACGTCGACGAGCAGAGCATCGAGACCAGCCTGCCGGTGCACGGTCTGAACGAAGGAGAGGACTACCTGTTGGGGATTTTCCTCGTCGGTGCCTACCAGGAAATTCTTGGCGACATGCACAACCTGTTCGGTGACACCGATTCGGTGAACATCTACCAGAACGCGGACGGCAGCGTGTACCACGCCGGTATTGAAACCCACGACACCATCGAAGACATGTTGCGTTACGTGCACTTGTCGCCGGAAGAGCTGATGACCCACTACCGCGACAAGTGCGCCAGTGCCCGCATCAGCGCCGCCGAGCGCACCCAGTTCCTCGATGCCTTGCGTCTGGGCCTGACCCGTTCGTCTTACCTGTCTTCTTGAGGTAAGGCTCCGTTCTCATCAGGTTGTCTGAAAATTCTCTGTACGTTGCGGAAATTTCAGATGACCTGGTGCGGCACTTCTTTTTTTTCAAGCGAAATCACCCACATGCTGGGCTATCCAAGCGATGTGGTCTTCTTTTCGCGTAGGTCATTTCCTAAGTTGTACTTCGGCACTCTACTCGGCCATGTCTCTCAGCGAGAATCCCCGGCCGCCCCTCCTTTAGAGAATCGCCGATGTTCGATCCAGTCAACGAGCCGTCATTTCGTCTGGATGTAGCGGGTCTGCCCGACCCCTTTGAAGTCTTGGCCTTTACCGGTAGTGAAGCCATCAGCGAGCCTTTTGTGTTCGACGTGGAACTGCTGAGCGATGACCCGACGCTGGACCTCGCAAGCCTGCTGTACCGCTCGGCCTTTTTGCACTTCGGGCCCGAGGGGCAGGGTATTCACGGGCAGTTACTTGGCCTTGTTCAGCACAGCCATGGCGGTGAACCCAGGCTATGTCGTGTGCGTCTGGGACCCCGGCTGGCTTGTCTGGCGCAGCGCTTCAATCAACGAATTTTCAGCCATCGCTCGGTGCCGGAGATTCTCGCTCAGGTGCTCAAGGAGCATGGCATTGCCGGCAAGGATCACCGCTTCGACCTGAGCGGCGATTACCCGCCCCGTGATTTCTGTACGCAGTACCGGGAATCGGATCTGCACTTTCTCCAGCGCCTGTGCGCCCAGGAACGGCTTCATTACTACTTCGAGCATCGCGCACGCGGGCACTGTCTGGTTTTCGGTGATGGCCTGGGGCAGTTTCGTCGTGGCACAGAGAGCGTCTTCGAGGATGGGGGCGAGCGGCCCGGTGTGCATCAGTTCAAGCTTCACGGCTGCGGGCAGATTGCCGAAGGCCGGACGAACCTGGCAACGCTGCGCAGCGGTCAGCTGATGCCGCTGTCCAGCCATCCGTGCGCGAACTGGAATCGTCTCTGGCTTCTGACCCATGTCGAGCATCAAGGCGGGCAGGGGCCGGGGCTTGCCTATAGCAACCAGCTGCGCGCCATTACGCAGGGAATGCCTTTCGTGGCGGCTCATTCGCTCGTGAAACCCAGGATGCACAGCCTGCAGCGGGCGTGGGTGGTCGACGTCGGTGAGTCTCGACCCGATCCCTCCAAACCGGTTGCCGTGCAGTTTGACTGGCTTTATCAAGGCGAAGGCGCAGCCCCCAGTCACTGCTGGTTGCCGTTGGCTCCCGAGTTGGAAGGCTCGGGTGTCTTGCCGTTGAGTGAAGGCGCGCAAGTGCTGGTGAGCTTTCTCGAAGGCGATCCTGATCAACCCTTGATCAGCGGGTTTCTTCCCGGACCATCGTCCAGCGCAGAGTCCGTCATGCCCGACCTGCTATCCGCCTCGACGACTGAAGCCAGCCGCGTGGTTGATGGTTTATTGAGCTTGCTGCAATCCAGCGAACCCTTGGTGCTCCTGTGTCTGCTGCCCGGCGGGGGCAGTTTCAGTCATTGCGCGCAATCTTTTTGCACTTGCCGGGCAGCGACGCTGCTTGGCCAGAGCGGTGCGGCATGATCGCCGCTCAGGCGCCCGACTCGACCCCGCAATGGCTGTTGCTCGATGTACCGGGCGTGCCTGGGGCCGGTGCGATGCTGCGGCAACAGTTTGCTCATGCCCGATGGTTCTGGCTGTTCGAAGGCACCGAGTTTCACCCGTTGCGTGAGCACGGGCCGGCGTTGGTGGACCTTAGCGAATGCCCCGCACTGGCTGAGTCGTACCCAAGTGAGGCACCTGTCTGGAGCGGGTTGCTGTTGGTCAGTGACGCACCGCCATCGCAGTTGCTGGAGCATTTGCGACGCATGCTCACAGTCACCTTCAGTCTGCATCACCGGGCCTTGTTGAGTTACTACAACCCTCAAACGGCGAGTTATTTTTTTGATGCCTGCGATGCGCAGGAACTCAGTCGCTGGCTCGGTCCGATCGACCAGTTGCGCTGGTTCGGCGGTACCTGGGCCGACCGGGCCGTGGGCTGTCAGGGCTGGCAGCAGCTGTTCAATCCGCGGCTTGCCGTCAGGCCGCTGGCCATCGAAGAGAACCTCAGCCCGCGTCAGCGAGACACCTTGCAAACCTGCCTGCTGGAACAACACGCCTGGCGCTGGAGCCGATCCACCGGGACCGACTACAACTGTTTGTGGGCCTATCTGCAGGAAGGGCTGGCGCTGGATTTCAGCGAACGCCCGGTGCTCGATGGCTGGTTATGGCTGCGCTTGCAGCACCCCGACGCCGTGCCCCGGTTACCGTTGCCGGGAATCACCCAACAGGAGCGTCTCGATAGCCTGCGCAGCCTGTGGCAGAACGATCAACCCTGAACGAGCTGACGACCCGTCCCCTCGTCATCCTTTGAACCAACTGTCGTTCTTGCGCAAATACCAGGCGAATACGCCAAGGGTCAGGCTGCGTAGCAACATGAACAACAGGAAGGTTATCCAAAGTCCATGGTTACCCAGGCCTTGCAGCGCCCAGGCGAAGGGCAGCAGCAGGATCACCGTCAACAGCATGCCATTGCGCATTTCCCGGGCGCGGGTGGCGCCAATGAACAGGCCATCGAGCAGGTAACTCCAGACGGCAATCAGCGGCAGTGCGGCAAGGTAAGGCAGGTAGATGAACGCGGTCTCGCGTACGCTTTGAATGTTGGTCTGCATCTCGATGAACAGGTGCCCGGCGAACAGAAACAGCAAGGCAAACCCCAGACTCGCCAGCAACGACCAACCGCACGCCACCACCAGTGAGCGCCGCAGGGCCTCTCGATCGCGGGCACCGATGGCGTGTCCGCACAGGGCTTCCACGGCGTGGGCCAGACCGTCCAGCGCGTGGGCGGTCAGCAGCAAGCCGTTGAGCAGCAAGGCGTTGGCGGCGACCGTGGCATCGCCCAGCCGCGCACCCTGGACGGTGATCAGGAAAAACACTGACTGCAATGCCAGGCTGCGGATGAAGATGTCGCGGTTGACCGCCAGTAATGGGCGCCAGCTCTGCCACAACGCCAGCGCAGCCCAGGCGATATGGCCGGGATAGGCGCGCAGGGCTTTGCGAGTCATGAACAGGCCGATCAGCGCGCCGGTCCACTCGGCGATCACCGAGGCCCGCGCTGCGCCGACCACGCCCCACTCCAGGCCGAGCACGAACCACAAGTTCAGCGCGATGTTGACCAGGTTGGTGCCCAGCAGAATCGCCAAGGGTGCCCGAGCGTTCTGGGTGCCGAGAAACCAGCCGACCAACGCATAGCTGGCCAGCGCCGCCGGCAAGCCGAACAGTCGCGTGTGGAAGAAGTCGCGGGTCAGTTGATCCAGCTCTGCCGACGGTTGCATGAAGTGCAACGCGACCCCGCTCAACGGCACGCCCAGCGCGCCCAACAGAATGGCCAGGCCCATGGCCAACAACAGACCTTGCAGCAAAATCTGCCGCAACGCTGCGCCATCCCCGCGTCCGGCAGCCTGAGCGGCGAACCCGGTGGAACCCATGCGCAGAAACCCCATGGCCCAGGCGAGAAAGGTATACAGGCTGGCGCCCACCGCGACGGCGCCGAGCTGATGAGCATGAGGCAGATGGCCGATGACGGTACTGTCGACCAGCGCTACCAGCGGTACGGAAATGTTCGAGAGAATCATCGGGGCGGCGAGCGCCCAGACTCGACGATGGGTCGGACGGTCGCGCCAGTCGGCAATCAGGTTGGGCATGCAGGCTCCTTGGGGGCGCCTGCATTGTAGCGACACATTCGCAATCTACATCGATCCAATGTGGGAGCGAGCTATGTGGCGAGGGGGCTTGCCCCCGTTCGGCTGCGAAGCAGTCGCAAAATCGGCGCATGCAGTGAACTGAAGAACAGCGATGACCGCACTTGGGGTCGCTACGCAACCCAACGGGGGCAAGCCCCCTCGCCACATAGCTCGCTCCCACAGGGGATGGTGGGGTTAGTGAACGATCCAGCTCAGCAACCACAACCCCAGCAGCAACCAGATAATCCCCATGATGATCGATGCGTTCATGAAGGCGCGGATCGCTGCCCACAGCAGCATCAGCCCGATGATCAGCGTGATGATGCTGACGATCGAAGTGTCCATGCCCAGGGCCTGGGCCAACCCTTCGACAAAATTGCTGCCGGCGTTGCTCAACAGGTTGAACAGACCACTGAGGGCATCAATGATGAACCGGATGGCCGAACCGATTATCTGGCCGAGCCATTCGAAAAAGCTTTCTACCTGCATGTGTACGTCCTGATGGAATGGTGGCGTAGTTGCCGGATCCGAGCCTTGGGCTATTGATCGTGCTGTCGAGTTCCCGTAGGAGCTGCCGAAGGCTGCGATCTTTTTGAGTATGGCGCAAGTGCGCAGGCACAACGCTGCCACTTGCCTTCACCCGCCATCCCCCTGAAGCTATACGCCTTCAGGAGAGCCCGATGAACCTTGTTGAACTGACCGAACGCCTGCACGCCATTCGCGACCGCAATGACTGGCGGCAATTTCACAGCCCGAAAAACCTGGCCATGGCCGCGAGCGTGGAAATGTCCGAGCTGGTGGAGATTTTCCAGTGGCTGACCGAAGCCCAGTCGCGCGAGTTGCCGGCGGACAAGCTCGCTCATGTCGGGCAGGAAGTCGGCGACATCGTGCTGTATCTACTGCTGCTGTGCAGCGAGTTGGGGTTGGACATGAATGAAGTGGTGCGCAGCAAACTCGCGGACAGCGAACGGCGGTTCAGCTGATGAGCGACCGTCATTTCGATCAACTGGCGACTCGCTTCGCCGAAAAAATCTACGGCGGCGCCAAAGGTGCGATCCGTCTCGCCGTGCTGCAGGCCGATCTGGCCGAAACCCTGCCGGACCGCCCGTTGCGCGTACTGGACATCGGCGCCGGCCTGGGCCACATGTCGTTGTGGCTGGCCCAGCGCGGTCATCAGGTGACCCTGGCCGAACCCGCCGAACCGATGCTTGAAGGCGCCCGCCAGCGCTTCGCCGAAGCAGGGCAGACGGCGACGTTCATTCAGGCGCCGTGGCAAGATTTGCTCGGTCAGCTCACCGAACCCTACGATCTGGTGTTGTGCCACGCCGTGCTGGAATGGCTGGCCGAACCCCATGCGATTTTGCCGGTGCTGCATCAGTTGACGAAACCTGACGGCTGGTTGTCCCTGGCGTTCTACAACCGCGATGCGTTGATCTACCGCAACCTGCTCAAGGGTCATTTCCGAAAGATGCGCAAGAACGACATGGCCGGCGAGAAGCAGAGCCTGACTCCGCAGCAGCCACTGGATCCACGGGAACTGGCGGCGCAACTTGAGAGCATGTGGCAGGTCGAAACCCAGAGTGGGGTGCGGGTTTTTTACGACTACATGCCGGTGGAATTCCAGGCCCGCGTCGAGCTGTCGGACTTGCTGGAAATGGAACTGGCCCACCGCCGTCACCCAAGTTTCGCCGGGCTTGGGCGCTATTTGCACTGGATCTGTCGGCCGATCTGACCGGAGCGCGAAATGAAATGTCGTTCAGGGTTACTGGTGATCTGTCTCGGGTTGGCGGCCTGTCAGGGCCGCAACCCTTATGTCGCGACGTCCAATCCCCTGCCACCGGCACCGCCCCAGGCCGCCGCCACCTTCGACCGCAGCGCCTACCCGGCGCCGCCACGGGACTACGGCCGCTACCGCAGCTGGGCCTGGCTCAACGGGCGTCTGCCTCCGGGCACGGCCTGGGCCGACTCGGCGCAAGTGGCCGAAGCCGTCAGCAATGCCCTCGATCAACGCGGCTTGCGCCCGCTGCACGACAATCGCCCGGCCGACCTGTTGGTCAGCGCCGACCTGCACGTGGAAACCCGCTTGCGTCAGGTGCAGGACGGCTCTGGTTACGGTGGCGGTTACGGCGGGGGGTATTACGGCGGCGGTTATGGCGGTTACAACCGCTACGGCAACGGTTACGGCATGTACAACACGGTGCCGGTCATCCGTACTTATCAGGTCCAAGTCGTGGTGGTGCGGGTCGATCTGTTCGACGCAAGCACCGGGCAACCGGTGTGGAGTGCCAGCGCCGAAACCAGCAGTCAGGGCACCCAGAGCGAGCGTGCCGATGCCATTCGCGAAGCTGTCGAAAAGGCTATGTCGGCGTATCCTCCTAATTAGCTTCCTGTTAAGGAGGCATCCCGCTGGATCATGTCTTCAATCGGAGAAAAATCATGTTCCGCCGTCTCGCTTTACTGGCCATGGCCGCGCTGCTCACTGCCTGCGCCGCCAACCAGGTCAATCATGACTTCGATGCCAGCCGCGACTTTGCTGCCTATCGTAGCTGGAGCTGGAAAGAGCCCGCCGTGCAATACCGCCCCGATGACCCGCGGATCAAGAGTGACCTGACCGAACAACGTATCCGCCAATCCGTTGCCGATCAGCTGGACCAGCGTGGCTTGCGTCCGTCCGCCGCCGGTGCCAGGTCGGATCTGAAGGTGCAGACCTACCTGATCGTCGAAGATCGTCAGCAACAGGTGACCACTCACTATGGCGGTGGTTGGGGTGGCCCATGGAATGGCTATTGGGGCGGGCCGATGTACAACGAAACCCGCAACGTCAGCTACAAGGTGGCGACCATCCAGGTCGACCTGCTCGATGGCAAGGACGGCAAACTGGTGTGGCGCGGCAGCGACGAGCAGACGCTTAGTCGCACACCGAATCCGCAGGACCGCAGTAATACGATCCGCGAGACGGTCGGACGGATATTGGCTAACTATCCACCGCGCTAAAATAACGCCGCAGATCCACTGTGGGAGCGGGCCTGTGGCGAGCGAGCTTGCTCGCGTTGGGCTGCGTAGCGGCCCCAAAAATCTGACAACCACTGCCGATTTTTGTGAGTGCTACGCACTCAAGCGGGAGCAAGCTCCCTCGCCACAGGTTTCTCTGATTCAAGACTCTCTTTTGTGAACAGTATTGCCCTCCCACATTGGGTTTTTGTTGTCCGGAATGGCGTGTTGCCAGCAATCTGGCGGACCCGTGTCTACACTGCTTCTCACCAATGGAGGTAGCCCTCGGCGGTTTGCCGGCAAAGGAGTGCGCCATGTCTCCCTGCTTGCAGTTTCGTAGCCCGGCCCGGCAACGGGGAGCTATCGGTTTGATGGCGGTGCTGACGCTGGGCATGGCCTTGGTGTTCCTGCTGATTGTGGTCGACAGTGGCCGTCTGTACCTGGAAAAACGCCAGTTGCAGCGGGTGGCGGACATGGCCGCGCTGGAGGCCGCCACGCGCAACGGTGATTGCGCCGTGGGTGCCACCGCTACCGCTTATGCCACCGCCAGCGCAAACCGTAACGGCTTCACCCTTCCTGACGCCACGCGCAGCCTGGCGGTAGCCTGTGGCACCTTGAGCCTGGACGCCAACAATCTTCGGGTATTTGTTGCCAATCCGAGCAGCAGCGAAGCCATTCGGGTGATCGTCAGCCATTCGATCCTGCAGAGTTTCGCCAGTGGCATTGGCGCCCTGTTCGGCGGTGCTCCAGCCGGGGCGACCCTCAACCTGACCGCCACCGCCGTCGCGGCGTTTCCGCCACCGCTGGCATCGCTGACCATTCGCACTACGGTGCTGACAATCGATACCAGCAAGTCGGCCACCCTCAATGGGTTGTTCGGCGGTTTACTGGGCAGCAATCTGAACCTCTCCGTGGCAGGCTGGAACGGTTTGGTGAGCACCAACATCAGCCTGCTCGGTTACCTCGATCGGCTGAAGGTTGACCTGGGCCTCAATGCCGCCGGGTATGACCAGGTGTTGGGCACTTCGGTGGCTGTCAGCCAGCTGATCCAGACCGCGGTCAATGTGCTGGACCCCGGCGGCACCCTCGGCGCGACGGCGACCATCGTCGGTCTGCAAGCACTCAAGGTTGCCGCTGGCTCAACCACCGTGGTGCTGGGCAATATGCTGCACGTCGAGAACGGCAGCAACATGTCGGCGTTGGCGACAAACGTGAGCGTGTTCAACCTGATCGAAGGCATCGTGCAACTGGCCAACAAGAAAAACGGTCTGGTGGCAACGCTGCCGATCAATCTGGCGGGGCTGGCGCAAATCACGGCCCGGGTGCAGGTTCTGGAGCCGCCGCAACTCTCCGCGATCGGCAATCCGAAAAACGCTGCGCTGGATCCACTGGGCCCCAATCGGATCTACGTGAGAACCGCGCAGGTTCGCACATTGCTGTCGATCGACTTGCCAGCACTCGACGCCATTGTGGCACTGGTCAATGCGGTGACCGATCTGGCAGGACCGCTGACCAACACCCTCAATGCCTTGCTCAATCTCAACCTGGTGGCGGTGCTCAATTCACTGACCTGTGCCTTGGGCGTGCCCTGCCAGACACCCGACATCATCGTGTTGCCGGGGCCGATACGGCTCGATGTGGCGCTGGAGGTCGCCAGTGCCAGCAGTTACGTCACGGCCTACAGCTGCGTCAGTAACACCAACAAAACCCTGACCACCAACACCAGTACATCGCTGGTGAACCTGAAAATCGGCCGGATCGATGCGGCCAGCATGTTCGGCAGCAACACCACACCGCCGGCGGTCACGGTGCAGCCGTTGAAGGTGATCGATATCGGGATCAAAACCTGTCGCAGGATTCTGTTCTTGCCCATCACCTGCGATCCGCGTGTGCCCGGCGTCGGTGGTGGCATTGATATCGTTGCCGACACCAGCGTGGCGGCGAACGCCAACATTTCCCACGTCTACTCCGCACCACCCGCCACCAGCCTGCCGGAAATCAATCAGCCACCGTTCTACTACTCGTTTTCCACCAGCAGTATTGTCAGCAGTCTGCTCGACACGCCGCTTAACATTCACGTGGACATGTATGGCCCGTCGGGCAGTCTTGTCAGCGGTTTGGGGATGATCCTGAGCAGCGTGACCACTTTGCTGGTCAGCGCAATCAACAGCGTGCTCAGTCCGTTGCTCGACAGCCTGATCAACACCTTGCTGGTAAGCCTCGGAATCGATTTGAACAAGGTCGACGTCGGTGCCAACCTCAGCTGTCACTCGGGGCGCGCGACGCTGGTGATCTGATCGCCCGTGGCAATCGGCAACTCAATACAAAACCGCGCGCCCTCGGTCGAGTTTCTGACACTCAACTTACCGCCCATGTTTTCGACGATGCCGTAACTCACCGACAATCCGAGCCCGGTGCCGACGCCCACCGGTTTGGTGGTGAAGAAGGGCTCGAAAATACGCTCCAGCAGCCGTGGATCGATACCGCCGCCGTTGTCCTCGACCCACAGTCGCACCGAGTGTTCATCACGTTCGGCATACACCGAAATCCACGGTTTGAACTCCCGGTCGGCCTCGCGTTTGCTCAGCAGCGCATCCCGCGCATTGACCATCAGATTGATCAGCACCTGTTCCAGCTGATCGACGTAACCGCGCACCTGCACTTCAAATCCGGTCTCGCTGACTCGCAGATCGACGCCTTTGCCGCGCATGCCTTCGGACAGCAGTGACAGCGTGCCCTCGATGGCTTGAGCCGGATTGAACGGGTGCTGCTCGATTTCCGAACGCCGACCGAACACCCGCATGTGATCCACCACCCGCGCCGCGCGCTGGACTTGCGCGTCGATGCGGTTGAGCTTGTCTGTCAGGTAATCGATTTGCGCATCGCCGTTACTCAGGCGCTTGAGCACATTGACGATGGCCATGCGTATCACGTTCAGCGGTTGATTGATTTCATGGGCCAGCCCGGTGGCCATTTCGCCGAGGGTGGCCATCTTCGCGCTCTGGGTGAGTTGCTGCTGGGCACGCCGGACCTCGGTGTTGTCGCGGCCCACGGCCTGAATCTCCAGCAAGCGGCCCTGCTCGTCGAATACCCCGCGATCCGACCAGACCCACCAGGCGTGTTCCCGTCCCGGTAGTTGCAGGTTGATTTCCGCGGTGCTGACCGGGAACTCCGGGCTCAGCCGACTGAGCCGCTGGAGGAACGCTTCGCGCTGTTCCGGTGACATCCAGCTGCCCAGGTTCACCCCCGGCAATTGCTCGGGCTGGCATTCCAGGTAGGTCGCCAGCGGGCGGTTGCCGAAGGTCAACGTCAGGTCTGGAAGGTAGCGGCAGATCATTGCCGGGGAATCTTCCACCAGGATCCGATAGCGCTCTTCACTCTGTTTTACTTGCTCGGCGGCCAGGGTCGCCTCGGTGACATCCAGCCACAGCCCCACGGCTTCCACCGGCAGCCCGAGGTCATCGCGTAGCAGTTTGGCTTCGTCGAGCAGCCAGTGGTAATCGCCACGACTGTCGCGCAGCCGATAACGGGCGCGCACCGAACCTTCGCGCAGCAGTTGCCGGGTGCGCTCGAAATAGCAGTCGCGGTCCTCGGGGTGGACCCGTTCCACCAACGTGCCGGCGGCGCAATCGGCGAGCGACCAACCGAGCAGCGGCAACAGGCTGTCGCTGAAAAACGTCGGTTGCAGCGCACCTTCGACATAGCGCTGCACATAGATCACTGCCGGTGAACTGGCGATCAGGTTGTCCAGCCGGGCATGGGCGGCGGCAGCGTCCTGCTCCTGATTTTTGATGTCACTGATGTCGAGCATGAAACCCACCAGCCGCCGGTTTCTGCCGATGCCCAGTGCTTGCCCTTGCAGTCGATACCAGATCGGCGTTTGCGCCGCGTCGGGGCGATGCAGGCGCACGCACAGCAGCAATGGCGCGCCTTCGTCCTGCAAGGTTTGCAGGCGAATCGTCAGTTCTTCACGGTCGGCGGGGTGGATCTGTTCGAGCCAGTCGTGCAGCGGCAAACGAGTACTCGCAAGGTTCAGCGTGCTGGCCAGCGACGGCGCCAATTGCACCTCGGACTGGTCGCTGAAGACCTCCCACCAGCCGGTGCCGAGCAAGGCTTGCAGAGACACCAGCCGCTCCAGTTGCAGATGGTGCTGATGCTCGCGCAAGCGCTCAAGCAGCGGCCCGGCCAGGGCGGCGGAGAGTTGCAGCCAGTCACGCTCACTCAGGTCGGGGGCACGCTGTTGCACCGGGTAGAAACCACAGAGCAACCAGGCGACCACGCCCTGGGCATTGTGATAGGGCACCGCGAACCCTTCGGCATTGCCGAAGATGCTTTGCAGGCGCGGATATTCGCTGGGGGGCAGTTGTTGGGGGGCGGAGCCATTCAAACTGTCGAGGCCGGTGCCCAGGCGTTGATTGATTTCCCACAATAGGGGCGCATCGAAGGCCGCGTAATGCTGGTGGATCAGCCAACCCTCTGCCTGTTCGTCGAGCAAGGCCATGGCCATGCACGGGATCTGAAAGCGCTGGGCCAGACCTTGCAGTTGCTCCGCCAACACCTCGGGCAGGCGCGTCAGGCTGCACAGTCGCAACTGTTCGCTGACCTGCACCGCGAGCAACTGGCATTGTTCGCGGCTGCGCGCTTGTCGGCGTTCGAGCAACAGGTCGCCGATGTCGATCAACTGCAACAACCACTTTTCGCCCAACGGCTGCACCCAGCCACGCAAATGCAGCGGTTGTTCGCCGAGGCTGAAAAAGTCCAGGTCCAGGCTTTGTCCCTGCCAATCGGCAGGCGCGCCTTCGACCGACAGGCCGCTATGGGGCATGAGGTAATCAAGCAAATGCGGTGCCTGCGCGTCGGGCATTTGTTGCGCCAGCAGATGCCGCAGTGGGCCGGTCAGCTGAATCACTCGGCCTTCGTCATTCAGATGCAGCTGCAAACCGACACGTTGCACGCTCGGAGTGTCCGCACTGTTCGAGGGCTGCGGCGGTTGGCGATTGAGCAGGCGCCCGAAGAGCTTGTCCCCGGAACTCAAAATTGCAGGCTCGATCGGGCGGTAAGGGTCGCCGGCAGATTGGGCACCGAGCCGATCCCCGGCAGCACCAGGAACGGCAGGACTTGATTCAGTTTACTGGTGGGGTAGTTGATGGTGACCGTCAGCACGCCGCCGGTGTAGGTGGTACTGGCGTCGGTGGCTACATTGAAGTCCAGCGCGGCGGGAATCCAGGCCAACTGCCGGGTCAGTTCGGTGGTCGCTATGTTTCTGACAGCGGTGTCGTAATTGGCGGTGCTCGGGTCCAGCGCCACACTGCGGCGCACCGCTTCGGCCGTCGATTGATTGAACGATTGCATCAGCAACAGCGGCAGGCTGTAACTGACCAGCCCATAAAACACGGCGAAAAAGATGATGAACACCAAGGCGAACTCGATCGCCACGGCACCTTTTTGTTTGCGGGGGAGGCCTGTTTTCATGAGTGCGTCTACCCTGACCATCACTGCGTAACATCAGCATAGAATCATTCAGCCAAAACGGACGTTTTTTACCGGATGCAGAACTTTGTCCTACTTATCTGGCTGACGCTTTGCGCAGCACAGGATGTCCGGGAGCGGCACATCGCCAATGGCCTGACCCTTGGCGCGGGTGTGTTGGCGCTGGCCTATCTGTTGTGGACGGGCACCACGTGGCTGGGGGCCGAGGCGGTGCAGGGCGGCTGGGCTTTTTTGTTGGCATTGGCCTTCACCTTGCCCGGTTATGCATTGAGGCGTCTGGGGGCAGGGGACGTGAAACTGATGGCGACGCTGGGCCTTGCGACGGACGGTATGCACCTGCTCGGCGGTTTCATCGGCGCCGGATTGGCCAGTGTGTTCTGGCTGCTGCTGGCGCCAAGAGTCTGGCTGTATATGGGCCAGAGGCTTAGGAATCGTCTTCGCTATCTGGGGCCTGGAACGTCAAAAAAGCAGCCTTTTGCACCGTTCGTATTGGTGGGCATGTTGCTCACACTGGCCTGGATGCATTAGTCACCGGGCACCATTCGTTCTATGTACATAGTTGGAAAGTGCGTCTACTTTCAACACAGTAGTTGTGGCTGTCGGTACAGGAGCGGTCAAGCCTGACCAGGCATGGAGTGACACGTGAACAAGCTTACCTCGGCAGTAAAAGTCCTTGTGGTCGATGATGAGCCGTTGATTGTCGAAGAGCTTTGCGAGTTCATCGAGCGCAATGGTTATCGCTGTGTTCCTTGTCGGTCCGGCAAACAGGCGATCGAGCGTTTCAATGAATACGTGGATGTCGGCCTGGTGCTCTGTGATTTGCAGATGCCTGACATGGATGGCATTCAGCTCGTGCAGGCGCTGCAACGATTGTCCGGTAAGCACCGGGTGTTCGAGGCGATCATGCTCACCGGGCGTGCAGACAAGCAGGATGTGATCAAGGCATTGCGCGCCGGGTTTGCCGATTACTATCAGAAACCGATTGATCTGGCTGAGCTGCTCGAAGGTTTGCAGCGCCAGGAAGTGGCCTTGCAGGAGCGGCAGAAAAACCTGCAGTTGGGGCATTTGAGTCAGAAGTTGCAGTACCTTTGTGAGTCGATCGATGAGCTTTATCAGGATCTGGACAAGGTTCGTCGGGGGCCATCCTCGGTGCCTGTGTCAGATTCGGCTGACGGTGCGCTCAGTGAGACAGAGCAGGTGGCGATGCCGGCGGTTTTCAATCAGCTGTCGCCGCGGCAGTTGGAGGTGGCGCGGTTGGTGGGCAAGGGGCAGACCAATTATCAGATTGCCTGTGAGTTGGGGATTACCGAGAACACGGTGAAGCTTTATGTGTCGCAGGTGTTGCGGTTGACGCATATGCATAATCGCACGCAAGTGGCGTTGGCGTTGTCGCCTGGTAATGCCGCTGCGCGGCGGCTTACTGCGCACTAGTCGAGTACGCCGATCAACTGTGGGAGCGGGCTTGCTCGCGAAGGCGGCCTGACAGCCGACCTGTATTTTGTTGACTGAGTACATATCCATTTCTGCGGTAACGGCGGCTTATGGTTTCGCCCTTACGGCGAGTCCCTTTTGGCAAACGCCCCAAAAGGAACCAAAAGGTCTCGCCCCAAGCGTCCGGCCCCTCGCTAAGGCTCGGCGTTCCTTCGCTCCGGTATCCATCTGGGGGCATCGCCCTACGGTCTGCTTCGCTACGACCTACATGCGATGGGTTCGACTGCGTCGAACGGCGCTGCGCGCCAATCCCCAGATGAACACCTCCACTCAGCCTCCCGAAGGGGCGGGTGGATCAAAATCAAAAGCCAGATCAAAAGCTGCAGGCGAGCTAACGTTCGGCCTGTTGAGTGGTGAGGGGCGGGTGTACGCCGCTCCACTGTGGGAGCGGGCTTGCCCGCGATGGCGGCCTTACAGGCAACGATGTTTATCGATCGGTAAAAACATCAGAACCTTCCCACATGTTTTTCAGGTTGTCCGTCGGAGGCTGCGTCTCTAGCCTTTGTCCGTCGCTGACAATTCAGCGTCCGGGCGTCGCGGCTCGATTCTTGAGGCATAATCGTTCCACCGAACAACAACACTTTTGGGTGTCTGTCGTTTCGTGTCATGGCGACTGTGCGCGGGATACCTTCGGGTATGCCGAGCAAGCCTCAGGGATCGGTCCGCGAACCCGCGTACAGCTGC
This sequence comes from Pseudomonas sp. LBUM1673, assembly GCF_059695645.1. Classification (NCBI taxonomy): domain Bacteria; kingdom Pseudomonadati; phylum Pseudomonadota; class Gammaproteobacteria; order Pseudomonadales; family Pseudomonadaceae; genus Pseudomonas; species Pseudomonas sp. LBUM1673. The sequence continues at coordinate 782,351 of NZ_CP166780.1, forward strand.
CACCCCAAATTGCGTCGCGGCAATTTGGAAGTGGTTCCATTTCATCCCAGAGGTGTAATCATGTTCAAACCAACCCCGAATCCCCCAGAAACCGTGGCCCGCAAGCCAAGCACGATGTTTGTCGTCGCGCCCGAAGTTGATAATGAAAGCCTACTGGCCCATGTCTGCGAATCACTGGCCTCGGCCAGCGTCATGACCAGCGACATTGCCGCGTATGTCGAAGCCCCGCAGCGGCATACGATCCTGGCGATTCAGCAGGTCATCATGCTGGCGGAGCTGGCAGTGAATCGCGTGCTGGATAACGTCGACGTACCAAAACCCGCGCCACACAGCTGATCCCTTGTAGGAGCGAGGCTTGCCCGCGAAGGCGATTTCGCATTCAACATGGATGTCGACTGACACACCGCTATCCCGAGCAGGCTCGCTCCCACAATTGAATCGAGTGCATCTGCGAGGGATTGCTTGGCTGTCAGGTCGCCTTCGCGGGCAAGCCTCGCTCCTACAGGATCGCCGTTGTGCTTTTTAATGAGCAAAGGCCCGGGCCAAAGCGGTGAAGCCGGGGCCGGCCAGCACGATCAGCAACGCCGGGAAGAGAAACAACATCATCACGACGGACATTTTGGCGGACATCTTGGAGATGTATTCCTGCAGGCGAGTCAGGCGTCGGTCATCGAGCAGCAGTTTGAGTCCCAGCAGTGATTTCATGGCGCCGCCGCCCTGGTGGATCAACTGCTGAAGAATCACGCAGGTGTCGGTGAACTCGTCCACCGCCAGTAGTTGGGTGGCCTTGTTCAGTTCTTCGCCCAGTTCCAGACCGGAATCGACCCGGGCCAGTACCAGGCGCAGCTCGTGAGTCAGGGCCGGCATTAATTGTTTGCCCTCGATGCTCAGTACCCGCAGTGATTGTTCTACCGCCATGCCGGATTCGAACAGGATGCGCAGCAGTGGAATGAAGGTTGAAATCTCGATCGCCAGTTGTTTTTGTCGACGGTTCGCGGCGGCGGCCAGCAAGCGCTTTGGCAGCAGGTAGCCCAGGGCGGTGGCGAAGGCCGGGGTGATCCAATGGTTGTTCACTTGCGGGAAGAACACGCTCTGGATCAACAAACTCAGGGCCAACGCAAGCACCGGTATGCCGATCTGACAGGCCGCGAATAGCGAGCGTTGCCGGGCGCTGCGCCAGCCGAGACGGTTGAGCAGCATCTGGGTTTCGTTGTCCAGTTTGACCGAGCGCTGACCGATACGGCTGTCGCCCAGCACTTGCAGCCAGTGACTGACGCGATGGTCGCTCAGCGGTTTACCGTCCAGTCGTTGGGCCACCTGACGAGCACGCCGGTGCTGGTCCAGCAGACCACTGAGCAGCAACAGCGTGGCCGCCAGAAACAGCAGTGCGCTGATCAGCAGGGCTATTTTCATACGCTACGCAACATGCGCCACAGCGCCAGGCAGCCCACGATCTGCAGGCCGAACGCGGTCGCGAGCATCATTTGCCCCGAGCTGCTGTTCCACATGGCGAGCAGGTATTTCGGATTGGACAGCAAGAAGTAAGCTGCGAGCCCCACAGGCATCAGGGCCAGCACCACCGCTGTGATGCGGGTTTCGCCCGTCATGGCGCGCAGTTGGCGCGCAGCCTGGTCTCGTTCACGGATCATTTTGATCAGGTTCTCAAACAGCTCACTGGCATTGCCGCCGTAGCGGTGATTGACCTTCAGGCCCAGCGCGAACAAGCGAAACTCGTCTTTCTCGTACAGTTCGGCGAAGTCCGTGACAGCATCAGGCAGGCTGACGCCCAGGTGCACGTTGCGTTGAATCCGGCCCATGGCGTTTTTCAGTGGGTCTTCGGCGGCGTCGATGGCGACCAGCACCGCATCGGCCAGGGTGCGTCCGGACTTCAGACTGCGCACCGTGTGATCGAGCAACGGCGGCAGTTGTTCGATCATGCGCTTGAGCCGGCGCTGATAACACCAACTGATGTACAGTCGCAGAGCCAGGGGCGGCGCCAGCAACAACACCAGCAAACCGATCCAGCCCGCGAGGGTAACCCCCAGCAAGACGCCCAAGGCCCAGAGCAACAGCCACGATCCGAGGCGCTCGGTGGGACGACCGAGGCCTGCGCGTAGAAAGGCCCGTTCCAGGCCGGTCCAGGATGATTTTTCCACCGTCAGTTGCGGTTGCCCCTGCGTCAGGCGACCGAGGGTTCGATCGATGCCGGTCTGGCGCAGACCGTTGTAGAACAAACGGATCGACAGGCCCAGCAACGTCAGGCAAATCAGGATGAGCAGCGTCGGTTTGAGCATGCCGTGATCCTTCAGTGCGATAAGGGAGAGAGCGCCGACTCGCGACGCAGTTTATCGCCGGCGGGGTTGACCGCCTCGCGCAGAAAACCGAAACCGGTGCGTCGGTCGAAGCGGAACAGCGTATTGGTCACATAGATGTCATCACGTATACCCACGACTTCCACCACTTCGCTGACGCAGCGGCGGCCATCGGGCAGGCGCGTCAGTTGAATCACCACGTCCAGCGCCGCACAGATCATTTGCCGCAGGGTGCGTTCGGCGATGGTCCGTCCGGTCAGGCCCACCAGGGTCTCCAGGCGCAACAACGCATCCTGGGCGTTGTTGGCGTGCACGGTGCTCATGGAACCGTCGTGCCCGGTGTTCATCGCCGTGAGCACGTCGACCACTTCGACGCCGCGAATCTCGCCGAGGATGATCCGGTCCGGGCGCATCCGCAGCGCATTGCGAATCAGATCGCTGGCCTTCACTTCGCCGTGGCCTTCGGCATTCGGCGGTCGGGTTTCCAGGCGCACCACGTGAGGATGGCCCAGTTGCAGTTCGGCGACGTCTTCGATGGTGACCAGCCGTTCGTGAGGGGCAATCAACTGGCTGAGAATGTTCAGTAGCGTGGTCTTGCCGGTGCCGGTACCGCCGCTGACGAGGATGTTGCAACGCTTGCCCACAGCCTCCTGAATGAACTCGAATATCGCCTGATCGATGGTTTGCATCGCCATCAGGTCGGTGCTTTTGAGCATGTCCTTGCGGAACTTTCGAATCGACAGGCACGGGCCGTCGAGGGCAATGGGCGGGATGATCGCGTTGACCCGGCTACCATCAGGCAGGCGCGCATCGACCATTGGCGAAGATTCGTCGAGTCGTCGGCCCAGGGGCGCGAGAATTCGTTGCATCACCCGCTCGACGTGGTGGTCGTCGATGAATCGCAGGTCACTCAGGTGCAACACACCCTCGCGTTCGACGAACACCCGGTGCGGGCCGTTGACCAGGATTTCGGTCACCGTCGAGTCACGCAGCAACACCTCCAGCGGGCCGAAACCGGTGAGCTCGTCGACGATTTCCTCAGCCAGCCGCTCCATCTCATAACGGGAAATCGCCAGGTGCAGACGGGCGATGTACTCGGCGACTTTGTCGATGACGAACTGCGACAGCATAGGCCGCGAACCTTCCAGCAGGTTTTTCCCGGACTCTTCGATGGCGTCGATGATGTAGCGGTGCAGCACCAGTTTCAGGCCTTCGTGGTCGGTATTGCCGGCCGGCCCGTGGGAGGGCGCGCCGAAGAGTTTTTCCCCGATCATTGCGCGCCCCTCAATCGGTCAAACCAGCCGGTCTTGGGTTTGTCCAGGTCATCGGAGCGTTTGGCCAGTCGTTCGCCGAGGGCGCGCAGGCTTTGGGTCAGGTTTTCGCGCGGGGCCAGCTCGAACAGGCTCACCCCCTGATTTTTGGCGTTGAGCCGCACTTCCGGGCTGTAGACAAGGACCGCGATGACTTCCATCCCGTAGCTTTTGCTCAAGGTGTCGGAGTCCGGCGCGACGTTGCGCAGGTAGCGGTCCACCAGCAGCCTGGCGTGGTCGAGCTTCAAGCCTTTTTCGCGCCAGCGGCTGAGTACTTCAAGGTTGCGTCGGCAGTCGAGCACGTTCTGATCGGTGTACCACAGCAACTTGTCGCAATGGCTGACGAAGGTGCGCAACGCTTCGCTGTCCGACTGGCCGGTAAGGTTCACCACGATGTGCTGGAAATGTTGGCGCAAGGCGCTGAGCAGCATGTACAGCTCGGCGGCACTGGTCTGTTCCAGCGGTTCGTCGTTGCTGGCGTAGGCGAGAATCCGCAGCCCGGCATCACAGGTAGTGAAGGCGCTGTCGATTAACGTCGCGTCGAGGCGCCTCAGATGTCGCAACGCATCGCCAAAATGAAACGAGCTCTCCAGCCCCAGCAACGCAAGGCTGTCGCCACGCGGCAATCCCAGATCCAGCAACAGCGTCTGCTGACCGCTCTTTTGCACCACGTGGGCCAGGTGGTTGGCGAGCAACGCTCCGTCGGCATTGCTCTGCGCGCCATAAAGCACGGTCAGTCCTCCCTGTTGACTCTGTTGCAGGTTCGGCGCCACGGTCGGCAGGCGTTTGCTCAGGCGCCGCACCAGGCCGGCAACTTCACTGGAGCGTGAGCCGTAAGAGACGAAATCCCGCGCGCCGGCACGCATGGCATTGAGCACGAGTTGGTTGTCCATGCCGTCGCCCAAGGCAACGATCGCCAGCATCGGTTTGGCTTCCAGGGCACCCTCGATCAACGCGCTCTGGGCCACCACATGCTCACGGTCCAGACCCACGAACACCAGGCTGGCGAACGTCACGTCCACCAGCGTCAAGAGTTCATCGAGGTTGCCGCCACCGGCGCTGATCACTCGGCCCAAAGGGGCAAGCGCACCTTGCAGCCACTCGAAGTCGGTGCTGTTACGCGTGATCGCGAGGAACGTCTGACTCAGGTTCTGGGGCTGGCTCATTGCGATAACCCGCTGCATTTATCGAAGCAGCCGTTGTCGAGCAAGTACTGCGTGAAACGTCTGCGCATGGAGAAGCGTCCTCGCTCGATTCAGGGCGTTTGTTGGGTGACTTCATTGCCGCGGATGACTTCCACGCTCTGCTTGCGCGGTGCTGCGCCGCCGGTGGCGGGTTTGGGGGTGCCGGCCAGGGCCAGTTGACTGAACTGCACCAGTTCGCGATTGGCACTGGCCAGGCTCGCCTTTGAATCGCGGTTGCCGGCCCAGTATTGGTTCAGGCGTTTTTCCTCGGCGCTGCGCACGGCCAGGCGCAAAACCCCAACCTGAGCCGCGAGCATCAGGCGACTCAATAGGGGTTCGGGGACGGCGAGCAAAACGGTGCGGGCGCTGGCGCGCTGCTGTTCCTGCTTGAGTCTTTCTTCGTTGCTGCGCGCCGGGTTGGCAGGCTGCCCATCGTTCATCAGACCCAACTGGTCGCCGACACCGAGCACCCGCAACGCCGGAATCACCACCTGGGCCGATTGCTGAAGGTTGTTGGTGTCCATGCGCAGAAACAGCAAGACGTCGACATAGTCGCCGGGGCTCAGTTGACCACCGACATTGACCACGTCATCCGCCGCCACGGCGAGGGCACGCTCATCGGGGCGGATCATTCGCGCCAGCGCCCCGCCGGTTTCGAAACTTTCATCATTGAGCCAACTGCCGGCAGTAAGCGTGCGCCAAGGCGTACGGCCAATGGCTTGATCGAGACGGGACAGGCTGCCGGCCGGGGCGGTACGGAGCTTTTCCAGGGTCACGTCGGCGGCGGTGATTTGTTCGAACGGTGCTATGTCACGCAGCAACACAACCACCGGCTGGCGGGTCGGGTCGTCCGCCGACGCCAGTATTGGGGCCGATGATGTGCCGGGTTGCGCGACGGATTCGGGTGCCGGTTGGCGACTCAACGCCAGCCCCCAATAACCGGCAATGATGGCGCCTACCAGAAACAGCCCGGCCAGGCCCATGGTGACGCGACTGTTCATGAAGGCTCTCCCTTTCCTGCTGCGTAACGCCCCCCAAGAGTTCTAACGAGATGACTTCGCAATCAGGCAGCAATGAACATGAAACTATTTCGCTATTTGACGGTAGCGCAGGTAGAGCAAAACGCCATTACAGAGCGGGAAATATCTGACAAAAGTAACGGGTTTAAGCCAAAAGCGCTGTTTTGTGACGTCAATGAACGGGTTACTACTTAAGTATTAATAGGTTCTTACAGTTGTTGGTCTGGGGTTTGCCGACAATGCTGATGCTGGCATAGGGGAATCATGTTGCGGCCGTGCAACACCCTCCTGTCATAGGAGACACATCATGTCCTTTACTAAAGTGGTTCAGAAGATCAAATCCGAATGCGTTTTTTACAAAGATCTGGCCAAAGAGACTGAAGGTGCTTCGGGTATCGAGTACGCGATTATTGCGGGTATGGTAGCTGTCGCGCTGGCGGCGTTTGCGGGACCCATCGCCACGAGTGTCACCGCAATGTTCACCACAATTGCAGCTGCGCTTTGATTTGAAGGCTGGTAACAGGCAGTCATTTGCCAATCCCGCAAAGGGCTTCTAACGTCAAGGCTTAGTCCATTGCAGGTGTTACCCCATGAACGCTCCAGCGCTCCCTCGGCAACAGCTCCTTCTGGTCGACGATGAGGAGGATGCGTTACTGGAACTGGCCGAGTTGCTGGAGGGCGAGGGCTTTAGTTGTTTTACGGCAACGTCGGTCAAACTCGCCCTTCATCATTTGACTTGTCATCCTGATATTGCACTGGTGATTACTGATTTGCGGATGCCGGAGGAGAGTGGCATGTCGTTGATCAAGCGGTTGCGTGAGCATACGGCTCGTCAGCATTTACCGGTAATTGTGACGTCGGGGCATGCGGATATGGATGATGTGAGTGATATGTTGCGGTTGCAGGTGCTGGATTTGTTTCGCAAGCCGATTTATCACGTGCGGTTGTTGGAGACGTTGAATAATTTGTTTCCGCAGCCGCGGGGGCTGGTTAATTCCTGATCTAAAGCCAGACAGCCGACCAGCCTTTCCCAGATGTACGCCGCCCCACTGTAGGAGCGAGGCTTGCCCGCGAAGGCGGCGTGTGGGGCAACATCAATGTTGAATGTTAGACAGCTTTCGCGGGCAAGCCTCGCTCCTACAGTGGAGCCGCGTATGTACCGGATAATCAGGCAACAGGCCGCCACTGCCCAACCATGTGTTCCAAATCCACCGCCCCCATCAACTGAAAATCCCCGCTGGACCCCGCCGCGCTGGACATCAGCGTCACGTCACTGGGAAGGCGTACCGGTTTCCTGAACTGCACCGCAATCTCGACGTTTGCCGTCGGCAAATGATCGGTCAGGGCTGCCAGCGTACGCGCCTTGTTCCACAGGCCATGGGCGATTGCGCTAGGGAAACCGAAGAGTTTCGCGCTGATCGCACTCAAGTGGATCGGGTTGTAGTCCCCGGACACCTTGGCGTATCGGCGGCCAATGTCCGCCGGCGCTTTCCAGTGGGCCACTTCGGTCAGCGACAGTGTTGATGCAAAAGCTTCCTCGACGGGCTCGCCTTCCAGTTTGACGCTGCGACAGAGCATTTGGCTTTCAGCCTCCCACAGCGGCCCCAACTGATCGTCGAGCGTCGTCACCAAATCGAACGTCGCCCCCTTGGCATGGGGTTGCAGATTCTGCACTTTCACGCTGACCCGCACCCGGTGCACACCACCCAAGGGGCGCAAGACGCGGATGCGATTGCTCAAGTGAATCAGCCCCAACAGCGGGAACGGAAACGCTTTGGCGGTAAGCAATTGCATCTGCAAGGCAAACGCCAGGATGTGTGGATACGTCGGTGGTAGCAGCCCGTTGTCGGCGAAACCACAGACTTTTCGATAAGCCTCCAGGCGTTTTGGATCGACATTGACCCAGCAGTGATAACCCAGGTCAGGCAAGGTGGTGCCGGTGATTTTTCGTCGCGTTGCCGCCTTCACATACAGCGTTTGCAGGCCCGGTTCGCTATTGAGTGTTTGCCAGTTGGTGGTCATGGCTAGGCTCCCAAAGCGCTTTGCCCACACACGCGCAACGCTTGCCCGGTAAACGCTCCGGTGCCCGGTTGTGCCAGCCAGGCCACGGCTTCGGCGACATCTTGCGGCAGGCCGCCCTGACCCAACGAACTCATACGCCGCCCGGCTTCGCGCAGGCCGAAGGGCAGGTGCGCGGTCATTTGGGTTTCGATGAACCCTGGAGCCACCGCGTTGATGCTGATGCCGCGCTCACTCAGCAGCGGCGCCCAGGCTTGGGCCAGGCCGATCAACCCTGCCTTGCTCGCCGCGTAATTGGTTTGCCCGCGATTGCCGGCGATGCCGCTGATAGACGCCAGCAGGATCACTCGGCCGTCGTCGCGCAAGGTGCCGCTGTCGAGCAAGGCCTTGGTCAGCACTTGCGGCGCGTTGAGGTTGACCGCCAGCACCGCGTCCCAGAATTCCGGGGTCATGTTGGCCAGGGTTTTGTCCCGTGTGATGCCCGCGTTGTGGACCACGATGTCGATGCCGTCGGGCAAGTGTTCGATCAATTGTGTGGCGGCGTCTTCGGCGCAGATGTCCAGCGTGATGCCGCGCCCGCCGAGGCGTGCGGCCAAGGCCTCGAGATCGCTTTTGGCCGGTGGCACGTCGAGCAGGATCACCTCGGCGCCGTCGCGGGCCAGGGTTTCGGCGATCGAGGCGCCGATGCCGCGAGCAGCGCCCGTCACCAGTGCCTTGCGTCCCGACAAGGGACGACTCCAGTCCATCACCTGCGCCTCACACGCCTTCAAGCGAATGACTTGTCCGGAAATGAACGCGCTTTTGGGCGAGAGGAAAAACCGCAACGGGCCTTCCAGTTGATCTTCGGCACCTTCACCCACATAGATCAGCTGCAAAGTGCCGCCGCTGCGCAGTTCCTTGGCCAGCGAACGGCTGAAACCTTCCAGGGCTCGTTGGGCGCTGGCGGCGAACGGGTCGCTCAAGGTCTCTGGCGCCCGGCCAAGAATCACCAGGTGCGCATGGTGATCGAGGTTTTTCATCAGCGGCTGGAAGAACTCGCGCAGTTGTTTCAACTGATCGACCTGCACCAGGTCACTGGCGTCGAACACCACGGCTTTGAGTTTCTGCCCGTGGCCGGGAATCCATGCGGTGGCCAGGCTCGGATCGGTGCCGTAGCTGTAAATCGTGTCGGTCAGGCGGTTGGCGAGGGCGCTGATTTTTTCCGCCAGCGGGCCACCGCCAATCAACAGCGCCCCCTCGATAGGCCGCAGCCGGCCTGCTTGCCAGCGTTCCAGTCGTACCGGCGACGGCAGACCCAGGGCACCGACCACACGATGGCCGATGGACGAATTGGCGAAGTCGATATAGCGGTCAGACATGGATCACGCTCCAGTAGCTGGGGTTAAAAGTGTGGACCAAGAATGGCAATTAGTCGTTCGATCCACGAGATACGGCCTACGCTTGAACATTGCAGGTTGGTTTGGGATTGGGTTTAGCAGGACTTTCAGGAAATGCAGCCCCCTGTGGGTTTGGTGTTCATATTTGATTAAAAGGAGCTTTTTCATGACTCAGCTGCGCCGCGTCGCGATTATCGGTGGTAACCGTATCCCCTTTGCCCGGTCCAACGGGCCGTACGCCACTGCCAGTAACCAGGCGATGTTCACCGCAGCGCTGGAAGGCCTGATCGAGCGCTATAACCTGCACGGTGTGCGCATGGGCGAAGTGGCGGCTGGTGCGCTGCTCAAGTATTTGCGGGACTACGGCCTGACCCGCGAATGCGTGTTGGGCTCGCGGTTGTCGCCGACGACACCGGCCTACGACATCCAGCAAGCCTGCGGTACGGGGCTGGAGGCGACGTTGTTGGTGGCGAACAAAATTGCCCTGGGTCAGATCGAATGTGGCATTGCCGGCGGCGTCGACACGGCCTCGGACGTGCCGATCGGCGTCAACGAAAGTCTGCGCAAGATCCTCTTGCAAGCCAACCGCGCCAAAAGCACTGCGGACAAACTGAAAACCTTTCTGCAACTGCGCCCCCGACACTTGATGCCCGACTTTCCAAGCATAGGCGAGCCGCGCACCGGCCGGTCGATGGGCGAACACTGTGAAATGATGGCCCAGACCTGGAGCATTCCGCGTGCCGAGCAGGATCAGCTGACCCAGGAAAGCCATCAAAAACTGGCCGCGTCCTACGCCGAAGGCTGGCACAACGATTTGATGACGCCGTTCCTCGGCCTGACCCGGGATAACAACCTGCGCCCGGAGCTGACTCTGGAAAAACTCGCCTCACTGAAACCGGCCTTTGAGAAAAGTGCCAAGGGCACCCTGACCGCGGGCAACTCCACGCCACTCACCGATGGCGCGTCGGTGGTGCTGCTGGGCAGTGAGGAATGGGCGAAGGAGCGCGGCTTGCCGATCCTTGCCTATTGGCGTGACGGCGAGGCGGCGGCGGTGGATTTCGTCAACGGTGCCGAAGGGCTGCTGATGGCGCCGGTCTATGCGGTGCCGCGTTTACTGGCACGTAATGGCTTGACCTTGCAGGACTTCGATTACTACGAAATCCACGAAGCGTTCGCCGCGCAGGTGCTGTGCACGTTGAAGGCCTGGGAAGACCCGGAGTACTGCAAAACCCGACTCGGCCTCGATGCGCCACTGGGCTCCATCGACCGCAGCCGCCTCAACGTCAAGGGCAGTTCACTGGCTGCCGGGCATCCATTTGCCGCCACCGGTGCGCGCATCGTCGCCAACCTGGCGAAGCTGCTGGACGCGGCGGGCAAGGGCCGAGGGTTGATCTCGATCTGCGCCGCGGGCGGGCAGGGCGTGACGGCGATTATCGAGCGCTGATTATTGATGCCGTGATTATTGAGCGTTGAGCACTGCCGCGCGTTGCTGCGCGGCCAGTTCCCGGTTGCGGTTGGCGTAACCCTCGGCCATCACCGAGCAGACGATCAGCTGCAATGGGTGATAGATCATGATCGGCAGCAGGATCAACCCTAGGCCGGGGTTGGCGCCGAAGATCAGCGCCGCCATCGGCGCGCCGGCCGCCAGGGACTTCTTGCTGGCGCAGAACACCGCGGCAATCTCATCGGCGGGGCTGAACTTCAGTGCGCGAGCGGTGCGGGTGGTCATCCACAAAATCATCGCCAGCAGCATCGCACTGCCAATCAGCGCAGTGAGAATCACGCTGTTGCCCTGTTGCTGCCACATCCCCGAGAGCATCGAGTTGCAGAACGCCGAGTACACCAGCAGCAGAATCACCAGTTTGTCGGCGATGTTGGTGTAGCGCTTGTGCCGAGCGAAAAACTTGCCCAGCAACGGCCGCAGCAATTGCCCGAGCACCAGCGGCAACAGCAGCATGGCGCACAGGTCGAGCAGGGTTGCACCCAAGTCGATGCCGCCAGCGCCGCTGCCGACCACGAAACTCACCAGCAACGGTGTCAGGGAAATCCCCAGTACGCTGGACAGGCTCGCATTGAGAATCGCCGCCGGTACGTTGCCGCCCGCGCTGCCGGTCAGGGCCACGGATGAGGAAATGGTCGAGGGCAGGGCGCAGAGGTAGAGGAAACCGAGCATCAGCAGCGACGGAATGTGCGAACCCAGCAGCTTGTCGCTCAGCAGCCAGATCAACGGAAACACCGCAAAGGTGAAGACTTGAACCATCACGTGCAGCTTCCAGTTTTTCAGCCCGTGGCTGATCTGTTCGCTGGAGAGGTTGACCCCGTGCAGGAAGAACACCAGAAACACGCCGATGTTGATCACGTACTCCGCGTGCATCCCGCCGCCGGTGGCGCCGAAGGTCGGGAAAAAATACGCCAGCAGCGTGGCGATCAGCATGCCGCACAAGAACCAGTCGGTGACCACGCGTTTGAGGTGTTTGAAGGCATGCATAACCGGCACCGAATACATTTGTAAGAATTGATGGCTTAGCCTAACGTCGGCCCATCAGCCCGTCTTGCGACACAAGGCCAATCAATGCCGACTAACGGACAACTTTCCCTTGAGCGGACCATCCCGGCGCTGACGACGTTGCCGCGTCCGTTGTATGCGCGGGCGGAAAGTCTGAACGCCGGCTCGTGGACGCTGCCTCATCGTCACGATTGGGTGCAGTTTTCCTACGCCATCAGCGGCGTTCTCGGTGTGCATACCGCCGAGGGCAGTTTTTTTGCGCCGCCGCAGTGGGGCATCTGGATTCCGGCAGATCTCGAGCACCAGGTCGTGACCTCGATGCGTGCCGAAATGCGCAGCCTGTACGTGCGCCGCGAGGACTGCCAATGGGCGGATGGGCGTTGCCGGGTGCTGGAAGTCACGCCATTGGCCCGGGAGCTGATCAAGCGTTTTTGCCTGCTTCCCGTGGAATATCCACCGGGCGACAGCCAGGAGGCGCGATTGGTGGGCGTGCTGCTGGATCAGTTGGCGAGTCTGCCAGAGGTGGGGTTTTCCTTGCCGCTGCCCCGGCATGAGCGTTTGCTGGGCTTGTGCAACGAGCTGATCGAAAGCCCTGAGTGCACTGTGACTCTGCAGGAATGGGCCGAGCGTTTGGGCACGTCGGAGAAAACCTTGATGCGCTTGTTTCAGCGTGAAACCGGGTTGAGCTTTCGTGGCTGGCGGCAGCGCATGCGGCTGCTGTCGTCGCTGAGTTTGCTGGAGGAGGGGAACAGCGTGACCAATGCCGCGCTGTCTTGCGGGTATGACTCGACGTCAGCGTTTATTGCGGCGTTCAAGGGATTGTTCGGGTTTACCCCCGGCGAGTTGTTCAAGCAGTAATTGTGGCGAGGGAGCTTGCTCCCGCTGGAGCGCGAAGCGGTCCCAATTCAGCCAACGCGGTGCATTAGATATTCTGCGTTGCCGGTTTACGACTGCTTCGCAGCCGAGCGGGAGCAAGCTCCCTCGCCACAGGTATCGGTTTCGACCAGTTAGATCAGTGACTCAGGTTCTGAACCGCCGAACCAACCCGTCCAGTTCATTCGACAACCCCGCCAGGCTCTGCGAGTCCAGTCGCGCCGAGTTCGCCAGTTCCGCCACCAGCTGCGCATCGCCATGAATCTGGCTGATATGCCGATTGATGTCTTCGGCCACTTGATGCTGTTCCTCAGCCGCCGTGGCGATCTGAGTGTTCATGTCGCGAATCACATCCACCGACTCACGAATCTGTCCGAAGCTGCTGCGAGCCTCACCGATGCGGGTCACCGATTGCTGAGACACCTCCAGGCTCGCATGCATCTGCTGCGTCACCTGGCTGGTGCGCTTGGCCAGGTTGCCCAGCAGTCCGTCGATTTGCGCCGTGGAATCGGCAGTCCGTTTGGCCAGTGCCCGAACTTCATCCGCCACCACCGCAAAGCCACGGCCCTGTTCACCGGCCCGGGCCGCTTCGATGGCAGCGTTCAGCGCCAGCAGGTTGGTCTGTTCGGCAATGGAACGAATGGTCCCGAGGATCGACTGAATGTCGTTGCTATCGCGCTCAAGCTGTTGCATCGACTGCGCCGATTGTTCGATTTCCTGGCTCAAGCGATCAACGCTGGTGACGGCTGCATCAATCTGCTGCTGACCTTCACGCGCCTGGCGCTGGCCGCTGTCCGCCGACTCGGCGGCCTGGCTGCAAGAGCGTGCAACTTCGTTGGCCGTGGCGACCATTTCGTGGAACGCCGTGGACACCATGTCCACCGCTTCACGCTGGCGCCCGGCCGCTTCGGCCATGTCGCTGGACACCTGGGTCGAGCTTTTGGAGGTGGCGAGGATCTTGGTCGCGGCACCGCCGATGCTCTGAATCAGGTTGCGAATCGCCGCCAGAAACTGGTTGAACCAGTTGGCCAGTTGCGCAGTTTCGTCGCTACCCCGGATTTGCAGGTTCTTGGTCAGGTCGCCTTCACCCTGGGCGATGCCTTCCAGACCGCTGGCCACGCTGCGGATCGGCCGCACGATCAGGCTGGCGAAACTGGCGCCGACGATGGCGAAGAACACCGCCAGTACCGCCGCGATGATTGCGATCAGCCAGGTCAGTTGAGTGGCCGAACTCATTACGTCGGTCTGCTTGATCAGGCCGATAAAGGTCCAGCCCAGTTGCTCCGACGGCCAGACGTTGGCCATGTAGCGCTCGCCATTGAGCTCGACTTCCACCAGCCCTTTACTCGCCTTGGCAAGTTGCGCGTAGCCGTCGCCGAGGCTATTGAGCGCTTTGAAGTTGTGTTCCGGTTGCTTCGGATCGACCAGCACCGTGCCGGTGTTCTCCACCAGCATCAGGTAGCCGGTTTCGCCGAGTTTGATCTGTTTGACGATTTCGGTGAGCTGTTTGAGAGAGACATCGATGGCGAGCACACCGCCCTGAGCCCCGAGCTGATTGGCCACGGCACGCACGGTGCTGACCAGCACGGCGTCATCGCCGGCCCAGTAATAGGCCTCAGTGCGTAACGTCTTGCCAGGGTTGGCCATGGCTGTCTTGTACCAGGGGCGAACACGTGGGTCGTAATTGGCCATCTTCGGGTCAGCCGGCCATGTGGCATAACCACCGCTGGACAAGCCGTAAGACACATAGGAATAGGCCGGGTGGCTGCTGGCCAGCCCGGTGAACAAATCCAACAGCTTTGTGTCCATCTCACTTTCGGGAAGTTGCGCTGCGTCGGCACTGACCCTGCTTTTTACGCTCGCGTCGCCTGCTTTGATCAGCGGCTGGCCGGCCAGGTAATCGACGTTCTGGCTGATGCCGTCAAAGAACAGTTGCATGGCATTGCTGACCTGACGAATCTCGCGGCCGCTGCCGTCGACAAAATTGTCCTTGGCATCACTGCGCAAGTTCAGCACCACGAGGGTGGCGACCAGCACCACGGGCAGGCAGGCGATGATTGCAAACGCCCAGGTCAACTTCTGTTTGATGTTCATCCGCGCTCCAGTTTTTTCTTGTAGGCCCACGCAGTGCAGATGACTCGCGGATTATTGGCAGCCGAAAACGTTTGATCCACCCGGTTCCGTGAGTGCGCCCTCGTGATGGTTGTCGGGGCGATTGTCGGACAATTCCTTTTCTCTCTAATGACTTCGGCCGGGGAGCGTGGAAATTGAGGCCTGTTGAGAAAAATCCGCCGAAGGGTAGGGATATACGTGTCAGATTCTGTCGCAAATGCCCTTGTAGCCCTTCGTCAACAAGTGGCGCAGGCTCAGCTATGATCCTGGGCGGTCGATGAGTTTTGCCTGATTAATCCGGCACATTGTGTGCTTCTTGATGTTCATGGGTACGTTCATAGGTCGGCAACCCCTCCCGCGAATGAGAGGATTGCCGTATAACGAATGACTTTCGCGTGTTTGGTAATAAAGGACCCACAATAAAAGCTGATGAAGACTCCAAAACGCATTGAACCCCTGATCGAGGACGGTCTGGTCGACGAGGTGCTGCGCCCACTCATGAGTGGTAAAGAAGCAGCTGTTTATGTGGTGCGCTGCGGCAACGAGCTGCGTTGTGCCAAGGTCTACAAGGAGGCGAATAAACGCAGTTTTCGTCAGGCGGCCGAGTATCAGGAAGGCCGTAAGGTGCGCAACAGCCGGCAGGCTCGAGCGATGGCCAAGGGATCCAAGTTCGGCAAGAAAGAAACCGAGGATGCCTGGCAGAATGCCGAAGTGGCGGCGTTGTTCCGGCTGGCTGGTGCTGGTGTGCGGGTACCCAAGCCGTATGACTTCCTCGAAGGCGTGCTGCTGATGGAGCTGGTGGCCGACGAGTACGGCGATGCCGCGCCGCGTCTGAACGATGTGGTGCTGGAGTCGGACCAGGCGCGCGAATATCACGCGTTTCTGATTTCGCAAATCGTGCTGATGTTGTGTACCGGTTTGGTGCACGGTGACCTGTCCGAGTTCAACGTACTGCTGACGCCGACCGGCCCGGTCATCATCGACCTGCCGCAAGCGGTGGATGCGGCGGGCAACAACCACGCGTTCAACATGCTGGAGCGGGACGTGGGCAACATGGCGTCCTACTTCGGTCGCTTTGCACCGGAGTTGAAACGCACCAAGTACGCCAAGGAAATGTGGGCGTTGTATGAAGCCGGCACTTTGCACCCGGCCAGTGTGTTGACCGGCGAGTTCGACGAGCCGGAAGAACTGGCGGACGTCGGCGGGATCATGCGCGAGATCGAGGCGGCTCGCCTCGATGAAGAGCGTCGTCAAGCGGTTCGGGCGGCGGACGATGCGCCACCGAGCAAGACCGAAGAACCGCCTCCGCCGTGGATGCAGTGATCGGTTGACGAAAAACCCGGCGTTGGCCGTAATGCTGTTCACTTAAGCCGTGATGCGATCTGTAGCAGCTGGCGAAGCCTGCGTTCGGCTGCGAAGCAGTCGTATAGTCAGTCATTGCGGTGCGTCAGGTACACCACGGCAGCCGGACTCACGACTGCTGCGCAGCCGAACGCAGCCTTCGGCAGCTGCTACAAAAAATGCGTCGCGGCTGAAATTGCTTAAGTGAACAGTATTACGGCGTTGGCCGGGTTTTTCGTTCAGACGGTCACCGAAAGCCAGAATTTGGCGAAGATCCAATGTGGGAGCGGGCTTGCTCGCGAAGGCGGCGTGTCAGTCAACGGTGATGTCGACTGAAATACCGCCTTCGCGAGCAAGCCCGCTCCCACAGTAGATTGTTGGTGTAAGTGAAGCCGTGTTCACGCCATTCCCCGGTGAAGGGGTTGGCGCTCAGGAAAGGGCGGGCTCGGCGCAGCAGCCCGACGCCAGTTCCTTGAGGATCGGGCAGTCCGGGCGGTGGTCGCCATGGCAATGTTCTACCAGGTCTTGCAGGGTGTCGCGCAGTTGGCCGAGTTCGCGAATCTTCTGGTTCAGTTCGTCGATGTGCTGACGGGCCAGAGCCTTCACATCGGCACTGGCTCGCTGACGGTCCTGCCAGAGGGTCAGCAGTTTGCCGACCTCTTCCAGTGAAAAACCCAAATCCCGAGAACGCTTGATGAACGCCAGGGTGTGCAGATCGTCGTCGCCATAGACCCGGTAGCCGCTGTCGGTGCGATGGGCTGCCTTGAGCAGGCCGATGGACTCGTAATAACGGATCATCTTCGCGCTCAAACCACTCTGCCGGGCCGCTTGGCCAATGTTCATCGGTTGTCCTCCAGGTCTTTGGGTTTCCAGGTTTTCAACAGTAACGCATTGCTGACCACGCTGACGCTCGACAACGCCATGGCCGCGCCGGCCAGCACCGGGTTGAGGAAACCGAACGCCGCCAGTGGCAGGCCGATCAGGTTGTAGACGAAGGCCCAGAACAGGTTTTGGCGAATCTTCGCGTAGGTCTTGCGGCTGATCTCCAGCGCCGCGGGTACCAGCCGTGGATCGCCGCGCATCAGCGTGATTCCGGCAGCGTGCATGGCGACGTCGGTGCCGCCGCCCATGGCGATGCCGATGTCTGCCGCGGCAAGGGCCGGCGCGTCGTTGATGCCGTCGCCAACCATCGCCACCACGCCGGTTTTTTTAAGTGTGGCGACGGTGGCTGCTTTGTCTGCCGGCAGTACTTCTGCGTGGACATCACTGATGCCCAGCGCCTCGGCGACCACCTTGGCGCTGCCGCGGTTATCCCCGGTCAGCAGGTGGCTGCTGATGTTCCGTGCACTCAGTTGTTGCACCGCTTGCAAGGCGCCGGGTTTGAGCGTGTCACCGAAGGCAAACAGGCCGAGCACCCGTGGTTCAGGGCTTTGTTCGATCAGCCAGGACAGGGTCCGACCTTCGGTTTCCCAGGCGATTGCGGAGTCTGTCAATGGCCCGGCGCTCAAGCCGCTTTCTTCCAGTAGACGCCGATTGCCCAAAGCCAATCGCCGACCATCGAGATTGCCGGCAATGCCGCGCCCGGTCAGCGATTGACTGTCGCTGACATCAGCCACGGTCAAGCCGCGCTCGGCGCAGGCATCCAGCACAGCCTTGGCCAGCGGGTGTTCACTGCCGCGTTGCAGC
Organism: Pseudomonas sp. LBUM1673; assembly: GCF_059695645.1. Lineage (NCBI taxonomy): Bacteria > Pseudomonadati > Pseudomonadota > Gammaproteobacteria > Pseudomonadales > Pseudomonadaceae > Pseudomonas > Pseudomonas sp. LBUM1673. The sequence continues at coordinate 800,089 of NZ_CP166780.1, forward strand.
GCACCTGCCATTTGCAGCAAAGCAGCTTCGTCACCTTCGATGGCACTCAGATGAGCGATGCGCGGCGTACCCGAAGTCAGCGTTCCGGTCTTGTCGAACACCACCGCGCTGACTTCATGGGCGCGCTCCAAAGCTTCCGCGTCCTTGATCAGAATCCCATAGCGCGCCGCCACACCGGTGCCCGCCATGATTGCCGTCGGCGTAGCCAACCCGAGTGCGCAAGGGCAGGCGATCACCAGCACCGCGACCGCGTTGATCAACGCGGTTTCCAGCGCCGCGCCGTACAGCCACCAACCGATCAGGGTCGCCAGCGCAATCAGCAGAACCGCAGGCACGAACACCTGGCTGACTTTATCCACCAGTTTCTGGATCGGCGCTTTCGCCGCCTGCGCGTCTTCGACCAGGCGGATGATCCGCGCCAGCACGGTTTCTGCACCGAGCGCCAAGGTCCGAACCAGCAGCCGACCTTCGCCATTGATGGCGCCGCCGGTGACCTTGTCACCCGGCTGTTTTGGCACCGGCAGGCTCTCGCCGCTGATCAGTGCTTCATCGGCGTGGCTCAGGCCTTCGACCACTTCGCCATCCACCGGGAAGCGTTCGCCGGGTTTGACCATGACCAGATCGTTGAGACGCAAGGCGTTGATGGCAACCTCCTGCTCGCGGCCATCGATCACCTGAATGGCTCGCTCCGGACGCAAGGCTTCGAGGGCGCGGATGGCGCTGGCGGTCTGGCGCTTGGCGCGGCTTTCCAGGTATTTGCCCAGTAACACCAAGGCGATCACCACCGCCGAGGCTTCGAAATACAGGTGCGGCAAGCGGCCGGTGGCGGTGGCCCATTCGTAAACGCTCAAACCATAGCCGGCGCTGGTGCCCAGGGCCACCAGCAGATCCATGTTGCCGGCGCCGGCGCGCACGGCTTTCCACGCAGCGACATAGAAACGTGCGCCGAAGATGAACTGCACCGGCGTGGCCAACGCAAACTGCACCCACGCCGGGAGCATCCAGTGCACGCCGAAAGGTTGCAGCACCATCGGCAGCACCAGCGGTAAGGCGAGGGCGATGGCCGTCAGCAAGGCCCAGCGTTCGCGGTGCAGGCGTTGCTGTTGATTATCGGCTTGCGGGTGTTCGACTTCCCAGACGCGGGCGGCGTAACCGGCTTTGGTCACGGCGCCGATCAAGGTCTGCGGGTCGACCTGGCCGAGCAATTCGAGGTGCGCCCGTTCGTTGGCCAGGTTGACGCTGACACTTTTGACCCCCGGTACCTTGGCCAGCGCCCGTTCGACGCGGCCGACGCAAGACGCACAGGTCATGCCGTCGATGCTCAATTCAAGGGTCTGCTGCGGCACGCTGTAACCGGCCTGATGCACGGCGTCCATCAAGGCCGGCAGGCTGTCGCTGGACGCTTGAACCCGGGCCTGTTCGGTGGCCAGGTTGACGCTGACGGCCGTGGCGCCGGTGACTTTGCTCAAGGCCCGCTCGACACGCCCCGCGCAACTGGCGCAGGTCATGCCGGCAATCGGCAGATCGAAAGTGGTGGATTCGGACATCGGTCACGCTCCCTGTAGAAATTACCTACAGGATCAACCTTGCCATGCGGGCAAGGTCAAGCGCCATGTCTCAGATCAAAAGATCGCAGCCTGCGGCAGCTCCTACATTGACCGCGTGTTAACCCGATCCCGTAGGAGCTGCCGAAGGCTGCGATCTTTATTACAGGCGGCTCAATATTCGAGGGCGGCAGGCTTGAGGTACATCCCTTCCTGCGTCATCGCAATCCGGAACTTCAACACATCCCCGGCCTTGAGCGTGATGTTCTGCGACCCTGGCGCGAGCATGCCCGGGTTGCAACCGGGGGCCTGGCCCGGCAGCAGTTTGAGGCGCAGGGACACATTGCCCGGCGGCAGGTTGAACGAGGTGCTCTGTTCCTGGAACAGCCGCGCCGATAACTGATCCTGGATGTACACGCCGATTTCGCAGGCCGTCGACACTTCCAGACGCTCGCGGGAAATGATCAGCACGCCGTAGTCCTCCCCGGCGGCTTGAACCGAAGGTGTCGCGGCAAATAGGCTGAGGAAGCCAAACAGGCTGAGAGCTGACCAGCGCATGGCTGAATCTCCTGATGTCGAGTCATAGATGGACGCAGCTTGGCCGAGCACGGCGCCGATTGCCAGCCCGGCAGCTTGCTTCAGAACTTGACCTTGCCATGGTGGCAAGCTCGAGACTGCCCTCAACCCTATTAAAGGGCCCCATTAAGGAGACGTCCCATGCAAGTGTTCAACGTTGAAGGCATGTCCTGCGGTCATTGCGTCAAGGCCATCACTCAGGCGCTGCAAGCCAAGGATCCCGCGGCCAGCGTGCGCATTGATCTGGCGACAAAAGAAGTCGGCGTAGACAGTGCGCTGACGGCCGATCAGGTGATCGCGGTAATCACTGAAGAGGGTTACGGCGTAAAACAGGTCTAAACTTTTTAATAGTTAGCGACCTAACGGAATGTTCAAGGCGTCCACGCCCGGCTAGACTGTCAGCCTGCCGATCCATGGCTAACCTGCATGCCCAACCTGGACGCCTGATGAACCTTCGCACAATCCTGATTCTCGGCGCCTTGAGCGCTTTCGGTCCGCTGGCGATCGATTTTTACCTGCCGGCATTTCCGGCGATGGCGCTCGCTTTCGGCACCGACGAAAAACACGTTCAACTGACCCTGGCCGCCTATTTCCTTGGTTTGTCCATTGGCCAACTGGCGTACGGCCCGGTGGCAGATCGCTTTGGGCGACGGATTCCCTTGCTGACAGGCGTCGGCTTGTTCACCGCGGCCTCGTTGGCGTGTGCTTACGCGCCGACTCTGGACTGGCTGATCGGCGCACGTTTCGTCCAGGCGTTGGGCGGTTGCGCGGGCATGGTGATTGCCCGGGCGGTGGTCAGCGATAAATGCGATGCGGTGGGTTCGGCGAAAGTCTTTTCGCAACTGATGCTGGTGATGGGTCTGGCGCCGATTCTTGCGCCGATGCTGGGCGGGTTGCTGGTCAACACGACTGGCTGGCAATCGATCTTTCTCGTGCTGACCGGTTTCAGTGCGCTGGCAGGGTTGGCAGTGGCCCTCGGGCTGCCGGAAAGTCTGCCGGCCCATGTGCCGCGCCAACCGTTGTCGGGCGCGCTGCGTCAGTACGGTCGGTTGTTGGCGGACCCGATCTTCCTCGGCCATGCCCTGACCGGCGGTGTCGCCATCGCCGGGATGTTTGCCTACATCGCCGGTTCACCGTTCGTCTTCATCAAACTCTATGGCGTGCCGGCCGAGCATTTCGGCTGGCTGTTCGGCATTAACGCGGCGGGTTTCATTCTGGTGGCTCAGGTAAATGCCCGGATGCTGGCCAAACGCGGTCCGGCTTTTTTACTGGCGCGTACCGTCTGGTTCTATCTGGCGGGCGGCCTGGCCCTGTTGGCGGTCTGCGCGTTGCATACCGCGCAGTTGTGGCCGTTGCTGATTCCGCTTTTCCTCTGCATCGCCAGCCTGGGTTGTATTGTGCCCAACGCTTCGGCCTGCGCCATGAACGGTCAGGGCGCGCGGGCGGGCAGTGCCTCGGCGATGCTCGGTTGCCTGCAGTTCAGCGTCGCCGCCGGGGCCGCAGCATTGGTGGGGGTTTTGCATGATGGCAGCGCCATGCCGATGGCCATGGTCATCAGCCTGTGCGGGATTCTGGTGGTGAGCGCGGCGACGCTCACCCGACGTTTGCAAAATGCCCGGGCGCTGACGCAAGCCCAGGTCTGAGGACGGACTCAGCCAGCAGCGCGATGCTGACGGTCGGGAATCTGATGGGGCGCGTGCAAGCGCGCTTCAAGCGTTTTAGTGAAGGCTAGCGCTTCGGCTTCACTGCGGAACGTCACAGCGTGCTGATCCAGGCGGACCTGCCAGCGGGACTTTGCCAGTTCTTTTATCAGGATCTTCATTGCTGAGCTCCTTTCGTAAAAGACGTCTCGTAAAAGACATCACGTGGATGATTGTTCGCAGAGTTTTCGATTGTAGACCTGAATACGATCGCAATTGTGACAACGGTCAATTCTCTGACTGACGGCAAAAGTCCTGGCTCGACGTCGCTGCCGATGTGCTTGCCGGTCGGTTGAAAGTGCTGATGCCGGAACTGCTCTGTGAGCGCGCACCGCTGAATTTGCTGTGCGCCCATCGCGCACAATTGAGTAAGCCAGTGAACCTTTTGCGAGAAATGCTTGCCAGCCGATGCGCTCGGATAGGCAGTCAATTTCCGACGATATCGGGTGTCGATCATTAGTCGCAGGCAAATAGAGAAAATTCTGTCAGGAACTATCACCACCGATGGATTCCCAAGGGCAGGAACCGGCGGTTAACCCGCTTATACTAGCGCTCGCCACATGTGCGCACCGTCGACCTCGCAATGGCGAGTTCGCGTTCGATTCGGTCAGCCCCATGGTCATCACCGAACCTGCGTTGCACCCGCGAAGCAATAGCCTGGGTGAGTGGGTGGCTTTGCCCGGTTCATGGTGGTTTTCGCGTCTTGGCCGACGACACATTACTGGTCAAGATATCTCTGAGCAGTAGACGAAACGATTCAACAGGGAGTGAATACATGGAACATGCACCTTGCATCAGCCAGATCGCCACGTTGCTGGCTGACCCAAAGCGCAGCGCAATGATGTGGGCTTTGATGGACGGCTCGGCGCGGCAAACCGAGGAGCTGGCGTTGTTGGCCGGTCTGTCGCCGTCTTCGGCCAGTGCGCATTTGGGGCGTTTGTCCGCCGGGGGGCTGTTGAAAGTCGAAATCCGTGGACGCAAACGGTTTTTCCGGCTTGCCGCGCCCGAAGTCGGTGCCGCGATAGAAGCACTGGCCAGCGCTACCCTGGCCAGCACGCCTCGGGACATTCCAGATGTTTTCAAACGCACGAGCTCTATCGCCAAACCTCAGACGGCCCCTTCATCCCTGTTGCGGGCCAGACTCTGCGACGACCACCTGGGAGGCACTCTGGCCGCCGACCTCTATCAGCGTCTGCTGGATGCGGGCTGGATCGAACAGTTCGATCAGCGGGTCATGATCACTCACAAGGGTTCCACACAGTTGGCAACACGCGGAGTGTTCATCCAAGCGCTGGCTCATCGCGACAGCCGGGTCGCCTGCGCTTGCCCGGACTGGAGCGAAAGACGCCCGCACATGGGCGGCTCATTGGGCGCGGCTTTGTTGCAATTGTTCATGCAGTCCGGCTGGTTGAGCCTGCCCAACGATTCGCGAGCCTTGCAAATCACGGCCGCGGGGCAGCGTGAAATCCATCGTTTCGCCAAGGAGACCGAGCTGGAAATGGCGCTTTAGGGCCATTGAGGTGCGACGTCCGGGATCTTGGGGTTCAGGCGTCGTTCAGAGCTGTGGACAGGTCGCATCCAGCAATAACCTCCATCCGCTATCGCGCACACTCGATCCGGGGACTTTCGGATTGGGGGAATGTGGCATGGAAACACACAGCTTCAGCGCGGCAGAACGACTGGAACGACTGCCCATCAGCGGTTATCACCGCATCATTTTCATCATCATTGCCCTGGCGTTTTTCTTCGACTCCATGGACTTGGCGATGATGACCTTCCTGCTCGGCTCGATCAAAACCGAGTTCGGCCTGAGCACGGCGCAGGCAGGGTTGTTGGCCAGTTCGAGTTTTTTCGGCATGGTCGTGGGTGCGTCGCTGTCCGGCATGTTGGCCGACCGCTTCGGGCGCAAACCGGTGTTCCAGTGGAGCATTGTGTTGTGGGGCATCGCCAGCTATCTGTGCTCCACGGCGCAGAATGTCGAAACGCTGACGCTGTTCCGAATACTGTTGGGGATCGGCATGGGCATGGAGTTTCCGATTGCCCAGTCGATGCTGTCGGAGCTGATTCCGGCCAAGCGCCGTGGGCGTTACATCGCGTTGATGGACGGTTTCTGGCCGCTCGGTTTCGTCGCGGCCGGAGTGTTGTCGTACTTCCTGTTGCCGGTGATTGGCTGGCGCGACATCTTTTTGGTGTTGGCGGTGCCGGCGGTGTTCGTCCTGGCGATTCGTTTTTTCATTCCCGAGTCACCGCGCTGGCTGGAGCAGGCCGGCCATCATGACGCGGCGGACAAGGTCTTGCTGGGTATCGAAGGTCGGGTCCGGGCTTCATTGGGGCGTTCGGATCTTCCTCAGCCTATTCGCCTGCCGCGAGTGGCCAGCACGCCAGGCAACTTCTTTTCGGCTTTACGAGAGATCTGGTCGCCGCTGTATCGCCAGCGCACGATGATGATCTGGAGCGTGTGGTTCTTCGCCTTGCTGGGTTTCTATGGCCTGACGTCCTGGCTCAGTGCGCTGCTGCAACAGTCGGGTTTCGCCGTGACTCAATCGGTGTATTACACGGTGCTGATTTCCCTCGGCGGGATTCCCGGTTTTCTCATGGCCGCCTGGCTGGTGGAGCGCTGGGGGCGTAAACCGGTGTGCGTCGTGACATTGCTCGGCGGCGGGGTGATGGCGTTTCTTTATGGCCAGAGCGCGGTGTTCGGCGGCAATGTCAGCCTGTTGATCGCCTCGGGGCTGCTGATGCAATTCTTCCTGTTCGGCATGTGGGCGGTGCTCTACACCTACACCCCTGAGTTGTACCCGACGTCGGCACGGGCCACGGGTTCGGGGTTCGCTTCGGCCGTCGGCCGCGTGGGGTCGTTGCTCGGGCCGTTGGTGACCGGGCTGGTGTTCCCGATGACCGGGCAGGGCGGGGTGTTTGCGCTGGGGGCGATGTGTTTTGCGATTGCGGCGGGGGTGGTGTGGATGTTCGGGATGGAGACCCGGGGTAAGACGCTGGAGGAGTTGAGTGAGGCGACACCAATCTAATGTGGGAGCGAGCCTGCTCGCGATAGCGGACTGACATTCAACATCGATGCTGAATGTTAGGGCCTCATCGCGAGCAGGCTCGCTCCCACAGGGTTATTGGGCGGCTTTTATGGTTTCACCAGCCGAGCATCCAGGCTGTTCTGCGCCAGGCGCTTGGCCTGATCCTGGGTCATGCCCAGATCGGTATACAGCGCGTGGAAGTTCTCGGTGACATACCCGCCAAAGTACGCCGGGTCATCGGAGTTCACCGTGACCTTCACACCGCGCTCGAGCATGTCGAGGATATTGTGCTGGGACATGTGATCGAACACGCAGAGTTTGGTGTTCGACAACGGGCACACGGTCAGCGGGATCTGCTCGTCGATGATCCGCTGCATCAAGCGCTCGTCCTCGATGGCGCGCACACCATGGTCGATGCGCTGGATTTTCAGCAGGTCGAGGGCTTCCCAGATGTACTCGGGCGGACCTTCTTCACCGGCGTGTGCCACGGTCAGGAAGCCTTCGCTGCGCGCACGATCGAACACCCGCTGGAACTTGCTCGGCGGATGGCCCATCTCCGAACTGTCCAGGCCCACGGCGACAAACGCATCGCGGAACGGCAACGCCTGGTCGAGGGTTTTCTGCGCTTCGTCTTCACTCAAGTGACGCAGGAAACTGAGGATCAAACCGCTGGTGATGCCCAGCTGCTGCTCGCCGTCCTTCAATGCGGCGGCGATGCCGTTGAGCACTACTTCGAACGGGATGCCACGGTCGGTGTGGGTTTGCGGGTCAAAGAACGGTTCGGTGTGAATCACGTTCTGCGCCTTGCAGCGCAACAGGTAGGCCCAGGTCAGGTCGTAGAAATCCTGAGAGGTGTGCAACACGTCGGCGCCCTGGTAATACAGGTCGAGAAACTCTTGCAGGTTATTGAAGGCGTAAGCCTTGCGCAGGGTTTCAACGTCGCTCCACGGCAGGGCGATCTTGTTGCGTTCGGCCAGGGCGAACAGCAGCTCAGGCTCCAGCGAACCTTCCAGGTGCAAGTGCAGTTCTGCCTTGGGCAAAGCGTTCAGCCAGTCGTACATTTTTGAAATCTCATCAGGTGCAATGAGGGCATTCTACAGATGCCCGCAGAAACAATGAGCAAAACCTGACCAGCCGGTTCATTACACGGCTTCCTGTTCCCGTCGATAGGCGTAGGTATCGGCGAAGCGCGACAGCAGGAATTCGGCGCAGGTGGTGGCCGGATACTTCGCCGGATGAAACTCGTCCTGGCAACCGGGCAGGCATTCGATGGGGGTGTCGGGGTGCGGTTCGGCAAAGAACGGCATCGAGTACCGATCTACTCCCAGCGGGCTGATCACTCGGTGTGGCGTCGAGAGGTAACGGTCGTTGCTCCAGCGCGCCATCATGTCGCCGAGGTTGACCACGAACGTGCCTTCGATCGGTGGCGCATCGATCCAATCGCCCCGCACGTTGCGCACTTGCAGACCGCCAGCGGCATCCTGGTAGAGCAGGGTGATGCAGCCGTAATCGGTGTGAGCGCCAGCGCCTTGCTGCTCCGTGGAACTGGCGGTGTGGCGCGGTGGGTAATGAATCATCCGCAACACGCTGACCGGGTCTTTGAAACGGGTATCGAAGAAGTCACGCTCAATACCCAGCGCCAGGGTCATTGCCCGCAGCAGGGTTTGGGCGAGCGCCTGCATGTCGATGTAATGTTGCTCCATCAGCGACTCCCAACCGGGCATCGACGGATGACGGTTGGGCCCGCGCAAGGGTTTTTCCGCCAGCACCTCGGGATGATCGGCCGGTAGATGCAGGCCCATGTCGAAGGTTTCTTTCAGATCGCTGGGTTTGCTCGGGTCGAGTTGTTCGGTGGCAATGGCGCCATAGCCGCGGTGGTGGCGGGACTGGGTGATGTCGATCTTGAGTTTTTCGGCAGTGGGCAGGGCGAAGAAGCGCTGGGCATGGTCGAGCACCGCGTCGATGCGCGATGGGGTGATCGGGTGCCCCTTGATATAGAAAAAGCCCCATTCGCGGCAGGCGCGGTCGATCTGGGTGGCGATCGATTGCCAGGCGTTTTGATCAGCGCTGTAGAGCGGGCTGATGTCGATGATTGGGAGGCTGTTCATGCGCAGTCCTTAAGAACGCTGAAAATCCATTGTGGGAGCGAGCCTGCTCGCGATGAGGCCACTACATTCAGCATCAATGTTGAATGTCAGTCCACTATCGCGAGCAGGCTCGCTCCCACAGGGTTTTGTGTTCGTGGCCGGGATTACTTCGGTATCTCGGCCTTCATGCCTTCGACGTAGTAGTTCATCGACGCCAGCTCCGCATTGGTTGCCGTCGCACCCGCCGGGATTTTCTCGACACCGGCCTGATCCTTGATCGGCCCGGTGAACGGATGCAATGCACCGCTCTTGATATCGGCAATGATTTGTTCGGCTTCGGTTTTTACCGCGGCCGGTACCAGGTCGCTGATCGGCAACTCAACCGTGCCTTCCTTCAGACCGCCCCAGTAATCCTGGGATTTCCACGTGTGGTCGAGCACGCTTTGGGTCGCCTGAATGTAATGCGGCCCCCAGTCATTGACGATAGACGTCAGCACCGCTTTTGGCCCGAAATGCGCCATGTCCGATGCATAACCAACGGCATACACACCGCGCCGTTCGGCCGCCTGGATCGGTGCCGGGCTGTCGGTGTGCTGGAACACCACATCCACGCCCTGGTCGATCAACGCATTGGCGGCGTCAGCTTCCTTGCCCGGATCGAACCAGGAATTGACCCACACCACTTTGATCTCGGTGCCGGGGTTGTACTTGTTCAAGGCCAGTTGAATGGCGTTGATGTCGCGGATGACTTCCGGAATTGGGAAGGAAGCAACGTAGCCGACTTTTTTGGTCTTGGTCATCTTCGCGGCGAGGAAACCACCGACATAACGACCTTCATAAGTGCGCGCCAGGTACGTGCCGAGGTTCTTGTCCTGCTTGTAGCCGGTGGCGTGTTCGAAGGTCACTTTGGGAAATTGCTTGGCGACTTTCAGGGTCGGGTTCATATAGCCGAAAGACGTGGTGAAAATAAGATCGTAGTTGTCCTTGGCCATGTTGCGGATCACCCGCTCGGCATCGGCGCCCTCGGCGACGTTCTCCACGTAGTTGGTGGTGATCTGCTCACCGAACTTCTCTGCCAGCGCCTTGCGTCCCTGTTCATGCTGATACGTCCAGCCGTGGTCACCGATCGGGCCGATATAGACGAAGCCGACTTTCAGCGGGTCGGCGGCGCTGGCAGTCAGGCTGGCGCTCAGACCGATGGTTGCGGCGACAGCGCAAAGCAGTTGCTTCAACGGACGTTTATGCATGAACTGGAACTCCATTTTGTGGTGAGGTTGGAGAGGTCAATGCAAATTGCTGACCAACAGGACAACAAAATGTGGCTCCGTGGTGCGGCCTTCGCGGGCAAGCCTCGCTCCTACAGGTTTTGCGCCGCACCCAATCCCGCGACAGGCACAAATCCCGTAGGAGCGAGGCTTGCCCGCGAAGAGGCCCAAGCGACCACCACAGAGCCATCCCGGTGCGCCCTCACCAATCCACGCCATCCACTGGTGCGGGCGCCTCACACATTGGATTGGTGTTGTATCAGGTGCCGGCGATCAACTGCCGAGCCGCCTGGCTGTGATCGGCAATCAACCCTTTCAGATCCAGCCCCTCAACCTGCCCATCGATCACCCGCCACTGGCCGCCGACCATCACCCGGTCCGCCCGATCCGCGCCGCATAGCAGCAGCGCTGAAACCGGATCATGACTGCCGGAAAAGCGCAGCTCGTCCAGTTTGAACAGCGCCAGATCCGCCTGCCTGCCCACTGCCAGTTCACCGATATCGGTGCGCCCGAGCAACTGTGCCGAGCCTTTGGTGGCCCAGCCCAGTACCAACTCCGGCGTGATCTTTTGCGCGCCATAACGCAGCCGCTGAATGTATAGCGCCTGACGGGTTTCGAGGATCATGTTCGACGCATCGTTGGACGCCGAACCGTCCACGCCCAGACCCAGCAGCGCACCCGCAGCGGTCAGGTCCAGCGTCGGGCAAATGCCGGACGCCAGGCGCATGTTCGAACTCGGGCAATGGCAAATACCCGTGCCGGCCGCGCCGAGGCGGGCGATTTCGTCGGGGTTGAAATGAATACCATGGGCCAGCCATGTACGTGGGCCGAGCCAGCCGACGCTGTCCAGATAATCCACGGTGCGCAGGCCGAAACGTTGCAGGCAGAAGTCTTCTTCGTCGAGGGTTTCCGCCAGGTGCGTGTGCAGGCGCACGTCGAGGCTGTTCGCCAGTTCGGCGCTGGCGGACATGATTTGCGGGGTCACCGAAAACGGTGAGCAGGGCGCCAGGGCGATCTGGATTTGCGCGCCATCGCCGCGCTCGTGGTACGCGGCAATCAAGCGTTGGCTGTCGTCCAGGATCACTTCGCCTTGCTGTACGGTCTGTTGCGGCGGCAGGCCACCGTCCGCTTCGCCGAGGCTCATGGAGCCGCGAGTGAGCATCGCGCGCATGCCCAGTTCGCGAACACTCTCGACCTGCACATCGATCGCGTTTTCCAGGCCTTCCGGAAACAGGTAATGGTGATCGGCCGCGGTGGTGCAACCGGACAGCAGCAACTCGGCCAACGCGACTTTGGTGGCGAGGGCAAGTTTTTCAGGGGTGAGACGAGCCCAGACCGGATAGAGGGTTTTCAACCACGGGAACAACGGCTGATTAACCACCGGCGCCCAGGCGCGGGTCAGGGTTTGATAGAAGTGGTGATGAGTGTTGATCAGCCCCGGCAGGATCACGTGTTCGCGCGTATCGAAAACGTGGTCACAGGGCGCAGACGGTTGCTGGCCAGCGCTGAGCACTTCGACGATCAAACCGTCTTGCAGCACCAGACCGCCACGGGCATCGAGCGCGTTGGCCGTGAAAATGGCGAGGGGATTTTTTAACCAGGTACGGGTCGCAGGCATGGTGGCCGGCTCCTCTGAAAGTTGGGTTCAGGGTTGCCAGCTCAGTGTTGCCCTGTCTGCTGATCCAGGGTCGCCGCGGGGGCGAGGTGCGGAGTTTCGAACAAAAAAGCTTCGCGGGCAAGCCCGGTCCGACAGGACAACGCGAAACCCCTGTGGGAGCGAGCCTGCTCGCGATGGGGCCATTGCATTCAGCATTAATTTTGAATGTCAGACCGCTATCGCGAGCAGGCTCGCTCCCACAGGGGAATGTGGTGTTACCAGGGAATGGTCTCACCCCTGTAATTCACAAAATGATGCCCGCCCTTACCGGCATACGCATTCACTTGATCGATCAACCCGCGGGTACTGGTTTGCACATCAATGTCCGCACCTTCACCGCCCATATCAGTCTTCACCCAACCCGGATGCAGCGACAGCACGGTGAGTGTCTGCTCGCCCAGTTGCGTGACGAAGCTGTTGGTCATGGAGTTCAGCGCCGCTTTGCTGGCCTTGTACAGCGCCAGCTCCGGCGCGTCGGGCATGGTCACGCTGCCCAGCACCGAACTCATGAACGCCAGCACACCGCTGTCTTCACGAATCTGCCCGACGAAACGCTGGGCGAGGTTGATCGGCGCCACGGCGTTGGTGAAGAACAGCTGACCCACCTCGGCCAACGTCGCGCCACCCGGCGTTTGGACCTCCGGGCCCTTGACTCCGGCATTCACGAACAACAGGTCGAACACCTCGCCCTTGAGTTGTTGGCTAAGGGCGATGACCGCTTGCTGATCGTCCATGTCGAGTTTTTCGATCCGCACCTTGCCCAGCGCTTGCAACGCTTCGGCGCTCTGTGGGTTGCGCACGGTGGCGGTGACTTGCCAACCGTCGGCCAGCAGGGTTTTCACCAGACCGAGGCCCAAGCCTCGGGAGGCACCGATGATGAGTGCGGTTTTTGCCGTAGACATGAATGGCTTCCTTGATAGATGAGAATCACGGATTTAATGGACAACGTTGGCCGAGCCGTTGTTGCAATTCCTGACGCAAGACATCGAGTTCGGCGATGCGGGTTTCGATCAGGTTCAGTTTGTCTTGCAGCAGCTGGGTAACGGCATTAGCTGGGTCGGGCGCCTGCCACAGCGCGGCGACACTGCTGCCGATCTCGCCGAGGGTAAAGCCCAACCGCTGAGCGGTCTTGATGTACAGCACCAGTTGCACCATCTCCGCCGGATAGTTGCGATAACCATTGGCGCTACGTTGCGCGGCGATCAACCCGCGCTGCTCGTAAAAGCGCAACGTGTCGCGGCTGACGGCGCTGGCCTGAGCTAATTCACCGATGCGCATCTTGATGTCTCGAGAGGGCTTGACCCTGGAGCATACTCCAGGCTTTAGCCTTGTTGCTCCCTGAATTTATGGAGCAATACCGATGTGGACTTCAACGCAATATCGTCAAGTGGTGCGGGGCAGTGCGTGGTACGACCTGATCGTGACCGCTGCTTTTGTAACGCCGTGGAGTTTTGCGGCGTTGCATGGCGTGTTGTTGAGTCTGAGTCAGACTTTCAATTTGCCTGGCGAGCTACCGCCGTTCGAGCCGATGCATATGCTGATGGCGAATTTGTTGGGTTCGATTGTGTGCGTCTGGGCGGTGCTGCGGATTCGTGATCCGCAGCAGATGTTTGGGCGGTATGACGCGGTGGCCAGGTTTCTGTTTTCGGCTTGGCAGCTGTATGCCTTGCTCCATGGCGCCAGCTCACTGCTGGTTGTTTTCTTGATCTTTGAATTGGCGTGGGGCGTTGTTCAAGTGTTGCCTGTTCGGGCGCCTTCGCGGGCAAGCCTCGCTCCTACGGATTTGAGTCGTTCACATCATCGGCGAACCACACAAAACCTGTAGGAGCGAGCGATGCGGCGATCCGACTTGCCCGCGAAGAGGCCCTGATGGCCAACCCTAATGCCCGGCCTGCCACGGCTGCCCCAACGACACCGGCGCATACAACCGTGTGCGCACGGCATCCCGGGACAACAGCACCAACACCACAATGGTGGCGACATACGGCAGCATCGCCAACAGGCTAGACGCAATCGCCAGCCCCAACCCCTGCGCCACCAAATGCAGGATGCTGGCGAGACCGAACAGATACGCCCCGAGCAGCAATCGCCACACCCGCCAACTGGCAAACACCACCAGCGCCAGGGCAATCCAGCCGCGACCGGCGCTCATGTTTTCCGCCCACATCGGCGTGTAGGCCAGGGACAAATATGCCCCGGCCAACCCCGCCATTGCCCCGCCAAACAGCACCGCCAGCGTACGCACGCGCAACACTGGCAAGCCCATGGCACTGGCCGCGTCCGGGTTTTCGCCGACCGCCTGAATGATCAGGCCGACACGACTTTTCAGGATCACCCAGGCCACTAACGTGAATAGCGCGAACGATAGATACACCAGCAAGTCCTGGGCAAACAGCATCCGCCCGATCAGCGGGATTTCACTCAACAACGGAATCGCCACCGGCTCAAAACCCGCCAGCGGTTTGCCAACCCACGCTGCGCCGACAAAGGTCGACAGGCCCACGCCGAAGATCGTCAACGCCAACCCGGTCGCCACCTGATTGGCGTTGAACACCAGTGCCACCAAGGCAAACAGCGACGACAACAGCATCCCGGCAAGCATTGCCAGCAACACGCCAAGCCAGAGGTTGCCGCTGTTCAGCGCGACGATAAAACCGATCACCGCGCCAAACAGCATCATGCCTTCCTGGCCCAGATTAAGGACGCCACTCTTCTCGCAAATCAGCTCGCCCAGCGCCACCAGCAACAACGGCGTACCGCAGCGAACCATGGCGTAGAAAGTATTGCTCAGCAGATCGATATCCATCACAAGGCTCCTGCGTGTACGGCGGTGGTTGAGGTGCGCCGTACCCAGCGCAGGTTCAAACGCGGTCGGTAGAGAATCAGTACGTCACTGGCCAGCAGGAAAAACAGCATCATCCCTTGGAAAAGTTGAGTGATGGCTTGCGGCAGATTCATGCTCATCTGCGCGCTTTCGCCGCCGATGTACAGCAGCGCCATCAACAAGCTGGAAAACAGAATGCCGATGGGATTCAACCGCCCGAGAAACGCCACGGTGATCGCCGCGTAGCCGTAACCCGGCGAGACCTGCGGCACCAGTTGGCCGATGGGCCCGGTGACTTCGCACACCCCGGCCAGCCCTGCCAGGCCGCCGCTGATCAACAGCGCCAGCCAGATCAGCCGCTTCTCGCGAAACCCGACGAAACCAGCGGCGCGCTTGTCCAGCCCAAGCACTTTGATCTGAAACCCGACAAAGCTTTTCTGCAGCAACACCCACACCGCCACCAGCGCGAGCAAGGCGAAATAGACCCCGGCGTGAACCCGGCCGTCCTCCATCAACAGTGGCAGTCGACTGGCATCGCCGAACATCGCCGATTCAGGAAAGTTAAACCCGGCCGGGTCCTTCAGTGGCCCGTGGACGCAGAACAGCAGCAGGTTCAGGGCGATGTAATTGAGCATGATGCTGGTGAGGATTTCATTGGCGTTAAAGCGTGTGCGCAACCACGCCGTCAGCCCGGCCCAAGCGGCGCCGGCCAGAGTGCCGGTGAGCAGGATCAGCACCAGCGCCCAGCGGCTTTGCAGGCCAATGATGTTCACCGCCAATGCACTGCCGGCCAGGGCGCCGAGCAGTAATTGACCTTCGGCACCGATGTTCCAGATCCGCGCCTGATAAGCCACCGCCAGCCCCAACGCGCAGAGCAGAATCGGCAGCGCTTTGACCAACAATTCGGAGACGCCATATAGGTCGCTGATCGGTGCAATCAGCAAGGTGTGCAAGGTCAGCAACGGATCGTGGCCCAGCGCGATAAACAGCAATGAGCCACAGCCCAGGGTCAATACGGCCGCCAGCAACGGCGAGCACCACAACATCAGGCGCGATTGCTGGCCACGGGGTTCGAGAGAAAGCAGCATGTGAAACTCCGTTAGCGCGTTGCGGGGGCAGGTGATTGAGGCGCGTCGAACTGGCCGGCCATCCAGCCGCCGACATCGATCAGGCGGGTGTCGACAGTGGCCTTCAGCGCCGACAGCCGACCACCGCACAAGGCGCCGAGGCGATCGCTGATCTGGAACAGTTCGTCGAGGTCTTCGGAGATCACCAGAATCGCCGCGCCAGCGTCGCGCAAGGCAATCAACGCCCGGTGAATGGTCGCGGCCGCACCGACGTCCACGCCCCAGGTCGGGTGCGCGGCCACCAACAATTTAGGCTGCTGGAGGATTTCCCGGCCTAGAATGAATTTTTGCAAGTTGCCGCCGGACAGGCTGCGAGCCGGTGCCTGGGCATCGGGTGTCTTGACTCCGAAGCGGCGGATGATTTCCTCTGCCAGCGCTTCGACCTTGCCGCGCTGGATCAGCCCTTTGTTGACCAGCCCCTGTTGAAATGCGGTGAGCAGGGCGTTGTCCGCAAGGCTGAGTTCCGGTACCGCGCCATGACCCAGACGCTCGGCGGGGACGAAAGCCAGGCCAAGTTTGCGTCGTGCATCCGGCCGCAAATGGGCGACCGGTTGCCCGCCGAAACTGATCGTCGCGCTGTCATCGCGGGGCAATTGTTCTTCACCACTGAGCAAGGCCAGCAACTCATCCTGACCGTTGCCAGCCACCCCGGCGACACCCACGATTTCGCCGCTGCGCACGTCCAGGTCTATGTCCTTCAGGGAGCAGCCGAACGGGTCAGGGTTGTGCCAGGACAATCCTGTCACGTTCAAAAACGCATCAGCGCCAATGACCTTTGGATAGTCGGTAATCAGCTCGGCGGCTTCACCGACCATCAACTGCGCCAGTTGCCGGTCCGAACACTCGGCCGGCACGCAATGCCCGGCTACCCGACCGCTACGCAACACCGTGGCGCTGTGACATAACGCACGCACTTCGCCGAGCTTGTGGCTGATAAACAGAATGCTGCAGCCTTCGGCGGCCAGTCGGCGCAAAGTGACGAACAATTCGTCGGCCTCTTGCGGGGTCAGTACCGAAGTCGGCTCATCGAGAATCAGCAGACGGATGTCCTGCATCAGGCATCGAATGATCTCCACCCGCTGACGCTCGCCGATGGACAGGCTGTGGACCAGTCGCTCCGGTTCCAGGGCCATGCCGTAGCGTTGGGACACTTCACGAATCTTCGGCTCAAGCTGCTTCGGCGTACCCGCCGCCGCGCCCATTGCCAGCGCGATGTTCTGCGCCACGCTCAGGGTTTCGAACAGCGAGAAATGCTGGAACACCATGCCGATCCCAAGGCCGCGCGCTTGGGCCGGGTTGCGCATGGACACGCGCTGGCCCTGCCAGATCATCTCCCCTGAATCGGCGTGAGTGACGCCGTAGATGATCTTCATCAGGGTACTTTTACCCGCACCGTTTTCGCCGAGCAGGGCGTGGATTTCACCGGTCGCAATGCTCAGGTCAATGGCATCGTTGGCCAGGCAACCCGGGTAACGTTTGCTGATGCTGCGCAATTGCAGGCGGGGTGTTTGATCGGTGATCGGCACGGGGTTGGACATGACAGGCTCGGGTCGACAGAAGTTATGCCTGTGGACAAAGCAATTTCCTGGCCATTGAGTCAGGAATTATGCAAAACCTTGCTGGCATACGCGTTGTGGACGGTGCTTCGCCCGATTCCAATACCAGAATCAGGCACCACTTGAGGGCAAGACCTTTGATCAGGCGCCAGTTTTGCGCGTCATGAGTTGGTCAAAAAACGAGCAACAGGCTGCAAGCTATGCCGGACTTGGGGCTGAGCCAGCCATGAACGGGTTATCCACAGCTTGTTCCACAGTATTTGTGCGCAAGCCGACCGCACGGGTATAAGCACTGAGGGGCTTTCTTCTAAAGGCGATAAACCGCTCTAACTGATTGTTTTTGCGCAGAATAAATGTCATCGCTGACGGGTTGGACGAAAAATGAACAAAGCCCGCAAAGCCGCATGACAGAAGGGTTACAGCGCAATGTGCTCAGGTTATCCACAGCCGGGTGCACAGCAGATGTGGGCAAGTGTCGAGAGTAAAGAAAACCGGGGTGCCCCAAAAGATCGCAGCGATTTTTGATTTCTAATGCCGCAACAGAATGCGCCCGCGACTCAAATCCGCCAGCTGCGTTTGCAGGGTATCTATCTGGCCGTCTCCGATCGCCAATTGCAGTTCCACGCCATTGGCCGTGAAGGTTTCCTCCACCACCAAGCCGCCCAGTTCCGCTACCCGAAGCTTCACCAGCGTCAACTCGCCAAATGCACAGGCACAACTGACCGGCACCCGACTGATCAGTTCGACCTTCGGCGCCCCTTGCAGGCACTTGTTGGCACTGCCGCCATACGCCCGGGCGAGGCCACCGGTGCCCAGCTGAATGCCGCCATACCAACGGATCACCAGCACCGCGACCTGATCGCAATCCTGCGCTTCGATCGCCGCGAGAATCGGCCGACCAGCGGTGCCACCGGGTTCGCCATCGTCACTGCTGCGGTATTGATCGCCGAGCTTCCACGCCCAGCAATTGTGCGAGGCGTTCAAATCACTGTGTTGCTCGATGAACGCTTGAGCATCAGCTGCGCTGGTGATTGGCGCGGCGAGGGCGATGAAGCGGCTTTTGCGAATCTCTTCGCGGTACTCGCAAAAACCGCTGAGGGTAAAAGGCATAAATGTCTTAGATAGCTGGCGTCAGGCCGCAGCCTTTGAGAATGATGCGGATCAGGTTGTTGCCAGCGTCTTCCATGTCTTGCTTGGTCAACTTGGAGCGCCCGGTGAGGCGGCAAATCTGCGTGGCGAAGTCGGCGTAATGCTGGGTGCTACCCCATAACAGGAAGATCAGGTGCACCGGGTCGACGGGGTCCATCTTGCCCGCGTCGATCCAGGCCTGGAACACGCCCGCCCGGCCCTGGAACCAGGCGCGGTAATCCTGGTTGAAATACTCGGTCAGGCATTCGCCGCCGCTGATCACTTCCATGGCGAAGATCCGCGAGGCTTGCGGCTGGCGACGGGAGAATTCCATTTTGGCGCGGATGTAACGCGTCAGCGCTTCGGCCGGATCATCCTCGGCAGTCAGGGTGTTGAAGGTGCTGTCCCACAACTGGAGGATGTTACTCAGCACGGCCACGTACAAACCGAGTTTGTTGGTGAAGTAGTAATGCAGATTCGCCTTGGGCAACCCGGCATTCTGCGCGATGGTATTCATGCTGGTGCCTTTGAACCCGTGACGAGCGAACTCGTCTTCGGCGGCTTTGATGATGGTCTCTTCGTTCTTCTGACGAATGCGGCTGGCGGGTTTGTCGCCGTGGGCTGGGACTTCAAAGGTCATAGGCACTTCCGAACAGGTAGATGGGTGCAACCAGATGCGTTGATAGCGCACCCGCACGCCTCAGACAAGTCCTGTCGCGATAAAACCTTGAGCACCATAACCCCTGTGGGAGCGGGCTTGCTCGCGAAGGCGGTGTGTCAGCCGGAAAAATGTCGACTGACACACCTCCTTAGCGAGCAAGTCGGATCGCCGCACCGCCGCTCCCACAAGTTTCAACGCGTTGCCGCCAGGCTTTCCAAAAAGCTCTCCAGAACCAAATGAGGGCGACGGCCCTTGCGAGTGACCGATGCGAGACTCAGGTCATAAAAACGTGCCTGGGGTTTCAGCGCACGCAAGCGCCCTTGTTGCACCCAGAGGCTGGCGTAGTGGTCCGGCAGGTAGCCGATGTAGCGCCCGGTCAGGATCAGGAATGCCATGCCTTCGCGGTCCGACGCACTGGCGGTGCAGTTGAGCGCCTGATAGTGAGCCTGAATTTCGGCGGGCAAACGGAAGGTCGGCGCAATGGCGTCCTGGCTGTTGAGGCGCTCATCGTCTAGTTGTTTGTCGTCGACATAAAACAACGGATGCCCGACCGCGCAATACAGCAGCGAGCGTTCGCTGTAGAGCGGCTGATATTCCAGCCCCGACAGCGCACTGGCTTGCGGCACCACACCGACATGCAAGCGACCGTCGAGCACGCCTTGTTCGACTTCATTGGGCGCGATCATGCGGATCTGGATCTGCACGTCCGGGCCGCGTTCCTTCAATTGCGCCAGGGCGTGGGTGATGCGCATGTGGGGCAGGGTGACGAGATTGTCGGTCAGGCCGATGGTCAACTCACCGCGCAGGTGTTGGTGCAGGCCGTTGACCTCGGTGCGGAAACTTTCCAGCGCACTTAATAGCTGCAACGCCGATTGGTAGACCTCGCGACCTTCTTCGGTCAGGGAAAAACCGGCGCGACCTCGCTGGCACAGGCGCAGACCGAGGCGTTGCTCCAGATCGCTCATCTGCTGGCTGATCGCCGAGCGACCGATGCCCAGCACCGATTCCGCCGCGGAGAAGCCGCCGCATTCCACCACGCTGCGAAAAATCCGCAGCAGGCGGATATCAAAATCACTGACTTGCGCCAGCGGATCGGGGCGACGGCTGCTCATGCTTCGTTTACTCAAAGTTTAGTAGTGGGCTGACTGAACGTTAGAAGAGTTGGATTTCACCGACTTTATCCCCGTGGCAATTTAGCTGCAAGAACGCTTTTCATCTCCAAGCTGCTTATTGCCCTGCGAGGTTTTTGCCCATGAACGTGCCTGAAAACGCCCCGACTTCCCTGGCCAGCCAACTCAAGCTCGATGCTCACTGGATGCCCTACACCGCCAACCGTAATTTCCAGCGCGATCCGCGTTTGATCGTGGGCGCAGAAGGTAGCTGGCTGATAGACGACAAGGGCCGCAAAGTCTATGACTCGCTGTCCGGTCTGTGGACTTGCGGCGCCGGGCACACTCGCAAGGAAATCCAGGAAGCGGTCTCCAAGCAACTGGGCACCCTCGATTACTCGCCAGGCTTTCAATACGGTCACCCGCTGTCGTTTCAGCTGGCCGAGAAAATCACCGACCTGACCCCAGGTAATCTGAACCACGTGTTCTTCACCGACTCGGGTTCCGAGTGTGCAGACACGGCGGTGAAAATGGTGCGTGCCTACTGGCGCCTCAAAGGCCAGGCCACCAAAACCAAAATGATCGGCCGTGCCCGTGGTTATCACGGTGTGAACATCGCCGGCACCAGCCTTGGCGGCGTGAACGGCAACCGCAAACTGTTCGGTCAGGCGATGATGGACGTCGATCATCTGCCGCACACCTTGCTGGCGAGCAATGCATTTTCCCGTGGCATGCCGGAGCAAGGTGGTATCGCCCTGGCCGATGAACTGCTCAAACTGATCGAATTGCACGACGCCTCGAACATCGCGGCAGTCTTCGTTGAGCCAATGGCCGGCTCCGCTGGTGTGCTGGTTCCGCCGCAGGGTTACCTCAAGCGTCTGCGCGAGATCTGCGATCAACACAACATCCTGCTGGTATTTGACGAAGTGATCACCGGTTTCGGCCGTACCGGTTCGATGTTCGGCGCCGACAGCTTCGGCGTGACCCCAGACCTGATGTGCATCGCCAAACAAGTCACCAACGGCGCGATTCCGATGGGCGCGGTGATTGCCAGCTCCGAGATCTACCAGACCTTCATGAACCAGGCGACGCCGGAGTACGCGGTGGAATTCCCGCATGGCTACACCTATTCCGCGCACCCGGTGGCTTGTGCTGCGGGCCTGGCAGCACTCGACCTGCTGCAAAAGGAAAACCTGGTGCAGAGCGTGGCGGAAGTGGCGCCGCATTTCGAAAACGCGTTGCACGGTTTGAAGGGCAGCAAGAACGTCATCGACATTCGTAACTACGGGTTGGCCGGTGCCATCCAGATTACGCCTCGCGACGGCGATGCCATCGTGCGTCCGTTCGAAGCCGGTATGGCTCTGTGGAAAGCCGGGTTCTACGTGCGCTTCGGCGGCGACACCCTGCAGTTCGGCCCAACTTTCAACAGCAAGCCGCAAGACCTCGATCGTCTGTTCGACGCGGTCGGCGAAGTGCTGAACAAGATCGACTGATTTTCCCCTCTATATAAAGGCGCCCTTTGATGGGCGCCTGTGGACAACTTTCCAGGAGCCCCGCATGAGCCTTATCCCGCATTTGATCAATGGCGAACTGGTGACCGAAGACGGTCGCACCGCTGACGTGTTCAATCCGTCCACTGGCCAGGCGATCCACAAGCTGCCGTTGGCCAGCCGCGAAACCATTCAAAAAGCCATCGACTCGGCCAAAGCTGCGTTCCCGGCCTGGCGTAATACACCGGCGGCCAAGCGCGCTCAGGTGATGTTCCGTTTCAAACAACTGCTGGAGCAGAACGAAGCCCGCATCGCACAACTGATCAGCGAAGAACACGGCAAGACCCTGGAAGATGCTGCCGGGGAATTGAAACGCGGTATCGAGAACGTCGAGTTCGCGTGCGCGGCACCGGAAATCCTCAAGGGCGAGTACAGCCGTAACGTCGGGCCGAACATTGATGCCTGGTCGGATTTCCAGCCATTGGGCGTGGTGGCCGGTATTACCCCGTTCAACTTCCCGGCCATGGTGCCGCTGTGGATGTATCCACTGGCAATCGTCTGCGGCAACTGCTTTATTCTCAAGCCGTCCGAGCGTGATCCAAGCTCGACGCTGCTGATCGCTCAACTGTTGCTGGAAGCGGGCCTGCCTAAAGGTGTTCTGAGCGTAGTGCACGGCGACAAGGCTGCGGTGGACGCGCTGATCGAAGCGCCGGAAGTCAAAGCGCTGAGCTTTGTGGGGTCGACGCCGATTGCCGAGTACATCTACGCCGAAGGCACCAAGCGCGGCAAACGCGTCCAGGCGCTGGGCGGGGCGAAGAACCATGCGGTGCTGATGCCGGATGCGGATCTGGATAACGCGGTCAGCGCACTGATGGGCGCGGCTTATGGTTCCTGCGGTGAGCGTTGCATGGCTATCTCGGTGGCTGTGTGTGTCGGTGATCAGGTGGCGGATGCGCTGGTGGCCAAACTGACGCCGCAGATCAAGGCGCTGAAGATCGGCGCGGGTACGACCTGTGGTCTGGACATGGGGCCGCTGGTTTCCGGTCAGGCTCGCGATAAAGTCAGTGGCTATATAGAAGACGGCGTTTCGTCCGGTGCGTCCTTGGTGGTCGACGGTCGTGGTCTGAGCGTGGCCGGTCATGAGGAAGGATTCTTCCTGGGCGGCTGCCTGTTCGATAACGTCACGCCAGAGATGCGCATCTATAAAGAAGAGATCTTCGGGCCGGTACTGTGCGTCGTTCGGGTCAACAGCCTGGAAGAGGCGATGCAACTGATCAACGATCACGAGTATGGCAACGGCACCTGTATCTTCACCCGTGATGGGGAAGCGGCGCGGTTGTTCTGCGATGAGATCGAAGTGGGTATGGTCGGTGTCAACGTGCCGTTGCCGGTGCCAGTGGCTTATCACAGCTTTGGTGGCTGGAAGCGTTCGCTGTTTGGCGACCTGCATGCTTATGGCCCGGATGGCGTGCGCTTCTACACCCGTCGCAAGGCCATTACCCAGCGCTGGCCGCAACGGGCGAGCCATGAAGCTTCGCAATTCGCATTCCCAAGCTTGTAAGTAGAAGGGAGAAGGCCGAGCCCCTTGGGGTTCGGCCTTCGCGTTTTGGGGCTTTTTTGACCTATATGACAGAAATGTGAAAATAGGTGTTGACGGCAGATTCTGGAAGTCTATAATTCGCCCCACTTCCGGCGCAGTCGAAACGGAAAACTCCTTGGTAAACAAAGAGTTACGCAGTTTTTGACAGCGGTTACGCTTCAGTTCATCGAAGCCAGAAGGAGTTGAAAGGGCAGTGTTGTTTGGCTCTTTTAACGGTTCGATCTTCTCGGTCGAAAGCGGAGAAAAAGAGGTGTTGACAGCAGCGAGTAACGCTGTAGAATTCGCCTCCCGCTAACGAGAGATCGGAAGCGCAAGTGGTTGAAGTTGTTAAGGATTTCCAAGCGAAACTTTGAAAACTTCTGAAAATAACCGCTTGACAGTAACAGAGGCTGCTGTAGAATGCGCGCCTCGGTTGAGACGAAAGATCTTAACCAACCGCTCTTTAACAACTGAATCAAGCAATTCGTGTGGGTGCTTGTGGAGTCAGACTGATAGTCAACAAGATTATCAGCATCACAAGTTACTCCGCGAGAAATCAAAGATGTAACCAACGATTGCTGAGCCAAGTTTAGGGTTTTCTCAAAACCCAAAGATGTTTGAACTGAAGAGTTTGATCATGGCTCAGATTGAACGCTGGCGGCAGGCCTAACACATGCAAGTCGAGCGGCAGCACGGGTACTTGTACCTGGTGGCGAGCGGCGGACGGGTGAGTAATGCCTAGGAATCTGCCTGGTAGTGGGGGATAACGCTCGGAAACGGACGCTAATACCGCATACGTCCTACGGGAGAAAGCAGGGGACCTTCGGGCCTTGCGCTATCAGATGAGCCTAGGTCGGATTAGCTAGTTGGTGAGGTAATGGCTCACCAAGGCGACGATCCGTAACTGGTCTGAGAGGATGATCAGTCACACTGGAACTGAGACACGGTCCAGACTCCTACGGGAGGCAGCAGTGGGGAATATTGGACAATGGGCGAAAGCCTGATCCAGCCATGCCGCGTGTGTGAAGAAGGTCTTCGGATTGTAAAGCACTTTAAGTTGGGAGGAAGGGCAGTTACCTAATACGTATCTGTTTTGACGTTACCGACAGAATAAGCACCGGCTAACTCTGTGCCAGCAGCCGCGGTAATACAGAGGGTGCAAGCGTTAATCGGAATTACTGGGCGTAAAGCGCGCGTAGGTGGTTCGTTAAGTTGGATGTGAAATCCCCGGGCTCAACCTGGGAACTGCATTCAAAACTGTCGAGCTAGAGTATGGTAGAGGGTGGTGGAATTTCCTGTGTAGCGGTGAAATGCGTAGATATAGGAAGGAACACCAGTGGCGAAGGCGACCACCTGGACTGATACTGACACTGAGGTGCGAAAGCGTGGGGAGCAAACAGGATTAGATACCCTGGTAGTCCACGCCGTAAACGATGTCAACTAGCCGTTGGGAGCCTTGAGCTCTTAGTGGCGCAGCTAACGCATTAAGTTGACCGCCTGGGGAGTACGGCCGCAAGGTTAAAACTCAAATGAATTGACGGGGGCCCGCACAAGCGGTGGAGCATGTGGTTTAATTCGAAGCAACGCGAAGAACCTTACCAGGCCTTGACATCCAATGAACTTTCCAGAGATGGATTGGTGCCTTCGGGAACATTGAGACAGGTGCTGCATGGCTGTCGTCAGCTCGTGTCGTGAGATGTTGGGTTAAGTCCCGTAACGAGCGCAACCCTTGTCCTTAGTTACCAGCACGTAATGGTGGGCACTCTAAGGAGACTGCCGGTGACAAACCGGAGGAAGGTGGGGATGACGTCAAGTCATCATGGCCCTTACGGCCTGGGCTACACACGTGCTACAATGGTCGGTACAGAGGGTTGCCAAGCCGCGAGGTGGAGCTAATCCCAGAAAACCGATCGTAGTCCGGATCGCAGT
Organism: Pseudomonas sp. LBUM1673; assembly: GCF_059695645.1. Taxonomy (NCBI): domain Bacteria; kingdom Pseudomonadati; phylum Pseudomonadota; class Gammaproteobacteria; order Pseudomonadales; family Pseudomonadaceae; genus Pseudomonas; species Pseudomonas sp. LBUM1673. The sequence goes on from NZ_CP166780.1 coordinate 825,347, forward strand.
CTGCAACTCGACTGCGTGAAGTCGGAATCGCTAGTAATCGCGAATCAGAATGTCGCGGTGAATACGTTCCCGGGCCTTGTACACACCGCCCGTCACACCATGGGAGTGGGTTGCACCAGAAGTAGCTAGTCTAACCTTCGGGAGGACGGTTACCACGGTGTGATTCATGACTGGGGTGAAGTCGTAACAAGGTAGCCGTAGGGGAACCTGCGGCTGGATCACCTCCTTAATCGACGACATCAGCTGCTCCATAAGTTCCCACACGAATTGCTTGATTCATTGAAGAAGACGATAAGAAGCAGCCCGAAATTGGGTCTGTAGCTCAGTTGGTTAGAGCGCACCCCTGATAAGGGTGAGGTCGGCAGTTCGAATCTGCCCAGACCCACCAATTTTGTGTGGGAAACGCCTGTAGAAATACGGGGCCATAGCTCAGCTGGGAGAGCGCCTGCCTTGCACGCAGGAGGTCAACGGTTCGATCCCGTTTGGCTCCACCACTAACTGCTTCTGTTGTTGAAAGCTTAGAAATGAGCATTCCATTGTGATGATGGTGAATGTTGATTTCTAGTCTTTTGCTAGATCGTTCTTTAAAAATTTGGGTATGTGATAGAAAGATAGACTGAACGCCACTTTCACTGGTGGTGGATCAGGCTAAGGTAAAATTTGTGAGTTTAATCGCGAATTTTCGGCGAATGTCGTCTTCACAGTATAACCAGATTGCTTGGGGTTATATGGTCAAGTGAAGAAGCGCATACGGTGGATGCCTTGGCAGTCAGAGGCGATGAAAGACGTGGTAGCCTGCGAAAAGCTTCGGGGAGTCGGCAAACAGACTTTGATCCGGAGATGTCTGAATGGGGGAACCCACCTAACATAAGTTAGGTATCTTAAGCTGAATACATAGGCTTAAGAAGCGAACCAGGGGAACTGAAACATCTAAGTACCCTGAGGAAAAGAAATCAACCGAGATTCCCTTAGTAGTGGCGAGCGAACGGGGACTAGCCCTTAAGTGGCTTTGAGATTAGCGGAACGCTCTGGAAAGTGCGGCCATAGTGGGTGATAGCCCTGTACGCGAAAATCTCTTGGTCATGAAATCGAGTAGGACGGAGCACGAGAAACTTTGTCTGAATATGGGGGGACCATCCTCCAAGGCTAAATACTACTGACTGACCGATAGTGAACTAGTACCGTGAGGGAAAGGCGAAAAGAACCCCGGAGAGGGGAGTGAAATAGATCCTGAAACCGTATGCGTACAAGCAGTGGGAGCCCACTTTGTTGGGTGACTGCGTACCTTTTGTATAATGGGTCAGCGACTTATTTTCAGTGGCGAGCTTAACCGAATAGGGGAGGCGTAGCGAAAGCGAGTCTTAATAGGGCGTCTAGTCGCTGGGAATAGACCCGAAACCGGGCGATCTATCCATGGGCAGGTTGAAGGTTGGGTAACACTAACTGGAGGACCGAACCGACTACCGTTGAAAAGTTAGCGGATGACCTGTGGATCGGAGTGAAAGGCTAATCAAGCTCGGAGATAGCTGGTTCTCCTCGAAAGCTATTTAGGTAGCGCCTCATGTATCACTGTAGGGGGTAGAGCACTGTTTCGGCTAGGGGGTCATCCCGACTTACCAAACCGATGCAAACTCCGAATACCTACAAGTGCCGAGCATGGGAGACACACGGCGGGTGCTAACGTCCGTCGTGAAAAGGGAAACAACCCAGACCGTCAGCTAAGGTCCCAAAGTTATGGTTAAGTGGGAAACGATGTGGGAAGGCTTAGACAGCTAGGAGGTTGGCTTAGAAGCAGCCACCCTTTAAAGAAAGCGTAATAGCTCACTAGTCGAGTCGGCCTGCGCGGAAGATGTAACGGGGCTCAAACCATACACCGAAGCTACGGGTATCACTTAGGTGATGCGGTAGAGGAGCGTTCTGTAAGCCTGTGAAGGTGAGTTGAGAAGCTTGCTGGAGGTATCAGAAGTGCGAATGCTGACATGAGTAACGACAATGGGTGTGAAAAACACCCACGCCGAAAGACCAAGGTTTCCTGCGCAACGTTAATCGACGCAGGGTTAGTCGGTCCCTAAGGCGAGGCTGAAAAGCGTAGTCGATGGAAAACAGGTTAATATTCCTGTACTTCTGGTTATTGCGATGGAGGGACGGAGAAGGCTAGGCCAGCTTGGCGTTGGTTGTCCAAGTTTAAGGTGGTAGGCTGGAATCTTAGGTAAATCCGGGATTTCAAGGCCGAGAGCTGATGACGAGTGTTCTTTTAGAACACGAAGTGGTTGATGCCATGCTTCCAAGAAAAGCTTCTAAGCTTCAGGTAACCAGGAACCGTACCCCAAACCGACACAGGTGGTTGGGTAGAGAATACCAAGGCGCTTGAGAGAACTCGGGTGAAGGAACTAGGCAAAATGGCACCGTAACTTCGGGAGAAGGTGCGCCGGTGAGGGTGAAGGACTTGCTCCGTAAGCTCATACCGGTCGAAGATACCAGGCCGCTGCGACTGTTTATTAAAAACACAGCACTCTGCAAACACGAAAGTGGACGTATAGGGTGTGACGCCTGCCCGGTGCCGGAAGGTTAATTGATGGGGTTAGCTAACGCGAAGCTCTTGATCGAAGCCCCGGTAAACGGCGGCCGTAACTATAACGGTCCTAAGGTAGCGAAATTCCTTGTCGGGTAAGTTCCGACCTGCACGAATGGCGTAACGATGGCGGCGCTGTCTCCACCCGAGACTCAGTGAAATTGAAATCGCTGTGAAGATGCAGTGTATCCGCGGCTAGACGGAAAGACCCCGTGAACCTTTACTATAGCTTTGCACTGGACTTTGAATTTGCTTGTGTAGGATAGGTGGGAGGCTTTGAAGCGTGGACGCCAGTTCGCGTGGAGCCAACCTTGAAATACCACCCTGGCAACTTTGAGGTTCTAACTCAGGTCCGTTATCCGGATCGAGGACAGTGTATGGTGGGTAGTTTGACTGGGGCGGTCTCCTCCTAAAGAGTAACGGAGGAGTACGAAGGTGCGCTCAGACCGGTCGGAAATCGGTCGTAGAGTATAAAGGCAAAAGCGCGCTTGACTGCGAGACAGACACGTCGAGCAGGTACGAAAGTAGGTCTTAGTGATCCGGTGGTTCTGTATGGAAGGGCCATCGCTCAACGGATAAAAGGTACTCCGGGGATAACAGGCTGATACCGCCCAAGAGTTCATATCGACGGCGGTGTTTGGCACCTCGATGTCGGCTCATCACATCCTGGGGCTGAAGCCGGTCCCAAGGGTATGGCTGTTCGCCATTTAAAGTGGTACGCGAGCTGGGTTTAGAACGTCGTGAGACAGTTCGGTCCCTATCTGCCGTGGACGTTTGAGATTTGAGAGGGGCTGCTCCTAGTACGAGAGGACCGGAGTGGACGAACCTCTGGTGTTCCGGTTGTCACGCCAGTGGCATTGCCGGGTAGCTATGTTCGGAATAGATAACCGCTGAAAGCATCTAAGCGGGAAACTAGCCTCAAGATGAGATCTCACTGGGACCTTGAGTCCCCTGAAGGGCCGTCGAAGACTACGACGTTGATAGGTTGGGTGTGTAAGCGCTGTGAGGCGTTGAGCTAACCAATACTAATTGCCCGTGAGGCTTGACCATATAACACCCAAGCAATTTGTTGGCCCGAACGGGCACCAGATTGCGGTGTGTGAAGACGAAACGAACCGAAAGTTTGTGACACTCACGAAACACCAGATCTATCACATACCCATTCGCTGGAGCGTGATCTCGCAAGAGAAAACGACCTGGCTACCGAATTTCTTGACGACCATAGAGCATTGGAACCACCTGATCCCATCCCGAACTCAGCAGTGAAACGATGCATCGCCGATGGTAGTGTGGGGTTTCCCCATGTGAGAGTAGGTCATCGTCAAGATTAAATTCCGAAACCCCTATCTGCGTATGCAGGTAGGGGTTTTGTTTTGCCCGCAGGAAAGTTCGTACAGCAACACCGGACGTCTCCCGGCTGTCACAGTCTCCCGACAATGCTAAGGTTCGGCCCTAGCTTTTGTATTTGCCCAAGGAAGCCGTTATGCCGGACGCTACGTCCCTCAGTGCTGGTTTTATGGTGGTTCATGGCAACCGCCTGGACGAGTTGCGCAGCCTGGTGGTCAGCTGGATGCGGCGCTACCCGCTGGCTCCCTTGGAAAATGAAATTGCCGTGGTACAGAGCAATGGCATCGCCCAGTGGCTTAAGCTGGCATTGGCCGAAGACCCTGAAGATGACGACTTGGGTGGCTGCGGAATCGCCGCAGCCATCGACGTGCAGTTACCGGGCAGCTTCATGTGGCAGCTCTATCGCATGGTGCTGGGACGTGACGAAATCCCGGTCAAATCCCTGCTCGATAAAGCCCCGCTGACCTGGCGTCTGATGCGTCTGCTACCACAGTTGATCAACCAACCGCACTTCGAACCCCTGCAGCGCTTCCTTACGAATGACACCGACTTACGCAAACGCTATCAATTGGCGGAGCGACTGGCGGATCTGTTTGACCAATACCAGGTCTACCGTGCTGACTGGCTCGAAGACTGGGCAGACGGCCGTCATCAGTTACGAAATGGCAGAGGCGAAGCCAAAGCCCTGACCCCGGCCAACTGCTGGCAGGCGGAGCTGTGGCGTGCGCTGTTGCTGGATGTCGGTGAACAAGGCATGGCGCAAAGCCGCGCAGGCGTGCATCAACGCTTTATCGAGCGCATCAATAGTCTTGACGTAGCGCCCAGCGGATTGCCGTCACGGGTGATCGTTTTCGGGATTTCTTCACTGCCTGCTCAGGCCCTGGAAGCGCTTGCCGGGCTTGCTCGATTCAGCCAGGTCTTACTGTGCGTACACAACCCATGTCGTCACCATTGGGCGGACATCGTCGCCGATAAAGATCTGTTGCGACATCAGTACAAGCGCCAGGCTCGCAAGAGCGGCATGCCAGTTGTGCTCGACTCGCAAACGCTCCACCAGCATGCTCACCCGCTACTGGCGGCGTGGGGTAAACAGGGGCGGGACTACATTAATCTGCTCGACAGTTACGACGATCCAAATAGCTATCGCTCGGCGTTTCGCGACGGGCGCATCGACCTTTTCAGCGAAAACCAGCCACAGAACATGCTCAATCAGTTGCAGGACGATATCCTGGAATTGCGTCCCCTGAACGAGACTCGCGAGCGTTGGCCTGCTGTCGATCTGAAAAAGGACGAATCGATCCGTTTTCACATCGCCCATAGCGCTCAACGCGAAGTGGAGATCCTCCACGATCAGTTGCTCGCACGATTCAGTGCTGATCCAGACCTGAGGCCTCGCGACGTAATCGTGATGGTCCCGGACATCGACAGTTATGCCCCGCACATCCGTGCTGTCTTTGGTCAGCTTGATCGCTTTGATCCGCGCTTCATTCCTTTCACGCTTGCGGATCAAGGCCAGCGCGGCCGGGATCCGCTATTGATTGCTGTCGAGCATCTGCTCAAGCTCCCCGATAGTCGCTTCCCCGTCAGCGAAATCCTCGATCTGTTGGACGTTCCGGCATTACGCGCTCGGTTTTGCGTAGAGGAACGTGACCTGCCGACCTTACATCGCTGGATTGAAGGCGCAGGTATCCGGTGGGGGATGAACGCCGAGCAGCGCGCGGGTCTGGGCCTGCCGGAAGAGCTGGAGCAAAACAGTTGGCGTTTCGGTCTGCGACGGATGCTGCTGGGTTATGCCGTGGGCAGCGCCAGTGCCTGCGAGGGGATCGAACCCTACGACGAGATTGGTGGTCTGGATGCCGCGCTCATAGGTCCTTTGGTGGCATTGTTGGATGCTCTGGAAATTGCCCACCAGGAACTCACTCAACCTGCAGCGCCCAAGCAATGGGGCGCGCGCTTGCAAGCGCTGGTGCAGTTGTTCTTCCTGGCCAGTAACGAGCATGACGACTACTTGCTGGCCCAACTCGAAGAGCTGCGAGAGACCTGGCTTGAAACCTGCGAGTCCGTAGGTTTGCAGGACGAGTTACCTCTGACCGTAGTCCGGGAAGCCTGGCTGGCGGGTCTCGACCAAGGTCGCCTGTCTCAGCGTTTCCTCGCCGGGGCCGTTAACTTTTGTACCTTGATGCCCATGCGAGCGATCCCCTTCAAACTGGTCTGCCTGCTTGGCATGAATGACGGCGATTACCCTCGCGCGCAGCCGCCGCTGGACTTCGACCTGATGGGCAGCGACTACCGCCCCGGCGATCGTTCCCGGCGCGAGGATGATCGCTATCTGTTGTTGGAAGCATTGTTGTCCGCACGCGACCAACTCTATATCAGCTGGGTCGGCCGCAGTATTCGGGACAACAGCGAGCGACCTGCTTCGGTGTTGATAGGGCAGTTGCGTGACCATCTCGGCAGCGGCTGGCGACTGCACGATGACAATGATGACCTGCTTGAGTCCATGACTCAGGAACACCCGCTACAACCTTTCAGCCATCGCTACTTTCATGAGGGCGATGATCTATTCAGCTACGCCAGCGAGTGGCAGGTTCTTCATCAAGCCAGTGATTTGGCGATTGATATCGAAGTGCTTGAACCCTACGTCCAGGACGAACCGCTGAGCCTGGGTCAGTTGCAGGATTTTCTGCGCAACCCAGTACGACATTTTTTCAGTCAGCGGCTCAAAGTGTTCTTCGAGGCTGCGGAGGTACCTTTGGCAGATGAAGAGCCATTCGTACTCGATGCACTGCAACGCTATAGCCTCAGCGACAGCTTACTCGAAGCGGCACTGGGGCAATTGGACCAAACCGATCAGGTACTGGAGGCGCAGGCAAAACGCCTGCAAAACAGCGGGCTTTTGCCCATGGCCGGTTTTGGTGAATGTCTTCAGCGAGAGTTGATCGAGCCGCTGCCGGATCTGCTGCTGCGCTATCAGCAACTTCTGGCGTTATGGCCGACCCCGCTCACCAGCGCGTTGCCGGTGAGTCTGGAACTACAAGGATTGCGTCTGGAGGGCTGGCTCAGTGGTCTGCATCAACGCGCTGATGGCGGGTTGTTGTCGGTTACAACGATTCCCAACAGCATCGGTTCGATCAAGGCCCGCAAATGGCATCGCCTGACGCGACCTTGGGTCAATCACCTGGTTGCCTGTGCCAGCGGCATGCCGATGACAACCGCGTTGGTGGCCAGCGACGACAGTTTGCTGCTCGGTCCGATGGAAGAGGCTGCAGCCACCCGGGTTCTGGGCGATCTGTTGTTGGCCTGGCAAACGGGCATGCGCCAGCCGCTGCCGATTGCAGTAAAAACAGCTTTCGCCTGGCTTGCTCAAACCGACCCGGCCAAAGCTGACGCTGCTGCCCGAAAGGCCTATGAAGGCGACGGCCAGACCACTGACGGCGAGCGCCGCGAAAGCCCGGCGCTCGCTCGACAATTCGCCGATTACGATGCACTGATTGCCGACGAGACCTTCCCCGATTGGTGCAACGCTTTGTATCGGCCGTTGTTTGAGGCCTCCTGGCGTTCATCGACCAGCGAGGAGGCGCGCTAATGACCACGAAAACACCGCTGGCCCTGGCATTCCCTCTGCGTGGCAGCCAACTGATCGAAGCTAGCGCCGGGACCGGCAAGACCTTCACCATTTCTGCGCTGTACTTGCGTCTGGTCCTTGGCCACGGCGGCGAATCGAGTGGTTTTGGCCGTGAATTGCTGCCACCGCAAATCCTCGTGGTGACCTTCACCGATGCCGCAACCAAAGAGCTGCGCGAACGTATTCGCACGCGGCTGGCTGAAGCAGCGCGTTTTTTCCGCGATGAGACACCGGCACCGGACGGCCTCATTGCCGAATTGCGCGAGCAGTACCTCCCCGAACAGTGGTCCGGCTGTGCAAACCGCCTGGACATCGCCGCCCAGTGGATGGACGAAGCAGCCGTTTCGACCATCCACAGTTGGTGCCAGCGCATGTTGCGCGAACATGCGTTCGACAGTGGCAGCCTGTTCACCCAGACCCTGGAAACCGATCACAGCGATTTGCTCGGCGAAGTCCTGCGCGACTACTGGCGACTGTTCTGCTATCCGATGCAAGGCGATGCATTGAACTGGGTTCGCGGCAATTGGGGCGGCCCGGCGGCGTTGCTGCCGCGAGTGCGTGGGTTGTTCGCCAGCGAGCGTGACGGCGTTGAAGGTAAAGAGCCTGCCGAGTTGATTGCCGAGTGCCTGCAGGAGCGACGGGCCGCTTTGCTCGAACTCAAGATGCCCTGGCGCCAATGGGCGGATGAGTTGCTTGCCATCTGTCACCAGGGCGTCGCGAGCAAGAGTGTCGATGGCCGCAAAATGCAGCCGCGCTATTTCGAACCCTGGTTCGAAAAGCTCCGGGCCTGGGCCGAAGATGAGTCTCTCGAGCAACTGGACATTGGCACCGGCTTCACTCGCCTGACTCCCGATGGCATGGCTGAAGCCTGGAAGGGTGAAGCCCCCCGTCATCCCGGTCTCGATGCGATGCCCGGTCTGAAGACCAGTCTCGATGGTTTGCCGACCCCCGATGCCGCCGTGCTGCAACACGCCGCTCACTGGGTCGGTGCACGGTTCGAGGAAGAAAAGCGTCGCCGCGCGGAAATGGGCTTCGATGACATGCTGCTGCGCCTTGATGCGGCTTTGCAGTCCGAAGGCGGTGAGCGCCTGGCAACACTGATCCGCGAGCAGTTCCCAGTCGCGTTGATCGACGAATTCCAGGACACCGACCCGGTGCAGTATCGAATCTTCGAGAGCATTTATCGCATCGAAGACAACAATCCTGAAACCGGCCTGTTTCTGATCGGCGACCCGAAGCAGGCGATCTATGCCTTCCGCGGAGCCGACATCTATACCTACCTGCGCGCTCGCCAGGCCACCACTGGCCGCCTGCATACCCTGGGCACCAACTTTCGTTCCAGTCATGGCATGGTCAGTGCGGTAAACCATGTGTTCGAGCGCGCCGAATCTCGTGAGCAGGGACGCGGAGCATTCCTGTTTCGTGAGAAAAATGGCGAGAACCCGGTACCGTTCCTGCCCGTCGAATCCCAAGGACGCAAAGAAGTCCTGCAGATTGATGGTCAGGTTGTACCTGCCCTGAACATCTGGCACCTGTCCGCCGATCAGCCACTGTCTGGCGCGGTGTATCGACAACAACTGGCCGCCGCCTGCGCCAGTGAAATCACCGCGCTGCTCAATGGCGGTCAGCAAGGTCGTGCTGGCTTCACCCAGGACGGTAAGGACTTCAAAGGTCTGCTGCCATCGGATATCGCAATTCTGGTGCGCGACGGCAAAGAGGCCCAGGCCGTGCGTGGCGAACTTTCGGCCCGCGGTGTGCGAAGTGTTTACTTATCAGACAAGGACTCCGTGTTCGCCGCGCAGGAGGCCCATGACCTGCTGACCTGGCTCAAGGCGTGTGCCGAGCCGGATGTCGAGCGCCCCCTCCGTGCCGCGCTGGCCTGCATCACGCTGAACCTTTCGCTGGCTGAACTGGAGCGGCTGAATCAGGATGAGCTGGCCTGGGAAGCACGGGTCATGCAGTTCCGTGGCTATCGCGAGCTCTGGCGCAAGCAGGGCGTACTGCCAATGTTGCGGCGCCTGTTGCATGACTTTCAGTTGCCCCAGTCATTGATCGCGCGCAGTGATGGCGAGCGGGTATTGACCAACCTGCTGCACCTGTCCGAGCTGCTACAGCAGGCTGCTGCCGAACTCGATGGCGAGCAAGCGCTGATCCGGCATTTGTCCGAGCATCTGGCATTGTCCGGTCAGGCTGGCGAAGAACAGATCCTGCGCCTGGAAAGCGACGAGCAACTGGTCAAGGTCGTGACCATTCACAAATCCAAAGGGCTTGAATATCCGTTGGTGTTTCTGCCGTTCATCTGCTCGGCAAAACCGGTGGATGGCAGCCGTCTGCCGCTGCATTACCACGATGCCGCAGGCAAGGCACAAGTGAGCTTGAAGCCGACGGCCGAGTTGATCGCCGTGGCCGATGATGAGCGTTTGGCCGAAGATCTTCGACTGCTCTATGTGGCCCTGACCCGGGCACAACATGCTTGCTGGCTCGGTGTGACCGACCTCAAGCGCGGCAATAACAACGGCTCGGTTCTGCACCTTTCTGCGTTGGGTTATCTATTGGGCGGTGGTGTGCCATTGGCCGAGGCGCCAGGGTTGCGGCGTTGGCTGGAAGATTTGCAGCAGGACTGCCCGGCGCTGAACTACGGTGAAATGCCTGAAGCGAGCACCGAGCATTATCATCCGCCGCGCAATGAAGCGACCTTGCTTGCGCCGTTGATACCCAAGCGCAAGGCCAGCGAAAACTGGTGGATTGCCTCTTACAGCGCCTTGCGCATTGGCGACAGTCTGAGCGTGGGCAGTGACGAAGCCCCGGAGAGCCCGCAAGCACAAAAGCTCTTTGACGACGAACGTCTCGATCCGCAAGCGCCGCGAGAAGTGATTGCTGGCGGCGCTGATATCCATCGATTCCCTCGCGGGCCGAACCCCGGCACTTTTCTCCACGGATTGCTCGAGTGGGCCGGTGACGAAGGTTTTGCCGCTGCACCACAGACTGTGGAAGACGCCATTGCCCGACGCTGCAATCGCCGTGGCTGGGAAGGCTGGATCACGACGTTGAGTGACTGGCTACAGCACTTGCTCAAATCCCCGCTGCACATCGGCGGCGGGCAGGCACCCGTGGTGTTCGAGCAACTGACCCAGTACCGGGTCGAGATGGAATTCTGGTTCGCCAGCCACAAAGTCGATGTGCTCAAACTCGATGAACTGGTGCGCCAATACACCCACAACGGCGTGGCCAGGGTGGCTGCCGAACCGGTGTTGCTCAACGGCATGTTCAAAGGCTTCATCGACCTGACGTTCGAGCACGACGGTCGTTATTACGTCGCCGACTACAAATCCAACTGGCTGGGCGTCGATGACGCGGCCTATACCGAGCAGGCCATGGAGCAGTCGATTCTCGATAACCGTTACGACCTGCAATATGTGTTGTACCTGCTCGCCCTGCATCGCCAGCTGAAGGCGCGGCTGGTCGATTACGATTACGATCGGCATGTCGGTGGGGCGTTGTACCTGTTCCTTCGCGGTACTCGCGCGGCCAGCCAGGGCGTGTATTTCGCCCGTCCGCCACGGGAGCTGATCGAGCGTCTGGACCGGTTGTTCCAGGGCAAGCCAGAGCCCAAGACCGAACCCGCCTGGGAACAGGGAGTACTGCTATGACTCGCACCTTCGCCGATTTGCTGCCCACGCCATTGGCGGCCGAAAGTCTGGCGGATCTGGCGCCCCTGAGTCGCGCAGATGACTTGTTGCTGCTGCTCACGCGCTGGGTCGAACGCGGTTGGCTGCGGGCGCTGGACAAGGCCTTCGTGGCCTTTCTCCACGAACTCGCCCCCGACGATGATCCGCTGGTGCTGCTGGCTGCGGCGTTGACCAGTCACCAGTTGGGTCACGGCCATGTTTGCCTGGATCTGTTCGAAACGCTGAAAGAGCCGGACTTCGCTCTGTCGCTGCCGCCGGAAGGTGACGTGCAAAGTGGCGCGATGTTACTGCCGTCACAATTGCTTGAGGCGCTGGACGGTGCTCATTGGTGCAAGGTCCTGGCGTCCAGCACCCTGGTGGCTCTGGCCGTCGACGGTCGTGAAGCCGCGCAGCACCGGCCACTGGTGCTGTCGGGTAAACGCCTGTACCTGCGCCGCTACTGGGCTTACGAGCGGCGCATCGACAACGCCCTGCGTCAGCGCCTGGCGGCACACGAAACAACACCGAGTGATTTACCTCAACGCCTGACCGGACTGTTCGGTCCAGCCAGGCCTGATGAAGTGATCGATTGGCAGAAGCTCGCTTGCGCCCTGGCTACCCGCAGCGCATTCAGCATCGTCACCGGCGGCCCGGGAACCGGCAAGACTACTACGGTCGTGCGCTTGCTCGCATTGCTCCAGGCTCCCGCGATTGAGGCTGGTAAACCGCTGCGCATTCGTCTCGCGGCACCCACTGGCAAAGCTGCCGCACGATTGACCGAGTCCATTAGCCAACAGGTTCAAACCCTGGAGGTTGCTGAAACAGTGCGGGAGAAGATCCCGTCGGATGTGACCACCGTGCACCGTTTGCTCGGCAGTCGTCCCGGTACCCGGCATTTCCGGCACCACGCCGGCAATCGCTTGCCGCTGGATGTATTAGTGGTGGACGAAGCCTCGATGATCGACCTGGAAATGATGGCCAATCTGCTCGATGCATTGCCGGCCCATGCCCGACTGGTTCTGCTCGGTGACAAGGATCAACTGGCGTCGGTAGAAGCCGGTGCCGTCCTGGGCGATCTGTGCCGCGATGCCGAAGCTGGTTGGTACAGCCCGCAGACACGCCAGTGGCTGGAGGCAGTCAGCGGTGAAAACCTCCGTAGCAGCGGCTTGCACGAAGACATCAACGGAGCGCATCCCCTGGCTCAGCAAGTCGTGATGCTGCGTCACTCACGGCGCTTCGGCGAGGGCAGCGGCATCGGTCAGTTGGCCCGTTGGGTCAACCGGCAGCAACCCGAGGAAGCCCGCAAGTTGTTGGCGGCTGGAAGCCATGACGACGTATTTTCCCTGCCTCTCAAGGGTGAGCAGGACCGGGCGCTGGAGCGGTTGCTGCTCGAAGGTCACGGCGAGGGGCCGCAAGGTTATCGGCATTACCTGAGTCTTTTGCGCAGTCAGCGGCCATCGCTCGGCAGTTCGCTCGACGATCCGTGCTGGACCGATTGGGCTCGTGTGGTACTGCAAGCCTTCGACGCCTTCCAGCTGTTGTGCGCGGTACGCAAAGGGCCTTGGGGTGTGGAAGGCTTGAATCAGCGAGTGACCGACGCGCTGCTCAAGGCTCGGCTGATCGACAGCGACCACCAGTGGTACGAAGGTCGGCCCGTGCTGATGACCCGCAACGACTATGGCCTGGGTTTGATGAACGGCGATATTGGCATTGCCCTCAAGTTGCCGGAGCGTGAGGGCCCCGAGGCTGGTCGGCAAGTATTGCGTGTGGCCTTCCCGCGCAACGATGGCCAGGGCGGTGTGCGCTTTGTCCTGCCAAGCCGACTCAATGATGTCGACACCGTGTACGCCATGACCGTACACAAATCCCAGGGCTCGGAATTTGCCCATACGGCGCTGATTCTGCCGGACGCCCTGAACCCTGTGCTCACCAAGGAACTGATCTATACCGGAATAACCCGGGCCAAACACTGGTTCACCCTGATTGAGCCACGCGCCGACGTATTCGAAGAGGCTGTGCGGCGCAAGGTCAAGCGTTTGAGCGGGTTGATGCTGGAGCTGGAAGAGGGTATCGAACCGGGTCACTGAAAAGAGGGGGGGCAGACGACGGAATCTGTCCGAAGTGCCGTGGCGCGTGGCCTCGCTGGTGTTTCGGTGCTGTGCTATCGTTGCGGCATCATTTCGTTGCGATCGAAGAGAATCCCTGCATGAAGGTGGCTGTCTGGGCGACAGGGCGCGTTGTTGGCTGCAAGCAAATACTGCTTGCCGGCCTTCTCTGTTTGTTGACGGGCGTTGCCTTCGCTCAGCCGGAAACCGACGTGAGCAAGGCCGACCAGCGCGCCAGATTGGTCACTCAGGTGGTGCTCGGGATCCTCAGTTATGCCCGGTGGCCTGTTGAGCCCCAACAGCTGCGTCTGTGCGTGGTCGGCCCTACCGAGTACACCGACGACCTGGTCAAAGGCCCCACCCAGGCCACTGGTCGGCCTGTCACCGTGCGACGGCTTTTGGCCGACAGCCCGGCTATTGCCGGTGAATGCGACGCGGTGTACATCGGCAAACTGACCAGCGATGAACGCAGTCGGCTATTCGCCTCGCTGACGGGGCGCCCGGTGGTGAGCATCATCGAAGGCGGCGATCAATGCACCGTCGGCAGTCTGTTCTGCCTGCGGGTCGGCGATGAACAGGTGTCCTTCGAGGTCAACCTCGACTCGGTCGCCCGCAGTGGTGTGCGCATTCATCCCAGTGTGCTGCAACTGTCGCGCCGCAAGCCGGCGGCGCCATGAGCCTATTCAAACCTCGTACACGTCCGACCCTGGGTTCGGTTATCGGTCGTGGACATTTGATCGTCGCCCTGGTGGGCGTGGCCATGGCCAGTGTTTCGTTGACCCTTCTGGGTGTTCTGGCCTTACGGGTTTATGCCGATCACAACCTGCATCTGATCGCCCGCTCGATTAACTACACCGTGGAAGCTGCGGTGGTGTTCAACGACAAGGCCGCCGCCACTGAAGCGCTGGCGTTGATCGCGTCCACCGAAGAAGTGGCCGATGCACAGGTGATGGACGAGCACGGCGCGTTGCTCGCCCGTTGGCAACGCCCGGAAACCGGGCTGTTCTCCGATCTTGAAATGCAGATTGCCCGGGCCTTCCTGGAAAAGCCCATCAGTATGTCGATCGTCCATCAAGGTCAGGAGATCGGCAGCATCCAGCTCACCGGTCACGGCGGCAGCCTGATGCGCTTTTTGCTCAGTGGTCTGGTGGGCATCGTCTTGTGTACCGCCGTCAGTGCCTGGGTGGCGCTTTATCTGGCGCGTCGGCAGCGGCGAGGGATCATCGGCCCGTTGCGCAGCCTGGCTGCCGTCGCTCACGCCGCCCGTAGCGAGCGAGCCTTCGACCGGCGCGTGCCGCCCGCCGACATTGCCGAACTCGACAACCTGGGCAACGACTTCAATGCCTTGCTCGATGAGCTTGAGTCCTGGCAGACCCACCTGCAAAGCGAAAACGAGACACTGGCCCACCAGGCCAGCCATGACAGCCTTACCGGACTGCCGAACCGGGCGTTTTTCGAAGGCCGCCTGATACGTGCCTTGCGCAATGCCAGCAAGCTGGATGAGCGAGTGGCCGTGCTGTTTCTGGATAGCGACCGGTTCAAGGAGATCAACGATAACTTTGGTCACGCTGCCGGCGATGCGGTGTTGATCGCCGTGGCAACCCGGGTTCGTGCGCAGCTGCGTGAAGAGGATCTGGTCGCGCGTCTGGGCGGCGACGAGTTTGCCGTCCTGCTGACACCGCTGCACAAGACCGAAGACGCCGAGCGGATTGCCGACAAAATCATCGCCAGCATGGAAGTACCCATCCCGTTGCCGGGCAGTACTCAGGTGCTGACTTCACTCAGTATCGGCATCGCCGTGTACCCGGATCATGGGGTCACACCGGGTGCGCTGCTCGATGCGGCCGACGCCGCGATGTACCAGGCTAAACGCCTTTCCCGAGGCGCCCAGCAAACGGCAGGGTCGGAGCTCCCTGTCGCTCATGTTCAAACCAGGAGCTAATTTCTGTGTTCACATCCACTCAGCATTCCCTGCGACTTTTCACGATCACCCTGTTCATGGCCTTGCTGACATTGACCGGTTGCCAGACGGCACCGCAAAAAGGCCTGACCGCGGCGCAGATCGCCGTGCTCAAACAGCAAGGTTTCGAGATGACGGAGGATGGCTGGTCCTATGGCCTGTCCGATAAAGTGTTGTTCAGCAGTGACGTCGAGAGCCTCAACCCTGCCAGTACCGAGATTGTCGAGCGCATCGGCAAGGCGTTGTTGAGTGTAGGAATCGAGCGGCTGAGGATCGATGGTCACACCGATACTTCGGGGCAAGAGCCCTACAACGAACAGCTTTCCCTGCGTCGTGCGAAAAGCGTCGGCATGGTGCTGAGCGCTGTTGGCATTAAAGAAGAAAACATTCAGCTGCGCGGCCTGGGCAGCAGCAAGCCCGTTGCGTCCAACGACACCGCGGCCGGACGCACCGAGAACCGTCGGGTGTCGATCGTGGTGAGCGCGGATTAATCGGCGAACAACATCTCCCGACTTTCCCCCATCAACAGCGCTTGATTCTGCTCGGTGACGGTACGGATGTAATCCCACAGCAACGTGATCCGCTTGAGCTTGCGCAGGTCTTCCCGGCAGTACATCCAGAACTGCCGGGTAATGGTGATCTCTTGCGGTAACACTGGCAGCAGGCGCGGGTCCTGCGCCGCGAGGAAGCACGGCAGAATCGCCAGTGACCGTCCCTGCTGAGCTGCCACAAACTGAGCGATCACACTGGTGCTGCGCAGGTTGGCGCTGGCACCGGGCAGCACATTCGCCAGGTACAGCAGCTCCGAGCTGAATGCCAGATCGTCCACATAACTGATGAATTGATGCTTGCCCAAGTCTGCCGGGCGGCGGATCGGTGGGTGTTTGTCCAGATAATCCTGGGTCGCATACAGCTGCAATCGGTAGTCGCAGAGCTTGCAGCAAACATAAGGGCCGTGCTCTGGCCGCTCCAGAGCGATGACGATATCTGCCTCGCGCTTGGACAGGCTGATGAAGTGCGGCAGTGGCAGGATATCCACCGAGATCGCCGGGTAGGCGTCGACGAAATGGCTCAGCTGCGGGGTGATGAAAAAGCTGCCGAACCCTTCGGTGCAACCCATGCGCACATGCCCGGACAACGCTACGCCGGAACCCGAAACCTGCTCGCAGGCCATGTGCAGGGTGCTTTCGATTGACTCGGCGTAACCCAGCAGGCGCTGGCCTTCAGCGGTCAGGACGAAACCGCTGGTTCGGGACTTCTCGAACAGCAACGTACCCAATGCCGTTTCCAGTGAACTGATGCGTCTCGACACCGTGGTGTAGTCCACCGCCAGGCGCTTGGCCGCGGTGCTGGCCTTGCGAGTGCGGGCAACCTCGAGGAAAAACTTGAGGTCATCCCAGTTCAACGAGCCTAAAGACGTGATGTTTTTTTGCATGATGGACCGGCTTTTATGTGCGTTCTTATTAGAAGTTTGCACATCTATACTCCAAAAACAGTCCGACAACCAATTCGCGACACACGCCTCATCTCAAGGCGACTTTCTCGCCTTGGCTCCCAAGATAGCTCTCTACATAAGAACAACGTCCCGGAGACCAACATGAACGCATCGCTAGAAACCACCGTGCAAAAGGTCAAGTTGTTGATCGATGGCGAGTGGGTCGAATCCCAGACCACCGAATGGCACGACATCGTCAACCCGGCGACCCAACAAGTGTTGGCCAAAGTCCCCTTCGCGACGGCTGCCGAAGTCGATGCCGCCATCAGTGCCGCCCATCGCGCCTTCCAGACCTGGAAGCTGACGCCGATCGGTGCGCGGATGCGCATCATGCTCAAGCTTCAGGCGTTGATTCGCGAGCACTCCAAACGCATTGCCGTAGTACTCAGCAACGAGCAGGGCAAAACCATCGCCGATGCTGAAGGCGATATCTTCCGCGGTCTGGAAGTGGTCGAACACGCCTGCTCCATTGGCAGCCTGCAAATGGGCGAGTTCGCCGAGAACGTCGCTGGCGGTGTCGATACCTACACCCTGCGTCAGCCGATCGGCGTCTGTGCCGGCATTACCCCGTTCAACTTCCCGGCGATGATTCCGCTGTGGATGTTCCCGATGGCCATCGCCTGCGGCAACACCTTCGTGCTCAAGCCGTCCGAACAGGATCCGATGTCGACCATGCTGCTGGTGGAACTGGCCATCGAGGCCGGCATTCCGCCGGGTGTGCTCAACGTCGTTCATGGTGGCAAGGATGTCGTGGACGCTCTTTGCACTCACAAGGACATCAAGGCTGTTTCGTTCGTCGGTTCGACCGCGGTCGGCACTCACGTCTACGACCTGGCCGGCAAACACGGCAAGCGCGTGCAATCGATGATGGGCGCCAAAAACCACGCTGTTGTACTGCCCGATGCCAATCGCGAGCAGGCGCTCAATGCACTGGTCGGCGCTGGTTTCGGTGCGGCCGGGCAACGCTGCATGGCCACCTCGGTGGTGGTGCTGGTGGGCGCGGCCAAGCAATGGCTGCCGGATTTGAAGGCGCTGGCGCAGAAACTCAAGGTCAATGCCGGCAGCGAGCCGGGCACTGATGTGGGGCCGGTGATTTCCAAGCGGGCCAAGGCGCGGATTCTCGAGCTGATCGAAAGCGGCATCAAGGAAGGCGCCAAGCTGGAACTGGACGGTCGCGACATCAGCGTCCCGGGCTTCGAGCAGGGTAACTTCGTCGGCCCGACTCTGTTCTCCGGCGTGACGCCCGAGATGCAGATCTACACTCAGGAAATCTTCGGCCCGGTGCTGGTGGTGCTGGAAGTCAACACCCTCGATGAGGCCATCGCCCTGGTCAACGCGAACCCGTTCGGCAACGGCACGGGGTTGTTCACCCAGAGCGGTGCGGCGGCGCGCAAATTCCAGAACGAGATTGATGTCGGCCAGGTGGGTATCAACATCCCGATTCCGGTACCGGTGCCGTTCTTCAGTTTCACCGGTTCCCGTGGTTCGAAGCTCGGCGACCTCGGTCCGTATGGCAAGCAAGTGGTGCAGTTCTACACTCAAACCAAGACCGTCACCGCGCGCTGGTTCGACGATGACAGCGTCAACGACGGTGTGAACACTACCATTCACTTGCGTTAAGGAGCCGGACATGAAAATCGCTTTTATCGGTCTCGGCAACATGGGCGCGCCGATGGCGCGCAACCTGATCAAGACCGGCCATTCGCTGCGGTTGGTCGACCTGAATAAAGCTGTGCTGGCAGAGCTCGAGCAATTGGGCGGCAGCATCAGCGCTTCGGCGCGTGAAGCGGCTCAAGGTGCAGAACTGGTGATCACCATGCTGCCAGCCGCTGTGCATGTGCGTAGCGTCTGGCTGGGTGAAGACGGCGTGCTGGCGGGGATCGCCAAAGGCGTGCCGGCGGTGGATTGCAGCACCATCGATCCGCAGACGGCGCGCGACGTTGCCGCAGCGGCTGCTAAGCAAGGCGTGGCCATGGCCGATGCGCCGGTCTCCGGCGGTACTGGCGGTGCAGCGGCCGGGACGCTGACGTTCATGGTCGGCGCCACCCCTGAACTGTTCGCCACCTTGCAACCGGTGCTGGCGCAGATGGGCCGTAACATCGTCCATTGCGGCGAAGTCGGCACCGGGCAAATCGCCAAAATCTGCAATAACCTGCTGCTGGCGATTTCCATGGTCGGCGTCAGCGAAGCCATGGCCTTGGGCGATGCGCTGGGGATCGACACGACGGTGCTGGCGGGGATCATCAACAGTTCTACCGGGCGTTGCTGGAGTTCGGAGATGTACAACCCGTGGCCGGGTATCGTCGAAACGGCGCCGGCCTCGCGCGGGTACACCGGTGGTTTCGGTGCCGAACTGATGCTCAAGGATCTGGGGCTGGCCACTGAGGCGGCACGTCAGGCGCACCAACCGGTAATGCTCGGCGCGGTGGCCCAGCAGTTGTATCAGGCGATGAGCCAGCGTGGGGAAGGTGGCAAGGACTTCTCGGCGATCATCAACAGCTATCGCAAACCACAATAACGGGACGGGATTGTGGCTGGTGGGCTTGCCTGTGGTGAGAGGGGTTGCCTGTGTAGAGGGGGCTTGCCTGTGGCGAGGGGGCTTGCCCCCGTTGGAGTGCGTAGCGCTCCCTTCTGCATCCCTTCAGTCATACCGCGTCGGCAGGTTTGACGACGGCTTCGCCGCCGAACGGGGGCAAGCCCCCTCGCCACAAAAGCCCCTCGCCATAGCTTCTGCGTATTCAATATTTTCCGGGAGACCACGTCGGGTGGTCTCTCGGTTTTTTGCATCAGGCAAACACAAAATACTTGCGCACGGTTTCAACCACTTCCCACGTGCCTTTCATTCCTGGCTCGACGACGAAAATATCACCGGCGCGCAGGTGGATCGGCGCCATGCCTTCCGGGGTGATGATGCAGTAGCCTTCCTGGAAATGGCAGTATTCCCACTTCACGTATTCCACATACCACTTGCCCGGCGTGCAGATCCAGGTGCCCATGATTTTGCTGCCATCTTCGCTGGTGTAGGCGTTGAGGTTGACGGTGTGCGGGTCGCCTTCGAGTTTTTCCCATTTGCAGGCGTCGAGTACGGGCAGCGGGTGAGTGTCGCGAAGGACGGTAATCGGTGCGGTCATGGTGACTCCGGGCAGTGGGTTCAAGAACTGAAGTCGCACCCTATAGCGCCCATGCACCGGTCAGTTGTCTGTGTTCGACATCGAGCTGTCCAGAAACGCGCAGGACCTCAAAGACTTTCCAACGGGCAATCGGCTTTGGCCTGTGTGAGGCTGGCTTCGAACTCGACCAATTGCTCGTGTTGATGCCTGAGCGCGGCAATCCTCTCGCTGATTTCGTACTTCTTGGCATCGATGGCCTGCTGCGCCAGTGACCAGGGCATCACCTGGCCTTGATGCCCGGCAAAAATCGCCTGCAACTCCTTGAGCCTGAAACCCAATTGTTGAGCACACTTGATGAAGATCAGCAGGTCGACGCTTTGCTGATCATAGACACGGTATTTTCCTTGCCGTTGAGCGGCAGGCAGCAGGCCGATCGACTCGTAATGACGGATGCTCTTGATCGTCGCTCCAGAGCGTTGTGCGGCTTGGCCGATGTACATGAAAAATCCTTTTTTTGCGGTGGTAACGCCTGGCGCATTATCGGCACACTCAATGGTTGGCGATAGCCTGGGCTTGCCGCAACCAGGCTTCACGCTGACTGTCACTTGCGCCGAGAATCGGGCCGAACGTGAGTGTGCGCCGCGGTTCGATGCCGCAGAAGGCGAGGGTGGTTTTACGGATCTGGTGCAGCCCGGGCATGCGATAGACCCAGCGGTAATACCAGGGTGGCGTGTCCATGGTCACCAGTAAATGCGCGCTGCGCCCGCGCAGGAGTTTGTCGGGGAAGGCTTTGCCTTCGCGGTACTTGAAGGCGAAGCCGGGCAGGAACACCCGATCGAAAAAGCCCTTGAGCAACGCCGGTATTCCACCCCACCAGATCGGAAAAATCAGCGTCACATGCTCGGCCCATAAAATGTCAGCCTGGGCATGGCGCAAGTCGTCTTCCAGTGGCTGAACCTGTTGATACCCTTCACGCAGCACCGGATCAAAATCCATTTTGCCCAGAAGCAACAGACGCACCTCATGCCCGGCACGCAACGCTGATTGCGCATAGCGTTCGGCAAGTGCGCCGCAGAAGCTGTTGCTCGAGGGATGACCGAGAATCACCAGAATTCGTTTGCTCATCGTAGCGGTCCCTGAAGATGAAACCTCAAGGGTAAAGTCTGCCCCTCAAGGGAGAGTCAAGGCGTCCAGCAAGGCCTGGGCATAACCGGGCAGCACGGCGAAGTCCCGGGCGCACAGCAACAGTTTGCGTCGGGCCCATGGCTCTTTTAGTGCGATGCTTTTGAAAGCCGTTCCAGCCGACCAGCGTTCGACTGCCGCCAAGGGTACGATCGCCAGTCCGGCACCCCGGGCGACCATGCGCATCATGCCTTCGAAGCCATCGGCACGGATGCGGATCTGCATCCGCAAGCCGCTATGCAGGGCTTGTTCTTCCAAGTACACCGCCAAGGC
This sequence comes from Pseudomonas sp. LBUM1673, assembly GCF_059695645.1. Taxonomy (NCBI): domain Bacteria; kingdom Pseudomonadati; phylum Pseudomonadota; class Gammaproteobacteria; order Pseudomonadales; family Pseudomonadaceae; genus Pseudomonas; species Pseudomonas sp. LBUM1673. Next base: position 846,684 of record NZ_CP166780.1, read on the forward strand.
GCTGTTGGTGTTCAGACCTACGTAATCGTGGTGCAAGGTGGCGCTGAAACTTAACGGTCCGGTGTCGGCCAAGGGGTGATCGCACGGCAGAATCAGCACCAATGGGTCGTCACGGAAATAGCGGGTCTGAAGGCCGTCGGTATCCACCGCATCGGACACGATGCCCAGGTCTGCCGCACCCTGGCGCAAGGCGTGAGTAATGCGGGCACTGGGCAGCTCTTGCAGGTCGATGTCGAGGTTCGGATGGTCGCGCAGAAAGTCTGCCAGCAACTCCGGCAGGTACTCGGTGATCGCCGTGGTATTGCACAACAGCCGTACCTGACCTTTGACGCCTTTGGCATATTCGAGCAAATCCTGCTGCATGCGCTCAGCCTGTTGCAAAAGGACTCGAGCGTGCTGCGCCAGGGCTTTGCCGGCTGGGGTCGGGCTGACACCGCGGCGACCTCGCTCAAGAAATTCGATGCCCGATGAAGCTTCCATGGCACGGATTCGCGCACTGGCCGCCGCCAGGGACAAATGGCTACGGGCGGCGCCGGCGGTGATGTTGCCGGTGTTGAGGATGTTCAGGTAGAGGCGCAGGTCGGTGAGGTCGAAGTGCATTTGTCACAGCCTCAGGAGGTTTGTTGTCTGGGCGGACGTCTTCGCGGGCAAGCCTCGCTCCTACAGGATTTATGTCGTTCTGGCGATCACAGATCCCCTGTAGGAGCGAGGCTTGCCCGCGAAAGCGTCAGCAGGCGCAACGGAAACTTTAGCCTCTACCAAATCAAGAGGCAGCCTCAGTATATGGCAGATTTTCAAGGCAACCTGCCGGGCTCACCATAGCCCCATGAATACACTCGCCGCGTTTTACCAGAATCTGGGTTTGACCCTGTCCTTGCTGGTCATCGCTACCTTCCTGCTGGCCGGCATGATCAAGGGGGTCATCGGCCTCGGCCTGCCAACCATCGCCATGGGCTTGCTCGGTCTGGCTATGGCGCCGTCGCAGGCTGCGGCGTTGCTGATTGTTCCCGCGACGCTGACCAACGTCTGGCAACTGGCATTCGGCGGTCATTTGCGCGGGCTTCTGAACCGGTTGTGGCCGATGCTGCTGGCGATTTTCATCGGCACGGGTGCTGGCACGCTCTGGATCGGCATGGCCGGTGGGCATTGGGTGGTGCGGGGGCTTGGGGCAGCGTTGCTGATTTACGCCTTGAGCGGGTTGTTCCTGCCGACCTTGCACGTCAGCGGTCGCACCGAGCGTTGGCTCGGTCCGTTGTGCGGTGTGCTGACGGGCGTCATCACATCGGCCACCGGGGTTTTCGTGATTCCGGCGGTGCCTTATCTGCAAGCGCTGGGCTTGAGCAAGGATGAACTGGTGCAGGCGCTGGGCCTGTCGTTCACCGTCTCGACTCTCGCGTTGGCCGCCGGCCTGTTATGGCGCGGCGCCCTCGGCGGTGGCGAATTGAGTGCATCGCTGCTGGCGCTGATTCCGGCGGTGTTCGGCATGCTGCTGGGGCAATGGCTGCGTCAGCGGATCAGCGCCGTGCTGTTCAAGCGCGTGTTCTTCATCGGTCTCGGCGTGCTCGGCAGCCACTTGCTGATCAGCGGCTAGCGGACGATGGGCTGAGCATCTCGATCGGACGGATATCAAAATCCCGTTCCAGATACTCCATGCGCTGATCGAGGAACTGCTGCATGTGCGGCAGATTCGAGTGCACGTCCAGATGGGCCTGGGACTGCCAGATCTCGTAGAAGATAAACAGCGCCGGGTCCTGTTTGTCTCGCAGCATGTGGTACTCGATGCAACCGGGTTCGGCGCGACTCGGTTCGATATAAGCACGGAAGAGCGCTTCGAAGGCCTCGGCTTTTTCCGGGCGGGTCTTGGCATGCAGGATGAAGCCTTGCGGTTCGCTCATCAGGTTGTCCTTGAAAGTCGGAATCGGCGCAAGTCTACGGCAACAATCACCAGTCGATTCGTGCGTATTGGTCAAATGAATTTTGCTGATCGAGCGCTTATTCCGCGCGAGGTTGATCGCTACTCTGCCGGCATCGAATTTCAACCTTGCGAGATTTCTCATGAAAAAAGTCCTGTTGCTCAATGGCGGCAAAAAATTTGCCCATTCCGATGGTCGCTACAACACGACGCTGCACGAAGCGGCGCTGAGCGTGCTGGATCGCGGTGGTGTGGATGTGAAAGCCACGTTCATCGACGAGGGGTACGACGTGGCGGAGGAAGTTGCCAAATTCCTCTGGGCCGATGTGATCATTTATCAGATGCCAGGCTGGTGGATGGGCGAGCCCTGGACCGTCAAGAAGTACGTCGATGAAGTCTTCACCGAAGGCCACGGCAGCCTCTATGCCAGTGATGGCCGTACACGATCCGATGCGTCGCAGAAGTACGGCAGCGGCGGTTTGTTGCACGGTAAAAAATACATGCTGTCGCTGACCTGGAACGCGCCGCAGCAAGCCTTCGACGACCCGACCGACTTCTTCGAAGCCAAGGGCGTGGACGCGGTGTATTTCCCGTTCCACAAGGCCAACACTTTCCTCGGCATGAGCGGTTTGCCGACCTTCCTGTGCGTCGATGTGATGAAACGCCCGAATATCGAAGCCGATGTGGCGCGTTATGAGCAGCACTTGAGCGAGGTGTTTGGCCTTAAGGCATAACGCTCGGCTACTATCGAAAGCTGAACCTGTGACGAAGGGGCTTGCCCTACTGTGGAACCTGTGGGAGCGGGCTCCCTCGCGAAGAGGGCGTGTCAGTCAACATTAATGTTGTCTGGTACATCGCCTTCGCGAGCAAGCCCGCTCCCACATGGATTGCGCAAGCCCCCTCGCCACAGTAGAACGGGGCAGGACTATCGATAAGGGCCACACGTGAAAGCCAGATCCGATGAGTTGCAGATTTTCGTCTGCGTGATTGAATGCGGGTCGATTTCGGCTGCGGCCGAACAGGTCGGGCAAACGCCGTCGGCGGTCAGCCGCACACTGTCGCGACTGGAGGCCAAGCTCGACACCACGCTGATCAACCGCACCACGCGGCGCATGGACCTGACCGAGGAAGGCAAGTACTTCTTCGAACACGCCAAGCTGATTCTCGATCAGATGAACGAGCTTGAAGAGCGCCTGTCCTCACGCCAGCAAACTCCGTCCGGGCGGCTGCGAATCAACGCCGCCTCGCCGTTCATGCTGCACGCCATCGTGCCGCACATCGAAGAGTTCCGCCGTCTCTACCCGGACATCCAGCTCGAACTCAACAGCAACGACCTGATCATCGACCTGCTCGAACAAAGCACCGACATCGCCATCCGCATTGGCACGCTGGCCGACTCGACCTTGCACGCCCGTTCACTGGGTTGCAGCCCGCTGCACATCGTCGCCAGCCCGGCTTACCTGGAACAACACGGCACACCGAGCGCTGTCACGGATTTGACCGAGCACACGCTGGTGGGCTTTACCCAGAATGAAGGCCTCAACCAATGGCCGCTGCGCTATGTCCACGGAGACCGCTGGCCGATCCAGGCGTCGATCAGTGCGTCCAGTGGCGAGACGATCAGACACCTGGCGCTGGCAGGCCAAGGCATTGCCTGTCTCTCGCACTTCATGACCATCGACGACATCCGCGCCGGTCGCTTGCAGGTACTGCTGGCGGAGTTCAACAGCGGATATCGCCAACCCATCAACGCGGTGTACTACCGTAACTCGCAACTTGCCCTACGGATTCAGTGCTTCCTGGACTTCATCCAGGGCAAATTGGCGGCTTACGCGATTGCGGATTTCAAGGGCTGATTTTGGATCCCTGCGTGCCGAAGCGTATTTCGATGGTTGAATGGATTCGTAACAAGATGGGGTGAATGGCGTTGGAGCGAAGCGTAGCTGCGCTATCAGTCCTCAAGCGGCTGCCATCGGGCGGCCGTTTTTGTTTTCTGGTTTGATCAAACACAGTCTCCGGGCCTATGGTTGATTCCATAAATGTGGGCTGGGCCAGGAAGCGTAAAAAATGAACAACCGCTACGATGCCGAAGGATCGCAAAGTACCTATGAACCTGGTTCGGACGAACAGGTATTAGCCAACAAACTAGGTATTACCGATCCGGAGGATATGGACGAGGCGGAGCTGGTGCTGCTGGAAAAGTTGTATCAGTCAGTGTTGCTCGAGGATCTGCCTGATCGACAACTGACTGCTCAGGATCTTAAAGACTGGCATCGAAAATGGCTCGGAAACATCTATCCGTGGGCCGGAGATGTTCGCTCGGTAAATATGGGCAAGGGAGGTTTTTTCTTCGCGGCAGCACCGCAAATTCCCCGGCTGCTCGTTGATTTCGAAAACGAATGTCTTGCCAGATTCACACCTTGCAGTAGCTGTTCGGACGAAGCATTGATCAAGGCGATCGCCTTGATCCACGTGGAGTTCATCCTGATTCACCCATTCCGCGAAGGTAACGGGCGTTTGTCTCGGTTACTGGCGGATGTGATGGCCGTACAGGCAGACCGCACGCCGCTGGATTACAGCAGTTGGGAGGCGAGCAAGGACGCTTACTTTGCAGCGATCAATCAAGGCCTCAACTGCAACTACGAACCCATGGAACACTGGGTTCGGCAAGCATTGTCGGTATGAGCGGTCAAAGCTGCCGAAACACCCGATTTGCGTCCTACTGTGCAAGATTGAGATGCAGGAACTTACTGGTTTTACCTTTTAGCTTGCGTTCGATTACTTCAATATTCTGACCCGTTTCGATTGCTGTAGAGCTGGCGATAGCGCGAATCACAGTATCGGAATTCAGTTTTTTGCCGTTACGGCGTACAGTTGCCATTGATGTGGCTCGATCGGGGGACGAGTGCCGAGTATAGCGCTTATTGTCAGGCTGAAAACTCAATGCCCCGTTACCTGTTATATCCCCCAGCCCTCCCAACCGATCCATCAAGGGCGTGCTGACTTCTGCCGGCCCATTCACTGGCCGGCCCGCCCTCAACTCCGTAACATCCTCCCTCTCTTCTCCCGCCTGCATTTTAGGTAAGCCATGAAACCCAAACGTCTGCGCGCCGATGTCCTGGCCGGACTCACGACCTCTTTCGCCCTGCTACCCGAATGTATCGCCTTCGCACTGGTAGCCCACCTCAACCCGTTGATGGGGCTTTACGGCGCGTTCATCATCTGCACCCTGACTGCGCTCTTTGGTGGGCGGCCGGGGATGGTGTCTGGTGCGGCCGGCTCGATGGCTATGGTGATCGTCGCGTTGGTGGTGCAGCACGGCGTGCAGTACCTGCTGGCGACGGTGTTGTTGGGTGGGCTGATTATGCTGGCGTTTGGCCTGTTGAGGCTGGGCAAGCTGGTGCGCATGGTGCCGCACCCGGTGATGCTCGGCTTCGTCAACGGCTTGGCGATCGTCATTGCCCTGGCGCAGTTGGAGCACTTCAAGAGTGGTGAAGCGTGGTTGAGTGGCTCGCCGCTGTACATGATGATCGGGCTGGTGGCGCTGACGATGGCCATCGTCTACCTGATGCCGCGCCTGACGCGCGCCGTGCCGCCGGCGCTGGTGGCGATTCTGGGTGTTGGGCTGGCGGTTTACCTGCTCGGCCTGCCGACCCGAACCCTGGGCGACATGGCGCGCATTGCCGGTGGCTTGCCGGGTCTTGCCCTGCCAGATCTGCCCTGGAGCCTGGAAACCCTGAGCATCATCGCCCCTTACGCGATATTGATGGCGTTGGTCGGCCTGCTGGAAACCCTGCTGACCCTGAACCTGACCGACGAGATCACCGAGAGCCGCGGCTACCCGGATCGCGAGTGCGTGGCGCTCGGAGCCGCCAACATAGTTTCTGGCGTGTTCGGTGGCATGGGTGGCTGCGCCATGATCGGGCAAACCATGATCAACCTCAGCTCTGGCGGTCGCGGTCGGCTGTCCGGTGCAGTGGCCGGGATAATGATTCTGCTGTTCGTGCTGTTCCTTTCGCCGCTGATCGAGCGCATCCCGCTGGCCGCATTGGTCGGGGTGATGTTCGTGGTGTCGCAGCAGACCTTCGCCTGGGCTTCGCTGCGGGTGCTGAACAAGGTGCCGCTGAACGATGTCCTGGTGATCATCGCGGTGACGGTGATTACGGTGTTCACCGATCTGGCCATCGCCGTGTTGTGCGGGATCATCATTGCGGCGCTCAACTTTGCCTGGCAACAGGCCCGCGAGCTATATGCCGACATTCATCAGGAAGGCGACGGCAGCAAACTCTACCGCCTGCACGGCACGTTGTTTTTCGCCTCTACCACGCCATTCCTCAATCAGTTCGACCCTGCCAATGATCCGGCCCAGGTGACCCTTGATTGTCGCCACCTGAGCTTCGTCGACTACTCGGCCATCGCCGCGCTGAAGACATTGCGCGAGCGCTACACCAAGGCTGGCAAGCAGCTACGCGTACTGCACCTGTCCGAACGCTGTAAGACACTGCTCAAACGCGCCAGCGCGCATCACGACTGAAATCTCTGAGTGATCGTCCCCATGCTCCGCGTCACTAGAGGTGGCGAATTCTGGACAGCCTAATGGCTACTTAGTAGCATCCGCCGCATACGGATCTTTCTCCTGCGCGTCGATCGACGTGGGTCTATCAAGGAATTGAAATGCACAACTTCACCCATGGCGATAAAACCGTTTCTTTCACTGTTTTGAGCGGTGAAGTGGTGGGCAGCGAAAAAATCAGCGAGACCCGTGTGACATCCACGGGCGGCGTTCATGTGAACGGTAACGACGATGATGTGACGCCTGTGCGCATCAGTTCTGTTTCGATCATCAATCATGAGTTCTGGGTCAAAACCCCGGACGGCGTCGAGCACGATGTAAAGCTGCGCGGCGTGGACATTCCTTTGCGCACAGGTCAGGAGATCTCTTTGATCAGTGCCTTGAAAAAGGATGGTTCGCCTCTGCACACCATTTTGCAGAACCACACGGCGTCCAAGCGCTGGGTGCTGCGTGACGCGAGCGTGCTCAATACCGAGCTGGAGCTGTCGCCCTTTAACTGGAAGACAGTGCTGATCGTGCTTGGATTATGCATCGCCGGTCTTGCTACAGCCGGGCTAGGCTTCCTGGCGGCGACGGGCTATTTTTGCTACGCGTGGTATCAGGGCTCCCAGCGCAAGAAACGGCTGATCAGCGATTTGAACGCTTATATAGAGGGGCTGGACAATCGGGTTGCCAGCCGTGGTCAGGCGCCAAGCCCTGTTCAAGTTGAAAGCCCGGTCCAGGCTGAAATCTCTTTTCAGGTCGAAAGTCCTGTACCGCCGCAACCCCCTGCCGAGACTGAAAGCCCTGCGCTGAACAGCGATAGCGTGCGCAGGGCGCTATCGCGCAATCTCTGATGACTTGATCTCGATACAGAACTCGATTTTAGCTCGCTCACTGCATCGTGGCTTTTCAAGGAATAGAGATGTACGACTTCAAATACGACAATGTCGTTGTCAGGTTCTGGACGGCGTAAGCAACGCATGATCAGCGGCCTGAAAACGCACCTTGAGCAATTGCGCGAGCTGTTGTTCCGAGCGGACGACCGGATCGATATCGAGGGTGCACTGGCGCGTGATTTCTGAAAAAGTCATGCCTTGATGGTTCCTGCGCAGAGACTGACATGACGTACGACACGTTGATCCGCAACGCGCTGATTATCGATGGCAGCAACGCCCCTGGTTATCTCGCCGATGTGGCGATTCTGAACGGCCGCATCGAGCGTATCGGCGACTTGCGCGACGCTCGTGCCACCGAAGAAGTCGACGCGGCCGGGAGAGTGCTGGCGCCGGGTTTCATCGATGTGCACGCCCACGACGACACGGTGGTGATCCGCCAGCCACAGATGCTGCCCAAGCTCAGCCAGGGTGTGACCACAGTGATTGTCGGCAACTGTGGGATCAGCGCGTCGCCGGTGAGCCTGCGAGGCGATCCGCCAGACCCGATGAACCTGCTTGGCACAGCCGCTGCGTTCGTTTATCCGCGCTTTCGCGACTATCGCTCAGCTGTCGAAGCGGCGAACACCACGCTGAACGTGGCCGCACTGGTCGGTCACACCGCGTTGCGCAGCAATCATCTCGACGACTTGTTCCGCACCGCGACCGCGGATGAGATCACGGCCATGCGCGAGCAGTTGCGCGAAAGCCTTGAGGCCGGTGCCTTGGGTTTATCCACAGGCCTGGCCTACGCCAGCGCCTTCTCGGCTTCCACCGACGAGGTGATGCAACTGACCGAAGAGCTGACGGCATTCGGTGCGGTCTACACCACCCATTTACGCAGTGAATTCGAACCGGTACTGGAGGCCATGGATGAGGCGTTCCAGATTGGCCGCCACGCGAAAACGCCGGTGATCATTTCCCATCTCAAATGTGCCGGCGCTGGTAACTGGGGGCGCAGTCCGCAACTGCTGGCGTCCCTTGAGCACGCCGCGAAGACCCATGCGGTGGGCTGCGATTGTTATCCCTATGCGGCGAGCTCTTCGACCCTGGACCTCAAGCAAGTCACCGACGCCCATCGCATCACCATCACCTGGTCCACACCGCATCCGCAAATGGGTGGCCGGGATTTGATCGACATCGCCACCGAGTGGAGCGTGCCGCTGCTCGAAGCCGCCCGCCGACTGCAACCGGCCGGGGCGGTGTATTACGGGATGGACGAGGCCGATGTACGAAGAATCCTCGCGCATCCGCTGTCGATGGTCGGCTCCGACGGCTTGCCGGAAGACCCGTTTCCGCATCCGCGCTTATGGGGCGCTTTCCCGCGGGTGCTCGGACATTTCAGTCGCGATGTGGGGCTATTTCCGCTGCACACCGCCGTGCACAAAATGACTGGACTGTCGGCGGCGCGGTTTGGCTTGAAGCAACGTGGTGAAATCCGTGAAGGGAATTGGGCGGATCTGGTGTTGTTCGATCCTGCGACGATTCGTGATGTGGCGGACTTCAACGATCCACAACAGGCAGCGCAAGGGATTGATGGAGTTTGGGTAAACGGTGTCTTGAGTTACCGCGACGGTCAGGCGAATGGAAGAAGGGAAGGGCGGTTTCTGGCGCGGGAAGGGGATTTGCGTAAAGGGTTTTATTGATAGAAAAGATCGCAGGCTTCGCCAGCTCCTACGGGCGCTCACATTTCTCCGTAGGAGCTGGCGAAGGCTGCGATCTTTTGATCTGCGTCTCGTGGTGGCACATTGGGATTAAAGAAAGCCGTTACCAAGCCGAAGCGCTGACATCCAGCCCAGCTACACTGGGCTCATTCAGTCAGGGAGCTACCCCATGAGTTTCGGCAAAACCACCCCGATCCTGCGGATTTTCGATGAAACCAAGGCATTGGAGTTCTACGTCGAGTTCCTGGGGTTCAAGATCGATTGGCAGCATCGTTTCGAAGTGAACTTCCCGCTCTATCTGCAAATCTCCCGTGGCGAATGCGTGCTGCACCTGTCCGAACACCATGGCGACGCGACACCTGGATCAGCCCTGCGCATCGAGACCGATGAGTTGGAGGCGTTCCAGCAGCAATTGCTGGCCAAGGAATATTCTTTCGCTCGCCCACAGATTCAGGCCATGCCCTGGGGGAGCCAGGACATGACCGTGACCGATCCGTTTGGTAATCGGTTGGTGTTTACCAATGCGATCAGTGTTTGAACGGATTAATACTTGGGTCGAGCAGGTTAGTCATGAAAATCCTGTCATCTTCTGTTTCGTCCGGTTGCCTGACGCGAAGCTTGTCCTTGGTTTAATTGCTGTACACGAGCGTTGTATCCCGCATAGTCGAGGGGAGTGCGTCCGGTCGGAATACTGATTCCTTCCGGAAGGATGCCACTACAGTTAATACAGGCAGGGAACGGCTGAGGGGCGTCTCCCCGAGACAATGTGTCTGTGAATACAGTGGTTTCTGAAAGTATCCTTTCCGCTCTATCCGGATAGAGCGCAACAACTGAATTCACCAGTCGGACTTCTGCATGAGTCCCAGGTCCACCGGCGAGCATCGGCATGATCCCCCCCATATTGTTGATATGAGCTGCGATCCAGTCTCGGGTTGGTTGTTGCAGTTCATGGGCGCTATCGGCCAGCCTGCTTAATGTTGGTGCGTCTCTTAATACGTCTTGATCTATTGCTAAATTATGGAACATGTCATTTCCTGCAGCGGTGTACCGATTGGACACATCGGTCACGTAGTCAGCAGTGTTACTGATCTTGTAGGTTCCGTATCTCAAGTAGTACACACCGGGCTCGGCGGCGCTGGCGTTACCTAGGTAACGCCTATCTACCCCCCTGTATCCCCTCATGCTGCCTTGAGGCTTTGGGAGATTAAAGAAGTCGCTGAGCCCAACTTCGCTAGTTTTGATATAGCCATACGAGTGAGCAAGAAATTCCTTACTCAATAAATCTCCATTTAAAAATTGATCGGAGCTTTTATCGAAGTCATCCGGCATTAAGCGATAGCTATAGTCACCTTGAGCTGAATCCATGATTTCCTGTGAGCGGGCTCTACCCCAGTCTTCGAACTCTCTGAGGTCTTCGTCTCGCATCAGGCCCTTATGGTCGACGAATCTCACCGGGTTGTTCCCCACCATGCAATACAGGTTCAACCCATCCACGGGGCCTGCCGGATCCGGACTGATCCAACGCTGTAACCACGGTGCGTAATACCGGTACCCGTAGTAATAAAGGCCACTGGCATCGCGCTCCTTGCCGGAATATCGAATGGTTCGGTAATCCGCTTCCACCTCCGAACGAGACGCCGACCAGGCGGTTCCACCATAAGGCAAATAGCTTTCCTGACTGATCAGCCAAGCCTGGTCGTCGAGTTCCAGTGAGCTGGAGTCCAGATGGTCGTCAAGGCTATAGCGCAACTGGTTTGCCGCGATATCGGACGGCCGACTTTGGGTCCAGTGCAGGTAACGTACCCTACAGCGGCCGGCTTGCAGGGTGATGACTTCCAGATGCTCGTTATTGTGAGTGCGGATTTCGAGCCCCGGCAGATAACGGACTTCCCGGGTGTGAGTCACCGCCGCTGCATAGGTTGTTTGGATCTTGCGTACACGTTGACCGTTGCTGTCATAGCAGTAGCGTTCAATGTCATTGCGCCCATCTTCACGCTGGATCAGCATCACGCTGCCAAGTTGATTGCGGGTGTTCCATTCCAGCGCTTGGCCCAGGTATAGCGCCTGCTGGTTACCGTTGTCATCGAAATTTGCTGCAATGTCAGGCGTTGAGTCGCCTTTGCTCCAGGACAGAAGGCGATTGTTTGCGGCGGCAACGTTCAGGGTCCGGGTGTAGTTGTTGCGGTCGCGAACATGGCGCAATTCGGTCAGGTTGCCGCCGGTGTCGTACTCGTAGTGCTCAGTAAAGTTGAACAGTTTCCGGGCGTCGATCGGTGCCCTGCTGGAGGTGGGAAGGTAGGGTTGGCTGTTTTGTCCCGCCGCTTCTCGGCCCGTCGCGCTGGTCAGTTGGTAGAGGCTGTCGTAGGTGAATGTGCTGACCGCTTCGACCCGTTGGTTACTGCCGAACTGCACCGGCTGGGCCTTGTCCGCGATGCGCATCACATTACCCACCGCGTCGTAGGTGTAGTGCAGATCCTGCAAGGTGTTGGCAGATACGGATGCGGTGAGTGAGGTCAAGCGGCCGCTGGCCGGATCGAACACCGCGCGACTGATAACCCCGTTCCCGGCCGTCTGGGATTCAACCTGGCCAAACGCGTTGTAGACGAGATCCTTCACGATGGTTTTTTCGGTCGCAGCGTCTTTTATTTTCAGGTTCACGGCCTTGAGCTGGCCGGCGACATCAAACGAGAAGCACTGTTGGTGTTGACCGGCATCGATCTGTCGGATGATTTCTCCCTGTGTGTCGTAGTAGCAGATCGTTTTGTAGCCATCACCCACTTCGCGCAATCCATTGCGTTCCAGCTCATCCACTGGCCAGCTCGGCCGTTCAGCGTCCAGGAGGAAGTGTCGCGTCTGGCTCAAAGGTTTGGCGCAGAGTGCGTACTCATTGATGAGCAGGGTACCGGCGTTGTCATCGTGGCGAGTCAGCGCGCCACAGCGGTTGTGTTTGGCGGATTCAGATGAGCTATCGCCATAGCTGAAGCGTTCGACCACACGCAGGTCCTGGCCTGCTGCCTGCTCCTGGATTTCGGTCGGTCTTAGCTGATTGTCGTAGGTTGTTTGCCAATGGTTGCCACGCTGATCCCAGCTGCGCAGTGTCTGCCCGGCGTCGCCAGGCAAACTCAGGCGCCACCCGGCGTCGACGCTGTCCACTAACAGCGCTTTGCCGGACAGGCTGTAGGCGGTCGTCAGATTGGCCTTCTGCGTTTCGGCAAACAGTCGCGGATCCCACTGCGCAATCTGGCGCCCGGCGGTGTCGTACTGCTGACGGGTAATGCGCGCCTGAGCAGCCTTGGCTGCGTCACTACGCCAATAAGCGACATGCCGGACCGTCAGGTCTCGGCTGTCGACTACGCTGATCGTCGGTGTCTTGCAGTGAAGGTGTGCGCTCATGCCTCACCTCCGGTTGTCGGGAGTCGTTCGGACATGACCTCTTGCAGCGTGTCGTTCTCGTCTTCATCCACGGTGTACCAGGGATGACGGGTTTGCCGCCGCATATAGGAAAGATTGCCTTGTTTGGCGAGTCGTGTGTGAGTCGGTCGCCCCAACGCATCGTAAAACTGCAGATCGCAGTGGCCGAACTGCCGCAAGGATGCATCATCGATATAGCGATGCTGATCGGCAAAATAAGGGCGGTAGATCCGGATCGCCAATCCCTTGTTGTTGTATTCCACCCGTTCGCTGATACGCCAGCGCTTTGCTGCGGTCAGCTCCTGTGGTTTTCCATCCTTGAGGTCCAACTCTCCCTTGGCGTTGACGACGTAGGCCGTACCCGACTCGACCTGTCGCTTGCTTTGCCGTGTTCGGCCGAAGCCATCGCAGCAGGTGACGGTGATGCGGATCTGTTTCTGGCTGTCATCGGGGTAGCGATCGGCGACCAGGGTGGCAATGTGTATCGGCTCACGGGCCGAGTTTGCGAGTTCGGTTTTCAGTTTCGCTTCATTGGCCGAGAGTGTTTTAAGGCCTGCCAGGCGACTGCGGACCGAAGCGCAGATGTATCCGGTTGGCAGCACATCACCGTTGGCCACGCAGCGCATCAGCCAGTCACGGTCCTTCAGGGCTGCGTTCGAGACGCGCCCCATCCAGCTAAATGGCGCGTAGTAGATGGCATTGGCGGCGTCCAGCAGAGCGTCTTTTGCATGGTTGATCGCTTCGGTCGGGCTGGTGAACTCCGGACGCTTGTATTGAGCGATAGGTTTGAAACCCATGAGCGTATTGCTCTTGTTGCTGTAAATGCTGGTGGCCAGCACTTGGCCGAAACCATCATAGAGCCCTTCTTGAATGTTCCCGTTCGGGTCAGTGATGCACCGGGGCTGGAGTGAGCAGTAATCGTACGTAGCCTTGGTGATACAGCCATCGGGCAGTTTGAGCGCGGTGATGAGACAGTGATAGTTGTCGTAGCTCACCTCGGTCACACCATGGCTTTTGCTCGACTGCAGGGTCTGTGTTTTGTAAAAGCCCTTCAGTGCGGCGTAGGTTGAGAAACCGCTTTTGACTGACCAGAGTTTTCTGGGAGACGTGGCTACGGGAAGGAAATCGTTCATACGGCGATAGCCGCTTCGTTCGAGCAGTTTTCCCTTGGGGCGAGCCGCTTGCGACAACACGTCGAAGGCTCTCAGGGCTGTTTCGTCCAGCTCGGCGGTTTCCAGATGGTCGGCCAAGGCTTCGAAGTGAGCGACGCCGTCCGGCAGGGTTGCTGCGGTTGAGGTGTGTTTGTAGCGTTGCACGGACAGTCCGGTGAGGACGTGTTGGGTCGTCCAGGCGGTTTGCTTCACGAGCTCGATGAGCTTTTCGTAAGTCATGTCCTTTGTGGTCAGTCCTCCGGCCTCGGGTGCCTTGGGTCGTTTCAACGCATTGGCACGCTGGCGATAAGGCAGACCCAGCCGCCATCCTTGGGCGCTATCCAGATGAATGAATTCGGCAAGGGTTTCGTTCAGGTGGTAGAACTGTTGTGCCGGATCATGAGCATCGCGCCACCACTGTTGCTGGTCGGCATCGCTGAACGGCGGTGTATCGCTGTCGGCTTTACGTCGGGCGTAATGGACGTTCACGCTGTGAGTCAGTGCGCCACATAGGTCGTGCTGCAGATTGAGGGTGTGCTGGCATTGCGGATCATCGGTGATGCCTTCGTACTGATAACGGATGGATTCCAGCGGCAGCGGCAACATCCGGGCATAGCGCCGATTACCCTCAGGTGTTTGTAGCAAGCGTACCCGATAGCGGTTTTCCTGAACCGAATAAAGCGTTCTGGTTTTCAGGCGTTTATCGATTCCGAGGATCTCGATGCGCAGTAAGTGACCACTCAGGGCGCGAGCCATTTCGAGGGTTGTTGCCGTGTCTGGGGATGGGATGCGTGTGTCGCTCTTGAGCTCTGGCTGGTATTGGCAAAGCAGTGCCTTGCCCAGCACCACGGCTTCTTTGTCAGCATAGTGATAACCGGTACGAGGCAGATCCACCGCTTGCCCGGTGTGGAACCAGCGCTTTGTCTGGCATGGGTTGGTGAAACCTTGCGAGTCGACATCGCCGGGACTGGTTTCACTGTCGGTTTGCAGCAACAGGCCGAAGCCGCGAAATTCCCGTTCGATGCCGTCGTAGTAGCCTTGGCGGTAAGAGAAGTTCTGGGTCAGTCGATTGCCGGCAATCTCGTCGAGCCGGGTCTGTTTCGATACCAGATGCAGGGCCATTGGCACATGACAGATGCGGGGCTTGTCGGTTTTGATTTTCTCCGCTTTTTCATCCAGCCATTCCTGCGCCGAGCTGCGGTAGCTGATGCTGCCTGCGGCGCCCATATTGTTATTGGTGTGGGTGAGTAAATACGGCTTTGCACTGACGAAGTCGTAGCGCCAATGTTGAAGGGCCATGTGCGGCACGCTCAGAATCAGGCTGGAACAGCCGAGTCCTTGCAGGTCGGCGATGCTCACCTGGCAGAAACGGTCGTAGCGCACACCTTCCGGCCAGGGCAGGGTAACTGAAGGGCCGAAACCATTGCCGCTGCGGTTCATGAGGATCCGCGCCTGATCCGCTTCCAGATAGATCAGGTCGGCGGCGCCAGAGCCGTCCAGATCCGCCAGACGGATTCGCGAGGCGTCGAATGTTTCGTATGCAAGGCCCGGGGAGCCCAGCACGATGCCTTTACCGAAACGTCCACGACCCAGGTTTGGCCAGCACTTCACCTCGTTGTGACGAATGCGCACCAGGTGCTGCTGACCACTGCCCAGGATATCGCTAAAGGCCACCAATTCGGTGGGCGAAGACGTGAGTAAAGGAAGGGCGTCTTCGTCCTCTTTACGAGCCACGTCACGGGCAGCTGAAAAACCTTGTTCTCGTTGATTGGCGTACAAGCGAACACTGCGTGGGCCTATCAGCGTCAGATCGCTGAGCCCTTCGCCCATCAGATCGGCCAACTGCCCTTGCGGATTGAAAAACTCCACCGGGAAGGCATTGAACGTGGCGAAATCCGACCACTCCCGGTCGGGGCCGAGGGAGAAAAAACCACTCAACCCCGGCCGAGCAATGATCCAGTCCAGCCGACCATCGCCCGTGAGGTCGCGCAGTGACTGGCGCACAGGTTTTGCAGGGTCGGCAACGGGAATGTTGGGTAACGCTCGCCACTGATCGTAAGCCACTTCATTGCTTTTGGCTTTAGCTCGCATGGGTTCGCGGTAATACCAGCCTGCATCACCTCGATAGAGCACGCCCGGCAGGCCCTCGCCGTACAAGTCCACCAGTTGATAACCTTGGCCGTCGTTGAGCCCCGGCATGTTCTGAAAGCGCTGCCAGGCGTGGGTCTCAGGCAGGAGCTTGAACTCGCTGTAGCTGAATTCAACGGGGGGACGGTTATCGGCGGTTGTCGAGTTGCCAAACGCCTGGTCATGGGCAGCGCTCAGGTGGTGGTAACCCAGAGGCGTCTGTCGGTAATCGAGTAGCAGGCGTCGGACCAGAGCGGGGGCGGTGCCCAACTCATCGGGAAAGCGGTGGAACATCAGAACCTGGCGGCACAGGCGTTCGGTACGTAATTCAAAACCGTAGGCGAAGCTGGAAAACGCGTCGCTACGGGCTTGCCACTGTTGGCCTTCATATAGCGGTTTCTGTTCGTACTCTGTACTCCGTTCGCCGTAGTCGAATACCAACTCGAAATGCCATTGCACAGAATTCAGCCGATCTGCTTGCCATAAGTAAAGGTGTGCATCGGCCTTGAAATTTCCGTAGCTCACACGGCTCAAGTAGCGCTGGGCCTTGGCGCCACCACGCTCATCTTCTGCCTTGTACTGGTAAAGGATGTGCTCGCCGTGTGCGTTCAGACTCTCCTCCAGCAGCCATTCGCCTACCCGGCTCATATCCTGGGGATCCGCTCGACGCGATGGCGGATTTTTTCCGTACACGTGAAGACTGCCATCGGCGCCGTGCACCAACCAAAAACCCGTTTTGTCGCTCTCCGAGGACCAATGTTCAATCCGGTCGAAGCTGCTTTCGATTCTCGGGAAGTGGCGCACAACAGTATAGGTTGTACCCAGTTCCAGCTCGTTGTAACGATCGATGCGGGTTGAGGTGATGACGCCCTTTTGATCGCGCTCGGGCAGCCACACAACACCGCTGGGGCCGACAATCTCGTCGTCCTCGGCATAGGCCGGTACGCCCTTGCTGGTGCGTCGCGCAACAGTGGGCAATGACATCCCCCAGCCGATGCCAAACACACTGTTGCCGACCGAACTGCCGTAACTGAGTGACAAGGAGGGTGCAAAGCCGCGACCCGGTGAAATCGGCAAGGCAATCTCATAAGACGCTGCGCCGTGGGCGCCGATGGCACCCCAGCCTTTGCCAATGCTCTGGATGGCACCGCCACCCTTGGGCAGTGACGGCGCGATAACAGGCAATGCTGTTTGTTCGCTCATTGCGAACCTCCGCCTGCTCTGGCCGTGTAGCTCACATGCACGATGATGTCGGTGAGTGATTCGAGCATGGACTTTTGAGCGGCATGATTGGGAAACGACAGCTCCCACTTCGAAATCGCGCCCGTGTATTCGAAAGGCAGGTAACGTTCGTCCTGGAAACTCAGGGTGAACAGGCCGTTATCGTCGACGCCCGTCGAGAGCGCTATTTGCTGATTGGCCCGCAGACTTTTAATGGGGGTCTTGTCGGTGCCCGGCATGACGACTTCGCTACCCGTCTGGGTCAGCGTGGCACGGATGTCTTCATAAGGGCTCAGGACGGCCGGCAGGGAAATGCTGATGCTCTTGATCCGGCGCAGACAGTGGCCGGGGTAATCGTTGTCGAACAGGGACTGCGTCAGTTCAAACTCGCATGAGCCGGTCTTTACAAGCTCCGACTTGATCCCGTCGGTCGCCGCCGTGCCGTCTGCTCCGGGCGTATCTTCCCAGGCTTTATTGATTGATGTCGGGGGCGTGTCCTTGATCTCCTCCTTCGCCTTGAGCTGACGCAACGACACGGTCTTGCGGATTTCCAGCTCGCGTTCGTTGCCCAGAAGATAAGCGTTCTTCATCTTGAGCAAACTCAACTTCATCCGCTCGCCAGGGCCGAGCCCACGATAGGTGCTGTTCCAGGTCTGATGCAGGAAGAACGGCTGTGTGGTGTTGTCGGCCATCTCGTAGCGCCAACTCAGTTCGGTGGCCTGGCACAGCGAGAAGGTTGAGTCATACACCTGGTAATAGAAGGTGGATAGCTGATAGGTGAACCACTGGTAAAGCTGCGAGTTGGTGAAGCGCTTGCTGAGAAAGTCGTAGGAGGCCCGGGCTTGCGTCAGGGAGGTTTGAGTCTGTCGTAACAGCAGTCGCGAGGCGGTCTCTCTTTCGACCTCCAGCGCCAGCTGTGCATCAATCTGTTCGATCTCGAGTTTTGCCTGGTCGCGGGCGAGCGTCCAGTCCTGATGGCGGCGACGGTACTGCGCGACACGTTCGAGGGCTTCGCCAGCGCCATGGGCGGCGGCGGCCACGCCTTGAGCCCCGGCCATCATGGCAAAGGGCACACCCTCCAGGCGATGACCACCGTCCGCCAGGCCAAAAATGTTGGGCGCGACTTTCAGGCCTTGACCGAATGCCTGTGCCGCGTAAGCGCCTGCTTCAGCGATACGCCCCGTCAGGTGGGAAGCGGCGGCCGCCACTTCTTCCGGATTGATAACCTCATTGACCAGTTGACTGTAGTAATCGCGCCGACCTTCGACAATAGCTTTACTGGCAAGCAATGCGTCTCGGGTTTTCTGGTCGATCTTCAGGGCCTGGGTTTGCAGATCGACCGCAATGTTGGCGATATCCCAAAGATGATGCTGTTGAAGCTCCTGATAACTGGCCTGCTCGCTGCGTTCGATGAACGATAGTAGTGTTGTGCCAAACTGAATCACTGCGTCTACCGCGCTCATGGCATAGGCGTGCAGAGTACTGAAACGATAAGGTGGGATCTCTGAGCCTTGGCGTTGAGCAATGCCGGGCTCAGCGGCACGTTGGGGGTTGGTGCCGAGCAGGCCGCCGGGTGCTGCGGGGGCAGCGAAGAGCGGAAGATGCAATGGGCGGCCGACAATGTCGAGATTGTGTCTGAGGTTATGCAGACGGCTCTCCAGTTTGTCCCAGCGTGCGATCAGTAACGGGTTGAACGGCAAGCGCAAACGGGGCGTGTCAATCGTAAGCACCGATGGGGGCGATGCATAAGGGCGCACACACACTGGAGGTACTACTTCGGATGAAGTGAGCAAGGGTTGTATTTTGGTGCCCAGTTTTTTTTCAAAAGTACGCAGTCTCTGGTTGGTTTCTTCGCTGAAGTTTTCCAGTTCGACGGCGGTCCAGAGGTCGGTTTGTTTGATGTCCGGACGAGGCCCCATCAGGTCAAGTGCGCGGATGTACCATAGCTTCGCTTCCGTCAGCCCATCGGCGGTCAAGGTGCGGTATGCAGTGTCACCGCGGTTGAGCAGAATATCGATATAGAGCATGTACAAGGCTTTGCGAAGGTGCACTGGATGGCTGAGTGCAATTTGATGCGGGTCTTGCGGGCTCTGGATGGCGTAGGTGGTTTGACCAGGTTTGGGAGTCATGGCGCTGATAAGCGGCACGGTGTTCCAGTAGTCGGGATTTTTTTTGGTAACCTTTTTACGGCTGGGGTTGAACAGGAAATGCAACCAGCGTTCGGCTTCGCTGTATTGGCGCTCAATATTTAAACGGTGCGCTACCAGCCACGGAAGATATAGAAACAACTCCACAAAGTAGCGACCATATGGGCCGTAGAAATTCATTTTCTCGGGCTTACCGCGTTGCACGAAAGCAGGCTCCTCTAGACATTGAGTACTCCAGCTCAGCAACGTGTCCATGTTCGTTTCGGCACGCTCGATCAGATGCCTCGCGAAGGTGATGTTCATTCGAATAGGGGCGCGTTTCTGTTCTTCTTGGCCATCACTGTATTGAATTGATGAGTCTGAAAAGTCAATAAACTCTACATTGCCAGCAGATGCATTTTCGTAAACGCTGATTTTTGGCGATTTCCCTTTGGCCGTAGAAGTTGACTTTTTAAAAAGGAGTCTTTTGGGGTTGACAGGCATTAATTTGGCTAATGGTAGTCTCGGCCTGCTTTTTTGCTCGTTTCTTCCCTCGTTTTGACTGTTATCCTCATCGCTAAAGTAAGGTGTTCCTGTATGGCCAGAATGTTGGGTGATGTCTGTAATGACATAGGGATAAGGTGTTGTTTTTATATTAGAGTCCTTGCCTATATCGATGGATGCCCAGTATGAGGAGTCTCGTTCATTATTCTTGTCAATGTCTCCTTTTTGGACGTAGAGTGAAATGTTCATGACTTCAGGGGACTGGTAACACACCGCGTTGGTTTGTATGTTCTGTTTGAACTCGGCCAACGTCTGGTCTTGAGAGTCATCCTGCGAAACGTACTCTTGTAAGCAGGTCTGCGGTGTGCTCCAGCTCTCGTCGTATTTTTTGTAACAGAGGTTTAAACGAAGTAGGGGATTGGCCTTATTCTCTGCCGGTTTAGGGCCTGTCGTCTTGTCTTGATGGATGCATTCGGCCCAGATTACATACAGGCGATTGTTGAACAATACGGGGCGAATGGTGTGCTCTACGGTGCTTTCGGAAATGGGCAGATTGGCGCATTTCCAGTCCGACCAAGCCTGTGGTTCTGGTGCATCGTATTTCTGAGTGCTGGAGACATTGGGCCGCATAGCCATGTCAAGTGAGCGCCAATAATAAGCATTGGCCGCGCGGGATTTGGCGATGAAATAATAGGTGCTGTTGGCGAAGTCGTCTCCGTCAATGTAACCATTAAGTATTTGCAGGTTGGCAACTTCTTCGAGTCTTGTCAGATAGGCCAGTACTGCCGTCTGAACGGATTCGGCAGTGAGCTGGTTCTGATTTAGGTCGTTTTCCAGTTGCTGAAAATTGTCGGTTTTGGTCTTGCGAAGGGTCGGGTCCAGATAGACTGCGGGAAAATAGTGCAAACGCTGGTTGGCTGCCCAGCTGGAATAGTGATGCATCACGGAGCGCCAGGTCTCGATCTGATTATTAGGTATATCTGTGTTGTGATACCCAGGTTCCATGTTGGCCAGAATGCTGTTGATGTATTGCTGCAGGCTGGCCGTGGCGCAGGCTACCTGGCTGGTCGGCACATCCTGACTGACCAGTATGTCGAGCAGCCAGTAGTGGTAAAGATCATTGGCCGACTTGAGGTGCTCTGCGATCTTCAGCGACTTCAGTGTCTCGTTTTCCGGAATGATCGCTGACAAATAGAACCCGAGTTGTGCATCACGCAGGCTTTCGTTAAGTTGCTTTTCAATAGCTGCAGACATGTTCACTCCTTGAGCATGTAATGGGATTAATGACTGGCCGCCATGACTGCTTCACCGACGGTTTTCCAGGCATGGGCCGGGCTTTCGTTCTTGAGGGCCGTGGCATTGAGTAGGGCGACCGCGTTAAGCCCGGTGGCTTTACAGGTTTTCCGGCAGCGCATAACCCAATCAACGGCTTTCATTGTTCTGGCCTGCTGAAACTCCAGATTTGCGGTCAGCACGGTGACTTCAGCTGTCGTCCAGTTCAGCAATTGGGCCAGGAGACTGTTGATGGCTGTTGTGGGCGCGGGGGAGTTGGCGAACTCCAAGTAGCTCAGAAGGCTTTCTTCCGCGTGCTGATGGGTGACCATGCAATGGTTGAAGCGATCGAGCAGATACAAGCTGCTGAGCGTCAGTTGTAACTGTGGATTCGGCTTTTCCAGCCAGTCGGGATGGCTGAGGAAAACGCGCAGGGCCCTGTTGCTCAAATGCAGCTGAACCGCTGCGTCGGCGTGGCGCAGAACTGGAGAGAGTGATCGTGGAAGATTGAATGAGTCCTCTGTGTGCAGCGCAGCGGTCAGGATCTGGTGAACCGAGGTTTGCGCCCATATCACCACCCCCTTTGCACAATTCATGGGAAGCAGCGAAGTTTCCTGTAAACACTTTTCGATCAGATGCAGTTGTCGATCATGGGCCAGCAGTAGGAGGCCTTTGAGTTTATTCTTGCAGTCGTCTTTGAGTCTCAGGTTTTTATTTGGATCTTTATCCAGTGTCAACGCTGTGAAAGCCTCGTTCAATGTCGCGCCTAATTTCTGGGGCACATCATCTTCGATTGCCGGTGCGAAATTTTTCACTAGACCTTTGTTGTCGAGCAGGGTGGGATTCAGAACTTTGAGCCAGTTAATATTTTTCGGCAGTGATAACTTTGCCAGTTCTTGTGGAGTTACCACGCACTGGGTCGCTTCTACGCTTAGTTTGTCGAAGCGTTGCTGCAAATCCCGGAATGAATGATCGTCACTGTCTGTCGGTTCAAGAAGGTATTGCAGTTTTGGGATGTCGTAGACGGATTCGTTGATCCAGCTGGTTATCCAATCCATTTGCATCAGTACATCGAGTATGTTGAATGCCTCAACTCCCTGGGGTTCATCTTGTGTCAGGGTGACATCATCCAAGTAGAGAACAGTATTCTCTTTGCCGTTTCGCGTCTCTGTCATCGTTATGAATGAAGGTTCTCGGTGCATGAATTCATCGAGGTCTTCGCCGGTCACTTGGATTGAAGCCCCTTCCAGAGATATGACGGAGTTCGCGGCAATGGTCCAAAACGCGTCGATCTTGATGGCAGGAGGAGCCCCAGCTGGGGGAGCGGGATGCCGGATGAGGATCTCATAGGAGGTTGTGGAGTCGGGGGACCAGGAAGTATTGGTACGTAGGGTTGACCCCGGTAGAAGCTGGGCTGGATTGTCCGGATCGCCCAGTTCCGTTACCCGCAAGCGTGCGACCACCTCGATTTCATCTCCATAGTCTTTCCGAAGGCCCTTTATTCGAAGGGTACGAATGCCTGAGTTGCCATTTACCAGACACCTGGAAATGTTTTCCCCGCCCAGCAGGTTTGCCAGCGTCGAACTTTCGGCGATCGAAATGCCAAACATTCGAGCAACGCGCGCCTGCCTGTAAATCGACGACAGTGTGCGCAAATCACACTTGAGCGAGCCAAGGTATTTTTGCGTGTTTTTGACGACCTGTAAGAGCGAGTCTTGCGTCAGGGGCAGGCCAAGGCTGGCGCTCAAGTGCTGAAGGATGGTGTGCGAAGCCGGGGCCGAGTCGTCTGAAGAGAATGCTAGTTCATCGAGTACAAGCGGTGTCTCGAAGATTCTGGCCCGATTGAATACCTGATCGAACAAAGGGGTGTTTTCACCGCATGCATAAGGAGCCAACTGGTAAAGCAACGCCCCGAACTCTTCGGCTTCTATCGAGTATCGGCGGTTCAAATGACGATAAACCCCTAGGCAGCGCACGGTATAGGCGTCGAATTGCATGAGCGTGTTGCGTGGAACCCGGGATTCAAAAGTGCTGACGATCAGGGTGTCCAGATCGGCGAACGGAATATTGAGCCAGCGTTGTAAGCGGATCATCCGCTGCAGACGTTCGAGTCTGTCTTCTGTTGCCTCGGCGATTTCTTTTTCTGTGCCGTTTTTGTCGAGCTTCATGCTGTTGACAATGCCACTGCCAGCAGAGGAAGGACCGTTTACATAACGGGCGCCATAGGGGGCAGTGCTTCGCGTGGTTGTTGGGTAATACGGTGATTTGCGGGGGGCATGTTTGCCTTGTGAAAGTAGTGCTTCTACTTGCTCTGCCTTGAGTTCGGTGCGCTCGAGAAAGGTGTTCAGGTTGTTCAGGGTGGTGGGCGTATTGGTGCCATAGATACTTTTCCAATAGGCACTTTTTGTGAGCTCGTCCTGAGTCGTGAAAGGGACTCGTGTCAGCAGCGCCTGTTGTTTCGGCCCCAGCCCGGACAACAGTAGCTGAGCCTCAAGAGTGGAGGATGTCAGTGTCTGGCCGTACTGTTTGTCGACTTTTTGTGAGGTCGGAAGGCGGGTACTGATGAGGTAGTTCAGCTCACCCAGCACTGACTTTTTTCCACCGAGGCCCAACAGGCATTGATGATGGAAAATCTCGTAGGGAAGAGCGAAGGGATAATGCCGTTGCGCCAATACATCATAGGTCGATTTGCCTCGGTCCGGGGTGTTCTGCAGCGCCTGCTGAATATTTTTGTTCAGGATGCCATTGACGATCTCGAGCATGGGCTGTGCTGTGAGGGTATTTTGCTGGTCGATCAATAATCCGGCGAGATCCGGTCGACGCTTTTCCAGCAGGATTCGGTTGGCTCTTTCATCTGTTGATCGCGAGGTGCTGGTTTCCAGTTGTTTGGCGAACAGATACAGCGCCCTGAGATAGGCGACAGGTGAATCGATGGCGGCGATCGAGTCGACCTTGCAGGCGTCGTCCCAGTTCTCCTTGAACAGATTGGTGTAGGTCGGTCCCTGTTTCTCAACAGCACGAATGCCGTGTGGGTGCCACTGGTGCTGAGCTTTTCCGTCTGAAGTCTGCTGCTCCCGATACAGGTGGCTGATCTGGGCTGCGAGGCATTTGACGTTGTCGTAGAGCGTTCTTGTGTCAATGCTGGACGCGTGATCTTTGAGCGCGCTGTTTTGGATTGCAGTATTGAAGCGATCCTTGAATTCGGCTTCGGTGAGCCGAGTGATATCGAACACTGAGGTGAGTTTCAGCGTGTCTTTAAAAAACTTTTCAAGTGCTGCTTTTGTTTGCTCGGTGCCGTAGGCCCCGATCAGTGACTTGAATAAGGGATTGTCGTCCATGCCGATGAGCCTCCGTTGATAGAGCTGACGACACTACGATGTGGCATGAGGACGCGCTGTCAGCCAATCCATAGAGCGGGGGCCAGAACTTTCGCCGCTTGGCTGAGAAAGGGGGAGGGGAAGCTGTAGGATTTTGAAACACTGCATGACGGGACGTCCCCGAGATCCCCGCCAGTACCGGCACTGACGGGGAAGGGGCGCAGGCGTTACACCCGGAAGTGACTCACCATCATCTGCAACTGATTGCCCAACCGCGCCAGTTCAACACTGGACGCAGCGGTTTCGTCGCTGGCGGCGGCGGTCTGTTCGGACACGTCGCGTACGTTGATGATGCTGCGGCTGATCTCTTCGGCCACGGCGCTTTGTTGCTCGGCGGCGGCAGCGATCTGCTGGTTCATCGACTGGATGTTGGACACCGTGCGGGTGATGTTTTCCAGTGACACGCCAGCCTTGCGGGTCAGCGCCACGCTGCTGTCGGTCAGGGTGCGGCTGTTGTTCATCACGGCTGACACTTGTTGGGTGCCGTTCTGCAGGCCGGCCACCAGGCCTTCGATTTCCTCGGTGGATTTCTGCGTACGCTGGGCCAGGCCACGGACTTCGTCGGCCACAACGGCAAAACCACGACCGGCTTCACCGGCACGGGCCGCTTCGATGGCGGCATTGAGCGCCAGCAGGTTGGTCTGCTCGGCCACGGCCTTGATCACGTCCATGACGCTGCCGATCTTGTCGCTTTCCTGCTGCAGTACGCTCATGGCTTCGGTGGAGCGCGCCACTTCGCTGGCCAGGCGCTCGATCTGGGCGATGGCTTCGTTGACGACTTTGTCGCCTTCGCGCGCTTCACCGTCAGCGGCGGCAGCGGCCTGGGAAGCTTCTTCAGCGTTGCGCGCGACTTCCTGCACGGTGGCAGTCATCTCGTGCATGGCGGTGGCCACCTGATCGGTCTCGATCTTCTGGCTGTTGACCCCGGCGCTGGTTTGCTCGGTCACGGCCGACAGTTCTTCGGCGGCGCTGGCGATCTGGGTGACGCCGTCGCGGATACCGCTGATCAAATCGCGCAGGGTCACGCCCATGCGCGCGATGCCTTGCTGCAACACGCCGAGTTCGTCGCGGCGAGTCACTTTGACGTCCTGGGACAGATCGCCGCTGGCGATGCGCTCGACCACGGCCAGGGTATCGCGCAACGGGCCGGTGATCTGACGGGTGATGATCACGGCGGCAATGATGCCCACCAGTAGTGCCAGCAGAGTGCTCATCAGTTGCAGCGTGCGGGCCTGGGCGCTTTCGGCGTCGCGGCGGTCGAGCTGGATCTGATACAGGTGATCGCTCAGGGTCACGATGGTGGCGCCCTGGTCAGTCATTTCCTTGCGCGCCTGCACCGCATCGGTGTTGGCGGCTTTATACGCTTGCAAAGCACTGCGGTAGTTGCTCAGCGCGGTTTCCAGCTGACGCAGGGCGTCTTGCTGGGTCTCGGCGAAATACACGCTGAGTTGTTTCAGGCTGGCGATGGCCGCGTCCAGTTGGGCGACGGCTTTTTGCTCGGTCTCGGCGTTGGTGCTGGCGGTGTAGCCGCGCACTTCGTAGCGGGCGAGCATGAACGCTTCCTTGGCGGCGGTGATGGCCAGGAATTGTTCGAAGCGCTGATCGCTCAAGGGCATTTGCTGTACGCGGATGTTGATCGCATCGATCAGCTTGCTGGCGGTTTCTGCGTTGGCGCCCATGGCGTCACGAGCGCTGTTACCGGCGCGGTACGCGCTGCGCATTTTGTTCAGAGATAGCTGGTAAGCGCTGATGGTCGCGCTCTGCTCTTTGAGCAGCTTGAGGTTTTCCGGGCTTTTGAATTTCGACAGCAACGCTTGTTGCTGAGTGGAGAAACTGTCGAGGGTGGTCTGCACATTCTGTGCGGCGGTTTCGTCGCCGTTGGTCAGCATGTATTGCAGGCGAACCACGCGCAGCTTGGTCAGGCCGGCGTTGAGCTGAGTGATGTCGCTCATCCAGTTGCTGCGGTCAATCAACCCGCCCAGACTCGTCCAGCCGGTCAGGGCGAGGACGCAAGTCAGTGCCAGGACCAGGCCGAATCCCAGGCCCAGTTTCAGGTTCACGCTGATATTACCGAACCAGCTATTCATCAATATTCCTCCAGGAACGTTGTGCTTCTTGATCGTCAGTTGGCTGGAAGATTGTTGTTTTAAGAGCCAGCAAGGGAGTAGCAGGTATGTATCGGCAGCAATCCCGAGAGCTGAAAGGATTTTGTCGGACAGAGTCTGTAACAAGGTTCTTGGGCCGCTCTTAAGCTTTTTTTCACATGGGTTTCACCGGCTGCCGACGCGCGGCTCTTTACCCTCGCGGCATCGAATGACAGTGATGTACGCCGGCGAGGCGGCTTGATGTGGAATTGAGACTGAGTCTGTTCGGGATAAAACGCTCGATCGATCTGAGCTGTTTGGCCCGTTATCGAAACGCCGCGGTCATAGTGGCCTCGACACTGCTGGTGATTCCGCTGACCGTGTGGCTGTTGCGGCCCGCCGCCGTGCCGGACCTGGCCCATGGCAACGTGGCGGGTGCCCGGGCGTTGGCGACCGGTTGGGCCAAGGGCGACATGATCGTGCTGGTGCGCCACGTCGAGCGCTGCGATCACTCCACGGCTGCCTGCCTGAGCGGCAATGACGGCATCACCGATCGCTCCCGCAGCGTGGCGGTGAGTGTCGGCGCGCAGTTCGAGCATTTGGGGCTGGATCAGGCCGACATCTATAACAGCCCGATGATGCGTGCGGCGCAAACCGCCGGTTACATGTTCAACAAGGTTGGCGTCGGTGACGACTGGTTGATCCGCTGCAGGGGTAGCATGTTGCGCGATGCCCTGGCGCACAAGGTGGCCGGGCGCAACCTGATCCTGGTGACCCATAGCGAATGCATGGCGCAACTGGAAAAAGACCTCAAGCTGCCGACCTCCACCCTCGGCTACGGTGCCTCTTTGTTTATCTTTGCCGAAAAGTCCCTGGCGCCGCGCATGCTCGGTTTCATCGAAGCCTCTGACTGGCGTTCGGTAACCACCGAATGAGCTTCACCATCATTCCTCTGGATCAGGACGTACGATGCTGACTTCTTCCCGTTACCGCTTTTATTGGGCGAACTTCGGTATCCCGCTGGCCTGCGCGGTCGTGGTGTTCCTGCTGTTTGACCTGACCAAAATCGACATCGCCTTCAGTGATCTTTTTTATGATCCGGCCACGCGGGTGTTTCCGTTGGAGCATGTCCATCTATTCGAGAAAATCACCCATAAATGGGCGCGGATCATCCCGAACTGGACCGGTGAGGTCGCGATGATTGGCGCTTTGCTGTCGTTTCTCTGGCCGCGGCTGAAGGCTGAAAAACATTCCAGGATCATCGCACTCCTGGAAAAAATAGAAGTCGCACCGGTGCTTCGGTTTGCCAGTAAACACCGTCGGGATTTCCTCTACATAGTGTTCGCCTTTTCCATCAGCACCGGCGTTATCCACTACCTCAAGGGCCACACCAGTGTGTATTGCCCGGTCGAAACGACTCAGTACGCCGGGAAAATCGAACACAAGGAGTGGTACCAGAATTTCGACTTGCTGAAAGTCGCTGGCGACGGCCGCTGCTGGCCGGGTGGACATGCGTCGGGCGGCTTCACGATGCTCGCGCTGTACTTCGTGGCTCGCCGCTACCGCTGGCGGTATTCCAAAACGGTGATGTACGGCTCGCTGCTGCTCGGTTTCGTCTACGGCACGACGCGGGTTCTACAGGGGTGGCACTACATGTCCCACACCTTCTGGGCCGGGATCTTCGTGTGGCTGGCGTGTTTGGTGACGGCGTTGGCGTTCTATGGACGGGCGCGGCTGGAGCAACCGGTGCGACCTGTCGTTGAGCCGTTCTCGGGGTTGCAAGGTAGCGGGGAGATTTCGCTCTGCAAATGCGCGAAGGGGCAGTTGAACTCCTGAGTAGCAGCGTCCTTCCTGGCGCTGTTATTGTCTGACGTCAGGGAGTTTGTATTTAAGGATGAAGCAATGGAGCTTGCGCTGACGGTTGGCACCCACACATTGAGATTGAGCGCCTCCGACCCCGAATGGTGTAAAGCGTTGCAGCATGCGCTGAATGCCAGTTTTACGATCCATTCCGAATTTCTGCCTTGGGCCAAACCCTACACCACTGAGGACGAAGCTCGATCGTTCCTCGCGCGTGCGGTCGAAGAATTCAAGAGCGAAACAGGTGAGCGGCGGTTGTTTATCGTCGACGATGCAGCGCACGCAATCATCGGCTGCATTGGCTTGAAACCCCGGCGCCGCAACCGATATGTCGTCGGCTACTGGGTCAACTCCGAGTATTCGGGCAAAGGCTGTATGCGCACGGCGCTCGAAGAACTGATCAAAAGCATGCCCGGTTTCACGTTTTACCTGACCACGGCCTCGGCCAACAGGGCGAGCCAGCGCCTGGCTGAAGCGGCAGGTTTTGGTTTGATCAGGATGTGTTATCAGGCGCGGTATTCGGAGCAGCATGGGGAGCAGGATACATATTTGTATCGGTTGAAATGCCTGTAGGAATGACCAGAGGCTGTTAGTGCGCCGGTCACTTGAGTTGGCTGCTAACAAAACAGCAGGCAAAAAAAAGCCCGCGGGAGGGCGGGCAAACCGTAGTTTCTTGAATGAGCGAGGGGAATGTACAGGTTGGAGAGAGGTGGTTGGGTGAAGAAAAATTCATGTGGATGGAAGCCTTCTCCGTATTGCTCACTGCCACGAAGAGGCACGAAAAAATCATTGCTTTGCGAGATGACTCAACAGTAAGTTACACAAAGTGAAACCTTCTGTAGAGTCATGGGTATGCAGTCACACTCAAAATCCACGCAGCCAATGGGGCGCCTTCTCCGCAAACTGACCCATTTGGCCAGTGACGAGCGCTATCTGTTCACCCCGGACGATCTCAGAGCGTTGGTGCCCGACATTTCCGAAGGCGCCTACAAAACCTTGTTGAGTCGTGCGGCCTCGGAAGGTCATCTGGCGCGAGTGTGCCGAGGGCTTTACCTGTTTGAAGCGGCCATGCCGTCCAGTGGATTGGTGCTGTTTCATGCGGCCGCCAGGCTGCGTGCCATGCAGTTCAACTACATCAGCCTTGAAACAGCATTGAGTGATTGTGGCGTCATCTCGCAGATTCCCATCAACTGGATCGCGCTGATGTCCTCCGGGCGCAGCAGCACCCTTTCATGCGGACGTTGGGGCACCATCGAATTCGTACATACCCGCCAGAAACCTCAGGACCTGGTTGGTCAACTCCACTACGACGCACGTTGCCGCCTATGGCGGGCAACACCGCAACAGGCATTGCGAGACATGAAGGCGGCGAAACGAAATATGGACTTGATCGATTGGAGCGTTGCCAATGAGTTTGTTTGATGAGTTGGTAGATGAGGCACTAAAAAACAAGCAGGATCTGGCGCCATTGCGGGTCGTGGTAGAAAAGGAATTGCTGCACCACGACATCATGTTGGCGCTGAGTTCTGCTGGCATGCTCGCCAAACTGACCTTTATTGGCGGTACCTGTTTGCGTGCTTGCTACGGTTCTAACCGTTTGAGTGAGGACCTGGATTTTACCGGTGGTGCAGATTTCAATCGCGAGAGCCTGACCGAGCTTGCCCATGTATTGGTCACCACACTAAAAACCAAATATGGCCTTGAAGTTGAAGTCGGTGAGCCTGTTCGTGAGGAAGGGAATGTCGACACCTGGAAACTGAAGGTTCAAACCAGGCCAGGGCACAAAGACCTGCCGGCACAGCGCATTAACATCGACGTGTGCTCCATCCCGAGCTATCAGCCACAGCCCATGCAGTTGCTTAATCCTTATGGTGTCGAAATGGGCACAAGCGGCCTGATCTTGCAGGCTGAAACGCGCGAAGAAATCTATGCGGACAAAATCGTAGCTTTTGCTCTGTGCCCTAACCGAATCAAGAACCGCGACCTCTGGGATATGGTTTGGCTGCGTCAGCAAGGCGTAACACCGCAACTGGATCTGATTGCGAAAAAGCTGGGCGATCATCACTGCAAGCAGGACGAGTTCTTGAGACTGTTCAAGGAGCGTTCAACGCTGCTCGACACCGATCCGAAAGTCGCCATCGAATTTCGCAAGGAAATGAGTCGGTTCCTGCCGGGGGAGTTGGTCAATCAAACCGTTAATGAACCGGCATTCTGGGCGTTTTTGGTTGGGCATGTACGTGATTTGTATGTGGCTACAGATAGAGCGCTGAGCGGCCATGAGAGTGTTCAGCGTTTTGGCTTCAAGATGTGAAACCGAAGGACAAGCGGTAGCAGTCGTAAAAATGGGCGACCTCAATGAGGTCGCCCATTTTGCTTTTCTATACCGAAACCTGCGTCTGTAACTGTCGTCCAACCTCAGTGACAGACGGGAGGTTTGGCTACAGCCACCGATCCGGTCGGATCGAGGTTATCCCTCGCTCGGTTGACCAACAACTCGGCCACCATCGCCAACTGCTGAAGCGCCAACGCCACATTGCGCTGTGAGCCTTCGAGTTGGTTGGCAAAGTCCATGGTTATGACGCTGAGGGACGCCAGGGTTTCGCTGGCATGAGCGAGCAGGGTGGGCGTGTCGACGTCGGGGCGGACGCTGAAAATGTTCCTGTTCGGGTTGCGCCGGCGGGCGCTGACGGTGCGTTCGATGGCATTGGGATGTTGGGTTGGGGTGAAGGTTTCAGGCTGTGAAATGGCCGGATTTTTAAGTGGGATTCGGGTGATCTTTTTCATAAGGGCGTTCCATTGGTTTAGGGATCCTTACGTGATTTCGGCTTGTTAAACCGTCCGCAGGGTTGCAGCGAAGAGTGAAGACTATCTTCCAGAAACGTTGCTCGCCAGTTCATGGGAGTCGCTACGGATTGCGGGAAATTTCCCAGGAAGACGTGGTTCTAATCTGTCAGCAGAATCCCTTTTTCACACTTGGGCGGGCGTCCAAAAAAGGCACCTGCGATATTCTCGACAGGTGCCTTCTTGTGTTGGGGAGCGGCAACGACTCCCTGTGCTGGGTTCATTGCAACGTCGAAACCTGCCTCTGTAACCTTCGCCCAACCACATCCAGCAAATCGCAGCCATCGCGCAGTGAAGTCACCAACACTCGCGCCAGTTCACTGTAAACGCCTTCGTTCTCGGCGAAGCTCTCCAGCAATTGAGTCGCGGTGCGGATGCGGTAGGCCGCCGTTTCATGCAGCACGTCCAGCGGCGCTTCGGTGTCGATCAGCAGCGACGCGATGGTGCAGTCGATACCGGTGACCGGCAAGTATCGATCTATGACAAAACCTCCATTCGATCAACGAGCACGATCACTCAGTGGCAGGCGGGTGTGACCGCCGGCAGGGGCGAGTCGAGGTTATCCAGCGCTCGATTGATCAACATCTCGGCTAGCACGGCCAGTTGCTGAATGGCCAATGCGATGTTGCGATGCGAGCATTCGAGCTGGTCGGCCAGGTCGGTGGTCATGACGTTCAGGGAGGCCAGGGTTTCGCTGGCGTGACCGAGCAACTGTTTTGGGTTGCGCAAGCGGGCGCTGACGGCACGTTGGGTGGCTTTGGAAGGAGCGGAACCTGTGGGAGCGGGCTTGCTCGCGAAAGCGGTGTGTCAGGCGACATCAATGTTGACTGTGCTACCGTCTTCGCGAGCAAGCCCGCTCCCACATGGATTGCGCTTAAGTGAACAGCATTACGCCATCGTCGGGGCTTTTTCGTTTCTAGAGGCTGAACTCTATGAGCTTGAACGTGAGGCTGTTATGGTGCCCGCCTCACGAACCAGCGTCTTAGAGGGATCTTATGCAGTCGTTTTTTTTGAAAACTTTTGGCGGCCTGACGGCCAGCTACTACATTCGTCAGTTTATTTTTGGATCGCTATTTGCGATTCTGATTTTGTCGGTCGCAGCCAATAGCACTGCCGGCCTGACGGGTAAGCCTGGACTGATTGTTTTGTCGATCGTGTGCACGCTGCTCTACCCGTACTCTCGCTTCGTCTATGAGAGCGTCGTGGGATACGTGATGGGCGACAATGTGTTTTTCGTCAACGCCCTGCTCATGCTGATGGTGAAGACTTTCACAATGATCATGTGCTGGTCGTTCGCGATTTTCGTTGCTCCTGTTGGCCTCGCGTACCTTTACTGGCGTAACAGCCGGCAAACTTCTTGAGTGCCGAAGCCCAGCCGCAAGCTGGGCTTTTTTGTGGTTGATTTACGGTGAAAAACGGGGACAGACCACGATTAATTCAGTACCGGCATGATCATCCAGTCGCGGCGACGCTAGCATCTTTGGCCGCGAGTGATTTGTGCTGGCCTGGTTGGCCTGTTCGCGGGCAAGCCCGTTCACACAGGGGGATGTGTGAGCCATCGATTGCCAAACCCCAGATGCAACAAAGCCCGCACTTGGCGGGCTTCGTTAGCTTCGATTGGTGGAGCCGGGGGGATTTGAACCCCCGTCCGCCAGTACTCCGCTGTCGGTACTACATGCGTAGCCGTGTCTATTAAGTTAACCCTCAGCGACCCGACGGGCAGGGTGCTTTGGGCGAGTTGTGTATGTTTTAGCCGCTTCGTCCACAACGTACTGCACGGCGATTCTGTTCTATATGACAATCACTTTGGGTTTACAGACATCCCCTGGTGATTGCTGGACCCGAAGGTACCAGAAGCTCAGGATCTAAGGCTGCTTACGCAGCGAGAGAGAATTCCTGGCCGTAGGTTTCGTCATTGGCAACTATAAGTAGTTGCAACAGTGGATTTACGAGTTCTGTTACCAACTCGGCATGCACCTAAAGTTTCGCAACCGGCGTCGAATCCTAAACGGCCCCGAACCTGCTGTGTGTAACCAGCAGGTAAGCGCAGTGTACGCCAATGCGCGCGGAGAGTCGACCTTCTGTCCTTACCTGCGCGTCAGGGTCAACGCCGGATTAGCTCTGGCCCGGCCCTAATGGCTATTCACGTGGCTTTGAATCTCCTGGAGCGCCTGCTGCGTCAGGGAAACACACTCTTTGTCATTGTTGGCGGCGTGGGCGGCCTTGGCTTGTTCGGCTTTGGTGATGACGACACCTTTGGTGGCGGCGTCCAGCGTGGTAGTGCTGGACAGTTTGCTATTGACCTCCTGGAGCTTCATTACGCATTGATCGCTGTCGTTTGATGCGTACGCGGAAGAGGTCAGCATTGTCGCAGTGATGAGCAGTCCAGCCAGGGCGGAACGCTTCATGGGTATCTCCTGGAGCGAGGGAGGGATTGGGCCACGTTTATTGGGGCTTAACAAATGGACTGTGACGGCGTGCAAGGGTTCTGTTTTTGCTTGCGACGGAGTGAAAGACTTTTCCGGGAGGCGGGTACAAAAAAAGGGCAAAAATGCCTGATGCCTGTCAGTTAAGACGCGGAACCTGTGGGAGCGGGCTTGCCCGCGAAAGCGGTGTGTCAGGCAATATCAATGTTGATTGTACTGCCGTCTTCGCGGGCAAGCCCGCTCCCACAGGGATTGCGTATTAGGCGTTATTGCCCCTTCTTTTTGTGCTTCGGTGTCAGACCGCTTTGGCCTGTGTCACCCGATCCACCAGATAGACCAGTCCGTGATAATCAATTCCACCGTGTTGCGTCAGACCAATCTCACAGGTGCGGCTGGTGGAAATCCCCTCACTGCATTGCTGTACCGCGTCCTTGAGCGTGCGTAACGAATGGGCATTCAATTCCGGGGTGGTGAAGCCCTTGTCGCCGGCAAAACCACAGCAGTGAATGCCTTCCGGAATGACCACGTTGTTACTGCATTTGCGCGCAAGATCGATCAACGCCTGGCTCTCGCCGAGATGCTGCGTGCTGCACGTGACGTGTACCGCGATCGGCGCATCCTGGGGGGTGAAGTCGAGACGGTCCATCAAGTGAGTGCGGATGAAACGCACCGGCTCGTACAGGTCCAGTCGCACGTCGCCCAAGTCCTGAACCAGCCGCAAGGTACAGGGGCTGGTGTCGCAATAGATCGGGTCGAGCCCGCCGCGGCTGGCGTGCAGCAGTGCGCCGATCAGTTCCTGGCGTTTGTGTTCGGCCTGTTCAGCGTAGCCTTTGGAGGCGAATGGCTGACCGCAGCAGAGGTTGTCCTGATTGTCTGGAAAGACTACCTGGTAACCGGCCTTTTCCAGCAGCCCACGGGTTTTGTCGTACAGCGACATTTGCTCTTTATCGCCCGCCGCCGGGCCCATGACCCGCGACACGCAGGCCGCCAGGTACACCACCCGAGGCCGCTCATCCGACACCGCCGGGCTGAGACGAATAGCCCTTTCCGGCTGTGGCATGGCGTTGGTCCATTGCGGAATTTGACCCTTGGACAACCGTGTCAGCGATGCTGAAAGCTTTGCCAGACGCGGCGCTCCCAGCAGCATCCGCGCACCGTTGGCCACGTGCAGGGTGAAGCGCGCGCCTTGCAACGCCGTGGCGAAATTGCCTTCAATCCAGTTGGCGGTTTTCGTATGGGTTGCCTTACGGCTGCGGAGCTTTTTCACCAGCTCGCCGGTGTTGATTCCCACAGGGCAACGTTGTGCACACAGGCCCGTGGCAGCGCAGGTATCGATGCCCTGGTATTCGTAGGCGTGTTCCAGTTCGGCGGTGTCTGTGCCTGCGCGCTTCTTCGCCTGGATGTCACGCCAGATCACGATGCGCTGGCGTGGGCTCAAGGTCAGGCCTTTCGACGGGCATACCGGTTCGCAGAAGCCGCATTCGATGCACTTATCCACAATCTCATCGGCGGCCGGCAGCGGTTTCAGATGCTTGAGGTGGATCTGCGGATCGTCGCTGAGCACCACGTCCGGGTTGAGAATGCCGTTGGGGTCGAGCAGGCGTTTGAGCTGCCACATCAACTGATAGGCATCGCTGCCCCATTCCAGTTCGACGAAGGGCGCCATGTTGCGGCCGGTGCCATGCTCGGCTTTCAGTGAACCGCCGAATTCAACGGCCACCAATTGCGCCACGTCGTCCATGAACGCCTGGTAGCGTGCGACTTCTTCCGGGCTGTTGAAGCCTTGGGTGAAGACGAAGTGCAGATTGCCTTCCAGGGCGTGTCCGAAAAGGATTGCTTCGTCGTAGTGATGTTTGTCGAACAGCTCGATCAAGCGATTCACGCCGATGGCCAGTTGTTCTACCGGGAAGGTCACGTCTTCGATGATCACCGTGGTCCCGGTTTTGCGCACCGCGCCGACGGCGGGGAAGGTGTCTTTGCGGATCGCCCAGAGCCGGGCGTTTTCCACCGGGTCTTCGGTGAAGTCGACTTGCTTCTCCACTGGGAAACCCGTCAGTGACACCATGATTTGCGCCAGTTGCTCTTGCAGCAAAGAGGACGAAGCAGCGCGGGATTCGATCAGCAGGGCGCAGGCATGGGTCGACAGTTGTTGTACGAAAGCCGGCATGCCGGGCTTGTCCTGCACCGAGCGCAGACTGCGACGGTCCAGCAGTTCCACGGCCGACACCGGTTGGCTTTTCAACACGGTGACTGCGTTGCAGCAGGTTTCCACATCCGGGAACACGATCAGCGCCGAGGCCTTGTGCGGATGGTCGATCACCGTGTCGTAAGTCACCGCGCTGATAAAGCCGAGCGTGCCTTCGGAGCCCACCAACAAGTGGCTCAAGATATCCACAGGCTCGTCAAAATCCACCAGGGCATTGAGTGACAGCCCGGTGGTATTTTTCAGACGGTATTTGTGGCGGATTTTCGCAGCCAGTTCGGCATTGGCGCGGGTCTCGCGGCCCAATGTCGCCAGACGTTCCAGCAGCTCGGCGTGGCTCTCACGGAAGGCCGCCACACTGGTGGTGTCTTCGGTATCGAGACGGCTGCCATCAGCCAGTACCAGACGAATCCCGGCCAGCGTGTGATAGGTGTTCTGCGCCGTGCCGCAGCACATGCCGCTGGCATTGTTGGCGACGATGCCGCCGATTTTGCAGGCGTTGATCGACGCCGGATCCGGACCGATCTTGCGTCCGAACGGCGCCAGCCAGGCGTTGGCTTGGGCGCCGATCACGCCTGGTTGCAGACGGATTTGCGTCCCCTGGCCACGGATCTCGCGGCCGTTCCAGTTATCTCCCAGCACGATCAGCACCGAATCGCTGATGGCCTGGCCAGAAAGGCTGGTGCCGGCGGCGCGGAAGGTCACCGGGACCTGATCCCGTTGCGCCAGTTTGAGCAGCGCCACCACTTCGTCTTCGGACTCGACGCGGATCACCAGTTTCGGAATCAGCCGGTAGAAACTGGCGTCGGTACCGAAGGCCAGAGTCGACAGCGGGTCGTCGAAACGTCGCGCCTCAGGAATCAGTTGCTGCGCATCTCGCAGGAAAGCCGCCGGTAGACTCATTGGTCCTCCAGGATCAGAACCACCAGGTCTTTCGGGCCGTGTGCGCCGTAAGCCAGGACTTGCTCGATGTCGGCGGTCTTCGACGGGCCGGACACCAGCAAGGCGTTGGTCGGCATGCCTTGGGCCCATTCGAATTCCTGTTGCACCTGATAGAAGTTGTCGCGGATCTCACTGGCCTTGAGCAGGGCAAAATGCACCGGCGGCACCAGACTCATCAGGCGCGGTTCTTCCCGCGTCGGCCAGAGAATCAGGCTACCTGTCGCGGCGATCGCGCCGAGGGTGGTGGTCAGGCTGGCCGGGGTGTCGTTGAACAACTCGGCTTTCCATTCCTCGACCGGACGGTCGTAGGCTTTGAGTGTCGGCAGACCAGGATTTTTCGCCCAGTGCTGAGTGACACGTTGACCGTGGGGTGTTGTCGGCGCTATCAACAGGCTCGGCAACTGACGATCCCGCAGCAGTTGTGCGAGCAATTTGGGCCAGCCTTCTCTGGACGTCAGATGAATTTCGGTGTGCACCGCTTCCATCAGTTTGCGCAGTTGTGGGATACGTTGCTCTGGCGTGTAGGTGTAGGGTTCGGTCACCAGTTCGACATCGAAGTTGTCAGGCGCCGGTGTGGCGCCCGTCAGACTGTTGCGCAACTTGGCGAGGATGTTTTGCTTGGCGTTCATCAACGGTCTCCCTGTTTGGCCAGATGTTCGCGGGCCATGTCATGCAGTGAGCGGGCCGCGGGTTTCGGTGCGCTGTGGTTCTGGGTCCACGGGCCGACGTTGCTCGGCGTCAGCGCGCGCAGGCGAGTGGCAAAGAAGCCGAACAAGCGATAGAGCGTTGGCGAGCTGTTGAGCTTCGCCCAGGCGTTCCAGATAAACCGTTCTTTGCGCGAGTACTTGCTGCCTTGGCCGCGCATCACTTGATTGGGGCTGTCCGGGGCTTTGACGTTCTCTTCCCGTAGGCGACGAAGCAATGCAGGGATCGGAATTTTTACCGGGCAGACTTCACCGCAGGCGCCGCACAATGACGACGCACTCGGGTGGTCGGGGACTTTCGCCAGGCCGACCATGTGCGGGGTGATGATTTTTCCGATAGGCCCAGGGTAAACCTCCCCATAGGCATGGCCGCCGATTCGGGTGTAGACCGGGCAATGATTCATACAGGCGCCGCAGCGGATGCAGTTCAGGGTCTGGCGCAGTTCGCTGTCGGCAAACGCCTGGCTGCGACCGTTGTCCAGCAGTACCAGATGCACTTCCTGCGGGCCGTCGAGTTCATGTTCCTTGCGTGGCCCGGAGATCATGTTGACGTAGGTGGTGATCGGAATGCCCAGGGCCGAGCGGGTCAGCAGCGACAAGAGCGGGACCACGTCACGCAGGTTTTCCACAACTTTTTCGATACCGGTGACGGCGATGTGCACCGGTGGGACCGTGGTGGTCATCCGTCCGTTACCTTCGTTTTCCACCAGCAGCAAGGTGCCGGTTTCGGCCACGGCAAAGTTGACGCCGGAGACGCCGATGTCCGCTTCGAAGAATTTCTGCCGCAAGACCCTGCGACCGATCTGAATGAGTTGGTCAACGTCCTTGGTGTACTCCACGCCAAGTTTGTCGTGGAACAAGGACGCGACCTGACCGGCATTCTTGTGGATCGCCGGCATAATGATGTGTGAAGGTTTCTCGTGGTCGAGCTGGACGATGTACTCGCCCATGTCCGATTCCAGGCATTCAATGCCCTGTTCAGCGAGGACATGGTTCATCTCCATCTCTTCGCTGACCATCGATTTGCCCTTGATCACTTGCCGCCCCTCGTGAGCGCGGATGATCGATAAGACGATGCCATTGGCCTCGTCCACCGTTTCCGCCCAGTGCACTGTCACACCGTTGCGGGTCAGGTTCTGTTCAAGCTGCTCGAGCAGGTCGGGCAACTTGGATAGCGCGCGGGCGCGGACAGCATTGCCCAGCGCTCGCAAATGTTCTCGCTCAAAGGCATCGCTGAAGGACGCTGCCCGTTTGCTCATCAGTGAATCCATCGCGCTGCGAAAGTTGTTTCGCAGTTGCGTGTCAGCCAAAGCCTTGTGAGCCCGGGCGCGAAAATCTTCTTCTACGGCAACCGTAGGAATCAGCGTGGAGGTGCTCATTGGGCGCCTCCGGTACGCTGCCACAGGAAACTGGCCAGATGCTGACCGCGTAATGCTTCCTGCTGTTTCTCCAACGAGCCATTGATGTTCATCAGGCAACCGCAGTCGGCACTGAGCACCTTGTGCGCGCCGGATTCCTTCAATGCTCGGGTCTTGTCAGCCACCATCGCGCCGGAAATGTCCGGCATACGGACGCTGAAAGTTCCACCAAAGCCACAGCATTCACTTTCGTGGCTGTGGTCGACTCGCTCCACATTGCTTAGCTGCGCCAACAACTCACGGCCATGCAGATGGGTATTCATTTCACGGCGTGCCGAGCACGACGTGTGCAGTGCCACTTTGACCGGCTCGCCGCTGTCCTTGAGCTGCACCTTGCAGACAAACAGCAGGAACTCGGTCAGTTCGTAGGTCCGTGCCGCGAGGGCCTGAACCTGTTTCAGCGTTTGCGGCTCGTCCTTGAACAAGTCGGCGTAGTGTTCACGCAACATGCCCGCGCAAGACCCTGACGGCACCACCACCGGATAATCGCCGGCAAACAGCGTCAATTGTGAGCGCGCCACGGTCCGGGCCTGTTCGGTGTAACCCGAGGTGTAGGCCGGTTGCCCGCAGCAGCTTTGCCCTTGCGGGTATTCGACACGAATGCCTTCGCGTTCCAGCAGGTGGATCGCGTCCATCCCGGCTTCGGGGTAGAACAGATCCACCACGCAGGTCCCGAACAGGTAGACCCGGGCCGGTTTTTCGCTGGGGTATTGCCGAGGCTCTGGCAGTGGCGGGGCGACGCGGGTCGCGTTCGGCACAGCGTTGTAAAAAAGCTCGCTCATCAGGCGTGTCTCCGGGTGGTCCCGGTTATCCGTCCACTGAGGCTGCTGAATATAGAGAGGGAAGCTTTCAGCTGCCTTGCAGACCCGGTTGTGAATAGCTGACGCCGGGGACGTAACCCGGCGTCGGTTTTTTCCGTGTTGCGTGTAGTTCTTAGTGCACCAGCATGCCGGTGAACCAGTAGGCCTGAGCCAAAGTGATCAGGCCGACGATCGTTGCAAAGAATAGGCTGTGCTTGAGGGTGAAGCGGAACAGGTCCGATTCTTTGCCCACCAGCCCGGTCGCGGCGCAGGCCACGGCGATCGATTGCGGCGAAATCATCTTGCCGGTCACGCCGCCGCTGGTGTTCGCCGCCACCAGCAAGGTGTCGCTGACGCCGATCTGGTGCGCGGTGGTTGCTTGCAGCGAACTGAACAGTGCGTTGGACGAGGTATCGGAACCGGTCAAGAACACACCCAGCCAGCCGAGGAATGGCGAGAAGAACGGGAACGCCGCGCCGGTGCCTGCCAGTACCAGAGCCATGGTCGAAGACATGCCCGAGTAGTTGGTGACGAAGGCGAAGGCCAGCACCATGCCGATGGACAGAATCGGCCAGCGAAGTTCGTAGAAGGTCTCTTTAAGAGTGGTAAGACCAATTTTTAAATTGATCTTCAGCACTAGCATCGAGATGAGTGCAGAGAAGAAAATCGCCGTGCCGGTCGCGGAAATCGGATCGAGCTTGAACACCGCCGGAATCGCCGTGGGGGCGGTTACGATCGGGGCGACTTTGATCACCATTTGATCCAGGTGCGGAATCGCGAAGTTGAACACCCAGCCATACATCGAGCCGCCCGCAGCGAACATGGCTTTGAACGGTTTCAGCGTCCAGAGGGTGACCAGTACGGTGAGGATCAGGAATGGCGACCAGGCTTTGAAAATTTCCCCCAGACTGTAAGGCGAAGCCACGGTGGTGCGCGGTTGGCCGAAACCACCGGTGCTGGCTACCACGGAAGCCGAGACGGCGCCGACGATGTGTGCGCCTGCGGCGCGTTTTGGTTGCCAGACTTTCAGGAACAGTGTCAGGGAAATCAGGCTGGCCAGCGCCGAGGTGATGTCTGGCAGTTCCGGGCCGATGAAGTTCGAGGTGAGGTACTGGGTGACGGCGAAACTCAAACCGGCCACCAGTGCCGCTGGCCAGGTTTCCCGAACGCCGCGCAGACCGTCCATCATGAATACCAGCCAGAACGGCACGAACAGCGACAGCAATGGCAACTGACGCCCGGTCATGGCGCCGATCTTGAACGCGTCGATACCGGTGACTTGCCCGGCGACGATGATCGGAATCCCCAATGCGCCAAAGGCCACCGGCGCGGTGTTGGCGATCAGGCACAGGCCAGCGGCGTACAGTGGGTTGAAACCCAGCCCTACCAGCAGCGCGGCGGTAATCGCTACCGGTGCGCCGAAACCGGCGGCACCTTCCAGGAAGGCGCCGAAGCAGAAGCCGATCAGCAGCACTTGCAGGCGTTGGTCGTCGGTGATCGACAGCACCGAGCTGCGGATCACTTCGAACTGGCCACTCTTGACCGTCAGTTTGTAGAGGAACACCGCTGCCACGATGATCCACGCAATTGGCCACAGCCCGTAGGCAAAGCCATATCCGGCTGCCGCGAAGGCCATGTCGACCGGCATCTGGAACGCGAAGATTGCCACGGCAATCGACAGCGCCAGGGTAATGCTGCCGGCCACGTGGCCTTTGAGGCGGAACACGGCCAAGGCCAGGAAGAAAAATACGATGGGAATGACGGCCGCGAATGCGGACACGCCGAGACTGCCGAGCGGGCTGTAGAGCTGTTGCCAGGTTTGCATATGGGGTGGCCCCTAATTGTTGTTGGTCAGGCACTGGTCAGCGTTCTTGGATAATTGGTAATACCAATTTACAATCGCTGTTGGCTAGGGTAAAAGCCTTGGATGCGGTGTGTCAATTTGCCGTCCTAAAACTTTTGTCGAATGAGCGGTGCACAAAGCATCTGATCTGTTCGATCAAGCGTCGTCTGGTAGGTGCTGGCGCAGCGCCGATAGGCCAGAATAGAGAGCCCGGCGAGCCGCCGGGATCGTGGAGAATTGAGTGATGGGGTTTGATCAGATTCGGCAGCGCCGTTTGTCTGACGATATTGTCGAGCGAC
The DNA here is from genome assembly GCF_059695645.1 of Pseudomonas sp. LBUM1673. Classification (NCBI taxonomy): domain Bacteria; kingdom Pseudomonadati; phylum Pseudomonadota; class Gammaproteobacteria; order Pseudomonadales; family Pseudomonadaceae; genus Pseudomonas; species Pseudomonas sp. LBUM1673. The sequence goes on from NZ_CP166780.1 coordinate 888,356, forward strand.
TCGAGGGGATGATCCTTGAGGGCACGCTGAAGGCCGGCGAACGCCTGCCGGCTGAGCGTGCGTTGGCCGAGCAGTTCGGCGTGTCACGCCCTTCGTTGCGCGAAGCGATTCAGAAACTGGCCGCAAAAGGGCTGCTGGTCAGTCGTCAGGGCGGCGGTAACTATGTGGTGGAGTCCCTGGGCTCGACGTTCAGCGATCCACTGTTGCATCTGCTGGAAAGCAACCCCGAGGCCCAGCGCGATTTGCTGGAGTTTCGTCATACGCTGGAAGCGTCCTGTGCTTACTACGCGGCATTGCGTGCCACGGACGTGGATCGCGAGCGGCTGACGGCGGCGTTCGACGAGTTGCAGGACTGCTATTCGCGTCATGACGAAGTGGGTCGGGCGGAAGAGGGCGCGGCGGATGCGAAATTTCATTTGGCGATCGCCGAGGCCAGTCATAACGCGGTGCTACTGCACACCATTCGCGGGCTGTTTGATCTGCTCAAACGCAACGTGGTGACCAACATCGGCGGCATGTACAAACAGCGCGCCGAAACCCGCGACATGTTGATCTCGCAGCACCGGGAGTTGTATCTGGCAATTATCGAAGGAAGGGCAGAGCAGGCGCGAGAAGTTTCCAGTCGGCACATTTTGTATGTGCAGGAAGTGCTGGAGGAGGTGCGTCAGGAAGTGCAGCGCGTGGCTCGGGCGGAGCGGCGCAAGGGAATGTGAATTCCCAAAGCAAAAGATCGCAGCCTGCAGCAGCTCCTACACAGGGATTCGCGTTTCCCTGTAGGAGCTGCCGCAGGCTGCGATCTTTTCGCTGACGCCACAAAACTCAGGCCGAAAGATTAATCTTCCTTGCCCTTGTTGCGCACCGCACGCTGCAATTCACGACCGGCGTCGCGCTCGCGTTCGGTATCACGCTTGTCGTATTCCTTCTTACCCTTGCCCAGGGCAATCTCGCACTTGACCATGTGCTTGCTCCAGTACCAGGACAAGCACACGCAGGCGTACCCTTTTTGCTGCACGGCGGCGGCCAGTTTCTCCAGCTCACGCCGGTTGAGCAGCAATTTTCGGGTGCGGGTCGGGTCAGCGATAACGTGGGTACTGGCGGTCGTCAGGGGCGTGATGTGGCTGCCGAGCAGCCAGGCTTCGCCATCCTTGAGCAGGACGTAACTGTCAACCAGTTGTAGCTTGCTTGCCCGCAGACTTTTTACTTCCCAGCCGGCCAGGACCAGACCAGCCTCGAACCGATGTTCGATGAAGTAATCGTGTCGCGCCTTTTTATTCTGCGCGATGGTCCCTGTTGGGTGTTTCTTCTGTTTAGCCATAGGGGCGGCATTATAGGGAGTTGCAAGCGAGTCGGCTACGGTGACGCTACGTGCTTGAGCAGGTTGATTGAATCCCGGACAATGCGGCCTCTTTTTTGAACGCTTGGGCGTGATAACGATGTCGACAGACAAGGTTTCTGTCCACGGCAGTTGGGCTAGCCGCTGGGTCTTCATACTCGCCGCGACCGGTTCGGCCGTGGGGCTGGGTAGTATCTGGAAATTCCCTTATATGGTTGGCGTCTACGGTGGCGGAGCCTTCGTGCTGGTGTTCCTGGCCTGTATCGCGCTGATCGGTGTGCCCGTCATGCTGGCTGAAACCCTGATCGGCCGGCGCGCGCGGCAGAGTCCGGCCAATGCCTTGAAGGTTCTGGCGCTGGAGGCAGGGCATTCGACGAAGTGGTCCTGGGGCGCATTTGCCGGGATGATCACGGCGTTGCTGATTCTTTCTTTCTATAGCGTGGTCGGCGGTTGGTCGCTGGATTACATCATCGACATGGGTCGTGGCGACTTCCAGGGTGCGACGCCTGATCAGGTCGGCGCCTATTTCGGTAATGTGATCGCCGATCCATGGCGCCTGACACTTTGGCACACGATTTTCATGCTCCTCTCCGCCGTGGTGATCGCCAAAGGCGTGGTCGCCGGGCTGGAGCGCAGCCTGCGGATCATGATGCCGCTGCTGTTCGTGATGGTGATTGTCCTGTTGGGTTACAGCATGACCACCGGCCACTTCATGGAGGGCGTGCATTTCATGTTCGACTTCCACTCGGACAAAGTACTGGATGGCTTGTTGCCGGCGATGGGGCATGCGTTCTTCTCCCTGAGCGTGGGCGTCGGCTCAATCATGATCTACGGCGCCTATATGCCGAAGAACTCGTCGATATCCGGAACCGTCGTGGGTGTGGCGCTGCTCGATACCTTTGTTTCGCTGTTGGCCGGCCTGGCATTGTTTCCGATTGTGTTCGCTGCTGGCCTGAACCCGAGCGAAGGCCCTGGCCTGATGTTCGTCAGCCTGCCATTTGCCTTTGGCAATGTAGCGTTCGGCCAGTTGATGGGCGTAGTGTTCTTCGTGCTGGTAGCGATTGCAGCCTGGAGTTCGGCGATTTCCCTGCTCGAGCCGATGGTGGCTTACCTGGTTGAGCGCACGAAGATCAGTCGCGCCTGGGTCACCTTCTGGCTGGCATTCATCTGCTGGTTCGCCGGCCTGGGTACCGTGTTTTCCTTCAATATCTGGAAGGAGGCCAAGTTTTTCGTGAACGAAGGCGGGATGTTCCATCTCTATCAATGGGGAGCCGCCGGTGGTCTGGACTTCTTTGGTGTGATCGATTTCTTCACCTCGCGGATCATGTTGCCACTCGGTGGTTTGTGTTTCGTGGTGTTTGCGGGGTGGGTGATGGGGCGTGAAGCGGTGCGCGACGAATTGTCGATCCGCCGCCCGGTGTTGTTCGCCCTGTCCCTGTTCTTGATGCGCTATGTGGCGCCCATCGGCATTCTTGTAGTGTTTGCCGCCCAGCTGTGGAAGTAACGCTGACATGACGACACACATTCAACGTTCGGCCCTGCTGCCGTATCCGGCACAAGCGCTTTATGACCTGGTCAACGACGTGGCCCGCTATCCGGAATTTCTGCCGTGGTGCTCGACGGCCGAAGTTCTGGAAAGCTCTCCTGAGCGGATGCGCGCCAGCGTCGGTGTGGCCAAGGGTGGCCTTAGTCAGCATTTCGTGACGCGCAATACCCTGGTACCCGGACGTTCGATCGAGATGAACCTGGAGGAAGGTCCGTTCAGCCAGCTGCATGGCGTCTGGGTATTCAAGCCGTTGGGCGAGAAGGCTTGCAAGATCAGTCTGGACTTGTCGTTCGACTACTCGGGACCGTTGGTACGTGCAACGTTAGGGCCTTTGTTTAATCAGGCGGCAAATACGCTGATGGACGCGTTTTGTCAGCGCGCGAAGCAGATGCATGGTTGAGGCTGTGATCAAGGTCGAGGTGGTGTATGCCGCCGTTGATCGTCAGGTGCTGCTGACTGTAACGGTGCCGGTGGGTGCAACGGTACGGAATGCGTTGCTCATATCCGGCCTGAACAGCGAATTCCCTGAGTTGGACCTGGCCAGTTGTCCGGTCGGGATCTTTGGTAAAGTGATCGCTGAGCCGGCCATTCGTGCGGTTCAGGCAGGGGATCGCATCGAAGTTTACCGGCCGTTGCTCGCCGATCCGAAAGAAGTTCGCCGGTTGCGTGCAGCCAAAGCGGCCGAGGCCAAAGCCAAAAATCAGTGATTCGGTTAAACGCAGACAATAAAAAACCCGGACATGCCGGGTTTTTTATTGCGGCGCAAATTATTGCGGCGAGGTTTCCAGCGGTTCTGGTGTCGGGACTGGAACGGTTTCAACGTTGTCCACGTCCTTCTGGATCTGGTCCAGCAACGAACCTGGCTTGACCGGTTTTTCTGGCTTCGGCTTCTCGGCGTTTTCTGCAGGCGCAGTCACGCTAGTGCCGCTGTCCTTGCCAAGAATAGCCTCGTCGCGGCTCACGCCCGGCATGAAATCACCAGAGAGGCTGACAAGTTGGTCATTTGGGTTGAAGATAACGCTAATGCGTTCCTGTTGGCGTTCACCGCCACCCGGTTGCAGGCTATACAGGTAATCCCAGCGATCGGCATGGAACGTGTCGGTCAGCAGAGGGTTTCCCATGATAAACCGTACTTGCCGGCGGGTCATTCCCGGGCGTAACTGGTCTATCATGTCCTGCGTGACGACATTGCCCTGCTGGATGTCGATTTTGTAAACCCCGGGGAATGAACAACCGGCGAGTGCGAGCAGTCCCACAAAGGTGAAACTGGTTAGCAAGAGCTTGGTGTTTTGCATCGGTGGGCGACTTCCACTATCTTGGCTGGGACAACGTAAACGCCGATCATACCCGCATTAAGAGAAGCTGCGAAGCAGCATCGCGAGAAAGCTGACCATGGTTGAAAATAGCGAACTACGCAAAGCCGGCCTCAAAGTGACCCTTCCACGGGTCAAGATTCTGCAAATGCTCGATTCCGCCGAGCAACGCCACATGAGTGCCGAGGACGTCTACAAGGCGCTGATGGAGGCTGGTGAGGACGTCGGTCTGGCCACGGTTTACCGTGTTCTGACCCAGTTTGAGGCAGCTGGCCTTGTGGTGCGGCACAACTTCGACGGAGGCCATGCGGTCTTCGAGCTGGACGACGGCAAGCATCACGACCATATGGTCAACGTCGAGACCAGTGAAGTGATCGAATTCTTCGACGAAGAAATCGAGCGGCTGCAGAAAGCAATCGTCGACAAGTATGGCTTCGAGATGGTTGATCACAATCTTGTACTGTACGTGCGCAAGAAAAAGTAAGCATGTCGCGCGAACCTCAGGTTTGCGAAACGAGCGAAGGCGACCCCAGGGTCGCCTTCGTGCTTTCTGCCGTTCTTAAATTTTTGCGGTAACGACCATTTTTTTCGCGTGGGCCAAGGACTCCTTGGTGAGGTCGATGCCGCCCAGCATCCGTGCCACTTCTTCGACACGATCATTCTTGCTCAGCTTGGAGACGGCCGTATGCGTGGCGTCTTCACCGCGAACCTTGTGCACAAATAGATGTTGATGCCCCTGCGCCGCCACTTGCGGCAAGTGAGTCACGGTCAGAACCTGTCCGCGTTCCCCGAGGCGTCGCAGCAACTGGCCGACAATCTCGGCGGTCGGGCCCCCGATACCCACGTCCACTTCGTCGAACACCAGTGTCGGTACGCGCGAAGTCTGTGCAGTAATCACCTGGATCGCCAGGCTGATACGCGACAGCTCGCCACCCGATGCCACTTTTGCCAGGGCTTTCAAAGGTTGCCCCGGGTTGGCGCTCACCAGCAGTTCTACCTGTTCGAGCCCGTTGGGCAGCAGTTCGTCGCTGCTGTTGGGGCGCAGTTCGATGGTGAAGCGGCCGCCAGGCATGCCCAGGCGCTGAATCTCCTGCTCCACGGCACTGGCCAGGCTGCTCGAGGCTTGATGACGCAGATCGCTCAACTCCCGAGCCTTCTCCTGGTAATGGCGGGCGTAGGAGGCCAGCTCAACGCTCAGTCGTTCGATGGATTCGTCGTTGGCATTCAGTGTTTCGATTTCATCGAGTAGCTTCTGTTGCATATCCGCGACTTCGGTCGGCTGGATGCGGTGTTTGCGCGCCAGGGTATAGATCGCATCGAGACGCTCTTCCAGGTATTGAAGGCGGGCCGGGTCGGCGTCGAAATTATCGAGAAATCGGTTCAACTCGCCCACGGCTTCTTCAACTTGAATCTGCGCGCTGGTCAGCAGGCTGCTGGCTTCGCCCAGGGCGCCGATCGAATTGTTCACGCTCGATAGGCGGTTGAGGCTGGCGGTGAGTGCATTCAGTACGTTGCCGGAATCACTTTCGCTGCATTGTTCGACCACTTGCCGACAAATGCCCAGTAGGGTTTCGGCGTTGGTCAGGTTCTTGTGTTCCTGCTCGAGTTGCTCCAGCTCGTTTTCGCCGAGGCCAAGGTTTTCCAGCTCTTCGAGTTGATAGCTGAGCAACTGATGACGAGCGCGCTGTTCATCGCCGGAGTTGGAGAGACGTTCCAGTTCCTGGCGGGTCTGACGCCAGCGTTGGGCGGCCAGCTGCACTTGGCGGGCCAGGTCCGTGGCACCGGCGTACTCGTCAAGCAGACGGCGGTGGGTATCGGTTTTGAGCAGGGATTGGTGTTCGTGCTGGCTGTGGATATCGATCAACAACTCGCCCAGGGCCTTCAGGTCACCGAGGGGGCAGGGGGTGCCATTGATGTAGCCGCGTGAGCGCCCTTCGGCGGTGATCACTCGACGCAGAATGCACGGGCCGTCGTTTTCGAGGTCGCGCTCGGCCAGCCAGGCACTGGCTTCCGGGATGTCGATCAGGTCGAAGGTGGCCAGGATATCGGCCTTGTCGGCGCCCGGGCGGACCACGCCGCTGTCGGCGCGATCGCCCAGGGTCAGGCCGAGGGCGTCGAGCATGATCGACTTGCCGGCGCCGGTTTCCCCTGTGATCACGCTCATCCCGCGATCGAGTTCGAGATCGAGATGTTCAACGATGGCGTAGTTGTGTACAGACAGGTGCACCAGCATAAAGGCCGCTCCCAGGCTTTAGGTCTGGTTATTTATACAGTGTTTTGTTTCTGGCTGACAATGCCCCCTCTTAGGTCGATTTGCTTGATTGAAATAAATCCTTAGCGCGTCAAGGAATGACAATGCAGCTGTTTTTTGTAGGGTTAATCATCAGATAGCCCTTGAAGCTGAATTTTGCGGCCCCATATACCGGGGCAGAAGCGCGAGTTGAGCTCGCGGACGATATTGGAAGGAGAAATCTATGGCTGACGAACAGACAGTGGATACGCAAAATCTAGACGCCAACCAGGGCCCCGAGGCTTCGGGTGAAGACCTGGCGGCTCGTGTACAAGTGCTCGAAGAGCAATTGGCTGGTGCGCAGGATCAGGCTTTGCGTGTTGCCGCCGATCTGCAGAACGTCCGCCGTCGCGCCGAGCAGGACGTTGAAAAGGCTCACAAATTTGCCCTGGAAAAGTTCGCTGGCGACCTGCTGCCGATCATTGACAGTCTGGAGCGCGGCCTGGAGCTGTCCAACCCTGAGGACGAAAACATTCGTCCGATGCGCGAAGGGATCGAGCTGACCCTGAAAATGTTCCAGGACACCCTGAAACGCTATCACCTGGAAGCGATCGATCCTGAAGGCGAACCCTTCAATGCCTCGCATCATCAGGCAATGGCCATGCAGGAAAGCGCCGACGTCGAGCCAAACAGTGTGCTCAAGGTGTTTCAGAAGGGCTACCAGCTCCACGGTCGCCTGCTGCGCCCGGCCATGGTCGTGGTCAGCAAGGCACCTGCGCCGGTTTCGCCTTCGATTGACGAGCAGGCTTGAAATTAGCCGTAAGGCCCCCATTTAGAAGTCAAGCGTTTAAGTGCTACCGCAGTCAGCGACCACTGCTGCGGCATCCAAATCCAAAGTTTCGGGAGAGTGAACATGGGCAAAATTATCGGTATCGACCTGGGGACTACCAACTCCTGCGTCTCCGTGCTGGAAAACGGCAAAGCCAAAGTTATTGAAAACGCTGAAGGCGCGCGTACCACGCCGTCGATCATCGCTTATGCCAACGATGGCGAAATCCTCGTTGGCCAGTCGGCCAAGCGTCAGGCAGTGACCAATCCGCATAACACCCTGTACGCGGTGAAGCGTCTGATCGGTCGCCGTTTCGACGAAGAAGTCGTACAGAAAGACATCCAGATGGTCCCTTACAAGATCGTCAAGGCTGACAACAACGACGCCTGGGTTGAAGTGAACGGCCAGAAAATGGCACCGCCACAAATTTCGGCTGAAATTCTGAAGAAAATGAAGAAGACCGCCGAAGACTATCTCGGCGAGCCAGTGACCGAAGCGGTGATCACCGTTCCGGCCTACTTCAACGACAGCCAGCGTCAAGCCACCAAAGACGCCGGCCGCATCGCGGGCCTGGACGTTAAACGTATCATCAACGAACCGACCGCAGCCGCTCTGGCCTACGGTATGGACAAGGCGAAAGGCGATCACACCGTGATCGTTTACGACCTGGGTGGCGGTACTTTCGACGTTTCCGTGATCGAAATCGCTGAAGTCGATGGCGAGCACCAGTTCGAAGTGTTGGCCACCAATGGTGACACTTTCCTGGGCGGTGAAGACTTTGACATTCGTCTGATCGACTACCTCGTTGACGAATTCAAGAAAGAAAGCGGCATGAACCTCAAGGGTGATCCGCTGGCCATGCAGCGCCTGAAAGAAGCCGCTGAGAAAGCCAAGATCGAACTGTCCTCGAGCCAGTCGACTGACGTGAACCTGCCGTATATCACTGCAGACGCTACCGGTCCTAAGCACCTGAACGTGAAAATCTCCCGCGCCAAGCTCGAAGCGCTGGTTGAAGACCTGGTTCAGCGCACTATCGAACCTTGCCGCATCGCCATGAAAGACGCCGGTATTGACGTTGGTTCGATCAACGATGTGATCCTGGTTGGCGGTCAGACCCGCATGCCACTGGTTCAGAAGCTGGTCACTGATTTCTTCGGTAAAGAAGCACGTAAAGACGTCAACCCTGACGAAGCTGTTGCCATGGGTGCTGCTATCCAGGGCGCGGTATTGGCCGGTGACGTGAAAGACGTTCTGCTGCTGGACGTCAGCCCGCTGACTCTGGGTATCGAAACCATGGGTGGCGTGATGACTGCGCTGATCGAGAAAAACACCACGATTCCTACCAAGAAATCGCAAGTGTTCTCGACTGCCGACGACAATCAGGGCGCAGTGACCATTCACGTACTGCAAGGTGAGCGTAAGCAAGCCGCACAGAACAAGTCCCTGGGCAAGTTCGACCTGGCCGAAATTCCACCAGCGCCACGTGGCGTGCCACAAATCGAAGTGACCTTCGACATCGACGCCAACGGCATTCTGCACGTCGGCGCCAAAGACAAGGCCACCGGCAAGACTCAGTCGATCGTGATCAAGGCCAACTCCGGTCTGTCCGAGGAAGAAATTCAGCAGATGGTTCGCGATGCTGAAGTGAACGCTGAAGAAGACCGCAAATTCGAAGAGCTGGCCAGCGCCCGTAACCAAGGCGATGCTCTGGTTCACTCGACGCGCAAAATGGTCGCTGATGCTGGCGACAAAGTGAGTGCTGAAGAGAAGACTGCAATCGAAGCGGCAGTAGTTGCCCTGGAAACCGCCATCAAAGGCGACGACAAGGCGGCTATCGAAGCCAAGGTTGAAGAGCTGTCCAAGGTCTCCGCTCCAGTGGCTCAGAAGATGTACGCCGATCAGGCTCAGCCTGCTGAAGGCGCGGCACCGCACGACGAAAAAGCTGAAAAAGCTGACGACGTCGTCGATGCCGAGTTCGAAGAAGTCAAAGACCACAAGTAAGTTGTTGGTCGCCCGGTTGACTGCCTTCGGGCGGTGACTGGTAGGATGTCGCCGCGCGGGAGCTTGCTCCCGCGTTGGCGTGTCTGGAGTTAGCGAATTTTTACAGCATGCGACAACGCTCGGATGTTGGCGGTATGGCCGGAAATGCTCCTGCTTTTCGAGTCGAAAGTACCGCATCGAATCAAAGACCAGGATCGTTGAATTGACGTGAGTTGGGTCCGGGCCTGTATTGGGGCTCAACGAGTTTGGCGAGGCTCAGGAGAGGTTTGCCGAACGTCCTTAAGAGTGCAAAGACTTATGGCAAAGCGTGACTATTACGAAGTATTGGGTGTTGAGCGTGGTTCAAGCGAGGTGGACCTGAAAAAGGCCTACCGTCGCCTGGCGATGAAGCACCACCCGGACCGTAATCCCGATGACAAAGCGTCGGAAGAGATGTTCAAGGAGGCCAACGAGGCCTACGAAGTGCTGTCCGATTCCAGCAAACGCGCGGCCTATGACCAATACGGTCATGCCGGTGTCGACCCGAGCATGGGCGGGGGCGGTGCCGGGTTTGGCGGTCAGAACTTCTCCGACATCTTTGGCGATGTCTTCAGTGACTTCTTCGGCGGCGGTCGCGGCGGCGCCCGTGGCGGCGCTCAGCGCGGCAGTGACCTGCGTTACACCCTGGAGTTGAGCCTGGAAGAGGCGGTGCGCGGTACGACCGTGAATATCCGTGTTCCAACACTGGTCAACTGCAAGCCGTGCGACGGCTCAGGTGCCAAGAAAGGCTCCTCGCCGATCACTTGCCCTACTTGTGGTGGTATCGGTCAGGTGCGCATGCAGCAGGGCTTCTTCTCGGTGCAGCAGACCTGCCCGCGCTGCCATGGCCAGGGCAAGATCATTTCCGATCCGTGCGACTCCTGCCGCGGCGAAGGTCGGGTCGAAGAGTACAAGACCCTTTCAGTGAAAGTGCCGGCCGGTGTCGATACCGGTGACCGCATTCGTCTGTCCGGCGAAGGCGAGGCGGGTGCGCAGGGTGGCCCGACCGGCGACCTGTACGTGGTGATCAATGTGCGCGAGCACGCGATCTTCCAGCGTGACGGCAAGCACCTGTTCTGCGAGGTGCCAATCAGCTTCGTCGACGCAGCGCTGGGTGGCGAGCTGGAGATTCCGACCCTCGATGGTCGGGTCAAGCTGAAGATCCCGGAAGGGACTCAGACCGGTAAGCAGTTCCGTGTTCGCGGTAAAGGTGTCGCGCCGGTTCGTGGTGGCGGTGCTGGTGACCTGATGTGCCGCGTGGCGGTCGAAACCCCGGTCAACCTGGGTCGTCGTCAGCGCGAATTGCTGGAGGAGTTGCGCAGCTCCCTGGCGGGTGACAACAGTCATTCGCCGAAAACCACCGGTTGGTTCGAAGGCGTGAAGCGCTTCTTCGGCGATTTGTAAGGAGTCGGCATGCGACGTATAGCTGTGATGGGCGCTGCCGGGCGCATGGGCAAGATTCTGGTCGAGGCGGTGCAGCAGCGCGCGCCGCTCACCGGCCTGACGGCCGCCATCGTGCGCCCCGGCAGCACGCTGATTGGCGTGGATGCCGGTGAGCTGGCATCGCTGGGGCGAATCGGTGTGCCGCTGTCCGGTAAGCTGGATGCGGTGGCCGATGAGTTCGATGTGTTGATCGACTTCACGCTCCCTGAGGTCATGCTGAAAAACCTGGCGTTCTGCCGCAAGGCAGGCAAGGCCATGGTGATCGGCACGACGGGGTTGGACGCCGCGCAGAAGCAGTTACTGGTCGAGGCGAGCGAAGATATTGCGATTGTGTTCGCGGCCAATTTCAGTGTCGGTGTAAATCTGTCGCTGAAGCTGCTCGATATGGCGGCTCGTGTGCTAGGTGATGACGCTGATATCGAAATCATCGAGGCTCACCATCGGCACAAGATCGATGCGCCTTCAGGTACGGCTCTGCGTATGGGGGAGGTGATCGCCAATGCGCTGGATCGTGATCTGCAGAAGGTTGCGGTCTATGGTCGTGAAGGTCACACCGGTGTGCGCGAGCGTGAAACGATCGGCTTCGCCACTGTTCGCGGTGGTGATGTGGTCGGTGATCATACGGTGCTGTTCGCCTGTGAGGGTGAGCGACTGGAAATCACCCACAAGGCGTCCAGCCGCATGACCTTCGCCAAGGGCGCGGTGCGTGCAGCTTTGTGGCTGGATGGTCGTGAACCAGGCCTTTACGACATGCAAGACGTGCTCGATCTGCGTTAAGATGCAGCCGAAACCGGGTTCAAACATAGCGTTTGAGCCCGGTTTTAAACCGCTAAGCGACGTCCTGTCGCATTCTCCGGCCTTTAAGGCTCATTGGCGGTAGACCAAAAGTGCCTTTTTCTGTAAGCTACAGCTTTAGTGTGTCCACTAAAAGCGCGCAGAATAATTCGATGAAGAAGCGGGGTGACGTGTCCATACGTCACTCCGCTTTTTTACAACCTGCGATCGCCCTTTCAGGCTTTATTTACGGGAGGTCTTCTTGACTAAGCCAGCCATACTCGCCCTTGCTGATGGCAGCATTTTTCGCGGCGAAGCCATTGGAGCCGACGGTCAAACCGTTGGTGAGGTGGTGTTCAACACCGCAATGACCGGCTATCAGGAAATCCTTACCGATCCTTCCTACGCCCAACAGATCGTTACCCTGACGTACCCGCACATCGGCAATACCGGCACCACGCCGGAAGACGCCGAGTCCGACCGCGTCTGGTCCGCTGGCCTGGTCATCCGTGACCTGCCGCTGGTTGCGAGCAACTGGCGCAACACGATGTCACTGTCCGATTACCTGAAAGCCAACAATGTGGTGGCAATCGCCGGTATCGACACCCGTCGCCTGACACGCATCCTGCGTGAGAAAGGCGCACAGAACGGCTGCATCATGGCCGGTGACAACATTTCCGAAGAAGCCGCCATTGCCGCCGCTCAGGGTTTCCCTGGCCTCAAAGGCATGGACCTGGCAAAAGTCGTCAGCACCAAAGAGAAATACGAGTGGCGCTCGACTGTCTGGGATCTGAAAACCGACAGCCATGCGACCCTCGAAGCCTCCGAGCTGCCATACCACGTGGTGGCCTACGACTACGGCGTCAAGCTGAACATCCTGCGCATGCTGGTCGAGCGCGGTTGCCGCGTGACCGTGGTGCCTGCACAGACTCCGGCCGCAGAAGCGCTGGCACTGAAGCCGGACGGCGTGTTCCTGTCCAACGGCCCTGGCGACCCAGAGCCATGCGACTACGCGATCCAGGCAATCAAGGACGTGCTGGAAACCGAGATTCCGGTGTTCGGCATCTGCCTCGGCCACCAACTGCTGGCTCTGGCCTCTGGCGCCAAGACCCTGAAAATGGGTCACGGCCACCACGGTGCCAACCACCCGGTCCAGGATCTGGACAGCGGTGTGGTGATGATCACCAGCCAGAACCACGGTTTTGCGGTGGACGAAGCGACCCTGCCGGGTAACGTTCGGGCGATCCACAAATCGCTGTTCGACGGCACCCTGCAAGGCATCGAGCGTACCGACAAGAGCGCCTTCAGCTTCCAGGGTCACCCTGAAGCCAGCCCTGGCCCGAACGACGTAGCGCCACTGTTTGATCGCTTCATCAACGAAATGGCCAAGCGACGCTAATCGCTCGCCTTGATGTAGCGAAGCCTGAGGGCGGTCCCGAAACCGGTGGCCCCCTCAAGGCTTCAGAGATTGAACAAGACGGCTTGCCGACTGACCTGCGGATTTGAGTGACAACCCATGCCAAAACGTACAGACATTAAAAGCATCCTGATTCTCGGCGCTGGCCCGATCGTGATCGGCCAGGCCTGCGAATTCGACTACTCCGGCGCCCAGGCCTGTAAAGCCCTGCGCGAAGAGGGTTACCGCGTCATCCTGGTGAACTCCAACCCGGCGACCATCATGACCGACCCGGCCATGGCCGACGCCACCTACATCGAACCGATCAAGTGGCAGACCGTTGCCAAGATCATCGAAAAAGAGCGTCCAGACGCGCTGCTGCCGACCATGGGCGGCCAGACCGCTCTGAACTGCGCCCTGGACCTGGAGCGCGAAGGCGTTCTGGAGAAGTTCGGCGTAGAAATGATCGGCGCCAACGCAGACACCATCGACAAGGCCGAAGACCGTTCGCGCTTTGACAAGGCGATGAAGTCCATCGGTCTGGACTGCCCGCGTTCGGGTATCGCCCACAGCATGGAAGAGGCCAACGCGGTCCTCGAGAAGCTCGGCTTCCCATGCATCATCCGTCCGTCCTTCACCATGGGTGGCACGGGTGGCGGTATTGCTTACAACCGTGAAGAGTTCGAAGAAATCTGCGCCCGCGGTCTGGACCTGTCGCCGACCAAAGAGCTGCTGATCGACGAATCTCTGATCGGCTGGAAAGAATACGAGATGGAGGTTGTCCGCGATAAAAAGGACAACTGCATCATCGTCTGCTCCATCGAAAACTTTGACCCGATGGGCGTGCACACCGGTGACTCGATCACTGTTGCGCCAGCGCAGACCCTGACTGACAAGGAATACCAGATCCTGCGTAACGCTTCCCTGGCGGTGTTGCGTGAGATCGGCGTGGAAACCGGCGGCTCCAACGTCCAGTTCGGTATTTGCCCGAATACTGGCCGCATGGTGGTCATCGAGATGAACCCGCGGGTATCCCGTTCCTCGGCCCTGGCATCGAAAGCCACCGGTTTCCCGATCGCCAAGGTTGCGGCGAAACTGGCCGTCGGTTACACCCTTGACGAGCTGTCGAACGATATCACTGGCGGTAAGACCCCAGCGTCCTTCGAGCCGTCCATCGACTACGTCGTCACCAAGCTGCCACGCTTCGCCTTCGAGAAATTCCCGAAAGCCGACGCGCGCCTGACCACTCAAATGAAGTCGGTCGGTGAAGTCATGGCCATCGGCCGGACCTTCCAGGAATCCCTGCAGAAAGCCCTGCGCGGTCTGGAAGTGGGCGTTTGCGGCCTGGACGAGAAGCTCGACCTGAGCAACCCGGAAAGCATGAGCATTCTCAAGCGCGAACTGACCGTGCCGGGTGCCGAGCGTATCTGGTACGTGGCTGATGCGTTCCGCGCCGGTCTGTCGGTCGAAGACATCTTCGGTATGAACATGATCGACCCGTGGTTCCTGGTACAGATCGAAGATCTGATCAAGGACGAAGAGAAGGTCAAGACCCTGGGTCTGGCCAGCATCGACCGCGACATGATGTTCCGTCTCAAGCGCAAGGGCTTCTCCGACATGCGTCTGGCCAAGCTGCTGGGCGTGACCGAGAAGAGCCTGCGTCGCCACCGTCACAAACTCGAAGTATTCCCGGTCTACAAGCGCGTCGACACCTGCGCGGCCGAGTTCGCCACCGACACCGCCTACCTCTACTCGACGTACGAGGAAGAGTGCGAAGCAGCGCCCTCGGGCCGCGACAAGATCATGATCCTCGGTGGCGGTCCTAACCGTATCGGCCAGGGTATCGAGTTCGACTACTGCTGCGTACACGCGGCACTGGCTCTGCGCGATGACGGTTACGAGACCATCATGGTCAACTGCAACCCGGAAACCGTTTCCACCGACTACGACACTTCCGATCGCCTGTACTTCGAACCAGTGACCCTGGAAGACGTACTGGAAATCGTCCGCGTCGAGAAGCCTAAAGGCGTAATCGTCCAGTACGGCGGCCAAACTCCGTTGAAGCTGGCGCGTGCTCTGGAAGAGGCTGGCGTACCGATCATCGGCACCAGTCCTGACGCCATCGACCGTGCCGAAGACCGTGAGCGCTTCCAGCAGATGGTTGAGCGTCTGAACCTGCGTCAGCCGCCTAACGCCACCGTGCGCAGCGAAGACGAAGCGATTCGTGCTGCCGCCAAGATCGGTTACCCGCTGGTAGTTCGCCCGTCCTACGTACTGGGCGGCCGTGCGATGGAAATCGTTTACGAAGAAGAAGAACTCAAGCGCTACCTGCGTGAAGCGGTTCAAGTGTCCAACGACAGCCCGGTGCTGCTGGACCACTTCCTCAACTGCGCCATCGAAATGGACGTGGATGCGGTCTGCGACGGCACCGACGTGGTGATCGGCGCGATCATGCAACACATCGAGCAGGCCGGCGTTCACTCCGGTGACTCCGCATGCTCCCTGCCGCCGTACTCGCTGCCTGCGCATATCCAGGACGAGATGCGCGAACAGGTCAAGAAAATGGCCCTGGAACTGGGCGTGATCGGCCTGATGAACGTTCAGTTGGCGCTGCAAGGCGAAGACATCTACGTCATCGAAGTCAACCCGCGCGCTTCCCGTACCGTACCGTTCGTTTCCAAGTGCATCGGTGTGTCCCTGGCAATGATCGCGGCTCGCGTGATGGCCGGCAAAACCCTGAAGGAAATAGGCTTCACCAAAGAGATCATTCCGAACTTCTACAGCGTGAAAGAGGCAGTGTTCCCATTTGCCAAATTCCCTGGCGTGGACCCGATCCTGGGCCCTGAGATGAAGTCCACCGGTGAAGTGATGGGCGTGGGCGACACCTTCGGCGAAGCCTTTGCCAAAGCCCAGATGGGTGCCAGCGAAGTGCTGCCGACTGGCGGTACGGCGTTCATCAGCGTGCGTGACGATGACAAGCCACTGGTTGCAGGCGTGGCCCGTGATCTGATCAACTTGGGCTTCGAAGTGGTCGCCACTGCCGGTACTGCCAAGCTGATCGAAGCCGCAGGCCTGAAAGTGCGTCGTGTGAACAAGGTGACCGAGGGTCGTCCGCACGTGGTCGACATGATCAAGAATGACGAAGTCACCCTGATCATCAACACCACCGAAGGTCGCCAGTCGATCGCCGATTCCTACTCCATTCGTCGTAATGCCTTGCAGCACAAGATCTACTGCACCACGACCATTGCTGCTGGCGAAGCTATCTGCGAAGCGCTGAAGTTCGGTCCCGAGAAGACCGTGCGCCGCTTGCAGGATCTACACGCAGGATTGAAGGCATGATCAAATACCCAATGACCGTCCAGGGCGCGAAAGCCCTGGAAGAAGAGCACGCTCACCTGACCAAGGTCGTCCGTCCGAAGCTCAGCCAGGACATCGGTACGGCCCGCGAGTTGGGTGACTTGAAAGAAAACGCCGAATACCACGCTGCTCGCGAGCAGCAGGGGATGGTCGAGGCGCGAATTCGTGACATTGAAGGCCGGATTCAGAATCAGGTCATCATCGATGTCATGACCATTCCTCACACCGGCAAAGTGATTTTCGGCACCACCGTTGAAATCGCCAACGTTGAGACTGATGAAAGCGTCACTTACCACATCGTTGGTGAGGATGAGGCTGACTTCAAACTCGGCAAGATCTCCGTCGGTTCGCCATTGGCCCGTGCCTTGATTGCCAAGGAAGAGGGTGATGTGGTGGCGGTCAAAACGCCGGGTGGCGTTATCGAGTACGAGATTGTCGAAGTTCGCCACATCTGAGCGCAGGCGCCCGCTACGCGCGGGCGCCATGCTTTGGCAGTTGACCCAGATGTTATGGGTTGGCGGCCTTTGGTTGCTGCATATAGGTCTGCTGCCGGTGCTGGGGCGAATAGGTCTGGCGCCGCTGCTGATCGACGAAATTGCAGGCACGCTTAATGCGCTGCTGGTAGGTTTCGCCGCCGCGTGTGTAATTTTTCAGGTTTTGGTGCTGGTACAGGCCGAGGGCCTTGCCAGTCTATGGCGTGATATTCGTGGGCAACTGCTGCTGATGGCGCTGTATGCGTGTGCGATGTTTTTCGCGGTGCGCTTCGGTTGGCCGGATGCAGTGCGTTGGCAGGTCTTCAGCTATCTTGTTCTGGGTTTTTCCGGGCTGGTGCTGGTGTTGCAGCCGGTGCCTGGGTGGAGTGGCAGGGTGCGCGAAGCACACCCTTGACCCTTGCCATCACTTGAAGCGATGGACGTTCGACAGCTGCTTGTTGACGCTGAAGTTCTTGCGGTAAATCAGTGCCATCTTGCCGATGACCTGAACCAGATCGGCTTTGCCGGCCTTGCAGAGTTCTGCAATGGCTGCCAGGCGCGATTCGCGATCGAGGATGTTGAGCTTGATTTTGATCAGCTCGTGATCCGCCAGTGCGCGTTCAAGTTCGGCTAACACACCTTCAGTCAAACCGTTGTCAGCCACAGTCAAAACTGGTTTCAGATGGTGGCCAATGGATTTGTACTGTTTCTTCTGCTCTTGAGTGAGCGGCATAATCTGACCCCTGCGTCTGATCTTGTAAAAAGCGGCGGCCAGTTTACCCGAGCGAGTCCGGGACCGCCCAGTTAATCACGACCCGTTTTATTTTCGAGGTGGCCCGTGGCCCGTTCCAAGACAAGTCTTAAATGGCTGCAAGAGCATTTCAACGACCCATTCGTGAAAATGGCGCAAAAAGACGGGTATCGCTCCCGTGCCAGCTACAAGCTGCTGGAGATCCAGGAAAGAGACCGTTTGATCCGTCCGGGCATGAGCGTGATCGACCTGGGCGCCGCCCCGGGTGGCTGGTCCCAGGTGACCAGTCGTCTGATTGGTGGGCAAGGCACACTGATCGCTTCCGACATCCTGGAAATGGACAGCATCCCGGATGTGACCTTCATTCAGGGCGATTTCACCGAGGACGCCGTACTGGCGCAGATCCTTGAAGCGGTCGGAAAAAACGAGGTGGACCTTGTGATTTCTGATATGGCCCCCAATATGAGTGGATTGGCGTCTGTTGATATGCCGCGATCGATGTTCCTGTGCGAGTTGGCACTGGATCTTGCGACTCGGGTGTTGAAGCCAGGTGGTGATTTTTTGATCAAGGTCTTCCAGGGTGAAGGCTTCGACGAATACCACAAGAGCGTGCGCAAGCAGTTCGAGAAGGTCACGACGCGCAAGCCGAAATCGTCGCGCGATCGCTCCCGTGAGCAGTACCTGCTGGGCCGTGGTTTCCGTGGTCGCAGTGAGGAATAAAAGGTTTTTCGACCGGGGCGATAGGTTTTTCGTATTTCGTCCCGTGAGCATTAGCGAATATTGTGTAGAAAGTGTTTCACAAAGGGTTACAGACGGCGCCTGCCAGAGCCGTAGGTAATGTAGTAAGTTAGGCCGGTGAATATCATGCGAAGCACGCGCCATTAGCGGAGCTTGCTTCAGAGGGTAGTTAATTGAACGATATGGCAAAGAATCTGATCCTGTGGTTGATCATCGCGGCTGTCCTGGTGACGGTGATGAACAACTTCTCCAGCCCTAACGAGCCGCAGACCCTCAACTATTCCGACTTCATCCAGCAGGTCAAGGATGGCAAGGTCGAGCGCGTAGCGGTTGACGGCTACGTGATTACCGGCAAACGCAACGATGGCGACAGCTTCAAGACCATTCGTCCGGCAATCCAGGACAACGGTCTGATCGGCGACCTCGTCGACAACCATGTCGTGGTCGAAGGCAAGCAGCCTGAACAGCAAAGCATCTGGACTCAGCTCCTGGTCGCAAGCTTCCCGATCCTGGTGATCATCGCCGTGTTCATGTTCTTCATGCGGCAGATGCAGGGCGGTGCAGGTGGCAAGGGCGGGCCGATGAGCTTCGGCAAGAGCAAGGCGCGCCTGCTCTCCGAAGATCAGGTGAAAACCACCTTGGGTGACGTTGCCGGTTGCGACGAAGCCAAGGAGGAAGTCGGTGAGCTGGTCGAATTCCTGCGTGATCCGGGCAAGTTCCAGCGTTTGGGCGGTCGCATTCCTCGTGGCGTGCTGATGGTCGGTCCTCCTGGTACTGGTAAAACCTTGATCGCCAAGGCGATTGCCGGCGAAGCCAAAGTGCCGTTCTTCACCATTTCCGGTTCCGATTTCGTCGAAATGTTCGTCGGTGTCGGTGCCAGTCGTGTTCGTGACATGTTTGAGCAGGCGAAGAAACACGCGCCATGCATCATCTTCATCGATGAAATCGACGCCGTCGGTCGCCACCGTGGTGCCGGCATGGGCGGCGGTCACGACGAGCGCGAACAGACACTCAACCAGTTGCTGGTAGAGATGGACGGCTTCGAAATGAATGACGGCATCATCGTCATCGCAGCGACCAACCGTCCCGACGTGCTGGACCCTGCATTGCTGCGTCCGGGCCGTTTCGACCGTCAGGTCGTGGTCGGTCTGCCGGATATCCGTGGTCGTGAGCAGATTCTCAAAGTCCACATGCGCAAAGTGCCAATGGGTGACGACGTCGCTCCGGCCGTGATCGCGCGTGGTACTCCTGGTTTCTCCGGTGCCGACCTGGCCAACCTGGTGAACGAGGCGTCGTTGTTCGCAGCCCGTGCCGGCAAGCGCATCGTCGAGATGAAAGAGTTCGAACTGGCTAAAGACAAGATCATGATGGGTGCCGAGCGCAAATCCATGGTCATGTCCGAGAAAGAGAAGCGGAACACTGCTTATCACGAAGCCGGCCACGCTATCGTCGGTCGCGTCGTGCCTGAGCATGATCCGGTCTACAAAGTGTCGATCATCCCGCGCGGTCGTGCGCTCGGTGTGACCATGTTCCTGCCGGAAGAAGATCGCTACAGTCTGTCCAAGCGGGCGTTGATCAGCCAGATCTGCTCGCTGTACGGCGGTCGTATCGCTGAAGAGATGACCTTGGGTTTCGACGGTGTCACCACCGGTGCATCCAACGACATCATGCGTGCCAGCCAGATTGCACGGAACATGGTGACCAAGTGGGGATTGTCGGAAAAACTCGGTCCGTTGATGTATGCCGAAGAAGAGGGCGAAATGTTCCTTGGTCGTGGCGGCGGCGGTCAGCATGCCAGTTTCTCCGGTGAGACAGCCAAGCTGATTGACTCCGAAGTGCGCAGCATCATTGATCAGTGCTACGGCACGGCCAAGCAAATCCTTACTGATAACCGGGACAAGCTTGACGCCATGGCGGATGCCTTGATGAAGTACGAGACGATCGATGCTGATCAGATCGATGACATCATGGCGGGTCGTACACCTCGCGAGCCTCGCGACTGGTCTGGCGGTAATGATGCTTCCGGCACGCCTCCGGCGGTGCAGGATGGGCGTCCGGAAACACCAATCGGTGGCCCGGCTGCTGACGTATAAGGTTTGAAATGACTCCTGTTCAGTCCTCGACCCGGTTGCCTTGCGGCAACCGGGTTCTTGATTTGGCCCAGACGCATGTCATGGGTATTCTCAATGTCACTCCCGATTCCTTTTCCGATGGCGGCCGATACAGTCAGCTGGATGCGGCCCTGCGCCACGCCGAGGCGATGGTGGCGGCTGGCGCGACCCTGATCGACGTCGGTGGTGAATCGACCCGGCCTGGTGCCAGGGTGGTTTCACCACTTGAAGAGATGGAGCGTGTGGCGCCTATCGTTGAGCGCATCAATCGTGAACTCGATGTGATCATCTCGGTCGATACCTCCACGCCAGCGGTCATGCGTGAAACCGCAAGGCTGGGGGCGGGTTTGATCAATGATGTGCGTTCGTTGCGCCGGGACGGGGCTCTGGATGCGGCGGCGGCTACCGGTTTGCCGGTGTGTCTGATGCATATGCTCGGCGAGCCGGGCGACATGCAGGACAATCCGCAGTACCAGGACGTTACGAAAGAGGTCGGCGAGTTTCTTGCCGAGCGCATGGCTCAGTGTGCGTCGGTAGGTATCCCTGCTGAGCGGATTATCCTTGATCCGGGCTTCGGCTTCGCGAAAACCTTGCAGCACAATCTAAGCTTGTTTAAGCATATGGAGGCCCTGCATGCCTTGGGGCGGCCCCTGTTGGTGGGGGTTTCGCGAAAGAGCATGATCGGGCAGGCCTTGAATCGACCGGTGGGAGAGCGTCTGCATGGCGGTCTGGCACTTGCGGCGCTGGCTTCGCTCAAGGGGGCGCGTATATTGCGCGTCCATGATGTGGCCGAAACTGTCGATGTGGTGCGGATGATCGCCGCCGTAGAATCAGCCGAATAAGAATGATGGAGTACTTATGAGTAAGAAATACTTTGGCACCGACGGCATTCGTGGTCGGGTCGGTGAATACCCGATTACTCCTGATTTCATGCTCAAGCTTGGCTGGGCGGCCGGCATGGCATTCCGCAGCATGGGTGCCTGCAAGGTGCTCGTGGGCAAGGACACCCGGATCTCCGGTTACATGTTTGAGTCGGCGCTTGAGGCCGGGCTGACCTCGGCAGGTGCTGATGTGATGCTCCTGGGGCCGATGCCGACACCGGCCATCGCCTACCTGACGCGGACCTTTCATGCCGAAGCGGGCATCGTGATCAGTGCTTCGCATAACCCTCATGACGACAACGGCATCAAGTTTTTCTCTGGGAAGGGCACCAAGCTCCCGGATGAAGTCGAGCTGATGATCGAAGAGTTGCTCGACACCCCGATGACCGTGGTTGAGTCGAGCAAGATCGGCAAGGTATCGCGAATCAATGACGCCTCGGGCCGTTATATCGAGTTCTGCAAGAGCAGTGTCCCGGCCGGTACCAGTTTTGCAGGCCTGAAGATCGTGATCGACTGCGCCCACGGTGCGACCTATAAAGTGGCGCCTAGTGTGTTTCGTGAGTTAGGGGCGGATGTCGTTGTGCTTTCTGCTCATCCTAATGGCCTGAACATCAATGAGAATTGCGGTTCGACCCATATGGAGCCGTTGCAGGCTGCCGTATTGGCCGAGCACGCCGATTTGGGTATTGCCTTTGACGGTGATGGTGACCGGGTCCAGATGGTTGATCACACTGGCACTGTCGTCGACGGCGACGAGTTGTTGTTCATCATTGCTCGCGATCTGCAAGAGCGCGGCAAGTTGCAGGGCGGTGTGGTCGGTACGCTGATGAGTAACCTGGGGCTGGAATTGGCCTTGGCAGATCTGGCGATTCCTTTTGTGCGGGCTAACGTTGGCGACCGTTATGTAATCTCCGAGTTGCTGGAGCGCGATTGGCAGGTGGGTGGGGAAAACTCGGGGCACATTGTCTGCTTCAGTCACACCACCACCGGTGATGCAATTATTGCCGCGTTGCAGGTGTTGATGGCGTTGAAGAGGCGCACAGAAGGCCTGGCTCAGTCTCGTCAGGCGCTGCGCAAGTGTCCTCAAGTGCTGATCAATGTCCGCTTTGGCGGTGGTGCGAATCCGCTCGAACATCCGACAGTCAAGGAGGCCAGTGATCGTGTCACCCTGGCGATGGCCGGTCGTGGGCGCGTACTGTTGCGCAAGTCCGGGACAGAGCCGCTGGTGCGGGTGATGGTCGAGGGCGAGGACGAAATGCAGGTTCGCGGTTACGCCGAAGAGCTGGCAAAACTGGTAACTGAAGTTTCTGCCTGATTTCGGCTTGCCAGCCATGATTGTGTTGGGTAACATCTGCGCCCACTTTGACCGACGAGGTACAGCATGCGTCGCCCTATGGTTGCTGGTAACTGGAAGATGCACGGTACCCGCGCCAGCGTCGCTGAGCTGATCAACGGCCTTCGTCATCTGGCCTTGCCAAGCGGTGTTGATGTCGCGGTGTTCCCGCCTTGCTTGTATATCAATCAAGTGATTGATGGCTTGAAAGGCAAGTCGATTTCGGTCGGCGCGCAGAACTCTGCGATTGAGTCCATGCAGGGTGCGTTGACGGGTGAGATTGCGCCGAGTCAATTAGTGGATGCAGGTTGTTCCCTGGTGCTTGTCGGGCACTCCGAGCGCCGCCAGATAATGGGTGAGCGTGACGGGACACTGAATCGCAAATTCGCAGCGGCACAGGCATGTGGCTTGATTCCGGTGTTGTGTATCGGGGAAACCCTTGAGCAGCGCGAAGCCGGGAAAACTCTTGAGGTTGTCGGGCGTCAGCTGGGCAGCATCATCGAGGAGCTGGGTGTCGGTGCTTTTGCAAAAGCAGTAATCGCTTACGAGCCGGTCTGGGCCATTGGCACCGGGCTGACTGCTTCGCCGCAACAGGCGCAGGATGTGCACGCAGCCATTCGCGCTCAGTTGGCGGCAGAGAATTCTGAAGTCGCACGAGGTGTGCGGCTTCTATACGGCGGCAGCGTGAAGGCGGCCAATGCGGTCGAACTGTTCGGCATGCCGGATATCGATGGGGGGCTCATTGGTGGAGCTTCCCTGAATGCAGATGAGTTCGGTGCGATTTGTCGCGCCGCGGGAAACTGAAAAAATGCTGGAAACAGTCGTAGTCGTTTTTCATCTGCTGGGTGCATTGGGCGTAGTTGCTCTGGTTTTGCTGCAGCAGGGTAAAGGTGCGGATGCTGGTGCGTCTTTCGGAGCAGGTGCTTCAAATACTGTGTTCGGAAGCCAAGGTTCCTCTACCTTTCTTAGTAAGTTTACTGCTATACTTGCCGCCGGTTTCTTCATAACCAGCTTGGGGTTAGGTTACTTTGCTAAAGAGAAGGCTCACCAGCTGACTCAAGTAGGTTTGCCAAATCCAGCAGTGTTGGAAGTTCCAAAGCAACAACCGGCTTCTGATGATGTCCCGGTGCTTCAAGAGCAAAAGTCGGCTACTCCAGCGACTGACGTGCCTCCAGCTCAAGAGCAGAAGTAAGAAGAGTTTCAAACGTAGTACTGCCGAGGTGGTGGAATTGGTAGACACGCAACCTTGAGGTGGTTGTGCCCATAGGGTGTAGGGGTTCGAGTCCCCTTCTCGGTACCAATTATCAGGAGAGCCCGCTGTTGCGGGCTTTCTTGTAGGTGGAAGGTTACATTGACCCTGTCAGGGATCGGTCGTATACTTCCGCCCCAGCTTTGTCGCGGGGTGGAGCAGTCTGGTAGCTCGTCGGGCTCATAACCCGAAGGTCGTCGGTTCAAATCCGGCCCCCGCAACCAGTTTAAGGAGCCCCTTTTAAGGGGCTTTTTGTTAGCTGGACACTTTCAACGCCGCTGTTCAACGGCGTTTCAAGGATGGGCGTTTCGCCCATTTTTTTATTTTGCACAGCATGCACATACATGCACGAGGGGGTTCAGGTGTCGAGCAAGCTAGAAGAGTTGCAGGCCTTGCTGGCCCCGGTGGTCGTGGCCCTAGGCTATGAATGCTGGGGTATTGAGTTTTCGGCTCAAGGTCGCCACTCAATGTTGCGCGTTTATATTGATAAAGAGGGCGGCGTGCTGGTGGACGATTGTGCCATCGTCAGCCGTCAGATCAGCGGTGTACTGGATGTTGAAGATCCTATCGCCGTTGAATACACCCTTGAAGTTTCCTCGCCTGGCATGGAACGCCCACTGTTCACTATTGAGCAGTTTGCAAAATTTGCCGGTGAACAAGTGAAGATCAAGCTGCGCTCGCCTTTTGAAGGTCGGCGCAACTTTCAGGGCCTTCTGCGCGGTGTAGAAGAGCAGGACGTCGTGGTGCAGGTTGAAGACCATGAGTTCCTGTTGCCGATCGATATGATCGACAAGGCCAACATTATTCCCAGTTTTGACTGAGACGCGGATCCCGCGGATCCAATGGCTTGCGAAAGGCGAGGCGTACGATGAGCAAAGAAGTACTGCTGGTTGTTGAGTCGGTATCCAATGAAAAGGGCGTACCGGCAAACGTAATTTTTGAAGCGCTGGAGCTGGCTCTGGCCACTGCTACCAAAAAGCGTTTTGAGGACGAAGTCGATCTGCGTGTGGAAATCAATCGCCACACCGGTGCTTACGAGACATTCCGTCGCTGGACGGTCGTCGAAGAAGCAGACCTGGACGATCCGGCCATCGAAACCTGGCCGAGCAAGGTTGCAGAAACGCATCCTGGCGCCAAGGTCGGTGACGTTGTCGAAGAAAAGATCGAGTCCATCGAGTTCGGCCGCATTGCTGCACAGACTGCCAAGCAAGTCATCGTGCAGAAAGTTCGCGAGGCCGAGCGTGCTCAAGTCGTTGACGCCTATCGCGAGCGCCTGGGAGAAATCATCTCCGGCACCGTGAAGAAAGTCACCCGCGACAACGTGATTGTCGATCTGGGCAATAACGCTGAAGCGTTGCTGGCCCGTGAAGACATTATTTCTCGCGAAACCTTCCGGGTTGGCGTGCGTCTGCGTGCGCTGCTCAAGGAAATCCGCACCGAGAACCGCGGCCCTCAGCTGATCCTGTCGCGTACCGCGCCGGAAATGCTGATCGAGTTGTTCCGCATCGAAGTGCCGGAAATCGCTGAAGGCCTGATCGAAGTAATGGCTGCGTCCCGCGACCCGGGTTCGCGCGCCAAGATCGCCGTCCGCTCCAAGGACAAACGCATTGACCCGCAAGGCGCTTGCATCGGTATGCGTGGTTCGCGCGTCCAGGCAGTGTCCGGCGAATTGGGCGGTGAGCGTGTGGATATTGTCCTGTGGGACGATAACCCGGCGCAGTTTGTGATCAATGCAATGTCGCCAGCTGAAGTGGCGGCGATTATCGTTGACGAAGATGCCCATGCAATGGACATCGCCGTTGGCGCAGACAATCTGGCTCAGGCCATCGGTCGCGGTGGTCAGAACGTGCGTCTGGCTAGCCAGTTGACTGGCTGGACCCTGAACGTGATGACCGAATCGGACATCCAGGCTAAGCAGCAAGCAGAAACCGGCGATATCCTGCGCAACTTCATCGACGAGCTGGAAGTCGACGAAGACCTGGCACAGGTGTTGGTAGATGAAGGCTTCACCAGCCTGGAAGAGATTGCCTACGTACCGTTGGAAGAAATGCTCAACATCGACGGCTTTGACGAAGAAACCGTCAACGAGCTTCGCGCTCGCGCCAAGGATCGTTTGTTGACTAAAGCCATCGCTACTGAGGAAAAGCTGGCAGACGCCCATCCGGCCGAAGACCTGCTCTCGCTTGAGGGTATGGACAAGGATTTGGCGATGGAACTGGCGGTGCGCGGCGTAATTACCCGCGAAGACCTGGCCGAGCAGTCTATTGACGACCTGCTCGACATCGACGGCATTGACGATGATCGTGCCGGCAAGTTGATCATGGCCGCCCGAGCCCATTGGTTCGAGTAATTAGGCGCGGCCTGAGGAGAGAAGTGCATGACGCAAGTCACGGTGAAACAACTGGCCGATGAGGTCAAAACACCGGTAGAGCGCCTGTTGCAGCAGATGCGTGAGGCAGGTCTGCCGCACACCGCCGCCGATGAAGGTGTGAGCGATAGTGAGAAGCAGTCTTTGCTGACTCACTTGAAAAGCAGCCACAAGGCGAAAGTGGAAGAACCACGCAAGATCACGCTGCAGCGTAAAACCACCAGCACCCTGCGTGTTGCTGGCAGCAAAAGCATCAGCGTTGAAGTCCGCAAGAAGAAAGTCTTCGTGCAACGCAGCCCGGAAGAAATCGAAGCCGAGCGCAAACGCGAACTGGAAGAACGTCGCGCAGTAGAAAATGCTGCACGTCAGAAGGCTGAAGAAGAAGCCAAGCGTCGCGCCGAAGAAGAAGCGCGTCGCCAGCCTGCTGCTGCGCAAACCGCTACTAACGACGCCGTTGCAGCACCCGCTGCAGTTGCCGAGCCAGTGCGTGAAAGCGCGCCGGTCATTGCAGCTGCACCTGCACCTGCGGCCGACACTCGCAAGCGCGACGAACAGCGTCGTCCGGACAAACCACGTGCCGACGATAACAATCGTCGCAGCGGTGGTGGCGACGGCGAGCGTAAAAACGCTCCGCATCGTGCCTCGGTCAAAGAGAAAGCGCCTGCTCCACGCGTTGCCCCACGTACTACCGACGAAGAAAGCGATGGCTTCCGTCGTGGTGGTCGCGGCAAGGCCAAGCTGAAGAAACGCAACGCCCACGGTTTCCAGAGCCCAACCGGCCCTGTCGTGCGTGATGTGCAGATCGGCGAGACCATCACTGTTGGCGATCTCGCCAATCAGATGTCGGTCAAGGCTGCTGAAATCATCAAGTTCATGTTCAAACTGGGTACTCCAGCGACCATCAACCAGGTGCTTGATCAGGAAACTGCTCAACTGGTAGCCGAAGAACTGGGCCACAAAGTGACCCTGGTCAGCGACACCGCCCTGGAAGATTCGCTGGCCGAGTCCCTGAAGTTTGAAGGTGAGACGTTCTCCCGTGCGCCAGTCGTGACCGTAATGGGCCACGTTGACCACGGTAAGACGTCGCTGCTCGACTATATCCGTCGTGCCAAGGTCGCTGCTGGCGAAGCCGGCGGTATCACCCAGCACATCGGTGCGTACCACGTTGAAACTGATCGCGGCATGGTCACGTTCCTCGATACCCCGGGTCACGCCGCGTTTACCGCAATGCGTGCCCGTGGTGCCAAGGCGACTGACATCGTGATCCTGGTCGTTGCAGCGGACGACGGCGTAATGCCGCAGACCATTGAAGCGGTCCAGCACGCCAAGGCTGCCGGTGTTCCACTGGTTGTTGCAGTGAACAAAATCGACAAGCCGGGCGCTGATCTCGATCGCATCCGTAGCGAACTGTCGGTTCACGGCGTGACTTCGGAAGAGTGGGGCGGCGACACCCCGTTCGTATCGGTTTCGGCGAAAGTCGGTACTGGCGTGGACGAGTTGCTTGAAGCTGTTCTGCTGCAAGCTGAAGTTCTGGAACTGAAAGCGACTCCTTCGGCTCCTGGTCGTGGCGTCGTGGTTGAATCGCGTCTCGACAAAGGTCGTGGCCCGGTTGCAACCGTTCTGGTTCAAGACGGTACCCTGCGCCAAGGCGACATGGTGCTGGTCGGTTCGAACTATGGCCGTGTACGTGCCATGCTCGACGAGAACGGCAAGCCAATCAAGGAAGCCGGTCCTTCCATCCCTGTCGAGATCCTCGGCCTGGACGGTACCCCGGACGCTGGCGACGAGATGAGCGTGCTGTCGGACGAGAAGAAAGCCCGTGAAGTGGCTCTGTTCCGTCAAGGCAAGTTCCGCGAAGTCAAACTGGCTCGCGCTCACGCCGGCAAGCTGGAAAACATCTTCGAAAACATGGGGCAGGCAGAGAAGAAGACGCTCAACATCGTCCTCAAATCCGACGTCCGTGGTTCGCTGGAAGCGTTGAACGGTGCCTTGAACGGCCTGGGTAACGACGAAGTGCAAGTGCGTGTGGTCGGGGGCGGTGTCGGTGGTATCACCGAGTCCGACGCTAACCTGGCACTGGCCTCCAATGCTGTACTGTTCGGCTTCAACGTGCGTGCCGATGCTGGCGCTCGCAAGATCGTCGAGCAGGAAGGTCTGGATATGCGTTACTACAACGTGATCTACGACATCATCGAAGACGTCAAGAAAGCCCTCACCGGTATGCTGGGCAGCGATGTTCGCGAGAACATCCTGGGTACCGCTGAAGTGCGTGACGTGTTCCGTTCGCCGAAGTTTGGCGCGATCGCCGGTTGCATGGTTATCGAAGGTGTTGTTCACCGTAACCGTCCAATCCGTGTACTGCGTGAAGACATCGTTATCTTCGAAGGCGAGCTGGAATCCCTGCGCCGCTTCAAGGATGACGCTTCCGAAGTACGTGCCGGCATGGAATGCGGTATTGGCGTCAAGAGCTACAACGACGTCAAGGCTGGCGACAAGATCGAAGTCTACGAGAAGGTTCAGGTTGCTCGCAGCCTCTAACTCGCGCACTTCAAGGGCCACGATGAGCCGCCGCATGCACATGCGCGGCACAGCGTCAGGACTCTAAACGCAACGCCCGGTCTGGCTTCTGTCAGGCCGGGCGTTTGCCGCTTTCAGACCACACGGGTTTCACCGTGAGGCAGTAACAGGTAACAAGACATGGCAAAAGAATACAGCCGTACCCAACGTATCGGCGATCAGATGCAGCGTGAGCTGGCACAGCTGATCCGTCGTGAAGTCAAAGACCCGCGCGTGGGCCTGGTCACCATTACCGCTGTTGAAGTCAGCCGTGACGTCGGTCACGCCAAGATCTTCATCACCGTGATGGGCCAGGACAGCCGCGACGACATCGCGCAAAGCATCAAGGTGCTCAACTCCGCCGCCGGTTTCCTGCGTATGCAGTTGGCTCGTGAAATGAAGTTGCGCAGCGTTCCGCAGTTGCACTTCCATTACGACGAAAGCGTCGTGCGTGGCGCGCACCTGTCGGCCCTGATCGAGCGTGCGGTGGCTGAAGACAATCAGCACCCGGTAGCGGCTGAACCCGAAGACGCCAAGGAGTAATCGGTGGCTCAGGTCAAACGTATCCGTCGTAACGTCAGCGGCATCATCCTGCTCGACAAGCCGCTGGGGTTCACCTCCAACGCGGCGTTGCAGAAGGTCCGCTGGTTGCTCAATGCCGAGAAGGCCGGGCACACCGGCAGTCTTGATCCGCTGGCCACCGGCGTGCTGCCGTTGTGCTTCGGCGAGGCCACCAAGTTCTCGCAATACCTGCTTGATTCCGACAAGGGTTATGAAACCCTGGCGCAACTGGGCAAGACCACCACCACGGCCGATGCCGAAGGTGAAGTTTTGCTGGAGCGCCCGGTGACCGTTGGTCGCGCCGATATTGACGCTGTGCTGCCGAAATTTCGTGGGCAAATCAGTCAGATACCGCCGATGTACTCGGCGCTCAAGCGTGATGGGCAGCCGCTGTACAAGCTGGCCCGTGCAGGCGAAGTAGTGGAGCGCGAACCGCGTTCTGTTACTATTGCGCGCTTGGAATTACTGGCCTTTGAGGGTGATACTGCGCGGCTCGCGGTGGATTGCAGCAAAGGCACCTATATCCGCACCCTGGTGGAGGATATCGGTGAGCAACTCGGTTGTGGCGCTTACGTGGCTGAATTGCGACGTACCCAGGCTGGGCCTTTCACGCTTGCACAGACCGTCACTCTGGAAGAGCTTGAAGCGGTACATGCCGAAGGCGGCAACGAAGCGGTCGACCGCTTCCTGATGCCATCGGACAGCGGCCTGCTGGATTGGCCACTGTTGCATTTCTCGGAGCACAGCGCGTTCTACTGGCTTAACGGCCAACCGGTACGCGCCCCGGATGCGCCGAAATTCGGCATGGTACGGGTACAGGATCACAACGGTCGCTTCATCGGTATCGGTGAAGTGAGCGAAGACGGGCGCATCGCGCCACGTCGACTGATTCGGTCAGAATGACCGAAACCAGCCTGTGTAACAGCAGGCCGGCGAGTGTGGCTGTTAACAGGCACGGTCACTACTCATTTATAGATACAGGGATTTGTCCCTGGCCTGTTGAAGCTGTTTCTTTGAAACAGTTTCCTGATAAAAGGATTGCCTCATGGCTCTCGACGTTCAAGAAAAAGCTCAAATCGTAGCTGACTACCAGCAAGCTGTTGGTGACACTGGTTCGCCAGAAGTGCAAGTTGCACTGCTGACCCACAACATCAACAAACTGCAAGGTCACTTCAAGGCCAACGGTAAAGATCACCACTCCCGTCGTGGTCTGATCCGTATGGTAAACCAGCGTCGTAAGCTGCTGGACTACCTGAAAGGCAAGGACGTGAGCCGTTACAGCGCTCTGATCGCTCGCCTGGGTCTGCGTCGCTAATAAGCGATTGCGCTAGAGGTTGGTTGTCTGTCGTGCGTCAGTGGGTTTCCCGCTGGCGCATGGCAGGCTCCCAGCCTCAAGTTTTATCTGGATATACGTTTTACCCTGGACAGGCGTTGGGCCGATTCCCGACATTGCCCAAGAATTTCGCAAGAAGACAAGTTCCCCAAGAGCCACAAAAGAAGGTAGGACACCGTGAACCCGGTAATCAAAAAATTCCAGTTCGGTCAGTCGACCGTTACCCTCGAGACTGGCCGTATCGCCCGTCAAGCCTCTGGCGCAGTATTGGTCACCGTTGACGACGACGTCAGCGTATTGGTGACCGTCGTTGGTGCCAAACAAGCCGATCCAGGCAAGGGCTTCTTCCCTCTGTCCGTTCACTACCAGGAAAAGACTTACGCTGCCGGTAAGATCCCTGGCGGTTTCTTCAAGCGTGAAGGCCGTCCTTCCGAGAAAGAAACCCTGACTTCCCGACTGATCGATCGTCCGATCCGTCCGCTGTTCCCAGAAGGCTTCATGAACGAAGTGCAGGTTGTCTGCACCGTCGTTTCCACCAGCAAGAAGACCGATCCGGACATCGCTGCGATGATCGGTACCTCGGCTGCCCTGGCCATCTCCGGCATTCCTTTCGATGGCCCGATCGGCGCTGCCCGCGTTGCGTTCCACGAAAGCACCGGCTACCTGCTGAACCCGACTTACGAACAACTGAAAGCTTCGAGCCTGGACATGGTCGTTGCCGGTACTTCGGAAGCCGTTCTGATGGTTGAATCGGAAGCCAAAGAGCTGACCGAAGACCAGATGCTGGGTGCGGTACTGTTTGCTCACGACGAGTTCCAGGTGGTGATCAACGCCGTTAAAGAACTGGCCGCCGAAGCTGCCAAGCCGACCTGGACCTGGGCTCCACAGCCAGAAGCCACTGCTCTGCTGGGCGCTATCCGTGCCGAGTTCGGCGATGCGATTTCCCAGGCTTACACCATCACCGTCAAAGCCGACCGTTATGCACGTCTGGGCGAGCTGAAAGACCAGGTGGTTGCCAACCTGTCCGGTGAAGAAGGTCAGCCGACTTCCGCTGAAGTCAAAGCGGCTTTCGGTGAAATCGAATACCGCACCGTTCGTGAAAACATCGTTAACGGCAAGCCACGTATCGACGGTCGCGACACCAAGACCGTACGTCCGCTGAACATCGAAGTCGGTGTTCTGCCCAAGACCCACGGTTCGGCACTGTTCACCCGTGGCGAAACCCAGGCCCTGGTAGTCGCGACTCTGGGTACTGCCCGTGACGCACAGCTGCTGGACACCCTGGAAGGCGAGAAAAAAGACCCGTTCATGCTGCACTACAACTTCCCTCCGTTCTCGGTAGGTGAGTGTGGTCGCATGGGTGGCGCTGGTCGTCGCGAAATCGGTCACGGCCGTCTGGCCCGTCGTTCGGTTCAGGCCATGCTGCCTGCTGCCGACGTGTTCCCGTACACCATTCGTGTGGTTTCGGAAATCACCGAGTCCAACGGTTCGAGCTCCATGGCTTCGGTCTGCGGCGCTTCCCTGGCGCTGATGGATGCCGGCGTTCCGATGAAGGCACCGGTTGCCGGTATCGCCATGGGTCTGGTTAAAGAAGGCGAGAAATTCGCCGTCCTGACCGACATCCTGGGTGACGAAGATCACCTCGGCGACATGGACTTCAAAGTAGCTGGTACCGCCAAAGGTGTTACCGCGCTGCAGATGGACATCAAGATCAAGGGCATCACCGAAGAAATCATGGAAATCGCTCTGGGCCAAGCCCTGGAAGCGCGCCTGAACATCCTCGGTCAGATGAACCAGATCATTGGCCAGTCGCGTACCGAGCTGTCGGAAAACGCTCCGACCATGATCGCGATGAAAATCGACACCGACAAAATCCGTGATGTCATCGGTAAAGGCGGCGCGACCATTCGTGCGATCTGTGAAGAAACCAAGGCTTCGATCGACATCGAAGACGACGGTTCGATCAAGATCTTCGGCGAAACCAAGGAAGCGGCTGAAGCGGCACGTCAGCGCGTTCTGGGCATCACCGCAGAAGCCGAGATCGGCAAGATCTACGTTGGTAAGGTTGAGCGCATCGTCGACTTCGGCGCATTCGTCAACATCCTGCCGGGCAAGGACGGTCTGGTTCACATCTCGATGCTGAGCGATGCTCGCGTTGAGAAAGTGACCGACATCCTGAAAGAAGGCCAGGAAGTGGAAGTACTGGTACTGGACGTGGACAACCGCGGCCGTATCAAGCTGTCCATCAAAGACGTAGCAGCTGCCAAGGCTTCGGGCGTTTAATCACTCCCGCGCCTGACCGCTTCAACGTTATAAAAAATGCCCCGCCGTGAAAACGGCGGGGCATTTTTTTGTGTGCAGTAAAGATCAAAAGATCGCAGCCTTCGGCAGCTCCTACACGGGGCTCATGTAGGAGCTGCCGAAGGCTGCGATCTTTTGATTTTGCGGTGCGCCAAGTTGCCGGACCCCGAAGCCAGTGCTAGGTTTAGCCCACCGCCCGTGTAGCTCAGCCGGTAGAGCAGCGCACTCGTAACGCGCAGGTCGCAGGTTCGATTCCTGTCTCGGGCACCACTTTCCTCGCTTATTTCACCTTCCTGCTCAGATCCTCGACGGTGCGCTTGAGTTGATCCATCGCGCGATCCTGATCGCTGATCTCTCGTTTGAGACTGGAGATTTCGCTGTTGCTCGAGTTTGAGCTGGAGCCGCTGTTGCGCTTTAGCTCTTCCACTTGCTTGCCAAGGTTGTTCAGATCGCGTTCCTGTTCATTGATCGTGCGCTTGAGATCGTCAATCTCCTTGTTGCTGGAGTTTGAGCTGGAACCACTGCTGCGCTTGAGTTCTTCGATCTGACGGGCCTGCTCGCCGAGGGTGCGCTTCTGGCTTTCCAGTTCGGTGGCATTGGCTTTCACGGTTTTTTGCAGGCTTTCCAGATCATCGATGCTGACGCTGGTTCTGACGAGTGTGTCCTTACCGAATGAATTGTGGAGGGCGGAGATTTTGTCGGAGTACAACGCAGGGTCAGAGGTGACTTCGACAGCCGCTTGAGCAGCGCTGGCCAATGTCAGGCTGCCGAGCAGCAGGGTAGCGGTCGTAAGCTGGGTAGACAAAAGCTTCGAAAAACTGCGCATCACTGGGGTTCCTTGTGAAGTGCCGATATGGCACATCGCTATGAGTTGGGATTTCGACTTATGTTCCCAAGGCCTCCTGCACCTTATGCACTCGGCTTTTTATGGGATAGATGTAAAGACCCGTGTAAAACATCGACAAAACGTCCTATATTCGTTGTCTGCATGAGCATCGCCCAGCAGTTTTCAGATGATCCCGAATGGTTCTGAAGGCCAGACAAACCGG
Organism: Pseudomonas sp. LBUM1673; assembly: GCF_059695645.1. Lineage (NCBI taxonomy): Bacteria > Pseudomonadati > Pseudomonadota > Gammaproteobacteria > Pseudomonadales > Pseudomonadaceae > Pseudomonas > Pseudomonas sp. LBUM1673. Next base: position 922,303 of record NZ_CP166780.1, read on the forward strand.
GCTTCAAACGGTTTTTTGCGTCAGAGAGATCCTTGATGATCCAGATCCATCTTCCATTCCCCAGATCAGCGAGAACGCCATGACCGTTAAAGAATTGACCCAAGAAGCCAGACACGAAGAAGCCCTGAAAAAGTACGCGCTAGACGCGCACGAGTTGATGGAAGAGATCAAGGACTTGCCCGCCGACGATCAGAAAGACCAGATCCAGTGGGCGTTCGAGGATGAGGCGGAAGCTCAGGGCTTGCAGCCGTGGGAGCTGACGCTCAAATACACCACAACCCCGGAAGAGTTCGAGGCCGCGCGCCTGGCGCTGCACAAGGAGGCGGCGGAGGTATTGGGTGTCGAGTGGGAAGAGTACTGCGAGATGAATAATCTGGTGGTCTAAAAAAAATGCCAGCCTTCATCAGGCTGGCATTTTTTATTATCAAAGCCGTGATCAGAGACTCAGTCGCATCGACAGGTCCACAGCCTTCACATCCTTGGTCATCGCACCAATCGAAATATAATCCACCCCGGTTTCGGCGATTGGCAGCAACGTGCTTTCGTTGATACCGCCGCTGGCCTCCAGTTTTGCCTTGCCGGCGTTCAAGCGCACGGCTTCGCGCATGTCATCCAGGCTCAGTTCATCGAGCATGATGATGTCGGCACCCGCCGCCAGTGCTTCCTTCAGCTCCGCCAGGCTTTCCACTTCGATCTCCACCGGTTTGCCCGGGGCGATCTTGTGCGCGGCGTTGATTGCTTCAGGAATGCCACCGCAGGCGGCGATATGGTTTTCCTTGATCAGGAAGGCGTCATACAGGCCGATGCGGTGGTTATGGCAGCCGCCGCAGGTCACGGCGTATTTCTGGGCCAGGCGCAGCCCCGGCAAGGTTTTGCGGGTGTCGAGCAACTTCACCTGGGTCTCGGCGACGAAATCGGCCAGGTACTGCGCGCGAGTGGCCACGCCAGACAGCAATTGCAGGAAATTAAGAGCACTGCGCTCACCCGTCAGCAGCGAGCGCGCCGGGCCTTCGAGATGGAATAGCACCTGATTGGGTTTCACCCGTTCGCCGTCGGCTACCTGCCAGTGCACCGCAACCCGCGGATCCAGCTGCCGAAACACGGCATCCACCCACGCGGTGCCAGCAATGACAGCCGCATCGCGGGTGATGATGGTGGCTTTGGCCAGGCGTTCGGCCGGGATCAGTTGCGCGGTGATGTCGCCGCTGCCGATGTCCTCGAGCAACGCACGGCGCACGTTGGCTTCGATTTCGGCGGTCAAATCGGCGAGACGTAGATTCGGCATAACGGGCTCCACAAACAAAGTGGTCCGATTATAGGGCCATGGTGCGAGGCAACCCAAGGCATCAACGGCCATTCCATCGTTCGCGAACCTGCATGTGGTCGATTCACTCGAGCAATCGGTGTTAAGCAAGGGTCTCTCTCATAACGTCTATTTCTTGGGGAAGGGCAGAGTCTGCTGGCACAAAGAAGGTCTTTTGCAGATAATCCGCCTTGCATTTGACGTCATAGCTTTGACGTAACTTTGGATTCCCGATTATTGAATGACAACGGGTGGTGACGGTCCCCGTTGAGCGTCGGCTATGTGGCCTGCGTACTCGATCTTTCTTACCGAACCGAAGAATCACCATTTCAGGAGGCTTGGATGCACAACGACGGGAATGTAGTGCCTTTGCACAAGGCCGCTACCGACCAGGCGGCTCACTCGCCGCTCGCCCGCCTGCCCGTGATTCTGCTTCAGGTTCGCGACAAGGCCGCTCAACAGCTCAAGCAGGGTTTGCAGGAGCTGTTCGATAACGCCGACGACACCCTGTTCGAAATGGCCGATCGCGCCCGAAACGACGTCGAACAAAACATCTTCTTCGAAGCCATGCGCGATTTGCGCCTCAAGCGCAAAAGCATCGAACGCGGTTTTCTCGAGCAATTGTTCGAGGCTTTCGTCAGCCTCACGCAGCAGGACACTTCTCAGGCTGCCTTGCCCCGGGCCTTGGCTTTCGATACCTCGGTGCCGCTATCCCATGACGACATGGAGCGTAATGTGGCGGTGGAGGTCATGGTCGGCAAAGTGCTGAACCGCGACGGTTTCGCCCTCGACCAACTCACGGCCCGACTCAGCACGCTGTTGGGCAAGACGCTGGTCGAACAGCACAATCCCATGGGGCCGACACTGCTCTGCGAGTATTTCTTGCAGGCCGGGCGCAACCTGGGCATGGAGATCAAGGTCAAGCTGATCATCCTCAAGTTGTTTGAACGCTATGTGCTCAGCAACGCTGATCAGCTCTACGCCGAAGCCAATCAACTGCTGATCGCCACCGGCGTGTTGCCGGACCTCAAACCCGCACCGACACGGCGTGCCACCGATCGGGCGGTGGCGAGTGTTCATTGCGACTCCGCGCAGGCTGGGGGGCGGTTTGGCAATCCTCAGGTTGACGATGGAGTGCAGGAAGTCTTCGCCGCTTTGCAGGAGTTGCTGTCCCACGTGCGTGGCAGCGTTGCGCCGACCCTTGAAGCCAGTGCCCAGACCCAGCCCATTTCCACCCGCGACCTGCTGCGCCTGCTCTCGCACTTGCAGCAATACGTACCGGCACTGGCGGTTCAGGACGACTTCGATCTGCGTAACCAGCTCGAACTACTGCTGACCCGGGTCAGCGTCAAGAGTGGTAAGTCGCGTGTAGTCGCAGTGGCCGACGAAGACGTGATCAATCTGATCGCCATGCTCTTCGAATGCATCCTCGATGACCGCAACCTGCCGGACTCTCTCAAGGCGCTGATCGGCCGTTTGCAGATCCCGATGCTGAAAGTCGCGGTGCTCGACAAGAGCTTTTTCAGCCGCAGCAGCCATCCCGCCCGGCGCTTGCTCAACGAAATCGCCGCTGCGGCCATGGGCTGGGGCGAGTGCGATGACCATGAGCGCGACAGTCTGTACCTGCGCATCGAGCAGGTGGTGCAGCGCTTGTTGAACGACTTTGTCGATGACCCGGCGATCTTTTCCGAGCTGCTGGCGGATTTTCTCGCTTTCACCAGTGACGAGCGCCGCCGCAGCGAATTACTCGAGCAGCGCACCCGAGACGCCGAAGAAGGTCGTGCCAGGACCGAACTGGCGCGTCAGCGCGTCGAGCAGGTGCTGAACCAGGCGTTGGTGGGCAAGGTGCTCCCGCACAGCGTGGTGGCGTTTGTCCGAGAGGCCTGGAGCAAAGTGCTGTTGCTGACCTGCCTCAAGCACGGTGATCAGTCCGCCGAATGGCACGCCGACGTGCAGACCATGACGCAATTGATCTGGAGCGTGCAGCGCCATGACGAGCCCGACGCGAGCCTGCGCTTGTTGTCGCTGGTGCCGGGGTTGCTCAAGTCGTTGCGCGATGGCTTGAACAGCTCGGCATTCGACCCGTTCGCCACCAGTGAGTTTTTCAGCGAGCTGGAAGCCGTGCACGTTCAACTGTTCGAACGTCCGGGTCAGAAAAGTACGCCTGGCGGGCCGATGATGGTTCAAGTGCAGCAGGAAATCGTGCTTCGCACCGCTGATGAAGGCCCGGTCGAGACAGCCTCGGTGCGTTTGCCGGAGGACGATGTCGCCTTGCTTCAGGTCGATCAGCTGCACCCGGGTTGCTGGGTCGAGTTTCAGGAAGACGAGGAAAACACCCTGCGCTGTAAGCTGGCGGCGATCATTGAAGTTACCGGCAAGTACATCTTCGTCGACCGTACCGGGATGAAAGTGCTGGAACACAGCCGTACCGGTCTCACCCTGGAATTCCGACGTGGCGCGGTGCGAACGCTGGACGGCACCTTGCTGTTCGACCGGGCGCTGGAATCGGTGCTCGGCAACCTGCGGCGTCTCAATCGCGGCAAGTGATCGCGCGCCGAGGGTCTATCGCGGCATACTGGGCGCCAACACAGTCGTCGTTGAAGGAGCCTGTATGCAGTTGGACCCCGCGAGCGGTTGGTGTCAGGGCGTGCGCATATGCCCCTCGCCCAACTTCAATGCGCGCCCCGAGGGCGAAATTTCCCTGTTGGTGATCCACAACATCAGTCTGCCGCCAGCGCAGTTTCTGACTGGCAAGGTGCAGGAATTTTTTCAGAATCGTCTGGATGTCACGGAACATCCCTACTTTGCAGGAATCGTCGACCTGCGGGTGTCTGCGCACTTTCTGATTGAACGTGACGGCGCCGTCACTCAGTTTGTCTCTTGTCTTGAGCGCGCCTGGCATGCCGGCGTCTCGTGTTTCGAAGGACGGGAAACCTGTAACGATTTTTCCGTGGGCATCGAGCTTGAAGGCACGGATGATCTACCGTTCACCGACGCCCAGTATCAAGCGTTGACGGCCCTGACCCGACAGCTGCAAAACGCTTTCACGGGCATCACCGCGCAGCGTATCTGCGGGCATAGCGACATTGCACCCGGGCGCAAGACTGATCCGGGACCGGCGTTCGACTGGGCACGCTATCACGCGGCTCTGGCAAAAGCCGCTCTGGAAAAGAAGGAGTAACAATGAGTTTTCTGGTGCTGCTGTTGGCGGTGTGGATCGAGAAGTTCTCGGCCTTGCGCCATCGGGTTCAACGTGATGGCGGTTGGGTGCGCGAGCTGAACAAGCTTGAAGCCAGCCCACGCATGACCCACCGTCCGTGGCTGATTCTGGTGGTGCTGGTGTTGTTGCCGGTGGCGTTGCTGGGTTTGCTGTTGGTGGTGCTGGACCCGGTGGCCTACGGCTTGATGGCGTTGCCGGTGCACCTGCTGGTGGTGATTTACAGTCTGGGTCGTGGTGATCTGCTGGCCGGCCTGGGGTCGTTTCGCGATGCCTGGCGCCGGGAAGACCTGCAAGCCGCCGCCCATGTGGCCAAACGCGACCTGAATATTTGCGCCGACAGCGGCGAGCAACTGCTGGAGCGCGTCGAAGGGCATCTGCTGTGGCAGGCGTATCAGAGCTTTTTCGCGGTGATCTTCTGGTACTTCCTGCTGGGCCCGGTTGCAGCCTTGAGCTATCGATTGCTGGCGCTGGCTGAAGAGCACGGGCAGACCCTGTCCGTGGTCGAGCGCGCCGCACAGCTGCGTCACGCGTTTGATTGGGTGCCGGTGCGGTTGCTGGCTGCGAGCTTTGCACTGGTCGGCAACTTTGTCGCGGTCAGCCGGGTGATGCTGCATGAACTGCTGAACTGGAACATCAGCGCCGCCCAGTTGATCGAGAAGGTCGGACTGGTGGCCGGCGAAATTCCGGCGCCGGTGGTCGGGCCGGATGGCATCAACAGCCTGGACCGGATCTGGGAACTGCTGCTGCGCGCGGCAGTGCTTTGGTATGCCGGGTTTGCGTTGTGGACTGTTTTGTCGTAACCACGATACATCTGAAGTGAACGTCATTGTGGCGAGGGGGCTTGCCCCCGTTGGGTCGCGAAGCGGCCCCCCAGCGTCCGCTCAGACAGATCGATTTGCCTGGATTTACGACTGCTTCGCAGCCGAACGGGGGCAAGCCCCCTCGCCACAGGGATATCACTTGCCTGAAGCATCTTCTGCCTGAAGAAAAGGCACCCCGTCGTTAACCTTAAGTTACAAAACCCTCTGCCGATTTAGGCTATACAGAGATAGCGCCGATAGTGGCTATCTGCTGTCTCTGCGCGCCTGCCATAAAAATAAGAATTCAAAGGGAGACTTCACAGTGAAGAGCTTGCTCTATCCCGCCGTCGCGCTGATGAACCGCCTGAGCTTCGGCATGAAGTTCAGCCTGATCAGCGTGCTGTTCCTGGTGCCGATGCTGGTGACCAACTTCTATCTGGTGCGCGACTCCTATCGCGAGTTCCAGGGCACCCAGGTAGAACTGCAGAGCCTTGACCTGCTGGGCAGCGGCCTGAGCCTGCGCCGAGACCTGGAAACCCTGAACAACCTGGTGCAGATCAACGTCACCCTTGGCCAGTCCGGTAAGGCCGGTCATGTCGAATCGAATATCAGTGCTCTGGAGCAACGCGTTCTGACCCGTTTGCAAGGGCTGGCGGCGATGACCACTGACCCGGAACAAATCACCTTTTTCGATGGCAAGCGCGATGAAATGATCGCCGCGTTCAAGGCTCAGCAAGCGGAAACCTCCCTGCAAAGCAAAAGTGCGCTGATCGGCAAGTTGCTCGGCAACGCGCAGATTTTCAGCCAGATCATTGCCAGTCAGGCCGGCCTGAGCCGCGACAGCCAGAGCGACATGCGGCAGCTGAGCGAGCTCATTACCAACGTCACGCCGGCCGTCACCCAGACGCTCGGCGAAGGCCGGGCGATGGGTTCTTACTCGTTGGGGCAGGGCTTTCTCAATTCGGCGTCGAGCACCCGTTTCGATGAGTTGCTGGCGCAGATCGAAAAGCTTCAGGCCGAATACGGTCTGAAATTGCAGGATGCTCTGGGCTCCAGTAAAGCGGCGCACGAAACCCTGACCGCTCAGGCTGAAAGCAGCAAGGCCTCTCTGAAAAAGGCCAGTGAGCTGTTCGAAGAACAGGTGGTGATGGCTGACACCCTCGATGCACCGTGGCAGGCCTTTTACGATCAGGTCACGGGCCTGATCGACCAGACTTACCAACTCAACGAAGCCACCCTGAAGTTTCTCGGTACCCAGTTGCAGCAGCGGCTGGAGCAGCACCGCACCCACATGATCTTGCAGGTGGTGGCATTGGCGGTGGTGTTTGTGTTGATTTTTTACCTCTATGGCGGTTTCTACGCTTCGACCCGCACCACCCTCAAGCGTCTTGGCGCGGTGATGGATAAGGTGGCGGCCGGTGACATGACTGTCACCTTCAGCGCCAACAGCCGCGATGAACTGGGCGAGTTGGGCGAGGTGTTCACCGCCACCGTGAAGAAAATCCATGACCTGATCGAGCGGGTGGGCCAGACCGTCAGTGAGGTCGAGCGCCAGGCCAGCCAGGTCGAAAACGTGTCTGCCCAGAGCAACCAGGCGGTGGCGGGGCAGCGCACGCAGATCGAGCAGGTCGCCACGGCGATGAACCAGATGTCAGCCACGTCCCTGGAGGTGGCGCGCAGCGCCGCCGCGGCCGTCAGCAGCGCCCACAGCGTCAACGACGAGACCATCAGCGGTCGCGGACTGGTGGAGTCCCAGCAGGGCAGCATCGCTGCACTGGCCAGTGAGATCGATCAGTCGGTGCGGGTGATCAATCAATTGGCCAGTGACAGCCAATCCATCAGTGGTGTGCTGGAAGTGATCAAAAGCATTGCTGAACAGACCAACCTGCTGGCCCTCAACGCCGCCATCGAAGCCGCGCGCGCGGGCGAGCAGGGCCGTGGTTTTGCGGTGGTGGCGGACGAGGTCCGGACCCTGGCCAAACGCACGCAGCAATCGACCGAAGAAATCGAGCAGATGATCGCCAAACTGCACAGTGGTGTCGGTGCGGCGGTCAAGGCGATGGGCTCCAGCCATCAGATGGCCAACGGCACGGTCGGGCAGTCGGAAAAGGTCCAGCAGGCGCTGGAAAATATCCTCGGCGCCGTCGGCATGATCGTCGACCAGAATCAGCAGATCGCCGCCGCGGTAGAACAACAGACCGCCGTGGCCCACGACATCGACCAGAACATCGTCGAGATCAACCGCGCCGGCGAGCGCACCGCCGAAGGCGCGCACCAAACCGAAAATGCCAGCCGAGCGTTGTCGGCGCAGGTGGTGGAGCTCAAGCAATTGATCAGCGCGTTCCGGGTTTGATGTGGCGAGGGGGCTTGCCCCCGTTGGGTCGCGAAGCGGCCCCCCGGCGCCCAGTTTACGACTGCTTCGCAGCCGAACGGGGGCAAGCCCCCTCGCCACAGGCAAGCCCCCTCACCACACAAGCCCGCTCCCACAGGGGATGTGTGCGGCGACTGATTACCAGTTGAACAGCTCACAGGCATTGGCGGTGCTGGCGGCAGCCAGTTGTTCGGGGCTGATCGCCATGATGGCGGCCAGTGCCTCGCAGATCGCCGGCAAATGGGCCGGGCTGTTGCGTCGGCCGGGGAACATGGCGGGGGCCATGTCTGGTGAGTCGGTTTCCAGTACCACCGATTCAAGGGGCAAACCGGCGAGCACACGGTGCATGCGCAGGGCTTGCGGCCAGGTCGCGGCGCCGCCGAGGCCGAGCTTGAAACCGAGCTTGATGTATTCGCGAGCCTCTTCCTGGCTACCGGCGAAGGCATGAATGATTCCCGCGCGTTTCAAGCGAAACCGTTTGAGCGTGGCAATCACCGCCGCGTGGCTGCGTCGCACGTGAATCAACGCCGGCAGATTGAAGTCCGCCGCCAGTTGCAGTTGGGCGTCGAACAGCGCTTGCTGGCGTTCACGGTCGAGGGTTTCGATGAAGTAATCCAGACCGATCTCGCCCACCGCGCATAGCTGTCGATGGCCCGCCAGGCGCGTTAGCCAGTCACCGAGTTCGGTCAAATCCTCAGGGCGATGGTCATCCAGATACACTGGGTGCAAACCCAACGCCGCGTGCAAATCAGGATCGCTTTGCACCAGGTCCCAGACCCGCTGCCAATTGGCCTGATAAACCCCCAACACCACCATCCGCCGCACGCCCAGGGCGCGGCTCTCGGCCAGCAGCGCCTGACGATCCCCGTCGAAGTCCGGAAAGTCCAGATGAGTGTGGGTGTCGATCAGCTCCACGGTTCAGTCCTGACGAATACGCTGCTTGAAGGTCCGCGCGATGGCCTGCACGCCGGGTTGGTAATCGGCCTGTTCGATGGCTGCCAATGCCAGTTCCAGGGCCTTGTCGGCGATCAGCTGATGCTGCTGGGACATGGCGTTGACCGGCAGCGGCAGGAAGTCCAGCAACTGGGTGTCACCAAAGGTGCCCAGGCGCAGCGGGCGGGATTTGAGCGGGAAGTCGTGCAAGGCATCGAACACGCCCTGAAGCAGCACGTAGGAGGTGGTCACCAGAGCATCCGGTAAATGCCCCAGACGTTGAAGCAATTCTTCCATCAATTGTTTGCCGCACTCGCGGCTGAACGACTCGCCGTGTTCGATCAGCACCTCGCCTTTGAAGCCGTTCAGCGCTTCCTTGAAACCCGCCGCCCGCTCCTGGCTGATGCTCAGCTCGGGGCGTGCTCCGATCAACGCGATCTGCTTGGGCAGCGGGTCCAGCAAGCTGCGGGTCAAGTGCTGGCTGGCTTCGCGGTCGTCGCTGATCACCGAGCAGAAGTGCTCAGGTTCCATCACCCGGTCGATGGCGATGATCGGAATACCTTTGGCCTGCAACTGGCGATAGCTGTCGTCGCCGGCGGGCAGGCAACTGGCGACAATCAACGCATCGCAGCGGCGGGCGCGGAACAGTTGCAGCAATTGCCGTTCGCTGTCCGGCGCATCGTCGGAGCTGGCGATCAGCAGTTGATAGCCGCGAGCCCGGGCGCCTTGTTCCAGCAGTTTGGCGATTCGTGCGTAACTGGGGTTTTCCAGGTCCGGCAGAATGAACCCCAAAGTGCGGGTGTGCCGACTGCGCAGTCCGGCGGCCTGGGGATTGGGCGTGAAGCCATGCTGTTCGACCACCGCCCGCACGCGCTCGACGGTGGCGCTGCTGATGCGTTGCTGTTCGGCCTTGCCGTTTATGACATAACTGGCGGTGGTCACGGAGACACCGGCCAATTGTGCAATATCACTGAGTTTCAACCCGGGTTTTCCTTTTTTGTTCGAGTTTGCCCGACATTTTCGCCAATCCTACCCGATTCGGGCAGGCGACCATTGTCGCAGCACATCCGACAATTGGACTTCAAGGATGAGACATTATCGAGTAACGTGCCTAACATTCTAGATTAAACGTTTCAGCAGGCGTATTTTCTACGTTATAGGTCGCTTTGGTCGGTTCTGCCGCGAAACCGCCAAAACTGCCCCTGAAAAGGTGTTCTCAAGCGCCTAAGCTGAATCAATCAAAACAATACCTGGCGTCAAACGGCGCCAAAAAGGAGAAAGCATGCTCGAGCTCACCATAGAGCAGATATCCATGGGCCAATCGGCTGTGGATAAAGCCACCGCCTTGCAATTGCTCGCTGACCGACTCGTGACCGATGGCCTGGTGGCCGACGGCTACCTCGCGGGCTTGCAAGCCCGGGAAGCCCAGGGCTCGACCTTTCTCGGTCAAGGTATTGCCATCCCCCACGGCACCCCGGAAACACGCGATCTGGTGTTTTCCACCGGCGTGCGGCTGATGCAGTTTCCTGACGGTGTGGACTGGGGCGATGGCCAGATCGTTTATCTGGCGATCGGTATCGCCGCCAAATCCGATGAACACTTGCGCCTGCTGCAACTGCTGACCCGCGCTCTTGGCGAGACCGATCTGGGCCAGGCCCTGCGCCGTGCCAGTTCCGCCGAAGCCTTGCTGAAACTGCTGCAAGGTGCGCCGCAAGAGTTGGCGCTGGACGCACAGATGATCGGGCTCGGAGTCTCTGCCGATGACTTCGAAGAACTGGTCTGGCGCGGTGCCCGTTTGCTGCGTCAGGCCGATTGCGTGAGCAACGGTTTTGCCGGCGTCTTGCAGCAGGTCGACGCGCTGCCGCTGGGCGATGGCCTGTGGTGGCTGCACAGCGAACAAACAGTGAAGCGTCCGGGCCTGGCCTTCGTCACCCCGGACAAGCCCATGCGCTACCTCGGTCAGCCGTTGAGCGGGCTGTTTTGTCTGGCCAGCCTCGGTGAAGCCCATCAGGCGCTGCTCGAACGCCTTTGCGCGCTGCTGATCGAAGGCCGTGGTCATGAATTGGGCCGTGCCACCAGCAGCCGCGCGGTGCTGGAAGTCCTCGGCGGGGAAGTGCCGGCGGATTGGCCGAGCGCACGCATTGCCCTGGCCAACGCCCACGGTCTGCATGCGCGCCCGGCGAAGATCCTCGCGCAACTGGCGAAAAGTTTTGAAGGCGAAATCCGCGTGCGCATCGTCGACGGTCACGACAGCGCGGTTTCGGTGAAAAGTTTGAGCAAACTGCTCAGCCTCGGTGCCCGTCGCGGTCAGGTGCTGGAATTCATTGCCGAACCAAGCATCTCCGCCGACGCCTTGCCTGCCTTGCTGGCGGCCATCGAAGAAGGCCTCGGTGAAGAAGTCGAGCCACTGCCCGTGGTGAGCCAACAGCGCGAAGTGATCGCCGATATCGCCGAAGTGCTGCTCGCGCCAAAGTCCGGCAGCCTGGTTCAGGCGATTGCCGCCGCTCCGGGGATCGCCATCGGCCCGGCGCATATTCAAGTGCTGCAAGTCATCGATTACCCGCTGCGCGGTGAGTCTGCTGCCATCGAGCGCGAACGTCTCAAGCAAGCGCTGGCGGATGTGCGTCGCGACATCGAAGGCCTGATCGAGCGCAGCAAGGCCAAAGCGATTCGCGAGATTTTCATCACCCATCAGGAAATGCTCGACGACCCGGAACTGACCGACGAAGTCGACACCCGCCTCAAGCAAGGCGAAAGCGCCGAAGCAGCGTGGATGGCGGTGATCGAAGCCGCCGCCAAACAACAGGAATCGCTGCAAGACGCCTTGCTCGCCGAACGTGCCGCTGACCTACGTGACATTGGCCGTCGGGTGCTGGCGCAATTGAGTGGCGTCGAAACACCGGCCGAACCTGCGCAGCCGTACATTCTGGTGATGGACGAAGTCGGCCCGTCGGATGTGGCACGTCTTGATCCGACGCGCGTCGCTGGCATCCTCACCGCTCGCGGTGGTGCCACGGCCCACAGCGCGATCGTCGCCCGGGCCTTGGGTATTCCGGCGCTGGTGGGCGCAGGCGCCGCCGTGTTGCTGCTGAAACCGGGCACGCCGCTGTTGATCGATGGCCAACGTGGTCGCCTGCACGTGGACGCCGATGCCGCGACCTTGCAGCGCGCCACCGAAGAGCGTGATACCCGCGAACTACGCCTGAAAGCCGCCGCCGAGCAACGCCATCAACCGGCGCTGACCACCGACGGCCACCCCGTGGAAGTGTTCGCCAACATCGGTGAGAGCGCCGGCGTCACCAGCGCGGTGGAGCAAGGCGCCGAAGGCATTGGCCTGCTGCGCACCGAACTGATTTTCATGGCCCACTCGCAAGCGCCGGACGAGGCGACTCAGGAAGTCGAATATCGTCGCGTCCTCGATGGCCTGGCCGGCCGGCCGCTGGTGGTGCGCACCCTCGACGTCGGTGGTGACAAACCGCTGCCGTACTGGCCGATCGCGAAAGAAGAAAACCCGTTCCTCGGGGTGCGTGGCATTCGCCTGACTCTGCAACGTCCGCAGGTCATGGAAGCGCAGTTGCGCGCCTTGCTGCGTGCGGCCGACAACCGCCCCTTGCGGATCATGTTCCCGATGGTCGGTAGCGTCGATGAGTGGCGTCAGGCGCGGGACATGACCGAACGCCTGCGCCTGGAAATTCCGGTGGCCGATTTGCAGCTGGGGATCATGATCGAAGTGCCGTCGGCCGCTTTGCTGGCGCCGGTGCTGGCCAAAGAGGTGGACTTCTTCAGCGTCGGCACTAACGACCTGACGCAATACACCCTGGCCATCGACCGTGGTCATCCGACTTTGTCGGCCCAGGCTGACGGCTTGCATCCGGCGGTGCTGCAACTGATCGACATCACCGTGCGTGCGGCTCATGCTCATGGCAAGTGGGTTGGCGTGTGCGGTGAACTGGCGGCCGATCCGCTGGCGGTACCGGTGCTGGTGGGCCTGGGTGTGGATGAGTTGAGCGTGTCGGGCCGCAGCATTGCCGAGGTCAAGGCGCGCATTCGTGAACTCAGCCTGACCCAGACTCAAACCCTTGCCCAACAGGCCCTGGCCGTGGGCAGCGCGAACGAAGTCCGCGCATTAGTGGAGGCCCTGTAATGGCCAAGATCTTAACCCTGACCCTTAACCCGGCGCTGGACCTCACCGTTCAGTTGCCGATTCTTGTGCCCGGTCAGGTCAATCGCAGCGACGAAATGCACACCCACGCCGCCGGCAAAGGGGTGAACGTGGCGCAGGTGCTGGCCGACCTCGGGCATCAGCTGACCGTCAGCGGTTTTCTCGGGGAAGACAACCTTCAGGCGTTCGAAACCCTGTTTGCCAAACGCGGTTTTACCGACGCGTTTGTCCGCGTTCCCGGCGAGACCCGCAGCAACATCAAACTGGCGGAAAGCGACGGGCGCATCACCGACGTCAACGGTCCGGGGCCGAGGGTCAGTGAAGCGGCGCAGCAAGCCTTGCTCGATCGTCTTGACCAGATTGCTCCCGGGCATGACGCGGTCGTCGTGGCCGGCAGTTTGCCCCGTGGCGTGAACCCTCAGTGGTTGCGGGAGCTGATCCATCGCTTGAAAAACCGCGGCTTGAAGGTTGCGCTCGACACCAGCGGTGAAGCCTTGCGCGCAGGTCTGGCGGCCGGCCCGTGGCTGATCAAACCCAACACCGAAGAACTGGCCGAAGCGCTGGATTGCGAGGTGGTTTCCGTGGGCGCCCAAGCCGAGGCGGCGAGCCGTTTGCATGCTCATGGCATCGAGCACGTGGTGATTTCCCACGGTGCCGACGGGGTGAACTGGTTCAGTGTCGGCTCGGCCATGCACGCCACGCCGCCCAAGGTCAGCGTGGTCAGCACCGTCGGTGCGGGGGATTCGTTGCTGGCGGGCATGCTCCACGGTTTGCTCAGCGCTGATACGCCCGAACAAACCTTGCGCACCGCCACCGCGATTGCCGCCATGGCCGTCACCCAGATCGGTTTTGGTATTGGCGACGCCGCGCAACTGGCGCAGCTCGAACAGGGCGTGCGCCTGCGCCCCCTGACAGAACAATAAGAGGGTTTGCAATGAAATTAGCCATTGTTACGGCCTGCCCGAACGGCATGGTCACCAGTGTGCTGTGTGCTCGTCTGCTCGATGCAGCCGCCCAGCGTCAGGGCTGGAGCACCAGTGTCGAAGTCGTTGACGCAGCCCATCCGGAACGCCAACTGTCGGCCGCGATCATCGAAGCCGCCGAGTGGGTGTTGCTGGTCACCAGCGCGCCTGTGGATATGTCGCGGTTCGTCGGCAAACGGGTATTCCAGAGCACTCCGGCCCAGGCCCTGCAAGATGTCGAAGCGGTGCTGCGGCGTGGGGTGGAGGAAGCCGAGGTTTATGTCGCGCCCGAAGCCGCGGCCGAGCCTGCTGCGGTCGCTAAAAGTGCGCCGCGCCTGGTGGCCGTCACTGCGTGCCCGACCGGCGTCGCCCACACCTTCATGGCCGCCGAAGCCTTGCAACAAACAGCCAAGCGTCTGGGCTACGACCTGCAAGTGGAAACCCAGGGCTCGGTCGGCGCACGCAACCCACTCAGCGCAGCGGCGATTGCCGATGCCGACGTGGTGCTGCTGGCAGCAGACATCGAAGTCGCCACCGAGCGGTTCGCCGGCAAGAAAATCTACCGCTGTGGTACCGGTATTGCCCTGAAACAGGCCGAAGCAACGCTGAACAAAGCCCTGGCCGAAGGCAAGCAGGAAAGCGCTTCGACCGGCGCCAAAGGCTCGGCCAAACAAGAGAAGACCGGCATCTACAAACACCTGCTGACCGGTGTGTCGTACATGTTGCCGATGGTGGTGGCGGGCGGTCTGATGATCGCCTTGTCCTTCGTGTTCGGCATCACCGCGTTCAAGGAGGAAGGCACGCTCGCGGCTGCGCTGATGCAGATCGGCGGCGAGACCGCGTTCAAACTGATGGTGCCGCTGCTGGCGGGGTACATCGCCTACTCGATCGCCGACCGCCCGGGCCTGGCGCCGGGGATGATCGGTGGTTTGCTGGCGAGCACCCTGGGCGCCGGTTTCATCGGCGGGATCATTGCCGGTTTCATCGCCGGCTATGCGGCCCAGGCGATCAATCGTTATGCGCGTTTACCGCAGAGCCTTGAGGCGCTGAAACCGATCCTGATCATCCCGTTGCTGGCGAGCCTGTTCACCGGTCTGGTGATGATCTACGTGGTCGGCAAACCGGTGGCCGGGATGCTCGCGGGGCTCACGCACTTCCTCGACAGCATGGGCACCACCAACGCCATCCTGCTGGGTGTGCTGCTGGGTGGCATGATGTGCGTCGACCTCGGCGGGCCGATCAACAAGGCGGCTTACGCATTTTCGGTAGGGCTGCTGGCGTCACAAAGTTATGCACCGATGGCCGCGACCATGGCTGCCGGCATGGTGCCGCCGATTGGCCTGGGCATCGCCACGTTCATTGCCCGACGCAAGTTCGCCCAGACTGAACGCGAGGCCGGTAAAGCGGCGCTGGTGCTCGGGTTGTGCTTTATCTCCGAAGGGGCGATTCCGTTTGCCGCCAAAGACCCGCTGCGGGTGATTCCGGCGAGCATCGCCGGCGGCGCGCTGACCGGCGCGTTGTCGATGTACTTCGGCTGCAAACTCATGGCGCCACACGGCGGCTTGTTCGTGATGCTGATTCCGAATGCGATCAACCATACGCTGTTGTATCTGCTGGCGATCGTGGCCGGGAGTCTGCTGACGGCGGTGACGTATTCGGTGCTCAAACGGCCTGAAACGGTGGAGTTGGCGCTGGAGCCGGCCAAGGCTTAAAAGCAAAAATCGCAGCCTTTGGCAGCTCCTGCCCGGGATGGTGTTCAACCGTGATATTGCGGTGTACATCGAATCTGTAGGAACTGCCGAAAGGCTGCGATCTTTTTTCCTGTCACCTCGATATCGAGCCAGGTCGGCGGCTTTCCTCTTGGGCATGACTTCAGTTTTTGGGTTCAGTCTCTAAATCCCGGCAGGCCCTGAGCTACACGCCATTTCTTCACTGTTTGTGCGATCCCTTCAGCTGATTCATCAGAACCTTTTTCGGGGTAGAAAATTAGATCCGACCCAGCGGGATGTTCACTCATATCTTCAAAATGGAATACCAGCCTGTCTATTTCCTTCTCCGTTCCATCATGGCTGATGATGCTCTGCAACAAGGCCACGAACTCACTCTCTGTGTAGTCGCTGAATTTGCTTTTCATAGTTTCTGCTTATCTTCCTTGTGGATTTCAATGTGTCGTTTTGGCGTCATTACACAAAGGTTGTCTACATCAAAAACAGCGCCGCCATGCTGGATATGTTCAATGTGATGTAGTTCGTAGCGAGCATTTCCTCCATTGCGTTCAGTTTTCGGTGCAAATGGCGAGTTACCACTCAGTAAGAAGCTTTGGTTACTGGCTTTGAACTGGCTAAGTAGCTCGGGATCATGTCCTACGGTAGTCCAAAACGTTGCCCTGAAAGCGTCGAAGTCCCTAAACGTTTGTCCTCTTAACTGATCCGCAATCCGTGTTGGAATGGGGGCGCCTAACCCGGTGCCAGCCCCAGCAAGCCAGATTCCCGACACATCCTCGCCCACCCCCGTAACCCCACCGGGTTCAAACCGGGCATTGAGCACGATGTAGATCGGCTCAAGCCCCGCATCCGCAGGGAACCAGATGATCGCGTCCTGATACTCGGGTGGATGCTCCGGGTTCACCAGGGCCTTGTTGGCCTGCTCGGTGGGCGGATACACCCATATCGTCGGCAGGGGCGGGGCGCCTTCGAGGGCCGGGATGCGCGGTACGTCGTCGGGATTCGCTGCGGGCGTCCAGATCAGGCCGATGCCGTTGCCGAGGTCGGCGACGAATGTTTCGCCCTCCCGGGTGGTCTTGATGACCGGGACAAGTTCCCAGTCTTTTTTCCCGCCGGTGTAGAAGCCGTAAGCGTTGACGGAGCCGTCCGGCAAGGTCTTCACGTTGATGCGCACCCGGGTTCGACCGGTATCCAGCTCTGCGTATTGTTCTGTTTTGTAGAAGGCACTGTCGGGGGCAAGCTGGGTGTTTGGCATCAGGAGTGCCACGGTCCCGACTGCTGCACTGGTTGCAACAGCTGTTGAGCCTGTCAGCAGACCGAGGGCAAGCGAACCGCCGAGACGCTGGGCCAGGGCGTTGCCCGTGGCCGAGCCAGCCACCCATTTGAGCGGTATGCCTTCGGTGGTAATCGCCGCACCAGTGCCGAGTACGGCCCAGGCCCCGTAGTTGGCCAGTCTCTCGACCGGGACAAACCCGGCGGGGTTGTGGTGATTGATGACGCCGTCAGGGAGGTTGCAGCTCTTGGCGAACACGCAACCCTTAAGCTGCGAATCGGGCTGTGTGTTGAGTGCGTCCTGTTGTTTTTGATGCATCTCCCAGCGTGCGTTGGCGTCCAGTTCATTTTTTAGGTTGATGGCGGCTACCGCTGCACCGGCGTCCTGGAAGGCTTGTAGCTGCTCCTTGGTGGGTTGTTGCCTTGGGATGGGCAGAAAGTCCGGGGTGTCCGGGAAACCGAGCTTTTTCATCAGCGCTTCTTGTTCGTCTGGGTTCGCCTTGAACCTACTGAAAGGCTCAGGGGCTGGCGTTAGGACGTTTCCCAAAAGCGGTGCTGAAATTTCCTATTTCATGTTGTTGCAGGGGGAAGAAGGGCCATTGCTCGGGGTCAGCTGTGGCCCGGTAAATGGCGCCGGGAGCCGCGATCTTTTGCATCAAAATGGGGGTGTCCTGAGGGCTACACGATCTTGCGTCGTTGCCTACACCTGCGCCAGAATCCGCCGGCTTGTGCGCCTTGGACGCCCTCGGTAACTTGATTCCCGTCACTGATTCCCAGTGATCGGGTTTAGTAGCCCGGAAGGTTACGACGGTTGCATAAGTATCATCTTGTCAGGTGTTCGCCTGCACTTGATGGTGGCTGTGCGCATGGCGCCCTTGGGCGCGCCGGTTTCGTTTCCTTCCCGGTCTACTAACTTGCGCACAGCCGCCACCCCCTTCGTTTAGTAGCGAGACGGTTGCGGCTCTACTACTGAAGGAAACACATATGTTCAAGGCAACACCCAACCCGTCGGACACCGATCCGGCATCCTCATCTGAAAACATCGACCCAAAAAAACTGCACGAAGCTATCGAGCGTGCCCTCGTTCATTACCTCAAATCGCCCGTCCTCCAGGACACCCCACGCAAACCCAGTACCCTGTACGTCATTGCCCCCGAGATCGATAGCGAAACCCTGCTGGCCAACGCCTGTGAGTCACTGGCCTCGGCGAGCGTGATGCTCAGTGATTTCGCGGGGTTGATGGAGGGAACACATCGCAACACCCTGTTGGGGGATTCAACAAGTGGTCATGCTCGGTGAGCTGGCGGTGAATCGGGCGCTGGATAACCTCGATCCGCCCGGCTAGATCGCCAAACCCTGTGGGAGCGGGCTTGCTCGCGAAGGCGGTGTTTCAGGCAACGATGATGTCGACTGGCACGACCTCTTCGCGAGCAAGCCCGCTCCCACAGGGATCTGCTGCATCGGCAGATTTTTGTGTCATACCTGATTCACACGGCCATGCTTAAGTTTTCCTTTTTCAGGGAGAACACCATGAGCGAATTCGACCTCGGCCGCCGTCGTGTCATGCAAGCCGTTGGCGCCGGGCTGTTGCTGCCAGGCCTGGCCCCGGCGGTGATCGCTTCGGTCAAGGATCGGCCGCAACTCACCGATGGCGTGCAGTCCGGCGATCTATTGGGCGACCGGGCGATGATCTGGAGCCGTAGCGACCGTGCGGCGCGGATGGTGGTGGAGTGGGACACGCGCAGCCTGTTCAGCAACCCTCGTCGATTCGTCTCGCCATTGGCCGATGCCCGCACCGACTTCACCGCCCGGGTCGAACTCACTGGCCTGCCCGTCGATCAGGCGATTTTCTACCGCGTGACTTTCGAAGACGCCCAGAGCGGAGTCGCCAGTGAACCCTGGTTCGGTCATCTGCGCAGTGTGCCAACCGCTCGGCGGGATATTCGGTTCGTCTGGAGTGGCGACACGGTCGGCCAGGGCTTTGGCATCAACCCGGACATCGGTGGCATGCGCATCTACGAAGCCATGCGTATGCGCCTGCCGGACTTTTTTATCCACAGCGGCGACACCATCTACGCCGACGGCCCGGTGCCAGCGCAACTGACCACCGAAAGTGGTCGGGTATGGCGCAATCTCACCAGCGAAGCCAAGAGCAAAGTCGCCGAAACCATCGACGAGTATCGCGGCAATTACCGCTACAACCTGATGGACGAAAACCTCCGCCGCTTCAACGCCGAGGTCCCGCAAATCTGGCAGTGGGACGACCACGAAGTGGTGAACAACTGGTCGCCGGGCAAGCAACTGGATGAGCGCTACAAGAGCAAAGATGTCCACAGCCTGATGGGCCGCGCGCGGCAGGCCTGGCTGGAATACGCACCGATGCGCCTGCAGAGCGCCGACGGTGGTGGACGAATTTATCGCAAGCTGAGTTATGGGCCGCTGCTGGATGTGTTCGTGCTCGACATGCGCAGTTATCGCGGCGCCAATGATGACAACCTGGGTGCCGCCAAACCGTTTCTCGGCCGAGAACAATTGGACTGGCTCAAGCGTGAATTGAAAGGCTCCCAGGCCCAATGGAAAGTCATCGCCGCCGACATGCCCATCGGTCTCGGCGTGCCGGACGGTGAAGTCAGTCCCGGCGTGGCGCGTTGGGAAGCGGTGGCCAACGGTGATCCGGGCCCGGCTCAGGGCCGTGAAGTGGAAATTGCTGAATTGCTCGGTTTTCTGCGGGCGCAGCAGGTGCGCAATTTCGTCTGGCTGACGGCGGATGTGCATTACTGCGCGGCGCACCATTACCACCCGGACCGCGCGGCGTTTCAGGACTTCGAACCGTTCTGGGAGTTTGTTGCGGGGCCGCTGAATGCGGGGAGTTTCGGGCCTAATACGCTGGATAAAACCTTCGGTCCCGAAGTGGTGTTCGAGAAAGCACCACCGGCGCAGAACACCTCACCGTTTGCCGGGTTTCAGTTTTTTGGCGAGGTGAATATCGATGGGCAGAGCGGGGAGCTGAGTGTGGTGTTGCGGGATCTGGATGGGGTGGAGGTGTTTGAGCGCAAGTTGCAGCCGGTGTGAGGCTGGCAACTATCGTTTGAGCGGACACCGGACGAATAGATGTGGGAGCGACCTGTGGCGAGGGGGCTTGCCCCCGTTTGAGTGCGTAGCACTCACACGATCTTTGGTACATCAGAGATTTTGGGGCCGCTTCGCAGCCCAACGGGGGCAAGCCCCCTCGCCACAGGTCGCTCCCACAGGGATCAAGGGTGTCAGTAGACGTCGCGGCGGTAGCGGCCTTGTTCGATCAGGCGGTCGACTTCTTCAATGCCCAGCAATTCGTTGAGCACGTGATCCACCCCTGAAGCCATCCCCTGCAAGCTGCCGCAGATGTAAATCACGGCGCCATCGGCCAGCCATTTTTTCAGCTCACCGGCAGACTCGCGCAGGCGATCCTGCACATAGATCTTCTCGGCCTGATCCCGGGAAAATGCCAGGTCCAGTCGTTCCAGATCCCCGGCAGTCAACCATTCCTCAAGCTCTGCGCGACACAAGTAATCGTGCTCGCGATTACGCTCGCCGAACAGCAGCCAGTGACGCTGCTGCCCGTCGGCTATCCGCGCCTTGAGCAAACTGCGCAACCCGGCCAGCCCGGTGCCGTTGCCCAGCAGGATCATCGGCACCGGTTCGTTCGGTAGATGGAAACCACTGTTGCGTCGCACCCGCAAACGGATGCTGCTGCCCACGGGCGTGTATTCGGTCAACCAGCCGGAACCGACGCCCAAGCGGCCGTCGGCATGCAGTTCCTGGCGCACGATCAACTCCAGCACGCCGTCGGCGGCGATCGAGGCGATGGAGTATTCGCGCATGGCCAACGGCACCAGGGCGTCCGCCAGCGCTTGCGCGTGCAGGCCGACCAGATGGGTGCGGTTCTCGGGCAGTTGGCGGCTGGCGAGGGCTTGTTCCAGCGTTTGCGACAGGCCATCGAACTCAACCGTTGCCCGACCATCGATCCCCAGGCCGTCGAGGAAATGCTCGATGGCCCACGGACAATTGCGCGGCAGCACTTCCACCAGATCACCGGCCAGCCAGCTGCTGGTGGTGGGGGCGCTGAGGCCGAGCAAGTACACGGGTGAACCGCTGCTGTCCGGGTTCATCAATTCGCGGCGGGTCAGGGTCCAGTTGTCGTAGCTTGGCGCTTGCCAGGTGTCGACCGGCGCCTGGCCAGTCAACAGACCGAGTTGCTGTTGCCAGTGACGCAGGGCGTAAGGGTCGCCGCTGTCGACTTCCACCGGGGCAAACAAGGTCTTGCCGCCGTGCTCGCCCAGCCAGGTGTGTAAGCGGCGGGCGAAGCCGCAGAAGTGTTGATACTGGCGGTCACCGAGGCCGAGCACGGCATAGTTAAGGCTGTCGAAGCTCAACGCCCGGCCTAGCACTTTGCGTTCGAATCCTCGGGCGCTGTCGGGCGCTTCACCGTCGCCGAAGGTGCTGACCACAAACAACGCGTTGCTGGAATCCTGCAGGTCTTGTTTGCTGACATTGGCCAACGGTTGAACCTTCACCGGCAACCCGGCGGCCTGCAATTGTCCGGCGGTCTGCCAGGCGAGCTGTTCGGCGAATCCGCTCTGACTGGCGAAGCCGATCAGCCATGCCGGCGCGTCGCTGCCCGGTTGCGCGAGGCCTTTGCGGGCGTCCTTGATCTGACGTTTCTTGCGTCGACGATCCAGGTACAGCAACCAGCCAGTGATGAAAAACAGCGGCATGGTTAGTGCGGCGATTGTCAGGATAATCCGCCCGATCATCCCGAAATAACTGCCGACGTGCAGCGCATAGATGCTGGTCAGCAGTTGCGCCTTGAGGCTCTTGTCGCTGTAGCGGTCATGACGGCTGACGATGCCGGTCGCCGGATCGAGGGTGAGCTGGTTCCGTGCCTGGTCGTGAGGTGAGTTCTTCAGCAGGTAGAACACGGTTGCCGGTTGCCCGGCCACGGGCGGCATACGAACGTTATAGGACGAAAGACCAGGGCCGGCGGCGCTATAGATGCTGCTCCATATCGCAGCGTAATCGGCAGTGGGGGCCGGGCCGCTTGGCGCAGGACCGCGACCACTGCGCACTCGTTCGTTCTGCGGCGAGTCGGAAAGCAGCCGGGTCAGGCCTTTGTTGTACCACTCGTACGACCAGGACAACCCGGTCAGCGCCGCCAAAAGATAGAACACCAGGCACCAGGTACCGGCCACCGAGTGCAGATCCCAGTTGAAGCTGCGGCCCTTTTTATTCCAGTCCAGGGTCAGCCAGGCGCGCCAGTTTTTCCACTGGCGCGGCCAGCGCAGGTACAGGCCGGACAGACAGAAGAACACCAGAATCAGCGTACAGGCGCCGGTGATCTGCCGGCCGATGTCGCCTATGGCCAGGACCCGGTGCAGTTGCAGCATCAGGCCAAAGAAATCCTGGCCCGTGACGTCGCCCATGAACTCGCCGGTGTACGGGTCGAAGTACCGCATCGGCCCGCGACGTTCACCGGGTGGCGCGGTGAAGATCACCCGCGCGGCGTTGCCGCTGTCGGTCTCGACCCAGAGCATCGAGACTGTCTTGCCCGAAGCTCCTTCGATTTTCTCCACCAGTTCGGCAGGCGGCAGTACGCCGGCAATCTGCTTCTCGACGTGCAGCACAGAGGGGTTCAGCGCCCGCAGGATTTCATCCTGGAACGATACCGCAGCCCCGGTGATGCCCATCAGGGCCAGGACCAGTCCGGCGCTGATGCCGAAAAACCAGTGCAACTGGAACAGGGATTTCTTCAACACGTCGCTCGCCTTGTTCGTTCAAAAGTCATCATCACGGCGCGCATTATGCCGTGAGTTGTCGAGAAGCATTCTTTTTTACACACAAAAGCCCCGTTCACTTCGATGAACGGGGCTTTGGCCTAATGCCAGTCAGTTACGCCGCGGAACCTGTGGGAGCGGGCTTGCCCGCGAAGACGGCGGTACAGTCACCTTTGATGTCGCTCCATACACTGCTTTCGCGGGCAAGCCCGCTCCCACAGGGATTCTCGTTTAACTGACTGGCATTTGGGCTTTGGCCTTCACGCTTCTATTATCAGAAGTGGAAGTTGGCACTCAGCAGGGCGGTACGGCCCGCCGCCACGTGGGCGTAGTGGTTCTGGAGTATCTGATCGAAATAACGCTTGTCGGTCAGGTTCTGTACGTTGAGTTGCAGGTCGATGTTCTTGGTCAGGCGGTAGCTGGCCATCGCGTCGTAACGCCAGTAGGACGGGATCTCCACCGAGTTGGC
This sequence comes from Pseudomonas sp. LBUM1673, assembly GCF_059695645.1. Classification (NCBI taxonomy): domain Bacteria; kingdom Pseudomonadati; phylum Pseudomonadota; class Gammaproteobacteria; order Pseudomonadales; family Pseudomonadaceae; genus Pseudomonas; species Pseudomonas sp. LBUM1673. Next base: position 945,329 of record NZ_CP166780.1, read on the forward strand.
GACGTTGCCGAACTGGGAATCGACGAAGGTCGCACCGGCACCGACGGTCAACTTGTCCGGCACCAGGTCGTAGGTCGACCAGAATGTGAAGTTGTTCCGTGGGGTGCTTGGCATGTGGTTGCCTTCATCGGCGGCGAGGGTGGTTTTGACCACTTCGCTTTCCATGTAGGTGTAGCCGCCGAAGATTCTCCAGTTACGGGTCAGCTTGCCGGTGTAGCCCAGTTCCAGGCCATTGACCTGCTGTTCGCCGTCCAGCACTTGAGTGGTGCCGCCGTCCGGATCGTTGATCCGCGCGTTGGTTTTCTCGGTACGGAACAGCGCGGCGGTCAGCGACAGATCGTCACCGAAGAAGTCCCACTTGGTGCCGATTTCGTAGTTGCGGTTCTTTTCCGGATCCAGACTGGCGTTGTTCGCTGCCAGTTCCAGGCCACCGTTGCCGCTGGTTTCGCCGGCCGGGTTGCTGGAGGTCGAGTAGGCCGCGTAGATGCTGCCGTTAGGCAACGGGTTGTAGACCACGCCGATCTGGTAGTTCACCAGGTCGCTGGTGTTCGCACGGGAGAAATCGTTCGCTGGCGCTGTGCTGCTGGCGTTGGCGTGGCCGCTGGATTCGACCTGGTAGTTGTCATAACGCAGGCCCAGGTTCAGGGACCATTGCTCGTTGAACTCCAAGGTATCGAACACGTAGGCCGCGGCGGTTTTGGTGTCGGTGTCAGTGAACGCGGTGCTGTCGGTGATCGTACCGTTCCAGCTATCCCCAGGCGTCGGGTTGTACAGGCTGGTGCAGTCGCCGGAGGTGAACAGGGCGCCGTTGCATCGGGTGCCGCTGGCGGTGGAGGTCAGGGTGTACGGGCGGTTGTGGGTGTCCTGATAGGAAAACTCCAGGCCGGTCACCAGGCTGTGCTCGATGGAGCCAGTGTTGAACTTGGCGCTCAGGTCGGTCTGGTTGATCCAGCCGCTGGACGTCGAGTTACGGCTCTTCGCGCCACGGTAAACGTTGCCATTGACCACGTTGCCCTTGCTGTCGTCCGGGTTGGTGACGATGTAGTCCAGGGTCGAATGGGACATGCGGAAGCTGTTCGATACGGTCAGGTCTTCATTCAGATCGTGTTCGATCTTGATGGTGCCGCTGTCATTGGTGGTCTGGCGAAAGTCGCGGCTGGTGAGGCCGTAGAAGTTGTCGCGGTCAACATTGGCCGGCTTGTCGACGTTGTACTTGCTGCGATTGGGACTCAAGGTCAACGGGATGCCGTAGTCGGGCATGTCGTCGGTCTCGACGTGGTAGTAGCCGACGGTCAAGCGGGTGTCGGTGCCCAGGCCGAAGGCGAAGGACGGTGCCACGCCCCAGCGACTGACGTCCACGGCATCACGGCCGGCGACGTTGGCTTCGTGCTTCATCAGATTCAGGCGGACGGCCGAGGTGTCGGTCATCTGCTGATTCAGATCGAGAGTGGTGCGCTTGGTCTGGTCCGAACCCCAGGTGAAGCCACCGTTATAGGCATTGCCCAGTTTGGCGGTCTTGCTCACCAGGTTCAGGCTGCCACCGGTGGAACCGGCGCCGGTGAAGGCTGAACCCGGACCTTTGCTGACTTCGACCGATTCAACGTTGAAAATCTCGCGGCTCTGGGACGCCGGGTCACGCATGCCGTCGATGAACACGTCGCTTTCGGCGTTGAAGCCGCGAATGATCGGACGATCGCCGGCCGGGTTGCCGCCTTCGCCGGCACCGAAGGTGATGCCCGGAGTGGTGCGCAGGGCGTCGACCAGGCTGGTGGCGCCGGTGTCGCGAATCACTTGTTGCGGGATCACGGTGACGCTTTTCGGCGTCTCGCGCAGTGGCGCGGTGTACTTCTTGGAGGCCGAGGTATCGGTCTTGTAGGAGGTGTCATCCTGCTCGCCCACAACGCTGGTCGCGTCCAGGGAAATCGCATTGTTGGGCGCTTTTTCGTCGGTCTTCTCGGCCGCGAAAACCATGTGGCCCGCAGAGCCGGCAGTGATCGCCACGCCGATTGCAGACGCGAGCAAACGCGGTGAACTGACCGTTAATTGTAGTTGTTGGCGTGACATGTGAATTCCCCTCCCCAAGGATTTGAGGTCGCGGAATATAGGGTAAACACGTATTTGTATCAATTGCGAAACGTTACTATTTGCGATGAATTTACATTCTTTACAATTTACCTTTACGGTTTTTGCAGTTTCATTCGTCGCTCGGGTTTTACACAGGCAATAAGAATCAATACCATTGGCGCCCCTTTGCCTTCAGGTGTCTTTACATGTTGCTGCACATTCCCGGCGTGTTCGCGAAAGAAGAAGTGCAGCGCATTCGTGAGGCCCTGGCGCAGACGGATTGGGCCGATGGCAAAATCACCGCCGGTTACCAGTCGGCGAAGGCCAAACACAATCTGCAGTTGCCTGAAGGGCATCCGTTGGCCAAGGAAATCGGTGCGGCGATGCTCGAACGGTTGTGGAAAAATCCGCAGTTCATGTCAGCGGCGTTACCGCACAAGGTTTTCCCTCCGTTACTGAACTGCTACACGGCCGGTGGCAGTTTCGACTTCCACATCGACAACGCCGTGCGTCAGCCCAAGGGCAGCATCGAGCGGGTGCGCACCGACCTGTCGGCGACGCTGTTCTTCAGTGAACCGGAGGACTACGACGGCGGCGAACTGGAAATCCAGGACACCTTCGGCACCCAGCGCGTGAAATTGCCGGCCGGCGACATGGTCCTGTATCCCGGCACTAGCCTGCACAAGGTCAACGCCGTTACGCGCGGCACCCGTTTCGCTTCGTTTTTCTGGACCCAAAGCCTGGTGCGTGAAGACAGTCAGCGCGCCTTGCTGTTTGAGATGGACGGGGCGATTCAGCAGTTGACCCAGGACATGCCCGACCATCCTTCACTGATCCGCCTCACCGGCACCTATCACAACCTGTTGCGTCGCTGGGTTGAGGTGTAAGTGTCGGACTTTCGTTTGCGCCGGGAGGAAATCCTCGACGGCGACCGCCTCAAAACCATGCTCGACGAAAGCCCGGCGCGCGCAGCCCAGGCGATTCTGATCGCCGCCCGTGAAGGCGTTCTCGATGCTCAGGCGTTTCTTGGGCAAATCTTGCTGGACGGGCGAGGGATTGAGTTGGATCAGCCGCTGGCTGTGCGTTGGTTCGACATCGCCGCCCAAGGTGGGCATTTGATGGCGCGCAACATGCTCGGCCGTTGTCATGAACATGGATGGGGTTGCATCGCCGACGCGACGATCGCCGCGGGGCATTATTGTGTTGCCGCTGAAGCCGGACTGGATTGGGCGATGTACAACTACGCCAATCTGCTGGCCACTGGACGCGGGGTGATAGAGGATCAGACGCAAGCACTGAATCTGTATCGGCAAGCAGCTGAATTGGGCCACGCGAAGTCGATGAACCTGGTGGGGCGTTATCTGGAAGAGGGGCGGGTTTACCCGGCAGATCCGCAAGCTGCCCGTGACTGGTATCGACGCTCGGCGGTCGGCGGGGATTTTCGTGGGCAATTCAGTTATGCCGCCGTTCTGGCGGATGAAGGGAACATCGACGAAGCGTTGGTCTGGCTGCGCAAGGCGCTGGCAGGTGGGAATCTGAACTTTTTGCGAGTGGCGAGCAAGGCACTGTTGAACGCGGTGAAGCCGCAAATTCGGGAAATGGCGACCCTCTATCATCAACGCTTCGTCCAGATGAGCGATGAACGGAGCGTATCTGGGGTTGTTGAGTTGGTTTAAATCACTATGATTGAAAACTAATCAAATCTCGTCAAATTGCTTCCTGGAGACGAAATCATGGCTGCAACCAAAGTCCTGACTGCCCATGTACCCATGGAGCTTGCTGATAAAGTCGATCAGATGGCTGCGAGGATGGAGCGTTCACGGGGCTGGATCGTGAAGCAGGCACTTGCCGACTGGGTAGATCTGGAAGAAGAACGAAGCCGACTTACCCGCGAGGCAATGGCTGACGTTGATGCTGGGCGGGTGATCGATCATCAGTCTGTCCAGGCTTGGGCAGACAGTTTGAGTACCGATAAGCCGTTGCCGGTACCTTACTGATGGAGTTGAAGTGGGCGAGTAAAGCGTTATCGGATCTCGCACGACTTTTTGAGTTTCTTGCGGTGGTCAATCGTCCTGCGGCAGCGCGTACTGTGCAATCTCTTACTCAGGCCCCCACATCCTTGCTCAGCAATCCGCGAATCGGGGAGCGAGTCGACGAGTTCGCGCCGCGAGATGTGCGACGACTTTTGGTTGGTCATTATGAGTTGCGGTATGAGATTCAAGGCTCCACGCTCTACGTACTTCGTCTATGGCATGTGCGGGAAGACCGATAGCAACTACCTCGACAGCTTGGAACGTCAGACACAAAAAAGCCCATGACACGTCATGGGCTTTTTGATTTCTGCGTGCAGCTTTTTACACGTAGAACGACTTCAGCGGCGGGAAGCCATTGAACTCAACAGCGCTGTAGCTGGTGGTATAAGCACCGGTCGACAGCCAGTACAAGCGATCACCGATCGCCAGGTTCAACGGCAAACCGTACTTGTAGTTTTCGTACATGATGTCGGCGCTGTCGCAGGTTGGGCCGGCGATGACCACTTCTTCCACTTCACCTTTCTTCTCGGTCCAGATCGGGAACTTGATGGCTTCGTCCATGGTTTCGATCAGGCCGGAGAATTTACCCACATCCGTGTACACCCATCGCTCAACGGCGGTACGGGATTTACGTGCCACCAGTACCACTTCACTGACCAGAATGCCGGCGTTGGCGATCAGCGAGCGGCCCGGCTCCAGGATGATTTCCGGCAAGTCGTCACCGAAGTCTTCCTTGAGGAAACGGATGATTTCTTCAGCGTAGGTTTCCAGGCTGTTGGTACGGGTGATGTAGTTGGCCGGGAAGCCACCACCCATGTTGATCAGCTTGAGGTGGATACCGTCTTCTTCTTTCAGACGCTCGAAGATCACTTTGACCTTGGCAATCGCTGCGTCCCAGACGCTGATGTCGCGTTGTTGCGAGCCAACGTGGAAAGAGATGCCGTAAGGCACCAGGCCCAGGTCGCGGGCGAGGATCAGCAGGTCCATAGCCATGTCGGTCTGGCAGCCGAATTTACGCGACAAAGGCCAGTCGGCCGTGGTCGAGCCTTCGGTGAGGATGCGCACATAGACTTTCGAGCCCGGAGCCGCCTTGGCGATGTTGCGCAGGTCGGCTTCGGAGTCGGTGGCGTACAGACGCACGCCCTTGTCGTAGAAGTAGCGAATGTCTTTGGATTTTTTGATGGTGTTGCCGTAGCTGATGCGATCCGCGCTGACGCCCTGGTTCATCACTTTGTCGAGCTCGTAGATCGACGCGATGTCGAAGTTCGAGCCTTTCTCTTTGAGCAGGTCGATGATTTCAACGGCCGGGTTGGCCTTGACCGCGTAGTAGACCTGGGCGAACTCGAAACCGGCACGCAGGTCGTCATAGGCCTGGCTGATCATCGCGGTGTCGATCACCACGAACGGGGTTTCTTGTTTGTCGGCGAAGGCCTTCATTTTCTGGAAGGTATCGCGCGCGAAATAGTCTTCGACGTTGATCGACATGCTGGGAACTCCTACTGGCAAACTGAAATTATCAATGGGTGCAAATGAACGTCCTCCGTATCCCCACTTTGGTTCGCCTACTTCCCAAGGCATGTCGCCGAAAGCAAAAAGGCCATGGGAGGCGGCGCTTCCCTTGGCCTTGCTGTCTCGTCGTCAGTACTTGAGCCGGATGGATCGTTTCCAGCATGGACGTTCGGCGCGAACTTTAGGGCGTGAGGAGCTCGAGATCAACAAAAAATGTCGCGTTTTTGCACGCTTCCGTCGTGCGGTCCCGGACAGCTACTGATGTAACCGACCTGCATGACAGTGTGATGTTCCCCGAATGAGGATTTTTGGAGGGATGTGCATGGCCTTTGTGGCGAGGGAGCTTGCTCCCGCTGGGCTGCGAAGCGGCCCCAAATTTGCGGCTGCTGCGCAACCGAGCGGGAGCAAGCTCCCTCGCCACAGGGTCGGTCAGACCAACGCAGCTTCCGCTGGCGAGACAATGCTGGTCTTGCCCCCACGGGACTTGCCGGAACTCAAATATTCGGCAATCGATTCCTGAGTCACCTCACCCAGGAACACCCGCTCGGCGTCCATCACTGGCAACCACGAGCGGTTGAACTCGTACATGCGCGACAGCAGGATGCGCAAATGCTCGTCGTATACCGCGGTGGCGTTGAACTCGCGCAGGTATTGCGTGCAGGTGCCGGTCTGGCGGTGCAGGTCGCGACGGCGCACGTAGCCCAAGGCCTTGTTCTCGGCACAGGTAACCACCACGTAACGACGGTCCAGTTCGTCCATCAACTCCAGCGCTTCGGCCACCGGGGTTTCCGGGCTCACCGACGGCGCGTTGTCCGCCGCGTCTTGCGCTTTGACCAGCAACAGACGCTTGAGGGTGCTGTCCTGGCCGACGAAGTTGCTGACAAAGTCATCCGCCGGGTGCGCCAGCAGCGTATCCGGGTGATCGATCTGTAGCAGTTTGCCGGCGCGGAAAATCGCGATCTTGTCGCCTAGCTTGATCGCTTCGTCGATGTCGTGGCTGACCATGATCACGGTCTTGTTCAGCGCCCGTTGCATCTCGAAGAATTCGTTCTGGATCATCTCGCGGTTGATCGGGTCGACCGCGCCGAACGGTTCGTCCATCAACAGCAGCGGCGCATCCGCTGCCAGCGCACGAATCACGCCGATCCGTTGCTGCTGGCCGCCGGACAATTCACGCGGATAGCGAGTCAGATACTGCTTGGGTTCGAGCTTGATCATGCTCATCAATTCGCGGGCGCGGTCGTGGCATTTCTGTTTGTCCCAGCCGAGCAGGCGCGGAACGATAGTGATGTTTTCCTCGATGGTCATGTTCGGGAACAGACCGATCTGTTGGATCACATAACCGATGTTACGGCGCAGGGTCACTTCGTCGAGGTCGGTGGTGTCTTCGCCGTTGATCAGGATCTTGCCCGAGGTCGGTTTGATCAACCGGTTGATCATCTTCAGCGTGGTGCTTTTGCCGCAGCCCGATGGCCCGAGGAACACACAGATCTCGCCTTCATTGACGGTCAGGCTTACCGAGTCCACGGCTTTCACATCTTTGCCGTTGCTTTGGAAGGTCTTGCTGAGGTTTTGAAGTTCGATCATTTCAGGAGTCCTTTTGGAGTCAGCGTGCGTTGCAGCCATTGCAGAAGCAGGTCGGCGAAGATGGCCAGGAGACTGACCAGCACGGCGCCGACGATCAGCATCGACATGTCGCTGCGGCTGATGGAAGCGAGAATGAGTACACCGAGGCCACCGGCGCCGATGGTCGCGGCGATGGTCATCACGCCGATATTCATGACCACGGCGGTGCGCACGCCGGCGAGGATCACCGGCACGGCGATGGGCAGTTCGACCATGCGCAAGCGCTGGCCGAAGGTCATGCCGATGCCGCGCGCGGCTTCGCGAATGCCAGGTTCCACGCCGGTCAAGGCGAGGTAGGTGTTACGCATGATCGGCAGCAGCGAATACAGAAACACTGCGGTGATCGCCGGCATCGGGCCCAGGCCCTGGCCGAATTTTGAGTAGAACGGCAGCAGCAGGCCGAACAGCGCAATCGACGGAACGGTCAGCAGCACCGTGGCGCTGGCTTGCAACGGGCCGGCGAGTGTCGGGAAGCGTGTCATCAGGACGCCCAGCGGCACGCCAACGAGAATCGCCAGGGTCACGGCAATACCGACAAGGGTGATGTGCTGCCCGGTCAGTTGCAAAACCTGCGGCCAGTCGAGATGGGAAAAGGCGTTCAGAAAATCCATGTCTTTTCCTCCTTAGTTCAGTGGATGCTGGCGCAGGAAATCGACGGCAACGGATGAAGGGCTTTCGTGATCGACATCAACCCGCGCGTTGAGCTGGCGCATGGTGGCGTCGTCGAACAGTTCGGCCAGTGGTTTGAGTTCTTCGGCAAGTTTCGGGTGGGCGTCGAGGTAGACCTGGCGCACCACCGGGGCGGCGGTGTAGTCGGGGAAGTAATGCTTGTCGTCTTCGAGCAACTTGAGCTTGAAGGCGTTCAAGCGACCGTCGGTGGTGTAGACCAGGCCGGCAAACACTTGGCCGTTGCGCAGGGCGGTGTAGACCAGCCCGGCATCCATCTGACGGATGTTGTTGCGGGTCAGGTTCATGCCGTAGAGGTCGACCATGCCGTCCAGACCGTCGGAACGGTTGGCGAACTCGGTATCCAGCGCCACCAGGTGATGGGTCTTCGCCTCAGCCTGCAGCACCGTGTTCAGCTCGCTGATGGTGTTGATTTGCGGGTAAGCCTTCGCGGTGCTTTCCGGCAGCGCCAGGGCGTAGGTGTTACTGAACTTCGACGGGGTCAGCCAGATCAGGCCTTTTTTCGCGTCGAGTTCTTTGACCTTGGCGTAGGACTGAGCGCTGTCGAGCTTGTCAGTGATGTGGTTGTAAGCCACCAACGATACGCCGGTGTATTCCCACATCAAATCCAGCTGACCACTTTCGTGGGCGCTGCGGGCCAGGTTGCTGCCCAGACCGCCGGTCACCTGAGTGTCGTAACCCTTGGTGCGCAGGTACTGGGAGGTGATTTCCGCCAGCAGGGTTTGTTCGGTGAACACCCGGGCGCCGATGCGGATCACGGGTTTTTCAGCGGCTTGGGCGATTCCTGCGAACAGCAGGGCGCAGCCTAAAAATAAGCATATTTTTTTCATAGATATTCCTTTGCCGAGGCTTAAGACGGGCGCAAGCCGCGTTCGAGCCAGAGGCGGCTGGCGAGTGTCACCAGACCGTCGAGCAGCAAGGCCAGCAGGGCGGTGCAGGCCGCGCCGAGCAGCAGTTGCGGCTGATTGTTCAAGGCGATGCCTGGGAAAATCAGGCTGCCCAGACTGTTGGCGCCGATCAGGAACGCCAGCGGTGCAGTCCCGACGTTGATCGCCAGGGCCACACGCACGCCACCGATGATGATCGGCACAGCGTTCGGCAGTTCGACGCGCCACAGCACCTGAGTCGGTGTCATGCCAATGCCGACGGCCGCTTCCTTGAGTGAACCCTGGACGTTTTTCAGCCCTTCATAGGTGTTGCGTACGATTGGCAACAGCGAGGCGAGGAACAGAGCGAAGATCGCCGGGCCGCTGCCGATGCCGAGGATCCCCAGGGCGATGGCCAATACGGCGAGTGGCGGCACGGTGTTGCCAATGTTGAAGATCTGCATGAAGCGTTCGGCGCGTCCAACCATGGTCGGGCGGCTGAGGAAGATGCCGGCGGGGATGCCCACAACGAGGGCGGCCAGCATGGAAACGAGGACAAGAATCAGATGAGCTTGCAGGTAAAACAACAAATCGTCGCGGTACTGTTCGATCGTGTTGATGCCAATCCAGTGGACCAGCAGGGCCAGAAGGGCGACGACAACCGCACCTCCTGTCAGCCCTTTGCCATAGCGAATAGCCACAGGCGGACTCCTTTTTTCTTTGTCGGCGGACGCAGTCCCGTGGGGCATGCCATTCCTGGCTGCCGGGATTATCAACGTTCGCGAGAAGCAGCTCTTCATGCTGATAAAACCGCATGAGATCAAGCCATAAGCGCAGCCTCGTCAGGCTAACTTGCTGATTTTTTCAGCCCCTGACGATGGGTCGTAACAGGGGAGTGGACGTCTCTACTGTTCAAAAGGTTCCCACGTAAGACTCTATTGGGCCACCCCGGTCGCCCCTCATCCCGTAGCAGCTGCCGAGCCTGCGAGGCTGCGTTCGGCGGCGCAGCCGTCGTAAAACCAGGCTCTGCGGTGTGTCAGATTGACCGCGGTTGGCGACTCTACGACGGCTTCGCCGCCGAACGCAGCCTCGCGGGCTCGGCAGCTGCTACAGGGCGAACGGTGGTCCGTAGATGTCGATTTGAGCTATACTCGCCGCCCTTTTTTGAATCACCTGCCAGGCGATTTCCCATGACCAAACAGGCCGCCGAAGTCGCGAAACGCCGCACTTTCGCCATTATTTCCCACCCCGATGCCGGTAAAACCACCATCACCGAGAAGCTCCTGCTGATGGGCAAGGCGATTGCGATTGCTGGTACGGTGAAGTCGCGTAAATCCGACCGCCATGCCACCTCCGACTGGATGGAAATGGAAAAACAACGGGGTATTTCCATTACCACGTCGGTCATGCAGTTCCCGTATCGCGATCACATGGTCAACCTGCTCGACACCCCGGGCCACGAAGACTTCTCCGAAGACACCTACCGCACCCTGACCGCGGTGGACTCGGCCTTGATGGTCCTCGACGGCGGTAAGGGTGTAGAGCCACGGACCATCGCGCTGATGGACGTCTGCCGTCTGCGTGACACGCCGATCGTCAGCTTCATCAACAAACTCGACCGTGACATCCGCGACCCGATCGAACTGCTCGACGAAATCGAAGCGGTCCTGAAAATCAAAGCGGCGCCGATCACCTGGCCGATCGGTTGCTACCGCGATTTCAAAGGCGTTTATCACCTCGCCGACGACTACATCATCGTCTACACCGCCGGCCACGGCCACGAGCGCACCGATGTGAAAATCATCGAGAAACTCGACTCCGACGAAGCCCGCGCGCACTTGGGCGACGAGTACGATCGCTTCGTCGATCAACTGGAACTGGTGCAGGGTGCCTGTCACGAATTCAATCAACAGGAATTCCTCGACGGCCAACTGACCCCGGTGTTCTTCGGTACCGCATTGGGCAACTTCGGTGTCGATCACGTGCTCGATGCCGTGGTCAACTGGGCGCCGAAACCGCTGGCCCGTGTCGCCAATGAGCGCACCGTGGAGCCGGTTGAAGAGAAGTTCGCAGGCTTCGTATTCAAGATCCAGGCGAACATGGACCCGAAACACCGCGACCGCATCGCCTTCATGCGTATCTGCTCCGGCAAATACGAAAAAGGCATGAAAATGCGCCACGTGCGCACCGGCAAGGACGTGCGGATCGGCGATGCGCTGACCTTCTTCTCCTCCGAGCGTGAGCAACTGGAAGAAGCGTTTGCCGGCGACATCATCGGTTTGCACAACCACGGCACCATCCAGATCGGTGACACCTTTACCGAAGGTGAAGTCCTGGGCTTCACCGGTATTCCGCACTTCGCTCCGGAACTGTTCCGTCGCGTGCGTCTGCGTGATCCGCTGAAATCCAAGCAACTGCGTCAGGGCTTGCAACAACTGGCTGAAGAAGGCGCCACTCAGGTGTTCTTCCCCGAGCGCAGCAACGACATCATCCTCGGCGCCGTCGGCGTGCTGCAGTTCGATGTGGTCGCCAGTCGCTTGAAAGAGGAATACAAGGTCGAGTGCTCGTATGAGCCGATCACTGTTTATTCCGCGCGCTGGATTGATTGCGATGATAAGAAGAAGCTCGAGGAGTTCCGGGTCAAGGCCGTGGAAAACCTCGCGGTCGACGGCGGCGGTCATCTGACCTACCTGGCCCCGACCCGGGTCAACCTGGCGCTGATGGAAGAGCGTTGGCCAGACGTGAAATTCCGTGCGACGCGTGAGCATCATTAAGCGTTGAGCGGTAACACCCAAAGCCCCGATGCGTAAGCCTCGGGGATTTTTTTTTGCCCTACTCGGTCAAAATGTGGGAGCGGCGGTGCGGCGATCCGACTTGCTCGCGAAAGCGGCCTTTCATTCAACATTGATGTCGACTGACCCGACGCTTTCGCGAGCAAGCCCGCTTCCACAGTAATATCGGTTCGGCATAACAGCTATTCCAAACCAATCTATCTTCCAATGGCATTTCCTGCTACCCGGTAGCGTCCTATCTGGAGAACCCGGCCAATCGGAACTAGATTTCACTCAGCGCCAGTCCGGCACCCATGCTTCACACAAGAAAGGATGGAATCGGCTATGAGCATTTTTCAACGCATTGTGTTGTTGCTTAAGGTTTTGGTGATGCTGTCCCTCGGCACGTCGGCGGCGGCATGGGCGGAGTGCCCGGACCATGATGAGCAGGCCTCGAACGGGCAAGGCGTGCACAGCGAGCTGATGATTGCCGCGTCCGAATCAGACGATGACGACCCAGACACCGATGAGGATGAGGATGAGGAAGACACGCAAACGTAAATGACGGACAAAAGAAAACCCCTCCTGCTGGACCGATGCGCAATCGGAATAAAAGGGGTTGGTGAACAGGTCAAGTGTCTCTGTGGGAGCGGGCTTGCTCGCGAAGGCGTCATGCCAGTCAATATCAATGTCGACTGACCGACCGCTTTCGCGAGCAAGCCCGCTCCCACATTTTATGCCGCGCCGTCGAGGAATTGCTCGGCGTAGTGGCAAGCCACCTGGCGGGTATCGAGCAGGCGCAGGGCTGGTTCTTCGATGCTGCAGCGCTCGGTCGCGTACGGGCAGCGCTTGTGGAAGGCGCAACCGGACGGTGGGTTCAGCGGGTTCGGCAGTTCGCCGACGATCTTGATTTTCGGCTTGTCCGGATCCGGGTGAATGGTCGGAGTGGCCGACAACAGTGCCTGGGTGTACGGGTGCAGCGGACGGGTGTAGATGTCCTCTTTCGGGCCCATTTCCACGGGGCGGCCGAGGTACATCACCATCACGTGATCGGCGACGTGGCGCACCACGGCCAGGTTGTGGGAGATGAACACGTAGGCCGTGTTGAACTCTTGCTGCAAATCCATGAACAGGTTGAGTACCTGCGCTTGAATCGACACGTCCAGCGCTGAAGTCGGTTCGTCCGCCACCAGCACTTTCGGTTGCAGCATCATCGCGCGAGCCAGGGCGATCCGCTGGCGCTGACCGCCGGAGAACATGTGCGGATAACGCTGGTAGTGCTCGGGACGCAAGCCCACCTGTTTCATCATTGCCTGGACTTTGTCGCGACGTTCCGAGGCGCTGAGGTTGGTGTTGATCAATAATGGCTCTGCAAGCTGATCACCGATTTTCTGCCGTGGGTTCAACGACGCGTACGGGCTCTGGAACACCATCTGCACGTCTTTGCGCAGTTGCTTGCGCTGGGCCTTGTCTGCACCAGCGACTTCCTGACCGGCGATTTTCAAGGAGCCGGAGGACGGCTCTTCGATCAGCGTCAGGGCACGGGCCAGGGTGGATTTGCCGCAGCCCGATTCGCCGACGACAGCGAGGGTCTTGCCGGCTTCCAGTTCGAACGACACACCGTTCAAGGCGCGAACGGTCGCATGGCCTTTGAACAGGCCACGGGACACTTCGTAGTGACGGGTCAGGTCGCGGGCGGTAAGTACGACGGCCATTACGCCACCTCCTGGTTCAACGGGTAGAAGCAGCGGGCGAGGCTGTTGCTTTTCTGGTCAAGGGCTGGACGCTGGGTGCGGCAGTTGTCCTGCACATACGGGCAGCGCGGCGACAGCAGGCAGCCTTGCGGGCGGTCGTAACGGCCGGGAACGATGCCCGGCAATGTCGACAGGCGCGCGGCGCCCATGCTGTGTTCCGGAATCGCCGCCAGCAGCGCTTCGCTGTACGGGTGCGCGGGAATGTCGAACAGTTGTGGTACCTGACCGACTTCAACCGCCTGGCCGGCATACATCACGCACACGCGCTGGGCGGTTTCGGCCACAACCGCGAGGTCGTGAGTGATCAGCACCAGGCCCATGTTCTGCTCTTTCTGCAACGCCAGCAGCAGGTCCATGATCTGGGCCTGAATCGTTACGTCGAGTGCGGTGGTGGGTTCGTCGGCGATCAGCAGTTTCGGTTCACCGGCAATCGCCATGGCAATTGCCACGCGCTGGCTCATACCGCCGGAGAGTTGATGCGGGTAGGCGTTCATACGGCTGGCGGCGCCCGGGATTTCCACTTTTTCCAGCAGTTCGATGGCGCGCTTGCGGGCTTGCTTGCTGGACATCTTCAGGTGCAGGCGCAGCACTTCTTCGATCTGGAAACCAACGGTGTAGCTAGGGTTCAGCGCGGTCATCGGGTCCTGGAAGACCATGGCCAGGTCTTTGCCGACGATTTGCCGACGCTGACGGTTACTGAGCTTGAGCATGTTTTTGCCGTCGAAATTCAGCGCGTCGGCGGTGACGATCCCCGGGTGCTCGATCAGGCCCATCAGCGCCATCATGGTCACGGACTTGCCGGAACCCGATTCGCCAACGATGGCCAGTACTTCGCCCTTGTCCACGGAAATGTCGAGACCGTCGACCACCGGAACGGCGTTGGCGTCGCCGAAGCGAACGTTGAGATTCTTGATTTCTAACAGTGACATGTGAATCTCCTCAGGCGGCGTTCTTGAGTTTCGGGTCCAGCGCATCGCGCAGGCCGTCGCCCATCAAGTTGATTGCCAGCACGCTGAGCAAAATGGTCAAACCAGGCAAGCTCACCACCCACCAGGCGCGTTCGATGTAGTCGCGAGCCGAAGCCAGCATGGTGCCCCACTCAGGGGTTGGCGGTTGCACGCCAAGGCCGAGGAAGCCCAGTGCCGCGGCATCGAGAATCGCCGAAGAGAAGCTCAAGGTGGCCTGGACGATCAGCGGTGCCATGCAGTTGGGCAGCACGGTGATGAACATCAGGCGTGTCAGACCGGCACCGGCCAGGCGCGCGGCGGTCACGTAATCGCGGTTCAACTCGCCCATCACCGCGGCGCGGGTCAGACGAACATAGGACGGCAGGGACACCACAGCGATGGCGATAATGGTGTTGATCAGGCCAGGGCCGAGGATGGCGACAATCGCCACAGCCAGCAGCAAGGACGGCAGGGCCAGCATGATATCCATCAGGCGCATGATGGTCGGGCCGAGCACGCGAGGGTAGAACCCGGCGAACAGCCCCAGCAGGATGCCCGGAATCAGCGACATGACCACCGACGACAAGCCGATCATCAAGGACAGGCGCGAGCCGTGAATCAAACGCGACAGCAGATCGCGACCGAGTTCATCGGTGCCCAGCAGGAACTGGATCTGCCCGCCTTCCAGCCAGGACGGCGGGGTCAGCAAGAAGTCGCGGTACTGCTCGCTGGGGTTATGCGGTGCGACCCACGGGGCGAAGATCGCGCAGAAAATCACCAGCAGCATGAACATCAGGCCGGCGACGGCACCTTTGTTCTTGGAGAATGCTTGCCAGAATTCTTTGTACGGAGACGGGTACAGCAGGCTTTGATCGACTGCTACCGGTGTAGTGAGAGTGGTCATGGTCTTGATCTCAGCGCTGGTGACGGATGCGTGGGTTGGCAAAACCGTAGAGGATGTCCACCACGAAGTTGACCAGAATCACCAGGCAGGCGATTAACAGGATGCCGTTTTGCACCACGGGATAGTCCCGTGCGCCAATGGCTTCGATCAGCCATTTGCCGATGCCGGGCCAGGAGAAAATGGTTTCGGTCAGGACCGCACCGGCCAGCAGCGTGCCGACTTGCAGGCCGACCACGGTCAGTACCGGAATCAGCGCATTACGCAGGCCGTGAACGAACACCACGCGCGACGGCGACAGGCCTTTGGCGCGGGCGGTACGGATGTAGTCTTCACGCAGTACTTCGAGCATCGACGAACGGGTCATCCGCGCGATCACCGCCAGCGGGATGGTGCCGAGCACGATGGCCGGCAGGATCAGGTGATGCAGGGCATCGAAGAACGCCCCGACGTCATCGGCCAGCAGCGTATCGATCAGCATGAAACCGGTGCGCGGCTCGATGTCGTAGAGCAGGTCGATCCGCCCGGACACCGGGGTCCAGCCCAGGCTCACCGAGAAGAACATGATCAGGATCAGGCCCCACCAGAAGATTGGCATCGAATATCCCGCCAGGGAGATGCCCATCACCCCATGGTCGAACAGGGATCCTCGCTTGAGTGCCGCAATCACCCCGGCCAGAAGGCCCAGGATGCCGGCGAACAACAGGGCGGCCATGGACAGTTCCAGGGTCGCGGGGAATAGAGAGCTGAACTCGGTCCAGACGCTTTCACGGGTACGCAGGGATTCGCCAAGGTCGCCGTGGGCCAACTTGCCAATGTAATCCAGGTATTGGGCATACAGCGGTTTGTTCAGACCTAGGCGTTCCATTGCCTGAGCATGCATTTCGGGGTCGACCCGACGTTCGCCCATCATTACTTCCACGGGGTCGCCAGGGATCATGCGAATCAACGCGAAAGTCAGCAAGGTGATGCCGAAGAACGTGGGGATCAACAACCCCAATCGGCGGGCAATAAAACTAAACATCGTGTGGTGTACCTCATCAGCCGGTTAGGCATGCCCGGCAGCGCTGGGGTCAGCGATGCCGGGCGTTTTTTATCTACTTCACCTGGGTGGTGGCGAAGTTATTAGTGGTGAGGGGGCTAATGTGATAACCCTCTACGTTGGTGCGCATTGCGGTGAACATGCGGGTGTGCGCCATGCTGATCCACGGCTGGTCCTGATTGAAAACAGCCTGGGCCTGTTCGTAGAGCGCTGTGCGTTCTTCCGGGTTCACTTTAGCCCGTGCTTCGTCGATCAGCGTCTGGAACTTTTCATTGCACCAGCGAGCGTAGTTTTCGCCGTTCTTGGCTGCTTCGCAACTGAGCATAGGCGTCAGGAAATTATCCGGATCGCCGTTATCGCCAGCCCAACCGGCGGACACCATGTCGTGCTCGCCGTTTTTCGCGCGCTTGAGCATTTCGCCCCATTCCATGACACGAATATCGACCTTGATCCCGACCTTGGCCAGGTCGGCCTGCATCATCTGCGCGCCGAGCATCGGGTTCGGGTTGGTCGGACCACCGCCGTTACGGGTGAACAGGGTAAACGTGGTGCCTTCCGGTACGCCGGCTTCCTTGAGCAGGGCGCGAGCCTTGTCCAGATCACGCGGCGGGTTGGTCAGTTTGTGGTTGTAGCCCAGCAGGGTGTCCGGGTACGGGTTGACCGCCACGGTCGCATTGCCTTTGCCGAACAGCGCGTTGACGTACGCAGCCTTGTCGAAGGCGATGTCGATGGCTTTACGCACGCGCACGTCGCTCATGTACTTGTGCGAGGTGTTCATCGCGATGTACGAAACGGTCATCGCATTGAGCTCATCAACCTTCAGGTTGGTGTCTTTCTTGATGCTCGGGATGTCATCCGGTTTCGGATACAGCGCGATCTGGCACTCGTTGGCCTTGAGCTTTTGCAGGCGCACGTTGTTGTCGGTGGCAATCGCCAGAATCAGCGAATCAGTCGGTGGTTTGCCGCGGAAGTAGTCCGGGTTGGCCTTGAAGCGAACCTGAGCGTCCTTGGCGTAACGCTGGAAGACGAACGGGCCGGTGCCGATTGGCTTGTTGTTCAGGTCACCGGCCTTGTTGGTCTTGAGCAACTGATCGGCGTACTCGGCGGAGTAGATCGAGGAGAAGGCCATGGCGATGTCGGCCAGGAACGGCGCTTCACGGCGGGTCAGGGTGAATTTGACCGTGTTGTCATCGACCTTTTCGACACTTTTGAGCAGCTCTTTGAAGCCCATGCTTTCAAAGTACGGGAAGCCCACGCTCGACTTGTTATGCCACGGGTGTTTCGGGTCCAGCTGACGCTGGAAGCTCCAGACCACGTCGTCGGCGTTCATGTCGCGGGTCGGCTTGAAGTAATCGGTGGTGTGAAACTTGACGCCTTTGCGCAGGTGGAACGTGTAGGTCAGACCGTCGTCGCTGATGTCCCACGACTCGGCCAGTGCCGGGATCACTTCAGTGGTGCCGGGCTTGAAGTCCGCCAGACGATTGAAGATGGTTTCGGCCACCGCATCGGCTGTGACTGCAGTCGTGTACTGGACCATATCGAAGCCTTCCGGACTGGCTTCGGTACAGACCACCAAGGGTTTGGCCGAGACGCCGACGGCGACACTCAGCAACGCGGCAGCGATGGCCGCTCGTAGGGGAAGCATTTTCATCTAGAGCCCTCTGCAATCGGTGAACAGAAAAACCAGACGGCCGACTCATCATGAGTCAGCCGCAGGCATGCGTTTTACAAAATGTTGAACGGGATGGTGGTCACGAGACGGAACTCGTTGAGGCTGCCATCCGCCTGATTTTCGCTGGCACGGTGCGCGGTATAGGTCGCGCGGATAGCGGTGGCCTTCAGTGGACCACTCTGCACGGCGTACGAAGCACCGATACCGTATTCATAGTGGTGTTCGCCATCCTGGTTCTGGATACCGTCGTAACCCTTGTCCGCCACGCCGCCGTTGCCGGTGTAGTGAGTGCCGTCGATGCCCCAGCCGCGAGCCTGGTAGATGTTGAACTTCAGGCCAGGCACGCCGTATTCGGCCATGTTCAGACCGTAGGCGATCTGGAAGGACTTCTCGTTCGGGCCGTTGAAGTCCGACAGCAAGGAGTTGGCCAGGTAGATGCCGTTGGTTTCGTGCAGGTAGTCGAAGTACTCGTTACCGTTCACTTCCTGGTACGAGAAGGTCAGGCTGTGAGCCTGGTGGGTCAGGCCGAACGACAGGGAGTAGGTGTCGTTGTCGATCTCGCCCAGTTTGGCTGAACCAGAATCAACGGTTTTGTAGTAGTTCAAGCCAGTGGTCAGGCTCAGGATCGAACTGTCGCCCAGTACATGGCTGGCGCCGAAGTAGTACTGATTCCAGAGGTCTTCGGCCTGGGTGCCCCAGACGCTGGTGGTCAGGCTGGCGAACGGCTGGTAGGTGATACCGGCGGTGTTGACGTGATCGGCTTCGGCATTGGTGGCGCCGTACTCGGAACGGAACTTACGCTGGCTCTGTTCGGTACGCGGCGAATTCCGATCGAACGTGCCGAGATCGAAGGACAGGTTCTCCAGCTCTTCGCTGTGCAGGGTCACACCCTGGAAGCTCGAAGGCAGGGCACGGTTACCGATAACATCTACCTGCGGGCTGCTGAAGTTCTGACGGCCGGCGGTCAGGGTGGTGTTGGAGACGCGGGCCTTGACGTTGGCCAGGCCCAGTTTGCTCCACTGGTCGACGGCGTCGCCGCCTTCTTCGGTCAAGGTACGGTTGTTACCCGCGCCAGGACGCGTGGTCGGCGCCCCGCCGTTGTTGGAGGCCAGGTCTTTGCGATCACGATCCAGGGCAATGGCATTGTAAGCCGCTACTTCGGTGCTGAACCCGACGGTGCCTTCAGTGAAACCCGAGTTGTACTTGATGATCGTGCCTTGCAGCCAGTTGATGCGACGGTCAGTCTGGCGAGTTTCACCATTCTGACGGTAATTGAGTTTGGCGCCCCGCTTGAATTGCTCGTTGGCATACCAGTTGCGCGTGCTCCCAGTGATCGATTGGCCTTCGACAAAGCCAGTGGCTTCGCTTTGTGCGCTTTTCTCTTTCACAGAAACCGGGGTGAAAGCCTGACTTTGGGATTCAGCGTAAGCCGTGGCGGTCACGCTGCTGATGGCCAAGGCCAATAATGCGGTGCTGCTCAGTTTCATGGGTGAAGCTCCTTTCTTTCTTTTTTTTAATGCCGGTCTTTTTCGGTGATCCGGCTATTTGGTTTGGAACTAATTCAGGTATCGCAAACGTTTGCTATAGGCCGAATTGACGAATTACGGCAACACGCTTGCGTGGGGGCGAAATTCGCCCCCGGCGTTTCTGGCTAAACGGTTATTGGTCCAGGCTGACACCCGAGAACACGTTGCGACCGAAGGGGCTGACCTTGAACCCCTCGACTTTGGCGCTCAACGGCTGGTTGACCGTCGAGTGGGCGACTGGTGTGATCGGTACCTGCTGCTTGAGGTACTGCTGCGCCTGTTTGTAGAGCACGGTGCGCTGGTCGCGATCGGTGACGACTTTGGCCTGCTTGATCAGCTTGTCGTAGGCCGGATCGCACCACATGGAGTAGTTGTTGCCGCCAATGGCATCGCAGCTGTAAAGCGTGCCGAGCCAGTTGTCCGGATCGCCGTTGTCACCGGTCCAGCCGATCAGGCTGATGTCGTGCTCGCCGTTCTTGGTGCGCTTGATGTACTCGCCCCATTCGTAGCTGACGATCTTGACCTTGAGCCCGATCTTCGCCCAATCGGCCTGGAGCATTTCGGCCATCAACTTGGCGTTGGGGTTGTATGGACGCTGGACCGGCATGGCCCAGAGGGTGATTTCGGTGCCTTCCTTCACGCCGGCGGCCTTGAGCAGTTCTTTGGCTTTTTCCGGGTTGTAGGCGGCGTCTTTAATCGTTTCGTCGTAGGACCATTGGGTCGGTGGCATGGCGTTGACCGCCAGTTGGCCGGCGCCTTGATAGACGGCGTTGAGAATGCCTTGCTTGTTCACCGCCATGTCCAGCGCCTGGCGCACTTCGAGCTGATCGAACGGTTTATGCCGCACGTTATAGGCGATGTAACCGAGGTTGAAGCCGGGCTTCTCGATGAGCTTGAGTGTCGGGTCGTTTTTCAGCGCAGTCACGTCGGCGGGGCGCGGGTGCAGGGTGATCTGGCATTCGTTGGCCTTGAGCTTCTGCACGCGTACCGAGGCGTCGGTGTTGATGGCGAAAATCAGGTTGTCGAGCTTGACCCGGCTCGGGTCCCAGTACTGCTTGTTGCCGCTGTAACGGATGTTGGAGTCTTTCTGGTAGCTCTTGAACACGAACGGGCCAGTGCCGATCGGTTTCTGGTTGATGTCGCTCGGCTTGCCGGACGCCAGCAACTGATCGGCGTACTCGGCGGACAGGATCGCTGCGAAGCTCATGGCGATGTTCTGGATGAACGCGGCGTCGACGTTGTTGAGCGTCATTACCACGGTCAGCGGCCCGGTCTTCTCGACCTTGGCGATGTTCTTGTTCAGGCTCATTCCGTTGAAATACGGGAACTCGGTCGGATAAGCCTTTCGGAAGGGTTGTTGTGGATCGAGCATGCGATTGAACGTGAACAGCACATCATCGGCGTTGAAGTCACGGGTGGGTGTGAAGTACTTGGTCGTGTGAAATTTCACCCCTTCGCGCAGGTGAAACGTGTACGTGAGGCCGTCCTCGGAAATTTCCCAGCTCGTTGCCAGGCCCGGTACGACGTTGGTGGCGCCTTTTTCAAACTCTGCCAATCGGTTGTACAGCGGCTCGGCGGCGTCGTTATCGGTCGCAGTGGTGTACTGCGCGGTGTCGAAACCGGCGGGGCTGCCTTCAGAGCAGAACACCAGGCTGTTATTGGCGGCCTGGCTGATGGAAGTAGCGGCCAACAGGCCGGTGCCCAGCAATGCGGATAAAACCAAGGTATGGCGCATGACGCTCCCTCTTTTAGTGTTGTGCAATGAGCCGTTGTCCCGTCCGGGGACGTGGGGCTTCATTGATCTCAAACCATTGCGTGCAGTGATTACCGAGAGCCCACACATGAACTGGTCAGAGCCCGACGGTATGAGCCGTGGGTCTGGCAGTAAATGTGTAGAGTCTGAAAGACTCGTAGGAAAAGGCGACGCGTCCTAAAACTGCTGCTGTGGTACGCAGGGTTTTGGATGTAGGCGTATTCCTACTTTCTCGGCAGATAAAGCAACGGCGACGCTGAAAACGTCGCCGCTGCCTTTTCTTATTTGCTGACGCTGACGCCGTAGAAGGAGTTCAAGCCGAATGGGCTGATCTTGAAGTCCTGCACGTTGGCGCGCATGGGTTGGAACACCGTCGAGTGAGCGATAGGTGTCATTGGAACAGCATCTTTGAGGACGTGTTGCGCCTGTTTGTACAGTTCGGTGCGCTTGGCCTGATCGGTGGTGCGTTTGGCTTCCTTGACGAGGCCGTCGAACTTCTTGTCGCACCATTTGGAGAAGTTGTTGCCGCTCAGCGAGTCGCAGCCGAACAACACGTTGAGCCAGTTGTCCGGGTCACCGTTGTCGCCGCTCCAGCCGATGATCATCGCCTGGTTCTCGCCGCCCTTGGAGCGCTTGATGTACTCGCCCCATTCGTAGCTGGTGATCTTCACTTTCAAGCCGATCTTGGCCCAGTCGGACTGCAGCATTTCAGCCATCAGCTTGGCGTTCGGGTTGTACGGACGCTGTACCGGCATCGCCCACAGAACGATTTCGGTGCCTTCCTTGACGCCGGCTTCCTTGAGCAACGCTTTGGCTTTCTCAGGATCGTACTTGGCGTCCTTGATGGTGGTGTCATAAGACCACTGGGTCGGTGGCATGGCGTTGACGGCCAGTTGGCCTGCGCCCTGATAAACCGAGTCGATGATCTGTGGCTTGTTGACCGCCATGTCCAGCGCCTGACGAACTCGCAGGTCGGCCAGCGGGTTCGGCTCGTTGCTGCCCTTGACCTTGTCCATCACGTTGTAGGCGATGTAACCGAGGTTGAAACCGGCCTGATCAGGCAGTTTCAGGGTTTTGTCTTCTTTGAGCGCCTTCAGGTCGGCCGGACGAGGGAACAGGGTGATCTGGCACTCGTTCTTCTTCAGCTTCTGGATACGTACCGACGGGTCGGTGGTGATGGCGAAGATCAGGTTGTCGATCTTGACGTCGTCAGGCAGCCAGTAGTCCTTGTTCCCGGTGTAGCGGATGTTGGAGTCTTTCTGGTAGCTCTTGAACACGAACGGGCCGGTGCCGACCGGTTTCTGGTTGATGTCGGCAGGCTTGCCTTCCTTGAGCAGCTGGGCAGCGTACTCGGCGGACTGGATGGAGGCGAAGCTCATGGCCATGTTCTGGATGAACGCGGCGTCTACATCTTTGAGGGTGAACTTGACGGTATGGTCGTCGACTTTATCGATCTTGGTGATGTTGGTGTCCATCCCCATGTCGGTGAAGTACGGGAATTCGGTCGGGTACGCCTTACGGAACGGGTCATCCTTGTTAATCATGCGATTGAAGGTGAACAGCACATCGTCGGCGTTGAACTCACGAGTTGGCTTGAAATACGGGGTGGTGTGGAACTTGACGCCTTCACGCAGGTGGAAGGTGTAAGTCAGGCCGTCATCGGAGATGTCCCACTTGGTCGCCAGACCAGGAATCACGGCGGTGCCGCCGCGCTCGAACTGGGTCAGGCGGTTGAACATGGTTTCTGCAGAGGCGTCGAAGTCGGTTCCGGTGGTGTACTGACCTGGGTCGAAACCGGCCGGGCTCCCTTCGGAGCAAAACACCAGGTTAGTCGCAGCAAAGGCGAAAGGTGCGCTAGCTAACAGGCTTGCGCCGACTAAAAACGGAATGACCGCGTGTTTAAGCATGGTGGCCTCATGATTTGTTGTCATTTTTGGAATTAGAGGACGACCTCGTGAGTCGACCCTGCGGATACTTATGCAGGGGCCATACCCAATGCAAGATCCTGAATGGCTACAAGCCTTAAAGAGTGGCACGAACGTACCTTAATGTCGCATATGTATAAGTAGTGGTGTATTTGACCGTTTGCGCAGGTTTTTTACGGTGCAAATCGTGCACCGACAAGGGGCAACCGGGGCGTCTGGCGCACCCGGTTGGAGCCTGGTGTTACTTATTTATACCCACGCCATAGAAGGGGGTAAGGCCGAACGGGCTGATCTTGAAGTCGGTGACTTCCTTGCGCAAAGGCTGGAACACCGTCGAGTTCGCAATGGGTGTGATAGGTACTTGTTGCTTAAGGATTTGCTGTGCCTGCTGGTACAGTTTGACCCGCTGCTGTTTGTCCGTGGACACCTTGGCTTGCTGCACCAGCTTGTCGTAGGCCGGATCGCACCATTTGGCGTAGTTGCTACCTTTCACCGCGGCGCAGCTGTAGAGCACGCCGAGCCAGTTGTCGGGGTCACCGTTGTCGCCGGTCCAGCCGTAGATCATTGCGTCGTGTTCGCCAGTCTTGGCGCGCTTGATGTACTCGCCCCATTCATAGCTGACGATGTTGGCCTTGATCCCGACTTTCTCCCAGTCCTGCTGGATCATCTGTGCCGACATCCGCGCGTTGGGGTTGGACGCGCGCTGCACCGTCATTGCCCAAAGATCGATAGTCGTACCAGGTGCAACGCCTGCTTCTTTCAGTAGCGCACGGGCTTTGGTCGGATCGTGGGGCGCGTCCTTGATGGTCGGGTCATACGACCATTGCGCCGGTGGCAAGGCGTTCTGCGCCAGTTGCCCGGCACTCTGGTAGACAGCCTTGATGATCGCCGGTTTGTCGATGGCCATGTCCAGCGCCTGACGTACCTTGAGCTGGTCCAGCGGCGGGTGGGTCACGTTGTAGGCGAGGAAACCGAGGTTGAAACCGGCTTGCTTGAGCACGGTCAGGTTTGGGTCTTTCTCCATCACTTCAATGTCCGCCGGGCGCGGGTAGCCGCTGACCTGGCATTCGCCGGCCTTGAGCTTCTGCAAGCGTACGGCGGCGTCCGGGGTGATCGAGAAAATCAGGTGGTCGAGTTTCACGTCTTCGGGTTTCCAGTACGCCTTGTTGCCGGCGAAGCGGATCTGCGAGTCCTTCTGATAGCGCTTGAACACGAACGGGCCGGTGCCGACCGGCTTCTGATTAATGTCCGCCGCTTTGCCTTCTTTTAACAACTGCGCGCCGTACTCGGCGGACTGCACCGAGGCGAAGCTCATGGCCAGATTCTGGATGAACGCGGCGTCGATGTTGTTCAGGCTGAAACGCACGGTATGGTCGTCGATTTTGTCGACGCTCTTGATCGTTTTGTTCAGGTCCATGTCGGTGAAGTAGGGCGACTCGGCGGGGTAGGCTTTGCGGAATGCGTTTTCCGGCTCGAGCAGGCGCTGGAAGGTGAACAGCACGTCGTCGGCGTTGAAGTCGCGGGTCGGGGTGAAGTAGTCGGTGGTGTGGAATTTCACGCCGTCGCGCAGGTGGAAGGTGTAGCT
The DNA here is from genome assembly GCF_059695645.1 of Pseudomonas sp. LBUM1673. NCBI lineage: Bacteria > Pseudomonadati > Pseudomonadota > Gammaproteobacteria > Pseudomonadales > Pseudomonadaceae > Pseudomonas > Pseudomonas sp. LBUM1673. Next base: position 969,990 of record NZ_CP166780.1, read on the forward strand.
GAGGCCGTCCTTGCTCACATCCCAACTTGTCGCTAATCCGGGCTCGACCTCGGTGCCGCCGCGTTTGAACTGGGTGAGGCGGTTGAAGACGGTTTCGGCCGATGCGTCGAAATCGGTGCCGCTGGTGTATTGGCTGGGGTCGAAGCCTGCAGGGCTGGCTTCGGAGCAGTAGACCAGGGTCGTGGCGGCGTGGGCGGATTGTGCGAGTGGTACGGTTGTGGCGAGGGCAAGAGCAAGCAGAAGTGGTTTGACGGTGGTTCTTTCCATGGAGTCCCCGAGGGCTTGGCGGCGATGTTTTCCTGAGGGTAGCGTTGTTGGCGGGGAGGGTGGAAATATCGTTTTTTGAGGGGGACCCTTCTATCTCGGCATATTCAAGCTGGTTGTTGGCTTGGCGGCCTTATAGCCGACCAACCTTTCCTGGATGTACACAAATCAAACTGTGGGAGCTGGCTTGCCTGCGATGGCGGCCTGACAGCCGACCAGTCTCCCTCAGATTTACCCAGTCGAACTGTGGGAGCGAGCCTGCTCGCGAAGGCGGCGGATCAATCACCACAAAATCATCAGACATACCCACCCCGGCTTCTGCCAGGCAATAAAAAACGGCGATCACTTCGGTGATCGCCGTTTTTGTGTACGGGTTATCGAATCAACGAATCAACGCATCAACGCATCAACGCTTCGATCGCCCCGTCCACGGTTTGGTAACCCATCCGTCCCATGACGAGCCACTCTTGGCATGACAGTTATTGCGTCGATGATGTAATGAAATACCGGATGAACCAGAGAGTTATCCAGCCCGCCATTAGCCAATTCAAACTATTGATAGGAATTTGAACCCAATTTCTGAGATGTCTGGGCAGTCCGATGATGTCTTCGTTTGCTGGCGGGTCTTCGTGGTGGCAGCGCCTCGGTCGAGTGATCAATCCGCTTATCTGGGACAGTCTGTAGAGGCGTCCGATTGGATCATTACCTAAAAACCTTCGATTGATGCTCACTAGCCGGGAGCGCATAAATCTCTGCTCAATTTCTTCAAGTTTGAAAAAAGCGACGTAAAGCAGAATGCTCAGATTGAGCAAAATGAGCATTAAAAAGCTGCCGGAAACAATATTAAGGACAAGCTCCGGTCTGTTCATTGAGTTGTGAACTCATAAAGTGCTTCGCCAAGTATTTCTGCCTCATGACCTGCGCCATTGCCCACCAGACTCGCGGTGGATCCAGCCACTATGAGTGCGCAGACAACACCGCCGACTCCAAACGTTTCAACTTTTTCGTACAGCGAACGCTCTAAGGCGTCGAGGCTCATGGGGTGTTGGATGATGTGAAAGCCCGACTCCACCGGATTAGGCAGGGTGAAGTCGTGGTCTTCGACCAAATGCTGAGCCGGTGGTGGTTCGGGTTTGGTTTTGAAGCCGTTCCATGAAGCGCCGCCGTTATCGGGATCGACGCGCGGCTTCACCAATACCCAATCACCATTGCTCACGGCGTTGATGAGTTTTTGCTGGTTGCCTGACTGCATGTAATTGGAGCGGTTCGCACCGATGGCGTTCAGCAAGTCGTCGAAACCCTGCAGCTCATCGGGGTAGCTCAGGATCTGGCGCAGCTCGTCGGTGGCTTGGCGGCTGTCGAGTACATGGCCGCGCTGACTGGCGAGCAGGTCTTTGGGTATGAGTTTCTTCACGCTCGTGTCCCGTTCCTTGGAGACGGGCGACTTTGGCGAGATAGCTCAAGTAGAGATGCCGGCGGATTCGGTTTCGGGTGTAGGGGAAGTCCGAGTTTTTTGGCGCAGTCCATTTTGCGTAGGGCATGCCGCCCGGGACGCTCTACATTCCATTTTTTGTGTTGAACGATGTGTAAGAAGACCAGGGCTTTCCCACGCCTTTTTCAGGTTGCCGGGTAGGAAGCGGTCCTTCTAACCTTTGGCCGTCGCTGCGATTTCAGCGACCAGGCGTGGAAACCTGGAACTCTTAGTAGCCGCATAGCTGGACCATCGTAACCATTGCCGACGTCTTCTTTCGTCTGCAAACTGCGTCATGGCGGCTGTGCGTGGGCAGACTTCGGTCTGGCCGGGTGCCTACTTACCGGTTTTCCACCCTGCGTACAGCTGCCACCTTTTTGTCGTGTGGAAACGACAAATGGATGGCTCCCACTCGCAAGTAGGAGTTTTTATATGGATAAGTTAATCCCGGATCCACCCTTCAACACCACCACACCCAACGCCGAAGCTTTGCGTACCGAAGAGCTACTCAAAGACCGCGAAGCCATAAGGCGTGCACTCGACTACTACCTCGATCCGCCCAAACCTTACGCCGCAAAACCTCGTCGCCCCAGCACGATGTTCCTGGTTTCCCCAGGCAGCGACACTGAAAGTCTCCTGGCTCAAGCTTGCGAGTCATTGGCCTCGGCCAGTGTCCTGGCCAGCGATTTCGCAACAAACCTGATTGGCCCACAGCGCAACACTGTGTTGGCAATTCAACAGATCATCATGCTGGCGGAGTTGGCGGTGAATCGGGCGTTGGATAACGTCGATCCGCAAGCGTAGGCGGGTACCGTTCGTTCCTCTGTTCTGCGGCGCCAAAACCCGCTAAACCTTCGGGGGAGCCTCCCCCGAAGGTTAGGGCAGTGTGTGCATCACGCTCTTTCTGTATTGGGTTGCCAACAACTCGACCCACTGGTTCCTTTCATAATGCACACCGTCAATGCAGCTGACTTCAGTGATTTCCATTGCTGTGCCACATAAGAAGGCACCATCAAAATGGCCCAATTCTGAACTCGAAATGTCCCTCTGTATCACTTGCAGATCCAGCACCGGGCACAGCTCATCGATGATGACGCGGCGGGTGATGCCCGCCAGTGCCATTTCGGTCGTCGGTGTAATAAGTTTGCTGTCCTTCACAAAAAAGATATTGGAACCACTGGACTCGCAGACCGTATCGCTGGTCGAGAGAAATAGCACATCGTCAAACGCCTCATCTTTATCACGGAAGCTCAAAAAACTGATCGCATAGGTGGACGAGGTTTTGGCTTGATACGGATGACAATCGGTGGGGGCGCGTCTCCAACTGGCGGTCGTGAGCCTGTAAGGTGTGGTCGCTGCCTTCGGAGCAAATGGCAGGACGAATATCACCACTTTGCTGCGGCAACCGCGACCCATGAAACTGACGTCGGCTGCGTCATAAAACACAATGATTTTAATGTACGCGTCTTGCAGCTCGTTGCGCTTGAGCAGTTCATTGCACGCCTCAGTCAGCGTTGCGTTGGTGTAATACAGGTCATGTTTGAACAAACGGGCTGACTGTTGTAACCGTTGTAAATGCTCCTCGCACTTGAATACCTTACCGCCATAACTGCGCATGCCTTCGTAGACTGAGGAGGCATAGGATAGCGAGTGTGTGATGGGCGACAAGTTCATCTGGTCGTGCTGGAGGTATTCTCCGTCCAGCCAGGCGAGAGCCGTGGTCATAATCTATTCCCTGATTGATGTTCTTATGATGTTTTAGGGCGAAGTGGGACATTAATTTTTTATAATTTCTCGCGCGGTCAGTGCGTTGTAGAACTCGCCCTTGATCAAGCCTTCACCTTCATAGCTATTGGGGCGTCCACCTTGACGTTCGAGCTCCTTGATGATGGATTCGTAGTCGTCCATGGGGACAATCCTGAAGTCCATGCTGACTCGCGTCATGTTTTCCGTGTTCTCTGCGGTCCCGTGCAGAATCCGGGGGTCAAACATCAAGCATTGACCGTAACGAAGGTTGGTCGGCATAGCGTCAGTGCGCAGGTCGGCCATCAGTTGCGGACGTTGCTTTGCATAGTCAAAAAAAGCGACCCGACTTTCTTTGTATTCGTCGTAGGTATAACCCTGCTCTTGGGCGAAGGTTTTAAGGGTGTTGATGCTGGCAGTTCTGGAGCAAACGCTGAGCGCGCCGGTATTTTTCACGTCACAAAATGGCAGCCACATGTTGATCTGTTGAAAATAATCTCCCAGCAGCGTGTCCGAGTGATGGGTGAAAAGTTCGCCATCCGGCAACCTGTATCGATCATCCAGTTTGGTGGGGATGTGATAGCGGACCAATGGGTTGTGTTCGAATACGAAATCAAACCCCAGATGGTCGCTTAGCCAATGAACAAACTTGTAATACGCCTCGATCATCGGTGCCCCGAGTGTTTGCAGAGGGTCATGCCAATGGCCGGAGTCTTCCAGATGATTGCTGATTTCTTCCCGGCTCAGGCATTCATGTATTTTGTTCAGTGAAAAGTCGGTTTCGAGGTTGTAGCGATTGACCAAGGTTTGCTGAAGTGTCCCTGCCAGGTCAAAGGTCGACGTTGAGTAATCCAGGATAGAGACGCCGTTCTCTATCCTGTGAACACTGTAAAGTTGCTTGTTGATATCGAAAAAAGACATTAAAAACTCCTTGTTAGCTGTCTCTCGTACTTGAAAATTCATGCATCTGATACGGGTTGTTCGTTCGGATCGGAATCAGCCAGTTCTCCAGGTTCACTACCCGGTTGGCTCCCATTCGTCTCTTTATATCGATTGCTCCCCGCCCCAGGCAGTTGTTCTTGAAACCCAGTGATTCCGCCACTTTGTATAGTTGGTAGTAATCGCTAACGTACAGGTTCAGCCCCGCCGGAACCTGGCTTCGGTCTTGACCCTGAACCAGTTGCGAGAAAATCCCGCGTTGTTCATCAGCGTAACTGAGCGAGCCATAGATCGGTGCATGGGTCGTTTTTTCGTAATTCATTTTGATGTAGTACTTTGAACCTTCCGTCGACCGTGCCAATGCCTGTATTGCCTCCAGCGAATAGAGGTTTTTGACGTGCTGGTATTTATCCACATTGAAGGATTGAAGAAGTGAAAACGCCGCCAGCACCTCGCTGTTCTCGGACAATTCGCCAAGGCGGTATACCTGCGTATGACAGAGGTCTTCGGCCCGGCGTGTCAGGCGCATCATTTCTTTGTAGTGTTTTCTGCCCATGGACGTGAGCAAACACTCATCCAGGGTTCCCTCAACCTGCAGGTAGGCGACTTGCATGAAGGGCACCGGAATAATTTCTTGTTCATATTGCTGCCGTATCGACTCTGTCGACTTTTCCATGGACGGTACTAGCAGCCAGTCGGCGGAGTGTGCCTCTTGTGCAAGCGAGTTCAGGTAGTGCGGATCGGGGCGTTCGGAAACCGGTAGGTAAAAAAAGCCCGGGGCTACATAAGCCTGTTCCCCATGCAGGGCGCTATGCTGAACCATCGTTCCTTTGAGTGTTGCTTCCCAATGGGCTATTCCACACAGGGGTAGTTGTGGGCGAGAGACACCATAGCTGATACAAAACGCATCTCGTTGCGCGTGCAACTCCATGTTTACGATCCTTGTATAACCACTCGTGAGGATTTATTCGGGGGCTTTTTATGCCGTTTTTTCAACCAGCCGTTTTTCGTGATTGAAATTGAAGTTTCTGTTGCCGAGTGCGGAAAGCTCGGGGTTGTGAGTAATGATGAAAAACAGCGTATTTGGCAGCGCAGAAATGAGCTTGTGAATCAACTGAACTTCATCCGCGCTGTTAAGTTCTGAAGTCGCTTCATCAAGTATGACGATCGCCGGGGTGTTGAGGGTCAGGTCAAGCAATGCCAGTCGTTGCAGTTCTGACTTGCTCAGGTTTATTTCACCACTCCAGGGGATATGTTGATTAAAGCCATCCTGCAATTGCTCGACAATATCCGAGAGCCCGAGATAGGTCACGCGTTGATTGAGTTCTTCCAGTGACGGGTTGTTAAAGTGCTGCGCCAACGAACCTGGTTTAAACACGGGGTTGGAGGTCAGTAGCTGGACGTCTTCCGCATGCTGGCGCGTCAGATACCCATCGGTGTCACCCAGTGTGGATATCTGCCCTTGGCTCGGGAGCAAACTGCCCACTATCAGGTTGGCAAACGTGGACTTTCCGACGCCACTGGTACCCATGATCACAACGACTTCATTCTCATGGAACGATTGGTTGAACTGTTCGAGCACCGTTGAGCCGCTGTTCGGGTTAACGAACGTGACATCGGAAAAAGACACTAACGGAGCATTTGAACCGACCTTTGTTTGCACCGGCGAAGTTCGCGGTTGAAGGCTGGCAACTACCAGTCGATCAGCACTGTCCAGGACTTGCCTGAGTTCAACGAGGCATCTGCCGAGTCGTGAAAAAATAGCAATAAGGCTGTAGGAGAGACTGATTGCCAAAACGTTCGCCATGCTGACCGTGCCCGTTAAATGGAAGTAAATCGTTGACGCGACGATGCTAGACAGGAAAAAAACGCCCATCAAATCCAGCTTGTAGCTATACCAGCGTCGCGTTGCAGCATTGTCCAGCGAGGCGGATGCACGAGTGACCAGACTGAGTGACAACCAATCCAGAATCATCGAATTGTTGTGTGCATTATCAAATCGACCACCCGCCCAATTCAGTGCCTGAACATGTGAAAACAAGGTGGACGTGGCGTCGATTTCCCCGGTATTGAATCGCTGTAGTAACTCGCCGGATTGTCTTGCGCCATACCAGTAACAAAGACCGATGACAATGAACGGCAGCAGTACATAGAGGTTGTTCAGCATGACGTAGCCGATTGTTATCGACAGCAAGGTTGCAGCGCCAAGCGTTTCCAGTAGCAACACCGGCAGAACCTCGTCGACGCGACGCTGATCCCAGGTCAGCTTGTTCTGGCTGTCACGATTAACTTCTTGAGCCAGAGTGTGGTCCAGGCTTGGATTCATCAAATTCGAGAAGTAATGAATGCATTGGGTTGAGGCTGCATCAATACTTTTCCTGACGGTATTCAGCGCCCCGAAAATCGATAGGACAGCACTCACCACTAAAACACTGACCAGCCCGATCAAGGACAGCTGCAAGTGTGTGGTCAGGTAACCGCTGGCAATAATGTAATCACCCGCAATGGTAAAAACTTCTTTAAGGGCGAATAGCACGAAGGCTATCAACGTGATTCTCCATAGGCCGAAATCCAGCAGGCTTTTTGTGATTGACCTTGAGCGTGTCGCAGCAGGATCTGACGGCTCGGGTACAGAGAGAGGCTCTGCTTCGTCTGCCGGAACAATCGGGGTGAGGTTTTCGGTGCGGGTGCCAGCAAGTCTCGAACGCGTTGCAAGTTGATTGGTTTGCACGTGCGAAATGCTGCCGCCCGCCACTGTCCAGATTTCTTGCGCGGCCACTTTCTCTTCCTGTTTGTCCGTGACGAAAATGACGTTGGTATTGCGCCATGGACCTTGCAGAAGTGAAACAAGCAGGCCCGCCGCGAGGTTTTCGTCCAGACCTGAAGTGGGTTGGTCAATAAAGATCCATTGCGGTTGTGCGACCAAGGCTCTGGCCAACTCAAGGCGCTTTCCCTGGCCTCTGGAAACGTCCCAGTTGCCCTCTGCGCCATGGGTGAGCTCTCTCAGGTAATCAACGTAAAAGTGCTCGGGCAAGCGGGACAGAGTGAGGGCGCGGCAGACCTCGTCGTCTGAAAAGTCTCTGCGGTAAAGGCTCAGGTTCTCGCGAAGCCCTCCGGCAAATATCCACGGCTCGTCCGGAATGAAGATTGCTCGGCCGTCAGTGTCGTCAAGACATTGCGCTCGGTTTCGTAGCACCGAGGTCTTGCCGCTGCTAGCGGTCCCGACAATCGCAATATGTTTAGCTTGGGTGGTCGGTAGCTGTACCCGTGCAAGGGGGGACGAGTCGGCGTGATTGTCACGAAGGAAATGCTCAATGTTTTTGTGCCCGACAAATCCTTGAGAGATGCTTTGCACAATATCCGGAATGTTATTGGCGACGGATCTCAAGCCGCCAATCAATGCAATGGCCGCCAATACTCCCGGCGCATCGATGTGACCCAGATAGACTAGCTGCAACAGTGCCGCACTGAGCAGCGCCGCAATGGGCGTCATCGTCGAGATCAAGCTGATCGCCGCCACCAAGCGGGCCGCTTTTTTCAGCGACGCTGCTTCGAGGTTTCGTTTGTCGGCGTAGTCGCTTATCAGTTTGGCATTCCAGTTCTTAAGCCAGGCCTGACGTCGGTTTTTTTGGGCGAACGCGCCTATCTCGATGCGTTGCGTGGCGTTCAGCGACAGTTGTGCATAGGTCATGCTCAGTCGTTGAGCCATCCAGAACACGGCTAATGAACTGACGGCAATGACCGCCAACGCGGCCAAGGCACTGACGCCTAGGGCAAAGAAGAAGAATGTTGAGGTAAAGATGACCGTGGCGAGTGCCAGCGAGATTGTTATAAGTCCAGACCATGAAGATTCGACACGTGCCGCTTCGCGGTCAAACAGCGTGGTGAGGCTAAGTGGAGACGAGCCACCCAGTGCACTGTTCTTTTTGAGCAGAAGGCGTTGTTCCACATAAGAGCGACCGCCAACACCCACCAGTTCAGCCAGAAAAAACGAGTGGTTGAGCGCCAGCCAGGCGCAGTAGGTCAGCGCCATGCAGGTGGCACCGAGTGCGATGTTCGACATGACCGCCAAGTCGTCTTGTATGAGCCGCGCCAGTAACGACTTGAGGATAATGGCGGCGCCAAACGCCGCCGCGGTATGCAGACCGATGGCTACAAACGCCAACACGATATCTTGTCTGAGGGCCGCAAAAATCCTGAGGTGAAGCCTGTCCTTCCCCGTTTCTTTCCCTGCATCCTGTATCGCAGCGCGACGCCAGCGCTGCCAGCGGGACGCGTGTACAGACCGCGCGCCTCGATGGCGTTCAAGTTCAGGGATCTGAAACCATAAAATTGTGTTCAGGATTTCTGCAATCTTCATGGGGTCAGTTGTATGCCGGCTTGGTTGGAGGTGTTGTATCCATTGCACGATGCGAGTGGTCAGCGCAGGCGATGTCGGCAAACCGGTCGCAAAGCAGAGTGATCATGTTCCACCCTTCGCTCAGGGTTTCACGCAGCTCTTCTATTTCTTTGGGCGATGCCTGATTCAGCAGTTCTATGCCCATACTGACGTGGCTGCCGTCATCTTCACCGTGCTCTTGAAAGTGGGGCATGCTGGCAAACACACGGGCCGCCTCGCTATGGAAAATCTCGCCGCTGCCTTCCAGCACGATGTGCATCAGCAATGTCTTGACCATGTCGTTCTTGTAGAGCATTTGATGCCTGAACCATTCCATGGTGGACAGGAATGCCGCGTCCCATATGGGCGAGTGAGTTGAATCGCGCTGATTGCGCAGGTTGTTGTTGTGTCCCAGTTCTTCCACTAGGTGTTCAAGCGCGATTTTCTTGTGTGCAGGATCAAGCGTCATCGCCACACGTATATGCAGCAGGTTCTGAAACATGTCTGACCAGGTCTGTAGGCAATCGAGAAGCCTTTCACGTACTTCGGGCTGATCGATCGACGGCGAATTGATCAGCGAAAGCAGCCGACTGTTCCTGAAACTCTCCAGATAACCATCGTTATCTTTTAACAGCGCGTCGGTGGGCTTGGCATTGACTGTTTCTTGAGTATTGAAGACGACCTTCGGTTGGAGGGTGTCCTCGTACAGGGCCTTACCGTTGAACTGGATGGAGAGTGCCCAGAAACCATCGTTGGTGCCTTTGAAACCGTGCAGCGAGTGGGGCGGCACCAGCACCATATCGCCTGCTTCAATATTTCGTTCTGTATCTCCAAGGGTTTTTCCTGAGCCGTCACAAATCAGGATCAGACTCGCCTCGGGATGTTGGTGAACCGACAGTTCCTGGTCTTTTTCGAGTCTGACCCAGCTAAGGGCCAGCTCGCTTTTGGACGAAATGAACTGGGCCAGCGTAGGATGTTGGGAGAATATTTTTACAACACCCAAATCGTGTAAGGCGCCATTCACCACCACGCTGTTGAGGGGGGCGATGTCGCTTCTAGAGATAACTTCCATATTGTCTATTCCTTTTGTTGGCAATTAACTTGCGGAACTTAATCTGTTCAGGTGTTCAATGGCGGTATAGAACTTCTTGCAATCATTGCTGGCAATGACCACCAGGCCGATTTTGTCATCATTGATTTGCGGTCTGCCCAGCGGGGGATTGGCTTCACCCATTACTAGTCTGATGATGTCCACTTCCTGCATGTAATTCCTGATCAGGTCCGGGTTCAGTGGTTCATAAAAGAGATGAGAGCCCGCGAATTTGTAGTGTGTCAGTTGAGCGTCGTTAGTGTCTGATTTGGCTTCATGGCTATGGAAGCGCAGTGTTTCTCTAAAAAGATCAACGCCTGTTGTGAGCTCGACCAACAATCCTATGTAATCGCCACCGACGCGGTTGTTGACCTCTATCAGGTGAAATTCTCCATCCGCTATTGTTACTTCAATATGGCAAGGACCATGTGTGTGATTGATTGCGGTCAGCAGGCGCTCGCAATAACGGCTCAATTCTCTGAATGTGTCGCTGTCGAGATTGTCCGGCGAGATGATGTGCTGCTCTTCTGCGAGCGATGTTTTGTATAGTTGTTTATTAGTGACGGCGAGGACTTGGTGTTGTGAATCGATGGTCAGTGTTTCGACACTGACTTCCCGTCCGTTTAAAAACTCTTCCGCCAGCATGACGAAATTTTCCTGATTGAGTCTCTCCAGCGTATCGAGCAGGGACGCAGAGTCTTTGATGATGAAGACGTTTTCGCTACCTGAGCCCGTTGGGTCTTTTAAGACCATTCCGTTTGGATAGCAGTTGAAAAACGCTTTGACGTCCCTTCTGGTTCTACAGATCTTGCTGGCAACGGCGAATTCAGTATGTTTCAGCCTGGATCGCATCAAAGGTTTGCAGATGCATATTTCGCAGGTTTCGTAATCGATGCCCGGGATGGCGTAATGTTGACTGACACGTGCGGCGGGTAGCAGCCCATCCTCCGTGAATGAAAAAATGAAATCGACAGGTTGCGTTTTTAATATTTTATCCATTTTTTCGATGATGGTGATTTCGGAGAGGTCATTGACGAGATGAATATGGTTGGTAAGTGCAACGAGGTTTTTGCCTAATGACTCAGGAAGTTGTAGGACGATGAAGTTAAAGCCTAAGCCTTCGTAGTGAATGAAGGTCTCGTCATGTCCGCCTATCAGTACAATGTTTTTCATAGGGTTCCATTGTTGGCGAGTGGGGTCGATGGTCAAGACTGTTGTCTCATGCTTTTAGGAATGACATGAGCCTGATTTTAATGGGTGGAAATTCAACTGCACATAATGAATTGGTTGGGTGGTTGGTGTACGGCAAGAGCTATCTATAACTGGATATTAGCTCGGTTAAAGTTGGCAGGAAATGGTGTGTGGAAAAAACAGATCCATCTTACAGTGGCTGAGCGGTATGCCTTAATTTGATGAGAGATGTTTCCTGAAAGCGTGTAAGTTGTTTCCTTCAGAAATGTTGGCGCTCGTATAGAGTTGTTTTCTATAACTCAGCGATCGACCGTGAGATCCCGGGCGATGGCGGCGGATTCATCATTACAAATCATCAGACACCCCCCCGGCTTCCGCCAGGCAATAAAAAACGGCGATCATTTCGGTGATCGCCGTTTTTGTGTTCGGGTTATCGAATCACTGCATCAACACTTCAATCGCCCCATCCGCCGTCATGCTGACCTGGCTGGTGCCCGCTTCAACCTCGGGCGTCACTGGCGCTGAATCCATGCCGGCGGCTTTCATCATCATCGGCCCGCGCATGTACGGTTGTGGATAACCGTTGCTGTTGAGGTTCAGGTTGACGATTTTGTAGCTCTTGCCGCCCAGGGCGTCGGTGGTGAGTTGGGCGCGGGCCTTGAAGGCGGTCACGGCTTCTTTGAGCAGGGCGTCTTCGCTGGCTTTGCGGGTTGGGGTGGCGATGGCGAAGTCCATGCCGCCCATTTTCAGGTCGGTGAGCAGTTCGCCGGTGAGTTTGGACAGGGCGGCGAAGTCCGAGCTTTCCAGGCGCAGTTCGGCGCGTTCACGCCAGCCGGTGATTTTCTGGCCTTTGGTGTCGTAGATCGGGTAGCTGTTGCGGCTGCCCTGACGCAGGGTGATGTCTTTGACTTCTTTAGCCTGGGCCAGCGCCTTGTTCATGGTGGTGCTGACGTCGGCGGCGAGTTTGGCCGGGTCGGTGTTTTGCTCTTCGGTGTAGAGGGTCACGATCATCAGGTCGCGGGCCACTTCCTGACTGACTTCGGCGCGCAGGGAGATCTGGTTGTAATGCAACTCGTCGACGGCCAGGGCCGGGAGGCTGGCGACGGTGCCAACGCTTAAGGCAAGAAGGGCGGCGCTGCGGCGCAATGTGTGCATGAAAAGCTCCTTGGACGATGCGCAGGGGTTAGGGTCCGAACCTGCGTGAAACCATCAGACTCTAGCTTCAATGGCCTGGTTCGCCCAGTTACAACTTCTATACAGATGGAATGCAGGTGACCCTGTGGCGAGGGGGCTTGCCCCCGTTGGACTGCGAAGCAGTCCCAAAACCAGCCACCCGTGTTTTATCAGTCAAACCGCGTCAGCCGATCCGCGACTGCTGCGCAGCCGAACGGGGGCAAGCCCCCTCGCCACAGGGGTACTTCGTCACAGATACATTGCTTGGTGGCTGTGGTCGTTTGCCGCACTTTCGCCTCTCAGGCCCGTGGCTTGGTTATACTCCGTGCGATCCGCCTGGAGCGCTCATCAGGAGAGCTCATGCTCGCCCCCGTTCAAATCACTTCCGCCACTCGCCAGAACCTCTGGCGGCTCACGTTCATCCGCACGTTGGTGCTGGCCGCTCAGGCCGGTTCCGTAGGCCTGGCCTATTGGTTCGACCTGCTGCCGTTGCCGTGGGTACAACTGGCAATGACCCTGGGTTGCTCGACGCTGCTGTGCGCGTTCACGGCGATTCGTCTACGCACCTCGTGGCCGGTGACTGAGCTGGAATATGCCCTGCAACTGGCCTGCGACCTGTTTATCCACAGTGCCTTATTGTACTTCTCCGGCGGTTCGACCAACCCGTTCGTTTCTTATTACCTGGTGCCGCTGACCATCGCTGCCGTGACCTTGCCGTGGCGCTATTCGGTGATTTTGTCGGGTATCGCCCTGGCGCTTTATACGCTGCTGCTGGCGCGGTTCTATCCGCTGGAAACCTTCCCGATCGCCCGGGAAAACTTGCAGATCTACGGCATGTGGCTGAGCTTCGCCCTGGCGGCGGCAGTCATCACCTTCTTCGCCGCGCGCATGGCCGAAGAGCTGCGTCGTCAGGAAGAATTGCGCGCCATTCGTCGCGAAGAAGGTCTGCGCGATCAGCAATTGCTGGCCGTCGCGACCCAGGCTGCCGGTGCCGCCCATGAACTGGGCACGCCGCTGGCGACCATGAGCGTGCTGCTCAAGGAAATGCGCCAGGACCATCCCGACCCGTTGCTGCAGGACGATTTGAGCGTGTTGCAGGATCAGGTCAAACTCTGCAAAGAGACTTTGCAGCAGTTGGTTCGGGCGGCGGAAGCCAATCGTCGTTTGGCGGTGGAGATGCAGGACGTCACCGACTGGCTCGACGAAGCCCTGAACCGCTGGCACCTGATGCGCCCGGAAGCCAGTTATCGCTTCCAGCGCCTGGGCCAGGGGACCGTGCCGCGCATGGCGCCGCCGCCGGACCTGACCCAGGCCCTGCTGAATTTGCTGAACAACGCCGCCGATGCCTGTCCCGAAGGCTTGCAAGTGACCCTGGACTGGAATGCCGAGGACCTGACCATCAGCATTCGCGACCATGGCGCCGGTGTGCCACTGGCCATTGCCGAGCAGATCGGCAAGCCGTTTTTTACCACTAAGGGCAAAGGTTTCGGCCTGGGCCTGTTTTTGAGCAAGGCCAGCGTGACACGCGCCGGCGGCTCAGTGAAACTCTACAGTCATGAGGAAGGTGGCACGCTCACCGAGCTGCGCCTGCCCCGTGTCGCCCGAGGAGACGAACATGAGTGACGAGATCCAAGTCGAAGGCGAAGAACTGCCGCATTTGCTGCTGGTAGACGACGATGCAACCTTTACCCGCGTGATGGCTCGCGCCATGGCCCGCCGTGGTTTTCGCGTCAGCACTGCCGGTTCCGCTGAAGAAGGCCTGATCATCGCTCAGGCTGACATCCCGGATTACGCCGCCCTGGACCTGAAAATGGACGGCGACTCGGGGCTGGTGTTGCTACCGAAACTGCTGGAACTCGACCCGGACATGCGCGTGGTGATCCTCACCGGTTACTCGAGCATTGCCACCGCCGTCGAGGCGATCAAGCGCGGCGCCTGCAATTACCTGTGCAAACCGGCGGACGCCGATGACGTGCTGGCCGCGTTGCTCTCCGAGCACGCCGACCTCGACACCCTGGTGCCGGAAAACCCGATGTCCGTGGACCGCCTCCAGTGGGAGCACATCCAGCGCGTATTGACCGAGCACGAAGGCAACATCTCCGCCACCGCCCGTGCCTTGGGCATGCACCGCCGCACGCTGCAGCGCAAACTGCAGAAGCGCCCGGTCCGTCGCTGAACCGGCGCTGAACAATTGTTGTCACACCTCGTTATAAGCCGAGCCGTTCATTTATGATCGGCTCGTGTGTGTTCTTTTCTTTATCGAGCCTTATCCATGAATCAGAACGCTGAATATTCCGCGGTCAACGATGCGGTGCGCGGGCAGTTTTTTCGCAAAGTCTGGGCGATGACCACGCCTTACTGGCGCAGCGAAGAGAAGGGCAAGGCCTGGACGTTGCTGATCGCCGTGATCGCGTTGTCGTTGTTCAGCGTGGCGATTTCGGTGTGGATCAACAGTTGGTACAAGGATTTCTACAACGCCCTGCAGAAGAAGGACGAAGCGGCGTTCTGGGAGTTGATCCTGTATTTCTGCGGCATCGCCGCCGTGGCGATTCTCGGCGCGGTGTATCGGCTCTACCTGACTCAAATGCTGACTATTCGCTGGCGAGCCTGGCTCACCGAAAAGCATTTCACCCGTTGGCTCGGCAACAAGAACTACTACCAGCTGGAGCAGGGCGGTTACACCGATAACCCAGACCAGCGGATTTCCGAAGACCTCAACAAGTTCACTACCAACACCTTGGGCCTGGGCCTTGGTTTGATCCGTAACGTCGTCAGTCTGGTGTCGTTCTCGATCATTCTGTGGGGCGTGTCGGGCAGCATCGAAGTGTTTGGCTTCACGATCCCCGGCTACATGTTCTGGTGCGCGCTGGTTTATGCCGCCGTCGGCAGCTGGCTGACGCATGTGATCGGCCGTCGCTTGATCGGCCTCAACAATAACCAGCAACGTTTCGAAGCCGACCTGCGTTTCTCCATGGTGCGGATCCGCGAGAATGCCGAAAGCATTGCGCTGTACAACGGTGAACCCAATGAGAACCGTCGTCTGAGCAGCCGCTTCGGCCTGGTCTGGCACAACTTCTGGGACATCATGAAAGTGTCCAAGCGCCTGACCTTCTTCACCTCCGGTTATGCCCAGATCGCAATCATTTTCCCGTTCATGGTCGCTGCGCCGCGTTACTTCGCCGGCAAGATCGAGCTCGGTGAGCTGATGCAAATCAACTCCGCGTTCGGCAACGTGCAGGAGAATTTCAGCTGGTTCATCAGCGCGTACCAGGACCTTGCCGAGTGGCGCGCCACCTGTGATCGTTTGCTGAGTTTCCGTCAGGCCATGACCGACAACGAAGAGCGCGCACCGGCCATCGATGTGCAGAATCAGGGTTCGGCGCTGAGGGTGCACAACCTTGGGCTCGACCTGGCTGACGGTCGTCATCTGCTGACCAGCGCCGACATGACCGTGGAAGAGGGCGAGCGCGTCATGCTCAGCGGGCGTTCCGGCAGTGGTAAATCGACGTTGCTGCGGGCGATGGGGCATCTTTGGCCGGCTGGCCACGGCAGCATCCGTCTGCCGACGGCGCGTTATCTGTTCCTGCCGCAAAAACCCTATCTGCCGATTGGCAGCCTGCGCGAGGCGCTGAGTTATCCACAGCCGGGCGACACCTACCCGCACGAGCGCTACGTCCACGTGCTGGAAACCTGCCGCTTGCCGCACCTGGTTTCGCGTCTGGATGAAGCGAATCACTGGCAGCGCATGCTCTCACCGGGTGAGCAGCAACGGCTGGCCTTCGCCCGTGCGCTACTTTATGCGCCGCAATGGCTGTACATGGACGAAGCGACATCGGCGATGGATGAAGAGGATGAAGCATCGCTGTATCAGGCGTTGATCGATGAATTGCCGGGCTTGAGCATTGTCAGCGTCGGGCATCGCAGCAGTCTGAAACGTTTCCACCCACGGCATGTACGCATCGAGAATGGCCATTTGGTGGACCAGGCCGTCACCGCCTGAACCTGTAGGAGCGAGGCTTGCCCGCGAAGAACGATAACGCGGTCCTCAGTCGGAAACCGCGTGAAGGCCTTCGCGGGCAAGCCTCGCTCCTACAGAGGCGGTGGTGATCGTACAACCGTGTTGAGCTATGATGCGGGTTCAGCCGAATTTTCGAGAAAGACGTTCACCATGGAAAACCCGATCGACGCACCTCGCCTCCCGCGCAAGCGCCGTAGCCTCGCGCAGGAACTGGTGACGGTGCTGTCCGAACAGATTCGCGATGGCCACCTCAAACGCGGCGACAAGTTGCCTACCGAATCGGCGATCATGGATGCCCATGGCGTCAGTCGCACCGTGGTACGTGAAGCTATCTCCCGTTTGCAGGCCGCAGGGCAAGTTGAAACCCGCCACGGCATCGGCACCTTTGTGCTCGACACGCCGAGCCCGAGCGGTTTCCGTATCGACCCGGCGACCGTGGTGACCTTGCGCGATGTGCTGGCGATTCTGGAATTGCGTATCAGCCTGGAAGTGGAATCTGCCGGCCTTGCCGCGCAACGTCGCAGCCCTGAGCAACTGGCCGCGATGCGTGCGGCGCTGGACGCGCTCAATGAAAGTGCTGCTCACGCCAGCGATGCCGTGGCCTCGGACTTTCAGTTCCACCTGCAAATTGCCCTGGCCACCGGCAACCGCTACTTCACTGACATCATGACCCACCTGGGCACCAGCATTATTCCGCGCACACGCCTCAACTCCGCGCGCCTGGCCCACGACGACCAGCAGCACTACATGAGTCGACTGAGCCGTGAGCACGAAGAGATTTACGATGCGATTGCCCGGCAGGATTCGGATGCGGCGCGGGCGGCGATGCGCTTGCACCTGACGAATAGCCGCGAACGGCTGCGTCAGGCCCATGAAGAGGCGCAGGCCCAGCGTTAAATTGTGCGTGGCAGGAAGACGCTTGGCACAAAAACGCGCCTGACCGCTAAACGATCAGGCGCGAAGAGGGTCAGGCTTCGATATACAGTTTCAGGGGCTCCGAACACGGCTCCAGACTGGACTCATCCGCGAATTTGTAACGCAATTCGATTTCTGTGTTCTGGTACTTTTCCAGTTCCACTTTCGGGATTCGCAGTTCAATTCCCGTCAGCTTTGCCATGTCGTCGCTGGCATCATCCCAGACGCCGGTAGTCTCTGCGAGACCCTCCCAATCGGGTGCTTCCGTATTCGCCCCAAGGATTGGATAGACATCCCAGTTCGGCGGAATATCGTTCGGATCCGGGACGCGGACTATCAAGGAATCACTCAAGTTCGATAGCTTGACGATTGCTTTGTCGGGCTCGTGAGAAGGGAACTGAGGAAGAACCGGGATAGAAAAAGTCATGATAATCGCTCTCCGTGCGAAGTCTGCCACGATCCATTCATGGCAGTGGTCACACTGTACGTGGCGCATTTACGACGTGCCGAGAACGATTTTGACCAGGCATTTCAGAGTAAGACTCAGGCCCTTTCGCAGTCACTTCAGCCAGCCCCAAGAATTGAGCGATCCACTCTCACTGCCAGTTCAGCAGCCCCGGGTTTGGCATCGAAGACCGCATGCCCCTCGGGCAATCGGCAGATAACGCCCCCAATGGAAACAGCGCCGAGACGAAACTGCCGCCGCCGGTGATTTTGTTCCACTCTTCCGACAACGTATCTCCGAGGGAATCATAAGCCTCGTGAGGCTGTTTACCGTCCCTGATCGCTTGATTGACGGCGGCGATTTCCTTCTGCATGACACCAAGAATCAGCTTGGCCTCGGCATCTGAGGCGGGCAGTACCGACAGCGAGTTGAAGGCGTTGGCAAAACGCTGAAGTGGGTCTGCGGCTGTTGCACCTTCGCAGATCGGTTGACTCAAGGAATTACCTTTTCTGACTCAAATGTTGAGACCGGCGATGAAATGCAGTTGACGGTTGTATTTTAAGTTGTACGATGACCTACAACTTCGGCGAAGGCTGAACGGTTATTTCACACAACGTGCTATCCAGGGTGTTCGAATAATGAATCCACAAGAACTGAAGTCCATCCTCTCTTCCGGGCTGCTGTCGTTCCCGGTCACCGACTTCAATGCTCAGGGCGATTTCCATCGCGCGGGCTACATCAAGCGTCTCGAATGGCTGGCCCCATACGGCGCCTCGGCATTGTTCGCCGCGGGCGGCACCGGTGAGTTCTTCTCTCTGGCGGCCAGCGAATATTCGCAAATCATCAAGACTGCCGTCGACACTTGCGAAACCAGCGTGCCGATCCTGGCCGGTGTCGGCGGTTCGACTCGTCAAGCCATCGAATACGCTCAGGAAGCCGAGCGTCTGGGCGCCAAAGGCCTGTTGCTGCTGCCGCACTACTTGACCGAAGCTAGCCAGGACGGTGTTGCCGACCACGTTGAAGCGGTATGCAAATCGGTAAAAATCGGCGTGGTGGTATACAACCGCAACGTCTGTCGCCTGACCGCTCCTTTGCTGGAACGTCTGGCCGAGCGCTGCCCGAACCTGATCGGTTACAAGGATGGCCTGGGTGATATCGAGTTGATGGTGTCGATCCGTCGCCGCCTCGGTGATCGTTTCAGCTACCTGGGCGGTTTGCCGACCGCTGAAGTCTACGCCGCGGCCTACAAGGCGCTGGGCGTGCCGGTTTACTCCTCGGCGGTGTTCAACTTCATCCCGAAAACCGCGATGGATTTCTACCACGCCATTGCTCGCGAAGATCACGCCACCGTCGGCAAAATCATCGACGACTTCTTCCTGCCGTACCTGGACATCCGTAACCGCAAGGCCGGTTACGCGGTGAGCATCGTCAAGGCCGGGGCAAAAATTGCCGGCTATGACGCAGGTCCTGTGCGTGCGCCGCTGACCGATCTGACGGGCGAAGAGTACGAAATGCTCGCCGCGCTGATCGACAAGCAAGGTGCGCAATAACACTCGATAAAACCAGGGCCGCTGAGCAATCAGCGGCTTTTTGCGTGAGGAGAGATTTCCGTGGCTGATTCAAAGCGTTTCGATAACTACATCAACGGCGAATGGGTGGCGGGCAGTGATTACTGCGCCAACATCAACCCGTCCGAACTGACCGATACCATCGGCAACTACGCCAAGGCCGATCTGGCTCAGGTCCGCGCCGCCATCGACGCCGCTCGCGCCGCGTTCCCGGCCTGGTCCACTTCGGGCATTCAGGCTCGCCACGATTCACTGGATAAAGTCGGCAGCGAGATCCTCGCCCGCCGCGAAGAGCTCGGTACTTTGCTGGCCCGGGAAGAGGGCAAGACTCTGCCCGAAGCCATCGGCGAAGTGACTCGCGCCGGCAACATCTTCAAGTTCTTCGCCGGTGAATGCCTGCGCCTGTCCGGCGACTATTTGCCGTCGGTGCGTCCGGGCGTCAACGTTGAAGTGACCCGTGAAGCGTTGGGTGTGGTCGGCCTGATCACCCCGTGGAATTTCCCGATCGCGATCCCAGCGTGGAAAATCGCTCCGGCCCTGGCTTACGGCAACTGCGTCGTGCTGAAGCCTGCTGATCTGGTACCGGGTTGTGCCTGGGCGCTGGCCGAAATCATTTCCCGCGCCGGTTTCTCGGCCGGCGTGTTCAACCTGGTGATGGGCAGCGGTCGTGTGGTTGGCGATGCGCTGGTGCAAAGCCCGAAAGTCGACGGCATCAGCTTCACCGGTTCCGTGGGCGTGGGTCGTCAGATCGCTGTCAGCTGCGTCTCGCGCCAAGCCAAGGTTCAGCTGGAAATGGGCGGCAAGAACCCCCAGATCATTCTGGATGACGCCGACCTCAAGCAAGCGGTCGAGCTGTCGGTACAGAGCGCGTTCTACTCCACCGGCCAGCGTTGCACCGCGTCGAGCCGCTTCATCGTCACCGCCGGGATTCACGACAAATTCGTCGAAGCCATGGCCGAGCGCATGAAGTCGATCAAGGTTGGTCACGCGTTGAAAACCGGCACTGATATCGGTCCGGTCGTCTCGCAGGCTCAGCTTGAACAGGACATGAAGTACATCGACATCGGCCAGTCCGAAGGCGCGCGTCTGGTCAGCGGCGGTGGTCTGGTGACCTGCGATACCGAAGGCTACTTCCTCGCGCCGACGCTGTTTGCCGACAGCACAGCTGCGATGCGTATCAGCCGCGAAGAGATCTTCGGCCCGGTGGCCAATATCGTTCGCGTGGCCGATTACGACGCGGCGCTAGCGATGGCTAACGACACCGAATTCGGCCTGTCGGCGGGCATCGCCACCACGTCGCTGAAGTATGCCAACCACTTCAAGCGCCACTCCCAGGCCGGGATGGTGATGGTCAATCTGCCGACCGCCGGCGTGGATTACCACGTTCCGTTCGGTGGGCGTAAAGGTTCATCCTATGGATCACGTGAGCAAGGTCGCTATGCGCAAGAGTTTTACACGGTCGTGAAGACTGCCTACATCGGTTCCTGATACACCGCAGTACCTGTGGGAGCTGGCTTGCCTGCGATAGCATCACCGCGTTGAGACTGACACTGCGCGGTGCCTGCATCGCGGGCAAGCCCGGCTCCCACAAAAGCCAGATATGACAAAAAAATTGTTATTACCCGCATAAAAATAATCAGTGGGAGTACATCTACAATGCAATCGACCAAGCCGACTCACGTCCGCTATTTGATCCTGCTCATGCTGTTTCTGGTGACCACGATCAACTACGCCGACCGGGCCACCATCGCAATCGCCGGCTCCAGCCTGCAAAAAGACCTCGGCATCGACGCGGTCACCCTCGGTTATATCTTCTCCGCATTCGGTTGGGCCTACGTGGCCGGGCAAATTCCCGGTGGCTGGCTGCTGGATCGTTTCGGTTCGAAAAAAATCTACGCGCTCAGCATCTTCACCTGGTCGTTGTTCACTGTGCTGCAGGGCTATGTCGGTGAGTTCGGCATGTCCACGGCAGTGGTTGCGCTGTTCATGCTGCGCTTTTTGGTGGGCCTGGCCGAAGCGCCATCCTTCCCCGGCAACGCACGCATCGTGGCGGCCTGGTTCCCGACCGCTGAACGCGGCACTGCCTCGGCGATCTTCAACTCGGCGCAATACTTTGCCACCGTGTTGTTCGCGCCGCTGATGGGCTGGATCGTTTACAGCTTCGGCTGGCAGCATGTGTTCATCGTCATGGGGGTGATCGGTATCATCTTCTCGGGGATCTGGCTGAAGGTGATCTACAGCCCGCGCCAGCACCCGATGATCAACGACGCCGAGTTCAAGCACATCGCCGACAACGGCGGCATGGTCGACATGGACCAGGACAAAGGCAAAGGCAAAAAAGGCGACGGTCCGAAGTGGGACTACATCCGCCAGCTGCTGACCAACCGCATGATGCTCGGCGTGTACCTGGGCCAGTACTGCATCAACGGCATCACTTACTTCTTCCTGACCTGGTTCCCGGTGTACCTGGTGCAGGAACGCGGCATGACCATCCTCAAGGCCGGTTTCATTGCCTCGCTGCCGGCGATCTGCGGGTTCATCGGTGGTGTGCTTGGCGGGGTGATTTCCGATTACCTGCTGCGCAAGGGGCATTCACTGACGTTCGCCCGCAAGGCGCCGATCATCGCCGGCCTGCTGGTTTCCAGTAGCATCGTGGCTTGCAACTATGTGGATGTGGAATGGATGGTCGTCGGCTTCATGGCCCTGGCATTCTTCGGCAAAGGCGTGGGTGCGTTGGGCTGGGCGGTGGTGTCCGACACCTCGCCGAAACAGATCGCCGGTCTCAGCGGTGGTCTGTTCAACACCTTCGGCAACATCGCGTCGATCACCACGCCGATCGTTATCGGTTACATCATCAGCTCCACCGGCTCGTTCAAATGGGCGCTGGTGTTCGTCGGTTGCAACGCGCTGGTAGCCGTATTCAGCTATCTGGTGATCGTTGGCCCGATCAAGCGTGTGGTACTCAAAGAGCCGCCTGTCAGCGGTCCTGAAACCAACAATAAGTTATCTGAAGCGCATTCCTGAGGAGCGGCGTCATGCAGTTGATTGAACATTCCGACTCGCCGCGCTACATCCGCCTGCACGAGCGGGACAATGTGGTGATCGTGGTCAACGATCAGGGCGTGCCGGCCGGCACTGAATTCCCCGATGGCCTGGTCACCGTGGATTTCGTGCCGCAGAGCCACAAGGTCACTCTCGAGGACATTCCCGAGGGTGGTCAGGTGATTCGTTACGGCCAGACGATCGGGTATGCGTTGCAGCCGATTCCTCGCGGCAGCTGGGTCAAGGAAGATCAATTGCGCATGCCGACCGCGCCACCGCTGGACAGCCTGCCGCTGTCCACCGAAGTGCCGGCCGCGCAGGCACCGCTGGAAGGCTTCACCTTCGAGGGTTACCGCAACGCCGACGGCACCGTCGGCACGCGCAACATTCTCGGCATCACCACCACTGTGCAATGCGTCACCGGGGTGCTTGATCACGCGGTAAAACGCATCAAGGATGAGTTGCTGCCCAAGTACCCAAACGTCGATGACGTGGTGGCGCTGACCCACAGTTACGGCTGCGGCGTGGCAATCACCGCCACCGACGCATACATCCCGATCCGCACCGTACGCAATCTGGCGCGCAACCCGAACCTGGGTGGCGAAGCGCTGGTGATCAGCCTGGGCTGCGAGAAATTGCAGGCCGGGCAGGTGATGCACGAGAACGACAGTTCGGTGGATTTGAGCGAGCCGTGGTTGTACCGCTTGCAGGATTCCAGCCACGGTTTCACCGAGATGATCGAGCAGATCATGGCGCTGGCCGAGACTCGTTTGAAAAAGCTCGATCTGCGTCGTCGGGAAACCGTCCCGGCGTCCGAGCTGATCCTCGGCATGCAGTGCGGCGGCAGCGATGCGTTCTCTGGAATCACTGCCAACCCGGCGCTCGGTTATGCCTCAGACCTGTTGTTGCGGGCGGGGGCGACGGTGATGTTTTCCGAGGTCACCGAAGTGCGCGATGCGATTTATCTGCTGACTTCCCGTGCGGAAACCGAAGAAGTCGCTCAGGAACTGGTGCGGGAAATGGACTGGTACGACCGTTACCTGGCCAAGGGCGAAGCGGACCGCAGCGCCAACACCACGCCGGGGAACAAGAAGGGCGGGTTGTCGAACATTGTCGAGAAGTCCTTGGGCTCGATCGTCAAATCCGGCAGCAGCGCAATCAACGGGGTGCTTGGCCCTGGCGAACGCGTCAAGCGTAAAGGGCTGATTTTCTGCGCGACCCCGGCCAGTGATTTTGTCTGCGGGACGTTGCAGTTGGCGGCGGGGATGAACCTGCATGTGTTCACTACCGGTCGCGGCACGCCTTATGGCTTGGCGATGGCGCCGGTGGTGAAGGTGTCGACCCGGACCGAGCTGGCGCAGCGCTGGCCGGATTTGATCGATATCGATGCCGGGCGGATTGCCACCGGACGGGCGTCGATTGAAGACCTCGGTTGGGAGTTGTTCCACTACTACCTGGACGTGGCCAGCGGCAAGAAACAGACGTGGGCGCAGCAGCATAAGCTGCATAACGACATCACCTTGTTCAACCCGGCGCCTATCACCTGATACCGCGTTATCGTTTATCGCGAGCAGGCTCGCTCCCACAGTGGATCTTCTTCGTACACAGATTTTGTGTTCGACACTGGACAAATGTGGGAGCGAGCCTGCTCGCGATGGCGGTCTACCTGACGCCGGTGTCCTCGGTGGCTTATTATTAGCCCCCTAACGACGCCCACCCAAGGTTACCCCCGGCATGCTGGCTATTTTCCTCGAAACCCTGAACATCACCGCGCCGGTGTTTGCCATGCTGTTTCTGGGGGCGCTGCTCAAGCGCATCGACTGGATCAACGACAATTTTATTCATACCGCGTCGGCCCTGGTGTTCAACGTCACCATGCCGGCGTTGCTGTTTCTGGGCATCTTGCATGCCGACCTGCACGCCGCGCTGCAACCGGCGCTGCTGATCTATTTCTCGGTTGCGACGCTGCTGTGTTTTGCGATTGCCTGGGGCTGGGCGATCTGGAAATGCCCTCGGGAAGACCGAGGCATCTATACCCAAGGCGCGTTTCGCGGTAACAACGGCGTTATCGGTCTGGCATTGGCGGCGAGCATGTATGGCGACTACGGGATTTCCCTCGGGGCAATTCTCGCGGCGTTGGTGATTGTGTTCTACAACACGCTCTCGACCATCGTGCTGGCGGTCTACAGCCCGGTGATCAAGTCTGACCCGTGGAGTATCTGCAAAAGTGTGATGGTCAACCCGTTAATCATCAGCGTGTTTACAGCGGCGCCATTTGCCTATTTCGAAATCGGTTTGCCGGGGTGGCTGGAAAAGTCCGGCCAGTACCTGGCACAAACCACCTTGCCGTTGGCGTTGATCTGCATCGGCGGCACGTTGTCGCTGGCGGCGATGCGCAAAAGCGGCACGATGGCGCTGAGTTCAAGCCTGGTGAAGATGATCGGCCTGCCGGTGCTGGCGACGCTGGGTGCCTGGCTCTGGGGTTTTCGCGGGGCGGAGTTGGGTATTCTGTTTCTGTACTTCGGCAGCCCGACCGCCGCGGCCAGTTTTGTCATGGCTCGACAGGCCAATGGTAATCATGAGCTGGCGGCGGCGATCATCGTGATTACCACGCTGATGGCGGCGGTCACTACCAATGTCGGGATCTTTTTGTTGCAGTGGGGTGGGTGGATTTAGCCGAAGGTTTTGCGGTGTTCTTCAGGGCCTCATCGCGAGCAGGGGAATGCATTCCAAATGTGGGAGCGAGCCTGCTCGCGATAGCAATCTTTCTAACACTACAAACGCCAGCCTATTACTCCGGCTTCTGGTAGCTATCAATCACTTCCTGCGCCGCCCGAAACGCATCGATCGCCGCCGGCACGCCGGCATACACCGCGCAATGCAGCAGCGCCTCGCGAATTTCTTCCACGGTGCAGCCGTTGTTCAGCGCACCGCGCACATGGCCTTTGAGTTCTTGCGGGCACTTCAATGCGGTCAGCGCGGCGAGGGTGATCAGGCTGCGGGTTTTCAGCGGCAAACCTTCGCGATTCCACACACCGCCCCAGGCATGCTCATTGACGAAGTCCTGCAACGGTTGGGTGAACTCGGTGGCATTGCCCAAGGCGCGGTCGACGAACGCGTCGCCCATCACTTGGCGACGGACTTCAAGCCCAGTCTTTTTATCAGTGCTCATGGCAATTCCCTCTTGTGGTGTTGGCGACGCCAGGCGCGCAGCGAGGTGAACAGCAAAAATGCCCCCAGCGCCGGCAGGACGAAAAGCAGCATCAGGTGTTCAAGCTTGCCGGCCAGCGGCATGCCGGTGGTGAACGACACCACGTGCAGCCCATACGCCAGGTACAAACCCAAAAACAGCAGGCCTTCGGCACGCGTCACCCGGTAGCCGGAATAGAACACCGGCAGGCACAGCACCGCGACACCGAGCATCACCGGCAGGTCGAAATCCAGGGCGTTGGGCGAGACCGACAGCGGCGACGGTGCGATCAATGTGGTAAGCCCGAGCACACCCAAGAGGTTGAACAGGTTGCTACCGATCACGTTGCCCACCGCGATGTCCCGCTGACCGCGCAAGGCGGCGATCAACGACGTGGCCAGCTCCGGCAGGGAAGTGCTGACGGCGACGATGGTCAGGCCGATAATCCGCTCCGACAACCCCAGGTCGGTCGCGACCGCCACCGCGGCGCCGAGCAGCAAGTGCCCGGCGAATACCAGCATCGCCAGCCCGGCGACGATCATCAGCAGACTGGTGACCCACGGTGCCTGCGGCGCTTCATGAGCCCCCGATGGCGGACGGGCCGAGTGCCGCGACTGGCGCAGCAGCAAGCCCAGATACAGCACCAGCGCGGCCAGCAGAATCATGCCGTCGACCCGGTTCAGTTCTTCGTTCCACGCCAGTACGAACACCAGCAGGCTGGCGCCGATCATCAGTGGAATATCCAGGCGCACCAATTGCCGCGAAACCCGCAGCGGAATGATCATCGCCGAGAGCCCGAGGGTGACGAGGATGTTGAAGATGCTGCTGCCGATCACGCTACCGACCGCGATGTCGGCGTTTTGCGCCAGGGTGGCTTGCAGGCTGACCGCCATCTGCGGCGCGCTGCTGCCGAGGGCCACGATGGTCAGGCCGATGATCAGCGGCCGCACATGCAGTCGCGCGGCCAGGCGCACGGCGGCGCGCACCATCAGCTCGGCGCCGGCGATCAGTAAAAATAGACCGCTGAGCAATTCAATCACGCTAATCAGGGGTAAATCGGCAAGTCCGAAAATAGTCAGCGCTCCGTCTATCAGTCGTCGAGGGCTTGCACGCGAACCTTCGCGGTGCCACTGCGCAGCATGCCCAACTGTTCGGCCGCTTCACGTGACACGTCGATCAGGCGCCCACGAGAGTATGGCCCGCGGTCGTTGATGCGCACCACGCAGGACCTGTCGTTATTCATGTTGGTAATCTTCACCCGGGTGCCGAACGGCAACTGGCGATGGGCGGCGGTCAGGCCGTGCTGGTTGAAACGCTCGCCGCTGGCGGTGCGTTTGCCATGGTGTTTGGCGCCGTAATACGAAGCTACGCCGGTCTTGTCGTAGCCGTGTGGATCAACAATATCCGTACTGGCACAACCGGCCAGCAAAGAGAGCAGGGCGCAGGCACTGAGCAGACGCTTCATAAAAGGTATCCCGGAAACAAATGTGGGAGCGGGCTTTGTGGCGAGGGGGCTTGCCTCCGTTGGGTCGCGAAGCGGCCCCAAAACCAGAAGTTCTAGGACTGCTGCGCAGTCCAACGGGGGCAAGCCCCCTCGCCACAAAAGCCCGCTCCCACAGGGAATGGAGCCAGGCTTGAGATCTGGCCCCATTCCGGTCAGCCTTCGAGCTTGCTTTTAAGCAGTTCGTTGACCTGTTGCGGGTTGGCCTTGCCTTTGGAGGCTTTCATGGCCTGGCCGACGAAGAAGCCGAACATCTTGCCGCGTTTGGCTTCGTCTGCCGCACGGTACTGTTCGACCTGTTCAGCGTTGGCCGCGAGCATTTCGTCCAGCACCGCCGAGATTGCACCGGTGTCAGTCACTTGCTTGAGGCCGCGCTTGTCGATGATCTCGTCCGCGCTGCCTTCGCCGTTGGCCATGGCTTCAAAGACCACCTTGGCGATCTTGCCGGAGATGGTGTTGTCCTTGATGCGCAGCAGCATGCCGCCCAGTTGCTCGGCCGACACCGGCGACTGGTCGATGTCCAGGCCTTGTTTGTTCAACAGGCTGCCCAGTTCAACCATCACCCAGTTGGCCGCCAGTTTGGCGTCGCCGCCGATGCTCACGACTTTCTCGAAGTAATCGGCTTGTTCACGGCTGGTGGCCAGAACGCTGGCGTCGTAGACCGACAGACCGAACTGTTCCTGGAAGCGCTCGCGTTTCTGCGGTGGCAGTTCCGGCAGGGTGGCGCGCACGTCGTCGAGGAACGAGTCTTCGATGACCACTGGCAGCAAGTCCGGATCGGGGAAGTAACGGTAGTCGTTGGCTTCCTCTTTACTGCGCATTGGACGGGTTTCGTCCTTGTTTGGATCGTACAGACGGGTCTGCTGGATTACCTTGCCGCCGTCTTCGATCAGCTCGATCTGGCGCTGCACTTCACTGTTGATCGCCTTCTCGATGAAACGGAACGAGTTGACGTTCTTGATCTCGCAGCGCGTGCCGAATTCAACCTGGCCCTTTGGACGGATCGAGACGTTGCAGTCGCAACGCAGCGAACCTTCGGCCATGTTGCCGTCGCAGATGCCGAGGTAGCGTACCAGCGCGTGGATGGTCTTGACGTAGGCCACGGCTTCCTTGGCGCTGCGCATGTCCGGCTCGGAAACGATTTCCAGCAGCGGCGTACCCGCACGGTTCAGGTCGATGCCGGTGGCACCGGTGAATTCTTCGTGCAGGCTTTTGCCGGCGTCTTCTTCCAGGTGCGCACGGGTTACACCGACACGTTTGATCGTGCCGTCTTCCATGGCGATGTCCAGGTGGCCTTTGCCGACGATCGGCAATTCCATCTGGCTGATCTGGTAGCCCTTGGGCAGGTCCGGGTAGAAATAGTTTTTACGGGCGAACACGTTGTGCTGGCCGATTTCGGCATCAATGGCCAGACCGAACATCACCGCCATGCGCACCGCTTCCTGGTTCAGCACCGGCAATACGCCGGGCATGCCCAGGTCAACCAGGCTGGCCTGGGTGTTCGGCTCGGAACCGAAGGTGGTGGAACTACCGGAAAAGATTTTCGACCGGGTGGTGAGCTGGGTGTGAATCTCCAGCCCGATCACGACTTCCCATTGCATGTGTTTCTCCTCAGAAGCCGGTTGGGGTGCGGGTGTGCCAGTCAGTGTTGAGCTGATACTGGTGGGCAACGTTCAACAGGCGGCCTTCCTGGAAATACGGAGCAAGCAGTTGCACGCCGACCGGCAGACCATCGACGAAACCTGCAGGCATGGACAAGCCCGGCAGACCGGCGAGGTTGGCGGTGATGGTGTAGACGTCTTCCAGGTACGCAGCGACCGGGTCGCTGTTCTTGGCGCCGAGCTTCCAGGCCGGGTTCGGCGTGGTTGGGCCGAGGATGATGTCGACCTCATTAAAGGCAGCCATGAAGTCGTTCTTGATCAGGCGACGGATTTTCTGCGCCTTCAGGTAGTAGGCGTCGTAGTAACCGGCCGACAGCGCGTAGGCACCGACCATGATCCGGCGCTGCACTTCCGGGCCGAAACCTTCGCCACGGGAACGCTTGTACAGGTCTTCCAGGTTTTTCGGGGCTTCGCAGCGATAGCCGAAACGCACGCCGTCGAAACGCGACAGGTTGGAAGACGCTTCCGCCGGGGCGATCACGTAGTACGCAGGGATTGCGTGCTGCATGTTCGGCAGGCTGATTTCCTTGACCACGGCGCCGAGCTTTTTCAGCTCCTCAACGCTGGCCATGACCAGGTCGGCGATGCGCGGGTCGAGACCGGCGCTGAAGTATTCCTTCGGCACGCCGATGCGCAGGCCTTGCAGCGAACCGTTGAGGCCGGCGCTGTAATCAGGCACCGGCTCATCGATGCTGGTGGAGTCCTGCGGGTCGAAACCGGCCATGCCTTGCAGCAGGATCGCGCAGTCTTCGGCGGTGCGGGCCAATGGGCCGCCCTGATCGAGGCTGGACGCGTAGGCAATCATGCCCCAGCGCGAAACGCGACCGTACGTCGGTTTAAGGCCAGTGAGGTTGGTCAGTGCGGCGGGCTGACGAATCGAACCGCCGGTGTCGGTGCCCGTCGCCGCTGGCAACAGACGAGCGGCAACCGCAGCAGCCGAACCGCCGGACGAACCGCCCGGAACGTGTTCCAGGTTCCACGGGTTTTTCACCGCGCCGTAGTAGCTCGACTCGTTGGCTGAACCCATGGCGAATTCGTCCATGTTGGTCTTGCCCAGGGTCACGGCCCCGGCAGCAGCCAGTTTGGCGACCACGGTGGCATCGTACGGTGCTTTAAAGTTGTCGAGCATCTTCGAGCCGCAGCTGGTGCGGATGCCCTGGGTGCAGAACAGGTCTTTGTGTGCGATCGGCGCGCCGAGCAGGGCGCCGCTCTCACCGTTGGCCCGACGAGCGTCAGCGGCTTTCGCCTGCTGGAGCGCCAGGTCTTCGGTGAGGCTGATGAAACTGTTGAGCTGCGGGTCGAGCTGGGCGATACGCGCCAGCAGGACTTTGGTCAGCTCTTCGGAAGAAAACTTTTTATCGGCGAGTCCGCGGGCGATCTCGGCCAGAGTCAATTGATGCATTGCAGGCTCTTTCCCTTTAGTCGATGACTTTCGGAACCAGGTACAGGCCGTTTTCGACCGCTGGTGCGATGGACTGATAGGCCTCGCGATGATTGGTCTCGGTCACGACGTCTGCACGCAGGCGCTGGCTGGCTTCCAGTGGGTGGGCGAGCGGCTCGATACCGTCGGTATTGACCGCTTGCATTTCGTCGACTAACCCCAGAATGCTGTTCAGGGCCGAAGTGATGTGTGGAAGATCGGCATCATTGAGGCCAAGGCAGGCCAAATGAGCGATTTTTTCCACGTCGGAGCGTTCAAGCGCCATGGGAATCTCCAGTGGAAAACAGAACGGACGGCGTCCGTGTGTTAGATTGTCGGAACACTACCGCATTTCTACGGTCGTAAGGCCGCGATTGTGGGGTTTGGTGCACAGAAAAGCGGCCAATTTAACATATTGGCGCCTTGCCCAAAATCCCTGTCGTTGTTAGAGTTTGCCGCACTTTTTTACCCACGCGTTGCCTAGGGTCCCTTTCCCATGTTCAAGAAACTGCGTGGCATGTTTTCCAGCGATCTTTCCATTGACCTGGGCACTGCCAACACCCTTATTTACGTGCGCGAGCGCGGTATCGTCCTGAATGAGCCCTCCGTTGTGGCTATTCGGACACACGGTAATCAGAAAAGTGTCGTTGCTGTCGGCACCGAGGCCAAGCGCATGCTCGGCCGTACGCCGGGCAACATTGCTGCCATTCGTCCGATGAAGGACGGCGTGATCGCCGACTTCAGCGTCTGCGAAAAGATGCTGCAGTACTTTATCAACAAGGTTCACGAAAACAGCTTTCTGCAGCCTAGCCCTCGTGTGCTGATCTGCGTTCCGTGCAAATCCACCCAGGTGGAGCGTCGTGCCATCCGTGAGTCGGCCCTCGGTGCCGGTGCCCGTGAAGTGTTCCTGATCGAAGAGCCAATGGCTGCTGCGATCGGTGCCGGTCTGCCGGTTGAAGAAGCACGCGGTTCGATGGTTGTCGATATCGGTGGTGGTACCACTGAAATCGCGCTGATCTCCCTCAACGGTGTGGTCTATGCCGAATCCGTACGGGTTGGCGGCGACCGCTTCGACGAAGCGATCATCACCTACGTGCGTCGCAACTACGGCAGCCTGATCGGCGAATCCACCGCCGAGCGCATCAAACAGGAAATCGGTACGGCCTACCCGGGCGGCGAAGTGCGTGAAGTCGACGTTCGTGGCCGTAACCTGGCCGAAGGCGTTCCACGCGCATTCACCCTGAACTCCAATGAAGTGCTGGAAGCTCTGCAAGAGTCCCTGGCCACCATCGTTCAGGCTGTGAAAAGTGCACTGGAGCAATCGCCTCCGGAGTTGGCATCGGATATCGCCGAACGTGGTCTGGTACTGACCGGTGGTGGCGCCTTGCTGCGCGACCTCGACAAGTTGCTGGCCCAGGAAACCGGTCTGCCGGTAATCGTCGCCGAAGACCCGCTGACCTGCGTTGCTCGCGGCGGTGGCCGTGCATTGGAAATGATGGATAAACACACCATGGATCTGCTTTCCAGCGAATAAATCGCCGGATCGCCTCTATGCTGTTGAGCGCGCAGGCAGCACTTTGCAGTGCTGCCTGTTGCGTTTATCTTCTGTCAGTCTGCATCCAGGCCGGTTTGATGCCGTATGAATAAAGAGAACATTTGCCTGGGAGGAGCGGCTTATTAAACCGCTTTTCACCAAAGGCCCCTCACTGGGCGTGCGCTTGTTGGTGCTGGCCGTGCTATCGGTCGCGCTGATGGTGGTCGATGCCCGCTTCACACTGCTCAAGCCAGTGCGTAGCCAAATGTCGCTGGTGCTGATGCAGTCTTACTGGATCACCGACCTGCCGCAGCGGCTATGGCAAGGTGTGGCCAGCCAATTCGGCAGCCGTACCGAACTGGTCGCCGAAAACGAAAAACTCAAAACCGAAAACCTGCTGTTGCAGGGCCGCATGCAAAAGCTGGCCGCCCTCACCGAGCAGAACGTTCGGCTGCGCGAGTTGCTCAACTCTTCCGCGCTGGTCAACGAAAAGGTCGAAGTGGCCGAGTTGATCGGCATGGACCCCAACCCCTTTACCCATCGCATCATCATCAATAAAGGTGAGCGCGACGGTGTGATCCTTGGTCAGCCGGTACTCGATGCCCGTGGCCTGATGGGCCAGGTGGTGGAGTTGATGCCATACACTTCCCGCGTACTGTTGCTGACCGACACCACCCACAGCATTCCGGTGCAGGTGAACCGTAACGGTCTACGGGCGATTGCCAGCGGCACCGGTAACCCGGAACGCCTTGAGCTGCGTCATGTGGCCGATACCGCCGACATCAAAGAAGGTGATTTGCTGGTCAGCTCCGGCCTCGGTCAGCGTTTCCCGGCGGGTTACCCGGTGGCGACGGTCAAGGAAGTCATCCACGATTCCGGTCAGCCGTTTGCCATCGTCCGTGCCGTGCCGACCGCGGCATTGAACCGCAGTCGTTATCTGTTGTTGGTGTTCACTGACGGCCGCACAGCCGAGGAACGCGCCAACGAAGCCGCCCAGGCTCAGGAAGCGCTGGACCAGCACGGCGGTGGGCCGATCATTCCTGCGACCGTGCCGAAACCGGCCGCGTCAGTGATTCCGACTGCCGTCGCTGCTCCGGCGGCTGCACCTGCTGCACCTGCCGCCGCGACCCCGGCCAAACCCGCTGCCGCCCATCCTGCCGCCGCCAAGCCACCCGCGACAGCACCTGCGGCCGCCAAACCACCGACGGCCCAGCCCGCTGCCGTGAAGCCTGCTGCCAAACCGCCTGTCTCCGCGCCGGCTACCACTGGGGGAAGAGAATAATGGGTGGTACAACTTCATCCCAAAACGGCTGGATGGTCTGGTTGACGTTCGCCATCGGCATGCTGCTCAGCATTTCGCCGTTGCCGCAATTCATGGAAATCCTGCGTCCTCTGTGGCTGGCCTTGCTGTTGGCCTTCTGGGCGTTGGCCCTGCCGCAGAAAGTCGGCATGGTGACCGCCTGGTGCCTGGGGCTGGCCGAAGACGTGCTGTATGGCACGTTGCTGGGCCAGAACGCGTTGATCCTCACGCTCATTACGTTTTTGGTGCTGTCGCTGCAACAGCGCCTGCGCATGTTCCCGATGTGGCAACAGAGCCTGGTGATTCTGGTGATCTTCGGCCTCGCCCAACTGGTTCAGTTGTGGCTGAGCGCCCTGACCGGCAATCGTCAGCCGACGCTGGCGCTGGTGTTGCCGGCGCTGGTCAGCGCGTTGCTTTGGCCATGGATCAGCTACGGTTTGCGCGGTTTGCGTCGACGCTACAAAATCAATTAATTCGGTCAGGCATGTGCCCGCACCTGGTGCCCTGTCTCGCCAAAAAGGAACCGTATTTGTGAGACCAGGCACCAGACAGGGAGATGTCTTGATGAAACAGCTCTACCTCGCCTCAGGCTCGCCGCGTCGGCGTGAACTGCTCACGCAGATCGGCGTGCCGTTCTCCGTCATCAGCGCGGACATCGATGAAACCCCTTTACCTCAAGAATCCCCATCGGCTTATGTCGAGCGTCTGGCGCGCGGCAAGGTTGAGGCCGGGCGCGTGACGGTCGTGTCCGATACGGATTTCTGCGTGCTGGGCGCCGATACCGCCGTGGTGCTGGACGGGAAAATTCTTGGCAAGCCGGTGGACGAAGCCGACGCATGCGCCATGCTTATGCTGTTGTCCGGTTGTGAGCATGAAGTGCTGACAGCGATTGCGGTGCGCGATGGCGAGCGCTGCGAGTCTTTGGTGGTGCGCAGTCTGGTGCGTTTTCGCAACATCGGACGCGACGAAGCGGCGGCCTATTGGGCCAGCGGCGAACCCCGGGACAAGGCTGGCGGCTACGGGATTCAAGGATTGGGCGCGGTGTTCGTTGCCGGGCTCAATGGCAGTTACTCGGCGGTGGTCGGATTGCCGCTGTGCGAAACCTTCGAGCTACTCGGCCATTTCGGCATACCCTGTTGGCAAACCCTTAACGCGCGCTGAGCGTCGTACTGACAAGATGCGGCCATTATCGTGAACATGCCTGAACGAGACCCTGCCATGAGTGAAGAGATTCTGATCAACATCACGCCGATGGAGTCGCGCGTGGCGGTGGTCGAAAACGGTGTCCTGCAAGAGGTCCACGTCGAGCGCACGCAAAAGCGCGGGATCGTCGGCAACATCTATAAAGGCAAGGTCGTGCGGGTATTGCCGGGCATGCAGGCAGCCTTCGTCGACATCGGTCTGGACCGCGCCGCATTCATTCACGCCTCGGAAATCTCCCTGCGCGAAGGCCCTGCGGTGGAGAGCATCAGCGCGCTGGTTCATGAAGGTCAGAGCCTGGTGGTGCAAGTCACCAAGGACCCGATCGGCTCCAAAGGCGCGCGCCTGACGACGCAACTATCGATTCCGTCGCGCTATCTGGTGTACATGCCGCGCACCGCCCACGTCGGCATTTCCCTGAAGATCGAGGACGAAACCGAGCGTGAACGTCTCAAGCAGGTGGTCACCGACTGCGTCGCCAAAGAAGGCATCAAGGAAGCTGGCGGCTTCATTCTGCGCACCGCTGCCGAAGGGGCCGGGGCGGATGAAATTCTCATGGACATCCGCTACCTGCGCAGGCTCTGGGACCAGATCAACGAACAGATCAAGACCATCAGCGCGCCGAGTGTGATCTACGAAGACCTCGGCCTCGCGCTGCGCACCTTGCGTGACCTGGTGAGCCCGAGGATCGAGAAGATCCGCATCGACTCCCGGGAAACCTTTCAGAAAACCACGCAGTTCGTCGCCGAACTGATGCCGGAAATCGCCGACCGTCTGGAGCATTACCCTGGCGAACGGCCGATCTTCGACCTGTATGGCGTCGAAGACGAAATCCAGAAAGCCCTGGAACGCAAGGTGCCGCTCAAGTCCGGCGGTTATCTGGTGGTCGATCCGGCGGAAGCCATGAGCACCATCGACGTCAATACCGGGGCCTTCGTCGGTCACCGCAACCTCGAAGAAACCATCTTCAAGACCAACCTCGAAGCCGCCACCGCCATTGCCCGTCAGCTGCGCCTGCGCAATCTGGGCGGGATCATCATCATCGACTTCATCGACATGGAAGACGAAGAGCATCAGCGTCAAGTGTTGCGCACCCTCGAGAAGCAGCTGGAGCGCGATCACGCCAAGACCAACATCATCGGTATCACCGAACTGGGCCTGGTGCAGATGACCCGCAAGCGTACCCGCGAAAGCCTTGAGCAAGTGCTGTGCGAACCGTGCAGCAGTTGTCAGGGGCGCGGCAAGCTCAAGACCCCGGAAACCGTGTGCTACGAGATCTTCCGCGAAATCCTGCGTGAGGCCCGGGCCTATCAGGCCGAAGGCTATCGGGTGCTGGCGAATCAGAAAGTGGTCGACCGCTTGCTCGATGAAGAGTCGGGCAACGTCGCCGAACTCGAAGGCTTTATCGGGCGCACCATTCGGTTCCAGGTTGAAACCATGTATTCCCAGGAACAATACGACGTGGTGCTGCTCTGAAACGTTGTGTTTCAACTCCACTAGAACGGCTGGCCTCAGCTTTTTGCAGTATTTTTGCCATGGGAGCCAACTGACATGGACCGTCTGACACGCATTCTGGCCGCACTGACCCGCTGGGGTCTGGGCCTGTGTGCGTTGGTTTTAGTGCTGATGGCGTTGTTCGTCAGCCTCGGCCGGGAGCTGACGCCGCTGGTGGCCGAGTACCATGCCGACGTCGAAACCAAAGCCAGCGATGCCTTGGGCATGCCCCTGCAGATCGGCAAGCTGGAAGGCAACTGGAGCGGCCTTGCCCCGGTTCTGCTGGCCCATGACGTGATGGTCGGCGAGGGTTCCAATGCCTTGCGCCTGGATCAGGTGCGCGCGGTGCCGGATCTCTGGGCCAGCCTGCTGGCTCGCGAAGTGCGTATTGCACATCTGGAACTCAGTGGCCTGAAGATCAGCCTCAAGGAAGGCGAGGACGGTCATTGGGCGCTGGAAGGTTTGCCGGTGCAGCAGGATCAGTCATTCGACCCGGAGCAGTTGCTCAATCGCATGCAAAAGGTTCAGCAATTGTCGGTGCTCGACAGCCAGGTGACCTTGCAGCCTCTGGAACAGCAACCTCTGACCCTGACTTACGTCGGCCTGAGTCTGAAGACCGGGGTGTCGCGTCAACGGCTCGATGCCCGTCTGACCCTGCCCGATGGTCAGCCAGTTGCGATGAGTTTGCGTACCCGCTTGCGCGCGGGCCAATGGAAGGATGGGGAGGCGGAGGCTTACCTGAGCCTGCCGCAAAGCGATTGGTCGAAATGGTTGCCCGAGCGCCTGACCCAGCAATGGAATTTCTCCGAGATCAAGGCCGGTGGCGAGCTCTGGGCGAGCTGGGGCAAGGGTACCCTGCAAAGCGCCGCGATCCGTTTGAACGCGCCGCAACTCAAGGGCGCCTACGCCGAGCGCAAGCCGATCCAGATCAACAATCTGGCGCTTAACGGGTATTTTCAGCGCAGTTCCACAGGTGTTCAGGTGACCCTGGATTCTCTGGCCATGAACCTGGGCGACACCCGTTGGGAATCGAAACTGCAGTTTCAACAAACGGCGGCGACCGACTCGACGCCAGAGCTCCAGCATTTGCAAGCCGACCGTCTCGACCTCACGCCGCTCACCCCGTTGCTGAACGCCTTGGGGCCGCTTCCGGAAGGTCTCGCCACGACGGTTGAGCGGCTCAAGGTCACCGGGGTTTTGCGCAATGTGCTGATCGACTTCCGCCCCGAGGCGACCGATGACAGCAAATTCAGCTTTGCCGCCAATCTGGAACAGGTTGGCTTCGACGCTTATCACGGTGCGCCGGCGGCGCGAAATGTCAGCGGCAGCATCAGCGGCGACCTCGGGCAGGGCGAGCTACGCATGGACAGCAAGGATTTCTCCCTGCACCTGGACCCGATTTTCGCCAAGCCATGGCAGTACATTCAGGCCAACGCCCGGCTGACCTGGAAACTCGACAAAGAAGGTTTCACCCTGATCGCGCCGTACCTGAAGGTGCTGGGCGAGGAGGGCAAGATTGCCGGCGACTTCCTGATTCGCCTGCATTTCGATCACGCCCAGGAAGACTACATGGACCTGCGGGTCGGCCTGGTCGACGGCGACGGTCGCTACACCGCCAAATACCTGCCGCAAATGTTGAGCCCGGCGCTGGACGAATGGCTGCGTACGGCGATTCTCAAAGGCGCGGTGGACGAAGGCTTCTTCCAGTACCAGGGTTCGCTGAACCACGGGGCCGCCGAAACGGCTAGCAGCATCAGTCTGTTTTTCAAGGTTCACGATGCCGAGCTGGCATTTCAGCCGGGTTGGCCGCATGTCAGCAAGGTCAGCGGCGATGTATTCGTTGAAGACAGCGGCGTGAGGATCCTTGCGAGCAAGGGCCAATTACTCGACACCCAGATCAGCGACATTTACGTCAATATTCCCCATGTGCCAACCGGGCAGAGCAATCATCTGTTCCTCGACGGCGCGTTCGCTGGCGGGTTGGGCGATGGCCTGAAGATTCTGCAGGAAGCGCCGATCGGCACCGCCGACACGTTCGCCGGTTGGGAAGGCGAGGGCGATCTGCAAGGCAAGCTCAAGCTCGATATCCCGCTGGTCAAAGGCGAACAGCCGAAAATCCTCGTCGACTTCAAGACCGCCAAGGCCCGTTTGAAGCTCAGCGAGCCTACTTTGGAACTGACGCAACTCAAGGGCGATTTCCGTTTCGACAGCACCAGGGGGCTGAGCGGGCAAAAGATCACAGCGCGAGCATTCGACAAGCCAGTGACCGCACAGATCTTCGCCGAAGGCAGTGCGGGCAAGCTCAATACTCGGGTCGCCGCTGCGGGTGAGGTTGAGGTCAAGAAACTCACCGAATGGCTGAACGTCACTCAGCCGTTGCCGGTGACGGGCAGGATCCCTTATCAGTTGCAGTTGAACCTTGATGGCGTCGACAGCCAATTGATGGTCAGCTCCAGCCTCAAAGGCGTGGCGGTGGATTTGCCGGCGCCGTTCGGCATGGCGGCCGATGTCGGGCGCGATACCGTGTTCCGCATGACCCTGCAAGGCCCGGAGCGACGTTACTGGGTCAATTACGGTGAGCTGGCGAACTTCACGTTTGCGGCACCGACCGGCAATTTCACCGATGGTCGCGGCGA
Organism: Pseudomonas sp. LBUM1673; assembly: GCF_059695645.1. Lineage (NCBI taxonomy): Bacteria > Pseudomonadati > Pseudomonadota > Gammaproteobacteria > Pseudomonadales > Pseudomonadaceae > Pseudomonas > Pseudomonas sp. LBUM1673. The sequence continues at coordinate 1,008,163 of NZ_CP166780.1, forward strand.
GTTGTTTCTCGGTGGTGGCGATGCCGTGTTGCCCGGTACCAAAGGCTTGCGCGTACGCGGTGTACTGTCCGAGCTGGATGTCGCCCCCTGGCAGGATCTGGTGAGCAAGTATGCCGGTCAGGACCCGGGTGGCAGTGCCAAACAGTTGCTCAGTAGCGCGGATTTGAAGGTCGGCAAGCTCAGCGGCTTCGGCACTACCCTCGACCAGGCGTCGGTGCAGTTGGCGCGTAAACCGGCTTCGTGGGCCTTGCAACTCGACAGTCAGCAGGCCAAGGGCAGCATCGGCCTCCCCGATGCGAAAGGCGCACCGATTGCGGTCAATTTGCAATACGTGCGTTTGCCGGCGCCAGACCCGACCGTGCTGGCTGACGAGAATTCTCCTGATCCGCTGGTCACCGTGGACCCGACGAAGATCCCGGCGCTGGATATCACCATCAATCAGCTATTACAGGGCCAGGATCTGGTGGGTGCCTGGCAACTGAAAGTCCGGCCGACCGCCAAGGGTATTGCCTTTAATACTCTTGATCTGGGCCTCAAGGGCATTCTCTTGCAGGGCAGCGGCGGTTGGGAAGGCACGCCGGGTAACTCCAGCAGTTGGTACAAAGGCCGGGTCAGTGGCAAGAACCTCGCCGATGTGCTCAAGGGCTGGGGCTTTGCACCGAGCGTTACCAGCGAAGAGTTTCACATGGATGTCGACGGTCGCTGGCCCGGATCACCGGCGTGGCTCGCCACCAAACGCTTCTCTGGCAGCCTTGATGCTTCGTTGAATAAAGGTCAGTTCGTTGAAGTCGAGGGCAGCGCCCAGGCGCTGCGCGTATTCGGCCTGCTCAATTTCAACTCCATCGGTCGCCGCTTGCGCCTGGACTTTTCCGATCTGTTTGGCAAAGGCTTGAGCTATGACCGGGTCAAAGGTCTGCTGGTCGCGAGTAACGGGGTCTACGTGACCCGTGAACCGATCTTGCTGACGGGGCCGTCGAGCAATCTGGAACTCAATGGCACGCTGGACCTGGTGGCTGATCAGGTCGATGCCAAGCTGTTGGTGACTTTGCCGGTGACCAACAATCTGCCGATTGCCGCGCTGATCGTGGGTGCACCGGCCATCGGCGGGGCGCTGTTCCTGATCGATAAGCTGATCGGTGACCGCGTGGCGCGTTTCGCCAGCGTCAAATACACCGTCAAAGGCCCGTGGAAAGAACCGAAAATCACCTTCGACAAGCCTTTTTGAATTCTTTTGAAAAAGCACTCTTTGGGCCTATGGAGTAGCATGGCCAAAGGTTTTTTGTAGCGGCCACATTCCGTGTAGCAGCCGAACGCAGGCTTCGCCAGCTGCTACAAGGGAGCGTCGTTGACCTGCGGCAGTGTGAAATCACAAGAAAGGAATAGGCCATGTCTGTAGCGGTGATTCAAATGGTCAGCCAGAGCGACGTGCTGGCCAACCTGACCCAGGCCCGTCGTCTGCTTGAGCAGGCGGCGAGCGGTGGCGCGCGACTTGCCGTGCTGCCGGAAAACTTCGCTGCCATGGGCCGTCGCGACATTGCCGACATCGGCCGCGCCGAAGCCTTGGGCGAAGGCCCGATCCTGCCGTGGTTGAAACAGACCGCTCGCGACCTCAAGTTATGGATAGTGGCCGGCACGTTACCGTTGCCGCCGGTGGATCAACCGATGGCCAAATCGCATGCGTGCTCGTTGCTGGTCGATGACCAGGGCGAGACCGTGGCGCGTTACGACAAGTTGCACCTGTTCGACGTGGACGTGGCGGACAATCGCGGGCGTTATCGCGAATCCGATGACTATGCTTATGGCAGTGGTGTGGTGGTTGCCGATACGCCCGTCGGTCGAGTCGGCCTGACCGTCTGTTACGACTTGCGATTTCCGGAGCTGTACAGCGAACTGCGTGCTGCCGGCGCGCAATTGATTACCGCACCGTCGGCTTTTACCGCGGTGACTGGCGCGGCGCATTGGGACGTGCTGATTCGCGCCCGGGCCATCGAGACTCAGTGTTACGTGCTCGCGGCCGCCCAGGGTGGGACGCATCCAGGGCCACGAGAAACTTTTGGTCATGCCGCCATCGTTGACCCCTGGGGGCGTGTGCTGGCACAACAGGATCAGGGCGAGGCCGTGCTGCTGGCCGAACGCGACAGCAGCGAACAGGCGTCCATCAGGGCGCGGATGCCGGTGTCCACTCACCGGCGCTTTTTCTCGCAGGGCGTCCAGCGACCTGCATCAGAACGACGAATTTAAGGTGTAAAGCATATGAGCGAGTTGTTGTCCTCCGTCAGTGAACACCTCCTGGCGCCCGGCGGCGTAACGATCGAGAGCCTGCAAGGTGTGCTCGGCGATCTGGCCGGCCCGGGCATCGATGCCGCCGACCTGTATTTCCAGGGGCAGATTTCCGAGTCCTGGGCGCTGGAAGACGGAATCGTCAAGGAAGGCAGCTTCAACCTCGACCAAGGGGTCGGCGTGCGTGCGCAATCGGGTGAAAAAACCGGTTTCGCCTACAGCAATGCGATCACCCTCGAAGCGCTGGGCGCGGCAGCTGGTGCGGCCCGCTCGATCTCCCGGGCCGGGCAGAACGGCACCGTGCAGGCGTTCACCACCCAGGATGTTGCCCAGTTGTATGGGCCGGACAACCCGCTGGAAGTGATGAGCCGTGCCGAGAAAGTCGAACTGCTCAAGCGTATCGACGTGGCGACCCGCGCCCTCGACCCGCGTATCCAGCAAGTCACCGTGAGCATGGCCGGGGTTTGGGAGCGGATTTTGATCGCTTCCACTGACGGCAGCCTGGCGGCGGATGTGCGACCGCTGGTGCGTTTCAACGTCAGCGTGATCGTCGAGCAGAACGGTCGCCGTGAACGCGGCGGTCATGGCGGTGGCGGTCGTACCGATTACCGCTATTTCCTCAGCGACGACCGCGCCATGGGCTATGCCCGTGAAGCGTTGCGTCAGGCGCTGGTGAATCTGGAAGCCATCCCGGCTCCGGCCGGTACGTTGCCGGTGGTGTTGGGGTCGGGTTGGTCCGGCGTGTTGCTGCACGAAGCCGTCGGCCATGGTCTGGAAGGCGATTTCAACCGCAAGGGCAGTTCGGCCTACAGCGGACGCATGGGCGAGATGGTTGCATCGAAGCTCTGCACGATCGTCGATGACGGCACCCTCGCCGGGCGCCGTGGTTCGCTGAGCGTCGACGACGAAGGCACGCCGACCGAGTGCACCACGCTGATCGAAAACGGCGTGCTCAAAGGTTATATGCAGGACAAGCTCAACGCGCGTCTGATGGGCGTGGCCCGCACCGGCAACGGCCGTCGCGAATCCTACGCGCACCTGCCGATGCCGCGCATGACCAACACCTACATGCTTGGTGGCGAAAGCGACCCGGCGGAAATCATCGCCTCGGTGAAAAAAGGCATTTACTGCGCCAACCTCGGCGGTGGCCAGGTGGACATCACCAGCGGCAAGTTCGTGTTCTCCACCAGCGAGGCGTACCTGATCGAAGACGGCAAGATTACCGCCCCGGTGAAAGGCGCGACGTTGATCGGCAACGGCCCGGAAGCCATGAGCAAGGTGTCGATGGTCGGTAACGATCTGGCGCTGGACAGCGGTGTAGGAACGTGTGGCAAGGATGGGCAGTCGGTGCCGGTGGGTGTCGGCCAGCCAACGCTGAAAATCGATGCGATCACTGTGGGTGGTACAGGATCGTAAAGGGCTCTTGAAAAAGTGAAGCTTCGGGTGAACCGCTTGGCGGCTCACCCGAGAAGGGACTTAACGCAGACCGCGTTGAGTCTCGTCCAGCTCACGGATGTACTTGAAGATTTTACGGCTCGAAGCCGGTGGCTTGTTGGTCGCCAGTTCGTGCTGGGCCTGACGGATCAGGGAGCGCAATTGTTGACGATCGGCCTCCGGGTAATCGACGACGAATTTCTCCAGGACGCCGTCGTCGCCCGCGATCAAGCGATCGCGCCAGCGTTCCAGGCCGTGGAAACGTTCGTTGTACTGCCGGGTGGAGGCATCGAGTTGATCGAGCAGAGTGAGAATGGCGTCAGTGTCCTGATCGCGCATCAGTTTGCCGATGAACATAAGGTGCCGTTTACGCGCGATATTCGCGGTGTGCTTGGAGGCATCGCCCAGAGCCCGGCGCAAAGCGTCGGTCAACGGCAGTTTTGCCAGCAAGTCAGGCTTGAGCGTTGTAAGGCGCTCGCCGAGGTCAACCAGAGCATGCAGCTCGCGTTTAACCTGGGATTTGCTTTTTTCTCCCGTATCGAGGGAGTCGTCGTAAGAATCAACCATGGTGGCCGTCCGCAAAGAAACGCCGCCATGATAACCAGTCGGGGGCCGCTTGTCCGGCCCGGTCGCTCGAAGGCCCCAGCCGAAAGCAGAATTTGAGTGGAGAACAGCATGAGTGCAGTTGAAAGCGTCGGCCCACAAGCGTTGCCGGCACTGCAAGAACAAGTCGAGCAGATCATCGCTGAAGCCAAGCGTCAGGGTGCCAGTGCCTGTGAAGTGGCGGTGTCGCTGGAGCAGGGCCTGTCGACCACGGTGCGTCAGCGGGAAGTCGAAACCGTTGAGTTCAATCGCGACCAGGGTTTTGGCATCACCTTGTATGTGGGGCAGCGCAAAGGCTCGGCCAGCACTTCGGCCAGTGGTTCAGAGGCGATCCGCGAAACCGTCGCCGCCGCGCTGGCCATTGCCAAACACACATCTGAAGACGAAGCCGCGGGCCTGGCGGATGCCGCGCTGATGGCCAAGGATCTGCAGGATTTCGATCTGTTCCACCAATGGGACATCACTCCGGAGCGAGCCATCGAGCAGGCCCTGGCTTGTGAAGCAGCGGCGTTTGCCACCGACAGCCGGATCAAGAACGCCGACGGTACCACCCTCAGTACTCACCAGGGCTGCCGGGTTTATGGCAACAGCCACGGTTTTATCGGCGGATATGCGTCGACCCGTCACAGCCTCAGCTGCGTGATGATCGCCGAAGCCGATGGCCAGATGCAGCGCGATTACTGGTACGACGTGAACCGTCAGGGCAATTTGCTGGCCTCTGCGCAGAGTATCGGCCAGCGTGCTGCGCAACGGGCTGCGAGTCGTTTGGGCGCGCGTCCGGTGCCAACCTGCGAAGTGCCAGTGCTGTTTTCCGCGGAACTGGCCGGTGGCTTGTTCGGCAGTTTCCTGTCGGCGATCTCCGGCGGCAATCTGTACCGCAAATCGTCGTTCCTCGAAGGCACGCTGGGGCAGAAGCTGTTCCCGGAATGGCTGACTATCGACGAACGTCCGCACTTGATGCGCGCCCTGGGCAGTTCGGCCTTCGACGGCGATGGCCTGGCGACCTACGCCAAGCCATTCGTGGAGAAGGGCGAACTGGTGTCTTACATACTCGGTACCTACTCCGGCCGCAAGCTTGGCATGCCGAGCACCGCCAACGCCGGCGGTGTGCACAACCTGTTCGTCACCCATGGCGATGAAGATCAGGCAGCCTTGCTGCGCCGCATGGGCCGTGGCCTGCTGGTCACCGAACTGATGGGCCAGGGCCTGAACATGGTCACTGGCGATTATTCCCGTGGTGCGGCGGGTTTCTGGGTCGAGAACGGCGAAATACAGTTCGCGGTCCAGGAAGTGACCATCGCCGGCAACATGCGCGACATGTTCAAGCAGATCGTGGCGGTCGGTAATGATCTGGAGCTGCGTAGCAACATTCGCACCGGTTCGGTGTTGATCGAGCGGATGACGGTGGCGGGTAGCTAACCTTCGATCGCTGCACAAAAAGGCGCGCCACCCAATGGGGTGGCGCGCCTTTTTTATGAGTTGGAAAAGATCCCTGTGGGATCGGGCTTGCTCGCGAAGAGGCCATCACATTCGACATCCGCGTCGGCTGGTACACCGCTTTCGCGAGCAAGCCCGCTCCCACAATGAACGCCTTGGATTGTCGTGCTTGTTTTGGTTCTGATTATCATCCAATAATAAATCTCATTACCGAATGAGCCCGGATCATGAGTTCTGCCTTGCACGAGCAGCCTTACCTCGAAAGCTGGCGCTGGATGAGTCGCCAGATCCGTTGTGCCATGGACCCAGACGAGCCGCGCCTGATCGAACATTACCTGGCCGAAGGCCGGTATCTGGCCTGTTGCACGGCGACCTCTCCCTGGACCATCGCCGAAACCTCCTTACGTTTATTGCTCGACACTGCTGCCGACGTCGCGTTGCCCTGGCACTGGCGCAGCCTGTGTCTCGACCAGGCCTGGCGACCGCTGCGCGATCTCGAACGGCAATCACTCTGTAAATGCCGCCTCAAGCGCTGGCAGAGCTACGCCTGGCAACTGGCGACCTGCGAGTTGCAACCCTCCATCCCTCTCATAGAACTGGTGCAAGGATCTCCTGATGAATAACACTCGTATCGAACGCGACAGCATGGGCGAGTTACAGGTCCCGATTGATGCTTTGTATGGCGCACAGACCCAACGCGCTGTGGATAACTTCCCGATCAGTGGCAAACAGATGCCCGTGCAGTTCATCCGGGCGCTGATCCTGGCCAAGGCTGCCGCTGCCCGAGCCAACGTCGAGCTCAAGCAGATCAGCGAATCCCAGGGCAAAGCCATCGTCGACGCAGCTCAAGGCCTGCTCGAGGGCGACTTCATGCAGCACTTCCCGGTCGATATCTTCCAGACCGGCTCCGGCACCAGCTCCAACATGAACGCCAACGAAGTGATAGCCACCCTGGCCAGCCGCTTGCTGGGTGAGCCGGTGAACCCCAACGATCACGTCAATTGCGGCCAGAGCAGCAACGACATCATTCCGACCACCATCCATGTTAGCGCTGCGTTGGCCTTGCATGAGCAATTGTTGCCGGCGCTGGTGCATCTGGTGCAGGTGATCGAGCACAAGGCCGAGCAGGTGCATACATTCGTCAAAACCGGGCGTACCCATTTGATGGACGCCATGCCGGTGCGCATGAGCCAGGTGCTCAACGGTTGGGCGCAACAGCTCAAGGCCAATATCGGTCACTTGCAGGATCTGCTGCCGAGCCTGCAATCCCTGGCTCAGGGCGGTACGGCGGTGGGCACCGGGATCAATGCCCATCCGGAGTTTGCGGCGCGTTTCAGCCAGCAACTCAGCCAACTGACTCAGGTGCAGTTCACGCCGGGCAAGGACCTGTTTGCACTGATCGGCTCGCAGGACACGGCGGTCTGCGTTTCCGGGCAGCTCAAGGCCACAGCGGTTTCGTTGATGAAAATCGCCAACGACCTGCGCTGGATGAATTCCGGCCCGCTGGCCGGTCTCGGTGAAATCGAACTCGAAGCCTTGCAGCCGGGCTCATCGATCATGCCGGGCAAGGTCAACCCGGTGATCCCGGAAGCCACTGCGATGGTCGCCGCTCAGGTGATCGGTAACGACACGGTGATCACCGTTGCCGGTCAGTCGGGTAATTTCGAGCTGAACGTCATGCTGCCGATCATCGCCCAGAACCTGCTGAGCAGCATCGAGTTGCTGGCCAACGCCAGCCGTCTACTGGGCGACAAAGCCATCGCCAGCTTCAAAGTCAACGAGGACCGGCTCAAGGAAGCACTGTCGCGCAATCCGATTCTGGTCACTGCACTCAACCCGATCATCGGTTACCAAAAAGCCGCTGAAATCGCCAAGAAGGCGTATCAGCAGGGCCGTCCGGTGATTGATGTCGCCCTGGAACACACCGACCTGTCACGCAGCCAACTGGAAGAGTTGCTCAACCCAGAAAAGCTCACCGCAGGCGGTGTGTAATCCCCGCTACCGCTTTGGAGGCTCACCATGGAGCACTGGAAACGCACGATCGAAAGAGCAAATCGCTGTTTCATGCTAGGCGAGCTGGTCGATGCCCGCGAGGCCTATTTGCAGGCATTGGCCCTGGCCCAGGTGTTGTTCGAGCGCTGGGCGGATGCCGACGAAGCGGTGGCGGCCTGCGTGATCTCCCATCACAACCTGGCGGACCTGCACTTGCGTCTGAACCAGCCGGAGGAGAGCGCCGAGTATTTGTGCGCGATCCATCAACGGCTGTTGCAGACCATGCAGGACCCGCGACTGTCGCCGGCCCTGCGTGAAGCCGCGTTGCGCCAGAGCAGCAAAACCTATGTCGAACTGCTGAACTTTATTAGCGAACACGGCGAGTATCCGCGCACCCACCGATTGCTGCACACCGAGACGTCGCCCGGGCATCAGCCTGCGCCCTTACAACATGGAGCTCATTGAAAATGGCTTTTACCTTACCTGCCTTGCCGTACGCCTACGATGCCCTGGAACCGCACATTGATGCGCAGACCATGGAAATCCACTACACCAAACACCACCAGACCTACATCAACAACCTCAACGCAGCAGTCGAAGGCACCGAATTTTCTGAATGGCCTGTGGAAAAACTGGTGGCGGCGGTCCAGCAATTGCCGGAAAAACTCCGTGCGGCGGTGATTAATCAGGGCGGTGGGCATGCCAACCATTCACTGTTCTGGGAAGTCATGGCGCCCAACGGCGGTGGCCGGCCTGAAGGTGCGCTGGCCAAGGCGATCGAGGAACAACTGGGTGGTCTCGACAGCTTCAAGGAGGCTTTCACCAAAGCTGCGTTGACCCGTTTCGGCAGCGGTTGGGCCTGGTTGAGCGTGACACCGCAAAAGACTTTGATCGTTGAAAGCAGTGGCAACCAGGACAGCCCATTGATGAGCGGCAATACGCCGATCCTCGGGCTGGACGTCTGGGAGCACGCTTATTACCTGCGCTATCAGAACCGCCGTCCGGAATACATCAATGCATTCTACAACGTGATCAATTGGCCCGAAGTCGCTGCACGCTATCAGGCTGCACTGGTTTAAGTCTCTATAAAACAATCCAGGGCTGACTATGGGCACTGAAACACTGGCGATCGGAAGTGGACGGATGTTTCGTTACGCACTGGGATCGCTGTTGCTGCTGGCGGGCATGACATTACTGGTTGCCCAGGGGCTGAGCTGGCTGGACCTTGAACCGAAACTGCTGCGCGCCCTGCAAGGCGGGGCGATCTGCGCCTTGGGCACAGCCCTGGGCGCTGTGCCGGTGCTGGTGATTCGGCGGATGCCTCAGGCGGTCAGCGACACCCTGCTCGGTTTCGGGGCCGGGGTGATGCTCGCGGCGACGGCATTTTCGCTGATCGTGCCGGGCATTACCGCGGCCGAAAACCTCGGGCTGACGCCTTGGGTGGCCAGCGGTCTGATCAGCTTTGGCATCATGCTGGGCGCATTCGGGCTGTTTCTGGTGGATCGCAAGGTGTCTGGCGCTACGGCTGAAATGCTTGTGGGGACGCTGGAGCGACCGGTGATTCCACCGCGGATCTGGTTGTTTGTGTTTGCCATCATTGCCCACAACATCCCCGAAGGCATGGCGGTCGGCGTCTCGGCCGGTGGTGGCATGCCTGACGCCGACAGCCTGGCCATGGGCATCGCTTTGCAGGATGTGCCGGAAGGGCTGGTGATTGCGTTGGTGTTGGCCGGAGCGGGGATGTCGCGGGTCAAGGCGTTCCTGATCGGTGCTGCGTCAGGATTGGTCGAGCCGGTCTTCGCATTGTTGTGCGCCTGGCTGGTGAGCCTGGCCGAACTGCTGTTGCCGTTGGGTCTGGCACTGGCGGCCGGTGCGATGCTGCTGGTGGTGACCCACGAAGTGATTCCCGAGTCGCGACGCCATGGTCACGACAAACTGGCTAGCCTTGGGCTGCTGATCGGGTTTTGCCTGATGATGGTGATGGATACCGCGCTCGCCTAGAGCGCGTTACCCGCCTTCGCCGAAGTAGTCATTGATCAAATCCACCAATGCCTGCAGCGCCTCATCGGCCCTTTCTCCTTCGGTGCTCAGGTGAATTATGGTGCCCTTGCCCGCCGCGAGCATCATCATTGCCATGATGCTCTTACCGTCGACAGTCGATTCCGGCGTGCGTCCTACTCTGATCGTGCAATCCTTGAACTCACCGGCGACGCCAACGAATTTTGCTGAAGCGCGGGCATGCAGGCCCAGCTTGTTGATGATTTCGATTTCCAGAGCAGGCATCGCGATGTGAATCCTTTAGCTGAGGTCGCGGTGGCGAACCTGGACGTTCTTCAGGGATTGTTGCAGGACCTGACCCAGACGTTCGGTCAGGTAGACAGAGCGGTGATGCCCGCCGGTGCAGCCGATGGCAATGGTGACATAGGCGCGGTTGCTGGCGGCAAAGCGGGGCAGCCACTTGAGCAGGTAGGAGGAAATGTCCTGGAACATCTCCTCGACGTCCGGCTGTGCCGCCAGGTACTCGGCCACCGGTTGATCGAGCCCGGACTGTGCTCGTAGCTCTGGCTTCCAGTAAGGGTTGGGCAGGCAGCGCACATCGAACACCAGATCGGCATCCACCGGCATGCCACGCTTGAACCCGAAAGATTCCACCAGGAACGCAGTGCCCGGTTCCGGCTGATTCAGCAGGCGCAGCTTGATGGTATCGCGCAGCTGATACAGGTTCAGATTGGTGGTGTTGACCTTGAGGTCGGCCAGATCGGCAATAGGCCCCAGCAGATTGGTTTCGTCCTGTATTGCCTCCGCCAGTGAGCGATTGGCGCTGCTCAGCGGGTGACGACGGCGGGTTTCCGAAAAGCGTTTGAGCAGGGTTTCTTCATCGGCGTCCAGGTACAGCACATCACACTGGATATGCCGGCTGCGGACTTCTTCCAGCAGTTCGGGAAACCGTGACAGGTGGCTCGGCAGGTTGCGCGCATCGATGGACACGGCCACCAGCGGTTGTGCCAGTTCGGTGTGAATCAGCGCGCGTTCAGCCAATTCCGGCAGCAAGCCGGCAGGCAGGTTGTCGATGCAGTAGTAGCCGTTGTCCTCGAGAACATCGAGGGCGGTGCTTTTACCTGAGCCGGAGCGGCCACTGACGATGATCAGGCGCATGATTAGTGACCGTTTTGCTCGTCCAGGACAACCTGATACAAGGCTTCGTTGCTCGGGGCGCTGCGCAGTTTTTCACGCACTTCCTTGCGATCAAGCATGCTGGCGATCTGGCGCAGCAGTTCCAGGTGCGCATCGGTGGCGGCTTCCGGGACCAGCAGTACAAACAGCAGGTCAACCGGGGCACCGTCGATGGCGTCGAAATCGATGGGCGCATCCAGGTGCATCAGGGCGCTGATGGGCGAGGTGCAGCCCTTCAGGCGACAGTGGGGGATTGCAATACCGTTGCCAAAACCGGTCGAACCGAGTTTTTCACGGGCAATCAGAGCCTCGAAGACATCTTGCATCTCCAGATCCGGCACTTCCCGGGCGATCAGGTTGGCAATTTGCTCGAGGGCTTTCTTTTTACTGCCGCCCGGCACGTTCACGAGAGAACGGCCGGGGGTCAGGATGCTTTCAAGTCGGATCATGGGTTGGGAGTGTTAACGACCGGTCGCGCCCTGGAGGAGGCTTTGGGTCTTTTCCTTATGCTTTTTGAGTTGTTTATCCAGCTTGTCGGTCAGTGCGTCGATCGCCGCGTACATATCGGTATGCTCCGCGTTTGCGACTACTTCATTGCCGGGAATATGCAGCGTGGCTTCGATTTTCTGCTTGAGCTTTTCGACCGTCATCGTGACCTGCACGTTGGTGATCTTGTCGAAATGCCTCTCTAATCGTTCGAGTTTTTCGCCGATGTAGGTGCGAAGAGGTTCGGTCACTTCCAGTTGGTGTCCACTGATGTTGACTTGCATACAGCTTCTCCTTCGTTGCCAGTGCATAAAGCGGCAGGCAGAAATACCTGCCACTGGAACGCTGTGGCGTGGCTTACATCAACCGCTTGCGTTCGCTCGAAGGCGCGATCCCGAGGGATTCGCGGTACTTGGCGACGGTGCGGCGAGCCACCTGAATGCCTTGTGCCTCCAGTAAACCAGCGATCTTGCTGTCACTCAACGGCTTTTTCTGATTTTCCGCGGCAACCAGTTTTTTGATGATCGCGCGAATCGCCGTGGACGAGCATTCACCGCCTTCGGAGGTACTTACGTGGCTGGAGAAAAAATATTTCAGTTCATAAATTCCCCGTGGGGTATGCATGAATTTTTGTGTGGTCACCCGTGAAATCGTCGATTCGTGCATGCCCACCGCTTCGGCGATGTCATGCAGCACCAACGGCTTCATGGCTTCGTCGCCATATTCAAGAAAGCCGCGCTGATGCTCGACGATCTGGGTGGCCACTTTCATCAGGGTTTCGTTGCGGCTTTGCAGGCTCTTGATGAACCAGCGAGCCTCTTGTAACTGATTGCGCATGAAGGTGTTATCCGCGCTGGTATCGGCGCGGCGCACGAAACCGGCGTATTGGGCATTGACCCGCAGGCGCGGCACCGACTCCTGATTCAGCTCCACCAGCCAGCGCTCGTTGTCCTTGCGCACGATCACATCGGGAACCACGTATTCGGCTTCGGTGGACTCGATCTGCGAGCCCGGGCGCGGGTTGAGGCTCTGGACCAGTTCGATGACCTGGCGCAGTTCATCTTCCTTGAGCTTCATGCGGCGCATCAGCTGGCTGTAGTCGCGGCTGCCGAGCAGGTCGATGTAATCGGTGACCAGACGTTTGGCCTCGGCTAGCCAAGGGGTCTTGGCGGGCAGTTGGCGCAGTTGCAGCAGCAGGCATTCGCCCAGGTTGCGGGCGCCGATGCCGGCAGGTTCGAATTGCTGGATGCGGTGCAGGACGGCTTCGATTTCGTCCAGCTCGATGTCCAGTTCCGGATCGAAGGCCTCGAGGATTTCCTCGAGGGTTTCGTCCAGATAGCCCTGATTGTTGATGCAGTCGATCAGGGTTACGGCGATCAGGCGATCAGTGTCGGACATTGGTGCCAGGTTCAGTTGCCAGAGCAAGTGACTTTGCAGGCTTTCACCGGCCGACGTACGGGTGGTGAAATCCCATTCGTCGTCATCGTTGCTCGGCAGGCTGCTGGCGCTGGTCTGGTAGACGTCTTCCCAGGCCGTGTCGACGGGCAGTTCGTTGGGAATGCGCTCGTTCCAGTCGCCTTCCTCGAGGTTATCCACCGTCGGGGCGGTTTCCTGGTAGGAGGGTTCCTGAACGTCGGCGTTGGGTTGCTGTTCGGTTTTGTCGGCCAAGGGGTCGGCGTTATCGAAGTCGTCGCCTTCTTCCTGGCGTTCGAGCATCGGATTGGACTCCAGGGCCTCCTGGATTTCCTGTTGCAGGTCCAGGGTCGACAATTGGAGCAGGCGGATGGCCTGTTGCAGCTGCGGTGTCATCGTCAGCTGCTGGCCCATTCTCAAGACTAGCGATGGTTTCATGGCAGGGGCTTAACACCTTATTCGCCGGCGCACATGCGCCATCCACTACAGGGCGCCGAAGCGCCAAACATAAGCAAATTATATGCCTGAAACTGAAGTGTTTGCCTAGAGCGCTGTAACAATAAAAATCTATTGATTTTTTATTGAAACGAGCGCTTGGGCGACTGGCCAGCACCTCAGCGCTTACAGGCGGAACTCATGGCCCAGATACACTTCCTTGACCAGTTCGTTGGCCAGGATGGTGGCGGAGTCACCTTCGGCGATCAGCTGGCCATCGTTGACGATGTAGGCGGTTTCGCAGATATCCAGGGTTTCACGGACGTTGTGGTCAGTGATCAGCACGCCAATGCCTTTGGCCTTGAGGTGATGGATGATCTGCTTGATGTCGCCGACCGAAATCGGGTCCACGCCGGCGAAGGGTTCGTCGAGGAGGATGAATTTCGGGTTGGTGGCCAGTGCCCGGGCGATTTCCACGCGGCGACGCTCACCACCGGACAGGCTCATGCCGAGGTTGTCGCGGATGTGGTGGATGTGAAATTCCTGCAGCAGGCTTTCCAGCTCTTTGCGGCGACCGGCCTTGTCGAGTTCCTTGCGGGTTTCGAGGATGGCCATGATGTTGTCGGCCACCGAAAGCTTACGGAAGATCGACGCTTCTTGAGGAAGATAGCCGATACCCGCCTTTGCACGACCGTGCATCGGTTGGTGGCTGACATCCAGGTCGTCGATCAGCACGCGGCCCTGATCGGCCTGCACCAGGCCGACGATCATGTAGAAGCAGGTGGTCTTGCCGGCGCCGTTGGGGCCAAGCAGACCGACGATCTGACCGCTGTCGATTGACAGGCTGACGTCACGCACGACCTGGCGGCTCTTGTAGCTCTTGGCCAGATGCTGAGCTTTCAGAGTTGCCATTACTGGGCCTTTTGCTCGTCGGTTTTCTTCTTCGGCTGGATCACCATGTCGATGCGAGGACGCGCCTCGGTGACCTTGTTACCCGTGGCGCGACCGGCGCTCGCGAGTTTTTTGACCGTGTCGTAGACGATTTTCTCTCCTTGGGTGACGTTGTTGTCCTTATCGATGACCTTGGCGCGATCGATCAGCACGACGCGGTTTTGCGAGGCGTGGTACTGGATAGTCATCCCGTAACCCTGAACCGGCTTCGTGTCGCCTGCAGTTTGCAGTTGCTCGAAGTAGGCGAGGTTGCCCACCGAAGTCACCACGTCGATGTCGCCGGCCGGGGTGCGGGTGATGGTCACGGTGTTGCCGGTGACCTTCATCGAGCCCTGGGTGATGATCACGTCGCCTTTATAGGTGGCAACGCCATTCTTGTCGTCCAGTTGGGCATCGTCGGCCTGAATGCGGATAGGCTGCTCTTGATCGTTCGGCAGAGCCCAGGCGCTCACGCTTCCCAGTGCTGCGCCCAGACTGAGCAAAATAGGGAGAGTTTTAACGAGCCTCATACTGTCCTCTTACGTTCGATAGCAGGTGTATCCTGCTTTCTTTCAAGTACGCTTTCATTCCGTTGCCTGTCGATACACCGCCAGCGCCGTCGATTCTAACGGGTTGATCGGTCTGCGCATATTGCTGCTGCGGGAACACTGTCATACGGGTGGTGGTAATCAGGGTTTTGCGGTTTTTTTCGTCGAAGCGCGTGATACGTACCGAGTCAATCAGCTCGACCTGGGTGCCGTCCGGGTTAACTTCGCCGCGCTCGCTCTGGACGTGCCAGGGGAACTCCGTGCCGCGAAACATGTTCAGGTCAGGATTGGTCAGCAACGTCACTTCGGTTGCTTTCAGGTGTTCGACCTTGTCGGACGTCATTTCGTACTGCAATTTGCCGTCCGGCAAGTACTGCACGCTGTGGGCGTTGATGGCGTAATAGTCGATCGCCGCTTCATCGACCTGCACCGCCTGCTTGTCGAGGAAGCGTTCCGGGCTGATGTTCCAGTAGCCGACCGCGGCGAACAGCGCTGCGATGCAACCGAATATCAGAATGTTGCGAATCTTTTTGCTCAGCATGATGGGCTCACAGGTACGCGGCGTTGGCCGCATCGAGATGGCCTTGGGCGCGCAGGATCAATTCGCAGAATTCGCGAGCGGCACCCTCGCCACCACGGGCCTGGGTGACGCCATGGGCATGTTCGCGCACGAAGCTGGCAGCGTTGGCCACTGCCATGCCCAGGCCCACACGGCGAATCACCGGCAGGTCTGGCAGGTCGTCGCCGAGGTAGGCCACTTGTTCATAGCTTAGGTTGAGTTGGGCAAGAAGCCCGTCGAGCACCACCAGTTTGTCTTCGCGACCCTGGAACAGGTGTGGAATGCCGAGGTTCTTCGCTCGCCGCTCGACCACCGGCGTCTTGCGGCCGCTGATGATAGCGGTCTGCACGCCGGCGGCCATCAACATCTTGATACCCTGGCCGTCGAGGGTGTTGAAGGTCTTGAACTCGCTACCGTCTTCGAGGAAGTAGAGGCGCCCGTCAGTCAGCACGCCGTCGACGTCGAATACCGCCAGTTTGATCTGTTTGCCGCGTTGCAGCAGGTCCGTGCTCATTACATTACTCCCGCACGCAGCAAGTCGTGCATGTTCAAGGCGCCGACCGGGCGGTCTTCGCTGTCGACCACTACCAGTGCGTTGATTTTGTGGTCTTCCATGATTTTCAGCGCCTCGGCGGCGAGCATCTCGGCGCGGGCGGTCTTGCCGTGGGCAGTCATCACTTCGTCAATGGTCGTACTGTGGATATCAATGGTGCGGTCCAGGGTGCGGCGCAGATCGCCATCAGTGAAGATCCCGGCGAGCTTTCCATCGGTGTTCAGTACGACGGTCATGCCTAGCCCCTTACGGGTCATTTCCATCAAGGCATCCTTGAGCAGGGTACCGCACACCACTTGCGGTAGCTCGGCGCCGGCATGCATGACGTTTTCCACTTTCAGTAACAAACGACGGCCAAGGGCGCCACCCGGGTGGGAAAAAGCGAAATCTTCAGCGGTAAAACCACGAGCTTCAAGCAAGGCAACGGCGAGGGCGTCACCCATGACCAGCGCCGCGGTGGTCGATGAAGTAGGTGCCAGATTCAACGGACAGGCTTCGTGTTCGACGCTTACATTGAGATTGACTTCCGCTGCCTTGGCCAGTGGCGACCCGGGGTTACCGGTCAGGCTGATCATTTGAATGCCCAGGCGCTTGATCAGCGGCAGCAAGGTGACGATTTCGTTGGTGGACCCGGAGTTCGACAGTGCCAGAATGATGTCATCACGGGTGATCATGCCCATGTCGCCGTGACTGGCCTCGGCCGGGTGCACGAAAAAGGCTGTGGTACCGGTACTGGCCAGGGTGGCGGCAATCTTGTTGCCGATGTGCCCCGATTTGCCCATGCCGACCACGACCACGCGGCCTTTGCTGGCCAGAATCATCTCGCAAGCGCGTACGAAATCTGCGTCGATATGGGGTAGCAAGCCTTGTACGGCTTCCAGTTCGAGGCGGATGGTACGTTGTGCTGATTGAATCAGGTCGCTGGATTGGTTCATGTCGGAAATCGTATAGCCTGATGAAAAGGCGGCGATTATAGCGGTAATGATCGAAACCCTCACGCAAGTTCGTCGCGGTTTGTCATTCCTTGTTACCGAATCCCTCTAAATAGATGATTTCAGGCCGTCATCTTGCTGACCGTGCCCGGCTTGGGCCTTGGGCGCTTGGCCTTTGCAGTGATATAGTTCGCCGCCAGTTCGGCCTGCCCGGGGAGGTATGTGCTTTCGCCAGAAAGCCAGGCGTCCGAGTGAGAGGCTGCATCGCAAGGAGTTTAGATGAGTGCCGATAACGCCTACGCGGTCGAGCTGAAGGGACTGACCTTCAAGCGCGGTTCGCGCAGCATTTTCAATAACGTCGATATCCGCATCCCACGCGGCAAGGTCACCGGCATCATGGGGCCTTCCGGGTGTGGCAAGACCACGCTGTTGCGGCTGATGGGTGCACAATTGCGCCCCACCAGCGGCGAAGTCTGGGTCAACGGCCAGAACCTGCCAACGTTGTCGCGCAGCGATCTGTTCGATGCGCGCAAGCACATGGGCGTGCTGTTTCAGAGCGGCGCACTGTTTACCGATCTCGATGTGTTCGAGAACGTCGCCTTTCCGTTGCGCGTTCATACCGGGCTGCCGGAAGAAATGATTCGTGACATTGTCCTGCTCAAGTTGCAGGCCGTGGGTTTGCGTGGCGCCATCGACCTGATGCCCGACGAATTGTCCGGCGGCATGAAACGTCGCGTCGCGCTGGCCCGGGCGATTGCTCTCGATCCGGGAATCCTCATGTATGACGAGCCCTTTGTCGGCCAGGACCCGATCGCCATGGGCGTGCTGGTGCGCCTGATCCGCCTGCTCAACGATGCGCTGGGCATCACCAGCATCGTGGTCTCCCACGATCTGGCCGAGACCGCGAGCATCGCCGATTACCTCATTGTGGTGGGCGACGGACAAGTGTTGGGGCAGGGCACGCCAAAGGAATTGATGAAATCCGACGAACCACGTATTCGTCAATTCATGACAGGCGAACCCGACGGCCCGGTCGCATACCACTTTCCAGCGACGGATTACCGCGCAGATCTTCTGGGGAAGCGCTGATGCGCAAGATTTCACTGATAGAAAGAGTGCGCCGGTTTGGCTATGCCGGCATCGATGTGCTTGCGGTGTTCGGGCGTTCGGCGCTGTTCCTGTTTCATGCCTTGCTCGGTCGCGGCGGCATCGGCGGCGGTTTTGGCTTGCTGGTCAAACAACTGCATTCGGTGGGCGTGATGTCCCTGGTGATCATTGTGGTCTCCGGGATGTTCATCGGCATGGTGCTGGCGCTGCAGGGCTTCAATATTCTGTCCAGCTACGGTTCGGAGCAGGCCGTCGGGCAGATGGTTGCGCTGACGCTGCTGCGCGAGTTGGGTCCGGTGGTCACGGCCCTGCTGTTCGCCGGGCGCGCGGGTTCCGCGCTGACCGCCGAAATCGGCAACATGAAGTCCACTGAGCAGTTGTCCAGTCTGGAAATGATCGGGGTCGACCCGCTCAAGTACATCATTGCCCCGCGCCTGTGGGCCGGTTTCATTTCCCTGCCGGTGCTGGCGATGATTTTCAGCGTGGTGGGGATCTGGGGCGGTTCGTGGGTGGCCGTCGACTGGCTGGGGGTCTATGAAGGCTCCTATTGGTCGAACATGCAAAACAGCGTGACCTTTGTCGATGATGTGCTCAACGGCATTATCAAAAGCATCGCTTTTGCTTTCGTCGTGACCTGGATCGCCGTATTCCAAGGCTATGACTGCGAGCCCACTTCCGAGGGGATCAGTCGTGCCACTACCAAGACCGTGGTGTACGCCTCTTTGGCGGTACTCGGCCTGGACTTTATTCTGACCGCCTTGATGTTTGGAGATTTCTGATGCAAAACCGCACCCTGGAAATCGGTGTCGGCCTTTTCTTGCTGGCTGGCATCCTGGCTTTGCTGTTGCTTGCGTTGCGGGTCAGTGGTCTGTCCCCGAGCTCAACCACCGAAACTTATAAACTTTATGCGTATTTCGACAATATCGCCGGTTTGACGGTCAGAGCTAAAGTGACCATGGCCGGTGTGACCATCGGCAAGGTCACGGCGATCGATCTGGACCGCGACAGCTTCACCGGTCGGGTGACCATGCAACTGGAAAAGCGCGTAGATAACCTGCCGACTGACTCCACGGCATCTATCCTGACCGCTGGTCTGTTGGGTGAGAAATACATCGGTATCAGCGTGGGCGGGGAAGAAACCCTGCTCAAGGAGGGTGGAACCATCCACGACACGCAGTCGTCGCTGGTGCTCGAGGACCTGATCGGTAAATTTCTGCTCAATACCGTTAGCAAAGACGCTAAATGAGGAGCTTTTGAATGATCTCTATCTTACGACGTGGCCTGTTGGTAATACTCACGGCCTTGCCGTTGATGGCTAACGCCGTGGCGGGGCCTTCCGCGCACGATCTGGTACAGGACACCACCACCCGGTTGCTGGCGGATCTTGCCGCCAACAAAGAAAAGTACAAACAGGATCCGCAAGACTTTTATGGGGCGCTGAACAGCATCGTTGGCCCCGTCGTGGATGCCGAGGGTATTTCCAAGAGCATCATGACGGTCAAGTACTCGCGCAAAGCCACGCCCGAGCAGATGCAGAAGTTTGTCGAAAACTTCAAAAAAGGCCTGTTCCAGTTCTATGGCAATGCATTGCTTGAGTACGACAACCAGGGCATCGTCGTCGATCCTGCCAAGGATGAGTCGGGAGACCGTACCAGCGTTGGCATGACGGTCAAAGGCAGCAATGGCGCGATCTATCCTGTGTCTTACACACTCGAAAAGATCAATGGCGAGTGGAAGCTGCGCAATGTGATCATCAATGGCATCAATATCGGCAAGCTGTTCCGCGATCAGTTCGCTGATGCGATGCAGCGCAATGGCAACGACCTGGACAAGACCATCAACGGTTGGGCCGGAGAAGTCGCCAAAGCCAAGGAAACCACCGAAAAATCTACCGAGAACCAAACCCAATGAGTGAATCGGCCATTCGCATGAGCGAATCCGGCGAACTGCTGCTCAGTGGCGTGCTGGATTACCGGACAGGCCCGAACCTGCGCAAGCAGGGGCAGGCGCTGATCAAGTCCAGTAACGCGGCTGCGCTGGTGGTTGATTGCTCCTCGGTGGAGAAGTCCAGCAGCGTCGGCTTGTCGCTGCTGCTGTGCTTCATGCGCGATGCCCAGGCGGCCGGCAAGGCCCTGAGCATTCGTGCGATACCCGAAGATATGCGTGAAATCGCTCAGGTCAGCGAATTGACCGAGCTGTTGGCGCATCCCTGAACCGCATCTATAAAGAAGCCCCCCGTCAGAGTCCTGCTTCGCGGGGTTCGCAGGCGCGGGGCTTTTTTGTATGATGTCCGACCCGCGCGCACAGGGCGCCGATTGAGGTTGAGCATGCAGGCTGTAGAAGTGAAGAGCTTCCTTGAAGGAAAGCTGCCAGGAACTCAGGTAGAAGTTGAGGGCGAAGGCTGCAACTTTCAGCTGAACGTGATTAGCGATGAACTGGCGGCGTTGAGCCCGGTGAAGCGTCAGCAGCAGATCTATGCCCATTTGAACCCATGGATCACCGATGGCAGCATCCATGCGGTCACTATGAAATTTTTCAGCAGCGCGGCCTGGGCCGAGCGCACCTGAGCCCAAGGGCGTCGAGATTCTTATGGATAAATTGATTATTACCGGCGGCGTTCGTCTTGATGGCGAAATCCGCATCTCCGGGGCAAAGAACTCTGCCCTGCCGATCCTGGCTGCAACCCTGCTGTGCGATGGCCCGGTTACCGTTGCCAACCTGCCGCACCTGCACGACATCACCACCATGATCGAGCTGTTCGGTCGCATGGGCATTGAGCCGGTGATCGACGAGAAGCTCAGCGTCGAAATCGACCCGCGCACCATCAAGACCCTGATCGCGCCGTACGAACTGGTGAAAACCATGCGTGCCTCGATCCTGGTGCTGGGCCCGATGGTTGCCCGTTTCGGCGAAGCCGAAGTCGCACTGCCTGGCGGTTGCGCCATCGGTTCGCGTCCGGTCGACCTGCACATCCGTGGCCTCGAAGCCATGGGCGCGGTCATCGACGTAGAAGGTGGCTACATCAAGGCCAAGGCCCCTGAGGGTGGCCTGCGCGGTGCGCACTTCTTCTTCGACACCGTCAGCGTGACCGGTACCGAGAACATCATGATGGCGGCCGCTCTGGCCAAGGGCCGCAGCGTGCTGGCAAACGCCGCTCGCGAACCTGAAGTCATCGACCTGGCGAACTTCCTAAACGCCATGGGCGCCAAGATCACTGGCGCCGGCACCGACACCATCACCATCGATGGCGTCGAGCGTCTGCACCCGACCACTTACAAGGTGATGCCTGACCGTATCGAAACCGGCACCTATCTGGTGGCGGCAGCAGTGACCGGCGGTCGCGTGAAGGTCAAGGACACCGATCCGACCATCCTTGAAGCCGTTCTGGAAAAACTCCGCGAATCGGGTGCCGAAATCACCTGCGGTGAAGACTGGATCGAGCTGAACATGCACGGCAAACGGCCGAAAGCCGTCAACGTGCGGACCGCTCCATACCCGGCGTTCCCGACCGACATGCAGGCGCAGTTCATCTCCCTCAACGCCATCGCCGAAGGCACTGGCGCTGTGATCGAGACGATCTTCGAAAACCGCTTCATGCACGTTTACGAACTGCACCGCATGGGGGCTCACATCCAGGTCGAAGGCAACACTGCCATCGTTACCGGCATCGAAAAGCTCAAGGGCGCGCCAGTGATGGCCACCGACCTGCGTGCTTCGGCCAGCCTGGTGATATCGGCGCTGATCGCCGAAGGTGATACCCTGATCGACCGCATCTACCACATCGACCGTGGTTACGAGTGCATCGAAGAGAAACTGCAGATGCTCGGCGCCAAGATCCGCCGCGTACCGGGCTAGTTTCTGCTGCATGGGCGCAAGGACGCTGCCCGTTGATTTGTTGAAGTCGAGCCGGTTTCCGGCTCGATGTGTGTCCGGCGCCGTTTGCGACCGGGCATGAGTACCTTGATAAGGACTGACGTTTCCCATGCTGACTATCGCACTGTCCAAGGGCCGCATCCTTGACGACACCCTGCCGCTTCTGGCTGAAGCGGGCATCGTGCCGACCGAGAATCCGGACAAGAGCCGCAAGCTGATCATCCCCACGACCCAGGCCGATGTGCGCTTGCTGATCGTGCGCGCCACCGATGTGCCGACCTACGTCGAGCATGGTGCCGCCGACCTCGGCGTCGCCGGTAAAGACGTGCTGATGGAATACGGCGGTCAGGGCCTGTACGAACCGCTGGACCTGCAGATCGCCCAGTGCAAGCTGATGACGGCCGGTAAGGTTGGCGCGATCGAGCCCAAGGGTCGTCTGCGCATCGCCACCAAGTTCGTCAACGTCGCCAAGCGCTACTACGCCGAACAGGGTCGTCAGGTCGATATCATCAAGCTCTACGGCTCGATGGAACTGGCGCCGCTGATCGGTCTGGCGGACAAGATCATCGACGTGGTCGACACCGGTAACACGCTGCGGGCCAACGGCCTGGAGCCACAGGATTTCATTGCCGCCATCAGCTCACGGCTGATCGTCAACAAAGCATCGATGAAAATGCAGCATGCCCGTATCCAGGCGTTGATCGACACCCTGCGCAAGGCAGTGGAGTCTCGACACCGCGGCTGATTCACCTGCGCGACGTTAAGTTGCGCCCGTCTATCCGCCTCATAGCCAGAATCTCAGGTGCCCAAGCGGAAACGACTGCTAAGTTAGGGCGCCTGAGTTCTTGCCATTCCTATGAGGCTATCGCTATGACCGTACCGACTACAATTCGCCGACTCAACGCTGCTGACCCGGATTTCGCGCATCATCTGGATCATCTGCTGAGCTGGGAAAGTGTGTCTGACGACTCGGTCAATCAGCGGGTGCTGGACATCATCAAAGCCGTGCGTGAGCGTGGCGATGCGGCGCTGGTGGAATTCACCCAGAAGTTCGACGGCCTGGAAGTCGCGTCCATGGCGGATCTGATCCTGCCTCGCGAACGCCTGGAACTCGCCCTGACCCGAATAACCGTGCCTCAGCGCGAAGCGCTGGAAAAGGCTGCGACCCGCGTGCGCAGCTACCACGAAAAACAGAAACAGGATTCCTGGAGCTACACCGAAGCCGACGGCACGGTGCTGGGCCAGAAGGTCACACCGCTGGATCGCGCCGGTCTGTATGTGCCGGGCGGCAAGGCGTCGTACCCGTCGTCGGTATTGATGAACGCGATTCCGGCCAAGGTGGCCGGCGTGACCGAAGTGGTCATGGTCGTGCCGACCCCGCGCGGCGAAATCAACGAGTTGGTGCTGGCTGCGGCCTGCATCGCTGGCGTCGACCGCGTGTTCACCATTGGCGGCGCCCAAGCGGTTGCCGCGCTGGCTTACGGCACCGAAAGCGTGCCGAAGGTCGACAAAGTGGTTGGCCCGGGCAACATCTATGTCGCCACCGCCAAGCGCCATGTATTCGGTCAGGTCGGCATCGACATGATCGCCGGCCCGTCGGAAATCCTCGTGGTGTGCGACGGCCAGACCGACCCGGACTGGATCGCCATGGACCTGTTCTCCCAGGCCGAGCACGATGAAGACGCCCAGGCGATTCTGGTCAGCCCGGACGCCGAGTTCCTCGACAAGGTCGCCGCCAGCATCGCCAAACTGCTGCCGACCATGGAACGCGCCGAGATCATCGAAACCTCGATCAATGGTCGTGGTGCGCTGATCAAGGTCCGCGACATGGAACAAGCCATCGAAGTCGCCAACCGCATCGCGCCGGAGCACCTGGAGTTGTCGGTCGCCGATCCGCAGGCCTGGCTGCCGCAGATTCGTCACGCTGGCGCGATCTTCATGGGCCGTCACACCTCTGAAGCCTTGGGCGACTACTGCGCCGGTCCGAACCACGTGTTGCCGACCTCCGGCACCGCGCGTTTCTCCTCGCCGCTGGGTGTGTACGACTTCCAGAAACGTTCGTCGATCATCTTCTGCTCCGAGCAGGGTGCCTCCGAACTGGGCAAAACCGCTTCCGTGCTGGCCCGTGGCGAGTCGCTGACCGCTCACGCCCGCAGCGCCGAATACCGCATCGTTGACGACAAGAAAGGGAACTGAGCATGAGTAAATTCTGGAGTCCCTTCGTCAAGAGCCTGGTGCCTTACGTGCCGGGCGAGCAGCCGAAGCTGGCAAAACTGGTGAAGCTCAACACCAACGAAAACCCGTACGGTCCATCGCCCAAAGCGTTGGCCGCGATGCAGACCGAACTGAACGACAACCTGCGTCTGTACCCGGACCCGAACAGTGACCTGCTCAAGCAGGCTGTTGCCAAGTACTACGGTGTGCAGGGCAATCAGGTATTCCTCGGCAACGGTTCCGATGAAGTCCTGGCACACATTTTCCACGGTTTGCTGCAGCACGATCAGCCGCTGCTGTTCCCGGACATCAGCTACAGTTTTTATCCGGTTTACTGCGGGTTGTATGGCATTGCGTACGACGCGGTGCCGCTGGATGAGCAATTCCAGATCAATCCGGCGGACTACGCCAAGCCGAACGGCGGGATCATTTTCCCTAACCCGAACGCGCCGACTGGTTGCCTGTTGGCGCTGGACGCTGTCGAACAAATCCTCAAGGCCAGCCCGGATTCGGTGGTCGTGGTGGATGAGGCTTACATTGATTTCGGCGGTGAAACGGCGATCACGTTGGTGGACCGTTATCCTAACCTGTTGGTTACTCAGACCCTGTCCAAGTCCCGTTCGCTGGCGGGTCTGCGGGTTGGCTTCGCGGTGGGGCATCCGGACCTGATCGAGGCGCTGGAGCGGATCAAGAACAGCTTCAACTCCTACCCGCTGGATCGTCTGGCGATTGTGGGGGCTGCGGCGGCGTTCGAAGATCGTGAGTATTTCGACAAGACCTGCCGGTTAGTCATCGAGAGCCGCGAGAAGGTGATCGCGCAGCTGGAGGCGAAGGGGTTTGAGGTGTTGCCATCGGCGGCGAACTTCATTTTCGCGCGTCACCCGAAGCACGATGCGGCGGGGCTGGCGGCGAAGTTGCGTGAGCAAGGCGTGATCGTTCGTCACTTCAAGCAGGAGCGGATTGCCCAGTTCCTGCGGATTTCCATCGGCGCGCCAGAGCAGAATCAGGCGCTGATCGACGGCCTCGGCGATCTGTAAGGCTTCCCCGATCCTGTGGGAGCGTGGCTTGCCCGCGATAAACGATAACGCGGTCCACCAGTTGCACCGCGGTGTCTCCATCGCGGGCAAGCCACGCTCCCACAAGGTTTGGTGTGTTACTCGTGATGTGGTTCGCCAAGGAACGTCAACGAACTGAAGAGCCCGCGCGTCGCCACATCCGGATTGTCCTTGAGCTGCATTTCTACATGCGCCGCAATCACATTCAACCCTTCATTACGCACCAATACTTGTGCCCGACCGTCTGCATCGGTTTCGGTGCTCAAGGTATTCGGCGCGCTGCGATAGTCGCCCACCAATTTCACGCCCGCCGCCGGTTTGCCATCCAGTAGCACCCGTACCGGCAACGATTTCCCCGGCCCGACCGTCAGCGGATCGACCTCCGGCAAAATAAGCAATTTCATCTGATCGAGCTTTGGCAACTTCGTCCCCGCCTGATAAATCGCCAGGCTGTACTTGAAGGTCTGGGTCGACTCGATCGCTCCCGGCACCTTGCTGCGTCCTTCGTTGATCCACTTCTTGTCGGCGGTCCGCGACCACATGCCATTGTCCAGAGCGACTGCCAGCACCGCGGGTGATTTGAGTGGCTGCAGGCGCGCATGGTCGGCCAGGCGTTGCACGGTAACCGGGATCATCTTGCCCTCGGCGTCATAGGCCCAGGCGCCGCTGATTTTCTGCGCCTTGAAAGCATTGTCCTCGGCGCCTTCACCGTAGATGGCTTCGATATTGCCGCGACGTTGTTCGGTCCACAGGCCATGGGCCGAGACGTGAGTGGCGAACATCGCGCCGAGCAGACCCAGCAGAGCCAGTGATTTAGCTTGTTGCATGGCGATTCCCTTTTACAGATTGAGTGTCAGGCTGACGGTGAAATTGCGCGGCTCGCCGGGGTTGAGCCAGTAGTTGCTGTAGGAGCGCTCGAAATATTTCTCGTCGAAAAGATTGTTCAGGTTCAGCCCCACGGTGACGTTTTCACTGGCCTTGTAATGGGCCAGCAGGTCGACGGTGTGGTAGGCCGGCAGTTCGAATTCGCTGCCGGCCTCGCCCGAGCGATCGCCGACATAGGTGAACGCTGCGCCGAGGTCCGAACCGCGCAAATGGCCATCCTGAAACTCATAAACCCCCAGCAAACTGCCGCTGCGTTTTGCCACGCCGAGAATTCGGCTGCCGGTGGGAATGACTGTATCGCCTTGGGTGACTTCGGCGTCGATGTAAGCGAAAGCACCGATCACTCGCACGGCGTCGGTTACTTGCCCGGTGATTTGCAGGTCGACACCCTGGCTGCGGGCTTTGCCCATGGCGCGGTTGGAGTCGGTGCTCGGGTCAAGCGTGAGGACGTTTTCCTTTTCGATATGGAAGGCGGCGAGGGTGGCGCTCAAACGTTCGTCGAACAGCTCGCTCTTGATCCCGACTTCATAACCGACACCTTCTTCCGGGTCGAAGGATTTGCCGGCGGCATCCAGACCGTTGTTCGGTTTGAACGAGGTGGAGGCATTGGCGAACAGCCCGACTTGCGGCGTCAGTTGATAGAGCAGACCGGCCCGTTGAGTCAGTGCGTCGTGGCTCTGGCGACTGGTCGCGTTGAGGCTGTGATCGTCGATGCTTTGTTCGAAGTGTTCGACGCGTGCACCGAGCATGCCGCGCAGTTTGTCGGTGAAGACGATTTGGTCCTGCAGATTCAGCGCACGGCTTTCGACGTGTTCGAAGAAGTCGCTTCCCGAGCGCGTGCCATCGGGTTTTGGCTGGCCGTAGATCGGGTTGTAAAGGTCGATGGCATACGGGCTGCCGGCAATGTTGGTGACCCGTTCGTTTTTGCGGTAGTTCTCGTATTCGCTGCCGATCAGCAGTTCATGCTGCCAGCTGCCAATGTCGAACAGGCCACGCAGTTCAAGCTGAGTGATGCTGTCATGCCAGTTCATATCGCGTTCGCGGTAGCGGCGGTTGAGGGTGTGGCCGTCTGCATTCAAAGGACGGTTTTCGGAGGCGAAACCCCACAGCTTGCCTTCCTTGTAATGGCTGGCTAGGCGCAGTTTCCAGCTGTCGTTGAGCTGATGCTCGAGGGCGGCTTGCAGCATGTTGTTGTGGTTGTCGATGTTGTCGTCATTGGGTTCGCCGAGAAAGGTCGAACGGGAGACGCCGCTCCACTTATTGTTCGGCGCGACGATGCCGCGATCGAATGTCGAGCTGTGGCGGACGAACTCGCTTTCCACCAGCAGGCTGGTGTCCGGGTTCAGTTGCCAGCTGAACGAGGGTGCAACGAATACGCGCTGACTGTCGACGTGATCGCGGAAGCTGTGGTTGTCCTCGATAGCCAGGTTCACCCGGGACAGAACGTTGCCGTCATCATCCAGCGGCGTGTTGACGTCGAGGGCGGTGCGATAACGATCCCAACTGCCAGCGCTGGTTTGCAAGGTCGTGAAGGCTTCGGGCTGAGGTTTCTTGGTGACGATATTGACCGTTCCGCCGGGGTCGCCACGGCCATACAGGCTGGCCGCAGGGCCTTTGAGTACTTCGATGCGCTCGATGTTGGCGGCATCCGGCGTGCTTGGGTAACCGCGGTTGGCGCTGAAACCGTCCTTGTAGAACTCCGAGGTGCTGAAGCCGCGCACGCTGTATTCGTAGAGGGTCAGGCCGCCGAAGTTGTTTTGTTTCGAGACGCCGCCGGCAAACTCCAGTGCGCGTTCGACGCTGGTGCTGCCCAGATCCTTGAGCACGCTGGCGGGGATTACGCTGATGGACTGCGGAATATCCCGGATAGCCGTATCGGTTTTGGTCGCGCTGGAGGAGCGAGTGGCGCGATAGCCCTTGACCGGGCCGGTGGGGGATTCGTAATCGG
This sequence comes from Pseudomonas sp. LBUM1673, assembly GCF_059695645.1. Lineage (NCBI taxonomy): Bacteria > Pseudomonadati > Pseudomonadota > Gammaproteobacteria > Pseudomonadales > Pseudomonadaceae > Pseudomonas > Pseudomonas sp. LBUM1673. The sequence continues at coordinate 1,036,021 of NZ_CP166780.1, forward strand.
AGGTGACGCTGATGGCGTCCAGCTCAAGGGTTTGGGACTCTTCAGCGAAGACCGGATCCCCCAGCAGGCCGAGGGTAAGGCCAGCCAGGGAAGCGATTGTTCGAGGCGACATGTTATTTTGTTCCAAGAGTGATGTCGAAATAATATAACATGTCTAATGAGAATGTATATTGTTAGCGGCTTCACAATGGAGTAGGGCGCAAAAAAGATCGTCCGAACCTTCGGCAGCTCCCTGTGGGAGCGGGCTTGCTCGCGAAAACGGACTGACACTCAACATTGGTGTCGACTGACACACCACCTTCGCGAGCAAGCCCGTTCCCACCAAAAGCAGCTTCTGCGGCTTACTCTCCTTCTTTTTCCTTGATTGGCGCAGGTGGTGGACGCAGACCGATTTCTGCCGTGAGCTTGAGCTCTTTACCGTTGCGCATGACCTGGATCGTGACCTTGTCGGTCGGCTTGATTCGCGCCACCTGGTTCATCGAGCGGCGACCGTCGCCGGCCGGTTCACCGTCGATGCTGAGGATCACGTCTCCCAGTTGCAGGCCGGCCTTCTGCGCCGGGCCGTCACGGAAAATCCCCGCGACCACAATTCCCGGACGTCCCGACAGACCAAACGACTCCGCCAGTTCCTGACTCAACGGTTGCACTTCAATGCCGAGCCAGCCGCGAATCACCTGGCCGTGTTCGATGATCGACTTCATCACTTCCATCGCCAGCTTGACCGGGATCGCGAAGCCAATGCCCTGAGAGCCGCCGGACTTGGAGAAGATCGCCGTGTTGATACCGGTCAGGTTGCCATTGGCATCCACCAGCGCGCCACCGGAGTTGCCGGGGTTGATGGCGGCGTCGGTCTGGATGAAGTCTTCGTAGTTGTTCAGCCCGAGCTGATTACGCCCGGTGGCGCTGATGATGCCCATGGTCACGGTCTGGCCGACGCCGAACGGGTTGCCGATGGCCAGGGCCACGTCGCCGATGCGAATGTTGTCGGAACGGCCGACGGTGATCGACGGCAGGTTTTTCAGGTCGATCTTCAATACCGCGAGGTCGGTTTCCGGGTCGCTGCCGATGACCCGGGCCAGGGTTTCACGGCCATCCTTGAGCGCCACCACGATCTGGTCGGCACCGCTGGTCACGTGGTTATTGGTCAGCAGGTAACCTTCCGGGCTCATGATGACGCCCGAACCAAGGCTCGATTCCATGCGTTTCTGCTTGGGCGAGTTGTCGCCGAAGAAGCGGCGGAACTGCGGATCCTCGAACAGCGGATGGCTGGGCTTGTTGACCACTTTGGTGGTGTACAGGTTGACCACCGACGGCGCGGCCGTGGTCACCGCGTCGGCATAAGACACTGGGCCCTGCTGCAGACCGATGGTTTGCGGAGCTTGCTGCAGATTGACGTCCAGGCTCGGTAGCCCGACCCACTGCGGGTAACGCTGCATAATCAATAGAGCGATAAGCACGCCGGCCAACAGTGGCCAGCCGGAAAAACGCAGCGCCTTGAGCATTAAGCACGTCCTACGGAGGTTGCAGGCAGTGTGAGACCGCCCATAATGTCGCGCATTATACGAGGCCGCGCGCGCCTCTGAACGGGATATTTAGGAGTCTTTTATGGCCGTCGCCCTGAGCACCCTGGTCGAAGAAGCCGACCGCTACCTTGCCAGTCCCAGGATCGCCGATTACTGCCCCAACGGTTTGCAGGTCGAAGGCCGGCCGCAAGTGATGCGCATCGTCAGCGGCGTCACCGCCAGCCAGGCGTTGCTGGACGCTGCGGTGGAGGCCCAGGCCGATCTGGTGCTGGTGCATCACGGCTATTTCTGGAAAGGCGAGAATCCGTGCATCACTGGCATGAAGCAGCGCCGGTTGAAAACCCTGCTCAAGCACGATATCAGCTTGCTGTCCTATCACTTGCCGCTGGATCTGCACCCGGAAGTCGGGAACAACGTGCAGCTTGCCCGGCAACTGGACATTACTGTCGAAGGCCCGCTGGACCCGGACAATCTGAAAGTCGTTGGCCTGGTCGGCTCGTTGAACGAACCGATGACCCCTCGCGATTTCGCCCGGCGCGTGCAGGAAGTCATGGGGCGTGAGCCATTGCTGATCGAAGGCAGCGAGATGATTCGTCGGGTCGGCTGGTGCACCGGTGGCGGCCAGGGTTACATTGATCAGGCGGTGTTGGCTGGCGTCGATCTGTACCTCAGCGGCGAAGCCTCCGAGCAGACGTTCCACAGCGCCCGGGAAAACGACATCAGCTTCATCGCCGCCGGTCACCACGCCACCGAGCGTTACGGTGTGCAGGCGTTGGGCGATTACCTGGCGCGACGTTTCGCCCTCGAGCACATCTTCATCGATTGCCCGAATCCCATCTGATTTCAGAACTGAATGGGGTTGCCCTGTAGGAGCGAGGCTTGCCCGCGAAGAACGATAACGCGGTATGGCTGATGCACCGCGTTCTCGTTCTTCGCGGGCAAGCCTCGCTCCTACAGGGAAGAAGCCCCAAACGAGGGGGTATATTCATATACCCTTTCGATCTAGCCGCCGTCCTGATTAGAAGAGGGCGCTGTGCTAGGATTCCCCGCTCGAACACGGCCCGCAGGCCGTCCATAAGATCGTTTTCGTGAGTAGCCATGGTCGACAAACTGACGCATCTGAAACAGCTGGAGGCCGAAAGCATCCACATCATCCGCGAGGTCGCCGCCGAGTTCGATAACCCGGTGATGCTGTACTCCGTCGGTAAAGACTCCGCCGTGATGCTGCACCTGGCACGCAAGGCATTCTTCCCGGGCAAACTTCCGTTTCCGGTGATGCACGTCGACACCCAGTGGAAGTTCAAGGAAATGTACGCGTTCCGCGACCGCATGGTCGAAGAACTCGGCCTGGACCTGCTGGTGCACGTGAATCCCGAGGGTGTTGCGCAGGGCATCAACCCGCTCACTCACGGCAGTGCCAAGCACACCGACATCATGAAGACCGAAGGCCTCAAACAGGCCCTCGACAAGTACGGCTTCGACGCCGCATTCGGTGGCGCCCGTCGCGACGAAGAGAAATCCCGCGCCAAAGAGCGCGTGTATTCCTTCCGCGACACCAAGCACCGCTGGGACCCGAAAAACCAGCGCCCGGAGCTGTGGAACGTCTACAACGGCAAGGTCAACAAGGGCGAATCGATCCGCGTATTCCCGTTGTCGAATTGGACCGAACTGGACATCTGGCAGTACATCTACCTTGAAGGCATCCCGATCGTGCCGCTGTATTTCGCGGCCGAACGCGATGTCATCGAGATGAACGGCACCTGGATCATGATCGACGACGAGCGCCTGCTCAATCACCTGAGCGACGAAGACAAGGCGCGCATCGTCAAGAAAAAGGTCCGTTTCCGTACGCTGGGCGACTACCCGTTGACCGGTGCGGTCGAGTCCGAGGCCACCAGCCTGACCGACATCATTCAGGAAATGCTCCTGACGCGAACTTCCGAACGCCAGGGCCGAGTCATCGATCACGATGGCGCAGGTTCGATGGAAGAAAAGAAACGTCAGGGTTATTTCTAAGGGGTTGTCATGTCGCACGCATCTGATTTGATCAGCGAGGACATCCTCGCCTACCTGGGCCAGCACGAACGCAAGGAAATGCTGCGCTTTCTGACCTGTGGCAACGTCGATGACGGCAAGAGCACCCTGATCGGGCGCCTGCTGCACGACTCCAAAATGATCTACGAAGATCATCTGGAAGCCATTACCCGCGATTCGAAAAAAGTCGGCACCACTGGCGAAGACATCGACCTGGCGTTGCTGGTCGACGGCTTGCAGGCCGAGCGTGAGCAGGGCATCACCATCGATGTCGCCTACCGGTATTTCTCCACCGCCAAGCGCAAATTCATCATTGCCGATACCCCTGGCCATGAGCAGTACACCCGCAACATGGCCACCGGTGCATCCACCTGTGACCTGGCGATCATCCTGGTCGACGCTCGTTATGGCGTGCAGACCCAGACCCGTCGCCACAGCTTTATCGCCTCGTTGCTGGGCATCAAGCACATCGTTGTCGCCATCAACAAGATGGACCTCAACGGCTTCGACGAAAGCGTGTTCGAGTCGATCAAGGCCGATTACCTGAAGTTCGCCGAAGGCATCGCGTTCAAGCCGACCACCATGGCGTTCGTGCCAATGTCGGCGTTGAAGGGCGACAACGTGGTGAACAAGTCCGAGCGCTCGCCGTGGTACACCGGCCAGTCGCTGATGGAAATCCTGGAAACCGTCGAAATCGCCAGCGACCGCAACTACACCGACCTGCGTTTCCCGGTGCAGTACGTCAGCCGTCCGAACCTGAACTTCCGTGGTTTCGCCGGCACCCTGGCCAGCGGCATCGTGCACAAGGGCGACGAAGTCGTTGTGTTGCCGTCGGGCAAGAGCAGCCGCGTGAAATCCATTGTCACCTTCGAAGGTGAGCTGGAGCATGCAGGTCCTGGTCAAGCGGTGACGCTGACCATGGAAGACGAGATCGACATCTCCCGCGGCGACTTGCTGGTGCATGCCGACAACCAGCCGCAAGTGACCGACGCCTTCGACGCCATGCTGGTGTGGATGGCCGAAGAGCCGATGCTGCCGGGCAAGAAATACGACATCAAGCGCGCCACGACTTACGTGCCGGGTTCGATCACCAGCATCGTCAATCGCGTGGACGTGAACACGTTGGCCGAAGGCCCTGCCAGCTCGCTGCAGCTGAACGAGATCGGTAAGGTCAAGATCAGCCTCGACGCGGCCATCGCGCTGGACGGTTACGACAGCAACCGCACCACCGGTTCGTTCATTGTCATCGATCGTTTGACCAACGGCACGGTCGCGGCCGGCATGATCATCGCCCAGCCGTTGAGCCATGGCAGCAGCACCCACCACGGCAAACTGGCTCACGTGGCCACCGAAGAACGCGCCCAGCGTTTCGGTCAGCAGCCGGCCACTGTGTTGTTCAGCGGCTTGTCGGGCGCTGGCAAAAGCACCCTGGCCTACGCGGTTGAACGCAAGCTGTTCGACCTGGGCCGTGCAGTGTTTGTACTTGATGGCCAGAACCTGCGTCATGACCTGAACAAAGGCCTGCCCAACGATCGCGCCGGGCGTACCGAGAACTGGCGTCGTGCGGCGCACGTTGCGCGTCAGTTCAACGAAGCCGGTCTGCTGACTTTGGCAGCCTTCGTTGCGCCGAGTGCCGAAGGTCGTGAGCAGGCCAGGGAGCTGATCGGCAAGGAGCGTCTGCTGACGGTCTACGTCCAGGCCTCGCCGACGGTTTGTGCCGAGCGTGACCCACAAGGCCTGTACGCGGCGGGTGGCGACAACATCCCGGGCGAATCTTTCCCGTACGACGTGCCGCTGAATGCCGATCTGGTGATCGACACCCAGTCGCTGTCGGTGGAAGAAAGCGTCAAGCAAGTGCTGGATCTGCTGCGTAAGTGTGGCGCGATCTAAGCGTTAGCTGAAAATAAAAAACCCGCAGATGAGTGATCGTCTGCGGGTTTTTTTGTGTCTGGGAGCACGCCTTCGCGGGCAAGCCTCGCTCCTACAGGTTAACGTCGGGCCATGGTGCGATCGTCCAAAAACTGTAGGAGCGAGGCTTGCCCGCGAAGAGGCCGGTACAGGCACCTCAAACCTTGGCGGGATACTCGCGGTGCATCTGCCTCAGCAGCGCATCCTTGTCATTCCACAGCTGATTGATCCAACCCTGAAACTCCAGGCGATACACACTATCCTGGTCGTAGTTTTTACCGACGAACTGCGGTGGAATTTTCAGTTCCTGAAAGTGCACCACCACATCCTTAACGTTCCCACAGAGCAAATCCCAATAACCCGGACGCCCCGCCGGATAGTGGATGGTCACATTGACGATGGCTTCCAGCTGGTCGCCCATGGCATCCAGCACGAACGCAATGCCGCCCGCTTTCGGCTTGAGCAGGTAGCGGAACGGTGAGCTCTGCTGTACGTGTTTACCCTCGGTGAAGCGCGTGCCTTCGACGAAGTTGAAAATCCCCACCGGGTTATTGCGGAATTTGTCGCACGTCTTGCGGGTGGTTTCCAGGTCTTTGCCTTTTTTCTCTGGATGCTTTTCCAGATAGGCCTTGGAATACCGCTTCATGAACGGAAAGCCCAGCGCCCACCATGCCAGACCGATCACCGGCACCCAGATCAGTTCCTGTTTGAGGAAGAACTTCAGCGGGCGGATGCGACGGTTGAGCACGTACTGCAACACCATGATGTCGACCCAGCTCTGGTGGTTACTGGTAATCAGGTACGAGTGCTGATAGTCCAGGCCTTCCAGCCCGCTGAGCTGCCAGCGCGTGTGCCCCAGCAAGTCCATCCAGGCTTTGTTGTTGCTGATCCAGGTTTCGTGGATGTGGCCCATCAGCCAGTTGGTGAGACGCTGGGCGGCGGGGAAGGGCAGCAGCAGTTTGAAGATCGCCACGATGAATAACGGCGTGCAGCAGACAATAGTGTTCAGTGCCAACAACAGCAAGGCGATCACGCCGCGCACGGGGGCAGGTAGAAAATCCAGCATTTAAACATCCATAGGTCGGTTGGCAGCTTGAATCGCGGTCAACGCGATGGTGTAGACGATGTCGTCGACTTGCGCGCCGCGCGGCAGGTCGTTCACCGGTTTGCGCAGGCCTTGCAGCATCGGCCCGAGGCTGACGCAGTCGGCGCTGCGCTGCACGGCTTTGTGGGTGGTGTTGCCAGTGTTCAGGTCGGGGAACACGAACACCGTGGCACGACCGGCCACCTGGCTGTTCGGCGCCAGTTGCCGGGCTACGGTTTCGTTGGCAGCGGCGTCGTACTGCAACGGGCCGTCGATCAGCAGCGAGTTTTGCTGTTCGTGGGCGAGTAATGTGGCCTCGCGAACCTTCTCGACTTCTTCGCCGCTGGCCGACTCACCGCTGGAGTAGCTGATCATTGCCACGCGCGGAGTGATGCCGAACGCGGCTGCCGAATCGGCGCTTTGCAAGGCGATCTCGGCCAGTTCGCTGGCGCTCGGGTGCGGGTTCATCACGCAGTCGCCGTAGACCAGAACTTCTTCTGGAAACAGCATGAAGAATACCGACGACACTAACGTGCAGCCCGGCGCCGTTTTAATCAGCTGCAGGGCCGGGCGGATGGTGTTGGCGGTGGAGTGAATGACCCCGGACACGAGGCCGTCGACTTCATCCAGCGCCAGCATCATGGTGCCGATCACCACGGTGTCTTCCAGTTGTTGCTCGGCCATCGGCGCATTGAGGCTTTTGGTTTTGCGCAAGGCGACCATCGGTTCGACGTAACGCTCGCGGATCAGGTCCGGGTCGAGAATCTCCAGCCCTGGCGGCAACTCAATGCCTTGGGCGCGGGCCACGGCTTCGACGTCTGCCGGTTTTGCCAGCAAGACACAACGGGCAATGCCGCGCGCCTGGCAGATCGCTGCGGCCTGCACGGTCAACGGCTCGCTGCCTTCCGGCAGAACGATGCGCTTGTTGGCGGCCTGGGCGCGCTGGATCAATTGATAGCGGAACACCGCTGGCGACAGGCGCATTTCCCGTGGCGTGCCGCAGCGCTGGTGCAGCCAGTTGGCGTCGAGGTGGCTGGCGACGAAATCGGTGATGATTTCCGCACGCTCGCGGTCGTCGATCGGGATTTCCTTGTTCAAACCGTTCAACTGGTTGGCGGTTTCGTAGGAACCGGTGCTCACCGACAACACCGGCAGGCCAGCCTGCAAGGCGCCACGGCACAGATCCATGATGCGCGGGTCGGGCAGGGTGTCGCTGGTCAGCAACAGGCCTGCCAGAGGCACGCCATTCATCGCCGCGAGGCTGACCGCCAGGATGATGTCGTCGCGATCGCCGGGGGTTACCACCAGCACACCGGGCTTGAGCAACTCCACGGTGTTACGCATGGTGCGGGCGCAGATGATGATTTTGGTCATGCGCCGGGTTTCGTAATCGCCGGCGTTGAGCACCTGAGCGCCCATCAGGTCGGCCACGTCGCGGGTGCGCGGCGCGTTCAGTTCCGGCTGGAACGGGATGCAGCCGAGCAGACGGAAATCACCGCTGCGCAGCAACGGCGAATGCTCTTTCAAACGCGAAGCGAAGACTTCCATGCTTTCGTCGGCTTTGACCTTGTTGAGGATCACGCCAAGGACTTTCGGGTCTTTCGGACCACCGAACAGTTGCGCCTGCAATTCGACCCGACCAGACAGTTCGGTCAGTACTTCGTTTTCCGGTGCCGAGACCAGAATCACATCGGCGTCGAGGCTCTTGGCCAAATGCAGGTTGACCCGCGCCGCGTAACTGGCGCTGCGGGTCGGGACCATGCCTTCGACGATCAGTACGTCCTTGCCGACGGCGGCCTGCTGATAGAGGGTGATGATTTCTTCGAGCAGTTCGTCCAGCTGGCCGTCGCCGAGCATCCGCTCGACATGGGCCAGGCCCAGTGGCTGAGGCGGTTTCAAGCCGTGGGTGCGGGCCACCAGTTCGGTGGAGCGCTCAGGGCCCGTGTCGCCCGGGTGCGGCTGGGCAATCGGTTTGAAAAAGCCGACTTTGAGACCGGCCCGCTCAAGCGTACGCACCAGCCCGAGGCTGATGGAGGTCAGACCCACACCAAAATCGGTGGGCGCGATAAAAAAAGTTTGCATGCGGATTCTCTGGAAGTGCATGTGGGCAGCCGTGGCCGCCAGGCGATCATCTATATCTGACGATCTACCGAATTTCAGTCGCCAAGGTTATCGCTAACCGAGCCTTGTGCGCACCAACCGCAATCAAAGGGCTGGCCTATTTTTTCATTACGCAGCAAAGGGTCCAGCACCCAGGCCCGGGATTGCCACGGAGGCTGGTGCCGCAAGTGCTGTGTATGACCGCAGGAAAGCTCGGCCACCCAGTGGCCATCCTCGTCCTGATGAAAGCCTGTGACGGTCGAGGCTTTCGCCGCCACCCGTCTGTCCGGGTTGTGTTCGCTTTCGGGCGATTGCTTCGCTAAACTTGGACATTCATCTTTCTTATGCAAAAGGTCTCGCCCCATGCTGATCGCCGCAAATAAGGCTGTCTCCATCGACTATACCCTGACCAACGACGCTGGTGAGGTCATCGACAGCTCCGCCGGCGGCGCGCCGCTGGTCTACCTGCAAGGCGCAGGTAACATTATCCCGGGCCTGGAAAAGGCACTGGAAGGCAAAGCAGTCGGTGACGAACTGACTGTCGCCGTAGAACCTGAAGATGCCTACGGCGAATACGCTGCCGAACTGGTCAGCACGCTGAGCCGCAGCATGTTCGAAGGCGTCGACGAACTGGAAGTGGGCATGCAGTTCCACGCTTCCGCTCCGGACGGTCAGATGCAGATCGTCACCATTCGCGATCTGGACGGCGACGATGTCACCGTCGACGGCAACCACCCGCTGGCCGGTCAGCGCCTGAACTTCCAGGTCAAGATCATCGACATCCGTGACGCCAGCCAGGAAGAAATCGCTCATGGTCACGTCCATGGCGAAGGTGGCCATCACCACTGATTTCTGCGCTAAGCTCAGAGAGCTGGAGAGGCGCCCGAGGGCGCCTTTTTAGTCCGCCGCTGTCCTTGGTGACACCGTCAGGTGGCTGTTTCGAGAAGAACACGGGAATTTGGAGTTCGTCATGAGTGCTTTTCACGACCTTAAATTGACAGCCCTGGATGGTCAGGAGCTTCCGCTGGCGCCCTTTAAAGGGAACGTCGTGCTGGTGGTCAACGTTGCCTCCAAATGTGGTTTGACCCCACAGTACGCGGCGCTGGAAAACCTCTACCAGCAGTACAAGGACAAGGGTTTCTGTGTGCTGGGCTTGCCGTGCAACCAGTTTGCCGGACAGGAACCGGGCACCGGGGAGGAGATCCAGGCATTCTGCAGCCTCAACTATGGCGTGACCTTTCCGTTGTCCAGCAAGCTGGAGGTCAACGGTCATGAGCGTCATCAGTTGTACCGACTGCTGGCGGGCGAAGGTGCCGAATTCCCTGGCGACATCACCTGGAACTTCGAGAAATTCCTGCTGGGCAAGGACGGTCGCGTGCTGGCGCGGTTTTCGCCGCGCACACCTCCGGATGATCCGGCTGTGATTCAGGCGATCGAAAAAGCACTGAGCTGAGTTCCCCTCTGTAGGAGCGAGCGGTGCGGCGATCCGACTTGCCCGCTCCTACAGATGTTTCCTATCTTTTAGACCTTAATCACCGCAATCAATAGTGCTGTTCAAGCCTTGCGACTCTCCATATTATCGCCGTCATAAAGTCTATATCCCGTGGAGCGTCCCCATGCCCGTCAAAGCCCTGTTCAAGCCTTTTCACCTAGGCGCTCTCGAGTTGCCGACCCGCGTCGTCATGGCGCCGATGACCCGTTCGTTTTCGCCGGGCGGCGTTCCCAATTCCAAAGTGATCGAGTACTACCGTCGTCGCGCCGCCGCCGGGGTTGGGCTGATCATCACCGAAGGCACCACTGTTGGTCACAAGGCCTCCAACGGCTATCCGAACGTGCCGCACTTCTACGGTGAAGCGGCATTGACCGGTTGGAAGAAAGTCGTCGACGCGGTGCATGCCGAAGGCGGAAAAATCGTTCCGCAACTGTGGCATGTGGGCAGCGTGCGCCGCATCGGTACCGAACCGGATGCCAGCGTGCCGGGTTACGGTCCATCGGAAAAATTGAAGGACGGTCAGGTCGTGGTTCACGGCATGACCCAACAGGATATCCAGGACGTGATTGCTGCGTTCGCCCAGGCAGCCAAAGACGCTCAGAGCATCGGCATGGACGGGGTGGAAATCCACGGTGCCCACGGTTACCTGGTGGACCAGTTTTTCTGGGAAGGCAGCAACCAGCGCACCGACGAATACGGTGGCAGCCTGGCGAACCGTTCGCGCTTCGCCATTGAATTGATTCAGGCGGTGCGTGCAGCGGTCGGCGAGGGCTTCCCGATCATCTTCCGTTTCTCCCAATGGAAGCAGCAGGACTACACCGCGCGTTTGGTACAAACCCCGGAAGCGTTGGGTGAGTTCCTCAAGCCATTGTCCGACGCCGGCGTGGACATTTTCCACTGCTCGACACGGCGTTTCTGGGAGCCTGAGTTCGACGGGTCCGAGCTGAACCTGGCCGGCTGGACCCGCAAGCTCACCGGCAAGCCAACCATCACCGTCGGCAGCGTCGGCCTGGACGGCGAGTTCCTGCAGTTCATGGTCAACACCGACAAGATCGCGCAACCGGCCAGCCTGGAAAAACTGCTGGAACGTTTGAACAACGATGAATTCGATCTGGTGGCGGTAGGCCGTGCGTTGCTGGTGGACCCGGACTGGGCGCAGAAAGTGCGTGACGGTCGTGAGCAGGACATTCTGCCGTTCAGCCGAGAGGCGTTGATGACGCTGGTTTAATGTGGCGAGGGGGCTTGCCCCCGTTGGGCCGCGAAGCGGCCCTGAAACCTCAAAATATGTTTCATCAGGCACACGGTGTGCGCTGGGTTTACGACTGCTTCGCAGCCGAACGGGGGCAAGCCCCCTCGCCACGAGGATCGTGACAAGCCCCCCGCAACTGCCCCTCAAACTGCTCGATAATCGCCGCCCAGCCTTGACGGCTCGCATGCTGGCGAGCATTGAGCCGTACGCAACGCAAGGTTTCGCGCTCCTCCAGCAGCCAACATGCTGTATCGCAGAACGCCTGTTCATCCCCGGGCATCGCCAGTACGCCGTTGTAGCCATGGCGAATATGTTGGGCCGCCGCGGCCTGATCGTACGCCACCACCCCCAGCCCAGAGGCCAATGCCTCAAGCACCACATTGCCGAAGGTTTCGGTCTGGCTCGGAAACAGAAACACATCTCCCGACGCATAGTGACTGGCCAGGGCTTCGCCGCGTTGTGAGCCGCAGAAAATCGCCTCGGGCAATTCCCTCTCCAACGCCGATCTTTGCGGACCGTCACCGACCACAATCAATTTCATTTTTCGCTGTGGATAAGTGGCTTTCAGCGTGTCGAAACTGCGCTTGAGCAAGCCAAGGTTTTTCTCCGGTGCCAGGCGTCCTACGTGGATGACGGCAATATCATCCTCGGTCAGTCCCCATTGCTCGCGCAGCGGTTTCAGCCGTTTGGCCGGATGAAACAACTGACTGTCGACGCCTCGAGAGAGCAATGCCAGGCGCTGGAAACTGCGGCGCTCCAGCTCCAGTCTCTGGCTGGCGCTGGGCACCAGGGTCAGGGTCGAGCGATTGTGAAACCAGCGCAGGTAGTGGGTCAGCAGGCGCGACAGCAGACCGAGGCCGTACTGGCTGGAGTACTGCTGGAAATTGGTGTGAAAACCGCTGACCACCGAAATCCCCAAGCGCCGTGCCGCGCGCAACGCCGATAAGCCCAGCGGTCCTTCGGTGGCGATGTACAACACATCCGGGCGATGCCGTTTCCAGCGCCGCAACAGCTTGTGCATCGACGACTGACCCCATTGCAGGCCGGGATAACCCGGCAGCGGCCAGCCCCGGCACAGCAGCAACTCATCGTTGTTGCCCGTGAGCGGATCGCAGCCCTGACGTGGCCGCACCAACTCGACCTGATGGCCACGCGCGCGCAAACCGTCGAACAAGCGGCCAAGGGTATTGGCCACGCCGTTGATTTCCGGTGGGAAGGTTTCGGTGATCAGGGTGATGTGCAGAGCTGTCGTCATGACCCCAGTGTCGGCTGAGGCCATGTCGTCATTGTGACGGTTGAATGATGGATTTGTGACGTGATTAACGGCGCTCTGCCACCAGGTTTTCCGCCCCACGCTCACGCACCCAGAACAGCGTCGCCCCAGCCACTGCCGCCGGCATCATCAGAATGTTGACCACCGGAATCAGCAACACCAGATAAACAATCCCGCCAAAGCTCATGCTCTGCCAGCGTTTCTGCCGCAGCCAGGCGAGCATCTCGTTCCAGCCCAGTTTGTGGTTATCCGCCGGGTAGTCGATGTACTGGATTGCCATCATCCAGACCCCGAACAGTAGCCACAGCGGCGCGGCGATGATGTTCACCACGGGGATGAGCGAGAGGATGAACAACCCGATGGCGCGCGGCAGGAAGTAGCCGAGTTTGCGCATTTCCCGGGCCAAAGTCCGGGGGATCATGGCGATCAGTTCGCCCCAGCTGAAGGCCGGGAAGTCGTCGGTGCCGCGCACCACCACTTCGACTTTCTCCGCGAGGAAGCCATTGAACGGCGCGGCAATGACATTGGCGAGCATGGTGAAGGTGAAGAACACCATCAAAACCACCAACACGACAAAAATCGGCCAGAGGACATAGCTGAGGAAGCTCAGCCAATCGGGCAGCGACGGCATCAGCGTATCGACCCACAGGCTGAACTGATGGCTGGCCAGATAGATCAATCCGACGAACAGCACCAGATTGATCGCCAGCGGCAACAATACGAACAAACGCAGGCTTGGGCTCAGGACCAGCTTGAGGCCCTCGCGTAAATATTGCGGGCCAGACAGAACAGGGGCGGGCATAACGTGCTCCGAGCAAAGGGTAAACGCGCCGACCTTACCGGCTTTACCTGACAGGCGAAAGCGCGGTAGCGGCATCGACATTAACTGTAACAAAGGCGCCTATATGTTCACTGCAACGGCATAGAGACCGCCTATGAGCTGGATTGTTAAACCGTATTTCCTTAATCTTCGCCCCCTCGATACGCTGCACCCATTCTTTTTACAGGACTGTCGAGCCCAAGCCTTCCCCAAGTGCTTTCAACGGTCCTTTTTTATTCCCGCCGGCAAGCCGGCGTTCCGCGCCCAGTGATTCGGGCCGGTCAACAGGAGCAGGTCATGTCTGAAGTTCGTCATTCGCGAGTGATTATTCTCGGTTCCGGCCCTGCCGGTTACAGCGCCGCAGTTTATGCTGCCCGTGCCAACCTCAAGCCACTGCTGATCACCGGCATGCAGGCCGGCGGTCAACTGACCACCACCACCGAAGTCGACAACTGGCCGGGCGACGTCCACGGCCTGACCGGCCCAGCGCTGATGGAGCGGATGAAAGAGCATGCCGAGCGCTTTGAAACCGAGATTGTGTTCGATCACATCAATGCCGTGGACTTCGCTGCCAAGCCATACACCTTGATTGGCGACAGTGCGACTTACACCTGCGATGCACTGATCATCGCCACCGGCGCCAGCGCTCGGTACCTGGGGCTGCCGTCGGAAGAAGCGTTCATGGGCAAAGGCGTTTCGGCCTGCGCGACCTGCGACGGTTTCTTCTACCGCAACAAGCCAGTGGCTGTGGTCGGTGGCGGTAACACTGCTGTCGAGGAAGCCCTGTACCTGGCCAACATCGCCAGCCAGGTCACCCTGATCCACCGTCGCGAAACCTTCCGCGCCGAAAAAATCCTGATCGACAAGCTCAATGCCCGAGTTGCCGAAGGCAAGATCGTCTTGAAGCTGAACTCGACTCTGGACGAAGTCCTGGGCGACAACATGGGCGTAACCGGTGCTCGCCTGAAGAACAACGACGGCAGCTTCGACGAGCTGAAAGTCGACGGCGTGTTCATCGCTATCGGCCACACCCCGAACACTTCGTTGTTCGAAGGTCAGCTGACGTTGAAAGACGGCTACCTGGTGGTACAGGGCGGCCGTGAAGGCAACGCCACTGCCACCAGCGTCGAAGGTATCTTCGCCGCCGGTGACGTGGCTGACCACGTTTACCGTCAGGCCATCACCTCGGCCGGCGCCGGTTGCATGGCGGCACTGGATACCGAGCGCTACCTCGACGGTCTGCAGAACGCTTCGTTCTGATTCCGTAGAAATTAAAAAACCGGCTTCGGCCGGTTTTTTTGTGCCCGCGATTTATTGCCTGATCACATTTCCAGTGTGGGAGCGGGCTTGCTCGCGAATGCGATGTGCCAGGCAATATGAATGTCGACTGACACACCACATTCGCGAGCAAGCCCGCTCCCACATGGACTGCATGGAATTTATGATCAGGCCAATTTCTGCAGGCACGCCTCAAGAATATCCAGCCCTTCCTCCAGCACAGTCGCTTCGGTGGTCAATGGCGCCAGCAGCCGAATGATGTGGCGCGACTTGCCGCTGGGCATCAGCAGCAAACCCGACTCTCGCGCCAGGGCCAGCAGCTGTGTCAATTGCGCCGAGGCCGGTGTGCCGTCGGCATTAATCAGTTCGATGCCGCGCATCGCCCCAACGCCAGTCAAACGGCCCAGATAGGGTGACAGTTCGCGGGCTCGCCAGGCTTCGTAGCGACTGACAATCGCTTCTTCCTGTTGCGTGCCCCAGGCGTGCAGGTGTGCATCACTCATTTCGTCCAGGGTCGCCAACGCCGCGGCGCAGGCGATGGGATTGCCCGAGTAGGTCCCGCCTAACCCGCCCTTGGGCAAGTTGTCGAGTAGCGACTTGCGCCCGACAACCGCACCCAGCGGCACGCCGCCGGCAATGCTTTTGCCCAGCAGGATCAGGTCCGGTTCAATCCCCAGTCGCGAGAACGCAAACCGCTGGCCGGTGCGGCCGAAGCCGGACTGGATTTCATCGGCGATCAACAGGATGCCTTTGTCATCACACAAGCGTCGCAGCGCCTGGGCGAATTCCACGTCCATCGCCAGAAAGCCGCCTTCGCCCTGTACCGGCTCGACGATAAAACAAGCCACGTCATCCACGTCGATCTCGACGCTGAACAGCCGCTCCATGGCTTTCAGGGCCTCGGCGCAGGTCACGCCATTGTCTTTGCTGGGGAAGGGCAGGTGATACACCGGCCCTGGTAGCACACCGACTTTCTGTTTGTAGGGGGCGACTTTGCCATTGAGGTTGAGAGTGGCCAGTGTGCGGCCGTGGAAGGCGCCGTCAAAGGCAATGATCGCGGTGCGACCGGTGGCGCCACGGACGATCTTCAAGGCGTTTTCCGCAGCTTCGGCGCCGCTATTGGTGAGCATGCCGCTGACCGGGTAATTCACCGGAATAAACGCGGTCAGGCGATCCATCAGTTCGAGGTAAGGCACATGGGGAGCTGCGTTGAACGCATAGTGGGTCAGCCGGGTGGCTTGTTCACGAATGGCCTCGACGATGCGCGGATGGCAATGACCGAGGTTCAGCACGCCGATTCCTCCGACAAAGTCGATGTAGCGCTTGCCATTGGTGTCCCACACCTCGGCATTTTTTCCGTGGCTGAGGCTGACGGGGTGAACGATGGAGATCGACTGACTGACAGATTCGCTGCGCATGGATGGCTGACTCTGAAGAAGGGATGCTTCTTTTTATCTAAGCCGCGAGCAGAGGTGCCCGGCAAACGAAATAAAGTTGCCGGATCAATATTAAAAGTCGGGATGTGTTCGAATGCCTATCAGATGAGAGCTGGGGTAGGCAAAGCGCAACCTGTGGCGAGGGAGCTTGCTCCCGCTGGACCGCGCAGCGGTCCCTCTTTTTTTGGGCCGCTACGCGACCCAGCGGGAGCAAGCTCCCTCGCCACAGGTTCAGTGTTACACGGAGCGTTTTTTGCGGGCTTTAATCAGCGGCGAGTCAGCGGCTGCTGAGTGAATTTCACACCGGCCAAGCCATTGGCAATCAATGCCCGGATATTGCCGTGATCGCTGCCTTCAGGCGTGGCAACCACCGAACGGTAATGCTCACCGAATGCCAACAGTGCTTCTTCATCACTCAAACCTTCCAGCAGCGCCAGACCGAGGGTCTTGCACGAACCTTCGTTTTGCCCGGCGGCGTTTTCCACACCACCGTTATTGAAGGCTTGGGGCTGATAGTCGTAACCGACGGCGATGAACGCCAGAGTATCGGCGAAAACATGTTCGCCGCTCTTGAGGCTGGTGCGCAGGGTGTTCAGATCACTCATTGGGTTTTCCTTTGGCGAACGCCGCTTGTTGGTCGGCGCTGGCTTCTTGCTGGTATTGGGCTTTCCACTCGGCGTACGGCATGCCGTAAACCACTTCGCGGGCTTCGTCGAGGCTGACGTCGATCTGGCGTTCGTCGGCCGCGGCCTTGTACCACTTGGACAGGCAGTTGCGGCAGAAACCCGAGAGGTTCATCAGGTCGATGTTCTGCACGTCCTTGCGGCTGTCCAGGTGGGCAACCAGCCGGCGAAAGGCGGCGGCTTCAAGTTCCAGGCGTTGTTGATCGTTCATGATGGGCTCTGTGCAATCAAATCGTGGCGCGGATGATAAAAGCCTGGCGACCGATGCGCCAGACGCGGTCAGCGGCTCGCGGCCAGGGTAATCGATACCGACTCGGCGAAGCGCAAGGCGTGGGGCTTGTCGACTTCGACTTCGGCATACAGCACCGACTCGTTGGCCATGACCAGGTCCAGCAACTCCTGGGTCAGGCGCTCGAGCAGGGCAAAGCGATTGCCCTCCACGTGGGCGATGATCGCCTTGGTGATGGTGCGGTAGTTCAGCGCGTGATCGATGTCGTTGTCACGCACGGCGTCCTGGGCGGCATACAGGATGGTCAGGTTGATCAGCACATCCTGCTTGTTGAGGATTTCGTCCTCGTTGATCCCGATGAAAGTCCGCAAACACAGGTCCTTGACCCGGATGCGTGCCATTCCTGGTTGAAGTTGTGGCATTGCTACTTGCTCCGTCCAATCAATTGCAGGAACTCCTGGCGGGTGTTGCTCGACTCGCGGAAGGCGCCGAGCATCACCGAGGTGTTCATGGTCGAATTCTGTTTTTCGACGCCGCGCATCATCATGCACATGTGCTGGGCTTCGATGACCACCGCGACACCAGCGGCGTCGGTCACTTGGTGCACGGCGTCGGCGATTTGCCGGGTGAGGTTTTCCTGGATTTGCAGTCGGCGGGCGAACATATCCACAAGCCGTGCAATCTTCGACAGGCCCAGCACCTTGCCCGTTGGAATATAAGCCACATGAGCCTTGCCGATGAAGGGCAGCATGTGATGTTCACAGAGCGAGTACAGCTCGATGTTGTCGACGATCACCATTTCATCGTTGTCGGAGGCGAACAACGCGCCGTTGACGATTTCCTCGACACTTTGTTCATAACCATGACACAGGTATTGCATCGCCTTGGCGGCGCGAACCGGGGTGTCTTGCAGCCCTTCACGGTCGGGGTTTTCACCGAGGCCGATCAGGATCTCGCGATAGCTCTGGGACAGGGAGTTGTGTGGCAGGAATAACGTCATGGGACATCCTCGCGGGGGCGACTTATTTGACGTGCCGTCCGCCGTTGACGGTCAGGGTCGTGCCGGTGACATAAGGGTTGTCGAGCAAATAGCGCAGGCTCTGGTAGATCACTTCGCTGCCGGGCTCGATGCCCAGTGCCGATTTGGCCAGAACCCTGGCGCGGTACGCCGCGTCGTCGTCGGGATTGAACAGTAACAGGGCTGGCGCGATACCGTTGACCTTGATGCCTGGCGCGTACTTTGCGGCAAAGGACAGGGTCAGGCTGTCGAGCCCCGCTTTGCTGGCGCAGTAGCCGATGTGCTTGCTGCTGCCTTTGCGGGTCACGTCATCGCTGATATGGACGATGTCGGCGGGGCTTGAGCGTTTGAGCAAGTCGGCACAATGCAGGTTGATCAGGTAGGGCGCCAGCATGTGCACGCTGAACATGCGGGTAAAGGCTTCGGCTTCGGTGCCTGGGGTTTCGACCAGCCATTCGGAGGCGTTATGGATAATCGCCCGCAGGCTGTCGGTGTGGTTCTTCAGTTCGCCGATGAACGCGAGGATTCCGGCCTCGCTGGAAAAGTCCGCGAACACGGCGATCGCCCCCAGATCGCGCAGGTTTTGCACACCAGGGCGTTCGCTGCGGTAGCTGAAGATCACCGGATGGCCGTCTTCGAGAAAACGTTGCGCACAGTGCAGGCCGACACGCTGACCGGCACCGGTGATGAGGATGGGGGCTGCGGAAGAGGTCATGAACGGCTCGCGTCGCGGTAAGAGTAAAACTATACCAGCGACGGGAGTTGTTCACCTATGTCCTGTAGGAGCGAGGCTTGCCCGCGAAGAACGATGACGCGGTTTGGCAAATAGACCGGGTTGTCTTCTTCGCGGGCAAGCCTCGCTCCTACAAAGGGATTATTGATTTTGGGTTGAGGGTTCGGCGGGCAACGGACGCGCAGATGGGGTATGCAGCCAGCCGGCCAATAGACGAGTCGACAGCGGAATGAAGAAATACACCATCAATGGCGTCAGGCACAGGGTGCTGACAAGCACGCGGGTCAGCAAACCCGTTTCAGCCAATAGCGGCCCGAAGGCAAAGTTGAACAACAGGGACACCGGGAAGAACGCCAGCCAGATGGCCACGGCCTGTTTCCAGCGTGGCGGGCGTTGGCCGACCGCACCAAACCAACCGTCGATGCCACTGACCCGATGCTCCGAAGGGTGGGCGAACAAATCACTGCCGCGCCCCAGCCAGGCCGTGCGCGAGGCGGAATGCTCCCAAGCGTGCATGGTCTGCTCGTCGGCGAAGCGGAAGATAATCTGGAATTCGTTATCGTCGGGTGGTGGAGCGAGCACGCCAGAGCCGAGATAACCGGGGAAGTCAGTGGCCAGTTGTTCGCCTTCGCGCAACCAGGCCATCAGGTCCTGATAACGCCCATCGGCGACGCGGCGCGCGACCATCAGCGTGACGGGTGAAGTAGACATTGTGTATCTCCATATTACTAACGCGTCGCTCCGGATAAGAGCTTCGCCAGGCACAGCGCCGGGGTGGTGGGCTGCGTCTCGGGACAAGCAAGGATTATTCCTGATTATACCTGGAACGTCAGTGCCTGCTTCTTTCAACAACGTGTTGAATGCTGTCGGGTTAGAATACGTCCAAATTTTTACATGGATGTAGATTCAAAGATGCCTGTGCTGACCCACCTTGCGCCTAGCTTTCCCCGCAGTACCTCCCTGATTCGAGAAGAGCTGTTTCCGATCCGTGAGGTGGCGCGCCTGACGGGGGTCAACCCGGTCACACTACGAGCATGGGAACGACGCTACGGTCTGATACTGCCCACGCGAACCGAAAGCGGGCACCGCTTGTATTCGATGACTGATATTGAGCGTGTTCGCAGCATCCTTGGCTGGCTCGAGCGTGGTGTCGCGGTCAGCAAGGTTGGAAAAATACTGGCCAAGACCGAGCCGTTTAAAGCGCTGCCGCCGATCATCTGCGATGAACAGGTCCAGATTGACTATGCGCAATGGCAAGAGCAGCTCCAGGCTGCCGTCAGTGCCTATGACGATGTTCAACTGGAACGAATCTATGGGCAGATCTTTTTCAGCTATCCCAAGACGGTGGTGTTTCAAGACATCCTGATTCCGCTGTGGAAGCGGTTATTGCAGCGTCAGGAGACGTTCGGCCCGGTCAGCGAGTGGCTGTTCCTGGATGCCTTTCTGCGTTCTCGAGTGTCGAAACGGCTGCTGCTGATGCGCTCTACGCAAACACGCCGCGTGCTGCTCAGCGCCTTGGACAGTCAGTGCCGCGAGCTCGAACTGTTGATCGCGGCGTTACTGCTCAGCAGCACTGAGGCCAATATCCGGATGCTGACTGTCGGCCAGCCGTTCGATGAACTGACACTGGTCTGCGAGAGAAGCAAACCTGCGGTGCTGGTGCTGTTTTCCAATCACCTGCCTGCCCCAGAACTGCCACGGCGTTTGAGCCGCCTGGCCTTGAGCCTGGATTGTCAGCTGTTACTGGCCGGGGATGCATCGGACCTGGCACAGGAGAGTCTGGCCGGATCGTCGATCGGTTGTCTGGGAAACGAGGGAGTGTTGATGCGCCAGCGTCTGAAACAGTTCCTGGCGGGAAACCTGGATACCTGAGCCCGGGTAGCCAGGCCGATCAGATATGCAGTGCGGGATGGGTCTGGCGATGTTGCTGAAGGATGTACTGACGCAGACGTTCGGTTTCATCCTTATCGCTCTGGCTCAACTCGTAGGCGTAGAAACCTTGCTCGGCTTCACGTTCGAAAGTGCCGCGCAACGCAATCCGCTCATAGCCTGACGGGCTGAACCACAACGCGAAGTGCTTTGGTGCCTTGGTTTTGTTGCGAACTTCCAGCAAGACCCCTTTGAACGATATTTCATGCACCCACATCGTACCGGGTTGCCCCTTGGCATTTTCCAGCGCCACTGGCTCTTCGAGCATCAGACGCCATGGCCGCATCATCGGCCCGTCCTCATAGATGCTCGGGACTCCGAGGCGTAGATGCAGCGCGTGAAATTCATCTTCCACCAGGTGCAGCGGGAAGGTCATTTGCTGATTTTCGAAATTGGCCTGGATGGTGACTTGCTCATGAGCGGCCAGGCGTGTGAGCAAGTCACGAATCTGCGAACCACCGTTGACGAGCAGGCTCGACGTCGCATCCCGCACATTGAGTTGCGGGTTGTGCTGCATGGTCTGGATAAAATCCAGCTCATCCTGGGTCAGGAGTGCGTCGCGCATGATTTAGCTCGAAAGGAATAATTACAAAGTCATCGGTGATTGTAGTAAATGACCACTAATTCGCAGATTGGTTTGAGCCGTTCGTCGTTTTGAATGCAGCAATTTCTGCCTGTGTCTCGGCCAATTGCGCTTGCGTCCTTTGCGTATAGATTGGCAGGTTGCATTCTAAAAGATCAAAAAGGGCCGTGCTGTTAATATCTCGGCCTTTTACTCAGCTTCAGGATCAGATTGATGAAAGTCGCCATCCTTTCCGGCTCGGTGTACGGCACGGCCGAAGAAGTCGCCCGCCACGCTGCAAACATTTTGAAAACCGCCGGTTTTGAAACCTGGCACAACCCGCGCGCGACACTCGCCGATGTTCAGGCCTTTGGCCCCGAAGCATTTCTGGCGGTGACCTCGACCACCGGCATGGGCGAGTTGCCGGATAACCTGCAGCCGCTGTATTCGGCGATTCGCGATCAATTGCCCGCGCTCTGGCGTGGTTTACCGGGGGCGGTGATCGGGTTGGGCGATTCGAGCTATGGCGATACGTTCTGCGGCGGCGGTGAGCAAATGCGTGAATTGTTCGGCGAACTGGGCGTGCGCGAAGTCCTGCCGATGCTGCGTCTGGATGCCAGCGAAACCGTGACGCCGGAAACCGACGCCGAGCCTTGGCTGGCGGAGCTGGTCAGCATTTTGCGGGGCTGACCGGCCACTCGCGCCTTTATTGGCGGCAGTGCTTTGACCTGGATCCAGACTCACCCCGCACTGACCCGCTCGGCCATCAAGCTGGCTGCCAATGCAACTACACGAAATCCGGAGGCTGACTAGACTGCTGTAACGTCAGAAAAATAAAAAACAAGAAAAATAAAAAGAGAGATCCTTGCCGTGAGCGTAGCCCCCGTCCAATCGTCACATAGCGTTAAAGACAAGGTCAGTGCCGCCGAGTGGCAGGCCCGCGTCGATCTGGCGGCCTGTTATCGTCTGGTCGCCCTGCATGGCTGGGACGATCTGATCTTTACCCACATTTCGGCCAAGGTGCCCGGCACTGAAGACTTCCTGATCAACCCGTTCGGCCTGATGTTCCATGAAATGACCGCATCGAGTCTGGTCAAGGTCGATCAGGCTGGCAACAAGCTGATGGACAGCCCCTACGAGATCAACCCGGCGGGTTACACCATCCACAGCGCCGTGCATGAAGTCCGTCATGACGTCGTGTGTGTGCTGCACACTCATACGGCGGCGGGGGTGGCGGTATCGGCGCAGAAGCAGGGCATCTTGCCGATCAGTCAGCAGTCCTTGTTCGTCCTGTCCAGCCTGGCTTATCACGCCTACGAAGGCGTTGCGCTGAACCATGAAGAGAAAGCGCGGCTGCAAGCCGACCTTGGGGAAAACAATTTCCTGATGCTGCACAACCACGGTCTGCTGACCTGTGGCGGCACCATCGCCGATACATTCCTGATGATGTTCACCTTCCAGCGCGCCTGCGAGATTCAGGTCATGGCGTGCAACGGTGGCGCGGAGCTGATAGCCATCGAACCGCAGATTCTGGCGGGCGCCAAGGCGATGATCGCCGGCGTCACCAAAAGTGCCCAAGGGATGGGGGGCGCGCTGGCCTGGCCGGCACTACTGCGCAAACTCGATAAACAAGACCCGGGTTACAAACTCTAAATGGCACTCGCCGAGATTCCTCTATGTGTCTGGCGAAAACGCGGCCAGACGTTCGTATTTCGCGGTCAAACCATCCGCTATTGGACAGCGGGGCAGGGGGAGCCGCTATTGCTGATCCATGGCTTCCCGACCGCCAGTTGGGACTGGCATTACCTGTGGCAGCCGCTGGCGCAGCGCTATCGGGTGATTGCCTGCGACATGCTTGGCTTCGGCGATTCGGCCAAACCGGTGAACCATGACTACAGCCTGCTGGAACAGGCCGATCTGCAACAGGCATTACTGGCGCATCTGAATGTCGAGCAACCGATGCATGTGTTGGCACACGATTATGGCGACAGCGTGGCCCAGGAACTGTTGGCCCGGCACTACGAAGCACGCATCCATATCGCCAGTTGCGTGTTCCTCAATGGTGGCCTGTTTCCCGAAACCCATCGCCCGGTGTTGATGCAAAAACTCCTGCTCAGCCCCTTGGGCTGGATGATCGGACGAGCCTTTACCCGTGGCGCTCTGGTGAAGAGTTTCCAGCGGATCTTCGGTCCGCAGACCCGACCCACCGAAAGTGAACTGGATGATTTCTGGAGCCTGGTCGACAGCAATCATGGGCAACGGATCATGCACAAAGTGATCAGTTATATCCCGCAGCGACGTGTCCAGCGTGAGCGTTGGGTCGGTGCCATGCAGCGCGGCGAGGTGCCGTTGCGGGTCATTGATGGCGAGGTCGATCCGGTGTCCGGCGCACACATGGTGGCACGCTATCGGCAACTGATTCCCGACCCGGACACGGTGCTCCTGCCGGGGATCGGTCATTACCCGCAGATCGAAGCGCCGGTGCAGGTGCTCAAGCACTATCTGGAGTTTCGCGACCGGTTGGTTTTACCGCCGCGCAAGGTGGCGTGCTCCTGACTATCCTGCTGCCTTATCGCGCACCATTCAGGCCCACCCGTGTTTATTGTGACCGGCAGCCCCGTGCCTGACACTCGCACTCATTGTCCCTGCCTGCTGGAGTTCCCCATGAATGAGTCTGTGCGCTTCGAAGATAAAGTGGTGATCGTCACCGGTGCGGGCGGCGGCTTGGGGCGGGCGCATGCGTTGCTGTTCGCAAAACAGGGTGCCAAAGTGCTGGTCAATGATCTTGGCGGCTCGACTCAAGGTGAAGGCGCGAACGCTTCGGCAGCGGATCGTGTGGTGGCGCAAATTCGCGAAGCGGGCGGCACCGCCGAGGCCAACCATGACTCCGTCACCGACGGTGACAAAATTGTCCAGAATGCTCTCGATACTTTTGGTCGCGTCGATGTCGTGGTGAACAATGCGGGCATTCTGCGGGACAAGACCTTTCACAAAATGGATGACAGCGACTGGGACCTGGTTTACCGCGTCCACGTCGAAGGCGCCTACAAGGTCACTCGCGCCGCCTGGCCGCACCTGCGCGAGCAAAACTATGGCCGTGTGATTTTCACCGCGTCGACCTCGGGCATCTACGGCAACTTCGGTCAGTCCAACTACGGGATGGCCAAACTTGGTCTCTATGGCCTGACCCGCACGCTGGCGATCGAAGGCCGCAAAAACAATATCCTGGTCAACGCCATCGCCCCGACAGGTGGCACCCGCATGACCGAAGGCCTGATCCCGCCGCAAGTGTTCGAACAACTCAAACCGGAGCTGGTCAGCCCGTTGGTGGTGTACCTGGCCAGCGAACATTGCCAGGAAACTTCGGGGTTATTCGAAGTGGGTGGCGGCTGGATGGGCAAGGTGCGCTGGGAGCGCAGCCTGGGCGCCGGGTTTGATCCTCGGGTGGGTTTTTCGCCGGAAGATGTGGCGGCGCATTGGCAGCAGATCTGCGATTCCGAAAGCGCTGCTCATCCGCAGGACAATATTGAAGCGCTGAAGGAAATGATGGAGAACTTGCAGAGGTATTCGATTTAAGTGGGGTGGGCCACCAAGCTGAGACTTGGTGGCCCACTTGCTTGTTAAGAGTATTTGTTTTGGGTCATGAACTTGGGGGCTTTCCAGTTCGGGCCTTTGATAGCGACTGGGCCTTCACCATTGGCCAGTACACCCTCCTCGAAAAGCCTTGCGTAGGTTTTTAGCAGCTCGCCACTTTCAATGACTTCATATCGATAGCGTCCAAACATTCTGTCTAGAGATGGAATAGCGGAACCGAGTGCGAAAACAGTCAAGACATCTTCTACTGTTTCATTTTTAACGATTTTCTCGACGATGCTCACTGTTTGCCTCCTTTCAAAAAATTTTTGAAAAACACTTCATCTTGTCGATCCGCAGCCGCTATGGCGTCTTTTGTGTAGAGCAACGACTCATCATCATGAAGCTTGAAATCTTCCAGGGTTGCCGTGTGCGCGTTGTTCCAGATCGGCAAATCTTTGTCGGGATTGAAATCATCGCTGAGCCCCAACGCTCGAAACCTTTCAAGCTCCCTCATCTCATGAGTGTAGTAGCGCAGATCCGTGTCAGTGGGTTGCCAATATCCGTTCAGGATTTTCTCAAGGCGTTGCACCATCATGTCATTGGCATCGGATTGATCGAGCCGTGCGATGTGTAATTTCACCGCATTAATTCCGGTTTGGGTAATGACCACCGTACGCCAGTCCAGATCCAGTATCGGCCCTCCCACCTGCTCCGGATTGAAAAGACGCCCGCTGTATTTGCCTTCAACGGAAGCCCCTTGATAGGGACTGCTGATAACGACATACAGCGGCGCAATTCCCGAGTCATCCGGAAATACGATGATGAACCTGTCCCAACCCTCCACCAGAACCGGATGAAGATCCAGCCGACCCTCGACTGGTGCGATCGGAGCACCGGAATACACCGGAGTTTCAGCTGGAACAATCGGCCGTTCGGTCGAACTGTTACCCGGCGTAATGGCGGGTGTCCAGGTCAGGAAGTCGGTTGGCGAGTCCGGCAATGCTGTCTCGTAGACGTCATTCAGCAAATCGTAAGTCGCGTGCAGTACGGGGACGCTTGAGCGAACGTTGAAGTCGTCGGCCGTGACGACGAACACCTCTGCGCCTGAGCCGATTGGCCTTACACCCAACCCCACGGGCAGATCCAGCGTTCCTTGTCGATCAGCGATCTCTCGCAGTGCCTGCGAGGTTTCAGACGTCAATTCCGAGAGCGGCACACTGATGGTGAAGCGCTCGCCGTTTCCTAGACGGGAAGGCATCAGCAGGGCTGCGAAGCCAACTAACACCGGTGCGAGCAACGCTGTTCCCGCCGCCGTTATTGTCGATATTGCTGATCGCAGTGCCGTGAGTATCGCGAACGACGTTGCGGGGGTGAGGCGGATGGCGGTCGAGGCAAAGGAAAAGACCGGGCTGGTGGCAGCCACCGCACCTGAGGCGGGATAAACATGGTGGGCTTCCAACGCCGCCTGCTGTTTCTCGCGTTCTCGCCGTTCAGTTTCCGCACGAAGCAATTCAGCCTGACGTTGAGCTTCAGCCAGCGCTGCAAGGTGAGCTTGTTCGGCAGCCACTTGTCGGGCGGCGGCTTCGGCGGCAATCCGCGCCTGTTCGGTAGCCAACCGCAGGGCTTCTGCCACCGCTGCAAGTCGTGCTTGCTCTCGAGCTCGCACCGCGGCTTGCTCGTTGATCTGTGCCAACTCGGCGGCGACCCGTCGGGCTTCCTGTTCCGCGGCCATCCGCGCCTGATCATTGGCTTGCACGGCGGCCAGCCAGTTGAGCACTTTGACCTGTTGCTGGTTAAGCATCTGGATGGTTTGGGACAGCAGTCTTGTGTCGTAGGCCGCTTTGTACGACGCGACCCAGGCCTGTATCGCGATACTATTCGGCCGGACCGGTTTTTCCATGGTCAAGGCTTTTGGGTAGAACTCCTGCAAAGGCCTGTTAATGGGGTCGACGCCGTAAAAACTATTGGCTATCGCTTTTTTGTCATGAAACTCAGCGGTCTTTCGAAGTAAAAGTTTGTTACGCACGCCCACTTCGCGAATGATCGCGTCTGCGGGTGGAAGCGGGACGGTTGAACCTTCCAGTCTTGTGGTGGCCAGTTCATGTTCAATGGTCTGCGGTAGTTGGCTGGATCGGACTTGATACTCCTGTTCTGAAGTCTTGGTGGTAGTCCGCAATGTGTTCAGGATACTCCCGACTGCCGGCTGGAAACCGAATTGGCCGCCGTTAGGAAAACGTTGTGAAGTTGCGGGTACAGGGTTTGCGCCTGGAGGCGCTACTGCTGTGATGTGCACAGCTTCGGTCAACTCCCATGTTGGAGGTCTTTGCATATTCATATCCTTATTAAATGTGCGTTGTATTCAAGAAGTGTTTGTGGGTCGGTGATTGCTTCGTGTCATTTAACGTTACAGTAGAAATGACGGGTGTGAGTCCGAGAGGTGTGTAAGTGGTTACATATAAAAGAGAGGGATATTTCGGTGAGAAAGAAATAAAGGCAGGATGTTCGTTCGCATAAAAAGACATTTCCTATGCTGTTACGGGAAATATCTTTCAAGGAAGTCTTCAACAGTAAAGGGGGCGCTATCGCTGAAAAACCACTGCCCATAAAAAAGGCCGCTGCAAACGCAGCGGCCAAAGAAAGACGTGGATCAAGGAGCTACAAATCAACGTCAGTGAGCACGGGGCGATGAGTCGAAAAATACGCTTCAAATCATCTGGATTCTGTCGCCAATGGGGGGGGGTTATCACCTCCATCGATTCGTGCTTTCAGGCCGTTTGCCGTGAAAGCCCGGCAAGAATAAGGGTTTGAGCGCAAAGGAAAAATAGCGATTCCAGACATGCACTGTTGCAGTCCGAGCAACAGTCTCGGGCTGGCCGTGTAGCAGCTGCCGAAGGCTGCGTTCGGCTGCGAAGCAGTCGTAAACCCTGAATCCACAATGTGCCTGACGGAACGCAGCGCCTGATTTTGCGACTGCTTCGCAGCCGAACGCAGCCTCGCGAGCTCGGCAGCTGCTACCAGCGAACGCAGCCTTCGGCAGCTGCTACACCCCCGGTTTCCCCCCTGTCCCATGCGCTGCGCTGATAACCCTTCATCCAGCCCATCCATACCCTGCGCAAACCCCCGCCCCATGCGGGCATTCATCCTTTGGAGGTACATCACGAATACCTCCTTGGTGCGCTTATCGCTCCCGGCGAGCGGCAGTAGGGTGGGGCCTTCTGTCACTCACCGGGGAAGACGCATGACAAAAACAACAATGCGCGCCATCTTCAAACCGCAAGCGCTGGCCGCTGCGGTGGCCTTGGGCTGCTGCGCCCAGGCGCAGGCTGTTTCATTCAACATCGGCGAAATCGAGGGGCAGTTTGATTCTTCGTTGTCCGTCGGCGCGAGCTGGGGCATGCGCGATGCCGACAAGTCGCTGGTGGGCACCGTCAATGGCGGGACCGGCCAGGCTTCGACCGGTGATGACGGACGCCTGAACTTCAAGAAAGGCGAAACCTTCTCCAAGATATTCAAGGGCATCCACGACCTTGAATTGAAGTACGGCGACACAGGTGTATTCGTCCGTGGCAAGTACTGGTACGACTTCGAGTTGAAGGACGAAGACCGCGAGTTCAAGCAGATCAGCGACAGCGGTCGCAAAGAGGGCTCCAAGTCTTCCGGTGCGCAGATCCTCGATGCGTTCGTCTATCACAACTATTCCATTGCCGATCTGCCGGGCACCGTGCGCGCCGGCAAGCAGGTGGTCAGCTGGGGTGAAAGTACCTTCATCGGCAACTCGATCAACAGCATCAACCCGGTGGATGTTTCCGCCTTCCGGCGCCCTGGCGCAGAGATCAAGGAAGGCCTGATTCCGGTGAATATGCTGTTCGCCTCCCAGGGTCTGACCGATCAGCTCACGGTGGAAGGTTTCTACCAACTGGAGTGGGATCAGACCGTTCTCGACAATTGCGGCACCTTCTTCGGCGGTGACGTGGCGGCGGATGGTTGCACCACCGGTTACACCGTCGGCAGCCCGGCGATCGCCCCGTTGGCGCCGCTGGCGGCAGCCTTTGGCCAACCTATCCAGGTCACCAGCGAGGGAGTGGTCATTCCTCGCGGCGGCGACCGCGATGCCCGGGATTCGGGGCAGTGGGGCACGGCCTTACGCTGGCTCGGTGACGACACCGAGTACGGCCTCTACTTCATGAACTACCACAGTCGCACACCGACCGTCGGCACCACCACCGCCGGGTTGTCGACACTGGCCAGCCTGCCAGGCATGGTCAGCGTTGCCAACAGTCTGGCTGCTGGCAGCGGTGCGGCCCTGGCCCGAAGCGTGATGCTCGGGCGCGGCCAGTACTTCCTCGAATACCCGGAAGACATTCGCCTGTACGGCGCGAGCTTCTCCACCACCTTACCCACCGGTACTGCCTGGACCGGTGAAATCAGTTACCGGCCCAACGCTCCGGTGCAGCTCAACACCACCGATCTGACCCTGGCGTTGCTTAACCCGATTGCAGGCGGCGCGGCATCGCCTATCGCTAGCACGGCAGGTGCCGACAACACCGGTTACCGCCGCAAGGAAGTGACCCAGGTCCAAAGCACCCTGACGCACTTCTTCGATCAAGTGCTGGGCGCCCAACGGCTGACCCTGGTCGGTGAAGCAGCGGTGGTGCGGGTCGGTGGTCTGGAGTCGAAGACCAAGCTGCGTTACGGCCGTGATTCGGTTTACGGCCAGTACGGTTTCGGTGGCGATACCGACGGCTTCGTCACCTCCACCTCCTGGGGCTACCGCGCCCGGGCGATCCTCGATTACGCCAACGTGATCGGCGGGATCAACCTCAAACCCAACCTGTCCTGGTCCCATGACGTCGCCGGCTACGGCCCCAACGGACTGTTCAACGAAGACGCCAAGGCCGTCAGCGTCGGTGTCGATGCCGACTACCGCAACACCTATACCGCGAGCCTCAGTTACACCGACTTCTTCGGCGGTGACTACAACACCCTGGAAGACCGCGACTTCCTGGCGCTGAGCTTCGGCGTGAACTTCTGATCTGGCTAAGAAGGATGATGTTAATGCGCAAGATAATTCTGCAATGCGGCGCCCTGGCACTGAGCCTGCTGGCCGCCAACGTGATGGCGGCGGTCTCGCCGGAAGAAGCCAACAAACTCGGCACCACCCTTACCCCGCTGGGCGCCGAGAAGGCCGGTAACGCCGATGGCTCGATCCCGGCCTGGACCGGTGGCATCCCGAAAAACGCCGGTGCGGTCGACAGCAAAGGCTTTCTCGCCGACCCGTTCGGCAGTGAAAAACCGCTGTTCACCATCACCGCCGCGACCGTCGACAAGTACAAGGACAAGCTCTCGGATGGCCAGGTCGCGATGTTCAAGCGCTACCCGGAAACCTACAGGATCCCGGTCTACCCGACCCACCGCACCGTGGGTGTGCCGCCGGAAATTTACGAATCGGCCAAGCGCAGCGCACTGAACGTGACCAGCATCAACGACGGTAATGGCCTGGCCAATTTCACCGGCAACCGCTACTACGCGTTCCCGATTCCGAAGAACGGCGTCGAGGTGCTGTGGAACCACATCACCCGTTACCACGGCGGCAACCTGCGTCGCATCATCACCCAGGTGACCCCGCAGACCAACGGCAGTTACACGCCGATCCGCTTCGAGGAGGAGATCGCCGTTCCGCAATTGATGAAGGACCTGGACCCGGAAAAAGCCGCCAACGTGCTGACCTTCTTCAAGCAGTCGGTGACCGCGCCGGCGCGGCTGGCGGGTAACGTGCTGTTGGTGCACGAAACCCTCGATCAGGTGAAAGAGCCGCGTCTGGCGTGGATCTACAACGCCGGTCAACGCCGCGTACGTCGCGCACCACAAGTGGCCTATGACGGGCCGGGCACTGCCGCCGATGGTTTGCGGACTTCGGATAACTTCGACATGTTCTCCGGTGCACCGGATCGCTACGACTGGAAACTGATCGGCAAAAAGGAAATGTACATCCCCTACAACAGCTACAAACTCGACTCGCCGAGCCTCAAGTACGATGACGTGGTGAAAGCCGGGCACATCAACCAGGACTTGACCCGCTACGAGTTGCACCGGGTCTGGGAAGTGGTTGGCACGGTCAAGCCGAGCGAGCGGCACATCTACGCCAAGCGCCACATGTACCTCGACGAAGACAGCTGGCAAGTGGCGCTGGCGGATCACTACGACGGTCGCGGCCAACTGTGGCGAGTGGCCGAAGGTCACGCTCAGTATTACTACGATCACCAGACTCCGGCCTACACCTTGGAGGCGCTGTACGACATCATTGCCGGCCGATACATTGCCCTGGGAATGAAGAACGAAGAGAAGCACAGCTTCGAATTCGGCTTCGATGCCAAGTCTGCGGACTACACCCCGTCGGCCCTGCGCGCCGAGGGTGTTCGGTAAGGGTTTTGATACATTGGCATCACGAGAGGCGACCTGTGGGTCGCCTTTTTTATGGGGGCCAATCAGCGTGCTGAATACTTCTCAACAAGCGGGTCAGGGAGGGCTAGGGTGGCCGGACAATTATAAAAAGGCACGCCACAATGACCGCCATGAATCCGTGTCTGGACCGTTCTGGATTCCTGCCCCGCCTGTCCTCTCATCACCTGTCGCGGGCTCGCTTGACCGAGCCGTTACTGGCCTCCACGGCACGGGTGAAATTGCTCTGCGCACCCGCCGGCAGTGGCAAGACTGCGTTGCTCGCCGAATGCTTTTTGCAAGCGCCAAACCAGTGCCGAGTGCATTGGCTGCCGTTGTCTGGCGTGGCGTCGAGCGCGGCTGATTTTCGTCATCGTCTGGCACAGACGTTGGGGTTGGTTTCGTCGGACGAAGCCGAGTTGCTTGGCTATCTGGCGCGATTGCAGACACCGACCTGGCTGTTTCTCGATGACTACAGCCGTCTGCCGAACCCGGAGCTGGACTCACTGCTGGATCGCATGCTGGCGATCAGCAGTCCGATGCTGACCTGGTGGCTGGGCGCTCGCCGCCGGCCGCCCTGCAACTGGCCAAGGTTGCTGCTCGATGACGAGTTGTATGAGTGCGAAGGCGCGACGCTGGCGCTCGCGCAGGGCGAGATCGCACAGTTTTTGTTTCACCTGCCTTCGGTACAGGCCGACAAGGTGGCCGGAAATATTTTGCAGCGCACCGGCGGCTGGTGTGCCGGCGTGCGGATAGCGCTGCTGCAAAAATGCGATTGGTCGCGTCAGGACAACCCCCAGGGACGGACGCAGACCTTGCTCGATTATCTGGAGCACGAATTATTCAGCACGCTGACGCCAGAGTTGAGCGAGGCCTGGCGCGTGCTGGCCCACTTGCCACGCTTCAATGCCCGGCTGTGCGATCACCTGTTTGGGGCCGGGGAGGGCGCGCAGTACCTGAAGACATTGCAAACGCTGGGGTGTTTTATCGAGCCTTGGCGGGAATCCACCGACTGGTTGCAGATTTTCACCCCGTTCACCCAACTGATGCGCGATGAGCAATGGCCAACGGGACGCTCCTGGCATCGGCGCGCCTGCCAATGGTTCTGCGCCGAACAGGACTGGAAATCGGCCTTCGAACAGGCACTGCTCGCTGAGGAGTACGAAGTGGCGGTCAGCCTGCTGCAGCATTTCAGTTTCGAGCAGTTGTTCGAGGAGCAGACCGTGGTGCTGTTGCTTCGTTTGCATGAGCAGCAAGGCGAGGAACTGACGTTGGGTAGTCCGCAGTTGGTCGGATTGATTACCGCAGCGCTGCTGTTCGCCGGACGATTCGAACAGGCGACCACCTGCATTGCTCATCTGGCGGATTTCACGCCTCAACCCTCGGCACTGCTGCAGCGTCAATTGATTGCGCGTTGGCAGGCCTTGCAAGGTTGGTTACTGCATTTGCAGGGACGAATGGAGACTTCGCGCGCGCACTTTCTTGACGCGTTGAACGCGCTCGATCCCGACTGTTGGACGGCGCGGCTGATGTGTTTGTCCGGTCTGACGCAACAGGCACTGCTTAGGGGCGAGCTCGACGTGGCGCAAGCTCATAACCGCGAGGCCTTATGCCTGGCGCGGGCGCAAGGTTCGCTGGTGTTCGAAGGCCTGATGGAACTCGATCATGCGCAATTGCTGGAGCAACGAGGCGCGGCGGTGCGGGCCGAAAGTTTGCTGGCCAGTATCCATGAACTGCTCTGCCAGCGAGCGGATCGGCCCACACCGCTGCTCGGGCGCATTGCGTTGCGCCGTGGGCGATTGGCATTGAGCATGGGGCAGGAAGAAAAGGCCGCGGGCTTTTTTCAGCGCGGCCTGGAGGACTGTCTGCGCAGTCACGACAAGCGCGTGTTGTATGGGTATCTCGGTCAGGCACAACTGGCGGCCAATCGGGGCGATTACGCCTACGCGTTTGAACGACTGCGCGAGGCCGAAAGGCTGATGCAGCGGCGGCAGATTCCGGACACTGTCTATCGCGGTGTGCTGTTGCAGGTCAGCAGTCAGTTCTGGTTGCAGCAGGGGCGCCCGCAGCTGGTGCATGAGGCCCTGAGCCGTGTGTTGCGCCACTATCAGGAGCCAAATGCATTACAGGCGCCTCCGGCGACGGTCGAGCTGATCCCACGTATCGAATACTTACTGATATTGGCAAAGGCTTACCTGCGACGGGCCGGCAATCCGGTCAGTCAACTCCAGTCACTGCTGCACAAAGCGCACAACGGTGGAGCCCTGGCACTGGAGGCCGAGTTGCATTTCGCCCTGGCCGAAGTGGCGTTGCTGCAGAACGAACCGTTGCTCGCTCGGCAGCATTCAGAACAAGCGCTAGGGCTTGTTCAACGATTTGATTTGCACGGGTTGATCCGCCAGGTTGCTTTACGCCAGCCGAACCTTTTCCGAGAAGTTGCGGCAACAGATTCGATACCTGATACCTGCGTCGTGTCGGAAGGTGGAAACCCGCTCAGTCAGCGAGAGTTTCAAGTACTGAAGCTTATTGCTTCAGGCGATTCAAACCAACAAATTGCACAAAAACTTTTCCTTTCATTGCATACCGTAAAAACTCATGTGCGAAGAATATATGGGAAGTTGGGCGTGGAGCGTAGAACCCATGCCGTGGCAAAGGCAAAGTCGATGGGGCTCCTTTAAGGTATTTGTAACTGAAGTGCTTTGATGGTGGGGGGGCTCAATACTATAAAGATTTGCAATGTATACTTGTTGAAATAAAGTGGGTCTACTTGTTTTTCGAAGGAGAATCTATCTTGTGGTTACTTGGCGTGGCGGCATGTCGCTGTCACGAATGAAGTAATCAGGATTAAATGATGGATAAGATGTTTGAAAGTCTCATGCACGGCTCCGAAAGTGAGCAAGTAACCTGGCGGATGGAGTGGGAAAAGGCATCCGACGCGCAGCGCGAACTTTTTGCCATTGTCGATGCGATACCGACGGTTAGGTTCATCGCCCGGCAGGTGTTGGAAGGCGGATTGAAACGGATGAGGAAGTCGATTGATATCGATAAGGTATATGTCAATACGGAGGATTTGCCAGGTGACAATGAAAGGCGACCGTCGGGAGCACTTTCCGAGGTTTTGTTTTATTGCCTGGATAATAATGTAGTACCAGGTTATGTGTTGGGGGGTGATGGTGTTTTTTATCTGCCGGATACTTTGAATGATCAATTTAAAGTTGCGGATTTTAGCATTTTTGATGTAGAGGATGTCATTACAGATACATTGCAGAAGCTGGAAAAAAATCTCCATGCAGAGCTTGAAAAATTTTGGGCGGCTCCTGCGAAATCTGCGTCATCTGAAAAACCAGTGCTGACAAACAAAGAGGCCTTTCAACAGGCTTATGCGTTGGTGCTGACGGCGGAACTTTCGCTAACGGCCATGGCCGGTTATCTTGACTATAATCTGGCCAGGCGATTTGCTTATCTGTTGAAATCGGAAAATGGCCTGGGTGCTTATAACGTTGTTTTGAGTCCTCAATATGACTATCTGGCCGGGCTCGGGCCTAGCTTCATTCTTGACAACGCCGAGCGGGCAAATTCTGAAATGAAGTTGGTTAACGAGTCTACCAGCTATATTATGCATACGCCTGAAAATGGTTTCGAGTATTTCGAAAAAAATCTCGAATTGCACGACAAGCTGCGAGTTCGACTGTCTCTGCCCGACAGCAGAATCAGTTACCCTAAATCAATGCAAAGTGTCTTTTCCTATTGTGTCGATGCTCACCTGAAAGGCCAGCTTGAGACGGTTTCAACTCTTTTGCGTGACCGTGGCGATCATGATCAGCCCTTGAGCACCCTATTGCAGAACAACCAGAACCTGCATGTGCTGCGCTATGGAATCAGTACTCGCTTTTCCCTACTCTGGGCTGCTCTTAAACGTAACGAATGGCCACTTTGGTTGAGGAAATCCAATAATAGTGTCCAAGAGCGCTTTGCGAAACTTGAAGATTCGATGGGTCAATACGAAGTCGAATACCAACAAGCCTTCGACGTAAGTTTCTCTTTCAAGGATTATGTATTACGGACGTTTTCCGAATGGTCGATGAGAACGTTGGGAGAGGATCTCGATCCAGACGCAATCGAGGTGCATAGCCTTTACAAAGTGCCGGTAGGCGGTCGTACCATCGAGCAGGAAGATACCCGAACCCTGACCGAGTTCATTATTTTCGGTCTGCATGATACTGGCTATAGAGCTGAGATCAGCATCTCCGGCACGTCTCCCGGCAGTAGGCTGTCCTCCGTAGTGCTTGAGCAATGGTTGAGCCAGCGCAATATGCGCACGCAGTTTGTATTGGATATTCCGGCCGGGGCATCGCCTGAGTTCCAGCAGGCTTACCGCAACTACCTGTACAGCAAGATGGAGGTCGCACTGTTCATTGCGCGTCATTCCGGAAGTTACAATGATGCGGAAGCGAAAATTATTGAGCGGGCATTGGCAGGCGATCCATCGGTATTGGTCCGTGGCATTAAATTGAAAGATCAGGCGCCCGCCCTGAAAGATGTGCTGGTTTTCTCGGTTCGAGAACATCAAGGGTATTTGGTGTTTGCAAAAACACCTGGGGGGAAGTTTGAATTTCTGAAGTTTTTCCAAGGCTATGATCTGAATAAGTGGTTTGAAGCGGCGCTGTCCGCTGACCGCGACTATGCCGCGTCGTTGATTAGCCCGGAATACTTGCAGGGTGCCGGAAAATTGCAAGGTACAAACCGCGAGCATTTAAGATATACCTATGTGATGGATGCACGACTTGCTGATCTTTTTCTGAAAGCCGAGACACCATTGTCCGATTATGTGATCTTCGCTTATCGGGCGGAGGTCGCGCTACATAAGACCATCGCGCCTGTGGGTTATCGGTATCTCGGAGTCGAAGGTCGCAAACGATATGCTCGATTGAATACTGAACTCAAAGCGTTCTCAACGGTTGATACAAGAGAGAATGGTTTTCCCTTCTTTGAACGGTTTACTTACGAGGAAGTGAAGAAGACAATCGAAAGCGTATTGCAGTCTCGGGGGCGATATGTCGAAGTTGATCCGGATCGGATTTTTGTTCAGACTGATGATTTTCGCAAGAGTGTCACTGAACTGCTAATCGAAGGCCTCGCATTTGAAGCGAGTCATCCGGCGTATGCTGCAAAAAACGATCCGATCTATTTTCTAACAGGTGGGCATCCTGCGATTGATGAGCTGGATATTCGGGATCTTTCTTCAATCTCGAAGACGTTCCGTCCAGGGGATAAATATACGGCGATGCTCAAAAAAGAGTACTTGGACAAAAAACATCCTGATTATGCGTTCAAGCGAGCTGTGCATGCAAAAAAAGTTCGCTGCGAAATGCATTACGATGCCTTGTCTGATTATGTTGATGGCAGGCTTTCGCTGGAATTCCTGGGTGGCGTACAACGAATCATTGACAGTTTGAAAGAGAGTGGAGGCTATAACCCTGTTTCTAATAGTGTGTCCGAAGGCGACGAAGGTTTATACAAGTTAAATTTGGGGCAGCTCGGTTTGACGACAGCAAATGATCGAACGGTTGAAGGTGTCTATATTTTTCGCTTGAAAATTGGCCTTGGATTCCATGATCTGCTATATACGCCAGAGGCTCCGGATCGTATTTCGTTCCGGCCGATTCAGGAATTCATTCCTTCCATCCGCCATCGATTCGGTCCATTCAGAAATTATTATATCGATCGAATTTTGCTTGTTGATCAAAAGGTGATCAATGATTACTTTGATAACCTTGTGGCAACAGTTGATACCCGGCCGCCGATCAAGACGCAACATCGTGCCAAATTGCTCGATCTGTATACATTCCATGATGAACGAGTCCGTCGTGTGTTGAGTGATATCGATGAGAGAACCACCAGTTTGAAGGAGGTTATTGCAGGTCTTATTTACGATAATTTAATAAAGGCAGCGAGTCTCATCAGTATTGCGGTTCCTCCGATAGGGACAGTGGTAACCGCCATTCAGATGATGAAAAGCATCTACGATGGAGCGCAAGCGCATAAGCGCGGCAATTACTCGGCAGCCCAGGGCCACATAAAGGACGCGTTGATTGGTCTGTTCACGCTGGGCAAAGCAGGTGCGGCCGGCCAAGAGGCCAAGAAAGTTACAAACGCCCAGCGATCGTTCCTCAGTCTTTTCGAAGATGCCAGATCGGTGGCGCAATTTGTTACTGAGATCTCGGGCCAGAAAACGGCGGATCAAGTGTTGATCGATTTCTTCAAGGACTTGATGAAGGATTTACAATCAAGCCCTAGCAAAACAACAGTACGGTGAAATTCCGATGAGTGTGTGCAGGGCACCAGCATGAATTAATTGCCTTGCTCATACCCCATCCGCCAACTCACGGCCCGCGTCGCAGCCAATAACCGCTGCGCCGCCGGGCCGTTTTCGTCGGCGTGGAACAGCGAGGTCGGGCCGACGATGGTCAGCACCGCGGCGATCTGTCCGACGGCGTTGAACACCGGCGCCGACAACGCATCCACCCCTGGCATCAGCAAACCATGCACGTGATGCAGGCCGCGTTCGCGGATCTGTTCACACAACGTCGCGTAAGCCTTTTCGTTCGCCAGAGGATGGGCATCGACGGCGATTTCCCGTTCGCGTAACTCATCGGTTTCCCGATGCGGCAAATAGGCACTGAACACCAGCCCTGTCGATGAGCTGAGCAACGGCAATACCGAGCCCAGTTGCGTCACCACCGTCACCGCGCGCACCGCCGGTTCGATGTGCACCACCGTCGCGCCCTGATTGGCCCATACCGCCAGAAAACAGGTTTCGTTGAGGTCGTCGCGCAGTTCGGACAGGGGCAGGGAGGCGACTTTCAGCACGTCCATACTGTTCAGAGCCGCCAGGCCCACGCGCAACGCTTCACGGCCCAGGCCGTAGTGGTTGGTGGCGGGGTTCTGCTCGGCAAACCCGCTGGCGATCAGCGCCTGTAGATAGCGGTGAACCTTGCTCGCCGGCATCTGTACGTGTTCGGCCAGGCGCGACAGCGAGGTGGATGGCGACAACTCGGCCAGGGCCTTGAGGATGTCGGTGCCGACCTCGGCCGAGCGGACTTTCTGTTTATCGTTGCTGCGCGGCGTTTCCATGGAGGCGGTCTGATCCCGGGACGAATGGGCGTCTTTATAGCTTGACGGTCAATACCAATCAAATTACGTTAAGCGTAATCGAATTACGATAAAAATAACCCGGGCGTGCCGAGACCTCTTAAGCGGAGCGACAGGCCATGTCTACTCCCTGTTCAGGAGGCTCCATGAACCTCGATTCAACGGCGCCAGCGCTGGCTTATCAGTCCGGCTTCGGCAACGAATTCAGTAGCGAAGCGTTGCCCGGCGCACTGCCCGTCGGCCAGAATTCCCCGCAAAAAGCGCCTTACGGTCTCTACACCGAACTGTTCTCCGGCACGGCATTCACCATGCCTCGCAGCGAAGCGCGGCGCACCTGGATGTACCGCATTCAGCCGTCGGCCAATCACCCGGCGTTCGTCAAACTGGATCGGCAACTGGCCGGCGGCGCGTTGGGTGAAGTGACCCCCAACCGTCTGCGCTGGAACCCGTTGGACATCCCGACCGAGCCAACCGATTTCATCGACGGACTGGTAAGCATGGCCGCCAACTCGGGCGCGGAAAAACCGGCCGGGATCAGCATCTTCAGTTACCGCGCCAACCGCTCCATGGAGCGCGTGTTCTTCAACGCTGACGGCGAACTGTTGCTGGTCCCTGAGCTGGGGCGTCTGCGCATCGCCACCGAATTGGGCGTGCTTGAATTGGAGCCGTTGGAAATCGCCGTGCTGCCGCGCGGGCTGAAATTCCGCGTCGAACTGCTCGATCCGCAAGCCCGCGGCTACATCGCCGAAAACCATGGCGCCCCTCTGCGCTTACCGGATCTTGGGCCGATCGGCAGCAACGGTCTGGCTAACCCCCGCGACTTCATGACCCCGGTGGCCCATTACGAAAACCTCAAGCAACCGACCACCCTGGTGCAGAAATTCCTCGGCCAGCTGTGGGGTTGCGAGCTCGATCATTCGCCGCTGAACGTGGTCGCCTGGCACGGTAATAACGTGCCGTACAAATATGACCTGCGCCGTTTCAACACCATCGGCACGGTCAGTTTCGATCACCCGGATCCGTCGATTTTCACTGTACTCACCTCGCCGACCAGCGTGCATGGCCTGGCCAACCTCGACTTCGTGATCTTCCCGCCACGCTGGATGGTGGCCGAGAAGACGTTCCGTCCGCCGTGGTTCCACCGCAACCTGATGAACGAATTCATGGGCCTGATCAAGGGCGAGTACGACGCCAAGGCCGAAGGCTTCCTGCCCGGCGGCGCATCGTTGCATAGCTGCATGAGCGCCCATGGCCCCGACGGCGAAACCTGCACCAAGGCGA
The DNA here is from genome assembly GCF_059695645.1 of Pseudomonas sp. LBUM1673. Taxonomy (NCBI): domain Bacteria; kingdom Pseudomonadati; phylum Pseudomonadota; class Gammaproteobacteria; order Pseudomonadales; family Pseudomonadaceae; genus Pseudomonas; species Pseudomonas sp. LBUM1673. Next base: position 1,075,819 of record NZ_CP166780.1, read on the forward strand.
TCAACGCGGAACTGGCACCGGCTAAAATCGATAACACCATGGCTTTCATGTTCGAGACCAGCCAGGTGTTGCGCCCAAGTCGATTCGCCCTCGATTGCCCGCAACTGCAAAACGATTACGACGCCTGCTGGGCTACGTTGCCCGCCACTTTCGACCCGACCCGGAGATAACCCATGACTCAGACTTCCATCACTCGTAGCTGGGTTGCCTCCGCCAACGGCCACGCGGATTTTCCGCTGCAAAACCTGCCGTTGGGCGTATTCAGCGCGAAGGGCGCCGCGCCGCGCAGTGGCGTGGCAATCGGCGACCATGTCTTTGATCTGGAAGCAGCATTGGATGCCGGGCTGTTCGATGGCATTGCGAAGAGAGCAGTCGAAGCCACCCGTGGCGGCCAGTTGAATGCGTTCTTCGAACTGGGCCGCGATGCTCGCGTTGCCCTGCGCGAACGGCTGTTGGAGCTGTTTACCGAAGGCAGCACCCTGCACGGCAAGATCGAAGCCCAAGGCGCAAAACTGCTGCCACTGGCGGCGGATTGCGAAATGCACCTGCCGGCGAAGATCAACGACTACACCGACTTCTACGTCGGCATCGAGCACGCACAAAACGTTGGCAAACTGTTCCGCCCGGATAACCCGTTGCTGCCGAACTACAAGTATGTGCCGATCGGTTACCACGGCCGCGCCTCGACCATTCGCCCATCTGGCACCGACGTGCGTCGGCCGAATGGCCAGACTCTGCCGGCCGGCCAGACCGAGCCGACGTTTGGCCCGTGCGCGCGTTTGGACTATGAACTGGAACTGGGGATCTGGATCGGTCAGGGCAACGCGATGGGCGACTCGATCGCCATCGGTGACGCCGCCGATCACATCGCCGGTTTCTGCCTGCTCAACGACTGGTCGGCGCGGGATATCCAGGCCTGGGAGTACCAGCCACTGGGGCCATTCCTGTCCAAGAGTTTCATCACCAGCATCTCGCCATGGGTGGTGACGGCCGAAGCGCTGGAGCCGTTCCGTCGTGCCCAGCCTGCGCGCCCGGAAGGCGATCCGCAGCCATTGCCGTACCTGTTCGACAAACGCGATCAGGCGGCGGGGGCTTTCGACATCGAGTTGGAAGTGCTGCTGCTCACCGAAGGGCTGCGCGAACAGAATTTGCCGGCCCATCGTCTGACCCTGAGCAATACCCGACACATGTACTGGACCGTGGCGCAAATGGTCGCGCATCACAGCGTCAACGGTTGCCAGTTGCAGGCCGGTGACCTGTTCGGTTCGGGCACGTTGTCGGGGCCGGAAAACGGTCAGTTCGGCAGCCTGCTGGAAATCACCGAGGGCGGTAAAAAGCCGATCGAGCTGGCGTCGGGCGAGGTGCGCAAGTTTCTTCAGGACGGCGACGAAATCATTTTGCGGGCGCGTTGCAGTCGCGAAGGTTTTGCTTCCATCGGTTTCGGCGAATGCCGCGGCAAAGTGCTGCCGGCGCGCTAAGAGGGTCAGGTCATGGAACTCTATACCTACTACCGTTCGACCTCGTCTTTCCGGGTGCGTATTGCACTGGCGCTCAAGGGGCTGGATTACCAGGCGCTGCCAATCAACCTGATCGCGCCGCAAGGTGGCGAACATCGGCAGGCGGCGTACCTGGGCATCAACCCCCAAGGCCGGGTGCCAGCCTTGCGCACCGATGACGGCGAGCTGTTGATCCAGTCACCGGCGATCATCGAGTACCTGGAGGAGCGTTATCCACAGGTGTCGCTGCTGTCTAAAGACCTCGTCGCTCGCGCTCGCGAGCGCGGTGTGGCAGCGGTGATCGGTTGCGATGTTCACCCGCTGCACAACGTCAGCGTGCTCAATAAGCTACGGCAGTTGGGGCACGATGAGCCGCAGGTGGTGGAGTGGATCGGGCACTGGATCAGCCAAGGGTTGGCGACGGTGGAGCAATTGATCGGTGACACCGGTTACTGCTTTGGCGATCAACCGGGGCTGGCGGACGTTTACTTGATTCCACAGCTCTATGCGGCCGAGCGCTTCAGTATTTCCCTTGAGGCCTATCCGCGAATTCGTCGAGTGGCGGCGCTGGCGGCGACACATCCATCATTCTTCCAGGCCCATCCGTTGAACCAGCCCGATACCCCGTAGGAGCGAGCGGTGCGGCGATCCGACTTGCCCGCGAAGAACGATAACGCGATATTCCTGATGGACCGAGGCGCCTGGTTCGTCGGCAAGCCTGGCTCCTGTTAATGCACAACCGAATTGGGCGGCAAATGCCCCAGCCGTTCGGTCAGGCGAATCCGCTGGATCGGGTCGTCACAGAGCAGCAGCGCATGCTCCAGATCAAAGCGCTCGGCATTCGGGCAGTCCAGTCGTTGATAGAGGCTGGCCCGGGCCAGGTAGTCGGAGGTGCTGGCGTTGCCCAGTTCCAGCACGCGCTCGGCGTCGACCAGGGCGTCGATGTAGTCATCGTTCGAAAGGTGCAACTGGCGCAGGTTGCGCGACAGCCGTTGCAGCATCTGCGCAGGTTCGGCGGTTTGCAGATGCTCGGCGCTGAGCTGCATGTTCGGGCCGTACTGGCGTTGCAGCAGTTCGCGGCAATCATTGGGGTACAGCCGCCGCCCGCCGCACGGGTCGAGCAGGTGATCGGCGCCTTGCACCCGCAGCAGGAAATGCCCGGGGAAGTTGACCCCGACCATGGGAATCTCCAGCCTTCTGGCCAGCTCCAGCGCAATCAGGCCCAGCGCCAGCGGCTGGCCCCGCCGACGCTCCAGCACTTTATTGAGTAACGCCACTTGCGGGCGCAAGGGCGTGGAGTCGTCCTGAGCGAACCCCAGGTCATTCATGCGCCGCAACAATGGTTGGGCCAATTCACTCACCGGCAGCATCGGCAACCCGTAGCTGACCCGCTGTTGCAGGTCCTTGAAGTCCACCAGCACGGTCTCGGGGTTCAGCTCTTTGTCGTGTTCGGCGGCGATCCACAGCGCCGCCTCGAACAGCGCGGGCGGTGATCGTTGCAGGCAGTCGAAAAAACGTTGGCGCGGGGTCATCAAAATCTCCGGGGAATGCCTCGTTTTAGCCCCGTAACAGGCTTTCGTCCAGTGCTGCACACAGGCGGTAACAGGTTATGTCCGAAAGCGTTCAAAGCGGCGCCGCTTATTCCGGTGCGCTTCTGCAATTTTTGTGCGCAAGCCTATACTGGCGACTACAAGAAGTGATTCGGGAGCCCTACGATGTTCGCTCTCATGCAAAGCACTCGCCTTGAATCGCTGCACCTGAGCGTCGATCCGGTCACCGGGTTGAAGGCGGTGATTGCCATCCATAACAGCCGTCTGGGACCTGCCCTGGGCGGGTGTCGTTACCTTGCATACCCCAGCGATGAATCCGCGATCGAGGATGCTGTGCGCCTTGCCCAAGGCATGAGTTACAAGGCGGCCCTGGCCGGCCTGGCTCAGGGCGGTGGCGTTGCGGTGATTCTTCGCCCGGCCCATGTGGAAAACCGCGCCGCGCTATTTGAAGCCTTCGGGCGCTGCATTAACGAACTCGACGGTCGCTACATCACCGCCATCGACGCCGGCACCTCGGTGGCGGACATGGATTGCATCGCCCAGCAAACCCAATTCGTCACCAGTACCACCGCCGCGGGCGACCCTGCACCGCACGCCGCCATGGGCGTATTTGCCGGCATTCGCAGCACTGCCATGGCCCGCTTGGGCAGCGATAATCTCGAAGGACTGCGCATAGCCATTCAAGGCCTGGGCAATGTCGGTTATGCCTTGGCCGAACAGCTACATGCGGCCGGTGCCGAGTTGCTGGTCAGCGACATCGATCACGGCAAAGTGCAGCTGGCCATGGAGCAGTTGGGTGCTCATCCGATCGCCAACGATGCGCTGCTCAGCACACCGTGCGACATACTCGCGCCCTGCGGCCTGGGCGGTGTGCTTAACAGCAACAGTGTGTCGCAACTGCGCTGCGCGGCGGTCGCAGGTTCTGCAAACAACCAATTGATCCATCTGGAAATCGCCGATCAGCTAGAGCGCCGGGGCATTCTGTATGCGCCCGATTACGTGATCAATGCCGGCGGGCTGATCTACGTGTCGCTCAAACACCGCGGGGAAGAGCTGACGACCATCACCGCGCACCTGTCGAAAATCAGTTCACGGCTGACCGAAGTCTTCGCCCATGCCCAGGCGGAAAAGCGTTCCCCGGCCCGGGTGGCGGATGAGTTGGCGGAGAAAGTGCTGTACCGGTGATGCTGTACGAGTGAAAAGTTTGAACCGATGAAGGAGTGAGGGCCTATCCAGCCCACTTGCTCCCCAAGCCCTGCGCCACAAGTGTCGGGCCTGACCATTGCACGCCGACCCCGCGTGCCAGGAGCCCTTTTGATGCTTCACAAGGTTGAGCTGCCTTACACCCGTTTTTTATCCCCCGATGGCCAGTTGCTCGGCGATCTTCCCCCTTGGGCCGACGACTTCAATCTGCTGACGCGCCTGTATCGGCAGATGGTCCTGACCCGCCTTTTCGATCAGAAAGCTGTCGCCCTGCAACGCACTGGACGCATCGGCACCTACGCGCCGACCTTGGGCCAGGAAGCCATTGGCGTCGCGGTCGGCAGCCTGATGCACGCCGAAGACGTACTGATCCCGTATTACCGCGACACCGCCGTGCAGTTGATGCGCGGCGTGCGCATGGAAGAAATTCTGCTGTATTGGGGCGGCGATGAGCGTGGCAGCGACTTTGCCGACCCGGCGGTCGCTCAGGATTTCCCGATCTGTGTGCCGATTGCCACCCAGGCCCTGCATGCCTGCGGCGTCGCCAGTGCATTCAAAATCCGTGGCGAGCATCGGGTCGCCGTCACCACTTGCGGCGACGGGGGAACCAGCAAAGGTGACTTCCTCGAGGCCCTCAATGTTGCCGGTGCCTGGCAGTTGCCGGTGGTGTTCGTGGTCAACAACAACCAATGGGCGATCTCGGTACCGCGACGAATCCAGTGTGGCGCCCCGACCCTGGCGCAGAAAGCCATTGGCGCCGGGTTCCACGGCGAGCAAGTCGACGGCAATGACATGCTCGCCGTTTACGACCGCGTGCAAGCAGCCCTCGAACGGGCGCGCCACGGTAAAGGGCCGGTATTGCTCGAATGCCTGAGCTATCGCCTCGGCGATCACACCACCGCCGACGATGCCACGCGCTACCGGTCGGCGGACGAGGTCAAGCAGGCCTGGCTCGAGGAACCGATCAAACGCCTGCAACGCTTCATGGCCGGGCAAGGCGTGTGGGACGAGGGCCGCGAACAGGCACTGATCAGCGAATGCCAAGGCTTGGTGCAGGGGGCTGTGGATAACTTCGAGGCGGCGGGCCTGCAGGCACCGGAATCGGTGATTGATCATGTCTACGCCCAGTGGCCGCAAGCCCTGGCCGAGCAGCGCGAAGAGTTTCTGGAACGGGTGGCACGCCGGACGGGAGGTTCGGGCCATGAGTAACGGTAAGGTGACGCTGCTGGAAGCGGTGAATCTGGCGTTGCATCGGGCCATGAGTGAAGACGAAAACGTCATCGTCCTCGGTGAAGATGTCGGGGTGAACGGTGGCGTGTTCCGCGCCACGCTGGGCTTGCGCGACAGCTTTGGCTTCAAGCGAGTGATCGATACACCGCTGGCCGAAACCATGCTCGGCGGGCTGGTGGTGGGCATGGCGGCCCAGGGCCTGAAACCGGTGGTGGAAATTCAGTTCATGGGGTTCATTTACGCCACCATGGAGCATCTGGTGTCCCACGCCAGCCGCATGCGCAACCGCACGCGAGGGCGGATCACCTGCCCGATGGTGCTGCGCTCGCCGATGGGTGCAGGGATTCGCGCGCCGGAGCATCACAGCGAAAGCACCGAAGCGCTGTTCGCACACATTCCGGGGTTGCGGGTGGTGATCCCGTCCTCGCCGGCCCGAGCCTATGGCTTGTTGCTTGCGGCCATCGACGACCCGGACCCGGTGATATTTCTCGAACCCACCCGGCTCTATCGAATGAATCCGCAACCGCTGCTGGATGACGGCAAACGTCTGCCGCTGGACAGCTGTTTCACCCTGCGCGAAGGCAGCGACATCACCCTGATCAGTTGGGGCGCCAGCGTGATGGAAACCCTGCAGGCCGCGATGAAACTGGCGGAGCAGGGCGTCTCGGCGGAAGTGATCGATGTCGCCAGTATCAAACCGCTGGATCTCGACACGATGGAAGCCTCGGTGCGCAAGACCGGTCGCTGCGTGATCGTGCATGAGGCGCCGCGCTCCTGCGGGGTTGGCGCGGAAATCGCCGCGAGCCTTTACGAACGGGTGTTGGTGGAATTACAGGCACCGATCCAGCGAGTCACCGCGCCAGACATCCCGCCGCCGCTGTATCGACTGGAATCGCTGTACATGCCCAGCGTCGAAGACATTCTTCACGCCTGCGACACCGTACTGCTGCACCACCCCTGAAGAGACGCCTGAGGCCGAGGAGGTTGCGATGAAATATTTCAAACTGCCGGATCTGGGCGAAGGCTTGCAGGAGGCGGAAATCGTCCGCTGGCACGTCAAGGTTGGCGATACCGTCAAGGCCGACCAACTGCTGGTGTCGGTGGAAACCGCCAAGGCGCTGGTGGACATTCCCGTGCCCTACGACGGCGTGGTGGCGAAAACGTTCGGTGGAGAGGGCGACATCCTTCACGTTGGCGAACCCCTGCTCGGTTACGAAGGCGAAGCGGATGCGGGTACTGTGGTCGGGCGGCTCGAAGGCGGCGGTAGCAGTCAGGAGGATGCATTTTTCATCGGCGCTGCGCCTTCGACTCGTGAGCACCTGGCCAACCGTGCCATGCCGGCCGTGCGTCAACTGGCTCGGCAGCTTGGTGTTGAGCTGAGCGCATTGGTCGGCTCCGGCCAGGACGGCCTAATTACCCGCAGCGACGTAGAAAACGCGGCCCAGACGGAACGTGAGCGTTTCGGTGGCGAGAAGCTGCGGGGCGTGCGACGCAGCATGGCGCTGAACATGGCCAGGTCCCATGCCGAAGTAGTGCCGGTGACGATTTTCGGCGACGCCGACCTGCATCGCTGGGGACAGGCGCGAGAACCGCTGATTCGTCTGGCCAAGGCCATGGCGGCGGCCTGCACGGTGGAACCGGTGCTCAACAGCGCCTTCGAGGGTATAACCCTGTCGCTCAAACAACACGAACGGCTCGACCTGGGCATTGCCGTGGACACCCCGGACGGCTTGTTCGTGCCGGTGTTGCGCGATGTCGGCAATCGTACGTCAGCGGAGTTGAAAGAGGGCGTCATGCGCCTGCGGGCCGATGTGCAGGCGCGCTCGATTCCGCCTCAGGAAATGATGGGCGCGACCCTGACCCTGTCAAACTTCGGCACTTTGTTCGGCCGCTACGCCAACCCGGTGGTGGTGCCGCCGCAAGTGGCGATCCTCGCCGCCGGGGCGATCCGCGATGAGCCGGTGGCGGTCGAGGGCGTGGTGGTGGTGCATCCAATCCTGCCGTTGTCCCTGACCTTCGATCACCGCGTGGTCACCGGCGGCGAGGCAGCGCGGTTCTTCAAGGCTCTGGTCGAAGCGCTGGAACAACCTGAGGCCTAGGTTTTCCACAGGCATGAAAAAGGCCCTGAGCCATTTGACTCAGGGCCTATTCAATTCGGGTGTTGCTTACTTTGGCGTCTTGGCGGCTTTGACTGGCTTGGTGGGCTCAGTTCCCGCCTCTTCAACAGGTGCAGCCTTTTCAGTGACTTCAACCGGCACATTCAGCAGTTCGGACAGTGCGTCCGGCTGGCTCTTGAATGCCTTGGCGAACACATCACGGTTCTTCGCCATGTAGATCCCGGCTTCTTCCACTTGCTGTTCGGTCAGGGACGGAACGGCTTTTTGCAACACTTCAGCCAGCAATTCGGCCAGTTCGAGCATTTTGTCATGACGGTCAGCTTCGGCTTTATCCATGAACAAGCGCTCCAGATCTCGGCTGCTGCGGTATACCACTTCGACGGCCATTCACCACCTCACATGCCTTCACATTAGTTGTCTGTTTCGACCACTGTATCTATATACAGCGCAAAGGATAAGCGAATCCCTGCGCTTTGGGTAGTGGCTTTTTAATGTAGACCGGATTCAGGGTTTGTCAGGTGAACCGTGTCGTCCCCATTCGCGAGCAAGCCCGCTCCCACAGGTTTGGTGTTGACTGGGAGAGGTGCGACCAAACGCCACGGAGCGAGTTTTAAAGCACCTCGCCATCATGTGGCAGGCAACCTCTGGCCTTTTTTCTGCATGCAGAAACCGTCACGTCCAACCCGCATCATCCGCTCGAACCGAGCTAAGGAATAATCATCGTGAAAATCAACTGGGCCGAGAACCTGCGGCAGAACGTGCACCAACTGGCCGAGTCCCTGGGCAACCTGTTCGTCGAGACGTTCCACTACCTGGCGCTGTTCGCCATCGGTGCGGTGACTGCCTGGGCGGCGGTCATGGAGTTTCTCGGGATGCTGGAACAGGGGCACATCAAGATCGATGACATCTTGCTGCTGTTCATCTACCTGGAACTGGGGGCGATGGTCGGGATTTACTTCAAGACCAACCACATGCCGGTGCGCTTCCTGATCTACGTGGCGATCACAGCCCTGACACGGCTGCTGATCTCCAATGTCTCGCACCACAATCCGCCGGACCTTGGGATCATCTACCTGTGCGGCGGGATTCTGCTGCTGGCGTTTGCGATTCTGGTGGTGCGTTACGCCTCGTCGCAATTTCCTTCGGTGAAGATCGAACACCCGCAGCGCAAGATCGGTGCGGGTTCCGGTGAGCACCCGGAAGTGGAGAAGGGCGAGCTTTAAAGCCCCATTGAAGGTCGGGACCGGGATTTGATCGGTGGCGGCGGCAGGTTACGGTTGTCGCCATCGGTCATGGCTTCGAGGATGGCCACGGCGCTGTGGCCCTGTTCGATGGCAATGCCGAACTGAATGCTTTGCACCAGGCGTTTGAGGCGCTTGGGGTCATTGCGCTGTTCGGCGCTGATCATCCGTTTGGCCACCACGCGGCCACTTTTGGAGAGGGTCAGCATAATGCTGCCGTCCAGACCCTGAATGCTCAGGTTGATTTGAAAATCCGGTGCAAAGGCATCGGTAATGAGCTGAAAAGGGTTGTCCATGATGCGTCACCGCCTGATTGAACGTGCAGTTGTTGACGGCCGTGATCGGGATTAGTTCGCAACACCAGACCACCGGCCTTCCATGTTCATGTGCTTTCATCCGTGCCGCGTAAGGGATAAAGCAAGGGGCATGCCGGGAAAACTGTCGGACAATGGATACGGCAAAAAAACGGCGGGCACCCTGGCCCGCCTTCTTTTTGCCTGCCCGTTTCAGGGCATGAATGAGTAGATGATCGCAGACAGTGCAATCAAACCGATCAACACCACGAACACGTTCGAGGCCTGGCCCGAGTACTGGCGTAAGGCTGGCACGCGGCGGATGGCGTACATCGGCATCAGGAACAACAGGCACGCGATGATCGGCCCGCCGAGGGTTTCGATCATGCCCAGAATGCTCGGATTGAAGGTCGCCACGGCCCAGCAACTGAGGATCATGAACAGCGCAGTGATGCGGTTCAGCCAACGGGCGGACATGACCCGACCACGGCCACGCAGGCTTTTCACTATCAGGCCCTGAAAGCCTTCACTGGCGCCAATGTAATGGCCGAGGAAAGATTTGGTGATTGCCACCAGTGCAATCAACGGCGCGGCATAAGCGATGACCGGCGTCTGGAAGTGGTTGGCCAGGTACGACAGGATCGAAATGTTCTGCGCTTTTGCAGCGGCCAAATCAGCCGGGGACAACGCCAACACGCAGCTGAAGCAGAAGAACATCACCGTGACGACCATCATGGCGTGAGCGATCGCGAGAATGCCGCTGCTTTTGCGTTCGGCTTGCTCGCCATAGCGCTGTTTTTGATCGACGGCGAAGGCGGAGATGATCGGTGAATGGTTGAACGAGAACACCATCACCGGAATCGCCAGCCACAAGGTCTTGAAGAACAACGGCAGCGGCATGCCTTCACTGGCGGTGGCGAAGAACGTGCCATTCCAGTTCGGGATCAGGCTGATGCCGAGTAGTAGCAATGCCGCGACGAACGGATAAACCAGCACGCTCATGCATTTGACGATGACGCCTTGGCCGCAACGGACGATCGCCATCAGGCCGAGAATCAGCCCCAGCGACAGAATCGCCCGAGGTGGCGGCGTCATGTGCAACTGGTGCTCCATGAGGCTGCTCAGGGTGTTGGTCAGCGCCACGCTGTACACCAGCAGAATCGGGAAGATCGCGAAGAAATACAGCAGCGTGATCAGCTTGCCGGCGCCGATGCCGAAGTGTTCTTCCACCACTTCAGTGATGTCCCCGGAGCGTCCGGACAATACGAAACGCGTCAGGCCTCGGTGGGCGAAGAAGGTCATCGGAAAGGCCAGTATCGCCAGGAGCAGCAGCGGCCAGAAACCACCGACGCCAGCGTTGATCGGCAGGAACAACGTGCCGGCACCAATCGCCGTGCCATAGAGGCCAAGCATCCAGGTGGTGTCGTGTTTACTCCAGCCTTTGTGGGTTATTTCGCTATTACGTGTCAGGTCTACAGCGGGATTATCGGCAGCAGGTGTACGTATATCGGTCATCGGTATCGCCTCGTTATTGTTCTTGCTCGGGCTCACGCGAAACGGTCAGGAAATGTTCGTCAACACTCCACCCAGCTCACCGCCAGGCCGCCCCGTGAAGTTTCTTTGTATTTGTCATGCATGTCGGCGCCGGTATCGCGCATGGTGCGGATCACCCGGTCCAGGGAAATGAAGTGTTTGCCGTCGCCGCGCAGGGCCATTTGCGTGGCGTTGATCGCTTTCACCGCGGCAATCGCGTTGCGCTCGATGCACGGCACTTGCACCAGCCCGCCGACCGGGTCGCAGGTCAGGCCCAGATTGTGTTCCAGGCCGATTTCGGCGGCGTTTTCCAGTTGCTCGGGGGTGGCGCCGAGCACGTCGGCCAAACCGGCGGCGGCCATCGCGCAGGCGGAACCGACTTCGCCCTGACAGCCGACTTCGGCGCCGGAGATCGAGGCGTTTTTCTTGCAGAGAATGCCTACGGCGGCAGCGCCCAAAAAGAACGCCACGACGTCATCGTCCGACGCGTCCGGGTTGAATTTCATGTAGTAGTGCAGCACGGCGGGAATGATCCCCGCCGCCCCGTTTGTAGGCGCGGTGACCATCCGTCCGCCGGCCGCGTTTTCTTCGTTCACGGCGAGGGCGAACAGGTTGACCCACTCCATGGCCGAGAGGGTGGAGCTGATGACATTCGGTTTGCCAATTTCCAACAGGCTGCGGTGCAATTTCGCGGCGCGGCGCGGAACATTCAGGCCGCCGGGCAGGATGCCTTCGTGACGCAAACCTTGCTCGACGCATTCACGCATCACCGACCAGATGTGCAGCAACCCCTGGCGGATCTCGGCGTCACTGCGCCAGACCCGTTCGTTGGCCATCATCAGCTCGGAAACCCGCAGACCGTGCTGGTTGCAGAGCTTGAGCAATTCGGCGGCGCTGGAGAAATCGTAGGGCAACACCACGTCGCTGGCCGGCGCAATGCCGGATTCGGCTTCGGCCGCTTCGATGATGAAACCACCACCGACCGAGTAGTACGTTTGCTCCGATAATTCACCGGTTTCGCCGAAGGCTGTCAGGGACATGGCGTTGGGGTGGTAGGGCAGACTTTCGTCAAGCAGCAGCAGATCGCGCTTCCAGTTGAAGGCAATCGTCATTTTGCCAGCCAGGGACAGTTCGCCGGTTTCGAGCAAGCGCTGGATTCGCTGGTCGATCGAGTTCGGATCAATGCTGTCCGGCCATTCGCCCATCAGGCCCATGACACAGGCGCGGTCAGTGACATGGCCGACGCCGGTGGCCGAAAGCGACCCATAGAGTCGGATTTCTACCCGGCGCACATCACCCAATAGACCTTGGTCGGACAGGGACTGGGCGAAGGTCGCGGCGGCACGCATCGGGCCAACGGTGTGGGAACTGGACGGGCCGATGCCGACTTTGAAGAGATCGAAAACACTGATAGCCATGCTAAAGCCTTACAAGCAATGGAAGAGGAATCGCTGCCATGTTTTGTAGGACAAGCGCAATGTGGGCGATACTGCCTACCTCGGTCCTACGTGACCAACGAAATTTCCTAAGAAAGCCTTTAGCAGGACTAAACAATGAGTCGTCAATTGCACGCCCAGACTTACGTCTGGCTGCACGTGTTTTCCTGTGCCGCGCGGCACTTGTCGTTCACCCGGTGTGCCGAAGAACTGCACATCACGCCGGGGGCGGTCAGTCAGCAAATCCGACAACTGGAAGACCGGCTTGGGTTTCGACTTTTCCACCGCCGCGCTCGGGGCGTGGAGCTGAGCGCCGAAGGCCAGCGACTGGCCATCACGGTCAATGAGGCTTACGGCAGCATCGATGCGGAATTGCGACGACTGGATGCGGGAATGATCAGCGGGATTTTGCGCTTGCGTTCGATTCCGTCGTTCCTGAGCAAATGGCTGACCCCGCGTCTGCCGCGTTTGCAGCAGCGCTTTCCGGATATTCAGTTGCGGCTGGTGGCCGAGGACAGCAGCGTGCCATTGCATGAGGGTGACTTCGATTTGGCCATCGACCTCAATGACGGCAGTTATCCCGGATTGTTATCCACAGCCTTGCTCGACGAGCAGATTTTTCCTGTGTGTTCCCCGAGCCTGTTGCGCGGGCGCCCACCGCTGCATGGCCCGGCAGACCTGGTGCATTTTCCGTTGCTGCACGACATCACCGCCTGGCGTGGCAGTTACGAGTACGCGGAGTGGGAGTTCTACCTCAACGCCATCGGCTTCGAAGGGGCTGATGTGCGGCGCGGGCACACGTTCAATCGCAACCACCTGACCATCGAAGCGGCGACTGCCGGGATGGGCGTGGCGATTGCGCGGCGAACGCTGCTCAACGACGAACTGGAGCGCGGGACATTGATCGTGCCATTTGGCTTGGCGGTGCCGAATCACAAGCGTTACGTGCTGCTCTACGCACCGGGTGCGTTGAGTCATCCGGGCGTACGCGCGGTGCATGACTGGCTGGTGGAGGAGGCGGGGATATTTCGTGACCTGCATCCGCTGGGGGGCGGCAACGAGCCATTGTGATAACCGAGAGGGGCGACCCAACTCCCGACATTAACAGCGCTTTTGCCCGTTGTCCGGCTTTTTTTGCGAATGAATATTTATCTTTTTTTAGGGCTTGAAATGTTCGGCGCACACACCGATTGTGTAATCAGGAGGTCACGGTGATGACGCCCAAGGGCCAGCCGATGTGCCTCTCGCGAGCTAGCTGAAATAAGGGAAGAACTATGCAAATCCAAGTCAATAGCGATAACCATATTCAAAGCAGCATCCGACTGGAGGAGTGGGTACGTACTACCATTGAGAGCACGCTCGAACGTTATGAAGAGGACCTGACCCGCGTCGAGGTCCATCTGCGGGACGAGAACGGCGACAAGCCCGGTCCCCATGACATGCGCTGCCAGCTGGAAGCGCGGCCAAAAGGCCACCAGCCGATTTCTGTCACCCATAAAGCCGCTAACCTGGAACTGGCGATCGACGGAGCGGCCGAAAAACTCGAACATGCGCTTGAACATCTGTTTGGCAAACTGCGGGGCAAACCGCGCGCCGCTGTGGTGCCGTTCGATAGGCCTACTGCCGATGCGCTGTTGGAAGACGAGTTTCTCGAGAACGAACAGGCTGCACTCAACGGCTGAGGCCTGATTCACTTTTTACCTTCCCACTGAAAACGGGCCTGCATTGCAGGCCCGTTCTTGTTTCAGCGGTCACAGACCTCTGTGGCGAGGGAGCTTGCTCCCGCTGGGGTGCGAAGCGGCCCCCAAAACCATCCAGTGCGGTGTGTCAGGCAAATCTCGTCAGCAGGTTTTACGACTGCTTCGCAGCCGAGCGGGAGCAAGCTCCCTCGCCACAAAGTATCCGATCTCAGCCCCGGGGTCAGTCATCAAAACGCGACAGACGTCTGCACATACACCGTCCGTGGTTCCCCCACGTACTTGCCCTTGTTGTTGTCATCGAACGAGCGGGTGAAGTACTGGTGATTGAAGATGTTCTTCACCCCCACCGCCATATTCAGGTCCGACAGTTTCGGCCCGAAATCGTACGCCGCGCGGCTGCTGAACAGCATGTAACCCGGGATCCTGCCGGTACTGCCATCAGCGCTCTCGGCCGAAGTGTTGGCGTTGTCGGCGAACTGGTCGCTCTGGTAGCTGCTGTCCAGGTTCAGTTTCCACGCGCCTTCGGTATAACCGACTCCGACCGTGCCTTTATGTTTCGAGGAGAACGGTACGCGATTGCCTTTGTTCGGCCCGTCTTCGCGGATGGTCGCGTCAACGTAGGCATAAGTGGCGTACACATCGAAACCGGCCAGGGCCGGGCTCAAGTCGTCGAGGGCGTAGTTGACGCTGGTTTCGATGCCTTGATGACGTGTTTCGCCACGGGCGATCACCGAGTCGTTGGTTTGATTGCTTTCATACTGGTTGTCGAAGTTGATCAGGAACGCGCCAATCTCTGCGCGTAACGCGCCGTTGTCGTAACGGGTCCCCAGCTCCCAGGTGCGGGCCTTCTCCGGTTTGACTTCGCCGCTGGTCACCCGGTTAGGCATCTGGCTGTACTGCACGCTGCCGAACGAGCCTTCGGTGTTGGCGTAGAGGTTCCAGCTGTCGGTCAGGTGATAAAGCACGTTCAACGCTGGCAGGGCGGTGTTGTAGTCGCCTTTGTACTTCACGTTGGTCAGGTTGTTGGTCTGCTGCGACTCGATCATCTCGTAGCGGATGCCTGGCGTGATCGTCCACTTGCCGATATCGATCCGGTCATCGACGAAGAACGCATTGGCCTCGGTGCCGCCACGGGTATCGCGGTCGTTGCGGCTGTTGGTGGTCGGGTATTCGTTACTGGCGATCGGCGTGCGATAGCGCAGTTCGTGGCCGGCCTCATTGATATAGCGATAGCCGACGCCGACTTCATGGCTGGCCTGGCCGAGATCGAAGCCCTGGGCGAAACGGGTTTCCAGACCGCGTACCCAATACTCGCGGGGCGATAGCGAGAGGAACGTGCCCTGGTCCAGATAACCGCTGCGCAGGGTTTTGGTAAAGAAGGTGTTGGCAGTGAACTCGCGGCGATCTTCCTGATAGCGATAGCCGACGTTGAACATCGTGCGGCGGCCCCAGAACTGGTCTTTCGGGCGGGTCGACTGGTACGGGTCGGCATCGTAATCGGCGACGTTCAGCCCGCCGGGCATGTCCGCCTTGCCTTCGTAGTATTGGGCCATGGCGTTGAAGCTGTTGGCCTCGTCGAGCTGATATTTGCCCTTGAGGATCAGGTCGTCGATTTCGGTGTCGCTGTGTTCGCGCCAGTCACCGCCGCGGGTGCCCGAGTACAGAATCGCGCCGCCCAGACCGTTATCGGCCGTGCCGCCGGCCAGCAGGTTGCCGGTGGTTTTGAAGCCGTCGTGGCTGGACGACGGACTGGTTTCGGTCTGGAAGCCGCCCTTGACTGTTGGCTCATCAGGAATCGCCCGGGTCACGAAGTTGACCACACCGCCGACGTTCTGCGGACCGTAGCGCACCGCACCGCCGCCGCGCACCACGTCGACTGCGTCCATGTTGCCCATGCTGATCGGCGCGAACGAAAGCTGCGGCTGGCCATACGGTGCAAAAGGCACCGGAATGCCGTCCATCAACACCGTGGAGCGCGAGGCCAGCCGAGGATTGAGCCCGCGAATGCCGAAGTTCAGCGCCATGTCATGGCTGCCGGTGCCGTTGTTGTCTGGTGCGTTGCCCCCCGGAATGCGGTTGAGCACGTCCCTGGCCTGAGTCGCGCCCTGGCGTTCGAACTCCTCGCGACGGATCACGTCGCGAGCGCCGGGGTGTTCGAAGACGTTGGTCTGCGCCGCATCCCCGAGCCAGTCGCCGACCACTTTCGAGGTGTCCAGCTCCAGCGCGGCATCGCCCACTGGTTGCAGGCTGAAGGCATTATTGCCCTCGGCGCGGGCTTGCAGGCCGGTGCCTTCGAGCAAGGCGTTCAAGCCCTGCGAGGGGGTGTAATTGCCTTCCAGGCCTCGGCTCTGGATACCGCTGGTGACTTGCGAGCCAAAGGAAATCAGCACACCGGCTTCACGGCCAAACTGGTTGAGGGCGTTCTCCAGCGAGGACGGCGCGATTTGGTACGGCCTGGCGTCAGCGGCATGCACCAGAGGCAGGGCGCCGAAGCTCAGGCTGGCGCCCAGCAAGAGTTGGCGCGCAGTGCGGGCGAGTGGGGCCAGCGGGATAAGACGGGTGGATTGCATGGAGGGTCCTGAGAAGGTTGAATCAAGGGGGCTTTCCTTCTCTGTCACGCCAGATCTGAAAAACGGCTCACGCTGGATGAATATTTTTTCTGGGGTGACGCAGATTGGCTTTTGTGGCGAGGGAGCTTGCTCCCGCTGGGTTGCGAAGCAGCCCCCAAACTTGCCGCTGCGGTCTTTCATAAAGATTGCGTGCATCGGGTTACAACTGCTTCGCAGCGGAGCGGGAGCAAGCTCCCTCGCCACAGGTTATGTGTGTTGATCAAGATTCAGGCTCGTGCCTCAACGGTCACCCAATACCGCGTAAAACGCCTCACCTTCACCGGCAAACTGATTTCCAGAAAATCAAGAATCCGCTCGCTGTCGTCCAGTGGGTACGTGCCGGAGATCAACAGATCGGCGACATTCGCGGCGCAATTGAGCTGCCCGCGGCGATAGCGACCGAGTTCGTCGAGAAAATCCCCCAGGCGCATATGCGCGGCCACCAGCATGCCGTCGGCCCAGGCGCCACTGTTGGCGTCCAATGGCAGGGAATTGCCGATGCCGCGAGCACCGAAGCTCAACTGCCGGGCGGTTTGCAGCATCAGCGGTGCGCCGCCATCGGGCGTCAATTCGACGCTGCCTTCGAATACCGCCACATGAGTGTGATCGGAAAACTGCCGCACGTTCAGCCGGCCACCTTGGGTTTTCAACAGGCCTTGTGCGGTCTGTACTTGAAACGCTTGGGCGGCGGTCAGCAGTATCTCGCCTTCGAGCAAGCGGATCAGCCGTTGCTGACCTTCGACCCGCACATCGACCGCACTGGCAGTGTTGAGCTGCACTTGGCTGTCACCGCCGAGTGGCACTTTGCGTCGCTGGCCGATCGAGCTGCGGTAGTCGGCCAGCAATGGCGTCAATGGATTGTGCTCGCGCAGGCCCCAGGTGACCGCGCAACCCGCGCCGAGAATCAGCAACAGTTTCAACGCCTGACGACGGCCGGCGGACTCCGGCGCGTTGAGGGCGGCGTGGGCCAGCGGTGAGGACAATCCCCGCAAGCGTTGATTGACCCGCTGAATATGTTCCCAGGCCCGTCGATGTTCGCCATGGGCGTCGAGCCATTGCTGCCAGGCGATTTGCTGGCGCGGGCTCAACGGCCCTTGCTGGATTTCCATCCACCAGCGCACGGCCTGCTCGGCGACTTGAGAGGAAAAATCCCCAGGGCTGTTCATCGTGCGAAGTAGCAGCGCATCGCCGCTTTGTTCAGGTGGCGTTTGACCGTGGCGATGGAAATGCCCAGTTCGGCGGCAATCTGTGGATACGTCAAACCATCGAGTTGAGCCAGCAAAAAGGCGCGTTTGACCAAGCGCGGCAAGCCATCGAGCAACTGGTCGAGCTCCATCAGGGTTTGCACAATGATCGCCCGGTCTTCCTCCGACGGTGCGACGATTTCCGGCATCTGGGCCAGTGCGTCGAGGTAGGCGCGCTCCAGATCCTGACGGCGGTAATGATTGAACATTACGCGCTTGGCGATGGTGGTGAGGAACGCCCGCGGTTCGATGATCGGCGGCGTTTCCCGTGCCGTCAGCACTCGCATGAACGTGTCCTGAGCCAGATCCGCGGCGCTGTCAGGGCAGCCGAGCTTGCACCGCAACCAACCGGTGAGCCAGTTGTGATGGGTGTGATAAAGGACTTCGACGGTAGTGGCTGACGACAACGGAACCGCTCCGGACGCATGTTGATACATTAGAGAACAAGAATTGTTCGCATTGTAGGGGCGCGGACCTGCATCCGGCAATTGGCTGTTGGCGGTTATCTCATCGGACTCTTTTGCGTATGAGAATATTTATCATTAATATTGCTGACTTGTTGGTCCCGTGGCATTCACGAGGCCGTACCCGGTTTTCTCTGACCCGATGATCACCAGCCCTCCCGAATCCCATGACGCCGAGCACGATGAACATCGCGGCGCCCGTGCGCATTTTCTTCAAGTGTTTCTGTCCCAGCGTTCGCAGATGGAAGCGCTGGTGAGCCGTCGTGTCGGCTGTCGGGCGACGGCGGCGGATCTGGTGCAGGACTTGTTCCTGCGTTTCTGGCGCCGGCCGCTGGTGCAGGTCGAAGAGCTCAGTACTTACCTGTTGCGCTGCGCTGGCAACATCGCCATCGACCATCTGCGCAGTGAAGGTGCGCGGGTGCGGGTCAGCGAAGGCTGGATGCCGGAGCAACCGGACAGTCAGGGCAGCGAGCCGCAAGCGGCGCTGGAGGCGGGCAACGATCTGCGTCACGTCGAAGCGGCGTTGCGGGCATTGCCCGAGCGCACGCGGCAGATCTTTCTGCTCAACCGCATCCATGGCCGCAAGTACGCCGAGATCGCCAAGGCCATGGGCCTGTCCCAAAGCGCCGTGGAAAAACATATGATGCGCGCCCTCGAGGCTTGCAAGGCCAGCCTGCGGGAGCCCGAACCGCGCACGCCAGGGAAAGCACCGTGAACCACACCGAACGCGCCACGCCGACACCCGCTCAAGAACAAGCCGCCTTCGCCTGGCTGAGTCTGTTGCACGACCAGCCCGGCAGCGGCGATCAGCTCACGTTCAGTCGCTGGCTACAGGCCGATCCCGCCCACGCCGAGGCCTATGCCCAGGCGCAAGTGGTGTGGGAGTTGAGCGAAGGCCCGGCGCGGACCCTGGCCGATGAAGACGCTTTTGCCTTGCAGGGTTACCTCAATGCGATGAATCGTTCGCGCCGTACCAGCGTTCGGCGTTGGTCCGGCGCCTTGGCCATGGCAGCGTGTCTGGTGCTGATGATCAGCCTGGGGGCGGGCTGGCAGCCGTCGCGCTGGGTCGATGATTTGGGCGCGGACTATGTCTCGGCACCGGGAGAAATTCGCACCATCACCCTGGCGGATCAGTCGCAAGTCACCCTCGATGCCGACAGCGCCATCGCGGTGGATTTCAGTCGCGGCGAGCGGCACGTTCAGTTACGGCGCGGGGCCGGGTTTTTCAGCGTGACGCATACCGGCGAGCCGTTTGTGGTCGACGCTGAAAAGGGTCAGACGCGAGTGCTGGGCACGCAGTTCGAAGTGCGCTTGCAACCCCATGGCGCGCAGGTCACGGTGTTATCGGGGCGGGTCGGGGTAACGGCGGACAACAACGCCGCGCAGCAAATTCTGGGCGCCGGCCAGCAAGTCGCTTATGGCGACGGCTCGGCGGAAAAACTCCACACCGTCGACAGCGAAGCGCAGTTGGCCTGGCGTCAGGGGTGGCTCAATTACTACAAGGCGACACTGGCCGATGTGGTGCAGGATCTGCGGCGTTATTACCCGGGGCGCATTGTGTTGCTCAATGAGGAACTGGCGGCGCGGCGGGTCAGTGGCAGTTTTCCGAGCAAGGATCCGCAGGCGGTGTTGAGTTCGTTGCGGGGGGTGATGGGGTTTGAGCAGCACACCGTCATGGGGCAGTTGATTATTTTGCGTTGAAGCGTCTGGCCCCTTCGCGGGCAAGCCTCGCCCCTACATTGGATTGCTTGCTCCTGTAGGAGCGAGGCTTGCCCGCGAAGGCGCCAGATCAAACACCCCATCACTCCAATAAAAATATTTTCAACTTTCTGGTGAGGTAAACCCGATCGCCATCCGTGTAGTGACTGAAACTGCGAGTCATTCGCATCCGTAGCGGTTCTACACAGGTCATGAGCAATGAAGTCCAGGGCAAAATCGGGTTCGGTCAAACAATGGTTCGGTGCGTCTGCATTAAGCATCTCAGCGTTGGCATTGCTGCCGTTGAGCGTGGCATTGGCGGCTGAGGCCAGCAGTAACCAGCAGCGCACGCAGTTCAACTTTGCAATGGCCGCCAAACCGCTGCCCCAGGCCCTGAGCGACTTCAGCCGGATCACCGGCATCAGCGTGGTCTACACCGACGAAGCGCCTTACGGCATTACCGCTCCAGCGGTCAGCGGGCAGATGGGCGTCGAGCAGGCGCTGCAGCGTTTGCTCAGCGGTTCGGGCTTCACCTTCCGCCGCACCGATGCCCACACCCTGGCACTGGAACCCGTGCCCACCGAAGGCACGTTGAACCTGAGTGCGACCACCATCACGTCGGTGGCGGATCAATCCATGAGTTATCAGCCGCCGCCCACCAGCTCGGTGATGCGCTCGTCGGCCTTGCTCCAGGAAATTCCCCAGACCGTGAACGTGATCCCGGCCCAGGTCATTCGCGATCAGGCGCCGCGCAATCTGGATGATGCGCTGGCCAACGTCAGCGGCATCACCCAGGGCAACACGCTGGCGAGCACCCAGGATTCGGTGATGACCCGCGGCTTTGGCGACAACCGCAACGGCTCGATCATGCGCGACGGCATGCCGGTGATCCAGGGTCGTGGCCTGAATGCCACCGTCGAGCGGGTCGAAGTGCTTAAAGGCCCGGCCTCATTGCTCTACGGTATTCAGGACCCGGGCGGTGTGGTGAACATGGTCAGCAAGAAGCCCGAGCTTGAGCAATACAACGCGCTGACTCTGCGCGGCTCGACCTACGGCGATGGCAAGAATGGCAGTGGTGGCGCCTTCGACAGCACCGGCGCCCTCGGTGATTCCGGGCTGGCCTATCGCATGGTTCTGGACCACGAAGACGAAGATTACTGGCGCAACTTCGGCACCCACCGCGAGACGCTGGTGGCGCCGTCCCTGGCCTGGTTCGGTGAAAGCACCAAACTGCTGTTCTCCTATGAACACCGGGAATTTCTGACCCCGTTCGACCGTGGCACCGTGATCGATCCTCGCACCAACCACCCGTTGGACATCTCGCGCAATGAGCGCCTCGACGAGCCGTTCAACAACATGGAAGGTCGTTCGGACCTGTATCACTTCGAGGCCGATCACGAACTCAACGACAACTGGAAGGCCCACTTCGGCTACAGCTGGAACCGCGAAACCTATGACGCCAGTCAGGTACGCGTCACCGCCATCGACACCAACAAAGGCACGCTGACCCGCAGCATGGACGGCACTCAGAACGCCATCAGTACCGACCGTTTCACCACCGCCAGCCTTGAAGGCAAAGTCGATGCGCTGGGTATGCGGCACGACCTGGTGTTCGGCGTCGATGACGAATACCGCAAAATCTACCGCGAAGACCTGATCCGCCAGAAAAGCCTGAGCACCTTCAGCTACGTCAACCCGGTGTATGGCCGCGAAGTAGTGGGCACCACCGTCAGCCCGGCCGACAGTGCCCAGACTGATGAACTGCGCAGCGATTCGCTATTTTTGCAGGACTCGATCCACCTCACCGACCAGTGGATTCTGGTGGCCGGCGGGCGTTTCCAGGAATACGACCAGTACGCCGGCAAAGGCGTGCCGTTCAAGGCCAATACCGACAGCAACGGCCAGAAATGGGTACCGCGCGCCGGGCTGGTGTACCGCTACACCGACGCGCTTTCGTTCTACGGCAGCTACACCGAATCCTTCAAACCCAACTCGACCATCGCGCCGCTGAGCGGCAGCAGCACCGTGCTCGACGGCAGCGTTGCACCGGAAGAAGCCAAGTCCTGGGAAATCGGCGCCAAGCTCGATATTCCGGGGCGCGTGACCGGTAACGTCGCACTGTTCGACATCAAGAAACGCAACGTGCTGGTGGCCAACTCCGAGGGGCCAGTGACGATCTACAGCGCTGCCGGCGAAGTGCGTTCCCGTGGACTGGAAGTGGATTTGACCGGCCAGCTCAGTGACCGCTGGAGCATGATCGGCAGCTATGCCTACACCGATGCCGAGGTCACCGAAGACCCGGACTACAAAGGTAAAAAACTGCAAAACGTCGCCAAGAACACCGGCTCGCTGTCGGCGGTGTACGACTTCGGCAGCATTGTGGGTGGCGATCAGCTGCGAGTCGGTGCGGGTGCGCGTTATGTCGGTGAGCGAGCGGGTAACGCGGTGAACGATTTCGACCTGCCGAGCTACACCGTGGCTGATGCGTTCGCCACCTACGACACCAAGGTCGAAGGGCAGAAGGTCAAGTTCCAACTCAACGTGAAAAACCTGTTTGACCGCACCTACTACACCTCGGCGGCGAGCCGGTTCTTTGTGTCGATGGGGGATTCGCGGCAGGTGTCGCTTTCCAGCACCCTGGAGTTCTGACCAGAGACCGCGTCATCGTTCTTCGCGAGCAAGCCCGCTCCCACATTGGATCTGTGTCGTTCACAAATCCTCTGTGGGAGCGGGCTTGCTCGCGAAGGCGGCATCCCAGACATCGAACATCTCATCACTACCGCAAAAACGCCTGCCGATACTCGCCAGGCGTCCCACCCAAAGCCAGGCGAAACCGGTTGGTGAAATGGCTCGCACTGGCAAACCCACACGCCAACGCAATCTCCCCCAACGGCTGCGACGTCCCGCGTAACAACGCCCGCGCCCGGCTCAGTCGCCGGGCCAACACATACTGATGCGGTGGCAAACCGAAGCTCTCACGAAACATCCGCGCAAAGTGATATTCCGACAGCGCACACAACCCCGCCAACTGCCCGAGGCTGATCGCCTCGGCCAACTGATGATCGATGAACTCCACCAACTGCCGCCGCTGATGCGTCGCCAACCCACCCTTGAGGCGCAAACCCTGACGCATGCCGACCTGGCTGAGCAGCGTGTGGCTGAGCATCTCGTGGGCCAGGCTGCTGGTGAGCAGGCGTTCGCCCGGTTCGTCCCAGTTGAGGGCGATCAGCTGCCGAAAGCGCCGGGCCTGCTGCGGGTCTTCGAGGAACGTGCGCTCGCGCAACTGCAATTCCCGGGGTTCGCGATCCAATAGCGTGACGCAGCCAAGGGCAAATTGTTCAGCGCTGAAATACAGGTGGGCCAGGCGAATGTCGCCGTTGATCACCCAGCCGGACTGATGGTCGGCCGGCAGAATGCACAGCTTGTCCGGGCTGCCCTTGGTGCCGGGCTGGTCGCGGCGAAAGGTGCCAGTGCCGCCGGCGATGTAGCACGACAGGGTGTGATGACTCGGCGCTTCGTAGTCCTGGGCGTCGTGGTGGTTGTTCCACAAGGCTGCAGCCATGCCGTCACCGAGCTCGGCGCTGTGCTCCAGGCGAGCATTGGGCGAGCGGTTAAGCGCTTGAAAGACTTGTAAGGTTTCCAGTGCGGCCATGATCGGTTCTCTTCAACGCCTTGCATCCTACTCCGTAGACGTTGGCCTGCCAGCCTCTGCCACGACAAAAGCGCAAGTTTATGCAAGTGCGCCCACGATTGGCGCAGCACACTGGATCCCTAATCAGGCAATGCACTGTGGCGAGGGAGCATGCTCGCGCTTGAGTGCGCAGCGCTCACAAAACTGGCGAAATTTGCCAGGATTTGGGGCCGCTACGCAGCCCGGCGCGAGCAAGCTCGCTCGCCACAAAGTGAACAGCATTGCCCATCCCGGAGCTGTCGCCATGAACCTTTCGTTGTATTTATTGACCGTGCTGATCTGGGGCACCACCTGGATTGCCTTGAAATGGCAACTGGGCGTGGTAGCCATCCCGGTGTCGATCGTTTACCGCTTTGGCCTCGCCGCGTTGGTGCTGTTCGCGCTGTTGCTGCTCAGCCGGCGCCTGCAAGTGATGAACCGTCGCGGGCATCTGATTTGCCTGGCGCAGGGTTTGTGCCTGTTTTGCATCAACTTCATGTGCTTCCTCACCGCCAGCCAATGGATCCCCAGCGGTCTGGTGGCCGTGGTGTTTTCCACCGCCACCTTGTGGAACGCCTTCAATGCGCGGGTGTTCTTCGGCCAGAAAATTGCCCGTAACGTGCTGATGGGCGGCGCGTTGGGCTTGCTCGGACTTGGCCTGTTGTTCTGGCCCGAACTGGCCGGTCGTACCGCCAGCCCGGAAACCTTGCTCGGGTTGGCGCTGGCGTTGCTCGGAACCTTG
This sequence comes from Pseudomonas sp. LBUM1673, assembly GCF_059695645.1. Lineage (NCBI taxonomy): Bacteria > Pseudomonadati > Pseudomonadota > Gammaproteobacteria > Pseudomonadales > Pseudomonadaceae > Pseudomonas > Pseudomonas sp. LBUM1673. The sequence continues at coordinate 1,100,045 of NZ_CP166780.1, forward strand.
TGTTTCTCGGCGGGCAACATGCTGTCGAGTCTGCAACAGAAGGCTGGCCTGAAACCCCTGACCACCAATGCCTGGGGCATGGCTTACGGCGCGGCGATGTTGTCGGTGTGGTGCCTGGTCAAAGGCATCCCGTTCGACATGGAGTGGAATGCCCGCTACATCGGGTCATTGCTGTACCTGGTGATTCCGGGCTCGGTGATCGGTTTCACCGCCTACCTGACGCTGGTCGGGCGCATGGGGCCGGAGCGGGCGGCGTATTGCACCGTGTTGTTCCCGGTGGTGGCGCTGAATGTGTCGGCGTTTGCCGAGGGTTATCAATGGACCGCGCCGGCACTGATGGGGTTGGTGCTGGTGATGCTGGGTAACGTGTTGGTGTTTCGTAAACCCAAGGCACCGATGGTGCAGGGGAACGGCAAACTGGCGTAAACAATATGGAGGTCGAGTGCAGTCACTACTAGCGCTCGACCTTCAGTGTCATATAAATCAATAGCGGCAAGATGAAATCAACAATGTGCCGTGCCCAGTCCTTGGCATTCCATATTTGTGATTCATCCATGTCGAACCATTCAACACCGACCACTTGTATGCATACGTAGTAGACAAATATGGCAATCAATAAACCAATGATCGAAAATTTTTTTGCCTCATGAAAGTCTTCAACTGAAGCATTGATGTTTCTATAGAGGTGATAGGTGCCCATCAAGAAATAAACGGTATACATCACTTCCAGGGTAATACTGACCCAGTAGATACGATGGTGGATCATTGGCGAGGTGATTGCCCGGTAGCGGATGTTCAAATTTTCGCGGGTGGTATCCATGCTCAGGATGTGGCTGATGTACTCATGGTTTGATGAGTAGTCGGTGATGTTGCTGTACATCACCAGCAGCCCGAAAAAACTGACGAAAGCCATCAGTATTACTTTGCTGTGTCTAATGACTTGGTTGGTTGTTAGTGAATTCAACGCGAGTGTTCTCCATGACTAAATTCCGCAATGGGATAAGTAGTGAAGAGTCTATAGTGCGTATCATTTTTTCGACGACGGACTGAATTGCAAAGTGTGTAAGTAGCGGGCAGGCGTTTAAACGCCTGCCCGTTTTGATCAGCCTTTCCACACTTGCGGGTTCACCAGATCCTGCGGCCGCTCACCCAGCAAGGCGCTGCGCAAGTTGGCCAAGGCGCGGTTGGCCATGGCTTCACGGGTATCGTGAGTCGCTGAACCGATGTGGGGCAATGTCACCGCGTTTTTCAGCTGGAACAGCGGCGACTCGGCCAGCGGTTCTTTCTCGTAGACGTCCAGCCCGGCGCCGCGAATACGGTTGTTTTGCAGCGCTTCAATCAGGGCCGGTTCGTCCACCACCGGGCCTCGCGCGATATTCACCAGAATGGCGCTCGGTTTCATCAGCGCCAGTTCGCGGTGGCTGATCAGGTGCCTGGTTTTTTCGCTGAGGGGCACCACCAGGCAGACGAAATCGGCTTCGGCCAACAGTTGGTCCAGGCTGCGCAACTGTGCGCCGAGTTCCTGTTCAAGTTCGGTCTTGCGGCTGTTGCCGCTGTAGATAATCGGCATGTTGAAGCCCAGCCGACCACGACGGGCGATGGCCGCGCCGATGTTGCCCATGCCGACGATGCCTAAGGTTTTGCCATGCACATCGCTACCGAAGAACGGCGCGCCGACGGTGGCTTGCCATTGGCCGGCCTTGGTCCAGGCGTCCAGCTCGGCGACGCGGCGGGCGCTGCTCATGAGCAGGGCGAAGGCCAGGTCGGCGGTGCTTTCGGTGAGTACGTCAGGGGTGTTGGTGAGCATGATCCCGCGTTCGTTGAAGTAGGCGAGGTCGTAGTTGTCATAGCCAACGGAGACGCTGGAGACCACTTCCAGTTTGCTGGCGTCTTCCAGTTGCGCGCGACCGAGTTTGCGACCGACGCCAATCAGGCCGTGGACGTGGGGCAGGGCTTCGTTGAATTGGGCGTTGATGTCGCCGTTTTTCGGGTTCGGCACGATCACGTCGAAGTCTTGTTGCAGGCGTTCGATCATGGGTGGAGTGATGCGGCTGAAGGCGAGGACGGTCTTTTTCATGGGAGGAGGGCTCGTCGGGCTTGGAGAATGCCAAGCACGCTAACATTCTTCCCGGACATTATGCGAGTGCTCGGATTGCCGGGTGAACGCCATCCAAAACTGTAGGAGCGAGGCTTGCCCGCGAAGGCGGCCTGACAGCCAACCAATCTCTTGCAGATGTACACGGTTCAACTGTGGGAGCGAGCCTGCTCGCGATGACGGCGTGTCAGGCGACATCCATGTTGAATGTGAGAAAGCCTTCGCGGGCAAGCCTCGCTCCTACAACGGGTCAGCTGTGTGGCGCGGGTTTTGGTACGCCGACGTTATCGAGCATCCGGTTCACCGCCAGCTCGGCCAGCATGACGATCTGCTGAATCGCCATCGCGGTATGTCGGTGTGGGCCTTCCAGGTATCCCGCAAAATCGCTGGCCATCACACTGGCCTGGGCCAATGATTCGCAGGTGTGGGCCAACAGGTCTTCATCTTTGATATCCGGCGCAACCATAAACATCGTGCTTGGCTTGCGGGCCACGGGGGATTTGAGGGCGGAGGGGTTGAGGTAGTGATTGAGCGCCCGTTCAGCGGCGTCGTTGAGCTTTTTGGAATCGAGGGATTCGTAGGGGGAAACGTCGTCGGTTTCAGGGGGATTTGGTGTTTCTTTAATCATGGCATTTACCTCTTTTGAGTTAAGGGGCTGCCATCTGTCGTTTTCCAGACGAAAGGGTGGCAGCTGTACGCGGACTGGAAAAACCGAGATAAAAGGTCAAAACCCGGCAGACCCGAAGGTCTCCCACGTACAGCCGCCATAACTCAGAACTGCGAGCAAAAAAATGCGCTGCAGTATGCCATGGGGCATGACTTTTAATCTTCGGGTTTTCCAGACCCGGTCGCTGAATTGCCAGCGACCCACAAAGCCTACCCATTTCCCTTCCGACCCAACAACCGACAGAACTCGTCGGAAACATCCTCAAAATTCACCCCGTCTGTAGGATCTGCCGAAGGCTGCGATCTTTTGATCTTTACGTCATTGATAGCGGCGGAAGATTAAAAGATCGGAGCCTTCGGCAGCACCCATAGTGCCGCCATTAAAAAACTCGGACTTCCCCTACACGCAAAGTCGAATCGCCCGGCATCCCCCCTTGAGCCCACTCCCCAAAGTCCCAGGTTTTCAAGGAACGGGACACGAGCGTGACCAGACTCATCCCCCAGAACCAACTCGCCGGCCAGCGTGGCCAGGTGCTAGACAGTCATCAGGCGGCCACCGACCTGCGCCAGGCGCTGAGCTACCCCGACGACCTGCAAGGCTTCGACGATCTGCTAAGCGCGATCGGCGCCAACCGCTCCAACTACATGCAAGCCGCCAACCAGCAAAAACTTATCAACGCCGTGAGCAACGGCGACTGGGTGATGGTCACGCCACGAATCGATCCCGATAACGGCGGCGCTTCATGGAACGCCTTCAAACCCAAACCCGAACCACCACCGGCGCAACATCTGGTCGAAGAACACACCTTCGCCCTGCCCAAACCGGCTGAGTCCGGCTTCCACATCATCCAACGCCCCATGACCCTCGAAGCGCTGGAACGCTCGCTGTACGAAAAACCGCCAAGCGACGCATTGCGCCGCGAATTCCGCTCGCTCAATCGCCATCTAGGTGAGCGGGTGAAACCGGGGCAAATGGTGATTTTCAGCGACTCACGGCATTACATGTGCCGTCGCGAAGAAGCGCAAATGATGATCGCGGCGGAGAAGGTGAACGACGCGCTGAAGGACTTGAGCGATGAAGAAGCGGCATTTCTGGTCGAGCATCATGACGTGATCGAACCGTTTCTGGGCGTTGCCTCGGGGTCGTTGGGGGTCACATCTTTCATGGTTGGCCAGCACCTGGAAACACTAAAAGACACCTTAAAGGAACTTGAGCGGTTACATACGGAGCAATACCGCCAGTATGGCCACCTGAAATCCCCCGATTTTTTTGCAAAGCGAAAGCGACTCATGACGAAACTGGATGCGGGCTTGGGGCCTTTGGTTCGCAAGGCCACAGGCATCCCGGATCATCCCAAACTTAAACGTGCGTTGGGGCTTTCTACGCGTCGAACAGTTCATCATTGGAACAAGGCCGGTGCACCCAGCCAGTTGCCCGGCTATGCCACCCATATTGATGGCGTGGCGCGAGCCTCTAAGTACATAAAAGCAGGTGGTTATGTGGCGATTGGTTTGGGCGCAAGCTCGGCGGCGATGAAAGTTTACGAGACATGTCGCGTCGGCCGCGAAGAGGAATGTCGCGAGGTCAAATTTTTGGAGGGTGGGAAGCTGCTGGGGAATGTAGCTGGAGGAGCCGTAGCGGGTGCAATTGGAGCGACAGTCGCTGAGGGCACTTGTTTAGCTATTGGCGCAGGGACTTATGGATTGGGCGGGATGGTTTGCCTGCTGGTTGTAAGCGCAATATTGGCGGCGCAAATGGGAGACAGTGGCGGTCATACCGGTGAATACATCGGCGAGAAGCTGTATGAGGTTATTAAGTAATGTCGCTTGACCAGATCATTGGCTTGTCCGGTATTCCGCTTTTTGCGCTATTTTTTCTGAACTACGGATTTTTGGCGTATGTAGCGACCTACAAACTCAAAGAGATACAAAGTCATTTTCAACACTCCAGCTTCGTCAAGTTTCACCGTGGTGACGCCAATACACCGCTCATCTTCAGGACCGGAAATTTGTTGTTGATATGGTCGCTTTTGGTAATCAGGCCCTTTTGCAAATTGGACCCAGTCACAATCGAGGAAGTAAAACATTTTCCTAAGCACTTGCGGCCTTGGGTCATTGTCCCGGGCCATATCAATGCTTTTTGCCTCGTATGGGGATTTGGCATTGTGGTTTGGATCAATATGAAGGGTTACCTGTGATTTCTCCCTATCTTGATCCCATTCCGCTCACTTTATGGATGCTTGTTGGAGGGCTGATGCTCCTCAGCCAAACCATCATTTTGTTTGCCGCCTACTTCAAGCTCGATCAGATTGAAGATCACTTCATCGCGTCTCACCTAGTGAGTATCAATCGAAACATTGCGGGCAATGGCCCGCTTGGACGGATGAACAGACTCAGATTGATAGGTGCATTAACGGGTAATTTCGATCAGCATCAGATGCTGGACCCGTATGCTTTTATGGAAGCTGAAATCTTGCCGGCGAGCTTAAAGAAATGGGTGGAAATCCCCACAAACCTTATGCGGATTACGCTGGTCGGCGCGGGGGGACTCGTGCTTTGGTACGGTTTCGTGTCTTTGTGCATAACAATTGCTCTAGCCCAATGAGCGATCTGAAATTGTTCTGGATTGCCACTTTGGTGGGCTGTATTGCCCTGATGTTTATGTTTCTACTGCTGCGTGTATACATCAGTTTTCTCAGACTTGAAGAAGTCGAATCTCACCTCAATGAGTCCTACTTCGTAGGTCGCAATCGTCGTGTCATGGGGGATGGTTTTTATGGTCGCTATTATCGCTTGGCTCACATCTCGACCATGCTCTTTCAGGACGATGTCTTTCTGTCGAGAAGCGACCCATACGCTATGGATGACATCAAGCGCTTCCCCTTGTGCCTGCGACGATTGGTTGTGATTCCCGACCAGATTTTTTCCTATTCATTCGTTGGCTTTTGCGTGTTTTGGTGCGGAAAAGTCTTCGGACTGCTTACCTGACCCGCAGTCCACACACCTCAATTCGCCAGCCGAGCCCCACCCAAACTCCCACTCAACTCATACGCCGCCAATTCCGCCTGATGCGCCGCCAAAATCTCCGGCAACGACCCGCGCAAGTACTCGACCCACGTCTTGATCTTTGCATCCAGGTACTGCCGCGACGGGTAGATCGCATACAGATTCAGTTCCTGCGAGCGGTAGTTCGGCATCACCCGCACCAGCGTGCCGTTACGCAGCCCTTCAATCGCCGCATACACCGGCAACACCCCAACCCCCATGCCACTGGTGATCGCGGTTTTCATCGCGTCAGCGGAGTTCACCAAAAACGGTGAGCTGTTGATGGTGACCATTTCCTGGCCTTCCGGGCCGTCGAAGGTCCATTTTTCCAATGGGATCACCGGGCTCACCAGGCGCAGGCAGGCGTGGTTGAGCAGGTCGCTGGGTTTGTGCGCGCAGCCGTTGGCTTTTACATAGGCGGGCGATGCGCAAACGATGCTGTAGGTGATGCCCAGGCGCTGGGAGACGAAGCCGGAATCCGGCAATTCACTGGCGAGCACGATGGACACGTCGTAGCCCTCGTCGAGCAAATCCGGCACGCGGTTGGCCATGGTCAGGTCGAAGGTCACGTCCGGGTGAGTTTTGCGGTAGCGGGCGATGGCGTCGATCACGAAGTGCTGACCGATGCCGGTCATGGTGTGCACCTTGAGTTGCCCGGCCGGGCGCGCGTGGGCGTCGCTGGCCTCGGCTTCGGCTTCTTCGACATAGGCCAGGATCTGCTCGCAGCGCAATAAGTAGCGCTTGCCGGCTTCGGTCAGGGCGATGCGGCGGGTGGTGCGGTTGAGCAAACGGGTTTGCAGGTGGGCTTCCAGGTTGGAGACCGCGCGCGAGACGTTGGCCGTGGTGGTGTCGAGTTGCACGGCGGCGGCGGTGAAGCTGCCGGCCTCGGCCACGTAACTGAAGGCGCGCATGTTTTGCAAAGTGTCCATGGGGTGCTCTCTTGGCGAATGGCAAATTGTGACACGAAGTTTCTGATTTTTTACAGGCGACTAAAGATGGACCCAGGGATTATCTCGTTAACGGTAACAAAGATTCACAGGAATCCCGGCTTATCGCCAACAAGGCCCACCCCTAGAATTGCGCCGCTCCTACAGGATCCCTCCCTATTTCAGGAAATCGCAGCAGTGCCGCGTCGCATCAACAGAGCGCTCAAGACGCTCAGTGTTTTGGCTTTAACCCTAGCAATCAGCGGCTGCATCGCAACCGCTGGTATTGCCCCACAAGGCAAGGCACTGGAGGCTAATTCACTGGCCACCGACGAAGCTATTCAGAGCGCCGCTCGGGACGCTCACTGGCCCACCGCCCAATGGTGGAAAGCCTACGGCGACCCGCAACTGAATCGCTGGATCGACCTCGCCCTGCAAGGCAGCCCGAGCATGGCCATGGCCGCCGCGCGCGTGCGTCAGGCCCGGTCCATGGCCGGCATTGCCGAGGCCGCCGAGTCGTTGCAGATCAATGGCCAATCCACCCTCAAGCGCCACAACTGGCCCACCGATCAGTTCTATGGCCCCGGCGAGTTGGCCAACACCACCACTTGGGACAACAACGCCGCGCTGGGTTTGAGCTATACCCTCGACCTTTGGGGTCGCGAAAGCAACGCCACCGAGCGTGCCGTGGACATGGCCCACATGAGCGCCGCCGAAGCGCGGCAGGCCCAGCTTGAATTGCAGAACAACATCGTGCGCGCCTACATCGAACTCTCGTTGCATTACGCGCAACTGGACATCGTCGCCGCGACCTTGAAGCAGCAACAGCAAATTCTCGATCTGGCGCAAAAACGTCTGGGCGGTGGCATCGGCACCCATTTCGAAGTCAGCCAGGCCGAAACGCCGCTACCGGAAACCCATCGCCAACTCGATGCGCTGGATGAGGAAATCGCCCTTAGCCGCAATCAGCTCGCCGCGCTTGCAGGCTTTGGGCCGGGGGAGGGTGCGCAATTGCAACGGCCGACGCTGGCGTTGGGCACGGCGCTGAAGTTGCCGTCGTCGCTGCCGGCGCAGCTGCTCGGTCAACGCCCGGACGTGGTTGCCGGTCGCTGGCAAGTGGCGGCGCAGGCGCGGGGTATCGATGTCGCCCACGCCTGCTTCTACCCCAACGTCGATCTGGTCGGCAGCCTCGGCTACATGGCCACTGGCGGCGGTGCTCTGGAGTTTTTTTCTGGCAAGAAGCTCAACTACAGCGTCGGCCCGGCGATCTCGCTGCCGATCTTCGACGGCGGCCGCTTGCGTTCGGAGTTGGGCGAAGCCTCGGCCGGTTACGACATCGCCGTGGCCAGGTACAACCAGACGCTGGTCAACGCACTGAAGAATATCTCCGACCAGTTGATTCGCCGCCAGTCGATGGACAAGCAACAGGCCTTCACCGCCGAGTCGGTGGCCACGGCGCAGAAGACCTACGACATCGCGATGATCGCCTACCAACGTGGGCTCACCGATTACCTCAACGTGCTCAATGCGCAGACCTTGTTGTTCAAGCAGCAACAAGTGCAGCAGCAGGTTCAGGCCGCACGGTTGAGCGCTCATGCGCAATTGGTGACTGCTTTGGGCGGAGGCCTCGGCGCTGGCAACGACGTCCCGAATGCCGAGAAAACCCAGCCCCCGAAAACCCCGGTTCTTTTGCGTTGAATACAAAACCTGTGGGAGCGAGCCTGCTCGCGATAGCGGTGTGTCAGTCGACATCAATGTTGAATGTGAAATCGCCATCGCGAGCAGGCTCGCTCCCACAGGTTCCGCGACCTGACTGAATTTCATTGAGCAAAATTCCATGACTCCCTTGCCCGCACCCTTGCGCTGGCTATATTCCCTTGAATGGCGCCGGGGTTTTTTCGACTGGGCACGCAGCGACGGCGTGACCTGGGTCTACATTTTCAAGGTGCTGTTCGCGGCGTTCCTGACCTTGTGGCTGGCCATGCGCCTTGAGTTGCCGCAACCGCGCACGGCGATGATCACGGTGTTCATCGTCATGCAGCCGCAAAGCGGCCAGGTGTTCGCCAAGAGTTTCTATCGCTTGCTCGGCACCTTGGCCGGCTCGACGGTGATGGTTGCGTTGATTGCCTTGTTCGCGCAGAACACCGAACTGTTCCTCGGCTCGCTGGCGATCTGGGTTGGCCTCTGTTCGGCCGGCGCGGCGCGTTATCGCAACTTCCGTGCCTACGGATTTGTGCTCGCCGGTTACACGGCGGCGATGATCGGACTACCTGCCCTGGCCCACCCGGACGGCGCATTCATGGCGGCAGTCTGGCGCGTGTTGGAAATCTCCCTGGGGATTCTCTGCTCGACGCTGGTGAGCGCCGCGATCCTGCCGCAAACCGCCAGCGCCGCAATGCGTAATGCGCTGTATCAGCGCTTCAGCGTGTTTGCCTTGTTCGTCACCGATGGCTTGCGCGGTCGCAGTCAGCGCGAGGCGTTTGAAGCGGGCAACGTGCGCTTCATTGCCGAGGCCGTGGGCTTGGAAGGGCTGCGCAGCGTGACGGTGTTCGAAGACCCGCACATGCGTCGACGCAACGGGCGGCTCAGTCGCTTGAACAGCGAATTCATGGGCGTTACCACGCGCTTCAATGCGCTGCATCAGTTGCTCGAACGCTTGCGCAGCAGCGGCACCGATCACGTTGTCGCGGCGATCAAACCGGGATTGCAGGACCTGGCCGAAGTGCTCGACGGCTTCAGCGGTCGCGCCTTGACCAGCCCCGACGCTGCACGCCTGGCCACCGCGTTGGCGACCTATAAGGAAAACTTGCCGGCGCGGGTCCGCAGCCTGCGGGCGACCTTTCAGGAAAGTGATCCGAGCGACGCCGAGCAGCTGGATTTTCATACCGCCTACGAGCTGCTTTATCGCTTCGTCGACGACCTGCACAGTTATGCACAGACCCATGCGTCCCTGGCCGATCACCGCCACGAACGGGAGCGTTGGGACGAGCCTTTCACCCCGCAAACCAACTGGCTGGCCTCGGCGGCGTCGGGCATTCGCGCAGCGTTCATTCTCGTGGTTCTCGGCAGTTATTGGGTGGCCACCGCGTGGCCGAGTGGGGCGACCATGACCTTGATCGCTGCCGCCACCGTAGGCCTTAGCGCGGCGACACCGAACCCCAAGCGCATGGCTATTCAGATGGCCTACGGGACGTTGCTCGGGGCGCTGATCGGTTTCGTCGAGATGTTTTTCATCTTCCCCTGGATCGACGGTTTTCCGTTGCTTTGCGTGATGCTGGCGCCGGTGATCGTGCTCGGCTCGTTCCTGACCTCACGGCCGCAATACGCCGGGGTCGGCCTGGGGTTGCTGATTTTCTTCAGCACCGGTTCAGTGCCGGACAACCTCACGGTCTACAACCCTTACGCCTTCGTCAACGACTACATCGCCATGATCATGGGCATGCTGGTGTGCGCGGCGGCCGGGGCGATCATTCTGCCGCCCAACAGCCGCTGGTTGTGGCGGCGCCTGGAGCAGGATTTGCGCGGGCAAGTGGTGTACGCCATCAGCGGCAAACTCAAGGGCCTGGCGTCGAGTTTCGAAAGCCGCACGCGGGACTTGCTGCATCAGGCCTACGGTCTCGCAGCGGGACAGCCGCAGGTGCAACGGGACTTGCTGCGCTGGATGTTGGTGGTGCTGGAAGTCGGCCACGCGATCATCGAGTTACGCAAGGAACAGGCGATTTTGCCAGTGCACCCGGCGTACGCCGAATCACAACCGTGGCGCGAGTCAATTCGGGTGATGGGGCGTTCGTTGGTGCGACTGTTTCTGCAACCGAGCCAGAGCAATCTGGAACGTGCTCTGGTCGCGGTCGACCACGCGATCAGCCACGTGCAGGCCACCGACGAGCCCTTCGCGCCGCACTTCGACACCTCTGCATTGCGCCGGGTGAAAAGCTACCTGCACTTCATCCGTACCTCGTTGCTGGACCCGCAATCGCCACTGGCCACTTATGCCGTCGCCAAGCCTCAAGGACTTGCCCATGCCTCGTGAAATCGCCTTCCACGGCGTGTACATGCCCACCATGACCCTGATGTTTTTCATTGCGGCGGCGCTGGCCTGGGCCCTTGACCGGTTCTTGTCCGGATTCGATCTGTACCGCTTCTTCTGGCACCCGGCGCTGCTGCGCCTGAGTCTGTTTATCTGTCTGTTCGGCGCTTTGGCGCTGACTGTCTACCGTTGACTCACTACCACTGAGAATGCCCTGATGAAAAAGCTTTTCAGCCTGCTCGCGACCCTGCTGGTGTTGGCCCTTGCCCTGTGGATCGGCCGGACGCTGTGGGTGCATTACATGAACACCCCCTGGACCCGCGACGGCCGCGTGCGCGCGGACATCATCAATGTCGCCGCCGACGTCACCGGTGAGGTCGTGGACGTGCCGGTGCGCGACAATCAGTTGGTGAAAAAGGGCGACCTGCTGATGCGCATCGACCCCGAGCACTATCGCATCGCGGTGAAACAGGCGCAGAACCTGGTCGCATCGCGCAAGGCCACGTGGGAGATGCGCAAGGTCAACGCCCATCGCCGCGCCGACCTCGACAACCTGGTGATCTCCAGGGAAAACCGCGACGACGCCACGAACATCGCCGACTCGGCCCTGGCCGACTATCAACACGCCCAGGCACAACTGGAAGCGGCTGAACTGAACCTCAAACGCACCGAAGTGCGCGCGGCAGTGGACGGCTACGTGACCAACCTCAACGTGCATCGCGGCGACTACGCGCGCATCGGCGAAGCGAAAATGGCGGTGGTCGACATGAATTCGTTCTGGGTTTATGGCTTCTTCGAAGAAACCAAACTGCCCCGTGTGCACGTGGGGGATAAAGCCGACATGCAATTGATGAGCGGCGAAGTGCTCAAGGGGCATGTGGAAAGCATTTCTCGGGGCATCTATGACCGCGACAACCCGGAAAGCCGCGAGCTGATCGCCGACGTGAACCCGACCTTCAACTGGGTGCGCCTGGCGCAGCGAGTACCGGTGCGGATTCACATTGATGAAGTGCCGGAGGGAGTGTTGTTGGCGGCGGGGATTACTTGCACGGTGGTTGTTAACTAACCGTTAGACCGAGTCGCGCCCATCGCGAGCAGGCTCGCTCCCACATTGACCGAGGTCGGACGCTGATTCGGTGAACGACGCAAGTCCCCTGTAGGAGCGAGCCTGCTCGCGATGGGAGCGACTCAGGTTCACTCCTTGCAAAACGTCTCATGCAAATGCCGCCAAATCACCTTGCCATCGGCCTGTTTCTCAAACACCACCGAGGATCGCCGATCAGAATGCAGCCCTGTCGCATCAGTCTGCTGCTCGCGGTAACTCACCACTGCGCCACCGCCATACAGCGCGACACCTCGCAACTCGCTGAGATCAATCCTGAACCCGAGTTTCTTCCCGCCCGCCAGCAGAAACAATTCATTCAACGCCTCGAAATCCAGCACCCGGCCCAACGGCGAGACCATGGAAAACTGCGGCGAAAAACGCGTCAGCAATTGCTCAAGCTCGGACTCGTCTCGCTCCTCGGCCAACCATTGCTCGATGGCTATGTGGGCCTGGATCACTTCGTCAAAGTATTCGGTGTAGTCGATCATGGGACGTTCGGTCACTTATGGATATCAGAAAAGTTTCGGAATTTTCGGTGATTGTGCCGACGCGTTCGCGGGCAAGCCTCGCTCCTACAGGTCGTGCGCTAATTTTGAGATGGCGTTCATCCTGTAGGAGCGAGGCTTGCCCGCGAACGCGTCGACCCGGTATCAGAGCTGCCCGCGCAACCCGAACCGCTTCATCAACCCCGACTCCAGCAACCCCTTGGGCAGCAATCCCGCCATCAACGGCAACGCCCGGCTACCGTTACCCAAACGCACCAGACGCGGCGGTTTGCTCTGCTGCACAGCCTTGAGCAAACCGGCGGCAAACTCGCTGGCCGGCGTCGGTTTGTCCTGAGACGCTTTGGCCCGTGCCCGAATGCCTTCACGCAGCGGCCACCACGGCGATTGTTCGGTGATCAGTTGCTCAGCCTCATGGCCGGCATTCTTGGCGAAGCTGGACGCGATGGCCCCCGGCTGAACTTCCATGACTCGCACGCCGAACGGCGCCAGTTCCATGCGCAAGGCATCGCTCAAGGCATGCACCGCGGCTTTCGAGGCGCAGTAGGCGCCGGCAAACGGCGTGACCAGAACCCCGGAAACACTGCCGATGTTCACCACCAGGCCCCTGGCGCGGCGCAGCACCGGGAACATCGCGCGAGTGACGCCGACAATCGCGAACACGTTGGTTTCGAACTGGCGCTGCATGGCCGGCACACCGCCGTCGAGCAATGGCCCCATGGCGCCATAACCGGCATTGTTGATCAGCACATCGAGGCCGCCGAGTTGCTGATTGATCCGCTCGCTCAGCTGTTCGAGGGCCGGGCCATCGTTAACGTCCAGTTGCACGGCGGTGAAGCCGGCGGCAGTCAGGGCCGTCACGTCTTCAGCTTTGCGGGCGCTGGCCCAGACTTCGTAACCGGCACTTTTGAAGGCATCGGCGAGGGCGCGGCCAATTCCGCTGGAACAACCGGTAATCAATGCAACGGGCATGGCGCGGTCCTTGTGCAAAAAAGTGGGATCAGTCGGAGAAACTACCCTGCAAACGCTCGGCGCGAAACTCCAGGGTTTGTGGGCGGTAGCCAGGGCGTAGCGGTGGCAGCGGCAAACAGTCTTCCCAACTGGCGCCGGCCTGCAGTTCACCGGGGCCGCGATAACGTGGTGCGGCGTATTGATTATCGGCCAGATTGACCGTGTCGCCCGGCGCATAAGCGGCGACGCGCCAGCGCAGTTCAGTCAGCGGCACGTCGTTGCCGTTGTTCATGGTCAGCTGCAACGGCCGGTCTGCCGGACAATGTTCTGGCGCGTAGGTAATGCGCAACTCAAGGCGTGCCAGTTGCTTGACCTCGCGGTTGTCCGACCAGATCACCCAGGTCGCCAGCAGACCCAACCCGACGGCGGCGGCCATGGACACCGGCAGGGCCTTGGCCGGATAGCGCAGCAGCAAGATCAGCCAGGTGATGACCAGCAGGACGCCGATGAACATGTTTGAACGCTCCTTGAACTCATGACCACCATCCTACCGAAGGGGCACGGGAATGGACATTCGGCGAGCAAGGGATTGTACCGCTGGTCGGTACTGTAATTTCTGACAGTAGCCAGCCATGCGCTCGAAACGTTAGAAGACATTGGACAACAGGGCAGTTATTCGATGGACGGTGGAAATGGGAATACATCACAAGACACCCACACTGACGGTCGTCGATCCGCGTGGCTTGTCGATCCGTTCGGTTGATTATTGGCGCACCGTCGAAAACCTGCCCACCGAGGCCCGCATTAACCGCACTGTTCACGATGGCGCAGGGCGTGCGGTGAAACAGTGGGATCCGCGATTGTGGGCGCTGCAAGTGGGCGATCCCCTGGCCACTCCCAATCTGACCACGGTGTACTCGCTGTCCGGGAGCGCGCTGCGCACGGACAGCGTTGATGCTGGAACGCAGATCAACCTGCATGGCTTGGCCGACGAAGTGTTGTTGGGCCGGGACAGCCGCGAAACCCGTCGCGAGGTTGAATATGACGATTTGCTGCGGCCAGTGGCGGTGTTGGAGCAGGGCGCTGCGCAACCGCGTCGCTGTGTCGAACGCTTTGCCTATGGCTGCCCTGGCCAGGGCAATCAGGACCGTAACCAGTACGGCCAACTGATTCGTCACGATGATCCAGCGGGCAGTGTGCTGTTTGATGCGTTTGCGATCAGCGGTCAATGTGTTGAAAACACCCGCCACTTTACGTTGGACCCGGTGTCCCCGGATTGGCCACCACTGGAAACTGATCGCCAGCACTTGCTTGAGTCCGGTTTGGGCGCGACATCCGCCTGGCGGTTCGGCCCACTGGGTGATGTGTTGGAACAGACCGACGCCAAGGGCAATCGTCAGGTCTTCAGTCTGACCCGTGATGGTCAGTTGCGTGAAACCCGTCTGCGACTCCATGGACTGACCACCTGGCAAACGTTGGTCAGCGATATCCAGTACAGCGCGCAGGGGCAGATCGAGCACGAAACGACGGGCAACGCAGTGCAAACAACCTTCGTTTATCGTCCCGAAGATGGTCTGTTGATGGAACGTCGGGCACAGGATGCCGGCGCCCGAATGTTGCAGCATCTGATTTACGACTATGACCGGATAGGCAACGTGTTGAGCATCGAGGACAAGGCGCTGCCGGTGCGCTACTTCGCCAACCAGCGCATCGATCCGATCAGTCGCTTCTGCTACGACAGCCTTTACCAGTTAATCGAGGCCTCTGGTTGGGAGGCGGGTGGTCCCAATCAAGGGCCAGAGTCGGTTGGTCGCGCCGATCCGGCGGCAGTCAGCAACTACCGCCAGACCTACTGCTATGACGAGGGTGGCAATCTGCTGAAGTTGACCCACGTCGGCGCGCAAAAACACGGACACAATTTGAAAGCCGCCAGCTACAGTAATCGCTGCCTACCCTGGCGCAACGGCGTGCCGCCCACCGAAGAAGAAATCGCTGCGGCGTTCGACGCCAGGGGCAATTTGCTGGAGTTGGATCAGGGTCGGCTCTTGACGTGGAATCTGCGTAATCAGTTGCATTCGGTCAGCCCGGTGGAACGTGCCTCCGGGCGCAATGACCGGGAGTCGTACGTCTACGATGGCGGTGGCCAGCGGGTACGTAAAATTCGCTCATTGCAGACCAACGCCCGAACCGTGGTCGCTGACGTGCGTTACTTGCCGGGGCTGGAGCTGCGCACCGATACCGGCACCGGCGAGGTACTACAGGTGATCACCGCCCAGGCCGGACTCAATAGCGTTCGGGTGTTGCACTGGGAGAGTCTCCCGCCTTCGGGCACAAACGACCAATATCGATATGGCTGCACCGATCATTTGGGCTCGATCAGCCTGGAGCTGGCTGCTGATGCACGGATCATCAGCCGGGAAATTTTTTATCCGTTTGGCGAGACGGCGTATCTGGCCGGGGATGATGTGATCGAGGTCAGTTACAAAACCGTTCGCTACTCGGGCAAGGAGCGGGATGCGACGGGGATTTATTACTATGGATACCGCTATTACATCCCGTGGTTGCAGCGGTGGGTGAATCCGGATCCGGCGGGGGCTATCGATGGTCTTAATCTGTACCGGATGGTGCGGAACGACCCGATCGGGCTAGTCGATGAAAACGGGCTTAACCCGGATAACAAGGAAAAGGGTGGTGTAGTTTCAAAACTGAAAGGACTTTTTTCTGAAAACAATGTTTCCGAGACCCCGGCATCTGCACGTCCCCCTGTTCCGCCGAGGCCAGTAGCAGGCCCATCTGCTGCTCCCCGTCCACCCGTGCCCGGGGTGCGGATGACGATAGCTGCGCCAGTGAAAGAGGTCGCCCCCAAGCTACCACCGAAGCCGCAAGTTGCATTATTCACTGAACCTCTGCCGACAAGGCCACTCCCTTCATACGCGACCGGTTCAATGGTTGTCGGCTCGCACTCATTGTCGATTGGTCAACGCGGGGGGGTTGTGGTCATGAGGGCAGATGATCGTTCACCCGATCAAATCCGTGCCGCAGGTGGTTTTTATCCCAAGGACAACCGGGGGGGAGAAATCAAGCAGGAATTCAGGCACGCAGTAGTGTCCAAAGGGATGAATACCGTCGCCAACGAACATGTGAGGAGTCCTGTTCCTAGATACGTATCCACGGGCATGGATGAAGACTCTGGCGGATTTGGTGACACCAGGAATTATCTGTATCGGATGGAAATTCCTGACCTTAAAGAACGGGATATCAATGCGCAAACGATGGGGCTCGGATCGCCTTTCAAATTCACTCCGAAAGGAAGGCTGGATGCGAGGGTGTTGATGAGTGGCGACACCCTGGATCAATCCCTATTCGTTGTGATGATTCCACCCACGACTGTGGAAATGACGTTCATTACTCCGATTCCGAGTGCCTACATCGTCGCTTACAGGCCGGCGAAGAGCAATCAATGGATACCTTTTTAACCATGATGACCCAGATGTAAAAAGCCCCCACCCAACCCACTGCGGATAGGGAACGCAGCGGGCTGGACGGGGGCTTTTTGTTTTACCGGGCAATCACTGCGCGATGGTTTTCACCGACACGCCGCGTTCGATCGGGGTGGAGCGACCGTAGATATCTTCAAACCGCTCGATATCGTCTTCGCCCAGGTAGCTGCCCGATTGCACTTCGATGATCTCGAGGGGAATCTTGCCCGGGTTGCGCAGACGGTGAACCGAGGCGATCGGGATGTAGGTCGACTGGTTTTCAGTGAGCAGGAACACGTTTTCGTCGCAGGTCACTTCGGCGGTGCCGCTGACCACGATCCAGTGTTCGGCGCGGTGGTGGTGCATTTGCAGCGACAGGCAGGCGCCCGGCTTGACCGAGATGCGCTTGACCTGGAAGCGGCCGCCCATGTCGACCGAGTCGTAGGAGCCCCACGGACGATAGACTTCGCAGTGGGTCTGGGTTTCGCTGCGGCCCTGTTCGTTGAGGGTGTTGACCATCTGTTTGACGCCTTGGACCTTGTCCTTGTGGGCGATCATCATGGCGTCCTTGGTTTCGACGACCACGATGTTTTCCAGGCCGATCACCGACACCAGTTTGCCGTTGCCGTGGATCATGCAGTTTTTGCTGTCCTGGATGACCACATCGCCCTTGGTGACGTTACCGTTGGCGTCTTTTGCATTGACTTCCCACAGCGACGACCAGCAACCGACATCGCTCCAGCCTGCGGTCAGCGGTACTACGCAGGCGCGCTGGGTTTTTTCCATCACCGAATAGTCGATGGAATTGTCCGGGCAGCAGGCGAAGGTGGCGGCGTCGATGTCGACGGTATCGGCATCCTGCGCGCTGCGTTCCAGCGTCAGTACGCAGGTGTCGTAGATGTCCGGATCGTGTTTTTTCAGTTCTTCGAGGAAACGGCTGGCGCGGAACAGGAACATGCCGCTGTTCCAGAAGTAACCACCGGACTGGACGAACTCGGTGGCGCGTTTCACGTCGGGTTTTTCGACGAAGTGCGAGACGCGGCTGACGCCTTCCGGCAGCAGGGCATCGTTGGTGGATTTGATGTAGCCGTAACCGGTTTCCGGTTTGGTCGCCGGCACGCCGAACAGCACCATCTCGCCACGCTCGGCCGCTACGGTGGCCAGGGCCAGGGCACGTTGCAGGGCTTTCTGGTCTTCCAGCACGTGGTCGGCCGGCAGCACCAGCATCAACTCGTCGCGACCTTCATTGACCAGCATCATCGCGGTCAGGGCCACTGCTGGCGAGGTGTTGCGGCCGAAGGGCTCCATCAGCACGCGCTGCACGTCCAGGTTGCGGGCGCCCAACTGCTCGTTGACGATGAAACGGTGTTCCTTGTTACACACCACGATCGGGGTGTCCATGCCTTCGAACACCAGGCGTTCCAGGGTTTGCTGGAACAGCGTTTGTTCGCCGGTCAGGGCGAGGAATTGCTTGGGGAATTGCTTACGCGAAAGCGGCCAAAGACGTGAGCCGCTACCACCTGACAAGATCACCGGAATCATGTTGTTACTCCTTGAATATCGTATGGGTCAGAGCTACTGCGTTCTGTCGTTTCACTCTTGTTCTTGTTCCGTGTCCCGACTGACTCCTCAGTTCATTGTGGGAGCGAGCCTGCTCGCGAAGGCGGCGTATCAGTCGACATCAATGCTGAATGTCAGACCGTAATCGCGAGCAGGCTCGCTCCCACAGGGGGATGCGTCAGTCAGGAAAATTAATCAGCGTGTCGAAACCGGGCGTTTCACCCACACTGGCGACAGGCTGCTGCCTTTGCCGGTGACGTACAGCACCGCGGCTTCGCCTCGTTCCAGGGCAACCGGTTTCACGTCGCCGACTTTGGTGGCGCCGTCGTACAGTGCCAGGCTGACTTTCACCGGGTTGATTTCACGCTCGCCACGGCCCTTGGCCGCCACGGACGGGACCACTTCGGTCTTGCCGTCGGCGGTTTTCAGGGTCAGGGCCTTGTCGCTGAGGTTCTGTACGCGAACCAGGGATTTCTGCTTGTTCTTGAACGGCGGCTCTTCGATCAGTTGTGGCGCGCCGCTGGCGTTGTTGACCAGTGTGTAATAGTGGTCGCCGGCCAATTTCACCGGCAGGGTCTGGCTGCCGACCTTGGCGCTGTAGTCGCCGCCTGGCATGAAGCTGAAATCGGTGCTGGACAGCGGCGCGACTTCGCTCAGGTTGGTGGTGCCAACGGTGGCGCTGACTTCGGCGTTACCAGCGTTGTAGACACGTACGAAGCTGGAGCCTTTTGGTGCGGTCGGGCCGTAGAGCGCGGCGTCACCGGCGAAGGCCTGCATGGACAGAACGCTCATGCCAGCGACGAGGGCAACTGCTTTTAAGGAGCGAGCGGCGAGACGGCGAGGAGTAGTAGTGAAAGTCATGGTAGTACCTCTCTTTCAGTTTTGCGCCCGGTCGGGCGTCTCGGATTTAGTGTTTGCAGCTACGTTTTGTTGGCGTGCGCCGGCTTGTTTAAGCTCTGCGACCCACTGCGGGTCGGCGTCACCGATTTCGTTGTTCACAGGCAGATATCGTTCAGGGAACTCCCAGATCAGCACTTGTGGCGGGCTGTTCTTGAAAGCATCGCTTTTCAGGTAGCTGAGCATCGGCAGAATCGGGCCATGGCCGTCTTCGGCGTAATTGACCACGTCGCTGTGCAGTGCTTCTTTCAGCGCACCGACGAAGTTCCAGTTCGGGTTGGCGCTGTAGCTGGTGCCAATCAGGGCCACTGGCACTTCTGTGTTGGCGAACAGGGCGTCGTCACCGGCAGCCTGATCCTGGGTAGCCACGGTGTTGCGCTTTTGCAAAGGCTCTTGCGCCGGCATCAGGTTTTCGAACAGCGGGTCCAGCGGCAGGAACAACCGCAGGTCACCCTTGTGCGTTACCTTCTCCGCAGGTTCGGTGACGAAGTTTTGCGGTTCGCCGCTGAGCGGAGCCTTGTCGGCAATGGTTTTGGCCAGGGTCTCGGCAGCGATTTGCGCGCCTTCCGGGGTCCAGTGGGTGTCGGTGCGCAGGAACACTTGCTGACCGTTTTGCTTGCCCCTTTGCAGCGGGCCGAGCAGGTCGGGAGCGAGGATCTTGGTGGCCGCCACACGAGCGTGGAAGTCCTGATAGAGGTTGGCGTGGATACTCGCCGGCTTCACTTCACCTAGGTGTTCCGGGTACAGGCGAGTCTTGGCCGGCACGATCGCCATCACCAGTTTCACGCCTTTCTCTTTCAGTTCCTGGCGCACGCCTTCGACCAGCGCGTAGTTGCCTTGCAGGTTCAACTCTTCGTTGACGATCGGGTGAAACTCTTCATCGCTGTAGAGCCACTGATCGCGACCGAGCACCACGCCCGGACGACCTTCGTTGAACAGTTTGAAGTCCAGTGCGGCCCAAATATTGGTGCCCAGGCGCTTGATCGGGAACTCGTCGTCGTAATGCGTCTCGACGGCTTTGCTCCAGCGACCGTTGAGCACGGTGGCATCGGCGTTGGTACTGAAGCCGAAGAAGCTGCGTACCGACCACACGCCCAGGACCAGCAAGGTCACCAGGAACAGGGCGATGTAGAAGATGCGTAATGAGCGGGTCATGGTCAGATCCCTCAGAACTGGAAGTAAAGGAACGGCGAGAAGCTTTGCGCCGAGAGTTTGAGAATCGAGGCGATGAACAGCAGCAGCACCAGGGCGCGCATCACGTAACGGGACCAGTCAGCGGTCCAGTAGGCCGGTTGCACAGTCGCTTCAACGCCGACGGTGTAACCCGGCTCGTGGATGCTGGCCGGGTTGTCGCCCGGTACGGCTTTGATCATTCCAGGCGTAGCCGTGGCAGGGCCATCGGCCTCGACGTTGACGGCAGGCTTGGTCTTGACCGGCGGCCGGTTGGTGTAGAAATCACGGATGCCGAAGAACGCCAGGGTTGCGTACGCCACCACCAGGGTTGCCACTTGCAGGCCGGTGAGGCTGGCCTGGTTGAGTTCCGACAGCGACCATTCGCCGAAGCTGAACATCGCGCCGTACATGCGACCGGCGACGTGCAGGTTCTCCGAGCGGAAGATCACCCAGCCCATGACCACCAGCAGGAAGGTCAGCGCCCAGCGGATCGGGTTGATGCTGCGCGGCGAGGTGTTCAGGCCGAGGGCTTTTTCGATTGCCAGCCACATGCCGTGCCAGGCGCCCCAGACGATGTACGTGATGTTCGCGCCGTGCCACAGACCACCAAGCAACATGGTCAGGAACAGGTTGCGATAGGTCATCAGCGTGCCTTTACGGTTACCGCCGAGGGTGATGTACAGGTAGTCACGCAACCAGGTCGACAGGCTGATGTGCCAGCGACGCCAGAACTCGGTGATCGACTGGCTGATGTACGGCTGTTTGAAGTTTTCCATGAAGCGGAAACCCATCATCAAGCCCAGGCCAATCGCCATGTCGCTGTAGCCGGAGAAGTCGAAGTACAGCTGCGCGGTGTAGGCCAGGGCACCGAGCCAGGCGTCGCCCGTGGTCGGGTTCTGCAAGGCGAAGCAATGGTCGGCCACCACCGCCAGGGTGTCGGCGATGAAGACCTTCTTGATGAAGCCCTGCATGAACCGCGTGGCACCTTCGGAGAACTTGTCGAGGGTGTGGGTGCGGTTGTTGAACTGGTCGGCCAGGTCGCGGAAACGCAACACGGGGCCCGCGATCAAGTGCGGGAAGATCGCCACGAATGCGGCAAAGTCGATCAGGTTGCGAGTCGCCGGTGTATCACCACGGTAGACGTCGATGATGTAGCTGATGGACTCGAAGATGTAGAACGAGATCCCGATCGGCAACAGCACGTGGGTCAGGATGAACGGCGACAGACCGACCGAGGTCATCATCGCGTTGATGCTGTCCACGCCGAAGTTGGCGTACTTGAAGTAGCCGAGGATGCACAGGTCGACGCCCACGCCCAGGAGCAGCCAGCGCTGGGCCGGTTTAGTCCGCACGCCAGCGGCGCCGACTTTCAGGCCGATCCAGTAGTTCCACAGCGTGACGGCTGCGAACAGCGCAAGGAAGTCCACACGCCACCAGGCGTAGAACACGTAGCTGGCGATCAGCAGCAGCAAGTTGCGATAGCGTATTCCGCTCAAGTAGTACATGCCGAGAAAGATCGGCAAGAACAGAAACAGGAACACGTTGGATGAAAATACCATCCTGATCTCTCCATGTTTAACCAACAGTCAAGGGCCAACGGCCCCCCCAAACCCCCCATGAAAAATCAGAGGGCGTAATACTCAACTCATGCCTGACACTGACCCTGTGGGAGCGAGCCTGCTCGCGATTGCGATCTGACATTCAACATTGATGTCGACTGGCAATCAGTCATCGCGAGCAGGCTCGCTCCCACAGGGGTTTTGCGTGTGTCTTAAGAGCCTTTGCCCTTCTCGCTGGCCGGGTCGTAGACCTTGGTCAAATCCCCACCGAGGCGGAAGGTCTTGAACGGCTGCATCTTGTGCTTGCGCTCCAGCACATCCGGCGGGCAGGTGTAGAGCGAGCAGAACGGTTCGAGCCAGGCGAATTTCGAGTCGACCTTGAGGTCGGTCATGTCCTGCTCTTTACCGTTCTTCTCCTCGAATTCATCCGGGTCTTCCACGCCTGCAAGCACGCGATCACCCAGACGTTTCAAGGCGCCGTTGTTTTCCTGGCGCAAATCGACACCGTTGACCTGGGCGAAACTGGCGATCATCGCCAGTGGCGGCAGGGCATAGTTGTGATAGGCGAGGGCGCGTTGCTGGCGCTTGAGTTCGTTGGGCAGGAAGCCTTGGGCGTCGACCTGATTGACGCCGACCTTGTATTCCTTCACGGCCCAGTCGAACAGGTCGCGGCGGTTGGTGGCGACCGACGTGGCCATCACCGACCAGGCGGCCCAGTACGAGTGGTTGTTGGTTTGCTCGAGCGGCAGGTTGTCCCAATCGCTGACTACCTGATCGGCCATTTTGCTGAACCAGGCTTCAATCACTTGCGCTTCTTGCTGGTGGGTAGCCAGCGGATGCGAGTCAGAGAATTTCAGGCGAACATAGGACGAAGCCATGCTACCCAATGCCCATTTGCGCATGGACTTGCCGGTGTGGTTGAAGTCCTTGGACATCAACGCGTCCGCCCGAGCCCAAGTAGCCAGCCAGTTGAGGGTGCATTCCAGTTGTTCCGGACGACCGTCACGCATGAACTGCATCACCCGCTTGCTGGTGGCGCGCTCGATCTTGGTGATGTCGGCGGTGGTATCGCGGAAAGCCTTTTCCGATGCCTCGTTCAGGGTCGAACGGGCCTTGTCGGAGCCTTCGTATTTGCTGCGAAATTGCAGGGCGCCGGTGTAGGGCGTCGGCATCGCGTCGCAGCCTTCACTCTTGTCGCCGGTTTTGACTTTTTCAATTGGCGCGAAGTAACCCTGGGGCGGGCGCAGGGGCGCGGCGGCCTGGGTGGCGCCGGCGAACATCGCCAGTGTCAGCAGGGAGGGCGCGAGTAACTTTTTCAGCGTTCGGGTTTGCATGCAGTTCATAAGAGGTAGCCTCATTGCCCGGCTTGAGCGGTACGCTGCTCGGCGCCGGAGAACACGTTGCGTTTGCAGATTTTCGCTTCGACTTTCTGAGGCGTGGTACCTGGTTTTTCAGGGCCCTGGACTTCGACGGCCAGCAGATTCTGCGAGGCCCAGTCTTCGTCCGTGCGCAACTCGAAGGCGAAACGCCCGTCGGTATCGGAGGTTTCCGGTTTGTCGATCTTGATGTCCTCGTGGCGCCCATTCATGTACCAGAGGGTGGCTTGCAAGGTTTTCACCGAGGTGTCGGCGAAGCGGATATCGACCTGGTGACTGCTGTTGCGCAGGTCCTGGTTCTTGCTGTTGACCATCAATTCGTTTTTGCCCGGTTTCAGCGTGGCGCTGGCGCTCATCTGTGCGTCTTTGCCTTCGCAACCGTTGTCCAGCAGCGCCATCATCTGGCGGTAGATGGTTTCCTGGTCGAGGCGATAAAGCGGCGAGAATTCCCAGATGAGAATCTTCGGCGGTTTGGTCTGGAACTCTTCGCTGCCCAGGTACTGCAGCATCGAGCCTTCAAGGCCACCGCCGGGGAACGCCACGTTGAGGATGTCGGCGCCGATGGCCTCTTCGAGGAAACCGGCGAAGTTGTAGTTCTTGCCACTGTGGCTGGTGCCGACCAGGGTGATTTCCGGATTGCCGGAATCGCTGAACAGATCGCCATCGCCCGCTTCGCCTTTTGGCTCGGTGGTGAACTGATCCATGTACTGGATCGCGTAGCTGGTGCCACAGAGTTGACCCGCCATGTTGTGTAACGTTCCGGTCTTGCCCATGCGACCCGACTTATGGGTCTCGAATTCACGCTTGGGAACGTCGGCGAAGGCCGGCAATTGTTTGACCTTCTCTGCGACAATTTTCGCTGTGCGCTGGGCGCCATACGGCGTCCAGTGTTGGTCGCCGCGGAAGTAGAAATCGTGAGCCGGCAGGGTATCGGGCAGCGATTCGTTGGTCAGCGGCGACAGGTCCGGAACCACGTAGCCCATCTGCGCGAAACGCCCGAGCATGGTTTTGTAGTTCTTCAGCGCTTTGTCGAAGTCGTAGCTCGCCTTCTCGGCCGGGTTCAGCTTGTTGCGGTTCACCAGGCCACGGGTCGGCTGGTAAACGATGACCAGTTCCACGCCTTTGCTCTTGAACGCATCGTGCAGTTGTTTCATGCGTTTGTAGCCAGCGGGTGTGGTGTCGAACTCGGTGCGCAAGTCTTCTTGCGTACGGAATAGCCAATCGCCCTGAGCCTGCACTAGCGTGGTGAAATTCTGCTGATAGCGGGTGGTGTAGTTCTTCGGGTCGTGGGCTTCGGGGCAGAGATTGCAGCAATCATCGGCCTTGAATTTCGGTGGGCTTACGCCGGCGGCGTCATCGGCGCGAACACCGCCGCTGGCCGCGAGAATGCCCGCGGTCAGGGCCGACAGGCTGAGTAATTTGATCAAGTGTGAGTGCATAAAATTATCCTCAGTCCTGCATTTCGGTCTGGCGTTCGACAGGGTCGATCAGCACGGCTTTCTGCTGGCGCACCAGCAGGTCGAGAATTTCATCCTGGCGCTCGCCGAGAATCCCCGAGAAGCTGATGCCGCTGGATTTGGTCGGCGCGAGCATCGACACGCGATACAACTCCACGCTCAGCGGCGAGTCGATCGACAGTGGTCCACTGCCATTGGCGGCCAGTTCACCACCCACCACGATCAGCGACACCTCGGTGTCGAACGGGTCGAGCTTGATGTCCCGGTCGGTGTCGCTCAGGTCTTTGATGTGCCCGTAGACACCGGTCAGGCCGTTGGCCATCGAGACGTTTTCATACAGGCGAATGTTCACGCTGTTACGAATACGGATGCCGTGGCGCCGGTTGCTGATCACCTTGTTGCCCCACAACAGGTTGTCGGCACTCTCGTAGAGGGTGATGCCGTCGGTGTGGTTCTTGTAGATCTCGTTGTAGGCGATCAGGTTGTTCACACTGTTACGGTCGATCACCAGGCCTGACAGCTTGTTGTCGTAGCTGCGGTTGTTGAAGATGAAGCTGTCGTTGACCTCACGGGAAATAATGATCCCGTGCTTCTTCTTGGTCCCGAACACTGTGTTGTCGGCGATGATCAGACCGTGGGAACGGTCGTGGGGGTCGATGCCGTAGACGATGTTGTCTTTGTAGGTGTTGCCCTTGACCACGAAGTCGCGGGTTTCGTAGCAGTAGAAGCCGTACCACATGTCCGAGAACTCGGAACCGACGATCCAGCCGGTCGGTTCCTGGCGCTTGAGCACTTTGGCCATGTTCGGCGTGTATTGGGAAATACTCACGCCGTAGGACTTACTGTTGGCGTAACCGAAACTGGCGATCTTGCTGTTGGCGATGTAGGTCTCGGTGCCGCCCCAGGACAACAGGAACGGACGGAATTCCTTGGGCGACGTGAAGGTCGCCGGGCCGTTTGTCTTTTCGCGCCAGCCAGTGATTTTGGTATCACGCACAAACAGCTGACCGTCGTTGACCAGGAACGAACCGGCCTCTTGGGACAGGCGTAACTCCTGGGTCTGCTTGTCGATTTCCAGAATGCCTTTGTGACCGACCACGATCGGCAACTTCGCCAGGAACACGCCCGGAGAGGTTTCGCTGAAGTACTGCTTCGGCAGCTTCTTGGCCAGGTCCTTGAGGTTCATATAGCCGTCGTCGACGAAGATCGCCTGCGGGATGCCATGCTGACGCACCACCCACTCGGCCATCTTGTTGTCGCCGCCGATGAAGTCCTTCAGCGCGTCTTCCTGCATCATCCGGCGCACGCTGATTTTGCCGGGCTTGGTACGCACAATTTTTGCGGCGATGGCGTCGGCGGTGTAGCCAGAGGTGTCCGGCAATTTCGGTTTGGCCAGGTCCAGCGGCGCGGTTGGCGCGCTGCTGACGGTGTAGGTCTTGGCCTGTTGCAGTCCCTTGGCCGTGGTCGCCGGTTTACCCTGTTGTGCAGGCTGGGCCGGTTCGACGGTGGCGAAGGCGGCTGCGCTGGCCAGCAGCAACGCGCCGGCCAGCAGGCTGATCGAGCCTTTCTTGGCACTGTTCATGTCGGGCACTCCCTTCGCGGTTTGCATCAGAAGCGCCAGACCACGTCGACAAACGCGCGGTGCATGTAGGAGTCGACTTCTTTGCCATACGCATCGCCAGGCTTGAATACGCCGCCACGGAACCGTACCAGGGCCGAAGGCTCATCGATCGATTGGCTCAACGCTGCCGGCAGCAGGCCTTGCTTGAAGTACTTGGTGACCACCAGGTCCATTTCCTGACCGAGGTCTTTGTTGCCATCTTCCAGCGGCAGGGAGGTGCTGGAGAGGATCGCGCCGGTCACGTCGTCGGTGTTGTTTTCGACGGCGTTGATGCCGTTGCTGCCCACCGGCTTGTTGCCGTCCACGCGCCAGAACTTGTGGTAAATCACACTGGCGTCGTATTCGTCATTGAGCATCCACGAGCCGAACAAGGTAGCGGTCTGCATGTTGTTCATTTCGCCACGGAAGGCTTCGCCGAAACGGTGAACCCGCGAGCGTGTACCGGTGTAGTTCGAGCGATTGCTTTCCAGGCCGGTCTGTTCGTATTCGGCGCTGGCACGGGCATACGCTGCACCGACTTGCCACTGCGGATCGAGGCGCAGACGCACGCCAATGTCGGTGGCCCAGCCATTGAGGTCTTCACCGCGTTTGGCTTCGGTCGGACGCGTGCCATCGGCGTTCAGCGGGTTGACCGTGTCGGTGTCGCCGCTCATGCCGGTGATGCTGCCCCAGTAATTGACGGTGTTGGTGTTGCGCCAGTTATAGGCGTCGCTGTCGGCGGTGAGGCCGAGCCAGCTGATGTCGCCGTTCTGTTTTTTATCCAGCGAATCGCCGGCCACGCCCGGCTCCGGGTAGTCGAGCTTGCCGTCATCGTGGGTGTGATGACCGCGAATGCCGACCCAGTTGCCCGGCGACCATTGAGTGGCCACGTCGCCGAAAACGTGCAGGCGATCCTTGTCCTTGGGCGCCAGTTCTTTCAAGTCGGTGCGGTATTCGCTGAAGCGTTCGGCGATACCGACGTTGGCGCGCAACAGGGTGGTGTCGAAGGTCCAGTTCAGGGCTTCGATGTTGGTGTCGCGCCATTGGCCGTCGTCATTACGCAGGCGTTGGCGACCGAGCTTGAGGATCTCGCCAGGATAAGGTGTGAGGCCGCTGTAGCCGACCCAGAACTCGCGCATTGCCAGGTAGTTTTTCTTGGTTTTGCGATCACCGTTGTCGGTGGTCTGAGTGCCGTCATTGTCGGACTGCTGCAGCGTGTCTGTTTCGATGATGTCGGTGGATGTCACGGCCTGGCCCATGGCGTAGGCGCTCCACGCGCCGCTCTCGCCATATACCCACGGACGCAGGTCGAGGCCGACGCCGGAAACGTCGCCGCCGCTGGCAGTACCCAGGTCACGATCGTCTTCGGACTGGCCGGTAACTTTGACTTCGAGGCCGAAGTTCTTGTCTTCGGTCAGGGCTGCCAGGGTCGGGCACGACCACAGCAGGGCGAATGTCAGGCCAATACCGGCCTTAACGAATGGATTGAGTTTCATAGGGATTCCTCGCCGTCTTCTTCTTGCAGGGCGTGCAGTTCCAGCGTGTCCGAACTCACGGCGCTACGAATGGCCTGTTCCTGTTTCAGCAGGCGTTGGGCCTCGGCCAGCCGGTCAGGCGGCAGTTGCGCTTCGAGTGTTTGTGCAAGCTCATTGGCTAGCGGGGTGTTTTGAGCCTTGGCCAATTGGCTGAAGACGTAAGCGTTGACCGGGTCGGGGCGGGTGCCCTTGCCTTGGGAGAACAGTTGGGCAATGGCGAAGTCGGCGCTGTTTTGGCCGTTGCGCGCAGCGGTCAGCAGGTGATCCAGGGCTTTCTGCGGATAGACCTTGCCCAGGAAACCACGACGGTAAATCTGGCCGAGGTAGTAATCGGCGGCGACTTCCTTGCCGACGGCTTTCTGGAAATGCTCTTCGGCGGCCTTGGCATCGGCCGGCACCCATTTGCCGTCGAAGTAGAGCTTGCCCAGCAACAGTTCGGCGCGGGGTTGGTCGGCGGCGCGACCGTTGTCCAGGTACTTCATCATCGTGTCGACGTCGCCCAGTTCAGGGAAGTCGTAGAGCAGTTGTGCGAGGCTGACCCAGGACGCCGGGTAGCCAGGGGCGATGCCTTCGAGCAGCGACTGAGCGGTTTTCTCGTCGGTCTTGCCCAGGCTTGCATCGCCCAGCACGCGGGCCACGCTGTCCACGCGTTGAGCGGTAACCGTGCCACGGCTTTGAGCGGCCTGCATCTGTTTGATCAGCTCGGCCTGTTGCTCCGGCTGGCCACGTTTCTGATAGACCGTGGCCAGTTCGACGTAGCAGATGTCGGTGGTGTTCAACGCCGCTTTGCAGATTTTTTCCACGTCATCCAGGTGCTGGTCGTAAGTGCCCTGGGTGCGATAGAGCAGCACCTGGGCCAGACCCGCTTCCGGCTTGCCTTCGGTGCGCCATTGGCTGATCTGCTGCTGCGCGTTGACGTTCGGGAAACTGTGCGGGTACTGCAGGTACAGCATCGCCAGCGGGATCAGGGTGTTGCCTTCGCCATTGGCCGAAGCTTTCTTCAACAGCGCTTCGGCTTCGTGGTGTTCGGCTTCGGTGGCGCCGGGTTTGGCCACCAGCAGGCGACCCAGGCGAGCCTGAGCCCGCGGCGAGACGCTGGCCGCGGCGCGGTAAGTCGCCTCGGCCTTTTTGATTTGCGCCGGGTCGCGGCTGTCGACCTGCAGATCGGCCAGGCCAACCTGGGCTTCGCTGTAGCCCAGGTCTGCCAGTTGCTGGTAGTTCTGCGCCGCCAGCGCGATGTCGCCGCGCTTGAGGGCTTCATTGGCCAGACGCTGGTCGGGCAGACCGGCGCAACCGGCCAGGCTCACGGCTAAAGCAACTGCACACAATGATCCTATGTGGGAGCGAGCCTGCTCGCGATTCGGGCGGCTCGGTGCATCAGACAGACCGCGCTGATCCCATCGCGAGCAGGCTCGCTCCCACAGGGTGTGCGGTGTTCTGAGGAAATATGGAGTCGTCACGGGCATGTCCTCTGTTTAAAGACCGGCGGCCATGGCTTTGTTGACCAGCCAGTTCAGGTTCGGGCCTCGAGTGCTGTTCACTTCCACCGGGCGACCGGCGAAGGCGCTGTCCAGTGGCTCGTCAGGTTTGATCTGCACGCGGATGTCGGACGACAGGTCGGCGCTTTTCAGGCTGGTGCTGCTGACGATCTTGCCGGTACGGGTTTGGTCTTCACCGGCGATCTGGAAGCTGACCGAGGTGCCTGGGCGCACGTCGCCGAACTGGCGATAAGAGAAGCGTGCTTCAACGTTGGCTTCGGTATTGCGCGGCACCAGTTGGAAGATCACGTCGCCTTTGCTGGCGTACTGACCGTTAGCCACCAGTTGCTGAGACACGGTGCAATCGCACGGCGACGTCAGGGTGCCGGTCATTTGCTTGCCGAACAGTTCTTCAACCTTGGACGGTTGCAGTTGGTCTTCGTCCAGATGGCCCTTGAGCACGTCGAGCATGCTGGTGCTGAAGGTCGCCAGCGGTGCGCCTTTGGCGGCAACGCCGTCAGCCTTGATCAGACTCTGCACGGTGCCGTCGCGTGGCATGGTGATGTTCATGCCCTGCACGCTGACCAGACCGGCCTGGGCGTGGCTGACGAAGTACATGCCGTACACGGATTTGAAGATGAAACCGAACGCCACCAGGCCGACCACGAAGATACCGGCGCTGAAGGTCACTGCTTTCAGACGGCCGAGCGGGGTCATGCCGTGGCCGCCATCCTTGACCTTGCGCGCCTTGGTGAAGTTGTCGCGCTGCAGGGTCGCCAGCATTTCACCCACGCTGACGATGTCGCCGGCCAGGTGCGAGGTGATCAGGTGGCGCAGGGTGGAAATGTCACGGGGTTCCAGGTTCTGGAACTGGCAACCGATACGACCGGTCTGGCGATCGACGGAGCGGATTTGCAATTCCACGTCCATGGCCAGGCCGAGGTTATCGATGACGAATTGCAGGCGGGCCTTGTGCACATCGCCAACCTTCAGCGGCAGCTGACCGGCGTTGAACGCCAGGCCGCCCGCGGAAAGGTCGATGACCCGGGCTTCGACCGGAGCCCGGTCAGGACCGAAGAAACGCAGCTTGGCCGGGATTTTCACGCGGGCGTGTTGGCGCTGGGCTTCGGATTCATGCACTACGTTGGAGTTGACGGCGGTATTCATATGGGCGATTTCCTAGTTAATTCAGGCGAGTTCGGTCAGACCATCATCAGCAGCACGGCGACAAAAATGCTGCCGGCGGAGAAGGTCATGGTCCGAGACGACCAGGTGTTGAACCAACGTTGAAAGCTGGCGAGATCACGGGTCAATTTGGTGTCCTGGCGGGTCCAGGATTGTTGATCGAGGCGGAAGAACACGTAGATCTTCACCAGCGCGCCGACGATCTGGTTGTAATAGAGAATCGCCGGGTAGGCCGGGCCGATCCGGTGACCGGAGCAGGACAGCAATAGGGTCAGGATCAGACGGGTGATGCCGATCCACAGCAGGTAAACCAGGATGAACGCGGTGCCGTATTTGAAGCTGGCGAGGATTGCCACGGTCAGGCCCAGCAAGGACGTCCACATCGATACACGCTGATCGAACAGCACCACCGAAGTGAACAGGCCGAGACGTTTCATCCCCAAGCCCAGGGCGCGAGAGTTCTGCCGCAGGTTGTTGCCGTACCAGCGGAACATCAGTTTGCGGCTGGCCTTGATGAAGCTCTTTTCCGGCGGGTGTTCCACGGTATGGATCGCGGCGTCGGGCACGTAGAACGTGTCGTAGCCCAGGCGCATCAGGCTGAACCAGCTCGACTTGTCGTCACCGGTGAGGAACTTGAAGCGGCCCAGGCGCCAATGTTGCAGCGAATCGCTTTCCACGTCGGCGATGAAGTCCGGGTCGGTCACCACGGTGGCGCGGAACACCGACATCCGGCCAGTCATGGTCAACACGCGCTTGGACAGGGCCATGGAGCACATGTTGATGTGACGCTGGGCGAATCGCAGTTTGTGCCATTCGCTCATGATGTAGCCGCCGCGTACTTCGCAGAACTCGTTGGTGGTCAGGCCGCCGACGTTGCCGAACAGCTGGAACCACGGCACGGTCTTGAGCACGACGCCTTCGGCCAGCACGGTGTCGCCATCGATCACGGCAACCACGGCGCGGTCGTCCGGCAAGTGGCGGGAAATGGCGCGGAAACCATAGGCCAGGCCATCGCGCTTACCGGTGCCGGGAATGCGCACGAAGTCGAGCTTGACTCGTGACGGTGGGTTCATGCGTTTCCAGAGGCTCTTGACCAGCAGCTCATCGGACATTTCGACGATGGAGCACACCACGGTGGTCGGCAGGTCGCAGTCGATGGCCTCGCGGATCACCGAGCTGTAGACCTGAGCGGTGGTCAGGGCGTCGATACGGAAACTGGTGACCATCAGAAACACATGGGACGGGTTTGCCGCTTTACCCAGCTTGCGCACTTTGCGCCGCAGGTGCGGGTAGACCACGTACAGAAACAGCATGCCGCGCAGAAAGTGCGTGGCACCCATCGAGTAGCGCCAGATACCGACGATACCGATCAGGAAGATGAAGTCCTTCGACTCGGAGTCGAACGTGGACACAGGCAACGCCATGGCGATGCCCATCAGTAAACTTAGGTAAAACAGCCAACCGGCGGCCTGAAGTAGGCCGTGCTTTAGCCTGTGCATAATCTGCATCCGTCTCGATCTCGGGCGAGCCAGTGGGGTGGCCCGATGGGGTTAAGGCAGGCGTAAAAAGCCGTAGGAGCGAGGCTTGCCCGCGAAGGCGGCGTGCCTGACACACCGCGTTGCCTGGTTCGCCGGCAAGCCTGGCTCCTGCGGGGAAGGTGTTACCAGCAGATGCCTTCGGTCCGGCCACTCACGCTGGTGGCTTTGGACATGAAGCCAACCAGGTCGACCACTTGCTTGCCGTGTGGAGCTTCCTGCGCCAGGGCGCGGAATTTCTCGTCACGGTTGCCGAGGATGATCACGTCGGAGTTTGCGATCACATCGTCGAAGTCGGAGTTGAGCAAGGACGAGACGTGAGGGATCTTCGACTCGATGTAATCCTTGTTCGCGCCATGGACACGGGCGTACTCGACGTTGCTGTCGTAGATGCTCAGGTCGTAGCCCTTACCGATCAGCATTTCCGCCAGATCAACCAGCGGGCTTTCGCGCAGGTCGTCGGTGCCGGCCTTGAAGCTCAGACCCAGCAGGGCGACTTTGCGTTTGTCGTGGCTGGAAACGATGTCGAAGGCGTTCTGCACCTGGGACTCGTTACTGCGCATCAGCGAGTTGAGCAGCGGTGCTTCCACGTCCAGGGAACCGGCGCGGTAGGTCAGGGCGCGGACGTCCTTGGGCAAGCAGGAGCCGCCGAACGCAAAGCCTGGGCGCATGTAGTACTGGGACAGGTTCAGTGTCTTGTCCTGGCAGACCACTTCCATCACTTCGCGACCATCGACACCGACGGCTTTGGCGATGTTGCCGATCTCGTTGGCGAAGGTCACCTTGGTGGCGTGCCACACGTTGCAGGTGTACTTGATCATCTCGGCAACGGCGATGTCCTTGCGGATGATCGGCGCGTCGAGTTCTTCGTACAGCGACTGCAGAACGTCGCCCGAGGCCTTGTCGAACTCGCCGATAACGGTCATTGGCGGCAGGTCGTAATCGGCGATCGCGGTGCTTTCACGCAGGAACTCAGGGTTCACTGCAACGCCGAAATCAACACCGGCTTTCTTGCCGGAGCAGTCTTCGAGGATCGGGATGACAACGTTTGCGACAGTGCCCGGCAGTACGGTGCTGCGAACCACGATGGTGTGGCGAGTGGTCTTGTCACGCAGGACAAAACCGATCTCGCGGCACACGGCTTCGATGTAGTTCAGTTCCAGGTCGCCGTTCTTCTTGCTCGGCGTACCGACGCAGATCATCGACAGGTCGGTGTCGCGAATCGCCTCGGCGAAGTTGGTCGTGCCGCGCAATTTGCCCGTCTCGATACCCTTCTGCAGAAGTTCGCCCAAACCCGGTTCAACGATAGGCGATTTGCCGGCGTTGATCATATCGATTTTGTCTTTGGCAACATCGACGCCAATGACGTCATGGCCCCGTGCAGACAGGCAACCGGCACATACTGCGCCGACGTAACCCAAACCAAATATGCTGATGCGCATCGCAATTACCTCTGTATTTATCAAGCCATTACATGGCCGGAGTTAATGGTGTTCAGCGGTCATAGTGCACTCGGAAGTGCGCCTTACAGGCGCCACAATGCCGTGTGCAGGCATACTAAGTTCCGAGTGTCTAAATAAGTGCACTCAAGGTGTGCGCAACCAGGCCTTATTGTTATGACGTGCCCTGTTATGCAGCCGATCCTCTTTTCAGAAGACATCCGTGCAAAGGTCTTGCGCGCTCAATGCCAGGCCAGAAGCCTGTAAATCAAGCGGTTGGGTGCTCAGGTGAGCACGTTTATAGGGGCGCAGCCGTGGCCTTGTAGGGGATAGTAATGGTGCGTTATCTCCTGTCCTTCATGTGTTGCCCAAATAAGGGATCAGTAAGCAGAAGTGTGTGTGACAACTTCGCTACATGGATCTCTTGTCTGTGTAAGTTATCTCGCACAATCACCGAGAGAATCGTTACCGGTGGTATGAGCGGCGCATTTGGACATAGTTCCTGTCCGCCCATCGCGAATTCTGAAATTTCTTGAAATATTGAAAAAGATGGCACTGCTTTCATACTGATAGCACTTGCCGTTTGGTCCTTGATATATGGGGTGATTATTGCGTTGGATACTTTTTTGCCACTACGAATAAAAATTTTCAGTGCCACTACTGAAAAAAATGATCAATGTCGAGTGAAACTAAAGTTAGGAAATGGAGTGCTTGAATTTTGGCGCCAATAAAGCGGCGAAATGGAGGGGGTTGTTCGACGATCAAGGGGGGCGCGCACGACGAAGTAATGGGTGTCGTGCGCTGACTTAGTGCAGGTCTCCCTTACTCCGGTGCGTGATCGCGCAGGAACACCAGATTGTCCGGTTTAGACTGCTCGCTGCTGTAGCGATACCCCTGGACGTCGAACTGCTTGAGGGCGGCCGGGTCGTTGATGCGTTCCTCGATGACGAAGCGGCTCATCATCCCGCGGGCCTTTTTCGCGTAGAAGCTGATGATTTTGTACTGGCCGTTCTTCAGGTCCTTGAACTCGGTATTGATGATGCGCGCGTTCAAGGCACTGCGTTTGACCGCCGAGAAGTACTCGTTGGAGGCCAGGTTCAGCAGTACATCATCGCCTTGATCGGCCAAGGCTTCGTTCAGCCATTCGCTGATTTGCGTGCCCCAGAATGCGTACAGGTCCTTGCCACGGGCATTGGCCAGTTTGGTGCCCATCTCCAACCGATAGGGCTGCATCAGGTCCAGAGGGCGCAGCAGGCCGTACAGGCCGGAGAGCATGCGCAAGTGTTGTTGGGCGTAATCGAAGTCGGCTTCGCTGAAGGTTTGTGCATTGAGGCCGGTATAGACATCACCCTTGAACGCCAGCAAGGCCTGCTTGGCATTTTCTGGCGTGAAGGCTGGAGTCCAGCTGCCGAAACGCGCGGCATTGAGGCCGCCAATCTTGTCGGAGACGTGCATCAGCTCGCTGATCTGCGCCGGCGTCAGGTCGCGCAGTTGCAGGATCAGCTCCTGGGAATGGTCGAGGTATTGCGGCTGAGTGAAGCGCTGGGTCGCCGGCGGTGTTTCGTAATCGAGGGTCTTGGCGGGGGAAATCACCATCAGCATGAAGTCGTCTCCTTTAATCGTGGGGGCGATTCTAGGGGGTTGTCCTTGTTGACTCCAGCTATGGGTGTCATAGGTGATCGGTGGTGTCATGGGACAAGATCGCAGCCTCGCTTCGCTTGACAGCTCCTACAAGGGAACGCATTCCAACCTGTAGGAGCTGTCAAGCGAAGCGAGGCTGCGATCTTTTGATCTTCCCGCGATATAGTGCCGCGCGGGTTTTGTTATGGAGACATCCCATTGCGTATCGTTTTTCTTTTCTCGGCCTGGCTGTTGAGCTTTGGCGCTTTGGCGGCGCCGGGCGATGTGGCGACGCTGGATCGCAGCACCTGGCCTGAGCAGCTCAGCAGCCCGACACTGTTCGACGTGGCCTCGCGGGCCGAAATCCTCATGTTTGCCCGCGTCCTGCTGGCCAGTGAATCGCTGGATGAAGTGAGCCTGGCTCAACGCCTGGGCCTGCGCACCCTCAATCTGGAGTCGGTCAACCAGTTGCGCCAGCGCCTGTGGCAGCGATTGCTGACCAACTACAACTTCGCCCAACAGAGTTGCGATCAGGATGCTTCCTTCTGTTTTCTGGTCGAGGACATGGTCACCTTGCGCGAGCAAGCGGCCAAGTTTCAAGTCAGCGACGACAGCTATTACATCAAGTGGGCCGAGCCGAGCCGGTTGTTCCACGCCCAGTACCTGGACGAGCAGTTGCGCAAGGCCGCGCTGTTCCCGCAGACCAGCAGCGAAGTCGATCGTTTTGGCGACTATGAGCGCAATGGCGATGCCATGAATGACCGCCTGTTCCTGCTGACCTTCGACAGCGCCGCCAATGCCACACCGGATAACACGGCCTGGGTCACGGAGTACCTGCGCAAGTCGAACATGAGCGCTACGTTCTTCGTCCTCGGCAAGGACATTCAGGCCCGTCTGGCCGAACGTTCGGTGGCCAGCCTGCAAGGGACTTATTCGCAGCAATGCGTTGGCGTGCAAGGCTGGGAGTTCCGCTCCCACAGCCACTGGCAGGACTGGCAGGACTCGGTGCGACGCAGCATCGAGCTGGTCAAAGGCAAGTTGCCGGAGAATTACGTGCCGCTGTTCCGCCCGCCCGATGGCCAGCGTCGGTCCGACGCTGAAGGCTTTTTCAAGTCTCAGGGTTTGCAGGTGGCGTTGTGGGATATCGATGCCCAGGACGGCGCCGGCAAGCTCAAGGGCAACCAGAGCGCACAACGGGTGTTGACCCTGATGCTGCTGTGGCGGCACGGGGTGATCAATTTCAATGTTAAGCAGGATGCGTTGAAAACGGCGATGCCTTGGCTCATCACGCAAACGGCGCCAAGCGGGATCGGTTGGGAAAACTGTCAGGACGCGTTTCGCTGAAACGACGAAAGCCCGTAAACATTGGGTCAGGGGCGTTTTTGGGAGCGATTTCGGTGCAGGCGGACTTCCGACTTTAGCGGGGTAGTGGCAGTCCGCCAAGTGCTATTGGTCATTCTGCAAAATAAACTTCAAAAAAACGTCAAAGTGCTTTTTTCTGTCACAGGTTTTGGAGTATTACGAAGACAGACCGCCGAAACCTGCAACACAGGTGGCGTCTTCCAAGACTCCGTTTGAGTTGCAATCACTTGAGTCCCCGCAGGTGATTTCGGTGGCCACTTCGAGGCGCAGCACTGTCAAGGTATTGCGTCGACTGGCTCCCACAAAGGTGACCGAGTATGGATGATCACGGACGTAGCTCTTCTTCCAACCAGCCAATCCTTTATGTACTCGATACCAACGTATTGATTCACGATCCAAACGCCCTGCTTAATTTCGAAGAACACCACGTCGCGATCCCGATGACCGTGCTTGAAGAGCTGGACAAGCTCAAGAGCGGGCATCACAGCGTGGCCGCCGAATGCCGTCAGGCCATTCGGCTGATCGACAAGACCCTGGGCGATGCCTCTCCCGAAGACGTTGAACAAGGGGTGCCGATCCAGCGCGGCAAGAGCGGGCCGAAGGGCTTACTGTCAATTCTGATGAGCAAGCGTGCTGAGCCGAACATCATTCTGCCCGAGCACCTGAACGACAACATCATCATCAACCAGTTGATCGACCTGCACGCGCGCGATCCGAAACTGCCCGTGGTGCTGGTCACCAAAGACATCAACATGCGCCTCAAGGCGCGGGCCTGCGGGATCGCGTCCGAGGACTACAGCACCGACCAACTGGTCGACGACGTGTCCCTGCTGCCCAACGGCTACCACAACATGACCGGCTCCTTCTGGGACCGGGTGAGCAAAGTCGAAACCCGGCAGGATCATGGCCGCACCTGGCACCAGGTGCAGCTGATCGATAACCTGCCAGCGGTGCACATCAACGAGTTCATCATCGATGAACAGGGCTTTGTCGGCTGGATCAAGGAAATCCAGAGCGACAAATTGCTGATTCTCGACCTGCATCAGGAACCCCTGTTGCACCAGGAAGCCTGGGGCCTGAAACCGCGTGACATCTATCAAAGCCTGGCGCTGTACGCCTTGCTCGATCCGGATATTCACCTGGTCAACCTGTCCGGCGCGGCCGGCTCCGGTAAAACCATCCTGGCCCTGGCGGCGGCCATCGAACAGACCATGGTCAGCAAACGCTACCGGCGCATCATCGCCACCCGTAGCGTGCAGGGCCTGGACCAGGAAATCGGCTTCCTGCCCGGCACCGAAGCGGAAAAAATGGAGCCTTGGCTCGGCGCCATCACCGACAACCTCGAAGCCCTGCACATGGATGACGAAAACACCCATGGCAGCGTCGACTACATCCTCAGCAAAGTGCCGTTGCAGTTCAAATCCCTCAACTACATTCGAGGCCGCAGCTTCCAGCAGAGTCTGATCCTGATCGATGAATGCCAGAACCTCACGCCGCACCAGATGAAAACCATCATCACCCGTGCCGGCGCCGGTTCCAAAGTGGTGTGCCTGGGCAACCTGGCGCAGATCGACACCCCTTACCTGTCCGCGACCAGCTCCGGGCTGACGTACTTGACCGAGCGCTTCAAGGACTTCCCCAACGGTGTGCATATCACCCTGCAAGGGGTGCCACGCTCGATTCTGGCCGAATACGCCGAATCGCATCTGTAACCCTCACCAGAACCGGGCGGCCCAAAGCCGTCCGGTTTTTTTATGCCCGACGAATAACCCTGTGGGAGCGGGCTTGCCCGCGATGGCATCACCGAGGTGTCCCTGTTGAACCGCAGCGTCTGCATCGCGGGCAAGCCACGCTCCCACAGGGTTCGGTATAAACGCATAATCAAACGTGCGGAAATTTGACCCGCAGGTTTACAATCGATGCTCCTGATCAGGAGTAACGCTGTGCTGACTCATCTCGATTCCCAAGGTCGTGCCAATATGGTCGACGTCACCGACAAAGCCGTGACGTTTCGCGAAGCGACGGCCCAAGCGCTGGTGCGCATGCTGCCCGAAACCCTGCAGATGATCGTCAGTGGCGGTCATCCCAAGGGTGACGTGTTCGCCGTGGCGCGGATCGCCGGCATCCAGGCGGCGAAGAAAACCAGCGATCTGATTCCTCTGTGCCACCCGTTGATGCTCACCGGCGTCAAGGTCGAACTCAGCGCCGAAGGCGACGACACCGTGCGCATCGTGGCGCGTTGCAAGTTGTCCGGGCAAACCGGCGTCGAGATGGAAGCGCTGACCGCCGCCAGCGTTGCGGCACTGACTATTTATGACATGTGCAAGGCTGTGGACCGCGGCATGACCATCGAGAGCGTGCGGCTGCTTGAGAAACTCGGCGGCAAGAGCGGCCATTTCCAGGCGGATCAGCCATGAACGTTACGGTGAAGTTTTTCGCCCGTTACCGTGAAGTGCTCGGTGTGGACTCGGTGCAGGTCGAAGGTGAATTCACCACGGTCGACGATGTGCGCGCGCTGCTCGCCCAGCGTGATGGCGCCGAGGTGCTGAGCGAGCAGAACCTGATGTGCGCCCGCAACGAAGACCTCTGCCAACTCGACGAACCGGTGAGCGATGGCGATGAAGTGGCGTTTTTTCCGACCGTGACCGGAGGCTGAGCCATGGCGATTCGCGTGCAGCCCACGCCGTTCGACCCGGGCGCTGAAGTCAACGCCATGCATGCGGCCAATGTGGGCGTCGGTGCGGTGGTGAGTTTTGTCGGCTACGTACGCGACTTCAATGACGGCCTCGACGTCGCCGGGATGTTTCTGGAGCACTACCCGGGCATGACCGAAAAAGCCCTGGGCAAGATTGCCTCGGAGGCCGAGCAGCGCTGGCCGCTGTTGAAGCTGGAGGTGTTGCACCGCATCGGTGCCCTGGGGCCGGGCGAGCCGATCGTCTTCGTCGGCGCTGCCAGCGCCCACCGTCAAGCGGCGTTCGATGCCTGCGCTTTTGTCATGGACTACCTGAAAACCCGAGCGCCGTTCTGGAAGAAGGAAAACACCCGTGATGGACCGCGCTGGGTGGAAGGGCGTGAAAGCGATCATGCGGCGGCGGATCGCTGGAACAAGTAAGCGGTCAGTTGTTTCTTTGTTGGCTGTCAGTCCGTCTTCGCGAGCAAGCCCGCTTCACATTGGATTTGTGAACGACACAGATCAACTGTGGGAGCGGGCTTGCTCGCGAAGAGGCCATCCGCATCACTTCAATCCCGCTGATTCCCCTCCCGACCAGAGGCCGGAAGAACTGTGCGCGGTCGATTGACGATTAATACATAAAAGTCCAGTATGGAATTATAAGTACAAAAAAGGTGTTTCCTGTTTCAGTCTTTTCTTCTGTCTTGCCAAACCAACAACAACCCGCGAGAGAACGAACATGAAGAAATTCCCCCTCATCACCGGTCTGGCCCTGAGCCTGTTGGCGTGCAGTAGCCTGTTCGCCGCCGAGAAAAACCTGCGCATCGGTATTGAAGCGGCTTATCCGCCGTTCGCGTCCAAAACCGACAAAGGCGAGATTGTCGGTTTCGACTACGACATCGGCAATGCCCTGTGCGCACAGATGAAGGTCAAGTGCGTGTGGGTAGAAGGCGAATTCGACGGTCTGATTCCTTCCCTGAAAGTGAAGAAAATCGACATGGCGCTGTCATCCATGACGATCAACGAAGACCGCAAGAAGTCGGTGGACTTCACCCACAAGTACTACTTCACCTCATCGCGCCTGGTGATGAAGGAAGGCGCGGTAGTGGATGACCAGTACGTCAGCCTCAAGGGCAAGAATATCGGCGTGCAGCGCGCAACCACCACCGACCGTTATGCCACCGAGGTATTCGAGCCGAAGGGCATCAACGTCAAGCGCTACGGCAATAACGAAGAAATCTACATGGATCTGGCAGCCGGTCGCCTCGATGCCATTTTTGCCGACACCATTCCACTGAATGACTTCCTGTCGATGCCGCGTGGCAAAGGCTACGCGTTTGTCGGGCCGGAGCTCAAGGATCCGAAATATGTGGGCGAGGGCGCCGGGATTGCCGTGCGCAAGGGCAACACGCAGTTGGTGGCGGATCTGAACAAGGCTATCGACGACATTCGCGCCAATGGCGAGTATCAGAAGATTTCGCAGAAGTACTTCAAGTCCGATATCTACGGCGATTGATTAATCGCTTTCGCGAGCAAGCCCGCTCCCACAGGTTCTGCGGTGTACTCATGTTTTGTGCACGACACGGACACTGTGGGAGCGGACTTGCCCGCGATGAGGCCGGAACAGTCACTACAAATCTTTAGCCCTTCAATTCCTTCAAATGCTTGTACACCGTCGCTCGGCCCATGTTCAGCACATTGGCCACATAGTTGGAGGCGCTTTTGCCTTTGAAGGCGCCTTCGGCGTGCAGCGCCAGCACCAGTTCGCGTTTGTGGTCGCGGGTCAGCACATTCAGGCTCAACTGACGCTCACGCAGCCAGGCGTGCAGAAAGGTGTTGATCCGCTCTTGCCAGTCATCGCGAAACAGTGAGTCCGGTTGCGGGATCAGCTTGGTCGGCGACAGGAACAGATCCAGCGCCGCCTTCGCGTTTTCGAACAACGAGATGTTCAGGTTGATGCACAGCACCGCCAGCGGATGACCATCGCTGTCGCGCAGCACGCTGCTGAGGCTGCGAATTTTCTGGCCGTCCCAGTTGAGCTTTTCGTACGGCCCGATGTTTCGTTCACTGACCTCTTCGCTGAGCATGTCTTCCAGCGACGAGTCGTCACCGATTTCCCGTTTGGACAGGTTGTTGGCGATGTAATCGACCTTTTGCGTGCGCAGGTCGTGCAGCACCACCTCGGCATGAGGGAAGAACAACGTGGCGATCGCATCGGCAATCGCACGGAAGTTGTCCATGGACGCATTGTCCAGGGCCGAGTTTTTTTCAGGTGCGTTCATACAGTGGAGCTCCAGGCAGCGTCAGCGCCCCGTTAAAAAAGGGGCGCTGGAAGTTTGCCGCAATCGTGTGGACACGTCACCTGAGGGGCAGGATCAGGATCAGCCCAGGCGGGCGGGGGAGAGCATCTCGGCGTCCAGGCCGAAACGGGTGAGCTGCTCGGGCAAGGCTTCACCGCGTACCAGGGCAGCGCTGGCCTGGCCCATGGCCGGCGACGTCTGGATGCCGTAGCCACCTTGCGCCGCGACCCAGAACAGCCCCGGCACCTGCTGATCGAAGCCGGACAGCAAATCCCCGTCGCGCACGAAACTGCGCAGGCCGGCCCAGGTGCGGGTCGGGCGGCGGATGGTCAAGGTAGTGGCTTCTTCGATCTGGTAGATGCCCATGGCGATGTCCAGCTCTTCGGGTTGCACGTCATGCGGTTCCACCGGGTCGGCGTTGGCTGGTGAGCCGAGGAACATGCCGGCGTCGGGTTTCATATAGAAGGACTCATCGAGGCTGACCAGCATGGGCCAGTCATGGATATCCAGGCCCTCGGGGCCGGCGAAGATGAAGGCTGCCCGGCGCTTGGGTTGCAGGCCCAGGGTTTTGGCGCCAGCCAGCTCGCCAATCTTGTCGGCCCAGGCACCGGCGGCGTTGATGATAATCGGGGCGCTGAAGGTCTGAGTGGCGGTGTGAACCTGCCACAGCCCTTCGGCATCCCGGGTCAGGCTCAGCACTTCGCTGTCGGTATGAACCTCGCCTTTATTGCGACGGATACCGCGCAGATAGCCCTGATGCAGGGCGTCGGTATCGATGTCGCTGGCACTCGGGTCGTAGATTGCGCCATGGACTTTTTCCCGGCGCAGGATGGGCAGGCGCGCGCAGGCCTCGTCGGCGCTGAGTAGTTGCATCTGCGGCACCGTGGCTTTGGCGCTCAGGTATTGATTGTTCAGCTCGGCCGGATCGCCAGTGAAGTCGACGGTCATCTCGCCGCGCGGGGTCAGTAACGGGTGTTCGCAGAAACCGGGTGGCGGTGCGTCGAAGAAGTCGCGGCTGGCCTGGGTCAATGCCCGAACCTGCGGTGTGCCGTAGGCGGCGGTGTACAGTGCCGCCGAGCGTCCGGTGGAGTGATAGGCCGGATGGGATTCGCGCTCGAGCACAATCACCCGCCCATGCTGCGACAGCCAGAAACCGGTGGAAGCACCGGCAATCCCGCCGCCGATGATGATGAAATCTGTCTGGCTCATGAACGTCTCCTGAAAGGGCGCAAATGCCGAAATTGTGGAATTCCCTGTAGGAGCGAGGCTTGCCCGCGAAGGCGATGTGTCAGTCTCTATATCTGTTTACTGATACGGCGCCTTCGCGGGCAAGCCTCGCTCCTACGGGGGGTGTTAGCGCTGTAATTGGTAAAGGGCATTGGCCAGTGCGATGTCTTCCAGGCCCAGGCCGATGGAGCGGAAGAACACCGGGCGGTCGTATTCAGGGCGCTGGACTTTTTCGCTGAGCAGGTCGGGCAGGTCGCCGATAATCAAGCGCTTGTCCCAGCCATGTTGTTCGCCAGCGATCAGCATCTCGCCGGCCGAGCCTGGGGTGGT
Source organism: Pseudomonas sp. LBUM1673 (assembly GCF_059695645.1). NCBI lineage: Bacteria > Pseudomonadati > Pseudomonadota > Gammaproteobacteria > Pseudomonadales > Pseudomonadaceae > Pseudomonas > Pseudomonas sp. LBUM1673. The sequence continues at coordinate 1,143,146 of NZ_CP166780.1, forward strand.
CTGACGATAGTCGCAGAACACTTGCATGTCATTGAGGCTCTGCGGCGGTACTTCATGGGCGCGTGGGGCGTTGGTGCTGATGGAGGTGATCAGCGCCGGTTTGCTCAAAATTGACGGGTCGATTACCGGGCCGGCGGACGAGGTGCAGAGCATGATCACGTCGGCGTCCTGAATCGCGGCTTCGCAGCTGTCGGCGAGGGTCAGTCGTGTGTCTAGGCTTTCAAGCTGTGCCAGCGCTTCGGGATTCTTGTCGCTCAGGCTCGGCGAGTAGAGGCTGATGCTTTGCCAGTCTCGCAGGTCCTTGACGTAGTGCAGGTGCGCCTGGGCCACCTTGCCGCTGCCGATGATCGCCAGGCGTTGGGCTTTCAGCGGAGCGAGGGCATCGACCGCCACCGCTGTGGTCGCTGCGGTGCGTGCCGTGGTCAGTTCACCGGCATCGCAGAGCAACAGCGGCTGGCCAGTCTGCATCGACATCAGCAGCGTCCAGGCCGTCACCAGCGGGCCTTGCTCGCGCACGATGTAAGGCGACGTCTTGACGCCATACACCCCGTCCTCGGCCAGCACGCCCAGGTAGTTGATGAAGTCCCCGGCACCCTTCGGGAATTCCACCAACTGTTGCGCCGGCTGTACGGCTTGCCCGGCAGCCAGGTCGCGGAACAGTTTGCGCAGGATCTGCGGCACGTCAACGTGTGCCAGCAGTTCACGAGCCTGGGGTTGGGTGATCACGTAAGGCGTGCTGGGCATGGTTGGCTCCGGGTGCTGAGAGTAAACTAATTTGTCCATTATGGACTTTTAGTTATCTCTAGCAAGCTCCTGTTGAAAAAAGCCGGACGAAAAAAAAGCGCAGTCCGTTTCCGGCTGCGCTTCTTTCTGAAAGGCCCGAGTTACGGACGCTTGCGCTCAACCGCCCGCAGCAGATGCGTCGGTGGCGTTTCACAACTGATCTTGCGACCCAGCAACGCCTCGATGGACGGTAGCTGGTAGGAGTCGTCTTCACCGGCAAAACTGATGGACACGCCATCGGCGCCGGCACGACCGGTACGACCGATGCGGTGCACGTAGTCATCCGGGACTTCCGGCAGGGTGAAGTTGATCACGTGGCTGATACCGTCGATGTGAATACCGCGCCCGGCCACATCGGTGGCCACCAGCACGCGGATCTTGCCTTCGCGGAAACCTTCCAGAGTCTTGATGCGCTTGTGTTGCGGCACATCGCCAGACAGTTGCGCCGCGTTGACGCCATCGCGCACCAGGCGTTCTTCAATGCGCCGCACTTCGTCCTTGCGGTTGGCGAAGACCATCACCCGCTCCCAGCCGTTATCGTTGACCAGGTTATAGAGCAGTTTGTATTTGTCGGCACCGGCCACCGCGTAGATGTGTTGCTCGACGTTTTCGCTGGCCACGTTCTGCGACTCGATCTCGACGATCGACGGGTCGGTGGTCCATTGCTTGGCCAGGTTCATCACGTCTTCGGTGAAGGTGGCGGAGAACAGCAGCGTCTGACGCTCGTTTTTCGGCGGAGTCTGGCGAATGATCTGACGCACTTGCGGGATGAAACCCATGTCGAGCATCCGGTCGGCTTCGTCCAGCACCATGACTTCGACCATGTCCAGGTGCACGTCGCCGCGCTGGTTGAAGTCGAGCAAGCGGCCCGGAGTGGCCACGAGGATGTCGCAGTGACGGGCTTCGAGGTGCTTGAGCTGCTTGTCGAAGTCCATGCCGCCGACAAACGTCATGACGTTGAGGCCGGTGTACTTGGTCAGGTCGGCTGCGTCCTTGGCGATCTGCACCACCAGTTCCCGAGTCGGGGCGATGATCAGTGCGCGCGGTTCACCCATGTAGCGTTCTTTGGGCGGTGGTGTTTGCAGCAGCTGAGTAATGATCGAAATCAGAAATGCGGCGGTTTTGCCGGTGCCGGTCTGGGCGCGACCGATGGCGTCTTTGCCCGCCAGGGTGAAGCCAAGCACCTGTGCCTGGATCGGCGTGCAATAGGGAAAGCCAAGGTCCTGGATGGCGTGCATCAGTTCGGGGGCGAGCTTGAAATCGTGGAAGCGGGTTTTGCCTTCCTGGGGTTCGACGACGAAGTCTTCGAGTTTCCAGGGAATAACCGGCGCTTTTGGTTTCGGTTCGCGACGCGGTTTTGCCGGTTTCGGGGCTTCGCTGCGTGGCTGCTCAGAGGCAATGGCCTCCACAGAGGGGGCGGTCGGTGGGGTCACCGGCTCGTGCTTCGGTGCCGCTACGGTTGCGGTCCGGCCAGGCTGATTACCGTCGGTGCGGTGGCTGGGGGTATGAGAAGGAGCGCTGGAGCCTGGCGCGAGCTGCTCAGCCTCGCTTTTACCGAACATTTTCTTGAGTGCTTTGAGCACGGTCATCTCATCAATTGGTTAAGGAATATACGCCGGGCAGTGTAATGCAAGAATCGGGCGCGGCGTAGTGCATTGGTCACCCGGCTACAGAAGTTTCGATTTCAGCGCAAGCGGTCGGCCAGCCACACGCCTATATCGCGGATTTCTTCGGGTAACACTTCGTGGCCCATTGGGTATTCCTGCCATGTCACGGTGACATCAAGTCGCTTCAAATGCTCATAGGCGGTTCGACCCATGGCATTTTGCACGACCTCATCGTAATGACCATGCAGGCAATACACCGGAATCCGCTGTTGGCTGGCCGATAGTTGCAGTTCGTCACTGAATGTCGGTGCGTAAGTTGAGAGGGCAAGTACGCCCCCCAAAGGGCCCTGCCACTTCAAAAAGGCCGTGTGTAAAACCACTGCGCCGCCCTGGGAAAAACCGGCGAGAAAAATCCGCGAGGCGTCTATTCCGCTGTTTCGCTGCTCTTCAATCAAATTGACGAGCGTTTGCGCGGACTCATCCAGCTGCTCGCGGTTGATTGCCCGCGCCGGGCTCATGGCCAGAATGTCGTACCAGCTCGGCATCTCGTAACCGCCGTTGATGGTCACGGCGCGGGTCGGTGCCTGGGGCAAAACGAAGCGGGTGGTCAGCAGACTTTCTTGCAACGCCTCGGCTACCGGCAGGAAATCGTAGCGGTCCGCGCCCAGGCCATGAAGCCAGATTACGCAGGCATCGACGGGCTTGCTGGGCTGAAGTATCAAGGTTTGGGTCATATCTGCACCATTATTGTGCGCGCGCTCTCATCGGTAGCTCGGTCGGTGCGCGCGGCTGGTTGTTCTGTTAATAAAATGTCGCAATGCTGCAAGTTTTGCTATTGAACTACCGCTGAAACGCTTTGGCGAGCGGTGTGGTACGGGCTTTGCTATAGGGAAATCCGTGTAAGTAATCCTGCGCCGAGCGGTAACACTATCAGGGTACCTTCGGTTGTGGGATAGCAAAGAATCCGGTGATGGATGTTCGCCAGTGGCCGCTACGGGCTTCGCGAACGTGAAAGGGTTACAGCCCGTTCGGCCGATTGGTGAGAAAGGGAGTTGTCCATGATGTGGATTTTCTCCTACTAGACTCATAGCGACGGTCCTTAACGTCGGTTGACCCTAAAAAAAGCCAACACGGGTCAACAACGCCTCAAAAAGGTGCGACAGGACTGAAGCTCCGACACAACAAGAGCAAAACTGGAGGTTTGAATGAAGATGTTGAAATCCACCCTGGCCATCGTGACTGCAGCCGCAGTGCTCGGTGTCAGTGGGTTCGCTCAGGCGGGTGCAACCCTGGATGCAGTGCAGAAGAAAGGTTTCGTACAGTGTGGTGTGAGTGACGGTTTGCCGGGTTTCTCGGTTCCGGACTCTACCGGCAAGATCGTCGGTATCGATGCTGACTTCTGCCGCGCTGTGGCTGCTGCCGTTTTCGGCGACGCGACCAAGGTCAAATTCAGCCAGTTGAACGCCAAAGAGCGCTTCACTGCGCTGCAGTCCGGTGAAATCGACATCTTGTCGCGCAACACCACCATGACCAGTTCCCGTGATTCCGGTATGGGCTTGAAGTTTCCTGGCTTCATTACTTACTACGACGGCATCGGCTTCCTTGTGAACAACAAGCTGGGCGTCAAGAGTGCCAAAGAGCTGGACGGTGCGACCATCTGTATTCAGGCAGGGACCACCACTGAGTTGAACGTTTCCGATTACTTCCGCGGCAACGGCCTGAAGTACACCCCGATCACGTTCGACACCTCCGACGAAAGCGCCAAGTCGCTGGAATCCGGTCGTTGCGACGTACTGACCTCCGACAAGTCCCAGCTGTTCGCCCAGCGCAGCAAGCTGGCCTCGCCGAAGGACTACGTGGTTCTGCCGGAAACCATTTCCAAGGAACCGCTTGGCCCAGTCGTGCGTAATGGCGACGACGAGTGGCTGGCTATCGTGCGCTGGACTGGCTACGCCATGCTCAACGCTGAAGAAGCAGGCATCACTTCGAAGAACGTCGAAGCCGAAGCCAAAGCCACCAAGAACCCGGATGTTGCTCGTATGCTGGGCACTGACGGTGAATACGGCAAAGACCTGAAAGTGAAGAAAGACTGGGTTGTCCAGATCGTCAAGCAGGTCGGTAACTACGGCGAAGTGTTCGAGAAGAACCTCGGCAAGAGCACTGCGCTGGAAATCGACCGCGGGCTGAACGCTCTGTGGAACGCTGGCGGCATTCAATACGCACCACCAGTGCGCTGATGGTTCTATCACCCGGTGGGCCAACCACCGGGTGATGTTCTGTTCCATTATTTTCGGGGCACTTCATGCAAAATTCAATCGGCGCACCAAAGCAGAGGCTCAGCCTCAGCGATCCGCGAGTGCGTGCGTGGGTATTTCAGATCATCACGATTGTCGCGGTGGTCTCGCTGGGCTGGTTTCTGTTCGACAACACGCAAACCAACCTCCAGCACCGGGGCATCACCTCGGGTTTCGACTTTCTTGAGCGCAGTGCCGGCTTCGGTATCGCTCAGCACCTGATCGACTACACCGAATCGGACAGCTATGCCCGGGTGTTTGTCATCGGCCTGCTCAACACCTTGCTGGTGACTTTCATCGGCGTGATCCTGGCGACGCTCCTCGGTTTCATCGTCGGTGTGGCACGGCTGTCGAAGAACTGGATCATTGCCAAGCTGGCGACGGTGTATGTAGAGGTCTTCCGTAACATTCCGCCGCTGCTGCAGATCCTGTTCTGGTACTTCGCGGTGTTCCTGACCATGCCGGGGCCGCGCAACAGCCATAACTTCGGTGACACCTTCTTTGTCAGCAGCCGCGGCCTGAACATGCCCGCGGCGTTGGCGGCGGATGGTTTCTGGCCGTTTGTGGTGAGCATCATCGTGGCCATTGTCGCGATCGTGTTGATGTGCCGCTGGGCCAACAAGCGTTTCGAAGCGACCGGCGTACCGTTCCACAAATTCTGGGTCGGCCTGGCGCTGTTCCTGGTGATCCCTGCGCTGTGCGCCTTGATCTTCGGCGCTCCGTTGCATTGGGAAATGCCACAGCTGCAAGGTTTCAACTTCGTCGGTGGCTGGGTGCTGATCCCGGAACTGCTGGCGCTGACCCTGGCCTTGACGGTGTACACCGCGGCGTTCATCGCCGAAATCGTGCGTTCGGGTATCAAGTCGGTCAGCCATGGCCAGACCGAAGCGGCGCACTCGTTGGGATTGCGCAACGGTCCGACGCTGCGCAAGGTGATCATCCCGCAAGCCCTGCGCGTGATCATTCCACCGCTGACCAGCCAATACCTGAACCTGGCGAAAAACTCCTCGCTGGCGGCCGGTATCGGTTATCCGGAGATGGTGTCGTTGTTTGCCGGTACGGTGCTGAACCAGACCGGGCAGGCGATCGAAGTCATTGCCATCACCATGAGCGTGTACCTGGCGATCAGTATCAGCATTTCCCTGCTGATGAACTGGTACAACAAGCGCATTGCGCTGATCGAGCGGTAAGGAAAAGCGCATGACGACTCATACTTTCAAACCCGACATGCCACCACCGAGCAGTAGTATCGGTATCGTGGCGTGGATGCGGGCGCACATGTTCTCCAGCTGGATCAACACCCTGCTGACGCTGTTCGCGTTCTATCTGATTTACCTGATAGTCCCCCCTATCGTGAGCTGGGCGATTCTCGATGCCAACTGGGTCGGTACCACCCGCGCCGATTGCACCAAGGAGGGCGCCTGCTGGGTGTTCATCCAGCAGCGCTTCGGCCAGTTCATGTATGGCTACTACCCGACAGGCCTGCGCTGGCGCGTGGACCTGACCGTATGGCTGGCAGTGATTGGTGTGGCGCCGTTGTTCATCTCGCGCTTCCCGCGCAAGGCGGTCTACGGGCTGAGCTTTCTGGTGCTCTATCCGATCATTTCCTACACCTTGTTGCACGGTGGCTGGTTTGGTCTGACCGAAGTGGCGACCAGCCAGTGGGGCGGCCTGATGCTGACCCTGGTGATCGCTACCGTCGGTATCGTCGGCGCGCTGCCGCTGGGTATCGTTCTGGCCCTGGGCCGTCGTTCGAACATGCCGGCGATCCGGGTGGTCTGCGTGACCTTCATCGAATTCTGGCGCGGCGTGCCGTTGATCACGGTGCTGTTCATGTCTTCGGTGATGTTGCCGTTGTTCCTGCCCGAAGGCATGAACTTCGACAAACTGCTGCGGGCGCTGATCGGCGTGATCCTGTTCCAGTCGGCCTACATCGCTGAAGTGGTGCGTGGCGGTCTGCAAGCGATCCCCAAAGGTCAGTACGAAGCGGCAGCGGCGATGGGCCTCGGTTACTGGCGCAGCATGGGCCTGGTGATTCTGCCGCAAGCCCTGAAGCTGGTGATCCCTGGCATCGTCAATACCTTCATTGCGCTGTTCAAGGACACGAGCCTGGTGATCATCATCGGCCTGTTCGACCTGCTCAACAGCGTCAAGCAAGCCGCCGCCGACCCGAAATGGCTGGGCATGGCCACTGAAGGCTATGTGTTCGCGGCCCTGGTGTTCTGGATTTTCTGTTTTGGTATGTCCCGCTATTCCATGCATTTGGAACGCAAGCTGGACACTGGCCACAAGCGCTAAAGCAGTACCTAATTTAGGAAGTTCTCTGATGAGCGAAGCAATCAAAAAGACAGTGAGCCCCGAAGGCATTATTCAGATGCAGGGCGTGAACAAGTGGTACGGCCAGTTCCACGTGTTGAAAGACATCAACCTGAACGTCAAGCAAGGCGAGCGTATCGTTTTGTGCGGCCCGTCGGGTTCCGGCAAATCCACCACCATCCGCTGCCTCAATCGTCTGGAAGAACACCAGCAGGGCCGCATCGTGGTCGATGGCGTGGAACTGACCAACGACCTCAAGCAGATCGAAGCGATCCGCCGTGAAGTCGGCATGGTGTTCCAGCACTTCAACCTGTTCCCGCACCTGACCATCCTGCAGAACTGCACCCTGGCACCGATGTGGGTGCGCAAGATGCCCAAGCGCAAGGCCGAAGAAATCGCCATGCATTACCTGGAACGCGTACGCATTCCGGAGCAGGCGCATAAATACCCGGGGCAACTGTCTGGCGGTCAGCAACAGCGTGTGGCGATTGCCCGTGCCCTGTGCATGAAACCGAAAATCATGCTGTTCGACGAACCGACTTCGGCACTCGACCCCGAGATGGTGAAAGAGGTTCTGGACACCATGATCGGCCTGGCCGAAGACGGCATGACCATGCTCTGCGTAACCCACGAAATGGGCTTCGCCCGTACCGTGGCCAACCGCGTGATCTTCATGGACAAGGGTGAAATCGTCGAACAAGCCGCGCCGAACGACTTCTTCGACAACCCGCAGAACGAGCGCACCAAGCTGTTCCTGAGCCAGATCCTGCATTGATGCCAGGCTGACTCGCAAAAACAAACCCGGCCTCGCGCCGGGTTTGTTTTTTGTACTTCTGGCATCCGCGAGCAAGTGCGGATAGCGATCAAGCAGGCCCTTAAAGGGTAATTTTGACTAATCGAAAATCCCGCTCCATTCCCTCACTCTGACAGTAGGCGGTTGTCGTCCTACGCATTGCTGACTAACATGTCAGAAAATTCATCCTATGATTGGATGAAAGGGCGAATCCTATGTCAGACATTTCTCCGTTAATTAAGCGATCTTTGGTCGATCAGGCCCTGGACCAGTTGCGCCTGCGCATCACCGAAGGCGTCTGGACGGTCGGCCAGCGCTTGCCCACAGAGCCAGAACTGGCGACCGAACTGGGCATCAGCCGCAACACCGTGCGCGAAGCCATGCGCGTGTTGGCGTTTTCCGGGTTGATCGAGATTCGCCAGGGCGACGGCAGCTATCTGCGGGCGGTGATCGATCCACTGGACACCATGAAGGCGCTGTCCCGTTGCACTCAGGAACAGGCTCGGGAAACCCGGCACATTCTGGAAGTCGAAGCCATTGGCCTGGCCGCGTTACGCCGCACCGATGAAGACCTGGTGGCATTGCGCGAAGCGCTAGGCGTCAGCGGCAGTCACTACCACGGCGATCTCGACACCTACATTGCCTGCGACCTGGTGTTTCACCGTCGACTGGTGGATGCGGCGCACAACCCGACTCTCAGCGAGCTGTATCGCTACTTCTCCAGCATCGTTGGCGCGCACTTGCGCCAGACCCTGAACATCTCACCTCGACGCCAAGCGGTGTTCGACCTTCATGTCGAACTGCTCGATGCCGTCGAGCAACGCGACCCGGAACGGGCCAAAGCCTTGTCGAGGCAGTTGATCAATGAACCTTGAAACCGAGAACCCGATATCCCGCCAGCAGGCCAGCAACAGCAGCACCACCGAGTTCAAGCGCACGGCGGAGCTCGAAGAACTGTTGATCGACGCCGAGGCCGATGACGAACAGGTTCAGCAAAGTCACCCGATCCTGCGGCGCCCGTGGCTGCTGTTGCTTGGCTTGATTCTGGTGGCGCTGAACCTGCGTCCGGCACTGTCGAGCATGGCGCCGATGCTCAGCGAGATATCGAAAACACTGGGGTTATCGGCGGCCCAGGCCGGGTTGCTGACGACCTTGCCGGTACTTTGCCTCGGTCTGTTCGCTCCGTTGGCACCGCTGCTGGCCCGACGTTTTGGTGCCGAGCGGGTGGTGTTGGGGATTCTTCTGATGCTGGCCGGCGGGATCATTTTGCGCAGTTCGTTCGGCGAGGTCGGCCTGTTCGCCGGCAGCGTGCTGGCCGGCGCCAGCATCGGGGTGATTGGCGTGCTGCTGCCCGGCATTGTCAAACGTGACTTCCCGAAACAGGCCGGCACGATGACTGGCGTCTACACCATGGCCCTGTGCCTGGGGGCGGCCATGGCGGCTGGCGCGACCGTGCCGTTGAGCCAGCAATTCGACAACAGCTGGGCCTTGGGCCTCGGCTTCTGGGTGGTTCCGGCCTTGGTCGCGGCGATGTTCTGGCTGCCGCAAGTCGGCCAGAAACACGGCGCGCACCACGTTGCTTATCGGGTCCGAGGCCTGTTGCGTGATCCGCTGGCCTGGCAAGTAACCTTGTACATGGGCCTGCAATCGTCTTTGGCCTACATCGTGTTCGGCTGGTTGCCGTCGATTCTGATCGGCCGCGGTCTGACACCCACCCAGGCCGGACTGGTGTTGTCGGGCTCGGTGATTGTCCAGTTGATCAGCTCGCTGGCAGCCCCTTGGCTGGCGACGCGCGGCAAGGATCAGCGGCTGGCGATCGTGATCGTCATGGCAATGACGCTCGGCGGTTTATTCGGTTGTCTCTATGCACCGATTGACGGTTTGTGGGGCTGGGCGATCCTGCTGGGGTTGGGGCAGGGCGCTACGTTCAGCCTGGCGTTGACCCTGATTGTGCTGCGCTCGCGGGACGCTCATGTAGCGGCCAACCTGTCGAGCATGGCCCAGGGCTTCGGTTACACCCTGGCGTCCATGGGGCCGTTCGCGGTCGGTGTGGTGCATGACTGGACCGGCGGCTGGAGCGCCCTGGGCTGGATCTTCGGCGTCATCGGCCTCGGCGCGATCATCGCCGGCCTCGGTGCCGGGCGTGCGCTGTACGTTCAGGTCGAAAGCGAGAAGGTTTGAAACTTGCGCACTGTCGGTATTCGGGCCGCGAATGCCGATAGTGTTCCGCGCATTTGTTGACTATCGTGCAGGCAATCTTTCGAAGTCATTTTGCACATCTATTTGCACATCCAGAGGGAGCCTGTCCATGAGTGATACCCACAACGCCTTGATCACCCGGTTCTACCAAGCCTTCCAGCGGCTGGATGCCGAGGCCATGAGCGCCTGCTACACCGACGACGTGGTGTTCAGTGATCCGGCGTTCGGCGAACTGCGCGGGCGCGATGCCGGCGACATGTGGCGCATGCTCACCACCCGGGCCAAGGATTTCTCCCTGACCTTCGATAACGTGCGCAGCGATGAGCGCACCGGCGGTGCCCATTGGGTGGCGACGTACCTGTTCAGCCAGACCGGCAATATCGTGGTCAACGACATTCAGGCGCGTTTCGTGTTTCGCGACGGCAAGATATGCGAGCACCACGACAGTTTTGATCTGTGGCGCTGGTCGCGTCAGGCGCTGGGCTTCAAAGGGCTATTGTTGGGCTGGACGCCTGCGGTGAGAAACGCCGTTCGTGCTCAGGCCTTGAAGGGGCTGAAGGCATTTCAGGCCAGTCGCTGATAAGATCGCGGCTTGTTTCCTTTCAAGCCTTGATCGTCACGTGAGCACCTCGAGCGAATCTTCTGTTATTGCTGCCGAACCGTCGCTGCCCGTCAGCAAGCCTTGGTTCGTCTACCTCGTTCGCGCGGCCAATGGTTCGCTCTACTGCGGGATCAGCGACGATCCCGTCCGCCGCTTCGCCACCCACCAGAGTGGTAAAGGTGCGCGTTTTTTCCTGTCCAGCCCGGCTGTGGCGCTGGTCTACACCGAAGTCTGCCGCGACAAAAGCGAAGCACTGCGACAGGAGCGGTTGATCAAAAAACTCAAGAAAAGCGCCAAGGAATGTCTGGTGGCGAGCGCGGTTGCGGGCTTATCAATCTGACTGATAAGCGCCCATCAGGCAGATGTGTAGGCTGCTTGTGGATTGCGCGATAAGCTGCGGGTTCCTTATCCGAGCGGCGGAGCCGAGCATGTCCGAGTTGATTCTGCATCATTACCCGACGTCCCCTTTCGCCGAAAAGGCCCGCTTGCTGCTGGGCTTCAAGGGGCTGTCCTGGCGTTCTGTGATAATTCCCCGGATGATGCCAAAACCCGATCTGACGGCCCTGACCGGTGGCTACCGCAAGACGCCGGTCTTGCAGATCGGTGCCGATGTCTATTGCGATACCGCGTTGATCGCTCGTCGCCTGGAGCAGGAAAAAGCTTCACCGGCGTTTTTTCCGGAAGGCCAGGAAATGGTCGCGGCGACCTTCGCGGCGTGGGCCGATTCGGTGGTGTTCCAGCATGCGGTCAGCCTGGTGTTCCAGCCAGCATCGGTGGCGGTGCGCTTCGGCAAGTTGTCGCCGGAAGCGATCAAGGCCTTCCTGGCCGATCGCGCCGGCTTGTTCAGCGGTGGCAGCGCCACACGGTTGTCGGCTGAGCAGGCCCGGCATCAGTGGCCGACGATCATGGCGCGGCTGGAGCAGCAGCTTCAGCGCGAACAGGGCGACTTCCTGTTCGGCGAGCCGTCGATTGCCGACTTTGCCCTGGCCCACCCGTTGTGGTTCCTCAAAGCGACGCACGTGACGTCACCGTTGGTGGATGCTTACCCGGCCGTGTCGGCGTGGTTTGGCCGTGTGATGGGCTTTGGTCATGGCGCGTTCAGCGAGATGACTTCTGAGGAAGCGCTTGAAGTCGCGCGCAATGCCACACCGGCTGCGTTGCCGGATGAGCAGTTTGAGGAGCCAAACGGGTTCGAGGTTGGTCAGCAGGTGGTGATCGCTGCGACCGATTACGGCGTTGATCCGGTGGCGGGTGAGTTGTTGTTTGCAGGTAGCGAAGAATTGATTTTGCGTCGTGAAGATGAACGGGCCGGCATAGTGCATGTGCACTTTCCGCGGTTCGGGTTTCGTATCGAGGCTTGCTGAGGCACACCCTGTGGCGAGGGGGCTTGCCCCCGTTGGGCCGCGAAGCGGCCCCAGCATTTCAACGGTAAACCTCATGCATAGGGTTTACGACTGCTGCGCAGCCGAACGGGGGCAAGCCCCCTCGCCACAAGGGATTGTGTGAGCCAGTGGGTTATTTCAACGCCGCAAGAACCTTGTCCGGATCATACCCGCGTATCAACGTTCCGTTCACATCGATGATCGGAATCCCGCGTCCACCGAGTGCCTCATAGGCCTTGCGCGCTTCGGAATCCTTCTCGATATCGAACTCCTTATACGGAATGCCCTTCTGGTCGAGAAAGCGTCGGGTAAGCTTGCAGTAGCCGCACCATTCAGTGGCGTAGAGCACGACGTTGGCCTTGGCCTGGGTCTGCTCGGACACCACCTGTGAGGGGTGAAGCAACCGCTCGATTTTGCCCCAGTTCTGGTAAATAACGACCACCAGCAGGATCAGCAGGCATTTCTTCAACACGCCGCCGAGCATCAGTTGCGTCGCTTGAGCTGGTCGGTCAGTTGGGTCGGCAGGCCCTTGATGATCAGCGTGCCGGCCTCTTCGTCGTATTCGATCTTCGAGCCCAGCAGGTGAGCTTCGAAGCTGATGGACAAACCCTCAGCGCGGCCGGTGAAGCGGCGGAACTGGTTCAGGGTGCGTTTGTCCGCAGGGATCTCAGGCGACAGGCCGTAGTCCTTGTTGCGGATGTGATCGTAGAAGGCTTTCGGGCGTTCTTCGTCGATCAGCTCGGACAATTCTTCCAGGCCCATGGGCTCGCCCATTTTTGCCTGGCTGCTGGCGTAATCCACCAGGGTCTTGGTCTTTTCGCGCGCGGACTCTTCCGGCAGGTCTTCGCTTTCGACGAAGTCACTGAAGGCCTTGAGCAGGGTGCGGGTTTCGCCGGGGCCGTCGACGCCTTCCTGGCAGCCGATGAAGTCGCGGAAGTACTCCGAAACCTTTTTGCCGTTCTTGCCTTTGATGAACGAGATGTACTGCTTGGACTGCTTGTTGTTCTGCCACTCGGAGACGTTGATCCGCGCTGCCAGGTGCAACTGGCCAAGGTCCAGGTGTCGCGAAGGGGTCACGTCCAGCTGATCGGTCACTGCCACGCCTTCACTGTGGTGTAGCAGGGCGATGGCCAGGTAATCGGTCATGCCCTGTTGGTAATGCGCAAACAGCACGTGGCCGCCCACAGAGAGGTTCGACTCTTCCATCAGCTTTTGCAGATGTTCCACCGCCACCCGGCTGAAGGCCGTGAAATCCTTGCCACCGTCGAGGTATTCCTTCAGCCAGCCGCTGAACGGATGCGCCCCGGACTCGGCATGGAAGAAACCCCAGGCCTTGCCTTGTTTGGCGTTGTAGCTCTCGTTGAGGTCGGCAAGCATGTTCTCGATGGCGCTGGATTCGGCCAGTTCGGAATCGCGGGCATGAAGAACTGCGGGTGTGCCGTCGGGTTTTTTGTCGATCAGGTGGACGATGCAATGACGGATCGGCATGGGCTTCTCGGCTGATTGAAGAGAGGAGGGCGTGCTCCCCCGAAAAAGCGCTCAGTGTACCGCAACCACTGGTTTTGGCGTGGTGCCAAGGGCAATTTGCAGCTGTCCGCTGGCCCTTATGCAGTTTTTTGCCGATTTAGAGCAATAAAGCTGACCAAATGGGTAGCTAGAGGCGGATATTTCCCCGTCTCTGTGCTAGTTTTGCCCGGTCTTACGCGAAGTCACTGCGTTAAGCGTGCATTCAGCATTTGTCAGGTCGAACCAAACCCTGATTTCGGTATCTATAACCCCGACTCGTCGTGGTTATGGCCGAGGGTGCCAGATCCAGAAGATCGGGCTCGATGGCTGACACTGCACTCTGCAATCCATATGAATTTGATAGGGAAGGAACATTACATGGCTCTTACTAAAGACCAACTGATCGCCGACATCGCTGAAGCTATCGACGCGCCAAAAACCACCGCGCGTAACGCTCTGGACCAACTGGGCCAAATCGTTGCTGATCAGCTGGAAAACGGCGGCGAAATCACCCTGCCAGGTATCGGCAAGCTGAAAGTGACTGAGCGTCCTGCCCGTACCGGCCGCAACCCTTCGACTGGCGCTGCCATCGAAATCGCTGCCAAGAAAGTTATCAAGCTGGTTGTGGCCAAAGGCCTGACCGACGCTGTTAACAAGTAAGACTTGTTAAAAAAAACCGTGCTCCGGAGCAATCCGGGCACGGTTTTTTTGTGTCTGCGATTTAGCGATTGACCTGCAACACCTTTAAACCAATGTGGGAGCGAGCCTGCTCGCGATAGCTGCATGTCAGTTAACGATGATGTCGACTGATGCACCGCCATCGCGAGCAGGCTCGCTCCCACATTTGATTTTTCGCAGCTCAGGACCAACCGTTACTCAGCTCTTGCGAACCCAACGTTCGCGCCAGACCTGTTGTTCGGATTTGGTCTGGAATGTCCAAGCGACGAAACGGCTTTGCTTCTGTCCTTGGGACATTTCCACGACCTGGCTTTCCAATACGCCGGCCTTTTTCAGCGCCGTCTGGATCGCAGGCAGGTTTGAGGCTTTCGAGACCAGGGTGCTGAACCAAAGCACTTTGTGTTGAAAATGCGCGCTCTCGGCGATCAGTTGCGTCACAAACCGTGCTTCGCCACCTTCACACCACAGTTCGGCCGATTGACCGCCAAAGTTCAGCACCGGCAGTTTGCGTTTTGGGTCGGCGCGGCCCAGTGCGCGCCATTTACGCTCGCTGCCCTTGGTTGCCTCGTCCATCGAGGCGTGGAACGGCGGGTTGCACATGGTCAGGTCGAAGCGCTCGCCGGGTTCGAGCAGGCCCAGAAGAATGTGCTTGGGATTGCTTTGCTGGCGCAGCTGGATAGCTTTGTTCAGCCCGTTGGACTGCACGATGGCTTTGGCGGCGGCCACGGCCGTCGGGTCGATTTCCGAGCCGAGGAAGTGCCAGCGATAGTCGCTGTAGCCGATCAACGGATAGACGCAGTTGGCGCCCATGCCGATATCGAGCACCTTGACCGGCGCACCGCGAGGAATTTCGCCGTCGTTGACGCTGGCCAGCAGGTCGGCCAAAAAGTGCACGTAGTCGGCACGGCCCGGAACCGGTGGGCACAGGTAATCGGCCGGGATGTCCCAATGGGCAATGCCGTAGAACGACTTGAGCAGCGCCCGGTTGAACACCCGCACCGCGTCCGGGCTGGCGAAGTCGATGCTTTCCTTGCCATACGGGTTGATGATCACGAACTTGGCCAGTTCCGGCGTGGTTTTGATCAGCGCAGGGAAGTCGTAACGGCCCTGATGGCGATTGCGCGGATGCAGGCTGGCCTTCTCGCGCGGTTCCACGGCTTTGGCCGGGGTAGCGGATTCAGGCTTCTTGCGCGCAGGTCTTGGTGTGCGGGGGGCGTTCATGGGCGTGGTCGATTCGGGTATGGCTAAAAGTGGCGGGTATTGTCCCACAGACAATAGCAGCGCGGGGGATCCCGTAGGAGCGAGGCTTGCCCGCGAAGAACGATAACGCGGTATGTCTGTTTGACCGCGTCGCGACCTTCGCGGGCAAGCCTCACTCCTACAGAAAGCGAAAAGGGCAGGCACAAAAAAGGGAGGCCACATGGACCTCCCTCTTTCATCGCGATTTACCCGTTACAAACTGGCAATCCGCGCATGCTGCTCGGCCAGCTTGCCCAGGGCTTGTTCAGCCTCGGCCAGTTTGGCGCGTTCCTTCTCGATGACGTCGCTAGGGGCCTTGTCGACGAAACCGGCGTTGGACAGCTTGCCGCCGACGCGCTGAACTTCGCCCTGCAGACGCAGGATTTCCTTGTCCAGACGTGCCAGTTCAGCGTCCTTGTCGATCAGGCCGGCCATTGGCACCAGCACTTCCATCTCGCCGACCAGTGCGGTGGCGGACAGTGGTGCTTCTTCGCCGGCCTTCAGGACGGTGATCGATTCGAGGCGAGCCAGCTTCTTCAGCAGGGCTTCGTTCTCGGTGAGACGGCGCTGATCTTCGGCGCTGACGTTTTTCAGGAACAGGTTCAGCGGTTTGCCCGGACCAATGTTCATTTCGCCACGGATGTTGCGCGTGCCGAGCATCAGGCCCTTGAGCCATTCGATGTCGTCTTCGGCGGCCTGATCGATGCGTGCCTCAACGGCCACTGGCCACGGTTGCAGCATGATCGTCTTGCCTTCGATACCGGCCAGCGGCGCGACGCGCTGCCAGATTTCTTCGGTAATGAACGGCATGAATGGATGCGCCAGACGCAGCGCGACTTCCAGCACGCGAACCAGCGTGCGACGGGTGCCACGCTGACGTTCGACCGGCGCGTTTTCGTCCCACAGCACAGGCTTGGAGAGTTCCAGGTACCAGTCGCAATACTGGTTCCAGATGAACTCGTACAAGGCTTGTGCCGCCAGGTCGAAGCGGAACTGATCGAGCTGACGGGTCACTTCGGCTTCGGTGCGTTGCAGCTGCGAGATGATCCAGCGATCCGCCAGGGACAGCTCGTAGGCTTCGCCGTTCTGGCCGCAGTCTTCGCCTTTGTCCAGCACGTAGCGCGCGGCGTTCCAGATTTTGTTGCAGAAGTTGCGATAGCCTTCGACGCGGCCCATGTCGAACTTGATGTCGCGACCGGTCGATGCCAGCGAGCAGAACGTGAAGCGCAGGGCGTCGGTGCCGTAGCTGGCGATGCCGTCGGCGAACTCGTCGCGGGTCTGCTTCTCGATCTTCTTCGCCAGTTTCGGCTGCATCATGCCGGAGGTGCGCTTCTGCACCAGCTCTTCCAGCTCGATGCCGTCGATGATGTCCAGCGGGTCCAGGACGTTGCCCTTGGACTTGGACATCTTCTGGCCCTGGCCATCACGTACCAGACCGTGCACATAAACGGTCTTGAACGGAACCTGTGGCGTGCCGTCTTCGTTTTTCACCAAGTGCATGGTGAGCATGATCATCCGGGCAACCCAGAAGAAAATGATGTCGAAACCGGTCACCAGCACGTCGGTGGAGTGGAATTTTTTCAGGAATTCGGTCTGCTCTGGCCAGCCGAGCGTGGAGAAGGTCCACAGGCCCGAACTGAACCAGGTATCCAGAACGTCGTTATCCTGTTGCAGTGCAACGTCCGGGCCGAGGTTGTTCTTGGCACGCACTTCGGCTTCGTCGCGACCGACATAGACCTTGCCCGACTCGTCGTACCAGGCCGGAATCCGGTGCCCCCACCACAGCTGACGGCTGATGCACCAATCCTGGATGTCGCGCATCCATGAGAAGTACATGTTTTCGTATTGTTTTGGCACGAACTGAATGCGGCCGTCTTCAACCGCAGCGATGGCCGGCTCGGCCAATGGCTTGGTGGAGACGTA
Organism: Pseudomonas sp. LBUM1673; assembly: GCF_059695645.1. NCBI lineage: Bacteria > Pseudomonadati > Pseudomonadota > Gammaproteobacteria > Pseudomonadales > Pseudomonadaceae > Pseudomonas > Pseudomonas sp. LBUM1673. Next base: position 1,160,467 of record NZ_CP166780.1, read on the forward strand.
CCACTGGTCGGTCAGCCACGGCTCGATAATGGTGCCGGAGCGGTCGCCTTTCGGCACTTTCAGGGCGTGATCGTCGACGCTGACCAGCAGGCCGGCGGCTTCGAACGCAGCAACGATCTGCTTGCGCGCTTCGAAACGGTCCAGGCCGGCGTATTCGGCTGGAAGCTTGCCATCGACTTCGGTGTTCAGCGTGCCGTCCAGGTTGAACACCTGGGCTGCGGGCAGAACATTGGCGTTCTTGTCGAAGATGTTCAGCAGCGGCAGGTTGTGGCGCTTGCCGACTTCGTAGTCGTTGAAATCGTGGGCCGGGGTGATTTTCACGCAACCGGTGCCGAATTCAGGATCGCAGTAATCGTCGGCGATGATCGGGATGCGGCGGCCAACCAGCGGCAGCTCGACAAATTTGCCGATCAGGGCTTTGTAGCGTTCATCGTTGGGGTTAACGGCCACGGCGGCGTCGCCGAGCATGGTTTCCGGACGCGTGGTCGCGACGATCAGGTAATCGTTGCCTTCAGCGGTTTTGGCGCCGTCGGCCAGCGGGTACTTCAGGTTCCACAGGAAACCTTTCTCGTCGTGGTTTTCCACTTCGAGGTCGGAAATCGCCGTGTGCAGCTTGGTGTCCCAGTTGACCAGACGCTTGCCGCGGTAGATCAGGCCGTCTTCGTGCAGGCGCACGAACGCTTCTTTAACCGCTTCCGAGAGGCCGTCATCCATGGTGAAGCGCTCACGGCTCCAGTCCACGGACGAGCCGAGGCGGCGGATCTGACGGCTGATGTTGCCGCCGGACTGATCCTTCCACTCCCAGACTTTCTCGAGGAATTTTTCGCGGCCCAGATCATGGCGATTCTGGCCTTGGGCTTCGAGTTGACGCTCCACCAGCATTTGCGTGGCGATACCGGCGTGGTCGGTGCCCGGCTGCCACAGGGTGTTGCGACCCTGCATGCGGCGGAAACGGATCAGGGCGTCCATGATCGCGTTGTTGAAGCCGTGACCCATGTGCAGGCTGCCGGTGACGTTCGGCGGCGGGATCATGATGGTGTAGGACTCGCCCGCGCCTTGCGGGGCGAAGTAATTCTCGGACTCCCAGGTGTTGTACCAGGAAGTTTCAATGGCGTGCGGCTGGTAGGTCTTATCCATGCGCGGCGGGACCCTATTGGCATTTATTCAGGAAAAGCCGGCAAGTATAGCGGGGCGTGGGGCGTAGGGCGAGCAGGTGCGGACTGTGGCGAGGGGGTTTACCCCCGTTGGGTCGCGAAGCGGCCCCAAAACCTGCCACCGTGGTGGTCTGGCGGACCGCATGCTCAGATATTGCGACTGCTTCGCAGCCGAACGGGGGCAAGCCCCCTCGCCACAGCAAGCCCGTACCCACAGGGGATTGGTGTTACTCGTATTGGCTGAGCAACCGTTCCATCCGCGCATCCAACCGGCGTTTGATTTCGGTTTCGATGTGCGGGGCAAAGTCGTCGATCACGTCTTGCATGATCAATTGCGCGGCAGCGCGCAGTTCGCTGTCCAGGTGCAGCAGCGCGTCGGGGCCTTTGCTGGCGGCAGGTAAAGGTTGTGCGGCAGGGGCGGAGGGCGGCTGTTCGACCTGTGGCGCATTGCTGACGGTGTCGAACAACATCGGAATCTGTTCCTGATCACCTTCGATGACCGCGTCGGTCAGCAAGGGCGGTTGCAGGTTGTCATTGCCGAGCAGTTGGCGGATCGACTCGAGGTCATCCAGCAGGTGCGCGGACTTTTGCTGCGGTTTTGGAGTGTCCATCGGAATGCTCAGAGTCGCTGTAAACGGTGGTCTTGCAGAGGATAGCCCTGTTCGCGGTAGAAACGGAAACTCTCCCGCGCAGCCATACGAATCGTCGGATCTTCCACCACCACTTCCGCCACACGGGCGAATTGGCTGGCGAAGGCCGGGACTTTCAGGTCGAGATTGACCAGCAGATCCTGATGCTGACCGCAGTCATCGCCAAGACCCAGGACAATCAGACCCTCCGGCTCGCTTTCGGCGGGACCGTGGGGCACGAAGCTTTCGCCCTTGAAGGCCCACAAGCGCGCATCGAGGTCGTCACGCTGGGCGGCATCGCTGCAATGCAGGTAAATGCGGTGGCCCATGCGCCAGGCTTTTTCGGTGAGCTTGCAGGCGAAATCCAGCCGTGCCGAAGGATCGGCGCTGGGCAGGATATAGAAGTCGACTTTGGTCATTGCGGTTCCTGAGCTTTGAGCGGCGTCACGGAAGGCGACGCCGCTCAAAGTCATCGGTTTCAGGCTTTGGCGCGGTCCAGCAGGTATTGGGTCAGCAGGGGAACCGGACGGCCAGTGGCGCCCTTGTCCTTGCCGCCGCTGGTCCAGGCCGTGCCGGCGATGTCCAGGTGCGCCCAGTTCAGGTTCTTGGTGAAGCGCGACAGGAAGCAGGCAGCGGTGATAGCGCCGGCTTTCGGGCCGCCAATGTTGGCGATGTCGGCGAACGGGCTGTCCAGCTGCTCTTGATATTCATCGAACAGCGGCAGTTGCCAGGCGCGGTCGTCGGCGGATTGGCCGGCGCTCAGCAGTTGGCCGATCAGCTCGTCGTTGTTGCCCAGCAGGCCCGACGTGTGAGAACCCAGTGCGACAACACAAGCGCCGGTCAGGGTGGCGATGTCGATCACGGCTTGCGGTTTGAAGCGCTCGGAGTAGGTCAGGGCATCGCACAGCACCAGACGGCCTTCGGCGTCGGTGTTGAGGATTTCCACGGTCTGGCCGCTCATGGTGGTGACGATGTCGCCAGGGCGCGAAGCATTGCCGCTCGGCATGTTCTCGGCGCAGGCCAGGATGCACACGAGGTTGATCGGCAGTTTCAGCTCAAGCACGGCACGCAGGGTGCCGAACACGCTGGCGGCGCCGCCCATGTCGTACTTCATTTCATCCATGCCGGCACCGGGCTTGAGGCTGATGCCGCCGGTGTCGAAGGTGATGCCTTTGCCGACCAGCGCGTATGGCTTCTCGGATTTCTTGCCACCGTTGTATTGCATGACGATCAGGCGTGGTGGCTGGGCGCTGCCCTGGCCGACCGCGTAGAACGAACCCATGCCCAGGTCCTTGATCTTTTTCTCATCGAGGACTTCGACTTTCAGGCTCTTGAATTCTTTGCCCAGGCTCTTGGCTTGTTCGCCAAGGAAGGTTGGGTGGCAGATGTTTGGCGGCAGGTTACCCAGGTTGCGGGTAAGCGCCATGCCGTTGGCAATCGCGGTGGCGTGGGCCGCGGCGCGTTCGATTTCAGCCTGTGCCGCCTTGATGGTCACCAGGGTGACTTTCTTCAGGGTGCGAGGTTCGGCTTTCTGGCTCTTGAGCTGGTCGAAGGTGTACTCGCCGTCCACCAGGGTTTCGGCCAGCAGGCGGGTCTTGCCGTAGCTGTCGCGGCCTTTGACCACGACTTCGTCCAGGGCCAGCACTGCGTCGCTGCCGCCCAGGCCTTTAAGGGTGTTGAGGATGCCGGCGATGATTTTACGGAACGGGCGGTCGCCCAGCTCTTCATCTTTGCCCACGCCCACCAGCAGCACGCGTTCGGCCTTGAGGTTCGGCAGGCTGTGCAGCAACAGGCTCTGGCCGACTTTGCCGGCCAGGTCGCCGCGCTTGAGTACTGCGCTGATAGCGCCGCCACTCAGTTCGTCGAGTTGTTTGGCAGCGGCGCCGAGCTTGCGGCCTTCGCCGACGGCGACCACCAGCGTGGCGGTCTTCAACGTTTCCGGGCTAACGCTTTTTACAACCAGTTCCATGTCTGGGTCCCTGAATTAATGGTCAAAGTGCGCGACGCGCAGAGGCTTGCTTATAAGTAGAAAGACGCAGGTAGCAGTGCCAGCGACAAAGGCCGCAGTTTGAACCTCGCTACCGGCGCCTGACAACCCTCGGTCGCGCGAACTTCGGTGGTTCAGGTGTCTGCTTGAGCGTGCGCAGTGACAGGCGCACCCAATCACAGGATAATGCGCCATCTTTTTCGGCGGCTCTGCCTTGCGGGCCGACCGATACGTTTGTTTGTTTGGCCGCTTAGCCTGACAACCCTGGAGTGTCTGGTTTGATTGTCTTCCGTTATCTATCCCGCGAAGTCCTGTTGACCTTGAGCGCCGTCAGCGCCGTGCTGCTGGTCATCATCATGAGCGGACGCTTTATCAAATACCTCGCCCAGGCGGCTTCTGGCGCCCTGGATCCGGGCTCGCTGTTCCTGATCATGGGCTTCCGGATGCCGGGTTTCCTGCAGTTGATCCTGCCTTTGGGGCTGTTTCTCGGGATTTTGCTGGCCTACGGTCGTCTGTACCTCGACAGCGAAATGACCGTGCTGTCGGCTACCGGCATGAGCCAGCAACGCCTGTTTCAGATGACCCTGTTTCCGGCCACGCTGGTTGCACTGGTGGTGGCATGGCTGAGCCTGAGCCTGGCGCCACAAGGTGCCAACCAGTTCCAGCTGCTGCTGAACAAACAGGACGCACTGACCGAATTCGATACCCTGGAGCCAGGCCGCTTTCAGGCCTTGCGCGACGGTACTCGCGTGACCTACACCGAACAATTGTCGGATGACCGCATCAATCTGGGCGGCGTGTTCATTTCGCAAAAGAATATAAATTCCGACAAAAAGGATCGGGGAATTTCCGTGCTGGTGGCCGAGAAGGGACGTCAGGAAATTCGCCCCGACGGTAACCGTTATCTGATCCTCGACAACGGCTACCGCTACGATGGCAATCCGGGTCAGGCCGACTACCGCGCTATCAAATACGAAGAGTACGGCGTACTGCTGCCCAAGCCGGACGTCAGCGACGAAGTGACCGATCGCGATGCGATGACCACCCGCTCTCTACTGGGCAGTGATGACATCCGCTCGCGTACCGAACTGCAATGGCGTCTGTCTCTGCCGTTGCTGGTCTTCATCGTGACCCTGATGGCGGTGCCGCTGTCGCGGGTCAACCCGCGCCAGGGGCGTTTCCTCAAGCTGCTGCCGGCGATTCTTCTTTATATGGCTTACCTGACCATCCTGATTGCCGCTCGCGGCGCCCTCGAGAAGGGCAAGATCCCGCCGGCATTAGGCTTGTGGTGGGTGCATGCGATCTTCTTGGTCATCGGTCTGGGCTTGCTGTACTGGGAGCCGTTGCGCTTGAAGATGGCGAGTCGCCGCAGTGCGCTGGAGGTGGCCCGTGGATAAGCTCGATCGCTACATTGGTAGCAGCGTGTTCATCGCGATCCTGGCCGTGCTGGGGATCATTCTGGGTCTGGCGACGCTGTTTGCCTTCATCGACGAGATGAGCGACGTCAGCGATACCTACACGCTGGTGGATGTCCTGAGCTATGTACTGCTGACTGCGCCCCGCCGTCTGTACGACATGTTGCCGATGGCGGCGTTGATCGGTTGCCTGATCGGCCTCGGCAGCCTGGCCAGCCACAGCGAACTGACCATCATGCGCGCCGCCGGTGTTTCCATCGGGCGGATCGTCTGGGCCGTCATGAAGCCGATGCTGCTTTTGATGGTGGTGGGGTTGGTGATTGGCGAATACGTCGCGCCGGCCACGGAAGTCACTGCTCAGGCCAACCGCTCGCTGGCCCAGGGCAGTGGCGATGCGCAAAGCGCCAAGCACGGCCTGTGGCACCGTCAGGGTGACGAGTTCATTCACGTCAACTCCGTGCAACCCAACGGTCTGCTGTATGGCGTGACCCGTTATCGTTTCGACGATCAACGCCACATGCTGTCTTCGAGTTTCGCCAAACGCGCGGAATTCGATGCGGATCATTGGCAGCTGACCGATGTCACGACCACGCTGTTCCATGACAAAAGCACCGAGGTGGTCACCACCCCGGTCGAGCGCTGGGACGTGGCGTTGAGCCCGCAGCTGCTGAGTACCGTGGTGATGGCGCCCGAGTCGCTGTCGATCACCGGTCTGTGGGGTTACATCCACTATCTGGCCGACCAAGGCTTGAGCAACGGTCGTTACTGGCTGGCATTTTGGGTCAAGGTGTTGCAGCCGCTGGTGACCGCCGCATTGGTGCTGATGGCGATTTCCTTCATCTTCGGTCCGCTGCGTTCGGTGACCCTCGGTCAGCGGGTGTTTACCGGTGTTCTGGTGGGCTTCACCTTCCGCATTGTCCAGGATTTGCTCGGGCCTTCGAGCCTGGTGTTCGGTTTCTCGCCGCTGTTTGCGGTGCTGGTGCCGGCCGGTGTCTGTGCCCTGGCCGGTGTCTGGTTGCTGCGCCGGGCCGGTTGATCGCGGGTTATTCCCGATATGACTTGTCACTCAAAACGCCCCTGTCGCAAGACCGGGGCGTTTTTTGTAGGCGCCGTCTGACCTGCGAACGTGACGCTTGCGCCGTGGATCAGGTACAATTCCCGGCTATTTTTCGGCGGGCTATGCCTGCAGCCTTTTTGAGTGTTGATCCGTGAGTGATTTGAGTCATATCCGCAATTTCTCCATCATCGCCCACATTGACCATGGCAAGTCGACGCTGGCCGATCGCTTCATCCAGATGTGCGGCGGCCTTGCCGAGCGCGAAATGGAAGCCCAGGTGTTGGACTCCATGGACCTGGAGCGTGAACGCGGGATCACCATCAAGGCCCACAGTGTCACCCTTTATTACACCGCTCGCGATGGCATCAAGTACCAGCTGAACTTCATTGACACCCCCGGCCACGTCGACTTCACCTACGAAGTCAGCCGGTCGCTGGCGGCCTGTGAAGGTGCGTTGCTGGTGGTCGATGCCGGTCAGGGCGTTGAAGCGCAGTCGGTTGCCAACTGCTACACGGCGATCGAGCAGGGCCTGGAAGTCATGCCGGTCCTGAACAAGATCGACCTGCCTCAGGCCGATCCGGAGCGCGTCAAAGAAGAAATCGAAAAAATCATCGGCATCGATGCCACCGACGCGGTCGAGTGCAGTGCCAAGACCGGTCTGGGCGTCGACGAAGTGCTCGAGCGCCTCGTTACCACCATTCCTGCGCCAACCGGCAACATCGAAGATCCGCTGCAAGCGTTGATCATCGACTCCTGGTTCGACAACTACCTGGGCGTTGTTTCCCTGGTTCGCGTGCGTCACGGTCGTGTGAAAAAGGGCGACAAGATTCTGGTCAAGTCCACCGGCAAGATCCACCTGGTGGACAGCGTCGGCGTTTTCAACCCGAAACACACCGCCACCGTTGACCTGAAGGCCGGCGAAGTGGGCTTCATCATTGCTGGCATCAAGGACATTCACGGTGCACCGGTCGGTGACACCCTGACCTTGAGCTCCACGCCAGACGTTGACGTGCTGCCAGGTTTCAAACGCATTCAGCCACAGGTGTACGCCGGTCTGTTCCCGGTCAGCTCCGACGACTTCGAAGATTTCCGTGAAGCCCTGCAAAAGCTCACCCTCAACGACTCGTCCCTGCAGTACACCCCGGAAAGCTCCGACGCCCTGGGCTTCGGCTTCCGTTGCGGGTTCCTCGGCATGCTGCACATGGAAATCATCCAGGAGCGCCTGGAGCGCGAGTACGACCTGGACCTGATTACCACCGCGCCGACGGTAATTTTCGAGCTGTTGCTGAAAACCGGCGAAACGATTTACGTCGACAACCCGTCCAAGCTCCCGGACCTGTCGTCGATCGAAGACATGCGCGAACCGATCGTGCGGGCCAATATCCTTGTGCCGCAAGAGCACCTCGGTAACGTCATCACCCTGTGTATCGAAAAGCGTGGCGTGCAACACGACATGCTGTTCCTCGGTACCCAGGTACAAGTGACCTACGATTTGCCGATGAACGAAGTGGTTCTCGACTTCTTCGATCGTCTGAAATCCACCAGCCGTGGCTATGCTTCGCTGGATTACCATTTCGATCGTTATCAATCGGCTAATCTGGTGAAGCTGGATGTGCTGATCAACGGTGACAAAGTCGACGCCCTGGCGCTGATTGTGCACCGCGACAATGCGCACTACAAAGGTCGCCAGTTGACCGAGAAGATGAAAGAACTGATTCCACGTCAGATGTTCGACGTCGCGATCCAGGCCGCCATTGGCGGGCAGATTATTGCGCGGACCTCTGTCAAGGCACTCAGAAAGAACGTATTGGCCAAATGCTACGGCGGTGACGTTAGCCGTAAGCGCAAGCTGTTGGAAAAGCAAAAGGCCGGTAAGAAACGCATGAAGCAAGTCGGTAACGTGGAAATTCCACAAGAAGCCTTCCTTGCAGTGCTCAGGTTGGATAGTTAGGTCCTATGTCACTAAATTTCCCGCTGTTGCTGGTCATCGCCGTGTTCGTCTGCGGCCTGTTGGCGTTGCTCGATCTGCTTTTCCTGGCGCCGCGTCGGCGGGCCGCCATTGCCTCCTATCAGGGCAGCGTCAGCCAGCCTGATGGGGTGGTGGTCGAGAAACTGAACAAAGAGCCGCTGCTGGTCGAGTACGGCAAGTCGTTCTTCCCGGTATTGTTCATCGTGCTGGTACTGCGTTCGTTCCTGGTGGAACCGTTCCAGATTCCTTCCGGCTCGATGAAACCGACCCTGGACGTCGGCGACTTCATTCTGGTGAACAAATTTTCTTACGGGATCCGCCTGCCGGTAATCGACAAGAAAGTCATCGAGGTCGGTGATCCGCAGCGCGGCGATGTCATGGTGTTCCGCTACCCGAGCGACCCGAACGTCAATTACATCAAGCGTGTGGTGGGCCTGCCGGGTGACCAGATTCGTTACACCGCCGACAAGCGTCTGTTCGTCAACGGTGAGTCGATCGCCGAACAACTGGTCGGCTCTGAGCCGGGTACGTTGGGCAGCGCCGAGCTCTACAAGGAAAAACTCGGTGTCGCCGAGCATCTTATCCGCAAGGAAATGAGCCGCTACCGCGCAACGCCGGATCGTTCGTGGACCGTGCCTGCCGGGCACTACTTCATGATGGGCGACAACCGCGACAACTCGAACGACAGTCGCTACTGGGATGATCCGAGTATTCCCAAGGATCTGCTGGGCATGGTTCCCGACAAGAATATCGTCGGCAAGGCCTTCGCAGTCTGGATGAGCTGGCCGGAACCCAAACTCAGTCACCTGCCGAATTTCTCGCGGGTTGGCCTGATCAAGTAATCACACACGGCGCTGTTGAACACAGCGCCGAATGCATTTCTGGAGCCGGCACAACCCGCGCCAGAAGCATGAAGCCAACGATATTCAGGACGTTATTTTTGAACACAGCGTTAATTGTCCCAAGCCTACGCCGCACCACGGCGATGGCGGTGGAATCCAGCCACGAACTCAGCGTGGGTAAACCGTGAGCGTCTCCTTAAGCCGTCTCGAGCGTCAGCTCGGCTACACCTTCAAAGACCAGGAGCTGATGGTCCTGGCCCTGACTCACCGCAGCTTTGCCGGGCGCAACAACGAACGCCTGGAGTTCCTCGGTGATGCCATCCTCAACTTCGTCGCTGGCGAGGCGCTGTTCGATCGTTTCCCGTTGGCCCGTGAAGGCCAGTTATCGCGTTTACGCGCACGCCTGGTGAAAGGTGAGACCCTGGCCGTACTGGCCCGTGGTTTCGACCTGGGCGAATACCTGCGCCTGGGCTCCGGGGAATTGAAAAGCGGCGGTTTCCGTCGCGAGTCGATTCTGGCCGATGCCCTGGAAGCGCTGATCGGTGCGATCTACCTGGACGCCGGCATGGACATGGCGCGCGAGCGCGTGCTGGCCTGGCTGGCTGGAGAGTTCGAAGGCCTGACGCTGGTCGACACCAACAAAGATCCGAAAACCCGCCTGCAAGAATTCCTGCAGTCCCGTGGTTGTGAGCTGCCGCGTTACGAAGTGGTGGATATCCAGGGTGAGCCGCATTGCCGGACGTTCTTCGTCGAATGTGAAATCATCTTACTGAATGAAAAAAGCCGAGGTCAGGGTGTGAGTCGTCGTATTGCCGAACAGGTAGCGGCCGCCGCAGCACTGATTGCCCTGGGCGTGGAGAATGGCCATGACTGATTCAACCGCAACTCGCTGTGGCTATGTCGCCATCGTCGGCCGTCCCAACGTGGGCAAGTCCACACTGCTGAACCACATTCTGGGTCAGAAGCTGGCGATCACTTCGCGCAAACCGCAGACCACCCGTCACAACATGCTCGGCATCAAGACCGAAGGCGACGTGCAGGCGATCTACGTCGACACCCCGGGCATGCACAAGGGCGGCGAAAAGGCCCTGAACCGCTACATGAACAAGACCGCTTCGGCGGCGTTGAAAGACGTCGACGTGGTGATCTTCGTGGTTGACCGCACCAAGTGGACCGATGAAGACCAAATGGTCCTCGAGCGTGTTCAGTACGTGACCGGCCCACTGATCGTGGCGCTGAACAAGACCGACCGTATCGAAGACAAATCCGAGCTGATGCCGCACCTGACCTGGTTGCAGGAACAGCTGCCGAACGCGCAGATCATGCCGATCTCGGCCCAACACGGGCACAACCTGGACACGCTGGAGCGAGTGATCGCCGAGCACCTGCCGGAAAACGATCACTTCTTCCCGGAAGATCAGATCACCGACCGCAGCAGCCGCTTCCTTGCTGCTGAGCTGGTGCGCGAGAAAATCATGCGCCAGTTGGGCGCCGAGCTGCCGTACCAGATCACCGTGGAAATCGAAGAGTTCAAGCAACAGGGCAAAACCCTGCACATCCATGCCTTGATCCTCGTCGAACGTGACGGCCAGAAGAAAATCATCATTGGTGACAAGGGCGAGCGCATCAAGCGCATCGGCACCGAGGCGCGCAAGGACATGGAGCTGCTGTTCGACTCCAAGATCATGCTAAACCTGTGGGTCAAAGTGAAAGGTGGCTGGTCCGACGACGAACGCGCCCTGCGTTCGCTGGGTTACGGCGACCTGTAAACCCGGTCTGCGCTGCACCGTAGAACCCTGTGGGAGCGGGCTTGCCCGCGATGAGGATGTAACATTCAGCGCAGATGTTGAATGTAAGTCTGCCATCGCGGGCAAGCCCGCTCCCACATTGGTTTTGGGTTGTTTGTAAAACTGCGCTCTTTCATTGAGAACTGCGATTTCCATGTCGACCACCGCGCCAACCGGCCAACCCGCCTACGTACTCCACAGTCGCGCCTACCGCGAAAGCAGTGCACTGGTGGATTTCCTCACGCCGCAAGGTCGGCTGCGGGCGGTGTTGCGTAGCGCGCGGGGCAAGGCCGGGACGTTGGCGCGGCCTTTCGTGCCGCTGGAAGTCGAGTTCCGTGGCCGGGGCGAGTTGAAAAACGTCGGCCGCATGGAAAGCGCCGGTGTTTCCACCTGGCTCAACGGCGAGGCGCTGTTCAGCGGTCTCTATCTCAACGAATTGCTGATTCGCCTGTTGCCCGCCGAAGACCCTCATCCCGCGGTCTTCGATCACTACGCCGCGACCTTGCTCGCTCTGGCCGAAGGCCGTCCGCTGGAGCCGTTGCTGCGCTCCTTCGAATGGCGTTTACTCGACGACCTCGGCTACGGCTTCGCGTTGAACACTGACATCCACGGCGATCCCATTGCACCGGATGGCCTCTACCGCTTGCAAGTGGATGCAGGTCTGGAGCGGGTCTATCTGCTGCAACCGGGTCTGTTCAACGGCACTGAACTGCTAGCCATGGCCGACGCCGACTGGTCCGCGCCTGGTGCGCTGTCCGCCGCCAAGCGCTTGATGCGTCAGGCGCTGGCCGTTCACCTGGGCGGACGTCCACTGGTCAGTCGCGAGTTGTTTCGAAAGCCGTAGGATCTGTTGATGCTTGCGTCAACAGACCTTATCTCCCCGTGTATGCTGTGCACCGAACTTTTCCATTTTCAGGAGCGCTTCCGTGACCACCAGCAATCGCATTCTTCTTGGCGTGAACATCGACCATGTTGCCACCCTGCGTCAGGCCCGGGGTACTCGCTACCCGGATCCGGTCAAGGCTGCACTGGACGCGGAAGAGGCGGGCGCTGACGGCATCACCGTGCATCTGCGCGAAGACCGTCGGCATATTCAGGAGCGCGACGTGCTGCTGCTCAAGGACGTGCTGCAAACCCGCATGAACTTCGAAATGGGCGTCACCGAAGAAATGATGGCCTTCGCCGAGCGCATCCGCCCGGCCCACATCTGTCTGGTCCCGGAAACCCGTCAGGAGCTGACCACCGAGGGCGGTCTGGACGTGGCGGGGCAGGAGGCACGGATCAAGGCTGCGGTGGATCGCCTGGCGAAGATCGGCTGCGAAGTGTCGCTGTTCATCGACGCTGACGAGCGACAGATCGAAGCATCCCGCCGTGTCGGTGCGCCGGCCATTGAATTGCACACCGGGCGTTATGCAGACGCCGAGACGCCAACCGAAGTCGCTGAAGAGTTGAAGCGCGTGGCCGATGGCGTGGCATTCGGTCTGGCTCAGGGCCTGATCGTCAACGCCGGTCACGGCCTGCATTACCACAACGTTGAAGCGGTTGCGGCGATCAAGGGCATCAACGAACTGAACATCGGCCATGCGCTGGTGGCCCATGCGTTGTTCGTCGGGTTCAAGTCGGCTGTATCGGAGATGAAGGCGCTGATCCTGGCTGCCGCACTAAAGGGTTGAGGTCGGCGGCGCTCCCTTCGCGGGCAAGCCTCGCTCCTACAGGTTCGAATCGATCCGCAATTGTGTGTTCGACGCAAACCTGTAGGAGCGAGGCTTGCCCGCGAAGGCGTCATCGGAGACAACAACAATTTAAAGCGGCGGGGTTTCCTGATTCGGCTTGGTCTTGTCGACCCCCGGCACATGGAGGTTGCCCTCCGCGACCTGATTGCCTTCCAGTTGCGGCTGCGTGACCCACGTCAGAATGTCGTAGTAACGACGGATGTTCGCCACAAAATGCACCGGCTCGCCGCCTCGGGCATAGCCGTAACGAGTCTTGCTGTACCACTGCTTCTGCGACAGGCGCGGCAGGATCTTCTTCACGTCCAGCCACTTGTCCGGGTTCAACCCTTCCTTGGCCGCCAGTTTGCGCGCGTCATCCAGGTGACCGCTGCCGACGTTGTAGGCTGCCAGCGCGAACCAGGTACGATCCGGCTCCTGGATCGACTCGTCCAATTGCTCCTTCATATAGGCCAGGTACTTCGCGCCGCCCATGATGCTTTGCTTGGGGTCGAGGCGATTGGACACGCCCATGGCTTGCGCCGTGTTCTGGGTCAGCATCATCAATCCGCGCACGCCGGTCTTGGACGTGACCGCCGCTTGCCATAGCGATTCCTGATAGCCGATCGCCGCCAGCAGGCGCCAGTCGACTTTCTCTTTCTTGGCGTACGTCTTGAAGTGCTGTTCGTACTTGGGTAGGCGCTGCTGCAAATGCTGGGCGAAGGTGTAGGCGCCCATGTACCCCAGCACGTCGACGTGCCCGTAATAGCGGTCTTTGAGGCGTTGCAGGGTGCCGTTTTTCTTCACTTTGTCGAGGTAGGTGTTGATCTCGTTGAGCAGGCTGTTGTCTTCGCCGGCGGCCACGGCCCAGCTCTGATTGCTGGCGTCACCGAGATCGAAGGCGACTCGCACGTTGGGGAAGTAGACCTGGTTCATCGCGACTTCGTTGGAATCGACCAGGGTCAGATCGATCTGAGCTTCGTCGACCATGCGCAGCAAGTCGACGACTTCAAATGCGTCGGATTCTTCGTATTCAATGCCAGGGTACTTCTTTTTCAGCTCTGCCAATTGCTCGGCGTGGGTGCTGCCCTTGAGCACCATGATCTTCTTGCCGACCAGATCGCCTGCGTCGGTCGGCCGTGACTGGCCGTTGCGGTAGATGATTTGTGGGGTGACTTCGAGGTAGGAGTGGGAAAACCGCACCTGCTGTTTGCGTTGCTCGCTGCTGACCAGGCCGGCAGCCGCCAGCACCGGGCCATTCGGCTTGCCCACCTGGCTGAACAGGTCGTTGAGGTTGTCGGCGGTTTCGATCTTGAGTTCCACCCCCAGATCGTCGGCGAAGCGCTTCACCAGCTCGTATTCGAAGCCGGTTTCACCGTTGCGATCCTGAAAGTAGGTGGCGGGACTGTTACGGGTAACCACCCGCAGCACGCCATCCTCCTTTACGCGCTCCAGCGTGTTGGGTTTATCAACACAGCCACTGAGCACCAGGAAGAGTCCGGTTGCGATCAGCCATTTGGCGTACCGCGGACGCAAAGCCGTTGGGGAAAACATTTGCGCAGTATACGCAAAGGACCACGAGCGCCATATCTCGACAGCGAAGGGCTTGTCTGCTAGAGAGTCTAAAACCCGCTTGGAGCCCGCAGGAATGGGCTCGAACAGCATTTTGTGACAGAAAAAATAACCCCCGGCGCGTATCTATTTAAGGCCAGAATACCCGGCCCGACGTTCGGGTACAGCCTTGCGTACCGTTTCGGGTGATGTCGCGGGCGGTTTAGGCTAGAATGCACGGCCTCAAAGCACACCCCTTCCCGAGGCTGTCCCGAAGATGTTGATCCTGCGCGGCGCTCCTGCCCTTTCTGCCTTTCGCCACAGCAAACTCCTTGAGCAACTGAGCCAGAAGGTTCCGGCTGTCAGTGGCTTGTATGCTGAATTCGCTCACTTCGCCGAAGTTACCGGCGTCCTGACCGGCGACGAACAGCAGGTGCTCGCGCGCCTTCTGAAGTACGGCCCTAGCGTTCCGGTACAAGAGCCGACCGGTCGTCTGTTTCTGGTGTTGCCGCGTTTCGGTACCATCTCGCCGTGGTCCAGTAAAGCCAGCGACATCGCTCGCAACTGCGGCCTGACCAAGATCCAGCGCCTGGAGCGCGGCATCGCGTTCTACGTCGCCGGCCAGTTCAGCGATGCCGAAGCGCAGCTGGTCGCAGGCGTCTTGCACGACCGCATGACCCAGATCGTATTGGGCAACCTTGAACAAGCCGCCGGCCTGTTCAGCCACGCCGAACCCAAGCCCCTGACCGCGATCGACGTGCTGGGTGGCGGCCGCGCCGCGCTGGAAAAAGCCAACGCCGAGCTGGGCCTGGCCCTGGCCGAAGATGAAATCGACTACCTGGTCAACGCCTTCGTCGGCTTGAAGCGCAACCCGCACGACATCGAACTGATGATGTTCGCCCAGGCAAACTCCGAGCATTGCCGTCACAAGATTTTCAACGCCAGTTGGGATATTGACGGTCAGAGCCAGGAAAAAAGCCTGTTCGGCATGATCAAGAACACCTACCAGATGCACAGCGAAGGCGTTCTGTCGGCTTATAAGGACAACGCCTCGGTGATTGTCGGCTCCGTCGCCGGCCGTTTCTTCCCGGACCCTGAAACCCGCCAGTACGGCGCGGTGCAGGAGCCGGTGCACATCCTGATGAAAGTCGAAACTCACAACCACCCGACCGCGATTGCCCCATTTCCGGGCGCCTCCACCGGTAGCGGCGGCGAGATCCGCGACGAAGGTGCAACCGGTCGCGGCGCCAAGCCCAAGGCTGGCCTGACCGGTTTCACCGTATCCAACCTGCAAATCCCGGGTTTCGAACAGCCGTGGGAAGTGCCGTACGGCAAGCCTGAGCGCATCGTTACCGCGCTGGACATCATGATCGAAGGCCCACTGGGTGGCGCCGCGTTCAACAACGAATTCGGTCGTCCGGCCCTGACCGGCTACTTCCGTACCTTCGAACAATCGATCACCACCCCGCGTGGCGACGAAGTTCGCGGTTACCACAAGCCGATCATGCTGGCTGGCGGTATGGGTAACATCCGTGCCGAACACGTGCAGAAAGGCGAGATCACCGTTGGCTCCAAGCTGATCGTCCTCGGCGGGCCGGCAATGCTCATCGGCCTGGGCGGCGGTGCAGCCTCTTCCATGGCCACCGGCACCAGCTCGGCGGATCTGGACTTCGCATCCGTACAGCGCGAAAACCCGGAAATGGAGCGCCGCTGCCAGGAAGTCATCGACCGTTGCTGGCAGTTGGGTGAACACAACCCGATCAGCTTCATCCATGACGTCGGCGCCGGCGGTCTGTCCAACGCCTTCCCGGAACTGGTCAACGATGGCAACCGTGGTGGCCGTTTCGAACTGCGCAACATTCCAAACGACGAGCCGGGCATGGCCCCGCACGAAATCTGGAGTAACGAATCCCAGGAACGCTACGTTCTGGCGGTCGGCCCGGCGGACTTCGAACGCTTCCAGGCGATCTGCGAACGTGAGCGCTGCCCGTTTGCGGTGGTAGGCGAAGCCACTGCCGAGCCGCAACTGACCGTGACCGACAGTCACTTCGGCAACAGCCCGGTGGATATGCCGCTCGAAGTGCTGCTGGGCAAAGCCCCGCGCATGCATCGTTCGGCAGTTCGCGAAAACGAGCTGGGCGATGATTTCGATCCGTCGACCCTCGAGATCGCCGACTGCGTCGAGCGCGTCCTGCATCACCCGGCCGTAGCGAGCAAAAGCTTCCTGATCACCATCGGCGACCGCACCATCACCGGCCTCGTGGCCCGTGATCAGATGGTCGGCCCGTGGCAGGTTCCGGTGGCCGACGTTGCCGTCACCGCCACCAGCTTCGACGTCTACACCGGTGAAGCCATGGCCATGGGCGAGCGTACTCCGCTGGCACTGCTGGACGCTCCGGCGTCGGGCCGCATGGCCATCGGCGAAACCCTGACCAACATCGCGGCTTCGCGCATCGCCAAAATCTCCGACATCAAACTGTCGGCCAACTGGATGTCCGCTGCCGGTCACCCAGGTGAAGACGCGCGTCTGTACGACACCGTGAAAGCGGTCGGCATGGAATTGTGCCCTGAGCTCGGCATCACCATTCCGGTGGGCAAGGACTCCATGTCCATGGCCACGCGCTGGAACGACGAAGGCGTCGACAAGACTGTCACTTCGCCGATGTCGTTGATCGTGACCGGTTTCGCGCCAGTGGCTGACATCCGTCAGACCCTGACCCCGGAACTGCGCATGGACAAGGGCACCACCGACCTGATCCTGATAGATCTGGGCCGTGGCCAAAACCGCATGGGTGCCTCGATCCTGGCCCAGGTTCACGGCAAGCTCGGCTCGCAAGCGCCGGACGTTGACGATTCCGAAGACCTCAAAGCCTTCTTCGCCGTGATCCAGGGCCTCAACGCCGACGGTCACCTGCTGGCTTACCACGACCGTTCCGACGGTGGTCTGCTGACCAGCGTGGTGGAAATGGCTTTCGCCGGCCACTGCGGCCTGAGCCTGAACCTCGACGGTCTGGCAGAAACCTCCGCCGACATCGCCGCGATCCTGTTCAACGAAGAACTGGGCGCCGTGATCCAGGTTCGCCAGGACGCCACCCCGGACATCCTCGCGCAGTTCAGCGCCGCTGGCCTGGGCGATTGCGTGTCGGTGATCGGTCAGCCAATGAACAACGGCCAGATCAACATCACCTTCAACGGTGACACCGTGTTCGAAGGTCAGCGTCGTCTGCTGCAACGTCAGTGGGCAGAGACCAGCTACCAGATCCAGCGTCTGCGTGATAACGCCGACTGCGCCGAACAAGAATTCGACGTGCTGCTGGAAGAAGACAACCCGGGTCTGAGCGTCAAGTTGAGCTACGACGTCAACCAGGACGTCGCCGCGCCTTACATCAAGAAAGGCATCCGCCCACAGGTTGCCGTGCTGCGTGAGCAGGGCGTCAACGGTCAGGTGGAAATGGCGGCTGCGTTCGACCGCGCTGGCTTCAACGCGATCGACGTGCACATGAGCGACATTCTGGCCGGCCGTGTCGACCTGAACGAGTTCAAAGGTCTGGTGGCTTGCGGCGGTTTCTCCTACGGCGACGTACTGGGTGCCGGTGAAGGCTGGGCCAAGTCCGCGCTGTTCAATAGCCGTGCTCGCGATGCGTTCCAGGGCTTCTTCGAACGTAATGACAGCTTCACCCTCGGCGTGTGCAACGGTTGCCAGATGATGTCCAACCTGCACGAACTGATCCCGGGCAGCGAGTTCTGGCCGCACTTCGTGCGTAACCGTTCCGAGCAGTTCGAAGCTCGCGTGGCGATGGTGCAGATCCAGGAGTCGAACTCGATCTTCCTGCAAGGGATGGCTGGTTCGCGCATGCCGATCGCCATTGCCCACGGTGAAGGCCATGCCGAATTCGCCAGCGAAGAAGCGTTGCTGGAAGCCGATCTGTCGGGTTGCGTGGCGATGCGTTTCGTCGACAACCACGGCAAGGTCACCGAAAACTACCCGGCCAACCCGAACGGCTCGCCGCGCGGGATCACCGGTTTGACCAGTCGTGACGGTCGCGTGACCATCATGATGCCGCACCCGGAGCGTGTATTCCGCGCCGTGCAGAACTCGTGGCGTTCGGAAGACTGGAACGAAGACGCACCTTGGATGCGTATGTTCCGTAATGCTCGCGTCTGGGTTAACTAAGAGCGGGTTAACTAAGAACGAGTGAACTAAGCGCCATGTACAAGCTCTGCTTTTTTGTTCCGGCCAGTCATGTCGAGGTGGTCAAAAGCGCCGTGTTCGCTGCGGGTGGTGGGCGGATCGGGGCTTATGAACACTGTGCCTGGCAGGTGTTTGGCTTGGGTCAGTTTCGTCCACTGGATGGCAGTCAGCCGTTCATGGGTGAAGCGGGGCAGGTCGAACAGGTTGAGGAATGGAAGGTTGAGCTTGTGGTCAGCGATGAGTTGATTCGGGCGGTGGTGGTGGCTCTGAAAGAGAGCCACCCCTATGAGACGCCGGCTTATGAAGTGTGGCGGTTGGAGGATTTCTGATCTTCCTGGCCGCTGAAATGAGAAACCCGCTGAAGTGATTTCAGCGGGTTTTTTATTGGCTGCGATTTAGAACGTGGCGGCCTGACAGCCGACCAACCTCTCTCAGACATACACCGACCCACCTGTAGGAGCGAGGCTTGCCCGCGAAGACGGCCTGACAGCCGACCGAAACCCTGGCCTCGGCGAATGTCATGGCCAGTGAATTGGCTTTCGATCTCACCGGCCCAAGCTGCAATCTGGCCTTGGGCATTCAGCAGATGATTTCCCTGGCGGAGTTGTCGGTGAACCGGGTGCTGGATCATCTGGACCTGTGACGGTCAGCGGTCTTTGAGATTTTCATTGGTCGTGCGGACCTCTTCGCGGGCAAGCCTCGCTCTTACAGAAGGATGGTGTTGGATACTTAACGTGCGACCGACACATAACCCGTAGGAGCGAGGCTTGCCCGCGAAGACTGACTCTCAGCCGCCAAAAATCTAAACCCTGGCACTCACCTCACTACGATTGACCAAAGCCTCCAGCGCATTTTTGAAAGCAAAGATCGCAGCCTGCGGCAGCGCCTACAGGGAGAATTGGTATCTAGCCCGCAGGCTGCGATCTTTTTAATTTATTTTTCGATGCCGACCGAAGGTAGCGGCCAGACATGTGGCGAGGGAGCTTGCTCCCGCTGGGGCGCGAAGCGGCCCTCGAATTAGCGAATGCGGTTTCAGATAGCGCTTTGGGGCCGCTCCGCAGCCCAGCGGGAGCAAGCTCCCTCGCCACAGGCAAGCCCCGCCATAAGTGTGGGTTAAGGACGAATCTCAATCATCGTACCGTCCGGCACCAGGCCCCAGACTTCGCGCATGTCCATGTTGCGCATGGCGATGCAGCCATCGGTCCAGTCCAGCGTGTGGAACAAGTCTTCAGGATTCTCTTCGGTGTCTGGAGTACCGTGGATCATGATCATGCCGCCAGGCTCGACGCCTTCACGCCGGGCGCGGGCGGCGTCGCTGATGTTGGGGTAGGAGATGTGCATCGACAGGTTGAAACGGTCACTGATCTTGCGCCAGTCCACCCAATAAAAGCCTTCGGGGGTGCGTTTGTCACCCTCCATCAGCTTTGGCCCCGTGGGGCGTTTGCCCAGGGAAATGCGATAGGTCTTGATCGGCTTGCCGTCATTGATCAATTGCAATTGGTGGGCAGATTTGAGAACCAGAACTTTTTCGATGACTTTGCCGTCCAGCGTTTCCGTGGAGGAAGCTTGGCTGACAGCGACGAACGATAAGCAAAAAACGGCAAGCAACCAGCGCATTGAAACGATATCCCTAAGAGGTGTCGCGATTATTAATTTTATAGATGCTTTTATGTGTAGGCGCGTTAAATGATGGCAGGTTGGACCAGCGGCGGGATCGATTCGGATCGCACGGGGTAGACCTCGGTCCGCCGGTCAGCGAAGAAGTATTCTAAGGTACGCCCCACCGTGCGGAAAGCCAGTTCGCCCCAAGGGATGTCGGCTTCTTCGAACAGTTGCACTTCCAGGCTCTCGGGGCCCGCGGAAAAATCCAGGTCCACCAGCTCGGCGCGAAAGAACACATGCACCTGGCTGATGTGCGGCACGTCGATCAGCGTATAGATACTCAGGTTGCGCACCCGGGCACAGGCTTCTTCGGCGGTCTCGCGAATGGCGGCCTGTTCGATGGTCTCACCGTTTTCCATGAAGCCGGCGGGCAGGGTCCAGTAACCGAGCCGTGGCTCGATGGCGCGACGGCACAGCAACACCTTCGAACCCCAGGTCGGCACGCAACCGGCGACAATATTGGGGTTCTGGTAATGGATGGTATGACAGCTGTCGCAGACAAAACGCAGGCGCGAATCGCCTTCGGGAATGCGCTGGGTTACCGGGTTGCCGCATTGGCTGCAAAATTTCATGCTTGGGTTCCTGAATGCTGCGCCTATCTTGGCGTGCAGCGGTGTCGGTCGGCAAGTTGTCGTTTCGCGACATGAGGCTGTTCGGGGCTTGGGCGGCCGGTGCGATTGGTGCATGATGCAGGGTAAGGCACAGATCGAGAAGACTCATGCTGGACGAGCTACTGCACCGGGTAAGCAATCACACGCCGCGTACGCTGGAAACCGACCTGCGTTTCCCCGAAGCCGCGGTATTGGTGCCTATCACGCGCAGTGACGAACCGGAATTGGTCCTGACCCTTCGCGCCAGCGGGCTCTCGACCCATGGCGGCGAAGTTGCCTTCCCCGGCGGTCGACGCGACCCCGAAGACCCTGACCTGATTTTTACCGCCCTGCGCGAAGCCGAAGAAGAAATCGGCCTGCCACCGGGGCTGGTCGAAGTGGTCGGCCCACTGAGCCCTCTGATCTCCCTGCACGGCATCAAGGTCACGCCCTATGTCGGCGTGATTCCGGATTTCGTCGAATACCGGGCCAACGATGCCGAGATCGCCGCGGTGTTCAGCGTGCCGCTGGAGTTCTTCCGCAAGGACCCGCGAGAGCACACCCACCGCATCGACTATCAGGGCCACAGTTGGTACGTGCCGAGCTACCGTTATGGCGAATACAAGATCTGGGGGCTGACGGCGATCATGATCGTCGAGTTGATCAACCTGCTCTATGACGCGAAAATCAGCCTGCATCAGCCGCCCAAGAGTTTTATCAACACCTGAAGCCATCGTTTGTATGGCGTTAATTCGCGGCTGCCTGAGCCCTTGAGGACAATAAGATGAAATATCGCCTGGGCGACGCCCGCGTCGACACCCATCCGCAGAGCTGGGTCGCACCCAATGCCGTACTGGTGGGCAAGGTCAAACTGGAAGAGGGTGCCAACGTCTGGTTCAACGCCGTGTTGCGTGGCGACAACGAATTGATCCTGATCGGCAAGAACAGCAACGTTCAGGACGGTACCGTAATGCACACCGACATGGGCTACCCGCTGACCATCGGCACCGGCGTGACCATTGGCCACAACGCCATGCTCCACGGCTGTACGGTGGGCGATTACAGCTTGATCGGCATCAACGCGGTAATCCTCAACGGCGCGAAAATCGGCAAGAACTGCATCATCGGCGCCAACTCACTGATCGGCGAAGGCAAGGAGATTCCTGATGGTTCGCTGGTCATGGGCTCACCGGGCAAGGTGGTACGCGAATTGACCGAGCCGCAAAAGAAGATGCTCGAAGCCAGCGCCGCCCACTATGTGCACAACTCGCAGCGTTATGCCCGCGATCTGGTCGAGCAGGAAGAATGAGTGCCACTGAACGACCTGTCCCGTCGCCGTGCGTGAACATTTGTGCGCTGGATGAAGATGACATTTGCACCGGGTGTCAGCGCACGGTGGGAGAAATCACCCGCTGGAGCCGGATGGACAACGCAGAGCGGCGCAAGGTGTTGGGGTTGTGCCATGAGCGGGCGAAGTCGAGTGGGTTGGTTTGGATGTTGCCTTCCAAATCCAAATCCTGAGTCGTTTGGCGTTTTTGTGGCGAGGGAGCTTGCTCCCGCTGGGCTGCGAAGCAGCCCCCAAACCGACTACGTTCTATCTGACGCACCGCATCCGCTGATTTCAGGGCCGCTTCGCAACCCAGCGGGAGCAAGCTCCCTCGCCACAGGTGATCTGTGCGCTGGAGATGAAGTACCCTGTGCACCAAATTGACAGGTATCCCCACGCCCATGCTCTTCCTGATCGCCTACATCAGCAGCGTCGTGCTGATCAATTATGCTTTTTCCACCGCCCCGCACCTGGACATCATCTGGTCGGCTTGGGGTGGTCTGGTGTTCGTGCTGCGCGACATGGTGCAAACCCGCTTCGGCCACGGCGCGATCGCGGCGATGCTGGTGGCGCTGGTGCTGTCCTACGTCACCTCCGACCCGTCTATTGCCCTCGCCAGTGCCACGGCGTTCGCGGTGTCCGAGTGCATCGACTGGCTGGTGTTCAGCATCACCAAGCGTCCGTTGCATGATCGTCTGTGGATAAGTTCGGCCCTGAGCATCCCGCTGGACACCTTCATCTTCTTCGGCATGATCGATGCGCTCACACCGGGCGTGATCCTTACCGCACTGGGTTCGAAGTTCGCCGGTGTGACGGCCGTTTGGCTGATCATGGCCTGGCGCTTGCGAAATCAGGCCGTCGCCAGCTGAAGCGAAACCCTCAGGTTCATGTAAAATGCCGCGCTTTCTCCCCATGGGAAGCGTGCTTCCCTCGATGATCCGCTTCTTGAGGACCTGAGATGACCCGTATCGGAACTCCATTGTCGCCAACCGCGACCCGCGTATTGCTGTGTGGCTGTGGTGAGTTGGGCAAGGAAGTGGTGATCGAGCTGCAACGCCTGGGCGTTGAAGTGATTGCCGTGGATCGTTACGCCAACGCGCCGGCCATGCAAATCGCCCATCGCAGCCATGTGATCAACATGCTCGACGGCGCCGCCCTGAGGGCGGTGATCGAAGCCGAGAAACCGCACTTCATCGTGCCGGAAATCGAAGCCATCGCCACCGCGACCCTGGTGGAGCTGGAATCCGAAGGCTTCACCGTGATTCCGACCGCTCGCGCCGCGCAGCTGACCATGAACCGCGAAGGTATCCGTCGCCTGGCCGCTGAAGAGCTCGACCTGCCGACCTCGCCGTACCACTTCGCCGATACCTTCGAAGACTACAGCAAAGCCGTCGAAAACCTCGGTTTCCCATGCGTGGTCAAGCCGGTCATGAGTTCCTCGGGCAAAGGCCAGAGCCTGCTGCGCAGCGTCGATGACGTGCAGAAGGCCTGGGATTATGCTCAAGAGGGTGGCCGCGCCGGTAAAGGTCGCGTGATCATCGAAGGCTTCATCGACTTCGATTACGAAATCACCCTGCTGACTGTGCGTCACGTTGGCGGCACTACGTTCTGCGCGCCAGTGGGCCACCGTCAGGAGAAGGGCGACTACCAGGAATCCTGGCAGCCACAAGCCATGAGCCCGGTTGCCCTGGCTGAATCCGAGCGCGTTGCCAAAGCCGTGACCGAAGCCCTGGGTGGCCGTGGTCTGTTTGGCGTCGAGTTGTTCATCAAGGGTGATCAGGTCTGGTTCAGCGAAGTCTCGCCGCGCCCGCATGACACCGGTCTGGTGACCCTGATTTCTCAGGACCTGTCGCAGTTCGCGCTGCACGCACGGGCGATCCTGGGCTTGCCGATTCCATTGATCCGTCAGTTCGGGCCTTCGGCTTCGGCGGTGATTCTGGTGGAAGGGCAGTCGACTCAGACTGCTTTCGCCAACCTGGGTGCTGCGCTGAGCGAGCCGGATACCGCGTTGCGTCTGTTCGGCAAGCCTGAGGTCAATGGCCAGCGTCGAATGGGTGTGGCGTTGGCGCGTGATGAATCGATTGAAGCGGCTCGTGCGAAAGCGACCCGTGCTTCTCAGGCTGTTGTTGTAGAGCTGTAAACCGAGACGCGGCATTCGCGGGCAAGCCTCGCTCCTACAGGGGTCGCGTCAAACGACAGTAATGCGTTCGACAAATGACTCGTAGGAGCGAGGCTTGCCCGCGAAGCTTTTGGCTTCAGGCAACCCGATTCAAATCGTTATGCCGCGTCTCCTTCAGGCACAGCACCGCGATCAAGCTCAGCACCGCCGCCCCTGACACATACCCGCCGACATAACTCAAACCGCCCATCGCCACCAGTTTTTGCGCAAAGAACGGCGCCGCCGAGGCTCCGACAATCCCTCCCAGGTTGTAGGCCGCTGATGCGCCGGTATAGCGCACGTGGGTCGGAAACAGCTCTGGCAGCAGGGCGCCCATCGGCGCAAACGTCACGCCCATCAGAAACAGTTCGATGCACAGGAACAGCGCCACGCCCCAGGTCGAGCCTTGGGTCAGCAGCGGCTCCATCAAGAATCCGGACAGAACCGCCAGCACGCCACCGATGATCAGCACCGGTTTACGCCCGAAACGATCACTGGCCCAGGCCGACAGTGGTGTTGCGGCCGCCATGAACAGCACGGCGAAACACAACAGGCCGAGGAAGGTTTCGCGGGTGTAGCCGAGCGTCGAGACGCCGTAACTCAGTGAAAATACGGTCGAGATGTAGAACAGCGCGTAACACACCACCATCGACCCGGCACCGAGCAGCATCGGCGCCCAGTATTGGCTGAACAGCTCGAACAGAGGGATCTTCACTCGCTCCTGGCGGGCCATGGCGTTGGCGAACACCGGGGTTTCGTGGAGCTTGAGGCGTACGTACAAGCCCACTATCACCAGCGCAGCACTGAGCAGGAACGGAATCCGCCAGCCCCACGAACGGAACTGCTCGTCATCCAGGCTCATGGCCAGGATCAGGAACAGACCGTTGGCCGCCAGAAACCCGATTGAAGGGCCGAGTTGCGGGAACATGCCGAACCAGGCGCGCTTGCCTTTGGGCGCGTTCTCCGTGGCCAGCAATGCGGCGCCACCCCACTCGCCGCCCAGCCCAAGACCCTGGCCGAAGCGCAGTATGCAAAGCAGGATCGGCGCCCAGGCGCCAATGCTGTCGTAACCGGGCAGCACGCCGATCAGCGTGGTACACACGCCCATCAGCAGCAGGGAGGCGACCAGCGTCGATTTTCGTCCGATGCGGTCACCGAAATGACCGAACAACGCCGAACCCAGTGGCCGTGCAAGGAAGGCGATACCGAAGGTGAGGAACGCCGACAACATCTGGGCGGTGCCGGAGGATTGCGGAAAGAACACCGGCCCGATCACCAGCGCTGCCGCAGTGGCATAGACGTAGAAGTCGTAGAACTCGATGGCCGTGCCGATGAAACTCGCGGTGGCCACGCGGGTGGCGGAGTTCGTGGGTTGGGCAGCCGTGGTGTCGCTATAAGTCGTGCCGGTCGTCATGCGGTTATCCCTGACAGTCATGTGCCCCAGTGGAGCGAATTATTATGGTAGAACACCCAGGGATGTGGGTTTAACGCAGAGTGCGGGTAGCACTGGAGTGGGGCAGGGCTTGGGTAAGCGGCTCGATTATAGGAAGGCGGCTAATGATTCAACAAGCGGCTTGGAGGATACGATGGCTCTTCTGGCGAGGGAGCTTGCTCCCGCTCGGGCGCGTAGCGGCCGCAAACGGCTGAATACATTCTTTCAGGATAATCGCGCTGTCTGTGATCGGGCCTGCTTCGCAGTCCAGCGGGAGCAAGCTCCCTCGCCACAGGCAAGCCCCTTTACCACAAGGGATCGTGTCAGATTTTGGAAAGGGCAGGCACTGAGCTGGTATGCCAGATCAGCACGCGTGTGACCCGATTCTCTTCCGTCTCCAGAATCTCCAGCCGATAACGCCCGATCTTCAGGCAAACCGCACTGTCCGGAATCGTCTCCAGCGCCTCGGTCACCAATCCGTTGAGGGTTTTCGGACCGTCGCTGGGCAGGTGCCAGCCGAGGCTTTTGTTCAGGTCTCGGATGGACGCTGCACCGTCAATCACCAGTCGGCCATCGGCCTGCGGGTGGATATGCGGGTTATCCAGGCTGTGCTGGCTTTCGAACTCGCCGACGATTTCTTCGAGAATGTCTTCCAGGGTCACGATGCCCAGCACTTCGCCGTATTCGTCGACCACCATGCCCAAACGCCGCTGCTGCTTGTGGAAGTTCAGCAATTGCAGCTGCAACGGCGTGCTTTCCGGTACGAAGTACGGTTCGTGGCTGGCTGCCTGCAACGCTTCCCGGGTCAAGCTTGAATCCGCCAGCAAATGGCGGATCTGCCGGGTGTTGAGCACCGCTTCGACCTGGTTGATGTCGCTGTGGAATACCGGCAGGCGGGTGCGCCTGTTGTGGCGCAGTTGCTCGATGATTTCTTCGAGGGAGTCGTCCAGGTTGATCCCGTCGACATCACTGCGGGGCACCAGAATATCGTTGACCGTGATGTTATCCAGCGCGTGGATACCTGACAGCGGGCGATAGGCTGCGTGTTCGTGATCGTCGTGCCGATCTGCCGGTGCCTCGTCTTCGCTTTGTTGCACCACGCTGACCTTGCGGGCGAATGGCCGCATCAGCAGTTGGCTGATGCCATTGAGCAGCCAGGCGGCCGGGTAGACGATCTTCAACGGTATGCCGAGCAATGTGTTGCCCAGGGCCAGGACAGCATCCGGATAGCGCACGGCAAAGGTGCGTGGCAGGTAGTCGGCGAACACCAGCAACACCGCGCTGGCACCCAGGCAGGCAATCCATGGGCCGTTTTGCGCCCAGGTGAAAATCGCCAGCAAGGTGCTGATGATCACCACCAGCGCGCGGCACAGGGTGTTGCAGAGGATAAGGCTATTAAGTGGGAAGTTCAGTTTGGCCAGCGGTTTGTCGCTTGAGCGCGAGGCCTTGCGCTGAGCCAGCAACTGTTGTTGTGCACTTTCGATGGCGGTAAACAGCCCTGACCACAAAATCAGCAGCGCCAGCACCGCGAGCATCGGCCCTATGGGCAAGTTGTCCATTAATGCCGCCCGTCAGATATGCAGAATGTATTCGCGGACCAGCTTGCTGCCGAAATACGCCAGCATCAGCAGGCAGAAACCGGCAAGGGTCCAGCGGATGGCTTTGTGTCCGCGCCAGCCGAGGCGGTTGCGACCCCATAGCAGCACGCTGAACACGATCCAGGCCAGGCACGCTAATAGAGTTTTATGCACCAGGTGCTGGGCGAACAGATTCTCGACGAACAGCCAACCGGAGGCTAGCGACAACGACAGCAGACTCCAGCCGGCCCAGAGGAAACCGAACAGAAGGCTTTCCATGGTTTGCAGTGGCGGGAAGTTCTTGATCAGCCCGGACGGATGCTTGTGCTTGAGCTGATGGTCCTGAACCAGCAGCAGCAAGGCCTGGAACACCGCGATGGTGAACATGCCGTAAGCGAGGATCGACAAGAGGATATGGGCGAGAATGCCTGGCTCTTCGTCAATGATCTGCACCGTACCGGCGGGGGCGAACTGTGCCAGCAGCACGGTTGCGGCGCCCAGCGGGAATAGCAATAGCAGCAGGTTTTCCACCGGAATCCGCGAGCAGGCCAGCAGGGTCAGGGCGATGACTGCCGCGGCAATCAGGCTGGCAGCGCTGAAGAAGTCCAGGGCCAGGCCGATCGGTGTCAGCAGGTAGGTGGTCAGGCTGACGCTGTGGGCCAGCACGGCCAGCACACCGAGCGTGACCAGCAGGCGCTTGTTCGCCTTGGCGCCGGTGGCCAGACGAGTGCCTTGATAGATAGTCGCAGCGGCATATAGGCAGGCGGCGGCGAGGGTGGTGAGCAAACTGGGTGACAAGGGGAGCATAAATCCTGTTAGGCAAGCCCGAAAGGCGCTGAGTTTGGCATAGAACCCACACAGCACGAAAGACCATGCAACCTGACGGCGAGGTGTCCGCCAGACGCAGTCTTCGCTATAATCCGCGACCTGCCCATGCCGCAGGCTCGCCGAGCACATGTTTATTCCGGTCTGGGCCGCCATTATCCCGGTCTACACAGGGCCTGAAAGGATCGCGCAATGTTTGAAAACTTAACCGACCGTCTCTCGCAGACGCTGCGCCATGTCACCGGCAAGGCCAAGCTGACCGAGGACAACATCAAAGACACCCTGCGCGAAGTGCGCATGGCATTGCTCGAAGCCGACGTCGCCTTGCCGGTGGTCAAAGACTTCGTCAATTCGGTCAAGGAGCGCGCTGTTGGCACCGAGGTGTCACGCAGCCTGACGCCGGGCCAGGCCTTCGTGAAAATCGTCCAGGCCGAACTCGAAAGCCTGATGGGCGTGGCCAACGAAGACTTGAACCTGAGTGCCGTTCCTCCTGCGGTCGTGTTGATGGCCGGTTTGCAGGGTGCGGGTAAAACCACCACCGCCGGTAAACTCGCGCGCTTCCTTAAAGAGCGCAAGAAGAAGTCGGTCATGGTCGTGTCCGCCGACGTTTACCGTCCGGCGGCGATCAAGCAGCTGGAAACCCTGGCCAACGACATCGGCGTGACGTTCTTCCCGTCCGACCTGAGCCAGAAGCCGGTCGACATCGCGCAAGCGGCTATTAAAGAAGCCAAACTGAAATTCATCGACGTGGTCATCGTCGATACCGCAGGCCGTCTGCACATCGACGAAGAGATGATGGGCGAGATCAAGGCGTTGCATGCCGCGATCAATCCGGTCGAAACCCTGTTCGTGGTCGATGCCATGACCGGCCAGGACGCCGCCAACACGGCCAAGGCCTTCGGTGATGCGCTGCCGCTGACCGGTGTGATCCTGACCAAGGTCGACGGCGACGCCCGTGGCGGTGCCGCGCTGTCGGTACGTGCCATCACCGGCAAGCCGATCAAGTTCATCGGTATGGGCGAGAAGAGCGAAGCGCTCGAGCCGTTCCACCCTGAGCGTATTGCTTCGCGCATCCTCGGCATGGGCGACGTGCTCAGTCTGATCGAGCAGGCCGAACAGACCCTCGATAAAGACAAGGCCGATAAACTGGCCAAGAAGCTGAAGAAAGGCAAGGGCTTCGATCTCGAAGACTTCCGCGATCAGCTGCAACAGATGAAAAACATGGGCGGCCTTGGCGGCCTCATGGACAAGCTGCCGAACATGGGCGGCGTGAACCTGGCGCAAATGGGCAACGCCCAGGGCGCGGCAGAGAAGCAATTCAAACAGATGGAAGCCATCATCAATTCCATGACCCCGGCCGAGCGCCGCGACCCTGAGCTGATCAGCGGTTCGCGCAAACGTCGGATCGCCATGGGGTCCGGCACTCAGGTGCAGGACATCGGTCGCTTGATCAAGCAGCACAAGCAGATGCAGAAAATGATGAAGAAATTCTCCGCGAAAGGCGGAATGGCCAAAATGATGCGCGGCATGGGCGGTATGTTGCCCGGCGGCGGCATGCCGAAAATGTAAAAGATTCGCGCCGGCAGTCATGTCGGCGCTGCCCACATGGACGTGGGATCTCCAGCAAACCCGCACTTGGCGGGAGCTGACTGGCCATCTTCAACGATGGCTCTATAGCAAATCTGGATGGCGACCGATAGGCCGCCGGAAAAAGACATTTGCAAAAGTCCGGATATTCCTTAGAATATGCGGCCTTTCGGGCACCTATGCCCGCTGTGCCTTTAGATTTGCAGCACCGACTACAGGAACGATGTTCACATGCTAACAATCCGTCTTGCCCTTGGCGGCTCCAAAAAGCGCCCGTTTTACCACTTGACCGTAACCGACAGCCGCAACCCGCGCGACGGTTCGCACAAGGAACAGGTTGGTTTCTTCAACCCTGTTGCTCGTGGTCAAGAAGTTCGTCTGTCCGTGAACCAAGAGCGCGTAGCCTACTGGCTGAGCGTTGGTGCACAACCTTCTGAGCGCGTTGCTCAGTTGTTGAAGGAATCTGCTAAGGCTGCGGCCTGAGCAATATGAACGCGACGCCAGCTGTTGCCGATGATTTGATCGTTATTGGCAAAATTTATTCTGTTCATGGCGTTCGCGGCGAAGTGAAGGTGTATTCCTTTACTGATCCGACTGAAAATCTGTTGCAGTACAAAACCTGGACGCTCAAGCGCGAAGGCAATGTGAAACAGGTCGAGCTGGTCAGCGGACGTGGGAACGACAAGTTCCTGGTCGCAAAGCTCAAGGGTCTTGATGATCGTGAAGAAGCACGTCTTCTGGCTGGTTATGAGATCTGTGTGCCGCGCAACCTGTTCCCTGAATTGACCGATGGCGAGTACTACTGGTACCAGCTGGAAGGTCTGAAGGTTATTGATCAACTCGGGCAATTGCTCGGGAAAATCGATCATCTTCTGGAAACCGGCGCCAATGATGTAATGGTGGTCAAGCCTTGCGCTGGCAGCCTGGATGATCGCGAACGCCTGTTGCCCTATACGGAGCAATGCGTGTTGGCTGTCGACCTTGCCGCAGGCGAGATGAAGGTGGAATGGGATGCGGACTTCTAAACGTGGCTAACCTGCGCGTAGAAGTGATCAGTTTGTTTCCCGAGATGTTCTCCGCCATCAGCGAGTACGGCATCACCAGTCGTGCGGTGAAACAGGGGCTGTTGCAGCTTACCTGTTGGAATCCGCGAGACTACACGACGGATCGACATCACACTGTGGACGATCGCCCATTTGGCGGTGGTCCGGGCATGGTGATGAAGATCAAGCCCCTGGAAGATGCTCTGGTTCAGGCCAAGGCAGCAGCCGGGGAGGCGGCGAAGGTAATTTACCTGTCCCCCCAAGGCCGTCAACTGACTCAGTCGGCGGTACGCGAGTTGGCGAATCTGGACGCATTGATCCTGATTGCCGGTCGCTATGAAGGCATTGACGAGCGTTTTATTGATGCTCATGTCGATGAAGAGTGGTCGATTGGCGACTATGTACTGTCTGGCGGCGAGCTGCCGGCGATGGTCCTGATCGATGCGGTTACACGACTGCTGCCTGGAGCTTTAGGGCATGCGGACTCCGCCGAGGAAGATTCCTTTACGGATGGTTTGCTGGATTGCCCGCACTACACCCGACCGGAGGTGTATGCGGATCAGCGTGTTCCCGACGTATTGCTAAGTGGCAATCACGCGCACATCCGGCGTTGGCGTTTACAGCAGTCCCTTGGTCGGACCTATGAACGACGCGCCGATCTTCTGGAAAGCCGCTCGCTTTCTGGAGAAGAGAAGAAGCTGCTCGAGGAATACATCCGCGAGCGGGACGATAGTTAACAACGTATCGATGGTAGATCCGACGATTTACCTTAGGAGCACAGCATGACTAACAAAATCATCCTTGCACTCGAAGCAGAGCAGATGACCAAAGAGATCCCTACCTTTGCCCCGGGCGACACCATTGTCGTTCAGGTGAAAGTGAAGGAAGGCGATCGTTCGCGTCTGCAAGCGTTCGAAGGCGTAGTTATCGCCAAGCGTAACCGCGGCGTAAACAGTGCTTTCACCGTTCGTAAAATCTCCAACGGTGTTGGCGTAGAGCGTACTTTCCAGACCTACAGCCCGCAAATCGACAGCATGGCCGTTAAACGTCGCGGTGACGTACGTAAAGCCAAGCTGTACTACCTGCGTGACCTGTCTGGTAAAGCAGCTCGCATCAAGGAAAAACTGGCTTAAGTCCAGCTTCCGATGCAGAAAAGCCGGTTTGCATAGTCTGCCAGGCGATTCAAGAAAATGCCCCGTATCGAAAGATGCGGGGCATTTTTCGTTTCGGCTGCATTTAATGCAGGTCAGTTAAGGCGCGGAACCTG
Source organism: Pseudomonas sp. LBUM1673 (assembly GCF_059695645.1). Lineage (NCBI taxonomy): Bacteria > Pseudomonadati > Pseudomonadota > Gammaproteobacteria > Pseudomonadales > Pseudomonadaceae > Pseudomonas > Pseudomonas sp. LBUM1673. The sequence goes on from NZ_CP166780.1 coordinate 1,192,227, forward strand.
TGGGGGCGGGCTTGCTCGCGAAGACGGATTGCCAGTCGATACATGTGTTGAATGACGTGCCGCCTTCGCGAGCAAGCTCGCTCCCACATGGGTTGTTTGGCGTTGGGGGGATTTTGTCCGCACAAAAGAAAACGCCCCGAACCAGTCGGGGCGTTTGCTTGAGGTGCTTAGGCTTTTTGTGCTTGAGCGCTTAGCGCTTCAGCGAAGCTGGCAGGTGCGGCTGGATGGCCGTCAATACTGCCTTGAAGCACTTGGTGTTGCCGGCGACGACGTGGCCTTTCTCGAGGAAATCGTGACCGCCGGTGAAGTCGCTCACCAAGCCGCCGGCTTCCTGGATCAGCAGGGCGCCTGCAGCCATGTCCCACTCGGACAGGCCTGATTCCCAGAAAGCGTCGAAACGGCCGGCAGCCACATAGGCCAGGTCCAGGCTCGCGGAGCCAGCGCGGCGGATGCCAGCAGTCTGGCCGACCAGGGCGCGGAACATGCCCAGGTAATTGTCGAGGTTGTCCATCTGGTCATCGCGGAACGGGAAGCCGGTACCCAGCAGGGCGCCGTCCAGGCTGGTGCGGCCGCTGACGCGCAGGCGACGACCGTTCAGTTGGGCGCCGCGACCACGGCTGGCGGTGAATTCTTCCTGGCGAACCGGGTCCAGAACAACAGCGTGTTCCAGGCGGCCGCGGTATTTGCAGGCGATGCTGACAGCGAAGTGAGGGATGCCGCGCAGGAAGTTGGTGGTGCCGTCCAGCGGATCGATGATCCACAGGTATTCTTCGCCTTCGATGCCGCTACCGGCGTGCATGCCGGTTTCTTCACCCATGATCGAGTGATTCGGGTAGGCCTTGCGCAGTGCATCGATGATTTTCTGTTCGGCGGCGCGATCCACCTCGGATACGTAATCCTTGGCGTCTTTTTCGTCGACCTTGATGGTATCCAGGCGCTCGATGGAGCGGAAGATCAATTCACTGGCGCTGCGGGCGGCGCGCAGCGCGATATTCAGCATGGGCTGCATGGATGTGTCACCTAAGGTTGTTAAAGAAAGCCGAGCATTCTATCAGAAAGTTTCTACAGGTGAAGGTCGACGTTCGCTTTCATAGCTTAACGGTAGGTTGAGCTGTAAGATTCTGCTCCCCATTAAAGTGTTCGAGAGCGCCTCCCTTGCTGCAAAACATTCGTGTCGTCCTGGTCAATACCAGCCACCCCGGAAATATCGGCGGGGCTGCGCGCGCCATGAAGAACATGGGGCTGTCGCGGCTGGTGTTGGTCGAGCCTCGGTTGTTCCCGCACCACGAGGCGGATGCGCGTGCGTCCGGCGCCGGGGACATCCTTGAAAATGCTCAGGTGGTCGCCACCCTGGAGGATGCCTTGGTCGGCTGCAATCTGGTGCTCGGAACCAGTGCCCGTGATCGTCGCATTCCCTGGCCGTTGCTCGATCCCCGCGAATGCGGTGTGAAGGTGGTAGAGGAGGCGGAGCAGGGTGCCGAGATCGCGTTGGTGTTCGGTCGTGAAGATTCCGGCCTGACCAACGAAGAGCTGCAGCGATGTCATTATCACGTGCACATCCCATCAGACCCCGAGTTCAGTTCGCTGAATCTTGGGGCGGCGGTGCAGGTGTTGAGCTATGAAGTGCGTATGTCCTGGTTGGAGGCTGCAGGTCAGCCGAGCAAGGTCGAGAAGGATGAAGTGGCGTCCACCAAAAGTGGTGAGCTGGCAACCATGGATGAGCTGGAGCGATTCTATGAACACCTGGAGCAAACGCTGGTGGCCATCGAATTCCTCGATCCGGAAAAACCACGGCACTTGATGGCGCGTCTGCGCCGGTTGTACGGACGCAGCTCGGTCAGCCGGGCGGAAATGAATATATTGCGTGGCATCCTCACGGAAACCCAGAAAGCGGCCCGTGGCGAGCTTCTAAAGCGGAAGGATTAATGATGTTCGAGCGTTTGCGTGAAGATATCCAAAGTGTTTTCCATCGTGACCCAGCGGCGCGTAATGCTTTTGAGGTTCTGACGTGCTACCCGGGCATGCACGCCATCTGGATCCATCGCCTGTCGTCAGCGTTGTGGGGCATGGGCTGGAAATGGCTGGCGCGGCTGGTGTCGAACTTCGGTCGCTGGTTGACCGGGATCGAGATTCATCCGGGTGCCAAAGTTGGTCGTCGCTTCTTTATTGACCACGGCATGGGCATCGTTATCGGTGAGACTGCCGAGATCGGCAGCGACGTCACCCTGTATCAAGGCGTGACCCTTGGCGGCACCAGCTGGAACAAGGGCAAGCGTCACCCGACTCTGGAAGACGGCGTAGTGGTCGGGGCGGGCGCCAAGGTGCTCGGCCCGTTCACTGTCGGTGCCGGGGCCAAGGTGGGTTCCAATGCCGTGGTCACCAAGGCGGTTCCGCCCGGGGCGACGGTGGTGGGGATTCCGGGGCGGATCATCGTCAAGTCCAATGAAGAACAGGACGCCAAGCGCAAGGCCATGGCCGAGAAGATTGGTTTCGATGCCTACGGTGTCGGTGAAGACATGCCGGACCCGGTGGCTCGAGCCATTAACCAGCTGCTCGATCATCTGCAGGCTGTAGATGGTCGACTGGAAGGGATGTGCGGGGCGCTGAAGGACCTGGGTAGCAATTACTGTGCGAAAGATCTGCCTGAACTGCGCGAAGAAGACTTTGCCTGTGTGAAGGACAAGGATCAGAGCCAGGCCGGCTAGACCGAGTCGGCTTCATCGCGGGCAAGCCCGCTCCCACAAGAGTCTGTGTATGCCCTCGATGATGTGCATGACGCAAATCCATGTGGGAGCGGGCTTGCTCGCGAAGAACGATAACGCGCAATTACTGGCTGTTCACGGTCAGCCTTTGCTATGATGCGCGCGCTCTTTTGCGGGTAAACCTGAGTAAAGTACTAGGTCTTATAGTTGACTTAAATACTCGGGAATTGCATACTCGCCCCATTCCGAACTCCGTGGTAATTGTCCATGCGACTGACTACAAAAGGCCGATACGCCGTGACCGCCATGCTTGACCTGGCGTTGCACGCGCAGCACGGGCCGGTGTCCCTGGCCGATATCTCCGAGCGCCAAGGCATCTCCCTGTCCTACCTCGAGCAGCTTTTTGCCAAATTGCGCCGCAGCAATCTGGTGTCCAGTGTTCGCGGTCCAGGCGGTGGTTACCAGCTGTCCCGCGACATGCAGGGCATCCAGGTCGCCCAAGTGATTGATGCGGTCAACGAATCGGTCGATGCAACCAAATGCCAGGGCCAGGGCGATTGCCATCAGGGCGACACCTGTCTGACCCACCACTTGTGGTGCGATCTGAGCCTGCAGATTCACGAATTTCTGAGCGGTATCAGCTTGGCTGACCTTGTAACTCGCCGTGAGGTGCAAGAAGTAGCCCAGCGTCAGGACCAGCGTCGTTGCAACAGCAAGGCGCCACGCCTGGACAAGATTGAAGCGTCCGCCGTCGAATGACAGCCAAAGAGCTAGCGGCACGCCAGCCAGCCTGATTTAGGAGATAGTCCATGAAATTGCCGATTTACCTTGATTACTCTGCGACCACCCCGGTTGATCCGCGTGTCGCGCAAAAGATGAGTGAATGCCTGCTGGTCGACGGAAACTTCGGTAACCCGGCGTCCCGTTCCCACGTGTTCGGCTGGAAAGCTGAAGAGTCCGTCGAGAACGCTCGCCGTCAGGTCGCTGACCTGGTCAACGCCGACCCGCGTGAAATCGTCTGGACCTCCGGTGCCACCGAGTCCGACAACCTGGCAATCAAGGGTGCGGCGCATTTCTACTCCACCAAAGGCAAACACCTGATCACCACCAAGATTGAGCACAAGGCTGTCCTCGACACCATGCGCCAACTGGAGCGTGAAGGTTTCGAAGTGACCTACCTCGACCCTCGCGAAGATGGTCTGGTGACTCCAGAGATGGTCGAAGCAGCCCTGCGCGATGACACCATTCTGGTGTCGGTCATGCACGTGAACAACGAAATCGGCACCATCAACGATATCGCAGCCATTGGCGAACTGACCCGTTCCAAGGGCATCCTGTTCCACGTCGACGCCGCTCAGTCCACCGGCAAGGTCGAGATCGACCTGTCGAAACTGAAAGTCGACATGATGTCGTTCTCTGCCCATAAAACCTACGGCCCTAAAGGCATCGGCGCACTGTACGTCAGCCGCAAGCCGCGTGTTCGCATCGAAGCGACCATGCATGGCGGCGGTCACGAACGTGGCATGCGCTCCGGTACCCTGGCGACCCACCAGATCGTTGGCATGGGCGAAGCTTTCCGTGTAGCCAAGGAAGACATGGCTGCTGAGAACGTACGCATCAAGACCTTGAGCGACCGCTTCTTCAAACAGGTCGAAGGCCTGGAAGAGCTGTACGTCAATGGCAGCATGACCGCCCGCGTACCGCACAACCTGAACCTGAGCTTCAACTACGTTGAAGGCGAGTCGCTGATCATGGCGCTCAAGGACCTGGCGGTTTCGTCCGGTTCGGCCTGCACCTCGGCTTCCCTTGAGCCTTCGTACGTACTGCGCGCCCTGGGCCGCAACGACGAACTGGCACACAGCTCGATTCGCTTCACCTTCGGTCGTTTCACCACCGAAGAAGAAATCGACTACGCCGCGCAGAAAGTCTGCGAGGCCGTTACCAAGCTGCGCACCTTGTCGCCGCTGTGGGACATGTACAAAGACGGTGTCGACATTTCGAAAATCGAGTGGGCGGCACACTGATTTCAAGTCGCCGCAAAACAGCCCTGCCAACCTTCGGGCGCAGGGCCTCAAGAGCGACTCTCTGATGAGTGAGGATTAAGAATCATGGCTTACAGCGAAAAGGTCATCGACCACTACGAGAACCCGCGCAACGTCGGCAAGATGGACGCGGAAGACCCTGATGTCGGCACCGGCATGGTCGGCGCCCCGGCGTGCGGCGACGTGATGCGTCTGCAAATCAAGGTCAACGAAGCTGGCATCATCGAAGACGCCAAGTTCAAGACCTACGGTTGCGGTTCGGCGATCGCCTCCAGCTCCCTGGCGACCGAGTGGATGAAAGGCAAGACTCTGGATGAAGCAGAGACCATCAAGAACACTCAGCTGGCCGAAGAATTGGCTCTGCCGCCAGTGAAAATTCACTGCTCCGTACTTGCTGAAGACGCTATCAAAGCGGCCGTTCGCGACTACAAGCAGAAGAAAGGCTTGATCTGACTTTCAAGATTTGGCGACGAGTAAGGAGTCACCGATGGCTATCAGCATGACAGAAGCGGCTGCTCAACACGTGCGACGCTCCCTCAACGGGCGCGGCAAAGGTGAAGGGATTCGTCTGGGTGTTCGCACCACAGGCTGTTCCGGCCTTGCCTACGTGCTGGAGTTTGTCGACGAGGTGGTTGCAGAGGATCAGGTGTTCGAAAGTCACGGCGAGAAAGTGATCATCGACCCGAAAAGCCTGGCATACCTGGACGGCACCGAGCTCGATTTCGTCAAGGAAGGGTTGAACGAAGGCTTCAAGTTCAACAATCCCAACGTGCGCGGTGAATGTGGCTGCGGCGAAAGCTTCAACATCTGAGGCTGCTTGTGGGTACTCCTTGTCATTTCGCTTTATTTGAACTGCAGCCGAGTTTCCGTCTGGATCTCGAGCAGTTGGCCACGCGCTACCGTGAGTTGGCGCGCGGTGTTCATCCGGACCGCTTTGCCGACGCTTCCGAGCGTGAGCAGCGGCTGGCGCTCGAGCAATCCGCGAGCCTCAACGAGGCCTACCAGACGCTCAAAAGTCCCCCCAAGCGCGCGCGTTACTTGCTCGCCATGGGCGGTCGCGAGCTGCCGCTGGAGGTCACGGTGCATGATCCGGCGTTTCTTCTGCAGCAGATGGAGTTGCGTGAAGAGCTCGAAGACCTGCAAGACAGCGCCGATCTGGCGGGTGTTGCAGTGTTCAAGCGTCGCCTGAAGACCGCGCAGGATGAGCTGAACGAAAGCTTCGCAGCCTGTTGGGATGATGTAGCGCAACGTGAGCAGGCCGAACGCCTGATGCGGCGCATGCAGTTCCTCGACAAGCTCACCTACGAAGTGCGCCAGTTAGAAGAGCGCCTCGACGATTAACCCAGTGCCGCTCCGGTCGCACGCCTGATATACAGATAAGTCCTGATCACGATGGCCCTACTGCAGATCGCCGAACCCGGCCAAAGTCCTCAACCGCACCAGCGTCGTCTGGCTGTGGGGATCGACTTGGGCACTACCAATTCGCTGGTCGCTGCATTGCGCAGTGGTCTTTCCGAGCCTCTGGCCGACGCGCAAGGGCGGGTCATTCTACCGTCTGCCGTGCGTTATCACGCCGATCGCGTCGAAGTTGGCGAATCGGCCAAACTGGCCGCCGCCACCGATCCGTTGAACACTGTGCTGTCGGTCAAGCGCTTGATGGGTCGTGGTCTGTCCGACGTCAAGCAATTGGGCGATCAGCTGCCGTACCGTTTTGTCGGCGGCGAGTCGCATATGCCGTTCATCGACACTGTGCAAGGCCCGAAAAGCCCGGTCGAAGTCTCCGCTGATATCCTCAAGGTACTGCGTCAGCGCGCTGAAGCGACCTTGGGTGGCGAATTGGTTGGTGCAGTGATCACCGTTCCGGCCTATTTCGATGATGCTCAGCGTCAAGCCACCAAGGATGCGGCCAAGCTGGCCGGCCTGAACGTGTTGCGTTTGCTCAACGAACCGACCGCTGCTGCGGTGGCATACGGTCTGGATCAGCAGGCCGAAGGCCTGGTCGCCATTTACGACCTGGGCGGCGGCACCTTTGATATTTCGATTCTGCGCCTGACCGGCGGTGTGTTCGAAGTGCTGGCTACCGGAGGCGACAGCGCCCTGGGTGGCGATGACTTCGATCACGCAATCGCCGGCTGGATCATCGAGAGTGCCGGTCTGTCGGCCGACCTCGATCCGGGTACGCAACGCAATCTGCTGCAAACCGCTTGTGCGGCCAAAGAGGCCCTGACCCAGTCCTCGTCCGTCGAAGTTGCTTATGGCGACTGGAAGGCCGAGTTGACCCGTGAAGCCTTCAATGCGCTGATCGAGCCGATGGTTGCTCGCAGCCTGAAAGCCTGCCGACGCGCTGTGCGTGATTCCGGTATCGAGCTGGAAGATGTTCATGCTGTGGTCATGGTGGGCGGCTCGACTCGCGTGCCTCGCGTTCGCGAAGCCGTTGCGCAAGCCTTCGGTCGCGAACCGCTGACCGAAATCGATCCTGATCAAGTCGTGGCCATCGGTGCCGCGATCCAGGCCGATACCCTGGCCGGCAACAAGCGTGACGGCGGCGAACTGCTGTTGCTCGACGTGATTCCGTTGTCCCTGGGGCTGGAAACCATGGGCGGCCTGATGGAAAAGGTGATTCCGCGCAACACCACCATTCCCGTCGCCCGGGCCCAGGACTTCACGACTTACAAAGATGGCCAGTCGGCCATGGCAATCCATGTGCTGCAGGGCGAGCGTGAGTTGATCAGCGACTGTCGCTCCCTGGCACGCTTCGAATTGCGCGGTATTCCGGCGATGGTGGCTGGTGCGGCGAAGATTCGCGTGACCTTCCAGGTCGACGCCGACGGTCTGCTCAGTGTCTCGGCCCGCGAATTGGGTTCGGGCGTCGAAGCCAGCATCCAGGTCAAGCCGTCCTACGGTCTGACCGACGGCGAAATCGCCAAAATGCTCAAGGATTCGTTCCAGCACGCCAACGACGACAAGGTCGCCCGCGTGTTGCGTGAGCAACAAGTCGATGCCCAGCGCTTGATCGAAGCGGTGCAGGGCGCTCTGGATGTCGACGGCGAACGTCTGCTCGACGCCGAAGAGCGCATGGTCATCGAATTGCAGATGCAGGAACTGACCGAATTGATGAAAGGCACCGATGGTTACGCCATCGAGCAGCAGACCAAGCGTCTGTCGCAGGTGACCGATGCTTTTGCTGCCCGCCGCCTGGACTCGACGGTGAAAGCCGCTCTGGCGGGGCGCAACCTGAATGAAATCGAGGATAACTGATGCCGCAGGTCATTTTTCTGCCACACGAGAAGTTCTGCCCGGAAGGCATGGTTGTGGAGGCTGAGCCCGGGATATCCATTCTCGAACTGGCCCATGAACACCATATCGAGATGGAAAGCGCCTGTGGCGGCGTCTGCGCCTGCACCACCTGCCACTGCATCATCCGCGAAGGTTTCGACTCGCTGGAAGAGGCGGATGAGCTGGAAGAAGACTTTCTTGATCGGGCCTGGGGTCTGGAGGCGCAATCGCGTCTAGGCTGTCAGGCGATCGTCGGAAATGAAGACCTGACCGTCGAGATTCCGAAGTACTCGCTCAACCACGCTGCCGAAGCGCCGCACTGATTCAAGGAGCTTTCATGAGTCTGAAATGGGTTGATGTGCTGGAAATCGCGATCCAACTGGCTGAATCCAGGCCGGAAGTGGATCCGCGTTACGTGAACTTCGTCGATCTGCACCAATGGGTGCTGGCATTGCCGGAGTTCAGTGATGATCCGACCCGCGGTGGCGAGAAGGTGCTTGAAGCCATTCAGGCCGCCTGGATCGAAGAAGCAGACTGAGTCTGCACCGTACGCAGTTAGGCAATACCCAAGAACCCGCGTATAATTCGCGGGTTTAATTTTTCACAAATTACCGTTTCTGGAGTTACACCATGGCTGTTCAACGTACTTTCTCCATCATCAAGCCTGACGCTGTTGCTAAAAACGTTATCGGCGAGATCACCACTCGTTTCGAAAAAGCAGGCCTGCGCGTTGTAGCTTCGAAACTGAAGCAACTGTCCAAAGCCGAAGCTGAAGGCTTCTACGCTGAGCACAGCGCTCGTGGTTTCTTCGGCGACCTGGTTGCTTTCATGATCTCCGGTCCGGTTGTCGTTCAGGTTCTGGAAGGCGAAAACGCTATCGCTCTGAACCGTGAGCTGATGGGCGCTACCAACCCTAAAGAAGCTGCTGCCGGCACCATCCGTGCTGACTTCGCTGATTCCATCGACGCCAACGCTGTACACGGTTCGGACTCCGAAGCCGCTGCCGCTCGCGAAATCTCGTACTTCTTCGCAGCTACTGAAGTAACCACTCGCTAAGCATTGGCTTATGAGTGAAGGTGAATCCATGACTACATCGACTATAAAAACCAACCTGCTGGGTCTGACTCAACAGGAAATGGAAAAATTCTTCGACTCAATCGGGGAGAAGCGTTTCCGTGCCGGTCAGGTAATGAAATGGATTCACCACCTTGGCGTCGATGATTTCGACGCCATGACGAACGTCAGCAAAGCCTTGCGCGACAAGCTCAAGGCGATTGCTGAAGTTCGCGGCCCCGAAGTGGTCAGTGAGGACATCTCCACCGACGGCACCCGTAAGTGGGTGGTGCGCGTGGCGTCCGGTAGCTGCGTCGAGACCGTGTACATTCCCCAGGGCAAACGCGGCACATTGTGCGTTTCGTCCCAGGCAGGCTGTGCCCTGGATTGCAGTTTCTGCTCCACCGGCAAGCAAGGTTTCAACAGCAACCTCACCGCCGCCGAAGTCATCGGCCAGGTGTGGATTGCCAATAAATCGTTCGGCAGCATCCCGGCGACCGCCGACCGTGCCATCACCAACGTGGTGATGATGGGCATGGGCGAGCCGCTGCTGAACTTCGACAACGTCGTGGCCGCCATGCATCTGATGATGGATGACCTGGGCTACGGGATCTCCAAGCGCCGCGTGACCCTGTCCACTTCGGGCGTGGTGCCGATGATCGATGAGCTGTCCAAGCACATCGATGTCTCCCTGGCGTTGTCCCTGCACGCACCGAATGACGCATTGCGTAACCAATTGGTGCCGATCAACAAGAAGTATCCGCTTAAGATGCTTCTGGAGTCGTGCCAGCGCTACATGTCGTCCCTGGGCGAAAAGCGCGTGCTGACCATCGAGTACACCTTGCTCAAGGACATCAACGACAAGGTTGAACATGCCGTTGAGATGATCGAGTTGCTCAAGAACATTCCGTGCAAGATCAACCTGATTCCGTTCAACCCGTTCCCGCATTCCGGTTACGAGCGTCCGAGCAACAACGCGATTCGCCGTTTCCAGGATCAGCTTCACCATGCAGGCTTCAATGTCACCGTACGCACCACCCGCGGTGAAGACATCGATGCCGCGTGTGGCCAATTGGTAGGGCAGGTGCTGGATCGCACCCGTCGCAGCGAACGTTATATCGCCGTGCGCGAGTTGAGCGCCGAAAACGATATCGCAACAAACGCTGCGAACAATAATTAAGAGAGGATCTCTATGTCCCTGCGCTTCGCGCTGCTTGTGCTGTTGGCCAGCCTTTGTGCTGGTTGTGTCCTGTCGGGCGATTTCAACCCGATGAAGACCAGCAAGGGCCGTGATGAAGCGCGTGCCGCCTACGTGCAGCTGGGCCTGGGGTATCTGCAGCAGGGCATGACCGAGCGTGCCAAAGTCCCGTTGAAGAAGGCTTTGGACCTGGATAGCTCGGATCCTGACGCCAACGCGGCCTTGGGGCTGGTGTTCCAGGCCGAGATGGAGCCGGAACTGGCCGATCAGCATTTTCGCAAGGCGCTGTCTTCTCGTCCCGCCGATGCGCGAATCCTGAATAACTACGGCAGTTTTCTTTTCGAAGAGAAACGTTACAAAGAGGCGTACGAACGCTTCGAACAGGCCGCCGCCGATACCTTGTATCCTGAGCGTTCACGGGTTTTCGAAAACCTGGGCATGACCGCTTCAAAGCTTGGCCAGCGTGACTTGGCCCGCCAGCAACTGGAAAAAGCCCTGCGTTTGAATCGCCAACAGCCACGTGCATTGCTGGAAATGGCTGAGTTGTCTTACGAAGACAGGCATTATGTGCCCGCGCGTGACTATTACGACCGTTTTAGCCTGCTCACCGAACAAAATGCACGTAGTCTATTGCTCGGCGTTCGGCTGGCAAAAGTGTTCGAAGATCGCGACAAGGCCGCCAGTTTTGGCCTGCAATTAAAACGACTCTATCCCGGTACGCCGGAATATCAGCAATACCTGTCGGAGCAATGATGAAAGCGGCGCATCCCGAAGTTGTAGCAGCGAATCGCGTTAACCCCGGTGAGACTTTGCGCCAGGCCCGCGAAAGCAATGGCTGGTCGCTGGCCGAAGTGGCCCTCAAGCTCAACCTCACCGTCAATTCCCTGAGTAATCTGGAAGCCGGCGCTTTCGACAAGCTGCCTGGGCACACCTTTGCTCGTGGCTATATTCGCGCGTATGCCAAATTGCTCGGCATGGACCAAACCGTTCTGGTCCAGCAGTTCGACCAATCCACCGGTACCGACTCCCAGGGCAGCAACGTCCACAGCCTGGGGCGTATCGAAGAGCCGGTTCGGGTTTCCCACACCATTTTGCGAATCGTCAGCCTGTTGCTGCTGATTGCGGTGATCGGCGGTGGTTTTGTCTGGTGGCAGGATCAGACCTCATTGCGCACCAAAGACCTGGTCAGCCTGAGCCCGGAACACGTTGAAGTGGAAGGTGCCGACGGCACCACGCAGATCCATCCGCTGGACGAGCCGGAAGACCAGGCTGTCGCGGAAGGTCAGGCTGAAGGCTCGACGTCGCTGGCGTTGCCACAGGCCGAGGACTCCACTGAAGCACCGGCCGAAGCTGAAGCCACTGCGCCTGCTGCCGCTCCGATTGCACCGGCGGCCCCAGCGCCTGCTGCACCGACGCACAGCACTGCGCCGGTTGTCGCAACTCCGGCCCCGACCGCTCCTGTGGTATCGACCCCGCCTGCGAGCGCTTCGGTCACTCCGACCATTCCTGCTCCAGCAGTGGCTGCTCCGGTTGCCGGACAGGGGCAGGTCCAGCTGCAATTCACCGCCGACTGCTGGACGCAAGTCACCGACGGCACCGGCAAAGTGCTGTTGAGTGGTCTCAAACGTAAAGGCGAAAACGTTACTGTCAGCGGCAAGCCGCCGTTTGCCGTGCGCCTGGGCTTTGCCCGTGGCGCGCAGGTCAGCTACAACGGGCAGGTGGTTGATGTCGCTCCGTTCACCAGTGGCGAGACTGCTCGCCTGAAGTTGGGTCAATAAGTCATGCACGGCGAATCTCCAATCAAACGTCGCGAATCCCGGAAAATCTGGGTCGGTAACGTGCCTGTTGGCGGCGATGCGCCCATCGCTGTGCAGAGCATGACCAACAGCGACACCAATGACGTCGCCGCCACGGTCGCCCAGATCAATCGTCTGGAAGCGGCTGGCGTCGATATCGTGCGGGTTTCCGTACCGGACATGGACGCCGCCGAAGCCTTCGGCAAGATCAAGCAACTGGTCAAAGTACCGTTGGTGGCCGACATCCACTTCGACTACAAAATCGCGCTGCGTGTTGCCGAACTGGGTGTCGATTGCCTGCGGATCAACCCGGGTAACATCGGTCGCGAAGACCGCGTGCGTGCGGTGGTCGATGCCGCCCGTGATCGCGGGATTCCAATCCGCATCGGCGTGAACGCCGGTTCCCTGGAAAAAGACCTGCAAAAGAAATACGGCGAGCCAACCCCCGCTGCGCTGGTCGAGTCTGCCTTGCGTCACGTCGAACACCTCGAGCGCTTGAATTTCCAGGACTTCAAGGTCAGCGTAAAAGCCTCTGACGTGTTCATGGCCGTTGCCGCCTACCGCTTGCTGGCCAAGGAAATCGTCCAGCCATTGCACCTGGGTATCACCGAAGCCGGTGGTTTGCGTTCAGGTACAGTGAAATCCGCCGTGGGCCTCGGTATGCTGCTCGCCGAAGGGATTGGCGATACTATTCGCATCTCGTTGGCGGCCGACCCGGTCGAGGAAGTGAAAGTCGGCTACGACATTCTCAAATCCCTGCACCTGCGTTCCCGTGGCATCAACTTCATCGCCTGCCCGAGTTGCTCGCGGCAGAACTTCGATGTGGTCAAAACCATGAACGAGCTGGAAGGACGCCTCGAAGACCTGCTGGTGCCGCTGGATGTCGCGGTCATCGGTTGCGTGGTCAACGGGCCGGGCGAAGCCAAGGAAGCCCATATCGGCTTGACCGGCGGCACACCAAACCTGATTTACATCGACGGCAAGCCGTCGCAGAAGCTGACGAATGACAATCTGGTGGATGAGCTTGAACGCTTGATCCGCCAGAAAGCGGCCGAAAAGGTCGAAGCTGACGCAGCAGTCATTGCGCGCGGCTGAGCCCGACTGAAGAGCCGAACGGAATTTAAGGATTTAATGTGAGCAAGTCTCTGCAAGCCATTCGTGGCATGAACGACATCCTGCCCGAACAGACTCCCCTGTGGCGTCATTTCGAGGGCACCGTCTCGCGTTTGCTGGATAACTACGGTTACAAGCAGATTCGCATGCCGATCGTCGAGTTCACCGAGCTGTTCAAGCGCTCCATCGGTGAAGTGACCGACATCGTCGAAAAAGAGATGTACACCTTTGACGACCGCAACGGCGATTCCCTGACCCTGCGCCCGGAAGGCACAGCGGCGTGCGTTCGTGCGGTGCTCGAGCACGGCATCACCGGCGGTGGCCAGGTGCAGAAACTCTGGTACATCGGCCCGATGTTCCGCCATGAGCGTCCGCAGAAAGGCCGTTATCGCCAGTTCCACCAGATCGGTTGCGAAGTCTTCAACCTCGATGGTCCGGACATCGACGCCGAGCTGATCGTGCTGACCTGGCGCCTGTGGGGCGAGCTGGGCATCCGTGATGCGGTCAAGCTCGAACTCAACAGCCTGGGCACCAGCGAGTCCCGTGGCCGTTATCGTGAAGCACTGGTCGAATACCTGTCTGCTCGCCTGGATCAACTGGACGAAGACAGCCAGCGCCGTCTGAAGACCAACCCGCTGCGGGTTCTGGATACCAAGAACCCCGACACCCAAGCGGCATTGGCTGACGCGCCAAAAATGGCCGACTACCTCGACGAAGAATCCCGTGTGCACTTCGAGGGCCTCAAGGCTCGTCTGGACGCTGCCGGCATTCCTTACGTGATCAACCCGAAGCTGGTTCGCGGGCTGGATTACTACAGCAAGACCGTTTTCGAATGGGTCACCGACAAGTTGGGCGCTCAGGGCACTGTGTGTGCCGGTGGTCGTTACGACGGTCTGGTGGAGCAGATGGGCGGCAAGCCGACCCCGGGCGTTGGTTTCGCCATGGGCATCGAGCGTCTGGTGCTGCTGCTTGAAACCCTGGAGCAGATCCCGGCAGAAATCTCCCGTCAGGTCGACGTCTACCTCTGCGCCTTCGGTGAAGCCGCCGAGCTGGCCGGTCTGACCCTGAGCGAGCGTGTTCGTGATCAATTGCCCAACCTGCGCCTGCAAGTCAATGCCGGCGCCGGCAGCTTCAAAAGCCAGTTCAAGAAAGCCGACAAGAGCGGTGCGCTTTACGCATTGATCCTCGGTGACGACGAAATGGCCCAGCAAGTGGTAGGTTTCAAACCCCTGCGTGGCCAGGGCGAACAACAAAGCATTGCCTGGGATGCGCTTGCTGCACACCTGGCCACCTGCGTCGTGCAGGGTTGAAGCTGTCAAACAGCCGATTTAGCGATTAAGGAGTATTGGGGTGTCGAGTACCGAAGACGAACATCTGGCGGAGTTGAAGGACTGGTGGATACGCAACGGCAAGCCCCTGGTCACTGGCGGCCTGTTGGCGCTGGTCATCGTGTTCGGCTGGCAGGCCTTTCAGAAGTATCAGAGCAATCAGTCGCAAGGCGCCTCGATTCTCTATCAGCAATTGCTCGAAACCACGCTGACGCCTGACGGCAAGCCTGATGCTGCACGTGTTTCGGATCTGGCCGGCAAGCTCAACGCCGAGTTCGGCGGCACCGCTTACGCGCAATACGGCAGCCTGTTCGTGGCGAAAGTCGCGGTCGACAGCGGCAAGCTGGACGATGCAGCCAGCGAGCTGAAAGCCATCGTCGACAAGCCGGCCAACCCGGCACTGGGCGAAATCGCCCGTCAGCGCCTGGCGCAAGTGCTGGCCGCGCAGAGCAAGGTCGATGAAGCCCTGAAGCTGCTCGAAGGCGATGCCGACAAGGCCTTCCTGGCCACTCGCGAAGAACTCAAAGGCGACCTGCTGGTGCAATTGGGTCGTACCGACGAAGCGAACGCGGCGTATCAAAAAGCCAAGGCGGCACTGTCGGATGAAGCGGCGGTCGGTGGCCTACAAATCAAGCTGGACGACCTGGCCAAAGGGGATGCGTGACGTGATCCGTTGGAAACATGCAGCATTGCTGGCTCTGGCCATATTGGCCGCGGGTTGCAGCAGCAACAGCAAAAAAGAATTGCCACCGGCCGAGTTGACCGACTTCAAAGAAGAAGTGGTTCTGCAAAAGCAGTGGAGTCGTTCGATCGGTGACGGTCAGGGCGAAACCTACAACATGCTGGTTCCGGCGATCGATGGCGATACCATCTATGCCGCCGACGTCACCGGTGTGGTGATGGCGATGGATCGCAGCAACGGTGACGTCAAATGGAAGAAAGATCTCGAACTGCCTGTTTCCGGCGCTGTCGGCGTCAGCTACGGTCTGCTCCTGATCGGTACGATCAAGGGTGAAATCGTTGCCCTGGACGCCATCAACGGTGAAGAGAAATGGCGCGCTCGCGTGTCCAGCGAAGTCCTCGCGCCGCCGGCCAACAACGGTGATGTCGTTGTGGTTCAGACTCAGGATGACCGTCTGATCGGCCTGGATGCCGCTACCGGCACCCAGCGCTGGTTGTATGACAGCACTCCGGCGGTATTGACCCTGCGCGGCACCAGTGCGCCGATCGTCACCAATCGCCTCGCGGTGGCTGGCCTGTCGACCGGTAAAGTGGTCGCTCTCGATATTTCCAACGGCGTGCCGGTGTGGGAACAACGTGTAGCGATTCCACAAGGTCGTTCGGAACTGGAGCGTGTTGTCGATATCGACGGTGGCCTGCTGCTGTCCGGCGGTACACTGTATGTCGCCAGCTATCAGGGTCGCGTTGCGGCATTGGATCTGGAAAGCGGTCGTCAGCTCTGGCAGCGTGATGCTTCCAGCTATGCCGGTGTCGCCCAGGGTTTTGGCAGCGTCTACGTGAGCCTGTCTTCGGGCACTGTTGAAGGCGTTGACGAACGTTCCACCACAGCCTTGTGGAGCAACGATTCGCTGGCTCGCCGTCAACTGTCGGCTCCGGAAGTGTTCTCCAGCTATGTTGCAGTCGGTGATATGGAAGGTTACCTGCATCTGCTGAGCCAGGTGGACGGTCGTTTCGTCGGCCGCGAACGCATCGACAGCGACGGCCTGCGTGCCCGTCCGCTGGTGGTGGGTGACACGATTTATCTGTATGGCAACAGCGGCAAACTGGAAGCCCTGACCATTAAGTAAAGGTTTGACTATGCTTGGGGTTAAATCCCAGGCAGCCCCGTTTCACGGGGTTCGCAGCACTCCCAAGTGCTGCCCCGAGCACCAGCCGCTGCCTCGCAGCGGCTTTTGTATTTTCTGAAATAACGAAGTGGAGAGCCGCATGGTTCCCGTAATCGCCCTGGTGGGCCGACCGAACGTCGGCAAGTCCACCTTGTTCAACCGCCTGACCAGGACTCGCGACGCCATCGTCGGCGACTTGTCCGGTCTGACCCGTGATCGCCAATACGGTGAGGCCAAGTGGCAAGGGCGTTCCTACATTCTGGTCGACACCGGCGGTATCTCCGGTGACGAGCACGGTATGGACGAAAAAATGGCCGAGCAGTCGCTGCTGGCCATTGAAGAAGCGGATGTCGTTCTGTTCCTGGTAGATGCCAAGGCCGGTTTCACCGCGGCCGACCAGATGATCGCCGAGCACTTGCGCAAGCGTAACAAGCGTTCCTACGTGGTCGCCAACAAGGTCGATAACATCGACCCTGAAATGGCCCGCGCCGAATTCGCCCCGCTGGGCATGGGCCACGCGATCCCGATCGCGGGAGCTCATGGTCGTGGCATCACCCAGATGCTGGAAATCGCCCTGAGCGACTTCCCGAAAGACGACGAAGAACCTGAGGAAGGTGAAGAAGAGATCGTTGCCGAAGGTGAGGAAGCCAAGCGCATTCCTGGCCCGAGCGAAAAAGACGGTATCAAGATCGCCATCATCGGCCGTCCGAACGTTGGCAAGTCGACCTTGGTCAACCGCATGCTGGGTGAAGACCGGGTCATCGTGTATGACCAGCCCGGCACCACCCGCGACAGCATCTACATCCCGTTCGAACGTAACGACGAGAAGTACACGCTGATCGACACCGCCGGTGTGCGCAAGCGCGGCAAGATCCACGAAGAAGTCGAAAAGTTCTCCGTGGTCAAAACCCTGCAAGCGATCAAAGACGCCAACGTGGTGATCTTCGTGATGGACGCTCGCGAAGGCGTGGTGGACCACGACCTCAACCTGCTGGGCTTTGCCCTTGAAGCAGGTCGTGCGTTGGTCATCGCGATCAACAAGTGGGACGGCATGACGCCGAGCGAGCGCGACTTCGTGAAGATCGAGCTGCAACGTCGACTGTTCTTCGTCGACTTCGCCGACATCCACTTCATCTCGGCCCTGCACGGCACTGGCGTAGGCAACCTCTACGCGTCGGTACAGAACTCGTTCAAGTCCGCGGTCACCCGCTGGCCGACCAACCGCCTGACCCAGATTCTGGAAGATGCGGTCGGCGAGCACGCGCCACCGATGGTCAACAACCGCCGGATCAAGCTGCGTTATGCCCACTTGGGTGGCGCCAACCCGCCGATCATCGTGATCCACGGTAACCAGATCGAGAAGGTTCCGAAGTCTTACGTCCGTTACCTGGAAAACACTTACCGTCGGGTGCTCAAGCTGGTCGGCACGCCGATCCGTATCGAGTTCAAGGGCGGCGAGAACCCGTACGAAGGCAACAAGAACACGCTCACCGACCGTCAGGTCAACAAGAAGCGTCGTTTGATGACTCACCACAAGAAAGCCGAGAAGAAGCGTAAAGACAAACGCTGATTCACTACCTCACTCTTTTTTGTGAGGGGCTTGTTGTGGCGAGGGAGCTTGCTCCCGCTCGGCTGCGCAGCAGTCGCAAATCAGCCGATACGTTCTGCCTGAACGACTTCGGTTGCAGATATTGGGACCGCTTCGCGGTCCAGCGGGAGCAAGCTCCCTCGCCACAGGTTATGCGGTGTATGTATTAGAAGAAGGGCGCCGGTTGGCGCCCTTTTTTTATGGGCGCCGTTTGGGCTATCCTCGGGCTCTCCCGTGCCGCCGTAGAGCCGGGTGTAGAGCAGGGAATCACCGATGATCACCAGTAAGCTGCCGAATGTCGGCATCACTATCTTCACGCAGATGTCTCAGCTCGCGGCGCAAACCGGGGCGATCAACCTGTCCCAGGGCTTTCCCGATTTCGATGCCCCGCAGGCCCTGTGCGATGCGGTAGCTCGGCATATCGCCAGTGGCCACAACCAGTATTCGCCGATGACCGGCCTGCCGGCGTTGCGTCAGCAGATTGCGGCGAAGATCGCCTGCAGCTACGGCGTTCACGTGGATGCCGACCATGAAGTGACAGTCACACCCGGCGCCACCCAGGCGATCTTTTGCGCCATTCAAGCGGTTATCCACAGCGGTGACGAAGTGATCGTCTTCGATCCGGCCTATGACAGTTATGAACCATCGGTTGAGCTGGCCGGTGGTCGATGCGTCCACGTGCAGCTGGGCGTGAATGACTTCGCTATCGACTTCGAGACGCTCGCCAAGGCGATTACGCCGCGCACGCGGATGATCGTTCTCAACACGCCGCATAACCCTAGCGGTGCGCTGATCAGCCGTGCCGAACTGGATCAACTGGCGGCGTTGATCCGCGACCGCGACATTTATGTGATCAGCGACGAAGTCTACGAACACCTGGTGTTCGATGGCGTGCCTCACGTCAGCGTGCTGAATCACGAAGAACTGTATCAGCGCGCGTTCGTGGTCAGCTCCTTCGGCAAGACCTATCACGTCACTGGGTGGAAAACCGGCTACGTGGTCGCACCGCCGGCGCTCACCGCCGAGCTGCGCAAGGTTCACCAGTACGTCAGTTTCTGCGGCGTGACGCCGTTGCAATACGCCTTGGCCGATTACATGGCCGAGCACCCGGAACACGTCGAAGAGTTGCCGGGCTTCTATCAGGCCAAGCGCGATCTGTTCTGCGATCTGCTCACGCCATCGCGCTTCAGTTTCACCCGTGTAGCCGGTACTTACTTCCAGTTGGTCGATTACTCGCAGATCCGCCCGGACCTCAATGATGTCGAGATGGCGCTGTGGATGACCCGCGAACATGGCGTCGCGAGCATCCCGATCTCGGTGTTCTACCAGACGCCACCCGAAGGCCAGCGCCTGGTGCGTCTATGCTTTGCCAAACGCGAGGAGACCCTGCGTGAAGCAGCGGCAAAACTATGCGTGATCTGAGTGCTCTGCCCAATCTGAATGTTGCGCTGATCCAGACCACCCTGGCCTGGCATGATCGTCAGGCCAATCTGGGGCATTTCGAGCCGTTGCTGGAACAGGCTCGCGGCGCTGACTTGATCATCCTGCCGGAGATGTTCACCACCGGTTTCTCCATGGAATCGGAAACCCTCGCCGAGCCGGAAAATGGCCCCACCAGTAAATGGTTGCGGGCTCAGGCGGCGAAACTGGACGCGGTAATCACCGGTAGCATCATCGTTCAGGTGGCTGACGGCAGTCATCGCAATCGTCTGTTGTGGGCGCGGCCGGACGGGGAGGTGTGGCACTACGACAAGCGTCACCTGTTCCGCATGGCGGGCGAGCACAACCACTACACCCCGGGTGAGCGTCAGGTGCAGTTCGAATTGAAGGGCTGGCGAGTGCGGCCGCTGATTTGCTACGACCTGCGATTCCCGGTCTGGAGCCGCGACCCCCAAGACACCGATCTGTTGCTGTACACCGCCAATTGGCCGGGCGCTCGGCGCCAGCACTGGAACCGTTTGCTACCGGCACGGGCGATTGAAAACCTCTGCTATGTGGCGGCGGTGAACCGCATCGGCACCGATGGCAAAGGCTTTGCGTATACCGGTGACAGTCAGGTCCTGGATTTTCAGGGTGAGACGTTGCTCAGCGCAGGCGATGCCGATGGGGTCTTCAAGGTTGTTCTGGACGCGGCGGAGCTGGCGGCTTATCGCACACGGTTTCCGGCGAATCTGGATGCGGATACCTTCGAGTTCACCTGAGATTGTCTTTGCCTGACCTGCCGTCATCGCGAGCAGGCTCGCTCCCACAGTAGATCGTGTAAACCCCCCATTTTGTGTTCACCCAAAATCCACTGTGGGAGCGAGCCTGCTCGCGATGAGGCCATGACAGCCAATACATAATCTGCAGGCAAACAAAAAGGCCCCGAGGTTCTCACCCCGGGGCCTTTTGCATTGCAGCGTAGGGTGTTTACGCCGCTTTCGCTTCCGGCTGGCTCAGGGAGCGGTTCAGCGCGCTGAACAGGGCCTTGAAGCTGGCGGTGGTGATGTTTTCATCAATACCCACGCCGTGCACCGCACGCTCACCATTCACACGCAGCTCGATGTAGGCCGCAGCCTTGGCATTGGTGCCCGCGCCGATGGCGTGTTCGTTGTAGTCCATGATCTCAACCGGGATCGGCAGACCGGCCACCAAGGCCTCCAGAGCGCCGTTGCCCTTGCCACGCCAGTGCAGGTTGGTTTCGCCCTGGCCTTTGCTGGAAACTTCCACTTCCACGGCGCTGTGACCGTTTTCTTCCTGCAAGCGATGGCTGACCAGCGCGTACGGGGTGTTGGCCTGCAAGTACTCGCTGTGCAGCAGCGCATGGATCTGTTGAGCCGTCATCTCAAGGCCCAGGCGATCGGTTTCACGCTGCACGACCTGGCTGAACTCGATCTGCATGCGGCGCGGCAAGCTGATGCCGTATTCCTGCTCCAGCAGGTAGGCGATACCGCCCTTGCCCGACTGGCTGTTGACGCGAATCACTGCCTCGTAGCTGCGACCGATGTCGGCCGGGTCGATCGGCAGGTACGGCACTTCCCACAGGGCGTCCGGTTTCTGCTGGGCGAAGCCCTTGCGGATCGCATCCTGGTGCGAGCCGGAGAACGCGGTGTGCACCAGGTCGCCAACATACGGGTGACGTGGGTGCACTTGGATCTGGTTGCATTCTTCGACGACTTTGCGCACGCCGTCGATATCGGAAAAGTCCAGCTCAGGGTGGATGCCCTGGGTGTAGAGGTTCAATGCCACGGTGACGAGATCGACGTTACCGGTACGCTCGCCGTTGCCGAACAGGCAACCTTCGACACGGTCGGCGCCGGCCATCAGGCCCAGCTCGGTGGCGGCCACGCCAGTGCCACGGTCGTTGTGGGTGTGCAGGCTGATGATCACGCTGTCACGACGGTTGATGTGGCGGCCGAACCATTCGATCTGGTCGGCATAGATGTTCGGGGTAGCGCATTCGACGGTCGCAGGCAGGTTGAGGATCACTTTGTGCTCAGGCGTCGGGTTCCACACTTCGATCACCGCGTCGCAGACTTCCTTGGCGAATTCCAGTTCGGTGGCGCTGAAGGTTTCTGGCGAGTATTCGAAGGTCCACTCGGTTTCCGGCTGCTGGGCGGCGTATTTGACGAACAGCTTGGCGGCGTTCACGGCGATGGCCTTGATCCCGTCCTTGTCCTGGTTGAAGACAATGCGGCGGAAGGAAGGGGAGGTCGCGTTGTACAGGTGAACGATGGCTTTCTTGGCGCCGCGCAGGGATTCGAAGGTTCGCGCGATCAAGTCTTCACGCCCCTGGGTCAGCACCTGAATGGTGGTGTCGTCCGGGATGTGGCCGTCTTCGATCAGGGTACGCACGAAGTCGAAGTCGGTTTGCGAAGCGGCCGGGAACGAGGCTTCGATTTCTTTCACGCCGACCTGCACCAGGGTTTTCCAGAAGCGCAGCTTTTTGACCGCGTCCATGGGCTCGATCAGCGACTGGTTGCCGTCACGAAGGTCCGAGCTGCACCAGATCGGCGCTGCGGTAATGGTCTTCGATGGCCAGGTGCGGTCCGGGATGTCGATGGTCGCAAATGCGCGGTATTTCGAAGACGGGTCTTTGAGCATGCTCATCGGAAAATCCTTATTGTGTGGGCCGAAAAAAGGCGGCCTGCCGGTGGATCAAATGTTCTGGGGATAAAGCGTAAGACGAGGCACCGCGATTCAGCCCGGCAGTCGTGCACTGACGAGGCACAGACTGCGGTGCTGGCGAAGCTGAATGAGGGTATGAGAGGTTTTCATGCCTTCAACCCTAACCGCGGGGGTGAAGGATGGCAAGCAGTCGAAAAAAATTGAGAGAAATACTCGAAAAGTTGGGTTTGTAGAGATTTTATTGCGGTGAATGGCGTTGATTCTATCGATGTTTGCGCAAGGTTTGAGCGATGCGCAATTGGAAGTTGGCGGTATTGTCTCGCTCGGTGCAGCTATTCTTAAAGCCCCAACCAGACACTGGCAAGCAGGAGTCGCGATGAACGAATCGGATTGGAAGCTTTATGGCGCACTGCGTCCGGTGGCCCATGAGCGGATGTGTACCCGGATCATGGAGGAGGTCGAGCGTACGGTGCTGAATAAAAGTCTGGCGCCTTATGAGCGTATTGAAGCCAGTGAAGAAAGGCTGAAGGCCAGCCAGCAGGAGCTGTATTGGGCGTTTGGCGTTTTCAGTCACTCACGCAATGAGGCGCCTGCTCATTTGCTGGGGCTGTGTACTCATGAGCTGATCACATCTGAAGAATTGGCTGGTTTCTCGCAGGAAACTCAGACCTGGATCAAAGAGCGTCTGGCGCACAGGGAGGTCCACGGGATTGAGGACCTTGAGGCGGAATAAGCGGTGCCTGTGACATCGCCTTCGCGGGCAAGCCTCGCTCCTACAGATTTTGGGGCGAATGCACCATGTGGGCATGACGTAAATCTGTAGGAGCGAGGCTTGCCCGCGAAGAGGCCATCAGCCTCAACCACTATTTACGGCTGAAACGCCCCAATAAAAATCGCCGGATCCACCCGCGCATCATTCAGGCTGATGTTCCAGTGCATATGCGGCCCGGTCGCGCGCCCGGTGGAGCCGACTTTGCCGACCACACCACCGCGCGCCAATTGCTGCCCAACCTTCACGTCGATCTTCGACATGTGGCAGAACATGCTGATAAAGCCCTGGCCGTGGTCGACAAACACCGTGTTGCCATTGAAAAAGTAGTTGCCGATCAGAATCACCTTGCCCGCCGCCGGGGTCTTGATCGGTGTACCGGCAGGTACTGCGAAGTCCAGGCCTGCATGCGGATTGCGCTCTTCTCCATTAAAGAAGCGGCGCACGCCGAACTTGCTCGACAGTGGCCCGTTAACCGGTTTGTCCAGCAGCAGATTGCTCGGGGTGTTCGGGCTGAAACTGCGGTAAGCGTTGATCTGCTCGGCCAGTTCACCCTCGATGCGCTTGAGATTCTCCGGGTTCGGATTGACCTGCTGGGTATTTTTCAGGGTGATGTGCTGTTCCGGGTATTTCTTGCTGCTGACCGTGAAGTTCAGGTTACGACCGCCGCTGCTGAGGGATTGGTTGCCCGGTTTGACGGTCAGCGGCACGCCGACGATGGCCAGCCAATTGTTCTGTTCCTTGACCACCAGCACCGGTTTACCTTGATAACTGGCCTTCGGTGCCTGGGCAGAGCTGCCCAAATCCACCACCGCCACGCCACCCGGCACCGGTTTATTCAACAGGCGAGTGATGTAACTGTCGGCGTGGGCGTTGAAGGTCAGGCACAGCAACAGCAGCGGAGCTAAAAAACGCGGCATGGATCAATCCAGTAAAGAAAGGGTGACAGGCGTCAGGTGATTGTCTTCGATCCGCACTTGCAACTCGCCGTCGCCCAGTTTGGCTTTCAGGCGCTGGCCGGTGTGGGTCTGCGCGGCGCTACGGATCGCATTGCCGCGCTCGTCCAGCAGAATGCTGTAGCCACGAGCGAGGGTCGCCAACGGGCTGACCACGTGCAGCGTCTGCATCTGGCTTTGCAGTTGCAGGCGGCGAGACTTGAGCCCTTCACGCATGGCCCGGGGCAGGCGTTCGGCGAGGCTGTCGAGACGCTGGCGGAGCATCGCCAGTTGCCGTCCCGGATGTTGCCCGGCGAGGCGGGTTTCCAGGCGGATCAAGCGTTCGCGACGGGTATTGAGGCTGCGTTCGAAAGCGCGGCGCATGCGCATGTCCAGATCATCCAGACGTTGTGCTTGCTGGCGCAGCCGTTCGCCGGGATGGCGCAGGCGCCGGGCCATGCCTTCCAGACGCAGCCGGTCACGCATCAAACGATCGCGGATGCGCATCACCAGGCGTCGATGCAGGCTTTCGACCCGACGCACCAGATCGCTGGAATCCGGCGCGAGCAGTTCGGCCGCGGCGGACGGTGTCGGGGCGCGAACGTCGGCAACGAAGTCACTGATCGATACGTCGGTTTCATGGCCGACGGCGCTGACAATTGGCGTCACGCAGGCATCCACGGCGAGGGCCACGGCTTCTTCGTTGAAACACCAGAGGTCTTCCAGCGAGCCGCCGCCACGGGCCAGGATCAACGCGTCGAAACCACGGGCGTCCGCCAGTTTCAGCGCACGGACAACCTGTGCAGTGGCTTCGCGGCCTTGCACGGCGGTGGGGATCAGCGTCAGTTGGATCTGCGGGGCGCGGCGGCGGAACACACTGATGATGTCGCGGATCACCGCGCCGGTGGGCGAACTGATGATGCCGATGCGTTGCGGATGCGCCGGCAATGGCACTTTGCGCTCGGCGCTGAACAGGCCTTCGGCGCTGAGCTTTTCTTTCAGCGCATCGAAGGCCAGGCGCAGGGCGCCGTCACCGGCCGGTTCCACGGTGTCGAGGATCAGTTGGTAGTCACCACGGCCTTCAAACAGCGAAACCTTGCCGCGAACCTTGACCGCCAGGCCATCCTTCAGCGCCTGCCGAACCCGCGCGGCGTTCTGCCGGAACAACGCGCAACGCACCTGGGCGCCGCTGTCCTTGAGGGTGAAATACACGTGGCCGGACGCCGGGCGGGCAAGGTTGGATATTTCGCCTTCAACCCAGATGTTGCTGAACACGTCTTCGAGCAACACCCGCGCGCGGCCGTTGAGCTGGCTGACAGTCAGGACTTCCCGGTCCAGGCCGAGTCTTGCAAAGGGATCTTTAATCATGGGGCGCAGTTTAAAGGCTTTCGGCAAACAATCTCCATGATCCGGCGAAAATCCCCTGTGGGAGCGAGCCTGCTCGCGATAGCAGTGTGTCAGTCGACATTGATGTTGAATGTTGAACCGCTATCGCGAGCAGGCTCGCTCCCACAATGATCTGTGCAGGTGTTGATGAAGTGTTGGACCAGCGCCGTGGGATTCTGCCGGCAGGCGAGGGCGACGGTGCTGTGGCAATCGGGGTCGGCCAAGGGCAGAAAGTGGATGTCCGGCGGCGCGATGTCCTGCATCGATTCTGGTAACAGCGCAATGCCTAACCCGGCCTGGATCAATTGCAGTTGCGTGGTTTTGCGCGACACCACTCGAGCGGCCCGGGGGAAGAATCCCTGGCGCATGCACAGCTCGGCGCACAAATAGCTCAGGCCGCCACGCTGTGGATGAGGGATGGAAATAAACGCTTCATTCTTCAGCTGTGCCAGATCGATGCCTTGGGCGGACTTATCCACAGCCAGCCGATGATTCGGCGGCACCGCCAGCAACAGACGCTCGCTGTACAGTGGAACAATCTGCACCCCTTCACGCTGACGCAACACCGGCAGGCGCAACAGACCCACATCGAGGCGACCTTCGGCCAATTCTTCCTGTTGCGCCTCGGAGGACAGCTTGACGATGTCCAACGACACACCGGCGCGCCGATCCAGATAAACGCCGATGCTTCGCAGCAGCCGACCGCTCATGGGCACGGTGCTGGAGTGACTCAGGCGCAAGACGCCAAGTTGACCGGTGCCCACCTGAGTGGCCATCTCGCTGGCCTTGGTCAGTTCGTTCAGCAGATTTCTGGCCCGAGGCAAAAAGGCCTCACCCGCTGCCGTCAGTCGGGGCTGGCGCGCGGTGCGTTCGAACAGCGGCGTTTGCAGCCGGGTTTCCATGTCTTTGATCTGTCGGCTCAAGGCTGATTGAGCAACGAACAGTCGTTCGGCTGCAGCGCTGAAGCTGCCGCTCTCGGCGATTTCCACGAAGTAGCGCAATTGGCGGGTTGAAAGCATCAGATATGCCTTTTCGAGATGGGTAGTCGACTTTGAAGATATTAGTCGCAACCCCTGGCGCTGGCTAAAGTCATCACAGGAATAAAAGGAAACCGTGTCGATGAATGTGCTGGAGTTGTTGAACCAATGGCCGTGGGGTGCGGTGGATTGGCTGGTGATCGGGTTGGGTGTTGCCCTGGCCTACATCGTGTTCGGCATCGCCGGTTTCGGCACCGCGCTGGTGGCGGGGCCGATTCTGATTCTGTTCATGCCACTGTCGAAAATCGTGCCGCTGCTGGTGTTGCTGGATTTTGTCGCGGCGTTCGGCAATTTACTGCCCTCGCGACGGGATGTGGCTCGCCCTGAGTTGCTGCGACTGCTGCCGTGCATGGCGGTGGGTTGCACGTTGGGGGTGATTTTCCTGCTGAACCTGAAATCCGATGTCTTGCTGCTGTTGATGGGGCTGTTTATCAGCGCCTATGCGATTTACAGCCTGTGGATTAAAACCCGTCCAGCGCAATTGTCTGCCGGGTGGGCGGTGCCAATGGGCACCGTGGGCGGGATGTTCGGCGCGCTGTTTGGTAGTGGAGGCTTTTTATATGCGATCTATTTGAACAGTCGGTTGCCCAAGGACGCCGCCCGGGCGACCCAGAGTGCGCTGATCAGTTGCAGCACCGTGGTGCGTTTGAGCCTGTTTGCCGTCGCTGGTGTGTATGCCGAGCTACCCTTGTTGGTATTGGCGCTGTGTTTGTTGCCGGCGATGGCGCTGGGGTTGTGGATCGGCCGGCGGTTGACCATGAAATTGTCCCGCGAGGCATTCGTGCGGCTGGTGACCTGGCTGGTGCTGGCCAGCGGGATTGCCTTGATCGGGCGTTATTTGAGTACTTGACCGGATTTCGTCAGGGATTAAGCTGCCGCCGCAAATCCTGTGGGAGCGAGCCTGCTCGCGATGGCGGTGGGTCAGGCAACATCAATGTTGGCTGCAATGACCTCATCGCGAGCAGGCTCGCTCCCACAAGGGTGGATCATTCAGTATTTGTAGGCCTGCACCATGAATTCGCAAAGCATCATCATCCCGAAAATCTCCACGCTGCCGGTACACGAACCCCGGGCCCGGGCGGTCGTGCGTTGGCTGGTGCGCAAGAACATCATTAAAGAAGAACTGAGTACCTGTGGCCGCACCGGCAATCGCATGGCCCATGCCATCGCCGACGGCGCCCGCGCGGTGGTCCTGCACCCTGACGCGCTGCCGTTCGGCGAACCGATCAATGGCCTGGAGATCATCAGCAAGCGCTGCATCTATACACCGGCCAAGGGATTCCTCGAAGAAGCCGGCTGCGCCGAGTGCCGCAAGGAAGTCGGCGAAGCGCTGTTCGAAAGCCTGGAAGACTGGATGCCGGGGCGCACCGATAACTTCACATGTCCTGAATGCGGACATGAAGACGACATCAACGGGTTTCTGTTCTTGCAGGAGTGCGGCTTTTCCAACCTGGGGTTCATCTTCAACAACTGGCTCGAGGCCGGGTTCAAGCAGAGCTTTATCGACGAATTCGCCGATTGGCTGGATCAGCCCGTGAGTTGGGTCAAGGTCGAACTGTAAATGTAGGAGCGAGCGGTGCGGCGATCCGACTTGCCCGCGAAGGCATCGATTCGGTCTACCTGATGTACCGCGGTGATGCCTTCGCGGGCAAGCCTCGCTCCTACGGGATTTGTGTGCCAAAAGCTCCGTCGATCACCGCGTCGATAATAGACAGAGTTTTACATTGAACCCGAGGGGGTGTCTGACTATAATGGCGCGCTTCCATTTTCCCGCTCGGGAGCCCCCGCGATGCTGCGTATCAGCCAAGAAGCTCTGACCTTCGACGACATTCTTTTAGTGCCCGGTTATTCCGAGGTTCTTCCTAACGAAGTCAGTCTCAAGACCCGCCTTACCCGTGGCATCGAGCTGAACATTCCACTGGTTTCCGCCGCCATGGACACCGTTACTGAAGCCCGTCTGGCAATCGCCATGGCTCAGGAAGGTGGCATCGGCATCATCCACAAGAACATGACCATCGAGCAGCAAGCTGCCGAAGTGCGTAAGGTCAAGCGGTACGAGGCCGGCGTGGTCAAGGACCCGATCACCATCGAGGCTGACGCCACGGTTCGTGAACTGTTCGAACTCACCCGCCAGCACAACATCTCCGGCGTTCCGGTACTGCACGATGGCGACCTGGTCGGCATCGTCACTTCCCGTGACGTGCGTTTCGAAAACCGCATGGACGCCAGCGTCCGTGAAGTGATGACGCCTAAAGAGCGTCTGGTCACGGTCAAGGAAGGCGCCGACAAGAACGACGTCCGTGAGCTGTTGCACAAGCACCGTATCGAACGCGTACTGATCGTCGACGACAAATTCGCCCTCAAAGGCATGATGACCGTCAACGACATCGAAAAAGCCAAGGCCTACCCGCTGGCCAGCAAGGACGATCAAGGTCGTCTGCGCGTTGGCGCTGCGGTTGGTACCGGTAAAGACACCGGTGACCGCGTAGCCGCACTGGTCCATGCCGGCGTTGACGTGGTGGTGGTCGACACCGCTCACGGTCACTCCAAAGGCGTGATCGACCGCGTTCGCTGGGTCAAGCAGAACTTCCCTGAAGTGCAGGTCATCGGCGGCAACATCGCCACCGGCGCTGCGGCCAAGGCCCTGGCCGAAGCCGGCGCTGACGCGGTCAAGGTCGGTATCGGCCCAGGCTCGATCTGCACCACCCGTATCGTCGCCGGTGTCGGCGTCCCGCAAATCAGCGCCATCGCCAACGTCGCCGCTGCCCTTGAAGGCACTGGCGTTCCGTTGATCGCCGACGGCGGCATCCGTTTCTCCGGTGACCTGTCCAAGGCCATCGTGGCCGGTGCTTCCTGCGTGATGATGGGCTCGATGTTCGCCGGTACGGAAGAAGCGCCAGGCGAGATCGAACTGTTCCAGGGCCGTTCGTACAAGGCTTACCGCGGCATGGGTTCGCTGGGCGCCATGTCCCAGGCTCAAGGTTCCTCCGACCGTTACTTCCAGGACTCCTCGGCAGGCGCCGAGAAACTGGTTCCGGAAGGCATCGAAGGGCGTGTTCCGTACAAGGGCACCCTGAGCGCCATCATCCATCAACTGATGGGCGGCCTGCGTTCTTCCATGGGCTACACCGGTAGCGCCGATATCGAAGAAATGCGCACCAAGCCTGAGTTCGTGCGGATCACCGGCGCTGGCATGGCCGAGTCCCACGTTCACGACGTGCAAATCACCAAAGAAGCGCCAAACTACCGCGTAGGTTGAGGCTTCCAGCAATAAGTTAAGTAACCGGGGCTGTTTTCAGCCCCGAGTTGTTTCTGATTCTCTTCACCGAACTGCATAGACGAGACTGACCACATGGCCCTCGACATTCACGCCCACCGCATCCTGATCCTCGACTTCGGTTCCCAGTACACCCAGCTGATCGCCCGCCGCGTGCGTGAAATCGGCGTGTACTGCGAACTGCATCCGTTCGACATGGACGACGAAGCGATTCGCGAATTCGCTCCAAAAGGCGTCATTCTCGCCGGCGGCCCCGAGTCCGTGCACGTAGCCGACAGCCCGCGCTGCCCGCAAGCGGTGTTTGACCTGGGCGTACCGGTCTTTGGTATCTGCTACGGCATGCAGACCATGGCTGAACAGCTGGGTGGCAAGGTTGAAGGTTCCGAGCTGCGTGAGTTCGGTTACGCCCGTGTCGACGTGGTCGGCAAGAGCCGTCTGCTCGATGGCATCGAAGACCATATCGACGCCGATGGCCTGTTCGGCCTCGACGTGTGGATGAGCCACGGTGACAAGGTCACCAAGATGCCGGAAGACTTCCACATCCTGGCCAGCACCCCGAGCTGCCCGATTGCCGGCATGTTCAACGATGCTCGCGGCTACTACGGCGTGCAGTTCCACCCGGAAGTGACCCACACCAAGCAGGGTGGTCGCATCCTCTCGCGCTTCATCCTCGACATCTGCGGCTGCGAAGCCCTGTGGACGCCTTCGAAGATTGCTGAAGACG
The DNA here is from genome assembly GCF_059695645.1 of Pseudomonas sp. LBUM1673. Lineage (NCBI taxonomy): Bacteria > Pseudomonadati > Pseudomonadota > Gammaproteobacteria > Pseudomonadales > Pseudomonadaceae > Pseudomonas > Pseudomonas sp. LBUM1673. The sequence goes on from NZ_CP166780.1 coordinate 1,222,405, forward strand.
CCATCGCCCAGGTCCGCGCCCAGGTTGGCACCGACAACGTGTTGCTCGGCCTGTCCGGCGGCGTTGACTCCTCGGTGGTTGCCGCGCTGCTGCACAAGGCCATTGGCGACCAGCTGACCTGCGTGTTCGTCGACAACGGCCTGCTGCGTCTGCACGAAGGCGAGCAAGTGATGGCCATGTTCGCCGAGAACATGGGCGTAAAGGTGATCCGCGCCAATGCCGAAGACCAGTTCCTCGACAATCTGGCAGGCGAAAGCGACCCAGAGAAAAAGCGCAAGATCATCGGCCGTACCTTCATCGACGTGTTCGATGCCCAGTCCAACAAACTGGACAACATCAAGTACCTGGCCCAGGGCACCATCTACCCGGACGTGATCGAGTCGGCTGGCGCGAAAAGCGGCAAGGCGCACGTGATCAAGTCCCACCACAACGTGGGCGGCCTGCCGGAAGAAATGAACCTCAAGCTGGTTGAACCCCTGCGCGAGCTGTTCAAGGACGAAGTCCGTCGTCTGGGCCTGGAACTGGGCCTGCCGTACGACATGGTCTACCGTCACCCGTTCCCGGGCCCGGGCCTGGGTGTACGGATCCTCGGTGAAGTGAAGAAGGAATACGCCGACCTGCTGCGTCGCGCCGACCACATCTTCATCGAAGAACTGCGCAAGGCCGACTGGTACCACAAGGTCAGCCAGGCGTTCGTGGTGTTCCAGCCGGTGAAATCGGTTGGCGTTGTCGGCGATGGCCGTCGTTACGCCTGGGTCGTTGCCCTGCGTGCCGTGGAAACCATCGACTTCATGACCGCGCGTTGGGCACACCTGCCTTACGAACTGCTGGAAACCGTCAGCGGCCGCATCATCAATGAAATCGAAGGCATCTCCCGCGTCACCTATGACGTGTCGAGCAAGCCGCCAGCGACGATTGAGTGGGAGTGATCCTGCTTCACTTCGACGCCCGGCATCGAGTGACTGAGAAACCCCTGGCTTAGGCCAGGGGTTTTTCGTTTCTGCGATCATCAAAAAACGGCTGCTGTTGTGGCGACCGTTTTCAGTCAGGAATGCGGCTCTGCAACGTCAATCCCATCTGGGTCAGTTTCTGTGACAGCTGCTCTACGCTGGCGAAAGCAACGTCGTTCGCCTGGGGCCATGATGGGCGGTGAATGGAAAAGTGGTCGTCGGCCAATTGTTGCACCGGGGTGCGAACAATCATGCCTTGCTGGCTACGATGCAACAGCGTGTAGTTTTCTGAAGGTTTCTCGAACAGGTACATGCCCCGACGATGCAGCAGGTTTTCTAGCTGCTGCTCGTTCCAGCTCACCGGTGGTGCTTGCATTTGCAGGCGCAGATCGGCGTGAAGAGGATCATAAGTCCCCCGCATCATGTCGACGTCGTTAAAGGGGCCCCTGGCCACTTCGATTCCCGGATCGATATCAACACCAGTATCTTCTTCCGGATTGACTTCTTCTATCCGCAAGCCGATGCCTCCCTCCAGTTCGCTGATGCCTGCAAGTCCTCTGAACGTGTTGGTGTTTTCAGCCCCGGTCAACACTATCCACTTGCCGGTTTTGTTGAGGAGTCTGTCCCCCCATATGATGTCGTGCGTCAGGTAGTTGGCATACATTTGCTCTTCACGCGGCGACGAAGGATTTTTCATCTTGTAACTGGCCGCACAATCAAGGCCCTGGATTCGGACACCGTTTTGTCTGGCTGTCTTGACCAGTTCTAGCTCATTGAATTTTCCTGCCGGGTCAGTGCCGAGGCCAGTCAGATAGGCTTCCAGGTCCTCGGACATATTCCCTGTTTCGAAGTAGGTATTGAGCTCGACCTGAGCGAAATCACCGAGCAGGCGGCGTACGTAGAGTGTTTTAGCGTGCCGAGCCAGTGCTGGCATGTTTTCAATCATGAAGCGCATGCTGGTGATGCGGTCCAGGGTTTCACCCACCACCAGGCCGGGTGCTGCTGCAAAAATACGCTCGATGAGATCGGCAATTGGCATCGCACGACTAATGCCGGGCATTGCCGGGCGCGGAGGCAGGTTGGCCCAGGGAAGATTTTTGTAAAAAGTTCCGGCGATGCTCTGGAGTGCTATTCGTTTGCTTGCAACATGAAGCTCGAACAGGTCTTGCACCCTTAGAACGCCCCTCCCTTCGGGACTCATCTCTGCGTGGCTTTCGGGCAAATTCAAGGCCCACCTTTTCAGCGATGTCTGCTGTGATGGCGGAACCTCATACGAGGTGTTTACAACACGAAGGGGGCGTGATGTCGAGAGTTGTGGTTCGACTTGAAGAGGGCGTGATGTCGAAGATTGAGGCCCGACGACAGGTTGCTCCGGCGGTTGATCCAGCGTTGGCTCACGAACCTCGAGTTCGATGTCGACCGCGCACTCTTTGCCCATGCACTGACCGCCGCCGTTGAGTCTCAGTGACCGCATCCGTTCCCAATTACCTTCGGCATTCAAGCGAACCGGCAATGAATGAACAAATTGGTTGGGTCTCTCTGGATCGACAATCGCCCAGCAACCGCCGCCCCTGGAGTCCGCGAAGTAGCGCACGTAATACGGGTTGTCATTCATCAGGATGGCATAGGGAGGATCTGCGTCGAGTCTGTAGATACCCCGGAATTTCCCGGGATCGTTATCTGGTGTCACGCCTTCGAGCAGTTCATTGCATTGATACTTGGCGGGTACTTCAGGGGGATGAGAGGTTTCAGCCGGGGGCGGGGGGCGCTCTTCGAGGGGGAGCGGTGTGATGTCTGCCTCGTCCGGGACGATGACCTCGGGCTGGCCGCGCGTCGGGGCCGACGGCTCAACCGTTGGGGTGGACTCAGCCAGCCCGGCCATTTCAGCAGCTTCGGCGGCTTCAACCTGTGCGCCAACTTCCAGCCTCGCGCCGGTGCCTTTGAGGAAAGGAATATTGAACAAGGCATCAATGCCGCTCAGAACTGCTCCAAGTATGCCTGCTTTACGTTCGGCAGCCGTCTTGCCGTTGACGGCCTGATCGATGTTCAGGCCCATGCTGGCAATGCTGGCCCCAATCACTGGCAGCGCTACGGGCCAGCCGACAGCGGCCATCGGGCCAAACACTTTGAGGCCGGCGCTCAGGTAGCCAATCCACAACTTTTTGCGTAAATCGCTGTTGGAGGTCAGCGACAGGCTGGCCTCTGCAAACATGGCACTACGGGTCGACTCCCGCAACCAACTGAACGCATCACCGCTCACCGGACGGTTTTTCTGATTGATCAGGTGATGCTCGGACCTGCCCCAGGTGCTCACCAGCCGGTTCATGATATCGGTGATGTTCTGCGTTATTTCGTGACGATCGGCCAAGGGAAAGTGGGTCATGAATGCCTTGCGAAGAGCGTCTTCGTTCATCTGTTCCAATATCCACCAATGCATGTCCGCTTCAGTCTCCATTATCTGGAAGGCGGCGGTTTCACCGGGAAGATAGACAATTTGCCGGCCGTTGGGGTCAACGATACGCAGCAGGTGGGTGGCAACGTGGCCAGCGACATCCAGGGCTCGCACCTCGCTGCCAACAGGATGTGTCGATTGCAACATCTGCAGGCTGACGGGCCAGGTGACAGGACCTGTGACAGCGTCGATGACGCGCTGAAAGTCACCGCCGGCCAGTTGCTTTTGTTCCAGGGCCTGAACCGCGCTGCTGAGGAAATTGCACTTGGCCAGCGTGCGGAAATCGTTGGAAGACTTGTCCCAGAACGCTGTCAACCGGTCGGTGTAGAGCGTGCTGAAGTCGATGTTCCAGAACGCCTTCAATACCTCGTTGCCGTGCAGGCGCACCTCATTGGTTTCGTTAAAATTCTTAGCGTCCGGCCCGGCCGTGTAGAAGCCTGCGTAGAGATCCAGTAGATCGGCATTGTCCTTGTCGGTGGCGCGCAAGCGATGAATCACGAGCTGCGTCAGGGTCAAGGATTCATAGGGTTTTTCGAGGATGTGTTCCCAGCCGGTAAACGTCTTTGCACTGCTCTGGGCAGCCTTGAATCGATGGAAGTAAACGCGATCCGGGTCGATGCCTTGGAGGCCCTGTTTTTTGAGTAGATCGCTGGCGATCTCGTGCGCCGTGTCCTGCAGGCTCGGGCAGGATTGAACAACGGTCGCGGCGATGGTCTTGAGTGTTGCCTTGTCTGCGGCGTTTGGCAGAAGGCGGGTTTCGGGTGAGTTCATGCTCTCTCCATCCTTGAGAAACGGCCACTGAGAATGGCTCATCCACTCAAGGGGAGTGCACTACATATGTATCGCACAACGGCGTTCGCGGCTGTGTAGTGTCAGCGCCGGGCTACATCGGAAAAGTAGAACTTGTCCAGGGTATGTCGCGACTCGGTGTACTCGAATTGTCGACCGTCCTGCAGGAAGGTCTGGTTACTGACCACGATCACATGGCTCTGGCCGTCGAGGTCCAGGTGTTGCTGGTCGTCTTTGCTGCGGGGCACGGCTTCGATTGTGCGCTGGGCGTAGGCGATTTGCAGTTGCAGGGTCTGCTCGATGAAGGCGTAGATCGATTGCTCGGCGATGTCGCGGGACAGGCCGGGAATCACGTCACTGACGAAATGGTTGATGTCGAGGATCACCCGTTTGCCATCGATCCGGCGCACTCGCTTGATCCGTGTGATCAGGCTGCCTTCCTCTGCCTTGATGTGTTCGAGCAAGGGGGCTTCGAGGGGGATCTGGGTGAATTCGACCACTTCGGTGCGGACGTCGTTGCCCAGTCGCGGGTAGGTTTCCTGGAAGCTGACGATGCCGCCGAGCTGAAATTCGATCGGGTTGGTCGACAGCACGAAGGTGCCTTTGCCATGGACTTTCTGGGCGAAACCGCGCTCCTGCAATTGCTCGATGGCCTTGCGCACGGTGCCGCGACTGGCCTGATAGCTGTCCATCAGTTCGGTTTCGGAGGGCAATCGGGCGCCGCGTTCCAGACGTTCGGTCGTGATGCTGGCAAGCAGATCGCTGTAGATCTGGTTGTATTTACTCATGGGATGGCTCTGTGCCGCGCTGTGCTCAAGGTTTTGAACCTTAAGGGCAGGGTAGGGGTTTGTCCATGGCGCAGATGATGTGTGTGTAGCATCTGCCGAAGGCTGCGTTCGGCTGCGAAGCAGTCGTCGACCCTGCGCACGCGGTTTTCCTGACAGAACTCACCGTCTCATTTCACGACTGCTTCGCAGCCGAACGCAGCCTCCGGCAGCTGCGACAAGGGTGAGTTTTTCGGCGGGAAAACGTGCCGTTTGTCAGGTGGTGGATAAACAAAATCAAACTCGTCTGTACGAGTTGTTGCTTTAACTCGTACAGACGAGTACTTTTCGCTTCGGCGTGCTGCCAATAACAAAAAACTACAGCGGAAGAACAAGCATGAGCCACGACTATCCGAATATCGCCTCTGAGCTGCTGAACAGCCTCGGTGGCAGCGACAACCTCGAGCAGGCCGCGCACTGTGTCACACGTCTGCGCCTGGCCCTCAAGGACCCCAGTCTGGTCAACAGCGCCACGCTGAACCAGATCGATCTGGTCAAAGGTTCGTTCTTTACCGGCGGCCTGTTCCAGGTGGTCATCGGCCCCGGCGAAGTGGAAAAGGTCTACGCCGAGCTGCGCCGTCAAACCGGTCTCGCCGCCTCGACCATCGCCGACGTAAAACAGAAAAGCGCCGCCAAGATCAACGCCATGCAGAGATTGGTGCGGGTGTTTTCCGACGTGTTCATGCCGATCCTCCCGGCGCTGATCATTGCTGGCCTGCTGATGGGCATCAACAACCTGATCGGCGCCAAGGGCATGTTCATCGAGGGCAAGACCCTGCTGGAGGCCTACCCGACGCTTGATGGCCTCTGGAGCCTGATCAACCTGATGGCCAACACTTCCTTCGTGTTCCTCCCGGCGCTGGTGGGCTGGTCGGCGGCCAAGCGGTTTGGCGGCAGCGAAATCCTCGGCATCGTGTTGGGCCTGATGCTGGTGCACCCGGACCTGCTCAACGCCTGGAACTACGGTAAAGCGGTGGCGGGGCTGGAGGGGCAGAGCCTGCCGTACTTCGACATCCTCGGTGTGTTCCAGATCGAGAAAGTCGGTTATCAGGGGCAAATCCTGCCGATCCTGCTGGCGGCCTATGTGATGAGCGTTATCGAAAAGTGGCTGCGGGCGCGGGTGCCTAACGCGGTGCAATTGCTGGTGGTGCCAATCACCACCATCGTCGTCACCGGAGTACTGGCGCTGGCGGTGATTGGCCCGGTGACCCGCCATCTGGGGATTCTCATCACCGAAGGCGTGGTCACCTTGTTCGACCTGGCGCCCATGGTCGGCGGAGCGATTTTCGGCCTGCTCTACGCACCGCTGGTGATCACCGGCATGCACCACATGTTCCTCGCAGTCGATTTGCAACTGATCTCCACTCAGGGCGGCACCTTCATCTGGCCGATGATTGTCATGTCCAACCTCGCCCAAGGCAGTGCGGCACTGGGGGTGTTCTACATGACTCACAGTGTGCGAGACAAAAGCATGGCCTCGACCTCGGCTATTTCCGCTTACTTCGGCATCACCGAACCGGCCATGTTCGGGGTCAACCTGCGCTACAAATTTCCATTCTATGCGGCCCTGATCGGCTCGGCCCTGGGCTGTATCTTCCTGTCGTTGAACAAGGTCCAGGCCTCGGCGATCGGCGTTGGCGGCTTGCCCGGTTTCATCTCGATCATTCCGCAGTTCATTCCGATGTTCGTGGTCGGGATGGTGATTGCCATGGTTGTGCCGTTTGTTCTGACCTGCGGGTTGAGCATGAGGATTGTCCGGCCCGGGTATCGGGTCGCCTGATAGATCGCATTCGCGGGCAAGCCTCGTCCTACATTTGGACGCGAAACCCTGTAGGAGCGAGGCTTGCCCGCGAAGAGGCCCCCAAGGCCAGTACAAAACTTACTGAAGGAATCCCGCCATGCAAGACTGGCAACGTTCGGTGATCTACCAGATCTACCCGAAGAGTTTTCATAGCCACGCCGGCAACCCCACCGGGGATTTGCTCGGGGTCGTGGCCAAACTCGATTACCTGCACTGGCTGGGTGTCAATTGCCTGTGGATCACACCGTTCCTGCGTTCACCCCAACGTGATAACGGTTACGACATCAGCGATTACTACGCCATCGACCCGAGCTATGGGACCATGGCCGACTGCGAATTGCTGATCGCCGAGGCCGGCAAGCGCGGGATCAAATTGATGCTCGACATCGTGGTCAATCACACCTCGGTCGAACACACCTGGTTTCAGCAGGCCCGCAGCAGCCTCGATAACCCTTACCGAGATTTCTACATCTGGCGCGACCAGCCGAACAACTGGGAATCGAAGTTCGGCGGTTCGGCCTGGGAGTACGAAGCCCAGACCGGTCAGTACTACCTGCACTTGTTCGACCACACTCAGGCCGACCTGAATTGGGACAACCCCAAGGTGCGCACCGAAGTCTTCAAGATGATGCGTTTCTGGCGCGACAAAGGTGTGGGCGGTTTCCGTCTGGACGTGATCAACCTGATTTCCAAACCTGCGGATTTTCCCGAGGACAACACCGACGGTCGGCGTTTCTACACCGACGGCCCGAACGTCCACGAGTACTTGCAGCAGATGCACCGTGAAGTGTTCGAAGGCCATGACCTGATCAACGTCGGCGAGATGTCGTCCACCAGCCTGGAACACTGCATTCGCTACTCGCGGCCGGAGTCGAAGGAACTCTCGATGACCTTCAACTTTCATCACCTGAAAGTTGATTACCCGAACCTGCAGAAGTGGATTCGCGCCGATTTTGACTTCCTCGAACTCAAGCGCATCCTTTCCGACTGGCAGACCGGCATGCAGGCCGGCGGCGGCTGGAACGCGCTGTTCTGGTGTAACCACGACCAGCCACGGGTGGTCTCGCGTTTCGGTCATGACGGCGAGTATCGGGCGGTGTCGGCGAAGATGCTCGGCACGGCGCTGCATTTCCTGCAGGGCACGCCGTTTGTGTACCAAGGTGAAGAACTGGGCATGACCAATCCGGGGTTCGATCACATCGATCAGTACCGCGATGTCGAAACCCTGAACATCTTCCGGCTCAAGCGCGAGGCCGGTGTGAGCGACGCCGACAATATGGCGGCGATCATGCAGAAGTCCCGGGATAACGGCCGCACGCCGATGCACTGGAATGACGAACCGAATGCCGGTTTCAGCGCTGTCGAACCCTGGATCGGGGTGCCGGCCAACGCGGCGCAGATCAACGTTGCCCACCAACTCGACGATCCTGATTCCGTGCTGCACCACTACCGTCAACTGATTGCCCTGCGCCGCAGTGAAACGCTGATGTGCGAGGGCGTGTACCGGCAGTTATTGCCTGAGCACACACAAATTTGGGCGTACGTGCGTGAGGGCCATGGCGAGCGTTTGCTGGTGCTGAACAACTTCTACGGCACGCCGTGCGAAGTCGAACTGCCGGATGACCTGATCAGCGAATCGATGGCTCAAAGTCTGGTGATCAGCAATTACCCTGACTCTGCGCCACGAAACCGGCAGGTCTTTCTACGGCCCTATGAGTCGTTCGTTCTGCACCTGACCGACCGCTAAACAACACTTTTTCAAACACACGCAGAACGCTGCGCGGGGGAGTTTTGCGCGCCGATTTTTCTGCATCACACAATAAAAATAATGGGGTGGCTCTTGAAAACAACAATAAATCGCAGCCTTGTAGCGGCGGGCGTGTGCCTGGCATTACCGCTGTCGGCCCAGGCGCTGGAATTCGCCGGTTACTTGCGTAGCGGCGTCGGGACCTCGGTTAACAGCGGTAAACAGCAGTGTTTCCAGCTGCCGGGAGCGCAGACCAAATACCGCTTGGGTAACGAATGTGAGCAGTACGCTGAACTTGAATTGCGCCAGGATCTGTACACCCTGGACGATGGTTCGGTGCTCAGCGTCGACGGCATGGCATCACTGTATAACCAGTACGACAAGGACCTGACGTTCAACGGTGACAACGGCTCGGTGCGCATGCCGCAGCTGTACGCGCAATGGTCGAACATGCCCAGTCTCAACGGCGGTTCGCTGTGGGCCGGTCGGCGTTACTACAAGCGGAACGATATCCACATTTCCGACTTCTACTACTGGAACCAGAGCGCCACCGGCGGCGGGATCGAAGATGTGTTGATCGGCGATCTGAAGTACAGCTACGCCTTCTCGCGCAAGGACAACCTGTACCAGAAGGACTACATCAACCGTCACGATATCAACGTCGCCGGCTTCAACACCAACCCCGGCGGTGAACTGGAGTTCGGCCTGAGTTACATCGACAAACCCGACAGCCGCGATGCTCAGCGCGGCTGGGCGATCACCACCCAGCATGTGCAGAAGGGCTTTCTGGGCGGCAAGAACAAACTGGCCTTTCAGTATGGCGAAGGCCCCGGCACCGGGTTGGGTTATACCGGCAACGTGAGGCTGGACGACAGCAGCAAAAGCTACCGGGTGGTGGAGTTCTTCGACTGGCAAGTGACGCCGCGTTTCGGCGGGCAGGTCGAAGCGGTCTACCAGAAAGACATTCGTCCGGATGGTGCCGACCAGAACTGGATTTCCCTGGGGATTCGCCCGGCCTATGCGATCACCGAGCAGTTCAAACTGGTGACCGAACTGGGCCACGATCAGGTGGACGCCACGGGCGGGACGCGCAAGCTGAGCAAGTTCACCTTCGCCCCGACCTGGTCGCCCAAGGGCCCGGAATTCTGGGCGCGCCCCGAGGTGCGTCTGTATTACACCTATGCCAGCTGGAACGAGGCGGCCAAACGGGCGGCCAATGAACTGGCGGCAGGTTCGGCGTTGTCCGACACCGGCGCCTTCGGCACGTCGCGACACGGTTCGAACGTTGGATTGCAGGTCGAGTATTGGTGGAAATAAGCGATGCTGTCGGAGCCTCGCGCTCCACCGGCACTTCAAAGAACAAAACAGCAGGTGACGTCATGGCCACACCCCAACAATTGCAACTGCTGGCACCCTTGTCCGGCGTACTGATGCCGCTGGACCAAGTGCCCGATCAGGTGTTTTCCAGTCGCGTGATCGGCGACGGTCTGTGCATCGATCCGACCTCGCAAACCTTGTGCGCACCGCTGGCCGGGGTGATCAGTAACGTGCAGGCCAGTGGGCATGCCATCAGCATCACCGACGACAATGGCGTGCAGGTGCTGATGCACATTGGCCTCGACACGGTGGACCTGGCTGGAAAGGGCTTCACCCGGTTGGTGGAAGAAGGTCAGCGGGTGGCCGTGGGGCAGGCTCTGATCGAGTTCGATGCCGATTACATTGCCTTGAACGCCCGCAGTTTGTTGACCTTGATGCTGGTGGTCAGCGGTGAGCCGTTCACCTGGCTGACGCCCGAAACGGGTGTGGTGCAAAGCGGTCAGCCGCTGCTGAGCCTGAATCCATCCGAAGTGGTGGCCGATGAGCGGATGCCGGAGGAGGGCGAGGCGCTATTCTCCAGACCGGTGACGCTGCCCAATGCCAACGGCTTGCACGCTCGCCCTGCGGCAGTGTTTGCCCAAGCGGCGAAAGGCTTTTCGGCGAGCATTTGCCTGCATAAACAGCAGGACAGCGCGAATGCCAAATCCCTGGTGGCGATCATGGCTTTGCAGACCGCCCACGGTGACATCCTGCAGGTCAGCGCGGCGGGCGCGGATGCCGAAGTGGCGATCAAGACGCTGGCCGAGTTGCTGGCCGCCGGTTGCGGGGAAGCCGTGGCGGTGAGGGCCGAGGTTGAGACGGTTACCGCTGAGGTCTCATCGCTGAAGGTGCTGCGCGGCGTCTGTGCATCGGCGGGGTCGGCGTTTGGCCAAGTGGTACAGATTGCGCAGCAGACCCTCGAGGTGAGTGAGTTCGGCGTGAGTCCTCAGGTTGAGCGTGAGCATCTGTCCCGAGCGTTGGCTGAGGCGGTTCTGGCCTTGCAGCAGCTGCGTGACAAGGCCACGGGTGACGCCCAGGCAGACATCTTCAAGGCTCATCAGGAACTGCTCGAAGACCCAGGTCTGCTGGACCAGGCCTTGGCACAGATCGACGCAGGCAAAAGCGCCGGTTTCGCCTGGCGTGCAGCCACCGAGTCGACGGCAGCCTTGTTCAAAAGCCTGGGTAATACCTTGCTGGCCGAACGGGCAGCGGATTTGGCCGACGTTGGTCAGCGGGTACTCAAGCTGATTCTCGGCGTAGAGGATCGTGCGATGGAGTTGCCGGAAGGGGCGATTCTGATTGCCGAGCAACTGACGCCCTCCCAGACGGCTGGCCTGGACACGCGCAAGGTGCTGGGGTTCGCGACGGTGGGCGGTGGCGCCACCAGCCACGTGGCGATTCTCGCGCGGGCCTTCGGTTTGCCGGCGATCTGTGGCTTGCCGGTTCAGGTGCTGGCACTGATCAATGGCACCCGGGTTTTGCTCGATGCCGACAAAGGCGAGCTACAGCTGGATCCTGATCTGGCCGCCATTGAGCAGTTGCAGGTCAATCGTCAGCGACAAAAGAAACGCCAGCAATACGAGCTGGAAAATGCAGGACTGGCCGCTTGTACCCGCGATGGGCATCACTTTGAAATCACGGCCAATATCGCGTCGCTGGCCGAAGCCGAACAGGCCATGGCGCTGGGCGGCGAGGGCGTCGGTCTGTTGCGTTCGGAGTTTCTTTATCTGGATCGCAACCACGCGCCGAGCCATGACGAGCAGGCATCCACCTACAGCGCCATCGCCCGGGCCCTGGGGCCGATGCGCAATCTGGTGGTGCGAACCCTGGATGTCGGCGGTGACAAACCGTTAGCCTATGTGCCAATGGACTGCGAAACCAACCCGTTCCTGGGCATGCGCGGAATTCGTTTGTGCCTGGAGCGTCCGCAGCTGTTGCGCGATCAGTTCAAGGCGATTCTGAGCAGCGCCGGGCTGGCTCGTCTGCACATCATGCTGCCGATGGTCACGCAGCTGTCGGAGTTGCGGCTGGCTCGTCAGATGCTTGAAGAAGAGGCGCTGGCATTAGGGCTTACGGAACTGCCGAAACTGGGGATCATGATCGAAGTGCCGGCGGCGGCGCTGATGGCTGATCTGTTTGCGCCCGAGGTGGATTTTTTCTCCATCGGCACCAACGACCTGACCCAATACACCCTGGCCATGGACCGCGATCACCCATGGCTGGCCAGTCAAGCCGACAGTTTTCACCCATCGGTACTGCGCCTGATCGCCAATACCGTGAAAGCCGCTCATGCCCATGGCAAATGGGTCGGCGTGTGCGGCGCCATGGCTTCGGAAAAACTGGCGGTGCCGCTGTTGCTGGGGCTTGGGGTGGATGAACTGTCGGTGAGCGTGCCGTTGATTCCGGCGATCAAAGCGTCGGTTCGAGAAGTGGATCTGCTGGATTGTCAGGCCATCGCCCAGCAGGTGCTGGGCCTGGAAAGTGCCGAGCAGGTACGCGAAGCACTGCGGCTGCACCATGAGGCGACGGTCGATACTTCATTGATTCTGGAGAACTGAGCATGTTCGAGAAAATGCAGCGGGCGTTCTGGAAAGCGTTGACGCCGGACCTGGTGGTGGATGAGCCGAAAGTGGTGGCTCAACCTGTTTCCGGTTTGGCCGCGAATGTCGTCGCCGCGCTTGGCGGAGTGGATAACCTCAAGTCGCAACAACCGGTGGCGCTGACCCGGGTGCGGGTGGAATTGCGGGATATGACGCGAATGGATCGACAGGCGTTGACGGTGGCAGGGGTGCCGGGAGTGATGATGCTGGAGGATGGAGTGGTTCATTTGATCACCGGGCTTCAGCCATAACCGGACCATTGTGGTGAGGGGACTTGCCTGTGGCGAGGGAGCTTGCTCCCGCTGGGCTGCGCAGCAGCCCCCCGAAACCTGAGACCACTGTGGCGAGGGGGCTTGCCCCCGTTCGACTGCGCAGCAGTCGCCAAACCAAACACCGCGGTATGCCTGACAAAACCGGATTGCTGATTTTAGGGCCGCTCCGCAGCCCAGCGGGAGCAAGCTCCCTCACCACAAAAGCCACTCGGCGCTAGTCCGAAGGCCGAGCCCGCAACCGCCGCCCAATCACATCCAGCACATCACACCCATCGCGTAATGGAATGGAGTGGGAATGATGGGACGCCCGGCACTGACTAGAGTGCAGCGCTAGATTCGGAGGAGCGCAGGAAGGGGTTTAGCCAATGCCAGTCAGTTATGCTGACTGGCATTTTTTTGGGTGGAAAGCTCCGAAGCAAGAGCTGTCGTTTTCAATGAGCGGCAAAGGCTGGCGTAGGTATTAGAGAAACTGCGATCGAATCAAATCCGTATCGAACGGCGTTGTCCCTTGATCAGGCGCAAACACCGCCTGTGCCTGCTGGGGCGAAGCCACTCGTTCCCCCCGTGCTCGTACATGTAAATCGAACAGAGTCTCCAAATCAGGCCGTGGTGTATGTACCAAAGCCCGTAGCATCAACGATATCCCACTGAGGTTGTTCCTGACATTGTTCCACCGGGGAGATGAAGTTAGTCCCAGATCGGCCCAAATCATGCGTCGTTCCTGCAAGTCCATAACGAATGGCAGACAGATCCCTGTGTCGGATGCGATATCGATACGGTCGAACACGGATCGCGGCTCGAATACTTCACCCGACGCCGTGTCGGTGCGGGCCATCCAGCCAGCGAAGCATTCTGGAAGATCGCAGTACGGCTGCTCGGTGAATGAGTTGATAGACGTTACGACGTAGCGGATACCCTTTTCGACGAGGACATCAAGGTCGAGGTCGATGAACTCCGAAGCCCCGTGTGGCGCGTCGATGATGTCGCCGCTGTGGTAGCCGCCGAAACCCTTCAGGTTGTAATACGCGACCGTTTGTATGAATACGAAGTTGGCGTCGAAAAATGCGGCGGACAAGTCGATGTCCGTGCGTTCACTGCCATTCTTCCACCACAGGAACAGGCGAATGAAACGTGTGTCAGGCATAGGCAACCGACTGCCCCGCACCAGCGTCCGTAGCGACTTCGATGAGGCACGCTGCGCCAGCGGCACCCTGTATTCGCGTAATGCTGGATCGATGAAACAGCGGCCTAGTGGCGGCAGCGACGCAAAACGCATTACGAGAGCGTCCTCGCAGATTCGGGCTGCACGAGCCAACACGTCGGGTGTGAGAGGTTCGCGTCGATCCTTGATGCCATAGACCTTGGCCAATGCACCTTTCGGTGTGAAGGCCCGCAGGGGCAGGGGGCGCGGAGCACGTACCTGGGCCAGCAACTGCAGCAGGACAGGTGAGGACACTTGTGTCGCAACAGCCTCGAACGCGTCGAGAACCGACTCTGGTTCCGTCGCGCGCCGCAGGGTCGCGTCCAGCCGTCGTGCGAACTCACCAGGACGGCTCTGTAGTATGGGCGTAAGCGTGGCGATGTGGCGCTGGGCAAGCAATGTTTCGACACGTGATCCAAATGAGGCTGGCGCTTCGTTTCGACGCGCTGCCGTGATGGCGGCTAGAGCTCGTGGGTACTTATCGGCATAGTCGCCCGGATGCAGTACTTCGGCCAGGCGTTTCCAGCGCTCAGCATGTCGCATCACGTCTTCTGCAGCATTGGGTATGTGATCGAGTAGGCGCAACAGCAGACGGCGCATCGAGCGCTTCATCGCTGTGAAACGTGTCGAAGCTGTCGTCAGTGACACGTCTCCTCCATTCAGCGCGACCGCCAGTCGTAGCACGTCAGTCGCCGTTTCGACGTTTTGCTCCAGGAATGCGTCCACCCGTGCATCGCTGGCTACATGCAGGATAAGTGCGCCGCCAACCAGTGCACGGATCTCCCGGAACGGGACGGCCTCAGGCAGCAGACGGAACACATCGCTTTTGTACTCTCGGATAAACCAGGCGACATCGGCAGTTTCCTCTTCGGAGAGCGAGGTGCGCGATGAAACCAGCGGCTCGAGCAGTGACTCGAACTCAGAGACACTTCCCGGTTCGATAACGCGGGATATGAAGTTGCCTTCAAGCATCGCAGGTCTAGAATGTTCTGTCGGTGGTAAACGCCGGAGCGTGAGGTAGTGCATGACGGCGTTAAGATACAACTCCGCCTCTGAGGCCGTCAGAACTTGCTCCGGAAAGTCAGGATAAAACGGCCGGTGGTGCACATGAGCGCCAGTCTCCCGCCGAAGCACTCCGACAATGTCGCGCAGCCAGTGCTTGAGTTCTGTCGCTGACAATATGCCGATTCGCTCGATCAGAGGCTCTGATAGTACGCATCGGAACGCCGCGACTTCCCGGACAGCCGACGCGACCTGAGCGCGCGTGGCACCGCCAGTGCCCATCGGGACGTGAACTTTGGTACGGCGACGCAGGAACAGCTCCTGATTCATGCTTGATTTTCTCCCTTGGCCGCCGTCGTGGACGAGCTGCAGCATCGTGTCTACAGCCGATGTAAAAACGCCTGCAAGAAGCAGGCGCGGTGTGGAGAGCGGAACCCCTAGGTCATAGGAGGTTTAGAAGGAAGGTGTTCCATAGCCACGAAGGCATTCTACGGGAGGTTGTCCCTGTCTGTCAGGTTGCTGCGTATCTCAACGGTAACAAGCTGCTTCGCCACAAGAATAGGGTCTGACGAGCGATAAGTCGTTTGTCCATCGTCCAGACGAGTGGCGGCGTTATTGGCCAAGTGTGCCTTCAGGGTCGGCGAAGTGCCCACAAAGTCAGCCAGGTGTTTGTAGTGTTCCAGCCAGTGAAATCGGTTGGCGTTGTCGGCGATGGCCGTCGTTACGCCTGGGTCGTTGCCCTGCGTGCCGTGGAAACCATCGACTTCATGACCGCGCGTTGGGCTCACCTGCCTTGCGATCTGCTGGAAACCGTCCGGCCGCATCATCAATGAAATCGAAGGCATCTCCCGCGTCACCTACGACGTGTCGAGCAAGCCGCCTGCGACCATTGAGTGGGAATAAGCTGAATAACGAGGGCGCCGCGAGGCGCCCTTGTTGCATTTGCAGGAAACGTTTTCATCTATTTATTGCGCTTACTGGCTGGAAGCTGGTGCTCAGAAGATAGGTGATGTCAAAATAGTGTCAATTTCACCGGATCGCTGGATTCGGATTTCGACAACATGGATGTGGGCAGGCTGTGCACCAGCCTGAGTAAGGGATATATGGTTTCCATCTACGTGAACGGTACAGACAAGACTAGTCAGATCAGTGACTGGACAATAAAGAGCGACGGGCGCGGTGGGTTCTCGCTGACTTGCCACTATCACTCCGGCAAGAGTTGGCCCAGCCCATTGGATGAATGCAAGGTGGTTCCTACCCGGGAAGTCAAAGGTCAGCTTCTGCGCAAAAAGACCAGTTCGGTGGCAACTCCCTTCAGGGCAGCTGCAATCTACGGTGAGAAATACGCCGTCATCCAGTATGCCGAAGGTGGGAAAAAGTACGCTTACAAACTGAGCGATATCGAATTTGTCCCGGCGACGCAAATGAAGTGCGAGCCAGTATTCAAGTATTTCCATTCTGTGGCCACTGCCCGGATTGATCATGTCGAGCCGCAAGAGAGGCCGATCGCCGAGAATGTGTTGCGCCAAGTGGACGCAATCATTGCAAGCGCGGACACCGCATTGAACGCCTACTGCACCGGGCAGAATGCACAGCATGAACCGGCCGGGGACTTAATCTTTCCCTTTGGTATTAACGAAAGCCAGTTGCAAGCCGTCGAACAGGCCTTCACCTCGCAGATCAGTCTGATCGAAGGGCCGCCCGGTACCGGCAAGACTCAGACGATTTTGAACATTGTTGCCAACATCCTGTTGCGTGGAAAAAACGTGGCGGTGGTGTCCAACAACAATTCGGCCGTTGCGAATGTCTGTGAAAAGCTGGGCAAGTCTGGTCTGGACTATCTGGTCGCGACATTGGGCAGCAAAGACAACCGTGAGGCTTTTTTTGCCAATCCGCGGCCGCGCCCGTCGGCGGCACCTCAAACTGCACCTGCGATGGAGCACATTCAGAGCATCTTGCAGCAGCTCAAGGGTCAGTTGACTGCACGTAATGAGGCAGCGCAGTTACAGGTCGAAATCGATGAGCTTGAGGTCGAGAGGCGTTATCTGCAGCAATGGCAGCAAGACAACGGTGTGCAGATAATCAATCTGGACAAGTACAAGCTTTCGCCGAAAAAGACCACGGATTTGATGGCTTACCTGACGCATCTCGCAGGCGGCAGCGTCAGGATCAGGGACAGAATCGAATTGCTGTTCAATTTCAGGATTTTGCGCATTCGACCATTCGACAGCTGGGAAAAGCGCAAGTCGGCCTTCTATGGCCTACAACTGCACTACTACGACAAGGCGCTGGCGAAGAAAAGAGCGGCACTGGTAAGCCATCAGCAAGCGTTGCAGCTGGGCAACTATCAGGTATTGCTGGATGAATTGACCAGCACTTCGATGAAGTACCTGAAACAGTACCTTCATCAGCATGTAGCGAATGCTGGCGCCTTTACGGTGGAAAATTACCGAGATCAGTTCGACGGGTTCGTGAAGCGTTATCCGATCATCTCCAGCAGCACCCATTCGATCATCAATTCGCTCAAGCGTGGCACAGTGCTCGATTACGTCATCATCGACGAAGCTTCGCAACAAGACATCGTTCCGGGAATTCTGGCGCTGGGTTGCGCGAAGAACTTAATCATCGTGGGAGACAGGAAGCAGCTAGCGCACATTCCGGCAAAGCTGGACATTCCGGCGCCCACGGATCATTACGATTGTGAGAAATACAGCCTGCTCGATTCGTGCGTCAGTGTGTTCAATGGAGTAATCCCGACAACTTTGCTTAAAGAGCACTATCGTTGCCACCCGCGAATCATTCAGTTCTGCAATCAGCAGTTCTACGACAACCAACTGGTTCCAATGACCAAAGACGGTGGCGAAAAACCGTTGTCATTGCTCGTCACCGCCAAAGGCAATCATGCGCGCGCGAATACTAACCAGCGTGAGCTCGACTCTTTGTTGGCGATGTTTGAAGCGCAAGGCGAGAGTGTTTGGCAGGAGGCTGGGGGCCGGGGCTTCATTGCACCCTACAAAGATCAGGCAGCACTCTCGCGCAAGCTGCTACCGGCAGACTTCGTTAATGAAACGGTGCACAAATTCCAAGGACGCGAGTGCGACGAGATTGTCTTTTCAACCGTGCTCGACAAAAAGAGCAACGTCCAGGATCGCCTGGATTTTGTCGATGATGCACGCATGGTCAATGTGGCGATCTCACGAGCCAAGCATCGCTTCACTCTGATCACAGGAGACGACGTCTTCACGAAGAACAACGGGCATATCGCGGCACTGGTGCGATACATCGAATACTACGCAGAGAAACAGCAGTTGCACCGCGCGCCGCTGATTTCCGCTTTCGACCTGCTCTACACGGAATACGATCAATCGCTGGAGCGGTTGAATACCCGATTGCGCAGAGAAGACTCCGAGTTCAAATCCGAGCAGATCGTTGCGCAGATACTGCGTGAGACACTGGAGCAAGAGAGGTGCCGGGGGCTCAAGTTTCAGCCGCAGATCGAACTCAACCAGTTGGTGTCGACCACTAATCAAAACCTGACTGCTCGTGAGCGTGAATTCATGAGGAACGCTGCCAGCTGTGATTTCGTACTTTATTTCAAAGTGGGCAAAACCCCGCTTGGAGTGATTGAGGTCGATGGGGGCAGCCATGATTTGCCGGAGCAGGCGGAGCGCGATGCTTTGAAAGACAGCATCCTGAGCAAGAGCGGTATCCCTTTGCTTCGTTTGCGCACCGTCGAAAGTCGCATCGAGGCGCGGGTCGGTGCATTTGTGAGCCAGTGGGCAACCGGCGTTTCGACAGCGTAGTCGGAGCAACAGGCGCGCCGTGAGGCGTCCTTGTCCACTGCGCGATCATTGACCGAACGGCTGGCGCGACAACACTTCACTTAATCTTTCTCAATTGCAGGTGTATCGTATTCGCCTTTTGCAGGCCCCGCGCCTGTGGCTGATACGTGAGGTAGTTGAGTTCATGTCCTTTACCCGTCGACAAATACTCGGTGGTCTGGCCGGTCTTGTGGTGGTTGGCGTGGGGGCCGGTGGCGCGTCGCGTTACTGGCTGGGCAAAATGGCCGACGCTGACGCCGGCCACGACTATGAGCTGATCGCCGCACCGCTGGACGTCGAACTGGTGGCCGGGCACAAGACGCCTGCCTGGGCGTTCGGCCCATCGGCGCCGGGCACTGAGTTGCGCGTGCGTCAGGGGGAATGGCTGCGGGTGCGCTTCATCAACCATCTGCCGGTGGCGACCACCATTCACTGGCACGGCATCCGCCTGCCGCTGGAAATGGATGGCGTGCCGTACGTGTCGCAGTTGCCGGTGCTGCCGGGCGAGTACTTCGACTATAAATTCCGCGTGCCTGACGCCGGCAGCTACTGGTATCACCCGCACGTGAACAGCAGCGAAGAGCTCGGTCGCGGATTGGTCGGCCCGTTGATTATCGAAGAGCGCGAGCCCACCGGTTTCAAATACGAAAAGACCTTGAGCCTCAAGAGTTGGCACGTCGATGAAGAGGGCGCTTTCGTAGCGTTCAGCATTCCTCGTGAAGCGGCCCGTGGCGGCACGGCGGGGGGGCTGTCGACCATCAATGGCGTCTCGCAAGCGGTGATCGACTTGCCCGCCGGGCAGATCACTCGCGTACGGTTGCTCAACCTCGACAATACGCTGACGTACCGCCTCAACATTCCTGGCGTCGAAGCGCAGATCTACGCGCTGGACGGCAATCCGATTGAACCGCGCCCACTGGGCAAGGAATACTGGCTGGGGCCTGGCATGCGCATTTGCCTGGCGATCAAGGCGCCGCCGGCCGGCGAAGAACTGTCCCTGCGCAACGGCCCGGTACGCTTGGGCACCTTCCGTTCAGTGGCGAACACCGATGCGCCAACCGAGTGGCCGCCGGCGCTACCCGCCAACCCGGTTGCAGAGCCGGACCTGGCCAATGCCCAGAAACTCAACTTCAATTTTGAATGGGTAGGCTCGGTGTCGGTCAATGTCGAAAACGGCAAGCCGCCAAGCCTGTGGCAGATCAACGGCAAGGCTTGGGACATTACCGACAAGACCTGCGCCGATCGACCGATTGCCAAGCTCGAAAAGGGCAAAAGCTATATTTTCGAATTGAAGAACATGACTCAGTATCAACACCCGATCCACCTGCATGGCATGAGCTTCAAGGTCATTGCCTCGAACCGGCACAAGGTCATCCCGTACTTCACCGACACGTACCTGTTAGGCAAGAACGAGCGTGCGCAAGTGGCGCTGGTGGCGGATAACCCTGGGGTCTGGATGTTCCACTGCCATGTGATCGACCACATGGAAACCGGCCTGATGGCCGCCATCGAGGTGGCGTGATGCGTCAGATTCGCCCCGCAGCGATTATCGACCGCAGCCGTGATCGTGATTTCATGCGCGAAGCCCTGGCCCTGGCCGCTCAAGGCGCGGCCCTTGGCGAAGTGCCGGTGGGTGCGGTGCTGGTGCAGGACGGTGAAATCATCGGGCGCGGTTTCAACTGCCCGATCAGCGGCAACGACCCCAGCGCCCACGCCGAGATGGTCGCGATCCGCGCTGCGGCCCAAGCTGCCAGCAACTATCGCCTGCCGGGCAGTACGCTCTACGTGACCCTGGAGCCGTGCAGCATGTGCGCCGGGCTGATCGTGCACTCGCGGATCGCGCGGGTGGTGTATGGCGCGCTGGAGCCCAAGGCCGGGATTGTGCAGAGCCAGGGGCAGTTCTTTACCCAGGGCTTTTTGAATCATCGGGTGTTGTATGAGGGTGGGGTGTTGGCGGAGGAGTGTGGCGCGGTGTTGAGCGAATTTTTCAAGGCCAGAAGAGCCAAGCCCGCAGACTAAAACACAAACCAAATGTGGGAGCGGGCTTGCTCGCGAAAGCGGTGGATCAGTCAGCATCTCTGTTGACTGTTAGTCCGTATTCGCGAGCAAGCCCGCTCCCACAGGTTTATCTGGTGTCTGGGAGATTGCGGCTACTTGCGGGCGACGATGACGGCGCGCATCGGCGCCGGCAGCCCTTCAACCGTTTTGCTGTGATCTTCCGGATCAAGGAAGTCGCTCAACGACTGATACTTCATCCACTCCGTCCCGCGCTGCTCCTCGACCGTGGTCACGCTCACATCCACGCAACGCACATCGCTGAACCCGGCGCGGCGCAGCCACAGTTCCAGCGCGGGCACTGATGGCAGGAACCACACGTTACGCATCTGCGCGTAACGGTCTTCGGGCACCAACACCTGCTGCTGATCGCCTTCGATCACCAGCGTCTCGAGCACCAGTTCACCGCCCTTGACCAGGCAATCCTTCAGCGCCAGCAAATGCTCGATCGGCGAGCGGCGGTGGTAGAACACGCCCATGGAAAACACTGTGTCGAAGCCTTCCAGATTGGGAGGAAGATCCTCAAAAGGAAACGGCAAGTGCCAGGCATTGGGCTCGGACAGGTAACGCTGCACGGCCTGGAACTGGCAGAAGAACAGCCAGTTGGGGTCGACGCCGATCACGCTGTCGGCGCCGGCGCCGAGCATGCGCCACATGTAGTAACCGTTGCCGCAGCCGACATCGAGGATGCGTTTGCCTTTCAGGTCCAGGTGCGGAGCTACCCGGGACCACTTCCAGTCCGAACGCCATTCAGTGTCGACATGCACGCCGAACAGGTCGAACGGGCCTTTGCGCCATGGCGACAAACCCATCAGCGCGGTACGCATCTGGCCCCGGGTTTCGTCGTCGCAATCGGTGTCCAGTTTCAAGCCATTCAACAAGTCGACTTCGCTTGGCTGAATCTTCGGCAGCGCGTCCAGCGCACTCTGCCAGCGCTCGAGATCGCCGTGACCTTTTTCCATTTTCTTGTCGAGTTGCGCTTGCAGGGTGTTGGCCCATTCGGCCAGCGGAGTACCGGCCAGACGGCGGGCGAGGGGGGACAGATCAATCATGGCAAGGCAATCAACGAGGCAAAGTTAAGACACTGGAACCACGGCACGACTTTCGAGAACCCGGCGGCCAGCAGGCGTTCGCGGTGTTCTTCGAGGCTGTCGGGCTTCATGACATTTTCGATGGCGCTGCGCTTCTGGGCGATTTCCAGTTCGCTGTAGCCGTTGGCGCGTTTGAAGGCCACGTGCAGGTCGGTGAGCAGCGCGTGTTCTTCGGGGTCGTTGAAGCGCAGCTTCTCCGAGAGGATCAGCGCGCCACCGGGCAACAACGATTGGCGGATGCGCGAGAGCAGCGCGGTGCGCTGGTCCGGGGCGATGAATTGCAGAGTGAAGTTCAGCGCCACCACCGAGGCCGGCTGGAATTCCAGGGCAAGGATGTCGCCTTCAATCACTTCCACCGGCAGTAACTCCTGGAACATCGAGTCCTGGCCGTTGAGGTATTCGCGGCAACGCTCGACCATGGCTGCGGAGTTATCCACAGCGATGACGCGGCAACCGTCGGTGCGCACGTGACGGCGCAACGCTTGAGTCACGGCGCCCAGGGACGAGCCCAGGTCGTAGAGCACGCTGTTGGGCTGGGCGAACTGCGCGGCGAGCACGCCGAGGTTTTCCACGATGGTCGGATAACCCGGCACCGAGCGCTTGATCATGTCCGGGAACACCCGAACCACGTCCTCGTTAAAGGCGAAGTCAGGCACCTGGGTCAAAGGCTGGGCGAAAAGGCGATCGGATTCTTTGCTCACGGCGGTTCCAGCGGCGTAGGTGGAAAAGGCCGGCATTTTAGCCAAGTTGGCGCGTGGATGCGCGGGTTGTCTGATAAACCGGCAGGGCTGATGCTACTTGAATGGTGAGAGGGCTGTTGTGGCGAGGGGGCTTGCCCCAGTTCGGCGGCGCAGCCGTCGTAAACCCGGTAGATGCAATTGATTAGAAAGGATGCGGCGGTTGGGTTTGGGGCCGCTTCGCAGCCCAACGGGGGCAAGCCCCCTCGCCACAGAGCTCAGCGCAATTTTGGGCCGAACGCGGAAGCCGCAATCCCCCACTGCCCCAGCCAGTAGCTGAGGATGATCACGTAAGGTGCGGCATGAAATGGCATCACAAACCGATCAATGCCAATCACGCTGTCAGAAAACACAAACGCCACGGCGCCCACTGCTGCCAGCAGTGCCGAGCGTTTGGGCACGTTAGTGCCGAGTCGGGCCAGGGCGCGCCAGAGCATGGCGCTGATGGCCAGACCATAAACGATCACCGGGATCAGCAATGGACCCAGCCCATTGGAAATCAGAATCCCCAGCAGTACGGCGCCGACGCTCAGGGCGATGATCAACGGCAACAGCGCCAGACGCCGGCAATCGCTCAAGTAAGCTTTCAGGTACGCCAAATGCGCGACCAAAAACGCCCCAAGGCCAAACACAAACAAATCCCCCGGCCATGCCAGCAACACGTCGCCGACCAAGGAAAAAATCAAACCCAGGCTGATCCAGCGCCGATAGTCACTGGGCGGTGCATCGTGTAACCAGCCGAGCAGGGCCAACACTGGCAACGGTTTGACCAGCAGGCAGAGCAGCGAGGCATGCACGCTCAGGCCATAAAGGAAGGTCACCGCGCCCATCAGCGCCAGAATCAGCCAGCCCACGATCAGTTAACCGCGATGGCGCAGTCGAAGGTTTTCACGGCCGGCACTTCCGGTGCCCACGGTTGTGAGTAAGTTAGCCGCAAGCGGCCAGTGCCGGTAGCGAAGGCCTGGAAGCGCCAGGTCGAGAGGCCGGCACTACCGACGATTCCGGCATCTTCCGGGTTGCTGTAGACCTCGGGGCTGAGCGCACGCAACACGCCCCCGGCCGAATCCTGGATCGCCCAGCGGTAACCCGTGGTCGGGTTGCTCGGCAGGGTCAGGATCAGGTTTTGCCCGTTGTGCAGTTTCGCCGGGCATTCGCTTTGTTTTTCCACGGTCACGTTCTGTTTCGGTTGCGTGGCGCAAGCGCTCAGCAGAGCAAGGGCGAGGGGGACAAACAGGCGAGTGGGGGACATAAGATCAGCGGCTCCGGCGTTCACGACGAACGGCGAGCATAACTGAAGATGAGACAAAGTGTGACGGTCACCCATTATGGATGATGGGGGCGGGAGGTGGGTGATGCCAGTCTATTAAACACAATTCATGTGGGAGCGGGCTTGCTCGCGAAGGCGGTGTGTCAGTCGACATCAACTTTGACTGACACACCGCTTTCGCGAGCAAGCCCGCTCCCACAGGGTTTAGAGCGTGCCGAAGACTTTCTTCGCCAGGCTGGTCGCCGCCGCCGCAGGGTTCTGGCGAATGGTTTCTTCCTGTTTGCCAATCATCTCGAACAAACCGTTCAACGCCTGCTCGGTCACGTAGCTTTCGATGTTGGCATTTTTCGCATCCAGCACGCCCAGCGTCGCGGCTTGCCCGGCAAATGCGTTGTACTGCTGGGCCAGGCCGACCTGGTCGGTGGCTTGCTTGACGATCGGCAGGAATTTGGTGCGGATCTGTTCGCGGCTGGTTTTACTCAGGTACTGGGTGGCCGAGTCCTTGCCGCCGCTGAGAATCCCCTTGGCATCCTCCACGGTCATCTTCTTCACCGCATCCACCAGAATCGGCTGGGCCTGCGTCACCGCCGCTTCAGCCGCTTTGTTCATGCTGGTTTCCAGTTGATCGACCTGTTCACCCATGCCGAACTGTTTCATTTTCTTGGCGACTTTACCCAGCTTGCCCGGCAGTTCGATTTTCACGTCCGGGTTATTGCTGAAGCCGCCGGGCGTGCCGAGTTGCTTGACGGCCAGTTGCGCGCCTTGGGTCAGGGCGTCCTTGAGACCGCCGGTGGCGTCTTGTTGCGACAGGTCATTGAGTGACAGAGCCAGGGCGTTGGCGCAGATCATCAAGCCTGCGCACAGGCCGGCGAAGCGAAGGGTAGGGCGGAGCATGGCGGCTTCCTTGTTCAGAAAAAAGGTTTAGAAAAGTGAGTTAGCGGACCGCGTCCACGCGGATTTTCAGTGGCTGCGGATCTTTGCCGTCCAGTTGCACGGCGTGATGTTCAGTGGTGATGAACATTAACTTGCCGTCCACTTCGATCCGCGCGCTGACCGAATAGCGATGGCCGGGTTTGACCTGGGCCGGGTCGTAGCTCAGATGAAACGGCAACGGCACCTGGCCTTTTACCTGACCTTTGTGTTCGTCGAGCACCAGGGCCGGTGCGTCTGCCAATGATACGTCCTGCAGGCTGACGCTCAAGATGGCGCTTGGCGGCAGGGCGATGCGTTGCAGGTAGAACACTTCGCCATCGAGGCTGGTTTTGGCGGCGGGTTGCATCGACTGACAGGCTCCCAGCAAAGCGGCCATGGCCAATAGAGAGAGTTTTTTCATCGAGGATCTCCGTATCGAAGGCGCCAGAAGAAGCCTGGCGCCTGTAGAAATTTAGTCGGTCTGCGCCGCAGCCGCGATTTGATCCGCCGCGTCTTCACTGCGATGCAGTGCCACCTGACGGATCGATAAGCGAATCTCCGCCGGCAGTACCCGTTTGGCCGCACCTTCGGCCAGTTCGCCGAGCAGTTCGTGATAGCTCAACTTCCCGGCTTCGTCGAGGCGCAGCACGTCGAGGTCCAGCATCGTCTGGATGAAGTGACGGAACAGGCTCTTGTCGAAGAACTCCGGGGCGTTCAGGCCATGGAGGATCGACAGGCGCTGGGCCATGACCGTGCACAGGTCTTCCAGCTCTTCGGCGCTGATGCTGTTCTGGCCGCTGTTGAGCAACAGGGAAACGGTCATGTAGAAGCGCTGCAGGGTCTGGGCGATGCTTTTCGACAGTAGCGTCAGTAGTACGAAATGCCGTGAGTTCGGTGCCGGACGCAGGTACACGTCTTTCTCGAAACGCAGCAGGCCTTGCTCGACGAAGGCTTCGAGCCATTGATCGACCACGCCATCGAGTTCGTCCAGCGACCAGCGAATGAACAGCTCCGATTGCAGGTACGGGTACAGCGCGCGGGTGTAGCGCAGGATCTGCTCGCGGCTCATGCGCGAGGTGCTCTGGAAGAAACTCGCCAGCAACGCCGGCAACGCGAAGATGTGCAGCACGTTGTTGCGGTAGTAGGTCATCAGGACGGCGTTTTGTTCGTCCAGGTACAGAATCTTGCCCAGGGCATCGCTCTGTTCGGACAGCAGGTCCATGTCCTTCACATGCTCGATCAGCGCCCGACCGTCACCGTCCGGCAGGGTGGTGTGCGGCGAGTAAGGGACTTTGCGCAACAGCGCCAGATACAGATCGAGCACCCGCGCCATGGCGCGATCGTCCAGGGCCAGACGGCTGGTGGACAGCAACGCCAGGGCCACCAGATTCACCGGGTTGATCGCCGCCGCTTCGTTCAGATGCTGTGCGACTTTCTCGCCGAGACGGTGGGTGGT
Organism: Pseudomonas sp. LBUM1673; assembly: GCF_059695645.1. Classification (NCBI taxonomy): domain Bacteria; kingdom Pseudomonadati; phylum Pseudomonadota; class Gammaproteobacteria; order Pseudomonadales; family Pseudomonadaceae; genus Pseudomonas; species Pseudomonas sp. LBUM1673. The sequence continues at coordinate 1,248,738 of NZ_CP166780.1, forward strand.
TTCGTTGAGCCAGGCCGGTTTGAACTGCGGGCCGAGCTCCTGTTGGCGCCAGTCGGGCTGTTCGCTGTCGAGGAATTCCGCCAGTTTGATCGGCTCACCGAAGTTGACCGCGACCTGACCGAAGCGTTGTTTGAGCGCGCCGATGACTTTGAAGATGTCGAAAATCGATTCTTTCTTCTTGCTCGCACCACGCAATTCGCCGAGGTAGGTGCGGCCTTCCAGCACGCGCTCGTAACCGATGTATACCGGCACGAACACGATGGGCATGCGCGACGAACGCAGGAAGCTGCGCAGAGTGATCGCGAGCATTCCGGTTTTCGGTTGCAGCATGCGCCCGGTGCGTGAACGACCGCCTTCGACGAAGTACTCGACCGGGAAGCCCTTGGTGAACAGGGTGTGCAGGTATTCGTTGAACACCGAGGTGTAGAGCGGATTACCCTTGAACGTGCGGCGCATGAAGAACGCGCCGCCACGGCGCAGCAGGCTGCCGATCACCGGCATGTTGAGGTTGATCCCGGCGGCAATGTGCGGAGGGGTCAGGCCGTTGCGAAACAGCAGGTACGAGAGCAGCAGGTAATCGATGTGGCTACGATGGCACGGCACGTAGATCACTTCGTGACCTTGGGCGACTTTCTGCACACCTTCGATGTGGTTGACCTTGATCCCGTCGTAGATCTTGTTCCAGAACCAGCTCAGCACCACCTCCAGAAAGCGGATCGCGGTGTAGGTGTAGTCCGAGGCGATCTCGTTGCCGTAGCGCAAGGCCTGGGCCTTGGCTTTCTCCGGGGAGATGTTTTCGCGCTCGGCTTCGTCGAGGATCGCTTGCTTGACCAAGGGTTGATTGAGCAGGCCTTTGACCAGGTTGCGGCGGTGGGAAATATCCGGGCCGATCACCGCGGCTTTCAGGTTGCGAAAATGCACCCGCAGGATCCGCTGGGCCATGCGCACGGTGCGCTCGTGGCCTTTGTTGTGATCGATCAATTCCCGCAGGTGAATCGGTGCCGAGAACTGCACCCGGGTCTTGCGCCCCAGCACGATGATGCTCAGCAGCCGACGCAAACGCCCGGTAACGGCCCAGCTATCGGCGAACAGCAGCTTCCACGGGCTCGACTCGCTGTCCGGCGACTGGCCCCAGAACACGCTGACTGGAATGATCTGCGCATCTTCGGCGGCGTTCTGGCTCAGGGCACTGACCAGACGGGTCAGGGTCGGTGGCGCACCGCGTTTGTCCTGACGGCCGAGCCAGTCGGGCTCCGGCGTCAGGTAAAAGAATGCGGCGGGTTCCACCAACGTACCCACCGACACCGGCAACACCGGGCGGGGCAGGCCGGCCTTGCTGCATTCGGTATTGACCACGGCGAGGTCGGTCAGTGAAGGATTTTGCAGGACGTAAAACACCGGCCGGCTGCGGTCGAGGTTAAGGGTGAACGACGACTGGTTGATCGTCTCCGAGCGAACCCAGAGGTACAGCAGTCGGCGCAGGGTGCCAAACACAAGACGGCGAAACGGGGAACGGGTCATACGGCTTCTGCGTGAGTGAATAAAACCGAGCGTTTGCTCGGGCCGATAGTGTGCCGTATTCGCCGAAAATCGGCAAAAAAGCGGTTAAGTAAACTTGAGTTGAGAGTTTTCCCGGCTGTCATATACTCGGCCGTTCAAAATAAAAACAAGGGGGTAACGAGAGATGGCTACGCGCGAAACCGGCAATGTCAAGTGGTTCAACGACGCCAAGGGCTACGGCTTCATTCAACGCGAGGACGGGGTGGACGTGTTCGTGCACTACCGCGCGATCCGCGGCGAAGGGCATCGCTCGCTGACTGAGGGTCAGCAGGTTGAGTATGCGGTGGTGACCGGCGAGAAGGGCTTGCAGGCTGAGGATGTGGTGGGCCTGTAAACCGTATCCTGCGGATCACATAACACCCTGTGGGAGCGTGGCTTGCCCGCGAAGACGGCGGCACATCCAACAATGATGTGACTGACAAACCGCAATCGCGGGCAAGCCCGCTCCCACAGGTCTGGTGTACTGCTTTTACGCGGTTTTCCAGGTGATCTCTTCTTCGCCATCAACGCTGATGCGCATCCAGCGATCAGCCGTCTCTTCCCCTTCTTCCTCGACCCAACTGCCCGGTGCGCAACGTACTTCGACGTTCAGCGCAGCAAAGGCGGCGCGGGCGCAGGCGATGTCGTCTTCCCACGGGGTCTGGTCGCTTTCCAGGTACAGGCTGTTCCATTTGCCGACGGCTTTCGGCAGCCAGGTGACCGGCACGTTACCGGCCTTGCACTTGTAGGTCTGGCCTTTCTGAACCCAATCGGTGCACGGGCCTAAAGCCGCGCCGAGCCAGGCTGCGATAGCCTTGTAGTCGACGTCGGCGTCTTTCAGGTAAATCTCGATATCGGGTTGGCGCATGGATGTCCTCACTGCGGGTCTGAAAAATCCATTCGCGGATTTAGCCGGCCTTGATCTGTTGCTCAAGACCAAAAATTAAGAGTTGCTCTCTAACTACTACTGCAGAACAAAATAATCGTAGCGCATCGACACGGTGACCTCGAACGGCTCGGCCTGTTCGATGACCGCCGCCCGGCGTTCGGCACTGGCGCGCCAGCCATGGGGCGTCATCGCCAACAGGTTCGCGCGATCCTGACCATTGGCAAGCAGCAGTTTGAACTCCAGGGTTTCGCTGTGCTGCAGCGCCATGCCTTCCGGCACCAGCGCCAAATGCTTGTCGTCGGTGTACTCGCGCACTTCGTCGTACAGCCGCTCACGCAGTTCCATCAGATGGCCGCTGGTCGGCCCGACTTTCATCAAGCCGCCGCCGGGGCTGAGCAGGCGTTTGGCTTCTGCCCAGTCCAGCGGGCTGAAAACACTGGCGAGAAACTGGCAGCTGCCTGAGGCCAACGGCACCCGCGCCATGCTGGCGATCAACCAGGTCAGCGCAGGGTTGCGTTTGCAGGCGCGTTTGACCGCTTCCCGGGAAATGTCCAGGGCGTAGCCATCGGCGTTGGGCAAGGCTTCGGCGATTTGCGCGGTGTAGTAACCCTCGCCACAACCGATGTCCAGCCAGCGCTGGGGCGCGTACTGCGCTGCCAGTTCCGCCAGACGCTTGGCCACCGGCGCGTAATGGCCGGCATTCAAGAAGTCGCGACGGGCTTCGACCATCGCCAGGTTATCCCCAGGGTCGCGGCTGTTTTTGTGCTGCACCGGCAACAGGTTCAGGTAACCCTGCCGCGCACGGTCGAAACGATGCCCGGCGGGGCAGGCCACACCGTTGTCCACTGCGTTCAGCGGTTCGCTGCAGATCGGGCAGGCGAGCATCAGGCGAGCAACTTGATCAGAGTCTGGTAGTAGATTTCGGTCAGCACGTCGAGGTCGGCTGCCAGTACACGCTCGTTGACCTGATGGATCGTCGCGTTGACCGGGCCCAGTTCGACCACTTGGGTGCCCATGGTCGCGATGAAGCGCCCATCGGAGGTGCCGCCGCTGGTGGAGGCTTTGGTTTCACGACCGGTGACGTCCTTGATGCTTGACGCGACGGCATCCAGCAACGCACCCGGTTCGGTGAGGAACGGCAGGCCGGACAATGCCCAGTCGACGTGCCAGTCCAGACCATGTTTATCGAGGATATCGGCGACGCGTTTTTGCAGGCCTTCGACGGTGGATTCGGTGGAGAAGCGGAAGTTGAACACCGCCACCAGATCACCCGGAATCACGTTGGTCGCGCCGGTGCCGGAATTGACGTTGGAGATCTGGAAACTGGTCGGCGGGAAGAAATCGTTGCCGTGGTCCCAGTGCTCGGCGGCCAGTTCGGCCAGGGCCGGGGCGGCGAGGTGGATCGGGTTCTTCGCCAGGTGCGGATAGGCCACGTGGCCCTGCACACCGCGCACGGTCAGTTTGGCGCCGAGGGAGCCGCGACGGCCGTTCTTGACCACATCGCCCACCAGGGTGGTGCTCGACGGTTCGCCGACGATGCACCAGTCCAGACGTTCCTTGCGGGCGGCAAGGCGTTCAACGACAGCCTTGGTGCCGTGGTGCGCCGGGCCTTCTTCGTCGCTGGTGATCAGGAACGCGACCTTGCCCTTGTGATCCGGGTAGTCGGCGACGAAACGTTCAGCGGCCACGGTCATTGCTGCCAGGCTGCCTTTCATGTCGGCCGCGCCACGGCCGCAGAGCATGCCGTGTTCATCGATCAGCGCGTTGAACGGGTCGATCTGCCAGGCCGTTACCGGACCGGTTGGAACTACGTCGGTGTGGCCGGCGAAGCACAGCACCGGACCGTCGTGTTTGCCGTGAGTCGCCCAGAAGTTATCCACATCTTCGATGCGCATCGGTTCCAGTTTGAAACCAGCATCGCCCAGGCGCTGCATCATCTGCTTCTGGCAATCGGCGTCAACCGGCGTCACGGACGGACGGCGGATCAGGTCGATGGCGAGTTGAAGGGTCGGCGAAAGGTCGGCGTGGGCCGTCATGGAAAGCTCCGAAAACTGTAAATGTGGGAGCGAGCCTGCTCGCGATGAGGTCGGTACATTCAACATTGAAGTTGATTGTCAGACCGCTATCGCGAGCAGGCTCGCTCCCACAGGTATTGGGTCAGGCCATAAAGGCCAAGGCCTGCAAAATGGCGGTTATCTTAAAGCAAAACGGCGGCCATTGGCCGCCGTTTAGTGCATCTGTACTGATTTAGACAGCCGGTGCGGTCGTGGCTTCGGCTACCGGTTTGGGCAGCGACGACAGGAACGCCATGATCAGCGCGGCCAGGTACGGCAGCGACTGCACCAGCAACATGGTCACCCAGAAGCGCATGTCGTTGCTCGGCAAGCCGTTCACCAGGAAGATCCCCAGCGCCGCACCCCACAACAACAGCATGATGAACACCTCTTCCCGCGCTTCGGAAATCGCTACCCAAAAGCCGTGGTTATCGGCGTTTTTCGGGGTACGGAAGAACGGAATGCTGCTGGTGAAGAAGCCGTACAGCACCGCTTTGGCGATCGTATGCGACAACGCCAGCCCGGCCAGTGCCGCGCAGAAGGCATCTTTCAGGTTGACCCCGACCGCACGGCGGTAGAGGAAAATGATCTTGCCGACCTTGAACACGAACAGCGCCAATGGCGGGATCGCGAAAATCAGCAACGGCGGATCGACCCGTTGCGGCACGATGATCATCGCCGCCGACCACAACAGCGCGCCGACGGTGAAGAAGATGTTCATGCCATCCGCGACCCACGGCAACCAGCCCGCGAGGAAGTGGTAACGCTGGCCACGGGTCAGCTCGGTGTCCTTGCCGCGCAGCAGGCTGGCGGTGTGACGCTTGATGATCTGAATCGCTCCGTAGGCCCAGCGGAAACGCTGTTTCTTGAAGTCGATAAAGGTATCGGGCATCAGGCCTTTGCCGTAGCTGTCGTGGTAATACGCCGCCGACAAGCCTTTTTCAAACACGCGCAGACCCAACTCGGCGTCTTCACAAATGCACCAGTCGGCCCAGCCCAGTTCCTCGAGCACCGAGCGCCGGGTCATGGTCATGGTGCCATGCTGGATGATCGCGTCACGGTCGTTGCGGGTGACCATGCCGATGTGGAAGAAGCCTTTGTATTCTGCGTAGCAGAGCTTCTTGAAGGTGCTTTCGTTCTGGTCGCGGTAATCCTGCGGCGACTGCACCACAGCGATTTTCGGATCGGCGAAGTGCGGCACCATGTGCTTGAGCCAGTTCGGGTCGACGCAGTAGTCCGAGTCGATTACCGCAATCACTTCGGCATCTTTAGCGGTGTGCGGAATAAGGTAATTCAGCGCGCCACCCTTGAAACCGGCCAGCGGTGCAACGTGGAAGAACTTGAAGCGCGGGCCGAGGGTTTCGCAATAATCGCGCACCGGTTCCCAGACCGCCGGGTCTTTGGTGTTGTTGTCGATAATCAGGACTTCGAAGTCCGGATAATCGAGGTTGGCCAGGGCGTTGAGGGTCTGTTTGACCATCTCCGGCGGCTCGTTGTAGCAAGGTACGTGAATCGACACTTTCGGTCGGTAGTCCGAATCACCCACCACTGGCAGGAATTCACGCCGGCGTTTGTGGGTCCAGACCGCTTCGGCCAGTTCATGGGCCTCGGTCAGCAGAACGATAAACACCCCGAATGCACCGAGGGCGAGCAGGAAGCCCACCGTCAGGCTGAACCAGGTGCTGTATTGCTGGCTGTAGTCGTACCCGATCCACACCAATACCGAACCGCAGAGGAACGCGATAAAGGTCAGGAAGGTGCGGCCACGTTGACGCAGGGCCGAACCGTCGATCATCAGCAGGGTCAGCGACAGCAGGGCCAGCACTACCGAGCCGATAGCCAGTACGCGCCATTGCGGGATCGCGACGACCGGGCCTTCGAAGTTGAATTTCTGCTGGCGCGCGGCGTTGAACACGCCCCAGTACGCGCCCACCGAACCTTCGTCACTGGCCTTCCACGGCTGGTCGAACGCTTCGATCACGAAGTAGTTGAAGCCCTGGCGGTTGAGCTTGTTGACCAGGGTGCGCAGGTAAATCGCCTGGTCCGCCGGTGACGCATCGGCGCCACCGCGCATGCGGCCGTTGCTCGGCCAGCCGACTTCGGAGAGCAGCAGCGGTTTTTTCGGGAACATCTTTTTCAGATCACGGGCGCGGTCGAGAACGAACTGACCGGCCTTGTCCACCGGAACGAACTCCCAGTAGGGCAGAACGTGAGCCGCGATCAGGTCGACGTGCTTGGCCAGGCTCGGGTTTTCTTCCCAGACGTGCCATTGTTCGGAGGTGGTGACCGGAACCTTTACGGCCGCGCGGACGCGATCCAGGATCAGGCTCAGCTCTGCCGCGGTAATTTCCTTACGGAAGATGGCTTCGTTACCGACAATCACGCGAACCACGCTGCGCGAGGAATTGGCGATTTCGATGGCGCGGGTGATCTCGCGCTCGTTGCGCTCTTCGTCCGGGCTGATCCAGATCCCCAGGGTCACCCGCAGGCCGAATTCTTCCGCCAGTTTGGGGATGTTTTCCAGCGTACCGTCGACCGAGTAGGTACGGATGTTGTCCGTCAGCTTGCTCATGATCTCCAGATCGCGACGCATTTCATCGTCGGTCGGGTACTGGGCTTTTTGCGGGTACTGGCCTTGTTGAAACGGCGAGTACGAAAAGCCGGAGATCTGCTCCGGCCAGTTGGGGGCGGTGACCGGGCGATTGACCAACGCCCAGAAACCGGTGAACAAGGCGGCGATTGCAAGAACCACTACCAGGTTGAGTCCAAATTTACGCGATGACATAGCTATTTCAGGTTCCAGGAGCTGCTGAACGAAGGAACGGTCGGCGGCCGGCTGCCAAGGGGCGGGGGCGCGCATCCTACACCGGGCGTTCACTGACCGTACAGCGGACAGGGAAATGCCGGACGTTGGGCAATCCAAGTCGACTTAAGTTCTTTGACCGGGGCGGTAGAGCCCAATTCCAATAAATTTGTGGTCAATTAAAGCAATCAAGACCGCCGTTCATAGCCCAAAGATGCTCTTGACCGCCGAGAGCCCTATAATGCGCGCCGGTTTTTGGGGTAATGGTCATGAGTACAGAAGATCCGCGGTTTGCGGGCATCGCCCGTTTATATGGCATCGAAGGCCTTGAGCGCTTGCGCGCGGCCCATGTGGCGATCGTCGGCGTCGGTGGTGTCGGTTCCTGGGCGGCGGAAGCCGTTGCCCGGTGTGGCGTGGGCGAGATTTCGCTGTTCGACCTGGACGACGTCTGTGTCAGCAACGTCAACCGTCAACTGCATGCGCTGGACAGCACCGTCGGCAAGCCCAAGGTCGAGGTGATGGCCGAGCGCCTGCGCGGGATCAACCCGGACTGCACGGTGCATGCGGTGGCGGACTTTGTCACCCGCGAAACCATGGCCGAGTACATCACGCCGAACATCGACTGCGTGATCGACTGCATCGACAGCGTCAACGCCAAAGCGGCGCTGATCGCCTGGTGCAAACGCCGCAAGATCCAGATCATCACCACCGGCGGCGCGGGCGGGCAGATCGACCCGACACTGATCCAGGTCTGCGACCTGAACCGCACGTTCAATGATCCGCTGGCGTCAAAAGTGCGCTCCACGTTGCGCCGCGACTACGGCTTCTCCCGCACCGTGACCCGCCACTACAGCGTCCCGTGCGTGTTTTCCACCGAACAACTGCGCTACCCGAAACCGGATGGCAGCATTTGCTTGCAGAAGAGTTTTGTCGGTGATGGTGTGAAGCTCGACTGCGCCGGCGGCTTTGGCGCGGTGATGATGGTGACGGCGACGTTCGGCATGGTCGCGGCGACCAAGGCTGTGGATAAGATTGTGGCCGGTGTGCGGCGCCCGGCGGATCGGAGCAAGCCTGCCTGAAACCGATCATTCCCACGTTCTGCGTGGAATGCCTCCACGGACGCTCTGCCGAACGCGGAGCGCGGGAACGATCAATCTGTAGGAGCGAGGCTTGCCCGCGAAGGCGTCGTACCTGACACACCGCTTTCGCGGGCAAGCCTCGCTCCTACACGTCGCTCAGGCTCCGCATCCGCTGGAGCACGGCATTGAGGCCATTGCTGCGCGACGGCGACAACTGACGGCTCAGACCCAGCTGATTGAACCACTCCGGCAAATCCACCTGCCGCAGCTCAGGCGCGGATAACCCGTTGACCCGCGCCAGCAGCAACGCCACCAACCCGCGAATCAACCGCGCATCGCTGCTGGCGCTGAACTGCCAATGCCCATCCTGCAGCGTACCCACCAGCCAGACCTGGCTTTCACAACCATGCACGCGGTTGGCCTCGACTTTATCCACATCGCTCAACACTGGCAGGCGGTCACCCCATTGCATCAGCAACCGCGCTCGCTGTTCCCAGCTCGCCGCCTGCTGAAAAGTGCTCAGCGCCGTGACGGCATCGGCGGGCAAGGTCATCGCAACAACTCCAGGGCCTGATCCAGCGCTTCAAAAAAGCGCTCCAGGTCTTCGGAGTCGTTGTACAACGCCAGCGACACCCGAATCGCCCCGGCCAGCTCGAAGCTTTTGAGCAATGGCATGGCGCAATGGTGACCAGCGCGTACGGCGATTCCTTGTTCAGTCAGCAAATGCGCCAGATCAGAGTTATGCACACCTTCGACGACAAAACTGGCCAGCGCCAGTTGCGGCTTGCCCAGCAGACGAATGCCGTTGCGCGCTTCAAGGCCTTTGAGCAAATAGTCATGCAGCGCCGCTTCGTGGACGGACACGGCGTCCTGATCCAGCCCAGTGAGGTAGTCCAGCGTCGCGCCCAGGCCGATCACGCTGGAAATCGGCGGCGTACCCGCCTCGAACCCCAATGGCGCGGGACGAAAGCGGGCGTCGTGGTAGTTGGCATCCAGCACCATTTCGCCGCCGAACTGCCACGGACGCAGTTGCTCAAGCGCTTCATGACGACCGAACAGCACACCCAGGCCATCCGGGCCGTAGAGCTTGTGGCTGGAAAACACATAGAAGTCGCAACCCAGTGCCCGCACGTCATGCCGACCGTGCACCACGCCTTGAGCGCCGTCGACCACGGTCAGCGCGTTGTGCACTTTGGCCATCGCCAGTAACGCGGGCAACGGCTGCCACGCGCCGAGCACGTTGGACAACTGACTGACTGCCAGCAGACGGGTACGCGGGCCGATCAGGAGAGCGGCGGCTTCAAGGTCAATCAAACCATCGACCTTCAGCGGCAGAATCACCAGTTTCAAGTCGCGACGGTGGGCCAGTTGCTGCCATGGCAACAGGTTGGCGTGATGCTCCAGCGCGCTGATGGTAATTTCATCGCCCGGATTGAATAAGTGTTCCAGGCCATAGGCCAGGAGGTTCAGCGCGGATGTTGCGCCGTGGGTAAAGATGATTTGCCCGCAATCGCCGGTATTGAGCCATTGGGCGACTTTGCTGCGGCTGTCCTCGAACGCCTGGGTGGCATGGGCGCCGGGCAAGTGTTGCGCCCGATGCACGTTGGCCGCGCCATTGGCGTAGTAATGCGCCAAAGCGTCCAGCAGGGCTTGAGGTTTTTGCGTGGTGGCGGCGTTGTCCAGATAGGTCTGGTCTTGCCGTTGCAGCGCGGCGATGGCCGGGAAGTCGGCGCGCCAGGGAGAGGGAATCATCATGCTATCGGGCCCTGGTCAACATGGGCGGGTGTACGCCTGACCTGATGGTCGGGTCTACGCCGAACCTGTAGGAGCGAAGCTTGCTCGCGAAGGGGCCCTTGAGGCCGCCAAAAGCTTCGCGGGCAAGCCTCGCTCCTACAGGTGATCGTGTGACGCTACTTAGTTGTGAGCGTGCAGCGCTTCGTTCAGTTCGATCGCCGATTTGTGGGTTTTGCATTCCACGGCACCGGTTTCCGAATTACGGCGGAACAGCAGGTCAGGCTGACCGGCCAGTTCGCGGGCCTTCACGACTTTGACCAGCTGATTTTTTTCATCCAGCAGCGCCACTTTGGTCCCCGCGGTCACGTACAGGCCCGACTCAACGGTATTGCGGTCACCCAACGGAATACCGATACCGGCGTTGGCGCCGATCAGGCAGCCTTCGCCGACCTTGATCACGATGTTGCCGCCACCCGACAGGGTGCCCATGGTCGAGCAACCGCCGCCCAGGTCCGAACCCTTGCCGACGAATACGCCAGCGGATACACGGCCTTCGATCATGCCCGGGCCTTCGGTGCCCGCGTTGAAGTTGACGAAACCTTCGTGCATCACGGTGGTGCCTTCGCCCACATAAGCGCCCAGACGAATACGTGCCGCGTCAGCGATACGCACGCCGGCCGGAACTACGTAGTCGGTCATTTTCGGGAACTTGTCCACCGAGAACACTTCCAGCAGCTCGCCGCGCAGACGGGCTTCCAGCTGATGCTCGGCCAGTTCGGCCAGATCGATCGCGCCCTGGCTGGTCCAGGCCACGTTTGGCAGCAACGGGAAGATACCGGTCAGGTTCAGGCCATGTGGCTTGACCAGACGATGAGACAGCAGGTGCAGCTTGAGGTACGCCTCAGGCGTGGAGCTCAGCTGTGCGTCTTCGGCCAGCAGTGTGGCGACCAGCGGCTTGTGGCTCTCGGCCAGACGGGTCAGCAGTGCCGCTTGTGCAGCGTCGACGCTTTTCAGTGCTTCAGCCAGTTGTGACGCCTGAGCGGTGCTGAAGGCGATGGCCTGATTGCCGTCGGTATAGCCCAGAATCGGCGCAATGGCCGCGACCAGTTCGGCCGACGGGTTGAGCAAAGGTTGTGCGTAAAACACTTCCAGCCATGCGCCTTGACGGTTTTGAGTGCCGACACCAAAGGCCAGGCTGAACAGAGTAGTGGACATGTTGATACCTCTAACAAAATGGAACGGGCTGCCTTATTTGAGTGCTGCCGCGTAGATATCTGGCTTGAAGCCAATCAGGGTTTTGTCACCGAGATCAAGCACCGGGCGCTTGATCATCGAGGGTTGTGCGAGCATCAGTTCGATGGCTTTCGGCTGGTCGAGATCGGCTTTGCGTTCGTCGTCGAGCTTGCGAAAGGTCGTGCCTGCACGGTTCAACACCACTTGCCAGCCGTGCTCGTCGCACCACTGAGTCAGGTGTTCACGGTCGATTCCGACTGCTTTGTAATCATGGAAGTCATAGCTGACAGCGTGTTCATCTAGCCAGGTGCGCGCCTTTTTCATGGTGTCGCAGGCTTTGATGCCGAAAAGGTGCAACGTTTTGCTTGAAGCGGTCAAGGAATTGCCCCCTTTGCAAGTGCTGAAAATTAAAGGTGACGGATTATGCCATGACCGGACGGTTTCGCGTCGGCTGTGGTCGGGTTTGTCTTTTTGTCTTTTTGTCTTTTTGTCCGTTTGTCAGGGCGATCAGCGGTTGCAGGCTGTCAGAGACAGCTTATCTGCCCCTGACAGGGTTTAGGTTTATCGTCCGCTATAAATACCTGTCATCAGCTTTACGTCGTTTGCAGATAAGCGGCTGTTACGTGCTATCGCTACACCGTCGAGAGTAAGTTCAGCCTGGATAGGGTAGTGCATGATTGAGGTGCTGTCATAAGGCGATGTTCTAGTGTTTGATCTTTCTAATTTTCTTAACAGATTGGAATGAGTCACCTGTCTTGACCATTTTTGTGTCCGACTCATGAATTCGTAAACGGCAGTTTCGTTCCAGTTAATATTGGCATCTGGATGTTGATGCTCGTGTTCAAGTCCAAGAGCATGGCCAAACTCATGCAGCACGGTACCGAAGAAGTTTTGATCCAGTCCTCGCCATTGCAAATTCATAGTCGGTTCATCTTTCGGTACAGTCAGTGCGTCAGTGCCCAGATAGGACAAATTCCCTGAATGGAACTTGTCAGATATCCGGATATCACCCTCCGGACCTTCGACGAAAAGGATGCGAACGTCAAAGACGGCAGGTATCCATTGGTGGATTGCGCCTTTTGTGGAATCGATGAACCATGGGTTTTGGCTCAGAAAAGCCACTTTTAGTGTCCGACCTTTTTTCCAGAACTTGGTGTGGTCGCCTACACCGCGTTTTTGTCGACCTCCCGGTATTGTCTGGGGGGCGTTCGCTCGGTCTTCATTAGTTGCCGCATCATAAGAAGCCTGAATGTCATCGGGCTCAATGCACTTACATAAGTCCATGCTCATCATCCTTGTGAGTGTGTGTTGTTTGAAGTCTCCATTGTTGGAGGCTCATTGGTTTATTTAGCTATGTGATTTTGTTTTGATCTGATGTTCAGATGGGTTTTTATAGTGTGTATTGCTGGGTGCCGTCAATTGGCAAGCGAAAGCGACATGTAAGTTTGTTTTTTTGAATGAGAGTGTTGTTGCTTTTTTTTGTACTGGGTGTGGAGGTGTTATTAGATAAATAGCTTGGTTGATAGTGCTCCGCACTACATTGCATAGTGCGGAGCTTTTATGAGTTATTTGTTACGTGTAATAAACGCGCGAATTCTCTCTGCGGCTTCAATGCATTCTGCCAGCGGTGCAACCAGCGCCATACGTACTCGGCCTGCGCCGGGGTTTGAACCGTTCACTTCGCGAGACAGGTAAGACCCTGGTACGACCGTCACATGCTCTTCGACAAACAGGTCACGGCAGAACGCTTCATCATCACCGGCAACGCTCGGCCACAAGTAGAAACCGCCATCCGGGCGCTGCACGTCCATCACCGGGCTAAGGATTTCCAGCACGGCATCGTACTTTTCACGGTACAGCGCACGGTTGGCCCGTACATGCACTTCATCATTCCATGCGGCAACGCTGGCCAGTTGGGTCTGAACCGGCATCGCGCAACCGTGGTAGGTGCGATACAGCAGGAAGCCTTTGAGAATGTCGGCATCACCGGCGACAAAGCCCGAACGCAGGCCCGGAAGGTTGGAGCGCTTGGACAGGCTGTGGAACACCACGCAACGCTTGAAGTCCTGACGGCCCAGTTCCACGCAGGCGCTGAGCAGGCCGGCCGGTGGGGTTTGCTCGTCGAAGTACAGCTCGCTGTAGCACTCGTCCGCGGCGATCACGAAGTCGTATTCGTCGGCCAGGGCGATCAGCTTCTTCAGGGTGTCGATCGGGATCAGCGCGCCGGTCGGGTTACCTGGGGAGCAGAGGAACAGGATCTGGCAGCGCTTCCAGATGTCTGGCGATACGGCATCGAAATCCGGGTTGAAGCCGTTTTCGTCCAGGCACGGGAGGTAGTGCGGCTTGGCTCCGGCGAGGAACGCCGCGCCTTCGTAGATCTGATAGAACGGGTTCGGGCTGACCACCAGCGCATCTTCGCCACGATTGACCACGGTCTGGGTGAACGCGAACAACGCTTCGCGGGTGCCGTTGACCGGCAGCACGTTGCGCGCCGGGTCGAGCCAGCCTTTCGGCACGCTAAAACGGCGTTCGCACCAGGCCGCGATGGCTTCGCGCAGGGCCGGGATGCCGAGGGTAGTCGGGTACACGGCCATCTGATCCAGGTTGCTTGCCAGGGCTTCGGCCACAAAGGCTGGCGAGCGGTGCTTCGGTTCACCGATGGACAGCGCGATGGCGCGTTTGTCCGGGTTTGGCGTGACGCTGCCGAGCAAGGCGCGGAGCTTTTCGAACGGGTAGGGCTGCAACTGGTTCAGAGCGTTGTTCATGAGGGCCTCGTTCAGTGTGGGAGGACTAATGTGGTGCTGGGGGCTTGTTGTGATGAGGGGGCTTGCCCCCGTTCGGCTGCGCAGCAGTCGTAAAACCTTTGCATGCGGTGTATCTGATACATCGCGGTGCAGGTTTTGGGGCCGCTTCGCAGCCCAACGGGGGCAAGCCCCCTCGCCACAACAATCCCCCCTCGCCACACAGGCCCGCTCCCACAGGGGGAAATTGTTGGTTCAGATGCTGATGCGCGAAAGTTTGATATCGGGTTCCTGGTCGACGCTCAACTGTTCGACGATCGCATCCTGCAAACGGCTGCACAGCAACGGGTCGGACAGCGGCTGATTGTTCGCATCGGTGATGAAGAACACGTCTTCCACGCGCTCGCCCAGGGTGGCGATCTTGGCGTTCTGCAGCGACAGGTCGAACTCGAGGAAGATCGTCCCGATCCGCGCCAGCAACCCCGGGCGGTCGGGGGCGCTGAGCTCCAGCACGGTGACCGGACGCTGGGCGTCGTTGTGAATCGTTACCTGGGGTGCAAATGCAAAATGCTTGAGCTGGCGCGGCACTCGACGCTGAATAATCGTTGGGTAGTTGTCCGGGTTGCGCAGGGCTTCGGTCAGGCCTTCGCGGATCTGCTTGACCCGCGCCGGGTTGTCGCCGATCGAATCGCCATCGGTGTCGAGCACGATATAGGTGTCGAGGGTGAACTGGCTGCTGGAGGTGATGACCCGGGCGTCGTGAATGTTCAGGTTGAGCTGGTCCATCGCTGCCACGGTCACGGCGAAGAAGTCGTGCTGGTCCGGTGCATAGATAAAGATCTGCGTCCCACCCTCGAACTCGCGCTGAGTGGTTTCCTTGATCAGCACCAGCGGGCCACCGTCGAGCGGCTGCTGCAGGATCGCATCCGTGTGCCAGGCCACGTCGCCGGCGGTGTGGCGCAGAAAGTAGTCATCGCCCAATTGTGCCCACAACTGCTCGACGTCATCCGGATCGGTGCCGCCGCGTACCAGAATGTCCAGCGCCGCGCTCTGGGTCTGGCGGATCTGCTCTTCGCGATCCACCGGGTTTTCCAGGCCACGACGCAAGGCGCGCTTGGTCTCGGTGTAAAGCTGGCGTAACAGACTCGCGCGCCAGGAATTCCACAGCGAAGGGTTAGTCGCGTTGATGTCCGCAACGGTCAGTACGTACAGGTAATCGAGGCGGGTTTCATCGCCTACAATCTGCGCGAAATCATGGATCACGTGCGGGTCGGACAAGTCCTTGCGCTGGGCCGTGGTCGACATCACCAGATGGTTCTGCACCAACCAGACGATCAGGCGGCTGTCCCAGACCGGTAACTGGTGGCGCTGGCAAAAGGTTTCGGCATCCACAGCGCCGATTTCCGAGTGATCGCCATGCCGGCCCTTGCCGATGTCGTGGTACAGACCGGCCAGATAAATCAGCTCGGGCTTGGGCAGTTTGGCCATGAGCTTGCTGGCCAGCGGGAATTTTTCCGACACCTGGGTGTACTGCAGTTTACGCAGGTGCTTGATCAGGTTCAGGGTGTGCGCATCGACCGTATAGATGTGAAACAGGTCGTGTTGCATTTGCCCGACAATGAAGCCGAACTCCGGCAGATAGCGCCCAAGGATCCCGTAACGATTCATCCGTCGCAGGTTGCGGTGGATACCAATCTTGCACTTGAACAGTTCGATGAACAGGCTGGTATTACGGATATCGTTGCGGAAGTCGTCGTCGATCAGATGACGATTTTCCCGCAGCAGACGGATGGTATCGGCGCGTACACCTTTGATCTCTGGCTGCTGGGCCATTAGCACGAAAATTTCGAGCATGGCGAATGGCGTACGGCGGAACACGTTGTCGTTACGCGCCTCGATGTAGCCGTCGTGCAGCTGGAACCGCGAGTTGATCGGCTGCGGCGGTGCTTCGTCCTCGGGCGCGAGGATCACTTCCTCGAAGTGCTGGATGATCAGGTCGCTGAGCTGGGCAATGCTCATGACCACCCGATAGTATTGCTGCATGAAGTTTTCGATGGCGTGCTTGGCGTCATCGCCGTCGAACCCCAGCAACCCGGCAATCGTGCGCTGGTGATCGAACAGCAGGCGGTCTTCGGAACGGCCGGCAAGCATGTGCAGGGCGTAACGTACCTTCCACAGAAACTCCTGGGACGAGGCCAGCAGGGCGTTTTCGCTCTCCACCAGAAAGCCTTCGCCCGCCAGAGCCCGCAGGTTCAGGGTGCCGTACTGACGACGGGCGACCCAGAGAATCGTCTGAATATCCCGCAGGCCACCGGGCGAGCCTTTGACGTTGGGTTCCAGGTTGTATTCGGTGTCGTTGTACTTGTGGTGACGGGCTTTCTGCTCGGCATGCTTGGCCAGGAAGAAGTCCTTGCTGGGCCACATGTGTTCGGTGCTGGTGACGTCCAGCATGCGCTGGCGCAGGCGCTCGGGGCCAGCAATGGTGCGGCTTTCCATCAGGTTGGTGATCACCGTCAGGTCGGCGCGGGCTTCCTCGGCGCATTCGTCCACCGAGCGAACGCTCTGGCCGACTTCCAGGCCGATATCCCACAACAATGTCAGGAAGCGCTCGATGGAATCACGGAAAATTTCGTGGTCGGCGCTGTCCAGCAGGATCAGCAGATCGATGTCGGAGTAGGGATGCAACTCGCCGCGACCATAGCCGCCGACCGCCACCAGTGCGATATCGGCGTCTTCACTCCAGTTGAACTGCTCCCAGGCCTTTTGCAGGATGTTGTCGACGAACCAGGCACGATCCTCGATCAGTCGGCGAATGTCCCGGCCGCTGCGAAACCGCTCGTCGAGCACCTCGCGAGCCTGACGGATCGCCTTCTTGAAAGCAGCAATAGGGCTTGCCTTCAGGGCCAGTTCAGCCTGGAACTGGCCGCGGTCGAAGAGTTCGGGATCCACCTGCGGCATTGATTGGCTTTCCTTTCTATATAAAAGCTGGGAGCGGAACTGGCGGGATCAGGCCGAAACGCGCGCGATGGTGTCGTCGCTGCGCAGGGTGAAGATCTCGTAACCGGTTTCGGTCACCAGCAGGGTGTGTTCCCACTGCGCCGACAGCTTGCGATCCTTGGTAATTGCAGTCCAGCCATCGCCCAGCACCTTGGTGTCGGCCTTGCCCTGGTTGATCATCGGCTCGATGGTGAAGGTCATGCCGGCTTTCAGTTCCATGCCGGTGCCGGCGCGGCCGTAGTGCAGTATCTGCGGTTCTTCGTGGAACACCTTGCCGATGCCATGGCCACAGAACTCGCGAACCACCGAGAAGCCGTTCTTTTCCGCGTGCTTCTGGATCACTTCACCGATATCGCCCAGGCGGCAGCCTGGTTTGACCAGTTCGATGGCCTTGTACATGCATTCCTGAGTCACCTGGGACAGACGCTCGGCCCAGACCGGCACGGTACCGACATGGAACATGCGGCTGGTATCGCCATGGTAACCGTCCTTGATCACGGTGACGTCGATGTTCAGCGTGTCGCCATCCTTCAATGGCTTCTCGTTCGGAATGCCATGGCAGACCACATGGTTGATCGAGGTGCAGATCGACTTCGGGAAGCCCTTGTAATTGAGCGGGGCAGGGATGGCTTTCTGCTCGTTGACGATGTAGTCGTGGCAGATGCGGTCCAGCTCTTCGGTGGTGATGCCCGGTTTGACATAATCGGCAATCATTTCCAGCACATCGGCGGCCAATTTGCCGGCGATACGCATTTTTGCGATGTCCTCTGGGGTTTTGAGGGTGACGGTCATACAGGCTCTCTCTGCGCTCAATGGCGCCTTCTAAAACGAAATGGGCATTGCGCGAGCGATCATCGCGGCCCTGAAAAACGCGATTCTACCAGACGATCAACGCAAATCTGAGCCTCTGTGCATCGCTTCTCTCTATAGGATGGCGCATTCCGGGAGGATTCCAAGGACGGGGCGAAAAGCATTCGCCAGGTTTTCAGAATCCGGGTTCCGTTTTTTTCTGCCTTGTGGTATAAAATGCGCCGCTTTCCGGGGATACCCTGAAAAGCTTAAATCCACACACGTGTCGACACGATGACCTGGGTGCCTTCAGCTGATGCTGCTGGTTGGTCATTGGGATACGTGGAGGCCAAACCCGACTTACTTAAGGAACTATCATGTCCCAAGTCAACATGCGCGATATGCTGAAGGCCGGTGTGCACTTCGGTCACCAGACCCGTTACTGGAACCCGAAAATGGGTAAATACATTTTCGGCGCGCGTAACAAGATCCACATCATCAACCTTGAAAAAACCCTGCCAATGTTCAACGAAGCTCTGACTTTCGTAGAGCGTCTGGCCCAGGGCAAAAACAAGATTCTGTTCGTCGGCACCAAGCGTTCCGCTGGCAAGATCGTTGCTGAAGAAGCAGCACGTTGCGGTTCGCCGTACGTCGATCACCGCTGGTTGGGCGGCATGCTGACCAACTTCAAAACCATCCGTGCTTCCATCAAGCGTCTGCGTGACCTTGAAGTGCAAGCCGAAGACGGTACTTTCGCCAAGCTGACCAAGAAAGAAGCGCTGATGCGCACTCGCGATCTTGAGAAGCTGGACCGTTCCCTGGGTGGTATCAAGGACATGGGCGGTCTGCCAGACGCTCTGTTCGTTATCGACGTTGATCACGAGCGCATCGCGATCACCGAAGCCAACAAGCTGGGCATCCCGGTTATCGGCGTAGTCGATACCAACAGCAGCCCGGAAGGCGTTGACTACATCATCCCAGGCAACGATGACGCAATCCGCGCTATCCAGCTGTACATGGGTTCGATGGCTGACGCTGTTATCCGCGGTCGCAACCACGTTGCTGGCGGCACCGAGCAGTTCGTCGAAGAAGCTCCGGCGGCTGCAGCTGAGTAATTGACGCCCTGGCGTTGACTCAGTAAGCAAAAAGGGGGCTTGGCCCCCTTTTTGCCACCTCGAAAACCATTTGTGAGCAGCGCAGCTACAGCATCTGTAACGTGCAGCGGCTAACAAGGGTGGTTCGGGAAGAATTGATCGCCCGTTCGATCGGGTGGAATGGTTGAAAACCTATCCAAGAGGAATTTGAAAATGGCAGAGATTACTGCAGCGTTGGTCAAAGAACTGCGCGAGCGCACCGGCGAAGGCATGATGGATTGCAAAAAGGCCTTGACCAAGGCTGGCGGCGACATCGAAAAAGCCATTGATGACATGCGTGCTTCGGGCGCCATCAAGGCTGCCAAGAAAGCTGGCAACGTTGCCGCTGAAGGCGCTATCGCTCTTAAAGAAGACGGTAAGTCCGCCGTTCTGCTGGAAGTGAACTCGCAGACCGACTTCCTGGCCCTGCAAGACGACTTCAAGGCATTTGTTGCTTCCAGCGTAGAAAAAGCTTTCGCTGACAAGCTGACTGACGTCGCTCCGCTGATCGAAGCTCAAGAAGCCGATCGTCTGGTTCTGGTCGGCAAGGTTGGCGAAAACGTCAACATCCGTCGCCTGGCTCGCGTTGAAGGTGATGTTGTTGGTGGTTACCTGCACGGCAACAAGATCGGTGTCGCGGTTGTTCTCAAGGGCGGCAACGTTGAGCTGGCCAAAGACATCGCTATGCACGTAGCGGCCACCAACCCTGAATTCCTGCTGCCATCGGAAGTTTCCGCTGAAGCGGTCGAGCGCGAGAAAGGCGTGTTCCTGACCCTCAACGCTGACAAGATCGCTGGCAAGCCAGAAAACATCGTTGAAAACATGGTCAAAGGTCGTATCAGCAAGTTCCTGGCTGAAGCGAGCCTGGTTGAGCAGGCGTTCGTCAAGAACCCTGAAATCAAGGTCGGCGAACTGGCCAAGAAAGCCGGTGCTGAAATCGTTTCTTTCACCTACTTCAAAGTAGGCGAAGGCATCGAGAAGCCGGTCGACAACTTCGCTGAAGAAGTTGCTGCCCAGCTGGCTGCCGCCAAGCAATAAGACAGTTTTTTAACTGTCGCCCTGAAGAGGCTGCCCGCTTACGCGCGCAGCCTCTTTTCAGATGGGGCACCAATTTTTAATTGGTTTCCCTTTGGAACTGGCTTACAAAGCCATGTTCCGATGGCGCTGAAGCAGCGCCAAGCTAGAGTGAACGCCAGCTGTAAACAGCTCGCAAAGAATTTTTAAAATACGCCGCAGGAGAGATTCGCAATGGCTCAGCAGGGCAGTGGTTATCAGGCTCGCTATAAACGCATTCTACTCAAGCTTAGCGGCGAGGCCTTGATGGGCTCGGAAGAGTTCGGTATCGATCCGAAAGTTCTGGATCGCATGGCGCTGGAAGTTGGCCAACTGGTCGGCATCGGTGTCCAGGTCGGTCTGGTGATCGGTGGCGGCAACCTGTTCCGTGGCGCAGCGCTCAGCGCCGCCGGCATGGATCGGGTCACTGGCGACCACATGGGCATGCTGGCCACTGTGATGAACGCCCTGGCGATGCGCGATGCGCTGGAGCGTGCCAATATCTCGGCCATCGTGATGTCGGCCATTTCCATGGTTGGTGTGACCGATCACTATGATCGTCGCAAAGCCATGCGCCACCTGAACGCCAAGGAAGTCGTGATTTTTGCAGCTGGTACCGGTAATCCGTTTTTTACTACGGATTCGGCAGCTTGCCTGCGAGCCATTGAGATCGATGCTGATGTCGTACTCAAGGCAACCAAAGTCGATGGCGTCTACACCGCTGACCCGTTCAAAGACCCACATGCCGAGAAGTTCGATCATCTGACTTATGATGAAGTGCTGGATCGCAAGCTGGGTGTAATGGATCTGACGGCCATTTGTCTGTGCCGCGACCATAAAATGCCGCTGCGCGTATTTAACATGAACAAGCCCGGCGCCCTGCTGAACATCGTGCATGGCGGCGCTGAAGGGACCCTGATCGAGGAAGGCCAACAATGATCAACGAAATCAAGAAAGACGCTCAAGAGCGCATGAAAAAATCCGTCGAGTCGCTGGCGCATAACTTTAGCCGTATTCGTACGGGCCAGGCGCACCCAAGCATTCTTGAAGGCGTGATGGTGCCGTATTACGGTTCCGACACTCCGATCAAGCAAGTGGCGAACATCACCGTTAAAGATGCCCGTACCCTGCAAGTCGTAGCCTTTGAGCGCAACATGCTCGGTGCTGTCGACAAAGCCATCGGTAGTGCGGGTCTGAACCTCAACCCGACCAACCTCGGTGAGTTGCTGCTGATCTCCATGCCGGCCCTGACCGAAGAAACCCGTAAGGGCTTCACCAAGCAGGCTCGCGATGTCGCTGAAGATGCCCGTGTTGCGGTGCGCAACATTCGTCGTGATGCGAACAGCCAGCTCAAGGATCTGGTCAAGGAAAAAGAAATCAGCGAAGACGAAGAGCGTCGCGCCACTGGCGAAATTGATGATCTGACCAAAAAGTACGTGGCTGAAATCGACGCGAATTTGGCGCAGAAAGAAAAAGACCTGATGGCCGTATAAGGGTCACGTTTTAATGGATAAGACAAAGCAGACTGCGCCGTCCGCGGTGCCGCGCCATGTCGCGATCATCATGGATGGTAATAATCGCTGGGCGAAAAAACGCTTTATGCCGGGTGTCGCCGGGCATAAAGCGGGCGTGGATGCAGTGCGTGCAGTGATCGAGGTGTGTGCCGAGGCCAAGGTCGAAGTGCTGACCCTGTTCGCCTTCTCCAGCGAGAACTGGCAGCGTCCGGCCGATGAGGTCAGTGCCTTGATGGATCTGTTCTTCAAGGCATTACGTCGCGAGGCCAAGCGCCTGAATGACAACAACATCAGTTTGCGCATCATTGGCGACCGTTCGCGTTTTCATCCGGAGCTTCAGGCCGCCATGCGCGAAGCCGAGGCAATGACTGCCGGCGCCAACCGCTTCGTCCTGCAGATCGCCGCCAACTACGGCGGTCAGTGGGACATCGCACAAGCTGCGCAGCGTCTGGCGAGGGAGGTTCAGGCCGGGCACCTGCGTCCGGAAGACATCACCCCGGAACTGTTGCAAACCTGTCTTGCCACGGGTGATTTGCCGTTGCCGGACTTGTGCATCCGTACCGGTGGCGAGCATCGCATCAGTAACTTCCTGCTGTGGCAACTGGCTTACGCCGAGTTGTACTTCTCCGACCTGTTCTGGCCGGACTTCAAACACGACGCCATGCGCAATGCGCTGGCCGATTTCGCTTCTCGCCAGCGCCGCTTCGGTAAAACGAGCGAGCAGGTCGAGTCTGGAGCCCGGGTTTAATGCTTAAACAACGAATCATCACGGCACTGATTCTGCTGCCGATTGCCTTGTGCGGGTTTTTCCTGCTCGAAGGGGCCGGTTTTGCGCTGTTCATCGGGCTGGTGGTGACGCTCGGGGCGTGGGAATGGGCGCGCCTGGCAGGTTTCGCTGCCCAGTCGATCCGGGCTGCCTATGCGGCTGTGGTCGCGTTGATGCTGTTTGTCATGCATGTTCTGCCGGGGCTCGCGCCTTGGGTGTTGGGCGCCTCGGTGCTCTGGTGGGGCGTGGCCACGTACCTGGTGTTGACCTATCCACGATCCAGCGGGCACTGGGCCAGTGCGGCTTGCAAGCTGGTGATCGGTTTGTTGATTCTGTTGCCGGCCTGGCAGGGGCTGATCTGGATCAAGCAAGGCACCCTGGGTAACTGGCAGATCTTGGCGGTGATGGTGCTGGTCTGGGGTGCTGATATCGGTGCGTACTTCTCCGGCCGGGCCTTCGGCAAACGCAAGCTGGCGCCACAGGTCAGTCCTGGCAAGAGTTGGGAAGGTGTCTACGGCGGCTTGCTACTGAGTCTGGTGATCACGGCAATCGTCGGTTTTGTGCGGGACTGGAGTTTCGCCCAGATGCTGTTGGGTCTGTTCGGTGCCGCAGTCATTGTGTTCATTTCGGTCGTGGGCGACCTCACCGAAAGCATGTTCAAGCGCCAGTCGGGGATCAAGGACAGCAGTAATCTGCTGCCGGGTCATGGCGGTGTGCTGGATCGCATTGACAGCCTGACGGCGGCGATTCCTGTGTTCGCCGTGCTGCTGTGGATGGCGGCACCGTGAGCCGCCCGCAACAAATTACGGTACTGGGGGCGACCGGTTCGATTGGTCTGAGCACCCTCGACGTCATCGCCCGTCATCCAGAGCGTTATCAGGTTTTCGCCTTGAGCGGTTTCACTCGATTGAGTGAGTTACTGGCGCTGTGTGTGCGTCATACGCCACGGTTCGCCGTCGTGCCGGAGCCAGGCATTGCTCGAGGCTTGCAGGACGACTTGCGCGCGGCCGGTCTGTCGACCCGCGTTCTGGTGGGGGAGGCGGGCTTGTGTCAGGTCGCCTCCGACCCGGAAGTCGATGCGGTGATGGCAGCCATCGTGGGGGCGGCGGGCTTGCGTCCGACCCTGGCGGCGGTGGAGGCCGGCAAGAAGATACTTCTGGCCAATAAAGAAGCACTGGTGATGTCCGGTGCGTTGTTCATGCAGGCCGTGCGTAAAAGTGGTTCGGTGCTGCTGCCGATCGACAGCGAGCACAACGCGATTTTCCAGTGTATGCCACAGGATTTCGCCCGTGGGCTTGGCGCGGTCGGTGTACGTCGGATTTTACTGACAGCCTCTGGAGGCCCGTTCCGGCAGACGCCCGTGGCCGAGCTGGCGCATGTTTCCCCCGAGCAGGCGTGCGCCCACCCGAATTGGTCCATGGGACGCAAGATTTCGGTGGATTCGGCCAGCATGATGAACAAAGGGCTCGAGCTGATTGAAGCCTGCTGGTTGTTCGACGCTACGCCCTCTCAGATCGAAGTGGTCATTCACCCACAGAGCGTGATTCATTCGCTGGTCGATTACATCGATGGTTCGGTGCTGGCGCAGTTGGGTAATCCGGACATGCGCACGCCAATTGCCAATGCCCTGGCCTGGCCAGAGCGGATCGACTCGGGTGTTGCGCCGCTGGACCTGTTTTCCATCGCTCGCCTGGATTTCCAGGCGCCCGATGAAGAGCGCTTCCCTTGCCTGCGCCTTGCGCGTCAGGCCGCCGAGGCTGGTAACAGCGCGCCGGCCATGCTCAATGCTGCGAATGAGGTGGCTGTAGCGGCCTTTCTCGACGGACGGGTTCGCTACCTGGAAATCGCGAGTATTATCGAGGAAGTCTTGAACCTCGAGCCGGTGGTTGCAGTAGATGATCTCGAGGCAGTGTTTACGGCCGATGCGAAAGCACGGGTACTGGCCGGGCAATGGTTGAGTCGTCACGGGCGATAGGTGCTGCAATACATTGCCCCATGCAGCACTGATAGGATTGCGGAGAAAGTAGATGAGCGCGCTCTATATGATTGTCGGCACCCTGGTAGCGCTGGGCGTGCTGGTCACCTTCCACGAATTCGGCCATTTCTGGGTCGCGCGTCGCTGTGGGGTCAAAGTGCTGCGTTTCTCCGTGGGCTTCGGCATGCCGTTGCTGCGCTGGCACGACAGCAAAGGTACTGAATTCGTGGTCGCCGCCATTCCGCTGGGTGGCTACGTGAAGATGCTCGACGAGCGCGAGGGCGAAGTCCCGGCCGATCAGGTCGATCAATCCTTCAATCGCAAATCCGTCCGTCAGCGCATTGCCATCGTGGCGGCCGGCCCGATCGCCAACTTTCTATTGGCGATGGTGTTTTTCTGGGCATTGGCAATGCTGGGCAGCGAGCAGGTGCGGCCGGTTATCGGTGCGGTCGAGTCCGGTAGTATTGCCGCTAAGGCAGGTTTGAGCCCGGGCCAGGAAATTATGGCCATCGATGGCGAGCCGACCTCCGGCTGGGGCGCGGTGAACCTGCAGTTGGTCCGTCGTCTGGGTGAGAGCGGTTCCCTTCAATTGCTGGTCCGCGAACAGGGTTCCACGGTGGATTCTCCCCGTGAGCTGGTGCTGGACAAATGGCTCAAAGGCGCTGACGAACCGGATCCGATCCGCTCGCTGGGTATTCGTCCTTGGCGTCCGGCGTTGCCTCCGGTCCTGGCCGAATTCGATCCGAAAGGACCTGCGAAGGCTGCGGGGCTGAAGACCGGTGACCGCCTGTTGGCCCTTGATGGCAAGGCGCTGGATGACTGGCAGCAGGTGGTCGACATCGTCCGTATGCATCCGGATACCAAAATCATGCTGCGCGTCGAGCGCGATGGTGCTCAAATCGACGTCCCTGTGACGCTGGCTGCTCGCGGCGAGAGCAAGGCACCCAGTGGTTATCTGGGCGCCGGGGTGAAAGCGATCGATTGGCCGCCAGAGATGATTCGCGAAGTCAGTTACGGTCCAGTGGCTGCGATTGGGGAGGGCGCCCGACGCACCTGGACCATGAGCGTACTGACCCTCGATTCGCTCAAGAAAATGTTGTTCGGCGAGCTCTCGGTAAAAAACTTGAGTGGACCGATAACCATTGCTAAAGTGGCGGGCGCTTCTGCCCAGTCGGGCGTCGCTGATTTCCTGAATTTCCTTGCTTATCTGAGTATTAGCCTGGGGGTTCTGAATTTGTTGCCCATTCCTGTACTGGATGGGGGACATTTGTTGTTTTATCTGATCGAGTGGGCGCGTGGTCGTCCCTTGTCGGATCGGGTGCAAGGTTGGGGGATACAGATCGGTATCAGTTTGGTGGTCGGGGTAATGTTGCTTGCTCTGGTCAATGATCTGGGTCGACTGTAACGCTTCGCTGAATTGCGAATCTGCCGCATTTTGCGGCAGTTTTTATTGCCAGTTGGAATAAGAAAGGACTTCATGAAACGTCTGCTGCTAACTGCGGTTCTCACCGTATTGATGATCGCCGAAGTTCACGCCGAGTCCTTCACCATCTCTGATATTCGCGTCAACGGCCTCCAGCGGGTCTCCGCGGGTAGCGTCTTTGGTGCCTTGCCGTTGAACGTCGGCGAACAGGCGGATGATCGTCGCCTGGTGGAATCCACTCGTGCGCTGTTCAAAACCGGGTTCTTTCAAGATATCCAGCTGGGTCGCGATGGCAACGTCCTGGTCATCACTGTAGTCGAGCGCCCATCGGTCGCCAGTATCGAGATCGAAGGCAACAAGGCGATCTCCACTGAAGACCTGATGAAGGGCCTCAAACAATCCGGTCTGGCTGAAGGCGAGATCTTCCAGCGTGCCACCCTCGAAGGTGTGCGTAACGAGCTGCAACGTCAGTACGTCGCTCAGGGCCGCTATTCGGCTACCGTCGACACCGAAGTGGTGCCGCAGCCGCGTAACCGCGTTGGCCTGAAGGTCAATATCAACGAAGGCACCGTGGCAGCTATCCAGCACATCAATGTGGTGGGTAACACTGTCTTCCCTGATGAAGACCTGATCGACCTGTTCGAACTCAAGACCAGCAACTGGTTGTCGTTCTTCAAGAACGATGACAAGTACGCCCGTGAAAAACTCTCCGGTGACCTGGAGCGTCTGCGTTCCTACTATCTGGATCGCGGCTATATCAATATGGATATCGCTTCGACCCAGGTGTCCATCACTCCGGACAAGAAACACGTCTATATCACCGTCAACGTCAACGAAGGCGAGAAGTACACCGTTCGTGACGTCAAGCTCAGCGGCGACCTGAAAGTTCCTGAAGATCAGGTCAAGTCACTGCTGCTGGTTCAGAAAGGCCAGGTGTTCTCGCGCAAGCTGATGACCACCACGTCGGAACTGATCACCCGTCGTCTGGGTAACGAGGGTTACACCTTCGCCAACGTCAACGGCGTGCCTCAGCCTCACGATGACGACCACACCGTCGACATCACGTTCGCTGTCGATCCGGGCAAGCGGGCTTATGTCAACCGCATCAACTTCCGTGGCAACACCAAGTCCGAAGACGAAGTGCTGCGCCGTGAAATGCGTCAGATGGAAGGTGGCTGGGCTTCGACCTACCTGATCGACCAGTCCAAGACGCGTCTGGAACGGTTGGGCTTCTTCAAGGAAGTCAACGTTGAAACGCCGGCCGTACCCGGTGTCGATGACCAGGTTGACGTGAACTACAGCGTTGAAGAGCAGGCGTCCGGTTCGATTACCGCCAGCGTCGGTTTCGCCCAGAGCGCCGGCCTGATCCTCGGGGGTTCGATCACTCAGAACAACTTCCTGGGTACTGGTAACAAGGTCAGCATCGGTTTGACCCGCAGTGAATACCAGAGCCGTTATAACTTCGGTTATGTCGACCCCTACTGGACTGCTGACGGTGTGAGCCTGGGTTACAACGCTTTCTACCGCACCACCGACTACGACGAGCTCGATGCCGACGTGGCCAGCTATGCCGTAGACAGCCTGGGGGCGGGCGTGAGCGTCGGTTACCCGATTAGCGAGACTTCGCGTCTGACCTTCGGTCTGACCGCGCAACAGGACAAGATCAAGACCGGTCAGTACACCGTTGACGAAATTTTCGACTTCGTTAATCGTGAGGGCGACAGCTACCTGAACTTCAAGGCTTCGGCCGGTTGGTCCGAGTCCACCCTGAACAAAGGCGTGCTGGCGACCCGTGGCCATTCCCAGAGCCTGACCCTGGAAACCACGACGCCTGGCAGCGACTTGTCGTTCTTCAAGCTCGATTACCGTGGCCAGTTGTTCCAGCCATTGACCGAAAACTACACCATGCGTCTGCACACCGAGCTGGGCTATGGCGATGGTTACGGTTCGACCGATGGCTTGCCGTTCTATGAGAACTACTATGCTGGTGGTTTCAACTCGGTTCGTGGCTTCAAGGACAGCACCCTTGGTCCTCGCAGTACCCCTAGCCGCGGCGTGGATGTGACAGGCAACACCGGCACACTTGCCGACCCGGATCAGGATCCGCTGCCGTTCGGTGGTAACGTGCTGATCCAAGGTGGTGTCGAGGTTCTGTTCCCGCTGCCATTCGTCAAAGATCAGCGTTCTCTGCGTACTTCGGTATTCTGGGATGTGGGTAACGTATTCGATTCCAAGTGCGAAAAAACGACAAACGCAAATGTTGGTTCAACCTCTCAAACAGCGTGCAACGACATCAGCTTGAGCAACATGGCCAGTTCTGTCGGTGTAGGTGTGACGTGGGTCACCGCACTGGGGCCTCTGAGTTTCGCGTTGGCGATGCCGATCAAGAAACCGGATGAGGCTGAAACCCAAGTGTTCCAATTCTCCCTCGGCCAGACGTTCTAAGCGTCTGACCCAAGATAACGACAATGGATTTTGTAGGAGTGCATCGTGCGTAAGTTGACTCAATTGGTTCTCCTGGCGACCGTACTGGTCGCAGGACCGGCTTTTGCCGACATGAAAATCGCCGTTCTGAACTATCAGATGGCACTGCTGGAATCCGACGCGGCAAAAAAATACGCCGTGGATGCCGAGAAAAAGTTCGGCCCGCAACTGACCAAGCTCAAAAGCCTGGAAAGCAGCGCCAAGGGTATCCAGGACCGCCTGATGGCTGGTGGCGACAAAATGCAGCAAGGCGAGCGTGAACGTCTGGAACTCGAGTTCAAGCAAAAGGCCCGTGATTTCCAGTTCCAGTCCAAGGAACTGAACGAAGCCAAGGCCGTTGCTGACCGTGAAATGCTGAAGCAGCTCAAGCCGAAACTGGACAGCGCTGTGGAGGAAGTCATCAAGAAAGGTGCTTTTGACCTGGTCTTCGAGCGTGGCGCAGTGATTGATGTCAAGCCTCAGTACGACATCACTCGCCAGGTTATCGAGCGCATGAATCAGCTGAAGTAACCCATGACAGCGACTATAAAGCTCGGCCAGTTGGCCGAGTTCCTCGGCGCCACCTTACGTGGTGACCCGAAGAAAGAAATTACTGGGCTAGCCACTTTGCAAGAGGCTGGCCCAGCTCAGTTGAGCTTTCTGGCAAATCCTCAATACCGTAAGTACCTGGCTGACAGTCAGGCCGCAGCTGTATTGCTGAAGGCCGCTGACGCTGAAGGTTTTTCCGGTAGTGCGCTGGTGGTGCCCGATCCGTATCTGGCCTACGCGCGCATTTCCCACCTGTTCGATCCCAAGCCCAAGGCGTCTGCCGGTATTCATCCGACAGCGGTGGTGGCAGCGGATGCAGTGGTCGATCCGGCGGCGAGCATCGGTGCCTTTGCGGTCATCGAAAGTGCTGCGCGTATTGGGGCCGGTGTAACCGTTGGGGCTCATTGCTTCATCGGTGCGCGCAGCGAAATCGGCGAGGATGGCTGGTTGGCCCCGCGCGTCACGCTGTATCACGATGTGCGCATCGGCAAACGGGTGGTGATTCAATCCGGTGCCGTGCTCGGTGGTGAAGGCTTCGGTTTTGCCAACGAGAAAGGTGTCTGGCAGAAGATCGCCCAGATCGGCGGCGTCTCGATCGGGGACGACGTGGAAATAGGCGTAAATACCGCTATCGATCGCGGTGCGCTGGCCGATACCGTCATTGGTAATGGTGTGAAGCTCGACAACCAGATTCAGATTGCCCACAACGTTCAGGTCGGTGACCACACTGCCATGGCCGCGTGTGTGGGAATCTCCGGCAGCACCAAAATCGGCAAGCATTGCATGCTCGCTGGTGGCGTGGGGCTGGTGGGGCATATCGACATTTGCGACAACGTTTTCCTGACCGGGATGACTATGGTGACCCACTCGATTAACGAGCCAGGTTCCTATTCTTCCGGTACGGCGATGCAACCGGCAGCCGAATGGCGCAAAAGCGCGGCACGTATCCGTCAGCTCGATGATATCGCGCGACGTCTGCGACAGCTGGAAAAGCGTGTAGGGGACGTGACCCCTGACGGTAATGCTTCATCAGATGGCTGATACCATTTCCATATCAAGTGTGCACAGCCGCTAGACTGCCTCCTTGATTTGCTAGAGGAGTGCGCGTCAGTCGCGCGCTCCCAATCTTTACATAGGCTTCCCCCCGAAATGATGGACATCAACGAGATTCGCGAATACCTGCCTCACCGTTACCCGTTCCTGCTGGTGGACCGGGTCGTGGATCTGGATGTGGAAGGCAAGCGCATTCGCGCCTACAAGAATGTCAGCATCAACGAGCCGTTCTTCAATGGTCACTTCCCTGCGCATCCAATCATGCCGGGCGTACTGATCATCGAAGCGATGGCTCAGGCTGCCGGGATCCTTGGTTTCAAAATGCTGGACGTGAAACCGGCCGATGGCACCCTTTACTACTTCGTCGGTTCCGACAAGCTGCGCTTCCGCCAGCCTGTATTGCCGGGCGATCAACTGATCCTTGAAGCCAAGTTCCTGAGCTGCAAGCGTCAGATCTGGAAGTTCGAATGCCAGGCTTCGGTCGATGGCAAGCCAGTCTGCTCTGCTGAAATCATCTGCGCGGAACGCAAACTATGAGTTTGATTGACCCTCGCGCAATCATCGATCCGACGGCCGTTCTGGCCGACGACGTCGAAGTCGGCCCTTGGTCGATCATCGGCGCAGGTGTGGAAATCGGCGAGGGGACAGTGATCGGGCCGCATGTGATTCTCAAGGGCCCGACCCGAATCGGTAAGCACAACCGCATCTACCAGTTTTCTTCGGTAGGCGAGGACACGCCCGATCTGAAATACAAGGGCGAAGAAACCCGTCTGGTCATCGGTGACCACAACGTCATACGCGAAGGCGTGACGATTCACCGCGGAACCATTCAGGACCGTTCGGAAACGACCCTGGGCGATCACAACCTGATCATGGCCTATGCCCACATCGGCCATGACAGCGTCATCGGCAACCACTGCATTCTGGTCAACAACACCGCGTTGGCGGGCCATGTGCATGTCGAGGACTGGGCGATCCTGTCCGGTTTTACCCTGGTCCATCAGTATTGCCACATCGGTGCCCACAGTTTTTCCGGCATGGGCACTGCCATAGGCAAGGACGTTCCAGCCTATGTCACGGTATTCGGCAACCCGGCCGAAGCCCGTAGCATGAACTTCGAAGGCATGCGCCGTCGCGGTTTCAGCGAAGATGCGATCCACGCCCTGCGTCGTGCCTACAAGGTGGTTTACCGCCAGGGCCTGACCGTCGAACAGGCGCTCGCCGAGCTGGCCGAACCCTCGCTTCAGTTCCCGGAAGTCGCGGTGTTCCGTGATTCCATCCAGTCTTCGACCCGCGGTATCACCCGCTAATCATGGCCAATCTGCGTATTGCGCTGGTGGCGGGAGAGGCTTCCGGTGACATTCTGGGTGCAGGCCTTATGCGCGCGCTCAAGGCTCAGCATCCGGCGGTCGAGTTCATCGGTGTCGGCGGTCCGCTGATGCAGGCCGAAGGTCTGAGCTCGTATTTCCCGATGGAACGCCTTTCTGTCATGGGGCTGGTGGAAGTGCTGGGCCGTTTGCGCGAGCTGTTGGCACGTCGCAAGAAACTGGTCGCGGACCTGATCGCCGAGAAGCCGGACGTGTTCATCGGTATCGATGCCCCGGACTTCAACCTCAATATCGAACTCAAGCTGCGTCAGGCCGGGATCAAGACCGTGCATTACGTCAGCCCGTCGGTCTGGGCCTGGCGGCAGAAGCGGGTGCTGAAGATTCGCGAAGGTTGCGACCTGATGCTGACGCTGTTCCCGTTCGAAGCTAAATTTTATGAAGAAAAGGGTGTGCCGGTGCGGTTTGTCGGGCATTCCCTGGCCGATGCGATCCCGCTTGAGGCCGATCGTGCCGCCGCGCGGGCCGAGCTCGGTTTGCCGGACGGGCCGCTGGTTGCCCTGATGCCGGGCAGCCGGGGTGGAGAGGTCGGGCGCCTCGGCGCGTTGTTCCTCGACACCGCCCAGCGCTTGCGGGCCATGCGTCCCGGCGTACGGTTCGTCATGCCATGCGCGAGCCCGGAGCGCCGGGCCCAGCTGGAAGAACTGCTGGCCGGTCGCGATCTGCCGCTGACCTTGCTCGACGGCAAATCCCATCTGGCCCTGGCTGCTTGCGACGCGGTGTTGATCGCTTCGGGAACGGCTACGCTGGAAGCATTGTTGTACAAGCGGCCGATGGTGGTCGCTTATCGCCTGGCACCGCTGACGTTCTGGATTCTCAAACGGATGGTGAAAAGTCCCTACGTCTCCTTGCCGAATCTGCTGGCCCAGCGCCTGCTCGTGCCGGAGTTGTTGCAGGACGATGCGACGGTCGAAGCCTTGGCCCAGACCCTGTCGCCACTGATCGACGGTGGCCAGGAGCAGACCCGAGGCTTTGACGAAATCCACCGAACCCTGCGCCTGGACGCCTCCAATCAGGCAGCGGACGCGGTACTGAACCTGATTGGCAGAGCATAATGAGCAAAGCGAGTAAGCAGCTGGGCCTGGATTTTATGCTGGTCGATGAAGTTGAAGATTTGGTGGCAGGTGTCGATGAAGTCGGTCGCGGCCCGCTGTGTGGCGCCGTGGTGACGGCGGCGGTGATCCTCGATCCGAGCCGGCCGATTCTCGGCCTCAACGATTCGAAGAAGCTCACCGAAGCCCGCCGCGAAAAGCTTTACGACGAAATCTGTGAAAAGGCCCTGAGCTGGTGCATCGCGCGTGCCGAAGTCGAAGAAATCGACGAGCTGAACATCCTTCACGCCACCATGCTGGCCATGCAGCGCGCGGTCGAGGGGCTGCACATCCAGCCGAAACTGGCGATGATCGACGGCAACCGCTGCCCGAAACTCTCGATGCGCGCCGAAGCGGTGATCCAAGGCGATGGCAAAGTACCGGCCATCGCAGCAGCGTCGATTCTGGCCAAGGTCAGCCGTGATCGCGAAATGGCGGCGTTCGAATTGATTTACCCGGGCTACGGCATCGGGGGCCATAAAGGCTACCCGACGCCCGTTCATCTGGAAGCGCTGGTACGGCTGGGGCCGACGCCGATTCATCGGCGCTCGTTCGCCCCGGTTCGCCTGGCGTATGAAGCGCGGGAAAACCTGATCGAGAGTTAGTCGCAGGCTGATGTTTTACTCAAGGCCCGGTACAATCCGGGCCTTGTTGTCTTCACGTTTCTAGTTTCTAGACAGGATCACTATGCCGGCTTCATTCGTTCATCTACGCCTGCACACTGAATATTCCCTGGTCGACGGTCTGGTGCGGATCAAACCGCTGGTCAAGACTCTGGTCGGCATGAACATGCCTGCCGTGGCGGTCACCGACCAGAACAACATGTGTTCTCTGGTCAAATTCTATAAAGCTGCCATGGGCGCGGGCATCAAGCCGATCTGCGGCGCCGACCTGTGGCTGTCGAACAAGGATCCGGACAACCCCTTGAGCCGGATCAGCCTGCTGGCGATGAACGCCGTGGGTTATCGCAACCTCACCGAACTGATCTCCCGCGGCTTCATCGACGGCCAGCGCAATGGCTCGGTCATCATCGAGCGCGAGTGGGTGGCCGAAGCCAGCGAAGGCTTGATCATGCTGTCGGCGGCGAAAGAGGGCGAAATCGGTCTGGCCATGCTCAGCGGCAACCCTGGCGAAGCCGAAACCCTGGCTCGCGAATGGATGGCGGTGTTCCCGGATCGTTTCTATCTGGAAGTCCAGCGCACCAGCCGCCCCAATGACGAAGAGCAACTGCACGGCGCCGTGGCCCTGGCGGCGAAAATCGGCGCGCCGCTGGTGGCGACCAACGACGTACGCTTCATCAAGCGGGAAGACTTCGAAGCCCACGAAACCCGCGTTTGCATCGGTGAGGGCCGCGCCCTCGACGATCCGCGGCGTTCGAAGAATTACAGCGATCAGCAATACCTCAAAAGCGCCGAGGAAATGGCCGAGCTGTTCAGCGACCTGCCCGAGGCGCTGGAAAACACCGTCGAGATCGCCAAGCGCTGCAATATCGACGTGAAATTGGGCAAGCACTTCCTGCCCAACTTCCCGATTCCCGATGGCATGACCATTGACGAGTACTTTCGCAAGGTTTCCTTCGACGGTCTGGAAGAGCGCCTCACCGTTCTGCTGCCCAAGGACACCACCGAAGACTACGAAGCCAAGCGCCAAGTCTACGTCGACCGGTTGAATTTCGAGCTGGATATCATCATCCAGATGGGCTTCCCCGGTTACTTCCTGATCGTGATGGACTTTATCCAGTGGGCCAAGAGTAACGGCGTACCGGTCGGTCCGGGTCGTGGGTCGGGTGCCGGGTCGCTGGTAGCCTATGTGCAGAAGATCACCGACCTCGACCCGTTGGAATATGACCTGCTGTTCGAACGTTTCCTTAATCCGGAACGGGTTTCCATGCCCGACTTCGACGTCGACTTCTGCATGGACGGCCGCGACCGGGTCATCGATTACGTGGCCGAGAAGTACGGCCGTAACGCGGTTAGCCAGATCATCACCTTCGGTTCCATGGCGGCGAAAGCGGTAGTCCGTGACGTGGCGCGGGTGCAGGGCAAGTCCTACGGCCTGGCGGATCGTCTGTCGAAGATGATTCCGTTCGAAGTCGGCATGACCCTGGAAAAGGCCTACGAGCAGGAAGAAATCCTGCGCGACTTCATCAAGGTCGATGAAGAGGCGGCGGAAATCTGGGAAATGGCCCGCAAGCTTGAGGGCGTTGTACGTAACGTCGGCAAGCACGCCGGTGGTGTGGTGATTGCGCCGACCAAGCTGACCGACTTCTCGCCGATCTATTGCGACGAAGCGGGCGATGGTCTGGTAACCCAGTTCGACAAGGACGACGTCGAGGCGGCCGGTCTGGTGAAGTTCGACTTCCTGGGACTTCGGACCCTGACGATCATCGACTGGGCGCTGAAAACCATCAACCGCGACCGCGCCAAGGTCAACGAGCCGCCGCTGGATATCGCTTTTATCCCGCTGGACGACAAACCGACTTACACGCTGCTGCAAAAAGCCGAAACCACCGCGGTGTTCCAGCTCGAGTCGCGCGGCATGAAAGAGCTGATCAAAAAGCTCAAGCCCGACTGTCTGGAAGACTTGATCGCACTGGTGGCCCTGTTCCGTCCGGGCCCGCTGCAATCGGGCATGGTGGACGACTTCATCAACCGTAAGCACGGTCGCGCCGAACTCGCGTACCCGCACTCGGATTACCAATACGAGGGCCTCAAGCCCGTCCTGGCACCGACTTACGGCATCATCCTGTATCAGGAACAGGTGATGCAGATTGCCCAGGTCATGGCCGGTTACACCCTCGGCGGCGCGGACATGCTGCGTCGAGCCATGGGTAAGAAAAAACCCGAAGAAATGGCCAAGCAGCGCGGCGGTTTCATTGAGGGTTGCGCCACCAACAATATCGACGCCGACCTGGCCGGTAACATCTTCGACCTGGTAGAAAAATTCGCCGGTTACGGCTTCAACAAATCCCACTCCGCCGCATATGGCCTGGTGTCGTACCAGACCGCCTGGCTGAAAGCCCACTACCCGGCGCCGTTCATGGCCGCGGTACTGTCGGCGGATATGCACAACACCGACAAGGTCGTGACCTTGATCGAAGAAGTGCGGACCATGAAGCTGCGCCTCGACGCACCGGACGTGAACACCTCGGAGTTCAAGTTCACGGTGAACGACGAAGGCCGGATTATTTACGGGCTGGGCGCGATCAAGGGGGTTGGCGAAGGGCCGGTCGAGGCGATAACCGAGGCGCGTCAGGAGGGGCCGTTCTCGGATCTGTTCGACTTCTGCGCCCGTGTCGATCTCAAGCGTATCAACAAGCGTACCCTGGACGGCTTGATCCGCAGCGGCGCACTGGATCGTCTTGGCCCTTACTTCCATGACGAGCCGAAAGCCTATCAGGCCAACATCGACCGCAATCGCGCGGTCTTGTTGACGGCCATGGAAGAAGCGATCAAGGCTGCCGAACAAACCGCTCGTACCCACGACAGCGGTCATGCCGATCTGTTTGGCGGCCTGTTCGTTGAAGAAGACGCCGATGTCTATGCCAATCACCGCAAGGCCAAGGAACTGACCCTCAAGGAACGCCTGAAAGGGGAGAAAGACACCCTGGGCCTGTACCTGACCGGTCACCCGATCGATGAATACGAAGGCGAGATCCGTCGCTTCGCCCGTCAGCGCATCATCGACCTGAAGCCGGCTCGCGATACCCAGACGGTCGCGGGCATGATCATCGCACTGCGAGTGATGAAAAACAAAAAGGGCGACAAGATGGGGTTCATCACCCTCGACGACCGCTCCGGGCGGATCGAAGCCTCGTTGTTTGCCGACGCCTTCCATTCCGCGCAGTCGCTGTTGCAGACCGACGCGATGGTGGTGGTCGAGGGCGAAGTCAGCAACGACGACTTCTCCGGCGGCCTGCGGCTGCGGGTCAAGCGGGTGATGAGCATGGAAGATGCGCGCACCAGCCTGGCCGAAAGCCTGCGCCTGAAGTTGCACACCAAGGATTTGAAAGGCGATCAGCTACGCTGGCTGGGTGAGCTGTTCAAGCGCCACCGCGGCGCATGCCCGATCACCATGGAGTACACCAGTCCCGATGCGAAGGCCTTGTTGCAGTTCGGCGAGACCTGGCGGATCGATCCGGCGGATGCCTTGATTCAAGCCCTGCGTGACCAGTTCGGGCGAGACAACGTCTTCCTCCAATACCGTTGACGGTCAGGTGCCATTCTTTACCATTAGAGCGCGCCTGATCCCGACCCAAATTTTTAATCTCGACCTGAACGCGCCTGTCCCTTAAGGTAGGGCGCGAATAGACAACTGGCCGGCCCAAGCTCTCTTGGATGTCGACCCAAGACGGACGCCTATGAACCCGAATTTTCTAGATTTCGAACAGCCGATCGCCGACCTGCAAGCCAAGATCGAAGAGTTGCGCTTGGTCGGTAATGACAATTCGCTGAATATCGGCGATGAGATCTCCCGCCTGCAGGACAAGAGCAGCACGCTGACCGAAGACATCTTCGGCAAGCTGACCAGTTGGCAGATCGCACGTCTCGCGCGTCATCCGAAACGTCCGTATACCCTGGACTACATCGAACACATCTTCACCGAGTTCGATGAGCTGCACGGCGACCGTCACTTCTCTGACGACGCTGCCATCGTTGGCGGTATTGCCCGCCTGGACGACCAGCCGGTGATGATCATCGGTCACCAGAAAGGCCGCGATGTGCGCGAGAAGGTTCGCCGCAACTTCGGCATGCCGCGTCCGGAAGGCTACCGCAAGGCGTGCCGTCTGATGGAAATGGCCGAGCGTTTCAAAATGCCGATCCTGACCTTCATCGACACCCCGGGCGCTTACCCTGGCATCGACGCCGAAGAGCGCAACCAGAGCGAAGCGATTGCCTGGAACCTGCGCGTCATGGCTCGCCTGAAAACCCCAATTATTGCCACCGTGATCGGTGAGGGTGGTTCCGGTGGTGCACTGGCGATCGGCGTCTGCGATCAGCTGAACATGCTGCAATATTCGACCTACGCGGTGATTTCGCCGGAAGGTTGCGCTTCGATTCTGTGGAAAACTTCCGAGAAGGCTCCGGATGCTGCCGAGGCCATGGGCATCACTGCCGAGCGTCTGAAGGGCCTGGGCATTGTCGATAAAGTGATCGGCGAGCCATTGGGCGGCGCTCATCGTGATCCGGCCGCTACGGCTGCCTCGATCCGCGCCGAACTGAGCTCGCAACTGGCGATGCTGAAGAAGTTCGACAACGACGCGCTGCTGGCCCGTCGTTACGAGCGTCTGATGAGCTACGGTCTCTGATCTGACCAAGCTTCAATGTGGGAGCGGCGGTGCGACGATTCGACTTGCTCGCGAAAGCGGTATAACAGTCGACATCTTTGTTGAATGTTAAGCAGCCTTCGCGAGCAAGTCGAATCGTCGCACCGCCGCTCCCACATTTGATTTGTGCGAAGTGATCGATATGAGTCAGCCTACGATTGATCTGCCAGCCAGACTTCTTCTGAATCTGGCTCCGTGGCGCAACGCCACAACCTGGCGCATCGCGTTCTCCGGTGGTCTTGACTCCATCGTTCTGCTGCACCTTCTCGCGCACCTTGCGAAAAACCAATCCCTGCCGGCGCTGACTGCCATCCATGTCCATCACGGCCTTCAGGCTGCGGCTGATGCGTGGCCGGAACATTGTCAGTCGGTCTGTGATGCGTTGGGAGTGCCGCTAGAGGTTGTGCGCGTTCAGGTTGAACCGGGTGCCAGCCTTGAACGTGCGGCGCGGGATGCGCGTTATGGCGCCTTCATTGCGGTGACTCACGCCGGCGAAGTGCTGCTCACTGGCCAACACCGTGACGATCAGGCGGAAACCCTGTTGTTTCGGCTGTTACGTGGGGCAGGAGTGAGAGGCTTGTCGGGGATGCCAAGCGAGCGACCTTTGGGTCAAGGGCACCTGCTGCGGCCGTTACTTGATGTCACGCGCGCCGAGCTTGAGGCCTACGCGACTGAATATCAGTTGAGCTGGATCGAAGATCCTTCGAACCAGGACCGACAGTTCTCGCGCAATTACCTGCGTCATCAGGTGTTCCCTGTTTTGACCGCACGCTGGCCGCAAGCGGTGACGACCATGGCTCGCAGCGCCGCGCACCTGAGCGAGGCGCAGGGACTGCTCGACGAATTGGCGCAAATCGATCTGGCCCACGCCCGCACCGTCAACGATTTCGATTGGCTGGGTTTGCCGTCGCTGGAGCTGGCACCACTGGAAAAACTGTCTGATGCGCGTCAGCGCAATGCGTTAAGCCATTGGCTCAAGCCACTGACGACTTTGCCGGACAGTGACCATTGGTCGGGTTGGGAAAATTTGCGCGATGCGACCGGCGATGCGCGTCCGGTCTGGCGGTTGGCGGAGGGTGAACTGCATCGCGCCGGCGGGCGTCTCTGGTGGTTGTCGGGTAGTTGGTTGCGCACTGCGCCATCCCCGGGGTCTTGGGCTGATCCCACGGTATCACTGGTGTTGCCGGATAACGGTGTGCTCACACTCACAGGTCAGATCCCCAATGGCCCGCTGCAGATCCGCTATCGCGAGGGAGGCGAGGTCATGAATCTGGCCGATCGCGGTCACCGTGACTTGAAGCGTTTGCTCAACGAAAGCGGCATCCCGAGCTTCGCCCGTGGCAGATTGCCGCTGGTCTACAGAGGCCAGCAATTGCTGGCGGTGGCGAACCTGCAGGGGCTAAATGGCGATATGCAGAGTGGCTGGAATTTGCACTGGCAGCCGCTGATCGAAGATCAAGGTTTGAGCTGAAAGGGGCTTTCCGGTAGACTACGCTCCCTTCTTGATACAACTTCTGTGGATTCGCCTGAATCGCAGGAGTTGCCGATTACCAAGCAGTCTTTGCTGGGCGATTCCAAAAAATGTGTAGCGAGCAACCTACTGGTGTTTCATCTACCGGTCTGTCCCAACGCGGCGGTTTTTTTGAAAGGTGCACTGTGATTAATGCAGGTGATCGGGGGCTTCGGCCTTCCTTCGCTTTCCCCGGCGGCTCGGACCGCTTTAACGCAGACTTCTAGGGTTTTTCATGACGCGCTACATATTCGTCACGGGCGGTGTTGTTTCTTCATTGGGGAAAGGCATTGCCTCGGCTTCATTGGCGGCCATCCTGGAGGCGCGGGGACTTAAGGTCACCATGCTGAAGCTGGACCCGTACATCAACGTTGACCCGGGCACCATGAGCCCGTTCCAGCACGGTGAAGTGTTCGTCACCCATGACGGCGCCGAGACCGACCTGGACCTGGGCCACTATGAGCGGTTCATCCGCACGACCATGACCCAGAACAACAACTTCACTACCGGCCGTGTCTACGAACACGTGCTGCGCAAAGAGCGCCGTGGTGATTACCTGGGCGCAACCATTCAGGTGATCCCGCACATCACCGACGAAATCAAGCGCCGGATCATCAAAGGCGCCGGCGATGCCGACGTGGCCATGGTCGAAATCGGTGGCACCGTGGGTGACATCGAGTCGCAACCGTTCCTCGAAGCGATCCGTCAATTGCGTTTCGAAGTCGGCGCCAAGCGCGCGATGCTGATGCACCTGACACTGGTGCCGTACATCGCCACCGCCGGCGAAACCAAAACCAAGCCAACTCAGCACTCGGTCAAGGAACTGCGTTCCATCGGCCTGCAACCTGATGTGCTGGTATGCCGCTCCGATCACCCGATCGATATCTCTTCGCGTCGCAAGATCGCGCAGTTCACCAACGTTGAAGAACGTGCGGTGATCGCGCTGGAAGACGCCGACACCATCTACAAGATCCCGGGCATTCTGCACTCCCAGGGCCTGGATGATTTCGTCGTCGAGCGTTTCGGTCTGCAATGCGATAGCGCCGATCTGTCCGAGTGGGAAGCGGTGGTCGATGCCAAGCTCAACCCTGAGCACGAAGTCACCATCGCCATGGTCGGCAAGTACATGGAGCTGCTGGACGCCTACAAATCGCTGATCGAAGCGATGAGTCACGCCGGCATCAGCAACCGTACCAAGGTCAACCTGCGCTACATCGACTCCGAAGACATCGAAAACCAGGGCACCGCGCTGCTGGAAGGCGTCGACGCCATCCTGGTACCGGGTGGCTTCGGTCTGCGTGGCGTGGAAGGCAAGATCACCGCCGTTCAATACGCTCGCGAAAACAAGGTTCCGTACCTGGGCATCTGCCTGGGCATGCAAGTGGCCGTTATCGAGTTCGCTCGTAACGTCATGGGCTGGAAAGACGCCAACTCCACAGAGTTCGATCGCGCCAGCGGTCACCCGGTGGTGGGGCTGATCACCGAGTGGGAAGATGCCACCGGCGCAGTCGAA
Organism: Pseudomonas sp. LBUM1673; assembly: GCF_059695645.1. Lineage (NCBI taxonomy): Bacteria > Pseudomonadati > Pseudomonadota > Gammaproteobacteria > Pseudomonadales > Pseudomonadaceae > Pseudomonas > Pseudomonas sp. LBUM1673. The sequence continues at coordinate 1,289,350 of NZ_CP166780.1, forward strand.
ACCCGTACCGAAGCCTCCGACCTGGGCGGCACCATGCGCCTCGGCGCTCAGGATTGCCTGCTTGAGCCAGGTTCCCTGGTGCACGATTGCTACGCCAAGGACGTGATCGTCGAGCGTCACCGTCATCGCTACGAAGTGAACAACAACCTGCTGCCGCAAATCATGGAGGCCGGCCTGAAAATCTCCGGTCGTTCCGGTGATGGCGCGCTGGTTGAAGTGGTCGAAGCGCCGGATCATCCGTGGTTCGTCGCTTGCCAGTTCCACCCTGAGTTCACCTCTACTCCACGTGACGGTCACCCGTTGTTCAGCGGTTTCGTCAAAGCCGCTTTGGCTCAACATCAGAAGAAGGCTTGAACTTCATGGCGCAGAAAATCATCCGCGTAGGCAACATCGAGATCGCTAACGACAAGCCGATGGTGCTGTTCGGTGGCATGAACGTACTGGAAAGCCGCGACATGGCGATGCAGGTCTGCGAAGAGTACGTAAAGGTTACCGAGAAACTCGGTATCCCTTACGTGTTCAAGGCCAGTTTCGACAAGGCCAACCGTTCTTCTGTGACCTCTTACCGTGGCCCCGGCCTGGAAGAGGGCATGCGGATTTTCCAGGACATCAAGCAAGCGTTCGGCGTGCCGATCATCACCGACGTCCACGAGCCTGATCAGGCCGCGGTCGTCGCTGAAGTCTGCGACATCATCCAGCTGCCGGCCTTCCTGTCACGCCAGACTGACCTCGTGGTCGCGATGGCCAAGACCGGTGCGGTGATCAACATCAAGAAAGCCCAGTTCCTCGCGCCTCAGGAAATGAAACACATCCTGAACAAATGCGTAGAAGCCGGTAACGATCAGTTGATCCTCTGCGAGCGTGGTTCGAGCTTCGGCTACAACAACCTGGTGGTCGACATGCTTGGCTTCGGCATCATGAAGCAGTTCGAATACCCGGTGTTCTTCGACGTGACCCACGCGCTGCAAATGCCCGGCGGTCGCTCCGATTCCGCCGGCGGTCGTCGCGGCCAGGTCACCGACCTGGCCAAGGCCGGCATGAGCCAGTCGCTGGCCGGCCTGTTCCTCGAAGCGCACCCGGACCCGGACAACGCCAAATGCGACGGCCCCTGCGCCTTGCGTCTGGACAAACTGGAACCCTTCCTGGCTCAACTCAAAGCACTGGACGAACTGGTGAAGAGTTTTCCAACGGTAGAAACCGCGTAAACCCCGATTCTCCGGTAAAGTACCGCACGGTTTATTGCTCAGGCCCTCAGGCTTGAGCCTTATCGTCCGCAAGCCTGCCCGCTGTCTGTCTCTGCCGACGATAAAAGATTTCCTTCAGCTGCGTCGTTTTCGTCAACTTTGGAGTGTTTACAACAATGGCAAAAATCGTCGACATCAAAGGTCGTGAAGTTCTCGACTCCCGTGGCAATCCCACTGTGGAAGCAGACGTGCTTCTCGATAACGGCATCATCGGCAGCGCTTGCGCGCCGTCCGGTGCTTCTACTGGCTCGCGTGAAGCGCTCGAGCTGCGTGATGGCGACAAGAGCCGTTACCTGGGTAAGGGTGTGCTCAAGGCAGTAGCCAACATCAACGGTCCGATCCGTGATCTGTTGCTGGGTACAGACCCAAGCGACCAAAAAGCGCTGGATCACGCGATGATCAAGCTCGACGGCACTGAAAACAAAGCGACCCTGGGCGCCAACGCGATCCTCGCCGTTTCCCTGGCCGCGGCCAAGGCAGCAGCACAGGACCAGGACCTGCCGCTGTACGCTCACATTGCCAACCTGAACGGCACCCCGGGTGTTTACTCGATGCCGGTTCCGATGATGAACATCATCAACGGTGGCGAGCACGCTGATAACAACGTCGACATCCAGGAATTCATGGTTCAGCCGGTAGGCGCCAAGTCTTTCTCGGAAGGTCTGCGCATGGGCACCGAGATTTTCCATCACCTCAAAGCCGTTCTGAAGGCCCGTGGCCTGAGCACTGCCGTCGGTGACGAAGGTGGTTTCGCGCCGAACCTGGCCTCCAACGAAGACGCTTTGAAAGTGATCTCCGAAGCCGTGGCCAACGCCGGTTACAAGCTGGGCACCGACGTGACCCTGGCACTGGACTGCGCGGCCAGCGAATTCTACGAAGACGGCAAGTACAACCTGTCCGGCGAAGGCCAGGTGTTCACCGCTGAAGGTTTCGCCGACTACCTGAAAGGCCTGACCGAGCGTTACCCGATCATCTCCATCGAAGACGGTCTGGACGAGTCCGACTGGGCTGGCTGGAAAATCCTCACCGACAAAATCGGCGAAAAGACCCAACTGGTGGGCGACGACCTGTTCGTGACCAACACCAAGATCCTGAAAGAAGGCATCGATAAAAAGATCGCCAACTCGATCCTGATCAAGTTCAACCAGATCGGCACCCTGACCGAAACCCTGGAAGCCATCCAGATGGCCAAGGCCGCTGGTTATACCGCCGTGATCTCGCACCGCTCCGGCGAAACCGAAGATTCGACCATTGCCGACCTGGCTGTGGGCACTGCGGCTGGCCAGATCAAGACCGGCTCCCTGTGCCGTTCCGACCGCGTTTCCAAGTACAACCAACTGCTGCGTATCGAAGAGCAGTTGAATGGCAAAGCCAAGTACAACGGTCGTAGCGAATTCCGCGGCTGATTGCTAAACGGTAAAAAGACACCGGATTGTGTCGGAAAAATCGCGACAGCGATGGATTTGCCACTAATCTGATGCCTTAAGAGCACAAGCCTGGTTATTCCAGGCTTCGTGCTATCAGAAGCTTCAAAGTTTTGGCATGGCTGTCTTTTTTTACTGGATACCTGATATTCGATGCGCAGTCCCAATTGGTTGTTCCTCGTCTTGCTCTTGCTGCTGGCCGGCCTGCAGTACCGCCTGTGGGTGGGTAATGGCAGCCTGGCGCAAGTGGCCGAGCTGAAGCAGCAGATTGCGGATCAGCATGCCGAGAACGAGGCGTTGCTGGAGCGTAATCGGGTGATGGACGCCGAAGTCAGCGAATTGAAAAAGGGCATGGAGACCGTTGAAGAACGGGCTCGTCATGAGTTGGGCATGGTCAAGGATGGTGAAACCCTTTACCAGTTGGCCCAATGATTGAGTCGTTACCGGCCTTCTGGGCTGTAATTCCTGCCGCGGGCGTCGGTGCCCGTATGGCCGCGGACCGTCCCAAGCAATACTTGCAGCTGGGCGGGCGCACTATTCTCGAACACAGCCTCGGCTGTTTCCTCGATCATCCTGCCCTGAAGGGGTTGGTGGTCAGTCTTGCAATCGACGATCCTTACTGGCCGAACCTGGCGTGTGCAGCCGATCCGCGTATTCAGCGGGTCGAAGGTGGCGCCGAGCGTTCCGGGTCGGTGCTCAATGCCTTGCTGCATCTGCATGCCCAGGGCGCTGACGATGAGGATTGGGTGTTGGTTCACGATGCCGCACGGCCAAATCTGGCGCGTGACGATCTCGATAAATTGCTCAGTGAACTGGCTGACGATCCGGTGGGCGGTCTGTTGGCGGTGCCTGCGCGCGATACCCTCAAACGAGTCGACAAGCATGGGCGTGTGCTGGAAACGGTGGATCGCAGTGTGATCTGGCAGGCTTATACACCGCAGATGTTTCGTCTTGGCGCCTTGCATCGGGCACTGGCGGATAGTCTGGTGGCGGACGTTGTCATCACCGATGAAGCCTCGGCCATGGAATGGTCGGGCCAGGCGCCGCGTCTGATTGAAGGGCGATCCGATAACATCAAAGTCACTCGCCCCGAAGACCTTGAGTGGTTGCGGCAGCGTTGGGCCAACCGCCGCTAAGTCTTTTCGTGTTCAGTCGGGGCACCGCGTCGCGCCTTTCGCGAGCAAGCCTGCTCCCACATTCGATCTCGGTCGGTTGTATGTTTGGAGTCTGACGCAGAACCAGTGTGGGAGCGGGCTTGCTCGCGAAAGCGGTAGCCAAGGCAATGAACCTGCCATTACGTTCACTGATAGAGCTAACTCCGGTACTCCGGCCGTTCGGCCAACCCTTCCTTCAAGTAATCCACCAACTTTCGTACCTTCGGCGACAGATGCCGTTGCTGTGGGTAAAGCGCCCAAACCGCTGTGTTTGGCGGCTGATGCGCTTCCAGCAGCGAAATCAATTCACCGCTTTTCAGATGCTCCAGGACGTAGTAATCCGGCAACTGACACAACCCAACCCCTTGTAGCGCCGCATCCAGCACTGCTTGCCCACTGTTGCAGCGCCAGTTTCCCTGTACTCGCTGGGAAAATTCCCGCCCGTTCTGCTCCAACTGCCAGATATCCGAGCTGCCGATGAGGCAGTTATGTCGACTCAGTTCCGACAGGCTGTGTGGGCGACCGTACCGTTCCAGGTAGGACGGCGAGGCGCACAGGTACATGCGTCGTGGCGCCAGGCGTGTTGCGACCAACCTTGAGTCCTGCAGGCGGCCGAGACGGATGGCCAGGTCCAGCCCTTCATGCACCAGATCGAGCGGTCGGTTGCTCAGCTCGATGTCGACGCGCAGTTGCGGATACAACCCCATGAAGCGAGTCACCAGAGGCACGATGAATCGTTCGCCGTAGGCCACGGCACAGGTCATGCGCAGCATGCCCTTGGGTTCGCTGGTCAGGTCGCCGACAGCGCGCAGTGCTTCTTCGCGACCGTCCTGCAAACGCTGGCAATGTTGCAAAAAGGTTTGCCCGGCCTCGGTCAGCGTGACCCGGCGGGTACTGCGATAAAGCAAACGGGTTTGCAGGCGCTCTTCCAGCCGTACGATTTGGCGACTGATGTGAGAGGAAGAAACCCCAAGGCGCTCAGCCGCAGCGGTGAATTGGCTGCACTCGGCCACGGCGACGAACTCATCGATGCCTTCCCAGCGGTTTTCGGACATCAGGATTATCCCTGTATGGCAATAATGTTTTGCTTTTGTTCTGATTATTCATCGTAAGGCGCTGTATTACACTCCTTGTCTCGTTTTTATTTACTGGAGAGCCAGCATGATCAAGTCGCGCGCCGCCGTTGCCTTCGAGGCCAAGAAACCCCTCGAAATCGTTGAAGTCGATGTCGCCATGCCCAAGGCCGGTGAAGTTCTGTTGCGCGTGGTCGCTTCCGGTGTCTGCCATACCGATGCCTACACCCTCTCGGGCGCGGACCCGGAAGGCATCTTCCCGTCGATTCTGGGTCACGAAGGTGGCGCGGTGGTCGAAGCGATCGGTGAGGGCGTGACCTCGGTCGCCGTCGGCGATCACGTGATCCCGCTGTACACCCCGGAATGTGGCAAGTGCAAATTCTGTCTGTCGGGTAAGACCAACCTCTGCCAGGCGATTCGTGCGACTCAGGGGAAAGGCCTGATGCCGGATGGAACTTCGCGTTTTTCCTACAAGGGTGAAACGATTTTCCACTACATGGGCACCTCGACGTTCTCCGAATACACCGTGCTGCCGGAAATCTCCGTCGCCAAAATTCCTAAAGAAGCACCACTGGAAAAAGTCTGCCTGCTGGGCTGCGGCGTCACCACCGGCATTGGCGCGGTGATCAACACCGCCAAGGTCAAACCGGGTGACACCGTCGCCATCTTCGGCTTGGGCGGCATCGGTCTGTCGGCTGTGATCGGCGCAGTCAAAGCCAAGGCCGGGCGGATCATCGCCATCGACATCAATCCGGCCAAGTTCGAAATCGCCAGGCAATTGGGCGCTACCGATTGTGTAAACCCGAAAGACTTCGATCGTCCGATTCAGGAAGTGATCGTCGACATGACCGATGGCGGCGTCGACTTTTCTTTCGAGTGCATCGGCAACGTCCAATTGATGCGTGCTGCACTTGAGTGCTGCCATAAAGGTTGGGGGGAGTCGGTGATCATCGGCGTGGCCGGTGCCGGTCAGGAAATCTCCACCCGTCCGTTCCAGTTGGTTACCGGTCGCGTCTGGCGCGGTTCGGCATTCGGTGGCGTTCGCGGGCGTACCGAGTTGCCAAGCTACGTCGAAATGGCCCAGACCGGCGAGATCCCGCTGGATACTTTCATCACCCACACCATGGGCCTGGAAGATATCAACAAGGCATTCGACCTGATGCATGAAGGCAAAAGCATCCGTAGCGTCATCCATTTCTGAGGTCGGTCATGAGCCTGGAAAATATCTCCTGTCAGAAGAGCTTCGGCGGTTGGCACAAGCGCTATCGCCATCGCTCAGAAGTGCTTGGTTGCGACATGGTGTTTGCCGTGTACCTGCCGCCGCAAGCGGAGCAGGGCGGCAAACTACCGGTGCTGTACTGGTTGTCCGGCCTGACCTGCACCGACGAGAACTTCATGCAAAAGGCCGGCGCCATGCGCATGGCCGCCGAGCTGGGGCTGATCATCGTCGCACCGGACACCAGCCCTCGCGGTCCTGATGTGCCGGGTGATCCGGACGGCGCCTGGGACTTCGGTCTCGGTGCCGGGTTTTATCTGAATGCCACGCAGGAACCCTGGTCCCGGCACTATCGGATGCATGACTATGTCGTGCAGGAATTGCCGGCATTGGTCGAAGCGCATTTCCCTGCGTCGGACAAGCGTGGCATCAGCGGTCACTCCATGGGTGGCCACGGTGCGCTGGTTTGCGCGTTGCGCAATCCGGGGCGTTATCTATCGGTGTCGGCGTTCTCGCCGATCAACAACCCGATGGATTGCCCCTGGGGTCAGAAAGCCTTTTCCCGTTATCTGGGCGAAGACCGTTCGAAGTGGCGCGAGTGGGATGCCTGTGCATTGATCGCCGAGGCTGACGAGAAGCTGCCGCTGCTGGTCGATCAGGGTGATCGCGATGATTTCCTGGCCACCCAGCTCAAGCCTGAAGCCTTGCAACAGGCAGCCAAACTGGCGGGTCATCCGCTGACGTTGCGTTTGCAACCGGGCTACGACCACAGTTATTTCTTCATCGCCAGCTTCATTGACGACCACTTGCAGCATCACGCACGCGCCCTAGGCGTCTAATGCAGGTAGAATCACGCCCTGACAAAAATCGGGGCGTTTTTTTATGCGTATTGGCCACGGCTACGATGTGCACCGTTTCGCTGAAGGCGATTTCATTACTCTGGGCGGTGTGCGGATTGCACACGGCTTCGGGCTGCTCGCCCATTCCGACGGTGATGTCCTGCTGCACGCCTTGAGCGATGCCTTGCTCGGTGCTGCCGCGCTGGGTGATATCGGCAAGCACTTCCCCGACACCGACCCGCAATTCAAGGGGGCCGACAGCCGGGTATTGTTGCGTCACGTCGTCGCACTGATCCACGCCAAGGGCTGGAAAGTCGGCAACGTGGATAACACCATCGTCGCCCAGGCCCCGAAAATGGCCCCGCATATCGAATCGATGCGCGCGCTGATTGCCGCGGATCTTCAAGTTGAGTTGGATCAAGTGAACGTGAAAGCTACCACCACCGAAAAGCTTGGCTTTGTCGGTCGCGAAGAAGGCATTGCCGTGCACTCCGTTGCCCTGTTGTTGCGCGCATGAACGAACTGCAATTGCTCGGCCCGCGAGCCTATGGTCAAGCCCTCGGCAGTGCGGTGCTGAAAGCCACCGCGGAAGATTTTCAGGTCGATGAAGTCCTCGATATTCCCCTCAGCGGCGAAGGCGAACACCTGTGGATCTGGGTGGAGAAGCGTGGCCTGAATACCGAAGAAGCAGCACGGCGTATCGCCAAGGCGGCGGGCGTGCCCTTGCGTACTGTCAGCTATGCGGGCCTCAAGGATCGTCAGGCACTGACTCGCCAGTGGTTCAGCGTGCAACTGCCGGGCAAGGCCGATCCTGATCTGTCGGCGGCGGAAAACGACACACTGAAAATCCTCAAGACCGGCCGGCATAAACGCAAACTGCAACGCGGTGCCCATTCGGCCAACGGCTTCACTTTGCGCCTGACCCAGTTCGCCGGTGACAAGGTGGCAATCGAAGAGCGTCTGCAACTGATCGCCAGGCAAGGTATTCCCAATTATTTCGGTGCTCAGCGTTTTGGTCATGACGGTGGCAACGTTGTCGATGCCCGTGCCTGGGCGGCGCGCAAGGCCTTGCCGGAGCAACGCAATGTGCGTTCGCGCCTGCTCTCCACCGCGCGCAGTTTTCTGTTCAACCAGGTGTTGGCGGCGCGCGTCGCCGATGGCACCTGGCAGCGCGCTCAGGTGGGCGATCTGCTGGCGTTCACCGACAGCCGCAGTTTCTTTCCGGCCGGTGTTGCCGAATGCAGCGACCCACGTCTGGCAATTCTCGACCTGCATCCGACCGGCCCGCAATGGGGCGAAGGTGACTCACCAGCGTCGGGCGCTGTCCATGAACTGGAGCAGGCAATTGCCGCTCGCGAAGCGGATCTGCGCGATTGGTTGATTAACGCCGGAATGAACCACGAACGTCGAATTCTGCGGCTGCCCATTGGCGGGTTGACGTGGCATTATCCCGAGCCTGACATTCTGCAACTGGAATTCGTCCTCCCGGCCGGATGCTTCGCCACTGTATTGGTGCGCGAACTCGTCGATCTGGTGCCGGTGGGGCAGACGGACAGCCCATGCGTATTCTGATTTCTAACGACGATGGGGTAACAGCACCCGGTCTCGCCGCGCTTTATGCTGCGCTGGCGGATTACACCGAATGCGTGGTTATCGCCCCGGACCAGGACAAAAGCGGCGCCAGCAGTTCGCTGACGCTCGACCGTCCGTTGCACCCGCAAACCCTGGCCAACGGCTTTATCAGCCTCAACGGCACACCCACCGACTGCGTGCACCTGGGCCTTAACGGCTTGTTGGAGTTCGAGCCGGACATGGTGGTTTCCGGCATCAACCTGGGGGCCAACCTGGGGGATGACGTGCTGTATTCCGGCACCGTGGCAGCGGCCCTCGAAGGACGTTTCCTTGAGCGTCCTTCGTTTGCCTTTTCGTTCGTCTCACGGCAAGTAGAGAACCTTCCCACAGCCGCCTATTTTGCGCGCAAACTGGTAGAGGCCCACGCGGATCTTGATCTGCCACCGCGCACGGTACTGAATGTGAACATTCCCAACTTGCCGCTGGATCACATCCGCGGTATCCAGCTGACCCGTCTCGGCCACCGCGCCCGGGCTGCCGCGCCAATGAAAGTAGTCGACCCGCGCGGCAAATCCGGTTACTGGATCGCCGCAGCGGGGGACGCTGAAGATGGCGGCCCGGGCACCGATTTCCATGCGGTGATGCAAGGCTATGTTTCAATCACTCCACTGCAACTGGATCGCACCTTTAATGATGCCTTCAGAAGTCTCGATGGCTGGCTGGAGGGATTGCGCTAATGGCTCGTGAACAAGACGATATTCTGCATCGCGGTATTGGGATGACCTCCCAACGGACCCGCGAACGCCTGATTCAGCGCCTCTATGAAGAAGGGGTGTCGAACACCAAGGTGCTGGAAGTCATCCGCCGCACGCCGCGTCACCTGTTCGTCGATGAGGCGTTGGCCCATCGCGCCTATGAAGATACGGCGCTGCCGATCGGGCATAACCAGACCATCTCCCAGCCTTATATGGTGGCTCGCATGAGCGAGCTGCTGCTGGAAGCCGGTCCTCTGGATAAGGTGCTGGAAATCGGTACCGGTTCGGGTTACCAGACGGCGGTGCTGTCGCAGTTGGTCGAGCGGGTTTTTTCCGTGGAGCGTATCAAGGTTCTGCAAGACCGGGCCAAGGAGCGCCTGGTGGAACTGAACCTGCGCAACGTGGTATTTCGCTGGGGCGATGGCTGGGAAGGCTGGCCAGCGCTGGCGCCTTACAACGGCATTATCGTCACCGCCGTGGCCACCGACGTGCCTCAGGCATTGCTCGACCAATTGGCACCGGGCGGACGGCTGGTGATTCCGGTTGGTTCCGGTGAGGTTCAACAATTGATGTTGATCATCCGTGAAGAGCAGGGCTTTTCCAGGCGTGTTCTGGGGGCGGTGCGCTTTGTGCCATTGCTCAATGGGCCATTGGCCTGAGCATTTGTTTCAACGCGCTGAATTCTCTTCGATTGCCCGGGTCTTACAGCGGCATCGATTGGCTAAACGCAATTCATCGTCATGCAGTAAACGTATGTGTGAAGTGAATCCGCTTCATTGAAGGTAAAGCCTGTTCGGCCCGATATACTTGCGACATTTCGTGCCGGAGTACGGCAATCCACATTTTCAGCCACCACAAAGGGAGCGGCGGGTGAGTCTCACAGTCATTGCGCAGCGAATGGGTATAACGAGCTTTCAGCGTCTGGTGACTGGCCTTGTCTTGAGTACCTTGCTGGTCGGATGTTCCAGCACCAAATCAGGTAGTGCGAGTGTCGTCGATCGCAATAACGCGGTCGCCCAGCGTCCGGCTGTGACCACTGGCCAGTACGTTGTCCGACCCAAGGACACCTTGTTCTCCATCGCTTTTCGCTACGGTTGGGACTACAAAGCCCTCGCGGCACGGAACAACATTCCTACGCCTTACACGATCCATCCGGGTCAGACGATTCGCTTTGACGGTCGCAGTGGTTCAACGCCGACGGCGGTCGTGAGTTCGTCCAGTTCTTCGCCTTCGTCGTCGAGTAAAACCACAGTAATTCGGCGCCAGGCAAATGGCGCGACAACCACTACAACAGTGCTTGCACCGTCCGTCGCCAACAAGCCGGCACCCGCGCCACTGCCTCCTGCCGGTCCGGCCCCGACGGGCTGGGGGTGGCCTTCTAGTGGCATTCTGATTGGTAAATTCTCTTCAAACGGTAGTTTGAATAAAGGAATTGATATCGCCGGAGATTTGGGACAGCCTGTTTTAGCTGCGTCTGATGGGACGGTGGTATACGCCGGGAGTGGCTTAAGGGGCTACGGCGAATTAGTCATCATCAAACACAGCGATACCTACGTCAGTGCCTACGGACATAACCGCAGGTTGTTGGTTCGGGAGGGGCAGCAGGTCAAAGTCGGACAGACAATTGCCGAAATGGGGTCAACAGGTACAGACCGGGTGAAGCTGCATTTTGAGATTCGCCGACAAGGTAAACCGGTAGATCCGCTGCAATTCCTGCCACGTCGTTGATTTGTTAGCCAGCCTGTTCCGTCACGTAGAGGGAACAGGCTCCAGCGTTGCCAGGGATAAAGGCGCCGCTTGAGCTTGAGGTCGAACTCACCAAAGGACTATAACAATGGCTCTCAGTAAAGAAGTGCCGGAGTTTGACATCGACGATGAGGTTCTCCTGATGGAGACCGGCATCGCTACGGATTCGATGTCGAATGATGAAGGGGATGCACCACCTTCCGTTCGTGCCAAATCCAAACACTCCGCTTCGCTTAAGCAACACAAGTACATCGACTACACACGGGCACTCGATGCCACGCAGCTGTACCTCAACGAAATCGGCTTTTCCCCATTGCTCTCCCCGGAAGAAGAAGTTCATTTTGCGCGCTTGTCGCAAAGTGGTGATCCGGCCGGGCGCAAGCGCATGATTGAAAGCAACCTGCGGCTGGTGGTGAAAATCGCCCGGCGTTACGTCAATCGTGGGCTGTCGCTGCTGGACCTGATCGAAGAGGGCAACCTCGGCCTGATCCGGGCAGTAGAAAAGTTCGATCCCGAACGTGGCTTCCGCTTTTCGACCTACGCGACCTGGTGGATTCGTCAGACCATCGAGCGCGCGATCATGAATCAAACCCGGACCATCCGGTTGCCGATCCATGTGGTCAAAGAGCTCAACGTGTACTTGCGAGCTGCACGGGAGCTGACTCAAAAGCTCGATCACGAACCCTCCCCCGAAGAAATCGCCAACCTGCTGGAAAAACCGGTAGGCGAGGTCAAGCGCATGCTCGGCCTGAACGAGCGGGTTTCTTCGGTCGACGTCTCGCTGGGTCCGGATTCGGATAAAACCCTGCTGGACACCCTTACCGATGATCGCCCGACCGATCCATGCGAACTGTTGCAGGACGACGACCTGTCACAGAGCATCGATCAGTGGCTCTCGGAGCTGACCGACAAGCAACGCGAGGTGGTCGTACGCCGCTTCGGCTTGCGAGGTCACGAGAGCAGCACGCTTGAAGATGTAGGCCTGGAAATCGGCCTGACCCGGGAGCGGGTCAGGCAAATTCAGGTTGAAGGCCTCAAGCGTCTTCGGGAGATTCTCGAGAAAAACGGCCTGTCGAGTGAATCGCTGTTCCAATAAGCAATTCGCTCAACCGATAACAAAAAGCCCCGACTGATTCGGGGCTTTTTGTTGCCGAAAATATGGAAAGGGAGTCGTCTCCGACATCCATCTCAGGTTTGTAGTCTCGTGCTGTAAGTCTTTGCTTACTCTTTCGTAAGTGTTCGTTATTTTTACACCCTGGCAGTCGTCTATTCCAAACTTTGTGATGGTGTATCTAATTGATTTATATGATTATTATTTTATACGAACAACATATGACAAACGATTTTAGCGCCAGGGGCCGATTGCTCTTGGTGGGGAACTCTCTAGTATTTGAACTGTGTCGACGGATAGACACGCCCTTCAAGGAAGAGGGGAATGGACATCGCAGGAAGCGGTTCATCAGGACGATGAAAAGGAACACAAGGAATAGGGAAAAAATGTGGGCGGGTAATACCGCCCCTTTTTTTGCCTGCAGAAAAGCAAAAAGGCCCGCAAGGGGCCTTTTCGGGAACGCAGGAATAATCAGCGTTCGAGGTCTTTGATCTTGCCTTTGACGCCATCCCACTCTTCGGCATCGGGCAACGATTCTTTCTTCTCGGTGATATTGGGCCAGATTTCCGCCAGCTCAACGTTCAGCTGAATGAATTCCTGCATATCTTCCGGAACTTCATCTTCGGAGAAGATGGCCACGGCAGGGCATTCGGGTTCGCACAGGGCGCAGTCGATGCACTCATCCGGGTGAATCACCAGGAAGTTCGGGCCTTCGTAAAAGCAGTCCACCGGACAGACTTCTACGCAGTCGGTGTACTTGCACTTGATGCAGTTGTCGGTGACGACGAAGGTCATTTCTAATTCTCTCCTCAGGCGGCGGCAGCGGAGCCCCTTCAGGACGGGGTCGCCAGGTTCGGGAGCGATAGTCTGCAGGCCAGGCTATTAGCCTGCAGCATCCCAAACCGCGCGAGATTCTAACAGCTTGCACGCAAGTGCGTTAGATCCGTGTCTTTAATGTATAGAGCATTTCCAAAGCCCTGCGTGGTGTCAGGTCATCCAGGTCGAGCTTGGCCAGCTCATCCAGCACCGGGTGCGGCAGGCTGGCGAACATGTCGCTTTGCTGCGGCGTGACCGGTTTGCCTTTGGCCGGCTTCGGAACCTCATGAGGCAGCGCTGTGGATTCCAGTCGGCTCAAGTGTTCGCGAGCGCGCACGATCACTTCGCTCGGCACACCGGCCAACTGAGCAACCGCCAGGCCATAACTCTGGCTGGCAGGCCCAGGCAACACGTGGTGCAGGAACACGATGCGTTCGTTGTGTTCGGTGGCATTGAGGTGCACGTTGGCCACCAGCGGCTGGGCTTCCGGCAGCACCGTCAGCTCGAAATAGTGGGTGGCGAACAGTGTGTAGGCCCGCAGGTGCGCCAAACGCTCGGCCGCGGCCCAGGCAAGGGACAGGCCGTCGAAGGTGCTGGTACCGCGTCCGACTTCGTCCATCAGCACCAGGCTGCGTTCGGTGGCGTTGTGCAGGATGTTCGCGGTTTCGCTCATTTCGACCATGAAGGTCGAGCGCCCGCCAGCCAGGTCATCGCTGGAACCGATCCGGGTGAAGATCCGGTCGACCAAGGACAATTCGCAACTGGCTGCCGGCACGAAACTGCCGATATGCGCCAACAGTACGATCAACGCGGTCTGACGCATGTAGGTGGATTTACCGCCCATGTTCGGACCGGTGATCACCAGCATGCGGGTGTTGTCGTCGAGGTTCAGGTCGTTGGCCACGAACGGCGTGGTGAGTACTTGCTCGACCACCGGGTGACGGCCCTGGCTGATGCGCATGCACGGCTCGCTGACGAAGCGCGGGCAGTTCAGGTCCAGGTTCAGTGCACGCTCGGCGAGGTTGCTCAGCACGTCCAGTTCGGCCAGTGCGGCGGCGGTGTCTTGCAAGGGCGGCAACTGGGCGATCAGGTCTTCGAGCAGCGCTTCGTACAGCATCTTCTCGCGAGCCAGGGCCCGGCTCTTGGCCGACAGCGCCTTGTCTTCGAACGCCTTCAGTTCTGGCGTGATGAAGCGCTCGGCGCCTTTAAGAGTCTGGCGGCGGATATAGTCCGCCGGCGCTGACTCGGCTTGCTTGCTCGGCAACTCGATGAAGTAACCATGAATGCGGTTGTAGCCGACTTTGAGGTTGGCCAGGCCGGTGCGGGCCTTCTCCCGGGCTTCAAGATCGATCAGGAACTGCCCGGCGTTTTCGCTCAGCGATTGCAACTCGTCGAGTTCGCTGTCGTAACCGGTTTTCAACACGCCGCCGTCACGGATGACGGCGGGCGGATTATCGATAATGGCTTTTTCCAGCAGCGCCGCCAGTTCCGGGTAGGTGCTGGTGGTCGTGGCCAGTTGAATGATGTGCGGGGCTTCAAGCTCGGCCATCGCTCGCTGCAACTCTGGCAATGCACCGAGAGCATCGCGCAGACGCGCCAGGTCACGAGGACGGGCATTGCGCAGGCCGATCCGCGCCAGAATCCTCTCGATGTCACCGATTTCCTTGAGCTGCGGTTGCAGTTTTTCGAAGCGGTAACCGTCGAGCAGGCAAGTGATCGAGCTCTGACGCGCCAGCAATACGGTCAAATCCCGCAGCGGACGGTTCAGCCAACGGGTCAGCAGGCGGCTGCCCATGGAGGTCTGGCAGCGGTCGACCACCGATTGCAAGGTGTTGTCGCGACCGCCGGCCAGGTTGGTGTCCAGTTCCAGGTTGCGACGGCTCGCGCCGTCCAGCACCACGGTGTCGTCCAGGCGTTCATGACGCAGGCTGCGCAAGTGCGGCAGGGCGGTGCGTTGGGTTTCCTTGGCATAGCTGAGCAGGCAGCCAGCAGCGCCGATCGCCAGGGTCAGGTTCTCGCAGCCGAAACCTTTCAGGTCCTGGGTGGAAAACTGCTGGCAAAGACTTTTCAGCGCCGAGTCGCGCTCGAAATCCCACGGCGCACGGCGACGAACCCCACGACGTTTCTCCGCCGGCAGGTCCTTCGGCCAGTCGTCCGGGATCATCAACTCAACCGGATTGACCCGCTCCAGTTCCGCCAGCAGGTTTTCCCAGCCTTTGATCTCCAGTACGGTGAAGTTGCCGCTGGTGATGTCCAGCACCGCCAGACCGAACAGACGCTCGTCACCCAGCACCGCCGCGATCAGGTTGTCCCGACGCTCATCCAGCAGCGCTTCATCGCTGACCGTGCCGGGTGTGATGATCCGCACCACCTGACGATCCACCGGGCCTTTGCTGGTGGCCGGATCGCCGACCTGCTCACAGATCACCACCGACTCGCCCAGCTTCACCAGTTTCGCCAGGTAACCTTCCGCGGCGTGGTAAGGAATCCCACACATCGGAATCGCCTGACCCGCCGATTGCCCGCGAGCCGTCAGGGTGATGTCCAGCAACTTGGCGGCCTTCTTCGCGTCTTCATAGAAGATCTCGTAGAAGTCGCCCATGCGGTAGAACATCAGCTGGTCAGGGTGCTGGTTCTTCAGGCGCCAGTACTGCTGCATCATTGGCGTGTGAGAGGAGAGATCTGAAATCGCTTTATTCATCAGTGGCTTGGCGTTATTCGTTCAAGTGTGTGGGGCAAAAATGGGGCGTTTCGAATGGGCATGGGGCCGATATTTTGAGAACCTCCACGCTGCAACGCTATTTTGTGCGCGTGAGGGTAACATGGGGGAAGGTCCTATGGCTTCGCGGGAGCGTAGAGACGATCACTCATCGGAAGGGGTAGGAAAATGACTCAGTGATTTCGGTGAGGACGACGTCAAAGCGAACTGATCAACCTATCAGTCTGGATATGCTCTTCGTCCAAAAGTGTTTAATTCTGAACAAAATCTTACTCATGGGGGTGGAAACCAACTTCCTGCGGGCCTCTCGCGCCAGCTCCAAGTAATGGCGAGACGGATTGAGCATAGACTCAGGCTCGACGAAGAAGTCGATAGACACAGCGCGGCGCCCATAGAAAATCTGATGCGCAACGAGACGACTATCCACCACCCACACATCCCCTGGCTCGAAGAAACCTATATGACGCGGTTGGTCATCCCACCATTCCCGACTTGTTTTGCCGAACACGGACCGGTTCATCTCGGTCCACAAGTCATTGTCTGAAAGGTCGGAGAGACTGGTCATGCTCACGCGCTGGCTTGCCAGCTCAACCACCTTGTCCGCTTGCCAGCTCGTATGCCAGATGCGCGGCTGGTTGTCGAGGTTGATGAACATCCGAGCGAAGTGATGCGGCAGCGCTTCACGATATGTGTCTACGTGTAGGTTTTCTGCGCAAATCTCATTAAGCCGCCAAACGACCTGTCCCTTCGTGAATCGGTATCCCTCAAACAGTTTCCGGTAAACCGGAAGCACCTGATCCAGTAGCGACGACATGTGCTGACTAATAGTCTGTGCAATTGCTGGGTCAACCCCAGAACGCTCAATCCGTTTTATCTGGTCGGCTGCATCAACTTCCGGCGCCGTCGTAATGCTCGGTGTTGTGGACAACTTCTTAAGAGCTGGCAAAGAATTTGTGTCTAACTTCGCCCAGAAATCAAAGTCGATACTAGGCCGCAAGTCAGGGAAATACAGAGCTTTCGCGTCCTCGTACTGAGAGACGATAGAGGGGATTTCGTGAGTCGGTGTATGCACCGACACCCCGGGTATCTCAACAAAATAGTCAGGAAGATTCGGGTTCTTCTTGATAATCGCCATTCTTTTTCCTGATTTATCGCTGAGGCGTCATTGCCGCATTTTTCGCGCGGGACTCTAACATAAGAAAGAGTTATTTTTGCCATGCTTCTACAGTTTCTCGGCGGCGAGCGGCGCACTTGCCATAAGCCTTCAGCACCACTTATTCCAGCCAGATTGCCAGGCATCGTAGTCCGCCTCCCCCCCTGCTTGCTTAATTGGGCGCATGGCTCCGCGAGCTTGCTGCCCAATTCAAATTATGCAAATCAGCATTTGTCTTCCGAAAAAAGATCAAGCACTATGCGCGTTATGCAAAAACGCAATGTTTCTACCGTCTTAAGAGCGCTGCTCGACCAGCACGGGATCTCCCCCACGGAGCTTCACCGTCGCACCGGCGTGCCTCAATCCACTCTCTCGCGCATCCTCAGCGGGAAGATCGTCGATCCTTCGGATAAACATATTTCGAAGATTGCCGAATACTTCGCCGTGAGCACCGATCAGTTGCGGGGCCGCGCGGATGTCACACCAGCCGCCAGCGCCGGGCGCGATGAGTTGCATTCGGAACTGAAGGATATAAGCCTGTGGGACGACGATACGCCCGTCGATGACGACGAGGTGTCGGTCCCCTTTCTTCGCGAGGTTGAATTGGCTGCTGGATCAGGAAGATTCGTCATCGAAGAGAGCGAGCGCTCTAGCCTGCGCTTCGGCAAGCGCAGTTTGCGCCACAACGGTGTGCAGTTCGACCAGGCCAAATGCGTAACCGTACGCGGCAACAGTATGTTGCCGGTGCTGCGCGATGGCGCAACGGTCGGCGTGAATGCCGGTAAATGCGGGATTGGCGATATCGTCGATGGCGACCTGTACGCCATCAACCACAATGGCCAATTGCGGGTGAAACAGCTTTATCGCCTGCCGACAGGGATTCGCCTGCGCAGCTTCAATCGCGATGAGCATCCGGACGAAGACTACAGCTTCCAGGAAATCCAGGAAGAGCAGATTGTCATCCTCGGCCACGTCTTCTGGTGGGGCATGTACGCCCGTTAACCTCACCGCTGTCAGATAAAACCCGCTGCCCGGCGGGTTTTTTTTCGCCTGTCGAAAACCGCCAACCCCTTTGTCTGCGGGACTTTTATGCGTTCGCGCATTTTCAATGCATAAATAAATGCATTTATGCATTGACTGTATATGCATCCATGCATATTCTTTGTCTCAAGCCGCCCAACAAGACGGCTCGAAACGAAGCTCTTTAGTTCCACCACAAAGGCAGCGATGAACCGGCCTCAACGGTTCAGAGGGTTGGCAACTGACCCGGGTGTGCAGCGTAAAGCACCAGAAGCAGTTATCCGGCGGGCAGGGACCGCGGTCGGAAAAACAATTTGAATGGATCCGTACCGCGCCAGTAGCGCCGAAAGATCGCACAAGAGCATTACTGAAAAGCCTGGGTAACCGGGCTTTTTGGAATGCCTGCCTAACGTCAGGTACATCAACCCTCATTGGGGGCTCCCTGTGTAGCAATCGCTGCGCAACTCACTCATTCAACGCAATAGGTAAACCATGAACGTATTCAACAAAACCATTGGCCCACTGATGCTGGCGCTGGCTCTTTTCGGCGCTGGGGGCAGCGCTACTGCTGCGAACCTCCTGGTTAACGGCAGCTTTGAACAACCCGGTTGCAGCGACAGCTGTGTACTGGACACTCCGGTGGAAGCCAACTTCATCACGGGCTGGACCACCTTTCTGTCGGGTGCCGAGTATTTCAAAGTGAGCGGTTCAATCCCTGGCACGGCAGCGGAAGGCGCAGTGATTGTCGATCTGGCCAACTATGTGTATGGCAATGGCGGCGGGATTCAACAGAACTTTGCCACCGTGGCAGGGGCCAAGTACCGATTGACCTTCAGTGCGGGTAATGCTCGGTACGCCGGTCGCTCCGGTGAGGGTGTCGTGCAAGTGAAAGTGGCCGGTCAGACCGTCACCTTCAACACGCCGACCGCCACGGGAGTCTTCATCGAGTGGAGCAGCATTACTTACGACTTCACCGCCACCACGACTCAAACGACCCTGGCTTTCTCCAACGAACAGAACCCGTACGCCAACTTTGCCTTCATCGACAACGTAATCGTTGAGCAACTGTAATTCTTTGTCGATCGACTTCAAAAAGCTCACCTATCCCCGTCACTCATCAATCACCCCAGGAGGCGTGACATGACAAACGAGCAACAAGCGTTGCTGGACATGCCGATCTGGCTGGTCATCCTCCTCGCCGTGGCGGGCGGGGTGTCCGGCGAAATGTGGCGCGCCGACAAGGAGGGCGCCCGTGGCTGGTCGCTGCTGCGGCGCCTGGCGTTGCGCTCCGGCGCCTGCATGATCTGCGGGGTGTCGGCGATCATGCTGCTGTACGCCGCCGGCGTGTCGATCTGGGCCGCCGGTGCCTTTGGCTGCCTGACGGCGATGGCCGGGGCGGACGTGGCCATCGGGCTTTACGAACGCTGGGCCGCCAAGCGGATTGGCGTTTGCGAAGTGCCACCGGGGGATTCTCGCCCCGATCAACAGTGAACCGGTGTCGCTGATCTTCGCGTTGCTATAGGAACAGGAAGAAGCGCAGGCGGTCGGCGAAGGTGAAGTGCGAAAAATGGGCCGTGAAAAGCTCAAGGTGAAAATCAGCTGTCCGGGCAATCCTGACTTTTCGGCTGAAGGGCTGGTACTGCTGGACGATACTTGGCCGGACTTCATGCGCGGTCGCTGGTCGATCGACAAAGTCACCGCCAGCGGCGATCGCACCAACAGCTATCGCTGCATGATCGAGGCGACTTGCCTTGACCCAAGTGCTGACGCCCTCGCCTGATCCAGGTTCCCTCCCAAAGCTGTAGCCAACACGCAGAACCCTGTGGGAGCGGGCTTGCCCGCGAAGACGGCAGTACATCCAACATCAATGTTGACTGACCCAGCGCTTTCGCGAGCAAGCCCGCTCCCACATTGTGTTCAGTGTTCCATACAACCCCTGCATGCAACCGAACATCCCCTGTGCGGGCTTATGTGGCGAGGGGGCTTGCCCCCGTTCGGCTGCGAAGCAGTCGTGAGTCCCGATAACTTGGTTTGTCTGGACTCACGCGGGGGGCCGCTTCGCGACCCAACGGGGGCAAGCCCCCTCGCCACATAAGCTCGCTCCCACAGGTTTCTGACTGCACCTTCCATACAACTGGAGCGCCCTCATGAAGATCACTCCGATCCTCACGCAGTTGCGTGAGCAATGCCCAACGCTTGCCAATCGCGTGGCCGCCGGCATCGACCTCGCCACGCTGCAAGCCAACACACCACTGCAAACCCCTTGCGCCTACGTCGTCCCCATGGCCGATGTGGCAAGCAAGAGCGTTGCGCAAAACCTGATGCTGCAACCGATCCGCGATCGCTTCGAAGTGACGCTGGTGCTCGATACCACGGACGCCGCGGTAGCGCTGGATCAACTGCATGACTTGCGCGCCGAATTGTGGCGCGCACTGGTGGGTTTCAAGCCCAGCAACGACTACAGCGCCATCGAGTACGACGGCGGCGAACTGGTTTCCATCAACAGCAGCCGCGTGCTCTACCGCCTGCGATTTTTTACCGAATTCCAGCTTGGCCGCAATCTGCCAGGTCAACCTGCGGAAAGCTGGCACGAGCGTGAACTGGACGGCTTGTCGTCCTTTACCGGGGTCACCGTGCGGGTCGATGCGATCGACCCGGCGGACCCCAATCTGCAACGTCCAGGCCCCGACGGGCGCCTGGAACTGACTTTCTCTGGAGACGTAACCCCATGAGCAAACGCATCACCGTGCTGCCGGCCCCCGGCCGCGCCGTGCCAGACCCGGAAGCGGGCGATCTGTTGCCCCTCGAGGGCCGTGAAGTGCCGGACAACGCCTGGTGGCGTCGACGTCTGGCCGATGGCGATATCACTACCAAAGCCGTGAAAACGGCGAAACCACAGGGAGCCAAATAATGGCGATCGGATTCAGCAACATCCCCGCGGACATTCGTGTTCCGCTGTTCTACGCCGAAATGGACAACTCGGCCGCCAATAGCGCGTCGTCGGCCATGCGCCGCCTGATCGTCGCTCAGGTCAACGACAACATCGCACCAGCCGACGTCGGCAAACTGGTGCTGGTGTCCAGCGTGGCGCTGGCCAAAAGCATTGGCGGCCAAGGCTCGATGCTCGCCTCGATGTACGAAACCTGGCGCAAGACCGACCCGATCGGCGAGATCTGGTGCCTGCCGCTGCACAACACCGAAGGCAGCATTGCCAAAGGTGTGCTGACCCTGACCGGTGCGGCGACGCAAAGCGGCGTGCTCAACCTGTACGTCGGCGGCGTTCGTGTTCAAGCGGCCATCGTCAACGGTGCCACGGCGGCTCAAGCAGCCACCGCGCTGGCGTTGAAAATCAATGCCGCTGCGGATCTGCCAGTCAGCGCTGCTGCGGTCGAAGGCGTTGTGACCCTGAGCGCCAAATGGACCGGCGACAGCGGCAATGACATCAGCCTGCAATTCAATCGCCTGGGCAAGAGCAACGGCGAAGAAACCCCGGCGGGCCTGACCTCGGCCATCACCGCCATCACCGCCATGACCGGCGGTGCCGGTGTGCCAGATCAAGTGGCCGCCGTGGCGGCGCTGGGCGATGAACCGTTCGAGTTCATCTGCATGCCGTGGTCGGATCTGTCGACCCTCAACACCTGGCAAGCCGTCATGGATGACAGCGCCGGTCGTTGGTCCTGGGCCAAGCAATTGTTCGGCCACGTCTACAGTGCCAAGCGCGGCACCCTCGGTACTCTGGTGGCAGCCGGTCAGGCGCGTAACGACCAGCACATGACCATCCAGGCGCTGGAACCGGGCGTGCCGCAACCGTTCTGGGTACAGGCCGCTGCACTGGCTGCGCGCACTTCGGTGTTCATCTCTGCCGACGCCAGCCGGCCGACCCAAAGCGGCAGCCTGCCAGGTCTTGACCCGGCACCGGCCAGCGAGCGTTTCACCCTGACCGAGCGTCAGTCGCTGCTCAACTACGGCATCGCCACCGCGTACTACGAAGGCGGCTACGTGCGCATTCAGCGTTCGATCACCACCTACCAGAAGAACGCCTACGGCCAGGCAGATAATTCCTACCTGGACAGCGAAACCATGCACCAGTCGGCGTTCATCGTGCGTCGTCTGCAAAGCGTGATCACCAGCAAATACGGTCGCCACAAACTGGCTTCCGACGGCACCCGTTTCGGCGCCGGCCAGCCCATCGTCACCCCGAGCACCATTCGAGGTGAGCTGATCGCCCAGTACGCCAAGCTCGAACTGGAAGGCCACGTGGAAAACGCCGAACTGTTCGCCGAACACCTGATCGTCGAGCGCGATGTTCAGGACCCGAGCCGGGTCAACGTGCTGTTCCCGCCGGATTACATCAACGGCCTGCGCGTATTCGCGCTGCTTAACCAGTTCCGTCTGCAGTACGACGACGCAGCCTGATCGCTGCCTTTGACTGTGTGATTTCAGCCCACCCCGCGTGGGCTTTTTATTTGAAGGGAGAAACACCATGGGTCAACTGATTGCGGGCACCTGCTACGTCAAAGTGGACGGCGCTCAACTGACTATCAACGGCGGCTGCGAAGCGCCATTGATGGCCGTTAAACGGGAAACCGTCGTGCCGGGCTTCTACAAGGAAACCGACATCGCGCCGTCGTTCAAAGTGACGGCGCTGCACACCGCGGACTTCCCGCTCAAGCAACTGATCGCAGGCTCCGACATGACCGTCACCTGCGAATTCAGCAACGGCAAAGTCTACGTACTGGCCGGCGCTTATCTGGTGGAAGAGCCGGTATCCAAAGGCGATGACGCCACCATCGAACTGAAATTCGAAGGCATCAAGGGGACCTGGCAATGACCAACGCCGTGAAGCTTCAAGTTGCGATCGAAGCCCACGGTGAGCCCTTGACCGAACTCAACCTGCGCCGTCCGACGGTGCAGGAAGTGCGGGCGATCAAGGCGCTGCCGTACAAGATCGACAAGAGCGAAGAGGTCAGCCTCGACATGGACGTCGCGGCCAAATACATCGCGGTGTGCGCCGGCATTCCGCCGTCGTCGGTCAACCAGCTGGATCTGGCTGACCTCAACGCGTTGAGTTGGGCCGTCGCGAGTTTTTTCATGAGTGCGGCGTCGGCGCCATCACCGACCTGATCGCAGTCGCCTATGACCTGGCCTGGTTCTGGAAGGTTGACCCCGAACAGATGATGGCCAGGCCACTGGATGTGCTCCGCGAATCCCTGGAGCACGCGCAACGGATCAATGCGATGCAGCAGGTGCAGTGATGGCAGACACAGAAACGAAAGAGAAAACCTCGGTGCCGCTCACGGGCATCGATGAACTGTCACCCAAGCTCGGTGCCCTTCGGGCAAAGGTCGAGAGCTTCAAGAAAAACCTGGAGCAGACCGGCCTCGGCAAACTGGACATCAGCGGTTTGTTCAAGGGCGGCAGCGTGATCACGCCGTTCGTGGACGGGATCAAGGCGTCTGCTGCGTTCCAGGGCAAATTGGCCGAGGTCAGTGAGACGGCCAAAACGGTCGACATGCCCGCAGCGCCGAAAACCGCCGCGCAGAACCTGAATGTGTTCAGCGCGTCGATGGAAAAAGTCTCCGCCGCCGTGGACGCCGCGCTGTTGCCGGCGGTCGGTGCGGTAGCGGTCGGTCTTGAGCCGTTGCTGACTGGTGTCGGCAGCCTGCTCAACGACAACCCGAAACTGGTCGAAGGCCTGGCGGCAGGTGCCATTGCGTTCTCGGCGATGCAAACCGCCGTGACCGGCGCCACTCAGGTGTTCGATCTGATGAGCATGGTGCTCAAGACCAATCCGATCATGCTGATCGCCATGGGCATTGCCGTGGCGGCCGGTTTGATCGTGGCCAACTGGACACCGATTTCTGCTTTCTTCGGCAATCTGTGGGAGGGGGTGAAAAACGCCGCGGCGAACGCCATGGCGTTATTGAAATCGGTGCTCGACTGGCGACCGCTGGATACACTGGCGGCGCTGTGGGAACCGCTGACGGGATTCTTCTCGGGGATCTGGGAAAACATCAAAGCGGTCACCGCCCCGGTAATCGACTTCTTCAAGACAGTGTTCTCCTGGACCCCCTACGGCATGATCCTGGAAAACTGGGGGCCGTTGACCGGCCTGTTCTCGGCGATCTGGGAGCTGCTCAAAGCGTTAAGCGTACCGGCGATGGCCTTCCTCAAAGGCCTGTTCGACTGGACACCGTTGGGCATGGTCATCAACAACTGGGGCGCGCTTACCGGGCTCTTCGCCTCGATCTGGACGGCGTTGCAACCGGCGGCGCAAGTCATCAAGGACTTTTTCCGCACGCTGTTCGATTTCTCCCCTCTGGGGATGATCGTCAATAACTGGGGCAGCATCGTCACATTCTTCGAACCGATCTGGGCAGCGCTGCAAGCCTCCGCGCAACAGGTCAAAAGCTTCTTCGCGAGCCTGTTTGAGTGGTCGCCGCTGGAGCAGATTGCGATGTACTGGCAGCCGATCAGCGAAGTGTTTTCGGCGCTGTGGGGCGTGGTGCAGGCGTTGGCCGCTCCGGTGCTGGAGTTTTTGCACAACATGTTCGAATGGACGCCGTTGGGACAGATCATCAAGAACTGGGGACCGATTACCGAGTGGTTCGGTGAGCTTTGGCAAAAATTGCAGACCGTGATCGCACCGATCAAGGAACTGTTCGACGGCGGCTTCGCCGGGTTGATCGCCAACGTCACCGGCAAGGTCGAAGGCCTCACCGAGGCGCAACGCCAGACCAATGCTGAAGGCAAGGGTGAGCTGGCGCCGGCGTTCTTTGGTGCGAGCCCTTCACCGGCGGCGAACAATGCGCTGCAGGGCGGCTCTCTGCCGCAAACCTCCAGCACCCTGATCCAGCAAACCGCCGCCAACAACCGCACGCAACTCGAAGGCGGCCTGACCGTGCGCTTCGAAAACGCGCCGGCCGGGATGCGCACCGATCAACCGCAAACCAATCAACCGGGGCTGTCGCTCAATTCGCGCATCGGCTATCGCTCGCTGTCTATGGGAGGTTCCAATGAACTGGCGTGACCGTTTGTTGCCGGCATCCTTTCGCGGTGTCGGTTTTTGGGTCGATCAGGCGAAAACCCCGGTCGGCCACAAGGGCCAGTTGCACGAGTATCCGCAACGTGATCAGCCGTTTTTCGAAGGCCTTGGCCAACAGGCGAAGATCCACGACTTGACGGCCTTCATCGTCGGCGCCGATTGCCTGGAGCAGCGTGACAAACTGCTCAAGGCACTGGAGCAGGGCAGTGGTGAACTGGTCCACCCGTGGCTGGGGCGGATGCAGGTCAAGGTCGGTGAATGCGACATGACCCACACCCGCCAGGACGGCGGGCTGGTGACCTTTGCCCTGAAGTTCTACCCCGATCAACCCCTGCAGTTTCCGACGGCCACGGTCAGCACGCAAAAGGTGCTGCTGTCATCGGCGGACACGCTGCTGGGCTCGGCGGTGGCGCGTTTCGAACAGGCCATGACCCTGATCAAGGCCGCGCGGATCGGCATCGCCAATCTGCGTAACAGCCTGACCGGGGTCTATGAAGTGATCCAGGAACAGCTCAAACCGTTGATCGAGGAGTACCGGAAAATCAGCGAGCTGGTCAAGGCGGTCAAGGAGCTGCCCAAGGAAGTGGCGGCGGAATTCAAGGGCTTGCTCGGCGATATCAAATCGCTCAAGGACTTCGCGAAGGAGGGCTATCGTGGCGTGATTGCCAACGTTTCCCAGCAGATCGAAGCCATCCGCAAGGCCGATGCACCGAAGCTCACCACCGGCAAGGACACCACGGCGGCGGCGCAAGCCATGGCCGATCTGGTGCAGGACACGCTGCTGGTGCAGGTGGCGCAATGGGTCGCCTCGATGCCAGTGGCGTCGACGCCGGTGAAACTGACCTCGCAGCCGTCTCTGGATCATCAGACACAGCAGCCGGTCACCCGTCAGGAAGTGCCGGTCACCGACGATTTGCAGTTGTTGCAAAAGGAGTTGAACGAAGCGCTCCAACTGGCATTGAACAAGGCCAATCCCGCGCACTACCAGGCCATCAATGATGTGAAGCAGGCGTTGAATGCGCACCTCAAGGCGGTGGCGTCGTCCGGCGTGCGGCTGGTCAGTAAATCCTTTCAGGAGAGCTTGCCTGCCGTCGTCGTGGCCTATCGGCAATTTGCCGATGCCACGCGGGTCACGGAAGTGACTCAGCGCAACGGTGTTGCCCATCCGAGTTTCCTCCCGCCGAACGATTTGAAACTCTCCAGGGAGTGAGCCATGAGTGAACTGGATAACAAGGTCACCCTGACCGTCGGCGGCCTGGAATACGGTGGCTGGAAAAGCGTGGAAATCACTGCGGATCTGGAGCGTCAGTTCCGCACCTTTAAACTCAACATCACCTGGCAATGGCCGGGGCAGACCGTGGACAAACGGATCCAGCCCGGTGACGCCTGTGAAGTGCGCATCGGCCAGGATCTGGTGCTGACCGGGTATGTGTTCAAGGCCCCGATCAGTTATGACGGGCGGCAGATCAGCCTGAACATCGAAGGCAGTTCTAGTACCCAGGACCTGGTGGATTGCGCCGCGACCAACCGCCCGAACCAATGGCATGAGCAATCGTTGTTGAGCATCGTCGAAGCGCTGGCGATTACCTACAAGGTCTTTGTGGCCAGCGAAATCCCCGAGACCGCCCGGCTCAGCAGTCACACCATTGTGCCGGGGGAAACGGTGTTTCAATCCATCGACCGCTTGCTGACGTTGTTCCGGGTGTTTTCTACCGATGATGCCCAGGGCCGGCTGGTGCTGGCCCGGCCTGGCAGTGGTGGCCGGGCCAGCGATGCGCTGGAGTTGGGCAAAAATATTCTGTCGGCCAACGCGTCGATGGATTACAGCCAGGTGTTCTCCGAATACCGGGTAATCGGTCAGCACAAAGGGACGGACAAGAAGAGCGGGGCAGCGGTCAGCGAGGTTGAATCGGTGTCCACCGACCTGAGCTACAAGCGTCGGCGGGTCACGGTGATCAACGAAGGCATGCAGATCAATCCCGATCTGGCATTGCAACGGGCCAACTGGGAAAGCGCCACCCGCGTGGGCAAGGCCAAAGCCACCACCTATCAGGTGCAAGGCTGGCGGCAATCCAATGGTGATTTGTGGCGTCATAACACGTTGGTGCGGGTCAAGGATCCGGTGCTGGGGTTTGATGACGACATGCTGATCTCGAAGGTGACCTACTCGCTGTCGGCGCAAGGTTCGGTCACCACCCTGCAAGTCGCACCGCCGCATACCTTCGACGCCAATCCCGAGCCCCCGAAGAAAACCTGAGCCTTACACCGAACCCTGTAGGAGCGGGTGTGGCGAGGGGGCTTGCCCCCGTTGGGGTGCGAAGCGCACCTAAAACCAGTCACCGCGATCATGAATTAGAAAGCAGTTACCGGTTTTGCGACTGCTTCGCAGTCGAACGGGGCGATGCGGCGTTCCGACAAGCCCCCTCGCCACACAAGCCCGCTCCCACACGACCGCGTCCGACCTGATCATTGAAGGACCCCCCAATGAGCCTACTGACACGCCTCCTGGCGCGCGGCACTGTCGTGCTCGCCAACTCGGCCACCAAGCTTCAATCGCTGCAAATGCGCCTCACCGCCGGCGAAGTGAACGACGACATGGAACACTTCGAACCCTACGGTTTCACCAGCAATCCGCTGGCCGGCGCTGAAGGTATCGCCACTTTTCTGGGCGGTGATCGCTCCCACGCCATCGTGCTGGTGGTCGCCGACCGCCGCTATCGCCTCCAGTCCCTGGCCGCTGGCGAAGTGGCGATCTACACCGATGAAGGCGACAAGATCCACTTCAAGCGCGGGCGGATCATCGACATCGAAACCGCCACCCTGAACATCCGCGCCAGCAGCGCCGTGAACATCGACACACCGACCCTGACCCAGACTGGCAAGATCGTCTCCCAGGGCGATCAGATTGCCGGCGGCATCAGCCAGATCAAACACGTGCATGTCGGCGTTCAAGCGGGTAACGGCCAGACCGGCGTACCGGCGGGAGGGCAGTGATGTTCATCAGCCAAAACCTGCATGCCGCCCTGACCCGTTCAGTGCTGATCAGCCTGTTCACCTGGCGCCGCGCCGCCGATGACGATGCCCTCGACGACGAAGAACGTTTCGGCTGGTGGGGCGACACCTTTCCTACGGTGGCCGACGACCGCATCGGTTCGCGCCTGTGGCTGCTGCGCCGGGTCAAGCTGACCCGACAAACCCAGATGGACGCCGAGTTTTATGCCCGCGAAGCCCTGCAATGGCTGATCGACGACGGCCATTGCAGCGCCATCGGCATCATCAGCGAACGCCTCGACGCCCAGCGCCTGAACCTGCGCACGGTCCTGACCCTGGCCGATGGCGAGCGCCTGGACATCAACCCTGATAACAGTTGGCAGGTGATCTATGCCGTTTGAAACCCCTTCGCTGCCGGTGCTGATCAAACGCACCCAAAGCGACCTGGCCAGCGATTCGCTGCGCCAGTCCGATGCGCAAGTGCTGGCCCGCACCCTCGGTGGCGCCGCCTATGGCCTGTATGGCTACCTGGACTGGATCGCCGAGCAGATCCTCCCGGACAAGGCCGATGAATCGACCCTGGAACGGATCGCCGCACTACGCCTGAACCAGCCGCGCAAAGCCGCACAAGCGGCCAGCGGTAGCGTCAGCTTTACCGCCAGCGCCGGTGCCGTGCTGGACGTCGACACCCTGCTGCAATCAAGCGACGGTCGCAGCTACAAAGTGACCGCCGCACGCACCACCAGCAATGGCCTCAACAGCACCACCATCGCCGCACTCGAGACCGGTAGCCTGGGCAATGCCGAGGCCGGCATGACGCTGATTCCGGTGCAGCCGATCCTGGGCATTGCCGGCAACAGCTTCATCGTGCTGGCGCCGGGATTGATCGGCGGCATCGCTCGGGAAAGTCTGGAATCCCTGCGCTCCCGGGTCATCAGTTCCTACCGCATCATTCCTCACGGCGGTTCGGCCCAAGACTATGAAACCTGGGCGCTTGAATGCCCGGGCGTGACTCGCGCCTGGTGTCGCGGTAGCTATCTGGGGCCCGGTACTGTCGGCTTGTTCATCATGCGCGATGACGACCCGCAACCCATCCCGACCGCTGCGCAACTGGCCGAAGTCCAGGCCTACATCGAACCGCTGCGCCCGGTTACCGCCGAGTTGCACGTGCTGGCACCGGTACAAATGCCGGTCATTTACAGCTTGCGCCTGACCCCGGACACCACTGCTGTTCGCGCCGCCGTCGAAGCGCAATTGCGCGATCTGCATAACCGCGAAGCCGGCCTTGGTGACACGTTGCTGCTGACCCACATCGCCGAAGCCATCAGCAGCGCCACCGGCGAAAGCGACCACAAACTCTTATCGCCGACCGCCGATGTTGCAGCAACCAATAACCAGTTGCTGACCTTCGGAGGTTGCGTATGGCAGGCATAAGAACCGCCGCTCAATACCACGCCCAACTGCGCAGCCTGCTGCCCAGCGGCCCGGCCTGGGACCCCGAGCGGGTGCCGGAACTGGAAGAGGTGCTCGAAGGCGTCGCCCAGGAACTGTCCCGCATCGACGCCCGTGCCGCCGACCTGCTCAATGAAATGGACCCGGCCGGCGTCAGCGAACTGGTGCCCGACTGGGAACGGGTAATGAACCTGCCCGACCCGTGTCTGGGAGCCACCCCGTTGTTCGATGACCGCCGCCTCGCCGTGCGTCGCCGCCTGCTCGCCGTCGGCAATCAGACCATCAGCTACTACGTCGAAATCGCCAAGAGCCAGGGTTACCCCAACGCCGCCATCACCGAACTCAAAGCCCCGCGAATGGGACGGGCGCGGTTTGGCGCGACGCACTTCGGGACCTGGCAGGCGCAGTTCATGTGGACCCTGAATACCGGCGGCCGATTGCTGTTGGGGCGGCGCTTTGGCGCGAGCTATTGGGGTGAGCGCTTCGGGGCTAACCCGGGCAACGCTCTTGAATGCTTGATACGTCGGCACGTTCCGGCACACACCGTTTTACACATCAATTATGACTGAGAGGTAAGAACATGGATTTTCCAATTAGCGCGCCCGGCGTTGGGCTGGTAGGTGGCAAATTTGTAGATGAAGACCCATTGCTTGGGACGCCGGGATCCTTGATTCCTTCCCAGTGGGGCAATGCGGTCACTGAGGAAATACTCAATGTGATTTCAGCGGCGGGCCTTGCCCCGGATGAGGAAAGTAACAATCAACTCATTGCTGCCATCCGTCTTGTAAATAAACAGCCGACTCTTCTCGCGGATACTGGCGCGGCCAATGTGTATTCGGCAACTAACTCCCCAGCGTTAACTGCGCTTCCAGATTCTGGCTACTTTCAGCGCCTTGTAATCGCCCATGCCAATACTGGCGCATCGACCTATGCGCCTGATGGTTTGGCAGCCAAGCCGATTTATGGTCTGGGTTTGCAACCTCTTCAAGGAGGCGAGTTGCCCGTCGGTGTGGCTGTGCTGATGTATCTGGTACAGGCAGGGGTAAACGGCGGGAACGGCGCCTGGATTGTCATCGAATCGTTGGGCGGTGCATCGCAAACTGCTCCAGCCACGCAAAGCCGGCACGCCATGCAATTGGGGCAGGCTGTAGGTCGGCTGCTCAACATCCAGACCATTACTGCCAGCGGCACGTATACCAAGACAACAGGCACAACCAAAATCAGGGTGCGCGGTGTCGGCCCTGGCGGCGGCGGAGGTGGCACTGCGGCTACCAGTGCATCCCAGTCTGCGGCTGGCGGTGGCGGTGGTGCTGGCGCCTATGGGGAAGGCATTTATGATGCGACCGGGTTCACCACTCAATCGGTTGTGATCGGCTCCCCCGGGACTGGTGTGCCTGGCGCTAACGGTACTGCTGGCGGTACGAGCAGTTTCGGTAGCCTGCTGACCTTGCCGGGCGGTAATGGCGGCGGTTTTAGCACTGCTGCTGCCAGTTTTGCACAGCAAGGCGGAAGTGGTGGCGGTCCAAGTACCGCCCCATCCGGTGCCAACATTCTCGGAACTCCTGGCGATGCCGGTGGCGTCGGCCGCCTTTACCAGCTATCCAGCGTAGAAGGGGGGGCGGGCGGGAAATCGCCATTTGGCGCAACAAACAATTTTGGAGCTGTTGCCGGTTATGGCGTTGGAGGCGTCGGTCAGCGCGCTTTAGCATCTTCAAGCGCAAGCGCAGGCTCTATAGGTGGACCTTCATTTTTCAGTGTCGAGGAATACGCATGAGAACTTTTTCCCGAATTGAGAACGATATCGTGGCGGAGCTTTTCCCACCTTCCGGGTTCCCTGTAGAGCTGATCCCGGAAGACGGCGATATCCGGTCGCTGTTCCATCCAACCCTGATTTGGGTGGAAGTTACCGACCTTGATCCTCAGCCAGCAGTGGGCTGGACCTACAAAGCCGGAGTTTTTTCCGCGCCTGTTCCGTATGTGCCAGCCCCCGATGAAATCCTGACAGCAAACAAAATGCAGCTTGAATCGCTTCAGACAGCAGCGTCGCAGGTAATGACGCCGCTTCTGTTATCCCTTCAGTTGGGTGATGCGACCGATGCTGAAACGGCCCAGGCAAGGCTTTGGCAGGCGTACTCACGGGCGCTGAAAGCCGTTGATCTGACGATTGACAGACCGGTTTGGCCGACAGTCCCGGCCTGATCGAAATAGAACACACAGCCGCCTACGGGCGGCTTTTTTTTGCCTGGAAACAGTGATGACTGTAACCGAAAAAGACAGTGACATTCTCGCGCGCACGCTGTGGGGGGAGGCGCGAGGCGAAAGCCTGACCGGTCAGATCGCCGTGGCCTGGACCATCCGCAACCGCGTGAATGACGGAAAGGCCAGGTCGTGGTGGGGGGAGGGCTATGCTGGCGTTTGCCAGAAACCCTACCAGTTCAGCTGCTGGAACAAGAACGACCCGAACTTTCCATACCTGAGCGGCGCGAAGTCGATCCCGGCCGTTGAATTCTCTCGGGCGCAAAAGGCTGCCGACCTGGTGATGTCCGGCGTCGTGCAGGATCCGACTGGCGGCGCCACGCACTATTACGCCACCACGATGCCGAAGGCTCCGGCCTGGGCCGATGGGGCCAAACAGACGCTGAAGCTCGAGCGGCACGTCTTCTTCAAGGAAGTGCCATGAGTCCCACGGCGATGAAAACGGTGGGTGTGCTGGTACTGGTGCTGATGACGGCAGGTGGGGTGTGGACGGTGCAGGGATGGCGCTACGGCAATCAGCTAGCCGAGCAGGCGGCGCTCCACCGGGCCGATCTAGACATCATCGACAAGGCGGCCATCGCGCAGCAGCAGGCAGAGCAGGGTAAACGTCTGGTGCTCGAGCAGCGGCTTTCGTCCAGCGAACAATCTCACTACAAGGAGCTGAGCGATGCTCAAACCAATCAAGCGCGCCTGCGTGATCGCCTTGCCACTGCTGATATGCGGTTGTCAGTCCTTCTCGACACCTCGGATCCAGTCGGTGGCCGTTCAGTGCCCGCCAATACCGGTTCCGGCGGCGTGGTTCATGGAGGCACGCGCGCCCGACTTGACCCAGCGCATGCTCAACGAATTATCGGAATTACCGACGCCGGCGATCAAGGACTGATCGCTCTGACAGCATGCCAGGCGTATGTGCGAGAACTGCATAAATAGGGATTGTGCTTGGTTTATGCGAACAGCAAATTTAACCTCTTAAGATAGGGATAATGAACATGATGAAGAAAGGTTTGCCACTTGTATTGGCTCTGATGGCCAGTGTCGGAACAGCGTGGGCTGAAGATGTCCTGACAGCAACCCGCA
Source organism: Pseudomonas sp. LBUM1673 (assembly GCF_059695645.1). Lineage (NCBI taxonomy): Bacteria > Pseudomonadati > Pseudomonadota > Gammaproteobacteria > Pseudomonadales > Pseudomonadaceae > Pseudomonas > Pseudomonas sp. LBUM1673. The sequence continues at coordinate 1,322,013 of NZ_CP166780.1, forward strand.
AGGCTAGCGACATGGCAGCGAGTGCTGTATTTCCTTCGAGCATGGTGACGACAGACTATGTAGAGGCCAACGCGGCAGGCGAGCCATACCTGATAAAGTGCACCGCCCAAGCGAATCGCATCATTCTTTACCTGCACACATGGTCTGCTGATTACCAGAGCGTCAAAACTGTTTTTCCCGAGCTGGCGGGTCTGAGCCGTGCCTGCATTATTTCGCCGAACTTCAATGGGCCAAACACTACGCCGCAAGCAATGGGTTCTGACGATTCGCTGGCGCGCATCGATATCGTCCTGCAGGAAGTGCAGTATAAGACAGGCCTTTCACGCATCTATGTAGCTGCGGCGTCAGGCGGTACGATGGCGGCCCTGAATTACATGGGCAAGTACCCGGGCAAGGTGCACCTGGCATCGTTGTGGCTGGTGATCCACGATTTGGCGTCGATCTACACCACGACTCAGGATCAGCAGCTCAAGGACAACATGCTGACGGTCCTTGGCGCTCCACCGTCCGGCCCGAACGATCCTGCCTATCTGGCAAGGTCGCCGCGGGCTCGGTTGGAGACAGTCAAAGGTCCTTCCAGGCTCATGCTGAACGTGGGCACACTGGACGTCAGCACACCCGCCGCTCAAGCAGATATGGCAAAGGCGCAGATCAATTCTGTGGCGCCTGATGTTGGCGTTTCCATAAAGGCTTGGCCAATTGCACATACGTTTGATGCATCATCTCGGCTGGAGGCAATCAAGCAACTGCTCCTCGAGTAATGGATGAGCAGTTTTGGTCCGGTGTGACCGCGGACTGATTGCCCTGCAGGCTTGTCAGGCCTATGTCAGAGCCCTCGCTCGCTAACATTTTGATCGGTCCTGAACCTTGCAAGCGTGATCGGCTCGTGTACGGTAGGCCTCATTCCGCTCGATCAGGAGAGAGCCGTGAAAGATATCACTCAGCTGGCCGCTGAACTTGGCAGACGCTTGCAGGTTCTCAATGCCCACGTTACCGCTGCCGAATCCTGCACCGGCGGTGGGATTGCCGAGGCAATCACCCGTATTCCGGGGAGTTCGGCGTGGTTTGAGGCTGGTTATGTCACGTACTCCAACCGCCAGAAAACCCAGCAATTGAATGTCCCTGCCGAGTTGTTTGAGACGGTCGGGGCGGTCAGTCGCGAGGTGGTCGAGGCCATGGTCCGCGGCGCGCAGGAAAAAAACCGGGCGCGTTTTGCCGTGGCGGTCAGTGGTGTGGCCGGGCCGGACGGCGGTTCGCCGAGCAAGCCTGTGGGCACGGTGTGGCTGGCCTGGGGCGTCGGTGAGCAGGTGTTCAGCGAGGTGCAGTACTTTGTCGGTAACCGTGATGAGGTCCGCCGACAAACGGTGAAGGCCGCGCTAGAGGGGCTGCTGCGGCATGCCGCTGGAGAAATCTCAAATCAGGGGTAGGCGATCCTGAAACGCTGTGGAATAATACTGGCTACTTATACAGGTGTTGGCCGTCAGGCCTTATTGATTACGTGAGGACTTTAATGGACGACAACAAGAAGAAAGCCTTGGCTGCGGCCCTGGGTCAGATCGAACGTCAATTCGGCAAGGGTGCCGTAATGCGTATGGGCGATCAGGACCGTCAGGCGATCCCGGCCATTTCCACGGGCTCTCTGGGTCTGGACATCGCGCTCGGCATTGGCGGCCTGCCAAAAGGCCGTATCGTTGAAATCTACGGTCCTGAATCCTCCGGTAAAACCACCCTGACACTGTCGGTGATCGCCCAGGCTCAAAAAGCCGGCGCGACCTGCGCATTCGTCGACGCCGAACACGCCCTCGACCCTGAGTACGCCGGCAAACTGGGCGTCAACGTCGACGACCTGCTGGTTTCCCAGCCGGACACCGGCGAGCAGGCCCTGGAAATCACCGACATGCTGGTGCGTTCCAACGCGGTTGACGTGATCATCGTCGACTCCGTGGCCGCTCTGGTGCCAAAGGCTGAAATCGAAGGCGAAATGGGCGACATGCACGTGGGCCTGCAAGCCCGTCTGATGTCCCAGGCGCTGCGTAAAATCACCGGTAACATCAAGAACGCCAATTGCCTGGTGATCTTCATCAACCAGATCCGTATGAAAATCGGCGTGATGTTCGGCAGCCCGGAAACCACCACCGGTGGTAACGCGCTGAAGTTCTACGCATCGGTTCGTCTGGACATCCGCCGTACTGGTGCGGTGAAAGAAGGTGATGAAGTCGTCGGTAGCGAAACCCGCGTCAAAGTCGTGAAGAACAAGGTCGCTTCGCCGTTCCGTCAGGCCGAGTTCCAAATTCTTTACGGCAAGGGCATCTACCTCAACGGTGAGATGATCGACCTGGGTGTTCTGCACGGTTTCGTTGAGAAGTCCGGCGCCTGGTATGCCTATGAAGGCACCAAGATCGGTCAGGGCAAGGCTAACTCGGCCAAGTTCCTGGCAGACAATCCGGAAATCGCCGCCAAGCTCGAGAAGCAGTTGCGTGACAAGTTGCTGACCCCGGCGCCGGACGTCAAAGCATCGCCGGTCAAAGAGACTGCCGACGACCTGGCTGACGCTGATATCTGATTGATCCGATGACCGCCGTACTCGATACACTCGTCGCGGTGCGGCGAACCGCAATGGACCTGCTCGCGCGACGCGAGCACGGTCGAGTCGAGCTGACGCGTAAATTGCGTCAGCGCGGCGCCCTCCCTGAAATGATCGACACAGCACTCGACCGCTTGACAGAAGAGGGCCTGTTGTCCGAGTCCCGTTACCTCGAAAGCTTCGTTTCCTACCGTGCCCGTTCCGGCTATGGCCCTATGCGTATTCGCGAAGAGTTGAGCCAGCGCGGCCTGCAACGTACCGACATCGAACTGGCGTTACGCGAGAGCGGCATCAACTGGCAGGAACAACTGGAAGACACCTGGCGGCGCAAATTTTCCGGGCATTTACCGATAGACGCCCGGGAACGTGCCAAACAGGGCAGGTTCCTGAGTTATCGGGGATATTCCATGGAAATGATCAGCCGCTTGTTCAGCGGCCGAGGGATGGACGATTGACTGAAACGGCTCGCTATTTCGATAGCGGGCCGTTTTTTTTGCTTCACGTTACCTTGGACGGTTCCCGTGTGCGTTGTTGCGCCTGGGGTTTGGACTGGGCCCAGTTTTCCGGCAGGTTGATGTAATCCACCAATTCCCGCAGACGACCGTGGTCACGGGCGTTGAAGGTGAAGGCCAGTCGTGCCAGATGGCTGAATTGCGCTTCGTCGTGCTCCTCGCCGCTGTAGGCATGCTGATGGAAATGATCGCTCAGGCACAGGTCGGCGAATGCCTCCTGCATGTGTTCGAGCGCCCGGTCGCTGAGTTTGTGGTTCATGCGAATCACAAACTGATGCTTGAGCCAGCGGCTGGAGTGGAAGTTGCTGTAGAACTGGTTGATCTGCTCCACGGCCTCTTCGGCGCTGTAGACCAGGCTCAACAGCTTCATGTCGGTGGGCAGGATGTAGCGATTTTCCTCCAGTTGATGGTGAATGAAATCCAGCGCGCCCTGCCAGAACGTGCCGCCCGGCGCGTCCAGTAGCACCACCGGCACCAGCGGGCTTTTGCCGGTCTGAATCAGGGTCAGCACCTCCAGCGCTTCATCCAGCGTACCGAAACCGCCTGGGCACAGGACCAGTGCATCGGCTTCCTTGACGAAGAACAGCTTGCGGGTAAAGAAAAAGTGGAAGGGCAGCAGATTCCCGGTGCCATTGACCGTGGGGTTGGCATGCTGCTCGAAGGGCAGGGTGATATTGAATCCCAGGCTGTGTTCCAGGCCGGCACCTTCATGGGCCGCCGCCATGATGCCGCCGCCGGCACCGGTGATGACCATCATGTCCGAGCGCGCCAGGGCGGCGCCAAGTTCTCGGGCCAAACCATACAGTGGGTGTTCTATCGGCGTGCGGGCCGAGCCGAAAACGGTGACTTTGCGTCGCCCCTTGAACTGCTCCAGCACACGGAAGGCATGCTCGAGTTCGCGCAGGGCTTGCAGGGTGATCTTGGCATTCCAGCGGTTGTGATCTTCCTGGGCCATGCGCAGCACAGTCAGGATCATGTCGCGGTAAATCGGGATGTTGGGGCTGTTGGGTGAAACCAGGTTGAGTTGTTCTTCGACCTTGCTGGCGAGGTCGTGGCCGCTTTCTTGAAAATGACGGCTCAGGAGGTCATTCGGTTGGTAAGGCATTCAACTTCTCCTTCTGCACAGAACCCTCGGCCCGACAAAACAATTGTCGGCGCCGCGACACCCCTTGTGTCGCTGTCTGCCCAAGCCCATGCCTGGGCGCTCCACCTGACTCGGTTGCAATCGAGCCATCCATACGGGCTCTGCTTATCCCTTGAATGAAAGAAACGTTCGCACAATAAGACGCGTAGTGGGCAGCCCCTTTTCTGCCCTGAAAAAAACCAACGAGAACACTTTGAATTTAGACCCTCGCAACGATTTTCGCTGCTTGATCATTGCGCCGCAAAGTCTTTCCTGGCAACCGCTTATTGACGATTTGCAAGGTGCTTTCACCGCTCGTCTGAACGCAAGCCGTATGTCCTGCGCTCTGATTTACTAAGTGACAGGCGTGACCCGACAACTTTGCCTCAATGGCAGGACGCAACGTACAAGCAGTTCAGGGATTTTTCGCGTGATCAACAGCGATCAATGCGTGCAGGGAGGCGGGAAACCATGGCCAGAGTCACTCTGGAGATCGATGCGCAACTGTATCGATTACTGAAAGCATCGGCCGAGACCCATCATTTGAGCCTCGAAGAGGAGTGCTGCCGACGTCTGGAGGGCGGGGAGCGGCGTTCGCGCTACTTGCTGGCGCTGTTGGCAGAACTGCGCGCCGAGGATGAGCAGCGGCGCGCTAATTCCCGATGATTACTTCTTCTTGGCCGGGGTCGCTTTCGGGCAGTCCGATTCCTGATAGCTGGCGGAACCGACTGAGCGGTTGGTCTTCACTTCAGTGAAGTCGTAACGCATGACCGCGCCCTTGGCCATCAGTTTGCGGAATGATGGGTTGTTGCATACAGAGGCGCCAAGCTGGAAATACACGGCTTTCGGGTCGGCACGCATCTTGTTCGCGTGGCTGCTTTGTACGCTCAGGTGGTTGATCAGCACGTTGCCTTCGACGGTGTAGCCCTGATCAAGAATGTCTTCGTTGATCGCCCGTGGAGTGCCAACACTGCTTTGTGTGGCGACGTTTCGCAGCTCTCTGTTTAGATTCTGCTCACTCAAGGAAGCAGCCTGAGCGCTGAAGGACGACGCCAGCAAAACGGCAGCGGTGGGAACGATAAGGCGCAGCATGAAACTCTCCTGGTTCAGTGACTGGTGGTTCGACCCGTCACATGACTGTGCGTTCAGTGGCGGCGAATTATAGGGGAGGCGGCCTGGACGGTACAGGCTTGCGCCGGCCGCTCTGATAAACTGCCGCCACTTTCTGCCCTGCCGAGTGTTTTTGTGTCGATTTTCTTCCCTTGCCGGCGTTGCCCGCGATGAACCCTGAAACCCCACACTTTGCTGCAAACGCCGTAGCCCGTTTGCGCGACGAGCGCGAAGAGGCGGGCATCAAGCCGATTCAGGCCCGTGGCTGGCGGGCACCACGTTGCCGCGCCTGTCGCGTGATCGAGAGCCACTGCCTGTGTGCCTGGCGACCGCAGGTCGAAACCCGCAGCGGCGTGTGCCTGATCATGACCAACAAAGAAGTGTTCAAACCGAGTAACACCGGTTGGCTGATTGCCGATGTAGTGCGCGACAACCATGCATTCATCTGGTCGCGCACCGAAGTCGATGAACAACTGCTGGCGCTGTTGGCCGATCCCCAATGGCAACCGTACCTGGTGTTTCCGGGCGAATACGTCGAGCCCGAGCGAGTGACCCACAGCGTCGAGGTCGATAGCACCAGGCGGCCACTGTTTATTCTGCTGGACGCCACCTGGACCGAAGCCCGGAAGATTTTCCGTAAAAGCCCCTATTTTGATGCGTTGCCGATTCTGAGCCTGCTCCCCGAAAAGCTTTCGCGGTACCGGCTGCGCAGGTCCACCCGCAGTGAGCACCTGTGCACGGCGGAAGTGGCGGCGCTGTGCCTCGATCTTGCCGGCGATACGGACGCTGCATCGGCACTGGACGCTTATTTTGATGTGTTCAGCCAGCATTACCTGGACGCTAAACATCAGTTGGATATGAATGTTGCTACACCGGCCCATGCCGAGCTGATGCCCTTCGTGCTGCACGCGGCGCCCGTCGTTTGCTGAACGTCGCCCATACTGCAAAGAACAAGGCTGGCTGGCAGGGCCAGGCAACTTGACCACCCCGGCTTCGCTGGGCATGCTTGGCGCCGATTAGGGCGCGGCCAAAGTTTGATACGCCGTATTTCTTTACGTGAAGAGCTCCGTGAAGAGCCACGTGATTGGCGTTCAACGTGCCCTGTTGGTGCCGCTGCTTGGCTGCACCTCGAGTTGTTTTGGCGAGGCCTGAATGCATCGGGCGTCCCTATAAAAAAACAGGATCATTTGAAAAATGGCCACATACGAAATCCTGATTGCCGATGACCATCCTCTTTTTCGTAGCGCCTTGCATCAAGCATTGACCCTGGGCCTGGGCCCGGATGTCCGCCTGGTGGAAGTGGCGAGCATTGCGGAGCTGGAAAGCCGTCTGACTGAAAAGGCCGACTGGGATCTGGTATTGCTGGACCTGAACATGCCGGGGGCTTACGGTTTTTCCGGGCTGGTGCTGTTGCGTGGGCAGTACCCGCAGATTCCGGTGGTGATGGTGTCGGCTCAGGAAGAAGCGTCGATCATGGTGAAGTCCCGTGAATTTGGCGCCAGTGGTTTCATTCCCAAGTCCAGTGACCTGAGCGTCATCCAGAAAGCCGTACGCGCGGTACTGGATGGCGATGTTTTCTGGCCGCCTCAGGCCTTCGAAGCGGTCAGCGTTTCCGACGAAGCCAAGGCTGCCAGCGAAGGCCTTGCCAGTCTGACACCCCAGCAGTTCCGGGTGTTGACCATGGTCTGCGAAGGTTTGCTGAACAAGCAGATTGCTTACGAATTGAGCGTTTCCGAAGCGACGATCAAGGCCCACGTCACGGCCATTTTCCGTAAATTGAATGTGCGGACCCGGACTCAGGCGGCGCTGCTCTTGCAACAACTTGAGTCAATTTCAAGCCACTAAGGTGCTACGTGTTCACGCTTTTTTGACTTTGCTTAATCTAGCTTTCCCACTCCTTTTTGGTCAGTTGCCTACTTTATGTCACCTTTCAAAGGCCAGACCGGCCTCAAACGCATCCTCAACGCCTCCGGCTACTCCCTGGACGGCCTGCGCGCGGCCTTCACCGGTGAAGCGGCTTTCCGGCAATTGGTGTTGCTCAATGCCATCCTGATTCCGCTGTCGTTCTTCCTGAACGTCAGCCGTGTCGAGCAGGCGCTGCTGATTGCAGTCTGCCTGTTGGCGTTGATCGTCGAATTGCTCAATTCGGCGGTGGAAGCGGCCATTGACCGCATTTCCCTGGAGTTGCACCCGCTGTCCAAGAACGCCAAGGACATGGGCAGCGCTGCTCAGTTCGTGGCGTTGAGCATGATCGCGCTGGTGTGGGCGGTGATCCTGCTTTAAGCAATGGTGGGCAGGACGATCTCGTCGCTGCGCTGAACCCCGGCAGTGAAAGCGCGGCACAATTCGAGGAATTCGCGCATCGCCGACGTCTGGTATTTCTGTTTGTGCCAGATGAAATAGAACTGCCGCGCCAGGTCCAGATCCGGTGTTTCCACCGGCATCAGACTGCCGCGGCGGAACGCATCGCGCAGTGCCAGGCGCGAAATGCAGCCAATCCCCAACCCCGACTCCACCGCGCGCTTGATCGCTTCGGTGTGTTCCAGCTCCAGGCGAATGTTCAGCGCGCTGCGGTGGTGACGCATGGCCTGGTCAAAGGTCAGTCGCGTGCCCGAGCCTTGTTCACGGAGAATCCACGCCTCATGACTCAGCTCCTCCATGGTCGCTGTGCCGCGGTTGGCCAATGGATGCTGAGGCGCACAGAACACCACCAGCTCATCTTCGACCCAACTCTGCACTTCGATGTCCGGATGGCTGCAGTCGCCTTCGATCAGACCCAGATCAATTTCATAGTGCGCGACCTGTTGCACGATGTTGGCGGTGTTCTGCACATGCAGCTTCACCTGGCTTTCCGGATGGCGCTGCATGAAGCTGCCGATCAGCAAGGTGGCCAGGTAATTGCCGATGGTCAGGGTCGCGCCGACCGCCAGGGAGCCGAAACCGGACTTGCCGTTGAGCAGGTCTTCGATTTCCTTGGCCTGATCGAGCAGGGCCACCGCTTGCGGCAACAGCTGTTTGCCGAGGGCGTTGAGGCTCAGCCGTTTGCCGGCGCGATCGAACAGCTGGCAGCTGCACTGACGCTCTAGCTCGGTGATCGAGGTGCTTGCCGCCGACTGCGAGAGGTTGAGCAGACCCGCGGCACGGGATACGCTTTCCTGCTGGGCGACGGCGACGAATACTTGAAGTTGACGGAGAGTAAATCGCATATCGATATAACCGATAACCCTTATCTTAATAATCCATTTAACAGATATTGTGGCTGCCATTAGAATGCGATGCAATTGCGCACAGCAGCTCATTTTTCGCAGAGCAGGCGCAGAGCATGCGCAGACAAAATCTCCCAGGAGTCCCACGTACATGAGCAACATGAACCACGAGCGTGTCCTCAGTGTTCACCACTGGAACGACACTCTGTTCAGCTTCAAGTGCACCCGCGATCCGGGCTTGCGCTTCGAGAACGGTCAGTTCGTGATGATCGGCCTGCAACAGCCCAACGGCCGCCCGCTTATGCGCGCTTACTCGATTGCCAGCCCGAACTGGGAAGAGCATCTCGAGTTCTTCAGCATCAAGGTGCCTGATGGCCCGCTGACTTCCCAGCTGCAGCATCTGAAGGAAGGCGATGAGATCATCATCAGCAAGAAGCCTACCGGCACGCTGGTGCTGGATGACTTGAAGCCTGGCAAACATTTGTACCTGCTCAGCACCGGTACCGGTCTGGCGCCGTTCATGAGTGTCATCCAGGACCCGGAAACCTACGAGCGTTTCGAAAAAGTGATCCTGTGCCACGGCGTGCGTTACGTCAACGAAGTCGCTTACCGCGAGTTCATCACCGAGCACCTGCCGCAGAACGAGTTCTTCGGTGAGGCCCTGCGTGACAAGTTGATCTACTACCCGACCGTGACCCGCGAGCCGTTCGAGAACGAAGGCCGCCTGACCGACCTGATGCGCAGCGGCAAGCTGTTCAGCGACATCGGTCTGCCACCGATCAACCCGCAAGACGACCGCGCCATGCTGTGCGGCAGCCCGAGCATGCTCGACGAGACCAGCGAAGTGTTGAACAGCTTCGGCCTGAAAGTTTCGCCGCGGATGCGCGAGCCGGGTGATTACCTGATCGAGCGTGCGTTCGTCGAGAAGTAAGAAACCTGCATAACTGAAAAGCCCCCATTGCCTGTGAGGCAATGGGGGCTTTTTTATGCCCGACACAAACCTTGTAGGAGCTGTCGAGTGAAACGAGGCTGCGATCTTTTGATCCTGTTTTTTAAAGCAACATCAAAAGATCGCAGCCTCGTTTCACTCGACAGCTCCTACAGGTTGGACACAGGAATGACTTCGAGGACGCGGATCAGGTCGGGCGTGGGGTAATGCCAGCGCACGTCCACATCCCAGAACTGCGCGCCGTATTCCCTTTCCGGTGCAGGAATCTGATACGCCGGGCGTGGGTCTTGTGCCAGGCATTGCTCGATCAGCTCGATCAAGGGCTCATCAAGCCGCTGAGCGTGGCTGTGAGCCTGTTGCAGCGCTGAGTCCGTCCACTGCACGGGAATCAGCGGTGGCGGGGCGCTGGCGATGCTGTTGGACGCCGTGTCGATGATGTCGGCGTAAGGCACGTAGGGTTTGATATCGAGAACCGGTGTGCCGTCCAGCAAGTCGATGCCGGAGATCCACAGCCGATTGGCTTCGACTTTGTCCAGTTTGACCACCGATTGACCGATGCCATTGGGTCGATGCGTCGCCCGAGTGGCAAATACGCCCATGGATTTGTTACCACCCAGGCGCGGAGGGCGGACTTTCAGGCGTGGCTTTTCTTCCAGGGCCTGATGGAACAGGAACAGCAGCCAGACATGGCTGACCTGCTCCAGCCCCTGCACCGCATCACCCTGATCGAAGGGTGCCACCAGCTCCAGCACACCCCGAGCGGCCGGGGCCAGTTGCGGCTGGCGCGGAATGGCGAACTTCTCCTTGAAGCAGGAGCGCACGAAGCCGATGGGGGAAACGCTGTAGGTCATGGTGTGGGGTCGAGGCGGGGTGTGGGCGGGCATGATAACCCGACGAGCCTCAAGTCTGGTGGTGGCAGAGCCGGCCTCATCGCGGGCAAGCCACGCTCCCACAGGTTTTATGGCGTACACAAAATTTGTGTTCGCTCGAGAACCCTGTGGGAGCGTGGCTTGCCCGCGATGGCCGCACCGCCAATCTCAGAGACTGAACCCACCATCCAAAGGAATAATATTCCCAGTCATATACGCCCCGGCCGTACTCGCCAGGCTGATCGCCAACGCCGCCATTTCTTCCTCCCGCCCCCAGCGCTTCATCGGAATCAGCGCCGTATCCTGCGCCAGCGCCTGTTCATCATTGCCGATGTGCTGCGTCATCTTGCTCGGGAAGCGCCCCGGTGCGATGACGTTGACGTTGATGTGCTGGCTCACCAGTTCCCGCGCCAGAATCCGCGACAACTGATGCAGGGCAGCCTTGCTCGGGCCATAGGCATACGCCTGTTCGCCAAAGGACGAAATCCCCGCCACCGAGCCGATATTGATGATTCGCGCCGGATTGGCTTCGGAACCTGCTTTTCGCAATAGCGGTAAAAACTGCTGGATACAGTTGAACACCGACGTGACGTTGAGCTGCATGACCTTTTCCCAGCCCTTGACCGGGTAACTCTCCAGCGGCGCGCCCCACGTGGTGCCGGCGTTGTTCACCAGAATATCCAGCTGACCGATCTGTTCACTCAGGTGCGCAGCCAATTGCTGGACGCCTTCTTCATGGGCCAGGTTGGCAGCTAACGCGTGACAAACCCCGAAGGCACTCAGTTCGTTGGCAGTTTGCTGACAGGCCTCGGCATCCCGGGCACACACGTACACGGTGGCGCCAGCCTCGACATAAGCCTTGGCGATCATTTTGCCGATACCGCGGGTGCCGCCGGTCACCAGAGCGGTGCGGCCTTGCAGGGAAAAGTACGGGTGCATAGGGCGAGTCCTGAGGGCAAAGGGTCAGTACACCCTAGTTGTCAGCCGCCGGAAGCGGAGCCACTATTTTTGAGAGGAATGAGGGTCTATATAGCCTTGAGCGGCCACGGCCCGTGTAGGAGCACAGCTTGCTGGCGAAGGCGTTTTGAAGATCGCCTTCGCGGGCAAGCCTCGCTCCTACAGGGACCGTGGCGTTCGTGGGCGATTTACTGCGGGCGAACGCGCAGGGTCAGGCCCTTGAGGAAGTTGCGCAGCAACTGGTCGCCGCAGGTGCGGTAGTTGGTGTGGCCGAACTTGCGGAACAACGCGCTCAGCTCAGGCTTGGATACCGGGAACTCGGACGCCTTGAGGATGGCGTGCATGTCGTCTTCCTTCAGTTCGAAGGCCACGCGCAATTTCTTGAGGATGATGTTGTTGGTCACCGGCACTTCGATCGGCTGCGGCGGACGGCTTTCGTCCTTGCCGCGCTTGAAGATCACCAGGCCATCGAGGAAATGCGCCATGACCTCGTCCGGGCAGCGTACGAAGCCTTCCTCGTCTTCCTCTTTCTTATCGAGGTACGTCAGCAGGTCTTCCAGGGCCACGTCCATGCCGCCGAGCTTGATGATCTCGATGACTTTCTTGTCGCTGATGTCGAGCATGTAGCGAACGCTGCGCAGTACGTCGTTATGAATCATGGTGTGCAATCCTGATATTCAGCAGTGGGCGCCGCAAGCAGCGGCGCCGAAATGTGTGGCGGCATGAAAAGTCTTAGAACTTCTCTTTGCCGGACAGGTAGCGCCATTGCCCCACGAGCACTTTGCCAATGGACACGCCGCCGATGCGGATGCGACGGATGGCGACGACCTTCAGGCCGACGGCCTGGCAGAACAGGGCGATCACGCCCGGTTGTGGGTTCTTCATGGCAAAGCGCAAACGGTTTTCGTTCTGCCAGCTGGCTTTGACCGGCGGCAGTTCCTTGCCCTTGTACGTCAGGCCGTGATTCAGGCGGTTGAGGCCGTGAGCCACCATGTCGCCTTCGACCTCGACCACATACTCTTGCTCGATCTTGGCGGAATCGGCCGTGAGCTTGCGCAGGATCTTCCAGTCCTGGGTGAACACCAGCAGACCGCTGGCGTTGGCCTGCAGGTCGGTGCTGGCGGTCAGGCGCAGGAAGTGGCCCTTGAGCGGACGTTTGCTGAAGCGGTGCTCTTCGCTCAGGGTTTCGGCGCTGATGGTTGCCATGGCCGTTTCCGCGTCCATGCCCGCCGCAACGTTGAACAGGATGGTCACCGGCTCCGGCGCAGTGGCCTTGGCCTCTGGGTCGAGCTCGACTTTCTGGGTGTCGACCTTGAACTGCGGCTCGTCGATGACTTCACCGTCCACGGTGACCCAGCCGCCCTCGATGAACAGCTCAGCCTCCCGACGGGAACAGCCGACGAGTTCGATGAGGCGTTTGGAGAGACGAATCGGGTCAGTCATGACAGGGCCGTAACAAAAAAGGGGTGGGCATTGTACCTGCCTGGCGCGGGTTAATCCCGGCTCCATTTGCCGCATGTGCTTTTAATGTGGGAGCGAGCCTGCTCGCGAAGGCGTCATTAGCTTCAACATCAATGTTGATTGATAAGCCGCTTTCGCGAGCAGGCTCGCTCCCACAAGGGTTTCATGTTGTGTCAGCCATTGCGCGTCAATTGCTGGTTTTGGCGCAAACGCATGTGCAGCAACGGATAGGGCTGACCCATGCCGTCGTGCTCGGAGCGGCCGATCACCTCAAAACCCTGTTTGAAGTAAAAACCCAAGGCCTGCGGGTTCTGCTCATTGACGTCCAGCTCATCGGCGTTCAGGTGTTCCAGGGCGTAGCGCAGCAATTGCTTGCCCAGGCCCTTGCCGCGGTGGTCCGGATCGATGAAGAGCATTTCGATCTTGCCCGCCGCCACGCCGGCGAACCCGGTGATGCGCTGACGTGAGTCTTTGGTGCAGATCAGCATCACCGCATCGAGGTAGCGGGTCAGCACCAGATTCTTCAACAGTTCGATGTAGCTGTCGGGCAGAAAGTCATGGGTGGCGCGCACCGAGGCTTCCCACACTTGGGTGAGTTCTTCGTAGTCGCTCTGTTTCGGTGTGTGAATGACCGAGTGTTGGTGCATGCCCGCTTGCCTCTCTTGCGTGGATGACGCGAGTTCTTTCTCTTACAAAACGATAGACGTAAAAAAGCCCCGCATCTCGTCAAGAGAGCGGGGCTTTTTGTATTTTTTGCGTTTAGATCTGTTCAGCCCACAGGTCGTATTCGTCGGCGTCGGTCACTTTGCACCAGACTTTGTCGCCCGGTTTCAAGTTGCTGCCGTTATCGATGAACACGTTGCCGTCGATTTCCGGGGCATCGAAGAAGCAGCGGCCGACTGCGCCTTGCTCGTCCACTTCGTCCACCAGTACTTCAATTTCACGGCCAACGCGCATTTGCAGACGCGCCGAGCTGATGGCTTGCTGGTGCGCCATGAAGCGGTCCCAACGGTCTTGCTTGACGTCGTCCGGCACAATGGCCGCGTCCAGCAGGTTGGCCGGTGCGCCTTCGACTGGTGAGTACTGGAAGCAGCCGACGCGATCGAGTTGCGCTTCGGTCAGCCAGTCCAGCAGGTACTGGAAGTCTTCTTCGGTTTCGCCGGGGAAGCCGACGATGAAGGTCGAACGGATGATCAGGTCCGGGCAGATCTCGCGCCAGTTCTTGATGCGAGCCAGGGTTTTGTCTTCGAAGGCCGGGCGTTTCATGGCTTTCAGGACTTTCGGGCTAGCGTGCTGGAACGGGATGTCCAGGTACGGCAGGATCTTGCCGGCGGCCATCAGTGGAATCAGCTCATCGACGTGCGGGTACGGGTAAACGTAGTGCAGACGCACCCAGACACCGAGGGTGCTGAGGGCTTCGCAGAGTTCGGTCATGCGGGTTTTCACCGGCGCGCCGTTCCAGAAGCCGGTGCGGTATTTCACGTCGACGCCGTAGGCGCTGGTGTCCTGGGAGATCACCAACAGCTCTTTGACGCCGGACTTGACCAGGCGCTGGGCCTCATCGAGCACGTCACCGACCGGGCGGCTGACCAGTTTGCCGCGCATCGACGGGATGATGCAGAAGCTGCAGCTGTGGTTGCAGCCTTCGGAAATCTTCAGGTAGGCGTAGTGGCGCGGGGTCAGTTTGATCCCTTGCGGCGGCACCAGGTCGATCAGCGGGTTGTGATCCTGACGCGGCGGCACAACGGCGTGCACGGCGTTGACCACTTGCTCGTACTGCTGCGGACCGGTCACGGCCAATACGCTTGGGTGCACGTTGCGGATGTTGCCTTCTTCGACGCCCATGCAGCCGGTCACGATGACCTTGCCGTTTTCCTTGATGGCTTCGCCGATCACTTCCAGGGATTCGGCCTTGGCCGAGTCGATGAAACCGCAGGTGTTGACCACCACGACGTCGGCGTCCTGATAGGTGGACACAACGTCATAGCCTTCCATGCGCAGTTGGGTAAGGATGCGCTCGGAGTCGACCAGTGCTTTGGGGCAACCCAGGGATACGAAACCAACCTTTGGATTGGCCGGCGCAGGAGTGGTGGACATGTCTAACCTCGGTGTTTTGGGACGCCTCCAGCCGAAGACGGCAAGGCGACTGACGGGCGCTTGGCGTCCTGCCTCGTGAATACGCTGCTTTTTGACGAGTGACTGTTGTTGCCAGGCAAGGCGCCGCGCCGAGTCATAGCTCGCTATGGCGAGAAGCGGCAACGCAGCATGGCAACAACAGGCGCCGTCAAAAAACAGCAGTATTCGCGAGGCAGGACGCTTAGCCTCTGATCAAAAAGTGCGCAATTCTAGCGGTGAGAGGTGCACTTGACCAGCTTTATGCAGGGAAATACGACGAGTGCTGCGCTATGCTTCGCGCCGTTACGCTTTACCGAATTTTTACAGTCAAGAAAACGTCTGTAACAACAAGTAAAACAGCGCATGCTGCACGGCAAAACATAGTGCTTCTTCGAAGAAGTCCGGGTCTGAGTAGTAGGAGTGATGGATGGGGCAGGCAAGTAGTCAGGCGATAGCCGCCGGGCATTCGGCGGCGAAGCCGATCAGTATGCTGGTCGCGGCGGTCGGGGTGGTTTACGGCGATATCGGCACGAGCCCGTTGTACACCCTCAAAGAGGTTTTTGCCGGGCATTATGGGGTTCCGGTCAACCATGACGGAGTATTCGGGATTCTGGCACTGATCTTCTGGTCGCTGATCTGGGTCGTTTCGATTAAATATGTGCTGTTCATTCTTCGCGCCGACAATCAGGGTGAAGGCGGGATCATGGCGCTGACGGCACTGGCTCGTCGTGCTTCGACGCCTTATCCGAAGTTGCGCGCGCTATTGGTGATTCTGGGATTGATCGGTGCTGCGCTGTTTTATGGCGATAGCATGATCACCCCTGCCATTTCCGTTCTGTCGGCGGTGGAAGGGCTGGAACTGGCGTTCGAGGGGCTGGAGCGCTGGGTCGTACCATTGTCGCTGATCGTGTTGGTGGGGTTGTTCCTGATCCAGAAACATGGCACGGACCGCATCGGCAAGCTGTTTGGCCCGGTGATGGTGTCGTGGTTTGTGGTGCTGGGTGTACTCGGCATCAACGGGATAATCAAACATCCTGAAGTACTCAATGCACTCAACCCGGTGTGGGGTGTGCGTTTCTTCATTGTGCATCCGGGCATGGGGGTGGCGATTCTCGGCGCGGTTGTGCTGGCCTTGACCGGTGCCGAAGCGCTTTACGCAGACATGGGCCACTTCGGCCGTAAGCCGATCGCTCGTGCCTGGTTCGCGCTGGTGTTGCCGGCGTTGGTGCTGAACTACTTCGGTCAGGGCGCCTTGTTGCTGGAAAACCCTGAAGCTGCACGTAACCCGTTTTACCTGTTGGCGCCAGGCTGGGCGTTGATTCCTCTGGTGATCCTGTCGACGCTGGCCACCGTCATCGCCTCGCAAGCGGTGATCTCCGGTGCGTTCTCGTTGACCCGTCAGGCGATTCAGTTGGGCTACATCCCGCGCATGCGCATTCAGCACACCTCCAGTGCCGAACAGGGGCAGATTTACATTGGTGCAGTGAATTGGGCGCTGATGGTTGGGGTGATTCTGCTGGTGCTGGGGTTTGAGTCTTCCGGTGCGCTGGCCTCGGCCTACGGTGTCGCCGTGACCGGGACCATGTTGATCACCAGCATTCTGGTGTCGGCGGTGATGCTGCTGCTTTGGAAGTGGCCGCCGGTGCTGACGGTGCCGATATTGATCGGCTTCTTGTTGGTGGACGGGCTGTTCTTCGCCGCCAACGTGCCGAAAATCATTCAGGGTGGTGCCTTTCCGGTGTTGGCCGGGATTGTGCTGTTTGTCCTGATGACCACCTGGAAACGCGGTAAAGAGCTGCTGGTCGATCGTCTGGACGAGGGCGGGCTGCCGCTGCCGATTTTCATCAGCAGTATCCGCGTGCAACCGCCGCATCGGGTCCAGGGCACCGCCGTGTTCCTTACCGCTCGCCCGGACGCCGTGCCTCACGCGCTGTTGCACAACTTGCTGCATAACCAGGTGCTGCACGAGCAAGTGGTGTTGCTGACGGTGGTGTACGAAGACATCCCGCGCGTCCCGCCGCAACGGCGTTTCGCGGTCGATTCCTACGGCGAAGGGTTCTTCCGGGTGATCCTGCATTTCGGCTTCATCGACGAGCCGGATGTGCCGCAAGCGCTGAAGCTGTGTCACCTCGACGACCTGGACTTCAGCCCGATGCGCACCACTTACTTCCTCAGCCGTGAAACGGTCATCGCCTCCAAACTCGAAGGCATGGCCCGCTGGCGAGAGGGGCTGTTTGCTTTCATGCTGAAGAACGCCAACGGCAACCTGCGCTTCTTCAACCTGCCGCTGAACCGGGTGATTGAGTTGGGTACCCAGGTCGAGATGTAAGCCCCATGAAAAAGCCCCCGTTGCCAGTGCGGTAGCGGGGGCTTTTTTGTGGGCGGTGTCAGATCACTCCTGAGCAGCCGTCTCCTTCGCTTGACGCTTCTCGATCACATCCACCAGCCGCTGGGCCAGCGCCGGGTAGTTCTCGTCGAAGTGATGCCCACCAGGCAGTTTCATCGCTTCGCCCACGGCGGTCTTGTCGGTGCAGCCGCTCTCGTCGACTTCTTCCTCACCGTAAATGCACACCACTTTCGCAGGCGGCAGCTTGGCCATTTCCGGGCCGGTGGCGGCTTCTTTGCCGGCGTTGCCGAGCCAGCCTTCGACTTCGATCTCGAAGCTGCCGGTGCGGGCGAAGGCCAGCAGGATGATTGCGTCGACCCGCTGCTGCTCCGCTTCCGGCAGGCGGTTGTAGATGGCGGGCAATACGTCGGCACCGAATGAGTAGCCGGTCAGGATGAAGCGCTTGGTGCCCCATTTCTGCCGGTAGTGCTGCATCAGTTCGGTGAGGTCCAGAGCGCTTTGTTCCGGGCTCTTGTGCTGCCAGTAGTAACGCAGGGTGTCGATGCCGACCACCGGGTAGCCGATCTTGGCCATTTCGCCAGCCACGTCGCGGTCCAGGTCGCGCCAGCCGCCGTCGCCGGAGAGGAACAGGGTGACGGTGTCCCTGGCCTGGCCGGCCGGGACTTCGACCACCGGGATCTGTAGGCCACCAGCGGCTTTATCGCCGCCGACGAGTTTTTTGCGCAGTTCGTTGTTCAGCACTTGCGGCAGGTTGATGTCGTAGTCGCTGATGCTGGTTTCGGCATTGGGCTGGTCACGCACGAAGCCGGCGCTGGTGTCGTCCGGGTTGTCGTTCCAGGCCACCAGCCAGTGCCCGTGAGCGGCACTTTTTGGCAGCAGGTGAGTGCAGCCGGGTTTTTCCAGGGCCAGGTCAACCGAAATGGCCTGAGTCTTGTCGTCCTTCTGTTCGGACAACCAGCGCCACGCCAGTACAGCGCCAGGGCCGATACCGCTGACCAGGGTTGCCGGGCCTTTGAGTTCTCTTAAACCCGATTGCAATGCGCGGCTTTGCAGCAGGCAGTCTTTGGGCAAAATCACTTGAACAATCTGCGCCGAGCCGCTGCGGCTCAGGGTCAGCAACTGTTTGTCGCTGAGCTTCTGGTCTTCATTGACTGCCACCAGCACCTGGGCCCGTGGCGTGGTGCCGGGGATGACGCGGGTCATCGCGGCGCCGTCGGCCGGCGTCAGCCGTTCGAGGGTCGGTTCTGGTGCCGGGCGTTTCAGGTACCAGTAACCGCCACCGACAATCAGGGCCAGCACTACCAGTGTGGCCAGTACGTACCGCAGGGAGCGTTGAATCATCAGCGTTTCACCAATCCAGTCAAGCCGCCTGCAATCAGGGCGGCAGTGTCGGCCAGGGCAACCAGCGGATCGAGTCCGGCGGGCACGGCCATATAACGGGGTTCCCAGTCGGGCTGGAATTTGTCTTTGAAGCGGCGCAAACCTTGGAAGTTGTACAGCTGCTCACCACGGCGGAATACCATCGAGCCCAGACGCTGGGTCAGTGGTGCGCCGCGTCGGGGTTGTAACCCCGACAATGGCACCATGCCCAGGCTGAAGCGCGCGTATCCATGATTTTTATAATGTTGAATCAGGCCGACCATCATGAACTCCATGGTCAGCTTGGGGGCGTCGGGGTGTGCGCGCATCAGGTCGAGGCTGGCCAGTTCATGGCCGTAGGTCTCGAGCAGGTTGGCGAACGCCACCGGGCGCCCTTCGAAACGAATCACTGCGACGCGGAAGTGCCTGAGGTAATCATCACTGAAACGCCCAAGCGAGAAGCCTTTTTCGCGCACGTTCTTGCCGGTCAGCCAGGCGTCCGAAATGGCCTTGAGCTCATCCATCGGCGCTTGCCCCGGCTCATGGATCTCCAGCGACAGGCCGTCACGGGTGCCGCGGTTCCAGGTGTAGCGCAGGTCCTTCATCTCTTTGCCCTTGGCTTCGAGATCAAAGCGGTGCAGATCGACCCGGGCTTCTTCGCCGAGCTTGATCGCGGTCAGGCCGATGTCCATGTAGTACGGCAGATTCTCGGCGCGCACTTGATAGAACACAGGGCGGGCGTGGTGGATATCGCACAGGTCGCGGAACTGCCAGATCATTTCCGCCCGTTGCTGGGTCGGGCCGATCGGGTCATACAGCGCCACCAGGCTGCGACCACGGCGGGCGTACATCAGAAACGCCTCGTCGTTGGGGTGAAACAGCAGCGCCTTGTCACCGGTCAGGGCCAGGCCGCCATCTGGTTGGGACGAGGCCATGAGAATTTTTACCGCGCGATCCAGCTCATCGGGCGTTGGCAGATGGATCACCGGGCGCGCGGTGCGCAGCAGCCAGGTCAGGGACACCACCACCAGCAGGACCGCGGCGCCGAGCAGAGAGCGCAGGCCACGCGGGGCATCAGCATCGAGGGTGAACTGCCACCAGAGTTGATGACTGTAGGGAACGTCCTGATAGGCGAACAGCAGCAGCCAGATCGACGCGCCGAGTACGCAGAGGCTGGCCACCAGATATAGCGGCGAAAACGGCACTTCGGTCAGGCGACTGGGGCGATAGAACGAGCGCCGGAAAACCCCCAGCAAACTCGCCGTCAGGGTCATCAGGCAAGCCTCTTCCCAGTCGAACCCTTTAAGCAGAGAGAGTAGGGCGCCGACCAACAACAGAATGGTGGTCAGCATCCACGCGGCCGACAGCCGGCGACGCAGCCCCTGAGCCAGCAGCAGGCAGAGCACGCCCACCAGGCTGGCGCCGAAGTGCGAGGCGTCTACTAGTCGATGCGGAATCAGAAAACCGATGTGTTCAAGGCGGGTATCGATCTCCGGCGTCACGCCGGAAAACAGCAGCACCACGCCGGACAGGAACACCAGCACCGCCAAAATCGGCGCGGCCATGCCAGATGCAGCACGCAAGGACTGGCGCGATTGAAACAGGCGCTGGCCTTCGTTGACCAGCAGCAGTACGCAAGCCACCAGCAGCGGCAACACCACGTAGATCAGGCGGTAGAGCAGCAGGGCAGCAGCCAGTGGCGCGGCACCGAGCTTGTCGGCGAAGGCAGCGAGCAAAATCGCTTCGAACACCCCGACACCACCCGGCACATGGCTGAGCACGCCAGCGGCCAGGGCCAATAGATAGACCAGCAGGAATGCACCAAAGGGTGGCGCTTCCGGCAGCAACAGATAGAGCACGGTCGCGGCGGCGGCCACGTCCAGAGCGGTGATGACCAATTGCAGGAACGTCAGACGGCGACCCGGCAGACGCAAGGTGCGGCGACCGACCTTGACCAGCAGGTTGTCCGGGTAAGGCTGTTCCGGTAAGCGACGGCGATAGATGCCAATGGCCAGCACCGTGGAGAGCAGCAGCACGGCCACTGCAATCGCACCCAGTAATGTTTCGGAGAAGCCCAAGGCCATGGAGGCGGCGGGCAGGTTGCTGAGGGTGGCGAGGGCGGCTAGGGGCGGAAGGGCGCAGCCGAGTGAGAGGCTGGCAAACAAGGTCATGTGCGCGACTTCCGAAGCCCCCACACCATGACGTGCATATAAACGGTAGCGAACCGAGCCCCCCGACAGCAGCGACAAACCGATGGCATTTCCGATGGCGAAGGCAGTGAAACCGCCCAGTGCCAGTACGCGCGGCGCGAGCGTGACGCCGGCATAACGGCTGGCCGACCATTCGTAGCCCAGAAGAATGATGAAGCCGGCGACGGTCGCTGCGAGCGCACCCAGCAAGGCCGGTTTAGGCACTTCCAGAATCGAGTCGTGCAGCGCGTACAGATCGAGTTCGCTCAGCAGGTGACGACAGGCAATCAGCGCGATGGCGAACAACAGCAAAGTGACCGCCAGCCCGATGGGCTGACGGTATTTGCTGATTCGATCCAGCAAGCGCAGACGCTCGGCTTTGATCGGTTGTGTCGCTGTGACGGTGTCTTGTGGATCAGACGAGTTGGCGCGCATCAATCACCTCTTGGATTGTGCGCGACAGGATGGAGGTATCCAGCCAAGTTACCAATCCCTGTAGAAAAAAATAATCACAAATATTAACGCCTCTCACCGGATGTGGGCGATGGCGCGTCATCAGTCGTACAGGGTTCTGTCTGTGGTTCAGCATGGACTGAACTCACAGTCTGGCGATCCCGAACGGCTCACTGCACGGTGACAGATCATTGTTGCGAAAGGACTTTTTCAACAGATACAAAAAAGGCCACTCTTTCGAGTAGCCTTTTTTGATGTTTGGTTGCGGGAGCCGGATTTGAACCGACGACCTTCGGGTTATGAGCCCGACGAGCTACCAGACTGCTCCATCCCGCGTCTGTGTGGCGGCATTCTACAGGCGAACGCCTGAGTGTCAACCGTTAATCCAAGTATGGGTCAAATAAGCGAGAAGCAGCGGCGAACAGTCGCAGGGAAGACCTAAGTTTCAGAATCAGAACGATTTCTTTTTTTGCCGTAAGGCATGGAACGCTGATTTTTTACAAAACAGGCGCGCACAAAAAAGGCCACTCTTTCGAGTAGCCTTTTTTGATGTTTGGTTGCGGGAGCCGGATTTGAACCGACGACCTTCGGGTTATGAGCCCGACGAGCTACCAGACTGCTCCATCCCGCGTCTGTGTGTCGGCATTCTACAGAGGATCGCCGGGCTGTCAACCTTCAATCTCGGTAAAACCTGTTCCTGTTCAATCGCTTAGGTGAAATTAAGGGCGGGAGATCGGCCTGAAACGCAGGCAGAGCAAGGCTTGTGGTTCTATCGGGAGGGGGTTTTCGATTGAGAAAATAAATTCCTGTGGCTTTTCCTACGGGTAGAAAAGAACATTCAGACTACTGGTGCTATATACAGGTGTCGGTGAGATACTGCCCGTCCGGCTCGCCAATACTTCATTTCTTTGCCATGAACAGCGCTTTTATATGACGCAGCGAAAAATCATCCACGTCGATTGTGACTGTTTCTACGCCGCCATCGAGATGCGTGACGATCCGCGCCTGGCCGGTAAGCCTTTGGCGGTGGGCGGCTCGGCGGATCGGCGGGGGGTGATTGCCACCTGTAACTATGAAGCACGGGCTTATGGCGTACGCTCGGCCATGTCTTCCGGACATGCCTTGAAACTGTGCCCGGACCTTACCATCGTCAAGCCGCGCATGGAGGCCTATAGAGAAGCTTCGAAGGAAATTCATACGATCTTTCGCGATTACACCGACCTGATCGAGCCGCTTTCCCTGGATGAGGCCTACCTCGACGTGTCGGACAGTGCGCATTTTGGTGGCAGCGCCACGCGAATCGCCCAGGACATTCGCCGCCGCGTGTCCAACCAGTTGCACATCACCGTGTCGGCCGGCGTGGCGCCGAACAAGTTTCTCGCCAAGATCGCCAGTGACTGGAAGAAACCCAACGGCTTGTTCGTGATCACCCCGGATCAGGTGGAAGACTTTGTCAGTGGTTTGCCGGTGAGCAAACTGCACGGCGTTGGCAAAGTGACCGCCGACAAACTGAGCAAGCTCGGCATCGTGGATTGCTCGCAATTGCGTGAGTGGAGCAAATTGGCGCTGGTGCGCGAATTCGGCAGTTTCGGCGAGCGACTCTGGAGCCTGGCTCGTGGGATTGATGAGCGGTTGGTGCACAACGACAGTCGCCGGCAGTCGATCAGCGTCGAAAACACTTACGACGTGGACCTGCCGGATCTGGTGAGTTGTCTGGATAAATTGCCGGAGTTGCTAGAGTCCCTGAATGGCCGCGTAGCACGGATCGACAGCAGCTATCGTCCGGGCAAGCCGTTCGTCAAAGTGAAATTTCATGATTTTACCCAGACCACGCTGGAGCAGGCCGGGGCAGGGCGGGATCTGGGGAGTTATCAGTTGCTGCTGACCCAGGCCTTCAATCGCGGCGGGAAACCGGTGCGGTTGTTGGGGATTGGGGTGAGGCTGGAGGATTTGCGGGGCGGGTTTGAGCAGATGGAGTTGTTTGAGCGGTAGGGGCAGGGTTTTGGTGCGGTGGTGAATGTAATGACGCCTTCGCGGGCAAGCCTCGCTCCTACAGATTCATGCCGGTTGCGAATTTCGCGCATGACGGAAAACTGTAGGAGCGAGGCTTGCCCGCGAAGCTTTTGGCTTTAATTCGGCCCCGGATCCGCCACCAGTCGCCCGGCATCCTTGGTCAGCGACTTGAGGAATTCGGTTTGCAACTCGGGATCGTTGCGGGTCAGTTCGATCAGGCTCTGTTCCAGTTCGCTGGCTTCTTCTTCCAGACCCAGTTCCGACAGACGTTTGACCCGGTGCACCCACTGGCTCACTTCGTCATCTTCGAGATCGTCGTAAATCAGCCCGTGAGCTTCGAGCAGCTTGCCGCGCAAGGTGTTGCTGATCGCCAGGGACGAGTCGGTATGCACATCGTCCTTGTTATCCTCGACGCTGATCTGCAGCTTGCCCAGATGATTGAGGTCATGTTCGGCGAACGGGCTGTCCAGCAAATTCAGGCGCAGCACGCCATTGCGGTCGGTGCTCAGTTCGAACGTATTTTTGCCGGCCTTGACCTGCACCGGGCGCTCGCTCCACGGCAGGCTCGAGTATTCCGTGCGCTTGTCGCGCTGGACTTCGTCGATGCCCGCCAGGTTCTGTTGCGCACGACCATGAGACTGCGCGTTCATGAACGGGTTGAGCCCGGCGAAACCATAGCTGAGCCAGTCCTTCGTCACGCTGTCCGGCAGATTGCCGAGGGTGAACACGTTGACCACGTTCGCGCCGACACCGGCCACCACGGCCACCGCGCCCAGCGGGATCTCATAGACCTCCCGCCAGGGTTGGTAAGGTGTGTAGCGATCATAGTGGCGCGTGACTTCGAACTCGGTGACTTCGAAGGTCTTCTGCTCGTGGATTTTCACCCGGCGTTGCGGCAGCTCAAGCACCTTGGGCTCACCGACATCGATCTGCAGGCTGTGATCGAGCAATTTGCGCTCGACCCGTTCCTCGTGCTCGCTGCGTTGTGACATCTGATTGGCACAGCCGCTGACCAGCAGGGCGCCGCACAGGGCGGCGCCACCGAGGCCTAAGGTGTTTCGCTTGAACATGACGTCTCTATCTGGTGTCAGCGGCGGATACGGGCCTGGAGGAAAGACAACACATCAGCGACCGGCAGCGCTTGCGCCTCGGCCTCTGTGCGGCTCTTGTATTCCAGATTGCCGTCGGCGAGGCCACGGTCACTGACCACGATCCGGTGAGGAATGCCGATCAGCTCCATGTCCGCGAACTTGATGCCCGGGCTGGTTTTCTTGTCGCGGTCGTCCAGCAGCACTTCGAAGCCGGCGGCAGTCAGTTCTGCGTAGAGCTTGTCGGTGGCTTCGCGAACCTGTTCGGTTTCGTAGCGCAGCGGTACCAGAGCAATCTGGAACGGGGCCAGAGCGTCGCTCCAGATAATCCCGTTCTCGTCATTGTTCTGCTCGATGGCCGCGGCCACCACGCGGGACACGCCAATACCGTAGCAGCCCATTTCCAGGGTGACCGGTTTGCCGTTCTCGCCCAGCACTTCGCACTTCATCGCTTTGCTGTACTTGTTGCCCAGCTGGAAGATGTGCCCGACTTCGATGCCGCGCTTGATTTCCAGGGTGCCTTTGCCGTCAGGGCTCGGATCGCCCGCCACGACATTGCGCAGGTCGGCAACGGTCGGAACCGGCAAATCGCGTTCCCAGTTCACGCCGAAGTAGTGCTTGTCGTCGATGTTGGCACCGATACCGAAGTCGCTCATCAGTTCGACGGAGCGGTCAATGATGATCGGCAGTGGCAGGTTCAACGGGCCGAGGGAGCCGGCACCGGCGCCAATGGCGTCGCGCAGTTCGGCTTCGGAGGCCATGACCAGCGGGCTGGCAACGCCAGGCTGGTTGGAAGCCTTGATTTCGTTCAGTTCGTGATCGCCACGGATGATCAGGGCAATCAGCTTGCCTTTCTCTTCTGCGTGCACCACCAGGGTCTTGATGGTTTTTTCGATAGGCAGGTTGAAGCCTTCGACCAGTTGCGCAATGGTCTTGGCGTTTGGCGTATCGACCAGACGCAGCGCTTCGGTCGCGGCGGCGCGCGAGGTTTCCCGCGGTACGGCTTCGGCCTTTTCGATGTTCGCAGCGTAGTCGGAACCGTTGCTGAAGACGATATCGTCTTCACCGGATTCGGCCAGCACGTGGAACTCGTGGGAGCCGGCACCGCCGATCGAGCCGTTGTCTGCTTCAACCGGACGGAACTTCAGGCCCAGGCGGGTGAACACGTTGCAGTACGCCTGATGCATGCGGTCGTAGGTGATCTGCAGCGAAGGCTGATCAGCATGGAACGAATAGGCGTCCTTCATGATGAACTCGCGGCCGCGCATCAAACCGAAGCGTGGGCGGATTTCGTCACGGAATTTGGTCTGGATCTGGTACAGGTTGATTGGCAGCTGTTTGTAGCTGCTCAACTCGTTGCGCATCAGGTCGGTGATGACTTCTTCGTGAGTCGGGCCGGCGCAGAAGTCGCGACCGTGGCGATCCTTGAAGCGCAGCAATTCAGGGCCGTACTCTTCCCAGCGACCGGATTCCTGCCACAGCTCAGCCGGTTGGGTGCTCGGCATCAACACTTCGAGAGAGCCGGCGGCGTTCATTTCTTCACGCACGATGGCTTCGACCTTGCGCATTACTCGCAAGCCCATGGGCAGCCAGGTATACAGGCCCGAGGCGAGTTTGCGGATCATGCCGGCGCGCAGCATCAGCTGATGGCTGATGACGACCGCGTCGGAAGGCGTTTCTTTCTGTGTGGCGAGCAAAAATTGACTGGTGCGCATGGTTGGCCGTTGTCGGTTGCTGATGACGAGAAATGACGGAACATTGTACGGGCGAGATCTGCTGGCGTACAGGAGTGCGGCCGGCTGTGTGGCAGGAGGGCGAGAATCTGCTCGCCCTCGGCGATGTCCTGCGTAAAGAGCCTACGATTCTTCTGCGACGGGGGTCTGAGCCGGTTCTGTTGTCGGTGTCGGACCTGCGCGGCGGTTTTCCTGAAACCAGTGCAGGGCGATCAACAGCAGGGTCGGAACGCCCAGCAGGGCGGTGATCAGGAAGAAATGGTGATAACCGAATTTCTCCACCATGACCCCTGAGTAACCGCCGATCAGGCGGGGCAGCAAGAGCATGATCGAGCTGAGCAGGGCGTACTGGGTGGCGGAGAATTTGAGGTTGGTCAGGCTCGACAGGTAAGCGACGAATGCCGAAGTCGCCAGGCCCGAGCTGAAGTTATCCAGCGAGATGGTGGCGATCAGCATCTGCAGGTTGGCACCCATGTCCGTGAGCATCAGGAACAACAGGTTGGTAGCGGCCGATGCAACGCCACCGATGAACAGGATGGGCAGAATGCCGAAGCGTACGATCAGCAGGCCGCCCATACCGGCGCCGACCAGCGTCATGATCAGGCCGAAAATCTTGCTGACGCTGGCAATCTGATCCTTGGTGAACCCCTGGTCGATATAGAACACGTTGGCCATTACGCCCATGACCGTATCGGACATCCGATAGGTGGCAATCAGCCCGAGCAGCAGCAGGGCTTGCCAGCGGTAACGCAGAATGAAGTCGTTGATCGGCATCAGCACTGGCGCCAGGCCACGGCGGCCCATGGCCGACAAGCACAGACCGGTCAGCGTGATATAGAGGATCGCCCGCAGGAATGCGCGGTCTTCGAGCAGCAGGTCGAGCAGGCTTACACCCTGGAACAGTACGCTGGCGAAGTCAGTGTTATAGAGCTGGGTGAACATGGCCGGCACGGACACCAGCAGAACGATCAGCACGAACACTGACATCAATTGATGTACAAAGCTGTAGCGTCCGGCCTGTAATTGAGTGCGCAGTGGCACCGGGGGTTCGCGCATGAACAAGGTGGTCAGCAGCGCCGGGATCATCAAGACGCCGAACAGCACGTAGGTGCCGGTCCATGCCGCATGCTTGTAGTTGAAGCCTGTGGAGCCGAAGCCTTCGGCGAAGAACAGTGCGCCAGCCGTCGCCAGCAGGGCCGCGACCCGATAACCGGCCATGTAGCTGGCCGCCAGCGCGGCTTGACGGGTTTCGTCGGCGATTTCCAGGCGATAAGCGTCGACGGCGATGTCTTGCGTCGCCGAGGCGAAGGCGACCACCACGGCAATGGCGATCAGCCAGGACAGGTGCTTTTGCGGGTCGCAGAACCCCATGCCGATCAGGCCGAGGATCACGAGTGTCTGGGCCAGCACCAGCCAGGAGCGTCGTCGACCGAGCTTGCCGAGTAATGGCAGGCGCCATTGGTCGAGCAGCGGGGACCAAACCCATTTAAAGGCGTAGGCCAGGCCGATCAGGCTTGCGTAGCCGATGGTTTCGCGGGCAACACCAGCTTCGCGCAACCAGACTGAAAGCGTCGAAAACACCAGCATGTAGGGCAGGCCGGCGGCGAAACCAAGCAGCAACAGCACGAGCGTTGAGGGGCTGGCATAGGCGGCGAGCGCGGCGCGCCAGGTTTTACGGGGCATGGGCTGGAGTCTGCCTCAAGAATTACGGAAACAAAGCGCGCACTCTAACCGCTGTGCTCTACCGGGCGCCAGCCATGGCGCTGAATATCAACACGATTGTTCAGGACACTGATGCCTTCCATACGCAATCGGGCCCGTTGTTCATCCCCAGAAGGGCTGCCTGCGGGCAGGCTGATCCGACCGCCGGCACCCAGTACGCGGTGCCAGGGTAATTTTGTGTCGCCGGGCAGTTGGCTCAGTGTTCGTCCGACCCACCGGGCGGCGCGACCCAGTCCTGCCAGCTCGGCGAGCTGGCCATAACTCACCACTTTACCCTCAGGCACTTGCGCCAGGGTCAGGTAGAGCGCCGTGCGTCGGATTTGCGCCGCGCTTTCGGTTTCAGCGGTTGGGTCGGTCACGTCGGGGGTTCCTGAAAAGTACCGTCTGTAGAGTAAATCCTGGATTGCCGGCTGAGAAATGAACTCAATAGAAATAGTCGGGTCAGTGCTTGCTATGGCCTTATTCCTACGGATAATGCCGACTTTTTTTCGCAAAGTTGAGCTTTCGATTCGCTTATGTTGTCCAGAACCTTGCTGTGCCTCGCTGTCGTCAGTGCGTCTACTCCTTTGTTCGCCGATACCGTGTGGTTGAAGAATGGTGACAAATTGAGCGGCAAAATCACCGTCTTCGATGGTGGCAAACTGCTGATTCAGACCGAATACGCTGGCGCGATCCCGATCGACTGGAAACAGGTCAAAACCCTGGAGAGTGACCAGCAATTGCTGGTCAAACAGGATGCCTACACCGGCGAGAAGGCCAAGTCGCTGCACGCGGCAGAGGACGGCAAGGTGACCCTGGCCAACGGCGATGGCCCCAAGACCGTGGAGCTGGCCAGCATCCAACAGATGCTCAAGCCCAAACCGGTGGTTGAAGATCTGGTGTGGAAAGGTAATGTCGACATGGCGCTGGATTATCAGCGAGCCGAAAAAGACACTGATGATTATGACGTCGGATTCAAGACCACTGCGCGTCATGGTCGGTGGCGTCATACGGCGGAAGGTGAGTACAACCGTGAATTTCAGGATGACGTCGTCACCACTGACAACTGGCGTGCCGAGTATTCTCTGGACCGATTCCTCACTGAGAAATGGTTCTGGCAAGGTCGTTTGAACTATAAGCGCGACAAGGTCGAAGAGCTCTCTCGTCAGCGTGTGGTCGGTACCGGTCCCGGCTATCAGTTCTGGGATGACGAATTGGGAGCCTTCTCCCTTGGGTCCCTGCTTAACCATACGGATTATGAGTACAGGGATGGTGGCAAGGATAGCTTCTATTCCCTGGCCATGAAGTGGGACTACAACCGCTACCTGATCGGCAAGAAGGTCGAGTTCTTCACCAACGGCGAAGTGGGTAAGCCGTTGTCGGGCGTGGCGGATTACGCCCTCGATGCCGAGGTCGGCCTACGCTACAAAGTCACCGATTGGGCGTCGCTGAACCTGAAGGCGGAGAAAGACATCATCAGCGGTACCGATGATGCTGACTTGAGCAAGACTCGCTACACGGCGGGGTTTGGCGTGGCCTGGTAACGCACTGAAAGATCAAAAGATCGCAGCCTTCGGCAGCTCCTGCAGGGATCCAGATGTAGGCGCTGCCGAAGGCTGCGATCTTTTTTGCCAACACAAAACACACAGGCACAAAAAAGCCCCGCTTTTGAGGGCGGGGCTTTTTACTAAAGCTGTTACAAGTTAGATAACTTGAACTTCTTCAGCTTGCATGCCTTTCTGACCGCGGGTAGCGATGAAAGAAACCTGTTGGCCTTCTTTCAGGCTTTTGAAGCCGTCGGATTGGATAGCTTTGAAGTGAACGAACAGGTCGTCACCGGATTGTGGAGTGATGAAGCCGAA
Organism: Pseudomonas sp. LBUM1673; assembly: GCF_059695645.1. Classification (NCBI taxonomy): domain Bacteria; kingdom Pseudomonadati; phylum Pseudomonadota; class Gammaproteobacteria; order Pseudomonadales; family Pseudomonadaceae; genus Pseudomonas; species Pseudomonas sp. LBUM1673. The sequence continues at coordinate 1,351,644 of NZ_CP166780.1, forward strand.
GCCTTTTTCATCGTTGAACCACTTAACGGTACCGGTTTGGCGATTAGACATGGTGTAACTCCTTGAACAAAGATAACTGCGACGCAGGAAGAACCCTGGCCGAGACTGAGTGCAAAGAGCAGGAAAAATTCTTGTAGATGGTTGGATCGAAATTCAACATATCGTGTAGAGATTCTCAGTGACACAAGCAGCACAGTGGCGCCACCTTAACCCTTTTTCCGGAACGTGCCAATGGTTCTTGCGAAGGTTTCTCTGTTTTCATGACTGACGGTGCATCGAATGGCGGTGAAGACCCGGAATTCACGGGGGATCGTCGAGAATTGTCTCCCGGACTTTGAACCCGGAGCGCCTGCCCGGTAAGATGCCGGACAGAATTTTTCCACCTCGCTATTCAGGACACCCGCCATGAGCATCAAATCGGACAAGTGGATTCGCCGCATGGCGCAAGAGCACGGCATGATCGAGCCTTTCGTCGAGCGCCAGGTGCGCGGCAGCGACGATAGCCGTGTGATCTCCTACGGCGTGTCCAGCTACGGCTACGATGTGCGTTGCACCAATCACTTCAAGGTGTTTACCAACATCAATTCGGCGATCGTCGACCCGAAAAACTTCGATGCTGGCAGCTTCGTCGACATCCACAGCGACGTGTGCATCATTCCGCCGAACTCCTTCGCTCTGGCCAGCACCGTCGAATACTTCCGCATCCCGCGTAACGTATTGACCATTTGCCTGGGTAAAAGCACCTACGCGCGTTGCGGCATCATCGTCAACGTCACGCCGCTCGAGCCTGAGTGGGAAGGTCACGTGACCCTGGAGTTCTCCAACACCACCAATCTGCCGGCGAAAATCTACGCGAACGAAGGCGTGGCGCAGATGTTGTTCCTTGAGTCGGACGAAGAGTGCGAAGTCTCCTACAAGGACCGTGGCGGCAAGTACCAGGGCCAGCGTGGCGTGACCTTGCCGCGTACCTGAGTCAGCCGTCTGACAAACCGTTGGAATTCCTGAGCGGGCGTACACTCTATGAAGTGTACTGCTCCGATTCGCGCAAGGCGGATCGGGCCATCGCTCAGGAGTGCTCCATGAAGATCGATCCGCGAATAAGTGCCGAACTGGCAAGGCTTGAGCCCAATCAGGTTGGCGTGCTGGCCTGGTCCTTGTTGGCACATCCGCCTGTCAGCATGGCAGGGGGCATCCCCGGCCAGCCTGATCCCGACACCCCCAACGAACAACCGACAGAACCCGGAGAGCCGACTATTCCGGACGAACCACCACCCGCGCCAGTCGCCTGATATCTGTTAGCGAAATCCGCTTTTGTAGGAGCGAGGCTTGCCCGCGATGAAGGCAACTCGGTCTATATGATGACCGCGTTATCGTTCTTCGCGGGCAAGCCTCGCTCCTACAGGACGGTGGGTTACTTGAGGTTGCCGCTGAGGAACTGCTTCAACCGCTCACTCTTCGGATTACCCAGCACATCTTCCGGCGCACCTTCTTCCTCCACCAGGCCCTGGTGCAGGAACAGCACCTGGCTCGACACCTTGCGGGCGAAGCTCATTTCGTGGGTGACCATGATCATGGTCCGGCCTTCTTCGGCCAGGCCTTGAATCACTTTGAGCACTTCGCCCACCAGTTCCGGGTCGAGCGCCGAGGTCGGTTCGTCGAACAGCATGACTTCCGGTTCCATGGCCAGTGCGCGGGCAATGGCTACCCGTTGTTGCTGGCCACCCGAAAGAAACGCCGGGTACTGATCTGCGACGCGTTCCGCCAGGCCAACCTTGTCGAGGTAACGTCGGGCACGGTCTTCGGCCTCTTTCTTGCTGCAGCCCAGCACCCGGCGCGGGGCCATGGTGATGTTTTCCAGCACCGTCATGTGGCTCCACAGGTTGAAGTGCTGGAACACCATGGCCAGGCGGGTGCGGATCCGTTGCAATTCATCGGCGTCGGCCACGTGGATGCCGTGACGATCCTTGACCATGCGGATGTTCTGGCCGTCCAGGCTCATGGTGCCGTCGTTGGGTTGTTCGAGAAAATTGATGCAGCGTAAAAAGGTGCTTTTGCCCGAGCCGCTGGCGCCGATCAGGCTGATGACGTCGCCGGTTTTGGCCTTGAGCGAAACGCCTTTGAGCACCTGATGATCGCCATAGCTTTTATGCAGGCCTTCGATGGTCAGTTTGTACATGGGGCATGCATCCTCAAGGCGAAAGTAGATAGCCGCTGCGATAGGCTTCGGTGCCCGCGACGTGGGCGATCACCATGCCGGCAGTGGCCATGCGCCGCAGCGAGCGGGCGTACATCAGCCCGGCGGCGGTGCAATGAACAGGGGTGACGCGATCATTGATCGGGTCGATGACTTCGGCGATCAGTTGCCCGGCTTCCAGGTATTCCCCAGGCAGGGCAGTGAACACCAGCAATCCGCCCACGTGTGTCGCCACCGGTTCGACACCGGCCAGCGGCGTGGCCGGGTAGGGCAGTTGCGGTAAGGGGGCCGGTTCACCGGCAATCGCACCGAAGTAAATCAGATAATCGATCAGCGCCTGGCAATCGAGGCTGGCCAGCGGGTGATTGACGTCGCCCTGGCCGCGCAATTCGACGGTGACTGAAAAACTCCCCAGCGGAATCTCGAAATGCTCGCCGAAGCGTTCTTTCAACTGCCACCAGAGCAGAGTGAAGCATTCATCGAACGATTGACCACCCGAGTCGGTGGCCAGCAGGCTGGCTTCGGAACCGATGTAGCGCGCCAGCGGTTCGACCTGAGGCCAGGCCTCGGGCGTGGTGTAAAGGTGCGCCACGGCTTCGAAATCGCAATGCAGGTCCAGCACCATGTCTGCATCGCAGGCCAGCCGTTGCAAGGTCAGGCGCTGGGATTGCAGTTGGGTGGCGGCGGTCTGCCGCGCCAAAGCCTTGCGCAGTCTGTTGCGGATCAGTTCGAGGTTACGTTGCGGATCGTCGCCGAGCAGGCCTTCGATCTCGTTACCCACTTCTTCACTCAAGTCGACGAACCAGCGATTGAAATTCTGCCCGCTTTCCAGCTCGTAGCGGCCCAGTGGAACGTCCATCAACACTTGTTCCAGGCCGACCGGGTTGGCCACGGGCACCAGCACGATTTCGCTGCGCAGCCGGCCAGCGGCTTCCAGCTCCGCCAGACGTTGCTTGAGGTGCCAGGCCACCAACATGCCGGGCAATTCGTCGGCATGCAGGGAGGACTGGATGTAAATCTTGCCTTTGGCCGCCTGCGGGCCGAAGTGGAAACTGTGAATCTGTCGCACGGTCCCCGGCAGCGGGGCCAGCAGGTCATGAATCTGGTGGCGCATGTACGAATTGTCCTAGTGAGTCGGCCCGAGGAAGGCCAGCCATCGGCGTTCGGCGAGACGGAACAGGCCGACCAGCGCAAAGGTAACGGTCAGGTAGATCAGCGCGGCGATGCCGAACGACTGGAACGTCAGAAAAGTCGCAGAGTTCGCATCGCGAGCCACTTTCAATACATCCGGGATGGTCGCGGTGAACGCCACGGTGGTCGAGTGCAGCATCAGGATCACTTCGTTGCTGTAATACGGCAACGAGCGACGCAGGGCTGACGGCATGATCACGTAGGCATAGAGCTTCCAGCCTGACAGACCGTATGCCTTGGCCGCTTCGACTTCACCGTGTGCCAGGCTGCGAATCGCCCCGGCGAAGATCTCCGTGGTGTAGGCGCAGGTGTTCAGGGCGAAGGCCAGGATCGTGCAATTCATCGCATCGCGAAAGAACGCATCGAGGACTGGCTGGGCACGCACAGCGGCCAGACTGTAGATACCGGTGTAGCAAATCAGCAGCTGGATATACAGCGGCGTCCCCCGGAACAGGTAGACGTAAAACTGCACCGGCCAGCGGACGTAGATCTTGGGCGAAACCCTGGCGATGGACAGCGGGATCGACACCACAAAACCGATGAAGATCGACGCGCTGAGCAGCCACATGGTCATGGCCAGGCCGGTGATGTTGTAGCCATCGGTGTAAAGGAAGGGCTTCCAGTATTCCTGCAAGAGTTCGATCATCGTACGGCCTCCCTGGAACCGGCGGCGTAGCGGCGTTCGAGCCAGCGCAGAACGACGTTGGAGACGCTGGTGATCACCAGGTAAATCAGTGCGGCCAGCACCAGGAAGTAGAACAGTTGATAGGTGCTTTTACCGGCGTCCTGCGCGGCCTTGACCAGGTCGGCGAGGCCGATGATCGAAACCAGCGCGGTGGCCTTGAGCATCACCATCCAGTTGTTGCCGATGCCCGGCAGCGCGAAGCGCATCATTTGCGGGAACACCACGATACGAAAACGCTGGCCGCGTTTGAGGCCGTAGGCGGTGGCGGCTTCGACCTGGCCTCGTGGCACGGCGAGGATCGCCCCGCGAAACGTTTCGGTGAAGTACGCGCCATAAATGAAGCCCAGGGTGATGACCCCGGCGCTGAACGGGTTGATCTCGATGTATTCCCATTCCATGAAGTCGGTAAACGAAGTCAGCCAGGTTTGCAGGCTGTAGAAGATCAGCAGCATCAGCACCAGGTCCGGCACCCCGCGAATCAGCGTGGTGTAGAGCTGGGCCGGAACCCGCAGCAGTTTGACTTTTGACAGCTTGGCACTGGCGCCCATCAGGCCGAGCAACACGGCTACCAACAGCGACAACACCGATAATTTGATGGTCATCCAGGTGCCTTCCATCAGCAACGGACCGAAGCCCTGGAGGCTGAAGGCTGAGAGCCCCAGGCTTTGTAATAGGTTTTCGAACATAAATCAGCAACCTGATCGGGTGAAAAAAGCGCCCATCGCGAGATGGGCGCCGGGCATTATTTGCCGCTGTACAGATTCAGATCGCCAAAGTGTTTCTTCTGAATGGTGGCGTAGGTGCCATCGTCGTGTAACGCTTTGATACCTTTATCCAGAAGTGCTTTCAGCTCTTTGTTACCTTTCGAGATACCGATCGCAGTTTTGGAAGGCAGCAATTCGCTGTCGACTGGCTTGCTGACTTCGTAATCGGCGCCTTTTGGCGACTTCAAGAAGCCCAGTTCGGCTTGCAGCATGTCCTGGATCGCGGCGTCGAGACGGCCGGAAGTCAGGTCGGAATACACCTGATCCTGGTTCTGATAGGCCTGGGTTTTCACGCCAGCCTTGTCCAGCACGGCCTTGGCATAGGCTTCCTGAATGGTGCCTTGCTCGTAACCGACGGTTTTACCCTTCAACGATGCGACGTCTTCGGTCAGGCCGGAACCTTTCTTGAACACGTAAGCAGTAGGACCGGAGAACAGCTCGCTGGAGAAGTCGATGACTTTTTCGCGGGCCGGGGTGACGGTCATCGAAGAGATCACACCGTCGAATTTATTGGCCTTGAGGCCCGGAATCATGCCGTCGAAATCGCTTTCGACCCATTTGCACTTGACCTTCAACTCGGCGCAGATCGCATTGCCCAGATCGATGTCGAAGCCTACCAGGCTACCGTCGGCTGCTTTGGACTCGAACGGGGCGTAGGAAGGGTCGACGCCAAAACGCAATTCTTTGTATTCCTTGGCCAGCGCGGAGCCGGCAGCCATGCACAACGCCAGTGCAGAAAGGGTCAGCAATGCTTTTTTCATTATTCAATCCCTAAGAACCAATATGAGCGCTCGTGCGCAGAAGTACTGTTACTGGAAAGCGTAAGACATATTGAAAGTAGCAATTTCTGAACCAGAGTGCCGAACAAGCGTTTAAAAGGTAGTACAAGAAGTGGCGATGCGGGATTTGTGCACGAAAACGGGCATCGCCAGATCCTTGCGTCTGGATGGTGCGCTGTGTGGCTAGGGAGGCTTGATGCCAGTCAGTGAAGCGCAATCCATGTGGGAGCGGGCTTGCTCGCGAAGGCGGTATGCCAGGCAACCTTGATGTCGACTGACACTCCCTTTTCGCGAGCAAGCCCGCTCCCACAGTTGACCGAGCCAGGCGCAAGCTTTGCGCACGACGCCGATCAACTGTGGAGGTGGGGTTACTTGCCAGGCGTCAGCGTCAACCGCGTCTTGCCATACACCTTGTCAAAGTTCTGCGGTTGCATCGGCAGGCTTATGTATTGCCCCTTGAGCCATGGATCAACGCTGTCGAGATAGTGCGGGCTGGCCGGGTTGCCGGATTGGCCGGTACCGTTCTGGCCCATCAGCGGTTCGGCTTGGCCGAAATCGACGATAAAGCGCATGGCCGGCGCCTGCGTGGTGTTGAAGTCCTGACCCCAGGCGAATGCGGCGGTGTTGAGCGTAGTGTGGTCGCCGCCGGCCTCCAGCGGACCGCGCACGGTCTGGCCACTGGCATTCTTCCATTCATAGCGGTGCAGTTTGCCCCACTGCCAGGCGTTGTGATCGCCGCCCAACTGACTGTCGCCAGCGCTGATCGCCGCTGCCAGGCTGCGAGCCAGGATCGCCGGCTTATCTTCTTTTTGCGGTGTGCGAGCGTCATCCCAGAAGGGACTGTCCTCACGCCCCAGCAGGTGATCGGCCTGGGCTGCGTAGGACAACTTGCCGTTGGCGATAAAGGCTTTCCACGCCGGGCTGCTTTCCGGGCCCAGTTCGTCGAGGAAAATCTGTTTAGTGGTTTCCTGCAGGAACAGCTCGTAAATCGCCGCGTCGGCTGAGGTCGGGCTCAGTTTGCCGTCGAAGGCCATCAAGCGGGTGTACGCCTCGCGAGCCTTGCCGCGATCGGCAACCGGCAACGCTTCGATAGCCTGTTTGAGTGGCTGGGCCATGCCCGGTGCTTCAAACATTTTTTTCAGTTTGGCGGCGAAGGTGGTGGTCTGGTCGTATTGCATGGCGATCAGGCTGCGTGTGTCGTGTTTGCCCACGCCCGCCAGTTCGGCCATGCGTTCGCCGCGCTCCGGCGCCGACCAGGAATTGGACAATTGCATGCCGTAACCATGGGGAATGACCCGTTGGTTGGCGGTGCCGAGCCAGCCCTGAGCCGGGTCCTGGTCATACGGATGGAGCATCGGGTCGGCGTAACCGTCCCAGTCGTAACGACCTTCCCAGCCCGGCGACGGCAGTAGACCTTCGCCTTCGCGACGGTTCGGGTAGCGACCGGTGACTTGCCAGCCGATATTGCTGGCATCGGCAAACACCAGGTTCAGGGCGATGGCGCGTATTTCACGGCTGGCGTCCGACGCTTTCTCGGCGCTCTGCGCTCGGGACAGATCGAAAAAGGCGTCCAGGGTTTTGTCGTCGGTGAAGGTCGGCGTTTGCAAGGCCACGCCGAAACCATTCGCCAGCGCGGTGCCTTGGGCGCTGTTGAGCAATGGCCCGTGGCGGGTTTCATACACCGCTTCGCGAATCGGCCGTTGGCCTTTGACGAAGTAGGTTTCGTTACGCACGATCGCCGGCTGCCATTTGCCACCCACTTCGTAGGAAAGGCCATTGCCCTGACGTTTGATTTTTTCCAGGAACACGTCCTGGTTATCGCCCATGACCGTGGTCATGCTCCACGCCACTTTGCCGTTGAAACCGCCGAGCACCATCGGTAACCCGGCAATGGTCACGCCGGAGGCCTGGTATTTCGGCGCGCGAATCTGCACGTAACTGAACAGCGACGGTACGCCCAGCGGCCCATGATTGTCGCTGGCCAGCAGGCTTTTGCCGCTGCGGCTGCGTTGCGGGGCAATCGCCCAGTTGTTCGAAGACGTGGCGCCCGGCAGGTGCAGGTCGGACAGTTGGCCCGTGGCTTTGCTGATTTCGCTCAGCCCCGGGATTTGCCCGTTGAGTTTGATGCCCTGAAGTTTTTCGGCTTCAGCCACCGGCAGTTTTTCATCGGGGGCGGAGGGCGTCAGCCACGCCAGTTTGTCGGTGCTGATCGTTTGGGCCAGCATCAGCGAGGCAATCTCTTCTGGCAGGTTTGCCGACTGACTGAAGTTCAGCAGGCAGAAAATCAGCGCCGAATCTTCCGGTTTCCAGTATTCAGGCTTGTAGCCGGTGGCCGCGAGGTCCGCAGGCAGTTTGTCGCGGTAGCGGAACAGGTAGGCGTTGACCCCACGGGCATAGACTTCGAAGAAACGCTTGAGGCGCGGCGAAGAGGCTTTGTACAGCTCACCCGCGCTTTTATTCAGATTGACCGCACGCATATAGCGGTCGGCGTCGAGCAGGTCAGCGCCGGACATTTCCGCCAGACGGCCCTGGGCCAGCAATCGCAGGGTGACCATTTGGGTGATGCGGTCGCTGGCGTGCACGTAGCCGAGGGTGAACAGCGCATCGTGGAAACTGTTGCTCTCGATCAGCGGCATGCCCATGGCATTGCGTCGAATCGAAACGTTCTGCGCCAGGCCCTTGAGCGGCTGCACGCCGGAGGTCGGCGGGAGGGTGTCCTGGGTGTTCCAGGTCTGACAACCTGTCAGGCTCAAAACACTGGCCACTGCTGCGGCAACGCCGAACCGGGGAAGAAAATGTGTGAGGGCTGGCGAGGCCATGGCAAAGCTCCTGCGGGGGTAGCGTCATTAAAGGCGCTACGTTAGTGAGCAGGAGGTGGCCGCGCAAGCGGGGGACAGGTCTTATTTCAGGATTTGTCTGATAAACCCAAGACTGGCGGGCGATGCACTCTCTGTGGCGAGGGGGCTTGCCCCCGTTGGACCGCGAAGCGGTCCCAAAACCCGCAACGGCGATTTTCAGGGAGAACAGCGGTGACGGTTTCACGACTGCTGCGCAGCCGAACGGGGGCAAGCCCCCTCGCCACAACAAGCCTCCTGGCCAAAGGGTTAGTGTTTGTCTCAGGATTTCGGCGGGTTGACCTTGGCCACCAGCGCATAGGCCTTCACCGTCGCCGGGCGGTTCTGGATGTGGTTGAACCAGCGCAGCACGTTAGGGAAGTCTTCCAGGTTCTGGCTCTGCCACTTGTGAGAAACGATCCAGGGGTAGATCGCCATGTCGGCAATGCTGTATTCGTTGCCGGCGACAAAGTCATGGTTCGCCAGTTGCTTGTCGAGCACCCCATAGAGGCGGGTGGTTTCGTCGATGTAACGCTTGATGGCGTAAGGGATTTTCTCCGGCGCGAATTGGCTGAAATGATGATTCTGCCCGGCCATCGGTCCCAGGCCGCCCATTTGCCAGAACAGCCATTGCAGTGCTTGCTGGCGCCCGCGCAGATCCTTGGGCAAAAACTTGCCGGTTTTCTCCGCCAGGTACAGAAGAATCGCCCCCGACTCGAACAGCGACAGTGGAGCGCCGCCATCGGCTGGCTCATGATCGACGATGGCCGGGATTTTGTTGTTCGGGGCTACTTTCAGGAATTCGGGTTTGAACTGGTCATTCTGGCTGATGTTGATCGGGTAAATGTTATACGGCAGGCCGGCTTCTTCCAGGAATATCGAAATCTTGTGGCCGTTGGGGGTGGTCCAGTAATACAGGTCGATCATGAAGTACTCCAAATCAAGAGACATCGTCAGGTACGGACAGCGACCGCCGGCATTAGGTCGGTTTGCGTTTGATGGCTTGCCAGTAGCAAGAGGTGATGCTGAAGTGCGGGGAATTCAATGACCTTGCATGAGAAAAGTCGGCATGGAGCTCAAGACAAACGCGGCGCTGATCATCATCGATCAACAAAAAGGCATTCTGCATCCCAAGCTGGGTCGTCGAAACAATCCACAGGCTGAAGAGCGCATGCTGGAATTGCTGGGGCATTGGCGTCAAACCGGGCGGCCGGTGGTTCATGTGCAGCACCTGTCCCGCTCAGCGGATTCGGTGTTCTGGCCGCAGCAATCGGGTGTCGAGTTTCAGGAGCGCTTTGAACCCTTGACCGGCGAGCGCGTGATTCAGAAGCAAGTGCCGGATGCGTTCTGTTCGACGGGGCTGGAGGCGCGTTTGCGCGAGGCGGGGATCGATCAATTGATCATCGTTGGCGTGGCGACCCACAACTCGGTGGAGTCCACGGCGCGAACGGCCGGGAATCTGGGGTTTGAGACCTGGGTTGCGCAGGATGCGTGCTTTACCTTCGACAAGGCGGATTTTTTTGGCAACGACCACTCAGCCGAGGAGGTGCATGCGATGTCGCTGGGGAATTTGCAGGGTGAGTACGCCACTGTCATCAGTACCGCGAAAATTCTGCAGGACGACTGAAAAACCTGTGGGAGCGGGCTTGCCCGGGATGGGGGTCTGACTGAAACAGTTGTATTGAATGTGCCGCCGTCTTCGCGAGCAAGCCCGCTCCCACATGGAGTCTGTGGTTACACACAAGGTGTGGCTGGCGCAGTTCCCATGTGGGAGCGGGCTTGCTCGCGAAGACGATTCAACAGGCGAAAAAGATATTCGCTCGAAGCATCAAGCGCCGTGGCACTTCTTGAATTTTTTGCCATTGCCGCATGGGCAAGGATCATTGCGGCCGACATCTTTCAGGGCGTTGCGCACCGGTTCCTGGTGGGCGTGGCCGCAGTTCGGACCGTGGACATGGTCATGGTCGTGATCATGGTGGTCGTGATGGTCATGATCGTGGTTGCAGTCAGGGCCATGGACATGAGGTTGCTGGGTCATCGGGGTCACTCCGGAATTAAATCGGCGGCGATTATCACGCCATTGCGCGCCAGGTGCACGTAGTGCGCGATGAATAAACCGGTTTCCAGTTCACCTTCCAGACGATAGGGAACGGGTTGGTCGGGTTTTTTCAGCAGTTTCACCAGGTCCCGGACCTTGGGCCACAGGTTGGTGCGGATCGGTACCTTGAAGTAGGCACTGCGTTTGGGGCTGACGGTGAACCAGTGTTCGTGCTCGCCTTCGGTCAGCAGTATGTCCCCCAGGTGAATGCGATACTCCAGGGCGCGCACCGTCAGGTCTTGGTCATTGGGATTGTCGACGCGAAAATGCAGCAGGAATTTCTGCTCCAGCAGATTGGCCCGAACCACCTCGACCTTGACCAGATGCACCTGCGGATCCGGCAGGTCGTCGCTGAACCACGACGCACAGCCGCCGAGCCCCAAAAACAGGAGCAGGGTGAACAGCTGTAATGCGCGCCGCTGGGTGTTCATGGTCGTGTTTCTCCCTTGTAGCAGCTGTCGAGCCTGCGAGGCTGCTGCTACAGCCGAACGCAGCTTTCGACAGCTGCTACAGGGATCACCTCAAGCGCTGAAATAACTCGCGCAGCACTTCTTGAACTTCTGCCCACTGGCGCACGGGCACGCATCGTTGCGTCCGGCCTTGAGTGGCGCGGTGGGGTCGATGAAGTACCAGTGGCCGGCGTTCTGCACGAATGACGAACGTTCGCGGTGGCTGTGCTCGCCAGCGCTGTCGTGCCAGCGAGCGGTGAAGGTGACGAAGGCGTGCTCCGGCTGACCGCCGAAGACCTCGGCGCTTTCCACCTCCAGGCCCAGCCAGGTACTTTGGGCGCTCCAGTCGCTAATCGACTGGCGGTCCAGGGCGGCCTGTTGCGCGGGCAGGGTGGTCGCTACCAGATAGTCGATCAGCCCCAGTACATAGGCGCTGTAGCGCGAACGCATCAAGACTTCGGCGCTGGGGGCCGGATGGCCGGCATGGTAATGGCCGCAGCAGGCATCGAGCAGTGTGCCGCTGCCGCAAGGGCAAATAGATGTACTCATTGCGTTACCACCAATATTTCCCGAAGTTTTCCGGATTGGCCCAGAAGCGTGAGTTGAGCCAGTCGGGCACCTGTTTATAGTCAAGCAGATCGTAGGTAAACAGGGTCAGTACTTGATCGTCACGCTGGAAGCGTTCGCTGGCTTGCAGCGCCAGGGAGAAAAAATCCGTCTCCTGCCAGCCACTGGCCGGTAAGTCGGCCAGCACCGCAATGCGACTGGCATTGAGGTTGCGTATACCACCGAGCAGATTCAGGCCGTCGCGCTTGGGCAAGTGTTCGAGGCAATCGACCACCAGCGCCAGATCGAACCGCTGCGCCGCCAGTTCGGCCGGCAGTGGCCCGGGCGCAGCAAAGGCGACGCTGCTGTCCGGGTGCGCGAGTTTGAACGCCTCGAGGGCGGGGAATTCACTGGCGCCAATCAGCAACAGACGCGCCGGGGCGTAACGATCAAGCAAAGCGGCCAACGCCTGCTGGGGCGTTCGCGAAGAAATACTTGCAATCATCGAAGATCCTCAATCAGAGCGCCAAGATTAGCTCGTAGCGTGGGTTTAACCAAAAAGCGTCGATCTTCCATGAACAGGGGGCAAAACAGCAATGGCCTATTGCTGGCGGAGATTAAAACTCGGGTCTTTACTCCCTAGAATCGGTTTTGAGCCGATCCCTCAGGAGAAAACTAGATGAGCATAGTTCGGACAGCATTACCCTTGGTTCTGCTAACCAGTGTGTTGACTGGTTGCGCAGGTTTGCAGAAAACCGACTGGCCGACCTGTGCGGCGGTAGGCGGTGTCGTCGGTGCGGGGCTCGGCGCGACCGAAAGCTCGGCCTGGGCCGGTGGGGGCGCATTGGTCGTCGGCGGCCTGGCTGCAGCTTACTGCTGGGTCCATGGTGATGGCGACGAAGACGGCGATGGCGTGCCGGACAGCCGCGACAAGTGCCCGGGCACGCCTAGGGGCGTGCAAGTCGATGCCAACGGCTGCCCTCCACCCGTGCCTGCGTCGGTGGTCGAAGAGGTGGCGGTGGTCAAGGAAGAAGTCATCGTTATCCGTGATGTTCACTTCCAGTTCGACTCGGCCAAACTCACCCCTTCCGATAAAGACGTACTCAACACCATCGCCACGCGCCTGAAACAGGAATCCTCCAGCGCCCAATTGACCGTGACCGGTCATACCGACAGCGTAGGCAGCGATGCCTACAACCAGAAACTGTCGGATAGACGCGCCCATTCGGTGGTGGAATACCTGATTTCCCAAGGCGTCCCACGCAGCCGTTTCGTGTCTGTGACCGGTGCCGGTGAAAGCCAGCCGGTGGCGGATAACAAAACTGCTGATGGTCGCGCGTTGAACCGTCGCACGGAAATCAAAATCAACCGCTAGGCCCCAGACGCTTCGCGGCTTGTGCAGTCGCGGATGCGGGTCTTTACTCCTGTGTGACCGGTATGGGCCGGTGACACAGGAGCATTTCACAATGAGCGTTCTCACAAGGACCGTCTTGCCGGTTCTGCTGTTTGGCAGCCTGTTGACCGGTTGCGCGACTCACAGCGATGGCACTGCCCCCCTCAATCAACGTACCTGGCCAATCTGCAGCGTCATTGGCGCACTGGTCGGCGGCGGCTTGGGCGCAATCGAAAGCGGTGGCTGGGCGGCGGGTGGCGCGGCGCTCGGTATCTTGACCGGCGGCTTGATCTGTTATGCCCAGGATGGCGATGAAGACGATGATGGTGTCTTCGATCGACGTGATCGCTGCCCCGATACACCTGCCGACACCCCGGTCGAACATCACGGTTGCCCGCTGCCGCAATACCCGGCTAGCGTGAAACCTGCCGAACCACCGGCATCCGAAGTCATCACCCTGAACGATAACGTGCTGTTCGCTTACAACCAATCCGACCTGATGCCTGAAGCGCGCAGTGAGCTGGATTCGCTGATGGCCAAATTGCAGAACGCCGATGTGGTGAGCGTCAAAGTCGTTGGCCATACCGACAGCCAGGGTGCGGACGCCTATAACCAGAAACTGTCAGAGCGTCGTGCCAGCAGCGTCGCAGCCTACCTGTTGAGACAGGGGTTGGCGCCGGACAAACTCACCAGCGAAGGCCGGGGCGAAAGCCAGCCGGTGGCCGAGAACGACACGGAAGAAGGACGGGCGCAAAACCGTCGCGTGGAGTTGTATATCAATCGCTAACCCCTGTGATAGAGCCGTCGGACAACGATCAAGGTTGATCCGGCGGCCAAGCGGCGGACCTTGCGGAAGAATTTTTTATTGCCCTCTGGCTTATCCCGCGTGTAAGCCGTTACTGTGCGTGCAAAGAATAATTCTCAACGGGGGAGCGTATGAAGGTGTTTTGGGGGCTGGGGAAGTTATTGACCCTGCTGTTCTGGCTGGTGGTGCTGGTCAATCTGCTCATACCGTTTATTCATCCGTTGCACCTGCTGGTCAATCTGGCCGGCAGCCTGTTGGCAGGGCTCCATCTTCTGGAGCTGGTGTTCTGCAACCGCAGCCTCAAAGGTCGAGCCCACCCTTGGCGTGATCGCCTGAAGATTGTCTTTTTCGGCGTATTCCACCTGCAAACCATTCCGGCCCCGGCCACTGTGAAGGCTTCCCATGCGTAAACTCTGTCTGCTCGCCGCACTTATCAGCCCATTGGCCTGCGCCCAGGTAGTGAGCGTCGAAACCAACTCACTGATGCGCTTGCCCAACACCGCAAGTTCCTTGCAACTGGAACGGCTGGAAGTCGCCGATTACGGCACCTTGCTGATTCCCTCGAACGTGACCGAAGTGACCGTCGGTGAGTTGCACCTGGGACGCGACGCGCGGATCGCCATTGTGCCAAGCGAACAGGCTCTGGCGTTGACGGTCAGCCGTGCCGAGTTGGCCGAAGGCAGCCAGATCACCACGCGCGGCGCGCCGGGGACTTATCAGAAGGCCGCGCGCTCCGGGCGTAATCTGAACTTGCAGATCAAAGCCTTGAAAGCACCGCAACTGTCGGTAGACGCACGCGGTGGCGCGGGTGCGCCGGGTTTTGTCGGCCTCGATGGCGGCAACGGCGAGGCACCGGGTTGCACCTGGGGTCAAGGCGGCGATGGCGGCGACGGCGGTGATGGCAGCGACGGTCAGCCGGGGGCCCCGGGTGCGCTGGTTCGGTTGGAAGTGCCGCGTGATTTCCCGGCAGAGCAAATCAAGGTCGAAGTGGCGGGCGGTGCCGGTGGCGTGGCAGGTACTGGTGGCAAACCGGGAGCGGGCGGCAAGGCCAAGGGCTGCATCGTGTATAAGGCCGATGGCGGCAAGAGCGGTCGTCCTGGCGCTGACGGCCAGCCGGGGCCTGTGGGTGCGGCGGGGGCGGTGACGATTCAGCGGTTGTAAACCCTCCTGTGGCGAGGGGGCTTGCCCCCGTTGGGTCGCGAAGCGGCCCCGAAACCAGCGACCCCATTCTTTCAGAATGACCGCGGTGACTGGTTTACGACTGCTTCGCAGCCGAACGGGGGCAAGCCCCCTCGCCACAAAAGCTCCCCAGAACCATATATTCCTCAAAACATCGGCCGAGCCGCAGCAATCGCCACCAGCACCAACCCGACCATCAGGTTAATCCCCACCAACCGGCGAATCTTGCCCAGCGTCGCCGCACCCGTCGGCCAATCCTGAGCCGCCACCGCCGTGCGCAATTGCGGCAACATCAACGCCTGAATCCGGATAAACAGCGCCGTCATCACCACGTACAAGCCCATCATCACCTGCACATAACGCGGCGCCGCTTCAAATCCGGTGAACTGCAAATGAATCATGCCCACACCGCTGATCGGCAAAAGCACCACCGCGACCCAGACCCAGCGAAAAAAACCTTGAAACACTTCCACCCACAGCTTCAATCGTGCAGGGCCTTCCAGCGCCTTCATCGCCGCGGGACGCAGGACCATCCAGGCGAAAAACATGCCGCCGACCCACACCAGGGCGGCCAGGACATGCAGGGTATAAACGATGCCAAAAGGTGTCATTGAGGTACTCCGTTCTGCGCGGGATTAATTAGCGCGGTATGATAGCCGCCGATCCGAACCACTGAAAATTTATCCAGCGTTTTTTGCGCCCGACAATCCATGATCAGCACCGAACTCAAAACCACGATCCAGGGCGCCTACTCGCGTTTTCTCGAAGCCAAGAGCCTCAAGCCGCGCTACGGCCAACGCCTGATGATCGCCGAAATTGCCAAAGTCCTTGGTGCCATCGACACCGACGACGAAGGCCGGCGCAGTGGCGACCCCGCGATTGTCGCGGTGGAAGCCGGCACCGGTACCGGCAAAACCGTGGCCTATAGCCTGGCGGCCATTCCCACCGCAAAGGCTGCCGGCAAGCGTCTGGTGATTGCCACGGCCACCGTGGCCCTGCAAGAGCAGATCGTCTACAAGGATTTGCCCGACCTGATGCGCAACAGCGGGTTGAATTTCAGCTTTGCCCTGGCCAAGGGGCGGGGGCGCTACATGTGCCTGTCCAAGCTCGACATGTTGCTTCAGGAAGGTCACGCGCAAACCGCCACCGCGCAGCTGTTCGAGGAAGAAGGCTTCAAGATCGAGGTCGATGAAGCCAGTCAGAAGCTATTTACCAGCATGATCGAGAAGCTCGCCGGCAATAAGTGGGACGGCGACCGCGACAGTTGGTCGACGGCGCTGGAAGACGCCGACTGGGCACGCCTGACCACCGATCACAGCCAGTGCACCAACCGCCATTGCCCGAACTTTGGCCAGTGCGCCTTCTACAAGGCCCGCGAAGGTATGGGCAAGGTCGACGTGATCGTCACCAACCACGACATGGTCCTGGCCGACCTGGCCCTGGGCGGCGGCGCGGTATTGCCGGACCCGCGCGACACGATCTACGTGTTCGACGAAGGCCATCACCTGCCGGACAAAGCCATCGGCCACTTTGCCCATTACACACGCCTGCGTTCCACCGCCGACTGGCTGGAAACCACCGCTAAAAACCTCACCAAATTGCTGGCCCAGCACCCGTTGCCGGGCGATCTGGGCAAGTTGATCGAGCAGGTGCCGGAACTGGCGCGGGAGATCAAGACCCAGCAGCAGTTCATGTTCAGCGCCTGCGAGCAGGTCGCCGACTTCAAACCCGGCGAAGACGTCGAAGGTCGTGAGCGGCCGCGTCACCGTTTCGTCGGCGGGGTGATTCCCGAACACATGCGCGAAATGGGCATCGAGCTGAAGAAGGGCTTTGCCCGGCTGACCGACCTGTTCACCCGGCTCACCGAACTGCTCAAGGAGGGCATGGACGGCGAGGTCAACATCGGCATCGCCAGCAACCAGGCCGAAGAGTGGTATCCGCTGTTCGGCAGCCTGTTGTCGCGTTCTTCGGGCAACTGGGAGTTGTGGACCGCCTTCACCGTCGAAGACCCGGAAGACAACCCGCCCATGGCTCGCTGGCTGACCCTGGCCGAAAGCGGTTCGCTGTTCGACATCGAGGTCAATGCCAGCCCGATCCTCGCGGCGGACATGCTCCGGCGCAATCTGTGGAACGTGGCTTACGGGGCGCTGGTGACATCGGCAACCCTGACCGCCCTCGGCACTTTCGACCGTTTCCGCATGCGTGCCGGTCTGCCTAAAACAGCCGTGACCGCTGTGGTTCCGAGCCCGTTCCATCATGCCGATGCCGGCGTGCTGCGGGTGCCGGACCTGAAAGCCGATCCGCGTGACGCGCCGGCTCACACCGCGGCGATCATTCGCGACTTGCCGGAACTGGTCGAGGGCTCCCGTGGCACCCTGGTGCTGTTCTCATCTCGTAAACAGATGCAGGACGTGTTCGACGGTCTGGATCGCGACTGGCGCAAGCAAGTGTTCATTCAAGGCAACCTGTCGAAGCAGGAAACCCTGAACAAGCACAAGGCGCGGGTCGATGGCGGGGATTCCAGCGTGTTGTTCGGCCTGGCGAGTTTCGCCGAAGGCGTGGACTTGCCCGGTGCCTACTGCGAGCACGTGGTGATCGCCAAGATTCCGTTCTCGGTGCCTGACGATCCGGTCGAAGCCGCGCTGGCCGAGTGGATCGAGGCCCGAGGTGGCAATCCGTTCATGGAAATCTCCGTGCCGGATGCCTCGCTGAAACTGGTCCAGGCCTGCGGTCGTCTGCTGCGGACCGAAGAAGACCGCGGCACCATCACCTTGCTCGACCGCCGTCTGGTCACGCAGCGCTACGGCAAAGCTATTCTCAATGCATTGCCGCCATTCCGTCGTGAAATTTCCTGATGCACCGGTGGGCAAATAGGCCCACCGCGTTGTCTACCTCACTGCCACCGCTTTTCCACTGGCCCATTGATGATCGCTTGGGAGAACCACGTTCCTATGATTCGCCGTTCGTTGCCTGCTGTTTTTGCCTTGATGTTCGCAGCCCCTTTGCTGGCGGCCCCTGTCGGCCAGCAAACGTTGTTCAACTTTGTGCGTCCCGCCGACGTGGTCCAGGTGGCGACCCAGGACGCCAGCCTGCCGCAATCCAACGCGGAGCAAACGGCCGAAGGTGAAGTGCTGCGCCGCGTGACCTTCAACCCGGTCGCCCAGCCGACCTTGCGCCTGACGCCGCAGACCGGTGCCTGGGACTGGTCGCAGTCGGGCGTCATGAGCCTGCGGATCCAGAGCGCGATGAACTGGGCCGTGACCCTGTACGTGAAAATCCAGAGCAATGACGGCAAAACCCTGGTCAGCCGTGTCGATCTGCCGGCCGGCCCTGCGCAAACCCTGCTGGTACCATTGCAGCCGAGTACACCTTTGAGTCAGGGCATGAAAGCCGGCCCGCCGATGCCGATCAACTTCGAAGGCCAGCGTGTATTGCTGGCCAGCAGCGCCGGTGAGCTGGACCGCAGCCAAGTGGTGTCGGTGACCTTGTCGATGGATCAGCCGAAAGTCGCCCAAAGCATTCTGCTCGAGCGCTTCGGCGTGCAGGATGGCGAGGCCGTCACCCAAGCCGCTTATGGCGGTCTGGTGGACGCTTACGGTCAATCGACCCGGGCCAAATGGCCGGAGAAGGTCAGCAGCGACGAGCAACTGAAATCCGCCGCGACCAAAGAACAGCAACAACTGAAAACCTGGCTGGCCGAGCGCGAGAAAGCGTCCCTGGACAAGTTCGGCGGCTGGACCAAAGGCCCGACGTTCAAGGCCAGCGGTTTTTTCCACACCGAAAAGCGTGACGGTCGCTGGTACCTGGTGACCCCGGAAGGGCATCCGTTCTATTCCCTCGGCGTCAACACCGTGACCCCGAACGTTAACCAGACTTATGTTGCCGGGCGCGAGTGGATGTTCGAATCCCTGCCCAAACCCGACGAACCCCTGGCCAGCCACTATGGCGAAGGCGACAACCGTGGCGGCAACGGCGCCGATCAGGGCCGAGGCTACAACGCCGGTCGCTGGTATGACTTCTATGGCGCCAACCTGCAGCGTCTGTATGGCGAGCCTTGCGCACCGGGCCGCGACACCAAGGCCGGTGTTGCCGAAGCAGCCAAGGCCGACGCGGTTGAGGCGACGGCTGATAAAACCGCCGAGCAATCCAACGCTCCTGCGGCTACCGAATCCACCGCTGGTGTTGCCGAAGCGGCCAAGACCGGCGCGATTGAAGCATCGGTCGAAAAAGTGGCCGCCGAACCCTGCAAAGTGGTTTTCGATGAAAAACGCTGGGCCAGTCACACTCTCGATCGTCTGCAAGCGTGGGGTTTCAACACCCTCGGCAACTGGAGCGCGCCGGTGTTGGGCAACGCTGACCGTGTGCCGTACACCTTGGCGCTGTCGATCGTCGGCGATTACGCCAGCATCAGCACCGGCACCGATTGGTGGGGCGGCATGCCCGACCCGTTCGATCCACGTTTCGCCATGGCCACCGAACGCGCCGTGGCCATCGCCGCCCGGGATCATCGCGACGATCCGTGGCTGATCGGTTACTTCGCCGACAATGAACTGGCCTGGGCCGGTCCCGGCGATGACCCGAAGGCTCATTATGCCTTGGCCTACGGCACCTTGAAGATGACCACCGACGTGCCGGCCAAACGCGCCTTCCTCAAACAGCTGCGCGACAAGTACCGCAACCAGGCGGGTCTGTCGAAAGCCTGGGGCATTGATCTGCCGGCCTGGGAATTGATGGAAGACCCGGGCTTCGTGCCGCCGCAGCCGAGCGCCGAATACCCGGAAATCGAAGCTGACTTCAAATACTTCCAGAAAGTCTTCGCCGACATGTACTTCAAAACTGTCTCCGACTCGCTCAAATGGCACGCGCCAAACCAGTTGTTGCTGGGTGGCCGCTTTGCCATCAGCACCCCCGAAGCGGTCGAGTCCTGCGCGCAATACTGCGACGTGTTGAGTTTCAATATGTACACCTTGCAACCGCAGGATGGTTACGACTTCGCCAGACTGCGCAGCCTGGACAAGCCGGTACTGATCACCGAATTCAATTTCGGATCAAAGGATCGCGGCCCGTTCTGGGGCGGCGTGACACAACTGGCGAAAGAAGAAGACCGCGGCCCGGCCTACGCCAACTTCCTCAAACAGGCGATGAGCGAACCGTCGATTGTCGGGGTGCACTGGTTCCAGTACCTCGATCAACCGGTGACGGGTCGCCTGCTGGATGGCGAGAACGGCCACTTCGGGCTGGTAGGCGTTACTGACCTGCCGTTTCAGGGATTTGTCGACACTGTTCGCAAAAGCAACTTGCTGACCGTCGATCAGCTCGGTAAAGAGGCTGAGAAGGCCAAAGTCGAGGCGGAAAAAGCCACCGAGAACCATGAGGGCGAGGGCGGCAAGCAAGGCGCTGGTCATGCGGGTGGGCATTCGGGCAATGGTCATTAATAGCTGAGACCGCGTTATCGTTCTTCGCGGGCAAGCCTCGCTCCTACAGGGATTGCGCAATCCCTGTAGGAGCGAGGCTTGCCCGCGAAGGCGTCGGTACATTCACTATATATTCTCGATCATTTCCATGGCCGGGCGACCGCCCGGCCCGACCCTGTTCCCAAAACCCTCAAGGGCTGGAACAATGCTGGCCACTTTGTAGAGCGTTTATCCGGGAGAGTTGCGGGTGCAGATTCAGGGTCATTACGAGCTTAAGTTCGAAGCGGTGCGCGAAGCGTTTGCGGCGCTGTTCGACGATCCTCAGGAGCGTGGCGCGGCGTTGTGCATCCGGATCGGCGGTGAAACCGTCCTCGACCTCTGGGGCGGAACCAGCGATAAGGACGGCCTTGAGGCCTGGCACAGCGACACCATTGCCAACCTGTTTTCCTGCACCAAGACCTTCACCGCCGTGACGGCGCTGCAATTGGTGGCCGAAGGCAAGCTGCAACTGGATGCCCCTGTCGCCCGCTACTGGCCCGAGTTTGCTGCAGCCGACAAAGAATCCGTGACCCTGCGCCAGTTACTCTGCCATCAGGCCGGTCTGCCGGCCCTGCGCGAGTTGTTGCCCGCCGAATCGCTTTACGACTGGCAGACCATGGTCGATGCCCTGGCCGCCGAAGCACCATGGTGGACGCCGGGTGAAGGTCACGGTTATGCGGCGATCACCTATGGTTGGCTGGTCGGTGAATTGCTGCGTCGCGCTGACAGTCGTGGGCCGGGCGAATCCATCGTGGCGCGGGTCGCGAAGCCTTTGGGGCTGGACTTCCACGTCGGCCTAGCCGACAAAGAGTTCCATCGTGTGGCGCACATTGCCCGTGGCAAAGGCAACCTCGGCGATGCCGCGGCCCAGCGCTTGCTGCAAGTGACCATGCGCGAACCGACGGCCATGACCACCCGGGCCTTCACCAACCCGCCGTCGATCCTGACCAGTACCAACAAACCGGAATGGCGACGCATGCAGCAGCCGGCCGCCAATGGTCACGGCAATGCCCGCAGCCTGGCCGGTTTCTACGCCGGTCTGCTCGACGGCAGCTTGCTGGAAAGCGAAATGCTCGACGAGCTGACCCGCGAACACAGCATTGGCGAAGACAAGACTTTATTGACCCGGACCCGCTTCGGCCTGGGTTGCATGCTCGATCAACCGGACGTCCCCAACGCCACCTACGGCCTCGGCCCACGGGCGTTCGGTCACCCGGGTGCCGGCGGTTCCATCGGTTTTGCTGACCCAGAACACGATGTGGCCTTCGGCTTTGTGACAAATACCCTGGGGCCGTACGTTTTGATGGATCCACGAGCTCAAAAGCTTGTGCGAGTACTGGCCACTTGTCTGTAAATCACGCTCAAGGGGGCCAGGGCCGGAACCCGAAAGCCTTTGTGGTTTCAAACCGTCTGTTTATCCGGGGCAACCCGGTCTGATTGTTCATTACTTCATTTTGTGGAAATCCCATGTCGTCCAATAAAACCCTCGCCCTGGCCCTGTGCTTCGCTATCACCGGTTGCGCACAAACCCCACAAAATGACGCTGCAGGCGGCAGCAGCTGGTGGCCGTTCGGTTCTTCCGACAAGGTCGCGGCTAAAGACCCAGCTCCGGCCCCGCTGAAACCTGCTGCAACAGCACCCGTCGCCAAGGCTGAAAGTGCATCCCCTTGGTACTGGCCGTTCGGTTCCGATGATGGCGCCGACAAGGTCGCCAAGCCGGACGTGAAGCCGGAAGTTAAGCCAGAAGTTAAGCCAGAAGCCAAACCGGCTGCCGTGGCTAAGGCTGCTGAAGCCGAGGCCGGTGGCAAGTGGTGGTGGCCGTTCGGCGGCAAGGAGCAGAGCACCGCCAAAGCCGTGCCGATGCCCGACCCGAAAGTCACTCAGGCCTGGCTCGACGATTACGAACCGCGCCTGCGCGAGGCGATCAAGGACAGCAACCTGAAACTCGAGCGCCGTGAAAACGTGCTGGTCGTCACTGCGCCGGTAGAAGGCTCATTCAACCCTGACCGTCCGGCCATGCTGCTGCCGGTGACCCTCGGCCCGTTCACTCGTGTCGCGAAAATCCTCGAAGTCGATCCAAAGACTGCCGTGTTGGTGCTCGGTCACAGTGATACGTCGGGTTCCGCACCGGCCAACGTGAAAATGAGTCAGGAGCGCGCCCAAGCGGTGGCGGCGATCTTCCGTCTCAGCGGTCTGGGGCGCGATCGTCTGATGCTGCGCGGTATGGGTGGTGATGCTCCGCGTGCCGCCAACGACAGTGCTGAAGGTCGTGCCTTGAACCGTCGCGTCGAGCTGTTGGTGACGCCGGCAAACACCATGGTCGCGTTGTTGAGCAAGTACAACATGCCGGCTCCGGCGCCGGTGTCCAAGGTCGTCGCGCAAGACGTCAAGCCGGTGGCCAAGCCTGTCACTCCTGCGCCAGCCACCAAAAAAGCAGCTGCGAAAAAAGCACCGACCAAGAAAGCGGCCGCCAAGGCTCCAGCCAAAAAAGCACCGGCTAAAACCGCGACCCCAGCGAAGAAGACGGCGCCGGCCAAAGCCGCTGTCGATTCCAAGAGCACCACCGCCGCCGATGACACAAAGAAGTAATTCGTTAACCAAAAGGAATGCGCCATGACCAAGGCCTTGGCTGATATGCGTCGCGACTACACCCGTGACGGCTTGACCGAGGCGCAAGCCCCGGCCGAGCCGTTCGCACTGTTCCATCAGTGGTTTGCCGACGCGGTGAAAACCGAGCAGGTGCCGGTGGAGGCGAATGCCATGACGTTGGCCACTGTCGATCAGGACGGTCGGCCGCATTGCCGCATTCTGTTGCTCAAGGGCCTGGACGAGCAGGGCTTCACCTTCTTCACCAACTACGAAAGCGACAAGGGGCAGCAAATGGCACTCAATCCATTTGCGGCCATGACGTTCTTCTGGCCAGCCCTGGAGCGTCAGGTGCGCATCGAAGGGCGGGTGGTGAAGGTCACACCTGAAGAGTCCGACGCCTATTATCAGGTTCGTCCTCTGGGCAGCCGTCTCGGTGCCTGGGCATCGCCCCAGAGCCGGGTGATCGCCGATCGCGGCGAACTGGAAGCGCTGCTCAAAAACACTGAGCAACGCTTCAGCGATACCCAGCCTCACTGCCCCGAGCACTGGGGCGGTTATCGCTTGTTACCCGAGCGCATCGAATTCTGGCAGGGCCGTCCGAGCCGTCTGCACGATCGCCTCAACTACCGCTTGCAGGGCGCTGACTGGGTTCGTGAACGCCTGGCGCCGTAAACAGTCTACTGATTGGAGTAACCTGCCGCAGCGGCCTCAAGCCACTGAGGCAGGTCCCGACGCTTGATCTTCTGCGCTTGAGCGTTCGCCAGTTGCTGGAGCATGAAGGCTCTTTTCTGTTCGTCTTTACCCGCCAGTGACAACGCCAGATCGCGGTCCATCCAGCGTTTGATCCGCACGTACAGCCACCCATGGAAGTACAAGCCGGCGACGGTCGTGACGACAATGATGAAGTAATCCATGAAAATCCTTGGGTCAGCGGCGCAGGTTTCGTCATTTGACGCTACTGTGTGGTGAGTTCGAGAAAGCGCCTGTACCGGGCCTGAATGAAACCAGTTTTATCCGGGCGGTGCCGTGACAGGCGTCAAGCTGCGGAGTTTAATGAATACCTGTCCTTTGGAGTTTGATGCTATGCGTAAGTCTGTTCTGCTGGTTGCTTCCTTTTCCACGATGGCGATGTTGCTCACTGGCTGCCAATCCAGCCTGACCGGTGACTCCTACTCCCGTGACGAAGCGCGTCGAGTGCAGACGATTCGCATGGGCACCATTGAATCCCTGCGTCCGGTGAAAATCGAAGGCACCAAAACCCCGATCGGCGGCGCCGCCGGTGCAGTCGTGGGCGGTGTGGGCGGCAGCGCCATCGGCGGCGGTCGCGGCAGCATCGTCGCAGCGGTCATCGGCGCCGTCGCCGGTGGCCTGGTGGGTTCGGCTGCCGAAGAGGGCCTGACCCGTACGCAAGGTGTTGAAATTACCGTGCGCGAAGACGATGGCAGCATGCGCGCCTACGTGCAGGAAGTTCAGCCAAACGAAGTGTTCCGTGTGGGTGAGCGGGTGCGGATTTCCTCTGTGGGTGGGACCAGCCGCGTTTCGCACTAAGCGGGAATGCAGGATGAAAGAAAACCCCGATCAGGTGACTGGTCGGGGTTTTGTTTTTGGCTGTGGGGTTGAACCAGAGTGTTTACTTGCTTGCATAGCAACCGAGCTGAAAATCGTATTGTGGATCGTAGAATGATCGACCGACTAACGTTTCCAGTTTTGTTATCTGCTGGGAGTCAAGGTCATAGCCATAGATCTCTTCTTCAGCTTCAGTCCAACTCATTATCTCCCTCAGCTGTTCAATGCTGTCTGCGGGGACGGGCACTTCGAATACCAGCGCTTCTGTTTCTTTATCAAAAGCATAAATTACGTGGTTCACGGTTCTATCCTTCTTTTCGGATCTGCCGGCTTGTTTTGATTACCTGTTTCAGCATCAAACTCACCAAGATGGCGACCTCGTTTGTCGTACATTTCTACTGCTCCATGCTGATAATCCCATTCTAGAATTCGCCCTTCAGCAGTTCTCCAGCGCATTCGGGTGCCTCTACCTTTGACCCGTGTCTTCTGTTTTGCCGGTGTGGCATCAGGAAAAGCGGTAAGCCCCTTTGGCGCCGGATGATATTTGTGGTCCGCAATACTCACCACAATATAAACCGGCAACACCCCCGAATCCGCCGGAAACACAAGAATGAAATCCTTGTACTCAGGCGGATAAACCGGGTTCACGATAATGCTGTCAGCCGCCTTCGTCGGCGGATACACCCAGATGTGCGGCGCTTGCGGTGCGGCTTCCAAAGCGGGGATGCCGAGGATATTTGAACCGTCCTCGGCCGGTGTCCAGATCAGCTCAACGCCATCCCCGAGATCAGCCACCTGCTGACTGCCGCGCAAGCTGAATTGCACGACATCGACCATTTCCCAGTCACGGTTTCTGCCGGTGTAGAAACCGTATCCCTTGAGCGTGCCGTCGCCCTGTTGCTCGACTCGCAGGCGCACACGAGTGCGGGCCTGTTTGAGAGCGCGCAGTTGGTCTTCGGTGTAGAGCGAGCTGTCGCCAAGGCTCGACGGCATGACCAGGGCCACCAGGCCTGCCAGCGTGGCCGCAGCGGTACTGGCTGCGACGGCGGGTAATGTGGCGAACGCTGAGCCACTCAGGGCGAAGCTGCCGAAACCCGCCGGAATGGCGGTTCCGCTGATTTTCTTGAGCGGGATGCCACCGCTTTCATCGGCCTCGCGGGCACCGAGCAGGATCAGTTCGCCGTAATCCTTCAGGCTGTCGGTGGGCACCATGCCTGAGGGGTTCGAGTAATCGATGATGGCGTCAGGCAGTTTGCAGGACTTGGCGAACACGCATCCCGCTCGGACAACGTTGTCCTTTCTCGCAGCGACTTGCAGGCCATCTTCAAAGGCCTGCTGCCTCGCCAGCATGGCGTCATAGGCTTTTTGCCTGGCGTTCCGCTCGGCCAGTTCGGTGGCCGTCATGTAGCGGTGAGTGACGTGATGCCCGTCGCCTGACGGTGGGTTTTGCACCCGGGGGATGTCCTTGTTGCCAGCCACTGATTGTCCTTTCGCTCGTTCATCGGCAACCCCGGAAGAGGGGCTGCGCGACGTTAACGAACGGGGCTAATCGTGGCTGTAGGACGAATCCTCAATGTTGCTAAGAGTGTTCTCTATCGCTCAGGATGGCAGTCCAGTGCTCTTGCGACTCGCCGCCGCCGTCACTGCATAACCGATCAAGGCCGCCAGTATCGAGCCGGTCAAAATCCCCATCCGATCCATCCCGGCGTATTCACTGGTGCCCGGCACGAAGGCCAGGGAGCCGACGAACAGGCTCATGGTGAAACCGATGCCGCAGAGGATTGCCACACCCAGCACCTGGCCCCAGTTGGCGCCTTGGGGCAGGGCGGCAATGCCGATTTTTACCGCCAGCCAGGTCAGGCCGAAAACACCGATGGTCTTGCCCAGCAGCAGGCCGACGGCGATGCCCATCGGCACGTGGTGGGTGAAGCTTTCGACGGTCACGCCGCTCAGGGACAGGCCGGCGTTGGCAAAGGCGAACAGCGGCAGGATGCCATAGGCCACCCACGGGTGCAGGGCATGTTCCAGGGTCAGCAGCGGCGAAGGCTCGGCGTTTTTCGTGCGCAGTGGAATGCAGAAGGCCAGGGTCACACCGGCCAGCGTGGCGTGTACGCCGCTTTTGAGCACACAGACCCAGAGGATCAACCCGATGATCATGTACGGCCCAAGCTTCACCACGCCGAGTCGGTTCATCCCGATCAAGGCCGCAATGCAGGCCGCGGCCAGCGCCAGAGAGAGGGTCGACAGCGCGCCGGAATAGAAGATCGCGATGATGATGATTGCGCCCAGGTCGTCGATGATTGCCAGGGTCATGAGGAACAGTTTCAGCGACACCGGCACCCGTTTGCCCAGCAAGGCCAGCACGCCGAGGGCGAAGGCAATGTCGGTGGCCGTCGGGATGGCCCAGCCACTCAGGGCGGACGGGTTGTCGCGGTTGAGGAACCAGTAGAGCAGCGCCGGCACTACCATGCCGCCAATCGCCGCCGCGCCGGGCAGGACGATCTGCGACGGTTTCGACAGCTGGCCGTCGAGGACTTCGCGCTTCACTTCCAGGCCGATCAACAGGAAGAACAGGGCCATCAGGCCGTCGTTGATCCACAGCAACAGCGGCTTGGCGATTTTCAGCGCGCCGATCTGAGCCACCACGGGGGTGTCCAGCAGGCCGCTATAGAGCCATGACAGCGATGAATTGTTGATGATCAGGGCGAGGACAGCCGCGACAATCAATAACAGACCGCTGGCAGCTTCCAACTGAAAGAAACGCGTGAACGTGCTACGCAGAGGCAAGGTCGCTCTCCATCGATGAATTCAAAAGGTGGCACACCCTAACCCGTACCGTTAGTTGTTAAAACAAAAGTTATATTCTTTTTTGTTATATGTCGTAACAACGTGGGCAGTCAGCAAAGGCCTGAGCCTAGCAGTTGCCGGACGTATTGGACCTCAGCTGTATCTGTGCATGATGTAGGTTCTTTCCTAAGCTTGTGGGCTGAGCCTTGCGACAAGGCCGACTCTTTGCCTGATTCAACGAGAAAACCATCATGAGTGACAACCGACAGTGGGCCCGCGAAGCCATCCGGATCATCGAAGCCGACTTCCAGCGCAGCGCCGATACCCACCTGATCCCCTTGCCGCTGCCGGGGTTACCGGGCATCGAGTTGTACTTCAAGGATGAGTCGAGCCATCCCACCGGCAGCCTGAAACATCGGCTGGCCCGCTCGTTGTTCCTCTACGCCCTGTGTAACGGCTGGCTCAAACCCGGTGCGCCGGTGATCGAGGCCTCCAGCGGTTCGACGGCTATTTCCGAGGCGTACTTCGCCCGCTTGCTGGGGTTGCCGTTCATTGCGGTGATGCCGGCGACCACCTCCAAAGAGAAGATCGCGCAAATAGCTTTCTACGGTGGCAAGAGCCATCTGGTGGATGATCCGACGCAGATCTACGCCGAGTCCGAACGCCTGGCTCGCGAACACGACGGGCACTTCATCGACCAGTTCACCTACGCCGAACGCGCCACCGACTGGCGGGCGAACAACAACATCGCCGAATCGATCTTCCAGCAGATGCGCTTCGAGCAGCATCCGGAACCGAGCTGGCTGATTTCCAGCCCCGGCACCGGCGGCACCACCGCGACGCTGGGCCGCTACGTGCGCTATCGCCAGCATTGCACCCGCGTACTGTGCGCCGATGCCGAGCGTTCGGTGTTCTTCGATTACTACCAGACCGGCGATGCCAGCCTGCGCCTGGATTGCGGGTCACGGATTGAAGGCATTGGTCGGCCGCGGGTGGAGGCGTCGTTCCTGCCCAAGGTCATCGATGCGATGGTCAAAGTGCCGGACGCGTTGTCGCTGGCGGCCATGCATTACCTGGCGCGGCGTTTGGGGCGACGGGTTGGCGGATCGAGCGGGACCAACCTGATAGGCGCCTTGATGGCAGCCCAGCAGATGGCGGCGGCGGGGGAGTCGGGGTCGATCGTGGCGATTCTGTGCGACGGCGGCGAGCGCTATGCGACCACCTATTACGATCAGACCTGGCTCAAGGCCCAGGGGTATGAGTTGAGTGGGTTGATGGATGCTGTTGCGGCCAGCGTCGAGCGCGGCGAGCCGCTGCCGGCCAGCGTGCTGCGCGCAAACATCTGACACCAGAAACCGCCCCCTGTAGGAGCGAGGCTTGCCCGCGAAGAACGATAATGCGGTCTTTCAGAAAGACCGCGTCAATTTCTTCGCGGGCAAGCCTCGCTCCTACGAGGGCCTGTGATCGTTTCCTTAGGCCTCGAGGCCGAGGATGTCTCGGGCAACCGCTTCTGCGATGCGAATCCCGTCGACGCCCGCCGACAGAATCCCGCCCGCATAACCCGCGCCTTCACCAGCTGGGAACAAACCCTTCACGTTCAGGCTTTGCATCGACTCGTTACGGGTAATCCGCAGCGGCGATGACGTGCGTGTCTCGATCCCGGTCAACACCGCATCGTGCAGCGAGTAGCCACGAATCTGTTTCTCGAACGCCGGCAAGGCTTCGCGAATGGCTTCGATGGCGAACGCCGGCAAAGCCAGGGCCAAATCACCCAAGGCAACGCCCGGTTTGTAGGACGGCTCGACGCTGCCCAACTCGGTCGACGGCTTGCCTGCAATGAAGTCGCCGACCAGTTGCGCCGGCGCTTCGTAATTGCTGCCGCCCAGCACAAAGGCATGGGATTCCAGGCGTTCCTGCAGCTCGATGCCGGCCAGCGGGCCGCCCGGGTAATCGACTTCCGGGGTAATTCCTACAACGATCCCGGAGTTGGCGTTGCGCTCGTTACGCGAGTATTGGCTCATGCCGTTGGTGACCACGCGGTTCGGTTCGGACGTTGCCGCCACCACGGTGCCGCCCGGGCACATGCAGAAGCTGTAGACCGAACGACCGTTCTTGGCGTGGTGCACCAGTTTGTAATCGGCAGCGCCGAGTTTCGGGTGGCCGGCGTATTTGCCCAGGCGTGCGCGGTCGATCAGCGACTGCGGATGCTCGATGCGGAAACCCACCGAAAACGGCTTGGCTTCCATGAACACGCCACGGCCGTGCAGCATGCGGAAGGTGTCCCGGGCGCTGTGGCCGAGGGCCAGAATCACGTGTTTCGAATGGATCTGTTCGCCGCCATTGAGCTCGACGCCGACCAGTTGGCCGTCTTCGATCAACACATCAGTGACGCGCTGCTGGAAACGCACTTCGCCGCCCAAAGCGCGAATCTGCTCGCGCATGTTTTCCACCACGCCAGTCAGGCGGAACGTCCCGATGTGCGGTTTGCTGACGTAGAGGATTTCTTCCGGAGCGCCGGCCTTGACGAACTCGTGCAAGACTTTGCGCCCGATGAACTTCGGGTCCTTGATCTGGCTGTAGAGCTTGCCGTCAGAGAATGTCCCCGCGCCGCCTTCGCCGAACTGCACGTTGGACTCGGGGTTGAGCACACTTTTGCGCCACAGGCCCCAGGTGTCCTTGGTGCGCTGACGCACTTCAGTGCCGCGCTCGAGGATGATCGGCTTGAAGCCCATTTGTGCCAGCAGCAATCCGGCGAAGATCCCGCACGGGCCGAACCCGACCACGATCGGGCGCTGGCTCAGGTCGGCCGGCGCCTGGCCGACCACTTTGTAGCTGACATCCGGCGCCGCGTTGACGTTACGGTCATCGGCGAATTTGTGCAGCACCGACGCCTCATCGCGAACGTTGAGGTCAATGGTGTAGATGAAGCACAGTTCGGAGGACTTTTTGCGCGCATCGTAGCTGCGCTTGAACAAGGTGAAATCGAGCAGGTCATCACTGGCGATGCCCAGGCGCTGCACGATGGCAGGGCGCAGGTCTTCTTCGGGATGGTCGATCGGCAACTTGAGTTCGGTAATTCGTAACATGACGGGATCCGGTTCGCGGGGCGCACAACTGCGCCAAGGCGTTTGAAGCCCGCGATTATAAGCCCCAAAGAATGATTCCCGTGAGGCTAAAACGATCAGTCGTTACGCGATCCGCCGAAATACCCGCAGCCGCGTTGCACCTGGCCATTGATGCGCAGTTCGGCGCTCATGTGCTGCACGCTGCCGGTGCTGCTGTCGACGCAACGTTGCGGCGCGACCCAGAGTTCAATGCGCTGATTATTGGCTTCAGTGCTGAGGTTGAAGCGGCCATCGCCCAGTTGCTCTTCAACATATGGCAGGGCCAGGGGCGGCTGGTCGGCGCGGTCGATGACCATGCCCTTGCCACTGACCTTGACGTTCCATTCAGGGCCATGGCCGGCGGCGCGCAAGATCAGCAGTTTGAAATTGGGATCGTCGCACGCCGTGCCCGAGCGCTCGACGCGGTACAGCTGCGCCAGATCGAGCTGGTTGCCGGCCCCTGTGGCAGTGAGCCGGCCGCGCACGTCGGCGAACAGCTTGCCCTGGTCGTCGGCCAGGGTCGCCGCTTCTTGCAGGACGCTGGTGCCGCCGGTGTCGTTGACCACGTAACTGCGCTGCTCATTGCACGGCTGGAACAGCAACTTGCCGTCGGCCGCCGTCAACTGGCCCTGCATGCGGGTCTGGCCCACATGAGAGGCGCTTTCGCGCGGGCCATCAAGCAACTGGCAGGCGGCGAACAGCGGAAGCAGGGCAACAAGCACTAAGGAACGGGCAACACGCATCTTTGAGTCTCCAGACAAGTGCCGCCACGTTACTCAGCCTGACCGTTCATCACAACCCTGCAATGTCCTCGCCTTCCGTAGGAACTGGCGAAGCCTGCGATCTTTTGATCGTTTAGCCGACGCGGTAGGTCTGGCCAGTTTGCAAGCCTTCCACGCTTTTGGCGTAGGCCAGCGCCACATCTGTTGCGGGAACTGGCTTGTAACCACGGAAATACGGCGCGTAACTGCCCATGGCTTCAAGCAGGACGGTCGGGCTGATCGAGTTCACCCGCAGGCCGCGAGGCAGTTCGATGGCCGCCGCACGAACGAAACTGTCCAGCGCACCGTTGACCAATGCAGCCGAGGCGCCACTGCGAATCGGGTCGTGGCTGAGCACGCCGGTAGTGAGGGTGAACGAGGCGCCGTCATTGGCGAATTCACGGCCGATCAGCAGCAGGTTGACCTGGCCCATCAGCTTGTCTTTCAGGCCCAGCGCAAAGCTTTCTTCGGTCATTTCATCCAGCGGCGCAAAGGTGACGTTGCCGGCAGCGCAGACCAGTGCATCGAACTTGCCGGTCTGTTCGAACAGTTTACGAATCGAGGCGCTATCGCTGATATCTACATGAAAGTCGCCGCTGTTACGGCCGATGCGGATGATTTCGTGACGCTGGGACAGCTCCTTGTCGACCGCCGAACCGATGGTGCCGCCTGCGCCTATCAAAAGAATTTTCATCGTACTGTTCCTTGAAGTGGTTGAACGAGGTTGCAGTCTAGGGTGGTTTTTTCTGTTGATAAACGTACTAATAGGCAACCTTTGGTTTTCAAATGGAAACAATCCGATGAGCGAAATGGACGACCTGGCGGCGTTCTCGGTGTTGATCGAGGCGGGCAGTTTCACCCTGGCCGCCCAGCAACTGGGTTGCAGCAAAGGGCAACTCTCCAAGCGCATCAGCCTGCTGGAAACGCGATTTTCCGTGGTATTGCTGCAACGCACCACCCGCCGCTTGAGCTTGACAGCGGCGGGTGCGGCGCTGTTGCCGCAAGCCCAGGCACTGGTGATTCAAGTCGAGCGAGCGCGTCAGGCCTTGGCGCGGTTGAAAGACGACATGGCCGGCCCGGTGCGGATGACGGTTCCGGTTTCACTGGGGGAAACCTTCTTTGACGGTGCACTGTTGGAGTTTTCCCGACAGTACCCCGAGGTGCAGATCGAACTGGAGCTCAACAACCACTACCGCGACCTGTCCCGGGACGGGTTCGATCTGGCGATCCGCTCGGAAGTGGCCAACGACGAACGCCTGGTCGCCCGACCGCTGCTGGCCTGGCACGAGATGACCTGCGCCAGCCCTGCGTACCTTGAGCGATTCGGTGAACCGCTGACGCCTGCGGCACTGGCCGAACACCGCTGTTTGCTCAACAGCCATTACAGCGGTCGCGAAGAATGGCTCTATCACCAACAGCACGAGTTACTGCGGGTGCGAGTGTCGGGGCCGTTCGCCAGCAACCATTACAACCTGCTGAAAAAAGCTGCCTTGGCGAGCGCTGGTATTGCGCGTTTGCCGTCCTACCTGCTGCAGGAGGAATTGGCCGACGGGCGTTTGCGTTGGCTCCTGCGCGATTATCAGACCCGCAGCATGCCGATGTACCTGGTGCACCCGTATCAGGGCGGTTTGCCGAAGCGTACCCAAGTGTTGGCGGATTATTTGATGGGTTGGTTCAAACGCAGTGGTGAGGCATTGGATCGGCTTTAGCGTGGGTTCCACCACACAAACCCTGTGGGAGCGGGCTTGCTCGCGAATGCAATCTGACATTCAACATTGATGGTGCCTGACCCACTGCTTTCGCGAGCAAGCCCGCTCCCACATTGGTTCTTTATCGTCTGGAAGTCCGAGGTCGGCATCAGCGGGCGTAACGTCGGGCGATCAGATGATCGATCGACAACTTGCCCGGCCCGGTCGCCATCAAGTACAGCAACACCGCCGCCCAGGTGCCGTGGGTCGGATAAGCATCGGGGTACACGAACAGCTGAATGGTCAGGGTCATGCCCAGCAGTGCCAACGCCGAAAAACGTGTGGCGAAGCCGATCAGGATCAGGAGCGCAAAGAAATGCTCGGCGAAGGCCGCTAGGTGCGCCGCCAGTTCCGGGGAGAGCAATGGCAGGT
Source organism: Pseudomonas sp. LBUM1673 (assembly GCF_059695645.1). Lineage (NCBI taxonomy): Bacteria > Pseudomonadati > Pseudomonadota > Gammaproteobacteria > Pseudomonadales > Pseudomonadaceae > Pseudomonas > Pseudomonas sp. LBUM1673. The sequence continues at coordinate 1,384,941 of NZ_CP166780.1, forward strand.
GATATTCGCTCTGGAACAACGGGATGGTCGAGTCCGCCAGCCTTGGTACGCCGAGTTGAAACGTGCCGTCGATCAAGTCGATGGCCAGGCCTTCCACCTTGGTCTGCCCGGACTTCCAGAACACCGCGGCAATGGAAAAACGCGCGATAAAGGCGATCAGGCTGTGGGGGATTTTTTCCAGCAGCGTGATGGCGCGGGCGATGGGGTTGCGATGGAGGTTCATGGCGATACCTTGTGGTGTAAATGGGTAATGACGTTGTGGCTGATGAGCAGCGCCAGGGTTTGGCTGAGGTCGAAGGCGGGCGCTGTCTCTAACGCTTGGGTCAGGGATTGGCCGTTTCGCAGGTTCTGAATGAAGGTGCTGGCGCCGTGGTCGATGGCAAAGACCTCAACCTCCAGACCATTGCGCAACACCAGCGCGTGTTGCCCGTGGTCGAGGTTGATCCCGGCCAGCGTTGCGTCCTGTTGATGGGCCGCCCAGATCGCGACCACGGCAAAAGCTGAAGTCAGCAGATTCAGGGAGGGATGAAAACCAACCGTCAACTCGCTCAGCGCTTGCGGGGCCGACAGCACGGCGGCGATCTGCTCATGGCTCAGGGGCTGGGCATCGGCGGCGTGATAGGCTTGAACGCGCAACCGCTCCAGCCGCGCCACGTCGGCCAGATAAGGCACGCTGGCTGCCGGTTCAAAGCTGTCGATGAACTCGGCGAAGTCCTGGCCGTAGTCGTTGATGAGTGGGCTTTGAGGCGGGCAACTCTGTACATACAGCCCCGCCATCGCCCGAAAGAACTCATCGCCCACTAACTGCGAAATCACCGGGTAACTGTCGGCCAAGGCGTTGATCAGCGAGCTCTGCACATTGTTTCGATACACCGCGAAACGGCTGGTGGGATCGGCACCATTGGCGCTGAACAAGCCCTCGGGGCAGGGCCGTCGCCTATCGAGCAGGGCGGCGGCAAAAGCGGCTTGGCTGCTCATGACAGGCCCCCGGCGCAACGCAGCAGTTCATCGGCCTGACGGGCTTCGGCGTGCAGCACGCTGAAGGCCGGTAACTGGTTGTCGCGCTCGATCAACGTGGCGATCGGGCCGACTCGTTCCAGCACCCGCCTGTACAGCGCCCACACCGCGTTATCGATGGGGGCGCCGTGATCGTCGATCAGCAGACGGTCGCCGAGGCTGTCGGTGTCTTCGGCAAACCCGGCCAGATGAATCTCTCCCACCGCCTGCAGCGGTAGCGCGTCGATGTAGGCCAGCGGATCTCGTTGGTGATTGATGCAGGAGACGTAGACGTTGTTGACGTCCAGCAGCAGTCCGCAGCCGGTGCGGCGAATGACTTCGTTGATGAAATCCGCTTCATCGATTGTCGAGCGCTGGAACGCCAGATATGTCGCCGGGTTTTCCAGCAGCATCGGGCGTTTAAGGATGGTTTGCACCTGATCGATGTGCTCGCAGACGCGATTCAGCGTCGGCGCATCGTAGGCCAGGGGCAGCAGGTCATTGAGAAACACCGGGCCATGGCTGGACCAGGCCAGGTGTTCGGAAAAGGACTGGGGTTGATAACGTTCGATCAGCGCGGCAAGCCTTCGCAGGTGCTGAAGATCCAGCGGACCTTCGGCACCGATGGACAGGCCAACACCGTGCAACGAAAGCGGATACTGCTCGCGGATCAACCCCAGGTAATGATGAAACGGGCCACCGTCCACCATGTAGTTTTCGGCGTGGACTTCGAAGAAACCGATGTCCGGTTGTGCACCGAGCACTTCACGAAAGTGCTCGGTCTTGAGCCCCAGCCCGGAGCGGGGCGGGAGCCCGGAAGATAAAGGGTTCATGGTCGATACTCAGGCTGGGTGCTGATTACGACTTGGCTTTGTAGGCTTCCAACTGGCCGAAACCGGTTGGCGAGGTTTGGCTCATCGTGGTGGCGCAGGAGCCTTTAGGGACCAGTTTCCAGGCGTTGGCCTGGTAGTCGGTTTTTGCGGTACCGGCGCAGGTGGTGCCAGCGCCTGCGGCGCAATCGTTTTTGCCTTTCATGGCCACGCCGAAGCATTTTTCCATGTTGTCGTCAGCGGCATGGGCAGTCGACACAGCGGCGATGCTCAGGGCAGAACCGAGGGCCAGAACCAGGGCGGTGGCGGACAGGGTGCGGGTGGTAGCAGTCATGATGTTTCTCCGAAATTGAGCTTGGGTTGGCAAGCGTTTGTGCTTGCTTACCGCTCTAGAGAAACGACAGGGCGATGCGTTACAGCCCACCCCAAAACTTTTTCAGAAATCCTCAAAATACCACGAATCTCCTGTGGGAGCGGGCTTGCTCGCGAAGGCGGTGTGTCAGCCAACATCTCTGTTGAATGTGATACCGCTTTCGCGAGCAAGCCCGCTCCCACATTGGATCTTTGTTGTTGTCAGGTTTGTGGCGGGTATAAAAAAAACGGCCTGCGAAGGCCGTTTCTTTTTTACTGCAAAGCCTCAACCACCCAAATACGCCTCGCGCACTTTCGGATCGGTCAACAGTGCTTCACCAGTCCCCTGCATCACCACCCGGCCGTTCTCAAGAACGTAGGCACGGTCGGCGATTTTCAAGGCCTGGTTGGCGTTCTGTTCAACGAGGAACACCGTCACACCGTCCTTGCGCAGTTGTTCGATGATGTCGAAGATCTGCTGGATGATGATCGGTGCCAGGCCCAGCGACGGTTCGTCGAGCAACAGCAGCTTGGGTTTGCTCATCAGCGCGCGGCCGATGGCGAGCATTTGCTGTTCGCCGCCAGACATGGTGCCGCCGCGCTGGGCGAAGCGTTCTTTCAGGCGTGGGAAAAGTCCGAGGACCTTGTCCATCTGTTCCTGATAATCGCCCTTGTCGGTGAAGAATCCGCCCATGGCGAGGTTTTCTTCCACGGTCAGTCGGGCAAACACCCGACGACCTTCCGGCACCACGGCGATGCTTTTACGCATGATATGCGACGAGTCCTGGCCGACGAGTTCTTCGCCCATGTAGCGGATGCTGCCGCTGTGGGCTTGCGGCGAACCGCAGAGGGTCATCAGCAGGGTCGACTTGCCGGCACCGTTGGCACCGATCAGCGTCACGATCTCGCCCTGACGGACTTCGACGTTGACGCTGTGCAGCGCCTGGATCTTGCCGTAGAAGGTGGAAACGTTTTCGAACTGCAGCATTTACGATTCCCCCAGGTAGGCTTTGATCACTTCAGGATTGTCGCGGATCTGTTCCGGCGTGCCGTTGGCCAGCGGTGTGCCCTGGTTGATCACGAAGATGTGGTCGGAGATGCTCATGACCAGTTTCATGTCGTGTTCGATCAATAGAACGGTTACACCATGCTCTTCACGCAGGGTGCCGATCAGTGCCTTGAGGTCTTCGGTTTCCCGCGGGTTGAGGCCGGCGGCCGGTTCGTCGAGCATCAGGATCCGCGGACGGGTCATCATGCAGCGAGCGATTTCCAGGCGACGTTGCTGACCGTAGGCCAGGGTGCCGGCCGGACGGTTGGCGAACTCCTTGAGGTTGACCTTTTCCAGCCAGTACTCGGCGTACTCCATGGCCTCGCGTTCGCTTCTGCGGAACGCCGGGGTCTTGAACAGACCGGCCAGGAAGTTGGTGTTCAGGTGACGGTGTTGCGCGATCAAGAGGTTCTCGACCGCCGTCATTTCCTTGAACAACCGCACGTTCTGGAAGGTGCGCACCACGCCTTTGAGGGCGATCTTGTGGCCCGGCAGGCCCTGGATCGGCTCGCCGTCCAGCACGATGCTGCCGGCGGTGGGCTGGTAGAAACCGGTCAGGCAGTTGAACACGGTGGTCTTGCCGGCACCGTTGGGGCCGATCATCGATACCACTTGTTTCTCTTTGACGGTCAGGGCCACGCTGTTGACCGCCAACAGGCCGCCGAAGCGCATGCTCAGGTCAGTTACTTTCAGGATCTCACGGCTCATTTGCGCAGCTCCATGTGAGGGCGTTGCATCGGCAGCAGACCTTGAGGACGCCAGATCATCATCAGCACCATCAAGGCGCCGAACATCAACATGCGGTATTCACTGAACTCACGCATCATTTCCGGCAACAGGATCATCACCGTGGCAGCGAGCACGACGCCCAGTTGCGAGCCCATGCCGCCCAGCACCACGATGGCGAGGATGGTCGCCGACTCGATGAAGGTGAAGGACTCCGGTGTCACCAACCCTTGGCGCGCGGCGAAGAAGCTGCCGGCGAAACCGGCGAAGCAGGCACCGAGGGTGAAGGCCGACAGCTTGATGACTGTAGGGTTGAGACCCAGCGCACGGCAGGCGATTTCGTCTTCACGCAGCGCTTCCCAGGCACGGCCCAGGGGCATGCGCAGCAAGCGGTTGATGACGAACAGGGCGAACAGCGCCAGCAACAGCGCGATCAGGTAAAGGAAGATCACCTTGTTGATCGAGTTGTATTCCAGGCCGAAGTATTCATGGAACGTCTGCAGGCCTTCGGCGGCTTTACGTTCGAAGGTCAGGCCGAAGAACGTCGGTTTCTCGATGTTGCTGATGCCGTTCGGGCCGCCGGTGAGGTCGGTCAGGTTACGCAGGAACAGACGGATGATTTCACCGAAGCCCAGGGTCACGATGGCCAGGTAGTCACCGCGCAAACGCAGTACCGGGAAACCGAGCAGGAAGCCGAAGGTGGCTGCCATCATCCCGGCGATCGGCAGGCAGATCCAGAAGCTCAGGCCGTAGTAGTGCGACAGCAGCGCGTAGCTGTAGGCGCCCACGGCGTAGAAGCCGACGTAACCGAGGTCGAGCAGGCCGGCCAGGCCGACCACGATGTTCAGGCCCAGGCCGAGCATCACGTAGATCAACACCAGCGTGGCGATATCCACCGCCCCGCGCGAGCCGAAGAACGGCCAGACCAGTGCACCGATGATCAACGCGATGATGATCCAGCGCTGGGTGGTCGGTAGGGTCAGGAAGGTACTGGCCTTGGCCGGCATCACCGGCAGGTTGGGCGAGGCTTTCCAGGCCGAACTGATTTGCTGGTCGAACAGCACCCGCAGAAACATCAGCACCGAGCACACGGCGATGGTGATCAGCGTTGCAGTGCTGGTGCCATGGACTTCGAGGTTGATGCCGACGATGGTCAGTTTCAGACCGAGCACCGGGTAGGCCACGGCCCACACCAGCAAGGCGCTGAACAACGCCTGTTTAAGATTCCTAGTCATACTTTCTCAACCTCCGGACGGCCCAACAGGCCGGTTGGCCGGAACAACAACACCAGGACCAATAGACCGAACGCCACGACGTCCTTGTACTGGTCGCCGAAGATATCGGCACCAAAGGCTTCCGCCACCCCAAGCACCAGCCCGCCGAGCATCGCGCCGGGGATGCTGCCGATACCCCCCAGTACCGCGGCGGTGAAGGCCTTGAGGCCGACGAGGAACCCGGCGTTCGGGTTGATCACGCCGTATTGCATGCTCAGCAGCACAGCCGCGATGGCCGCCAGTGCCGCACCGACGACGAAGGTCAGAGCGATGATGTTGTTGGTGTTGATGCCCAGGAGGTTGGCCATCTTGATGTCTTCGGCACAGGCGCGGCAGGCGCGACCCAGGCGAGAGCGCGAGATGAACAGCGTCAGGCCGAGCATGGCGACCAGGGTCACCACGAACACCACGATTTGCATGTAGGAAATCAGCACTTCATGTGCGCCACCTGGCCCGATGGAGAAGTTTCCGGGGATCAGGTTGGAGATGGATTTGTCCTTGGAGTCTTGCGCCAGCAGAACCGTGTTCTGCAGGAAGATCGACATGCCGATGGCGGAAATCAGCGGGATCAGACGGTTGCTGCCGCGCAGGGGGCGGTAGGCGATCCGTTCGATGCTGTAACCATAGGCACTGGTAACGACGATGGTCGCGATGAAAGCCGCGGTCATCAAGAGCGGGACACTGTCGAGTCCCATCATGGCCAGCCCGGCGATGGCGATGAACGCCACGTAAGAGCCGATCATGTACACCTCGCCGTGGGCGAAGTTGATCATTCCAATGATGCCGTAAACCATCGTATAGCCGATGGCGATCAGGGCATATGTGCTGCCAACGGTCAGACCGTTAACCAGCTGTTGGAAGAAGTGATAAATGTCAGGCATTACAGCGCTCCTAAAAACCTGATACGCATTTCACTGGTGGAGTCATTTTCCCGCTCGAGTCCCGTGGATCTGCATCCACTTCGAATTCGAATTCGAGTTTGCCAGCGAACCGCTGATGACGGTTTTGAGATTTTCAGGTGGGGAGACTGGCGGATCACGCCAGCGCGGCCCAATACGTTCGTAAAACAAAGCCCACGGCACGCCGTGGGCTTTATTGGCAGTCAGTCAGGCCAAGGCCTTACTGAGGCGAAACTTCAGTTTTAGGTTTGCCAAAATGCCACTGGTAAACCACGAATTTGAAGTCTTTCAGGTCGCCCTTCTCGTCGAAAGCCAGATCGCCGGTCGGGGTTTTGAACGTGCCTTTGTGGATGGCTTCAGCCACTTTGGCAGTGTCTTCGCTCTTGGCGGTCTTGATGCCTTCGGCGATGACTTCCACAGCCGAGTAGGCCGGGAACACGAACGGACCGCTCGGGTCTTCTTTCTTGGCTTTGAACGCGTCAGCCAGGGCGACGTTGGCCGGATCCTGGTCGAAGGATTTCGGCAGGGTCACCAGCAGGCCTTCGGAAGATTCCTTGGCGATCTGCGAAATGGAGTCGTTACCCACGCCTTCCGGCCCCATGAACTTGGCTTTCAGGCCTTTTTCCTGGGATTGACGCAGGATCAGACCCAGCTCCGGGTGGTAGCCGCCGTAGTAGACGAAGTCGACGTTGGCTTGCTTGAGCTTGGCGATCATCGAGGAGAAGTCTTTGTCGCCAGCGTTGATACCTTCGAACACGGCAACCTTGACGCCTTTGCCTTCGAGGGTTTTCTTCACGGCGCTGGCGATGCCTTCACCGTATTGCTGTTTGTCGTGCAGAACAGCAACGATTTTCGGTTTGACGTGATCGGCAATGTAGTTACCGGCGGCAGGGCCCTGGGCGCTGTCCAGACCGATGGTGCGGAAGATCATTTTGTAACCACGGGCGGTGATATCCGGGCTGGTCGCCGCCGGGGTGATCATGATCACGCCTTCGTCTTCGTAGATGTCGGACGCCGGTTGAGTGGAGCTGGAGCACAGGTGGCCGACCACGAACTTGACGCCGTCGTTGACGACTTTGTTCGCGACAGCAACCGCTTGTTTTGGATCGCAGGCATCGTCGTATTCAACGGCGACGAGCTTCTTGCCGTCGACGCCGCCCTTGGCGTTGATTTGTTCGATGGCCATTTTGGCGCCACTGAACTGCATGTCGCCGTATTGGGCTACAGGGCCGGTTTTAGGGCCAGCGATGCCGATCTTGATGGTGTCAGCGGCGAACGAATGGCTGGCAACCCCGGCCAGAACCATAGCGGCAAACAGTTTTGAAATCTGCTTAGTAGCCTTAGTCATAGTGCTCCACTCTTACTGTTGTAGTTTTTATAGTCCTGGCGCCGTGGCAGCAGAACCGGGTCAGATATCGTCGATATCCTCCGGAAAATGCCCCCGGCAACTGTACCGGTACAGTGTAGAGCGCCGATTGTTAGCCTGGGAAGCTGGCGCCAGGGGGCAATACCAGAGGGTGTCGCTTTATTGAAAGAAAAAGACAGAATCAGGAAGGGATGTTAGCTGGCTAATACTTGATTCAGCAGCATTCCCTGGCTTTTCCTGCGAATTTCAATCGGTGACGCAATTGCATCCGGGTTTTTCTGGCGCCATAGCGACGTTATCATTCACGTCGATCTCTATTGCGGACAGGAACCCATGACTGAAGAACCTAGCACCCTCTATGCCAAGCTGCTTGGTGAAACCGCATCTATTACCTGGAAAGAGTTGGAGCCATTCTTCGCCAAGGGTGCCCTGTTGTGGGTCGATCCTGGTCTGGATTTGATCGCTGCAGCAGAAGCGGTGGCGACCGATGAAGGCGAGAAAGTGGCTGCCTGGCTGGCCACCGACAAGGTCGCCAAGCTCTCTGAAACGCGGGCGCTGGATCTTTTTGAACGCGATCCGCAGCTGTGGGCCGTGGTGGTTTCGCCGTGGATTCTGATTCAGGAAAGAGCGCAGTCTTGATGTATTGCACTGATTTGGTGCTCGCCTTCGCCGGGCAAAAGTGTGTAGCCGAGTAGCGTGATGGCATGTTGCCGTAGAGAAAGGCCACAGAAGGGTCTTGGCGAGGGTGACGTAAACGTAACGGGAACAGTTTATTGAGCAGCCGATTGGCTGCTTAATTGTTTCTGGATGTTGGTAAATCGGTGACAGATGCGGTGAATGTCAGGCCGCTTTCGCGAGCAAGCCCGCACATTTAACCGGCTTCCTCCAGAAGGAATGCGGTCAAAAATGTGGGAGCGGGCTTGCTCGCGAATAGCTGCACCGCTGATTAAGCGGTTTTACCAGTATGGTTATTAAGCGAAATAACCTTGGTCTTGCCAATCCGGTGACGGTAGATCTCGCGCAGGTACTTGATCGCTTTTTTCACGCAATCCCGGGACAGGCGGATGTCGTTGATCGAGACGAATTTATCCTTGTCGCTGATCAGCTCGCGGTACTTCTTCTCGTACATCGGTTTGATCGCGTACCAGTTGGTATCGAGGATCTTCGCCGGGTTTTCGAATTCGTTGAGCAGTTCGTCGATCCGGTCTTCGTCGAAGTCTTCATGGATGATGAAGTCCAGGATCGAGTTGTCCAGCGTCTCATCGAAGCGGTACGGGTTTTTCGCAAAGCAGCGCTTGATGAAGGCCACGATCAGGGTCAGGAAGTCGTCCGACAGGCACGGGCTCTTGGCGATCAAAGTGGTCAGCGACAGGTTGGCCGAGGCGCCGATCACCAGCGCATAGCGCTTGAGCGTGGTGTTGGGGAACAGGCTGTTGAGGTGCGTCTTCAACCGGTTCAGGTCCATGTAGGACAGCTTGTAGTCTTTGGGCAACGAAACAATCGACACCACCGACGAGCAATTCTTGAAGAAATGCAGGTCGTGCAACGCGGCCGCGTCATAGCCCGAATTCTTGTACTGCTCAAGCGAGGCGCGGTAGCGCTTGGACTCGATCGGCAACAGGCTGATGCCTTCGATCGCCTGGGTAACCTTGTTGAAGTGCGGCAGGTCGATGGAGCGGAAGAACAGGTCATCGATGTTCAGGCGCTGCGGCTCTTTCTCGAACACCTTGAACTTGTCACTGCTGGGCGGCGGGGTTTCCGGCACCACGGACTCGGCGTAGGCAATCGCTACAGGGCCGGCCAGACTCATGAACAGGTCGTTGGCGTCCAGGCGAATGGTTTCGCCGATGTCGATGCCGGCGCGACGGAAATAGTTCTGGTCGTAGTCGGTGGTCACCGCCTGCGCCGTCAGAATGTTGAAGATCTGCTGTGAGATGTACTGGTTGGCATGCTTTTCCATGGCATTGACATCAATGTTCTGGATGTTGCCGTCATCGCTTTCTTCGGCATAGCGCATGATGTCGTTGGAGATCAGCATCATCGCGTTCCAAGGGCGGATACGGCCCATGACGCTGGCTTCGCTGCTGTCTTCGTTGGCGAAGTTGTAGGAGAAGTCCCACTCTTCCGAGAGGTATTTGCACAGCAGGCGACCGGCGTTGATGTGCAGCGCCTCGGACATTTCGCTGCGGTGATCGGAAATGTTCGGCAGTACGCAAATGCCGCTGGTGAAAATCGGTTCGAAGACGAAGGAATGACCACTCTTGCCGTCGTGCTCGTCCATCGGTTTGGTGTCGAACGTCTTGTTCATGTACGAGTGCTGCTGAGCCAGGCCGAATTCCGAGGCCATGCCCGAACCGGTACCGCCGCCGGCACTGAAGATCGAGAAATACAGGCGCGATTGGTTGGCCTTGATCCCACAGCTGTCGATCAGGTACGAGTGAATCATCTTCCAGTCAGGGCTGGAGAACCGCTGGGTGTCCTTGTTCAGGATGATCTTGGCCAGGTACTGGCCGAGGATCGGCGCGTTACCGGCGCCACCGGCGTGGACTTCCGACAAGTCCATGATTTTCATTTTGCTGTAGTCGCGCAAGAAGCCGCTTTTTTCGCCCTTGCGCGAGAAACGGATACGACCGGCGATGTCCTTGTCCAGGTCGCCGAGCATCACCAGCGGTTCTACCAGAAACACCGGTTTGCTGGCCTTGTTTGGCCCCAGGCGCAAGTTGTTGCGAATCCACTGCGCCGGGCTGTAACCCTTCTCGGCGTAGCGTTTGTCCGGCGACAGACGGTCTTCGTTGTTGAATTCGTTGAGGTAGAACTTGCGGGCGTTGTACACCAGCTCCGCCACGTCCAGCGCGATGTTCGAACCACAACGGCCCAGGCCGATCAGGCACACCGAAGGGAATTCTTGATCGCTGTGCTGCTCGTTGTCGCCTTCCAGATGGGGCGGGCGCGGGAACACCAGGTCGCGCAGGCCGTCGAGGTTGTCGAGGATGCGGTCGGTATTGGTTTCGGTGAAGTACAGGTATTGCTGAGTCGCCAGCGGACGCGATGGGGTCAATGGCTTCGACGATGAGGGGCTGTTCGCCGCGGGGCTCAGGGTCAGGTCGGATACCGCGGTGGCCGGATTGTTTTTAGAAGTCATTGTGCGCCATATACCTGGAGTGGTCGGCTCGGCGACAAGGTGTCATCGAGTCATCACGGAGTGGGATCTCGCGTCTTTTTGCAGCGCGAAGGTGGTCCAAGCGTCAGGGTATTGGCCTGAGCATCGCTCGGGGGAATCCTTTCCTTATTCATGATGAATCGGCCAATATTCGATGATCTTTAATCAAAAGGAGGCTAAATGATGGCAGCGTTACCTTCGCTGGGGTTTGCCGGAATCGGCCTGATGGGCTTGCCGATGTGCCGACGCCTGTTGGCGGCGGGTTATCCGCTGACGGTGTGGAATCGCAACCTGGCCAAGTGCGCACCGCTGGTCGAGGCCGGCGCACGGCAAGTGGCGACACCGGCGGAGCTGTGTCAGCACGCCGACGTGGTGATGCTGTGCCTGGCCGACACTGCTGTTGTACGTGAGGTGGTGTTTGGCGCGGCGGGCGTTGCCGAGGGGGCGAAAAGCGGCCAGTTGCTGGTGGATTTTTCTAGCCTGGAACCCACCGCGACGCGGGAAATGGCGACGGCGCTGGCCAGTAAAACCGCAATGAGTTGGCTTGATGCGCCGGTGTCTGGCGGGGTGGTCGGTGCCGAGGCCGGCAGCCTGGCGATCATGGTCGGTGGCGAGACGGCGGATCTTGAACGCGTGCGACCGGTGTTGTTGACCCTTGGCCTGCGCGTGACCCACATGGGCGCCGTCGGCGCGGGGCAGGTGACCAAGGCCTGTAATCAGATGATCGTCGCCTGCAATGCCTTGGTCATTGCCGAAGTGGTGGCCCTGGCCGAGCGTTCCGGGGTCGATGCCCGTCTGATCGCCGAGGCGTTGGCCGGTGGTTTCGCCGATTCAAAACCGTTGCAGATTCTCGCGCCGCAAATGGCCGAAAGCCGTATCGAACCGGTGAAATGGCACGTACGCACGCTGCTCAAGGACCTCGACACCGCCGTGAAGTTTTCCCGCGAACAGGGCTCGGCCACGCCGATCAGCGGATTGGCCGCACAACTGATGCGCCTCCATGGGGGGCAGGGGTTCCTGGAAAAGGATCCGTCGACGCTAGTGCAGTTGTACCGCGCGCCAGACTCAACGGGTTGACGGTGTGCGCGTGCTTGCGTTGGTTGAGTTCGGCCAGTACCGGGCGCAACTCAACCAATGGCACCGGACGGCTGAGCAGGTAGCCCTGAACGAAATCGCAGCCGTGGCGTTCGAGAAAGTCGTATTGCTCGAAGGTTTCGACGCCTTCGGTGACGACCTGCAAATGCAGGGTATGGGCCATGACGATAATGGCCTGGACGATTTCCATGTCCTGGGTGGCCTTGGGGATGTCCTGAATGAACGAGCGGTCGATCTTCAGTGTGTTTAACGGCAGGCGCCTGAGGTAGGCCAGGGATGAATAGCCGGTGCCGAAGTCGTCGATCGACAACGAGACCCCAAGGGCGCGAATCTGCCGCAGCAACACCAGGGTGTTGGTGATATTGCCCATCAGCGCATTCTCGGTCACTTCCAGCTCCAGCCGGTGTGGCTCCACCCCGAAGGCGTGCAGGGCGTGTTCGATTTCATTGGCCAGTTCTTCTCGCGCCAGGTTCAGGGGCGAGCAATTCACCGCGATTTTGAGTTCTTCGCAATCGTGTCGGGACAGCTCGCCCAAGTCCTCGCAGGCCTTGCGCAGCACCCAGTTGTCCAGCTCGGCGATCAGGCCGTTGGCTTCGGCAATGGTGATGAACCGATCCGGCGTGAGCAATCCGTGAACCGGATGTTGCCAGCGAATCAGCGCTTCAAGTTTGGTGACCTGGCCGGTTCTCAGGTCATAGATCGGTTGGTAATACAGCATCAACCCGGTGTTTTCGCGCAGGGCGTGGCGCAGTTCCTCTTCAAGCTGCAACTCCAGGGTGGCGCGGGTTTTCAGGTTTGAACTGAAAAAATGCAGGGCGTTACGACCGCAATCCTTGGACTGGTATAGCGCCAGGTCGGCGTTTTTCAGCAGTTCTTCACAGGTCTTTCCATCTTCCGGAAACAGGCTGATGCCGATGCTGGTGGTCATGACCATGCGCCGTCCGGACAATTCGATGGGTTCCTTCATTTTCAGCATGATGCGCTGGGCCATTTGCCGCGCCTCTTCACGGTCGTACAGACCGATGAGGATGCAGAATTCGTCGCCTCCAAAGCGCGCCACTACGTCTTCGTGACTGCGTACCGAGGCCTTGATGTGGCTGGCCAGGACTTTGAGCAATTCGTCGCCGGCGTCATGGCCGAGGCTGTCGTTGATCCGCTTGAAGTGGTCGATGTCGAGGAACATCACGGCGAGCATGCCGCCTTCGTTGGTTTTCTCGATGAGTTTCTCGGCGAAGATCTGGTTGAAGCCTCGGCGGTTGATCAGGTTGGTCAGGGGGTCGTAATGCGCCACCTGTTGCAGCGACATGCGCGCCTGATCCAGTTGACTGAGCAGGGCATTGACCCGCTGCAGGTCGTGTTCCTTGTGTTGCAGTTTCTTGTCCGCCAGTGCAGCGCTGATACTGCTGCCGATGATCAGCAGTGTTATCACCGCCACCGTCAGCCCCAATTGCAGGTGATTGTTGTCGTCGGGCAATGGCTGAAGGCTGCCAGCGGGCAACACCAGGCTGAGCGCCGCCATACCGGTGAAATGCATACTGACGATGCCGGCCCCGAGCACCAGGCTGGCGGTGTATTTGAGCAGTTGATGAAAGCCGCCAGCGCCGTCGCGCAGGTGACTGGAAATCAACAGGGCGGCCAGGCTGGCACCGATGGCGATCACAATGGAAAGGGCGAACAGGAAGGGTTGGTAATAGATCAGCGCATTCGATCGCAGGGCGGCCATGCCCACGTAGTGCATGGTCGCGATGCCCAGGCCGATCCACACCGCGGCCTGCAGGTATCGCCGGAAACTCGGCTGAGGATGGCTGAGGGTGTGCATGGCCAGCCACGAGGCGGTCAGGGCGAACAACAGCGAGAGCAGGGTGGTGGGCAGGTGGTAATGGATTTCGATCGGTGCCTGGAACGCCAGCATGCTGATGAAATGCATGGCCCAGATACCGCCCGCCAGACACCCGGCACCGGCCCAGCGCCAGAGTCGCTGGGAGGCGGATTTCTCCACATGACCGACCCGCTCGGTCATGTCCAGCGTGGCGAAGCCGGCGACGCAGGCCACCAGATAGGCGAGCAGCACCAGAAAAGGGTTATGGGTGCAATCGAGTATGACCTGCCCGCTCTCTGGCAGCCCGGTCATGAAATGCAAACCCAGCCACTCCATAGCATGCCCCGTCTCTGAATCATCCTGGCCTGCGCCGTACACGCTGGCGAATGCTTGCAGTATAGAGGCCATGCATGGAGCGCAAGGCGTGGTGGCACATCAGTGCCAATGTTTTTGGAATGGTCTTTAGAACAATTGGCAATAAATTGTTGCATGGGCCGCGCTGGCTGCCATGGATGGATATCAGCTTTACGAATAATTACAGACAGCGCTGGCGGGCCTGACTAGATTGAGGGTCCTGGGCTCGAATGCGTTGGCAATGAAGCCCCAATAACAATAAAAGAGACGGACCCATGCAGAACTCGACCCAAGCGGCGAATGCCTGGCGCATTCTGTTCCTGTTGTTCCTGGCCAACCTGTTCAACTTCTTCGACCGCACCATCCCGGCCATCATCATCGAGCCGATTCGCATGGAGTGGCACCTCAGCGACTTTCAGCTGGGGATCATCGGGACCGCATTCACCATCGTTTACGCCATTGCCGGCCTGCCCCTGGGGCGATTGGCCGATACCGGTTCGCGCAGCAAACTGATGGGCTGGGGCCTGGCGGCGTGGAGTGGGCTGACCGCGGTCAACGGGTTGGTGGGCAGTTTCTGGAGTTTCCTGATCGTGCGCATGGGGGTCGGCATCGGTGAAGCCAGTTACGCGCCGGCCGCCAACTCGCTGATCGGCGATTTGTTTCCGGCTCATCGTCGGGCTCGGGCCATGGGCATTTTCATGCTCGGTTTGCCATTGGGCCTGCTGCTGGCGTTCTTCACCATTGGCGCGATGGTTAAGGCGTTCGACAGCTGGCGCGCGCCGTTCTTCATCGCGGCGGTGCCGGGGCTGATCCTGGCGGTCTTCATGTTCTTCATCAAAGAGCCGAAGCGCGGGGCGGCAGAAAGCGTGCAAGTGTCTCAGGCGCGCGTGGATCGCCCGATCCGTCGAGTGCTGGCGGTGCCGACTTTCCTGTGGCTGGTGATGGCGGGGCTGTGCTTCAACTTCGCCACGTATGCCTGCAACTCGTTTCTGGTGCCGATGCTGCAGCGTTATTTCCTGATGCCGTTGCAGGACGCGGCGGTGGCGACCGGGGTGATTGTGGGGGTGACCGGGTTGTTCGGCCTGACACTGGGCGGTTGGGTCGCGGACAAGATTCACCAGCGGGTGGCCAATGGGCGACTGCTGTTTGCCGCGTTCAGCTTGATTATCTCGACCTTGTGCACCGCTTGGGCGCTACACGCCGGACGGATCGAGATTGGGGTATTTGTCGCGGTGTTCAGCCTCGGTTGGTTGTTCGCCTACAACTTCTATACCTGTGTGTACACGGCCATTCAGGACGTGGTCGAACCGCGCCTGCGGGCGACGGCGATGGCGTTGTTCTTTGCCGGGTTGTATCTGTTGGGCGGTGGTTTGGGGCCGGTGGTGGTGGGCGGTCTGTCCGATCACTTCGCGCACACGGCCATGCTCTCGGCCGGTGCCGAACAGATGACCGAGGCGTTCAAGGCTGTCGGCCTGCATGACGCGATGTACTTGATCCCGGTGGCGTTGTTTTTCACCATGGTGTTTCTGTTCCTGGCTTCGCGGTGTTTTGTGCGTGATGCCAAGCGGATGAAGGAAGGGTTGGTGGCGGTGGTTGAGCCTGGGGGGGCTGCGGTGACTGCCTAATCGCCTTCGCGAGCAAGCCCGCTCCCACATTTGACCGAGTTCTTTCAGGAGGAATGCGGTCGAAAGTGGGAGCGGGCTTGCTCGCGAAGAGGCCATCAGCAACACCAGAACAATCAAGCAGACAAAAAAAGGCCCGCATCGCTCAGACTGTGTGAAAACACGCTGAAGGCGGCCTAAGCAAACGCCCCGACTTGTTCGGGGCGTTTGCTTTTGTGCAGGTAACAGGCGAAAAAAGGCTTTTCAGCCCATCAACTCCATCATTTGACGTACACCCAGCACATTGATCGCTCTTTTGAGGTTGTAGGCGTTCACCGCCAGGGCAATTTCCGCTTTTGCCCCCTCTAACTGTCGCAGCAGGAAGCGGCCGTTTCCAAACAGCCATTGTTTAAGGTTGCCGAAGGGATGCTCAACGATGGACCTTCGGCTCACCATCATTTCGGGATGCGCCTGCATGCGCTGCTCCATTCGCTCGAAGGCATCTTCGTGGGCGTGGCGTGAGACGTATCGGCGCTGAGCGTCGGTGCATTGACCTTTCAGTGGGCAGTTGGCGCAGTCGCTGATAGCTGCGTGGTAAATGCGCTCACCTTTATTCAGCTGTTTGAGTGTCAGCAGTTTGCCGGCAGGGCATTGGTACTGATCCTGCTGCGCATCGTAAGCAAAATCTTTTCGCTCGAAGAGTTCCTTCTCCTTGCTACGGGGGTTAACCGCTCGGTTGGGCGGCACGTACGCCGTAATGCCCGCGTCTTCACACGCCTGGAACTGCTTGCCGTTGGAGTAGCCCGCATCGGCGGTCACGCTCAGTTCGCTCTGCTGCAACTGTTCTTTGGCGGCCTTGGCCATGGGCTCAAGTTGCTGGGTATCGTTGCCGTCTTGTGTCACGTCGTGATGCAGGATCAAGCAATGTTCAGCGTCCACGGCGGTTTGTACGTTGTAAGCCACCCGCGGACCTTTGGGCGTGCGCATCATTCGGGCATCGCTTTCGCCGGTGTTGAACTGCTCGATCCCCATCGACTTCATCAGCGCCTGGCAGGTCAGATTGTTCAGTTGCCGGGCTTCAAGTTGCTTCAGCGCTGTCTTGATGGCGCTGCGATCAATGGTTTCACCCGCTTCGGCTTTATCGGCCTCATCCAGTTCAGCCAGATATTGGGCGATGCGCTTATCCAGTTTTTCCTGCTGGCGTTTGAGTTGTTTCACGTTCAGATGGCGCCGCGACGAGGCTACCGCCTGGAATTTACTGCCATCAATGGCAACCAGGTCGCCAGCGATCAAACCGACCGTACGACAGAACTGAACGAAGACCCGGCACGTTGCACTGAACGCCTGTTTGTTGTCCTTGCGAAAGTCGGCAATGGTCTTGAAATCGGGTTTGAGGCGGTTGAGTAACCACATGACTTCGATGTTGCGCTGGCATTCGGCTTCGAGACGACGGGAGGAGCGGATACACTGGAAATAGCCGTACAGATAGAGCTTTAGCTGATCGGCCGGATCGTAAGAGGGGCGACCTGTGCTTTTGGGCACCGCCTTGTCAAACCCCAGACGTATGAGATCGAGCTTGGCAACGAAGGCATCAATCACGCGAACGAGGTGATCCTCAGGGATTAAATCTTCCAGCGAAACCGGAAAAAGGCTGGTCTGATCGCGCGCTTGGCCCTGGATGTAAGCCATAACAAGAATGCCCCGTATCTTTCGATACGGGGCATTTTCTTAAACCGCGATGCAGATTGCTAGGTTTTCACACAGTCTGATCGCTGCGGGCTTTTTGTTTTAACGGGGCAGGGCAGGGCTTAACCCGCCACCAACACCCGAATCGCTTCCAGTCGCAGCGCCGCTTTATCGAGCATCGCCAGGCCTTGTTCACGTTGCTTGCGCAGCGCAATCAGTTCGCTGTCGCGCACGCTCGGGTTAACCGCTTGCAAGGCGGTCAGGCGTGCCAGTTCTTCGTCGGTGTCCGCCGCCAGGCGACGTTGCGCCTCGGCCACGCGCTCGGCGTGACGCGGGGTGATCTTTTCTTCGCCGGCGTTGATCCGTGGCGTCAGCTGGTCGCGCTGGGCCTGGATGAACTTGTTGGCGCTGGCGCGGGGAACGCTTTCCAGTTGATCGTTCAGGGTTTCGAACGACACCCGGGTCGACAGGTCGTTGCCGTTGGCGTCGAGCAGGCAGCGCAGGGCAGCCGGCGGCAGGTAACGGCCCAGCTGCAGCGAGCGCGGAGCAACTACTTCGCTGACGTAGAGCAACTCCAGCAATACGGTGCCCGGTTTCAGCGCCTTGTTCTTGATCAGCGCCACGGCGGTGTTGCCCATCGAGCCGGACAGGACCAGGTCCATGCCGCCCTGCACCATCGGGTGTTCCCAGGTGATGAACTGCATGTCTTCGCGGGACAGCGCCTGGTTGCGGTCGTAGGTGATGGTCACGCCTTCGTCGTCACCCAGCGGGAAGCTGGCGTCGAGCATTTTTTCGCTTGGCTTGAGGATCAGCGCGTTTTCCGAATGGTCTTCGCTGTCGATGCCGAAGGCGTCAAACAAGGTTTCCATGTAGATCGGCAGGGCAAACTGATCGTCTTGCTCAAGGATGTCCTCGACCAGCGCATCACCTTCGCCAGCGCCGCCAGAGTTGAGTTCCAGCAAACGGTCGCGACCGGTGTGCAGTTCGGCTTCCAGACGCTCACGTTCGGCGCGGGCTTCGTCGATCAGCGCTTGCCACTCGCCATCGTCGGCGTTTTCCAAAAGCGGCAGCAGGCGCGGGCCAAACTGATGCTGCAAGGCGTTGCCGGTCGGGCAGGTGTTGAGGAATGCGTTCAGCGCTTCGTGGTACCACTGGAACAGCCGTTCTTGCGGGCTGGTTTCCAGGTACGGCACGTGCAGTTCGATGATGTGCTTCTGGCCGATCCGGTCGAGACGACCGATACGCTGCTCCAGCAGGTCCGGGTGCGACGGCAGGTCGAACAGCACCAGATGGTGCGAGAACTGGAAGTTGCGACCTTCACTGCCGATTTCCGAGCAGATCAGCACCTGTGCGCCGAACTCTTCGTCGGCGAAGTAGGCGGCGGCGCGGTCACGCTCAAGGATGTTCATGCCTTCGTGGAAGACCGTGGCCGGGATGCCGGAACGCACGCGCAGGGCGTCTTCCAGGTCCATGGCGGTTTCGGCGTGGGCGCAGATCACCAGCACTTTGGTGCGTTTGAGCATTTTCAGCTGATCGATCAGCCACTCGACGCGCGGGTCGAACTTCCACCAGCGCTCTTCTTCGTTGGCGTCCGGCTGGGCCTGGAAGCTGACTTCCGGGTACAGCTCGGCGTGATCGCCCAGTGGCAGTTCGAGATATTCGGCCGGGCATGGCAGCGGGTACGGGTGCAGTTTGCGCTCCGGAAAGCCCTGCACGGCGGCCCGGGTATTACGGAACAGCACGCGGCCGGTGCCGTGACGGTCCAGCAGTTCGCGCACCAGACGGGCGCTGGCTTCGGTATCGCCATCATTGACAGCGGTCAGCAGTGCTTCGCCTTCATTACCGAGGAAACCGTGAATGGTCTTGTGCGCTTCAGGCGACAGGCGCCCTTTGTCCAGCAGCTCCTGAACGGCTTCGGCCACCGGGCGATAGTTTTCGCTCTCGGCGCGGAAGGCGTGCAGGTCATGAAAACGGTTCGGGTCGAGCAGGCGCAGACGGGCGAAGTGGCTGTCCTGACCCAGTTGTTCCGGGGTCGCGGTCAGCAGCAATACGCCGGGAATGACTTCGGCCAGTTGCTCCACCAGTGAGTACTGAGGGCTGACCTGGTCTTCGTGCCACACCAGGTGGTGCGCTTCGTCGACCACCAGCAAATCCCAACCGGCGGCGAACAGCGCGTCCTGGGCTTTCTCGTCGTCCACCAGCCATTCGAGTGCCACCAGAGCGAGCTGGGTGTCTTCGAACGGGTTAGCGGCATCGCTTTCGATGAAGCGCTCTTCGTCGAACAGCGCGACTTGCAGATTAAAGCGGCGGCGCATCTCCACCAACCATTGGTGCTGGAGGTTTTCCGGTACCAGGATCAACACGCGGTTGGCGCGGCCCGAGAGCAGTTGGCGATGGATCACCAGACCGGCTTCGATGGTCTTGCCCAGACCCACTTCGTCGGCCAGCAGAACCCGCGGTGCAATGCGGTCGGCAACTTCACGGGCGATGTGCAGCTGGTGCGCGATCGGTTGCGCACGCACGCCGCCCAGGCCCCAGAGCGAGGATTGCAATTGGCGGCTGGTGTGTTCCAGGGTGTTGTAGCGCAGGGAGAACCAGGCCAAGGGGTCGATTTGCCCGGCGAACAGACGGTCGCTGGCCAGACGGAACTGAATGAAGTTCGACAGCTGGGTTTCTGGCAGCGTGACCACTTCGTTCTGCGCGTTGAGGCCGTGGTAGACCAGCAGGCCATCGACGTCGTCGACTTCCTGGACGGTCAGTTTCCAGCCTTCGAAGTGAGTGATCGAGTCACCCGGCGAAAACCGCACACGGGTGAGGGGCGCATTCCGTAGCGCGTACTGGCGAGTCTCGCCAGTGGCCGGATAGAGCACGGTCAACAAGCGGCCGTCCTGTGCCAGAACGGTGCCCAAACCCAGCTCGGCTTCGCTGTCACTGATCCAGCGTTGCCCCGGTTGATACTGCTGCGCCATGCTGCCTGACTCCCACCTTGAAAAAGCGGGCTATCTTAACGGAATGAGCCTTCAGGGCCAAAGGATTACTCATGCCGGAACTGCCGAAGGCTGCGATCTTTTGATCTTCGGGAACGCTTGAGTTCTACGTTGTCCGATGAAAGATCGCAGGCTACGCCAGCTCCTGCGGTGCCAAGCGGATCACAAGTTTGCGACCGATGGCTCAAGTCGCGATCCCCGCAGCCGACAGCCTGCTGACAGGAGACTAATTATATGTTGCCACCGATGCTCCCCTTGAGCGCCGTGCCGATTACTTCACAGCAGGATCCGATCCGCCAGCGCCCGGATATTCCGCCCGTGGTGCCGGTGCAGGAAAGCTCCAACGAAAGCACCATCGACCTGCAAAAGCGCGACCCGGAAGAGGCGGGCCTGCAGCTGCGCGAGGAACAGCGTCGGCAGCAGGAGCGAGAGCGGCGCCGTCGTGAGGCCGATGACGATCCCGAAGAACATCTGGCGATTCCCGGTAATGAGCTCAATGCCGACAACACCGTGCCGGTGGTGCCGTTGATGGAGAATCAGCCACGTCAGGGCTTGTGGGTCGATATCGAGATCTGAAGTGTCGGATCACTGGTCAGCGCCTGCGCCAGACCGCATTATTGGTGCAATCCTGTCGCCTTTAACCGGCAGCTGAATTCATTTCCAAGTGATGCACTGAACGCCATGAGCCAAGATGACAAGCTGATCGATCTCAACACTGAACGCGCCAAGCGGGTTCATGACCTTAATGAAAAGCGCCTGAACGAAGTGCGCCAGGCATTTGAGCAGGCGATGCCGTTGGGCAAAGCGAAGAAAAAGCCAAAGAAAAAACCGAAAAAGCGTTGAAACACCCTGCATCGCTTGATGCAGGTCAGTTATTTCCCTTCCTTTACGCCCCGTCTCAGCCGGCATTGATCCCGGTCAATTTTCTCTCCTGCCCGATTAGTTAACTTAGCCCCATCGCAACAGGGCAAGTGCAGGAGGCCAATCATGTTTTTCGATAACGTGGTGATCGCCGGAGTGCTGACAGTCGGCCTCATGGTTCTGTTTTTTGCAGGATTTGGATTTTTTATCTGGAAGGATTCGCATAAGCGGAAAAAGCCGTAGGTCTTTCCGGGGTCATGAGCACGCAAGGCATTTTGGGCGACTTCGGTCGCCCTTTTTTTGCCTGCGAATTTCTATCGGGTATACAGAGAACCACTGTGGGAGCGGGCTTGCTCGCGAAGGCGGTGTATAAGCTGACATTTATGTCGTCTGACACCCCGCTTTCGCGAGCAAGCCCGCTCCCACAATTAATCGGTGGTGTAGCGAAGATTGCAGCAATAAAAAAGGCGCGAACCTCACGGAACGCGCCTTTTCAGTAGCGGTGTATCAGCTACCCAGTGCCTTCGATGCCAGCCAGAACAGGCCGGCCGACAGGGCCACGGTGGCTGGCAGGGTCAGGACCCAGGCCAGCAGGATGGTTCTGACGGTGCCACCTTGCAGGCCGCTTTTGTTGGCGACCATGGTGCCGGCCACGCCTGAGGACAAGACGTGGGTGGTGGAAACCGGCAGGCTGAAGACGTTCGCCGCGCCGATCATGCACGCGGTGGTGATCTGCGCCGACATGCCCTGGGCATAGGTCATGCCTTGCTTGCCGATTTTCTCGCCGATGGTCAGTACCACGCGTTTCCAGCCGACCATGGTACCCAGGCCGAGGGCCAGTGCGACCGCCAGAATCACCCAGAACGGGGCGTATTCGGTGGTAGTGGTCAGGTCCTTGCGCAGTTTGTCCAGATCAGCCTTTTCACGGGCAGCGAGGCCTGGCAGCTTGGCGACTTTCTTCGCGGTGTCGTCCAGGCAGAGCAGGTAGCGACGTACTTCGATGCGGCTTTCCGCCGGCAGCGAATGGTAGTCCGCTACACCTTTAAGGGTGCTGAGCAGAGCTGCAATGGTCGGTTCGGTCTGTTGCGGGTTGCAACGGAATTTCTCCGGCAGATCGCCTTTCACGCTTTTGCCCAGTGCCAGGAACTCACCCAGGGATTCGCGGTTGCGCTCGTAGAACTGGCTCAAGTGCAAGGTCGCGTCGCGGGTACGTTCGATCTGGTAGGTGGTGCTGTTCAGGTCGAGTACGAACTGCGCGGGCACGATACCGATCAGTACCAGCATGATCAGGCCGATACCTTTCTGGCCATCGTTCGAGCCGTGCACGAAGCTGACCGCCATTGCCGAAATCACCAGGACCAGACGGTTCCAGAACGGCGGGTGTTTCTTGTCGTCGATCTTGCGGCGCTGTTCCGGTGTCTTGTGCATCTTGGACAGCGGACGCCACCATTTAAGGCCGATCAGCACCAGGGCGGCGATCAGGAAGCCGGCCATCGGCGAGAACACCAGGGATGCACCGATATCGATCGCCTTCTGCCAGTTCACCCCATCGGCCAACGGAATGTCGTTGATCAGGGCGTTGGCCAGGCCGACACCGAGGATCGAACCGATCAGCGTGTGGGAGCTGGAGGCCGGGATACCGAAGTACCAGGTGCCCAAGTTCCAGGTGATGGCGGCGGCGAGCAACGAGAACACCATGGCCAGTCCATGACCGGTGTTCACATTGATCAGCAGTTCTACCGGCAGCAGGTGAACAATGGCATACGCCACACCCACACCGCCCAGCAGTACGCCGAGGAAGTTGAACACACCGGAAAAGAACACCGCCAGATGAGGCGGCATGGCTTTGGTGTAGATAACAGTGGCCACCGCGTTTGCGGTGTCATGAAAGCCGTTGATGAACTCGAAGGCGAGGACAAAGGCCAGGGCGAGCAAGAGGCTCACAAGCACCCAAGCATCCAGTCCGCTGAATAAATCGATCATGAAGGTTTTCTGACCCGGTCGTAAGGGGGCGCGATTATGCCAGAAAAGACTGCTAATCGATGCACTTGCTGCTCATCGGTAACATTCTTCAACGAATTAATTTGTTGCAATCCCCTAAACCCGAGGCTTTTTCGGGGGTTTACAAGTCGTTGAATTTTCTTGGAAAGACAGCAGCCGCAAGGGTTTCTCTCGTCGGGACAAGAGGCTTGAACGCGTATGTGAAATATCTGAGAAGAAGGTCCGACAGGAGCCATTTGCCCTATCCAACGGATGAGAGGGCCGCCGCCCGCTTGTAGCGGGCGCGAAAAGCATCATCGATACAACCCGCTTTTAACGGGTGTAGACGCAGGCTCTTGAAAGGATTCAGGCCGAGGCGGTCATGGCTCTTCGGCTTTGAGTTCCTTTTCCATCTTCTGCAATTCCTGGGTGAAGGCCTGATCCTGAACAGTGGCGCGTTTACGCCAGGGTTTGCGTTCGGGTTCGGGCTGAGCGGCGTAGGTGGTGACTTCCCCGCCGTAAACTTCCTTGTAACGTTGTTCCTGGCGCTCAAGTTCTGCGCGCAGTTCGTCTTTCGTCACAGTGCTACCTGATTGAGTTGAGATTAATTCTGGTGAAACGCGCTGCATCGATTTATTGACCGTGCTCGTCGAAAGGACAAGGCCTGACACGGCATTGTTCCCACGGCGCAATCAATACTTCCATGTTGCAGGCGGCCACGGCACCAGAGAAAAACAGCTGACGTAGCATCAGTCTCCTGTTTCAGCGAGCGCGCTGGCGGAGCATATGAAATGAGCGTCAGGCGCTTGCTGCGGACAGCGGCAATGGATATTGCGCTGCCGGTTGACGGAATCGGTACGTAAAAAACCGGTCGCCACTCAGATGCATTATAGCGGTCGATCCGAAGAACACTATCTCTTGAGAGTTAAAAGTAGTTCCTCATGTGTGATTGTTTTGTCACTCGCAACTCTACCGGTAATTACGGTGCGGGTAACGCCAGTTGCGGCGGTGACTTTCTGGCGTCATTAAGCCGAACAAGTTATTACATCGGCCTCCTCATAAGCCAGTGACCGAAAATAACAACCGTGTGGTGGGGGAGTGAAAGCGCTAAGGCTCAGTAAACAGCGTCGATTGCGATTATCGGCCGATGGTTCGATAATCGCCCAATCATGGTGGCCCGTGGCTTGTGTGCCAGACCGGGAGCCGCTTGTAATAGTCGCTGATCCGTGTGGGAAAGAACCTGATATGAATGATCAAATGCGCAATTCCTTCGCTTCGGTGGCCCCGCCGATCGTCGCCTCGCCCGCCAAACGGATCCAGGCCCTGACCGGTGACCCGGATTTCATGACCTCCCTGGCTCGTGGTCTGGCGGTGGTGCAAGCGTTCCAGGAACGCAAGCGACACCTGACTATTGCGCAGATCAGCCACCGCACGGAAATTCCCCGTGCCGCTGTGCGACGTTGCCTGCATACCCTGATCAAACTCGGCTACGCCACCACCGACGGGCGTACTTATTCGCTGCTGCCCAAAGTGCTGACCCTGGGCCATGCCTACCTGTCCTCGACGCCGCTGGCGGTTTCTGCCCAGCCATACCTGGACCGCATGAGCGAGCAACTGCACGAAGCCTGCAACATGGCCACACTGGAAGGCGATGACATTTTGTACATTGCGCGCTCGGCAACGACCCAGCGGCTGATTTCCATCGACCTCTCGGTGGGTGGACGATTGCCGGCCTATTGCACCTCCATGGGCAGGATTCTTCTCGCTGCGCTGGACGACACGTCGCTGCGCGAGTACCTCGACCATGCAGAATTGCAAGCCAAGACCAGTCGCACCTTGCATACCCCCGAGGCACTGCTCGAATGCCTGCAAGAGGTACGGCAACAAGGCTGGTGCATCGTCGATCAGGAGCTGGAGCAGGGCCTGCGCTCGATTGCCGTTCCGGTGTACGACGCTTCCGGGCAAGTGGTGGCAGCGCTGAATGTCAGCACCCATGCCGGCCGGGTCAGTCGCAGCGAGCTGGAGCAGCGTTTCCTGCCCGGCCTGCTAAGCGCCAGTCGTGACCTGAGCGCGCAACTCTTTGCTTAGGGGGCGTTCTCAGTCAGTTTCCCCACCGCGTTGTCGCCTTAAAGCGGGCCAGGCAAGGCGCAGGCCGCAGGGAATGGTTGTTCCCTTTCCAAGGCCTGCAACGCAGGCTGGCCCGCTTTAAGGCACAACCCGAAGGGCCGGGCCTGCTGTTGTGCAGGGCTGCGTTGCTCGAAGCTTATTTGGAATGACCAAACCACGCTTCTCGCGCCTTGCCCTGCACAACAGCAGACCCGGCGCGGCGGGGAAACTGACTGAGAACGCGCCTAAGCTGTTCGATAAACGCACAGAGTTGTGTTTATCGAATTGACGCTCTTTCCCTTCGATCATTAATGTCGCGGCAGCGTCATCCGGCGCTGCTGGCTTCGGTCATTCGCCGGACGACGACTCCAATAAGAATGAGAAGAGGCATCGTCATGCGCACGTTTCCCGACTGTCGCTATTCCCTCCGGTTTAGCTGCCGAAACCGGATCGCCTGATCCCGACCTCCTTTTCTTTTGATGGCGTCAGCCGCGGCTGGTAGCTGTTCGACTGCGTTCTTTGCGTGGAATAAAAATAATGAACCAGCCTCAGTCTGCTGTAGGAAACTGCCTCGACGTGCAGTCCTTCATTAATGCTCAACCCATTTCGCGCTACCAGTGGCGGGTGGTGATCCTGTGTTTCCTGATTGTTTTCCTCGATGGCCTCGACACCGCAGCCATGGGGTTTATCGCGCCTGCACTGTCCCAGGACTGGGGCATTGATCGCGCCAGTCTCGGCCCGGTGATGAGCGCGGCGTTGATCGGCATGGTCTTCGGCGCCTTGGGTTCCGGCCCGTTGGCTGACCGCTTCGGGCGAAAAGTCGTACTGGTGGGGGCGGTGCTGTTGTTCGGCGCTTTCAGCCTGGCATCGGCCTACAGCACCAACGTCGATCAGCTGCTGGTACTGCGCTTTCTTACCGGCCTGGGCCTGGGCGCCGGCATGCCGAACGCCACCACGTTGCTGTCCGAATACACCCCCGAGCGCAAGAAATCCCTGCTGGTGACCAGCATGTTCTGCGGTTTCAACCTCGGTATGGCCGGGGGCGGGTTCATCTCGGCCAAACTGATCCCGGCCTTCGGCTGGCACAGTCTGTTGATGATCGGCGGGATTCTGCCGCTGATCCTCGCCGTCGTATTGCTGTTCTGGTTGCCGGAATCGGCGCGCTATCTGGTGGTGCGCAATCGTGGTACGGACAAAGTGCGCAAGGCCCTGGCGCCGATCGACCCGACGGTGGTGGCCCAGGCTTCGAGCTTCAGCGTGCCGGAACAGAAAACCGTGAAGGGCCGAAACGTATTTGCAGTGATCTTCTCCGGTACTTACAGCACCGGCACGTTGTTGCTGTGGCTGACGTACTTCATGGGCCTGGTGATTGTTTACCTGCTAACCAGTTGGCTGCCGACGCTGATGCGCGACAGCGGCGCGAGCATGGAGCAGGCAGCATTCATTGGTGCGCTGTTCCAGTTCGGTGGGGTGTTGAGCGCAGTGGGTGTGGGGTGGGCGATGGACCGGTTCAATCCGCACAAGGTCATCGGCACTTTCTACTTATTGGCCGGGGTGTTTGCCTACGCGGTAGGGCAGAGCCTGGGCAACATCACGATATTGGCGACCCTGGTGCTGGTAGCGGGGATGTGTGTCAACGGCGCGCAATCGGCGATGCCGTCGCTGGCGGCGCGGTTTTACCCGACTCAAGGGCGAGCGACCGGTGTGTCGTGGATGCTTGGGATTGGCCGTTTCGGCGCGATCCTCGGTGCATGGATGGGCGCAACGTTGCTGGGCCTGGGCTGGAACTTCGAGCAGGTGCTGACGGCGCTGGTGATTCCGGCCGCGTTGGCGACCACGGCGGTGGTGATCAAGGGCATGGTCAGCCATGCGGATGCGACCTGAGGGCAGTTTCCGAGATTGTTGGTGAATGTGCGGGCCTCTTCGCGGGCAAGCCTCGCTCCTACGGGATGTGCGTGATATCCGCGACCCTACACATCTGTAGGAGCGAGGCTTGCCCGCGAAGCTTTTCAGGATCGGTAGGGAGATAACAATCTGTTCGATAAACGAACGCTCAGTCGATTATCGGATTGTTTGGGGTTTTCCAGGGGCTTAATCTGCAGTCATTCCGGCGCTGAACCTCGCGCCTTTTTCTACCACTGTCGGTTCATAACAAAACGGGAGCCTGCCCCATGGCTGAAATCCTTTCGCTGCATGACGCGGTGAAGCAATTCGTCAACGACGGCGATACTGTCGCGCTCGAAGGCTTCACTCACCTGATTCCTACTGCGGCGGGTCATGAAATCATTCGCCAGGGCAAGAAAGACCTGACCCTGGTGCGGATGACGCCTGACTTGATCTACGACCAGTTGATCGGTGCCGGTTGTGCTCGCAAGCTGATTTTCTCCTGGGGCGGTAACCCCGGCGTGGGCTCACTGCACCGTCTGCGTGACGCGGTCGAGCGGCAGTGGCCGCATGCGCTGGAAATCGAAGAACACAGCCATGCCGACCTGGCCAATGCCTACGTCGCGGGCGCTTCGGGCTTGCCGTTCGCGGTGTTGCGTGCCTACGCCGGTTCCGACCTGCCGAAGGTCAACCCGCTGATCAAAACCGTTACCTGCCCGTTCACCGGCGAAGTGCTGGCGGCGGTGCCGTCGGTGCGCCCGGACATCACCGTGATTCACGCGCAGAAGGCCGACCGCCAAGGCAACGTGCTGCTTTGGGGCATTCTCGGTGTGCAGAAAGAAGCCGCACTGGCCGCCAAGCGCTGCATTGTCACTGTCGAAGAAATCGTCGACGACCTCAACGCGCCGATGAACGCTTGCGTGCTGCCGACCTGGGCCTTGAGCGCGGTCTGCCACGTACCGGGTGGTGCGCATCCGTCCTACGCCCACGGTTACACCGAGCGTGACAACCGCTTCTACCAGGCCTGGGACCCGATTGCCCGCGATCGTGAAACCTTCACCGCGTGGATCAACGAGTACATCCACGGCTGCGCTGACTTCAGCGAGTTCCAGGCCAAGCTGGCCGCTGCTTCGGAGGCCAAGTAATGACCTACACCACCAACGAAATGATGACCGTTGCCGCCGCCCGCCGTTTGAAAAACGGTTCGGTGTGCTTCGTCGGTATCGGCCTGCCGTCGAAAGCGGCCAACCTGGCGCGGCTGACTTCCTCGCCAGACGTCGTCCTGATCTACGAATCGGGTCCGATCGGTGCCAAGCCGAGCGTACTGCCGCTGTCGATCGGTGATGGCGAACTGGCGGAAACCGCCGACACTGTCGTCCCGACCGGTGAGATTTTTCGCTACTGGCTGCAGGGCGGACGCATCGACGTCGGTTTCCTCGGTGCCGCGCAAGTCGACCGCTTCGGCAATATCAACACCACGGTGGTGGGCGACTACCATCAGCCGAAAGTTCGCCTGCCGGGTGCCGGTGGCGCGCCGGAGATCGCCGGTTCCGCCAAGAGCGTGCTGATCATCCTCAAGCAATCGGCGCGCTCCTTTGTCGACAAACTCGACTTCATCACCTCGGTCGGTCATGGCGAGGGCGGGGATTCACGCAAGCGTCTTGGCCTGCCGGGCGCCGGTCCTGTCGGTATCATTACCGACCTGTGCATCATGGAACCCGAAGCGGACACTCATGAGTTCGTGGTGACCGCGCTGCACCCAGGCGTCACTCGCGAGCAAGTGATTGCTGCCACCGGTTGGGCAATTCGCTTTGCCGATCAGGTGGAAAACACCGCCGAGCCAACCGATGTCGAGCTGACCGCTCTGCGCGATCTGGAAGCCCGCACCGCTGCGGCCCACGGCCAAGCACCCGGAGAAGCCTGATGCGTGACGTTTATATCTGCGACGCCATTCGCACCCCCATCGGCCGTTTCGGCGGCGGCCTGTCGACGGTTCGCGCCGATGACCTGGCCGCCGTTCCGATCAAGGCCTTGATGGAGCGCAACCCGTCGGTGGACTGGAGCGCGGTGGACGAGGTGTTCCTCGGTTGCGCCAACCAGGCCGGCGAAGACAACCGCAACGTGGCACGCATGGCGTTGCTCCTGGCTGGGTTGCCGGAAACCACTCCGGGCGTCACCCTCAACCGCCTGTGCGCTTCGGGCATGGATGCGATCGGCACGGCGTTCCGGGCGATCGCCAGCGGTGAGATGGAGCTGGCGATTGCCGGCGGCGTCGAGTCCATGTCTCGCGCACCGTTCGTGATGGGCAAGGCCGATGCGGCGTTCTCGCGCAACATGAAGCTGGAAGACACCACCATCGGCTGGCGCTTTATCAACCCGTTGATGAAAGCCCAGTATGGCGTCGATGCGATGCCGCAGACCGCTGATAACGTGGCCGATGATTACGAAGTTTCCCGCGAGGATCAGGACGCTTTCGCCCTGCGCAGCCAGCAACGCACGGCTGCCGCGCAAGCCGCAGGATTTTTCGCCGAAGAAATCGTTGAAGTGCGTATTGCCCACAAGAAGGGGGAAAATGTCGTCACGCAGGACGAGCATCCACGCGCTGACACGACATTGGAAACCCTGGCCAAACTCAAACCGGTCAACGGCCCGGACAAAACCGTCACTGCTGGTAATGCCTCCGGTGTGAACGACGGTGCGGCGGCGCTGATTCTGGCCTCCGGCGATGCGGTGAAAAAACATGGCCTGACCGCCCGTGCCAAAGTGCTCGGCATGGCCAGCGCCGGTGTCGCGCCGCGAGTGATGGGTATCGGGCCGGTGCCGGCGGTGCGTAAATTGACCGAGCGTCTGGGCCTGGCGGTCAGCGATTTCGATGTGATCGAACTTAACGAAGCCTTCGCCAGCCAGGGTTTGGCCGTGCTGCGTGAACTGGGATTGGCGGATGACGCTGCCCAGGTCAACCCGAACGGTGGTGCCATTGCTCTGGGCCATCCGCTGGGCATGAGTGGTGCACGCTTGGTACTAACCGCGCTGCATCAACTGGAAAAGACCGGCGGCAAGAGAGGTCTGGCGACCATGTGTGTCGGTGTTGGCCAGGGTCTGGCCTTGGCGATCGAACGTGTCTGACGCACAGAAGCGACTAATAAGAACTGAGGAAAGCGCAATGACTGACAAACCTGGTTACCGTCGCCCGCAGGCGGGCACTCAGCCGGAATACCTGCACCCTCCTTATCAATCCAGCAACCTTCGCTCGCCGTCCAAGCCGTTGGTGTTTTTGCCTCATTCGCTGTCGGAAATCACCGGGCCGACCATCGGCGCCGAGCGCATCCAGGAGCAGGACAACAACCTGACCGCGCAGCATCAGGGCGAACCACTGGGTGAACGAATCATCATCCACGGCCGTGTGCTGGATGAAAACGGTCTGCCGGTGCCGGGAATTCTGATAGAGATCTGGCAGGCCAACGCCGCCGGTCGCTACAACCACGAGCGCGACCTGCACGATGCCCCGCTGGACCCGAACTTCACCGGCACTGGCCGCACCGTGACCGACGCCGATGGCTGGTATCAGTTCCAGACCATCAAGCCCGGCGCTTATCCGTGGGGCAACCACCCCAATGCCTGGCGCCCGGCGCACATCCATTTCTCGCTGTTCGGGCCGAGCATTCTCACGCGCCTGGTGACCCAGATGTATTTCCCGGGCGACCCGTTGCTGGCTTACGACCCAATCTACAATTGCGTGCCCGATACCAGCGCCAAAGAGCGTTTGATTGCCAGTTTCGACCTGGAAAAAACCATCCCTTCCTACGCCCTCGGTTATCGCTGGGACATCGTCTTGCGCGGCCGCGAAGCCACGCCGATGGAGAAATAAGATGACGCTGAACGCGACCACGTCCCACACCGTCGGGCCGTATTACCACATTGGCCTGACCTGGCTGAACCGCGAAGACCTGACCGTTGCACAGACCCTCGGTGAGCGCGTGGCGATCACCGGGCAAGTCGTCGATGGCAATGGCGACTTCGTCAACGACGCGATGCTCGAAGTCTGGCAGGCCAACGCCGCCGGCAAGTACGACCACCCCGAAGACGATCAGGACAAACCCCTGGACCCGAACTTCGAAGGGTTTGGCCGGGTACCGGTAGATGCACAAGGGCGGTTCCGGTTTACCACGATCAAACCGGGCACGGTGGAAGGCTTGAAAGGCACGACCCAGGCGCCGCATTTGGTGGTGCTGGTGTTTGCTCGCGGGTTGGTGAAGCACCTGCTGACGCGGATTTACTTTGAGGGCGAACCGGCCAACGTAGCGGATCCGCTGCTGGAATGCGTGCCTGCCGAGCGCCGCAGCACGTTGTTGGCGAAGCAGGATGCTGCGGGTGTTTATCAGTGGAATGTGATTTTGCAGGGGACGGATGCGGAGACAGTGTTTTTTGATTATTGAGTGACGAGGGCTCTACTGGCCAGGGAGCTTTTTGTGGCGAGGGGGCTTGCCCCCGTTCGGCTGCGAAGCAGTCGTAAATCGGTTAGCGCGGTCTGCCTGACAGGCCGCGCCAACCGATTCAGGGCTTGCTTCGCAAGCCAACGGGGGCAAGCCCCCTCGCCACAATTGTTGCAAAGTGTGTCTAGACTCTCACGGTCCCCAAAAGAGTGAAAACGATGACAACCCTCACAGCGCTCTATACCGGTGAAGAACGCAGTAAAAGAATTTTTGCGATTGTCGGTGCCTCGTCCGGCAACCTGGTCGAGTGGTTCGACTTTTACGTCTACGCCTTCTGCGCGATCTATTTCGCCCCGGCGTTTTTCCCCTCCGATAACCCCACGGTGCAGCTTGTGAACACGGCGGGCGTCTTCGCTGCCGGGTTTCTGATGCGGCCCATCGGTGGCTGGATTTTCGGCCGTGTCGCGGATAAGCACGGGCGCAAGAACTCGATGATGATTTCGGTGTTGATGATGTGCTTCGGTTCGTTGCTCATCGCCTGCCTGCCGACCTACGACAGCATCGGCGTCTGGGCACCGATCCTGCTGCTGTTCGCGCGCTTGCTGCAGGGCTTGTCGGTGGGGGGCGAATACGGCACCACCGCGACCTACATGAGCGAAGTCGCTCTCAAGAGCCAGCGCGGGTTCTTCGCTTCGTTCCAGTACGTGACGCTGATTGGCGGGCAGTTGCTGGCGGTGTCGCTGGTGGTGATCCTGCAACAGTTGCTCAACGAGGATGAATTGCGTGCCTACGGCTGGCGGATTCCATTCGTGGTGGGCGCCGTGGCCGCGGTGATTTCGTTGTTCCTGCGTCGTTCGCTCAAGGAAACCAGCAGCAAGGCCATGCGCGAAGACAAGGACGCCGGCAGTGTCCTGGCGCTGTTCCGCGATCACAAGGCAGCTTTCATCACCGTGCTGGGCTACACCGCCGGCGGCTCGCTGATTTTCTACACATTCACCACGTACATGCAGAAGTACCTGGTGAATACCGCCGGCATGCACGCCAAGACCGCCAGCTACATCATGACCGGCGCGCTGTTCCTTTATATGTGCATGCAGCCGTTCTTCGGCATGCTGGCCGACAAGATCGGCCGGCGTAATTCGATGCTCTGGTTCGGCACCCTCGGTACGCTGTTCACGGTGCCGATTCTGCTGAGCCTGAAAAGCGTCACCAGTCCATTCCTGGCCTTTGTACTGATTACCCTGGCGCTGGCGATCGTGAGTTTCTACACCTCGATCAGCGGTCTGGTGAAAGCCGAAATGTTCCCGCCGCAAGTGCGCGCACTCGGTGTCGGCCTGGCGTATGCAGTGGCGAATGCAATCTTCGGCGGTTCGGCGGAGTATGTGGCGCTGAGCCTTAAAGCCGTGGGCATGGAAAACTCATTCTACTGGTACGTGACGGTGATGATGGCGATCGCATTCCTGTTCAGCCTGCGTCTGCCGAAACAGGCGAAGTATTTGCACCACGACCTTTGATCTTTACGCGGGGGCCTGACCGGCTCTCGCCTGCAAGGACTGTTTATGAACCAGCGACCGGGCAATCAATTGTTCGATGCCTACTTCACGGCACGCGACATGCGTGAGGTGTTCTGCGATCAGGGCCGGGTTCAGGCCATGCTTGATTTCGAAGCAGCACTGGCCCGGGCCGAGGCACGAGTTGGCCTGATTCCGCAGACGGCCGTCGCGTCTATCGACGCAGCGTGTCGGGCCGAGCATTACGACTTCACCGCCCTTGGCGAGGCGATTGCCACGGCAGGTAATTCGGCGATTCCATTGGTCAAGGCACTGGGCAAGCAGATCGCCAAGAGCGATGCCGAAGCCGAGCGCTACGTGCATCTGGGCGCGACCAGCCAGGATGTAATGGACACCGGCCTGGTGCTGCAACTGCGCCGCGCGCTGGAATTGATCGAAGCTGATCTGATGCAGCTGGGGGAAACCCTCGCGACCCAGGCCTGGCGTTACGTCGCCACGCCGTTGGCCGGGCGCACCTGGCTACAGCACGCGACGCCCGTCACCCTCGGCATGAAAATCGCCGGTTGGTTGGGGGCGGTGACGCGCAGCCGTCAGCGTCTGCTGGAACTCAAACCGCGCCTGCTGGTGCTGCAATTCGGTGGCGCCTCCGGCACCCTCGCAGCACTCGGCGAACAGGCGATGCCGATTGCCGAAGCCTTGGCCGCAGAACTGCAACTGACCTTGCCGGAACAACCCTGGCACACCCAGCGTGATCGTCTGGTGGAGTTCGGCGCAGTGCTTGGATTGATCGCCGGCAGCCTCGGCAAACTCGGCCGCGACATCAGCCTGTTGATGCAGACCGAAGCCGGCGAAGTGTTCGAACCTTCGGCACCGGGCAAGGGCGGTTCCTCGACCATGCCGCACAAACGCAACCCGGTGGGCGCCGCGGTGATGATCGGTGCGGCGACGCGGGTGCCGGGTTTGCTCTCGACCTTGTTCAGCGCGATGCCGCAGGAGCACGAACGCAGTCTGGGCCTGTGGCATGCCGAGTGGGAAACCCTGCCGGAGATCTGCTGTTTGGTGTCGGGTAGCCTGCAGCAAGCGCTGTTGGTGGCCGACGGGCTGGAAGTGGACGCGATGCGAATGACGCGCAACCTCGACCTGACCCAGGGCCTGGTGCTGGCCGAAGCCGTGAGCATCGTCCTGGCGCAACGGGTCGGTCGCGACACCGCGCACCATCTGCTGGAGCAATGCTGCAAGCGCGCAGTGGCCGAGCAACGTCATCTGCGCGCGGTACTCGGCGACGAGCCGCAGGTGACTGCCGAGCTGTCGGACGCTGAACTCGATCGTCTGCTGGATCCCGCCCATTACCTCGGTCAGGCCCACACCTGGGTCGAGCGAGCGGTGTCTGAACATTTTGCGTTGACTGCTTGAAGGAGACTGCTGTGGCATTCGTACAACTCGCCGAGGGCGAACTGCATTACCAACTCGATGGACCTGTCGGGGCGCCGGTGCTGGTGCTGTCCAACTCACTGGGCACCGACCTGCATATGTGGGACGCGCAGATCCCGGCGTTCACCGAGCACTTTCGCGTGCTGCGTTTTGACACCCGTGGTCACGGCCAATCGTTGGTGACACCGGGGCCGTACAGCATCGAGCAATTGGGCCGCGACGTGCTGGCGCTGTTGGATGCCTTGCACATCGAACGCGCGCATTTCTGTGGTCTGTCCATGGGCGGGTTGATCGGCCAGTGGCTGGGGATCAATGCCAGTCAGCGATTGAACAAACTGATCGTGTGCAACACCGCGGCGAAAATCGGCGATCCATCAGTGTGGAATCCACGGATCGAAACCGTGCTGCGTGACGGCGCGGCGGCGATGGTTGCCCTGCGCGATGCGTCGATTGCGCGTTGGTTTACCCCGGATTTTTCTGAAGCCAATCCGGCGGCGGCGAAACAGATTACCGACATGCTAGCGGCCACCTCGCCTGAAGGTTACGCGGCCAACTGCGCGGCAGTGCGCGATGCCGACTTCCGCGATCAGTTGTCCTCGATCAAGCTGCCACTGCTGGTGATCGCCGGCACCGAAGACGCGGTGACGCCACCGTCCGGCGGGCATTTCATTCAGGAACATGTGCAGGGCGCCGAGTACGCCGAGTTCTACGCCGCGCACCTGTCCAACGTCCAGGCCGGCGCTGCGTTCAGCGATCGAGTACTGGCGTTTTTGTCAGCTCATTGAGGGGATTGTTGTGGACGAGAAACAACGTTACGACGAGGGCTTGAACGTCCGTCGCGCGGTACTTGGCGACGCCCATGTCGACCGCAGCCTGAACGCGCTGACCGAGTTCAACTCAGAGTTCCAGGAGATGATCACCCGTCACGCCTGGGGCGACATCTGGACCCGCCCGGGCCTGCCGCGCCACACCCGCAGCCTGATCACCCTCGCCATGCTGATCGGCATGAACCGCAACGAAGAACTCAAACTGCACCTGCGCGCCGCCGCCAACAACGGCGTGACCCGTGGCGAGATCAAGGAAGTGATCATGCAGAGCGCGATCTACTGCGGCATCCCGGCGGCCAATGCGACGTTCCACCTGGCCGAGTCGGTGTGGGATGAGTTGGGGGTTGAATCGCGGGAGTGATCCGCGAAAGTTGTGTTGCCTGAGCTGACGCCTTCGCGGGCAAGCCTCGCTCCTACAGTTGTGCGGTGTGACGCTAATTTTGTGTTCACCGAAGATCCCTGTGGGAGCCGGGCTTGCCCGCGATGACGGCCGTACATTCAATATTGATGCGGCTGAAAGATTGCCATCGCGAGCAGGCTCGCTCCCACAGGTGTGCGGCGTGAACGCTGATTTTGTGTTCACCGAACATCCCTGTGGGCGCGAGCCTGCTCGCGATGGCGGTAGTGAGGTTTACAACAAACTGATCGGATAGCTGACGATCAACCGGTTCTCATCGAACTCGTTGTTGCTGAAGTCCCGGCGGATGGTGGAGTTGCGCCATTTGACGTTGAGGTTTTTCAGCGTGCCGCTCTGCACCGTATAGCCCAGTTCGCTTTCACGGCCCCATTCCTTGCCGTCGCTGGTGGTTGCGGTGTGGACGTTGTCGCCGCTGATGTAGCGGTTCATCAGGGTCAGGCCCGGCACGCCAAGGGCGGCGAAGTTGTAGTCGTGGCGCAGTTGCCAGGATTTTTCCTTCGCGTTGTCATAGCTGGCGTTGTAGCTGTCGTTGGCCAAGGTGCCGCCGCTGGTGCCGTTGACCCGCATCCAGGCACTGTCGCCGGTAAGCTTTTGCAAGCCGACATAGAAGGTATTACCGCCGTACTTGGCGGAGAACAGGCCCGACCAGGTCTTGTTGTCCAGCTCGCCAGCCCGGGCGCTGCCGTCATCCTTGCCATAAAAGAACCCGAGGTTGGCGCCCAGCGTCCAGTCGCCCAGTGGTTGGGTGTGGATCAGGTTGACGTATTGCTGGTTGTAGATGTCCTTGAGTTCAGCGTTCCACAGGCCGATCTGAGTGCGCTTGTCGTTGAAGGCATATTCGCCGCCCTGGAAGTTGAAGCGGTCTGAGGTGAACGCCGTTTTACCGGTCATCGACATGTCGCTCATGCTGCTGTCATCGCGCGGGCTGTTGGCGCGGAACTGGCCGCCGTAGAGCGTCAGGCCGTCGATTTCCTTTGAGGTGATCTGGCCGCCACGGAAGGTTTGCGGCAGCGAGCGCCCGTCGTCCGAACGCAGGATCGGCAGCACAGGCATCCATTCGCCGACCTTCACTTCGGTCTGGGACAGCTTGGCCTTGAACGCCACGTTGGTGCGACCGAAGTTGTTCGCCGGGCGACCATCGTGATCCAGCGGCAGCAACTGCGTACCGCCGGTGCCTTTGCCGCCGTCGAGCTTGACCGAATACAACCCCAGCACATCCATGCCGAACCCGACGGTGCCCTGGGTGAACCCGGACTTGGCGTCGAGGATGAAGCTTTGTGTCCACTCTTCAGCCTTGCCTTGGCTCTTGGTCGGGTTGGTGAAGTTACGGTTGATGTAGAAGTTGCGCAGGTTCAGGTTGACCTTGGCGCCTTCGACAAAGCCGGATTCTTCGGCCATGGCGGGCAGGGCCGCACCGGCCAGTGCGATGGCGATCAGGCTGGGAAAGAAATACTGCGGGGTGGAGGGAGTCATGGGCTCGGGTCTCTCTAATTATCAGGAATGACGCAGTACGCAGCCGCAACCAGAGGTCGCAGACAAAAAATCGAATTCGGATAAACGAGCGGACAAGCTCAGCCGGAGCGGGTAGGGCGTGTAGTCATGGTGTCGGACCTGTTGTTGTTGGTTTTTGCAGGTGCGGCAATGGTGCGAGGGATCGGTGAGGGGATTCAATCGGGGAAAATGGGATTTTGGGCGATTAACGAACACTAATCGACGCCTGCCGGGTCACGGTCAGAATTAGGCATTCTTAATTAAATCCCATAGTTATCCGGGAGAATAATGGGGGGCAGGATTTGTGTTCTGTTAATGACGCTTTGTTCATTTATGTTGAAGTTAGATGGGAGTGCTTAATACTTTGGTGGTAAGAAGTTTCCCACGGCTCTTTCTGTTATTAAAGGCATATGGATAATCGCCAGTTAAACTTAATGATTGGTGTTGTCGGTTATCGTGAAAAGATTTAAAGGGAGTCGTTGATGTGGCTGGAAAAGAAAGGAGGCCTTGCTATATTCAAAATCCTCAGGGCGGGCAAAGGAAATCTTGTGCATCGTCAGGAGTACATTTTTGTCATGCCGAAATAACAAGGAGAAACACCATGGCCACAAGAGCTGTTAATCAGGAGCGTCTTGCTTCGGTTGTAGGTCGCGCCCTTATCGATAAGGAATTCGCTGCACAACTGCATGCAGATGCCGAGGCGGCTGCAAAAGGAATTGGCGTGCATTTAACTGCTGCGGAACTCACAGCTGTAAAGAACATTGATACTGTAAAGCTGGGAAGTGCCGGCGCGGGTATTCGCGACAAACTGGGTAATGCTGCGATTTTCGATCAGCAGAATGTACAAGCGCAAATGGATTAAACACCGGTGATGCCGTTTGGCGTCCCACGGAAAGCCGGTCGATTTCCGAGGTACGTCAAATGGCTCGATTCAATGCCATGACGCAACGTGGTCGAGCAAGGAGTGAATGACCCATGCCTGTCACCTTGGCTCCAATGGACAATGCAGACTTCGTGACTTTTACCGAAAGAGCCGTTGCCGAGTATGGCCAGGGCATGGTCGCCTCAGGTGAATGGGGCGAGGAAGAGGCATTGCAAAAGTCCAGGAATGTCTTCGAGCAGTTGTTGCCGCAAGGGCGACTGTCTGAAAACAATCAACTTTGGGTGATCAAGGACGAAAATCGACATCTTGGTGAACTGTGGATCGCTCAACGACACGCCGGTATCCGGCCGATTGCCTTTATTCTGGATATATACATTGAGCCCGGCGAGCGCCATCAGGGGTATGCCAGACAATCAATGCTGGCCGCCGAATCGTGGGCGCGCCAGGCCGGGTGCGAAGAAGTGCGCTTGCATGTCTTTGGTCGCAACAATGCTGCTCGTCGTCTTTATGAACAACTCGGTTATGGCGTCGCCAGTCTGACGATGGCGAAGCCGTTGCTGTCAGCCTAAAGGGATGGTTTGAAAAATGGATATCGGGAACTGTGGGCAACGTGAGCTATCCGTCGACGATTTATTTCAGGGCACGACCTTTCTCCCTGATACGGAGTCTTCACGATTTGAAGTATTGCTGGAGCGTGTCAGTCGAAATCGCTATACGACCTTTACTGTGCTGTATGCTGAACTTTTCAAACTGTTTCCCGACTCGCCGCACTTGGCGGGCTTTTTTGAACACGCCGTGAACCTTATAGTGCTCCCGTCTCAGGAACAACATCTGATTATTAATGATCCGGTGTTTCAAGTGTGGCATGGGCTGACCTTTCGTTATACCAATCTGGTGTTGACCAAAAAGTCTGAAGAGACGGCCGCGTTGGAGAAAATGCTGATCGAGTTCCCCGAAGTGCTGGCTCGTATAAAATCAAAGGACAAACCCCGTGTAATTCATGATTGCCCACCGGTGTATCGATTCGATGTCGATCCGCTCATCGCGATGGCGACCCCACCCAGTTATGAGTTTCCGGAAGATGAAGCGGCCCGTAAACAACTGGAGCGTAGTGGCCACCCTGTGCGTTTCTTTAGCGATGTCGTGAACATTGCTTTGTTGCGAATAGAGCACACCTGGCCGGCCTGCCATGAGCGGTTTAAAAAACTGGTCAAGTCTATTTGTTATTTGCCCGATGGTTCATTTCGAAGTTGTTCGGCTTCCCGTTACACCGGGGTCATCCTGTTGTCGAGCCGGGACAATTCGATACTCGATCTGGAAGAATCCCTGGTGCATGAGGCCACTCATCAACTGCTCTACTACATTGTCGAAATGTGCCCGGTCATCGACGAAGACGCCTCGCGGGAAGCGTCGTTCACCCTGCCTTGGTCGGGGCAGAAGCGTGATTTGTATGGCTATTTTCACGCGTTTTACGTGTATATCGCGTTGGTCAAATACCTGGAGCGGGTCCGCTTGCGTTCGTCCCATGAACTGCAGCAAGCGCAAAACCGTCTGGCGTTCATCATGCGGGGTTTGACCCGGGCCTTGCCGGAACTGGAAGCCAGTGGCGATTTCACGCCTCAGGGACGCCAGCTTCTGGAAAGCCTGGCCAAAGAAGTCAGAGCACTGGAGAGCAAGCACGCCGGGCTGTTGGCGCAGACGGCGTCGGCGACTGTGCCTGAACGCGCGTTGGGTGCGACTGCTTAAGCCTGGGAGGCGATCATGGCGATGTTTGATGCTTCGCAATTTCCCGAGGCAGGGGTGGGGCTGGAGTACCACTTGCCGCGACGCGGTGCTCAGGATGACAGGTCGCAGGAAGGGCTTGATCCAACCGTCGAACGGATTCTCACTGAAGGTCTGCCGCACTTCGACTACGTCGAATTTCAGCCGACTCATTGCATCCTGGAACCACGCTTGCTCGACGTCGGCGCTCAAACACCGAGCTTGCTGCATTCGTCCAGTTTGTCCCTGGGCAGCGTGGGTATCGCGATGGATCGCGAGTTTCTGCACATGACACGGCGACTGTGCGACAAAACCCGCTCGCCGTGGTTGGCCGAGCATATTTCCTGGTCGCGTTTCCACGGTGGCGACACTCAGCACTTTATTTTGCCGACGCTGGCCCAGGAGGTGGCTGACACGGTGGTGGCCAATGCGATTGAATTGCGCGAACTCACGGCAACGCTGCTGGTGCTTGAAAACGCGCCGCGGTTGTTTTCGTTGCGCGACGCACAAGAGCAGTCCGAAGGCGAGTTCATCTGCAGTGTGGTGGAGCGCAGCGGCTCGGGCTTTCTGTTGGATCTCGACAGCGCGATCGCAACCGCCAGAACCCAGGGTTACGACCTGAACGAGTATTTGCGTTCGTTGCCGCTGGACCGGCTGATTGAAATTCACACCGGCCATCCGCGGCGGGATTGGGACATCTTGCGTGATTTGTTTGCATCATCCCCGGTGAAAGCCATCACCCTTGAGTGGGATATTTCCCGCAAAACCAATGACGCGGAACTGTTGACGTTGATCAAGGCCATCAAGTCCTTGAAACCCAAGGCGCTGTTCTGGCAGGGGTGCGATAGACAGGGCGATAAACAGGGTGCGCAACAGACGTCAGCGGAGGGCGCGCAGACCCTGTTGAAACTCAAGGAGAGCGCCTGGCTCAGCATCGGCCCGACGTCGTTTTTTATCCGGGATCGGCAGCAGGACCTGAGCCTGGAGTTTGGCGTGACGTTTCTGCCGTTACTGCGCCACTTCCTGAGCCCGCAGACGCTGGAGAGTGCCTTGTTGCTGCCGGGTGTTTTGCAAAGTCCTGCGCAGGACGACAACCTGGCGTTCCTGAGGACGCTGGTCAGCCACGGCGTTTTGCTGCCCGTCGCGAATCAATCGCCTGACGAGGCTAAACATTCGCTCGACCTTTGGGACCACTGGGACGCGGCGCTGGAGTTTTACCTGAGTACCCGGACCGGCTCGCACACGCCCTACATCAGCGTTGTCGAGCTGGAAACGGAGCTTGAGCAAAAGGCCTCGATGCAACGCCAACCGTCGACGTTCAAGGACTATTGGTCCCATCCGTTCATTGCCCTGGAAAACCCGCTACTGACTTCCTGCGCGATCGCTCAGCCGACGTTGCTGGACTCGCTGTGCAATCGCCGCACGTCGCGAACCTTCAGTGACCAGCCGTTGAGTTCGGCACAGCTGTCTCTGTTGCTCTACTACACCTGGGGCGCGACAGTCATGGAGCCGAACCGCATGGGAGACTACTTCCTGAAGAAAACCTCGCCGGCCGGCGGTTCGCTGCAGGGCACGGAGGTGTATGCGGTGCTGATGAATGTGCAAGGTGTCGAGCGGGGTCTTTATCACTATTCGGTACGCCGTCACGGGCTTGAGTTGCTTTCCCAGGAGGATCCGCGGGCCTGGATCAGCGAGGCCTGTGGCGGGCAGCCGTGGATCAAGGACGCGGCGGCGGTGTTCGTTTCCACGGCGCGGGTCGAGCGGATGGCCTGGAAATACGAATTCAGCCGCGCACTGCGGGTGGCGCTGATGGATGCCGGGCATCTGAGTCAGACCTTTTCACTGCTGGCCACCGCCCTGGACCTGGGCTGTTTCACCACGGCGGCATTACGCGACGAAATGTTCGAAAACCGGCTAGGACTCGATTATCTGGAGGAGCCGGTGTTTCTGGTCAATGGTGTTGGGGGGGATTACGAACGCGCTGCCTTTTTTACGGCCAACAAAAAGCCCACCATTTAGTCGATGCCAGTCAGTCAGGCGCGGACCCTGTGGGAGCGGGCTTGCTCGCGAAGACGGCGGCACAGTCAACATTGATGTCGCCTGATACACCGCTTTCGCGAGCAAGCCCGCTCCCACAGGTTTCGCGCCTTACCTGACGGGCATTACACCGCTGGGTGGGCTTCGTGTTTACAGCGCTATCAGAACAACTTCATCTTCGGCGCTTCTTC
This sequence comes from Pseudomonas sp. LBUM1673, assembly GCF_059695645.1. NCBI lineage: Bacteria > Pseudomonadati > Pseudomonadota > Gammaproteobacteria > Pseudomonadales > Pseudomonadaceae > Pseudomonas > Pseudomonas sp. LBUM1673. The sequence continues at coordinate 1,426,947 of NZ_CP166780.1, forward strand.
TTTCAACGGCTCGTTCTTCGCCGTCTGTTCATTCCAGCCACCACCCAGCGCTTTGTACAGATTGACCGCGCTGGTCAGCTGCGCCAGACGGTCGGTGATCAGGGCCTGTTGGGCACTGAACAGCTGACGCTGGGCATCGAGGAAGGTCAGGTTACTGTCGACACCGATACGGTAACGACGCTCGGCCAGACGGTAGTAGTCCTGGTTGGCGCTGACGAAATCACGCTGCGCCTGCAACTGCTCGGTGTAGGTCTGGCGTGCGGCCAGGCCATCGGCGACTTCCTGGAAGGCCGTTTGAATGGACTTCTCGTAGTTCGCCACGCCGATGTCTTTCTGGATCTTGGAGTAATCCAGGCTGGCGCGCAGGCTGCCGGCGTTGAAGATCGGCAGGTTGATCTGCGGCTGGAACAACCAGGTGCCCGAACCACCCTTGAACAGACCGGACAGGTCTGGGCTCAGGGAGCCGGCATTGGCGGTCAGGCTGATGCTCGGGAAGAACGCGGCACGCGCCGCGCCGATGTTGGCGTTGGCAGCTTTGAGGTTGTACTCGGCCTGAAGAATGTCCGGACGACGTTGCAGCAAGTCCGACGGCAGGCCGGCCGGTACTTCGCTCAGCAGGTCGTCCGACAGTGGCTTGGCCGCTTGCAGATTGGCCGGGATACCGGTGCCGAGCAGCAACACCAGGCTGTTTTCGTCCTGAGCGACCTGACGGGTGTATTTGGCCTGTTGCGCGCGGGCGTTTTCCACCGAGGTACGCGACTGGGCCAGATCCAGCGCCGAGGCTACACCCACTTCATTGCTGCGCGAGGTGAGTTTGAAGCTCTCCTCGTAGGCACCGAGGGTTTCCTGGGTCAGTTTCAGCAGTTCCTTGTCGGCCTGCCAGGTCAGGTAGGCATTGGCCACACTGGCCACCAGGCTGATCTGCGTGCTGCGGCGCGCTTCTTCAGTGGCGAAGTACTTCTGCAGGGCTTCTTCGCTCAGGCTGCGCACCCGGCCGAACAGGTCGAGTTCATAAGCGCTGATGCCGACGGTGGCCGAGTAGGAGCTGGTGATGCCGGCTTCACCGGTTTGCGAGGCCCGTGCCGGAACCCGCTGACGGCTGCCGCTGCCGGTGGCCGAAACCGCCGGGAACAGATCGGCGCGCTGGATGCGGTATTGAGCCGCATAAGCGTCGATGTTCAGCGCCGCGACGCGCAGGTCACGGTTGTTCTCCAATGCGGTCTGGATCAGCTGTTGCAGCGCAGGGTCGTGGAAAAACTGCTTCCAGCCCTGTTCGGCGGCGGCCTGGTTAGGCGCCTGGGCCGGCGAATACGCCGGGCCTTGCGGGTATTGGCCCGCCACCGGTGCTTCAGGCTGCTGATAATCGGGTATCAGCGAGCAGCCGCTCAGCACGAAGGCGGCGACTGCGATGGAGAGTAGCGACTTGCTCATTAGCCAGCCTCTTTAGAAGGTTCAATTGCGTCATCCTGGTCAGCAATTTTGCGCTGGCCCATGGCGGACACGGTGACGAAAAACAGCGGGACCCAGAAGATCGCCAACACAGTGGCAGTGATCATACCGCCAATCACCCCGGTACCGATCGCATGCTGGCTACCCGAACCTGCGCCCGTGGAAATGGCCAGTGGTACCACGCCGAGCACGAACGCGAGCGAGGTCATGATGATCGGTCGCAAACGCATCCGGCAGGCCTCGATCGCTGCATCGCGCAGGCTACGTCCTTGCTCATGCAGTTCCTTGGCGAATTCGACGATCAGAATGGCGTTTTTTGCCGCCAGACCGATGGTGGTCAACAGCCCCACCTGGAAGTACACGTCGTTGGACAGGCCGCGCAGGCTGGTCGCCATCAGCGCACCGATGATCCCCAGCGGCACCACCAGCATGACCGCGATCGGGATCGACCAGCTTTCATACAACGCCGCCAGACACAGGAACACCATCAGCAGCGACAGGGCGTACAGCGCTGGCGCTTGTGAGCCGGACAGACGTTCCTCGTACGACAGGCCGGTCCAGGAAATACCGACACCGGCCGGTAGTTTCTTGGCCAGGGCTTCGACTTCGGCCATGGCTTCACCGGTGGAATAGCCTGGCGCCGGGGCACCGAGGATTTCCATCGCTTCTACGCCGTTGTAACGCGACAGCTTCGGCGCACCGTAAATCCACTCACCCTTGGCGAAGGCCGAGAACGGAACCATGGTGCCGGCGCTGTTGCGCACGTACCACTTCTTGACGTCTTCAGGGCTCATGCGCGCACCCGGCTGGCCTTGTACGTAAACCTTCTTCACCCGACCGCGGTCGATGAAGTCGTTCACATAGCTACTGCCCAGGGCAATCGACAGGGTGTTGTTGATGTCGGTGAGGGTCACGCCCAAGGCGCTGGCCTTCTCATCGTCGATTTCCAGTTGGTATTGCGGCTCATCGTTCAGACCGTTGGGACGGACTTGCGACAAGACCTTGCTTTGCGCCGCCATGCCGAGGAACTGGTTGCGTGCCTCCATCAGCTTCTCGTGACCGATACCGGCGCGGTCCTGCAGGAACACGTCGAAACCGGTGGCGTTACCCAGTTCCAGTACCGCTGGTGGCGCGAACGCGAACACCATGGCGTCACGGAAGGTGAAGAAGTGCTGCTGGGCACGGGCCGCGAGTTTGAACACGCTGTTGTCAGCGTTACGTTCGTCCCACGGTTTGAGCATGATGAACGCCATGCCCGAACTCTGACCACGGCCGGCGAAGTTGAAGCCGGTCACGGTAAACACCGAGGCCACCGCATCGCCTTCGCCGCCATCCTTGCTTGGACGCAGCAGGTACTCGCGCATTTCGTCCACGACCACTTGCGTGCGCTGGGAGCTGGAACCGGCCGGGGTCTGCACCTGAGCAAACAGTACGCCCTGGTCTTCTTCCGGCAGGAACGCCGTTGGAATACGGGTGAACAGCCAGATCATGCCGATCACGATGATCAGGTACGCCAGCAGATACGGAGCCTTGTGCGCGAGCATGTTGCCCACGCCGCGCTCGTAGCTTTTGACGCCACGGTCGAAGCTGCGGTTGAACCAGCCGAAGAAGCCGCGTTTCGGCGTGCCGTGCTCGCCCTTCGGAATGGCCTTGAGCATGGTGGCGCAGAGCGCTGGGGTGAAGATCAACGCAACCATCACCGACAAGGCCATGGCCGAAACGATGGTGATCGAGAATTGCTTGTAGATCACGCCGGTGGAGCCACTGAAGAACGCCATCGGCAGCAGTACCGCCGAAAGAACCAGGGCAATACCGACCAGTGCACCCTGGATCTGCCCCATGGATTTCTTGGTGGCCTCCTTGGGTGACAGGCCTTCTTCGCTCATGACCCGTTCGACGTTTTCCACGACGACGATGGCATCGTCCACCAGCAAGCCGATGGCCAACACCATACCGAACATGGTCAGGGTGTTGATGCTGAAGCCGAACGCCGCGAGGATCCCGAACGTACCCAGCAATACCACCGGCACGGTCATCGTGGTGATGACGGTGGCGCGGAAGTTCTGCAGGAACAGGAACATCACCAGGAACACCAGTACGATCGCTTCGACCAGGGTTTCAACCACACCCTTGATCGACTCGGTCACCACCGGGGTGGTGTCGTATGGGAACACCACTTCCATCCCTTCCGGGAAGAACGGTTTCAGGTCTTCGATGGTTTTGCGCAGGGCCTTGGCGGTATCGAGGGCGTTGGCACCGTTGGCCAGTTTCACCGCCAGACCGGAGGCCGGGCTGCCATTGAACTGGGCGCTGACCGAGTAGTTTTCACCGCCCAGGCCGACTTCCGCGACGTCGCCGACACGCACTTGCGAGCCGTCCTTGTTGACCTTCAGCAGGATCGCCTTGAACTGCTCGGCGGTTTGCAGACGGGTCTTGCCGATGATCGTAGCGTTCAGTTGCTGGCCGGGCAGGGCAGGCAAGCCGCCGAGTTGACCGGACGATACCTGGACGTTCTGCGCCGCGATGGCGGTTTTCACGTCCACCGGGGTCAGGTTGAAGTTGTTCAACTTGGCCGGGTCGAGCCAGATCCGCATCGCGTACTGGGCACCGAAGACCTGGAAGTCACCGACACCGGCGGTGCGCGAGATCGGGTCCTGCATGTTCGACACGATGTAGTTGGACAGGTCGTCCTTGGTCATGCTGCCGTCGCGCGACACCACGCCGATGACCATCAGGAAGTTCTTCACGGACTTGGTTACACGGATACCCTGTTGCTGCACTTCTTGCGGCAGCAGCGGGGTGGCCAGGTTCAGTTTGTTCTGGACCTGAACCTGCGCGGTATCGGAACTGGTGCCCTGCTCGAAAGTCGCGGTAATGGTCATGCTGCCGTCGGAGTTACTTTCCGACGAGACATAACGCAGGTTGTCGATACCGTTGAGCTGTTGCTCGATCACCTGCACCACGGTGTCCTGCACGGTTTGTGCGGATGCGCCAGGGTAGGTCACAGAGATAGCGATCGCCGGAGGCGCAATGCTCGGGTATTGGTTGATCGGCAGTTTGAGAATCGATAGAGCCCCGACCAGCATGATCACCAGGGCAATCACCCAGGCGAAAATCGGACGGTCGATAAAAAATTTCGACATGGTTTACTCCCCTTTGCCGCCGACAGCTGTATTAGCTGCCTGTGCGGGGGCCGGGCTCTTTGCGCCAACGTTAGTTGCTTCAGTGGCCTTGACTTCAACGCCAGGTCTGACGAACTGCAACCCTTCGGTAATCACGCGATCGCCTGCCTTCAGACCGTCTTCAATCAGCCATTGGCTGCCGACGGTACGGCTGGCCTTGAGCTGACGCAGTTCGACCTTGTTGTCCGGACCGACGACCAGTGCGGTCGGGCTGCCTTTGAGGTCACGGGTCACGCCTTGTTGCGGAGCCAGAATCGCCGCGCTGTTCACGCCGGCCTGCAGCTGGGCGTGAACGAACATGCCCGGCAACAGGGTGTGGTCAGGGTTGGGGAACACGGCGCGCAGGGTCACGGAACCGGTGGTCTGGTCAACCGAGACTTCGGAGAACTCAAGCTTGCCGTCCAGCTTGTACTGGCTGCCATCTTCCAGGGTCAGCTTGACTGCGGCGGCGTTGTCGCCCGCTTTTTGCAGACGACCGCTTTCCAGTTCGCGGCGCAGCTCAAGCAGCTCCACCGAAGACTGGGTGACGTCGACGTATATCGGGTCCAGTTGCTGAATGACTGCCATGGCGTCGGTCTGGCCGCTGCTGACCAGCGCGCCTTCGGTCACCGAAGAACGGCCGATGCGACCGGAGATCGGTGCATAAACCTTGGTGTAGCGCACGTTGATCTGGGCGCTCTGCAGGGACGCCTCCGATTGCAGGCGGTTGGCCAGCGCCGTGTCGTATTCCTGACGGCTGACGGCCTGTTCGTCGACCAGTTGCTTGTAGCGATCCGAAATCGATTTGGTCGAACGCAGATTGGCTTCGGCGCTTTTCAGGGTCGCATCATAGACCGCAGGGTCGATCTGATAGAGCTGCTGGCCGGCCTTGACGTCGCCGCCTTCCTTGAACTGTCGTTTGAGAATGATGCCGTTGACCTGTGGGCGAACTTCGGCGATGCGGAACGCACTGGTGCGCCCTGGAAGTTCGGACGTCAGGGTGAAGGCTTGAGGTTGCAGGGTTACGACGCCGACCTGAGGGGTGGGTGCGGCGGGTGCCGCCTCTTCCTTTTTACATCCGCTGAGCAGCGATGCCAGGGCGACGGCAGTAACCAGAGCGGTAACAGCTGGCTTGAATTGCATGAAGATCCTCGGGTCAGGCGCGCACATTGCGCACAAGAAATGTGGAAGGGTAAAAAATTTCTACCGGGTGGATAAGTAGCTTGCTAAGGAATATACTTACATTCATGGTTGTTTGTAAAGGCCTTGGCGGCGTACCCGCACCGTTACAAAAGCCGTTCAAAGGTTTGAATTGTAGGCCTGATGAGACGCCCAAGAGCGCTCGCCCCACTTTTATTCAGCTGATATTCAGACATCGCTGAAGCACCCTGATTGAGGTTGTACTGCCATGGTCCGTCGTACCAAAGAGGAAGCTCAAGAAACCCGAAGCCAGATACTCGAAGCGGCAGAAAAAGCCTTTTTTGAGCGGGGTGTGGCACGCACGACGCTGGCGGATATCGCTACCCTGGCCGGCGTGACTCGCGGGGCCATCTACTGGCATTTCAGTAACAAGGCGGATCTGGTGCAGGCGATGCTCGATACCTTGCATGAGCCGCTGAATGAAATGGCCAAGGCCAGTGAAAGCGAAGATGAACTCGATCCGCTGGGCTGCATGCGCAAGCTGCTGATTCATTTGTTTCATCAAGTTGCCCTGGACCCGAAAACCCGACGCATCAACGAGATTCTGTTTCATAAGTGCGAATTCACCGATGAAATGTGCGACCTGCGCCAGCAGCGCCGAATGGCCAGCCTCGATTGCAATGTACGAATCGCTCTGGCCCTGAGTAATGCGGTGAATCGGGGGCAGTTGCCGGAAAACCTCGACACCTCCCGCGCGGCCATCAGCCTGCATGCTTACATCGATGGCATCCTGTATCAGTGGCTATTGGCGCCCGACAGTTTTCAACTGCACGCCGAAGCCGAGCGTTGGGTCGATACAGGGTTGGATATGCTGCGCTTGAGTCCCAATCTGCGCAAATGAAACAAAATGCGTAATTGGATCCATTTGTGTCAATGCCGGGAACGGGACAAATGTCCCTGTTTCGCTCGCCTTTCTGTGATGGGGTGCTTTTATATACGTACGCTCGCCAGGTTGACAGGTAGCGAGCTACGTATTTTGTAGGAGTTTTGTGTCGAGTGTGTGAATGAGTGTGAACAACCCGGGCTACAAGGGCGCCGAGCAGCCGATCAAGGGCATCGCATTGATTTGCCTGGCGGTGTTGTTGTTCGCCAGCCACGACACGTTGTCCAAGTACCTGTCCGGCTTCTACCCGATTGTGATGGTGGTTTGGGCACGCTACGTGGTGCACACATTGTTGATGTTGGTGATTTTCGTACCACGCAGTGGTTTTTCAGCGGTGGTGCGTACCAAGCGTCCCGGACTGCAATTATTGCGTGCGCTTTGCCTGATCGGCACCAGCCTGTTCTTCACCACGGGTCTGCGTTACATCCCCTTGGCCGAAGCCACGGCCGTGAACTTCCTTGCACCTTTATTAGTCACGGCACTGTCCGTGCCGTTGCTGCGTGAGCGGGTGACGCGTAACCAGTGGCTAGCGGTGCTGGGTGGGTTTGTCGGCGTGTTGATCGTTGTGCGGCCTGGCGGCGCGCTGTTCACCCCGGCCATTTTGCTGCCACTGTGCTCGGCATTGTGTTTTGGCTTTTATCAATTGCTCACCCGCATGCTCAGCGGTATCGACAGCCCGACCACCAGCAATTTCCTGACTGGCATTCTCAACAGCCTGATCATGAGTGCGCTGTTACCGTTCTTCTGGAATACGCCGACGCTGCTGCACGGCCTGTTCATGATCGGCCTGGGCACTTGCGGCATGCTCGGGCACATGCTGCTGACCCAGGCCTTCCGGCACGCCGCGCCGGCGATGCTGGCACCGTTCAGTTATGGGCAGATTCTGTTTGCCGGGATGTACGGGTATTTGATCTTTGACCATACCCCGGACAGTTTCGGTGTGATCGGGATTGCGGTGATTTGCCTCAGTGGCCTGGCGGTCGCCTGGGGACAGCGCAAGCGCTGACAAGATTGCAGCCTTCGGACGATTCTTTGATCTTCCATACGCAAAAGCCCCGGCTCTTTCGAGTCGGGGCTTTTGCATTCCAACAGCGGACGCTTACAACGCCGGATAGTCGATGTAGCCAACCGGGCCCTTGCCGTAGAACAGTTCCGGGCGCGCCTCATTCAACGGTGCATCGGCCTTCAAGCGTGCCGGCAAGTCAGGGTTGGCAATGAACGGTACACCGAACGCCACCGCGTCAGCCTTGCCGCTGGCCAGCCACGCGTTGGCGCTGTCCTTGGTGAAGCGTTCGTTGGCGATGTACGGGCCGCCGAAGGCTTCTTTCAGTTGTGGACCGAGGCTGTCGCCGTCTTCTCTCTCGCGGGAGCAGATGAAGGCGATGCCACGCTTGCCCAGTTCGCGAGCGACGTAGGTGAACGTCTCGGACAGGTTATCGTCGCCCATGTCATGGAGATCGGCACGGGGTGACAGGTGCACACCCACGCGGCCCGCGCCCCAGATTTCGATGGCGGCATCGGTCACTTCCAGCAACAGGCGCGCACGGTTTTCCAGGGAGCCACCATAGTTGTCGGTGCGCTGGTTGGTGCTGCTTTGCAGGAATTGGTCGAGCAGGTAACCGTTGGCACCGTGGATTTCCACACCGTCGAAACCGGCGGCCTTGGCGTTCTCGGCACCGACGCGGTAAGCGTCGATAATGTCGGCGATTTCAGCGGTTTCCAGGGCGCGGGGGGTTGGGAAGTCGGCCAATGGACGAACCAGGCTGACATGGCCCTTAGGCTGTATGGCACTCGGAGCGACCGGTACTTCGCCGTTCAGGTAGGACGGGTGGGAAATCCGGCCCACGTGCCACAGTTGCAGGAAGATTTTGCCGCCCGCGCCGTGGATCGCTTTGGTCACGTTGCTCCAGCCGCGTACCTGGTCGTTGGACCAGATGCCGGGAGTGTCGGGGTAGCCCACGCCTATCGGCGTGACCGAAGTCGCTTCGCTGAGGATCAGGCCGGCAGAGGCGCGCTGCACGTAGTACTCGGCCATCAACGCGTTCGGCACACGGCCTTCGTCGGCGCGGCATCGGGTCAGCGGTGCCATGATGATGCGGTTGGCCAACTCGAGGTCGCCCAGTTTGATGGGATCGAAAATAGTCGTCATGAAATAGTTCTCTTTTGGCGATCAGTTAGTAGCAGGGGCCAGCTCGGCATCGCCGCTCTGACGGAAAGTAATCAGGGTCACCAACAGAGCGAGTACCGCCAGTGCGGCTGCCGCGAGCGGCACACGGGTCAAGCCGAAGCCGTGGGCGATGACGCTGCCGCCGACCCAGGCACCGAGCGCGTTGCCGATGTTGAAAGCGCCGATGTTCAGGGTCGACACCAGGTTCGGTGCGGCCTTGCCATAGGTCACCACGTTGACTTGCAGGGCGGGTACGGCGGCAAAGCACGCAGTGGCCCAGAGGAACAGGGTGATTTCGGTCGGAATCACGGCAATGCTGGTCCAGGTCAGTACGGTGGAGACCACCGCCATGGTGATGAACACACCGATCAGCGTTGCAGCCATGCTTTTGTCCGCCAGCTTGCCGCCGATGATGTTGCCGACCGTCAGGCCCAGACCGATGAGCATCAGGGTCCAGGTCACCCCGCGCGGCGAGACACCGGTGACCTCGCCCAACAGAGGTGCGACATAGGTGAACAAGGTGAAGACCGAGGCGGCGAACAATGCGGTCATGCTCAACGACAGCCAAATGCCGGCGCCTTTGAGGGCGCGCAGTTCGGCGCGCATGTCGAGCTTTTCTTCATCGCGCTTGGCCGGCAGGAAGCGGATCAGGCCGATCAGCGCAATCACACCGATCACGGTCACCGCCCAGAAGGTCGAACGCCAGCCGGCTTCCTGACCGAGCGCGGTGCCCAGCGGCACGCCGAGGACGTTGGCCAGGGTCAGGCCGGTGAACATCAAGGCCACTGCCGATGCACGTTTGTTGGCCGGCACCAGGCCTGCCGCCACCACCGAGCCGATGCCGAAGAAGGCGCCGTGGCACAGGGCGGTGACCACACGGGCAAACATCAAGACGTTGTAGTCACTGGCCAGGGCGCAGAGCAGATTGCCGATGATGAAAATGCCCATCAACGCTACCAAAGCGGCCTTGCGCGGCAGTCTGGCGGTGGCCAGCGCCATGAACGGGGCACCGATGGCCACGCCCAGGGCGTAACCGGTCACCAGCCAGCCGGCGCCGGGGATCGACACACCAAGATCGGCCGCCACTTCGGGCAGCAAGCCCATGATGACGAACTCGGTGGTGCCGATGGCGAAGGCGCTCAAGGCCAGAATGAGTAGCGAGAGGGGCATTGTCAGTTCCTTGTCGGAGCGCTGAGCTCCTTGACGATGGCGTCGAGGAACGCCTGAATCACGTCCTCGTTGCGTTTGAAGAAGTGCCATTGACCGGCTTTCTGGCTGCTGATCAGTCCCGCCCGTTGCAAGGTCGCCAAGTGAGCGGACACGGTCGACTGCGACAGGCCGCAGCGTTGATCGATCTGTCCGGCGCAAATGCCGTACTCGTGGTTGTGGAGCTGTTCCGGGAATTGGACCTTGGGGTCTTTCAGCCAGATGAGAATGTCTCGGCGTACTGGGTGTGCCAGCGCTTTTATTATTTCGTCGAGGTCGATGGTCATGGTTGGGGCTCGTGATGAGTAAAACGCTATATCGCGATGAGGCGAACTTTAAATCGGTACTTCGCGATATACCAATATGATTTTGGTCTGATGACCGCATAAATCGGTATATCGGGTTATAACGATACGATGTTTGTAAAGATAAGTATTGGCGGTGCTAAGCTGCGCCCATGAACTATCTCGCACATCTGCACCTCGGTGGCCAGCGCCCCGGTCAAATGCTCGGCAGTCTGTACGGCGATTTCGTCAAAGGACGGCTGCAAGGGCAGTTCGATCCGGAGATCGAGACGGCCATTCAGTTGCATCGCAGCATCGACGTGTTTACCGATCGCCATCCGCTGGTGGACATCGCCTTGTCGCGGTTTTCCATCACGCGCAGGCGTTACGCCGGAATCGTGCTCGATGTGTTTTTCGACCACTGCCTGGCGCGGGACTGGGAGTTGTATGCCGACCGTCCGCTGGCGCTGTTCACTTCGGACGTTTACCGGGTGCTGTTGGCCGAGCAACAGTTGCCGGAGCGCCTGGCGAAGATTGCGCCGCACATGGTGGCCAATGACTGGTTGGGTGCTTATCGGGAATTCGAAGTGCTTGAACAGGTACTGCGGGGGATTTCGCGCCGGTTGACCCGGCCGGAGGAGTTGGCGGAGGCGATGCAGGAGTTGCGACGGTTGTATGAACCGTTGAGCGAGGATTTCCGGTTGTTCTATCCGCAGCTTCAGGATTTCGTCCAAAACCGCTGACACAAATCCTGTAGGAGCGAGGCTTGCCCGCGAAGAACGATAACGCGGTGTCTCAGGTACACCGCGGCGTTCCCTTCGCGGGCCTCGCTCCTACAGATTACGCGGCGATCAGTTCGCCGGCACGCCGTGGCTCGGCAGGTTTCGCGACTTCACCAAACAACGCCCTCTGCACCGCCTGCTGCGCCTCGAACGCCAGCGCTGCACGCTCCCGGTCCTGGCACTCAATCGGTTTGAGCAGATGAATTTCCACCTCCCCCCGATCATTGGCGAACAAGCGCATCAGGTGCGACAGCAAATCATCATCGCCAATGAACGGTGCCAGGGTATCGAGCTCGCCATCGCGTAGATAACGAATCGCCACCGGTTGCAGCGCCACGTCGGAATCGATCGCCGCTGACAGCAAACGACCATGAAACGTGCGCAGCGAGCGGCCATCGGTGGTCGTGCCTTCGGGGAACATCAGCAGCGGATGTTCCTGCTCCAGATGACGGGTCATCTGCTTGCGGATCAACTGACTGTCGCCCGAACCACGGCGGATGAACAGGCTGCCCGCCTTGGCTGCCAACCAGCCCGCCACCGGCCAGGTGCGCACTTCGGCCTTGGACAGGAACGACAGCGGCGTGAGCATGCCCAGCAGCGGAATGTCGGTCCAGGACACGTGATTGCTGACCCAGAGCATTGGTTGCTTGGGCAGCTCACCCAGCACAGTCACGCGAAAGGGCAGGGCATTGCTCAGCCGTGCCATAAAAAACCTCGACCAGCGCTGGCGACGGACCATCGAGTGGGCAATCCCCAATCGCTCGAACAACCCGAACACACCGGCCATGCTTAAGCCCAGCGCTACCACCAAAAGCACTCGCGCAATTCGCGCGTACACCCGCAAGCGGCTCATTACACAGCCGCCTTGAAGTGCTTGGCGTAACGTGGGCAGAGCTCGTCGCGCTTGAGCAGGATGAACACGTCGGCCACCTGGAAATCCTCGTCCCAGCACGGCTCGCCACAGATTTTCGCGCCCAGGCGCATATAGGCCTTGAGCAGCGGCGGCATTTCGGCGATGACGTTGGACGGAATATCCAGCGTCGGCAATGGCTTCTTCGGTTCGGCCCGCAGGTGTTCGGTGCACAGGTAGCGTTCGCGCAGGCGCTGCATGATCGCGTGGGCCTGAATGCCGCCGTCCTGCATCGGAATGCTCGCGCAACCCATCAAGTAGCTGTAGCCGCCCTGGTTCAGCACTTCGGCCAGTTCACCCCAGAGCACGGCGATGGTGCCGCCGTTGCGGTAGGCCGGGTCGACGCAGGTGCGACCGATTTCCAGGATCGGGCCTTTCAGATGGACCAGGCCATGCAGGCTGAATTCTTCTTCGCTGTAGAACTTGCCCAGGCTGCTGGCCGCTGTGTGGTCGAGCAATCGGGTGGTGGCCACCAGGCGCCCGGTGTTCAAGTCACGCACACCGATGTGGGAGCAGTGAACATCATAGTCATCCATGTCCAGACCCTGCTCCGCGCCTTTGAGCCTGGCGTTGAATTCGCCGCTGAACACGTTGAAGCGCAAGGCCTGGGCTTGCTGCAAGGCCTCGGCGCCCACCAGGCGTTCGGCTTGCAGGCGGCGTTCATTGCCGGTGTCGCTGATGCGGGCGATCTGAGTCATTGTGAATCTCCGTACGGGCTGGCCACCCGTCTTGGGTTGCAGCCGATCGACTTTCTTTATGCAGCCGTGTTGTGCAAAGTCAGGCTATGTAGCCCCGGTGTCATCACCATGAAGCTTTGGTGATGCTTATATGACAGCCTTTGAGGAGCCTCTTATGCCTTGGCAAACCCTGTTGAACCGCCGCGATCGCCTGCCCGCCAACCCGGACCTGGGTGAGGGGTTTGCGACCTTGTTGCAACAGTTGGGGGCGGTTACGCCGTTCGAACTGGCGGTGGTCGGTGGACGGCTGATGGCGACACCGGGGCTGGCGTTTCTGGTGGGTTATCAAGCGGCGTTGCGCATGCTCTGGCCGAGCGCGTCGCCGAGCCTCGGCGCGTTGTGTGCGACCGAACAACGCAGCTTGCGGGTGGCGGACATGCAGACCCGGCTGCGGGATTTGCGCCTGAGCGGGCGCAAGGATTTCGTCACCGCCGGCGATGCCGCCGACTGGCTATTGGTCGCCGCTCGCAGTGAAGAGCCTGGCGACGCCCCGCGCCTGAGTCTGGTGGTGGTGTATCCCGATGAACCCGGCGTGCGACTGGAGAAACTCGCCCCGATGCCGCTGATGCCGGACATTGGCCACGGCCGGTTGTTTCTCGACAACGCCCTGTGCGAATTGCTGGCGGGGGATGGTTGGGATGCTTACGTCAAACCGTTCCGCACTCTGGAAGACATCTATGTACTGAGCGCCATGACCGCTTGGCTGTTCGGCGTCGGTCAGGACAACGACTGGCCGCAGACCTTGCAGCTGCGTTTGCTGGCGCTGCTGGCCGGGTGCGCGGAAGTCAGCCGTCAGGCGCCGAATAATCCGGCCGGGCATGTGTTGCTGGGCGGGTTGTTTGCGCAGTTCGATGGGCTCAAGGCTGAAGTGAATCAGGCCCTGGCCGATGGCCCGCCGCAATGGGCGGCGATGTGGCAGCGCGATCAGACTGTGATGGATTTGGCGGCAGGGGCGCGGGGCAAGCGATTGGCCAAGGCGTTGACGGGATTGTCGTAAGGTTGGAGGGACCCTTCGCGGGCAAGCCTCGCTCCTACAGGGATCGCATCCGGCACAAATCCTGTAGGAGCGAGGCTTGCCCGCGAAGGTGATCCCATTGGCGACGCAAATTCAAAAACTGTCATCAAGCTCGACTAGGCTCTGCAGGTTCATCCCTCCGAGCACCCCTCATGTTCAAAGGCTTGTCCCTGATTGTCATGCTGCTGCTCAGCCTCGCCGCCCACGCCGAAAACTGGCCGGCCGAGCAATGGTCGCCCGGCCCGAAAGTTACCGGCCCGGCACTTCAGGCCCTGGAGAGTTATGCCTTCCCGCCCCGCGAAGACACCACTCACCAAGGCATCCGCACCGATGCCTTGCTGGTGATCCGCGATGGCCAACTTGTCTACGAACGCTACGCTGCCCCGACCACTGCGCAAACGCCGCACCTGACCTGGTCCGTCAGTAAAAGCCTGATAGCCATGGTGCTCGGCGTGGCCTATGGCGAAGGGCTGTTCAAATTGCAGGACCCGGTGGTGCAGTTCTATCCACCGCTGGAAAAACATCCCGCCATGACCATGGCCGACCTGCTGCACTGGGCCTCGGGCCTGGACTGGCAGGAAGACTACGAATACGCCCCATTGAAGTCCTCGGTGGTGGCCATGCTTTACACCCGTGGTCACCGCGATATGGCCGCCTTCACCGCCGACCACGACGAGTACGCCAAACCCGGTCAGGCATTCCGCTACTCCAGCGGCGACAGCAACCTGCTGGCGGCAGCGCTTAAAACCATCGTCGGCCCGGCCCGTTATCCGGATTATCCGTGGACTGCGCTGTTCGAACCCTTGGGGATTCGCAGTGCGGTGTGGGAAGCGGATGCCACGGGCACATTTGTCGCATCGTCCTATGCCTACCTCACCGCCCGGGACCTGGCGCGGGTCGGTCTGTTGATGGCGCGCGATGGTCGTTGGCGTGAGCAGCAATTGCTGCCCAAGGACTGGGTCGACTTCAGCCGCGAGCCTTTCGCCCGCTATCAAGCCAACCAGGATGAAGCAGTGCCCGGCGGGCATTGGTGGCTCAATCGCGCAGTGGATGGCGCGACACAACCCTGGCCCGCCGCCCCCGTCGATACCTTCGCCGCGCTGGGCCATTGGGGTCAGGCGATGTACATGATTCCCAGCGAAAAGCTGGTGATCGTGCGCTACGGCGATGATCGCGACGGGAGTTATCGGCACAACCAATTGCTCAAACTCGCGCTCAAGGCGTTTGCCGCGAAGGTGCAGCCATGAGCCGCCGCTTTATTCGCCGTCGGCCGTTCAGCACGCTGTTGCTGGTGCTGCTGATTGCCTTGCTTGGCTGGGTCTGGCAGGAGCGTGTGGCGCTGTGGGCCTTCCCCGACATCATCAGCGCCTACACCGCCAAGGAATACTGCTCGTGTCGCTATGTGATGAACAATCCGGCCGAGTATTGCCGGGGCTATGTGAAGCAGTACTTGCCCACCAGCGGGTTCGTCGATGATGCCGCGAGCAAGCGTGTGATGGTCGGCGGCATGGGGCGCAGCAATAGCGCTGTTTGGGTTGGTGAACGCCAAGGCTGTCGCCTGCAACCCTGACAGTGGTCAGTTTTTTGTGGCGAGGGAGCTTGCTCCCGCCCGGCTGCGAAGCAGTCGTAATGCCAGCGGCCGAGGTCTGACTGGAAGAACTCATTGTCTGATTTTGGGAGCGCTTCGCACTCCAGCGGGAGCAAGCTCCCTCGCCACAAAGGTTGGGTTGGAGTAACAGAAAGTTTGCAACCTGCCTCAGGCCAGTTAAGGTTCGCTCAGGTTTATCTGCCCATGAGTCTCTATGTTCAACCGCTTTGTCTGCAAAACCCTCGCCTTCCTGCTGCTGGCCGGTGTAACTGTGTCGGCCCAGGCCAATTGGTATCTGGATGGCGAGTCCTCGCGGCTGTCGTTCATTAGCACTAAAAACGCCAACATCTCCGAAGTGCAGCGCTTTCTGGTGCTGCACGGCAAGGTCGATCCCAAAGGCCTGGCCGAGGTAGAAGTCGAGCTGGAGTCCGTCAACAGTGGCATACCGTTGCGCGACGAGCGCATGCGCAAGGAACTGTTCGAGATCCAGACGTTTCCCGAAGCGCTGATCACCACGCAAATCGATCTGCGGCCGATCAACGATTTGGCGCCGGGTGCGCAACTGGAGTTGCGCTTGCCGCTGACCGTCAACCTGCATGGCAAACAACACCAATACAACGCCGAACTGCTGGCGACCCGTCTCGATGACCGGCGCTTTCAAGTGGTGACCCTCGAACCTTTGGTGATCAGCGCTGAAGATTTCGACCTGGCCCCAGGCCTGGAAAGCTTGCGCAAGGTTGCCGGTTTGTCGGCCATCAGTTTGTCGGTGCCGGTGGGTGCGGTGCTGATTTTTACGGCGCGCTGAGATGCGTGGTGCAATTTTCCCGTGGCGCGAAGGCAACCGCTTTGAACTGCTGATCGACGGCCCGCAGTTCTTCCCGAGAATGCTGGTGGCGATTGCTCGCGCCGAAGAACAAGTCGAACTGGAACTGTACCTGGTGGAGGCGGGGGCCTGCGCCGAGGCCATGGTTCAGGCTCTGGTCCAGGCGGCCGAGCGCGGTGTGCGGGTACGTTGCCTGTTCGATGACTATGGCAGCCTGGCCTTCACCCTGGCCTTGCGTCAGCGCCTGACGGCCGCCGGTGTCGAGTTGCGTTTCTACAATCGCCTGAGCTGGCGACGCTGGGTGGGCAACTTCTATCGCGACCATCGCAAGCTGCTGCTGGTGGATCAATGCCTGGCGGTGGTCGGCGGCACCGGGGTGACCGATGAGTTTTGGGCACCGGGCGAAGACACCTGCGAATGGCACGAAGTGATGGTGGAAATCACCGGCCCCTTGGTCATCGACTGGCAGTTGCTGTTCGATCGCCAATGGATCGCCAACCGTTATCGCCGCGCCTGGAAACCCGCTTCGCACTTCGGTTTGCCGCGCCTGCCACGAGTACCGGCCATGGGCGAGGGCATGGGCCGGGTCGCCTATGCCGACGCCCGCCAGCACCGCGACATTCTGCAATCGCTGGTTCGCGCGCTGAACAGCGGCCAGCGGCGGATCTGGCTGGCCACACCGTACTTCCTGCCGACCTGGAAAGTCCGCCGCTCACTGCGTCGGGCGGCAGCTCGTGGCGTCGATGTGCGTCTGCTGCTGACCGGGCCGCGCACCGATCACCCGTCGGTGCGCTACGCCGGGCATCGCTACTACCCGCGCCTGCTCCGGGCAGGGGTGAAAATCTTCGAATACCAGCCGTGTTTCCTGCACCTGAAAATGGTGTTGATCGATGACTGGGTGAGTATCGGTTCGTGCAACTTCGATCACTGGAATCTGCGTTTCAATCTGGAAGCCAACCTCGAAGCTCTGGACCCCGGACTGACCCGGGCGGTGGCGGCGAGTTTCGAAAATGACTTTGCCCTGAGCCAGGAAGTCAGCCTCGAGGCATGGAAGCGCCGACCGTTGTGGCGGCGGGTCAAGCAGAGGGTGTGGGGATGGGTGGATCGGCTGGTGGTGAATCTGCTGGATAGGCGGGGCTGAACACAATTTCCGCAACACCCCAGAACCACTGTGGGAGCGAGCCTGCTCGCGATGAGGCCATAACATTCAGCATCTCTATTGAATGTTATGCCGCCATCGCGAGCAGGCTCGCTCCCACAGTTTTATTGCGGTGTGTCAGGGATTACAGCAACTCAAAACTCTGCTGCGTCACGTCCTGGGAATCCAGGCCGATCTGCACGTTGAACTTGCCCGGTTCCGAGGCGTATTTGAGCTGGGCGTTGTAGAACTTCAGGTCGTCCTCGGTGATGGTGAAGTGCACGACTTTCTGTTCGCCGGCCTTGAGCAGCACTTTCTGGAAGTTCTTCAATTCCTTGACCGGGCGGATCATCGAACCGGTCACGTCCTGGATGTACAACTGCACCACGGTTTCGCCGTCACGCTTGCCGGTGTTCTTCAGCACGACGCTGGCGTCGAGCTTGCCGGTCTTGTTCAGTGTGGTCGACGACAAGGCCATGTCGGTCAGGCTGAACTGGGTGTAGCTCAAGCCGAAGCCGAACGGGAACAGCGGCCCGGTGGTGTCCTCGAAATATTGCGAGGTGTAGTTGCCCGGTTTGCCCGGGGTGAACGGCCGGCCAATGCTCAGGTGGTTGTAGTAGGTCGGAATCTGACCCACCGAGCGCGGGACGCTGATCGGCAGTTTGCCCGACGGGTTGTAGTCGCCGAACAGCACGTCAGCGATGGCGTTACCGCCTTCGGTGCCGCTGAACCAGGTTTCCAGAATCGCGTCAGCCTGCTCGTTCTCTTCGAGAATCGACAACGGACGACCGTTCATCAATACCAGCACCAGCGGTTTGCCAGTGGCTTTCAAAGCCTTGATCAGCTCGCGCTGGGCGGCCGGGATGTTCAAGTCGGTGCGGCTTGACGATTCGTGGGACATGCCACGGGATTCGCCCACCGCTGCCACCACCACATCGGCCTGTTGCGCGGCTTTCACCGCTTCATCGATCAACGCATTGGCCGAACGCGGATCATCCACCACTTCCGGCGCATCGAAGTTGAGGAAGTTCAGGTAATCGAGGATTTTCTTGTCGCTGGTGATGTTCGCGCCACGGGCGTAGATCAGCGTCGACTGCGCGCCAAGCGCACTGGTCATGCCGTCGAACAGGGTCACCGATTGCTCGGGACGGCCAGCGGCGGCCCAGCTGCCCATCATGTCGATCGGCGCCTTGGCCAGTGGACCGACCAAAGCGATTTTCGCGGTTTTCTTCAGCGGCAGCGTGTCGCCCTGGTTCTTCAGCAACACCAGGCTGCGGCGCGCCACATCACGGGCCTCGGCGCGGTGCAAGCGGCTTTCGGCGTAGGTGTCGGCCGGGTCATCCTCGGCCTTGCCGATGCGCAGGTACGGGTCTTTGAACAGGCCCATGTCGTACTTGGCGGCGAGCACTTCACGTACGGCGTTGTCGATATCTTTCTGTTCGATCTCACCGGCCTTCAACAGCCCTGGCAATTCCTTGCCATAGAGGGTGTCGTTCATGCTCATGTCGATGCCGGCCTTGATCGCCAGCTTCGCGGCTTCGCGACCGTCAGCGGCAACGCCGTGCTTGATCAGCTCGAAAATTGCCCCGTGATCGCTGACCGCCAGCCCCTTGAAGCCCCATTCCTTGCGCAACAGGTCGTTCATCAGCCAGGTGTTGGCGGTGGCCGGCACGCCGTTGATCGAGTTCAGCGCAACCATCACCCCGCCGGCACCGGCGTCGATGGCGGCGCGGTACGGCGGCAGGTAATCCTGGTACATCTTGACCGGGCTCATGTCGACGACGTTGTAGTCGCGACCGCCCTCGACCGCGCCGTACAAGGCGAAATGCTTGACGCTGGCCATGATGCTGTCGGCCGCGTTCGCGCCGGTGCCCTGGAAGGCCTTGACCATCACGCCGGCGATCCGCGAAACCAGGTAGGTGTCTTCACCGAAGCCTTCGGAAGTGCGGCCCCAGCGTGGGTCGCGGGAGATGTCGACCATCGGTGCGAAGGTGATGTCGAGGCTGTCAGCCGCCGCTTCCTGGGCGGCGATGCGCCCGGAGCGACCAATGGCGTCCATGTCCCAGCTCGAGGCCAGGGCCAGCGGAATCGGGAAAATGGTGCGGTGGCCGTGGATCACGTCATAGGCGAAGAACATCGGGATCTGCAACCGGCTGCGCATGGCCGCGTCCTGCATCGGACGGTTTTCCGCGCGGGTGATCGAGTTGAAGGTGCCGCCGATATTGCCAGCGGCGATCTCCTTGCGGATCATTTCCCGAGGCATTTCCGGACCGATGCTGATCAAGCGCAACTGGCCGATCTTCTCATCGAGGGTCATTTGCTTCATCAGGTGGCTGATGAAGGCGTCCTTGTTCTCTATAGGTGCGGGCGTCGTGGCGGCCAATACGGTATGACTGACCAGGCTGACGAACAGGCCCAGCAAACACAGCTTCTTCATGAATGGTTTTCTCTAAAGCCTAAACGACAGCGGATACGCGCCGGTCAGCCAAAATTTAGGGAGCGACTATTGTTGTTCGAGCATTTGTTGTTCGGGCATTGTTCAGAAAAATGCAGCACACTTCTCAACAGTTTTTTACGCTGGGCATCTTTTAGCCCATTGGCTCGCTGCAATCCAGTAGCGGTGCAGATTATGCCCCAAGAGCTCGCAGGTTGTTTCATCAACGGAATGTGCCAGGGAGTCAACCAGATGAATGTACGACACCACTATCGGTCGAGCCTGCAGGTTGCAGCCTTGATGTTGCTGACCACGCTGCTGGCCGGCTGCGGCATCAACACCATCCCGACCCTCGACGAACAGGCCAAGGCTGCCTGGGGCCAGGTGCAGAACCAGTACCAGCGCCGCGCCGACTTGATCCCCAACCTGGTGGAAACCGTCAAGGGTTATGCCAGGCACGAACAGGAAACCCTGACCGCCGTGATCGAAGCCCGGGCCAGGGCGACGTCGATTCAGGTGGATGCCAGCACGCTGGACAATCCGGAAAAGCTCAAACAGTACCAGCAGGCGCAGGATCAACTGACCGGCGCGCTGAGCCGGTTGATGGTGGTGTCCGAGCGCTACCCGGACCTCAAGGCCAACCAGAACTTCCTGGCCCTGCAATCGCAACTTGAAGGCACCGAGAACCGCATCGCCGTGGCGCGTCGCGACTTCATCCTGGCGGTGCAGAAATACAATACCGAGCTTCGCACCTTCCCCGGTCGCCTGTGGCACACCGTGATGTACAGCGATTTGCCGATCCGCGAAACCTTCGAGGCTACCAGCCCCGGTGCCGAGAAAGCGCCTGAAGTGAAGTTCCAGTAAGCGCCGGAAACGGTTCGAAGCGCCACCAAGGATGAGGTTGCCAATGCGCATGTTGAAAGTGGGCCTGGTGCTGTTGTTCTGGGTGTTTACCCTGACGGCCCAGGCCGAGTTGAAGTTCCCGGAACTGACCGGGCGGGTGGTGGACAACGCCGGGATGATCGAGCCTGCGGTGCGCGAGCAACTGACGCAACAGCTCAACGCCCATGAAAAAACCACCGGCGAGCAGTTGGTGGTGGTTACGTTGACGGATTTGCAGGGCACCGACATCGCGGATTTCGGTTATCAACTGGGACGCTACTGGGGGATCGGCCAGAAGGACAAGAACAACGGCGCGCTGCTGATCGTCGCGCGTGAGGAGCGCAAATTGCGTATAGAAGTCGGTTACGGCCTGGAAGAGCGCCTGACCGATGCGCAGAGTTCGGTGATCATTCATCAGGTGATCACTCCCGCGTTCAAGGCCGGCAACTTCAGTAAAGGTATCAGCGATGGCGTTGCGGCGATGCTGGTGGTGTTGGGGGGCAATCCGCTGGACGAGCCGTCGACGGTGTATGAGTCGTCTGGCGATCAGGAAGGGGACTTTGTCTCGCGGCATCCGGGGCTTTTCGTGTTACTGGTGATGCTGTTCATCCTGACGATCTTCGTCGGCCAGATGTTCGGTATTCTGCCAAGCGCAGGTGGGGGCGGCCGGGGCAGCTCGGGAGGCGGTTTCGGCGGTGGAGGTTTTGGCGGCGGTGGAGGCGGGGGCTTCAGCGGCGGCGGGGGCAGTTTCGGGGGCGGCGGTTCGTCGGGCGGCTGGTGATGACACTGCAGGTAAAAACAACAATAGCGAGCAGGCATTCATAAACATGGCATTACTCACTGAACACGAACAACGCAAAGTCGCCGAGGCGATTGCCCGGGTCGAGCGCGACACCGACGCCGAACTGGTGACGGTACTTGCGGCCCGCGCCGACGATTACGCGTACATCCCGCTGCTCTGGGCCAGCCTGCTGGCGCTGGTGGTGCCGGGTATCGTGCATTACCTGACGGGCTGGCTGACCATGCACAGTCTGTTGCTGGTGCAATGGCTCAGTTTCATCGTGTTGTGCCTGGTGTTCCGGATTCCGAAAGTCACCACGCGCCTGATCCCGCGCTCGGTCCGTCACTGGCGCGCGTCGAACCTGGCGCGTCGGCAGTTCCTGGAGCAAAACCTGCACCACACCGTGGGCAGCACCGGCATGCTGATTTTCGTCTGCGAGGCCGAGCGCTATGTAGAGATTTTGGTGGATGAAGGGATTTCCAAACGGCTGGACAACAAGAACTGGGACGCGATTGTGGGGGCGTTTACCCAGCAAGTGAAACAGGGGCAGACGTTGCAGGGCTTTGTGACGTGCATCGAGGCATGCGGCGAGTTGCTCAAGGTGCATGTGCCGGTGACCCATGTGCGCAATGAATTGCCGAATCGGTTGGTGGTGTTGAGCTGATTTCACCCTCTGGAATTGACATAGCTCTCTGTGGCGAGGGGGCTTGCCCCCGTTGGGCTGCGCAGCGGCCCCTGTCCGGTTTCTTCAGTTAGACCGAGTTCTCTGGTTTTACGACTGCTTCGCAGCCGAACGGGGGCAAGCCCCCTCGCCACAGGACTCGCTAGCCTCAGGATTCGCACCGTTCGGCAAATAACTGCGTGTCCCGAACGGCCATCCCCCCTAAAATACCCGCCATTCCCTGATTCGCACCGCCCGAGGCCGTTTTTTCCCATGTCTGTCACCACCACTCCCGCCAGCCTCGCGCCGGATCATCACGCCCAGTTCATCGACCTGCTGCAAACCAGCCTCGATCAGAACGCCTTCATCAAACTGGTGCTGGCCAAGTACGTCGGTGCTGAAGTGGATTTGCAGCGGCTGATCATCAAGCAGCTGACGGTCAAGGATCAGCCGTGCCTGTCCTTCGTCTATCGCTACAAGACCCGCGACATCACCAAGAACCTGCCGATTGCCGAAGGCGTGGCGACCATTGCGGCGCTGTTGCCGGCGTCGTTCAAGAATGCGCATTTACTGTCATTGACCGACGAAGCCCAGCTCGAATACAGCAAAAAGGGCAAATCTTCGCTGTTCAAGAGCAAACCTCAGCAATTGCGCGAAGTACCGTCCGCCGAGCATAACCGCGAGAAAAACCGCTTCCTTGAGCTGAGCCGGCCGTTTCTCAAAGACCTGGGCGTGACCAACGCGCAGCATGAACTGATCCCGGCGATGTCGCGCAAGTGGAAACAGATCAACAAGTTCATCGAAGTCTTCAGCCATGCGCTGACCTCGTCACCGTTGGCGCTGGACAAGCCTGTTCGAGTGGCGGATTTCGGATCGGGCAAGGGCTACCTGACGTTCGCGATCCACGACTACCTGCGCAACACCTTGAAGGCCGAGGGCGAGGTGACTGGCGTCGAGCTGCGTGAAGACATGGTCAGCCTGTGCAACAGCGCGGCGGCGAAGCTGGAGCATCCGGGGCTGGTGTTCAAATGCGGTGATGTGCGTAGCGTGGCGCCGAGCGAGCTGGACGTAATGATCGCGCTGCATGCCTGCGACATCGCCACTGACTATGCGATTCACACCGGCATTCGTTCCGGCGCGTCGATCATCATGTGCTCGCCGTGCTGCCATAAACAGATTCGCCTGCAAATCCAGAGCCCGGCGCTGCTCAAGCCGATGCTGCAATATGGCCTGCACCTGGGCCAGCAGGCGGAAATGGTCACTGACAGTTTGCGTGCATTGTTTCTGGAAGCCTGCGGCTATGAGACCAAGGTCTTTGAGTTCATCTCACTGGACCACACCAACAAGAACAAAATGATTTTGGCGGTCAAACGCGCCGAGCCGGTGGACCCGGCTCAGCTGCTGGTGAAGATTCAGGAACTGAAAGACTTCTACCACATCAGCGAGCATTGCCTGGAAACCCTGCTGCGGGCTGACGGCTATCTCTAACCGCTGCTGTGGGATATGACGGCCGCCGCTAATTCTGTAGGAGCGAGGCTTGCCGGCGAAGGCGATTGAGAGGGCGCCTTCGCCGGCAAGCCTGGCTCCTACAGGGTTAGACCGTGGCAACACGCGCGGGTTGTACTGCCGTCTTACGCCCCAACATCACCGTCACGATCACCCCGGCCGCAAACAGCCAGGTAATCGGCTCGACGTGCTCGCCGAAGAACAACGCCGAAAACGCGATCGTGAAGAAGATCTGCAGCAATTGGATCTGGCTGACCCGGGCGATGCCGCCCATGGCCAGCCCGGCATACCAGGCAAAGAACCCGATGAACTGGGAAAACAGCGAGACATAACCGAAGGCCCACCAGGTCCGGGCCGAAATCTCGCCCTGATGTTGCAGCGCCAGGTACAGCACCGGCCCGATCAGCAGCGGTGTCGACAGCACCAACGCCCAACAGATCACCTGCCAGCCGCCCATCTCCCTGGCCAACCGTCCGCCTTCGGCATAACCCAAACCACCCACGGCAATGGCTCCGAGCATCAGCAAGTCACCGGCCTGAATGCTGCCGGCGCCGCTGATCAGCGCATAACCGAGCACCAACGCGCTGCCCAGCGCGGCGCAGGCCCAGAAGGCTTTCGACGGACGCTCATGGGACAGCCACGCCGCGTACAGCGCCACGCACAAGGGTTGCAGGCCATTGACCAGCGCACCGTGGGACGCCGGCAAGGTCTGCATGGCCCAGGCCGAGAGCACCGGAAAACCGAGGATCACCCCGGCGATCACCAACGTCAGGCCTTTGACCTGTTTCCAGGTGGGCCATTTCTCCCGGCGCCACAGCAACAGCAACGCCGCTGGCACCGCCGCGAACAGCGCACGACCGAGGCCGTTGAGCAGCGGATGAAGTTCCTGCACGACGATCCGTGTGAAGGGCAGGGTAAGACTGAAGATAACGACGCCGAGCAGGCCCAGGGCCATGCCGGTGTTTTCGCGCGAGGACATGATGGCAACCAGAATCGAGGGTGGCGGGAAGAGTCTTCATCTAGCCATAAACCGCGCGGGCTGCGGTGTTACAGCTAGGCGCAGAGTTATCCGTACAGTTGGGGGTAATGCCTGTGGCGAGGGGGCTTGCCCCCGTTCGGCTGCGCAGCAGTCGCAACACCAGAGAACACGGTCTGACTGAATAGACCGGATCAGGGTCGCTTCGCGACCCAACGGGGGCAAGCCCCCTCGCCACAAAAACCATTGTGTTCGTAGTAGTCGGTTATTACCTGCCATGCCGATTAAGGACTACCTTGAATACTCCTGCAGGCCCACGTATTTCCCAGAGGAGTCCTCCCCATGGCTGCTAAAAAAATTCTGATGCTGGTCGGTGATTACGTCGAAGACTACGAAGTGATGGTGCCCTTCCAGGCGCTGCTGATGGTCGGCCACACGGTGCATGCCGTTTGCCCGGACAAAACCGCCGGCCAGACCGTGCGCACCGCGATCCATGACTTCGAAGGCGACCAGACCTACAGCGAAAAACCCGGTCATCTGTTTGCCCTGAACTTCGATTTTGCCAAAGTCGATGCGGCGGACTACGACGCGCTACTGGTGCCGGGCGGTCGTGCGCCGGAGTACCTGCGCCTGAACGAAAAAGTCCTGGAGCTGGTGCGCGCGTTCGACAAGGCCGGCAAACCGATCGCCGCCGTGTGTCACGGTGCGCAACTGTTGGCCGCTGCAGGCATTCTTGAAGGTCGCGAGTGCAGCGCCTACCCGGCGTGCGCTCCGGAAGTACGCTTGGCTGGCGGCACGTTCATCGATATCCCGGTGACGGAAGGTCATGTTCAAGGCAATCTGGCCACTGCACCGGCCTGGCCAGCGCACCCGAGCTGGCTGGCCGGTTTCCTCGGGTTGCTGGGCACCCAAATCACGCTGTAACGAGGGATCTGTTCATGTGCGAGCTCTACGTCAAGGCCGATCCGATTCTCTACGAATCGCGCTCTCGCTCGCTGCGCATCTGCGGGGTGGTGACCACCCTGCGGCTGGAGAATCAGTTCTGGGACATCCTCAGCGAAATCGCCGAGGTCGACGGCATGACCACCAATCAGTTGATCGCCAAGTTGTATGAAGAAGTGATGGATTACCGCGGCGAAGTGGTGAATTTCGCCTCGTTTTTGCGGGTCAGCTGTACGCGCTACCTGAGCCAGCGACGGGTGCAAGCCCCGGAGTTGTCGGTGGTGCGGGCGGTGGTGAAGTAGCGAGGTGTTGTGGTGATTTTGCCGGCCCCATCGCGAGCAGGCTCGCTCCCACAATGGATTGATGTACACAAAACCACTGTGGGAGCGAGCCTGCTCGCGATGGCGGCGGTATAGGCGACAGAAGCAGCAAGCTGGTCTTTACTCTGAAGCGCGAAACCTCTTAATCGCCAAGGAGAAGAAGCATGTCTGGATGGTACGAAGTGAGCAAAACCAGCCATGGTCAGTTCAAGTTTGTGTTGAAAGCGGCCAACGCCGAAACCATTCTGACCAGTGAGCTGTACACCACGCGCGGCGCGGCCGATAGCGGTATCGCCTCGGTTCAGGCCAACAGCCCGCTGGACGAACGCTACGAGAAAAAAACCACCAAGGACGGTCATCCTTACTTCAACCTGAAGGCTGCCAACCATCAGGTCATCGGCAGCAGCGAATCCTACTCATCCGATGCCGCGAGGGATAAAGGCATCGCCAGCGTCAAGGCCAACGGCCCGACCACGGTGATCAAGGACAAGACCTTGCCGGTGCTCTGATCACAACATTCAAGTCCACACTGATCCCTGTGGGAGCGAGCCTGCTCGCGATAGCTATTTACATAGGCATTGATGTCGCCTGACACACCGCTATCGCGAGCAGGCTCGCTCCCACAGGTTATGCGTTTGCTTCAGACCTCGACTGGAACGGTCAGCTTCGGACTACCAAGCGCATGCGTCTTCGAATCAAAAAACCGCAACGCCACGCCCGTCCCCTCAAACACCTTCGCGTAATGCCGCTTCTGATGCTGGATGAACGCCTTGCTGCGCGGATAAATCGAGATCGCCACGGTCTTCGGCTTCGCCTGGCGCAACGCATGAACGATGTGACTGTCCTGCTCGCCAAGAGCATGCCCGAAGATGCACAACCCGTCGCCATGGCCCAGTAACTGGTCGTAGCAGAACGACAGGTAATCCGAGCTGCGAATGGTCTTGAGCTTGTCTTGAACCGGGCCTTCGTTGACGAACAGCGGCACGTCATCGAGGGTCTTGATCGTATTGTTGATCGCGAAACTGCCCAGCAATGTGCCCTCGGTCGACATCAGTTTGCGCGCCGTGCCGTCCTGATTGCGCACCAGATGCAGACCGCCGTGCAGGTATAGCAGCCGGGTTTTGTCTGTTGCGGTGATGCTCAGATCAAAACGCGGCTCGGTACCCTGAAACAGATCGCAAATGACATCTGGCCGATGCTGGATCGCCCAGTAGTTGAGCAAGTCGTAGTTGGTGGTGAACACCGTCCGATAGCTACCCAGTTCCTGATTGATTGTCACCAGCGTCGAAGCCTTCACCAAGCGCCACGGGATGTGCACCGCATGCACCGTGTTGATCAGCGCTTCCTTGATCGCGTAATAGCGATTGCGCGGTGCGGCGGAGCTGACGGCCAATGCCTTGTTCACGCGACTGGTGGTTTTCAGCGCACTGAGAACCTGCTCGAAACTACGCGTCTGCATCGCGTCGAACACGCTCAGTTCGGATTGGCTCAGAGGCTTTTCTTCGACGGTGCGAGCGTTTTCGAACAACGAGTCGTAGCCGAAGTCGTCCCACACTGCGCGGCTGGCGCCGTTACCTACCAGCAATCCGTCGAACGAGGCGGTGGCGCACAAGACGTTCCAGTCTTCAAGTTGGGCATCAACATCCTGGAAATCGGTCATTGCGATCAAAGTCTCAAAGCAAAAGGTCTGATGGACGGCGACTTTATCACGACCCGGACTTGAGCCAGATCAAGTTACCGCACGACGAATGGGTCGATCCTGTGCGCCCCCGCCAAATCGGTGCTGCCGATTCGGGTTCAGCCAGGAGATACGCTCATGAGTAGTACGTTTTTCATCCCCGCCGTGAACATCATGGGCTCCGGTTGCCTCGACGAAGCCATGGACACCATTCGCAAGTATGGTTTTCGCAAGGCGCTGATCGTCACCGACGTCGGGCTGGCCGAGGCTGGCGTGGCGAAGATGATTGCCGACAAACTGGCGCTGCAGGACATCGACTCCGTGATCTTCGACGGCGCCAAGGCGAATCCGAGCATCGCCAACGTCGAGCGTGGCCTGGGCCTGCTCAAGGAAAGTCGCTGTGATTTCGTGGTGTCTTTGGGCGGCGGCTCGCCTCACGACTGCGCCAAGGGCATTGCCCTGTGCGCGACCAACGGCGGGCAGATCCGCGATTACGAAGGCGTTGATCAATCCAGCAAGCCGCAACTGCCACTGATCGCGATCAACACCACCGCCGGAACTGCCAGCGAAATGACCCGTTTTTGTATCATCACCGACGAATCCCGTCACGTGAAAATGGCCATCGTCGATCGCAATGTTACGCCGCTGCTGTCAGTCAACGATCCGGCGCTGATGGTCGCGATGCCCAAAGGGCTGACTGCCGCCACCGGCATGGACGCATTGACCCACGCCATCGAAGCCTACGTCTCCACGGCGGCCAACCCGATTACCGATGCCTGTGCGCTGAAAGCCATCACGTTGATCACCAATAACCTGCGCCTGGCCGTACGGGACGGCAGTGACATGATCGCGCGGGAAAACATGGCTTACGCACAGTTCCTCGCCGGCATGGCGTTCAACAATGCATCCCTGGGTTATGTCCATGCCATGGCTCACCAGTTGGGCGGGTTCTACGACTTGCCCCATGGTGTGTGCAACGCGGTGCTGCTGCCTCACGTACAAAGTTTCAACGCGCTGACCTGCGCCGACCGCCTGACCGATGTTGCTCATGCAATGGGTGCCGACATTCGCGGGTTCAGCCCGGAAGAGGGCGCTCAGGCAGCGATCGCGGCCATTCGCAGCCTGGCCAAGGACGTGGACATTCCCGCTGGTTTGCGTGAACTCGGTGCCAGGCTCAACGACATCCCGGTGCTTGCCGGCAATGCCCTGAAAGACGCCTGCGGACTGACCAATCCACGGCCGGCGGATCAGCGGCAGATCGAGGAGATTTTCCGCAACGCGTTCTGAGCGGTTTGACGGCCGGGCGCGGGCACTGCGCAAAGCAGCGCGCCCAAGGCCAGCAAGGTACATAACAGCGACAGCGGCCATGCCTGCTGGCTGGCTATCAGGCTGGCGATACCGCCGATTACGGCGGCCAACAGTTGGTGAATGAAACCGCTCAACGCCATCGCGTAAGCACCGCCGACCGGCGAACCGTCATTGGCCAGGGACAGGCTGATCGGGTAATTCAGCGACTGGCCAAACACTGCAAAACAATAGGGCAACCAGAACAGCAGCGCTATTGAAGTGCCAGCGATGCTACCCAGCAACATCACTGCGCTGCCGGCCAGTATCAGTCCAACGCCCGCCGTCATCAGTCGGCGCTGACCCGTGCGCAGCACAAAGCGATTGACCGCCACGGCCCCGAGAAAATAGGCCGCGCTGATTGGCCAGCCCAACAACCCGTATTCCACTGCCGACCAGTTGAAGGCGCCTTGCAGAATCAGCGGTGCCGCCGTGTTGAACGCGACGATCACCCCGTACCCCAGACCACCGGCGAGGGCCGGCAGCAGGAAGACCCGATGCCGCAGAATGTACCAGTAGCTCGTCCAGGCGGATGACGGTGTGTTCTCTTCTGCCAGCACCGGGAACCTGACCCGCGCCACCACCACTACCATCAACAGGCTCACACCACCCAACAAGTAGAAAATCGCCGACCAGCCCAGCACCAGCAGGATGATCGACCCCAAGTATTGGCCGATACCCAGCGCCACCACAAAGGAAATCGATATCCAGGACAACGCCTTGGCCAGCAGATCGCCGCGAAAACTGTCGCGGATCAGCACCCGGGTCATGACCGAGATTCCGCTGGCGCCAATACCCTGAATCAGTCGAAAAATCAGGAACGACTCGAGCGTCTGGCCCAGGGGCAGGGCCAGGTTGCCCACCCCGTAGATGCATAGTGCTGCGAGCAACACCGGTTTGCGGCCAATGCGCTGACCCAGGCTGCCCCAGAACAGCATCGGCAGCGCCATGCCGATCAGATACACCGCCAACCCCCATGAAACCTGCGAGGCATCGGCGGACAGATCCCGGGCAATGTCCGGCAGCGCCGACAGATAAATGCTCATGCCCAATTGAGCGAGAAAAACCGTGCAGCAGGTGATGAGAAGGGTGGTGCTGCTCTTCATTTGATCTTCCCTGAGTTTCAGCTGCCGATGTCCCGGTCGTATTGTTCGGTTCGTATGAGGCTGACAAAGAGGCGAATCTTAACCTGAAGTTTGTCCTGCAACGCGGCGAGTTCCATGGGCAATGTCTGGTTTATTAGCAGTTGCGCGGTCAGGCCTGAGGTTTTCACTGCCAGGGCCGGCCTCTTCGCGAGCAAGCCCGCTTGTATGGTAGGACTTGAAGGGAGGAGGAGGGACAAAGCCCGATTCTGACTGTTGACGCAGTACAGATCCGTGGGAGATTTCGCCCCTCCTCCTTTCACCCAAGCGCCGATAAAGAATGCATCTGGCTAGACCGACGATAGGAACAAGCCTGCGCCTCTGGGTGAGCCCTTCAAGTGCTCAAAACCATATCCCGGAGGAAATTTAATGGCAATGCTGGTTTCTGTCTCAAAGCCGATCGTAGGCGTGGATGTTGCCAAGAATGAACTGGTGATCTATCACGCCGAACTTGACCTGCTTGAAACGATTCCCAACAACAAGGCAGCCATCAAGAAGTGGTTGAAGGCCTTGTCGGGGACTGTCGCTATTGCCATTGAATCGACCAATATCTATCACCTGGAGTTCGCCGATCTGGCCTATGAGGCCGGCTGCGTGATTTACATGGTGGGTGGCTACGAACTCAGCCATTACCGCAAAGGGGTGAATGTCCGCGCCAAAACCGACGCGCTGGATGCCAGGCTACTCGCTCGCTATCTGAAGAACGAGGGTGATGATCTTCATCCTTGGACCCCGCCATCACCGCTGTACCGCCAGCTCTTGAGCCTTTTTCGTCGTCGCGCAGCCTTGGTTCAGGCTCGAGTCGGCCTGGTGCAAAGCTGGGCGAATGAGCCGCTGCTGAAGGCGGCTTTTGCCGAGCAAGTGAAATCGATGCAGCAGCTTGAGACGCTGGTCGAGAAGACGATTAACGATCATCTGAAAGAAGCCGGTTTGCTCGGCCAGTTGAAGCGTTGCCTGAAAGTTGAAGGCATCGGATTTCTGACCGGGGCTCGCTTGCTCACGGCGTTTCAGCGGGGCGACTTCAGAAACGCAGATGCCTTTATTGCCTTTCTGGGAATGGATTTACGGGTGTCGAAGTCGGGACAAAAAGACGGTCGCCGGAGCTTGACCAAGCGAGGTGACCCGGAAGCTCGCCGGCTTCTGCACAACGCGGCCATGTCGGCCAGTCGTACGCCAGCCTGGAAAGGCTTTTACGAAGAGCAAAGAGCTCGAGGCTTCAGCACCACTCAGGCGCTGGTGATACTGGCTCGCAAGCTTGCTCGGATCGTATTCGCTCTACTGAAAGGACAGAGCGAATACCAACCCAAAGCCGGTTGAGGGGCTTCCCCTCAACCATAGAATCTCCCACAAGGGATTTGTGTCTAACCGTGTCCAACTTTGGAGCTCGATCAAGTGTGGGAGCGGGCTTGCTCGCGAAGACTGACTCACAGCCAACAATGCACCAGCGGTTCTACGCTCAAGGGTGTTTAAGTTGTACGCTCCATTCGGAACCTGCCAGAGAGACACAAGGTTACTAAACCCATGCTAACCGGCCTCAACCACCTGACTCTCGCCGTCACCGACCTGAACCGCAGCGTGCCGTTCTATCGCGACTTGCTGCAATTTCAGCTTGAAGCCACTTGGGACACCGGCGCCTATCTCTCGCTACCGGGTCTGTGGTTGTGCCTTTCTCTCGATCCGCTACGCGAATCCGCGTCCGCCGCCGACTACACCCATTACGCCTTCAGCATCAGCGCTGCGGGCTTTCCGTTGTTTGTCGAACGCCTGCGATCGGCCAACGTGCGGGAATGGCGGGACAACCGCAGCGAAGGCGCGTCGTTCTATTTTCTCGACCCGGACGGGCACAAGCTTGAGGCGCACGTCGGGGATCTGGCGTCGCGACTGGCGGCTTGTCGGCAACGGCCGTATGCGGGGATGAAGTTCTTCGACGATCAGTGAGTCGATGCCGGGGGGCTGAGATAGACTTGCGCCGCCCCAAGGCTTATCCGGTGGCGGTGGCTACCTTTACTGCGCTGCTGTCCAGCCGTGCAGGGTTGCTGCATTGGTCGATGCTGCCGTGGTTGATCGTCTTGAGCTTCGTCGGCGGCCTTATGGCCTACGCTATTCTCATAGGCGTTGTTGGCGCGCGTCAGGTGCGCACGTTATATCAGCGTCATGAACTGCTGATCACCCGGTTGTGCGGGGTAATGTTCATCGGTTAATGCCCTGGTGCATGCGCTGCCGGGGCTGATGACGAACAAGGCTTGAGGCTGATCGCAAGGAGGCGTCGGCAGCACAGTCATCGCTCGGGCGTATGACCGGTCAGGGAGGGTTACTCAATGTTGGATTGTCCGGACACGCGCTCTGCACCATGGCAACCAGAAATTCCGCCCCACTGGCGAGCTACATCGACCTCTTGCTGGACGCCGTCTGTGCGGTCGATAAACAAGGTCGCTTCGTATTTGTCAGCGCGGCCTGCGAGCGCATTTTCGGTTACACCCCGGACGAGTTGATCGGCCTGCCGATGATCGATCTGGTACATCCTGCCGACCGCCAGCGCACTCTCGACGCCGCGCGGGAGATCATGGGGGGCGAGCCCAAGCTCGACTTTGAAAATCGTTACCTGCGCAAGGATGGTCGGGTGGCGCACATTCTCTGGTCGGCGCGCTGGTCGGAAGTTGACCAGTTGCGCATCGCCGTCGCTCACGACATCACCGAGCGCAAGCAGGCCGAGTCCCGGCAAGCGGCCCTGTATGCGATCTCCGAAGCGGCCCACGCGGCGGAAGATTTGCTGGCGCTGTTCAAACGCATCCATTCGATCATCGGCGAATGGCTGCCCGCGTTGAATTTCTCCGTGGCGCTGTATGACGAGCGCTGTGCGCAGCTGAATTTTCCCTATCACGTCGACGACCGTGAACCGCAACCCGAGCAGCCCGGGACTGTTACCGGGCGTTTGTGCGCTGAAGTGATTCGCAGCGGCCTGCCAATCCTGCTGACCCCGGATCAGGACAATCCGCCGGCGGGCTTTGCGGCGCTGGTCGCGGGCCAGGATTCGCCCTGCTGGTTGGGCGTGCCATTGAGTTCGCAGAAGGGCACCATTGGCGCGCTGATCGTCAAAAGCATGCCCGGCGGCGAACGCTACACCGAACAAGACAAGGAGTTGCTGCAGTATGTTTGCGCCCAGGTCGCGACCGCGATCGAGCGCAAGCAATTGCATGCCCGGCTCCAGCGCATGGCTCAGTACGACCAACTGACTCAGTTGCCCAATCGCGAATTGCTGCGCGAACGCCTCAAAGCCTCGCTGGCGCTCGCCCGAGCAGATTTTGGCCGGATGGCGTTGCTCTACGTCGACCTCGACCGCTTCAAGCAAGTCAACGACACCCACGGTCATGCGGTCGGCGACATGCTGCTGCAAGCGGTCGCCAATCGTCTAAAGGGCTGCGTGCGCGAAACCGACACGGTGGCGCGCATCGGCGGCGATGAATTTGTCGTGTTGTTGCACGGTATCCACGCCGCGGAAGACGCTGAAAGTGTGGCGGAAAAAATCCGTCAGGTGCTGGTTCAGCCCCTGCGTCTGGACGGGCACAACCTGAGCATCCAGCCGAGCATCGGCGTTGCGCGATACCCCGAGCATGGCACCGAAGAAGAACAGCTGTTCAGGCATGCCGATGAGGCGATGTACACCGCCAAGCGCCAGCATCACCTGCGTCCCGGGGCCTGAAAGTCCGGCACCGTTCGTCGCGGCGTTGCGAGGATTTCTAAACCTTTTTGGGCGTGGAAATTCATATCCTATGCGGGCGACTGCTCGCTGATCATCACCAAGAGGATGAGAACCATGCCTACTTCAAAAAATCCAAACCCTGGGAACCTCACCAACGATCGAACGAAGGCGTCTGAAGCCGGTCGCAAAGGTGGGAAAACTACCACTACGACCGTTGAAAAAGACCCTGCGAAAGGCAGTATGGACCGCAAAGGTGGTCAGAAATCTCGGTAATAGGTGAAGGTGGTTTAATTAATAGACGGGGGCGCAAGCTCCCGTTTGAATTTTCAAGAAGGAGGGCGCGCTCATGAACCGGATGGCCACCCGTTTACGCAATGCCAGTTTTGTCACGCTGCTGGGGCTAAGTGCCAGCAGTGCCTTTGCCCAGTCACCCGCCGAATTCATCAACGAAGCGTCAGCCAAAGGCATGGCCGACATCGAAGCAAGTCGCCTGGCGCATCAGAAAACCGAATCCAAAGAGGTGAAGGATTACACCATCGTGGTGATCAACGATCGCACCACCGCCAACCAGCATTTGGCGAAAATTGCCAAGCAACTCGATTTGCCGGTTGCGCCACGCGAAGAGGTGGTCGACAAGGCCAAAGCCTTGATGCCAGAGGTGAAAGATGATGCTTCTTTCGATCAGGCGTACGCCGCCAGTCAGGTGAAAACCACCCAAGAGGCCATCGAGCAGCTTCAACAACAAGCGCAGACCACGGATGTGCCGCAAATCAAAGCGTTTGCCGAAGAAACCCTGCCCAAACTGCAAAACCATCTGCAAATGGCCAGGGCGCTGCAAGCCAGTCGCTAGTAGCCTGCGGCGCGGGTGACTCCGCCGAGTCACCCGCAGGGCATGGATCAGCGATCAGCATTGATTCAAATCCTGTTTCTTTGTTTCCTGGACGACGGTGCCGTCCAGGGAAATCGTTTCCCCCTCGCCGAGGTTGCGATATTTCTTTCTCAATGCCTCCAACTGATTGAGGTCCAGCGATTCGAGTCCCAGCATCGCGTTCTGCGCATCCTTGGTCACCCGCAATAACTCATCGATCTTCAGGTGCAAAATGTCCGTGTCGCGGTTCTGAGTGTTCTGGATCAGGAACACCATCAGGAAGGTGATGATGGTGGTCGAGGTGTTGATGATCAGTTGCCAGGTATCGTTGAAATGAAAAATCGGTCCGCTCAGGCCCCACAGGAAAATCAGAATGATCGCCCCCATAAATGTCCGTGGCTGGCCGGTCCACAGGGAGAGTTTCTGTGCAATTTTCGCGAATTTCATTGCCGTATTCCTCATAGGGATGCGCCTGATTTTCAGACAGCACGGGCATGATGAAAATTCTGCTGAGAAATTGCCTGTCGGATGAAAAAAAACGCTGGTCCGCCCCTAGTCGATGTTCATCGCCCGGGGCTCAGAAAGTCGCAACCATTTCCATCATCGTGGGTCACTACTTCAAGCCCATGAAACCGGAGAACAGCATGAACCTCACCCGCATGTTTTGCCTTTCCTGTTGCCTGCTCGCGTTGCAAGGCTGCTTCGACAACTCGGATAACGAGACCAAAGACAATACTGATGGCACCAAGTCTTCGGTGCAGATGCAGGAGAAGGGGGCGGATAAGCAGTGAATGACTGGCCTGTGAGTTGATCGTTCGCGCTCTTCATAGGAATGTGGCCTATGCCTTTTACGATTATTCGGATCACTTGAAGAAGACTGTTGGATATTACGACTAGCCCGTTGAATAAGCGGCATCAAGAGAACCGGCCCTTGAGGCTAATGCCAGTCAGTTAAGCCGTACTACAATCTGTAGCAGCTGGCGAAGCCTGCGTTCGTCTGCGTAGCCGTCGTGAATCCGGCTAACGCGGTCTGCCTGGCGCACCGTGATCTCTGGTGTTACGACTGCTTCGCAGCCGAACGCAGCCTTCGGCAGGTGCTACAAAGAGTGCGTTGCGGCTGAGATAACTTAACTGACTGGCATTGCCCCTGAGGCCGGTTTTTTGTGCCTATCTATTTACGCCGACAGCGTCACCTCAGTTTTCCAGCTGAAGTATCCCACCGCTTCACAGCTCTGGTTGACCAGCATGAAACTCAGTTCGCAGACTGTCACGCCCGTGCTCAGTTGCGAACACTCCCAGTAATGATCATCGGCGCTATGGCTGCCCGGCTGGGTCGGGTTGGCGGGGTCGGGCGCGCAGACTGTCTGGTCGCCGTGGACGATCAGGTTGGGCGGTGATTGTCGGTCGACGAACGGTCCTTTCTGTTATGGCTTCCAATGATTTGGCGATAAAAAAAGATTCATTCAGATCCCCAATGCCCTCCAAAAGTCGGGATAGGGCAGAGCACTCCGCTCGATGTATCGTAGCGAACTGGTTGTCTGCCTCTGGCTACAACAACGCACCGACAGGAGAGCGATATGAGTTGGTCCGCCAAACAATACGTAGCTTTTGAAGATGAGCGCACACGCCCGGCGCGTGACTTGCTGGCCGCCATCCCCGCGGTGCACGTCCAATCGGCAATCGACATCGGCTGCGGACCCGGTAATTCCACCGAGTTGCTGGTGCAGCGCTTTCCCAATGCCGCGGTGCGCGGGTTGGACAGTTCACCCGATATGATCGAGGTCGCCCGCAAGCGCTTGCCTCACGTACGTTTCGACACTGCTGACATTGATACCTGGAACGAGACCGGCCTGTTCGACGTGATTTTCGCCAATGCGGTATTGCAGTGGCTGCCCGATCACGCCCGGTTGTTGCCGTCATTGACGGTCAAACTCGCGCCCGGCGGCAGCCTGGCGATTCAAATGCCCGACAACCTCAACGAACCGTCGCACAGGTTGATGCGCGAGATCGCAGCAAACGGCCCTTGGGCTGACAAACTGGCAAGGGCTGCTGGCCAACGAACCGAAATGGAGGATGCTGGCGGCTACTACTCGATGCTGCGTGCCCACTGCACCCGGGTCGATGTATGGCGCACCACTTACTATCATCCGCTCGCGGACGGCGCATCGGGCGTGGTCGAGTGGTTCAAGGGCAGCGGTTTGCGGCCTTTTCTTGAGCCGCTGGATGAAGCGGAGCAGGCGCAGTACCTCAAACAGTATCAGGCGGCAATCGAGCGGGCCTATCCGGCGCTGAGCGACGGTTCGGTGCTGCTGCCGTTTCCACGGTTGTTTATGGTGGCGACGCGTTGACGAACAAAGGGACACGTTTGTCCCTTTGATTTACCCAGATATTCAGGCCATCAGCCCTGCTGCAAATGACATCGATATCGCGCAAACCATGTGTGGAGCGGGCTTGCTCGCGAAGACGGCGGCACAGTCAACATTGATGTTGACTGACACATCGCCTTCGCGAGCAAGCCCGCTCCCACAGGTTTCGTTCCTTAACTGACAGGCATTAGCCACTTCGGACCGGTTCTTGTGTTCCTCGAGAATCACGCCGTAGCGTCTACAGCAACTGATCAATCAAAACCGCGTTGGTATAGATCAGGCTGCCATCGCTCGCTCGATGCCCTACCAAATGGAATTGACCGCGCTCGTAATCGCGCTCTTTATGTATATAGACGCGCATTTGGCAATCGGACAAGGGGCCGTATCCCTCAGGCAAGATCAAATTCATTGTGTCCATGTCGACATCGACCATGGCTTCGGGCTCATGGGTCTTCTGTAGACGTTCTTCAGCTTGCTCCAGACGCAGATGGAGGGGGCCGTCGACGTAAAAATGGATCTCACCGACCGGGATGGACTTCTGGTCGGGGCTGGGCTTGCACCAGCCTTCGATCGTCAGGTTACTCATGACGAAACCTCCGTCGTGGATTGCTGGACTCGGTGGCGCTTGTCTCTTCTCAATGCCATCACTTATCTGACTACTACGCATAGGCAGGGTTCGTCTTTTGACGCCGCTTTTGGCCGACCTCTGCCGTCCGTAATCTGAAATTGAGTATAGCTGGCAACCGGATCTCGCTTGCCTGCCTTCCTCCCTTGCTCAGCCACCCGACCTTCGACCGCGCCTGCGCCTTGGCCTGATCAATCTATGCTGTTTAGTGGTGATGCTTGTACATAGCCAATGAGCAACAGGAATAGGATGAACAGAAAATGGCAATAGCAATTGTCTTGATACTAATCGTTATTGCATCCGTGCTGTTCCATGTACTCGCGCCCTGGCATGCGACACCGGCAGCTTCCAACTGGGGGTCAATAGACACCACCCTGTTCATCACCCTGATCATTAGTGGAATATTTTTCATCGCCGTCACGATGTTTATGGCGATAGCCGTGATGCGTTATCGTCACAAGGAGGGTGTCAGGGCACACTACCAGCCAGAAAATAAAAAGCTGGAAACATGGTTAATTATCGTGACCTCGCTAGGTATTGCCGCGATGTTGGCGCCAGGTCTGGTTGTTTACAGTGATTTCATCCGGGTGCCGAAAAATGCCTATGAACTTGAAGTGGTCGCCCAGCAGTGGCAGTGGGCCTTTCGTTTTCCCGGCCAGGACGGGAAGCTGGGCAAGTCGGATATTAAGTTTGTTGATTTCGCCAATCCCCTCGGCCTTGACCCCAAGGATCCTTTTGGGCAGGACGATGTGCTTATAAAAAACAATGAAGTTCGCCTTCCACTCGATCAGCCAGTGAAAGTTTTACTGCGCTCTAAAGATGTGCTGCACAATTTCTATGTGCCGCAAATTCGCAGCAAGATGGACATGGTGCCAGGGATGGTGTCGTACTTTTGGTTTACGCCGACTAAAACCGGGAACTATGAAATCCTTTGCG
Organism: Pseudomonas sp. LBUM1673; assembly: GCF_059695645.1. Taxonomy (NCBI): domain Bacteria; kingdom Pseudomonadati; phylum Pseudomonadota; class Gammaproteobacteria; order Pseudomonadales; family Pseudomonadaceae; genus Pseudomonas; species Pseudomonas sp. LBUM1673. Next base: position 1,465,451 of record NZ_CP166780.1, read on the forward strand.
CTGAATATTGTGGCGTAGGTCATTACAACATGCGCGGGAAGATGATCGTGGAAGAGCAGGGTGCCTTCGATCAATGGCTGAACAGCCAACCGACTTTTGCGCAGACATTAACGACAGCTGCCAAACCCAGCCGGGACAGCGTGCTGGAAAAAGGTCGCCTGTTGGCCGAAAAATACGGCTGCGGTGCCTGCCATAGCCAGGATGGCAGTACCAGCCTCGGCCCGGGATGGAAGGGGCTGTACGGCCGCACTGAACAGCTTGCCGATGGCACCAGTGCGCTGGTCGATGAGGCCTACCTGAAAGAGTCGATCCTCGATCCGAAGGCCCGATTGGTACAAGGCTACCCGCCGGTCATGGTGGCCTATACTCTCACTGAAGATGAACTGGGTGCTGTCGTCGCCCTGATCAAATCACTGGGTACCGCGTCGCAAGACAATGAACCTTCTACCAGCGAAGCGTTGGACCCACGTGACGACTTGGCGACGCAGGGGCAGCGGCTGGCCGAGTCGCTGGGCTGTCTGGCCTGCCACAGTGTCGATGGCAGTAAGGGCGTCGGCCCCAGCTGGCAGGGCCTGTATGGCACGACAGTAACCCTTGCCGACGGTACGAGCATGAAGGCCGATGAGGGCTATATAAAGGATTCGATTCTTAATCCCAGTGCCAAAATCGTCAAAGGCTATGCAGCCGTCATGCCGGCCTTTACCCCGAGTGATCAGGAGTTGAACGCACTGATCGCGTTCATCAAGTCCAAAGCGAATGCTGACGCTGATACGAGCAAGGCGGAGCCAGGGAAGTAGCCGTAAAGCAACCAGGAATGCACCGAAACTTCGACAGGAGGATGACGTGATGGCCTATGCGGAGCAAGCCGAAACAGAAGCACTGCACGAACCCAAAAGTTTCCTGACCAAATATATCTGGAGTCAGGACCACAAGGTCATAGCCATTCAATATTCCTTGACGGCTATATTCGTGGGTCTTATCGCCGTGGTGTTGTCCGGCTTGATGCGCATGCAGATAGGCTTCCCCGGTAGTCTGGAGTTCATGGACGCCAGTGCTTACTATCAGGCGATGACCATGCACGGCATGATCATGGTCATTTATTTGCTGACGGCCTTGTTTCTGGGGGGCTTCGGCAACTATCTGATCCCGCTGATGGTGGGCGCCCGCGACATGGTCTTCCCCTATGTCAACATGCTGAGTTACTGGTTCTACCTGCTGGCGGTACTGGTGTTGCTCGCCAGTTTTTTTGTCCCGGGCGGCCCCACCGGTTCGGGCTGGACGCTTTATCCGCCACAGTCCATTTCACCGGGGACACCGGGGACCGAGTGGGGCATCGTACTGATGCTCGTCTCACTGGCGATTTTTATTGTCGCAGCCACCATGGGCGGGTTGAACTACGTCACCACGGTGTTGCAGGCGCGCACACATGGCATGACATTGTTTCGCATGCCGCTCTCCGTATGGGGAATCTTCATGGCCTCGATCATGGCCTTGCTGGCTTTCCCGGCGTTGTTCGTCAGTGCGGTCATGATGCTGTTTGACAAGCTGTTGGGCACCAGCTTCTTTATGCCGGCGATGATCTCGCTGGGGCAGCAGCTCGATCACCAGGGTGGCAGCCCGATATTATTCCAGCACCTGTTCTGGTTCTTCGGCCACCCGGAGGTCTACATCGTTGCTCTCCCTGCGTTTGGTCTGGTCTCCGACTTGATCAGCACGCATGCGCGTAAAAATATCTTCGGCTACCGAATGATGGTGTGGGCCATTATTGCGATTGGCGTACTCAGCTTTGTGGTCTGGGCGCACCATATGTATGTCAGCGGAATGAACCCCTACTTTGGCTTTTTCTTCGCTGTCACCACTTTGATCATCGCGGTGCCGACCGCACTGAAAGTCTACAACTGGGTGCTGACCCTGTGGCGGGGCGATATCCATCTGACCGTGCCGATGCTGTTTGCCCTGGCCTTTATCGTCACCTTCCTGGTCGGCGGTCTGACCGGGTTGTTTCTCGGCAATGTGATCGTGGATATTCCGCTCTCGGACACCTATTTCGTCGTAGCCCATTTTCATATGGTCATGGGGGTCGCACCGGTGCTGGTGGTGTTCGGCGGCATTTATCATTGGTTCCCGAAAGTCACCGGGCGCATGTTGAACGACACCCTGGGCAAGCTGCATTTCTGGATTACCTTCCTGGGCACCTACGCCATCTTCTTCCCCATGCACTACCTGGGTTTTCAGGGCATGCCCCGTCGCTACTACGCCTATGAAAACTACGCGTTCATCCCGCAGTCGGCGCAAGATTTGAATGCCTTCATTACGGTGGTCGCATTGTTCGTCGGCGTTTCCCAGCTGCTGTTCGTGTTCAACCTGGCCTGGAGTGTATTTAAAGGCAAGCCCGCAGGCAGTAATCCCTGGGGCGCGGCCAGTCTGGAGTGGCAAACGCCGGACACCCCGCCGATACACGGTAACTGGGGGGCGAAGCTGCCGGTCGTGCACCGCTGGGCCTATGACTACAGTGTGCCGGGGATAGAGCAGGATTTCGTTCCGCAAACGGTCTCCGCCGAGGAGCTGGAGCAAATGCGGCAACTCAGTGCCGGAGCCAAGATAGCGGACGTTAAAACATGAACAGACTGCTATTGAGAAACGCCGATGGCACTGAGCCCGGTGGCAGTTGGAGTCGCGATCCTGAGGGTATTCAGGCCCCCGAGGGTGCCGATAGAAGCCAAATCGCAAGAGTGGGCCTGCGCTTGTTTCTGGTGGTGGTGAGCTCGTTATTCTTTCTCTTCCTGTTCGCCTTTATTGCCCGTTCACAAATGGCCGACTGGCTACCCCTGACAGACCCCTTGGCGCCGTTAGCCAATCTCTGGCAGTTATGGCTGAATTCGGCTTTTCTGGTATTCAGTTGCATCGCACTGCAGTGGTCGCGTATGGCGGCCCGACAGGCTCGACTGGACGCAACGGTTATTGGTTTTGTATTGGGGGGCGTTTTTGCCATTGCCTTTCTGACGGGACAACTCTGGGTCTGGCAGCAGTTTGTCGTCTGGGGCTACTTTGTCGCCAGCAATCCGGCCAACAGTTTCTTCTACCTGTTGACCGGTCTGCATGGGCTCCACCTGCTGGGCGGGTTGATAGCCTGGAGCATAATCGTCACTAAATTTCTGCATCGCGTGCCGTTGCCGCAACTCAGCGCCAGCGTAGAGCTCTGTGCCATCTATTGGCATTACTTGTTGGGTCTTTGGTTCGTGCTATTCGCTCTACTGGCCAGCACGCCAGAAACCTATGAAGCCATCGCCAGATTCTGCGGCCTGAGGTGAAAAGCCATGGCATCGCTCCCACAAGCCCCAGGCGAGTCCAGTTTATCCAATCCACCAGGCTCGCCACCTGCACCCGGATGGCAGGGCATCGCCAGCGACTGGGCCTCGGATAGAGAGGCCTTCAAGCAGGTCCCCTGGGGCAAGGCGATGATGTGGATATTCCTGCTCAGCGATACTTTTATATTCACCTGTTTTTTAACCGGTTACATGTCGGTACGCATGACCATCACTACCGCCTGGCCGAACCCCAGTGAAGTGTTCGCATTGACGATCGGCGGTAGAGAAATCCCACTTATTCTGATCGCCATCATGACCTTTGTGCTGATCAGTAGCAGCGGCACCATGGCCATGGCCGTTAACTTCGCCTATCGCCGTGATCGCGTGAAAACCACTGCCCTGATGCTGGCGACCGCTGCCTTGGGTGTGGCCTTCGTCGGCATGCAGGCATTTGAATGGAGCAAGCTGATCGCAGAAGGGGTGCGTCCCTGGGGAAACCCCATGGGGGCGGCGCAATTTGGTGCCAGCTTTTTCATGATTACCGGTTTCCACGGACTGCATGTGTCAATCGGCGCCCTCTACCTCAGCATTGTGGCGCTGAAAGTATTGCGGGGAGATTATGAGCGCTCCGGAAACTATCAGAACGTCGAGATAGCCGGGCTCTACTGGCACTTCGTGGATTTGGTGTGGGTGTTTATTTTTGCTTTTTTCTATTTATGGTAAGTCTGGCGTGAACAGGTTCTGAAGAGGAGCACTGATGATGGCGCACGCTCAAGGTCAGCAACATCCAATCAGTTTGTACCTTAAAATTTGGGGGCTGTTATTCGTCCTCAGCACGCTGTCGTACCTTGTCGACTATTTCCACTTCCATGGCTACCTTCGGTGGTCCCTGATTATCACTTTCATGTTGTTGAAGGCAGGTTTAATTGTCTCCATCTTCATGCATATGGCGTGGGAACGGTTGGCCTTGGTCTACGCCATATTGATGCCACCTTTGTGTTTGCTGGTGCTCGTCGGACTGATGGCCACCGAGGCGGACTATGTTTTCCTCAGCCGGGTCATTTCCTTCGGCCAATAAGAAGCAGCTTCCGGATGGCCATGAGTCTCCAGGGCTAACCCGATATCACTCGCTTGAACTGATGCCATTTGTGCTGCCAGGCTACTGTCCAGTGGGGGGCTGCCGTTCCTGTGCCGGCGATCGTCAGCGTTGGATGATGTTCGATTACCCGGTCCAATACCGATTCCTGATCCGGCTCAACATCCACGAAGAAGATATGTTTGCCCTCGTCTACCACCTGTTTAAAACTTCGGAAGTGAGCGTTTGGCACCTGGAACCCAAAAAAACCGCCTTCCCAGATGCAGAAGCCAAATATAACAATGGCAAGGAGGATAAAAGGCATCCAGCCTGCGGCGGATTCGGTCCAGCCCATCCACCAGGCGCCACCAAGGACCAGCGCCGCGAGTGGTACACCGACCACCGCGCCAATCTCGCCAGAGTGAACAGCATCTTGCTTCATTAACGAGTTAACCTCGTGAAGGTGATGTTCTTCAACATCAGCCACTTGTTCACTGAGCACATGAATTTGTTCGGTATCGATGCCGTTGGCTTCCAGTTCATTTTCAACGGCTTCAAGATCGTCGAGATTGTCACTGATGTAATAGTGCCGATTCATGCCACACCTCCCATCTCGTGTTGGCTGTAGACCTCCGCTGTCCTGCAGCCGTTAACTGAGATTTGCAGTCGGTATCTGTACCCGTGGGGGACGTTGCACACCTCATGCAATTCGAAAGAAGTATAGCATTCGCTAGCATGCGGGGCGGGCAACGTCAAGATCTGAGAGCCAGCAGCAGGGCCTGGCGCTGCCCGACGAATTCTGTGCCGAAGTGCCATTGGTAAATTCGCCGAATGAGGGCCGAAACAGGAGTCAGATATTCAAAGCAATCGCTGCAAGCCCCTAAACCCCAAACACAAAAAATCGGCCATCAAGGCCGGTTTTTTCTAATTCACCCCAGCGCCTTATCCAGATTCGCCGAAAGATCCTTCTTCGCCCGCACCCATCTCTCGATCCTCAAACGCAGAACGCACGGCCTCCACGACTCGTTCCGCCATGCGCTCATCTTCAAGCTGCGGGTACCCTTTCTTTAGCTTGCCGGACACCACCCAGCCGTTCTCCTTGATGGAGCGGATGATGCGGTTCGCATCCTGGTCTGGCATTTCCAGTACCTCTTTCAGCTGCTCCTGAGCTCGCTGAAAGATCATCAGTACTCTGGCTTCATCCGCCATTTCCTTTCGAATCGTGTGATCGACGACGCGTGCGGTGTACAGGACGTGTTCGGTCAGATCGGGATACCGCCAGGCAACGCGTGCGTCCTCGTATTCATCGAAGATGAAATTGCTAAGAGTCCCGTCCTCGTAGGTCACGAGTTCGCCGAACCGATAGGCCGTCGCGTAACGTCGCATGAACGGTCGCGAGAACACTTCGAGCGTACGATCGTAGCCGGCCCTGAAGTCGATCGAACTTGTGATTGTGGCTGACACCGGCAGTATCACGCCATCGGGCACCGCTTTATCCCGAATCAGGGTGTCGTTGATCAGGAAGCGATGAATCCGGCCATTGCCATCGCGCATGGGATGGATGTACACGAAGCCAAATGCCAACACAGCGGCACGTGCCACTGACTCCGCACCACGCGTTGCGACCTCAAACTCGTTGAGTCCTGCCAATAGCTGCGCAAGATCCGAGAAATGGGGGGCAATGTAATGCACGATGTCCTCGCGCATCGTGGCCTGACCCACAAATACAGGGGAACGCCGCAAGCCCAGTCCGATGGCATCACGTCCCAGAATGCCGGCTTGCAGGGACTGCAGGCTGTCGTTGCTCAACGGGTCTTCGATATGTCCGCAGTAGTGGGCAATGACATGGGCAAACCGCTGGATGCGGTCGGCCTGGTCGGCTTCCTTTTCGATAAGAAAGCTCGCGCGCGATTCCTTGAACGTCAGCCAACTGGCGGTACGCATCAGGATGTCGGGGCCAAAGGCCTGATCCAATTCATCCAATGCCTCGCGCAGATCGAATTGCAGAGCTTCCTGTACTGACGCCGTACGACGAACCAAGGGGCAGAACTCAGCCGTCCCCGGCAGATTGTTATTGACTCGCCAACGCCGCGTTCGCAGTGCTTCGCGACGAGTCAGGTAATCTTGTGGCGAAAGTACATCAATATAGCCGCCATTGGTCACGTCTGGCACATCCAGACGTTCCCCTGTCAGCCATTCGTAGAGGAATCCTGTGCGACGCGCGTACTGGCCGAATGGCTCCCGTCGACACCAGTCTTCGACAGGCTGCGGACCTATGGCCGCAAACAGGCGGGCGAAGAACTCGAGATGGATCTCTTCGTACTTGAGGCCGAATTCGAAATGTCCTGCGAAATCGTCTGCGGGCCGATAGCTTGCCGGATACCGGTTCTCCACATTTCCGTCACTTTCGCGACTGACACGTACAGTGCCGATCATCGAGTCGACTCGTAGAGGCTGTACCAGTGCGATGTCGTAACGGTTTGCGAGGGTCTTGAAACCGACTTGCATTGACGAAATCCTTTACTGGGGCAAGAAAAACGCTAACAGAACATCGATCATATGCGAAAACGCTAATTTTCATAGATATGAAAATATTAACGCTTGATGAAATTTGATAATAAATCCGTTCTTTTCGAAAAAAACGCTAACAGACTTCAGGGTAGTCGCTAACGCCCCGAGAGCACTTACTCATCGATCAGCGGATAATCACGAAAACTGGGGGATGTCTCAGAGCCTGATTCCACCAAACCCCAGACACAAAAAAACCGGCCATCAAGGCCGGTTCTTTTTGTTCCTGCATCCCCCGTCAAAAACTGACGTGAGACAAATATTTGATTGGAGCGGGTGAAGGGAATCGAACCCTCGTTATCAGCTTGGGAAGCTGAATAGCGTGGAATATCACTAAATTTTGCTCTGTATCTACAAGTGTTAAAAATCGTTATAAATCAACGCATTAAAACCACATTTCTAGTCTCACTGCGTATCAGGTAATCTGCTGTTAATTCCGGCTAACAGACACCTCTAACAGACACCTTACCTGATGCTAACAGACAAACAGATACGATCAATGAAACCCGGCGAGACCGACTACACGAGATCCGATCAGCGAGGTTCACGCGGTAGCGGTGTGCTGGTGGTCAAGGTCAAAACTACCGGGGTCAAAGAGCTTTATTACGTTCGCTATGTTCAGCAGAAGATCCGCCGAAAGAAGCTGGGTAACTGGCCGGACCTATCGCTGTCCGATGCGCGACTCCTGTGCAGCGAGGCAGGCGAAACCGACGCATCTGGTGGTTCGCTGTCCCTGCTCCTCGATTCCTACGTATCAAAGCTTAAGGCTGAGGGTGCGGCTTCACACGATGACGTGAAGTGGTCGTTCAAGAAGTACGTCACTGAGCCGCACCCAGAGATTGCGAAGCTGCCCGCAACGCTGGTTGAGCCTGGCCACATCAAGGACATTCTGTCGAAGATGATCCAGGCGGGTGTGACCACATTTACGAACAGAGTCAGAGCCCGGCTGCACGCGGCGTTTCAACACGGGCTCAACCAAGAAAACAATCCTCGGGAGTATCTCAAAGACGGTATCCAGTTCGGGCTGAAACATAACCCCGTGGCGGGTGTCCCTGTTCAGAAGGATTGGGAGAAGCCGGGGGAGCGGGCGCTATCGGCAAAGGAGCTGGGCACGCTGTGGAACCTGCTGCCGGAAGAGCTCAGTATCGTGACGTCTGAGCTGATCAAATTCCTTATCGCCACGGGAGGCCAGCGGCCGACCCAGTTACTGACCGCGGACCGGAGCATGTATCACAAGGATCACGTGTTGATTCGGGATGCGAAAGGCAAGGCAGGGGAGCGTACCGCGCATGCTGTGCCGCTTAATGAGCTCGCGTTGGGATGCCTGGAGCGATTGTCGATGATCACCGCCAAGGATCCATACCCTTTCTCCGGCAAGGATCTCACCGAATCAATACATACCAATTCGTTGTCGCGCGCGGTCACCAAGCTTTACTCGAGGCATAAGGAAGCGTTCGCCGGACCTTTCACGCTGAGGGATATTCGGAGGACGTGTAAAACGTTGATGGGCGTGGCGGGGATCAGCAAGGAAATCCGGGACCGGATTCAGGGGCATGCGTTTTCTGACGTGTCGTCCAAGCATTACGACCGCTATGACTATTTCAAAGAAAAACAGGCAGCCCTTGATGTATGGGCTGCCTGGCTTGTTGATGAGGCAAAAGTGGCGGCCTGATCAGGCCGCCTCACGTTGGCTCCACTCGGCGGGTGCGCTTTGCCAGATTGCGATCTCCGACGCCCGCCAACCAACCCGGCCTGGTGAGATGCGTACCTGCGCGGGAAAACGTTTTGCTTTTACTTCCCGCCAAAGCGTTGCATGTGAGAGCGAAGTTACAGACAGTACTTCGACCTCTTTTAAATAGCGATCAAGGTTGGTCATGACGTCACCCGCTTGAACTCGACGACCCATACCCACGGGTTGGCGTTCCACGACTCAATTCCGTTGAACATTGTCCACAGCCCACCGAATAGCTCGCAGGGCGAGTAGTCATTGCCTTCAGGGTCGATTTCGCGCTCAGCGCTTTTCACACCTTCCGCAAGAGCTTGCTCAGTGCTGATGTCTTGCAATCGCTCAACGCGGATGTCGGTGATCTCCAGCAGGATGCGGCAGGCCCAGCGCGGCATGTGGATGCTTGGCTTCCAAACTGGCTGCTCTTGTTCGTAAGGCGTCAGCCCGTCGGCGGCGTAGACCAGCGTGCCGTCGTTCCGCGCGGTGTCGATATCCAAGTCATCCGGCTTGATGTATGGGCCGCGCATGACCTCGAAGTGATCGCAGTACCAGGTCTCGCGCACCCACAGCCGGTCGCCGGGCTTGCCATAGGGGCAGGTCGCCCACCTCCATGTTTGCCGGGTTCCGCCTGTAGCTGGTGATGGGCCCGAACCCATCCACTTTCCAGTTCCCCCGGCATCCAATACCCATTCCTCTGTTTCAAGCGCGGGTTGTGGTTTGATCACCCGCCGAGTGACCGTCTTCTGTCCATAGAGAATCGCGCGCACCATCGGCGCGGTGAATAAAACCTGGCGCTCTTTGATGGTGACAGTGGTCATGATGCCTCCCCATTGGATAGAGGATCGGCATAAAAGACTTCCTTCGGAGAGTCCGGCCATTCCTTTCGAATAGCCTCAAAGTTGCCTTCATTCCAGCACCGCAGGAACTCCATCGGCTCTTCCATTCTTCCGGCGCCGGTCATATAGCTCACAACGGCGGACCAACATTCGTCTGCTCGCTGCAGTTCTAAGTTCTCCGTTCTGAGCTGGTCGGTCAGGTGCCAAGGCGTCCAATATCCATCCTCCATGGGTACCGCCAGTGGTTGGCTGGGGCCGTTCCAGCGGAGTCCATAGCGTGGCAACCCTTGTCCCTCGGGTGGACGGGGCGGCAGACCTGGCGTCAGACCTCTCAGCGCGGAAATCTCGGCTTGCAGTCGTGTGAAGTGGGCGCGGTCGATCAACTCGGTTCCGACGGGTACTGCGTCAATGGCATCCCGATGGATAACCATCGTTTCCGGAAAAGCACTTTCCGTTTCCGCTACGACCGCCAAAACTTCGGGTGTATCGACGGCAGATACCTTGCCAGTCACCCGCGCTTCGATCATCGTCCACACACGTTCATATTCCGGCCAATCCGCCTCAACAACGACGCACTCGACACGAGCGTCTTCGAGAAAGCTGTTGTTCAAGGCTTCAAGCTGCTTTGCCTTAACGAAGGCATCAGAGTCGAGTTTTGAAATTTTGAACACGACGTAGCGCTCTTCGCGCTGAAATTCATTGTTCATACTCGGCCCTGCGCAAGAGAATGATCGAACGAAACCTTGAAGCCAGCGGCATTGCGATGACCTCCGCCACCGTACTGTTTGGCAATTTCGGATACGTCCATGCCGGCGTCTGTGCTGCGCAGGCTAAAGCTTCGGCCATCAGGAGTATCGAAGTAAGAGGCGGCGAAGAGTTCGCCTTCAGCCATAACAGCCCCGGCATCACTCGCAAACATGAATGGAAGGTTTGCGACAGGTACGTCGTGGCCGCCGATGAGCATGCGGCGTTTGGTGGCGTGCACCAGGTCGGCTACGGTCTTTTGATGCTGGCGATTGATGGCCACACCGTCGAGGCGCAGTGCGTTGATGTCATCGGCGAAGAGACGGTCCCAAATCGCGAAGTCCTGCGGGTAACTGAACAGGTCCGCCATGATCTCGCGGGTGCCGCGCAGTTTGAATTGCCAAAGATCGCGGTCTTCAATGTGGTTGATCAGCTGCGGGCGCGGCTGTCCGGGGAAAAAGAAGTCCCAAGTGAGGCCGGCACCGCTACGGGTCATGTCGAAATGCTGTCCGATATGTGGTGCATTGCAGATCAAGCATTCGGCCTTACATTCGCGGTTGAACTGTTCATAGTTCTCGCCTGCGGCAAACACCCCTTTAAGGTCTTCTTGCGCCGTTTTGTGATGATCGAGGATCAGCACCGATGCTGCTTGGTCAGCGATTTCGACAAGCGTTTCGTAGGGATACGAGAAGTCGACGATGATCACGTTTTTTCCCGCTACATCGGGCGGTTGTTGGCCGTAGCTGGCTGCATGGAATTCGATGTCGGCGCCCAAGGCCTTGCGAACAACCCAGGCGGCGCCGAAACCGTCAGCGCAGTTGCCGTGATAGATGCAGAGAGTGATGTCTTTTTGGCTGTTCATGCGGCCTCCTTGACCAGGTCGGCCAGCAGCAACGCGTTCTTGGTGTCCTTGTGCAGTTTGCGCAGGGCGTTATTGCCGATCAGCATGGCCAGCTGCCGATCGAACTCTTTACGGAAACGAGTCAGCTCCTGCAGCTCGGTGGTGGCTTTGGTGCATTGCTGATGCAACTGGCCGGCAGCCTCTGGGGTAAGGCGTAGCATTGGGATTACTCGGCTCATGCCGCATCCTCCTGTGCTACCGGCTCCAGAAGAGCTGCGATGACGAGGGCTTGGTCGCGGAGCGCAACGGTGTCTCGTTCGAGTTTCTTACCTGTACGGAATGCGCTGAATGTCTCGGCTGCGATTCGCAGTTTTTCTGCGATATCCAGCAGAGTCTGTCGATCTTGTTCCCCTAGTTTTGAAGCGGCCAAGGCGCGCTCATAGCGGGAGTGCAGATGCTTGTAGTGAGCCTGCGCCTGATCAAGCGATCGCTTCAGGTCCTGAATCGTTCCTGAGTTATCTGATTGCTGAATGGCCTTGCCTTCCTCGATACCTTCGATGCGGCCATCGTTCAGACCGCCGCGATAGCCTGCCCGATAGGTGAGGCCAACAAGTACGATCAGAACGATCAGCGCGCAAACTTGAATTGTGGTCATGTGCTGTGTACCTCGGTAGAGCCCGCCGCCGGGATTCTTGGTGAGAGGCCGGCGGCGGGGTATTGCTTGGGGTTTAGTTACAGGGTGGCTTCGTACAGAGGTACGTCACCGATTGCGCTTTGGATCTTCTGGCGAACGGCGTTGTAGGCTTCTTCAAGTACCTTGTCTGGTCGCACCAGCTCGAACCACATTTGCAAGCGGCCTTCCAGAATGCGGTAGCGGAAGCGGGCAGGGACGCAGAAGGCGTCACCGCCGAGGAAGGGCTTCACGGCAATGAAGAATTGTTCAGGGATGCTGAGCTGGCCAGCTTCGCCGGCGCGACCGTCGATTTCTTCGTTGTAAGTCAGCTGCACCTGGCCATTGTCCAGGCGAGTTCCTTGGCGGAAGCTAATGTTCTTCTTGGCTTCGAGGGTTCGACTGATCTCCAGCATGTCTGCGGAGTTCGGCGCCTGCGGCAGATCGGCGGGGCTGGTGATGTCTTTGATGTTCTCTTCGATAAATTCCGCGAATTCAGCTTGGCTCATGCGCTTGCGATCCCCGGCCTTCCAGCGACCCCACTCGATGCTTATCGGGCAGCAGTATTCGGCTTTGTGCTGACCCCACGCCGGCGCTTCAGGTTGGTGGTAGTCCAGCACGGCGGTGAAGGTGCGACCGTCTGGGCCATTGCAGAACACTGCGGCTGCCGGGCTAGCAAAGCGGTTTACGTACGCGATGAAGGTGTCAGCATCAAGGACAGTGATGCCCTGGCGGATGCGCGTCGGTGCTGGCAGCAGGCCTTCGAGGTCTTGCAGCTTCACGCCGGCTGGAACCAAGGCGTATGGAGCGGGCAGTGCGGCATGATCGACTGGCTTGCCGATGGTCTGCGCGAGGGTGACCAGTTGCTGTAGGGCTTCTTGCATTGGATGTGCTCCATTGGGTGATGCTGTGGTGAGAGGTTTTGAAGTCAGAAGTTACTGACTGACGTGGCGCAATTTGTCGGGCGCGTGCTCTTCGCTGACGGTGCGTAGTGGCAAGTCTTGTTGCCGTGGGTCACGGCGGGTCAAGTTGCCTTCGGGCGTCAGGAAGAACAGCGATGTGCCGCGAGACAGAATCGGTTCTTTCGCTTTGACGTCGGCCTTGATGGTCATCTGGCCGCTGCCGTCAGGCTTATAAATCAGCTTGATGTTCAGCTCTCCGCCCTTGCCGGTCTGGCGAATGGCGTCGATCAGGCTGTGTTGGGTTTCGCTGAGTTCATCGAGCAGACCTCCGGCCTCGATATCCCGTAACGTGTCGATGAAGGGGCGAGCTTTGCTCATGTGCTGTGCCTCATTGAGTGGATGTTGTTTGCCCCTGGACGGCAGGGGCCACCGTTGAATCAGGCCGCTTGCTTCGCCGCTTGGGCATCGAGGTAGGCGGCCAGGTCATGCAGGTAAACAACTGCTGTGCCTTTGTTTCCTGCTCCGCCTAGGCGGGTCACTTTCAACTGAATCCGCCCGGCGCTGATGCGGCGTAGTAGGTAGCGATCGCTAGATATGTGAGAGAAGTAACGCTGGCGGATGGCCGATAGCGTTGGGCATGGTGTCGCCCATTCCTTTCGCAGCTGGTCAATGGTGTTACTCACGCCGCGTCCTCCCCGAACCCCTCCGATCGGGGCACCAACTTGAGGCGGATCAGTTCGGCGAGGCCTTCTTTGCTCTTGCCCATGGCTGCAGCGCAGATCTGGCCTTTTTCGTCAGCGACCACGGCGCCGAAGGGAAACTCGGGCGAGTTGGTGGGGGTGACATAAGCCACTTGGCCTTCTTGAATCACGTCGTTGACGCAGCGAAAGACCTCTGCCAGCTCCACTGTGCGGCAAGGGATACTGTCCAGCAGATCAATGGCTTCGCTTGCGGCGCCGATAAGAGTGGCGCGACTGACCACGCCCGGGCTGTCCAGATAGATTGGAATCAACCGAAGGGCACCGAGGGCTTGGGTGTACGCATTGAAGTAATTGGTTTTCATGCTGCGGCGTCCTTGTGCGTGATGGCGATGCCAAGCTTCTTTGCCAGCCATTGCACGCCGGCCTCGGTGACCATCACCACGGCGTAGTGCTTGTAACTGTTGGTGGTTCCGATCTGGACGCTGCGCGGATCTGAAAACAGATTGCCGCCGCCACGGTGGTGGCTGGCCAGGTCGCCGCTTTGTGTCAGTACGCGAAGCTCACGCAGTTGCTCGCGGAACTTCCGGGGTTTGAGGCCGAGCACGGCGGCCGTTTCGTCCAGGGTGCGGTTCATGGCGCGGTCCTCAGGCGGCGAGCAGTTTGCGGACGCCTTTAATCAAGGCTTCCGACTCGTCCAGCATTCGATGTATTTGCGCATCGCGGCTAGATTGCTCCGGAGTTGGCGTGGGCGTTTCGAGTTCGGGCTTCTGGTCATCCGTCGTTGAGGCCGGAGCAAGCCGGGCCGACTCAATGCGCCCATTCGCGATGTCTTGGATAAAGTCACGAAGGTGCAGATGGTTTGCCCGATCTGAGCGTTTGAGGGTCAAGTGGCCCGAGTGCCCGCCCAGGTCAACGTTGATGACAGCGTTATCGTCGGTGAGCTCGACTTCAAAGCTTGCATGAATGGTTTGCTCTGGTCGTTGAAGGGGGCACACAGCGGTGCCGCCAACCTGCAACATGTGGTGCAGGAGCTCTTGTTTTGCGAGTGGAATGAGATAGCTGTTCATGCTGCGTCACCACCGAACGGCGAGGAGCTTTCATCGGGTGCGGCAGTGTTGAGAGGCTTGATGGCCTCGGTGCGGCCTTTGGGGTTGGTGATCACCAGCAGTCCGGTGCGGCGTTGGATGGCTTCTACGGCGGCGAGGCTACTGCACGCAGAGGGGTGCAGGTAGACCGGGCAGCGGGCGTTGCTGTGCTGTGTCGTTTGCATGTCTCGTACTCTTTGGTGAGAGGTGTACGAGGCGAACGATACAAATTCGTATCGAATCAGTCAATACTTACATGTATTGATTTTTGGTTTTCACAAAAAAAACCCGCATATGTGCGGGCTTTGACGCTGTCAAATGTATTAGAAAATTTCTAGTTTCGAGAAGACAACACCGCAGATCATTGCATCATCGTCCAATTCAATTATCGGGTCTGGCCATGCTGGGTTCAGGGGTTTTAGGAATCGGCGGCTCCCTTCCATGACCAGCTGTTTGAATGTTGCCTCTTGGCTATCCATTAGCTTGGCAATAACAAGAGAGCCGTTCTCGGCATCCTTTGCCGGGTCAACAAAGATGATATCTCCGTCTCGAAATGAGCGACGTTCGTGTTGGTTGAACATGGAAAGGCCGCGAACTCGAAGGGCATAACTCTGGGAACTATGTGAGGCGGCGCATGGTAGCCAGATCTCTGCGTCATCCAGGGTGCGGACATCGGATATCTCGCACCAAGCGCCAGCTTGGATCCACGAAATCAGTGGAACATATCCTTTGATGGCTGGACCGGGCTCAATATTTGTGTCGAGAGCGGTGGGTCTTGTTTCCTTTTGGCTGCCTCCCTTCCATAGCCATTCACTGCTGACTTTTAGAGCTTTAGCAATTTTTTCAACATTCTCTTGGCGAGGGCTGGCTACGGCGTTTGTAGCGATCCTATGAATTGTTGGCTGAGGAACGCCAGAGCGTCGACCAAGCTCACCCTCGGATAGGTTCAGTTCGGCCATGCGTTGAGTGATGCGGTCACCAATCACTTTTTTGCCCTTGATTCATAAACGTATCGTCAATTGTATTGAACGAATCAATACGTTTGTGTATTGTTGCGTCCAATGCGAAGGCGCATCGGTGAATAAGATGACTATCCAAGAAATGCTCGCGGAGTTGCTGGAAGCTGGTTTATCCCAGCGGGTAATTGCGGAGCGAGTAGGAACAACGCAGCCGACTATTAATCGTGCCGCGAAAGGTGCAGATGTTCGATATGTAACTGGGAAGGCGATTGAGCGCTTATACAACGAAGTTAAAGACGCTGGAGGCATCGAGCCCAAAGCTTGAAAGGGTGCCGGGCTAGGGCCTCTCACCATAAGAATCCCCCAGCCCAGCGGTGGCGATATGCAGCACATACCATACCGCCACATGAAGCACCGGCCTGAAACCTCTCACCAAAGAAACTACAGGCCGGAAGTAACGAGCTACACAACGTACATGCAAGTCGCTACATAGCGCGTCGGCCCAGGACCTCTCACCATAAGAATCCCCTGGGCCGACTGGAACGATGAACCGTGCTGCACAGCACGATTCGCACAGCACATCGGTCGTGGTCGTAGAATAGAGCGTGTTTGGCTCTACGGCCACACCGTAAATAGGGGATTTACGGTTATGAGTCGCACAGATCTTTTGCCGGGTGCAGGCCCGGTCCTTTCGCTGCGCAAAGCCCTTTACCGGGCAGGCCATGATTATCGGGGCGGTGTGACTGCTCTGGCACTGGACATGGTCATCGATTACGACACCCTCCAGAAGAAACTAAAGCACGACGAAGAGCGCCGGTGGCTTGATCCTGATGAGCTGGAGGAGGTGATACGCCTGACGGCAAATCCCTTGTTGCTGGATGCCCTGATGCGGCCCGCTGGCATGGTCTGGTACAAGCCGGAAGCGGCGGCGCCGACCAAGGAAGCTTTGCTGGCGGTCAGTAAGGTGCTACACCAGACCGGCCTGTTTGTTTCCAGCATGCACGAAGGTGCCGCCGACAACGTCTGGGAGCCGCGCGAAGTTGAATGCCTGGAGAAGCACGGCAACGACGTAATCCGTGCGGTGTTGGGCATCATGGCCGGGGCCAGGGAAGCGATGGAGGCCCGCCAAGATGACTGATGTTATCGATATCGCCAACGACCAGGCCGAGTACTTCCTACAGGTGGCGTTGGATCGCCGTCAGCGCCCAACGTGCGCTGTCAGCGCCCAAATCTGTGAGGATTGCGACGAACCTATCCCGTTACTTCGTCAACAGACGATCCAGGGTTGTGCGACCTGCGTCAGTTGTCAGGGGTTGCGGGAGCGGCGCAGATGAGTGATCACGACAATCGATTGCCTACTGCTGATTGGGCTCAGTTCTACATCGACACATTTGGTTTGGCGCTCGTCCCGATAGAGCCCGGTGAGAAGGGTCCGAAGGGGAAGGGGTGGAACAAGCCCGGTGGCTACTTCACGGAGTCGGCGAAAGCTGCCCAGTTCTGGGAAAAGAAGCCCCAGCACAACCTCGGCGTCGTTTTGGGGCCGAGCCGCATCTGCTCTCTAGATGTCGATGATGTTCAGTGGACTCGGCACGTGCTGTATGACCTGCTGGAAATTGACCTTGATGCAATGGCTCTGGTGTTTCCGACTGTAGTTGGAAACCCGGCTCGCTTCCGCATTATGTTCCGCGTTCCTGATGGTGTTGAGTTGAGCCGGGTTGCACTTGCGTGGCCCAATGAAAAAGACCCTGATGGTTCGATCCACAAGGCTCTGACCGCAAAGGCCAAAGCTGCCAAGGACGCTGGTGATGCAGTAGGTGAGGCCGAGGCGCGTGCGGAGGCCGATGAGTATCAGCGCATAACTGTGTTCGAATTGCGTGGTGGGCTGGTGCAAGACGTATTGCCACCATCTATTCACCCAGGTACTGGCAAGCCCTACACCTGGCGCACGCCTCCGAGCTCTGTTGATGGCTTGCCGGTGCTTGCGCCTGAGTTGCTGAAGATTTGGAATAACTGGGACATCTTCAAACGCGATGCTGAGGCCGCGTGCCCATGGGCACCCAAACCGAAGACACCTCTGGCGAAAGTCATCAAACGTCCGCCGCCCGCCGCAGGCAAGCCGTCGGTTATTGATGAATTCAATCGCAGTCACGACGTTGAAGAGCTGTTGCGTGCGCACGACTACATCAAGCGCGGCAGTAAGTGGTTGTATCCGCACAGTAGCACTGGAATGCCGGGTGTAACGGTCAGCGACGACGGTAAGGTTTATTCACACCATGGTGCTGATCCGCTCGCGAACGGGCATCAGAACGATGCGTTCGAGGTGTTCTGTTTGTTGCAGCATGGTGGTGATCAGTCGCGAGCGGTAAAGGACGCGGCGCGATTGCTGGGTATGCAGCATTCTTCGCGCCCGGATCCGCGTGATCTTCCCCCGTCCCCATCTTGTGACCCGAGCGAGCCGGGCTCTGTGCCCGACGGCACCAGCGAGGCCGCTCCGGCTCCTGATGGGGGGGCGGGGGACGCATTAACGTTTGAACACATCCTTCGGCGATTTGCACTGGTGGAGGGCACCACGCATGTGTGGGACTTTGACCAGTCGCGGGTGATGAAGAAGTCGGCATTTGAGGCGCGTGTCGGTAAGCCCCTGGCAAAGCAGTGGTTGGAAGACACCGAACGCCGCAAGCTGATTTCCGATGACCATGTGCGCGATATCGAGCAATCGCGGCGGATGGCGGGCAAAAAGGGTGGTGCCTTCGGGATGCCGCCGACCGAGCGGTACGTCTACATCGATGGCACGAAAGACGTTTGGGATCGCGAGAAGAAGCGCCGCGTTGCCGAGGGGGCTGTGAAAATGGCCTTGGGTGACGCTTATGCGCTGTGGTTGAACAGCAGCGAGCGGCGCACTGTGGATGTGGACCATATCGTCTTCGATCCGACCATGACCAAGGATCCGGCGGTGTACATCAATACCTTTGATGGTCTGCCATTGGAGCCCGTCAGAGACGATGCGGCTTGTGCGAACCTGCGGTGGCTGATTTCGTTCCTGTGCAACCATGATGAAAACGCGGCGATCTGGTTGACTCGCTGGCTGGCCTATCCGCTCCAGCACCTCGGCGCCAAGATGGATACCGCGGTGCTGATGCACTCCAGCATGGAGGGATCGGGTAAGAGTCTGTTTTTCGCCGATACCTTGGGCAAGCTCTACGGCCAGTACGCCGCGACAGTCGGACAGACCCAGTTGGAGAGCAATTTCAACGCCTGGCAAAGCCGTAAGTTGTGGGCAGTTTTCGAAGAGGTGGTGAGTCGAGATCAGCGCTACAACCAGGTGGGCAAGATCAAGCACCTGGTCACGGGCAAAACGGTGCGGATGGAATCCAAGTTCATCAACGGCTGGGAGGAATCCAACCATATGAACGCGGTTTTCTTGAGCAACGAGATCATGCCGTGGCCGATCAGCGACAGCGACCGCCGAATGCTGGTGGTTTGGCCGCTCGAGACTTTGCCGGTCGATCGCCAGAAAGCCATAGGCCAGGAGTTGGAGCAGGGTGGAGTCGCGGCCCTGTATGGCTGGCTGTTGTCGGTTGATTTGGGTGACTTCAATCAGCGGACGCGCCCGCCATCAACTGACGCCCGCGAACGCCTGGTGGCCTTGAGTCGGGCCGGTTGGCAGACATTCCTGCACTTGTGGAAGTACAGCGAGCTGGGTCAGGGGCTCTGGGGGCCGTGTCTTTCCACTGACCTTTACTCGCTGTTCCTGGAGTGGTGTCAGCGCAACAAAGAACACGTGATGAGTCAGACGAAGTTCTCGTTGTTCATCAATTCCGAAGTGGAAAAGACGCGTTCGATACCGTGGACAGATGGCAGTAATCGCAAGTTTGGTGCGTTCTTCTTTCCTGTTGATCAGGATGCTTCCCCGCCCCCATCACTGAAATCGGCCGAGCTTGGCGCGATGGTCGTCGCCTGGCGGGCAAAGGCGAAATTGGCAGGCTGGAATGTGGACAACTGGGACCACATCAAGGCGGCTGCCGCATGACTACGCCTAAAGGTGTGTTGGGTGTGTCGGGTGTGTGTCGGGTTGGTTTTTGCTACCCAACACAGTTTCAGGCCTTTATTTTCGCGGGTTTCCGGCTGTTGTGTTGGGTGTGTTGGGTTTGGCGTCGCGTGCGCGCATGCGTGACGTTATTTGCACTGAAAGCTAAGGGTGATTTTTTTTCTTATGCGAGGACAGAAAAACCCAACAAACCCAACACACTCAACTCAAAGTTATTAAAAGTATTGATTTTAAAGGGATTTATTTGTGTTGGGTTTGTGTTGGGTAGTGGCTTTTTTGTGTCGGGTTCAGTTTTTCGGGGGGGAGGACGATGATCGAAGAAATTGAAGAGCTGATGCAGCATTGGGCGCGCCAGCACTGCCAGGTTGGCGACGGCGGCGGGCTGGGCAGTCCGATGGCAACAATCATGCAGTGGGGCGGCAGTGCGCCGCGCGGTACGCCTGGATCGCGTGACCTGTTGATGGCGGCGGGTGGCGGCATGGATCATGCCGCGATGGAAGTAGCGGCGGCCCTTGCGCAGCTTGAGCGGCAGTCAGAGAAAGGGGCTCAACTCGCGGTCTTGGCTCGCAATCGGTATTTGCCACAACCTGCGTACTCGGTTCGATCTCAGTTGCAGTTGCTCGGACTTCCTGTCGATGCTGACCGGACGTATCGGAATTGGGTTCATCGTCTGCATCAGCAGGTGCAATTGATCCTCACTGTTCGCAGCGCTACGACCAGGGGACTTGATCGACGCAGTGGTGCGCTCGAAACCAACCTTACTCGGGCATCAAGTAGTAAGCGCGCTCGGGCCTGTTAGCTACCGTTCGTCGGGGTACTTTGTCGTATTGTGGTCGTATTGTGGTCGTTTACATGTCGTTTGTTGACCTACCGAAAATGACCTCTTTTCGGTTTTTCCGGAGAGGGGTAAAAAGTCCCCACGATATGGAATTTGCGCCTTGGCGCTGACCTCGCATGTGCTGTGCAGCTTCACCCGGCCTTCCCTGAGCCGGTCACCTAACCCCGCTTCGGCGGGGTTTTCTTTTGCAGCTCCGGCACCACCACTTAGGA
This sequence comes from Pseudomonas sp. LBUM1673, assembly GCF_059695645.1. Taxonomy (NCBI): domain Bacteria; kingdom Pseudomonadati; phylum Pseudomonadota; class Gammaproteobacteria; order Pseudomonadales; family Pseudomonadaceae; genus Pseudomonas; species Pseudomonas sp. LBUM1673. The sequence continues at coordinate 1,485,964 of NZ_CP166780.1, forward strand.
CAGAACATGACAAATGAACAGCAGGCGCTGGCGGAAATGCCGATCTGGTTGGTGATCCTCTTGGCTTTGGTTGGCGGTGTTTCGGGTGAGATGTGGCGCGCAGATAAAGACGGCGCGCGAGGCTGGGCATTGTTGCGGCGCCTGGCTCTGCGGTCTGGCGCCTGCATCGTCTGTGGTGTGTCGGCAATGATGCTGATGATCGGTGCCGGTATGTCGATCTGGACGGCCGGCGCGTTCGGTTGTCTCACCGCGATGGGCGGCGCCGACGTGGCGATCGGGTTGTATGAACGGTGGGCTGCGAAACGGCTCGGCGTGAGTGAGGCACCTGTCGATGTCCCGTCTGAACAGTGATCGGCGCGGTAGTAGCGCAGCGCGGGGTTATGGGTACAAGTGGCAGAAGTCACGCGATGGTCACCTGCGGGAATATCCCTATTGCACCATGTGCTCGACGGACCAGCGGCCGGTGGCAGCAACCATCGTTGACCACAAGACGGCGCCGAAGCTGAAGGACGCCAAGGACAGCGGCGATCCGGTGCGCATCAAGGCGGCATGGAAGTTGTTCTGGGATCCGAAGAACTGGGCGAGCCTGTGTAAGTTCTGTCATGACTCGACCAAACAGCGGATGGAGAAGAGCGGCCGGCTACCCGGCTGCCATCTCGACGGCAGGCCAGTCGACCCGGGGCATCACTGGAACCGGTGATGGACCATCCCCACGCACCAAAAAATGGCACAACCCCGAGGGTAGGGGGGGTGAAAAACTTCATTCAGACTTCCTTCTAGACCGCTCGCCCCCCTCTTTACGCAAAGTCGGGAAAAATGAGGGAGGGGGGGTATCAACAGCTAGGGGTTATTTATGGCCGGAAATGGAAACTCGGGGCGCCCCGGAATGCCGGCGGTGCTCAAACTTTTGCAAGGAAACCGAGGTCGGGAAAATCGCGAGGACCTGCTCGCGGAGATAGCGAAGCCCGCTGTACCAGTGGGCGCACCGCCAAGACCCGATGTCTTGTCCGCTGAAGCGGTCACGGAATGGGATGAGTTGGTCCCCGCGTTGATTTCTCTGGGCATCGTTTCGCAGTTGGATTCGATGGCGCTGGCCACTTATTGCCAGGCCGTGGCTGATTGGCGTCGCTACCAGCGGCTGATCACGAAGCGCAACACTGCATCCGATGATGAATTGGGTGGCGATATCCAAACCTTCAAGACCGGCGCGCAACAGATGCACGTCCTTCGCCAGCTCGCGAACGACGCGGAGAAGCGTGCTAATGCCGCCGGCGCCCAGTTCGGCATGTCGCCAATGTCCCGGCGCAACCTGAAAACTGCATCGGCACCGCAAGGTGATCTATTCCCAAATGACCAACGAGACGCCGCAGACAAGTACTTCAGTTGAAGATCGAGTTACTTCCTTTGCCCATGCCGTCCTGGCTGGTGAAATCATCGCGGGCCCCAACGTTCGTAACGCCTGTAAACGCCACCTTCGAGACGTGGAGCACGGCCCGTCACGCGGTTTGATTTGGGATCTGGATGCTGCAAACCGCGCTATTGGATTTTTCGAGGATGTCCTTTGCCTGAATGGTGGAGATTACGAAGGCATGTCGTTCATGCTTGCACCGTGGCAAGCCTTCGTTGTCGGTAGTTTATTTGGCTGGATGACCGTTGATGGTTATCGCCGCTTCCGATTGGGCTACATCGAGACAGGCAAAGGGTCCGGCAAAAGTCCGTTGGTTGCAGGTATCGGCCTTTACGGACTGGTTGCTGATGGTGAGCAGCGCGCTGAAATTTACGCGGCGGCCACCAAACGCGATCAGGCGATGATCCTGTTTCGAGATGCCGTGTCGATGGTCGACATGTCTAAAAAGCTTCGTTCTCGGCTGGTGCAGTCGGGGCGGGATGAAAAAGTCTGGAACCTGTTCTATCCGAGCACCAACTCTTTTTTCCGGCCCATCAGTGCCGACGAAGGCAAGTCCGGGCCACGGCCGCACATTGGTTTGCTAGACGAGCTGCACGAGCACAAGACCGCTTCCACCGTGAACATGATGCGCGCCGGTACAAAGAACCGCCGCAAAGCTATGGTGGTGATGATCACCAACAGCGGTTCCGACAAGAAGACGGTTTGCGGTCAGTACCACGACCTGGGTGTGCGTATCTGCGCGGCCATTGAAGACAACGATAGCTTCTTCGCCTTCATCTGTTCCCTGGATGAAGGCGATGACCCGCTCAAAGATGAAGCCTGCTGGTCCAAGGTCAACCCTTCACTCGATCACATCGCTGAAGGTCAGAGCGATGGCATCCCTGGTCGCATGTATCTGCGTGAGCAGGTCCAGTCAGCCAGAGGGCTGCCAGCCCAAGAGTCAGTGGTACGCCGCCTGAACTTCTGTGAGTGGACATCGGCTGACGCCCCGTGGATCTCTTGGGACGTCTGGAAACAAGCCGAAGAGCGCGTGCCCATGCGGCTGCTGCGGAACCGCCGCTGTGTCGGCGGGCTGGACCTTTCCAGCACCACCGACTTGACGGCATTCGTCCTGATCTTTTGGCCGACCCTGCACGACCCACACTGGCGCCTGCTGCCGTATTTCTGGATACCGGACGACGACCTACAAGGGCGCGAGGATCGCGACAAAGTCCCCTATGCCATGTGGATCAAGGACGGCCACCTCGAAACGACGTCGGGCAGGGCCATCAGCAAGAAGCACGTTCTGCTTCGCCTAGTGAAGATCTGCGCCTACTTCGACGTTGAGCGCATTGGCTATGACCGGTGGCGTGTCGAAGACTTGCTGCAATTGATGAGCGACGAAGACATCACGCTCCCGGAAATGGTGGGCTTTGGTCAGGGCTTCAAGGACATGGCCCCGGCGGTTGACGAGTTTGAACGCCGGTTACTCGGCCGATCACCTGAACAGGATGTCATCGATCTTGATCCAACTGACTGGGAAGTCATCGAAAACGAAACGGTTGAAACACTGCGCCACGACGGCAACCCGGTGATGACCTGGTGCGCCGGCAACGCAGTAATCGTTTCCGACCCTGCCAACAACCGTAAGGCGGACAAGGCCAAGGCCACGGGCCGAATCGACGGCATTGTCGCCGCCATCATCGCCATCGGGACCAGCAGCAAAGCTGGCGGCCCGACCGGCAAATCCATCTACGACGAAGGGGCGGGTATATGAAATTGGTCATCCTTTCTTGGCTGGCCGGGCTGCTGGGCTTCAGCTTGCTGGTGTACGGAGTGGCAATGATCAGCGCGCCGGTAGCCTGCATCGTCGCCGGCTTCGGCTTGATGGCCTGGTCATTCCTTGCCGATCGCGCATCCGCTGCAATGAAAGTCAAATCCAAACCCCAAGGAGGTTGAGCATGTTCTTTTCAAGCGTGCTCGGCGAGGGGCGCGGCAATCTGACAGACACGGGCAGCGGCTTCTGGCGGGGACTGATCGGCAGCGGTCGCAACAGCTCAGGCGTGAAGGTCACACCCGAATCGGCGTTGGGCCTACCCATCCTGCAGAACTGCGTCACGCTATTGGCCGAGACCATGGGGCAACTGCCCTGCGAGATGTACAAGCGCCTGGACAAAGGCCAGCGAGAGGCAGCCATCAACCATCCGGCGTATGACGTCCTTCGGTATCAACCCAATGGCTTTCAAACGCCATATGAATACCGGGAATGCACGCAGGGTGCCGCAGGGTTGCGCGGCAACGGTTACAGCTTCATCGATCGCCGGGAGGACGGCAACATCATCGCACTGTGGCCGCTGTGCAACGACAAGGTCCAGGTGCTGAAGGGCGGCGACATGCTGCCGTACTACCGGATCGGCGGCGGCGAAGCTCTGCCGATGCGCATGATCCACCACGTGCGATGGTTCAGCACCAACCACTATGTTGGGCTGTCGCCGATTGAAGTGCACGCCGAGTCGATAGGTTTGGCCCAAGCCGTGAGGCAGTACACCGGCAAAAGCTTCGCCAATGGTGTGACCGTCTCCGGCGTGATCGAGCGGCCGCGTGAAGCGCCGTCGATCAAGGACCAGGGCAGCATCGACAAGATCGTCGATCAGTGGGGCGCGAAGTTCGGCGGTATGGACAACGCCAAGAAAGTCGCGCTGCTGCAAGAGGGCATGACCTTCAAACCCGTCTCCATGAACAACGTGGACGCCGAGGTGTTGGGCATCCTCAAAACCAGCGGTACCGATATCGCCCGGATCTACAAGATTCCGCTGCCCATGGTCAATGACCTGGAGAAGTCCAACTACAACACCCTTGAGCAATTGATGATCCAGTTCGTGGTTTTCGCCCTGTTGCCCTGGGTCAAGCGTCACGAACAGTCGATGATGCGCGACTTTCTGCTGCCTGCTGACCGGCGCGACTACTTCATTGAGTTCAACCTGTCCGGTCTGCTGCGCGGTGACCAGAAGAGCCGGTACGAAGCGTATGCCATTGGCCGGCAATGGGGCTGGCTCAGCGTCAACGACATCCGGCGGCTGGAGAACATGCCCCCGGTACCGGGCGGCGATATCTACCTGCAACCCATGAATATGGTGGACGCAGGTAAGGGCGCCCCGGACCTGACTAAACCAAACGTGCGAGCCAACCTTGAGCTTCAGCACGCTGAAATCGAGAGGATGTTGGCGCAATGAAAAACTACCTACGAGCCTCCAGCCTACTGTTCAATCAGCCGTTGCTGGTGTCGCCTGATATGTTGGACCTCGGCGTTCGCTGGGCCAACCAGGCAATGAGCTTGAACATCGTCAACATCGGCGCCCGGGACGGTGCAGCACTTTGGGCAGATGACGGAATGGACCGCATCGCTCAACGCGAAGAAGAACGCCGTACAGCAATCGCCCGGACCGGTATCGAGGTGATTCCGGTCAGCGGCGTGTTGGTCAGCCGCGGCAGCCATATCAGCATGTGCGAAACGATGACTAGCTATGAAGCGTTGCGAGTTCAAGTTCGCAACGCTGTTGCAGATCCGATGGTCGAGCGGATCGTGCTGGACATCGACAGCCCTGGCGGTTCTGCCGTTGGCGCGTTCGAACTGGCGGCCGATATCCGCGCCATGGCTCAGCAGAAACCTATCACCGGCATCGTCAATTTTATGGCCTACAGCGGCGGTTACCTACTGGGCTCGGCCTGTAGTGAACTGGTGGTGAGCCAGACCAGTGGCGTCGGCTCGATCGGTGTCATCGCTAGTCACATGGACCGCTCCAAAATGGAAGAGGGCATGGGCGTCAAGGTGACCACCGTGTTTGCGGGGGCCCACAAAAACGACCTTAGTCCTCATGAGCCGCTGAGCGATCAGTCACTCAAATACCTTAACGACGTTGTGCAGGAGAGCTACCAGCTCTTTGTCAACGCAGTAGCCGAGTATCGCGGGTTGTCCGTGCAGCAGGTGATGGCAACTGAAGCCGGGCTGTATCGGGGGCAGGCGGGTATTACGGCTGGCCTTGCCGATCGCATGCAGAGCCCGCAACAGGCTGTCGATGAGCTATCGCACTCGGTCGAGTTGAGCCGCGCCAACCGGCAGCAAGGTCGCCTATCGGTCCGTGCCGCCGCACTGAATTTCCAAACACTGATCTGACCGCGTTCGCGGCAGTCACCGAAGCCCGCCCAGTGCGGGTTTTTAATGCCCAGGAGGCACCATGTCCCTTGTACTTCAAATGCGTAGCGAACGCGCCAAACTCAATGATTCGCTTCAGGCTCTGGCCAAGCTTGAGTCCAGTGGTGAAACCCTGTCGGCGGAGCAGCTGGCTCAATTCACCAGTTTGGAGGCTGAATTCAATGCGCTGACTGACAAGATCAGTCGAGCGGAACAGGCCGAGCGAATGGCAGCCGCCAATGCGGTACCGGTAAGTGAATCGGCGCAAGGCCGGACCAGCCCGCCACCAGGTTACATTTCCGGTTCGGGTCCAGCTGATGCACCAGGGGTGCGTATGGCTCAGATGGTCCGTTTGCTGGCCGCCGCCGGAGGCAATCAGCAGCAGGCCGCTCAAATGGCGCAACAAGGTGGTTTTTCCACTGAGGTTTCCATGGCGCTAAGCACCGTGACGCCGGGTGCCGGTGGTGTGTTAGTTCCTCAAAACTTCGCCACCGAGATTATCGAGGCTCTACGCCCGATGTCGGTTGTGCGCAAGATGGGTACCCGAAGTCTGCCGTTGAACAATGGCAACCTGACTATGCCACGTATCACTGGCAACACCGTCGTCACGTACATCGGTACCGAAACAGATATTCCGGTCACGGGTATGACGTTCGCGGACACGAAACTGTCTGCGAAAAAAGCCGCCGCGATTGTGCCTATCTCGAATGACCTGATCGCCAACGCAGGGATCAGCCCGCGAACCGATGATATCGTTGTCAGCGACCTGGCAGTGTCGATGGGGCTCTCGGAAGACCTGCACTTTATCCGGGCAGATGGCACGGGCTCGTTGCCCAAGGGCATGCGCTATTGGGCACAGGCGTTCAACGTATTACCGGCTCCCGACACCGCCGACATTACCCTGGAAAAAATCGACCTGTTCTGCGGCGGCATGATGCTTCGCATCGAAACGGCCAACGTGATGATGAAGGACTGCGGTTGGCTGATGCATCCGCGCGTGTTCCGCTGGTTGCAATCGCTGCGTGATGGCAACGGCAACAAGGCCTACCCGGAAATTGAACAGGGCGTGTTCAAAGGTTATCCGGTTGGTCTGAGCAATCAGATCCCGGTGAACCTTGGCGCGGGTGGCAACGAGACTGAATTCTACTTCGTCAACTTCGCAGACATGATGATCGGCGAAGACATGGACCTGACGATCTCGTTCAGTAGCGAGGCCGCGTATAAGGACTCTGAAGGCAACATGGTCAGCGCCTTCCAACGTGATCAGACGCTGGTCAAGGTGATCGCCAAGCACGACTTTGGTCCGCGCCACGTGGAGTGCATCGTGGTCGCGGTCGGCGTGAAGTGGGGCGCTGGCATGTAATCCCTTTGCCCCGCTTCGGCGGGGCTTTGCATATCTGAGGTTCAAGCGATGAGCGAAAAAGTTGTGGTGCGTTTTCTGAAAGCCTGGCGCGGTTACTCGGCTGATGAGTTGGCCGGGTTTGACGAGGCGGTTGCTGATGGCCTGAAGTCCAAGGGTTTCGCTGAGGCGTATGAGGGGGGCGGTGATCCGACGCCAAAGGCAAAGGCGCCCAAGAAAAAAGCCGGCAAAGCCGGCGATAAACTTCCCGCCACACCAACCAGCGGTGGCAACGATGGCGGCGACAACGACAACGACAACGAAAACGAAAACGAAAACGAAAACGAAGAGAAACCATAAGCCATGGCCCGTCGAATCGAGTACTTCGGCGAGCCCGTCCTGACGTTGGAGCAAGTGGCCTTCCAGTGCCGGCTTGAACCTGAAGACATGGAACCGGGGTTGATCGAGCAGATCATCATCCCTGGCGTCACCACTCAGTGCGAATCCAGGACAGGTGCCGGAATCCGCGGCGCGATCTACGAAGAACAATGGCCGGCGGGCTTTCCCTCTGGGCACGCGCTGGATGTCGGTCAGGCTACAGAGGTCGTATCGGTTGAGGTCCAGCAGCCTGATGGTTCATGGGTTGCGCATACGGGCTCGATAGAGCTGCGTCAGGAGCAGCGTGAAAGCTTCCTGTCTTTCCGCGCGGGCCGTCCTTCTGGCCCGCTTCGGATTCGCTACAAGGCCGCACTCGAGTTGGAACTGCACCCCGGCGTGCGCAATTGGCTGCTGATGGCGGCGGCAACTATCTACCGACATCCGGAAATGTTCCTGGTCGGTCAGACATTGGCCGAACTGCCGTCTGCGTTTCTTGATCACCTGGTGGCTGATATCACCGTTCCGCCGAGGTTCTGACCATGGCCATGCGCGAACCGAGTGCCGGTGAACTGGACAGACGCATCACGATCCGATTGCGGACAGATATCCCTGCGCCGGACCAAGGACTTGACTCAGTATTCACCGAGCAGAAAAACCGCTGGGCAAAGATCGAACCTGTCGGCACCGCTGTTTACGCGAACGGCGTCCAGACTGATGTGAAGATTACCCATCGGGTGACCTTCTATTACCTGAAGGGAATGAGCGACGCCCACGAAGTGTTGCATGGCTCCATCATCTACCGGGTGCGCAGGGTCGCTGACATGAATGGTACGCGGCGTTACACCCTTCTTGAAGTTGAAGAGCAGGGGCCAGAACGGCCCGGGGGAGGTATCTATGGCTAACTCGGCTTCGGTCGAAAGTTACCTGCACGTTGAAGGCTTCGAGGATTTTGAAAGAGACGCCTTCGATAAAAGGAAGATCCGCGCAGGTATGCGCAAGGCGGGTTTGTTGGTCACCCAGCATGCTCAAATGAACCTTGTGCTTGGCAAGGGCCAGGATGGATACCCGGTCAACCGAACCGGGGCAACGGTCGAGTCCATAAAGTTCAAGGTGTCCCGATCGGGATTCATGGTGAAAATCTCCCCGACGCTCACCCCTGAAATGGGGGAGTTCTACCCGGCCTACCTGCACTACGGTGTGAAGCAAGGTCGGCGTCCCGGAAAGCTTGCGCCCGGTAAAGGCAAGGGAAGAAAGAACCGCCGCGCAGCCGGAGCCCGGGCCAGGCTTGTTGCCGAGCGCGCAGCTGGTGAATGGCGTATCAAGCCTCGGGACAACTACATGGCGGATGCCCTTCAGGACTCATCGGCGCAGGTGCAATCCATCCTATTCTCCGCGTTCGCGGCTGCGTTGGGGTGACTGGCGAAACCGCTTTGGGATAGGCTTGCTGTTTTAAATACAGGGAGTTACCTATGAAAGCGTTGATCTCGCTTGTTCCTATCGCCATGTTGGCGTTGGTGATGAAGGCCCATGCAGCCGAAGCAGCTCGTGAGGCGCCGAGCAGTGCAATCGATCGTATTACGCTCATCTACCTGAACCACAAGATACATCCGAACGGGTCCGTCGAATGTGATTCGAAAGTCGTGGGGAGTCACTCCATGGTTGGCTGCTGGAACCTGACCCTTAATGGCAAGAGCTCGCCCCATATCTGGCTTTATGACGCGGGCAAGTTTAAGTCGGTGAACGGTAACGCCCGCCAGCTGGCCCAGGGAAAGTTCTCCAACGAATCTGATATTGCAGTTATGCCGCTCCCCTTGCCGGCTGACATCGATGTCGGCTCGATACTGGAAAGTTTTACTAAAGGCTGAATGTCCACTTCAAAAAAACCTCGCTGATGCGGGGTTTTTTTATACCTGAGATTTGATCAATGAAGTTGAGTCCGATAGTCGCTCACCTGAGATTGGCTTGCCCTTCGTTTGCCGGTCGTGTGGCGGGCGGGATCGACTGGGACGCTGTTGTTGAAAGCGCAAAGCTCCCTATGCCAGCGGCTTACGTAATCGCCTCAGCTGATGCGGCTACACCGAACAAGGCCCAAAACGCAGTCATTCAGGACATCACGGATCAGTTCACAGTGGTGATCGTTCTCGATGCTGGCGATGAACGCGGTCAGGAGGCAAATGATTTGCTGCATGACCTGCGCGCCGAACTCTGGCGGGCGCTGGTTGGCTGGAAGCCCGGCCCGGAATACGAGCCGCTCGAATACAACAATGGCGTATTAGTTCACATCAGCCGGAGCCGTGTGATCTATCAGTTCGCGTTCGTCTCCCAGTTCCGGCTTGGCCGAAATCGCCAAGGCGATCCCGCTGAAACCTGGCACGAACTCGAACTCGACGGCCTCACCGATTTCACTGGTGTGAAGTTCAACATGGACTGCATCGACCCCGCAGATCCCAACTTGAAACGCCCCGGCCCGGATGGGCGCATTGAAGTCCAATTTACTGGAGACGTAACACCATGACCAAGCGCATCACCGTGGTGCCGGCCGATGGCCGTGCTGTGCCCGATCCGGAGGCTGGCGACCTATTGCCCGCCGAGGGCCGGGAAGTTCCCGACACTGCCTGGTGGCGCCGTCGCCTTGCCGATGGTGACGTCACGATCAAAGGCACGAAAGCACAATCCACCAAAGCCGCAGGCGCGGCGAAGACCGAGGACGCTCAATAATGGCTATCGGATTCAGCAACATCCCCGCCGATATCCGTGTGCCGCTGTTCTATGCGGAAATGGATAACTCGGCGGCCAACAGCGCGTCGTCGGCCATGCGCCGGCTGATCGTCGCCCAGGTCAACGACAACGCCACCAGCGAAAGCATCGGCAAGCTGGTGCTGGTGTCCAGCGTAGCGCTGGCCAAAGACATTGGCGGCCAGGGATCGATGCTGGCGGCTATGTATGAGACCTGGCGAAAGACCGACCCCATTGGCGAAATCTGGTGCCTGCCGCTGATCAAGGACTCGGGCGCAGTTGCCAGCGCAACCATCACCCTGACTGGCACCGCCACCGAGGCGGGTCTGTTGAATGTGTATGTCGGCGGTGTGCGCGTTCAGTCAACGGTGGTAGCCGCGGCGACTGCGGCAGTTGCCGCTGGCGCGTTGGCGGTCAAAATCAATGCCTCCCCAGACTTGCCGGTCACGGCGGCGGCCGTGGATGGGATCGTCACGCTGACCTGTAAATGGGCGGGCGAAAGCGGTAATGACATCAGCATCGCCATGAATCGCTTGGGCAAGTCCAATGGCGAAATGACCCCGACCGGACTGGCAGTGGTTGCCACGGCAATGACCGCTGGTGTCGGTGCCCCGGACCAGTTGGACGCCATCGCGGCGCTGGGCGATGAGCCTTTCGAGTTCATGTGCGTGCCCTGGTCCGACGTCACCACGCTGAACGCCTGGAAAGATGCGATGGACGACAGCACAGGCCGCTGGAGCTGGGCCAAGCAATTGTTCGGTCACGTTTACAGCGCGAAGCGTGGCACGCTCGGTACATTGGTTGCGGCTGGTCAGGCCCGAAACGATCAGCACATGACCATTCAGGCCATGGAGCCCAGCGTGCCACAACCGTTCTGGGTGCAGGCAGCGGCGCTGGCCGCTCGCACCGCTGTGTTCATCTCGGCCGATGCCAGCCGTCCAACCCAAAGCGGCAGTCTTCCAGGGCTCGACCCGGCGCCGGCCAGCGACCGATTCACCCTGACGGAGCGTCAGTCGCTGCTGAACTACGGCATGGCCACCGCGTACTACGAAGGCGGCTACGTACGCATCCAGCGCTCAATCACCACCTACCAGAAGAATGCCTATGGTCAGGCTGATAACTCGTACCTGGATAGCGAAACCATGCACCAATCAGCGTACATCGTCCGGCGCATGCAGAGCGTAATCACCAGCAAATACGGACGCCACAAGCTGGCGAGCGACGGCACGAAGTTCGGCGCCGGTCAGCCGATCGTCACACCGAGCACGATCCGGGGCGAGCTGATCGCGCAGTATGCAAAGCTCGAAAATGAAGGCCACGTAGAAAATGCCGAGCTGTTCGCCGAACACTTGGTGGTCGAGCGCGACAGCAACGACCCGAGCCGGGTGAACGTATTGTTCCCGCCGGATTACATCAACGGCCTGCGTATCTTCGCGATGCTCAACCAGTTCCGCCTTCAGTACGACGCCGCGGCGTAACGCTGACCCCGAACACCCAGCCCGCCCTGCGCGGGCTTTTTCATTCTGGAGAGACAGACCATGGGTCAATTAATCGCGGGCACCGCTTACGTCAAAGTAGATGGAACGCAGTTAACAATTAAGGGTGGCGCAGAAGCACCGCTCATGACGGTAAAGCGGGAAACGGTTTATCCCGGTTTCTACAAGGAAGAAGAACTGGCGCCCTACCTGAAGATGACCACGCTCTTTGAAGCGGGCTTCCCGCTCAAAACCCTGGTCAACGGTCGAGATATGACTGTCACCTGTGAGTTCAAAAATGGTCGGGTGTACGTCCTGTCGGGCGCGTACCTGGTTGATGAGCCTTCTTTGAAAGGCGATGAAGGCGAAGTCGAACTGCAATTTGATGGCGTCAATGGGAGTTGGCAATGAGTGATTCAATGAAGTTGCAGGTCGCCATCGAGGCTCACGGCGAGCCCGTCACCGAGCTGACGATGCGCCGTCCGACGGTGCAGGAAGTCCGCGCCATTAAATCGCTGCCGTACAAGATCGACAAAAACGAAGAAGTCAGTCTGGATATGGATGTCGCGGCGAAGTACATCGCGGTTTGCGCGGGCATCCCGCCGTCGTCGGTCAACCAGCTGGATCTGGCCGACTTCAACGCATTGAGCTGGGCGGTGGCCAGTTTTTTCATGAGTGCGGCGTCGACACCATCAAGCAACTGATCGAGGTCGCTTATGACCTGGCGTGGTTCTGGAAGATCGACCCGGAACTGATGATGGCCCGGCCGCTGGATGTGCTCCTTGAATCACTGGAGCACGCTCAACGTATCAACCAATCCCAGCAGGTGCAGTGATGGCGGACAAGTTCCAGCTCAAGGCGTTGATCACCGGCGTCGACAAGCTGTCGCCGACGCTGAAGGGGGCGGCGAAGAACGTTGCGGGCTTCCGCAAGCAGATGAACAGTTCAGGCTTGGGAAAGATCGGATTTCAGGATGTCCTGCAGGGCGGTGCATTTGCGGCGCCGTTTATTGCTGGTGCCAAGGCGGCGATTGAGTTTGAGTCGTCGATGGCTGATGTGAAGAAGGTCGTCACGTTCGAAACCCCCGAGCAGTTCAAGCAGATGGGACAGGACGTCCTTGATATGTCGGAAAAGATGCCGATGGCAGCCAGTGGTATTGCTGCCATCGTGGCCGCAGGTGGCCAGGCTGGCTTCGCTCGCGGCGAACTCAAACAGTTCGCCGAGGACGCGGTGAAGATGGGCATCGCCTTTGACCAGACTGCCGAGCAATCAGGCGACATGATGGCGAAGTGGCGAACGTCCTTCAAAATGACCCAGCCCGAAGTGGTCGCGCTGGCTGACAAGATCAACTACCTGAGCAACGTCGGTCCATCCTCGGCAGCACAGATTTCTGACATCGTCACTCGCATTGGCCCGCTTGGCTCCATTGCCGGCTTGGCTTCGGGCCAGATTGCCGCCATGGGCGCGACGCTGGCTGGCGTCGGTGTGCCCAGCGAAGTCGCTGCTACCGGTATGAAGAACTTCATGCTGGCTCTTACCAAAGGTAAGGCAGCAACGAAAGAGCAGTCGCAAGCATTCAAGTCGCTACGTCTCGATACGAGCCAGGTCGCCAAGAGCATGCAGAAAGATGCTCAAGGAACGATCGAGGATGTACTTGAGCGCATCGCAAAGGTTGATCCGGCCAAGCAGGCTGGCCTGCTGACCCAACTTTTTGGTAGCGAGTCGGTTTCGGCGATTGCCCCGTTGCTGACGAACCTGGACCTGCTGAAAACCAGCTTCTCGGCGGTTGGCAAAGAGGGCAAGTTTGTTGGCTCGATGGAAGCCGAATACACGGCCCGGTCGAAGACCACGGCCAACGCATTGCAACTGATGAACAACAAAGTAACCCGGCTGGGTATCGATATCGGTAGCGCACTGTTGCCGCCGTTCAACGACGTCCTTACCCAGATTGGCCCGCTTGTTTCTCAGCTTTCCAAACTGGCAGCGGCGCATCCTGGAGTCATCAGGGGGGTACTCGGCGCCGGTATCGCCTTCGGTGTGCTGCGCGTTGCCGTAATGGGCGCAATCGTGGCTACCAAAATCCTGAGCGCCGTCATGGCGATGTCACCGGTTGGCCTGCTTGTCCGCGGGATAGCCCTGGCCGCCGGGATCCTGATTGCCAACTGGTCGGTCGTTGCGCCGTACTTCGAAAAACTGTGGGAGAAAATTCGCGAGCCGGTGCTGGCGACGTGGGGATGGTTCAAGTCTTTTGTGAGTTGGACACCGCTTGGGCGCATCGTTGAGAACTGGGGCCCGCTAACCGAATTCTTCGGCGCTGTGTGGGACCTGCTGATGGCGCTGTCGGTGCCGGTCATGGACTTCCTGAAGACCATGTTCGACTGGTCGCCGCTAGGTTTGATCATCAAGCACTGGGGGCCAATCACTGCATGGTTCCAAGAACTATGGGCGAAGCTGAAACCCATCATCGAGCCAATCATGAAATGGTTCGGCGGCGGGGAGGGCGGCGAAGGGATCATCCAGACGGCAACCAACAAGGTCAACGCGTTCACGGAAGCCCAGCAAAAACGAAATGCCGGCGTCGGTGGGGGAACAGGTGAGCTGTTGCAGGCCGATGCGACGAAGGCGGCACAGGCGCGGCAGGCGGGGAACAACCAAGCCTTTGGCATCAACAACAACCGGTTGTTGAGCGCCCCGGGTCAGTTGCCTCCATCAGGCAGTCTGCTCCAGCAGACCGCCGCAAACAATGCGCAAAAGCTGAATGGCGAAATCAACGTCAACATCAAAGGTGCGCCGGCGGGCACCACCGTGGATCAGCCGCAGTCCAGTCAGGCCGGGCTGAAAATAAAACCCAACGTCGGTACCCGCACCGTTGGCGTCATGAAGGGATAAGCACATGGCTGACAGAACATGGCGTGATGATTTGCTGCCGGCCTCGTTCCGGGGGATCAGCTTTTTGATTCCCCAGGCATCGGTACCGATCGGCATGAAGGGTCAGCTGCACGAATTCCCGCAGCGTGACGAACCGTTCTTCGAGCAATTGGGCAAGCAGTCTCAGGTGCACCGGCTGACGTGCTGGATCATTGGCGACGACTGTTTTGAGCGCCGCGACAAATTCCTTGAGGCCATTCAAACCCCGGGCTCGGGGGAGTTAGTCCACCCGTGGCTCGGACGCATGCAGGTCAAGTCCGGCGAAGCTGATATGACCCACGACTTCCAGCAAGGGGGCATGGTCAGCTTCTCGGTGACCTTCTATCCAGATACCCCGCTGAAGTTTCCGGCCGCCAAGGTTAACAGCCAGCAGCAGGTGGTGAAGGCGGCCGACAGCTTGCTGGAATCGGCACTGGCCAGGTACAAGGCGGCCATGGCGAAAGTTGATCAGGCCCGTCTGGGTTTGGCTCGACTGCGTAATACGCTGTCGAGCGTCTACGCGGTCATTCAGCAGCAGTTCGCGCCGTTCGTGGGCATCTTCACCAACCTCACGGGGTTTGTGCAGTCGCTCATGAATTCGCCCGATGCACTGTCGTCGCTGTTCTCCAGCTACTTCAGTGATTTCTCGGTTGGTGATTACTTGGGTTCTGACTCGAACTCAAGCTCGAGTTCAAGCACAAGCTCGACTTCAAGCTACCGCAACACAGTAGCCGTCGCCACTCAGCAATCGGAGGCGGTGACCAGCATCAACACCGTCGCGCAGATTGGTGGGGTGGATGCGATCGCGGCATCACAGGCCACGGCCGATCTGGTGCAGGACGCGCTGCTGGTTCAGGTGGCGCTGATCATCAGCGAAATGTCTATCGCCTCGCAGCCGGTGTCGACGAACTCGACTCCATCTGTCGAGCAACAGGCGATTCAGCCAGTGGTTCGTCCAGAGGTTCCGGTCGCCGACGATTTGTTGCAGCTGCGTGACAGCCTTGACGAAGCCATCTTCGAGGCATCGCTCAAGGCCGACTCAGCGCACTACGTGGTGCTCAACACCTTGCGCCAGGCAGTGGTGAAACACCTGACGGCGGTGGCGGCATCTGGCGTTCGGTTGGTCGATATCACCCCACCTGAAACTTTGTCGGCCTTGGTCATCGCTTACCGGCGCTTTGGCGATGCGACTCGAGCGGCGGAGGTCGTACAGCGCAACCGCATCCGGCATCCCGGGTTCATACCGGCGGTGCCGATCAAAATCGCCCAGAGGTAACCCATGATCGAAGACGAAAACACTGTCACGCTCACCGCTGACGGCTCGGATTACTCTGGCTGGAAATCGGTGGAAATCACCCCCGGTCTTGAGGATCAGGCGCGATCATTCAACTTGAGTATTACCTGGAAGTGGCCAGGTCAGAATGTTGGGCGACCTATACGTGAGGGTGCCAAATGCCAGATTCGCATTGGGGGGGATCTGGTGTTGACCGGCTGGGTGTATGCCTCGCCAATTGACTACGACGACAAGCAAATCAACATGTCGATCAGTGGTCGATCGGTCGCGTCAGACCTGGTGGACTGCGCTGCTATTAACCAGCCGGGGCAGTGGAACAACCAGAGTGTGCTGTCCATCGTGACGGCGCTGGCCACACCCTACGGGATCAAGGTCCGCAGCGAAATTCCCGAAGGCGCCAAGCTGTCGGATCACACGATTGAACCCGGCGAAACTGTGTTCGAATCCATCGACCGGCTCTTGACGCTTTTTCGCGTGTTCTCCACGGACGATGCCTCCGGCATGGTCGTGCTGGCTCGGCCGGGCAGTGAAGGGTGGGCCTTCGATCCCCTGGAGGTGGGAAAGAACATTCTCACCGGTGGAGCACCGCTGGACTTTTCGGGTGTGTTCTCCGAATACCGCGTACTCGGCCAGAAGAGTGGCAGCGACGAGGCATTCGGCGAAGACGCCGCAGAGGTTTCGGCAACGGTCACTGACGAACGTGTCACGCGCAAGCGGGTGAAGATCATCCAGCAATCGGGGCAGGTGACCCAGGAACTGGCGCAGGCCAGGGCTAACTGGGAAAGCATCACCCGGATGGGCAAAGCACTCACCACCACTTACACCGTACAGGGCTGGCGGCAATCCAATGGCGCGCTTTGGAAGCACAACACCTTGGTGCGGGTCATTGACCCGATTATTGGGTTTGACCGCTGGATGCTCATTTCGCGAGTGACTTACGCCCTCACCGAGGGCGGCATGATCACCAAAATGGAAGTCGCACCCCCTGACAGCTTCGAGCCAGAACCGAACGACCCGCTCAAAAACCGCAAGCTGAAGAAAGGCGGTAAGGGCGACAACTTCGAGTACCTCATCCCCGCAGACTACGAGCCCAAACAATGAGCCTGAAAAGCATGATGGCCCGCGGCACCGTGGTGCTGGCTGCCGCCGGAAAAATGATGCAGACGTTGCAGGTGCGCCTGACTGCCGATGAGCTGAAAGACGATGCTGAACATTTCGAGCCCTACGGTTTCACCAGTAACCCGCTGGCGGGCGCCGAGGTGCTGACGGCGTTCCTCGGCGGTGATCGCTCCCATGCCGTGGTGCTGGTGGCCGCTGATCGCCGGTACCGGATCAAGGCCTTGGCACCTGGTGAGGTGGTCATCTACACCGACGAGGGCGACAAGGTCCACTTCAAGCGCGGCAAGATCATCGACATCGAAACCGGGACGCTGAACATCAAGGCCACCACCGCAGTGAACATCGATACGCCGGTGATCAATCAGACCGGCCGCATCGTTTCGGATGGTGATCAGGTGGCGGGCGGCATCAGCCAGATCGAGCACGTTCACAGCAGCGTGCAATCCGGCACTGGCCAGAGCGGCGCGCCGGTATCGGGGGTCTGATGATTATATCCAGCACAGTCGAAGCTGCATTGACCCGGGCGGTAATCATCAGCCTGTACACATGGCGGCGTGCAGCCACAGACGACCCCGTCGACGATGAAGAACGGTATGGCTGGTGGGGCGATAGCTACCCGGCCATTGCCGACGACCGTATCGGTTCGCGGTTGTGGTTGTTGCGCAGAGTCAAGCTCACTGACGCCACTCAGCGTGACGCTGAGTTCTATGCCAACGAGGCGCTGCGCTGGCTGCTCGATGATGGGCATGTCATCGGTATCGAGATCTCCAGTGAAAGGGCTGACATCAACCGTCTGAATCTCGGTGTGATCCTGACGATAACCGCCGGCGCCCGCCTTGAAATCAAACCCACTTCTTCCTGGCAGGTGATCTATGCCGTTTGAAACACCTTCACTGTCTGTTTTGGTCAGTCGCACCCAAAGCGACCTGGCCAGCGACTCCCTACGCCGTTCGGATGCACAGGTTTTGGCGCGGACGTTGGGCGGCGCCGCCTATGGCCTTTACGGTTACCTCGGCTGGATTGCCGAACAGATACTGCCCGACAGTGCCGATGAAGAAACCCTGGAGCGGATCGCGCTGTTGCGCCTGAATCAGCCGAGAAATTCGGCTCAACCCTCGAAGGGCTCGATCAACTTTACGGCAGCCGAGGGTGCCGTCCTTGACGCTGATGTCGTTTTGCAGGCCAGTGACGGTCGGACCTACAAGGTCGCGACCGGCGTCACGACAGTGGCCGGCGTTAATACCACAACGATCGAGGCGGTAGATGCCGGAACACTCGGGAACGCGGACGCCGGCCTTGCCTTGACGCTGGTCCAGCCCGTGTCCGGTATCACCAACGCGTTCACCGTATTGGCGCCGGGTTTGACCGGTGGTATCGCAAAGGAAAGCATCGAGTCTTTGCGCGCCAGGGTGGTTCGGTCCTATCGCGTCATTCCGCATGGGGGTTCCGCGGATGATTACGAAACCTGGGCGCTTGAGGTTGCTGGGGTGACTCGCGCCTGGTGCGTAGGCAATTACATGGGGTCTGGAACCGTTGGCTTATTCGTTATGCGCGACGACGATGCGGACCCTGTCCCGAACGCGACACAGCTTGCAGAGGTGAAAACCTACATTGAGCCGCTACGCCCGGTGACGGCTGAGCTGTATGTGCTGGCGCCGGTGGAGGTGCCTGTGTCGTACAGCATTCACCTGGTGCCTGATACCAGCGCTGTGCGCGCAGCCATCCAGGCGCAGCTGGTCGACCTTCATGATCGAGAGGCCGGACTGGGCGACACCTTACTGTTGACCCATATCCGAGAGGCGATCAGCGGTGCCGTCGGGGAGACCGATCACGACCTTACATCGCCGAGCGATGATGTCACCGCTGCTACAAATCAGATCCTGACCTTTGGGGGTATCACATGGCTGTAGCGCGAACGGTCGATCAGTACCGGCAGCAGCTGCGAGGGCTTCTGCCGCCGGGACCGGCCTGGGACCCCGAACTGGTGCCTGAAATAGATCTGGTGCTGTCTGGCGTGTCGGTGGAGTTCTCCCGACTCGATGCCCGTGCCGTGGACCTGCTGAACGAGATGGACCCGTCCGGTGTCAGCGAGCTGGTGCCGGATTGGGAGGTAGTCATGGGCCTGCCGGACACCTGTCTTGGTTTAAACCCTGCTTTTGAAGACAGGCGCTTGGCAGTACGCCGACGCCTGGTCGAGGTAGGAGGGCAGAGCCGGGCCTACTTCATTGAGATAGCTGTCAGTCAGGGCTACCCGAACGCCACCATCACCGAACACCGCGCGCCCCGTATGGGGCGTTCTCGTTTTGGGACGGCGCGCTTCGGCACCTGGTACGCGCAGTTCATGTGGACGCTCAACACTGGGAGCCGGTTGCGGCAGGGCCGCCGGTTCGGCGTCAGCTACTGGGGCGAGCGTTTCGGCACGAACCCGGGCGATCCGCTCGAATGCTTAATCCGCCGGCCAGCGCCGGCGCACACCGTCGTGCACATCAATTATGAGTGAGGGGTAGAAACGTGGATTATCCGATTAGCGTACCGAGCATTGGGCTAGTAGGCGGAAAGTTTGTTGATGAAGATCCACTCAGCGGGACGCCCGGTTCGTTAATTCCGTCGGCGTGGGGTAACGCTATCACCGATGAAGTGCTGAACGCGATCACCGGGGCCGGGCTGGTTCCGGACGAATCGAACAACACTCAGCTTTTGATGGCGATCCGGCTCATCAATAAACAAGCGGTATTACTCGCAGATACAGGGGTAGTGAATGCTTACGCGGCTGCAAACTCGCCAGCACTGACCGCGCTGCCCGCAAAAGGCTATGTACAGCGCGTCGTAATCGCCCAGGCGAATACCGGCCCAGCGACTTATGCCCCTGATGGGCTGGCGCCGAAGCCGATTTACGGGCTCGGTCTGCAACCTCTACAAGGTGGAGAGTTGGCGGCCGGTGTCGCTGTGTTGATGTACCTAGTACAGGCTGACGTGAATGGTGGCAATGGCGCGTGGGTGATTATCGAATCGTTGGGCGGGGCGACCCAAGTCGCCCCAGCTACACAGAGCCGGCACGCCATGCAGCTTGGGCAGGCAATAGGGAGAATTATCAGCCTCAAAGTGTT
This sequence comes from Pseudomonas sp. LBUM1673, assembly GCF_059695645.1. NCBI lineage: Bacteria > Pseudomonadati > Pseudomonadota > Gammaproteobacteria > Pseudomonadales > Pseudomonadaceae > Pseudomonas > Pseudomonas sp. LBUM1673. Next base: position 1,505,898 of record NZ_CP166780.1, read on the forward strand.
TCCTTCAAATGATAACTACCTACCGTCTCCCGGTATGCGTGAATGCATTGTCATTGCGAGGGGTGGCGGAGCCAGTTCTGGGGGATCTGCCGCTACTACTGCTAATCAATATTCGGTAAGCGGCGGGGGCGGGCAAGGTGCGACAGCCGTAGGCAAATTCACTGCCGCTGAGATAGGCAGTGGAAAGGTGGTAACGATTGGACTCGGTGGCACGACTTTGCCTGGCGGGAATGTAGGGGTATCTGGCGGTACAACTTCTGTTGGTTCTCTTATATCCGCTTCCGGAGGGTTTGGATCAAATGGGAAGATAAATACAACAGCTACGACTTTCAGCAACAACGGTGGTGATGGTGGCTCCACTACAATTGGCGGAAATATCTATTCGAGCAAAGGATCGCCAGGTTCGCCGGGATTGGTGTTGATCGGGTCAGATCTCTCCGGCGGTAACGGCGGCGGTGAGGGCGGTGGTCTTGGTGGCAACGCCAGTACAACAAGTGGAAATCCTGGTATGGCACCCGGAGCTGGCGGGGGGGGTATCAGTTCTACGCCTTCTCAGGCAGCCAAGCAAGGTGGGCCGGGTGCAAACGGAATTGCATTTATCGTGGAGCTAAGCTGATGAAGTATGCGCGAATTGAAAATAGTCAGGTGGCAGAGCTCATTGAGACAAGTGGTGACATCACAGAAATGTTTCCCTCTGAATTGATCTGGGTCGACGTCAGCGATCTGGTGGGTGTCGCCGGAGGGTGGGTGGCGGTGCAGGAAGAGGGGCAATGGCTACTTTCCCCGCCGCCACAGGTCATACCCAGTGAAGCTGAGATCCGGGCGACCAATACAGCTTTCCGTGACCAATTGTTGACTAAAGCCGCATTGCGGATAAATCCTTTACAGGATGCCGTCGATTTGGATAGGGCCACTGACTTTGAAATAGGCTCACTCAAACAATGGAAGGGTTATCGGGTTGATGTGAATCGTGTTGATGTCACACTGCAAGAGCCAGCCTGGCCAGAAGAACCGGCGTAGCTGCGTAGACACCTGTCGCATACGAGCCAAACAAAACGCCGGAATTCTCCGGCGTTTTCGTGAAAATCAAAAAGAGTCGATCATTTTTTTTAATTCGACACCAATTTTATCACTCGTATGCTCACTTATGTGTGAAAGATCCCTAAAAGTTAGAAACCCATCTTGGTGTAGAACACAATTTTGAGTTGGGCAAACAATGTCAACTGGATCCAAGACCTTAATCTGTGGGTATTTTTTCTGCATGTCAGAAATAAGTGACCGTGAATACTGCTGTCTTTCAAGTACCAGTTTTTTGCTGAAGCTGCAAAAGGTGCTTGAGTCCAAATCGCGCAAACATTTTCTCGGGTTTATCATTAGTTCTGGCGTGTCGATTACAATTACTACGTTTTTGTTTGCGTCTACTAGTTTTTTTAGTGTTGTCTCGAAACCGATTCGAAAAAGCTTTTTATTTTCACCCTCTGAACCGTCTCTGCTTAAATGTAATCCGCCCACCCTTATGCGGTGCTCTTCAAGGATGAAGCGGCCATGAATCGGCCCTTCCCAGTTTGCTGCGTATACCACGGTATTTATATCGCTGCTACTTAGGATTCTTTCCATTAGTAATTCGTACGATTTGTAACCTTCAAGCCATGGGTGTGTAGTTGTCCTATCAAACCTAAGTCGAATTCCGTCTAGAGGAGGCCCATTTCCGGCGGATATGATCCCTTTGGTATTTTGGTAAGCGTGGATTAAACCAGGATAAAGCTGGTTTGCATGACTGTCGCCAAACAAGAATATCTCTGGGTTGTCACGATTCGCAACACAGAACAATAAAAAATCCAACTGCTTGCTAGTAAAGTTATTTGTGCACGTTTCGTTTTGTTTGAAGTCCCATTTTCCGAACTGCGGCGCGTATGCTCTGTAGTCAACTTGTCCGGATCGCCATGCATAACCATCCATTTTAAAGGTCGCGTATCCGCCAACCCCTACGAATACCATCGCAGCAATCAACCCAATAGTCCTTGCTGCCCCTCCGCCAAACCTCAATGCCCGCTCACCAAATCGCCAAGTGAGCCACGCTAAAGCAATAGATAGCGCAACGGCCGTTATGCGCATCCACAGCGGAGGTGGGCCAACTTCAACGATTCGGCAAAAAGAAAGTAATACCCAATGCCAAAGGTACAGGGGGTAACTTATAAATCCAAACCACATCAGGGTGGGAGTCGAGAGGATATTGCAGTTGACGCTAGATCGTGACCCTGCGGCAATGACGGCCATGGTTCCTGCGACAGGAAGTAATGTCCACCATCCCGGAAAAATTGTCTGCTCAGTGATAAGTATAAAACCCAGAGCGATCAAAATAATTCCGATGACCCCGAAAGCGTTGTGAGCTCTACCCGTTTTCCTGATAATACAAGCAAGCATTGCTCCTGACATCATTTCCCAAAATCGATACTGCGGTAAATAAAATGCAGCGTCACGATTTTCCTGTGAGATTCCTATCCAAAAAGAACCTAATGCCAATATGGCAATTACAAGAAGGATATTTATATTTCTTTTGAACGCGATCCAAATAATCAACGGGAATAATAAGTAAAACTGTTCTTCAACGCCGAGAGACCAGAGGTGCAGTAGTGGTTTTGTCTGCGCGGCAGTGTCAAAATAGCCGCTTTCTCCAAGGAGTATGATATTTGTGGCGAATCCAGCGGCGCTCGCGATATGTTTTCCTAAGAGAGCGTATTCGTCAGCGAGTAAATAGAACCAGCCAAGAAGGAAAGTTGTGATCAAGACTATAAGTAAAGCTGGAAAGATCCGTCTAATTCGGCGCGAGTAAAATTCAGTGAAGGTAAAAGTACCTGATTCTAAAGCATTGAAGATGATTCCTGATATCAAGAATCCTGAAATCACAAAAAAGATATCGACGCCTACAAATCCTCCAGGCAAGAGGCTGGGGAACGCGTGATAAATAACTACCGATAAGATCGCTAGTGCACGCAATCCATCAATATCAGGGCGATATTTTGGGTGCGCCATAGTAGGTTTAAGCACTGTTACTTCCTTGCGTTGTCAAGTTTATCCCGCAGGTTGTTCACCTAAACGCGATTTGTTATACGCCGACAGGCCGCGAATTCTATCAAACACCCGAAGTGATTCGGGTTTTTTTTATGACTGGAAAAAATGATGACAGTGACCGAAATAGATCGAGAAGTACTGGCGCGCACGCTCTGGGGCGAAGCGCGCGGTGAATCGCTGGCCGGCCAGATTGCGGTAGCCTGGACAATTCGAAATCGCGTGTTCGATGGCAAGACCAAGTCCTGGTGGGGGGAGGGCTATGCCGGTGTTTGCCAGAAAGCCTACCAATTCAGTTGCTGGAACAGAAACGACCCGAACTGTGCCTACCTGAGCGGCGCGAAGCAGATCCCGTTCCGCGAACTGGCCCAGGCGCGGATCGCTGCTGACCAGGTGATCGATGGCAAGGTTCCTGATCCTACTGGTGGCGCCACGCACTACTACGCAATCGCCATGAAGACACCACCGGCCTGGGCGGCCAAGGCGATGCAGACCCTCAAACTGGGCGGGCACGTTTTCTTCAAGGACGTGCCATGAACCCGGCTGCGTTGAAGCTGGCGCTGGTCGGTGTGGTGGCGCTGGTGCTGTTGACTGCCGGTGGCGTGTGGAAAGTGCAGGACTGGCGCTACGGCAAGCAGTTGGCCGAGCAGGACCGCCTGCACAGTGATGACCTCTCAGCCATCAGCAACGCCGCCGCCGCCCAGGTCCGCACCGATCAGGACAAGCGGCTGGCACTCGAGCTGCGCCTGTCGGGGAGCGATCAAACCCATTACAAGGAGCTGAGCAATGCTCAAACCAATCAGGCTCGCCTGCGCGATCGCCTTGCCACTTCTGATCTGCGGCTGTCAGTCCTTCTCGACGCCGCGGATTCAGCCGGTGGCTGTTCAGTGCCAGCCGGTACCGGCGCCGGCGGCGTGGTTCATGGAGGAGCGCGCGCCCGACTTGACCCAGCGCATGCTCAACGAATTGTCGCCATCACCAACGCCGGCGATCAAGGACTGATTGCGCTGAAGGCGTGTCAGGCGTACGCAAAGGAAATATCGGCAACAAAGTAAAGAGAGCGCCCAGCCTGGATGCGTCTACATCCGAGCTGGGCGCCGTTCCCGCAGATTATCCCTGCAAGTCCAGCCAAGGCTCTCGCTTCGTGCACAAAGCGCAGCGAGCCTAGCACCTGTTTATCCATACAGTAAAGGTCTTGCTATTAATGTCCACACCCATCATCCCTTGGATGGGCGGTAAACGCCGCCTGGCCGATCGCCTCATCCCGCTTTTTCCACCACACGAATGTTACGTCGAAGTCTTTGCCGGCGGTGCTGCGCTCTACTTCATGCGGCCCCAGGCGGCACCGGTTGAAGTCCTCAACGACATCAACGGCGACCTGGTCACGCTGTACCGCGTCGTGCAAAACCACCTCGAAGAGTTCGTGCGCCAATTCAAATGGGCGCTCAGTTCACGGCAGGTGTTCGAGTGGCAGAAAATGACCCGTCCCGAAACCCTCACTGACATCCAGCGCGCAGCCCGATTCTTTTACCTGCAGCACCATGCCTTCGCCGGCAAGGTCACGGGGCAAACGTTCGGGACCGCGACCACTGGTCCTGCCATCAACCTGCTGCGGATCGAGGAAAACCTCTCGGCCGCCTGGCAGCGCCTATCCGGTACTTACGTCGAAAACCTCCCCTGGCTTGAATGTGCTGAACGCTATGATCGTGCACACACGTTTCACTACATGGATCCGCCTTACTGGCAGACCGTGGGTTACGGAGTCGACTTTCCGTTCGAGAACTATGAACGGATGGCCGACTTCATGCGGCGCTGCAAGGGCAAGGTGATGGTCAGCATCAACGATCACCCGGACATCCGGCGTGTTTTCGAAGGCTTTCATTTTGAAATGGTGGAAATCCGTTACTGCAATACCAACCAGCGGCAAGGAAAGGCTGATGTGACTGGCGAACTGGTGATCATGAACTGGGAGCCCTCAGCATTGGGAGGGCTGTTCTAATATCAAGTCTGTTACGGAGTAGTGAGTTTCGCCGAAGTGCCAGGTGTCTGCTTCTTTTCGTTCTGCGTCTGAGAAAATCAGAAACAGACACCTTAACAGACACCTAATTGAAGCGGGGTAGGCTGGAGGCCTTGAAAACAGTGGAGCGGGTGAAGGGAATCGAACCCTCGTTATCAGCTTGGGAAGCTGGAGTAATGCCATTATACGACACCCGCTCAGAGCGGCTGACTTTGTACCAGATGTGCGCGAGGAAATGAAGTTTTTCTTTGCGCGCGATGGCTTTAGCACGGGTGAAACGAAAGCAGAGACCGCATTGCGGTCATTCGCGGGCAAGCCTCGCTCCTACAGAATTGCATCAGTGTAGTCGTAGGGCGGAGCTTGCTCGCGATAACTCTGTTTCAGATTGCCAACGCATGGTGGTCCTGGACGTAGTGGTAACGCGGTCGGCTTTCGAGTTGCGTCGGTTTCAGGAAGCCCAGCAGTGCGTTGCGGCTGTCTTGGCAAGCGGTTTTGTGTTCCATGTCGAGAAAGTGGCCGGTGGCCTGAAGGGTGCTGAAGGTGCTGTGTTGCACGTGGCCGGCGAACAGCTTGGCATCGGCGGCGGTGGTGTACTCGTCCCATTCGCCGTTCATGAACAGCACTGGCACGTTGATTTTATTCGCCGCGTTCAGGTAGCACTGGCGGTCGCTGTTGAGCACGTCGTTGATGTGAAAATGCATCTGCCCGTATTCATGTTCGGCCAATGTACTGACGTGACGGTAGTTGAAACGCTTGAACAGCGAGGGCAGGTGTTTGCCGATGGTGCTGTTCACCAAGTCACCGACCCGGTTACCGTCCCGGCTGCCGAGATAATCGACACCGCGCTCAAGGTAATCGAGCATGTGCTCGTTGACCACCGGCGAGAACGAGCTGATCACGGCCTTTTCGATGCGCCGTGGCCGATGGGCGAGGGCGACGAGCGTGGCGGCGCCACCAAAGGAAAACGACAGCACGTGTTCGGCGGCGAAGTGGTCGATCAGCTCCAGGAGGATCTGCCCTTCGATTTCCTTGGTCAGCATTTTCTCATGCAGGTTGTGGGCTTTTGACTTGCCCGCGTAGGGCTGGTCGTAGCACACCACATTGAACTGCGGGTAAAGGTTTTTCACGGTCTGAGCAAACGACGCAGTCGTGGACATCGAGCCGTTGACCAGAATAATGGTCTTCTCTGCGGCGTCTGCGCGATAGAACTCCGTGTAAACCCGATACTGACCCTGTATATCCAGCACAGCGATTTCTGGCCTCATGTCATAAGACTCCTGGCAAGCGGGTATGCGCGCAAATCAGATTGCACGAGCTTTGTGACAGGTAGGCATACGCCTGGAATTTTGAAGGCCCATGTCGATCCATTGCTGGCCGGTCGACGGGTATTGTTATAAGCGGGCAGTTTGCCGGGGGAAGGCGGAACCTGAGGGTTCTCTGCCGGCAAAAAGTTTCTTAGAGTAGTTTTGGTGACTTGCCGGTCACATTTCGCGCCGACGTCCTGATTCAAGCAGGGGTCACGTCATCGCGCAAGTATCTTTCGTAAAATGTTCGACAACTTCTGCTGAGCGGTCGTCTGCTTAGATCAATCGGATCTCTTCGCTGCTCAACGACCGGTATTCGCCGGGCTTCAACGTGGGGTCGAGCAGCAGCGGTCCCATGCGTTCGCGGTGCAGGCGCAACACCTTGTTGTCGAAGTGGCCGAACATCCGTTTTACCTGATGATAGCGGCCCTCGACGATGCTCAGGCGCGCAGATTTTGCCCCGAGCACGACCAGTTCGGCGGGTTGGGTGGTGAGGTCTTCGAAGGCGAAGTACAGGCCTTTGGCGAACGTGCTCGCGTATTCGGCAGTGATGTCCTGTTCCGTCTCGACGTAGTAGACCTTGGGCAGTTTGGTCTGCGGTTGGGTCAGGCGTCGCGACCAGGTGCCATCGTTGGTGATCAGCATCAGGCCGGTGGTGTTGAAATCCAGGCGACCGGCGATGTGCAGGTCATCCTTGTCCGGTTCATGGATCAGGTCGAGCACGGTCGGGTGCTGCGGGTCGCGGGTGGCACTGACGCAACCGGGCGGTTTATGCAGCATGAAGTAGCGGGCCGGTTTGCCGATCTGCAGCACTTCGTCGTCGACTTCCACGCAGCTGAACTCAAGCACCTCGGCGTGAGGGTCGCTGATGATATTTCCGTCGATCCTGACGCGCTTTTCCACCAGCAACAGGCGTACCTGCTTACGGTTGAAACGGGGCAGGTTGCTGAGGAAACGGTCAACGCGCATGGCTAGGGATCGGAGGGAAAAGGGGGCGCATCTTACGTGATCGACCTGGCGACTGCTTGCAACTGCATCTCGACCTGAGCGCAGGCCGGGCACAGGCAGGACTTGTCGCGCAACTCGGCGGGCAACGCCCGGAGCACCGCCGGATCGATGCTGACGCCGTAGCACCAGCAGGCACGATCGACGGTTCGCGGGTCAGCCAGGCTGCAGTCGTTGGACGCGCCGCAGGCCGGGCAGAGGTCAGGTTTATTCATGAGGGGGCGTTCGGTTACGGCCGATTTGTTTGGCCCGAGACCGCGCATGATCGGCCGGCAAGCACTCCTGCGCAAGCCGGCGATCCTGGAAATCAACGCCGATCGTTCAGATACGCCCGCCACCCGCCCAAATGACTGATATCCACCGCGCCCTCCAGCCCATAAGGTTCACAGATAAACCCGCTCTCCCAACGCCCATCCGCCAATTGCACCTTGCCCAACCCTAGCGGTGCCGCAATAGCGGTCAGGAACGAACCCAACTCACTGCTCGGCAACTCCCATACTTCCACCGCAATCGCCACGCCACCCTCTTTAACACGGACCATGCCGGGACGATACGGTGGACCGCCGGCCAAGGCATACAGCTGATAGTCGGGAGAACTGTAAGTCGCTTCGATCAGCCGCGCTCCACGCTGCTTGAGTTGCCCGTTCAGTGCCAGCCCATCCAGGTGCGCGCCGCAGACCACCAGTCGTGCCCGGTCATTACGCGCAACAGCCGTCGGTGCAGGCGTGGTCGAACCTTGGTAGCGTTGCAGGGCATCCGCCACACTCAACAGGTACTGATCGGTAAACGCTCGGCCAAACAGCGTCACACCCCATGGCAAACCATTGCCCATGAATCCGCTGGGCACGGCGACGGCGGCGTAATCGAGCAGGTTCATGAAGTTGGTGTAGTAGCCCAGTTCCGAGTTGCGCAGTACCGGTTCGGCCGCAAGCTGCGCCAGTGTCACCGGGCGGCCGATGGTTGGCGTGACCACGCAATCAAGGCCTTCCAGGGCTTTGTCACACAGCGCCTTCAAGGCTTGCAGGCGGTATTGGGCACGGAAGGTTTGCACGCCGGTTACCGCCGGGGCCTTGGCCAATACGGCGCGAATCACCGGCAGCACGGCTTGAGGGTTTTGCTCCATCAACTCGCCGGCCACGCTGTAACGCTCGGCCACCCATGGCCCTTCGTAGAGCAACCGCGCCGCTTCGAGAAACGGCGACAAATCCAGTTCGACCGCTTCGCCGCCCAGGGCTTTGAGCTGGTCGATGGCGTCGCCGAACAGCAACGGGCCTTCAGGGCAGCCGAAGAACGCCAGGTCCTGCGCACGGGGTACGCCGAAACGAAACGCCCGCGGCGTGCCGAAGGCCGAGCCGTCATTCCACTGCGGATTACTGCGGCTGTATTCGTCCCGTGGATCGAGATGAGCAGTGAGCGCGAGCAACTGGCTGGCTTCCCGGGCCGTGGCCGTAAAAGTGGTGACGCAATCGAGCGTTCGACAGGCCGGCACCACACCGGCAGTGGAGATCAGCCCTTTGGTGGCTTTCAAACCCACCAGATTATTCAGTGCCGCCGGTACGCGACCCGAGCCTGCCGTGTCCGTGCCCAGGGCAAAACTCGCCACTCCAAGCGCCACCGCCAGTGAAGAGCCCGCGCTGGAGCCGCCCGCCGGATACTCCGCCAACACGCTGTTCGGGCAAGCGCCATACGGCGAGCGACTGCCATTGAGGCCGGTGGCGAACTGGTCGAGATTGGTCTTGCCCAACGGAATCGCGCCCAGCGCCAGCAGTTGCTCGACGAGGGTTGCCGAGCGTTCCGGCACATAGGCAAACGCCGGGCACGCTGCCGTGGTGGGAATGCCCGCCAGGTCGATGTTGTCCTTGATCGCGAACGGCACGCCGTACAGCGGCAGGCTGTCTGGGGCACGGTCGTCGAGTGCGGCGAGGTACGGTTCCAGTTCCTCGACACTGAGCAAATGGATGAACAGATGATAATCCGGGTTCAGTGCCGCGGCTTTTTCCCGCAGGTTCAGCAGCAGTTGCCGAGGCGTAGTGCGGCCGTCGCGGTAAGCGTTGCGCAGGGCGTCGAGTTGTAGATTGATGTTCATGGCGTTCATCCTTTTCTTAATGGCTTGAGTCGAGTTCCAGTACCACCACACGCTGCCCGGCGCGCACCGCCGAACCCGGTTGCACGCGAATCTCGCGCACCACCCCGGCCATGGGCGCGAGCAGCGGGATTTCCATCTTCATCGACTCCAGAATCACCAGCACATCGCCCGCGGCAACCCGGCTACCGGCCTCCACCTGAACCTGCCAGAGGTTGCCGGCGATGTGGCTGTCGACGCTCTGTTGGCCGCTGGCCAGCGGCACCTCTTCGCTGGGTTCCGAGGCCAGCTCTTCGCTGTCGAAATGCGCCTGACCGCTGGCAATCCAGCGTTCGCGTTCGGCGTTGAACGCGCCTTTTTGTTGATCCCGAAATGCAGCGATGCGCTCGGCTTCCTTCGCCAAAAAAGCTTGGTAATCCGCCAGATTCAACTGACTGTGTTCGATGTTCAGATCGAAGCGCCCAAGTGGGAAATCCCGACGAATGCGCAGCAGTTCATCGGCGCTCACCGGGTAGAAGCGGATCTGATCGAAAAACCGCAGCAGCCACGGTTTGCCATCGAACGCGGCGACTTCGCGGTAGCGATTCCACATCTGCAGCGTGCGACCGACAAACTGATAACCACCGGGGCCTTCCATGCCGTACACGCACATGTAGGCACCGCCGATGCCTACCGAGTTTTCCGCGGTCCAGGTGCGGGCCGGGTTGTATTTGGTGGTCACCAGGCGATGCCGCGGATCGAGCGGGGTGGCGACCGGTGCGCCGAGGTAGACATCGCCCAGGCCCATCACCAGGTAACTGGCATCGAACACTGTGCGTTGCACTTCGTCGAGGTTCGGCAGGTCGTTGATGCGGCGGATGAACTCCAGATTGCTCGGGCACCAGGGCGCGTCCTTGCGCACGGTGGTCATGTATTTCTCGATCGCCAACTGGCAGGCCGGGTCATCCCAGGACAGCGGCAGATGGACGATGCGCGAGGGGACCTGCAAGTCCTTGGCGGCACACACGGCGTCCCATTCACCGGCGACGATGCCCAGCAGATCGGTGAGCGACAGTTGCTCCGGTTGGTAATGCACTTGCAGCGAGCGGATGCCCGGTGTCAGGTCGATCACGCCGTGCAGATCTTTGCTTTCCAGCGCCTGCATCAACGCGTGGGCGCGAAAACGCAGGACAAGGTCCAGTTCGGGGGCGCCAATTTCCAATAACAAATGAGTGTCGCCCGACAACCTCGCCACCAGTCGCGTATCCCCCTGACCAATATCCAGCACAACAGGCGACACAATCCCCTGTGGGAGCGGGCTTGCTCGCGAAGGGGCCAGATCAGGCACCGCATCAACTTCTTCGCGAGCAAGCCCGCTCCCACATTGATTCCATTTCAAGGCGAGATTTCGGGCGGTTTTCAGATCGACCGGCAAAAACTGCACCTTATCCCCAGCCTTGAGCTGCCCCAACTGCCACAGGTCCGCCTCGATCACCGTCACCGGGCAGACAAAACCACCGAGGCTCGGGCCATCAGGACCGAGGATCACTGGCATGTCGCCGGTGAAATCCACCGCGCCAATCGCGTACGGATTGTCGTGAATATTCGACGGATGCAGCCCAGCCTCGCCACCGTCGGCCCGCACCCATTCAGGCTTCGGCCCGATCAGCCGCACACCGGTTCGGCTGGAATTGAAGTGCACTTCCCACTGCGTGGCGAAGAAGGTGGCGATGTAGTTTTCGGTGAAATATTCCGGGGCACCGTGAGGGCCGTAGATCACCCGGATTGTTCGCACGGAAGGCAGCGCAGTGACCTGTTCCTCAAGCAGCTGTTGACCAGCACCGTGGTCACTCAACGCCGTTACATGCAACACATCTCCAGCTCGCAACGCACGGCCACCGTGGCCGCCAAACTGGCCCAGTGTGAAGGTACTTTTGCTGCCCAGATAATCCGGCACTTGCACGCCGCCGCGCAGGCACAGATAGCTGCGCGCGCCTGCACCGCCAATGGTGCTGAGGCTCAAAGTGGCACCGGCGGGAATCAACAGTGCGGTATTCATCGGCACCGCTTCACCGTTCAGCATCAACGCAATCACTGCACCTGTAACGGCCACCACCGCATCACAGTTGAAGCGCAACAACGGCCCGCTCATGGTGATTTCCAGCGCCGCTGCACCTTCATCGTTACCCAGCAAGCGATTGCCCAAACGCAGCGCCCGGCTGTCCATCGGCCCCGACGGCGGCACGCCCACCGCCCAGTAACCGAGGCGTCCCGGATAGTCCTGAACGCTGGTCTGCGTACCGGCACTGAGCACTTCAAAGGTGTTGGCTTGATAGACCAGGCCTTCCAGGCAACGGGTCCACGGCTGGCCACTGGCGAACGGCGCATCAATAAGAGTCTGCCGCAGGTAATCGCGGTTGGTTTCCACCCCGTACAGCAGGCTGTCGCCCAGAGCCTGATGCAGATTGGCACGGGCTGCTTCGCGAGTCGGCGCCCAGCTGATGACCTTGGCGATCATCGGATCGAAGTACGGCGGGATCTCGCAACCGGCCTCGACCCAACTGTCGATGCGCAGATGTTTGCCATCGGCGTCAGGGAAGTTCACGGCAGTGAGCAGACCAGGACTCGGCTGGAAATCCCGACCCGGATCTTCGGCATAGAGTCGTGCCTGAATCGCATGACCGTCGGCTTTCAATCCCTGACTCAACTCGCGCAGCGGCGGCAAATCACCCGCTGCCAGTTCCACCATCCAGCGCACCAGGTCCACGCCCCACACTTGTTCGGTGATACCGTGCTCCACCTGCAAGCGGGTGTTCACTTCCAGAAAATAGAAACGCTGGGCATCGCTGTCGAAGACGAATTCCACGGTGCCGGCGCTGCGGTAATCCACCGCTTTGGCCAGTTTGATGGCCGCTGTGCAGAGTTCCTCGGCCATGCCCTCGGGCAGATTTGGCGCGGGGGTTTCTTCGAGGACTTTCTGGTTGCGCCGCTGCACCGAGCAGTCGCGTACGCCGAGGGCAATCACCTCACCCCGGCCGTCGCCGAACACCTGCACTTCCAGATGTCGGGCACGCTGGATGTACTTCTCGATGAACACACCGGCGTCGCTGAAATTGTTCTGCCCGAGGCGTTTGACGGCGTCGAAGGATTCGCTCAACTCGGCCGCGCTGCGGCATACGCGCATCCCGATGCCGCCACCGCCAGCGGTGCTTTTGAGCATCACCGGGTAGCCGACCTGTTCGCCTGCGATCAACGCTGCGTCGAGGCTGTCGAGCAGTTCGGTGCCTTCGAGCATTGGCACACCGTGTTGCTTGGCCAAAGCGCGGGCGGTGTGCTTGAGGCCGAACACCCGCAGCTGCTCTGGTGTGGGGCCGATGAAGGCGATGCCAACGGCTTCGCAGGCTTCGGCGAAGGCGGCGTTTTCCGAGAGAAAACCGTAACCGGGGTGGATCGCCGTGGCGCCGGTGGATTTGGCGATGGCGAGGATTTTGTCGACCGCCAGATAAGTGCCAGCGGCAGCGCCTTCGCCGAGGCTGTGGGACTCAAAGGCTTGCAGGATGTGCAAGCTGGCGGCATCGGCTTCGGAGTAAACGGCAACGCCCTTGACCTGCAATTCACCCAAGGTGCGCAAGATGCGACAGGCAATGGCGCCGCGGTTGGCGATGAGGACTTTTTCGAACATGGCATAACCCCTGGAGGCGATAGCGCATCAGCCTCGACCTGGGATGCGGGCCGTCCCGCAGTTTTTCGATAGACGCCGAGGTCGTCCCGGGCGGCAGAATCAGTTCACTTCAAAACACCGTGCCCCTTGTGGGAGCGGGCTTGCTCGCGAAAGCGGAGTGTCAGTCGACATCAATGCTGGATGTGACGGCCCCTTCGCGGGCAAGCCCGCTCCCACAGGGTTTAGTGGTGTTTTTACTTTTTGAGGCACTGCCCGGAGCGGGCCTGACACAAGGCAAACAACCACCGCCGCAAACGTGCGAGTTTCAGTTCCATACCAGTAGCTCCGCAGGAGTGGGGTTGTAGGCGTTGCACGGGTTGTTCAGTTGCGGGCAGTTGGAGATCAGCACGATCACATCCATCTCGGCGCGCAGGTCGACGTATTTACCCGGCGCCGAAATCCCGTCTTCGAACGTCAGCCCGCCGTCGGCCGTCACCGGCACGTTCATGAAGAAGTTGATGTTCGGCCCGATGTCGCTCTTGCCCAGCCGACCGTCGTGGACGCAGGCGCGCAGGTAATTGTCGCGGCAGCTGTGCATGTAGCGTTTCTCCAGCGCATAACGCACGGTGTTGCTCTCTTGGGCGCAGGCGCCGCCGAGGGTGTCATGACGGCCGCAAGTGTCTTCGACGATGGTCAGCATCGGTTTGCCGAGGTTGGAGTAAAGCACGCTGCCGGTGCTCAGGTAGACGCTGTTCTGCCGACGTAACGTGCGTTGTACGTCGTAGCGCTCCTTCGGGCTGGCAACGCTGTAGAACAAGGTATCGACCGCCTGATTGCCTTCCAGGTCGAGGATGCGCAAGGTCTGGCCGGCCTTGACCTCCATCAGCCAGGGTTCGCCGGCGGGGATAGTGGCGCGGTAGACCGCGGTTTCAGGCTGTCTGTGAGCGGTGGCGGTAGCGAGTGACATGGCAGCGATCCTCAGGCGAACAGACGGTCGGTGTTGATGAAGCCGCGCTCGTTTTCCGGGCGCGAGGTGCGGCAGTGTTCGGCAACACTGGCATCGGCGTTCATCCAGCTGAGCTTCAGCGGTTTTGGTGCGTATTCAGGTGATGGGTCCATCGGGTGTTGCAGTGCGGTGAGCACCACCAGGGTGTCCATCGGTGCGTACAACTCGATGTAATCACCGGCTTTGGAGTTGCCTTCGACGAAGTGGAAACGGCCAGCCTCATCGACGTTTACACGGCTGAACAGGTTGAGGGTCATCAGCAGATCGGACAGGCCCAACCCCCACTTGCCCAGTTCCACCAGCAGGTTGTCGGTGCCGTTGCGGAAGAAGCCGTTGCGCAGTTCCTGATAGCGGCCCGTGCCGTATTTTTGCGCGACTTCTTCAGCGCACAGCACGCCGCCGAGGCTGTCGCTCCAGCCGCACGTGTCGGCGGTGATTGCCGCCAATACCCGGCCCATGTCCGAGTACAGGCAATGGCCAGCGGTGAGCTTGGCGGTGTGCTGGCATTTGAGGCTGTCGGGCAGGTTCAGGCGTTCGGTTTTTTCATCGGCGTTGAGCAATGTCAGGCTGACATTGGCACCGCCGCGCAGGTCGGTCAGGCGCAGCAATTGGCCGCGTTTCAATACAAAGGAACGATGGCCGCCACCGGGGAGCATTTCTTCGGCGAAGGGCGCAAACAATTGGGTCGAATCAGTCATGTGTAAATTCCTTTAAGCGATGCGAAGCGTGCCTGCCAGTTGAGCTGGCAAGGCATCGACAGCAGCGCGATGGGCGCGGCGGTCGCTGTTCAAGGGGATGTCGTAGGTGATGCGTGCGCCATAGGCGCCGGGGGCGTGCGGGTCGACGCGGACCTTGTCGAACACCAGCAAACGGGTGCCGAGGCTGAAACCTTCGGACAGGTCATGGGTGACCATGAACACCGTCAGCTGCGTCTCGCGCCACAGCTCCAGCAGCAGGCTGTGCATGTCTTTGCGGATGCCCGGATCGAGGGCGCCAAACGGTTCGTCGAGCAGCAACACTCGCGGTTTCATGATCAGCGCCTGGGCGATGGCCAGCCGTTGTTGCATACCGCCGGAGAGCTGCGCCGGGTACTTGTCCAGCGAATGACCGAGGTCGACTTTGTGCAGCAACGCCGAGGCTTGTTCGCGCGCGTCTTTTTTAGCGCTGCCCAATAACCGCCCCAGCAGTGGCGAGCGCGGTAGTTCGAGGCCCAGGGCGACGTTGTCCAGCACGCTCAGGTGCGGGAACACCGAATAGCGCTGGAACACCACGCCGCGGCTGGCATCCGGTTCGCTGGCCAGGGCCTGGCCGTCCAACAGAATCTCGCCGCGACTGGCCCGTTCCTGGCCGAGCAGTAGCCGCAGGAACGTCGATTTGCCGCAACCTGAGGCACCGACCAGGGTACAGAACTCGCCCTCGTTGACGTTCAGGTTCAGCCCTTCGAGCACCACCTGATCGGCGTATTGCTGCCAGACGTTTTTTACCGTGATGAAGCTCATTTGGCAGCCCCCTCATACCAAGGGAACGCCCGACGGGTCAGGGACTTGAGTCCCCAGTCCATCAGCCAGGCAAGCAGGGTGATCCAGACGACATACGGCAGGATCACGTCCATCGCCAGGTAGCGGCGCACCAGGAAAATCCGATAGCCGAGACCGTCGGTGGAGGCGATGGCTTCGGCAGCGATCAGGAACAACCACGCCGAACCCAGCATCAGTCGCAGCGAGATCAACAGGCGCGGTAACAATTGCGGCAGCACCACGCGCAGCATCAAGGTCCAGGTCGAGGCGCCAAGCGTCTGCGCCTTGATCAGCAACTCGACGGGAATCTCCCGGGCGCGCTGTTCCAGGTCCCGGGCCAGGCACGGGGTGATACCGATCACGATCAGCATCACTTTCGACAACTCCCCCAGCCCGAACACGATGAACAGAATCGGCAGGATCGCCAGCGGCGGCACCATCGACAGAACGGTGAGTACCGGCGACAACGGTGCGCCAAACAGCGGCAGCGTACCGGCGGCGATGCCCAGGCACAGCCCGGCCAATGCACTGATGCCGAGGCCGATGGCCAGCCGGCGCAGGCTGGAGGCGCTGTCTTGCCAGAGCAGGTATTCGCCGGTGCGGGTGTCGGCGGTGAAGGCCAGGCGTTTCACCGCGTCGGTCATCTGCACGGCACTGGGCAGCAGTTTGTCATTGGGGTTGTCCATCAGCCGATCGGCCGAGCCCATGAAGTAGGCGAACAGCAACAGGGCGAACGGTAGGATCACCAACAGCAGGCGACTCGGGCGATCCGGGTGGCGATTAATCAGGCGCATGGCCCAGTCCTCCGTTGTTACAACTTGGAGTCGGCAGCCATCTGCACGTAGCTCGGGTCGAAGCGCAGCTTGAGGTTGGTCTTGTCGCCGCTGATCACACCATTGGCGAAGGCCATGCCGATGGCGCTGGTGTCCTTGGCGCCTTCACCCAGCAAGCCGTGCTGGAAGGAGAACTCGGCCACCTTGCGCATGGTGTCGGGCAGTTGTTTGCTGGTGGCGAACGCCAGGGCTTCTTTGGGCGTGGTGAACAATTTGGTGGTGTCCAGTTGCGCCTGGAAACCGGCCAGGTCAGTGCCCGACGCTTTGGCCATGTGTTCAAGGGCGGCGGTGCTCGCGGCGTTCCTGGCGGTCATCAACGCCACCACTTCGAACCACGCACCGGTCAGCGCTTTGCCAAGGGCCGGGTTGTCCTTGAGGGTCGATGAGTTGACCACCATCATGTCCATGATTTCGCCAGGAACCTGGCTGGAGTTGAAGACTTCGGTCACGCCGGGCTTGGCCTTGATGTCCGAGAGCATCGGGTTCCAGGTGGTGACAGCGTTGACCTGATCGGTGTTGAAGGCGGCCGAGATGTCGGCATCGGAGGTGTTGACCACTTTCAGGTCTTTCTCGGTGAGGTCCACCGAATCGAGTGCCCGGGCCAATAGATAGTGGGACACCGAGAGCTCCACCAGATTGACATCCATGCCCTTGAGGTCGGTGACTTTCTTGCCTTCGCCTTTGAGCACGATGCCGTCGTTGCCGTTGGAGAAGTCGCTGATGATAAGCGCTGTGCTGTCGACGCCACCGGCAGCCGGAATGGTCAGCGCATCCATGTTGGTCATGGTGCAGCCGTCGAACTGGCCGGCGGTGTACTGGTTGATGGATTCGACGTAATCGTTGAGCTGCACCACATCGATTTTGATGCCGTACTTTTTCGCCCATTTGTCGACGATGCCTTGGCTGCCGGCATATTCCCAGGGCATCCAGCCGGCATAAATAGTCCAGCAGACGCTGAAATGGTCTTTCTGTGCGGCTTGGGACGAGACGCTCACGAGGGCTGCAAAAGCAGCGGCGAGCAGGGCGGGTAAACGAAGTCGGGACATGGGATGGTTCTCCAGTTGATCAAGGGCGGACAGGAAGGCAGCGGCACCGCGAACGGTGGCTTGTCTCCCGGGCTTTTGTCCCGCCGTGTAACCTCAACTGGAGGTCGCCAACTCTCGGACCAGCCACTCGCGATTGCGAGCCGGAACCCTAGTCAGCCATTGCAAATTGTGGTGCCGCGAACCTGTTAATGACTCCTGCACGCCTTTGGTTAAGCGAGAGCCGTGCCAAGTCGGCTTGAGCCCTCTGGCTGGGGGCGTGGAAGGGAGGGGGAGATAAACGGGGCGGCATCCCTGCCTTGTCATGGTGCGTGGGCGCATGGCTATGCACCGTAGAAGGACGGGTTGCCCGCTGATCTGAAGGTCAATGCCGTCTGGCACTCGGTACCGGTTTGAAAGTCAAAATAGGTGTCAGCACGGCCTGTGCCGACTGCTGTTGCGGGTCTTCCAGGAGGCCGCCATGCTCTGTCGAAAAAAGCTCCGCCGAATACTGATCTGTGTGTTTTTTGGTTTGGGCTTGTCCGGCTGTTATTACTACGTAGGTGGTGCCGATGTTTACTCGACACCTTATTACTACCCTGGCTATTACTACTCTCCTTACTATTACGGCGGCCCGCGTTTTTATGGGGGCTATCGCTACTATTATTTCAGTGGGCCCCGTCATTACCACGGTGGACACCATCACGGGCACCGTTAATCAGCTCATGAATACGACGGCGCACTCGGCCTCACGAGCGCGCCGTTTTCTTCTGGGTAGATGAAAAACCTTTCATCGGCTACTTGTTTCAACGTATTGCAAGAGCGCACCAGATTCCGAATTCACTGTCTGATATTTCGACAGTCGCCGAATCATTGACTGTCGCCTGCCAGCGTCGCTGGTATGGCTCACCCGCGGTCCAGGAGGCCGCCATGCTCTGTCAAAAAAAGCTCCGCCAAATTCTGCTGATTGTTTTATCGGGATTGTCTCTTGGTGCGTGCGTGCCCTATTCCGATGGAGGATCCAGCTACTACCGTTCTGATGTCTACACGTCCCCAGCGCCGTACTACTCCGGTGGCGGGTCTTATTACTCCGATGGTCGTTACTACTCGGCCCCGCGCAGGTATTACTCACCGCCTGCACGGTACTACCAGCCAACGCCGCGTTATTACCACCAGCCGCGGGTTTATCAATCGGCACCGCGCTATTACCAGCCGGCGCCACGAGCAGACTACCGGGTCTATCAGAATCGTGGATGGGACCGTCATGACCGCGGCGGCTGGGACGGCCGGAACCGCGGTGGCCGGGGCGATGACCATCGAGGCCGCAGTGATCGGGATCACCGTGGCGGAAGGGGCGATCACCAGAGTCGCGGCGATCACAATGGCCGAGACGGCCACCGTTAATCATTCAATAACAAGCGGCGCATGAAGTGCCAATGCCAGTCAGTCAAGCGCAATCCATGTGGGAGCGGGCTTGCTCGCGAAAGCGGTGTGTCATTCAACATTGATGTTGGCTGACCCGACGCCTTCGCGAGCAAGCCCGCTCCCACAGGTTTTGTTCCTTGACTGACAGGCATTGGCGCTTCATGCGCCGCTTTTTTGTGCCTGGATTTCAGTACTCCGACAGATCGGCCAGAGGGTGCCGACCTTCCCAGACCTTGCGAAAATGCGCCTCCACCGCCGCCTCCGGCACATTGTTGATGTCCGGCCAGTGCCAGTGAGGTTTCTGGTCCTTGTCGATCAACCGCGCTCGCACGCCTTCGCTGAACTCCGGATGACGGCAGCAGTTGAGGCTCATGGTGTATTCCATCTGAAAGACTTGAGCCAACGATAGATACCGGGCGCGATCGATCTGTTCCCACACCAGATGAGCGGTCAGGGGCGAGCCTTCAGTCATGGTTTTGGCGGCACGACTGAGTAGCAGATCGGGGTGATCGCGCAGCGCACTGATGGCCTTCCAGGCGCAACGAACGTCGCTGACATCCAGCAGTTCGTCGATCTGCTCGCGTCGAGGCAGCCACTGCGCTTCAGGCATCTGTGCGATCGCTTCCTGCTGCAAGGCCTTGAGCAAGCTGTTGAGCTGCATGGCTGTCTGTTCCTGCCAGTTCAATTGCAGCAAGCCTTCGATCAGCTCATGCTGTTGTTCATCGCGCAGGAAGCGGTCGGCCAGGTCCAGATCGATCGCATCGCGACCGTTCATCTGGGCGCCGGTCAGGCCGAGAAACAATCCGAGCTTGCCGGGCAACCGCGACAGAAACCAACTGGCGCCGACATCCGGGTACAAGCCGATGCCGATCTCCGGCATCGCCAACCGGCTACTCGGTGTGACAATCCGGATGCTCGCCCCTTGCAGCAGCCCCATGCCACCGCCCAGCACGTAACCATGACCCCAGCAGATCAGCGGTTTCGGGTAGGTGTGCAGGTTGAAGTCGAGGCGATATTCTGCCGCAAAGAAGTGAGCAGCCAAGGGCGGTACTTCTCCGGGATGGTCGCGACAGGCTTCCACCAGACTGCGTACTTCTCCGCCGGCGCAAAAAGCCTTGGGGCCATTGCCGCGCAGCAGCACGCAAACGATTTGTGGTTCCTTGGCCCAGGCGTCCAGTTGATCGCGCAAGGCGTTGATCATCGGCAAGGAGAGGGCGTTGAGGGACTTTTCGGCATCCAGGCTGGCGATGCCAATGCGTGCGCCGTCGGTGCCGGTGAGTTCTTCGAAGTGCAGATTCATCGTGACCTCGATCGGGAATTTGAGCGTTTAGTATGATCGCAATGTAGGAAAGTGCCGGATCTGCGTCAGATCAATTGACAAGCGTGATCAGCTTTCCTAGGGTTCGCCCCATTGTTTTTGCTGGATGTAACCATGACCGCTGACGACCGTATCAAACTCGAACCGAGCTGGAAGGAGGCTCTGCGTGCCGAATTCGACCAGCCCTACATGGCAGAGTTGCGCACATTCCTGCAACAGGAGCGTGCGGCGGGCAAGGAGATCTATCCGCCGGGACCGTTGATTTTCAACGCGCTGAACTCCACGCCGCTGGACAAGGTCAAGGTCGTCATTCTCGGTCAGGACCCTTACCACGGCCCGGGTCAGGCCCATGGCTTGTGCTTCTCGGTGCAACCGGGCGTTCCGGCGCCGCCGTCGCTGGTGAACATCTATAAAGAGTTGAAGCGCGACCTGAACATCGACATCCCCAACCATGGCTACCTGCAGAGTTGGGCAGAGCAGGGCGTGTTGATGCTCAACACCACGATGACCGTGGAGCGCGCGAGTGCCAACGCTCATGCGGGCAAGGGCTGGCAGTTCTTTACCGACCGGATTATCGAAGTGGTCAGTGAGCACCAGTCGCACCTGGTGTTCCTGCTGTGGGGCGCCCATGCCCAGAGCAAGCAGAAACTCATCGATGCCACCAAACATCTGGTGCTGACCTCGGTCCACCCGTCACCGTTGTCCGCCTATCGCGGCTTCCTCGGATGCGGGCACTTCAGCCGGGCGAACAAATTTCTGGAGCAGAATGGCGAGACGCCGATCGAGTGGCGATTGCCGTCGGTCTGAAGATTGTGGCGAGGGGGCTTGCCCCCGTTGGGTCGCGTAGCGGCCCCAAAACCTGCCACACTGAAGTCCTCAGATTTTACGACTGCTTCGCAGCCGAACGGGGGCAAGCCCCCTCGCCACAGGACTCATATCAGGGAGAATCCGGCTCCCGGTTCCAATACCGAAACAACGGTTCCGCCAGAAACAATACAAACAACAATCGCATCACCTGCATCGCTGTCACCAGCGGCACCGACAATTGCAGGGTCTCCGCCGTCAGGCTCATTTCGGCAATCCCGCCGGGCATCATGCCCAGCGTCAACGAACGCAGGTCCAGATGGGTCAGTGCACTCAACCCTAGCGCCGCCAGGGTGGCGATCAACATGGTCAACACCGTACCGATCAAGGTCCGGCCCATGAATGAAGGCGCCCGCCGGAAAAACTGCCGGTTGAAGTGACAACCCAGTCCACTGCCGATCAGCCATTGACCGATCTGGCTACCGCCGTTGGGCAAACCGACATGCAGATCCCAACCGATACTGACCGCCGCACTCACCAGCAACGGCCCGAACAACCACGGATTGGGCTGCCGCAGACGCTCCCAGACCCAAGCCAGCAGGGCGCCTGCCGGGAACAGAATGGCCAACCAGCGCCAGTCAACGGCCGTTGGATGCAAAACTGGCGCACCGTCGCCCAACAGATATTTGAACGCCGCCGGCACACACAACACCACCACCAGCACCCGCAAACTCTGCCCCGCCGCGACACGGCTGAGCACCGCGCCGTTGCGCGCTCCGAGGTTGACCATCTCCCCGGAGCCGCCGGGCATGCTGGAAAAAAACGCGGTGGCGCGATCTTCCCCGGTGCGCCGCATCAACCAGACCCCGACTACCGCGGACAGGCTGGTGACCAATGCACCGAAGAAGATCAGGCCGAAGTGGCTCAGCACCTGCTCCATCACCACCGGGGTGAAGTGCAGACCGATACCGATGCCGACGATCCACTGGCCGCACTTGCGCCCGCCAGGGATTTCCGCCAATTGCCAGGGCGTCAGGCAGCGCACCAGGATGATCGCCAGCAACGAGCCAACCATCCACGGTAGTGGCCAGCCGATCTGGCTGGCGAGGTAACCGCCCAGCAGACCGACCAGCGGTGTTCCCCACCAGCTTTTGAAGGGGGGGCGATCAGGCATCGGCGATAGCGCGCCGGGCGACCGAACGTTTGCGCCAGATCCGCAGCAGCGGCATCAGCAACATGATTGCAGTCAGTACCCAGCAGCCGAACGTGATCGGGCTCGACCAGAGGATTTCCAGCGCACCGTTGGAAATCGACAGTGCGCGACGCAGGTTCTGTTCCATCAGACCGCCAAGGATGAACCCCAGCAACACCGGCGACAACGGGAAATCCAGCTTGCGCAGGATGTAGCCGAAGATACCGATGCCGATCATCAGGAACAGGTCGAACGTGGTGGCATGCACCGCGTAGACACCGATCCCGGTGATGATCGCGATCACCGGCACCAGCGCCCAGTTCGGCACGGCGAGGATGCGGGTAAAGATGCGGATCATCGGAATGTTGAGGATCACCAGCATCACGTTGGCGACGAACAACGACGCAATCAGGCCCCAGACGATGTCCGGTTGCTGCTGGAACAACAGCGGGCCTGGAGTGATGTTGTACAGCGACAGCGCGCCGATCATCACCGCCGTGGTGCCCGAACCCGGAACACCGAGGGTCAGCATCGGCACCAGTGCACCGCAGGCAGCGCCACCGATGGCGGTTTCCGGAGCCGCGAGGCCACGCATGTCGCCTTGTCCGAACGTGCCCTTGGCGCCGGCGATACGTTTCTCGGTCATGTAGGCCACTGCGCTGGCCAGCGTCGCGCCGGCACCGGGCAACACGCCCATGATGAAACCCAGCAAACCGCAACGGATGTTCACTACGAACACCGCCGAGGCTTCCTTGAAGTTGAACATCATGCGTCCGGTGGCTTTCACCGCTTCCTGGCCTCGGTGGGTTTTTTCCAGCAACAAGAGGATTTCACTGATAGAGAATAGGCCCAATACCAGCACGACGAACTGAATGCCGTCCGTCAGGTGAATGTTATCCCCGGTGAAACGGTACACGCCGCTATTGGCGTCGATCCCGACGCTCGACAGAAACAGACCGATCAGGGCCGCAATGAAAGTCTTGAGCGGTCGGTCGCCGGCCATGCCGCCGAGACAGACAATCGCAAACACCATCAGCACGAAATATTCCGCCGGGCCGAAGGCAATCGCCCATTTCGCCAGCAGCGGGGCGAACAGCACCATGCCGCAAGTTGCGATGAATGCACCGATGAACGAGCTCCACGCCGACAGCGACAGCGCTACACCGGCCAGGCCTTTGCGGGCCATCGGGTAACCGTCGAGGGTGGTCATTACGGTGGAGGCTTCGCCCGGAATGTTCAGCAGGATCGAGCTGATCCGGCCGCCGTATTCGCAACCCAGGTACACCGCCGCCAGCAGGATCAGCGCCGACTCCGGTGGCAGGCCAAGGGCGAACGCGATCGGAATCAGCAACGCCACGCCGTTGATCGGCCCCAGCCCCGGCAACAGCCCGACGACGGTGCCGATCAGGGTGCCGCACAGCGCGGTCACCAGGTTGTACGGGCTCAGCGCGACGCCGAAGCCCTGACCCAAGTAGCCAAGAGTATCCATATCAGTTCTCCAGAACGTCGAGCACGCCCAGCGGCAGTGGAACGTCCATCAACTTGTCGAACAGCAGATAAAGACCGATAGCCATCAGGCTGATGATCACTGTACTGGGCAGCCAGCGGCCGCCATACAGGCGCGCCATCGGGACACCGATCAGAATGCTGGCGACGATGAAACCAAGGGGTTCAAAGGTCCCGGCGAACACCAGCAACAGCAGCACGCAGATGCCGATTTTGATCAGGGTCTCGCGGTCCAGTTTCGGGTCATCGTCGCTGTGCACGATCGGTGCCGGTCGAAACACCATGTACAGCAACGCCAGGCCCATCAGGCCAAGCATCAGTAGAGGGAAGGCCCGAGGCCCGACCGGTTCGTAGGAAAAAGCCGCTTGATACGGCCACGCCATTAGCGCCAGACCGATACAGGCCAGCAATAGCACCGAAGCGAAAATGCGTTGTATGAGCATGGGGAACTCCTGGGCCACGACCCCGAGAACCGGGGCCGCAGCCGCTAGACAGAGGCGATCACTGGATCAGGCCGAACTCTTTGGCCAGCACTTTGTAGTCCGCGACCTGCTTCTTCACGTAGGTGTCCAGCTCCGGGCCGGTCATGGCGAACGGGAACAGTTCACGCTGATCGCGCAACTTGGCGAAATCCTCGGAGGCCAGCAGTTTGTCGAAGGCGTCTTTCCACCAGGCGTAGTCTTCGTCGCTGACTTTTGGCCCGAGGTAGAAGCCGCGAACCACGGGCCAGACGATGTCGTAGCCTTGCTCTTTAGCTGTCGGAATGTCTTTCATTTCCGGCTCGTCCAGACGCTTCTCGGAGAACACCGCCAGCAGGCGCATGTCGCCGCTCTGAATGTGTGGCATGGAGTCGGAGATGTCGGTGCTGCCGACCTGGATGTGGCCGCCGAGCAGGGCGGTGGCGATTTCACCGCCGCCTTCGAGGGCGACGTAACGCAGGTCACGCGGGTTGATCCCGGCCGCCTTGGCGATCAGCGCGGTCTGCATCCAGTCCTGGCTACCGACGGTGCCGCCAGAACCGATCACCACTTTGCTCGGATCTTTCTTCAGCGCCTGGACCAGATCGTCCAGCGTCTTGTAAGGCGAATCGCTTTTTACCGCGATGGCGCC
Source organism: Pseudomonas sp. LBUM1673 (assembly GCF_059695645.1). Classification (NCBI taxonomy): domain Bacteria; kingdom Pseudomonadati; phylum Pseudomonadota; class Gammaproteobacteria; order Pseudomonadales; family Pseudomonadaceae; genus Pseudomonas; species Pseudomonas sp. LBUM1673. The sequence continues at coordinate 1,530,749 of NZ_CP166780.1, forward strand.
ATAGCTTGTGCCAACGGCGGCCAACCAGCGCACCGCGCTTTCATCGAAACGACCGAACTTGCCTTGCGCCAGGTTCAGCAGCGAACCGCTGGACCATGCCACCAGCGTGCCGGCATCGGCTGGGCGCTGAGCGACCACCGCGTTGTACGCCACCGCGCCGACACCGCCGGGCATGTAGGTCACGCGCATCGGTTTGGTCAGCAGTTTTTCGTTGACCAGCGCGCTTTGCGCCAGTTTGCAGGTAAGGTCGAAACCGCCGCCTGGCGAGGCCGGGGCGATGCATTCAGGACGTTTCGGTTCGGCCATCAATTGGCTGGCAAACAGCACACAGCTGGCGGCGAGAGCAACTTTACGCATTGATAAGTTCATTTGAGTCTCCACGGGCATTCATTATTGTTATTGAACGTGATGTTTACCAAAGGGCAACGCTATAGCTCACCAGCAGACGCACTTCATCGGCATCGCGAGCGGAGTAGTTGGAACGGTAGGTGGCATTGCGCAGGCGTACGGCGACGTCTTTCAGGGCGCCGCTTTGTACGACGTATTTGATCTCGGTGTTGCGTTCCCACTCTTTACCTTCGTCACCGTTCTTGAGCTTGATGTTGTCACCGCTCAGGTAACGGCTCATGAAGCTCAGGCCAGGAATGCCGAGTTTGGAGAAGTCATAGTCGTAACGTGCCTGCCAGGAGCGTTCTTCTGCACCGGCGAAGTCATTGATCTGTACGAAGTTGACCAGGTACGGATCGCTGCCATCGACGTAGGGGAAGGCACTGTCGCCGGACATGTGCTGGTAGCCGGCGCTGAGTTTATGCCCGTTCAAGGCATAGCTCACCAGCCCGTTGAGGGATTGGTTGTCGATCTTGCCGCCCCGGGCCGCGCCCTGGTCGTCACTGATGGCCAGTCGCAGGTCTGTGCCGAACGTGCCGGGACCGAACGGTTGCGAAGCGACAACGCCGAGGAAGTGCTGGTTGTAGACTTCATCGAGTTGGGCGAAGTGGTAGCTGCCGGTGATCTTGTCGGTGAACTTATAGTCCACGCCGCCAAAGTCAAAGTGCTTGCCGGCCGCGGTGCCGGCGAAACGGCTGTTCTTGTTGTTGAGCGCGATGTCCTCGAAGTCGGTGCTGTCGCGATCCTTGGCTTTCTCCAGACGCCCGCCGGTGAAGGTCAGGTTCTTGATCTCTTTGGAGGTCAGCAGGCCACCTTCAAAGGTCTGCGGCAGAATGCGTCCGTCGTTGGGTTTGAGGATCGGCAGTTCCGGAATCAGGCTGCCGATTTTCAGTTCCGTGGCGGAGACTTTCACTTTGCCGGTCAGGCCGAGCTTGGAATACTCATCCGCCGCGCGACCGTCGTCGTGGGTCGGTAATAGGCCGGTGCCGGTGCGGTCTGGACTCGAATCGAGTTTTACCCCCAGCATGCCCAGCGCATCGACACCGAACCCCACGGTGCCGTCGGTGTAACCCGATTGCAGATTGAGCATGAACCCCTGGGCCCATTCGTCCCGCTTGGATTGCTGGGCGCTGGTGCCGTCGCGAAAGTCGCGGTTGAAATACATGTTGCGGGTTTCGAAGGTTGCCGTACTGTCTTCGAAGAAGGCAGCCTGGCTCAACGGCGAAAAGCCGGCGAGGGCGGCGGCACTGGCTAGGGCGGTGTGGCTGAGGCGAGAAAAACGAGCAGGCGGGCAAGCCTGAAGCTGCATGGACGGCATGGTGACGTACTCCGTTTATTGTTCTTATTGGCGAAAACGCTTCGAGGCGTTTTTCGTACAGCGACGGCAGTCGAAACTGTCCGTGGCTGGACTCTAACTGGCCAACCTTTCGCTAACCTTTCAGCTGACTTTCACGGTTTTCGGGCTTCACAGCGACGGATGCGGCTGTAAACTCCGCGCCAAAGAGTGGCGTCGACCATCCCTGAATGAGGTAAAGATCCATGCGTGTTCTGCTCGTCGAAGACCATCTGCAGCTTGCCGAAAGTGTCGCCCAGGCACTCAAGAGCACCGGGCTGACCGTGGATGTGCTGCACGACGGCGTGGCGGCCGACCTGGCCTTGAGCAGCGAGGAATACGCCGTGGCGATCCTCGATGTCGGCTTGCCGCGCATGGATGGCTTCGAAGTGCTGGCGCGTCTGCGAGCCCGGGGCAAGAACCTGCCGGTGCTGATGCTGACCGCCCGCAGCGACGTCAAGGATCGGGTCCATGGCCTGAACCTGGGGGCTGACGATTATCTGGCCAAACCCTTCGAGCTGACCGAGCTCGAAGCCCGGGTCAAAGCCTTGCTGCGCCGCAGTGTGCTCGGCGGTGAACGCCTGCAGCGTTGTGGCGTGCTGGCCTATGATCTGGATACCCGGCGCTTCACCCTCGGCGAAGAATTGCTCACCCTGACCTCCCGCGAGCAGGCGGTGCTCGAAGCCCTGATCGCCCGCCCCGGTCGAGTGATGAGCAAGGAGCAACTGGCTGCCCAGGTGTTCGGTCTTGACGAGGAGGCCAGTCCCGATGCCATCGAAATCTACGTTCACCGCTTGCGCAAGAAACTCGACGGCCAACCGGTGGCCATCGTGACGTTCCGCGGCCTTGGCTATTTGCTGGAAAGCCGCGATGCATAAGCTCAGCAGCCTGCGTTGGCGGTTGCTGTGGAACCTCGCGCTGCTGCTGGTGGTGTTGATGCTGGCCAGTGGTTTGAGCGCGTACTGGAACGGTCGCGAAGCCGCCGACACCGCTTATGACCGGACCTTGCTGGCCTCGGCCCGGACCATCGCCGCCGGCCTGTCTCAGCGCGACGGCAGCCTCAGCGCCAACGTGCCTTACGTCGCCCTCGATACGTTCGCCTACGACAGCGCCGGGCGGATTTTTTACCTGGTCAACGACATCAATCAGAAGCTTATCTCGGGCTACGAAAACCTGCCGGCACCACCGCCAGGAACGCCGCGCACCGACGATTACCCCGCGCTGGCGCGTTTCTATAACGCCAAATATCAAGGGCAGAACGTGCGCGTGGTCAGCCTGCTCAAAGCGGTCAGCGAGCCAAACATGAACGGCATGGCGGAAATCCGCGTGGCGGAAACCGATGAGGCGCGGGTCAGCATGGCTCGCAGCCTGATGGCCGACACGTTGTTGCGTTTGGGCATGCTGGCGATCGGTGCGCTGCTGATGGTCTGGTTTGCGGTCAGTGCGGCGCTGCGTCCGCTGGAACGCTTGCGCACGGCGGTGGAAGAGCGTCAGCCCGATGACTTGCGGTCCTTGCCTCTGGTGGAAGTGCAGCACGAGTTGGGGCCGCTGGTGCGTGCACTCAATCACTTTACCGAGCGCCTGCGCGGACAGTTCGAGCGTCAGGCGCAGTTCATCGCTGATGCCGCCCATGAACTGCGTACGCCATTGGCGGCGCTCAAGGCACGACTCGAACTGGGTTTGCGGTCGAACGAACCCGAAATCTGGCGTAGCACTCTGGAAACCGCTGCCCAGGGCACGGATCGCCTGACCCATCTGGCCAATCAATTGCTCTCGCTGGCACGGGTCGAGAATGGCGCCCGGGCAATCGCCGAGGGCGGTGCGCAGTTGCTCGACCTCAGTCAGTTGGCCCGTGAACTGGGCATGGCCATGGCGCCGCTGGCCCATGCCCGTGGCGTGGCACTGGCGCTGGAAGCTGACGAGCCGGTGTGGCTGCGCGGCGAGCCGACGCTATTGAACGAACTGTTGAGCAATCTGGTGGACAACGCGTTGGCTCACACGCCGCCGGGGGGCAATGTGATCCTGCGGGTCACGGCTCCGGCGGTGCTGGAGGTCGAGGACGATGGCCCGGGGATTCCCCTTGAAGAGCGGGACCGGGTGTTCGAGCGCTTTTACCGGCGCAATCAACAGGTGGCCGGGTCGGGGCTGGGATTGGCCATTGTCGGCGAAATCTGCCGCGCCCACCTGGCGCAGATCAGCCTGCACGATGGCGAGCGTGCGGGGTTGAAGGTGCGGGTGAGTTTTATTGCGGGATAGGTTGCTGCAAATACAATCTGTGGCGAGGGAGTGGCCGCCGCGTCTTCGACGCTGCGCTGTCGCGCAGCAAACAAGTGTCCGACCTAAGATTGGGGAGCGCGCGGGGGCAGAGACCGTAGCCATCACTGGTGTGTGCGCACCCGAGAGGGAGAGTGGTCTGCACGGTATCGGCGTGGAGTCGTTGTAGGCACAGCAAGCTGTGACCACGTATGAGAGAGTGAATCCGTTCGCCACCGTGTTCCCCGCGCGCCTTTCAATCCTGCGAGGAATTGTCATGGCGCGCAAGAACCAGCAGAAACGATTTGAAGTAATTCATCCTCATTGTGCGGGGATCGATATCGGTAGCCGTGAGCACTGGGTCGGCATCAACCCCGGCCAAAGCGATACGCCGGTTCGCTGCTTTTCGACCTTTACTGAGGATTTGGTGAAGCTGGCAGAATGGCTGGAATCGCTGAAAATCAACGTCGTGGCGATGGAGGCCACCGGTGTTTACTGGATACCGCTCTTCGAGCTTCTCGACTCGAGAGGCTTCGAGGTGTATTTGGTCAATTCCCGGGCTACACGCCAGATAACCGGCCGTAAATCTGATGTCCTGGATTGCCAGTGGATTTGGCAGCTCATGACCCACGGCTTACTCAGAGGCGCTTTCCGGCCGGCTGATGATATTTGCTCGATGCGATCTTTGGTTCGCCAGCGTGCCATGAAGGTTCGCGATCAAGCCAAGACCATCAATCGCATGCAAAAAGCTCTGACCCAGATGAACATTCAACTAGCCACTGTCATCAGCAATATCGCCGGCCTGACAGGCATGAAAATTATCAAGGCCATCATCGGCGGCGAGCGCGATCCTCAAGTATTAGCCAATTTTCGAGACGGTCGTATCAAGGCTGATCACCAAACCATTGCCCGTAGTTTGCACGGTAACTGGCGGATCGAGCATCTGCATGCCCTGGCTCAGGAAGTGGCGGCCCATGATTTTCTGGAAGAGCAAATTACCGAGTGCGATCAGGCCATCGTTGAGGCTCTTGATCGACTTCCCGTATTGAACAATGCGCCCATGCAGCCCACCAAGGCACTGCGCAGCCCTCATCGTTCGGCAGATGAACAGGCCAGCCTGCATGAGGCGCTTGGGAAAATCATGGGCGTTGATTTGACCGCTATTCCCACCATTGGAGTTGAAACCGCTTTGGTTCTGGCGAGCGAAATAGGACCTGATTTGTCGCGCTTTCCGACTCCGCAGCAATTTTCTTCCTGGATGGGCCTGGCACCTCCCACCCGAATATCAGGGGGCAAGCCGTTACCCGGTCAGGTTGCGAAAGTGTTTAACCGAGCGGCGCAGGCTCTGAAGCAGGCCGCTTCCAGCGCCCGCAACGACAAAAGCTTCATTGGCGCCAGTCATCGCGCCCGACTGGCCCGCATGGATACCTCATGCGCGATCAAGGCCACGGCACATCAACTGGCTCGGTTGATCTATGCCATGCTGACCAAAGGACAGCCGTACGTGGAAAAAGGCATGGAAGAATATGAGGCTAAAAGTCGTGATCGCCAGGTCAGAGCCTTGCAACGCAAGGCTACTAAGCTGGGCATGAGGTTGGTCGACGTCGCTTAAAAAACATTAAAAACAAAGGGTTGGCTTTTGTTTGATGAGAGCTTGCTCCCGCTGGGCTGCGAAGCGGCCCCAAAACCATCCAGCGCATTCATTCAAATATGCCGGGTTTACGACTGCTGCGCAGCCGAGCGGGAGCAAGCTCCCTCGCCACAGTGATCAGTAAAACATCGACCGCGATTCTTCCAGATCCTTGCACATCGACTCGTTATCCGGATCAATCCCCAACTTTTTGAAGGACGGCACGCTGAATGGGTCGATACGAGCCAGTGGATGATCGGTGTCCTTGTGGCAGTAAAGGCTGGCCACTTGCACCAGATCGACATAATCGACCCGCTCCGATTGCCGCTTGAAGTCCAGATACAGCCCCGGCAATTGCACCAGCATTTCCGGAAACTCCCAGACCCTGAGCAGCTTGTCGCCGAGCAGCGGATGAATGCGGTCAATCACATGGTTGAGGCTGACCGGGTCAGACAGCAATTCATAGTGATCTTCGGCGTAGGTCAGGATCGGCAGCACACCAATCTGATGCACCAAGCCGCCAAGGGCTGCCTGATCAGGCTTGAGTTGTGTGTAGCGGCGGCACAACGCATAACTGACCCCGGCGATTTCCAGGCTTTTGCGCCAGACCTCGCGCATTTTCTGTTCCACCACTTCGGAACGGGCATTGAAGATCTGTTCCATTACCAGACCGATGGCCAGGTTGCTGCTGTAATTGACGCCCAGCCGGGTGATGGCCGTGTGCAGGTCAGTCACTTCCTGGGTCGCGCGCAGCAACGGGCTATTGACCACTTTGATCAGGCGCGCCGACAGCGCGGTATCGCGGCCAATCACTTTGCTCAGTGTGCTGACACTGATTTCCGGGTCTTCAGCGGCCTTGCGAATCTGCAGGGCCACTTCCGGTAACGTTGGCAGAACCAGGTCATCGTTATCGATGGCCTCAACCAAATCCTGTTGGACCTTATCCGCCAGCTCTCTCATTTCTTTTCTCTAGGGTATTGCGACAAGTCTTGCTGTTAACGCTGGATTTCGCGATCACGATCCAGTTGGTAAGGCAGATCGAGTAGATGCAGGCCCGGGCCTTCGAGTGCGCCAAGGTGCAGGTTGCCATCTTCTGCAGCTTCGGCTTGCAGCACGGCCAGGAGTTCGATGTTCTGCTCGGCGCGGGCGGCCAGCACTACTTCACCGATCGAACTGCCGTGGGTCGGGGAAAACAGTGGGGTGCCGGGCTCCGGCAATTCGCTGGCCTCCAGTTGCAGGCGATACAACCGGCGCTTGAGTTTGCCCAGATACTGCATGCGCGCGACGATTTCCTGGCCGGTGTAGCAACCCTTCTTGAAGCTCACGCCACCGACGGCTTGCAGATTGAGCATCTGCGGGATGAACAGCTCGCGGGTGCTCGGCATCACCTGACCGATCCCGGCGCGGATCTGGCCCAGCAGCCACTGATTCAGATCGCCTTCGGCCAACAGGGCCGACAGCTTGCCTTTGACGGCATCGGCTTGATCGGCGCCAACCCAGAGTTCAGCGCGGTCAGGCGAGACGCGAAGGGCGATCAGGCCGTCATTGCGCACGACGCTGTCGGTTTCTGCTGGCAGCTCCAGGCCCAGGCGGGCCAGTGCCGCATCGCCATGCTCAAGGCCAAAACGAACCCAGCTGGCACTTTCATCGGTCAGTTTCGATTTGGAGAACACCGCGTATTTTTTCAGGTCCGCCAGTTGCGGCTCCAGCAGTTCGCTGGCCATTGCCATGAGCACGCCGTCGCCTTCCAGCAGAATGCGGAAACTCGACTGCATCCGGCCTTTCTGCGTGCAGCGCGCGCCAAGGCTGGACTGGGTGTCGCTCAGGTAATTGAGGTTGCAAGTCAATTGGCCTTGCAGGAATTTGCTGGCATCCGCGCCGCGTACCGCGAGAACGCCTTCGTGAGACAGGGTGCAGAAAAAAGCAGAGTCGGCCATGGGTCATCGCAGGGTAAAGAGTCCGAGGGACATCATAAGGGGGCGCCCGTGAAATGGGTAGTTCACAAAGGATCGTCGGTGCCCGACCAAAGCCGACTGTTCGACCGGCCTTGGGGCTGTATACTTGCGGCCTATTTGAGGAGCGCTCCATGGTCGAAGATGTTGAACTGAATCGCCTCTACTGGCACAGCCGCCGCGGCATGCTTGAGCTTGATGTGTTGCTGGTGCCGTTTGTGAAAGAGGTATACCCGCACCTCAACGAGGTTGATCGCGCGTGCTACGTCAGGCTGCTCGAATGCGAGGATCAGGACATGTTCGGCTGGTTCATGGAACGCACCGAATCGGAAGATCCGGAGCTTCAACGCATGGTTCGCATGATCCTGGATCGTGTCCAGCCCAAGTAACGCGTTCGAATGCCGCTGGCATGCCTCGCGGCAGTTGCTGGCGGCCTATGTTCTGGCCCAGCTGTTCGCGCTGGGTTCGCTGTTTCTTCTCTCTATACCGCTCTGGGCCAGCCTGCTCGGCTTTGTACTGTGCGTGGCTCATGGTTTTTGGGCGTTGCCGCGGCACATTTTGCTGACTCACGCGCAGGCCTTTCGCGGCTTGCGCCGCAATGCCGATGGCTGGCAGTTGTGGAATGAGGCGCAGGGCTGGCAGCCCGTGCAACTGCGACCGGACAGCCTGGCGTTGCCATTGATTGTGGTACTGCGTTTTCGTCTGCGCGATGAGCGACGGGTCCGGGCGATCTGTGTGCCGCGGGATTCGCAGGCGGCGGATGTGCACCGACGCCTGCGGGTTCGGCTCAAGTTCAGTCGGCGTAGGTGGGCGGCACCAGAATAGTGTCCAGGGCGACCGGCAGCATGTTCGGGTAGTCGAGGGTGTAATGCAGGCCGCGACTTTCCTTGCGCTCCATGGCTGACTGGATCATCAGTTCGGCTACCTGAGCAAGGTTCCTCAGCTCAATCAGGTCTCTGCTCACTTTATAGTTGCTGTAGAACTCGTCGATTTCGTCCAGCAGCAGGCGCACCCGGTGCTGAGCCCGTTGCAGGCGCTTGTTGGTGCGCACGATGCCAACGTAGTCCCACATGAATCGCCGCAGTTCGTCCCAGTTGTGCGCAATGATCACGTCTTCATCGGAATCGGTGACCTGGCTCGCATCCCACACGGGCAGGGCGCTCGGGATCGACACCTCTGGCAACTGCTCAAGAATATCCGCCGCCGCCGAGCGGGCATAAACGAAACATTCCAGCAGTGAGTTGCTGGCCATGCGGTTGGCGCCATGCAGACCGGTGAAGCTGGTTTCGCCAATCGCATACAGCCCCGGCACATCGGTGCGGCCCCGCTGATCGACCATCACGCCGCCACAGGTGTAGTGCGCCGCGGGTACCACCGGGATCGGTTGCTTGGTGATATCGATGGAGAATTCCAGGCAGCGTTCATAAACCGTCGGGAAGTGCGACTTGATGAAGTCTTCAGGCTTGTGGCTGATGTCCAGGTAGACGCAGTCGATACCCAGGCGCTTCATCTCATGGTCGATAGCACGGGCGACGATGTCCCGGGGTGCCAACTCGGCCCGTGGGTCGAAGCGCTGCATGAAGCGCTCACCATTGGGCAGCTTCAGGTGCCCGCCTTCGCCACGCAGGGCTTCGGTGATCAGGAAACTCTTGGCTTGCGGGTGATAAAGGCAGGTGGGATGGAACTGGTTGAACTCCAGGTTCGCTACCCGGCAGCCCGAACGCCAGGCCATCGCGATGCCATCGCCGCAGGCACCGTCGGGGTTGCTGGTATAGAGGTAGACCTTGGCGGCACCGCCGGAAGCGAGGATCACGAAGCGCGCGCCGTAGGTGTCGACTTCACCGGTGCCGCGGTTGAGCACATAGGCGCCGAGACAACGGTCGCCTTCAAGGCCCAGGCGCTTTTCGGTGATCAGGTCGACCGCGACCCGCTGCTCCAGCAGTTCGATATTGGGTCGCTGTTTGGCCTGGTCGAGCAAGGTTCTGAAGATCGCCGCGCCCGTCGCATCGGCAGCGTGGATGATGCGCCGATGGCTGTGACCGCCTTCGCGGGTCAGGTGAAACTCGAAACCACCGTCGTCAGTGCCGGACTGTTCATCGCGGGTAAAGGGCACGCCTTGGTCGATCAGCCATTGAATCGCCTCCCTGCTGTGCTCGACAGTAAAGCGCACGGCGTCTTCATGGCACAGGCCACCGCCGGCGTTGAGGGTGTCATCGACGTGGGATTCGACAGTATCGGTGTCATCCAGAACGGCAGCGACACCGCCCTGGGCCCAGAAGGTCGAGCCGTTGGCGAGGTCGCCTTTGCTCAATACGGCGATGCGCAAATGACCGGGCAAGGTCAGCGCAAGGCTCAAGCCGGCAGCACCGCTGCCAATTACCAGAACATCGTGTTGAAACTGTTGGCTCATTTCAGGATTCCGCTCAAAGCGACCCGGGTCGGGGGTGGCGCAAGACAGCTGGATCGGCGAGTCAAGACAGCCACACAGCCCACTAGTATATAGAGGGGGGGAGCGGCACAATAGCCGGGCTCACATGGCATTGTGAAACTACTGTCACGGAAAAGACTGGACGCTTCGTCGGAAGTTTTTTGACTGCTTTGGCAACGAGGCGACTGTATCGTGGATTTAACAGTCTTTTTCTCTTCACGGTTGCACAATGTCGGTTTGGCGCAGCTATAAATATGGAACTTTTGCCAAAGGCTCAAGATCAATAGACGGTTGCCTGAAACAAGGGACAGTGTCGGCTTCGGTGCGGGACTTGCGATATTGGGTCCTTGCAGGCGAATCCGATGACAAGATTATTCGCGCAGCCGGGTCATGCCGCACTGCGCTTTTCGTGCGTGCCAAATCAGAGCCCGCAGGAAACTTGCTTGGAGGGGGAGAACTTTTGCGAAAAGCCCGAGTCTATGTTTGCAAGTCTGGTCGTTCAGTTATGCAAGCCTCCTCCGAGCTTATCGAGGAGTGTTCATGCTAACCCAGGAAGAGGATCAGCAGCTGGTCGAACGCGTTCAACGCGGCGACAAGCGAGCTTTCGATCTGCTAGTGCTGAAATACCAGCACAAAATTCTCGGGTTGATCGTGCGTTTCGTGCACGACACCCATGAAGCCCAGGATGTCGCACAGGAAGCCTTTATCAAGGCATACCGTGCACTTGGTAATTTTCGCGGAGACAGCGCGTTTTATACGTGGCTTTACCGCATCGCCATCAACACGGCGAAAAACTATCTGGTTTCACGCGGCCGCCGGCCGCCGGATAGCGATGTCAGTTCCGAGGATGCAGAGTTCTACGATGGCGATCATGGCCTCAAGGATCTCGAGTCGCCAGAACGTGCATTGCTGCGGGATGAGATCGAAGGCACCGTCCATCGAACCATTCAGCAACTTCCAGAAGATTTGCGTACGGCTTTAACTTTACGTGAATTCGATGGTCTGAGTTACGAGGACATTGCCAGCGTCATGCAGTGTCCGGTGGGTACCGTGCGCTCCCGGATTTTCCGCGCCCGGGAGGCCATCGATAAAGCCCTGCAGCCGTTGTTGCAGGAAAACTGAGACAGCGGCGACAGCCAAGAGAGGAACGCCATGAGTCGTGAAGCCCTGCAGGAATCGCTGTCCGCAGTGATGGATAACGAAGCGGACGAACTGGAATTGCGTCGGGTGTTGAATGCCTTCGACGATGTTGAAACCCGCGAAACCTGGGCTCGTTACCAGATCGCTCGGGCAGTCATGCACAAGGACTTGTTGCTTCCTCGCCTGGACATCGCTGCGGCAGTCTCTGCTGCGCTGGCTGACGAAGCCGTACCGGCAAAAGCCTCTCGCGGTCCATGGCGTAGCCTGGGTCGTCTGGCAGTCGCTGCTTCGGTGACCGTTGCCGTGCTGGCGGGTGTTCGTCTGTACAACCAGGACGAGATCGCCGGTGTCGAGCTGGCCCAGCACTCCAATCAACCGGGTCTGACCGCTCCTCAGGTCAAGGGTCCCGCTGTATTGGCAGGCTACAATGAGAGTTCGGAAGCCACGGGCCCTATGGCCAACGGCGTATTGCAAGGTCAGCCAGGCTGGCACGATCAGCGTTTGCCAGGTTACTTGCGCCAACATGCTCAACAGGCTGCACTGAAAGGTACTGAGAGCGCTCTGCCTTACGCTCGTGCAGCAAGCCTGGAAAACCGTTAAGGAGGATCATGCGCGCCATACCTCTACTTACGCTTCTGCTCAGTGGCTGGTTTGTTGTTCCAGCCCACGCCGATGAAGCCCAGGACTGGCTGAAGCGTCTGGGGCAGGCCGAGCATACGCAGAGCTTTCACGGTACTTTCGTCTACGAGCGTAACGGTAGTTTCTCTACCCATAACATCTGGCATCGCGTCCAGGATGGCCAGGTCCGCGAGCGTTTACTCCAGCTCGACGGCTCGGCTCAGGAAGTCGTGCGCATTGATGGGCATACTCAATGCGTCAGCGGCATCCTGATAGCAGGGCTGGGGGACTCACCCAACTCCACCGCTCGTGCGCTCGATCCACAAAAACTAAAGAATTGGTATGGCCTTGCCGTCATCGGCAAGTCGCGTGTGGCTGGGCGTGCGGCGGTGATCGTGTCATTGACGCCCCGCGATCAGCACCGCTACGGTTTTGAGCTGCATCTGGACAAGGAAACCGGCTTGCCGTTGAAGTCATTGTTGCTCAATGACAAAGGGCAACTGCTGGAGCGGTTCCAGTTCACCCGACTGGACACTGCCGAGGTGCCTTCCGATAGCGATTTGCAGGCAGGTTCCGATTGCAAACCCATTACCCTCGACAGTGACAAGGCTTCCGCCGTCAAGACCGCGCAGGTCTGGCATTCGGACTGGTTACCGCCAGGTTTCGAGCTGACCAGCAGCACCTCTCACAAGGACCCGGAGACCGAAGCCCAGGTCAACAGTCTGATGTTCGACGACGGCCTGGCCCGATTCTCGGTATTCCTTGAGCCATTGAATGGCGCAACAGTCACTGACACGCGCACCCAGCTAGGGCCAACCGTCGCTGTCTCCCGGCGATTGACTACTCCGCAAGGCGAAATGATGGTGACCGTGGTCGGTGAAATACCGATTGGCACCGCCGAACGGATTGCGCTGTCCATGCGCAACGATGCTGCGGCTACCAGCAAGCAATGAGCTGATCAGCGATGCTCATCAATCGGGGGGTTGGATGGTGCGGGAGGTCGACAATGCCTGTCCCGCCGTTGATGCCTCGAAATGTTTTGCCGAGCATTTTCATTTGCAAATATTCCGAAAATTTTTTATAGGTCAGAGCCCCTCGGCTCTGGCCTTGTTTGTTGTTCCCGGAACAAAAATACCGGCGTATCGTTTCCGGTGTTCCTTGCTCCATATCGCTTAACCATGCTCGTCGTAACGGGAGCCGTATGTCGATACCACGCTTGAAATCTTATCTCTCCATTTTTGCCACCGTGCTGGTGCTCGGTCAGGCGGTCGCTGTGCAAGCGGTCGAATTGCCTGACTTCACGCAGTTGGTCGAGCAAGCCTCTCCGGCGGTGGTGAATATCAGCACCACCCAGAAGCTGCCGGACCGCAAGGTGTCCAGCGAGCAAATGCCGGACCTTGAAGGTTTGCCGCCGATGCTGCGCGAGTTCTTCGAGCGGGGCATGCCGCAGCAGCCACGTTCCCCCCGCGGCGATCGTCAGCGTGAGGCTCAATCCCTGGGCTCGGGTTTCATCATTTCGCCTGACGGCTACATCCTGACCAACAACCATGTGATCGCCGATGCCGACGAGATTCTCGTGCGCCTCGCCGATCGCAGTGAGTTGAAGGCCAAGCTGATCGGTACCGATCCGCGTTCCGACGTAGCCTTGTTGAAAATCGAAGGCAAGGACCTGCCGGTTCTGAAGCTTGGCAAGTCGCAGGACCTGAAAGCCGGTCAGTGGGTCGTGGCCATCGGTTCGCCGTTCGGCTTTGACCACACGGTGACCCAAGGTATTGTCAGCGCCATCGGCCGTAGCCTGCCGAACGAAAACTATGTGCCGTTCATCCAGACCGACGTGCCGATCAACCCGGGCAACTCCGGTGGTCCGCTGTTCAACCTGGCCGGCGAAGTGGTCGGCATCAACTCGCAGATCTATACCCGCTCCGGCGGCTTCATGGGCGTGTCGTTCGCAATCCCTATCGATGTGGCGATGGACGTTTCCAATCAGCTGAAAAGCGGCGGTAAAGTCAGTCGTGGCTGGTTGGGCGTAGTGATCCAGGAGGTGAACAAGGATCTGGCCGAGTCGTTCGGTCTCGAGAAGCCGGCCGGTGCGCTGGTGGCTCAGATCCAGGAAGACGGTCCGGCTGCCAAGGGTGGTCTGCAAGTGGGCGATGTGATTCTCAGCATGAATGGTCAACCAATCGTCATGTCCGCCGATTTACCACACTTGGTGGGCGCGCTGAAGGCTGGCTCGAAAGCCGATCTTGAAGTGATCCGCGAAGGCAAACGCAAGAACGTCGAACTGACTGTCGGCGCTATCCCCGAAGAAGGCAAAGAGCTGGACGCCTTGCCTAAATCCAGCGTCGAGCGCAGCAGCAATCGCCTGGGTGTTTCCGTGGCCGAGTTGACCGATGAGCAGAAGAAAACCCTCGACCTCAAAGGTGGCGTAGTGATCAAGGAAGTTCAGGACGGTCCTGCTGCCTTGATCGGCTTGCAGCCGGGGGATGTGATCACTCACCTGAATAATCAGGCGATCGGCTCCTCCAAGGAGTTCACGGACATTGCCAAGGCGCTGCCGAAGAACCGCTCGGTATCGATGCGGGTTCTGCGTCAAGGTCGCGCCAGCTTCATCACCTTCAAACTGGCTGAATAAACCGGTTGTCGGCTGAATAAAAAACCGCCTCGAAAGAGGCGGTTTTTTTGTGTCTGAATTTTTGTCTAGAAAGAATCAGCCCATCATGTCCTTGACCATGCGTTCCTGTTCCATCAACTCACGTTGCCGTGCGTCGATCCGTGATGATAACGGGAAGTTGCTGCCAGCCTTACGCTTGGCGAAGTCCAGTTGCTGGATTGCCTGGCGATAATCACCGACCAGTGCAAAGTACTCCGCGCGAGCCTGATGCAGGCCGATGATGTTGCCCGACAAGCCGCGGGTTTCGGCCACCATGTACCAGACGTCTGGATCATCAGGTCGGCTCTTGAGCAGGTTCTCCAACGCCTTTTCCGCATCGGCTGCTCGATTCTGCTTGAGCAGCAGGTCGACACGCACCTGATTCAGCGGGTAGTTGCCGGGATATTGAGTGAGCATCCGGTCGACCCGTGACTGAGCATCGGGCAGACGATTATTAGTGATGTCCAGATCGACCTGCGCCAGGTTGTAGATGATCTCGTTCGGCGATTTGGCCAGCAGCAGCTTGAGGTTCTCGCGAGCCTCATTCAACTGACCGCCCTTGATCTGGGCAATCGCCAGGCCATAGCGGGCGACGTCGTTTTTCGGGTTTTCATCGAGTTGGGCACGGAAGCGCTTGGCGCCCAGGCCTGGGGTTTCTTCATAGATCAGCTGCACGCGTGCCCGAATCAGCTGATAACGCATGCTGTCTTCGATACCACCCGGCTTGGCCTGTTCGGCGCGGTTGCGGGTGTCGGCGATCCGCGATTCGGTCACCGGGTGAGTCAGCAGGAATTCTGGTGGCTTGGCGTCGAAGCGGTACTGGCGCATCAAGCGTTCGAACATGGTCGGCATCGAGCGCGGATCGTAACCGGCCTTTTCCAGATTCATGATGCCGATACGGTCGGCTTCCTGCTCGTTCTGGCGTGAGAAACGTCGTTGTTCCTGAATAGCCGCCGCTTGAGTGCCGGCAATGGCTGCGATCCCGGCATCGCCTGCGCCGGCTGCGGCAATCACAATGCCGGCCAGCAGCGCAGCCATCATGGGCACTTGCATGCGTTGCGACGCTTCGACGCCACGAGCGAAGTGACGCTGCGACAAGTGAGCCAGTTCGTGGGCCAGTACCGAGGCATATTCGCCCTCGGTCTGGGCATTGAGGAACAAGCCACCGTTGACGCCGACGATCCCGCCCGGCGCGGCAAAAGCGTTGAGCTGCGGGCTGTTGATCAGGATGAACTCCAGGCGCCGGTCATTGACCTGGCTGGTCTCCACCAGTCGGTAGACGCTGGATTCGACGTAATCCTTGAGTTGCGGATCGTTGAGCTGCGACACCTGGCTGCGCAACAGCGCCAGCCACGCGCGGCCCAGTTGGTGTTCCTGTTGCGGCGAGACGATGGCAGAACTGGCGTCACCGAGTGACGGCAAGTCGTCGGCGAAGCCTGGTGAGGCGAGCAGGCAAGCGAGCGTCAGCAGGGTAGGGCGCAAAAAAGTCATGCACAAAGCCTTAGTCGACAAAGACCTTACTGTAGCCGGACACTACGCTTGGGACCAGATATTCTAAGCAGCTTAACCCTCTGCCCCGGAGTGATTCGATGACTGACGCTGTAACCCACGACGCCGAGCTGGACGCCAGCGGTCTGAATTGTCCGTTGCCATTGCTAAAGGCCAAACTGGAACTCAACCGATTGGCCAGCGGTGCGGTACTCAAGGTGATCGCTACCGATGCGGGCTCCCAGCGCGACTTTCGCACCTTTGCCCGATTGGCCGGTCATACGCTGCTTCGTGAAGAAGATGAGGCGGGCGTTTACCGCTACTGGTTGAAAAAAGCCTGAAACCGGCTGTGTTCGTTTCTAAGGATTATTGATGTTCAAAGTGTTACGCGACTGGATTCAGCGCTATTTCTCGGATGAAGAAGCTGTGGTGCTGGCGGTGTTGCTGTTTCTGGCATTTACCGCGGTGCTTACCCTGGGAGGAATGCTTGCGCCAGTACTGGCCGGGATGGTGCTGGCGTACCTGATGCAGGGGCTGGTGGTGACCCTCGAGCGCATGCGTGTGCCAGGTGGCGTAGCGGTGGGGCTGGTCTTTGCGTTGTTCATGGGGTTGTTGCTGGTTTTTATCATCGTCGTGGTGCCATTGCTCTGGCATCAACTGATCACACTGTTCAACGAATTACCCGGCATGCTCGCCAAGTGGCAGTCGCTGCTGTTGTTGCTACCCGAGCGCTATCCGCACCTGGTGTCGGATGAGCAAGTACTGCAGGCCATTGAAGTGGCGCGGGGCGAGATCGGCAAGTTCGGCCAGTGGGCGCTGACATTCTCGCTGTCGAGTCTGCCGCTGCTGGTGAACATCATGATCTACCTGGTGCTGGTGCCGATCCTGGTGTTCTTCTTTCTCAAAGACCGGGAGATGATCGGCCTGTGGGTGCGCGGTTATTTGCCGCGGGAGCGAGCGCTGATCACCCGGGTCGCCCAGGAAATGAACCGGCAGATCGCCAATTATATTCGCGGCAAGGTCATCGAAATTTTCATTTGCGGCGGCGTGACCTATATCGCGTTCGTGGCGCTGGGGCTCAACTACGCGGCGTTGCTGGCGTTGCTGGTGGGTGTGTCGGTGGTGGTGCCCTACGTCGGGGCGGTGGTGGTGACCGTGCCGGTGCTGCTGATTGCGCTGTTCCAATGGGGCTGGAGCGATCAGTTCATCTATTTGATGGCGGTCTACGGGATCATCCAGACGCTGGACGGCAACGTGCTGGTGCCGCTGTTGTTCTCGGAAGCGGTCAACCTGCACCCCGTGGCGATTATCTGCGCGGTGCTGTTGTTTGGCGGGTTGTGGGGCTTTTGGGGGGTGTTCTTTGCGATTCCCCTGGCGACGCTGTTCAAAGCCGTGCTGGATGCCTGGCCACGCAAGGAGCCGGTGGTGGCGCCGTTGCTTTAACGGTCAGTGCGGGTTATGCGGTGGGGCAGAGGGCCTCTTCGCGAGCAAGCCCGCTCCCGCAGTTGACCGAGTTGTCCAGGCAAGCACGGTCTAATGTGGGAGCGGGCTTGCTCGCGAAGGCGTCCGAATAGACGCCGATAAACTCAAGCCTTGTTCAGCGCCTGAGCCGCAGCCAAAACCGCATCCACATGCCCTGGCACTTTCACGCCGCGCCATTCCTGACGCAGCACGCCGTTCTTGTCGATCAGGAAAGTGCTGCGATCCACGCCCATATATTCTTTGCCGTAGAGCTTTTTCAGCTTGATCACGTCGAACAGCTGGCAGAGCGCTTCTTCCTTGTCGCTGATCAGCTCGAAAGTGAACGCCTGCTTGGCCTTGAAGTTTTCATGGGATTTCAGGCTGTCGCGAGAGACGCCGAAGACTTCGGTGTTGGCGGCTTTAAAGGCTTCGAGCTGATCACGAAAACCCTGCCCCTGGGTAGTGCAGCCCGGTGTGCTGTCCTTCGGATAGAAGTAAATCACCACTTGCTTGCCTTTAAGGCCCGCGAGGCTGACGGTCTGCCCGTTGGTGGCTTGGGCTTCGAAGTCGGCAACCGGTTGGTCGATGGCAACGGCCATGAGTGTTTCCTTACATTGGGTTTTGTGGGCGCCACGGCTCGATCAAGGCATCCAGGTTCAGCGCATCGGCGAAATCCAGGAACTGATCGCGCAGCCAGCTGATTTGCACGCCGGCCGGCAAAGTCACGGTAAATGTGGCGTTGAGCATGGTGCCGCCGGTTTGGGGAGCCTGATAGGTGTCGCAGGTCAGGTTTTCCAGTTCGACGTTGTGGTCCATGAAAAACTGGCACAGTTCGTTGATGATGTCCGAGCGATAGGCCGAGCTGACATAGGCGACATACGGTAGGGCCTGGGGACGATTTTCCAGCGCCGCGCTGCGCACCACATTGACGGTGAAGGCGTGCCGTTTGGCCAGCACTGGCAGGCTGCCTTCCAGGCGCGCCAGGGCGTCCCAGCTGCCGGAGATCTCGAGGATCAGCGCGCTGCATTCGCCATGACGCGTCAGGCGAGAGGTGACCACGGCGCAGCGGTTTTCATGGCTGGCGCGGCACAGGACGTTAGTCAGCTCCATGGGGTTGGCGCCGAGGGCACTGATGACAAGGAATTGTTCGCGAACTGTGGGGGTGGACATGCAGCATTCCTAAAGCGATGAGCGGTCGATACTTCTACGGGCTTTTTTTACCGGAGACGAGCCTGCGGATGCGAACTCAGAAAGCCCCAGCCGAAGGTTGCAACCTGCTCCAGTATGGCGGGAGCGAGCGGTGGCAACGCTGGATCAGGGCTTGTGATGCCGAAAATGGAGGCTGGAACCCGGCGTAAGAGCTTATCAGTACCGATCAAAGTCTGAAGGGTAGCGAAAAGCAGCGCCAAGGGGAATGGCAGCAGCGCAGTACTTCGCTTGTACAAGCATCTTGGCGCCAGTACCATTACCGCTCTCTTTTTCCGGCAGGAGCGGTTGCATGATTGCGGGCAGTATGGTGGCACTGGTCACACCCATGGATGCACAGGGACGTCTGGACTGGGACAGCCTGAGCAAACTGGTGGACTTCCACCTGCAAGAGGGCACCAACGCCATCGTGGCGGTCGGCACTACAGGTGAGTCGGCCACGCTTGACGTGAACGAGCACATCGAAGTGATTCGTCGCGTGGTTGCCCAGGTTGCAGGGCGTATTCCGGTGATCGCCGGTACGGGCGCCAATTCGACGCGCGAAGCGATCGAACTGACCACCAACGCGAAGAACGCCGGCGCCGACGCGTGCCTGCTGGTAACCCCTTATTACAACAAGCCGACGCAAGAAGGCCTGTACTTGCACTTCAAGGCAATCGCCGAAGCCGTCGACATCCCGCAGATCCTTTACAACGTACCGGGCCGTACCGCATGCGACATGCAAGCCGAGACGGTGATCCGCCTGTCGACCGTGAAGAACATCATCGGCATCAAGGAAGCCACGGGCGACCTGCAGCGCGCCAAGGACATCCTGGCCGGCGTGAGCAGCGACTTCCTGGTTTATTCCGGTGACGATGCGACCGCGGTCGAGCTGATGCTGCTCGGTGGCAAGGGCAATATTTCGGTGACCGCCAACGTCGCTCCGCGCGCCATGAGCGAGCTGTGCGCCGCGGCCATGGCCGGCGATGCCGCCAAAGCCCGGGCGATCCACGAAAAGCTGATGCCGCTCAATAAAACCCTGTTTATCGAATCCAACCCTATCCCCGTGAAATGGGCACTGCATGAAATGGGCTTGATGCCGGACGGTATCCGTCTGCCGCTCACCTGGCTCAGCGCTGCCTGTCACGAACCGCTGCGGCAGGCCATGCGCCAGTCCGGCGTCCTGGTTTAATTGAGGAAGTACTACGCATGAAGCGATTGGCCGGACTTTCCGCACTTGCCTTGATTATCTCCAGCACCAGTGGCTGCGGATGGATCTGGGGCCCGGAAGGTTACTTCCGTGACCGTGGTAGCGATTACCTGGAAGCGCAACAGACTGCACCGATGCAACTGCCACCGGACGTCAGCACCGCCAAGCGTCTGGATCCGCTGTTGCCGATCCCGCGTAACGTGGCCGACGACACCGCCAAGGGCGAATACATCGTGCCTCGTCCGCAGCCGCTGTCGGCAGCGGCTGATGCCAGTGCCTACTCACTGCAGAAGAGCGGTGATTCACGTTGGATCGTGGCTCAGAATCCGCCGGCCGAAGTCTGGCCAGTGGCCGTGCAGTTCTTCCAGGACAACGGTTTCCGTCTG
The DNA here is from genome assembly GCF_059695645.1 of Pseudomonas sp. LBUM1673. Taxonomy (NCBI): domain Bacteria; kingdom Pseudomonadati; phylum Pseudomonadota; class Gammaproteobacteria; order Pseudomonadales; family Pseudomonadaceae; genus Pseudomonas; species Pseudomonas sp. LBUM1673. The sequence goes on from NZ_CP166780.1 coordinate 1,550,870, forward strand.
GACGAGCAACGCCCGCAAACCGGCGAATTCACCACCACCTGGCAGCATTCCGACGAACTGTCCGCAGCAATGGCCAAGCGCCTGAGCGCGGCCGGTGTCGACGCCAACAGCGAAACCCGCGTGCGGGTGCGTATCGAGCCGGGCGTGCAGCGCAACACCAGTGAAGTCTACGTGGTCAGCGCCGAGCGTCCTGCCGGCAGCACCGCCAACGTGGATTTCACCAATCGTTCGGTCAACACTGGCCTGGACGCAGCACTGGTCGACGACATGCTCGCGAGCATGAGCCGCATCTCGGAGAAGGGCGGTTCGGTCTCCATGCTGGCGTCCCGTGATTTCGATACGCCAAGCCGTGTCAGCCTGACCGAAGACGGCAGCGGCAACCCGGTGCTCAACGTCGGTTCCGACCTGGATCGTGCCTGGTCGAGCGTCGGTCGCGCGCTGGAGCAGGGCGAGTGGCGTGTTGAAGACATCAACCGCAGCCTGGGCCTGTACTACATCAACCTTGCCGAAAAAGCCGAGAAAAAGGACGAGAAGCCAGGTTTCTTCAGCGGTCTGTTCGGCAGCAAACCGGACAAGGAAGAAGTTGAAGCCCGCGCCGAGCGTTATCAGGTTCGCCTGAGCAAGGTTGGCGAGAACGTACAAGTCACCGTCGAGAAAAATATCAATACCGTGGCGCCAGCAGACGTGGCGCGCAAAGTGTTGACCGTGATTCAGGACAACCTGGGCTGATCATGCGTTTTGCCGTTCTCGGCAGCGGTAGCCAAGGGAACGGCACGCTGATAGCCAGCGACGACACGTATGTACTGGTGGATTGTGGTTTCTCCCTGCGGGAAACCGAAAAACGCCTGCTGCGACTGGGTGTGAACCCTTCGCAGCTGAGCGCGATACTCGTGACCCACGAACATGCCGACCACGTGCATGGCGTGGGTTTGCTGTCTCGGCGTTACAATCTGCCTGTCTACCTCAGTCGCGGGACCCTGCGCGGGATGCGCAAACCGATTGAACCCGCAGGCCTTTTGGCTGGCGGCGAGCAACTACAAATCGGTAACCTGAGCATTGGTGTCATTGCCGTGGCCCATGATGCGCAGGAGCCGACGCAGTATGTCTTCAGCGACGGTCAGCGACGTTTCGGCCTGCTGACCGACCTGGGTTCGTACTGCAACAAGGTACTGGACGGCTATCGGGACCTCGATGCATTGATGATCGAGTCCAACCATTGCCGAGACATGCTGGCTCGCGGTCACTACCCGTACTTTCTCAAGCAGCGGGTGGGCGGTGAATTGGGACATTTGAACAACCATCAGGCGGCATTCCTGGTGGCCGAGTTGGGCTGGCAAGGCCTGCAACACCTGGTCCTGGCCCATCTGAGCAGCAAGAACAACCTGCCGCAGCTGGCCCGGCAATGTTTTGTCGACACCCTCGGGTGCGACCCGGACTGGCTGCAACTGGCCGATCAAGATTCAGGGCTCGACTGGCGACACATCGCCTAGCCCACCTACTTAGCAAGCGGAGCCCATCATGGAAAAACGTGAAGAACTCTACCGCGGCAAAGCCAAATCGGTTTACAAGACCGACGACGCTGACCGCTTGATCCTGCTGTTTCGCAACGACACCTCGGCGTTCGACGGCAAGCGCATCGAGCAGCTCGACCGCAAAGGCATGGTGAACAACAAGTTCAACGCCTTCATCATGCAGAAACTCGAAGCAGCCGGCGTGCCGACTCAATTCGACAAACTGCTGGGCGACAACGAATGCCTGGTGAAGAAACTCGACATGATCCCGGTCGAATGCGTCGTGCGTAACTACGCTGCCGGCAGCCTGGTCAAGCGCCTGGGCGTCGAAGAAGGCATGAAGCTCAACCCTTACACCTTCGAACTGTTCCTGAAGGACGACGCCAAGGGCGACCCGTTCATCAACGAATCCCACGTCGTGGCATTCGGTTGGGGCAAGGCCGAGCAACTGGTTCGCATGAAAGAACTGTCGCTCAAGGTCAACGAAGTCCTGAGCAAACTGTTCGACGACGCCGGCCTGCTGCTGGTCGACTTCAAACTCGAATTCGGCGTGTTCTCCGACGGCTCCATCGTTCTGGGTGACGAGTTCAGCCCGGACGGCTGCCGTCTGTGGGACAAGGCCACCGGCAAGAAAATGGACAAGGACCGCTTCCGTCAGGGCCTCGGTGACGTCATCGAAGCTTACGAAGAAGTCGCCAACCGTCTGGGCGTACCGCTTTAATCGACGCAAGCATCTGATAGCACGGAAAAAAATCGATCAAGGGGGTTCGCTTCCGGCGATTGTGCTGTTATGATGCGCGCCGTTGGAGAGATGCCAGAGTGGCCGAATGGGACGGATTCGAAATCCGTTGTACCTTCACCGGTACCTAGGGTTCGAATCCCTATCTCTCCGCCATTACATAGAAAAAAGCCCCGTAGATGAAAATCTACGGGGTTTTTTCGTTTGCGCAGCTTTTTCCATTGGGCCATTTTTCGCGCTCACCCGACTTTTACCCCAAGTCTTTGGTGTCGGATAAATCAGGCCAATAGCGTAAGAAAAATATGCCTGTTCACGGGAAAAATAACTCCACTGAGTCGCTTTAATTACCGCCCCCCGTATCTATTGGTCGTCCCGCGAATCAAGGGTTTTTCTTCGAAATATCCCCTGACATTGAAAGACATTGCCTCAAAAAATCCTCATCTATTCTGGTTTCGCAGGTCACAGACCTGTCGTAATCAGCCATCGCAAGGAGCGATCAATGTATTTTGAGATTTACAGGCAAACCCGTGGCACCGCACAGACCGGCAAGGGCCAATGGCGCTGGCGTTTGCGGGCGGGGAATCATGAAACGATTGCCAGCGGGGAGGCGTACGTCAACAAGTCTGATTGCGTGCATGCCATCAGTTTGATCAAAGGGACTCACGATCAGACCCCGGTCAGGGAAATCTAGGCCCCAGGCGGTGAAGCTGCTCAGTCAGAGCAGCTTCGTTTTTACCGGGCGGTCTGGGGTATAAGTGCCCCGGGTTTTTATGGATCAGGTCATTTGCCAGCCTGCATAGACGCCGATTGCGACACCTACCTAAACTGTCGGCAGATTTGGGACCGGGGTGCAACGGATGAATCGCAACGAACTGCGCAAGGCCGACATCAACCTGATGGTGGTGTTCGAGACATTGATGCTCGAACGCAACGTCACACGGGTGGCGGAGAAGCTGTTCCTCGGTCAGCCGACCATCAGTGCGGCGCTGAACCGCTTGCGGACGATGTTCAACGATCCGCTGTTCATTCGGGTCGGCCATCGCATGGAGCCGACGGCGCGGGCCGAGGAGATTATTCTGCACCTGTCGCCGGCATTGGATTCGCTGTCGATGGCGTTGAGCCTGACCCACGATTTCGATCCGCTCAGCAGCACCATGACGTTTCGCATCGGGCTGTCGGACGATGTCGAGTTCGGCCTGTTGCCGCCGCTGCTGCGTGCTTTGCGTCAGGAAGCGCCGAAGGTGGTGTTCGTGGTCCAGCATGTCGACTACTGGCGCATTCCCGACCTGCTGGCGTCTGGCGATATCACCGTTGGCATCAGCCAGACCCGCGGCCTGCCAGCCAACGCCAAGCGCAAATTGCTGCGACACATCCAGCCCAGTATTTTGCGTGCAGACGCATCGGACACGCCGTTGACCCTCGATGAATATTGCGCGCGGCCGCATGTGCTGGTGTCCCACACCGCCAACGTCAGTGGTTACGCCGATGAATGGCTGGCGGAGATCGGTCGTACGCGCCACGTAGTGCTGTCCGTCCCGCAATACAGTTCGTTGCCGGCTTTGCTCGCCGGCACCGATCTGATCGCCAGCCTGCCGGATTACGCGGCCGAGGCGATGGCCGCGTCCGGCCAACTGTTTAACGAGCGGTTTCCGTTCAAGACGCCGACCCTGGACCTGTCCATGGTCTGGCTCAGTCATGTCGACAGCGATCCGGCCGAACGCTGGCTACGTTCGCGCCTGGAGGAGTTCATGAGTGAGCGTCCGATCCTTCCGCTGTCCCAGTGAACAGGCCGGCTCTGTGTTATATGTACGACCTTTCTGCCAATCCTCAGGAGCCCCGTTATGCCTCACCTGCACATGGAATACACCGCCAACTTGCCCGAATTGAATGCCGATGTGGGGTTGATGCGACTCAACAACGCGCTGGTCGCCTCAGGGCAGTTTAGCGCTGAGTTCGACATCAAGGCCCGTGCGGTGAAGGTCGAGACTTTCAGGGTGGGCACTGCATTGGGCGAGCGGGCGTTCGTGCACGTGAAGCTGGCGCTGTTGAGTGGTCGTTCGCCGCAGATCAAGAGCCAGTTGTCTGAAAGCCTGCTGGCAGTGGTGCAGGATCTGTGTGAATGGCCCGCCGGGGTTGAGGTCCAGCTGTGTGTGGAAATCCTCGACATCGATCGAGACTCCTACACCAAGACTGCCATCGGCCACTGAGTTTCAGGCCGTTTCCGGCTCGGCGCAGGCCTTGATCACCTGCTCGCGCAGCCAAGTATTGGCGCTGTCCTGGTCGACGCCTTGACTCCACTGCATGTCCAGGGTGAAACCCGGCAAGCCGTTGGGCGCTTCGCAGTGATTGAAGATCGCCTCGTTGGCCAGCAATCGCTGGATGCGTCGGGGCAGGGTCAGGATGAAGTCGGTGCCGGTGATCATCTTCAGCGCCGCGCTGTAGCTGTTGGAGCGCGCGACAATCTGTCGTTTGTGGGCCTGCTGAGCCAGCCAGCCGTCAACCATGTTGGTGGTGGATGTCCAAGGCGTGGGGAACACATGCCGGCGTTGAATGAACGCTTGCAGGCTCAAGCGCGGTTCCGGCTGCGTGGCGCGTTTGTCGAAGACGCAGACCAGATCATCTTCGAGCAGCATTCTGGAATTGAAATCGGTATGGCTGCGATGAAAGTTTGGGCCGAAACAGATCACCAGGTCGAGGCTGCCGTCGCGCAGTTCTTCGGCTGGAATGTCCGTTTCGAACTTGTGCATGTTGACCATTACCGGCAGGTCGGCGAAATCAAAGCTCTTTAACAGGCGCGGCAGGATCAACTGTTCGAAGTATTCCGGTGCACAGATATTGAAGGTGACCGGTTGCAAGGTCGGATCGAACGTCGGTGCCCCGGAGTGGCACAGGTTGATGCTTTCGAGAATCTTCAGCACATGGGTATACATGGTGCTGGCTTTGTAGGTGGGGCGCATACCCGTGCGGGTGTTGATGAATAAGTCGTCTTCGAAACTGGTGCGCAGTTTTTTCAGGCAGTAACTCACGGTGGACTGGCTGACGCAGAGTGCCTCCGACACACCGGTGACGCTGCTTTGCTCATACACGGCGACAAACACCATGAGGTCCTGCATGTCGAGCTTTCTAAGCAAGTTACTGTTCAGCATCCGTTCTGTCTCGCTGTGCTCCTTGCGCTGACGATGCGCAAACGTGTGCGAACGATGCTAACGGAACGATGGTGCCAAGAGAATGCCCTGTAGGGCGTTTCATGGTCAGTTGTGGGACAGAAAATGTTATGAACACGACCCTATGAGTTCAATCCACCGAAACATGGCCAGAGGCCTTTAACGCAGGCATCGCGTAGCGGCTGGATATTAGCAGCGCCAACATGCCGACGCCCACCAATAATGCGCCGATGATTTCCAGGGCCAGTGGCGACTGGCGTAGCCAGAACCAGTGGAACAGCGTGATGAACAGGGTGCTCAGGTAGATGTAGGAAATGACCGAGGAAGGGGCGATGACGCCAATGGCTCGATGCAGCAGCCAGAAGGTCGCCAGCGTGGCGAACAGTGCCAGGTAGATCAACCACCAAAGATCGCTCGCGGTCAGCCACGACGCCGATCGCCAGCCGCCGCTGAACCCACAGAATGCCAATAGAAACAGCGCGCCGAACAGCATGTTCCAGAAAGTCATGCCCACTGGCCCGCGCCCCTTGAGGCTGTTGGCCTTGAGCCGTTGACTCAGGGGCGAGTAGAGCGCCATTGCCAGACAACCGACCCCATACACCGATACCGCATACAGCGACGGCAGTTTTTCGGGGCCTGCGCCTTTCAACACCAGCAGCACGGCGCCAGCGGCAGCGATCAACATGGGCAATACGCGCTGTTTCAGGCTGCTGCCGGGTATCAGGACGGCTTCGAACAGCAACGTCAGCAACGGCACCAGAGTGAACATCGTCCCGGTATTGACCACCGAGGTGTGGCGCAGCGCTTCGAACAACGAGCCGAAGTACAGCGCCAGCAGCATTCCGAGCACGGCATGACCGAACAGGCCGCGGGCGGTCATGGCGGTATCGCCCTTGAGCAGCAACAGGGGCAAAAACACCAGGGCGCAAAACAGCAGGCGTAATCCGGTCAGCAGAATCGGGTCGATGGCCTGGCTGACCTGGGCTGCCGCGGAAAACGAGACGGCAATCAACAGCGCCCAGAGCAGCATGCCGACGTGAGCGGCAGCAAAACCTATGCGTTTCATAGTGGGGTTCCGGGTCAGTGAATGTGTTTGGCGTAATGCCGCGGATCGAAACGCAGAACCATCAAAATCATCAGCGCCATGACACCGGTCAGTGCCCACCAGGCCCCTTCGAAACTGCCCAGTCGATCGCGAATCATCCCGGCCATCAGCGGCGAGAGGCCGGCGATCAGGTAGCCGATACCTTGTACGAAGGCGGTCAGCCCACCCGCGCGCTGGGGATTGTCCAGATGATCCAGCGACACAATCAGGCTCATCGGGAACAGCCCGCCAATTCCCAGTCCTAGCAGGCACGGCCACAGCAGGCTCAGGTGGTGTGGGCTCAGAATAAGCCCGCAGAAACCGGTCATGATCAACGTCAGCAACACCACCAGCACCAGGCGCCGGTCGCGGCTGCGATTGGCGATAGCGGGTGTCAGTAGTCCCGACAACACTTCCATGGCGGTCAAAAAGCCCAGCAACAAACCGGCCTGTTGTTCGCTCCAGCCTTTTTCCACGTAGTACGGTGCCAGCCACGCCAGTACACAGGTGTAGGACGCTGTGCCCAGGCCAAAGAAAATCGCGAGTAACCAGGCGCGGGCGTTAGTGAAAAAGGATTCTTTGCCTGATGATTGGGTACTCAGCGTCGGCATTCCCGAGCGTTGGGCGCACCAGAACAGCAATGCCACCAGCGCCAGCGCCGCCCAGATCGCCAACCCCACTCGCCAGCTGCCGGTGCGGGTCATCACCAGCGGCGCAAACGACGCCGCGATTGCCGCGCCGCCCATGATCGACGTCACGTAGAGGCCCATGCACATGGAAACGTTATCGCTGAAACGGGACTTGATCAGGGCAGGCATCAACGCCTGAATCAACGCAATGCCGATGCCGGCCAACACGGCACTCAGGATCAGTTCCGCCACCGAATCGAGGAATAGCCGCGACACCGTGGCCAGGCCGATGATCAGCAGCGACAGCACCACGGTGCGCTGCTCGCCCAGGCGCTGACTGACGCCGATACCGAAGAACATCGCCAGCCCCATGGCCATGACTGGCAGCATGGTCAGCAGCGAGGCGAGGCTGAAACTCAGCGGGATGTCACCGCGAATGGCTGACAGCAAAGGACCGACAGCGGCCATGGACGGACGCAGGTTCAGGGCGATGAGAACAATGCTGAACATGAGCCAGAAGGCAGGGCGGGAGGTTGCGCGAACGTTTTCCATAATCGGACCTTCAGGAACAAGGCGCTGATTAGGCGCGCGAGCCCTGAGGGTCGCAAATCAGAAAGTCTGGGGCAGTATTTAAAAATTAAATACCTGTGGTGCGATGGAGGTCCCATGTGGGAGCGGGCTTGCTCGCGAATGCGATCTGACATTCAACATCGATGCTGACTGTTATGGCCCCTTCGCGAGCAAGCCCGCTCCCACATGGGTATGTGGTGTTTGGGTATTTGCATCAAGCCTGAACAGAGCCTGAATCATTCTCAAATAAGTTAAAAATCTTGATTTAGTGCATTGAGCCAACTAACTGTTGGCTTATTTTTCACGAAAAATTGATGGTGGGCTGCTTAAGATTTGTGTTGTCGCGATCAATGAATTTTTCACATTTACCGCGGGCACTTCTTTTCAGGAACAGCCGTTCATCATGTTGAAGTTCAAAGCCGTACGCCCCGAGTGGGTGACGTTGATCGCCAGCGCCTTTTTATTGGCAGGGTTCAATTCAGTTCTCTGGCAACACCTCTTCGATATCACCGCAGCAGACGGTCAAGGCATCGCCATGCGTATTGCGTTCGGGGTGATGATCCTGGCGGCCTTCAACATTGTGTTGACCTTGCTGGCATTGCGGCCCGTGATGAAACCCCTGTTGACCCTGATCTTTTTGATCAGTGCTGGCGTGGCTTATTTCATGAGCCAATACGGTGTACTGATCGACGCGGGTATGTTGCGTAACTTCGCTGAAACCAATGCGACGGAAGTGCGCGATTTACTCTCGTTGAAGTTGTTTGTTTATCTTCTGCTGCTCGGTGTTTTGCCCTCATGGTTGTTGTGGAAGACGCCGGTTAGCTACCGTCGCTGGCACCGTGAGTTATTAAGTAAAGTGCTGGTAAGTGTCGCCTCGATTTCGGTGATTGGCGGTGTCGCATTGGTCAATTATCAAGGCCTGTCGTCGTTGTTTCGTAATCACCATGAATTGCGCCTGATGGTGGTGCCGAGCAACTACATCGGTGCCTCGGTCGGCTATCTGCGCGAGCAAGTGATGTCAGCGCAGCAACCCTTTATCAAACTCGGCGAAGATGCCCGGAGAAATCCTGCCTGGCAGACCCATGGCCGTAAATCCCTGACGGTATTGGTGGTGGGCGAAAGTGCCCGGGCCGAGAACTTCGGCATCCTGGGTTATGACCGCGACACCACCCCCCAACTGGATAAGGAAGCCGGCCTGATTGCTTTCACCGATGTGCATTCCTGCGGTACGGAAACAGCCGTGTCGGTGCCCTGCATGTTCTCCAACATGGGCCGCAAGGATTACAACGCCAGCAAGGCGAAGAACGAGGAAGGTCTGCTGGACGTGCTCAAACATGCCGGTCTTGAGGTGATCTGGCGGGATAACCAGTCGGGCTGCAAAGGCACCTGCGACCGGGTCACTGTCGACGACGTGAGTAACCTCAAAGACCCGGTGCTGTGTGCCAACAGCGAGTGCCGCGATGAAATTCTCCTGCAAGGTTTGCAGCACTTCATCGACACGCTGGATAAAGACACCGTGCTGGTACTGCACCAGATGGGCAGTCACGGGCCGGAGTACTTCAAGCGCTACCCGAAAGAGTACGAGCACTTCACCCCGGTGTGTGAAAGCAATGCACTGAACAATTGCAGCCGCGAAAGTATCGTCAATGGCTACGACAATACGCTGGTGTACACCGACCACGTGCTGTCGACCCTGATCGATCTGTTGCGCAGCAACCAGGACAAAGTCGATACCGCGATGCTTTATCTGTCGGACCACGGCGAATCGCTGGGTGAATACAACCTGTTCCTTCATGGCACGCCTTACATGCTGGCGCCGGAACAACAGAAGCATGTCGCGATGCTGGCGTGGTTCTCCGACAGCTATCAAAAGTCGTTCTCGGTGGACACCCATTGCCTGCAACTGAGTCGCGAAAAGCCCTTGAGCCAGGACAATTTGTTCCATTCGATGCTTGGCCTGCTGGAGGTCAACAGCAAGGTCTACAACCCGGGGCTGGACATGTTTGCCGGTTGCCGCGGTGCGGTGATCGACGGTGTGCTGGCCAAAGAGTGAGTCCGTCGACCTTTTTTTCACGCGCCCGTCGTTAACCTGTCGTCAGTCGATATCCCAACAAGAGCCATTGCACATGTCTGCGCAACCCCCATCCGCCATCGAACTCGAGTTCGCCCGGCGCTACGATCAGGAGCACAGCCGTGTCTGCCTTCAGTCGCGACCGCGTGGCCTGACGAGGCGTTTGACGTTCTGGCGCGAAGAACGATTGGTGCGTAACGCGCTTGAGGTCGCTGGCGAACCAGGATTGATTCTTGATGTGGCCTGCGGTGCCGGGCGCTTCTGGCCGGTGTTGGCCGAGCATGCGAACCGGGTAATTCTTGCGGCCGATCCGTCTCAGGACATGCTCGATCACGCCCGCACCCACCATCCGCAGCACCTGCTGGAGCGGGTCAAGACCTTTCAGAGTTCAACCTTCACCATCGGCTTGTCGGCGAATGCGGTGGACTGCATTTTTTGCATGCAACTGTTTCAACACATCGCCAGTCCCGAGCATCGGTTAGCCATGCTGGGCGAGTTCCACCGGGTCAGCCGCGATACGGTGATTGTGGCGGTGCGAGTAGCTGCACATTTCAAGCTCCGCCGATCGGACGTGGAGGGTGCGCGGGTCCAGCCGCAGGCCAGCAAGGCCGAGCTTGAGGCCGAGTTCAGGCAGGCGGGTTTCCGCTTGCTCAGCCATCAGGACTTCCTGCCGGGTTGTGCGCGGATGCGGGTCTATGTGCTGCGTAAGGGAAGCTAGTCTCCTTCTGTCAGACAATTCTTGCTGTCCGGCAGGCATTTTCGCTAAAGCTCTTGTTCAGTGGATGCGCGGAAATCGCCGGGGGCGATATATACTGCGCGCCATTCTTCAAGGGAGAGCCGTGTGGCCATCGATATTCACTGGATTCGCGACAACGATAGCCTCGGTCAGTTTTGCGCCGAGTGGCAGCAGCTGCCATTCGTTGCCCTCGACACCGAATTCATGCGGGTCGACACCTTTTACCCGATCGCAGGCCTGCTGCAGATCGGCGATGGCGTACGCGCTTACCTGATTGACCCACTGACCATCGACAACTGGCAGCCTCTGGCCGCGTTGCTGGAAAACCCGGCCGTGGTCAAGGTCGTGCATGCGTGCAGCGAAGACCTCGAAGTCTTGCTGCGCCTGACCGGCAGCCTGCCGGCGCCGTTGTTCGATACCCAACTGGCCGCCGCTTATCTGAACCTGGGTTTTTCCATGGGCTATTCGCGGCTGGTGCAGGAAGTGCTCGGCATCGACTTGCCCAAGGGCGAGACCCGTTCTGACTGGCTGCAACGCCCGCTGTCCGACACTCAGATCAGCTACGCCGCCGAAGATGCCTTGCACCTGGCGGAAGTTTTCGTACAGCTACGTCCGCAGCTTTCTGACGACAAGTACGCCTGGGTGCTGGAAGACGGTGCCGAGCTGGTGGCCAACCTGCGCCGCGAAATCGATCCGTATGAGGTCTATCGTGACGCCAAACTGGCCTGGAAGCTGTCCCGTGCCCAACTCGCCGTGTTGCGTGAGCTCTGCGCCTGGCGTGAACGCGAAGCCCGCGCCCGTGATCTGCCGCGCAACCGCATTGTCCGTGAACACTCCCTATGGCCGTTGGCGCGCACGCAACCGGACAACCTCGGCGCACTGGCGAAAATCGACGACATGCACCCGCGTACCGTGCGTCAGGACGGCGAATTTCTGCTTGATCTGATCAAACGCTCTGGCAGTGTGTCGCCTGATCAATGGCCGCCGGCGGTGCCGGAGCCGTTACCGGTGGACGCCGCCGCGCTGGTCAAACAGCTGCGCGCCATCGGCCAGGCTGAAGCCGAGCGCCTGAACATCGCGCCAGAGTTGATGCTGCGCAAGAAAACCCTGGAAGCGCTGCTCAAGAGCGGCTTTCCCAATGGTCCTTACCAATTGCCTGATTCGCTGCGTGGCTGGCGCCGCGAATTGATGGGCCAGGCGCTGCTCGACAGCCTGGCCACCGCCGGAGAACAGCCTTGAAACGTATTTGCTCCATCTATCGAAGCCTGAAGAAAAACGAGATGTACCTCTACGTGCTCAAAAGCGATGCACTGGAGCGCGTCCCGGAAAGTCTGATGGCGGCCTTCGGCAAACCTCACCACGCTTTCGATCTGGTGCTCACGCCCGAGCGCAAGCTGTCGCGCGAAGACATCACCGTTGTGCTGGAGAACCTCGACAAGCAGGGATACCACCTGCAAATGCCGCCGGCCGAAGACGAATACATCGAACACTTGCCGGAAGAATTGCTGCGCCGCAACGACCCGATGTGATCGGCAGACAGGCTCTATTCAGAGCCTTTATGAAACACTGGAATGATTTTGGCGATGGCCAGGGCGATGGGGTGATACTCCGTCGGCGGCCGTCTGCACTGTTTTTGAAAGGTTTGAACCATGCGCGTTCTGATTGCTGAACACGACCACCCTGTGTATGCCCAACTGTTGCGTCAGGCAGCGCCTGATCTGGAAGTACTGACCAGCGGTGACTCCGCCGAACTGGCCCGTCAGGCGGCCGACTGCCAGGTCTGGCTCGGCCAGCCGGACCTTCTTGCGACACTGTTGCGTCAAGGCCACACGCCGGCCTGGCTGCAGTCGACCTGGGCCGGCATCACGCCGTTGCTGGCCGACGGCCTGCCACGGCACTATCGCCTGACTCGCGCGGTAGGGATTTTCGGTCAGGTGATGGCCGAATACATACTGACTTACATGCTCGGCCACGAGCGCGAAGTACTGGCGCGGCTGGTCAGCCAGGTCGAGCGCAAATGGGACAACCGCCAGGGTCAAAGCCTGGCGGGACGTAAGGTGTTGATCGTCGGCACCGGTGACATCGGGCAGACGGTGGCGCAGTTTCTGCTGCCGTTTGGCGTCGAGTTATATGGCATCGCCAGCACCGCCCGGGAGCAGGCGCCCTTTGTTGAAGTCGGCGCGCTGAGCGACTTGCCGCGTCTGGTCGGCGAAGTGGATTACGTGATCAATTTGCTGCCGAACACCCCGAATACTCACGACCTGTACGACGCCGCCCTGTTCAAGCAGTTCAAGCCGACCGGCTTGTTCATCAACGTCGGGCGTGGTGTGGCGGTGGTCGATGCGGACCTGGTGGAAGCCTTGAAAGAAGGGCATCTTGCCGGGGCCGTGATCGATGTCTGCCGTCAGGAGCCGCTGCCGCAACGCCATCCGTTCTGGACCGCGTGGGGGCTGTTGCTGACCGGCCACAGTTCGGCACCGACTTCGCCACCGATGATGGTGAAGTTGTTTATCGAAAATTTGCGGGCGTATCAGGCGGGCGAAGCGTTGCGCGGGGAAGTGGATTTCTCGCGCGGGTATTAAATCCACCACCAACCCAATGTGGGAGCAGGCCTGTGGCGAGGGGGCTTGCCCCCGTTGGGTCGCGAAGCGGCCCCAAAATCGACTACCTTGATGCATCATGTAAACCGCGTTTACCGGTTTTACGACTGCTGCGCAGCCGAACGGGGGCAAGCCCCCTCGCCACAGGCCCGCTCCCACATTAGTTTTATGTTGTTGCTTAGAGGGTGAAATCGCCTTCAGCCGCCAATTCGCTCAACGGACGACGCGGGCTTGGCTCTTCGCGCGCTTGCAGGTAGTCCGCCAGCGTCGCCTTGTCGCCCAGCTTGCCGATCGCCACCGCCGCGTGCAGCGCATAATCCTCAGGAATATTCAGCTCTTTGCGGGTCAGGTCCTGATCGAAACCGGCCATGCCGTGGGTGTGCCAGCCGCTGATGCTTGCTTGCAGGGCCAGGTGGCCCCAGGCCGAACCGGTGTCGAAGGTGTGCGAAAGCGCCGGAGTTTCTTCGGTGGCGCCAGGTATCGCAAAGGTGGTTTTCGAGATCACGATCACCAGCGCCGAGGCGTGCTGCGCCCAGCTGCGGTTGAACTCGTTCAGCAGGCCCAGGTAGCGTTCCCAATTCGGCGTGTCGCGACGAGCATAAAGAAACCGCCAAGGCTGCGAGTTGTACGCCGATGGTGCCCAACGTGCGGCTTCGAAGAAGCTCAGCAGCGTCTCGATGGCAATGGTTTCGCCGGTGAAGGCGCGGGGCGACCAGCGATCGGTGAACTGAGGGTGAATGGCGTAGTCGGCAACGCGTGGATTAGCACTCATCAAGAGATTCCTTTACGTCTGAAAGTGAGGGTCGTCTAAAAACCGGGCGGGCGCAGTTGAGCTGAGCGATGGGGTTTTCCGAGAGCCTGGGCCGTTCACCTGAATGCAACGCGGTTGAGCGTTAATGGCATGTAGGTAGGGCTTTTTGCGACTGGTAACGCTACCGGGCGGCGCAAGAACTGACAAGTGCCGTTGTACCGACAGTCGCCAATGCTTGGCCCGCCGGTGCCTTGGCACTAGACTGGCGGCCTTTTCACCACCTGATGTTGATGCTTGAGCCATGGCCGCCAAAGTCGAACCGTTCTGGATACGCAAAACCCTCGATCAACTCGATCAAGAGGAATGGGAATCGCTGTGCGACGGCTGTGGCCTGTGCTGCCTGCAAAAGCTCGAAGACGAAGATGACAACTCCGTCTACTACACGCGCATCGCCTGCAAACTGCTGGACCTCAAAACCTGTCAGTGCACCGATTACCCCAATCGCCGCGACTTTGTGCCTGACTGCATCCAGCTCACGCCAGGCAAGGCCGATGAATTCAAATGGCTGCCACCGACCTGCGGTTATCGATTGGTCAGCGAAGGCAAAGACCTGCCGCTCTGGCATTATCTGGTGTGCGGTGATCGCGATGCAGTGCATCACGAACGTATTTCCCAGTCCGGGCGCATGCTCGCCGAAGGCAGCGTGGCTGAAGACGATTGGGAAGACCATCTGATTTTTCGCGCGGGTTAATTTGTGGCGAGGGAGCTTGCTCCCGCTTGACCGGGCTGGCGCTCCAGTGCGTAGCACTCACAAAATCGGCAGTGATGACAAGAATTTAGGGGCCGCTACGCAGCCCAGCGCGAGCAAGCTCGCTCGCCACAATAGGAGTGTGTATGGCTGTGGGAGTGCGGCGGGCGTTGGCTGTCGGGCTGCTGGCCCTGAGTTTGCCCGTGTGGGCGGCGAAGAAAGTCGATCTGGATTATCACGTGCGCCTGTTGCCGCAAAGCGATCAGGCCGAAGTGCGCCTGACCCTGGCCCAAGGCTCGGCGGTGCGCAGTCTGGATTTCGACTTGGGTGACAGCAGTCACTACAGCGATTTCAAGGCCGATGGCCAATGGCAGCTCACGCCCGGCAAGCAGGCCCGTGGTGTCTGGCGCCCGGCCGCCGACAAGGCCAGCCTGACCTACCGCGTGCGCATCAGTCATGGGCGCAAGAGCGGCAGCTTCGACACCCGCATGACCCCAAGCTGGGCGCTGATACGTGGGGACGACCTGGTGCCCGCGGCCAGACTCGATCAGCAGGATGGCATCGAGCTGGTTTCACGCCTTGAGTTCGAATTGCCCACTGGCTGGAAAAGCGTCGAAACCGCCTGGCCACGGATCGGCAAAAACAAGTTTCGGATCGATAACGTCTCGCGCCTGTTCGACCGACCCACTGGCTGGATGCTCGCCGGCCACCTCGGCAGCCGTCGCACGCGGCTGGGTGAAACCGAAGTCACCGTCGCCTCGCCTCAGGGGCAGGGCATGCGCCGCATGGATGTGCTGACGCTACTGACCTTTGTCTGGCCGCAAGTGCAGGCAGTTTTTCCGCGTCACCCCAGCAAGCTGCTGATTGTCGGCGCCAATGACCCGATGTGGCGCGGCAGCCTGGCCGCGCGTGAATCGATCTACCTCAATAGCCGCCTGCCGCTGGTCAGCGAAAGCGGCACCAGTGCGCTGGTGCGTGAATTGGCTCAGGTGTTCGGGAGGATCAACGACAGCCGGCGCAGTGACTGGATCAGCGAAGGGTTTGCCGAGTATTACGCCATCGAACTGGTGCGTCGCGCAGGCGGCATGAGTGATGAGCGGTATGAGAGCTTGCACGGCAAGTTGGCCAAAGACAGCCAGAAAGTCACGACTTTGCGTGGTGAGCAGGCCAACCCGGCGCAGGTGGCCAAAGCGGTGGTGTTGCTACAGGAACTGGATCGCGAGATTCGCCTGAAGACCCGCAACAAGCGCTCGCTGGATGATGTGTTGCGTGGGGTGATGCGTTTGGAGAGTGTGGATACGAAGGAATTCGTACAGCTCGCGGAAAGCGTTATTGGCGAGTCGTCCAAAGTGCTCGATACCGAGTTGCTTCAGTAATACGGCCTTCGCGGGCAAGCCTCGCTCCTACAGGATTTGTGGCGTACACAATATGTGTGAACACCGCCAATTACTGTGGGAGCGGGCTTGCCCGCGAAGAGGCCCTAAGCCTCTGCATCGATTCCGGATCAGACCCCAGCCTTCGGCGAGTTCAACGAATCATTACCCGTCACGGTCGCCGTGCTGGTCGCCGCTTCGGCATTGGCTTTCATGCGGGCCAGCTCATCCCCGGCGCGCTCGATTCTCACGCGTGCGTTTTCCATGTCCTGACGATTCTTTTCCAACAGTCTTTTCGCCGAACAATGCCCGGTGATTCCCCGGGCCAGGGCCATGCCGCCGATAGCAATTTCGATCAATCCGAACACGCCGCCGCGTCGCAGACCTTTACTCAGCATGACCACGCCACCCGCCAGCGAGCCGGCGCGTTCCCAACCATGAACGTTCTGTACGGAAGGGCTCTGGAACGGGGTGGTTTCGATACGTTCTACAGGATTGAACTCGCGCATGATCTGTCTCCAGGCAGGGAAGGGGTGCTTTCAGTAATAGATATTTAGCTGACTGCCTGGGCGAGCGGCTTGTTCCATCGAATATGCGGCAATTCAGCGGAATTTCGGCCCAGAGCGGGTGTTATTGCCCTTGGCCATGCGGTCATACAGCACAACGTTGACGGTGGCCGCCAGGTTCATGCAACCGGTGGTCGGGATGTAGACCACGTCTTCGCACCAGTCGCGGATCTCTTTATCCAGCGAGCCGTCTTCCGGGCCAAAGATGTAGAGGGCGCGATCCGGGTGGGTGTATTCCGGCAGCGAACGTGCACCGTCGACCAGTTCGACGGCGACCGGCACACAGCCCAGGGGCAGGATTTTCTTCAGGTCGTCGATGCCGATCAGCGGGATGTCGTAATGGACGCGCTTGGTGTCGGTGACGAAATCGGCGGCGCGTTCATAGCGCTTGCCGGTGTAAAACACCGATGCCACGCCATAGCAACCGGCGGCGCGCATCACCGAACCGACGTTCTCCGGTGATTTGGGGTTATACAAACCAATGCAGCTGTACCGTTTGTCTGCCACGAGCGGGGTGCCTTCGGGGAAAAAACGGCGATTATACGGGGATTGGGGGAGGGGTGTTCAGTTTGGAGATTGGTGGTGTTTGGGCAATAGCAATCGCGAGCAGGCTCGCTCCCACATTGGATCCTGGGTGTTCACAAATACTATTGTGCACAGAAAATCCCCTGTGGGAGCGAGCCTGCTCGCGATGAGGCCAGTTGGGGCACTGAAGATCTTTAATCTTCTTTCTTCATCAACCCGGCCAACGCCGCAAACGGGTTGTGCGTCGCCTTGGCAATCTTCGGCGTACTCAGCGAGCCTTCGTCGAAATACTGCTGATCGGTATAACGCGAGTGTTCGTTGTCATGGCAATACAGGCACAACAGCTCCCAGTTCGAGCCATCCTGAGGGTTGTTGTCGTGGTTGTGGTCGCGGTGGTGCACGGTCAGTTCGCTCAGGCGTTTGCCGGAGAACTCACGGGCGCAGCGGCCGCACACGTGCGGGTACATCTTCAGGGCCTTGTCGCGGTAACCCATTTCCTTGTCGCGCTGATTGTCGGCAAGGATGCGGTCCAGCTTCGACGTGTTGGACGGAGGCGTTGACGAACTCATGGGTTCACCTTTGTAAAAAGACTAATGACGGTTATGAGCCAAGTGTAGGGCCTGTCATCACTTATTTCCTAGGCCGCGCCGGGTCTGCTGTGGTGCAGGGCAAGGCGCGAGAAGCGTGGTTTGGTCATTCCAAACGAGCTCCGAGCAACGCAGCCCTGCGCCACAGCAGGCCCGGCCCTTCAGGCGCAACGCGGCCTAGGAAATAAGTGATGACAGGCCCACGCTCAGCCCTTGAGCTTTTCGGCAATCCAGATGGTGTGGCGGGTGCCCTTGTTGCCGTGGGCGAAGACTTGCACTTCCTCGGCCTTGAAACCGGCTTTTTTCAGCTTGTCGGAAAACTGCCGGTCGGCGCTGGCCGACCATACCGCCAGCACGCCTTTTGGTCGCAGGGCTTTGGCGCAAGCGCTCAGGCCGCCGGCGGAGTAGAGCCAGCTGTTGGCCTTCTGGGTCAAACCTTCGGGGCCGTTGTCGACGTCGAGCATGATCGCATCGAAACCTTGCGGCTCGGCTTGCAGCACCTTGGCCACATCTTCCATACGGATCACCGTGCGCGGGTCGAGCAGCGGGTTTCCGGCTTTTTCCCCCAGCGGTCCACGGTTCCACTCAACCACGCCAGGTACCAGTTCAGCGACCACCACTTCAGCCGTTTTGCCCAAATGCTTGAGTGCCGAGGCGAGGGTGAAGCCCATGCCCAGGCCACCGATCAACACGCGCGAATTCGGCCGGCCGGCGACCTTGCGGCAGGGGATTTCGGCCAGGGCATCTTCGGAGCCGTGCATGCGGGTGTTCATCAACTGCCCGCCGTCACCGCCCTGAATCTTGATGACGAAATCCTCGCCGTATTCGAACAGGCACAGGGCACCGCCGTTTTCAGGAATGGGGGTGGTGTCGAGCAGAACGAAACGTTTCATGGGGCTCTCTTGAGGAGAAATTGACATACGGAGGAAGGCAAACACGCGCAGTTGGGAGTAGCCTGCAAAAAGACAACAAGGCCAACGGAGCCATTGATGAAGCGCACCATTCTAACGGTCATTGCCCTGGCCGCGCTCTCGATAACTGCAGTGCAGGCCCAGGAGCTGCAAACCATCCCCACCAGCCCTGCGCCGATACCCGGTTCGCCCGGCACCGCCACCCCGACGCCGTACCCGCAGATCACCCCGGCCAGCGTGCCCAAGGCCGGTTCCGGCAGTGGCGGGCCACCGCTGTTGCCGCCGATTGAAATGCCCAACCCACCCAAGGATCAGACCTTGCCGGGCCTTGAGCCGAGCACGACGAAAATCAAAACGCCGGGTGGTTAAATTTGTTGTGAGAGCAATTGCCCGTCGGCCATGCGCAAGCGCTTGGAGAGGGAGACGGCGAGGGCGCGGATGATCTTGGCGGCGATTTTCGGCGCGTCGTTGAGCATCTTGTCCAGGGAGTCCTTGCCCAGGTTGAGCAACTGGCAATTGCTCGCGGCCACGCAACTGGCCGAGCGCCGTTCGCCGTCGAGCACGGCCATTTCGCCGAACGCCCGGCCGCTGCGCAAAGTGGCCATGGTCACCCGTTGCCCGTCGCTGTTGGTCTTTTGCACCGCGACCTGGCCGGTGTGGATGATGCACATGAAACTGCCGGCATCGCCCTCATGGAAAATCTCTTCGCCTTCGGCGATGGTGCTGATGCTGAAGTAGCCGGAGGCGGCTGCGAAGTCCGCTGGCAGCAGTTGATCGAACAGGCCGCAGTCCATCAGCCAGTCGCGAATTTCGTTGTTCAGTAAGGTCGGTTCTGACATGTCGTCACGGTCTTTTTCTTGTGTCTGTGTCTGTTCCGGGCTTTCAGTCACCCATCATCCCCTGTGGGAGCGGGCTTGCCCGCGATGACGATGTCACAGCCAATGTTGATATTGAATGTGATGGCCTCATCGCGGGCAAGCCCGCTCCCACAGGGATGTGTGTTGTTTCGGGCCCCGGTGTCTGGTGTTAAGACCGGCACACCGGGCCAAGTTCCTCAGGCGATGCCCAAAACCTTGAAAACAAATGCGTATTCGAGGGCTACGTCACGTAATCCCTGATAGCGACCGCTCATCCCGCCATGCCCGGCGCCCAATTCGGTCTTGAGCAGCAGGGGATTGGTATCGGTTTTGGTTGCACGCAATTTCGCCACCCACTTGGCCGCTTCCCAGTACTGCACGCGACTGTCGTTGTAACCGGCAATCACCAGCGTCGCCGGATACGCTTGCGCGCTGACGTTTTCGTACGGGGCGTAAGCTTTGATCCGATCATAGACGTCCGGCTCATCAGGGTTGCCCCACTCGTCGTATTCCGTGATGGTCAGCGGCAGTTCCGGATCGAGCATGGTGTTGAGCACGTCGACGAACGGCACTTCGGCAATCGCCGCACCGAACAGCTCCGGCCGCTGATTGAGTACCGCGCCGATCAGCAAGCCACCGGCGCTGCCACCGCTGATCGCCAGCTGCGATGGGGTCGTGAAGCCGTTGGCGATCAGGTGTTCGGCACAAGCGATGAAGTCGCTGAAGGTTTTGTGCTTGTGTTCCTGCTTGCCGGCGCGGTACCAGGCTTCGCCCAGCTCACCGCCACCGCGTACATGAGCGATGGCAAACGCCATGCCGCGATCCAGCAGGCTCAGGCGCGCGTGGGAGAACCACGGGTCGAGGCTTTCGCCATAGGCGCCGTAGCCGTACAGATAAAGCGGCGTTGGCTTACCGAGGAACTCGCGTTTGACCACAAGACTGATCGGCACTTGCGTACCGTCCGGTGCCGTTGCCCAAAGTCGCTGACTGACGTACGCATCGGCATCGAACGGGCCGAGCACCGGGGTTTCCTTGAGAACTTTCTGCTCGCCGGTGGCCAGAACCAGTTGGCGGATCTGCGCCGGACGGTTCAAGGCTTCGTAGCGCAGACGGATCCTGTCGCTGACAAATTCCAGGCTGTTCTGCACATGCAGGCTGTAGGCCGCGTCCGGTAGTTGCACGCGATACGGCACCAAGTCCCGTGGGCGGACTTCGATGATCGGCAGGCCACCTTCACGCAGGCTCAGGGTCATGGCCTCGGCGTTCAGGCTTATGCCTTCGAGCATCACCGTGTCGCTGTGGGGAATCAGGTTCTGCCAGTCGGCTTCGGTCGGCGCGACGCCGGTATCGACGGCCTGGTACAGGGCGAAGTTGATACCGTCGCGGTTGGTGCGGATCAGCCACGTCCACTCACCATCGAGTTTGCCGTGGTCGACATCGTACTCATGCTCTTCGACCCTCGGCGCCAGGCAGGTAAAGGCCTGATGTGGCAGCGAGGCGTCGAGCACCCAGACTTCGCTGGTGGTCTTGCTGCCCAGCGACAACAGCAGTTGCCGTTCGGAGCTCGAGCGGTAGCAATGCAGGAAGAATCGGCCGTCCGGCTCATGGAACACTTCATCGGCCGCGGTGCCGTCCAGCCGATAGCGGAACAGTTTATGCGGGCGATGAGTCTCGTCGAGTTCGCCGAAGAACAGCGTCAGGCTGTCGTTGGCCCAGGTCATGCTGCCGTCGCAGTCCTGGAATTCCAGTTCGCTGACGCGTCCGTCGGATAATTCCTTCACGAACAGCGTGTAAATCTCCTCGCCCGAGGAATCGATGCTGTAGGCCAGACGCTGGTGGTCCGGGCTGATGCTGAACGCGCCCAGGGAAAAGAAGCCGCCCTTGGCCAGCACGTTTGGATCAAGCAGCAGGAGTTCCTGGCTTTCGTCGATGTGCAGACTGCCATCGGCCGGGCGCGGGCAGCGGTAGTGGCGGGCGTATTCGTCACCGGCGGTGGTGCGGGTGTAATACAGGTAGGGGCCCCAGGGCGAGGGCAGCGACAGGTCGGTTTCGAGGATCCGGCCCTTGATCTCTTCGAACAGGCTTTCGCGCAGCCCGGCCTGATCGGCGGTTTGCGCCTCTTGATAGCGGTTTTCAGCTTTCAGGTAATCGAGCACCGCGTCGGTGTCGCGTTCCTGCAGCCAGGCATACGGGTCAGAGCCGTCGGCCTTGTGGGCAATCGGGGCGCTGGTGACGTTGGCGGATAGGGGCATGAATGGCTCTCGGACGATGTACGGAATAGGGGCTTCGCAACCTCTGGAAGCGGGCTTATGTGGCGAGGGGGCTTGCCCCCGTTGGGTCGCAAAGCGACCCTGAAACCAGTCACCGCATTTTTAGCCAACAACGCGGTGTCTGGTTTACGACTGCTTCGCAGCCGAACGGGGGCAAGCCCCCTCGCCACAAAAGCCCGCACACAGGGTCTGTGTCTTGCCCGACTGGTATTGGGGCAAGCCTGACGTGCGAAAAGTCGTTACTATAAGCGCCTCTTTGCCTGCCTTGCCATGGACACCATGACCGAGAACGACTATCTGATCGCTTGGGGCCTCTACGCCTTCGCCGCTTTAGGCTGCCTGTTGGTGTGGATGCGCATGACCCGCTGGATGTGGCGCTGGCTGCGTGAGCCGTTGCGCCTGCTGGTTGCAGTGTTGCTATTCACCCCGACCATCATCGACCCGGTGAAGGAAAAGGTCGCCCCGGCCATCGCCATTACCGCCCTCGATCTGCTGTTCAAGGTCGGCAACAACGCCTGGCGGGCGGTTTCCGATCTGTTCATGTACGGCATGATTGCCTTCGGTATTTACCTGGTTTTTGTGGCGATCCGTTTTCCCATCGAGCGCGCCTCCAACGCTCGCAAGGAACAGGCGGCTGCCGCCAAGGCTGCGGCGCAGGCCGACGAACCTGATGACGATCAGCCTTTCGGCGGTGCTGGCGATGATCGTTACGGCCGGCCACCGGTGCCGAGCAACCCTCAGCGTTTGCGGGTTGAACCGCGTCTATAACCGTGCCCCTGTATTGAATCGAGAGTCCGAGCATGTGTGAGCTATTGGGCATGAGCGCCAATGTCCCGACCGATATCGTGTTCAGCTTCACCGGGCTGATGCAGCGCGGCGGTCGCACCGGGCCGCACCGTGATGGTTGGGGCATCGCATTCTATGAAGGCCGTGGCCTGCGGCTGTTCCAGGACCCGGCGGCGAGCAGCGAGTCGGAAGTGGCAAACCTGGTGCAACGCTATCCGATCAAGAGCGAAGTGGTGATCGGGCACATCCGTCAGGCCAACGTCGGCAAGGTCTGCCTGTCCAACACCCACCCGTTCGTGCGTGAGTTGTGGGGGCGTAACTGGTGTTTCGCCCACAACGGCCAGCTCGCGGACTTTCAGCCGATCACCAGCTTTTACCGCCCCGTCGGCGATACCGACAGCGAAGCGGCATTCTGCGATTTGCTCAACCGGGTGCGCGCTGCGTTCCCTGAACCGGTAGAGATCGAAGCGTTGCTGCCAGACCTGGTGGCCGCCTGCGCCGAGTACCGCAGCAAAGGCGTGTTCAACTGCTTGCTCAGCGACGGTGACTGGCTGTTCTGCTATTGCTCGAGCAAACTGGCGCAGATCACCCGCCGCGCCCCGTTCGGCCCGGCACGCTTGAAGGATGTCGATGTGATCGTCGACTTCCAGGCCGAAACCACGCCCAACGACGTGGTCACGGTGATCGCCACCGAACCCTTGACCGAAAACGAAACCTGGACCCGCTACGAACCGGGCCAATGGAGCCTCTGGCGACGCGGTGAATGCGTCAGTCAGGGCAAGACCGAATAAGGATCTCTCCCCCATGTTGCTCAGTTATCTACGGCTGGTGTTGTTTGCGGCAGGCCTGTTGATCGGTGTCCAGGTGCCTGGGTTCATCAATGACTATGCCAAACGGGTCGAGGCGCATCTGATCGAGGCTCAGACCGGTTTGAGCGGTTTTCAGGGCACTGCCAATCAGTTTTTCAAGGGTGACATGCAAGCGCTCGTGGCCCATTACCGTGCCAGCGAAGACCCGATCTTTCGTAGCGATGCCGACAGCCTGAGCACCTTGCTCAACCGTCAATTGGCCCTCGATAAACAGTTCCAGGCCATGCAGGGCCCGTGGTACATCCGCTTCCTGCAAGTGGTGCTGGCGGCCGACCCGGATATTCGCAAGGAAACCTGGAACGGCTACAGCTACCAGATTCTGCTGACACCGGAAGCGATGATCTGGGGCATGAGCGGCGCGTTGCTGCTGTCGTTCGGCATCGAATGCCTGTTCCGACTGATCGACTGGGTAGTGCTGGGCGGCAAACGCCTGCGCCAGAGCCGGCCGATCGAAGAGCGGGATTTGCGGGGACTATAAGATTCTGGATGAATGAGTTTCTGTGGCGAGGGAGCTTGCTCCCGCTCGGCTGCGCAGCAGTCGTAAATCCGGCAACCGCGGTTTACCTGGCCATTTGGGGCTGCTGCGCAGTCCAGCGGGAGCAAGCTCCCTCGCCACAGGATTTACGGTGTATCAGGCTTTGAGGGTTGGCTTGCTGAGTTCGATGTAATCCTCACCCACCTTGCGCGCATACCTCCCCAGCATCTGCTGACACACCGCAATACTCTCCTCGACCCACTCCACGCCCAACCGCCACGACACTATCTGCAAATTCAGCGGCCGTTGATCGATGGAGCCTGCCTGCCGCCAGGCGAAAATTCTTGAGTCGGGCGACCCAGACAGACGCCCCATGAACCTTCAGGTTCATGGGATCAAGTTTTTCTTATGTCTGGGTCGGGGTTTTATTAGTTGGACGTAGCAGGGCCGGGCGCCCAAAAATCAGGCTACCTGGTTCCCACGATAGGCATCGTCGGGGTTCAGAACAATTCTAATAAAACTCGCGCGGAGATTTGCCATGAGTGCGCTCGACATCCCCAAGGCCCAGGCTCGTCCGGGACCTTTCGACTGGTACCACAACATCAATAAGCAGGAGCGTCGCACGTTCTGGAGCTGCAAGATCGGCTATGCCCTGGACGGTATGGACACCCAGATGCTCAGCTTCGTGGTGCCGACCCTGATTGCCATGTGGGGCATCACCACCGGCGAGGCCGGGCTGATTCACACCAGCACCCTGATCGCCTCGGCCATCGGTGGTTGGGTGGCGGGGATTCTCTCTGACCGCATCGGCCGTGTGCGCACGTTGCAACTGACTGTTTTGTGGTTCGCCTTCTTCACCTTCCTCTGCGGCTTCGCCCAAAACTATGAGCAACTGCTGATCTCCCGCACCTTGATGGGCTTCGGCTTTGGCGGCGAGTGGACTGCCGGCGCGGTGCTGATAGGCGAGGTGATCCGCGCCAAGGATCGCGGCAAAGCGGTTGGCATGGTGCAATCGGGCTGGGCACTGGGTTGGGGGGCGACCGCGATTTTGTACGCGCTGCTGTTCTCGTGGTTACCACCAGAAGATGCCTGGCGTGCGCTGTTCCTGCTGGGGATCGTGCCGGCAATTTTCGTGATTTTCGTCCGTCGACTGGTCAAGGACCCGGAAATCTACCGTGAAGCCAAGGCCCGGCAGGAACAGAGCAATCCGGCAAAGTTCTACGAGATCTTTGCTCCGGGCGTCCTCAGCACTACCTTGCGTGCCTCGATGCTGACCACCGGCGCTCTGGGCGGTTACTACGCAATCACCTCGTGGCTACCGACCTTCCTCAAGAATGAGCGCGGTTTAAGCGTACTGGGCACCGGCGGTTATCTGGCGATGGTGATAGTCGGTTCCTACATAGGGTATGTGATCAGTGCCTACCTGACCGACATTCTCGGTCGCAAAAAGAACTTCATTCTATTCGCGGTCGGCTCCTTCACCATCGTCCTGCTTTACACCCAACTGCAGGTCAGCAATAACGTGATGCTTTGGCTGGGCTTCCCGCTGGGGTTCTTCGCCTCGGGGATTTTCAGCGGCATGGGTTCGTTCCTGACCGAGTTGTTCCCGACGCGGATTCGTGGCTCGGGCCAGGGCTTCTGCTACAACATCGGCCGGGCGCTGGCGGCATTCTTCCCGCTGCTGATTGGTCTGCTCAGCCAGAAAGTGCCGTTGAGCATGGGGATCGGAGCCTTTGCGGCGGTCTCTTACGGTGTGGTGATTCTGGCAGCCTTGAGCCTGCCGGAAACTCGCGGCAAGCAACTCGAAGCCGAGTAACTGATAATCTGCGGGGCTGTCCTTACAGATATGTCCCGCAGCTAAAACGATAAAGAGCCTACAGGAGTGTTCAGCGTGAACCGCCTGCTATTGAACTGCGACATCGGCGAGAGTTTCGGCCACTGGACCATGGGTCTGGACGCCGAGGTCATGCCTTTCATCGATTGCGCCAACATCGCCTGCGGCTTCCATGCAGGCGACCCGAGCATCATGCGCAAGACCGTCAGCCTGGCCTTGAGCCACGGCGTGCAGATCGGTGCGCACCCGGCCTATCAGGATCTGGTGGGGTTCGGTCGTCGATCCATGGCTTATACCGCTCAGGAACTGCAGGACCTGTTGCATTATCAGATCGGCGCCCTCGACGGCATTTGCCGGGCTCAGGGCGGGCGGGTGAGTTACGTCAAACCCCACGGCGCGATGTACAACGACATGATGGCCAACCCGGCGCAATTGCGTGCGGTAATTCAGGCCGTGGCGGCCTACGACCGGACACTGCCGCTGATGCTGATGGCCACCCGCGACAACAGCGCCGCCCAGCAATTGGGCGATGAGTATGGTGTGACGTTGTGGTTCGAAGCTTTCGCCGATCGCGCTTACGACAGCGCAGGCATGCTCGTTTCGCGGCAACTGCCGGGAGCCGTGCATCACGACCCCGAGAAAATCATCGAACAGGCACTGATCATTGCCCGCGGTGACAACCTCACGGCCAGTGACGGCAGCATCTTGTATTTGCAGGCCAACACCCTGTGTGTACACGGCGACAACACCAGTTCGGTGGCTGCCGTGAAACGCATTCGCGAGGCCTTGAATCAGCGGAGCGCGTCATGAATCCACGGGTGGAAGTGGTGGCGCTGGATTGTCTGATGGTGCGTCTGTTCGATGAAATCAGCGAAGCCAACATGCCGTGGATGCTCGCGGCCAGCGAGCGTCTGCGAGAGGCGTTCGCTCGCCATTTGATCGATCTGGTGCCGTCCTACACGACGTTGATGGTGCATTACGATCTGACAGCGCTGAGCCCGGCCCAGGCCCGGGAGTTGATCGCTGAAGCCTTGATCGATCTGTCGCCCAACGCTCGTGCCAGCGGCAAATGCCATGTGCTGCCGGTCTGGTATGACCTGAGCGTCGGCCCGGAACTGAGCTTGCTTTCCCGGCGCAGTGGATTAGCCGTGGAAGAGGTGATCCGTCGTCACAGCGAACACGAGTATCAGGTGTTCGCGTTGGGCTTCGCTCCGGGGTTTGCCTTCATGGGATTGGTGGAAGAAGTGCTGGCATCGCCGCGCCTGAGTACTCCGCGCAAAAAAGTGCCTGCTGGCAGTGTCGGTATCGCCGAACGCCAGACGGCGGCTTATCCGGTGGTGTCCCCCGGTGGCTGGAACCTGATCGGCCGCACCCCGGCCAAATTATTCGACCGCGAGCGCGACGGTTATAGCTTGATGCAACCAGGCGACACGGTGCGCTTTGAAGCGGTCAGCCATGCCGAGTTCATCAACCTGGGCGGTGACGATACGCCGTTGGAGACCTTGGCATGAGCCGACTGACGATTGAAGCAAGTACGCCGCTGTGTCTGTTGCAGGATGCCGGGCGATTTGGCGTGCGGCATCTGGGCGTGACCCAGGGCGGGGCAGCGGATTGGCGATCGATGTCGTGGGCCAACTGGCTGTTGGGCAATGGGTTGGATGCGCCGGTGATCGAAATCACCCTCGGTGGGTTCAGCGTGGTGGCCGAAGAGGATTGTGTGCTGGCACTGGGCGGAGCGGATCTGGGGGCGCAAATCGATGGCGAGGTGTTGGCGCCGTGGCGCAGTTTCAGGCTGCACAAAGGTCAGCAACTGCAATTCACTCAGCCGTTACTCGGGGCGCGGGCCTATCTGGCGGTGCCGGGCGGATTCGATGCGCCCAAGGTGCTGGGCAGCCGGGCGACGGTGGTGCGCGAGGAACTTGGCGGTCTCGATGGCATGGGCCATCCGTTGGCCAAGGGGCAGTCGTTGAGCTATTCGGGCAACTCGGTGATGCTGCTGCGGGAGTTGCCGGCGGACCTGCGACCGGACCTGGGTCTCGCTGCACCGCTGGACCTGGTGATCGGTGCACAGATCGGTGAATTCAGCGGGCAGAGTCTGTTCGACGCGTTCAACAGCGCCTGGACCCTCGACAGCCGCGCCGATCGCATGGGGATTCGCTTGCTGGGAACGGCGCTGGAGTACCAGGGCAAGCCGATGATTTCCGAAGGCATTCCGCTGGGCGCGGTTCAGGTGCCACCGGATGGGCAGCCAATTGTGCTGCTCAATGATCGGCAGACCATTGGCGGTTATCCGCGACTGGGGGCGTTGACGCCGTTGGCGCTGGCTCGGTTGGCGCAGTGTTTGCCGGGGGCGAAGGTGCGGTTGAAGCCGGTGGTGCAGGACGTGGCACATCGGGAGCAGGTCGAGTATTTGCGCCGGTTTTTAGGCTGCTAAAAGCATCGCGGGCAAGCCCGCGATGGCGTCAGTCCAGACAACAGAGATTACTTGGAAAGAAACCGCATCCCTTCCTCCAACCCCCGCAAGGTCAGCGGATACATCTGGTCGTCGATCAAATCCCGCACGATGTTGGTCGACGAGGTATAGCCCCAGGTGTCTTTCGGGTATGGGTTGATCCAGATGAGCTTCTTGTACTTTTCCTTGAAGCGCTGCATCCACACGTAACCGGCTTCTTCGTTCCAGTGCTCGACGCTGCCGCCGGCCTGGGTGATTTCATAGGGCGCCATGGCGGCGTCGCCGATGAAGATCACTTTGTAGTCGGCGCCGTACTTGTGCAGCAGGTCCTGGGTGGCTGTGCGCTCGGAGGTACGGCGCATGTTGTTCTTCCACACTGATTCATAAATGAAGTTGTGGAAGTAGAAGTACTCCAGATGCTTGAACTCGGTCTTGCAGGCCGAGAACAGTTCTTCGCAGATCTTCACATGGGCGTCCATCGAGCCGCCGATGTCGAACAACAGCAACAACTTGACGGTGTTGCGCCGCTCCGGACGCATCTGGATGTTCAGCAACCCGGCGTCGCGCGCGGTGTGGTCGATGGTGCCGTCGATGTCCAGTTCTTCCGCCGCACCCTGACGGGCGAATTTACGCAGGCGACGCAGGGCGACCTTGATGTTGCGTGTACCCAGCTCGACCGAATCGTCGAGGTTCTTGTACTCGCGCTGATCCCAGACTTTCACTGCTTTGCCCTGGCGCTTGCCGGCATCGCCGACCCGAATGCCTTCCGGGTTGAAGCCACCGGAGCCGAACGGGCTGGTGCCGCCGGTGCCGATCCATTTGTTGCCGCCGGCGTGGCGTTCCTTCTGTTCTTCCAGGCGTTTCTTGAACTCTTCGATCAGCTTGTCCAGGCCACCCAGGGACTGGATCGCGGCCCGTTCTTCATCGGTCAGGGAGCGTTCGAACTCCTTGCGCAGCCAGTCTTCGGGGATCAACGCCTGAAGGTGATCGTCGAGCTTTTCCAGGCCATTGAAGTAGGCACCGAACGCCCGGTCGAACTTGTCGAAATGCTTTTCGTCCTTCACCAGAATCGCCCGGGACAAGTAATAGAACTCGTCCATGTCGGCGAAGGTCACACGCTGTTTCAGCGCGTTGATCAGGTCCAGCAACTCACGTACCGAAACCGGCACCTTGGCGGCACGCATTTCATTGAACAGGTTGAGCAGCATGGCGATCGCCTCTCTCTATCGGGGCTTAGCGAGAGCCGCGACGGCTCATGAACGCCAGGCGCTCAAGCAATTGCACGTCTTGTTCGTTCTTCACCAGGGCGCCTGCCAGTGGCGGAATGGCCTTGGTCGGATCGCGCTCACGAAGCACCGCTTCGCCGATGTTGTCGGCCATCAGCAGCTTCAGCCAGTCCACCAGTTCCGAGGTCGATGGCTTCTTCTTCAGACCCGGCACTTTGCGCACATCGAAGAACACGTCCAACGCTTCGCTGACCAGGTCTTTCTTGATGTTCGGATAATGCACGTCGACGATCCGTTGCATCGTGACGCGATCCGGGAAGGCGATGTAGTGGAAGAAGCAACGGCGCAGGAAGGCGTCCGGCAGCTCTTTCTCGTTGTTGGAGGTAATGATGATGATCGGGCGCTTCTTGGCCTTGATGGTCTCGTCGATTTCGTAAACGTAGAACTCCATCTTGTC
Organism: Pseudomonas sp. LBUM1673; assembly: GCF_059695645.1. Taxonomy (NCBI): domain Bacteria; kingdom Pseudomonadati; phylum Pseudomonadota; class Gammaproteobacteria; order Pseudomonadales; family Pseudomonadaceae; genus Pseudomonas; species Pseudomonas sp. LBUM1673. Next base: position 1,580,661 of record NZ_CP166780.1, read on the forward strand.
GAGTTCTTGCAGCAGGTCGTTAGGAAACTCGATGTCGGCCTTGTCGATTTCGTCGATCAGCAGGATCACCCGCTCTTCGGACTCGAAAGCCTCCCAGAGCTTGCCCTTTTTCAGGTAGTTGCGAACGTCGTGGACCTTCTCTGTACCCAGCTGCGAGTCCCGCAGGCGGCTGACCGCGTCGTACTCGTACAGGCCTTGATGCGCCTTGGTGGTGGACTTGATGTGCCAGGTGATCAACTTGGCGCCGAAGGATTCGGCCAGTTGCTCGGCGAGCATGGTCTTGCCGGTGCCTGGCTCGCCCTTGACCAGCAGTGGCCGTTCCAGAGTGATGGCGGCGTTGACCGCCAGCTTCAGGTCATCGGTGGCGACGTAGGCCTGGGTGCCTTCGAACTTCATCTGCTAATCCTCGAACGGTAACGCCGACCTGAACGAGGCAGGGCGGGGCGCAATAATGGTCAGGCTCGACTATAACGCGCTGCCCGGTCGACTGTGAACGCAGACGGCTTATTCAGTCTCTGAATGGGGCGTCACATCTTGACTCAGTCTCGGCCGCTAGCCAGTATTGAGCTATCGCCATTTTGGCGATAGCTTGCTGGGCATGTCTACTAAATATCGATTTCGCGATACATACCGCATTCAGTTGCGCGAGAAGGATCATCCGCCGCCCCATGTACATCTGGCAGGTGGCGGGCTGGATGTGATGCTCAGCCTGGAAACCGTCGAAGTGATGGTCGGCAAGGCGCCGCCGCTGATTATCAAGGAAGCGCTGGAGTGGGTCAGGGCCCATCAGGTGCAATTGCTGGAGGATTGGAAACAATGTTACCCATGAAACGACCTCGGCTGTCGGTCGTGCAGGTACTGCCGGATTACAGGCTGGCGCTGACTTTTATCGATGGGCAGCAGCTGAGCCTCGATTTAAGTCGCGACCTGCGTTCATACCCGGGGCTGCAACCATTGCTGGAGGACCGAGCTTTTGAAGGAGCGGCTTTGGGTGACGATGGCTGGAGCGTGGAGTGGCCGGAGCTGGATATCCAGATTGGCGCAGATACGCTGTATCTGGATGCCCTTGCACAAAACGCGGTAGATGAAAACACCCGTATTTTCATCGATTGGCGTGCGCGCACCGGGTTACCGCTGAATCAGGCGGCCGAGGCGCTGGGAGTCAGTGCCCGCAGTATCAGTCGCTACAGCAGTGGTCGTGAAGCAGTCCCGCGGTCGTTGGCCCTGGCCTGCCTGGGTTGGGACTTTCTGCAGCAGCAATCAACCCCGGCGCGGGCGGCGGAAGAAACCGGTCGTTACACCGTCACACGCAAGTTTTAGTCGGTATCCGGCTTGGGCCGTTCGTACTGGGCATTGAACGCCTGAATGAAACCGTTGCGTAAAATCTGCCAAAACGCCTGAAACGCGCTGATATCTCGCTGATGCACGTTGCCCCTGAGCTCGACGCGAGTGGCGAACTGGTTTTTCGGCTGGTTCTTCAGCACGTTCTCGGTGCCTCCGACGAGTGCTTCCCAGATCGAGCGAAAAAGCCCTTTGTTCTTGCTCTCCACGTCCTGTTGCCAATTGAACACATCGACGTCCCGCAACAGTGGCTTGATGTAGCCGGTGAGTTGACCCTTGTTGGCTTTGGCTTCGATAACCACATCGCCATGGCCGGCATTGAAGTCGAACTTGCCGTAGGCTGAGGCGAAGTCGTTCATGCGTTTGAGTTCCAGGTCCTTGACCCGCAGGCGGAATTCGAAGTCCTGGAAGTCACTCAGGGGATCGAAGGTTGCCGTTGTTTCCAGCGGTGCATGCCCCAGCAACAGCGCCTTGCCGTCGAACCGGGCATCGCGTTTGCCTTTGGTGTCGACCACGTTGGTCAGGTTGTAAATGCTGGCATTGACCTGAGTGGCATTCATGTTCACGGGCGGTTTTGAATTGAAGTTTCGAAAGGTGACCCGGCCGTCGTTGATCCGCACTTCGTTCAGGGTAATCGGCAGCAATTTGTTTAATTGTGCCCGCCAGTCGGTGCCCTGACCGGTCTGGGAGTTTTTCTTGTTGGCGCCGCCATCGACGAAGTTCACCTCGGGTTTGTCGAACTGCACCTCGGCCACCACGGCGTGGTCGTACCAGAGCGAGTGCCAACTGACGGACAGGTCGATCAATGGTGCGTTGACGAAAGGCACCGGGACCTTACCGTCGACCTTGACGATTTTCAGTCCGTTGATTTTGTAGGCGCCGCGCCACAGGGCCAGGTCTACGTCGGTAATCTGCCCGTGGTAGTCACCCATGTTCGCCAATCTTTCGTTGAGGTAATCGCGCACCACGTAGGGCAGGGCAATGTGCAGGGCAACGAGCAGCAGAACGAGGCCGGCGAGGGTCCACAAGGGCCAACTGTATCGACGCTTCATGGCGGCAAATCTCTGGCGGTATAAAGCGATTGACTGCTGGGGTACGCGGACGTTCGACTGACTGGACGACCACGGGTAACAGGCATACCTTGGAGCGCTAATTCAACGCTGTATAAGGACTCAGCCATGAGCCGTATTTTCGCTGACAACGCCCATTCCATAGGCAATACGCCGCTGGTGCAGATCAACCGTATCGCCCCGCGCGGTGTGACCATTCTGGCCAAGATCGAAGGGCGCAATCCCGGTTATTCGGTCAAGTGCCGGATCGGCGCGAACATGATCTGGGAGGCCGAAAGCACTGGTAAACTCAAGCCCGGCATGACCATCATCGAACCGACCTCGGGCAATACCGGTATTGGCCTGGCGTTCGTTGCCGCCGCCCGCGGTTACCGGCTGGTGCTGACCATGCCGGCGTCCATGAGCATAGAGCGCCGCAAGGTGCTCAAGGCCCTTGGCGCCGAACTGGTGTTGACGGAACCGGCCAAAGGCATGAAAGGCGCGATCGAGAAGGCCGCCGAAATCCTCGCCAGTGATCCATCCACCTACTTCATGCCGGGGCAGTTCGATAACCCGGCCAACCCGGCCATCCACGAAAAAACCACCGGGCCGGAAATCTGGAACGATACCGACGGCGCGGTTGATGTGCTGGTAGCGGGCGTCGGGACGGGAGGAACCATTACCGGGGTTTCGCGGTATATCAAGAATACCCAGGGCAAACCGATTATCTCGGTGGCTGTAGAGCCGGTGTTGTCACCAGTCATCACCCAGGCGAGGGCCGGGGACGAGATCAAGCCCATTGCCCCCCACAAAATCCAGGGCATTGGCGCTGGTTTTGTGCCGAAGAACCTGGACCTGTCGATGGTCGATCGGGTGGAGCTGGTCAGCGATGACGAATCCAAGGCGATGGCCCTGCGCCTGATGCAGGAAGAAGGGATTTTGAGCGGTATCTCGTGCGGCGCTGCCATGGCGGTGGCTGTGCGGTTGGCCGAAACCCCGGAAATGCAGGGCAAGACCATCGTGGTGATCCTGCCCGACTCCGGTGAACGCTACTTATCGAGCATGCTGTTCAGTGATCTGTTTACCGAACAGGAGAATCAGCAATAACATTTTTCGACTGCTTTGCAGCCGAACGGGGGCAAGTCCCAATGCCGGCAAGTCAAGAAATTTGAGTGACGAAAGTCCTGTGGGAGCGTGGCTTGCCCGCGAAGAATGCACCGCGGTTTTTCAGGTATTACGCGTCATCGTTCTTCGCGGGCAAGCCTCGCTCCTACAGGTATTGGGGCAAGCCTCCTTGTCATAGGGGTTGATTCAGGTCAGCCCCCGTTCAGGAACCTTGTGTTAATAAGTGTTTATTGCGTAATCCTTAACACTGAATGTTGAGTTATGCGGGTTTTTCCCGAGGCCGGTAGTGTTTATCATGGCCGATTGCCACGTCGGGTAAATGGCGTTGTGCGGAGTTACCTACTATCAAGGAGTTGTAGATGAGCTTTTCCTTTGTCGCGAAGGCTTCGGTGTTGTTGCTGTTCCTGGGCAGCACGCTCTATGTGCACTTGCGTGGCAAGGCGCGTTTGCCGGTCCTGCGTCAGTTCGTCAACCACTCGGCTCTGTTTGCACCCTATAACGCCTTGATGTACCTGTTCTCCGGCGTGCCCTCCAAACCCTACCTGGACCGCAGCCAGTTCCCGGAACTGGACGTGCTCAGGGACAACTGGGAAGTTATCCGCGATGAAGCCATGCACTTGTTCGACGAGGGCTATATTCGCGCCGCGGAAAAGAACAACGATGCCGGTTTCGGTTCATTCTTCAAGAAGGGCTGGAAGCGTTTCTACCTCAAGTGGTATGACAAACCCCTGCCGTCGGCCGAAACCTTGTGCCCTAAAACCGTGGCGTTGGTCAGCGGTATTCCCAACGTCAAGGGCGCCATGTTTGCGCTGCTGCCCGGTGGCAGCCACCTCAACCCGCATCGCGATCCGTTCGCCGGCTCTTTGCGTTATCACTTGGGGCTGTCGACGCCGAACTCCGACGATTGCCGCATCTTCGTCGACGGTCAGGTCTACGCCTGGCGTGACGGTGAAGATGTGATGTTCGATGAAACCTACGTGCACTGGGTCAAGAACGAAACCGGGCAAACCCGGGTCATCCTGTTCTGCGACATCGAGCGACCGCTGAGCAATCGCTTCATGACCCGTATCAACCGCTGGATCAGCGGTTTGCTGGGGCGCGCCACGGCACCACAGAACCTTGATGATGAGCGCGTTGGCGGGATCAACCAGGCCTATGCCTGGAGCAAGAACTCCAGCGACAAAATCAGCGGTGTCGTCAAACAGTGGAAACGCCGCAACCCCAAGGCCTACCGCGTACTGCGGCCGGTGCTGGCGGTGGTGGTGTTGACGCTGCTGGGGTACTGGTTGTTTGGTTGAGGCCGGTTTCTGCACAAAAAAGCCATCCCCAGTCAGTTAAGCCGTAATGCGATCTGTAGCAGCTGGCGAAGCCTGCGTTCGGCTGCGAAGCAGTCGTAAATCAGCCAATGCGGTGTTTCAGGTAAACCAAGGTGATCGGATTAACGACTGCTTCGCAGCTGAACGCAGCCTCGCTGGAGCTCGACAGCTGCTACAGCCCTTTGTCCAAGTCATTGCAATCGATGTCATGTGCTGGTTATAGTCGGCGCTCGGTGGTTTCCTGAGCCACCCTTTCACCCATCAAAAAAGATCAGCCCATGCCAGCTTCCCTCATCAACGCGGTAGTCGATTCAGCGATCAGCGCTGGCGTCGTGCCGTGCGGGAATCAGCAGCCTGCGCAGATCAGTCATTACCCCCCACCTGTCAGTAGCACGCCGGTGTGCGCAGTCGTTGGCTTCTCGGGCTGATCAGCTTTTTTCTGCTGTTCCCATGCCCGTCTGAAAAAGCGCCCGCCTGAAAAAACTACTGAATTTCAGCTTCGGCTGAGTTGGCTTTTTTTGCCTGACTACAGGTGGTATTCATGTTTGTCCTTTCGAAAAAAACCGCGCTCGCGGCGGCGTCCACGTGCCTGTTCGTTCTGCTGTGGAGCAGCGGGGCGATCTTCTCCAAATGGGGCCTGGCCCACGCGTCACCGTTTGCCTTTCTGCTGGTGCGCTTCGCCATCGCCTTGTGCGGGTTGGTGCTGCTGATGCCGTTGCTCAAGTTGAAACTGCCCAAGGGCGGCAAGCCAATGTTGTATGCGATGGCCACGGGTGTGGTGTTGCTGGGGGCTTATCAGATTTTCTATCTGCTGGCCCTCGACCTGAAGGTCACCCCCGGAGTGATGGCAACCATCATGGGGGTTCAACCGATTCTCACTGTGGTGCTGATGGAACGTCAGCGTTCCTGGAGCCGGCTGTTCGGTCTGGCGCTGGGCTTGGCCGGGTTGATCATGGTGGTCTATCAGGGCATCGGGTTGGCTGGCATGTCATTGGCCGGAATGCTCTGCGGCCTGTTGGCGCTGGCGAGCATGACATTCGGTTCGATCATGCAAAAACGCATCACCGACAATCCCCTGGGCACACTGCCGGTGCAGTACCTGGCCGGGCTGTTGTTGTGCGGGGTGTTTGTGCCGTTCCAGCCGTTTCACATCGAACACAGTACCGGGTTCATCGTGCCGGTGTTGTGGATGGGGTTGGTGGTGTCGGTGCTGGCGACGCTGCTGCTGTATCGACTGATCGCCCGGGGCAATCTGGTGAATGTCACCAGCCTTTTCTACCTGGTGCCGGCGGTGACGGCGGTGATGGATTACCTGTTTTTCGGCAACCGACTGGCGGCGTTGAGCTTGCTGGGCATGGGGCTAATCATCGTCGGCCTGGTGTTTGTGTTTCGTAAGACCGCTTGAAACCGAAAGGCCTGGCGCATTGCTCCAGGCCCCGCTTCCACATTGGATTTTCGTCGTAACACCAACCCAATGTGGGAGCGGGCTCGCGAAGGCATTAGCAGCCGCACCACAACACTATCTGGCAACCACCTCTGCCGTCTTCAACACCGCCGGCTTCAACACCAGCCACAACGCCACCGCAATCAACACCCCGCCATAGAGGTGCGCCAACGACAGCGGCTCATCCAGCAACAGCGCCCCCCACAACACCCCGAATGGCGGAATCATGAAGGTCACGGTCATGGATTTCACCGGGCCGATCGAGCTGAGCAAACGGAAGTAAATAATGTAGGCAAACGCGGTGCACCCCAAACCCAACCCCAGCAACGACAACCAGACACTCCAGCCGCCCCAGCTCGCCGGAGGCTGGCTGATCACGCTGTAGCCGAACAGCGGCAGCAAAAACAAGGTCGCGCCGAGCATGCTGCCCAGGGCCGAAAGGCGACTGTCGAGGCCGCCGGCCTGGTCGAGCCAGCGGCGGGCGAGGAACCCGGCAAAGCCATAGCAGGTGGTGGCCATCAGGCACGCCAGTGCGCCCATCAGCAGTTCCATGTCGAACGCCACTGGACCTGCGCGGGTGAGGATGCCGACGCCGAACAGTCCGAGAAACACCCCGCAGACCTTCGCCCCGGTGAGTTTTTCACTGAAGAACAGGCCGCCGATCAACACTCCCATCAACGGCGTGGTGGCGTTGAAAATCGCTGAGTAACCGGCCGGCAGTACCTGGGCGGCCACGCAATAGAGGGTTGCTGGAATCCCGGAGTTGATCAGCCCGAGCAGCATCACTGTCTTGAGCTTGCCTTTGAAATCCCAGCTGATACGCATCAGCCCGAGGATCACCAGCAGGCCGACAGCGGCAATCGATACGCGGAAAAAAGCAGTGGGGATTGTGCCAATCACTGGGGCAATAATGCGCATGAACAGAAAGCTCGCGCCCCAAATGGCGGCAAGTGACAACAAACGCAGGATATCGACGGGGTTCACAGCACTTTCCTTCCTTGATTGGCGCGCAAGTGTCGCGCCAGTCGGGGCACAAGGCAATGGCTTGCGTTGCGTAACACAGGGCCACTAAGCTCAGGCTCCAACGATAAGAACAGCCGCAGAGGTCTCACCATGCCGCAGCAATGGCCAGCCGCCGACATCGCCCGATTGATCCTCGATGGCTTTGACGATTACCGCGAGCATTTCCGTCAGATCACCGACGGCGCCCGAGCCCGCTTCGAGCAGGCCCGGTGGCAGGAAACGCAAGTTGCGTCGGCAGCGCGGATCAACCTCTACGAAGAAAAAGTCGGCGAAACGGTGGGGCGCTTGCATGCGTCGTTCGCGACCGATGTGTTGATGGATGTCAGTTGCTGGCCGCTGGTCAAAAGCGCTTACATCAGCCTGATCGACCTGCGTTTTGACGATGAACTCTCCGAGACCTGGTACAACTCGATTTTCTGCGGGCTGTTCAGCCACGACCTGATCAGCGACGGCTGCATGTTCATCCACACCACCAGGCCGAGTCTGCGCCGCGCCCGGGCCGCGCAGACCCGCACCTACAAGCCGCAGGGTCAACTGTCTGGCATGCTCACGAGCATCTTTGCCGACTACCGCTTCAGCGAGGACTACGCCGATTTGCCTGGCGACCTGCGCCGCCTCGAAGCACAATTGCGCGAGAACCTGCCGGACTGGGTCTGCAAGGACCCGGAATTGAGTGTCGAGCTGTTTTCCTCGGTGCTTTACCGCAACAAGGGCGCCTACCTGGTGGGGCGCATTTACACCCAGGACGAGCAGTGGCCACTGGTGATTCCGCTGCTGCACCGCGAAGGTCGGGGCATCCAGATCGATGCACTGATCACCGACGAGGCGGAGGTGTCGATCATCTTCTCCTTCACCCGTTCGTACTTCATGGTCGATGTACCGGTTCCGGCGGAATTCATCGGCTTTCTCAAGCGCATTCTGCCGGGCAAGCACATCGCCGAGCTGTACACCTCGATTGGCTTCTACAAACATGGCAAGTCCGAGTTCTATCGGGCGCTGATCAATCATCTGGCCCACACCGACGATCAGTTCATCGTGGCCCCCGGCGTACGCGGGATGGTCATGAGCGTGTTTACGCTGCCGGGCTTCAACACCGTGTTCAAGATCATCAAGGACCGCTTCTCACCGTCGAAAAACGTCGACCGCGCCACGGTGATCGAAAAGTATCGCCTGGTGAAAAGCGTCGACCGGGTCGGGCGCATGGCCGACACCCAGGAGTTCGCCGACTTTCGTTTCCCGTTGAGCAAATTCGATCCGGCATGCCTGGAAGAACTGCTTGAGGTGGCAGCCTCCACGGTGTCGGTAGAAGACGATACGGTGCTGATCCGCCACTGCTGGACCGAACGCCGGATGACGCCGCTGAACCTCTATCTGGAGCATGCCAACGAAGCGCAGGTGCGCGAGGCGCTGGAGGATTACGGCCTGGCGATCAAGCAACTGGCGGCGGCGAACATTTTCCCCGGCGACATGTTGCTGAAAAACTTTGGCGTCACCCGTCACGGTCGTGTGGTGTTTTATGACTATGACGAGATTTGCTTCCTGACCGAAGCCAACTTCCGCCACATCCCGCAACCGCGTACGCCGGAAGACGAAATGGCCTCCGAGCCGTGGTACTCGATCGGGCCGCTGGATGTGTTCCCCGAGGAGTTTCCACCGTTCCTGTTTGCCGATTCGGGGCAACGCAAGTTGTTCGATCAATTGCACGGTGAGCTGTACAACGCCGATTACTGGAAGAGTTTGCAGGAGGCGATTCGGGCGGGGAAGGTGATTGATGTGTTTCCATATCGGCGCAAGGGCCTCGATAACGAATAAGGCCCCGAGTGACCCCTGTGGCGAGGGGCTTACTGTGGCGAGGGGGCTTGCCCCCGTTGGGTGGCGAAGCCGCCCCAAAATCAGCCAGCGCGGTGATTCAGACAAACCGCGAGTACCGGGTTTACGACTGCTGCGCAGCCGAACGGGGGCAAGCCCCCTCGCCACAAAAGCCTCTTGGCTACAGTAACCCTCTGGCCACAAAAGCAGGTTGCATTCGTCGCCATGCGCCCAAATCTGCGACAATCGCGCCCCTGCGCCACTAGACGACTTTTGCGTACCTGATGACTGACGAATCGCCCTCCATCGACAAACTGCTGAAAAACCTCGATCACGCCATGCTCGCCGACCGCCACCGGCTGCGGCGGCAGTTGCTTGAGCTGCGCAAGAAACCTGACGAGGCCAAACTGGCCCAGTGGGTGACGCGCACGCAGGCGTCCTGCGATCAGGTGTTGGCGCGGCGGGCCAGCCTGCCGGTGATTCGTTACGACGACAGCCTGCCGATCGCCGCCAAGCGCGATGAAATCAAAGCAGCGCTGCTCAAGCATCAGGTGCTGATCATTGCCGGCGAAACCGGGTCGGGTAAAACCACTCAGTTGCCGAAGATCTGCCTGGAAATCGGTCGCGGCCAGCACGGCCTGATCGGCCACACCCAGCCCCGTCGAATCGCCGCTCGCAGCGTGGCGAGCCGGGTCGCCGAAGAGCTGGCGACGCCGTTGGGCGCGCTGGTCGGCTATCAGGTGCGGTTCGAGGATCAGAGCGATGCCAACACCCTGATCAAACTGATGACCGACGGCATCCTGCTGGCAGAAACCCAGAACGACCGCTACCTCGAACGCTACGACACGATCATCGTCGACGAAGCCCACGAACGCAGCCTGAACATCGACTTCCTGCTCGGTTACCTGAAAACCCTGCTGCCGCGCCGCCCGGACCTGAAAGTCATCATCACTTCGGCGACCATCGACCTGGAGCGTTTCTCCAAACACTTCGATGATGCGCCGATTGTCGAGGTCTCCGGACGTACCTTCCCGGTAGAAACCTGGTATCGCCCGCTGACCCTGGAGCAGGATGAAGAGGGCAACCGCGTCGAGGATGACTTGACCGTGGATCAGGCGATCCTCGCCACCCTCGATGAAATCGCCGCGTTCGAACGCAGTGAGCGCAAGAGCCCCGGCGATGTGTTGGTGTTCCTGCCCGGCGAACGCGAGATTCGCGACGCGGCGGACATGCTGCGCAAGGCGCAACTGAAACACACCGAAATTCTGCCGTTGTATGCACGGTTGTCACCGGCCGAGCAACAGCGGATTTTCCAGTCGCACCCAGGGCGCAGAGTCGTACTGGCGACCAACGTTGCCGAAACCTCGCTGACGGTGCCGGGCATTCGTTACGTGATCGACAGCGGCACCGCGCGCATCAGCCGTTACAGCTACCGCGCCAAGGTCCAGCGCCTGCCCATCGAAGCGATTTCCCAGGCCAGTGCCAATCAGCGTAAAGGTCGCTGCGGGCGGGTCGAGCCGGGCATTTGCGTGCGCTTGTACAGCGAAGAAGATTTCATCGGTCGGCCGGAATTTACCGACCCGGAAATTCTGCGAACCAACCTCGCGGCGGTCATTCTGCAGATGCTCCATCTGCGTTTGGGCGAGATCACCGATTTCCCGTTCATCGAGCCGCCGGACGGCAAAGCCATCAGCGACGGTTTCAACCTGCTGCAAGAACTCTCGGCGGTGGATCGCAACAGCCAGTTGACCCCGCTCGGTCGCCAGTTGGCGCGGCTGCCGGTGGACCCACGCATGGGCCGTATGCTGCTGGAAGCGGCCAAACTCGGCAGCTTGCAGGAAGTGCTGATTGTCGCCAGTGCCATGTCGATTCAGGACCCGCGCGAACGTCCGCCGGAGCGTCAGCAAGCCGCCGATCAGGCCCACGCGCAATGGAAAGACGTGGACTCGGACTTCGCCGGGCTGGTCAATCTGTGGCGCGGTTTTGAAGAACAACGTCAGGCCCTGACGGCCAGTCCGCTGCGTAACTGGTGCCGCAAGAATTTCCTGAATTACCTGCGTCTGCGCGAGTGGCGCGACTCCCATCGCCAGTTGAGCCTGATCTGCCGCGACATGCAGCTCGGCCTCAATAAAGAGCCGGCGGATTACCCGAAACTGCACAAAGCCGTACTCTCGGGCCTGCTCAGCCAGATCGGCCAGAAAACCGAAGACGGCGATTACCTCGGCGCCCGTCAGCGGCGCTTCTGGATTCACCCATCGTCGGGCCTGGGCAAGAAGCGTCCGCAATGGCTGATGACCGCCGAACTGGTGGAAACCACCAAGCTTTACGCGCGGATGGTCGCCAAGATCGACGCCGACTGGATCGAGCCACTGGCCGGGCACCTGATCAAGAAAAACCACTTCGAACCCCATTGGGAGAAGAAGCGCGGTCAGGTCGTGGCTTTCGAACAGATCACCCTGTTCGGGCTGATCGTGGTCGGACGCCGGCCAGTGCATTACGGGCCGGTTGACCCGGTGGTGTCCCGCGAGTTGTTTATCCGCGAAGCTTTGGTGCGCGGTGAGATTCAATCCAAAGCCAAGTGTTTGTCTGCTAATGCACAGTTGTTGGAACAGCTCGACGAACTGGAAGCCAAGGCGCGCCGCCGCGACATCCTCGCCGACGAAGAAACCCTGTTCGCCTTCTACGATGCGCGGTTGCCGGCAGAGATTCACCAGACCGCGACCTTCGACAGCTGGTATCGGGTCAACAGCCAGAAAGACCCGCAGCTGCTGATCATGCGCGAAGAAGACGTGCTGGCCCGCGAAGCCAGCGAAGTCACCGCCACGCATTACCCGGACACCCTGCACATCGGCGATCTGGAACTGGCGCTGAGTTATCACTTCGAACCCAACCATCCTCGCGATGGCGTGACCTTGCGCGTGCCGGCGCCGCTGTTGCCGATGCTGCCGCCGGAACGCCTGGAGTGGCTGGTGCCGGGGGTGATCGAGGCCAAGTGCATCGCGCTGGTGCGCAACCTGCCCAAGGCCTTGCGCAAGAACTTCGTGCCGGTGCCGGACTTCGTCAAAGCCGCGTTGCAGCGCATCACGTTTGCCGAGGGCTCGTTGCCTCAGGCGCTGGGCCGTGAGTTGCTGCGCATGACTGGCGCGCGGGTCAGCGATGAGGCGTGGGCCGAAGCCTCGCAGCAGGTCGAAAGCCATTTGCGGATGAACCTGGAAATCGTCGACGGTCAGGGCAAGTTCCTCGGCGAAGGCCGTGACTTGGCCGAGCTGACCGCACGCTTTGCCGAGGCCAGTCAGGCTGCTTTGGCGGTGCCGCAGACTGCGAAAAGCCAGCAACCGGTGGAGGCGAAAGTCTTTGCCGCCGTCGCCGAGAAAACCCAGCAGAAAATCGCCGGGCTGTCGATGACGGTGTATCCGGCGTTGGTGGAAGAGGCCGGCACGGTCAAGGAAGGACGTTTCTCGACCCCAGCCGAAGCCGAATTCCAGCATCGCCGGGCTTTGCAGCGTTTGTTGATGCAGCAATTGGCGGAACCGGCGAAGTTCCTGCGCAGCAAGTTGCCGGGGCTGACCGAGTTGGGCCTGATGTACCGCGAACTGGGGCGCATCGACAGCCTGGTGGAAGACATTCTGCTGGCCAGTCTCGACAGTTGCATCCTCGACGGCGAAGACCCGTTGCCGCGCGATGGCGCCGGGCTGGCATCGCTGGCCGAGCGCAAACGCGGCGGCTGGACCGAGCACGCTGAACGGCTGGCCAGGCTGACCCTGGAAATTCTCAAGCTATGGCACGGCCTGCAAAAGCGCTTCAAGGGCAAGATCGACCTGGCGCAAGCCGTGGCCTTGAACGACATCAAGCAGCAGCTCAGCCATCTGGTGTATCCAGGGTTCGTGCGTGAAACGCCGATGCCGTGGCTCAAGGAACTGCCGCGTTACCTCAAGGCCGTCGAGCAACGTTTCGAAAAACTCGGCGCTCAGGTGCAGAAAGACCGGGTCTGGAGCGGCGAATTGTCCGGCCTCTGGGCTCAATACCAGACCCGCGCCAACAAACATGCCCAGGAAGGCAAGCGCGATCCGCAGCTGGAGCTCTATCGCTGGTGGCTGGAGGAATACCGGGTCTCGCTGTTCGCGCAGCAATTGGGAACCAAGGTGCCGATCTCCGACAAACGCCTGAACAAGCAATGGAGCCAGGTCGAGCCATAACCCCTGTGGGAGCGGGCTTGTGTGGCGAGGGGGCTTGCCCCCGTTCGGCTGCGTAGCAGTCGTAAAACCAGCGCACTCGGTATATCTGATACACCGAGGCTGCAGGTTTTGGGGCGGCTTCGCCACCCAACGGGGGCAAGCCCCCTCGCCACACCGGCTCCCACGTTAGGTACGCTGTTGCTCTCGCAAAAGGGGCCAAAAGCCGGCGTTTATGGCAAACTTCGCGCCTATAAACGCCGGCCCCGCGGTTTTGAGCCTCCAAGGGCCTGGGCGGATCGGAATAAAGCGATGCCAGGTTTGCGTCAGGAACCTGGAGTAGACCCTTTGTGTGTTGGTACGTCGGTGCCAGCGCTTTCTGCCTGAACAGGATTAGAGAAACGACCATGCATAACGTCGTCATCAGCGGCACCGGCCTGTACACCCCGGCCAACAGCATCTCCAACGAAGAGCTGGTGCAGTCTTTCAATACCTATGTGGCGCAGTTCAACGCCGACAATGCCGAGGCCATCGCCCGCGGCGAAATCCAGGCATTGACCGAGTCCAGCGCAGCGTTTATCGAAAAAGCGTCCGGCATCAAAAGCCGCTTTGTCATGGACAAGGACGGCATCCTTGACCCGCAGCGCCTGGCGCCACGCTTGCCCGAGCGCTCCAACGACGAGTGGTCGGTGCTTTGCCAGATGGCCATCGGTGCAGCCGAGCAAGCCTTGCAACGCGCCGGCAAGACCGCCGCAGACATCGACGGTGTGATCGTTGCCTGCTCCAACCTGCAACGCGCCTACCCGGCCATCGCCATCGAAGTTCAGGAAGCGCTGGGCATTCAGGGTTTCGGTTTCGACATGAACGTGGCCTGCTCTTCGGCGACCTTCGGCATCCAGGCCGCCGCCAACAGCGTGCAACTGGGCCAGGCCCGGGCGATCCTGATGGTCAACCCGGAAGTCTGCACCGGTCACCTGAACTTCCGCGACCGCGACAGCCACTTCATTTTCGGCGACGCCGCCACCGCGGTGATTATCGAACGTGCGGATCTGGCGACGTCCAAGTACCAGTTCGACGTGGTCAGCACCAAACTGCTGACCAAGTTCTCCAACAACATCCGCAACAACTTCGGTTTCCTCAACCGCGCCGCGGAAGAGGGCATCGGTGCCCTCGACAAACTGTTCGTCCAGGAAGGCCGCAAGGTGTTCCGCGATGTCTGCCCGATGGTCGCCGAGCTGATCGCTACGCACCTGGAAGAAAACCAGCTCAACGTCAGCGACGTGAAGCGCTTCTGGTTGCACCAGGCCAACCTCAGCATGAACCACCTGATTGTCAAAAAGCTGCTGGGCCGCGAAGCCACCGAAGCAGAAGCCCCGGTGATTCTCGACACCTATGCCAACACCAGTTCTGCCGGTTCGGTGATTTCGTTTCACAAGAATCAGGACGATCTGGTCAGCGGTTCGCTGGCTGTACTCAGCTCGTTCGGCGCCGGTTACTCGATCGGTAGTGTGATTCTGCGCAAGCGTTGATCTGGGCTGCTGTCGTTCTTTCCTGCTACTTGTGAGGAATGTTCCTACATTCGAAATAGCCAGGACGCTGTAATTTTCGGAAATGCCAGCAGGACGACGCCTACGGCGAAGTCCTGCTGTATTCATTTTCGAGGTCAGGACAAGGGGTTTGTTAATGGCGGCTGACGATGCGCAACTGCTCGAGCGCCTGCTGGCGGGCGAACAAAAGGCTTTCAAAGAGTTGGTCAGCACCTATCAGAGCGCCATGCGTGCGGTGGCTTATGCGATCGTCGGCAACCGGCATGCCGACGAAATCGTTCAAGATGCCTGGCTGTCGGTTGTGCGTAACCTCGGCGGGTTCGAGGGGCGTTCAAGCCTCAAGACCTGGCTGTTGACCATCACCGCCAACTCGGCCAAAAGCCGCTACAAGCAAAACCGCCGGGAAGTACTGCTCGATGACCTGCCGTCGCCTCACGGCACGGTCGATGACGATCGTTTTTCATCGAGTGATGGTCATTGGCTGGTGGCGCCGTTCGCCTGGCATCAGGACACGCCAGAGGCCCTGTTGACCGAAAACGAGCTGCGCGAATGCCTGGAGCACACATTGCTCAGCCTGTCGGAACTGCAAAGCAGTGTTTTGCTGTTGCGCGAGCGACAAGGGATGGAGTTGGAGGAGATCTGTAATCTTCTGGAGATCTCGCTCTCCAATGTTCGTGTGCTGCTGCATCGGGCACGGTTGAAGGTCTTTGCGACCGTAGAACATTTTGAGGAAACCGGCGAATGCTGACCTGTAAGGAACAAGTGGCGCGCTCCAGTGATTATCTCGATGGCCAGTTGAGTTTTCGTGAGCGCCTGATGATGCGGCATCATTTGATGTTTTGCCCCAATTGCCGACGGTTCATTCGGCAGATGCGGTTGATGCAGGCCACCCTGAAAGTGATGCCCGAGCCGCCTGTGCCTGATCTGGATGCGCTGGCTGAACGGCTTGCCAACGAACATCTGAAGAACAAACCGTAGTTTTCCCGCCCGTAACACACCCCTTCATCCGCTCTGGTTTGCCGCCTTGCAGCTCATCTCCTGCGGCGGCAGTTCTGTTATTTCAATTCGAAGTAAAAAAGTTCCCCTGTCATAAAATCTTTATCTATCAGCAACCCGGCTGAAATACCCCATCGCCAAGATCCCCTCCCAACACCAGCGGGCCAGTTCCGCGTGTTTTCTTACGCCAAAGACCACCAATTAGGGGAACTCTTCGATGATCCGTAAGCACTTCGCCGGTTTTGCCGCCAGCGCATTGGCCATGGCAGTAACCGCCCAGGCTTTCGCTGGCACCGTCACCACTGACGGTGCCGATATCGTAGTCAAAACCAAGGGCGGCCTTGAAGTCGCCACCACCGATAAAGAATTCAGCTTCAAACTCGGCGGTCGCTTGCAGGCTGACTACAGCCAGTTCGATGGTGTCTACACCAGAAACGGCGATACCGCCGACGCTGCCTACATCCGTCGTGGGTTCCTGGAACTGTCTGGTGTGCTGTACACGGATTGGGCTTACACCCTCAACTACGACTTCTCCCACAACAGCGGTGACTCCGACAACGGTTACTTCGACGAAGCGTCGCTGGCCTACAACGGCTTCAAACCGGTCTCGATCAAAGTCGGTCGTTTCGACCCGGACTTCGGCCTGGAAAAAGCCACCAGTTCCAAGTGGGTCACCGCGCCAGAGCGCAACATGGCGTACGACATGGTCGATTGGGCGAACAGCCACCAGAATGGCCTGGGCCTGCAAGCCTCCAGTACCTTCGCCGATTCGTTCTACGCTTCCGCCGGCGTGTTCAGCAAAGACACCGACGATACCGATGGCAACAGCGTCAAACAGGTCAACGGCCGCTTTGTATTCGCCCCAATGCATGACGCCGGTAACGTGCTGCACTTCGGTGTGAACGTGGCTTCCCGTGATGTCTCCGACACCGCCTTCGATTCGCGTTATCGCACCCGCATGGGCATGCGTGGCGTCGAAACCCTCGGCGGCAACGATGCCGGTACCAATGGCAACCGTCCGGTGCTGGGCGGCAGTTCCTCTTCGGCTGCGGGCTCCTATGACCGTGACGACGCTTACGGTCTGGAAGCCGCATTCGCCATGGGCCCGGCCTCGATCCAAGGTGAATACATCGCCCGCAAAACCAAGGCCGATGCCAGCAACCTTGAAGACATCAAAGGGCACGGCTTCTACGTTCAGGGTGCCTACACCCTCACCGGCGAAGCCCGTGGCTATAAAGTCGGCAAGTTCGACGCGATCAAGCCAGCCAACAAGTCCATCGGTGCCTGGGAGCTGTTCTATCGTTACGACAGCCTGACCGTCGAAGACGACAACATCACCACCGCCAGCCTGACCCGCGATGTCGGCGATGCCGAAGCCCAAGTGCACACCCTGGGTGTCAACTGGTACGCCAACGAAGCGGTGAAAATCACTGGCGCCTACCTCAAGGCCAAGACGGACAACGTGACCAATGCCACGGCTGCCAGCGGTACTACCCCGGCACGTCGTACCGGTGATGACAGCGGTGACGGCTTCGTGGTCCGCGCTCAATACGTGTTCTAAATCGCAGTAAACGCTGTAAGAGCTCTTTCTTCATCCGTTAAAGCTCCTCTCGTTTAACCCCGCTTCGGCGGGGTTTTTTTGTTTCGGGTTAGGCAATCAGATAAGCGATACTCGCCCCATCTGTAGAAAATGATGGTCGGGGATACTGATGCCGCTGCAACGTCTGGAAAGCCTGTCCGAAATTGCGCCGCACACCTGGGACGCGCTGGTGCCGGAAACTCAGCCGTTTCTGCGCCATGCCTTTCTGAGCGCGCTGGAAGACAGCGGCAGCCTCGGCCCGCATTCAGGCTGGCAGCCCGAGCATTTGCTGCATGTCGAAGGCGATCGCCTGATCGCCGCGCTGCCCAGTTACCGCAAATGGCATTCCTACGGCGAGTACGTGTTCGACCATGCCTGGGCCGATGCCTGTGAGCGTGCCGGCATTGATTACTACCCCAAGCTGTTGACGGCAGTGCCGTTCAGCCCGGTCAGCGGGCCGCGATTGCTGGCTGCCACGATCAAGGACGGTTTCGAATTACTCAAGAGCCTGCCGGGCTATCTTGAGATCGAAGAACTCTCCAGCGCCCACATCAACTTCACCGATCCGTTCACCGACGCGGCATTGGCCGAACAGCCAGGCTGGTTGCAGCGTATTGGCTGTCAGTACCACTGGCATAACCGCGGTTATCGGGATTTTCAGGATTTCCTCGACGCCCTCAGTTCGCGCAAACGCAAGCAGATGCGCAAGGAGCGTGAGCAAGTGGCCGGGCAGGGCATCGACTTCGAATGGCTGGAAGGACGGCAACTGGACCAGGTGCAGTGGGATTTTGTGTATGCCTGCTACGCCAATACCTACGCAGTACGTCGGCAAACGCCGTATCTGACCCGGGAATTTTTCGGTCTGCTGGCAGAACGCATGCCGGAGTCAATTCGCGTGGTGCTGGCCAAACAAGGCTCACGGCCGGTGGCCATGGCCTTCAGTCTGGTCGGTGGCGACAGCTTTTATGGCCGTTACTGGGGTTGTCTGGCGGAATTCGATCGCCTGCACTTCGAGACCTGTTTCTATCAGGGGATGGATTACGCGATTGCCAACGGCTTCCAGCGTTTTGACGCTGGCGCTCAGGGCGAGCACAAATTGATTCGTGGCTTTGAGCCTGTGATCACCCATTCCTGGCATTACCTGCGCCATCCGGGCTTGAAGTCGGCGGTGAAAGATTTCCTTGAGCGGGAACGTGTCGGGGTATTGGGGTATGCCGAAGACGCGAAAACCGCCTTGCCTTATCGGCAAGCCTGAACCGTGTGGTTAAAGGTTACGGCTGTTTTGTGTTGGACGAAATCTTTCGGATATCGTCGATCAAAGGTGTAAGCGGGCTTGCTCGCGAAGGCGGTTTAACATTCAACAATGATGTTGACTGAAAGTCCGCTTTCGCGAGCAAGCCCGCTCCCACAGGGTCGGTGTTGATCGCAAGGCTCAATCGATCCCGACAAACCCGCCGGTCTGGTGCTGCCACAACCGCGCATACAAGCCGCCATGGGCCAGCAGTTCGGCGTGGCTGCCGGTTTCGGCGATCTTGCCGTTTTCCAGCACCACCAGCCGGTCCATCCGGGCGATGGTCGAGAGGCGGTGGGCGATGGCGATCACGGTTTTGCCCTGCATCAAGGTTTCGAGGCTTTCCTGGATCGCGGCTTCGACTTCCGAGTCCAGCGCCGAGGTGGCTTCGTCCATGATCAGGATCGGCGCGTCCTTGAGTAGCACCCGGGCGATGGCAATCCGCTGACGCTGGCCACCGGAGAGTTTCACTCCGCGTTCTCCGACATGCGCATCGAAACCGGTGCGGCCTTCGGCGTCCGACAGCAGCGGGATGAACTCGTCGGCGCGGGCCTTGTGCGCCGCTTCCCAGAGTTCTGCGTCGGTGGCGTCGGGTTTGCCATACAGCAAGTTATCGCGGATCGAGCGGTGCAGTAACGAGGTGTCCTGGGTGATCATGCCGATGCGTTCACGCAGGCTTTCCTGGCCGACTTCGGCAATGTTCTGGCCGTCGATGAGGATCCGCCCGCCTTGCACGTCATACAGGCGCAGCAGCAGGTTGACCAGCGTCGATTTGCCGGCACCGGACGGGCCGATCAAGCCGATTTTTTCACCGGGTTTGATGGTCAGGTTGAGGCCGCCGATGATCCCGCTCTTCTTGCCGTAGTGGAAATCGACGTGCTCGAAACGCACCTCGCCACGGGCCACCGCCAAGGGTTTTGCCTGTTCGCGGTCGGTGACGCTGACGGGTTGAGCGATGGTCTGCAAACCATCTTGCACCATGCCGATGTTTTCGAAGATGCCGTTGACCACCCACATGATCCAGCCGGACATGTTGACGATGCGGATCACCAGCCCGGTGGCCAAGGCAATTGCGCCCACCGTGATCAGCGACTGCGTCCACAGCCACAGGGCCAGCCCGGTGGTGCCGACGATCAGCAGGCCGTTCATGCTGGTGATGACCACGTCCATGCTGGTGACCACGCGACCGGCCAGTTGAGCCTTTTCGGTCTGGTCTTCGATGGCTTCACGGGCGTACTGCTGTTCGAAGTTGGTGTGGGCGAACAGCTTGAGGGTGGTGATGTTGGTGTAGCCGTCGACGATTCGCCCCATGAGTTTGGAACGCGCATCGGAGGACACCACCGAACGTTCCTTCACCCGCGGCACGAAGTAGCAGAGCGCGCCGATGTAGGCGGCGATCCAGATCAGCAGCGGGATCATCAGGCGCCAGTCGGCTTCGGCGAACAGCACCAGTGAGCTGATCGCATAGATCAGCACGTGCCACAGCGCATCCACCGCTTGTACGGCAGAGTCGCGCAGGGAATTGCCGGTCTGCATGATGCGTTGGGCGATGCGCCCGGCGAAGTCGTTCTGGAAAAAATTCAGGCTCTGTTTGAGCACGTAACTGTGGTTCTGCCAGCGGATCAGGCTGGTCATGCCGGGGCTCAGGGTCTGGTGCACCAGCATGTCATGCAGGGCGAGGAACAGCGGCCGCAAGATCAGCGCTACCGCCGCCATCCAGGCCAATTCCACGCCGTGGATCTTGAAGAAATCGACGTTGGGTGTGCCCTGGGTCAAGTCGATGATGCGACTCAGGTAACTGAACAACGCCACTTCGATCAGGGCGCCAAACAGGCCGACGACCAACAAAACGGCGAAGATCGGCCAGACTTGCTTCAGGTAATAGGTATAGAAGGATAGAACCCGGCTCGGTGGAGCCGCCGTCGGGGCGTCGCGGAAAATGTCGATCAGTTTTTCGAAACGGCGATAAAGCATCAGTTCTCCGCCCGCGCACGGGCTCTCCTTTAAACGATATGAGCGGTACCGGATACCGGCAGCCGCTCAAGCACTCCTGTGCAGATTAGTCGATGCGCTTGGCCGACTTGATGAAGACAGGATCGGCCGGCACGTCTTTCATGCCGCTTTTGGTGGTGGTCTGGGAGTTGACGATGATATCGACGATGTCCATCCCTTTAACGACTTTACCGAACACGGCATAGCCGTCGCCCTGGTCCAGGAAGTCGTTGTCTTTGACGTTGATGAAGAACTGGCTGGTGGCCGAGTCCGGCACGGAAGTACGGGCCATGGACAGCGTGCCACGCACATTATGCAGACCGTTTTTGGATTCGTTCTTGATCGGCGCCTTGGTTTCTTTTTGCTGCATTTGTTGAGTGAAACCACCGCCCTGGACCATGAATCCAGGAATTACACGGTGAAAAATCGTGTTGTTGTAGAAGCCGCTGTCGACGTACTCAAGGAAGTTCTTGGTACTGATGGGCGCCTTGACCGGGTCCAGTTCGATTTCGATCTGGCCATTGGTGGTTTCCAGCAACACGTGCGGCGCCGGCGTGGCGGCCATCAGGTTGGCGGCAAACAGAACGGAGCCGGCGACGAGGGCGATTTTTTTCAGCATGGGTCAGTGATCCTGATTGGTGGTGTCGACTGCGGTGAGAAACTCGAGCAGCGTTTGGTTGAAGCGTTCGGGTTGATCCAGCGGGGTGGCGTGGCGCGAATCGGCGATCACCACCAGCCGCGCATCGGGCAGCAGTTTTACATAGGTTTCTTTCAGCGCGACCGGGGTGTAGTCACGGTCGGCACTGACGATGAGGGTTGGACAGGACACCCTGGAAAGTCGTTCCTGAACCCCCCAGCCAACAATGGCATCGAAGCTGGCGAGATAAGCATGTTTGTCGTTTTTTGCCCAGCGCGCAGCAATTTTTTGTCGTAACGAAGCTTGTTCCGGCTTGGGGAACAGTTTGGCGCCCAAGGCCTTGCCGATGGTGCCCATGCTCAGCACGCGCATCAGGCTCCAGCGTTTGAACCACTGCCAGTCGTCGTTGCGGCTGCGCCGTTTGACCTCGGGCGCGCTGTTGACGATGCACAGGCTCTTGAGCAGTTGTGGCTGGTCCACCGCCAGTTGAAAGGCGATCATGCCGCCCATCGAAAGTCCCACAAGATGTGCAGGGCCGAGGTTCAAGTGCTCGATCAGCGCGATCAGGTCGGCGCTGAACCCGGCGATGCTGTAACGCTCGCGGGGCTTGTCGGAGCGCCCGTGGCCGCGCACATCCGGGACGATCACCCGGTGGTGGGCCGAGAGCGCCGGGATCTGCATTTCCCAGTCCAGGGTGCTGGAACCCAACCCGTGAACCAGCAGCAACGGTGTGCCGTGGCCATATTCCTCATAGTGCAGGTTACAACCTTCATGTTCGAAATAGGCCATGGGTACACTCCGTGTCAGGCTTGTTCGGGGGCGGCGAAGGGCGCATCCAGCGGCGCGGTATCAAAGGTGCGCAGCAGTTCGATGAGAATCTGCGTGGCCGGGCCCAAGGGTTTGTCCTTGTTCGAATACAGATAGAAGCTGGGGTTGCGGCTGCCGCCCTGATCCAACGGTAGCACTTTGAGCGTACCTTCCTTGAGTTCGCGCTCGATCATGTGCCGGGGCAGCCAGGCGAAACCCAGGCCGCTGCTGACGAAGGTCGCGGCGGTGGCCAGGCTGCCGACGGTCCAGCGCTGTTCGGCACCCAGCCAGCCGACGTCGCGCGGTTGCTGGCGGCCGGAGTCGCGGATCACCACTTGCATCTGGCTTTCCAGGTCCTGGAAGCTCAGTTCGCGGTTCAGCCGATGCAGGGCATGCTCGGGGTGGGCGACCGCGACGAACTCGACGTCGCTCAATTCCGCGCCCAGATACCCGGGAATGCTGAAACCGGTAATGGCCAGATCGGCCACGCCTTCGAGCAGCACTTCCTCGACCCCCGACAACACCTCTTCGCGCAGGCGCACCCGGCAGCCGCGGCTTTGTGGCATGAACGCGGTCAAGGCGCGGACGAGGCGGGCGCTGGGGTAGGCGGCATCGACCACCAGCCGCACTTCTGCTTCCCAGCCTTGTTCCATGTGATGGGCCAGGTCTTCCAGTTGGCTGGCCTGTTTCACCAATTGCCGGGAACGGCGCAGCAGTACGCCGCCGGCTTCGGTGAGCACCGCTTTGCGGCCGTCGATGCGTAACAGCGGCACGCCGAGCTGGTCCTGCATGCGCGCTACGGTGTAGCTGACCGACGATTGCGAACGGTGCAGCGCTTCGGCGGCCTGGGCGAAACCGCCGTGATCGACCACGGCCTGTAACGTTCGCCATTGATCAAGGGTCACGCGGGGCGCTTTCATGTTGAGCTCCTCTTGTCCTAAGCTGGCAGTCCTTATTGGAGACTGCCGAATGAAAAAATTCTGTTGTGTGGTGCTGGCGCTGCTGCCGCTGACGGCGTTTGCGTATCCGATCGATGTACAGAAAGAGCTGAACGGCTTGAGCATCGATTACAACGCATTCGACACAGATGCCGATATCGCCTCGATTCAGGTGAACAACTACGGCACCACCGATGCGATCTGTAAGGTAGTTTTCAACAATGGCCCGGAAGCGCCCCGGACCCGCAACATCGAAGTGGCCGCCGGAAAACACAAAAATGCTACCGCCAAGTTCAACCGGACCATTATCAAGATGCGTATCAACCTGAGTTGCTCGTCTAAATAGATCCCACCCCTGTGGGAGCGGCCTGTGGCGAGGGGGCTTGCCCCCGTTGGGCTGCGAAGCAGCCCAAAAATCTGATATACCAAAAATCTTGTGAGTGCTATGCACTCAAACGGGGGCAAGCCCCCTTGCCACAGCCCGCTCCCACAGGTACAGGGCATGCTCTGCTTATAAACGAATTTATCGATGCTTTGTAGCAGTTATTTGCGCTTTTTCATCGATATGACTCTGTTTAACCTTCACTCCATCGACCTACAGCATTCTCAGATGGAGGCTACATCCCATGTCCCGCGTTCTGATCATCGAAAGCAGCGCCCGTCAGCAAGACTCGGTTTCCCGCCAGCTGACCCAGACCTTCATCAGCCAATGGAAAGCTGCACACCCGGCTGATCAGATCACCGTCCGAGACCTGGCCACCACACCGGTGCCGCACCTGGACATCAACTTGCTGGGCGGCTGGATGAAACCTGCCGAACAACGCAATGAGATCGAACAGGCTTCCCTGGAACGTTCCAACCTGCTGACCGACGAACTGCTGGCCGCCGACGTGCTGGTGATGGCAGCTCCCATGTACAACTTCGCCATTCCGAGCACCCTCAAAGCCTGGCTCGACCACGTGTTGCGGGCTGGCGTGACCTTCAAGTACACCGAAACCGGCCCGCAAGGTTTGCTCAACGGCAAGCGCGCCTATGTGCTGACCGCTCGCGGCGGGATTTACGCCGGCAGCACCGCGGATCACCAGGAACCCTACCTGCGTCAGGTCATGGGCTTCATCGGCATCCACGACGTAACGTTCATTCACGCCGAAGGCATGAACCTGGGCGGTGACTTCCAGGAAAAGGGCTTGAACCAGGCCAACGCCAAGCTTTCCCAGGTCGCCTGACACGTTAATCGCCAGATAATCGCTGGGTGGTCTAGTGACCTGGCGCAACCCTTCAAGCCTGTACGCGCATCGAACCTCCCTTTGCACTTGTTGCTCCTGAGTGCTCTAGCCCGATTGAACGCATTAGCGAGATCGGGCTTTTTTTTGCCTGGGATTTGCTGAGCGCAACATAAACCTGTGGGAGCGAGCCTGCTCGCGATAGCGATGTGTCAGCCAACATCAATGTTGAATGTAACGCCGTCATCGCGAGCAGGCTCGCTCCCACAGGGGATTTGTGTGTGGCCTGACTGTTCGCGATGAAAGGCAAAAAACGCTATCGTCGCCGCCATTCGAAATGAGGCGACCATGGGCTATCTACTTTTTGTCACGCTGATCCAGGCGTTTTCCTTCAGCTTGATCGGCGAATACCTCGCCGGGCATGTCGACAGTTACTTCGCGGTGTTGGTGCGGGTGCTGCTGGCGGGGCTGGTGTTCATTCCGCTGACGCGCTGGCGTCAGGTCGAGCCGGCGTTCATGCGTGGGATGTTGCTGATCGGCGCGTTGCAGTTTGGGGTGACTTACGTTTGTTTGTATCTGAGCTTCCGGGTGCTGACGGTGCCGGAAGTGTTGCTGTTCACCATCCTCACGCCGCTGCACGTGACCCTGATCGAAGACGCGCTGAACCGGCGCTTCAATCCGTGGGCCTTGATTGCTGCGCTGGTGGCGGTGGCGGGTGCGGCGGTGATTCGCTATGACCGGGTCAACCCGGATTTCTTCATGGGCTTTTTGCTGCTGCAACTGGCCAACTTCACCTACGCCGCCGGGCAGGTGCTCTACAAACATCTGGTGGCCCGCCATCCGAGTGATCTGCCGCATTACCGGCGTTTCGGCTATTTCTACCTGGGCGCGTTGGCGGTGGCATTGCCAGCGTTTCTGCTGTTCGGCAAACAAAACTTCCTGCCCGAAGCACCGCTGCAATGGGGCGTGCTGCTGTTCCTCGGCCTGGTCTCGACTGCATTGGGGTTGTACTGGTGGAATAAAGGCGCGTGCCTGGTGAACGGCGGGACGTTGGCGGTGATGAACAATTTGCATGTGCCGGTGGGGTTGCTGATCAATTTGCTGATCTGGAATCAGCATGAGGAGTTGGGGCGGTTGTTGTTTGGCGCGATGGTGATTCTGATGGCGGTGTGGATCAGTCGGTTGGGTGTACGCCAACCAGCAGTCGCACACTGAACCTGTGGGAGCGAGCCTGCTCGCGATAGCGGTGGTTCAGACAAATCAATGTTGACTGACACGCCGCCATCGCGAGCAGGCTCGCTCCCACATTTGATTTGCGGGGGTTACATGACGTGTTTTTCGGGCTCGGGAATGTGGCTCGCGCCCAACACCGCCGGGAGCAACCCGGACCGCAGATCACCACCGCTTGGCTGCTGATAAAGGCTCAAGCCAAACTCCGGCAGCACCGCCAGCAGGTAATCGAAAATATCCCCCTGAATCCGCTCGTAATCGGCCCACACGGTGGTGCGGGTGAAGCAGTAGATTTCCAGCGGGATGCCTTGGGCGGTGGTTTGCATCTGGCGAACCATGCAGGTCATGTTCGGCTGAACCTCCGGATGGCTCTTCAAATACGCCAGCGCATAGGCGCGGAAGGTGCCGATGTTGGTCATCCGCCGACGGTTGGCTGCCATTGCCGCGACGTTGCCCTGGGCTTCGTTCCAGGCCTTGAGTTCGGCTGTCTTGCGGCTCATGTAGTCGGTCAGCAGATGCACCTGGGACAGTTTTTGCTCTTCATCATCGCGAATAAACCGCACGCCGCTGGCGTCGATGAACAGGCTGCGCTTGATCCGGCGTCCACCGGACTGCTGCATGCCGCGCCAGTTCTTGAACGACTCGGACATCAGGCGCCAGGTCGGGATCGACACAATCGTCTTGTCGAAATTCTGCACCTTGACCGTGTGCAAGGTGATGTCCACCACGTCACCGTCGGCACCGACTTGCGGCATTTCGATCCAGTCGCCGACCCGCAGCATGTCGTTGCTGGTCAGTTGCACGCTGGCGACGAACGACAGCAGGGTGTCTTTGTAGACCAACAGAATCACCGCCGACATGGCGCCCAGGCCCGACAGCAGCAACAGTGGCGAACGGTCGATCAGCGTGGCGACGATGATGATCGCGCCAAACACGAACAACACCATTTTCGCCAGTTGCACGTAACCCTTGATCGAGCGGGTGCGGGCGTGTTCGGTGCGGGCATAGATGTCCAGCAGGGCATTGAGCAATGCGCTGACGGCCAGCACCAGGAACAGAATGGTGAACGCCAGCGCCACGTTGCCGAGGAAGTTCAGGCTGGTCTTGCTCAACTCCGGCACCAGGTGCAGGCCGAACTGAATCACCAGCGATGGCGTCATCTGCGCCAGGCGATGAAACACCTTGTTGTGGCGAAAGTCGTTGATCCAGTGCAACGCCGGCTGGCGGCCGAGCATTTTGGTCGCATGAAGAATGAGGTAGCGCGCCACTCGTCCGAGCACCAGCGCCACCACCAGCAGTAACATCAGCGCGAGCGTGGAATGCAGGAACGGGTGCTGATCGAGGGCACCCCAGAGGTCTTGGGCGTTGAGCCAGAGCTGTTTGATATCCATGGGGGAAAACGGTTCTTCTGTAGGATGCGACGGGGCGATTAGAGCATTTAAGACGTTGCCGATGACGTTTGGTGACAAATCAGGCAACAAAAAAACCACTGTTTGCAGCCGTTTGTATAAAGAAACTCGGCCTTCGCGCTCGAAACCGTTACCCTATGCAGCTGTTTTTTTGTATTTCTTCGAGGTAGCACCCGTGTTTTCCCAATTCGCCCTGCACGAACGCCTGCTCAAAGCCGTGGCCGAGCTTAAATTTGTCGAGCCAACGCCTGTGCAAGCAGCGGCTATTCCGCTGGCGCTCCAGGGGCGTGACCTGCGGGTGACAGCGCAAACCGGCAGCGGCAAAACCGCGGCTTTCGTTTTGCCAATCCTCAACCGTCTGATCGGCCCGGCCAAAGTCCGCGTCAGCATCAAGACCCTGATCCTGCTGCCGACCCGCGAACTGGCCCAGCAGACCATCAAGGAAGTCGAGCGCTTCGCTCAGTTCACGTTCATCAAGTCCGGCCTGATCACCGGCGGTGAAGACTTCAAGGTCCAGGCCGCCATGCTGCGCAAGGTGCCGGACATCCTGATCGGTACGCCGGGCCGGATGATCGAGCAACTGAACGCCGGCAACCTCGACCTCAAAGAAGTCGAAGTGCTGGTGCTCGACGAAGCCGACCGCATGCTCGACATGGGCTTTGCCGAAGACGTGCAGCGTCTGGTGGAAGAGTGCACCAACCGTCAGCAGACCATGCTGTTCTCCGCCACCACTGGCGGCTCGGGCCTGCGCGAGATGGTCGCCAAGGTCCTGAACAACCCTGAGCACTTGCAGCTGAACAACGTCAGCGATCTGAACGCCACCACTCGTCAGCAGATCATCACCGCTGACCACAACCAGCACAAAGAACAGATCGTCAACTGGCTGCTGGCCAACGAGACCTACCAGAAGGCCATCGTGTTCACCAACACCCGGGCCATGGCCGACCGTATTTACGGCCGTCTGGTGGCGCAGGAATACAAAGCGTTCGTGCTGCACGGTGACAAAGACCAGAAAGACCGCAAACTGGCCATCGACCGTCTGAAGCAGGGCGGCGTGAAGATCCTCGTGGCCACCGACGTCGCCGCTCGCGGCCTGGACGTGGACGGCCTGGACCTGGTGATCAACTTCGACATGCCGCGCAGCGGCGACGAATACGTTCACCGTATCGGTCGCACCGGCCGCGCCGGCAACGATGGCCTGGCCATCTCGCTGATCTGCCACGGCGACTGGAACCTGATGTCGAGCATCGAGCGCTACCTCAAGCAGAGCTTCGAGCGCCGTACCATCAAAGAAGTCAAAGGCACCTACGGCGGACCGAAAAAGGTCAAGGCCTCGGGCAAAGCCGTTGGCGTGAAGAAGAAAAAGGTCGACGCCAAGGGCGACAAGAAGAAAACCGGCGCCAAGGCCCCGACCAAGCGCAAGATCGCCAACCGCCCGAAGACCGACGCCCTGTCGCTGGTCAGCAAGGACGGCATGGCCCCGCTCAAGCGCC
The DNA here is from genome assembly GCF_059695645.1 of Pseudomonas sp. LBUM1673. Classification (NCBI taxonomy): domain Bacteria; kingdom Pseudomonadati; phylum Pseudomonadota; class Gammaproteobacteria; order Pseudomonadales; family Pseudomonadaceae; genus Pseudomonas; species Pseudomonas sp. LBUM1673. The sequence goes on from NZ_CP166780.1 coordinate 1,609,082, forward strand.
GCAAGCCAGAAGCGCCGGCTGCTGAATAAGGCGCGGTAGCGATCCAATAAAAACCCGGACAGCGTCCGGGTTATTTATTCCGTAAAAAAAGATCGCAGCCTTCGGCTGCTCGGCAATTGCGATCTTTTGATCTTGCCGTTTAGCTCTCGGCTTTTTTCTCTGCTGATTGCAACTCCTTGAGACGCTGATCGATCAACTGGCACTTGTCCGGCAAATCCTTGCTGGCCGTCTCCAGGTCCATTTTCTGCAACTCGTCATTGATCTCCTTGGCCTTGGCCGGGTTCTGCTCAGTGATCTTGGCGACTTCCTTGGCCAATTGTTCGCGCTTGATGGTGGCTTCCTCGGGAGGGCAGGCCCAAACGGGGAGGGCGCAGGCGAGGGTGGCGGCGAAGAAGAGTTTCAGCAGGGTGGTTTTCATGAGTGGGGCCTCATTGATCAATGTCCACGACGTTATTGAGTTGAGGGTTCCTCGATCCAGAAAGTTCAGGCAATGGACCCAAACCTGCGCGCTAGAGCGTTCGCCAAAAACATCCAGAACGGCTTATTGACGTCAGAATGATGGCAACTTAACATCGCGCCATCAAATTGATATCACTTTGCCGTTTCGAGGGATCGAACAGACCATCCGTATGCTGATGTGATGGTTGTTTACGCCACGCTTTGGACCTTCTGACCCAAGCGCGCAAGTCTCCCCTTATGACGTATTCGCTCTGCAAACGCCCCTGCGTCTGCCGTGTCGGGACGGCTGTGCCTTTGAATTGCTCATTCCATTCTTGCCGTTCGCAACGAGACTTTTTGACATGGACGTTCGCCACTACGCCTTCCTCGCCGGCCAGCCTTCTGCTGCGGTCAAAAACCGCGAGCACTTCTGGGGCATGCCCAAGCGCGGGTTGGCGTTCCTGTTGGCCAACGTCATGTTCTGGCAGCCGATGTGGGCCCAGGCCGACGGAATTGTGGTGGCCTCGCCGGGCACCAGCCTCGGGCAGGCCGGCAATGGTGTGCCGATCGTCAACATCGCCACGCCCAACGGCACGGGGCTGTCGCATAACCAATTCCATGATTACAACGTCGGCACCCAGGGCGTGATCCTCAACAACGTTGCCAACCAGACCGGCGCGACGCAACTGGGCGGGATCATCGTCGGCAACCCCAACCTGACCAACCGGGTCGCGGCACAAACCATCCTCAACGAAGTGGTCGGCGGCAGTCCGAGCCAGTTGCGCGGTTACACCGAAGTGGCGGGGCAGTCGGCGCGGGTCATTGTGGCCAACCCCTACGGCATCAGCTGCAATGGCTGCGGTTTCATCAACACCCCACGCGTGACGTTGACCACCGGCAAACCGGTGTTGGACAACGGTCGTCTGGATCGCTTCCAGGTCGATCAGGGCAGCGTTGCCATCGACGGTGCCGGGCTCAACGCCAGCAACGTCGACCGCTTCGAAATCATCACCCGTAGCGCGAAGATCAACGCCGAGATTCAAGCGAAGAACCTGACCATCGTCGCCGGTCGCAACGACGTCAACGCCGACAGCCTCAACGCCACCGCCCGCGCCGATGACGGCAGCGGCAAACCGGGGTTGGCCATCGACAGTTCGGCCCTCGGCGGCATGTACGCCGGGGCGATCAAACTGGTGGGCACCGAAGCCGGGGTCGGGGTGAAACTCGACGGCAAACTGATCGCCAGTGGTGGCGATATCCAGCTCGATGCCAACGGACATCTCAGCCTCGTGCAGGCGTCGGCCACGGGCTCGGTCAACGTCAAAGCGGCCAGCCTCGATGCACGCGGCCCGGTCTACGCCGGCACTTCGATGAACGTGCAAACCCAGGGCAACCTGACCAACCAGCAAACCCTCGCCGCCCGGGACAGCATCACCCTGACGGCCGGTGGTGTGCTGAGCAACAACGGCATCATCGAAGCCGGGGTCAACGCCGACACCAGCCGCAACACCAACGGCGATGTGAGCCTGAGCGCGCAGAACCTCACCAACACCGGCAAGAGTGTGGTCGCCAGCCGCAACCTGACGGTCAATACCCGCCAGACCCTGGGCAACCAGAACGGCACGCTGAGCGCCGGGCAAACCGCCAACATCACCGCCGCAACCCTGGATAACCAGAACAACGGCCGGGTCTTGAGCAGCGGTGCGCTGAACGTGACGGCCAATCAGGTGCTCAACAACAACGGTGAGATTTCCAGTGCCGGCATCACTCGGCTTGACGCAACCGCACTGAACAACCGCAGTGGCCAGGTCCTGGGCGACCTGGGGTTGAACATTGACCTCAGCGGCGCCCTGGATAACCGCGACGGTGTATTGGGTTCGGGCAAGAGCGTGGATCTCAAAGCCGCCAGCCTCGACAACCGCGACGCCGGTGTGGTGGTCAGCGACGGCAGCCTCACCGCGCGCATCAGCGGTGTGCTGGATAACCAGAACGCGGGTGAAATCAGCGCCAAGGGCGCCATCGATGTGCGCGCCGGCAGCCTCGACAATCGGGGTGGCAAAGTCAGCGGGAAAGATACGCTGACCGTCAGCAGCCATTCTGCCGATAACCGCGGCGGGGTGATCCAGGCCGACAAACATTTGAAACTGCAGATTGGCCAACTGGACAGCCGCGACAAAGGCTTGATCAGCGGCAAGGCCGGTATCGCCTATGACGGTACTCGCCTGGACAACAGTGGCGGCTTGCTCAGTGCCATCGGCCCGGTCACCCTCAACGCCGATGAAGTGCAAAACGCGGCGGGGCGGATCTCCAGCCAAAGTGACCTCACCGCCACCATTGGCCTGTTGCAACAACAAGGCGGGGCATTGGTCGCCCAAGGCAATCTGAGCCTGACCGGCACGACCCTCGATAACCGCAATGGCGGCCTGGTCGGCACCACTAAAGCGCTGACGCTGAAAGTCGACGACATCGACAACCGTGCAGGCGAGCTCTCCAGCAGCCTGTTGCTGAACATCAAAGGTCAGCGCCTGGACAACAGCGATGGCGGGAAAGTGCTGGCCGCGACCGATCTGGAAATGGTCGTTGCCAACCTGATCAACCAGAATAAAGGCCTGATCGTCGCCAAAGGCGCAACGACGCTGACTGGCACCACGCTGGATAATACCGGCGGCACCTTCGACAGCCTCAATGGTTTGGTGATCACCCTCGACGATGCCTTGCTCAATGGTCAGGGGCTGATCAGCAGTGAAGGAACGTTGACCGTCGACGCGGCCAGCCTCGACAACAGCGCCGGCAGCCTGGGCAGTGCCGGTGCGTTGTCCGTGACCAGTCGTGGCGCCTTGCTCAATCTGGGCGGCTCGATCAGCACCGACAACACCTTGATCCTTGACAGTGCCAGCCTGGATAACAGCCAGAAAGGCCTGATATCCGGTAAAGAGGCCACCCAGGTCATCAGCGGCAACGTTGATAACAGCCAGGGCGGTCGTCTCATCAGCGGCACCACCCTGGAGCTCATCGCCAAGCAGGTCAACAACGCCGCCGGGCGAATTGCCAGCCAGCAAGCGTTGACCGCTTCGGTCACCGGGCTCGATCAACAGGGCGGTGAACTGTTCAGCCAAACCAGCCTGAGCCTGGACCTGAACAACGGCCAACTGAACAACCAGAACGGTCTGATCAACGCGCCGTTGCTGGTGTTGAAAAACCTCAAGGACGTCAACAACCAGCACGGTGAAATCTCCAGCGCCCAAGCCTTCACACTCGCCGCTCAGAGCCTGGACAACAGCAACGGCAAATTGCTGAGCAATCAGGGCCTGACCCTGCGCATCGCGCAAGCCCTGAACAACCTCAAAGGTGTGATTTCCGCCGCGTCCCTGGATAGCCACAGCGACAGCCTCAACAACAGCGAAGGCTTGATCAGCAGCCACGACCGGCTGGAACTCACCACCGACAACACACTGGATAACCAGCAAGGTGCGGTCATCGCCGACGGTGAACTGCTGCTCACCGCCGACACCCTGGACAACCGTGGCGGCGATATTGCCGGCAAGGCCGACGCCACCGTTCAGGTCAAAACCCTGGACAACCAGAAAGGCCAATTGATCACCACCGGTGTGCTCAAGCTGACCGCCGACACCCTCGACAACCGCCAAAAAGGCCTGCTCGGTTCCACCAGCGCCATGACCCTGACGGTCGATGACCTCGATAACCAAGGGGGTGAAATCAGCACCAACGCCGACTTGTCGGTCACCGGCACAAAACTCGACAACAGCGATGGCGGTCAGGTTTTCACCGGTCAGGCGCTGACCCTCACCGTGGACCAGTTGCTCAACCGCAACCAAGGCCTGCTCAGCGCCACCACCGCGCTGAACCTGCAAGGGCGTTTGCTGGATAACAGCGGCGGTCATCTGCTCAGCGTGCAAAACATGCACTTGAACCTGACCGGCGCCTTCGACAACAGCCAGGGCCAGGCCAGCAGCGAAGGTGCGTTGACCGTCAAAACCACGCAGCTGACCAACACTGAGGGCAGCCTTTCCAGCGCAGCGAATTTGACGCTCACCAGCGACGGCAGCGTCAGCAACCAGGGCGGCGCAGTGGTCACCGATGGCGCGCTCACCCTCACCAGTGCCAGTCTTGACAACCGCCAGCAGGGCATCATCAGCGGCAAAGGCGCGCTGACGGTCACCACCGGCGCATTCGATAACAGCCAAGGCGGCCGCCTCAACAGCGCCAGTACCCTGAACCTCGTCGCGGGCCAGGTCACCAACCAGGACGACGGCCGTATCGGCAGCCAAGGCGCCTTGACCGCTTCGGTCACCGGGCTGGATCAGCAGGGCGGCAAACTGTTCAGCAACACCCGCCTCAGCCTGGACCTGAACAACGGCCAACTGAATAACCAGAACGGTCTGATCAATGCTCCCGGTGCCTTGCTGCTCAAACAACTCAAGGGCGTAAACAACCAGGGCGGTGAAATCTCCAGCGCCGAAGCCTTCACGCTGACCGCGCAAAGCCTGGACAACAGCAACGGCAAATTGCTGAGCAATCAGGGCCTGACCCTGCGCATCGCCAACGCGCTGGACAACGTCAAAGGCCTGATCGGCGCTGCGTCCCTCGACGTGCGCGCCGCCAGCCTGAACAACAGCGGCGGCAGCCTGACCAGCCGCGGCGATCTCGAACTGACCGTCGATGGTTTGTTGCGCAACGATGCCAAGGGCCTGATCAACGCGGCTCAACTGCTCAAAGTCGGTAGCGCCGAATTCAATAACCAGAGCGGCACGGTGCTCGGCGCCAGCGCCGTCATCCTCAACGCCATGGCGCTGAACAACCGCGATAGCGGGTTGATCAACAGCCAGGGCAAGCTGACCCTGACGGCCACCAACCTGGACTCCAGCAACGATGGCGAAGTCTCGGCCAAGGGCGATATCGACCTGACCCTGACGTCCCTGACCCAGGACGGTGGCCGCCTGCTCGGCGAAAAAGCCGTCACCGTGGAACTGGCCAACGGCGACCTGGACAATCGCAACGGCCTGCTCACGGCCAAGGGACCACTGACCCTCAAGCACCTGCGCGATCTCAACAACCAGAGCGGCGAAATCTCCAGCAACCTCGGTTTCGATGTGATTGCCCGCGCCGTGGATAACAGCGCTGGCAAACTGATCAGCAGTCAGTTACTGACGGTCAACGGCACCACTCTGGACAACCAGAAGGGACTGATCTCCGGCTTGCAGGGCCTGACCGTCAACGGCGACAGCCTCGATAACCGCGACAGCGGCACACTCTCGAGCAGCAACGGTGATGTGGCCGTGGACCTCAAGGGCGCCTTGCTCAACAGCGATGCCGGGGCATTGGTTAGCAAGGGCAGCCTGAGCGTCAAATCAAAGAGTTTGGACAACAGTAACAAAGGCATTCTCAGCAGCGCGGCGGGGCAGACCCTGACCCTGAGCGAGGCCCTCAACAACAATCAGGGCGGCCTGATCGACAGCGGCGCCGCACTGGACATCACCGCCGGCGCATTGACCAACGCGGGCGGTACGATCAACGCGCAACAGGCGATCAACGTCACGGCCACCGGCCTGGATAACACGGCCGGGAGCATCGCCGGCAATGGCGCGGTGACGCTGGATCTGCTCGGTGCATTGACCAACACCAGCGGCAAACTGGTCGGCGCCGGCCCTGTGCTGATCACGGGCGTTACCGACCTCGCTAACCAGAACGGTCAACTCGCCAGCCAAAGCACGCTGACCCTCCTGACCGGCTCGCTGGACAACAGCAACAACGGCACCCTCGCCGCCAGGGACGCCTTGCAGATCACCGCCAGCGGCGCGGTACGCAACGACGCCAACGGCTTGATCTACAGCCAGAACGCCGGCCTGAACGTGCAAGCCGCCAGCCTGGCCAACGGCAAAGGCGCGATCCAGAGCCAGAACGGCCTGACCCTCGACGTCAGCGGCGACCTCGATAACCAGAGCGGCAAAGTCATTGCCCAGAACGGTGTCGCGACCGTCAAAGCCGCCAACATCGACAACCGCGGTGGCGTGCTGTCGAGCATCAAAGGCGCCCTTGAAGCGCGAACGGTCGGCGTGTTGCGCAACGGCTACGACCTCAACAACAGCCGCCAGGGCGGGATCATTCAAGCCCAGGGCCTGACACTGTCGGCACTGGCCGGTCTGGACAACAACGGCGGACGGATCTCGGCGCAAGCCGCTGACGCGAGCATCACCACCGCCGCGTTCGACAACCGCAATGGCGTGCTCTACGCCAAGGGGCTGGCCGGTGTAACTGGCTCCAGTCTGGACAACAGCGACGGTCGGATTGCTGGTAACCGCATCGACCTCAGCCTCAGCGGGGCCCTGAACAACCGCTCCGGTATCGTTGAAAGCAATACCACGCTGACGGTCAAAGCCGCCAGTCTCGATAACCAGACTGGCAAATTGCGTGCGCTGGGTGTCACCGGGAAAACCAACTTCCAGATCGGCAGCCTGTTCGATAACCGCAATGGTTTGCTGGAAACGGCCAACACTGACCTGACCCTCGCGACGCCAAGCTTCTTGAACGCTGGCGGTACCGTGACTCATGTCGGTGTTGGCGAGTTCGACATTTCGACGGGTAACGTCATGAATGCCGGCGGTTCGCTGGTGACGCGTGGCGGGCTGACGTTGAACGCCGACAGCTGGACTAACAGCAGTGTGATTCAGGCGGGGCGGTTGAAAGTTAACGTCAACAATTTCGTGCAAACCGCGAGCGGGCAACTGTTGGCTTCGGACCACCTCGAAGGTCGGGGCGTGAATTGGACCAATGATGGGTTGATTGCCAGTGATGGCGGGTTGAGTTTGCAGTTGACCGGGCGCTATAGCGGGAATGGGCGGGTCTCCAGCTTGGGCGACATGGCGGTGGATGCCGCTACGATCGACTTGAACGGCGTGGCAAGTATTGCCGGTGGCGGAACCACAACCATTGGTGGGCGTGGTGGCCTGACCAGCCTGAACAACTATGGGCGGCTGACATCGGCCGGTGCGTTGAATATCAATGCTGCCACCGTCAATAACTACGGGACGGTGGCCGGTGCCGATGGGCTGAAAGTGACGGCTTCGACATTGCGGAACGACCAGGGCGGATTTTTGTTCAGCGGCGCCGATATGAAATTGCGGGTGGGGCGTTTTACCAACCGTAAGTCTGATGTTTATGGTTTGGGTAATATTGATATAGCACTCAATGATCTGGGTGGGCGATCAGCGTTGATGGAGAATGATTCCGGAACCATGGAAAGTGGGCAGGATTTCTCTATTAATGCGGATTCGATTATTAATAAGCGTGGGGATTTCAAGACCGAGGCTGAGTTGTATTCTTCGGCGATAGGGTTTGGTTGCTATAGCTGTGATTCGCTTCCTGGTTACGGGGTCGAGCGGCAACCCGCCTCGTATTACGTGTATGAACAGAAATATCGGGTATCGGTTTCGGGAGATAGCACTTCCAATGCGGCTTCGTTGAGTTCTTCTGGGAATTTGACTGTTAGAGGTGGCTCATTTTTAAATTCAAACTCAACGGTTGCTGCTGCAGGAAATATAGATATTTCCGTGAGCAATTTTGAAAATTCGGGTTCTGCTTTAGGTGATTATGTCAGTAGGGAGTATTTCTCATATGACAGGCCTAGTTATAATGATATGGCTGAGCTTGTAAAATACAATATATATAATGATGCCGATTATAATGGTGGTATGCATTTTTGGAATGCGTCAGGCGTCGAGTCGACTACCTATACACAAATAAGTCGGGACGCAGCCAAGCCGTTTGAAACAGAATATTATCAACGGTTCGGTCCGGTTGTTATAAATATTGGCATGCTTGCGGAAAGGGTCCGTACAGAAATAAAGTTTACAGACTCTCAATATTCGACCGGCACCCGTATGGAGTTGCCTGATTTCATAGAAAACTCAACCCCGTTCAATCAAATAGTTGTCTCATCTACTTCATCCGACAACTTGGTGCCCGCGATCATCCAGGCCGGCGGCAACGTATCCATTTCCGCAACAAACACAATCACCAACGGCGTCGAGCGCCCGTTCTCCGCTGGCCTATCAAACTCATCGCGTAGCGCCACAACCACGGCTTCAGGAGCAGGTAAAACCACGGTCGTCACACTTAACAGCCAACTTCCACCGGACCTGGCCCAGCAGCAAGTCAACCCGCTGACATTGCCGGGCTTTAGCCTTCCCACCGGGGAGAACGGCCTGTTTCGTCTGAGCACTCAGGACACGAGTGACCTGACGCCGCTTGCAGGCACACTGAATCCGCCGGGTTGGACGGTGGGTGGTGAAAACGTCAGCACCCAGGGACACGTGGTCGCCGCTAGCAGCGGTGGCCCGCGCATCTTGCTGGTAGACACCCCGGCGGTCCTCTCCAGCAGTGATCACGCCGTAATCCCCGTCGGACATCTACCAACGGTGGCAACGGACGTCGCCAGCACAGTCGACGCTTCCGTGACGTCGGTCACTCCTCGCAGAGGCGGGCTCGGCAACGACACCAGGTCGACGATCAGCATTCTTCCTGTGACTCGCGTCACCGGCCTGCCGGACGTGAAAGCGCCGGCCAACGGCCACAAATACCTGATCGAAACCAATCCGGTACTCACCAACCTCAAGCAGTTCATGAGTTCGGATTACCTGCTGAGCAACCTCGGCTACGACCCGGACACCAGCGCGAAACGCCTGGGTGACGGCCTCTACGAACAGCGCCTGATCCAGCAAGCAGTCGTCGCTCGCACCGGCCAACGCTACATCGACGGCCAGACCACCGACGAAGGCCTGTTCAAGTACCTGATGAACAACGCCATCGCCAGCAAGGACGCACTCAATCTGTCGATGGGTGTCAGCCTGACCTCGCAACAAGTCGCGGCGCTGACCCACGACATCGTCTGGCTCGAAGAGCATGAAGTGAACGGCGAAAAAGTCCTGGTGCCGGTGCTGTATCTGGCACAAGCCGAAGGCCGCCTCGGCCCGACCGGGGCGCTGATTGCAGGTAAGGACGTAACGCTGATCGCCGGTCAGAACCTCGATAACGTCGGTACGTTGCGCGCCACCAATAACCTGTCGGCGACGGCGGGCAAGGACTTGGTCAACAGCGGGCTGATTCAGGCGGGTAACCGTCTGGATGTGCTGGCGGGTAATGACGTCATCAACAAGTCGGGTGGCATCCTTGCCGGTCGTGACGTGAACGTGAACGCGATCATGGGGGACGTGCTCAACGAGCGCACCATTACTTCACAAGACAACAACACTCGCTTTAGTACGCAACATCACGATTTCGCTGACAGTGCCGCGCGCATCGAAGCCGCCAATGATCTCAGTGTATCGGCGGGGCAGGACATCAACAATATTGGTGGTGTACTGCAAAGCGGCCGTGACATGGATCTGAATGCCGAACGGGACCTCAACGTGTCCTCGGCGCAGGTCATCAACAGCGTGGTCCGCGACAGTAAACACAACAGCAGCGACATCACCCAACTGGGGGCCAGCATCAGCGCGGGACGTGACCTGACGGCCCAGGCGGGCCGCGATATCAGCGTCATCGCCAGCCAGGTCGATGCCAAGCGCGACATCGCCATGACGGCGACCGAAAACCTGATCATCAGCTCTGCGGCGGATGAGGAACACTCCCTGTCCAAGAGCAAAAAACTCACCGTGCAGGAAGATCACGTCAGCCAGGTCATGTCGGGTATCACGGCGGGCGGCGATGTGGCGTTGAGTGCCGGTGATAATCTCGCCGTGGTCTCCAGCCGCATCACCGCAGGCGACGAAGCGTACCTGGTAGCGGGCGACAGACTCGACATCCTCGCGGCGCAAGACACTGACTACTCGCTATACGACAAAAAGAAAAAAGGCTCCTTCGGCTCGAAGTACACCAAGCGTGATGAAGTCACCGATGTGAAAAACATCGGCAGCGAAATCACCTCCGGCGGCAACATGATGCTCGTCAGCGGCGGCGATCAACATTACCAGGTTGCCAAGCTCGACAGCGGCAACGACTTGATCATTAGCAGTGGCGGGGCCATCACGTTTGAAGGCGTGAAGGACCTGCATCAGGAGAGCCACGAGAAAAGTGATACCAGCCTGTCCTGGAACTCAATATCGGGCAAAGGCAATACCGATGAAACCCTGCGGCAAAGTCAATTGGTGGCTCAGGGGCAATTGGTGATCAAGGCGGTTGATGGCCTGAACATCGATATCAAACAGATTAACCAGAAATCGGTTAGCCAGACCATTGATGCAATGGTCCAGGCGGATCCACAACTCGCGTGGCTCAAAGACGCTGAGAAGCGCGGTGATGTGGACTGGCGTCTGATCAAGGAAACCCACGAGTCGTTCAAATACAGCAGTTCGAGCCTCGGTCAGGGCGCGATGTTGGCGATCATTATCATTGTCACCGTGTTGACGGCCGGGGCTGCAAGCGCTGCGGTAGGTGCCGCAGCAGGTGCCGGTGCCGGCTCCGGTACTGCAATGGCAGCGGCGGGCAGTACGGCAATGGTGTCGGCGGGAACGGCTGTGGGTACCGCGGCGGCAGGGATCGGCAACATCGCCGCCTCCGCCGTTTTGACCTCCATGGCGAGCACAGCGGCAGTCAGCACGATCAACAACAAAGGCAATGTGGGAGCAGCTTTCAAAGACGTCTTCTCTTCTGAGAACCTCAAAGGTTATGTGCTCGCAGGTGTCACCGCAGGCATAGCTGCACAGTTCGGCTTTAACCCTACAGAGTTGACGTTCGATGCGGCCGGTGCCAAGGCCGTGGCGATTAAGGTCGCAGCCGATACGGTGGCTAAAACGGCAATTATGGGCGGTAGCCTGACGGATAATCTGGTCGACGCAACGTTGGGAGCCGGGATCAGTATTGGCGGGGCACTCGGGGCCAGCAAGATCGGTGATGTAACCCTGTTTGAAAACGGCAAATTGACGAAACTCGCGATGCACGCCGCTCTCGGCGGCCTGATGGCTGAGGCCATGGGGGGGGACTTCCGTACAGGGGCTCTGGCTGCGGGGGTGAATGAAGCGGTTGTGGACTTCCTGGCTGACAAGTTGTTACCGGTAGGGGTCGACAGAAATAGCCTCGAGTACCAACAAGGAATTAATAAGCTGCTGGCGGCCTCTCAACTGGTCGGCGTGTTGACGGCGGCCGTTACGGGGGGCGATGCGTCATCCGCCGCTGCAGTGACGGCAAACGCAACGCAATACAACAACCTCGACCACCCTTCTGCTGAACGGCTACTCAAAGAGCTTCAGGGTTGTCGGGCCACTGAGGGCTGCAGTGCGCAGAACATTCGCGAGATTGTTGCGCAATACGAAGACTTGTCCACCCAGCGTTCAATGGCCATCAATGCCTGTGACAGCAGGGCTTGTGTAGAGTCGATCCAGAAAAGTGCGGTTTCACTGGAAGCACCGGTGGCCAAGGATTTGATGGATTTCCTGCGGCGTAATATTTCCTACGATATGGCCGGACTCCTCACTGGGAATCCAGGGTCCATTGCGGTTCCCTCACAAGGCATCGATGGTTGGGGAGCGCTGTTCACCTCAGATAAGCAAATGGCCTATGCGAAGAATCTCTCCGAAGGCTGGTTGACGCCAAGCGAGCTGGCGAGTGCTGATCAGTGGGTCAAAGAGACCAGTTGGCTTGATCAGCAGGCTGGACGGCCATTGTCCCTGAAAGAGCGGGCAACGTTGTTGACTGAGCTTCAGATGACAGCGGGTATGATGCTTCTGGGTAAAGGTTCCGTAGGTGCAAGCACTGCTAGTGACTGGGCTAAATTAAGCGGACAGCTCCGTGAGGCGGCAAAAGGTAAAGGTAACTTCGGTATCGGTTCAGGTACGAGAGAGCAAGCTGATGTTATGGGAAAAGCTTGGGTCGGTGCTGGATATAAAATTGCTAGCGACGGGAAAACTCTAGTTAGTCAGGATGGCTTAAGGCAGTATAGACCACCAACCTATAAGCCAAATCAGCAGGGGACCCAGGCTAACTTTGAGCAAAGGTATCCTGGGCAAGAGACAAAAAAGTGGCAGTCAAATGGTCATCTGAATATTACGGATTAAACTATGGAAGCAAAGCTAAAGCGGCTGCATAGCCCTGATATTTATAATTTGGAAAATTATCAGCCAGATGTTCAGGATGATTTTGGCTTTCTTCTTCAAGCCATGATTGGGCCTGCAGGGGAGGATGGTGAAGAGTCATTTGATATAGAAGTTTGTACTCCGAAGTGGATCGAGAAAAGGCATGGGGTAGATGAAGTTGTTATTGGGCTGCATTACCTGATTGTTCGTGAATACAATTACCAGAAAATTGTTAAAGCTATTGAAAAATTTTTACAGGGCTGTTCGGGTAAAGATTGGAGCGAGGTTTCAAAGAAAGTATCGAGATTAGGTTTGTGGGAGTTCGAGGGGTACGAAGAGTGAGCATAAAATGTGTGGGGGAGCACAAGCTAAAACGGAAGCTTCATAAAAAGAGAAAAGGGGACGGGTTTATTTATTGTTTGACTAAGTTTTCGAGTAAATAAATCTGTCCCTTTATGTACTAGCTATCTCCGGAGTTAAAAAACCATAGTCAAAATCAGGCTAAAAGGAAAGTGGTATGACCGTGCATAAGCTTGAGTCAGAAGGCTCTCGTCGTATAACGCAAGACTTATCAAGTGTTGTTAATTTTGCGACAGATCTACCAGCCATGATTTTTTGTGCGAGCGATTTTGAATTTTGGTTTTTTGAAAGACCATTAGTCAGTTTTTCAGATGTTTTGACTGAACTGATTTCTGCGAGTTATGAAGGTTTTTCATCAGCTGTGTTTATAAGGTTTGGTGGAGGCTCGGAAAACACATGTTTTTTGCTGGAAGGTGTTGATGTCGAGGGGGATGTGAAGTTCATAAATAAAGGGTTTCGTGATTTTTTTGCAGGGTCGGTTGATTACCCAATGATCATTGGGGATCTAGAATTTGACTGGCTAGCATTTGAGAGCGCGCACGAAGAGTTTGGTGTGTTGGCCGTGAAATCCAGTCTTAATGTTTCATCGTTTTCCAAAACGCTTAAGAAAAACTTTATAAGATCAACAGATTTTCAGAAGCTTGCGGGTCAGCATGAGGTGATGGATAAGATAGTTAAAGCATTTCACGGGTATTTTTGAAGGCGGTGGTGGGCAATTTTGTAACGGAGAAGTGACGCCCATTAATCGGCCTGAGGTGCAACTTAAAGCCCACTCGTTCTGTGGTTTTTAACTGTAGAGTAAACGAAAGCAACAAGGGGGTTGATTTATTTGTTGCTTGGCTAAATTGTCGAGTAAATAAATCCGTCCCCCTTTGTTGAAGGCCCTTGGTCGTAAAGAGACACGATCAGGGACCTTTGATGCAAACTTAAATCGCATTGGAGATTGAGATGAGCGATAAAAAAATCCCGACTGGGTTGATCGGGGGAAAACCATAAAGCAGCTTATCTCTGAGCTGCAGTCTTTCGAAAATCAAAATTTGTTGGTTGAAATATCAACTGATGATGGTGTGACTAAAAAACCAATTAGCTTGGTTGTGAAGTCTGGTGATACTTGCGTATTATTAAATTGCGGGCAGTAGAATAAGGGAGCGGCTTTATATGCCTGGTACTTTAGAGGCAAAAATGAGTATATCCATTGGTCTTTGAATGAGTGGTTGAGTCGGCTGATTGGCTGTATGGTTTAAGGACAATAGGGGTAAAAATGGACAGGCCACGTTTTTCTAGGAAGGGCTAGTGCTCCTTCGATTTAAATGTGGTCTGTTTTCGTTTTTTCGGTCCGTAACTTCAACCTGATATGAATAAGAGGGTAATGGTGTGAACGAATTGTTTGGTCAGCCATATGATCGTCGGGATTCACATTGGGTTATAAAAGCTTACTTTGACAGGATGTACGATGACGGTAGGTTTGTTGAAGCAATAGAGTATCTTGTTAAGCAGTGGGGTTTTAGTACGGATGGCGCGTACTGTAATTTTCCCGATATGAACAGTTACTTTGAGGAAGATCATTTTGAAGGGGTCAGGTTTTCCAGTGGGTATCTTCTGGAAGAGGATGTGTCGGTAATTTTAAGTGACGAAACGTTTCGTGAGTATCTGAGGCTTGCTTGCAATAAGTACCTCAAACGTCATCCGGGGGATGCAGTAAAAATAAGTAATTTGTTGAGTTGTTTATATTGAAATTCGAGAGAGAACGGGGTAGACCACGTTTTTTATGAAAATTAAGTAGTGTCCCTTCGATTTAAACATGATCTGTCCCCGTTTTTCTCCGATTTTCTATCTGTACTTGGCGGTTCGCGATTTGCTGCCGAAATTGAAGCTTTGATTGGGCGACAAGCTCGGCGGGGATGCCCGGGCAGACCGAAAAAGAATTCTATTTCTTAGATAGGAAATCTGGTTTCCCCCCATTTTTACTAGGGGTTTCACTTGTTGTTAAGTCTTGTTCCTACGCACTTCCCTGGTTTTTTCAGCGATTCCCTTAGTGAACAAATTTCCTATGCGATTGTCGGGCGTCGGACGCAAAAACTGTGTATGGTTCGCGCCAAAATCTGTAGGACATTTCGCTATGTCCGTTACTCTCACTTAAAGGAATTAAGTATGCGATTTTTTCGCGTGGCTTCAGTGTTGTCGTTGTGGGCGGCGGCGTTTTCGGTGCAGGCTGAGCAACTGCCGATCGAAGTGCTGAGTGCGGTGGTCAAGGACCAGAAGATCGCCGACGCCGAGCTGCTATTGCAGCGCAACGGCGCGCAAAACGTGGTGGGTCGCACCAATGCTCAGGGCCAGGTCAGCCTGACCACCGAGTTTGCCGATGATGCCGGCAACCTGCTGATCATCAAGAAGCCTGGCTACTCCAATCTGGTGGTCAAGTGCCCGTGCAAGGGCATGACCTATGCCATCAGCCCGGTGATGCAGAACCTCGATGGTCTGCGCGTGGTGCTGACCTGGGGTGCGACCCCGTCGGACCTCGACTCCCACATGATCTTCCCCGGCAACAACATCTATTTCGAAAACCAGCACGGTGACGATGCCAATCTGGATGTCGACGACACCACCAGTTATGGCCCGGAAACCATCACCCTGGAGAAGAAGCACTTCGGCGAAAGTTACGTCTACGCCGTGCATGACTACAGCAATGGCAGCGAGTCGGGTTCGCGCGATCTCTCCAACAGCCAGGCCAAGGTGTTCGTGTACATGGGCCAGTCACTGGTGCGCACCTACTATGTGCCGCAGAACCGCAGCGGCAACCTGTGGACCGTGTTCCGCATGACCGGCAGTGGCGACTTCCAGGACATCAACAACATTACGGGTGCCAGGGTCGATGCGGCAAACGTGTTGAACGAAGTGTCGCCGTTGCTGGATGACAGCGTTGCCCTGACGGCGGTGGCGGTCAGCGCTTCGGCACAGGCCGATGCGAAAGGCCTGAACACCAAAGGCGAGGCGGCCTACAAAACCGGTAATCTGCCGCTGGCAATCGACTTCTTCCGTCAGGCGATCGATCTGAATAACAGCTACGGTCAGGCCTACGGCAACCTGGGCCTGGCGTATCAGAAGGCCGGTAACACCGCCGAGTCGATCTGGGCCAACCGCAAGGCCATTGCCTTGGCCAGCGGCAATTCGGCTGCCACCGTGCGTGCCGGTTCCTACTACAACATTGCCCGTATCTATGAAGCGGCCGGTCAGTTCCCCGACGCCCTGCGTCATTACCAGTTAGCCAAAACGCAGAAGGCCAACCCGGTATATGACACGGCCATCGAGCGCGTACAAAACCGCTGATCGCTTGGTGTTGATCTGACCCCCACAACGCGCCGCACTCCGGCGCGTTGTGCATTCATGGGGAGGTGAATCCAGGCCGGCTCCATCTCCCTGTATCAACCCGGGCGGTAAACGGGGACAGACCATGTTTTTCTTGAAGACGGAGCAGTGCTCCCGCCGCAAGCACCGACTGCTGAATAAAGCGCGGTAGCGATCCAATAAAGCCCGGACAGCGTCCGTAATGCTGTTCACTTAAGCGCAATCCATGTGGGAGCGGGCTTGCTCGCGAAGACGGTAGCACCGTCAACATTGATGTCGCCTGACACACCGCTTTCGCGAGCAAGCCCGCTCCCACAGGTTCCGCTCCTCAACTGACCAGCATTACGGACAGCGTTCGGGTTTTTTATTACGTAAAAAAGATCGCAGCCTTCGGAGCTCCTACGGTAATTGCGCAAATCTTGAATAATGCGCAATCCCTGAGCTGCCGAAGGCTGCGATCTTTTGATCGCCGTTTAGCTCTAGGCTTTTTTCTCTGCTGTGGCAGCGCCTTCGCCTTGGCGTTATGAGCATTTTTCTACATCACATCAGGAAATGTCCTGCGCTCTCATCGGAAGCGCCCGATTTAGCCATTACAAGTCGTCCCTTAACCTTCTCGAACGGATCCATTTGTTGACGCCAAAATAGTGGCCATCTAATATCGCGCCACTATTGTGCTACTACTCTCCATTCGAGGGATCGAACATGTACCCACCCGCCCTCGTGGCGAGGTTGTGCCTGGCTTTGCTGTGCCTTTCTCCGCTAAATCTTGCTCACGCCGCCCCCACCCCCGGTGAAACCGATCTGATCCGCGAACGTCAGGATCGCTTGCTCGAAGAGCAGCGTCGGCGTCTTGAAGAGCTTAAGGAATTACCCGGCAAGGAAGCCAAACCCACGCCACCGACGGCCCCGGCCGATGCCCGTTGTTTTCCCATCAAGGACATCGAGCTCAAAGGCGCCGACAGTCTCTCGGACAGCGAGAAAAATCGCCTGCTCAAGCCTTATATCGGCCAGTGCCTGGGTGTCACGCAGCTCAACGAGCTGCTGAAAGTCATCACCGATCACTACATCGAAAAAGGCCTGGTCACCAGCCGTGCCTACTTGCCGCAGCAGGATTTGTCTGGCGGGCATCTGACGGTGCTGGTGGTCGAGGGCAGGCTGGAAGGGTTGAAAGGCGCGGAGGGCAGCAAGCTGTCGGACCGCGAACTGGGTATGGCGTTTCCCGGCAAGAGCGGTGATCTGGTCAATCTGCGGGATATCGAGCAGATGGTGGATCAGTTGAACCGCTTGCCGTCGAATCAGGCGCAGATGGATTTGTCCCCGGGCAAGAACGTCGGTGGCAGTGAAGTGCTGGTCAAGAACACGCCGCAGAAGCCGTGGCGTGCCGGGTTGTCCCGCAGTAATGACGGCCAGCGCAGCACCGGCGAGCAGCAGTGGGGCACGACGTTCGATTGGGACAGCCCGCTGGGCCTGGCCGATCAGTTGATGCTGCGCGGCGGTCACGATGCGATGACCGATCACCAGCACACCTCCAACAACGCCATGCTCTATTACAACCTGCCGTGGGGCTGGTGGAACTTCAGTTACACCTACAGCCAGAGCGAGTACCGCTCGCAAGCGCAGGCCAACGGTTTCAATTTCAAGCAGACCGGCGACAGCGAAAACCATCAGTTGCGTGCCGAGCGGGTGATCCATCGCGATGCCCTGAGCAAGACGTCCCTCAGCACCGGTCTCTCGTATCTGCGCACCAACAACTTCATTGAAGACAGCAAACTCAAGCTGAGCAGCAACCGCCTCAGCGAAGCGCAGTTCGGCATCAACCACGGTCGGCGGATCGGCACTGCGTTCGTCAACCTTGACCTGGGCATGCAGGAAGGCATCGGCATTCTGGACGCCCAGAGTAACGGTGATCCAGGTCCCGGTGAGCCGGATGCGCGTTACCGCAAATACACCGCCACCGCGAGTTATTTGCAGCCGTTCAAGCTGTGGGGCGAGTCCTTTAGTTTCAGCAGCCTGATGGCCGGCCAGCGCAGCGAAGATGTGTTGTTCAGCCCGCAGCGCACCAGCCTTGGCGGGCAGTCGTCGATCCGTGGTTACAAGGATCAATCCTTGTCCGGTGACAGCGGCGGTTACTGGCGCAACGACCTGCGCTGGAGCCATCCGATCACCCTGGAATGGTTGCGCCCGGTGTTCGCCGAATACGGCACCAGCCTCGGTTACGACCAGGGCGTGATCCGTGGCGACCGCTACAACGGCGATCAGCACGGGCGCATGTCCAGCAGTTCCGTGGAGCTGTTCGCCCGTGGTCAGCATGTGGCGGCCAGCGTCACCTTTGCCCATTCGCTGGAACGCCCTGACGCGCTGACCGAGCGCGAAGCGCCGATCTATTTTCGAGTGGACTTCTTCCTCTAATTACACCTCTTCGAGAACACAGACATGGACGTTCGCCACTACGCCTTCCTCGCCGGCCAGCCTTCTGCTGCCGTCAAAAACCGCGAGCACTTCTGGGGCATGCCCAAGCGCGGGTTGGCGTTCCTGTTGGCCAACGTCATGTTCTGGCAGCCGATGTGGGTCCAGGCCGACGGAATTGTGGTGGCCTCGCCGGGCACCAGCCTCGGGCAGGCCGGCAATGGCGTGCCGATCGTCAACATCGCCACGCCCAACGGCACGGGCCTGTCGCATAACCAGTTCCACGACTACAACGTCGGCACCCAAGGCGTGATTCTCAACAACGTCGCCAACCAGACCGGCGCGACGCAACTGGGCGGGATCATCGTTGGCAACCCGAACCTGACCAACCGGGTCGCCGCACAAACCATCCTCAACGAAGTGGTCGGTGGCAGCCCCAGCCAGTTGCGCGGTTACACCGAAGTGGCGGGGCAGTCGGCGCGGGTCATTGTGGCCAACCCCTACGGCATCAGCTGCAATGGCTGCGGTTTCATCAACACCCCACGCGTGACGCTGACCACCGGCAAACCGGTGCTGGACAACGGGCGTCTGGATCGCTTCCAGGTCGATCAGGGCAGCGTTGCCATCGACGGTGCAGGGCTCAATGCCAACAACATCGACCGCTTCGAAATCATCACCCGCAGCGCGAAGATCAACGCCGAGATTCAGGCGAACAACCTGACCATCGTCGCCGGTCGCAACGACGTCAACGCCGACAGCCTCAACGCCACCGCCCGCGCCGATGACGGCAGCGGCAAACCGGGGCTGGCTATCGATTCCTCGGCGTTGGGCGGCATGTACGCCGGGGCGATCAAACTGGTGGGCACGGAAGCCGGGGTCGGGGTGAAACTCGACGGCAACCTGGCGGCCAGTGGCGGTGATATTCAGCTCGATGCCAACGGACATCTCAGCCTCGCGCAGGCGTCGGCCACGGGCTCGGTCAACGTCAAAGCGGCGAGCCTCGACGCTCGCGGCCCGGTCTACGCCGGCACTTCGCTGAACGTGCAAACCCAAGGCAGCCTGACCAACCAGCAAACCCTCGCCGCCCGGGACAGCATCACCCTGAGCGCCGGCGGTGTACTGAGCAACAACGGCATCATCGAAGCCGGGGTTAACGCCGACACCAGCCGCAACGCCAACGGCGATGTGAGCCTGAGCGCGCAGAACCTCACCAACACCGGCAAGAGTGTGGTCGCCAGTCGCAACCTGACGGTCAATACCAGCCAGACCCTGAGCAACCAGAACGGCACGCTGAGCGCCGGGCAAACCGCCAACATCACCGCCGGGACCCTGGATAACCAGAACAACGGCCGGGTCTTGAGCAGCGGTGCGCTGAACGTGACGGCCAATCAGGTGCTCAACGGGAACGGTCTGATCACCAGTACCGGCCATCTCAGCGCAACCCTTGGCCACCTGAACAATCGCAATGGCGAACTCTCGAGCCTGGCGACCGCGACGTTGCGCATGGCCACGCTGGATAACGTGGCGGGACTGGTGAACGCCGGTCAGGCTTTGAGCATCACCGCCACGGGTTTGGTGAACAACCAGGGCGGCAAACTGACCAGCCTCGACAGCCTGAGCGTCAACGCCGGCAAGGTCGATAACAGCAACAAGGGCCGGATCGCCAGCAACAAGGCCCTGACGGCCACCGTCAGTGGCCTCGACCAACACGATGGCGGGCAACTCACCAGTGGCACGTTGCTGACCCTGGATCTGAATCACGGCGAGCTGAACAACCAGAACGGTTTGATCAACGCCCCAGTGCTGGTGCTGAAAAACCTCGCGCAGGTGGACAACCGCAACGGCGAAATTTCCAGTGCCCAGGCTTTCACGCTGGCGGCCGACAGCCTCGACAACAGCAACGGCAAACTGCTCGGTAATCAAGCGGTGATCCTGCGCGTGCAGCAGGCGCTGACCAACATCAAAGGCCTGATCGCGGCGGCAAGCGTCGATGTACAGGCCGGTAGCCTGAACAACAACGGCGGCACCCTCACCAGTCGTGCCGGCCTCGAACTTCGGGTTAACGGCCAACTCGACAATCAGGACCAAGGGCTGATCAACGCCACCGACAACCTGACCATCAACACCGCGAGTTTGAACAACCAGAATGGCGGCTCGTTGCTTGGCAGCGCCATTGCCATCGACTTCAGCGGCGCCATGGGTGACCTGAACAACGCCAACGGCCTGATCACTACCACCGGGCAACTGAGCCTGCGCAACCTGCGGGACTTGAACAACCAGAGTGGTGAAATCTCCAGCAGCCAAAGCTACACGCTGACGGGCCGCCACCTGGACAACAGCGATGGCACACTCTTCAGCCGTCAGCAACTGGACCTTACTGCCGATGCCACCACTAACCTCGATGGTCTGATTTCCGGCTGGCAAAGCCTGAGCCTTTTGGGCGGCAGCCTCGACAACCGTAATCTAGGCACCTTGTCGAGCCGCGACGGTGACGTGCTGGTGGACCTCACCGGCGCCGTGCGCAACAGCAACGCCGGCGCTCTGGTCAGTAACGGCACGTTGAAGGTCACGGCGGCCAGCCTCGACAACAGCGACAACGGCATTCTTTCCAGTGCCGGCGCGCAAACCTTCGTCATCGCCGGAACACTGAATAACGCCCAAGGTGGTTTGATCGACAGCGGCGCCGCTTTGGATATCCAGGCCAAAGCGCTCGACAACACCAACGCAACGATCAACGCGCAACAGGACATCAGCTTCACCGGCACCGACCTGAACAACAGCGCCGGTACCTTGGCCGGCAATGGCGCGATCACCCTCGATCTGCTCGGCACCTTGACCAATACCAGCGGCAAACTGGCGAGCAAAGGCCCGTTGGTCATTCAGCGCGCGGTGCAGATCAACAACCAGGGCGGCCAACTGACCAGCCAGGGTTTGCTGAGCCTGTTGACCGGCGGATTCGATAACCGTAATAGCGGCATTGTCGCGGCCAACGATCTACTGACGCTCACGGCCAGTGGCGTGGTGCAGAACAGCGCGAACGGTCAGGTCTTCAGCAGCAACGCTGGCCTGACGCTCAATGCCGCCAGCCTCGACAACGCCAAGGGCTCCCTGCAAAGCGAGGGCGACCTGACGGTAAAAACCAGCGGCGCCATCGATAACCAGAGCGGGCGCATCGTCGCCAAGGCCGGCAACCTCGACATCACCGCCGCCAGCCTCGACAGCCGCGGTGGTGTGCTCTCCAGCCTGCAAGGCGCCTTCAGCAGCCGCATCACGGGTGTATTGCGCAACGGCTATGACCTGAACAACAACCGTCAGGTCGGGATCATTCAAGCCCAGAGCCTGGACCTCAAGGCACTGGCCGGCATCGACAACTACGGCGGGCGGATAACCGCGCAAACCGGTGACGCCATCGTCGATACCGGCACCAACGGCAACTTCGACAACCGCAATGGCGGCCTCTACGCCAAGGGGTTGGTCAGCGTCACGGCTAAAGACTTCGACAACAGTGGCGACAACGACGGGCAGATCGGCGGGCAGCAGATCGACCTGAGTCTGCGTGGCGCATTGAACAACCGCCTGGGCATCATCGAAAGCAAAAGCACCCTGACCATCTCCGCCGCCAGCCTCGACAACCAGACCGGTCAACTTCGCGCACTAGGCGACAATGGCAAAACCGCGTTCACCCTCGGCGGCCTGTTCGACAACCGCAATGGCACCGTGGAATCCGCCAACAGCAACCTGGCCCTCGCTGCCGGTAGCTTGCTGAACGCCGGCGGCAACGTGCTGCACGTCGGCACCGGTATCTTCGATATTGCCACCGGACAACTGGGCAGCGCTGGCGGCACCTTCGTCACCCGTGGTGGCCTGACCCTCACCGCCGCCAGCTGGACCAACAGCAGCCTGATCCAGGCCGATCGCCTGACCGTCAACATCAACAGCCTCAACCAGACGGCCAGCGGTCAACTGCTGGCCGTCAGCACACTGACCGGTAACGGCGGTAACTGGAATAACGAAGGCCTGATCGCCAGCGACGACAGCCTAAACCTGACTCTCACTGGCAACTACACCGGCAACGGTCGTACCAGCAGCCTCGGCGACCTGACCCTCAAAGCCAATCAACTCACCTTGAACGCGGCGACTAGCATCGCCGGTGGCGGCAACACCACCATTTCCGTGGGTGGGCAGTTAAGCAACGCAGGTCGCCTGACGTCGGCTGCCGACCTGACCCTGACGGCCGGTAGCGTAAACAACACCGGCACCGTGGGCGCCGGCGAGAACCTGACGTTGACCACAGACGTGTTACGCAACGACCGCGGATTGATCTTCAGTGGCGCAGACATGCAGCTCCTGAGCCCCAGCTTCACCAACTACTACGGGCAGGTCTACAGCCTGGGCAGCACGCTCATCGCCAGGGACAAAAACAAGACCAAGGCTGATCTGCTGGACAACAGGTCTGGAGGGATTGAGAGCACCGGCGACCTGACGATCGCCGCCACGACGGTTAACAACGTCATGGATGTGTTGCAGTACACCGAGCATGAAAAAAGTGTCGCGACCATCACTGAGTTGCCGTGCGAACAGATCGCCGGTGGATGTGACCGCCGTGGCGGTGATCGCAGAAACGGTCTTTGGGAAATTGCAGAAACCGATCGCTTGAAGATCACGCTTCATTCTGAAGCCGCCTCGATCAACAGCGGCGCGGACCTGACGATTAACGCCGGCGAAGTGAACAACACCAGCAGCAGCATGACCGCCGCCGGGGATTTAAAGATCACGGCATCGACGATCAACAACAAAGGTGTGCAAGAGCAGGACATCGAAACCACCCGACGATTCGTGAGCTGGGTCAACGAAACCGCCTCGGCCATTGGCATGGCCGACCTCTTCACCCAACGAAACAACCCGACACCTTCGGCCACCGTCGAACAGGACATGAGTAACTTTCTGGCCTGGATGGGCGAAACACTGCCGACCAGCAACCGCGTCATCAGCGGCGAGTCTCTGGATGCAATCATCCAGGCGGGTGGAAACGTCACCCTCGATGCCACCCAGAACATCAACAACAGCGTGGTCCGCCCGTTCTACGCCTATGTGGCGGCGGGTCGCACCACAACCGACACCGGCGCGGGCAGTGGCTACTCGACGCCGATCCAGATCAACCAGCAACTCGCCCCCGATCTGGCCCAGCAACAAGTCAACCCGCTCACGCTTCCCGGCTTCAGCCTGCCCACCAGCCAGAACGGCCTGTTCCGTCTGAGCCAGGAAGGCAGCACCAGCCCAACCGGCACCGGCCCGCAAAGCTGGACCCTCACCGGCGCCAGCGTCACCTCGTCTACCAGTACGCCGGTCACTATCAACCGCGTGCAAGGCCTGCCGAACAGCGCCGGCAAATCCCAACCGCACAAATACCTGATCGAAACCAACCCGGCACTCACCAACCTCAAGCAATTCATGAGCTCGGACTACCTGCTGTCTGGCCTCGGCTACGACCCCGACCAGAGCGCCAAGCGCCTGGGCGACGGCCTCTACGAGCAGAAACTGGTCCAGCAAGCCGTGGTCGCCCGCACCGGCCAACGCTTCATCGACGGCCAGACCTCGGACGAAGCCCTCTACAAGTACCTGATGAACAACGCCATCGCCAGCAAGGAGCAACTCAACCTGAGCCTCGGCGTGACCCTCACTTCACAACAAGTCGCGGCCCTGACCCACGACATCGTCTGGCTCGAAGAGCACGAAGTGAACGGCGAAAAAGTGTTGGTGCCGGTGCTGTACCTGGCCAACGCCAACAATCGCCTCGCGGCCAACGGCGCCCTGATCCAGGGCAGCGACGTCACCCTCATCGCCGGCAAAGACCTGAACAACGCCGGCACCCTGCGCGCCAGCCAGAACCTTGATGCAACGGCCAAGAATGATCTGGTCAGCAGTGGGTTGCTGGAAGCCGGCAATCGCCTCGACTTGCAGGCAGGCAACAACATAGTCAACAAGGCCGGCGGCATCATCGCCGGTCGTGACGTCACGCTCACCGCCACCCGTGGCGACGTGATCAACGAACGCACCGTCACCACTCATGAAAGTGGTACGGGCTATACCAACGAGCGCACGGACTTCGTCAACAGCGCCGCCCGCATCGAAGCCGCCAACGCGCTGACCCTCAACGCCGGGCGCGACGTCAACAACACCGGTGGCGTGCTGAAAAGCGGAGCCGACACCACGATCAGCGCCGGTCGTGACGTCAATATCGCCTCCGCCGAACAGATCGTCAGTCATGAGGTGGGCACACATCGTGATCAAACCATCACTCAATATGGTTCAAGCGTTGATGTAGGGCAGGACCTGAAGGTCAATGCCGGTCGCGACATCACCGCTATCGCCAGCCAAATCGACGCCAAACGCGACATAAACATGAGCGCCATCGGCGACCTGACATTGGCCTCTGCTGCGGATGAACAGCACTCCTTTAGTCAAAACAAAAAATTCACCAGTCAGGAAGACCATGTCAGGCAGGTGTCTACGACTGTTGATGCAGGGGGCAGCATTACCCTCAGCGCGGGTAAGGACTTGGGGCTGATCGCCAGCCGGGTGAGTGCCGGGGACGAGGCGTATCTGGTTGCCG
The DNA here is from genome assembly GCF_059695645.1 of Pseudomonas sp. LBUM1673. Classification (NCBI taxonomy): domain Bacteria; kingdom Pseudomonadati; phylum Pseudomonadota; class Gammaproteobacteria; order Pseudomonadales; family Pseudomonadaceae; genus Pseudomonas; species Pseudomonas sp. LBUM1673. Next base: position 1,634,330 of record NZ_CP166780.1, read on the forward strand.
GTGGTGATCTGTCTTTGGGGGCGGCTCAAGACGAAGACTACAGTTTCTACAGCAAGACCAAGAAAAGTTCGTCGGGTAAAAAGAGCCTCCTTCAGGAGACTTCCAGTACGACGAACATTGGCAGTGCGGTCACTTCTCAGGGCAAGAGCGTCCTGGTGGCTGGTAAAGACTTGCTGATCGAAGGCAGCAACGTGGTTTCCGAGACCAGCAGCGTCGGTCTGGGTGCTGGCAATGATGTGAAAATTGTGGCCGTCACCGATTCATCAAGTGCTCGCCATGAGAGCAGCTCCAGCAAAAGCAGCTGGGGTGGTTTGAAATCGAGCAAAGTCCAAGACAACGTTTCGGAGACTCAAACCACTGCAGTGGGTAGCCTGATCTCGGGTAACACCGTTGCGGTGAGCGCCAAGCGCGATGTCGACATCACAGGCTCGGCCGTGGTCAGCACTGAGGATCTGACAGTGCGCGCGGGGCGTGACTTGACAATCAACGCTGCCGAAAACACCTTCACCCGCACCGAAGTGCATAAGGAGAAGAACCGCGATCTTACTGGTGTACTGACGGCCAACAATCTTGGTGTCGATGACATCACTGGCAACCAGCACCTGTCGGTTGGTGGCCAAAAACACAATGGCACGATGTCGCAAACCACGCTGACCGGTAGCACCATTGGCTCAAGCGCGGGCAATGTCAGCCTCGTCGCGGGAGGTGATCTGGATGTTATCGCCAGCGATCTGTTCAGCATCAAAAACATGACCCTAATGGGGTCGAATGTCACCATTGCGGCAGGCATGGAAAGCTCGAACCAAAGCACTACAGACAAAAGCAACAACTTGGGTGTGGGACGAGTTCTCGGTGGTGCGATCATCGACACCGTCAACACCATTCGCACAGCCGTCAAGACGGCCAATGACGCTGAAGATCCACGACTCAAAGCCGTGAAGTTGGCACAAGCCGCATTGGCGGCCTACAACCTGAGCGGTATGGGGTCCCAAGCCGACGACGCGACCACGGCTTATAAAGACAAGCAGGGCGGCTCTGCCAGTAACGGCTCGTTGATAAAAATCGGCACCGAGCTTGCCAATACCCACAACAAAAGCACGAGTGAATACAACAGTCAGACAGCCAAGCAAAGCACGGTCAACGCGGGGACCGGCCTCACCATCATTGCAAATGGTAGCGCGGTAGGCTCTCAGGGTGACATTCACGTCATTGGCAGTAGCCTGAGTACGGGCGGCATCGCTGTATTGGATGCCAAACACAACGTTGTTCTGGAGAGCGCCCAAAACACTGCTGAATGGGCCAATAACAACTCCAGCAACAAAACTGCCATCGGTGCCAGTTTCAACATTGGCCAACAAAACGGCTTTACCCTGGATCTCGGTGCTTCGGGCGCGAAAGGTACCGGGACCGGCAGCTCGATCACCCAAGTTAACACCACGCTGAATGCGGGAACGCTGGTGCTACGGAGCGGTGGCGATACCACATTGGCGGGGGCTCAGGTTAACGCTGACAGCATCAATGCGGAGATTGAAGGGAATCTCAACATCATTTCCCGCCAGGATGTCGAAATCCAGGAAAACAAACAGAACAGCGGCGGATTCGGTGCGAGCATTTGTATCCCGCCTTTCTGTTATGGCACGCCGGTGGCTGCTTCGGGAAGCCTGGCCTTCGGCAACATGGACAGTGAGTATCGAGCGGTCACGGAGCAGACTGGCCTGTTTGCCGGGGCGGGCGGTTACAACCTGGATGTTGGCAAAAATACGACCTTGCAAGGCGGCGTGATCGCCAGCGACGCCTCCGCTGATAAGAACTTGCTGAGCACTGATCGTCTGATCGTCAGCGACATAAAAAATGTCAGTGAGATCAGCGCGCAATCGGGAGGCGTGAGTGTTTCCAGTAGCTATGGCGGCGGGGCAGCAAGCGCTTCCGTAGGTGGGTTGTACGGTGTCGCACTAACAGACTCGGATCAAAGCAAAACCCGCAGCGCGGTCAGTGAAGGCACGATCATCGTGCGTAACCCTGAAGGCGCCAACGATCTTGTGGGGTTGAACCGGGACACAGCGAACGCCAATCAGCAACTCGACAAGCCCGACACAGAGGCAATGAAAGAGCGCGTCGAGCTTGTAAAAAGCGCCATCGAACTGACCAAGGGCATCAGTGACGCAATCGCTGCAGCGAAAATGAAAGAGGCCGAGGACCCGAACAGCGAGACCTCGAAGGTTGCAATCCAAAAACTGAAAGATCAAGGGTTTGTCAATCCAACGGCCGAACAGATCAGCCGACAAATCCAGCGCGACTACGGCATGGGCAGCAGTTTCCAAAAGGCCGCTCAGGCCGTGACTTCGATCGTGCAAGGCGTGCTCAGTGGCAACATCGCCGGCGCTTTTGCCGGGGCCGCTGCGCCATACGTTGCTCAGGCCATCAGAGATGCAACTGAGGGAGATAAAACGGCCAATCTGATGGCTCACGCCGTGTTGGGGGCGCTGGTTGCCAAAGCTAATGGTGGCTCAGCCCTTGCGGGTGCGGTGGGTGCTGTTGCTGCGGAAGAGATTGCTCGGATCATCAAGGAAGAACTCTACGGTGACATGAGTAACGACAGGCTGACCGCCGAGCAGAAACAGACCATTTCTAGTTTGGCTACGCTGGTTGCTGGCATTGGCGGTGCGTTCACGGGGACTGATTCGCTGGATGCCGTTACGGCGGCTCTTGTTGGGAAAAATGCGGTAGAAAATAACGGGCTTAGTGCCCAAGACGTGAGTAATTGGGCTAGAGAGCTGATAGCCGCAAATAAGAAAGGCGAATCTACAGAGGGGATCTGGGAAAAGTACAAGGGGCTGAGCGCGCAAAAGCGTGCAGAAATGCTCGCGGACTGTGCCGGTACCGGTGGGGCATGTACGATTTACTACCAGGCTGATTTGGAGGGTGGGGTAAGCGCGGCTGACGGGGTCAGTGCATTGACTTGGTTCTTTAACTTGTCAAATGAAGATGCCAATCGGATTCGTCAGTATGTCACTGATGAAAACCAGAATGACATGGCCCTGTTGTACAACGCATTGCCTACTTGGGAAAAGGTCGCGCTGGTAGCAAAGGATGCCGCTGACACGTTAGCTACTGGTGGTCTGACAGGGCGAAGCAAAACCTCTGTTTTTGCGGTCATTGGAAGAACTTCCGGTAAAAAAATCCCTAATATAAAGGTAGAGACACGCTTTATTGACGGTGTGACAGTCGTTGAGCAGAAAACCGGAAAAACATTTACGGGGACTGTCGATATAGGCTCGACATTGGACCGAATAAAGACAGGAGGCGTGTATCCACATCGAAATGATGGCACCGAATTCAGGAATAAAGCTGGAGATCTGCCAATGAAAGCATCAGGCTACTATACGGAATACGTGGTTCCTACCCCTGGGTTTCAGGGGCCGGGTCCTCAGCGAGTAGTCGTAGGAAATGGCGGGGAAGTTTACTATACGGCTGATCATTACAAAACGTTCATCCCTGTTACGAAGTGAGGTTGGATATGTTGCCGTTTAAATTTTTAGATGAACTTCCTGGTTGTGGGGTTGCTGATACTTTTTGTGTGCGTATTGATCCGGGTATTGGTTTGTCTGATGAGTTATTAAAGGCGCTTTATTATCAGCTTTGGTTTCCTGGCTATTTTGGCTTTAATTGGGATGCTTTGTATGATTGTCTGCGAGATCTTGAGTGGATAAAAAATTACAAAGTTGTATTGATTCATGAAGTCTTGCCTGCTATTCCGGAGCGGGACTTGCGCATATATTTGGAGATACTTCGGGATTCGGTACTTGACTGGGTGGGAGATACCAGGCATGAACTTGAGGTTGTTTTTAGAGTTTCAGATAAGATGCTGATAGAATCTGTATTGAATGTCCCGTCCTAATAAGATTTACACCTTCTGATCTATTTTTAGGAGGGCGTAATGGACGCAGGAAGAAATAATAAGGGACGAATTTATTTTCGTTTGGTGTCGTGTGTAGTGACCGGAAAATAAATATATTAATTTTTTTCTGCTGAAAGGTCTGCCTACGGTGAGTTCAGTATTTATGATGCGCCGTTTTGAAAAGTATTTTCTCATCAGCCAAATATACATTTATAAGGGTTTTCCTACGTGAAGAGAACCACACTGCTAACACTGACCCTGATTCTGGCATTACCAGGTTGCCACTCCAACGTCAGAGACTCTTCACCCAGCCTGCTGAAGGACGGTGTCCAGCTGCGTCAGAACACGGTGACAGTCGATGCGCAACACTCCAAAGTCATCATGAAAGCCTCGGGTAACACTTATCCGGTAGAGTTCTCGATCCGCCGCGCAGCGGATCCTGACCAGCGTATGGAGGTGCTGGGAACTGTGGTGGATTCAGGCCAGGGCAAGGTATTTGGCTGGATCGCCAAACTCAATGAAGCGGCCAATAGCGCCACGCTTAAACGCTTCCCACAGTTGGAAGTACAGGCCGATGCAGATCTACCGTTTCAGGTATCGGGTTATTCGAATGGTGGAGGCGTTGGGAGTACCTATCGCTGCGGTCCGCTCAAAACCACTTTCACACCGGAAAGAAGCAAGGTCTATTTGGTGGAATTCCAGTTTGTTGGTGGCCAGTGTGAGCAGCATGTTTACGATGTTACCCAGCCTCAGCAACGTATTCCCGTGACGAGCATACCGTCAGTGTAAAGTGGCAAATTTAATTATTTGGTTTGGCTGAGGTAAACAAATACAAAACACGTTTTTTCTTGAGAGTGGGGGTAGTGCTCCTTCGGTTTCTTTCTGGCCTGGATGGGCGAAACCCTGCCCACCAGCAGCCGCGTCATCAGCGGCGAATCTCTGGATGCCATCATCCAGGCAGGTGGAAACGTCACCCTCGATGCCACCCAGAACATCAACAACAGCGTGGTCCGCCCGTTCTATGCCTATGTGGCGGCGGGTCGCACCACAACCGACACCGGCGCGGGCAGTGGCTACTCGACGCGGATCCAGATCAACCAGCAACTCGCCCCCGATCTGGCCCAGCAACAAGTCAACCCGCTGACGCTCCCCGGCTTCAGCCTGCCCACCAGCCAGAACGGCCTGTTCCGTCTGAGCCAGGAAGGCAGCACCAACCCGACCGGCACCGGCCCGCAAAGCTGGACCCTCACCGGCGCCACCGTCACCTCGTCCACCAGTACGCCGGTCACGATCAACCGCGTGCAAGGCCTGCCGAGCAACGCCGGCAAATCCCAACCGCACAAATACCTGATCGAAACCAACCCGGCACTCACCGACCTCAAGCAATTCATGAGTTCGGACTACCTGCTGTCCGGCCTCGGCTACGATCCCGACCAGAGCGCCAAGCGCCTGGGCGACGGCCTCTACGAGCAGAAACTGGTCCAGCAAGCCGTGGTCGCCCGCACCGGCCAACGCTTCATCGACGGCCAGACCTCGGACGAAGCGCTCTACAAGTACCTGATGAACAACGCCATCGCCAGCAAGGACCAGCTCAACCTGAGCCTCGGCGTGACCCTCACTTCACAACAAGTCGCGGCCCTGACCCACGACATCGTCTGGCTCGAAGAGCACGAAGTGAACGGCGAAAAAGTCCTGGTGCCGGTGCTGTACCTGGCCAACGCCAACAATCGCCTCGCAGCCAACGGCGCGCTGATCCAGGGCAGCGACGTCACCCTCATCGCCGGCAAAGACCTGAACAACGCCGGCACCCTGCGCGCCAGCCAGAACCTTGATGCAACGGCCAAGAATGATCTGGTCAGCAGTGGGTTGCTGGAGGCAGGGGACCAGTTGAAGGTGCTCGCCACTAATAACCTGACCAACAAGGCAGGGGGCATCATTGCCGGGCGGGACGTGACGCTCACGACCACGAACGGTGACGTGATCAACGAACGCACGGTGACCTCCCACGACAGCAGCGTTGGCGACTACAGCCACGCACGAGACTTCGTGGACAACGCCGCCCGCATCGAAGCCGCCAACAACCTGGTGATCAACGCCGGGCGCGACGTGCTCAACACCGGAGGTGTGTTGAAAAGCGGCGGCGACATGGAGATCGATGCCAAGCGCGACGTCATTATCACCTCGGTGGAGGAGCGCCACTCCGAAAGCCGTACCAACTTCCTCGACTCAACCCTCACCCAGCACGGCGCCGAGGTCAGTTCCGGTGCCGGCCTGACGATCGATGCCGGCCGCGATATGGCGGCGGTCGCCAGCAAGATCGACGCCAAGGGCGACGTGACCATCGAGGCCAAGCGCGATGTGTTCTTCGGTGCCGCTGCCGACGAAGAGCATTCCTATTTCAAGGACAAAAAGGAAACCCGTCAGGAAGACCACATCAGTCAGATCGGCACTTCACTGGAGGCCGGCGGCAAACTCACGCTCAAGTCTGGCAATGACATGACCCTGATCGCCAGCGACATCAGCGCCGGCAAAGAAGCCTACCTGCACGCCGACGGCGATCTGCAACTGCTGGCCGCGCAAGACAGTGATTACTCGCTGTATGACATGAAGAAAAAGGGCGGCTTTGGCGCCGAGAAAACCCAGCGCGATGAGGTGACGCAGATCACCCACATTGGTACGCAGATCAAGTCCGGTGGCGACCTGACGTTGTCCAGCGGTGGGGATCAGCGGTATCAGGTGGCGAATCTAGACAGTGGCAAGGACATCATCCTCGACAGTGGTGGGGCGATCATTTTTGAAGGGGTGAAGGACTTTCATGATGAGAGTCATACCAAAAGCGATGGTGATGCTTTCTGGACCTCATCAAAGGGCAAGGGCAATACCGACGAGACACTGCGCCAGACCCAGATGATTGCCAAAGGCAACATCGTGATCAAGGCTGTGGATGGCCTGAAAATCGACATCAAACAGGTCGATCAGCAAACCGTCAGTCAATCCATTGATGCGATGGTCCAGGCCGATCCGCAATTGGCCTGGCTGAAGCAAGCCGAAGCACGGGGCGATGTCGATTGGCAGTTGGTCAAGGAAATCCACGAGTCGTTCAAGTATGAGACTTCGGGGCTTGGTCCGGCTTCTCAGCTCATCATTGCGATTGTCATGGCGGCCTTTGTCGGCCCAGCAGCGCTGAGTGCTTTTGCCAGTATGGGGACCATCGGAGCCGCAGGCCTTTCCGCAGTGGCTACGGGTGCGGCGACGAATGCGACGACCAGCTTTATCAACAATGGAGGAAATCTTGGAGCGGTGTTCCAGGACGTGACCTCCTCGGATGCGCTCAAAGGGTATGTGATTTCGGGTGTGACGGCTGGTTTAACGGCTGGTGTCCTTGACGGCATTGTGAAAACAACGACCAACCCGATTACAGGCAAGGTAACCGTTGACCTCAGCAGCCTGGAAGGGATTGGTCGGTTTGCCGGTAATCAGGTATTGCAAGGCGGAACGTCCGCATTGCTGGGCAAGGCGTTGGGGGAAGACGTCAACGTTAGTGATGTGTTGAAAACTGCCTTGTTCAACACATTGGCGGCAGCCAGCTTCAACGCCGTGGGTGATTACACCAAAGGAATAGCCGACGGCTCCCCGACTAAAGTCGCCATTCACGCGATGGTGGGCGGGCTTCTTTCAGAGGTTACAGGCGGTGATTTTGCAACCGGAGCCTTGGCGGCGGGAGCGAATGAAGCGCTCATCGTAGACCTGAATAAGCTGGTTGGTGGCAACCCTGACTTGCTCTCGATGGCGTCGCAGATCGTTGGGGTGCTAGCGGCGTCGACGCAAGGGGATGTTGATGCGGACACTTTGCAAACTGGGGCGTGGGTGGCCAACAACGCGACTCAGTACAACTACCTGAATCATCCAGATCTTGAGCGGGCAGCCAACGAGTTGGTGGGTTGCGGGAATGACTCGGAATGCATAAACAAGGCCTATGCTTCGTATCGCGAGTTGAGCCAGAAACAGGAAATAGAGGCGCTGGTCCAGTGTGGGGAGAATCCAGCAAACTGTGCCAGCATCTCGAATCTTGTGGCCAAGGCGGAAGCGGATACTGAGCGTTTCCGGGATCTGATCGGTGGAGCATCCCCCGAAGCTAGTCGGATTTACAACCTGCTGATTGCGGAAAACAATGGCTTCCAGAATCTACTGGCGGGCGCTACCACTGAGCATTCGGCAAGTGCAGTTGCGGATATCCTTGTTGAAAAATGGGGGATGAGCCCCGAGCATGCTGCCGATGTTGTTGCTGGTGCAATGACGATTGCAACTGGATTGGCCGGTGGTCGGGCGGTGCGCACCGGCAATGAGTCGACCAAGGGTGTTGCTTCGGCCACACCGGAGGACTCTAATACCTCTGGTAATGGAGGTGCAAAAGGCAGCTCAGGGGCTGAGAGTGCTATCAATCAGGGCAGGCTCAACTCTCAGCTCTTAGCTGAAGAGGTAGCTAGTGGGCATGCCTTCCAGAAGCATGTGGTCGAGCGGCAAGAGTTCGCTGATCTTGGTATCAGTACAAAAAGCCAGTTTCAGAGTTTTGTTGAGAAAATTGTTTCTAATCCAGCCATTGAGCGTCGCCAGTCCGTTGATGGAACGATGTACTATCTCGATAGCTCAACGAAGACTATTGTTATTAGAGGGCAGAGAGGCGAGGCCACTGCATTCAGACCTGACCAAGGTGGTGTCGGTTGGGATAACTACATAAAATCTCAGGTTCCAAAGAAATGAGTGAGCAAATTAAAGAAATCAGCTTGATTGACTTGAAAGTTACACCTCGGGAATTGAGGTATTTTGTATCATGCGGATTAGCTCTGATTCAAAACGTTCCAGAGAGCTCGCTGCCGACGTATTGCGGTTTAAGCAAGGATGAAATCATTGATGTCTCTATGCGGCTGCGGGAAGTAGCGGATAAATTGGGCGTGGATATGTAGCTTGAGAGGAAGGTAGTCGCGTTAGTCACTTACCTTTGGTGCAAAAACTAATGTGGATGCGCCCAAAGGTGGATTTGGGCCTACTTATCGGCCAGCAGACAGCGACCAATTTGAAAAAAATCTGACTCGTATTACGGTGCGGATAAAACTGGTAGCAGGGTCGGAAACGGCGGATTGACTGACGCTGTGCGTTATGAAAAAGCTACAGGCGACATGTTATCTCCTGCTGGGCATGAGCAAAAAGCCATTGAGGTCAGTAATAGACTAAGTGATCTAGTTCGCAATGCCTACAATCAGCCACCCGGCAAATACCCTTACAGTCAACGGGATATTGATTTTGCTAAACAGCTAATAAAGGATATCGACAATGCTCTTGGCCGATGAGTGTTTCAGAAGGTTTGTTCTGTGGTTGGTTTCTTTGCCTTTATTTTCCACTGAAGCTCTGGAGGCTGCATTGCACGAGTTAGGCGGGGTGGACGGCATTGTTGAGAGCTCGTACTACATATCAGCGTACGAGTCTTTAGGGTGCGCTTTAGTGCAGGAAAATTCATCCGAATGCATACTGGAATTTCTTCGAGGTTCCGAGTTGGAATTGAGTGAAAATCCTGAGCGTCTGTACTATTTTGTTGAATCGATAGTCGACCATTCTCTTGTTCGTGGTGATGATCTCGAAAGTTTAATAAGTGCGGCACCTGATAACTACAAAGTATTTTTGCGTAGGCGGTTTTTGCCGAGAAAAAATTGGTTAATTGGTGCAAAAACAACTGCAAATGTGAGAGCGGCTAGTTTTGCTGATTGTCCCGTCCTGAATAAGGTTTACACCTTCTGATCTATTTTCAGGACTAGACACACTATGTAAATCGGGCGACCCACAGGTCGCCCGTTTTCATTCACCCTGCAGCCTGCGCCCGCAACCGTCTACCAATCACATCCATCAAATCACAACCATCACGCAACGGTATGGCCAGCAGTTTGGAAAAGTCAGAAAGCACCACCGTGTCGCAACCAATCTCGGCACGAAAGGCGATGTTTTCCAGCACCTGAGTGACAGTGCGAATGCGGTAATCCGCCATGGCGTGCAGGACGTCGAGTGGTGCTTGGGTATCAATAAGCAGAGAAGCCGGGACCAGGTCGATTCCGGTGAGGGGCATGTATCTATCCATAGTTGAAGCCTCGTTTAGTTTGCTGAGACTGCCAGCAGATCGTCGCCAAACGAAATGGGGTGGCAGCTGTACGCAGGTTGGCGAACCGGAAACGAGTAACCGGCAGACCCGAAGGTCTCCCGCGCACAACTGCCATAAAAAGCAGTTTTGCGGATGCGTAGGCGCCTGCAAATAAGCAGACAGCTCTCGCACTCGTTAGTCAGGTCGCCAAACCCGGTCGCCATGTGGACGACGGGCGGACTATAAGCTTCATCGTTCCAGCGGTGCAAGGTGCCTGATTCCGAGGTTGGCGTAGGACTTTTACGATCAACCGCGTACAAGGCCTATCGATAAATCCCAACCGCACAAATACCTGATCGAAACCAACCCGGCACTCACCGACCTCAAGCAATTCATGAGTTCGGACTACCTGCTGTCCGGCCTCGGCTACGACCCCGACCAGAGCGCCAAGCGCCTGGGCGACGGTCTCTACGAGCAGAAACTGGTCCAGCAAGCCGTGGTCGCCCGCACCGGCCAACGCTTCATCGACGGCCAAACCTCGGACGAAGCGCTCTACAAGTACCTGATGAACAACGCCATCGCCAGCAAGGACCAGCTCAACCTGAGCCTCGGCGTGACCCTCACTTCACAACAAGTCGCGGCCCTGACCCACGACATCGTCTGGCTCGAAGAGCACGAAGTGAACGGCGAAAAAGTCCTGGTGCCGGTGCTGTACCTGGCCAACGCCAACAATCGCCTCGCAGCCAACGGCGCGCTGATCCAGGGCAGCGACGTCACCCTCATCGCCGGCAAAGACCTGAACAACGCCGGCACCCTGCGCGCCAGCCAGAACCTTGATGCAACGGCCAAGAATGATCTGGTCAGCAGTGGGTTGCTGGAGGCAGGGGACCAGTTGAAGGTGCTCGCCACCAATAATCTGACCAACAAGGCGGGGGGTATCATTGCCGGGCGGGATGTGACGCTGACCGCGACCCGGGGCGACGTGATCAACGAACGCACCGTCACCACCCACGAAAGTGGTACGGGTTACACCAAGGAGCGCACGGACTTCGTCAACAGCGCCGCCCGCATCGAAGCCGCCAACGCACTGACCCTCAACGCTGGCCGCGACGTCAACAACACCGGTGGCGTGCTGAAAAGCGGTGCCGACACCACGATCAGCGCCGGTCGTGACGTCAACATCGCTTCCGCCGAACAGATCGTCGGTCATGAGGTGGGTACACACCATGATCAAACCATCACCCAATATGGTTCAGACGTTGATGTGGGGCGGGATCTGAAGGTCAATGCCGGTCGGGATCTCACCGTTATCGCCAGTCAGATCGACGCCAAACGTGACGTCAGCATGAGCGCTGTTGGTGACCTGACATTGGCCTCGGCGGCGGATGAACAGCACTCCTTTAGTCAAAACAAAAAGTTCACCAGTCAGGAAGACCATGTCAGGCAGGTGTCTACCACTGTTAATGCGGGGGGCAGCATTACCCTCAACGCGGACAAGGATCTGAACCTGATTGCCAGCCGAGTGAGCGCCGGGGATGAGGCGTATCTGGTTGCCGGCGGTGATCTATTGGTAGGAGCAGCACAAGACGAGGACTACAGCTTCTACAGCAAGACCAAGAAAAGCTCGTCAGGCAAAAAGAGCCAGCTTCAGGAGTTTTCCAGCACGACCAATGTCGGGAGTTCGGTGACTGCCCAGGGTAAAACCGTACTGTCCGCCGGCAACGATTTGCTGATCGAAGGGAGCAATGTGATCTCTGAGAAAGGTGGTATCGGTCTGGCTGCTGGCAACGATGTGAAGATTGTTGCCGTCACCGATTCAACCAGCGCACGCAATGAAAGCAGCTCAAGCAAAAGCCGCTGGGGTGGTTTGAAATCGAGCAAAGTCCAAGACAACGTTTCGGAGACTCAAACCACTGCGGTGGGTAGCCTGATATCGGGTAACACCATCGCAGTGAGCGCGAAACGAGACGTGGCAATTACCGGATCTGCCTTGGTCAGTACTGACGATTTGGCGGTTCGCGCAGGCCGTGACCTGAACATCACCGCCGCTGAAAACACCTACACCCGCACCGAATCGCATAAGGAAAAGAACCGTGATCTGACCGGTGTACTCACGGCCAACAACCTTGGCGTCGATGACATCACCGGAAACCAGCACCTGTCCATCAGTGGTCAGCGCCACAACGGCACGATGTCGCAAACGACCCTGACCGGCAGCACCATTGGCTCCAGCAACGGCAATGTAAGCCTCGTGGCCGGGGGGGATCTGAGTGTTATCGCCAGCGATTTGATCAGTACCAAAAACATGAGCTTGCGCGGTACTAACGTCACTATTGCGGCGGGCATGGAAAGCTCAAGCCAAAGCACCGCCGACCAATCCAACAGTCTGGCGGTAGGACGTGTTGTCGGCGGGGCGATCATTGACACCGTTAACACCATTCGTACGGCGGTCAAAGCCGCAAACGATGCGGACGATCCTCGTCTTAAAGCGGTGAAGTTTGCCCAGGCTGCATTGGCTGCTTACAACCTCAATGGCATGGCGGGTGATGCGGAGGCGAACAGCACCGGTTTCAAAGATAAGACTGGTGGTACGTCCAGCAATGGGTCGCTGATTAAAATTGGTACCGTGCTTGCCAATAATCACAACAAAAGCACCAGTGAATACAACAGTCAAACGGCGAGACAGAGCTCCGTCAATGCTGGCGGCACGCTTTCGATCATCGCCACGGGGAACGCGGAGGGTGAGTCCGGCGACATACATGTCATCGGGAGTACTTTAAGAGCCGCTGACACTGCCTTGATCGCAAAAAACGACATCATTCTGGAAAGTGCGCAGAACACTGCTGAATGGGCCAATAACAACTCCAGCAACAAAACTGCCATCGGTGCCAGTTTCAACATTGGTCAACAAAACGGCTTTACCCTGGATCTCGGTGCGTCGGGCGCGAAAGGCACCGGTACCGGCAGCTCCATCACCCAGGTCAATAGCACACTGAACACAGGTTCGCTCCTGTTGCGTAGCGGAGGCGACACCACCCTTGCGGGCGCTCAAGTCCATGCCGACAGCATCAATGCATTGATCGACGGCAACCTGAACATCATTTCCCGTCAGGACGTAGAGATCCAGGGGAACAAGCAAGGTAGCGGTGGTTTCGGCGCGAGCATTTGCATTCCTCCGTTTTGCTATGGCGTACCGGTGTCCGGCTCGGCAAATCTTGCCGCTGGCAATATGAACAGCGAGTACAGGGCTGTAACTGACCAAACCGGGCTGTTTGCCGGTTCGGGCGGGTACACCATTGATGTTGGCAAGAACACCACTCTGACCGGTGGGGTTATTGCCAGTGACGCGACGCCGGATAAAAACCTGCTGATCACCGACCGACTCATTGTCAGCGACATCAAGAACGTCAGTGAAATCGAGGCTCAGTCCGCAGGCATTTCGGCCAGTTTCAGCAGTGCAGGTGGCGGGAGTGGTTCTGCCGGTGGTTTGTATGGCATCGCACTTAATGACTCAGACCAAAGCAAAACCCGTAGCGCCGTCAGTGAAGGCACCATCATCGTACGCAACCCCGAAGGTGCGAACGATCTGGTTGGCCTGAATCGCGACACCGCCAATGCCAATGAACAGCTCGACAAGCCAGACCAGCACGCAATGGACGAACGCATCGAGCTTGTAAAAAGCGCGATGCAGTTAGCACAGGGCATTGGTGATGCAATCGCTGCTGCAAAAATCGACGAAGCCAAGGATCTGAATAGCGACGTATCCAACGCTGCAAGGCAGAAGCTTAACGACAAGGGCATTGCCGCCCCGACTCCTGAACAAATTGCGCAGCAAGTTCAGCAAGATTACGGCATCGGCAGCAGCTTCCAAAAAGCCTCGAAGGCGGTTAGCGCCATCGTGCAAGGAGTGTTGAGCGGCAACATTCTCGGTGCCTTGGCCGGTGCATCTGCGCCTTACCTGGCTCAAGCTGTGAAGCAAATGACGGAGGGTGATGACGCGGCCAACTTGATGGCGCATGCCTTGTTGGGGGCGGTGCTTGCGAAAGCGCAAGGTGGTTCGGCATTAGCCGGTGCAGCGGGCGCGAGCATTGGTGAGCTGATTGCCAAACAGCTTTATCCGGACAAGACCAGCGAGCAGTTGACTGAGTCGGAAAAGCAAACGGTTTCGGCACTGTCGACGCTGGCTGGTGGGTTGGCTGGGGCTATGGTTACCGGGAGTTCCGCAGGAGCGGCGTCAGGTGCCTGGACTGCGAAGAATGCGGTAGAAAACAACCATCTGAGCGTGATTGAAAAAGTCTCGCTTAGGATGAAGCAGAAAGAGTACGACGAGTCGTGCAACGGCTCTACATCAAGCTATTGTCAGGGGCTGTCCAGCGACATTGCTGATCTTATCGCCAAGGGCTTCAGCGTGCTCAAGGACGAAAGAATCGTAGAGGATAGTGATTTCACGCGTGCTTTTGTTTTCAGTACCAGCCCTGGAGATATCGTTTCCTGCGCTACGTCAGCGAATGGATATTGCGTCGCCACTGATAAGTCGATCACAACGGATCAGGGCGAGGAGTGGATCCTGCAACCAGCTTCTTATGAGCAATCGATCAGAGGGAAAGCACAAAACACACTGAACAACGCAACTATGCAAGCTCAGCTTCAGGGACTATCCAATGAGCTTTTCATCTCAGGTTGCGGCGGGATGGGCATTGTAGGAATAGGTTGCCAAGGTTACATGGCCGCCGGAGGAACGAACCCCATTACTGGCGATACTCCGACGAGTACTGAACGGGTAATGTGGGGTGTTCAGGCTCTGATGAATGGATGGGGCTTGTTTGGAGCCATATATGGTGGCGCTGCGAGTGCTGCTTCAAATGCATCACTTTTTAAAGAAATGGCGGCCAATGGTGTTAAATTCACTCCAGAGAATGTCATTCAAGTTACAAAGATAGCCGACGGGCGTATTATTTTTTTGGAGAAGGGAACCTCGGCATCTGGTTTGCAACACATACTGGAGCGGCATGCTCTTGATTTTGTTGGCAAGGGAATTGCGCTTGCCGATATACCCTCAGTGGTGATGCAAGCAGTGAGTAAAGGTAAAATTGTTGGGACAAATGGCTCTGCACCGGTCTATGAAATACTTTACGGTGGCAAGCCAAAATATATTTCCGTAGGAGTGGGTTCCAATGGATATATTGTTCGATCCAATCCAGTGTCTGAGTGGAAGCCGCTACAATGAAAAAAATTAGATTCGGAGTGTCATACTGTGCTCCTCCATTTTTTTGTGGAGATATGGATAAGATGGGGTACGTTGGTATCGAAGATATGAATATCCCGGAGGAGTTGATTTCAGATATACGCATCTGGGATTCTGAGTATCAGAAGACGTTTTCGGAGGAGTATCCACCGGACTCTGGATTTAAAACCGAACAAGAAGTGATTCAGCACAATCTGCGTGGGGCGGTACTTTTCGAGAGATTAAAGGAATCTCTAGGCTTCGATATGGATGTTGAATTCTTGCCGTTGATACGAGGGGTGACGTGACTTGGTTGAATGGGTAGCGGGATAGGAGAAAAGGGGACAGGAGAAAAGGCAGGAGAAAAGGGGACGGATTTATTTGTTTGGTTTATGTGATGATCAAAAAATAAATCTGTCCAATTTTTTGATGGGGCTGGGTTGCTTTAATGTTCAATAGAAAAGCGGTGTTCATCTGCCCTGTATGCATGTATCCCGATCTTGATGAGGCGCCCTATGATAGTTTCGGATGTGCTTCATACAATATTTGCCCGTGTTGCGGTACGGAGTTTGGTTATGATGATTCCTCCGTTACGCATCTTGCTTTACGTCAGAAATGGAGGGAGAGCGGTATGAGGTGGTGGAGTAGTAGTCAATGTCCCCCGCAGGGATGGAGTGCAGAGCTACAATTGAAAGGTATGCGCTCGGCGGAAGAGTGAGCATAGAAAAAAGGAAAAAAGGGACTGAAAAAAGGGGACGGATTTATTTATTTTTTGTTGGTTTGGTGAGTAAATAAATCTGTCCCCTTTTGTTCTCCTTTTGTTCTCGATAAAGGTGGGATATGGATAAGAAAATTTTTCAGTTCAGTGATATGGAGATATGGGCTCGCGGGGATCGATTTTTCGTACGATACGATGCCGGATCATCAAGTTGCTATGCGCGAGGATGAGATATCAGAGCAGGAAGCTCGGGAGGCTTCGCTGAGTACCGAAGCTGCTATGAAAATTTTGTTCGCTTTACAAAAGCGGTTGATACAGGGGGGTATCGATCCTTATGTGTCGAATACGAAGTAGGTTTAATAAGGGAAGTAAGTTGTACTGGTTAGTGGATGTGGTTGATTTACTTGTATGCACTGTATGAAACGGGCGCCCCATCGGCCGCCCGTTTTTCATTCACTCCGAAGCCTGTGCCCGCAGCCGTCTACCAATCACATCCATCAAATCACAACCATCACGCAACGGTATGGCCAGCAGTTTTGAAAAGTCGGAAAGCACCACCGTGTCGCAACCGATCTCGGCGCGAAAGGCGATGTTTTCCAGCACCTGAGTGACCGTGCGAATGCGGTAGTCGGCCATGGCGTGCAGGACGTCGAGTGGGGCTTGGGTGTCGATGAGCAGGGAGGCCGGGATCAGGTCGATTCCGGTGAGGGGCATGTATCTATCCATGGGTGGAGCCTCTTGTGATTGATGAGGACTCTCTGTGGTCAGGTCGCCAAACCCGGTCGCTTTTTGGGCGACGAGCGGGCTATAAGCTTCATCGTTCCAGCGGTGCAAGGCACCTGATTCCGAGGTTGTTGTAGGGCGTTTGCCCAAGTGCGGTCAGGCAACCGGATGCAATCTACAGAGCAGCATGGAACCTGCGGATTTGCTTCGCAAGGTTGACGCCTGGGGATTGATTTCTGATAAACGGCTAACGTAGGCTGCTTCCGTTGATCGTGTCAGTTATTTTTCAAGATTGAGTGAATGACGACACATCAGTACCAGATCAGGACGCTTCAATTTTACAAGGGGGGGGCGATAGGACCGTGTTGTTGCCTGCCTGTAATCGAACACTGCGAGTGCGTTGGTAAAGCGTTTGCGAATATCTGGTTATTGATACCTCCATGTCTCCCATCGTGTTGAGCTCACGTCAATTCACTGTGCATGTCCGCCCGGACGTCGCCCTTTTCTATAGCCATGTTGCGAACAGTCGTCGTCGCAGCATTTTATTTGCCTTTACCTTTTCTCCCCCTTCTCCAAAACGCTAAGTCGTTATTGAACCTATTGCTTGCCTGATCGTTGGCCGGGTGCTTTGCCCTGTCTGTTAGCGATTGCCTGAGCCTTTTTAACGGGACGTTCTCTTGGGTGGGGCGGGTCTATTGATGGATCAAACAGGCAGTGAGCCTGAGGTGTGGTGGATGAATAAATTATTGTTGGCGGCACTGATACTCGGCGTTTCCATTGTCGGGTTAAGTATCGGTTCGACCGTGCCAGTGGTCGCGTTGCGCTTGTACGAGGCCGGCGCTTCGAATGTGCACATCGGCGTGATGTCTGCACTACCGGCGGCCGGCATGATGCTGTCGGCCTTTCTGGTGGACTGGATCTGCCAGCGGTTGAGCCGCCGACATATCTATTTGGGTTGTTTCGCGCTGTCGGCCCTGAGTATTGCCGCCGTCGAGGTCTTCGCCTCGACGTTGTACAGCCTGGCCCTGGCCAGGTTGGTGATGGGGGTGGCTGCGGGGATCATCATTATTCTGGGGGAGTCCTGGGTGAATGAAATCGCCGAGGACTCCCACAGGGGGCGGGTCGTTGCGATCTACACCACCTGCTTCACGATTTTCCAGCTGCTCGGGCCGGGGATGGTGGCCCTGTTCGGCACCGCTGGGCCACAGGTGATCGGTGTGGTGATTGCCGGGCATCTTTTGGCGCTAGGGGTGATCGGGTTCACCTTGCCCAAGCAGATGAGCTATCACGGGCACTCGCAAAGCAAGACGTTCTCGGTGCTGGGCTTCATTCAAGTGGCGCCGGCGCTGTGCATGGGCATCATCTTCTTCTCGTTCTTTGATAGCGTGATTCTGTCGATGTTTCCGGTTTACGCCGCCGATCACGGCTACGCCATCAAGTTCGCTGCGCTCATGGTGACGGTGATCCTGCTGGGTGACGCGGCCCTGCAGTTTCCGTTGGGCTGGCTCTCGGACAAAGTCGCCAGGCCGATAATCTACCTGGGGTGCGGTGTGCTTTCTCTGGTAATTGGTGTGTGCCTGCCGTGGCTGATGAACTATCCCTTCTTGCTCTGGCCAAGCCTGGTGGTGCTCGGGGCGGTCGCCGGCGGGGTCTACACCCTGGCGATCATTCTGATCGGCGAAGGGTTCAAAGGCCCGGACCTGGTCACAGCGAATGCCAGCGCCGGGTTTTTATGGGGGGTAGGCAGCTTGCTCGGGCCGCTGGTCAGCGGCGCGGCAATGACAACCAGCGCCCACGGCCTGCCGTTGGCGCTGTCTGCTGCGGCTGCGCTGTTTGTGTTGTTTGCGTTGCCGCTGTTCAGGAGGACGGTCAGGGTGAAGGCGCTGGATTGAACGGCGGAGTCCCCCTTCAAGCCGAAACATGCAAGCGGGCTTGCTCGCGAAGGCCGCCCCCCGGGCTCTGAGCGCTATCCCCCATGGCAGCAGCCCGTTGAGGCCTTGTCCTCATACCGATCGTGATGCCGCACCCAATCCATGATTTCCTCTTCGTTGCGCCCCTTGGGCGTGAGGTCGAGGTAGTTGTAGGCGCCGACCAGCAGGTCCAGACCTCTCGCATAGGTGGAGTAGGTGTGGAAAATCTCGCCGGCGTCGTTGCGATAAAACACGCTGAGGCCGGGGAGTTCTTCTTCGGCGCCATCGGTTTTTTCGTAGTTGTAGGTGGCTTTTCCTGCGGCGACGTCTTCGGCCCGGGCGCAGACGCCAAAGTCGTAGTTGAAGTCGCAGCCTTCAGACGAAACCCAGTCGAATTTCCAGCCCATGCGCCGTTTGAATGGCTGGAATTCAGCGTACGGTGCGTGGGAAACCGCCACTACGGCCACGTCGTGGTGGGCCAGGTGTTGGTTGGCGCCGTCGAAGTGGTCGGAGAGGAACGAGCAACCGGGGCAGCCTTCGTCCCAGCCAGCGGCGAACATGAAGTGATAGATGATCAATTGGCTGCGGCCGCCGAACAGGTCGGCCAGGCTCAGCTCGCCGTTGGAGCCCTGGAAGCGGTAGGGTTTGTCGATTTTCACCCAGGGCAGGGCGCGGCGTTCGGCGCTGAGTTTGTCTCGTTCCCTGGTGAAGGCTTTTTCGTGGGTCAGGTGTTGTTTGCGGGCGGTGAGCCATTCTTCTCGGGACACGACCGGATGATTCTGAATGTTCATGGTGATTTCTCCTGCATGCTGTGGCGAAAGTCGATTCGCGCTGCGGGTTAAACCTTCTTACACAGCCTAGTCGTTTGGCCTGCGCTCAAATCGACAGGCCGCTGGTCGGTAGGGGGGGAAAACCTAGGCTGAACGGCTGCCCTCCCGATCGGTCACACCCTATGAAGGACATTTCACTCTCGGGCTTGGAGGTTGAATCAGGATGACGACTTATAACTGGGATTTGATTGAACGCTTGCTGCATGAAGTGCAGAACGGCGCTGGCCACAGTTTCACCCCTCGGCCCTATGCCGAGCAGCATGCGGCGGAAAAAGCATCAGAAGGCGAGCCGATCGAGAACCTGGATCACCTGAAAACGGTGGCGGGCGAGTACGAAAAATTACTGTTGGGACGGGGTTACATCGAGCCTCGGCCAGAGGACCAGGGTGGCAATGGCGCGAACTACATTTTGACGCCTCGGGGCTCGAGTTTGTTGAGCCTGATCGACAGCAGCATTCCGGGTAATGAGCATCCGCGCCAAGTGCTGGATGAGCAGGAAGATGCGCTGGATGAGTTGACGTTTGATGAAGTGGCGTCGAAGGCGCAGATTGCCTGATACCGTAAAAAGCTTCGCGGGCAAGCCTCGCTCCTACGGGTTTTGTGCCGTTCACAAAATGTATGAACGACGCTTATCTGTAGGAGCGAGGCTTGCCCGCGAAGTCTTTATCTTTAGAACCTATACCTGCCGCGCCGCTTTCAGGCATTTCAAATCAGTGAAATCCTTGCGCACGCCTTCAATTTTCTTCAGCAACCGTTCACGCTGAACCGGCGTGCTCTCGGCCATCAAGTCCACCAGCAGCGCCCGAGCCTGGGCTTCGGTGTTGGCGTAGGCCTCACGGTAAGCGGGTGTCCACAAACTCTCGCGATTCACCAGAAGTGCCTCGATTCGCTGTGGGAATTGTGGAGTCTGCCGTTGCGCGACTGCCGCGCTGAATTGCTGTTGCCAATGGGCGCGGTTGGCGATCCATTGTTTGTTCTGATCACCCAAGGCATTCGACCACGCTATTACCCGTTGTTGTTGGCTTGGGCTGAGCGGGCCGATCCAGTCATTCAGGCGTTTCTCCATGCGCTTGCTCCGCGCTTTGATCTGTTGTTCAAGAGACGGCTTGAGGTAGTCCTCCTGGCGTTTGCGCTGGTCCTTGGCGAAGGCGTCGTTCATTTCCGCGACTTGCTTGTCATCCAGGCCCTGCAACAGCTCGATGGTCGACGGGGTGATTTCCCGGGCGGTTTGGGCGATGGCCTGTTTGGCTTCCTGGGTGCGGGTTTGCAGTGCGGCGTCGGTGATCTGGTTGGCTTCGACCATGGCCTGTAAACGATCCAGCCAGTCGAGGTAGCCGGGTAATTGCGTTGTGCAGTGCCAGCTCAGGTGTTCATTGAGGCGCTCGTTGAACCAGTCTTTTTGCTCGTGGTTCATCTCCAGATAGTCGCTGAGCGTCCAGGGAATGATCACGTCGAGGTTGCGGTAAGCCAGGCCCACGCGGCTGCACGCGGCGACAGTGAGGCTGAGGGTGATGATGACGCCGATCTGTTTCCACCAGTGCGACATGGCAAGTCCTTGCGAAGACCTGGTTTCTTTAAGGGGTTCTTTTATGTGATCGCAGGATGAGCCCGGCAGTTCAGCCGACTAATAGAAGGCGCGTGCAGCCTTGAGCGTGACCAGGCCATCGCACTCGCTATTGTGGCCGGAATAGGCGGAGCAATCGCTGCCGCTCAGGCTTGAGTCACTGTAGATCAAGTCCAGATCGATGCCCATGAATGGCCGGGACAATTTCACTGACCAGTCGGTAAAACTGCCTACATACCCATCGTCGACGGACACCGGTGTGTTGAGTTGGTGGGTGGTGTATTTCAAGCTGATCCCGATGCCGAACGGCTGATTGCCACTGAGGTCGGCGAAGAGGGTGCTGTTCTGTTTGTCCGGGTCGTTGCTGAAGGCTGCGCCGAAGCGGCTGCCCAGCAGCGTCAGGCCGCCGAAAAGCTCCTGGCTGTCGGAGGTGTCCACTTTCGGGTAGCTGTAATGGATCATGCCCACTTCGTAACCGAGGGATTGATCGAAGGGCTGTT
Source organism: Pseudomonas sp. LBUM1673 (assembly GCF_059695645.1). Lineage (NCBI taxonomy): Bacteria > Pseudomonadati > Pseudomonadota > Gammaproteobacteria > Pseudomonadales > Pseudomonadaceae > Pseudomonas > Pseudomonas sp. LBUM1673. Next base: position 1,655,824 of record NZ_CP166780.1, read on the forward strand.
TAAAACCCATGTAGGAATCGACTTCAAGGTTGCTCGACGGGCTCAGTCCCATGCTGGGGGACCATTGACCCACATAGAAGCCGCTGTCGTGGCTCAGGTCGAGGCCACCGTGAAACGAGCCGGTTGTCGAGGGTTTGACCAGCCCTTGGGCCATGCTACGGCTGGGGGTGGTGGCGAGTTTGAGATCGAAGTCGCCCAGTTCGCGCTGGAAGACTTGCGCATCGGCGACCGAACTCGACAGCAGGCTGCCGAGCAGGAAAAGAAAGGGCTTGAGCATGCGTCACTCCATGAACAGCGAGGAGCAGGTCCTGAAAACCTGCTGAAACGCTTGATCCAGACACGTGCAAGCATACCGGCGAATGTTCGGCATCGAGGGCCGTTCGTCGATTTTTGAAATATTGATTTGTTTGATGGGGTATTGCGGGAGGGTTCCAGTCCAAGCGCTTCGAAGCTCAAAGCGCTTAGGGACCAGGTGACGCGGCGGATCTTTGGGGGATGTTACTTCTTGCCCAAAGTGATCTGCTTGGACGGGCCGAACGTCTGGCCGCTGACGCCTTTGGCAATTTGCTGGATCTCGCCACCGGACTTGAGGAACGCAGCGATCTGGTTGTTGATCGATTCGCTGGTTTCAACGGCTGGGGCTGGCTTTGCTTTGCTGTTGGATGCTTTTACACGCATGGCGGCCATTAACCTGTAGAAATTAACTTGGCCAGGCATCGTACAGGAAATACTTGACAATTGCTTGGTAAATATCCTCCCGAAATACACATTGCAGGAGCGCGAACAATCGCAAGTTATTATTTTGAATAGTCCCCTAAGCTGCTGTTTTAACTAAGAACCTCGGTGGAGAAATAGCGCTTTCCGGATGGGCTGGCCAGGGCGTGGAGCACCCGAACGGCCTGACGAGCGGCCAAACGCACGGGGCAAACCCCAGGAAAATTAAGGCCTGCCACGGATTTTCTCGCGCCACCGGGCCGGCCGCCGAACGCCGCCCGCAAAACCGGGTAGAATGCCGCCCACGCAATGAGGGTATTGGACATGGCTTTAGTCGGGCGCTACAACAGTTTACAAGTGGTTAAACACACTAACTTCGGTTTATATCTGGACGGTGGGGCGGACGGTGAAATACTCCTGCCTAATCGTTATATCCCCAAAGATATTCCCAGCGAAGATGAAGATTGGCTCAACGTTTTTATTTATCTGGACAGCGATGACAAACTTATCGCCACGACCGAAAAGCCGAAAGTTCAGGTCGGTGAATTCGCCAGTTTGAAAGTCGTTGAAGTCAACAGCATCGGCGTGTTCCTGGATTGGGGGTTGCCGAAGGATCTGCTGCTGCCGTATTCCGAAGAAAAGCGTCAGATGACCGCCGGTGAGTATGTCGTGGTGCATGTCTATCTCGACAAACACACGCGGCGCATCACCGCCACTGCGCGTCTGGACCGTTACCTGGACAAGACCCCGGCCAATTACACCCCGGGCCAGGAAGTTGATTTGCTGGTGGCCGAAGCGACCGATATGGGTTTCAAGGCAATCATCAACAACAAGCACTGGGGCCTGATCCACAAGAACGAAATCTTCAAGTTCATGCGCGCCGGTAAAGAAGAAAAGGGCTTTATCAAAGAAGTCCGCGCCGACGGCAAGATCAGCCTGAGCCTGCAACCGGTAGGCGAAGAAGCCGCCACCAGTCTGAACTCGAAGATTCTCGCCAAGTTGCGCGATAACAACGGCACCCTGCCGGTGAGCGACAAGAGCGACCCGACGCTGATCAGCAGCATGTTCGGCGTCAGCAAGGGCAACTTCAAAAAGGCCATCGGTGCGTTGTACAAGAATGGCCAGATCGTCATTCATGCTGATCGCATTGAACTGAGCTGACCTGACCTTACGCCGGCCCCTGTAGGCGCTGCCGCAGGCTGCGATATTTTGACTCGCAGCCTGCGGCAGCTCCTACGATAGGCGTTGGGCGCAAAATCCCCGATTCACCACAAATCCAATGTGGGAGTGAGCTTGCTCGCGATCGGCTGCGCAGCAGTCACCCCTCTCTGTTGTATACATAAAATCCTGCACCGTTTGCAGGCGCGTACGCCCTGTTCATGGGCATTACTGCCAACTCTACGCCTTAAAAGCTTTGCACTGAACAGGGTTGAAAGCCCGAGTTGTCACACCTTTAGTTCGTATGGCACGCATTCTGCGTAGTAACTCGTATACAAACCATGCCGGCTCCCGTACGCAGTGTGGTCGCCGCATCAATCTCGGGGGCCGCGCCTGTACTTTCGAGGAGCCCTGCGATGACCGAGCAATTGCCCAACGGCTACAGCCCACGCCTGTATAACCAGGACCTGGGGCCGCTGCCGCAGAAATGGAATTGGTACAACATCTTCGCCTTCTGGATGAGCGACGTGCACAGCGTCGGCGGCTATGTGTTTGCTGCCAGCCTGTTTGCACTTGGGTTGGCCAGTTGGCAGGTGTTGATTGCCTTGCTGGGCGGTATTTGCATCGTGCAATTGATTGCCAATCTTGTGGCCAAGCCCAGTCAGCAGGCGGCGGTGCCGTACCCGGTGATCTGCCGACTGGCGTTCGGGGTGTTCGGGGCGAATATTCCTGCGGTCATCCGCGGCCTGATCGCGGTGGCTTGGTACGGAATTCAGACGTACCTGGCGTCCAGTGCGCTGATCATCGTCGTGTTGCGCTTTTTTCCTTCAATGGCGGCCTACGCCGAACCGCACTTTGCCGGTTTGTCCTACCTCGGGTGGTTCGGTTTCCTCAGCCTGTGGTTCGTTCAGGCGCTGGTGTTCTGGACCGGCATGGAGTCTATCCGCCGCTTCATCGACTGGGCCGGCCCCGTGGTGTACGGCGTGATGTTCATGCTCGCCGGCTGGATCGTCTGGCAGGCCGGCTGGAGCAACATCAGCTTCACTCTGGCGGAAAAGTCCCTGTCTGGCTGGGAAGCTTTCGGCCAAGTGATTGTGGCAACGGCGTTGGTGGTGTCGTACTTTTCCGGTCCGACCCTGAACTTCGGCGATTTCAGTCGCTACTGCCGCAGCATGAACGACGTGCGGCGCGGCAACTTCTGGGGCCTGCCGGTGAATTTTCTGGCGTTCTCCCTGGTGACCGTGGTGATCGTTTCCGGCACTTTGCCGGTGTTCGGTGAAATGCTTCACGACCCGATCGCCACCGTGGCGCGCATCGACAACAGCGTAGCGGTGCTGCTCGGTGCCTTTGCCTTCGTCACGGCGACCATTGGCATCAATATCGTCGCCAACTTCGTGTCCCCGGCGTTCGACTTCGCCAACGTTGCCCCGAGCAAGATCAGTTGGCGTGCCGGCGGCATGATCGCCGCCGTGGCTTCGATCTTCATCACCCCGTGGAACCTGTTCAACAACCCCGAAGTGATTCACTACACCCTCGACGTGCTGGCGGCATTCATCGGCCCGCTGTTCGGGATTCTGCTGGTGGATTACTACCTGATCAAAAAACAGCAGATCGACGTCGATGCGCTGTTTAACGATGGCCCGAGCGGACGTTATTACTACAGCGGCGGGGTTAATTGGACGGCGGTCAAGGCGTTGATTCCGGCCACCCTGATGGGCGTTGCGATTACCTTCATCCCGGTCTTGCAGCCGATGGCCAACTTCGCCTGGTTCACCGGCTGCTTCCTTGGCGGCGTCCTGTACTTCGCGCTGGCCAAACGCGAGCAGGCACAGCAGTCGGCGGCGCTGGTCGTGGCGGGATGACGCAAGCGGCGATTTAAAGGTCTTTGCGGATCGGTAGCAGCTGGCGAAGCCTGCCTTCGGCAGCTGCTACCAAGAGTGTGTCGCGGCTGAAGTTGCGGGTATTAGTCTTTTGCAGACACCTTTTTCTGTCCATCTGGTTAATAATCGACAGCATAATTTTTCGCCCCGGCACTCTGCTCAGCCAGAAGGCCGGGGCTTTGCTTTTACTGTCGAGTCCCTGCCATGGATTGTGTTATCGAGGTGTTCCGGTGAGCGCCAGCCGGCGTAGCGCCGATGGGTTTGCCCTGCAAGTGATGGTCGGGTTGTGCCTGATCTGGGGCGTGCAGCAGGTGATGATCAAATGGGCCGCGCCCGACATCGCGCCGGTCATGCAGGCGGCGGGGCGGTCGGGTATTTCCGCGTTGCTCGTAGGACTGTTGATTTGCTGGAAGGGTGGCTGGGATCAGGTCGGTAACACCTGGCGTGGTGGGTTGCTGGCCGGTGCGTTATTTGGCCTGGAGTTCTTCTTCATTGCCGAAGGCTTGCAACTGACCACGGCGGCGCACATGTCGGTGTTTCTCTACACCGCGCCGATCTTCACCGCGTTGGGCGTGCATTGGTTGCTGCCGAGTGAGCGTTTAAGACCGGTGCAGTGGCTGGGGATTTTTCTAGCCTTCGTCGGCATTGCCATTGCGTTCGCCGGTGGCGTGTCCTGGGACAACCTCGACCGCCGCATGTTGTTGGGTGATGCGTTGGGCGTGCTGGCCGGCGCGTCGTGGGGCGCGACCACCGTGGTGGTGCGCGCTTCACGTCTGTCGGAAGCGCCGGTGACTCTGACGCTGTTTTATCAATTGATCGTCGGCTTCGTCGGCCTGTTGTTGATCGCGATCCTCAGCGGTCAGGTCACCCATGTCAGCCTGACCACGGTGGCAGTGGCCAGCGTGCTGTTTCAGGGGTTGGTGGTGTCGTTCTTCAGTTACCTGACCTGGTTCTGGCTGCTGCGCCGTTATCTGGCGGCGAACCTGGCGGTGTTTTCGTTCATGACGCCGCTGTTCGGCGTCACGTTCGGCGTGGTGCTGCTGGGCGAAGAATTGAGCCTGAACTTTGTGATCGGCGCGGTGCTGGTTCTGCTGGGGATCACTTTTGTGAGCGCAGAACAGTGGGTCCGCCGTCGTTTACGCAAAGCACTTGGGCAACCCTGACCGGATTCAGCAGCAAACCGCCGGCAATGAGCAAGCCGCTACCGGCGATCACCAGCGCGGGTTGCAAGCCACCGCTGAAATGACTGCTCAGCGCCGCCAGCAACGGCCCGCTGAGCTGACCCACGGCGAAGCACGCAGTCAGCAGCCCGGCGTTGCGCTGGGTGGCGTGGGGCGCCAGTTCCCGGGAGCGCTGCATCACCAGTTGCATGCAAGCCAGGAAGGGCCCACCACACAGGATCACCCCTAGCGCCAGGCCGGCACCGCTGCCCAACAGGCAAGCAAACACGCCAGCGGCTTGCAGCCACAGCGTCGTCATCAGCCAGTGACGGGTGGCGTTCGGGTTGTGTCGACGCAGGCTGACCAACACCACCCCGGTCGCCGCCGCGAGGCCGAAGCACGGCCAGAACAGATCGGCTTGCCATTGCCCACGAAACTGCGCGCTGGCCATTTGCGAGAGGAAAGTGGCCGGGATGATGTAGCCCAAACCGTACAGACCATAAATCACCGGTAAACGTCCGACGCCTTGGGCGCCCGACGTTGCGGCAGACGGTGTCGCCGTAGAAGGGGCGGCCGGCTGCGGCAGGAATGGCACAATCCCCAGCAGCATCACCAGCCCGACGCCGGCATACACCAGCCACAAGGTCGCGGACGTCTGACCCAGCAGGTTCGAGCCCAAGGCCAACAACCCCGTCAGAAAAATCCCCAGACCCGGCCCGGCAAAGACCAGGGCGCCGAGCCGCGGACGACCGGCCGCCGCGGCCAGCGGTTGGCTCAACGCGGTAATCATCACCAGCACCCAGGCGCTGGCCACACCCGTACCGAAACGCAGCGCCAGATGCGACCAGTACCCGTTGGCCCAGAACGAGGCCAGGGTGAGCAGCACACAGAGCCACAAACCACCGAGCAGGCGCCGACGAACCTGATCGGGGCGACGGGCAAACATCGCGTCCACCGCGCCGACGAAGTAGCCGAGGTAGTTGGCGGCGGCAATCAGACCGGCGGCGGTCAGGTCGACCTGGCCTTCGCTGAGCAAGTGCGGCAGTTGCGGCGTCAGGGCGAAACGCCCGATGCCCATGGCCATCATCAGGGCGATGAAGCTGGCGGTTAAGCGAATCAGAGGGGACATGGTCTGAGTTCCGTTTCGAGGATCAATGACCGTCAGGCTAGGACTGATTGACTTTCTTTAAAAATGAATAATAGTGAGAAACTTGTTCTGATTTGGAGAATGGCGTGGAATTCAGCCAATTGCGGATCTTCCAGGCGGTGGCAGAGGAGGGCTCCATTACCCGCGCTGCTGAACGCCTGCATCGCGTGCCGTCCAACCTGTCGACCCGGCTCAAGCAGCTTGAAGAGCAACTCGGTGTCGAACTGTTCGTACGCGAGCGTCAGCGTTTGCAGTTGTCGCCTGCGGGAAAAGTCCTGCTGGACTACACCGCCAAGCTGTTCGCCCTGCACGACGAAGCCCACGCGGCGGTGCAGGGCGGGCAACCGGCCGGGGATTTCGTGCTGGGCACCATGTACAGCACCGCCGCGATTCATCTGCCAGAGCTGTTGGCGCGATATCACCGCAGCTATCCGGCGGTAAACCTGCAGGTGCAATCGGGGCCCAGCGGCGAATTGCTCGAAGGTCTACTCACCGGGCGTCTCGATGCGGCGCTGGTGGACGGTCCGCTGGAACTGGCCGGGCTCGATGGCGTGCCATTGTGCGACGAACGGCTGGTGTTGATCAGCGAGGCCGATCATCCACCAGTACGCAGCGCGCTGGATGTCGAAGGGCGTTCGGTGTTCACGTTTCGTCAGGGCTGCTCCTATCGGATGCGCCTGGAAGCCTGGTTCGCCCATGATCACGCGGCCATGGGCCGGGCCATGGAGATCGAGTCTTATCCGGGGATGCTGGCCTGCGTGATTGCCGGCTCCGGCGTGGCGCTGATGTCGGAGTCGATGCTCGCCAGCCTGCCGGGGCGCGAAAGCGTGGCGGTGCATCCCTTGGCCGAGCCGTTCGCCAGCGCGACCACCTGGCTGATGTGGCGCAAGGGCATGGTCGGCGCCAACCTGAATGCATGGATCGAGCAGCAGCAGGCGGTGTATCCGTCGGCTGCGATTCAGGCCCAGGCAATTGCTTGAACGAACGTCCAGGGATTTGGATCAATTCAGTAACAGATCATTGCGATGTTGGACGAGCATTGCGTAGGACTTCGGACTATTATCAGTGCGAAGGGGCTACAGAACTTCGGCCGCTCGGCACTACCCTGAAGGGGGCACCATGAAAGAGAAAATCCAAAACTGGCTGCATGACCTGGGTGTCGCACTCGGTTTGATTGAACCGCCTCTGCAACCCGTGCCTATTCGCACTGACGACGAACAACGTCGCCGCCAGCAGCAACGCCGCCGGTAAGCCTGGACTGGGGGCATGCCTGTGGCGAGGGAGCTTGCTCCCGCTGGGCTGCACAGCAGCCCCCATCGATCACCACCGAGGTGTATCAGGCAGCATGCGGATCCTGTTTCTGCGACTGCTGCGCAGTCGAGCGGGAGCAAGCTCCCTCGCCACAAAAGTCTGCAGTTTTGCCTCAGAGGTGCATTTCAACCCGTCTCAATACCGCCCGATCTCAATCAAAAACCGGCTCAAGTCGTCGACGGTCGTCGCGTTCTTGAGCATCCGGTCTTCTTCGGCGGTAAACGCCGTCAAGCCCAGCTGATCTTCCAGATGGAAGAGCAGCTCTTCGATATCTTCTTTATCCAACCCCAACTGCACCAGACGGGTGTTGTCGTCAAAGTCATCCTGATTTTCCAGCAGGCGGCTGATGAAGCGATGCACGGCGGCACGAACGGCGTCTTTTGTCATGATTGTTCTTCGAGGGCGTCATTGTTGTTGTCCCTGGTGCTGAGTACAGCAGGCTTCAGGCGTGTCGGCGCTGCCATTCGTCAATCATCGTGCGTAAATACTCCCCGGAAAAACTCCCGAAATGCCCGCCGTGCACCGTGCGCACCGGCAGCGCTCGCAAGCGTTGCAGGCTGCGGGCATAGTCGTCGAGGTTGGAGTGATAGGCGTTTTCGATCAGCGGCCCGTCGTAGATGATGTCGCCGCTGAACAGGGTTTCGGTCGCTGCTTCAAACAGGCTGATGCCGCCCGGTGAATGTCCTGGCGTGTGCAGCACTTGCAAGACCCGATCACCGAGGTCGAGCACGTCGCCTTCTTCGATCAAACCTGTGGCCGGTGCGGCTTTGACCCGGTATTCGGCGTAGCACAACGGGCAGTCGGGGTGAGCCTCGAACATCTCATCACCGACGAAAAGCTTGCTCAGGGTGTTGTCGCCGTCGGGCTCGGCGAGGATCTGTGCTTCGGCCGGGTGCACCAGCCGTTCGGGGAATTCGTGATGGCCGGCGATGTGGTCGAAATGGCAATGACTGGCCACCGCCACCAGTGGTCGTTCGGTGATCCACGGCAATTGTTCGCGCAGGCTGACCAGGCCGGAACCGCTGTCCAGCAGCAAATCCTTGTCACGCCCCTGAATGTGCCAGAGATTGCAGCGGTAAAAGGGCCGAATGTAGGGCTCGTGAATCAGGCGTATGCCGTCGCTGAACTGTTTGACCTCGAACCACTGATCGCGGCTGACGATCTTCATGGGCAGATTCCTTCAGGCGAAAAAAAACGGGTGTGGCAACCGACGCCACACCCGTCGAAGAAAAAGTGAAGCCGTATAACGTAAAGATTAGATCGCGCTCGCCACCACTGCCGGGCGACGGGACAGCAAGCTGACCACAACGAAACTCACCAGACCCACGCCGAGGCTGTAGTAGATCGGGGTGTTGGCGTCCATGCCGTCCTTGATCATGAACAGCAGCGCGGTGGCAAAGCCCAGGCCCATGCTGGCGATGGCGCCGGCGGTGGTTGCGCGTTTCCAGAAAATCGCACCGATCAGCGGGATCAGCATGCCGCCCACCAACAGGTTGTAAGCCAGGGTCAGGGCGCTGATCACGTCGTTGACCACCAGTGCGATCCCCAGCACGGCAATACCGGTCAGCAGGGTGAACAAGCGGTTGATCCTCAGGCTCGACTGTTTACCGCCGCGCAGTTTTGGCAGCAGGTCTTCGGTCAGGGTGGTGGAGGCGGCCAGCAAACCGGCGCTGGCGGTGGACATCATGGCGGCCAGTGCCGCAGCGATCACCAGGCCACGAATGCCGTCCGGCAGGGACAGTTTGACGATGGCGGCGAAGGCGTTGTTGACGTTGTCCAGGTCCGGGATCAGCACGTGTGCCGCCATGCCGATCAGGGCGCAGGCCAGACCGTAGAGGATGCAGTAGATACCCGCGAAGGTACCGGCGTACTGAGCGACTTTGGCGGTCTTGACGGTGAACACCCGTTGCCAGATGTCTTGACCGATCAGGATGCCGAAGAAGTAGATCATGAAGTAGGTGATGATGGTGTCCCAACCGATGGTGGTGAAGCTGAAGGCGGCTGCCGGCAGTTTCATCACCAACTCATCCCAGCCGCCGACGCGGTACAGGCAGATTGGCAACAGGATGAACATCAGGCCTACGGTCTTGATCACGAATTGCACGATGTCGGTCAGGGTCAGGGACCACATGCCACCGATGGCCGAGTAGACCACCACCACGCCACCGCCGAGCAGTACCGAGATCCAGAATGGCAGGCCGAACAGTACTTGCAGCACCGTGCCGATGGCCAGGATCGAGGTCACGCCGATCATCAGCGCATAGGCCAGCATGATCGCCGCGCTCGCCGAGCGGGCCATCGGGTTGTAGCGTTTTTCCAGCACCTGGGTGACGGTGTAGATTTTCAGCTTCAGCAGCGGTTTGGCGAGGAACAGGTTCAGCGCCACGATCCCGCAACCCAGTGCGGCGCACAGCCAGAAACCGGAAATGCCATGGACGTAGCCCAGACGCACAGTGCCGACGGTGGATGCGCCACCCAGAACCGTAGCGGCCATGGTGCCCATGTACAGGGTCGGGCCGAGGTTACGACCGGCGACCAGGTAGTCTTCGTTGGTCTTGGCCTTGCGCATGCCAAAGTAGCCGAGCACCAGCATCGCGGCGGCGTAAATGAGAACGACGAATAAATCCAAAGCCATGATGGCGTGTCTCCGATTGTCTTTTTTATGGTGAGGCGAAAATCAATCTTTGTGGGAATACCAATTCCTGTAGGAGCGAGGCTTGCCCGCGAAGGGAGCACCGCGGTCCGCCAGGCAGACCGCGTCATCGTTCTTCGCGGGCAAGCCTCGCTCCCACAGGTAATGCGTTGACCACAGGTAATGTGTTGAATCAGGCGGCTTGTCGCATCGCCGGTTTACCGAGCGAGTCCTTGCCCTTGCTGCGTGCATCGGTCGGGCCAAATACTTCCCGCGATTCCGGGAACAGGCTCAGCAACGTCAGGTACACCAGCGACGCCAGACCGAGGGTCACCGGCAGGCTGATGTCGATCCCGCCGGCCAGATTGCCCAGCGGCCCGACAAACTGCCCCGGCAGATTCACGAAGCACAAACCCACCAGCGCGCTCGGGATCCAGGCCCCCAGGCCACGCCAGTTCCAGCCGTGGGTGAACCAGTAACGGCCACCTTTTTCGCCACGGGTGAACACTTGCAGGTCATCCGGGCAGTAGAAGCCGCGACGCATCAGCAGGCCGATGATCATGATCACCATCCACGGGGTGGTGCAGGTGATGATCAGCACGGCGAAGGTCGACACGCTCTGCACCAGGTTCGCCGCAAAGCGCCCGATGAAGATGAAGGCAATCGACATCACGCCGATCAGCAGCGTGGCCTTGACCCGCGACAGCACCCGTGGGAACACGCTGGACATGTCCAGCCCGGTGCCATACAGCGAAGTGGTGCCGGTGGACATGCCGCCGATCACTGCAATCAGGCACACCGGCAGGAAGAACCAGCTCGGCGACACCGCCAGCAGACCGCCGACGTAGTTGTTGGCCGCGATGTAGTCCGGTGCCTTGATCGCCACGATGGTGGCGGTGGCGAGCCCGAACAGGAACGGGATGAAGGTGGCGATCTGCGAGATCACCACGGCAGCCATGATCCGGCGCTTGGAGGTGTCACGCGGGATATAGCGCGACCAGTCGCCGAGGAACGCCCCGAAGGAGATCGGGTTGCTCATCGCTACCAGTGCAGCGCCGATGAAGGCCGCCCAGAAACCCGGTTGACCGAGGCTGACGCTGCCGGCGTAATTCACATCGAAAGGACCGGCGAAAGCGAAGACGCCCAACAGGAACAACAGGCTGGCGCTCCACACGGCGATCTTGTTGACCCACAGCAGGAAGCGGAAACCGTAGATGCACACTGTCAGCACCAGGATTGCGAACAGACCGTAGGCCAGGCCCAGGGTCAGGTCGGTTTCCGGCAGGCCGATCAGGCGTTTCGCGCCACCGATCAGCGCATCACCCGAGCTCCACACCGAGAGTGAGAAGAAGGCGATGGCGGTCAGCAGCGACAGAAACGAGCCGACGATTCGCCCGTGCACGCCGAAGTGCGCACCGGAAGACACCGCGTTGTTGGTGCCATTGAGCGGACCGAACAGGCCCATTGGTGCAAGGATCAGCGAACCCAGCAACACACCCAGCACAATCGCCCAGACGCCCGCCTGAAAAGACAGGCCGAACAGTACCGGGAAACTGCCGAGCACGGCGGTGGCAAAGGTGTTGGAACCGCCGAAGATCATCCGGAACAAGTCCGTCGGGCCTGCGGTGCGTTCGTTGTCCGGGATCTGTTCGACCCCGTAGGTTTCGATTTGCGTAAGGCTTTGGTCTTTGTTGTTGTTATTCATGATCTGCTCCGATCATAAAGGCGCGCTCATCGTGTGTGAGCGTCACCTGTTTGGCTAAGGGGGTGGCAGCCCTTCCGGCATGGCGGACAAATGTTCGTGGCAGGCCAGCCATAGGCCTTGTTGTTTTTGGCCAGACGCCTGTTTCTTGAAAACAATCGTCTCGCGCTCCTGGCTGAAGTGTTGCTCCCCTTGCATGCGCAGCTCGGTGGCTACGTCATGGATGAAAATCGCCACGTCACCCTGCAGGCTGACGAAGGCGTTGCTCGAGGTGCATGACAGCACCTCGAAGCCGTCCTCGGCGCGCCAGGTGTCCCACAACGCCTGATAGGCATCGCGCGACAGCAGGGGCTGCTCGAGGGTGTAGAACACGAAGCTGGCATCAACGCTGAATGCGCCGAAGTAAGCTTCGCGATCGTTACGGGCAAAGGCCGACACCAGCTCGGCGGCGGCGTTGAGTACCTGATCACGTTCGCTCATGACCGATCCTCAGCGATGCGCCACGCCCGGCAGTACGCAGAGCATTTCGTACAGCAGGTTGGCGCCCAGCAGCGAGGTGTTGCCGGTGGTGTCGTACGCTGGCGAGACTTCTACCAAATCGCAGCCGACCAGGTCGAGGCCTTGGCAACCGCGAACGATCTCGATCGCCTGAATGGTCGTCAGACCGCCGATTTCCGGGGTGCCGGTACCGGGTGCCCAAGCCGGGTCGATACCGTCGATATCGAAACTCAGGTACACCGGACCGCCACCGACTTTCTCGCGCACTTCAGCCATCAGCGGGGCCAGGGATTTGTGCCAGCATTCTTCAGCCTGAACCACACGGAAGCCTTGATTGCGGCTCCAGTTGAAGTCATCAGCGGTGTAACCCTGAGCGCGCAGGCCAATTTGCACCACGCGGTCGCAATCCAGAAGACCTTCTTCTACAGCGCGACGGAAGGTGGTGCCGTGGGCGATTTTCTCGCCGAACATATGATCGTTCACATCGGCGTGAGCGTCGATGTGAACCAGGCCGACCTTGCCGTGCTTTTTATGGATGGCACGCAGGATCGGCAGGGTGATGGTGTGGTCGCCGCCCAGGGTCAGAGGGATCACATCGTGTTCGAGGATGTTGTCGTAGGCCTCTTCGATGATCCGTACGGCGTCGAGCAGGTTGAAGGTGTTGATCGCCACGTCACCGATGTCGGCCACCGACAGCGAGTCGAACGGTGCAGCACCGGTGGCCATGTTGTACGGGCGGATCATGACCGATTCAGCGCGGATTTCACGCGGCCCGAAACGGGTGCCGGGGCGCAGGGAAGTGCCGATGTCCAGCGGGATGCCGATAAAGGCAGCGTCCAGGCCGGCAGCAGATGGCAAATGGGGGAGTCGCAGCATGGTGGCGATGCCGCCGAAGCGCGGCATTTCGTTGCCGCCCAGTGGTTGGTGAAGAATCTTGTCCACGGGTAAGGCCTCATCGTCGTTGTTTTATTTATGCAGGTAAGCCGCTCGGGGAGAGACGGGCACCGCTGTGGGCCGATTCTGCGAAATGCAGTGGCCGGGAAGAATCGCTACGGGCAAATACTTAGTTCAGATTTTTCTAAACTAATGAAGACGGTAGCGATAGACTTCTGACCACACGCAGAACCCCTGTGGCGAGGGAGCTTGCTCCCGCTGGGCTGCGAAGCGGCCCCAAAACCATTCACTTCGTTGTGTCTGGTGGATCGCATTGCCAAGTTTACGACTGCTGCGCAGCCGAGCGGGAGCAAGCTCCCTCGCCACAAAAGCAACATGCACTACCTTGCAACCGGAGCCCCCCATGGCCAATGCTTTACCCGACCTGAAACTATTGCGCATCTTCGTCAGCGTGGTCCGCCATCAGGGGTTCGCCAACGCCCAACACGAGCTCAACCTGTCGACCTCGGCCATCAGCACTTACATGAGCCAACTCGAAGCGGCCCTCGGTCTGGTGCTTTGCCATCGCGGGCGCGGTGGTTTCAGCCTGACCAGCAAGGGCGAGCTGTTCCATCAGGAAACCCTGCGTCTATTGGCCGAACTCGAAGGTTTCGAACAATACGCCGCCGCCCTCAAAGGCGAGTTGCGTGGCACTCTGAACCTGGGCGTGATCGACTCCACCGTCAGCGACAAGGCCTTGCCGTTCGCCGAAGCCATTGGCGCCTACAGTCAGGAACACCCGGCGGTGCATTTGCATCTGTCGGTCATGAGCCCCTACGAACTGCAACTCGGCGTACAAGACAACCGCCTCGACCTAGCCATCGGTGCCTTTTCCACACGCATGAGCGGTCTGGTCTACATGCCGCTCTACCGCGAGCAACACTGGTTGTATTGCAGCAGTCGCCACCCGCTGTTCACCGAGCGGCGCATCCCCGAGCAAGTCATCACCCAGCAGCGCATGGTCGGTCGCGGTTATTGGAGCCAGGCAGAGCTGGCCCGCCACGGTTTCAAACACAGCGCGGCGACCGTGGAAAGTATGGAGGCCCAGCTGATTCTGGTGCTGTCCGGCGCCTACATCGGTTACCTGCCGGAGCACTACGCCCAGGCCTGGGCCGACAAGGGTGATTTGCGCGTGCTGCTGCCGGCGACGTTCGGTTATCAGGCGCCGTTCTCGATGATCGTGCGCCGTGGCCGCAGCCGCGAACCGCTGATCCAGACCTTCCGCGACCTGCTCAAAGCGCAGCTCAATCAGGCCTGAGGGAGAAAAACCGATGTCCAGAATCCAGTGCCCGCGCTGCTTGCGCCCTCAAACTCACTGCCTGTGCCCGCTGATCCCGAGCCTCGACAGCCGCACTCGAGTGTTGCTGCTTCAGCATCCAAGCGAAGTGAACCATGCGCTGAACACCGCGCGGTTGGCGGCGTTGGGGTTGAAGAATGCCGAGTTGAGGGTGGGCGAGGTGTTCGAGGATTTGCCGGTGCTGTTGAATCAGCCGGGCTATCAGGCGCGGTTGCTGTTTCCCGGTGAGGAGGCGCAGCCGATGCAGGCCTACACCGCGAATGATGAGCCGCTGCTGCTGGTGGTTCCGGATGGCACCTGGCGCAAGGCGCGCAAGATGCTGCACCTCAATCCGTTGTTGGCGGCGTTGCCCAGAGTGACCCTGGCCGAGGGCGGGGTGTCGCGTTATCGATTGCGCAAGGCTCCGGGGCCAGGGGCGTTGTCGACGGTGGAGGCGATTGTTCAGGCGTTGCAGACGCTCGAGTCGCCCGTCAGTTTTGAGCCGTTGTTGAAGCCATTCGAGGCGTTGATCGAGGGGCAGATAGTGGCGATGGGGGAGGAGGTTTTTCAGCGCAATCACGGGCCGAAATAGTCGCTGTTCGTGCCGGCCCTATCGCGAGCAGGCTCGCTCCCACAGGGATATGCAATGGTCACAAACTTTGTGTTCACTGGAGATCAACTGTGGGAGCGAGCCTGCTCGCGATAGCGGGAGAACAATCACAGAAAATTCCCGCCGCAGACTACCGCTCCCGCATCGCCTCAGTCCGCGCTTTCAACACCGGTTTAAGCAAATAATCCAGCACGCTTTTCTCCCCGGTAATAATGTCCACCGTCGCCACCATCCCCGGAATGATCAGCAGCGGTTTCAGATCTCCGCCCAAGTGATTTTTGTCGGTCCGCACCTGAATCAGATAAAAGCTGTTGCCCTTGTCATCGGTGATGGTGTCCGCCCCGATCAGTTCCAGCTTCGCACTCAACCCCCCGTAAATCGTGTAGTCGTAAGCGCTGAACTTGACCATGGCTTTCTGGCCCGGATGCAGGAACGCCACGTCTTGAGGGCGGACCTTGGCTTCGATCAGCAGGTTGTCTTCCAGCGGCACGATTTCCACCATGTCGTTGCCCGGCTGGACCACGCCACCGATGGTGTTGACCTTCAGCACTTTGATAATGCCGTGAACCGGCGACATCACGGTGGTGCGCGTCACGCGGTCGTCGATGGCAATGCTCGAGGCGGTGATTTTCGACAGGTCGGTACGTTTTTCATTCAGTTCTTTCGCTGCTTCCGAACGGAAGGATTGTTCGGACTCGTCGATTTTGCTTTTGATCTCATTGATCGCCGATTCCGCCCGGGGAATCGCCAGGGTCGTGGCGTTCAGCGAGCCGCGGATTTCCACTGCGCTGCGTTTGAGCCGCAGGATTTCCACCGGCGAAACCGCCCCGGTGCCCACCAGTGGCGCAGACATGTTCATCTCTTGCTGCAGCAGCGCCAGGCTGGAACTGAACTGCCCCTGCTTGGAGCGGAATTCCGCCAGTTCCTGGGTTTTCTGCCGAAGTTGTTCGGTCAGCGTGCGCTGCTCGCTGGCCAGCCGGCGCTGACGTTGTTCGTACAGCGAGCGTTCGTCCTCGGCCACTTGCGGGGCTTTGGCGATGACTTCCTCGGACAGCTTGAACGGCCGACCTTCCGCTTCGGCGGACAGCCGTTCGACTTGCGCGGTCAGCGCATAGCGGTCCGCTTCGCTTTCACCCTTGTTCGACAGGAATCGCGTGTCATCCAGGCGCAGCAAGGTGTCACCTTTGTTTACCATTTGCCCTTCGCGAACGAGGATCTCTGTGACGATGCCGCCCTCCAGGTTCTGGATCACCTGAACCTTGCTCGACGGAATCGCCTTGCCTTCGCCCGTGGTGACTTCCTGCAATACGGCGAACTTGGCCCAGACCAGCGCGGTGATCAGCAGTGTTGCCGCCAGCCACACGGTGATCCGCGACCAGCGCGGCGAATCCTGCAACGAGGCGCCGGCGGTTTCCGGCATGAACTCGCTTTCGGCGCTTTTGTTGAAACTGCCGAAGTAGCCTCGGGCCGCTGAATCCGGTGTTTGAACAGACATGGGGCGATACCCGTCAGTTAAGAGAAATAAAGCCGAACACAAACCTGTGGCGAGGGAGCTTGCTCCCGCTCCTGTGGCGAGGGGGCTTGCCCCCGTTCGGCTGCGAAGCAGTCGTAAACCTGCCAGCTCGATCTGTCTGATACAACGGGGTGAATGGCTTTGGGGCTGCTTCGCAACCCAGCGGGAGCAAGCTCCCTCGCCACAGGTTATGTACCAGCATCGAGTGGGCGCCCCTAGACCGCCGCAGAGCCGACACGGCCCTTGCGCAATGCATCGATGACCGCTTCTTTCGGGCCGTCGGCGACGATCCGGCCGTTGTCCAGCACCACCAACCGGTCCACCAGGCTGAGCATCGAGGTGCGGTGAGTGACCAGCAGCAGGGTTTTGCCCTGAATCCAGCCGTGGAGTTTCTGCCGCAGAACGTCTTCGCTGCTGTTGTCCATGGCGCTGGTGGGTTCGTCGAGCAACATGATCGGCGGGTCGAGCAGCAAGGCCCGCGCCAGTAACACCGCTTGGCGTTGCCCACCCGACAGCAACTGACCGCGTTCACCCACCGGCCGGTCGAAGCCCTGGGGATGCTGGCGAGCCAGTTCAGTGACGCCGGTCAATTCGGCGACTTCGAGCATTCGGGCATCGCTGATGTAGCGCGCGCCGAGGGTCAGGTTGTCGCGCAGGCTGCCGGCCAGTAACGGCAGGTCGTGGGCGACGTAGCCGATCTGTTGACGCAGGTCGGCGACGTCCAGTTGCCGCAGGTCCAGGCCATCGAGCAGCAACTGGCCTTCTTCCGGCGCATAGAAACCCATCACCAGCCGCGCCAACGTGCTTTTGCCCGACCCGCTGCGGCCGATGATGCCGATCCGTTCGCCCGGTTTCATGCTGAAGCTGACATTGGCCAGGGCCGGAGCATTCTGGCCGTTGTAGTGGAACGTCACCCCGCTGACGTCGAGTGCGCCTTGCAATTGCGTGCGCTCCAACGGCCGCTGTTTGGCGTCACGTTCTTGCGGCAACGACATCAGCGCATCGGTGCTTTTCATGGTCAGTTGCGCTTGCTGATAACGAGTGATCAGCCCGGCGATCTGCCCCAACGGCGCGAGCACGCGGCTGCCGAGCATATAGGTCGCCACCAGCGCGCCGACGCTGAGGTTGCCGGCAATGATGCTATAGACCCCGGCGACGATGGTCGCCATGCCGGAGAACTGCTGAATGAACAGCGTGCCGTTGGTGGCCAGCGCCGAGAGGTTACGCGCATGGCTGTCGAGGCGGGTGAGGGCGCCGTGGGTGCTTTCCCATTTGTGCTGGCGTTCGCTTTCGGCGCTGCACGCCTTGAGGGTTTCCAGGCCGCCGAGGGTTTCGATCAGCAGGGCCTGGCGTTCGGCGCCGAGGCTCAAACTCTTCTGCACGGTGTCGCGCAGGCGTACCTGAATCACCATGGCGAAGATGATTGTGATGGGGAACGCCAACAGCGGAATCACCACCAGCCAGCCGCCGAGCAGGCCGATCACCACCAGCATCAGCAGGGCGAAGGGCAGGTCGATCAGGCTGGTCAGCGTGACGGCGGTGAGAAACTCCCGCAGCCCCTGAAAATCATGAATGCTTTGGGCGAAACCGCCAATGGTCGCCGGCCGCGCTTTCATCGCCATGCCGGTGATGCGTTCGAACAAAGTCGCCGAAAGAATCACATCGGTTTTCTTCCCCGCGGTGTCCAGCAAGTGCGCGCGAACCACTCGCAGCACCAATTCGAACCCGGTGCCGATCAGCAAGCCGATCGACAGCACCCACAAGGTTGAAGTGGCCTGGTTCGGCACCACCCGGTCGTAGGTCTGCATCACGAACAGCGGCACCATCAGGCCCAGCAAGTTGATCAGAAAACTCGCCAGAATCGCATCGCTGTACAGCCACTTCGACAACTTCAACGTGTCGCGAAACCACGCCTCCACTCGCGGCACCAGCGGCGATCGCAGATCTTCGAGTTCATGCCGCGGCCGGGCGAACAAGGCCTGGCCACTGTAGTTGGCGGCCAGCTCGTCCGTGCTGACCCATTGTTCTCCACCGTCGGCTTCGCTCGGCAGAATCAGCGCCTGACCGTCCTCGCCGAAGCGACGCAAGACCGCGCAGCGGCCATGGTTGAGGATCAGCATCACAGGCAGGTTGAGCGCGGAAATCTCCCCCAGCTCACGGCGCAACACACGCGCCTGCAAACTGGCGCGGGCCGCTGCACGGGGCAGCAGGTCCAGGCTCAAACGTTGGTGTGCCATTGGCAGCCCGGCACTCAGGCTGGCGCGACTGACCGTCGCACCGTGGAGTTTGCAGAGAATCAACAGACCGTCCAGAAGCGGGTCATCGAAGCTCAGGCGCGGATCGACCCCCGTGTTGCCGGTTTCCATGCTGGTCACAGTGAACGCTCCCCTTGAGCTACTTCATTTGAGCTACTTCAGTTCAGGCAAGCGAGCTTCGTTTTTTACTTCGGTGGAGGCGATCGCATCGGCGGGCAGCACCACCCGTTGTTTACTCAACAACTGGCCCATGTTCGCCAGCACGCGGTACATCGAAAACTCCTCGGTGTAGCGCACTTCGGTGTAGCGGCGGTTGGCGTTGTAGAGCTCGTTTTCACTGTCGAGTACGTCGAGCAGGGTCCGTTGACCGAGACCGAACTGATCCTGATACGCGGCCCGCACACGAGTAGTGGTTTCTGCGTATTCACGGGCAGTCGGGGTTTGTTTCTTGGCGTTGAGCATGGCGTTCCAGGCCAGGTGGACGTTCTCGTTGAGCTGGCGCAGGGCGTTGTTGCGGATGTCCAGCGCCTGGTTGATCTGGTGCGCATTGGAGGCCAGCCGGGCCTTGTCGCTGCCGCCCCGGAACAGGTTGTAGTTCATCACCACACCCACTCGCCATTCGTTGTCGTGGCCTTCGTCGCCCTGAACATTGTTATTGGCGCCCACCGCCGCTTCCGCGTCAAAGCGCGGGTAGAACGGCGACTTGGCGACTTCGTACTGGCTCTCGGCCGATTGCACGTCGGCCTGGGCGGATTTCAGGTACGGGTTGTTTTCCACCATGCTCTGCTGGGCTTCCGGCAGGGTGGCGGGCAATTCGCCACGGGTTGAGGGCGGCGCTTCCAGTTCATCGGGCATGCGCCCCACGACACTGAAGAAATTCGTCTCGGCATCGGCCAGATCGACTTCGGCGGTGTCGAGGTTGTTTTGCGCCAGCGCCCGGCGAGCGGTGGACTGGTCAGAGTCGGCGTTGCTGCCGACCCCACGCTGGGTACGCAGGCCGATCTGATCGTTGACCCGCATGTGCGCTTGCAGGTTGTTCTTGGCCAGGGTCACCAGTTCGCGGCGCTTGAGCACTTCGAGGTATACCTCGATGGTGCGCAGGGCCAGGTCCTGGGCGGTGCCTTGAGCGTAATACGCCCGCGAGTTGGCCACGCCTTTGGTGCGCGCGACCTCGTTGGAGGTGTTGAAACCATCGAACAGCATTTGCCGCAGGCGCAGTTCCGATTGGGTGTAAGTGAGGATTTCGGTGTGGTGGTTGCCCTGCGCCCGAGTGGTGGTGTTATCGCTGTAGCCGCGCCCGTAGGCGGCATTCAAATCCACCGATGGATAAAAGCCCCCTTTGGCGACTTTAATCTGCTCATCGGCCGAGAGCCGGGCGTCGACTCGCGACGCCAGTTCCGGGTGAGTCGCGATGGTGCTCTGGATCGCCTCGGTCAATGACATCGCCTGAGCCTGAGAAGTGCAGGCCATGGCCAGCAAAATCGCGCCGCAGAGGGGGGTTAAAACGCGCATGGATGCCTCTCCCTGATTCCTGATGGTACTTAGCTGGTCGCCAAATATTTGGCGTTATTTTTAAGTGAAACCGTTTCACGCTTGTTACACCAGTAGCTAAGAACATCCTGAAGAGAAGCTAAGAAGGATTTCTCATAAGGCTTATGCCGAAAAAAACTTATGCGCTCTGAAAAATCCAGCACATTGTTCAATCAGAAAGCCTTTGTTTTGTGAGCTCTACGGAGCTTCGAGGGGTTTTGGGAAGGTTCTATTCATTTTTCGACATAGGGCGAAGAAGTGCTGGAGGGGAGGGAAGCGAGACGGTTTTGAGGCGACAATTTTCTGTCACTCTGGTGATTCAAAACCGTTACGCATTGTTCGCAGGGCGGTTGTTTTGAAAATGGATCCCGATGCGATTGATTGCAGAGGGTTTTATCCCGTTTCAGACAATTCCTTGCGAGCGACACGTCTGGCGAGGGTGTTGGGAGACAGCGGTTTACTTTCAGGTAAACGCGTCCCGGCAGCCAGGCAGCCTGCTTGAACCATGAGCACTTCTTCGCGCAAACAGGATGCCGACAACAGTTGGCAGCGGAGGAAATGCACATGGCAACGCTCATCGGTATCGTCAGTAAGGTCATCGGTCAGGTGTACGCAGTGGCGGGTGATGGCACCCGACGCACGCTGGTCGAGGGTGATCGGCTGTTTGCCGGCGAGCAACTGGTCACCGGGGCTGAAGGCGCGGTGGCGGTGCAGCTGCAAAATGGCCAGGAGTTGACCCTGGGACGTGACAGCAGTCTGCAAATGACGGCCCAGTTACTCACCCATCAGGCGCCGCATGTGGAGACCGCCGATGCAGTGGCGCCAAGCCAGGCGCAACTGACCGATGTCGAGCAACTGCAAAAAGCCATTGCTGCCGGCGCCGACCCGACCCAGGCCGGTGAAGCCACCGCGGCCGGACCGGGCGCAACGGGGGCACCGGGTGGAGCACTGGGCGGCGGCCACAGTTTTGTGCTGCTGGAGGAAGTGGCGGGTCGGGTCGATCCCATCATTGGTTTCCCCACCGCGGGCTTCAACGGTATTCCCGAATTCCCCCTGGAGCGTCGAGACCCGGACAACGGCGACAACGGTGCAGGAGGTGCAGGAGGTACAGGCGCGCCGAATAACCCGGTCACCCTCATCGGCCTGTCGGTGGCGGGGGGCGAATTGACCCTCAATGAATCCAACCTGGCGGACGGTTCGGCCAGCAATCCGGGGGCGCTTATCCAGAGCGGCACCTTCACGGTGTCTGCACCCGACGGGCTGACCAGCCTGAGCATCGGCGGGATCAACGTGATCAGCGGCGGGGTGGCCGCCGGTTTTCCGCAGTCGATCACCACTCAACTGGGCAATACCCTGACGATCACCGGCTACAACCCGGCCACCGGCGTGGTGAGTTACAGCTACACTCTGGTCGGCAACGAAACTCACTCTGCCGGGGATGGCGCCAACAGCCTCAGTGAACAATTCACCGTGGTCGCGGGCGACAGCAACGGCGATACCGCGACCGGTTCGCTGGACGTCACCATCACCGACGATGTGCCCAAAGCGATCGACGACACCAATGCCAATACCGCCTCGGAAACCCTGCTGACCCTGACCGGCAGCGTGCTGCCCAACGACCTCCAGGGCGCTGACCGCATTCCCACCGGCCCCGACAGCGGGCCGATCATTGGCGGCACGTTCAACGGGACTTACGGCACGCTGGTGCTCAACCCCAACGGCACGTACACCTACACCCTGAACACCAGCGATGCCGACTTCAAAGCCTTGCATGGCGACGGCAGTGTCACGGAAACGTTCACCTACACCCTGACGGACGCCGATGGCGATACCAGCACCGCGAACCTGGTGCTGGAGATTCACAACAACGATGACCCGGTGATCATCAATGGCCTGAATGTCGAAGGCGGAGAACTCACCGTTTACGAGAAAAACCTCAGCGACGGCACCAGCCCCAACACACCCGCCTTGACCCAAAGCGGCACCTTCACTGTCACCGCGCTCGACGGTTTGCAAACCCTGACGGTGGGCGGCATCGCGGTGGTCACCGGTGGTGTGGCCGCCGGCTTCCCGCAATCGATCGTCACGCCCCTCGGCAGTACGCTGACCATCACCGGTTTCGACAGCGCGACCGGCGTGGTCAGCTACAGCTACACCCTGGTGGATAACGAAACCCACCCGAACGCCAACGGCACCAACAGCATCACCGAGAACCTCAACGTCGTCGCCACCGATGTCGATGGCAGCACGGCATTGGGTCAGATCAACGTCAACATCGTCGATGACGTGCCCACCGCCCACCCCGATCTCGCCACGGTGGCCGAGGGCGCGACGGGCTCGGGCAACGTGCTCAATAACGACATCGGCGGTGCCGACGGTCCGGCGCCCAGTGGTGCAGTAGTGGGTGTGCGCGCTGGCAGCGACACCTCGACGTCGGCCATCGGTGGCTTGAACACGCAAATCAACGGCAGCTATGGCTACCTGACCCTGGATGCGAGCGGCAACGCCGTGTACCACAGCAACCCGAACTCGGTCAGCGCGCCGGGTGCCACGGATGTGTTCACCTATACCGTGCGCGATGCCGACGGCGATGAAAGCACCACGACCATCACCATCAACGTGGCCGACTGCACCCTCGTATCGACCACCGATACCGACGTGACAGTTCACGAAAAAGCCCTGGATTTGACCAAGGATGGCCAGGACCTCGCAGCGGGCACGGTCACCGGCAGCGAGCCTGGCAACACCGGTGAAACCGCCAGCGGCACGCTGGCCGGCTCCGTCACTGGCGCCACTGGCGTGATCACTTACACCTTGGTCGGTAGCGCCACCGGAACCTACGGACAAATCCTGCTTAACCCGGACGGCGGATACACCTACACCCTGACGTCCGCACCCACGACCACGCCTCACGCCAACGACGGGCCGAACACCCTGAGCGAAAGTTTCACCTATCAGGCCACCGACCCTCTGGGCAACAGTGTCACCAATACCATCGTGATCAACATTGTCGATGATGTGCCCACCGCCCACGTCGATGCAGCCTCAGTGGTGGAGGGCGGTACGGTCAGCGGTAATGTCTTGGGCAACGATGTGCTTGGTGCTGACGGTCCTGCGGCGGGTGGTGCCGTGGTCGGCGTGCGCGCCGGCAGCGACACCTCGACGTCGGCCATCGGAGGCTTGAACGCGCCAATCAACGGCACCTACGGCTACCTGACTCTGGATGCCAGCGGCAACGCCGTGTATCACAGCAACCCGAACTCGGTCGGCGCGCCGGGTGCCACGGACGTGTTCACCTACACCGTACGCGATGCCGACGGCGATGAAAGCACCACCACGATCACCATCGACGTTTACAACAGTTGCCTCGTCGCGGTCACCGATACCGACGTGACGGTTCACGAAAAAGCCCTGGATCTGACCAAGGATGGCCAGGACCTGGCGGCAGGCACGGTCACCGGCAGTGACCCCGGTAACACCGGTGAAACCGGCTCCGGTACGTTGGCCGGCTCTGTCACCGGCGCCACCGGTGCGATCACTTACACCTTGGTCGGCAGCGCCACCGGAACCTACGGGCAAATCCTGATCAACCCGGACGGCACCTACACCTACACCCTGACCTCACCACCGGCAACCACGCCTCACGCCAACGACGGGCCGAACACCCTGAGCGAAAGTTTCACCTATCAGGCGACCGACTCTCTGGGCAACATTGTCACCAATACCATCGTGATCAACATCGTCGATGATGTGCCCACCGCCCACGTCGATGCAGCCTCAGTGGCGGAAGGCGGTACGGTCAGCGGTAATGTCTTGGGCAACGATGTGCCCGGTGCTGACGGCCCAGCCGTGGGTGGGGCAGTGGTCGGCGTGCGCGCCGGCAGCGACACCTCGACGTCGGCCATCGGCGGTTTGAACACGCAAGTCAACGGCAGCTATGGCTACCTGACCCTGGATGCCAACGGCAACGCCGTGTACCACAGCAACCCGAACTCGGTCGGCGCGCCGGGTGCCACGGATGTGTTCACCTACACCGTACGCGATGCCGACGGCGATGAAAGCACCACCACGATCACCATCGACGTTTACAACGGTAGCCTCGTAGCAGCCCCCGAAACCGATGTGGTGGTTCACGAAAAAGCCCTGGATCTGACCAAGGATGGCCAGGACCTGGCAGCAGGCACGGTCACCGGCAGCGAGCCAGGCAACACCGGTGAAACCGCCAGCGGCACCTTGGCCGGCTCCGTCACCGGCGCCACCGGTGCGATCACTTACGCCCTGGTCGGCAGCGCCACCGGAACCTACGGGCAAATCCTGATCAACCCGGACGGCACCTACACCTACACCCTGACTTCGCCAGCGAGCACCACGCCTCACGCCGACGACGGCGCCAACACCCTGACCGAAACCTTCACCTATCAGGCCACCGATTCGCTCGGCAACATCGTCACCAGCACGATCGTGGTGAACATCGTCGATGACGTGCCGATGGCCGTGAGCGACAGCAACGCCAGCACTGCGTCGGAGTCCTTGCTGACCCTCAACGGCAACGTACTGACCAACGACGTGCAGGGGGCCGACGTTGTAGCGACTGGCCCCAACAGCGGGCCGATCACCCCCGGCACCTTCGTCGGCACTTACGGCACGTTGGTGCTCAATGCCAATGGCACCTATACCTACACGCTGAGCACCAGCGATGCGGATTTCAAAGCATTGCACGGTGGTGGTGACGGCACCGAAACCTTCACCTACACCTTGACCGATGCCGACGGCGACACCAGCACCGCCAACCTGGTGCTGAACATCCAGAACAACAACGATCCGGTGAGCCTCAACGGGCTCGATGTGTACGGCGGCGAACTCACCGTCTACGAGAAAAACCTCAGCGACGGCACTAGCCCCAATGCCCCGGCCCTGACCCAAAGCGGGACCTTCACCGTCACTGCGCTTGATGGCTTGCAATCGCTCACCGTGGGCGGCATCACCCTGGTCAGCGGTGGAGTGGCGGCGGGCGTTCCGCAGTCGGTCGTCACCCCGCTCGGCAGTACGCTGACCATTACCGGCTACAACCCGGCGACGGGCGTGGTCAGCTACAGCTACACACTGGTGGATAACGAAACTCACCCCAACGCCAACGGCGCCAACGGCATCACCGAGAACTTCAACGTGGTGGCCACCGACACCGATGGCAGCACCGATACCGGGCAGATCAACGTCAACATCGTCGATGACCTGCCCACCGCCACACCTGACTCGGCGTCGGTGGTGGAGGGCGGTACCGTCAACGCCAATGTGCTGGGCAATGACGTCAGCGGCGCCGATGGCCCGGCTGCTGTGGTCGGCGTGCGCGCCGGCAGCAATACCTCGACCTCGGCCGTTGGTGGTTTGAATACGCAGATCAACGGCACCTACGGCTACCTGACGCTGGATGCCAGTGGCAACGCGGTCTATCACAGCAACCCGAACTCGGTCGGTGCACCGGGGGCCACTGACACGTTCACCTATACCGTGCGCGATGCCGACGGTGACGAAAGTACCACTGTCCTCACCATTGACGTCGCCAACAACAATATCAAAGCGATCACAGACACTGACGTTACGGTCTACGAAAAAGCGCTGGACTTGAGCCAGGGCGGCCAGGATCTGGCCGCCGGCACCGTCACTGGCAGTGAACCGGGCAACACTGGTGAAACTGGCTCTGGTACGTTGGTCGGCTCCGTCACCGGCGCCAGCGGTGCGATCACCTACACCCTGGTTGGCAGCGCCGCTGGAACCTATGGGCAGATCCTGCTCAACCCTGACGGTTCTTACACTTACACACTGACCTCGGCGCCGAAAACTTCGCCGAACGCCAACGACGGCGCCAACACCCTGAGCGAAACCTTCACCTACAAAGCCACCGACGCGATGGGCAACAGCACCACCAGCACCATCGTGGTGAACATCGTCGATGACGTGCCCACAGCCGTCGCCTCGGACCGTTCGGTGCCCGCGGTGCAGATCGACTCCAACCTGTTGCTGGTGATCGACGTGTCCGGGAGCATGGACGACCCCTCCGGTGTATCGGGCCTGTCGCGACTGGAACTGGCCAAGCAGGCGATCAGTGCACTGCTCGACAAGTACGACAATCTGGGCGACGTGAAAGTGCAGATCGTCACCTTCAGCAGCAGCGCTACCGACAAGACCTCGGTGTGGGTCGATGTGGCGACGGCCAAGTCGATCATCGCTACGCTGACGGCGGGCGGTGGCACCAACTACGACGCGGCCGTGGCGACCATGCAAACCGCGTTCGGCACCTCGGGCAAACTCACCGGGGCGCAGAACGTCGGCTACTTCTTCTCCGATGGCAAACCCAACGAAGGCGACATCGGCACTGCGGACGAGACCGCGCTCAAAGCCTTCCTCGACGCCAATGGCATCAAGAACTACGCCATCGGCCTGGGCAGCGGCGTCAGTGACGACAGCCTCGATCCAGTGGCCTATGACGGCAGCATGCACACCAACACCAACGCCGTGATAGTGACCGACCTCAATCAACTCAACTCGGTACTCTCGGGCACCGTGCAAGGTGCGCCGGTCACCGGTTCGCTACTGGGCGAGGGCGGTACGTTCGGCGCTGATGGAGGCTTCATCAAATCCCTCACGGTCGACGGCACCACGTATACCTACGACCCGAAAGCCAACGGCAATCAGGGTTCGCTGAGCTTCAGCGGCGGCGCTAACCACGGCACGTTCAACACCGCCAACAACACCGTGAGCATCGCCACCAACAACAGCGGCACCCTGGTGGTGAACCTCGACACCGGCGAGTACACCTACCTCTCGCAGAAAACCACGGCTGTGGTGATCACCGAAAACATCGGCTTCACCGTCAGCGACAACGACGGCGACCTCACCAGCTCAACACTGACGGTCAACGTGA
The DNA here is from genome assembly GCF_059695645.1 of Pseudomonas sp. LBUM1673. Lineage (NCBI taxonomy): Bacteria > Pseudomonadati > Pseudomonadota > Gammaproteobacteria > Pseudomonadales > Pseudomonadaceae > Pseudomonas > Pseudomonas sp. LBUM1673. The sequence goes on from NZ_CP166780.1 coordinate 1,683,065, forward strand.
TTCCGAACACGCCACCGGTGGCGGTCGATGATCACGTCATCACCAACGTGCTGTCGGGCAGCATTGTGGTGCCGGGCGAACTGCTGCTGGCCAACGACACCGACGTCAATGGCGATCCGCTGACTGCGGCGCCGACCACCTTCAACACCGGGTGGACGACCAAAGGCGCGGACTTCACCGGCACCAACCCGAACTTCAGTTTCACCGGCAACAACGTTCAGGCAGTCACCATCGCTCGCAGCGCATTTGTCGCCAACACCGCGGCCATGACGGCCGTGTTGGTGGTCAGCGGGGCACTGGGGGCGGTCAGTACCAACAATACCAATGATGAGGACCGCATCACCGTCAACCTCAAGCAGGGTGAAACCCTCAACCTGGACCACAACCTGGCGGCTGGCCACGTCACCATGGAGTACTCGCTCAACGGCGGTGCCTACATTGCCATCGCCGATGGCCAGACCATCACTGCCACGGCGGACGGCACGTACCAGATCCACATCACCAACATCGACGACGGTGGCCCTGGCAGCAGCGGGAAGGGGGCAGAAAACTACCAACTGACCATGACCGTCAACTACGCCGGAGCCCAGGAGAGCACGCCGGACTTCCATGGCACCTATACCGCCAACGACAACCATGGCGGCAGCGACAGCGCGGCGGTGAACATCACCTACCAGGACGGCCATACGCTGACGGGTACCTCGGGCGATGACGTATTGGTGGCCGGTACCGGCAACAACGTCATCAATGCCGGCGACGGCAATGACGTGCTCACCGCCGGCTCAGGCAACAACGAAATGCACGGTGGTGCCGGCAATGACTTGTTGTTCAGCGGCGCGGGCAACGATTTGCTCGACGGCGGCACCGGCAACGACACCGCGAGCTACGCCCATGCCACCGCCGGGGTCACTGTCGACCTCAGCCAGCTTACCGCGCAAAACACCCTTGGCGCCGGCACCGACACCCTGACCGGCATCGAAAACCTCACCGGCTCAAACTTCAACGACAGCCTCACGGGCGACAACAACAGCAACATCATCAACGGCGGTTTGGGTAACGACGTGCTCAACGGCGGGGGAGGCGATGACTTCCTGATCGGCGGCCTGGGCAACAACACCCTCACCGGCGGCAACGGCGCCGACACCTTCCAGTGGCTCAAAGGCAACAGCGGCCATGACGTCATCACTGACTTCACCCCAGGTGCCGACAAACTCGACTTGTCGCAACTGCTGCAAGGCGAGAACGGCACCGCGGCGTCGCTGGATGACTACCTGCACTTCAAAGTCACCGGCAGCGGCGCCTCACTGGTCACCAGCATCGACGTCAGCGCCATGGCCGGCGCCACGCCAAACCAGACCATCGATCTGGCCGGTGTGAACCTGGCCAGCCACTATGGCGTCACGCCGGGGGCGGGTGGCGTGGTTGCGGGTGGCCACGACACGGCGACCATCATCAATGGCATGCTCAATGATCATTCGTTGAAGGTGGATACCGTGTGAACTGAAGGCTGAAACGACAAAACCCGTCGCTCCGGTTGAAGGGGGCGGCGGGTTTTTTGTGTCTGAAGAAATTGCGTTGTCAGTGAATCAGCCTTCGCGGGCTTGCCCGCGAAGACGGCCTCACGAACACCACAACACTCACTACCGGTCACACATCCCGTGGCGAGGGAGCTTGCTCCCGCTGGGTTGCGAAGCAGCCCCCATCCCGGCGATCACGGTTGTTCAGACATACCGCATGCTCAGGCTTTGCGACTGCTGCGCAGCCGAGCGGGAGCAAGCTCCCTCGCCACAAAAGCCCTGTGGCCTCAGATCAATGGTCAGGACGGTGGATCGAGATTATCCAGCACTCGGTTGACCGCCAGCTCCCCGAGCATGACCACCTGTTGAATCCCCAGCATCGTGTTGCGATGCGTTCCCTCCATCAACCCGGCGAAATCACTGAGCATCACGCTTGCCGACGCCAGGGACTCGCAGGCATTGACCAGCAGAGTTTCGTTATCGACCTTGGAGCCAACGTGGTAAATGGTGCTGGGTTTGCGTGGGGTGTCTTTGGGGGTAGGCGGTTTGAGGTAGTGGTCGAGGGCGCGGTTGGCGGCTTCGTTGAGTTTTTTTGAATCGGTTTTTTCGTACGGGGAAACGTCATCGGTTTCAGGGGGATTGGGTGTGGCCTTGAACATGGTAATGCTCCTTGATTAGTGGAGCCGCCACGGATCGCTGCGAAACGAAGATAGGTGGCAGCTGTACGCAGGTTCGCAGACCGGGAATCAAGGAACCCGGCAGACCCGAAGATCTCCCGCGCACAGCCGCCGTAACGCAATTCAGCGAACGAAAAAAACGTTATCTGAAACGGAACGGTGGCGCTGTGCGCCTTGATTAACCTGGGCTGCGAAACCCGATCGCTGATTCGTCAGCGACCCGGAAACGATAGAGCCCGGCCCCAAGGCACACAAGCCGGCGGATTCTGGCGCAGCTGTAGGCAGCGGCGCAAGGATGTGTAGCCTGAGTGAGTGTCTGGAGATGTCGATTAAACATCGCTGTTTATTGAACATTCCGGCTCGGTTAAAAAGACGGGGACGGATAAATAAATGCGCCCCCCTTTTCTTGTCATTGCGAAACAGCTATCGCGAGCAAACCCGCACACACTAGGCCTACGACGTACCCAATGGTTCAACCAATCAGACACAACGCCGGTCGTCTATAGCCGTCCCCATGGAGGCCATATAGCAAGTTATTGTGGGACGGGGTTCCGGTAAGGTTGAAAAAATAATGTGAGCCTCCACTCCCATCCGCCATCCAAGCCCCAAACAACGCACTGTGGTGATATTGCATGAGCGGCCAGCCCAGTAACGCTGCGACATTCCCTCCTTCTCTGGCATAGAGGTTATAGAACGCCTGCATTTCGTTCAGTGTGGCTAAGCGGCCGCCCGTGGCTTGGCAGTAGTTATAGGCTTCTGGCCATGTGCGCCAGGTAGCGTCATTTCTAAGCATGGTTTTGATTCCGCGAACTTGCACAGTGTAACTTGCTGTGGCATTGGCGGAATCCGTGACGGTAATGATCGCAGTTCCATTGGCTTTGCAGGTGACGGTACCTTGGTTTGTCACACTGGCGACGCTCGGATTGTTCGAGGTGTAACTTTTGTAAGGGAGTAGGCCGCCACTTGCATTTTGCGTAAAAATAGCTGCTGGTGGGAAGTTTCTTGGTGCACGATCTTGGGCAACAATGAAGCCGGAAAGAGCAAGCGTTCTATTATTACCGGCAGACAGTCTTTCCACCACCTTCAACGTCCGGGCCGCTGATTCCGGCAATGCCCCGTAAGTCGCTTTAACCGTGTAGCTGTGATCCCCCTGCGCCTGGCCGGTGAGGGTACGCGAGTAATCGCCTGTCGGGCCAACGGTGATCGTGGCTTTCACAGCGCCCTTGTCACGCAGTTCGATCTTCTGATTGGCACTTGCCTTGCCAGTGAATACGAACGTGGTCGCGGTGGTGGAGGTGCCATTGGGAATCTCGGGGCCGCTGGCGGAGCCGCCCTTCACCGAGGTGATGGTCGGCGAGACGGCGGCGACCACCGTGAGCAGGCGCACATTGGAGTAGGTCGCGGTGGGGTGATACAGCGATTTGGCGTACAAGCGGCGGCTGCCCTGCGCTACGGTGATCGTGCGCTCCCAGTCCCCCGTCGTCGCATGGGCAGTCGCCGTACCCTTGGACACGGCGCTCGAACCGCTGCCGTCGAAGATCTCGACGGGCTGCCCCTTGCTTGCCTTGCCCTTGAGTTTCAATGTGGTGCTGATGGTACTGGTGCCCTCCGGCACTTCGACGTTGTTGGCGTCCAGCACATTGGCCAGCGTCGGCACGATCACGGCCACCACCGTCAGGTTGCGCACGTTGGAGTAAACGGGGGTGGGGTGATACAGCGACTGGGCATACAAGCGACGACCGCCCACCGGCACGGTGATCGTGTGTTCCCAGATGCCCGTCGTCGCGTTGGCAGTCGCCGTGCCCTTGGACACCGCGCTCGAGCCGCTACCGTCGAAGATCTCGACGGGCTGCCCCTTGCTGGCGGTGCCCTTGAGCTTCAGCGTGGTGCTCACGGTGAGCCCACCCTCCAGCACTTCCTCGTTGCCGGCGTCCAATATGTTGTCGAGGGTCGGTACCACCAGCTCCACCGCCTTGATGGTATAGGTGCGATCCGGAAACACCGTGGCCGTGGCCGGGTTGTTACTCTTGTCCAGCGACGCCTTGAACTTGATCGTCAGCGTGGTGCCGTGCCCGAGTTGCTTGAGGTAGTTGTTGACCAACACCTGCGGCCAGAACCCCTGGTTGATCCAAGTGGCATTGACCTGTGCCGGCAGACCATTCCACAGCGGTAAGTTATGCGTCGTACTGTCCGCCTTTTTGCCTTCCAGACTCAGCCAGCACGGCTGGCCCGCTTCAATCAGCGTCCAAAGCAACGCATGGATTGTGGCGTTTGCAGTGCCGAGCGCGGTCACGTCCAGCATGTTGTTGGCATCGGCCTCAAGAATCCTGGGTGGAATCAAGGCTGTCGGCGGCAGCGCAAGAATGTTCAGATTCAGGGGCAGTGAGGTGGAGAGTTTGCCGTCGCGTTCGATGACATAGGTGACGGTGACGGTTTTGATCAGGCTGTAGGCCAGCACCGAACGGGGCACCGCAATTTCCAGCCCGGCACTGACCAGCCGTTGCGGGCTGGTGTACGACCCCGCCGGTACATCGGTGGCACCTTTCCAGATCACGCTCAGCTTGTCGCTGGGCAACAATGAGCCTTTAGGCACCAGCACCCGGACTTCCGGCTGGGTCGGGCTGAAGTCGGTACCGGTCTGGCCCTTGACGGTCGGGGCCGGCAGGTCAAGTCGGTCGAGATGAATGTCCAGCCGCTTCTCCGGGGATTTGACCCGGTTGCCCAACTGGTCGACAACATAGAACTCGACCACCGCACTCGGGTTGTCGCCCGCCTTCTGGAACGTGTCGGTGAACAGTGTATGGGTGATCGGCGCCGTGCCGTCGGGGACGTCGAACCTGACCTGGGTGTCGCCCAACAGAAATTCGATGCGGTCATGGTTGCGCCGGTTGGCATAGGTGAACCCTAACTCCACCCCTTGCGCCGCCCGTGCGGCGCTGACGCCGTCCTTGAGCACGTCAGCCGGGATCGCCAGATCCAGGCTGCCCGCAGGCCGCAAGTGGTACAGCACCAACAGATCCCGAGAGGGTTCGGAGTTCCCCCCGACACGGGTAACCACGTAATGCAGACGGTTGACGCCATGCATCAGGTAACCGTGTGGCAGGTACAGACGCTGGCGCAGGTGTTCCTCCCCCGGCTTGACGATCTGGCCTGCTCCTGGGACGAGATCGCCGTTGCAATACAAATCCACGCGATCATCGGCCGCCATAACCCAGGATCGCAGCTGCAGCTCGGTCCAGGGATCGACCAGGCATTCAAGGCCCTGGGCCTGGCCATCGTAAAGGGCTTTGGGAATGCCGCCGTGGGCGATGTCGGCAGGTTTCACCGGGAACACCCAGCCCTGGATGATCACGGGATACAGCACAAACAATTCGTTCAACGCGGCAGACTGGATATCCATCATGCTCTCCTGGAAGGTGACAAGTCCTGAGTCCTCTCGGGACGCGGGTTATCACACACCAGGCCGGGAAGACTGGCTACTGTCAGATCTGACAGGTCGGCGTAATTTCCAGATGGCCGGCCAGTTTTACCGTCGACAGATAATTGCGAGCAGTTGGGGTTCTCCGAGCCTTCGGCGTTTCACCGGGCGTTCAAGAAATGGACGGGGTTGATGCCTGGTGCCTATCGCGCTCAAGAGAAGTGATTTTCGGGTTGAATTCACTGGCCCCTTCGCGAGCAAGCCCGCTCCCACAATGGATCTTTGTCGTTCACAAATACTGTGTTCGCAACAGATCCCCCGTGGGAGCGGGCTTGCTCGCGAAGGGGCCGGCCCAAACACCACAAATCCATTATTCGACCCGCATCTCGCCACTGAACACCAACGTGCTGCGACAACGCCGGCACAAATACCGCCGTCCCTGCCGCACCAAACTATGGCGCTGGGCCGAAAACGGAAAATCGCTGTCGGCGCACGGGCATTTGTAGATGTAGCGGGTCACGCTGCGGCGTTTGACGTCGTAGGTGTGGCAGCGGTTGGGCGGCAGTTCGTAGACGCCGCGCATGATCAGTTGCCACTCTTCGCCGTGGGGCTGGATACGGTCGCCGAACAGTTGATGGGCGATCAGGTGCGCGACTTCGTGAGCCACGGTCTGCTTGAGGAAGTCTTCGGCGTTTTCCCGGTACAGCTGCGGATTGAAGCGCAGCAGATTCTCGTGCAAATGCGCGACACCGGCTTTTTGCCCGCGCAGCTTGAGGCTCACCACGGGGCGTTTGAAAGGTCGTTTGAAAAAGGATTCGGCTTGTTGGAAGCAGTCTTCTACGCGGGTATTGAGTTGCTCGGGCATGCTTGATGGATCTCCAGAGACGTCGAGTATGCCGCAACCCCGTGGACTTGCGAATCGCCGAGGCGCCGAATGGTCGTCGCCGTTTTTATTGCTGCAAACGTTAGAAGGCCGCCTTGCGGCGGCCTGTATTGGCAGATCTGGTTATTAGGTGGTGTGTTGCTAATTAGTGTAGACCGGCCCCACGCCGAGTCCCCAGACAATTACCGTGAACGCCATGATGGCCACCAGCACCACCAGGCCTACGGCGAGCACCGAACTTGAAAACAGGAATCCCTCGTCCGATGGAATGTTCATGAACGTTGGCAGGCCTACATACAGCAGGTACACCGTGTAGCAAATGGCCGCGGTGCCGACGATCATCCCCAACCACATGTGCGGGTACAGCGCCGCCAGACCACCGATGAACAGTGGGGTTGCGGTATACGTGGCGAACGCGACACAGCGCGCCAGGCTCGGGTTGGCGTCATAGGTGCGCGCCATCCAGTGGATGAAGGCGCCCATTACCGCAACACCGCCGAGCATCGCCAGGTACGACATGATGGTCATCCACAGCGCGCTTTCCATGGTCAGCATCACCGGTGCCCGGTTACCAATGACCCAGCCGACCTGCGTGGTGCCGATAAACGCCGACACGGCGGGGATCGCCGCCAGAATCAGGGTGTGCGTCAGGTACATGTGGCTGATGCTTTCCTCCTGGTCGCCACGGATTTCTTTCCATTCCTGGTCAGGGTGGGTGAAGAGCCCCACTACGTGATGGATCATGCCAGTCACTCCTCTTGTTGTTGCCATCGCCCCCCAGCGGAGCGCTTACGGGCCAAAGTGGCCAGGTAAGTACAGGTCTGAATACGTGTGCGACCTTATGTCGCAGTATAGAAAGGAGTTACCGGCAATAGTGCGAGGGGCTTAGAGCAAATCGCGCTGTAAATGTTATGGGTAATCGCCGATGGGTCTGTGTCTGTTAAACCCTGTGGCGAGGGGGCTTGCCCCCGTTGGGCCACGAAGTGGCCCCAAATCAGTCAACTATATTTTCCAAGAGGTATCGCAGTGTTTGTTTTACGACTGCTGCGCAGCCGAACGGGGGCAAGCCCCCTCGCCACAAGTGCGATGTTTTTGCGTAAAATGCCGGCCTTTCGTCACACCTCACGGATTTCGCGTCATGGGCACTCTTACGGTCAACCAGAACAAACTGCAAAAGCGCCTTCGCCGCCAGGCCGGTGAGGCTGTCGCCGATTTCAACATGATTGAAGACGGCGACAAGGTCATGGTCTGCCTGTCCGGTGGCAAGGACAGCTACACCATGCTCGACGTGCTGATGCACTTGCAGAAGGTCGCTCCGATCAAGTTCGAGATCGTGGCCGTGAACATGGACCAGAAGCAACCAGGCTTTCCCGAGCACGTGCTGCCGGCTTACCTCAAAGAACTGGGCATCGAGTACCACATCGTCGAGAAAGACACCTATTCGGTGGTCAAGGAGCTTATTCCTGAGGGAAAAACCACCTGCTCGCTATGCTCGCGCCTGCGTCGCGGCACGCTGTACACCTTTGCCGATGAAATCGGCGCGACCAAAATGGCCCTCGGTCATCACCGCGACGACATCGTCGAGACGTTCTTCCTGAACATGTTCTTCAACGGTTCGCTCAAGGCCATGCCGCCGAAGCTGCGGGCCGACGACGGTCGCAACGTAGTGATCCGTCCGCTGGCTTACTGCAACGAAAAAGACATTCAGGCCTACTCGGACTTCAAGCAATTCCCGATCATCCCGTGCAACCTCTGTGGCTCTCAGGAAAACCTGCAGCGCCAGGTGGTCAAGGACATGCTCCAGGAGTGGGAACGCAAGACCCCGGGCCGTACCGAAAGCATTTTCCGCAGCTTGCAGAACGTGATCCCGTCGCAACTGGCGGACCGCAACCTGTTCGACTTCACCAATCTGCGTATCGATGAAACCGCCGCTTCACGGTTCGTCAACGTAGTGAACCTCTGAACAAAATTGTGGGAGCGGGCCTGTGGTGAGGGGGCTTGCCCCCGTTTGAGTGCGTAGCACTCACAAAATCTTTGGTACATCAGAGATTTTGGGGCCGCTTCGCAGCCCAACGGGGGCAAGCCCCCTCGCCACAGGCGCTCCCACAGGTTTTCCGTTTCAATCCCCAGGAGAGGGCATGCGCGACTACAAGTGGCTGCACGAATACTGTCTGAACCGCTTCGGTTCGGCGGCTGAACTGGAAGCCCATCTGCCCGTTCCCAAGACCCCGGCGCAATTGCGCAAGATCAGCGATGACCGCTACCTCTCGACTATGGCGTTGCGGGTGTTCCGCGCAGGGCTCAAGCACAGCCTGGTGGATGCCAAGTGGCCGGCGTTCGAAGAGGTGTTCTTCAAGTTCGACCCGGAAAAAGTCGTGCTGATGAGCGCCGAGCATCTGGAGCGCTTGATGCAGGACGCGCGGATCATCCGCCACCTGGGCAAACTCAAGAGCGTGCCGCGCAATGCGCAGTTCATTCTGGACGTGGCCCATGAGAAGGGCAGCTTTGGCGCCTTGATCGCCGAGTGGCCGGTGACCGATATCGTCGGCTTGTGGACCTACCTGAAAAAACACGGGCATCAGTTGGGAGGGTTATCGGCACCGCGATTCTTGCGCATGGTCGGCAAGGATACCTTCGTGCCGAGCTACGACGTGGTGGCGGCGCTGAGTGCGCAGAAGATCGTCGACAAAGTGCCGAGCAGTTTGCGGGATCTGGCCACGGTGCAGAATGCGTTCAACCAGTGGCATGAAGAGAGCGGCGGGCGGCCGATGAGCCAGATTTCGATGATGCTGGCGTATACCGTCAATCATTGAGACCGCGTCGATCCCTTCGCGAGCAAGCCCGCTCCCACAGGGTTTTTGAGTGTTCACAAATGATGTGACCACTGAAGATCCAATGTGGGAGCGGGCTTGCTCGCGAAGGCGTCAGTTCAGGCGACGCCGATCTCGCCTTCCCCCGCCAACTTGCGGTTCAACTGAAACCGCCACCGCACATACAGCAGCGCCGAGCAGAACACCGCCAGGCTCGCGCCCATCTCCAGCAAACCGAACAGCTGCCGGTTCGGGTCATAGGCGGCCAATGCGCCCTTCATGAAATACAGGTTCACTACAAAACACATCCACGAATGCCCGCGGGCGCTGCCAACGATCATCCCTGGCGCCAGCAACAGCAGCGGCACCAGTTCGATCAACAGAATCACCCACGGCCGCGCGCCATGCAGGTCGGCGAACACCAGGTAGTAGGCACAGAGCAGTCCCACCAGGCCGAAAAAGCACAGTAGGCTGATGACGCGCATCGCCCGTACTCGCGGTTCGAGCCATTCGATGGAAGGCAAGATCTTCGGCTTCTTGGCCACGTTAGCGCTCCAGTTTCTGCGCGGTTTTCGCCAGACGCAGGCCCAAGGCCCGGCACAGTGCGACTTCATGTTCATTCAAGCCGCTTTTGCCATCGGCACCGGCATGATGGCTGGCGCCGTAAGGCGTACCGCCGCCGCGGGTTTCCAGCAGCGCCGATTCGCTGTAAGGCAGGCCGGTGATCAACATGCCGTGGTGCAGCAACGGCAACATCATCGACAGCAGGGTGGTTTCCTGGCCACCGTGCAGGCTCGCGGTCGAGGTGAAGACCCCGGCCGGTTTGCCCACCAGGGCGCCAGTCAGCCACAGATTGCTGGTGCCATCGAGGAAGTATTTGAGCGGTGCGGCCATGTTGCCGAAGCGGGTCGGGCTGCCGAGGGCCAGGCCGGCGCAGTTCTTCAAGTCGTCGAGGCTGGCGTACAGCGCGCCTTCATCGGGAATGTCCGGCGACACGGCTTCGCATTCGGTGGAGATCGCCGGCACCGTGCGCAACCGGGCTTCAAGGCCGGCTTGCTCTACACCACGGGCAATCTGCCGGGCCATTTCATTGGTCGAGCCGCTGCGGCTGTAATACAGCACCAGAATGTACGGCGCACTCACGGCAGCAACTCCAGCACATTCTCCGGCGGACGGCCGATGATGGCTTTGTCGCCGGCTTCGAGAATCGGTCGCTCCATGAGTTTGGGGTGCGCGGCGATGGCGGCGATCAATTGCGCCTCGCTCAAACTGCTGTCGGCCAGGTTGAGGGTTTTGTACTCGTCCTCGCCAGTGCGCAGCAATTGCCGGGCGCTGATGCCGAGTTTGCTCAGCAGGCTCTGGATTTGCGCGGCGTCCAGCGGGGTTTCCAGGTAGCGGACCACGGTCGGGGTGAGGCCACGGGCTTCGAGCAGTTCGAGCGCACCGCGGGATTTCGAGCAGCGCGGGTTGTGATAAAGCGTCAGATCGGTCATGTGCGGGTCGCATCTTGCGTAAGGTGGCGGCTATTCTAACTGTGCGGCGCGTAATCCAGAACCTTGGGAGGCGATGGGTCGCAGGTGCATTCCATTTTTGACAAGGATTGAGACATGACAAGGCGACTGGCAGCGGCATTCGCGATCATGAGTACATTATTGCTGGGGGGTTGTGGCAACGACTATGGCATCGACCAGAACGGCCACCAAGTCGCCGCCGAGCGTCTGGATAAACAATGGCTGGTGCTCAATTACTGGGCCGAATGGTGCGGCCCGTGCCGTACCGAGATTCCCGAGTTGAACGTGCTGGCCGAGCAGCTCAAGGACAAGAAGATCGGAGTGTTCGGGGTCAACTTCGACAATGTGCAGGGTGAAGAACTGAAAAGCGCCAGTGAGAAACTGGGCATCGCGTTCACCGTACTGGCCCAGGACCCGGCCGACCTTTTCGAATTGCCGCGCAGTGAAGCGCTGCCGGTGACTTACATCATCGATGACAAGGGCAAGGTGCGGGAGCAGTTGATGGGCGAGCAGACGGCGGCGGGGGTGATGGCCAAGCTTGAGGCGTTGCAGGCGACTAACTGATCGAGCGCCGACCTGTGGCGAGGGAGCTTGCTCCCGCTCGGCTGCGCAGCAGTCGTAAACCGGTCCATACGGTATATCTGAAGAACCGAGGTGACGGGTTTAGGGCTGCTTCGCAGCCCAGCGGGAGCAAGCTCCCTCGCCACAGTTATTCAGTTGGCTACAACCGTGGTGATCAACCCTCTTCAAGCCACCAACGCAACGGCTTGCCTTGCGCCGGCCAGAAGCGCATCTGGTCGATCGGCGAAACATCCCAGCGCTGGACGTTTTCCAGCGCCTGCATGAAGCGTTTTTCCTGCTCCATCAACGCTGGCGCACACATTTTGCGGGTACTGCCGATCTTGCCGAAGCTCAGCTTGTCGCCTTCCAGGGCATACGGCGCGAACCAGTGGTTGCAGCCGCCGTTGCCGTAGGCCCGACCGTCGTCACCGAGGGTGATGGTCAGGTGGCTGTAGTCCATCAGCGGACGTTCGCCGATCCATTCCAGAATGTAGCTGCGGTTGTGCTGCAGTTGCACCGGCGTAGCGGCGCAGCCCAGCAGGCTGGCGCCGACCATCGCGGTCAGAGCAAGGCGTTTCATCACGCAGGCTCCTGGCATTTCGGGCACAGGTGCTTCTCGGCGGCAGCGGTCCAGCCCAGTTCGGCAATGCGTGCGGTGGCCGCCGGTTTTTCGGCCTTGTTGCCCAGCTTGGCATCGACCGCAAACTCAAAGCTCAGCTCTTTGGCGCAGCTGTCGCAGTTGACTTTCCAGGTGTGGATCGCCAATTCGCCGAACACCGGGCCACTGGCCACCGCGACCCATTGGCCCGGCGGGTTGATCAGGTGGCGAACGGTTTCGACGGTCAGGCGCATGGACAAGTCCTTGCTGCCTTTGAGGGTCACTACCAGCACGTCGTTATTACGAATCGAGCCACCGTTGCCGGTGACTTGATAACGCCCCGGCACCAGGGCGCGGCATTCGGTGAGGGTGTGTTGCGGGTTCATCAGGCTGTAGCGGAAATCGTGTTCGACCATGGGTCCTCCAAATATGCGCGATATGCTAGCACGGGCATGAACGCAGCATGGCGCGGGCATGTGACCTTCGATCTGGTTCAAATGACCTACCGACTCATGGCACACTGCCGCTTTTGCATCTCTAAGGAACAGAAATGGCGTTGATCGAATGTTTTGAGTGCAAGCAACGCATCAGCTCCACGGCGCCTGCTTGCATTCATTGCGGTGCACCTGCGGCAACGGTGCAAGCGGCCACTTCGACGGCAGCGCCTGCGCAAGCACCGCTTTCTTTCGGGCGTTTGCCGAGCAATGAGAGTGTGCCGCGGGTAACCCCGGCCGCGTTCGGGCGTAAACGAAAGACCGAAGTCCAGGCCGAGGTCCCGGCACCGGTGCTCAATGGGCCGCGTCCGGTGGAACTCTGGCTGAAACTGATGATTTTCTTTCTGCCACCGTTTTTTGTCTGGTTCCTGCTGCGTCGCGGGCATTCACTGGGGCAGCGCTTGCTGGGCTTCGGCTGGCTGGGCCTGATGATCGTCTTGTCCAAGGCCTGAACCGCTCAGCTCCCGACCTGATTCTGTGGCGAGCCGGCCGCCCAGGCCGCGATGTTTTGCAGGGTGATCGCGGCAATCGCGCCCAGGGCTTCGTGGGTCAGGAACGCCTGGTGCGCGGTGACGATCACGTTCGGAAAGGTCAGCAGGCGCGCCAAAACATCGTCTTGAAGGGGCAGGTCGGAGCGGTCCTCGAAGAACAGCTGCGCCTCCTCCTCATAGACATCCAGCCCCAGATACCCCAATTGGCCGTCCTTCAACGCATCGATCAGCGCTGGGGTGTCCACCAGACCGCCGCGCCCGGTGTTGATCAACATGGCACCGGGCTGCATGTGCGCCAATGACTCACTGTTGATCAAGTGTTTGCTTTGCTCGTTGAGCGGGCAGTGCAGGCTGATGATCTGCGACTCGGCCAGCAGTTGCGGCAAGCTGAGGTAGCGGGCGCCGAGGGCTTCGACTTGCGGGTTCGGGTAGGGATCACAGGCCAGCAAGCGGCAGCCGAAGCCGTTCATGATGTTCGCGAAGGTCGCGCCGATCTGCCCGGTGCCCACCACTCCGACGGTTTTGCCCACGAGGTCGAAACCGGTCAAGCCGTGCAGGCTGAAATCCCCCTCGCGAGTGCGGTTATAGGCGCGGTGCAGGCGACGGTTGAGCGCCAGGATCAACGCCACCGCATGTTCGGCCACGGCGTGGGGCGAGTAGGCCGGAACCCGCACAATCGCCAATCCCAGGCGCTTCGCCACCGCCAGATCGATATGGTTGTAACCGGCCGAGCGCAAGGCGATCAGGCGTGTGCCGCCTGCTGCCAGGCGTTCGAGCACCGGAGCGCTGAGGTCATCATTGATAAAGGCACAGACCACTTCGTGATGCTCCGCCAGCGCCACCGTGTCGAGGCTCAGTCGCGCCGGCTGGAAATACAGCTCGATGCCGGTGGGCAGGTCGGTACTCAGAAAACTGTCGCGGTCGTAGGCCTGACTGCTGAAAAGAATCGTGCGCATGCTGTCCTCCTGGAGGTTTCAATCCCTTGTAGCAGCTGCCGAAGGCTGCGTTCGGCGGCGAAGCCGTCGTGAAATCAGGCACTGTGGTCTTTCAGGTAAACCGCGGATGCAGGTTTTACGACGGCTGCGCCGCCGAACGCCCAGCTGCTACAGGGCTTGAGCTTAGCCTTCAAGGCGCATCAGGCATTGATGCGCGCCTGGGCCGCCAGGCGATTGATGGCGCGTTCGAGTTCTTCCAGCGCGCCGGGGGCTTTCGGGTCCTGTTGCTTGAGCAGGGTTTCGCTGCGCTGGCAGGCGGCGCGCAGTTGCGGTACGCCGCAATAACGGGTCGCCCCATGCAGGCGATGGACCCGCTCGATCAGGGCAGTCTGGTCGTTGGTTTCACGGGCGGCGCGGATGGCCTCGCGGTCGGCTTCCAGGGAGGCCAACAGCATTGCCAGCATGTCTGCCGCCAGATCGGCCTTGCCCGCGGCCAGGCGCAGGCCTTCGTCGTGATCGAGCACCTGCAGTTCATTGCCGCCGCTTTCGCTGGAGCGCTCCGGCCCTTGATTGCGTAACGCCAGGCCCGTCCACTTCAACACTACCTGCGCCAGTTGCCGTTCGCTGATGGGTTTGGTCAGGTAATCATCCATGCCACTTTGCAGCAACGCGCGTTTTTCGTTGGCCATCGCGTGGGCGGTGAGGGCGACGATCGGCAGTGGCGTGCAATGCCGCTCGCTTTCCCACTGGCGAATGGCTTCGGTGCTTTGGCGCCCATCCATGCCGGGCATCTGCACGTCCATCAGCACCAGGTCGAAGGTCTCGTTCTGCACGGCCTTGATCGCGGCGTAACCACTTTCCACTGCGAGCACCTTGGCGCCCATGTCTTCGAGCAAGGTTTGCACCAGCAGCAGGTTGGCCGGGTTGTCGTCGACGCAAAGGACCTTCGGCGCGCGGCTGGAGACTGGCTCGCCGGGGGCGCTGCGTTGCTGGCGCGGGTTGACCAGATCGGACAAGGCCCGACGCAGCTTGCGGGTGCAGGCCGGTTTGGACTGGAGCTGGCTGTGGGGGTTGGGCACCGAGAGGTGGAACAGCGTCAGTTCGGTGGTCGGGCACAGCACCAACACTCTGCAGCCCAGATGTTCGAGGTCCCAGATATGCTGGTTGAGGCGCTCCGGCGGCATGTCGTTGCTGGTGATGCCGAGCACCGCCAGATCGATCGCCTGATCGGTTTGATGAGCGCTGGTCACGCCATTGGCCAGGCTTTCCAGGGTGTTGAACGGCGTGACTGCCAGGCCGCAATCTTCCAGTTGATGTTGCAACGCCTGACGGGCCAGTTCATGGTTTTCGAGGACCGCCACCCGTTGTCCGAGCAGCGGTGGGCCGGGCAGGTCTTCGGCGTCGTCGCGGGTTTTGGGCAGGCTCAGGCTGATCCAGAATTCCGAGCCTTCGCCCGGCGTGCTGTCGACGCCGATCTCGCCGCCCATCTGTTCGATCAGGCGTTTTGAAATCACCAGCCCGAGGCCGGTGCCGCCAGGTTGCCGGGACAGCGAATTATCAGCCTGGCTGAAGGCCTGGAACAAGGCGCGCACGTCCTGATTCGACAGACCGATGCCGGTGTCCTGAATGCTGATGCGCAGTTGCACGCTGTCTTCATGCTCTTCTTCGAGCATGGCCCGGGCGACGATGGTGCCTTCGCGGGTGAACTTGATCGCGTTACTCACAAGGTTGGTGAGGATCTGCTTGAGTCGCAGTGGATCGCCCACCAGCGACAGTGGCGTATCGCGATAAACCAGGCTCACCAGCTCAAGCTGCTTGGCGTGGGCGGCTGGGGCAAGGATGGTCAACGTGTCCTGCAGCAGGTCGCGCAGGTTGAACGGAATATGGTCGAGCACCAGTTTGCCGGCCTCGATTTTCGAGAAGTCGAGAATTTCGTTGATGATCCCCAGCAGGCTGTCGGCGGATTTTTCGATGGTGCCCAGGTAATCGAGCTGGCGTGGGGTCAACTCACTTTTTTGCAGCAGGTGCGTGAAGCCGAGAATGCCATTGAGTGGCGTGCGGATTTCATGGCTCATATTGGCCAGGAACTCGGATTTGATCCGGCTCGCCTCCAGGGCTTCCTTGCGTGCCAGGTCCAGCTCGATGTTCTGGATTTCGATGGTTTCCAGGTTCTGACGCACGTCTTCGGTGGCCTGGTCGACGCTGTGTTGCAATTCTTCCTGAGCGTTCTGCAGGGTGCCGGCCATGCGGTTGATGCCGGACGCCAGTGCATCCAGCTCCTGACTGCCGAGGGGCGGCAGGCGGGTTTCCAGATGACCTTCCTTGAGCTGCGCCACGGCTTGTTTGATCTGGCTCAACGGCCGGTTGATGGTCCGGCCCATGCGCAATGCCAGCAGCGCCGTGCCGGCCAGACCCGCGCCGATCAGCATCAGGCTGGCGAACAGGCTGCGGTAACCGCGCAGCAACATGCCGTTGTGGGACAGTTCGAGTTCGACCCAGCCCAGCAAACGCTCAGCTTCCGCGGGGATCAGGTCGCCCGCCAGATTGCGGTGCCTGCCGAACACCGGCAGCAAGTAACGAGTGGCATCATTGCCACTGCGACGCAGCAGCTGTGAACCGTTGCCCAAAGGGGCCTGATTGAGCATGGTCGGGCCGGCATGGGCCAGCGGTGTGCGGTCGGGGGCGAGGAAGGTCACCGCACGCACGTCGGTTTGTTCCAGGGACTGGGTGGCGATGCGCTCCAGCAGATCGTTGTCTTTGCGACCCATGGCGGGGGCCACCAGCGGCGCCAGCTGTTCGGCAATCATTTCGCCGCGTTGCATGAGTTGAGATTGCAGGTCCGACAGCTGCATCCAGGTGAAATAGCCGCCCAGCACCAACGCCATCAGAGTGGTCGGCAACAGGGTCAGCAACAGCACGCGGCCTTTTATTCCCAGTTTCTTGAGCACGCATTTCTCCTGCATCCAGCTGTTTATTGACCTGCACATGCGTCCGGCACGCGCCACCTGCGCAGTGTAGCGATTTGCATGCGGGCAATCTTCGTAAAATTGATGTCGTCATTCGTCGGCCAGTTCAGCGCTTTGATCTCGCAAGCGTTGCCCCTGGCGAAGCAATCTTGAATAATCGGCAACTGAGAATTATTTGCAGATACTCATGACTCCCATCTCTATTGGCCATCCTCGAATCCTCTCCATCGAAGACGATCTGGTGCTCGGTGCTTATGTCCATGAACACCTGGGACGCTGCGGTTTTCAGGTGACCTGGTGCCAGGACGGGCGGGAAGGCCTGGCCATTGCGCGCCAACAAGTCTTTGATGTGGTGCTGATGGATATTCTGCTGCCAGGGCTCGATGGTCTGGAGGTGTTGACCCAATTGCGCCAGAGCCATTCCACGCCGGTGGTGCTGATGTCGGCCCTGGGCGCCGAGGCGGATCGCATCAGTG
The DNA here is from genome assembly GCF_059695645.1 of Pseudomonas sp. LBUM1673. Classification (NCBI taxonomy): domain Bacteria; kingdom Pseudomonadati; phylum Pseudomonadota; class Gammaproteobacteria; order Pseudomonadales; family Pseudomonadaceae; genus Pseudomonas; species Pseudomonas sp. LBUM1673. The sequence continues at coordinate 1,700,402 of NZ_CP166780.1, forward strand.
GCTTTAGCCTCGGGGCCGACGATTACTTGCCCAAACCCTTCAGCATGGCCGAGTTGCGAGTGCGCATCGAAGCGATCCTGCGGCGGGTGGCGCTTGATCGTCGGCCGGCGCCAGCACCGATTGCCCCTTCGGACAGCCTGCGTTTCGACGATGAGCGGTGCGAAGTCTTTTTGGCCGGGCACGCTGCCGGCCTGACTCGCAGCGAGTACCGGTTGCTGGACACGCTGAACCGTAACAGCGATGAAGTGCTGAGCAAGGCGTTCCTTTATCAGCAGGTATTGCAGCGCGGTTACGCCCCCCATGACCGCAGCCTCGACATGCACATCAGCCAGATTCGCCGCAAGCTCAAGACCATCGGTTACACCGAGCGGGAAGTGCGCACCGTCTGGGGCAAGGGGTACGTATTGAGTGCGGCCGATGAAATGGTCTGACGTGCCGGGCAGGCATTCACTGTTCTGGAAACTGGCGTGCTTGTTGGTAGCGTTCTGTCTGCTGATGATCTGGTTGAGCTGGTCCTGGGGCCGCTACATGGAAAAGCAGAATCGGTTCCTCTCCGACGAGGCCCGGGGCACCCTGACGCGCTACGCCGCCGAGGCAGAGCGGGCGTGGAATGAACAGCAGAGTGCAGGCGTTGATGCCTGGTTGCAGCATGTCGGCCATCACGAGACGACCTGGGTCGGCGTCATCGGCGGCGATTTGCAATCCTTGAGCAGCTACCCGCTGGCAAGCCAGGAAATCCAGCGCCTGACCTTGCTGCGCGGGCTGGATTGGCCGGTGAGTCGGCGCAACCAGGGCCTGCCGTGGCTGAAAATCCCGTTTCCCAACGATCCGGCCGCCGGCAGTCTGGTGATCGAGCTGCCTCAGCGTTTCATGCCCGGGCACTACCGGGTGTTTTGGCGGGTGATCACCAATGGGGTGATTCCCGGGCTGTTCACCTTGCTGCTGTGCGTGGGGCTGTATCGATTGCTGGTCATCCCGCTGAACAGCCTGCGCGAACAGGCCAACGCCTGGCGCGCTGATCAGCTGACTGTGCGCTTGTCGAGCCGCACCACCAACCGCACGGATGAATTGGGTGAACTGGGCAGGGCCTTCGATCACATGGCCGAACGCCTGCAAAGCACGGTGGCCCTGCAACAGCAACTGTTGCGCGACCTGTCCCACGAATTGCGCACGCCGCTGAGCCGACTGCGGGTGGCCAGCGAAAGCGAGCAAGACCTGAGGCAATTGCGCGAACGCATTGGCCGGGAAGTCGACGGCATGCAGCGACTGGTAGAGGACACCCTGCAACTCGCCTGGCTCGACACCGAGCGCGCGCCATTGCCCGACGAAGCGATCCAGATCCAGGCCTTGTGGGAAATGCTCACGGAAAACGCCTGCTATGAAAGTGGCTGGCCAGCGAGCCAATTGCACTGTGCGGTGGAGGCATCCTGCTGGGTGCGCGGCCATCTCAATACCCTGGCTCAGGCGCTGGAAAACATTCTGCGCAATGCCATTCGTCATTCACCCAAGGGCGGTGTTGTGACGCTCGGTGGCCGGCGTGATGGCGACTTCTGGCACCTGTGGCTGGAGGACGAGGGCGCAGGGGTGGCTGACGAGGATCTTGAACGGATCTTCTCGCCGTTCATTCGGCTCGATGGTTCGCGGCCGGGGGACGGCGGCTTCGGGCTTGGGTTGAGCATCGCCAGGAATGCGGTGCAGCGCCAGGGCGGGCGGCTTTGGGCGGAGAATGCCGGGGCAGGGTTGCGGCTGAATATGCGGTTGGTGGCGGATGATGGTGGTGTCTGTCAGAGCGCTTTCGCGAGCAAGCCCGCTCCCACATTGGAGCTGTGTCGAACACAAAATGTGTGATCACCGTGATCTCATGTGGGAGCGGGCTTGCCCGCGATGAGGCCCTTCCAGCCACCACCGTTCTGATCTTGCCGGAGTGTTCCGGAGTTTTTGTACGATATTTCCTAAAGCGTGTCGCCGACCCCTTAAGGCTGCCTTGACGGTTTAGAGTCTCGCTTTTCCTCGTTCTCAAGGAGTTGGGTATGAATGCACCCAACGTTGCCGGCAATACAGTAGATGTCCGTTTCGATGAGGTACTTGCACTGATTCACAGTGCCAGGCAGCAGGCCATGCAGGTGGTTAATACCCAGCTGATCGAACTGTACTGGCAGGTCGGTGCTTACATCAGTCGCAAGCTTGAGCTGGCCGAGTGGGGCGATGCCGTGGTCAGTCAGCTGGCCGAACATCTGGCTCAGACTCAACCAGGGTTGCGAGGCTTTACCCGCTCGAATTTGTTCCGCATGCGCCAGTTCTATGAGACTTATCGTGCCGAAGAGAAAGTCGCACCACTGGCGCGACAATTATCCTGGTCGCACAACCTGATCATCTTCAGTCAGAGTAAACGCCCGCAAGAGCGGGAATTCTATCTGCGTCTAGCGGTTCAGGAAAAATGGTCAAAGCGCGAACTGGAGCGTCAGTTCAAGGCGGCACTGTTCGAGCGTAGCATCACCCAGCCGGCAAAAACCTCGGCAGCGCTTAAACAAACCCACCCCGATGCGCTGGTGGTGTTTCGTGATGCCTACATGGTTGAGTTTCTCGACCTGCCCGGCGGTCATGCCGAGGTTGATCTGCATCATGGACTGCTGGCGCGCCTCAAGGAATTCCTGATCGAGTTGGGCCGCGACTTCTGCTTTGTCGGCTCCGAATACCCGTTGCAAGTCGGCGGGCGTGATTTTGCCCTGGATCTGTTGTTCTTCCACCGAGGGCTCAACTGCCTGGTGGCGATTGAGCTTAAGGTCGGTCGTTTTGAGCCGGAGTATTTGGGCAAGCTGGGTTTCTATCTGGAAGCGCTGGATCGCGATGAACGCAAACCCCACGAAAACCCGGCCATTGGTGTGTTGCTCTGCGCCAGCAAGGATGACGAAGTGGTCGAGTACGCCCTTAACCGCAGCCTGTCGCCAGCGTTGATCGCTGAATACCAGGTCCAGCTTCCGGACAAACAGCTGTTGCAGGCCAAGTTGCATGAGTTTTATGAATTGAATATTGCGCAGGAGAAGAGTACTGAATCACCCGCTTATTCCCATTAGCCATAAGCCCCTTACTTTGCGTGATATGGCCTGCGCACGTTTGCCGGTATGATAGGCGCCCCCGCAGTCTGGATTGCGAATACGCCATGACCTTGCAGTACCCAACCATCGCCGATTGCGTCGGCAACACTCCGCTGGTCCGTTTGCAGCGCCTGCCTGGCGCTACCAGCAACACCCTTTTGCTCAAGCTCGAAGGGAACAACCCGGCGGGTTCGGTCAAGGACCGTCCGGCGCTGTCGATGATCACCCGCGCCGAATTGCGCGGGCAGATCCACGCCGGCGATACGCTGATCGAAGCGACCTCGGGCAACACCGGGATCGCCCTGGCCATGGCCGCCGCGATCAAGGGTTACAAGATGATCCTGATCATGCCGGACAACTCCAGCGCCGAGCGCAAGGCCGCCATGACCGCCTATGGCGCCGAGCTGATTCTGGTCAGCCAGGAAGAAGGCATGGAAGGTGCTCGCGACCTTGCTCAGCGAATGGAAGACGAAGGCCGCGGCAAGGTGCTGGATCAGTTCGCCAACGGTGACAACCCCGAGGCGCACTACACCACCACCGGTCCGGAAATCTGGCGTCAGACCGAAGGCACCATCACTCATTTCGTCAGCTCGATGGGCACCACCGGTACCATCATGGGCGTCTCGCGCTACCTGAAAGAACAGAACGACAACGTGCAAATCATCGGGCTGCAACCGATGGAAGGCTCGGCCATTCCGGGCATCCGTCGCTGGCCGCAGGAATACCTGCCGAAGATTTATCAGGCCGATCGCGTGGACCGGATCGTCGACATGGCGCAAAGCGAAGCCGAAGACGTGACCCGTCGTCTGGCGCGTGAAGAAGGTATCTTCTGTGGCGTGTCCTCGGGTGGTGCCGTGGCGGCGATGCTGCGCTTGTCCAAAGAAGTTGAAAACGCGGTGATCGTCGCGATCATCTGCGACCGTGGCGACCGTTACTTGTCGACCGGCATTTTCGACGCGCCCAACTGATGGCCAAGCAAGAGAGAGGCCTGCGTTTCCAGCCCACGGGCGGCAGCAAGGCCCCGCAAGTCCCGACCGGCAAAAAGCAGCGCTTGACCATCGAGCGCCTGGCCAATGACGGTCGCGGTATCGCGTTTTTCGAAGGCCGCACCTGGTTCGTCATCGGCGCATTGGCCGGTGAAGACGTCGAAGCGCGCGTTCTCGGCGCCCACGGCAAAGTCGTTGAGGCGCGTACCGAACACGTGTTCCTGGCCAGTGAACTGCGCCGCCCGGCGCCGTGCGCTCATGCCGCTCGCTGCGGCGGTTGCAGCGTGCAGCATCTGCCCCACGATGAACAACTTGCCCTGAAACAGCGCATGCTCGCCGAGCAGTTGTCGCGGGTCGCCGGCGTCGAACCCGAAGCGTGGGCCGCGCCGTTGAGCGGTCCGGAATTCGGCTACCGTCGTCGCGCCCGAGTGGCGGTGCGCTGGGACATGAAGGCGAAAAAACTCGAAGTCGGTTTCCGCGCCGCCGGCAGTCAGGACATCGTTGCGATCAACGAATGCCCGGTGCTGGTACAACCCTTGCAGCCGATCATGACCCGCTTGCCGGACATGCTCAGGCGCTTGAGCAAACCTCAGGCGCTGGGGCATGTGGAGTTGTTCAGCGGTTCGTCATTGGCGGTATTGCTGCGGCACATGGCGCCGTTGTCCGAAGCCGACATGACCATCCTCAAGGATTTCTGCGCGTTCCATCAAGCCCAGTTGTGGCTGCATGGCGAAGGCGAGCCGCAACCGGTCGAGGCCAATCAGTCTTTGGGCTATCGCCTTGAGCAGTGGGATTTGAACCTGGCGTATCGGCCGGGCGATTTCATCCAGGTCAACGCCGGGGTCAACGAAGCGATGGTCGCTCAGGCGCTGGAATGGTTGGCGCCGAAATCTGATGAACGGGTTCTGGACTTGTTCTGTGGGTTGGGCAACTTTGCCTTGCCGCTGGCCAAAATCGTTCGCGAAGTGGTGGCGGTGGAAGGCGTGCAGGCCATGGTCGAGCGGGCGGCCGCGAACGCTGCTAGCAACAATTTGCATAATGCGAAGTTTTTTCAGGCCGATTTATCCCAGCCTTTGACCGCTGCCGAATGGGCCAGCGAAGGCTTTTGTGCGGTACTCTTGGACCCACCTCGCGACGGTGCTTTGGAGGTGGTGCGCAAGCTTGCGTCCCTGGGTGCCAAACGGTTGGTGTATGTGTCGTGCAACCCCGCAACGCTGGCGCGCGACACGGTCGAATTGATCAAGCAGGGCTACCGGTTAAAACGTGCCGGGATTCTCGATATGTTTCCTCAGACGGCACATGTCGAGGCCATGGCGTTATTTGAAGCGAGCTAGGATGGCTCGTCTGGTCCGATTGACCTGCTTGTGCAAAACGCATTCGTCTTAGCCCCGCGAGTGCACACGGGCAGCGAAGGTCAGCGAATTGACGCATTGAATCTGCGTCGTAGGGAAGGTAAAGCAAGATGGTACAGGTGAGAGCACACCAGCCGATCAACACTGACGGCAGTATCAATCTCGAGGCTTGGCTCGATCATGCGGTCAGTGTCGATCTGGCACTGGATCGCGAAGCCTTGAAAGAAGCCTGCGAGTTCGCTCGCGAGGCCGAACAACAAGCCAATGCGGCGAAGAATCTGTGGTCCGAAGGGACCTCGAGTTTCCGCACGGGCCTTGAGATCGCCGAGATTCTCGCCGACCTCAAACTCGATCAGGATTCGTTGGTCGCGGCGGTTCTGTATCGCGGCGTGCGCGAAGGCCAGATCCAGTTGCCGGCGGTCAGCCAGCGTTTCGGTCCGGTGGTCGCCAAGCTCGTCGACGGCGTGTTGCGCATGGCGGCGATCAGCGCCAGCCTGAGCCCCCGTCAATCCCTGGTGCTGGGCACTCAGGGGCAGGTCGAAAACCTGCGCAAAATGCTGGTGGCCATGGTCGACGACGTGCGCGTCGCGCTGATCAAACTGGCCGAGCGCACCTGTGCGATCCGCGCGGTGAAAACCGCCGACGACGAGAAGCGCAACCGCGTGGCCCGTGAAGTCTTCGACATTTACGCGCCGCTCGCCCACCGCCTCGGTATCGGTCATATCAAGTGGGAACTGGAGGACTTGTCCTTCCGCTATCTTGAGCCCGACCAGTACAAGCAGATCGCCAAGTTGCTCCACGAGCGACGGCTGGATCGCGAGCGCTTCATCGCCGACGTGATGACCCAACTCAAAGACGAGTTGCAGGCCACTGGCGTCGATGCCGACATCAGCGGTCGGGCCAAACACATCTACTCGATCTGGCGCAAAATGCAGCGCAAGGGTCTGGAGTTCAGCCAGATCTACGACGTGCGTGCTGTTCGTGTGCTGGTGCCGGAAATGCGCGACTGCTACACCGCGCTCGGCATCGTCCACACCCTGTGGCGGCACATCCCGAAAGAGTTCGACGACTACATCGCCAACCCGAAGGAGAACGGCTACCGCTCGCTGCACACCGCGGTAATCGGCCCTGAAGGCAAGGTGCTGGAAGTGCAGATCCGCACCCACGCGATGCACGAAGAAGCCGAACTGGGGGTTTGCGCGCACTGGCGTTACAAAGGTACCGACGTCAAATCCGGCTCGAACCACTACGAAGAGAAAATCTCCTGGCTGCGTCAGGTTCTCGAGTGGCACGAAGAGCTGGGCGATATTGGTGGCCTTGCCGAACAACTGCGGGTCGACATCGAGCCGGACCGGGTCTACATCTTTACCCCGGACGGTCACGCCATCGACTTGCCGAAGGGCGCGACACCGCTGGACTTCGCCTACCGCGTGCACACCGAAATCGGTCACAACTGCCGCGGCGCCAAGATCAACGGACGGATCGTGCCGCTCAACTACAGCCTGCAAACCGGTGAACAGGTCGAGATCATCACCAGCAAGCACGGCACTCCGAGCCGTGACTGGCTGAACCCGAACCTGGGTTACATCACCACCTCGCGGGCGCGGGCGAAGATCGTTCACTGGTTCAAATTGCAGGCCCGCGATCAGAACGTCGCGGCCGGTAAAACCTTGCTCGAACGCGAGCTCAATCGCCTCGGCCTGCCGCAGGTGGACTTCGACAAACTGGCCGAGAAGGCCAACATGAAGACCGCCGAGGACATGTTTGCCGCATTGGGCGCAGGCGATTTGCGCCTGGCGCAACTGGTGAACCTGGCGCAGCAACTGGTCGAGCCGGAACGCGGTAACGAACAGCTGGAGCTGATCCCTCGCAAAGCCACCGGCTACAAACCAGGCAAGCGCGGCGACATTCAGATCCAGGGCGTCGGCAACCTGATGACCCAGATGGCCGGCTGCTGCCAGCCGTTGCCGGGGGATGCGATCGTCGGTTACATCACCCAGGGCCGTGGCGTGAGCATCCACCGTCAGGACTGCGCCTCGGTGCTGCAACTGGCCGGGCGCGAGCCGGAGCGGATCATCCAGGTCAGCTGGGGGCCGGTGCCGGTGCTCACTTATCCGGTGGACATCATCATCCGTGCCTACGACCGTTCCGGTCTGCTGCGTGATGTGTCGCAGGTGCTGCTCAACGAGCGGATCAACGTGCTGGCGGTCAACACCCGCTCGAACAAAGAGGACAACACGGCGTTGATGTCCCTGACCATCGAGATTCCGGGGCTGGATGCACTGGGGCGGTTGCTGGGGCGGATTTCCCAGTTGCCGAACATCATCGAAACCCGCCGTAACCGCACGCCGTGATGATGACTAATGTGGGAGCGGGCTTGCTCGCGAAAGCGGTGTGTCAGACAACATTAATGTCGACTGACACTCCCTCTTCGCGAGCAAGCCCGCTCCCACAAGGTTTTTGCAGTGAGAGTGATTGATGTACAGCCTTGAAGACTTGCTGCACCTGATGAACCGTCTGCGCGACCCGCAATACGGCTGCCCGTGGGACATCAAGCAAACCTACGCGACCATCGTCCCGCACACCCTGGAAGAAGCCTACGAAGTCGCCGATGCGATCGAGCGCGGGGACTTCGATCATTTGCAGGGTGAGTTGGGCGACTTGCTGTTCCAGGTGGTTTATTACAGCCAGCTGGCTCGGGAAGAAGGGCGCTTCGAGTTCGCTGGCGTGGTCGACAGCATCACGCGCAAGCTGATCCGCCGTCATCCTCACGTGTTCCCCACCGGTGATCTGTATGCGCCGCTGGACATCCCGCGTCTGAATGAAGAGCAGGTCAAGCAACGCTGGGAAGAGATCAAGGCTGAAGAGCGCGCCGAGAAGTCTTCGGCACCGGAGCAGTTGTCCTTGCTCGACGACGTGCCTGCCGCGTTGCCGGCGCTGTCCCGTTCGGCAAAACTGCAGAAACGCGCAGGGCAGGTCGGTTTCGACTGGCCGGACGCCTTGCCGGTGCTCGACAAGGTTCGCGAAGAGCTCGATGAAGTGCTCGAAGCCATGGCCGACAACGACTCGGCCGCGATTACCGATGAAGTCGGTGATCTGCTGTTTTCGGTGGTCAATCTGGCGCGACACCTCAAGGTCGATCCGGAAACCGCACTGCGCGGCGCGAACTCAAAGTTTGAAAGACGCTTCCGATTTATCGAACAGGCATTGCGCGACACCCACCGTCCCATAGAAGATTGCACCCTCGAAGAGTTGGACGCCTTGTGGGGCGAAGCCAAACGTCAGGAAAAGAATTTGCCCAGCTGCGGTTGAGCAGTTGCCTAAGTGAGTAATAAGCACCATGAGCATTTCCCTTCGCGACCAGTTGCTCAAAGCAGGGCTGGTCAACCAGAAGCAGGCCAAACAGGTCGGCAAAGAGAAGCAGAAGCAGCAGCGTCTGGCCCATAAAGGTCAGATCGAACTCGATGACTCCCAGCAGCGTGCGGCTCAGGAAGCCATGGCCGAGAAGGTCAAGCGCGACCAGGAGCTGAACCGCCAGCAGCAGGAGAAGGCCGAAGCGAAGGCCCGCGCCGCCCAGGTCAAGCAATTGATCGAAGTCTCGCGCCTGCCCAAGCTGACCACCGAGGACTACTACAACTTCGTTGATGACAAGAAGGTCAAGCGCATCTCCGTCAACACGCTGATGCGCAACAAGCTCAGCAGCGGATCGCTGGCGATCGTGCATCACGCCGGCGGTTATGAAGTGATCCCTCGTGAAGCGGCCCTGAAGATTCAGGAGCGCGATCCACAGCGCATCGTGCAGCTGAATGTACAGACAGAAGAAGTCAGTGCCGAAGACGATCCGTACGCGGCCTATCAGATCCCTGACGATCTGATGTGGTAAGCCTTTGTGGCGAGCGAGCTTGCTCGCGCTGGGCTGCGTAGCGGCCCTGAAAATCTGGCAGCAATTGCCGATTTTTGTGAGTGCTACGCACTCAAGCGGGAGCAAGCTCCCTCGCCACAAGTTCTCACTGATTCAAGGGGTTTGTCGTTTTCAATGCGGTCATTTATGCAGAGCGTGCTTCGCGTTGCTGCTCCAGTGTTTCCAGTTCGGCCTTGTATTGGTGGGCTTCGGTCTCGGAGTGGAACATCCCGACCAGCAGGTCTTGTTGATGTACATCCCAGATGCGGATACCGGCGGCGATGCCTTCGTGGGACATATGTGAATCGTCGCGTTCAGTTACTTTTACAGTCATCTGCTAGCTCCAATCTCTGTTGTCTGCAGCAAGGCGTGTGCAGGCCTTTGTTATATATTTTGTTAGCTGACTAAGTAAATGGCAGAGTTCGGCAACCCATTTTTGCAGAATCGGCAAAAGTCCTGCAGCCCGCGAAATACGCGACATTCAGTCGCAGGCCATTGAGTTTCATGACAAAAGCTTCATGTTCGTAACGACCAAAACCGCGGAGTTAGCGCAGAACCTGTGGGAGCGAGCCTGCTCGCGATGACGGTCTAACATTCGGCATGGATGTCGCCTGACACACCGCTATCGCGAGCAGGCTCGCTCCCACAGGAATCGCGGCGTTCCACATTTTTCAGGCACAAAAAAAACGCCCCGAACCAGTCGGGGCGTTTTTGTGTGCTGCGGAACGGCGAGGTATTACTTACCTGCCCAACGCTTCAGTACCAGCGTGGCGTTGGTGCCACCGAAGCCGAAGCTGTTGCTCATCACGGTGTTGATGGTGGCGTCTTCGCGAGTCTTGGTCAGAATCGGCATGTCTGCCACTTCCGGGTCAAGCTCGTCGATGTTGGCGGAACCGGCCATGAAGTTGCCTTCCATCATCAGCAGGCAGTAGATCGCTTCGTGAACGCCGGCGGCGCCCAGGGAGTGACCCGACAGGCTCTTGGTGGAGCTGATGGCCGGGGCCTTGTCACCGAACACTTCACGCACACCTTTCATTTCCATGGCATCGCCGACCGGAGTCGAGGTGCCGTGGGTGTTCAGGTAGTCGATCGGAGTGTCGACAGTGGCCATGGCCATCTGCATGCAGCGGATGGCGCCTTCGCCGCTTGGAGCGACCATGTCGTAGCCATCGGAGGTCGCGCCGTAGCCAACGATTTCCGCGTAGATCTTCGCGCCGCGGGCCAGAGCGTGTTCCAGCTCTTCGACCACGACCATGCCGCCACCGCCGGCGATGACGAAACCGTCACGCTTGGCGTCGTAGGCACGGGAAGCTTTTTCCGGGGTTTCGTTGTACTGGCTGGACAGTGCGCCCATGGCGTCGAACAGGAACGATTGGCTCCAGTGTTCTTCTTCACCACCACCGGCGAACACGATGTCCTGTTTGCCCAACTGGATCTGCTCCACAGCGTTACCGATGCAGTGAGCACTGGTGGCGCAAGCGGAGGAGATCGAGTAGTTCACTCCCTTGATCTTGAACGGGGTGGCCAGGCAAGCCGAAACGGTGCTGCCCATGGTCCGCGTGACGCGGTACGGGCCGACGCGTTTGACGCCTTTCTCGCGCAGGATGTCCAGCGCTTCCATCTGGTTCAAGGTCGACGCGCCACCGGAACCGGCGATCAGGCCGGTACGCACGTTGGAAACCTGCTCTTCGGTCAGACCGGAGTCTGCGATGGCATCTTTCATGGCCAGGTAGGCGTAAGCCGCCGCGTGGCCGACGAAGCGAAAGATCTTGCGATCGATCAGCTCTTCGAGGGGAAGGTCAATGGAGCCGGAAACCTGGCTACGCAGACCCATTTCGGCATATTCCGGGTTGAACCGGATGCCAGGGCGGCTTGCACGCAGGTTAGCGGAGACGGTCTCTTTGTCATTGCCCAGGCACGAAACGATGCCCAGACCAGTGATAACGACGCGGCGCATGCGGATAACCCTTAGAAGTTGTCAGTGGAGGTGAAAACGCCGACCCGAAGGCCTTCGGCGGTGTAGATTTCGCGACCGTCGACGGTCACGGAACCATCGGCAATGGCCAGGTTCAGCTTGCCTTTGAGGATGCGTTTGATTTGGATGTTATAGGTGACTTTCTTGGCGGTCGGCAGTACCTGGCCAAAGAATTTTACTTCGCCCGAACCCAGAGCGCGACCGCGCCCCGGCAGACCTTGCCAGCCGAGGAAGAAACCGACCAGTTGCCACATGGCATCGAGGCCCAGGCAGCCCGGCATCACCGGATCACCTTCGAAGTGGCAGGCGAAGAACCACAGGTCTGGAGTGATATCCAGCTCGGCGACCAATTCACCTTTGCCGTACTTGCCACCCTCTTCGCTGATCAGGGTGATGCGATCGACCATCAGCATGTTCGGGGCGGGCAGTTGCGCGTTACCTGGGCCAAACAGCTCACCGCGACTGCAGCGCAGCAGGTCTTCCCGAGTAAAGGCGTTTTGTTTGGTCATGCGAGCTCCTCAATAGTCCATGCGGCAGGGTGGGGCGAATCTCCCGGCCGATCGAAGCGTTCATGCCTCGAGTCAGCAGCCTACTCATAGACTATTGCGTTGTGGTGAAAGTCACAGCACCAAGGACATGAATGTACACTTGTGCACTGAAATTATTATTCAAGCCCCTTTTCGGGCCTGTTCGGGTGCCTAAGACTGCCGCACTTTCGTCGTTCACGCCAGTCGCAGATAGCCGAAAGGCCTGTACTACTGCACCCATCGTTGCAGAACTTGCTGCAGATCAGTGCGTTTGAAGGGCTTGGCCAGGTAATCGTTCATTCCCGCTGACAAACAGGCTTCGCGGTCGCCCTGCAAGGCATTGGCCGTCAGGGCGATGATCGGCACGTCGGCGCAGCCGGGCAGTTGGCGTATCTGTCGGGTGGCCTCGTAGCCGTCGACGACCGGCAGTCGGCAGTCCATCAGAATCGCTTCGAAAATCAGGCTCTCGGCACTGCGCACCGCTTGTGCTCCATCGGTGACGACGCTGACAGTAAAGCCCAGACTGCGCAACATTGCTTCGACAACGGTGCGGTTGACCGGATTGTCCTCCACCAGCAGCACATTACGACCTTCGCCGTCACCGTTGCCGGTGTGTACTCGCGGCGTCAGTGCTGGCAACGCCTGTTTGTGGAGCGCCAGAGGAATTTCCAGGGTGAACACCGAGCCAATGCCTTCTTCGCTCTGAGCACGCAAGGTGCCGCCCATCCGCTCAGCCAGGGTGCGGGCAATCGGCAGCCCCAGCCCGGTGCCGCCATAACGTCTTGAGATAGAGCTGTCGGCCTGCTGGAATGCGTTGAACATCAATTCCAGGCTTTCGGCCGGGATACCGATCCCGCTGTCACGCACCGTGCAGGTGAACCACAGCAGTTCATGATCCAGGGATTGCCACTGCGGTTCGATCGTGATGTGACCCTGTTCGGTGAACTTCAACGCATTGCCGACCAGATTGACCAATATCTGCCGGATCCGCGTCGGATCGCCCTGAACCTGCAGCGCGAGCATGTCCTCGGGGATCAGCAGCTGCAGGTCGAGCCCGCGTTGCGCCGCGCTATGCTGGAACGACTGGGCGCAACTGCTGATCAAGTCCGCGAGGTTGAACGCAATGTGCTCCAGTTCCAGTTCCGAGCGCTCGATGCGGGAGAAATCGAGGATGTCGTTGATCACTTTGAGCAGGTGTTCGGTGGACTCCGAAGCCAGTGCCGCGTACTCGATCTGTTCCTCGGTCATCTGCGTGGTTTCCAGCAGTTGCAGCATGCCCAACACGCCATTCATCGGCGTGCGCAATTCGTGGCTCATCATGGCCAGGAAATCGGATTTGGCGTTGTTGGCTTTTTCCGCTTCTTCGCGGGTCTGGATCAATTGCGCCATGGCCAGGTGTTGTTCGCGGCTGGCTTGTTCAAGGCCTTGGGCAAGGTTGTTGATGTGTTGCGACAGGGCGCCCAGTTCGGTGTCGTCGACAATCGGCAGGGGCGTCTTGTAGTCACCTTCCTGGATTGCCTTGACGGCGTTGCCGATGTCGTGGATCGGTTGCGACAGGCTGCCGGCCAGGCGCCGAGCCAGCAAAAAAGTAAACAACAGCGCGAACAACGCCAGGATCCCGGCCTTGAAGAGGATTTCCTGCTGGCGCTGGTTGAAGGCGTCATTGGACAGGCCGACGATCACCCGGCCCAGATAGTCCTCGCCAGGTGCACTGGCGGCGGTACGGCTGTTCTGGAAGAAGTCATTGTTGAGCGCGATGCGTTGCAGTCGCACCGGTGCCTGGAATACTTCGACCTGGTGCGAGCGGTTGTGGGTGTGCGACGGTTGTTCGACGTACACCAGAATCCGGTTGGTGCTGTCCTGTACTTCCAGAAAGCGCACATTGGGCGTGGCCAGGGTGGCCTTGAGCAAACTTTCGAGTACGTCGTTATTGCCCGAGATCACCCCGTACTCGGTGGCCGGCGCCAGCTGGTTGGCGATCAGCTGGCCGGTGTGATTGAGTTCCTGGCGCAGGTCCTGGATTCGCACGAAGGTGAAGAAACTGATCAGCAGCAACGTCAGCAGCAGCGCCGGGCCGAGGCTGATGATCTGGGTGCGGGTATTGATGTCCCAACCGCGACGGAAGGTCATGGGCGGCGTTCTCCTTCGGCCAGCTGTGTTGCGACAGACGCTTCATGCATCGGTTCAATACTTAATGAACGAGCCACTTGCGGGTTGCTCAAGACCTTGAAGTGTTGCGGATAAAGTGCACGCGGCCAGTTGCTCGTGGGTAGGTCGAGCAGATCGTCGAGAATCTTCAGCCAATCGCTCTGGTCGCTGTAAGTGCTGGCCAGGCTACCGGCCCTGACGAAGGCTGCGTTGGGACCGATCAGCGCCAGTTGCCGTGCATAGCTGCTGAGTAGCAGGTTTTTCACGGTTTTCGGGTTATACAGGTCAGGGTCATCCAGGCCCAGCAGCACATCACTGTTTTTCAGCAGGGCCTGCAAGGGGCGACTGTCATTGGTGTTTTCCCAACGCTCGGTGACCACTTCAAGGCCCAGGGGCAGGGCGGCCTGATGCAGTTCCTTCAAAAGAAATTCACTGTGGGTGTCGAAAAGCACGCCGACCCGCCGGGCCCCAGGCAGAACGAGTCGGGTCAGGCGCAACTGTCGATCCGGCGGCGGATCGCTCCAGAGCAGGCTGAGGTGCGGGGGCAAGTCATTGCCCAGACGTTGGTGGGCTTGTAGGCGGCTGATGCGCAGCACCAGCGTCGCCGGGCCCTGGGCGTCTTGCAGGCGCCAGTCGAGGCTGGGCAAATCGAGCAGAATCAGGCGGGTGCCGATGGGCAGTTGGCCTGGCGCCGGCAGGCTGGCGACAGGCTGGAAACGCACGCTGTCGGTGGGGCGCAGCTTGCTCAGGGCCTGGACGAAAGACTGCACGCCGGAGCTGTCCTCGGCGCCGGCCAGCAGAATGTCGGCGGCTCGTGCCGGCAGGTTGCACATCAGCCCGGTAAACACCAGGCACAACCCGGCCAGCAGGCGGCCAAGGGTTGGCGTCTTGCGTGACGGGCGATGTTGCATCTTAAAACTCCAGCTCCGCGCTGAAGTAGAGCACCCGGCGCTCGTCGTAGTTGTTGTCGACGAAGGTGGTGGGCTGATGATCGAGGCGTTGCTGGAGGACCCCGGCCAGTTCCAGATTGGCCTTGCCCAAAGCAATGCGTTTGGCGATGCGGGTATCGATTCGTTCGAAGCGATAACCGTTGAGGGCGTCGGCGCCATAGTAGAAGAGCGCGCTGTTCCAGCCGTAGCCCCAGTTTCGCAGCCAACCGGCGGAGCCGCTGTTGCGCGCCGTCTGTTGTGCATCCAGCGGGTTGCTCGCCTCGGCATCGACGTAGGCATAAGTCAGGCGCAGACGATCGGCACTGCTGACGCGCCAGTCCAGCTGGGTTTCTGTCCCGGTGAAGCGCGAGCTGTTCGAGTTGCTGGCAATGTACTGATTGTTGCGCAGCGGTTCGCTGATCATGCCGGTGATTTCGTCGTAGAACAGCTTCACGTCGACCGCCAGCCCCCACTCTGCGAAGTAGCCGTTGTAGCCCAATTCCCGGGAGCGCATGCGTTCCTGTTCGAGGTCGCCCGGACCACGGGTCTTGACGAAATAGCGGGCACTGGTCTGGCCGTAGGCACTGGGCTGCAGGTTGGTCACCTGATAACTCCAGTTGACGTTGTTCTCGAACATGTCCGGCGAGCGGATGGCTTCTGAATGCACCGCTCGCAAGCCGTGGCGCGGGTTGATCAGATAATTGACCGCCACCCGCGGAGTCAGTGAGTGGCCGGTCAATTGCGTGTCTTCGAACATCGCACCGCCCTGCAGCAGCCAGTGCTCGGTGGCGCGCCATTCGAGTTGGCCGAACGCCCGCCAGGTGGTGTCGTCAAGCGTGCCATTGAAGTAGGTTTCGGAATCTGCCCGGTCGTAACGATAGTTCATGCCGCTGACCAGCCGCAGACTGTCGGACAGGCTGAGCGTGTCTTGCAGCTCGAGGTCGTAGCGCGATTCCCGGGCGCTCTGATCAATATCGCCGCAGATGGTTTGCCGGGCGCCGTTTTGCCATTGCCTCAGTACCTGATTGCCCAGCGCGCGTTCAGCCGCAGTCCCTGCCGGTGCGCCCGAACCGGTGTAGCGTTGCATGTTGCGCGCCAGGCGTTCGGCGTAGTTCGGATTGAGTTGCCAGAGCTCGGTCAGTTCCGGGCTGAACGAGACCTCGGCATCGCAGGCACGCCAGGTCTGCTGGCGATCCCAGTGTTGCGCCGAGCCCTGAATATAAAGGCTGTGATCGGGGTTGATGTCCAGATTCCAGCGCAGTGAGCCGGCATAGTCCTTGGCGATAACGTCGGAATTGTTCCCGGCGGCGGTAATCCCTGAAAACACCGGGCGGTAGGTATAGGGCCGCTGGTTGGTCCCGTCCTTGGCATTCAGTTGCCAGTCGATGCTCTGGTTTTCATTGAGCGTCTGGCTGACGGCGAGGCTGAAACGGTTCAAGCGACGGCTGTCTCGGTAATCGGCGCTGGTGCGGTCCGAGTCGAAGCCATCGTCTTGTTGGCCGGACAACGACAGGCGCAGGTCGCCGCTGTCCCAACCCAGGCCCTGGCTGGCGTAGAAGTCGTTGATACCGCGCTGGCCACGGGTGACTTTCAGCCGCGTGCCGTGGCTGTCGACCGGTTTGCGGGTGATGATATTAACCACCGCCATCAGCGCATTCGCGCCGTAGCTGACGGTGTTCGGGCCACGGAAAACCTCGATGCGCTCGATGTCTTCCAGGGTCACCGGAATATCACTCCAGTCCACCGTGGCCAGGCCTGCGCGGTACACCGAGCGACCGTCGATCAACACTTGCATGCGCCGCGCTTCGCTGGCGTTGGTGCCGTGGTAGTTCACCGCCGCCTGATTACCGCTGATATTGCCGACCATCATCCCCGGCACCAGCCGCAGCAATTCGCTGATGTCCCGCGCGCCGCTGGCGTTGATCAGTTCGCTGTCGATCACCGTCATGCTCCCCGGCACGGCCGCCGGCGACTGCTTCAGGCGCGTCGCTGTCAGCACTTGCGGCAACGGATCGTTGTCAAGGAACAGGTCGTCGGCCAGTAATGGCGAGCTGAAGATCAGTGCCAGTACCAGCGGCGAGCGAGGATAGGGGGAGCCAAAAGACACGGCACGGCCTTGATAGCGATTAGTTGGCGCGCATGTTAACCGAGCACAACGACTTTTCCAGTCACGATGTGGGCATTTTCCTCGGTTTTCTTGGTCTTCTTCCTACAAGTGTCGGTAATTGATGCTGGGGCTGGCCGCGACCGGGCCGCTCCGTATAATGCCGGCATCGCCACTGGTATGGATTAACGGATTGCATATGACTGAACAGCGCCCAATTGCGGTCCTGGGAGGCGGAAGTTTTGGTACCGCCGTGGCTAATCTGCTGGCCGAGAATGGGCATCAGGTCCGGCTGTGGATGCGCGACCCCGAACAGGCCGAGGCCATTCGGGTCAATCGCGAGAACCCGCGTTACCTCAAAGGCATCAAGATTCTTCCGGCGGTGGAGGCGGTCACGGACCTGCAAGCCACCCTGGAGGCCTGCGACCTGTGCTTCGTCGCGCTGCCATCCAGCGCGCTGCGCTCGGTATTGGTCCCTCACGCCGAACGTTTGAGCGGCAAACTGCTGGTGAGCCTGACCAAAGGCATCGAAGCCCATACGTTCAAGCTGATGAGCGAGATCCTCGAAGAGATTGCCCCGCAAGCGCGCATCGGTGTGCTGTCTGGCCCGAATCTGGCCCGTGAAATTGCCGAACACGCGCTGACCGCCACGGTGGTCGCCAGCGAAGACGAAGCGCTTTGCCAACAGGTTCAGGAAGCGCTGCATGGCCGGACCTTTCGCGTGTATGCCAGCGCCGACCGCTTTGGCGTGGAGCTGGGTGGGGCGCTGAAAAACGTCTACGCCATCATCGCCGGCATGGCGGTGGCGATGGGCATGGGTGAAAACACCAAGAGCATGCTGATCACCCGGGCACTGGCGGAAATGACCCGCTTTGCGGTGAATCAGGGCGCCAACCCGATGACTTTCCTGGGCCTGGCGGGGGTCGGCGATTTGATCGTCACCTGCTCGTCGCCCAAAAGTCGTAACTATCAGGTCGGGTTTGCCCTCGGCCAGGGCTTGAGCCTGGAGGACGCGGTGACACGCCTGGGCGAAGTGGCCGAAGGCGTGAACACCCTCAAGGTGCTCAAGGCCAAGGCTCAGGACGTGGGCGTGTATATGCCGTTGGTCGCCGGATTGCATGCGATTCTGTTCGAAGGGCGCACGCTGAATCAGGTGATTGAGTTGTTGATGCGTGGTGAACCGAAAACCGACGTGGACTTTATCTCCACCAGTGGTTTCAACTGAGCACTTAAACGATACGAGCAGGGAGCGAGACAGACATGAACGATCCGAAACTGGAAGCCAAGTACGAATCCATCCTGCTGCGGGTGCTGTGGATGATTGTCTATGTGCTGGTCTGGCAAGTGGCGCAATTGATCCTCGGTGCAGTGGTGCTGGTGCAACTGATCTATCGTTTGATTTATGGCGCACCGAGCGCCAGCTTGATGAACTTCGGCGACAGCCTGAGCCAGTTTCTGGCGCAGATCGGTCGTTTCGGCAGCTTTCACAGCGACCAGAAGCCTTGGCCGTTCGCCGACTGGCCGACGCCGCGTACACCGGAAGGTGAAGCTCCGCACGTTGTGGCGTCAGCACCGCATCCGGCCCAAGATGAGGAACCGAAGCTATGAAACTCTGGGTATTGCGTCATGGTGAAGCCGAACCTCACGGTACTCGCCCCGACTCCGAGCGGACATTGACCGTCAAGGGGCGTGAAGAGGTGTTGCGCACTGCCGCTCAATTGATCGGCAAACCCCTCACCGCCATTTATGCCAGTCCTTTCCTGCGAGCGCAGGAGACGGCAGAAATTGTGCGTACGACGCTGGGTTTCGCGCCGGAAATTCGCACGGTCGACTGGCTCAAGCCCGACAACTATCCGCAAGCGGTGGCAGAGCAGTTGGTGTCCGTGGATCACGCACTGCTGGTCAGCCATAACCCGCTGGTCGGTAACCTGCTGGGCTATTTGCAGCATGGTCATGTGCAGGACCCGGAGAAAGTCGGCACAGCCGGGCTGGCGGAGCTTGAGGGCGACGAACTGCTGGTCGGGGCGATGAAGCTTAACGGCATCAAACACCCTTAACCGGCTTCTGCTCTGGCTGGGGCTTTGCTTCTGCTTTTGTAGGAGCGAGGCTTGCCCGCGAAGCTTTTAGCGTTTTCGAAGGCCCCTTCGCGGGCAAGCCTCGCTCCTACAAGGGCGGTGGCGTTCCGTTTTTTAAAGGCGGCGTTCTTTGGTTTTTGTATGAAATAGTCAACCAAGCACTTGCTTGGTTGACTACGCTTGCTCCAGACAAAAAATAAAGGAGCAAGTCGCATGTCTGCTGCTTTTCGTTTGCCGCTGGACGCCTTCTACGAACGTGAAGCCCGGCATCCCCGCCAGCGCTTTCTGGTCCAGCCGACAGTGGACGGCCGGGTCGAGACGCTGACCTGGGCTGACGTTGGCCACCAGGCGCGCTGTGCCGCCCACTGGCTGCGGGCTCGCGAATTGCCGCAAGGCAGCCACATCGCGTTGATCTCGAAGAACTGCGCCCACTGGATCATCGCCGACCTGGCGATCTGGATGGCCGGGCATGTCTCGGTGCCGCTTTATCCCAATCTGACCGCCGATTCCGTGGCCCAAGTGCTCGATCATTCCGAAGCCGCGCTGGCCTTCATCGGCAAGCTGGATGACTGGCCGGGCATGTCCGCCGGGGTCAGCTCCGACCTGCCAACCATCAGCCTGCCGCTGTGTCCGGCCGGCATCTTCGATTTCAGCTGGGCCGATCTGCAACGCAGCTCGCCGATTCAGGACGACCCCAAACCCGCCGCCCATCAACTGGCGACCGTTATTTACACCTCCGGCACCACGGGCCAGCCCAAAGGCGTGATGCACAGTTTCGGCACGCTGGGATTTGCCACCACCCGTGGCACGCAGTTGTTTGGCCTGAATGAGTCGGATCGCCTGCTGTCCTACCTGCCACTGTGCCACGTGGCTGAGCGGATGTTTGTCGAGCTGGCGTCGATCTACACCGGGCAGACGGTGTTTTTTGCCGAGAGCCTCGACACTTTTCTCACCGATTTAAAGCGTGCCCGGCCGACCGCGCTGTTCGGCGTGCCGCGGATCTGGACCAAATTCCAGATGGGCGTCTACAGCAAGATTGCGGCGAAACGCCTCGATTTTTTGCTCGGACTGCCCTTCATCGGCCAACGGGTAGGGCACAAAGTCCTCGCCGGGCTGGGGCTGGACGCCTTGCGCATCGCCTTGTCCGGCGCGGCGCCAGTGCCGCAGGCCTTGTTGCTCTGGTACCAAAAACTGGGGCTGGATGTGCTGGAGGTGTACGGCATGACCGAAAGCTGCGGTTATTCCCACATCGGCCTGCCCGGCCAGAACAAACCCGGCTGGATTGGCAAGCCGTGCCCGGAGGTCGACGTGCGCGTCGAGTCGTCCGGCGAAGTGCTGGTGCGCAGTGGCGCGACCATGCTCGGCTATTTCAAGGAGCCTGAGAAAACCGCCGAAGCCATCACCGAGGACGGCTTCCTGCGCACCGGTGACAAGGGCGAGGAAGACGCCGAAGGCAACCTGCGCCTGACCGGGCGCCTGAAGGAAATCTTCAAAACCAGCAAAGGCAAATACGTGGCCCCGGCCCCGATCGAAAATCGCCTGGCGGTGCATTCGCGGATCGAGCAAGTGTGCGTGGTTGGCGATGGGCTGAGCGCACCACTGGGGTTGTGCGTGCTGTCGGCGGTCGGTCAGCAGGACGCGAATGGATCGGCCCGGGCGAGTTTGCATTCAAGCCTGGAAAAACTGCTGGAGGAGGTCAACGGCGTTCTCGACAGGCATGAGCGCTTGCGTCGGCTGGTGGTGGTCAAGGACAGTTGGGCGGTGGAAAACGGCTTCCTGACACCGACCCTGAAGATCAAACGCAACATGATCGAAGCGGCTTACGGTGCACGCTTGGAGGAATGGAGCGAGCGCAGCGAAGCGGTGCTGTGGCAGGATTGAGCCACGAACAACTCCAACAAAGGAACGTAACGATGAGTCTGTGGCGCACCACTCCCAACGTCGAGCAGTTGAACGCAATCCAGAAAAACACCATCGGCGAAGTGCTGGATATTCGTTTCGAAGCCTTCGACGACGAGTCCCTGACGGCGAGTATGGTGATCGATCACCGCACTCACCAGCCTTACGGTTTACTCCACGGCGGTGCTTCGGTGGTGCTGGCCGAAACCGTCGGCTCGATGGCCAGCTTCCTGTGCATCGACACCAGCAAGTTTTATTGCGTGGGCCTGGAGATCAACGCCAACCATTTGCGCGGGCTGCGCAGTGGACGAGTGACGGCGGTGGCCAGGGCGATTCACATCGGTCGCACCACCCATGTTTGGGATATCCGTTTGAGCAGCGATGAGGGCAAGGCCAGTTGCGTGTCGCGACTGACCATGGCGGTGGTGCCGTTGGGGGAGAACCCGCCGGCGCGTTGATTCCTGATCGAGCCAAAGATTCACGGCCGACGAATTTTTGTGGCGAGGGAGCTTGCTCCCGCTGGGTCGCGAAGCGGCCCCAACCCGCAATGCACCGTTCTCTGGTCATACCGCATTCGCCGGTTTTGCGGCTGCTGCGCAGCCGAACGCGAGCAAGCTCGCTCGCCACAAGGTTTTCAGTGAATTCTGAATGGTCATAGCCCTGACCCGACTGTCATCATTCCTGTCAGTTACGGTCATTGCTGTAGGACGTTGTCTTACGGACAATCAACCTCTGTTTTTTGCACATGGATCTGCCGGTATGTCGCAACAGATATTTTTCGCCCACGCCAATGGCTTTCCTTCGGGGACCTACGGCAAGTTGTTCGCGGCGCTGGCGCCCGAGTATCAGGTGACGCATCTGGAGCAGCACGCCCATGACCCGCGTTTTCCGGCGGACGACAACTGGAACAATCTGGTGGATGAGCTGATTCATCACCTCAAGCAGCAGCCCGAGCCGGTTTGGGGCGTTGGTCACTCCTTCGGCGGCGTGCTGCATCTGCACGCCGCGTTGCGTTGCCCTGAGCTGTATCGCGGTGTGGTCATGCTCGATTCGCCGGTGCTGACCCGCGCCGATCAATGGGTGATCCGTGCCGCCAAACGATTCGGTTTCATCGATCGCCTGACCCCGGCCGGCCGTACCTTGGGACGACGGGAAGAGTTCGCCGATCTGGACGCGGCCCGCCTGTATTTCGCCGGTAAAACCCTGTTTCGTGGCTTCGATCCGGAATGCTTCGAGGCCTACCTTCAACATGGTTTGCAAAGGGTCGGCGACAAGCTGCGCCTACGTTTCGACCCGGCTACGGAAATCAGCATCTACCGCGGTGTGCCCCACACCAGCCCCGGCCGTGCACGGCAGCTCAAAGTGCCGCTGGCGGTGGTTCGCGGGCACAAGAGCCGCGTGGTGATGCGCCATCACGCCCGTTCCGTCGGGCGCATGCCTTTAGGCGAGTCCTTGACCATGCCCGGCGGCCACATGTTCCCACTCGAACGTCCACAGGACACGGCCACGCTGCTGAAGAATCTGTTCAGTCGCTGGGAAGGTCGCAGCCAACGGGATTGCGCATGAGTAGCGTCGTTGAAGAAGTTCGCCTGAGCCTGCCGCATATCGAGTTGGCGGCGCACCTGTTCGGGCCCGAGGATGGCTTGCCGGTGATCGCCTTGCACGGGTGGCTGGACAACGCCAACAGCTTTGCCCGGCTGGCGCCGAAGCTTGAGGGCTTGCGCATCATCGCGCTGGACATGGCCGGGCACGGTCACTCGGGGCATCGACCGAACGGCGCCGGTTATGCGCTGTGGGACTATGCCCACGACGTTCTGCAAGTGGCCGAGCAGTTGGGATGGAAGCGTTTTGCACTGCTGGGGCATTCCCTGGGGGCGATCGTCTCGCTGGTGCTGGCCGGATCGTTGCCGGAGCGGGTGACCCATCTGGCCTTGATCGACGGCATCATTCCTCCTACAGACAAAGGCGAAAACGCCGCCGAGCGCATGGGCATGGCCCTGCAAGCGCAGCTGGACCTGCGGGAAAAACGCAAGCCGGTCTACAGTACCCTCGACCGGGCCATCGAAGCGCGAATGAAAGGCTTGGTGGCGGTCAGTCGCGAAGCTGCCGAACTGCTGGCCCAGCGAGGCTTGATGCCGGTGCCGGGCGGTTATACCTGGCGCACCGACAACCGCCTGACGCTTCCTTCGCCGCTACGCCTGACCACCGAACAGGCGATGGCTTTCGTCCAGCGTGTCAGTTGTCCTGCCCACCTGGTGGTCGCGGCTGACGGCATGCTCGCCAAACATCCAGAGCTGCTGGAACGTCTACCCTTTAGCCGTGAACAGTTGCCTGGCGGCCATCATTTGCACCTGAATGACGAACCCGGTGCCGACCTTGTCGCAGACTGTTTCAATCGGTTCTTCGCCGTTCCTTGACTTGCGCCGGGCAACTGTCGAGGCTGGGCGGGTTGAAATGGGAGACAACCATGATAGATCTGTACACCGCTGCGACCCCGAATGGCCACAAGGTCTCTATCGTGCTCGAGGAACTCGGCCTGCCCTACACGGTGCACGCTTTGAGTTTCGACAAAAAGGAACAGAAGTCTCCGGACTTCCTCAAGATCAATCCCAATGGCCGGATTCCGGCGATTGTCGACCGCGCCAACGGCGATTTCGCCGTATTCGAATCCGGTGCGATCCTGATTTACCTCGCCGAGATGACCGGCAAGCTGCTGCCGCGGGATCCGAAAGGGCGCTCGGTGGTGTTGCAGTGGCTGATGTTCCAGATGGGCGGCGTCGGCCCGATGCAGGGCCAGGCCAACGTGTTTTTCCGCTATTTTCCGGAAAAGCTCCAGGGTGCCATCGACCGCTATCAACATGAAACCCGACGCCTGTATGAAGTGCTCGACACGCGTCTGCAAGCCGTAGAGTTTCTGGCGGGCGAGTACAGCATTGCCGATATCGCGACTTTTCCGTGGGTCCGTGGTCACGACTGGTCCGGTGTCGCGGTGGACGGCTTGCCGGCCTTGCAACGCTGGATGGCAGCCATGGAGGCGCGCCCCGCGGTGCAGCGCGGCTTGTTGGTGCCCGAGCGCATCGATGATGACGCCAGTGTCATCAAGGGTGCCCAGGCCATGTTGATTCGATGAGTCTATCCATGCGTTCACTCACTCTGATGGCGCTGTGTTGTTTCAGTCCCCTGTTGTTTGCCGCCGATATCCCGGGCAGTCAGGACCTGCCGATCATGCCGCGCATAGCCGATGCACAGATCGTCGACTATCGTCCCATGGCTGAGCTCGAACGGATCTACCCACTGGGTTCTATCCGCAAGATCAGCGGCCAGTTGCGCTTCGACGGCCAAGTCACCGCTCGGGGTCAAACCACCTCGGTCACCTACGAATTGCCAC
This sequence comes from Pseudomonas sp. LBUM1673, assembly GCF_059695645.1. Taxonomy (NCBI): domain Bacteria; kingdom Pseudomonadati; phylum Pseudomonadota; class Gammaproteobacteria; order Pseudomonadales; family Pseudomonadaceae; genus Pseudomonas; species Pseudomonas sp. LBUM1673. The sequence goes on from NZ_CP166780.1 coordinate 1,724,781, forward strand.
CGGAGCATTCCTCCACCGATGCCTTCACCGCCGCTCGCGAAGCCTTGCAGAAGCAGGGGGCCGAGTTGTTGTTCTGGTGCCAGGCCCGGGATTGCGGCGAAAGCAGCCTGTGGGCCAATGAAGTCTTCGGCAACGCCAAGCTGTATGGCGCCGATAATCAGCAGGCTTATTTGCTGCTGCGTTTGGCGGCCCCTCAAGACAACACACTGGTGGCGCTTTACAGCATCACTCGCGGCAATCGCAGGGCTTATCTGCACGTCGAACAGTTCGACGCCACGGCACCGCTGGGTGATTTGCTGCCGACGTCCGCGACCTTGCTGCGGCAGCTCAAAAGCACCGGAAAACTCGATTTCCCCACCCTCGATGGCGACCCTGACGACACCTGGCTGCGTTTGATTTCCCGAGGCCTGAACCTGGACACCACACTGCGCGTCAGCGTTTCCGGGCTCAATGCCGAGGCCTGGCGTCAGGCGCTGATCGGCCAGGGCGTACGGGCGGCGCGGATGGAAACCGGTAACGTCGAAGGGTCTGGGCTGCACTTCGAACTGCTGCGATAAGCTTCATCAGGCGAACGCGTTCTGCGCGTTCGCCTACTCTTTGCTGACTGACTTTTTTCAGGATCTTACATGCTCAATAACGATCGGCTGTTGGTGCAGATCCTGCTCCTGGTGCTGTTTGGCGCGAGTTTATGGGTGATGGCGCCGTTCTGGTCGGCGCTGTTCTGGGGGGCGGTGCTGGCGTTTGCCAGTTGGCCGCTGATGCGTCTGCTGACCCGTTGGCTCAATGGTCGTGAATCCCTGGCGGCGCTGTTGCTGACGCTCGGTTGGATGGTATTGGTGGCAGCGCCGCTGGTATGGCTGGGGTTCAACCTGGCGGATCATGTGCGCGATGCCACGGCGTTCATCAAGGATGTACAGGTTGATGGTCTGCCTGAAGCCCCGACCTGGCTGGGCAGTATTCCCTTGGTCGGCGAGCGGTTGGTGGGGATCTGGAACAGCATCGATCAGCAGGGCGCCGCGATGATGCTGGCGATCAAACCTTATCTGGGGCAGGTCGGTAACTGGTTGCTGGCGCGCAGTGCGCAGATTGGCGGCGGGATTCTCGAGCTGACGTTGAGTATTGTTTTCGTGTTCTTTTTCTACCGGGACGGGCCGCGGTTGGCGGTGTTTGTCCATGGGTTGCTGGAACGGCTGATTGGCGACCGCGCCGGGTATTACATCGAACTGGTGGCGGGAACGGTGCAGCGGGTGGTCAATGGGGTGATCGGTACGGCGGCGGCTCAGGCAGTACTGGCGTTGATCGGCTTCCTGATTGCCGGCGTGCCCGGGGCGTTGGTGCTGGGGATTGTGACGTTTTTGCTGAGCCTGATTCCGATGGGGCCGCCGTTGGTATGGATTCCGGCCACGGCCTGGTTGGCCTGGAAGGGGGAGTACGGGATGGCGGTGTTCCTCGGGATTTGGGGGATGTTCATCATCAGCGGGGTCGACAACGTGCTTAAGCCGTACCTGATCAGTCGGGGTGGGAATTTGCCCTTGGTGATTGTGTTGCTTGGCGTGTTTGGCGGGTTGATTGCGTTTGGGTTTATCGGTTTGTTCATCGGCCCGACGTTGCTGGCCGTGGCTTACAGCCTGCTGACCGATTGGAGCAAGAGTCAGGCTCGGGTTGAGGATCGCCGGCCCTGAGATTTTTTGTTGGGGCTTGCGGCCTTTTCGCGGGCAAGCCTCGCTCTTACAGGTCATATGCCGGACGCATTGTCCGTGCACAACATCAAACCCGTAGGAGCGAGGCTTGCCCGCGAAGCTTCTGACTTAAGTGGCCACGTTCAGGTGTTTGCCCACGGTCGCCACGTTGTCGAGCGAATACTGCTTGCTCAGGTTGGCGATCATTTTGTTCAGGGCTTCGGTCACGTTGAACTGGTCGGTGGAGCTGTCGGTGCTTTGCCCGCTACTGGCTTGCAGGGCGGCTTTCAGTTCATCGCTGCTGACGCCACCGCTGCTGTCGCTATCCAGTGCCTTGAGCAACGCGGCGCTGGTGTCGGTGCTGGTCGACGAGGTGCTGTCGCTGGCCAGGGCGCTGCTCAGTTCGGCGGCTGTGACACTGCCATCGCTGTCGGCATCGAGCTGGCTGAACAGCTCTTCGCTGGACACCTGCTGAGGTGGTGGCGGCGGTGGCGGGGTCAGGCTGGCGACAAGCTCGTCCTGGCTGACGGTGCCATCTTCGTTCTTGTCCAGGGCCGAGAAGATTTCCGCGCTGTCGGCGGTACTGCCGGCGTTGGTCAGGCCGCTGCTCAGTTCATCGCTGCTGATGGCGCCGTCACCGTCTGTGTCCAATGCGCTGATCAGCGCATCGGCCAGTTCGGTGTTTGGTGCCTGATCGCTTGGCGGTGGCGGCGGAGGGGCCATCGCGGCCATTTCTTCGCTGCTCAGGCTACCGCTGTCGTCGCTGTCCAGGTCGCTGAAGTTCTTGCTCAGGGTGACCAGCAGACCGTCGTCGGTTTTTTGCGACAGGGCGCTCTTGAGCTCCTCCTGATCCACCGCTCCGTCACTGTTGCTGTCGAGTTTGGCGAGCAGATCCTTCTGGAATTGCTGGCTGCGGGCGCTGTTGGTGGAGGTGCTGCTGGTGCTGGTATAGCTCGTGTAGTTGCTGACACTACCGATCATTGTGCTCACTCCTTGGAATGGGAAACCGGTGGGTGCACCGGCTTATGCAGCCTCAAGGGGCAAGTTGTCGTGGGTATGTGGGATTTGTATCGTTCGGTACACACAAGCATCAGGCAAGACCCGGACCCTGTGGGAGCGGGCTTGCTCGCGAAGAGGGAGTGTCAGTCGACATCAATGTTGCCTGATACACCGCTTTCGCGAGCAAGCCCGCACACATTGGATTTGTGTGTGGCTCAGAGTCGCGGCAGGCGGATGACGGCGGTCAAACCACCACCGGAGGTTTCTTCCAGGCCCAATTGCCCGCCCAAACGCTCCGCTGCTTCCTTGGCGATGGTCATGCCCAGACCGACGCCACCTGAATTGCGATTACGCGAACCTTCCAGACGAAAGAACGGTTCAAACACCGCTTCACGTTTATCCGCGGCAATACCCGGACCATGGTCGATGACCCGGATCACCAGTTCCTCGCGGCTGTCTTCAAGCGTGATCAGCGCGTCCCCGGCATAACGCAGGGCGTTATCCAGCAGGTTGTTGATGCACGAACGCAAGGCCATCGGCTGAACCTGCAACGGAGCGCAATGGCCGCTGGCCTGGACGTTGGCGCCCTGGTCCTGGGCGTTTTCGCTCAGGGACTCCACCAGCGCCTGCACGTCCATCCATTGTGGCGCCTCGCTGGTGCGCTGCTCGTGCAGGTAGGTGAGGGTGGAATCGAGCATGCTGATCATGTCGTCCAGGTCCTGACGCATCTGACCTTGCAGCTTGTCGTCGTCGATCTGTTCCAGCCGCAGCTTGAGCCGCGACAGCGGTGTGCGCAGGTCATGGGACACCGCGCCAAGCATCCGCGAGCGCTGCTGCACTTGTTGAAGAATGCGTTGCTGCATCAGATTGAACGTGTGCGCCGCTTGCCGCGCTTCCCGTGGGCCAGACTCATCCAGCGGCGGGCTGTCGAGATTTTCACTCAGGCGCTCGGCGGCGTCGCTCAGGCGCTGAATCGGGCGGGTCAATAGCTTGGCGCCGTACCAGGCAGCGATGATCAGCGAGACAAACTGAAAGGTCAGCGGCACCAGTGGCCCGCCGAACCACGGCCGCGGCGGCCGGACGTCGAAGCGCGGGTCCATCGGTGGGCGTTGTCCGTCGAAGCGTTCGGAAAACTCCGGCGGCGGAGGAGGGGGAGGCGGTGGACCGTAATACTTGAACCAGAAGAACGCCAACAGGTGCGCCAGTACGATCGCCAGCAGCAGCACGCCAAACAGGCGGCCGAACAGCGTATCGAAGCGTGCACGCATCAGCCGATGTCTCGTGCGTCGAACAGATAACCCTCGCCACGAACGGTCTTGATCAGCTGTGGGGCTTTCGGGTCGTCGCCCAGTTTTTGGCGCAGGCGCGACACCAGCAAATCGATGCTGCGATCAAAGGCTTCGATCGAGCGACCACGGGCGGCGTCCAGCAGTTGTTCGCGGCTGAGTACCCGGCGCGGACGTTCGATGAACACCCAAAGCAAACGGAATTCGGCATTGGACAGCGGCACCACCAGACCATCAGCGGCAATCAGCTGGCGCAGTACGCTGTTCAGGCGCCAGTTGTCGAAGCGAATATTTGCACGCTGTTCGGTACGGTCGTCGCGCACCCGACGCAGAATGGTCTGAATCCGTGCGACCAGTTCCCGTGGCTCGAACGGCTTGGCCATGTAGTCGTCGGCGCCCAGTTCCAGACCGATAATCCGGTCGGTGGGTTCGCAGCGGGCGGTGAGCATCAGGATCGGGATGTCCGATTCGGCGCGCAACCAGCGGCACAGCGACAAACCGTCTTCGCCGGGCAGCATCAGGTCGAGCACCACCACGTCGAAATGCTCGGCTTGCAGCACCTGACGCATGGCAGCGCCATCGGTGACGCCGCTGGCGTGGATACTGAACCGGGCCAGGTAGTCGATCATCAGTTCGCGGATCGGGACGTCATCGTCGACGATCAGGGCGCGAATGCTCCAGCGTTTATCGTCAGCCGGCGCTTTTTGATCGTCGTTCAGAGGTGCTGGGGAGTTGTGCATGCGTGCGTTCATCTGCCAGATAGGCTGCCAACCACAAAGATAGGCTGCGAGGTTGTGGCTTCAGCATAGGCGTCCGGCCGTGAGGCGGGAAGTGCTGTAGGACCTGTTGCGGCTGCCGAGGGTAGCGTTGAAGGGTGTTGCAGGCGTGTCGTGTGTGTACCGAACTCGACACAATTGCCGCAGGAGCTAGTCTTGTCTGAGCCGCGACGACGAATTACCGATCATCGGGTCCCGCAGCGGCGCTGGTTCCGCTACAATACGCGCCGATTTCGACTTGCCTGAGAGCCCACTCATGTCCGCCTGCCAGACGCCTATCATCGTCGCCCTGGATTTCCCTACCCGTGACGCCGCACTGAAGCTGGCCGATCAGCTGGACCCGAAGCTGTGCCGGGTCAAAGTCGGTAAAGAACTGTTCACCAGTTGCGCCTCGGAAATCGTCGGCACCTTGCGCGACAAAGGCTTCGAAGTGTTCCTGGACCTCAAGTTCCACGACATCCCGAACACCACTGCCATGGCCGTGAAGGCGGCTGCGGAAATGGGCGTGTGGATGGTCAACGTGCACTGCTCCGGTGGCCTGCGCATGATGGCCGCCTGCCGTGAAGTGCTCGATCAGCGCAGCGGCCCGAAACCGCTGTTGATCGGCGTGACCGTGCTGACCAGCATGGAGCGTGAGGATCTGGCGGGTATCGGTCTGGACATCGAGCCGCAGGAGCAGGTGCTGCGCCTGGCCGCGCTGGCGGAAAAGGCCGGGATGGACGGTCTGGTCTGTTCGGCCCTGGAAGCCCAGGCCTTGAAAGCCGCTCACCCGTCGCTGCAACTGGTGACCCCGGGGATTCGCCCGGCGGGCAGCGCCCAGGACGATCAGCGCCGCATCCTGACCCCGCGTCAGGCGCTGGATGCCGGTTCCGACTACCTGGTGATCGGCCGTCCGATCAGCCAGGCGGCGGATCCGGCCAAGGCGTTGGCTGATGTTGTTGCAGAGCTGGCTTAAGCAGCGCCTGCAAAACCATTCGCAGGCAAGCCTCGCTCCTACAGGTCATGTGTCGGTCGCATAATCCGTGCATGACACATAACCTGTAGGAGCGAGGCTTGCCCGCGAAGCTTTTATACCTTCAACACCAACTTCCCGAAATTCTCGCCGCTGAACAGCTTCATCAGCGTTTCCGGGAATGTTTCCAGTCCTTCGACGATGTCTTCCTTGCTCTTGAGCTGCCCCTTGGCCATCCAGCCGGCCATTTCCTGCCCGGCAGCGGCGAACTGCGCGGCGTAATCCATCACCACGAAGCCTTCCATCCGTGCACGGTTGACCAGCAGCGACAGGTAGTTGGCCGGGCCTTTGACCGCTTCCTTGTTGTTGTACTGGCTGATGGCACCGCAAATCACCACCCGCGCCTTCAGGTTCAGACGGCTCAGCACGGCATCGAGAATATCGCCGCCGACGTTATCGAAATACACGTCGACGCCTTTCGGGCATTCGCGCTTGAGGCCGGCCTGCACGTCTTCGTTTTTGTAGTCGATGGCACCGTCAAAACCCAGCTCATCGATCAGGAACTTGCACTTGTCCGCGCCGCCGGCAATGCCGACTACCCGGCAGCCTTTGATCTTGGCGATCTGCCCGGCAATGCTGCCCACCGCACCGGCCGCGCCCGACAACACCACGGTGTCACCGGCTTTCGGCGCGCCGACATCGAGCAGGGCGAAGTAGGCGGTCATTCCGGTCATGCCCAACGCGGATAAATAGCGCGGCAGCGGTGCCAGTTTTGGATCGACCTTGTAGAAACCTCGTGGTTCGCCGAGGAAGTAGTCCTGCACACCCAAGGCACCGTTGACGTAGTCCCCCACCGCAAAGCCTGGATTGTTCGAGGCGATGACTTTGCCTACGCCCAATGCACGCATGACTTCGCCAATGCCAACCGGAGGGATGTAGGACTTGCCCTCGTTCATCCAGCCACGCATGGCCGGGTCCAGGGACAGGTATTCGTTTTTGACCAGGATCTGACCCGTCGCCGGCTCGCCGACCGGTACTTCTTGATAGGTGAAAGTCTCACGGGTAGCGGCCCCCACGGGACGTTTGGCGAGCAGGAACTGGCGATTGGTCTGGGTAGTCATGACAGGCACTCAAGATGAATGAAGCCTTGTTGATAGACCTTCATTGGCGATGCTGCAAGGTGGGCTGACGCTGCGAATGCACATCGATCCAGTGCAGTGATAGTCAGGGCGATAGCTCTATCACTACAACTCATGGGCGCCCAACCGGCCTTCTGATAGTGCTGCCGTGCCATAGGCCCCTGTGGCTAGACTGGGAATACACGATTCCCCGCATTTTTCCCTTCGAGGACATAACAATGAGCATGACGTTTTCCGGCCAGGTCGCCGTTGTGACGGGCGCGGCCAATGGCATTGGCCGCGCAACCGCTTTGGCGTTCGCCGCCGAAGGTTTGAAAGTCGTGGTTGCCGATCTGGACGCGGCCGGTGGTGAAGGCACTGTGGCGTTGATACGTACCGCCGGCGGGGAAGCGACCTTCGTGCGTTGTAATGTCACTGTGGAAAGCGATGTAAAAAATCTGATGGACGAGGTAGTGAATACCTACGGCCGTCTCGACTATGCCTTCAACAACGCCGGCATCGAGATCGAGAAAGGCAAACTGGCCGAAGGCACGGTCGATGAGTTCGACGCGATCATGAGCGTCAACGTCAAAGGTGTCTGGCTTTGCATGAAGTATCAGTTGCCATTGCTGCTGGCTCAGGGCAGCGGCGCGATCGTCAACACCGCTTCGGTCGCCGGCCTGGGCGCTGCGCCGAAGATGAGCATCTACGCCGCCTCGAAACACGCGGTGATCGGCCTGACCAAATCGGCGGCCATCGAATACGCCAAGAAAAAGATTCGCGTGAATGCGGTGTGCCCGGCGGTGATCGACACCGACATGTTCCGTCGAGCCTATGAAGCGGACCCGAAGAAGGGCGAGTTCGCCAACGCCATGCACCCGGTCGGGCGTATCGGCAAGGTCGAAGAAATTGCCAGCGCGGTGCTGTACCTGTGCAGCGACGGGGCGGCGTTCACCACCGGTCATTCGCTGGCGGTGGATGGTGGGGTCACGGCGTTTTGATGTTTCAGGCTGCGTAATGCCTGTCAAAGCGCAACCCATGTGGGAGCGGGCTTGCCCGCGAAGACGGCGGCACAGTCAGCATCGATGTCGCCTGACATAACGCCTTCGCGGGCAAGTCCGCTCCCACAGGTTTTTTTATTGTTCGGCGCCGGTTCCCTGGTGACGCCGATCAATGTGTTTCAAATGGTTAGAACCGAGGGTTTTGGCGGCGTTGTCGCACATCCCGTCGCGCGCTCCTGTGATTAACTGTTTCCCGCAAAACGGACAGGAGTTTGCTTGCTCATGGAGTTGAGAATCGATCGACAGGCAATGGTGCCGGTCGTGCAGCAAATCGTCGACGCGTTAGGCGACTGGCTCCGTCGCGGTGAAGTGCCGCCGGGGACGCGTTTGCCCTCCGTGCGGCAAATAGCGCGGATCAATCTGCTCAGCCAGTCCAGCGTTGTTGAAGCCTGTGAACGGTTAGTGGCTCAAGGGGTCCTGGCGACGCGTAGTGGGGCGGGCTTCGTTGTCGCGGCAACAGCGCTGGCCACTCAGGGGCAATGGGGTTTGCCCAGGTTCGAGGGGGCAGAGGAGAAACCGAGCGGCCTTGTGGGCGAACTGAAGCTGGGCTGCGGCGGCTTACCCGAAAGCTGGCGCGAGACTGACGACCTGAGCTATGCAATACGCCAGGTCAGCCGCACCGACATGGCCGGATTGTTCAACTACAGCACGCCGTTGGGCCTGCTTGCCCTGCGCCAGCAGATCCTCAAGCGGCTGAAACTGCTGAATATCACGGTGGATGAAAGTCGAATCCTGACCACGGCGGGCGCCAGTCATGGGCTCGACCTGATCGTGCGCACTTTGTTCGAGCCGGGCGATTGCGTGGTGGTGGAGAGTCCCGGGTATTCGACGCTGTTCGATCTGCTCAGGCTGCACGGGGTCAGCATGATCGAGGTGCCACGAACCCCTCGCGGGCCAGACACGGAAGCACTCAAGGCCTTGTTGCTCAAGTACAAGCCCCGTGGGATGTTCATCAACAGCTTCTATCACAACCCGACCGGCAGCAGTTTGACTCCAGAGGTGGCTCAGCAGGTTCTGCAACTGGCCAAAAAACATGGCGTGCTGGTGATCGAAGACGACGTCTACGCGGATTTGCACAGCGGCCCGGGTACGCGCCTCGCGGCGTTGGGTATCGATGACAACGTGATCTACGTCGGCAGCTACTCCAAAACCCTCAGCAGTTCCTTACGGGTCGGTTTTGTCGTGGCCGGTGCCGACGTTATTTCGCGATTGGCCGAGGTCAAGATGATCAGCAGCATGGGCGCTTCACGGTTTTGCGAGTCGGTGCTGGCTTGTCTGTTGGCCAGTGGTGCCTATCGCAAACTGGTGCAGCGTCAGCGCCAGCGGTTGAGCACGGATAGGGAGGCGGCCTTGCAAGTGCTCGAAGACGCGGAATGGGAGGTTTTCGGCAAACCTGTGGGTGGTCTGTTCATTTGGGCGCGATCGCGCAGGTCCGATTACGCTCAGGTGCGAACTCAGGCGCGGCGCTTCGGTGTCCTGCTGTCTTGCCCGACGGCGTTCAGCCCGACCGGCCAGGCTCATGACTGGCAGCGCATCAACGTTGCCTATGCCTGTGATCCGCGCGCCCGGGCATTTTTTCAGGCCACCGCCAGGGTCTGTTGACGTTTGGTGACGCCAACAGACCCTGGGGATCGACCTCAAGCGTTCTGAAAACGACGCGGGCGTAGCTTTTGGCCATTATTCCGACGCCAGAGACTTGTGTTGGCACAAGCCCGTTGCGAATCTGCATCAACAGATAATGGCAGGGGACTAAGCGCAATGATTTCGGCCGTGCAAGGACGTTTTGCCAACCTCGGTATGGCGAAAAAACTGGGTATAGGGTTTGTACTGGTGCTGCTGTTGACAGCCCTGGTGGCGGCCATCGGCGTATGGTCCCTGCAAACCATCAGTCATCGCTTCGACGGGCTCAAACAGATGTCGTCGCTCAACAGCGGTTTGCTCAAGGTGCGCTTGCTCGAGCAGGAATACGCTTTGCACGGCAGCCCGAAAACCGCGGATGCCCTGCGCGCGGGGGTGGACGCTCTGATCGCTCTGGCGGCCCAGCTCAAGGCGCAGTCGGCGGCCAATGTGCCGGTCATGAACGACGTCGAGCAGTCTCTGGGGGCTTATCGCAAGGCCTTTGATGAGTTCGTCTCGCTGAGTCAGGCCAAGGACCTGGCGCTGGAAATGGCCAGTTGGTCGGTGTCCAGCGTGGCCAATAACCTGGATGTGCTGCAGGCCGGGCTTGCCGACGATGGCGCCTATACCTTGAAGGAATCCGAGGGTAAGGACGGTGCGCAATTCATCGAGCAGGCCAATCAGGTCAGCCAGGTATCGCGGCTGATGTTGCAGGCCATGAACGAAGCGCGCGTACGCCTGGACCAGAGCCGCAAAGGCGACGACAGCGCCGGGCAGGGCAAGATCGAGCAGGCCGACCAGGCGCTGACTCAGGCCGGGGAGCTGAAAACCACGGTCAAGGATGAGGGCTACCAGACTGTCCTCAATGAAGTGGCGGGTCACATTGCCAGTTTCAGTGAAAAACTCGCTGAGTACACCGGCCTGTTGGCACAGGAAAAGACCGTCTACGAGCAACTCCACCAGCGCGCCGCTCAAGTGGTGGAGCGAGTGGATCAGGCCTACGTTGCCGAGGACCAGTCGATGCAGGCGGAGCTGAAAAAGAACTCGCTGTTGATCATCGGCTCCTCGGCACTGGCCTTGCTGGTGGGGTTGATTGCTGCGTGGGTGATTACCCGGTTGATCGTCGCACCGCTACGCAGCGTGATCCGTGTCGCTCAGCAGATCGCCGCGGGCGATTTGAGTGCGACGATTGAAGTGACCCGCCGTGATGAGATCGGCCAGTTGATGCAAGCCATGCAGCAAATGGGCGCGGGGCTCAGCAGTATCGTCAGTGGTTTGCAGGCCGGTATCGAACAGTTGGCAAGCTCTGCTCAATCGCTGTCGGCGGTGACGGAGCAGACCAATCTTGAAGTCAGCAGCCAGAAGGAAGAAACCGAGCAGGTCGCCACCGCGATGAACCAGATGACCGCCACAGTACACGACGTTGCACGCAATGCAGAGGAGGCCGCCCAAGCGGCGCAGACCGCGGACGGGAAGGTGGAAAGCGGTCAACAGGTGGTGCGCCAGAGCATGGCGCGGATCGAGCAATTGGCGGACTCAGCCACCTCGGCCAGCTCCAGCATCGAAAGCCTCAGTGCAGAAATCCAGAACATCGGCACGGTGCTTGGCGTGATCAAAAGCGTTGCCGAGCAGACCAACCTGTTGGCGCTCAATGCGGCCATCGAGGCAGCACGGGCCGGCGAGCAGGGCAGGGGGTTTGCGGTGGTGGCCGATGAGGTTCGGGCACTGGCCAGGCGAACTCAGCAATCGACCGAGGAAATCGAGCGTCTGGTCAGCGCCTTGCGCTCGGCGGCGCAGTCGTCGGTGCAGCAGATTCAGAACAGTGGCGAGTTGGTGAAGCTGGCGGTGAGCGATGCGTTGCAGACCGAGAGTGCGTTGGGGAGTATTGCGGCAGCGGTGTCGTTGATTCAGCAGATGAACCAGCAGATTGCGGCGGCGGCCGAGGAGCAGAGTTCGGTGGCCGAAGAGATCAATCGCAGTGTCACCAGTATTCGCGCCAGTGCGGATCAGTCGTCATTGGCGATGCGGGGCAATGCGGCTTCCAGTATTGAGTTGGCGCAGCTGGGGGTTGAGTTGAAGGGGATGGTGGGGCATTTCAGGCTCTAGAAGCTGCCGAAGCATCCATCAATCCCAACGCAAAAAAAAGCCACCTGACCTGGTTAATGCCAGTCGGTTAAGCACAATCCATGTGGGAGCGGGCTTGCTCGCGAAAGCGGAGTGTCATTCAACATTGATGTTGGCTGACCTGACGCCTTCGCGAGCAAGCCCGCTCCCACAGGTTTCGTTCTTAACTGACAGACATAAACCTGACCCGGTGGCTTTTCAGCATGTGCATGATCAGTCGTAGATCGCCTTTTTCTTCCAGTCGGCATCAGCCTCAACGTCTTTGAGACCTTCAGTCAGTTGGTTGATCTCGCCTTCAACCGGAGCGATCTTGTCCATGACCTGGGCATTGGCGCGGGCCAGGAGTTTTTCCAGGTATTCGAGTTGTTCGCTGTAGACCTGGGGTTCCGGTTGTTTGCGCAGGTATTGCACGCCGCGTTCGAAGGCCAGGCGTGCCTGGCCTGGCTGGTTCTGTTGCAGGGAATGCTGGCCGAGGTTGTTGAAGAACTCGATGTGCAGCAGGACCAGGATGTGGCGCACTTCGCGGATCCAGTGCTTGGCTTCGTTGGGCGGCAGGAAACCGTCCTGTGCGGCGCGGGTGATCTGGCCGTGCAGGGCTTCAAGCAGGAAGCGCACGTCTTTGGCTTTGGCTTCGGTCTGGATCGGTGCCGGCGGGTTGTTGACCGGGATCGATTCACCTTGGGCGACCAGGGCATTGAGCTCGGTAATCCGTGCCTTTAATGTTGCATTGGATTTTTCCAGGTTCAGCAGGCGCTGGCAGACGTTCAGTTCCAGACGGGTCAACAGCCGCTTGAGCGCGGGAGTCATGAACTGCCCGGGGAAGGTCTCGGTGATTTCGCCGCAGCGACGCAAGCGGTCGTTGAGTTCAACCTTGGTGCGGGCCTTTTCCAGCTTGTTGTTTTCCACCACATGGTTCATGTAGCCAATGGCGATCAATAGTGCGACCCCGGCTACGACTAGCAGGGTGATCATGAGTGGTGTCACCGGTAAGACCTCTTTATAGGGTTCGCGTGCGAGTCGAGTGTAGTGGCTTGGCATTTGGGTGCAAGGGCCGCTCGACGAGTGAATCGGTTATGGCTCTACTTATATCGGCCGTAAAGCTGCAGATATAAGTAATAATGAGCTAGGTGCACATTGCCATCATCTCGGCGTGGACTATAGCGCCTCAGTGGATGCCAGAATATAGGCGCCAAAGGTCAGGCGACGGAAAAGCCTGAATCCCGGCCGAAAGCAGGGCGAAGTCATTGATTTAAATAAATTTATATCTGGGGGTTGACGACCCCTCAATCCATCCATAGAATGCGCGCCACTTACAGCGTAAAGCACACAGCGAAACGCGGTAGGGAGTGAATGTTGTACGTGTGTCCCCTTCGTCTAGTGGCCTAGGACACCGCCCTTTCACGGCGGTAACAGGGGTTCGAGTCCCCTAGGGGACGCCAATGCGGGAATAGCTCAGTTGGTAGAGCACGACCTTGCCAAGGTCGGGGTCGCGAGTTCGAGTCTCGTTTCCCGCTCCAGTTTTAAACGGCTTTGCTTTAGGGCAGGGCTGAGTGAAACCAGAACCCAATCTTCGGATTGCGGATCTGGGCACCGAAACACACACCATGTGTTCCGGGCAGCGTGTCCCCTTCGTCTAGTGGCCTAGGACACCGCCCTTTCACGGCGGTAACAGGGGTTCGAGTCCCCTAGGGGACGCCATTTGCGGGAATAGCTCAGTTGGTAGAGCACGACCTTGCCAAGGTCGGGGTCGCGAGTTCGAGTCTCGTTTCCCGCTCCAAATTCAAAAAAAACGCCGCTCAATGAGCGGCGTTTTTTTGTGCGCGTAATTTGTCACGCGCCTAAAAACTGCCTCAACTTCCGAGGCTCTGCACCAGGCTTTCGAGTACTTCCGCGGTTGTATCCTCCAACGCCGGTTGTGCTGCCACTGCTCTGAGTTGGCATGTCAAACGGTATTCGCTGGGCGTGCAGTTGACGAACTGCTTGAAAGCGCGAGCGAAGTAGGACGGATCCTTGAAGCCGGCCTCATAGCCGATACTGGTAATAGGCATCTGGCTGTTGTCGAGCAGTTGTTTGGCGAAGATCATGCGCTTGTTCAAGATGTAATCCGTGAAGCCAATTCCATTGGCCTCCTTGAACAGGCGGCTGAAGCGAAATGTCGTCATGCCGCAGCGCTTCGCCAAATCCCTTTGATCGATGCTGTCCCGAAAGTGCTGATCGATGTACAGCATGACATTGCTCAGCGCCTGGTGTTTTTGGTGCCCCGAGGTCAACCGGATGCTGTCCGGCAGGGTCGGGGAGTGATCGATCAGCGATGTCTGGCCCTGACCGTTGGCATTTCGGCGCAACTCGCACAGCTGCACCACCGCCGTCAGGTAGCGCTTCTTCTCGGTGGCCGAGAGCGGGAGCACCATGTATTCCCAGACACTGGAGCGCATGGCCCAGACGGCCAGTTCTTCCGAGTGCTGCACGGTGAACATGGTAATCGGGATAGTGGGGGTGGTGCGTTTGATCTCCAGCAACAGCCTCAAGCCTGGTGTGTCGGGGCGATCAAAATGGATGCAGATCATGTCTGCCTGTTCCCCGTGGGGCAACACGGAGTTTTTCGCCAATTTGCAGTCGCAGGTGCCCTCGAACTGCGCGATGAGTTCCTTCGTGGAACGATCGTGGGTCAGATCGAACCACAGTAGCGATGGCCTTCTGGTCAAATCGGACGTCATGTCTCTACTCTGCGGTTCTTAGTGCCCCTCTTCGCTGAGTAGTATTGCTAACGTGCTATCACTTTGCAGACTAAATGCTGATAAGAAAGACGAAAGTTAGTTCTATTCGCTCTATGTGATGCCTGGAATAAGCGCTGGGCGATTGTTTGTTAGTTTATTTCGACGTCCCAGGCATCAACCGCCCGTCGCTTGTGAATTAACGACAGTCACCTTGGCAATGCCTGCCTTGTTTTATCCCCTCCTGTTACCTCTGCAAAGTCCAATAACCCGGTACTTGGCAGCGTCCGCAAAAAAGTCCTAGTGATGTGCAAAATCTTCCTAACGCCTATGCCTGCCCCCTGACTAGGGTTGCATCAGGCAGCACAGAACGTACTGCCTTCCGAAAAAACAACATTCGAGTGAGGTGGGCAAAATGATCCTGCAAACAATCAAGGCTTCGGTAATGAAGTTCGTCAAAGACGAAGATGGTCTGACCATTGTGGAGTACGCAGTGGCCGGTGGGCTGATTACGGTGGCTGTCGCCGCAGCGTTCGTAACGCTTGGGGGCCAGGTGAATACCAAAATCGAAGCGCTGTGCACCGCGGTCAACGGTGGGGCCGCTTGCTGATAACGATAATTCCTACTCGGGGACGCGGCGATGCCCATAGAACCGGTTTGTCACTATTTCTGATAGGGCGCCGGGCAACTTTCTTAATGGGCTTCGCGCTGTCCCTGCCAACTTACGTAATGAGCGGCATGGCCGCTGGAGTGATCGAAATGACTCTGCAAACAATCAAGGCTTCGGTAGTGAAGTTCGTCAAAGACGAGGATGGCCTGACCATTGTGGAATACGCGGTGGCGGGTGGGCTGATTACCGTGGCTGTCGCCGCAGCGTTCGTAACGCTTGGGGGCCAGGTGAATACCAAAATCGAAGGGCTTTGTGCCGCGGTCAACGGTGGGGCCGCTTGCTGATAACAATAAGTCGCACTCGGGAGACGCGCCATGTCCATGGAATTGCTGGTGTCGACAGTCGTACTGCTAGGACTGCTGGGCGTCGCGGTGGTGAGCGATCTGCTTCGCCACCGTATTCCCAATATGCTGGTCTTGTTGGGCCTTGCCCTGGGATTGGCCGGTCAGGCTTATTCAGGTGGTGTCAGCGGATTGGGTGACAGCCTGTTGGGTATGCTGATCTGTTTTGGGCTGTTTCTGCCGATGTACGCCGTGGGGGGCATGGCCGCCGGTGATGTCAAGTTGATGGCCATGGTCGGCAGTTTTTTACCGGTTCATTTCGCGTTGTGGGCTGCCTTGTTCAGCCTGATGGCCGGCGGCGTATGCGGTTTTCTGATCGTGCTGTTCCGCGGTCAATTGCTGCAGACCCTGGGCCGTTATCGGCTGATTCTGAGGGCGCAGTCCTATCTGGCGCCGACTTCAGATGAAGTAGCCGGCAAGCCTTTCCCCTATTCGATTGCAATCTTGATAGGCACTTTGAACAGCGTCTACTGGCAACTCGTTGCCGGTGGATTGGGAGGTTAGTCATGCACGTCATCGTCGAAAGTGGTGCCTACTCCAGCGACCGGGATGCGGTGCAACGACTGGCGCCTCAGCCGTGCACAATCAGCGATACCGGTCTGACAGACAGTTTTCTCGGTGAGTTGGTGTGCAAGCATTTGCATGACGCCGGCGTGCTCGACATGTCGCGGCTGGTGGAACGCCTGGCGTTGACCGGCGCCGTACTTGAAGAGGTCCTGGCGTTTCTGCGCAAGGACGGCCGTGTCGAAGTGCTTGGCCAGATGGGGCAATCCGGTGGGCAGATGCTGCGTTATGGCTTGACCGAACGCGGACGCAGTGCCGCCCGCGATGCCCTGTCGCGCAGTGGCTATATCGGTGCGGCACCGTTCCCGGTGAGTACCTACCGGTCTCTGATCAAACTACAGACTATTCACCATGGTCGCATCAACGCCAACGATATGCGCAATGCCCTTGCTGGCGTGGTGCTCACGGAGGGGATGCTCGATCAACTGGGGGTGGCACTGAACTCCGGCCGCGCGATCATGATTTATGGCCCGGCGGGTACCGGCAAGACCTATGTCAGCAGCCGGCTGATTCGTCTGTTCGCCGAGGCCATCTGGGTGCCTCATGCCATCGTGATCAACGAGTCGGTGATCGAGATTTATGACCCGCAGGTGCATCAGCGCCTGGATGACAACAGTCAACCGAACAATCTGATGCTCAACGAAGGGATCGACCGTCGACTGCTGCGCTGCAAACGCCCGATCGTCATTACGGGCGGTGAGTTGAGCATGGAACAGCTGGACGTTCGCTATGACCCCTACACCCGTCAGTACCAGGCCGCCTTGCAGCTCAAGGCCAGCAATGGCCTGTTCATCATCGACGACATGGGACGCCAGCGCATGGCCCCCGCCGAGTTGTTGAACCGCTGGATCGTACCCATGGAAGAGAAACGTGACTTCCTCAACTTGGGCGGCGGTCGGCATTGCGAGCTGCCGTTCGATCTGATTCTGGTGTTCTCCACCAACCTCAATCCCCTGGAGCTGGCCGATGAGGCCTTCCTGCGCCGGATTGGCTACAAGCTGCAGTTCGGTTACCTGAAGCCTGAGGAATACGAAAAGATCTGGCGTCAGGAATGCGAGCGCCTGGGCATTCCTTTTGACCCGCTGCTGCTGCGATATGTACTGCAAAGGCTTTATGCAAGTGAAGGCATGCCTCTGGTGCCTTGCCATCCCCGCGATCTCCTGAACATGGCACTCGACCGTCAGCGTTACCTGGGCGGCTCCGGGGCTCTGTCGCCACAGGAACTGGAATGGGCCTGGCACAACTATTTCGTCCAGCTCGACTTTCTTTGATACGGAGATACTGACATGAGCTCTCGTACTCTTTCCCTGATAGGCGTTTCCCTGGTCATGGGCCTTGGTGCTGCATGGATGGCCGACTCCTGGCTGAGCGCACGGCTCAATGCCAGCCCGGATGACCACCTTCGAAGCGTGGTGGTTGCCACAGTAGAGATTCCATTCGGGCAGATGGTCGAGGCTCAACAGGTCACGACCCTGCGCATGCCCATGGACACGATCCCGGACGATGCCTTCGATTCCACCGAAAAAGCAGTAGGCAAGATCGCAACGTTCGACATCCTGAAGGGCGACATCATGCGCGGCGCGCGGCTGAGTGAACATTTGGGTGGCAGCACCCTGGCCTCTCTGATTGCAACCGACAAACGTGCCATCTCGGTACGCGTGGACGATGTGGTTGGCGTGGGTGGGTTCCTTCTGCCAGGTAACCGGGTCGATGTGCTGGCGACCAAAACCACCAGTGCCGGCAGTAACAATGCCGTGTCCAGGACCATCCTCGAGAACTTGCGGGTATTGGCGGTGGACCAGACCGCAGGTACCGACAAGACCCAACCGGTAGTGGTGCGTGCGGTAACGCTGGAGATGACGACTGCAGAGGCTGAAACCCTGGTCACGGCGCAAACGGAAGGGAAACTGCAACTGACCCTGCGCAATCCGCTGAACTCCGAGAAAAAAATCGCGGCCGTTGCGCCTGTTGCGCCTGCCGCACCGGTCATGGCTGTAGCCACTGCCACGGTGCCAAAACGCGTGGTGCGGCGCAGCGGCGGCGAGGGGGGCGGGTCCATCACCGTTATCCGCGGGATCGAAACTAATGTAGTCAAGATTCGCTGACAGGGGCGCAACCGGTGCCTGGGCACCATGGCATTGGCGGAGCCGATCCGGATCAGTATCGGCAAATGAGGGCTTGATGATGAATCTTCGTATTCGGCAGCCGTTCACTGCGACGCCAAGGCGCCAGGAAGGAGCGGTGAGTGTACTGATGGTGATGGCGTTGGCGGCGATGGCCATGATGGCGGCGTTGGCTTTGGACGGCGGACACCTGTTGCTGAACAAAACGCGTCTGCAGAATGCGGTGGACGCCGCCGCCCTGAGTGGCGCCAAAACCCTGAGTCAGGTGGCAGGGGGAATCAACAGTGCCAGCGCAACGCAAGCTGCCGCGCTCAACACGCTGACGCAAAATGCCAATGCCACGGGCAACAACGAATTGGCCACGGCGGTCGCCGGCAACCCAGGCGCATTCGCGGTGGTGGAACTGTCCAGCAGCGTCTATGGCCCGTTCTCTTTTCCCGGGCCTTCGGATGCCAAATACGTTCGGGTATCGGTCCCCGGCTATAGCCTGACAGGATTTTTCTGGAACTTCGCCCAGTCATTGGGCGTTCTGGGGAACAAAACGGTGGCGGCGATCGCCACCGCTGGCCCCAGCACTACCAGCCCGTGTGATCTCGCACCTTTGATGGTCTGTGGTGACGCGACTCAATACGATCCGGACGCTGGCATGTTCTGGGGCTTCCAATTTGGTGATTTGCAAGTATTGAAGTCGGCTGCTGGCAATTCGTCCCCCATTGGTCCAGGCAACTTTCAGTTGCTCGATTTCGGCTCGGGCGGCAGTGCGGTCAGGGCCGACCTGGCCGGAGGTGGCTCTGTCTGCCGCAACGTGGGGGAGAATGTCCAGACCGCGCCTGGCAACAAGGTCGGCCCTGCGTCTCAAGGCCTCAATACACGTTTCGGTATTTACAACGGCCCGGTCAGTGCCTCGAACTATCCGCCGGACCTGGTGACGACGTCCAGCAACCCTGCGATCTCTTATGACGACTCAGTTACCCCGCCACAAGCCAAGTATCAGGGGCAACCCGTCACATCGAGTGGTGGCAACCTCACCGCGGGCGGCAACACGATATATGACTACAACGACTGGCGTGCGAGCGTTGCCGCGTGTGTGGCAGGGGGCGGCAGTGGCTGTGAAAGCAATGGGGTGTTCGAGCGCCGGATGCTGAAAATCGTGGTGGGTGACTGCACTGGCAAACAGGGCGGCTCAACCACGGTCCCGGTCCTGGGATTCGGTTGCTATTACGTGGTTCAGCCAATGAATGGCGGCGGCACGGAGGCGCAAATCTTCGGCCAGTTTGTGCAGGAGTGCGAAGGCGACAATGTGCCCAGTCCTACACCGATGAACGATTCCGGCCCGCAGATCATTCAGCTCTACAAAACCTATCTCAACGGCAGCGGCACTCCGAGCACTGACTCGTAGGAGGCGTCATGAGACTTCACGCATTTAAACGAGCACAGGCCCAGCGGGGCGTGGCACTGGTGGAGTTCACCCTGGTCCTGCCGGTGTTGCTGCTGCTGTTGCTGGCCTTCGGTGAGTTCGGCCGAATGCTCTATCAGTACAACATCCTGCTGCAGGCCAGCCGTGATGCCGACCGTTTCGTCGCCGGCCAGGCCTGGAACTCGACGCTCGGCGAGGTTTCTCTGAGCAGTGCGCTGCTGACCCAGACGAAAAACGTGGCGGTCTATGGCGTGCCCAGCCAGACCGGCAGCCCTGTGGTATCAGGGTTGACGACCGGCATGGTGGAGGTCGCTGCTGTGGGTACCGACCATGTGCGGGTCACCATTACCTATAACTTCTGCCCGGTGATTGGCAGTGGCAATTGTGCCGGCTCGATTCCGGGTTTTTTTGGCAGTCAGATTGCGCTGAATATTCCGCTGGTCGCCACGACTGTCATGAGGGCACTGTGATGAATCGCAAACGCATGCGCGGCACTTATGTCGTGGAGTTCGCCATCATTGGCATGCTGGTATTCACGCTGTTGTTCGCCGTATTGGAAATGGGCCGCCTGTACTTCACGGTCAATGCATTGGATGAAGCAGCCCGTCGCGGTGCACGCCTGGCGGCCGTGTGCAATATCAGTGATCCGGTGATCCTGCAGCGAGCGATTTTCAATGCCGCAGGGGATGCCGGTACGAGCCAGCTGATCACCGATCTGACCACCAGCAACCTGGTACTGACTTATCTGGATGCAAACGGCGTTCTAGTGGCCAACCCTGGCGACACGACTGGGGTCAATGGATTCCGTGCCATCCGCTACGTCCAGTTGAGTCTGCAAAACTTCGTTTTCAATCTGTTTATTCCCGGGTTCGGCGTGCCCATTACCCTGCCTACATTCAGGGCAACCTTGCCACGCGAAAGCCTCGGGCGTCATTCCGATTCCGGGGAGATCACACCATGCTGAATATGAAGGAAACGCCGGTGTCCAGCTCGACTGGCAAAACCGGACTCCGGTTGCTGATCAGCAGCCGTGATGCCACCTCTTTGCGCGATCTGCAGAGCGTCTGCCAACGCATGCCCAACCTGGAGGTGAGCACTCGCCTGGTGAGCAACGGGCATGTCGACCCGCTCTACGGTCTGGACCGGATGCCCGATCTGTTGCTGTTGCGTGTCAGCCACCTGTGGCGCGAGGAGCTGGCGGCGCTGTTGCTGCATCCGGCCCATGAGCGTCCGCCGATGTTGGTCTGCGGTCTGCTGAGCGAACAGGAAGGCATGCGTATGGCGATGCAGGCCGGCGCCCGTGACGTGCTGCCCGAGCCCATCGCCGAGACGGAACTGGTTGCCGCTTTGAATCGGCTGGTCATGGAGGTTCGGACCGGCAGTGGGGCAGAAGGGAAATTGATCGCCGTGATGAGCGCCAAGGGCGGCTCCGGCGGAACCCTGGTGGCCTGCAACCTGGCTCAGCAACTCAGTGCCAGGGGCGGCAGTACCCTGTTGCTGGATATGGACCTGCAATTTGGCAGCGTGACGCATTACCTGGATGTGGCGCAGACGCACAGCCATCTGGAGGTGTTGCATCAGATCGACGGCATGGACAGTGTCGCGCTACGCGGTTTTTGCAGTCACTTCAGCCCCACCTTGCATGTGCTGGGTGGTCGGGCCGGTGAGTTGTGTCTGCCGCAGGATGCCCAACCCGAGCAACTTGACACCCTGTTGAAGTTGGCCCGCGCCAGCTATGACTGGGTGGTGATCGACCTGCCGCGGCAAATCGACCACCTCACCGGCTCTGTGCTGGAGCAGGTGGATCGGGTGTACGTGGTGGTGCAGCAGAGCGTCAGTCATCTGCGGGATGCCAGCTCCCTGGTGCGGATCCTTCGCGATGACCTGGGTGTGCGCGGGGATCAATTGCAGATAGTGGTCAACCGCTATGACAAGGCGGGAGCGATCAGCCTTAAAGATATCGGCGAGGCACTGCGCTGCACGAATCTGTCGAAGTTACCCAACGACTTCAACCTGGTCAGCCAGAGTCAGAACACTGGCGTGCCGTTGGGGCTGCATGCGCCGAGGGCAGCGATCACTGCCGCACTGCGCGACATGACCGAGGACCTGGTCGGTCAACAGGTGGCCGGGAACAAAGGCTTACTCAAACGCGCCTTCAACCGTTTTTTCGGGGGATGACCCATGATCAGCGACTTTCGTAACCGCTTGCGCAAACAGTCCGGTAAACCCGCCGCTGCCCAACTGGGTGACGACCTGCTGGATCCGGCAGAGGAAATAATGGCGTGGGAGCGTATAACACCGGACGTTCTTTACGAAACCAGAAGCCAGGTCACCCCGGTGGAGGCCGAGTGGCGGGAAAAGATCTACCAGCAGTTGCTCAAGGTCATGGACCTGTCCTTGCTGGACTCCCTTGAACAGGCCGAGGCCACGCGGCAGATTCGCGATATTTGCCAGCGCCTGCTCGATGAGCATTCGGCGCCGGTGAGTACCACCAGCCGCCAGTTGATCATCAAACAGATCACTGACGAAGTGCTTGGCTTGGGTCCCCTGGAACCGTTACTGGCCGATCACAGCGTGTCCGACATTCTGGTCAACGGCCATGCCTCGGTCTATGTCGAACGCTTCGGCAAACTGCAACGGACCGATGTGCGTTTTCGCGATGATCAGCATTTGCTCAACATCATCGACCGCATCGTATCCAGCCTGGGTCGGCGTATCGACGAGTCCTCGCCATTGGTGGATGCCCGGCTCAAGGACGGTTCGCGGGTCAACGCGATTATCCCGCCGTTGGCCATCGACGGCCCGAGCATGTCGATTCGCCGCTTTGCGGTGGACCTGCTTAATACTGACAGCCTGATCTCGGTGGGCACGTTGACCCCGGCCATTGCCCTGCTGCTCAAGGCGATTGTCCGTGGACGCTTGAACGTGCTGATTTCCGGCGGTACCGGCAGCGGCAAGACCACCATGCTCAATGTGCTGTCCAGTTTCATTCCGCAAAACGAGCGGATCGTCACCATCGAAGACTCCGCCGAACTGCAGTTGCAGCAGCCCCACGTGGTGCGCCTGGAAACCCGGCCTTCGAATATCGAGGGGCGTGGCGAGGTGAGCCAGCGCGAATTGGTGCGCAACAGTTTGCGGATGCGCCCAGACCGCATCGTCATCGGCGAAGTGCGCGGCGCCGAGGCGCTGGACATGCTGACGGCCATGAACACTGGTCACGATGGCTCCTTGACCACGATCCACGCCAACACCGCGCGCGATGCGTTGGGGCGTATCGAGAACATGGTGTCGATGACCGGGGCGACCTTCCCGATCAAAGCCATGCGGCAGCAGATCGCTTCGGCCATCGATGTGGTGATCCAGCTGGAACGTCAGGAGGACGGCAAGCGCCGGTTGGTCAGCGTGCAAGAGATCAACGGCATGGAAGGCGAGATCATCACCATGACCGAAATTTTCTCCTTTGCGCGCCAGGGCATGGGCGAAAACGGCGAAGTGCTCGGCGATTATCGCCCCAGCGGCATGATCCCGGCCTTCCGCGATGTACTGGCCAAGCGCGGCATCGAGTTGCCGCTGACGATGTTCAGGCCTGAGTGGATGGAGGCACGGCAGTCATGAACAATATTCCTGGTGAATTCATTCTGATGTTCCTCGGCATGGTGTTTATCGCCGTGTTCCTCCTGTCCCAGGGCGTGGTGGTGCCGGTGTTCGGCGAGGCCGGCAAGATGCGCAAGCGCATCCGCGGCCGTTTGCATGTGCTGGAGAAGGCCAACAATCTGCCCAACATGCAGACGGTGTTGCGGCAGAAATACCTGACGCGCTTGTCGCCACTGGAGTCCATGCTTGAGCAGTTGCCTTTTATGGCGAACCTGACACAGGTGATCGAGCAGGGCGGACACGAATACCGGGCGTATCGGGTGCTGTTGCTCGGGCTGTTCCTGGGCGTCTGCGCGGGCATTTCGATCTGGATGATCTCGTCAGTCTGGTGGATGGCGCTGCTGGTGGGCTTCGGGGTGTTCTGGTTACCCGTGCTGAAAATTTTTCGTGACCGTGGCAAACGTTTCGCTGAGTTCGAGGAAGGCCTGCCGGATGCGCTGGATGCCATGTGCCGGGCCCTGCGCGCCGGGCACCCGTTCAATGAAACCCTGCGTCTGGTCGCCGAGGAGCACAAAGGGGCGGTCGCTCATGAGTTCGGCCTGACCTTCGCCGATATCAACTATGGCAATGATGTGCGCCGGGCCATGCTGGGCCTGCTCGAGCGTATGCCGAGCATGACAGTGATGATGCTGGTGACCTCGATCCTCATCCATCGCGAGACCGGCGGCAATCTGACCGAAGTGCTGGAGCGTTTGAGTCGGCTGATCCGCGGACGTTTCCGCTTCCAGCGCAAGATCAAAACCCTGTCGGCGGAAGGGCGTATGTCCGCCTGGATACTGGTGGCGATTCCCTTTGTACTGGCGATCGCGATCATCGTTACAAGCCCCACTTACCTCCCTGTGCTGATCAATGATCCCACGGGCCATAAGCTGATCATCGGGGCTTTCTGCGCCATGTTGATCGGGATTCTCTGGATAAAAAAAATCATCCGGATTCAGGTTTAAGCGGTATTCGCTACCGGGAGGTATAGGTCATGGACTTTTTACTCGGGTTGTTCAGTCGGGTCACGGGGAACGAGGAGATGGGGCGCCTGTTGTTCCTAGGCGCGATCGGTTTGAGTACGGTGCTTGCGGTCGTCGCCGTGATTTTGCTGATGCTGGGCCTTCAGGACCCGGTACAGCGCCGTCTGGCGCTGATCAAGCGTGGTCATTTAGGCAACACAACCGGGCAGGAGGCTCCTGGTAACCTGCAACTGTTGCTGGAGCGGGTCGGCCAGCGTTTTGCCTCGACCGAATCGGCTCAGGCGTCCGTAACCCAGACTTTACTGACACACGCGGGGTACCGTTCCTCTTCGGCGGTGCAGATGTACTGGGCGGTTCGCCTGCTGTTACCTCTGTTGTTGGTCGGCATTGCGTTGTTGCTGTTGCCGATAATTCCCAAGATTTCCCTGATCACCGGGCTGCTGTTGTTGGTCATGGTGGCCGCTATCGGGTGGCTGGTGCCAGCGCTGTATGTCGGTAAGCGCAAGCAGGCACGTCAAGGCCGGCTGCGTGCTGCATTTCCAGATGCGCTGGACTTGATGGTGGTATGCGTGGAGTCGGGTCTGGCCCTGCCCACGACCATCGAGCGTGTGGCTGAAGAGATGTCGGTCAGTCAGGTTGAGCTGGCTGAGGAACTGGCCCTGGTCAATGCGCAAATCCGCGCGGGCATCACCAGTACCGAAGCGCTCAAACAACTGGCTGTGCGCACCGGTCTGGATGACGTACAAGGGTTGGTCAGCCTGTTGGCGCAGAGTATCCGCTTTGGTACCAGCGTAGCCGATACTTTGCGCATCTATGCTGATGAGTTCCGTGACCGGCGTATGCAGGCCGCCGAAGAGGCGGGGGCGAAAATCGGTACCAAACTGATCTTTCCTCTGATTTTCTGCCTGTGGCCGAGCTTCTTTCTGGTCGCCATCGGCCCTGCCCTGATCGGTGTGATGAAAGCATTCGGGTGAGGTAAACGGGCAGAGGCTGTCGAGCACGATGGCCTTGCCACCCGAGCCTGATCTGCACTTTCCTGCCATAGGTTTACACATCCCCTGTAGCGCTGCCGAAGGCTGCGATCTTTTGATTTTTCTGGCAGGCAATTCGTTGCCCAGGCCTATGAATCAAAGGATCGCAGCCTTCGGCATCTCCACGGGGCCAGTCTGAGTTTTCAACGCGCAGTTACATTAAGCTTCCAGCCCAATGCATCCAGGGCATCACAACCGTCCTGAATCAATATATGCGCAGCATTGGCGAAGTGTTCCAGATCATGACCTTCGGCATCCTTTACACACAGGCAAGTGACGCTGTTGAGTAGGTTGCGGGCGGCTTTGATGCGGTGCGTGGCAGTTTCAAGAAGATCCGGGACGCGGGCTTCAGTGTCGATGTAGAGCGTGGGGCCGACGCTGAAGTTACCTTGGAGAGGGTGGAATTGGGGCATGGTCTTAATCTCATCTGATTGGGAGAAGCTCCCACCCTTTCGCGGCTAAACGAATTGGGGTGGTAGCTGTACGCGGGTTAGCCGACCGGACAGATGAATCCGGCACACCCGGAGGTGTCCCACGCACAGCCACCATAGACATGCGGATGTCAGGCAGCAAAAAGCGCCGCGATTATACGGGCGCTTGTGCATCATCTGTTACGACCGGCTAAAGTCGATCACCGATTTTTCGGTGACGGACGAACTATAGGCAGGCAGCAAAACGGAATACAACCCGGTTTAGGTGCTTCAGAGCCGTCCTACGCCAATCTGCGAAGAAGGTGACGAGGTCGCCATTTCCAACGCGGGAGGAAGTTGCTCCTACAAGTATTTCTACCAGGATCCGTAGGGAATCCCGAATTTTTCTATGTAAGCCTTGGATGTTTCGGACAAGGGTCGATGCTTGCCACCGGATTTGCCTTCATAAGGGCCTCTTGGGTTGATGGTTCCTACTACCCGAGCAATCTCGACCGACTTCAGGCAGGGGCCGCCCAGCCAGACCTTGGCAATGCCGCCCGGCGCCAGACCGATGCCGATGTCGTCGCGGTAGTCGGTGATCCACTTACCGTCCGCTCTGCAAAAGGCTTTTTCGGGTTTGCGCATGATCTCCCGTGCGGATTCTGGAATGACGATGTAGGCCTCATAGGTTTGCGGTTCGGCCAGTGACTGCCATCGCACGTAGATCAGTCGGGGCAGATCGGCGCCAGTGACATGCCGGCCTTTTCCACCACCATTACTGCTGGCCCATCCTCTGGCTATGCCTTGATTGTTCGGGGGCTTGGGCACAGAGGCGATACCACCTCCGGCACCTCGAAACACTCGTTCCTGGATATCCACCACATCCGCTGTTTCGATCCAGACCTCCATATAGGCCGGTGCTGAAAAGCCCAGGAACCAGGGCAACTTGTTAGCGGGTTGGGCGAAACTTTGCGAGCAGCCAGCCAACAGCACCCCAACCAGCAGGCCTGCGCATTTTTTGATTGGGCGGGATAGCTTGATTATTGGCGTGGCCGTGGGATTGCTGTCACCAGGAATCATAAGGAATCCCGAATTTCTCGATGTAGGCTTTTGACTCCGGCGATAGGGGTAAGGCATAACGGCCCTCATTTTTTCCCTGAGACGGTCCTTGTTTATTAACGGTGGCCACGACTCGGGCAATCTCGACCGACTTCAGGCAAGGGCCGCCCAGCCAGACCTTGGCTATACCACCCGGCGCCAGACCGATGCCGATGTCATCGCGATAGTCAGTGATCCACTTGCCGTCAGCCCTGCAAAAGGCTTTTTCAGGTTTGCGCATGATCTCTCGGGCGGATTCGGGAATGACGATGTAGGCCTCATAGGTTTGCGGTTCTGCCAGCGATTGCCAACGCACATAGATCAACCGTGGCAGATCGGCACCAATGACGTCACGACCGGCACCCCTACCGGGACTTTTGGGCCAGCCTGCAGGCTTTCCCTTGTTGTCGCTGGGGGTTAGTACCGATGCGATCCCGGAACCGGCTCGACGAACGACGCGCTCCCGGATATCCACAACGTCTGCTGTTTCAATCCAGACTTCCATGTAATCCGGGGCTCCGAAGCCCAATGACCAAGTTTCGTCGTAGCTTGATTGCGCGAAACTTTGCGAGCAGCCAGCCAACAGCAACCCAACCAGCAGGCCTACGTATTTTGTGATTGGGCGGGATAGCTTGATGATTGGCGTGGCCGTGGGATTGCTGTCACCAGGAATCATAAGGAATCCCGAACTTTTCGATGTAGGCTTTGGATTCCGGCGATAGGGGTAAGGCATAACGGCCCTCATTTTTTCCCTGAGACGGTCCTTGTTTATTGATGGTGCCCACTACCCGAGCAATCTCGACCGACTTCAGGCAGGGGCCGCCCAGCCAGACCTTGGCTATTCCACCCGGCGCCAGACCGATACCCATGTCGTCGCGGTAGTCGGTGATCCACTTGCCGTCCGCTCTGCAAAAGGCTTTTTCAGGTTTGCGCATGATCTCCCGGGCGGATTCGGGAATGACGATGTAGGCCTCATAGGTTTGCGGTTCTGCCAAGGATTGCCAGCGCACGTAAATCAACCGGGGCAGGTCAACCCGACTGATATGACGGCCCTTGCCTCTGCCGGGGCTCTCCGGCCAGCCTGCGGGCTTTCCTTTGTTGTTGGCGGGGGTGTGTACCGAAGCAATCCCGGAGCCGGCTCTTCGTAAAACGCGCTCGTGGATATCCACCACATCGGCTGTTTCAATCCACACCTCCATGTAATCCGGTGCTCCAAAGCCCAAGAACCATTCCTTGTGATCAGGTGATTGAGCGAAGCTTTGCGTGCAGCCAGCCAACAGCAATCCAACCAGTAGGCCTGCGCATCTTGTGAACAGGCGGGCGGAATTATTCATTGGGGTGCACCACGCGTTGGTTTTTTCCGGCTGGTCGGTTGATAAAAACAATGTTCATGTCGCTGCTGTTCAGACCTTTGGCTGCGTTCCAGTTAGCGGAAAGGTGGATATAACGACGACGTAACAATGCCCTTTCTTCAATCGTCAGCCCTTCGACCGTTGTTTCTCCGAGCGCATAAGCCTGGAGCTTTTCGTGGATTGGCTCTAATTCTTCGGGTAATCGCAGGGCTGGGGTATCAGGGATAAGTTCGAATGGAACATCGTGTCTGACGGCAAGCTCACGCATGATGCGCAAATACACCAGCGACAGTTCGCCGTGCACCGGGCGCTCAATGGTGGCAGCCGCAAAAACCTCCTTCTGAGGGCCGAGATTGGACCCACCTCGCTCTCTTGATTGGGTCAATGGTCGCTCCCAGAGCGCCACTTGAAGTTCGTTGCCCGGACCGTCGAACTCGATGACGCCTTTTTCATACCAAGCGTACATTTCCTTTTCGGCGGCAAGGTAAGCGGCGCTGCGGGTCGGGGCCATGCTTTGGCTGATGGTGCTGGTAACGGGTTTGCCCAGCAGGAGTTTTTCCTTGGCTCGTGGCAAGTAGCCGCCGCCGAGGTCCGAGTGCGCACCGGGCAAGACCAGGTCTATGTGGCCGAGGCTGTTGAGGGCGAAGTTGTCCCGGATTTCGTCTCGGGCAACCAGATGCACCACCTTATTGGCGCGGCCGTCTGGCAGTTTCAGATTGACGCTGGGGTTTCTGCTGTTGGCGCCACTGAAGTCGAACAATCCAGGGTTGGCAATCGCTGCGACGGTATCGAACAGGCCGATAAAGTTGATGGTGACATCGGTTGTAAAGCGCCAAATAAAGCTGCTGGACAAGACTGCAGAGCCGGCTGGCAGTGCTGCCGCCAGAAGGCTGTGCTCGCCCTTGAGCATTTCGTTCGCAAAGTGCCGTGCGGCTGCCGCACCCCGACTAAAACCGAAAATGTCGAACTCGATTTTCTCGACCATCACTCCGGGGTTTTCCTCTTGGAGCAACCGCAGTTGCTTCAGAATCTTTGCCGGACTCTGTTCAACACGGGCGACCACACCTGTTTCGCCCCTACCTGTCGCTTGTGAGTAGAGCGAGTCTTCGCCGTTGCTTTTAGTACCGATGCCTTCGATGTAGACGCGCAAAGAAGCCTTTTTCGCGTTTTCAGGCATAGGCTTGTATGAGTGATCGGCGTACAAGTCATACAGCCTCGCGATATTGCTCACATCATTCCCATAACTATTGTCCGGCGAGCTCCCGTTCCCGTCGTACCCGTAAGCAGCGCAATGCTTTTGTATTTCCTCGGCGGCGTCAGCCAGCTTGGCGTCCGGGGCGTAACAGGCCGCCACGGTTTCGCTGTTGGCTTTGTTGTTCCCGGTGCCATCGAAGAACATCCCGATCCGCAAGGTAATTCCTTCCACCTCGACTTCTTCCTCCTCTTCCTCCAGTTCGCCTGACTCTTCGTCTTCTGGTGGCGCCGGCGCGACAGAGGCCAACAAGCCCGCCACGGTCCCCGGCAGCAAGGCTTGAGCGGCCACGCCCGCCACCGGTGAACCACCGACCTCAATCTCGCTACTGCTGAAAACCCCGTCAGCGTTGATCACGATGTGCTGACCACCCACTTTCAACGTGATGCTCTCGCCCCCATCCAGCACAAGGTGTGTCCCCGCCTTGATGTGCAGCTGCTGCCCGGTCTCGACCACCAGCGCTTCGCCGATCCGGGTGTGGCTGCTTCCGGCAATTTGCAGATAGTCACTGGCCTTGAGCTGCACCTTGCGATCCGCCGTGACCGTGCGATGTTCTTCCGCTTCCAGCACCGAGATGCTGTGGCCCTTGATGGTTTCCCGGCGCTCGTTGCCCACTTCCAGCCGGCTGTCGTGTTCGACCTTTTGCTCCATATCCCGCTGGGCGCGCAGGTAGATCAGTTCCTGCCCGGCGCGGTCTTCAATCGACAGTTCGTTGTAACCGCCCGTGCGGGGGGAGCTGTGGCTGCGCAGTACGGTTCTGGTTTTGTTCGCGGGCAAGGGATAGGGCACGGACGTGACCCTGTTCGGCACACACCCGGTAATGAGCGGATGGTCGGGGTTGCCTTCCAGGTAGGTGACCACCACTTCCATGCCGATGCGCGGGACGGTCACCGCGCCGAAACCTTCCCCCGCCCAACTGGACGACACCCGCAGCCAGCAACTGCTGTGCTCGCTGTTACGCTCAGCCCGGTCCCAGTGGAACTCGACTTTGACCCGACCATATTCATCGCAATAGATCTCTTCGCCGACCGGGCCGGTGACGCGGGCGGTCTGGCAGACCAGCGCCGCTCTTGGGGCAGGCATCGGTGGCCGATAAAACACGTCCCACGGGATCGCGCTGAAGCGGTTGCGGTAGCCCTGGGTAAAACCGTCCTCGGATTTGGCGTCGCTGGTAACCGACTCCTCCAGCACCTGGGGTTGCTTTCCAAAGTGCGTAACCCCGAGCAGCAGCCACAGATCGTTGTACGTTTTGCGTGGATGTTCGGTCAGGTCGAAAAAGTGGCCGCTGCGCAGGGTCGGCTGATCGCTTGCGCCCTCGGCCAATTGGTAATCGACTCGGTGCCGTTCCAGCGCCTGCCGGGCGAGCTGTTTACCGTGTTTTTCACGCTCGAAAAACAGCGGGGAGCGATAGTCTTCAAGCTCAGGGCTGAACTCGGCGGTACAGCGACTTTCCAGTAACAGGCTGGGGCGTTTCAGGTCATAGGCCCGGCGCGTGACCTTGCTCGGGCGGGTGTTGAACCCCAGGGAGAACTGGCTGACCACCGAATGCTCCGCCGCCATGCCGGAGTCTTGCTGATACGGGGTTTCGCCCAGTTTGGGGAAAAAGGTCTGATCGTCGGTGAATACCAGCAGATGGCCTTCCCGGGAATGCTGGTGATGCCAGGCGATGCCGTCCTCGGCGCACAGCCGCTGGACGAACTCGAAATCACTTTCCCCGTATTGGGTGCAGTACTCGCGCTCGGGACTTGTTCTGACGTGGAAGGTGAACGCATCGGCCTGGATGCCATGCCCCTTGAGGACCTGAGCGATGATGTGCGGCACCGTCAGGCTCTGGAAAATCCGCTGATCGTGGCTGAACTGCAAGAAGTGCAGCGCCGGTACCAGGGTCAGGTGATAACGGGTCAGGCGCTTACCGATATCACCCGCGGATACCCCGGCGATAAAGCCATGGATGCCTTCGCCGTTCAGGCCGAACTGGAGAAAGGCCGGTTGGCTGAGCAGGCTCTCCAGATCGAAATCCGGGTATTCGCTGACCAGTTCAACCTGGATCGAATACAAGGTGCTGATGACTTCAGTGCTTGCAAAGGCCAGCACTTTAAAGTCGTTGCGAACCGTTGGGATCAATAGCGTGAACTGGGCAGCATTGGCCGGTGCGAACATGCGCTTATCCTTTTGCTTTTCCGCAGCTCGTCCTTGAGCCGAATAAGAAAACAGAGTGCGATGCCCAAGCCAAACCTGGCCCGGACAGGTGTTAATGGCTGAACACGCTAACAAGGCATGAGTGGGATTGATGTAGGAAGGGGTCGTGACGCCCGGCCAGAAACTTCCCAAGTTCAGAATGTTTCGTCAGAGGATGGGCGTAAGCGTCAAAAAACGGCGTGGTGGCGGCCGTGGCCTGCGATCAGGAACGGGCGATGGCAATGCTCGCTGAACGGTTGAAACAGCCGCAGCCTTCGGCAGCGCCTACAGGGTAATCCGGTCAGGCTTTGGATAATGTGCAGATACCAATACTTTCCTGCACACGACGTCTAGCCCGGCTTTGCAGCCAGGCTACTCTGGACGATGCCAGAGGCTGATCACCCATTGACGAGCCTCAGTTGCCGGTGGTCATTTTTCCCGCTGCATCCTGGTCAAAAAACTCCGGAATCGGGTAGCTGAAGCTGTTTAGCCAACGCTGCATGGCCAGGTCACGTTCGGTGGCCGAAGCGGTTTGCAGTTTGGGTGAAGCAAATACGTTGCGATTCTGTAACACCAACCACTGTTCGGTGCCTTTTTGCTCCTTCGAAGAGGGGCCCGGTTCGATAGCCCAGGCACTGGTGGACAGGCAAACCATGCACACGATCAACAGCCTCTTGGTATTCATCTCGACTCCTCGTACGTTTTACTTTGTCGCAGCGGATGAGGCATCCGCTACCTCAGTCCTGCGATTCCCCTCCGAAGCCGCCACTTTTTTTGCGGAGGCCTTGAGTTTTTCCGCGCGACTTTGAGCCTCGGCGACTTGCTGGGGACTCAAGCTGGCACGGTTCGCGAGTTCGGCAGCCGCCTTCCAGTTATCCTGATAGATCAGCAGCGTCACCAAATTGAGTGCCGCCAATGAATTGGACTGTTTGAGCTCCATGGCGGTCATAAACTCGAAGCGTGCTTCAGGGATGCGTCGTTGATTGAGGTAGACGACCCCCAGGTCATTGCGCATCCTGTCGTCGGTGGGGGCCATTTTCACCGCACGCTCAAGGTGAGTGGTCGCGGTGGCGTAATCATTTTTGGCCGCGGCCAACTGGCCCAGGCCATGTTCCCCGTCGGCGGCCAGACAGGTGCCGAGCAAGCTTTGATACAACGGCCCCGCCTCGTTACGCCCCATCAAGCGCAGCACCCGAGCCTTGCGCAGGCGAACCTGAACCAGGTTCTCGGGCAAACCTTCAAGATTCGCCAGGCTGGCATACAAACGGCCATCGTTGGCCATGTTGTCGGCCAGACTCAGGGCCAACTCTTGATCCGAATCGGGCTTGGCACAGATAGCCGGTCGCGACAAACCATTAGTGGCACAACCTGCGAGCATTAATGTCGCCATTATTGCAATGACTGCTTTCATCGAATGTCCTTTGGCTACAACACGTTGAACGCCTGGCCAATGGCAAGAAAGCTGGCCCGGCAAGCGCTCAAGGTCACCGTTACGAAAGAGGGCCAGGCAAGTCTGATTCAGGCTCTGGCTCATTGCGAAAGCCCGGAGCGACTGTCGAAATCGCCATTTTCGAGGAAGAACATGCGGTAGAAGTTCGGGTCGTAATTGCGCAGCTGTTCGCCAGGCAATGACGGTAGTTGTGCGTTGGCAGCCAGTGGCTGGACCAGGTGTGGAGTGACGATCATCAGCAGTTCGCGCTCTTCACGGTTGATGCTGTTGTCGCGGAAGAACGCGCCCAGAATCGGGATATCGCCCAGCCCCGGAAACTTGTTCACCTGGGAATTGTTGCGGGTGCTGATCAGGCCGCTGATGACGAAGCTTTCGCCGTCGGCCAGGGAGATGCTGGTGTCGGTACGGCGTATGGTCAGCGCTGGAACAATGGTGCCGGCGATGCTCACGGCGTTGGTGAAGTCCAGTTCACTGACTTCCGGTGCCACCTTCAGCGCGATACGGTTTTTCCCGATGATGGTCGGCGTCAGGGTCAGGCGGATACCGAATTCCTTGTACTCGATAGACACGTTATCGCTGCCTGAACTGGGCACTGGAATCGGCACTTCACCACCGGCCAGGAAGCTCGCACTCTGCCCGCTGAGCGCTACCAGGCTTGGCCGTGCCAGGGTGTAGGCGAAACCGCTGCCTTCCAGCGCGTTGATCGACAACAGAGTATCGCTGGACACAAAAGAGAGGTTGAACATGTCGTTTCTCACCGGCACCGACGGCGTGACAATGCCGTCGATGGTGGGCAAGGTTCTCGGCGAGCCGAACAGGAAGTTGCCCTGGCGGCCAAAAATCGAGACATTGGCCTCCTTGAGTTTGGTCCGGCTGACTTCAACGAAGCGGATGTCGGTTTGCACCTGGATCGGCAACATCGGGTCTTCGGAAGGCACTGTCGAGACGCTGGTCAGCGCCGCGGTGGCCTTGCCCTTGACGAACACCATGCTTTGGCGCGGCGTCTTCGAACAGGCGGTCCAGACCATCAGGCTGGTGGCCCCCGGCGCGAGGCCCGTGAGTATGAAGGCGTTGCTGCCGCTGGGCTGCACGTCGGCAATTTTCGGGTCGCCTACCGCCAGTTGCGTCACTGGGACGGGGACGCGCAGTTCGTTCTGAAGTCCCTGACCGACCTCGAACGTTGCCGGTAAATTGTCCAGTTGCGAACAATTGGCCGGAGCGGCCTGAGCCGCATCCACGCTGAGGCCTATCCAGAACAGGCCATGGATAATTCGCTTGAAAGCGGGCGCGGTACGATAGCTCATTAAGTGCATCCTCGCTGAATAGGCCATCTTTGAGGCTAACTGGGTTGCCTCGGATCACTACAAGGGGCCTGGGTCGGCCCTCTACCTCGCCAGACCCCTAATGGCTCCGGCAATATTCCTTGGTACAAGCGGGTGCAATACGCTGATCTGAATGAACAGCGAGTGACCTTCGCTAAAACGGTTTTTAGTGATCCAGATACCTGAGCTGTCGCCCCGAGCGATATGCACAGGCTCGACAGCAATAGCGGCTAAAGACGGCACTGTCCGCCGACCTGACTCCCCTAAAAAGCAACCGGCAACAAGAGCACAGAGCCGGAAAACGCTTGCCAGGACCATAGTGAGGTAATTCCCTTTTGCCACTTCGCTATCTGATCGCTGAACCTAACGTGAACATTCAAACCGTTATGTCTTCTACTTGTTTGAAAGGTAGTTCAACCAAGGCAAAGCGCCATTCTTTAAAAGAAAACTTTCGATACCAATGCGGGTTTTTTTTCTGAAAACCACGGTCAGGCCACGCAATCATTGGTATTGCGCAGGATGCTGATGAAATAAGGGGTGCTCCACGGTCCCGCGAGTTTTTCTTTGGGTTTTGCGCTGCCTATTTCACAAAATCGCCACTCAATGAGTGGCGTTTTTGTAAGCATCCCGGTTTGTACTTTCGAATGCCTGTCCAGCTCGTGAGACTTCGGGATTGGCTGCAATTGATACAAATTTCCTACAAGAAAACAGCAAAAACCAGAAACGTCTGACTGTCATGGGAGGATTTTTTTGCGATAAAGATGTGCTTGCCGGTCAGCACTCTTGCAGGTACCCGGGCCTGAAAAAATCTCTTTATTCTCAAGGATGCTCTCCGATGCCGAGCGATTTGCCGCCACGTTCATTTATTCAGGAGACCCGGTCTACCGCTTTTCTGGTTCTGCCATTGGTGATGGGGCACGTGTCAACCGGGTTAATTGCCTTCGTGGATAACATCATTGCTGGGCAGCATGGGACCGATACGCTGGCAGCCGTGACCGTAGGCACGGCATTGTTGTGGTTGCCGATGTTGGTGCCGATTGGCACCTTGATCGCCTTGACTGCTTCCGTGGCTCGTTTGCACGGTGCCGGCCATCACGACCAGGTTGGCCCCCTATTTCGCCAGGCACTCTGGCTGGCGCTGGGTCTTGGCCTGATTATGTTCGTGTTCCTCAGCGTGGTACCGATGCTGCTTGGCGTTGCGGGCATTGCAGGGGAGATCATTCCGGGGGCTCAGGCATTTTTGTATGCGGTCCGTTGGGGCAGCCCGGCGCTGGCGTTGTTCTTTTGCATGCGTTACCTGTGCGAGGGTATGCACTGGATGCGGCCCACCATGCTCTTCGGTTTCGGTGGCCTGCTGGTGCTGGCGCCGTTGGGGTATGTCTTGACCAATGGCAAGCTGGGTTTTCCTGAACTCGGCGCACAAGGGCTGGGTATCGCTTCGGCAGTCATGATGTGGCTGCAGGCGGTGGTTTTTGCACTTTATCTTTGGCAAACACCCCGCATGGCGCATTTGCAGTTGTTCGCCAGTTTCGAATTGCCGAGCCGGGCCGCCATTGGTGATTTGCTGAGGGTAGGGCTGCCAATTGGAATCGCGATTTTGATGCAGGGTAGTCTATTTATTGTCACGTCCTTGCTTATCGGGCGCCTGGGCTCGGCTTCTCTGGCTGCGCATCAGATTGCAGTCAATGTGGCGCAGTTGTGTTTCATGATCCCGGTTGCCGTTGCGGAAGCAACCACCGTGCGTGTCGGTCATGCATTGGGTCGTGGTGATCCGCATGGAGTGAGGCGTGCTGCATGGGCGGGGTATGTTCTGGTCATCTTCACTCAGGCGTTGTCGACTCTGGCATTGCTGCTGGGGCATGAAGCGATCGCCAGTCTTTACAGTCGGGATCTGGCCGTGACGGCATTGGCCTCGACGCTTCTGCTGTACGCCGCCGCGCTGCAATTTCCTGACGGCTTGCAGATGCTTTCGGCGGGGGCATTGCGCGGTTTGCAAGATACCCGCGTACCGATGTTACTGGCGATATTTTCCTACTGGGTGATAGGCCTGCCGCTGGGTGTCAGTTTGGGGTTTGGCCTGGGGTGGGGGCCGCAGGGGGTGTGGCTGGGGTTAATCACGGCATTGACGGTGGCCACCCTGTTGATGGGTTGGCGTTTTATTCACAGCAGCCAGATCAGGACGACCACCATGGAATAAGAAGGTCTGCCCCGATCATGGCGCCCCACGAAATGAATCCTGCGCAAAGGATCGAGGCTGTATCTGAACGGGCATGGTTCACATGGACAGAATCAGGCGTCCAGCGAACAGAATCAGGACCACCCCCATGGTTCGTTCGAACCAGTGCCCCATGCGCATGAACAGCAACCGCACCCGGGCGCTGGAAAAAAACAACGCCACGATCACGAACCACAAGGCGTTCACGAAACACATCCACAGCCCGTACATCGCTTGAATCTGCAGCGGTGTCGAGGCGCTGATGATGGTTGTGAAGATCGCCAGAAAGAACAGGGTGGCCTTGGGGTTGGTGGCGTTGGTCAGAAACCCCGTGCTGAAGGCCTTGAACAAAGTTTGCCGTTCAGCTGACGCTTGTGCCCCCTTGTCGCTTTCCATTGCCGATTTGGGTTTGCTGCGTATCAGGCTTACGCCCAGGTACAAAATGTAGGCCCCCCCCACGACCTTGGCCACCGTCAACAACCAGGGCGTGGTGTGCATCAACGCGCCGACGCCGAGCAAGGTGTAAAGCACATGCACGGAAATGCCCGTGCCGATGCCCAGTGCCGTGCAGATACCCACCAGCCGGCCGAAACGCACGCTTTGGCGGATGGTCACGGCGAAGTCCGGCCCGGGTGCGACCACGGCCAGAAAGTGGATGGTTGCCAGTGCCAGAAACTCGCCCAGGTAATTGGAAAACATCTCAACTCCAGAAAGTAAGGGGGGAAGCATTGCCGCGATAGCCGACAAAGAAAGAAAGACTCAATCGCGGATCGTCCACACCCGGCGTCACCGAGTGCATGCGGCGTGAATTGAACATGATGAAATCCCCCGGCTCAGGGCGAATCTCCAAGGTCGGAGGGCCGAGCAAGGCCGGGTCGATGCCGTAACTGTCGCCACGCATTTCGTCGAACTGATCCGGGGAAATGTCGTGGTCCCACATCTGCAATGCGCCGCCCTCGGTCGGCATGTTCAGGTAGACGTTGCAGGCGAACTGCGCTTCCAGGCTTTTGGCCTGGAAGCTGTCCGGGGCATCCTTGGCGAAAATGTCGTGATGGGCGAGGAAGCACACCCCGGGTTTGACGACCCGGGATAGCCCCACATACATCTTGCGGCCATAGAGATTTTCCAGATGCGCCCCCGCCGGCCAGGACTCGTCGAGCATGCAGCGCAACGTGTCGACAGGAGAGGAGTAGGGCGCACAACGGCTGCGCAATTCGGCGATATTGCTGGTGGCGCGCTCGAAATAGTCTTCGATCAGCAGCGGCTGGTTTTCCGCTTCATAAAACGCCATGCCAATGCGGCCGATGCTCGGCGCGTTGATGTAGCCTTCGAAGCCGGGGGCGAGGATCTTGTCGCCGATCTGGATCGCCAACGGCTGAGGCAACAAGCCTTTGACGCGGATGGCGAGGACTTCTTCGTTGGCCAGTTTTTTTATGCACGTCTCATCGAGACGCTCGACGTCAAGCATCATGTCTTAGGTCCATCTATCAGATAGTCAACAGAGCCCGCGAACGCAGGCTCCCCCGGCGTCAGGCGATGACGGGGTCGACATCGCCCAAATGCTCAGTCCACGCTGTAGTGGACTGACAGCGTTCCCTTTTTCTGCGAAAGGGAAGCAATCGTGACCGTGCCCAGATCCTTCAGGCTCCGTACATGGGTGCCGCCACAGCCGTAGGCGGGCAGTTCGCCGAAACCGATTTCCCGGGCACCTTCGCGCAACGACGTCAGGCGTGGCAGGTCATGGGCGATCCATTGCTTGATGCCATATTGAATCGTCTGGGCATCAACCTCCTGCGCGCCATCGCCCGGTTTGAATTGCACGCGTCCTTCATCCGGCCAGTGATGAGCCTTGGTCGGCATCCAGCCCATCGCCTGGACGAAGTGACCAATCAGGTGCCCCGCCGAATGCATGCGCGTATTGAACCGGCGGCGTTGCTCGTCGACCCGAATCTGGGTCATGCCGAGCTTTACCGGGTGGTCGACGAAATGGATGATCCGGTCCGGATCCTGAACCACGCGCAGCACCTGGCTTTCGCCGATCCAGCCGGTATCACAGGGCTGCCCGCCACCCTGGGGGTGAAACAGCGTGGCGCGCAGCACCACGGCAAATTCGTTCTCGTGGGGTGTACAACCCAGGACTTCCACATTGGCCTTGAGGTCATCACTATGGAAAAAGAGGCGAAGCGTCATATTCCATGCCCTTATTAAAGTTTCTATTTTTATTATATGAACCGTGGAATTGCGTGATAATCCGTTCAATCATCAAAGGACTGTTGCGCTGTGAGCATAAATCTTCCCCTGCCGCTGCTCGGTGAAATGGCGATTTTCGTCAAGGTTGTCGAGACCGGCAGTTTCTCCGAAGCGGCGCGCCAGCTAGGTTCTTCACCCTCGGCGGTGAGTCGCAGCATTTCGCGGCTGGAGAAGGCGCTCGCCACGCGTCTGCTGCAACGAACCACGCGCAAACTGCGCCTGAGTGACGGTGGCGAAGAGGTGTTCAAGCGTTGCCAGGAGATGGTCAGCGCAGCGAAATCGGTGATGGAAATCAGCGGTCAGTTCACCCAGGAAGCGGAAGGACTGGTACGCGTCAGCGTGCCCAAGGCCGTCGGGCGATTCGTGATTCACCCGCATATGCCGGAATTTCTGCGACGTTATCCCAAAGTGAATGTGGAGTTGTTGCTCGAGGATCGTCAGGTGGATTTGATCGACGACAACGTCGACCTGGCGATCCGTATTACCGACCGCCCCCCCGCAGGGCTGGTGGGACGGCAGTTGCTGACCATCGATCATTTGCTCTGTGCAACGCCGCAGTACCTGGCCGAACACGGCACGCCGACTCATCCCCACGACTTGCTCAACCACAGCTGCATCTATCTGGGCGAAACCCCGAGCGATGCGCGCTGGAAATTCAAGAAAGGCAGCAAAGCCGTGACCGTCGGCGTGCGCGGACGTTATGCCGCCAATCACACGGGAGTGCGACTGGGCGCGGTATTGCAACACATCGGAATCGGCAGCCTGCCGTACTTCACCGCCCGCTATGCTCTGGAGCAGGGGCTGATTGTGCAGGTACTGCCCGACTGGACGTTTCTGGCCTCCTACCACGGAGGTGCCTGGCTCCTGCATTCGCCAACCCGCTATTTACCACCCAAGTTACGGGTGTTTATCGACTACCTGGTGGAATGCCTGGAGAAAGAGCCGACCTTGAGCCGGCCGGGCAAGCCAAGTGCATTGGGCAAGGTCGCGGCAGAGTATGAGTTGCCCGAGAGTGATGGGTTGCTCTGACGGGCCTCTTCGCGGGCAAGCCTCGCTCCTACAGGTTTATGTCGTTCACGCCATTACATATGACACCAACCTGTAGGAGCGAGGCTTGCCCGCGAAGACTGACTTCGAACCACCACATCACTCGGCAATGCCACAAAAAAGGCCCGCATGAATAACCATGCGGGCCTTTGCATTTGCTGACCGTGGGATCAGTGCTTGCTGTCCTGGTTCGACATCGCCAGCAGCTGTTTTTCCTGATTCCAGTCGAACGGTTCGTCGTTCTGTTCGGCTTCGAAGCGACGCTCTTCAAGGGCCTGGTACAGGTCGATTTCATCATCGGGCATGTAATGCAGGCAGTCGCCGGCGAAGTACCACAGCAGGTCGCGCGGGACCAGATGGGCGATCTGCGGATAGCGAGTAATCACCTGGCACAGAATGTCCTGGCCCAGGTATTGGCTTTCGATCGGGTCGACCGGCAGCAATGCACGCAGTTCGTCGAAGCGCTCCAGGAACAAGGCATGGCTTTCTTCGGGAACCTGTTCGGCCTCACCTACGGCGACCAGGATGCTGCGCAGGTGGTCGAGCAAGACGAGATGATCGGCAACGACGTTGGACACGAGATAAGTCCTCAAGAGCAAAACGGGCGCGGGAGTATAAAGCTCCTGCGCCCCTTTTTCACAGGGTAAAGAGCCCCATGATAGAGCACTCAGGGTAGAGGACATAAGGTCGACTGGATCAGCGGACCTTGCCTTTGGCCAATACCAGCTCCTTTGGGTCGAAATCATCGACATCAATCACCTTGCGTCGTGCCACTTCTGCCTCGCGCAAGGTCTGGGCTTCAACCGGTTGCAAGACGCCAGCCTCCAAGGCGGCATCGATGGCAGATTCTCCGACAGTGGGTTTGACCTGGCGACTTCTCAGTGCCGTATTGAGTTTTTTCTGTAACGGTTTGGCGGCGTTCAGCAAATCGCAAGCGTGCTGCAGGGCGCCGACCGAATCCTCTGGCGATTGCGGGCGATAGCAGCCCCCCAGTAACTCCTCAAGCGTTGGATCGCCCTTGGCGCGGCCGATGACGGCTGCGACGTTGGCCGCCAATCTGTCCGACGGGCCTCTGTGGCGACGACCGAACGGGAACACCATCACCCGCAGCAGGCATCCGAGTACCTTGTTCGGGAAATTGGTCAGCAGTTCGTCCAGCGCACGTTCGGACTGGCCGAGGCTCTCCTCCATGGCCCAGGCGAACAGCGGGTGCATATGCTCCGGCGAATCGAGATCGTGATAACGCTTGAGCGCGGCAGAAGCCAGATACAGATGGCTGAGCACATCGCCCAGACGTGCGGACAGCCGTTCGCGACGTTTCAGTTCGCCGCCCAGCAGCATCATGCTCAGGTCTGCAAGCAGCGCAAAGGCCGCAGCCTGACGGTTGAGGGCGCGGAAGTAGCCTTGGCTGAGCTTGTCCCCGGGCACGTGTTCGAAATGCCCGAGGCCGAGGTTCAGCACCAGGGTGCTGGCGGCGTTGCACACGGCAAAACCAATGTGGTCGAGCAGCAGTGCATCGAACTCGATCAGTGCCTGTTGTTTGTCTTCGCGGTGGGCGAGGGACATTTCCTTGAGCACGAACGGATGGCAGCGAATTGCACCCTGACCGAAGATCATCAAGTTGCGTGTCAGGATGTTCGCACCTTCGACTGTGACGGCAATGGGCGCACCTTGCCAGTTACGCGCCAGGTAGTTGTTTGGTCCCATCATGATGGCCCTGCCGCCGTGAACATCCATGGCGTGGCTGATGCACTCGCGACCGCGTTCGGAGAGGTGGTATTTGATAATGGCCGAGGGCACCGACGGTTTTTCGCCGAGGTCGACCGCGTTGGCGGTGAGCATCCGTGCGCTGTCCATCAACCAGGTACTGCCGCCGATCCGCGCCAGTGCTTCCTGAATGCCCTCGAAGGCTGACAGCGGTGCGTTGAATTGTTCGCGAACCTGGGCATATTGGCCTGTCACCAGGCTGCTGAACTTGCCCGCAGCGGTACCGATGGCAGGCAGCGAAATGGAACGCCCGACCGACAGGCAGTTCATCAGCATCATCCAGCCTTCGCCGAGCATCTCCTGACCGCCGATGATGAATTCCAACGGCACGAACACGTCCTTGCCAGCGTTCGGACCGTTCATGAAGGCAGCGCCCAACGGCAGATGACGGCGACCGATTTCTACACCGGGGGTCTGGGTTGGGACCAAGGCGAGGCTGATCCCCAGGTCGACTTTGTCGCCCAGTAGATGATCCGGGTCATAGGCCTTGAAGGCCAGGCCGATCAAGGTCGCCACCGGGCCGAGGGTGATGTAGCGTTTTTCCCAGTTCAGACACAGGCCGAGGGTTTCCTTGCCTTCCCATTCACCCTTGCAGATCACCCCGGTGTCGGTCATC
This sequence comes from Pseudomonas sp. LBUM1673, assembly GCF_059695645.1. Taxonomy (NCBI): domain Bacteria; kingdom Pseudomonadati; phylum Pseudomonadota; class Gammaproteobacteria; order Pseudomonadales; family Pseudomonadaceae; genus Pseudomonas; species Pseudomonas sp. LBUM1673. The sequence continues at coordinate 1,766,826 of NZ_CP166780.1, forward strand.
CCGCCGACGTTGGAGCCCGCCATCGGACCCGTCAGGGCAAAGCAGGGGATATCGTCGCCGCGTGCCAGCCGTGGCAGGTAATGATTGCGCTGTTCGTCGGTGCCGTAATGCAGCAGCAGTTCCGCCGGGCCGAGGGAATTGGGCACCATGACGGTCGACGCCAGGTCGCCACTGCGGGTGGCCAGTTTCATCGCCACTTGGGAGTGGGCATAAGCCGAGAAGCCTTTGCCACCGTATTCTTTGGGAATGATCAGGGCAAAAAAACCATGTTGTTTAATATGATCCCAAGCCTGGGGCGGCAGATCCATCAACTGGGCGATCTGCCAATCGCTGACCATGGCGCAGAGCTCTTCGGTCGGGCCATCGATGAACGCTTGTTCCTCTTCGCTCAGTTGCGCTTTTGGATAGGCCAGCAGTTTGTTCCAGTCCGGGCGACCGTTGAACAGCTCGCCGTCCCACCAGACCGTGCCGGCTTCAATGGCTTCACGCTCGGTTTGCGACATCGGCGGCAAGTTTTTTTGAAACCAGCTGAACATCGGTGCCGTGAAGAGTTTTCGGCGCAGATCCGGCAGCAACAGGAAAGCGGCCACGGCTGCGAGCATTACCCAGAAAATCAGCATCAGCCAGACGGGGGCATGGCTGAAGATGCCCATCGCCAGCAGATAGACAGCGATGATGCCCAAGGCGGGCAGAGGTGCAGTGCGCCGATGTGCCAGGTAGGCAATCCCGACCACCAGAACCAGTATCCACAACAGCAACATATTCAATTCTCCATGAAGCCAGGGGCAAAACCACTTTCAGAGCTTAGACGGCATCCATAAAAGTGGGTGGTCAGAGCGATGGGTTTGAGTTCGTAGGAAGCAACGGTTGAAATTCGTCAGTTATTTCGTTGGCGGACGGTTGAACGCTTTCGTCGACAGGGCGGCAAACGCTGATATTTGGCCGAAACGTCGTTATCTCTGTGCTGAAGGTGTCGCTAGACTCGTGGCTTCCCCCAGGAGATTGTTCCCATGCACGCATGTCTGAGCCCCGGCCGCTTCATCGACAGTGACCATCCCTCGGTGGTGGAGTTCGCCGAAAAACATCGTGGCGCCGGGCGCGATCCGCTTGAACAGGCGATCAATCTCTATTACGCGGTGCGCGAGACCGTGCGCTACAACCCTTACACCTTCAGCCGCGATCCAGAGACCTTGCGCGGCAGCTATGCGCTGGCGGCAGGGGAGAGTTACTGCGTGCCCAAGGCCACGCTGCTGGCAGGTGCAGCCCGGCATTGCGGGATCCCGGCGCGTATCGGTCTGGCAGATGTGCGCAATCATCTGTCGACGCCACGTCTGCTCGAATTGCTCAAAAGCGATGTGTTCGCCATGCATGGCTACACCGAGTTGTACCTGAACGATCGTTGGGTCAAAGCCACTCCAGCCTTCAATCAACAACTCTGCGAACTGTTCAATGTCGCGCCGCTGGAGTTTGATGGGATCAACGACAGCGTGTTCCACCCCTTCAACCGTGACGGCGAGCAGTTGATGGAATATCTGATCGATCACGGCCAGTTCACTGATGTGCCGGAAGCGTTCTTTTTCGAACACCTGGAAAAGTGCTATCCGCATCTGTTCGGCGAGCAATTGCCGGTGCTGCTGGGTGACATGCAGGGCGATTTGAGTCGCGCCTGATCCGGCGTATGCTGCCTGCGCATTCATCCAAAAAGGGGCGGTCATGCTGAAGATCTGGGGGCGGAAAAACTCGTCGAATGTCAGGAAGCCGTTGTGGGCAGCCGAAGAACTGGGCCTGGCCTATGAAGCCATCGACGCCGGCGGGGCCTTTGGCGTGGTCGACACACCTGAGTACCGCGCGATGAATCCCAACGGCCGCGTGCCGGTGATCGAAGACGATGGTTTCGTGCTGTGGGAATCCAACACCATTGTCCGCTACCTGATGGCCCGCCATGCCAGTGGCACTGCCTGGTATCCGACGGATACGCAAGCCCGCGCCTCGGCGGAAAAGTGGATGGACTGGACCACCTCAAGTTTTGCCGCGCCGTTCCGCACGGTGTTCTGGGGAGTGTTGCGCACCCCGGAAGACCAGCAGGACTGGCCGGCAATCAAAGCCGCGATCAAGGAGTGCGACGACTTGCTGTCGATGGCCGATCAAGCGCTGGCGGCTAAACCGTACCTGTCGGGCGATGAGATCGGCATGGGTGACATTCCTTTGGGCAGTTTCATTTATGCCTGGTTCGAGATGCCGATCGAGCGCGCGCCGCTGCCTCATTTGCAGGCCTGGTACGAGCGCCTGAAACAGCGTCCGGCGTATCGCAAAGCCGTCATGACCGCGTTGACTTAATACTCACTATCGACACGCTTGACTGTACTTGTGCGGCAGCGACAAGCACCATTGCGCTCATGCGCCGCGGTTGCATTGCTCGCCGCCCGCCCTTATTTATTCCTTTCTTCCCTTCTTGGTGCATAAATCCGATATGAGTTCCGCTCTGTCCATCCGGCAGCTAACCAAAACCTACGGCAACGGTTTCCAGGCCTTGAGTGGTATCGATCTGGACGTCGCCGAAGGTGACTTTTTCGCCTTGCTCGGCCCTAACGGCGCCGGCAAATCCACGACCATCGGCATTCTCTCGACCCTGGTGAACAAAACCAGCGGTACGGTGAATATCTTCGGTCACGACCTGGACAAGGAGCCGGCTGCGCTCAAGCGCTGCATTGGTGTGGTGCCCCAGGAATTCAACTTCAACCAGTTCGAAAAGACGTTCGACATTGTCGTGACCCAGGCCGGTTACTACGGCATCCCGGCGAAAATCGCCAAGGAGCGCGCCGAGCAGTACCTGACCCAACTGGGCCTGTGGGACAAGCGCGATGTGCCGTCGCGCTCCCTGTCCGGCGGCATGAAGCGCCGACTGATGATCGCCCGTGCGCTGGTTCACGAACCGCGCCTGCTGATCCTCGACGAACCGACGGCGGGGGTGGACATCGAGTTGCGTCGCTCGATGTGGACCTTCCTCACCGAACTGAACAAGAAAGGCATCACCATCATCCTCACCACCCACTACCTGGAAGAGGCTGAGCAGTTGTGCCGCAACATCGGCATCATCGACCACGGCACCATTGTCGAGAACACCAGCATGAAACAGTTGCTCAGCCAACTGCATGTCGAAACCTTCCTGCTGGACATGAAGAACACGTTGCAAGTGGCGCCGCAGTTACTCGGTTACCCGGCCAAACTGATCGACAGCCATACCCTGGAAGTCCAGGTCGACAAGGCCATGGGCATTACCGCGCTATTTACTCAATTGGCGCAGCAGAACATCGAAGTGTTGAGCCTGCGTAACAAAACCAATCGCCTCGAGGAGTTGTTCGTGTCCCTGGTGGAGAAGAATCTGTCGAAGGTGGCGGTATGAGTTCCGAGCTGCAACCCAACCTCGTTGCCCTCAATACCATCGTCTACCGTGAGGTCAAACGCTTCACCCGGATCTGGCCGCAGACTCTGCTGCCGCCGGCCATCACCATGGTTTTGTACTTTGTGATCTTCGGCAATCTGATCGGTCGGCAGATCGGCGACATGGGTGGCTTCACTTATATGGAGTACATCGTGCCGGGGCTGATCATGATGTCGGTGATCACCAACTCCTACGGTAACGTGGTGTCGAGTTTCTTTGGCAGCAAGTTCCAGCGCTCCATCGAAGAGTTGATGGTGTCGCCGGTGTCGCCGCATACGATTCTGATCGGCTACACCTTGGGTGGCGTGTTGCGCGGGTTGATGGTCGGGATCATCGTGACCCTGCTGTCGCTGTTCTTCACGCAGTTGCAGGTGCATCACCTGGGCGTGACCGTCCTGGTGGTGGTGCTGACGGCGACGATCTTCTCGCTGCTGGGCTTCATCAACGCGGTATTTGCGCGCAACTTCGATGACATCTCGATCATCCCGACCTTCGTGCTGACACCGCTGACTTACCTGGGCGGGGTGTTTTATTCGATCAGCCTGCTGCCACCGTTCTGGCAGACCGTGTCGCTGGCCAACCCGGTGCTGCACATGGTCAACGCCTTCCGTTACGGCATCCTCGGCGTATCGGACATCAAGATCAGCGTGGCGATCACCTTCATGTTGGTGGCGACTGTTGTGCTGTATATCGGTTGTGCGCGGTTGTTGGTGAGTGGGCGCGGGATGCGTACGTAAGGAACGACCGCGTCGCCTGCATCGCGAGCAGGCTCGCTCCCACATTGGTTTTGTGTCGATCGCAAAATAGGTGGGCAACGCCAATCAGTGTGGGAGCGAGCCTGCTCGCGATGGCGTCAGCATAAACACCGCAAAAAGAAACGGCCTCCCAAGCGGAGGCCGTTTTTCATTCTTGCATCCGGCTTTTCTTGCGCCGCTTCCACTGCCTACTCACCCACCAGCGCCAATACATCATCACCAGGCAATAAGCGAGGGCACCCAGCACCAGTCCCGTTACCACCGAACCGAGCAAGAACGGTTGCCACAGGCTCGAGAGTTCGCCGCTGATCCATTCCCAGGTCAGCTCGTCCGGCAGGCTGCGGGCGGGGACGTCCATCAGCCAGGCGCCCGTCTGGTAAGTGCAGAAGAACACCGCAGGCATGGTGATCGGGTTGGTCAGCCAGACCAGGCTGACGGCAATCGGCATGTTGCCGCGCATCACGATGGCAAGGGTGGCCGCCAGCAGCATCTGCAACGGGATGGGCAGGAATGCCGCGAACAGACCGACCGCCATGGCCCGCGCGACGGAGTGGCGATTGAGGTGCCAGAGGTTCGGATCATGCAGCAGGGTGCCGAGAAAGCGTAAGGATTTGTGTTCCCTGATGCTGGTCGGGTCTGGCATGTAACGTTTGAATAAGCGCCGGGGCATAAGGCTTCTCGGTCGGTTCAGGCGGCAAGTATGTCTGGATTCTACGAACCGCCCATTCAGACTTTGTGACAATTGATAACGACGTCCGTGCGACGCACCGGCTAAGCCTAGGAAGGGGACTCTCAAGGACGGGCTTATGCGCAAAGGGATGATGGCGCTGGCGTTGGGTTTGCTGGCCCTGCGTTTTTTACCGGTATTACCGCCGGCAGGGTTGTGGTTGTTGTTGCCGGTAGTGGGTTTGATGTTGTTGCCGTTTCGAACTTTTCCCTTGGCATTTTTTCTGTTCGGTTTCAGTTGGGCATGCGCGAATGCGCAGTGGGCACTGAGTGATCGCCTGGCGCTGAAGCTCGATGGCGAGACTCGCTGGGTCGAAGGTCGTGTGACCGGGTTGCCGCAGCAGGCCGAGGGGGTGGTGCGTTTCGAGCTGACGGACAGTCAGTCGCGTCGCACCAAACTACCTCGACACCTGCGCCTGTCCTGGTATGGCGGGCCGCCTGTCAACAGCGGCGAGCATTGGCGGCTGGCCGTCAAATTGAAGCGTCCTGCCGGGTTGCTCAACCCGCATGCTTTCGATTACGACGCCTGGTTACTGGCCCGGCACATTGGCGCCACCGGGACCGTCAAGGATGGCCAGCGTCTGAGGGACGCGCAGTGGGCCTGGCGCGACGGCATTCGTCAGCGTTTGCAGGCTGTGGATGCCCAAGGGCGAACGGGCGCGCTGACGGCGTTGGTGCTGGGGGATGGCGCCGGGCTGAGTCGTGAGGACTGGCAGGTGCTGCAAGACACCGGCACCGTGCATTTGTTGGTGATTTCCGGGCAGCACGTTGGTTTGCTGGCGGGGCTGGTGTATCTGCTGATCGCCGGGTTGGCGCGTTATGGCTTATGGCCCAAGCGCTTGCCGTGGCTGCCATGGGCGTGCGGACTGGCGTTCGCGGCGGCGCTCGGTTATGGGCTGCTGGCCGGCTTCGAAGTGCCGGTGCGGCGGGCCTGTCTGATGATCGGTCTGGTGCTGTTGTGGCGACTACGGTTTCGTCATCTCGGGGCATGGTGGCCGCTGTTGCTGGCGCTTGACGGCGTTCTGCTGCTGGACCCGCTGGCGAGCCTGCAACCGGGTTTCTGGTTGTCCTTCGCGGCGGTAGCGGTGCTGATTTTCACTTTTGGCGGGCGATTGGGGCCGTGGCGCTGGTGGCAAACCTGGACCCGTGCCCAATGGCTGATCGCGATCGGTCTGTGCCCGCTGCTGTTGGTGCTGGGGTTGCCGATCAGTCTCAGCGGGCCGCTGGCCAACCTGCTGGCGGTGCCCTGGATCAGTCTGGTGGTTTTGCCACCGGCCTTGCTCGGGACACTGTTGTTGCCCGTTCCTTATGTGGGCGAAGGGTTGCTGTGGTTGGCCGGTGGTCTGATCGATCTTTTGTTCATGGGCTTGGCGTCGATGGCCGGGCAATTGCCCGCGTGGGTGCCAGTGGCAGTCCCGTTGTGGGTATGGGCGCTCGGCACACTGGGGGGCTTTCTCCTGTTACTACCGCGAGGCGTGCCATTGCGCCCGTTGGGCTGGCCGATGTTGCTGTTGCTGGTTTTTCCGCCCCGGCAAACGCTGCCTGAAGGCGTGGCCGAGGTCTGGCAGCTGGATGTTGGTCAGGGTTTGGCAATCCTGGTGCGTACCCGCCATCACACCTTGCTGTACGACGCCGGGCCACGGTTCGGCGATATCGACCTGGGTGAGCGGGTGGTGTTGCCGTCATTGCGCAAACTGGGGGTGGACGGACTCGATCTGATGCTGATCAGCCACGCCGATGCCGATCACGCCGGCGGTGCAAGAGCGATTGCCAGGGGCTTGCCGGTGAGGCGGGTACTGAGCGGCGATCCACTGGCCCTGCCCGACGAGCTGCACGCCGAAGGCTGCGAGAGCGGTCAGCAGTGGGCCTGGGACGGCGTGAGGTTCCAACTCTGGCAATGGCCGTTCGCCCGCGAGAGTAATCAGAAATCCTGTGTGCTACAGATCGAAGCCAGCGGCGAACGGTTGCTGCTGACCGGCGATATTGATAGTGCGGCCGAGCGGGCGCTGCTCGACAGTCCATTGGCGGTGCCGACGGATTGGTTGCAGGCCCCGCACCATGGCAGTCGCAGTTCATCTTCGATGGCGTTGCTCAGCGCCTTGCATCCCAAAGCGGTGCTGATTTCCCGTGGCAACGGCAATTCTTTCGGTCATCCCCATCCCACGGTCGTGGCGCGGTATCAAAAGCGCGGTGTGGCGATCTACGACAGCGCCGAGCAGGGTGCCATTCGTCTACAACTGGGACGCTTCGAACCGCCCTGGACGATGCTTCAGGAACGGCGTTTCTGGCGCGATCCGCCACCATTGAGCCAGTAACCTGCGTTATTAAGCCCGACCGGATGCGACATCGCGGTCTTCGGTGCGTCCACCCCCTATGTTAGAGTGGCGCACTTTTTCGAGGGGACTGTCACTGTGTGGGAATTGGTCAAATCCGGCGGCTGGATGATGCTGCCGATCATTCTGAGTTCCATCGCGGCCATGGCGATCGTCGCCGAGCGTCTCTGGACCCTGCGCGCCAGCCGCGTGACCCCGCAGCACTTGCTCGGGCAAGTCTGGGTCTGGATCAAGGACAAGCAACTCAATAAAGAAAAACTCAAGGAACTGCGCGCCAACTCCCCGCTGGGTGAGATTCTGGCCGCCGGTCTGGCGAACTCCAGGCATGGTCGCGAGATCATGAAAGAGTGCATCGAAGAGGCCGCTGCGCGGGTGATTCATGAACTCGAACGCTACATCAATGCCCTGGGCACCATCGCCGCCATGGCTCCGTTGCTGGGGCTGCTGGGTACGGTGCTGGGCATGATCGATATTTTCAGTGCGTTCATGGGCACGGGCATGGGCACTAACGCCGCGGTGCTGGCCGGTGGTATTTCCAAGGCACTGATCACCACTGCCGCAGGCCTGATGGTCGGTATCCCGGCCGTGTTCTTCCACCGCTTCCTGCAACGCCGGATCGATGAACTGGTGGTGGGCATGGAGCAGGAAGCGATCAAGCTGGTGGAGGTAGTGCAGGGCGACCGCGACGTGGACCTGGCCGAGGGCAAAGCGTGAAATTCCGTCGTAAACCGCGGGAAACGGTAGACATCAACCTCGCGTCGCTGATCGACGTGGTGTTTATCCTGCTGCTGTTTTTCGTCGTGACCACCACCTTCACCCGTGAAACCCAGTTGCGCGTCGACCTGCCGGAAGCGGTCAGCGGTTCCCCGGCCGAAGACCAGCAGCTCAAGCAACTGGACATCGCCATCAGCGCGGAGGGGGTGTTCTCGGTCAACAACCAGTTGTTGCCGAAGAACGACCTGACCAGCCTGATGGAAGCGCTACAGAAAGAATCCAACGGCGACACCAACCTGCCGCTGTCGATCAGCGCCGATGGCAAGACCCCTCATCAGTCTGTCATCACTGCCATGGACGCTGCCGGCAAGCTCGGCTTCAGCCACTTGCGCATGACCACTGTCGAGGCGGCGCCGGCGTCCTGATGGCCATGTCCGACCGATTGCTCGCCGCGTGGTATGCCGGTCACCCGGCCTTGAAGCTTTTACAGCCGCTTGAGTGGTTGTATCGGCGTGTGGTCACCGGCAAGCGCAAGCGTTTTCTGGCCGGGGAGGGGGAGATCTACCAACCGCCGGTGCCGCTGATCGTGGTCGGCAACATCACGGTGGGCGGCACCGGCAAAACGCCGCTGATTCTGTGGATGATCCAGCATTGCCAGCGCAGCGGTCTGCGGGTCGGCGTGGTCAGCCGGGGTTATGGCGCCAAACCTGCGCAATTGCCGTGGCGGGTCGAGGCGGATCAACGCGCGGACGTGGCGGGCGATGAGCCGCTGTTGATCGTCCAGCGCACCGGCGTGCCGCTGATGATCGACCCGGACCGCAGCCGCGCGGTCAAAGCCTTGCTGGCGAGTGAGCCGCTGGACCTGATTCTCTCCGACGACGGCATGCAGCATTACCGGCTGGCCCGGGACCTGGAACTGGTGCTGATTGATGCCGCCCGTGGTCTGGGCAACCAGCGTTGCCTGCCTGCCGGGCCGTTGCGCGAACCAATCGAGCGTCTGCAAAGCGTCGATGCGGTGCTTTACAACGGTGCCACTGCCGACCGCACCGACGGTTTTGCCTTCCAGCTGCAACCCACGGCGCTGGTCAATCTGCACAGCGGCGAACGGCGTCCCCTCGACCACTTTCCTGCTGGCCAGGCCCTGCACGCCGTGGCCGGGATCGGCAATCCCCAGCGTTTCTTCACGACCCTCGAAACGCTACACTGGCGACCAGTCCCGCATGCATTTGCCGATCACGCCGAGTACAGCGTGCAAGCCTTGAATTTCACACCGTCATTGCCAGTGGTGATGACGGAAAAGGACGCGGTGAAGTGCCGTGCCTTCGCCGCCGCCGATTGGTGGTACCTGGCGGTCGATGCTGCGCCTTCGCCGGCCTTCGTGGCCTGGTTCGATACGCAGCTGATGCGCCTGTTGCCGGCTCGTCTTTTGCCTTAACTCCGTTTCTATCCAGGGAATGTTCATGGACACCAAATTGCTCGATATCCTCGCTTGCCCGGTCTGCAAAGGCCCGCTCAAGCTCAGCGCCGACAAAACCGAGCTGATCAGCAAGGGCGCCGGTCTCGCGTACCCGATTCGCGACGGCATCCCGGTGATGCTCGAAAGCGAAGCGCGCACCCTGACCACCGACGAGCGCCTGGACAAATGACTACAGCCTTTACCGTTGTCATCCCATCACGTTTTGCCTCCACCCGCCTGCCGGGCAAACCTCTGCTGCTGATCGCCGGCAAGCCGATGATCCAGCACGTCTGGGAACAGGCGAGCAAAAGCAGCGCCCAGCGAATTGTTGTGGCCACCGACGATGCGCGTATCGTCGAGGTCTGCAAAGGCTTTGGTGCCGAAGTGGTGCTGACCCGCGAAGACCACAATTCCGGCACTGACCGTCTGGCCGAAGTTGCGGCGAAACTGGGCCTGGCCCCGGACGCCATCGTGGTCAACGTGCAGGGCGACGAGCCGTTGATTCCGCCGAGCGTGATCGATCAGGTCGCCGCCAACCTGGCCGCCCACACCGAAGCGCGCATGGCCACGCTGGCCGAGCCGATCGAAGACGTGGAAACCCTGTTCAACCCCAACGTGGTCAAAGTGGTCAGCGACCTCAATGGCCTGGCACTGACCTTCAGTCGAGCCACCTTGCCATGGGCCCGGGACGCGTTCGCCAAGAGCCGCGAGCAATTGCCGGAAGGCGTGCCGTATCGCCGCCACATCGGCATCTATGCTTACCGCGCCGGTTTCCTGCAGGACTTCGTCACCTGGGGCCCGTGCTGGCTGGAAAACACCGAGTCTCTGGAACAGCTGCGGGCGCTCTGGCACGGCGTGCGGATTCACGTCGCCGACGCGCTGATCGCACCGCCTACCGGCGTCGACACCGTTGAAGACCTCGAGCGCGTTCGTCGCCTGCTGGAGGCCTGATGCGGGTTCTGTTCGTCTGCCTGGGCAACATCTGCCGTTCCCCCACGGCCGAAGGCGTATTGCGGCACAAACTGCGTGAGGCAGGGCTGGCCGAGCAAGTCGAAGTGGCTTCCGCCGGCACCGGTGACTGGCACGTCGGCAAGGCCCCGGACAAGCGCAGCCAGGCCGCGGCGAAACTGCGCGGCTACGACCTGTCCGCCCAGCGCGCCCAGCAGGTAACCCGCGCCGATTTCGCCACCTACGACCTGATTCTGGCGATGGACAACAGCAACCTGCGCCACCTCCAGGCGCTGCAACCGATCAAGGGCAAGGCCGAGCTGGACCTGTTCCTGCGTCGCTACCAGTCGCAAATCGATGAAGTGCCGGATCCTTATTACGACGGCGACCAGGGCTTCGAGCAGGTGCTGGACCTGATCGAGCGCGCCAGCGATCTGCTGGTGATCGAATTGAAGGGACGGTTATGAGTTTGCAGGTTCAACCCCGGGTTTCGCTCAAACCGTTCAACAGCTTTGGCGTGGACGTTCAGGCCCGGCTGTTTGCCGAGGCCCATAGCGATGCCGACGTGCGCGAAGCTCTGGCCTATGGGTTGGAGCATGATGTGCCCGTGCTGGTGATCGGCGGCGGCAGCAATTTGCTGCTGACCGCCGATATTCAGGCGCTGGTGTTGCGCATGGCCACTCGCGGGATTCGCGTACTGAGCGATGACGGTAACCAGGTGGTGATCGAGGCCGAGGCGGGTGAGCCTTGGCATCCGTTTGTGCAACACACACTGGCACAAGGGTTGTCGGGGCTGGAAAATCTCAGCCTGATTCCCGGCACCGTGGGCGCGGCGCCAATGCAGAACATCGGCGCTTACGGCGTCGAGATAAAAGACGTGTTTGCCGGCCTGACGGCCCTCGATCGCCAGACCGGTGAGCTGCGGGACTTCGCGCTGGCCGAGTGTAACTTCGCCTATCGCGACAGCCTGTTCAAACAGGAACCGGGGCGCTGGTTGATCCTGCGGGTGCGTTTCACCCTCACGCGCACCGCGCATCTGCATCTGGAATACGGCCCGGTTCGCCAGCGGCTGACGTCGCAGGGCATCGATCACCCGACGCCCACCGATGTCGGCCAGGCCATTTGCAGCATTCGCAATGAAAAGCTCCCGGACCCGGCGGTGCTCGGCAATGCCGGCAGCTTCTTCAAGAACCCCTTGGTGCCGGCGACACTGGTGGCGCAACTCAAGGAGCAATACCCGGAGCTGGTGGCCTACGCGCAACCCGACGGGCAAATGAAACTGGCGGCGGGTTGGCTGATCGAACGGGCCGGCTGGAAAGGCTTTCGCGACGGTGATGCCGGTGTGCATAAATTACAGGCGCTGGTGCTGGTCAACTACGGCGCCGCAACGGGTCTGCAATTGCTGAACCTGGCGCAACGCATTCAAAAAGACATTTCAGAACGTTTCCACGTCGACCTGGAAATGGAGCCCAATCGGTATTGAGGCTACGCTTTCAAGGCTGATTCCAAAGCCCTGCACAACCTCCATTGTGCAGGGCTTTTTTGTTAATGCTGGGTTAACTTAGCGACCTAACGATGTAAGCATTTGCTCCATCAAAGGCCCGGTGCAGACGTCGCCGTCCGCAGAAGAGAGCCTATTAGCCTGAGTCGATCTGCGTGTAGTAAACCGCCAACCCCAAGCGGCAGATTGCTCGACCCCATAACCTCTATCACTATGCGGGCGTGCCCATGATTACCCTGAAACTCAATGGTCAAGATCATCAACTCGATGTCACCGAGGACATGCCGCTGCTCTGGGCGATCCGTGACGTGGCGGGTTACAACGGCACCAAATTCGGCTGCGGCATGGGCCTGTGTGGTGCCTGCACCATTCATATCGACGGCGCGCCTGCGCGCAGTTGCATCACGCCAATCGGCTCAGTAGTTGGCCAGAGCGTCACCACCATCGACAACCTGCACGCCGACCCGGTTGGCAAAGTCGTCCAGCAAGCCTGGCTCGACAGCGCCGTGGCCCAGTGCGGTTATTGCCAGGGCGGGCAGATCATGTCGGCCACCGCGTTGCTGAAAACCAACCCGAACCCCAGCGACGAGCAGATAGAAGAGGCGATGGTCGGCAACATTTGCCGTTGCGGCACCTACAACCGGATCAAGACCGCCATCCGTCAGGCATCCACTCACCTGAAGGAGGTCAAGGCATGAGCCAGTTACCGAACGATTTTGCCCTGAGCAACCTCAGCCGCCGCGGTTTCCTCAAAGGCGTGGGCGCCACCAGTGCGCTGGTGCTGGCGGCAAGTTGGGGCTGGCAGGATGCGTTCGCCGCCGAAAAAGAGAAGAAGTTCGGCGCCGAGGGCATGCCCAACGGCTGGATCGATGACCCGAAGGTTTACGTCAGCATCGCCGCCGATGGCAGCGTGACCGTGGTCTGCAACCGCTCGGAAATGGGCCAGGGCGTGCGCACCAGCCTGACCATGGTGGTGGCCGATGAGCTGGACGCCGACTGGGCGCAGGTCAAAGTGCAACAGGCACCAGGCGACGAAGTGCGCTTTGGCAACCAGGACACCGATGGTTCGCGCAGCATGCGTCACTGGTACGAACCGATGCGCCGCTGCGGTGCTGCCGCGCGGACCATGCTTGAACAAGCCGCCGCCGAGCAGTGGAAAGTGCCGGTCAGCGAGTGCCGTGCGCAACTGCATAAAGTCATTCACCAGCCCACCGGTCGTGAACTGGGCTACGGCGCGTTGGCCGCAGCTGCCAGTGCGCTGGCGGTGCCGGCCCGCGACAGTCTGCGGCTCAAGCAGCCAGCGGAATTTCGCTACATCGGCAAAGAAGGCACCAAGGCTATCGACGGTGCGGACATCGTCAACGGCCGCGCGGTCTATGGCGCCGATGTGCATTTCGACGGCATGCTCTTCGCCACCATCGCGCGTCCAGCGGTCTACGGCGGCAAAGTCAAATCCTTCGATGCCAGCGCCGCGATGAAAGTCCCGGGGGTGATCAAGGTTCTGCAAGTCGAAAGCCGTCCATTGCCGTCCGAGTTTCAGCCTCTGGGCGGTGTGGCCGTGGTGGCCAGCAATACCTGGGCCGCGATCAAGGGCCGCGAAGCGTTGAAAATCGAGTGGGATGACGGCCCTCACGCCAGTTACGACTCGATCGCCTACCGCAAAGAGCTTGAGGCGGCGTCCCTCAACCCCGGCAAAGTGGTGCGCAATACCGGCAACATCGACCAGGCCATGAGCAGTGCCGACAGCACCCTCGAAGCCTCTTACTACTTGCCGCACCTGGCGCAATCGCCGATGGAGCCGATGGTCGCCATCGCCCGTTTCAAGGACGGCGTGTGCGAGGCCTGGGCACCAAGCCAGGCGCCGCAGGTCACCCGCGAACGGATTGGCGAACGCCTCGGCATTCCATTCGATAACGTCACGTTTAACGTCACCTTGCTCGGTGGCGGTTTCGGTCGCAAGTCCAAGCCAGACTTCATCATCGAAGCGGCAATCCTGGCCAAGGAGTTCCCGGGCAAGGCGGTGCGGGTGCAATGGACCCGTGAAGACGACATCCACAACTCCTATTTCCACACCGTGTCCGCCGAATACCTGAAGGCCAGCCTGAACAAGGACGGCCTGCCGTCTGGCTGGCTGCATCGCACGGTGGCGCCGAGTATCACCGCGCTGTTTGCGCCGGGCATGAACCATGAGGCGGCTTTCGAGCTGGGCATGGGCTTTACCAACATGGCTTACGCGATCCCCAACGTGCGCCTGGAAAACCCTGAAGCGACGGTCCACACGCGGGTCGGCTGGTATCGCTCGGTCTCGAACATTCCCCACGGCTTTGCGATTCAGAGCTTTGTCGATGAACTGGCCCATAAGGCCGGTCAGGATCCGCTCAAGTACCAGATCAAACTGCTCGGCCCGGACCGTCAGATCGATCCGCGCACCTTGAGTGAAGAGTGGAACTACGGTGAATCCCCCGAGCGTTACCCGATCGATACCGCGCGGATGCGCGCCGTGCTGGAAACTGCCGCCAAAGCGGCCGGTTGGGGGCGTGAGTTGCCCAAGGGCCGGGGCCTGGGCCTGGCGGTGCATTACAGCTTCGTCACTTATGTGGCGGCGGTGATCGAGGTCGAAGTCAAAGACGACGGCAGCTTGATCGTGCACAAGGCCGACATCGCCGTGGACTGCGGCCCGCAGATCAACCCCGAGCGGATTCGCTCGCAGTTTGAAGGTGCCTGCGTCATGGGCCTGGGCAATGCGGTGCTGGGGGAAATCAGCTTCAAGGACGGCAAGGTTCAGCAGGACAATTTCCACATGTACGAGGTGGCGCGCATGTCCCTGGCGCCGAAAGAAATCGCCGTGCACCTGGTCACCCCGCCGGGCAATGTGCCGTTGGGCGGTGTCGGTGAGCCGGGCGTGCCGCCGATTGCGCCAGCGCTGTGCAACGCGATCTTCGCCGCCACCGGCAAGCGCATCCGTAACCTGCCGGTGCGCTATCAGCTGCAAGGCTGGCAAAAGGCGCAAGCCTGATGGACAGCGTCGATCTGAACGTCCTGCGCAGCGTGCTGCAATGGCGCCGCGCCGGTCAGCGGGTGATGTTGTACAGCGTGGTCCAGACCTGGGGCACCGCGCCCCGAGCCCCTGGCGCCATGCTGGCCTTGCGTGAAGACGGCGTGGTGATTGGCTCGGTGTCCGGTGGCTGTGTCGAGGATGACCTGATTGCCCGGCTGCACGATGGCCGTATCCCCATCGATGGGCCGCCGGTGCAGTTGATTACCTATGGCGTCACCCGCGAGGAAGCCGCACGGTTTGGTTTGCCGTGCGGCGGCACACTGCGCCTGACCGAGGAGCGCGTTGGCGATCCGGCGTGGGTCGCGCAATTGCTGGTGCGCTGCGAGGCCCATGAAATCGTTGCGCGTGAGCTGAACCTGGAGACCGGTGATGTGGTTTTGCAGGCGGCGAGCAAAACCGATGCGCTGGTGTTTGACGGGCAGACCTTGCGCGCCATTTATGGTCCGCGCTGGCGGCTGTTGCTGATCGGCGCCGGCCAACTGTCGCGATACGTTGCCGAGATGGCGCGGCTGCTGGATTTCGAAGTGCTGATCTGCGATCCGCGCACCGAGTTCGTCTACGGCTGGGAAGAGCAACATGGTCGCTTCGTCCCGGGCATGCCCGATGAAGCGGTGCTGACCATCCAGACCGACGAGCGCACAGCCATTGTTGCGCTGACCCACGATCCACGCCTGGATGATATGGCGCTGCTCACGGCCCTGGACTCCAAGGCGTTTTATGTCGGTGCGCTGGGGTCGCGGGTCAACAGCCAGAAGCGCCGGGACAACCTGGCTCAGCTAGGCTTGTCACAACAGGCCATCGAGCGTTTGCACGGCCCGATCGGTTTGCACATCGGCAGCCATACACCGGCGGAAATCGCCTTGTCGCTGCTGGCCGAAATTGTGGCGATCAAGAACGGCGTCGAGCTGAAACAGGAGAGGCCGTTGCAGGAGGGCGTATGAGCGACTCCATCGGCGTTATCGTGGTGGCCGCCGGGCAGGGCAGTCGGTTTCGACAGGTGGCGGGTGCCGATAAGGACAAGCTGCTGGCGGACTGCACCGGTCGTGACGGCGTCACCGTGCATTCAGTGATCGAGCAGGTGCTGGTGAATCTGCCGGCCGTGCTTGAGAGGCGCGTGCTGGTGACCACGGCGGACCGCCCGCAAGTCATTCGCATGGCTCAGGCTTATGGTTGCGAGATTGTGCGGATCGAATCGAGCGGCCTGGGCGACAGCATTGCGGCGGGTGTGGCGACGTGCTCGCAGCTCGGTGGTTGGCTGATCATGCTGGGGGATATGCCGTTTATCCTGCCGGCCAGCATTGAGCAGGTCGTTGCCGCCATTGCGGAGGACGCCATCAGCGTGCCGGTGCATGAGGGGCAATATGGGCATCCGGTGGGGTTCGGGCGAAGCTTTGGTCCGGGATTGATGGCGCTGACCGGCGATCATGGCGCCAAGTCGCTGTTTGCACAGGCGAGGGTGGTCGAGGTGGCGGTGGAAGATCCCGGGGTGTTGTGGGATGTGGATGTTCCAGAGAAATTAGTGTTTGCCTGACATACCGTCTTCGCGGGCAAGCCTCGCTCCTACAGGATCTATGTCGTTCGTAGATGCTGTGATCGGCGCAAAACCTGTAGGAGCGAGGCTTGCCCGCGAAGAACGATAACTCGGTCCACCTGCCTGACCGTCGACATAAAAAAAGCCCCGCCTGAATCACCAGGCGGGGCTTTTTAGTGGCCGATGGAATCAGACGAGGGGTTTAGGCTCGTGCTCTTTTTCCTGGGCTTGCTCGTGTTGCTCTACCGCTTCCTGAACGGAGCGCGGTGCTTCGTCGATCACGGATTCAGCCGGCTCGGCAGGGACTTCAGCAGCCGGGGCAGGAGCTGCCTCGACAACGTCAGCAACAACCGGTGCTGGCTCGGCAGCGGCCGGAGCAGCAGCGGCAGCCTGTTCGGCTTCCTTCTGCAGGCGCTCGGCTTCACGCTTGCGGCGACGCACTTCACGTGGGTCGTTCGGCGCACGGCCACTTGGGGTCAGAGCGCTGACTGGGGCGGCTTCAACCACTGGGGCGGCTTCGGCAACAACCGATGCTTCCACCTCCGGAGCAGGTTCGGCAGCAGCAACCACTGGCTCGGAGACCATGGCTTCAGCAACCGGGGCTTCAGCGACGGGCGCTGGAGCTTCGACCGCTACGGGTGGCTCGGCAACCCAGTTGAACGCGGTTTGTTCTTCGCGAACTTCCCGTGCCGGTTCAGCCACTGGCGCTTCAGCCACAGGCTCAGCGGATACAGCAGGCTCGGAAGCACCGGCCGATTCAGCGCCAGCTTCAACTTCAACTTCAGGCTGTGCTTTACGAACCGGTGCCACTTCGATTTCCGGAGCGGCGGTGACTTCTACCGGGGTGGTCGCTTCAACCACTGGTGCTTCAACCGGAGCAGTTTCCAGAGTAGCGGCAGTGGCGCGTTCGGCTTGCTCGTTGGCTTGTGCTTCAGCAGGTGCGCTGATCACGGAGCTGGCAACGGCAGCGGTAACCGCCAGGCCGGCGGCCAGATCGGCAGTGCTTGGCGCTTCGGCGTTTTCAGCCGATTCGGACTCTTCCGAACCTTCGATCACGTTGCCGTTGGCATCGCGCTGACGCTCACGACGGTTGCTGCGACGACGCTGGCCACGGGAGCGGCGGCGTGGACGATCGCCTTCGGCGCCTTCCTGACCGTCTTCCTGCAGTTGCTCTTCGTTGGTTGGCAGTTCTTCTTCGGCAATGGCGGCAGCGGCTTGCTCGGTACGTGGCTGACGTTCTTCACGCGGTGGGCGTGGAGCACGTTCTTCACGTGGCTGGCGAGCTGGACGCTCTTCAGCGGTAGCAGCAGCAGCTGGAGCGGCGTCCAGAGGCTCGCGCAGTTCACGAACCGGGCGTTCTTCACGCTCGCCACGTGGCTTGCGATCTTCACGCGGGGCGCGCGGAGCACGTTCTTCACGAGGGGCGCGTGGTGCGCGCTCTTCACGCGGAGCACGTTCTTCGCGGGCGACTGCCGGAGCTTCTTCGCGGGCTTCGCGCGGCTCACGTGGGGCGCGTTCTTCACGCGGAGCACGTTCCTCACGAGGCTTGCGTTCTTCATCGCGGCGACCGTTACGGTTTCGGCTCTGCTGACGACCGTTGCGGCGCTCTTCGTTGCGAGCAGGGCGTTCGGTGGCTGGTTTTTCAACCACAACCGGCGCAGCAGGCTCTTCCTTGGTCGCGAACAGGCTGACCAGCGACTTCACCAGGCCTTTGAACAGGCTTGGCTCTGGTGCGACGGCCGGTGCAGCCACCGGAGCGGCAACGACTTCGGTCGGAACCGGAGCATTGGCGCGGGCCGGAGCCGTCTTGACCGCGGCTTCCTGGCGGACCAGGGTGCGGGTCGCGGCGGCTGGCTGGACTTCTTCGACTTCGGCAGCGGCGGCAGCGATTTCGTAGCTGGACTGGTTGATGCTGGCTTCCGGGCTGTCAT
The DNA here is from genome assembly GCF_059695645.1 of Pseudomonas sp. LBUM1673. NCBI lineage: Bacteria > Pseudomonadati > Pseudomonadota > Gammaproteobacteria > Pseudomonadales > Pseudomonadaceae > Pseudomonas > Pseudomonas sp. LBUM1673. The sequence goes on from NZ_CP166780.1 coordinate 1,785,221, forward strand.
CACGCAGGCGCTGTACTTCGAAGTGCGGCGTTTCGAGGTGATCGTTCGGCAGAATGACGATGCGGGCACGGGTGCGCAGTTCGATCTTGGTGATCGAGTTGCGTTTTTCGTTGAGCAGGAACGCAGCCACCGGGATCGGCACTTGTGCGCGAACTTCAGCGGTGCGGTCTTTCAGGGCTTCTTCTTCGATCAGACGCAGGATCGCCAGCGACAGCGATTCAACGTCACGGATGATGCCGGTGCCGTTGCAGCGCGGGCAGACGATGCCGCTGCTTTCGCCCAGGGAAGGACGCAGGCGCTGACGGGACATTTCCAGCAGGCCGAAGCGCGAGATGCGACCGACTTGCACGCGAGCGCGGTCGGCTTCCAGGCATTCGCGGACTTTCTCTTCCACGGCGCGCTGGTTCTTGGCAGGGGTCATGTCGATGAAGTCGATGACGATCAGGCCGCCGATGTCGCGCAAGCGCAACTGACGGGCGATTTCTTCGGCGGCTTCAAGGTTGGTCTGCAGAGCGGTTTCTTCGATGTCGCTGCCTTTGGTGGCGCGCGCCGAGTTGATGTCGATGGACACCAGGGCTTCGGTCGGATCGATGACGATGGAGCCGCCGGAAGGCAGTTCGACGACGCGCTGGAAGGCGGTTTCGATCTGGCTTTCGATCTGGAAACGGTTGAACAGCGGAACGCTGTCTTCGTACAGCTTGATCTTGCTGGCGTACTGCGGCATCACCTGGCGAATGAAGGTCAGGGCTTCGTCCTGGGCTTCAACGCTGTCGATCAGCACTTCGCCGATGTCCTGGCGCAGGTAATCGCGGATGGCGCGGATGATCACGTTGCTTTCCTGGTAGATCAGGAACGGCGCGGAGCGATCCAGCGAGGCTTCTTTGATGGCGGTCCAGAGTTGCAGCAGGTAATCGAGGTCCCACTGCATTTCTTCGCTGCTGCGGCCAAGGCCGGCAGTGCGAACGATCAGACCCATGTCGGCTGGTGCAACCAGGCCGTTCAGGGCTTCACGCAGTTCGTTGCGCTCTTCACCTTCGATGCGACGGGAGATACCGCCGGCACGCGGGTTGTTCGGCATCAGAACCAGATAACGACCGGCCAGGCTGATGAAGGTGGTCAGGGCGGCGCCCTTGTTGCCACGTTCTTCTTTTTCGACCTGAACGATGACTTCCTGGCCTTCGCTCAGGACGTCCTTGATGTTGACGCGGCCTTCGGGGGCCTTCTTGAAGTATTCGCGGGAGATTTCTTTGAGGGGCAGGAAGCCGTGGCGCTCAGAGCCGAAATCGACAAAGGCAGCCTCAAGGCTTGGTTCGATGCGAGTAATCCGGCCTTTATAGATGTTGGCCTTCTTCTGCTCGCGTGCACCGGATTCGATGTCCAGGTCGTAGAGGCGCTGGCCATCTACCAGTGCAACACGCAACTCTTCGGGTTGAGTTGCGTTAATCAGCATTCTTTTCATGTAGTACCGTCGGTTTCCGGGCTGCCGGAAACGGCGTTCGGCACACACGACTTCTCATGGTCGGTGTCAGGTGCGTCAGGAGTGGTTGGCCACTCCAGTGTCTAGCGAACCCCGACCAATTGGGCCGGTGTCGCGACGTACGCGTCCTGCTTGCTGTGGCTACTTAAGCACTCAGTCAGGAGGAGGAATCAACCGGCGGCTGTGGACGAGATGAAGCGTCTTGATAAAGCCTATTGCTACACAGTCCAGCGGTTGTGCATCTCCACCCTACACGTATCCCTGATAATTCGGGTGCTGCCGCGCGCAGAATCCGCAGCGGGTTGGCATTTACCGTGAGCTCCGAAAGGGGAGGTCACGCATCATGGCTAATTTAGGCGTTGTTTCCGAAGCGTTCGCTCGGGATCGCTTGTAGCTGACTGCACTTTGTGAACTGGCCGTGAATATTTGCTCGCAAGGCGAGTGAAAACTCTGCTTTGCGGCATGCTTCAGGCCTCATGTCACCTGCGCTCGTTACAACTGCAAACTCTACCGTTACGTAGCGAAAGCCCCGTAGGACGGCCTCTCGTCCTCGTGAATTGCGTTGGTCAGGGCCGGTTTTTGACCGTTAGTCCGCTGTCCAGGCCACTTTTGGCGGCGTTCGCGACTATAGCAGCAATGATTAAGTGCTTCAATTCCATAAAAAATTGTTATCATCCGCGCCATGACGACTACTGCCCCTTCGACCCCAGCCGTACAACTGCTGGAGGTCTCGCCGGAATATGCCGGCCAACGTATTGATAACTTCCTTCTCGCTCGGCTCAAAGGCGTGCCCAAGACCTTGATTTACCGCATTTTGCGCAAAGGCGAAGTGCGGGTGAACAAAGGTCGGATCAAGCCCGAATACAAGCTGCAGGCGGGCGATATCGTGCGCGTGCCGCCGGTTCGCGTGCCTGAGCGCGACGAACCCGTGCCGCTGGCCCAAGGGCTGCTGCAGCGGCTCGAAGCCTCGATTGTCTTCGAGGACAAGGCGTTGATCGTGATCAATAAGCCTTGCGGTATCGCGGTTCACGGTGGCAGCGGCTTGAATTACGGCGTGATCGAAGCCTTTCGTCAGTTGCGTCCGGATTGCAAGGAGCTCGAACTGGTTCATCGTCTCGATCGTGATACCTCCGGCCTGCTGATGATTGCCAAAAAGCGCAGCATGTTGCGCCACTTGCACACGGCATTGCGCGGCGATGGCGTCGATAAGCGCTATATGGCGCTGGTGCGCGGCAACTGGGCGGCCTCGATCAAGCAAGTCCGTGCGTCGCTGGGCAAGAGCAATCTGCGCTCCGGCGAGCGCATGGTCGAGGTGGACGAGGAGGAGGGCAAGGAGTCTGTGACCGTGTTCAAGGTCCTGCGTCGTTTTGGCGACTTCGCCACCCTGATCGAAGCCAAGCCGATCACGGGTCGTACTCACCAGATTCGCGTCCATACTCTGCATGCGGGACATTGCATCGCTGGTGATACCAAGTACGGCGATGAGGGTTTTAGCAAAGAGATTCGTGATCTCGGCGGCAAGCGTCTGTTTCTGCACGCCTACATGCTGACTGTTCCACTGCCTGATGGTAGTGAGCTCAAGTTGCAGGCGCCGGTCGACGAGATGTGGGCCAAAACCGTGGAGCGCTTGAGTGCACCCTACTGATTACAAGCTACTGATTTTCGATTGGGACGGCACGCTCGCTGACTCCATTGGTCGGATTGTCGAGGCGATGCATGTCGCATCCGAGCGGTCCGGTTTTCAGTTGCGTGATGATTTTGCCGTCAAAGGCATTATCGGTCTGGGCTTGCCGGAAGCGATTCGCACCCTGTATCCCGAGATTGGCGACGCCGAACTGGTAGCATTCCGTCAGCACTATGCGGATCACTACATTGCGGCGGAGGCCGAGCCTTCCCCACTGTTTGAGGGGGTTATCGAGTCTCTCGAAGCGTTTCGTGTCGAGGGGTATCATCTGGCAGTAGCGACCGGCAAGGCTCGTCGTGGGCTGGATCGGGTGCTGAAGTCTCACGGTTGGGAAGATTATTTCGATATCACCCGTGCCGCTGACGAAACCGCCAGCAAACCCCATCCGCTGATGCTTGAGCAGATTCTCGCCCATTGCGAGGTTCGCCCGGAGCAGGCGCTGATGGTCGGAGATTCGTCGTTCGACCTGCAGATGGCGCGTAATGCGGGCATGGATTCGGTGGCGGTCAGCTATGGCGCTCAATCGATCGACGCCTTGAAGCTATTTGGGCCGAGACTGGCCATTGATCGTTTTTCAGAGTTGCACGCCTGGCTGAGTCAGCGGGTTTAATTGGTTTTTTTGCTGGGGTACATGGCATGACCGACGAATGGAAAGCGCCCGCCAAGGCGAGTGCGGAAAGCGGTGACGAGAAAAGCTGGAAGCTGCTGGAAAAGACCCTGCTGGCCGGTGTGCAGGAGCAGCGTCGGTCCCGTCGCTGGGGGATTTTCTTCAAACTGCTGACCTTTGTGTATCTGTTTGTTGCATTGATCCTGTTCACGCCATTGATGGACGTGGAAAAAGGCGCCACGCGCGGTTCCGGTTACACGGCGATGATCGACGTGACCGGCATGATCGCCGACAAGGAGCCGGCGAGTGCCGATAACATCGTCGGCGGCCTGCGTGCAGCCTTCGAGGATAAGAAGGTCAAAGGGATCATCTTGCGGATCAACAGCCCCGGCGGCAGTCCGGTGCAGTCGGGTTATGTCTACGACGAGATCCGTCGTTTGCGCGTCCTGCATCCGGATACCAAGGTTTACGCGGTGATCTCGGATCTGGGCGCTTCCGGTGCCTATTACATCGCTAGCGCAGCGGATCAGATTTACGCTGACAAGGCGAGTCTGGTGGGTTCCATCGGCGTGACAGCGGCCGGTTACGGTTTTGTCGGGACCATGGAGAAGTTGGGTGTCGAGCGTCGTACCTACACCTCCGGCGAGCATAAATCGTTCCTCGATCCGTTCCAGCCGCAGAAGCCTGCGGAAACCCAGTTCTGGCAGGGCGTGCTCGATACCACTCATCAGCAGTTCATCAGCAGCGTCAAGAAGGGCCGTGGTGATCGCCTCAAGGACAAAGAGCATCCGGAGCTGTTCTCCGGGCTGGTCTGGTCCGGCGAACAGGCGTTGTCGCTGGGCTTGATCGATGGTCTGGGTAGTGCCAGTTCGGTGGCGCGTGACGTGGTTGGCGAGAAAGAGTTGGTGGATTTCACTATCGAGGAATCGCCGTTCGATCGCTTCTCGAAGAAGCTCGGCGCCAGCGTGGCTCAACAACTGGCGATGTGGATGGGCTTCCAGGGGCCGGCGTTGCGTTGATTCTTCTGGTTGCATAAAGAAACCGGCCTGCGTGGCCTGATGCCGGTCAGTCAAGCGCAATCCCGCAGGTTTCGCTCCTTAACTGATCAGCATTACCTGCGTGGCCGGTTTTTTTTGTGTGGGCGCGGTCTCTGCTGCATAGGTGCGGTTCAGGGGATTTGCACGCCTTCGGCCAGTAGCATGTCGACCAGGCGAATCAGTGGCAGGCCGATCAGGCTGGTGGCGTCAGGGCCTTCGGTGCTTTGAAACAGACTCACTCCCAAGCCTTCGGCTTTGAAACTGCCTGCGCAGTCGAAGGGCTGCTCGGCGCGCAGGTAACGTTCGATGTGTGCTGCGTCAAGTGCGCGCATGTGTACGGTAAATGGCACGCAGTCGACCTGGCAGTGGCCGGTCTGGCTGTTGAGCAGTGCCAGGCCGGTCAGGAAGGTCACGCTGGCGCCGCTGGATGCCAGTAGTTGTTCGCGGGCCTTTTCGAAGGTGTGAGGTTTGCCGATAATCCGGTCGCCGAGTACCGCGACCTGATCCGAACCGATGATCAGGTGGGCGGGATGGCTGCCCGCAAGGGCGCGAGCTTTTTCTTCGGCGAGGCGATTTACCAGTGCGATGGCTGACTCGTCCGGGCGATGGCTTTCATCGATATCCGGCGAGCTGCAAGTAAACGGCAGCTGCAAGCGGGCCAGCAGTTCCCGGCGATAAACCGAGCTTGAAGCGAGTAATAAAGGCAGCATGCGCATCTCCAAAGGGCAGGGGCGAATTCTAGCGGAGGCTTGCAAGTGACGGACAGGGCTGAATTTCCTTTGACATGGCCGGGGGCATCCCTATAATGCTGCGCCTATGTTGAATGACCCGATTCCACCTCACGTTGACCCGCGCAAATTGGCTGACCGTGGCACCACCCTTCAAGGTGAACTGCTGCTGGCCGATTTGGAGAGACTCTGCGACCCGCTTTCCGATACTGTCGGTACGGTGCAGGCTAAATTCGTTTTTGAACGAGATGAACGTAAATCTGTGGTAATTCACAGCTTTATCGACACCGAAGTCAAAATGGTTTGCCAGCGTTGTCTTGAGCTGGTCACCCTGCCGATCCATAGCGAATGCAGTTATGCTGTGGTGAAGGAGGGTGCGAATACCCAGTCGTTGCCGAAAGGTTATGACGTGCTGGAACTGGGCGAAGATCCTTTGGATCTGCAGTCACTGATCGAGGAGGAGCTTCTGCTCGCCTTGCCCATTGTGCCTGCTCATCATCCGGAAGAATGCCAGCAGCCGGCGGGTCTCGATGAGCCCGAACCGAGCGAGGACGAGGTAACGCGGTCCAACCCGTTCAGTGTATTGGCGCAGTTAAAGCGTGACCCAAACGTTTAGGAGTTAATCAATTATGGCTGTTCAGCAGAACAAAAAATCCCGCTCTGCCCGTGACATGCGTCGTTCGCACGACGCTCTCGAGGCTAGCACCCTGTCTGTAGAAAAAACCACCGGTGAAGTTCACCTGCGTCACCACGTATCGCCAGAAGGCGTATACCGTGGTCGTAAAGTGATCGACAAGGGCGCTGACGAGTAATCCTTGTCCGCTCAAGTCATCGCGATTGACGCAATGGGCGGGGACTTCGGTCCCCGCAGCATTGTTCAGGCCAGCCTTGCTTGTCTGTCTGCTACGCCCTCGCTGCACCTGACCCTCGTCGGTCAACCTTCCCTTCTTGAAGAATTGATTGCCAGTCATTCGGCTGTGGATCGCTCGCGCCTGTCGATTGCACCGGCGTCTGAAGTCATCACCATGGACGAAAAGCCTGCTCAGGCCCTGCGTGGCAAGCCTGATTCGTCGATGCGCGTGGCGCTGGAGTTGCTGCGCGATGGCAAGGCCCAGGCCTGCGTCAGTGCCGGCAATACAGGTGCTCTGATGGCGTTGTCGCGGTTTGTGCTGAAGACCTTGCCGGGCATTGATCGGCCGGCGATGATCGCGGCCATTCCGACGCAGAAGGGCTACTGTCAGTTGCTCGACTTGGGCGCCAACGTCGATTGTAGTGCTGAACACTTATTGCAGTTTGCAGTGATGGGGTCGGTTGCGGCAGAAACCTTGGGTATCGTTCGTCCGCGGGTCGCGTTGCTGAATATCGGTACCGAAGACATCAAGGGTAATCAGCAGGTCAAGCTGGCGGCCACCTTGTTGCAGAGTGCCCGTGGCATCAACTACATCGGTTTTGTCGAAGGTGATGGTTTGTACCGTGGCGAGGCGGATGTGGTGGTGTGTGACGGCTTTGTCGGCAATATCCTGCTCAAGTCCAGCGAAGGCCTGGCGACCATGATTGCCGGGCGCATCGAGGCCCTGTTCAGGAAAAATTTCGCGTCGAAAGTGGTGGGCGCCCTGGCGCTGCCGCTGATGAAACGCTTGCAGGCCGATCTGGCGCCGGCAAGGCACAACGGCGCAAGTTTCCTCGGTTTGCAGGGGATTGTCGTGAAAAGTCACGGTTCGGCGGGGGTTCAGGGTTTCCAGAGCGCGATTCAGCGAGCCTTGATCCAGATCAGGGAAAACTTGCCGGAGCGGCTTCACGGGCGCCTGGAAGATTTGTTGCCTTAGGCGTTTTCGTCGGACAATGCTTAAATGTGACCGCTCAGTTCAATTGGCCATCCAACTGTCAGTTTCTTGCGTTCCACAAGCGGGACGTCAATTTTTCGACGACAAGATCATTAGGGGCTTGTTACATGTCTGCTTCCCTCGCATTCGTCTTTCCAGGACAGGGTTCGCAGTCCCTCGGCATGCTGGCCGAGTTGGGCGCGCAACATCCGGTGGTCCTCGAAACATTCAAAGAAGCTTCCGATGCCCTGGGTTACGACCTGTGGGCACTGACCCAGCAAGGGCCGGAAGAGCAACTCAATCAAACCGATAAAACCCAACCGGCCATTTTGACCGCCTCCATCGCCTTGTGGCGTCTGTGGCTGGCTGAAGGCGGCGCGCGTCCGGCTTACGTTGCCGGTCACAGCCTGGGCGAATACAGCGCCCTGGTGGCTGCGGGCAGCCTGAGCCTGGGCGACGCGGTGAAGCTGGTAGAGCGTCGTGGCCAGTTAATGCAGGAGGCCGTTCCGGCCGGGCAGGGCGGCATGGCCGCTATCCTCGGCCTGGAAGATGCCGACGTGCTGGCGGCCTGCGCAGAAGCGGCGCAAGGCGAAGTGGTCAGCGCGGTCAACTTCAACTCCCCGGGTCAGGTGGTGATCGCCGGCGCCAAGGCGGCGGTCGAACGCGCCATCGAAGGCTGCAAGGCTCGTGGTGCCAAGCGCGCCATGCCGTTGCCAGTCAGCGTACCGTCCCACTGCGAATTGATGCGCCCAGCCGCTCTGCGGTTCGCCGAGTCGATCGCAGCGATCGACTGGCAGGCGCCGCAGATCCCTGTGGTACAAAACGTCAGTGCCGACGTGCCGGCCGATCTGGAAACCCTCAAGCGCGATCTGCTTGAACAGCTCTACAAGCCTGTACGCTGGGTCGAGTCGGTCCAGGCGCTGGCTGCAAAGGGTGCGACCCAACTGGTCGAGTGCGGCCCTGGCAAAGTACTTGCCGGTCTGAACAAACGTTGCGCCGAAGGCGTGTCGACCTCTAACCTCAATACCCCAGACGCTTTCGCTGCCGCCCGCGCAGCGCTGGCCTGAACAAGGAGAAGCTTGCATGAGTCTGCAAGGTAAAGTTGCACTGGTCACCGGCGCCAGCCGTGGTATCGGCCAGGCTATCGCCCTGGAGCTGGGCCGTCAGGGTGCCATCGTTGTTGGTACCGCGACGTCCGCCTCGGGTGCCGAGCGTATCGCCGCTACCCTGAAAGAAAACGGTATTCAGGGCACCGGCCTGGAACTCAATGTCACCAGCGACGAGTCCGTAGCGGCCGTGCTGTCGAGCATTCAGGAGCAGTTCGGTGCGCCGGCGATCCTGGTCAATAATGCCGGTATCACCCGCGATAACCTGATGATGCGCATGAAAGATGACGAATGGCATGACGTCGTCGATACCAACCTGAACAGTCTGTTTCGCCTGTCCAAGGGCGTTTTGCGCGGCATGACCAAGGCTCGTTGGGGACGAATTATCAGTATTGGCTCGGTTGTGGGTGCCATGGGCAACGCAGGCCAAGTAAACTACGCTGCCGCCAAGGCCGGTCTGGAAGGTTTCAGCCGAGCACTGGCGCGTGAAGTCGGTTCGCGTTCGATTACGGTAAACTCGGTGGCCCCAGGGTTCATCGACACCGATATGACCCGCGAACTGCCGGAAGCGCAGCGCGAAAGCCTGGTGACGCAGATTCCGCTGGGTCGTCTGGGGCAAGCTCAAGAGATCGCGTCTGTGGTCGCTTTTCTTGCATCCGACGGTGCGGCTTACGTTACTGGGGCTACAATCCCGGTGAACGGCGGGATGTACATGAGTTAAATGTGACGGATTGCTTCAAAAAAATGTCATACGAGCTGTCTAAAATCCGTTATAAAGCTGCAATCTATTTATAGTCAGAGGGCCGCAGGGTTTGAGGAGTGAAGCTTTCAGTTGAAAAGCTGAAAAGTCTTTCTATACACTTACCCACTGGCCAGCTGCCTGAATTTGTCCATTAGGAGTGAAAACAAGGTATGAGCACCATCGAAGAGCGCGTCAAGAAAATCGTTGCTGAGCAACTGGGCGTTAAAGAAGAAGAAGTGGTCAACACTGCTTCCTTCGTTGAAGACCTGGGTGCCGACTCCCTTGACACTGTTGAGCTGGTGATGGCTCTGGAAGAGGAATTCGAGACCGAAATCCCTGACGAAGAAGCCGAGAAGATCACTACTGTACAAGCAGCAATCGACTACGTTACCAGCCACCAGGCGTAATAGTTTTTAGTCGTCGCTCGCTGTCATGGAAAAACCGCACTGCCATCATGGCGTGCGGTTTTTTCTTTAGGCCTGATGCAAAGTCGTCATTTGAAAAAAAGGAGAGTGCTGTGTCGCGTAGACGCGTCGTAGTCACCGGTATGGGTATGTTGTCGCCACTGGGCACGGATGTGCCGAGCAGCTGGCAGGGCATTCTGGCTGGCCGCAGTGGCATTGGTCTGATCGAACACACCGACCTTTCTGCCTATTCCACCCGTTTTGGCGGCTCGGTAAAGGGCTTCAATGTCGAGGAATACCTGTCGGTCAAGGAAGCTCGCAAACTCGACCTGTTCATTCAATATGGTCTGGCTGCAGGTTTTCAGGCCGTGCGTAACGCAGGTCTTGAGGTTACCGACGCCAACCGCGAGCGCATCGGCGTGGCCATGGGTTCGGGTATTGGCGGTCTGACCAATATCGAAGAAACCAGCCGCACGCTGCATGATTCCGGCCCGCGACGGATTTCTCCGTTTTTCGTGCCTGGCTCGATCATCAATATGATTTCCGGTTTCCTGTCCATTCACTTGGGTGCACAGGGGCCTAACTACGCCATCGCCACGGCGTGTACCACCGGTACGCACTGCATCGGCATGGCGGCACGCAACATCATGTACGACGAAGCCGACGTAATGATCGCCGGTGGCGCCGAGATGGCCGCGTGCGGGCTGGGCATGGGCGGCTTCGGTGCCTCCCGCGCATTGTCGACCCGCAACGATGAGCCGACCCGTGCCAGCCGTCCATGGGACAAGGGTCGTGATGGCTTCGTGCTGTCCGATGGCGCCGGCGCACTGGTTCTCGAAGAACTGGAACACGCCAAGGCTCGCGGCGCGACCATCTACGCCGAGCTGATCGGTTTCGGCACCAGTGGCGATGCTTACCACATGACCTCGCCACCGGCCGATGGCGCGGGTGCTGCGCGTTGCATCACCAATGCCTTGCGCGATGCGAAGATCAATTGCGATCAGGTTCAGTACATCAATGCCCACGGCACTTCGACCTCGGCTGGCGATCTCGCCGAAGCCTGTGCGATCAAATCCGTGTTCGGCGATCACGCCTACAAGCTGGCGGTCAGCTCGACCAAGTCCATGACCGGCCACCTGCTGGGTGCGGCAGGCGCGGTCGAGGCGATTTTCAGCGTTCTGGCAATCAACAGCCAGGTAGCCCCGCCGACCATCAACCTCGATGAGCCGGACGAAGGCTGCGACCTCGACTTCGTACCCCACACCGCGCGAGGCATGGATATCGATGTGGTGCTGTCCAACTCCTTCGGATTTGGCGGTACCAATGGCTCGCTGGTGTTCCGCCGGTTCGCTGACTGATGGACAGCTGGGTCGACGGTCAACCGGCTGACGCTTTGTCGCTGAAGGATCGCGGCCTGGCTTACGGTGATGGTCTGTTCGAGACCATCGCAGTCAAGGGCGGGCAGCCGCTGCTGCTGGACCGACATCTGTCGCGTCTGGTGGAGGGTTGTTCGCGCCTGGCGATTGCCGCCGATCATGAACTGATCCGCGCGGAGCTGCTGGCCTATGCTGCCGCGCTGGGCGAGGGCGTGCTCAAACTTATCCTCACCCGCGGCGACAGCTTGCGTGGTTACGCTCCCGATCCTTCGGCTCAGGCTCGACGCATTCTGCAAGGCAATCCTCCTGCGGCTTATCCGGCTGTTCATGCGGAGCAGGGCGTTCGTCTATTCCCCTGCTCGACACGGCTGTCCAAACAACCATTGCTCGCCGGGCTCAAGCACCTGAATCGCCTGGAGCAGGTTATCGCCCGTTCCGAATGGCAGGACACCGAGCATGCCGAAGGCTTGATGCTGGATCAGGTCGGGCGGGTGATCGAAGGTGTATTCAGCAATTTGTTTCTGGTGCGCGATGGCGTGCTGGTGACCGCCAACCTCAAGCGCTGTGGCGTGGCGGGCGTGATGCGTGCCGAATTATTGTTTCAAGCCGAGTCATTGGGGATTCCCACACAAGTCACCGACATTACCCTCGAGCAGCTGCAATGGGCTGATGAGGTCTTTGTCTGCAACAGCGTGTATGGCGTTTGGCCGGTGCGCGCCTATGCCGCACTGAGCTGGCCGGTTGGGCCGCTCACCCGTAAACTCCAAACCATTGCCCGTGCGCTACTGGATGCTTGATTCGTGAGACGTAAATTCTTGCTGCTGCTGGAAACCGGACTGGTTCTGGCGGGGCTGCTGTCGGGTGCTAGTGCCTGGAAAATTCATTCTGCGCTGGAACAACCGCTGAACATCGCCCAGGAAGAGCTGCTGGAGGTGCCCAAAGGCACTACGCCGAACCGCACTTTCCTTCGACTTGAAACCGATGGTGTCATCAAGGACGCTTTCTGGTTGCGCGTGTATTGGCGCTTCAATCTGGCAGGGCAACCGCTGCACAGCGGCGAATACCGTATGGTGCCCGGTATGACAGTCAACGGGCTGATCGATCTGTGGAAACGCGGGGAAATGGTGCAGTACAGCCTGACGCTGGTTGAAGGCTGGAATTTTCATCAGGTTCGCGCAGCCCTGGCCAAGGACGAAAAACTCGAGCAGACCCTCAACGGTCTGAGCGACAGCCAAGTGATGGACAAGCTCGGGCACAGCGGGATTTTTCCTGAAGGACGATTCTTCCCCGACACGTATCGTTTCGTGCGTGGCATGACCGACGCCGATCTGCTCAAGAAAGCTTATGACCGCCTCGACGAGGTCCTCGCCAAGGAATGGATCCAGCGCGCTGCCGACGTCCCCTACACTGAGCCCTACCAGGCTCTGATCATGGCCTCACTGGTGGAAAAGGAAACCGGTGTGCCGCAGGAACGTGGGCAGATCGCCGGCGTGTTCGTGCGTCGCATGGAGATGGGCATGCTGTTGCAGACCGATCCGACCGTGATCTATGGTCTGGGCGATCGTTACAGCGGCAAATTGACCCGCGCTCATCTCAAGGAACCGACGCCGTATAACACTTACATGATTGCTGGTCTGCCGCCGACGCCGATTGCGATGGTGGGCCGCGAAGCGATCCATGCGGCGTTGAATCCGGCGGGCGGCAACAGCCTGTATTTTGTCGCGCGCGGTGATGGCAGCCATGTGTTCTCCGATGATCTGGATGCCCACAATAATGCGGTGCGCGAGTTCCAGATCAATCGACGTGCCGATTACCGTTCCAGCCCGGCGCCGGCTATCACGCCGCAAACAGAGGATACCCAGGCGCCAATCCCGGCGGCTTCGCCTGATACGGCGCCCGAAGACATGTCTCCAGTAGCGCCGCAAGACTCCGTGCAAGATCCCGTACAAGACCCTGCGCCAGCACCCGAAGCGGATGCGCCCGCGCCGCAAAGCCCGCAATGACTCTGACTAAGGACTGCCTGTGACTGGCTTGTTTATTACCCTGGAAGGCCCGGAAGGTGCCTTACATCGCTATTAGATTTTATGTCAACCTTGACAGTTACATCGCTCCTCCCCAATATGTAAACCATTAGGAGTGCTAAGAAAAGTACCCAAAAGCTGATGGGGAGTGGAGTGATGGGCAAGGGCTGCATGATCGTATGCGACGGGAACAATGGTGCGGGTAAGACCACCGTCATCCGGGAGATCGAGAAACAGTTGCTGGCTGCCGGGAAAAATGTCCTGGTTACCCGCGAACCCGGCGGTACCCCGATCGGCGAAAAAATTCGGGAAGTGGTATTAAGCCCCGAGACCCCAGAGCTTTGTCCAACCACCGAACTGATGCTGTTCGCTGCTGCTCGTGCGCAACATCTCAAAGAAAAGATCTGCCCTGCGATCGACGCGGGGACGATCGTCGTCTGTGACCGCTTCACTCCAGCCACCATTGCGTTCCAGCACTATGGTCGTGGCATCCCCCTTGATCTGGTGCGCACCATCAACGATCTCGCGTTGGATGGATTTTCTCCTGATCTGAACATCATCTTGGACGTTGACCCTGTCATTGGTATGGCACGAGTCACTTCGAGGGGAGAGGGGCTTGACCGTATGGAGCAGGAAAAACTCGATTTCTTGGTGCGGGCACGAGACGGATTTCTTGTTCAAGCGCAAGAGAGTCCAGAGGATTTTACGGTTGTGGACTCCTCACAGCCTCTTGAGGACGTGATCGCCCAGGTTAGCCTGGCAGTGCAGGCGTTATTGAATAAAATCGGCTGAGGCGGGCTCCCATGCGCTATCTGCAGATGAACCATGAAGTCACAGCCGTGATTTCGCTGGATGGTAACTCGATCCCCTGTACTTACCTGAAGCACTCACTATTTTCGTTTTCCAATCATTTGTGTGCCGGCTTTCACTACGTATTCACGAAGTATGTTCCCGAGCGCTCATATTCCAAGGGCTATGGCATCAGGACGGCAATCAATCGGTTTCTTGATTTCGTCGTCGAGCACAGCGGTCAAAGTCATCCGGAATTGCATATTGTTTCGTTTGAGCGGATGGGGGCAGAGGAATACCGTTCGTTTGAACAATACCTCCAACGCAACAACCTCTCTACTGACCTTGCGGTTCGTCTAAAAGGCGCCTTGGTCAATACGGCTAAATCCTTCAACGATGGCATGCCGCTGCTGACGTTGCCGCTCATCGCAGCACCTGTGTCAGTACCAAGGGAGCCGTTGAGTGAGACAGCGTACGAGCAGTTAACGGCTTTCTTGAAAGACTACATCGATAAGCTACGGGTCAAGCTCGAATTCAGAAATACGGTCGAGCAAGGCGTGCCTTACGAAAAGTATGAGGTGCGAGAATTTTGCAGGGAGCTTGCTGAACCTCCCACCGAGAAGAACACGAATCAGGAGTGCAATAAAGCCGCCCATCGCCCAATCGCTTGGACAATTGATCCTGTGCGAGCGTTGGCGACGTTGCTGCAGTACGGCCATCCTTTTTACGTACCGCTCAAGAGTTTCACTGCGCGCTACGACGATGCGCTGAGCAAAGCTTTAAGTTCTACCGGTCGAGAACCAGTCGACTTCGTGTATTCGGTTTGTCGAGAACGCGGAGCACTCAGACAGTTCTCTCCAGACTCCATCGAGTTTGAAGATCTTTTAAGCCTGTACTATCCAACTCTGACCGACCAAGTGGCGATTGCAGTTTTTTTAACGCTGCAAACAGGTTGGAACAAAGAAACAGTTTTGGCTTTAAACAAGGATAAATATCAGCACGTCCTGACCACTTCGATTACGAGTAAAAAGCTACTCATCGTTTCTGAGAAACAAAAGTCGCAGAGCAATAAGTTACCCTATTTTAGTCCAAAACAATTTTCTGCATTCACTGATAAGGCTGATAAGTACTCAAGCTATAACCTTATTCAATTAGCCAAGGCGCTATCCGAACCTCTTGGTAAGCAACCTCGTGACGCACACACACCAAATCCCAGAAAACCGGCAAACCCCCTTTTTCTGGGCATTCGAAGTGTGCGCGGGTGGATGAATGAATCGGAAAAGCATCCTGGTAGAATTGTTTCGCTTACAACCCAGGCAGGATGGAATGACGCCGTCAGAGAGTTGTTAAACGCAGCAAATATTATTGATTTGGGAAACCGCCTGGAGTCGGCTGAGGATATTGAGGGAAGGCTGCGGGTTACCTGGATTCAATACGTCAGGAACAACCGTGGGCACCCTCTGAGCTTGATTGCGCTAGCGCAAGGCCATAGCGAGGTCGAAACGACTGATGTCAGTTATGACAGCTCAGGAGCTGCAATGGCTCGTCGCCGTGTGAGGCTACGCGCTGCTCAAGAGGAACTGATGGATATGTTTCGTAATGGTGAGTTTCAAGGCCTGCTCGCGAATCATAACTTCGACGTAGTCAAAGTCTCCCAATTTCGGCTCTTTACGATTCCAGGTCATGAGAAGCCGCTGTGGGCTTGCATGGATTCGAATAATCCAACATATCCAGGAGTTATTCCGATTAAAGATGCGCGCTGCTCAAGGATTGAAAAATGCCTATTTTGCAGCCAAATCTATATTTTGGAAGATTCGTTGCCCTACTTAATGGAGCGGTTAGCTCTGTTGCAGCGCAATGCCGAGCGTAATCCTGACTTCGATCCGGATGCCAATGCAGAGATGACGATCATTCAATATGTACTGGACAGCTGGGGGGATCAGGAGGCATTGAAGACCGCTCGTGGCTACTTGCGCCGTTACGATGCGCTTTTACCTGTGGACATGCGTTCCTTGCGTATTTTCTTCGAAGATTAAATGAGGATTGAAGGATGACAGAAAAAGACGAATCCTTTGATGCGCTCATCGAAGAAATTGAAAACCAAGCGCGTGATGCCGCTAAGGCGTACTTCGCAGAACTGAACGAGGTTTCCCAAGGTACCAAGGTTCGGGTTGTCAGTGGGTTGCTATCCAAGCTGCAGTTGAATCCAAGGTGCGATTTTCCGGTATCACAGTATGCGCAGTACCATGAGGATCGTTGGATTTTGTTGCGTCGGCCCGGTCAGACTATCGTTCAAGTACTTTTCAATAGCGCCATAGCTGGCAGTAATGATCTCAAAAAAGCGATGGTCTATCACCTTATCCCCAATTTTCATCCATTTGGGACTGTTCGTAGTTTCATTTCAACGCAAACATATGCGACGTCTCATGGCTATCTTGAACAGTTTCTCTTGCGGGAAAACGATCTCACTGCGAGGCCTGAAGACCTGCAAGTGATTACGACTCAGATGGTCAATCTTGCGTTGGACGATGCGCGAGATAAGGGTGCTGGACGCGCCTATTGGTTGTTGTTTTTTTATATTAACTTTTGGATCTCCTTGTCAGAGCAGAAGTTGATTCCACAAGAGTATCGTTTGCAGGTCAAGGCTGTGGACGTGAATACGAAGGAGAGACAGCAGGATGTGTACGCGAGAATTGAATCGCAAAGTACTGGCTGGACTCCCTTTTCTGAAGATGACTTAAAATCTTTACTGATATACGCGTTCTATTGGACTGAAAAAGCCATTCCAGTGGTAGAGCAGGCACGCGAGTTTCTTGAAGGGTGGGGAGCGCTAGAAAGAGTCTCGGCGACAAATCGAGCGCATATTGATGAAGAGTTTGAAGCGGCTTTAAGTAAAACCATTGACGGAGAGTCACCAGTCGTAGGTTATTCCAGAACTCAAAGCGCTACGGGATACTACACTTACTTCTGGCGGGCGTCATATGGCTTAGCGTTGGATAAAATTCGGAATGGTATTTTTATATTGTTTTCCCTGATGACAGGGCTGCGTGTTAGTGAACTTTCATTAATCGAGTTTGATGACGTTTTCCAGAAGGCGGATGGTCTTTGGTATGTCAGTATCACCCGATTCAAAACCGCGTCGGATCCGAACTACTTTGGAGAAGCGGATGAAATCTCCATTCCAGATTTTCTAGGAGAGCAAATTTTTTCGTATCGAGCTCTTCGGGAGTTTGGCGGGTTCTTACGCAAAGGATATTTGTTTCAGCCAGTCAGTAAGCCTAAAGAAGTTAATTTTGTCGACCGTATGATTAAGAATTTGGCGTCGAATCTCAGTGCGGAGGTTGGTGTCGATTCGATCCATCCTCACAGGTTCCGGAAAACCATTGCGGAAATGCTCATCAACCGTTCTGAGCGCAATATTGATCTGATCCGCATGTTGTTTGGACACAAGTCCTATAAAATGTCGTTAAGGTACATCGCGCGCAACCCGTACTTGGTGGCTTCAATCGTTGAGGCTATGAAAGAGCATTACACGGCCGACTTCGTGAATGTTGTTCGGGAGATCCAAGCGGGAAGGTATTCAGGGAATTCGGTCGATAAGCTCGCAACGGACGTACTGTCCCGTCCTGAACTGTTCACAGGCAAGATGCTGCGTTTGACGGTACTGGATTACGTCTCCCACATCCTGGACGGGGGCGGAGCGTTTTTCATTCAGCGTACAGTACTCAATACGTTCTGCCTGACTGGGGACTCGCTCGATGAAGGGCCATTGCCTCCTTGTTTGGAAGGCAAGGTTGACTTGATTTACCCGTTAAAACCGGATGTCTCCAACTGTAAAGTTTACTGCCAATACGTCGTAGCGACGGGCGAGTCCGAAGAATCCCTTCAGCACAATATTAAATTCTATCGCTCAGTAATGGCAGGCCAGTCAAAGCTAACCAATGCGGCCGCGTTTGAGTTGCAGAAAAAAATTGAGGCCAATGAGCGTCTGTTGGCAGACTTCGAGCGTCATAAACAATTGAACAATATGGCTATTAATAAAGGCGTTGAACATGGCCGCTAGTGACACTGAAGCGAAGATCGTGCAGATCATTACCGATCATTATTTGGGCGGTGCTCAGGAACGGTTGACCATACAGATCGTGTCCGAGCGAGCGAAAATATCTCGGCAGGCATTTCATAAAAACTACCTTCATCTGAAGCCTTACATTACCGGTGAAAAGCCGGTTGATGAGCTTTTGGTAAGGGAGACGTTGCCGGCAGAGCACGTGATTGTTCAAAGTCAGCAATTGATACGTAGTTTACAAGAGACGATAACCAACCTTCGCTCTGGCATGCAAGTGGAGGTGGAAAAGATAAAGCAGAGTTACATCACAACTTTAATGAATCGTGACCTCAGCATAAAATACTCTGATTTATTACGTGAAGAGTTAAAGAAGAAGGCGCTGCAAGTCGAGATTCTTAAGGGGGAGAAGGATGAACTCAAGAACCAGCTATCCTTGGTATCCAGTGGTGTCCACTTGAACGAAGCTAGAAATGAGGATGAGATCAGGGCTGATGTGGTTCTGACGTTCGAAGTCGATTTGAGTGGCGCGAAAGCACTTTATGCCAAAGATCAAGATGTTGAAAATTATCTTGAACTCAAGAGAGTGGCAATACAGAGCACCCTGGAAAAAATTAACAAATTTCTTCGAAAAGAATCCGTGCCAGTGGTTGTTTTTCAGGAGCGATATCTAAACCGATTTGATAAGTTTGTAGGTGGTGAGTTTGCGCGCGCGACCAGCCCCAAAATTGTAGCGTGCATTCCCTTATTTTCTAGAAGTGAAATGAAAGTGTTCGTGGCCGGTCTAAAAGGAGCCACGACGATAGAGGTTTACGCGCCGCACAATGATAGCGATGTTGTTATAAAGGCTCAGCGCAAGTTTTTATTTCATGATGTTCCGGCATTTGAATTCAAGACTGCCGATAAGGAGCCGTTCCCTACGGTGTACGATGGTTTTAGCCGTGTAACTGTTTTTAAAGTGGAGCAGGGTGATTAAATGCTCCAGATATCCCGCGAGTTAGTATCGTACAAGACGGTTAGAGGCAAAGACGTCTCTCATTACATTTTGATCGCCGATGAGGGCAAAAAAAGAGTTTTAATCAGTCACGTAAACTTGTACTTGTACGACATAACACGTTCCTCAAAGGCGACTTCAAACAAGTATTCAAGCATTCTTTCTGTGTTTTATTCTTATTTGTCAACGCTCGATAAGTTTAAGTTGGTTGGCGTTGGTAGTTATCATAATATTGCTGATAATGAGGATATTAAGAGCTGGCAGGAGGCGAGGCAAACTGCTCGTGTTAAAGCGCAGAAAGCGTTTCCTACTTCCGAAACCATATTCAATGATGCGCAGCGTGTTCTCAATTTTTTTTCGTGGCTAAAGTATGAACATTATGAAATCTGTGTTGATGTGCAATACAAAACGTGGGTAGCCAATTTCAAAAGTGACCATTTATTAAGTCATATTCAGCGCAAGGCAGAGGTTGCCGTTGACTCTAAAAACATCACAGTGCTTGATCGTGAAAGTCGACAACGTCAGTCGTATTCGTTGATCACGAATGACGAAATCAAATCCCTGATTCAGAGCTATCCAGATCCGGTATATGCGGCGCTCTTCAAGCTGTCGCTGGGTACTGCGATGCGACCTTCAGAGCTTTGTAAGTTTCCATACATAGGCACCGGAGCGAACAGCCATATCCAGCCATATGAAAATATGGCAAGAGAAGGCGCCACTGTCCCTTATCTTATAAGTTTCAGTAAGGGAAACAAATCCCGCACCATCCGGGTCAACATGGCCGATTTGAAAGCTTTGGAAGAGCATTATATCAAACCGCATTATCAGGAGCGTGCTAGGTTGTACAAGGAAAAGTACGGAAAAAAATGCCCGCCCTCCATATTGTTTTTGACAGCGCGAGGGGTGCCCATTACATCTAAAATGATTTCAGATCGAACACTAGCGGCGAAAAAACTCGCGATGGCTTCTAACAGACAATTCCGGGAGTCCGTAGTGTTCTATGATGCCAGGCATTGGTGGCCAACAATGTTTTTGATAAAGCGATTCAAGCAAGGCCTGCTTGAGGACTCTACCGTTGTGAGAGATATGGCTGCTATTCAAGCTATCACTCAACAGATGGGGCACGATAATTTTAGTACAACCTATAACCATTACATCGACCAAGCCAGGCTGCTTCTATTGGCCCAAGAAGGTTACGTAAACGACCTGGTGACGAATCCCGACCAAAGTGTGCAAGAATTTATTGAGTGTTCTTCGTGATGGTGTGACGTAGGCGCCTTTCACTCAGCTATCATTTGTCCGTGCTCCGTGCTCCGTGCTCCGTGCACTGGAGAGTTGAGGAGCTTTATATTTTTTGTGTCCTGTGCACCTATAACGCAGACGCTGATGATTCAAAACGTCGCAATCAGCGACGCCTGCTGCCGTGCGTACAGGAGGTACCCTATGACTAAGCAATTCCCCAAACGAAGTAACCACAACGCCGACATCAGCAATCGCAACAAAGGTACGCCCGGTACGAATGTTACCGTGGACAAAAACCAGGGCAATCGCAGCAAACAACTGACTGAAAATCGAAATAGAAAGTTATCAGCGAGGGGAGGCGGGCACGAACTGGCCGCCGTTATGAAAGAGGCTTTCCGAGGAGAGCCCGCGCCTTTCGAAACTCGTCAGCGTAAGTGTCAAACACCTCCTGAATGTGCCAGCAGGGAAAATCCTTCTGAATCATTTCTCGAAGCAGCACCGCGTTGAGCCAGGCAAGCTTGAATTTTCTGTTGTGTGCTGAGGCGCTGCTCCACAGACCGCCATGTTGATCAAGCAGGGGTTGCACAGCCTCCAGCAGAGTCTCCAACACTGAATCGCGAGGTTTGCCAGGGTGAGCTTCTTCCCAACGCCTCAGTGTCCGTTGCTTATCGGAAATATCCAGGTAGCGGCCGGCTAAAACCTTCCCCAAAAACGCGCTTGCCCTCCTGTTACTACTAAGGCCGCTGTCCTGCGCCAAGCCACGCAACTGCTCGGCAATGGGGCGGCTCCAATGGCCTGATTGCTCATTAAACTGAGGCACTTGATTCTTCAGTAGAATTTCGTTTGCTAGCCCGGCGTCAACAACGGCCGCCCAGTCCCGCACGCTGATTTCCGCGACAACCCGTGCACAGAATCGGATAACGACGGCAAACATGTCAGCGATTCTATTGTCCTCAAACAAAGGCGAGTCGAGCAGACCTGGCTCATTATTTCTCCAATCGTAAGCCGACATCCTGGATACGCTACCCAAGCACCCCAGCTCCCGAGTCAACGTGGAGAAAACGACCGTGCGAACCTTCTCGCCAGTGGTAATGCAGGCCGGAAGTAGCTCGCATCCGAACTTTCTATCGAGCTCTATCCAAGTCCTCCAATAAGCAATTGATCGTGGTTCTGGTAGAAGTTGTGCGTGAAGAAGGCCATTCCATTCATGCTCTGATTGCCAAAGAGCGTCCGCGTCGGCCGGGAGATCAAGCGCCGCGTTGTCCTCTACCATCGAGTTGATAGACGCAATGCTCGAAGGTCTCACGGGAGACTGTGCGTCCGAGGAGAGAAACCATTTGTTCAGGCTCTTCCAACTGGGCCATTCAGGCTTTTTTAGGTCTGAGTTTTCATAGGTGCTTTCAAGCGCCGTAGTCCCGTACACGAGTGTGATCAGTGTGGACACGGGGATAAAAAACAGAAAGCCAGGGACATGGGGAAGCTGCCGATCAAGCGATTTATTGGCGTCCATATTATTCCGCATCCGTGGGGGCGATCAGAGGCAGGGGTGAGCTCCGACTAGGATAGGTGACGGTGCTTTCCAACGGCTGGCGGCGGGAATAGGATGGCTTTTGGGCATCCCACAGCCAAGGATAGCGTCATGATAAAAAATATCATCCTACGAGGTGTGTCGAGCTATTCACCTGACAAGAACTCAACCATTGGCCCGTTGACGAAGGTCAATGTGTTCTACGGACACAACGGCACGGGTAAGACCACCATTGGTAACTACCTCCAAGATCCTGCAGATCTGGTCTACCACCAATGCAGCGCATTGCCTTCAGATGCAGAACGTGAGGTGCTGGTTTACAACCACATCTTTACGGAAAGCAATTTTCACGCTAGCTCTCAACCAGGCGTTTTTACACTGAACGAAGGCAACATCGAAGCAGGGAAGGCCCTAGAAGCTGCCGAGTCTGCACTCAAGAAGCTCACAGAAGAACGCCAGGCTGTGGTGGTGTCAGGGAATTCGCTTGGTGAGGCTCAGAAGGTCAACAAGGGTGAACTACAAGACCGCATCTGGGCATTGAAAAAGCCTTTCGACAACGCGCCCTTGAAGTACTGTTTTGCCTCCCTGAATACCAAGGAAAAACTGACAGAGAAAGTCGTCGCGCTCAATCTGGTTCCGACTTCCGATACATATGAGTCACTCACGGCAGAGGCTGAGCAACTGCAACTAGCCGGTGATGCTGTGCTGCCGGGGGTGCCCGTACTGAGTTTTGCTGAGGGTGAAATAGAAGGCCACGCCTTACTCATGGAGACCATTAGCGGGTCAGGTGACTCGTATTTGTCGGCCCTGATAAGCGAATTAGGCAATTCCGATTGGGTCAAGCAAGCCTTGGGTTTTGTATCCAAAGGGGAGGAGCGCTGTCCCTTTTGCCAGCAACAGCTGCCTTTCCAGTTTTATGATGAAGTCAGAAGGGTTTTCGATAAAACGTATGAGCAACGAATTGGGCAACTCACTTCGCTAAAAAGCCGATACG
This sequence comes from Pseudomonas sp. LBUM1673, assembly GCF_059695645.1. Lineage (NCBI taxonomy): Bacteria > Pseudomonadati > Pseudomonadota > Gammaproteobacteria > Pseudomonadales > Pseudomonadaceae > Pseudomonas > Pseudomonas sp. LBUM1673. The sequence continues at coordinate 1,807,836 of NZ_CP166780.1, forward strand.
AAGCTGGCGTAGCTCGCCTGCAGTCCCAGTATCGTCGCCCTGAATACCAGCTGCCTGCATTCCAACCGCACATCGCGAACCTGGAAGCGAATCTGCGTCTGAACATTCAGAGCCTCTCAGCTAAAGTTGCTAGTCCATCTGTCCCGATCATGCTGACATCAACTGCAGATGCCCTTGCAGACCTCAATGCCCTGATAAGGATTGAGCAAGCAAAAATTGATGTGATCAACCTCAAGGTAAGGGACAAGAAAACCCATTTGGAGCAGATCAAAACGCGCTTCTGGAACTGCTTTCGCTCGAACTGCGATGCGTTGATAACCTCGGCAAGAAAGGTACACAACGACTATTCATTGCAACGGGAAGAAAAGCGCAACGCATTGGAAACCATTCGCGCGCAGGAACAATTCCATCAGGACATCATCAACGACAGCAGATCAAAAATCACGAACATCGATCAGTCCATCGATAGCATGAATGCCTCCCTCCACATGCTTGGACTGAAAGGTTTTACGGTGGTGAGAGAGGAGGGCGAGCTTCCTCGGTATCGGCTCCAACGACCGGGTCAGCAGGCGGGTGTTTTCCAGACGCTCAGTGAGGGTGAGAAAACCCTCATCTCCTTCCTCTACTTTCTGGAGGTCTGTAACGGTGAGCTGGACGGCAAGGGCGGCAAGCTTAAAAGCCACCGCATCATCGTCATCGACGATCCCATATCTAGCCTTTCTCACAACTACATCTACGATATCGCTTCGATGATTTATCGTCGCGTGCTCAGCCCCAAGGAACGTTTCAAGCAGGTATTCATCCTTACCCACAACCTGTTCTTCTTCCACGAAATGCTCAAGCACCTGAGGAAGTCAGACGAGTTTTCCCTGTTCAGGATTACCAAGGCGGTGTACAGCACGATCACGCCGATGAAGTCCACCGACGTGCAAAACGACTACCAGTCTTTTTGGCAGACAATCAAAGATGCCCAGGAAGGTCGCACCTCCGTGACAGTCATTCCGAACATGATGCGCAACATCCTTGAGTATTACTTCGCCTTCGTGCACCGCCAAGATGTATTACAGAACGCATTGCTGGAACTTGCTGACGAGGACGCAGAATTTAGAGCCTTGTACCGATACGTTAACCGGGAGTCTCATTCTGACGCTGTCAATATCACTGACTTCGGCGAAATTGCTCCTGAGCATTTTATAGAGAGATTTAAGCAGGTTTTCATCAAAACAGGCTTCGCTGAACACTACGAAAAGATGATGGACTAATTGTGTGACCGATCCTCCTCCTTGGCCTTCTTGGGGGGATCTATCACTGTTTGCAGGGCTGACAGCCAGTGACCGATAGAAAATTCATTTTAGTGATCTATATATATTTTCCAATAAAGATTGTACGAGTAATCTTCTGGCATTTTTATTAATATGTTCGGAGGATGGTTGTCATTATATTATCTATGTTGAATGCCGTAATTTTCTGTGAGTATGACAATATATCTAAAATGTTGTTGGCTGCTTGTCGGGTAACTTTGTTGAAGTGTTGTCATGAGATATTGTCAATTGATTGATATTATCTAGTGAGCAAGATTCGGTAAGTTTTTTTTGTTTTAGAAAGTTGTTGACATCGCTTTTTCAATCAAACATTCTCCCGCCCAGATTACCAAGAAAAATTCATCTTGATTCATCGAGTGAAAACTTGTTCGCCCCAAAAAAGGTACTGGAAGTTGAAGAAGCGCATCGTGGTAGTGATCCTGTTGCTCTCCCTCTGGCCCACCTCCTTGGATGAGCTCGCCGTCTGTAAAAGTGATAAGGAGAGTTCTGTGGAACACTGCAAGTCTGAGATTGAGCGCTTGAGACAGTTTAATCACTTGAGTTCGAAGTTGCCCACACTTGCTCCTGCACGTGATGTGGGAGGCATTAACTCATTGCTCCACTCGGCCAGTCCAATTTTTCCTAGGGCTGAATTTCCTTCTAGGGCAGGCGGCAGCAAAAGCCTTTATCAGCGTTCGATAGTGCGCAGCCTTGATGTTGCGAATACTCCCCGCTTGTCGCTAAACCCATACCCGGGGATCGATGGCAGTACCAGGTGGAAAGCATCTTCCGCTTTTCTACCGTGAGCCGTTGGATTGACCAGTGTATCAATAGCGTCCAAGAACTCGACAATCGATCCTGGCCAACTGTGGGTCATGATCAGCGACATTGCATCGGCATGAGGCGATTTGATGTGCAGGAAGTGGATCCCCAAGCCGTCAATTTCGGTCTTGAACTGAGGGTGACCGTTCAAGCGAGATTCCAGACGACGTCAGTCGTACTGGGTACGCCAGTATTCGACCAGGTCTTGTACCTTGGCCAGCTGTGCACCTTGAGGCTGATCAGGGACGGTTTCGCGATCTGGCCAGCGGGTACCGTCCAGACGACGCTGTAAATCGTCGAGTTCAGCCTGCGAAATCTCAATTCTGAAAGGATTCAATTGGGTGCTATCGGACATGATCGGTTCCTGCACTGATCGCTACATCAACAGCAAATGCGCCGTCGATTCATGTGAGATCACTATGCCGAAGCTCTCCGCGAAAATAAGCCAGCATAAGGGCAACGCTCTGTCGCCCTGATGGCGACAAAGTTGACGATGTCGGACACTTCACTCGCACATGTCGCATGCTGTTTTGCAGTTGATGTACATCTCCCCTGAAGCGCTATGAGCATCATGGATGTGAGCGGGGTGATAGTGACCTTTGATGCATTCTGGTGGGATGTTCTGACCAATGACGTAGCAAGGCGCTGACCCCATACTGAGCGCTCGTCTCGTCTGCAATTGTCCCCACGCAGCCAGGATGGTTTTGGCCAGCGACAACTGTTGACGATGAGTAAGGTAAGACACAGGAATATCAACTTCCAAGACGGTCGGGATACCAATGATGCGCAAGCGCTGCCTGTAATCTTCATCCGGGTTGGAGCGAGTAAGTTTTGTAGCGAGGCCTAACAGGTACTCACTTCCATGGATGACATAGTGGCCAAATCCATTGATCATTTTGCAGTCGTCAGCGGTGAGAAAAATTTTTCCTGGTTCGCCTCCAGGTTGACTCTGCTCTATAGCGCGGTCGATTTCAGCAGGACTAACATCAGCGAAAATCTCCCTGAATTTACTAGCAATGCGCTTACTGTCTTGCCCTAGAAGCCCATGCGAATAATAAAGCGCGAGGCTTTCAGGGCGACAGCCGTGGAAAGCTTTCACGTGGGTGTAATACTTGGACATCCGTTCGCAAAAGGCTGGCACGAGAGCTTCATGATTTGGCAACCAGGCCGGATCGTCAGCCCAACAGTTTGGTCGTTCGCGTTGCAAGTATTCGCGGGTTTGTTCCGGTAGTAGATCGTGAGCGTAAAAGCGAATCGAGTTGAGCCAACTGCGCCGTTTGCGCCAGTCGAGTATTCGTTCCTTCATTCATCGAGTCCTAGAAAATTGCTGTACACAGGGCGCTGAGTATTTCCGAAAAGCTGTGAAAGTAGGGCGCGGTTTCGTGATGACCCAGAAAATGGCCGGTCTCGGAGGCAGCTGTCAGTACAGTGAATTTTTGAGGCAGCGCGACGCGGCTTAATCCTGACGATGCCAATGACGCCGAACCGTCGATTCCGCCATCTCCAGTTCCCGCGCGATATCCGCTTGCGAGAAGCCTTTTTCCTTCAACGTTTGGACTTTCTCGCGGGTTTTTGCCGCTGCAGCGACACCCGGGTGCGGTTTTGCCTCGACCTCCAATGGAATCGCGACCTTTAGCAGCGAGATTGACTGAAGATCTTTTTTGGCGAGCTCCAGGACTTCGCTGGCCGTCAGCTCATCCTGCGCCGCGCACACGAGGGCCATCAGCGCCACAGGGCTTAACTTCATCACTCTGGCAAGCTCGATGATGGCTTCGAGGCTGGGCGAGGTTTTCCCATTTTCGATTTGGCTCACGTGTGACTGAGTGATATTTCCACTCAATGCTTCCTGCGTGAGTCCTCGCTTTTTTCTCAAGACCTTTAGCGCTGCGGCGAATGCGGTGCGCACAAACATTTTTCCGTTCCGTTAAAACAGAGTTGTATGCCCCGTTTGCCATCCGCCACTCAAATCTATATATTTATATTGGTGGCGGTATCGGTTCGGTGTGCCCGTTGATGGCTCGCGAAATCCGACCATACCTCTGGGTTCGCTCTTTCAATTTAGCTGTAAATCGAGATCAGGCCATTGATCAAGCTTCACGTGCTTTCAGACCTGCACAACGAATTTTCGCCCTATCAGCCAACGGCCAATGGCTATGACCTGGTGATTTTGGCCGGTGACATCGATCTGAAAGGACGGGGAGTGGAGTGGGCGAATGAGACGTTCGATTGTCCTGTGATCTACGTGTGTGGAAATCATGAATTTTATAAAGGACACATCGATCACACGCTGCGCAAGATGAAGGAAGTCGCCTTACCGCACGTCCACGTCCTGGAAAACGAGACCTTTATTTGGAATCAAACACGGTTCCTTTGCGCCACTGGGTGGACTGATTTTTCCGCTACCGGCGATATCGGGGCCGCGACGCGAATTGCATGGGAGTGGATGAATGATTTCCGGGTTATCCGTACAGGCGATAACTTTCGGCGGTTGCGTCCGACCGATGTGATTGGCCGTAACCACGCTACGCACGATTGGCTCGCTGAGGAGCTGGACAAACATTTTGACGGCAGAACAGTTGTCGTGACGCATCACTCACCTGTTCCTGAGGTCGCGGGTGGAAAACATGATGGTCATCTCATCGCGGCGTACACGAACCGCTGGCACGCGCTGGTTGAAAAAACAGATCTCTGGATTTTTGGGCATACACACCGTGCGGTTGATATCACGCTGGGCAGGTGTCGCGTGGTCTCCAACCCTCGGGGGTACCCAGGTGAGCAGGCGGGTTTCGATCCTGGCTTTGTGATTGACCTTTCCTAAGCGGGCTCATACACATGCGCGGTAAGCGGGCTCGACGCTGTTCTATGTTGAAAGATAGGGGAGAGGAATGATGTGTGGAGCAGACGACGAAATATGTACCCCGGCTGACCTTGCAGGCGCGACTGAGCAACAGCGTGCCCCATCCACTCCGGCAGAGGTCGCTGTGGCGATGGAAAAGGATTTCGGTATGCCCGTTACCGCGTTTTTGTTCGCCGCCGTCGACAGTCCACCCGTATTGATGGGGACGATATATGGCGACAGCACAGGGCGGTTTCGAGAGGGAGCAAGCATGCGCACGTCCAGGATAACGAACGTCACCTTCGTTGACGGTTATTCATTGTTTCGAACCATGGTAGGTAGCTGCTACGTGGTGGTTAGTTGGGCGCCTGGCGGCCACAACATCTACATGAACCGCATTTATCACTGAGGGGGCGGCGAACGCGGCGCGAAAAAAGGTTTTCGGGTTATCCAGGTGGAAACGGGGATCGGGAAAATGATTCCTGGTCTGGTACTCGCGGGAAGAGCAGGTTAAAGCGAGATTATGAATACAAGCGTCACAGATACAGACCTATTAAGCGATCTGCTGTTTGGGCCAGCACAACCCCTAAGGGGTTCAAAACTTGGTGACGATGAGTTGATCGAGTTGGTTGCAGGCACCTTCGGAGAAAAGCCTTTTTGCATCGTCCGAGGTTGGATGTTGTTGGATGTCATGCTTCCGGACTTTCGAGAGCGAGAAATCAAAGCGCAAAGCCTTGAGGCAACTGTCCTATATGCCCAAGCAGCGGTGTTCGACAGCCAGAATAGACGCCAGCCTGGCGACAGCGTCCTCAGCGATTTTCAGCGGGATTTTGATGGCTGCATTTTTGAGAGCAACCACACGATTTTCATTCTGGCCGGCCGTGGAGCGCGCAAGCATGTGAGCTTGCCCGCTGTGGAGGCAATAGCCGCTCAAATAAAGCGAGTAGGAGAACCCAATGGTTGAAAATCTGTTGCCGATCTTGCGGGATCGCTATCCGGAGTTTTTTTCAAGCGCTCCACTTCGCGAAATCGCGTGTTTGCCGGGATGGTTGAATCTGATCGATGAGCTGTGTGGCAAGTTGAGAACTCACATGGATGCTCACCCTGAGCTGCCGCCGATTCAGGTGCGTCAGGTCAAGGAAAAATTTGGGGGGTTACGCTTCTACTATTCTGGTGGTGATGCGGCGTGCCGTGAAACGGTTGCCTCTGCAGAAGAACTGTCGATGTCGACCTGCGAAGTCTGTGGACGAGCCGGGACTTTGGGAGGGGAGCACTGGCTCAGCGTAAGATGCCTTGATCACGTCAACTGGTCACCCTCAGGGGACTCTGAATGAGCTCACGGAAAGCACCTTGCTGAATCCATGAATACAGACATTTGGGCCACTGTGAATTTGCCTTCGCCAAGCATTGAACTTCACGATGTCGTTAGGCGCAGTATGCCTTTTGCCTCATTTCAATCTCTATCCGAGATGTTGTGTATCGATGAAGAGCTGCTTGGTAAGCACATGGGTATTTCTTCCGAACTCTTGTCGAACGCGACGACTGTAGGTTTTTTTTCTTTGTGCGAGAGCCGACGTCTGTATGGATTGATTGTTGCTCTACACGCGTCCTGCGAACTGTTCGAAGGCGATGTCCAGGCAGCCAGGGCTTTCTTACTCTCGCCGCTGCGATGTTTTAACTCAAAGGCACCTTTGGAAATGCTCATTACGGAGGAGGGCGCGTGCGCCGTGATCGATCTGATCGGACAGCTCGAACACGGCGTCCTCACCTGAAAGATGTCCATTTTACGGGGGAACGAACGCGGCATTGGGAGGGGGTTGAACCCTTGAAAGAAGATTGTGCGGTAATCCAGATGCTGGATTTCTTGGCAGCTGACATTCATCACCGCCCCGAACAATTGCAGCCTTTGAACTGGGAGTTGATCGCGCGTATCACCTCGTTAGTCGGTGATGTAGACATTGATCTAAACATGCCGCTCGTGTTCGATGATGAATCATGCAGGCGAGCCTCCGATCTTCGTCAAACTCGGATTTCACCTGATGGTATTGAGGTCGAGGTCAACATGGGACTCAAGGGGAAGCAAAAGACTGTGCCCTTTATGGGATCGACCTCGTTTCGTCTTCCCCTAACACTCCCTGTCCTGAGGTGCTCGATCAGTACTTCGCGAAGATCCGTCGGGCAAGGCAAAATCGTTAACCTTTACGGCTGTAAGCCGCTGCTTTCAGATTTGACTTCAAATAATGGGTGTTTATTTTGGAAAAATACCCGTGTGAACAACATGCCACGCAAAGCCACGTGATAAGGGGGCGGTGATGTATAGGGAGCGTGATTCAGCCATTTGGTGCTCAGTATATGACACATGCGGTGTCACTGAATTTGTGCGGCTGGTTGAAGAGGCGGTCACCACCTACAACCGTGTACCCATCTATGATTGGCCCACTCTAATGACCGTATCCGAATCCAGGTTACCTTGCGTTCAGGTTTTGCAAGGTGTAGTGAACAGTCGAGATTTGTATGCCAGCTTCTCAGAGAGTTACTTCGAGATCGGATCCCGTCTGACGAATCATCTGTCTCAGCACCTGCAACGGCATCTGGTGGACAATGATCTGGCCACCGACGACATGAAGGAGGATCAATTGTGCAGAGACTTAGGTCTGTAGCTGGGCCGCTTGCTGACGCGTAGCCGCACCTTCGATCCAAATTTGTTCATGGGTGTCCTAAACCTCAGTCCGCCCCCGGAAGCTCGGTATGAGCACTGTTGCTCGCCCAAAACATGTCGGATTTCAGAACTGTTTTTCATGTGCCACACGTTGCCGTGAGGAACGGATGGTCACTCCAGCAACCGAGTGGACATTAGCAGAACCGGTGAGCCGCTAAACGCTCCATGTCTCGAACCCAGGTTCTCAGAAATCGACGCCAGTCATGGGCATAGCTTCCTTCGGAAAAACGCTCAGCAAGTGCATTGGCCGCTTCGAATCTTGTTCGCCAGACTTGCGGGATACGCTGATCTAGAACGATCAAGAAACAGTGCCCATCGCTGCTTTCGTACGGTGTTTCCGGCACAGAGTCTCTCAACTCTTCGATTGTCATAAGCGGAGCATCCCCATGAGGTTGTTCGAGGTCTTGTCGATCAATTTCATCGAGAATGCTTAGGTGAGGTTTTGCGCGATCATCACCTGGTCGCAAGTCCTCCAGCCCCCACAAAGCGGCCCGCCTTGCGCGCTCTCGCTGCCACAGGCTTTTCAAATCGATCGCCATCAAATTTTCCTTACTACATCCACGTTCTGCGCAGCGTCATCGGCAGGAGTGAATTCAGCTGCTGCCACATTTTTCCTGGATGACCCGGGACACTTCAATCGGAAGCGCAATTGTACGCTGTTGGACGTTTGATTTTGAATGCACGCATGGCGCAGCCGTGAGCGCCTAGTCAACCAAAATATATTTTCAGAACGCCCCTTGAAAAATTTTTTGAGCGACGGATCTTTATATTTGAGGACAACAAAAAAGCAGCGATCTCAGCGCCCCACCTACCGCCGATCCTGCTGAGGAAACGGTGTGGGTTTTTGCTTTTGCAGTGCTTCTGCTTCTGGCCTTTTCTTGCGACGTATCCTGCTGGCGCTGATGTATGGCTGCCCTAGGGGCATAGCAAAGTCGTCACTTAGCGGCGTAAGCCGCTGCTATCCAGTTTGATTTCAAACAACGAGTCATTTTTTAAAAAATACCCGTGTCGGACAACATCTGGATGGGGCTTTCAGTGGGCGAGCAGTGAGGTATGCATGCAGAATGAACTCGAATCTATAGTGTGGCTATCGGTTCAGCAAACATGTGACGCCATAGCGTTCGAAGCATTAATTCTGCGGGCCGTGGATAGTTTCAAGAGGCACCCGGGATTTGATCCTCTAGTGCGATTGCATGCTTCCGACATTGGCCTGCAAGGTGTTGAGGTACTGCGTGCAGTACTTCGGCAACGAGGGAATTATCCTGAATCCTGTATTGATGTTCCTGGTTACCTTGAGCTGAGGTCTCGACTCAAAGACCACCTACGCTGTCAGCTTCAGTGGTATCTAGTGAGGGGTGGGCACGCAACTGAAGAGCTCCAAGAAGACCAACTCCACAGAGATTTGGGGCTGTAGAACGATCTATCATGTGCCCACACTACGTGTAATCCAAAAATAAGGAGCTTGCCCATGTCTCGTTTGGCTGAATTTCGTAAACTCGAACAACAACTGGCCGCCCAGCTCGCAGAGCTTGAGTCGATGAAAAGTGATTCCGGCCTTAAGAAGGAAATGGAGTTTGAGAGCAAACTGCGCGATTTACTTGGTGAGTACGGCTACAGCCTGAAAGATGTGATCAACCTGCTTGATCCACAAGCCGGTCGCCGTGCACCAGCTACCGAGGCAAAATCCGGTACGAGAAAGCCACGCGAGGTGAAGATCTACAAAAACCCTCACAGCGGCGAAGTAGTCGAAACCAAAGGTGGCAATCACAAAACTCTGAAAGAGTGGAAAGCAGAGCACGGCTCCGCCACTGTCGAGTCCTGGCTGACCAAGTGAGTTTGGTTTGAGTACAAGAGGGCCTGTGATGGCCCTTTTTTGGCTCAGCATTTGGCAGTTTGCTGCGTCGGCAGCGTTCCGAGCGGTAGCGCACTTCCTCCCAGCAGCGTGCCCAATTTTTCCTCAATGATAAGGGGAGGCCGTAATGTTTTGGCCGACTGGGTGATTTGGTTTGATCGTGAATGAGAGCACTTCGAGGGCCATTTGGACTTGGCGGACTCTCATTGCCTTGAGCGGTTGCGTACTACTCTGACCCCAAGAGCTTTCTAACTTCTGCGATGATCAAATCGATGCTGAATGGCTTTGCCAATACAGCATCAAACAAATCCGATCTCTGCATACCGATATGCGCCTGAGCACCGCTCATCAAGATGATCGGCAAATGACCAGCGGAAGGAAGGGCTCGGACGGCTGTGGCGAATTCTAGACCGTCCATGACCGGCATCATGAAATCGGTAATGATCAACGCAGGACGTTCTCTATCGAGTACCTCAAGCCCTTTTCGACCGTTGCTGGCCGTTACCACCATGAACCCTTCATCCTCAAGCGCGAAGCTGAGGATGTCAGCGATCAAATACTCGTCGTCGACGACCAAGATGGTGGTCATGTTAATTCAACCCACTCAAAAGCTTAAGAAATTGAACCGGGCGATGACTCAGTGGGGACTGATGGTTCATGTCTTGAAGCCTTTCTCAGGAAAACATCTTGATCACGGATCACGACCTCAAATCGCGAAGGGTCGTAAGAGCTGTCTCGTACTTTAAGAATGGAAAGCGTTCTGCTTAGTTCAGAGTGATTCTCACAGAATCGCATCAGCATCAGGTTGTCGACGATGCTCGACAGGTCAGAGTTTGGTGCGCTGACCTCGGAGCCAAAAAGATCGCGCATTTCCCAAGAGGCAAAAACCGTAACGCCCCTGGATCGCAGTTCGTTCATCAGAGCACTGAAGAAGTCAGTAATCCGCGCGGGATTTGTCGTGACTCGCGTCATGCCGCTCAAGCTATCGATGAACAAACGCTTGATGCCCTTTTCTTCAACAAGACTCAGTAGTCGTGCGCCCAACCCGTCCAGCAATCCCTCAGTAGTAGGTTGCCAGGCAATGCTCAAGGCACCGCTGTCTTCCATACCCTTGATATCCATACCCAGTGATTGGCCTTTGAGTCGCAACCGTTGTGGGCTTTCGTAGAAACCAAAATGTAGGCCCGGAGCTTCCACAGTCGACTCAGCTAGAAATTTGAGGCCAAGTGTTGTTTTACCGATCCCGGATGGGCCTATTACCAGAGACACACTGGAACTGTGCAGGCCTCCGCCTAGTATGTCGTCTAGTGATTCAATGCCACTGGCGATACGCGTCATGTCGGCGCTGTCGGGAGAGGACGGGTGGCTGTAGAGACTTTCGAGTCGCGGGTAAACCACCAAGCCATTTTCGGTAATTTCACACTCGTGAAGACCGGTCATTGCCGAGCTGCCGCGAGTCTTACGAAGCTGAATTCGACGCACCGAGCGAGTGCCGTATAGCTCCTCGCCCATCTCAATCACGCCATCAACCATGGTGTGCTCAGGGCTCCCGTCGTCGAGACGGGAACTGGTGAGAAACAGCACCGTGCAACCAGCGAAAGCGGCGTGCCCTTGCAACTCGGAAATGAATTTCTTGGTGTCGATTTGCGAATCAGCTTTTGAGCGCGCATTGAGCAAGCCGTCTACCACCATCACTGTGGCTTTTTGGCGGCTTATCTCGCGCCTAAGCAGTTTCACTACCTCGTCCAGGCCTTCGTTTTCCAAGGTATCAAACGCGCTGACAAACTGGATTTCAGCCCCGACCTTGGAAGCGTCGTAAAAACTCAGAGTCGAAAGAAATTGAAAAAGACGATCATGCGACTCGGCCAACAGCGTTGCGACTAAAACCCTGCCTCCATTATTCGCATGATGGAACCCAAGCTGGTTGGCCAGGATCGTTTTTCCAGACCCAGGACGCCCTTGGATTATGTATGAAGCGCCTGCTACCAGCCCGCCCTTGAGCAGAGCGTCGAGCCCTTCGATTCCACTTTGGAGGCGTTTTAGCTTTTCCACGATGCGACCCTGATCTGAAAACAGGCTGTTTAAGCCGAGTGAATGGAATGCTAACGCCATTTTCGCTTTGGGGCCATTCACGCCTAAAGCATGGTTTGCTAGGAGGGCTGTACTTCCGACATCAAGGCTGCCATTTACTCTCAGGAATCGGCGAAATGGCAACGCAGCATTCATTGGCTGGAGTTGTCCAAGAAGAGCGACTCAAGGTGAAGATGACTCAGCAGCATTTCGGAGCGATTGGAGGCGCGAATGCCGACGCTCAGTACAAATATGAGCGAGGGAGCCGAATTCCTAAAACAGATTACTTGGTGAGGGGCGCTCAGATTGGGTGGACACACCACTTTGCCACCGGCATTCGCCTTTCCGCGAAACTCGATGGTTGATGAGTTGAGCACCGCATTTGCGGAAGCATCTGTGTAAGGTTTCCTCATGATGTACAACCTACGAAGTTAAGTCGGGCCTGAGAAGCGGTGGCGATGAGATAAAAAAACCCGCCAAGGGGTGGGCGGGTTATAAAAGGTCATGAGGGGTAAGATCCCATTTTATACCAGCGCTAGAATTTCGCTAGGAATCGGCTGTTTCGCAGAGCGATACCGCCGGGTAAATAAGGTTGTTGATGTCTTCGGCAAATATGCTTTAGGATCAGACTAGGAGATGGCATTCCTCCTTTAACCGCCTTCGTGCTGATGATGTCTACGTGAACCCTGGACAGGGTGCGTAGGTGTGTCTCCCTGTCCTCCAATTTAGGACAGGATCGTGACTCAAAATCTTATATCAGCTCCCTCTCGTAATCTGCGGTTATCAGCACCTCCTCGGCTCTACGAGCCCAGAGGAGACTTGCAACCATGCTGAAATCACTTCTAGTTATCGCCATCGGCGCATCCCTTGGTGCCTGGTTGCGCTGGATCTTGGGCATGAAGCTCAACGCCCTGTTTCCTACGATTCCCCCAGGTACTGTGGTCGCCAACATGGTCGGGGGCTACATCATTGGCCTCGCCATAGCGTTTTTGGCCGCATCCCCCTCCCTAAGCCCTGAATGGCGGCTGCTGATCATCACGGGTTTCTGTGGGGGACTTACCACTTTTTCCACTTTTTCAGCCGAAACAGTCGCCCTGATTCAGGAAGGCAGATTGCTGTGGGCACTCGGCTCGATTTCATTGCACGTAGTGGGCTCGTTGGCGATGACGGCTTTCGGGCTTCTGTCCTATCAAATGATTGGCACGCGCTGAGGAGATGAAGATGAAAGGTTTTCTGGTGATTTTCTTTACCCAACAGAACCGTCGCTATCAAGGAAAGATGCTCGGCGACTGGATCGTTGATTTAGCCAAAGAAATGGGCCTGCGTGGCGCGACCCTCTCCACAGGTATCGAGGGTTTTGGTCACACCGGTCGGCTGCATTCCTCGCACTTTTTTGAGCTGGCAGATCAGCCGACGGAGATTCGAATGGCTATCACCGAGGAGGAATCCGAAAGGTTATTCAAGCGATTGGAAGCTGAAGAAATCTCTGTGTTCTACATAAAAACTCCCATCGAGATGGGCACCGTCGGCAAAAAGGCCAATCACCCGAACCCTTCCTGACCTTCTGGAGACAAGACTATGAGCTATGCGGACATCCCTGCTGGTAGTGCGATCCCCGATGACTTTTTCACCGTTATCGAAATCCCGGCAAACCACGCTCCGATCAAGTACGAAGTGGACAAACCAAGTGGGCAGATCTTTGTTGACCGCTTTCTTAGTACACCGATGTTCTATCCGGCCAACTACGGATTTATTCCGAACACGCTGAGCGACGATGGTGATCCGCTCGATGTACTGGTGGTTTGCCCTTATCCCATATCACCTGGCGTTGTCATCCGCAGTCGCCCGGTTGGTGTGATGTACATGACTGACGAAGCCGGAGCGGATGCCAAGGTGATAGCCGTTCCTCATGACAAACTCAGCTCTATGTATAGCAACGTAAAGGAGTGCTCAGACCTCCCTGCATTACTCCTCGCACAGATCCAACACTTCTTCGAAAACTACAAGGCGTTGGAGCCGGGCAAGTGGGTGAAGATGGGCCGCTGGGGGAGCGCAGATGAAGCGCGGGAAGAGATTCGCAAATCAGTGGCTGCTCATATCCAAAAATAGTCTTCTTCTCGGGAATTCAAGGGGGGCAAGTCACTATTGTCTGAGTCGCCCCGGATTCCGGGCTTCTAACTCGTGCGTTGGGCGCGCGATGTGTTTGACCATATCCCCCTGGGGGGGATAGGATGCAGGCGTAATTCATTGAGGCCTGAGGCTCAAGTCATGAGTGAGCACGAACACAGTCATCCCCATACCCACCAAAGTCATGAGGCAATCATCAAGCGTCTCAAACGAGCGGACGGCCATTTACGCGGGATCATCACCATGATCGAAGAGGGTCGTGAATGCGTGGACATTGCTCAGCAGTTGCATGCAGTTGAGAAAGCCGTATGTCAGGCAAAACGAACGCTCATCCAAGATCACATTGATCACTGCCTTGAGGACACCGTTTCGGCGCTGGGCAATGGCGAGCGTGCACCGCTGGAAGCTTTCAAACAAATCACCAAGTACCTCTAGGTCTGATATGCCCAACTTCGCTGAACTCTTGCAACAGGGTAGTTCGCACGCCTGGCTGTACTTCCCGAGCGCCATTCTGCTCGGTGCGTTGCATGGGCTTGAACCGGGCCATTCAAAAACCATGATGGCGGCATTTATCGTGGCCATCCGTGGCTCTGTAAAACAGGCCGTATTGCTGGGGCTGGCTGCAACGCTTTCGCACACCGCCGTAGTGTGGCTGGTCGCCATCGGCGGCATGTATCTGGGCAAAGGCCTGGACGCTCAAACCACTGAGCCATACTTCCAGCTTGCATCCTCCGCCCTGATCATCGTAATTGCGCTGTGGATGCTGTGGCGTACCTGGCGCGGGTGAGCAGATGTTCAAGTTCGAGCAAGGTGATGATCACCACCATGGCGAGCATGACCACGGCCATCATGATGAGACCCACCGAATCGATACTGGCCATGGCCGTGTTGAGCTGTCGATCTTCGAAGACGGTGTGCCACCGCACTGGCGCCTGAAGACATTGACCGGGCACGCTTGGGCAGCCTCAGATGTTCGTCTGATAACGACTCGTCCGGACGGCAGCACCCAGTCGTTCACCTTCGTCGAGCACGAGGGCTTCCTGGAATCAGCAGTCGATATCCCCGAGCCTCATGAATTCAGTGCTCGCTTGAGTCTTGGGCACGCGGGGCACTCCCATGATTATGACTTGGACTACCAGGAGCATAATCACGGCCATGCGCATTCCGAACTGGAAGGCCTAGAGTTGTCGATTGACGGCTATCAGGATGCGCACGAACGAGCTCATGCCAACGATATCCGTAAACGCTTCACTAACCGCGAAGTCACCACCGGCCAAATCGTCATGTTCGGTCTGACTGGTGGTTTGATTCCTTGTCCGGCTGCCATCACCGTTCTGTTGCTATGTCTTCAGGTCAAAGAGGTCGCCTTGGGTGGCGTGCTAGTCCTGTGTTTTAGCATTGGTCTGGCACTCACACTGGTGACCGTCGGTGCTGCAGCCGCCATAGGTGCCAAGCAGGCTTCCAACCGTTGGCCATGGCTGGGTACCGTTGCGCGTCGTGCGCCCTACCTGTCCAGTGTCTTGATAATCGGTGTTGGTCTGTACGTGGGCTTTCATGGCTGGATCGGCCTGAACGCTTGAGGCGACGCTTTAGTGTTTGAGCTCACCAGTTACGTTGGCCTTTTCATCGCGGCATTCGGTGCTCCACGCGGCATAGGCTCCTGAATGTCGCTTAACCCCTGCAGACCATATGTCATCGGTTAGTCAGAGCGGATACTGCATCCAGGCTATTTTTCGAGGGCTGGTAATAATCGGTGCTAGAAATTACATTGAGCGACAGAACTATAAGTAAGCGAGAAATACTCGCCAACGCCGACAGGGGCTAGTAAAGATGGACGCATACCAGCGCCGCCGACGCATCCAATTCTGGTTGGGCTCATTTCCAGTTTTAGTAGGCTTTACCATTCTAGTTCTCGCCTTGATTCTGGCTGGTGGAGGGGCCCCGTTAAGCCCTCAAGAACTCGATGGCTTAAGCTTGAGTCAGCCAACGAAATCGGCCCCTCAAATGACCAACCATAAAGCAGCTGCAATTCTGGCTGTGTCTCAATAGCCAAGCCTACAGATGCTGCAGATGTAGCAGCTGAGCCATCCGCATGCCTGGAAAACTCATCTCACGGGTATTAATCCACTTACCTTGAT
Organism: Pseudomonas sp. LBUM1673; assembly: GCF_059695645.1. NCBI lineage: Bacteria > Pseudomonadati > Pseudomonadota > Gammaproteobacteria > Pseudomonadales > Pseudomonadaceae > Pseudomonas > Pseudomonas sp. LBUM1673. The sequence continues at coordinate 1,823,701 of NZ_CP166780.1, forward strand.
GGCAGTCCTAGCGGCCTTTGAGCTCAGGAACTTCAACAGCGCTGCCGCCTCCTCTTGCTGTCCGCCACCAGTGGTGATGGCCGCTGAATACATCGTCATTTTCTGCACCTGATCTGGAATAAGCCCAATCACATCGATGCCTTCCGTGTGCATCAGTTCACTCAGCTGTTGGAAGCCTATCTCTGCATCGCCACGGGCGACTGCTTCTCCGACGGGCTCGGCGGAAATCGTTCGGGTCTTGATCCTCAACCTTTCTGAGATGTGCATTTGAGGGAAGAGAATACGTGACAGGTATGTTCCGCTGGGCGTATCCGATAGAGCCAGAGACTTTGCGTTGAGTAACGTTTTTTTGAAGCTCTTCATGTTGCTTATATCGGGTTTTTTAGCACCTTTTTGGACGCCATGGCAATGAACGACTTGCCAAGATCAATGCGACTCGTTTTTTGCAGCTGCCCCTGATCGATCAGATTTCGAAGCGCCCAATCCTCCATGATTACGACATCTGCATTTTCACCGCGCACCAGCCGATTAGTGATTGCCAACGGGGTATTGCCGGTAGGTGGGGACTCTTTGATGGCCAGGCTGAATCCCGTCTCTTTTTCATAAACGGGGGCTAAGGATTGAATCGCCGCGATGAAGCCGCCAGACACAAATAGGGTAAGCGTTTTGGTGGAGGTGGCATCCTGTGCCTCAATGCCATCTGCCAAGAAAAACAAGCAGGCCAATGCGAGCCTCAGTAAGGTCTTCGTCATGACGGAGTATCCTGAATCCAGCGTAGATATGAGGTTTAGCGGTGGAGGCGCGAAAAAATAGTCACCTTTCAAGTTCCGGTAACGGCGGCCCTTGGTGGCATCTCGATGTTCAACCTCTCGAAAGCAGCGCATCGCGCTCGGCCAGAACAGGCATAGGTGCCAGCAGGGCGTGTAGAAATCCATTGCGCTACCTTATTCAATTAACCGCATAAACATTCCAGAACCGTAAGCCTGTCCAATTCTCAGGCGGGCATTCTGGAGATAGTTGTGCTGCATTACAGAAGGATCGAGGGAATGAAAGCCTACGAAAAATGGGCCTCTTTCTATGACATCGCCATGGTTGTAGCTCTGCGCTTACGCCATGGCAGTCATCCGTAATTCACGCGCGAACACACATCAGGTGATTGAAATGACCAATCCTAAACTCGAAGTGCTGACACCCAGCAATTGCCAAGTGATCTTCATCGATCAACAGCCACAAATGGCATTTGGGGTGCAAAGCATTGATCGGCAGACGTTGAAGAACAACACCGTCGGCCTGGCCAAGGCAGCGAAGATTTTTTCTATTCCAACCACCATCACCACAGTCGAAACAGAAAGCTTTTCGGGCCATACCTACCCTGAGTTACTGGCAGTGTTCCCTGAAGCACCGATCCTTGAGCGTACCTCGATGAACTCTTGGGACGACCAGAAAGTACGCGATGCGCTGAAAAAAAATGGCCGTAACAAGGTTATTGTCTCCGGCTTGTGGACCGAGGTCTGCAATACGACCTTCGCACTGTCAGCGATGCATGATGCCGGCTATGAAATTTATATGGTGGCCGACGCTTCGGGCGGTACCAGCCAAGCTGCACATGATTACTCCATGCAACGCATGATTCAGGCTGGAGTTGTCCCAGTTACCTGGCAGCAAGTGCTGCTGGAGTGGCAGCGTGACTGGAAAAATCGCGACACCTACGACGCCGTTATGGCCTTGGTCAAAGAGCACTCTGGCGCATACGGGATGGGCGTCGACTACGCCTACACCATGGTGCACAAGGCTCCAGAGCGCGTAACTCACGGACCGACGCTGGAGCCTGTTGCGGCGAAGATCTGACCTCTGTCAGGTCGATCCAACGGGTCGACCCGACTGCAAATCAATGGACTCCGGTAGCGGGTACACCATGGGTATACGTCGCTTAATACTCTCCGGAGTACTGCCAATGCATCCTCGCGACCCGGACGAATTTCACCGGGCATCCACACCTCTGGAGTTGCTCTTCGATCTGGTGTTTGTCATCGCCATCGCCTCAGCAGCTGCTGGCTTGCACCATGCGCTAACTGCCGGACACATTACCCAGGGCATTGTCACCTTCATCGCGGCTTTTTTTGCCATCTGGTGGGGGTGGATGAACTTCACCTGGTTCGCATCGGCCTACGACAATGACGATGCACTTTACCGAGCACTGACGCTCATCATCATGGCAGGTGCCTTGACCGTTTCGGCGGGCGTTGAGCGCGTTTTCGACTCGCTGGATCTAGACCTGATTGTCGTCGGATTCGTGATCATGCGAGTGCCGATGGCTGCGCTTTGGATAAGGGCGAGTCGACACGACAGGGGGAGAAAAACGACTACCCAACTCTATGCTACGGGCTTGCTGCTGGTACAAGGTTACTGGATGGCATTCATGCTAATGCAGCAGGGCGGGCCTGGATTTTTCTTCGTTGGTTTTGCCGTAGGTGCGTTGCTCGAACTCTGCGTTCCGGTCATAGCTGAAAGCAGAGGCGAAACACCATGGCACAAGAACCACATCGTTGAACGGCATGGGCTGTTCAATATCATTGTCATGGGTGAAACCGTACTAGCCGGCTCCATGGCTTTGTCAGCAGTCGACTCCGGCCACATCAGATCACCGCTGCTGCGTATTACGCTGTTATCGCTGCTTATTATATTCGCGCTGTGGTGGCTGTATTTTTCCAAGCAGGACCAAATAAAGGACAGGGCGTTACCTCACGCCTTGTATTGGGGGTACGGGCACGCGTTGATTTATATGGCTGGGGCCGCGATAGGCTCCGGTTTCGCAGTGCTCGTTGACCTCGATGCTGGCAGTCGCTCGACAAGCAACACGCTGGCGCTTTTCGCTATATGTGTACCGATAAGCATGTATATATTTGGCATCTGGCTCATACGTGACCTGTTCCTGTTCCGCGGGTTATCCAGATTCATACTGCCCGGCTTTGCCCTCCTTATCCTTCTGGCACCACTATTTCTCTCTTTGGAAATAGTCGCCGTGCTTACCATACTCAGCGTGATATTGCGCAACCGCTATGCCTCTGAAACCTACTGCCATTAGCCCTTGAGAAGCGCTGCCTGCATCCGCTTAGTCATATCCATGGCTTACACGCAGCAGTGCTGTCCCAGAATCGTACATTCGTACAATTTCCGCCCCGAGTCCTGCGCAAACATACCCTCCGTAATATGAAGCCACTTGTTGTGAGACCACCCCCTACTGCGTTGGATAACGAGCTCGGGCCTAGCCACTGCAATTGATCATTCCGTCTGTATTGGAAAATTGGAACATCAACTCATGAATTCCGGGCTTTAGTTTTTGGAGTGCTAACCATGTCCAGTATCAGCCAAGTTTTTGCTGCCGGCAGTGCCGGTGTTGAACGCAATACCCAGGCATTCCTGGAAGCACTGGCTGGCGGTGGGGGCAAGTCATTGCAGCAAATGAGCCCTAAAGATGCACGTGCCGTTCTGGTTGGTGCGCAGGCCTCTGTCGAAGTGGACATGTCAGGCATCAAGAGCGAGGACAAAACCATCAGTATTGGTGGACAGCCGCTCAAGCTAACCATCGTTCGCCCGGAAGGCAGCAAGGATGTACTGCCAGCATTCATGTTCTTCCACGGCGGTGGCTGGATATTAGGTGACTACCCGACTCATGCTCGCTTGATCCGTGACCTAGTAGTGACCTCCGGAGCTGCTTGGGTTTACGTCGACTACACCCCATCACCCGAGGCCCAGTACCCGGCTGCGATCAAACAGGCCTATACCGCTACCAAGTGGGTGGCCGAAAACGGCGCATCTATTGGTGTCGATGGCAGCCGCTTAGCGGTTGCTGGCAATAGCGTCGGGGGGAACATGGCTGCAGTGGTCAGCTTGATGGCCAAAGACGAAGGCACTCTCGCGTTGAAGTTCCAACTTTTGTTATGGCCCGTCACCGACGCCAACTTCAACAATGCTTCCTATAACCAGTTCGCAGAAGGTCACTTCCTTACCAAAGCGATGATGGAATGGTTCTGGAGTAACTACACCACTCATCCTAAGCAGCGTGATGACATCTATGCACCTCCACTCAGGGCTCCAACTGAGCGTCTCAAAGGGCTGCCCCCAGCCTTGGTACAGACCGCAGAAATGGACGTGCTGCTAGACGAAGGCGAAGCCTATGCACGGAAACTGGATGCCGCAGGCGTTGCAGTTACTGCCGTGCGTTACAACGGCATGATCCATGACTACGGCTTGCTCAACGCAGTCACCGAGGTCCCTGCCGTGCGTGCATCCATGATCCAGGCAGGCACCGCGCTCAAAGAGCACCTGCAATAAGGCTTTGGTATCTATGCCCCTTAGCACCAGGTGCCACAAGACGCTCATCCATTACAGGAGTCCATCATGGACGTAGGTACGGTCAACGAGGCAACCACCCTAGTTGTCAGGCACAGGGTTAAGGTTGGATATGAGCCGAAATATGAAGCGTGGCTGCGGCGCATCATCGATACAGCAAGCCGTTATGCCGGGCATATGGGTATTGATGTATTCCGCAGCCAAAGCGATGGACTGCCTCTTTTCACCTGCGTACTGCACTTTTCCTCCACGTTGCACTTGCAGAGCTGGCTGGATTCGACTGATCGCCAGGAGTTGATCGCCGAGGCGAAGCCTTTGCTCGCCGACGGCGATCAGATCGAAGTGTCGAGCGCCCGCGAGTTCTGGTTCGTACCCGCCTCAGAGCAACGGCCTCCACCACGCTGGAAGCAGGCCTGTGTGACCTTCCTAGTCATTATGCCGCTTAGTTTGATAGTGCCCCAACTGTGGCAGCCCATCTTCAAACACCTTGTCTGGCTAGGCAGTTATCCCGTCAGCGATGTGGTGATCACGCTGAGTATCGTGCTGCTGGTGGTTTATTTTTTCATGCCAATGATGACCCGCTGGTTAGCTGGCTGGCTCAACCCACCACGTCCTGAGGAATGATCATGAGTGAAGATCTTTCAGACAAAAGCCGTCGCAAGTTTCTCGCTACCAGCTCAGTTCTCGGCGCAGCCGGAGCACTCTGGTCTGCCATGCCTTTTGCCGGCTCCGCCGGCGCCTCTTTCGCCAACCCTCCGGGAGGTTCCATGAAAGCCGATCTGATCCTTTACAACGGCCGTCTGCACACCGTGGATCGTGAAAAGCCGCAAGCAACAGCTGTCGCCATTAAGGACGGAAAGTTCATTGCCGTGGGCAGCGACGCAGAGGCCATGGCGGTCCGCGGTGATGCGACCCAGGTTGTCGACTTGCAAAAGCGCACCGTGATCCCGGGTCTCAATGACTCACACCTGCACCTGATCCGTGGTGGCCTGAATTACAACCTGGAACTGCGCTGGGAGGGTGTTCCATCTCTCGCCGATGCGTTGCGGATGCTCAAGGATCAGGCCGATCGCACTCCTGCTCCGCAATGGGTTCGGGTCGTGGGGGGCTGGAATGAATTCCAGTTCGCCGAGCGTCGCCTGCCCACCCTGGATGAATTAAACAAGGCCGCACCAGATACACCAGTCTTCGTCCTGCATCTTTATGACCGTGCCCTTCTCAACAGGGCGGCACTACGCGTTGTCGGCTATACCCGCGACACGCCAAACCCACCGGGTGGCGAGATTGTCCGCGACAGCAATGGCGAACCCACCGGCATGCTGGTGGCAAAACCCAACGCGATGATTCTCTACTCGACCTTGGCCAAGGGGCCAAAGCTGCCGCTGGAGTATCAGGTCAACTCGACACGCCAGTTTATGCGCGAACTCAACCGCCTTGGCGTGACCAGTGCCATCGATGCTGGCGGTGGTTTCCAGAACTACCCGGACGACTACGAAGTGGTCCGCGAGCTGGCCAAGAACAATCAGTTAAGCGTGCGCATCGCCTACAACCTGTTCACCCAGAAACCAAAGGAAGAGCTGACCGACTTCAAGAACTGGAGCAGGATGGTCAAGCCTGGCGATGGCGATGACTTCTTGCGGCACAACGGTGCCGGCGAAATGCTGGTGTTCTCTGCCGCAGACTTCGAAGACTTCCTCGAACCTCGCCCAGACCTTGCGCCGACTATGGAGCAGGACCTGGAACCTGTGGTCCGCCACCTGGTGGAGCAGCGCTGGCCATTCCGGCTGCACGCGACCTACGACGAATCCATTTCACGGATGCTCGATGTGTTCGAGCGGGTCGATCGCGACATTCCCTTCAACGGCCTGCCATGGTTCTTCGATCATGCTGAAACCATCAGTCCGAAGAATATTGAGCGGGTACGCGCCCTTGGCGGTGGCATTGCCATTCAGGATCGAATGGCCTTTCAGGGCGAGTACTTCGTCGACCGCTACGGCAGCAAGGCCGCCGAGCAGACCCCGCCAATTCAACGCATGCTGGCCGAAGGCGTACCAGTTGGTGCGGGGACTGATGCAACCCGCGTCTCCAGCTACAACCCCTGGACCTCGCTTTACTGGCTGGTCAGCGGCCGAACCGTTGGAGGGCTGGAGCTTTACCCCAACGGTCTTTCTCGTGACACCGCACTGCAGCTCTTTACACATGGCAGTGCCTGGTTTTCGTCAGAGCAGGGCAAGAAGGGGCAGATCAAGGTTGGGCAACTGGCGGACCTTACGGCCCTGTCGGCAGACTTCTTCAGTGTTGAGGAAGAGGCGATCAAGTGGATCGAGTCCGTGCTGACCATCGTCGATGGAAAGGTGGTCTACGGCGCTGCGGAATTCGACCAGCTGTCGCCGCCGATCCTGCCGGTCATGCCGGACTGGTCGCCGGTGGCCAAGGTGCCTGGTCACTGGCGCCCGGGTTCGCCGCTGGTAGCCCAGGTACACCACTGCTCCGGTCCGTGCGCGGTGCATGCGCACAGCCACGACAAGGTACGCCGCTCGTCGGTGCCGATCAGTGATTACCAGGGCTTCTGGGGCGCCTTCGGCTGCTCCTGCTTTGCTTTTTGAGGTGCTGATGCTGCCCATGAAAGAGCCGGTACGCCGGCTCGTTTCTCTACCGCGAATGTTGTCGGGTGTGACGCGGACGCCGCATGCGCTCGCGTTTCTCGCCCTGGCGTTCACTGCGCTCGACGCGCAGGCGGATAGCGAACGCACGCAGGGCGACACTACCTGGTCGTTGCTCGGCCGTAACTACGCCCTGCATAACGATTACCGAGGCACGCCGGTCGCTGGCCGAAGCTACCAGCAGGAGTGGGCGCAGGGTTTCATTGCCGGTGTGGCGTCCGGTTTCACGCCGGGCGTGCTCGGGCTGGGTGTCGACGCCCACGGTTTTCTCGGCCTCAAGCTGGACGGCGGGCGCGGTCACACTGGCACGGGCCTGTTGCCGCTCAACGGCGACGGCCGTGCGGCCGACAGGTATTCGAGCGCCGGCTCGGCATTGAAGCTGCGTCTGCGGCAAAGCCGGCTGCGGTATGGCGAGATGACCGTCGAGACTCCGGTATTCGACACTTCGGACAAGCGCTTGCAGCCGGAGTACGCCACCGGTGTGCTGTTCGACAGTCGTGACATCGCGAACCTGCACCTGCAGGCGGGACGCTTTACCCGCTTCAAGAACCAGGACGCTAGTTCCGGGCATGGCGACTTTTCCGGCTACGGTGCGTCCACTCGCGGCCGTGCGATCAGCTTCGTCGGCGCAACGATCAAGACCGACGCGCCGCTTGGAGCAGCGCTCTACGCCTCGCAACTCGACGACACCTGGCGCCAGGCCTACCTCAACCTGAACCTCCAGCACGGAGCCCTGACACTCGACGCGAACCTCTATACCACGCGCGATCAGGGCCAGGCGCGCGCCGGCGATATCGACACCTTGGCCTATAGCCTGTTGGGCAAATACAGGCAGGGCGCCCAGGCGTTCACGCTTGCTTTCCAGCAGGTCCGGGGCGACACCCCGTTTGACTTCGTCGGAGGCGACTCGATCTACCTGGCCAACGCGATTAAATACGCCGATTTCAACGGCCCGCACGAACGCTCCTGGCAGATCCGCTACGACCTGGACCTGGCGCCGTTCGGCGTACCGGGCCTGACCGTCATGGCGCGCTATGTCAGCGGGCGCGGCATCGATGGCAGCCGTGCCCCCGTCGGCGGCGCTTACAACCCGCTGGACCCGGCGAGTGGCGTGCCGGTGCCCGTGCAGGGCAAGGGCGGGCGTCACTGGGAGCGCGACCTCGAGCTGCGTTACGTGTTTGCAAGCGGCCCGGCCAAAGACCTCAGCGTGAACGTGTCGCACGTCAGCCACCGTGGCAATGACGCCCAGGCCGCGGCTGACATTGATCGGCTGTACCTGATTTTCGAATACCCCCTAAAGGGTTAGTTGCGATCATGACTTCACATGCTGTTTCCCCCTGGAGCGCCCTGCGCCATCGCACATTCCTCTGGCTGTGGCTGGCCAGCATCGCCTCCAATATCGGTACCTGGATGCACGAAGTGGGTGCCGGCTGGCTAATGACCACTCTGTCCGCTAGCCCGATGCACGTGGCGCTGGTCCAGGTGGCCGGCTCGGCACCGATGTTCTTCCTGGCCCTGCCCGCAGGCGCCATGGCCGACATCGTCGACAAGCGTCGCTATCTGCTCAAGGTGCAGGTGTGGATGGCCGTGGTGGCGATGCTCCTGGCTCTGCTCACGCTCAACGGCATGATGACCGTCTCGCTGCTCCTCTTGCTAACCCTGGGCATGGGCGTTGGGACTGCACTGATGATGCCGGCCTGGTCAGCTTTGACGCCCGAGCTGGTCGACAAGCGCGATCTCGGTTCGGCCATCGCTCTGTCCAGTCTAGGCATCAACGTGGCTCGGGCCATTGGTCCGGCGATTGCTGGGGTATTGGTCAGTCTCACCGGCCCCTGGGCCACCTTCGCGCTGAACGCCGTGTCCTTCTTCGCGGTGATGGCAGTGCTGTACACCTGGAAACGCGAGCAGGCGCCTGCTCTTTTTCCGGCGGAACGGCTACTCGGCGCTGTTCGCGCAGGTTGGCGCTACAGTCGAAGCTCCCAGCCGTTGCAAGCGGTGCTGATGCGCTCGGCAGCGTTCTTCGTCGGTGCCAGTGCCGGTATGTCGATGCTGCCGCTGATCGTGCGCGGTGAGCTGAACGGTAGCGCCAGCGATTTTGGACTGCTACTGGGCAGCGTTGGCATCGGTGCAGTGCTCGGTGCGACGTTACTGCCGCGCATCCGTGACGCGGTGAAACCCGACCACCTGGTGGCCGGCTCCAGTGTGCTCTATGCCTTGGTGCTTGCCGCGCTGGCCGGGGTGCGCAGCCTGTACTGGCTGATACCGGTGATGATGATCAGTGGTGCGGCCTGGATTGCCGTGCTTTCGAGCCTGCAAATGGCGGCACAAACCTCGGTACCCAACTGGGTGCGCGCGCGGGCGCTATCGGTGTACATCCTGGTGTTCTTCGGCAGCATGGCGGTCGGCGGCACGCTGTGGGGCTTCGTCGCCAGCCACCTGTCGCTCAGCGTTACCCTGCTGATCGCTGGCGGGGTCCTGCTGCTGGGCATCGTGCTGACGTTGCGCTTCCACCTCCCGGTTACCGAGGCCGAAGATCTGGCGCCGTCCCTGCACTGGCCTACACCGATTCTTGCCGATGACCAGGACCAAGACCAGGAACGCGGTCCGGTAATGGTGACCCTTGAGTACCAGGTCGATCCGTCGCAGGCGGAGCCATTTCGCCTTGCGATGAAAAATGTACGCAGCATGCGGATGCGCAATGGTGCCTTTTCCTGGGGCCTGGTCCAGGACAGCGAACATCAACACCGTTGGTTGGAATTTTTCTTCGATGAGTCTTGGCTTGAACATCTGCGCCACCATAGCCGGGTAACGCGTGCCGAACAACGTATCGAGGCGGCGGCTCGCCAGTTTCAGGTTGCCGGGATCGACATACGCATTCACCACTACCTGGCACCCAGTAAGTCCCACATCTGAGCGTACTTGCCGAGGAGTCAGCGCATGTATCGCAATGCCACGCGCAAAGGTGGATCTAAATCTGCTGATGTTTTGAAGGAGTTCATGCACGAACACAATTTTGCTCGTGCGCCGGGAAAATGCTCATTGGGGCCACACCGGTTAACCTCGCGCATCGCTCTGCCATGCCCACCAGAACGGCACGCCGACGAACCGCAGCCTCGGTATCAATGCTTTAGTGCAGGCCCGCAGCAAGCTTGTGATTAGTTTACGCCCATAGGGGGCAGGGATGAATACGACGGTGCTATTTATACATGGCGAATGGTTATCTGCCGCCGTCTGGGATAATTTTTCCAGTCGCTATCGGGCCTGTGGCTACACCTGCATTGCACCACCTTGGCCCTTATCGAAAGAGCCACCAGATAGGCTGCGCGCCGCGCCACACACCGACTTCGCAAGGCTTGGGATCACACAAATTATTGAACACTATGCAGCGCTGATTCGGCGCATGCCTCAGCCCCCGTTGCTGATTGGCCACTCGCTGGGTGGTCTGCTCGTACAAATACTGTTGGATCGTGGTCTCGGCTGTGCCGGCATATCCATAGCCGCGATTCCCCCTCGCGAGGTAATACCCCGCTTGAGCGTTCTCTGCCAAGCGATACCCATGCGCATGGCGTGGGGCAGTTGGAAGCGGGTCATGTATCTTCCGCTAAGAGAATTTGCCCAACAATTCACCCCGGCTATGGCGGTCCGGGATCTTAGGTTGTTACATACAAGCCATATTGTGCCGGCACCAGGGCGGATTTTCTTTGAAGCGGCTTTCGGGGTTGGCACCTATGTTGACTTTGCCAATGACCGCCGAGCACCGCTGCTGTTGATCGCCGCCGAGAACGATCGCAGCATACGGCCACGCGTAGTGACGTCGAATTATCGGCACTACAATCGCTCTGCGGCCAGTACCTCGTATAAGTGCTTTGCTGGATATAGTCACTGGCTCATCGCAGAACCCGGTTGGGAGCAGATAGCTGACTACACAATTGAATGGGCGCAAACTCAACTGGGTCGTTTTTGATTATTTCAGGTAGCGCGGTGATGAGCGTAGTGGGCTCTTCCTCAACCCAACAGCAGATACCCAGCCCACGCTGGCGCACATGCACGATCTATATGCTACTGGTTTGCCTGCAATGGTTCAGTGCGGCGGTAACGGCCTCCGACTATTTAATGCAAAAACTGGAGCACCACCGTTGGACCGCCGCTGATGACGGCCCTAGCCAGGTCGGGGCCTTGGCTCAGACCCGAGACGGTTACCTCTGGCTCGGAACCAATGATTCGCTCTACCGTTTTGATGGGCTGGACTTCGAGCGCTACACATCACCGAACGGCAATCCGCTTGGCATCATTTCCGTACTCAAGGCGGAGGATGAAGGCTTGTGGGCCGGCTTGCGTAATGGGGGCATGAGCCTGATCACCGACGCAGGCATAACCACCTACCCGGTTAGTGCAGGATTGCCTGGCGGGGTGATATATAGCATCGCCAAAGATCACAGTGGCGCAGTTTGGATCGCCGCCAATAATGGGTTGGCACGTTTTGACGGTAACTCTTGGCAACGTATCAGTTCCGACTGGAACTTTCCGGGAGGAAATGCCCGAGCTGTGCTCGTCGACCGCGGTGGTACGCTGTGGGCAGCAAATGAAGATCGCCTTTTTTACCTGCCGCCGGGCGCTCGAACTTTTATCGATGCAGGCATTGCGGTTGGTTGGGTGAGTCAGATGGCTCAGGCTCCAGATGGGTCCATCTGGATGGCCGAACGATATGGCGGTTCGCTACGCCGAATCGTGCCAAAGGAGGGCGATGCGGCTACCGAGGTGACCGTAATCGATGGTGCTCACAGCTTGTTATTCGACAGCGCCGGGGCGTTATGGGTGGGTACCAACGGTAAGGGCGTTCGCTACGTGCCTGCCTCTAACAGCCTCGGGACACTTTCGTTAGCTGATGCATCCGGGCACCAAGAAGAGTTTTTGGTCAAAAATGGCCTGAGTGCAGACAACGTTCTCCCAATACTTGAAGATGTCGACGGCAATATTTGGGTGGGCACTCGCTCCGGGCTGGACCGTTTTCGGCCAAGGGCAATGGTTTCGGCGGCATTTCCACACTACGCTCAGAATTTCGCATTGGTTGCCGGGGCTGCAGGCAGTGTCTGGGCAGGTACCAGCAACCTCCCGGCAATGCGCCTTAGCAGTGCGGGGTTGGCTATCCAGGATATCCCGGCACCAATTAGTAATGCCTTCGGTGATGTTAACGGTGATATATGGATGGCCGGCAGCAATGGCATTTGGCGTGCGCAAGGAGACAAAGTCGAGCGAGTTGCATCATTACCAACCCAGGATGCGCTTGACTCAGCCGTCCGCGCGATGACTCTTGATGAAAAGGGCAATCTGTGGGCGTCTATCAATCGTAAGGGCCTGTTTGTTCTTCGAGGCGGGCGTTGGTCAATAGTTGCGCCGCCTAGTACAGATCCAAGCCAATTAATGCCTGTCACTGCTACCACTGATGCTCTTGGTAGGCTCTGGTTCGGCTACCGAAATAACTTGATCGTGACTTATGACGACGAAGTACCGCGACACTGGGGAGCAGACGACGGTTTAAATGTTGGTCATGTCACGGCGATGCTGCATCAGGATAATCTCACTTGGGTTGGTGGCCAGCGTGGAGTGGCATTTTTCGATGGTGAGCGCTTCAACAGCCTTCAACTACCGGACAATGGGCTGTTCGATAATATCTACGCGATCCTAGCCTCGCCTCCCAAGGACCCAGAAGGCGATGGTAGCTATGATCTCTGGCTTCATGGCAAAGCCGGTGTCTACCAACTGACCGCAAGTGAATTAAATCGCGCCATCGCTGACCCGCAATACCATATACGTTACCGCAGCTTTGAGGTGATGGGTGGCTTGGCCAATGATCCACACCATCTACTCCCATTACCCACTGCAGTGCGTACTACGGATGGACGTCTATGGTTTAGCACCAGTAAGGGCGTGACTTGGATTGACCCGACTCGCTACGTACAGAGTAAAACCGCCCCCAAGGTAGTAATCCAATCATTCAATGTGGATGGTAAGGAGCCCCGACCAAGTGAGTTGTCACAGCTGGGAGCAGAGCCTAAAAGCATCGAAATCTCTTATACAGCGCTCAGTCTATCCGGTATGCAAGGCTTGCACTTTCGCCATCTGTTGGAGGGCGTGGACACGGATTGGCAGCCGGCGGGCTCAAAGCGTAGCGCCACCTATGCAGAGCTCGGGTCTGGGGATTATCGGTTTCGCGTCTTAGCCTCCAATCAGGACGGACTACTAAGCACCGAGGAAGCGGTGCTAAGCTTCAGTATTCAGCCAGTTTTCTACCGCACCCCCCTGTTTCTAATGCTGAGCGGTCTAGCGGTGGTAAGTATTTTAGGGATGCTGCATCGGTTCAATATTCGCCGTTCAGCCCAGAATCTGCGGGATCGCCTTGAGGAGCGACACGCCGAGCGTGAGCGAATCGCCCGTGAGTTGCATGACACCTTACTCCAGGGTGTGCAGGGCCTTATGTTAAGTTTCCAGGCCGCCACAGAGCAAATCCCCAACACTCATCCAGCGCGATGCAAAATGGAGAGCGCGCTAGACCGTGCAGATCAAGTTTTAGTGGAGGCACGAGAGCGGGTGAATAATCTGCGTGATTTAAACGAGCCTGCTCTGAATCTGATCAATGCTTTTGCTGCTGTCACGTGTGAGCTGCAGCTAGAAGGCAGTACCAGCTTTACTCTGAGCAGCCACGGCACGCCGCTGCCGCTGCACACTATCGTCGGTGAGGAAAGCTACCGGATAGGCTACGAAGCGATCATGAATGCCTTCCGACATGCCAATGCAAAGAACGTAGAAATCCGCATCATCTACTCCCAACACTCATTTCAGCTAAGCGTTGGCGATAATGGTAGCGGCATCAACCCCCAGTATCTGCCTCCCAACATCCGCCCCAATCACTGGGGCTTACACGGCATGCTGGAGCGGGCTCAAAAAATAGGCGGACGGCTGTCTATTCAAAGAGGAGCCCACAGTGGCACTGAAATTCAACTGACCGTACCCGCGTTAACAGCCTATCGAAGTACCCCCCGACGTCTCAGCCTGTGGCTACGAGCATTGACCCAACTGAGGACCTAAGTGTGCACTCGGAGAAAGAACAGATAAGCGTGCTGGTCGTTGATGACCACCCTCTGCTGCGCGAGGGTATAGCCGCCGTCCTTGAGGCCCAATCAGACATAGCACTGGTCGGCGAGGCGACCAATGGCTGCGAAGCGCTTCAGCTATTTCGCTCGCTGCGCCCGGACGTCACCCTAATGGATATACAAATGCCCGAGATGGATGGCATCGAGGCGATTCATGCCATCCGCGCCGAGTTTCCTTGCGCACGCATTGCCATCTTGACTACGTATCGGGGTGATGTACGCGCATTGCATGCAATCAAGGCGGGAGCCATCGGCTACTTATTGAAAAGTAGCCTGCGCAAAGAGTTGCTGGATGCCATCCGCTCTATCGCTGCAGGCAAAAGTCATTTTCCGGCAGAGATAGCTGTTGAGCTGGCTGATCACTTAAGCCACGACTGCCTGACCGCTCGTGAAGTCCAGGTTCTGCAATGTGTGGCTATGGGTAAACCCAATAAACATATCGCCGCAGAGCTTATGGTCGCGGAGGACACCATCAAGGGGCATTTACGGAACATCATGGACAAATTAGGTGCTAGCAACCGTACCCATGCGGTCACCCTCGGCATTCAGCGCGGCATTATTACTGTGTAGCACCCCACTTTTGAGGGGGGCGAGCGCCCCCCATTGTTGTCTTATACCCATTCTGTGCACGACATAGCATGGCTCCATGGACATAAAGATCCACAGTGGAGCACCGCCATGCGTGCCGCCTTGCATGCCATTACCCCGGTAATCGCAGTAGACAGTCAGACTCAGCGCTGTATTCCCGACGAAACCTATGACAGCGTCATGCTATTGCTAAGAGATGCTCAAGCGCATTTGAGCATTGATCGTGACTCAGCGTGCCTATGCCTGACCCGTGCCCTAGCCATGTTACAAAAGAGTAATAGCCAGTTAAAAAGTCGCCATGGCTGCCTACCCAGTTGGCAAGTTAAACGGTTGGTTGATTACGTCGACGCTAACCTCGACTCATCAATACGCACAATTCAGTTAGCTGCTGCTCTAGGCCTGAGTGTCAGTTATTTCTCCCATGCTTTTAAAAACACCTTTGGTGTAACGCCACTGGTTTACGTCGCACGTCGCCGCATCGAATCTGCTCGACAGATTATGCTCACGACCGACTCCTCGCTGACCGATATCGCCCATAGCCACGGATTCTGTGACCAATCCCACTTCATCCGTACCTTCCGCCGCCAGATTGGAGTTACACCCCAGACTTGGCGACGTTTGTGCGATGCAGGGTTATACGAGGAACAGACCAGTACCTCTCCCATAACATTGGCCATTATTAGGACCCCAGTGTGCAGCGCATAGCGCACTTCTTCGTTCATCGTTTCAGGAACCCGCTTTACCACAACTTCTGTCCCTGGAACGCTGCGCGCACCTTCGGCGATCTTGTTCGCCATGGTCTCAATGTGACCATACATGGAGTGATAGAGCACTAAAACTTTAGCCATTGTTAGTTCTTCATTGCGTGATTTACACGATTGGATACCCGCACTTCGGGTGTATCTCGCCAGCCCAAGCGAGCATCTTGGGCAGATTTCAATATGGCGCCGTTATGCAGCTGCACTGGCGCCAGTCATGATGCACTGCTGACTTGTGCAGCTTATTGGGTTGAAGAATCAGGTAGGGAAGCATGCAGCCGTGCGTTGGGTGCATGCAGATTTCGCCAGGTTTGCGGCGAGAAGCCTGTTTCGCGTCTGAATACACGGCAAAAGTGTGATTGGTCGCAGAATCCATGACTCAGCGCCACGTAGCTCAAGGAGTGCGCCGAACAGAGCATAACTCGCCGCGCCGCTTCTACATGCGCGGCGGCCACATACATCAGCGGCATTATGCTGGTCGTCTGTTTAAACGCTTGCGAAAAATGACTGACGCTCAAGCCCAGTAACGATGCAAGTTCGGTAGTCCGTATGCACTGATCGATGTGTTCTTTTATGAATGTGTCTACACGCAAGATCTGCCAGCGGGCCAGCCCGCCTCTCTGCTTATGCGGCGCATGGTCGCGTTGATTGTCGACTGCCAGCAACGCGATCGCCTGATTAATATAAGTCGAAGCAGTGTTGGGATCACAGTGAATGACCCGCTTCGTTTCGATCAGCAACGTCAACAGCTGCCTCGCCTGTTTTACTCGTTCAGGATGGCTGGAAGCGGTGTTAGCCAGCAAGTGACTTGTACCGATACTCCACCTCATAGCTCACGCTTCTGAATCGTAATTAAATTCAGGTAGTTCGCGTTAATTGCCACTATGAGCGGTACAAGATGGCTGGATGGTTCCTTCTCACCGTCATTTGGAGTAACGAAGAATTCAGGGTTGCTCATAGTGCTCTCCAGATTACGTAATTTACAGGACCGCTACGAACTTCTGTGCAGAGCGACAGAAGATGCTTGAGCAAATGCTATGTCATCGAGGAATATTTATAGAAAATCATTATTAATAGGCAGGGTAGGCTTAATACGGTGTGGTCTGGATGGAACCAGCGTTCGGCGGAGGGATTTGGATAGATCATTTGGTAAAGCGGTGGGGGGGCGTTGCGGATTTGATCAACGCCGCTGAGGTGTTTGTTGTAGACGTACCACAATTCGCCGGGAGCTGCCCGGGAATGATTGAAGTCATTGGGCGCCGCCGTCGCTGATGGCACGTGTAGGTTTTCGAAATAATGCGAAATCCTGGAAATTATTGCGACTGGCTATGACATTAGTTCGGCCACCCAGTAGTGGCACTCACTACAGCTCACACAAGTCTTCCACGAATCAAGTAATAGCCAGTTGACGCTATAGTTTTGTCCGCGTAAGTAGGCATCAGGCCAAAAGCTTTTTGCAAGGAATGAAATGCTGATGAGCGAAACACCAACCGCACCAGAGAGCGTATCTAAGATTGTGTGCTTCCCGGGAAAGGGGTGCAACGACTGGTTTGGATACCATCTACGGCGCTGCCTACTCCAAAATCGACACAGCATTCGCTGTCGCCCAAAGGGATTAGCGTGTAATGAAGAGCGGAAACAAATTTAACTGGCTGCACATCGCCCTTATGCCTTGTTAAATTGCTTCAGCGAGCCTCAAGATCAGCGGGTGCAAGAAGACAATTACTGCAAGGTTCGGCGGCGCAGATATGAGGTGCTAAGGTGAGAATTTTACTGATCGAGGACGAGCTTCAACTGGCTGATACGCTGCGCGTAGCGCTGGAGCGGGAGCGCTTCATTGTCGATCACGCCGACCGGTTGGCGACCGCGCGGGTGGCGGCGATGCTCGCCCCCTTCGACCTAGTCTTGCTGGACCGCACCCTGCCGGACGGTGACGGGCTCTCACTCGTTCCGACCCTGCGTGCGGGCAATCCCGGTCTTCCGGTCATCGTGCTCAGTGCGCGCGGTGAAATCTCTGACCGGATCTTTGGACTTGACGAGGGTGCCGATGACTATCTCATCAAGCCGTTTTCACTTGACGAAATGCTAGCACGCATCCGGGCCATAATGCGGCGCACTGCCGATCTGGCCGGTGAGGATAACTACCTAGCCAGACTGTTCGATTCAGTTGAACCGGGTTCTACCCTGTTAGCATAGATGCCCGAGAATCGGCTACGAGAGCGATGAACTCACGCACCCATCTGAAGCCGGCGTGCCCATCCGACCGCTCATGCCAGAACATGCCAATCGCAAAACCTTCCACCGGCAATGGGGGGGCTACGCACAGCAGCTGCTCGCCCCGACCTTCTACGAGACGACGTGGAACCAGGGCCACACAATCCGACTGCGCGACCAACTCCGGTACTGGAAGGAATGACGACGCTGACAGAACTACGTTACGCCGCTGCCCCCGCGCTACCAAGGCGTTATCCACCGAGGTAGAGAAGCCTCCGCCGCGTAGTGACACAACGACATGTTCCAGCTGCGCGAACTCATCCACAGTCAGGTCCGCGCGCAGGCTTGGATGCTCACGGCGCCCGATCAGCACGTAACTCTCATCATAGAGGTGTTGCGAGCGCAGTGCGGGCGGAGCCCCGTTCATGTTTATCACGGCTAGATCCACCTCGCCGCGGGTCATCTGCAGCTCCAGTTGTGGTACGTCCAGGATGCGCAGTGCGATACGGACACCCGGCGCTTCGCGTCGCATGGCGACAACGAGATGTTTGATCAAGGCCGCCTGCACGTAATCCGTGCAGGCGATTGATACCGTTAAGCTCGCCGTCGCGGGCTCGAAATTTAGGTGAGTAGTGACGGCGGCCCTCACTTGGTCAAGTGCTTGGCGAAGCGGGACGAGCAGCTCTAAGGCTTTGACGGTGGGGGTCATTCCACGCTGCGCGGGGATCAGAAGAGGATCGTTGAAGACGGCGCGCAGGCGGCCCAACTGTGCACTGACCGCTGGCTGGCTCAAATGCAGACGGGCGGCCGCCCTAGTCACGTTCTGCTCGATGAGAAGGGCCTCCAATGTAACAAGCAGATTGAGATCAAGGCGTCTGGTATCCATCGAGCTTATGCTAGCAGGAAAATTTTGCGATTTCACAGATTGTCCGAGCCCCGCGACACTTCATCGACATCACAGCGGAGCCGTCATTCATGTCGAAAAGAGTACTGATCATCTATGCCCATCCCGAGCCTTCGTCGCTGACGCGGCAACTGGTGGATGTTTCTGTTGAATGCTTGACTGCGCAAGGGCACGAGGTCCTGCAATCCGATCTATACGCCATGGGCTGGAAAGCAACGTTCGACGAGCACGACTTTCCTGAGCGGGCCAACCTTCAGCGGCTGTCGTTCGGCGCAGAGTCCTCCCACGCCTACCGTCGTCGCCGCCAAAGCCCTGACGTGGCGGCAGAGCAAGACAAGGTTTTAGCGGCAGATGCTGTCATCTTCCAGTTTCCACTTTGGTGGTACGGCATGCCGGCCATCATGAAGGGATGGATAGATCGCGTTTGGGCAGCCGGACTCGCCCACGGCTACAAGGACGCTGGCAACGCCTACCGCTATGGTGACGGGGCCTTCAAGGGAAAGCGGGCCATGTTGTCAGTCGCTGTCGGCGGACCCGCAGAAGACTACTCGCCGCGCGGTATCAACGGACCACTTGAGCAATTGGTGTTTCCGATCACGCACGGCTCGCTCTACTTTCCTGGGTTCGATGTGCTGCCTACGTTCGCCATATACGGCACTGGCAACTTGACCGCCGCGGATGCTACCGCAGCCAAAGAGGCTTGGCGCACCCGTCTCGAGGATTTGTTCACCGACGCGCCAATACCCTTCCGGCCCCAAAACGGCGGGGACTACACTCCCCGCAACGAGCTTAAACGGCATGTGGCCGTCGGCCAGACCGGCATAATGGCGCACATCGCTTGTGGCGAAACAGCACAGCCGCAGCCGCTTGAAACGAAGGGTGTGTTATGAAAACCTTCGTGATTCTGACTCGCCGTGCTGATGGAACGGCAGAGGACTTCAAGCGACTAGCGAAACCGGAGGTATTACACGTTTGGCAAGGCTTCGCCGACGGTATTGTTCGCGCAGTCCATGGACTGGCCGCTGGTCCCGGTGCAGCGTTTGAGTTAGAGTCTGCCACCTTCGAAGAGGCTCGTGAATACATCGAGGCGCTGCCTTACGTCAAAGAGAATCTGCTACACGTGCAGTATTGTGCGCTCAAGCCCTTCTCTGACTACGAGAGACTCGTTTCCTCTTGATTAACGATCAGCGGATGCTGCAGCAAGATTCGCTCGCAGCATGCACGCTGCGCTAAGCCGGGATGGAGCAATACGCTTTCGGCCTCTCTCAAGGCGCAAGTAGCGAGCCAGACGTGGGGGCCCGTGCGCTGTGCTCTATCTAATCGATTTGAATCAGTTCCCCGGAGCAGGCCTTAGGTCTACACCGGGGTGTCGTAGTGCTGAATAGCAGATGCTCAATTGCGGTACGCGAACAGCCAGTTGCTGAGCTTATGAGACAGCGGAGCGCAGTCGAGATTTGAAGAAACTAAGACGTTCCTGCTTCATCATTTGAACGTTTCTAGGCGGCGGTGAGCTTCACCAACTGACTACCCAGCACAGCCCATGAGTAGTGGCCGCTTTTGGCCCAGACTGTGTAAAAACGTTGGCACCGACCTTGCGGTGATTTGATGGATTCAAATCAGCGGGGGATGCCTATGAAGCGTTTTGTCCAGGGAGAGCATCGGGGCCAAAGCGCGCTGCTTCCCGAGAGCCTGGATGGCGGACACTAACCCGGTGCGGGTGGTCGATGTTTTCGTCGATGAACTCGATCTCGGCCAGCTAGGTTTTGAAGGTGTCGTCCCGGTTGAAAAAGGTCGGCCCGCTCACCATCCTGCCGACCTCCTGAAGATCTATATCTACGGTTATCTCAATCGCATCCAGTCCAGCCGCCGGCTTGAGCGAGAAGCCCAGCGCAACGTTGAGTTGATGTGGTTGACCGGACGTTTGATGCCGGACTTCAAGACCATCGCTAACTTCCGCAAGGATTACGGCAAAGCAATCCGCGGCGTCTGTTGGCAGTTCGTGGTGCTGTGCCAGCAGCTTGGCCTGTTCTCTGAAGCGCTTGTGGCCATCGATGGCAGCAAGTTCAAGGCGGTTAACAACCGCGACCGCAACTTCACCAGCGCCAAGCTTCAGCGGCGAATGGAGGAGATCGAGTCGCCGACCGATGATAGGCTGCGCTGGAAATCGGCACTTTCGACATTGGCCGGGATCGACTCGGTATCGGTCGATCCGGGCAGGACAAGATTGACCGTAATCCCCTGCGGGCCGAGTTCGCGCGGGCCGCTCTGCCCAAGAGGCAAGACTGGCCATTGCGGGCTCGAACGATGCCCCGCTGTATTGCTAAGTATCGATGTGCGTTCGCTGTTGCAAGGGCCGAGCCCTGACCAGCACAAAAAAGGCAATGAGGAAGACGTCAACCGCCATTGGTGGTGAGTGCAGGATCTGCCTTGGCAAGATTGGCTGTCAGTTCGGCCTGGGTCTGCCGCTCTTGCCGCCAGGCCGGTTGACCGGGCGCATTACGCCATGACTCGCTCAGTGGGCTGTGATCTACGGCGTCGAAACCAAACTGATCATATAGCTGCGCCACCCACTCCACGGCCTCTGGAAAATCACTGGATAGCGCTAGGGCAAGACGCTCCGGTGAACCCTTAGCGCGGTTCCAGAGCGTGATGCGAGGAGCCTGAATATGCGTGAAAGCCTTTACCACCTTGGAGGCTGGAAGCTGCTCCTGACGCAGTTCGTGAGCGGTCTTCTCACCCGAGTCGATCATCGGATAGTGGCCGTCTCGCCAGATCATATAGTTATTGGTGTCGATCACTATTTTGCCGGCTAGCTCTACCGCCGGCATGTTGTTTACCAGCTTCAGCGGCACTGCAATGACGATTAAATCGCCTTGTGCAGCTGCATCACGAGCCGTAGCGGCGCGCGCGAATGGCCCTAGTTCGTCGACTAGATCCTTAAGCGTTTCGGGGCCGCGAGAGTTGGATATGACAACGTTGTAGCCGTTCGCAATGGCGGCGCGTGCAATCTGACTGCCTACCTCGCCAGCGCCGATGATACCAATGACGATCATATTCTCAATTTCAGGTTGGGGAGATAGCGGCAGAGAAGAGCACCGCTATCTCTCTGTTTTATATTCTAGAAGGGCTGCGTAACGCTGGGTGGTCAGATACTCAGTCCACCCGCTACATCAATCACACCACCGCTCATGTAACCTCCATTAGGCCCTGCGAGGAAGCAAACAAGGGCCGAGACCTCTTCGAGCGTAGCGATGCGTCGAATGGGGTGCAGATCAAGCAAAGCCTCAGGAGCGCCATTGTCGCCCAGCACATCTGCTGCCATGTCGGTGGGCATGACGCCGGGCTGGATGACGTTTGCCGTGATATTGCGACCTCCCAAGTCGCGCGCTACGCCTTTGGCATAGCCAATGAGAGCGGCTTTAGAGCCCGCATAATCAGCAGCACCCTGAAAAGGCACATGAGTACCCAGCAGGGAACCAATGAAAATGATACGGCCGCCGTTAGACAGAAGTGGAGCGGCTGCGCGTGTTACTGCCACCGAACCCATGACATTGATCTGCCATTGCCGATCAAGATTTTTAGTGTCCAGTTCGGGATCGTCGACCGTCTTGCCCTGGACTGCGATAGCGGCGTTGTTGACGAGGATGTCGAGCTTTCCAAAGTGGGCTACCACTTTGTCGATCATCGGTTTTGCCGCGGACATATCGGCCTGATCACTTTTGATAGCCAGAGCACGGACGCCTTTGGCCTTCAGCTTTGCGACAATTGCCTCCGCTTTATCGGCCGAAGCTACATAGCTGATTGCAACATCAGCGCCCTGATCTGCGAGTGCTTGCGCCGTAACGGCGCCAAGTCCGCGTGATCCGCCGGTAACTAGTGCGACCTTACCTAACAACGATTTTTGCATGTGAACCTCGTGTCTATGAGTGATGTCCGAGCCGCGGGCATATTCGTAATGATCATTACCGTAACTGACGTTATGTTATTGGACATGCAGCGTCAAGCGATTTAATATCGCTCGTTATGAAAAATGAGGTGATTAGAATGGGCCGTCATCGCGAGTTCGACGTGGAACAGGCACTCGACGCCGCGCTCGGTGTTTTCTGGCGCAAGGGCTACGAAGGTTCGTCGTACACCGATCTGACGAAGGCCACAGGTGTCGAGCGTCCTGCCCTCTACTCGGCTTTTGGCAATAAGGAAGCGCTATTCCTACGTGCTCTCGAACGCTATTACGAACATTACCTTTCGTTCTTCCCTGCGGCGCTGGAGCAATCGACCTCGCGCGAGGTGGCTGAACACATCCTGCGCAGTGCAGTCGAGCTGAACACTCGTTATCCGGAGCACACCGGATGCTTGGGTATCCACGGCTCAATCGCCGGCACGGACGATGCCCAACCGATTCGGCAAGCTCTTATCGATGCCCGGGCTGCTGGGGAGGCATCGCTGCGGGAGCGCTTCGAACGAGCCCGACGGGAGGGTGATCTGCCAAAAACGGCCAACTGCGCAGTACTGGCCACCTACATATGCGCTGTGCTCCACGGCATGGCTGTTCAGGCCAAGGCCGGTTTCAGTCGTGAAACACTGGAAATGGTGATTGATCAGGCCATGTCGAATTGGCCATCAGATATGTAGGATGTTAGCCGGAACATTCTCATCAGAAGCTTTCATCTTATCCAGTCACTGTATAAACAGCGGTGCGCTCAAGCGCACCCGCGCCCACGTAAGTCTTGTTGGCGACGAGTTGTGCCTCCTGCGATCCCAGTTGGAGCGATGCCCGTCGAACAATCCAATACAGCCCGAAATAAAGCAGCAGACCGCCCAGCGCTGTAGACAGCCAAATGA
Organism: Pseudomonas sp. LBUM1673; assembly: GCF_059695645.1. NCBI lineage: Bacteria > Pseudomonadati > Pseudomonadota > Gammaproteobacteria > Pseudomonadales > Pseudomonadaceae > Pseudomonas > Pseudomonas sp. LBUM1673. The sequence goes on from NZ_CP166780.1 coordinate 1,847,174, forward strand.
TCCAGTGGCCCCGATTGAGGCGTTTGATCAGGTCCCTCGGCTCTTTGTAGATTTCAACCACTGCCAGGATATTCCCCAAATCATCTACTAGGGGGATGTAGCTCTCGATAAAGAACATTTTGGGCGCGAGTAAAAATTGCTGTTCGGGACGGCGCTCATCAGCATTACTATATTTGGTGGAAACCCGGTCTTTTTAGCTGAAAGCCGCTTCAAGTGCTTCGTTATTCAGAAATTTTTGCCCGATAAGCTGCGGATTGGTCGACCACATTACCGTCCTACGCGGGGAGTAGATGCTGATCAAAAGTGAATCGGGGAGGTGTGATAAGTGGTCGAGGAACTCGGAGCGGGCACGGTGCCGATTCAGAGACATTTCTTCCGACAGCATTCCATAATGGGTGGCTACCAGAACGTCCCCCATCCGCATCCCGGCCAGCCCGTGGTGACGTATCTCACCCTTGGCGATGGTCTGGATAAATTGCGCTGATAACAGGGCGTCGCGCGCCAGGCTTTCGATAACCAAGAAGCGAGTCGATACACAACCCAGTCCGATAGCTATGGCGCTGATCAGGATGAAGCTGATGATCGAAAACCAACACAGGAGGTTTTTTGGTTTAAGCGGTGCAATTGAGTCTGCCGCTTCTAGAGGCTGGCGTCTGAAAAAAGCTGATAATGGTTGCATGGGAGTGTCCTATGCCTGCTGCTAGCAAGTTGAAGCCGCTTGAACCACTCAATGAATCGTAGATGAATACCCAGCATTCTCTATGCCCACACCTCAGTGCTTGGCCGCGTTGGCAACTTGATCAGTGTTGGTACCGTTTCAACGCTTAAGACGGAGCAAACTGAATTTCTATGCCAACGTCGTCAGCACGGGCATTCGAAAATATGGGGCAATATAGCCAGCTTTGGACGTGTGCCTCTGCGAAACGAAGGTAAGGGACGTCTAACTCTTTGGGGTTGTGAGTTGCCTTGAATACTGTCGCTTGAGGTCTGTTCGCGGCATGCAGCTGACGACACATAGCATTCAAAAGCGCAGGGCGCTACGCTCGCAGGCAACCGATCAGGGTATAGATGCCATGCATCTCCTTCAATCGGCGGATATGTTTTGGACTCAGCCTGATGTTGGTGAATAAGCATTACTGACGTGCTCAGGCCTGCTGGTGAGAAGCAGGCTTGAGCGCTCAATGCTTTTGAGTGCGATTACTCCGCGTGCTTCACTACTAAAGTCAAAATATCGTAACTGGCCACCAGTTCGCCCAACTGATTGATGACTTCCACATCCCACGCCACCACCCCTTGCGGAGTACCTTGTGGGCTGTTTTTGCCCTGATCGATCTTGCGTTTGCAGGTCAGGCGCGCCTGGATGGTGTCGCCGATGCCCACTGGGTTGATGAAGCGCAAGGTGTCCAGGCCGTAGTTGGCCAGGACCGGGCCGGGCGCCGGGGACACGAACAGGCCGGCCGCCGCCGACAGCACGAAGTAACCGTGGGCGATGCGTTTGCCGAATTGCGATTCCTTGGCGGCGATGTCGTCAAAGTGCATGTAGAAATGATCGCCGGACAGGCAACCGAAGTTCACCAAATCGGCTTCGGTCACGGTGCGGCGGTGAGTCAGCAATGACTCGCCGATCTGCAGGTCCTGGAAGAACCGACGGAACGGATGCACTTCGGTTTCGATGACCTTGGCGCCACGCACGTATTCGCGGGTGACCGCCGCCAACATGGTCGGCGAGCCTTGCACCGCCGCGCGTTGCAGGTAGTGCTTCACCGCGCGCAAACCGCCGAGCTCTTCACCGCCGCCGGCACGACCCGGGCCGCCGTGTTTGAGTTGTGGCAGGGGTGAACCGTGGCCGGTGGATTCGACGGCAGATTCGCGGTCCAGCACCAGCAAACGGCCGTGCCAGGCAGCCACTACCGGGATTGCCTTGGCGGCGATCTGTGGATCCTTGGTGATCAAACTGGCCACCAGGCTGCCTTTACCGCGAGCTGCCAGGACCAGTGCTTCGTCCAGATCGTCGTAGGCCATCAAGGTACTGACCGGGCCGAACGCTTCGATATCGTGAGCACCGCCCTCGGCGTGCGGGTCGCGTGATTGCAGTAACGTCGGCGCAAAGAACGCACCCTGGCTGACGTTTTCACCGCGCGGCTCGAAACCATCACGGGCACCGAACAACAGATCACTGCTCTGCAACAGGCTTTCCAGACGCTCGGCGACGTCTTTTTGCTGATCGTGAGACGCCAGCGCGCCCATGCGTACGCCTTCCACCGACGGGTCGCCAACCACAATTTTCGCCAGTCGATCGCGCAGGCGGGTCGCGACCGCATCGATGTGGTTGGCCGGGACAATCGCGCGGCGAATGGCGGTGCATTTCTGCCCGGCCTTGGTGGTCATTTCCCGGGCGACTTCCTTGATGAACAGCTCGAACTCTTCGTCGTCCGGCGTTACGTCCGGGGCGAGGATTGCGCAGTTCAGCGAGTCGGCTTCGGCGTTGAAGGGCACCGAGTTACGGATCAGGTTTGGATTGACCCTAAGCTTGGCGGCGGTGTCGGCCGAGCCGGTGAAGGTCACCACGTCCTGGCCTTGCAGGCGATCGAGCAGGTCACCGGTGCTGCCGATGATCAACTGCAAACTGCCTGCGGGCAGCAAACCGGATTCGTCCATCAGCCGTACCACGGCTTCGGTCAAATAGCTGGTGGCGCTGGCCGGTTTCACGATGCACGGCATGCCGGCGAGAAAGCTCGGTGCGAACTTTTCCAGCATGCCCCATATCGGGAAGTTGAAGGCGTTGATGTGCACCGCCAGGCCGCCACGGGGCACCAGAATGTGCGTGCCGGCGAAGGTGCCAAGTTTGCTCAGCGGCATCGCCGGGCCTTCGTGGACGATATTGCCTGATGGCAGTTCGCGGGAGCCGAGGCTGGCGTAGGTAAACAGCGTGCTGTTGCCGCCTTCGATGTCGATCCAGCTGTCGGCGCGGGTGGCGCCGCTGTGGTGGGAGATGGCGTAGAGCTGCTCTTTGCGTTCGCTCAGGTACAAGGCCAGTGCCTTGAGACGCTGGGCCCGTTGCTGGAAGTCCAGCGCCATCAAGCCGCTGACGCCCTGGCGACGGCCGTGTTCGACAGCTTCGGCGAAATCCGGGCGCTCTTCGTGGGTGCGCGCAATTTCATGGCCGTCGATGGCACTGCGCAGCACCTGGGCACCGTGCTGGCCGATCCAGCGACCGGCGATGAAACTCTGCAGAGTAGGGGCGTGCAGTGTAGGTGAAGAGGACATCACGATTGCTCCTGGTGATGAAAAGTGTTGGCGCGGCCGCGACCGCGCCATTCGGGATTACCAAAGCGCCACGGTGTAACCGACGATCAGCCGGTTTTCATCGATGGCGGTATTCAAGCCATTGCCGGAGCGGAAGGTCACATTGCGCCAGCGCAGGCTGACGTCCTTGAACACGCCGCTCTGGATGACGTAACTGATGTCGGTATCACGCTCCCACTCGCGGCCGTTGTCGACGCTGCCGGATTTAACGTGGCGACCGTCGGTGTAGCGGGTCATGAAGGTCAGGCCGGGGATGCCTTGTGCCGCGAAGTCATAGTCGTAACGCAGCTGCCAGGAATCCTCGTCGGCGCGGGTGTAGGTGTTGTAGGTCACCAGGTTGACCACGTAGGGATCACCGCCGTTGAGGAACGGAAAGGCGCTGTCGCCGGACAACTGCTGGTACGTGGCACTGACCTTGTGGGCTCCGTGGGACACGGTGAACATGCTGTTGAAATTGCGGTTGTCGATACGCCCGGCGCGCTCGACGCCATCCCCTCGGCTATCGAAATAGCGCACGTCGCTGCGTAGGTTGAAACCGTTGCCCAGCGGCTGGGTATGCACCAGCCCGACGAACTGCTGGCGATAAATCTGATCAAGCTTGCCGTAGTAGTAGCTCAGGTTCAGCTGCGGGCTGAAGGCGTAGCTGCCGCCGGCGAAGTCGAAGTGATCGCTGCTGGCGGCGCCGTAGCCGATGTCATCGTTGCTGGACGAGTCCCGCAGGTTGGCCTTGGTCAGGCGCCCCGCATTGACCGTCAGGCCACTGATTTCCTGGCTGGTCAGCAAGCCGCCCTCAAAGGTTGAACCCAGCAGACGGGTGTCGTTGTAGGTCGCTACCGGCAGCAAGGGTTGCAGGGTGCCAAGCTTCAATACGCTCTTGGATACGCGCAGCTTGCCGGTCAGCCCCAGTTGGCTGAACTCGTCAGCCGGCTCATGGCTGTTCGGGCCAAAGGGCAGCAGCCCGGTGCCACGACGATCCGGGCTGGAGTCGAGTTTCAGCCCCAACTCCCCAAGCGCGTCGAGACCGAAGGCGAATGTACCGTCGGTGAACCCGGACTCGATGCGCGCAGTGAATCCCTGTGCCCATTCTTCAGCCTTGGATTGCGGCGCGTTGTCCTGACGGAAATCGCGATTGATGTAGTGGTTGCGCATTTCAATGCGGGCCTTGCTGTCGTCGATGAAGTCAGCCATGGCGCTGGGTGCGACCATGGGCAGACTCAATACGGCGGCGAGCGAGAACAGTGATTCGTAGGATGCGGTACGCGCGGGCTTCATTATTTTTATTCCCTGCCATCAGATCGATCGTTGTTTAGTGTTTGCTGGCGCCGGAGGCACCGATGCCGGTCATGGAGCGGATGAACTGCGCCAGATAACGGCCACGCTCAAGGGCTGCACGCGGTGAGGTGTCGGTGACGGAAAACACCCAGGCGCTGAAGAACGCCAGGCTCATGGAAAACAGCGCCGGGTTGGAGTAGGGGAACAGGGCCTTGTCGTGATGCAGCACGTTGACCCACACCGCCGGGCTCAGCACCAGCAGGACAATCGCCGAGATCAGCCCCGCCAGACTGCCGGTCACCGCGCCGCGGGTGGTCAGGCCTTTCCAGTACATCGAGAGGAACAACACCGGGAAATTTACCGAGGCGGCGATGGCCAGCACCAGTCCGGAGAGGAAGGCAATGTTCTGCGATTCGAACAACAGGCCGAGGATGATTGCCAGGACACCGATGCACAGCGTGGCAATCCGAGAGACGCGGATTTCCTGCTGTTCGCTGGCCTGGCCCTTGCGCATCACGCAGGCATACAAATCGTGGGACACCGCCGAGGCGCCGGACAACGCCAACCCGGCAACCACCGCGAGAATGGTGGCGAAGGCGACCGCCGAGATGAAGCCGAGGAACAGGTTGCCACCCACGGCCTGGGCCAGGTGCACCGCGATCATGTTGCCGCCGCCGATGATTGCGCCGTTGGCGTCACGGAACGCTGGATCGGTGCCGACCATGACGATCGCGCCGAAGCCAACGATGATCAGCAGCAAGTAGAAGTAACCGATAAATCCGGTGGCGTAGAACACGCTTTTGCGCGCTTCCTTGGCGTCGCTGACGGTGAAGAAACGCATCAGGATATGCGGCAGGCCGGCGGTGCCGAACATCATGCCCAGACCCAGCGAGATTGCATCGATCGGGTTCGACAGCAAACCGCCGGGCGCCATGATCGCGTTACCCTTGGCGTGCACGGCAGTGGCCCCGGCGAACATCGCCTCGGTGCTGAAACCGAAATGCTTGAGCACCATGAACGCCATGAACGTGGTGCCGAACAGCAGCATAACGGCCTTGATGATCTGCACCCAGGTGGTGGCGAGCATGCCGCCGAAGGTCACGTAGAACACCATCAACACGCCGACCAGCATCACCGCGTAGAGGTAATCGATGCCGAACAACAATTCGATCAGCTTGCCGGCGCCGACCATCTGCGCCACCAGGTACATCAGGGCCACGGTCAAGGTGCCGAAGGCGGAGGTCAGGCGCACCGGGGTTTGTTCCAGGCGATAGGAGACCACGTCGGCAAAGGTGTATTTACCAAGGTTGCGCAGGCGTTCGGCGATCAGGAACAGAATAATCGGCCAGCCCGCCAGTACGCCCAGGGCGTAGAGCAAGCCGTCATAGCCATTGAGGAACATCATCGCCGAGATGCCCAGAAAGGACGCCGCGGAGATCATGTCGCCGGCAATCGCCAGACCGTTCTGGAAACCGGTCATGCCACCGCCAGCGGTGTAGAAATCGCTGGCGGAGCGAGTGCGCAGCGCGGCCCAGCGCGTCACACCGAGGGTGAACAGCACGAACACCAGGAACATGCCGATCGCGGTCCAGTTCAGCGGGCGGGACGCGCCGTCGGCCGCTGCCGCAAAGTCAGCGACAAAGGCCAGAGGCAGGAATAACGCAAGAAGACGGCTCATCGGGCGCACTCCTGTTTGAGCTTTTCGTTGAGCGGATCGATCACGTTGTTGGCGCGATAAACGTAGAAACCGGTCAATGCGAACGCCATTGCCACGATCACCACACCCACCAACATGCCCACGGTGGTCACGCCACCGCTCAGGGATTGGCCTAGGGTGGCGGGGGAGAACGCCACCAGTAAGACGAAGCCGAAATAGATCACCAGCATGATCAGCGACAGCGACCAATACAGGTTCTGTTTGCGGCGTACCAACTGGATGAAGTCGGGGTTCTGCCGGATGAGTTCTACGTCTTTGGGTGTCATGGCGCGCTCTCTGTTGTTGTTTTTGTTGTGGGGTGAAGCGGGTTTACGGTTTCACGCTGAAAGAAGGTCCTGCGGCCCTTATCGCGGGCAAGCCACGCTCCCACAGGTATTGCGTGGACCCTGTGGGTGTGGAGTAATCAGAGCTGATCAAAATCCAGCACCACTTTGTCGCTTACCGGAAACGCCTGGCACGACAGCACATAGCCGGCGGCCACTTCGTAATCTTCCAGGGCATGGTTGCTGTCCATTTCCACTTCGCCTTCGATGACCTTGCATTTGCAGGTCGAGCACACGCCGGCCTTGCACGAGTAAGGCAGTTCGGCGCCTTGGGCGTTGCCGGCGTCGAGGATGCTCTGGCTGTTGCGCGGCAGGTCGAAGGCCAGGGCGCGGCCGTCGCTGATGACGGTGATCTGGCTGACGGCGGCATCAACCTGCCGAGCCGCCTCGCGGGCTTCGCGTTTTTGCTGGCTGCCGGCGGCGGCAAACAGTTCGAAATGGATGCGCTCGTGCGGCATGCCTTTGGCTTTCAGGCTGTCGCGCACGGTTTCGGTCATCTCCTGCGGGCCGCAGATGAAGGCGGCGTCGAGGGCTTTGACGTCGAGCCAGCGAGAGAACAGCTGCTCGCATTTCTCGGCGTTGATCCGGCCGTTGTACAGGTCGACATCCTGCTGTTCGCGACTGAACACGAAGATCAGATTCAAGCGTTGCAAGTAGCGGTTTTTCAGGTCTTCGAGTTGTTCGCGAAACAACGCGCCGGAACTTGAGCGGTTGCCATACAGCAGCGTGACGCGGCTGTGCGGCTCGGTTTGCAGGGTGGTCTTGATGATCGACAGGATCGGCGTGATGCCGCTGCCCGCCGCGACCGCCAGGTAGTTGCCCTGGCGGGTCGGGTCGAGTTCGACATGAAAGTGCCCGGCCGGCGGCATCACTTCCAGGCTGTGCCCGGCCTTCAACTGCTCATTGGCAAATGCCGAGAAACGTCCGCCGGCCACGCGCTTGATGGCGATGCGCAGTTCACCGTCGTTGACCCCGGTGCAGATCGAATAGGAGCGACGGACTTCTTCGCCGTCCATCTGGGTGCGCATCACCAGGTGCTGGCCCTGAGTGAAGTGAAAACTGTCTTGCAAGTGCTGCGGAATCTCGAAGGCGATGGACACCGCGTCACGGGTCTCGGCGCGCACGTCCTTGATGGTCAGGCTGTGAAATTTACTCATTGTTATTCTCCAGCTGGGACGGCCGATTGCCGCTCAGATGCACTTGAAATAGTCAAACGGTTCGCGGCAATCAACGCAGCGGTACAGTGCCTTGCACGCGGTGGAACCAAACTCGCTAAGCACTTCGGTGTGTGCGCTGCCGCATTGCGGACAGACGATCACCGGGCTTTCGCCGAGCAGGCTGCGCTTGCTGGTGCTGCCCTCGGGCGGCGCGATGCCGTAGGCGCGCAGGCGTTCGCGACCGCTGTCAGTGATCCACTCGGTGGTCCAGGCCGGGGTCAATTTGCGTTCCAGTTGCGGTGCCTTGAACCCGGCGAGTTCCAGCGCCTCGCGGATGTCGCTTTCGATTACTTCGGTGGCGGGGCAACCGGAGTAAGTCGGTGTGACGACCACGTGCAGATGTCCGGCCTGCCAGTCGAGACCGCGAACGATGCCCAAATCGACCACGCTGACCACCGGCACTTCCGGGTCCATGACTTGCGCCAATGTCGCCCAGGCAGCCGTCAGGTCGGTTGGTTGAGCCGGCCGTGCACCCTGGTCGCTGGCGATCAGCTCACCAGGTTGCATCGGGGTACGCTCGTGGCAGTGATTGCATCTCGGCCAGCAGAATGCCGAGGTGTTCGGTGTGCAGACCCTTGCGTGCATTCAGGTAGAAATAGCTCGGTGCGGCAGGCACGGGCAGGGTGGCGCTGGCGAAAATCTCGCTGACCTTGGCTTGCCAGGCCGCGGCGACCTGCGCGGTATCCGGGGTAATACCGGCTGCGCTCAGGCGTTGTTCGCTGTCGTCAGCACTGGTCAGCTCGACCGTGAAACGCCAGACCTCAGGGATGGCCGCGAGCATACGCCGGTGGCTTTCTTCGGTGCCGTCACCCAGACGCTCGACCCATTCGCCCGAGCGGCGCAGGTGGTAGGTGACCTCCTTGACTGCTTTGGCGGCGATTCCGGCAATGCGCTCGTCGCTGGACTCGCTCAGGCCGCTGAGTACTTGCAGGTGCCAGGCGTCGTAGAGAAATTGCTTGAGGATGGTCACCGCATAATCGCCGTTGGGTTGTTCCACCAGCAGCAGGTTGCGATAGGCACGCTCATCACGGTGGAACGCCAGGTGATCGGCGTCGCGACCGTCGTTGAGCAGTTCGGCGGCGTATTCCAGCCAGTTGCGTGCCTGGCCCACCAGGTCGAGGCCGACGTTCATCAGCGCCAGTTCTTCTTCCAGCGCCGGGGCGTGGCCGCACCATTGGCACAGGCGCTGGCCCTGGATCAGGGCGCTGTCGCCGAGGCGCAGCAGGTATTCGATCAGATCAGTCTGGTTGTTCATGGTCGACCTCACATGTGCCCGACTTCGGCCGGCAACTCGTAGAAGCTGGCGTGGCGATAAACCTTGTCGTCCGACGGGTCGAACAGCGGGTCTTTTTCATCAGGGGAGGAGGCGGTGATCAGCGCCGAAGGCACGACCCACAGGCTCACGCCTTCGCTGCGGCGGGTGTACAACTCGCGGGCGTTCTCGATGGCCATGGTGGTGTCGGCGGCGTGCACGCTGCCGACATGCTTGTGGTTGAGGCCGTGCTTGCTGCGCACGAAAACTTCGAAAAGGGTCCATTCGGACATATCAGTGACTCCACATCAGGTGGCCGATCAGGCGGCGTTCTTGTTCTGTTTTTTGCGAGCGTGAGCGACCGCGGCTTCGCGGACCCAGGCACCGTCTTCAATGGCTTTGCGACGGGTGGAAACGCGTTCCTGGTTGCACGGGCCGTTGCCCTTGAGTACTTCGTAGAATTCGTTCCACTGGATTTCGCCGAAGTCATAGTGGCCGCGTTCGGCGTTCCACTTCAGGTCCGGATCTGGGCAGGTGCAGCCCAGCAATTCGAGTTGCGGGATGGTCTGGTCGATGAAGCGCTGGCGCAGTTCGTCGTTGCTCTGGCGCTTGATTTTCCAGGCCATGGACTGAGCGCTGTTTGGCGAGTTTTCGTCGCTTGGGCCGAACATCATCAGCGACGGCCACCACAGGCGGTTGATCGCGTCCTGGACCATGTCTTTTTGCGCTTGATTGCCGTGGCGCATCATGGTCAGAAGAATTTCGTAGCCCTGGCGCTGGTGGAAACTCTCTTCCTTGCAGATCCGCACCATGGCCCGGGAGTAGGGGCCGTAGGAGGTGCGCTGCAACACGACCTGATTGACGATCGCCGCGCCGTCCACCAGCCAGCCCACTGCGCCCATGTCAGCCCAGTTCAGCGTCGGGTAATTGAAGATGCTCGAGTACTTGGCTTTGCCACTGTGCAGCTTTGCGATTTCTTCATCGCGGTCGGCACCGAGGGTTTCCATGGCGCTGTAGAGGTACAAGCCGTGGCCGGCTTCGTCCTGGATTTTGGCCATCAATTGCAGTTTGCGTTTGAGCGATGGCGCGCGGGTGACCCAGTTGCCTTCGGGCAGCATGCCGACGATTTCGGAGTGGGCGTGCTGGGAGATCTGCCGGATGAGGGTTTGGCGATAGGCATCGGGCATCCAGTTTTTGGCTTCGATCTTGATTTCTGAATCGATTTTTTCCTGGAAGACGCGTTCCTGGTCGGACATCTCCGACAGGTCCTTTATGCGCTTGACGCCGGTTTCTACAAGCTGTGCGTACATGGGGGGCCTCCCGCCGTGAATCTGTTTGATGGCATGGAGAACTTTATAAGCGATACGGAAATTAATATCAAACACAAAATAACGTGTCGTATGCGTTTTTGTATCGCTTTGGGATGAGTGGTTGTTTTGGGGCGGGGTTATGCGTGCATATCCGTTTCTTCGGTATCGGCGGCTAAGGGTTCCGCCCTTACGGCGGGGCACTTTGAAAAGCGCACAGTAACCAAACGCTCTCGCCCTGACGTACGGTGCCTCGCCTAGGCTTGGCATACCCTCGCTCCGGTCCTGCTCCGTGGGCCCGCCATCGGCCATCCATGGCCGGGGGCGGCTAGCCCGGCATCCATGCCGGGGTGTCCACTGCGCAGAACCTCCACTCGGCCTTCCGACGGGGCAGATCAAGATCAAAATCAAAGGCGAGGCGGCCTACCGGCCGACCTGAATTCAAGTGCACGTGTTTGCCTGTAGTGATCGTTCCCACGCTCCGCGTGGGAATGCCGCCGGGGACGCTCTGCGTCCCGCTGACGACCTGAGGCTTGAGTCCTGCGCATGGGTGACGCGGAGCGTCACGGGATGCATTCCCACGCGGAGCGTGGGAACGATCAGAAACGGATATGTACACAGATCCCCCAAAAAAAACCCCGCAAAAGCGGGGCCATAAAGGGTGCAGCAGTCATGCTTTCGGGCGCTTATCCATCACGTGACAAGCCTTGCCCTCAGACCGCTTGATCGAATGCATAGGCTGCAAAACAATCCGCGAACTGATCCCGATATACGTCTTGATATGCCGACTCAACTCCGCACACACAGCCTTCTGCTGATCATCCCCCCAATGCTGATGTTCAGCCTTGAGCTCCACATGCACATCAACGCTGTCCAGGTTGCCATTGCGATACAGATGAATCTCATAACACTCCGCAAGCTGTTTGATTTTCAGCACCTGCTCCTCAATCTGCGTCGGAAACACGTTAACCCCACGAATGATCAACATGTCATCACTGCGCCCAGTGATCTTGTCGATACGCCGCATCGGCCGCGCAGTGCCCGGCAACAGACGCGTCAAGTCGCGGGTGCGATATCGGATCATCGGCAGCGCTTCTTTAGTCAGCGACGTAAACACCAGCTCGCCCATCTGCCCGTCCGGCAGCACTTCACCGGTGACCGGATCGATGATTTCCGGGTAGAAGTGGTCTTCCCAGATCGTCGGCCCGTCCTTGGTTTCCGCGCACTCCATGGCAACGCCTGGCCCCATGATTTCCGAGAGGCCGTAGATGTCCAGAGCGGTAATGCCCAGGCGATTCTCGATGGCGCTGCGCAGTTCGGCAGTCCAGGGTTCGGCGCCGAAGATGCCCAGGCGCAGCGCCAGTTTGTGCGGGTCGATGCCCTGACGCTCGATTTCATCGGCGATGTTGAGCATGTAGGACGGCGTGACCATGATGATGTCTGGTTGGAAATCCTTGATCAGCTGCACCTGTTTTTCGGTCTGGCCGCCGGACATCGGAATCACCGTGCAACCCAGGCGTTCGGCACCGTAGTGGGCGCCGAGGCCGCCGGTGAACAGGCCGTAACCATAGGAAATATGCACTTTGTCGCCACGTCGGCCACCCGCCGCACGGATCGAGCGGGCGACCACGTTGGCCCAGGTGTCGATGTCGTTCTGGGTGTAGCCGACGACGGTCGGTTTGCCGGTGGTGCCGCTGGAAGCGTGCAGGCGCACCACGTCATGCATCGGCACGGCGAACATGCCGTAGGGGTAGTTATCGCGCAGGTCGGACTTGGTGGTGAAAGGAAACTTCGCCAAGTCTTCCAGCGATTTGATGTCATCCGGGCGCACACCCAGCGCATCGAAGCGTTGACGGTACAGCGGCACGTTCTGATACGCGTGTTTAAGGCTCCAGCGAAGACGCTCCAGTTGGAGCTGGCGGAGTTCGTCGATGCTGGCGGTTTCAATCGGGTCCAGCACTGGATCAAGCACGGCTTTGGCAATTGGCATGTTCATAACTTCACTCGAATTATTTTTGTGTTTCAGCCCTTTCGCACAAGGGCTTAGAGTGCATGCCCCAAGGATACCTCTCGGCTCCTCGGGAATCGCGGTTCTTTAGTCGGACAGGCGCTCGATGATCAGCGCGATGCCCTGGCCAACGCCGATGCACATGGTGCACAAGGCGTAGCGACCCTGACGTTCTTCCAGTTCATGCAGGGCGGTGGTCACCAGCCGTGCGCCGCTCATGCCCAGCGGATGACCGAGGGCAATGGCGCCGCCGTTGGGATTGACCCGCGGGTCGGTGTCGCTCAGGCCGAGCTCGCGCAACACCGCCAGGCCCTGGGCGGCAAAGGCTTCGTTGAGTTCGATCACGTCCATGTCCGCCAGGCTCAGGTTCGCCAGCTCCAGTACCTTGCGGGTTGCCGGCACCGGGCCGATGCCCATGATCTGTGGTTCGACGCCTGCGGTGGCCATGGCGACGACCCGGCCGCGAGCCTTCAGGCCGTGGCGTTTAGCGACTTGCGGGCTGGCCAGCAACAGCGCGCAAGCCCCGTCGTTGACTCCGGATGCATTGCCGGCGGTGATGCTGCCGCCTTCGCGAAACGGCGTGCCGAGCTTCTGCAACTGCTCAAGCGTGGTGTCGCCGCGCGGGTGCTCGTCATGCTCGACGACTTTGGCAGGGCCTTTGCGCTGGGGGATTTCTACCGCAACGATTTCTTTGGCCAAGCGCCCGCTGGCCTGGGCTGCACCGGCGCGCTGCTGGCTGCGCAGGGCAAAGGCGTCCTGGTCGGCACGGGAGATGTTGAACTGCTCGGCGACGTTCTCGGCGGTTTCCGGCATGGAGTCGATGCCGAAGGCTTTTTTCATCAGTGGATTGACGAAGCGCCAGCCGATGGTGGTGTCGTAGACCTGCGCGTCGCGGGAAAACGCCTGTTCGGCCTTGCCCATCACCAGTGGTGCACGGGACATCGATTCGACACCGCCGACCAGCATCAACCCGGCCTCGCCACAGCGAATCGCCCGGGCGGCGGTACCGATAGCATCCAGCCCGGAACCGCACAAACGGTTGAGTGTGGTGCCGGGCACGCTGACCGGCAATCCGGCCAGCAGAGCCGACATGCGTGCAACGTTGCGGTTGTCTTCGCCGGCCTGGTTGGCGCAGCCGTAAATCACGTCATCAACGGCATTCCAGTCGACTTGCGGGTGACGGCGCAGCAGTTCGCGCAGCGGCATCGCGCCGAGGTCGTCGGCGCGCACGCTGCTCAAGGCTCCGGCGTAGCGGCCGATCGGGGTCCGCACCGCGTCGATGATCAAGGCGTCATTCATTCGGATTCTCCTGCGTCAGCACAGCGCCGCGCACTTTGTAGGATTTGCCATGGAACAGCGCAATGAGCTGGCCCAGTTGGTTTTCAATGCGTACGTCATAGTTGCCGGTGCGACCGGAACGGCTTTGCTCGATGCAGTCGGCATTCAAGGTGTCGCCCAGGCGCGCCGGAGCGATGTAGTCGATGCTGCAGCCGATAGCGACCGTGGCTTCGTTGTAGCTGTTGCAGGCAAAGGCAAACGCCGAATCGGCGAGGGCAAACAGGTAACCGCCGTGGCAGGTGCCGTGACCCTGAATCATGTCGGCGCGCACGCTCATGCCCACGCGGGCTGCACCGGGGGCCACCGAGAGCAGGCGCATGCCCATGGCTTGACTGGCGGCGTCGCGCTTGAACATCGTTTGCGCGCAGGTACTGGCCAGGTTCATCGCTTCGTGGTTAGTCATGGAAATTTCTCCCTTCGGCGACCCGGCGGCGCAATAGCAGCGACGGTCGATAGCGTTCTTCGCCATAACGGGCTTGCAGGTTTTCCAGCACCTTCAGGATGTGTGAAAGCCCGATCGTGGCCGCCCAGGCCAGCGGACCTTGGGGGTAATTGACGCCGGTACGCATCGCCAGATCGATGTCGGCAGCCGAGGCCACGCCTTGCAGCAGGGCGTCGGCGGCTTCGTTGGCGAGCATGGCGACGGTGCGCAAAACGGCGAGGGCCGGGCTGTCGCTGAGTTGGCTGACTTTGAATCCGGCCTGTTGAAGCAGCGCAATACCCTGTTCGAGCGCGCAGGGTTCGATGCCTGCGCAGCTACTGATGGCGATGCGGCTGGCCTTGCCAAAGTCGAACGCCAGGTCGAGCAGGATCAGATTGCGCAGGCCATCTTCGTTGGCGCGCTCACACGCCATGCGCCCGTCGCTCAAGGCCAGCACCGCATCACCGACGCGCAGCAAGCCCTGGCCATCGCGCTGTATGACGTCGATGCCGTGCTCGCGAAAACGCGAGATAAGAGCGTTTGCGATGCCCAGATCACCTTCTACAACGCAGGTTTCAACGGAGCTTTCGCGGCTGATTGAAGCGGGTTGCGCACGCTCGATACCTTCGGCATAGCTGTAAAATCCCTGGCCGCTTTTGCGCCCCAGACGTCCGGCATCCACCAGCTCTTTCTGGATCAACGACGGCAGGAAGCGGCTGTCACCGTAATAGGCGTCGAACACCGAGCACGTCACGGCATAGTTGACGTCATGACCGATCAGGTCGGTCAGTTCGAACGCGCCCATGGCGAAGCCACCGGCATCGCGCATCAGTGCATCCAGCGTCGGGCAATCAGCGGCGCTTTCCTGGAGCAAACGCAAGCTCTCGGCGTAGAACGGCCGGGCCACGCGATTGACGATGAAGCCCGGCGTCGAGCGTGTGTGCACCGGTTGTTTACCCCAGGCCTTGGCAGTGTCGTACAGACATTCGGCCAGCGCTGGATCAGTGGCCAGGCCGGATACGATTTCCACTAGCGCCATGATCGGTGCCGGGTTGAAAAAGTGCAGGCCGAGCAAGCGTTGCGGATGGTTCAGCTGCGCAGCAATGCTGGTGATCGACAGCGACGAGGTGTTGCTGGCGAGAATGCAGCGTTCATCACAGATACTTTCCAGCTGTCGGAACAGGGCGCGTTTGACCTCGAGGTTCTCGACGATGGCTTCGATGATCAGCTCACAATCGGCCAACGCTTCGATGGCTTCCACGGCCTGCAGGCGGGCGATGGTTGCGGTCCGCGCCCCGGCCGAGAGCTTGCCTTTCTCGACCCGTTTGCCCAATTGCCGGTCAATGCCATCGATGGCCTGAGCGGCAGCGCCCGGCCGATTGTCGAGCAACAGCACCGGATGGCCGGCTTGTGCAGCGACCTGCGCAATGCCTGCGCCCATGGCACCGGCGCCGATCACCGCGATGCGCGCGTTGGTGTTCAATGCAGTCATGACTCAGCGCCCCTTGAAGCTTGGGTTGCGTTTCTCCATGAAGGCGCTGACACCCTCACGGTAATCCTCGCTGCGCCCGGCCAGGCGTTGCAGGTCTTTTTCCAGCTCCAGCTGTTCGTCAAAGGTGTTGCTCAGGCTGGCGTTCAGGCTGCGCTTGATCAGCGCCAGAGCGTAGGTCGGTTGGGTGGCCAGGTGGCGGGCGAGCGTCAGGGCTTCGTTGCGCAGTTCGGAATCATCTACGCAGCGGTAGATCAGCCCCCATTGCTCAGCTTGCTCGGCCGTCAGGCGATTGCCGAGCAAGGCCAGCGCTTTGGCCCGAGCCATGCCTACCAGCCGCGGCAACGTCCAGGTGCCGCCGGAATCAGGGATCAGGCCGATTTTGCAGAAGGCTTGAATGAAGCTCGCTGAGCGTGCCGCCAGTACCAGGTCGCAGGCCAGCGGAATGTTGGCGCCGGCCCCGGCCGCCACGCCATTGACCGCGCAGATCACCGGCATCGGCAGGTCGCGCAATTGGCGGATCAGCGGGTTGTAGAACTTCTCGATGGACTCACCCAGATCCGGCACGGCGCTGCCCGGCGCGACATTGCGGTCGCTGAGGTCTTGCCCGGCGCAGAAGCCGCGACCTTCACCGGTCAGCAGCAGGACGCGCACGTCCGGATTCTGGCGGACCTGTTTCAGCGCTTCCTTCACTTCGCCATGCATCTGCGCGTTGAAGCTGTTGAGCTGGTCCGGCCGATTGAGGCTGAGCAGGGCGACGCCGGCCTCGATGGAAAACAGGATGTGTTCGAAGTTCATGGTCATGGCGCTCTCTGAGAGGTCGTTCGCTGCTTTTTTATTGGGGTAGTTGTGCCGGTTTATTGCCCGGTGAAGGTCGGCGTGCGCTTTTCCTGAAAGGCCCGGATGCCTTCATCACGGTCGCGGGTGCCGGCCAGCACGGTGAAGGCATGGCGTTCGAGGCGCAGGCCGCTGGCCAGGTCGGTGTCCATCGCCTTGAGCAGCGCTTCCTTGGCCAGACGCACCGCCAGCGGTGCTTTGCCGGCAATGCTGCGGGCGATTTGCAGGGTGCGTTCGACGGTGAATTCCGGTTGGGTCACTTCACTGACCAGGCCGGCACGTTGGGCCTGGCGGGCGTCGATCGCCTCGCCGGTCAGGACCATCTGCATGGCCATGGATTTGCCGACGGCGCGCAGCAGGCGTTGGGTGCCACCGGCGCCGGGCATGATCCCGAGATTGATTTCCGGCTGACCGAAGCGCGCATCTTCACCGGCAATGATGATATCGGCGTGCATCGCCAGTTCGCAGCCACCGCCGAGGGCGAATCCGTTGACGGCGGCGATCAGCGGTTTGTTGAAACGGGTGATGGTCTGCCACGACGCCTGGCGTGGGTCGTCGAGGATGCCGACCAGATTGCGTTCGGCCATTTCCTTGATGTCGGCGCCGGCCGCGAAGGCTTTGCGGCTGCCGGTCAGGACTACGGCGCGGGTGCCGGGATCGGCTTGTGCAGCGTTGAGCTCGTCCGCCAGTTCACCGAGGAGTTCGGTGGTCAGGGCGTTCAGCGCTTGTGGGCGCTGCAGGGTAATCAGGCGGACGCCCGGCTCGATGAACTCGACAGCAAGGGTTAGAGGCATGGCGGATGCTCTCACGGTGCACGCTCGGCTGTAATGCCGGCTCATTATTGGATCGGCTCGGTGGGCCGGTTTTGCCTGAGTATACCTATAACGTGATACGTAAATACAATAGTAAAACTGATTTAATGTGTCTTATTGATGAGTGGTTGGCATTTTAATGGCGGTCTTATGAGAAGGGTAATGATCGGATAATCGCCAGTTTTATTGGTTTTAATGGCTGGGATAGACGCATCGCTGGGCCTTCTTCAAGCGCCGTGATTAAGTGATACGGTTTTTTGTCTTTGTGCTGGTAAAAGAGATGTGATACAAAATGGCTCCATATCGGCATCGCTTTGTAAATACACCCGGCATTGCGCTTAAAGGAACGTCCCATGACTTGCTACAGCCTCGATGGCTTGACCCCGGTGGTTGATCCCACTGCTTACGTTCATCCGTCGGCCGTGCTGATCGGTGACGTGATTGTCGGCCCCCGTTGCTACGTCGGGCCGCTGGCGAGTCTGCGCGGGGACTTTGGCCGGATCGTGCTGGAGGAGGGCGCCAATCTGCAGGACACCTGCGTGATGCACGGTTTTCCGGACAGCGACACGGTGGTAGAGCGCAACGGTCATATTGGTCACGGCGCTGTGTTGCATGGTTGCCGGATCGGCGCCGATGCGCTGGTGGGCATGAATGCGGTGGTGATGGACAACGCGCGCATTGGTCCTCGCTCATTCGTCTCGGCAGCGGCCTTCGTCAAGGCGGGATTCGAATGCCCGGAGCAGTCACTGGTGATGGGCGCACCGGCCAGCGTCAAGCGCAGCCTCAGCGATGAGGAAGTGTCGTGGAAGCAGGCGGGCACCCGCGAATATCAGCAACTGGCCAAGCGTTGCCTCGAGCAGATGCAAGTCTGCGAACCGCTGACCGAGCCGGAACCCGATCGCCCACGCATCAGCGACAGCGGTGTGCGGCCCAAGGGCAGCAGCCTGTGAACACAACCCTGTGAACACAACCCCCCTGTGGGACGCACATTCGGTATATTCCTTTTCTTTTTTTAGCTCGGTACGCCCATGTCGTCCCTGACACCGTTGAACCATCTGATTACCCGCTTTCAGGAGCAGACACCGATCCGTGCCAGCTCCCTGATCATCACGTTGTACGGCGATGCCATCGAGCCCCATGGCGGAACGGTCTGGCTGGGCAGCCTGATTCAATTGCTCGAGCCCATCGGCATCAACGAGCGTCTGATCCGCACCTCGATTTTTCGCCTGACCAAAGAAGGCTGGCTCACCGCCGAGAAAGTCGGGCGTCGCAGCTATTACAGCCTGACCGGTGCCGGTCGCCGCCGTTTCGATAAGGCCTTCAAGCGGGTCTATAGCTCTTCGGTGCCAGCGTGGGACGGTGCCTGGTGCTTGGTGATGCTCACTCAACTGACCCCGGATAAGCGCAAACAGGTGCGCGAAGAACTGGAGTGGCAGGGTTTTGGTGCGATCTCACCGGCGGTGCTGGCTTGTCCGCGCAGCGACCGTGCCGACGTCAACGCGACCTTGCTGGACCTTGGCGCGCAGGAAGAAACCATCGTTTTCGAAACCATAGCCCAAGATGTCTTGGCCTCCAAGTCCCTGCGCTTGCAGGTGCGCGAGAGCTGGAACATCGAGGAGCTGGCGACCCATTACAGCGAGTTCATCCAACTGTTCCGGCCGCTATGGCAAGCGCTTCGCGAGCAAGAACATCTGCAACCCTGCGACTGCTTTCTGGCGCGGATTCTGCTTATTCATGAGTACCGCAAACTGCTGCTGCGCGACCCGCAATTGCCGGACGAGTTATTGCCTGGCGACTGGGAAGGTCGTGCTGCTCGCCAGTTGTGCCGCAACATTTACCGGTTGATCTACGCCAAAGCCGAAGAGTGGTTGAACAACGCACTGGAAACCGCCGACGGTCCGTTACCGGATGTTGGCGAAAGCTTTTATCGACGTTTTGGCGGGCTTAAATAAACCTTCGTTGCTCCGGAGGGTGTTTGGATTGGCGTAGTTAATGCCAGAAATCCCTCGCCATATGGTCTCGCTCACACGGCGATTAGGCATGAGTGCGATCCCATCTGGCAGGGGAGCCGATTTCATCCGCCTGGGCGCAGCAGAAAACGGTTCGCTTCCTCCCACACTGGTCATGAGTGGTGCATCGATTGATCTTAAGATCTTGAAGGGCAAGTGACGATCAACCCTAACTCGTTGGGATCAGGACGACGTGTTGGCCGAACGCTTACGGTATCGATCTAGGCTGTGTGAATTGTTTAACCTTCGGGACTTCGAGAAAATTCGGTGCGTGTGGACGACGTCTTCGTCAACGAATTCGACATGGATACTTTCGGTTTTGAGGGTGTCAAGCAGCCACGACCGGTCGCCCGGCCTTTCATCCTGCGGGCTTGCTGAAGATCTATATCTACGCCTAGCCACATACCGGGCTTCAACTGTCTTGAGTACCTTGAGCGACGTGTTTTCCGGGATCGTGCTCAACACCACCAAGCCCTACCAAGTGGACGACTGGATCATGATAGACGGCGTCGAGGGCAAAGTTCTCGACATCGACTGGCGCGCGACCCACCTGCTAACCAGCGCCGGCAGCACCGCGGTGGTGCCAAACTCAGTGGCCGCTAAGGCGAAAATCGTCAACCTGAGCCGACCAAATAATGTGCATGGCGTGTCGATCAGCATACAAGTGCCCAATCATGTTCGCCCGCGTCGGGTGCTGGATGCCCTGGAGCGCACACTTCAAGGCAGCAGCCAGTTGCTGTTCAGCCCGGCGCCAAAAGCGGTGTTGAAAGAAGCAGGTGAAACCATGTCCGAGTACGTAGCCAGCGGCTTCATTGCCGAACTTGGCAAGAAAAGCCAAGTGCACAATCAACTATTCGACTTGGCCCACCGGCACCTCGAAGCCGCCGGTATTTCCCGCTAGCTTGAGGGTGTGATCGAACCCACAAGTCGAGCGCGGACGCTGCTCGATGAAGTGAAAGTGTTCCGCTCCCTGAGCGAATACGAGCGCGATAACATGGCGCAGTTGATGGTGGCGCAACAATATGCGGCGGGCCAAGTGGTGCTGGAAGTAGGGGAGGTGCCTGACAGTTTGATGGTGATCGCAACCGGCGTGGTTAGCGCAACGGTGCCAGATGGCGCAGGGTACACCGAGGTTGGGCGAATGGGTCCGAGCGAGTTGAGGGGTGAACAGAGCATCATCAGCGATATACCCTCCCAGGCCACGTTTACCACCTTGACCTCGTGCATCATCTACCGGATCGACAAATCCCTGACCCGCGAATACATGGAAAAGCGGGTAGATGCTGGTCGAGCGTTGAACAAGCTACAAGCGGTTCGCCAGCAGAACGGCCAATTGGTGCTGGCGAGACCCGTGCAAATTAAGAAAGGCGGATTTTTGAGCTGGCTGCAAAACCGTAATGCATAACCAGGGCTCCTATGGAGCCGAGTCTGCTCGCGAAAAAACCTACGCATAAACCGCGTACAGGCCGCCATTAAAGTCCAACGGGCTGGCGATCTTGCTGATCTACCAGCTCGAAGCAGTGCCATTTGCGCCCACAGTCCCCCTACGCTGACGCCACCTCGAACTATACGAGTTCTTCGCTAATGCCGTGACTTCCCCCCATTCGCTGCCCCGCTGTAAAGGTCGGCCATAGGTATTGAGCTGATCAGTGACGCACGATGTCGATTTTGCAGTTGGCGTGAGCAACTGCCGGGCGGACTTGAAACTTAGCGCAGTGTGCGTTTTACAGCGTGCGCCTGACTGGTGGGGTCATTTCAATCAGGATCAGCCGTTCAGGGGTAAATCCCGGCTGAAGCTCGGTTTGCCTCCGCGCATTCCGCCAGACACAACCGTTCGATTGATCTTCGAGTAAGCTGAACGGACACCCGAATAGAGTGGTGCTAAATTGTTACTCGGTGCCTTGTGATCGGGTCTCCAGTGGGTCAGTAGGAAAAAAGCGCAAGGACGATGATAACTAGGATGATGAACCATTTTATCTGCGCCAAAAACACCCCGGAGCACTTGGAGTGGCTTGTCCAAGGGCCGAAATGAGATCTCTGGCCGATTCGGGATATGCTTGAAAAAAAGAGATGGAGTCGTGCGAAATGGAACACGAACCGCCGAGCTAGCATTGCCCCCCCGATATCCACTGACTCCATGAACTGAGCATCTATCAGGAAGCGAGCGCTGCATCGATGCTTCACATTTATAGCGGGTATTTTATCTAAAGTTTACTGCGCATGCACCCGATCCATTATTACGAGGCTAGCTTGAGGTTGTAGGTAAAGCGATATTAGCAATTGAGGTGGTAGCCTGGGCGCATTCGGTAACGACCTGCGCATATTCGGTTGACAGCCAAATATGCGCTTCCGCTTTGTGGCCAAACTAGCTCAGCGTGATGCTCAGTCAGCTCATAGAAATTCATTCTTCGTATCTCAAACGACTGGCTGCGAGTAACTGGATGCGTGCCGTTTCAGCTCTCTGTCGTAGTCTTTGATAAAATCCTGCAGCGAAGCAACGTCGGTAGGGTTATCTCCCATTTTGTTAAAGGCCAGCCACCCTGCTGTAATTTGTTTAGGTATGGAAATTGTGTTTGAAGATATGGCAGGCGATGGAAGGTGCTTGCTCATAAATGTGGTTCTATCCGTCAGGCTGTAGCACTTCACAAGCGCCTTAAAATCTATTTCAGTAAAATCAGAGATATAAAGACGTATCGATTGAAATAAAACGTCGTTATCTTCTAGCTGGTGCCCCGGACGATTTGAGAGCGCGATGGATTGACCAAGCGCGCCCAAAATCCAGCCAATTCCTACGGCCGGTGTTAGACAACGCATCTGTTCATGTGAAGCGTTTTTCAGTACGCAAGATACAACCACAATATTGTCTTTCTTGTTTTTCTGTACGTGCAGCATCAGATCACCTATGTTTTTTTTGGGGGGGGGGAATTTCGCAGTTTTAGGTCTGTTATTACAGTAACAAAAAAGCTTCGCCAAAGTAAATATTGTATGGGTTATCGAGCAAATTTTTAGACATGATTTATGTTGTCCGACATTCGCCTGTATATTTAACGAAGTGTGCCTATGGTTTCAGGTTAGTAGGATTGTTTCGACGATCCTGGGTGTTGCTGAGTTTCAAGTGACTTTGGCCTCGCAGTGGCTGGACGGCTGGGATCAGCTTATTTAAAATGATGATCTGCATTTCTCTAGCTTCTGCGAGGCTGGGAATAGCCACAGGCGAACGCCAAGGCTAAATGGTCGAGCACGGTTTAACGTATCCACTCTAGGCGCAGGCACGCCCAACATGCTCTGGCAATCACTCCAGAGAGGGCATTCGAACTCAGCGCGATTGGAAAGGCGATCCAATTTTTAGGCATGCGGGAAGACTTGAGGAATCGGCTGCTGCGCTTCCTTCCGGCTGTGCGTGAATATTATGCCAACGAGGCACGCGGGGGGATTATTTAGAATGGGAACTTGGCCTATGAACATAGCGCCATGCCCTCTCACCGATTGCATCTAAGATCTCCAGATTTCGGCGACTCCCTTGTTTTTGTGTTTAATTAGCGCGCAGTACCATGCTAGGTACTCAAGAAACGTGGCGAGGATGGTTCACTGAATATCACCACGTTCATTATTTTACGTAAAGATAAACACGCTCGAGCCTTCGCCTGAAGGACTGGCCATGCCTGAGATGGCAACCAGTTGACCCCATTGGAAGTAATGTTTGCACAGTGGTTTACAGCTAGTCAGCACGCTTATTGGGGTGTCGATAGGTATATACCCCATGAGAAAGTATTGTTTTTTATCGGTATCAAATCGATAAACACGAAACTCAGCATCTTCGCCACATTCATGAACGCACAATTCCACCTTCCAGTCGCCGTGTTTACTCAGCTGTTGATTGTACCGCTTGATGTATTCGGATGATCTGTAATTCACGGTCTTCTCCTTTTTTTGTTGTAGTTAATTGTAAAAATGGATCGAAGGTGGGCGCAATGGTTGTTTTCAGTTTTTAACAAAATTCAGAGTTTTGGAAGGGGCGGCGGTTTTTTTGCCTAATACGAGTAGGCGCCCTGGGCAGATGTTGTCTTTCGATGAGTAACGTGGCCTGGCGGGCTGCTGCGTCCTCCGCTATGGGGAGAGGGGAGATGCGCTGCGAAGTCAGCCATTAATACTTCATCTTTTGTTACTCACCTCAATGGCCACTAGGGGGCGGGCCATCCCTCGATAATGTTCTGACATTTATGAAGCTGCAAGCTAACAGACTCGTAGACACGTTACGGACGAAACTCTATCTATTAAGTCCTGAAGGGCGAGCCTCCCTTTGTTTTCTTTGCCGGGAAAGCTGCATAAATGTGATGGCGCAGATGTAAGCGCTGTGTTTATACTACTCTCATATTTACTGAAGCACATGAGGTTTCATATGTCCAAACTCGCGGAATTTCGCCAGCTAGAAAAACACCTTGCTGAACAGCTTCAAGCATTGGAAGTACTGAAGGGCGATGCCGGCCTCAAGCAGGAAATTGAATTTGAAACCAAATTGCGCGCCTTGCTAGCTAAGTACGGCTACAGCTTGAAAGACGTTATTAACCTGCTTGACCCGCAAGCAGGTCGTCGCGCACCAGCCACTGAAGCGAAGGTCGGTAGCCGCAAGCCGCGCCAGGTCAAGGTCTACAGAAATCCAGAATCAGGGGAAGTGGTCGAAACTAAGGGCGGAAACCACAAAACGCTCAAAGAATGGAAAACAAAATATGGCTCGGAAAAAGTCGAGTCTTGGCTGGCCAAGTGATCTTGGTTTGAATACAAAAGGCCCTTCGAGGGCCTTTTTTCATAGAGTTATCGGACGCGAGCTTTCTCAATGTGCAAGTCATGTGCAGATAGGGGGCAGCTATCAGATTTAGTTCGGTAATTGAATTCAACATTTTTCACCTGATAAACCCAGTACTCTAGAACATTGAGTCGACGGTAAACCATCCTGTCAGGTGGATGCACTCATGAGGACAGGTCATGAATTTTGAGAAGTCTCGCATGTACTACTCAGTAGACGGCGTTGATGGCGAGCAACTCATCCCATGCCAAGTTGTGCTGCGCGATGATTCCCTAATCATCGAGCATGTTGATGAAGGTGGTAGCCGCGTTACGTATCAAGCCAAAAAGAACGATGACGGAGCATTTGAAGTACGCCAGGAGTTGGCTGCAGATGACTATTTGTATACCGCTCTGCTGTATCTGGAAGAAACGGACTTTTATGGTGGCACGTGGTATCAGCGTTACGGCAACCAGCATAAGCGGGGTTCTTGGTCTATTGAACTGGCTTAGTTCGCGACTCCGAGATCGAACAACGGGACATCGCCGGCCTGGTTGAGCGAATTCTCACGTCCCGCAAGGTCGAAAAAATCATCAAGGAAAGTAAAAAGTACGCCGGCATTCTGGGCTCTCAAGGAGCTCGGCATCATTGAGCCGTTGGCCGTTCACCCCAAACCAGCGGTGACGGGGGGAATGTACATACTGCTGGACGGGCACCTCCGTCTGGAAGCGTTGAAAGCGCTAGGAGGGACTGAAGCGCTGTACCTGATATCAACTGATGACGAAGGGTTCACCTATAACCGGGAGATCAACTGTCTGATACCGATCCGAGAACATAAGATGATTAGTGCGGCCCTGGAGAAAGGGATGGAGGCCACTCGCATTGCCCAGGTGCTTGGAGTCAATCTGGATCGAATTCATGAGCGAGCGAACTTGTAAAACGGCATAGCGGCAGAAGTGGTGAAGATGCTCAACGTTCGTATGGTAACGCAGGATGTGTTTCGCGCACTCCGGCAGATAAAGCCAATTCGACAAAATTGAGACCGTGGAAATAATGATCTCGGCAAACTGTTTTACGCAAAGCTTGCCCGGATGGTGGTGGCTGCGACCCGCCCAGAGATGCTGATCGAGTCCGTGTTCACTTGGCCTAACTGTATGGAGCTTTCGTTTTTGGATGATATTGAGTCAGCCGTGTGGTCGATTGCTCAGACACATTATGGGCCTGACACGTTTCGCATTTTAATGAGTGATGCACTGGACAACTTCAGACGAACGCCAGGACTGGATGCGCCGGTGCGACTGCATGCATCGAGCGTAGGAGCTAATGCGACGCTGATGCTATGGACGTTACTCCACAGCAGGGGATGGGTGCTCAGCTCGTTTGATGACGCGTCGCGATTTGTGAGTTTGCGCCAGGGGTTGAAAGCCCATCTGCTTCGCTCGATCCAAGCTCGGTTGCTGCAGGACGGCTACGCGGATGATGCGATCAAAGAGGATTTTCTGGGCTGGGAGATTGGCCTGTAACCCCGTGGTGAGTGACCTTAAACTTGAGTTACGCGTAAACGGTATCGACCGCACTCCCTTCAAGATCGTCCCCTCGTAGACCTCATCTCGTTGCAGGAGCAGGGTTTGTTTAACCTGTTGACGAGGCCGCCATTTGGCCTAACTGACATGCCCCTGGTCAATTTTTTCCAGCGTCTCCTTTACCGAGATATACCTCGTTTCCGAGCAAGCAAACTCGATTGGTGAACGGCCATTGAACGCCGTCTTGGGTTGAGTCAGCCAAGCCTCAGCCTTGGCTTTGTTGCCAAATACCGCCTCGGCTTGGTGCTGAATCAACTCGACGTAATTCATTTTCTGGTTCTCGGGAAAATCGCGGTGTCTGCTTAGTTTTAGCTCGCGGTCGAGGTCGAAGCTTGTGCCTTGGCGCAATATTCGCGAAACGCGACGATGCCGCGCGTGATGTTTCGCACAGGCTTAATCATGAACCTGTACGCGACGAATAGATTCAGCGCGATCCAGCCCATTTGATAACTCGTCCCATGGAAACCTCCATGGTGCTCGCTGGCCTGCCAAAAACCGTAGGCTACGAAGATTGTGAAAATTGAGACCATCAACGGAAAGATGCTTAGCCGGCCCAGCGACACCGCAATGAAGGGAATGTTAACGACCGAACGAACCGGCTCTCCCTCAACCTGGATGGCCCAGATTCTGGCGACCTTGTCTTTGCCCAGCTGGGATGTCACTCGCACCCGATCCCCTGCCTTAACGTGAGCATCTAGCACATCTGGGATTTCGAGGGTTTCGAGCTTCTTGCCGTCAATTTTCCAATAGTGGTAGCTGACCATGTCGCCGCCGAAGCCGCGCGATTTTTCGTCGAGCCGCCCGTCTACGATCTGCATTTCCTTCATGTTGATCCCTGTCCTGCGTTGCGGAGTGATGGCAAAAGGATATTTCTGCAGAATACTAAGGAATACTTAGTATATCGTCAAAGCGAATCTAAGAATCTCTTAGCCTTTCGGCGATGAGAAAATGAGCACGTTTAGCAAACGCTTGAAGGAGGCGCGCAAGGCACGAGGGTTCTCTCAAGAGCGACTGGGGATCGAAGCGAATCTTGACCCAGCGTCCGCATCGGCACGCATGAGTCAATATGAGAAAGGTGTGCATCAGCCGGGAGAGAGCACGGTGCAGCAGATCGCGGCAGTGCTAAACCTACCGCTAGCCTACTTTTATTGTGAGGACGACGAGACGGCTCATCTGCTTCAGTGTTTTTACTGCCTGAAAAAAGATGATCGAAAACAGGTGGTCGATTTGGCTGAGAGTCTTGCTTTCAACCACTGAGGTTGGGATTGGATACAAGTCTGAATTGGCGTTACCTCCAGACGTGAGGCAAGCAAATTGCCTTACTTTCGGTCTGACATTCCCCGCTAGAGAAGACCTATTTGAGGTCGTGGTGCTCTCAATCGAGGCAGCGTTTCCTTCGAAGCGTAAGAAGAACAAGCCGGCGCAGCAGAATTGGTTGAAGGCAAGGTTTCTAAATCATAACGACACCCAAAACTGCATTCATCTAGGCATCACCGAGATACCGATGGACTTGGGGAGTCGTGTGCTCCTGCCCGCTACATCCCGCTCCAGCAACACCATGGCGATTCTGAAGTTGAGTTGATGCAGGATACGATCGCTGAGACTTGAACTCATTGTTAACGATGAAAGCGCCGGGGCAGGTGTGATAAAGAATCGTTTTCCAGATGTGTGAATTCTCCGCATGGACTACTGCCTGCTCTGTGGGAAAAAAAACATATCAACGTAGCCGGGCCAGCTACGCTTTAGCGTGAAATTGAATTCGCAAGACAGGGATTGTCATCACGTGAAGCGACTACTTCTTTTGAGCGGCCCGATGGCCAGTGGCAAGACGTCAGTTTCTGCTTCGCTACAACAACGCCATGGGTTTGTTCCGATTAACAGTGGCTCTTTTCTGCGGGCTCAGCTAGCTGCCCAGAATGAGCCACTTGATCGTCGTAACCTCCAAGAACTCGGTGACTCCCTTGACAGGGCAACTGACTTTTCCTGGCTCATAGAGTCTGTCGCAATTCCGGCCATCGAAGCGCTACCAGATGTTGATAACTGGCTCTTGGATGCAGTCCGCAAACCCCAGCAGGTGGAGTTGTTCAGGCTCCGTTTCGGGGATGTGGTGAGGCACGTGCACATCGTCGCGCCAGAGTCTGTTCTGGAGCAGAGATACGCTGCACGTGGCGCAAGTCGTCTCGATGAGTATCAAGTGAGCGTACAGCACCCTAACGAGCAGAGTGCTCGTTCGCTTGCAGGTTTTGCGGACAAAGTTCTAGACACTCAACAGCACACCTCATGGGAAATTGCGGATCAGATAATGGGCATCTGGGAGAAGTAGCGCATGGAAACTCGGCAGATTGTAGTGATCAGTGGCAAGACCTGTAGCGGCAAGAGTGGATTAGCCAGTTTGTTGGAAAAGCAGTTTGGCTTCGCCGTGGTTTGTGATCGTCGAGCCATTGAAGATGCCGAGTGGCGCCTTCGAATGGATCAGCCGGACATTCTTGATCGGCGACGTGATTTGGATACGGCAGCGCATGAGCAGTGGATGCTTCTGGAAACCCAGGCGATGTGCGCGAGTGAGAACGATGACCGATCATTAGTCGTCGATCACCTGGATACGCTGGCCGAGGTGCTGCAGTTTCGACAGGCTTTCGGTGCCAACCTGGTACATGTGCACCTCTACGCTAGCGATCCCACGCTTCAGGGGCGTTACGCGAAGCGTGTTGAAGGGCAAACCAGCCCTCCAGCCTATGAGGACGTGAATCAGCTCAAGGATCCGGATGAGATCGAAGCGCTCAAGCAGGATGCAGACGTTCGCATCTACACCGAACGCTCAGATTCCGAGGACACATTGGTGCGGGTCGCCGCTCGCTTGCACCTCTTCACACCGCCTGAAATCCGATGTGTAGATGTTCTCATCGGCGGGCAGTACGGAAGCGAGGGCAAAGGCAATATCGTCGCTTACCTGGCCCGCGAGTACGATGTCATGGTTCGCGTCGGTGGCCCCAACGCTGGACACACCGTGGCGAGTGCCGTCGGTACGTTCACCTATCATCATCTTCCCTCAGGGTCGCGTGAAGTGACTGCACGGCTACTCCTTGGCCCTGGCATGACTATCAGGTTACCGGGGCTTTTGAAGGAAATTGAAGCTTGCGGTATCGGCGTAGACCGGTTGTTCATCGACCCTCAAGCAACCATTATTGAAGATGAAGACATCGAGACGGAGAAGGAGGGGCATCTGGTGTCAACCATCGCCTCTACTGGAAGCGGAAGTGGGGCAGCGGCTGCGCGGCGTATTATGAGTAGAGGTAAAGCGATAAGGCTCGCGCGGGATGTTGATGAGCTTCGCCCTTACGTGGGGATTCCAGGAAAATATCACGGATGCACATCAGACAGACTGGAGGAGGCCTACCGCAACGGTAACTCCATTCTGCTGGAAGGAACCCAGGGGAGCGGGCTGAGTATTTTCCACGGTGACTATCCCCATGTGACGTCCAGGGACACGAATGTTGCAGGATGCCTCGCTGAAGCGGGGATATCACCCAGCAGGATCCGCAAGATCCTTATGGTGATTCGACCTATGCCTATCCGTGTTAGCGATCCGGATGGGGATCAGGGACACACTTCCGGGACGCTTAAGCATCCGACGACGTTCGACGACATTGCAAAGTTTGCGGGTCTCGAAGCGGACGCTTTGAACGCTGCCGAGAAAACCTCCACCACTCACCGTAACCGTAAAGTTGGCTGGTTTGAATGGGATCAGTTTCGCAGAGCATGCGCGCTGAATGCCCCGACCGACATCGTTCTGACTTTTGCAGATTACCTCAAGTCGACGAATCGTAATGCTCGTCGGTTCGAGCAGCTTGATTCTGACACGATCAAGTTCGTGGAGGAGCTTGAGCGAGTGTCTCAAGCGCCTGTCTCGCTGATTAACACTCGCTTTACCAGAGACCCGGATCCCAGCGATTTACGTTCGCTGATTGATCGGCGCAACTGGACGGCGCGCTCTGGCAGGAGATAACAGATGGATCTGTACAAGCTGATCGAGCTTTACCCTCGGGTTTACCATATGGCTGAGCGCGGAGCTTGGGACAGTATTCGTACCCATGGGCTGATGAGCGCAACGGCAGTCCTTGATCATCTCGCCATCGAAGGGGGCGACCGCGCCCCGTTCGAGAGCGAGCACCGCAATCAGAAAATGGATGTGAGGGCAGGGCACCCTTCCAACATTGTGCTTCGTGACCAGAAGCCCATGCCTGAGGGCAGATTGATACAGGCCCTCACGGATGGCACAACACCACGACAGTGGTATGAGTTGATCAACCACAAGGTCTTCTTTTGGGCCGAGGAACAAAGGCTGCATCGTCTGCTCGGCGCTCGCGATTACCGCAGGCTCGAACACGATGTTCTGACGCTGGATTCGGCGACTTTCATTCCGGCGTATGCCGAAGCCATTTGGTTGTGCCATATGAACTCGGGCAATACCTGGCCAATGCCGCATCGTCGCGATACAGAGATCTTCCGTAGAATTCCAGATTATCCTGTGAGGCGTTCAGGCAAACCGATCAAGACGGTGGTCGAGTTGGTTGTTGATTACTCCGTCCCCAACATTGCTGAGTATGTGGTGGAAGTTCGGCGAATGCGGGGTAGTGAGGTATTAGAGGTCATTGGTTAGCGCTGATACAACGGGGGGACTCATGCCGCGACGCCGTTTAGCCTCTCGCATATTGTTGATCAGCCCTGCTCATCGACTGCTGCTTTTCAAGATAGATTACAAGACCGGCGCTTTGGCAGGGATGAGCTACTGGGCGACACCTGGCGGACAACTCAGACGCGATGAGTCTTTTGAGGAGGCGGCAGTGCGCGAGCTCCAGGAAGAGACCGGCGTTGATGTTCAATCCGTTGGCCTATGCATCGCACGCAGAGAGTTCCTATGGCAAATGCCCAATGGGGAGCCTGTGCTCGCGGTCGAGAACTACTACGTGGTGCGTGCTGGCACCGAGAAGTGCTCCTCTGCCGCATGGAGTGATCAGGAGCGGAGCGTAGTGTGTGAAGTGAGGTGGTGGTCGGAAGCCGAACTGGCGAGGTGTGACGAGGATATTTACCCGCCGGATCTGACGAGTCTGTTCGCCGAGGCATTGCTCATCGGCGGCGGGTGAACCCAGCGAATCACCTCGATCAGTCGATTTGCCTCAGGTTACCGGCCGGCGCTCGTAAGGCGTTGCAGCAGATCGCGGCAGTGCTCAACCTACCGCTAGCCTACTTTTATTGTGAGGATGACGAGACGGCTCATCTGCTCCAGTGTTTTCACTGCCTGAAAAAAGATGATCGAAAACAGGTGGTCGATTTGGCTGAGAGTCTTGCTTTCAATCACTGATGTCTGGATCGGATAGAAGTTTTGAAGTCACTTTACCCCCACGCTGGTGGGGCAAGCAGATCGCCCTGCTTTCGGTCTGCCATTGTAGGCAATTACGCTGCCGCCGGCCTGGTCTATGATCTGCACCTAACCGCTGACTGGAGTAACCCTGTTGAATCGAAAAAAGGCGGTGTCACTGGCGGAGCGTGAGGGGCTTCAATCGGTGATTGATAACGCAAGAAAGCATGCCGAAGCAGGTTATCCAGACTTTACGGAGAGTGATCCTGCTACCTTCGACGCGGACTTTGTTATCAATAAAGAGCGAGAGGGAATGAGTGTCGCGCAGGCGCTTGAGGCATTGGTCGCATTCAAAAGCAGCCGCAGGTCATGAGCTTTACAGCTTCACCAGTCGCCTACTGTTAGAACGACTCCGGCCCCAGTCCCAGTAGTCCCAGTCTGGAGGAATCCCTCGCATCAGAGCAGGCAAAAATCGGCTTAAGCGGGATACACCTCGACGCTAATATTCAAACCGCTGACATGAAGCATATACCGTCCGCCTTCTTGGACGACCTTGGCCTGAGGCATGTACGCGTAGTGGTAGTAATACTTGTACGTCGCGGAGCTCTGATCGATTCTGACGGCAAAAATATTCAGACAGGATTGGCCTCAATTGCCGACTGAAAACCATCCCATGAATAGGCCAATGACGTTCCTCAAATACTAGGCGAGCGTGTAGAGCCACATCTCCGAGGTCTAGGAAACTAGTAGTCACGCACCTAGGCACTGGGTCTGTCTGACGAGTTGCTCGAATGGAGAAAAAAATGATTGTAAGCAAAGGACAACTGAGCGGTGAGTTTCAAGGCTTCAATGACCAAGACACCATTTTTGAATTTTATGGCGGCCGGAAATGGCGCCGTGCTTTTGATGTTGATCTGGAATTGATCGATTGTTCCGATAACCCTCTCGTCACGGCGCGTGATCTCTTGCCATGTCCCGAGCTCAAACCTCGCAGCACGGTGAAACTGTTGGCGAGTTTTCGTCTGTCGAGCCCGCTTCGTTACCAGGTCAAGTTGAGATGGACGACAGAGGGTGGAGGAGGGGAATCCGAGGTTTTTTGGGTATCTCAGGGGTGACGCCGACAATGGTGAGTTGAGACCAGCACAATCGATGTGGTTAAGCGAGCTTCACTCCTGAGAACGTCGTTTGTCGCGGCGGCCGCAACTTTGCCTGCCGCCTCTGGAAACCGCTTTGTGGAAGGATGGGGCTGTGCCATCATTTTAGCCTCGCTGCACCGAAGATCCCCCAAATGGGGATTGTCCTCGACACAGAAAATTTGTCGCCATCTTAAAGTTGCCGCAAAAACGAAAGGCTGCCGCCAGACAGTGCCTTAATGTCAATTCTTCGTTTGAGCTTAGTACTGGGCTGGCTACGAATACCTGTACGTTGAGTTTCGCCAGCTACAAATCCCAACGTTTTAGGAAGGGCATGAACATTACCGCAGCGATGGAGACGCGACTCTGGCGGCAAGCATTTCAGCATCTAGGTAGCCAAGGGCTGAGCGCGTTTGTGAATCAGTGCATGCGTGAGTATGTGAATACCAGCAGCACTAACGTGGTTGGCCTGCTGCGTTCGGAATGGGTCGGGGTTGATGTATTAAACGCGTTGAGTGAGGGGCTCAGGCTAGCTGGTATTGAGTCCCCGGTCGCAAAAAAGGCAACGTCGCTATCGATGTTGAATCGTCACAGACGCCATTTGAATTTGAGCCTGATTCAGGCCCTCCCGCCTCAAGTGATTCCAGAAGAGTTGATAGAATTTCGGCTTCATCTGGATATTGGAGTGTGATTCGGGCTGGGCTGTGGTGATGAAAATATCGATTATTCGATTAATTGCCAAGCCCGCTCAAAAGGGCCATCTCGGTTGTTCCAAGGGAGGTTTGAATGCTGGTGCAAGAAGCAGTGAGTTTGACCAAAGAGGATCAACGCATTCTGGATTCTCTGATGCCTGGCGGGGAAGGATGGCACACGCAGAGCGATCTGGAGTGCTTGCCTACCTGCCCATATTCAAGCCGATGCGTCGACCATGGGCCGGCAGAGAAGGTCTGCTCAGTTGATTGGAGACGAGCCCCATTGGATGAAGATTCTTCCAAGGTCTTCATTCACGTCGTGGAGAACTTTGATTTTTACAACCAGGGCGATTTACTGCATTTAACCGTCCAATCAAATCAAGTGGCGGCGCTTCATTCCAAATTCGTGAAAGCAAGGGAAAGCTTGGTTGCCCCGGAGTATGTCGAAGGGTCTCTGCAAATGAAGCAGCATCGTCGGCGTGAGCGAGCCAAGGGTGTTTCTCAGTGGATGAAGAGCGAGCGTTTTTTTCAAACGGAAAAGCTTGAGTGTGAGGCGTGTGGCGTTGATTTTTACGCGCTTTACGGAATGGAGGGCTTTCGAGTGATCGAGTGCCATCACCAGATTCCGCTGGCGCATGCAGACCATAAGGGGAAAACCAACGTGCAGGATTTAGCGCTGCTGTGCGCGAATTGCCACAGGCTCGCTCACACATCGGAGTCACTGCATCGAACGGATGCTTTGCGCCGATACGTTAAAGGGAAGGCAGGTAAATAATGGGTGCCACAGCTTAGGTTTTGAGCTGCGCGCAGTTTCTTCCCATCATGTTGTCATTCATATCCCTGGATGACAGCGGGCATCAGATATTCAGATGTCTACCCATTCCCATGAGGTGAGCTCTGACCTGTAAATGCTTCCTCATGCACGACTGTACGACGGCGATATGTGGTTCATCAGCTCTTTAAATTCTCCCTCCGAAGCTGAATACAGTGGCTCGAATCGACCCTCATCTCCTGCAAAGACATATTGGGAACAGCGACACGCGTCGGCATCCTCTTCACAGTTCTTGCAAGGGGATGAGCAGATTTCAATCATCCGATCAATTGCCGTGGAAGGGTCTAAAGGATCATAGGTGTCGGAGTAACTCCAGTGCCCAATGATCACCTCACCTTTGGCAAATTCCAGCACGCTTTCTGCGCTGTCAAATTCCCAATTAGCCAACGCCCTTAACGCAGGCAGAAGCACTACCCGGCAATAGTCAAATCGGTAGTTTTCCAGATGGCACAGCACGCGCCCCTCGTCCGCTACTAAGCTCTGAAATGAAATCTGTCCATAGCGCTCGCCTAGGCTTTTGTATCGCAGTGGATCAATCCGAACATGCTTGAGCGCGTTGTTGATCGCATCGATCA
This sequence comes from Pseudomonas sp. LBUM1673, assembly GCF_059695645.1. NCBI lineage: Bacteria > Pseudomonadati > Pseudomonadota > Gammaproteobacteria > Pseudomonadales > Pseudomonadaceae > Pseudomonas > Pseudomonas sp. LBUM1673. The sequence goes on from NZ_CP166780.1 coordinate 1,881,439, forward strand.
ACTCCATTTTTCGGTTGCTTAAATACGCACCCGATACCGCGAATTTTTCGTCAAAGGACTTCACGAGGTCTTTGCGATTTTCTTTTACCCCAGCGGCTGATCGGATGGCCTGCAGGTAGTCAACACTGTGAGCCACAATCAAATTCACACCAAAGGCCTGATGGAGCAAAACCTCATTGTTGCTTACTTTCGCCTCCAGCTCTTCCTTCGCAGGCTCAAGGATGAATTCAATGTAGTGCTTGTAATCGTCGCATGCGTCTAGGATAGAGGCGGTCATTTCGATCACTGGCCGTGACTGCAAGTTATTGATGATTGCCATTGAGTTTCCTTTTTCGGCGAGATCAGGCGGCATCAGCGGACGCCATTCACCTTACCCAGCTACCTCGGTCAGATTTCGTCGACTGCCCACTGAACGATGTTTTTTTCGAAAGGAGTCAGAGGTGCTGACTCTATCCTCAACGCCCATGCACGCAGCTTGTCTAGCAACTGAGTTAGATTTGCTGACGGCAGAATAGCTCCTTTGAACTTGGTCGAAATTTGAGTGGGTACCCCATACTCATCCAACGCGGTAAGCAATGGATCATGGAATAGATTCTCCAGTTGCTCGGCGAAGAACCCGAAATTTCCAGGTTCAATACCTCTTTTGGTGAAGACGTCCGCTTGGATCTTGCTCAGCGCCATGATGTCTCGGGGAAGGCGGTAGGAGATGACATTGCGGATGAGCTTGAGCCTCTGCCCGATAGACTCGCTCGGTGTTCGGTCGGAGTTATCCTCGTCAATAGCTTGCTGAAGATAGGCCTGAAAGTTCTTCTGGGCCCTGAGCGCATTGATATGCCATGCGAGTTGCAGGCCTGAATGTATTCCGTACTCAGGGAGCTTGTGGGGCAGGTGTTCATAAATCAGCGTGCAGAGGTATTCGAGCTGCTTTTGTTCGGGATTACCTTTCCACGTGAGCCATATACGACTCAAGGACAGTTCCCGCAGGATCCTATCAGCGATCTCCACCTGTCGATCTACAGGTAAGTGCCTGTTTTCGATCAGAGTCGATACGGACAGTTGAGGGGTAGCGTACGCAGCGTCCAATCGTTGCCGCGACTGGTCTGTGAGGTATTCAGGTTCCAGCTTCATCAGCAGTCCCATCGGGGAGACTTCGTTCTGCAGGCCAATGGGATAATCGACCGTCAGGCTTTTCTCCTCTGGCGGCTCCTCCAGCATGAACACCTTGCCGATGAAATACTGATTCATGCGCCCGGCGCGGCCGGAAATGTTTTTGAAGGTGAAGAAATCAAAGGTGTTTTTGTTGATTCGGCGGTCATAGATGATGACATTTTCCGCCGAGGTGTTGACTCCCTCGATCATTGTGGACGTACAGATGATGTAGCGGATGGTTCGCTCGTTGAACAGCTTTACGAAGTATTGCTGGATTGCTCTGGGGACACCGCCGTGGTGGATGCCTATACCTAAAGAAATCGCCTTGGCCACGTTCCAGTCCGGGTGATAGTTTTCCGCGATCCACTCCGAGATTTCTCGGGTGTCTTCGAGCGGAGGAAACTCCCCCTGATCAATGAGGAATTGTGCGACTCGATTGGCGCTTGCTGGCGACTGGCAGTAGATCAAAGTAGGGGAGGAGATCTGCGCGCAAAGCTCCAAGAGTTTCTCTTTGCGTTCGTCGCCCCGTGTGCGCAGGTTGTAGTGGGTTACATCAACGGCCACTGTCGAGAAATTGGAGGGGATAAAATTGTACTCATACCCATCAAGGCCCTGGATGTTTTGGATGTTGGGGCCAAGCAAATAGAACTGGGCACCCTGCTTCGCGAGCTTATGGAAGGCAAGGCTTAGGTCGACAGATCTGTTTTTCTCGTCAGAATCGCTGGCTAGGTCGAGCTTGTAGAATTCATCGATAACAACGAAGTCCACGTCTGCCAAGTCGTTACGCTGCAGCACCCGTTCCTGGGTTAGCAAGTACACATTTATGAGTGAATCGTTTGCCTCTTGGCTAGGGTGCGTGATGACATTGCATGACTGCCTGAAGCGCCTGACCAGCCGGCGGCGTGTCTCGTCGATGAGTGCGATCGTCGGCACAATCACCACGACTTTTCGAAATTTTCCCTGAGCCAGTACCGCATCGATTACCAAACTTTTGCCAACACTGGTCGAGGCGCTAAGTACGACGTTTCTACCCTGCATCAATAAATGGAAAACGTGTGCTTGCAGACGGTGAAAAACCATGCCCTTTTCCACGCCTTCCACCCGATGAACCTCATAGGCTAGGCGATCGGAAAATGAAACGTTCTCCAAGTGTGGGGTGATATAGGGGAAGAGGCCAACAGTACGAACCAGGCTGAGCAAAAGCGACTGTTCCACCTCGTCGAACAGGTCGAATTTATCGAGAGACCGGATGACAAGGTCTCGGCCTTCCCATTCGGGATGGCCCCTGTTCACAATGTGACTTAGCTCCATGAGTAAACCAGTTCTGTCGCTGGTTTGGTCGCAAAGCATTTCCAGCTGTTGTTTGATGAGCTCGTATTTCATATCAGCTGGCTGCCTTGCAGAGCGTGTTGAATTTCTGAACGAGCAGATGAATGCTCTCGATCGGCACCAGGAAGACGACGACCCTGACCTGTTCGATCTTTGGCGGTAACGTGCTGGCCAGCGCGTTGTAATGCAGGGTGACCTCTGTTTTTAGGTTGGCCAGGTAATCCGATAAGTAACCTCCAGACAGCGCGTCGCTGTCGTAGGCCAACAAGATCGGAAAGCACAATACATTGAGCATATCCTGTGCGGGAGCGTTGCGGTGCAGGGCCTTGTTGAAGGCCTCGGCAGTGGGGAGGTGGTGATGAGGCTCACGCAGTGCAATGATAATCTCACGCTCCTCCGTTAGCGCCGCCCTGGAGATTGTGGCATCCAGCACATCGCAAATTTCTTTAAGCGTCTGATCCATCGTTCCAGTGGAAATCATCCGCGACAAGCCAAGCCACAACTGATCCGCCTGTCCTGTCTGTTGGACAATGTGGGCATTGCCGAACTCGGAAAGCTTGCCATTGACGGCATAAAAAACTTTGCATGCGATCGGCTCGCTGTTTTCCCGACTTCTCAGAATGGTGTGCAGGATAAGTTCTGCAATCAGGCGATCACGGGGAACGGTGGCGTTGTTCAACGCGTTGATGGATTTCGCCAATACCATGGGTGTGTGATGTACTTGAAAGTTGGCGATTTCACTCGCCCGCAGACAGAACTCAGGTAACCATTGCATCAGATGTTCGGCCAGTTGATGGCCTCGCCATTCTTCAAAATCGTACTCGACGTCAAAGCCTGAAAGTGACCGCAGTAGGCCGTCTTCCGTAGTCGTGTGAAACTCCACGAGGAAAGGGTCGGGTTTGGACTTGTAGGGTTTAGCGAAAGCGGCGGAGTGCTTTGCTGCTACATCGAGCAGCGCTTTTAGTCTTGCCAAGGCCGCAATTCGGGTGATGATTTTTTGCGCGGGCGCAGTTTTAACATCGGCAGTCGCTGCGTCATCTGCCCAGCTCAAGAATGCCTCGTAAATGTCCTTCTGCTGGCGGTGCGAAGGGCTCTCACCGTACAGATCAATAACTTCCGCGAGCATGCGTAGATTTGTTGCTTCCAACGACGCCACATCACCGCAGACCTGCCAAACGAAGTGGTCTGCCCAATAGGTGAAATCCCGACCTTCGGCGGATACAGACTTGGGGAATTTTTTGGCCAGTTTCTGGCCCCGATCAGTGGCAGCGTCAGGTTTGACCCGTTTGTCCAATGCCTTGGTGAAGTACTCCAGTGCTTTAGCGATGTCTCGCTTCGATACAATCCTGAAGCAGGCCAAACCAGGTCGGACGTCGCATTTCAATGATTTCTGGAAAAGTGAGGAGTCAGCCTTTTGCTTTTCCAAGGCAATGCTTTCCGTCAGGTTCCACTTTTTGTCATTTTCCGTGGTCTTGACCTGGATGTACTCGTTGACGGTCTCTCCCGCCTGTTGCGAGATCGCGACGATGTCATCGGCAGTCTCACACTCCACCTGCAGGTAGGTGCTGTCGCGAAGCATCTTCAATATAAAGGTTACGGCAACGTGATCCTGGTATTTGAAACCCTGCCGAGCCGCAGGCCCACCTTTGTTTGACGGGCTGGGAATACTCACCATGACATCCTTGTATCGACGGAGGAAGGTTGACGGCCTGGCTTTGCCGAGACGGCGCAGAAGCTTGCTGGCACATCGGCTGATGGCGCCAAGCTACCATTATTGGCAATTGTCCGACTATCCCCAGTTCGGTGAAGACAGAGCAGGTAAAGCTATTTTGCTCGGGGTCACGATGTTAGGCCCCCGAGCAAATTGGCCGTCGAACAGGAACGGGTATTTATGTGGCCGTCGTTGTCTCAAACGGCCCTGTCGTTATCTACCGCTAGTTCAACGTTACAATGCACGGACTCTGAGCGTAGATTCGTACCAATCTACCAAGGGGGGCACGCTATCTTTTTAGCCATAGCCGCAGATCTAACTCCCAGAGAGTGGCAGTCATGAATTCCAACCGAACAGAGCTCGCCCTCATTGCTCGTGGCATCAACAGCGAACTTGCAAAGCAGCTGCGCAAGACGGGCATGACGTTGTCAAAACTCAGGTCTTTGAAGGACGACGACTTCAAGGATTTGGGGCTAAGCGCGTTGGAAATTGCCTCTGTTCGAAAAGGCGCCAGGCCTCCTGTTCCGACTGCCGACCTGGTCAAGGTGCTTTTTGCCAATCGTTGGCTTTGTTGCGTCTGTCGGGACTCCAGTCTACCCATCGTCGTACACCATATTCGGCCTTGGGCAGAGAGCCGAGACCATTTCCCGGAGAACCTGGCAGTAGTTTGCTCTGTGCATCACAGCGAGGCGCATGCGGTGCGCTCCCTGGATATGGTGCTTTCGCCCGACCGTTTACGTAGTCTCAAGCTAGCTTGGGAGCAAAGAGTTGAGCACCTGGATCGGCTGGACGTTCACAAGTCCACACAGAGCCAAGGATGTCACTGGTGGTACTTCAATCATCTACGGCTTTTTGAGGTGGCCCAAGAGGCTGGAGTGAAGTTTTCGAAGCTTGCAGGCTTTCAGGAGGCGCGTAAGTCAGGATTCTGTGCGAAGGATGGTGCCGTGGTAAGGGAGCGAGGTGAGGGGGTACTGCACAGTGGTGCTAGCGCTCGGTACCTTTACCTTTACATGACTGAAATGCTGAGCGCCGCGCTCCAATCAAATGTCGTCAGGCACATCTCTGATGATCTAGACCGGGGCAAACTCACAGGCATGCTCATCGAGGGCGATCTCATCTTTGTTCAAGGCTGGTACTCCTTGACCGAGTTGGGCCCTGATGCACCCGGAACAGAGCCGGTAATGGGCAAGCGATCAGTGAACAATGTTGAAATCAGGTTCGTGTTTGATCGCAATGAAGGTACTTCTAACTCTGCCAGGGCTCTATGGCTACGGGGCTCGCAAGACTTGGGATGCCTCATACTGATCAATCGTTTAGAGCGATCAAAGGGGAAGGTGGTCATTTCCGGTACCGTATTGGCTATCCGCAACGCTCATCCTGATATCAAACAACGCAGGTACGATGCCGGGCTATACACCTCTGGGCTGATAGGCGGATTTGAGGTCGAATCCGAAGAAGATGACGTTGAGTGGATTACTTAACCGGAGGGCTAATTGATGGCCGCGGCAAGGTATCTGTGTCCGCAAGCAGCCATACGAGTCGGCAAATTGAGCTGTGTGATTTCAGTGGGTATTCATGCGCAATGCCTTTGCGATGAAACCCATTGATATTGCCATCCTCTTGACCCCGCGATAGGTGAGTGTCGGATTTGTCACGGGCAGGTGGCGTCATGGCGGTGATTTTTATGCATTCGTCACCGCTGCCAGGACTGAACCAGGTGTGCCCCCACTGACCAAAGTGCCACAGAGGGCTCCCGCCTAATCAGCGAATAGGAACGCATCCCGAGGGGGCTGCCCTACGAATACCGCTATCTTTAACTCAATAGGAACATTGAGTGTAGGTGGCAAGGTGGCGGCCCAACACCTGACCTCATCATCCCAGCCGGCCTCACAAAACGAAGTGTCTGGCCAAAAGTTATGAACTTCATGGTAGTCCAACTGCTTCGCAATGTTCCGTTCCGCCTCACCGATTAGGCACCACGCTGTGCTCATCCGGATCCTCCAGTTTGGAGACGACAATAAGTGCAAAGGGGCGTGATAATCAAAGCCGAGATTGTCAACATCGGCACCAAAATCCCGCAGCGCGTCGATCTTATCGACAACGTCTCCCTCAGCCATCAAATCAGCCAAGCGAAAAAGAGACCCAAGGGATTGAAATTTGCTGATCTCCCTGCTTTTAGTTCTTTGGCGGTGTAAGTAGTCCTTATAGGGTCTCTTTCTTTCAAAAGATCTGGGTAAGAAACGAAAACAAAATTTGACATTTGAGTGGCCTTTTTTATTGTTGTTTTAGGTCGGCGTACCGGTGGAGCAAACTCTGGCGCAACTGTGGATAAGAAGTTTCGGTAGGCTTATAAGTGATTGTCGAGAATTGGAGTCAGGCAGCTGACGAATCCACATCGATGTATTGAACTGGCCTGTAGAACTCCAGCCTAATGGGTTAATTAGGGTAATGTTTCTGAGCGCTTGGCAGAGGTTTGTGTGCTTTTTTTGCTGCGGTGATGGAAAGTCTGGTCTTGCTATTGCTCAATAGAAATCTCGCTCAACATAATAAAAGTAAGAGCTAAGGCGCAACATGGAATAGCGTTATGGGTATCAGAGATGTTGAACAACTGAATGCTGACCTGCTTAGAATATTCGGATGGCAGGTTGAGATTGCAGAGCAGCAAAATGCTTTCGAGGGGCCGGGGAAGCATTTAAAGCTTTATCGGGTATCCCGGCCTGGCCAACCTGATTGCAAGAAGGTGTACATCGGCCCGATGCCAATCGAAATGCCCGGCTTCGCAATCCATAACGCCGGGTAGCTTTGCCGCGATTTCTATCTCCTTGGCTACAAACAAGGGCGGCGTGATGAGGGTCGATTCAGGCGGCAAAAGCGCAACCGTCGTCAATAAGGATTGAGGTTGCCAACGGTCGATGTGACTGGCAGGATTTTGGATCCATCCTGTCGGAGTTTCCGATGTTTAAAGCACTGCACCCAACTCAGTCTTCGCCTATCTCCATCCGTGACTACATCCATTTGTCTCGATCTTCACCGTCCATTGGCGATGCACGTTGTCCAGCCTGTGAGCAGCCGCTGCTCGTTAAAGGGGATACTGACCCTAAGACGGCCATAAAAACCCATTTTGCGCACCGGCGAGATCCGAACGCACCCATCTGCCCCATTAAAAGCGAAGGCGCTATCCGTTATGAGGTACTGACTGACGCTTTACCGGACACCGAGTCTTCCGCCGCTCTACGCACTCGTTTCTTCGAAAATTGGACGTATCATTGGCACCAGTTCAAAAAATATGTCCGCACCGTAGACATCAAGGACTTTGCCTCAGCACTAAGGGCTGTCGATACAAAAGGGGTCTGGAAGTACCGAGATATTGAAGAGCATGAGGTGATCATTGCCATGCTAGCCACCATGGACTTCGAGCCTGTTACAGACAAGAAGGGCAATGTGCTCAGGTCGCGCTGGGTACGCTTCTGGTTTCGCAGCGACGTGGCAAATCTCCAGGAATTCTGGAACTTGGGGGATGGGCAGAAGGTGATGATCCGAGCTGAGTACGAACTCCCGGCGAAAGCCAAAATGATCAGTGAAGACAAATTCCGGGATTTCAGCGTGCTGGAGGTTGATTCTGACTATCTAGAAAACGAGGCGTACGCGCAGGTACCTGAGTTCGTCAAAATCGTGATGTCGGAGCGTTTCCCGAGAATGATCGCTGCCTCTGCCTGACGAGTTCGGCATCAGTGTCTTTGCGGAGGCGTCTGACCGGGCCGAGGGTAGACGCGGAGCAGGGGCATCGCGGTCATGCGCGGGGGGATGCGGCGCTGACACTGCACGCTGGCCAAACGGTATGATGAACGGTGCTCTAAAAATCTGAACGCGCAAGCATTGATCGGGGATCCCTATGAAGGTGTTCGTCAGCTCCGTTGTACGCAATTTTGAGCCATATCGCGCGGCAGCCAGGAAGGCTGTCTCACTGCTCGGTCATACTCCAGTGATGTGCGAGGACTTCGGCGCAAGGCCTTATTCCTCCCAGGAGGCCTGCATGACCGAGGTCGACCAGGCAGATGTGGTAGTGCTCATTCTTGGATCGGATTTTGGCTTTCAAACCAGCAGTGGGGAGTCGGTAACGCAGCAAGAATTTCGCCGAGCCAAAGCTGGCGGGAAGCGGATTCTGGCATTTCTGCAGGACGCTCCTGCCGAAGGCCCCCAAGCAGACTTCCGCTGGGAAGTTTCCGACTATGTTGATGGTTTGTTTCGAGCAACCTTTACGAACGAACATGAGCTTTCGGACTCAATCATTTGGGCCCTCAATCAGCTGACTGTCAGCCGTCAAGCCATTACAGAGCAAGACTTCGTCCAGCGGTTACAGCAGAAAAATGGTGACGGGCGCAGGAGCTACCGTAATGAAGAGGCGCGCCTTGAACTTGCCTTTCTGCCGCAACCCGCAACGACGGGAACTTTGCGCATCGTACATACCCAGCATGACGCCTTCTTTTTGAAGCTCTGCCAAGCTGGACTGAGCACGCTCAAGGCAGGTTATGAAGATTTTGATAACGCCGAACTTACGGGCCTGGACACGAAAGGAGTGGTGTGGAGGCACCATGATACCGGCATGAGCTGGTTGTCGATTTCCCTGGTCAACCCCGATACATCCAGCAACCCCTTCAACTCCTACTACATCTCTCCCTCTTTTGTGAGGAAGGCGGCGCAGGCAGCTTTTGATGTTTTAAACGAAGGGAAGGGCGGGTGGTTCCAGCTCGGTTTGTATGGTGTGGCCCATAAGCAGTTTGCTGAGCCACCAACGGGCTCCAGCAGAAGCTTTTCGATGCCCCATCGTCCAGAGCAGAGCCTTGAGGAGCGCCAGTTAATGATTCCGGCTTCACAGGCCGCCTACAGTCGCTGGCTTGAGGATGTTACGTTCCAGTTCGGGCGAAAGCTTAACTCCTCTACATGAGAGACTTGAGTCATAACGTTGGCACCGTGGCGATTTTCTAGCACTGTTTTTGACTTGGCCCTCTGCGAGGTATCTGTAATTCTTTCAATCGACCATTCATAGGGGGCGAAACAAAGATGATCAAATACCATCCGTTCAGCCAGGCGCTCATTGGTGTGCCGGGGAGGGCGCAATTCGTCGTTGCCTGCGCCTCAATGCCCGTCATATCGCTTCTCGCACTCAATCACCAGGGGATTTTGACAGTCGACACCGCGTGTCTCGCTCTGCAGGTCAATTTAGGCGTTTTGGCCGTCATGCCGTTTGTTCACGCCATGCTCCGCGATAAGTGGAAAGCGCAATACGAAGAACGTCGTTTGGACGTTACCCTCAAGCTACTCAACCCTGACTTGAACGAGAGGACTCGTCGGAGACTGGAGGGGTACAGTGAGAATCTTAAGCATCAATACCATTTGGCGCTGGACTGGGTACCGACATACAAGGCCATTGATAAGATCAAGTGGAGTCTAGGCTTGGCGATATCGGGCTTGCGAGGAAGCCACCCCACAGCGCTGGCGAAAGAGTGAGCGGGTCGAACTAGCTACCCACTAGTTGTTCGCCATCTTCGAATCTTTGGTTAAGGCTGCCGAGTTTCCAACGCCTTAATCAAAGATCCCGTTGATGAATGAACCTGTGTCCCAAAGCGCTTGGCGAGCGGCTGCAGTATGCTGGCCATGTACGCATCAGCTCGGAAGAATGAAACGTAGGGCACGTAAAGCGCGTGGATAACATCGACGAAATCGCTGTGCTTCATTACTCGGGTTCCCGTTCCGAAGGAGTTGCGAACCGAGCTGTAGAGCCCTCGCAGGCATGTCGACAAACCCGGACAGTACTCGTCGACAAGGGAAATATCTTTGCAGGGTGGAGCGTCTGGTAGCCAAGTTGAGAGCAGTTGATTGACGATATCAAGAATGCCCTCATTCTGAGCTTTGACCCAGAAGCTATTATTGAAACTGCTCAATGTGGTTGCTCGCTCGTCTGCAGGCATACTGGTCAGCACGGTGCGTAGCTTTTCAAAGTTCGTCTCCATCGTCGTGATCAAGTTTTGCGCCGGGCGCCTCACCCACTCACCAATTGCTCCCAGCTTATGGTGGTGCTCCCGAAACCACTGTGCCATGTAGGTCGGGTCACGGAGGCTTTCCAGAAGTGCCTCATCAGCTTTTTTCCGGCTTGCTTTCCCCATCACAAAATTATGAAGCACTTGAGCGTCCTTTGGCCGCATCGGAAACGTTTCAACAAACTCATCAAGATTTGGCTTTCCGAAGTGGTTCAAATTCGATCGAAAATTGCCTGACTTGCTCAATGTGGTCGCCCTGAGAGCGCGGCGCCCCTTTCGATTGAGCGATGCGTCTTGAGCCTGTTTATCCAAGGTGCCAGCGACATCAAGACTGTCCAGCGGACTTACTAGTGCACCAAACTCGGGGAACCATTGGCCGTTTGCGTCCATGGCCTGGATCCGGTCGGCACGATGGGCCACCAGACTCTCAAGTTCTGCCTTGATCAATCGGTCGAACGAGATCATTGCGTTTCGTTCACATAGATCTCTCAAGAGTCCCGTACGCCGAATGGCGGCATCGGCATACGCCTGATCCATCGGCGCCATTTCTGAAATATGTGCTCCTGAAAAAGCGAAGACAGCATTGCCTGACGCTTTGAGCGACAGGAGTTTTAAGCGAACCTGTGCTTCTGACTCCGTCAGATGCATTTTGCTGAGCGCTGAATAGTCATTGCTGTCCAGATAAATGATGCTTTCAGGCATGGCACGTCTCTTTTTTGACTTCGGGATAACGATTTAGGCCCCGGAACGTAGCAAGTTAGCCAGGAAAATTCATTTTTTTCGACACTGCGAATTCTGCTGGGGCACTGCCCCACTCGAAAGCTATCAAGTACGACACGTTGACGTTCAACGGCTTTGCGTCTTTCTGATCTGCGGCGAACTTTAGACGCACCTCGCGAGTTGCGTACTGGAGTGAAACCTGGAGTCGTTGCAGCTCATCGAGCAAAGTTTGCATCTCGTCGTAAATTGCAAACTTGCTGCTTTCCGAATACTCGCTTGCACAATCTCGATAATCACGAAAGTAGTCTACGAGCGATGCGAAAACCTCGTGCGCCTCACGCTTCATCTCAAATCCAGGCTGGGAAATGTCCATCTTGGAAGTTTCTGCGAGCTTCGCTAGTTGATGCCCCGTAGTCAGGGGGAGCGCTGGCAGCGTGACGTAGTCGCGTTCGAATTTGTCCTTCTCTTTCTTGATTTCTTCTTCAGTGGGAATGATGAAAGGCTTGTTGAACGCGTCGATATCTACTATTTCGAAAGCTCTAGCCAGTGCGCGGCGCGTGTCGAAGCTTGCGGATTTTGCGTTTTCAACACGCTGGATAGTCCGTACATTGAGGCCCGCCAGCTCCGCGAGAGTCTCCTGTGACCATTGAAAAATCTCCCGCATTTTCCGGATGAGGGCAGCAAACTCGTCAAGGTTCAGCATGCGTGGTTGGCCGGTGGTGTTGGTGGTATCCATGGTTTAGCTCCATCAGGTTGTCGGTGGGTGGATGATGAAGAAACGGTGAATGACGCAACACGACAGGTGCCCGACAAGGCAGTGGTCGTGCGTGACTTCATCCCTGACCTTGATGACGGTTTCCAGTTATCAAGGAGCTGGCTAAAAAGGATCGGAAAATCTTTATTGGCCGTTGGGTCTTTGCGTGATTCCAGTCAGAATGCCTGCCGCAGCGGGTCTGAGCCAGCATTACGCTTCAGCGCCGGTAGAGAGCTGCGGGACGATTGGAACGGATTGAAATACGCAAGCGATACCCCAAACGCCTTAACGCGTAAGCGGCCTGATCTTTCAGTTGCCAGTGTGCGCTGGGCTTTGTTGTCTATGCGTATGATTTGCAGAGATTGTGCCTAGTTAACCATGTGTTGGAGAGTCTCCTGATGTCGGCGATGCAGCGTACAAAATTCAAACTCCTCGTGCATGAGGCTGACGGACAGAAATACGAAGATCTCTTCGTCAAAATAATGAGCTATAGCGATCCTGGATTTAAAGCGGTTAAACCACATGGGAATATAGGCGATCGGGGTAATGATGGTTGGGTGTCGGGAGGCGGGCGATATTATCAGTGTTACGCGCCGGAGGATCTTCCCAACAACACTGAAAATGCTATCGCTAAAATGAAGCACGACTTCGCGACCCTTAAGGGGTATTGGGAGAAAACGTCTTCAGTCAAAGAATTTTTCTTTGTGCTCAATGACAAATTTCGCGGAGCGCCGCCGTACATATATACAGCTGTTCAGGAGCTGAAAACAGCTCATGGATTAACACATGCTGAAGTGTACGTCGCCAGTCAGCTCGAAGCGAAGTTGTTCTCTCTACCTGATGACGTAATCGAGCTTTTACTCGGGGCCTTGGGGGAGGTTAAGAGTGCTGCCGATACTATTTATTCCCACTTGCTCGATCAAGCCACAGGACGGCTGTATTTGCATTATTGGATGAACGTCAGTGACAACCTGATCGCGGGCAGTATTGAGGGGCAACTTATTGACGATTTCTCTGAATTCACCAGTCTTGTTTTTCGAACGGATTTTCCGGGGGCGGACGTTGGACTGGAGAGTGCAATTACTGAGTTAGCTAAGAGGGTTGATGCGCTCGTGGAACACTTTACAAATTCTAATCATGCTGCGCTAAGTCCTGACCAAAAATGGTGGTATCAGGATAAAAGTTGGAAGCAGACTTGGCGCTCTCAAGAGGTATATCAATTGATGTATGAAGAGAGCGATGCATGGCGCAGTGACTTGTTCAAGGTTCACTGTAACATGGTTTATGCGCTTAACTTGTTTGCTGTTGAAGTCAGAAAACGTTTGCTTCCAAGCTATTTGTTAGGAGGAAAGTTTGTGGTTAATGATTCGATGGGTACCTATAATAATCTGATGGGCTATCAATACATGCCTGCATCATTCGATGAGGTGGAAGAGAAAGATTAATGTGCTTGGGGAGCGGCGCCCCCGCTCTAAAAGTGTCCTCGCATTAAGGTGGTTAGGTGCGAAGGTGTCTGCGAAGCTTCACGGCGGCTGTTAAAGGAGAGTAATTGTGGGTATTTCTCGGAAGGTTTTGTACGAACTTTTCACTGCCGCTTTCGAGCAGTTCTTGATAAAGGACGCGTCGAGTATTAGCAACAGTGCTTCCGAACGACACCTCTGCGCACGTTTAGGCATTCAGTTCGAAATGTTGCTGGCCAGCTATAACCTTCAGGCGTATTACGCTGATGCGGAATACAACCGAAAACAGAATGGTCGAATCAAGACTATTCTGTCCGGCGAGCTTGAAGTTATCCCCGTTACCTGCGACCTCATATTGCACAGTCGTGGGGAGCAGGGTAGAGACAATCTCATTGCCATCGAAATGGCAAAACCCGATAAAACGGCTGAGCGGGTACGCTCGGACAGGCTGCGACTCATGGCGCTGACCAAAAGGAGCTTTGATGATGTGTGGTCATACGATGGCAAGGTTCAGCCTGAACACGTGTGCGGTTATCTGTTGGGAGCGTTCATCCTGATCGATGGCTCAAAAAATCGGGCCTCTGTTGAGTTTTTCGAAGACGGCGTACCAATGGCTCTGCGAAGCGAATTTTCGTTGGGTCGTGCCTCGCTCGACTGAGACCTTTGGGGCGATCTTTGCGCCAGCCTTGTCGCCGGGTGGGTTTCTCGCCTTTGTCGAGATCGACCGGCCCCACCTGCCCTGCCGGAAAGATGAATCGTAACCGTCCGGGCAGCACACGTTGCCGAGACCATCGCCCTCAAAGCTGGGGTTCTGTAGATGGGGTCGCCGCACGCTTATGCCGGGCTCGCGGATTAGCCTTGTAACGTGAGCCGTATCTCTTCTCGCGGGCCGGCAATGTCGGGCACGTAGTCAAAATAGGTATTGAGCATTTTGGCCGCAGTGAAAATGTCATAGGTATCAAGCACTGCGGCGATACGCTCACCCTCGAATTGTTCGAGGTCGTTCTGATGGCGCCAGAGATCCTCTCGCCCGACGAGCCTGCATACCATCAGCGTGTACCGCCGGAACCAGAACTCAAGGTAGTGCTCAGGAATCCGGTCGATGCTTTGAAAATCCTTTACCTGATCGAGATAAAGAAGGGGGTTGTTCGAGCTGGTTGTTTTTCCGTACCAATAAGCCTTGGTGCGTACCGATTCGACATTTTTCCCTAAGCATGTGATGAAGGCTGCCAATGTTTCCAGACAGTTAAAGGTGGGATCCTCGTCCCAAGGGCTTTTAACGATCCAGGTCAATTTCAAGTGCCGATCCCAGGCGCAGTTAAGCTCTGCGTCGGAGTAGTTGTGACCCAGCAGCCTGGCGATCCTGAGTCGGAAGCCGTCCCAGTCCCGCGCTCGGAGGGCCATGATCACTTCCATTAGCGTTTCCGGCGACCAATCGACACATTTTGGCAAGTGCGCGTCGCCGTGTATTAAAAGCTTATTGAGCGACGCTTTACCTAGGATGCGAAGCTTAACCTCCCTTAGAACGAGGCCTACATACAGATCAATATCGAGTCTGTTCGCTCGTCTACTGCTGCCCAGTGGTAGGTGGGAAGCCAGGTCATCTTGCTTGATTGTCAGGTGATTCATGCCTGGATTGCCCGGATACAACAACAGCACTTGCGTGGAGGCAAACCCGCTTTGCGCAAAACGGTTAGCAACACGCTCCATTGTGGGCAGGATGCTGCTCACCTCCTGACTGCTCATGCCGAAAGTCAGGCTCTGTTTCAAGTCCGAGTAGAGCGCCACGCCAGTTCGGGCGGTATCGTCATCCCACTTCAGCGGGGAGAGGTCGCGCAATTCTAAATTCCATCGGTCGGCTGCCTCCGCAATGGCGTAGCGACTGTAGATCTTGGGTTCCCACATGCGGTAGCGATACAGCGTGCACAAAGCTTTGGTTGCAAACGAATGGTTCGCTTGGCTGTCAGGAAAGGCTGGCGAGGCCTCAGTGAAGGCCTGGAACTCGCGTCTAGTCAGATCCTTAATCACGCGTTTGAGCGCTTTGACGACACTGTCTATGTTCTGAATCACTGCGCCAGACGCCAAGGGTTTGATTGTCTCAAGGTGAGCAATCAGAGAGCTTTGACGCACCGATTTACCATCGAGCAGCTCCGAATTTCCAAGATCATACGGGGAGGCAAAAATCCTTGTCTTATCGGTATCATCGAGCAGGTGGTGGACGATGTGCTCCGCCACACCTTTGCAGGCACCAGCAAGCGGGTAGCGCCAAGTCAGCGTGCGAAATTCCAGCTCCTCAAAGCTAAGCAGGGCGTCGGAGCTCAAGGGATCGGACGCATGCTTTAGAGACTTTTTCAGCTCGGCCAACTCAGCTTTCTGCAGCTCGTTCAGAAGCTCATCTGATTGCTCTTTCATTGTGACGTCTCAGGCTGGCAGTGGAGTGGGGTGTACCGAGTTGGCACGAGTGAGGTCTTCGCTGAGTGCTTTGTACTCTGCGCCCTTTTCCGAAAGGTTCATGATCTCTTCGTGACGGGTCGCGGCGGTCGTAACAGCTTCGCCGTAGCCAACACCGGTGTTATCTCTGATCCGCCTAGCCATCTCGTTGATGACAGTCTCTTCGCCGTGCTGGTAGGTTGCTTTGACTATGTGGTAAACGGCGCTGGTCGAGCGAAGGGCTTTCTCAGCGCATCGGGTGGATAGCAAAATGCTCATCGGTGTGTCCTCTGATAGTGCCAAAGTGGCGCGATCAAAAGTACAAAATCATGGGGGAAAAACCAGGGTAGGCAGATTTAATGACTGCTTCGCTCCCTTCATGCTAACGCGCAGAGCCTGTAGAGTAGGCTTGGTACAGCTGTGAACAATGCGCTGGTGATGCGGGATGGTCGAGGAGGGCGCAAACCCTGTGATGAGCAGTCGGAGCTACGCAAGCATGAAATTCTCTCGTAGGGGTGCACGTCACGCCGCGATCGTGTAACCTATGGGTAGGTTATCTACTAACCTCTTCGCCCAGACTGGGATCCATGAAAAACTGGAGGCTGGTCAGGCACCGTGGATGTCCGTAGCCGGGAACGTCACCAGAACTTAGGTTTAGCGTGGCTATCACTTGTTACCGCGTTCAGCGAAGGGTATGCGTAGCTAGATATCGCGAGAAAAGCGGGCCCCCATTCGTATATGCTGGGCCCGCTTTTTCGTTCTAGTCCTAAGCCGTCCAGTAATCGTTTGAAAAGATGTTGACGTGCGACTTCTCCCTTACTTCCACTATCCTGTCATGGCAATCTCTAAAGTGCCCGGATATTGTCCCGTTCCGTCCCTTATCCTTTGACACGTTATAGTGTTCGTTGGTGACGATTTTGTAGCCGAATCTGAAGTTTCCATTGAGCACGCACAGTGGCTGATGTGGAGCGCCGGACTCTAATTCGGAATGATGCTCTTTTCCGTAGGAAAAAAAGCTGTCGTTGTCATCTACATAGTACTTGTCTGGGTAGTCCTCTTTGCGTTTGGGCATCCTGCGCCGATTCAAGTCGCTGATGGCTTGATCAAGAGTCTGGACAAATTCCGAGGCCAGCGTGCTGTGGGCGAACAGCTCCTGCAGCGTCATCAATTCCTTCGCAATGAAGTTCCTAAACGGAAGCTGCAATGCATTGCGGCTGCCGGCATCACGCATGTGCGTATAGACGTGAGCCAGGTTTTTAACCATGCGGGTGATGGCGGCCTGAATTATGTTTTTGTAGCTGCTCACTTCGGAATTTAGCTCCACTTTTGTCACGAAGCAGGCGTTGGAAACCGATGCGGCTAGGTGGTGATATCGGCTGTCACACAGGACAGCGACGCCTTGAGCTTTTTTTGCGACATGAAGCACATGCTGATCAAGCGGGAATTTTGCGGTCGAGGGGTTATAAATGTTGGTGGAGAAATCGAAGCCGACTGCTTTGACTCTCTCAATGTCACGTAGCGAGCGCGGGATCAATGCTTCCTTTTCCCTGTCGAACAGCCCGCACGCACCCGGGTCATCTGAGACCAAAATGATTGTGCAGCGCATATCACTTGATCATTTTTACGAGTACAGAGACGGGGATAATGACCCGGTCAAGCTCTTGGTCAGACAAGGACGTGAGCGAGTGGAGAAGCGTGAGCACTGCTTTGTCGCCTTTCAGGGCTGAGCGAGGTGTCTTGTGAGTTTTGCTCTCTCCCGCGCTTTCGGTGGGGAAATCAAAGCTTGCATTCGAAGGGGCAACCGCCACTTTTGCCCTGTGAGTGGCATGCTCGATCAGCCTGACATCCATTTCCGCCGCGTAGTCTTTGATGAACGACTTGATGTTTTGTGGGCCGATGATGGATTTGAAGTTCGGTGCCATGGCTTCGAGCACGGCAGGAAGGTTGCTCAGTAGCAGCGGCTTTTTATGAGTCTCCCAGTACTCCTTCGCAACGACTTTAATCGACTCTTTGACTTGCTGCAGATCGGTCACGTTGTATCCCTATCAGTGGTTCGAACGAGTGCGGATTATGGCACATTGCCGTGACCTGCAAACCTCTTGAGGGCGTCTTACCAGAGGCGCAATCTCGCCAGGTTTCTTGGATTCCAGCTTTCTTGCTATTGCGTGTTGCCGAGCGCATGGGAAGACAAAAGTCAGCAGCGATGCTGGCGCCTTTGCTGTCCTGGTGCGGCTCGCTGGACGATGACCCGATGCCTACCTGAACGAACACCACAGATCAGATGCTCAGGGGGGGGTACCTGCAGGCTGTACTTGCCGGCGCAACTTCGTAAAGGATCAGGCCGGCGTTAATAGCTAGCACTGAGACCAAAGCACTCGGCTAATCAGGTCATGAGATACGCCCATTCGCTTCAGGTTATCCATGAGTTCCCCGCCATCGCTGTCGGGACGCAGCGCTATCGTCCAGCGAACCTCCCTGCCATTGAACGCTTCGATCAGTCTTAGGAAGTGGCGCTATCGACCGGCGAGATCGAATGCCCGAGCACGACCACCTGCTCGATCGCATCGAGGTTGTCGAAGAAACTCAGATTGTCAGAAATGATCTTTGTACTGGGCTTGAAAGTGCTACTGAAAAAATCATCCAGTGTCGAAAATGCTTCAAGCAGCCGATGGTCTGCCGACTCCGGGTCGACACTGTCATAAAGCAGTGGCCGTTCTTCGGCAGACCACGCATGCCCCAAGACGATTTTTGCATCAGGATCGGCGGACTCACCGTGTATGTGCAGGATGTTCTCTGCTGAAACATCGTAAAGCTGGGTCAGCGTGCTGGTGTAATTGAATGTAAGGAAGGTGGCGTTTACATCCAGGGTTTGCAGCAGGCCACTGATATTGGATCGGTCAGGCATCGTGATAGATCGCACCCAGTCCGCAAACCGCCCCTGCAATGTCTTGGAAAGCCCCTCAGCAACCCGATCGACCTGATACTGAAAGTCATGGTGGCCCGCATCGCTCCACTCATCATCTGCGTACGACCCCAGAAAACACTCCATGTCGGACACGATGTTGTCGATGTCCAACTCAGCCAGGGCCTGCTCCAGATTTGCCCATTTCCCGTCGGCAGGTATATAGCTTTGCACCCAGTCATGGGTTTCATGATCGGCCACTTCCAGGTATGCCTTGAAGTCTGAGTAGCTTGTGGGCAATCCGTGATGAAGGTCGAACCCGTTGCCAATGATGTATAGGGTCGTAGCGTCCATGCGTGGCATCTTGGGCATTCCTGCGGGGGGGGGGGGGCGAGAGAACTTCAGTTGGGGATCTTTACAAACTTCACTCCAGGCAGCGAAAGCTTTCGCGAAAATAATCAGATTGGATGCGAAATATTAGGAGGGGCAAGGGAATGCGCCTATCGAGTAGAATGCTGCGCTCGCTCGAAGTGATGAGGTTCTCAGTAACCTCCCGATTCCATTTTTGGTGTAGGTTTACATTTGTCGCCGACGAGGAAGCATGAATCGGACGGCGATTCGGTTGTCAGGTTTACATTTCACCTGTGATTTTTGCCGATATCTGGCTAGGTTTACATTTTTCGTATTTTTCACGGATTACTTTTCTTGAGTCGATTTTTCAACCTAATGTTTGCGGTGTTTTTTCCGTTTTCGGCTTTCCGAAAATGGAAGGAGCGTCGGTTTACATCTTCCCCCATAGCGTTTTTCGGCGCCGGCAAGAGCACCAATCGCGAATACCTGGCCGAGCGTCTGCGCGCTGCCGGGATCGAGGTGGTGTTGACCCGGGAGCCCGGTGGCACGGCCCTGGCCGAGCGGATCCGCGACGTGCTGTTGGCACCGGTCGATGAGGTCATGAACCCCGATACCGAGCTATTGCTGGTGTTCGCCGCGCGAGCCCAGCATCTGGCCGAGGTGATCCGCCCGGCGCTGGCCCGTGGCGCGGTGGTGCTGTGCGATCGTTTTACCGATTCGACCTATGCCTATCAGGGCGGTGGTCGCGGTTTGTCGCTGGAGCGCATCGCGACCCTCGAAACGTTTGTCCAGGGCGATCTGCGCCCGGACTTGACGCTGATCTTCGATCTGCCTGTAGAAGTGGGCCTGGCCCGCGCCAGCGCCCGTGGTCGCCTGGACCGCTTCGAGCTGGAAGGGCGAACGTTCTTCGATGCCGTGCGTAGCGCCTTCCTCGAGCGTGCTAAAGCGGATCCTGCGCGTTATGTCCTGGTGGATGCCGCTCAGCCGCTGGCGCAGGTTCAGCAGTCTCTGGATGCCTTGCTGCCACGTCTGCTGGAGTTGACCCGTGGCTGAAGCCTATCCGTGGCAGGACAGTCTCTGGCAGCAATTGGCCGGTCGTGCCCAGCACGCTCACGCCTATTTGCTGCATGGCCCGGCCGGGATCGGCAAGCGTGCGCTGGCCGAGCGGTTGATGGCTAGTTTGTTGTGCCAGCGTCCGACCGCACAGGGCGCTTGCGGTGAGTGCAAATCCTGCCTGCTGCTGAAGGCTGGCAGTCACCCCGACAATTACATTCTGGAGCCGGAAGAGGCGGACAAGGCGATCAAGGTCGATCAGGTGCGTGATCTGGTCAGCTTCGTGGTCCAGACCGCACAGATGGGCGGTCGCAAAGTGGTGCTGATCGAGCCGGTCGAATCGATGAACATCAACGCCGCCAACGCCTTGCTCAAAAGCCTTGAAGAGCCGTCCGGCGATACCGTATTGCTGTTGGTCAGCCACCAGACCAGCCGTCTGCTGCCGACCATCAAGAGCCGCTGCGTGCAGCAGGCCTGTCCGTTGCCGAGCGAGGCCATGAGCCTGGCGTGGCTGGTCAAGGCGTTGCCGGACTGTTCGGAAGAAGAGCGCATAGAGCTGCTGACCCTCGCCGCCGGTTCGCCACTGGCCGCAGTCAAATTGCAGGCCCAGGGCGTGCGCGAGCAGCGGGCGCTGGTAGTCGAGGGCGTGAAGAAGTTGCTCAAGCAGCAGCAATCGCCCACGCAACTGGCCGAAGAGTGGAAAACCATTCCCATGCTGCTGCTGTTCGACTGGTTCTGCGACTGGTCGAGCCTGATCCTGCGTTATCAGTTGACTCAGGATGAGGCAGGGCTGGGGCTGGCGGACATGCGCAAGGTGATTCAATACCTGGCGCAGAAAGCTGCTCAGGATAAAGTCCTGAATATCCAGGACTGGATTCTCGCCCAGCGTCAGAAAGTGATGAGCAAAGCCAATCTCAATCCGGCGCTGTTGCTGGAGGCGCTGTTGGTACAATGGGTATCCTTGCCTACCCAGAAGTGACTGTCTGTGCCTAGACTCTGATCATCAGACAGTGGAGGTCAGCATGAACGAACCCGTCAGTCCGGGGCCGCGCAATGGCATTTTGTCTTTGACCATCAAGGACAGGTCCGTGCTCTACGCAGCCTACATGCCGTTCATCAAGAATGGTGGCCTGTTTATCCCGACCAACAAGAGTTACAAGTTGGGCGATGAGGTCTTCATGCTGCTGCACCTGATGGACGAACCGGAAAAAATCCCGGTCGCCGGCAAGGTCACCTGGATCACCCCCAAAGGTGCCCAGGGCAACCGCGCCGCCGGGGTCGGCGTGCAGTTCAACGAAGGCGACAACACCGCGCGCAGTCGAATCGAAACCCATCTGGCCGGAGCCCTGAAGTCCGACCGTCCCACTCATACGATGTAAGTTGCAGCCCTTTTTATGCTCGTAGATTCCCATTGCCACCTTGATCGCCTCGACCTCACCGCCCACGACGGCTCCCTGGATGCCGCGCTCGACGCGGCCCGTGAGCGCGGGGTAGGGCACTTTCTGTGCATTGGCGTCAGCGTCGAGAACGCCGCCGACGTCAAAGCCCTGGCCGAACGTTATGACGATGTCGATTGCTCGGTTGGTGTGCATCCACTCGATGTGCAACCGGGTGCCGCTCCGGCGCTGGATTGGCTGTTGCGCGAACTCAATCATCCGCGGGTGGTGGCGATCGGTGAAACCGGCCTGGATTACCACTACGAGCCGGAAGCGGCAGCGTTGCAGCAGGAATCGTTCCGTCTGCACCTGCACGCGGCTCAGCAGACCGGAAAACCGGTGATCATCCATACCCGTGGTGCTCGGGCCGACACCCTTGAACTGTTACGCGATGCGGCGCTGCCTCAAGCGGGCGTGCTGCATTGCTTCACCGAAGACTGGGAGATGGCCAAGGCTGCTCTGGACATGGGGTATTACATATCCTTGTCCGGTATTGTCACTTTTCGCAATGCCGATGCCCTGCGTGATGTGGCCAGCAAGGTGCCGGCTGACCGATTGCTGGTGGAAACCGACTCTCCGTACCTGGCGCCGATCCCTTATCGCGGCAAACCGAACCTGCCGCAGTATGTGCGTGAGGTAGCGGAATTTCTGGCAATGTTGCGAGGTGAGTCCTACGAGCGATTTGCCGAGCAAACTACTGAGAATTTCAGGCGGTTGTTTCCGTTGGCGCATGTCAGGACATCGGCGTAACGTTGGAAAGGATCGCAACCTGCGGCAGCTCCCACGGGTTTTTCCCCTGAATCGCAGGCAAAAAAAACCCGGGTTCTGGGGGGTGAATCCGGGTTAAGACCATTAGGAGTAAAACAAAGGTACGCGGTCCTTCGCTACCTTCATCGGCGCGACACTTGGGGGAGATGCCTCGCCGACAGTTGAAGTATTGATCAGTATTGCGCCGAGTCCAGTTTAGCCGGTCGGGTTTTTAAACAAATTTGGAATACGCGCGCTTCGGTTGAGTTCTCATCAGCAAGCGAGCTGGTGCGAATTCATCAAGAAACACATATATGGTCGGATGATCCGTGCATTTTGGCGTAAGTTAGGCATAATACGCGGCTTCGAATTTTGACCCCTACAGACCTTTTCTTATGCATAAAGAACCTCGTAAGGTCCGTGAGTTTCGTCGCCGCGAGCAAGAAATTCTCGATACCGCGCTCAAGCTGTTCCTCGAACAAGGTGAAGACAGTGTCACCGTCGAGATGATTGCTGATGCCGTAGGTATCGGCAAAGGCACGATCTACAAGCACTTCAAATCCAAGGCGGAGATTTATCTGCGCCTGATGCTCGATTACGAGCGCGATTTGAACGAGCTGTTGCATTCCGCCGATGTCGATAAGGACAAGGAAGCCCTGTCCCGGGCCTACTTCGAATTCCGCATGCGCGATCCGCAACGCTACCGGTTGTTTGATCGCCTGGAAGAAAAGGTGGTCAAGGGCAATCAGGTGCCGGAGATGGTCGAGGAACTGCACAAGATCCGCGCCTCGAACTTCGAACGCCTGACCCTGCTGATCAAGGGCCGGATCAGCGAAGGCAAGCTCGAAGACGTGCCGCCTTACTTCCATTACTGTGCGGCCTGGGCGCTGGTACACGGCGCCGTGGCGCTGTATCACTCGCCGTTCTGGAGCAACGTGCTGGAAGATCAGGAAGGTTTCTTCCAGTTCCTGATGGACATCGGCGTGCGCATGGGCAACAAGCGCAAACGCGACACCGACACGCCGAGCAGCTGAACCATTCAGTTGCCTTATTGCGCCATGATTTAGCTACATGGCGCAGTACCGCAGGAATATACTCAGGCATAGGGCTTGCTAAAACTTGATTTGTAAGTCAAGTTTTGCGCGTCCGAATCTTCTTTCGCCGGAGTGATCCATGATCGTTGACCGTCAAGGCAGGCGTTTCCGCAATTTGCGGATCAGTCTGACCTCAGCTTGTAACTACGCTTGTACCTACTGCGTGCCTAACGGCAAGCGGCTGGTGGCTGCGCAGGATGAGTTGTCGGCCGAGGCCATGGCACGCGGCGTAGCCTATCTGATCGAGGCGGCGGGCATCGAGCGTTTGCGCATTACCGGTGGCGAGCCATTGGTCAGTCCCAAACTCGAAGCCTTCATGACCGCCGTCGGGCAGATGGGCCTGGCGGACATCAGCCTGACCACCAATGGTCAGTTGCTGGCCAAGAAGCTGCCGCTGCTGGTGGATGCCGGTATTCGGCGCATCAACGTTTCCCTCGACACCCTGGATGCCAGCGCTTTTCGCAGCATTGCCCGCGGCGGTGATCTGGCGACCGTCCTCGACGGCATGGACCAGGCCGCAGCGGCCGGCATGAAGATCAAGGTCAATATGGTGCCGCTGCGTGGGCAGAACCTCGATCAGGTGATGCCGTTGCTCGATTATTGCCTGGAGCGCGGCTATGAGTTGCGCTTCATCGAGTTGATGCGCATGGGCCACCTGGCCAGCGACTCCAACGCCTTTGTGCAGCAGTTCGTCAGCCTTCAGCAGTTGCTGAGCCTGATCGGCGAGCGCTACGAGTACCTTCAGGCCGATGCACCCGTTGATGCCACGGCGGTGCGTTACCAGATTCCGGGGCTGGGTCACTTCGGCGTGATCGCCAACGAAAGCGTCCCGTTTTGCCGCACCTGCTCGCGTCTACGCTTGTCGTCCACTGGCTGGCTGCATGGTTGCCTGTCTTCGAGCAATCGCCACTATGTCGGCGACTTGCTGGACAAACCTCGTCATCAGGCGCTGCCGGCCTTGCAGCGACTGCTGGTCAAAGCCCTGGGGGACAAACAGGACGTGGCGTTCTCCGGTGGCGCGACCATTATGAAAATCATCGGCGGCTGATCGGGCTCTGTGGCGAGGGGGCTTGCCCCCGTTGGGGCGCGAAGCGACCCCCAAAACCATTCTCTCCATTTGTGTCAGAAGCACCGCATGTATCGGTTTTACGACTGCTGCGCAGCCGAACGGGGGCAAGCCCCCTCGCCACAGTTCACGCTTGAAATGATATGAGTTCCAGGGACTGGCGCGGAAGCTGCATCCCATGGCCATTCGCCGGTTTTCCGTCACCGGCTTCTGGAGGGTAGGATGCGTAGCCTGGTTTTGCTGCTGGCCGTTTTGGTGCTTGGTGGCTGCATGAATGTCAGCGATATGGCTGAAGGGACTCGCTACCACATGAGCGATGCGGGGCTGCTGGACCACAGCGACAGTCGTCGTGTGAACAACTTCCGCATTCAGCCGGACTCGTTCATCTACATTGCTCAGGGCGCCTTCGCGCCGCCGGGCAGTGCCTACCCACGACCTAACGTGGTGGCCGAAGAAGCCTTCAACGGCTTTATCGAATATTTCCCGATGGTCCGCCGCGCCCGCGCGCCGGAAGGCCTCGACGCTGCCATGGGCGAAGCCCGTGCCGCCGGTGCCCATTACCTGCTTTACACCCGTTTTGCCAAGGCCGACGACCGCATCGGCAACTCGGACGAATGGCTCGACCAGGAACACGTGGATCGTCTCGGGATCGACAGCGGCGTGATTCAGATCATGTTGATCGAGACCAGCACCCAGTATTTGATCGATACTGCACGTATCAAGAGTCGTGGCGGTTTACTGACGTTCCACGACAACAAACCAGAAGACTTGCTGGGCCCGCCGCTGGAGCAATACGCTCGTAGCCTGCTGGGGCTCAGCGACCAGTAATTCAAAGGAGAACGCCATGAGTGGCCCGCAAAAAGCCAACGACCTGTTGGGGCAAATCCCCAAAACCAAAGGCTTGCCGCCGGTCCACTTGTGGAACCCCGACTTCTGCGGCGACATCGACATGCGCATCGCCCGCGACGGCACCTGGTATTACCTGGGTACGCCGATCGGGCGCAAGCCGATGGTCAAGCTGTTCTCCACCATCATTCGCCGCGACGGCGATGATTACTTTCTGATTACCCCGGTCGAAAAGGTTGGCATCAAGGTCGACGACGCACCGTTCGTGGCGATTGCCGTGGAGGTCGAAGGCGAGGGTGAAGCCCAGGTCTTGCGCTTTACCACCAACGTCGATGAAACGGCCGATGCCGGCGCCGAGCACCCTATGCGGGTAGTGATCGATCCGGTAACTCAGGAACCCGCGCCGTACGTGCATGTACGCACCAACCTTGAAGCGCTGATTCACCGCAATGTGTTCTACCAACTGGTGGAGCTGGCAGTGAGTCGTGAAATCGACGGGCAGCGTTGGCTCGGCGTCTGGAGCGGTGGCGAGTTTTTCCCTATTGGACTTGAGCCATAGTGGATTGAACTTTGGAAACGAAACGGCCCGTTATTTCGACGGGCCGTTTTTTTGGGGCTTACAAACCCTTGCTCTTGAGTCGCTCGGCATGTTCCAGGTAGAGCCTGACCGGGCTCACGTTCCAGCTGGTGATCCCGGCCATCTGATTGACTGCATCAAAGTGGTCCATCGGATAATCCGAGCGAATCACTTTGCCCAGATGCGAGCTGTAGCGGCCGACCAGCCCATCATTGGCGCGCTTCTCTTTGTAAAATAACTTCGACAGCACGACAGTGTTCAAATGACTCGGGTCGAGTGGTTGCAGGCTTTGGAAGTTCTGCACGATCCCGCTCCAGGAGTAGTAATACACGCCGTTTTCAACTTCGTTTCCTTCGCCGCCCCAAACCTTTGGCACCCCTTGCGGGTACTTGCGATTGAAAGCGGCCAATCCTGCGCTGGTCAGCGACTCGAAAGCCGCTTCAGCGTCCACCGGGTTTTCTGGGTGGCCGCTGATCAACGAAATAAAGGTGCCGACTGCTCCCAGCAGGGCCAGTACCAACGCTTCGGGCAATTCTCCGGGTGTCAGTGCCTTGTGCAGTTGGTCGGCAATCTCGGAGCCGTGATTGGGGCAGCTGACCGACGTGACCGACGCGACCTTTTCCGGGTGCAGGGCTGCTACGTAGCGTGCGGCCAGGGGACCTTGGCTATGGCCGATCAGATTGACCTTGGCAGCTCCCGTTTCGCGCAAAATGCGGTCAACGTGTTCGAGCAGTTTTTCACCGCGTTCCTCATTGCCGTTGACGGTTGGAATATTGACGGCAAACACCTGGGCGCCAGCGCGTTCCAGGGCTTCCTCGATTTCGAAGAAGTAGGGATAACCGGCGATTTTATCGAAACCGAAAAGGCCGTGAACCAACACAATGGGGTATTTCGTAGACGCATCCATGTCCATGTTTCTTACCTGTCGATAGGGGATTTTAGTGGAGCAGAGGCGACTGACTGCCTGATCTGTTGCGGCTAACCGTAGTTTACAAAGTGGATAGGTCAAAGCGCTTCGAGCAGGATTCGGACGAACAGTCATGTCCGTATTGGCAGGGCTGCTGAAAATCCAATTGACACCCAATCATATGATGATTAGCGTGGGTACCCATCGCGAACGGCTTTGTGTCGTTTCTTTTTTATCAGCGGTCGACGAGGTGCCCATGTCCAGCAGTTTTCATGCGTCGACGGTCGATTGGCTGGGTTGTTGGATTGCTGCTGGCCAGGTAAAGCCCGGCGAAACCATCAAGGTCGAAGCCGATCTGGGCGAGCAGCTCGGGGTCAGCCGCACGGTCATCCGCGAAGCCATCAAAACCCTGGTCGCCAAAGGCATGCTCGAAGTCGGGCCGAAGGTGGGTACGCGGGTGTTACCGGTGCGACGCTGGAACCTCTTCGATCCGCAAGTCGTCGGCTGGCTGTCGCGCAGTGGTTTGCCGGAAAACTTCGTCGACGACTTGCTCGACCTGCGTCGTACCATCGAACCGATGGCCGTGCGCTGGGCTTGCGAGCGGGCGACGGTGGAGCAAGTGCAAGCGGTGCTGCAGGCCTATAACGCACTGGAACGGGCCGTGGACAGCGGTATCGATTACAACCACGCCGACCAGTTCTTTCACGAGTGCATCCTCGCCGCCAGCCACAATCAATTCATTGAACAAATGGTCCCGGCCCTTGGCGCGCTGCTGGCGGTGTCTTTCGAAGTGTCTGCCGCCGACCCGGACGAACTGCGCCGAACCCTGCCGATTCACAAAGACATGGCCGACGCCATCGCGGCCCGGGATGCTGCGCGGGGTGTGTGGGCCTGCATGACCCTGATCGATAACGCCGACCTGGCGATCAAGCGCTTCTACCCCCAAGTCATGGCCGACAAGAAGGCCAGCTAACAACAAAGAACCCTGTGGGAGCGGGCTTGCTCGCGAAGGCTGTGTGTCAGGCAACAGTGAGGGTGAATGTCATGACCTCTTCGCGAGCAAGCCCGCTCCCACATAAAAGATAAAGGCAAAAAAGGAGGCTTCATGACGTGGACTGCGGTTACCGGACACCGTGCGCAACTCGGCGAAGGCCCGTTCTGGGATGCTCCGACCCAGGCGTTGTATTGGGTAGACATCGCGGGTCAACAAGCGCTGAGGCTGATCGGCGCCAATGTGGAAATCTGGCAGATGCCGGAACACGTGTCCGCGTTCATCCCCTGCGAAAGCGGCGATGCCCTGGTGACATTGAGCAGTGGGGTTTATCGGCTGGATCTGGATTCGCCAGGCCTTGAACCTCGGCTGACCTTGTTCTGCGTGGCTGATCCGCAACCCGGCAATCGCGCCAACGAAGCCCGCTGCGATGCCCAGGGCCGGCTCTGGCTCGGTACCATGCAAAACAACATCGGTGAGCTGGGCGAAGACTTGCCCATCGTGCGCCGCTCCGGTGGCTTGTTTCGCATCGACCGCGATGCTCGGGTCATGCCGCTGCTTCGAGGATTAGGCATCCCCAACACGTTGTTATGGAGCGATGACGGGACGACCCTGTATTTCGCCGACAGCCTCGACGGCACGTTGTACCGGCATTTCATCCATGCCGACGGCAACCTGGACACCGCGTATGTCTGGTTTGGCCCCCATGAACGTGGCGGTCCCGACGGTTCGGCGATGGATGCCGAAGGCTATATATGGAACGCGCGCTGGGACGGCAGTTGTCTGCTCAGGCTGACTCCGGACGGTCATGTTGATCGAGTGATCGAACTGCCCATCAGCCGTCCCACCAGTTGTGTGTTCGGTGGCGAAGACTTCAAAACCCTGTACATCACCAGTGCCGCGAGCCCGCTTGATCACCCGTTAGACGGCGCGCTGTTATCGATTCGAGTCGATGTACCCGGAAAAGCCTGTCAGCGGTTTGCAGGATAAATCCCAGAATATGGGATGTAAAATTATATATTGAGATTGTTTGGCGGCCGGGTTTATAGTCGGCTCCATCAGTTACACGCACTCACACTTAAAAAAACAAAACAGGTGAAGTGATGCAGCGATATTCCACCGCACTCCCTTATGGAGTCAGCGCTTCAGGCCGTCTCTGCGCCCGGGCGTTTTCGCGCCTGCCTGCCCATTCCCAAACGCTATTTGACCGGACATCGACAGAGGTCCGGTTTTTGTCGTGCCTTCGAACAGGAGTGTTGATCCATGGCTGAACCTCTTTCCTTGCCTCCGGTGCCCGAACCGCCCAAGGGTGAGCGCCTGAAAAACAAGGTCGTGCTGTTGACCGGCGCCGCCCAGGGTATCGGCGAAGCGATTGTCGCGACCTTCGCCTCTCAGCAGGCCAAACTGGTCATCAGCGATATCCAGGCCGAGAAAGTCGAAAAAGTCGCGGCGCACTGGCGCGAACAAGGCGCGGATGTCGTGGCGATCAAGGCCGACGTGTCGCTCCAGCAAGACCTGCACGCCATGGCCAAATTGGCCATTGAGCTTCACGGTCGGATCGACGTGCTGGTCAACTGCGCCGGGGTCAACGTGTTCCGCGACCCGTTGCAAATGACCGAGGAAGACTGGCGCCGCTGCTTCGCCATCGACCTGGACGGCGCCTGGTATGGCTGCAAAGCCGTGCTGCCGCAGATGATCGAACAGGGCATCGGCAGCATCATCAACATTGCCTCGACTCACTCCACCCACATCATTCCCGGCTGCTTCCCGTACCCGGTGGCCAAACATGGCTTGCTCGGGCTGACTCGTGCGCTGGGCATCGAGTACGCACCCAAAGGCATTCGCGTCAACGCCATCGCACCGGGCTACATCGAAACCCAGCTGAACGTTGATTACTGGAACGGTTTTGCCGACCCCCACGCCGAACGTCAGCGGGCTTTCGATCTGCATCCGCCGCGGCGCATCGGTCAGCCGATTGAAGTGGCGATGACTGCCGTGTTCCTGGCCAGCGATGAAGCGCCGTTCATTAACGCTTCATGCATCACCGTCGATGGTGGTCGTTCGGTGATGTACCACGATTGAATATCGGGTTTCAGGTGCGAAACTACGCTTGAAATACAATCATCATATGATATGACTATTGGTTACATGGCTTGACCGCTGTATTGGCTTTCAAATAACGCTCAAAAAAAATAACAAGGAGTCAGCTTATGAAACGTCGTCGTGGGATCCGTTCCCTGTGCTGTGCCGCTTTGGCGGTCACCGCGGTCAGCCTGAGCAGTACGTTGCTGGCGGCCGAGGAAGTGAAGATCGGTTTTCTGGTCAAGCAAGCGGAAGAGCCCTGGTTCCAGACCGAATGGGCCTTCGCCGAAAAGGCCGGTAAAGACAAAGGCTTCACTGTCATCAAGATCGCCGTGCCTGACGGTGAGAAAACCCTTTCGGCCATCGATAGCCTGGCGGCCAACGGCGCCAAGGGCTTCGTGATCTGCCCGCCGGACGTGTCCCTCGGCCCGGCAATCATGGCCAAGGCCAAGCTCAACGGCTTGAAAGTGATTGCCGTCGATGACCGGTTCGTCGATGCCAGCGGCAAGTTCATGGAGGACGTGCCGTACCTCGGCATGGCCGCCTTCGAAGTCGGCCAGAAACAGGGCGCCGCCATGGCCGCCGAAGCGAAAAAACGCGGCTGGGACTGGAAAGACACGTACGCGGTAATCAACACCTACAACGAACTCGACACCGGCAAAAAACGCACCGACGGTTCGGTCAAGGCCCTTCAAGACGCCGGTATGCCGAAAGACCACATCCTCTTCTCGGCGCTGAAAACCCTCGACGTACCGGGGAGCATGGATGCCACCAACTCGGCGCTGGTGAAACTGCCAGGCGCGGCGAAAAACCTGATCATCGGCGGCATGAACGACAACACCGTGCTGGGTGGTGTGCGCGCCACCGAAAGCGCCGGTTTTGCCGCGACCAACGTGATTGGCATCGGTATCAACGGCACCGATGCCATCGGCGAGCTGAAGAAACCCAACAGCGGCTTCTTCGGCTCGATGCTGCCGAGCCCGCACATCGAGGGCTACAACACCGCGAGCATGATGTACGAGTGGGTCACCACCGGCAAAGAACCGCCGAAATACACCGCGATGGACGACGTGACGCTGATCACGCGTGACAACTTCAAGCAGGAACTGGAAAAGATCGGCCTGTGGAACTGAGGCGCGGTTGATTTCATCGGCGGCCCTGGCGACGGGGCTGCCTGGTCTGTGTGATGAGGTGGTTATGCACGCGCAAACACAAGTACAACAACACAATGCCGGCGGCAGCTTGCGCTTCAAGGGGATCGGCAAAACCTTTCCCGGGGTGAAGGCGCTGGACGGCATCAGCTTCGTCGCCCATCCGGGGCAGGTTCACGCCTTGATGGGCGAGAACGGCGCCGGTAAATCCACGCTGCTGAAAATCCTTGGCGGTGCTTACACGCCGAGCAGCGGCGACCTGCAGATCGGCGAGCAGACGATGGCTTTCAAGTCCACCGCCGATAGCATCGGCTGCGGCGTCGCGGTGATCCATCAGGAGCTGCACCTGGTGCCGGAAATGACTGTGGCCGAGAACCTGTTTCTCGGCCATCTGCCGGCGAATTTCGGCCTGATCAATCGCGGTGCTTTGCGACAACAGGCGCTGGCCTGCCTTAAAGGCCTGGCCGATGAAATCGACCCGCAAGAGAAAGTCGGGCGCTTGTCCCTCGGCCAGCGGCAACTGGTGGAAATCGCCAAGGCGTTGTCCCGTGGCGCGCATGTGATTGCGTTCGACGAACCCACCAGCAGCCTGTCGGCGCGGGAGATCGATCGCTTGATGGCGATCATCGGGCGCCTGCGGGACGAAGGGAAAGTGGTGCTTTACGTCTCCCATCGCATGGAAGAAGTGTTCCGCATCTGCAACGCGGTGACGGTGTTCAAGGACGGTCGTTTCGTGCGCACCTTCGAGGACATGAGCACGCTGACCCATGACCAGTTGGTGACTTGCATGGTCGGTCGCGACATTCAGGATATCTACGATTACCGCAGTCGTCCGCGTGGCGCGGTGGCGCTCAAGGTCGACGGATTACTGGGACCGGGCTTGCGTGAGCCAGTGAGTTTCGAGGCGCACAAGGGAGAAATTCTCGGGCTGTTCGGCCTGGTCGGGGCTGGCCGCACCGAGCTGTTCCGGATGCTCAGCGGGCTTACCCGCAACACCGCCGGGCGCCTGGAGCTGCGCGGTCATGAGTTGAAACTGCGTTCGCCACGCGATGCCATTGCGGCGGGAATTCTGCTGTGCCCCGAGGACCGCAAGAAGGAGGGCATCATGCCGCTCGCAAGCGTAGCCGAGAACATCAACATCAGCGCCCGGAGCGCCCACTCCACCCTTGGTTGCCTATTGCGCGGTGTGTGGGAGCGGGGCAACGCCGACAAGCAGATCAAGGCGCTGAAAGTGAAGACGCCCAACGCTGCGCAGAAAATCATGTACCTGTCCGGTGGTAATCAGCAGAAGGCGATTCTTGGTCGCTGGCTGTCGATGCCGATGAAAGTCTTGCTGCTTGACGAGCCCACTCGGGGCATCGACATCGGTGCCAAAGCCGAGATCTACCAGATCATTCATAACCTGGCCGCCAGCGGCATCGCGGTGATTGTGGTGTCCAGCGACCTGATGGAAGTCATGGGCATTTCCGACCGCATCCTGGTGCTCTGCGAAGGCGCAATGCGCGGCGAACTGAGCCGCGAACAAGCCAATGAATCCAACCTGCTGCAACTGGCGTTGCCACGCCAACGTGCTGCCGACGTGGCGAACTGAGAGGTGACTATGACCATCCAAAACAACGCTCTGCCAACCCCGCGCAAACCTCTGGATCTGCGGCGCTTTCTCGATGACTGGGTGATGTTGCTGGCGGCTGTCGGGATCTTCGTGCTTTGCACTTTGCTGATCGACAACTTCCTGTCGCCGCTGAACATGCGTGGCCTGGGCCTGGCGATTTCCACCACCGGGATTGCCGCGTGCACGATGTTGTATTGCCTGGCGTCCGGGCATTTCGACTTGTCGGTGGGTTCGGTGATTGCCTGTGCCGGCGTGGTGGCAGCGGTGGTGATGCGTGACACCGACAGCGTGTTCCTCGGTGTGAGTGCGGCGCTGGTGATGGGGCTGATTGTCGGGCTGATCAATGGCATCGTGATCGCCAAGCTGCGGGTCAATGCGTTGATCACCACGCTGGCGACCATGCAGATCGTTCGTGGCCTGGCTTACATTTTCGCCAATGGCAAAGCGGTGGGTGTGTCTCAGGAGCAGTTCTTTGTCTTCGGCAACGGCCAGTTGTTTGGTGTGCCGGTGCCGATTTTGATCACCATTGTCTGCTTCCTGTTTTTCGGCTGGTTGCTGAATTACACCACCTACGGGCGCAACACCATGGCCATCGGCGGCAACCAGGAAGCGGCATTGCTGGCCGGGGTGAACGTTGATCGGACCAAGATCATCATCTTCGCCGTGCATGGCCTGATTGGTGCGTTGGCCGGGGTGATCCTGGCGTCGCGCATGACGTCCGGTCAGCCGATGATTGGCCAGGGTTTCGAGCTGACGGTGATCTCCGCTTGCGTGCTGGGTGGGGTGTCGCTGAGCGGCGGGATCGGGATGATTCGGCATGTGATTGCCGGGGTGCTGATTCTGGCGATCATCGAGAACGCAATGAATCTGAAGAACATCGATACCTTCTACCAGTACGTGATTCGCGGTTCGATCCTGCTACTGGCCGTGGTGATTGACCGACTGAAACAGCGCTGATTTTCCTTGTGGGAGTGGGTTGCCACTGATCGTTCCCACGCTCTGCGTGGGAATGCAGCCCGGGACGCTCCGCGTCCCAGAAACGGACGCAGAGCGTCCATTGAGGCATTCCCACGCGGAGCATGGGAACGATCATTTGAAGGATTCTTCAGCTACCTGCCAAAAATATTTCTTGCCCGCCCCAACCTGTTTCAGCTATGACGGTACACCGAGGTGTACATGATCAGACCGCTACGAATTGACAAGAAACAACAGGTGGTCGACGAGCTCGTCCGGCGCATCGAAAACGACCTCATGGAGGACGGCGCGCCATTGTCCGACGAACGTCAGTTGGCTCAAGCATTCAAGGTCAGCCGTGGCACGCTGCGTGAAGCCCTGGCCGAACTGAAACGGCGCCAATACGTCGCTACGCAAAGCGGAGTGGGGTCCATCGTCACGTTCGACGGTGTGGTGCTCGATCAGCGCAGCGGCTGGGCTCAGGCGCTGGCCGACAGTGGGGCGTTGATCAATACCGAAGTGCTGCGGCTGGAGGCTGTCACCCGTCCAGACCTGCTGTCGCGTTTCGGCACCGATCAGTTTATTACCCTCGACCGTCGCCGTCGTGGGACCGATGGCACGCTGGTGTCTCTTGAGCGCTCATTGATGCCCGCCACCGGAGACCTGGAAAGCCTGCCGCGAGTCGGTCTGATTGATGATTCCCTGACCATCACCCTGGCCGCCTATGGCTACATCGGCGAACGTGGCGATCAGTGGATCGGCGCCGAACCCTTGAACGCCGAAGACGCCGAATTGCTCGGGCGCCCGGTGGGAACAGTGTTCCTCAAGGCCTTGCGCACCACTTACGACCGTCAGGATCGATTCATGGAACAGGTCGAAAGCCTGCTCGATCCGGTGCATTTTCGTCTGCACCTGCAAATTGGAACTTCAAAAAAATGACCGCGCTCAACCGTGCCCTCGGCGCGTTCTACGGACTGGCCCTGGGCGATGCATTGGGCATGCCGACACAATCCCTGAGCCGCGCCGAGATCAAGGCGCGCTTCGGCGAGATCACCGATCTGCAAGACGCTGGCCCGGATCAACCGATCGCCGCGAACATGCCAAAGGGCTCGATCACTGACGATACGGAACAGGCGATTCTGGTCGCTCAGTTGGTGATTGAAGGCGAGGGCCGGATCGAACCGGCGGTGCTTGCTCAACGCTTGATCGAATGGGAAGCGGGGATGCAGGCCAAGGGCTCGCAGGATTTGCTCGGCCCCTCGACCAAACGCGCGATCGAGATGATCCTCGCCGGCCACTCGCTGGAAGAGGCGGGGCGCTACGGCACCACCAATGGCGCGGCGATGCGCATCACCCCGGTGGGGATTGCAGCCGATGTTGCCAATCCCGAGCGTTTCATCCGTGCTGTGGTGCAGGCCTGTCAGGTGACCCACAACACCACGTTGGGGATTGCCAGTGCGGCGGCGGTGGCGGCGGTGGTTTCTGCCGGGATCAACGGCATGGACCTGGGCGAGGCGTTGAACCTCGGCCAGCAAATCGCGCAGCAAGCTGAAGGGCATGGCCACTGGGTCGCTGGCGGGCGTATTGCCTCGCGCATCAGTTGGGCGCGGAGCATCAGCGTCGACAGCGACAAGGCGTTGCTGGCGGACTTGCTGTACGACGTGATCGGCACTTCGGTGGCCTCACAGGAGTCGGTGGTGGTGTCGTTTGCGCTGGCTCAGCAAGTGGCTGTCGGGGAGATGACGGCCTTCGAAGCGCTGTGCATGGCCGCGAGTCTGGGCGGTGATACCGACACTATCGCGGCGATTCTCGGTGCAATGCTTGGGGCCTGTCTGGGGCTTGAGAGTTGGCCGGTGGCGATGATCGAGCAGGTTAAAGTGGTAAATGATTTGCAGCTGGAACCGTTGGTGCAGGGGCTGTTGGCCTTGCGTTGACTGTACTGACGCCATCGCGGGCAAGCCCGCTCCCACAGGAATAGTACAAACCTTGAGATGCACGCCGTACCTGTGGGAGCGGGCTTGCCCGCGATAGGCGCGCCGCATACTAGAATTTTTCACCCGCAATGGAGCGCACTGATATGGCCAGGACCGCCGGAACGTTATGTCGACTTCCGAAATTGCCCATAACCACAACAATGGCAACAGGAGTTTTTTCATGAGTTCATCGAACACCGGGCAGAGTGCCGGGCAACTGGAGACCCGTGGTATCGAACCGGTGCCGGAAGGGGAGTGCAACGGTCATCCGCTGCAACTGTTCTGGGTCTGGTTTGCGGCCAACATTTCCATCCTCGGCTTACCATTGGGTGCCACGTTGGTGGCCTTCCGCGGCCTGGCGATCTGGCAGGCGGTCATCGTCGCCATCCTCGGTGCCGCCGGTTCTTTCGCGGTGGTGGGGATCATCTCCATTGCCGGTCGTCGTGGTCGCGCACCGAGCCTGACGCTGTCGCGAGCGATCTTCGGTGTACGCGGCAATATCGGCCCGACGCTGGTCTCGCTGATGTCGCGTCTGGGGTGGGAAACCGTCAACACCACCACCGCCGCGTTCGTCTTGCTGTCGCTGTGCTCGATACTGTTCGGCTCGCCGGTGGAGGCCAAAAGCGCGCCGCTGCTGACCCTGGTGTTCATCGCGATTTTCGTGCTGCTGACGTTGTCGGTGTCCGGCCTCGGCCACGCCACGTTGCTGGTGATCCAGAAATGGGCGACCTACGTGTTCGGCGCGTTGAACATCCTGGTGGGTGGTTTCCTCTGCGCGACCATCGACTGGAGCGCTGTGTTCAACGCCACGCCAGCGCCCCTGAGCGCGATGATCATCGGCATCGGCACCATGGCCGCCGGCACCGGGATCGGTTGGGCCAACGCCGGTGCGGACATGTCGCGCTATCAGCACCGCAGTGTCAAAGCTGTGCGTCTGGTGGCGTCGGCGGCGTTCGGTGCAGGGATTCCGTTGGTGCTGTTGATCACCCTCGGCGGGCTGCTATCGGTGGGCAACAATGATCTGGCCTCAGCCACTGACCCGATCGTTGCGATCCGCGACATGCTGCCGACCTGGATGGCGGTGCCGTACTTGATCACTGCATTCGGTGGGCTGCTGCTGTCGAACAACCTGTCGGTGTACTCCGCCGGTTTGACCACCTTGACCCTCGGCCTGAAGGTCAAGCGCGTGTATGCGGTGGTGCTCGATATCATTGCGATCTTCGCCGGTTCGATCTACTTCATGCTGATCGCCGAGAGTTTTTACGGTCCGTTCATCACCTTCATTTCCTTGCTGGCCGTGCCGATCACGGCGTGGGTCGGGATCTTCGTGGTCGACTTGATTCATCGTCATTACTACAGCCCCAAGGACCTGCTGGACGTCAGCCCGAGCAGCGCCTATTGGTATCGCGGTGGCGTCGAGTGGCGCGCCTTCGGTGCGTGGGCGGTGGCAATTGTGCTGGGTTTCAGTTTCACCACCATTGGTACTACTGAACAAGATGTCTGGTTTCGGGGCTTTTTGTCCGACTCCTGGCTGGGCCACAACGGCCTGGGCTGGATCGTGACGTTCCTGCTGGCCGGTGGCATTTACTGGGTACTCGGCGGTGCCAAGGACCGTCGCACTGCGTTGATCGAGCCGGCTCATGCCTAGGTTGTTGCACACCGGCCAGGTCATGATCGATCTGGTCATGGCCGTGGATAAACTGCCTCAATCGGGCGGTGACGTGCTGGCGCAATCCGCCCGTTTCGAGGCCGGCGGTGGCTTCAATGTGATGGCTGCGGCCCGGCGAAACGGCTTGCCGGTGGTCTATCTCGGGCGCCATGGCAAGGGCCGTTTCGGCGACCTGGCTCGGGAAGCGATGACGGCTGAAGGCATTCGGATTGGCGTCGATCAGCGCTCCGAGCGCGACACCGGACTGTGCGTCGCGCTGACCGAAGCCTCGGCTGAGCGCACGTTCATTTCCTACATCGGTGCCGAAGGCGAATTGACCGCCGAAGACTTGGCGAGTGTGCCAGCCGAGGCGGGCGACTTTGTCTATGTCAGTGGCTACAGCCTGCTGCATGGCGGCAAGGCTCAGGCGCTGGTGGATTGGGTGCTGGGTTTGCCGGACGGGATCAAGGTGGTGTTCGATCCGGGGCCGTTGGTGGATTCGCCGGACGCGCCACTGATGAAGGCCTTGTTGCCCCGCATCGATCTGTGGACCAGCAACAGTGCCGAGGCGCTGCGGTTTACCGGGGCGCCGGACATTGGCGAGGCGTTGGATGGCCTGGCGGACCATTTGCCGACGGACGCCTTGATGGTGCTTCGCGATGGACCGCAGGGGTGCTGGATCAGCCAGAATGGCGAGCGTCAGCATGTGCCGGGGTTCAAGGTCACGGCCGTCGACAGCAATGGTGCGGGGGATGCCCATGCCGGGGTGTTTGTAGCCGGGTTGGCGCGGGGCTTGCCGGCGATGGAAGCGGCACGGCGGGCAAATGCGGCGGCTGCTTTGGCCGTCACTCGTTGGGGGCCGGCGACTTCGCCGGGGGCGGCTGAGGTGGATACGTTGATCCGTGAGACTTTCGGCGACTGACCCACCGCTTTCGCGAGCAAGCCCGCTCCCACATGGGATCTGTTAACGACACAAATCCCATGTGGGAGCGGGCTTGCTCGCGAAGAGGCCCTCAAACTTACCCTCAAATCCGGCCTCTTACCCAGCCTTGCGCAACGCCTCGATCAACGCTTGCTTGCGCATGCCCGAGCGCCCCGGAATCTTCTTCGCCCGGGCTTCTTTCATCAGGCTGTCCACCGTCTGCGTATCGCGCGAAGCCCTGCTGTTGCGCGGTTTGCCTTCACGGGTGGCCACCGCACGTCGGGCTGATTCCTTGCGATCTGCAGACTTGGCGCTGGCGGGCTTCTTGCGCCCGGAGCCGCCGGCGCGTTCACCTCCACCCGACTGCTTGTTCACTGTGGCCCAGGCGCGAGCTTCGGCTTCATCTTTCGACACACCTTTGTGCTCGTAGCTTTCTTCGATGTGTTCGGCCTTGTGTTTCTGCTCGGCGGTGTATTTGTCTTTGCTTCCACGAGGCATGGGATTTCTCCAGGCTTGAGGATGTATATCCGTAGGAGCCTGCGATCTTTTGATTCTCAAGCATTCACAGGCAAAAGCTCACGGCAGCTCCTGCGCGGTCAGGTATCCAGCTTGCGCGCCGCCTCAACCCCAGCGGCGCTGAGTTTGATCGGCAGGTTCAGCGTGTGCTCGCCGGCTTCGTTGCTGATCACATGACCGTGCTGGATCAGCCCGCGCTCCTGCAAAGTGGCAAGGGTGCTGGCCACGACTCTCTCCCCCCGGTAATTGTCCAGAACCTCCTTGCCCAAGCCGCTTGGGTGGGCGTGCAGCAGGCGGGTCAGGACTTCTTTTTCCAGGTTTTTATCGACGTTCATGGGTGACCTCTTGGTTGGAATGGACAGGTATTGCGCGTCTCTTGCGTCGCGAGTCCTTACCCGATATTGGTCTGTCCCTGATCTGGATTGGTGCCTGATGAACGACGAACGGTGCCGTCGAAGCCTATTGGTCGGGGCCTATTCCAGAAGCCAGATTGTGCAGAGGCGCGAAAGCGATGGTGGCCATGGAATTCCTTGGGTTCGACTCGGTTTTTGTGATCGATGAGCACCCTGTGGGAGCGGGCTTGCTCGCGAAGACGGCGGCACAGTCAACATCGATGTCGCCTGATCCACCGCTTTCGCGAGCAAGCCCGCTCCCACAGGTTCCGCACCTTGACTGACTGACACAGCCACACTGATTTCCCAGACCGGCCCGTCACACAAAGCGCCACAAAACATCAATGCTACATGACGTTTTGCTTTCAAATGTGACGAGCGCCGCGCGCGGACTTAGTATGGCGTTTTCAACTTTTCACAAGGCACGTTCATGACGATCGAAATCCGCCCGGCAACCCCCAGCGATGCTCCGCAAATCCTCGCGTTCATCACTGAACTGGCCGACTTCGAACGTGCCCGCCACGAAGTCATCGCCAGCGTCGCCGACATCGAGCGCAGCCTGTTCAGCGAAGGCGCCACCGCCCATGGCCTGATCTGCCTGCGCGATGGCTTGCCGATCGGCTTTGCGGTGTTCTTTTTCAGCTATTCCACCTGGTTGGGCAGCAACTGCCTGTACCTCGAAGACCTCTACATCACGCCCGAACAACGGGGCGGCGGCGCCGGTAAAACCTTGCTGCGCCACCTGGCGAAAATCGCCTGCGCCAATGACTGCGGCCGTTTCGAATGGAGCGTGCTGGACTGGAACAAACCGGCGATCGAGTTCTACAAATCCTTGGGTGCTCAGCCGCAGGAAGAGTGGGTTCGGTATCGGATGGATGGGGTGGTGTTGAGGGAGTTTGCCGAGGGTAATTGATCGCACGCGGCATCAATTAAAGATCGCAGCCTTCGGCAGCTCCTGCACCGATCCGTAGGAGCTGGCGAAGGCTGCGATCTTTTTTTGGGTTTGTCTCAATATGTGGGATTGATATTTATATATTGAGATTTGTCTGCGTCCGGGTTTATAGTCCAGCTCACTCACTGCCAATAAACAAAACAGGTGAAGCGATGCTGGCGCAATTGATCGCGCTCGATTGGGGGACAACCTCATTACGTGCTTACAAACTCGGCTTCGGTGGCCAGGTGCTGGAACAGCGTGCGCTGTCGTCCGGGATCATGCAGCTGCCCAAGACGCCGCGAATGATCGCCGGCCAGGAATGCGCCGACGGTTTTGAGTTGGCCTTCGATGAGGCGTGCGGTGACTGGCTCGACGCGCAGCCTGATTTGCCGGTGATTGCCTGTGGCATGGTCGGCAGTGCTCAGGGCTGGCGCGAAGCGGCCTACTGCGACACGCCAGCGAACGTCGCCAATCTCGGAACCTCCCTACAAACCGTTCGCAGTCTTCGCGGTGTCGATGTGCACATCGTGCCGGGCGTGATTCAGCGTTCGCGTTTGCCGAACGTGATGCGCGGCGAGGAAACCCAGGTCCTCGGCGTGTTGCAGGATCTGCCGAGCGGGGCGGGCAACGATCTGTTGATCGGCTTGCCGGGCAGCCATTCGAAATGGGTGGAAGTGGCTGATGGCTGCATCGTGCATTTCGATACTTTCATGACCGGCGAAGTCTTCGCTGTCCTCAGTGAGCACAGCATTCTCGGACGCACTCAGCAGCGCGGCGCGTCCTTTGATGGCGAAGCGTTTGATCGTGGCGTGCGGGTGGCCCTGTCGGTGGACGGCGAGATCGGGCCGCTGTCGACGCTGTTCAGTGCCCGCAGTCTGGGGCTGACCGGCGAACTCAGCACCGTCGCGCAACCGGACTATCTGTCCGGTCTGTTGATCGGCCATGAACTGTCGGCCCTGGCCAACGTTCAGCGGCGCCGGCGCAACAGCGTGCACCTGCCCTCGATCATCCTCATCGGCAATACCCAACTCTGCGCCCGCTACAGCCGGGCGCTCGACGCCTGCGGTTTTGCCCGGGTGACCCTGGCCGAGCAGGCCACCGAACGCGGATTGTGGCAGTTGGCGGTCGCCGCCGGACTGACCACCGCAAACCCATCCCGTTAAACCTGACTGGAGGCCTGACATGCTCAAGCAAGCACTGGCACAAAACGGTCTGATCGCGATTCTGCGTGGCCTGCGCCCGCAAGAGGCGGCAGCCGTCGGCGAAGTCCTGTACTCGGCCGGATTTCGCGTCATCGAAGTGCCGCTCAATTCCCCCGAGCCGTACGAAAGTATCCGCATCCTGCGCAGCACGTTACCCACCGATTGCCTGATCGGCGCGGGCACAGTGTTGACGCCGGAACAGGTCGAGCAAGTGAAAGCGGCGGGCGGTCAGGTGATCGTCATGCCCCACAGCGATGCCAAGGTGTTGCGCGCAGCGAAGGCCGCGGGGCTGTTCCTGTCGCCGGGTGTCGCGACGCCGACCGAAGCCTTTGCGGCATTGGCCGAAGGGGCGGATGTGCTGAAGATGTTCCCGGCCGAACAGATGGGGCCGGCCGTTGTGAAAGCCTGGCTGGCGGTGTTGCCGGCAGGGACGGTGCTGGTGCCGGTGGGCGGGATTACGCCGGACAACATGCAGGTGTTTGTCGAGGCCGGCGTCAAGGGTTTCGGCCTCGGTTCCGGGTTGTTCAAACCGGGCATGACGGCTGACGAAGTAGCGGTGCGCGCCAAGGCGTATGTCGCTGCCTGGAATGCTTTGCGTTAAGACTTTTTGGCGCTGTGGGCGCTGCATCTACAAGAGAGACAATAGAGATGAAAATCACCAAACTCACCACCTTCATCGTTCCGCCGCGCTGGTGCTTCCTCAAAGTTGAAACCGACGAGGGCGTGACCGGTTGGGGCGAGCCCGTGGTCGAAGGCCGCGCGCACACCGTCGCCGCCGCAGTTGAAGAGTTGTCCGACTACCTGATCGGCAAAGACCCACGCAACATCGAAGACATCTGGACCGTGCTTTACCGTGGCGGCTTCTACCGGGGCGGCGCGATCCACATGAGCGCTCTGGCCGGCATCGACCAGGCGTTGTGGGACATCAAGGGCAAGGCCCTGGGGGTGTCGGTCAGCGATCTGTTGGGGGGCCAGGTGCGGGACAAGATCCGCGTTTATTCGTGGATCGGTGGTGATCGTCCGGCGGACACCGCTCGCGCCGCGAAAGAAGCGGTCAGCCGTGGTTTTACTGCGGTGAAAATGAACGGCACCGAAGAACTGCAATTTCTCGATTCCTTCGAAAAAGTCGACCTGGCGCTGGCCAATGTTGCTGCCGTACGCGATGCGGTCGGCCCGAATGTCGGCATCGGCGTGGACTTCCATGGTCGGGTGCACAAGCCCATGGCCAAGGTGCTGATGAAGGAACTCGACCCGTACAAACTGATGTTCATCGAAGAGCCGGTGCTCAGCGAAAACTACGAAGCGCTGAAAGAACTGGCGCCGCTCACCAGCACGCCGATTGCCCTCGGCGAGCGGTTGTTCTCGCGCTGGGACTTCAAGCGTGTTCTCAGCGAAGGCTACGTCGACATCATCCAGCCTGATGCCTCCCACGCGGGCGGCATCACCGAAACCCGCAAGATCGCCAACATGGCCGAAGCCTACGACGTGGCGCTGGCGCTGCATTGCCCGCTGGGCCCGATTGCCCTGGCCGCGTGCCTGCAACTGGATGCGGTTTGCTACAACGCGTTCATCCAGGAACAGAGCCTGGGCATCCATTACAACGAGAGCAATGACCTGCTCGATTATGTGAAAGATCCGCGGGTGTTCGACTACGACAAGGGCTTCGTGAAAATCCCCAACGGGCCTGGCCTGGGCATCGAGATCAACGAGGAATACGTCATCGAACGTGCGGCGGTGGGCCACCGCTGGCGCAACCCGATCTGGCGTCATGCCGATGGCAGTTTTGCCGAGTGGTGAGTCACTGACACACCACCGTCCGTTGTGGGAGCGAGCCTGCTCGCGATGATGGCGGCACATCCGATATTGATGTAACTGACAAGACGCCATCGCGAGCAGGCTCGCTCCCACAAGGGTGCAGCGCAAGTCTTCATTACGACCTCAATAAACATAAGAAGAGGCACCTCTCATGCAACCGCAAACCCTCACCGGGCAGGCGTCGTTGGTGGCGCCGAGCCGCAAGCGGTTTTTCATCATGGTCCTGTTGTTCATCACGGTGGTGATCAACTACCTGGACCGCAGCAACCTGTCCATTGCCGCTCCGGCGCTGACCAGCGATCTGGGCATCGATCCGATCCATGTCGGGCTGATTTTTTCCGCGTTCGGCTGGACCTACGCCGCCATGCAAATCCCCGGCGGCTGGTTGGTGGATCGGGTACCGCCGCGCATTCTGTACAGCGTCGCGCTGTTGCTATGGTCACTGGCCACGGTGATGCTTGGCTTCGCTGCCAGTTTCATCGCGCTGTTCGTGCTGCGCATGGCTGTCGGTGCCCTGGAGGCACCGGCATACCCAATCAATAGCCGCGTGGTGACGACCTGGTTTCCCGAGCGCGAGCGCGCCACGGCCATCGGTTTCTACACCTCCGGGCAGTTCGTCGGCCTGGCGTTTCTCACGCCGGTACTCGCCTGGCTGCAACACCAATATGGCTGGCATATGGTGTTTGTCAGCACCGGCGTGGTGGGCATTATCTGGGCGGTGATCTGGTACGCGGTGTATCGCGAACCACGGGATTTCAAAGGCGCCAATGACGCTGAAATCGAGCTGATCCGCGAGGGCGGCGCTCTGGTGGATATCCAGGCTGAAACCGCGAAGGCCA
Source organism: Pseudomonas sp. LBUM1673 (assembly GCF_059695645.1). Lineage (NCBI taxonomy): Bacteria > Pseudomonadati > Pseudomonadota > Gammaproteobacteria > Pseudomonadales > Pseudomonadaceae > Pseudomonas > Pseudomonas sp. LBUM1673. The sequence continues at coordinate 1,925,040 of NZ_CP166780.1, forward strand.
AGGCGAAATTCAGCTGGATCGACCTCGGGATTGTCCTGAGCAAACGCAAGTTGTGGGGCATTTATCTCGGTCAGTTTTGCCTCAATTCGACGTTGTGGTTTTTTCTGACCTGGTTCCCGACCTACCTGGTGAAATATCGCGGCATGGACTTCATCAAGTCTGGCTTGCTGGCGTCGTTGCCGTTTCTCGCAGCCTTCGTCGGTGTGCTGTGTTCGGGGTTCTTCTCGGACTTTTTAATCCGTCGCGGTTACACGGTGGGTTTCGCCCGCAAATTGCCGATCATTGGCGGACTGCTGATTTCTACCTCGATCATCGGCGCCAACTTCGTCGAGTCGACGCCGCTGGTGATTGCCTTCCTCGCGCTCGCCTTCTTCGGCAATGGCCTGGCTTCGATTACCTGGTCGCTGGTGTCGACCCTGGCCCCGGCACGGTTGCTTGGCCTGACCGGTGGGGTGTTCAATTTCATCGGCAATCTGGCGGCGATTACCACGCCAATCGTCATCGGTTTCCTCGCCTCCGGCGATTCGTTTGCCCCGGCGATCACCTACATCTCGGTTCTGGCATTGATGGGTGCGCTTTCCTACGTGTTGCTGGTGGGCAAGGTCGAGCGTATCAAGTTGTAGTCGCAGCCGTCGGGCGACCATAATGCCGCCCGTTCACTCGCTCAACGGTAAAGGCTGGATATGCAGGAAGACGCCCCAAAAATCACCAAGGACGCCGCGCCGACCGGCACCCAGACACTGCTTCGTGGCCTGGGTGTGGTGCAGGCGGTGGCCAGTGGTGCCCGCGATCTCAAGGAAATCGCCCGGTTGATCGGCACGACGCGCAGCACCACCCATCGTCTGGCCAGTTGCCTGGTGGACGAGCGTTATCTGCGGGTGGTGCCGCAAGTCGGTTATCTGCTGGGGCCGAAACTGATCGAGCTGGGTTTCCAGGCACGTGAAGAGCTGCCGCTGGTGACGCTGGCTGGGCCTTACCTGGATGAGTTGTCGGCGTTGACCGGCGACACCATTCACCTGGCGATTCGTGAAGGCGACGAGGTGCTGTACCTGCTCAAAAATCCGGGGCGCAACGGTCCGGAAATGCGTTCGCGGGTGGGGCATCGCATGCCATTGGTGCGTACCGGGATCGGTAAGGCGCTGATGCTCGATGACACGCAGGAAGAATGGCAACGGCTGTACGAAATCAGCTTGCCAGTGGGTGGGAAAAACCAGTTCTGGCCGCAGCACCCGGAGCAATCCTGGGAGCAGTTTCAGCAGCGCATGCTCGAGTACGTGGCCGGTGGGTACGCCTTCGATCTGGAAGACAACGAACCGTCGATCCGTTGTGTGGCGGCGCCTATCCGCGATGCCAGCAAGCGCATTGTTGCCGGCATCAGCATCGCCAGCACCGTGCCGTACATGCCGCTGGAAAAAATGGCCGAGCTGATTCCCCTGATCAAAGGGGTCACGGCTCGGCTGTCGGCAGAGCTCGGCTTGAAGGTATAAGTCGAGCGGGTCTGATCAGACCTTCAGCGTCGCCATGTCGATCACGAAGCGGTACTTCACGTCACCGGCAATCATGCGGGTGTAGGCCTCGTTGATATGGCGGATGTCGAGCATCTCGATGTCACAGGTGATGCCGTGCTCGGCGCAGAAATCCAGCACTTCCTGGGTTTCTGCGATGCCGCCGATCAGGGAGCCTGCCAATACACGACGGCTCATCACCAGTTTGCCTGCATGTACCGGCGGATCGACCGGCTCGATCAAGCCCACCAGAATGTGCACGCCGTCGAAACGCAGCGTATCGAGGTAGGGATTGAGGTCGTGTTGCACCGGAATGGTGTCCAGCAGGAAGTCGAAATGTCCTGCGGCGGCTTTCATCTGCTCCGCATCGGTGGACACGATCACGTAGTCCGCGCCCTGACGATGACCTTCTTCAGCCTTGCTCGCCGAGCGGGTGAACAACGTCACTTCAGCGCCCATCGCCTTGGCGAACTTGATCCCCATGTGGCCGAGGCCACCCATGCCGAGAATCCCGACCTTATCACCAGCCTTCACGCCGTAGTGCTTGAGCGGCGAGTAGGTGGTGATGCCGGCGCATAGAATCGGTGCGGCGCTGGCCAGGTCGAGTTTCTCCGGGATACGCACGACAAAGTGTTCGCTGACCACGATGCTGTCGGAGTAACCGCCCATGGTGTTGCTGCCATCGACCCGGTCCGGGGTGGCGTAAGTCATGGTCGGACCTTCGAGGCAGTATTGCTCCAGGTCAGCCTGGCAGGCTTCGCAGTGACGGCACGAATCGACCATGCAGCCGACCCCGACCAGATCGCCGACTTTGTGTCGGGTAACGTTCGCACCGACGGCGGTTACTTTTCCGACGATCTCATGGCCGGGCATCAGCGGGTAAACAGCAATGCCCCACTCGTTGCGCGCTTGGTGGATGTCGGAATGGCAGACGCCGCAGTAGAGAATATCGATCGCAACATCGTCGGCTCGCGGGCTGCGGCGCTCGAACTTCATCGGGGCGAGGGGAGTGGTGGCCGACTGAGCGGCGTATCCGATGGCGGTGTACATGGTGAACCTCGCAAGAGCAATGACAGGGGAGGCGGGCCATTCTGGGCGTCGCACGGGTCACCGGCCATGGCGATTCCTCCGGGTGTCATGCCTAATCCTCCGGTATGCGCGTTTGATGGGGCGCATTGGCGTTCAGACCTGCGATGATGTTTTCATCCCTTTTTTCGCGACTTTTTTTGTGAAGAGCTCCCCATGTTGTTGACCCGTCATCTCGATGCCAATGCCGCGCTGGTTTCGCTGATCCAGCCGCTGACCACCCGCGACGGTTTTGCTCCTACCGCGTTGCCGGGCGTGCAGGTTTTGCGAGCCAGTTGTGATATCGCCCGTGGCCCGCAAATTTACGAGCCAAGCCTGGTCATCATCGCCCAGGGCAGCAAGTTGGCGTATCTGGGCCCGCGTACTCTGGAATATGGTGCCGGGCATTACCTGATTCAGGCGTTACCGGTGCCCTTCGAATGCGAGACGTTTTCGGCTCCAGATGGCCCGATGCTGGGCGTTTCCATCGCCATTGACCGAGTGTTGCTCAGTGAGTTGGTATTGGCCATGGGGCTGGCGCCGGGACGCACTATTGCCGCGCAGACACCCGAATCCATGACCTCGGCGGTGCTCGACGAAGCCATGCGCGGTTGTGTGGAGCGGTTATTGCGCTGCCTGCACGATCCGCTGGAATGCCAGATCATGGGCCAGGCGCGCTTGCGGGAGTTGTTGTTCGTGGCGTTGCGTGGGCCGCAAGCCGATGTATTGCGAGCGCTGGTGGAACAACAGGGGCAGCTCGCCCGGATCGCGGCGTCCCTGAGTCATCTGCATGCGCATTACACCGAGCCGCTGAACGTCGAAACCCTGGCCAGTTGCGCGAACATGAGTGCGTCGACGTTTCATGAGCATTTCAAACGCAGCACCTTGTTGTCGCCGGTGCAATATTTGAAGCGTTTGCGTTTGCTCAGGGCCCAGCAGTTACTGCTGGGCGAAGGCTTGGGTGTGGCTCAGGTGGCGCATCGGGTGGGGTATCAGAGCACGTCGCAGTTCAGCCGCGAGTACAAGCGTTACTTCGAACGCAACCCCGGAGATGAACGCGCGGCTTGATCCAGTGAGGGCTCATGTGGGAGCGAGCCTGCTCGCGATTGCGGTTTATCATCCAGCATAGATGTCGACTGACACACCGCTATCGCGAGCAGGCTCGCTCCCACATTGGTTTAGTGTTGATGCCTGGATTTCGGGCAACAAAAAGGCCCCCATTTCGGGAGCCTCTATGTTCATGCGTTCAACTTACATGTTCGGGTAAGTCGGGCCGCCGGAACCTTCCGGCGCCACCCAGGTGATGTTCTGTGCAGGGTCCTTGATGTCGCAGGTCTTGCAGTGAACACAGTTCTGGGCGTTGATCTGGAAGCGCTTCTCGCCGTCTTCCTGGGTGACCACTTCGTACACACCGGCCGGGCAGTAACGCTGGGCGGGTTCATCGTACATCGGCAGGTTCTTGGCGATCGGAATGCTCGGATCGGTCAGCTTCAAGTGGCAAGGCTGCTCTTCTTCGTGGTTGGTACCGGAGATGAACACCGAGCTGAGTTTGTCGAAGCTGATCTTGCCGTCCGGTTTCGGGTAGTCGATCTTCTTGCAGTCGGCCGCCAGTTTCAGGCAAGCGTAATCCGGCTTGGTGTCGTGCAGGGTGAACGGCAGTTTGCCGCCGAAGATGTTCTGGTCGATCCAGTTGAAACCGGCACCGACGATCGGGCCGAACTTGTGCATCGCCGGGCCGAAGTTGCGACTGGCGAACAGTTCATCGTAGAGCCAGCTCTTCTTGAACGCGTCGACGTAAGTGGTCAGCTCTTGCGTGCCGTCCAGATCGGCGAACAGCGCGTCGGCCACTGCGTCAGCGGCGAGCATGCCGGACTTCATCGCCGTGTGGCTGCCTTTGATCTTGGCGAAGTTCAGGGTGCCGAGGTCGCAACCGATCAGCGCGCCGCCCTTGAAGACCATTTTCGGCAGCGAGTTCAGGCCACCTTTGGAGATAGCACGCGCACCGTAGCTGATGCGCTTGCCGCCTTCCAGGTATTGCTTGAGCACCGGGTGATGCTTGAGGCGCTGGAACTCGTCGAATGGCGACAGAAAGGTGTTGCTGTAGGAAAGATCGACGATCAGGCCGACCACCACCTGGTTGTTTTCCAGGTGATAGAGGAACGAGCCACCGGTGTTCTCGGTACCCATGATGTCCAGCGGCCAACCGGCGGTGTGGACCACCAGGCCTGGCTGGTGCTTGGCCGGGTCGATTTCCCAGATTTCTTTCAGGCCGATGCCGTAGTGCTGGGCGTCGGCCTCGCTGTCGAGGTTGAAACGCTTGATCAGCTGCTTGCCGATGTGGCCGCGGCAACCTTCGGCGAACAGCGTGTACTTGGCACGCAGTTCCATGCCCGGGGTGTACAGGCCTTCTTTCGGATTGCCTTCGCGATCGACACCCAGGTCGCCGGTGATGATCCCGCGAACCACGCCGTTCTCGTCGAACAGCGCTTCCTGAGCGGCGAAGCCCGGGTAGATTTCCACGCCCAGGTTCTCGGCCTGTTGGGCCAGCCAGCGGCACAGGTTGCCCAGGGAGATGATGTAGTTGCCTTCGTTGTGCATGGTCTTGGGCACAAAGAAGTCAGGAATCTTCTGCGCGCTGTCGGCGTTTTTCAGAACGAAGATGTCATCGCGGGTGACTGGCGTATTCAGCGGCGCGCCGAGTTCTTTCCAGTCCGGGAACAGTTCGTTCAGGGCCCGTGGTTCGAACACGGCACCGGACAGGATATGAGCGCCGACTTCGGAGCCTTTTTCGACCACGCAGACGCTGATTTCCTTACCGGCTTCGGCGGCCTTCTGCTTCAAACGGCAGGCGGCGGACAGGCCAGCGGGGCCGGCACCGACGATGACCACGTCGAATTCCATGTATTCGCGTTCCACAGGCTATCTCCTACTCAAGGCTCAACAGTTTTTTTCTAATTGGAGGTTTGGCGTTGCATCCATTATTTCCTCCGGCAAACGCCGAAAGGGGACAATGGATGACCCACCTTTCTCTCTGGGTGGCGCATTATATCTACACCACTCCTAGCGTCCAATACAAACGTTTGTTTGAATTGGCTCGAAGCCAGAGAAATCAAAGTCACGCGGCTTATGACTGGCCATTTTGCCGTATTGACCGGAATAGGTGTTCCGGTCAAGATACGGGCGGTTTTGCGCTCGCCGTAGGCTGACTGTTGGTTTCAAGAGCACCTCTAAAGACAGGGCGATGGCAGTACAAGGTGATATGCAGCGCAGGTTTGGCGCACAGTTTACACGCCGCGATAATGAATGACTCGTCGGTCACCACTGACGAACGGTTATCAGCCTCGTGAGCAATGTTCACCCGATACACCTGCCAGCGTTTTTAGAGGTGCCCTTGCGCCGATGAGCATCAACCGCCAGGTTCGCCTAGGCGACTTTCTTTTCACCGGAGAGTAACGAGGAATCCATGAAGGTTCTTGTAGCTGTCAAACGCGTTGTGGATTACAACGTCAAGGTTCGTGTCAAGGCGGACAATTCCGGCGTCGACCTCGCTAACGTCAAGATGTCGATGAACCCGTTCTGCGAAATCGCAGTGGAAGAAGCCGTACGTCTGAAAGAGAAAGGCGTTGCGACTGAAATCGTCGTCGTCTCCATCGGCCCGTCCACCGCTCAAGAGCAACTGCGCACCGCGCTGGCTCTGGGTGCCGACCGCGCCATCCTCGTCGAATCCGCTGAAGACCTGACTTCCCTGGCTGTTGCCAAATTGTTGAAAGCGGTTGTCGACAAGGAACAGCCTCAGCTGGTGATCCTCGGCAAACAAGCCATCGATAGCGACAACAACCAGACTGGCCAGATGCTCGCGGCATTGAGTGGCTACGGTCAGGGCACGTTCGCGTCCAAAGTCGAAGTCAGCGGCGACAGCGTTGCCGTGACCCGCGAAATCGACGGCGGCGCACAGACGGTTTCTTTGAAACTGCCGGCCATCGTCACCACCGACCTGCGTTTGAACGAGCCGCGCTACGCGTCCCTGCCAAACATCATGAAAGCCAAGAAGAAGCCTCTCGAAGTGCTGACTCCGGACGCTTTGGGCGTTTCCACCGCCTCCACCAACAAGACCCTGAAAGTCGAAGCGCCGGCTGCACGCAGCGCGGGCATCAAGGTCAAGTCGGTGGCTGAACTGGTCGAGAAACTGAAAAACGAAGCGAAGGTGCTTTGAGTTAAGGAGCCAGAAATGACTATCTTGGTTATTGCAGAACACGACAACAAAGTACTGGCCCCGGCCACGCTGAACACTGTGGCTGCTGCTGCCAAAATCGGTGGTGACATCCACGTTCTGGTTGCAGGTCAAGGCGCTGGCGCCGTGGCTGAAGCCGCTGCGAAAATCGCTGGCGTGGCCAAAGTGCTGGTGGCCGATAACGCCGCCTACGCTCACCAACTGCCGGAAAACGTAGCGCCACTGGTTGCAGAATTGGGTAAGGGCTACAGCCACATCCTGGCTGCCGCTACTTCGAACGGCAAAAACATCCTGCCGCGCGTTGCCGCGTCCCTGGACGTTGATCAGATCTCCGAGATTATCTCGGTCGAAAGCGCTGATACCTTCAAGCGCCCGATCTACGCCGGTAACGCCATTGCTACCGTACAGTCCAACGCTACGGTCAAAGTGATCACCGTGCGTGCCACCGGTTTCGACCCGGTTGCCGCTGAAGGTGGTTCGGCGTCGGTTGAAGCCGTTGCTGCTGCTCACGACGCTGGCACTTCGAGCTTCGTCGGCGAAGAACTGGCCAAGTCCGATCGTCCGGAACTGACCGCTGCCAAAATCGTCGTTTCCGGCGGCCGTGGCATGCAGAACGGCGACAACTTCAAACACCTGTACGCCCTGGCTGACAAGCTGGGCGCTGCCGTCGGTGCTTCCCGCGCTGCGGTCGACGCAGGTTTCGTACCCAACGACATGCAGGTCGGTCAGACCGGCAAGATCGTGGCGCCACAGCTGTACATCGCCGTCGGTATCTCCGGCGCGATCCAGCACCTGGCCGGCATGAAAGACTCCAAAGTGATCGTGGCGATCAACAAGGACGAAGAAGCGCCGATCTTCCAGGTGGCTGATTATGGCCTGGTGGCAGACCTGTTCGAAGCCATCCCCGAGTTCGAGAAGCTGGTCTAATCCGGCGGCTTGACTTATAAAGAGCCCGGCCTTTTGGTCGGGCTTTTTTTTGTTCTTTGTCGATAGAACCGGGTTTGAGTGGAGAGTGTCGCCATGGATTTACGCCGCGTGTGTGGCTGGTCATTACTGCTGGGGCTGACGATGTTGCCGGGGCTGTCCGTAGCCGCGGGCAAATGCGAGCGCCTGGTGGTGACCGGCAGCCCGGACGCGCCGCCGTACCTGTGGCAAGACCCGCAAAACCCCAAGCACCTGATTGGCGCCAGCGCTGACCTGCTGCAGCAAGTGGCGGGGGAGTTGGGCATCAAGGTCGAGCTGCTTTACGCCGGCAAACGCTCCCAGGCCCTGGATGAAGTGCGCAGCGGGCGCATGGACATGCTGGCCGACGCGCCAATAACGGTCAGTGAGCTGGAAAATCTGGATTACATCCATCCACCGCTGCTGGAAAACGATTACCTGGTCTGGACCCGCAACGACTCGCTCCTGGTCTACAACGAAGCGCAGGACCTTCGCGGCCATCCCGGTGCGTTGTCGGAAAAGGCTCGAGTGACCCCCTCATTTGGGACTTTCGCCGAGCAGCAATTGACCCTCGTGCGCACGCCCAATCTGACCCAGGCCTTTCAGAAATTGCTGCTGGGCGAGGTGGAATTTGTCCTCGCCGGACGCTACTCGGGCATGGCCATGGCGCAAACATTGGGGATGGCCAATGATTTGATGGCCCACCTGCAACCCATCGACAAACCCGGCCTGTACCTCGCGGTTTCCCATAACTCTGTCTGCAACGATCCTTGGTTGCGCGGACAGCTGGCCAAAAAGATGACAGAATTGCCCGCGTCCGGACTGACGGAAGCCGCGTTGCTGCGCAATATCGAGCGTTGGAAAGCGCAATCCTCGCAACCGTAGCAACAACCTGTCAGTACCCCAAAACAGTAGGGATTTTTAGTGAGTATTCGACCTCTTTTCGCTGCCCTGGCCGTTCTGGCTCTGGCGGGTTGTGCAGCCGATCCTGCGCCGAATGAACAAATACGCCTGACCGAACAGGCCCTCGAACAAGCCAAGGCCGTGGGCGCTACCGCCGACGAAGTGCCGGAGTTGAAACTGGCCCAGGACAAGTTCAACCGTGCCAAGGGCAACATGGCCGACCAGTCCTTCAAGAATGCGCGCATGCGGGCCGAGCAGGCCGAGTTGGACGCGCGCCTGGCCGAAGCCCGGGTCCTGACCCTCAAGAGCGAGGAGCAGTTGAACGTGCTTAATACCCGCATCACTCGCCTGCGCAAGCAACTGGGAGATGCCCAATGAGCCTCAAGACCAAAGCACTCGGCGGCTTGATCCTGGCTGGCTGCGCAAGCCTTTATGGCTGCGCCGGTCAACACAGCGAAGCCGCGTTGCAGCAGGCCGGCACCGACTTCCAGAAGGTCAAGGAAGACTCCAACGTGCTGCGCATCGCGCCTAAAGACGTGATCCGTGCCGGCGAATCCCTGGCCCGCGCCGATCGTCTGTCCAGCTACTGGGGCAGCGGTTCGGACGTGTTGCATTACGCCTACCTGAGCCGGCGCTACAGCGAAATCGCCCGGGAACACACCAATCAGGTGCTCAACGAGGAGCGCGCAGCGAAGCTCGAACTCGAGCGTCAACGCCTGCAACTGGCACTGCGTGAGTCCAAGTTGCTCAGTGTGCAGCAACAGGGCAAGTGGCTCGAAGAGCAGATCGTGGCGCTGGCGACCACCCAGACCGACCGTGGTCTGGTGATGACCCTGGGCGATGTGTTGTTCGATACCGGTGAAGCGGAGCTGAAAAACTCGGCAAACCGTGTGGTGCTGAAGATCGTCCAGTTCTTGCAGCTCAACCCCAAACGCGTAGTGCGGATCGAGGGTTACACCGACAGCACCGGCGGTAAACAGGACAACCTCAAGCTGTCCCGCGACCGTGCGCAATCGGTGGCCGACGTGCTGATGGACCTGGGCATCGACGACAAACGCATCCAGGTCGAAGGTTACGGCGATGAATACCCGGTGGACGTGAACGCTTCCGAGCGTGGTCGTGCACAGAACCGTCGGGTGGAAATTGTGTTCTCCGACGAAAAAGGCCAGCTCGGCGCCGCCCGCTAGGGCTGCGTCACTGGAAAACCCGGCCTGTTCAACAGTGCCGGGTTTTTTTTGCCTGCGGATCAACCTCTGTAGCAGCTGGCGAAGCCTGCGTTCGGCTGCGAAGCAGTCGCCAATTCTGGGTACGCGGCTCTCCAGAATAATCGAGGGGACCCCAGACGAGGACTTCGTCCTCGAACGCGGCCTTCGGCAGCTGCTACAAGGTTTCGCCGATCAATTGCATTGCATCTTCGCAAAAAAGCAGTACAGATTTTGCTGACACTGCACTGTATGGTCGACTATTGTGGTAACTGTCCCAGTACACTTCTAAACTGTTCCGGTATTGTTTCACACAAGAATAAAATGCCCGTGAAATCGAGTGCTGCGTCATGACCAATCTCTTGCTCTATCAACGAATTGCTCAGCAACTGGCCGAAGACATCCGTCGTGGTGTCTATCAACCGGGGGAGCGCGTGCCTTCGGTGCGCAAGATGAGCTCGCAGCTCAACGTCAGCCATGCGACGGTGTTGCAGGCCTACGCCAACCTTGAGGATCAGGGGCTGATCCGTGCCCGGCCGCAATCCGGTTACTACGTGCACCAGACGCCGGCGCTCACGGCGCCAACTCCGGACATCGCCCGGGTCGAGCGCCCCGGCCTTGTCACCCGCAGCAGCATCATTCAGCAAGTACTGGTCGAATCTCGCCGCGAAGGCGTTTTCCCGTTGGGTGCGGCCGTACCGAGCGTCGATTATCTGCCGGTGCGGGCACTGCATCAGCAACTGGCCAAAGTCACCCGTTTCCATAGTCCGCGGGCGTTCAGCTACATGTTCAGCCCCGGTTTCGAGCCGTTGCGTCGGCAAGTGGCGATCCGCATGCGCGATGCCGGCGTGGTGGTCGATCCGTCGGAAGTAGTGATCACTCACGGCTGCGTCGATGCGTTGCAGATGTCTTTGCGCGTATTGACCCAGCCGGGCGACCTGATCGCCGCCGAGTCACCGACTTATTACGGTCTTCTGCAACTGGCCGACTTGCTGGGCCTCAAGGTCATCGAGATCCCCAGCGATCCGGCCACCGGCATGAGCCTCGAAGCCCTGCAACTGGCGGCCAACCAGTGGTCGATCAAGGCGCTGGTACTGACAACCCGCCTGAGCAATCCCTTGGGCGGCACCATGCCCGAAGAGCGGCAGAAACAACTGCTGCGCCTGGCCTCGGATTTCGATATCCAGGTCGTCGAAGACGATATTTACGGCGAACTGATGTTCGAGCAGGGCCGTACCAAATCGCTCAAGGCCTATGACCGGCTGGATCGAGTGATCTATTGCTCCAGCTTCTCCAAAACTCTGTCGCCCGGTGTGCGGATCGGCTGGATGATTGCCGGTAAGTACCAGCAGGAAATCCAGCGTTTGCAGACCTTCAGCACCCATTCGGCCTGCAGCGTCACGCAAATGGGCATCGCGGCTTACCTGGAAAATGGCGGTTACGACCGGCATTTGCGTTACATCCGCCAGGAGTACCGCAAGAATCTCAGCGCTTTCCAGCTGGCGGTGCAGCAGTACTTTCCGGAAGGTACACAGATGAGCCGGCCCACTGGCGGTTTCATTCTGTGGGTCAGCCTGCCGGGGCGGGTCAACACGCAGGAACTGCATGTGCGTGCGTTGCAACAGGGCATCAGCATTGCGCCGGGGCTGATTTTCAGTAATACCGAACAGTTCAATCACTGCATTCGCCTGAACTGTGGTATCCCCTGGAACCGTGAGGCCGAGCGGGCATTGATGACGCTGGGGTTGCTGGCGACGCAACTTTGTCAGGAAACAGCGAGCGGTTTTTGACCCGCCGGGCAGTTGTGAACGGCCCGCTTGTCTTGTCGCCTCCAACAGGCGAGCATAGGGGCTTCTGCCGTTCACACCGTTGGGTCCATGAAGCCGATTTTTCCTGCCGCCTGGCTGTTGATCTGCCTGTCGATGACCTTTCACGCGCAAGGCGTCATGGCGGCTTCCGTCCAGGAAAAACCGACAGCCAGCACAACCGCGAAAAAAGCGGCTCCGGTCAAAAAGTCCACGCCGGCCAAAAAGAAGGCTGCACCGGTCAAAAAGCGTGCCCCCATTGCCTCTAAATCGAAACCGGCCAGTGAAGTGGTGAAAACCACACTCCCTCCCGCTACGCTCGACTTGAGCTTGCCCAAGGACATGGTCGAAGAACTGAAACCGGTCGGCACGGTACCGTTGCCCCGACACGATGGGGTGTTGCCGAAAATGTTCGGTGACAAGGCGGGCAGTAGCCCATTCCAGCTCAACGGTCGCCTGCTCAGCAACGAAATGAAGTTGCAGTTGCGCAATGAAGAGCGCCGGGAAGTTGAAGGCGCGGCGCTGGAATTTGAGTTCAAGCAGTAAATCGCCCCCGTTCGTGACCTGCAGGCCAGACGCTTTGTCGGAGACTGGTCAGTCACGTTCGTTTGAGCGAAAAAACCCAGGCTCAGGTAATTTCAAACAGCCGTTTTAGCCGTTACTCTGTGCCCCGTCCCTTTAACACATTGCCCGTCGCGAGGAGCTTGTCGTCATGAGATGCCGTGAAGGCTGTGGCGCCTGTTGCATTGCCCCTTCCATCAGTTCGCCGATTCCCGGCATGCCCAATGGCAAAGCCGCAGGAGAACGTTGCGTACAACTGTCTGTCGATAATCTGTGCAGCATTTTCGGCAAACCGGAACGTCCTGCAGTGTGTTCGGCGTTTGAAGCCGATGTCGAGGTCTGCGGCAGCAGTCGCGACGAAGCGATCAAACTGCTGGGCTGGTGGGAGCAAATGACGGCCGCGTGATGTGTTCAACGAACGGAACTTCAACAATAAGGAATAAGACTATGGGTTCGCTGCATCGTATGGCTGTGCTGTGTGGTTTGACGGTTTTGCTGGCCTCCACGGCTCAGGCCGAAGACTGGAAAACCGCCAAGGATGAAGACGGTATCAAGGTGTCCTTGAGTGAAGTGGCCGGTTCCCAATACAAGGCTTACCGTGGCGTGACCGTCATGAAGACCACCATGGCCAAACTGCGTGCACTGCAGGAAGACGTTCCAGGTGCCTGCGCCTGGATTCACGAGTGCAAGACCCAGAAACTGCTCAAGCACGAAGGCAATCAGAGCTGGACCTACACCCAGTTCAATACACCCTGGCCGGTCACTGCTCGCGATTCGGTGTTGCATGTCACCACCGTTGAAGGCGCCGATGGCAGCCTGACCCGCGAGCTGGAAGGGCAGCCGAAGTACGTTCCGCAAGAAAATGGTTTTGTACGGGTCGCCCAGGTCAAAGGTTTCTGGAAACTCGTACCTAAAGGCGATCAAGTTGAAGTGATTTATCAGGTTCACACCGATCCAGGCGGCAGCGTGCCGTCGTGGTTGGCCAACAAGTTCGTGGTCGACGCGCCGTTCAATACCCTCAAAGCCCTGAAAGAACGCGCCGAGAAGTAACCGCGTATTTTGTCGATACGGCCCGTTCAACAACGCCCCGACTGGTTCGGGGCGTTTGCGTTTCTTACCAAGGGCGGGGCTTTATTTTGTTTCTGGATATGCGTTGCACGAAATTTTCACAAAGCCTCCAAGACAATTCGCCCGCGCCCCAACGAGTCAACCCCGCAACTTTGCGCCACGCTTCTTGTCCCAGAGCGCAACAAGCGACCGTTGCGCAGCCGGGCAGTAATCAATGGCAATGCCGCGATTGATCGTGCAACATTTGCGCACCGCGCACGCCCCGGGGCCGAGGATGGCCAACAGAGGGCGAGACAGCTGATGCCGGTCAGTTAAACGCAATCCATGTGGGAGCGGGCTTGCTCGCGAAAGCGGTGTGTCAGACGACATCAATGTTGACTGGGCCGCCGCCTTCGCGAGCAAGCCCGCTCCCACAGGTTAACCGGCCAGCATCAGGCAAGGCGCCGCTGTATTTTTGAAACTTCAACTTCCAATGGGTCCTAAAACGACATGGCAAACCCGGACGCCCTGAGTCAGCAGCGAGCTTCTAGTCGCCTGCTGCAACCGACCGTCAAATCGCATCTGGCCTACACACTGTTGTGTGCCCTGGTCATGATGGTCATGTTCAGCCTGCTGCGCGTGGCGCTGCTGGTCTACAACAGCTCGATGATCCTCGACACACCGGCTTCGACCTTTCTGGAAGCCTTCGCCAACGGCCTGCGTTTCGACTTGCGTCTGGTGGTTTACCTCAGCATTCCGCTGCTGCTGGCATTGTTCAGCGCTCGGGCCATGGCCGCCCGCGGGTTCTTCCGGCTGTGGTTGACCGTTGTCTCGAGCATCGCGTTGTTCCTCGGCTTGATGGAGATGGACTTCTACCGCGAGTTCCATCAGCGCCTCAACGGCCTGGTTTTCCAGTACGTGAAAGAAGACCCGAAAACCGTGATGAGCATGCTCTGGTACGGTTTTCCGGTGGTTCGTTACCTGTTGGCCTGGGCCTTGGGTACGTTGATTCTGACCCTCGCGTTCAAGGGGGCCGACCGCGCCACGCGTCCTCGCGGGCCGTTCAGCGGTGGCAGCATTGGTACGCGTCAGGTCGCTCCATGGTATGCGCGCGGCGTGGTGTTCGTGGTCTGCCTGCTGGTCTGCGTGGTCGCTGCTCGTGGCACCCTGCGTCAGGGCCCGCCGCTGCGTTGGGGGGACGTTTACACCACCGACTCGAACTTCGCCAACCAGTTGGGTCTCAACGGCACGCTGTCACTGATCGCGGCGGCCAAGAGCCGGATGTCCGAAGATCGCGACAACATCTGGAAAGCCACACTGCCACAGCCCCTGGCCCAGCAGACCGTGCGCGATTTGTTGCTGACCCCGAGCGACAAGCTGGTCGATCCCGAGACCGCCGCGGTGCGCCGCAACTACACGCCCGACACCAACAAGACACTGCCGATCAAGAACGTCGTGGTGATCCTGATGGAAAGCTTTGCCGGTCACTCGGTGGGTGCTCTGGGGCGTCCGGGTGAAATCACGCCGTACTTCGACAAACTGTCGAAAGAAGGCCTGTTGTTCGACCGTTTCTTCTCCAGCGGCACTCATACCCATCAGGGCATGTTCGCCACCATGGCCTGCTTCCCGAACCTGCCGGGTTTCGAATACCTGATGCAGACCCCGGAAGGCAGCCACAAACTGTCCGGCCTGCCGCAGTTGCTCAGCGTGCGTGACTATGACGATGTGTACGTCTACAACGGTGACTTCGCCTGGGACAACCAGTCGGGTTTCTTCAGCAACCAGGGCATGACCAACTTCATCGGGCGTAATGACTTCGTCAACCCGGTGTTCTCCGATCCGACCTGGGGCGTGTCCGACCAGGACATGTTCAACCGTGGCCTGGAAGAGTTGAAGGCCCGCGATGGCAAGGACAAGAAGCCGTTCTATGCCTTGCTGCAGACCTTGTCCAACCACACGCCGTACGCCTTGCCGACGCCATTGCCGGTGGAGCGTGTGACCGACCGTGGCAGCCTCAACGAACACTTGACCGCCATGCGCTACTCCGACTGGGCGTTGGGTCAGTTCTTTGAAAAGGCTCGCAAAGAGCCGTACTTCAAGGAAACCCTGTTCGTGGTCGTCGGCGACCACGGTTTTGGCAACGAACAGCAAATCACCGAAATGGACCTGGGTCGCTTCAACGTGCCGATGCTGTTGATCGGGCCGGGCGTCCAGGAAAAATTCGGTCAGGTCGACCATACCGTCGGCACCCAGATCGACATCGTGCCAACCATCATGGGCCGCGTCGGTGGCGACGTGATTCATCAATGCTGGGGTCGCGACTTGTTGAACCTGCCGGAAGGCGACAAGGGCTTCGGCGTCATCAAACCGTCGGGCAGCGATCAGACAGTCGCGTTGCTCACCGCCGATCGCGTGCTGGTACTGCCCAAAGAGATGCCGCCGAAGTTGTATCAATACGAACTGGGCGCCCACCCTAAAGGTGAACTAATCCCGGCATCGGCTGACGAAGCGGCGCTCAAGCAGAAGCTTGAGTCGTTCATTCAGACGGCCACCAAAAGCCTGATCGATAACACCGCCGGTGTGGTTGACGGCAAGCCGGACTAAGTTTTTGCGCAATAGAAAAGAGGCCCTTCGCAGGGCCTCTTTTTTTTGCCGGCAACCTTTATATCTTGCCAAGCAGCAGCAGGATCAACAGCACCACCAACACCGCGCCGATGATACCGGACGGGCCGTAACCCCAACTTCTGGAGTGCGGGAAGACCGGCAAGCCACCTATCAACAACAGAATAAGAATAACGATAAGAATTGTGCCCATGTCTATTTCCTTGTTGGAAGCGTTGTGGATTGACCTAGGGGTTTAGCCATCAGCTGGACTTGTATTAATCCTAGCTGCTTACAAAATCCGACTCATGGATATGAGAAAAAATTCCAATTTTTTTTAATGTATTTGGAAAGCACGCTTATTTCTTTTACTGCGTCTCAATGTTGAAACAGCCGGACCGCGCCGTGGTTCATCGCTGGCCATTCAGCACTCTGATGGAGCGTGGGTCGCGCATTATCCTTCGCTACACTCGGTGCATCTTTCCCGGAACAACAAGGCTGTTTGCTATGCAAAATCGCATGATGATCACTGGCGCGGGCTCAGGCCTGGGTCGCGAAATCGCGCTGCGCTGGGCGCGTGAAGGCTGGCAGCTGGCCTTGTCGGATGTCAGCGAACCCGGCTTGCAAGAAACCCTGAAGCTGGTTCGCGACGCCGGCGGCGATGGCTTCATCCAGCGTTGCGATGTGCGCGACTACAGTCAGCTGACGGCCTTCGCCCAAGCCTGTGAAGAAAAACTCGACGGCATCGACGTCATCGTCAACAACGCTGGCGTTGCCTCGGGCGGGTTCTTCAGTGAGCTGTCGCTGGAGGACTGGGATTGGCAGATCGCGATCAACCTGATGGGCGTCGTCAAGGGCTGCAAGGCCTTCCTGCCGCTGCTGGAGAAAAGCAAAGGCAAGATCATCAACATCGCCTCGATGGCGGCGCTGATGCAAGGCCCGGCCATGAGCAACTACAACGTGGCCAAGGCGGGTGTGGTGGCCTTGTCCGAAAGTTTGTTGATCGAACTGGCCCACGAGAAAGTCAGCGTGCATGTGGTCTGCCCGTCGTTCTTCCAGACCAATCTGCTGGACTCTTTCCGTGGCCCGACCCCGGCCATGAAAGCCCAGGTCGGTAAACTGCTGGAAAGTTCGCCAATCTCCGCGGCCGACATTGCCGACTACATCTATCAGCAGGTCGCTGCCGGCGAATTCTTGATTCTGCCTCACGAACAGGGGCGCATGGCCTGGGCGCTCAAACAGAAAAACCCGCAATTGCTCTACAACGAAATGACCGTGATGGCCGACAAAATGCGCGCCAAGGCCAAACAAAACGCAGGCTGAACTTGCCCGTGCGCAACACCGTCGTTAGGGTGGCCGCAAACCGGCCATCCTCACGAGACGTCTGCATGCTCAATTACCTGTGGTTTTTCCTCGCCGCGCTGTTTGAAATCGCCGGCTGCTTCGCCTTCTGGATGTGGCTGCGCCAAGGTAAAAGCGTCTTGTGGGTCGTCCCGGCGTTGCTCAGCCTGATCCTGTTCGCGGTGCTGCTGACCCGGGTCGAAGCGAGCTACGCCGGCCGTGCCTATGCCGCCTACGGTGGCATCTACATCATTGCGTCGATCGGCTGGCTGGCGGTGGTCGAGCGGATTCGTCCACTGGGCTCGGACTGGATCGGCGTGGCGCTGTGTGTGATCGGGGCGAGTGTCATCCTGTTTGGCCCGCGCTTTTCCGTTTCCTGAAGGATCGGTCCTTCAGGAAGCCGGTTTGTCGGACGCGTCTGTCAGGCCGCTGCATCCCGCGCCGTAGGGCGAGACTGTTTTGCTGCTGTTGCATTGAAGACCCGCTACGCGCCGGGCATCTTCAAGGGCCGGTAACCCTGAAGGATGAATGCCATGCTTGTACTCAGTCGCGTTGTGGGCGAGTTGATATCCATTGGTGACAACATTTCCGTGCGGGTTCTTGCCGTCGACGGAAGCAGTGTGCGCTTCGGTATTGAGGCGCCGCAGCAGGTCGACATACATCGCGCCGAAGTCTATGAGCGCATCCAGATCAAACAGGCAAAAGCCAAAGCCCGTTAAGAACCTCAGTCAAACAGATGCTTGGGCACGTCGTGCTTGAGCATCAACTGACATTGCTCGCTTTCCGGATCGAAGACGATCAACGCCTGGCCTTTGGTCAATGCCTGACGAACACGCAATACACGGGTTTCCAGCGGTGTGTCATCACCGTTATCGGTGCCGTCACGGGTCACGAAATCCTCGATCAGACGGGTCAGGGTGTCGACTTCAAGTTGGTCGTGGGGAATCAGCATAAGGCACCTCGGCTAAACAATGGCGCGATGCTACGGCGAATGAAGGGAGGCGGCTAGCCTTGACCTGATGTGGTGCCTGATCTGTCCTCATCGCGGGCAAGCCCGCTCCCACAGTTGACCGCATTTCCCTGTGGGAGCGGGCTTGCCCGCGATGGCAATCTTTCATGCGAAGAAAATGCCAAGGTCAGCTCTCCGAGCGCTGCCCAATCAAACTATCCACCGACGGCACCCGCGTATCGCTTTCCATCTGCGTCTCGTGCTCGATCTGATGACTGAACCGGTCCAGCGATCCTTTGGCCGGTTGAGCATCGCTGGCGAACACCGGCGGGCTGAGGATGTAGGCGCCAAGCAGGCGGCTGAGGGCGGCGAGGCTGTCGATGTGGGTACGTTCGTAGCCGTGGGTGGCGTCGCAACCGAAGGCCAGCAGGGCGGTGCGAATGTCGTGGCCGGCGGTGACGGCCGAGTGAGCATCGCTGAAGTAGTAGCGGAACAGGTCCCGGCGTGCTGGCAGTTCGTTGTCGCTGGCCAGGCGCAGCAGGTGCCGCGACAGGTGATAGTCATAAGGCCCGCCGGAATCCTGCATCGCCACGCTCACCGCGTGTTCGCTGGAGTGTTGGCCGGGCGCGACCGGCGCGATGTCGATGCCGACGAATTCGCTGACGTCCCAGGGCAGGGCGGCCGCTGCACCGCTGCCGGTTTCTTCGGTGATAGTGAACAGCGGATGGCAGTCGATCATCAGTTCTTCACCGCTGTCGACAATCGCTTTCAGCGCCGCCAGCAGGGCGGCAACGCCGGCCTTGTCGTCGAGGTGGCGGGCGCTGATGTGGCCGCTTTCGGTGAACTCTGGCAACGGGTCGAAGGCGACGAAATCGCCGACGCTGATCCCCAGCGAATCACAATCGGCGCGGGTGGCGCAGTAGGCGTCCAGGCGCAACTCGATGTGATCCCAGCTGATCGGCATTTCATCCACGGCAGTATTGAACGCGTGCCCGGAAGCCATCAGCGGCAATACGCTGCCGCGAATCACGCCGTTGTCGGTGAACAAACTGACGCGGCTGCCTTCGGCAAAGCGGCTGGACCAGCAACCGACCGGCGCCAGGGTCAGGCGGCCGTTGTCCTTGATTGCGCGAACTGCTGCGCCAATGGTGTCCAGGTGAGCGGAGACCGCGCGGTCCGGGCTGTTTTTCTTGCCCTTGAGGGTGGCGCGGATGGTGCCGCGACGAGTCATCTCAAAGGGAATGCCCAACTCTTCGAGGCGCTCGGCGACGTAACGCACGATGGTGTCGGTGAACCCGGTGGGGCTGGGAATGGCGAGCATTTCCAGCAGGACTTTTTGCAGGTAATTGAGGTCCGGTTCGGGAATTTTGCTGGTCATGGAAACTCCTGATGGGTTGAGAACATCGATGGTTTCGATGAGGGAAGGGGATTTTTGGCGCCTGTTCGGCCGTCTTCGCGGGCAAGCCTCGCTCCTACATTTGACCGCGCTGCCCTGTAGGAGCGAGGCTTGCCCGCGAAGGCGCCCGTCCAGGCACTACATCACTAAGAGGCCGCCGGCTGACTATGCGGAAACAACAAATCCACAAACCGCTCAGCCGTCGGCTGCGGCTCATGGTTGGCCAGCCCCGCGCGTTCGTTGGCTTCGATAAACACATACTCCGGCTGGTCGGCGGCCGGCACCATCAGGTCGAGCCCGACCATCGGAATATCCAGCGCCCGCGCCGCGCGCACCGCCGCATCCACCAGGGTTGGATGCAGAATCGCCGTGACGTCTTCAAGAATGCCGCCGGTATGAAGATTCGCCGTGCGCCGTACGAACAGATGTTCGCCGGCCGGCAAAATGCTGCTGTAGTCGTAACCCGCAGCCTGCAGCGTGCGCTGGGTCTCATGGTCCAGCGGGATTTTGCTTTCCCCGCTGGTCGCCGCCTGACGGCGACGGCTCTGGGACTCGATCAGCGCGCCGATGGAGTGCTGACCATCGCCCACCACCTCCGCCGGCCGGCGAATGGCGGCCGCGACCACTTCGAAACCGATCACCAGAATCCGCAGGTCGAGGCCTTCATGAAAGCTTTCCAGCAGCACTCGACTGTCGAACGTGCGGGCGTTTTCAATGGCTTGCTGGACTTCTTCGATGGTGCGTAAATCCACCGCCACCCCTTGGCCCTGTTCACCGTCCAGCGGTTTGACCACCACCCGTTGGTGCTCGTCGAGAAACGCCAGATTGTCGTCCGCGCTCCCTGCCAGTTGTTGGGCTGGCAGTTTAAGGCCGGCGTTTTTCAGCACCTTGTGGGTCAGGCTTTTGTCCTGACACAAGGTCATGCTGATGGCACTCGTCAGATCGCTCAGGGATTCGCGGCAACGTACCCGACGACTGCCGTGAATCAAGGTGAACAGACCGGCTTGCGCGTCGTCCACCTGCACATCAATGCCGCGCCGATGAGCCTCCTCGACGATGATTCGCGCATACGGATTGAATTCGCCTTCCGGGCCGGGGCCGAGAAATAGCGGCTGGTTGATGCCGTTCTTGCGCTTGATGGCGAAGGTCGACAAGTTGCGAAAACCCAGCTTGGCGTAAAGACTTTTCGCCTGACGGTTATCGTGCAGTACGGACAGGTCCAGGTAACTCAGCCCGCGGCTCATGTAGTGTTCGATCAAGTGTCGCACCAGTACTTCGCCGACGCCCGGGCGGGAACATTGCGGATCGACCGCCAGACACCACAGGCTGCTGCCGTTTTCCGGGTCGTTGAAGGCCTTGTGATGATTCAGGCCCATGACGCTGCCGATGATCGCGCCGCTGTCCTCATCTTCGGCCAGCCAGTAGACCGGGCCGCCCTGGTGATGGGGTGTCAGCAAACTCGCATCAATCGGCAACATACCGCGGGCCTGATACAGCTGATTGGTCGCCTGCCAGTCCGCTTCGCTTTGCGCCCGACGGATGCGAAAACCGCGAAACACTCGGGTGGCCTGACGGTAATCGCTGAACCACAGGCGCAAGGTGTCGGACGGGTCGAGAAACAGCTGAGCCGGTTCCAGCCCCAACACTTGCTGGGGCGCGGCAACGTACAAGGCAATGTCCCGCTCTCCGGGCTGCTCATTGAGCAACTCTTGGGCGAGGCTTACCGCATCGGGAAACGTATGGCCGATCAGCAACCGGCCCCAGCCGCAATGCACGGCAATCGGCGCGGCGCCCAATTCACTGCCGTCTTCGGCCAGGCGTGCCTGCAAGCGTTCGTAGGAGGGCGCCTGACCGCGCAACAAGCGTTGGCTGTAAGCCGTGGCGTGGGGTTTCATCGATCAGATTCCTTGTTCACTGAGCCACAGGTTCAGGGCTGCCAATTGCCACAGCTTGGAGCCGCGCAACGGGGTCAGTTGACCTTGCGGATCGGTCAGCAGGCGGTCGAGCATGGCCGGGTTGAACAGGCCGCGATCCTGACTCGGATCGAGCAACAGTTCGCGAACCCAGTTCAGCGTGTCACCCTGCAAATGCTTGAGGCCGGGGACCGGGAAGTAACCCTTTTTGCGGTCGATCACTTCACTCGGTATGACCAGCCGCGCCGCTTCTTTCAAGACTTGCTTGCCGCCATCCGGCAGTTTGAATTTACCCGGCACCCGCGCCGACAACTCCACCAGGCGATAGTCGAGAAACGGCGTGCGTGCTTCCAGGCCCCAGGCCATGGTCATGTTGTCGACTCGTTTGACCGGGTCGTCCACCAACATCACGGTGCTGTCCAGACGCAGCGCTTTGTCCACCGCTGCATCAGCACCAGGTTGGGCGAAATGTTCCCTCACGAAGTCGCCGGCCGCGTCGTTGGCCGTCAGCCATTTCGGCTGCACCGTGGCCGCGTAGTCGGCGTAGCTGCGGTCGAAAAACGCATCGCGATACGCCGCATACGGATCGCTCGCGCCGTCCACCTGCGGATACCAGTGATACCCGGCGAACAACTCGTCCGCGCCCTGGCCGCTTTGCACCACTTTGCAGTGCTTGGCCACTTCGCGAGACAGCAGATAGAACGCGATGCAGTCATGGCTGACCATCGGCTCGCTCATGGCGCGGAACGCCGCGGGCAGTTGCTCGATGATTTCTTTTTCGTCGATGCGCAGTTGGTGATGTTGGGTGCCGTAGTGCTTGGCGATCAGGTCCGAATAGTGGAACTCGTCGCCGCGCTCTCCGCCTGCATCCTGAAAACCGATGGAAAAGGTCGACAGGTTTTCAACGCCGACTTCGCGCAACAGCCCTACCAACAAGCTCGAATCGACGCCACCGGAAAGCAGCACACCGACATCCACCGCCGCCCGTTGACGGATCGCCACCGCGTCACGGGTGCTGTCGAGCACGCGGTCGCGCCAGTCTTCGAGGGTCAGGTTCAGCTCGTCGGCGTGTGGGCCGTAGGGCAGGGTCCACCAGGTTTTCTGCTCGGTGGTGCCGTCTGCTTCGATGCGCATCCAGCTCGCCGGGGGCAGTTTCTCGATGCCTGCCAGCAAGGTGCGCGGCGCCGGGACCACCGCATGGAAGTTCAGATAGTGATTGAGCGCCACCGGATCGAGAATCGGGTTGATGTCGCCGCCCTTGAGCAATGCCGGCAGGGCCGAGGCGAAGCGCAGGCGTTGGCCGGTGCGCGACAGGTACAAGGGTTTTACGCCGAGACGGTCGCGGGCAATGAACAGTCGCTTGGCGTCGCGCTCCCAAATGGCGAAGGCGAACATGCCGTTGAGTTTGGGCAACAGGGCTTCGCCCCAGGCGTGATAGCCCTTGAGCAGCACTTCGGTGTCACCACCGGAGTAGAAGGCGTAGCCAAGGCTTTCCAGCTCGGTGCGCAGTTCCGGGAAGTTGTAGATCGCGCCGTTGAAGGCCAGGGACAGGCCCAGTTGGTTGTCGATCATCGGCTGGGCCGAGCCGTCCGACAGGTCCATGATTTTCAGGCGCCGATGGCCCAGGGCAATCGGCCCCTGGCTGTAGAAGCCCCACGCATCAGGGCCGCGAGGGGCCAGATGATGGGTGATCCGTTCAATGGCTGCGAGGTCCGCAGGTTGATGGTCGAAACGTAATTCTCCAGCTAATCCGCACATAAGTCCTTACCGGTTTTTCCGTTGGGGAGGGTCAATCGATACCCGCCAAAAACGGCGGGTACTCAGAAACTGACCCAGGTGAATCCCTGGAGTTTTAGACCGATAAGTTATAAGTCGATGGGTCAGACTTTTCCTCGGATCAACTGGCGCAAGGCAAAGCGGTTGGGATGGCAGGCCTCGGCCACCGCTTTGGGCAAGGGTAGCGGCTCATTCTCAAGCCATGCCGCCAACAGCTCGCCAGACAATGGCGCGGTGATCAAACCGCGAGAACCATGGCCGCTGTTGACGTAAAACCCATCGAGCCACGGGCAGGGAATATCGGGCACTTGCCGGGCATCTTTGCTCAGCGCGGCATAGGCATCGGCGAAGGCAGCCTGTTCGGCCAAGGGGCCGACGATCGGCAGATAGTCCGGGCTGGTGCAGCGGAACGCAGCGCGTCCTTCAAGCTGTTGCGGATCCAGGTCCTGTACATGCAGACGGGCGACCAGGTCCGTGGAGATTTCTTCGAGCAATGCCAGGTTGCCGAGGTGTTCGGCAGCGGTCGGGGTCAGATCTTCGCTTTTGAAGTCGAAGCTGGCGCCGAGTGTGTGTTCGCCCAGGCGTGCGGGTGCCACATAGCCTTCGGCGCAGACGACGGTCGCCAGGCTCTGGCTTTCAGGGGTTTGCGCCAGTCGGGTGATCTGGCCGCGAATGCGTTTGAGGGGCAGGTCGGCGCTCTGGGGAAAACGCTTGATCTCGGCGGCGCCGGCCAGAATCACCACGGGTGCGCTGGCCAGCAGCGCATCGCCATCCCAGGCCTGCCAGTGATCATCGACCTTGCGCAGTTCCAGCACCTCGCGATGAGGCAGCCACTGGATGTTCGTTGAGGACGCCTGCCACTGGCACAACGCGGGCGGATGAACCCAGCCGCCTTCAGGGTAGAACAAACCGCCGTGCTCCAGGTCGATGCCGGCTCGGGCCTGAGCCTGGGGTTGATCGACCAGGTGCACCAGGCTCGGTGAAAAGGCCGAGGCCAATTGCGCCTGACGCTCGGCTTCCTTGGCATTGAAGGCCAGTTGCAAGACCCCGCAATCGTCCCAGTCGACGCCACGCTGCAGCTGTTCGAGCAGACGGCGGGTGTAGCCAAAACCGCTGACGATCAATTGCGACAACGCCGTGCCATGGGCCGAAAGCTTGAGGTACAGCACGCCCTGAGGATTGCCCGAGGCTTCCTGCGCCAGTGCTTCGTGGCGGTCCAGCAGGCTTACTTGCCAACCCCGCGCGGCGAGGCTGGCGGCACTAGCGCAACCGGCCAGCCCGGCGCCGATCACCAAGGCGCGGCGTTCTTCGGTCAGCGGTTGTGGGCGAGCGAACCATGGTTTTGTCGCGGCAGGCAGTGCTACGTCTTCAGGCCAGCCGAGGAACGTGCCCCGCAGAATTTCCCATTTATGGCCGATGCCAGGCGTGCGTTTCATCTTGAAGCCCGCCGCGTTCAACAGGCGGCGCACCCAGCCGGTGCTGGTGAAGGTGCTGATGGTCGAGCCGGGTGCCGCGAGGCGAGCCAGTTCGGCAAACAATTCGGTGGTCCACATGTCGGGGTTTTTCGCCGGGGCGAAACCGTCGAGAAACCAGGCGTCGATCTGCGCATCCAGTTGTGGCAACTGCTCCAGCGCATCGCCGATCAGCAGGGTCAGGGTGACGCGACCGTTGCCCAGCACCAAGCGCTGAAAGCCTTGATGGATCGCTACGTATTGCGCCAGCAATTGATCGGCAAACGGCTTGAGTTCCGGCCATAACGCCAAGGCCCGTTGCAGATCTGGCGCGCTCAGCGGGTATTTTTCGACACTGACAAAATGCAGTCGCGCACCGGCCACCGCGTGCTGTTCGAACAACTGCCAGGCACAGAGAAAATTCAGCCCGGTGCCGAAACCGGTTTCGCCAATCACCAGTCGCCCGCTTGCCGGCAATGCAGCGAAGCGGTCGCGCAAATCGTTTTGCTCCAGAAACACATAGCGGGTTTCTTCAAGGCCCGACTGGTCGGAAAAATACACATCATCGAACACCCGTGAGCGCGGGCGACCTTGGTCGTCCCAGTCGAGCTGGGCGTGGGGCAATACAGGTTTCATGGCAGGCTCGGCAACGGCAAGGTGGCCATTCTAGCCGATTGCCGCAGCGGCGCTTGATCCATGGCAAGGCGCAAGAACGATGGGGCAACGAAAATTTGCCGTCGGATGGAGGGCTTTTGTGGCGAGGGGGCTTGCCCCCGTTGGGTTGCGAAGCGGCCCTAAAACCAGGCGACGCGGTTTGTCAGGTAAATCGAGTTTGCTGATTTTACGACTGCTTCGCAGCCGAACGGGGGCAAGCCCCCTCGCCACAAAAGCTCCTCAGGGAATTTCTCTGATGACCACCTGCCCAATCCGCTAGTCTTGCTCAATTCTGGAAGGAGCCGCTCCATGTTCGAATCTGCCGAAATCGGTCATGCCATCGACAAAGAAACCTATGACGCCGAAGTGCCGGCCCTGCGTGGGGCCTTGCTCGAAGCGCAGTTCGAACTTCGGCAGCAACACCGCTTTCCGGTCATCATTTTGATCAACGGCATCGAAGGGGCCGGCAAGGGCGAGACGGTCAAGTTGCTCAACGAATGGATGGACCCGCGCTCGATCGAGGTCCGCACGTTCGACCAGCAGACAGACGAAGAGCTGGCGCGACCGCCGGCCTGGCGTTACTGGCGGATGCTCCCGGCCAAGGGCCGCATGGGGATTTTCTTCGGCAACTGGTACAGCCAGATGCTGCAAGGCCGGGTCCATGGTTTGTTCAAGGATCCGCGCCTCGATCAAGGCATTAACGCGGCCGAGCGGCTGGAGAAGATGTTGTGCGACGAAGGCGCATTGATCTTCAAATTCTGGTTTCACCTCTCCAAAAAACAAATGAAAGCACGGCTCAAGACGCTGGCCGACGACCCGCTGCACAGCTGGCGCATCAGCCCGCTGGACTGGCAGCAATCCGAGACCTACGACAAATTCGTGAAGTACGGTGAACGGGTGCTGCGCCGCACCAGCCGCGACTATGCGCCATGGCATGTGATCGCCGGCGTGGATGCGCGTTATCGGAGCCTGGCGGTCGGCAAGATCCTGCTCGATGGCCTGCAGAGCGCGCTGAAGCGACCCAGGATTCACCCGGACAAAGTCAGCGCCGCACCCTTGTCCCCCAGCGTCGATCAGGTGAATCTGCTCGACAGCCTGGACCTGACCCTGCACCTGGACAAGGACGATTACGAAGAACAACTGATAACCGAGCAGGCGCGGTTTTCCGGGCTGATGCGTGACAAGCGCATGCGTCGCCACGCGTTGATCGCGGTGTTCGAAGGCAACGACGCGGCGGGCAAGGGCGGGGCGATCCGTCGAGTGGCTGCGGCGCTCGACCCACGCCAGTACAACATCGTGCCGATCGCCGCGCCCACCGAGGAAGAACGGGCGCAACCGTATCTCTGGCGGTTCTGGCGGCATATTCCGGCGCGGGGCAAA
Source organism: Pseudomonas sp. LBUM1673 (assembly GCF_059695645.1). NCBI lineage: Bacteria > Pseudomonadati > Pseudomonadota > Gammaproteobacteria > Pseudomonadales > Pseudomonadaceae > Pseudomonas > Pseudomonas sp. LBUM1673. The sequence continues at coordinate 1,951,762 of NZ_CP166780.1, forward strand.
TTCACCGTGTTCGACCGTTCCTGGTATGGCCGGGTGCTGGTGGAGCGCATCGAAGGCTATTGCAGCAAGGCGGACTGGTTGCGTGCCTACGGCGAGATTAATGACTTCGAAGAACAGATCGCCGATGCCGGAGTGATCGTGGTCAAGTTCTGGCTGGCCATCGACAAACAGACTCAGATGGAGCGCTTCCAGGAGCGCGAACAGATCCCCTTCAAACGCTTCAAGATCACTGAAGACGATTGGCGCAATCGCGACAAGTGGGACGATTACCGCGCCGCCGTTGGCGATATGGTCGATCGCACCAGCACCGAGATATCACCCTGGACCCTGGTGGAAGCCAACGACAAGCGCTGGGCGCGGGTCAAGGTCTTGCGCACCATCAACCACGCGCTGGAAGAGGCGTTCGAAAAGTCCGACAAACGCGAGAGGAAACTGCAAAAACGCAAGCGCTGAACCGATGGCTACGCATACGCGGGGTGAATGATTGTCGCGGTCAGTCATGGGCTGGACTTATGCTCGATCCAACTCTGACTGACAACAACAATGAGGTGTATGCCATGCGTGAAGTGGTGATCGTCGACAGCGTACGGACCGGCCTGGCCAAATCCTTTCGCGGCAAGTTCAACATGACCCGTCCGGACGACATGGCGGCCCACTGTGTCAACGCGCTGCTCACGCGCAATGACGTCGACCCGGCCAGCGTCGAGGATTGCATCGTCGGCGCCGGCTCCAACGAAGGCGCCCAGGGTTACAACATCGGTCGCAACGTGGCGGTGCTCTCGCACTTGGGCATCGGCACGGGGGGCATGACCCTTAACCGCTTCTGTTCGTCGGGCTTGCAGGCCATCGCTATCGCCGCCAACCAAATCGCTGCAGGTTGCAGCGACATCATCGTCGCCGGTGGCGTCGAGTCGATCAGCCTGACCATGAAAAGTGTCAACACCGACAACCTGATCAATCCGCTACTGAAAGAGCAGGTGCCGGGCATCTATTTCCCCATGGGCCAGACCGCCGAGATCGTCGCTCGTCGTTACAACGTCAGCCGCGAAGAACAGGATGTGTATGCCCTGCAAAGTCAGCAGCGTACCGCCCTGGCGCAGGCCGCCGGGTTGTTCAACGATGAAATCGTGCCGATGGCGGTGAAGTATCGCGTTGAAGACAAGGCCACCGGCCAGGTGCAGATCCTTGACGGCATCGTCGATCACGACGACTGCAACCGCCCTGACACCACCTTGCAAAGTCTGGCCGGGTTGAAACCGGTGTTTGCCGAGGACGGCTCGGTGACCGCCGGCAACTCGTCACAACTGTCCGATGGCGCGTCCATGACCCTGGTGATGAGTCTGGAAAAAGCCCTGGCACTGGGGCTCAAGCCCAAAGCCTTCTTTCGCGGTTTTGCCGTGGCTGGTTGCCAGCCGGACGAGATGGGCATCGGCCCGGTGTTCTCGGTGCCGAAGTTGCTCAAGGCCAAGGGTTTGCAGGTTGCCGACATTGATCTGTGGGAGCTCAACGAAGCCTTCGCCTCGCAATGCCTGTACAGCCGCAATCGGTTGGAAATCGACAACGACAAGTACAACGTCAATGGTGGTTCGATTTCCATAGGTCATCCGTTCGGCATGACCGGTTCGCGTCAGGTCGGGCACATCGTGCGTGAGTTGCAGCGGCGTAACCTGCGTTATGGCATTGTCACCATGTGCGTGGGCGGCGGGATGGGGGCTACGGGGTTGTTTGAGGCGGTGCGTTAAATCTGCAAGTTCTTGCTACCTGATTGACCGCTATCGCGAGCAGGCTCGCTCCCACATTGGATCTATGTCACACACAAGATCCCTGTGGGAGCGAGCCTGCTCGCGATGAGGGCGCCACAGTTTACCGGTGCATACACAAGAACTGCATCCGCTCGATATACGCCTGAATCTCACGCACCGCTGCCTCCCGGTTTTCAAACGGACCCTCCAGCGTGTGTTCCCGGGTGGTGAAATACAACTCTCCATTCACACGACACAACCGGTCACAACGAAAGTGGGTGGCGGGGGCGCTGTCCTGGGCGCGCATGCAGTACATGGGCGATCTCCTGCGGATGACGGTTTCAATGAGCTTATGCATGAACCACTGGCAGCGCCTGGCCAGCTGATCGACGGCATATCGTCAACTTTAGAGTGCGACCTGCACAGTTTCATTCGCGGCCCATCGGCAACTGTCCCTGTGTCGCGCTCCGGTCTGAGCCTAGAATGACCGTTTTCGCCAATCGGCTTCGGGGTCAGCATGCATATTTCATCGGGTCGCTGGGTTTACGGTCTGTTCCTGGCCTTGCTGACCGCGTTGCTGTGGGGAATCCTGCCGATCAAGCTCAAACAAGTGCTGCTGGTGATGGACCCGGTGACGGTGACCTGGTTTCGCTTGCTGGTGTCTGGCGGTTGCCTGTTCATTTATCTGGCGGCAACCAAACGCCTGCCGAGTCGCGAAGTCCTCGGCCCGCGCGGTGGCTGGCTGGTGTTGATGGCGGTACTGGGTCTGGTGGGAAACTACGTGTTGTACCTGATGGGCCTGAATCTGCTCAGCCCCGGCACCGCGCAACTGGTGGTGCAAATGGGGCCGATCATGTTGCTGATCGCCAGTCTGTTCGTATTCAAGGAACGGTTCAGCGTGGGGCAGGGGATTGGCCTGTTGGTGCTGTTGATCGGCTTTGCGCTGTTCTTCAATCAGCGCCTGAGTGAGTTGCTCACCTCCCTGACCGATTACACCGCCGGGGTGCTGATGGTGCTATTGGCGTCCACGGTCTGGACCTTCTATGCCTTGGGCCAGAAGCAGTTGCTCACAGTGTGGAATTCGTTGCAGGTGATGATGGTGATTTACCTGTTCTGTGCGGTGTTGCTGACGCCATGGGTGCATCCGCTGGAAGCGCTGCAACTGAGTCCGTTGCAAGGCTGGCTGCTGCTGGCGTGCTGTTTGAACACGTTGATCGCTTATGGCGCCTTCGCCGAAGCCCTGGCCCATTGGGAAGCCTCGCGGGTCAGCGCGACGCTGGCAATCACGCCGCTGGTGACCTTTGCCGCCGTGGCCGTGGCTGCGTGGTTATGGCCGCAGTACGTGCATGCCGAGCAGATCAATGGTCTGGGGTATGGCGGGGCGGTGCTGGTGGTGCTCGGGTCGGCGCTGGTGGCGTTGGGGCCATCGTTGATGGCGGGGCTCAGGGCCCGGCGGGTGCGGATGGCGGCCAGTTAGACCGCGTTATCGTTCATCGCGGGCAAGCCGCGCTCCCACAGGTTTTGCGTCGATCACAATACTCGTGAGCGATCCAAAACCTGTGGGAGCGGGCTTGCCCGCGATGACTGACTGTCGGGCGCCAGAGATCTCAGCCTTTGGCACCTGCCTCCAGCATATTCTCCGGCCTCACCCACGCATCGAACTCTTCATTGGTCAGATACCCCAACTGCAACGCCGCCTCGCGCAGTGTCAGTCCCTCGCTGTAAGCCTTCTTGGCAATCTCTGCCGATTTGTCGTAGCCGATATGCGGGTTCAGCGCCGTCACCAGCATCAAACCTTGCTCCAGATGCTCAGCCATTTTCTCGGCATCCGGTTCCAGCCCGGCGATGCAATGCTGCTGGAAGTTGCTGCAGCCATCGCCCAGCAATCGGATCGATTGCAGCAGGTTGTGGATGATCACCGGTTTGAACACGTTCAATTGCAGGTGGCCCTGACTGGCGGCAAAACCGATGGCGACGTCATTGCCCAATACCTGGCAGGCCAGCATCGATAGGGCTTCGCACTGAGTCGGGTTGACCTTGCCGGGCATGATCGAGCTGCCTGGCTCGTTGGCCGGCAGTTTCACTTCGGCAAACCCTGCTCGCGGTCCGGAGCCCAGCAGGCGTAGATCGTTGGCGATTTTCATCAGCGTCACGGCGAGGGTTTTCAGTGCGCCGGAGAGGGTGACCAACGGCTCATGACCGGCCAGGGCGGCGAATTTGTTGTGGGCGGTGACGAACGGCAGGCCGGAGAGGGCGGCCAATTCGGCGGCGATTGCTTCGCCAAAACCATGGGGTGAGTTCAACCCGGTACCCACCGCGGTGCCACCCTGAGCCAGTTCACAGACAGCCGGCAACGCGCTACGGATCGCCCGCTCGGCGTAATCGAGTTGTGCGATGAACGCCGAGAGTTCCTGACCGAAGGTAATCGGCGTGGCATCCATCATGTGGGTACGACCGGTCTTGACCAGTTTCATGTGCCGCGCGGACAGCTCCGCCAACCCGCCAGACAACTCACCGATCGCCGGGAGCAAATGCTGCTGCACCGCCTGAGCCGTCGCAATGTGCATGGCCGTGGGGAAGCAGTCGTTGGAGCTCTGGGAGCGATTGACGTGATCGTTGGGATGCACCGGGGTCTTGCCGCCACGCGGGTTGCCAGCCAGTTCGTTGGCGCGACCGGCGATCACTTCGTTGACGTTCATGTTGCTCTGGGTGCCGCTGCCGGTCTGCCAGACCACCAACGGGAACTGCTCGTCGTGGTCGCCGTCGAGGACTTCGTCGGCGGCCTGTTCGATCAGGCGGGCGATGTCGGCGGGCAGGTCGCCATTGCGATCATTGACGCGCGCCGCGGCTTTCTTGATCAGGGCCAGGGCGTGCAGCACCGCCAGCGGCATGCGTTCGTTGCCGATGGCGAAGTTGATCAGCGAGCGTTGTGTCTGAGCGCCCCAGTAAGCGTCATCCGGGACTTCCACCTGGCCCAGGCTGTCGGTTTCGATACGGCTCATCATGCACACCCCTGTAGGTCTGATAGCGCAGTTTAGGCCGTGATCGCCGGCCATGGTTCCATCAGTCGATAATTCGACCGTTCAGCCCCTCTAAATCAGGCGCGACAAGGCTTGGGGGTTGAGTGACACACTTTTTTAGGCGCAGAATGGTCGCCCTTGGGGTTATACCTCGCCTGCTAGAAAAGGAAACTCGATGACTCGTCTTCGTGCCATCTGTACCGCGGTTGTACTGGTTTGCGCCAGCGGCCAGGTTTTTGCCGATACCGCCAGCCACAACGCCAGTGCCGAAGCTTTCCTGACCCTGGCGCACGCTGACAAATTGGGCACTCCGGTGTACATGCAAGTGCAGCAAATGTTCGCTCAGCGCTTTGCTCAGACCAAAGCCCCGGAATCGAAAAAAGCCGTTCTGGAAACGTATCAGGCCAAGGCCAACGCAGCGCTGGACCAAGCCATTGGCTGGAACAAGCTGAAGCCGGACATGGTCAAGCTCTACACCACCAATTTCAGCGAATCCGAGCTCAAGGATCTGGTTGCGTTCTACCAGTCTCCACTGGGCAAGAAAGTCCTGGAAAAAATGCCGCAGCTGACTCAGCAATCGGCCCAGATGACTCAAGCCAAGCTGGAAAGCGCGGTGCCTGTGGTCAACAAATTGCTGGCGGACATGACGGCCGAGCTGGAGCCTAAAGGCGCCGCCGCTCCTGCCAAGAAAAAGCCTTAAGCGGAGTTCGGGATGACCATGCAACAACGCATCGAATCGACGCTGGGGCTGCTACAGCCCGAGCATCTGCAAGTGCTGGATGAAAGCCACATGCACAGCCGTGGGTTACAGACCCACTTCAAGGCGGTGGTGGTCAGCCAGCAGTTCGAAGGCCTCAATCGCGTCAAGCGTCACCAGAAGGTGTACGGCACTTTGGGTGAACTGATGGGCGAGTTCCATGCGTTGGCGCTGCATACCTACACGCCGGAAGAATGGGCACAGATCGACGCGGCTCCGGCTTCGCCGACCTGTGCTGGCGGCAGTCATTGATCTGATGGTCTGGGGCTGTTGTGGCGAGGGGGCTTGCTTGTGGCGAGGGGGCTTGCCCCCGTTGGGGCGCGAAGCGGCCCCTAAAAAACAGACGCCACCTCGGTGTATCAGACAAACCGAGCGTGCCGGTTTTACGACTGCTTCGCAGCCCAACGGGGGCAAGCCCCCTCGCAACAAGCAAGCCCCCTCGCCACAAAGGCATCTCGCAGTCCTAAAATCACACCGTTTTTGCTAGAATCCGCAACGCGCCGCTCACCCGGCGCGTTTTTTTTTGCATCCGGTTCACCCCTTACGAGGGTAGCCACCTGGAGAATTACCCATGACACAACAGATTGTCGTGGCGGCACTTTATAAGTTCGTCACCCTGGAAGATTACGTCACCCTGCGCGAGCCGCTGCTGCAAGCAATGGTCGACAACGGCATCAAAGGCACCCTGCTGATCGCCGAAGAAGGCATCAACGGCACCGTGTCCGGCAGCCGCGAAGGCATCGATGGGCTGATGGCCTGGCTCAAGAACGATCCACGCATGGACGACATCGACCATAAGGAATCGTACTGCGACGAACAGCCGTTCTATCGCACGAAAGTCAAACTCAAAAAAGAAATCGTCACCTTGGGCGTTGAGGGTGTGGACCCCAACAAAAAGGTCGGCACCTATGTGGATCCACAGAACTGGAACGCGCTGATCAGCGATCCGGAAGTTTTGTTGATCGACACCCGCAACGACTATGAAGTCTCGATCGGCACCTTCGAAGGCGCCATCGATCCGAAGACCACCAGCTTTCGCGAATTCCCCGATTACATCAAAGCCAACTTCGACCCGGCCGTGCACAAGAAAGTCGCGATGTTTTGCACCGGTGGCATTCGCTGCGAGAAGGCCTCGAGCTACATGCTCAGCCAGGGTTTCGATGAGGTCTATCACCTCAAGGGCGGCATTCTGAAGTACCTCGAAGAGGTGCCGCAGGAAGAAACCAAATGGCAGGGCGACTGCTTCGTGTTCGATAACCGCGTGACCGTTCGTCACGATCTCAGCGAAGGCGACTACGATCAATGTCATGCCTGTCGTACGCCTGTCAGCGTGGAAGACCGCGCATCCGAGCACTATGTGGCCGGCATCAGTTGCCCGCATTGCTGGGATAAGCTGAGCGAGAAAACCCGTCGCAGTGCCATCGATCGACAAAAGCAGATCGAACTGGCCAAGGCGCGCAACATGCCGCACCCGATCGGTTACAACTACAAGCAATCCGCTTCCGAGGTCTGAACCATGTCTGCGCGCCTGCTCTATGTGATGGATCCGATGTGTTCCTGGTGCTGGGGCTTCGCTCCGGTGGCCAACGCGTTAGTTGAGCAGGCGCAGGCAGCGGGTGTGGAATTGCATCTGATAGTGGGTGGTTTGCGCACCGGCAGTGGTGCGGCGCTGGAGCCGACCACCCGGCGCTACATCCTTGAGCACTGGCAGGCGGTCAGCGAGGCCACTGGCCAACCATTCAAGTTTGAAGGCGCGTTGTCCGACGGTTTTGTCTACGACACCGAGCCTGCGTGTCGGGCGCTGGTAACGGCGCGCAGCCTGGCGCCGGATTGCGCCTGGACACTGCTGGGGCTCATCCAGCATGCGTTCTATGCCGAAGGTCGCGACGTTACCCTCGCCAGCGTGTTGGTGGAGCTGGCGGAGCAGGCCGGTTTGCCGCGCATCGAGTTCGCCGCCGCGTTCGACCGTGCCGATCAGCACGCCGCGACCGCCGCCGATTTCACCTGGGTCCAGGACCTGGGCATTGCCGGATTCCCGACTTTGCTGGCAGAGCGTGATGGTCAATTGGCCCTGCTGACCAATGGTTATCAGCCCTTGAGTGAGTTGTCACCGTTGCTCGGCCGCTGGCTGGAGCGCGCTGCCTGTGCATGACCTGCCCGACGATGCTACAAACCCTGCACGTGTCGACCGTCTGAGCTGGGCGGAAATCCGTCGCCTGGCCCTTCACCATAAAAAATCCCTGTGGATCGCCAACGGCGTCGCGGTATTGGCAACGCTGTGCAGCGTTCCGATCCCCTTGCTGTTGCCGTTGCTGGTGGACGAAGTGCTGCTGGGCCACGGCGACGCCGCGCTGAAAATCATGAACCACGCGTTGCCCGAAGGCTGGCAGAAAGCCGCGGGCTACATTGGGCTGATGTTGCTGGTGACCCTGGCTCTGCGTTGCGCCGCTTTGCTGTTCAACGTGGTGCAGGCGAAATTGTTTGCGGCGCAGGCCAAGGACATCGTGTATCGGATTCGGGTGCGGCTGATCGAACGGCTCAAGCGCATCTCGCTGGGGGAATACGAAAGCCTTGGCAGCGGCACGGTGACCACGCACCTGGTCACCGACCTGGACACGCTGGACAAATTCGTCGGCGAAACCCTCAGTCGTTTCCTCGTGGCCATGCTGACGCTGGTGGGCACCGCGTCCATCCTGATGTGGATGCACTGGAAACTCGCGCTGTTGATTCTGCTCTTCAACCCGCTGGTGATCTACGCCACGGTGCAGTTGGGCAAGCGGGTCAAGCATCTGAAGAAACTCGAGAACGACAGTACCTCGCGCTTCACCCAGGCCTTGACCGAAACCCTGGAGGCCATCCAGGAAGTGCGCGCCGGTAACCGTCAGGGTTTTTTCCTCGGACGGCTAGGCCAACGAGCGCGTGAAGTACGCGATTACGCGGTGAACTCGCAATGGAAAACCGATGCATCGAACCGTGCCAGCGGCTTGCTGTTCCAGTTCGGCATCGATATTTTTCGCGCCGCGGCCATGCTCACCGTGCTGTTTTCCGACCTGTCCATCGGCCAGATGCTGGCCGTGTTCAGTTACCTGTGGTTCATGATCGGTCCGGTGGAACAACTGCTCAACCTGCAGTACGCCTTTTACGCCGCCGGCGGTGCGTTGTCGCGGATCAACGAGTTGCTGGCCCGTGCCGACGAGCCGCAATACACCGGCAGTGTCGACCCGTTTCAGGGACGCGACACGGTGGGCATCGAAGTTCAGGGGTTGAGTTTCGGCTACGGCGACGAGCTGGTGTTGAATCAAATGAATCTGTCGATTGCCCCCGGTGAAAAAGTCGCGATTGTCGGCGCCAGCGGGGGTGGTAAAAGCACTCTGGTGCAACTGCTGCTGGGCTTGTACACGCCGCTGGCCGGCACCATCCGTTTCGGTGGTTCGACTCAGCAAGAGATCGGCCTGGAAACCGTGCGTGAAAATGTCGCCGTGGTCTTGCAACATCCGGCACTGTTCAATGACACCGTGCGCGCCAACCTGACCATGGGCCGCGAACGCAGCGACGAAGCCTGCTGGCAGGCACTGGAGATCGCTCAGCTGCACCATACGGTACGTGAGTTGCCCAATGGCCTGGACAGTATTGTCGGGCGATCCGGCGTGCGTTTATCCGGCGGGCAGCGTCAGCGCCTGGCGATTGCGCGAATGGTACTGGCCGAACCCAAGGTGGTGATCCTCGACGAGGCCACGTCCGCCCTGGACGCGGCCACCGAGTACAACCTGCACCAGGCGCTGACGCGGTTCTTGAGCAACCGCACCACGTTGATCATTGCGCACCGTTTGTCGGCGGTGAAACAGGCCGACCGTGTTCTGGTATTCGACGGTGGGCAGGTTGCCGAGGATGGCGACCATCAGCAATTGATTGCTGACGGTGGTTTGTACGCCAAGCTTTATGGGCATTTGCAGCAAATTCAACGACCTTGAACTTCGTACGATTTTCCGTACTTAGTGTTTGAATGGTCTCAGGGAAAATCCAGTATTGGCGTTTTCGCGCCCTGCCTGACCAGGCAATCGGATTTTAGCGACGTGCCCGATCATTCGAAGTGTCGAAAATTAGCCTAGTCTGTGCTGTCGGGTGCGGGACTTATTCGGGTGTTCATCTGGCTGTGCTTATGCAAGGGACCTCATGAAGCAAAAGCGGACTCTCGGAACGCCACGGCTGTTGGGCATTGTCTGGCCTTTTATCGCCGTCGTGTTATTTCAGGCACTGTTGGGAGGCGTCAGCCTTTACGTTCTTTCGGCGGTTCGCAGCTATGTTGGCGGGGAAAGCCTGTGGTCCAAGGGTCAGAAAGACGCTATCTATTACCTCAATCTTTACGCCGACAGTCGCGACGAGACGATTTTTCTCAAATACCAGAACGCGATTGCGGTACCTCAGGGTGGCCATGAGTTACGCCTGGCGCTGGATCACCAGCCGCCGAACATCGAGGCGGCACGGTTGGCGATCCTCAAAGGCGGGAACCATCCGGACGATGTCCCCAGCGTCATTTGGCTATACCTCAATTTCCGACATTTCAGCTACCTTGAGAAAGCCATCGATCGCTGGACGGTCGGTGACGCGTACCTGGTGCGGCTCGATGACGTTGCGCGCGAGATGCATCAGCGCATTACCGATAGCCAGGCCACCGATGCGGATATCAAACACTGGAAAGAGCAGATTATCGCCATCAATGATGGGGTGACGCCGGCCGCCAAAGCGTTCAGCGATGCCTTGGGCGAGGGCTCGCGCATGATTCTGCGGCTGCTGCTGGTGACGAACCTCGCCACCGCGCTGGGCCTGATCGTGCTGGCCTTGCTGCGTACCCACAAGTTGCTCAAGCAACGCCATGCCTTCGCCGACGCACTGCAGTTGGAGAAAGACCGGGCGCAGATCACCCTGCAATCGATTGGCGATGGGGTGATTACCACGGACGTCGAAGGCGCGATCGCCTACATGAACCCGGCCGCCGAGGCCTTGACTCACTGGAAAGCCGAACAGGCATCGGGGTTGCCATTGGCGGCACTGTTCAACCTGCTGGACGAGGACGCTCAGGCCGACGGTTTTACCTTGATCGAGCATATTTTGAGCGGCCAGCTTAGCGGGGGCAGTGAGCATTCCAAACTGATCCAGCGTCTGGATGGCAGCACGGTCTCGGTGACCCTGGTCGGCGCGCCGATCCGCAATACAGGCAAGGTCAGTGGCACCGTGCTAGTGCTGCATGACATGACTCAGGAACGGCAGTACATCGCCAATCTGTCCTGGCAGGCGAGCCATGATGCCTTGACCGGGCTGGCCAACCGTCGCGAGTTCGAATATCGCCTGGAGCAAGCGCTGCATAACCTGACGCGACAGGTGGGGCGTCACGCCTTGATGTTCCTCGATCTGGATCAATTCAAACTGGTCAACGATACCTGCGGTCATGCGGCGGGCGACGAGCTGTTGCGCCATATCTGCGCGTTGCTGCAATCAGGTTTGCGCGAAGGCGACACCCTGGCACGGCTGGGTGGTGATGAGTTCGGTATTCTGCTGGAAAACTGTGCGCCGGAAGCGGCTGAGAAAATCGCCGAAGGCCTGCGCCAGACCGTGCAAAACCTGCACTTTGTCTGGAAAGGCCGGCCGTTTGTGACCACTGTGAGCATTGGTCTGGTGTATGTCGCTCAGGGCCCGGCCACCCTCGAAGCGTCTCTGCGTGCCGCTGATATGGCCTGTTATATGGCCAAGGAAAAGGGCCGCAACCGGGTACAGGTCTATCACGCCGACGACTCGGAGCTGTCTCTGCGTTTTGGCGAGATGGCCTGGGTACAGCGCCTGCACATGGCATTGGAAGAAGACCGCTTTTGCCTGTACGCCCAGGAAATCGCGCCCCTTGGCCATGTCGAGCGGGGCGGCGGCCATATAGAAATCCTGCTGCGCCTGCATGACGAAGCCGGGCGCATGATTCTGCCGGACAGTTTCATTCCGGCTGCCGAACGTTATGGTTTGATGACTTCGCTTGACCGCTGGGTAGTGGAGAACGTTTTCAAGGTCATTGCCCAATGCATCGCTGAAGAACGCGAAGGGCCGTTGGCCATGTGTGCGATAAATCTGTCAGGTATTACTATCGGAGATGAGGCGTTTCTGGACTTTCTTCGTGAACAGTTTGTTGCATATTCAATTCCCCCTGAAATGATTTGTTTTGAAATCACAGAAACCAGCGCGATTTCCAATTTAGGAAGTGCAATTAGATTTATCAATGAACTCAAAGGTTTAGGTTGTCACTTTTCATTAGATGACTTCTGCGCCGGGATGTCCTCATTCGCTTATCTGAAACATTTACCTGTAGACTTCCTGAAGATCGACGGGAGTTTCGTAAAGGATATGCTGGACGACCCGATTAACCGCGCCATGGTCGAAGTGATCAACCACATCGGTCATGTCATGGGTAAGCGTACGATTGCCGAGTTCGTTGAAACACCTCAGATCGAGCAGGCATTGCTGGAGATCGGGGTGGATTACGCTCAAGGGTATGTGATTGAACGCCCGCATCTGTTTACCTGCGATAGTTTGCAAAGTCGTCCTGCCAGGCCCCAACCTTTGTTATTCAAGGCGCCCGGCACGTTCCGTTGAAACCTCTTGTTGATCTTAAAATCACAATCAAAAGGAGCGCGACAGTGATCGACACATTCAACAGAACCGGACCACTCATGGAAGCTGCAAGTTACCCCGCCTGGGCCCAGCAATTGATTCAGGATTGCTGTGAGAGCAAGCGCCGGGTTGTCGAACACGAACTGTATCAACGCATGCGCGATAACAAACTCAGCGCAAAAACCATGCGTCAGTACCTTATTGGTGGCTGGCCGGTGGTCGAACAGTTCGCGTTATACATGGCACAGAACCTGACAAAGACCCGATTTGCGCGTCACTCTGGCGAAGACATGGCGCGTCGCTGGCTGATGCGCAACATTCGTGTCGAATTGAACCATGCCGATTACTGGGTGCACTGGAGCCGTGCTCACGGTATCAGCCTGGAAGATCTGCAAGCGCAACATGTGGCCCCGGAGCTTCACGCCTTGAGCCACTGGTGCTGGCACACCAGTTCGTCGGATTCGCTGATCGTGGCCATCGCCGCGACCAACTACGCCATCGAAGGGGCGACCGGGGAGTGGTCGGCTGTGGTTTGCTCCAATGGCGTCTACGCGGCATCGTTCCCCGAGGAAGATCGCAAGCGGGCCATGAAGTGGTTGAAGATGCATGCCCAGTACGACGATGCCCATCCTTGGGAAGCGCTGGAAATCATCTGCACCCTGGCGGGGATGAACCCGAGCAAATCCCTGCAAGTGGAATTGCGCCAGGCTGTCTGCAAGAGCTATGACTACATGTACCTGTTCCTGGAACGTTGCATGCAGTTGGAACTGGCAGGGAAAACCCCGGTAGCTCGTGAGCGGATGGCGTTGGCCGAAAGCTGATCCTCTGAAAGCAACACAAACCAAATGTGGGAGCGGGCTTGCTCGCGAAAGCGGCTTAACAGTCGACAGAGATGTTGAATGTTGGTCAGTCTTCGCGAGCAAGCCCGCTCCCACATTGGTTATGGGGGGCTGATAATTTAACCCGCCATCGCAAGGCGGTTACGCCCCTCGCGCTTGGCCACATACAAGGCACTGTCGGCCCGTCGTAACAGGCTCTCGGCAGACTCGCCGGGCAGCAGGGTCGAGCAACCCAGGCTGACCGTCAGCTCGATCACCTTGCCTTCGGCCTCATAGTCCTGAGCTTGCGCCGCAAACCGCAGTCGTTCCCCGACCATGGCCGCGGCTTCCCGGCTGGTGTTGGACAGCAGGATCAAAAACTCTTCGCCACCAAACCGGAACACCATGTCCACGTTACGCAACTGGTTTTTGATCGAGGCTGCGACAGCCTTGAGCACCTCATCGCCGGCACTGTGTCCGTAGGTGTCGTTGATGTGTTTGAAGTGATCGATGTCCAGCATCAGCAGCGACAGGGGTTGCGAGTGTCGCCGCGACATCTCGATTTCCCGTTGCAGGGTCTGATCCATAGCGATGCGGTTGCCCGTGTCGGTCAGCGGGTCGCGCAGGGCGCTTTGGGTGGCTGCACGGTAGAGCAAGGCATTGCGCATCGGAAAGAGAAGCGCTGACAGCAGTGACTCCAGATGGCCTTGCTCTTCATCGCTGAAACGCTGATTGCGACGGAACACCAGCTCACCCAATTGCTCGCCTTCATGACTGAGGCTGTAGCTGATCGAGTGATGACCCCGCAGGCCGAATTGCAGGCGCAGGTCGCTCGGCTGATGCTCATAACTCAAGGCATCCAGCGGCACAAGGCGCTGAATTTCGCGGAAGAAAAGTCCGAGAATGCGTTGCGGCTCAAGACTGGTTTGCAGTTGCAGGCCCAGTTCCTGGCGTAATTGCGCAAGACTGAGGGGCCGCTCCAGGAGGGGAGGCTGCTGACCAAAGCCCAGGCGTTGCAATTTGGCACTGTCGAAGTCAATTGCGTTGGTCTGGGAAGGTGATTTCATATGGCATGAGCCCCTAAGCAGTAAGGCTGTCTTACAGGCTGGGTGAGAGCGGCTTTGGGCTGCGCGTCATACTGGTCCATCAGTCCCGTAGGACATTTGGCACGAGTTTAGTCCGCTTTGCCGAAGATTAGTAACCTCTCGGCTCCAGCTCCGCTCCGTCTGCTTTCACACGGCATGTCTGAACAAAATTAGAGCGAAAGTCGTGCCATTCGGTTCAGTCGGATAATAAAGCTTTAAAAATCAAAATACTGGAAGGTTTTGTGATAGAGGTTTCGCAGGGTAGTGACTTTTATTTGACTTTAGGTGGCGGCAGTTACCGCCGATTTCAGGTGCCGCGGCGGAAAGCCGTCGCGGCACAAAAGCGACGCACGGGCATTACTGAGCGTCAAACGCCTGGCCATTGATGCCGGTACTGTCCGGCCCCATCAGGTAAAGGTAGACCGGCATGATCTCCTCGGGCGTCGGGTTGTTCAGCGGGTTTTCACCCGGGTAGGCCTGGGCGCGCATGCTAGTGCGGGTGGCGCCCGGGTTGATGCTGTTGGAGCGCACCGGCGCCACGGTATCCACTTCGTCGGCCAGGGTTTGCATCAGGCCTTCGGTAGCAAATTTTGAAACGCCGTAAGCGCCCCAATACGCACGACCCTTGCGGCCGACGCTGCTGGAGGTGAATACCACCGAGGCATCCTGAGACAGCTTGAGCAGTGGCAGCAAGGTGCTGGTGAGCATGAACATGGCGTTGACGTTGACCTGCATGACGCGCATGAAGTTCTCGCCGGACAACTGTTCGATCGGTGTCCGGGGACCGATGATCGACGCGTTGTGCAGCAAGCCGTCGAGGTGGCCGAATTCGGTTTCGACCATTGCCGCCAGTTCATCGTATTGATGGGGCAGGGCGGTTTCCAGATTGAACGGGATCACGACCGGTTGTGGATGGCCAGCCGCTTCGATGTCGTCGTAGACCTGCGTCAGGTTGGCTTCGGTCTTGCCCAGCAACAGCACGGTGGCGCCGTGGGCGGCGTAGGCTTTTGCAGCGGCAGCACCGATACCACGGCCAGCACCGGTGACCAGGATGACCCGGTCCTTGAGCAATTCAGGGCGGGCGGAATAATCAAACATAAAAACCTCACAACAATTCGGCAGTAGGCAGGCATCGCGTCTGTGGCAAGAGAGCTTATTGTGGCGAGGGGGCTTGCCCCCGTTGGAGCGCGAAGCGGCCCTCCATTCGCTACCTTCAGCCAGGCGGTATTCTCTGGATTTACGACTGCTTCGCAGCCGAACGGGGGCAAGTCCCCTCGCCACAAATGCTTCCGCTGTCAGTTAGATCAGCAGCTGCACAAAGCGCTATCGAGCACCTTGCGCAACTCCAGCGGATGATCGACCACCACATCCGCGCCCCAATGCCGCGGGTTATCGTCCGGATGAATATAGCCATAGGTCACGGCAGCCGTTTTGGTGCCCGCATCGCGGCCGGACTCGATATCGCGCAGGTCATCACCCACAAACAGCACGCTGGCCGGGTCCAGGTCGAGCATCTTGCACGCCAGGATCAACGGCTCCGGGTCCGGTTTGCTGTTCTTCACATGATCCGGGCAGATCAGCAGCGCCGAACGTTCGGCCAGCCCCAGCTGCTGCATGATCGGCTCGGCGAAGCGCAGCGGCTTGTTGGTGACCACGCCCCAGATCAGGTTGGCCTTCTCGATGTCGGCCAGCAATTCGCCCATGCCGTCGAAGAGCTTGCTGTGAACCGCACAACCTTTGACATAGCGCTCCAGAAACTCCAGGCGCAGCTCCTCGAAACCCGGTGATTCCGGGTCCATGGAAAAGGTCACCGCGACCATCGCCTTGGCGCCGCCGGAGATCTCGTCACGGATGTGTTTGTCGTTCATCGGCGGCAAACCACGGTCAGCACGCATCGCCTGGCAGATGGCAATGAAGTCCGGCGCGGTGTCGAGCAGGGTGCCGTCCATGTCGAAAAGAACTGCTCTGATACGCATCGGCTTACTCCTCGCGCAGGGTCTGGATCATGTAGTTGACGTCGACATCGGCCGCCAGTTTGTAGTGCTTGGTCAGCGGGTTGTAGGTCAGCCCGATGATGTCCTTGACGGTCAGGCCGGCCATGCGGCTCCAGGCGCCCAGCTCAGAGGGGCGGATGAATTTCTTGAAGTCGTGGGTGCCACGTGGCAGCAGCTTCATGATGTATTCGGCGCCAACGATGGCAAACAGATAGGCCTTCGGATTGCGGTTGATGGTGGAGAAGAACACCTGGCCGCCCGGTTTGACCATGCGGAAACAGGCGCGGATCACCGAGGACGGATCCGGCACGTGTTCGAGCATTTCCAGGCAGGTGACCACGTCGAACTGTTCAGGCATTTCTTCAGCCAGTGCTTCGGCGGTGATCTGCCGGTACTCGACATTCACCCCGGATTCCAGCTGATGCAACTGCGCGACCGCCAGTGGCGCTTCGCCCATGTCGATGCCCATGACGGTGGCGCCGCGCTGGGCCATGGCTTCGCTGAGGATGCCACCGCCACAACCGACGTCGAGGACTTTCTTGCCGGCCAGATGGACGCGTTCGTCGATCCAGTTGACCCGCAGCGGGTTGATGTCGTGCAGCGGTTTGAACTCGCTTTCGCGGTCCCACCAGCGATGGGCCAGGGCTTCGAATTTGGCGATTTCGGCGTGGTCGACGTTGCTCATGGTGTCAGTCCTCTAAAACTTGAAAAATCCTGTTGCCCCGGTTTCGGTCCGGGGGGCTTACGATTCGGTATGGCCGCTGATGCGCTGGCCCCAGGCCTTGGCGGTGGCGCACAGTTGCGCCTCATCCAGGCGAGTCAGGCGGCGGTCATCGAGCAATTGCTTGCCGGCGACCCAAAGGTGTTTCACGCAGTCGCGGCCAGTGGCATAGATCAGTTGCGAAACCGGGTCGTAGACCGGTTGCTGCGTCAGGCCCGACAGGTCGAACGCAACGATGTCTGCGGCTTTGCCGACTTCCAGCGAGCCCGTTTCAGCTTCGATTCCCAGCGCGCGGGCGCCATTGAGCGTGGCCATGCGCAGGGCGCGATGGGCGTCCAGTGCAGTGGCCGAGCCGGCGACAGCCTTGGCCAGCAACGCGGCAGTGCGGGTTTCGCCGAGCAGGTCCAGGTCATTATTGCTGGCTGCGCCATCGGTGCCGACCGCCACATTGACCCCGGCCTGCCACAAGCGCTCGACCGGGCAGAAACCGCTGGCCAGCTTCAGGTTCGATTCCGGGCAATGAATCACATTGGTGTTACTTTCTACCAGCAGCACCAGGTCTTCATCGCTGATCTGGGTCATGTGAACGGCCTGGAGGCGTGGCCCGAGCAAGCCCAGACGGCCGAGGCGGGCCAACGGGCGCTCGCCGCGCTGTTCCACCGACTGCTGCACTTCGAAAGCGGTTTCGTGGACGTGCATGTGAATCGAGGCGTCCAGCTCTTCGGCAATCACCCGGATTTTTTCCAGGGTTTCGTCGCCTACGGTGTAGGGTGCATGGGGGCCGAAGGTGATTTTTATCCGCTCGTGATGCTTGAGATCGCCGAATAATTCGACGCCCTGACGAATGGCATCATCCGCCGTGCCGGCGCCTGGAATGGGGAAATCGAGGATCGGAATGGCGATCTGGGCGCGAATGCCGCTGTTATGTACGCGTTCGCTGGCAACCTTCGGGAAGAAATACATGTCGGAGAAACAGGTGATGCCGCCTTTGATCTGCTCGGCGATGGCCAGGTCAGTGCCATCGCGCACGAAAGCCTCGTCGACCCACTTGGCTTCGGCCGGCCAGATGTGGTTTTCCAGCCAGGTCATCAGCGGCAGATCGTCGGCCAGGCCGCGGAACAGCGTCATTGCCGCATGCCCGTGGGCATTGATCAGGCCGGGGCTGAGCAGCATGTCCGGCAATTCGCGGACTTCGGTTGCATCAAGCTTCAAGGCTGCCGCGCGCGGGCCGATGAATACGATACGACCGTCGCGAATGCCCAAGGCATGCTCTTTAAGGACCACACCAGCCGGTTCGACGGGTACCAGCCAGGTCGGCAGCAATAATAGGTCGAGCGCAGCGGTGGGGGTCGGCATCGAGAGTCGGTTCCAGTGCTTTTGTAGAGGATGGCGAAGTATACCCGAGCGTCTTCGCGGGGGGATCGCTATAATCGGCGGCTTTTGTTCATGAGTGCGGGGTGTGGGATGCGCGATCGACTGTTGGCTGCGGAGAAGGTGAAGGCCATCGATTGGCGTGATGGCGCCCTATACCTGCTGGATCAACGTATTTTGCCGTTCGAGGAAACCTGGATTGCCTACACCAGCGCTGCGGGTGTGGCCGAAGCCATTCGCTCGATGGTGGTGCGCGGCGCGCCAGCGATTGGCATCAGTGCGGCGTATGCCATGGTGCTGTCAGCCCGCGTCCGAATTGCCGAGGGCGGTGACTGGCAGGCAGCGTGGGAGGAGGATTACGCGTTACTGGCCGATTCCCGTCCAACAGCGGTTAATCTGTTCTGGGCCTTGAGTCGCATGCGTGATCGCCTGGACCGCCTCAAGGACGACGCAGACCCTCTGGCGGCGCTGGAGGCGGAGGCCATCGCCATTCATGAAAGTGATCGCGAAGCCAACCTGACCATGGCCCAATTGGGTGTGGACCTGATCCGCAAGCATCAGGGCAACGCCCAGGCGATCCTCACGCACTGCAACACCGGCGCACTGGCCACCGGCGGCTTCGGCACGGCGCTGGGGGTGATTCGCGGGGCTTTCATCGAGGGTATGGTCGAGCGTGTCTACGCCGACGAAACCCGGCCATGGCTGCAAGGTTCGCGATTGACCGCATGGGAATTGGCCAATGAAGGCATTCCGGTGACCCTCAATGCCGATTCCGCCGCCGCGCACATCATGAAAACCAAGGGTGTGACCTGGGTGATCGTCGGCGCCGACCGCATCACCGCCAATGGCGATGTGGCGAACAAGATCGGCACCTATCAGCTGGCGGTCAACGCCATGCACCACGGTGTGCGCTTCATGGTGGTGGCGCCGAGTTCGACCATCGACATGAACCTGGCCAGTGGCGATGAAATTCCCATCGAAGAGCGCGATGGCCGTGAATTGCTGGAAGTAGGCGGCAAACGGGTGGGGGCGGAGGTGGAAGCGTTCAACCCGGTGTTCGACGTGACCCCGGCCGACCTGATCGATGCGATCGTCACTGAAAAAGGCATCGTCGAACGGCCGGATACGGCGAAAATGGCGCAGTTGATGTGCCGTAAGCGTCTGCATTGAAGATATCTGGCGCCTGATCGATCGCTATCGCGGGCAAGCCCGCTCCCACAGGTTTTGTGAGTGCTACAGAACCCTGTGGGAGCGGGCTTGCCCGCGATTAGGTCCTGAAAATCAATGAAGCAAGCCGAATCAGCCCTGAATTCTCCATTCAACACGGCTCTAAGCCCCTCTCGTCCCCTTTAAGCCTGTCACCGGTCAACTAACTATGCTCCATGCGCATCTGGGGGATAGGTGCGTGGCGGCTCTTGTGATAACATCCGGCGGTTTCCAGGGTAGCCTGATGTGGCTGCCTTTACTGCGCAGATCCATGGCATAACTCGTTGATTTGTCGTAAGTCGGTGCATGGCACTCAGTCTGCATCGGCGAGCTTCGTTCGTCCCATATGGATGTGACGAAGTTTCACCAGAAAAAGGAATCAGGCTTCTCATGGGCGAACTGGCCAAAGAAATCCTCCCGGTCAATATCGAAGACGAGCTGAAGCAGTCCTACCTCGACTACGCGATGAGCGTAATTGTCGGGCGGGCACTGCCGGATGCGCGCGATGGCTTGAAGCCCGTGCACCGGCGTGTGCTGTTCGCGATGAGCGAGCTGGGCAACGACTTCAACAAGCCGTACAAGAAATCTGCCCGTGTTGTCGGTGATGTGATCGGTAAGTATCACCCTCACGGTGATACCGCGGTGTACGACACCATCGTTCGGATGGCGCAGCCATTCTCGCTGCGTTACCTGTTGGTAGACGGTCAGGGCAACTTCGGTTCGGTGGACGGCGACAACGCCGCGGCCATGCGATACACCGAAGTGCGCATGACCAAGCTGGCGCACGAGCTGCTGGCTGACCTGCATAAAGAAACCGTGGACTGGGTGCCGAACTACGACGGCACCGAAATGATCCCGGCGGTCATGCCGACCCGCATTCCCAACCTGCTGGTCAACGGCTCCAGCGGTATCGCCGTGGGCATGGCGACCAACATCCCGCCGCACAACCTCGGTGAAGTCATCGACGGTTGCCTGGCACTTATCGACAACCCGGAACTGACCGTCGATGAGCTGATGCAATACATCCCTGGTCCGGACTTCCCGACCGCCGCGATCATCAACGGTCGCGCCGGCATCATCGAAGCCTACCGCACCGGTCGCGGGCGCATTTACATGCGCGCCCGCTCGATGATCGAAGACATCGACAAGGTCGGTGGTCGTCAGCAGATCGTCATCACCGAACTCCCTTACCAGCTGAACAAGGCACGTCTGATCGAGAAGATCGCCGAGCTGGTCAAAGAGAAGAAGCTCGAAGGCATCACCGAGCTGCGTGACGAGTCCGACAAGGACGGTATGCGCGTCGTAATCGAACTGCGTCGCGGCGAAGTGCCTGAGGTGATCCTCAACAACCTCTACGCCCAGACCCAGCTGCAAGCGGTGTTCGGTATCAACATCGTCGCGCTGATCGACGGCCGTCCGCGGATCCTGAACCTCAAGGACCTGCTGGAAGCTTTCGTTCGTCACCGTCGCGAAGTGGTGACCCGCCGTACCGTGTTTGAGCTGCGTAAAGCGCGCGAGCGTGGCCACATTCTGGAAGGTCAAGCGGTTGCCCTGTCGAACATCGACCCGGTCATCGCCCTGATCAAGGCCTCGCCAACGCCATCGGAAGCCAAGGAAGCGCTGATCAGCACGGCCTGGGAATCTTCCGCCGTGGTCGCGATGGTTGAACGTGCCGGCGCCGACTCTTGCCGTCCAGAGACCCTGGACCCGCAATACGGTCTGCGCGACGGCAAGTACTTCCTGTCACCGGAACAGGCGCAAGCCATTCTGGAACTGCGTCTGCACCGTCTGACCGGTCTGGAGCACGAAAAGCTGCTGGCCGAGTATCAAGAGATCCTCAACCAGATCGGCGAGCTGATCCGCATCCTCAACAGCGCCACGCGCCTGATGGAAGTGATCCGCGAAGAGCTGGAAGTGATCCGCGCCGAGTACGGCGATGTGCGTCGCACCGAGATTCTCGATGCCCGTCTCGACCTGACCCTGGGCGACATGATCCCGGAAGAAGAGCGCGTCGTGACCATTTCCCACGGTGGCTACGCCAAGACCCAACCGTTGGCTGCGTACCAGGCTCAGCGTCGTGGCGGTAAAGGCAAGTCGGCCACCGGCGTCAAGGATGAGGACTACATCGCTCACCTGCTGGTCGCCAACAGCCATACCACGCTGCTGCTGTTCTCCAGCAAAGGTAAAGTGTACTGGCTGAAAACCTACGAAATTCCGGAAGCGTCCCGCGCGGCCCGTGGTCGTCCGCTGGTCAACCTGCTGCCGCTGGACAGTGATGAATACATCACCACCATGCTGCCGGTCGAGGAATACACCGAAGGTCACTTCATCTTCATGGCCACTGCTAAAGGCACCGTGAAGAAGACCCCGCTGGAATCCTTCAGTCGTCAACGCAGCGTGGGTCTGATCGCGCTGGAGCTGGATGAAGGTGACGTACTGATCTCTGCCGCCATTACCGATGGCGAGCGTGAAGTCATGCTGTTCTCTGACGGTGGCAAGGTCACTCGCTT
This sequence comes from Pseudomonas sp. LBUM1673, assembly GCF_059695645.1. Lineage (NCBI taxonomy): Bacteria > Pseudomonadati > Pseudomonadota > Gammaproteobacteria > Pseudomonadales > Pseudomonadaceae > Pseudomonas > Pseudomonas sp. LBUM1673. Next base: position 1,973,637 of record NZ_CP166780.1, read on the forward strand.
CAAGGAAACCGACGTTCGCGCCATGGGCCGTACCGCTCGCGGTGTCCGCGGTATGCGTCTGCCGGAAGGCCAGAAGCTGATTTCCATGCTGATCCCGGAAGAAGGCAGCCAGATCCTCACCGCTTCGGCGCGTGGTTTCGGCAAGCGCACCGCGATCACCGAGTTCCCTGAGTACAAACGTGGCGGTCAGGGCGTTATCGCCATGGTCAGCAACGACCGTAACGGCCGTCTGGTCGGCGCGGTTCAGGTGCTCGATGGCGAGGAAATCATGCTGATTTCCGACCAGGGTACTTTGGTTCGTACCCGTGTCGACGAAGTGTCCAGCCTGGGTCGTAACACTCAGGGCGTGACCCTGATCAAGCTGGCCAGCGATGAAACGCTGGTGGGCCTGGAGCGGGTTCAAGAGCCATCGGAAGTCGAAGGCGAAGAGCTGGAAGGCGAAGGTCTTGAAGGTGAAGAGGGTGCAGTATTCGACGGTGAAGTCGTGATCGACGACGTTGCCGAAGACCAGCAACTCGACGCCGCCGCTGACGAAGAACCGCAGGAGTAAGCGGGCAAGCAGGGGGCGGATGAAGATTCGCCCCCTTGTTATTTGTCCCTTGAGAATATTTCGACACCCACGAAGATCAAAATGTGGGAGCGGGCTTATGTGGCGAGGGGGCTTGCCCCCGTTGGGGTGCGAAGCGCCCCTGAAACCAGTCGCCGCCATCTTGCATTAGAACGCGGTGACCGGTTTGCGATTGCTTCGCAATCGAACGGGGGCAAGCCCCCTCGCCACAGGCAAGCCCGCTCCCACATGAGTTCCGTGTCGATTGATGTTGTGATTTATTGCGTGATACCACCAAATCAGAGCGAGATTGGATGTGAGCAAGAGAGCCTATAACTTCTGTGCCGGTCCTGCGGCGCTTCCCGAAGCTGTCCTGAAGCGCGCCCAGGGTGAACTCCTTGATTGGCACGGCAAGGGCCTGTCGGTCATGGAAATGAGCCATCGCAGCGATGAGTTCGTGTCCATTGCCACCAAGGCCGAGCAGGATCTGCGTGATCTGCTGAATATCCCCTCGAACTATAAAGTGCTGTTTCTGCAAGGTGGCGCCAGCCAGCAATTTGCTCAGATTCCTCTGAACCTGTTGCCGGAAAGCGGCACCGCCGACTATATCGACACCGGTATCTGGTCGCAGAAAGCTATCGAAGAAGCCTCGCGCTACGGCCACGTCAACGTTGCCGCGACCGCCAAGCCTTACGACTATTTCGCTATTCCCGGTCAGAACGAATGGAGCCTGTCGAAAGATGCGGCCTACGTTCACTACGCACCGAACGAAACCATTGGCGGCCTGGAATTTCAGTGGATCCCGGAAACCGGTGATGTACCGCTGGTCGCCGACATGTCCTCGGACATTCTCTCGCGTCCGGTGGATGTTTCGCGCTTCGGCATGATCTACGCCGGCGCCCAGAAAAACATCGGCCCGAGCGGCGTCGTCGTGAGCATCATTCGCGAAGACCTGCTGGGTCACGCCCGCTCCATTTGCCCGACCATGCTCAACTACAAGGTCGCGGCCGATAACGGCTCGATGTACAACACCCCGCCAACCCTGGCCTGGTACTTGTCCGGTCTGGTGTTCGAGTGGCTGAAAGAGCAGGGTGGTGTCGAAGCCATCGGCAAGCTCAATGAAGTGAAGCAGCGCACGCTGTATGACTTCATCGACGCCAGTGGCTTGTACAGCAACCCGATCAACAAGTCGGACCGCTCGTGGATGAACGTGCCGTTCCGTCTGGCCGATGATCGTCTCGACAAGCCGTTCCTGGCCGGTGCCGACGAACGTGGCCTGCTGAACCTCAAGGGCCACCGTTCCGTGGGCGGCATGCGTGCCTCCATCTATAACGCCGTCGATATCGTTGCGGTCAACGCACTGATTTCGTACATGGCAGAGTTCGAGAAGGAACACGGTTAATGTCTGAGCAAGAACTCAAGGCACTGCGCCTGCGCATTGACGCTCTGGACGAAAAAGTCCTGGAGCTGATCAGTGAGCGCGCACGCTGCGCCCAGGAAGTTGCGCGAGTAAAGATGGCCTCGCTGGCCGAAGGCGAAGTGCCGGTGTTCTATCGTCCCGAGCGTGAAGCTCAGGTGCTCAAACGCGTGATGGAGCGTAACCAGGGGCCGCTGGGCAACGAAGAGATGGCGCGGCTGTTCCGCGAAATCATGTCCTCGTGCCTGGCCCTCGAGCAGCCGCTGAAAGTGGCTTACCTCGGCCCTGAAGGCACCTTCACCCAGGCCGCGGCCATGAAACACTTCGGTCACGCGGTGATCAGCAAGCCGATGGCGGCGATCGATGAGGTGTTCCGTGAAGTCGCGGCCGGTGCGGTGAATTTTGGCGTGGTCCCGGTGGAAAACTCCACCGAAGGCGCGGTCAACCACACCCTCGACAGCTTCCTCGAGCACGACATGGTGATCTGTGGCGAAGTCGAGCTGCGCATTCACCATCACCTGTTGGTCGGTGAAAACACCAAGACCGACAGCATCAGCCGTATCTATTCCCACGCCCAGTCCCTGGCCCAGTGCCGCAAGTGGCTGGACGCCCATTACCCGAATGTCGAGCGCGTGGCGGTTTCGAGCAACGCCGAAGCGGCCAAGCGGGTCAAGGGTGAGTGGAACTCGGCGGCGATTGCCGGCGACATGGCGGCAGGCTTGTACGGGTTGACCCGTCTGGCCGAGAAAATCGAGGATCGCCCGGACAACTCCACGCGATTCCTGATGATCGGCAGTCAGGAAGTGCCGCCGACCGGCGACGACAAGACCTCGATCATCGTGTCCATGAGCAACAAACCCGGCGCGCTCCACGAGTTGCTGGTGCCGTTCCATGACAACGGCATCGACCTGACACGGATCGAGACCCGTCCGTCGCGCAGCGGTAAATGGACCTACGTGTTCTTCATCGACTTCGTCGGCCACCACCGCGACCCGCTGGTCAAGGGCGTGCTGGAAAAGATCAGTCAGGAAGCAGTGGCACTCAAAGTGCTGGGTTCCTACCCGAAAGCAGTTCTCTAAGGGCGGTAGCAAATGAGTGGCAACTTCCTCGCTCTGGCACAGCCGGGCGTGCAACAACTTTCGCCTTACGTTCCGGGCAAGCCCGTGGACGAACTGGCCCGTGAGCTGAACCTCGATCCGGCCAATATCGTCAAACTGGCGAGCAACGAAAACCCGTTGGGCGCTAGCCCCAAGGCGTTGACAGCGATTCACGAAGCGCTGGTCGAGCTGACCCGCTATCCGGACGGCAACGGTTTTGCGCTCAAGACCCTGCTGGCCGATCAGTGCCGTGTCGACCTGAACCAGGTGACACTGGGCAATGGCTCCAACGACATTCTGGAGTTGGTGGCGCGCGCCTATCTGGCCCCGGGCCTGAACGCGGTGTTCAGCGCTCATGCGTTTGCGGTCTACCCGATCGTGACTCAGGCCGTTGGTGCTCAGGCGAAAGTGATCCCGGCCAAAGGCTGGGGGCATGATCTGTCGGCCATGCTGGCTGCGATCGATGCCGACACCCGCGTGGTGTTCATCGCCAACCCGAACAACCCGACCGGGACCTGGTTCGACGCCCAAGCGCTGGATGAATTCCTGCAGGACGTACCGGCCCATGTGCTGGTGGTGCTGGACGAGGCCTACATCGAATACGCCGAAGGCAGCGACTTGCCGGATGGCCTGGACTATCTGGCGGCCTATCCGAATCTGCTGGTTTCGCGCACCTTCTCCAAGGCCTATGGTCTGGCGTCGCTGCGGGTCGGCTATGGTTTGTCTTCGGCCATCGTCGCCGATGTGCTGAATCGCGTGCGTCAGCCGTTCAACGTCAACAGCCTCGCACTGGCCGCCGCCTGTGCTGCGCTGCAAGACGTCGAGTACCTGGCCGAAAGCCGTCGCTTGAACGAGTCCGGCATGCAACAGCTGCAAGCGGGTTTCCGTGAGCTGGGGCTGAGCTGGATTCCATCCAAAGGCAATTTCATCTGTGTCGATCTGGGTCGTATTGCTGCCCCGGTGTTCGAGGGGTTGCTGCGCGAAGGCGTGATCGTGCGCCCGGTGGCCAACTACGGCATGCCGAACCACCTGCGTATCACCATCGGTTTGCCGGCAGAAAACAGCCGCTTCCTCGAGGCGCTGACCAAGGTTATGGCCCGTGGTTGATGTCACTGCACTGCAATCTGCGCAACCTATGATCGGTCGCCTGGTGGTGGTCGGTCTGGGCTTGATCGGCGGTTCGTTTGCCAAAGGCTTGCGTGAAAGCGGTCTGTGCCGCGAAGTGGTCGGGGTCGATCTCGACCCGCAGTCGCGCAAGCTGGCGGTCGAGTTGGGCGTGGTGGATCGCTGCGAAGAAGACCTGGCGGCGGCTTGCCAGGGCGCTGACGTGATTCAGCTGGCGGTGCCGATCCTGGCCATGGAGAAATTGCTCGCGCTGTTGGCGGGCATGGACCTGGGGCAAGCGATTCTGACCGACGTCGGCAGCGCCAAGGGCAATGTGGTGCGCGCGGCGACCGAGGCGTTTGGCGGCATGCCGGCGCGTTTCGTGCCGGGGCATCCGATTGCCGGTTCCGAGCAGAGCGGGGTGGAAGCCTCCAATGCCGAACTGTTCCGTCGCCATAAAGTGATTCTGACGCCGCTGGATCAGACCGACCCGGCCGCATTGGCAGTGGTTGACCGGTTGTGGCGTGAATTGGGCGCCGATGTCGAGCACATGCAGGTCGAGCGCCACGACGAAGTGTTGGCGGCGACCAGCCATTTGCCGCACTTGCTGGCGTTCGGTTTGGTCGATTCGTTGGCCAAACGCAATGAAAATCTTGAGATCTTCCGTTACGCTGCGGGCGGTTTCCGCGATTTCACAAGAATCGCCGGTAGCGACCCGGTCATGTGGCACGACATCTTCCTCGCCAACCGCGAAGCTGTCCTGCGCACACTCGATACATTTCGCAGCGACCTCGACGCCTTGCGCGACGCGGTCGATGCAGGGGATGGGCACCAATTGTTGGGCGTGTTCACGCGCGCCCGGGTTGCCCGCGAGCATTTCAGTAAAATCCTGGCCCGCCGGGCCTATGTGGACGCTATGAATTCCAACGATCTGATTTTCCTGGCACAACCTGGTGGCCGCCTGACTGGGCGGATTCGTGTACCGGGCGACAAATCGATTTCCCACCGTTCGATCATGCTCGGTTCCCTGGCCGAAGGCGTTACCGAAGTGGAGGGTTTCCTCGAAGGCGAAGACGCCCTGGCGACCCTGCAAGCTTTCCGCGACATGGGCGTCGTCATCGAAGGTCCGCACCACGGTCGTGTGACCATTCATGGCGTCGGCCTGCATGGCCTGAAGCCAGCGCCGGGCCCGATCTATCTGGGCAACTCCGGCACTTCGATGCGTCTGCTGTCTGGCCTGTTGGCTGCGCAGAACTTCGACAGTACGCTGACCGGCGACGCTTCGCTGTCCAAGCGTCCAATGAATCGCGTGGCCAATCCACTGCGTGAAATGGGCGCCGTGATCGAGACCGCCGCCGAAGGTCGTCCACCGATGACCATTCGTGGCGGCAACAAGCTCAAGGGTCTGACTTACACCATGCCGATGGCCAGCGCCCAGGTTAAATCCTGCTTGCTGCTGGCGGGTCTGTACGCCGAAGGCAAGACCACTGTCACCGAGCCGGCACCGACTCGCGACCACACCGAGCGCATGCTGCGCGGCTTCGGCTACCCGGTGACCGTCAACGGCGCGACCGCATCGGTGGAGTCTGGCCACAAGTTGACCGCGACCCACATTGAAGTGCCGGGCGATATCTCGTCGTCAGCGTTCTTCCTGGTGGCAGCATCGATCGCTGAAGGCTCCGAGCTGGTGCTCGAGCACGTCGGCATCAACCCGACCCGTACCGGCGTGATCGACATCCTGCGCCTGATGGGCGCTGACATCACCCTGGAAAACCAGCGTGAAGTCGGCGGTGAACCGGTAGCGGATCTGCGTGTACGGGCAGCTAAACTCAAAGGTATCGAGATCCCTGAGGCGCTGGTTCCGCTGGCGATCGACGAGTTCCCGGTGCTGTTCGTGGCTGCTGCATGTGCCGAAGGGCGCACGGTGCTGCGTGGTGCCGAAGAACTGCGCGTGAAGGAGTCGGACCGAATCCAGGTCATGGCGGACGGTCTGCTGGCGCTGGGCGTCAAGTGCGAGCCAACTCCGGACGGTCTCATCATCGACGGTGGCCAGATCGGCGGCGGCGAAGTGCACGGTCACGGCGATCATCGGATTGCCATGGCCTTCAGCGTGGCTTCGCTGCGCGCCACCGCACCGATCCGCATCCATGATTGCGCCAACGTCGCGACCTCGTTCCCGAACTTCCTCGCGCTGTGCGCGCAGGTCGGTATTCGTGTTGCACAAGAGGCTCAGTCGTGAACAGCATCGCACCGGTCATCACCATTGATGGGCCAAGCGGCTCCGGCAAGGGTACTGTCGCCGGCATGCTGGCCAAACGCCTGGGCTGGAATCTGCTGGATTCCGGTGCGCTTTATCGATTGCTGGCTTTCGCGGCGCATAACCATGGCGTCGATCTGACGAATGAGGAATTGCTCAAGAAGCTCGCCGCTCATCTGGATGTGCAGTTCATCGCGGCGACCGACGGTCAGCTGCAGCGCATCATTCTGGAAGGTGATGAAGTCAGCGATGTCATTCGTACCGAAAGTATCGGCTCGGGTGCCTCGCAGGTCGCCGCGTTGCCCGCAGTTCGTGAGGCGTTGCTGCAGCGCCAGCGGGCCTTTCAGGAGTCGCCGGGTCTGGTGGCCGATGGTCGTGACATGGGCACGGTGGTATTTCCCGACGCGCCATTGAAGATTTTCCTCACTGCCAGTGCCGAGGAGCGTGCGCGCCGACGTTACTTGCAGTTGAAGGGCAAAGTCGATGGTGTTAGTCTGTCGAGTCTGCTAGATGAGATACGTGCGCGCGATGAGCGTGACACCCAGCGAGCGGTAGCCCCGCTCAAGCCGGCGGCTGACGCCATACAGCTGGATTCCACGGAATTGTCCATCGACCAGGTGCTGGAACGCATCATGAGCGAGATCGCCATTCGCGATATCGCCGGGTGACCAAGAAACGACCCAGGGGACCAGTCATAGTCCTGCGTTGTTTCTTTAAATGAACGTAACCCACATCGTCTGGGATGTGGAGATGGGCGTATCCTTCGCCCTTATTCAACAGGAATTAAAATGAGCGAAAGCTTTGCGGAACTCTTTGAAGAAAGCCTAAAAACCCTGAACCTTCAGGCAGGCTCCATCATCACCGGTGTTATCGTTGATATCGATTACCAAGCTCGCTGGGTAACCGTTCACGCTGGCCTGAAGTCTGAAGCACTCATCCCGCTTGAGCAGTTCTACAACGATGCTGGCGATCTGACTATCAATGTCGGTGACGAAGTTCACGTTGCGCTGGACTCGGTTGAAGACGGCTTTGGTGAAACCAAGCTGTCCCGTGAAAAAGCCAAGCGCGCTGAATGCTGGATTGTTCTGGAAGCAGCCTTCGCAGCCGAAGAAGTGGTCAAGGGCGTTATCAACGGTAAGGTTAAAGGCGGCTTCACTGTCGACGTTAACGGCATCCGTGCGTTCCTGCCAGGTTCTCTGGTTGACGTCCGTCCAGTGCGCGACACCACGCACCTGGAAGGCAAAGAGCTGGAATTCAAGGTCATCAAACTCGACCAGAAACGCAACAACGTTGTCGTTTCCCGTCGCAGCGTCCTCGAAGCCGAGAACTCCGCCGAGCGTGAAGCTCTGCTGGAATCCCTGCAGGAAGGCCAACAAGTCAAAGGTATCGTCAAGAACCTCACCGATTACGGCGCATTCGTCGATCTGGGTGGCGTCGATGGCCTGCTGCACATTACCGACATGGCTTGGAAGCGTATCAAGCATCCTTCCGAAATCGTCAACGTTGGCGACGAGATCGATGTCAAGGTTCTGAAGTACGATCGCGAGCGCAATCGTGTTTCCCTGGGCCTCAAGCAACTGGGCGAAGATCCATGGGTTGCTATCAAAGCCCGTTACCCAGAAAGCACTCGCGTTACCGCTCGTGTAACCAACCTGACCGACTACGGCTGCTTCGCTGAGCTGGAAGAAGGCGTTGAAGGCCTGGTACACGTTTCCGAAATGGACTGGACCAACAAGAACATCCACCCTTCGAAAGTCGTACAAGTCGGCGACGAAGTGGAAGTCATGGTTCTGGACATCGACGAAGAGCGTCGTCGTATCTCCCTCGGCATCAAACAGTGCAAATCCAACCCATGGGAAGATTTCTCTGGCCAGTTCAACAAGGGCGATAAAATCTCCGGCACCATCAAGTCGATCACCGATTTCGGTATCTTCATTGGTCTGGACGGCGGCATCGACGGTCTGGTTCACCTGTCCGATATCTCCTGGAACGAAGTGGGCGAAGAAGCCGTTCGCCGCTTCAAGAAGGGTGACGAGCTGGACACCGTTATCCTGTCGGTTGACCCAGAGCGCGAGCGCATCTCCCTGGGTATCAAGCAACTGGAAAGCGATCCGTTCTCCGAGTACGTTCAAGAGAACGACAAAGGCGCCATCGTTAAAGGCATCGTGAAAGAAGTTGACGCCAAAGGCGCCATCATCACTCTGGCCGACGATATCGAAGCGACTCTGAAAGCCTCCGAAATCAGCCGTGACCGCGTTGAAGACGCGCGCAACGTTCTGAAAGAAGGCGAAGAAGTAGAAGCCAAGATCATCAGCGTTGACCGCAAGAGCCGCGTAATCCAGCTCTCGATCAAGTCGAAAGACGTTGAAGACGAGAAAGAAGCCATCCAGAGCTTGAAAGACAAGCCTTCGGATAGCATCGCTGCTGGTCCTACCACTCTGGGCGACCTGTTGCGTGCACAAATGGAAAAACAGAACTAAGTTCTGTCAGACCATAGAAAAAGGGCGACTTCGGTCGCCCTTTTTTGTGTCTGCGATTTGGTGAATGCCAAGCGTGATGACGTCGCCATTGCTTTCGTGAAACCAATGATCTGCATGAGCTGTCTGTTTCTTTATACGGGGCAATCGTCTATTCAAGGCTAGGCTTAGTCTGAAGTGAACGACCGCCGGGCAGTGCGCTCGGCATAAGGAAGTGAATGAACAAGCTCATTGTCGTGATAGCAGTACTGACATTGGTGGGCTGTACAACCAGCGCCAAGACTCATGCGGTGCGCGGAGTCAGTGGCATAGAAATCGATTGCTCAGGATTGGGCTCGGGATGGGAGAGGTGCCACAAGCGAGCTGCCAGGGAGTGCAAGGGCGCAGGCTATAAAGTCGTCGTAAGGTCTGATGACGCGAAGGAAGAAGACGAATTCCCTTTCGGCTTCAATCCGGCGGGTTATCTGACGCGCACCATGTTGGTTATCTGTAGATGAATGTAGGGGTTGAGCAATGTTCCGGTGCTCTGAAATCGGGCATCTCATTGCCGGGAAAGATATGTCAAGAACTCGGGCTGTTCAAATTCCTCCGGGCATGCTAAAACCTTTGAAGCGCTGATCTAGCTGCTTGAAAAAGAAGGGAAAAATATGACGAAGTCGGAGTTGATCGAACGAATTGTCACCCATCAAGGGCTGCTCTCATCCAAGGATGTGGAGCTGGCCATCAAGACCATGCTTGAGCAAATGTCCCAATGTCTGGCCACCGGTGATCGAATCGAGATCCGTGGTTTTGGCAGCTTCTCCCTGCACTATCGCGCGCCGCGCGTAGGTCGCAATCCGAAAACCGGTCAGTCCGTCAGCCTTGACGGCAAATTCGTTCCGCATTTCAAGCCAGGCAAAGAACTGCGCGATCGTGTGAACGAGGAAGAGGAGGAGGGGCTTTGACAGCTGCTGCACTTCAAGGAACCGCTGATGCGTAACCTCAAGCGCGTACTTCTCGCTGTATTTGTCCTGTTGCTCGTTCTGGCGATTCTGGCGTTCGTTCTGGAGAACCAGCAAGGCGTGTCATTGCTGTTCCTGGGTTGGGCGGGCCCTCAGTTGCCAGTGTCGCTGATCATGGTGATTGTGCTGTTGGTCGGCATGGTGATCGGGCCGATTCTGGGCTGGTTTCTGGGACGCACGTCCAGAGCCTCACGCAAGCGCCTTGTCTGATTGCGATAAACCCGTTGTACGCGTTGAATTTGCGTCACAGCTTGTCCATATCCATTAGTAAAACCTTCATTAAGCTGTAAAATGCTGCGGTTGGCCGATAGGGGCAATTCCCTCATCGGCTCAGGCTGATTTTGTCAGAAGCCACGGCGAACTTGATGGCTTTTGCATTCATGGATTAGACAGTGCGCGGTTGGCGGCCCTGTCAGCAACTTAAGGGTATGGTTTCGCGTGAAAATTCTAGTAACCGGCGGCGCCGGGTTTATCGGCTCGGCAGTCATTCGTCATATCATCTCCAACACTAGCGACTCTGTCGTTAACGTCGATAAGCTGACTTATGCCGGTAACCTTGAGTCGCTGGCCGAAGTCAGCCAGAACTCGCGTTACGTATTTGAACGCGTCGACATATGCGACCGTGATCAAGTGGACCGTGTCCTGCGTGAACACCAACCGGATGCCATCATGCACCTGGCCGCAGAGTCCCACGTTGACCGCTCGATCTCCGGTCCGTCTGAATTCATCCAGACCAACATCATCGGTACTTACACTTTGCTGGAAGCTGCACGCCATTATTGGGCGGCACTGGATGATGCGCGTAAAGCCAACTTCCGCTTCCATCATATTTCCACCGACGAAGTCTACGGAGACCTCGAAGGTCCGGAAGATCTCTTCACCGAAACCACGCCGTATCAACCAAGTTCGCCGTATTCGGCCAGCAAGGCCAGTTCCGATCACCTGGTTCGCGCCTGGAGCCGTACTTACGGCCTGCCGACCCTGGTTACCAACTGCTCGAACAACTACGGTCCGTGCCATTTCCCTGAGAAGTTGATCCCGCTGATCATTCTCAACGCACTGGAAGGCAAGCCGCTGCCGGTCTACGGTAAAGGCAATCAGGTCCGTGACTGGCTCTACGTCGAAGACCACGCCCGCGCGCTCTACAAAGTCGTGACTGAAGGCGTGATCGGCGAGACTTACAACATCGGCGGCCATAACGAGAAGCAAAACATCGAAGTGGTGCATACCCTGTGCGCACTGCTCGACGAACTGCGTCCAGACTCCGCTCATCGCCCACATGCCAGCCTGATCACCTACGTTCAGGATCGTCCGGGCCACGACCAGCGTTACGCAATCGACGCCAGCAAAATCCAGCGCGAGCTGGGTTGGACGCCGGAAGAAACCTTTGACACCGGTATCCGCAAGACTGTCGAGTGGTATCTCAACAACACTGAGTGGGTGGCTCACGTGAAGAGCGGTAGCTACCAGCAATGGATCGACCAGAACTACACGGATCGGTCGGACAAAGCATGAAAATTCTCCTGTTGGGAAAAAACGGCCAGGTGGGTTGGGAGCTGCAACGCTCCCTTGCGCCGCTTGGCGAGTTGATCGCCCTGGACCGTCACTCGGTTGATGGTTTGAGTGGCGACCTGTCTGACCTCGATGCACTGCGTGCCACGATCCGTCAGGTCAAGCCCGATGTCATCGTCAACGCAGCGGCCTACACCGCCGTCGATAAAGCTGAATCCGAGACTGAGCTGGCCGACCGCGTGAATGGCCAGGCGAGTCAGGTCATGGCTGAAGAGGCTGCATTCCTGGGTGCCTGGCTGATTCATTACTCGACCGACTACGTGTTCAGTGGTGAAGGCCTGAAGCCATGGCAAGAGACAGATGCCGTCGCCCCGGTGAATCACTACGGCGCCAGCAAACTGGCCGGCGAGCAAGCGATTACCGCCTCGGGCTGCAAGCACCTGATCTTCCGCACCAGTTGGGTCTATGGCGCGCGTGGCAACAACTTTGCCAAGACCATGCTGCGCCTGGCCAAGGACCGCGAGACCTTGAGCGTCATCGCCGACCAGATCGGAGCCCCGACCGGCGCAGATTTGATTGCCGACGTGACGGCATTGGCCATTCAGCAAGTCTTGCAGCGTCCTGAACTGGCGGGCCTGTATCACCTGGCGGCCGCTGGTGAAGTGTCCTGGCATGGCTATGCCAGTCATGTGATCGGTTTTGCCAAGGCCAGCGGTGAAGAGCTTGCCGTCACGGCGATCAATCCGATAGACACAACTGCCTACCCAACGCCGGCGCGCCGCCCTCTGAATTCCCGGTTGAATACTCAGAAGCTGCGCGACAATTTTTCTCTACACTTGCCGGATTGGCAAAGTGGTGTCACCCGAATGCTTATGGAAGTTCTGAATAAATGACCACGACAAATCGTAAAGGCATCATCCTCGCTGGTGGCTCGGGCACGCGTCTGCACCCGTTGACCCTCGGCGTGTCCAAGCAGATGCTGCCGATCTACGACAAGCCGATGATCTTCTATCCGCTGTCGGTGCTGATGCTCGCCGGTATGCGCGAAATCCTGATTATCTCCACCCCTGAAGACCTGCCATGCTTTCGCAAGTTGCTGGGTGATGGCAGTCTGTACGGCATCAAGCTGACTTATGCCGAGCAGCCTAGCCCGGATGGCTTGGCGCAAGCCTTCATCATTGGCGAAGAGTTCATCGGCAAAGACCCTTGCTGCCTGATCCTGGGCGACAACATCTTTTATGGTCAGCACTTCTCGGACAACCTGCGCTCCGCCAGTACTCAGGAGCACGGCGCGACCGTATTCGGCTATCACGTGTCGGATCCGGAGCGTTTCGGTGTGGTCGAGTTCGACGCAGCCGGCCGTGCCTTGAGCATCGAGGAAAAGCCGCTGAACCCAAAATCCAGCTACGCGGTGACGGGTCTGTACTTCTACGACAACCAGGTCGTCGAAATCGCCAAGAACATCAAGCCATCCGAACGTGGCGAGCTGGAAATCACTGACGTTAACCGTGCCTACCTCGAGCAGAAGACCCTCAACGTCGAAATGCTCGGCCGTGGCTTCGCCTGGCTGGATACCGGCACCCATGATTCGTTGCTGGAAGCCAGTCACTTCGTGCACACCATTGAGCAGCGCCAAGGCCTGAAAGTGGCGTGCCTGGAAGAGATTGCCTACCACAATGGCTGGATTACTGCCGAGCAGCTGGGTACACAGGCCGATGCCCTGAAGAAGACGGGCTACGGTCAGTACCTGCAGAAACTGCTGGACTCGCCTTCCCACTGATTCGAAAGCTCAAACCTTTCGAACAGTAGCGATCAACCGGTCCAGTCAGGAATGGCATGCCAGTAAAACATCCCAAGGTTGCGGTTTTGCTGGCTGCCTACAATGGCATGCAGTGGATCGAAGAGCAGTTAGCCTCGATCCTCGGCCAGTCAGCTGTCGACGTAACCGTTCATATCAGTATCGACCCCTCCACCGATGGTACAGAGGCTTGGTGCGCGGCTTACGCCGCACAGCACCCAAGCGTTATCGTGCTGCCTGCTGCTGGCACCTTCGGTGGTGCTTCACGCAACTTCTTCAGGTTGATCCGCGATGTTGATTTGGATGAGTACGAGTTTGTCGCCTTTGCCGATCAGGACGACGTATGGCACATGGATAAGCTTCAGCGCGCGACCCGTGCGATTCAGGCCCGTAAAGTAGACGCCTACTCCAGCAACGTCACCGCTTTTTGGCCGAGCGGCAGGACACAATTGCTGGACAAGGCTCAACCTCAGGTCGCCTGGGATTTCTTGTTTGAAGCGGCTGGACCCGGTTGCACGTATGTGATGAGTCAGAAAATGGTGGTGCCTTTAAAGGCGTCCATGTTGGTTAATTGGGCTGACTTGCAAGGTGTCAGCTTGCATGACTGGTACTGCTACGCTTTTGCGCGCAGACATGGCTTCAAGTGGTTTATCGATCCGCAGCCGTCCATGCAATATCGTCAGCACGAGAGAAATCAGGTTGGGGCCAACACGGGCCTCAATCCGTTGATCGCGCGTTACAAGACGATTCATGACGGCTGGTGGTTCTCCCAGGTCCGGCTAATTGCGTGTCAGGTGGGGCTAGGTGCTGATCCTTTCGTTCGCAGCTGGCTACGTCTGGGGCGCAGGCAGCTATTGAGGCTCTCTTTAAGTGCCTGGAAATGTCGTCGACGCGCGCGGGATAAAGTTTTCTTCTTTTTGATTTGTTGGGTCACTGCATTGATCGGAAGTAAATCCAGATGAAAGGTCCGCGGGTTTTAGTGACGGGGGCGACAGGGTTTGTCGGCGAGGCCGTGGTCTTCAGGTTGTTGCTCGATAAGAAATTCACCCCCGTCGCCGCTGTTCGCGCAAGTACACGATTGAACGGTTTGTGTCGGGTCGTTCCGTTCGATCTCGATCTGCCGACTGGCCTGCCTGTGCTGGAGGGCGTTGCCGTCGTCATTCATTGTGCAGCCAGAGTGCACGTCATGAACGAAACGGCTGCGGACAGCCTCGCAGCGTTTCGTAAAGCCAATGTCGAGGGCACTGTCCGGCTTGCCAGGCGTGCGGCAGAGTCTGGCGTGAAACGTTTTATTTTTATCAGCTCGATCAAGGTGAATGGCGAAAGCACGGGCCGCAACATGCCGTTCAAGGCGACGGATTCGCCTGCGCCAATCGATCCTTATGGGGTGTCCAAGCACGAGGCAGAGATTGCGTTACGGCAAATCAGCCTGGAAACCGGGATGGAGGTTGTTGTTATCCGTCCGCCCCTCGTTTATGGGCCGGGTGTCAAAGCCAATTTCCTCAGCATGATGCGTTGGCTGGATCGCGGCGTGCCTTTGCCCTTGGGTGCCATTGATAATCAGCGCAGTCTGGTTGCGCTCGGAAATCTCACGGACTTGGTGGTCACCTGCATCGACAGTCCAGCCGCCGCCGGTCAGGTCTTTCTGGTCAGCGATGGCGAGGATCTTTCCACTACCCAGTTGCTGCGCCGTATGGCGCTTGCCTTGGGCAAGGTCGCGAGGCTGCTGCCAGTGCCGGCGGGGTTGTTGAGAGTGGTGGCCTCGATGATGGGCAAGTCAGGCGTTGTCGAGCGGCTGTGTGGTTCTTTGCAGGTGGATATCAGGCACACGCGTGAGGTGCTTGGGTGGCATCCGCCTGTCAGTACGGAAAGGGCTTTGCGTCAGGCGGCCGACCATTATCGGGATAAACAGACAAGATGATTTTTGCGCTATTGGTGGTGGTGTTTGCCGTTTCATGGGGGTTGACCCGGGTTTTGCGCCGGTATGCCTTGTCCCGAAGCCTGATGGATATTCCAAACGAGCGTAGTGCTCATACGGTTCCAACGCCACGCGGTGGTGGCGTATCAATCGTTGTCGCTTTTTTGCTCGCGCTCCCAGTCCTTTCGTTGTTGGGGGTGTTGCCCCTGTCTGCACTGATAGCGTTAGTTGGGTCGGGCGTTCTGGTGGCGGTGATTGGCTTCGCCGACGACCATGGTCATATCGCCGCGAGGTGGCGGTTGCTGGGGCACTTTATCGCCGCTGCCTGGGTGTTGTTCTGGCTCAATGGGCTCGCGCCCATTGCTTTGTTGGGTGTTTCGCTGGATCTGGGGTGGATCGGTTCCGTCCTCGGGGCGGTTTATCTGGTCTGGATGCTCAATCTCTATAACTTCATGGATGGCATCGATGGTTTGGCCAGTGTTGAAGCCATCACTGTGTGCCTGGGAATATGCCTGGTTTATGGGGTTGATGGCACGACTGAACTGGTATGGGCGCCGTTGATGCTGGTTGTGGCCGTTGCAGGCTTTCTGTGCTGGAATTTTCCACCTGCCCGGATTTTCATGGGGGATGCAGGGAGCGGTTTTCTCGGCATCATTCTCGGGGCAATGGCGCTTCAGGCGGCCTGGAGCAAGCCGGAGCTGATCTGGAGCTGGTTGATTCTGCTGGGGGTTTTTATTGTTGATGCGACATGGACACTCGTTCGGCGCCTGATCGGCGGAGATAAGGTGTATCAGGCCCATAGCAGTCATGCTTATCAGAAAGCGGCACGCCGCTGGGGTCATAAAAAGGTGACGATAAGTGTGGCTGTCATCAATGTTGTTTTTTTGCTGCCGCTCGCGATCCTGGTTGTGCTCGGTCATTTGAATGTCGTGGCGGGGATGTGTGTGGCGTATGCGCCACTTGTTTGTGCTGCCTATTTGTTAAAGGCGGGCAGGTCATAAGGTCGAGTCAAGTTGACTTTGCTTCATAGGTGTTTCTGGTTTGCTCATTCGGCGGTGACAAACCTGGATGCGCCCATCCGTCAGTCCTTTGGGCTGGTGTGTCGCAGGACGGTGAATGGGGAGGCAGTGATCTGGCTGGCGATCGTATTGCAGCTCGCCGTATTCAATTTAGTGCGTTTGATGCACGTCATGGTCTTCTCGCTAATATCGTCCAAAATGTCCTGCGTCGAAAAAAAGCCCCGCGAATCGGTATGTGTTCGGTAGAATGTGCGGTTATGACTCGCGTCCGGATTGAGCTTGCGCTGCATGCGCAGGACCTTCTGATTCAACTCGTGAGCGCGGCACCGCGGGCCTGTATTTATGCATGGGCGCGGATCGCTATGTCTCTTTTTCATCTTTTTTGTTTTATTTATTGGCCGGTCCGTTTGTTTTTGCATTGACCGAAGGGCGGGGAAGTGTTCAGAGATGGGAAGTCTTATGGATAGACGTCAGATAAATGTAGGCTGGTGCGTCGCCTCACTGTCGCTCGACATGGCCAGTGTGCGCTACCGCGCATTACTTCCATTGCTGGCACTTGAAGCGCAAGGCTGTATCTGCAGTTTGTTTAGCAGTCGAGGCCCTGTCAATCTTGAAAGCCTCGATGCCCTTGTCATCGTCAAAGCCTTTTCTGTTGAAAGCCTGGCATTGGTTCAGCGTGCCCGAGCACTGAACATACCCGTCATTATTGATCTGTGTGACAACATTTTTGTGCCTGGTTATGGAAGGGGGGCGTTGGGCACGCATAGCGAAATATTCACCAGAATGGCGCAACTCGCAACGGCCGTTGTGACAACCACCGAACCTTTGTCAGACGTCATAAAGGCCCATGTGCCGGGCGTTGTCGTGCACGTCATTCCTGATGGTCTGGCTTCGGAAACGGTAACGGACGCAGGCAGCAAGCTTATCGAAGACGCCAGGACGATTGAAAAATCCATGGCGCCATCCTTGTGGCGCAGCCGGTGGAAGAAGTTGTCGAATGAGATCAAGGATTCAGGGGGCATCTACACGCTCAAGCGCTTGCTGAGCATGTTCAAGCGCTTGCTGAAAAAGCAATTGCAACGCCTCAGGAAAAAGCGTGGCAGGGATGGTTCGATCGCGACGGTCATGGCCATTCCGGGAGCGCTCTTGCGCCCGCTCCGCAAACAAGTTGCCAGCTTGAAAAAGGCACCGGTCGTCGCCGTTCCCGCGATCACCCCTGTCATTTCAAATGCCCCGGCCCGCGATCCGTCGAAAACCATGTATTTGCTGTGGTTCGGTAATCACGGTGCCGATTACGCTAACTTCGGCATGCTGGACTTGCTTCTCATCCAGAATGCACTGGAAGCGATCGCGCTGGAGTATCCGGTTGAGCTTGTAGTGATCAGCAACAATGCTGCCAAGTACGAGCGCTTTATCAAGCCGATGGCCATTGCATCGCGCTATGTGGAATGGTCGATCAACGTTGTAGACGATTGGATGGCTGTTTCACGGGTTGTTCTGATCCCCAACTCCTGCGATCCGTTCAGCGTCTGCAAGTCCGCCAATCGAACGGTTCATGCCCTGACCCAAGGCATTCCCGTCGTCGCTACCGCAACGCCTGCACTGTCGCCGCTGGCTGGCAGCATCATGACCGGTGATTTTTTGCAGGGGCTGCGTCGTTATCTGTCGAGCACCGAAAATGGTCGCCAGGACGTAGCACTCGCCAGGACGCTGATCGAGCAGCACTTCAGCTCTGCTGTCATTGGTTCTCTGTGGCGAGAGGCGCTGCAATCGGTCATCGCTCAACGCTCCGGCGTAGAAGATGTCCACGAAGCGGAGGTCCTCGTGGTACTGCACCTGGTCCAGGATCTGGATCTTGCGCTGCCCATTATCCTTGAACTCAAACAGCGCGAGATAGCAGTGCAAGTGGTGTGCAGTCACGCATTGCTCAAGGCGTCTCCGCGAGTGATGAAAACCCTGTCACTTCATCAGATCGATGTCCGGGTGGTGCCAGCCATCGAGCCATTGGCTTCATTCCGTTTCGGTTCCCGGACCAGAGCGCTGCTGACAGTGTCGGAAACCAATCTCAGTCCTCATCGATTCAGTCGCACGCTTACCGAAGCGGCGAAGGTCGCCGGCATCATGACCGCGACCTTGCAACATGGCCTGGAGAATGTGGGGTTGACCTACAGCGACAAGATCCATTCGATAGACCGGATCAATTTCGCCGCCGACAGGATCTACCTTTGGGGCGGGCTGGACACCTTGCACGCAGATATCAGCGCAGCCACTCGCGCAAAATGCGTTGCGATAGGTTGCTCCAAGGTTGGCCGGGATGAAAGCGCCGATCTGGATGCGTTGATCGCTCCCGAGGCGTGTGTGGTCGGTGTCTTCGAAAACCTGCACTGGCATCGTTACTCCGAAGGGTATAGGCAGTTTTTTCTTGAAGGGGTGACCGCGCTGGCGGAGCAGTTCCCTTGCGTCACCTTTTTGATCAAGCCTCATCACGCGGGCCTGTGGCTGACTTCCCGTTACAAAGGAGACAAGCCCGTCGCCTCGAACCTGATCATCGCCGATCCCAAGCAAGCCGAATGGGAGCGTTATACCGCTGGAGGCCTGTTGGGTCGAATGAAAGCGGTCATCACCAGCCCTTCTACCGTAGCCCTCGATGCTGCGGCACGCGGGTTGCCGGTTGCGGTGGTCAAGGGCGATCTGGACACTGAGACCTATGCCCCACTTTATGCCATCGAGCAGATGGCGAACTGGTCCGCGTTCATCGAGCGCGTTCTGGATGAAAGCCAAGCGCCAGAGCTCAAGCACCTTTCCGAGCGCTTTGTAAACCGTATGGTCTTGGAAGGCGATGCCGCCGCCCGAATAGTTGACGACTTGGTTTGCTCAACATCACTACATGCCCAGGTAACAAATCAATGACACAGCGTATTTTCATCACCGGCGGTGCCGGCTTCATCGGTAGTCGTCTGGTCAAGGCCCTGCTCAAGCAAGATGCTTCTCGCTCCATTTGGGTCTTCGACAACCTGCACCCTCAGGTCCATGGCGCCGACGCTGTCGATCCGATTCTGCCGCAGAATGTACGTTTTGTTCGCGGCGATGTCGCCGATGCCCAGGCGCTCATGCAAGCCGTAAGCGACGCTGATCCGGAGTTGGTGTATCACCTGGCAGCAGAAACCGGTACCGGCCAGTCTTACGATGAGCCGTCTCGTTATTGTTCGGTCAACGTATTGGGGACAACCCACCTGATCGAAGCGCTTCGCAAGCAGAACAATGTGCGCAAGGTCGTACTGGCTGCATCGCGGGCAGTATACGGTGAGGGCGGTTACGCCGATGCCCGGGGTGTGGAGTATGTGGGCTTGCCACGCCAGCCACAGGCGATGACCGCCGGTGACTTCACGGTGCCGTTGCCGGCAGGGGCGGTGCTGCCGGCTCGGCCTATCGCCAGCCATGCGGGTTTGCCACCGGCACCGGCTTCGGTTTACGCCTCAACCAAATTGATGCAGGAATACCTGCTGTGCCAGGCCGGTGACGGCGCACCGTGGGATGCGACCATTCTGCGCTTCCAGAATGTTTACGGCCCGGGCCAGTCCCTGCGTAACCCCTATACCGGCGTATTGTCGATCTTCGCTCGTCAACTGCTTGCCGGTGGCGAGCTGGCGATTTTCGAAGACGGCGATATTGCCCGTGATTTCGTTTTTGTAGATGACATCGTGGACGCGCTGGTCAAGGCAAACAACGCCGACGTTGCCCATGGCACCATTCTCGATATTGGTAGCGGCGAGCCGGTCTCGATCCTTGAAATGGCCAGAATGCTGATGCGCAATCTGGGCGTGAGCGACACCTCTTATAAAATCACCGGCCAGTTCCGGATCGGTGATATTCGCTATGCGTGCGCCAACATTACCGCCGCCCAGGCCGCTTTGAACTGGAACCCGAATGTCAGCATTCAGTCGGGCGTAGAGCGTCTAGCCGAGTGGGCGAAGGTAGAATTCAAGAACGCTAACGTTTAAGAGGGATTTTCGAATGGTTCATGAAGATGAAGTGATACGGGTATATGTGGGTGTTGATCGCTCGCAGCTATTAGCCGTTCCCGTCCTCGAGTATTCGATCAAGCGACATACCACGGCCAAGGTTGAAGTTATCCCTATGCTTGACCTTCCGGTGCCTGAGCCGTTGGACCCGCGTAACGGGCAGCGAACCGGGTTTTCCTTCAGTCGTTTCTGCATTCCCAAGCTCAGTGGCTATAAGGGCAAGGCGATCTATATGGACGCCGACATGCTGGTGTTTCGCGATATTCGCGAGCTGTGGAACATTCCGTTCGATGGCGCGAAGATCATCATCCAGCAGGAAGTGAAGTTCACTGACGAGTCGACCCAGAAAGTCGGCGCACCGAAAACCCGCAAGAAGCAGTGCGCCGTGATGCTGCTCGATTGTGAGCGCCTGGACTGGGACGTTGAAACCATCGTGGGTGGCATGGATGAAGGGCGTTATGACTACGACCAGCTCATGTCGCAGCTGATCATTCTGGACGAGGAACACGTCAAATACGGTGTGCCGTTCGAATGGAACAGCCTGGAGCACTGGGACACGGACACTCGGTTGATTCACTACACCGACGTCTACACCCAGCCTTGGTCCGCTTGTGGCAACAAGAACGCCTGGCCATGGTTTGCCGAAGTGCGGATGATGCTGGCGGACGGGACATTGACCGAAGCAGCTATCCAGAAAGAAATCGACCTCGGTTACTTCAGGCCTTCACTGCTGCGCGACATCAAATATCGCCATTTTATTCCATCATTCCTGCACGGTCTGTGGGACAAGAAAAATGCGGCTACTGACAAACTGTCGGGCTACATTCCCCACAAGGCTGTTTATGAAGCCAAACGCCATCGTCAACAAGTGATCAAGGCGTATGAGGCCAAACTCCAGGCTGAACAGGGATTGGGCGATCAGAAGGCTTCCAACGCATGATTGCGTTTCTCAAGTCGCTGTTCAGTCCGCGTGCTACCGGGACGTCGAGTGAGTTCGACGTTTTCCAGGCGGGTAACCCGAATGGCCGGAACATTCTGATTTTTACCGAGAATGTGAACGCCACCTATTTCATCAGTTTCGATCTTCCCCTGCGCGAGATGCATCGCCGGGGGGAGGTGAATTTTGCAGTTGTTTCCCAGAACCTGGTCGCCCATAAGGGGGAGGGGTGCTGGAAGCAATGGAGTGATTCGTTCAAGCCGGATCTGGTCGTCATTACTCGATACGGTCAACCATTTGGCGCCAATATTGTCGATTACTTCAAAGCGCAGAACATTCCGGTTGTCTATCACATCGACGATAACCTGTTGGAAATCCCCCATTCGCTGGGAGCGGAGATCCAGAAACGCCAGGGCGCCCAGGACGTTGTCGATGCACGTCGATATCTGCTCGCCCATTGTGATCTTATCTACGCATCCACTTCTCATCTGGCAGGTCTGCTGGGCGGATTGTTTCCCCACCAACCCATTTATCACGGCATGTATGCGCCGTTCATGGGGGAGCGGGTCACTATTGTCCGTCAGGAGCGTCCGTATCAGACGATAGGTTACATGGGGTCCAAGGGGCATCAGGAAGACCTGGACCTGGTTGTGCCGGCGCTTGAGCGCCTGCTTGACGAAAGGCCCGAGTTGCACTTTGAGGTGTTCGGTACCATCCAGATGCCAGAGGGCCTTGTGCGCTTCGGCGACAGGGTTAAAAGCCACAAGGTCAATAAAGCTTACGCGGAGTTTCTTTCCGTGCTGGCCGGTTTGAACTGGGACATTGGCTTGGCACCTCTGGTCAACGAAGACTTTAACCTGTGCAAGGCACCGACAAAGTTCATCGAATATACGGCGGCAGGGATTCCTGTCATGGCATCCGACATCCCGGTGTACAGCAAGGTAATTCCGGACGGTGGCGGAGTGCTGGTGAATGAGCAATGGCATGATGCGTTGATACAGTCTCTTGATTCGCCGCAGTCGCGGGAGCAGGCGCTGAAGATTGCTCAAACCTACTGTGCTGAACAGTTCTCGATCGACAAGCTTGAAAGGCAGCTGGTCCAGGTTTTTGACATGGCCCATAGCGGTAGGCGTTAGTGTCTGTAAGGCGTGCACAGGCGTTGTGAATACGGCTGTTCAAAAAATAAATAGATGATGTGGAATTAACTGGCGATGTTATTCAACTCCATAGAATATGTAATTTTGCTGGGGATCACCCTGGCTTTCTACTGGTTGTGCCCATCATTGCGCGGCAGGCAATGGATCGTGCTGCTGTCCAGCTTGTATTTCTACATGAGTTGGAGCAAAGAGTTCGGCTTCATGTTGCTGGGGGTTATCGCCGTCAACTGGCTTATTGCCGGCAAGGTCTCGGCCACCAAAACGCGTGCTTGGCTGATTCTTTCGTGTGTGCTGAATCTCGCATTACTGTGTTACTTCAAGTACATGAATTTCTTTCTGGAGAATATTGAGTACGTCGCCAGGCTCAAGGACCCTTCGTTTGAAATAGGTTTGCTGAAGGTGATTCTGCCGCTCGGCATTTCGTTCTATGTTTTCGAATTGATTTCCTATCAGGTCGATGTCTACCAGGGAAAATTCAAGCACGAGAAAAATCCGGTCGTTTTCGCCATTTTCGTGTTGTTTTTTCCACACCTCATCGCCGGCCCTATCTGTCGGGCAAGCCAGTTCATGCCTCAGATACACGTGAAGCAACGACTGGATGGCGCTCATTGCTACAACGGCCTCTACTATTTTATCGCCGGCCTGGCACTCAAGTGCGGGATCGCTGACGGGATAGCTCCTTTTATCAACGTCATATTCAAGGCGCCAGACCAGTACTCCGGGCTTGACAATCTTTTCGCGGTTATCGGGTTTGGCGTACAGATCCTGTGCGACTTCTGGGGCTACTCGCTCATGGCCTTGGGAGCGGCGTTGCTTTTCGGTTATGTGCTGCCTTACAACTTCAATGCCCCCTATTCATCGCTGTCCATCAAGGACTTCTGGCGCCGTTGGCACATCACCCTGAGCAACTGGTTGAGAGATTACCTTTACATTGCGCTAGGTGGCTCGCGCACCCAGGCCAAATGGAAAATTCAACGAAACCTGATCCTGACTATGTTGCTGGGTGGATTGTGGCATGGCGCCAGCTGGAATTTCATCATCTGGGGTGGTTTGCACGGTGGTGCGTTGGCCATTAATCGCTGGTTCGAGAATAGCGGTTTGCCCTTGTCGTTGAAGCGAGTGCTGCAATGGGTACCGGTTGCGTGGTTGTTGACCATGACGGTGGTTTTTGTGGCGTGGATATTTTTCCGTGCAGCCAATGCCGGTGACGCAATGATGATGCTCGAGCGTATCGTTATTCCCGCCTCGGGCTGGGCTCAAACGAAGCTCGCGCCGTTGTTCTTCGAGTTGCTGCTCCTTTACTTGCCATTGCAATGGTTTGTTCACCGGACGACCTACCAGCGTGATATTACGAACGCCTTTCCCTGGCAGGCGGCATTCGGCTTTGCCTCGTTGGTTCTTTTCTCTTACATCTATTATGTAGACGGCAATGACTTCATATACTTTCAATTCTAGAAGCTTGAGGTTGACGCGATCCAGTCTGCTCAAGTTATACGTACTGACGGCTGTGTTGGTGGTCGTTGGGTTTATTGGCCTGGAAGTTGCCGTTCGTTATCGTGAATCCCTCAAACAACCGGATGTCATGCAAAGTGCTTCGGCATTGATGACGGCGTTGCCGAACATGACGATATCGGGGCGTGAACTGGGTAATCAGTTGCTGATTCAGAACGTTGCCTTGTTTAGCCAGTACCCCGATCCGGCCGAGGTGACCTCTGGCTATGTCGGTACTTCACGCAGCAAGGTGCTGCGCCCCAGCAAGTTCGGTGTGCCGGATGCGGTCGTGGGGGCCGGAAACACGTACAACGAAATTACTTATGGGTTGTTGCTTCAGGCAGAAATCCTGCGCTTGAAATTTCCAAATTTGAAGCGGGTTTACGTTGAAGCTTCTTTTTTGTTGCGACGCCCCGGCAGGTTGGTTGTCGAGCCTGACCATCTTAAGTACTTCCCGCTATTTAAAACTCTGGCGCCCTTGTGCTCAAGCGATGTGCCTGGTTGCCAGCAGGTGTTTGCTGAGGCGGGCAAGCTGACCAACGCGTCAATGGCAAGCTGGAAGCCGGAGATGCGTCGGCACAGAAGTGAATTTCGATTCTCGTCCTTATTGCCGGGGTCGCAGGAGTCGATGCCTGTCAAAGCTGATCCTTTGCTCGGAAAGCTTGAGGCAAACGGCGAGACGAAGGGGCAATTCAGGACGCTGACCGAAAAGGCTGAAATGCTGCCTGAAGTGACCAATGACAACATCAAGGTTCAACGCCTGAGGGATATTTCGAGTAACGCCCCGTGGGATGGTTTATTTGACATGTTTGCCTTGTGGGGACGTGATCATGGTATCCAGATCGTATTGTTTCAACCTCCGGTGCGCTCGGATCTCTATGCATTCCAGGTCAAGTATGGCCTTCAACAGCATGTTGAGGACTTGTTACGTGTTTCCACGAAGTATCAGATTCCCTTTATCGATCTTGACAAACCGGAGCTGGGTTACATGAACGACTGGAGCCTGTTCAGTGACGAGGATCATATGGGAACGTGTGTCGGCAGCGGTTTACTTGTATTGGCGCTTGAGGCCGGCGCCAATCGGTTTGAACAGCAGCATGATCTCTATCCTGTGCTGGAGCGGTCTGCTTTGGAGCGTGACAACGAACGTCTGAATGTGTGCAAAAAGTAGAGGCTCGTCATGGTTCAGGCGTCGAGAAATTGTAGTGAGTGTTCGATGCTATATTGTATTGGATTTTTAAAATGTGTTTTGGCAAGGTGTTGTGAGAATGGTTAATCGGACTGTGCAGTGGTTCATCGCTCCGGAAGTAAGCGGTGATGAGCCCCTTTTACTGTTTTCTGCCTGTGATGCGGGTTATCTCGGTTATGCCATCTCTTTGATCAAAAGTGTAGATCTGTATTCTCCAGGTGCTACCTTCTTTTTACACGTCATCAATCCCGGTGCGGACACCGTAAGCCGTATCGGAATCCTGTCTGGCTGTTTGGTGTCGACACGACTCAGCGTATCATTTGAAACCATTGATCTTTCAGCTCTGAATACAGATCAGCAGCGCGCTTATTACGCCAGTGCCCGCTTTCTGCAACTTTCTAATATATTGTCTACATTTTCTGTTCCTGTGTTCAGCATTGATGCTGATTCGTTGGTGGTTAATCCGTTTGATTTTGATTTTTCGAACAAAACAAACGCCGATGTCATTATTGTTCGGCGAAACCTGACCGAGGATCAGCCAGAGCATTTGGCTATTGCTACGGGGTCTATCTGGCTGGCTCCTTCGGAGCGGGTTATTCGGTTGCTGAGAGAAATCTCCAGCGAAATCGACAAGGGCGTTGTTGAACGCTCGCTAGAATGGTTTGTCGATCAAAGGTTGTTCTTCAGGCAGATGAACGCATATGCCGATCAGCTCAGGTTTTACAATTTGAAGCGTAAATATGCCGATTGGACATTTTCCACTTCCAGCATTCTCTGGGCCGGCAAAGGCGGTCTCAAACTTTATGATCTGCGTTTTTTTCTGCTTCAGAACCTGCTTTGTGACGACACGCAAAAACGTACCATTAGCCAACATCTGGCTGAAGAGTTTTTTACTGTAGACAACTCAATGGCCAATGAATGGATTCGTTCACGGATTGCCACGGCAGTGGAAGGGAAGTCCATCCAGAGCCTTGGTAATCGGTCCCTGAACCTGGAAGCCTCCACTCGGACTATTGCCTTTTACATTCCCAGGCTCGACCTTCCCTGGGGAAAGATGTCAGCTGCATCTGCTCAGTTTCCTGTGGTTAGCGATGACGTTATCGACCTGCGTTTGCGCTGGAAGGAGTTTGCCGTGCGCATGGCCAATGCGCTTGAACGTGCCGGTCTCACCGTCAACGTTATCGAATTACCAGGTTGGGAAATCGATCGTGAAAGAATTGATGCCGATGGGGCGGCTCTCGCGTTTGTTCCCCATCGATGTCACCTGAATTTTTTGGATGGCAAGACTCCGGTGTTGTTTTACATGCAAGAGTTCTTTCGATGGGCCTTTATTGTCGATGGGCGAGGCTGGAGTGCAGCTTCCAGCGTTTATCCTGTTGCACGAAATATTAACTCTGACAAGGCCCAAACCTCTTTTGAGGAATATCGATCGCGTCTCGCGGATGGCCGCTTGGTAAGCAAGTTTGCCCAGCAAGCTGCCAAGTCGCAGAGGCAGTTGATTGATGAAGGTTTGTTACCATTTGATATCAGTGGCCGCTGGTTCCCTCGCCGCACGCTGCGCCCCTATATCTTTTTTCCTTTGCAGATTCCTACAGATCAATCGATTCAATTGTTTTCCGATTTTTCAGAACAAGTGCTCGTCGGGTCGCTGGTGGAATGGGCGAAGAAAAATGGCGTCACTGTGGTACTCAAGCCTCATCCGGCAAACATGAAAAGCATGAAACCTTTCGAAAAAATGGTCGACAACACGAACATTTTTTACAGTGAGGCCAATGTTCAGGATTTAATCGCGCATGCTACTGCGGTTTATACCATTAACAGTGGCGTGGGTTTTGAGGCCCTGTTACAAGTCAAGCCCGTTGTCACTTTCGGTCGCGTGGAGTACGACTGTGTTACGTTCAACGCGACGCCGACCACTTTGGATGAGGCTTGGGGTTATGTGCAGAATAGTACCGCAGCTGAATTGGAAGTAAGATACAAGAATTTTGTAGATTGGTTTCTTGAATGCTATGCGGTGGATATGTCTCAATCGCAAGCGTCAAAGGCACGACTGGATGAAATTGCAGCGCAGGTTCTTTCGATAATTTCACAATCTGTTGTGCGCTGAGGATGTCCGTCACTATGATCGCAAGTATTATCAACTCAAGTTTAGCGCTGGCACGTCGCAGTATTGTCATGCAGATAAAGCAGCATGCGTTGGGTTATGCCTGGACGCTAATCATCCCGATGCTTTACGCCGCCTGTTATATCTTTGTAAAACGTCAACTCAACGGCGAAGCCGCCCACTCGGTGGAAGGAAGCTGGGATGTATTGCGCGCCTTTGCCGGGATCACGCTGTTTCAGTGCTGGATGCACATGGTTCAGGAAACTTCCGAATTCATTCGACGCAATCGCGGTTTGCTCAAGGGCATGAACGTAGGACCCGTTCCTTTCGTACTGGCGGTTGCGTTTGAGGGCATCATCGCGCTGGTCGTCAGGGTCGTACTGATTTTGATCGCTGTTCCGGTGCTCGGGCTTACGTTGCCCACGGATATCTCGTCATGGCTTTGGTTTTTCTGCAGTCTGATTGCCTTGTTGATATCGGCTACCATGCTCGGCCTGCTGTTAGCGCCCTGGGCTGTACTGTACGCCGATGTGCGTAAAGGCCTCAGTTCAATCAGCTTGCCGATGATTCTGATTTCCCCCATTTTTTATGCGGCCCTTGAGCAAAAAAGTGGCGCGTTGTTTTGGGTGAATGTTTTCAACCCTGTTGCCTCTCCTCTGGCGGTCATCTCCCGATCCCTGCACGGTGAGGCGTCTGTTTATATGCTCCCGATGTTGATCGCGATGGGGGTTTCGCTTCTGGTACTGTGTTGGCTGATCAAGTCCTTGAGTCGTCAGGTGCCAATTCTTCTTGAACGGATGGGTAACTGATGAGTGCTTTGCTTGAAATCGACGGTTTGTGGAAGAAGTATTCCAGGGACCTGAAATCATCCGTCAAATATGCATCTAAAGACTTGCTGCGGGGGGCGTTGTCACGAGGCGCAGCATCCACTGAATTGCGCGACTCCGAGTTTTGGGCTCTGCGGGATATCAATGTTTCGTTGCACAGAGGCGAAGTACTTGGAGTATTGGGACACAACGGCGCAGGAAAGAGCACGTTACTCAAGTGCATAGCGGGAAAGCTGGTTGCCGACCGCGGCAAGATTTCTCGCAAAGGGGAAATTGGATTCCTGCTCGAAATGAGTGCCGGATTTGTGCCTTCCATGACGGGCAGGGACAACGTATCTGTACGCGGTCAGCTTATGGGGAAATCCGGCAAAGAGCTCAAACACTACATTAGCGCTGTTCAGGATTTCGCCGGGCTCAATGAGTTTTTCGATTCCCCTGTGCAATTTTACAGCTCGGGGATGAAATCCCGTCTGGGATTTGCTGCCTCCACGGTCATTGAGCCCGACATCCTGATCATCGATGAAGTGCTCGCGGTGGGTGATCTTTCATTTCGGCTGCAGTGTTATGAACGAGTCAATGAGCTGGCACGTAATGCTGCGGTGTTGTTTGTCTCTCATTCCATCGGGCAAGTTGCACGCATGTGCGATCGCGGTTTCTTTCTTGAGAAGGGCCGGGTCATTTTTGATGGCGGTATACAACAAGCCATTTCCATCTATCAGGACAAGTTGGGTGACCAAAGCGAGAAGGGACGCGGTCACGTGTTGAATCCGGAACTGGTGTCATTTGACTTGTTGATTGATGGAAGCGTACTGCCTTCGGGACAGACTATCCCTTATGGCGCGCAAATGGCTCTGGATATCGATGTTTCCAGGCTGCCTGCCAATGCTCAGGTCTGTGTATTTTTAAGAGACAGTTCGCAAGGTGTTCTCATGGATTGGAACTCAGCTCGTTGTAACTTGAGTTGGCCTGACGCTGCCAGTCGGCTGGTCGCTCAGCTGGGCGGCGCAGAGTTGGCTCCAGGCCCCTATTCCTTGTCCATCCAGGTGATGAGCCCGGATGGGGTCAGTCACCTGTCCTTGTCAGAAAGTGTTGCATTCAGGGTCAGTGGAGAATACTTGAATGCCGTGCCTGTACAGAAGCTTGCTGGCTGGCAGTTTGGAGGGCACCAGGTATGAACCTGCAGACCGACGATCATCCAACGGGAATGGCTGGAAATACTGTTCTGACGCCGGTCCGCGTCTTTGTAGCCGCCACCCCGGCTGAATGGTTGCCAATGCGGGTGCTGGAGTTTTCGATCAGAGAGCGGTCTTCACTGCCGGTCGAACTGTCGGCTATTTATAGCCATCAGCGACCAATCCCTCAGCCCAAGGGTATTGAGAACCGGGCTCGCACGCCTTTTTCCTTCCAGCGATTCCTCATCCCGGAGTTGTGTCAGTTCAAGGGGCGAGCCATTTACATGGACGCCGATATGCAAGTCTTTGAGGACATTGAAGGGCTTTGGAATCAGCCTTTCGGTGACAATGATCTGTTGACGGTGGCAAGCGGCACCCAAGGGCGCCGTTCGCAATTCAGCGTCATGGTCCTGGACTGTGAGCAGCTGGCCTGGAATATAGAAGACATCGTCGCCGATCTGGACAGCGGGGCGCTTGAGTACCACGCATTGATGTTCGAGATGAACGTCGCGAAACAGGTTGGCTACTCGGTGCCGGTGACGTGGAACTCTCTGGAGCACTACTCGGCCGGACAGACGTCATTGCTGCATTACACCGACATGAACACTCAGCCTTGGGTCTCTCTTGAGAACCCGAACGGCCATGTCTGGATGGCGTGCCTTAGAAGAGCCGTCGCAAGTGGCTTTATCAGCCATGCCGAGGTCGCCAGGGAGGTTGCCCTGCATCATGTAAGGCCTACGCTTTTGGCTCAGATAGACGCAGGCATGGATCGTACTTCTGAGTTGAGCGTCACTGCGGTGATTCGTGATCTTGCATTTCAGGCGCCTTATCACAAGTTGGGCAAGAAATGGCTGGGTCGGCTCAGAACCCGCACGCTGTATTACGTACGCCTGTGCCGATACATCATTAAAAAATTGTGATCGGTGCGAGCGCACTTTTTGAAAAGGGCACCTTGTATCGGTGCCCGCTGCGCCGAGTTAAATCTTGTTCAGGCAGATTGCCAGAATGAGGCTGATGTTGCCCGCCAGGGTCTGGCGATAAACACCTGATTTTTTCATGAGGCGAAACCTCTTGAAAATGGAGCTTTGACGCCCTTGCTTGAAGTCATTCAATGCCTGCCGATTCACCGGAGTCAGCTCCCCTTCAAGTAACTCAAGAATCTGCACATTCGAATCACTCCAGCGGCTGAAGCGTCCGTCGATCAACTTACCGAGACGTATCATGCGTTCTTTGAAACCGGAGTTGGCACCGATGACATTGCCACCGTGCTGACGATAGTCCAGCGTCGGCTCTGAATCGTAGATGACGTTTCCACCACAGGCTGTCGTCAAAAGATAGGTAAGCCAGTCGTGCGCGACAATGGTCATGGCGTGTGGAATTTTGTTCAAGAGGTCCCGTGCTGCGCCATTGAGGAGCATCGTATTGGCACCGGCGATGCTTTGGATCAGCGCATTCTGGAAGACCGGGGCTCGTTTGAAGTCAGGTGAAAAACCAATGATTTTCCGGTTTTCATCGATCAGGCGAGTTCGGGAGCAGTACAGGGCCGGCAAATGGGTGGGCAGCGATTCCAATTGTCGGATGCTTCTTTCCAGCTTGTTGTTGAACCAGATATCGTCCTGATCGCTGAATGCAAAAAAGTCTGCTTTTATATTTTCGTTTCTTACCAGCGACATGAAGTTTTCAGCAAAACCTGCGCGCGGACCGCTGAACACTTGTATACGTTGCGTGTTGATCAGGTCCTGGTAATTTTCCAGCAGTGCAAGCGTTCCATCGGTAGAGCCATCATCAGAAATGTATAGCGTCCATTTTTGATGTGTCTGGGCAATGAAAGAATCGATTTGCTCTTTGAGAAATGTGTAGCCGTTAAACGTACACAGAAGTATCGCTACTTCAGGGGGCGTCGGTGAATTCCTTGAGTTTTCGACGAATAGCTCAGCGTCTGATCTACCGGACAGGGGCGGTTGCTGGTCCATGCGTCCTCGCATCTTGAGTTTAAAAATAGCATTGTCAATGCGTAAAAAAAGACTGATGTCTACTTGACATCATCCCGGGTGATAGAACCGGCATCGGCGATGCGCACAGGACGTGCATTTTATCTGTCTGGAAGGTTTAATCTCTACTTCTTTACGCTCTGCTAGAGACTAGAGTGAATACGTGAAGCGCGCCCGGGCACCTGGCGCCTGCTTCGCTTGTCGAAGGAATTGTTCTGTGACTGTGGTGCAATCCCTGCATGGTTTGGACTGATTGAGATCAAAAATGGAAGGAAAGGGAATGGACAGACTGCGGATATTCCTTTTGGGAATGCCTCGCCAGAGAAAGCGCCTGATTCAGGTGATCATGGACGTGTTCCTGGTCTGGATCTCGCTATGGGGTTCGTTCGTGGTTCGTTTGGGGGTAGACGATCTGCTTGGGCCTCTGAGGGCTCACCTGTGGTTGTTTCTCAGCGCGCCATTGATTGCGATTCCTCTGTTCATTCGGTTTGGCATGTATCGGGCCGTCATGCGCTACTTTGGCAATGATGCGTTGATTGCCATTATCAAGGCGGTCAGCCTTTCTGCGCTCATTCTGGCGGTGGTCGTTTTCTGGTACAGCAACCACCAAACCGTCGTCCCGCGTTCCATCATCTTCAACTACTGGTGGCTAAGCCTCGTCATCATCGGCGGTCTGCGCCTGTGCATGCGCCAATACTTCATGGGCGACTGGTTCACCGCCGCCCAGCACGTACCGTTCACCAGTCGCGACGACGGCCTGACCAAAGTCGCCATCTACGGTGCAGGCGTGGCAGGCAATCAGTTGGTTGCTGCGTTGCGCATGGGCCGAGTGATGCGCCCTGTGGCGTTCATCGACGACGACCCCAGCATCGCCGATCGCTCCATTTCGGGCCTGCAGGTCTACAAACCCAAACATATTCAACAGATGATCGACGTCACCGGCGCCCAGGAAATCCTCCTGGCGCTGCCGTCATCTACCCGCGCACGACGCCGGGAAATTCTCAATTTTCTGGAAGGTTTTCCGCTTCACGTACGAAGTGTCCCGAACTTCACCGATCTGGCCAGTGGTCGGGTCAAGGTTGAAGATATTCAGGAAGTGGATATCGCCGATTTGCTGGGCCGGGATGCCGTGCCAGCTCAGGCCGATTTGCTCGAGCGTTGTATCAAAGGCAAGACAGTGATGGTCACTGGCGCGGGCGGATCGATCGGTTCGGAGCTGTGTCGGCAGATCTTCTCCCTTGGTCCGACCACGCTTCTGCTGTTTGAGCACAGTGAGTTCAACCTCTACAGCATCCTGTCGGAATTGGAGCAGCGCGCCTGCCGTGAGTCGGTAACGGTCAAGTTGCTGCCCATCCTTGGTTCCATCCGTCACCCGCACAAACTGCTTGATGTGATGAAAACCTGGGGGGTGGACACCGTTTACCACGCCGCTGCTTACAAACACGTACCAATGGTCGAGCACAACATTGCTGAGGGCGTACTTAATAACGTCATTGGAACACTGAATACCGCTCAGGCTGCCTTGCAGGCGGGTGTGGCCAACTTCGTGCTGATCTCCACCGATAAAGCCGTACGTCCGACCAATATCATGGGCAGTACCAAGCGCCTGGCGGAGTTGACGCTTCAAGCCCTGAGTCGTGAAATTGCCCCCGTGCTGTTCGGCGATAAAGCCAATGTATCGCGCGTTAACAAAACCCGTTTCACCATGGTTCGTTTTGGCAATGTGCTTGGGTCGTCCGGTTCGGTGATTCCGTTGTTCCACAGTCAGATCAAATCCGGTGGCCCGCTGACGGTCACGCACCCGAAAATCACCCGCTACTTCATGACCATCCCCGAAGCCGCGCAACTGGTGATCCAGGCCGGTTCCATGGGGCAGGGGGGCGACGTGTTCGTGCTGGACATGGGCGAGCCGGTGAAGATCGTCGAACTGGCGGAGAAGATGATTCACCTGTCCGGTTTGAGCATCCGTTCGGAGAAGAACCTGCACGGTGATATTTCCATTGAGTTCACTGGCCTGCGTCCGGGCGAGAAACTCTATGAGGAGTTACTGATCGGGGATAACGTCGCTGCGACGCCACATCCGATGATCATGACCGCCAACGAAGATCATCTGCCCTGGGACGTGCTCAAGGGGCGTCTTACTGAGTTGCTGATCGCTGTCGAGGAGGATGATTACGCCCGCGTGCGCCAGCTCCTGCGCGAAACGGTCAGCGGCTACACCCCCGACGGGGAGATCGTCGACTGGATCCACCAGCAACGTCGCCTCGAGCCCTGATTGTTTCACATCCTGTAACGGACACATTTTTGACAGCTCCGCCACATCGCCTAAGTTTGGGAGGCAGCTTCGGAAAAGCTGCTTCTTCCAATCGATGTCATGGAGCTTCATTTATGCGTACTGGCTATTTCTACTCTCTGGTTTTTGCCCTGCTCACCAGCGCCTCTATTGCGGCCATCGCTGCGCCGACGGCGGCGCCAGAGGCTGCCAAGGCACCCTTGATGCTGGACGTTGCCGCCAAGGCTCAAACCGCCAAGGTCGATCTCAATGGGGCCGATGCGCCGACTCTGCAGCGCGAGTTGTCCGGGATTGGCGAAGCCAAGGCCAGGGCGATTGTTGCTTATCGTGAGAGTAATGGGCCATTTTCGTCCGTCGATGAATTGCTGGAAGTGAAAGGGATCGGCAAAGCCATTCTGGACAAGAATCGCGAGAAGCTGGAAGTGAACTAAGCTTGTAGATCCACACCAAGAGGCCGGTCATTGACCGGCCTTTTTTGCTTCTGCCGCAGTGGACGACCTGGCACCTTCCATCGGAATGAAAAAAATTACGACTATCATATGGCGGCTGTATTATGCCTATAATAAAATCGTCATTCGCTGAGGCGCCCTGACATTCGGGCCTTCGCCTTCCTCAAGCATTCTCCAGGAGTACTGTCATGAATTCTGTCCAGACCCAAGGTACGGCCCTTGTCACCGGCGCTTCTTCCGGCATCGGTGCGGTTTACGCGCAGCGGTTGGCGGCGCATGGTTTTGATTTGTTGCTGGTGGCCCGTGATCAAGAACGGCTGGAGGCCGCAGCGAGCAAGCTGCGCACCGAGCATGGTGTTCAGGTGGAGGTGCTCAAGGCGGATCTGACGCAAAAGGATGATGTGCTGAAGCTTGAGCAGCGTCTGCGCAGCGATTCGAGTATCAGTTTGTTGCTCAATAACGCCGGTGTCGCGGCGGATGGTTTGCTCGCCAACGCCGACATGGATCAGCTGGAGCGTTTGATTCAGCTGAACGTCACCACGGTGACGCGGCTGGCCTCGGCAGCGGCGGCCGGTTTTTCCAAGGCCGGTCGCGGGACGATCATCAATATTGCATCCGTGGTGGCGTTGTTTCCGGAGCGGTTCAACGCGACGTACAGCGCGAGCAAGGCTTATGTGTTGAGCCTGACTCAGTCGTTGAACGCGGAGCTTGCGGGCACCGGGGTCCAGGTTCAAGCGGTGTTGCCAGGCGTAACACGCACCGAGATTTTGGAGCGCTCCGGTATCGATGCGTCCCAGATTCCGGCGGACATGATCATGGAAGCAGGGGAGATGGTCGACGCGGCTTTGTCGGGTCTGGACCAGGGTGAGTTGATCACCATTCCTTCGTTGCCGAATGTCTCCGAGTGGGAGACCTTTGTGGCGGCCCGTCTAGTGATGGCGCCGAATCTGTCCAGAAGCACGGCCGCCGCGCGTTACAAGTGAGGCGTCATGAATCGGCTTGAGGTATTGGCGTTATGAGTAATCGTCGAGTGGTTGTAACGGGCATGGGCCTGGTGTCGCCGTTGGGTAGTGGTGTCGAAGCGGCTTGGGCACGTCTGTTGGCCGGGCGCTCCGGGGTGCGGGCGTTGCCGGACGATGTGGTGGCCGATCTGTCTACCCGGGTTGGTGGCGCGGTGCAGACCCTGGCGGAAGATGCCGAGGCGGGTTTTGATCCGGATCGAGCGACGTCGCCCAAAGAGCAGAAGAAGATGGACCGCTTCATTCTGTTTGCCATGGAAGCGGCGCGTCAGGCAGTGGAACAGGCCGGTTGGCAACCGCAGGACGCCAATGCCCAGGAGCGTACTGCAACTATCATCGGTTCGGGCGTGGGTGGTTTCGGCGCGATTGCCGATGCGGTGCGCACCACCGACAGCCGTGGCCCGCGACGTTTGTCACCGTTCACCATTCCTTCGTTTCTGGTCAATCTTGCCGCGGGCCATGTGTCGATCCAGCATGGTTTCAAAGGCCCTTTGGGGGCTCCGGTGACGGCGTGCGCGGCCGGAGTTCAGGCGATTGGTGATGCGGCGCGGCTGATTCGCTGCGGCGAGGCGGATATTGCAGTGTGTGGCGGCGCGGAGGCGGCGATCGATCGTGTCAGCCTCGCCGGGTTTGCGGCGGCTCGAGCCTTATCCAGCGGTTACAACGACACCCCGGAGCGCGCCTCGCGGCCGTTCGACAGTGGGCGTGATGGCTTTGTGATGGGCGAGGGCTCGGGCCTTTTGGTGATCGAATCCCTGGAGCATGCCCTGGCGCGCGGTGCTCAGCCGTTGGCCGAGCTGGTCGGTTACGGCACCAGCGCCGATGCTTATCACCTGACCGCAGGGCCTGAAGATGGCAACGGTGCGCGACGAGCGATGTCACTGGCGTTGGCCCAGGCGGGTATTTCGCCGGCGCAGGTGCAGCATCTCAATGCTCATGCGACCTCGACCCCGGTTGGGGATTTGGGGGAGTTGGCCGCCATCAAGTCGTTGTTTGGCTCGGACAACAAGATAGCCGTGACATCGACCAAGTCCGCGACCGGGCATTTGCTCGGTGCTGCTGGCGGGATCGAGGCGATCTTTACGCTGTTGGCACTCCGCGATCAGGTGGTGCCGGCCACGCTCAACTTCGATAACCCGGATCCAGCCGCCCAAGGCGTGGACATTGTTCATGGTCAGGCGCGGCCAATGACGATCGAGTACGCGATGTCCAACGGCTTCGGATTTGGCGGCGTGAACGCCAGCGTGTTGTTCAAATATTGGGAGGACTAGTCCACGACAGGCGATGGCACGAATAGTGGTTACTCATTCGCAGACGATTGTTGAACAATCACGAGGCGTTGAGTATGAACAGCGGATTGTCCCTGGCCGACCACATCACATTGGAGTTACGCGCTGACATCATCGGCGGTCGTTTGCTGCCCGGCATGGCGCTGGTGGAAAACGATCTGGTGTCGGCTTACAACGCCTCGCGAAACACCATTCGCGAGGCGTTGCACCGTCTGGGGCAGGAAGGGCTTACCCGTTATGTCCGCAACAAGGGCGTGATGGTGCGCAGGCTGGAAGTCGAAGATGTGCGCGATCTGTTCAAGGTGCGTCGCACCCTGGAGTTGCAAGCCATCAGCGCCAGTCAGTCATTGCGTGAGTATCAGTCCGACCGGATGTTCGAGGCCCTGGAGGCCACCGAGCTGGCCCGGGAGCGCGAGGACTGGCGCGCCGTCGGTACCCACAGCCTGGCGTTTCATCAACACATCGTCGGATTGCTGCGCAGTCCATTGTTCGATGAGTTCTTCACCAACGTCGTCGCGCAACTGCGCCTGGTGTTTTGCACCGCTCCCGATGAATCACGTTTTCAGGCGCCCTGGCTGGCGCGCGACCGGCAGATACATGAGTTACTGGCCGATGGCGACAAGCGTGCGGCCGGGGACGCCATGAGCCTTTATCTCGACGACTCCGAACACCTCCTGTTGCAGATGCTTGCCCCTTCTTCCCATCACTGATCGAGGATGTGTGCCATGTACAAAGACTATCCGGCGGCCTATCAAGTCAGCAAAGGTTCGGCTTTGCAGGTAGACACTGCCTTCTACGAACGGATCCGTGACCAGAAGGCCGGACGCACGCTGATCGAGCAGTTCGAAGTGCCGATCCGCACTGGCCGCGCCTGGAATGTGCCAGCGGGGCATGTGTTCAGGGTCACGACCCCGGTCGGCCCACAAGTCGGGGACTTCAATGTCTGGAATGCCCACGACCCGCGCGAGCGCTTGTGGGCGGCGCGGACCCGGCAGTTGCAAGGGGCGCATGTCAGCACCCATGACCGGCTCTGGTCGAACCTGCCTTTCTTACGACCGCTGGTGACCATTACCGATGACAGTCTGGCCGGTTACGGTATCGATGAACACGGCGGGCGTTTGCACGATTTGCTGGGGACGCGCTGCGATCCGTATGTGAACAAAATGCTCACAGGCGAGGATTTCCATCATCACTGCCACTCCAACCTGACTCGGGCTGTGTTGCCCCATGGCCTGACCGAGTTTGACGTGCATGACGTGCTGAACATTTTTCAGTGCACTGGC
This sequence comes from Pseudomonas sp. LBUM1673, assembly GCF_059695645.1. Lineage (NCBI taxonomy): Bacteria > Pseudomonadati > Pseudomonadota > Gammaproteobacteria > Pseudomonadales > Pseudomonadaceae > Pseudomonas > Pseudomonas sp. LBUM1673. Next base: position 2,011,007 of record NZ_CP166780.1, read on the forward strand.
CTCAACCACGATGACATGTACTTCATGAAAGCCTGTCCGGCGCAGCAGGGTGATTATCTGGAGTTCTTTGCCGAGATTGATTTGTTGTGCGCGCTTTCGACTTGCCCGGGTGGCGATCTGTCGCTCGCCATGTGGGGGCCGGATGCGCAGGATCCGCTGAGTGTGTGTCGCCCATTAGGCGTGGAGATTTATCGGTTGGAGGAGTCGTTGCTTGAGGGCTGGAGCCAGCCGGAGCGTGCGGCGTACAAAGGGTTGCATGGCTTGCACATTGCCAAGGCGGATTGGGAAAAGTAGAAACGCAAAACCCTGTCATTCAATGAGAATGACAGGGTTTTTGTTTTAGCGGTCCTGCGCATCCTTGGCGTCCGCTTCCGCGTTGCGTTCGGCGACGCGCTTACGTTGCTCTTCAGTCAATTCGACCTTGTGGGCGGTGTCGCGCAGCATCATCAAACCGCCAACGATCGAGCCGATGGCAACGATCAGAATCAACCAGGCATACCAAGGCATAGGAGTTCTCCTTAAGGGCAGGCGGATGGGCGAGAGTTTCGCCAACCGATCCTGCATACCACTTTTGAGCGATGGGATTTCGCAGTGGTTCCATTCTATGCCTGATCTGACAGCAGCACTGTGGCTGTTTAGAGTCCGGTCAACATCGCATCCGCCGGCGCATCGGCACGCAATTGTGCGGTGAGCATGAAGTACACGAAACCCACTGCCATGAATCCGAGGAAGATCAGCCCGATCAAGGTGTTGAACCAGGCCATCGCCACCAGGCAAACCACCGCCAGCACCAGCGCAATGAATGGCAGCAACGGGTAGCAGGGCGCGCGGAAAGTGCGTTCCAGGTTCGGCTCGGTTTTGCGCAGTTTGAACAGGCTGAGCATGCTCATGATGTACATCACGATCGCGCCGAATACCGCCATGGTGATCATCGCCGCCGTCAGCGTCATGCCACCGAGGTTGATCAATCCGTCGCTGTAGATCGCCGCGATGCCGATTACACCACCGGCGATGATCGCCCGGTGCGGGGTCTGGAAGCGCGACAGTTTGGCCAGGGATGCCGGCAGGTAACCGGCCCGGGCGAGGGCGAAGAACTGCCGCGAGTAGCCGAGGATGATCCCGTGGAAACTCGCCACCAGGCCGAACAGGCCGATCCACACCAGCATGTGCAACCAGCCGGAGCTTTCGCCGACCACGGCTTTCATGGCTTGCGGCAGCGGATCGTTGATGTTCGACAGGGTGCGCCAGTCACCGACGCCGCCAGCGAAGAACATCACGCCCATGGCCAACAGCACCAGGGTCAGGATGCCACTGATGTAGGCCTTGGGAATCGTGCGTTTAGGGTCCTTGGCTTCTTCGGCGGCCATGGCGGCACCTTCGATGGCCAGGAAAAACCAGATGGCAAACGGTATGGCCGCGAACATCCCGGCAATCGCGGGCGCACCGAATACATCAGAGCCGGCCCAGCCGTTGAGGGCGAAGTTACTGAAGCTGAACGCCGGGGCGACCACGCCCATGAACACCAGCAGTTCGGCGACCGCCAATACGCAGACCACCAGTTCGAAAGTCGCAGCGAGTTTCACGCCGAGGATGTTCAGGCCCATGAACACAATGTAGGCACCGACCGCCGCGTGTTTCGGGTCGAGGGCCGGAAACTGCACATTCAGGTAGGCGCCGATCGCCAGGGCTATCGCCGGTGGGGCGAAGACGAATTCGATCAGGGTCGCCAGCCCGGCAATCAATCCACCTTTTTCCCCAAAGGCGCGGCGGCTGTAGGCAAAGGGACCACCGGCATGGGGAATCGCCGTGGTCAGCTCGGTGAAACTGAAGATGAAACAGGTGTACATCGTGGCGACCATGAAGGAAGTCACCAGAAAGCCGAGTGTACCGGCCACGCCCCAGCCGTAACTCCAGCCGAAGTACTCACCGGAAATCACCAGCCCGACCGCGATACCCCACAGGTGCAGCGTGCCCAGCGTAGGTTTGAGTTGTGTGTTCATGTGTTGCCCCCTGAACGGTTTGGAAAAGCTCGGGGGAGGGCGTGTGCAGCGGGCGTGCCATTTTGCAGGTGGACGTCGTAAAGCGCTGAAAGCTGTCGTATCGGGGATGTTCGCGGCTGAATACCGGGTTTTTGTGCGCCAGTTGGGAGCGTTGTTGGCTGTTCTGCCGCCTTCGCGAGCAAGCCCACACACATTAGGAATACGCTTGCCCACACAACGCCAATCCCTGTGGGAGCGGGCTTGCTCGCGAAGAGGCCCGCCCGAACACCGCTGTAACAAAGCCATAAACCCACTCTTTACGCTTTATTTATGCCCCGCCCCACCCCTCGATCTCGCGCCTTTACAGCCTCCCTACAGACAATCACTCCACACGCGGCAATACGCCGTAACACGGAGAACTTCCATGAGCGTTCTGGACGGGGTGTCACTGCTATTGGCAGTGGGGCTGTTCATTTATCTGTTGGTTGCGCTGTTGCGCGCGGACCGGAACTAGGAGCGGCTATGCACAGTTATGACTATTGGCTGATCCTCGCCTTCTTCGCCGTGGTGTTGATCCCTGCGCCGTTTCTGGGGCGCTTCTACTACAAGGTGATGGAAGGGCAGCGCACCTGGCTTTCGCCGATCCTCGGGCCGGTGGAGCGTGGCTGCTATCGGGTGGCCGGCGTCGATCCGCAGGCTGAACAGAGTTGGCAGAAATACACCCTGGCCTTGCTCGCCTTCAACCTCGCGAGCTTTTTGTTGTTGTTCGCGATCCTGCTGTTTCAGGACCACTTGCCGCTGAACCCGCAAAATTTGCCGGGTCAGGAGTGGACGCAAGCGTTCAACACCGCCGTCAGCTTCATGACCAATACCAACTGGCAGTCCTACAGCGGCGAAGCGACCCTCAGCTACCTGAGTCAGATGGTCGGCCTCACCGTGCAGAACTTCGTCAGCGCCGCCACCGGGCTCGCTGTGCTGGTTGCGCTATGTCGTGGCATCGGTCGCAAATCCACCAAAACCCTCGGCAACTTCTGGGTCGACATGACCCGTGCCACCCTCTATGGCCTGCTGCCGTTGTGCCTGCTGCTGGCGCTGTTCCTGGTCTGGCAGGGCGTGCCACAAACCTTCGCTCACTACGTGAATGCTGTGACGATGCAGGGCGTCGATCAGGTGATCCCGCTCGGCCCGGCCGCTAGCCAGATTGCGATCAAGCAACTGGGCACCAACGGCGGTGGCTTCTTCGGTGTCAACTCGGCGCACCCGTTCGAGAACCCGACGGCCTGGAGCAACCTGTTCGAAGTCTCCTCGATCATTTTGATCCCGGTCGCGCTGGTGTTCACCTTCGGCCACTACGTGAAAGACCTGCGTCAAAGCCGCGCGATCATCGCCTGCATGCTGGCGCTGTTTTTGATCGGCGGCGCGACCTCACTGTGGGCTGAATACCAACTCAATCCGACCCTGGCCAACGTCGCCGTCGAGCAGACCGCGCCGCTGGAAGGCAAGGAAGCGCGTTTCGGCACCACCGCCACCGTGCTGTGGTCGGTGACCACCACTGCGGCGTCGAACGGTTCGGTCAATGGCATGCACGACAGCCTCAACCCGCTGAGCGGCATGGTCGCGATGATCAACATGATGGTCGGCGAGGTGATTTTCGGCGGCGTCGGAGCCGGGCTCTACGGCATGTTGCTCAACGTGCTGATCGCGGTGTTCCTTGCCGGGCTGATGATCGGGCGCACTCCGGAATACCTCGGCAAGAAACTGCAAGCCCGGGAAGTTCAGCTGCTGGTGGTGACCTTGCTGGTGATGCCAGTCGGCGTGCTGGTGCTCGGCGCGATTGCCGCCAGCCTGCCAGGCCCGGTCGCGGCGGTGAGCAACCCCGGTCCTCACGGTTTCAGTCAGTTGCTTTATGCCTACACCTCGGCCAGTGCCAACAACGGTTCGGCGTTTGCTGGATTCGGGGCGAACACCGCGTTCCACAACCTGATGTTGGGGCTGGGCATGTTGATCGGTCGCTTCGGTTACATCCTCCCGGTTCTGGCCCTGGCCGGTAGCCTGGCGATGAAGAAAACCGCGCCGATCGGTCAGAACAGCTTCCCGACCCATGGCCCACTGTTCGTGACCCTGTTGACCGTGACTATTTTGCTGGTGGGTGGCCTGACGTTCCTGCCGGCGTTAGCGCTGGGTCCTATTGCTGAACACTTGAGCTTGGGCTTCTGAGCCGCTTTTTTAGGAGCACGATGATGAATATGTCCGCAACTAAAGCCGTCACCGTCAAGGCGCCGGAACAGCCGAAAACAGCCATTGCCGCGCTCTGGCGTCCGGCGCTGGTGCAAGCCTTCGTCAAGCTCGACCCACGGCAGTTGCAACGTGCGCCGGTGATGCTGGTGGTGGAACTGACCGCCATCCTCACCACCGTGCTGTGCTTCATTCCCGACAGCGCCGTGCCGACCTTCGTCGCCGCGCAAATCGCGTTGTGGTTGTGGTTCACCGTGTTGTTCGCCAACTTCGCCGAAGCGCTGGCCGAAGGTCGCGGCAAGGCCCGTGCCGACAGCCTCAAGGCCGGCAGCGAAGGCTTGAGTGCCCGGCGCAAAAACGCCAATGGCAGCTTTCAGGTCGTGCCGGCCACCAGCCTGCACAAGGGCGATGTGGTGCGCGTCGAAGCGGGGGAGATGATTCCCGGTGACGGCGAGGTGATCGAAGGCATTGCGGCGGTCAACGAAGCGGCGATTACCGGTGAGTCGGCGCCCGTGATTCGCGAGTCCGGCGGTGACCGTTCGGCCGTCACCGGCAACACCCGACTGGTGTCCGACTGGCTGCTGGTGCGCATCACCGCCAACCCCGGCGAGTCGACCCTGGACCGCATGATCGCCCTGGTCGAAGGCGCCAAACGCCAGAAAACCCCGAACGAAGTGGCGCTGGATATCCTGCTGATCGGCCTGACCCTGATCTTTCTGCTGGTGGTGGTGACCCTGCAACCGTTCGCCCACTTCGCCAACGGCAACCTGCCGCTGGTGTTTCTGGTGGCGTTATTGGTCACGCTGATTCCGACCACTATCGGCGGTTTGTTGTCGGCCATCGGTATCGCCGGGATGGACCGTCTGGTGCGCCTGAACGTGATCGCCAAGTCCGGTCGAGCCGTGGAAGCGGCGGGGGACGTGCACGTTCTACTGCTGGACAAGACCGGCACCATCACCTTCGGCAACCGTCGTTGCACCGCGGTGTATGCAGCACCCGGCGTCACGGCCAGGGAATTGGCCGAAGGCGCGTTGTTTGCCTCCTTGGCCGATGACACGGCTGAAGGCAAATCCATCGTCGAGTACCTGCGCGGTCTTCACCCGCAACCGGAGCCGTCCGCCGAGGTGCTGACCGCCGTGCCGTTCAGCGCTGAAACCCGTCTGTCCGGTGTCGACTATCAGGGCCGCGTGTATCGCAAAGGCGCGGTGGATTCTCTGCTGACCTTCGTTGGCCTGAAACGCGCCGATCTGGCAGCGCCTCTGTCCCGGGAAATCGACAAGATCGCCCAGAGCGGGGGCACGCCGTTGCTGGTGTGTGCCGACGGCAAATTGCTCGGTGTCATCCACCTCAAGGACGTGGTCAAGCCTGGCATCCGCGAGCGTTTCGCCGAACTGCGCAAGCTGGGGATTCGCACGGTCATGGTTACTGGCGACAACCCGCTGACCGCCGCTGCGATTGCTGCCGAAGCAGGCGTGGATGATGTGCTGGCCGAAGCCACGCCGGAGAAAAAACTGGCGCGCATTCGTCACGAGCAGGACGACGGTCGCCTGGTTGCCATGTGCGGCGACGGTGCCAACGACGCCCCAGCCCTGGCCCAGGCTGACGTCGGCATGGCGATGAACGATGGCACGCAAGCGGCGCGGGAAGCGGCGAACATGGTCGACCTCGACAGCGATCCGACCAAGCTGTTGGACGTGGTGCAAATAGGCAAGGAATTGCTGGTGACCCGCGGTGCGCTCACCACCTTTTCCATCGCCAACGACGTGGCCAAGTACTTCGCGATCCTGCCGGCGTTGTTCGCCTCGATCTACCCGCAACTGGGGGTGCTCAACGTCATGCACCTGAGCAGTCCGCAGAGCGCGATCCTGTCGGCGATTGTGTTCAACGCCCTGATCATTGTGGTGCTGATCCCGTTGGCGCTGCGTGGTGTACGGGTACAGGCGGCGAGTGCTGCTGCACTGCTGCGACGCAATCTGCTGATCTACGGGGTGGGCGGGATTCTGGTGCCGTTCGTGGGCATCAAGGCGATCGACATGTTGTTGACCGCGTTGCATTTGGTTTGACGGTTGACCGGGTTGTGCGAGCTTTTTGTGGCGAGGGGGCTTGCCCCCGTTCGGCTGCGAAGCAGTCGCCAGCCCGATATATGCGGTATGTCTGAAGCAATGAAGTTTCAGATTTTGGGGCTGCTGCGCAACCCAACGGGGGCAAGCCCCCTCGCCACAAAAGACCCTTTGCCACGGGCTGAGCAGTAGCTTCCAGGCATGAGTTTTTTATCGAATCGAGGATTTTGAAATGTCCACACTGATACGTCCGGCCCTGAGCCTGCTGGTGCTGATGACCCTGATCACTGGCGTCGCCTACCCCTTGGTGGTCACCGGCGTCGCTCAGGTCGCCTTCCCGGACCAGGCCAACGGCAGCCTGGTACGCGATGCCGACGGCAAGGTCCGTGGCTCGTCGCTGATTGCCCAGGATTTCGTCGGCGACGCCTGGTTCCACCCACGGCCATCGGCCGGTGCCTTTGCCACCGTGTCGAGCAGTGCCAGCAACCTTTCGCCCAGCAATCCGGCGCTGGCCACTCGCGTTATTGACGAAGCCAATAAATTGCAGGTGGCCGGTCAGGGACCAGTGCCGTTGGCCATGTTGACCACCTCCGGCAGTGGCCTCGATCCGCACTTGCCACCGGCCGCGATTGCCTATCAACTGGCGCGTGTCGCGGCGGCGCGCAATCTGCCAGTGTCTACGCTTGAGCAACTGCTGGGCGCGCATATCGAGCAGCCGTTGGTGGGGCCTCCGGTGGTGAATGTGTTGGCGCTGAATAGGGCGCTGGAAAAGTTGTAAATCGGTGGTGGCGCCATTCGGGGGCAAGCCCGCTCCCACAAGGGATCTTCAGCGTTCACAGATCCAATGTGGGAGCGGGCTTGCTCGCGAAGGCGGCTGAACAATCACCCCTCAATATCTGAAAAAAGAGAGCTTCAAGCATGAGTGACTCCGGCCGCGCCGACGCGCTGTTAGCAGACCTGCCCCGCGATGGCCGTGGCCGGCTCAAGGTGTTCCTTGGCGCCGCCCCGGGGGTCGGCAAGACCTACGCCATGCTGCAAGCCGCCCACACTCAACTGCGCCAAGGCGTGAAAGTCATGGCCGGCGTAGTCGAAACCCACGGTCGCGCCGAAACCGAAGCGCTACTGGCTGGCTTGCCGCAGCAGCCGTTGGTGCGCTCGGAATACCGCGGCGTGATGCTCGAAGAAATGGACCTCGACGGTCTGATCAAAGCCAAACCGAAACTGGTGCTGGTGGATGAACTGGCCCACAGCAACGCCCCCGGCAGTCGGCACACCAAACGCTGGCAAGACATCCAGGAACTGCTGGCCGCCGGCATCGACGTATACACCACGGTCAACGTCCAGCATCTGGAAAGCCTCAACGATCAGGTGCGCGGCATCACCGGCGTGCAGGTACGCGAAACCCTGCCGGACTGGGTGTTGCAAGAAGCCTACGAACTGCTGCTGATCGACCTGCCGCCGCGCGAACTGTTGGAGCGTCTGCGCGATGGCAAGGTCTACGTGCCGGAGCAGGCCCGGGCGGCCATCGATGCGTTCTTCACCCAGACCAACCTCACCGCCCTGCGCGAACTGGCGATGCAAACCGCAGCGGCCCAGGTCGATGACGATCTGGCGCAGGGTTATCGCCAGTTGGGACAGGCCGCGCCGGCCGTGCGCGGTCGCTTGCTGGTGGGCGTCGATGGCGATGCTCAGGCCGAGCGCCTGGTGCGTCACGCCAGTCGCGTCGCCCAGCGGCGGCATCTGCCGTGGAGCCTGGTGCATGTGGACAACGGCCGTGTGCGCGACGAGCAGTCGCGCCTGCGCCTGCAAAGCGCCCAGCAACTGGCTGAACGCCTCGGTGGCGAAGTGGTGTTGCTGCGCGCCGCAGAGGTGGCGAAAACCCTGATCCAGCACGCCGCCGAACGACGCGCCAGCCTGGTGTTGGTCGGTCAGTCGCGTCAGCGTTTGCGTCGACGGTTGTTCGGCGGCGGTCTGGCGTCACGTTTGCTGCGCGATGCTCGCGGGCTGGAAATCAACGTGCTCGACAGCGATCACGAACAGCATCAGCCGCGCCAGCGTTCGGCGCAGTCGTTGGTCTGGTTCGACTACGCATTGGCGCTGGTGGCGACGGTGCTCGCCAGTGCCCTGGCCTGGGCGGTGTCGAGCGTCTTGCCGCTGCCCAATATTTCGCTGGTGTTCCTCGCGGCGGTGTTGCTGGTGGCGGTGCGCAGCAGCCTCGGCCCGGCGCTGGCCTGTGCGGCGCTATCGTTTCTGACCTATGACTTTCTGTTCATCCCACCGACGTTCTCCTTCCGCATCCAGCGCGAAGAAGACGTACTGACCTTGCTGTTCTTCCTGTTGATGGCGGCCTTGACCGGCAACCTTGCGGCGCGGCAACGGCGGCAATTGCAGGCGTTGCGCGACACCCAGGAAGAAACCACCGAACTGCTCGACCTGTCGCGCAAACTCACCGCCGCCACCGACCGTCAGGCCGTGGTCAGCGCGGCGGCGCAGCACCTCAACGACTGGACCGACCTGAAACTGTGCCTGCTCAATCGCGATGGCCAGAGTGGCTGGAAAGTCGAAACCGGTGGGCCGCTGGAGTTTTCCGAGGCCGAGCGCGCCGCCGCCGATTGGGCCTGGCAACACGACCAACCGGCCGGCGCGGGCACAGGCACTTTGCCGTTCGGGCGCTGGTGGTGGTGGCCATTGTCGGTGGATGACGGGCCGCTGGCGTTGCTCGGTGTGTGCGCCAAAGAGGGGCAGACCCTGAGCGGCCAGCGTCGGCGCTTGCTGACTGCGCTGAGCCAGCCGTTGGCCCAGGCATTGGCCCGGGCGCAACTGGCCGATGACCTTGAGGCGGCGCGCTTGCATGGTGAAACCGAGCAACTGCGCAGCGCGCTGCTGGCCTCGGTGTCCCACGATTTGCGCACGCCGCTGACCTCCATGCGCGGCAGCATCGACAGCCTGTTGGCACTTGGCGAGGCGATTCCGCTGGAGGACCGCCGCGAACTGCTTGAAGGCACCCGCGATGAAGCCGAACGACTGGATCGCTACATTCAAAACCTGCTGGACATGACTCGCCTCGGTCATGGCGCCCTGAAGCTGGCGCGGGACTGGGTGTCGCCGGCAGACATCGTCGGCAGTTCACTCAACCGTCTGCGCGCGGTGCTGGCATCATTGCAAGTCATTACCGAAGTACCAGCCGAACTGCCGCTGCTCTATGTGCATGCCGCGTTGATCGAACAAGCACTGGTCAACGTACTGGAAAACGCTGCGCGTTTCTCTCCGTCCCACGGGCGTCTTGAATTGCGTGCCGGGGCCAATGACCGCGAGCTGTTTTTTTCGGTGAGCGATGAGGGGCCGGGGATTCCGGAGGAGGAGCGGGCGAAGGTTTTCGACATGTTCTACACCGCCGCTCGCGGCGATCGCGGCGGGCAGGGCACCGGGCTGGGGCTGGCGATCTGTCAGGGCATGGTCGGTGCCCATGGCGGGCGGATCAGCGTCGCCGACGGTATCGAAGGGCGTGGCACCTGCATCACGCTGCACTTGCCATTGCAGACTCAGCCGGGATTGGACAGTGAAGCCTGAACTCACCTGCGCTACTCTCTTGCCACCTCTTTGTGTTGATGTGAATTCATGAGCCAGACCGCGACCATTTTGGTCATCGACGACGAACCGCAGATCCGCAAATTCCTGCGCATCAGCCTCGCCTCCCAAGGCTACAAAGTGCTGGAAGCCGGCACCGGTACGGAAGGCCTGGCCCAGGCCGCATTGAACAAACCCGACCTGCTGGTGCTCGACCTCGGTCTGCCGGACATGGACGGTCAGCAAGTGCTGCGCGAGTTTCGCGAGTGGTCGACGGTGCCGGTATTGGTGCTCTCGGTGCGCGCCAGCGAAGGGCAGAAAGTCCAAGCCCTGGATGGCGGCGCCAACGACTACGTGACCAAGCCGTTCGGCATCCAGGAGTTTCTGGCCCGAGTGCGCGCGTTGCTGCGTCAGGCGCCGACCGGTGAGGCCCAGGAAGCGGCGCTCAGCTTCGGTCCGCTCACTGTCGACCTGGCTTATCGCCGGGTGCTATTGGACGGTGCCGAAGTGGCGCTGACGCGCAAGGAATACGCCGTACTGGCGCAACTGGCTCGGCACCCGGGACGGGTCATCACCCAGCAGCAATTGCTCAAAGACATTTGGGGCCCGACCCACACCGAGGACAGCCACTATCTGCGGATCGTGGTCGGGCACTTGCGGCAGAAACTGGTGGATGATCCGACTCAACCGAGGTTCATCGTCACCGAGGCGGGGGTGGGGTATCGGTTGTTGAATGAGGATGGCTTTTAGTCTTGTATTGACTGATCTGACGCTTTCGCGAGCAAGCCTGCTCCCACAAGGGATCTTCAGCGTTCACAGATCCACTGTGGGAGCGGGCTTGCTCGCGATGGCGCCGGATCAGTCACCGCCAATCTTCATTTCGCTCACTCTCATACCGATCCAGCGTATCGCGGGCTATCTCGCGCCCCAGTGCGATCAACTCCGGCGCCTTGTAGAACTCGAAAAACCGGCACACCCGCTTGGGTACGTTGATCAAGATATCCGGCGGATACCCGGCAATCTTGTACTGCGCCAATGACGTCTGCATCACCTCGAAACTCTGGTTGATCAGGTCCAGCAAGGACGCCGGCCCCACGTTGTCGATGATGATCGACCCGGTGGCGGACTTCGGTGCGCCATTACTTTCCGGGGCGGCCGCCGGTTGCTGGGCTTCGGGTTCGGCGGATTCGATCCACGGGTTGATCTCGGCCGCTTCTGCCATCAACGCTTCCTTTTCCAGCAGCAGCAATTGTTCGGCTTGTTTGCGGCGGAAGGGCAATTTGGAACCCAGCGAGTTGATCAGGCTGTCGAACCGAGACCTGAACGCCGCCGGGCGCTGGATCACCGGTAGTTGATAGTGACGCTGATTGGTGGAGTTGAGGTTGACCGCGATGATCAAGTCGCAATGGCTCGACACCACCGGCACGATCGGCAACGGGTTGAGGATACCGCCGTCCACCAGCATTCGATTGCCCTGCATCACGGGTGTGAACAGGCTGGGGATCGCCGCCGAAGCGCGCATGGCCTGGTGCAGGCAGCCTTCCTGGAACCAGATTTCCTGCTGGTTGGTCAGGTCTGTGGCCACGGCCGTGTAGGGGATGCGCAGGTCTTCGATGTTGATCTCGCCGACGATCTTGCGGATCTGCCCGAAGACCTTCTCTCCGCGAATCGCGCCCAGACGAAAGCTGACGTCCACCAGACGCAACACGTCGAGGTAATCCAGGCTCTCGATCCAGTCGCGATAATCGTTGAGTTTACCGGCGGCATAGATCCCGCCGACTACTGCGCCCATGGAGCAACCGGCGATGCAGGCGATGTCGTAGCCACGCCGTTCGATCTCTTCAATGACGCCGATATGAGCGTAGCCCCGGGCGCCACCCGAGCCCAGCACCAGTGCGACACGCTTTTTCATGAAACACCCTCTCTGACAAGGTTCAACAATGCACCCATCGAGGGGCAAGCTTCAATCGCTATGGTCGTTCAGCGAGGCCAGTGCGTCGTTTTTTGACACTCCGGGAAAACGAATGGGTATTCTCGCCAGTGCTAGAGTTTCCGTTGCGGGCCAAAGGCACTTTTCACGCGCCAGACCGTCTTACGTGCATGACTGTTTACCTATCTTTGAGGTGTGAGTGATGAAAGCCTGGATCTGTGTGCCGTTGATTGCCTTGGCACTCGCCGGTTGTGCCGGTAAAACCGCTTACCGTGACAACTGCGGTAGCCAACTCGACGCCGCCTGGCGTGAACTGGACCTGGCCAAGGTCGAGGGCTTTGCCGGGACGGTCAGCTACTCCAAGGCGCTGTCGTTGCTGACCGGTGCCAAGACCCAGCAGCAATTCGAAGCATACGAGGGTTGTACCAAGAAGGCCGAGAAGGCGCGCTTCTACATTCGTGAGTCCCGCGCCGGTCGTTGAGGCATGATAGAGCGCACTTGGGGCAATTCGATTCAGGGAGCAAGCGATGTCGACCTTGGTTGATCGGTTGGTGGCTCATGTTCTGGGCCTGGACGTTCGTCTGCTCGCCTGTCAGGCACGCTTGACTGCCCGCACCGACCCGGAAGCGCTGCACGATCTACGCACCACCGTGCGGCGTTTGCGCAGCTTGCTGCGACCCTTGCGCGGCTTGCCCGGGGTCGAACAGCTGGAAGCGGCGGCGTCCCGGGTCGGTGAACTGACCACGCCGTTGCGCGATCGCGAAGTGCTGGCGGCGTATTTGCTCCAGCACGATCAACCCGAGGCCGCGCACCGGCGCATGGCGCGGATGGCCGAGGCTTATCCCATCGTGGCGGCGAGCCCGGAGCTGGCGCAGATGCTGATGATCCTCGACGCCTTTCCGCGTTTCCTGCGGGCCTCTCAGCGTCAGGGCTTGCTCAAGGGCTTGCGCAAACGCATCGAAAAACGCCTGGCCAAACAATGGAAGAAACTCGACCAGGCCTTGCATGATCCCGCCCATGACCGCCATCGTTTGCGCCTGCTGATCAAGCGCGTGCGCTATGGCATTGAAGCCTACCCCGAACTGGATCGTTTGCCGGAAGCGGCCCTGCCCAGACTGAAATCGGCCCAGGCTGCTCTGGGTGATTGGCACGATAGCTGGCAGTGGCTGGCCCGTGCCAAGGAAGAACCCGATTTGCAGCCATGTGTCGCGGTCTGGACAACCACGATGGCCAAGGCCGAAGAGCGCGCCGACCGCGTCCTCGACAAACTCAGCGCCACCTGCTTCAAATCCTGAAATCACCACAAATCCAATGTGGGAGCGGGCTTGCTCGCGAAAGCGGTCTGACATTCAACATTTGCGTTGAATGTTATGCCCTCTTCGCGAGCAAGCCCGCTCCCACATTAGTTGTGTGTTCCAGCCAGGCGCGGCTCATCTGTCAGTGATTTTGGCCGGAATAAGCGCTGTGCCGACTTTGCGGGCTGGTTAAGATCGTCCCATCCATTTTCCTGTCTCTGAGGTTCCCATGCGCTTTTCCGATCTGCTCGACGCTGTTCGCAGCCAGCCGCAAGCGCTGTCTATTCCGGCCGAGTGGGGCCAGGGGCGGGCGAGTTTTGGTGGCTTGGTAGCCGCCTTGCAATACGAAGCCATGCGCGCAAGAGTCCCGGCGGATCGTCCGGTGCGCTCGCTGGCAATCACCTTTGTCGGTCCGGTCGAACCCGATGTGCCGGTCAGTTTTGAAGTCGATGTGCTGCGCGAAGGCAAAGCCGTCAGCCAGGTGTTGGGCCGGGCGATGCAGAAGGGGCAAGTGGTGACGTTGGTCCAGGGCAGCTTCGGCGCCTCGCGACCTTCCGAGGTGGCGGTCACGGCCAACGCTGCGCCCGAGATGAAACACTGGGACGACTGCCAGGAAATGCCCTATATCAAAGGTGTGACCCCGGAATTCATGCGTCATATGGCAATGCGCTGGAGTGTCGGTGGCCTGCCGTTTACCGGCAACACATCCCGCGAGATGGGTGGTTGGGTGCGCTTGCGTGGGGATGTGAAGGACGAGGCGGTCAGCGAGGCGCATATTCTGGCGCTGGTCGACGCCTGGCCGCCGTCCTTGTTGTCGCATCTGAAGAAACCGGCGGCAGGCAGCACGCTGACCTGGACCATCGAATTCGTCCAGCCGTTGCTTGCGTTGAGCACGCTGGACTGGTGCAAGTACCTGGTGGACATCGAGTATGCCGCTGACGGCTACGGGCACGCCGCCGCAAAACTGTGGAGCGAAGACGGTCAGTTGATCGCCATGAGCCGGCAGACGGTAACGATTTTCGCCTGATCAGCGACGACGACGGTGGCGTTCACGCCAGGCGCGCCACCAGCCGCCACTGAAGAAAAACCGTGGGAAGGTCAGGAACTGCTCGACCAGCAAGCGCGACACAGCATCTTTGCGATCACTGAACGGCTCGGAGGCTTGTGCCTCCAGGCGGTGACCGTGACGCTGCAGGCCCAGGGCGGCGAGCAGGCCGATGATACCGATCGCGATGCTCGCCAGATCCAGGCTGAACACCCCCGAGACCATCAGTAAAAACGCCACGATGAACAGCGGCACGGCAATCAGGTGCAACACCAGATTGGTCGGGTGCTGGTGATTGTTCGGGTACGCTCGCCATTGCCACGCGGGAAGGTTGGGGTGACGTTTACCCATGATGTTTGTCCTTGGTTCGTTGAGGCTCTTTGAACAAAGGATAGGCCCGGCGAAAGCCGTCGGCGAATCAAGGCTGGCTATCGAAGTGATAGGGGGCATGGTCAATATTGATGTTGACCGGGCTGACGCTTTCGCGGGCAAGCCTCGCTCCTACAGGATTTATGTCGACCTTGTAGGAGCGAAGCTTGCTCGCGAAGAGGCCCTCAAAGCTTGAGCTGCCCGATGGCCTTGCTCAATTCCCCGGCCAACATCGCCAACTCATTGCTGGTGATCGCCGAATTCACGGTCTGTTGCACGGTGTTCTCGGTCACATCCCGAATGCTCACCACCGACCGATTCATTTCTTCCGCCACATGGCTCTGCTGCTCGGCCGCTACCGCGATCTGCGTATTGCTTTCACGCATCTGCGCCACCGCACCGGTAATTTCGGCCAGGGCCACGCTGGCTTCCTGAGCCTGCTGCATGCAGTCGTGCGCCTTGTCCGAGCTCTCCTGCATAAAGTCCACCGCGTCCCGAGTGCCGGCCTGCAACGCTGAAACCATGGTGGTGATCTCGTCGGTGGACGTCTGGACTCGTTTGGCCAGGTTACGCACTTCATCGGCGACCACCGCAAACCCGCGGCCCATTTCTCCGGCCCGGGCCGCTTCGATGGCGGCGTTAAGGGCCAGCAGGTTGGTCTGTTCGGCGATGCTGTGGATCACGCTGACCACGCCGTTGATCTTCTGGCTGTCCTCGGCCAGGCGCTGAATCATCTCGGCCGTTTGCTGCACGCCGGTGGACAACCCGCTAATCGATTTCTGTACCCGAGTGACCACTTCCTGGCCGCTGCCGGCCAGGGTGTCGGCGGTTTGCGAGAGGTCGCGGGTGGCACTGGCGTGTTGGGCAATGTGATGGACCGTGACGGTCATTTCGTTGATCGCTGTGGCGGCCTGATCGGTTTCGCTTTGCTGATCGAGCATGCCGTGACGCACCTCGTTCATGCTTGAAGCCAGCCGTGCGGCGCCGACATCCAATTGCCGGGCAGTGCTGGCGACGGTATTGACCACTCGCTGGTAACCGGCCTGCATGGCGTTGAACGCGTTGGCCATTTGCCCGACTTCATCCTGGCAGGCCAGCGGCACACGGGCCGACAAGTCGCCGGTTTTCTCGACGTGGAGCATCACGTCTTTCAAGGTGTTGAGCTGGCTGAGCAGGAAGCGGATCAACAGTTGCGACGCGCCGAGCATCGCCAGCATCAGGATGAACACCGCTACCGCGTAGTGGGTGAAGCGTTCACCGAACACTTGGCTCAGGCTTGGGCCGTAGGCAATCACTGCCACTTGTTGGCCATCGGGGCGAGTGAACACTTCGGCGCCCATCAGCGGATTTTCCCCGAACAGCGGCATGGCGTTGATCTCGACCCAACCGTTGGTATCGGTCAGCTCCAGCACCGGTTGCCCGTTCAGCAACGGCGCCTGCCCGCGATGGAAGGTAAGAAGGTGATCGGCCTTGGGCAGTGGTTGCCCGGCAGGCCAGGTGTCGAGCAATCGCGCCTGAGCCTGGGCCGAAGCCTGGGCGGCGTGGCTGCGGGCCTGTTGTTCGAGCTGCACGGCGTACAGCACCAGCAACAGGGTGGTGACGAAGGCGACGGCGTTGACCGCCCAGAATTTGTATTTCAGCGAGATGTTGCTAAGCCAGGCACCCATGGAGGTCTTCTCTGATAGCGGAAACAGTTTTGGCAAGGTGCCAGTATTGTGCCGCTATGCAGGGATTCAGATGTTGATACAGGTCAACGAGCACAGCCTATCCAAATGTGGGAGCGAGCCTGTGTGGCGAGGGGGCTTGCCCCCGTTGGGTCGCGAAGCGGCCCCAAAACCTGCAATCGCGGTGTATACGACTGCTACGCAGCCGAACGGGGGCAAGCCCCCCTCGCCACACCCCGCCCCCACAGGGAATTTGTGGTTATAGGGGGATTGAGGGCAGACCGAAGAACGCTCGTGCGCAGGCCGTGCTATGGGCAGCCAAATCTTCCACCGTTTCCCCACGATGCAACGCGACTTCACGCAACACTTCGGTCAAGTAAGCTGGCTCGTTGCGACCATTCTTCGGCTTGGGGCGCAAACTGCGGGGCAGCAGATACGGCGCATCGCTCTCCAGCATCAAGCGCCCGCGTTTAATCTCTTTGACCAACGGATGCAGGTGCGTGCCCCGGCGCTCGTCGCAAATCCAGCCAGTGATGCCGATGTGCAAATCCAGGTCGAGATAGCTGAACAGCGCCTTCTTTTCACCGGTGAAGCAGTGCACCACGGCAGCCGGCAATTGATCGCGATAATCGCGCAGGATCTCCAGCAACCGTTGGCTGGCGTCGCGCTCGTGCAGGAACACCGGCAATTGCAGCTCGACCGCCATCGCCAGATGCTCTTCGAGGACTTTTTCCTGCTGCGGGCGGGGCGAGAAATCACGATTGAAATCGAGGCCGCATTCACCCACGGCCACCACGTTCGGCTCCTTGAGCAAACAGCGCAGACGCTGAGCGCTGTCGGCGTTCCAGTCGCTGGCCGAGTGCGGATGAATGCCGGCCGTGGCGAACAGCCGCTGAGCACTTTCGTCCAGTTGCTGGCACAGCTCCAGAGCCTGTTCGCTGCCCTCGACGCTGGTCCCGGTGAGCACCAGTTGGCAGACCCCGGCAGCATAGGCGCGGTCGAGTACAGCCTGGTGTTTGTCGGCGAAACTGGGGTTGGTCAGGTTGACGCCGATATCGATGAGTTGCATGGTGCTACCTCGGACCAAAGGCCGGAAAGCATATCAGAGCTGTAGATTTATAAGAAAAGCCAAGAACTACAACGAGTTAAAGCTGTCTGTTGAGGCCGCGAGACAAGTCGGATTGGTAGGTTTGCTGTCACTGTGCCACTCTCTCGCACTTTATCAGCGCTTCAAGCGCTCTGTTCTGTCGTTCGACATCATGCAATAGCCATGAGGTCGGCCAGTATTCTTTCCGGAGAGTGGATGACACGTCCCTCGGTGTTGTTACTGCTGTGTTGTTCGTTGCTGCTGCCGATGCCGGCGGTTGCGCGTCTGGCCGGGCCGTTGCAAGCAGTGCCCGCGGCCAAGGTCCGCGACCTGGCGGAAATTCGCAGCAGTCGCGTGTTGCGGGTGCTGGTCAACCAGAGCCGCAACAGCTCCGGCGAAGTCCAGGGCCAGGCCATCGGCGTCGAATACCACCGCCTGCGCGCTTTCGAGCAATACCTCAATGGCTACGCCCGTGACGGCCAGGAAATCACCCTCAAGATCATTCCCAAAGCCAAGGATCAACTGCTCGGCGCGTTGCAGCGCGGGGAGGGTGATTTGGTTGCGCCGGGGGAATTGCTTGATCCGCAATCGGGCCTCGCGGTCAGCACCAGTCAACCGATTGCCAGCAATGTGCCGTTGCTGTTGGTGGGAATCAAAGGCGAACGACATTACACCCGTCTCGAACAACTCTCAGGCAAAACCCTCGCGCTACCCACCGGCAGCGCGGCCGGGGATGCCGTCAGTCAGATCAATCAAAAGCTTGCACTGCACAAATTGCCCCCGGTGAAAATCGAGTGGGTCGATCCAAGCCTGGCCGTCGAGGACGTGCTGGAAATGGTTCAGGGCGGGATCTTTCATCTGACGATCGTCGAGCAACCGATTGCCGAACGCTGGGGCAAGATCCTGTCCAAGTTGCGCTTCGATCGCCAGGTCCTCATCAGCGAGCCGGGCGAGGAGTACTGGTTCGTGCGCCGCGACGCCTCGATGCTGCGTGCGAGCATCGATCGCTTCTTGACCACCTACAAGAAGCCGTCGGATCAGGATGCGGCGTTCCTGCGGATCTATCGGCGCCTGTATCAAGTGCACTACCCCCTGGCCAAGGCTGATCGGCAACGCCTGGAAAAACTTCGACCGGTTCTGCAAAAGCACGCTGAAGCCCAAGGGATGGACTGGCTGAACCTGGCGGCGCTGGCCTTCAAGGAGTCGGCGCTGCAACCCAACGCCAGAAGCGGCAGCGGCCCCACTGGCCTGATGCAAATTACCCCGTCTGCGGCGCAACGGGTTGGCGTCAGTAACATTCAGAACCTGGACGCCAATGTGCAGGCCGGGGCCAAGTACCTGGCGATGATCCGCCGCAAGTTTTTTGCCAGCCCCAAACTCAACGAACGCGAGCGCATGGCGTTCGTGTTGGCGGCCTACAACATGGGGCCGGAGCGGGTCCAGGGCATGCGCGCCGAGGCCCGGCGGCGCGGCTTGAACCCTAATCAGTGGTTTTTCCAGGTCGAGCGCATTGCCATGGAGCAGGTGGGAATGGGGGCGGTCAGCTATGTTAATAGCGTGAACAAGTATTACCTGGCGTTCGATCGGGAGCGGGAGTCGTTGGAGCCCCAGGGGCAAAAAGTTGCCTCACGGAAATGATCTACTAAACTGATTGTTATGGTGCGTTTTTTGCGCTTTTAACATGAGTTTTATTGATTAATATGGCGGCCAACCAACACACACTCACAATGGATGACACAGCATGAGCACACTGATCAACAAGGTACTGTCCACCCGCGCGGGCTACGGTCTGACAATTCTGCGGATCTTCGTCGGCATCATCTTCGCGGCCCACGGCTCACAGAAACTCTTTGGTATGTTCGGTGGCTACGGCATTGCCGGTACCGCGCAGTACATGGAAAGTATTGGGCTGGCGCCGGGTCACCTGATGGCGATCCTGGCTGGTGGTACCGAGTTCTTCGGCGGTCTGGCGCTGATCATCGGTCTGCTGGCACGCCCGGCAGCGCTGGGGCTGACCTTTCTCTCGCTGGTGGCTATTTTCACGGTGCACATCAGCAACGGTCTGTTCATGGCCAATAACGGTTATGAATTCGCCCTGGCCTTGCTCGGCGGCAGCCTCGCAGTGCTGATCGAAGGTGCAGGCAAGCTGTCGGTAGACCGCGCCATCACCAGCTGACCACTCTGGCACAACGAAAAGGCCTGCACTGTGCAGGCCTTTTTTGTTGCTGGTGATTCTTGACACTGTCCGGTCAGCTTCTCTAGGATGCTGCTCATGCGCCGATTTAAACAGCTACTTGCGGGGCGCCAGGTGACTCGTTCAGTTGCCGATAGAAGCTCGAAACAGGCTTCGAAATACCGCTAAAGCGCTGGTTCGGTGTTGCCTCTCACCTGCCATGCAGACTTTTGAGGCAGAGACACGACACAATGAATGCACTAAGCCCTGTTGTACGCCCCGCGCCGATCACGGCACACCTGACCCAACGCAATCCAAAAATCCTGCTTGGCGGTAAACATCAGCCGACGCTATTGCGTTACCTCGATGGCTGGCCACGTCGCACCGGCGGGCCCGCAGCCTTCCTGATTCAGTTTGTCGACGATGGCGAGTCACTGGCACGTTTTGCCAACGACAGTTTCGATCTGGCGGTGATTCTGGCGCCCGGTGCCGAGGATGCGCCTGAAGTGATCAGGCAGCTGACTCGCGTGGCTCGCCAAGGGCTGATTACCCGACGCTGAGGCTTAGAGCGCTGCGGCTCACAGATACTCGATCGCCACGATATACACGCATTGTTCACCGGTTGGTGTCTGGACCCGCACTTCGGCGTCCAGAGCCTTGCCGATCAAGGCGCGCGCCAACGGTGAGTCGATACTGATCAGGCCTTGTTTCAAATCCAGCTCATCCGGCCCGACGATGCGATAACGCGACTCCTTGCCGTCTTCATCTTCAATCGTGACCCAGGCGCCAAAATAAACCTTGTTCGGATCGCTGGGTTTTTCGCTGACGACCTTGAGTGCTTCCAGGCGTTTGGTGAGAAAGCGCACGCGACTGTCGATCTCGCGCAGCATTTTTTTGCCGTAGGTGTACTCGGCATTTTCCGAGCGATCGCCCTGTGCTGCCGCTTCGCTGACCGACTGCGTTACCTGAGGCCGCCGTACATGCCAGAGCTCATGAAACTCGGCCCGCATCCGCGCTTCACCTTCGGGGGTGATCAGCGCGGTGCCAGCGGTGCGGGGAGGGCGATAACGGCTCATGGCGACTTCTTGTGGTTGAATACGTGGATCAGAGTGCTTGAGTCTATCAACCCTCGCGCAGGACTGTCAGGGGGCTGGCGTTCAAGGCGCGGCGTGTGCCGAACACACCGGCACCGCCGATCAACACCGCGCCGATCAGCGGCAATACCAACAGCCACGGATGCGGATGCCAGGGCAGGTCGAAAGCGTAACGGTAGAGCACCAGGCTCACCAGTTCCGAACCCAGTGCCGCCAATAACCCGCTGACCGCGCCGAGCAGGCCGAATTC
The DNA here is from genome assembly GCF_059695645.1 of Pseudomonas sp. LBUM1673. Taxonomy (NCBI): domain Bacteria; kingdom Pseudomonadati; phylum Pseudomonadota; class Gammaproteobacteria; order Pseudomonadales; family Pseudomonadaceae; genus Pseudomonas; species Pseudomonas sp. LBUM1673. The sequence goes on from NZ_CP166780.1 coordinate 2,031,755, forward strand.
GATACGCCGGGCCCTGACCAGCAACTGCCGTTCGGCACCCAGCGCTCGCAACAACGCACCTTGGCGAATGCGTTCATCGAGGGTTGCCTGCAAGCCGGAGAACAACACCGCCATCCCCGCGGCCAGCACAAACAACAGCACGTATTCCACCGCCAGGGTCACCTGGGCGAGGATGCTGCGCAGCTGCGCCAGCAAGGCTTCGACTTGCAGAATGGTCACTGCCGGAAAGCTGCGGGACAGGTCGACGATCTGCTGATCGTGACCGGCCGCCAGATAGAAACTGGTCAGGTAGGTCGCCGGCAAGTCCTTCAAGGTGCCGGGCTGGAAGATCATGAAAAAGTTCGGTTGGAAATTGTCCCAGTTGATCTCCCGCAGGCTGGTGACTTTCGCCTCCCGATTGGCCCCGCCGACGGTGAATACCATGTGATCGCCGAGCTTGAGTTTGAGGCTTTCGGCAACTTTACCTTCCACCGAAACACCGGGTATTTCATCCGCCGGTTGCTGGTCCCACCAGTTACCGGCGGTGAGTTTGTTACCCGCCGGCAGGTCTGCCGCCCAGGTCAGGCTCAGGTCGCGTTGAATGGCTCGATCACCGGCCGAATCCTTGCTGACGATGTCCTGCACCGGTTCGCCATTGATGCTGATCAGCCGTCCCGGCACCACCGGGTACAGCGGCGCCGATTGAGCCGACAATTCCATCAATCGATCGGTAAAGGCCTGTTTGTCCGCTGGCAGAATGTTCAGGGCGAAATAATTCGGGGCGTTTTTCGGCAGCTGGTTTTGCCAGGTGTCGAGTAACTCGCCGCGTAGCAACGCAATCAATGCCATGGACAGCAGAATCAAACCGAAGGCCAGGGCTTGACCCGCAGCTGCCAATGGATGGCGCAGCAGTTGGCCCAACCCGAGGCGCCATGGCAATGAGGCGCGGGCCAGCATCCGGCGCAGGCTCTTGAGCAGCAGCAACAGCAAACCGCCCAGCACCAGCGCCGCGATCACACCGCCGCCGAGCAGGGCGAAGGTCAGCACCAGGTCCAGGCTCAGGCGCCACATGATCAGGCCGAGGGCGCCCAGCGCCGCGCCATAAACCATCCAGGTGCTGGACGGAATCGGCAGCATGTCGCGACGTAATACCCGCAGCGGTGGTACCCGACCCAAAGCGGCCAGTGGCGGCAGGGCGAAACCGGCCAGGGCGACCAGTCCGGTGCCGATTCCGGCGATGGCCGGCAACAGACCTCCCGGTGGGACATCGGTTGGCAGTAAATCACGCAGCAGCGCAAACAGCCCGAGCTGTGCCAGCCAGCCGAGCAGGGCGCCGCTGATGCTGGCGAGCAGTCCGAGTACGGTCAATTGCAGACTGAACAGCACCATGGTTTCCCGGCGAGACAGACCCAGGCAGCGCAGCAATGCACTGGCATCGAATCGGCGAGTGGCGAAGCGTGTCGCTGACAACGCTACCGCCACGCCGGACAGTAGAACCGCCACCAGACTGGCCATGTTCAAATAACGTTCAGCCTTACCCAGGGCGCCGCCGATCTGTCGGTTGCCGTCCCGGGCATCCTGTATACGCTGGTTGGCCGCCAGGCCTGGCTTGATCAGTTGACGATAGGTTTCCAGCGCCGGGGCAGGGCCACGCCAGAGTTCACGGTAACTGACCCGGCTGCCGGGTTGCACCACACCGGTCGCCTCAAGGTCGCTGAGGTTGATCAGCACCCGTGGCGTCAGACTGTAGAAATTGCCGGCGCGATCCGGCTCGTAGGTCAGCACCCGCGCCAGTGTCAGGGTTTTCATGCCGACGTCGATGCTGTCGCCGATCTTCAAGTCCAGCGCGGTCAGCAGTCGCGCTTCGACCCAGGCTTCGCCGGGTTTCGGCCCGCCGCCGGGTTGTTCCGGTGCGAAGGGGGTGGGGGCGCTTTTCAGTTCGCCGCGTAACGGGTAGACGCCATCGGCGGCTTTGATGCTGGACAACTGAATGCCGTTGTCGGTGGCGATGACGCTGGAAAACTCCACCACCTGAGCGTGCTCAAGGCCCAACTCCGTGCCGCTTCTTATCTGTTCGGGGCGTGCTGGCGAACTGCCTTCGAGTAACAGGTCGGCACCGAGAAACTCGGTGGCGCGCAGCATCATGGCGCCGTTCAGGCGGGCGCCGAAGTAGCCGATGGCGGTACTCGCCGCCACGGCCACCAGCAAGGCGAAGAACAACACGCGCAACTCACCGGCGCGGGCATCGCGCAGCAGCTGGCGGATGGCGAGACTGAACAGGCGCAACAGCGGCAGGCGTGCCATTAAGGCTCCAGAGGGGCGACCAGCAGGCCGGCTTCAAGGCGGATCAGGCGTCGGCAGCGATGTGCCAGGCGTTCGTCGTGGGTGACCAGTACCAGGGTCGTGCCGCTTTCCTGGTTGAGTTCGAACAGCAGATCGCTGATGCGCTCGCCGGTATGGCTGTCGAGGTTGCCGGTGGGCTCATCGGCGAACAGCACATCGGGCTCCGCAGCAAAGGCGCGGGCAATTGCCACACGCTGCTGTTCACCACCGGAAAGCTGGCGCGGCGAGTGGGTCAGGCGTTGACCCAGCCCGACGCGCTGCAGCAGTTCGGTAGCGCGCTCACGGGCGTCTTTGCGGCCATCGAGTTCCAGCGGCAGCATGACGTTTTCCAGGGCGTTGAGGCTGTCGAGCAGCTGAAAAGACTGGAAGACAAAACCCACGTGCTCGGCACGGATGCGGGCGCGTTGGTCTTCGTCGAGATTGCTCAGGCCTTGACCGGCGAGAGTGACTTCGCCGCTGCTCGGCAGGTCGAGGCCGGCAAGCAAGCCGAGGAGGGTGGATTTGCCGGAACCGGAGGCGCCGACGATGGCCAGGCTGTCGCCCTTGTTCAGTTCCAGGCTGAGTTCGTGCAGGATAGTCAGTTCACCTTCCGCGCTGGGAACCACTTTGCTGAGGTTCTTCGCGGTGAGAATGCTTGCGCCCATGGAGAATCCGATGCGTGTGTGGTTTTTGAGTGCTGGCCTGGCCTTGATGTGCATGGCCCAGAGCGCAGCGTCGGGTACAGTCCTGATCGTTGGCGATAGTATCAGCGCCGGTTTCGGCCTGGATACCCGGGTGGGGTGGGTGTCGTTGCTCGAGCAACGGCTCAAGCGCGAAGGTTTCGACGATAAGGTGGTCAATGCATCCATCAGCGGCGACACCAGCGCCGGAGGCCGGGCGCGCCTGCCGGCGCTGCTTGCAGAGCATAAGCCTGCGCTGGTTATCCTCGAGTTGGGAGGCAATGATGGGTTGCGGGGAATGCTGCCAACACAATTGCAACAAAATCTTGCGTCGATGATCGACAGCTCCCGCGCCAGTGGTGCCAAGGTGCTGTTGTTGGGCATGCAATTGCCGCCCAATTACGGTGCGCGTTACACCCAGGCCTTTGCCGAGGCTTTCACCAAGGTAGCCAACGAGAAAAAGATCCCGCTGGTGCCGTTTTTTCTCGACGGTGTGGGTGGTCATCCGGACCTGATGCAAGGCGACGGCCTGCACCCGGCTGCGGCGGCTCAGGACAAGTTGCTGGAAAATGTCTGGCCGACACTGAAACCGCTGCTTTGACGCTTTTCTAGCGGCGGTGTTTCGGCTAAGGTGGCGCCCCCGATTTGGAGCCCCCGATGCCGCGTCCTGCCTGGTCCCTTTTTGCCTATCAACTGATCGAGCCTGACGAACAGCTGGATCTGTTCGCCTGCCAGGAAGTGCGGGTACATCTGGTGACCCGTCAGCTTGAGCTGGGCGGCTCGGCGGACCGAACCTTGTGCGGCAGTCTGTTACCGGCGCAACCGCGCTGGTCGAGCGTTGATCGTACGGTGTTCCAGGATCAGCGCCTGTGCTCGCTGTGCCGGGCCATTCTGGAATCGCAAAAACGCGGCACCTCGCCGATCTGGCCTGAGTTGCGGTTCGAGCTTTAGGGCCCCTGTGGCGAGGGGGGCTTGCCTGTGGCGAGGGAGCTTGCTCCCGTCGGACTGCGAAGCAGGCCCCAAATTCCGATCACCGGGGTTCTACAGTAAAAACGCATTTACCGGTTTCACGACGGCTACGCCGCCGAACGGGGGCAAGCCCCCTCGCCACAGGCAAGCCCCTCATCGCAGGTCCCCCTAACCACAGGTCTTTACGTCTCCCCGAAATAACGGGCGGCGGTGTACAATCCCGTTTTTATACCCTTGTCGATCATGCAAAGGATTTTCCGGATGTTGCCGCGCTTTCCCGCCGTCACCCGCTGCCTGTCTCTTGCCGCCCTCTGCGTCGCGGGTCCGGTAGCAGCATTGGAGCTACCCCTGCCACCACCCGGTGAAGACATCATCGGCCAGGTGCAGGTGATCAAGGCCAAGTACGAAGACACCTTCGCCGACCTTGGCACCGCCTACGATCTGGGCTATTCGGAAATGGTCGCGGCCAACCCGGGCGTTGATCCATGGTTGCCGGGCGCAGGTACCGAAGTGGTGCTGCCGACGCGCTTCATCCTGCCGCCGGGCCCCCGTGAAGGCATCGTCATCAACCTGGCTGAATACCGTCTTTACTATTTCCCGAAAGGCCGGAACGTGGTGTACACCTTCCCGCTGGGTATCGGCCGTGAAGGCTGGGGCTCGCCGATTGCCCACACCAGCATCATTGCCAAGACGCCGAACCCATCCTGGACCCCTCCAGCGTCTATCAAGGCCGAACACGCCGCCGATGGCGATCCGCTGCCCAATGTGGTGCCGGCCGGCCCGGACAACCCGCTGGGGCCGTTCAAATTCACCCTGGGCACTCCGGGCTACCTGATCCACGGTTCGAACAAGAAGTTCGGTATCGGCATGCGCACCAGTCACGGTTGCTTCCGCATGTTCAACAACAACGTGCTGGAAATGGCCAGCATGGTGCCGGTAGGGACGTCGGTGCGCATCATCAACGATCCGTACAAGTTCGGCCTCAGTGGCGGCAAGGTCTATCTGGAAGCGCACACGCCGCTGGATGACAAGGGCAACCCTTCGGTGGTCGACAAGCACACAGCCGTGATCAATGCGATGCTCAAGCGTGAGGACATCACCAACAACTTGCGCATGAATTGGGATGTGGTGCGTGACGTAGTCGCCGCTGAAGATGGCCTGCCGGTGGAAATCGCCGTGCCGGGTGCTTCGGCACCGATGGTATCGAGTGCGCCGATCGACCTGCAGCAGTAACGCGTTAAAGCAACCCGCCGATGCAGACCGCGTCGGCGGGTTTTTTATGGCCTGCAGAAACGGCGGGCAATAAAAAGCCGACCCAAAAAATGGGTCGGCTTGATAACAATCCCGAAGGACTATTACTTGCGGCTAGCTTTTTCCAGCATGCGCAGAGCACGCTCGTTAGCTTCGTCAGCAGTCTGTTGTGCTTTTTGAGCAGCAGCCAGAGCTTCATCAGCTTTACGGTAAGCTTCGTCTGCACGAGCCTGGGAGCGAGCTGCTGCGTCTTCAGTAGCAGTCAGACGTGCTTCGGTTTCTTTCGATACGCTGCTGCAACCGGTAGCCAGAACTGCGGCCAGAGCCAGAGCAGAGAATTTCAGAACGTTGTTCATCGTGTTCCCCTTCAAGGACTTTCTATTAAGTAGCTGTCTCCTCAGAGTGAGGAAATAGCCGGCGTACATACTACCCATTACTTGTAGTAAGTAAACTGACGTAGCGCAAGAAGCAAAAAAAATTGTAGGCGTTGATTCTTTTTCGAGCAACTTTTAACTGCATTGTATAAAAAATATCCAGCTGCGAGGCCCGAACTGAGCGAGCCGCCGAGGAAAAGTTCCCCGAGTCGGCAGCTGTTTTTCAGTCTTGGCTAAAGTCTGTCTAGATGGAGTCGTCCACACTTTTGTTCGAATTTTGCGCAGCGGCTCCCATATCTTTATCCATGTTGAGGTGACTTAAACAAAGGGCGCTCGTCTTAAGTCTCAATATCCGGCAATGTTCAGGCCCCGACCCGGGAAGATCCCGGTCGAGCCATCCCTGCATCACCCGGAGCAACACCCGCCTGCCAGCATGACGAGCGTCCCTTGAGCATTTCTGCCAATGGTGCCTACTATTTGTTACGTGCCCGGTTGCGCGAGATTGGTGCTGCTCTTCTCGGTGTCCATTCAGGCACGGGGTGGCGTAGATGTTCCTTCGCCGGAAAAACATCGGTAAGGTAGGGGTCAGAATTAAAGACCCGCGAGGAGTAGTGATGAGCGAGGCGTTGTCCATCCACCATGACCAGGCTGGTCATCAGTTCGAGACCACTGTGGACGGTTATCGTGCCTACCTGACCTATATGGATCTGGGAAAACAGACCCTGGATATTTATCGTACCTTTGTGCCCAACGCGCTGCGTGGTCGCGGCATCGCGGCGGCGTTGACCGAGCAGGCACTGCAATACGCTGAAGAAATGGGCTACACGGTCATTCCATCGTGCTCTTACGTGGAACGCTACATGGAACGTCACCAGCGGCATGCCGCCAAGCTGTGAACAAAGCGAACGCATAAAAAAACGCCAGGTTTAAGCCTGGCGTTTTTTATGCGTGAAACGAAACGGCGATCAGCTGCGATTGCGTTTGGGCAGCACGTCCTTGAGCTTGGCATGCATGCTGCGCAAGGTGTTTTCGGTGGCGGTCCAGTCGATGCAGGCATCGGTGATCGACACGCCGTATTGCAGGTCGGCGAGGTCTTTCGGGATCGCCTGGCAACCCCAGTTCAGGTGACTTTCGACCATCAGGCCGATGATCGACTGGTTGCCTTCGAGGATCTGGTTGGCGACGTTCTCCATCACCAGCGGTTGCAGGGCCGGGTCCTTGTTGGAGTTGGCGTGGCTGCAATCGACCATGATGTTCGGCTTGATCTTCGCCTTGTTCAGCGCTTGCTCGCAGAGTGCGACGCTGACCGAATCGTAGTTCGGTTTGCCGTTACCGCCGCGCAACACCACGTGACCGTAGGCGTTGCCCTTGGTGGTGACGATCGACACGCCACCCTCCTGGTTGATACCCAGGAAACGGTGCGGGCTGGAAACCGATTGCAGGGCGTTGATGGCCACCGTCAGGCCGCCATCGGTGCCGTTCTTGAAGCCGACGGCCGAGGACAGGCCGGAAGCCATTTCACGGTGAGTCTGGGATTCGGTGGTGCGTGCGCCGATCGCCGACCAGCTGATCAGGTCCTGCAAGTATTGCGGGGAGATCGGGTCGAGGGCTTCGGTCGCGGTCGGTAGGCCCATCTCGGCCAGGTCCAGCAGCAACTGACGACCGATGTGCAGGCCATCCTGAATCTTGAACGAGTCGTCCAGGTATGGATCGTTGATCAAGCCTTTCCAGCCGACGGTGGTGCGTGGCTTCTCGAAATACACGCGCATGACCAGATACAGGGTATCGGACACTTCGGCCGCGAGTACCTTCAGGCGCTCGGCGTATTCGTGGGCAGCCTTGATGTCGTGGATCGAGCATGGTCCGATCACGACGAAGAGGCGGTGGTCGGTGCCATCAAGAATGTTGCGAATGACTTCGCGGCCCTTGGTGACGGTGCGCAGGGCAACGTCGCTCAGAGGGATATCACGCTTGAGCTGATCGGGAGTGATCAGGGTCTCGTTGGAGGCGACGTTAAGGTCGTTGATCGGTAAATCAGCCATCGTTTACTCGTCAGGTCACGGGTGCCGGCCGCCAGCGATCCCCGCGCGGCGGAGCACAGCAAATTTAAGCGCGTCGGGGAGTCGAACCTTAGCGCGTTACACCGTGGCTCGACAATGGGCAGACGCCGGTTTAGGGGGCATTCTCAATTAGTTTGCCCATCGCGCCGGGGAAACGAATTGATAACACCCCCTAATCCAGCACTGGCTGTGCAAATGCCTTGCGAACCGTGTCGTGGGAGAACTCGTCGGCGTGCTGCTGGACCCATTCGAGGGCCAGGCTCTGATTGATCTGCTGTTCGCTTTGGGGTTCGTGCTGACGGCAGTAACGTTCGATCTGGCAGACCTGCTCACCCATCCGCGCGCAAAATAGCGTCTGTTCATCGACAAACGCGATCCCCACCAGATAGCCGCGTTTTCGTCGCAGGCACCAAGCCACATAGCCCAGGTAACAGACTGAGATGCTCAGGGTCGGCATGCGCACTTCGAGTGCCGTACCCCGTCGCCACGCGCGGTGGTAATTGCAAGCCATGCCGCCGAGGCTGATAGTGTGCAGCTCTTGCCGCGAAATACACTCATGTTTGAGCAACGTTAATTCGACGGGCACATCGTCAGGATGAGGAAGATAACGTCTCATGAACACGGACTCCCTGTGTCGGTCATCTGACATTGTTTCTCCCAGTATAGTGGTCGAATCGGAACTGACCGATTTCGACGCCGACCAACGGTTACTGGCGATGAGCGGCATTTCACTGGTGATTTTTACCAGTGTCGGCTGCGCCAGTTGCCGTTTTGCCCGTGAGCAATTGCCCAGGTTCGACCTGATGGTCGATCGACTGTGCTGGATCGATGCCGGGAACAATGGCGGGGTGGTCGAGCGTTATCGGGTCTTTCATTTGCCGGCGCTGTTTGTGGTGCGCGACGGTGAGTTTTTCGGGGCGCTACAGTCGCGTCTGACCCGCACGGCGCTCAACGAGGCCGTAAGTCAGGCGTTGAGCCAACAAGCAGAGGAGTTGCCATGACAGGCACAGTGGCCAGGCCGACAATCGGTATTATCGGGACCGGCGCGATCGGTGGTTTCTACGGGGTGATGCTGGCGCGGGCCGGCTTCGATGTGCATTTTCTGTTGCGCAGTGAGTTTTCAGCGGTGGCCGAACGCGGCTTGCATCTCGACCATGCGTTGTTGGGCCCGCTGACCCTGAACCCGGTCCAGGCCTATTCGTCGGCTGCCGACATGCCGCCCTGTGACTGGTTACTGGTGGGCGCCAAGACCACCAGTAACGCGGACCTGGCGCCGGCCATTATTCAAGCTGCGGCGCCTGATGCCAAAGTGCTGTTGCTGCAAAATGGCCTGGACGTCGAAGACAGTCTGCGCGAGTTGCTGCCCGATTCACTGCACCTGCTCGGCGGGCTCTGTCTGATCTGCGTCCATCGTTTGGGCCCTGGCGTCATCACCCATCAAGCGCTCGGGGCGGTGAGTGTCGGCTACCACAGCGGCCCCGCCGCCGAACAGGCGCGCATGAATATCGTCGAGGAGGGCGCCGGACTGTTCCGCGCCGCCGGTATCGACGCCCAGGCCATGCCGAATCTGCATCAGGCGCGCTGGCAGAAACTGGTCTGGAATATCCCCTACAACGGTTTGTCGGTTCTGCTCGGGGCCAGCACCACGCCGTTGATGGCGGATGCCGACAGCCGCGCGTTGATTCAGGCCTTGATGGCCGAAGTGGTTCAGGGGGCCAACGCGTGTGGTCATGACATACCACCGGGTTACGCCGGTTATCTATTCAACATGACCGAGAAAATGCCCGACTATTGGCCGAGCATGTACCACGATTTTCGGCACAAGCGGCCGCTGGAACTGGACGCGATCTACGCTCGGCCACTGGCAGCGGCGAAGGCGGCGGGATGTGAGTTGCCGCGAATCGAGGCCTTGTATCGCAGCTTGGGCTTTATCGACCGACGTAATCACTGAGTCGGTCAAAAGAAGGGGGAAGTAATGCCGACAGTTCAGCAATTTCAGCGCGCGACGCACCTCGTAGCAGCTGCCGAAGGCTGCGTTCGGCTGCGAAGCAGTCGTGAATCCGGCCGACGCGGTCTGCCTGATGTACTGCAATCTCTGGTTTTACGACTGCTGCGCAGCCGAACGCAGCCTCGCAGGCTCGGCAGCTGCTACAGATAGCATTGCGGCTTAACTGATTGGGCATTAGGGGAAAGGGCATGGCAAATGGGATAGACGACAAACTGGTGCTGGCGATTTCTTCGCGAGCGCTGTTCGACTTGAGCGAGAGCCATAAGGTCTATCTGTCGAGTGGCGTCGAGGCCTATCGGCAATACCAGATCGAACACGAAGACGAAATTCTCGAGCCCGGCGATGCGTTCCCGTTGGTGCAAAAACTCCTGAACCTGAACGCCAGCCTGGGCCGTGCCCGGGTCGAGGTGATTCTGGTATCGCGCAACAGCGCCGACACGGGCCTTCGGGTTTTCAACTCGATTCATCACTATGGCCTGGCGATCTCGCGTGCGGCATTTGTCGGTGGACGCAGTCCTTATCCATACCTCAAGGCCTTTGGCTGCGACCTGTTTCTTTCGACCCATGCCGACGATGTGCGCAGTGCGCTGGATGCCGGGTTTGCCGCAGCGACCATTCTGTCGGGCGGTGCCAGTCGCGCCGCCAGCGATGAACTGCGCATTGCATTCGACGGTGACGCGGTGCTGTTTTCCGACGAATCGGAGCGGGTCTATCAGTCGGGAGGCCTTGCAGCGTTTCAGGCCAGCGAGCGCGAGTCGGCCCGTGAGCCTTTGCGCGGTGGGCCGTTCAAAGGCTTCCTCGCAGCGCTCAATCTTCTGCAGCGCGAGTTCCCCGATGATGCCTGTCCGATCCGCACCGCGCTGGTGACCGCGCGTTCGGCGCCGGCCCATGAACGGGTGATCCGCACGTTGCGCGAATGGGACATCCGTCTGGATGAATCGCTGTTCCTCGGCGGACTGACCAAATCGGCTTTTCTCGAAGCCTTTGCCGCCGACGTATTTTTCGACGACCAGGCCGGCCATTGCGAGCTGGCCCGCGAAGTGGTCGCCACCGGTCACGTGCCGCATGGCATCAGTAACGAGCCGTCGATTTAAAGCGCCGCGGTTCAATGCGTTGCGCCAGACGCCGCACTCGCCGCGGCACTGCTAAGCTGAATCAATCTCCGCCATGTTGGCATTAAAGGAGGTCCCTATGATTCATTCGATGCTGTATGCCACCGACCTCGGTCTGTACGCACCTTTTGTGATGCAGCATGCGCTGGCACTGGCTCGAACATTCAATGCCGATCTATATGTGGTGCACGCGGTTGAGCCGATGGGGTTGTTTGCCGAATCGGTGCTACAGAGTTACCTCGATGAGCAGGCCTTGAACGAGTTTCACAGTCAGGGCCTGAATACGGTGATTGCCAATATTGAGCAGCGGGTGCTCGACAGCTTTCGCGAAGAACTGGGGGATGAAGGGGAGCAGGACCTGGAACGGATTCGGGCAGTGCGGGTACTGCAGGGCGATCCGTCGCAGGTGATTCTCGACCAGGCGCAGAAACTCTCCGTCGATTTGCTGATCGTAGGGAGTCACAGTCATGGCGCTGGCGCGGAAACGCCATTGGGCCGAACCGCTGCGCGAGTGTTGCAGCTATCCAGGGTGCCGGTCTATCTGGTGCCGCTGATGGAGCGCCGCCGCAAAGGGGATCGCTAGGACACGAATAATGGCGTTTTGATAAAAAAGTTCTAGATTTATTAATCAAACCATTAATATAGTTATATATCGTCGCTGATGCCCGTGGCGTCTACCTGCTTTGAGGGATTCATATGAAGCTTCAACAATTGCGCTACATCTGGGAAGTGGCGCACCACGACCTCAACGTTTCAGCTACAGCCCAAAGCCTCTACACCTCACAACCGGGCATCAGCAAACAGATCCGTCTGCTGGAAGACGAATTGGGGGTCGAGGTTTTCGCCCGCAGCGGCAAGCACTTGACCCGGGTGACCCCGGCCGGCGAGCGCATTATCACCACCGCTGGTGAGATCCTGCGCAAAGTTGAAAGCATCAAGCAGATCGCTCAGGAATTCTCCAACGAGAAAAAGGGCACCTTGTCGATCGCCACCACGCACACCCAGGCGCGTTATGCGTTGCCACCGGTGATCAGCAATTTCATCAAGCAATACCCGGACGTTGCCCTGCACATGCATCAGGGGTCGCCGATGCAGATCGCCGAGATGGCCGCTGACGGCACCGTCGATTTCGCCATCGCCACCGAAGCGCTGGAGTTGTTCGGCGACCTGGTGATGATGCCGTGCTACCGCTGGAACCGCTGCGTGGTCGTGCCTCAGGGCCACCCGCTGACCAAGTTGTCGAAGCTGACTCTCGAAGCCTTGGCCGAATACCCGATTGTGACCTACGTGTTCGGTTTCACCGGCCGTTCGAAACTCGACGAAGCCTTCAGCCATCGCGGCCTGACACCGAAAGTGGTGTTTACCGCGGCCGACGCCGACGTGATCAAGACTTACGTTCGTCTGGGCCTGGGCGTGGGCATTGTGGCGAAAATGGCGGTCGACACCAAGCTCGATAGCGATCTGGTGGTGCTCGATGCCAGCGAGTTGTTCGAATCCAGCATTACCAAAATCGGTTTCCGTCGCGGCACGTTCCTGCGTGGCTTCATGTGCGACTTCATCGAGAAATTCGCGCCGCACCTGACCCGCGAAGTGATGGCCAAGGCCATTCAGTGCCACAACAAACAGGAACTGGAAGAGCTGTTCGACGGCGTCGAACTGCCGGTCCATTAATAGCTCGGTTAAACCACCTCGGTGACAGAGAACTGTTGCCGAGCGCCCGCCACCAGAATCTCCACTTCATCTCCTTCGAACTTGCCCAGCAGGCTTTTGCCCAGCGGCGAGCGGGGGGTGATGACGGTAATCAATTGCCCCACCAGATCAACCTTCAGCCCGGCCGCGTCGGGGGCCAGGAACAGCCATTGTTCGCGACCCTTTTCGTCTTCCAGACCGAGCAGGGCGCCGACTTCGATACCGCGCCGGTCGTCATAAGGCCGCAGTGTCAGGTTCTGACAAAGGGCCAATGATTGCCTGATTTCTTCCACTCGTCTGGCCTGTCCGGCCGCCAGATAAGAGGCTTCAAGTCCCAGGGTGTCGTACTTGTTTTCGGCGATATTTTCTTCGTGGGTCGCGGTTTCGTAAGAGGTTTGCGCGGCACGCTCGGCAATGTCGAGATCGATCCGCAGCTTGTCGATAATCAGTTGGTGGACGGTCGGCTTGTGCATAGAGAGCTTCATGATCAATCGCAGAATTGCAGGACATTGGCGCGGCTTTTTTCGCTCGGCGCGGTCTGATCCTGTTGCAGCCAGAACTGGCATTTTGGATTGGACAGATTGTGTTTGCTGCTTCTGGCCTGTTCCACCATTTGCTGCTGCTCGTTCCTGCGCAGATGCTCCTCATACTGTTCGAACATCGGGTTCTGCAGGGCGGGTTGCTCAATCACCGCAGGCTTGGCCAGTTGTTCCACCGCTTGGGCCAAGGGCGCCAATGGCTCGTTGAACAACAGTCGATACGCGAGCCAGCAGGTCAGTGCGATTGCGATGAATCCCAGCCACAAACCGAGGGCAATGCTGCCGGTCAGTTGCAGCGCATTAAACTGGATCGGCAAGGGACGGCGCGGGTTGGGACGGTAGGGCATTACTGCCTCCTGGCGGGTGGTCGCGGGCGAGTGGCGATTGTCGCATGAAGATTAATCGCCGTCGGCTCTTCTGCACGGGGTAATTTATGCGGACAATCGGCGCCTTTGCCAACGGGAGCCTGGAATGCCTGAAATGAAAACCCGCTGGGATATTTTTTGCACCGTGGTCGACAACTTTGGCGACATCGGCGTGACCTGGCGCCTGGCCCGACAACTGGTGGCCGAACATTCAGTGGCGGTGCGCCTGTGGGTCGACGACCTGCGGGCCTTCGAGCGTTTGTGTCCGCCAATCGATATCAATGCCGCGCAGCAGTGGCAGCAGGGCGTCGAGGTGCGACAGTGGTCGGCCGACTGGCAACCCACCGAAGCGGCGGATGTCGTCATCGCCGCGTTCGCCTGCCAGTTGCCGAGTGCTTACATGGAAGCCATGGCCGAACGGGAAAAGCCTGCGCTGTGGATGAACCTCGATTATCTGAGCGCCGAAGACTGGGTCGTCGGCTGCCACGGCTTGCCGTCGGTGAAGTACAGGAATGTGCAGAAGTACTTCTTCTTCCCGGGTTTTCGCAAGGGCACCGGTGGCTTGCTGCGTGAAAGCGGGTTGCTGGAACGGCGTCGGCAGTTTCAGCAAAGCCCGCAAGCCCAACGAGAATTCCTGCAAGGCCTGGGGATTGATCGCGCGCCAGATGCACAGCTGATCTCGCTGTTTGCCTACGAAAACACCGGGCTGGCCAGTTGGCTCGACACGATGGCTGCCGATTCGACGCCCACTCATCTGCTGGTGCCCGAAGGGCGGATTCTTGGCGACGTCGAACGCTGGCTCGAAGTGGACGGGCTGACGGCCGGGGCGGTGCATGTGCGCGATGCCTTGACCGTACAAGTGCTGCCGTTCGTCCGACAGGATCAATATGACCTGCTGCTGTGGAGTTGCGATTTCAACGCCGTGCGCGGCGAAGATTCCTTTGTCCGCGCCCAATGGGCAGGCCGGCCGCTGCTCTGGCACATCTATCAGCAGGACGAAGATATCCATCTGGACAAGCTCGACGCCTTCCTGACTCTGTACACCCAAGGCCTGTCCAAGCCTGCTGGCGAGGCGATCAGCGGTCTATGGCGGGCGTGGAATGCCGGTGAGACAATGACCGGGCACTGGAAATCAACCCGAAAACACTGGCCGGAACTGCAAGAACATGCCGAGGCGTGGTGTCTGGAACAAGCCTTGCAGGCGGATCTTGCCGCAGCGCTGGTACAGTTTTACCTAAATTGGATATGATACGCGGCCTAGATTTTTGTAAATCCCATCCAAATTCGGATATTCGCAATGAAAACTGGTAAAGAACTGAAACCCGGTACCGTGATCCGTCTCGAAAACGATCCTTGGCTGGTTCAGAAAGCTGAATTCACCAAGTCCGGTCGTAACAGCGCGATCATGAAGACCAAGCTGAAGAACCTGCTGACCGGTTACAAGACCGAGATCGTTTACAGCGCCGACGACAAACTGGACGACGTAATCCTCGACCGCAAAGAAGCGACCCTGTCCTTCATCAGCGGCGACACCTACACGTTCATGGACACCACCGACTACACCATGTACGAGCTGAACGCTGAAGACATCGAAGCCGTTCTGCCTTTCGTTGAAGAAGGCATGACCGATGTTTGCGAAGCGATCTTCTTCGAAGAGCGTCTGGTTTCCGTAGAGCTGCCGACCACTATCGTGCGTCAGGTTGACTACACCGAAGGTTCCGCTCGCGGTGACACTTCCGGCAAGGTTATGAAGCCTGCCAAACTGAAGAACGGTACCGAACTGTCGGTTGCTGACTTCATCGAAATCGGCGACATGATCGAGATCGATACCCGCGAAGGCGGTTCCTACAAAGGCCGTGCTAAATAAGCACCGCTTCAGGAATGAAAAAGCCCGACCATTGAGTCGGGCTTTTTTGTGCGTTTTTTTCAGAAAAACGCCAACTCTTGTAGGAGCGAGGCTTGCCCGCGAAGGCGATTTATCATTCAACATTGATGTCGACTGACACTACGTCTTCGCGGGCAAGCCTCGCTCCTACAAGGGGGTGTTATTTCTTCAGGTGTTGCTTGAGTTCTTCAGAGGCTTGCAGCATGGCCGAACGCACCGCGGGCACCTGGCTCACCACGTTGAGCAAACCGTAGTCGTGGATCATACCGTTGTAGCGCACCGCCGTGACCGGCACACCGGCCTCGTCGAGTTTGCGGGCGTAGGCTTCCCCTTCATCGCGCAGTACATCGGCGCTGGCCGTCTGCACCAGGGCGGGTGGCAAGCCCTTGAGTTGCGCGGTGGTCGCCCGCAGTGGTGAGGCGTAGATCTCGTTGCGCTGTTTGGCGTCGGTGGTGTAGTTGTCCCAGAACCACTTCATCATGTTTTTGGTGAGGAAGTACCCCTCGGCGAACTGGTTGTAGGATGCCGTTTCGAAGCTGGCATCAGTCACCGGCCACAACAACACCTGGAACCTGATCGCCGGCGTGCCTTTGTCTTTGGCCATCAGCGCAACCACGGCCGCCATGTTACCTCCGACGCTGTTGCCGGCCACGGCCAGACGTTTGCCGTCGACGTTGATCTCTTTACCGTGCTCGGCCACCCACTTCGTTGCGGCGTAGGCCTGGTTGATCGCCACCGGGTAACGCGCCTCCGGCGAGGGGGTGTAATTGACGAACACCGCCGCCGCGCCCGAACCCGTTACCAGGTCCCGAACCAGCCGTTCGTGGGTCGGGAAGTCCCCCAGTACCCAGCCACCGCCATGGAAGAACATGAACACCGGCAGCTCACCTTTGACCCCGGCCGGCCGCACGATGGTGAGGCTGATCGGTTGGCCGTCGACCTGGATGGTCTTCTCGCTGACATCGGCTTTGGGCAGCGTCAGCTTCACCCCGGCTTGCGCACCCACCAACACCGCGCGGGCATCGGCAGGGGTGAGCTGTTCCAACGGTTTGCCGGTGCCGGCATTCAGCACGTCGAGGAACGCCTGGGTGTTGTGTTCAACCCCATTGCCTGCGAATGCACTGTTGATGGACAGGGCGAGAAGGGTACCGGTCAAGACTTTGGTGAAAGTATTCATGTTCGTTTCCTGTTCGGCCTTGGAGTCAGCGGTTAGACGGTAACGTGCAAGCGCACATCGACGTTGCCACGGGTGGCGTTGGAGTACGGGCAGACCTGGTGGGCGGCTTCGACCAGGCTTTGTGCATCGGCTTGTTCAAGACCCGGCAGGCTGATGTGCAGGTCGATGTCCAGACCGAAACCGCCAGGGATCTGGCCGATGCCGACATGGGCGGTGATCGACGCGTCGTCCGGGATTTTGCGTTTGATCTGGCTGGCGACGAATTTCAGCGCGCCGATGAAGCAGGCGGAGTAGCCGGCAGCGAACAGTTGTTCAGGGTTGGTTGCCGCGCCGCCAGCACCACCGAGTTCCTTCGGGGTCGCGAGTTTGACGTCGAGGATGCCGTCGCTGGAGATCGCACGACCGTCACGGCCGCCGGTGGAGATTGCGATTGCGGTGTAGAGCGTTTGCATGGTGTGAGCCTCGTTTGGAGTTTTATTTTTTGCGCTAAATGTTTGCGCGCTAAGTAAGTGCGAAATAAATGTAGCTCTCAAATATTTAGTGCGCAATATAAATTTTCGAAAAAATTTGTTTTGAGTCGTAGTCCAGCAATTCGATTGGGGAGGAGAAGCTTGAGATAGAGGCTTTCGTGCGGGATTGTTGCGAAGTGAAGTTTTTTGCGACGGGGAGGACGCCTTCGCGGGCAAGCCTCGCTCCTACGGGTTTCGGTCGATAACATAATTTGTAAACGACACAAAACCTGTAGGAGCGAAGCTTGCCCGCGAAGAACGATAACGCGGTCTAGCAGGCCATCACCTAAAGGCTGTCTTGCAGATGGCTGCGCAATGCCTGGAGATCCGCTTGCAGCTTCTTCAACTGTTCCAGCGTCTGTCCGCTGGCACCGAGGATGCATTGGGGAATGCCGCGCGCCTTGTCTCGCAGCGCATGGCCTGGCTCGGTCAGTTCGACAATCACCACCCGTTCGTCTTCACGGCTGCGGGTGCGGCTCAGCAAGCCTTCGGCTTCCAGGCGTTTGAGCAGTGGGGTGAGGGAGCCGGGATCGGTCAGCAGTCGGGTGCTGATTTCGCCGACCGTCAACCCATCCTTTTCCCACAACACCATCATTGCCAGATACTGCGGATACGTCAGGCCCAGTGCTTGCAACAGCGGCTTGTAGACCTTGGTCATCAGTAGCGAGGTGGAATGCAGGGCGAAGCAGACCTGATTGTCCAGCAGCAGGTCGTCGCAGTTGTCCGGGTTGTTGCGCTCAGTGTTCATTTCAAAGCCTTGATCAGTGATCGTCATGAATCTAGCGGGCGAATCTTTAATGCGCCAGATAATTCTGGACTAATGGCGGCCCAGGTTGGTTTGCAGCGCCAGATCCCACGGCGGGATGGGGCTGAAACGGGTCTTCAGGTATTCCAG
Organism: Pseudomonas sp. LBUM1673; assembly: GCF_059695645.1. Lineage (NCBI taxonomy): Bacteria > Pseudomonadati > Pseudomonadota > Gammaproteobacteria > Pseudomonadales > Pseudomonadaceae > Pseudomonas > Pseudomonas sp. LBUM1673. Next base: position 2,049,569 of record NZ_CP166780.1, read on the forward strand.
CAACAAGCGGCTGCGCGAACTGGGCTGCTGCTCCAGGCGCAACGCATAAATGCCGGTGCTTTCCGGTGGTGGCAGGCCGTTTTCGCAGAACAGCGGTAGCAGTTCGCCGCGCAATAAATATTCGCTGGCCAGCCAGGTCGGCAAATGCGCGATGCCCAACCCGGCCAGTGCGCCACAGACCAGCGCCTCGGCATTGTTGGCGCTCATGCGGATTCGTGCTGGCCGGTGCAAGTGCATCTGCCCATCCCGTTCGAAACGCCAGGCGAACGGCGGAGCCAGGCCCTCCCAGTCGAGACCATCGTGGTCGACCAACTGCGCCGGATCGGTCGGCACACCGCGGCGTTGCAAGTAATCCGGGCTGGCGCAGGCGATGCGCACCATGCTCGCCAGCGGCGTGGCCACCAAGCGGGTGTCGGCCATTTGCCCGGCGCGCAACACCAGATCGACCTTGCCCAGGTTCGAGCCCTGCATGTCGACAAAGCTGTCGATCAGGTGCAATTGCACGTCAAGGCCTGGGTAAAGCATCAGGAAATCGGCAATCACCGGCGCCAGGTGTAGTCGTCCGAACGCTGCCGGCGCATCGACCCGAATCAAACCTTCTGGCGCACTACTCAGGGACACCGCTTCGGCCCGGGCCAGCCGCAGTTCAGCGACGATCCGGCGCGCGCGCTCGGCAAAGGCCAAACCTGCCGGGGTAGCCCGCACTGCGTGAGTGCTGCGAATAAACAACTGGCTGCCGACGGCGCTTTCCAGGCTGTCGATGCGTCGCGCCACGGCTGATGGCGTCAGTGGATGGCGGCGGGACGCAGCGGAAAAACTGCCGCTTTCCAGTACATCCAGAAACAGACCGAGCTGTTCGGTCAACTGATTGGGGTTCATGGTTTCGTCAGCGCTTGTGCGAATTTGGCAAAGCCATTGTGCGTTGCTATGCGTTTCCCTGCCAGAGCCAACTGCGTAGGATGAACAGCCTGACAAAAGGAAATCGCCTGTGATTGAGTTCGTGATGTATCTGGTTTTTGGCGTAGCGTTTGGAACCCTCGGCGGGCTCTTCGGCATTGGTGGCGGGTTGGTCGCGATCCCGCTGCTGGGCGTGTGGTTCGGTCTTGATCAGCAGATTGCCCAAGGCACGGCGCTGGTGATGGTAGTGCCAAACGTGATGCTGGCGCTGTGGCGCTATCACCAGCGCAATCGCATCGAATTGCGTCATGCGCTGCCACTGGCCTCGATGGGGTTCTGCTTTGCCTGGATCGGGTCGATCTGGGCGGTGGGCATCGATGCTCAAACCATGCGTGTGGGCTTTGTCGCCTTTCTGGTCGCGCTGTCGGCCTACAACCTGATACGAATGTTCACCGCCACCGCGCCGGCGTCTTCGCAGATGCACTATGCCTGGCCATGGCTGGGCGTACTGGGCGCGGCTTCCGGGACCATGGGCGGGTTGTTTGGCGTGGGCGGGGCGGTGGTGGCAACGCCGGTGTTGACCAGCCTGTTCGGCACCACCCAAGTGGTTGCCCAAGGCTTGTCACTGGCGCTGGCGTTGCCGAGCACGGGCGTCACTTTGGCGACTTACGCGGTGCACCATCAGGTGAACTGGGCGATCGGTGTGCCGTTGGCGGTTGGTGGATTGATGAGCATCAGTTGGGGCGTGAGAATTGCCCACGCATTGCCGGAGCGGCTCTTGCGTGGGTTGTTCTGTGGCTTTCTGGTGGTTTGCGCGGTGATGCTCGCGTTTAAAGTTTGAAGCCTTCGACGATGTGCTCGGCCAGGCATTCGGTGATCGGCGAAGGATTGTTCAGGTTACGGATCAGCATGATGCTGGCTTCCGGCAACAGCGGCAGGTCTTCGTTGGCGCCGAGGATGCGCATGTCCGGCGTGATCAGGCTTTCCAGTTGCGCGGTGATGGCAAGCCCCGCGCTGACCACGGCCATCAGCGCCGACAGGCTGGAGCTGTTGTAGGCAATGCGGTAATCGCGGCCCATGGCATCCAGGGCATTGCATGCCCAGAGGCGGCAGAAACAATCACTGTTGAACATCGCCAGCGGCAGCGGTGTCTGCTCGTGGGCGCTGAAGCATTGGGCCTCGGCCCAGACAAAACGCTCCTTGCGCAACAATTGGCCAATCTCGTTACCGGGTTCGCGGGTGACGATGGACAGGTCCAGGTCCTGGCGCTGCAACAGTTGCCTGGACGATTCGCAGTGAACCTCGATCTGGATCAGCGGGTAGAACTGCGCGAAGCGCGACAGGATGCCCGGCAGAAAGCGCATGACGTAATCGTCGGGCGTGCCAATGCGCACCGTGCCCACCATGTGTGGCTCGCGCAGGGTATTGAAGACTTCGCTGTGGAGTTTGAGGATGCGCCGCGCATAACCCAGCAATACCTGGCCTTCGGCGGTCAGCTTGACCTGGCGCCCGTCGCGTTCGAACAGCTGGCGCTGCAACACGTCCTCTTCCAGGCGTTTCATCTGCATGCTCACCGCTGACTGGGTACGGTTGACCATTTCACCGGCGCGGGTAAAACCGCCCTGATCGGCGATTGCGACGAAGGTGCGCAATACATCGGTGTCGATACTGGGGTAGGCGGACATTCATCAATCTCCGAGATGCATATCATCAGAAACATTCGTTGGATTGATCTTATCGCTGGCGCGAGACTTGGGCCATCCCTAAAGGAGGGCAATACGATGAAAGGTCAAAACGAGCATGTAACGGAAGAAAAATTCTCCATCCACGCGATCTCCGATCTGCTGCACAAGTTTAGTCGCTGGTACGAACTTCACCGTGAACGTGAAATGCTGGCGAGCTTGAGCGACGAAGCACTGAAAGACATCGGCGTGAGCCGTGCAGATGTGGAACATGAGACGGTAAGACCGTTCTGGGATGATCCGATGCATAAATGATGATGCCATCGCTACACAAACCACTTCCGGGTGAGGTAGGTTGCGGGCAGACAAGGAGATGCTCATGCCCGCCACACTGTCCTTTTCCCTCAAACAGGCTCGCCGTCTGGCGCTGGCCGCCCAAGGATTCAACGGGCGCCAGCCGCCAGCGGCGATCAAACCGGTCCAACTCAACCGGCTGATCGAGCGCCTGGGCATTCTGCAGATTGATTCGGTCAATGCGTTGGTGCGTTCGCACTACCTTCCCTTGTTTTCCCGTCTTGGCAATTACTCATCTGACTTGCTCGATCAGGCAGCCTGGAGTCAGGGTCGTCGGCGCACGTTGTTCGAGTATTGGGGGCACGAAGCGTCTTTACTGCCCTTGTCGATGTACCCCTTGATGCGCTGGCGTATGCAGCGTGCGACCCACGGCGAAGACATCTATCAGCAATTGGCGCGTTTCGGGCGTGAGCAGCAAGACACGATTCGCCGCGTGCTGGCGTCGGTTCAGGAGCTCGGTGCACTGGGTGCCGGCAGCCTGTCGACCCGTCAGGAGCGAGCAGGGCCGTGGTGGGACTGGAGCGCGGAAAAGCACGCACTGGAATGGTTGTTCGCTGCCGGTGAAGTGACCGTAGCCGGCCGACGCGGGTTCGAACGGCTTTATGATTTGCCGGAGCGGGTGATTCCTTCGGCGATACTTCAGCAGCCCTTGCTCAGTGAGGCCGAGGCTCAGCGCGGGCTGTTACTGCACGCCGCCACGGCTTTGGGCGTTGGCACGGAAAAGGACCTGCGGGATTATTTTCGCTTGAGCCCGGCAGACAGTCGGCCGCGGCTGGCGGAGCTGGTCGAGGGCGGTGATCTGCTGGTGTGTGAGGTTGAAGGCTGGCGGCAACCGGCCTATTGCCTGGCTGAGCCGAAAGTGCCGCGCAAGGTCGAGGCCAGTGCGCTGCTTTCACCGTTCGATTCGCTGATCTGGGAGCGCAGCCGCACCGAGCGATTGTTCGATTTCCGTTATCGGCTGGAGATTTATACGCCGCAGCACAAACGCGTCTATGGCTATTACGTATTGCCGTTTTTGCACAATGAGCGAATCGCCGCGCGGGTCGACTTGCGCGCCGAGCGAGCGTTGGGCCGGTTGGCGGTGCATGCCGTGCATGAGGAAGAGCCGGGGCTGGATGAGGCGGGGATGCTGGCGTTGGCGGTGAATCTGCGGCAAATGGCGGATTGGTTGGGGCTGGAGCAGATTCAATTGAATTGCCCGCGGGCGAGTGCGGCGCGGTTGCGGGTGGCATTGGCTCAATTTGGTGGTGGTTGAGCTGACGCTTTCGCGAGCAAGCCCGCTCCCACATTTGGAATGCGGTCAACTGTGGGAGCGGGCTTGCTCGCGAAAGCGGTGGATCAGGCAACCAAAGACTTACTGACTCACCGCCGAACCTGCTTCAGGGTTTCAGCAATCAAAAACGCCAATTCCAGCGACTGATCGGCATTCATCCGTGGGTCGCAGTGGGTGTGGTAACGGTCCGACAAGCCATCCTCGGTAATCGGCCGCGCGCCGCCGATGCATTCGGTGACGTTCTGCCCGGTCATTTCGATGTGGATGCCGCCGGCATAACTGCCTTCCGCCTCGTGAACCTGGAAGAACTGTTTCACCTCGCCAAGGATCTGCGCGAAGTCGCGGGTCTTGTAGCCGCTGCTGGCCTTGATGGTGTTGCCGTGCATCGGGTCGGAGCTCCAAAGCACCTGCTTGCCTTCGCGCTGCACCGCGCGAATCAGCTGCGGCAGGTGATCGCCGACCTTGTTCGCGCCCATCCGCGCAATCAGGTTCAGGCGGCCCGGGTCGTTGTCCGGGTTGAGCACATCGATCAGGCGAATCAGGTCTGCGGGGTTCATGCTCGGGCCGACCTTCACGCCGATCGGGTTGTGCACCCCGCGCAGGAATTCGACATGCGCGCCGTCCAGTTGACGGGTACGGTCGCCGATCCACAGCATGTGGGCCGAGCAATCGTAGTAGTCGTTGGTCAGGCTGTCGCGACGTACGAAGGCTTCTTCGTAGTTCAGCAGCAGCGCTTCGTGGGCGGTGAAGAAACTGGTTTCGCGCAGTTGCGGCGAGCTGTCCATGCCGCAGGCGCGCATGAAGGCCAGGGTTTCATCGATGCGATCAGCCAGGTGGCTGTACTTCTCGGCCAGCGCCGAGTTGGCGATGAAGTCCAGGTTCCACTTGTGCACCTGATGCAGGTCGGCAAAGCCGCCTTGGGCAAAGGCGCGCAACAGGTTCAGGGTTGCCGTGGACTGGTGATAAGACTGCAGCAAACGTTCCGGATCCGGCACGCGGCTTTTTTCGTCGAAACCGATGCCGTTGACGATGTCGCCACGGTAGGCCGGCAGCGTCACGCCGTTGATGGTTTCATCGTTGGCCGAACGGGGCTTGGCGAACTGGCCGGCCATACGTCCGACTTTGACCACCGGGCAACCGGCGGCGAAGGTCATGACGATCGCCATTTGCAGCAGCACTTTAAAAGTGTCACGAATTTTCGCAGCGGAGAATTCGGCGAAGCTTTCGGCGCAGTCGCCGCCCTGCAACAGAAATGCCCGGCCCTGGGTGACTTCGGCAAACTGACGGCGTAACTCCCGGGCTTCACCGGCAAACACCAGCGGCGGATAGCTCGCCAGGGTTTGCTCGACGTGCAGCAAATGCGCGGCGTCGGGGTATTGAGGTTGTTGCTGGATCGGCAGGGCGCGCCAGCTGTCAGGGCTCCAGGGTTGGCTCATTGCAGTCTCTAGTGTTTTACGCTCGGACGGTTATGTTATCAGCAATTAGTGCGTGACCTGTTCCCGTCGCTTCGCGGACAATCGCGCCTTTGCCGCTGCACGCAGCGGTTTTATTGCGCTGCTGTTTATTACATTGCAGGCCCGGTGACGATCAGGAGACGAAATGACTGAGGAGCGCGTCGAGCATTTGCTCGCCGAGGTACAGGATGAGTTCGGCGTGATTCGCGTGCTGGAAGTGGCTGATTACCGTTTTCTGGAGTTCGGTGATGCCATCGAACAGAGTTGCGTGTTCACCGCCGATCCGAGCTGGCTCGAGTACGATTACACCCGGGCAATGCTGATTGGCGCACTGTGCCATGAACAGCCGGAAAGCGCGCTGTTCCTCGGGCTCGGCGCCGGGACACTGACCCAGGCTTGCCTGAAGTTCCTGCCGCTGGAAGACGTCGAAGCCATCGAGCTACGCCCTGACGTGCCGCGCCTGGCCATCGAGTATCTGGGGCTGGATGATGATCCGCGGCTGTACATCCGCGTCGGCGATGCCCTGGAGTTGCTCGATACCGCCGAGCCGGCGGACCTGATTTTCGTCGACCTCTATACCGATGTCGGGCCGGGTGTCGGGCATCTGGCCTGGAGCTTTCTGGAAAACTGTCAGAAACGGTTGAACCCGGGTGGCTGGCTGGTGATCAACCAGTGGGCCACCGACGACGGCAAGCCGTTGGGGGCGGCGTTGTTGCGCGGTCTCTATCACCGGCATTACTGGGAACTGCCGGTGAAGGAGGGCAACGTGATTCTGATCGTGCCATCGGAGCTGGATCAGGAACTGGACATGGATGGGCTGATGGCGCGCGCTGAAGGCCTGGCGCCGCGATTGGGGTATTCGTTACAGTCGTTGATCAAGGCGATTCGGCCGGCGACATAGATAGTGGTTGGCCTTTAGGGCTTCTTCGCGGGCAAGCCTCCTCGCTCCTACAATGGTTGTGCGCATCCTGTATGTAGGAGCGAGGCTTGCCCGCGAAGGCTTTCTACCCGCCAACACATCCCTCAGAGCCCTTTGAAAACGCCCGGCCGCTTCTCGATCATCGACCGCACACCCTCCTTGGCATCCTCGCTATTCAGCAATTTCTTCACCTGCGCCGGCAAGGCCTGAGCTGCCGCCATTTCACCCTCATAGCGCGCTTTCCGGGCAGACATCAGCGTTGCCTGAACCCCCAACGGCGCCTGCCGGGCAATCCGCTCAGCCAGTTCAATTGCCCGTGGCAGCAGATCCTCGCTGGCCATGACCTCCTGCACCAACCCCAGATGCAAGGCGTCATGGGCGTCGAATTCATCGCCAGTGAGCAGCCAGCGCATGGCATTGCCCCAGCCGGCGATCTGATGCAGACGCAAAGTGGCGCCGCCGAACGGGAAGATCCCGCGTTGCACTTCCTTCTGGGCAAAACGGGTGTTGCTGGCGCACAGGTTGATGTCGGCGGCCAGCATCAACTCGATGCCGACGGTCAGGCAGTAGCCTTGCGCCGCGACAATCACCGGTTTGCTGACCCTGGGGCCTGCGAGCACGCCCCAAGGGTCGCAGCCACCGGGCGGTGCCTGCCAGCCTTCGGCCAGGGCCGCGCCGGCGCTGACCAGATCGAGCCCGGCAGTGAAATGCTCGCCATGACCGAACACCACCGCGACCCGCGCCTCGCTGTCGGCCTCGAACTCGCCATAGGCCAGACTGAGTTCGTTGAGCAGGTCGATGTCGAAGGCATTGCGTTTGGCCACCCGATCCAGGCCGATCATCAGGACATGGCCGTGCCGTTCACGGGTTACACGACTGGGGCTGGGCTGATTCATGGTGCATTTCCTCGGGCGGGAAGGGGTATGCCAGATCGCAGGTCTGCGTCACAAAGATGAACCGTTTTAGCGCTATCGTCAGCAGGGCCGGGCCTTTGAAAAATAGACCGTTGCACGATTATCCGCAAAGCCCGTGACATAACGGTGCGCGCCGGTTTTTTCCGATAAAAAAAGCTCCCTTTTCGGGCGAATTCCGGTATAGTGCGCGCCGGCCTTTAACCGGGCCGCGTTTAGGTAGCGCAATTCCCCGAAGCCAGCTTCGGCTGCACGTCCGCACAGCGGACTCTTCCTTGACGAATCTTTTTCATTCATTCGTTTTCGCAAATCCCCGCCGACAAAGCAGCCAGGGCGACTCTTGAGTCTTACACGGCATGCGCAGCTTTGGAGCATGGGTCTTTGCGGATGCACTTAGAGGCAGACCCATGACCCAGGAAACCGGCGGCTTCGCCGCTTTTAATCTTAATCCGAATATTCTTGCAGCCGTCATTGCGACCGGCTACGAAGAACCTTCGGCTATTCAGCAGCAATCGATCCCGATCATCATGGCCGGTCACGACATGATTGGTCAGGCGCAAACCGGTACGGGTAAAACCGCCGCGTTCGCCCTGCCGATCCTGCACCGCATCGATCCTGCCAAGCGCGAGCCGCAAGCCCTGATCCTGGCGCCAACCCGTGAGTTGGCGCTGCAAGTAGCAACCGCTTTCGAAACCTACGCCAAGCAAATGCCGGGCGTTACCGTTGTGGCCGTTTACGGCGGCGCGCCTATGGGCCCGCAACTGAAAGCAATCCGTAATGGCGCACAGATCGTTGTCGCCACACCGGGCCGTCTGTGCGACCACCTGCGTCGTGACGAAAAAGTCCTGGCTACCGTGAACCACCTGGTTCTCGACGAAGCCGATGAAATGCTCAAACTGGGTTTCATGGACGACCTCGAAGTTATCTTCAAGGCCCTGCCAGCAACCCGTCAGACCGTATTGTTCTCGGCTACCCTGCCGCAGTCGATCCGTGCCATTGCCGAACGCCATCTGCGCGATCCGCAACACGTGAAGATCCAGACCAAGACTCAGACCGTTACCGCGATCGAACAGGCTCACCTGTTGGTTCACGCTGACCAGAAGACCTCGGCTGTATTGAGCCTGCTGGAAGTGGAAGATTTCGACGCCCTGATCATGTTCGTGCGCACCAAGCAAGCGACCCTGGACCTGGCCAGTGCCCTGGAAGCCAAAGGCTACAAAGCCGCTGCGCTGAATGGTGACATTGCTCAGAACCAACGTGAGCGCGTGATCGAATCCCTCAAGGATGGCCGTCTGGACATCGTTGTGGCGACCGACGTTGCCGCTCGTGGCCTGGACGTTCCGCGTATCACTCACGTATTCAACGTTGATATGCCGTACGACCCGGAATCCTACGTTCACCGTATCGGCCGTACCGGCCGTGCCGGTCGCGAAGGTCGTGCACTGCTGCTGGTGACTCCTCGCGAGCGCCGCATGCTGCAAGTGATCGAGCGTGTCACCGGTCAGAAAGTAGCCGAAGTTCGCCTGCCGGACGCTCAGGCTGTTCTCGATGCTCGCATCAAGAAACTGACCAACAGCTTGTCGCCGCTGGTCGCTGATGCCGAATCGACCCACGGTGATCTGCTCGATCGTCTGACTGCCGATATCGGTTGCACCCCGCGTGCACTGGCCGCTGCTCTGTTGCGCAAGGCTACCAACGCTCAAGCGCTGACCCTGGCCGCGATCGAGAAAGAACGTCCACTGGTGCCGAACAATGCACCGCGTGGCGATCGTCCAGAGCGTTCCGGTGATCGTCCGGACCGTGGTGACCGCGAGCGTCGTGCTCCGGTCCCGCTGGCTGAAGGTCGTGCTCGTTGCCGTACCGCGCTGGGTGCGCGTGATGGTATCGCTGCCAAGAACCTGCTGGGCGCCATCCTCAACGAAGGTGGTCTGGCGCGTGAAGCCATCGGTCGCATCCAGGTGCGTGACAGCTTCAGCCTCGTCGAGCTGCCGGAAGATGGTCTGGAGCGTCTGCTGACCAAACTGAAGGACACTCGCGTTGCCGGTAAGCAGTTGAAGCTGCGTCGCTATCGCGAAGATTGATCCGCTCTCGGGCTGATTGATCGAACATAAAAAATCCCCGACTGGTTCGGGGATTTTTTTCGCCTGCTGTTTGTGCCCGGTCTACCTGTCAGCCAAAACGATAAATGTCCATCCCCAGCGCCCCCATGGTGAACCCCTGATGGGCCACGCTGAACTCACCCCCGGCCGCGCGGGCAAAGTACAGCGGTAGCAAATGCTCGTCACTCGGATGGTTACGTACAGCGTTCGGAGCTTGCTGACGATAGTCGTGCAACGCGGCTTCGTCGTTCGCTTCGAGTTTCTCGATCATCCAGTCGCGGAACGCCTTGGCCCATGGTTCAACGCTTTCCGGGCCGGCATGCCAGTCCAGTTCGCGCAGGTTGTGGGTGATGCTGCCGGAGCCGATCAACAGCACGCCGTGTTCGCGCAGGCTGGCCAAGGCACGGCCGACGCGGGTTTGCAGGGCAGGGCCGCCACGGGTGGGTAGCGAAACCTGCACCACCGGGATGTCAGCCTGCGGATACATCAACGACAAGGGCACCCAAACGCCATGGTCGAACGGTCGCTGGGTGTCGATGCGCGCAGGCAGGCCATCGGCCTTCAGCAGCTCGGTAACTTCCGCCGCCAGTTGCGGATTGCCGGGTGCCGGGTACTGCACTTCGAACAAGGCCTGCGGAAAACCGCCGAAGTCATGCCAGGTTTCGGGTTGGGGATTGCCGCTGACCAACAGTTCGCCGCTTTCCCAGTGTGCGGAAACCATCACGATGGCCTTGGGTTTCGGCAACGCGGCGGCCAGGCGTGCGAGGGCCGGCCCGCTGGCGCCAGGTTCCAGGGCTAGCATGGGGGAGCCATGAGATATATACAGGCTGGGAAACATGAATGAGCTCCTGAGAGTAAGATGGCACCATCTTCAGTCAGATCATTGATCTAAATCTAATATAAGTTTTAGGGTCTTTTGATCGAATTTTTCGGGGTTAACTATGCAGCCGGAGTTTTGGCACAAACGATGGGCGTCGAATCAGATCGGCTTTCATCTGCCGGAAGTGAATCCCTATCTGCAACGGTTCTGGCCGCAGCTGGGCCTTGATGAGGGTTCTCGCGTGCTGGTGCCGTTATGTGGCAAAAGCCTGGACCTGTTGTGGCTGGCGCACAGCGGTCACGAGGTTCTGGGTATCGAACTGTCGGAAAAGGCCATTGAGGACTTTTTCAATGAGCATCAACTGGACCCGGCCGTCAGCGAGCAGGGGCCTTTCCAGGTTTATCGGGCGGGGTCGATCGAGCTGTGGTGCGGTGATTTCTTCGAGTTGACGGCAGGCGATGTCGCCGATTGCGGCGCGCTGTACGACCGCGCGGCGTTGATTGCCTTGCCGCCGGCGATGCGTGAGCAATACGCAGCTCATCTGATTCGGATTCTGCCGAAGGATTCTTTAGGGCTTTTGATTACGCTGGATTACGACCAGGCGCAGATGGCCGGACCGCCGTTTGCTGTGCTTGATGACGAAGTGCAACGGTTGCTGGGTGTTTCGTGGGAGCTGAAGATTCTGGAGGATCAGGACGTCCTGGGTGAGAGCTGGAAGTTTCTCGAGGCTGGTGTCACGCGGCTTGAGGAGCGGGTGTATCGGGTTTCCAGTCGATAAAAGGGTATTGTTGCGGGCTTCTTCGCGGGCAAGCCTCGCTCCTACAGGTTTTGTGTAATTCGCCGATTATGTGAGCGACACAAGACCTGTAGGAGCGAGGCTTGCCCGCGAAGAGGCCTGATGAACACCACACCAACCAGAAGTCAAAAAGAAAAGGCCCGCATTCACTGCGGGCCTTTTCTTTTAGTGCAGAGCCTGTCAGCCCCGACGACGCAGTGCGTCGATGCGTTCTTCCAGCGGCGGGTGGCTCATGAACATACGGGCGAACCCTTGTTTGAGGCCACCGTTGATGCCGAAGGCATTCAGGGTGTCCGGCATGTGCACCGGCAGCCCTTGTTCTGCCCGCAGACGCTGCAGGGCACCGATCATTGCGCTGGTACCCGCCAGGCGTGCGCCGGCTTCGTCGGCGCGGAATTCGCGTTTGCGCGAGAACCACATGACGATGGCGCTGGCCAGGATGCCCAGAACCAGTTCAGCGAAGATGGTCGCCACGTAGTAGGCAATGCCCTGGCCTTCTTCGTTCTTGAAGATCACCTTGTCGACAAAGTTGCCGATGATCCGGGCGAAGAACATCACGAAGGTGTTCACCACGCCCTGGATCAGCGCCAGGGTGACCATGTCGCCATTGGCCACGTGGCCGATTTCGTGGGCCAGAACGGCTTTCACTTCATCCGGCGAGAAACGCTCGAGCAAGCCCTGACTGACCGCGACCAGTGCGTCGTTCTTGTTCCAGCCGGTGGCGAAGGCGTTGGCTTCATAGGCCGGGAAAATCCCGACTTCGGGCATCTTGATCCCGGCTTCGCGGGACAATTGCTCGACGGTTTGCAGCAGCCATTGCTCGTGCCGGGTGCGCGGCTGGCTGATGATCTGGGTGCTGGTGCTCATCTTCGCCATCCACTTGGAGATGAACAGCGAGAACAGGGAACCGGCGAAACCAAAGACCGCACAGAAAATCAGCAGCTGATTGAGGTTGAGATCAACCCCATTGGCCGCCATGAACCCGTTGAAGCCGAAAAGGCTCAGGGTGATGCTGGCAATCAGCACGACCGCCAGGTTAGTGGCCAAAAACAGCAAAATGCGCATCATGGTTGTAGAAATCTCCTCGTGCTAAAGATGTAGCGTACTGCGGGGTATATAAGGTGCTGCACCGGGCTATTCAACCGAGTGACTATTTCAAACTGTGTCCTACGGCAACAGTCTAGCTGTTTGAAGGGTATTTCCGACGTCGGCATGGGAAACGGTTGACAGCCAATTAGCGTTGCAAGCCCCCGCCGTTGTTAGGCGCGGGCATGAAACGTGTCGTCAGTCAGCGCTTGAAACAATGATGCAGGGCAGGGCGCACAGATGTGTTGCTGAATTAATCACCGTGCGACTTTCGCAAGCGTCGCACGGTGACAGGCTACTTACTGGCGATAGGACTTGAGGAAGTTACCGATCCGGCCGATGGCCTGATCCAGGTCGTCGAGCCGTGGCAGGGTGACCACACGGAAGTGGTCCGGCCATGGCCAGTTGAAGGCCGTGCCTTGTACCACCAGCAGCTTCTCCGAGAGCAGCAGGTCGAGTACGAATTTTTCGTCATTGTGGATCGGGCAGACTTTCGGGTCGATCCGCGGGAATGCATACAGCGCGCCCATCGGCTTGACGCAGCTCACGCCCGGAATGTCGTTCAGCAGTTCCCAGGTACGATTGCGCTGTTCCAGCAGGCGCCCCTGGGGCAATACCAGGTCATTGATGCTCTGGTAGCCGCCGAGTGCGGTCTGAATCGCGTGCTGGCTCGGCACGTTGGCACACAGGCGCATGTTGGCCAGCATGTCGATGCCCTCGATGTAGCTCTGGGCGTGGTGTTTCGGGCCGGAAATGGCGATCCAGCCGGAACGGAAACCGGCCACGCGATAGGACTTGGACAGACCGTTGAAGGTCAGGCACAGCAGGTCCGGTGCCAGCGAGGCGGTGCAGATATGCACGGCGTCGTCGTACAGGATCTTGTCGTAGATCTCGTCGGAGAACACCACCAGATTGTGCTGGCGCGCCAGTTCCAGCATGCCCAGCAGTACTTCTTTCGAATACACGGCGCCGGTCGGGTTGTTCGGGTTGATGATCACCAGAGCCTTGGTGTTCGGGGTGATCTTGGCCTTGATGTCGGCCAGATCCGGCCACCAGTTGGCCTGTTCATCGCACAGGTAATGCACCGGGTTGCCGCCCGCCAGGCTTACTGCGGCAGTCCACAGCGGATAGTCGGGAGCCGGCACCAGCACTTCGTCGCCGTTGTTGAGCAGGGCCTGCATCGACATCACGATCAGCTCGGAAACGCCGTTACCCAGGTAGATGTCTTCGATGCCGACGCCTTCCACCTGCTTTTGCTGGTAGTACTGCATCACGGCCTTGCGGGCGCTGAACAGCCCTTTGGAGTCGCTGTAGCCCTGGGCAGTCGGCAGATTGCGGATCACGTCCTGGAGGATTTCATCCGGTGCTTCGAAACCAAAGGGCGCCGGGTTGCCGATGTTCAGCTTGAGGATGCGATGGCCTTCCTCTTCCAGGCGTTTGGCGTGCTTGAGCACTGGGCCGCGAATGTCGTAGCAGACGTTGGCGAGCTTGTTCGATTTGCTGACCTGCATGGCGATGTGTTCCCGAAAATGAACGATCCAGGCGGCGTATGAACGACCGTGCTGGGAATCCTGCGTATTCACACAGGCCTGACGCCTTGAGTGCCGGCACTCATAATCCGTTTGAATGCGCGTGGTCTGGCTGCCAGACTGGCGTTTGACGAGGCGCAATCATACGTGCCGCCCGATCCGTGGAAAAGGTACAGATCGGGCTTTTTCAGCTGCTGAGGTGTGATGATGGAAAAGTTGGAAAAAACCCTGGAAGAATGGCGGGCCATGCTCGATCCGGAGCAGTACAACGTTTGCCGCCTCAAGGGCACCGAACGGCCGTTCTCCGGCAAGTACAACGACAGCAAGGTCGACGGTGTTTACCACTGCATCTGCTGCAATGCGCCTCTGTTCGACTCAAAGACCAAATTCGATTCCGGCTGCGGCTGGCCGAGTTTCTACGCGCCGATCGGCGACAGCGCCATGGTCGAGATCCGTGATGTCAGCCACGGCATGATCCGCACCGAAGTGGTCTGCGCCACATGCGATGCGCACCTTGGGCATGTGTTCCCGGACGGTCCGCCGCCCACTGGCCTGCGTTATTGCATCAACTCGGTGTGTCTGGACCTCGTTCCCCGCTCGTAATGCGAGCCCCGTAGGAGCGAAGGCGTCTTGGCATTCAACACCGATGTTGACTGACCCGGCGCCTTCGCGAGCAAGCTTCGCTCCTACAGATGAACGGCGTTCAATATTTTAAATTGCACACAATTCAATTGCTCGCTATGTTTGTTCTTTCTTCTACTCGGAGTTCGTGCCATGAGCGAAAACCTGCTGAGCATCCCGTGCACCACGATCAAGGGTGAGCAAAAGACCCTGGCCGATTTCGCCGGCAAAGCGGTGCTGGTGGTCAATACTGCCAGCAAATGCGGTTTCACCCCGCAGTACAAAGGCCTCGAAGAGCTGTGGCAGACCTACAAGGATCAAGGCCTGGTGGTGCTTGGCTTTCCTTGCAATCAGTTCGGCAAGCAGGAGCCGGGTAACGAGGGGGCGATTTCCGAGTTCTGCGAGTTGAACTACGGAGTGAGCTTCCCGCTGTTCAAGAAGATCGACGTCAACGGTGCTGGCGCCCATCCACTGTTCGTTCAGCTGAAAAAGCGCGCACCGGGTGTATTGGGTTCCCAAGGCATCAAGTGGAACTTCACCAAGTTCCTGATTGGCAAGGATGGCCAATTGGTCAAGCGTTTCGCGCCGGCGACCAAGCCGCAGGACCTGAGCCGCGAGATCGAAGCCCTGCTCAAATGAACACGTTGTCGGTTGATTCGCTAAAGCTCGACAGTCAGCTCTGCTTCAAGCTGTACGCTGCCTCTCGGGCGGTAATCCGAGCCTACAAGCCGATGCTTGATCAGTTGGGCCTGACCTACCCGCAATACCTGGCGATGCTGGTGCTGTGGGAATGGCAGGAAGCAGCGCCGGAGCAGCCGACGGTCAAGGCCCTGGGTGAGCGCCTGGCGCTGGATTCCGGAACCCTGACGCCGCTGCTCAAGCGTCTTGAACAGCTACAACTGGTGCAGCGTCAGCGTTCAGCGCGCGATGAGCGCGAGGTGCACCTGAGCCTGTCGCCCACCGGCAAAGCCTTGCGCGATCAGGTCGGGCCGCTCAAGGCTCGGCTGTTGTGCGATAGCGGCGTCGATCTGGATCGCCTGAATGATCTGCGCGATGGCCTCGATCATCTGTTGGGGCAAATCAAAGCGCTGTCGTAGTGGGTATCCACAAGTCGAGCAGGGCCGCCAGTTCTTCCCGGCGGAAGGGTTTGGCCAGGTAGTCGCTCATGCCCGCGGCACGGCAGCGTTCGCGTTCTTCGGACATGGCGTTGGCGGTCAGGGCAACAATGGGCAACTGTGGCCAGCGCCCGCTGCGACGGATTTGCCGACTGGCTTCATAGCCGTCCATCACCGGCATGTTGCAGTCCATCAGCACCAGATCGAATTCGCTCTGCTCAAGCTGATCCAGCGCTTCGGCGCCATGGGCCGCGACGCTCACCTCGCAACCGAGTTTTCCGAGCATTCCCTTGGCCACCAACTGATTGACCGGGTTGTCCTCCACCAGCAGGATGCGCCCGCGTCGTTGGGGTGACAGGACTTCGATCCGGGCGCCGTTGATGGTGTTGAGTTCCGGCTGCAAGATCCGCCGCAATGTCTGGTAGAGCGCGTTGCGTGCCAAAGGCCGCGCCTGTTGCTGCAAGGGCGCCAGAGCGTTGGCTTGTTCGCTGGGCAGGAAGCTGCCGTAAGCGGTCACCAGCAGAATCGGCGCGGTGAAGGTAGGGCGCAAGCCAAACAGGCATTCGGGACAGTCGGTGATCAGCACATCCGGCTCCAGGCCAATCAACCGGTCATCGATGGAACGTTGCTGATAGTCGAGCCCCCAACCGGGCAACAGACTGTTCAACAGTTCCGCCAGACCGCTGCTGGCGGCGGTGATTGCGATGATATTGCCCTGCAGCGGTGCCGGGGACACGGTCGGGGTATGGCAGGGCAGCGGCAGGTCGGCGCAGAACTGACTGCCAAAGCCTGCTTCCGAGCTGATTGTCAGACGCCCTTGCATGGCTTCGCAGAGGTTGTAAGTGAGCGCCAGACCCAGGCCGGTACCACCGAATTGCCGGGTAATGCCGGCACCGGCCTGGGTGAACGGCTGGAAGATTTTGACTTGCGCGTCCTGGGCGATGCCAATGCCGGTGTCGCAGACTTCAATTCGCACGCCGTCTTCGAACGTTGAAAGACGCACATCGACCCGCCCGAAACGGGTGAACTTGAGGGCGTTGGACAACAGATTGCTGACGATCTGCCGGACCCGGGTCGGATCACCGAGCACCAGTGCAGGAAATTGCGGATCGATCAGGCACGCCAGCTCAACGCTCGGCGCGGCGTTCTGGGACAGCAGGTTGGCGGTGTCTTCGATCAGCGAGCCGAGGTCGAATGGAATGTGTTCGAGTTCGAGCTGGCCGGCATCGAATTTCGACAGGTCGAGAATATCGTTGAGCAATTCCACCAGTACTTTGCCCGAGTCATGGGCGATGGACAGCTGTTGCTGCTGCTCGGCATTGAGCGGGCCGTCCAGCGAGAGCGCGATCATCCCCAGCAGACCGTTGAGGGGCGTGCGGATTTCATGACTCATGTTGGCCAGAAACACCGAGCGCGCTTCGGCCATGTCCAGGGCAGTGCTGCGGGCGACTTCCAGCTCCTCGTTCGATTGACTGAGCCGAGTGTTGATCGCCTTGAGCTCCGCGGTGCGGGCGGAGACGATATTTTCCAGCTGCGACAGGTAGTCGGTCAGGCGATTTTCGGCGTTGCGCCGTTGCTGGATTTCGGTGGCGATATTTTCGAACTGCTGATTGGCGACCTCGACCAAGACTCCGATTTCATCGTTTTCATGCCCCGTCGGACATTCCAGCCACGTCGGCTCCGCGCTGCGTGGATCACGCCCACTGAGTTCGCGGATGACCCGCACCAGCGGTTTGGTCAGCATCACGTAAAACAGCGCCAGCAGAATGCCCGTGAGAATCAGGCTGCGCGCGAAGCCGTTGAGCAGGGTCACTTCGGCCCGGCGCAGGAAACGACTGCCGAAGGTGTAGGTGTCGACTTCCAGGCGCAAAGTCCCGAGGGATTCGTCCGGCAAGTTGTCGAGATAGAGGCGGTCTTCGAACTGCCGGTTGGCGCCGAACAGGAAGTCGCTGATCATCCGGTCATTGTTTTCCAGACCTGGGCGTTTGACGCTGGCCAGCACAGTATTGTTGTTGTCTGTCAATTGCGCGCCGATGATTGCCGGGGAGCGCAACAGACCCAGGGCCAGTTCCTGAGCGAGTTCGGCATCGATGTTATAGGCGATGCGGGATGCGGGGTTATGGCTGATTTCCAGCAAGGACAGTATTTCGCGGTTGATGGAGGCATCTTCGCTGGCATAATCGATGCCTATTTGCAGCAGGCTGAGCAGCGTGCCCAGAATGAAACCGGCCAGCACCGTAATCCTGGCTTGTTTGTACGACAGCCGATGGCTGAACTTGATATCCATGGGATGTTGAACCACTTCCGTTTCCCTTCGCTGCTCAAGCATAGTCGATCATCAATGGATACCGATGTTCTCGCAAAACACCTATAGGGGGTGTAGACGCTGTATTTCGTCGCTGTATCGCCATCATTACCTTGAACGTGCCCGAGGAGAAGACGTGGATTCCCGATTGAATGCTTTTCTTGAACGCGCCGATGCCGTTTTGGCCCGTATCGAACCGCTGCTTCCCGCGCCTCGGCAAGCCATCGACTGGACGCACTGCCTGGCCGCACGCTGGCAGCGCGAGGGACGCAGCGGTTTTCTGTTGCCGCTGCAAGTCAGCCTGGACACGCGTTTGTCCGATTTGATCGGCGTTGACCGGCAACTGGAGCAACTGGGCCGCAACACCCAACAGTTCCTCGACGGCATGCCGGCCAACCACGCTTTGCTCTGGGGCTCGCGTGGTACCGGTAAATCGTCGCTGGTGCGCGCCTTGCTGTCGGAACACGCCAAGAGCGGTCTGCGGCTGATCGAGATCGAACGCGATCACCTGGCGGACTTGCCGCGCGTGGTCGAGCAGATCGCCAAGTTGCCTCAGCGCTTTGTGCTGTTCTGCGATGACCTGTCGTTCGAGTCGGGCGAAGGCGATTATCGCGTACTCAAAAGCGTACTCGATGGTTCGCTCGAACAGGCGCCAGACAACGTTCTGCTGTACGCCACCTCCAACCGTCGCCATCTGGTGCCGGAAAAGGAAAGCGATAACGAAAACTGGAAAAGGGTCGATGGAGAACTCCATCCCAGTGAGGCGGTGGAAGACAAGATCGCGCTGTCGGACCGCTTTGGTCTGTGGCTGTCGTTCTATCCGTTTACTCAGGAGCATTTCCTCAACGTCGTCGAACACTGGATCGGCCAATTGGCCGACAAGGCCGGCCTTGAGTGGCAGCGTGACGAAGAGCTGGACATCCTCGCAGTGCGCTGGGCCACGGGCCGGGGTAATCGCAACGGGCGATGCGCGTATCAATTTGCCCGCTATTGGGTCGGGCTGAAGCTGTTGGAGCACAAGGCATGATCGATTTACAAAAGAGCGGCCAGGGCTTGGAGGGCTACGGCATGCTGTGGGCGCAGCTGGAATCATTGCTGGCAGACGAGCGTGATTTTATCGCCAACGCTGCACAATTTTCGGCGTTTCTGTTCAATCAGCTCGATGACCTGAACTGGGCCGGTTTCTACCTTAATCGCAACGAAGAACTGGTGCTTGGCCCGTTTCAGGGGCAGATCGCCTGCGTACGGATTCCATTCGGCCGGGGCGTGTGCGGGGCGGCGGCAGCCACCTTGCAGACTCAACGGGTCGAAGACGTACACGCGTTCCCCGGGCACATCGCGTGCGACAGTGCCTCGAACAGCGAGCTGGTGGTGCCGCTAGTCAAGGACGGTCGACTGATTGGCGTGCTGGACCTCGACAGCCCGAAACTGGCGCGTTTTACCGCTGACGATCAGGCCGGTATCGAGCAACTGGCGGCGATTTTCCTGCGTCTGACCGACTGCTGATCACGCTTTCAATCCGGCCTTGATCAGCAGACTTGAGGGGTCGACGGCATCGATCTGTCGTGGCTCGAGGAATTGACTGGCGTACTGCAAGTAGATTTCATCGGTGATGAACAGCCCGAACAACTCAGCGTCGATGTGGGCGTCACGGCACATGGTGGCCATGATGCTCAGGGCTTCGCTCAAGGACTTGGCTTTCTTGTAGGGGCGATCGGCGGCGGTCAGCGCTTCGAAAATATCGGCAATCGCCATCATCCGCGCCGGCAGGCTCATGTCTTCGCGCTTCAACCGTTTGGGATAACCGGTGCCGTCCATTTTTTCGTGGTGGCCACCGGCGATTTCCGCGACATTGTTGAGGTGGCCGGGGAAGGGCAGGTGACTGAGCATCAGGATCGTCTGCACCATGTGGTGATTGATGATGTAACGCTCCTCACGGGTCAGGGTGCCTCGGGTGATGCTCAGGTTGTAGAGCTCGCCCCGGTTGTACTTGTAGCGTGGCACGTCGAGTTTGAACCCCCAGGGATTGTCGGCCGGGATCAGTTCGCTGTCGGCACGTTCGAGCAGGTGTTCGGGTTTATCCGCCAACAGCGGCTCGCTGACCGGCAGGGCCGGCGTCGGGGTCCGGGCCTGGCGACGGTTCTCTTCCCACGAAACGCCAAGCCGATCATCCAGGGTTCGGGTCCAGGTACGTTGGGCGATGGTATTGAGGCGTTGCAGATCGGCCTCGGCCATGACCTCGCTGCCGAGGTTGCAGCGGGCGATGAACGCGAAATCATCATCCAGCGCCGCCAGGTTCGCATTGCGCAATTGCGCCAGATGCGGCTCGTCACCCCCCAGGGCGATGGCCTGCCAGTAGTTGATCCAGGCATCACGCTTGAGCACTTCGAAGCGAGTGCGGATTTCGTGGATACGGTCGTTCAAGGTTTCGAGTTTCGTGGCTTTATCGACGACGTATTCAGGGGTCGTGACCTTGCCGCAGTCATGCAGCCAGGCGGCGATGTGCAGGGCTTCCCACTCATCGTCGGTGGGTTGATAGCTGCTGAAGGCCGGGTCCTGACTGGCCGCGGCCGCCTGCGCCAGCATCAACGTCAGTGCCGGTACCCGCTGGCAGTGCCCGCCGGTATAGGGGCTCTTGGCATCGATAGCACCCGCCAGCAGTTGAATAAAAGAGTCCAGCAACTGTTTCTGTCTGGCTTGCAGGCGCTGACTTTCGATACTCACGGCGGCCGCGCCGGAAACCGCCTGGAGAAACGCGATGCGATCCGGGCGCAGTTTTTCCAGGTCGTCTTGCGTGCCGCTGTCGGTCAGTAGCAGGACCAGCAGGCCCACGGTTTCGTTATGACGATTGTGCAGCCGGATACCGATCAGATGAACCCGTGGGCACTCCAGCGCGAGCAAAACCTTCTGCAAATCCCCCGCCTCTTCGAAACCCAGGCTGATGACGACATTATTGGCGTTTGACAGCTTTTGCATCCATTGAGGGCTTTGCGGATCCTGAGGCGCGTGACCTTGAATGTCGAATGACCGCAATGCCTGTGGGATGCCATTGATGACCAGCGCATGAGGCTCCACGCGATCATCATCGCTTTCCCGCAGGTAGAGCAGACCGGCCTGGGCTTGACCGATCTTCGCGGTTTCAAACAGCACCCGTTGCAGCAAGGGGGCGAAACGGGTCTCGGCGCTCAGGCTGTCGGTGATTCGGAAAAAACTCGCCAGGGTGTCTTTCATGCGTGCCATCGACACGCTCAGTTGGTCGACCTCAAGCACCGGCGAGCGACGGGTGGTCGGAAAGTTGAAATCGAAACTACGAATCGCATCGGCTTCCTGAACCAGGGCGCGCAAGGGTTTGACCAGGATCCTCGACGTCAGCCAACCCATTGGCAGGCACAACAGCAGCGTCGCCAGGGTAATCAGCGCACCTTGCCAGCGCATGCGGTAGGCATCGACGAGCAATTCGTCCTCCGGCACCAGCAGCGCCAGTTGCAGTCCCTGCGGGCCACCCTCCTGGATGCTGCTGCGCGCCACGATCCATTGGCGGTCTGTGGCGCTCAGGCGTTTGACCTTGGGAGGGCTGGTGAGCAAGGCCGCGAGGCTGGGGCTCAGGTCTGCGGCTTTGATCAACCGTGCCGTCTGGTCGTCGACGATCAGTTTGCTGCTGTCAGGGTAGGCGATGGCATTGCCCTGGGCATCGAACAGCACAATTTCGGTACTGGGTGTCACCACATGTTTGGCCAGGGTCGCTGACAGCTCAGCCAGCGTAAGGTCGGCCCCCATCACAGCTTGTTCGCCACTGCGCCGGGCCAGGGTGGTGCCGACGTTGTGGGTGGAGAAAAAAAGATAAGGTTCAGTGGTGATCTGATCCGGGGCACTGCGGGCGCTGGAGAACCAGGCGCGGGTACGGGGGTCGTAGGTTTCTTCGGGGTTGTCCTGACGGCTGATGAGGGCCAGGTTCTGATCGAAAAACAATGATTGGGAACGGACCTGACCGTTGCCTGGGTGCTCGATGCTCCATACCTGATATGCCGCGGTGTCCGGCGCCTTGACTAGCGTTTTCAGGGTGACGGTGCGCAGGGGGCGAACCATGAAGAAGTCGCCGTTGCCGTAGCCCAGGTACAGCGATGCCAGATCAGGGTTGTTCTTGAGGGATTGGCTGAAGGGCTTGAGCAACGCCAGGCGCTGCTCAAGGTCGGGCGCCCGGGTTGTTGGATTGTCCGCCAGCAGGCTCAGCAGATGACGAATCGGCTCATAGGTGCGATGCAGGTCCAGACGGACATCCTGCTCAATGCGGTTGAAGAGTTTTTCGCTGCTGGAAAGAATGATCTGGGTGGTTTGCCGGTAGTTGAAAATGCCCAACACCACCCCGGTCAGCAACAACAGGAAGGTGAACATCACGCTGATATGGATATGCAGGGGAAACCGGCGTTGATCCGGGCGCAGTGGGCTGGGCATTGCAGCTTTCTCCATGATGATGAACACACTGCTCAGCCTTCAAGCATAGTTAATGCTCCATCATTCTGCTTTTGTCGTGGTGTGCCATCTGTTGTTGCAACGCCTGCTCCAGTTCGAGCATGGCGCGCTCCATGGACTTGCTGCAATCGGCCACTTCCTCGTGGTGGAACACCTCATGACAAGCCTTCTCGAGCGCCTCGCAACTGTCGATCAGTCGGGAGGCCTGGACGATTCGGGCGGCGCCCTTGATTTTGTGGGCGATGTCGAGGAATGACTGCCGATCCTCTGTCTGGGACAACGCCAGCAGTGCTTGCCGGTCCAGACGGTTGCTGTTCAGCAGCTCGGTTAACAATCGCCGGTTCAGTGTCGGGTTGCCACCGGTCAACAGGTGCAACCCCTCCAGACTGAAGGCTGGCTCGCCGACCGTCGGCGTAATGCCTTCGACCCATTGACTCAAGGCTGTCAGGGTGAGGGGTTTGAACAGGCAATCGTCCATCCCGGCTTGTTTGCAGCGTTGTTTTTCCTCCGGCTGCGCGTTGGCGGTGAAACCCAGAACGGTACAGGGAGGGCGCTGCGTGTGTTGTTCATGTTGGCGAATGGCACGGGCCATGTCATATCCATTCATGATCGGCATGTTGCAATCGGCAATCACCAGGTCGAATGCCTCACTCTTCCACGCCAGGAGCCCCGCCTCGCCATCCGGTGCGACGCTGAACCGATGCCCCAGAAACTCCAGTTGCTGGCACATGAGCAAGCGATTGGCCGGGTGATCATCGACCACCAGAACGTTCAAGGGTGCAGTGCTTGGATGAATGTGCGGCTCGGCAATATCTGGTATCCGCTCCGGTGGCAGGGTTGCCAGGTTCAGCGAAACCCTGACCTGAGTGCCGACCCCAGGCTGGCTGCTCAATTGCAGGCTGCCACCCATCATTTCGCACAGATTGCGGCTGATCACCAGGCCCAGCCCCGCGCCGCCTCTGGGCAACTGGCCGGGGGTATCGGCCTGGATGAAAGGCTCGAACAACCGATGTTGGTCCTGCTCGCTGATCCCGGCGCCACTGTCTTCAACCAGCAATTGCAGGTGGACCCGCTCGGGCTCGTCGGTTCGCTGCAACTTGACGCTGATCCTGATGTGGCCCCGTTGCGTAAACTTGATGGCATTGCTGACCAGGTTGGACAGCACCTGCTTGAAGCGCATCGGGTCCAACAGAACATCGGTTGTCGGTTTGGCAGGGCTGAACTCCAGATGCAGTCCGAGATTTTTCTGCCGGGCCAGCCCGTCGAAGATCCGCACCACCGAGGCTACGTTTTCAGCCAGATTGACGCGTTCCGGGCTCAGGCTCAAACGTCCGGATTCGATGCGCGCAATATCTAGAATGTCCCCGATCAGTTCCAGCAGGTCTTTCGCCGAATGGTATGCAACCTCGATGGCTGCTCGATCCGGATGGCTATGATCATTCCGTTTGAGCGTCAGTTCGAGCATGCCGATGATCGCATTCATCGGCGTGCGGATCTCATGGCTCATGGTCGCCAGAAAGGTACTTTTAGCCCGGTTGGCTTCATCAGCACGTTCTTTCGCCGCCTGACGCTGTTTTATCTGGCGGCTCATGTAGGCGTTCCAGGCAACGGATATCAGCAGCAACACGCCGGCGCCTATAACGATCTGATAGAACACTCGGTGATAGTTGCTCCAGGTACTTTGCGAGGACGCTGAATAGCCACGCCAGCGGTTGTTGACGATGCCCAGCTCTTCCGGGGCGATGCTCAGCAGTGCCTTGTCGAGGATGGCATTCAGTTCTTTGGCGTCGCGTCCGGTCGCCAGGGAAAACGCCGCCTGCTGGGTGCCGATGGTGGTGCTGATCTGAAGTGCCTGTTCGAAGATCCGCGATGAGATGAAGTAGTTGGCGATCACCAGTGAGTTCACCGCACCCTCTGCCTGGCCCTCGGCGAGCAACTCCACGGCACTGAACGTGTCAGGGGTTTCAACCAGGTTGATCCGCGGGAACTCGTTGCGCAGGTAATCCACCAGTGGATTGCCTTGGGCGATGGCCAGGCGTTTGCCCTGTAGTTGGGTGAGGTTGGTCGGGCTGTCAGCCGCTTTGCGCGTCAGCAAGACAAAAGAGTTTTCCAGATAAGGGCGGCTGAAGTTCAACCTCGTTTCACGTTGGGTGCTGGGGAGCAGAGCGGCGATCAGGTCGGCTTGATGGTTACCGATCTGTTCGATCATCTCGTCATCGCTTCGGCTGCGCTGGATTTCGAAACGCAAACCGGTGCGCAGTCTGATCAGCTCGAGCAGGTCAGCCGTGATTCCCCGAAAGTTGCCGTCGCTGTCGAAAAACGTCAGTGGCGCAAATGCTTCATTGACCACCACGCGTACGACCGGATGTTGCGCCAGCCAGCGTTCTTCGCGATGGGTGAGTTGCAGTTTGTGATCGGTGAGAAGAATGTCGCTGCCGGCACTCCAGCGTTTGGCGATGTTTTCTCGCTCGCTGGTGGGGATGGCCTGGAGGACCGCGTTGATGATCCCGAGCAGATCCGGGTTGTCCTTTTGCACGGCAAAGCTGAAACCATGGGCTTCGTGTTTACCGAAGCTGGCCATGCGGATGTTGTTCAGGTACCCCTTGTTGATCATGTAATGGGTTGAAATGGTGTCACCGAGAAAAACGTCGGCCTGATCGAAGGCAACCGCGTTGATTGCGTTCTGATAGGACGGGTAGGAGGTGATGATCGCCTTCGGATACAGTGCCCTGACCTCGTCCAGAGGCAGATAGTGATACACCATGCTGAGCCGCATGCCGACAAGTCCATCGGTCAGCGACCTGGTTTCTCCTTCTCGTGTTACCAGTACGGGTTGATCCACTGCATAAGGCGTGGACAGCGCAATGTCGGCGTTGTCGGCCTCGAACCCATTGGCGGTGCCGAGCATGTCGACCTGGCCTTTTTCCAGCGCCTCGATCGCGGCCCCTCGGGACGCGAAGCGCTGAACCTTGACTGGCAACCCTATGGCCTTGCCGAGGATGCCCGCGTAATCGGCGGTGAAACCTTCATAGTCCTGGCCGCTGAGGGTCAGGTCGAAAGGAGGATAATCCGGGGCCGACGTGCCCAGGATCAGTTCACGTTTGTCTTTAACCCATTGTCGTTGTGAGGTATCCAGTTGGACTTCCATGTGCTCGACCGTCGAGCGACTGAGCAGGGTATAGTGCTCGCTGGCCGTCTGTGCCGCGAGCACCGGGGGGCTCAGGCATAAACCCGCGGCCATGAGTAGTAGATAATCCTTAAAGCGGCTGGGCATCCTGTTTCTCACACCAATGCGTTACGTTTTGCCATATCGATGAGTTCAACCAGGGATTTGGCTTTGAGTTTTTGCATGAGTCGTTTTTTATAGGTGCTTACAGTTTTGTTGCTGAGAAACATGCCCTTGGCAATTTCTTTATTGGTGCGACCTTGGGCGAAAAGTTGTAACACCATCAGTTCTCGATCGTTAACGGATTTGAATAATTCCAGATCGGCCCACTGCGCGTCGTCACTCCGAACAGGGTTCAAGGCCTGGCTGGGGAAATAGTTGTAACCTGATAAAACCGCTTTGATCGCGCTCACCAATTCACTGAGTTCTTCCTGTTTGCATACATACCCCGATGCACCGGACTGCATGCAGCGAATGCCGAAAAGTTTCGGGCATTGTGCAGTTAATACCAATGTTTTTAATGGTGTACTCATGGCGTTGAAACGGGAGAGAACTTCCAGCCCATCCAGTTTGGGAATGCCGATGTCGAGGATGATCAGGTCAGGCATGCATTCGCGAACCATCTGCATTGCATCGACCCCATTATCAGTTTCGCCGACGACTTTGTAACCTTCATGTTCCAGCAGCATTCGAACGGCAAGGCGGATGACAGGGTGATCGTCGACAATAAAAACGGAGTTCATAATAAACTGCGGCACATGTGCAAACAGGCGCTCTAGATCAAGGCACCCACAACTGGCCGCTCGATGTTGTACCCCGCAAGCTACCCCGGCAGGAGTATCTGAAAATGAGCAGAGCCCGCACACGAGAAGCCGTCGCTACCGTCGATGTATTGATGCCCCCGGAAGACGTTATGTACGCGTTGGGTATCGGCAGCCGCACAACCCTGGATAAATACGTAGCCGCTGGCTGGCTCAAGGCGCCCGTAGAGGTCGGACCACCGCGCCGCAATGGGAGCGCCGGAAAAGTCGCCTGGCTGAAAAGCGAGGTAGACGCATTCATTCTTGCGCGTGCAGCAGCGCGTCCGGTGGCTTGCCCGTTGGCTGCCTTCGACGGTGCCAGTCAGCCTGCCTGAATTTCCTGCGGACAAAAGAAAACCCCAAGGAGCACGAACTCGAAGGGGTTAAGGGGTATTTCCGATGAGTAATTATAGCTCGACCGCGTCCGCGAGTCACCGACTCCCGCCGACCATTTTCGAACTCGCTGCCAAGCATCTTGTTGGCCATAGCAACAAACCAGGCGCTGGTTTAGTTGGGGTCACGGTGCAGCCGTCAGGCACACCGCTGCAATCAATCACAGGCACGGCGCACACCTCTACCGTGTCCTTCAAAGTCGACCCGCAGCCGGCTGCCAACGAGCCCATAGAGTGGAACGCTGGCGCCTGGTTGACTGCCTTTAACGCTGCTCTAGGCGCTGAAGACGGCGACCAGCAAGACGCACTTGCCCATCTCGCCAAGGAGGCCATGGAAGGCGCACAGCAGCGTGGCGACACCGCCCTCGAACACTCGATAAGAACGGCAGCTGCCAAGGCGAGGGACGCCCGCGAGGAAGCCCAGCAACAGGCAGAGGATGAGACCCAGTCGCCCCCTGTGCCAAACATCGAAGTTCCATTTGGCGCGGGTCCGACCGCATTACCTTTGACGCCAGCCAGCCCTTACCAGCATGTGGCTACCGCCAAGGATTTCAGTGCGCCCGCAGCGAAGCCAAAAAGCGGCATCGACCGCGAATCCCGCGAGATTCTGAAATACATTTCAGAAGACTTCGTCATGTTGGCCAGCGGCTCCAAGCTGATGGCGTACCAAATCGCCAGCGGCGACGAGTTCGGCAAGGAAGGCTTTAGGCAATTTATCGCGCTGCATTACGGCAAAATCGTGATGCTTTTGGTGGACAGTGAAGGCAATCAAACACAGAAAGAGGCAGCGGCTGGCGACATCTGGTGGGAGTGGAACGACCCTACACGTCGAGTGGTACGTCGTATCGTCATGGAACCGACCAGCAAGTCCGCTTTTCAGGACGCAGACGACAACCCGGAAGTGTTCAACCGCTGGCACATCCTGAAAGAGACAATGACTGAGCCGGACGGGCGTTCAACCCGCGCCGACATCCAGATCCTTGAGGACCACCTGTTGTTCCTCAGTGACAACGATCAACCAGGGGTGATGCACTTCCTGTGCTGGTTGGCCTGGATGTATCAGTTTCCAGAGAAGAAAAAGCAGCCGGTTGCACCTTACCTCAGCTCTCCGCTGGGCGGGGTCGGTAAATCGATGATCTTCCCGCTGCTGTCTGCCGTGTTCGGTCCGCCACTTTGCGCTGAACTGAGCGGTAAAGACCTGATCAAGTCGCAAGGGTTTACCTCTCGACTCGAAGGGCGGCGTCTGATCTGGGTCAACGAAGTGGAGCGCGATAGAAACGGCGACGTCTCTGGCACACTCAAGGACTGGATCGACGGCACCACCGTCAACTTCGAAAGCAAAGGACGGAACTCGCAGACCCACAAAAACATCATGCACTTCGTCCTGACCGGCAACAAAAAAGATGCCATTGAGCTGATGGAAAATGACCGCCGCTACTCGGTATTGCGGTGCACCAGCAAACCGAAGGATCGCGCCTACTACACTGCCTTCCTCGAGTGGCGGGACGGCCCCGGCCCTGCCGCGTTGGCCAATGTGCTGAAACACTGGGTGTTCCCGGATGATTGGGACGCATACGGCCCTGCACCTCAGTCAGCGGCCGCACGGGAGCTGCAACAACAGTCGGTTGACCCAATGGTGGAAATCCTCAGCCCGCTGCTGGACAAGCGGCTGTCACCGTTTGATAGAGACGTAGGCCGCTACGCGAGCATGGCGCGAGCCATCGCTGTCGTGTGTGACGGGATCGTACCGGGCCGGCTGACCCCCAACAGATACGCCAATGTGATGGAATCACTGGGCGCTGTTCGGATCGGTAATCCCAACGCCACCGCCGCCAGGTACAAGGCTTGGTCCTGGCGCCGGCCCACCTACTGGAGCGGCAAAGGCCCAGCCGATTGGGATCAGCACATCGACGCGGGCAAGAACCCCGACGACTATCCGAAAACAGAGGTGTCCGATCATGAATGACGATTGGGTGGGCGGCATCATCAGCGTGGCGGTGATTTTCGGCGGGCTATATGTGCTCGACCAATGGTCAGCCGAGGAAAGCCGGAAGCAGGAGGCACTGTGCGACGTGGCGATGTCGCACGTGGAAGTGCTCGAGGCGCGAGCACCGCGATCAATGGAACTCAAGAGCGCTAGGAAGGCAGTGAGCGATGTCTGCGACCAGCACGACTACTACGCTGGAGATTGAACCACACCGAAGCCAGGGCCTACTTACACGCGATGAGCATGGTCCTGGTTATGACCGATCCGCCGTACAGGCCGTATTGGCTACCCCCGACCACGCTCCCTTCGTCGCCAGATCTTTCCAAAACCTCATACCCGCGTGTACCACACAAAGACCCAGCTTTTTCGAGGCATTTACCCCAACTCAGTGCACTCCCAGAGCAGTCAATGCTGAACCCCTCGCGACCGTCAGGGGTGTAGGTTTTAGAGGACATGGCGCAGCCATTGAGCGCTAACGTGATGCCTAGTAGAGCGAGATTCAATTTCATGCGTCCTTACTCCATGTACGGAAGGTTGAATGGTCGACACCTATGCACCAGAAAAGAAGCTTAGCTGGATATCTGCCGCGACATGCCGCACACGCTGCTACTCTTCCGGTTTTCTCGAGCGGAGTCGAAGCAATGCCAGCACCTGAATACTCTCTCCCTGACGTCCTTGAACGTATGCACGAAAACCAGCAGGCCCTTGAGGCCGCGCTGATGGAGCTGACGCTGTTGACTGAGCAGCAAGGCAATGCGGAGATCGGTGGAAATATACGCGGTGCTCTCGAGACGATCGCTGAGAACGCTGGGCACATCAAGCAAGGCCTGGCCAAGCTGACGCTCCAGCACCGTGATTGATCAGCGGGTAAAACAAAGGGCGCTCTCCATGGCCCCTTGTCGTGTACGTGCACCCGTCACTTGCCCTTCTTTCCGCCACCCTTCCCGGGTGGTGGCTCCGAGCGCGTACGCGGGAACCACGACTCGCCAGTCGGGATGGGCTTCTTGGTTTCGCCTTCACGTTTATCGATCATTTCATCACCTCATCGTCAGCGCCGGAATGGCACAGTTTGTTTTCTATGGCCGTCAGCAGTTCGACCGTGTGCCCGAACAGCTCAGCGCGCAGTACCTGGGCAATTTCTCCCAGCCTCGGCTTGTCGGCCATCGTCCACAGCGCTGCACGGAACCCCTTGAGCAATTGCCGGCGACGCTGCTTCACGGCTTCGCTGGTGCGACAGGCCTCGATGTCGTTTTGCAGGCTCCGCAACAGCGCTTCGAGGTTTGCCGCCGTCAGCTTAGGCTGTGGCCGTTTCCTGTACTTGAGTGCGTGTTCGCTCGGCATAGCACACCCCCTCAGATCAGAACGCCGGCTTAACAGCGCTGCCGCTTTTCAGCGACGACCAGTACTTATCGAACTCAGCTTCGCTCATGTCGCTGATGTCAGACGCGGAGATAGCGCCGCGTTCATCTGGTGCCCGCGCAGCCCCGCCGAGGTTGGACAAGCTGGTCGGTGGCTCGCGTTTGGCGGCGCGGCTGGCGGACTTGAAGCCAAGCTGCTGCGCACGCGTGTACGTGTGTTCGGCCGGATCAACACCCTGTGCCTGGCACATACGCGTGTACTGGATCAACGCAGCGGTCTGCACATTCTGGAGCTGCTCAGGCGTGGCGTTGGGGTGCTGCTGGCGGATATTTTGCGCGACAGTCTGCTGCAGGAAGGTCGCTGCTTCTGAGTAGTCGGCCCACTGCTGCATCGCACGACGTTCGGATTCGATCAGCACAGGCGTAACCTCTGCAACCCCGCGCTGGAATTGCACCTGCACATCTTCGACTTGCTGCTGGCCGCCGTTCTTCAGCTGCTCGAGCGCCTGATTGAGCTGGATCTCCTTGGCCCTGATAAATCCGATCGGATCGATTTCCGGGTCAGGGATTTCCGCCTCAGACTGCTGTTGTAACTGCGCCTGCTGTGCCGCCGCCCACTGAGCCTGGAGCTGCTGCATCTGCTGAGTCTGAGCATGCAGCTGGAGTTCCAGCGCTTGGCGTTTGGTGCGTTCCTCATGCAACGCCGCGAGCGGTACCTTGCGCTTGCTTTGTTGCGCTTGGTCTTGCTCTGCTTCGCGACCGAGCGCGCCCTGCTGGGTATCCTCCACGTCATTGGAAAGGCGGATATCCTTTTCGGCGAGGTGTTGTTCCTGCTGTTCGAGATCGGCGGCCAAAGCCTCAGGCATATCGTTGCCGATGTCATCCATCCCGGTGCTGCCGGTAAGTTCGGCGGCGAGCCCCTGGCTAAGGTCTTCGTTTTCGTTAAAGTCGCTCATTAGGCTTTCGCTCCACGGGATGGTGCACGTTTAAGTTTGGCGGCACCTGCCGCAGTGCGCGGTGCTGGCTCTGGTTCGGCCTTGCTTGGCGCCACGTGGTAACGAGCGGCGAGGTCAGCAGTACCAGCGCTGGCGGCAGCGGCCTTGGCGTTGTCCTCGAGCACCGAACGAAGCTCGTTCTGGAGGCGCTTCACTTCACGCTGATGTGCGGTGTGGGCGATGAATTCGCTGACCTCCTGAGAGGTCAAAGGTCGGCGCACCAACTGGTCGCTGCTCAGCCCGAACGCTCGGCCCGAACGCAGGCGGGTACGTTCGGCCCGCTGGATACGCATCAGCCACGTCAGCATTTCGCCTTCGGCCATCGCAGCGGTGCGTGCATCGATGCTACTCGGCGCATCAGCCAGCACATCACCCAGCGGGAACAGCGGTGGGTCCAGCTCGACGACGTAGCCCCCGGTCCTGGCCTGGACGATCCGCGCACGCGAAAAGTCGACGCTGTTTAGCTCGGCTTCGCGACGCAGGTTTCGCAGTTCGCCAGCGTCGAACACGACTACATTTCTCTCACTCATTTTGGGAGGCCTCTGTTTGCCTGGCGGCGGTGATCTTGCGATTTAGGATTTCCAGCTCAGCTTTACGAATCGCTGCACCGGTTGGCTTGGTCGCTGCGCGGAGCGCCTTCTCTGCGGCCTGTAGCACAGCGCGGGCAGCTGGCAGTTGCGTCTCGAGTAGCTTTTCGATCTCGAGCAGTTTGTCGAGCGCGGCCTGGGCTTCTAGCACAGCGGCTTGTAGTGTTTCTCGGTTAGCGGTCATCGGTTGATCCTCTTGCGTAGGTTATCGACGGGCGCCCGTTTGCCTATCGCCACATAGGAGGTGAAAGCCATCCGCACAGTGGTACGGGCTTTGGTCGAAAGCTTGTCCAGGGTTTCACGCTTCTGGTCGTCGTCCATCAGCCGCCAAGCTTTCGAGCGAATCAACTGTTTGGCGCCCTTGTGGACCAGTGCCCCGACCAGTTCGTTGAACTCGGCTTGCTGCTCTGCGGACAAAGGGAACTCTTTACCCCTGCGCGTGATGTGCGTCGGGGCATCACCCGGCGCCCAGCCAATGCGGGCCGCTTCCAGGCGCACAGGGTCGGTGCTTTCCTTGGAGTGGGTCATTGGCGCTATCGCGTTGAAGGCATTGTCAGCGTAGCGGTTGTTGGCGAGTGGCTGGCCCCATGCGTCCTGACGCACTGGCACAGACTCCCGAAGCCCTGGTAGGCGGGCCTTCATGGCGTCCATGAACGAGTCAGGTTTGCGGGCGTATTCGTCCTGGCGCGAGGCGATCCCACTGAGCAGTGCGTTGGGTTGCAGCACCGACGCAGCCGTGCGGCTGAGGAAACTGCCCGCATAGCGATCCGGGTCCGAGAGCGCTTGAGAGAGACCCTCGACGCCCTGCATCCAGGTCTTGGAGACGATGTTTTCGGCGAACGAAGCGATCAGCTTGAGCGCTACTTTCTCGGCGTCCTGATCCTTGACCTTCATGTTCACCATGTCAGACGCGAGGCCCGCCCACGCTGCGAAGGGGTCGAGGCGGTTGTAGCCATGCCATGTACCGTTGATCTTTACCGACCAAGGCTGATTACCTGCGGCGAGCCAGGCATCGCGCTCTTTGTTATCGCTGGGGCCTGCACCGGTTAAGTAACCCGCTTGTGCCAGCAAGCCTGCACCGATCATGGCTTGCGTGCCGGACATCATCTTGGCTAGGGCCATTTCCTGCTTGGCACCGCCTGCCATGAGGTCGCGCCACACGCTTGGGTACATGACACCTGCGGGCGAACCTTTGAGAACCCGACTGATCACGTTCATCGGCGTGCGGACGAAGGGAACGATTATGTTCGTCCATGGCGCAGCGGCTTTCATGGCTAGCACTTTCGCAGCGATCGGGCCAGCGGCCTGGTTGAAGGTTGACTCCCGTGCATAGTCGCCCGCGTCTTCGATCATCTGCGGGGTTGGATCGTTGGCGAGCTGGTCTATCCGTTTGCTGACGGTCATGCCTTGCGGGAGGCTACCGGCCTTCTTCTCGGCGAAGGCGGCGCGGTGCGCCAGTGCCCTAACCTGCGCTTCGTAGTTGGTCGTTGCGAAGTAAGCATCTTCAGCACCGAGGGCGCGGAACGGCAACAACGCCACGTTATCGGCCGCCAGTTTTGCTGTACCAAGTTTTCCAGGCATGGTGCGCTGCGGGAGACTGGACTGCTCCAACTTGCCGGCGCCGAGCATCGGCGATTCACCCGCGACGAACGCCCGCCCGGTTGCACCGATTGCTTTCATCTGCCCACGGATAGCACCACTCAGCAGGGCTAGCGGCTCTGACCACATGGTCTCGCCCTTGAGGCCGAACAGGCGCTTACCGCCCGCCAGCACAGCGGCGTTCATCCGATCTACGGTGTTCAGGCCGACCATGCCCGTGTTGCCAGCCATGTTGGCAACATGCGTGGACGGGTCATACAGCCACCCGGCTTTGATGTAGTCGGTGAGATGGTTGCCCTTACGAATCACTTTCGCTGCGTTGGCGAGACCACCCGATTGGATCGCTGCACCAATGGCTTTCGCCAGATCGTCTGCGCCGGATACGCCGCCTACGCTTTCAAGGATCGCCAGCGCTTGTTTATGATCGAGCGTTGTACGACGCAATGCAGCCATGGCCCGACCGGCTTCGGCCTTCGCGCCGAGCAATTCACCCGAAGCGTGACGCATCCCCGCAAGGTCGGTGACGAACTGAGCCTTCTCTAAATCAGTGGCCTGTCCCTTGGCGATGCGTTGCTGTAAGTCCAGGACGTTAGTCATCTGGGTTTGTACGGCAGAATTAACGGCGCGGAATTCCTCGGCGTTGAATGTCTGCCCAAGCTTGCGGCCATGGAGCAATGCCTGGGCACCATCAAGGCCGATCAGGTTGGCTAACTGGGTCTGTTCTGCGTTGGTGACGACACCACGACGTCGCGCTTCTACGTCGGGTTCCGCCGGTCGTAACAGGTCGAGCGCTTGGGTTCGGCGCTCACCCTGCAGGCCGAGATTGTCGAGCGTCGCATTTATATCGACACTGCCTGCGAATGGAGTGGGTGCCAGAGTTGCGGGCGTCTGCTGATTGCCTTGCGTGGCAGCCATGACTTGGGCGTGCAAGCCCTGTGGTGCGATTGGGGCGGCGCTGGGTGCAGTGCCTGGCGTCGGCATGGCCTGCGGGTTGAATACTGGCTGACCTTGGGACTGCTGCGCGGGTTGTTGCATTGGCACAGGGGCGGTCATGTTCGGACGGCGAAGGCTGGCAGCGCCGCCCATGAGGCCACCCAATACCGCGCCTTGGCCGGCAGCATTGCCGACGCCTTCCATTGCTGGTCGGTCGGTGGCCAGGTTGGTCAGGACTTGTTGCTGCGCGCTCTGGGAAAGCTCTTCCAAGGATTCAATGCCCGCACCAGTCAGCGCACGGTTGACGATGCCTTTGGCCACATCCACGCCGTTGGCGCCGGCCAGCTGTGCATCGATGTCGAGCACGCCTAACTTGCGTCCGATGCGTGCACCAGCGGCGCCGAGCAGTCCGGTCAAACCGCCTGACAGCAGGGCAAGGCCAGTTTGACCGGCAGTAAGATCACCTGTCTGTTGGGTAATTTGTGAGGCCTGTTGGCCCGCTGCGAACAAGCCTTCGCCTGTACCTGCCCCGATCGCCCCGGCCATGCCTGGTGCAGCACCGAGCGCTCTGGCACCGAGCGCGGCGCCTTTGCCAGCGACACCGCCGACGACCATCGTCGGGACGGCCTCGATAATCTGGCCGCCGGTATACGCCGGGTTTTGCAGCATCGCAGCGATCGTCGGACCGAAGCCCTTGGCGTTCGCTACTTCATCCCTCTGCGCTTTGGCCTGCGGCGACATTTCGTCTTCCAGTACCTGACGCGCCGCCTTTGAATCCAGGCCATGCTGAACAAGCCACGGCGTAACCGCGCCCCCGGTGAGGATGTCGCCCAGACCAGCGCCTGCATCGAACGCGTTATAGGCACTGCGACCGACGCTTCCGCCGATGTCTGTCACCCATTGACCGGCTGTGCGGTCGGGCAAATCGGTTTGTCCCTGCGGTTGTGCGGCCATGAGCGCGCCGGCCATGCCACCGACTGGCGCTGGCGGATCGACCTCAAGCGGATCGCCGAACGAGCTGAGCGGATCGCCGAAGGCTGACGTGGCCTGCGCTTTTGGCACAGGGGGGCTCGGCAAAGCTGCGGGTCCGCCGTCGTCGATTGGATCACCAAACGCGCTAGTGGTCATGATCCATTACCGCCCCTGCTTCGTGGCGACACGACCGGTCGCCGGGTCGATGTACTGGCTGCCCGCTGGCAGTGCGTCATAGTCGGCCTTGGTCTTCGGCGTGGCGGGTCCGCGTGCCGTCGGGTTGCTACCACTACCATGCATGAGCAACTCGGCACCTTGGCGGGCTGGCGGTGCGCCGGTTGCGTTAGCCCCCGGCACCGCTGGACCTTGACCAGCGCTTTCGTCTGGCGTGGCCCCACCCAGCAGCGCGGCGAGCTCGTCAGTGGACGCGCTACGCCTGAAGGGCCGCCCGTACGGGCTGTAAGAATTCGTGGACGCGTCGAAAATATGGCGCTGGACCAGATTGTCGGGACCGCCCAGAGGTTCGTCCAACGTCTGCCGAGGGGCCGGCGTTCTCTGCCGCGCAGAGTCGGCAGCCATGCGGGCCTGGCTCTGCTGAAACTGGCTGGCGGACTGACCCTGGCTTTGCTGGAACTGCTGCGCCATGCGCTCTTGCGATTGCTGCCATTGTTCGGCCTGTTGCTGACGGTGCGCTTCCAAACTGCTTTGGCCATAGGCCTTTAAGGTGTCGTCGAGCGGCAAGCCGGCTGCCGCCAACTGACGACTGAGCGGGTCAAGTTTACTGAGGAACTCAGGGTCGGCTGACAACTGCTCCATCCGGGCAGCCATCTCCTGTTTGCGCTGCGCAGCCTCGGCACGGGACTTACTCAGGGCGAGTGCGTTTTGCGCCATCGCTTGCTGATAAGCGACCTGCTGCTGTTGCGCTTGCTGCTGTTGCATGCCCGCGAGCGCCTGGCCCATACGGGCACCGCCACCAGGGTTGCCTTGCTGCGGGCCGCTGGCGAGCATTAATTGCATACCAAGCTGACCCAGTGGGGTATTCATCCCACCGATGCCTTGATTCAACATTTCCACGATTGTGGCCATTTTGGTAACTCCTCCGGCAGCAGGCCGGCGATCAATGCAAAGTGGGTTGAGTCGCGGCCTTTTCGGCAACGGCCTCGGCGATGAGGTGTTCGTGCGCGTCGAACAGCGGCACATACACGGCAGGTGCAGACATCCATGCCGGCTGAGCTTGCGGCGCGGCAGCACCGAACAGGCCGTAACTCGGTAGGTCGGCGGACGGCTCCAGATACGTGGCTTCGATCAACGCCGATACGAGGACGCTGTGGTTTTTGGTAATCGGTACGATTTTGCTCACGGCTGGCTTCCTTCTGAAGGGGTGCGGTGGGGTTGGCGGTTGGCACAGCGACGGGTACGAAGCGCGGCGAGTTCGGCGTCGAGCATGGCCTGGGCCTTGACGCGCAGCTCTGGCGGCAGGTCGTCGAGTTGTTCAAACACGAAGTGGCGACCGGCGTCGTCATCAATCAGGCGGGCATTGACTCTCATGGCGACGTTCTCCTGGTCGCGGATACCGGGCATCAACGCCACGCGCAAGCGGCACTCGACGTCAGTCAGGAAAGAAGTTTTGGTGAGGATGAAGTCGGCTAGCTGTTCAAGGTCGTAGCCCTTGGCAGGCCTTCCACCTTTTGGACTGGCGGATGGCACATCGAAGGCTTGCGGCAGGTCGTCGCGGTGCAGGGTGAAAAACGACGGGGACAGGTCGGCCAGATCGGCCAGTTGCTGCGTGGTGATGGCGGTGGTCTTCATTTTCCTGACCTCTCCCCAGAGGTTTTTGTGTATCTAGAATATACGCCTAGTTATTCCTTTTGGGTATTGGACTTATAGTTGTTTTTGTTGTATTAGAGATTAATCCGACAGGCGGCATTGGCGGGGTTAGGCTAGCTGTGCTAAGCGTTTAAGCGATTGACCTGGGACGGGTGCTTAAATAGACAGCTTTATAAAATTAGAGAGGGGATTTAGGGACTGATAATTAAGCGCGGACTGCTTTAGCACGGGGGGTCTTAGCTGGATAACGGCTAAAATTTTGCGGGGGATTTTTTGGAAAATTAGGCAGGATTTTAAAAATTAGTGTTGAGGGCTCTGGTGTGTATTACGTATGTGACGCGAACGAGAAAAACGGTACCCCACCTACCCACCCCGACCATTCCAGCCGCTGCCCGCTCCCCTGGCAGTCCAGCCCGCAGCCCTCCGCCCTTCCTCCCTCCGTCATCGAGTCGAGCTATCAACGATCTGATTGTGTGCTGGCGAGGGGTAATGATTCGGGAGGGATGCCCTGTTTGCCTGGGGCTCAAAAGGTACACCTTGTGATCCACTCGTCGGCTGTGCGCCGCAGGGTAGCTCATAGGTGTTGACTAGTTATGAGCCATGCACTTATATATGAGCCATAGATTGTGAGCCACCCGGCCACAAGGTGATGAGGGTTCAATCATGGCTACCATCGGATACCTGCGCGTCAGCACAGATGAACAAAGCGTCGAGGCCCAGCGCCACGCCCTGAGCGGCGATCTCTACAGTATCGAGCATTGGTATGAGGATGTCGGCGTATCTGGCGCTGTGAAGGCGCTGGAGCGGCCTGGGTTCGCAGCGCTGGCTGCGTACGCCCGCAAAGGCGATGTCGTAGTGGTGGGCGCCATCGATCGACTGGGGCGCGACACCGTCGATGTGCTGAGCACAGTGGAAATGCTGAAGGGCAAAGGCGTTGGCATTATCAGCCGGCGCGAAGGCTTCGACCTGAGCACAGAGCACGGCCAGTTCATGCTCACTATGCTGGCGGCTGTGGCGCAGCTGGAGCGCTCCAACATCAAGGCGCGGCAGATGGCCGGGATTGAGGCAGCCAAGGCGCAAGGCAAAGCGCTGGGGCGCAAGCGGACCATAGACGGCGACCAAGTCGCGGCATGGCGCAAGGACAATTCCGCGAGCATTGCACAGACAGCCAGGCACTTCGAAATCAGCGAGGCGTCGGTAAAGCGGGCGATGCGGCAATGATGGCCATGGAGGCACATGGCTATTACAACAAAAACCTGGAGCAGCCGCTCTAGCACGCTGGTTTCAGCGATTTAATGGGCTCTTAATGGGCCTGTGATGGACTTGGCCTCAAGCCTATCAGCGGTTGAAAGCCCCGGACTAGAGCGGTTCGAGCACCGTATTAATAGACTTAGGCCATTTTTAATAGGCGATTTTGCATTCCGGAAGTACAGCGCCTATATAGCCCCTCTCTACCCCTACAACCCTATAGCTACTACAGTCTTTTATTATTTATCCTTGAATATAAGAAGAAGTATATTAAGGGTATTAAAAAGCTCTACAGCCTTGTGCCAGCAAAGCTTACAGCCTAATACACTGTGCCAAACCACCTTCATTATCTAATAGGCAAGCGCCTATTAAAACCTGTGCATATATCCGAAAAGCTTAATAGCTAATTTTTTATGCCAATCTAAGCTATGTCCCTCGACCCCATTAAAGACCATCGAAAGTGCCATCATTGCCCCGTGACGGTAGCCCAAAGTCCCTCGACATAATCCGCCCACTTCTGCATCGCCTCGCGCCGCTGTTCTAGTAGCTGTGCCCTGGCGTACGTCGCTCCTAGTGCCCCAGGCATGCGGTGCCCAAGGCAGAGTTCCAGCACGATCGGGTCCAGCTTCAATACCTCGTGCCCAAGGCTGCGGAACGTCGAGCGGAATCCATGGCTGGTGATGATACCGCGCTCATAGCCCAGGCCTGAGCGTATGCGCACCAGCAGCGTGTCGGCTGATATTGGTACGCCGAACTTCCCTGATGACGGAAATACCCACGTCGGTAGGTCCACGACTTCACTTGCAGCGGTCATTCCGAAAGGCGTGGTGCCGAGTACTCCTTTCCTGTTCAGTGCCGTGCTGTGATCCAGTAGTCCACGCAACATGCCCACAGCTTGGTTCGGCAGGGGGACGATGTGCGGCTGGCCGGTCTTGGGCACCGTATAGCGCCATTCGGCCTTGTCGAGGTCTAATTGTTCCCACTTCATGGTGGCGAGTTCGGCGGGGCGCACTGGCAGTAGCACCATAAGCCACAGTGCCGAGACCACGCTGTCGTTATACGCCACAAAATTGTTCAGCCGGCGTAAAAACTCAGCCAGGTCGTCCGGGGTTTCCAGTGCGGCGCGGTGCACCGTCTTGTGCTTCTTCAGCAGACCTGAGCGCCGTGCAGCGACGTTCTTGTCTATCAACTCGTGGTTCATGGCGTGATCCAGGATCATGCGCATCAAGCTTAGCGAGTAGCGAGCCATGGTGGGGGAGGCGGCTAGGCGCTCCAGCACCGTTTTGACGTGGCTGAAAGAGATGTCGGTCACCGGCACATCGCCCGCGACGGGGTAGAGGTGGTTCTTCAGCGCTCCGCGGTGGCCGGACAGAGTCTTCGGTGCCAGGTGCGAATTGAAGTCCAGCCACTCTTCGGCCACCTTGCGGAACGTGTTTGCTTCCTTGGTTCGCTGTGCTTCCTTCTTGGCTGTCTTCGCCTTTAATGGATGAATCCCTTGGGCTACGGCGGTCCGCGCTTCCTGTGCCAGTTCGCGGGCTCTGTCGATGGTAACGTCTGGGTATATGCCAACAGAAAACAAACCTTCTTCACCATTCAAGAAAAACTTGAGTCTCCATAACTGCGAAGTGCTGCTTACTTGTAGGAACAAGCCTTTGATAGTTCCCTCCGAATACTTACCGGGCTTTTTCAGCTCTTTGATAATGGCCGCGATGTTCTCGGGGCTATCGGCCTTGCGCTTGGTGGAAGTGGTGGGGGTCGATGTCATGGGGTATCCGAAGGCGATGAAAGGTGTGGATACCCCTAAAGTACCCCGTTATTTTGTAGCGGACAATGAAAAAAAGGGGTATGTTGATACGTAATGAAGCGAAAAACCCAGCATTAATAGGGGGTTTAAGCCAGAAGGCTGAAATCACAGGTGATGACTGGACTTCATAATAAAATCCCATACGTGCACAAATAAAGCGCGCACCTTAGCTCAGATAGTTTAGGGGGCGCATGAACTGACGGGCCGATAGCGGTAATATAGGAAAAATCCTACAAATGAAAAAGAATAGGACTACGTGTCAACTAGGTTTTGAATGAGGAAGACTAAAAGTTCGATAGGTATAGTCAAGTGGCTGAAGGCGTTAAGATATAAGGCGGAATTTATATTCTGGTCATGGTTTTAGTGTGTTTGGGTTGTTGTGGATTTATTGCGTGGCCAAGGTCAACAGGTTTCTAAAGTCTGATTGTTTCAATGGCTTGATCAAATAACCGAGCAAGGGTAGTCCACGTTCGTAGGCCATTATTTTAAGTGCGTCCAGTTCGACAGATGTCAGGCTGCTCAGAAGTATTGCCTGTCTGATCATCCCCCGGTGGCTGGCGTATTCGATCAAATCAAGGCCTGGGAGGTCGGGCAGGCATTGGTCGCACAGAAGAATATCGAACGGTTGCGCAGCCTTGAGCATTTGTTGCAAGGCGCCTTCGGCACTGTCAGCGGTGGTCAGTTGGGTGAAGCCGTAACTCTCGAGCAGGTATTGGGTCGCTCTTAGCTGAAAGGGATGATCCTCCACCAGCAAGATGCGCCAATCGTGTTTGGACATAGGAATTTTCATGCTTCATCTGTCGAGCAGTGGGCGTGTGATTATTTCGCGAGATGGACGAACAATCGATCAGTCAGCTCTGCACAGGGTGTAGGGCGATTCTGTCGACGTTGA
The DNA here is from genome assembly GCF_059695645.1 of Pseudomonas sp. LBUM1673. NCBI lineage: Bacteria > Pseudomonadati > Pseudomonadota > Gammaproteobacteria > Pseudomonadales > Pseudomonadaceae > Pseudomonas > Pseudomonas sp. LBUM1673. Next base: position 2,090,460 of record NZ_CP166780.1, read on the forward strand.
AATACAGAGGGATGTCGAGAAACTCGATCAGCCGTTCAGGCGTCTGAGGCGGCTGATCGATGCGCCTTTATCTGTGGCTTGAACGACCGGTCATCTCCAGCGCCATTTCACTGGCATAGCTGTCGGTCATGCCGGCGATGAAATCAATCATGCGCAAGAACGAGGTATGTAAAGGGCCATTAGGATCGGGCGCATTGTTGCCCAACAGGTCGAGTATGCGGCGGTTCTTGAAAGATGGCGTACGGCCGTTGTGCTGCTCCAGTGCCGCGCCGCAAAAGGCGTTGAGCAGGATTTCCAGGGTGGTGTAGGCGCCGATTTCGTGGAGCGTCTTGCGCTTGTCCTGGAAGATTTTTTTGCGCGCCATGTCCTTGGCATTCAAGACGCAGCGTTTGGCGGGGCCATGCATGTGTTCCACCAAATCGCCAGGTAGCGTGCCGGCCAGCAGCGCGTCCTGTTGCTCGACAAAGGCTCGGGCTGCTGCGTTGGTCAGGTGCTCGATGGCTTTGCCCCGCAGGATCGCCAGTTTGCGCCGACGCGAATCCCGTGGACCGAGCTGGCGATAGGTTTCCGGAAGATCGTCGCCCACCAGGTCCAACAGCAGGGACTCGACTTCGGTGTAATCCAGCAGCTCCATCTCCAGGCCATCTTCCAGATCTATCAGCGCGTAGCAGATGTCGTCGGCGGCCTCCATCAGATACACCAGCGGATGGCGCGCCCAGCGCTGTTCGTCCAGTTGGGGCAGGCCGAGTTTATGAGCGATCTGTTCCAGCAGTGGCAGTTCGCTCTGATAGCAGCCGAACTTGTGCTTCTTGTAGCCCAGTGAGTCGGCGTGCCGAGCGGTCCATGGGTATTTCAGGTAGGTGCCCAGGGTGGCGTAGGTCAGCCGGGTCCCCCCTTCGAACTGATGGTATTCAAGCTGGGTGAGCACACGGAAACCTTGGGCATTGCCTTCGAAATTGAGGAAGTCATTGCGTTCGGCCTCGCTCATGGCATCCAGCCAGCCACGGCCTGCGGCCTGCTGGAACCAGTGGCGGATCGCGTCTTCGCCGGAATGGCCGAAGGGCGGATTACCGATGTCATGGGCCAGGCAAGCCGATTGCACCACCATCCCCAGGTCGCTCGGTTCGCACCAGTCGGGCAGGGCGCTGCGGATGGTTTCACCGACGCGCATACCCAGCGAACGGCCGACGCAGCTGACTTCCAGCGAGTGGGTCAGGCGCGTGTGGATATGATCGTTGCTGGAGACCGGATGGACCTGGGTCTTGCGCCCGAGACGGCGGAACGCGCCCGAGAAAATGATGCGGTCGTGGTCTTTATGGAAAGGGCTGCGGCCGAGTTCTTCCGGGCTGTGTACAGGCTTTCCGAGGCGTTCGCGGGTAAGCAGGGTTTGCCAATCCAAGGCTGGTTTCTCCGTCAGGTGACTGATCCCCTAGCTTCCCGGTTCGCGCCGGTCCCTGCAAGGGGAACTAGAGCCCAGCGGCATCGATATCGATGAGCAGCAGTCGCTCGCCATTGTCGAAAAATTGCCCGGCAGTGAGGCAATACTGATTGCTGGTGGCGTCGCGGTAGGTGTTGGAAAGCGTCAGACGGCGCTCATCCCAACCCTCGGCCAGCAAGTGATAAAAATAGGGGCGCCACGACCAGTTATGGCCCAGATATCGGTTGTCGGCTTCCCAGCCGTTGTTGCGCCATTCCAGGTTGGGGGTCAGCTGCGTGCCATGGCGGTCGCATTGATAAAAACGCAACAGCCAGGGAAACGCTTCCAGTTGCGGCAAGGTGCTGAGGGGCGCTCTGGCCTGAGCCCAGGCTTGCAGGATCGCCATCAGTTCGCTCAGTTGTTGGCGCATGATCATCAGGCGAGCACGCTCAGCCAGTTTTTGCCGAACATAGCGCTGACGCAGTTGCGCGAAGCGCTCCACAAAGGCATCTGTGGCGAAGAAGTCCGCTTGCGCACGGGCGAACAGAAAGCCTTGTACGTAGCGTGAGCCACACTCCAGGGCAAAATTCAGTTGAGCTTCAGTTTCCACGCCTTCGGCGATGATCCAGCAACCGGTTTTTTCCGCCATTTGCGCCAGTGCCTTCACCACTTCGCTGCTGGGACCACCCAACGCGGCAGCCTGGAACAGCCGCATGTCGAGCTTGAGAATGTCTGGTTGCAGTGCCAGCACGCGATCGAGCTGAGAGTAACCGGCTCCGAAATCATCAATGGCGATCCGTGCCCCGGCTTGTCGGTAGCGGGCCACGACTTCGGTCAGACGTTGGCTGTTGCCATCCAGTTCGGTGATTTCGAAGACGATTCGCTGCGCGTCGACGCCATGTTTGCTCAGTTGCTTGAGACTCGGCAGTGGCTGGTCACAGCGCAAACGGCTGATCCAGCGGGGTGATATGTTCAGGCTGAGAAACCAGTCGGGGGGTGCTTCATGCAGACGGCTCAGGGCGTTATCGCGAATCTGGCGATCGAGACGACGCAAGGCGATGGCGGGGGTTCGTGGGTCGGCGAACAGCGGTCCTACCGAGGTCAGTTGACCATCGGCTTGACGCAGTCGACCCAGCGCTTCGACGCCAGCGATGCGGCCTGTGGCGGTATCGATGAACGGCTGAAAGCAGGCGAGCGGTTGCCCGTCGATCACGAGGCCTCCTTAGTAAGGTCTTGTTTTGGGGATACCTGGACACCAGCAGAGAGGTACGCAGGATTAACCTCTCGATAAACAGAGGTTAATCCCGGTGGTATTGCAAGAATGCAGCCAGACAGGACTGACTAGTGTTTGCGCGAAGAGCTCTGCATGATCAGTTTGATCAATGGCCCCAGCGTGACGCCCAAGCGAGCCAGCCGAGTCAGGCTGCCGATACCGCCGCCCTTGGCGCCCTTGCCGGTCAGAAAGCCCAACCCGATCACGGCCGCGATGCCCCAGAGCGGGGCGTGTTTGATGCCGAAGCCGTCTTGCAGGCTTTGCGTCATCCCACGCACCCGTTGCAGGGGGTGCAGCAGTTGTTGGGATTCGTGGCGAATTTCCTGGCGATGCATTTCCATGCGCAGGCGGATCAGCGCCTTGCGCATTTCCGTGCGTGAGCTGTTGCGGGGAAGTTCAGGCATGCTCATGGCAACAGACGCTCCCGATCATTGGCCAACTCTTCCAGGGTGCCGTGGAAGGGGGAGGACTCATCGAAAATCGCCGCTCTCAAGCGCATCGCACAGAACAACGCTGCGAGTGTATAGAACACACAAAGCCCGATGATCGCTGCCAGGCGATAGGTGTCCCAAAACAGGATCAACACCAGTGTCGACAAGCCCACCAGCAACAACAAGGCAAAGACCAGCGTCAGGCCTGCAAACAGCAACAGGCTTACGGTGCGTGCTTTTTGTTCCTGCAGTTCGATGCCGAACAGTTCGACATGGCTGTGCAGCAGTCCAAGAAACGCGGCACCCAGGCGCCGCGGAGATGAGCCGGTGCCCGTCGCGGACGAGCCGGATTCGCCGATCGCCATATCAGCGCCGAGAGGCTAGCAGGCCAATCAGGAAACCCACGCCGGCCGCGATTCCGACCGATTGCCATGGGTTGGCCTGGACGTAATCTTCCGTGGCGGTAACAGCGGCTTTGCCACGCTCGCGTACGGAATCTTCGGTCAACTTCAGGGTTTCGCGTGCGCGCATCAGGCTGTCATGGATCTGCTGGCGCAACTCATCGGCCTGGTCGCCCGCCAGGGATTTGGTGTGTTCCAGCAACCGTTCAGTGTCACTGACCAGCGTTTGAAAATCTTCCATCAGAACTTCTTGAGCAGTCTTTGCCGTGGTGCGTGCCATGGGTGATCTCCGTAAGTGGCTTCTGAAGCGTTCGAGTATGAGCCTTGCGCGAAGGTTCAGTACAAATGACTGGTACATCTTTTGCTACGTCGTGGTGCGTCGGCCGGCTTCGTTGCGCTGTTGCCGGGCATGATTTCAGGAAAACCTTAACTCAAACAATCAAAAAAACGCGCAGAGGCTTGGCTCTTGTGCGCCAAAGCGGTTCACCTGATCAGTGCTTTCGTTCTGGGTGAGCTGCAACTTGGTGCGTCGGCACTCTGCGCGAACTGCTTTGGTGCTTTTTTTAGCCTTCAGGTCTGCCAATCCATGGAAAATCTACAAAGTGCTGTGGACAGTCTGGTCCATAGCTCCAACACGTTGTTCATCCTTATCGGTGCGGTCATGGTCCTGGCCATGCACGCCGGTTTCGCCTTTCTCGAGGTCGGTACGGTTCGACAAAAGAACCAGGTCAATGCCTTGTCGAAGATCCTCAGCGACTTCGCCATTTCGACCCTGGCCTACTTCTTTATAGGCTATTGGATTTCTTACGGGGTCACATTCATGCAACCGGCGGCGGTGATCACCGCCGACCATGGTTATGGGTTGGTGAAGTTTTTCTTTCTGCTGACCTTTGCTGCGGCGATACCGGCGATTATTTCCGGAGGCATTGCCGAACGCGCCCGGTTTGTCCCCCAGTTGTGCGCGACGGCGCTGATCGTGGCGTTCATCTATCCCTTCTTCGAAGGCATGATCTGGAATGGCAACTTTGGTCTGCAAGCCTGGTTGCTGGAGCGCTTCGGCGCCAGCTTCCATGACTTCGCAGGCTCTGTGGTGGTTCACGCCATGGGCGGCTGGCTGGCACTCGCGGCGGTGTTGTTGCTCGGACCGAGGCAAGGCCGTTATCGCGACGGACGACTGGTGGCATTCGCACCGTCGAGCATTCCCTTTCTGGCGTTGGGTTCGTGGATCCTGATCGTAGGCTGGTTCGGCTTCAACGTGATGAGCGCTCAGACACTGCAAGGGGTCAGCGGGCTGGTGGCGGTGAATTCGTTGATGGCCATGGTCGGTGGCACCGTGGCGGCGTTGATCGTCGGGCGCAATGACCCGGGCTTTTTGCATAACGGCCCGTTGGCCGGGCTGGTGGCGATCTGCGCCGGCTCGGATCTGATGCATCCGGTAGGCGCGTTGGTGACCGGTGCCATCGCCGGGGCACTGTTTGTCTGGTGCTTTACTGCGGCTCAAGGCAAATGGCATATCGACGATGTGCTGGGCGTCTGGCCTTTGCACGGGCTGTGTGGTGTCTGGGGCGGGATCGCGTGCGGCCTCTTCGGTCAAACCACCTTGGGTGGTTTGGGGGGCGTAAGCCTGATCAGTCAACTGATCGGTACCTCGTTGGGGGTAGTCGTGGCGCTGGCCGGTGGTTTTGCGGTGTATGGCGCGATCAAGGCGTTCCATGGTCTGCGCCTGAGCCAGGAAGAGGAGTATTACGGCGCGGACTTGTCGGTGCACAAGATCGGTGCCGTGAGTCAGGATTGAATCACCGTTCCTCATCGTCAGCGCCGGGGTAAAAACCGTGCAGCAGGCGATAGCGGTCACGCCGTACCTGGTCGACCCGGTCTCGCACCTGCTGGCCGGGTATGCCCAGCATGATCAGCGCGTGGGAGGCGAGCATCAGGCTCGACTCCAGCAACTCGGGTACGACTTCGCTGGCGCCGGCCGCCTTCAACTCGGCCAACTGACTGTCGTCCCGTGTGCGCACCAGGATCGACACGCTCGGGTTGAAGCGGCGTGCTTCCTTGAGTATCAACAGTGCGATGTCCGTCTTGTCCACGGCGACCACCAGCAGTCTGGCGCGTTCCAGCCCTATCGCGACCAGCAGCTCGCCGCGACGTGAGTCGCCGTAATGAACACAGCTTTCATTGACGGCTGCTTCCTGAACCCGTACCGGGTCGGTATCCAGCGCAATGTAAGGTTGATCTATATTACGCAGGACCCGCCCGATGGACTGGCCTACGCGGCCGTAGCCACAGATCACTACGTGATTGTGCAAGCCAGCGTTGAACGCGCTGATTTCTTCGAGTTCGGCTTCTTCGTTGGGCTTGTGGTGCAGGCGTGTGGCGATGTGGGGAGCGGCGCGCAGCAGTAAAGGCGTTACCAGCATCGAGCAGAACGTGGCGGCCAGCAGCAGGCCACCGAAGTCGGTGGGCATCAGTTTGTTCTGCTGCATCTGCGCCATCAGGGCAAAGCAGAATTCGCCCCCTTGAGCCAATGCCAGGCCGCTGCGCCAAGCGGTTTCGACATCGCTGCCGCGCCATTTGACCAGCAGCGCGACCACGGTGCCTTTGATCAGCAGCAACCCCAGCGTCAGGCCGAGAATCAGCAGGCCGTGGCTGGCAAACAACTGCAAGTCGATCAGCATGCCGATACTGACGAAGAATACCCCGAGCAGAATGTCGCGAAACGGACGGATGTCCGCCTCGATCTGATGTCGATAATGGCTTTCCCCCAGCAGCATGCCGGCGAGAAAGGCGCCCAGGGCAGGAGAGAGGCCGAGCAGGTGAGTCAGCCAGGCCGTCAGCAGAACGATCACCAGCGCCAGCAGCACGAATAGCTCCGCGGACCGGGACGCGGCGACTTCATGGAACAGCCGTGGCAGAAACCAGCGACTGACCAGCAGCAGACCGACGAACAGCACCAGGGTCTTGCCCAGCGTCAATGGCAATGCCCAGTACCAGGGCTGTTCGCTGCTGCCGGCGAACACCGGCACCAGGGTCAGCAGCAACACCGCAACCACGTCCTGAAACAGCAGTACGGCAATGGCATTCTGGCCGTGACGGCTGAAAATCTCGCCGAGGCTGGTCAACTCCTTGCTGACAATAGCGGTGGACGACAGCGCCAAACCGGCACCGAGTAACAGTGCAGGCGTGGTCGGCATGCCGAACAGCATCAGCAGAACCCCCAGCACGATCCCGGAACCCAACACTTGCAGGCTGCCCAGGCCAAATACCACCTGGCGCAGTGCGAGCATTTTCGACAGGGAAAACTCAAGCCCCAGGGAGAACAGCAAGAACACCACGCCCAATTCGGCCAGGTCGGGCAACTCTTCGCTTTCATTCACCCAGTTGAATGCAGTCGGCCCGATCATCAGCCCCACGCACAGGTAACCCAGCACCGGTGGCAAACGCAGGCGCTGGAACAGTGCAATCACCACCAGGGAGGAGGCGAGGATGATCAACAGGTTGGCGAACACAAAAAACTCCGGTGAGGGTTCTGGCTACCCAAGCGTAGAGGCAAAAAAAGACGCGAGCATCGCGCAAATGACAGTTGATGTGAATGATTTGCGTCAGGAGTTTGCCGAAATCTCTTGAAATCAGCCATTGCTCGGACATGTAGGGCATTGGCTCGACTGCTTTTGATCGCGGGCCTAGAATGAGCGCTTACTTCGTTTGGTCTTGTCGTCATGCCTCCTGAATGTCAGCTGTTCGGCACCGTTGGTTGCCATCTCTGTGAACTCGCCGAAGCCATGCTGATGGAATTTGTCGAGCGTGGTCTGTTGGTGGAGCTGGTGGATATCGCGGACGATGAAACCTGGTTCGAAGCTTACAGTCTGCGTATTCCGGTGTTGCGACGGGTCGATACCGGCGCTGAGCTGGGCTGGCCGTTTGGTGCCGATGAAGTGGTGGCGTTTCTGCGGTAGAGGGGACGGCGACGGTGTTCCCGCGTGTCGAACTTTACGATTGATACCTTGGCTTAACCGATGTTATTCGGATACTGTATGAGCATACAGTTATTCGCGATGCTGCCTTGCCGCCGCTGGTTTTCGGGTTTGAGCAGGCAAGTCGGGTGCAAGAGGGATGAATCATGGTCAATGTCGAACAATTGAAGAGTAGCGTGAACCGGATGTCGGCGGACGTGGTGCGCGAGGCCGTCCTCGAGTTGCGCCTGGATGGTCTGGTCACGGAGGGAAAAACGCCCTTCAATAAACTGCATTTCAATACCTGTTTCGCCGAAATCGAAGCTTTGTTCCAGCGTGCGGGCTATCACCGGCAGCTAGATGTCGTGGGCTATCAGGGATTGTTGTATGCGCTTTATGATCCGGGTCGTTGGGAAGCGGTCGATGTGCTGCGCTGGCTCAAGGAGTTCACCGAAGCGGCTGCTCGAACGCAGTCGATACCGGCCTGAGGATTCTCTTCTAGGTTCGTTCCGGCCACTGTTGGATAATGCCGCCCTGCATTGAGGGTTAGAGCTTTTCGTATGTCCACTTCATCTTTTTCGGCTGCACATAACCAGGCCAGTACGCTCTATCTGCCGCCTGGTCCGTGGCAGACTGTATTCGATTGCCTGTGTGAACACTTCAGCGCCATCGGTCGTGAACAATGGCTGGACAGAATCGCTCGCGGTCGTGTCCTCGATGGGCAAGGCCTGCCGATCGCCCTGGATCTGCCTTACAAGGAAGGTCTGCGGATTCATTATTTCCGTGAGGTGCCGGACGAAAAGCCGATCCTGGTGCTGGAGTCGATCCTCTATGCCGATGAGCATCTGGTGGTGGCGGACAAACCGCACTTTCTGCCCGTGACGCCGGCGGGTGAATACGTGGAGCAGACGTTGCTGCGACGGCTGATCCGTCGACTGGATAACCCGCATCTGGTGCCTTTGCATCGCATTGACCGGCATACAGCAGGGCTGGTGCTGTTTTCAGCCAACCCTCAGAGTCGGTCGGCGTATCAGTCACTGTTTCCTACACGCCAGATTGAAAAGCGCTACGAAGCAATCGCCCGTGCGTTGCCTGAGCGGTCCTTCCCATTGGTCCATAAAAGTCGACTCATCGATGGCGAGCCGTTCTTTCGCATGCAGGAAGGTCCAGGAGTCAGCAATACCGAGACGGCTGTGGAGGTCAGGGAAAAAAACGGTGAGTTCTGGCGTTATGCGCTTTACCCGGTGACGGGCAAAAAACATCAGTTGAGAGTGCACATGGCTGCCTTGGGTGCCGGCATCTGCAATGACCCGTTCTATCCGCAGGTGCTCAAGGGTGTAGAAGATGACTATGCCAACCCCTTGAAGCTGCTGGCCCAGGGGTTGCGATTTGTCGATCCGGTCACGGGACTGGAAAGAGAATTCGAAAGCACCATCACCTTGCAGTGGTGATTAAAGGGGTAACCATAGATGTAGCAGCTGGCGAAGCCTGCGTTCGGCTGCGTAGCAGTCGTAAAATCAGAGATTGCGGTACGTCAGGAAGACCGCATCCACCGAATTCACGACTGCTTCGCAGCCGAACGCAGGCTTCGCCAGCGGCTACACGGAGTGCGTCGTTGCTGAAATGGCTTGACTGGCTAGCCGCCGAGCCTGCTTTTCTTCAGCCACGAAAAAGCCCGCTTTTATAAGCGGGCTTTTCTGTATCCGGTTGTCGTCGCAAAGATTACAACTCTTTAACGGTACGAACCTGATCCTTGTTGATGCGGGTGTGTTTGCCATCCAGCTGTTCGAATTCGTAAAAACCCGAATCTTGATCGTACTTAGGCGCGTCGACGGCCTGGATTTCTCTACCGTCATTCAAGGTGATCACTGCAGGCGATGCGCAACCGGCGAGGGTCGCAAGGCCCAGTGCGAGCATGAAAGTGGCGAGGGTCCGTTGGGTCATGGGTGTGTCTCCGAATGGAAATTCTTTTGGTTGCCGAGCTTGAGACGTATACAACGCGCGCAAGTTCCTTCGCGTGTCAGTCTGGCACAGTGGGGTATGTGTTTAACAGTTCCGGCGTGTTGAGGTTGGCCAGACGAGGGTCATTGTCGGGGCACTGCAGGGCTGTGGCGCCCAATTTGTGCATAAGGCGGCCAGGGCTGCGCTCGCCTTCGCTCCAGGCCGTCTCGAAAGCCGCTGAAAGAGCGACGGGAATCATGCACAGCAAGGGTTCCCAGTGTTCGCCATGGCGCAGCATCAGTGGTTTATCCGGATGCTGCCCGGCGGTTTCACGCATGCTCTGGAGCAGCGCGGCATCGATGCGTGGCACATCGCAGGGCAGCACGAGTAAGCAGGCGTGACGGGCGGCCTTCAGGCCTGCGCGAATACCCGCCAATGGCCCCGGAAAGTCGCCTTCGTCGTCATGGACCAACTGATCCGCATAGGGCGCATATTTCTCCAGGTTTCTGTTGCAGGAAATGATCAGGTCATCACTCAGCGGGCGAGTCTTACGGTGCAGATGCGCGATCAGCGGCTCGCCGTGCCATTCCAGCAACCCCTTGTCCTGACCGCCCATGCGTTGGCCGCGACCACCGGCCAGGAGCAGAATGGAGCAAGGTGGCAGAGGTGTATTCGAGTCCATCGCACTTCTCCATGGGGGCGGCGAAAAAATGAGGCGCTGTGATATAACACCGGGCTGTTTCTCCTACAACTGGACGAGCCTATGAAAGCCAAGGCTGATGTACCTTTCGCACCGCTCAACATCGCGGTGCTGACTGTCAGCGATACCCGTACCCTGGAAACCGATACGTCAGGCCAGGTCTTCGTCGACCGCTTGAGCGCTGCCGGTCATAACCTGGCGGCCCGTGTACTGCTCAAAGATGACCTCTACAAAATTCGCGCGCAAGTCGCCAACTGGATTGCCGATGAGGTCGTGCAAGTGGTGCTGATCACCGGCGGTACCGGGTTCACCGGTCGCGACAGCACGCCCGAAGCCGTGAATTGCCTGCTGGATAAGCAAGTCGATGGTTTTGGTGAGTTGTTCCGGCAAATATCGGTGGCGGATATCGGCACCTCGACAGTTCAGTCCCGGGCCTTGGCCGGTCTGGCCAATGGCACGCTGGTGTGCTGTTTGCCGGGTTCGACCAATGCTGTACGCACCGGTTGGGATGGCATTCTCGCCGAGCAACTGGATTCCCGGCACCGTCCGTGCAATTTCGTGGCCCATCTGAAACAGGCGACACCTTGTGAATCCCGCGGGTAAGCCAGGCAAGACTGGCAGTCTGATGGCTGTCGAGGTGGCACTGGCGCGTTTGCTGGAAATGGCCGACGCCTCGAAAATTCGTGAACACGAACGCTTGCCCTTGGCGCAGGTTCAGGGGCGGGTACTGGCCGCTGACCTGGTCTCGTCACTGGATTTGCCGCCCTGGCCCAACAGTGCCATGGACGGTTATGCCTTGCGCCTGTCCGACTGGACGGGAGAGCCGTTGATGGTCAGTCAGAAGATTTTTGCAGGCCAGGCTCCGGAGCCCTTGAAGCCGGGCACCTGTGCGCGGATCTTCACCGGCGCCCCTGTGCCCGCGGGTGCCGACTGTGTCGAGATGCAGGAGAACGCCGAGGTCCAGGCAGATGAGCGGGTACGTTTCACCGAAACCATGACCCGGGGACAGAACATCCGTCCACAAGGCCAGGAAAGCACAGTCGGCGAGCTGATCTTGCCCGCCGGAACACGCTTGGGTCCCATCGAGCAGGGGCTGGCGGCATCGCTGGGATGCGCTGAACTGGAGGTGGTTCGCAAGGTTCGTGTGGCGGTCTTGTCTACCGGTGATGAGCTGATTGAACCGGGCCAGCCCCTTGGACCGGGACAGATCTATAACAGTAATCGAGTGTTGCTCTGCAGCTGGTTGCAACGTTTGGGGTGTGAGGTGATTGATGCCGGCATTCTTCCAGATGATTTAGCGACCACTCGTGCCCGCCTTGGCGAGTTGAAGGATGTCGACCTGATTCTCTCGACCGGTGGCGTTTCGGTGGGAGAGGCCGACTTTCTGGGCATTGCCTTGCGGGAAGAGGGCGAGTTGACCCTGTGGAAGCTTGCCATCAAACCAGGCAAGCCGCTGACGTTCGGGCATTTTCGCGGTGTACCTGTGATTGGCTTGCCCGGTAATCCGGCGTCGACCCTGGTGACCTTTGCTCTGTTGGCAAGGCCCTACCTCTTGCGCCGCCAAGGCGTAAAAGAGGTAGAACCCCTGAAGTTTCAGGTGCCAGCAGGGTTTGTCTGGTCAAAGGCTGGTAACCGACGTGAGTACTTGCGCGGACGTCTGGAGAATGGTCGGGCAGTCATCTACAAGAATCAGAGCTCTGGCGTACTGCGCAGTGCCGCCTGGGCTGACGGTCTGGTTGAAGTGCTGGAGGACCGTACGTTGATCGAGGGTGATTGTGTGAGTTTCATCCCGCTGAGTGAAGTCTTGAGCTGATTCCTTCCATACCCTTGTCACGCAAGCCCGGTTTATAGGGCAGGGCTTGCGTTCATGGATGCCCTTAATGCGCCAGAAGTGTCACGACCTGGTCGAAGCGGCTGTTGGCGATCCAGGCCAAAAGCCCCAGGATCACGGCTGTTCCGCCAGCTGAATAGGCAAGCCTGTGCTTGATGGATTTGACGTCACCGCGGACTTCATCCATGTCTCTTCGGATGTACTTGAGGTGTGTCTCCAGTTCAATGACGCGAGGTTCCATATCAACTTCTCCGGTGGGCTTTGTGTTGTTTTTGAGATCAGCCTGATGATTGGCGCGATTTTCTGCGAACGGCGCGACCGGAGTGACCGGAGTGACCGGTAGTCTGAAGTCATGGCTTTGCATGGAATAACTGGCTCCTTGCGTTAAAAACACTCAAGTGACCGATGCCGTTATGACTTGCGCTTCTTGAGGCCCTCAAGGGGGTTCCATTCATTGTTTGCACGTCCCTGTGTAAATTACCTGTTGATGACTGATTGACCGCTGACACAACGGTGTACCAATTGCCCTGATGGGTCAATTGAGCCGATTCCTCACGTTATGTAAGAAAAAATACCGCTCTGTAGGACGCGCGTTTCCTTCCCCGGAAATAATTCAAATCCGTGCGACTTTTATGAGGGGGGGTGAGGTCAACATATCCCATACGGATTCCGCAAAGGGAGTGACAAAAATGAGCGAGCGCAAGGCGCTGTTGATTCTGCATGGCAAGCAGGCACTCAATGAGGAGGTCCGTGCAGCCGTCGAAGGCAAGCGCCAACAGGGCTGGGAACTGGCTGTTCGGCTGACCTGGGAGGCTGGTGATGCACAGCGGTTGGTGGAGGAGGCGCTGACCGCAGGCTATACGCAGCTGATTGCCGGCGGCGGTGATGGCACCTTGCGTGATATCGCCGAAGCCATGGCAGCGCATTCGACGCAGGCCAGTCTGGTGCTTTTGCCCTTGGGCACCGCCAACGATTTTGCTCGCGCCGCCGGCGTGCCCCTGGGGCCCGCTCAAGCGCTGGACCTTCTGGAAGTGGCCCCGCAAGCCATTGATCTGGGAGAGGTCGGCGGGCAGGTTTTTCTGAACATGGCCACGGGCGGCTTCGGCAGTCAGGTCACGGCCAATACCTCCGAGGATCTGAAAAAAATTCTCGGAGGCGCGGCTTATCTCTTCACGGGTTTATCGCGCTTCAGTGAGTTGCATGCGGCCTATGGCGAGTTGCAGGGGCCGGATTTTCACTGGAGCGGCGAGCTGTTGGCGTTGGGCATCGGCAATGGCCGACAGGCTGGCGGTGGTCATGTGTTGTGCCCGCAGGCGCTGGCTGACGATGGTCTGCTGGATATCAGCATTTTGCCCGCGCCGCAGGAGGTGGTTGGCACCTTGAAAGATCTGCTGACCGATGGCTTCGGAATCGACAACATGTTTGTGCGAGCCCGTTTGCCATGGGTCGAGATTAAAGTATCGGAAGGTCTTTATATCAACCTTGATGGTGAGCCTCTGGAGGGCGATAGTCTGCGTTTCTCGGCACGTCCGGCGGCATTGCGTGTGCATTTGCCCCCAGGCTCGCCGTTGCTGAGCGTCTCGAATCCAGCTAATCGTCCAGACTGATGATTTGCTCGCGCACGGCGAACAGCACCAAGCCGGCCACATCGTAAATCTGCAAACGTTTCATGATCTGCGAGCGGTGGGTTTCGACGGTCTTGATGCTCAGGCCCAGGCCATTGGCGATTTCCCGGGTGGATTTTCCGCGAACAATCAGTCGCAGGATTTCCAGCTGACGTGCCGTCAGGTTGTGCGAGTCATGGGTTTGCGCCTGATTTTTCTGGGTTCGGATCAGCGCCTGATTGATGACGGTGTGGGCGATGGCCGGGCTCAGGTAGCGTTCGTTATTGCGCAAGGCATCCAGGGCATGTTCTAGCTCGGTGGCCGTGGTGTCCTTGAGCAGGTAGCCATGAGCCCCGGATTCCAGTGCCTGCATGATGAGCGCCGGGTCGGTGTGCATCGACAGGATCAGCACTTTGCACTGCGGGCGTACTCGTTTGAGTCGCTGCAAGGCTTCAAGGCCACCGGTTTGCTTCATGGAAATATCCAGCAGGATGATGTCCGGGGACAGCTGCTCGACCATCTCGACTAACTGCGAGCCGTCATTGGCCTCGCCGATGACCGCATAGCCGGGAATATCCAGCACCAGAGCGCGCACGCCAGCCCTGATAAGCGAGTGGTCATCCACCAGAAGTAAGTTACAAGTCAATGCATAACCTTATTCGTACTGGCCCGTTCTAGCGCACGGGGAGCCCAGGGGAAGAGTGCTTCGATTTGAGTGCCTTTGCCCGGCTCGCTGGTCACGGTCAGTGTGCCACCTAGCTGATCGATCCGTTCCGACATCCCGGCCATTCCGCGTTGCCCCTCGCGAGCGGGGTCTGCCGCTGGCGTGAAACCCAGGCCATCGTCGCGGATCAACAGTGTCAGGCCTTGGGGCAGGCGTTGCAGGCGGACCAACAAATTCCTGGCCTGGGCGTGGCGCAGTATATTGGTAACCGCTTCTTGAGTGATCCGAAAGGCCGCCACCGCCATTTCCTCCGGTATGCCCGTCAGGCGTTGATGGCATTCCAGGCTCCAGTGCACGGACGTATTGGCCAGTGTCCTGAGTAAATGCGCACGCAGACTCGCTTCCAGTCCGAGACTGGTCAGCTGCCGCGGATTCAGGATGGCCGATACATCACGAACCTTGGTCAGGGTTTCGTCCAGCGTATCGCACAGTACCGAACACTGCCCCTGCAGTTCTGCGGGCAATCGACGTTTGAGCCATTCACTTTGAAGTTTTGCGGCGGTCAGCAACTGTCCGATGTCATCATGCAGTTCCCGACTGAGCCGGTGGCGTTCGTTTTCCTGCACTTCCAGCAGACGGTCGGCCAGTTCTTGAGGCTGAAACTTTATCGATTTGCGCGAGAGCCGATGTCCCACCCAGACGCAAGTCATCGCCGCACTATTGAGCACCAGCAGACTCACCGGTAGCGGCATGGACAAGCTATAGACCAGCAGACTGCCAAGCGCGGAGCAGGTACACAGTAAAAGCGTGAACCGGCGCGCGTTTTTTCGGGAGGGTGGCCATAGGGTAATTGACTTGAGGCTGGCGTACATAGCAGATGGAGCCAATGGATGTTCGCTGCGGGCAGACCGGCCATAGTGGCTGGCGGGTCTGTGTGTGGAAATCTATTGTGTGAGTCGTCTTCAACGGAGCAGTGATCGAAATACAGCCTTCAACGTTATCGGGCTGTTCTCGTCTGGAGTCACTCGGCCATTAATTGACGTCAACTAATGGTCGGCATAATACCACTTAAGATACCGTTGGTCGCGTTCGCTATATATGTCTGAACAGTCAGGAAATAAGGTGTCTGGACGCTGGTTCCACAATGGAAAAACTTTCGACTTTTAAAAGTCGGAAGATCTCGATTGCACCAGGCATTTTATTTTTATTGAGGGGCAATACCGAAAGTCGAGACAGGAGTCATTATTTGTTTCGAGCTGTCGTCGGCAGGTATGAAATTATCAACTGCGACAATGCGCGTACTCAAGTTGCAGGACGGCATCATGGCAATAAAAATACGCAACGCGGTATAGGGCGGGTGAGTTTAAGCTTGCTGTTCCGAGAGCGAAACGAGCGTGAACGGCCTGGAGTTGCTGAGCGGCTGAAACTGACTTTGTCCCACTTGAAACGCAAACGCTTCAATCAGGGAGGCCTGTTCAGTGTCATCGAGGCCAAGTTGGCCGGTCGTCTGGTCGACAAGTTCGAGTTGCCAGGCCATTAATGTGAAGCAATCCTTGAGCGCATCCAGGGCTTGATCGTGCAGGTCCATATGGTTCTGGGCGTGGCTCAGTAATCCATGAATATGCAGTGAGAATTCCGAAACTGCTGCCAGTGCCAGGGCATCGGTCCTGGCGGCCAGTTTGAGAAGGATACTGAGCATGCAATCGATGGCGTCCTGGTCATTGCTGATCAGCTGCAAATGACTCAGGCAGTCCTCGGATTTGGCCAGGAGTGTTTCAGCCTCGACGAGAAACTCTGGAAATCGGTGAGCCCACTCTTTAGGGTCGTTCGGCATGCTTATCTCCACAACGTCATGTCAGATGAGGGAATGTCGTGTGTGCCGACGAGAACCTTAAGTGTCCCGGTGTTGCCAAGCCTTGGTGAGATCGCGTTCCGGCAGGCTGGGGTGCCGGCTGGGGAACTCGAGAGGGTGGATAGCCACTGACCTGCGATCGCGCACAAAAGCCCGACTCCGTTCATGCAATGAGAATGGCGTCACATTAATGGCTATTGGATATTGCGAATATCAGGTTGGGCCTGATTGTGACTAGGGGAATCCCTTACGCAGGGGAACCTAACGTGCAAACCGAGGTCGCGCCGTAGAGGATGAAGCAGAGGGGGGAGCACGGAGTTAGTAAAGCATGATGTTAATGTGACATCAATGCTTGGCCATGGCATTTTATCTGGGGGTCAAGATCCGGCAAAAACAGCCGATAACTCCCTTATAGTGAATTCACAGAACAAGCCCAGGAGTCATTAATGGCCGGCATTCTCGACACGGTAGACCAACGCACGCAACTGGTGGGTGAGAATCGCCTGGAAATTCTCATGTTCCGGCTGGCCGGACGGCAATTGTTCGCGATCAACGTCTTCAAGGTCCAGGAAGTGCTGCAGCTGCCGAAGCTGACGCTGATGCCGCAGCGCCATCCCTTTGTTTGCGGCGTGGTCAACCTGCGTGGCCAGACGCTGCCGGTGATCGACCTGTCCCAGGCCATCGGCATGCGTCCGCTGGTGCCAAGCCCCACCAGTACCATCATCGTCACCGAGTACAACCGCTCGGTGCAGGCGTTCCTGGTCGGTGGCGTGGACCGCATCGTCAACATGAACTGGGAAGCTATTCTGCCACCACCGACCAGCGCTGGTCGCCAGCATTACCTGACCGCCATCAGCAAGGTCGACGATCAGTTGGTGGAAATCATCGACGTCGAAAAAGTCCTGGCCGAAATCGTTCCGTACAACGCCAAGGTCTCGCGTGACAAACTTGACGATCCGGTTCTGGAGCGCGCCCGTGGCCGTGAAGTGCTGTTGGTGGATGACTCGAATGTAGCCCTGTCGCAATTGCGCGACACCTTGGGCCAACTGGGCGTGAAGATGCATATCGCCAGCGATGGCTTGAAGGCTCTGAACATGCTCAAGGCCTGGGCCGATACGGGCGAAGTCATGACCGACAAGCTGCTGATGATCTTCACCGATGCGGAAATGCCGGAGATGGACGGCTATCGACTGACCACCGAAATCCGCAACGACCCCCGTTTGCGCGGCCTTTATGTGGTCTTGCACACCTCGCTATCGGGTAGTTTCAACGACTCGATGGTCAAGAAGGTCGGCTGCGACAACTTTCTCTCCAAGTTCCAGCCCGACAAACTCGTCGACGTGGTGCGCCAGCGCCTGATGCTCGACGAAGTACCTGCCTGATAGCGATCTGGAAGAGCGCGGTGGCAGGGTTTGGAGCTGCTGCGTAATCCAACAGGGCAAGCCCCAATGCCGGCAAGTCAAAAGTTGTGAGCGACAAAAATCCTGTGGGAGCGTGGCTTGCCCGCGAAGAATGCACTGCGGTTTTTCAGGTATTACGTGTCATTGTTCTTCGCGGGCAAGCCACGCTCCCACAGGTTCTGCGCAAGCCCCCCTCGCCACAGGGCCTTTGATTCGGCAATCAAGCTCGTATAGGGTGGCGTTCTTTACCCACCAGGGAGCTGGCCATGCGTCTGAGCGCGCTTTATCGTTATCCGTTGAAATCCGGCAAGGGCGAGACCCTGAATCAGGTTAGCCTGGACAAGCTGGGGCTGGACGGCGATCGACGCTGGATGCTGGTGGACGAGGCCAGCGGGCGCTTTCTGACTCAACGCGCGGTTGCGAAAATGAGTCAGCTGTCAGCGTTATGGAATGTCGACGGTGGTTTGACCCTCAGTGCCCCGGGCCATTCACCGATCGATATCGCTTTGCCCGCCAACGACGCAGAGCTGCGGGGCGTGACCATCTGGCGCGACACCTTGCGCGTTCCCGATGCGGGTGACGCGGCAGGTGCCTGGGTCAGTGAATTCATTGGCAAGCCGACGCGCCTGGTGCAAGTGCCGTTTGATCGCGCGCGGACCACCCAGGCCGGCTACGGCAAGGACGACGATCAGGTGGCTTTTGCCGACGGCTTTCCGTTGTTGCTGATTGGCCAGGCGTCGCTGGAAGACTTGTCGCGACGGGTTGGGCGGCCACTGGAGATGTTGCGCTTTCGGCCCAACCTGGTGATCGAGGGCAGCGAGGCGTATGCCGAAGATGGCTGGAAGCGCATCCGCATTGGCGATGTCGAGTTCCGCGTGGTCAAGTCCTGCTCACGTTGCATTCTGACCACCATCGACCCGCAGACCGGCGAACGCAGCGAAGATCGTGAACCTCTGGCGACCTTGCAGAAGTACCGGGCCGAGGAAGACGGCGCGATGTTCGGTCAGAACCTGGTCAATGACAGTAACGGCCGGCTCGAAGTCGGCATGCCGGTGACGATCCTCGAATAGCAGCCCTTGAACGACTGCTCTCGAATGACTGCTCTTGAATAAAAAATGCCCGTGTCCTTGGACACGGGCATTTTTTTTGTCGCTGTGAAACCCCGGGGGGTTAGCCGCGGTATTCGCACAGGTAAGCGGTGTCGACGGCCACTTTCAGCTGGAACTTGCTGTTGGCGGGCACGTTGAACTGACTGCCGGCGGCGAAGGTTTCCCAGGTGTCGCTGTCAGGCAGTTTGACGGTCAGGGCGCCGGACACCACGTGCATGATTTCACGCTGGCTGGTGCCGAATTCGTATTCGCCCGGTGCCATGACGCCGATGGTCGCAGGACCTTCAGCGGTGCCAAAGGCGATCGACTTGACGGTGCCGTCGAAGTACTCGTTGACTTTAAACATGGGCGATTCCTCGAAAAGGGCTAAAAAGGGCCGGCCAGTATGCACAAGGTGTCGATAGGCGTCACCTCCTGCACTCAAGGATTAGCGGGGAAAATCAGTGGCAACAAACGCGCCGTATTGCGTGCGTCTTCCAGGGCTCTATGCTGCTGACCGTTGAACTGCAGGCCCGCCAGTTGCAGGGCACCATTGAGGCTCAACGGGCGCTCAAGCCGACAAACCTTGGCGAAGCGTTGCTTGAGGTTCATGTGTGGCACCCGGCTCAGGACACTGTCGAGTTGCAGGCGCTGCCATTCCTGAAGCAGTTGTTTGCGGTCGTAATCGCCCCAACTGGCCCAGCCGTCCAGGCGTGCGTGATGTTGGCCGAGCCAGCGTTCGAACGACGGCCAGACGTCGGTGAGCGGCTGTGCGGCATCGACATTGGCCTGGGTGATGTGGGTCAGTTCCCGGCAAAACGGCGTCAGCAAGGGCCGGCGCAACGGGCGCACGAAGCACTGGAAGTGATCCAGTTCCTGGCCCTTGCGGTCCACGAGGGTGGCACCGATTTCGATGATTTCCATTTCCGTTACTGGCCAGCCACCCTCATCGGTGGTGGCTTCCAGATCAATGACCAGCCAGTGAGGCATTGCAGGTTTCCTGGTATCCGCGTCCTGATAGGGCTTGAGCGTAGCCAAACCCGGCGGATCCGCCTAGCGGCTTATTCGACCTCCAACAAAATCTGACGATTTTTCACCTGATCGCCAACCTTGACCTGCAAGCGTTTGAGCACCCCGTCGATGCCCGATTTGAGCGGATGCTCCATTTTCATGGCTTCGAGCACCACCAGCAGCTGACCTTTGCTGACCGGGCTGCCCTCACTGACCAGTACATCGACGATTGCCCCGTCCATCGGCGCCTTGAGCGTGCCGGAACTGACACTGGCCTGGCCGCTGACCAGCACCTGGGTCCGATCGACCAGCCGCAGGCTGCCGGGGCGCGTGAACAACCAGAGTTGCCCGGATTCGAGGCGGTAGGCATGGCGTTGGCGGATGCCGTCGATTTCCAGGGTGGCCCAGCGTCCGTCGCATCCAATGACCTTCAGTTCGAGGGTGCGAACGCCGACCTGAGCACGGTAGGGCTTGCCAGGTTCAGCGTTCAACTCCACCGGCCACTCCTGATCCTCCTGGCCGATTCGGTAGTGCAAAGGCTCGCTGGCGTTGTTGCGCCAACCGGCCAGCGGGGTGCGATGAGCCTGCGCCGAAGCCTGATAAAACAGCGCCGCAGCGATGGCCAATTCTTCGGCGCTCGGCAAGTAGGGATGCAGGCAAGGATGATCGGCGAAGTACGTGGGGATGAACCCGGTGCTGAACTCACCGCTGATGAACTGCGGATGTTCCAGCAAATTGGCGAGCAAGCGCTGATTGCTCTGTACGCCCAGCAGCACGCTGTCCTGCACCGCTCGCAGCAACTTGCGCCGGGCTTCTTCGCGGGTGGCACCATGGGCGATGAGCTTGCCCAGCATCGGGTCATAGAACGGGCTGACAGACTGACCTTCGATCAGGCCATGGTCGATCCGCACGCCACCCTGCAACGCTGGCTCCCAGGCGGCGATTCGTCCGGTTTGCGGCACAAATCCCTGGGCCGGATCTTCAGCGTACAGGCGCACCTCCATGGCGTGCCCGTTGAGCTGCACCTGCTCCTGTCGCAGTGGTAGCGGCAGTCCTTCGGCGATGTGTAACTGCCAGGCCACCAGATCGAGGCCGGTGATCAGTTCGGTCACCGGGTGTTCCACTTGCAACCGAGTGTTCATCTCCAGGAAGTAGAACTGCCCGCGAGCATCCAGCAGGAACTCTACAGTGCCGGCGCCGACGTAATTCACCGCGCGCCCCGCCTTGAGCGCCGCTTCGCCCATAGCCTGGCGCAACTCGGCGGTCATTACCGGGCAGGGCGCTTCTTCGATGATTTTCTGGTGGCGGCGCTGGATCGAACAATCGCGCTCACTGAGGTAGATCAGGTTGCCGTGCTGATCGCCGAACACCTGAACCTCGACGTGACGCGGGTCGATCAAGGCTTGCTCGAGGATCAGTTCGTCGCTGCCAAACCCGTGCAGCGCCTCGGAGCGTGCGGTACGGAGTTGCTCCAGCAATTCTCCAGCGCTGTGCACCAGGCGCATGCCACGACCGCCACCGCCGGCACTGGCCTTGATCATCAGCGGGTAGCCGATGCGTTCGGCTTCGCGGCTCAGAGTCGCGTCGTCTTGTTCGCTGCCCTGATAGCCTTTGATGCAGGGCACGCCTGCTTTGATCATGGCGAGTTTTGACAGACGTTTGCTGCCCATCAGCTCGATGGCTTCGGGGCTGGGGCCAATGAACGTGATGCCGGCCTGTTGGCAGGTAAGGGCGAAACCGGCGTTTTCCGAGAGAAAGCCATAGCCGGGATGGATTGCGTCGGCGCCGGTGCGCCGGGCGGCGTCGATGATTGCCGGAATGTTCAGGTAAGACTGCTGCACCGGGGCGGAGCCGATGTTCATGGATTCGTCGGCCATTTGCACATGCAAGGCATCGGCGTCGGCATCGCTGAACACCGCGACGGTGCGGTAGCCCAGATTTTGCGCGGTGCGCTGGACGCGGCAGGCGATTTCACCGCGGTTGGCGATCAGGATCTTGCTGAAGGCGGGCATGGGATATTCCCTTGGTTTTTGCGGTGAATGTGATGGCCTCTTCGCGGGCAAGCCTCGCTCCTACAGATTTTGTGTCGTGCCCAAATTACGCGGCAATCGTTAGACCTGTAGGAGCGAGGCTTGCCCGCGAAGCTCTTAAGTGGCCCACCCCGGTTTACGCTTCTGCACAAAAGCCATCGTCCCCTCGACCCCTTCATCCCCGGTCACTGCTTCGCTGAACCACTCGGCCGCCTGATCGAGCAGGCCATCCGAAGGTTGTCCGGCACTCGCCAGCAAGAGTTTTTTGGTCGCCGCATTCGCCCCCGGGGCGCAACACAACACATGGGCCAGCACCTCATCGAGGCGCTCGGCCAAGGCTTGCGGGTCATGCTCGACAAAATGCACCAACCCCATCCGTCGCGCATGGGTGCCATCGAACCGTGCGGCGGTCAGGGCCAGTCGGCGGGCCTGGGTCAGGCCGATGCGCTGCACCACGAACGGCGCGATCTGCGCCGGCAGCAGGCCGAGGCTGGTTTCCGGCAGGCCGAATTGCGCCTGATGATCGGCCATCGCGATATCGCTGACACAGGCCAGACCGAAGCCGCCGCCAAGCACTGCGCCTTGCAGCACGGTGATCACCACTTGCGGCGCGTGCTGGGTTTCTTCCAGCA
Organism: Pseudomonas sp. LBUM1673; assembly: GCF_059695645.1. Lineage (NCBI taxonomy): Bacteria > Pseudomonadati > Pseudomonadota > Gammaproteobacteria > Pseudomonadales > Pseudomonadaceae > Pseudomonas > Pseudomonas sp. LBUM1673. The sequence continues at coordinate 2,112,688 of NZ_CP166780.1, forward strand.
AGGCGCCGAACACACGGTTCAAATCGCGATAGGCCGTTTGGCCCTGAGCACGGGCATTGGCCATGTCCTTGATGTCGGCACCGGCACAAAAATGCCCGCCGGCACCGCCGATCACCAACGCGCGAACCTGCCGGTCATCCCGCACCGCCGCCAGCACTGCGCGCAGTTCGGCGACCATTTGCAGGTTCATGGCGTTGCGACTGTCGGGGCGATTGAGGGTGATGTGCAGGACGCCGTTATGCCGTTCGAGCAACAGGGTCTGACAAACGGGTAGGGTGCTCATTTCTTTTTCCCCGGCAGGATGCCCATGAGTTTGCAGATGATCCCCAGCATGATTTCGTCGGCACCGCCGCCGATCGACACCAGCCGCACGTCGCGGTAAGCCCGGGCCACCGGGTTGTCCCACATGAAGCCCATGCCGCCCCAATATTGCAGGCAACTGTCGCTGACTTCCCGGCCCAGTCGCCCGGCCTTGAGTTTGGCCATGGATGCCAATCGAGTCACGTCCTGGCCTTTGATGTATTGCTCGGTGGCCTGGTAGACCAGCGCTCGCAGGCATTCGATTTCGGTTTGCAATTCGGCCAGGCGGAAGTGGATGACCTGGTTGTCGATCAGCGCGTTGCCGAAAGTTTTGCGCTCCTTGCAGTACTCGATGGTGCTGTCGACGCAGTACTCCAGGCCCTTGATCATGTTCGCCGCGCCGAACAGTCGTTCTTCCTGGAACTGCAGCATCTGCATCATGAACCCCGCGCCTTCGTGGCCGATGCGGTTGCGTTGCGGCACGCGCACGTTGTCGAAGAATATCTGGGCGGTTTCCGAACTGTGCATGCCGAGCTTGTCCAGATGTGAACTGAGGCTGATGCCGGGGCTGTTCATTGGCACCATGATCAGCGACTTGTTGATGTGCGGCTTGTCGTCCGAGGTGTTGGCCAGCAGGCAGATGAAGTCGGCGCTCGGCGAGTTGGTGATCCACATCTTGCTGCCGTTGATCACGTAGTCGTCGCCGTCCTTGCGGGCGGTGGTTTTCAAACCTGCTACGTCGGAGCCGGCGCCGACTTCGGAGACGCCAATGCAGCCGACCTGCTCGCCGGTGATCGCGGGGCGGAGGAATTCTTCGCGCAGTTCATCGGAGCCGAAACGCGCCAGGGCCGGGGTGCACATGTCGGTCTGCACGCCGATGGACATTGGGATACCGCCGCAATGAATGGTGCCGAACTCTTCGGCCGCGACGATCGAATAACTGTAATCGAGCCCCATGCCGCCGAATTTTTCCGGTTTGCAAATCCCCAGCAGACCGAGGTCGCCCGCCTTGCGGAAGACCTCATGGATCGGAAAGCGCCCGGCTTTTTCCCATTCATCGACGTGAGGATTGATCTCGTGATCGACAAATTGGCGGACGGTGCGGCGCAGTGCTTCGTGTTCCTGGGTGAAGATCATTTTTATTGTTCTCCTGATCGCCCTTAGAAACGGGCTACACCAAAACTGTTGGGTTGCAGTCCACGAACCTCGGCCTCATGGCAGATGTCCAGCAAGTACCCGAGCAACGTGCGGGTATCCCGCGGATCGATCAGCCCGTCGTCCCACAAATTGGCGCTGCCATACAGCGCGGTGGACTGACTGTCGAGTTTCTGCGCAGTGACCTGTTCCAGCATGTCGAGCATTTTCGGGTCGGGCACCAACCCGTCCTTGAGCTGTTTGGCTTCGGTGACGATCCGCAACACTTTGCCGGCCTGGGCGCCGCCCATCACCGCGGTGCGGCTGTTGGGCCAGGCGAAGATGAACCGCGGGTCGAGGCCACGGCCGCACATCGCATAGTTGCCGGCACCGTAGGAACCGCCAACGACGATCGTCAGTTTGGGTACTCGGGCATTGGCCACCGCTTGAATCATTTTGGCGCCGTGCTTGATCACGCCTTGCTGTTCCGACTCGGTGCCAACCATGAAGCCGGTGGTGTTGTGGAAAAACAGCAGCGGCGTCTGGCTCTGGTCGCAGAGCTGAATGAATTGCGCGGCCTTGCTTGCGCCTTTGGGGGTGATCGGGCCGTTGTTGCCGATGAACCCGCAGGCTCGACCCTGAATCTGCAAATGCCCGCAAACCGTCTGCTGATCGAACTCACCCTTGAATTCGAGAAAGTTCGAAGCGTCGGCAATCCGGGCGATGATTTCGCGCACGTCGTAAGGCTTTTTCGCGTCGTCGGGAATCAGCCCGAGCAACTCGTCGATCGGGTACAGCGGTTCGTTCCAATGCCGTGCAGGTGCTAAAGGCAACCGCGCATTCCACGGCAACAGGCTCATGATCTCGCGTACCTGGCGCACGCCATCGGCATCGTTCTCGGCCAGGTATTCGGCGGTGCCGGCGGTTTGTGCGTGCATCTGGGCGCCGCCCAGTTCTTCATCGGTGGCGACTTCACCGGTGGCGGCCTTTAGCAGCGGGGGACCTGCGAGAAACAGCTTGGCCTTGCCGCGCACCACCACCACGTAATCCGACAACCCCGGCTGATAAGCACCGCCCGCCGTGGCCGAGCCATGGACCACGGTGATTTGCGGCAAGCCCATGGCCGACATCCGCGCCTGATTGGCAAAGCTGCGCGCGCCTTCGACGAAAATCTCCGCTGCGTAATTGAGGTTGGCGCCCCCGCTCTCGGCGAGGGTGATCACCGGCAGTTTGTTTTCCATGGCGATCTGTTGCAGGCGCAGGGATTTTTTCAAACCGCTGGGGGAAATGGTTCCACCCTTGATCGCGCTGTTGTTCGCCACCACCAATACCCGCACGCCGGACACGTAACCGATTCCGGCGATCAAACCGCCGCCGGCCGAGCTGCCGTCCTTGTCGTCGTGCAGCTTGTAGCCGGCCAGGCTCGCCAGTTCGAGGAACGGCGCGCCGGGGTCGAGCAGTAGGTTCAACCGTTCCCGGGGTAACAGTTGCCCACGCTTGTCGAACCTGGCCTTGGCCTCGGCCGCTTTGCTCAGCAGGTCCTGCTCGAGCTGGCGAACCTGCTCGATGCCGGCCAGCATGGCCGCACGGTTGCGAGCGAACGGTTCGCTGAACGGGTCGACTTGGGACTGGATCACCGGCATGGGTTATTCCTTGTCCTTGAGCTCGTCTGGTTTAGACGTGTCTGGTTTGAACGCGTCGGGTCTCAGCACTTCGGGTAAACAGGCGCGGTGAAAGCCGTTGTACGAGTGACTGTTCTGCGCTTTGTGCATCGGCCAGGCCCGCCCGCCGAGGCTGGCGGCACCGTCGATGCGCAACGTGCTGCCGCTGACAAAAGCGGCTGCCGGGCTGAGCAGGAAAACAACCGCCGCGCTGATTTCCGATTCGGTGCCGATGCGCTTGAGCGGCACGTGTTCGCACAAGGTCGGGATCACCGCCCGGAACGCGCCTTCGTAGGTGTCCATGCCGCTGGAGGCGACCCAGCCCGGCGCGACGGCGTTGACCCGCACACCGGCGTAGCCCCATTCGAACGCGGCGGTCTTGGTGAAGTTGTCCATGCCCGAACGTGCCGCGCCCGAGTGCCCCATGCCGGGCATGCCGCCCCACATGTCGGCGAGCATGTTGACGATGGCGCCACCGTGCTTGCTCATGGACTGATTGAATACCTCCCGGGCCATCAGAAATCCGCCCACCAGGTTGGTGCGCAGTATGGTTTCGAAACCTTTCTGGTTGATCGACGCCAGCGGCGAGGGGTATTGCCCGCCAGCATTGTTGACCAGCCCATGAATCGGTCCGTGTTTGCGGATCAGTTCGCTGACCAGTTGCGTGACGGCATCTTCATCGCGGATATCGCAGACCTGCCAACTGGCTTTACCCCCGTCTTCGGTGATTTCGGCGGCGACCTTTTTCAGTTTCTCGGTATTACGTCCCACCAGCAGCACATGCGCGCCGAGGGCTGCGAGCTCGTGGGCGGTGCAACGGCCGATACCGCTGCCGCCACCGGTGACGATGATGTTTTGGCCAGCGAACAGGTCGGGTTTGTAAATCGAGTCATAAGCCATGGCGACGGTCCTCTAGTTGACCTGATCGGCGATGCGCTGCGGCACCGGAATCTGGATCTCCAGCAGTTGTTGGGCAAACGCCTTGCCTTGCGGATCGATCCGCAGGCTGGCCACGCCACCGCCGCCGAGTGCGTTCTCCAGAAGAAAATTAAAGCTCTGAGTGCCGGGTAAATACCAGCGTTCGACACGCCCGTGGATCGGATCGAGGACATGGCTCATCCAGTCGACCATTACCGCAGGTGTCAGCGCTTCGGCGATCCACGGCAGGTAGTCGGGATGGCGGGCCATGACGCCGATATTGCTGTGATTGCCCTTGTCGCCGGAGCGCGCCACGGCGAGTTTGATCAGGGCCACGCTGGCGTCGGCGCGTTCTGTGGGTTGGGGCGGATCGAACGCTAGCGGCAAGTCAGCCGGGTCGAGTACATCGAGGGCGGGCAGGGCGCAGGGGTGGCGCTCACCGGCGAGGTCGATTTCCAGGGTGCAGGCGGTTTTGTCGATCAGGAACGAAAACAGCCGGATCAACGGGTACACCGTCGGTCGTCCGCCGACGATCCCGGTCAATCCCGGTGCCATGCCGGTGGCGGCCTGGGCGATTTCCCGAGAGAACAGAATCAAGGCCTGTTTGCTCGGATGGCGTACGGCGAGTTTGATCACCACTTCGCGGCTGTCCTGACGCTGACCGTGGGGGCCGTAAGTGGCTTCGCTGCCCAGCAGTTCGATGTTCACTTCGCTGTAGGGCGCCCAGCCGCGCTGGCTGAAGATTTCCGAGGTCTTGTTGATGATCGCCTGGCTGACCCGTCGGGCCTTGGCCACCGCATCGATCCCGGCGATCAGGCAACTGGCGGTGCAGCGGAAACCGTCCGGATACGTGGCGCTGACCTTGTACTGGCCGGTCGGCAGCAAGCCTTTTGCGCCATGCACCTGAACCGCGTTTTTGCCTTGTTGCACGAGTTTGACCTGACTGAAATCGCACACCACGTCGGGCAACAGATAGGCCTGCGGGTCGCCGATTTCATAAAGCATCTGCTCGCCCACCGTCAGGGGCGTGACCAGACCGCCGGAACCGTCGGGTTTACTGACAATAAACTGGCTGTCGGCGCTGACTTCGACGATTGGAAAACCGATGTGTTCGTAGTCGGGCACGTCGCGCCAATCGGTGAAATTACCGCCGGTGCACTGGGCGCCACATTCGATAAGGTGCCCGGCCAATGCCGCTTGGGCGAGTTTGTCGTAGTCGTGCCACGACCAGCCGAACTCATGCACCAGCGCGGCGCTGACCACCGCGCTGTCGACCACGCGGCCGGTAATCACAATGTCGGCGCCCAGGCGCAGGGCTTCGACGATGCCCGGTGCGCCGAGGTAGGCGTTGGTCGACACGCACATCGGCGGCAGCGGCGCGCCACTGAACATCTCATGGAGGCCAAGGCTGCTCAGGTGTTTGAACCGGGGTTGCAGGTCGTCACCCGATAGCACAGCGATCTTCAGTGCCACTCCGGCCTTGTCGCAGGCCGCTTGCAGGGCAGCGGCGCAAGCCCGTGGATTGACTCCGCCAGCGTTGCTGATGACGCGGATATTCTGTTCCGCGAGCTGATTGAGGAGGGGACTGAGCACTTCGATGAAGTCGCTGGCGTAGCCGGTGGCGGGATCTTTCATCCGCGCCCCGGCCATGATCGACATCGTGATTTCGGCCAGATAATCGAACACCAGATAGTCCAGCCGTCCGCCCTCCACCAATTGCGCGGCGGCAGTCGAGGTGTCGCCCCAGAATGCGCTGGCGCAACCGATGCGAATGGTTTTAGGCACAGTCAACTCCATAGCCACCTCCGACAGAAGTGCTTCGAGACTACCAAGCAAGCGCTTGGTTTGTAAGCGACTGAACTATCTTCTTCCCAAGCGCTTGCTTGGTCGTCCTCGCCAGCTTAAATTGCCCGCGCAACCCCGCTGTTTTCGCGGGCAGCAGCGCAATTGATTGATCGACTGTAGGAGAGAACGGGTGGACGAGCAAAAAGCCCTGAGGGTGATGCGCGAATTGGTCGACAACGGCCAATTGACCGACCCGGACAGCGCCCGCGGCAAACTGCTGCAAGTGGCTGCTCACCTGTTTCGTCACAAAGGTTATGAACGTACCACCGTGCGTGATCTGGCCGGTGCGGTGGGTATTCAGTCAGGCAGCATTTTTCATCACTTCAAAAGCAAGGACGAGATCCTGCGGGCGGTGATGGAGGAGACCATTCGCTACAACACCGCGTTGATGCGTGCAGCCCTCGCCGAGGCCGGCAGCGTGCGTGAGCGGGTGCTGGCGCTGATTCGCTGCGAATTGCAGTCGATCATGGGCGGCAGCGGCGAAGCCATGGCGGTGCTGGTGTATGAGTGGCGTTCGCTGTCCGAAGAAGGACAAGTGCAGGTATTGGCGCTGCGTGATATTTATGAAGACATCTGGTTGCAGGTGCTGGGTGAAGCCAAGAACGCCGGTTTTATCCGTGGTGATGTGTTCATCACTCGCCGTTTCCTGACGGGCGCGTTGTCCTGGACCACCACCTGGTTTCGGGCCGACGGCAGCATGAGCCTCGATCAATTGGCCGATGAGGCGTTGATTCTGGTGCTTGAAGAACGGCAGTGAGCCGTCTATCTCGGCAAGAAACTGGCTAAGTCGGTGAAACCGCCTAGCTTGAATGCATTGATGATTTTTTTTTTTTTTTCGGGGAGTAGGCTGTTTTGATGTCTTCACCAATTCGAACGGCGTCGCGGCTTTTGCTGGCGGCGCTTGCAGTGTGCTGGCTGTTGCCGTCTCAGGCGGCGCAACTGGTGCGGGTCGGTGCCGCGCATTTTCCACCCTATACCGTGCGCCCGGAGAACGGTGCCGACACCGGTCTGCTGCCGCAACTGGTGGAAGCGCTGAATCAGTTGCAAACCGACTATCAGTTTGTGCTGGTGCCGACCTCGATTCCCAGGCGTTTCAACGACTTCAAGGAAGGTCGGGTCGATATGGCGATTTTTGAGAACCCGGACTGGGGCTGGAAGGACATCCCGCATACCCTCGTCGACATGGGCCTGGAAGATGCAGAAATCTTTGTCGCGCAGAAGAAACCCGATCGCGATGAGAATTACTTCAAAGACCTGACGGGCAAGCGTCTGGCGCTGTACAGCGGCTACCACTACGAGTTTGCCAATTTTAATGCCGATCCCAAGTATCTGGCCGACACCTACAACGCCACGCTGACCTATTCCCATGACAGCAACTTGTTGATAGTGCTGCGTGGGCGGGCGGACATTGCCTTGGTGACACGCTCCTACCTGAGCGATTACCTGTTGCGTAACGAGAAAGTCGGTGAGCAATTGTTGGTGTCCCAACGCATCGATCAGGTCTATCACCATTACGCGTTGATCCGCCCGCAGGCGCCGATTACTGGCGAAGCATTCGGCAAGTTGCTGCAAGGTCTGCGAAACAACGGCCAGATGCTGAAGATTTTCGATCCTTACAAAATTGCCCTGGTGCCGGTGGGTAACCCCTGAAGCGTGCCACGGGTCGCGTATTTGGCGATCGCGCTTAAATTTCCTGCCCCGGCTCACGTCACATCGTTGAACTGTCGACGATTACCGTGAGCCCGCCCCATGTCCAATCTGAATGACCTGACCACCCTGGCCTTGCCGTCAGGCAACTGTCTTGTAGCCGATGAAACCGCAAGCCGTCTGAGCCTCAGCCTCGAAGGGCAACCGCTGATCGAACTGCGGCTGACCCGTGAGCCCGAGTTGCATCTGCGGCTGGAGGAACGCTTCGGCCGTCCTGACGGTCAGGCATTCTGGGCAGCCTGCTATTGGCTGTTTGCCCGGGACCCTGGCTGTCAGCGCCTGACCTGGCACCTGGAAGAGGTGCTCACCGAAGCCTTGCTCAGCGGGTTGCTGATCCTGACCGAGGTCACCGGTCAATATCACTGCGAGCGTACGCTGTTCTGGCAACTGCCTCAGTCTTGGCTGGGTGAGTCGCGCACCGGCAGCTATCCGCAGCAAATGGTCATCAGTGGCGGCAAACGCCATCCACTGCGGGCGGTGAAACCCCGTGGTGAGGTGTATCGACGCTTCGATGCGCGGCTGGGTGCGTGGGTTTCCCTGCGCACGGTAGAAATCGAGCATGACCTGGCGCGTTTCAACCGCTGGCAGAACAGCCCGCGGGTGGCGAGTTTCTGGCAGGAGGAGGGCAGTCTCGAGAAACATCGGGAATACCTGAACAAGCTCGAAGCCGACCCGCACACGTTGACGCTGATCGGTTGCTTCGATGATCAGCCGTTTGCCTATTTCGAAGCCTACTGGGCCAAGGAAGATCGCATTGCGCCGTTCTATGACGCCGGTGATTACGACCGTGGCATTCACATGCTGGTGGGCGAAGAACATCACCGCGGCCCGCACAAGGTGGCGAGCTGGTTATCGGCGCTGGTGCATTACCTGTTTCTTGATGATCCACGCACTCAACGGGTGGTCGCCGAGCCTCGTGCCGACAACGCGAAGATGATCGGGCACATGCACAATCAGTGTTTCCACTGCGAAAAAGAGTTCGACTTCCCGCACAAGCGCGCGGCGCTGATGATGCTGGGGCGTGAGCGGTTTTTTGATCGGTGTTCGTTGGCCTGAGGTGTATGGCTCAAGGTCTGTTGCGGTCTTGAGTCAGCCTTCGCGGGCAAGCCTCGCTCCTACAGGTTTGTGGTGCATCGCGCATCACCTCTAACTGTAGGAGCGAGGCTTGCCCGCGAAGCTTTTAACGGCGCGCAAAGGTATCCGCACGATTGCCCGACACTTTGCGGCAATGCACCAGCGCATCACGAATCATGAAGTTCACCAGGGTTGGCGAGACACCGAGTTCCTTGGCGATGTCTTTTTGCGGCACGCCATGCAGGCGGTACATCTCGAAGGCGTAACGGGTGCGGCTGGGCAGCTCCGTCAGCGCATCGGCAATGTTTTCCAGGGTCGAGAAATTGATGTGCGAGGTTTCTGGCGACGCCCCCTGAATCACCACGTTCAGACCTTCCTCTTCCGGGCCCGAATACTTCTGCTCCAACGCCTGCTTGCGATAGTGATCGATCGCCAGGTTGCGCACGATCTGGAACAGGTAACTGAGCTGCGCCTTGATTGACGACGTGATTTGCGGCGCCGATTGCAGCCGGAAGAACGCATCCTGCACCACGTCTTCGGCACGGGATCGGCAACCGGTGATGCGGGCGGCAATCTTGACCAGAATCAGTCGGTTGTCGACGAAGGCCTGAAGTAGCGGTGAATCGCACCTGCTTGTGGATACTTGTTCCGTCATTGGAAATCACCTTGCTGCAAATAGGTTAGTGGGACGACAGGGGGATCGGAGCCGTCCTACGCATCGAGCGACAAATTATTCTGAATGATAATGATTGTCAATTGAGAAAGAGAATTAATGCTCCCCGAATGTGTGGAGTGAGAACTGCGACACGCGGACGCACCTGCTGACCGCAAGCCTGCTGGCGCTCAAGCCTGGCGACTAATTATTTCAAGACCTCATCCGTTCTCATTGGTGAATGGCTGCGCACGCAAGCCCCGGCCAAAACAGCATTCCCAAGCCTTGCGCGGTCGGCGAAGACCGCGTCCTGCATGCCCGTGAACGGGTGTGACGTACGAAAACCGATTCCACTTGCAAGCCGAATTCAGGCAGGAAACCTCATGACCGACGCGTTCGAACTCCCCAGCACACTGGTCCAAGCCCTTCAGCGCCGCGCGGCCCTGACACCGGACCGGGTGGCCTTGCGTTTTCTCGCCGAAACCCAGGATCAGGCTGTGGTGCTCAGTTATCGTGAGCTGGATCAACGGGCGCGAACCATTGCCGGCGCGTTGCAGGCCGAGGCGTCGTTTGGCGATCGCGCGGTGCTGCTGTTTCCCAGCGGCCCGGATTACGTCGCGGCGTTTTTTGGCTGCCTGTACGCCGGGGTGATCGCAGTGCCGGCCTATCCACCGGAGTCGACCCGTCGTCATCACCAGGAACGTCTACTGTCGATCATTAGCGATGCCGAGCCGCGCTTGCTGTTGACCAGCGCCGACCTGCGCGACGCGTTGCTGCACATCCAAGAGGCGCCACCGCTGCTGTGTGTCGACACCCTCGACAGCGCCCTGGCCGAACGTTGGGTCGCGCCAGACTTGCAAGGCGACGACATTGCCTTCCTGCAATACACCTCCGGTTCCACCGCGCAGCCTAAAGGTGTGCAAGTCAGCCACGGCAACCTGGTGGCCAACGAACTATTGATTCGTCACGGCTTTGGCATCGATCTCAATCCTGACGACGTGATCGTCAGCTGGTTGCCGCTGTACCACGACATGGGCCTGATCGGTGGTCTGTTGCAGCCGATTTTCAGCGGTGTGCCGTGCGTGTTGATGTCGCCGGCATACTTCCTCGGTCGGCCATTGCGCTGGCTGGAGGCGATCAGCGAATACGGCGGCACCATCAGCGGCGGGCCGGACTTCGCCTATCGGCTGTGCAGCGAACGGGTCAGCGAATCCGCTCTGGAGCGCCTCGACCTGAGTGGCTGGCGTGTGGCGTATTCCGGTTCCGAACCGATTCGCCTCGACACCCTGGAGCGCTTCGCCGAGAAGTTCGCAGCCTGTGGCTTTACATCGGACAGCTTCATGGCTTCCTACGGCTTGGCGGAAGCCACGTTGTTCGTTGCCGGCAGTCCGCGTGGTCAGGGCATTCCGACGTTGCGTGTGGATGATCTGGCCCTGGCGCAGAACCGTGCCGAGCCGGGTGACGGCAGTCCGATCATGAGTTGCGGTATCAGCCAGCCGGATCACGCGGTGCTGATTGTCGATTCCGTATCGCTCGAAGAACTCGCCGACAACGCGATCGGTGAAGTCTGGGCCACCGGGCCGAGCATCGCCCATGGCTACTGGCGCAACCCTGAAGCCACGGCCAAGACGTTCGTCCAGCACGCCGGCCGCACCTGGCTGCGCACCGGTGATTTGGGCTTTTTGCGTGATGGGGAACTGTTCATCACCGGGCGCCTGAAAGACATGCTGATCGTTCGCGGTCACAACCTTTATCCGCAGGACATCGAGCAGACCATCGAGCGTGAAGTGGAGGTGGTGCGCAAAGGTCGCGTAGCCGCGTTCGCGATCAATATCGAGGGCCAGGAAGGCATTGGCATCGCCGCGGAAATCAGCCGCAGCGTGCAGAAAATCCTGCCGCCCGAGGCACTGATCAAAGCCATCCGCCAGGCCGTGGCCGAGGCGTATCAGGAAGCGCCGAGCGTGGTGGTGTTGCTCAATCCGGGCGCGCTGCCCAAGACCTCCAGCGGCAAGTTGCAACGCTCGGCCTGCCGTAATCGCTTGGCCGATGGCAGCCTCGACAGCTATGCGCTGTTCCCGTCGGCAGACATCGCCAATACGTCTGAAACCGACACCGGCTCAGCGCTGCAAACCCTGATCGGCCAGATCTGGTGCGAGCAATTGCAGGTCAAGCAGGTCAATGCCGACGATCACTTCTTCCTGCTCGGCGGCAACTCCATCGCCGCCACTCAAGTGGTCGCACGCCTGCGTGAAGTATTGGCACTGGAGCTGAATCTGCGCCTGTTGTTCGAAGCGCCGACCCTCGGTGCGTTCGCCGCTGCTGTCGCCCGGCAACAACAGGAGGGTGCCCAGGCTCAAGGCGCGATCATGTGTTTGTCGCGCACCGATGCCATGCTGCAATCCCTGGCGCAAAACCGTTTGTGGATCACCTGGCTACTCGACCCGCAGAGCAGCGCCTACAACATTCCCGGTGCCTTGCGTCTGCGCGGCGAACTGGACGAAGACGCCTTGCGCGCCAGTTTCCAGCAACTGATCGAACGTCACGAATCCCTGCGCACGCGGTTTTTCGAGCGCGACGGTGTGGCCCTGCAACAGGTCATTGCTGCTGAATTCAACCTGCAAGTGATCAACATCAGCGACGTGCCAGCTGCCGAGCGTGAAGCTCGCGCGCAGCACATCCGCGAGTACGAAGCCCGCACCCAGTTCGATCTGGAGAAGGGCCCGCTGCTGCGGGTGACCCTGGTGCGCCTCGACGATGAGGACCATCAACTGTTGGTGACGATGCACCACATCATCGCCGATGGCTGGTCGCTGAACGTGCTGATCGACGAGTTCTCGCGGCTGTATGCGGCCGCCTCTCAAGGCCAGACCGCCAGCCTTCCCGCCTTGCCGACTCAATACGCCGACTATGGCAGTTGGCAGCGCCAATGGCTGGCGCAAGGGGAGGGCGAGCGGCAACTCGCTTACTGGAAACAGCAGTTGGGCGTTGATCATCCGACCTTGAGCCTGGCCACCGACCACCCGCGCTCGGCGCAACACACTCACAGCGCCGCCCGTTACACACTGCGTTTGGACGCGAGCCTGAGCGATGCCATTCGCCAGACCGCCCAGGCCCATGAGTCGACGTCTTTCATGTTGTTGCTCACGGCATTCCAGAGCCTGTTGCATCGCTACAGCGGCCAGCGCGACATTCGCATCGGCGTGCCAAATGCCAACCGTCCGCGCCTGGAAACCCAAGGGCTGATTGGCTTCTTCATCAACACCCAAGTGCTGCGCGCCGAGGTGGATTCGCGACGGCCGTTCGTTGAGTTACTGGCGCAAACCCGTCAAGCGGCGTTGGGTGCGCAAGCGCATCAGGACCTGCCGTTCGAACAACTGCTTGAAGCCTTCCCGCAGGCCCGCGAACAAGGTCTGTTCCAGGTCATGTTCAACCATCAACAACGGGACCTCAGTGCCCTGCGTCGCTTGCCGGGGCTGATCGCCGAAGAGCTGCCGTGGCACAGCCGCGAAGCCAAGTTCGACCTGCAACTGCACAGCGAGGAGGACCGCAACGGTCGCTTGAGCCTGTCGTTCGACTACGCCAGCGAGTTGTTTGACGCCGCGACTATCGAGCGTCTGGCCGAGCATTTCGCCAACCTGCTGCGAGCCGCCTGCGAACAACCGACGACCGCCATCGGTGATCTGCAACTGCTCGCCCCGTGCGAGCACGATCAGCAATCCGCCTGGAGCGTCGCACCGTGCACACCGGCCAGCCAATGGTTGCCGGAGCTGCTCAATGAACAAGCGCGCCAGACCCCGGAGCGCACCGCGCTGCTGTGGGACGGCGGCAGCCTGGACTTCGCCGAACTGCACGCCCAGGCCAACCGCCTGGCGCATTACCTGCGCGACAAAGGCGTCGGCCCGGACGTGTGCGTGGCCATCGCCGCCGAGCGTTCGCCGCAGTTGTTGATCGGTTTGCTCGCGATCATCAAGGCCGGCGGCGCTTATGTGCCGCTGGACCCGGATTACCCGGCCGAGCGCTTGGCCTACATGCTCAGCGACAGTCGCGTCGAGCTTCTGCTAACTCAAACCGAATTGCTCGACCGCTTGCCGGCCACCGATGGCGTCAGCGTGATTGCCATGGACGCCCTGCATCTGGAGAACTGGCCAAGCCATGCGCCGGGTCTGCATTTGCACGGCGACAACCTGGCGTATGTGATTTACACCTCCGGTTCCACCGGTCAGCCGAAGGGCGTTGGCAACACTCATGCGGCGCTCGCTGAACGCCTGCAATGGATGCAAGCCACCTACCGTCTGGACCAAACCGACGTGCTGATGCAAAAAGCGCCGATCAGTTTCGACGTGTCGGTGTGGGAATGCTTCTGGCCGCTGATCACCGGTTGCCGTCTGCTCATCGCCGGCCCCGGCGAACACCGCGATCCGCACCGCATCGCGCAACTGGTTCAGCAGTACGGCGTAACCACGCTGCACTTCGTGCCGCCGCTGCTGGCGTTGTTCATCGACGAACCACTGACCTCCGAATGCACCAGCCTGCGCCGACTGTTCTCCGGCGGCGAAGCCTTGCCCGCCGAACTGCGCAACCGGGTGCTGGAACACCTGCCGGCGGTGCAACTGCACAACCGCTACGGCCCGACCGAAACGGCAATCAACGTCACCCACTGGCATTGCACCCCCGCTGATGGCGAGCGTTCGCCGATTGGTCGCCCGTTGGGCAACGTAGTCTGCCGAGTACTCGACAGCGACCTCAACCCGGTTCCGGTCGGTGTGCCGGGTGAACTGTGTATCAGCGGTATCGGTTTGGCCCGGGGTTATCTCGGTCGTCCGGGGCTGACCGCCGAACGCTTTGTGGTCGATCCGCTGGGCGAGCAGGGCGCTCGTCTGTACCGCACCGGCGACCGTGCCCGCTGGACCGCCGACGGCGTGATTGAATACCTTGGTCGCCTCGATCAGCAAGTCAAACTGCGTGGTTTTCGTGTCGAACCGGAAGAAATCGAAGCGCGTCTGTTGGCGCAGCCCGGAGTCGCCCAAGCGGTGGTGCTGGTACGCGAAACGGCGGCCGGCGGGCAGTTGATCGGTTACTACACCGCCACTGACTCCACTGAAGAAGTCGACGCTCAAAGCGCACGCCTGAAAGCCGCGCTGGCCGCCGAACTGCCGGAGTACATGGTCCCTGCGCAACTCATGCGTCTGGACGAAATGCCGCTCAGCCCGAGCGGTAAACTCGACCGCCGCGCCTTGCCGGAGCCCCAATGGCAAGTCCGCGAGCACGTCGAGCCGGTCACCGCCCTTGAGCAACAAATCGCCGGCATCTGGCGCGAGGTGCTGGGCCAAACGCAGATCGGTCTGCGCGATGACTTCTTCGCCCTCGGCGGTCATTCTTTGCTGGCCACGCAAATCATTTCCCGCACCCGGCAGGCCTGCGACGTCGAGTTACCGCTGCGGGCGCTGTTCGAAAACAGCGAACTGGACGCATTCGCCGAACAGGTTCGCTTGATCCAGGCCAGCGGCAAAACCAACAAGCAGCCGCCGATCGAGAAAGTCGATCGCAGCCAACCGGTGCCACTGTCCTATTCCCAGCAACGCATGTGGTTCCTCTGGCAGATGGAGCCGGACAGCCCGGCCTACAACGTCGGCGGCATGGCGCGGTTGCGCGGCGTGCTGGATGTCGGGCGTTTCGAAGCGGCGCTGCAAGCGCTGATCATGCGTCACGAAACCCTGCGCACGACCTTCCCGAGCGTCGACGGCGTGGCCCGGCAACAGGTTCATCCGGACACCGGCCTGCGCATGGACTGGAAGGATTTCTCCGCGCTGGCGGCCGACACCCGTGAGCAGCGAGTCCAGCAACTGGCCGATGACGAAGCCCATAAACCTTTTGATCTGGAAACCGGACCGCTGCTGCGGGCTTGCCTGGTCAAGACCGCCGAACAGGAGCATTACTTTGTCCTGACGCTGCATCACATCGTCACCGAAGGCTGGGCGATGGACATCTTCGCCCGGGAACTGAGCGCGCTCTACGAAGCGTTCGTCGATGATCGCGAATCGCCGTTGCAACCACTGCCGGTGCAGTACCTGGATTACAGCGTGTGGCAGCGTCAGTGGCTGGAGTCCGGTGAACGTCAGCGCCAGCTCGATTACTGGACCGCGCAACTGGGCCGCGAACACCCACTGCTGGAATTGCCCGCCGATCGTCCGCGTCCGCCGGTGCAAAGCCATCAGGGCGAACTGTTCCGCTTCGACCTCAGCGATGACCTTGCGGCGCGGGTCCGTGCCTTCAACGCAGACAACGGTCTGACCCTGTTCATGACCATGACCGCTGCGCTGGCGGTGCTGCTTTATCGCTACAGCGGCCAGACCGATCTGCGCATCGGTGCGCCGGTGGCCAACCGCATTCGCCCGGAAAGCGAAGGGCTGATCGGCGCGTTCCTCAATACCCAAGTGCTGCGTTGCCAGCTCGATGGGCAGATGTCCGTCGGCGAGTTGTTCGAGCAGGTTCGTCACACCGTGATCGAAGGCCAGTCCCATCAGGACCTGCCGTTCGATCATCTGGTAGAAGCCTTGCAGCCACCGCGCAGCGCTGCGTACAACCCGCTGTTCCAGGTGATGTGCAACGTGCAGCGGTGGGAATTCCAGCAGAGCCGCACCCTGGCCGGGATGACCGTCGAGTACCTGGCCAACGATGCGCGGGCGACCAAGTTCGACCTCAACCTGGAAGTCACCGACCTCGACCATCGCCTTGGTTGCTGCTTGACCTACAGCACCGATCTGTTCGACGAGCCGCGCATTGCGCGCATGGCCGGACACTGGCGCAACCTGCTGGAAGCGTTGCTCGCCGATCCGCAACAGCGCTTGAGTGAGCTGCCGTTGCTGGAAGCTACTGAACAGCAAAACCTGCTCGACAGCCTCGGCATTGAGCCGGGCGAACATCGCCTCGATCAATGCATCCATCACCTGTTCAGCCAACAGGCGCTGGTGCGCAAGGATGCCCCGGCACTGATCTTCGCCGGGCAAACCCTGAGCTACGCCGAGCTCGATAGCCGTGCCAATCGTCTGGCCTGGATGCTTCGCGAGCGCGGCGTCGGGCCACAGGTTCGGGTCGGTCTGGCCCTGGAGCGTTCACTGGAGATGGTCGTCGGCCTGCTAGCGATCCTCAAGGCTGGCGGCGCCTATGTGCCGCTGGACCCGGAGTACCCGCTGGATCGCTTGCACTACATGATCGAAGACAGCGGCATCGGTCTACTGCTCAGCGATGCAGCAATGTTCGCCGCCCTCGGCGAATTGCCGGCCAGCGTCGCCCGCTGGTGCCTGGAAGAAGACGCCGCTGCACTGGCCAACTACCCGGCTAGCGAGCTGCCGTTTATCAGCCTGCCGCAACATCAGGCGTATCTGATTTACACCTCCGGCTCCACCGGCAAACCGAAAGGCGTGGTGGTGTCCCACGGTGAAATCGCCATGCATTGTCGCGCGGTGATCGAGCGCTTCGGTATGCGCCCGGATGACTGTGAGCTGCACTTCTACTCGATCAACTTCGATGCCGCGACCGAGCGCCTGCTGGTGCCGCTGCTCCGTGGTGCTCAAGTGGTGCTGCGGGCTCAGGGTCAATGGGATGCGCAAGAAATCTGCGGGCTGATTCGTCGCCACCACATCAACATTCTTGGTTTCACCCCAAGCTACGGCAGCCAGTTGGCGCAATGGCTGGCGACCCAGGGCGAAACCCTGCCGGTGCGCATGTGCATCACCGGTGGCGAGGCCCTGACTGGCGAACACCTGCAACGGATTCGCGCAGCGTTTAAACCGAGCCTGTTTTTCAACGCCTATGGCCCGACCGAAACCGTGGTCATGCCGCTCGCCAGCCTGGCACCCGAGCAACTGGAAGAAGGGCTGGGCAGCGTGCCGATCGGCAGCGTGATTGGCGCTCGCGTGGCGTACATTCTCGACGCCGATCTGGCGTTGGTGCCGCAAGGCGCGACGGGCGAGCTGTATGTCGGCGGTGCCGGCCTGGCGCAGGGTTATCACCAGCGTCCGGGTATGACCGCCGAACGGTTTGTTGCTGATCCGTTCGCCGCCAATGGCGGACGTTTGTACCGCACCGGCGACCTTGTCCGTCAGCGCGCCGATGGTCTGGTCGAGTACCTCGGCCGGATTGACCATCAAGTGAAGATCCGTGGTTTCCGCATCGAACTGGGCGAGATCGAAACCCGCCTCCTGGAGCATGAATCGATCCGTGAAGCTGTTGTTCTGGCACTTGATGCACCGAGCGGCAAACAACTGGTTGGCTATTTGGTAACCGAAGTGGCCGAGCAGGACGAAGCGCAACAAACTGCATTGCGCGAAGCGTTGAAGGCGCACCTCAAGTCTCAGTTGCCGGATTACATGGTGCCGACGCACTTGATCCTGCTGGCCAGTATGCCGCTGACCGCCAACGGCAAACTCGACCGTCGCGCACTGCCGGCACCGGACCCGGAATTGAATCGTCAGCAGTACGTGGCGCCAAGCAACGAACTCGAGCTGACTCTGGCGGGCATCTGGTGTGAAGTGTTGAACGTCCAGCAGGTCGGCCTTAACGACAACTTCTTCGAACTGGGCGGCGATTCGATTCTGTCGATCCAGGTGGTCAGCCGTGCGCGGCAGCAGGGTATTCACTTCAGCCCGCGTGACCTGTTCCAGCACCAGACCGTGCAAACCCTCGCCTGCGTTGCGACCCGCACCGAGCAGGTCACCGCCGAGCAAGGTCTGCTGAGCGGTCAATCGCGGTTGACGCCGATCCAGCACTGGTTCTTCGACACTGAGATCCCACAGCGTCAGCACTGGAACCAGGCATTGTTGCTGGAGCCGACCGTGGCGCTGGACCCGCATCGTCTGGAGCAGGCGCTGCTGGCGGTGATCGAACAGCACGACGCTTTGCGCCTGCGTTTTACCGAAGCCGACGGCCATTGGCAGGCTGAGCACCAGGCGGTTTCCGACGCCGCTGTGCTGTGGCAGGTACATGTGCCGGCCATGGACAAATGCACCGCGCTATTCGCCGATGCCCAGCGCAGTCTCGACCTTGA
Source organism: Pseudomonas sp. LBUM1673 (assembly GCF_059695645.1). Taxonomy (NCBI): domain Bacteria; kingdom Pseudomonadati; phylum Pseudomonadota; class Gammaproteobacteria; order Pseudomonadales; family Pseudomonadaceae; genus Pseudomonas; species Pseudomonas sp. LBUM1673. The sequence continues at coordinate 2,131,025 of NZ_CP166780.1, forward strand.
GCAAGGGCCGCTGATGCGGGCGCTGCTGGTGGATGATCCTGAGGGACGGCAACGGTTGTTCATCGCCATTCACCACCTGGTGGTGGACGGTGTGTCGTGGCGGGTGCTGCTGGACGACCTGCAAACGGTTTATCGTCAACTGGACGCGGAGCAGTCAGTAAAACTGCCGGCGAAAACCAGTGGCTTCAAGGACTGGGCCGCACGGTTGCAGGCTTATGCCGGCAGCGAATCCCTGCGTGAAGAATTGAGCTGGTGGCAGACGCAATTGGCCGGTCCAAGCGCTGAATTGCCGTGTGATCGTCCGCAGGGCGGACAGCAAAATCGTCACGCGCAAACCGTCAGCGTGCGCCTCGACAGCGATCGCACCCGCCAACTGCTGCAACAGGCGCCGACGGCCTATCGCACTCAGGTAAATGACCTGCTGCTGACCGCATTGGCCCGTGTGTTGTGCCGCTGGAGTGGTCATCAATCGGCGTTGATTCAACTCGAAGGCCACGGTCGCGAAACCCTGTTCGACGAGATCGACCTGACCCGCACCGTCGGCTGGTTCACCAGTGCCTATCCGCTACGCCTCACACCCGAGAATGAACAGGGTGCGTCGATCAAAGCGATCAAGGAGCAATTGCGTGCGGTGCCTCACAAAGGCCTGGGTTATGGCGTGCTGCGTTACCTCGCCGATGGTCTGTGCCGTCAGGCCATGGCCGCTCTGCCAGTGGCGCCGATCACCTTCAACTACCTTGGCCAGTTCGATCAGAGCTTCGGCAGCGATACGCTGTTCCGTCCGCTCGATGAGCCCGTCGGCGCGGCCCACGATCCGCACGCTCCGCTGCCCAACGAACTGAGCATCGACAGCCAGGTCTACGGCGGTGAACTGGTGCTGCGCTGGACCTTCAGCGCCGAACGCCACGATCTGCACACCATCACCGAACTGGCAGAGGCGTATCTGAGCGAATTGCACAGCCTGACCCAGCACTGCCTGAGCGACAACGCGGGTGGCCTGACGCCGTCGGACTTCCCGCTGGCCAGACTGACTCAGCCGCAACTCGACGCACTGCCAGTGCCGGCGGCGATGATCGAAGACGTCTACCCGCTGACCCCGATGCAGGAAGGCATGCTGCTGCACACCTTGCTCGAACCGGGTACCGGCCTCTATTACATGCAGGATCGCTACCGCATCAACAGCGGGCTCGACCCACAACGTTTCGCCCAGGCCTGGCAAGCGGTGATCGCCCGTCACGAAGCCTTGCGTGCGTCGTTCTGCTGGAACGTCGGCGAAGACATGCTGCAAGTGATCCACAAACCGGGCAGCACGCCGATCGAATATCTGGACTGGAGCGCGATTGCCGAAACCGAGCAAGAGCCGAAGTTGCAGGCGCTGCTGAAAAGCGAGCGTGAGGCCGGGTTCGATTTGCTCAATCAGGCACCGTTCCACCTGCGCTTGATCCGTGTAGGCGCGGCGCGTTACTGGTTCATGATGAGCAACCACCACATTCTCATCGATGCCTGGTGCCGTTCGCTGCTGATGAACGACTTCTTCGAGATCTACACCGCCCTCGGCGAAGGCCGGGAAGCGCAACTGGCCGTACCGCCGCGCTATCGCGATTACATCGGCTGGCTGCAACGTCAGAGCCTGGCCGAGGCGCGGCAGTGGTGGCAGCAGAACCTGCAAGGTTTCGAGCGCACCACACCGATTCCGAGCGACCGGCCGTTCCTGCGTGAACATGCCGGCGACAGCGGCGGCATGATCGTCGGCGATCGCTACACACGGCTCGATGCCCGTGATGGGGCGCAACTGCGCGAACTGGCTCAGGCCCATCAGCTGACCATCAACACCTTCGCCCAAGCAGCGTGGGCTCTGGTGTTGCGCCGCTTGAGCGGTGATCGTGACGTGCTGTTCGGCGTCACGGTGGCCGGGCGTCCGGTGGAGATGCCGCAGATGCAGCGCACCGTCGGGCTGTTCATCAACAGCATCGCCCTGCGGGTGAAAATGCCCGAAGACGATCAGCGTTGCAGCGTTCGTCAGTGGCTCAGCGGTCTGCTCGACAGCAACATGCAACTGCGCGAGTACGAATACCTGCCGCTGGTGAGCATCCAGGAAAACAGCGAACTGCCTAAAGGCCAGCCGCTGTTCGACAGCCTGTTCGTGTTCGAAAACGCTCCGGTGGAAGTCTCGGTGCTGGACCGTGCGCAAAGCCTCAACGCCACCTCGGATTCGGGCCGCACCCACACCAACTTCCCGTTGACGGCGGTGTGTTATCCGGGCGATGACCTTGGCTTGCACCTGTCCTACGACCAGCGCTATTTCGACGAATCCACGGTCGAGCGCATGCTCGGCGAATTCAAGCGCCTGCTGCTTGCGCTGGTCGAAGGCTTCCATGGCGACATGGCCGATCTGCCGCTGTTGGGCACTGAAGAGCAGGACTTCCTGATCCACGGCTGCAACCAGAGCGAGCACGATTACCCGCTGGAGCAGAGTTACGTCGAGTTGTTCGAAGCGCAAGTGGCTCAGCATCCGCAACGGATCGCCGCCAGTTGCCTGGGTCAGCAGTACAGCTATGTTGAGCTGAATCAGCGCAGTAACCGCCTCGGTCATGCCTTGATCGCCGCAGGCGTTGGGCTCGATCAACCGGTGGCATTGCTCGCCGAACGTAACCTCGATCTGCTGGGCATGATCATCGGCAGCTTCAAGGCCGGTGCCGGTTACCTGCCGCTGGACCCGAGCCTGCCGGGTCAGCGTCTGAGCCGGATCATTGACCTGAGCCGTACGCCGTTGCTGGTCTGCACACAGGCTTGTCATGAGCAAGCACTGGCGTTACTCGATGAGTTCGGTTGTGCCAACCGACCTCGATTGCTGGTCTGGGAAGACGTGCAGGCGAGCGATGTTTCGGTGGCCAATCCGGGCATTTACAGCGCCCCGGACAACCTCGCCTACGTGATCTACACCTCGGGCTCCACCGGTCTGCCGAAGGGCGTGATGGTCGAGCAGCGCGGCATGCTCAATAACCAGTTGAGCAAGGTGCCGTACCTGAAGCTGAGCGACGCCGATGTGATTGCCCAGACGGCCTCGCAAAGCTTCGATATTTCGGTCTGGCAGTTCCTCGCGGCGCCACTGTTCGGCGCTCGGGTGGACATCGTGCCAAACGCCGTCGCCCACGATCCGCAAGGGTTGCTGGCCCATGTTCAGAGCCAGGGCATCACCGTGCTGGAAAGCGTGCCGTCGCTGATTCAGGGCATGCTTGCCCAGGAGCGCATGAGCCTCGATGGCTTGCGCTGGATGCTGCCGACCGGTGAAGCGATGCCGCCGGAACTGGCGCATCAATGGTTGCTGCGCTACCCGGAGATTGGTTTGGTGAACGCCTATGGTCCGGCGGAATGCTCGGACGATGTGGCGTTCTTCCGCGTCGATCTGGCTTCGACGCGCGGCAGTTATCTGCCGATTGGCACGCCGACTGACAACAACCGTCTGTACCTGCTCGATGGTGCGCTGGAACTGGTGCCATTGGGTGCAGTGGGTGAGTTGTGCGTGGCCGGCACTGGCGTGGGTCGCGGTTATGTAAGCGATCCGTTGCGCACTGCGCAGGTGTTTGTGCCGAACCCGTTCGGTGCGCCGGGGGATCGCCTGTATCGCACTGGCGATCTGGCCCGTCGTCGCAGTGACGGCGTGCTGGAATACGTCGGGCGCATCGACCATCAGGTGAAGATCCGCGGTTACCGCATTGAACTGGGTGAAATCGAGGCGCGTCTGCACGAGCAACCGGAAGTCCGCGACGCGGCGGTGGGTGTGCAGGAAGGCGTCAACGGCAAGCATTTGGTTGGCTATCTGGTCGCAGCGGATTCGGTGCTGAATCCGCATGAACGACTGGAGCGCATCAAGCAGCGCCTGCGCGCCGAGCTGCCGGAATACATGGTGCCGCTGCACTGGTTGTGGCTCGACAAGCTGCCGCTCAACGCCAACGGCAAGCTCGATCGAAAAGCCCTGCCAACGCTGGAAATCGGCCAGTTGCAGAGCCAGGACTATCAGGCGCCGCGCAATGAGCTGGAACAGACCCTGGCGGCTATCTGGGCTGACGTGTTGAAGGTCGAGAAGGTCGGTGTTCGCGATAATTTCTTCGAGCTCGGCGGGCATTCGCTGCTGGCCACGCAGATCGCCTCGCGGGTGCAAAAAGCCCTGCAACGCAACGTACCGCTGCGGGCGATGTTCGAGTGCAGCACGGTGGCGGAGTTGGCCGAGTACATCGACGGGTTGGCGGCGAGCGACATGACCGAGGAGAAGGTGGATCGGTTGAATGACCTGATGGCGGAGCTGGAGGGCCTGTGATTTTTTAGCGTTTGTGAAGGCCCCTTCGCGAGCAAGCCCGCTCCCGCTCCCACATGAGTCCTGCGAACACAGGCCCGGTGTGGGAGCGGGCTTGCTCGCGAAAGGGCCAGTGCAGACACCACAAAGGTTCGGGTTGACTGACAGGTCCCACCGGCTCAGTCTTTCTGTGCTTTTTTAATGGATCTTATTTCACCAAGGAGACAGTCGATGCCCTTCGTTACGATTGATGGACAACCGCTTCACTACATAGATCAAGGCAAAGGCCCGGCGGTTCTGTTGGCTGGCAGTTATCTATGGGACCAGGGCATGTGGGCGCCACAGATCAAGGTCCTGTCGCAGCACTATCGGGTCATCGCCCTGGACCTGTGGGGCCATGGCGAATCCGGGCGGATGCCCGAATGCACAAAGTCGCTGGATGACGTAGCACGCCAGGCTCTGGCATTGCTCGATCATCTGGACATCCACAAGGTCACGCTGGTCGGTCTTTCGGTCGGTGCCATGTGGGGCGTTCGAATGGCGCTGTCGGCGCCGCAACGGCTCAACGGTCTGGTGATGATGGACACTTATGTGGGTGTCGAACCGGAACCGACCCGCCAATACTATTTCTCGCTGTTCAAGCAGATCGAAGACGCCGGTGCGATCTCGCCGGAACTGCTCGACATTATTGTGCCGATTTTCTTCCGGCCGGGCATCGATCCGCAGTCGGCGCTGTATCAGGGTTTCCGCGCCAAACTGGCTGCGCTGCCGGCCGACCGTCTGCGTCAAAGCATCGTGCCGATGGGGCGGATTACCTTTGGGCGTGATGATGTGTTGCCGCGCCTGGGTCAGTTGAACCCTGAAACCACGCTGTTGATGTGCGGCGATCAGGACAAACCACGGCCGCCGTCGGAAACCAAGGAAATGGCCGAGTTGATTGGGTGTCCGTACCTATTGGTGCCTGAAGCAGGGCATATCTCCAATCTGGAGAACCCGGCATTTGTCACCGCGGCGCTGCTGAAGTTTCTGAAAGAGAGAACCTGCAAGACCGTGTAATCGTTCTTCGCGAGCAAGCCCGCTCCCACATTAGTCCTGCGAACACAGGCCCAGTGTGGGAGCGGGCTTGCTCGCGAAGGCACCAGTGAAATCAGCTCAACCCTGAAGGCTGAATCACTTGGGCCCGAGAATCTTCACCAACTTCTCCGGCGACGGCGCGCCTTGCTGTTGTTGCAGCTGGCCGTTGTCGTCCATATAGAAGATCGCCGGGGTGGCGGCCAACTCCAGGTCTTCCATCAACTGCATGTTCGCCGCGAGTTTCGCCTGAATGGCCGGCGGCACGTCTTTCAGGGCTTTGAGCGAACTGTCCTTGCCGGATTTCTCGTGGTCTGCCAACGCTTTTTGCGGGTCCTTGGCGGCCAGCAGCGCGGCGGATTTGCCCGGGCTGTCTTCGCGAATGATGCCGACCATGATGTGCCGCAATTGTACTTTGCCGGCCTTGACCCACGGCCGCGCCTGTTCCCAGAACATGTTGCAGTACAGGCAATTCGGGTCGCTGAACAGGTAGACGATCCGCGGTGCATCCTTGTTGCCGTCACCGATCCAGTTGCTGGCTTCCATCTTGCCCCAGATTTCTTTGGCCATCGGCGCGTACACCAGTTTCTGCAACGGCGCGCTGCTCAGGTCATTGCCGTCGGCGTCGTACAGGTTGCCCAGCAGCACATGTTTGCCATCCGGGGTCAGGTACAGCGCCATGCCGCGGTTCTGGTATTGCGCCGCATAACCACGCAGGCCATCGGGCGCGTCGAAGGTGCCGACGATTTTGGCGCCCTTGGCTTCGATCTTCTTGATTGCTTCAGGCAGTTCTTCGGCCTGCACCGACGGCAAGTGCAGCAGGGCGGCACCCAGGGTCAACGTCAGCAGGTGGCGGAGGCGGAGGCGGAGCATGGCAGTTTCCTTGAAGGCGTGGCCGAGGTGGCCGGGTTCGGGGTGTCGAAGTTTTCCAGGGCGCGGGCCAGGCTCGCTTCAGAGAGTTCTCCCAGATGGCTGCCCAGCAGGTACCCGTCGGGGCTATAGAACAGCGTAGTCGGCAATGCCATGGAACCCACGGCCTTACTCAGTCGACCGCTGCCATCGAACAGCACGTTGGTCAGGCTCAGGCCCTGGGTTTCGAGGAAGGTGCTGACGCTCTGCATGCTTTCGGTCTGGTTGACGAACAGGAAGGTCAGGTCCGGGCGTTGCTTCTGGGCGTTTTCCAGCACCGGCATTTCCCGGCGGCACGGCGGGCACCAGGTAGCCCAAAGGTTGATGACCAGCGGACCGCCCTGATAGTCGCTGAGCTGCACGGTTTGCCCGGCGGCATTGCGCAGGGTGATCTGCGGCAGGCGCGTGCCTTGTTCGTAAATACTCAGAGAGAAGCTTGCCAGCAGCCAGAACGCCAGACCACTGCCCACGCCAAAGCCCAACGGCAGACGCATGCCCGGGCGACGCCAGCCTCGATACAGCGCGGCGAGCAACAGCACGACCACCCCCGGCCAGGCGAGGAAACCACCGTCGCGCACGTCGATGATCTGCCACGGATCGTTGCGATACTGCGCCCAGTAGGCGATCACGAAACCGACCCGGGCCGCCAGCATGCCCAGCAAGAACAAGCTGAACAGCACCGACTCCGGGTTCTCGCCGCCACGCTTGGCCACTCGCCAGCCGACAAAAGTCGCCAGCGCCAGGGCACTGATCAGCAGCAGGTGATTAAGCGCGATGGCAAAGGTGCCGAGGGTAAAAGTCAGCATTAACGAGCGTCTCGGGTAGTGGTCCAGCGTTGCAGGAAGATGCCGGCATCGACCTCTCCGGTGATGCGCTGGCTGCGGCGCTCTTGGCCGTCGGGGCCGATCCACAACAGGCTTGGTGGCCCCGGCACTTTATAACGGCCGAGCAGTTCGCGGCTGGCGGCATTGTCGGCGGTGACGTCCAGCCGTAGCAAGCGCACATCGCTCAGCGCTTGCAGTACCTGCGGTTTGCCGAAGACCTGTTTTTCCATGACTTTGCACGACACACACCAGTCGGCGTAATAGTCCAGCAGCACCCACTGACCCTGGGCTCGGGCCGCGTCGAGCTCGCGTTGCAGTGCGGCCGGGTCCTTGATCGTGGTGAAGGCGTCATGGGCGCCAGGGGCGGTGACGGTGCTGGTCGCGCTATAGACCTGCAACGGCTTGAACACGTCGTCGCCGCCCCCCGCGGCACCGATCACCAGCAGGCTGCCCCACAGACCCAACAGCAGCGAACTGGCGCCGAACAGGTGGGCAATTCGGCCAAAACCTTGCGACTGCTTCCAGGCGCTGTAGGCGGCGATCAGCAACAGGGCACCGCACAATCCGAGCCACAGCGATTCATCCAGCACCGGACGCAACATCAGCAACGCCGTGGCGAGGAACAGGAAACCGAACACGCCTTTGAGCAGGTTCATCCAGGCACCGGGTTTGGGCAGGAAGCGATTGCCGACGGTCACCAGCAACAACAGTGGCACACCGATGCCGATGCCCATGGCGAACAGAATCAGCCCGCCGTGCAGGGCATTGCCGCTCTGGGCGATATAGAGCAAGGCCCCCGCCAGCGGTGCGGTCATGCACGGGCCTACCAGTAGGCCGGACAAAGCCCCCAATACACCGGCACCGATCAGGCTGCCACCACGCTGATTACGCGAAACATGTTCCAGCCGATCTCGCACAGCCACCGGCAATTGAAGCTCGAAGAATCCGAACATCGGCAAGGCCAGCAACACGAACACCGCCGCAAAGCTGCCCAGCAGCCACGGATTCTGCAGCAACGCCTGAAGGTTCGCCCCGAGCAGAGCAGCCAGAACACCCATCGCTGCATACACCAGCGCCATGCTCACGACGTAGCTGGTGGCCAATGCAAAGCCACGTTTGGGTGTGGCGCCACTGCCGACGATCAAACCTGCCAGAATCGGCAGCATCGGCAACGAGCAAGGCGTGAACGCCAGCAGCAGCCCCAGCCCGAAAAACACCAGCAGGCTCCAACCCAGGGCCCGTTGTTGCAGGTCACTGGCCAGAGCCTGGTCGGGCGCTTGTTCATTTAACGCGGTAAGGACGTTACTGGCGCCAAGGTTGACGACTTGAGTCTGTGGCGGATAACACAAACCGGCATCGGCGCAGCCCTGGAAGCCCACGTTGATCTGACCAGTGGCACCGGCCGGGATCTTCAGTTCCAAGCCTTGGCGATAGACCTGTTGTTCACCGAAGAACTCATCGCTGTGGGCTTCACCATCGGGCAATGCAGGTTTGTATTCAGAAGATAAACCATCGAGTTTCAGGCGTTGCTGATACAGGTAATAACCGTCGGCGATCTGCCAATAGAGTTGGGTTTCCCCGGTTTCAAGGCGTTCGGAGGTGAAGATGAACGCTTTTTCCACTGGGAGAAAATCGGGTTTGGTTTCGAACGGATTCGTTCCTGCCTGGGCCACACCCGAGATCAAGAGAACAAAGAACAAAAACAGTCGACGCATGGATAAGCCTTATCCCGGTGCAAGTGAGTTGCACAATGGGAGGTGGCGATTAACCGATGATTAACCACACTCGCCTTGTGACAATGGCACTTGCGGCATAATGTCCGCTTAATCGGCTACCGGCCTAATCACCTTTTTTCTACGGGGCTCACCATGCACGTACTGGTTTGCGAAGACGATGAGCTGATCGCCAGCGGCATTGTTGCTGGCCTGACCGCTCAAGGCCTGACCGTCGAACACGTCGCCACCGCATCAAAGGCCCGGGCGATGCTCAAGGTCGCCGAATTTGACGTGATGGTGCTGGACCTCGGCCTGCCCGATGAAGATGGCCTGAAGCTGTTGCAGCAGTTGCGCCACCATGGCCTGGAAATCCCGGTGCTGATCCTCACCGCGCGGGATTCGGTCACCGACCGGGTCGATGGCTTGCAAGCCGGTGCCGACGATTACCTGCTCAAACCCTTCGACCTGCGCGAACTTGCCGCGCGCCTGCACACCTTGTTGCGACGGGTGGCGGGGCGCAGCGTCAACCTGATTGAACACGGTCGTTTGACCTATGACCCGAGCAGCCGCGAAACCCTGCTCGGCGGCCAATCGGTGGATCTGTCACGCCGTGAGCAATCGCTGTTGCAAGCCTTGCTGCACAATCGCGGTCGGGTATTGTCCACCGAGCAACTGAAGGACAGCGTCTACGGTTTCAACGACGAACTGGAAAGCAACGCCCTTAACGTCCATATCCATCACCTGCGGCGCAAACTCGGCAATGGCATTGTCGAGACGGTGCGTGGCTTGGGCTATCGCCTGGGGCCGGCCGATGGCGGAGAGCAATCGAAGTGATGAGCCTGCGTTTGCGGCTGAGCCTGACCCTCGGCGCCGCGTTTGCGCTGATCTGGGCCCTGGCCGCCGCCTGGATGCTCAGTGATCTGCGCAACCAGATGATGTTTTCCCTCGACCAGCGGCTGGTGGCATCGGCGCGGATGGTGGCCGGGCTGCTGGAGCAACTGCCGGCGTTGCCGAGCAAGGGCGAGGGGACCCATTTCAGCGCTGAACAGCTGAGCATTCCTGGCGGCATGGCCTGTCAGGTCAGCTCGTTGCGCGGCGAGATCCTGGCCCGCAGCCACAGCAGCCCCGAACAAACCCTGGAAGCCGAAAAAATGGGTTTCCACGATCAAATGATCGACGGCGCACCCTGGCGCAGCTTCACCCTGGCGCGCGGTGATGTGCGCATTACCACCGCCGACCGGCAGATCGAGCGCGAAGCACTGAACATGTCCATTCTGCTGGCGGCCTCGGTGCCGGTCGGCGTGGCGCTGCTCGGTTGCCTGTGCCTGTTGTGGCTTGGCATCGGTCAGGGGCTGGCACCGCTCAATCGTATGCGCGATGCATTGATGCGCCGCAGCGCCGATTCCCTCGAACCGTTGCAGATCCAGCCACTGCCCAGCGAACTGCAACCGCTGCTGGAAACCCAGAATCAGCTGTTCCAGCGCATCGGCAAGACCATCGAGCGCGAGCGGCGCCTGACCGGTGATGCCGCACACGAGTTGCGCAGCCCGCTGACCGCCATCAAAACCCACCTGCAAGTGGCGCGCATGACTGAGGGTGCCGCCCGGGATCAGTCACTGTCCCGGGCCGAAGAGGGCGCCGACCGTCTGCACCGCACGCTTGAACAATTGCTGTTACTGGCGCGTGTAGAGGGCAGTCTGTCGTTCGATGATGGCGTGCAATGCAGTGCTGAGCAGGTGGCTAAACTGGCGATTCAGGATGCGGCCAGCGGTGATCGCCAGCGGATCAAGTTTCAATTGCCGGCCACATTCTCCGATGCGCCGCTGCAAATGCCCGCGGTGCTGTCGATCGCCGCGTTGCGCAACTTGCTCGACAACGCCCTGCGCCATACCCCAGGCGATGGGGCGGTGGAGCTGAGCCTGGAAACCACCGGCCATCGCGTGCGCTTTTTGGTCCGCGACCACGGTCCGGGGATTGCAGAAGATGACTTGCAACACCTGACCCAGCGCTTCTGGCGCAACGGCCAGAGCACCGGTTGCGGCCTCGGTCTGGCGATTGTCCAAGCCATCGTCCAGCGCTGCGGCTGCACCCTGCATTTCGACAGCCGGCCGGATGGCTTGCGGGTTGAATTGACGATGCCTCTGCAACCCATCTAACAAACGACACAAATCCAGTGTGTGTGGGCTTGCTCGCGAAAGCGGACTATCAGTCAACATTATTGTTGAATGTGAAATCGCTTTCGCGAGCAAGCCCGCTCCCACAGTAGATCTGTGTTGATCACAGGACCGGTGACTACCCTTAACCAAGACCGCTGCTCTGTGTTACACACCAAATGTAACGCCTCTCCATTAGCCACCCACCCCCCCACAGCGTTATCGTCCCCGGCAGCTTTGACTCAATGGATTGAGGTAACAGCGCCATGGATGCATCGATACACATCTGCAAGGCAACGCCCGCCGACGCCGGGATCATCAGCCGCATCGTCGAGCGTTCCATTCGCGTCGGCTGCGTGCTCGACCACCGCAACGATCCGCGAACCGTCGCCACCTGGACCCACAACAAGACCATCGACCACGTGCAGCCCTGGCTGACCGACCCTCGGTTGTACCTGAGCATCGCCCTGTTGCAGGACAAACCGATCGGCGTTGCCATGGCTGCCATCAGCGGCAAGGTTGCGTTTTGTTATGTGCAGCCGGAATGGTTTCGACGAGGCGCCGGACAAGCGCTGGTGCACGATCTTGAGAGGTGGTTGATCGCTCAGGGTTTGCCTCAGGCGCGGCTCAACAGTACCCGTACCAGCGAGGCGTTTTATCGCCGTTTGGGTTATCGAACCTGCGCACAAACCTTCACGGTGGCGGGGCTTCACGCCATTCCCATGCACAAGGCGCTGTCGCCACCCTCATAGAAAGCTGATCGCGGGTCTAAATCCTTGAGGTCCTGATGCGTTTCCAGAACAGGAAAACCTGCAAGTGCGCCCCGTGACCGGAACGCGCACCTGCCCGGTGTGCAGTTTTGGTCACTATCAACAGCGTATTGAGAGGTCGAGAGATGTCAGTCGCTACCCGCCTTATCGAAGATCAGCCGGCCCGGATCGTCCCGACGCCTGCCGAGACGCTTTATCAGTTCAACGAATCGCCGCTGCTGGCCCGTCAGAGCCAGCAGGAATCGAATGCTCGCAGCTACCCGCGGCGCATTCCCCTGGCACTCAAACGCGCCAAGGGCATTTATGTCGAGGACGTCGAAGGCCGCAGTTTCATCGATTGCCTGGCCGGTGCCGGAACCCTGGCCCTGGGGCACAACCACCCGGTGGTTATCGAAGCGATCCAGCAAGTGCTGACGGATGAGCTGCCGCTGCACACCCTCGACCTGACCACACCGGTCAAGGATCAGTTTGTCCAGGACCTGTTCGGTCTGTTGCCGCCGGCATTGGCCGCTGAAGCCAAAATCCAGTTTTGTGGCCCGACCGGCACCGACGCGGTGGAAGCCGCGCTGAAACTGGTGCGCACCGCCACCGGGCGCAGCACCGTGTTGTCGTTCCAGGGTGGTTACCACGGCATGAGCCAAGGCGCGCTGAGCCTGATGGGCAGTCTGGGGCCGAAAAAGCCCTTGGGCGCATTGCTCAGTAACGGCGTGCAGTTCATGCCTTACCCCTACGATTACCGCTGCCCGTTCGGCCTCGGCGGCGCGCAGGGGATACAGGTCAACCTCAATTACCTGGAAAACCTGCTGAATGATCCAGAGGCCGGTGTGCTATTGCCCGCTGCCGTGATCGTCGAAGCGGTGCAGGGCGAGGGCGGGGTGATTCCGGCTGATCTCGATTGGCTGCGCGGCTTGCGACGCATCACCGAAAAGGTCGGCGTAGCGCTGATCGTCGATGAAATTCAGAGCGGTTTTGCCCGTACTGGCAAGATGTTCGCCTTCGAGCACGCCGGGATCATTCCGGATGTGGTGGTGATGTCCAAGGCTATCGGCGGCAGCCTGCCGCTGGCGGTGGTGGTCTATCGCGACTGGCTCGACACCTGGCTGCCGGGCGCCCATGCCGGGACCTTCCGCGGTAATCAGATGGCCATGGCCGCAGGCTCTGCGGTGATGCGCTACCTGATCGAGCACAAGGTTTGCGAGCACGCTGCTGCCATGGGCGAACGCCTGAGTGAACACCTGCGCATCCTGCAACGGGATTTCCCGCAACTGGGCGATATTCGCGGACGTGGCTTGATGCTGGGCGTCGAGCTGGTGGACCCGACCGGTGCGCCGGACGCTCAAGGCCATCCACCGATATTCGGTCGTCTGGCGCCGCTGGTGCAGCGCGAATGCCTCAAGCGCGGGTTGATCCTCGAACTGGGCGGGCGTCACGGCGGTGTCGTGCGTTTCCTGCCACCGCTGGTGATCACCGCGGCAGAAATCGACCGTGTGGCCGAGATTTTCGGCAGGGCCATGGCCGCAGCCACCGCCAGCCTCTAAATTTTTCGTTGCCTCGAACGTTCCTTCTACATAACGGCTGCACACGCCGTGCAGCCCACCCTACAGCGATGGAGACACAGCATGACGTCAGTATTCGACCGCGAGGACATCCTCTTTCAGGTCGTGGTCAACCACGAAGAGCAATACTCGATCTGGCCTGACTACAAGGCCGTGCCACAAGGCTGGCGCACCGTGGGCAAGAGCGGTCTGAAAAAGGAATGCCTGGCCTACATCGAAGAGGTCTGGACCGACATGCGTCCACTGAGCCTGCGCCAGAAAATGGAAGAACAGGCTGCCGTGGCTCACTGAGCTGTAAGTGAGACGCGGAGCGTCTCTGGCTGCATTCCTTTGCGGCGCCTGTGAACGAAAAGCCCGCTGAACCGGTGACGGTCAGCGGGCTTTTTCATGACTTGAGATTGCCTTCGCGGGCAAGCCTCGCTCCTACGGGTTTGGGGTGTTCACACATACCGTGATCGACACAAAACCTGTAGGAGCGAGGCTTGCCCGCGAAGAACGATAATGCGGTCCAGCTGACCTTACACTCCGCTCAACCCCTTGATCACCTGATCCACATTCCCTTCCAGTTCGGCCACCGGATCCGCTGCATCGACACTCAACACCACCAACCGACTGCCCGCCTCGGCAATCACCGCTTTCACCGCGTCCGGTGGCTGCCGATGATGCAATACCACCGCCACGTCATTGTCTTTGAGCGTTGCGCCCAATTGCGTCAGGGCTTCGGGTGTCCACTCGGCATCCGGCCGTGCATCGAGGCCGATCAGCTCCAGGTTGAGGCTGCCGATCAGGTAGCCGAAATGATCGCTCAGGCTCATCACACTCAGGTTGTCGGCACGGGCCAGCCGTGACTCGCTGTCGGCGCTGAGCTTGAGCAAACGCTGTTTGAGCGCTGCCAGGTTGGCATCGATCTTCGGTTTGGCCGCTGGCGCCAGGCGCACCAGATCGGCCGCCATGACATCCGCCATGCGGCCCATGTTGTTGCTGGCCAGCCAAGGCTGACTGTTCAAGCCGTCGACCTTACTGCCCGGTTGCACGGCGATGCCGGGCAGGGCGCCGTCCACCGGGCGCGCGGCGTCGACTTCGACGATGCGGATGTTGCTGCGCCGAGAGATCGGGTAGAGCGGATCGTCTGGCCACAGCGAGCGCAGGCCGATTACCGCGTCTGCATCGATCGCCAACTTATTGAGTTCTGGAGCGCCACGGCCGGTGAAATAAGCGGTCTGCCGACTGCCAGGCAGGTTGGCTGGCGCGGCTCGTTCAAGGTTGATGTCGGTGCCTTTGAGCAGAACTTCGCCCAAGCCATAAGTGATTGGCAAGGACGCCAGCACTCGTAACGGCTTGACGCTGTCAGCGGCGAGCAGTGGGGCGTTGACCAAGCCACTGAGGGGCAATGTGAAGGTCAATGCCAGGGTCAGTTGACGCAGAGAAAAAGACATTTATCCGAGATTCCCTTTCAGACTTGGGACGATGCCGCGAGCGATGGCGGCCAGGGCGAAGGCGATGCCGGCCACCAGAATGATCGCGGCGCCGGACGGGATGGGCAGGTCAAACACAATCGGTGCAAGGATTCCGCACAATGTGCTGACCGTGGCGATCAGTACCGAACACCAGAAGAAACCCTTCAGCGACTGGCTGAGCAAACGCGCGGCCGCCGCTGGAATCACCAATAGAGCGCCGACCAGAATCGCACCGATGACTTTCACCGCCGCCACGGTGATCAGGGTCACCAGGATCACGAACAGGTAATCCAGGGTCTTCACCGCCACACCGCGTACCGCTGCCAGTTGCGGGTTAAAACTGGCGAGCATGATGCGGTTGTACAGCGGCAAGGCCAGCGCCATCACCAGCGAACCGACGATGGCCAATACCAGCAGGTCGTTGCCGTTGACCGTCAGCACTGAACCGAACAGCACGTTCTCCAGAATGTGTACGTTGATCTTGCCCGCCAGGATCAGCAGCAGGCTGGCACCGAGCGCCAACGATACGGAGAGAAACACGCCGATCAACGTATCCGGCGCCAGACCCGTACGGTTGCGCAGGTAGTTCAGCAAAATCCCGAACAGCAGGCAGTAACCGAACAGGCTGCCATAAGGCCCGGTGTAAGGTTCACCGAGCAAAATACCGATAGCCACGCCAGTCAAAGCCGCGTGACCCACCGCTTCGGAGAAAAACGCGAAGCGCTTGACCACCACCAGCGTACCCAAACCGCCCAGCACCGGCCCGATCAGCAATCCGGCGAGCAGGGCATTGACCACAAATCCATAGGCCAGCGCTTCCGGCAGATAACCCGACGAGGCCCACCCCTGGACCGTCAAACGAAAGGTTTCGTAACTCATCAGGCAGCGCTCCGGGGATGGGTCGAGAACAGGGTCAGCAGTCGCTCCGGGGTCAATGCCTGTTTCGGCGTGGCATCGAACAGCACCCGGCGATTGAGCCCGGTGACCCGGTCCGCCAGACGCCCGACCGCTTCCAGATCGTGTTCGATCCACAGCACGGTGATGCCGCTCTGGCGCCAGTCGCCCAGCAACCGTTCGAACACTTGAATACCGGCCTCATCGAGGGCCGACATCGGTTCATCGAGCACCAGCAATTGCGGCGCAGGAATCAGCCCCTGGGCCAACAAAACGCGCTGGCGCTCACCGCCGGACAACGCGCCCATGCGCCGCTTGCGTTTGTCCTGCATGCCGACTCGTTCCAGCGCTTCGCCGATAGCCGCCGCGTAATGCTTGCTTAAACCGAGGAACGCCGGACGCCGCTGACACATGGCGGCCATGAAATCATCGACAGTCATCGGTAAGCCGCGATCGAACTCCAGCGCCTGGGGCACGTAGCCGATGGTTCCTGGCTCACCAGGCCATTGCAGGCTCAAGCGACCCTGATGCGGCATCTGCCCGAGCAGGGTCTTGATCAGCGAACTCTTGCCGCCACCATTGGGGCCGACCAGGGCATGCACGCTGCCGGGCTGGACCTGGAACGTCACGTTGTCGAGGATCGTCGTGCGGCCCAGCGTCAGGCTGACTTCGGCGAAATCCAGGGTCGGCCCCGAAACCTGTGGGAGCGAGCCTGCTCGCGAATGCGGTGTGTCATTTAATGATGATGTTGACTGACTGGACGCCTTCGCGAGCAGGCTCGCCCCCACAGGGGATTCGGGGGTGGTCGGGCTGATGGTTTCTTTAGCCGTCATGCGCCTGACTCCTGAATCGCGCGGACGACAGTGTTGAGGTTGCCGGTCATTTCTTTTTCGTACTTGTCGGCGGTATATTCGCCATAGGAAATGTGCGACAGCGGATACAGCTTCACGCCGGATTCACGCTGGATGGTCTCGACGTAGGTGGACGGGAAATCCATCTCCGAGAAGATCACTTTTACGTCCAGCTCCCGCAGTTGATCGATGGTCTTTTTCAGCTGGCTCGGGCTCGGTTCGATACCGTGGGCCGGTTCGACCACGGCGGTCACTTCAAGGCCGAACTCGCGCAGCAAATAGTCGTAGGCGGCATGGACCGTGGCCACGCGCAGCTCGGCGTTCGGCGCCTGGGTCAGTTTTGCCAGCGCGTCGGCTCGCATCTGCCGCAAGCGCTTGCCGTAGGCGCGGGCGTTCTGGGTGTAGGTTTTGGCGTTGCTCGGGTCAAGCTTGCCCAGTTCCCGGGCGATGTTGTTGACCTGGGCGATGGACGCGCTGATCGACAGGAACGTGTGCGGATTGACCACCTTGCCGGCTCCCCGGGCAGCGACGCCGGTGGCGGCCAGCAGGGGCACGTTTTCGTTGGCTTCGATCACCTTGATGTTCGGGGTTTCGCTGGCGGCGATCATGCGGTCGGCGAAGTCGTCATGACCCACGCCGTTGAGCACGATCACGTCCAGCCCGCCGATGCGCTTGATGTCTTCGGCCCGTGGCTCGTAGGCATGGGGGTTGAAACCGGCCGGAATCAGCGGCACCACCTCGGCTTTGTCGCCGACGATGTTGGCCACGTAGCTGTAATAAGGGTGCAGGGTGATGCCGATGCGCAGACGCTTGGCTTCGTCGGCACTGGCCAGGGGTGTCAGCAAACAGGCAAGCAGGCCGACCAGCAGCAGGCGAACAAGGGGACGACGTTGAGATGAGCTAGGCATGGGGAAGCGGTCTTCTCTCGGGTGAAGGCGGTGGTTCAATGCCGATGCTGGCGGGTAACGCCGGCATCGAATTGCGCGACGATCTGCTGCCAGCCGGTGCTTTCGAGCGCAGCGTCAGCGAGATCGTTCGGGGCGGTGAGGGCGTTGCCTCGGTTGAGCCAGATGTCCGGTGCGGCGTCGTCTTCAGCGCTCAGGCGCATCAGAAACGAACCGGCCACGGTCGGGGTCTGGCTCTGGCCGAAGTAAGCCTTGGCGTCCAGCAACTGCCAGGCATGACCGCCGCGGCTGACAGAACTGGCGTCCTGAGCAAACGGCGCAAAACCTTCATCGGCGAGACTTGCGGGCGTCGGCAACGCTTGTTGTTCCAGACGCAGCAGACGAATTTCGTCCAGTGTGACCCGCAGATCGGCGTAGATGCCTTGCTCGGATGCGCTCAGGTCGCGACGGGCATCCAGTTGGTGGTTGCCAACGCTGCTCACCTCCTGAGCCTCGCCGCGCCAGGCAACTACTGAGCCGGCTACCGCCAAAATCATCAGGCACAACAGCAATACATAGAGGGTTTCATGGCCGGCACCGGCCGGGCGAACCACTTGGGTGGTTGGCGTGATCATGCTCATGTTCAGGGCGCCTCGATGTCGGCTTGGTCGATCTCGACGACGTGGCCGGGACCGGCGTCGAACAGCACGTAGAACTCGGCGCCGGGCTTCTTGAACGTCAGAGTCGAATCGGCGCCGAGCTTGCCCGGCACCAGAATGGTTTCGTCGTAGCCGATCACGTCCAGGGTCACTCCCGGCGCGCCGCTGCCATCGGAGAAACCGCCGGTGCATTGGATTTGTTCGGCGTCGATGGCCTTGCATTCGCACATCGGGTTGTGGGCCAGGGCACTGGTGCTGAAGCCGGCGCAGAGCACCAGTAAAACGGCATGCAAAGGGCGAAAAGCCTTGGTCATGGTTTGCCTCCTTGTTTGTTCAGCCACGCGAGGGTGGCCGGGGATGCCTGGCTCAGGGGGATGGACGCTTGATGCATGCTGCCGTCCCAGCCTTCCATGGTGATCCACAGCTCGGCGTCGGTTTTGGTCTTTTCGGGGACCGGCACCCCGGCGCCCATGCGGTACGGTGTGCCGAAGAAAATCACCCCGGCGGCGCGCAGGCTGCGTGGTTTGCCGATGCGCAGGTACGTCGCCTTGACCTGATCGCGACAGCTGTCGCAGAGCGCCGCGTTGAAGTACTTGATGGGGCCGGCCGGGCCGTCGGATACCGGGGCCTGGTTGCGATATTCGGCCAGACGCAGGCTCCAGGGGCCGACCTGAACTTCACCGATTTCTCGCTCACCCAGGCCGGTGTCGCCGCGTATCAGTGCTGCGTCGGCGAAATATTTGGGCATGAATCCCAGTGGCACCAGCAACAGCAGCACGTTGATGTGGAAGCGCCATGTGTGCCAGAAACGGCTTAGCGGCGAGCGCGATTTTTCTGCTGCGACCTGGTTCATCGGCTGACCTCCGTGGCTTCGCGGCCCATGGCCGGCTGACTGGCCACCGCAGTCCGTGGACGCTTGTTGCTGCGCTTGAGGGCATTGGCCGTGGCCAGGGCGGTGCGTTTTGTCCAGATCAACAGGCCGCTGAGGACCATCATGCTCAGGATCAAGCCGAAGAAAAACCAGATCAACTTGATCCAGATGCCGCCGAAATCGCCGGTGTGCAACGGACGCATGGATTCGGTCACCCACTCCAGACCCGACCGGTCCGACAGCAGGCGCGTGGTGGCAATGTCACCGGTATACGGGTTGACTTCGGCGCTCTGGTAGATCAACGGGTACCCGCTGCGTCCGCTCACCGAAAGGTGGCTATAGGCATTGGCGGGCAGGCTGACAGAGCTGTCTTCCAGACCGGGAATGCGCTCCTTGGCCTCGCGGATCGCGCTTTCCAGACTGATCATCGGCGCCGGTGCACCATCGACGGTGAGCGGCACGCTTTCCCGCGCAACGACGGGCGCGACAGGTGCGGTGGAAATCGAAATGTGGTTATCGAACAGGATCGCTTCAATCATGAACCAGGTGCTGGTGACGGAAATCACCGCAATGAACCAGATCGACCAGATGCCACTGAGCCGGTGAAAGTCGCCCCAGAAAATCCGCGCGCCATGACGAATGCGCAGGGTCGGCCGCAAGAAGCCTTTCCAGAACCGTTTGTAGACCACAAGCCCCGTCACCAGCGAAGCCAGCATCGGCAGCCCGAGGAACGACACCAGATACCAGCCCCAGCTGTAGCCGTTAGTGAACGGCACCAGCCACCAGCCATGCAGTGCGCGAGTAAAGGCCTTGAAGTTGAATTGTGGAGCAGTGCCCTGGATCACCCCGCTGTAGGGGTTCACGTAGACCGTTACCGAGCGTCCGTCCGGGTAACTGACTTCTACGTCCAGAGCGAAATGCGACTCGTCGGGGCGGCTGATGCGCTCGACCAGCGTTTGGGGTTCGGCCTTTTTGATGGCGGCGATGATCTGGTCATAGCTGAGCAGCGGCGCGTCGTCCGAAGGCGGGCTGGCGCGCATTTGCGGGTTGGCCAGCCAGACGATTTCCTGACTGACCACCGCCAGCGTACCGGTCACACAGACGATCAGTACAAAGAACCAGATGGGCAGCGCCAGCCAGCTATGGACCAGAAACCAGAGTTTTGAGCGGGATTTCTTCGACATGATTAAAGGTCTTGTTTCGATGAGAGGGCCGCTGCTGTGGGCTTCCCAGCGTTGCGGTCCTTGAAAAGTCCGGCCGTGGCTTTTGCCTACGCGACCGACTGCATCTAAATAAGACGTATGAGCATCGAAAATCCCGAAAGGGGATATGAAAGTAAATGTTTCTCGCTTCTGCCTTGGGTGGGAGTGGTCCTGACAGTCAACATTGATGTTGAATGTCCGGGCCTCTTCGCGATCAAGCCCACACATTGGATCGGTGTTGAACACACATTATGTGCGCGCAGCCGATCAACTGTGCGGGCTTGCTCGCGAAGAGGCCCGGACATCCACTGAAAAACTCAACCCTGCTTAAACATCTCCTTGGCCCGCTGTTCGATCTGTTCCTGAGTCAGGTCCTCCTTGCGCGTGGCCAGAAACCACAGATGCCCATAGGGATCCTTCAAGGTCCCCGAGCGGTCGCCGTAAAACTGATCCTTGACCTCGGACACCACCGTGGCACCGGCATCGACTGCCTGTTTATAGGACTTGTCCACATCGTTCACATACAGATGCAGCCCCACGGACGGCGACTTGTCCGGGTTGCTCAATGGGCCCTGGTCGCACGGCGTTCCGAGCATGATCGGACAGTCGCCGATACGCAGTTCAGCATGGCCGATGCCACCATCAGGCATGGCCAGGCGCATGACTTCGGTGGCGCCAAAGGCTTTCTTGTAGAAGTCGATGGCTTCGGCAGCTTTCTGAATGCCCAGGTAAGGGGTGATGCTGTGATAACCCTCTGGAATAGGTTTGACGCTCATGACGGTTCTCCTTTTTGTTGTGGGTTAAGGTGTTCCTTCGCCGATTTCCGATCGAATAACTATAGGTCAGCCCCTTTGCCACAACCGAGTGCCCGACGAGCAGTAGCGCCACTATTCAGCTATCAATCGTGATGCAGTAGATGGCTTCTAAATCCTCATCGACTGACAGGACGCCTTCGCGAGCAAGCCCGCACACATTTGATCGGCGTCGAATGCACATTTTGTAACCAATGGAGATCCCCTGTGGGAGCGGGCTTGCGAAAACCGTCACCTTCGGATCATCCAGGTGCTGCATAACCTGGCGCTTAGCCACGACCACGCGCTGCACGCTGATCGGCTAGATCGACAACTGCATCAAACGCTCGCCCTGCAGGTTCTCCGTCGGCCGACGTTTATTCACCGCCAGTTCGCCGATCTTGATCAGCCGGGTGCGTGTCACATTGCGGCTCAGTCCCAGCAGGGCAGCGGTGTGCACCTGGTTGTAGTGGCTAAAGCGGTAGGCCGCTCGCAACAACGCATCTTCGACTTTCTCGTGCAGCGCACCGGCCTGTTCCTCGAAGAGCTTTTGAAAGGCCCGATCGAGCAAGGCTTCCGGTGAGTCGTCAACGCTGGCGTGGTGCTCGTCCTGACGTTCGATGCGCATGTTCGACAGGCGCAAGTCATCGCGCTCGATCACTCCGTTGCGGCAGATCAGCAGGGTGTGGTGAATGACGTTTTCCAGTTCGCGGATGTTGCCCGGCCAGCTGTAACTGCGCAGTTTGTGTTCGGCCTCTTTACTGATGGTGATGCTGCCGTAGCCCAGGCGGTGGCTGTAGGCTTCGATGAAATGCCGAGTCAGCGGCAGGATGTCGCCGGGGCGCTCGCGCAACGGGCTCAGTTCCAGGCTGACCACGTCAAGACGGTAATACAGGTCCTCGCGAAAATGCCCGGCGTTGATGGCTTTTTCCAGCTGCACGTTGGTCGCCGCCAGCACTCGCACATCGATGGGAATGCTCTTGCGCGATCCCAGTCGCACCACTTCGCGTTCCTGTAACACCCGCAGCAACTTCACTTGAATCGCCATCGGCAGATCGCCGATTTCGTCGAGGAACAAAGTGCCGCCATCGGCCTCTTCGAACCAGCCGGCCTTGGCGCTCAATGCCCCGGTGAAGGCGCCTTTCTCATGACCGAACAGCTCCGCCTCCACCAGCGATTCGGAGAATGCGCCGCAGTTCACCGCCACGAATGGCCGGTTGCGGCGGGCGCTGAGGTTGTGGATATGCCGCGCCACCAGCTCCTTGCCGGTGCCGGTTTCGCCGATGATCAGCACGCTGGCTTCACTCGGCGCGACCTGCTGCAAGTGCGCGAGCAGGGCCTGGGACTTCGGGTCTTCGAACACCTGCGCCGTGGCGCGGATCGAGGTGGCCAGCGCGGGCGAGGGCGGTAAGGTCAGTAGTTGCATGGGGCAGGCTCCATGAGTTGAAAGCTATGAATAGAAGGTCGGGATCGGCAGGGACTGGTTCAGCGCCCATTCACCCAGTTCATGGAGTTTGTAATCCACCGGGTCGTGCAGGGTTTGCGTGCGCAGGTTGCGCCAGTGACGGTCCAGTCGCAGTGAGGCGTGAGTCGAGCGGGCGCCGGTCACTTCGAACAAGCGGCTGCACAGCTCCAGGCCATTGCGCGTGGCGGCGACCTTGGCGGTGGCGATCGCTGTGGCGAGGTGTCCGCGTTCCTCGGCGCTCAGGTTCGGACCCTTGGCCCAGGCCTTGTCGAGCAACTCGGCGGCTCGTTCCACCAGTAATCGAACACCCCCCAGCGCCACCCAGAATTCGCCGTAATGGCCGAGCACGTAAGGATCCTGACGCACATCCTGAACGCTGGATTTGTGCCACGGACGGGTTTCGGTGAGGGTGTATTGCCGCGCTTCCTCAAAGGCACCTTCGGCAATGCCGAGGAACATATGGGTGAACGTGAGCTGGGCGATCAATGGGCGCAGGCAGGCGAACGGCGTGCTCAGCGGGCCAGGGTCGAGCAGCAACTCCGACTCTTCGACCCGCACCCGTTCGAACGTGGCGCTGCCGCTGTCGGTCTGACGCTGGCCCATGTTGTTCCAGTCGTTATGCAGAGTGATGCCGCTGCGCCCGCTGGGAATCGCGGCAATCAACAGCTTGCCGCCGGCACTTTCATCGACGGCCGAGGCGATCAGCATTTCCGAGTCGCTGGCACCGGAACAGAAGCTTTTCTTGCCGGAAAACTCGCGCCAGCCTCCGAGGTCTTTCACTACGGTGCGGGTGTCCAGCGGGTTGAGGGCGTTGCCCCAGAACCAGTTCTTGCGCGCCGTCTGTTCAAACCACGGCTGCCACTGCTCGGGCCGGGCGAACAGGCGCACGGTGGCGAGCATCAGGTGATGAAAGCCGAAGACATGTGCGATGGAACTGTCGACCTTGGCGAACTCGCGCACGATGGTCAGGGTTTCGCTCCAGCTGGCGCCGAGGCCGCCGTACTGGGTGGGAATGCTTAAAGCGAGCAGGCCACTATGGCGCAAGGCATCACGCTCGGCTTTCGGCGTACCGCCGCGTTCATCGCGTTCGACAGCGGTCAGGGCAAACTCGGCGGCCAACTGGCGGGCGGTCTGCGAGGGGGACAACAGGGCGCTTAGCGGCTTGGCAGTCACGCGGGGTTCCTCATGGAAGTCGGCGCAATCCCTTGTGGAAAGAGCTTTTGTGGCGAGGGAGCTTGCTCCCGCTCGGCTGCGAAGCAGTCGTAAACCGGCTGATGCGGTCTATCAGTACACCGCATTGGCCTGTTCAGGGACTGCTTCGCAGTCCAGCGGGAGCAAGCTCCCTCGCCACAAGTTTTCGGGTCCACAGGAGAGCGGTTTTCAGGCCGTGGCTTTGGCAGGCAACACATCATTGGCAATCATTTCGCCAAACGGCCCGGTGAGGTTGGTGACGCCACGTCCGGCCAGGCTGGCATACGGCTCGGGCAGCAGCGGGAACACCAGTTCGGCAAAGCGATAAGCCTCTTCAAGATGCGGGTAGCCGGAGAAGATGAAGCTTTCGATCCCCAGGTCCGCGTACTCCTTGATTCGCGCCGCCACTTGCTGCGGATCGCCCACCAGCGCCGTCCCGGCACCGCCGCGCACCAGACCGACGCCGGCCCAGAGGTTGGGGGAAATTTCCAGGTTGTCGCGACGGCCGTCATGCAGCGCGGCCATGCGTCGCTGGCCTTCGGAGTCGAAGCGCGAAAACGACTTCTGCGCCGCCGCAATGGTTTCGTCGCCGATGTGCTCGATGAGTTTGTCGGCGGCTTTCCAGGCCTCTTCGGCGGTTTCGCGGACGATCACGTGCAAGCGAATCCCGAACTTCACCGTGCGACCGTTTCGCGCGGCACGCTGACGAACATCGGCCAGTTTTTCTGCCACGGCGGCGGGCGGTTCGCCCCACGTCAGGTAGACGTCGACCTGCTCGGCAGCCAGGTCATGAGCGGCATCGGACGAACCACCGAAATACAGCGGCGGATAAGGTTTCTGCACCGGTGGATACAGTGCCTTGGCGTTCTGCACCCGTAGGTGTTTGCCTTCGAAATCCACCGCTTCGCCTTGCAGCACGCGACGCCAGATCTTCAGGAATTCGTCGGTGACTTCGTAGCGTTCGCTGTGATCGAGAAAGCTGCCGTCGCCCCGGTTTTCATCCGGGTCGCCGCCGGTCACCACATTGATCAGCAAGCGGCCGTTGGACAGGCGATCCAGCGTCGCGGCCATCCGCGCCGAAACCGTCGGTGAAATAATCCCCGGACGAATCGCCACCAGATACCGCAGGCGCTCGGTCAGCGGTACCAGGGCCGAGGCGATCACCCACGAGTCCTCGCAGGAACGTCCGGTAGGAATCAGCACACCGTGGTAGCCGAGACTGTCGGCGGCCTGAGCGACTTGTTTCAGGTAGTTGAGCGTCACCGGACGCGCGCCCTGAGTAGTGCCCAGGTAATGGCCGTCGCCGTGGGTCGGCAGAAACCAGAAAACATCCATGAAGAGATCCTTAAGCGATTTTCAGCAGATTTTTGGGGTGCACGCCGAACAACGGGGCCGCACGTTCTGCAGCAAGACGAATGCGGGCCTTCAAGGGCTCACTGGTTATTTGGTAATTGGAAAAATCGGCTTCAGTGGCGTACACACCAATCGGCAAGGTCAGGGCCTGAAAGAAACTGAACAGTGGCCTCAACTGATGATCGAGCACCAGCGCATGACGTTCGCTGCCCCCGGTGGCGGCCAACAGCACCGGGGTGTCGATCAGCGCGTTGAGGTCGATCAGGTCGAACAGGTGCTTGAGCAGGCCCGGGTAGGAACCGCGATAAACCGGCGCGGCGACGATCAGCAGGTCGGCGCTTTCGATCGCTTGCAGCTCGGCTTCGATATCGGCGCTCAGTTCCTGGCGCGACAGTGCGGCGCCCAGTGGTCGGGCGATGTCGCCCAGTTCGATCAGCTTGCTCTCGATCGGCAACTGCTCGGCCAGTTCGGCCAGCAGTGCCTGAGTCAGCACCAAGGTGCGAGACGGACGCCAGGTACCGCCGGAAAGGGCAACGACTTTCAATGAACGCGACATGATCAGTTCCTTTTTAAACAGTTGCTCAGCGAGCAGTGAGTAGTCACCAGCGTTGAGCAAGAGCTGTACCAATCCTTCAGAGCGCCGGTTTACGTGGCTTTCAGCGCGGTTGTTGGCAGGCGCTGTTCGATTTGACGGGCTGTTTGTTGATTGACTGTTGCTGAGAAAACAGTTGCATCAGCAACAGTGCGTGAAGCGATGGAGTTGTTATAAATGCTCGCTGTTATTCCGTAAAAGACCATAAATTAATATTTATAGATCATTGGGAGATATGAGGCCGGCAATCAGAGCGGCGTTTACCAAAGTCGATAGCGACTATCGAGAGTGTTGATTTCTACCCTTCGAGCGGCACGGGTAGCCTGTGTTCATTGCCCCGAACCCGATGTCAGGACACCCAAAATGAAACCTCTACTGGCCACATTCTTGCTGCTCGCCGTTTCCGTTCTCGCCGGATGTGCCAGCCACGTTTCACCGGAACTGCGGCCCTACACCGCTGAAGAAACTCGAGAGCTGGCGCTGGAGGCCTTGAATCGTCGCGGCTTGTCCTTCGACGAGTACCACGCGAAGAAAGCCGAATTGCTCGGTCAGCCGCCAAAATCGTTCAATTTCGACAAACAAGGCGAGATGAATGCCGGACGCGCAGTACAGCTGCATGGTCGTCCAAGTTGAGAACGACTGTACTGCTCGAACTTTCACGCAACTGTCCGTGGGTTTCTCTCAAGGCGTGCGATAGGGTCAACACCTGACTGACCCTGATGGACTGCCACCGATGACACTCTCGCTCGACTTGCTGCTGGGCTTTGCCCTGTTTGCCCTTGTCACCTCGATCACCCCCGGTCCGAACAACACCATGTTGCTGGCTTCGGGCGTGAATTTCGGCTTTCACCGCACCATTCCCCACATGCTGGGCATCACCTGCGGCTTCTTCGTCCTGGTGGTCGCCGTCGGGTTCGGCCTGGGCGCGGTATTTCAATCCTATCCAATGCTTTACACCGTGTTGCGCTATGTCGGCGCGGCGTATTTGCTGTACCTGGCGTGGAAGATTGCTCATTCCGGGCCGGTAGCCGACGGCGAACAGGGCGAGGGCAAGCCGATCAGTTATTTGGGCGCTGCAGCGTTTCAATGGGTCAATCCCAAGGCCTGGATCATGGCCATCGGTGCCATCAGCACCTACACGCCGATGCAGGGTTATTTCACCAATGTGATTGTGATTGCCGCAGTCTTTGCTCTGATCAACCTCCCGAGCGTCAGTGTGTGGGCCGGTTGCGGCACGCTGTTGCGTAATTTGCTGCGCGATCGCCGTTGGTTACGGCTGTTCAACTGGGGCATGGCCTTATTGTTGGTGGCTTCGCTGTATCCGTTATTGCTCGAAAGTTTTAGCTGACGCATTGCTTCAACCGGTTGCCCGATGCCTGTTAAGCTCGACTTCAGGAGCGTTCCTACGCACTTTTAAATGAAGTTGTTCTTCTTTAACGGCCTCCGATCAGGTATTTCTAACGTTCTGAACTATCGGCGCAGCTCACGAGGTTGCGCTTTGATATTTCGGTGACGAGCCTCCTGATCCCGGAACACGCTCTGCGAGTCTTTTATGAATAAACGTCCGTTGTATTTCGACTACGCCGCCACCACGCCGGTGGATGAGCGGGTCATCAAGGTCATGGTCGAGTGTCTGGGTTTCACGGGTAACTTCGGCAATCCAGCATCCAGCTCCCACTCTTTTGGCCAACAGGCCCGGCAATCGGTCGAGCAGGCACGGCGCCAGGTCGCCGAATTGGTGGGCGCCCGGGCGGAGCAGATCGTCTGGACCTCCGGTGCCACCGAATCCAACAACCTTGCCCTCAAAGGTGTGGCCCAGGCCCGCGGTGTGTCCGGCGGCCACATCATCACCAGCCAGATCGAACACAAAGCGATTCTCGACACTGCAAAACAATTGCAGGACGCGGGCGTTGCCGTGACGTATCTGGTGCCGGATGCCGAAGGCCTGATTACCCCGCAAGCGGTCAGCGAGGCGATGCGCGAGGACACCTTCCTGGTGTCGCTGATGCTGGTCAACAACGAACTGGGCACCGTCAACGACATTCCTGCCATCGGCCAGGTGGTGCGTGATCGCGATGCGTTGTTCCACGTCGATGCGGCTCAGGGCGCAGGCAAAGTGGCGATCGACCTGGCCTGGTGGCCGGTGGATTTGATGTCGTTCTCGGCGCACAAGGTCTACGGCCCCAAAGGCATCGGCGCGCTGTATGTCGGTCCTCGCGCCCAGCAGCGTTTGCAGGCGCAGATCCACGGCGGTGGTCACGAGGGCGGGTTGCGTTCCGGCACTCTGGCGACTCACCAGATCGCGGCCATGGGTGTGGCTTTCGCGTTGGCGGCTGCCTCGTTCGATGAAGAAAAAGCCACCATCGTGCGTCTGCGTGAACGCTTGCTTGAGCCACTGCTGAGTATTCCAGGCGTTCGCCTCAATGGCAGTCCGACCCAGCGCATTCCTCACACCTTGAGCCTGACCTTCAACGAAGGCGAGTTCAATGTCACGGCGTTGAGCACCTCGATCGCGTTTTCCGCGACCTCGGCCTGTAACTCCGCCAGCAATGCTCCATCCCACGTGTTGCTGGCCCTGGGGCGTGACGCGCGCTCGGCCCGTCGCACCATTCGCTTGAGCCTGGGACGTTTCACCACCGAGCAGGATATCGACCAGGCGGTACACCTGATTAAAGCAGCAGTCGCCAGTGCTCCGGCATTCTGGGCGACAGGCCCATAAGCGCTGACTTTGATCGGCACTAAACAATAATGATGAAGTGGTTAGCAGGAGATACGATGAGTACGCAGCCTTCGATCAATGGATTGGTGCCCCAGCGCTTGGCGCAAACCCGCGAACTGATGAGCCGGGAGGGCATTCATGCTCTGTTGGTGCCGTCGGCCGACCCGCACTTGTCGGAATACCTGCCGGGCTATTGGCAGGGGCGGCAGTGGCTGTCGGGTTTTCATGGCTCGGTGGGCACGCTGATCGTCACGCCGGATTTTGCCGGCGTCTGGGCCGACAGCCGCTATTGGGAACAAGCGAGCAAGGAACTCAAGGGCAGCGGCATCGAACTGGTCAAGCTGCAACCAGGTCAACCTGGCCCGCTCGATTGGTTGGCCGAACAAACTCCTGAGGGTGGTGTCGTCGCAGTCGATGGCGCGGTGATGGCCGTGGCCTCGGCGCGCACCCTGAGCAGCAAACTCGAAGAACGCGGCGCACGGCTGCGTACCGACATCGATTTGTTGAGCGACGTCTGGAGTGATCGTCCGGGTTTGCCGAATGAGCCGATTTATCAACACTTGCCGCCTCAGGCGACCGTCAGCCGTGGGGAAAAACTTGCCCAGCTGCGTGGCGTATTGAAAGAGCGCGGTGCCGACTGGCATTTTATTGCCACCCTCGACGACATCGCCTGGCTGTTCAACCTGCGCGGCGGCGATGTGTCGTTCAATCCGGTGTTTGTCTCTTTCGCCTTGATCAGCCAACAGCAGGCCACTCTGTTTGTGGCCTTGAGTAAAGTCAGCGCCGAACTGCGCGCGACCCTCGAACAGGACGGTGTCACCCTGCGCGATTACAGCGAAGTGGCCGACGCCTTGCACGCCGTACCGAGCGGCGCGAGCCTGCAGGTCGATCCGGCGCGGGTCACCGCGGGTCTGCTGGATAATCTGAACAGCGGCGTGAAACTACTCGAAGGTCTGAACCCGACCACCCTGGCCAAGTCGCAGAAAAGCCTGGCCGATGCCGAACACATTCGTCGAGCCATGGAGCAGGATGGCGCGGCGCTGTGCGAATTCTTCGCCTGGCTGGAAGCCGCATGGGGGCGTGAACGTATCACTGAACTGACCATCGACGAACACCTGACCGCGGCTCGCACCCGACGTCCGGATTATGTGTCGCTGAGCTTCAACACCATTGCCGCGTTCAACGCCAATGGCGCCATGCCGCACTACCACGCCACCGAAGAAGAGCACGCGGTAATCGAGGGGAACGGGCTGTTGCTGATCGACTCTGGCGGCCAATACCTGGGCGGTACCACCGACATCACCCGAATGGTGCCGGTGGGGGTGCCGACTGATGAGCAGAAGCGCGATTGCACCCGAGTGCTCAAAGGCGTGATTGCACTCTCCCGCGCACAATTCCCACGAGGCATTCTGTCGCCGTTGCTGGACTCCATTGCCCGCGCGCCGATCTGGGCCGAAAGCGTCGACTACGGTCACGGCACCGGTCACGGCGTCGGCTACTTCCTCAACGTTCATGAGGGCCCGCAAGTCATCGCCTATCAGGCCGCGGCGGCACCGCAAACCGCGATGCAGCCGGGCATGATCACGTCCATCGAACCAGGCACTTACCGTCCGGGGCGCTGGGGGGTGCGGATCGAGAACCTGGTGTTGAACCGCGAAGCGGGCAAGAGCGAATTCGGTGAATTCCTGAAATTCGAAACCCTGACCCTGTGCCCGATCGACACCCGTTGCCTGGAACCGTCACTGCTGACCGAAGACGAAAAACAGTGGTTCAACGCCTATCACGCCGAGGTACGTGAACGCTTAAGCCCGTTGCTCGATGGCGCGGCCCTTGAGTGGTTGAACACTCGAACCGCGGCTATTTGAGCGGCTCGAGCCAGGCGCTGTTTCCCGCGCCTGGTTCATGCAATCGACAGGCGCCAGCTATTGCGCACGCAGGGCTTCAAGGACGAAGTCCAACCGATCCTGACCGAAGAGCAGCTGATTTTCGACAAACATGCTCGGTGCACCGAATACGCCACGTTGCACCGCTTCCTCGGTGTTTTCCTTGAGGGTGGCTTTGACGGCTTCATCGGTGGTCAGCGCCAGCACCTCGTTCGGATCGAAACCATTTTGCGTCAGCACGGCGGCAACGGTCGCTGGATCATCGAGGCTGCATCCTTCAACCCACAGGGCGTGAAACAGGCAATCGATAAACGCTTGAAAGCGTTCGGGATGGCGCAGTTGCATACCCGTGACAGCGCGCATCAGCATCAGGGTATTGATGGGGAAGTGCGGGTTGAACTTCAGCGGTACTCCATAGCGTTTGGCAAAGCGGTCCAGGTCCTGAAACATGTAGTGTCCCTTGGCCGGCACGGTGATGGGGGAAGCATTGCCGGTAGCTTTGAAGACACCGCCCAACAGCATCGGTCTGTAGATCAGCTGACTATTGGTTTGCTCGCAGATTTTCGGCAGTTGGGTATAAGCCAGGTAGGTGGCGGGGCTGCCGAGGTCGAAAAAGAACTCCACGGTTTTGCTCATGGTCGATGTGCTCTTCTTATTGTTGCGGGGGCTTACCAGCGTTCGTTCCAGGGGCGCAGGTCCAGCTCGAAGGTCCAGGCGTCCCGTGGCTGGCTGTGCAGGTACCAATAGTTTTCGGCGATATGCTCGGGATTGAGGATGCCGTCCTGATCCTTGGTCGCGTATTTTTCCGGAAAGTTGTCGCGGATAAAGTCTGTATCGATGGCGCCATCAACTACGACGTGGGCGACATGGATGTTCATTGGTCCCAGTTCGCGGGCCATGCTTTGCGCCAGGGCGCGAATCCCGTGCTTGGCACCGGCGAAGGCTGCGAAACCTGCGGCCCCGCGCAAGCCAGCAGTGGCGCCGGTGAACAGGATCGTGCCCCGTTGGCGGGTGACCATGCGCCTGGCCACTTCACGAGCGTTGAGAAACCCTGAGAAACAGGCCATTTCCCAAATCTTGAAATACTTGCGGGCGGTTTCTTCGAGAATACTGCACGGCACATTGGCGCCGATATTGAAGACGAACGCTTCGATGGGACCGATTTCGGTTTCGATCTGCTCGATGAGCGCTATCACTTCCTCGTCCTTGCGCGCATCGCAGGCAAAACCATGGGCCTCGCCGCCACTCGCCTCAATAGCGTCTACCAATGACTGAAGTTTGTCTGCCCTGCGACGCGTGACGCAAGCAACGAACCCTTCCTGAGCAAAACGTTTGGCGATGGCGCCGCCGGTGGCATCGCCGGCGCCGACGACCAATACGACTTTCTTGTTATGGATAGCGGTGGTCATGGATATCGCCCTTTGCTGAACGGTCAGTGACTGACGAACGTTAGCAGCAACCTGGCAAAGCGCCTATCGGGCTACGCAAACCCGATAGAAGGGGAAGGTTACTTGCAGATGACGATCATGCTGCGGCTGGTATAGCCGGCCGGGTTGAGGCCGAACGGATAATCACCGGGTTCTTCCACGGCATCCCCTGACTTGGCGATCACCTTGTACCCCTTGGGTAAGCACGAATTGGCGGCGCTGGTGTAGCACTTGTCCCAGGAGGAGGACAGCC
This sequence comes from Pseudomonas sp. LBUM1673, assembly GCF_059695645.1. Taxonomy (NCBI): domain Bacteria; kingdom Pseudomonadati; phylum Pseudomonadota; class Gammaproteobacteria; order Pseudomonadales; family Pseudomonadaceae; genus Pseudomonas; species Pseudomonas sp. LBUM1673. The sequence continues at coordinate 2,162,809 of NZ_CP166780.1, forward strand.
CCGAACAGTTGATATGCAGCCCTTTCTTGCCGTGTTTCATCTGGGGCTTCGAGGTCGCTGCGCAACCCGCAACTGCAAGTACGGCGATCAGTATCAAAACTCGTTTCATTGCTGTCCTTATAGAGGCCCCGGATCTTGTGCCTGGGTCTGCCTGCATTCGCTTTTGCTTGAAGCGCTCTGATATCCCTATCTGAAAAAATCCATGTCTGACACAGAGTTATATGGTCTAAACATGGCCTAATTGAGCGGCAAATACCAGACCTTCGTCAAATCTCGTTTCAATCCGCTGCGACCACTGGCTTGGCGGTACTCCCCATGGTCATGGTCGCGCCGACGGAAGCCAGAATGATGCACAGGATAGCCATCCACTGTGACAGGGAAAGGTATTCCTGGAGGAACAACAGGCCGGACAACGCGCCGAACGCAGGTTCGATGCTCATCAATGTGCCGAAGGTCCGGGCTGGAATCCGTGTGAGGGCGACCATCTCCAGGGTATAGGGCAGGGCGGTGGACAGAATGGCGACTCCGATGGCGACGGGAATCAACGAGGGCGTCAGTAACGCTGCGCCAGCGTGAACAATGCCGATGGGGGCTACGAACAGTGCGGCAATCATCACGCCCAACGCGGCGGTCTGCACCCCATTATCAGCACCGGCCTTCTGACCGAACAGAATGTACAACGCCCAACAGACACCAGCACCAAGGGCATAACCTGCGCCAACCAGATCGATGCCTGCGCTCGTGGCGCCTGTCGGAATCAACAACAGTAAGCCTGTGGCTGCCAAAGCGATCCACAGAAAGTCGATCGCTCGACGTGAGGCATAAATAGCAACCGCCAATGGTCCTGTGAACTCCAGGGCTACCGCGATACCCAAAGGGACAGTGCGCAAGGACATATAGAAGAGGAAGTTCATGCCGCCCAACGCCATTCCGTAGACGATAACGGTGCGCAGCGATTTTGCGGTGAGCTTCGCTCGCCATGGTCGTAATAGAAGCAGCATGATCACGCTGGCGAAGATCAATCGCAGGGTGGTCGTTCCTTGCGCGCCGATAACCGGGAACATACTTTTGGCCAGGGAGGCGCCGGACTGGATCGATGCCATGGCTATCAAGAGCAGGCCAACCGAGAACAGGATCGAGGCAAGGTTGCGGGGGTGGTCATTCATTACGTGGCATCGTCCGAAGTAGAAGCGAGAGTATAATTTTATGTGTTGGGCAATATACTGCGCATTCGTTACGGGCGCGTCTATATATAAGCAGGGTTTTTGAGCATCCTGATAGAAAAGCGTAATTAGGGGTTGACGGCAGATTCTGGAAGTCTATAATTCGCCCCACTTCCGGCGCAGTCGAAACGGAAAACTCCTTGGTAAACAAAGAGTTACGCAGTTTTCGACAGCGGTTACGCTTCAGTTCATCGAAGCCAGAAGGAGTTGAAAGGGCGGTGTTGTTTGGCTCTTTTAACGGTTCGATCTTCTCGGTCGAAAGCGGAGAAAAAGAGGTGTTGACAGCAGCGAGTAACGCTGTAGAATTCGCCTCCCGCTAACGAGAGATCGGAAGCGCAAGTGGTTGAAGTTGTTAAGGATTTCCAAGCGAAACTTTGAAAACTTCTGAAAATAACCGCTTGACAGTAACAGGGGCTGCTGTAGAATGCGCGCCTCGGTTGAGACGAAAGATCTTAACCAACCGCTCTTTAACAATTGAATCAAGCAATTCGTGTGGGTGCTTGTGGAGTCAGACTGATAGTCAACAAGATTATCAGCATCACAAGTTACTCCGCGAGAAATCAAAGATGTAACCAACGATTGCTGAGCCAAGTTTAGGGTTTTCTCAAAACCCAAAGATGTTTGAACTGAAGAGTTTGATCATGGCTCAGATTGAACGCTGGCGGCAGGCCTAACACATGCAAGTCGAGCGGCAGCACGGGTACTTGTACCTGGTGGCGAGCGGCGGACGGGTGAGTAATGTTAGGAATCTGCCTGGTAGTGGGGGATAACGCTCGGAAACGGACGCTAATACCGCATACGTCCTACGGGAGAAAGCAGGGGACCTTCGGGCCTTGCGCTATCAGATGAGCCTAGGTCGGATTAGCTAGTTGGTGAGGTAATGGCTCACCAAGGCGACGATCCGTAACTGGTCTGAGAGGATGATCAGTCACACTGGAACTGAGACACGGTCCAGACTCCTACGGGAGGCAGCAGTGGGGAATATTGGACAATGGGCGAAAGCCTGATCCAGCCATGCCGCGTGTGTGAAGAAGGTCTTCGGATTGTAAAGCACTTTAAGTTGGGAGGAAGGGCAGTTACCTAATACGTAATTGTTTTGACGTTACCGACAGAATAAGCACCGGCTAACTCTGTGCCAGCAGCCGCGGTAATACAGAGGGTGCAAGCGTTAATCGGAATTACTGGGCGTAAAGCGCGCGTAGGTGGTTCGTTAAGTTGGATGTGAAATCCCCGGGCTCAACCTGGGAACTGCATTCAAAACTGTCGAGCTAGAGTATGGTAGAGGGTGGTGGAATTTCCTGTGTAGCGGTGAAATGCGTAGATATAGGAAGGAACACCAGTGGCGAAGGCGACCACCTGGACTGATACTGACACTGAGGTGCGAAAGCGTGGGGAGCAAACAGGATTAGATACCCTGGTAGTCCACGCCGTAAACGATGTCAACTAGCCGTTGGGAGCCTTGAGCTCTTAGTGGCGCAGCTAACGCATTAAGTTGACCGCCTGGGGAGTACGGCCGCAAGGTTAAAACTCAAATGAATTGACGGGGGCCCGCACAAGCGGTGGAGCATGTGGTTTAATTCGAAGCAACGCGAAGAACCTTACCAGGCCTTGACATCCAATGAACTTTCCAGAGATGGATTGGTGCCTTCGGGAACATTGAGACAGGTGCTGCATGGCTGTCGTCAGCTCGTGTCGTGAGATGTTGGGTTAAGTCCCGTAACGAGCGCAACCCTTGTCCTTAGTTACCAGCACGTAATGGTGGGCACTCTAAGGAGACTGCCGGTGACAAACCGGAGGAAGGTGGGGATGACGTCAAGTCATCATGGCCCTTACGGCCTGGGCTACACACGTGCTACAATGGTCGGTACAGAGGGTTGCCAAGCCGCGAGGTGGAGCTAATCCCATAAAACCGATCGTAGTCCGGATCGCAGTCTGCAACTCGACTGCGTGAAGTCGGAATCGCTAGTAATCGCGAATCAGAATGTCGCGGTGAATACGTTCCCGGGCCTTGTACACACCGCCCGTCACACCATGGGAGTGGGTTGCACCAGAAGTAGCTAGTCTAACCTTCGGGAGGACGGTTACCACGGTGTGATTCATGACTGGGGTGAAGTCGTAACAAGGTAGCCGTAGGGGAACCTGCGGCTGGATCACCTCCTTAATCGACGACATCAGCTGCTCCATAAGTTCCCACACGAATTGCTTGATTCATTGAAGAAGACGATAAGAAGCAGCCCGAAATTGGGTCTGTAGCTCAGTTGGTTAGAGCGCACCCCTGATAAGGGTGAGGTCGGCAGTTCGAATCTGCCCAGACCCACCAATTTTGTGTGGGAAACGCCTGTAGAAATACGGGGCCATAGCTCAGCTGGGAGAGCGCCTGCCTTGCACGCAGGAGGTCAACGGTTCGATCCCGTTTGGCTCCACCACTAACTGCTTCTGTTGTTGAAAGCTTAGAAATGAGCATTCCATTGTGATGATGGTGAATGTTGATTTCTAGTCTTTTGCTAGATCGTTCTTTAAAAATTTGGGTATGTGATAGAAAGATAGACTGAACGCCACTTTCACTGGTGGTGGATCAGGCTAAGGTAAAATTTGTGAGTTTAATCGCGAATTTTCGGCGAATGTCGTCTTCACAGTATAACCAGATTGCTTGGGGTTATATGGTCAAGTGAAGAAGCGCATACGGTGGATGCCTTGGCAGTCAGAGGCGATGAAAGACGTGGTAGCCTGCGAAAAGCTTCGGGGAGTCGGCAAACAGACTTTGATCCGGAGATGTCTGAATGGGGGAACCCACCTAACATAAGTTAGGTATCTTAAGCTGAATACATAGGCTTAAGAAGCGAACCAGGGGAACTGAAACATCTAAGTACCCTGAGGAAAAGAAATCAACCGAGATTCCCTTAGTAGTGGCGAGCGAACGGGGACTAGCCCTTAAGTGGCTTTGAGATTAGCGGAACGCTCTGGAAAGTGCGGCCATAGTGGGTGATAGCCCTGTACGCGAAAATCTCTTGGTCATGAAATCGAGTAGGACGGAGCACGAGAAACTTTGTCTGAATATGGGGGGACCATCCTCCAAGGCTAAATACTACTGACTGACCGATAGTGAACTAGTACCGTGAGGGAAAGGCGAAAAGAACCCCGGAGAGGGGAGTGAAATAGATCCTGAAACCGTATGCGTACAAGCAGTGGGAGCCCACTTTGTTGGGTGACTGCGTACCTTTTGTATAATGGGTCAGCGACTTATTTTCAGTGGCGAGCTTAACCGAATAGGGGAGGCGTAGCGAAAGCGAGTCTTAATAGGGCGTCTAGTCGCTGGGAATAGACCCGAAACCGGGCGATCTATCCATGGGCAGGTTGAAGGTTGGGTAACACTAACTGGAGGACCGAACCGACTACCGTTGAAAAGTTAGCGGATGACCTGTGGATCGGAGTGAAAGGCTAATCAAGCTCGGAGATAGCTGGTTCTCCTCGAAAGCTATTTAGGTAGCGCCTCATGTATCACTGTAGGGGGTAGAGCACTGTTTCGGCTAGGGGGTCATCCCGACTTACCAAACCGATGCAAACTCCGAATACCTACAAGTGCCGAGCATGGGAGACACACGGCGGGTGCTAACGTCCGTCGTGAAAAGGGAAACAACCCAGACCGTCAGCTAAGGTCCCAAAGTTATGGTTAAGTGGGAAACGATGTGGGAAGGCTTAGACAGCTAGGAGGTTGGCTTAGAAGCAGCCACCCTTTAAAGAAAGCGTAATAGCTCACTAGTCGAGTCGGCCTGCGCGGAAGATGTAACGGGGCTCAAACCATACACCGAAGCTACGGGTATCACTTAGGTGATGCGGTAGAGGAGCGTTCTGTAAGCCTGTGAAGGTGAGTTGAGAAGCTTGCTGGAGGTATCAGAAGTGCGAATGCTGACATGAGTAACGACAATGGGTGTGAAAAACACCCACGCCGAAAGACCAAGGTTTCCTGCGCAACGTTAATCGACGCAGGGTTAGTCGGTCCCTAAGGCGAGGCTGAAAAGCGTAGTCGATGGAAAACAGGTTAATATTCCTGTACTTCTGGTTATTGCGATGGAGGGACGGAGAAGGCTAGGCCAGCTTGGCGTTGGTTGTCCAAGTTTAAGGTGGTAGGCTGGAATCTTAGGTAAATCCGGGATTTCAAGGCCGAGAGCTGATGACGAGTGTTCTTTTAGAACACGAAGTGGTTGATGCCATGCTTCCAAGAAAAGCTTCTAAGCTTCAGGTAACCAGGAACCGTACCCCAAACCGACACAGGTGGTTGGGTAGAGAATACCAAGGCGCTTGAGAGAACTCGGGTGAAGGAACTAGGCAAAATGGCACCGTAACTTCGGGAGAAGGTGCGCCGGTGAGGGTGAAGGACTTGCTCCGTAAGCTCATGCCGGTCGAAGATACCAGGCCGCTGCGACTGTTTATTAAAAACACAGCACTCTGCAAACACGAAAGTGGACGTATAGGGTGTGACGCCTGCCCGGTGCCGGAAGGTTAATTGATGGGGTTAGCTAACGCGAAGCTCTTGATCGAAGCCCCGGTAAACGGCGGCCGTAACTATAACGGTCCTAAGGTAGCGAAATTCCTTGTCGGGTAAGTTCCGACCTGCACGAATGGCGTAACGATGGCGGCGCTGTCTCCACCCGAGACTCAGTGAAATTGAAATCGCTGTGAAGATGCAGTGTATCCGCGGCTAGACGGAAAGACCCCGTGAACCTTTACTATAGCTTTGCACTGGACTTTGAATTTGCTTGTGTAGGATAGGTGGGAGGCTTTGAAGCGTGGACGCCAGTTCGCGTGGAGCCAACCTTGAAATACCACCCTGGCAACTTTGAGGTTCTAACTCAGGTCCGTTATCCGGATCGAGGACAGTGTATGGTGGGTAGTTTGACTGGGGCGGTCTCCTCCTAAAGAGTAACGGAGGAGTACGAAGGTGCGCTCAGACCGGTCGGAAATCGGTCGTAGAGTATAAAGGCAAAAGCGCGCTTGACTGCGAGACAGACACGTCGAGCAGGTACGAAAGTAGGTCTTAGTGATCCGGTGGTTCTGTATGGAAGGGCCATCGCTCAACGGATAAAAGGTACTCCGGGGATAACAGGCTGATACCGCCCAAGAGTTCATATCGACGGCGGTGTTTGGCACCTCGATGTCGGCTCATCACATCCTGGGGCTGAAGCCGGTCCCAAGGGTATGGCTGTTCGCCATTTAAAGTGGTACGCGAGCTGGGTTTAGAACGTCGTGAGACAGTTCGGTCCCTATCTGCCGTGGACGTTTGAGATTTGAGAGGGGCTGCTCCTAGTACGAGAGGACCGGAGTGGACGAACCTCTGGTGTTCCGGTTGTCACGCCAGTGGCATTGCCGGGTAGCTATGTTCGGAATAGATAACCGCTGAAAGCATCTAAGCGGGAAACTAGCCTCAAGATGAGATCTCACTGGGACCTTGAGTCCCCTGAAGGGCCGTCGAAGACTACGACGTTGATAGGTTGGGTGTGTAAGCGCTGTGAGGCGTTGAGCTAACCAATACTAATTGCCCGTGAGGCTTGACCATATAACACCCAAGCAATTTGTTGGCCCGAACGGGCACCAGATTGCGGTGTGTGAAGACGAAACGAACCGAAAGTTTGTGACACTCACGAAACACCAGATCTATCACATACCCATTCGCTGGAGCGTGATCTCGCAAGAGAAAACGACCTGGCTACCGAATTTCTTGACGACCATAGAGCATTGGAACCACCTGATCCCATCCCGAACTCAGCAGTGAAACGATGCATCGCCGATGGTAGTGTGGGGTTTCCCCATGTGAGAGTAGGTCATCGTCAAGATTAAATTCCGAAACCCCTATCTGCGTATGCAGGTAGGGGTTTTGTTTTGCCCGCAGGAAAGTGTCGTGGAGGCTATCCCAGGTAACAGCTGCATTGTTCATGAAGTTTCGGTAGAACGGGCGTTAAAGTAACCACGCCGTTTTTGGTATGGTGCAGCTCGTTTTTACGGACTGATTTCAAGCCTACGGATCGGCACCCCTCTACAGTCAAAGAGCTGCTGCAGAAATGCCTGACCCGATACTGATCAAGGACCACGAAAAAGAGACGCGCCTGGTCAACAAAAGACTGATGGCCTGCGCCTTGTTCGTCGTTGCTATTACCTGCGCGCTGGTGGTACGCCTGTATGTCCTGCAGGTGGTTGAGTACGACTACCACTCGACGATCTCCGAAAACAACCGTGTCCACGTGTTGCCGATCGCCCCTACCCGCGGGTTGATCTATGACCGCAATGGCGTGGTTCTGGCGGACAACCGACCCAGCTTCAACCTGACCATCACCCGCGAACGCGCCTCCGACGTCAAAGAAGAACTGGATGACGTGGTCCACCTCCTGCACCTACCGGCAGAAGACCGCACGCTGTTCGACAAGGCGATGAAGCAGGCTCGACACCCCTTCGTGCCAGTCACCTTGTTCTATGAACTCAGCGAAGAACAGATCGCGGTGTTGGCAGTCAACGAGTTTCGTTTGCCAGGGATCGACGTAGAGCCACAGTTCGTTCGCCATTACCCGATGGGCGCACACTTTGCGCATTCGATCGGTTACGTCGGCCGCATCAACGAGAAAGAATCCAAAGCCCTGGATACGGTGGAATACCGTGGAACCCAATCCATCGGCAAGACCGGCATCGAGAAATTCTACGAGTCCGAGTTGCACGGCCATGTGGGTTATGAAGAAGTCGAAACCAACGCCCAGGGCCGCGTGCTGCGGGTGCTCAAGCACACCGATCCGGTTCCTGGTAAAAATATTGTACTGAGCCTCGACGTCAAACTTCAGGAGGCTGCAGAAGCCGCGCTGAGCGATCGCCGCGGTTCAGTGGTCGCTCTCGACCCGTCGACCGGCGAAGTGCTGGCCATGGTCAGTAAGCCAAGCTTCGACCCGAACATGTTCGTGACGGGCATCAGCTTCAAGGAATACGCGGCACTGCACGATTCCATCGACCGGCCACTGTTCAATCGTGTGCTGCGCGGACTCTACGCGCCGGGCTCGACCATCAAGCCGGAAGTGGCGATTGCCGGCCTCGACGCCGGAGTGGTTACCCCGCAGACCCGCGTCTTCGATCCGGGTTATTACCAGCTACCGGATTTTGATCATAAATACCGCAACTGGAACCACAGTGGCGATGGCTGGGTGGACATGGACGCGGCGATCATGCGCTCCAACGACACCTACTTCTACGATCTGGCCCACAAGCTGGGCATCGACCGTTTGCACGACTACATGGCGATGTTCGGCCTTGGCGAGAAGGTCTCGCTGGACATGTTCGAAGAGTCTCCCGGCTTGATGCCGTCTCAGACCTGGAAACGCGCTACGCGCCGGCAGCCGTGGTTCCCCGGTGAGACCGTGATCCTCGGCATCGGCCAGGGCTACATGCAGGTTACCCCGCTGCAACTGGCCCAGGCCACCGCACTGATTGCCAACAAAGGTGTATGGAACCGGCCGCACCTGGCCAAAACGGTGGATGGCGTAGCGCCGGTGGACGAGCACCCGATGCCGAACATCCTGCTCAAGGATCCGCGTGACTGGGAACAGGTCAACCACGGTATGCAGATGGTGATGCACGACGCCCGCGGGATTGCCCGGGCGGCAGCGGCGGGGGCTCAGTACCGCATCGCCGGCAAAAGTGGTACCGCGCAAGTGGTGGCGATCAAACAGGGTGAGCGCTACAACCGGGCGAAAACTCTGGAGCGCAACCGCGACAACGCTTTGTTCGTCGGTTTTGCCCCGGCCGAACATCCGAAGATTGTCATCTCGGTGATGATCGAAAACGGCGAGGCCGGTGGTCGCGTCGCCGGCCCTGTGGTGCGGCAGATCATGGATGCCTGGTTGCTCGATCGGGACGGTCACCTGAAGCCGCAGTACGCGGCGCCGAGCAAAGCTCCGGGCGACCCTCACGTCTAAGGATCAAGGCTTCACAGTTGCCCGCAGGGCGACAATCTCGGGCGCGGCCTGTGGCTCACGGACAGCCCTTTGTCGGCGGGTTTTGTATGATGCAAGGGGAAGGGCACCCCCAGATTTTGTCGCAAATCGCGACAGCCAATGAGACGACGAGCAACTTGTTACGGTCTTGAGACACTTGCTATTGAGGATTAGAATTTTCGGGCTAATGGGTGAATGAGGGTGCATTTGCCCGGCCACACATCTGGCGTGAGGGAGGTAGCGATGTTCCTTTCAACCCTGGAAATTCAAAACATCATTGAACATAGTTTTTTGCCCGCCGTGTGCACTTGCAGCATGGAGGCGGACCAGTCCCTGACGATTCGGGTCTGCGATTGCATGACCGGGAAAGTGGATCTGGTGGCCACCCATGTTCCGGTATGGACACTGGATAGCCCCCACGCGATCGCGTCGCTAGTGGCTGATATGCGGCAAGAAATCGAGGCGCACAAAGGCATTCACCCTCCGTTTTACCGCTGAACCTGCGTCACGCCGCACCACGTTGGCGGTGCGGCGTGCACCCCGAAGCCAATAGCATCCGGCCACCGCCGAGTACCTCTACGGGCTGTTCAGCATCGATCTGAAAACCGGCAGACACATGGCGATTACCACGGCGCAGATATTTGTTCGGTAATCGCGGCGCCTGAGCGGACGCTTTCGCGAGCAAGCCCGCTCCCACATTGGTTCTCGGTCGTACACAAGATATGTGTTCACTGAAAATCTAATGTGGGAGCGGGCTTGCCCGCGAAGAGGCCCTCAGGAACACCGCAGCATCAAGCCCCAGGCACCGGACAACTCAAATCCCCTTCCTGACACTTCAAGTAGTTCTTGAACGCTTCGACCCGCGCCTTGGTCAGCTCGGTGGTGCAATTGCTATAGATCAGCGGATACACACTGCCACCCTCCACCCCGGACGCCGAGAACTTGCACTCGGTATCGCGAAACGCAATCCATGAGCGCTGCGCGCCGACCAGCAGCTTTTTGGTGTCAGGGCTGTCCTTCAACCGCGCGGTGATCTGCTGATAAAGCGCATTCAGCTCCTTGTCGGCCGCCTTGTTCTGCTGCGCCGCGCATTGATTCATCGTCCCCTGGTCGGTGGCATTGTCGCAGTCGATGGCCTGCGCAAGGGGGGTGAACAGTAGCGGCGTCAACGCAAGGAGAAAACGTGGGGGCATGGGGGGCTCACTGTGATGATGGAAAGTAGGTGCAGTGTAGCGGGGCGTCGCCAGCCTACAAATCAGCAGACTGATGCAGCCGCATGTCCGGGAAACTATGTGGACCACTCAGGACATTCTTCTATCGATTCATATTCAAGCCAGGACACGTCATGGGAGGTCCATATGTGAGTCTGAGGTGTCATTTTCGGATCATCATCGAGAGTCGCCACACGAACGATTACATGGGGTTGGGCCAAGCGCTCCGCCATCAGATGCGATCCGCAGATCGAACAGAAATGCCGAAGCTTGCCCGGCGACGACTCAAAGGTGCTTAGCCGGTCCTGTCCTTTTATCCAGCGAAAATGCTCACGCATGACCCCTGCCGTCGAAGCGAACGCCGCTGCGTGTGCCTTGCGGCAGGTGTGGCAGTGGCAGTGACTGATGGGCATGTCGAGGCTATCAAGTTGGTATTCGATGGTTTTGCACAAGCAGCTGCCATGCAAGTTATTCATAGGGTTTCCCTGGTTGTGTGGCTGAGATGGCGGCAGCGGTGGCTGCCCGAAGCAGGGCGTCAGCCGTGGCTTCGATGTCTTCGCGCTGATGCAATTTCGCAAGCCAGCCATCAGGGATGGCCTGCACACCGTAGTGGGCTCCGGCCAACTGGCCGACGATGGCGGCAGTGGTATCGGCGTCATCGCCCAGGTTCGCCGCTTCGAGGATGGGGGCTTCAAAACTGTCAGTGTGGTGAAAGCACCACAAGGCTGCTTCCAGTGATGCAACGCAGTAACCGCTACCGCGAATATCGTCTTTGGATTTTTCGAGGTAATCGCCTCGGGCGATGCTCGCTACCTTTGGTTCCAGAAGCGTCGTCTCTGGCAGGCTCTGCAAATCCGGCTTGGGCGCTCCTTGCAATGCCTTGCGGATCAGCTCAGCAAGCAACTGACAGCATTCAAGTGCCTCCGGCGCCGCATGGGTAGTGCGCGAGCTTTCTGCGGAAAACGTCCTGATCCGGTCGGGGTCGGGAAAGTAGTACAACACTATTGGCGCTAACCGCATCAGCGAGCCGTTACCGGCTGTGTAGGGATCGGTGGATCCCGAGAATGGCTGACCGGTTTCCTGATAACGAGCCAACGCTTCACGTACGGTCATGCCGATGTCGAAGCATTCGCCGGTCGAACTCAGGTAACCCCATTGCCACCAGTTGAGGTAACGGCCCATTTGGTCGGCCGCGTCAAAACCTTTTTTGTTCAGCAAGCTTTCTGCCAGGCAAAGTGCCATGGAAGTGTCATCGGTCCATTGCCCTGGCTTCAGATTGAACGGGCCGCCCCCAACCATATCGGTCAGAGGGGCGAACGAGCCGCGCGGCTGGAATTCGGCACGGGTGCCAACGGCATCCCCACAAGCAAGCCCCAGTAGGGTTGCGCGATAACGTTCCGTGAGTGAAGGCTGCATGAATCTTCCTTGTAAGGTTCCACGTCGCCGCAAACGTTAGCAGTTTCTGCCCGCTGACTCCCCCTCAAACCAGAACTTATGGCCAAAACCGAGGCCGAATATTTCAGGCACGCTTGATCGCGGCACTCGTTTGATACAACTTTTAGGGTGGTCTTATGGTCTTTACGGGCCTACTGTTCAATACAGGAGGTGACTTATGAACCCAGCATCAGATCGCATCGAAAGGAAGATCCTGCTCAAGGTGCCGCGCTCGCAGGTCTGGCGCGTGCTGGCCAATGCCGAAGCCTTCGGGCAATGGTTCGGCGTGGCGCTCGAAGGTAAGCGCTTTGTCGCCGGCGAGTGGACCCAGGGGCAGATTACTTACCCTGGTTATGAGCACTTGTTGTGGAATGTCCTGGTGGAGCGGGTCGAGCCGGAGCGGGTGTTTTCGTTTCGCTGGCACCCGTATGCAGTGGAACCGGAAGTCGATTACTCCCAGGAGCCCACCACTCTGGTGAAGTTCGAACTCCAGGACATGGACGAAGGCACGTTGTTGACGGTCGTCGAGTCCGGTTTCGATCACATCCCTCAGTCGCGCAGGCTCAAGGCATTCCGCATGGACAGCCGTGGCTGGGATGAGCAGATGAACAACATCGAACAATTTCTGGCAAACACCAAGGCCCACGAGCGTCAGGGCGGCTGATAGCTGCAGGCCGTGAAATTCGTGGCCTCAGCGTTTGATGGCTGACACACCTAAGGGTTTTCGGAAGGGCGGCTATGGCGAATGTCTTACGCGCGGTAGTAGCTATGTCGTCTATTGCAGATTGGATCCCAAGCGTAATCTAGCCTCATCAACTGAAGCACAGGAAGTGCTTCAGGGTCACGGATGATCGACCATAGCAAGGATCGCTGCCGACAGGGAGTCGATATGGTCTTGGGAAAAACCCGCTTCGGCGGGTTTTTTTTCGTCTTCAGAAAACTGCAGCCCGGTTCCTTGTAGCAGCTGCCGAAGGCTGCGTTCGACTGCAAAGCAGTCGCAGAATCAGACGCCGCGGTTTTCGGTTTTACCGTGCTTGTAGGGTTTACGACTGCTGCGCAGCCGAACGCAGCCTTCGGCAGCTGCTACAAGGGCAGGCTTTCAGGCGCTGAATGGTCAATGGCTTACACGTAGTCGATGGTATGTCGTCTTTTGATGCTTCACCGATGCGTCTAATCTGGATCCATCAACTGAAGCACAGGATGTGCTCAGGATCATGGATGATCGACCATACGCCAGGATGGCTGCCGACAGGATGTCGCAATGGTCTTGAGAAACCCGCTTCGGCGGGTTTTTTTTCGTCTTCAGAAAACTGAAACCCGATCCCCCGTAGCAGCTGCCGAAGGCTGCGTTCGACTGCAAAGCAGTCGCAGAATCAGACGCCGCGGTTTTTCAGTTTTACCGTGTTTGTAGGGTTTACGACTGCTGCGCAGCCGAACGCTGCCTCGCTGGGGCTCGACAGCTGCTACAGCTGAACGCAGCCTTCGGCAGCTGCTACAAGGGCAGGTTTTCAGTCGTTGGGTGGTCAATGGCTTACTTTCACTGGCGGGCGAGTTTCGCCGCTGCGCGTTCGGTGATTTCCGAGCGCAATTTCAACGACGCGGCAGCGCGTTTGCGGGCGTCCTCCAGCACGCTGACCGGCGCAGTCTCGGGACTGCCCGAAGCAAACGGCGGCGTCGGAGCGTATTCCAACTGCAACTGCACCAGTTGCGCCGTGTCCTTATCGAACAACTCAGCAGCCAACGTCAGGGCAAAATCGATCCCCGCGGTGATCCCGCCACCGGTCAGCAGATTGCCGTCGCGCACCACCCGATCGTTCACCGGGATCGCCCCCAAACGCCCAAGCAATTCGTGATACGCCCAATGCGTGGTGGCACGTTTTCCCTTGAGCAACCCCGCCGCCCCGAGCACCAGCGCGCCGGTGCAAACCGAGGTGACATACCGCGCCTCGGCGGCCTGTGCCTTGATAAAGGCCAGGGTTTCCTCATCCTCCATCAACGGCCCGACGCCGCTGCCGCCAGGAATACAGATCACATCCAGTGGCGGGCAATCGTCGAAGGTGATGGTCGGTTTCAGCACCAGCCCGGTACTCGCGGTGATCGGGAGCAGGTCCTTCCAGATCAGATGCACCTTCACGTCCGGCAGCGAGGCCAGCACGTCATAAGGGCCGGTCAGGTCCAGTTGTTGAAGCTGTGGAAACAACAGAAAACCGATCTGCAAAGTCATGGCGTTTTTTCTCCTGGTTGGGGTGGACGACTTCACTGTAGGCTCGTAGGATCTGGCGTATACGCCAATAACCCCACGAATTACGCCAAACATGCCGAACAACCCGAAAACCATTCATGTGCTGGCCTTTGCCAACGTGCAACTGCTCGACGTCACCGGACCGTTGCAGGTGTTTGCCTCGGCCAACGACATTGCTCGCCAGCAAGGTCTGCCGCCGCCCTATGCACCGTCGGTGATTGCCAGCGGTGGCGGGGCGGTGATGTCGTCGGCGGGGTTGGCGCTGTTGGCGGAGCCGCTGCCGGATCAGGGCAGTGACACCTTGATCATTGCCGGTGGCTGGGGCGTTTACGCGGCGGCGCAAGACGAGTCGCTGGTGGCTTGGGTGCGTGAGCACGCGACGGGGTGTCGGCGGGTGTCGTCGGTGTGCACCGGGGCGTTTTTGCTGGCGGCCAGCGGTTGGCTCGATGGCAGGCGGGTGGTGACGCACTGGACCCGTTGCGAGCAATTGGCGCACCAGCATCCCAAACTACAGGTCGAACCCAACCCGATCTTCATCAACGACGGCCCGGTCTGGACCTCGGCCGGGGTCACCGCGGGCATTGACCTGGCCCTGGCGATGGTCGAGGAAGATCTCGGCCGAACCATGGCTCTGGACGTCGCCCGGCAACTGGTGGTGTTTCTCAAGCGTCCGGGGGGCCAGTCACAATTCAGCGTGACCCTGTCCCTGCAAAAGGAAGGCAACCGCTTCGACGACCTTCACGCCTGGATCAGCGAAAACCTCACCAAGGACCTCGGCATCCCGACCCTGGCCTTGCAGGCCGGCATGAGCGAGCGCAGCTTCGTCCGTCACTACCGCGCCGACACCGGCCAGACCCCGGCGCGAGCCATCGAACTGATTCGGGTCGAGACCGCGCGACGGCTACTCAGCGACACCGGTGTGCCGATCAAACGGGTCGCGGTGCAATGCGGGTTTGGCAGCGAAGAAACCTTGCGCCGCAGTTTTCTGCGGGCCATGGGCGTGACGCCGCAGGCGTATCGCGAGCGGTTTTCCGTCAGCGCTCCAGCAGATCCAGTAATGCCTTGAGGATCGCCTCGGGCGCTTCTTCGGCAATGTTATGCCCGACGCCTGCCAATACCCGGCGTTCGTAAGGGCCGGTAAAACGCTCGGCGTCTTCGTCGATGTCAGGTGCGGGGCCCACACCGTCATCGGCACCGCACAGGGAAATCGTCGGCACGCTGATCACCGGTTGTTGGGTCAGCGCTTCTTCCATCCACTCCAGCGCCGGATCGCCGGGCGCGTACATGAACCGGTGCCGGTACGAGTGAATCACCACTTCGACGAAATCCGGGTTATCGAAGGCTGGCGCACTCAAGGGATAACGTTCGGCATTTTTGGCCCAGGTCGGCGACCACAAATTCCAGAGCAGTTCGCACAGTGCCCGGCGGTTTTGGGTCAAGCCTTCAACACCACGCGGGGTGTGGAAGTAGTACTGGTACCAGAGACGATGTTCGGTCTGCGGATCCAGAGGCTGGGTGGAGTGGGGAATGTTCTGAAGGTTGTACCCGTCCCCGGTCACCAGGCAGCGCACCCGCTCCGGCCACAGCGCCGCGACAATGCACGCCGCCCGACCGCCCCAGTCGTAACCGCACAGGGCGGCTTGTTGAATGGAGAGGGCGTCCATCAGCTCCAGCAAGTCCTGGGCGAGGGCCGCTTGCTGGCCGGAGCGTAGAGTGTCGGGAGAATTGAAGCGGGTCGGGCCGTAGCCGCGCAGGTAGGGGACGATCACGCTATAGCCCTTGGCGGCGAGGGTCGGGGCGATTTCGTCGTAGGCTCGGGGGGAATAGGGAAAGCCGTGGAGCAGAATGACCGGGTCGCCGCTGCTAGGGCCGTGTGCTTCATAGGCAAGAGTGAGGCTGGGCGTCAGTGCAAAGTGGATCAGCGCGTCATTGTTCATTCGACATTCCAGAGTGGCTGTTTTGAGCTGGCTGATACAAATCGACCCGGGTCTTCTCCTCAGGCTTCCACGTCCGCCACCTGATTGAAGTACTTCGACCGATCCGGCGTAAACGTCACCACCATTTTGGTCCTGGAACAGGTCAACGCCCGTTCTGCGCTCAGATCAATATCCAGGTCCTCCCCGCGCAACCCCTGCCATTGGGCGAGGTATTTGAGGGATCCGTACTTTTCGAGTTTCTTCAGGCTGCGGCTGACGCCACCTTTCCAGCCCAGCACCGGGAGTTCGCCGGTAAGGCATTGTCGGGCGAGGTCGGGGAAGCGGGCGGCGCGCTGGCGGCCGATTTCCCAGCATTTGATCAGGCCTTTGTCGTGGCCTTCCCACAGTTCATCCCGGTTCAGGCCTGATCGGAGTGGGGTGTCGATGCTGCGATGGATACGCTGGGTCATTCTGGTTCCTTGAATTCGGGTTTTGTTGGACAGCTCCGCTGTGCCCGTTGAGCGTGGATGGTAGGGATGGATGTAAGCGCTGGCAACAAGGTATTTCCGGATGTAGGAATGAGTGACAGCGTGTTGATTGGGCTGGTTTGTTTAGTATTTGTAGGTGTGTGGCCTACACGATCCTGTGGTGAGGGGGCTGCCCCCGTTCGGCTGCGCAACGGCCGCAAAGCCAGCAAATGCGGTGTTTCTGGAGGGGTGTGGTTGCAGATTTCAGGGGCGGTGAGCGCCCCAACGGGGGCAAACCCCCGCGCCACGGGAGGTCTGTCGTGTCAGAGGGAGCGAGTTTTTGTTTGTTGCGGGCAAGCCTTGTTCCTACAAAAAATGCGGTGAAAGCGGACATTTCCGACGGGGTTTGACGGCAGTAAGCCTTGTGTCGGGGCTGATGGCTCTTTCGCGGGCAAGCCTCGCTCCTACAAATTCACGCTGAATCTGTAGGAGCGAGGCTTGCCCGCGAAGAAGGCGACGCGGTCTCAAGGCTGCCAGAAATTCTTCTCCCCACTCAACTTCCGATCCAGAAAACTCGCCGCACTGATCAGCGCCAGATGCGTCAGCGCTTGCGGTGTGTTGCCCAGATGCCGGGCATGGCTGTCGAACTCTTCGGCGTACAGCCCCAGCGGGTTGGCATACTTCAGAAGTTGTTCGAACTCCAGATGCGCCTTTTCCACCTGGCCGGCCCGGGCCAGGCATTCGACGTACCAGAACGAGCACGCGGCGAAGGCGCCTTCGGTGCCGGGCAGGCCGTCGATCTGGCTGTCGTCGTTGCGGTAGCGGTAGACCATGCCCGCGCGCACCAGGGTTTTCTCGATGGCTTGGAGGGTCGCGATCCAGCGCGGATCCTTGGCGCTGACGAAGCGCACCAGTGGCATCAGCAGCATCGAGCCGTCGAGGTCAGTGCCGCCGATGTGCTGGACGAAATGTCCGCGTTCTTCATTCCAGAAGTTGCTCCAGATGTCAGCGTAGATCGCTTGACGGGTCTGGTCCCAGCGTGCGAACGGGGCGGGCAGCGAGCGTTTGGAGGCCAGTCGGATGGCCCGGTCCAGGGCCACCCAGCACATCAGTCGCGAGTGCAGGAAATGATACTGCTCGCCGCGCATTTCCCAAATGCCAACGTCCTTTTGCTGCCAGGTTTCGCAGACCTGATCGACCACTTCCACGGTGTGTTTCCAGCCTTCGTGGGAGATGGCATCACCGTACTTGTTGACCAGGTACACCGCGTCCATCAGCTCGCCGAAGATGTCGAGCTGGATTTGATCCCAAGCCTGATTGCCTATGCGTACCGGTGTCGCGCCGCCGTGGCCGGACAAGTGTGCAAGTTCGACTTCCGGCAGTTCCTGACGGCCATCGATGGCATAGAGGATGTTGAGCTTCATCGGTTTGCCGCGACAATCGCTGACCCTGCCGCGCAGCCAGCGCATGTAGGCGTTGGCTTCCTCGGCGAAGCCCAGACGCATGAAGGCGTAGACGGTGAACGAGGCGTCGCGGATCCAGGTGTAGCGGTAGTCCCAGTTGCGTTCGCCGCCGGGCGTTTCCGGCAGGCCGAAGGTGGCGGCAGCGAGGATGGCGCCGTGTTTGCGCGAGGTCAGCAGCTTCAGGGTCAGGGCCGAGCGGCTGACCATTTCCCGCCAGCGACCGTGATAATTGGACTGGCCGATCCAGTCGCGCCAGAACTTCAGGGTACGCTCCAGGCACAGTGCGGCGGCCCCTTCCTTAAAGCGCGGATCGTCAACGCCGCCGAGCAAAAATTCGGCGCTCTGGCCCTGTTCGAGGGTGAACTCGGCAACCGCTGCATTGCCCTCGACACGCAAGGACTGATCCGAACACAGCTGCATGGGCGGCTGACCGGGCGCCTCGAAGCACACACTCCGCTCGCGTATCCGGGCCTTGGTGCGAGCCCGGGCATAGTCATGACGCAGGTTGCAGAGCATATGTATCGTCGCTTGACCGCTGACCACCCGCACCCGGCGCATCAACATCGGCAAATCATCTTCGCTGTCGCCGATGGGCAGCAGGTCGGTGACTTCGACCACTGTGTGATCGTTGAGCCAGCGGGTTTGCAGGACGTTGGTGTCGGGCAGGTAAATCTGCTCGCGACGGGCGTCGGGCAGGTTCGGGGCCAGTTGGAAAATGCCGGCTTCGGGGCTGTCCAGCAGTGAACAGAAAATCGACGGACTGTCGAATTCCGGCCAGCAGAAAAAGTCCACGCTGCCCTTATCGTTGACCAGCGCGGCGCTGCGCATGTCGCCAATGATGCCGTGGGCGTCGATGGCGCTTTGTCGTTCGGAATGATCAGCCATTGCTTGCAGAGCTCCGGGAACCGAGGGTCTAACCAGCTGACCGGTTTGAACCGCAGAGAGTTCATTTGCCGGCAAACCGCCGTTCACACTCAACCAACCATTCGACGCTTTCCCCGGGGCAGACGTTTGTGGCAAGTTGCAAGCCCTTGTTGAGGCCCGATCCCATGGCAAATCCCTACCGCGAGCTGTTCCACGCCCCAGGCGCACGTGCCTTTGTGCTGGCCGGCATGGTCGCGCGCATGCCGATTTCCATGACCGGCATCGGCCTGATCACCATGCTCTCGCAGCTCAAGGGCGGTTACGGATTGGCCGGCTCCATCGCGGCAACCTTTGCCCTGGCCACGGCGTTTTGTGCGCCGCAGGTTTCGCGGTGGGTGGACCGTTTTGGTCAACGCCGGGTCTTGCCGGTGTCGGCACTGGTCGGTGGCGGGGCGCTGTTGATGCTGTTGCTCTGTACCCGCTTGCAGGCGCCGCACTGGACGTTGTTTGCGTTTGCCGCGCTGGCCGGTTGCATGCCGAGCATGTCGGCGATGGTGCGGGCGCGCTGGACCGAGTTGTATCGCGGCCGCCCCGAGTTGCAAACCGCTTATGCACTGGAATCGGTGCTGGACGAGGTCAGCTTTATCGTCGGGCCGCCGCTGTCGGTGGGGTTATGCGTGGTGGCGTTCCCCGAGGCGGGGCCGTTGGCGGCGTTGCTGATGCTGGCGATCGGGGTTACGGCGTTTGTGTTGCAGCGCGGCACCGAACCGCCGGTACATCCTCATGAAGCACACCATCAGGGCTCGATCATCCGCTCGAGCGAAATTCAGTTGTTGATGCTGTTGATGGTCGCCATGGGCGCCATCGTTGGTGTGGTGGAGGTGGTCAGCGTCGCCTTCGCCGAGCAGCAGGGCCAACCGGCGGCGGCGAGCATTGTGTTGTCGGTGTATGCCATCGGCTCATGCCTGGCCGGTTTGGTGTTCGGGGCGTTGCGCTCGAAACTGCCCCTGCCTCTCTTGTTCCTCTACGGCGGGATGGCGACCGCGGTGACCACGTTGCCGTTGCTGCTGGCGACCAACATTTTCGGGATGTCGTTGGCGGTGTTCGTCGCCGGGTTGTTCTTTGCTCCGACTCTGATTGTGGCCATGGCGCTGGTGGAGCGCATCGTGCCGCCGGCCAAGCTCACCGAAGGCCTGACCTGGCTGGTCACCGGTGTGAGCATCGGCGTGGCGATCGGCGCGGCCAGTTCGGGCTGGCTGGTGGATGCGTTCGGTGCGCGCAGCGGGTTCTGGGTGGCGATTGCCGCCGGTGTCGTGGTGTTGGGCTCGGCAGTGCAGGGTTTCCGCCTTTTGAAATAGCCCGGCGCAATGCAATTCAAAATGTGGGAGCGAGCCTGCTCGCGATAGCGGTCAGACAGGCGGTATTGATGTTGAAGGTGATGGCCTCATCGCGAGCAGGCTCGCTCCCACAGTGGGGTTATGTGTCGGGCTAAATAACCGGGGCAATGCAAATCCAGGTGCAAGCAAGCCTGCTCCTGGATTACCAGCCTCTTCCTGAGTTCACCCAGAAATTCACCGACAACGATGTCGACACCGATTCCACCTGATGGAACCAGCCTTCGGGCAGAAACAGCAGGTCGCCGGCCTCCAGGGTCACTCGCAGAAACGTCACGGCCTGCGCGCCGGGAAAGCGTTGATAATCCGGCGCATCCGGATTGAAATCACAACCGTCGAGCCCGCCCTGAGGCGCCGTGGACCAGGTTCCAAGGGCTTCGCGGTGATGAGGCGCGGCGAGGGTGAAGGTTTTCTGGCCCCAGACTTGAGCGAACAGATTATCGGTGTCATCGCGATGCAGCGGTGTCAGCGTGCCTTTGGGGCCGATCCAGATGCGTGGCGGGATGAACAGCGCTTGATCGAAGTAGGGCGGGTACTTGATCTGCTCCATCAATTACGCGGGCAGGATGTTGTTGCCCATATACGCCGGTGGTTCGCCATCGGCGCTTTTGACCGCTGGAGTGTCCAGCGAGGCGATGAACGCGGCCATGGAGGTGGAGCGGAAATCCCGTTCCGTGGAGAAGGTTTTCTTCACGTAATCGCCGTGGCGGGTGATGCCTTGCAGTTCAGCGAAATGCACCAGCGATTCTTCGCGGCTGATCTTGAACAGGGGCCAGTCTTGCAGGGCATCGCTGATCACCAGGGGAATACCGTGGGGCAGGTAGCGCGTCTCGACCAATACCGACAGCTCGCTGCGTGGCCGGCGCTCCATCGAATATTGGGTCGGCAGGCTCGCGGAAACCTTTTCACTGAAACGCGGCGGGGTCGGGTAGCGCTTGTTCATGTCGACTTTTTCCACCACGCGGCCCCCATGGCGAGCGTGATCGATGATCTGCGGCAGCATCGTCGCCAGGCCCATGTTGCCGCCGATTTTCAAGCGGCCGCTGGCGAACAGCTCCTCGACGTTGGCCATGCCGCCCATGATCCCGAGAAAGTCCTTTTCCGCGACTTCGATGGTCACATCGGGGCTGGCATGTCGGCCGGCTTCGGTGCGGCTGCTGGCCTTGACCTCGGACCAGTACGCCTGATGCGGGCCGAACACGAATTGAAAAACCCCTTCGATGCCGACGGCACCGGCATTGGCGAACAGTTTGCCCAGGATGGTCTGCAGGTCCACGGCGATGCCCCTTGTTGGTTTTGGTCTGAGCTGGTTTTATCTGAACAAGGGACGATAACCTGCAGCGGAAATTTAACCGGTGCTGACTAATTTGCGCCGCGTCTGGACCGTCCTTCTTACAGATGACTTTTTGAGGTGAACGTGGTGACCAAGCTGACCCTGCTGTGCCTGCCGTATTCTGGCGCCAGTGCCATGGTCTACAGCCGCTGGCGGCGCAAGTTGCCGCAGTGGCTGCAGTTGCAGCCAGTAGAGCTGCCGGGGCGGGGCGCACGGTTCGGCGAACCGCTGCACACCGACATGCGCGCACTGGCGATGCAATTGGCCAGGGAGCTGCGTTCGACGCTCAAGGCGCCCTACGCTTTGTTTGGTCATAGTCTGGGCGCCTTGCTGGCCTGCGAGATGGCCCACGCCTTTCGTGAGCTGGGGTGCCCGGAACCGGTGGCCCTGTTTGCCTCGGGAACGGCGGCACCCACGATGCGGGCCGACTACGACCGCGGCTTTGCCGAGCCGAAAACCGATGCGCAGTTGATCGAGCAGCTACGAACGCTCAATGGCACCAGCGAAGAGGTGCTGGCCAATGAAGAACTGATGAGCCTGACACTGCCGATTCTGCGCGCGGACTTTCTGCTGTGCGGACGTTTTCAGCCGGTGCAGCGGCCATTGCTCAAGTGCCCGGTGCATGTGCTGGGAGGCAAGTCCGACAAGGCCACCACTGAACAGTTGATCGGCTGGAGCAAGGAAACCCATGGCAGCTTTTCGGTGGACATGCTGGCCGGCGGACACTTCTTCATTCATGAGCACGAAGCCAAGGTGCTACGGGTGATCAAGGATCAGCTGGACGTTCATCATCGGCGGGGTGCCATGGTTGCCATGGCCTGAATTCCACCCTGTTTCACCTTGTGGGAGCGAGCCTGTGTGGCGAGGGGGCTTGCCCCCGTTGGGGTGCGAAGCGCCCCCGGCATTTCAAAGTCAAACCGCATACATAGGGTTTACGACTGCTTCGCAGCCGAACGGGGGCAAGCCCCCTCGCCACACAAGGGCTACGACCATCTGTGTTTCCTCGCTCGACCTCCCTTCCTGATACTTGTTCTCAAACGCTAATTTTTCCGGTCTGCATTCGTTTTATAGGGACGACGTGCCTTTGTGCTTCCTGCCTACTGATCCGGATGCTAAGAAATGAATGCTGAAGACTCCTTGAAACTTGCTCGCCGGTTTATCGGGTTGCCCCTGGAAAAGCGCCAGATGTTCCTTGCGGCCTTGCACAAGGAGGGCGTGGAGTTCGCCCGTTTTCCGATTCCGCAAGGGGTCGAGGCCGAGGACCGGCAAGCGCTGTCCTACGCTCAGCAGCGCATGTGGTTTCTCTGGCAACTGGACCCGCACAGCGGCGCCTACAACTTGCCGGGCGCGGTGCGCCTGACCGGGCGGTTGAACCTGCCGGCCCTGGAGCAGGCGTTCGCCAGCCTGGTGGGGCGTCATGAAACCCTGCGCACGGTGTTCCAGCGTCAGGCCGACGAGTCCCTGCAACAAACTCTACAACAAGCGCCGACCAGTGCGCCGCTGGTGATCGAGCAGGTCGATTTCAGCGCGTTGCCGACCCTTGAGCGCGAGCAGGCCGTGGCCGAGGCCGCCCAGCAGCAATCGTTGCTGCCGTTCGACCTTGCCGTCGGGCCGCTGCTGCGGGTCAAGCTGCTCAAGCTCGCTGAGCAGGAGCACGTGCTGCTGCTGACCCTGCACCACATCGTTTCCGATGGCTGGTCGATGAATGTGTTGATCGACGAATTCATCCGCTGCTACGACGCCCATGATGCGGGCGCGCAACCGCAGCTCGCACCGTTGCCGATTCAGTACAGCGACTACGCCTTGTGGCAACGCCGCTGGCTGGAAGCCGGGGAGCAGGCGCGGCAACTGGAATACTGGCAAGCCCAATTGGGCTTTGATCATCCGGTACTGGAACTGCCCACCGATCATCCGCGCCCGGCGATGCCCAGCTATCGCGGCACGCGCTATGAGTTCGGCGTCGAAGGTCAACTGGCCGAGCAACTGCGTGCCACCGCGCAGAAACACAACATCACCTTGTTCATGCTGTTGCTCGGTGCGTTCAACGCGTTGCTGCACCGTTACACCGGGCAGACCGACATCCGCGTCGGCGTGCCGATCGCCAACCGCAACCGCGGTGAAATCGAAGGCCTGATCGGTTTCTTCGTCAACACCCAAGTGCTGCGCACCCGGCTCGACGGCCAGACCCGTGTGGCGGATTTGCTCAGTGACATCAAGGAAACCGCCCTCGGCGCCCAGGCCCATCAAGACTTGCCGTTCGAGCGGCTGGTGGAAGCGTTGAAGCTGGAGCGCAGCCTCAGTCACACGCCGTTGTTCCAGGTGATGTACAACCATCAGCCACAAGTGGCGGACATTTCCACGGTGACCACCGCGTCGGGCCTGGAACTGGGCGTGATCGAATGGGAAGGGCGCACCACCCAGTTCGACCTGACCCTGGATACCTATGAAAAGGCCGGCACACTGCACGCCGCGCTGACCTACGCCAATGACCTGTTCGATGCGGCGACCATCGCCCGCATGGCACGGCACTGGACCCATCTGTTGCACGGTATGGTCAGCGACAGCCAGCAGCGCATCAGCGATTTGCCGCTGCTTGAAACTGCGGAATACCAGCGCATCGTCCATGACTGGAACCGCGCCGACGAAGGTTTCGCCGACAATCTGTGCATCCATGAACTGATCGCCAGGCAAGTTACGGCCATGCCGGACGCGCTGGCGGTGACCTTCGCGGCCAAACAACTGACCTACGCCGAACTCGACGCTCAGGCCAACCGTCTGGCCCATAAACTGATCGAGTTGGGCGTGGGCCCTGAAGTGCGGGTCGGCGTGGCGATGCAGCGCTCCGACAGCTTGCTGGTGGCGCTGCTCGCGGTGCTCAAGGCCGGTGGCGCCTATGTGCCGCTGGACCCGGATTACCCGGCCGAACGAGTGGCCTACATGCTCGACGACAGCCGCGCGCGGGTATTGCTGACCGAGCAGGCTGTTGCTGCAACATTGAGCGTAACGGCGGGCACCCAAGTGCTGCTGATGGACACCGCCGAGCCGTGGCTGGGCGCTTACCCGAGCAGCGCGCCGGTGACCCGCGTCACGCCGGATAACCTGGCGTATGTGATCTACACCTCCGGCTCCACCGGTAAACCCAAAGGCGTGGCCATCGCCCATCGCAACGTGTTGGCGCTGATCGACTGGTCGCAGTCGGTGTACAGCCGCGACGACATTCAAGGTGTGCTGGCGTCGACCTCGGTGTGTTTCGACCTGTCGGTGTGGGAGCTGTTTGTCACCCTGGCCAACGGTGGTTCGGTGATCATCGCCCGCAACGCCCTGGAACTGCCGCAACTGCCAGCCCGGGATCAGGTGCGCCTGATCAACACCGTACCCTCGGCGATCAATGCGCTGCAGCGCGACGGACAGATTCCACCGAGCGTGCGCATCATCAACCTCGCCGGTGAGCCGCTGAAGCAGAGCCTGGTGGACGCGTTGTATCAGCAGCCGACCCTCGAGCACGTCTACGACCTCTACGGTCCATCGGAAGACACCACCTATTCCACCTGGACTCGCCGCCAGGCCGGCGGCATCGCCAACATCGGTCGACCGCTCAAGCACACCGCCAGCTATTTGCTGGACGCCGATCTGCAACCGGTGCCTCAGGGTGTATCGGCCGAGCTGTACCTGGCCGGCGCAGGCATCACCCGCGGTTACCTGGGCCGGCCGGGCATGACCGCCGAGAAGTACGTGCCGAACCCGTTCGCCAGCAATGGCGAGCGTCTGTATCGCACCGGTGACTTGACTCGTTATCAGGCCGACGGCGCGCTGCAATACGTCGGTCGCATCGACCATCAGGTCAAGGTCCGTGGTTTCCGGATCGAACTGGGTGAGATCGAAGCGCGGCTGTTGCAGCAGGACGCGGTACGCGAACTGGCGGTGTTGGCTCAGGACGGCGTCAGCGGTCAGCAACTGATCGCCTATATCGTGCCAACCGATGCCGCAGTGTTAGCGGGTGATGCCGATCTTCAAGCGAGCCTGCGTGAAACCCTGAAAGCCGCCCTGCGCCAACATTTGCCGGACTACATGGTCCCGGCGTATCTGCTGTTCCTCGAACAATTGCCGTTGACGCCCAACGGCAAACTCGACCGCAAAGCCTTGCCTGCGGTCGACGGCAGCCAGCAACAACGCGAACACGTGGCGCCACGCACGGCGCTGGAAAAGTCCCTGGCAGCGATCTGGCAGGACGTCCTGGCCATCGACAACGTCGGCCTGGAAGACAACTTCTTCGAACTGGGCGGTGACTCCATTGTGTCGATGCAGGTGGTCAGCCGCGCGCGTCAGGCGGGCATCGTGTTGAGCCCCAAAGACTTGTTTCAGTACCAGACCATTCGCAGCCTGGCGCAAGTGGCCCGCAGCGGTGAGCAGAACCTGATCGATCAAGGCCCGGCCGTTGGCGCGGTGGCCCTGGCGCCGGTGCAGCACTGGTTCTTCGAGCAAGCCATACCTGAGCGTCATCACTGGAACCAGTCGTTGTTGCTGGTCCCACGCGAAACGCTGGATGCCGGGGCGCTGGATCAAGCGTTGGCGCAGTTGCTCAAGCATCACGACGGTTTGCGTCTGCGTTATGAAAGGACCGACGTCGGTTGGCAGCAGGCCTATGGCGCGGCGTCCAGCGAGTCGGTGTTGTGGCAACGCTCGGCGCAATCGGTCGAAGCACTGAATGCCTTGTGCGACGAAGCCCAGCGCAGTCTTGATCTGAGTCACGGCCCATTGCTGCGAGCGTTGTTGGTTGACATGGCTGACGGTACGCAACGGCTGCTCTTGGCTATTCATCACTTGGCGGTGGACGGTGTTTCGTGGCGGGTGTTGCTGGAGGATCTTCAGCAGTTCTACAGTCAGGTACGCGACGGCTCGACGCTGGCCGCTGCGGCGAAAACCAGTTCCTACCAACGCTGGGTGGCGCGCCTGCAAAGCCATCTGCCCACGTTCCAGAACAGTGTCGATTACTGGCAGGCCCAACTGCGTGATGCACCGCAAAACGACTTGCCGTGCGAGCGCCCTGACGGCGCACTGCAAAACCGTTTCGAGCAGAAAGTCGAACTCACCTTCGACACCGAGCAAACCCGCAAACTGCTGCAACAGGCGCCGGCGGCGTATCGCACGCAGGTCAATGACCTGCTGTTGACCGCGCTGGCGCGGGCCGTATGCCGCTGGACCGGGCAGGGCAGCACGCTGATCCAGCTCGAAGGGCATGGCCGCGAAGACCTGTTCGACGACATCGATTTGACCCGCACCGTCGGCTGGTTCACCAGCCTGTTTCCGGTCAACCTGACCCCGGCCGGCGATCTCGGTACATCGATCAAAACGGTCAAGGAGCAACTGCGCGCGGTACCGGACAAAGGTCTGGGCTACGGCGTGCTGCGCTACCTGGCCGATCCGCAAATTGGCGCCGCACTGGCGGCCCTGCCGCAACCGCGCATCACCTTCAACTACCTGGGGCAGTTCGACCGTCAGTTCGACGAGGCGGCGCTGTTTGTGCCGTCCAGCGAAGGCAGTGGCGCGGCCCAGGATCCGTCGGCGCCGTTGGCCAACTGGCTAACGGTTGAAGGCCAGGTGTACGGCGGTGAGCTGTCGATGAGCTGGGGCTTCAGTCGCCAGATGTTCGACACTGCGACCATCCAGCAGTTGGTCGATCAATACGCCGCAGAACTCAACGGGTTGATCGAACATTGCTGCACCCTCGAGGCTCCACAGGCCACGCCGTCGGACTTCCCGCTGGCGCGCATCACCCAGGCGCAACTCGATGTATTGCCGGTGGCCGTCGGGCAACTCGACGACCTCTATCCGTTGTCGCCGATGCAGCAGGGGCTGTTGTTCCACACCCTGTACGAGCAGGCGGCGGGTGAGTACATCAATCAGCTGCGGGTGGATGTACAAGGCATCGAACCCGAGCGTTTCCGCGCGGCCTGGCAGGCCACTGTCGATGCTCAAGACATCCTGCGCACAGGCTTTGTGTGGCAGGGCGAATTGGAGCAACCGGTCCAGATTGTCCACAGACAGGTTCAGCTGCCGTTCACCGTGCTGGACTGGCGTGAGCGTGGCGATCAGGTTCAGGCCCTGAGTGAACGGGCCGATGCCGAACGCCAACAAGGGTTCGACCTGAGCCAGGCACCGTTGCTGCGACTGGTGCTGGTGCAAACCGCGGCCGATAGCTGGCACCTGATTTACACCCATCACCACATCCTGATGGACGGCTGGAGCAACTCGCAGTTGCTCGGCGAAGTCTTGCAGCGTTACAGCGGTCGCGCGCCGGTGTCCTCCGTCGGGCGCTATCGCGATTACATCGGTTGGTTGCAGCGTCAGGATGCGCAATTGAGCCAGGACTTCTGGAGCGGGCCGTTGGCCTCCTTGCAAGAGCCGACCCGGCTGGCCCGGGTGGTGTCCGGCAACGAAACCCTGAGCGGGCACGGCGATCACTTCCAGACCCTGGAGGTCAGTCGCACTCAAGGCCTTGAAGCGTTTGCCCGGCAACAGAAAGTCACCCTCAACTCCCTGGTGCAGGCCGCGTGGCTGCTGTTGCTGCAACGCTACACCGGTCACGAAACCGTGGCCTTCGGTGCCACAGTGGCTGGTCGCCCGGCGGATCTTCCTGGCATCGAGCAAGCTGTCGGCTTGTTCATCAATACCTTGCCGGTGATCGGCGCACCGCGTCCGGACCAGAGCGTCGGCCACTGGTTGCAAGCCGTACAGGCGCAAAACCTCAGCCTGCGCGAGTTTGAGCACACACCGCTGGCAGACATTCAGCGTTGGGCCGGGCGGGGTGGCGAGGCACTGTTCGACAACATTCTGGTGTTCGAGAACTACCCGATTGCCCAGGCGCTGCAACAGGGCGCGGAGCAAGGCGTGGTGTTCGGCGACGTCGCCAACCTTGAGCAAACCCATTATCCGTTGAGCGTTGCCGTGACGCTGGGCCAGACCCTGGCGCTGCATTACAGCTTCGACCGGGCGCATTTCTCCACGCCGGCGATCGAGCGCATCAGTGCGCACCTGCTGCAACTGCTGGAGCAATTTGCCGAGTCGGCCGAGCGCAATCTCGGTGAAATCGCCCTGGCCAGCGCCGCCGAACTGGCGCAGCAACAGGCCAATAACCAGCCGCAACCGTACCCGGTGAACATCGCCGTTCACCAACGTATCGCCGAACTCGCCGCCCAGCGCCCGGAGCGCACGGCGGTGATCTTCGCCGGCCAGCGTTTCAGCTATGGCGACATCGACCGACGCGCCAATCAGTTGGCCCACGCCCTGATCGCGCGGGGTGTCGGCCCGGAAAGCCGGGTTGGCGTGGCCTTGCCGCGTAGCGAAGGGGTGATCGTCGCGTTGCTGGCGGTGCTCAAGGCCGGCGGTGCCTACGTGCCGCTGGACACCAGCTACCCGCGTGAACGCCTGGCCTATCTGATTGAGGATTCGGGGCTGGCGTTGTTGCTGACCGATTCTGCTGTTTCTGCGCAGTTGCCGGTGGAGGATTCGGTCCCGGTGCTGGAGCTCGACCGTCTCGGCCTCCGTGGCCAATCCCTCAATGCGCCCAAGGTGCAGCTCGATCCGCAGAACCTCGCTTACGTCATTTACACCTCCGGTTCCACCGGTAACCCCAAAGGCGTGAGCGTCGCCCATGGCCCGCTGGCGATGCATTGCCAGGCCATCGGTGAACGCTATGAAATGCGTGACAGCGACTGCGAATTCCACTTCATGTCCTTCGCGTTCGACGGTGCCCACGAGCGTTGGCTGACCAGCCTGACCCACGGCGCCTCGCTGCTGATTCGCGACGACAGCCTCTGGACTCCGGAACAGACCTACAACGCCATGCGCGAACACGGCGTGACGGTGGTGGCGTTCCCGCCGGTTTATCTGCAACAACTGGCCGAACATGCCGAGCGTGAAGGCAACCCGCCGAAGGTGCGGATCTACTGCTTCGGCGGCGATGCCGTGCCCAACGCCAGTTTCGAGCGGGTCAAGCGTGCGCTCGATCCGGACTACATCATCAACGGCTACGGTCCGACCGAAACCGTGGTCACGCCGTTGATCTGGAAGGCCGGGCGCGAGGAGCCGTGCGGCGCGGCCTATGCGCCGATCGGCAGTCGCATTGGTGACCGCAGCGCTTACGTGCTGGACGCCGACCTGAACCTGCTGCCCCAAGGCATGGCCGGTGAGCTGTACCTGGGCGGCACCGGCCTGGCCCGCGGTTACCTGAACCGTCCGGGGCTGACGGCGGAACGCTTTGTCGCCGATCCATTCAGCGCTGTCGGTGGCCTGCTGTACCGCACCGGCGACCTGGTGCGTCAGCGGGCCGATGGCACTTTCGACTATCTGGATCGCATCGACAATCAGGTGAAAATTCGCGGTTTCCGCATCGAACTGGGAGAAATCGAAGCGCGCCTGCAAGCCCTCGAAGGTGTGCGCGAAGCCGTGGTGGTCGCCCAGGAAGGCACTGCCGGCAGCGGCAAGCGCCTGGTGGCTTATGTGGTGGCCGACGCGCTCAATGCCGAGCGCGTCGATTTCGCCGAAAGCCTGCGCGAACAACTCAAAGTCGCGCTGCCGGCGCACATGGTGCCGGCTTATTTGCTGCTGCTTGAGCGCCTGCCGCTGACCCCCAACGGCAAACTCGACCGCAAGAACCTGCCCAAACCGGACGTCAGTCAATTGCAGCAAGCCTATGTGGCGCCGCAAAGCGCACTGGAGCAACAACTGGCGACGATCTGGCAGGACGTGCTGAAACTCGATCAGGTCGGTTTGAGCGACAACTTCTTCGAGCTGGGCGGCGATTCGATCATCTCGATTCAAGTGGTCAGCCGCGCCCGTCAGGCCGGCATCCGCTTCACACCGAAAGACCTGTTCCAGCACCAGACCATTCAGGCTCTGGCCACGGTGGCGCGGCTTGGCGAACAGGCCCAGGTCATCGATCAGGGGCCGGTGACGGGCGAACTGGCGTTGTTGCCGGTGCAGCAGGTGTTCTTCACACAGGCCATCCCCGAGCGTCAACACTGGAACCAGGCGGTGATGCTCAAGCCGACGCAACCCCTCGACGCTGCGCTGCTTGAGCAGGCGTTGGGCGCACTGGTTGCGCACCACGATGGTTTGCGTTTGAGCTTCGTCGAACAGGCCGAGGGCTGGCAGGCGCGGTATCGCCCGCTGGACAGCCGGGCCGACACGATGGTCTGGGCGGTCGACGTCGCCGACGCCACGGCACTGGAAGCGGTGGCCAACGAAGCGCAACGCAGCCTGAACCTGCAAGACGGGCCGCTGATGCGCGCGGTGCTGGCGAACCTCGATGACGGCAGTCAGCGACTGTTGCTGGCGATCCACCATTTGGTGGTGGACGGCGTATCGTGGCGGATTCTGTTTGACGATCTGCAAACTGCCTACCGTCAACTGTTGACCGGCGAAACCCTGCAATTACCAGCCAAAACCAGTGCGTCCAAGGTCTGGGCCGAGCACCTGCAAACCTATGCCCGCCGTGCTGAGCTGCGCAGCGAACTGGCCTGGTGGCAACAGCAGTTGCAGGGCGCCGACGTGGCGTTGCCGGCGGATAATCCCCAGGGCGGGCAACAGAACCGGCACGCATTGACGGTGCGCACGCAACTGAACAAGGAACTGACCCGGCAACTGCTGCAAGATGCCCCAGCGACCTATCGCACCCAGGTCAACGACTTGCTGCTGACCGCACTGGCCCGCGTCATGGTGCGCTGGACCGGTACCGACAGCGCGTTGATCCAGCTCGAAGGCCATGGCCGTGAAGAGCTGTTCGACGGCGTCGACCTGACCCGCACCGTTGGCTGGTTCACCAGCCTGTACCCGGCGAAACTGACGCCGGTCGCTGACCTTGGCGGCTCGCTGAAACAGATCAAGGAACAGCTGCGCGCGATCCCGAACAAGGGCATCGGTTTTGGTGCGCTGGCCCATCTGGGTGACGACGCGGCACGTGAAACCCTCAGCCAATTGCTGGTGCCGCGCCTGACCTTCAACTACCTGGGCCAGTTCGACGGCAGCTTCACCGAAGCCGACGGCGCGTTGTTCGTACCGTCCAGCGAAGCGGCGGGTGATGAACTCGATGCCAACGCTCCATTGGCTAACCAACTGGCCCTTAACGGTCAGGTGTATGGCGGCGAACTGAACCTGGGCTGGACCTTCAGCCGTGAAATGTTCAATGAGGCGACCATTCAAGCTCTGGCCGACGATTACGCGCAGGAACTGCAAGCGCTGATCGCCCATTGCTGCCAGGCCGGGCAGCACGGTGTGACTCCGTCGGACTTCCCCCTGGCGCGCTTGAGCCAGGCACAACTGGACGGCTTGCCGCTGACGCCGCAGTCGATCGAAGACCTGTATCCGCTGTCGCCGATGCAGCAGGGCATGTTGTTCCATGCCGTGTACGAAGAAACCACCGGCGATTACATCAACCAGATACGCCTGGACGTCGAAGGGCTCGACCCCGAGCGTTTCCATCAGGCCTGGCGAGCGGCCGTGGATGCCCACGACATTCTGCGCACACGATTTGTCTGGCAGGGCGAGCTGGAAAACCCGGTGCAAGTGGTTAGCAAACACGCGCAGATGCCTTACAGCCTGCATGATTTGCGTGCGCATCCACAACACGATCAGGCGTTGCAGACGCTCGCCGACACTGAGCGCCAACACCTGAACTTGAGTGCGCCGACCTTGTTGCGCCTGGTGATTGCGCGCATCGACGACAACCGTCATCACCTGATCTACACCAACCATCACATCCTGATGGATGGCTGGAGCAACTCGCAGTTGCTCGGCGAAGTGCTGCAGCGTTACAGCGGTCAATTCAACGCCACCCACAGCGGACGTTATCGCGATTACATCGCCTGGCTGCAACACCAGGACACGGCGGCCAGCGAAGCGTTCTGGACCCCGGCGCTGCACGCGCTGGACGAGCCGACGCGCCTGGCCCAGACCGTCGCGAAGCCACAAGTGTCTATCGAAACCCAAGGTTATGGCGATCATTTCCAGGTGTTGGATGCCGAGCAGACCCGGCGTCTGGGCGAGTTTGCCCGGGCCTCGAAAGTCACCGTCAACACCTTGGTGCAGGCGGCCTGGTTACTGCTGCTGCAACGCTACACCGGTAAAAACACCGTGGCCTTCGGCGCGACGGTCGCCGGTCGTCCGGCCGACTTGCCGGGTGTCGAGCAACAGATCGGTCTGTTCATCAACACCTTGCCGGTGATCGCAAGCCCTCGGGCCGAGCAATCGCTCAACAGCTGGCTGCAAGCGGTGCAGGCGCAAAACCTGGCATTGCGTGAGTTCGAACACACTGCGCTGTTCGACATTCAGCGCTGGGCCGGGCAGGGTGGTGACGCGCTGTTCGACAACATCTTGGTGTTCGAGAACTACCCGATTGCCCAGGCCCTGGAGCAGGGCGCCCCGCAAGGGCTGCGCTTTGGTCCGGTGGCAAGTGTCGAGCAGACCAACTATCCGCTGACCCTGCTGGTGAGCCTCGACATTCAGCTGTCGGTGCATTTCAGCTATCAGCGCGGCAGTTTTGCGTCAGGGACTGTGGCGCAATTGGCGGCTCATTTGCAGCACCTGTTGAGCCAGATGATCGACGCCGGCGAACGCTGCCTCGGTGAGCTGGTGCTGCTGGATGAAGCCGAACAGCAACAGGTCTTGCTGGACTGGAACCGTAGCGATGAAGGTTTCGCCCAGGACCTGTGCATTCACCAGTTGATCGACCGCCAAGTCGCCGCCCAACCGGACGCGCTGGCGGTGACCTTCGCCACTCAACAGCTGACTTACGCCGAGCTCGATGGCCGCGCCAACCGTCTCGCCCACAAGCTGATCGAATTGGGCGTGGGGCCGGAAGTGCGGGTCGGCGTGGCGATGCAGCGCTCGGACAACCTGCTGGTAGCGCTGCTCGCGGTGCTCAAGGCTGGCGGTGCCTACGTGCCGTTGGACCCGGATTACCCGGTCGACCGCGTGGCCTACATGCTCGAAGACAGTCGCGCCCTGGTGCTGTTGACCGAACGGGCATTGGCCGCGACGCTGCCCGTGACTGCGCAAACCCAAGTGCTGCTGATGGACCGGATCGAGCCGCAACTGGCGGATTATCCGCGCAGCGCCCCGGTCACCCGTGTCACGCCGGATAACCTGGCCTACGTGATCTACACCTCCGGCTCCACCGGCAAACCCAAAGGCGTGGCCATCGCCCATCGCAACGTGCTGGCGCTGATCGACTGGTCGCAATCGGTGTACAGCCGCGACGAGATTCAAGGGGTGCTGGCCTCGACGTCGGTGTGCTTCGACCTGTCGGTGTGGGAGTTGTTTGTCACCCTGGCCAACGGCGGTTCGCTGATTATCGCCCGCAACGCCATGGAGTTGCCGCAATTGCCGGCCCGGGATCAGGTGCGCCTGATCAACACCGTGCCATCGGCGATCAATGCGTTGCAGAGCGCCGGGCAGATTCCGCCGGGCGTGCGCATCATCAACCTCGCTGGTGAGCCGCTGAAGCAGTCGCTGGTCGACGCGCTTTATGGGCAACAGACCGTGGAGCATGTCTACGACCTTTACGGCCCGTCGGAAGACACCACCTATTCCACCTGGACCCGTCGTGAGGCGGGTGGCATGGCGAACATTGGCCGGCCGCTCAAGCACACCGCCAGTTACCTGCTGGATGCGGACCTGCAACCGGTGCCCCTGGGCGTGTCGGCCGAGCTGTATCTGGCCGGCGCCGGCATCACCCGGGGTTACCTGGGCCGGCCGGGCATGACGGCCGAGAAGTACGTGCCGAACCCGTTCGCCAGCAATGGCGAGCGCCTGTACCGCACCGGCGATTTGACCCGTTATCAGGCCGATGGCGTGCTCGAGTACCGAGGGCGGATCGACCACCAGGTGAAGATCCGCGGTTTCCGCATCGAACTGGGTGAAATCGAAACGCGCCTGCTGGAGCAACCGGTGGTCCGCGAAGTGGCGGTGTTGGCTCAGGAAGCCTTGGGCAGTCAGCAACTGGTGGCCTACGTGGTCGCGCCGCAACTGAATCTCAATGCCGCCGACGATCAGCAGTCTCTGCGCGACGAACTCAAGGCGCGACTCAGGGAATCCCTGCCGGAATTCATGGTCCCGGCGCACCTGTTGTTCCTCGCCAGCCTGCCGCTGACGCCCAACGGCAAACTCGACCGCAAGGCGTTGCCGACGGTGGAGGCCAGCCAGTTGCAGGTGCGTTATGTCGCCCCGCAGAGCGAGCGGGAGCAGCAGGTTGCAGCGATCTGGCAGCACGTACTGCAAATCGAGCAGGTCGGCTTGCTGGATAACTTTTTCGAACTGGGCGGCCACTCGTTGTTGGCCGTCAATGTGGTTTCACGCCTGCAGCTGGAACTGGGCCTGAAACTGACCCCACAACTGATTTTTCAACACCCCGTACTCACGGATTTCGTCAGCAGTCTGGCAACCGCAGGTGAGCAGGTCGATACGTTGAAACTGAGCAAGCTGGACGCTCTGCTTGACGAAATGGAGGAAGCTTGATGGATACCAATGTCGCTTTGAAGATCGCCCGGCGCTTCATTACTTTGCCGCTCGACAAGCGCAGGGTCTATCTGCAGAAGATGCTCGAGGAGGGTGTTTCGCCGGCGAACCTGCCGATTCCCGAAACGCAGTCGCAGTTCGATCCGGTGCCGCTGTCCTTCGCTCAGGAACGCCAGTGGTTTCTCTGGCAGATGGACCCCGACAGCGCCGCCTACAACATCCCCAGTGCCATGCAGTTGCAGGGCGAACTCGACGTGTCGGCGCTCGAGCGCGGTTTCAATACCCTGATTGCGCGTCATCAAAGCCTGCGCACCACATTCCAGCAACAGGATGAGCGGGCGGTGCAGGTGATTCATCCGCACATGCGCCTGACCGTCGCCGTGCACGAACTGGATAAAACCCCCGATGCCCTGTCGCCAGAGGCGCAAACTCAGGCATTCGTGGCTGAACAGACCGGGCAGCCTTTCGATCTGGTCAACGGACCGCTGTTGCGCGTCAGCCTGTTGCGCCTTGGCGCGCAGGAGCACGTGCTGACCTTGACCCAGCATCACATCGCCTCGGATGGCGGGTCGATGCGGGTCATGGTCGATGAGCTGTTGCAACTGTATGACGCCTACCGCCAGGGCTACGAACTCACTTTGCCGGAGTTGTCGATTCAGTACGCCGACTATGGCATCTGGCAACGGCACTGGATGGAAGCCGGGGAGCGCGAGCGGCAACTGGGCTACTGGCAGGCGCACTTGGGCTGCGAGCATCCGGTGCTGGAACTGCCCACCGATTACCCGCGTCCGGCGGTTCAGAGCCTGCGTGGCGCCCGTCATGAACTGGCGTTGCCGCCGGCACTGGGCGAGCGCCTGAGAGCCTTGGCCAAAAGCGAAAACGTCACGCTGTTCATGTTGTTGCTGGCGTCGTTCCAGACCTTGTTGCATCGCTACAGTGGCCAGGCCGACATCCGCGTCGGCGTGCCGACCGCTAACCGCAACCGGGTCGAGACCGAGCGGCTGATTGGCTTCTTCGTCAACACCCAGGTGCTCAAGACCGAGTTCGATGCACAGGCCACGTTCAGCGCGCTATTGGCCCAGGTCAAGCACACGGCGATGGCCGCCCAGGCGCATCAGGATCTGCCTTTCGAACAACTGGTCGAGGCCTTGCAGCCGGAGCGCAGCCTGAGTTACAGCCCGCTGTTCCAGGTGATGTACAACCACCAGAGCACCGGCGCCACCCAAAGCCGGCAGGGCACGGGCGAGTCAGCGTTGACGATCCGCCACTTGCATCAGGAGTCGCGCACCGCACAATTCGACCTGACCCTGGAAACGTTCGACGGCCCCGAGGGCCTCGGCGCACAGCTGACCTACGCCACCGACCTGTTTGATGGCGCGACCATCGAGCGTCTGGCACGGCATTGGCAAAACCTGCTGGGTAGCATCGTTGCCAATCCGCAGCAGCGGGTGGGCGAACTGGCCCTGCTCGACGAAGCCGAACAACAGCAGGTGCTGGTGGACTGGAACCGCAGCGCCGCCGAATACCCGACCGACCACTGCATCCATCAGCTGATCGAAGCCCAGGCCCTGCGCACGCCACAGGCCACCGCGCTGGTGTTCGCCGGGCAATCGTTGAGTTATGCACAGCTCAATCGACAGGCCAACCAACTGGCGCATCGGCTGATCGAACTGGGTGTCGGCCCGGATCAATTGGTTGGTATCGCCATCGACCGCAGCCTGGAAATGCTCGTTGGTCTGTTGGCGATTCTCAAGGCGGGCGGTGCCTACGTGCCGCTGGACCCGCAGTACCCTGAAGACCGTCTGGCGCACATGATCGAAGACAGCGGTCTGCAACTGCTGCTGACCCAGGCACATTTGATCGGGCAGTTGCCGATTCCGGCTGGCGTGCAGACCCTGTTGCTCGACCCGCAAGGCGAGCACGCTCGCGGTTACAGCGAAACCGATCCGCAGGTAGCGATCAGCGGTGAACACCTGGCGTATGCGATTTACACCTCCGGTTCCACCGGCAAGCCCAAAGGGGTGATGGTGCGCCATCAGGCGCTGGTGAACTTTGTGGTGAGCATGGTCAAGGAGCCGGGCATTGATGCCCGGGACCGCATGCTGTCGCTGACCACGTTCTCGTTCGATATTTTCGGCCTGGAAATCTATGGCCCGCTGCTCAGTGGCGCCCGTGTGGTGCTGGTGGACAAGCAGACCGCCCAGGATCCACAAGCGCTGCTGGAGATGATCCGGCAACAGGCGGTCACGGTGGTGCAGGCCACGCCGTCGACCTGGCGCATGTTGCTCGACCACGAACAGGCTCCCATCCTCCAGGGCTGTAAATTCCTCTGCGGCGGCGAAGCGCTGGCCGATGATCTGGCCCTGCGCATGCTGGGCCTGGCGGGGCAGGTCTGGAACCTTTATGGCCCGACCGAAACCACGATCTGGTCGGCGGCCTGGCAGCTGACCCGCGAGCAGCGCCAGCCGTACCTCGGCAAACCGATTGCCAACACCACGCTGTACATTTTGGGCGACGATCTGGCGCCGAACCCGGCGGGTTCCATTGGCGAGTTGCTGATCGGTGGTGACGGCCTGGCCCGTGGGTATCACGACCGTGCGGCGATGACCGCCGAACGCTTCCTGCCCGACCCGTTCGGCAACGGTGCGCGGCTGTACCGCACCGGCGACCTGGCGCGCCATCGTCACGACGGCGTGCTCGAATACTTGGGGCGCATCGACCACCAAGTGAAGATCCGCGGTTTCCGCATGGAACTGGGTGAAATCGAAGCGCGTTTGCTGGAGCAACCAGCGGTTCGCGAAGTGGCGGTGCTGGCGCAGGAAGCCCTGGGCAGCCAGCAACTGGTGGCTTATGTCGTTGCGCCGCAACTGGACCTTGATGCCATCGACGATCAGCAGTCTCTGCGCGATGAACTCAAGGCGCGGCTCAAGGAATGCCTGCCGGAATTCATGGTCCCGGCGCATGTGCTGTTCCTCGCCAGTCTGCCGCTGACGCCTAACGGCAAGCTCAATCGCAAGGCGTTGCCGGCGGTGGATGCGAGCCAGTTGCAGGCGCGTTATGTCGCCCCGCAGAGCGAACGGCAGCAGCAGGTCGCCGCGATCTGGCAAGACGTGCTGAAGCTGGATCGCGTGGGCCTGACCGACAACTTCTTCGAGCTGGGCGGGCATTCCCTGCTGGTGACCCAAGTGGTGTCGCGGGTGCGTCGGGTGCTGGACATCCAGGTGCCGTTGCGCAGCCTGTTCGAGCACAGCACCTTGCAGGATTTCGTCCAGGCACTGGGCGCCGAACCCGGCGAGCAGTCGCCGGCGATGACCAGGGTCGATCGTGACCAACCGCTGGCGCTGTCCTTTGCCCAGGAGCGTCAATGGTTCCTGTGGAAAATGGACCCCGACAGCGCCGCCTACAACATCCCGACCGCGCTGCGGATGCGTGGCGAGCTGGACAAAAACGCACTGCAACAAAGCTTCCAGGCGCTGGTGGAGCGCCACGAAAGCCTGCGTACGGCGTTTGTCGAAGAAGATGGCCGGACCTGGCAGGTGATCCGCCCGCAAGGTCGCGTGAGCTTTGTCGAACAGCGGCTGGCCGTCAGCGATGAGGCGAGCATCAAGGTTTTCGTCGAGCAGGAGACGCAACGTCCGTTCGATGTGCTCGACGGCTCGTTGGTGCGCTTCGTCCTGCTGCAGGTTGGCGAACAGGATCATGTGCTGGTGCTGACCCTGCACCACATCGTCTCCGACGCCTGGTCGTTGCAGGTGATGATCGATGACCTTATGAGTCTGTATTCGGCGATCAGCCAGGGCCGGCCAGCCGAACTGCCGGCGTTGCCGCTGCAGTACGCCGACTACGCAGTCTGGCAGCGTCAATGGATGGCCGCCGGCGAGCGGGATCGGCAATTGGCGTACTGGACCGAAAAGCTGGGCAGCGAACAGCCGCTGCTGGAGTTGCCACTGGATCATCCGCGCCCGGCGCAGCAAAGTTTCCGCGGGGCACGTCTGCCGATCACCCTCGACGAATCCCTGAGCAATGGCCTGAAGGCACTGGCCCGGCGCGAAAACGTCACCCTGTTCATGCTGTTGCTCGGCTCGTTCCAGACCTTGCTGCATCGCTACAGTGGCCAGGCCGATATCCGCGTTGGTGTGCCGATTGCCAACCGCAACCGCCTGGAAACCGAGCGTCTGATCGGTTTCTTCGTCAACACCCAGGTG
Organism: Pseudomonas sp. LBUM1673; assembly: GCF_059695645.1. NCBI lineage: Bacteria > Pseudomonadati > Pseudomonadota > Gammaproteobacteria > Pseudomonadales > Pseudomonadaceae > Pseudomonas > Pseudomonas sp. LBUM1673. The sequence continues at coordinate 2,202,040 of NZ_CP166780.1, forward strand.
CTGCGCGCCGAGTTCGACGGCCAGCTGACGGGCGCGCAATTGCTGCAACAGGTGAAGCAGACGGCCATGGCGGCGCAGATGCATCAGGACCTGCCGTTCGAGCAGTTGGTCGACGCCTTGCAACCGCAACGTAACCTGAGCCACAGCCCGCTGTTCCAGGCGATGTTCAACCATCGCAGTGAATCGGCGTCAACCCTGGCCGAATCCTTGCCGGGCATCGAGATTGAAAACCTCAGTTGGGAACACCACTCCGCGCAGTTCGACTTGACCCTGGATACCAGTGATAACCCGCAAGGCCTGCACGCATCGCTGACCTACGCCACCGATGTGTTCGATCCATCGACCATCGAGCGCATGGGCCGGCACTGGCTGACTCTGTTGCAGGGCCTGGTCGAGGACATCAACCGTCCGGTCAGGCAATTGGCATTGCTCGATGACCAGGAGCAGCAACTGACGGTGGTCGACTGGAACGCCACCGCCGTCGACTACCCGTTGCACCGCAGCGTGCATGGGCTGATTGAAGAACAGGTCGGTAAAACCCCGGATGCCTGTGCATTGGTGTTTGCCGAACAACGCTTGAGCTACGCCGAGCTCAATGGCCGAGCCAACCAACTGGCTCATGCGCTGATCGAGCAGGGCGTCGGCCCGGATGTGCTGGTGGGCATCGCGGTCGAGCGCTCCGTGGAAATGGTCGTGGGCTTGTTGGCGATTCTCAAGGCTGGCGGTGCCTATCTGCCGCTGGACCCGGAATACCCGCAGGAACGCCTGGCCTACATGTTTGAAGACAGCGGCATTCAGCTGTTGCTGACCCAGAGCCACTTGCTTGAGCAATTGCCGATCCCGGCAGGCATTTGCAGCCTGGTGCTGGATCAGGACGGCGATTGGCTGGAAGGGCGCAGCGATGCCAACCCGGGCATCGACCTGGATGGGGAAAACCTGGCCTATGTGATCTACACCTCGGGCTCCACCGGCAAACCGAAAGGGGCGGGCAACCGTCATTCGGCGCTGGTCAATCGCCTGTGCTGGATGCAACAGGCCTACCGACTCGACGTCACGGACAGTGTGCTGCAAAAAACGCCGTTCAGTTTCGACGTGTCTGTCTGGGAGTTCTTCTGGCCGCTGTTGACCGGCTCGACACTGGTGGTGGCCACGCCGGGTATTCATCGTGATCCGGCGCAGTTGATCGAACTGATCACCGCGCAACACATCACCACGCTGCACTTCGTGCCGTCGATGTTGCAGGCGTTCCTGCAAGACCCTTCGGTGGGTGATTGCACCAGCCTGACCCGGATCGTCTGCAGTGGCGAAGCCCTGCAAGTGGATGCGCAGCAGCAAGTGTTTGCCAAGCTGCCCAATGCCGGGCTGTACAACCTCTACGGCCCGACCGAAGCGGCCATCGACGTCACGCACTGGACGTGCATCGACGAAGGTCGCGACAGCGTGCCGATTGGCCAGCCGATTGCCAATCTGGGCACTTACATTCTCGATCACGAGCTGTCGCCGGTACCGGTGGGCGTGATCGGCGAGTTGTATTTGGGTGGCGAAGGTCTGGCCCGTGGTTATCACCGCCGTGCAGCGCTGACCGCCGAGCGGTTTGTCACCAGTGCCTTCGGTGACGGCCAGCGTCTGTACCGCACCGGCGACCTGGCGCGTTACCGCGCCGACGGGGTGATCGAATACGCCGGGCGCATGGACCATCAGGTGAAAATCCGTGGCCTGCGCATCGAATTGGGCGAGATCGAAGCGCGCCTGGCCGAACACGACGAAGTCCGTGAAACGGTGGTCATCGCCCAGGACGGCACGCTGTTGGTGGCGTATGTGGTGCCGGCCCGCGACGCACTGCTGCAGGCCGACGATGACGTTCGCAACGCCGTGCAGCGCCGCCTCAAGGAACACTTGGGCCAGACATTGCCGGACTACATGGTCCCGCAGCATTGGCTGTGGCTGGAAAAAATGCCGGTCAGCCCCAACGGCAAACTGGAACGCAAGGCGTTGCCAAAGGCCGACACAACGGCCAGCAGCAAGGCTTACACCGCCCCGACCACTGCCACCGAACAGGCGCTGGTGGAGATCTGGCAAAGCGTGCTGGGTCGGCCGCAGGTGGGTATCAGCGACAATTTCTTCGAACTGGGCGGCGATTCGATCATCTCGATTCAGGTGGTCAGCCGGGCGCGCCAGGCGGGGATCCATTTCAGCCCCAAAGATCTGTTCCTGCACCAGAACGTGCAAAGCCTCGCGGCGGTGGCGACTGTCGGTGACAGCGGGTTGCGCATCGATCAGGGCCCGGTCACCGGCGATACACCGTTGCTGCCATTCCAGCAGTTGTTCTTTGAGCGCGACATGGCCGAGCCGCACCACTGGAACCAGTCGGTGCTGCTCAAGTCCGCCAAACCGTTGCACGCCCAACACCTGGAGCGTGCGTTGCAGGCACTGGTCAGCCATCACGATGCGTTGCGCCTGGCCTTCACCCGTCAGGGCGACAACTGGACCGCGCAGCATCGTTCCCTGACCGAGCAACAGGCGCTCTGGCAACAGTCGCCGTTGCTGTGGACCGCCGAGGTCGCCGATGCGGCGGCGCTCGAACAATTAGGCGAGCAGGCCCAGCGCAGCCTCGAACTGGCGAGCGGCAATCTGCTGCGCGCCGTGCTGGCGAACATGGCCGATGGCAGTCAGCGTCTGTTGCTGGTGATCCATCACCTGGTCGTCGACGGCGTGTCCTGGCGCATTCTGCTCGAAGACCTGCAACAGGCCTACCAGCAGTTGCAGGCCGGCGAGACGCTCAAATTGCAGGCCAAGACCAGCGCCACCCAGGCCTGGGCGCGACGCTTGCAACAACATGCCGACAGCACGGCGATGCAGGCTCAGCTGACGTTCTGGCAAGGGCAATTGCAGGACTCACGCAATGACTTGCCCTGCGATCGACCACAGGGCGAGTTGCACAACCGCCACGCCTTGCATGTGCAGACCCGCCTGGACAAAAAGCAGACCCGCCAACTGTTGCAAGAGGCGCCAGCGGCCTATCGCACGCAGGTCAACGATCTGTTGCTGACGGCGCTGGCGCGGGTGATCGCGGACTGGACGGGCGACGCATCGACCCTGATCCAGCTCGAGGGCCATGGCCGCGAGGCGCTGTTCGAAGAACTCGACCTGAGCCGCAGCGTGGGCTGGTTCACCAGTCTGTTCCCGGTCAGGCTGACCCCGGCGTCCACCCCGCAGGACTCGATCAAGACGATCAAAGAGCAACTGCGTGCGATCCCCGATAAGGGCCTGGGCTTTGGCGCGCTGCGCTATCTGGGCAATGACAGCACCCGGCAAGCGCTGCAAGCCTTGCCCGTGCCGCGCATTACCTTCAACTACCTGGGCCAGTTCGATGCCGGGTTCGGCGACGAGGCGGGCGCACTGTTCACCCCGGCCAGCGAATCGGCGGGCGCCGAACAAAGTCCGTTGGCGCCTCTGGACAATTGGCTGACCCTCAATGGTCGGGTGTATGGCGGCGAACTGAGTATCGGCTGGACGTTCAGCGGGCAGATGTTCGAACAATCGACTATCGCGCGATTGGCGGAGGCTTATGCCCGGGAACTGGGGATCTTGATCGAGCACTGCTGCCAGGCTCGGCATCAGGGGCTGACACCGTCGGACTTCCCGCTGGCCGGGTTGACGCAACTCCAGCTCGATGCGTTGCCCGTGACGCCATGTCAGGTCGAAGACATCTACCCGCTGTCACCGATGCAGCAAGGCATGCTGTTCCACACCCTCTATGAGCAGCAGGCCGGCGATTACATCAATCAGCTGTGCGTGGACGTCGAAGGTTTGCAGGTCGAGCGCTTCCGCGACGCCTGGCAAGCGGCGCTGGATGCGCACGATGTGCTGCGCAGCAGTTTTGTCTGGGACGGTGAATTCAAGCGTCCACTGCAAGTGGTCCACAAACACTTGCGCGTTCCGTTCACCTTCCATGACTGGCGCGGGCAGAGCGATCTGCCCCAGGCGCTCGAAGCCCTCACGGTCGGGCAGCGGCAACAGGGTTTCGAACTCGATACCGCGCCGTTGCTGCGCCTGGTGGTGGTGCGCGTCGCCGACGACCGCTATCACCTGATCTATACCAGCCACCACATCCTGATGGACGGCTGGAGTAACTCGCAGTTGCTGGGCGAAGTGTTGCAGCACTACAGCGGGCAGGCACCGGCCCGCCAGCCTGGTCGCTTCCGCGATTACATCGACTGGTTGTCCGTTCAGGACACCCAGGCCAATGAGCAATTCTGGATCGCTCAATTGGCTGAACTGGATGAGCCGACTTACCTGGCGGGCGCGTTTACCCGGGACAGCGACGACAGCGAAACCCAGGGGCATGGCGAACATGAACGCGTGCTCGACGAGGCCTGCACCCGGCGCCTCAATGCCTTTGCCCGTGAGCAGAAAGTCACGGTCAACACCGTGCTGCAAGCGGCCTGGCTGTTGCTGTTGCAGCGCTGCACCGGGCAGCAGACGGTGGCTTTCGGCGCTACCGTGGCCGGACGTCCGGCGCAGTTGGCCGGGGTGGAACAGCAGATCGGTCTGTTCATCAACACCCTGCCGGTGATCGGCAGTCCGCGTCCCGAGCAGTCGGTGGGGCAGTGGTTGCAAGCGGTGCAGGCGCAGAACCTGGGCCTGCGTGAACACGAACACACGCCGTTGTTCGACATCCAGCGCTGGGCCGGGCAGGGCGGTGAGTCGTTGTTCGATTCCATCCTGGTGTTCGAAAACTACCCGATCTCTCAGGCGTTGCAGCAAGGCGCGCCGCAGACGCTGCGTTTCGGCGCGGTGGCCAATCACGAGCAGACCAACTACCCATTGACCCTGGCCGTGAACCTGGGTGAAACCCTGTCGTTATTGTTGAGCTACAGCTGCGCCAGTTTTGCGCACCGGCAAATCGAGCTCATCGGCGCGCACCTGCAACAACTGTTGGAGCAGATGATGTTGGCCGGGGATCAGTGCCTGGGTCAGCTACAACTGTTGAGTGCCGAGCAACTGCAGCAACAGTCGGGCTGGAACGCCACCGCCATCGATTACCCGTTGAACCGCAGCGTGCATGCGCTGATTGAAGAGCAGGCAGGCAGAACCCCGAATGCCTGCGCCCTGGTGTTTGGTGAGCAACGCTTGAGTTACGCCGAACTCAACGCCCGGGCCAACCAACTGGCTCACGCATTGATCGAGCTGGGCGTCGGCCCGGATGTGCTGGTGGGCATCGCGGTCGAGCGTTCGGTGGACATGGTCCTGGGCCTGTTGGCCATTCTCAAGGCCGGTGGTGCCTATGTGCCGCTGGACCCGGAATACCCACAGGAACGTCTGGCCTACATGTTTGAAGACAGTGGCATCCAGTTGCTGCTGACCCAGGGCCATTTGCTGGCGCAATTGCCGATCCCGGACGGCATTCGCAGCTTGGTGCTGGATCAGGATGGCGACTGGCTGGAAGGGCGCAGCGATGCCAACCCAAGCCTGGAACTCGACGGCGAAAACCTTGCGTACGTGATCTACACCTCGGGCTCCACCGGTAAGCCCAAAGGCGCGGCCAACCGTCATTCGGCGCTGGTCAATCGCCTGTGCTGGATGCAACAGGCTTATCACCTCGATGCCACGGACACCGTGCTGCAAAAGACCCCGTTCAGCTTCGATGTGTCGGTGTGGGAATTCTTCTGGCCGTTGCTGACCGGCGCGAAACTGGTGGTCGCGGCACCCGGGGCGCACCGCGACCCGGCACAGTTGATCGAGCTGATTACCGCGCAACAGATCACCACGCTGCACTTCGTGCCGTCGATGTTGCAGGTGTTCCTGCAGGATCCGGCGGTGGGCGACTGCCGCAGCCTGAAGCGGATCGTTTGCAGCGGTGAAGCCCTGCAAGTGGATGCGCAGCAACAGGTGTTTGCCAGGTTGCCGAACGCCGGGTTGTACAACTTGTACGGTCCGACCGAAGCGGCCATCGATGTCACCCATTGGACCTGTATCGACGAAGGCCATGACGTGGTGCCGATCGGTCAGCCGATTGCCAATCTGGGCACGTACATCCTCGACGCTAACCTGGTGCCGCTGCCGGTGGGGGTGACCGGTGAGCTGTATCTGGGCGGTGAAGGCCTGGCCCGTGGTTATCACCGTCGCCCTTCGCTCACGGCAGAGCGATTCGTGACCAGCCCGTTCGGTGATGGGCAGCGCCTGTACCGCACTGGCGACCTGGCCCGCTACCGCGCCGACGGGGTGATCGAGTACGCCGGACGCATTGACCATCAGGTGAAAATTCGCGGTTTGCGTATCGAACTGGGCGAGATCGAAGCGCGCCTGGCCGAACACGACGAGGTCCGCGAAACCGTGGTGATCGCCCAGGACGGCGCGCTGTTGGTGGCTTATGTGGTGCCACAGCGTCAGGTTCTGTTGAGCGCCGACGAGGCTGCTTGCAACGAACTGCACCAGGCGTTGAAGGTACACCTGAGCCAAAGCCTGCCGGAGTACATGGTGCCGCAGCATTGGGTACTGCTCGAGCGCATGCCGGTGAGTCCGAACGGTAAGCTGGAGCGCAAGGCGCTGCCGGCCTTCGATGCTCGTCAGCCACAGCTCGGCTTCGTGGTCCCGGAGGGGGAACTGGAGCAGCAGATTGCCGCGGTCTGGCAAGAAGTGTTGGAGCTGGAGCAGGTCGGTCGCAACGATCACTTCTTCGAGCGTGGCGGTCATTCGTTGCTGGCGACCCAGGCAGTTTCGCGCTTGCGCAAACTTTCGGCGCATCCGCTGAGCCTGCGTGACCTGTTTAGCCATCCACGGCTCAAGGATCTGGCGGCCTGGATGCGCCAGCAGCAGGACGCGCCAACGACAGGGGCAGGCGCTGGTTCCGTGGCGCTCAAGGCCCATGGCACCAGGCACAGCGCACCGTTGTCGTTGGTGCAACGCCGCTTGTGGATCGCCGAACAACTGTCCGGCGGCTCCTCCGCTTATGGCATGCCGATGGCCCTGCGCCTGCGCGGCGAGCTGTCGGTCGAGCGACTGTTGAACAGCTTTGCCGAAGTGGTGCGCCGCCACGAAGTGTTGCGCACCGCCTATACCCAGGACGACGAGGGCGACCCGATTGCACTGATCGCCGAACAGGTCGAGCTGGAATTCCCGGTGATCGACTTGTCCGGTCTGTCGCGCAGTGCTCAGGAAGAGCAAGTGGCGCAAGCGGCGCTGGATAACGCCCGCACACCGATCGACCTGGAACAGGCGCCGTTGTTGCGTGGGCGGATCCTGCACCTGGGGCCGACCGAGCATGTGTTGCTGTACGCCATGCACCACATCATTTCCGACGGTTGGTCGATGGGGGTTTTGATTAACGAACTGGTGCAGATTTATGACCGTGCCCAGGACGGCGACCTGACGCCACTGCCGGCGCTGGAGGTGCAATATTCCGACTTCGCGTTGTGGCAGCAGGCGCTCGAGCAGCAAGGTGTTCTGGGGCAACAGGCCGAGTACTGGAAAGACCGGCTCGTCGGTTACAGCGGGCAGCTGATGTTGCCACTGGATAACCCGCGCGGCCTGACGCCGTCCTATGAGGGTGACGCGGTGCAGTTCCGGCTCACCAGCGGTTTGACGGGCGCACTGCGCAAGCTGTCGATGGACGCGGGTGTCACGTTGTACAGCACGCTGCTGGCATCGTTCCAGGTGCTGCTGCACCAGGTCAGTGGTGGCGCCGATGTGCTGGTCGGCGCTGACGTCGCCGGACGCGAACAGCCAGAGCTTGAGCGGCTGATCGGTTTCTTCGTCAACGTTCTGCCGCTGCGTTCGCGGTTCGAGGCCGGTACCGCGTTCTCGAACTTCCTCGCGCAGACCCAGGAAACCCTGCTCAGCGCCCTGGAGCATCAGGACCTGCCGTTCGACATGATCGTCGATGCCTCGGGCGTACCGCGACACAAGGGCATGAACCCGTTGGTGCAGGTGTTGTTCGTGATGAACAACCTGCCGGGACGCGTCCAGGCCATGGGCGGTTTGAGCGTGGAAGCGCTGCCGGCGCTCGAGACCCATTCTAAATTCGACATGGCGTTGTTCGTTGACGATGAAGAAGGGCAATTGCTGGCTACTTGGCAGTTCGCCACAACCTTGTTCGGACACGAGCGCATTCAGTACCTGGTCAAGGCCTGGATAGCCCTGTTGGAACAGATCGTCGCTGATCAGGACATTCAATTGGGAGCTATCAGCATGCCAGTCGACAACCGCGCGGTGGCCGCCATGCCCGCCACCGCCCCGGGACCCAAGGCCGACAAACTCGGCAAGTTCCTCAAGCGTTCCCAGGCTCCGGTCGCCAAGGTCCGGTCTCTGCCTGTGCGTGAATCCCTGCTGGTTGCACCGCAGCGGTTTCCGTTGCTGCTGGAGCCGAACGAACCGCACCTGGACGTGATCGAGTGGATCAACCACAACCGGCCACTGATCGAACAGAAACTGGCCGAGCACGCCGGCATTCTGTTCCGCGGCTTCGCACTGGACGGTATTCAGGGCTTTGAAGCCTTTGCCGAAGCGATCCAGCCGGGGCTCTATGGCCAGTACGGCGACCTGCCGAAGAAGGAGGGCGGCAAGAACACCTACCGCTCCACGCCGTACCCGGAACGCAAGATGATTTTGTTCCACAACGAGAGTTCTCATCAGGACCGCTGGCCGCGCAAGCAGATGTTCTATTGCGAGCAGGCGGCGCCCGTGGGCGGTGCGACACCGGTGGTCGATTGCCGGTTGATGTACGAAAAACTGCCGGCGGATCTGCGTGAAAAGTTCGAAAACAAGGGCTTGCTCTATGTGCGTACGTTCACCGACAAGCTCGACGTGTCCTGGCAGCATTTCTTCAAGACCGAGGATCGCGCCGAGGTCGAGGCGCGTTGCCGGGCCGGTGGCATCGAATGGCGCTGGCTCGACAATGATGAGTTGCAGACCCGTACTCCGGGGCCGGCGATCATCAGCCACCCGATCACCGGGGCCAAGTCGTTCTTCAATCAGGTGCAGCTGCACCACATCTATTGGCTGGAGCCGGATGTGCGTGAAGACCTGCTGTCGATGTTCGGCCTGGAACGCATGCCGCGTCATGTCTATTACGGTGATGGCTCGCCGATCGAAGACGAGGTGATGCAGCGCATCGGTGAGTTGTACGAGGAATGTGCGGTGCGTTTCGACTGGCAAAAAGGCGATGCAATCCTGCTGGACAACATGCTCGTGGCTCACGCCCGTGACCCGTTCGAAGGCCCGCGCAAAATCGTCGTGGCCATGGGCGACATGTTCGACCGCAGCGCCCTGGAAAGTGCACAGACCGCCCAAGGCACCATGAGCACCGAGGAAACCGGAGCATGAACGAAGTATCGATGGACGCGCAGGACCTGGGTTACGCCTTGACTCCCGAGCAGCAAGGGTTGCTCGATCAGTTACCCCAGGCCCCGGCCTGCAGTGATGCGCTGCATTGGCTGGAAGTAAAAATGACCGGTGCGCTTGACCCGCAACGCCTGCAAGCGGCGCTGGATGCGCTGTTGGCGCAGCAACCCATGCTGGTGCCGCGCCTGGCCAAGGCGCCGGGCTTCCATGGTCTGCGCCAGTTCGTCGGGGGCGCCGGGCGCTTCCCGCTGACGGTGCAGACACGCCTGGAAACGGCGGCCGAAATCCAGGCTCAAGTCGCCGAATGGGCGGCACGATCGTTTGTCGTCGGTGAGTCGGAGAACGCTCAGGCGATGCTCTATCGCCTGGCGGACAATCACTGGACACTGGTGCTCGGCGTTGCCCGGCACTGCGTCGATGAAAGCGGCTTGCGGCTGATTTATCAGCAACTGTTGCGGGCGTATGAGCAGGGTCTGGCCGAGGCCGATGACGAGACCGGGGAGTTCACCCAGTACCTGGAATGGCGCAGCGAAGTGGTGCTCGACGAGGATGCGGCCAGTGCCCGGACCTACTGGCAGCAGCATTTGCAAGGCGCGGATGTCGACCTGTCCAGCCCATGGTTGGGCTACCGCGCTGCAACCGCCCAGACGTCGTCCGCGACAGCGCTATTGACGACCACGCTTGAGCCCACGCTGGGCACCGCGCTGCAGCAGTTGGCAGGCTCGCTGGCGCAACCGCTGGGCGTCGTGATGCAAGCCGCCTGGTGGCTGCTGTTGGCGCGTCTGGGGGGAAATGAACAGCTGCTGGTCGGGGTGCGGCACGACAGTCGCGACGACTACGAGTATTTCGCCGATGCCGTGGGCGTGTTCGAGAAAACCCTGCCGCTGCATGTGTCGCTGGCGGCGAGTACCTCGTTCAGCGCCTGGGTCAGTGAGCTGGCGGCGCGCCTGGATGAGCACCGCACCTGGCAGGAGTACTGGTCGCCGGAACTCGCACCCGCAGCGGCCAGACCGGCTTACGGTTTCGCGATCTGGCGTGCACCGCAGCCCCAGACTTCAAGCACGCTGCAGTGGACACCCGTGCAGCGTCCCATCGCTCGGGACGCTCAATTTGAATTGATGCTACAGCTCGAACAGGGCGAGTCGGGCCATCTGCATCTTCATTACGCCGCGCAGTGCTACTCGACTCAAGCGGTCGAAGGGCTGATGACGCAATTCAGCGTATTGCTGGCGAACATCGTGGCTAATCCTCAGGCCGAGCCGGGTCAGTTGGCATTACTGGGGGCCGCCGAGCAACAACGCTTGCTGGCAATCAACCCGCCACCCCGGCCGCTGGTGGATGGCCGATACCTGCCACAGCGCATTGCCGATCGGGCTCATGCCACACCGGACACCGTCGCGCTGACCGACGCGCAGCAACACCTGAGTTACGGGCAATTGCAGGCCAATGTCGAGGTATTGGCCAAGGCCTTGAAAGCCAGGGGCCTGGCCCGTGGTTCGATCGTCGCGTTGGCGTTGCCGCGCTCGGCCGATCTGGTGGTGGTGATGCTGGCGGCCTGGCGTGTCGGTGCGGCGTATCTGCCGCTGGACCCGCAATGGCCGGTGGCGCGTCAGGTGTTGATGCTGGAGCAGGCCGGGGCCGCTTTGCTGCTGGTGGATGCCGCGCAAATTGATCAGTGGCACGGTCATTCGCTGAGCGTCTGCACGCTGAGTCAATTGCGCCAATCGGCGGACCTGTCGGCACCGGCCATCGAATTCGATACCCAGGGCAGCGATGCGGCCTATGTGCTGTTCACCTCAGGCTCCACCGGTGTGCCCAAAGGCGTGGTGATCGAGCATCGACAATTGCTTAATTACACGGCCCATGCCAGTCAGGCCCTGGGGCTGGATCAGTGCCAACACGTTGGCTTCACGTCTACCGTGGTGGCGGACCTGGGTAACACCGCATTGTTTGGCGCCTTGTTCAACGGTACGACGCTGCATGTGGCCAGCGACGAACAGATGCAGGACGGCCGGTTGTTCGCCGACTACCTGAAACAACAGGCTATCGATTGCCTGAAGATCGTTCCGTCGCACCTTGCCGCGCTGCTCGACAGCGACAGCTCGCAACTGCCGTCTACGCTGATTCTCGGCGGCGAACCGATCGCCCCTGCGCTGCTCGAGCGTATCGCTCGGTTACGCAGCGATTGCCGGGTGTTCAATCACTACGGCCCGACGGAGGCGACGGTGGGTGTGCTGGTCCATCCGTTGTTGCTGGACGGTGGAATTCAAGAGACTGCCGCCCTTAGCCAGGTGTTGGGTAACAATCAGGTGTATGTGCTTGACGATCGCCTGCAACTGGCCCCGGTCGGGGTGTTGGGCGAACTGTACCTGGGCGGCGCGCAATTATGCCGTGGTTACATCAATGCCGAGGTCGATGCGCAGGTGTTCATTCAGAGCCCGTTCAATCGTCAGGAGCGTCTGTATCGCACCGGAGATCTGGCGCGCTATCGTCCAGATTTGGCGATTCAGCTACACGGTCGGCTCGATCAGCAAATCAAGGTACGTGGGTTCCGAATCGAACTGGCGGAGATCGAGGCCCAATTGCTGAGCCTGCCTCAGGTCGCTGAAGCACTGGTGTTGCCAGGGGCGACGGCTGAGCAGGGGATGCAGGCCTTCGTCGTGCCTCATCAGCCACCGTCGCCGGCCTTGCTTGAGACGGTTCGCAGCGAACTGGCCCAGCGTTTGCCCGCCGTGATGCTGCCGCAGCACGTGCAGTTCATCGAGCGTTTTCCACGGCTGGCCAATGGCAAGATCGACCGCAAGGCGTTACAGCAACTCAGCGCAAGCCTGGCTGGTGATGAAGGTCTGGCGCCACGGGATGCGCTGGAGCAATTGCTCGCGGCACGCATGGCGCAGCTGCTGGGCGTTGAGCGCCTGGGCATTGATCGGGATTTCTTCGCCGCCGGTGGCCATTCGTTGTTGGTGATCAAACTGGTGGCCGGCATTCGTAAGTTGTTGCAGTGCGAAATCCATCCCGGCGTGGTGTTTGATCATCCGACCGTGGCTGGTTTGGCATTGGCATTGCGATCTCGGGAAAGCAGCCCCGGTCAACTGGAGAAACTGGCCCAGGTGCGGTTGCGTCTGGACAGCATGAGCCCGGAAGAAAAAGCCTTGTTGACGGAAAAAGCCCGGCAACTGCAAAACGCCAAGGCTGCACAGAACAGCTGAGAACCCCGGAAATAAAAGGCCGACGCCCAACGCGCCGGCTTTTTTTTAAATGTGTCGTTAATGATAAATAAACTCATTCCGGTTTCTGCGCGGTGCTACGTCTTACTAAGGTATGCAGACAATTCGGGTCGGGCAGGGTAGCCCCAGGGTTCGGGTTTGTAGGGCAGAACACGATTTTGCCGTTGTCCAGACAGATGACCTGTGCCCGGGGAGGGGCCGGGTCGACCGCCCGCTGACGTGCTGCCCCTGAGGTGGTCGACAGCGCGGTTTACGTGTCCAGGCAGCGTCGGGCACTTGGTGGCCCATCGGTCTTATCCACTTCTAACGAATAATAGAGAGCACGATGTCAGCAATTCATGAGTTGAAACCTCTGTTCAAGGCTTTGGTCATTTCCCGTACGCTTCGTTCGCGTCACTCGCTGGCCGGTCTGGGCATGGTCTGTCTGATGCCGTTCAGCGCGCAGGTCTGCGCCGAAGAGATTGCCGTCAACATTGCCGCGCAGCCCTTGCCCCAGGCGTTGCAAGCGTTTGGCGAGCAAACCAACCGGCAGGTGATCTACAACGCCGCCGACATGGCCGGCCTGCGCAGCAACCGCGTCAGCGGCAAACTGAGTGCCGAAGCGGCCATTGCCGAACTGCTCAAGGGCACCGGAGTGCGTTACAGCTTTGAAGGCAACACGCTGATGCTGGTGCGCGGCAGTTCGACCCAAGGGCTGGAACTGGGTGCCACCACCATCAATGGGCAACAGATGGAGGCAACCACTGAAGGTTCCAATTCCTACACGTCCAATGCCGTGACCATCGGTAAGGGCACCCACACCCTCAAGGAAATTCCGCAGTCGATCACCGTGATGACGCGTAAGCAGATGGATGACCAGAACCTGGTCGATCTCAAGGACGCCGTCAACCAGACCACCGGCATAGTCGGCCTGCAGGGCGTCGGCGAAGGCATGATCCTGTCGTCGCGCGGTTTCCAGATCGACGACTGGCAGTACGACGGTGTGCCGATCCCGCGTAACACCTATTCGCTGGGCAACTGGGCGACCCAGGACCTGATTTTCTATGACCGCCTGGAAATCCTGCGCGGCGCCTCCGGTCTGCTGCAAGGCACTGGCAGCCCCGGTGGTGCCATCAACCTGGTGCGCAAGCGTGGCCAGAGCGCACCGACCGTGACCCTGACCGGCAAGGCCGGCTCTTGGGATCACTACGGTCTGCAAGTGGACGCCGGCGGCCCGCTGAACCAGGCCGGCAACATCCGCGGCCGCATCGTCGCCGACGAAGACCAGAGCAACTCGTTCATCGACCACGCGTGGAGCAAGACCCACTCGCTGTACGGCGCGCTGGACATTGACCTGAGCGAAGACACCACCCTGGGTTTCGCGGTCAGCCAATCCAACGGCGAATCGCGCGGCAACATCCGCGGCCTGCCACGCTACGCCGACGGGTCGATGCCGGACGTTTCGCGTTCGACCTACACCGGCTCGCGCTGGAACCGTTCCGAAATCGACGTCACCACCCTCTACGCCGATCTCGAGCACCGCTTCAACGACGATTGGGCCTTCAAGGTCGGCGCCGTGCACATGACCGAAGACAATCAGGCGAAAAACCAGCGAGTGCAAACTCCCGGTAACGGTCTCGCGGCTGATGGCAGTAGCGTGCAATATGGCGACTTCGTGACCGATTTCCAGTCCACGAAGGGCGGTATCGACATGAACCTGAGCGGCAAGTTCGAAGCCTTGTCGATGCAGCAGGAAGTCATTCTGGGCGGCAACTTCTCTCAGTTGGAGACGGATGATAAATACGCCCGTACCTTCAACAACAGCAGCACCGACACGATCTTCGACCTGAACAACGACCGACCGGACATCAGCTACGAGGGCCTGATCAACAGCCCGGGCGGGCGGGGCACCCTCAGCAAATACGATATCCGCCAGAAAGGCCTGTACGGCACCTGGCGCGTCAAGCCGGTCGACGATCTGACGCTGGTGCTGGGTTCCCGTGTCAGCTGGTACGACTACAGCTACAAGTCGAAAACCGAAACCGCAGCCAGCGGTATTACAACCAACGCTCCAAGCACCGGAAATGAAACCGGAGAGGTCACGCCCTACGCCGGTATCGTCTATGACCTGAGCCGTGAATGGGCCGTGTACGCCAGCTACACTGACGTGTTCCAGCCGCAAACCAACCGCGATACCGGCGGTAAGGTGCTCAAACCCATCGTCGGCACCAACTACGAAATCGGCCTCAAGGGTGAGCTGATGGACGGTCGGGTCAATACCTCCCTGGCCATCTTCCGTTACGACCAGGAAAACCGTGCCGTCAACGACATCGCCGGTGGTATGGAGTGTGATGGCTGGTACTGCTCGGTAGCCTCGGGGAAAGTTCGTAGCCAGGGTATCGACGCGGAAATCAGTGGTGAAGTGACGGACAACCTGCAGCTGTTCGCGGGCTACACCTACAACACCACAAAATACCTGGAAGACCTGACCAACGAAGGCAGCGTCTACAGTACCTGGACGCCGAAACACATGCTGCGCGTGTGGGGCAACTACCAGTTCACCGGCGACTGGAACCGTGTCAGCACCGGTCTGGGCTTCACCACCCAAAACCACACACTGGGTTACGAGGGTACCTATGAAATCCCGGGTTACACCGTGTGGGATGCTCGTGTCGCTTACCAGCTGACGCCGGAGATCGGTTTGGCGGTCAACGCCAACAACCTGTTCGACAAGACGTACATAACGTCCGCTTACAACCAGCTCAATGGCAACAACAACTTTGGTGATCCGCGCAACCTGATGTTCAGCGTGAAGTACACCCCGCAGTTCTGATTGCAAGCAACAAACCCTGAGCCCGGCCCGCCATTTGCGGGCCGGGCTTTTTATTTGCCTGCGATTTGGTGGCGGACATATAACCCCCTGTGGGAGCGAGCCTGCTCGCGATAGCGGTCTGGCAGGCGACATTGATGTTGAAGGTGATGGCCTCATCGCGGGCAAGCCCGCTCACACAGGGGGGTGTGTCGAGCCCAAGTAACCGGGGCAATCGTTCAAAAAATGTGGGAGCGAGCCTGCTCGCGATAGCAGTCTGGCAGGCGACATTGATGTTGAAGGTGATGGCCTCATCGCGAGCAGGCTCGCTCCCACAAGGGTTTTGCAGTGCCTGATTTTCCGAATGCGGCCCAGACCGAATGCAGGCTGCTACGGACCGCATGACGGCTTATCTGACTGGCAACCCGCCGCAGCCTGCCGGCGGGTTGTGATGGGGCGGGGGAGATCAGTGAGGGGCGGTGGTGGACAGGAAGGCTTCGATCAGTGAGTCGATCAGTGCGTCATCAAAGATCATGCTGCGGTGCAACAGCGGTGAGCGCACCGAGCATTTCAGCTCACCCGACGGGCTGTAACGCCGGATCAATGCCTCGCAGAACGCCAGTTCTTGCGTGGTTTTTTCCGGCACGGCCCACCAGCAACTGGGCCGGACCTGCACAGGTTTGAAGGTAAAGGCCTTGAAGGCCTCCAGCAGACGGTCATGCACAGAGAACGCCTGGGCATTCATGACTTCGTTCTTGACGCTTTGCACGATCGACAACAAGTCGCCTTGGCCCGGTTCGACCAGGCTTGCTGCCCAGTCATAGAATTGCTTGACCGAGCTGTGTGGCGAGTCTTTCAAATATGCCGCCGTACGGTCTGTCAGGGTCGGGAACAGCAGATCGAAATAGTGAATGGCATCGAGGATTTCTTCCGAGGCCTCGCTGCTCTGTTCGCTACTTGGCAAGCGTCGATAACGGGGCAAATCCTCGGGGTACAGGTGGTCCGGGATGGTGCTGTCCACCAGGCCGAGAAAGGCCACCTGATGACCCAGGCCTTCCAGTGTGGTGGCGATATCCAGCGCTATCGCGCCCCCCAACGACCAGCCCATCAAGTGGTAGGGGCCTTGAGGTTGTGCCTTGACGATTGCTTGGCTGTAATCGGCCACCATCTCGTCCCAGCTTTGGCTGCCATCGCTGAAACCGCGATGCATGACGCCACAGACCGAAGCCTGGGCCTTGAGTTTCTTCGCCAGCGGCTGGTAACAGAACACGATTCCGCCGCTGGGGTGCAGGCAGAACAGGGTCGGTGCGCTGGCTGGGGCCGCATTCAACCCGACCACGCACTGAGTCTGTTCCCGATGCTTGCGCGAAATAAACGCCGCCAGTTCGCCGATGCTCGGATGGGCCAGTAACTCTTGCAGGCGCAGTTCGATGTTCAGACGTGTCTTGAGGGTGGAGATGAACTGAATGGCCAGAATCGAATGCCCACCCAATTCAAAGAAGTTGTCGGTCACACCCACGCGCTCGATGCCCAGCGATTGCTGCCAGAGCTGGGCGAGTGCCTCTTCCAGTGGGTTGCCCGGCGCAACGTAGGCTTGCTGCCACAGACTGACATCCGGCTCGGGCAGGGCTTTGCGGTCGAGCTTGCCGTTGGCGTTGAGCGGGAAGTGATCGATAAACAGCAGATGGCTGGGCACCATGTAGTCCGGCAACTGCGCCTTGAGGTCGCTCAGTAGCTGTTCGCGCAGCTCGGTGCTGGCCGGTTCGCTGGCGATCACATAACCGACCAGTTGCAGGCCGCTTGGGCCCTCGTGGGTCAGGACCACACAATCCTGCACGGCTGGCAGGCTCTGCAGGCGTGCCTGGATTTCCCCCAGTTCGATACGGAAACCACGAATTTTTACCTGATGGTCGATGCGTCCGACGTACTCGATGCTGCCATCGACGCCGTAGCGCGCCAGATCGCCGGTGCGATACAGGCGCCCGCCGGGTAGCGGGTCGAACGGATCGGGAACGAAGCGGGTGGCGGTCAGGTCGGTGCGTTTCAGATACCCACGCGCCAGGCCGGCGCGGCCGATATACAACTCACCGATGCAACCTTTGGGCACCGGGTTCAGATGAGGGTCGAGCAGGTACCACGACAGGTCGACAATCGGCTCGCCGAGGGGGCTGGCCGCGTCCGAGTTCAGATCGTTCAGTGACAAGGGCCGGTAGGTCACGTGCACGGTGGTTTCGGTGATGCCATACATGTTGATTAACTGCGGCGCGCGATCGCCGAAGCGTTCGAACCATGGACGCAGGCTTTGCACATCAATCGCTTCGCCGCCAAAAATCACATAACGCAGGTGTTGTGTCAGCGACTGCCCGGGTTCGCAGGCGACCTGCATCAGCTGTTTGAAAGCCGACGGCGTCTGGTTGAGCACGCTGACGTGTTCCTGGCAAAGCAGTGCGTAGACGTCCTGTGGCGAACGGCTGACCGCGTGCGGCACGATCACCAGCCGGCCGCCGTGCAACAGGGCGCCGAAAATTTCCCACACGGAGAAGTCGAATGCATACGAGTGAAACAGGCTCCAGACATCGTCCTGGTTGAAGTTGAACCAGTTCGCGGTCGCCTGAAACAGCCGCATCACGTTGTGGTGCGGCAACAGCGCGCCTTTGGGCTTGCCGGTAGAGCCCGAGGTGTAAATCACATACGCCAGGTTGTCCGAGTGCACCGCCACCTCGGGATTGTGCTCATCCTGCGGGTTGCTGGACGACGGCTGGTCGAGTAACAGGCATTGAACCTCGGCCGGCAGCGGCAACTGTTCGCGCAGATGCGTCTGCGTCAGCACCCGTGCGATACCGCTGTCCGCGATCATGTAGGCCAGGCGTTCAGCCGGGTAGGCCGGGTCCAGCGGCACGTAGGCGCCCCCGGCCTTGAGGATCGCCAACACGCCGATGATCATGTCTGGCGTACGCTCGACGGCGATGCCCACCAACACATCCGGGCCGACACCCTCGCTGATCAGCCGATGGGCTAGCCGATTGGCCTGGCGATTGAGCTCGGCGTAACTCATGTGCTGCTCGCCAAAACTCAGGGCGATGGCCTCACCGGCCTTGCTGGCATGGGCTTCGATCAAGTGATGCAGGCAGTGTTCGCGAGGGAGGCGGGTGGGCTGGCGATTCCAGTCGGCCAGGGTTTGTTGACGTTCGTCCGGGGCCAGCAGTTGCAGTTCGCCGAGGGCGCGCTCAGGGGCTTCGATGAGGCTCTGCAACAGGTTCTGCCAATGCCCGGCCATGCGTTCGATGGTCGCCGGGCTGTAGAGGTCGCGGCTGTACTCGAAGGTGGCGACAAGGCCTTGATGCGAGTAGTCGATGTCCAGTGAGAGATCGAATTTGGCCTGGTTCTCCCCTGAATCGAGAAACTCCAGTGCCAGCCCACCCCAGTCCATGGCAGGTGGCTCGGCGGTGCCGGTGCGCCAGTTGAACAACACCTGGAACAATGGATTGGAAGTCTGGCCGCCCGGTCGTTGCAGTTGATCGAACATCAGCTCCAGCGGGTAATCGGCATGCTCGAGTGCCGCCAGGGATTGCCCGCGCAGGTCGTGCAAAAAATCCACGGCGTTGTGGGTGGAGTCGATTCGCGCCCGGTACACCTGACTGCCGACGAAAAAGCCCACCAGTTCCTGGCTCTCACCACGATTGCGGTTGGCGTTGGGCACGCCGACGGTGAAGTCGTGCTGGTTGCTGTAGCGGCCGAGCAGCAATTGCCAGGCGCCCAGGGCCAGCACAAACGGCGTCAGCCCCTGGCGCTGGCAGAAGGCGTTGAGCGCTTGGGACAGTGAGGTGGGAATACTCAATGACCGGCGCCCGGCGAGATGTTGTTGACCGGCTGCGCGGGCAAAATCCTGGGGCAGTTCGAGCACGGGCAGCTCGCTGCCCAGGTACTGGCGCCAGTATTCGCCGCTGCGGGCGCAGGCGGCACTGTCGAGGTATTCACCGCGTTGCCAGGTGGCATGGTCGGCGTATTGCATCGCCAGTGGCGGCAGTTGCGCGGTGTCGCCGAGGCGAGCCTGGCTGTAGGCGCGGGACAGGTCTTGCATGAGAATCGCATTGGACCAGGCATCGGAGACGATGTGGTGCATGTTCAGCAGCAACACATGCTCCCGGGTGTCGAGCTTGAGCAACGTGGCGCGGATCAGCGGCGCTCGACTCAGGTCGAACGGGCGCAGCGCCTGGTTCTGGATACGCTGCGTCAGCTCATCGGCGCGGGCCTGGCGGTCGAGCGCCGAGAGGTCTTGCTTGTGCAGGGTCAGACGGGCGTGACGCTCAACGACCTGGATCGGTACGCCGTCGATTTCCTTGAATGCGCTACGCAAAATGTCGTGTCGATCAATGACCCGATCAAGCGCCACTTCCAGCGCCCGGGTATCCAAATCGCCCGTCAGCCGCAAGGCGCGTGGCAGGTTGTAGGCCGAGCTGGTCGGGGCCAATTGCTGCTCCAGCCACAGTCGTTGCTGGGCAAACGACAGCGGGGCTCGATCCAGGCGGCTGCGGGGCGACAAGGCTTGTACATCGTCTGCGGCATCGGCCAGCAGCAGCGCCAGCAGATCATCATCAAGAAGTTCGTTCATGGGGTTCTCGCAAAAGGCGGCAATGCGTCGGGCCGGGCTCAGGCCGTGGCGGCCGGGGCTTTTTCACTGATGACCTGACCCGCTTCCATGCGCACCAGTTGGTCGGCGACATCGAAGTAACGGTCGTCGTGGGAAATGACGATGATGGTCTTGCCCAGATACTTCAGTTCCGGCAGCAGTTCGGTGTAGAAAATTCGCCGGAAGACCGGATCCTGATCGGCCGCCCACTCGTCGAACACCAGCACCGGGCGTTCCTCCAGCCAGGCGTTCAACAGCGCCAGGCGCTTGCGCTGGCCGGTGGACAGATCGGTGGTGCTGAATGCGCCATCGCGGATGCTGACTTTGTGGGCGATTTCCAGGCGTTCCAGGTAACGGTTGGCGTCTTCGGGAACCTGCTGGTCGCCTTGCACCAGTTCGTCGAACAGGTAGTAGTCGGCAAAAATCGTGGTGAACAACTGACGATAATCGTCCCGGCTGCTGGCCAGTACCGGCGCGCCGTTGAGGATGATTTCACCGCCCTGTGGCGCGTAGAGGCCCAGCAGCAACTTGATCAGCGTGGTCTTGCCGCCGCCGTTCTCGCCGACGATGAAGACGATGTCGCCCTGGGCGATGGAGAGGTTGACCGGCCCGAGGATGAAGGGCTTGCTGCCGTCCACCGGAGGGAACGCGTAATGCACGTCTCGCAGTTCCAGGTGTTCGACGACCGTTTTGGGGGTGTTCTTGTCACTGAGCAGCAAGTGCGGCTCGGGCGAGGAAAACTGTTCGGCAAGGTCGGCAATGCGCTTGAAGGCGATGTTGGCGCGGCTGACCACCGGCAGGGTGATGACCAGGTATTCCAGCGGGCCTTTCATGTACAGCAACACCAGCACGAAACCGCTGAGGACCGCTTTATCGGTGCCCAGCCAGAACGATTGCAGCGCCAGTGCCAGGCCGATGACCACGAAAAACAGCATCGAACCGAAGGTCTTGGCCACCACGAACGTGTTGATCGAGCTGATGTGGGTATTGCAGATGTAGTCGGCGGTGCCTTCGATGCGCTGGCTGAACATGCGCTGGCGACGCGGGCGATGGATGCGCAGTTCCTTGGCGCCGGCCGCAATCGCGCTGTAGTGTTTTTGCAGTTCGTCTTCAGCCTCGCGAGCGGCTTCGAAGCCCTTGATGCCCTTGGCCCGGGCCGCATATTGCACCACGGTGCCGATCACCAGCGCCACCAGCAACAGGGCAAACATCGGTAACGACAGATAAGCCAGGTAGCTCAGACAACCCAGGGTCACGGTGAAGGCGATGGCCAGCGGCGCAAAGGAGAAGGCGAAGCTGCTGACGGTGTCGACATCGTGGGTCAGGACCGGAATGAGCCGATGGCTGCGATACCGCTCGATCTGTTCGATCGGAGCCAACAGGACTTTCTCGCCCAGGGATTTACGCAGCCCGGCAATGATGCGCTGCCCGACATGATTGGTGCCGATATCCGACAGAATCGACGCCATCAGGGCCAGCACACACAGGCCGACAAACGTCACCAGCACACTGGCGGGTGGGCTGCCTTCGCCGTTCAGGGCGTCGTTGATGGTCGCAAGCAGAGCGGTAATGCTGAGTCCACCCAGCATGCCGAGCATGATCGACAGCACCACGACGACCCGGTAAGGCTTGAGCAGGCTGAGGACTTCACTGATGGCTCCGCGGGAATTCGAGGTCATGGGGGGTTCCGCTTCAAGTGCCGTTAAGGGCAAAGGTTCAAGAATTGAGCTGTTCGTGGGCGTGCATCAAAGGTCCCGCGCGACGCGAAAACCGATCCAGTCGCCACGGGTATCGGGGTAGGTGGCATTCCGGTTGCCCGAACGCGAGAACACCGGTGCTTCACCCCAGTCATTGCCACGAATGCGCCGGGCCTTGCAGTCACCGGTCAACCACGCGCCGCCATCGCTTGGTGCACCGGTGTAGTTCTCGTTGTAGCAATCGGCGGTCCACTCATAGACGTTGCCGTGCATGTCGTACACGCCGAAGGCGTTGGCCGGGAAACTGCCCGCCGGTGAGGTGAAGTTGTAGCCATCGGCGGCGCCGTAGGTGTTGGCGTGTTTGGCGATGCTGTATTCCTTGCCTTCATCGAACGGGAAGGGGAACGGGCCGCTGCTGCCCGCGCGAGCGGCGTACTCACGCAGCGATTCGCTAACCAGTCGATAGTGTTTGCCGGTCTTTTTCGAGAGCCAGGCCACGTAGGCATTGACCTCGGGGAAGTCCATGCACACCGCCGGATGCCTGGCCGTGCGTTCATAGCGGGGCACGCCGGCCTTGCACTCGCGGCCCGGCCGGGTGTCGCCGTCGGGCATGACGTAACCGCTGTCGCGCAGGTAGGCGTCCCACTCGCCGGCCAACACCTGAAAACGGCTGATGGCCAAAGGTTTGGCGAAGGTCACCGGGTGCAACGGGCCTTCGTCGGGCTCGCGGCCGACCTCATTGTCCGGGGTGCCCATGGTGAAGGTCCCGGTGGGCAGCACCACCATCTCCGGGCAGTCCTTGCAGTCCTTGAAGACTTTCCCGGGCGGGGCGGGCGCGGCGGCCTGAGCAGTGCCCGGCATCAGGCTTGCAACCACGGCGGCGAAGGCCAGTGTGGGGAGCGTCTTCAAGGAAAAGCTACGCAGCTCACTGTTCATCATTGCTCTCGATAAAAAGTTAAAAGGAATCTAATGCCAGCAAAGGAGGTGGGAGCGGGCTTGCTCGCGAAAGCGGTGTGTCAGGCGACATCGATGTTGACTGTGCCGCCGTCTTCGCGAGCAAGCCCGCTCCCACATTCATCATGGGGCTGGTGATCAGAGCTGTTTGTCGAGCAGCGCCATGAAACGGTCGACTTCAGCTTCGGTGTTGAGCAGCCCCGGCGCCGTGCGGATCACCGGGCCTACGTCGCGCTCCACGGCATCGGCGATCACGCGGTTTTGCATCAGCCAGGCGGCGATCATGTCGCTGCTCTGGCCCTTGATCCGGAAGAAGCTGAAGCCCGACGACAGCTCGGGACTCAGGGGCGTGACCAGTTCGATCTGCGGGTGCGCTTGCAGGCGTTTTTTCATATAGCTGTTCAAGGCATGGATACGCGCCTGAACATCGGCCTTGCCCAATTGCAAATGCAGTTTGAAGGCTTCGTTCAGCGCCCAGCGGTACTCGAACGAGTGGTAGCCGCCCGGTGTCAGGGTGGTGGAGAATGCCGTGGCTTCGGAGAAGGTCGGGATGATTGGCGTGACGTATTTGACCTCTTCACTGCGGCTGCAAACGATGCCCGTGCCACGAGGGCCGAACATCCATTTGTGTGTGCCGGCGATGAAGAAGTCGCAGTTCATCGCTGGAAAACTCAGGTCCTCGACCCCAAAACCGTGCACGCCGTCGACCAGGTAAATAATCCGGTCCTGGTCGGTACGGTGACGGTTGTGCTTGTCCACCAGGGCGCCGATGTCGGCGATCGGCAGTTTTACGCCGCTGCCAGAGTGCACCCAGGTCATGCCCAATACGCGGGTTTCGGGTTTGATGTTCTGGTCGATCGAGGCAAGGATCTCGGCTTTGGAGGCCGTCTGCGGATCCTTGAACAGCCTGATCTTGCGCACCCGGGTGCCATCCCGCTGGGTACGCAGATCGAGAATCGTGTGGGTTGCGTAATGCTCGTGGGCGGTGGTGAGGATTTCCTGGTCCGGGCGCACATGAACGCCGCCGTAAATCATCGCCAGGCCTTCGGTGGTGCTGCCGGTCAACGCGATCTGTTTGGCATTGGCTTGCAGGTAACGACCCGCCCAGACGCGCACCTCTTCTTCACGCTGCTCGATAACCCCCAGGTCCCAGTCCATGGCCAGCCCGGGGTTTTTATCGAGGGCGGCACGGTGCATCTCGATCGCTTCACGCACCGGTTTGGGGTGCGAGGTGATCAGGAAGTTGGAGAAGTGCAGGTAATCCGGATCCTGGTCGAACAGCTGCCGCAGTTGCGCCCATTTGTCCCCTGACAGCGAGGGCTGTGGCGTGGCGCTGGCGACGTTGTGCAGGCCGGCCGTCAAGGGCAGGCCGGCGGCGAGGATCCCGGCCTGTTTCAGAAAGGTTCGACGATCGCTCATGGTTTGCTCGTGCCTTGATGTGAAATCAGCGCCGGCTTGGCGGCTTTCTGTACCTGATCCCAGACCCGCAGGAAGTTGCCGCCCCAGAGCTTGGCGATGTCAGCTTCGGAGTAGCCGCGCGAGATCAGTTCCGCCGTGACGTTGCGAATTTCACCGACGTTGTTCCAACCCTTGACCCCGCCACCTTCGTTGAAGTCGGAGCTGATGCCGACATGATCGATGCCGATTTTTCGCACCGTATAATCGATGGCGTCACCGAGGTCCTTGAGGGTGGCTTTGGGTTCTTCTTCAAGAATCGCGTAGAGGCGGCTGGCGTACTGGCCGAATTTTGTCTCGGACCAGGCGGCGATGACCGGATCACCCGGCATCAGAGCCATTGAGAGGTTCGGCAGGGGCGGCAGGTCGAACTGTTTGCGCAGTTCGTTGAGTTTGTCCTGGGTGGTCTGGGTCAGCGGTCGCAGGTATTGGGAGAAACCGACCACCTGCACCACGCCGCCGCTGTGCTTGATCAGCTGCAATTCCTTGTCGCTGAGATTGCGCGGGATATCGACCATCGCCCGTGGCGCCGAGTGCGAAGCCACCATCGGCGTGCGGCTCAATTGCGCGACCTGCTCCAGGGCCTTGGTCGACATTTGCGACACGTCGATGATCACGCCCAGGTCATTCAAGCGATGCACGGCTTGCTTGCCCAGGTCCGAGAGGCCGTCGAGGGCATCTGGCGAATCGTTGAAAAACGGCAAGGGGCGCGACGAGTCGGCCCAGTCGTTATTGCCGATGTAGCTGAAACCGAACATGCGCATGCCGCGTGCCGTCCACAGGTCCAGCAGGCTCAGGTCATGGCCCAGTGGATAAGCATTGAGCATGCTGATGAAAATTGCGAACTTGCCTTCACCGTGCAATCGACGGAAGTCGTCGGGGGTGTAGGCAATGGCAACCTGATTGGGAAAGTCGCGGACCATGCCGGAAATAATCTTGTAGCGGATCTCCTGCTGGTTGCGTGCCTCTTCGACGAAACCGGCGGTGGGCCTGTGCGGCGCGTTGGCGCCATTCCACAGTTCAGGCCAGCCGAAAATCGTCAGGGCCGCACCGGACAGATGTCCGCGGTTAGCCTTGACCAGGTCGAACTGGCCTTTGCCATCCTTGTCAGCCTCGTTGCCCCGCGTGCCGAAGTTCTGCATCAGGCTGATGTGGCTGTCGAAGGAGAGCATGCGCTCGTGCAACTCGTCGGCCTGTTTCATCACCTTGATCGGGTAACCGAGGTTGTCCTTGAACCCGTAATACCAGACCGCGAAGCCTGCACCGGCGCTGATCGCCAGGGCCAGCGGCAGGCCGATGTAAAGCGCCTTTTTCGAACGTGGTTTTGTCATTGCCATCTCAGTCAGGTTCGCCGCCCCGGTACAGGTGCAGGGGCCTTTGCTATCTGGGAGGAACGAGTGGCTGGCAGAAAAAATTAGGGCCTTGTGCGATACCTTGTGGCGAGGGAGCTTGCTCCCGCTGGAGCGCGGAGCGGTCCCAAAACCTGCCGCCGCGGTATGACTGAAAACCACGCTGACAGATTTTACGTCTGCTTCGCAGCCGAGCGGGAACAAGCTCCCTCGGCACAGGGGATTGTGTTTGGCACGCTTAAATTTCCCCACCCAACAAACGTTCTAGCTTGGATAAAGCCTGCTTCATGGCTGACACAGGTAGGGCAATGACGATTTCTCGACGATGGTTCATGGCAGGCCTGGCGCTGACCGGCGCTGCCGTGCCTGCGGCTTTTTATGGGCATCGCGAATGGAAGAAGCCAGACCCGACGATCACCCCGGGCGAAGCGACCGTCGACCTGGCGGACACCGCGGGTCAGCAGTTGGCCAACTCGCTGCGAGGCATCTGGGATATCCACTTCGAAGATTCCCGCGCGGGCCTCGACGGTTTACCGCAGCGCGGGCTGGAACTGTTTCTCGACATCGCCCAGCGTGGCCGCGGCCTGCGTGGCTGCCTCGATATCGCGCAGCAGTTACGCAGCGAAGCCGAGCCGCGTTACCGGGTGATCGGCGATCTGGTTCCGCCTGACGCCAGCCAGTTGTACTGGCGCCTGGTCGATACGCAATCGGCCAACGGCGCACCGGCCTATGAACTGGCGGTGGTGCTCGATGAGGTCTGGGCTGATTTCGGCAATGCCGGCAGTGGCACCCTCAGCGGGCGGATTCTGCGTCTGGATCGCCCGCTTGGCTTGCCGGAACTGGACAATCGATTTGTCGCGCGCAAACGACTGTTTCCCGAAGCCCGCGAGCGTGTCGGTCTGAATCCGCCGTTGCTGGCGTGGCTGATTTCCCCCGAGCACCGCTTGTTCCACCAGCTCTGGCACGCCACGCGGGACAAATGGCACAAACTCTCCGAAGACCAGCGCGGTGCCTTGCGCGGCATCGGTTGGCAGCCGGGCCCGCGGGGCGAGGAGCGCGATGCCCGTGGGCCGCGTAAAGACCGTAATGGCTCGGGGGTCGACTTTTTCTTCATGCACCGGCACATGCTCGGCACTGCGCGTTCGATGCAGGACCTGCTGTCCTGGCCGAGCTTCCCGATGCCGCAGCCGGAGCTTGAACGCGACCGTCAGGGCTTCGCCCGCTATTTCGACAATCACGATGGCACGGCGCTGCCGCCCACCTGGCTGGCCGCCGAAGACACCGAGTACACGCGGTGGGTCAGCGACATCAAGACCGCCGAGACCTATCACAGCAATTTTCAGGTGTGGGAATCGCGCTACCGTGATCCGCGTTATCTGTCGAAGTTGACCCTGGGGCAGTTCGGCTCAGAGGTTGAACTAGGCCTGCACGACTGGCTGCACATGCGCTGGGCCTCGGTGCCGCGCGATCCATCCAACGGCCAGCCGGTGCCCTTTGCCCGGGATCCGGCGGACTTTTCCGCGCGTTGGTATGCGCCGGAAAACGACTTCCTCGGTGATCCGTTTTCATCCCACGTGAACCCGGTGTTCTGGCACTTCCACGGCTGGATCGACGATCGTCTGGAAGACTGGTTCCGCGCTCACGAGCGCTTCCATCCGGGGGAGGTCAGCCGGCTCGAGGTCAATGGCGTGCCCTGGTTCGCCCCCGGTCGCTGGGTTGAAGTCGATGATCCGTGGCTCGGCCCGAGTACCCACGGTTGCAGCACCACGCCGGGATTGCAGGTCGGCAAGTCGGTGGAAATGGACCCGGAAACCATGAAGCTGGCGCTGCGCATCACCTTCGGCACTGACGACAAGAAACTCGCCGGGCTGTTTCGCCGCGTGCCGCAACGGCCGTGGTATGCGCGGAATCTGAAGGTCAAGCCGCTGCAATCGTAAGTCAGGCACTTGTGGCGGGGGAGCTTGCTCCCGCTGGGGCGCGAAGCGGCCCTAAAACCTGCGATCACATACTGTCAGGCACACCGCATTCACAGGTTTTGCGACTGCTGCGCAGTCGAGCGGGAGCAAGCTCCCTCGCCACATAGGTAGTGTTCGGTTCAAGGTTTTTGGTGACAGACAACCTCGATCAAAGCGCCTGCCACCCCCCACCCAACGCTTTGTACAGCGCAATACTGGCCTGCAACCTCGACAACCGCAGTTGCACATTCGAATCCTGCGCGGCATACAGCGTGCGCTGTGTTTCCAGCACCGTCAGCAAATCCTCGGCCCCGGCCTGATAACGGCTTTGAGCGATGTTGAACGCGGTCTGCGCCTGGTTCAATTCTTCGCGTTGCCACTCCCGCTGTTCATCCAGGCCGCGAATGCTGTTGAGGGTTTTTTCGACGTCGGCAAAACCGTTGATGATCGCGCCTCGATAGGTTTCCAGCAGTTCTTGTTGACGGGCCGTGGCCTTGTCGCGCTCGGCGCCGAGGCGGCCGTTGTTGAAGATTGGCGCGACCAGCCCGGTGGTCAGGTTGTAGAACGGGCTGCGCAGAATATCGTTGGCCGTGTTGGCGCCCGAACCGAGGCTGGCGCTCAGGGTCACGGCGGGCAGCATGGCGGCGCGAGCGACAGTGACGTCGGCCTGGGCAGCGGCCAGTTGCGCTTCGGCGCGGGTGATGTCCGGGCGGCGGCTGAGCAGTTCGCTGGGCAGCCCGGCGCCGATGGCTGGCCACTGCAGTTGATCGAAGGACTCCTGGCTGGGCGGCAGTTGCTGGACCGGCCGGCCCAGGAGGGCGGCGAGGCTGATCAGTGCATCCTGGGCTTGCTGGCGAATCAGCGGCAGTTGCCGTTGTTGCGCCGCCACCAGGCTTTTCTGTTGCGCCAGTTCCAGTGCGGTGGCCGAGCCTGAATCGAAACGGGTCTGCACCAGTTTCAGGACATTCTGTGCATTGGCCAGGTTCAGCTCGGCAATGCGACTCTGTTCCCCCAGCGACAAGGCTTGCGCGTAGCTGTTGGCAACCCCGCTGAGCAAGGTCAACTCAACCGTGGCCTGATCGAACTCGCTGGCTCGCAAACCATGCTGCGCACTGTCTCGGGACGCGCGTTTGCCGCCCCAGAAGTCGAGTTCGTAACTGGCGCTGAAGTTGGCGTCGAAAAAGTCCACGGCCTTGTCGTTGCTATCGACATCGAGTTGACTGTAGCCCTTGCCATGCAGCAGTTTCTGGCGGTTGGCGTTCATGCCGGCCTTGACCTCAGGCAGCTGCGAGCCGCCGGCAATCACCGTGTCGGCCTGAGCCTGGCGCACTCGAGCGATGGCGGCGGCCAGGTCATGACTGCCGACGCGGGCCTGTTCGATCAGGCGATCAAGCTGCGGGCTGCCAAACTGCGTCCACCATTGCCGACTGGTCTGGGAAGCACTTTCGCGGTGTGGCGATTGCCAGGCCGGCGGGGGTTGAATGCCGCTGTCCGGGCGCGGAGCGGGGTGGCTGCACGCGCCGAGTAACAGGCAAAGGGTCAACAGGCTCAGTTGCGGTTTCATAGATCGATCATTCACTGGTAAGGGCCGTGACCGGGTCGAGCCGGGCAGCTTTGCGGGCCGGCATGAAGCCGAAGACAACGCCGGTGATCAGTGCGCAGGCGAAGGCGCCGATGACGGCTGCCAGCGAAAAGGCGACCGCGACTGCGCTGAGCACCAATACGCCGCCGACGATCAGCGCCAGGGCGATTCCGGCGATCCCGCCGACCACCGATAGCATCACCGCTTCAGTGAGGAACTGGCGCAGGATGTCGCGCTGACGGGCACCGGTGGCCATGCGGATACCGATCTCCCGGGTCCGTTCGCGCACGGTCATGAGCATGATGTTCATCACCCCGATCCCGCCCACCAGCAGCGAAATCGCCGCAATCGAACCGAGCATCAGCGACAGCGTATTCTGTGTACGGGCTTCGGCTTGAATCATCGCGGCATTGTTGGTGAGTTCGAAATCGTGTTTGCCGTTGTGCAGGCGCAGCATCAACTGTTCGATGGCTTTTTCGGTCTCTTTGACCTTGCGCGCATCGGCTGCGGCAATGGCCACGTATTCGGGGTTGTGGGTGCCGAACAGCCGGACACTGGCCGCCGAGTAGGGCACGGCAATCCGGTTGTCGCTGTCGGAATCGCCGGAACTGGCGCCTTTTTCAGCGAGCACACCGACGACCTGAAAGGGCACGTTTTCGATCAGGATGTATTGGCCGATGGGGTTGGCGACATCCTTGAGCAACTTGGTGCGCACCTTATGGCCGATCACTGCGACCGCCGCCGCGTTGTGTTCATCGGCCTCGGTGAAGTAGCTGCCCTGGACCACCGGCCAGTTGAAAATCACCGGAAAGTTCGTGTCATTGCCACCGACATAACTCAGGTGGTCGACGTTGCCGAACCGTACCCCGGCCTCCGCGCCATTGACTGGCATGATCCGCATGACCTGCGGCAGGCTGGCCAGCGCCGCGACGTCATCCAGAGTCACGATGCCCGGCGGTGTGCGCGGGTTGGGGGCCGAGCCGCTGAGATAAATGATGTTCGAACCGAAGGCGCCCATCTGCGCCATCACCTGACGCTTGCTGCCTTCGCCGACGGCCAGCATCACCACCACCGAGGCGACGCCGATGATGATCCCCAGCAGCGTCAGGGCGGTGCGGAAGCGATTGATCCACATCACCCGCCAGGCCGCGTGTACGGCATCGACCAGCTCGCCTTTCCAGGCGCCGGTGGCCTCGGCGCCTTCGGTCAGCCGCTTGCGCAAATCCACCGCTTGCAGCGCACCGGGATTGGCCGAGGTCTGGGCGGCGGGGTTGTCGCGGGCGCTGTCGCTGATGATCAGGCCGTCACGGATTTCGATGACGCGTTTGGCCCGCGCCGCCACGTCGCGGTCGTGGGTGATGAGGATCACCACGTGGCCCTGGCTCGCCAGTTCGTCGAGCAGCGCCATGACCTCGGCACCGCTGTGGCTGTCGAGCGCGCCGGTGGGCTCATCGGCGAGAATGATATGGCCGCCGTTCATCAACGCACGTGCAATGGACACCCGTTGCTGCTGGCCGCCGGAGAGTTGGTGCGGACGATTGCCGGTGCGCTCGGCCAGGCCCAGGCGATCGAGCAGGGCGGCGGCGCGAGCGTGACGTTCAGCCGCTGGGGTGCCGGCGTAGATCGCCGGCATCTCAACGTTTTCCTGGGCCGAGCCGGACGGGATCAGGTGGTAACCCTGAAACACGAAACCGAACGCTTCGCGGCGCAGCCAGGCCAATGCATCGCTGTCGAGTCGGGCGACATTTTCGCCAGCGAACAGATACTCGCCGGACGTCGGCCGGTCGAGGCAGCCGAGGATATTCATCAGTGTCGATTTGCCGGAACCGGAAGCGCCGACGATCGCCACAAACTCCCCGGCGTGGATCGACAGGTCGATGCCGCGCAATACGTGAACTTCGGGCGCGTCGCCGCCACCGTAGGATTTGCGAATGTCCTGCAGGTCGATCAGGGGCGTTTGCATTCAGCCTCCGCTGCCGTCGGCAGGACCGATCAATAAGTGATCGCCTTCGTCCAGCCCGTCGAGGATCTGCACCTTCAGGCGATCGCTGATGCCGGTACGCACCGTTCGTTGCTCGATGTCACCGTTTTGGGCGACGACTCGAGCCGATTGACTGTCCGCTTGCGGGCCGCCCTGCAAGGCCGCGACCGGCGCGGTAAGGACATTTTTGGCCTGATTGGAGACGAAGAATACTTGGGTGGTCATTTCCGCCATCAGCGCGTTGTCGGCGTTGTCGACGTCCAGCAGCACCGTGTACAGCACCACGCGGGCAGTGCCGCTTTTATTGGAACTGGCCGGGCTGCCGCCGCCCCGGCTGGTCTGATCCAGCGGTTTGGGCGGTATCGGCAAAATCTGCCGCACCGTGCTGCTCCAGCGCCGGTTGCCGCCGCTGAGCGTGGTGAACCAGGCGGTCATGCCGGGTTTGACGTGTCCGATATCAGCCTCCGAGACCTCGGCCCAGACCGTCATGGGCGACAGTTTGGCGATGCGCAGGATCAGCGGCGTTTGTTGCTGGGCGTTGAGGGTCTGGCCTTCCCGGGCATCGAGGGCGACGACCGTTCCGCTCATCGGTGCGTAAATGCGCGTATAGCCGAGTTCGGCCTGATCGCTGCGCAGGCTGGCCTGGGCCTGGCGGATCTGCGCCTCAAACATGTCGATGCGCGCCTGGGTTGTGCGCAGTTCGGCCTGGGCCGTTTGCACATCCTCGTCCCGTGTGGCGCCGCCGGCGGCGAGGTTTTGTTGGCGTTGATATTTCTGCCGGGCCAGGTCGTGTTGTGCCCGTTGCTCCTGAAGCTGCGCCTTGAGGTTGTCGATGGAAAAACGCCCGGCGTCGAGTTTGGCCTGTTGGGTGGAAGGGTCTATTTCCACCAGCAACTGGCCTTCCTTGACCACGTCGCCGACCTCCACATGAATCTTGTGAATCTGCCCCGAGGCCTGGGCGCCGACATCGACATAACGCCGCGGTTGCAGGGTCCCCAATGCCGTGACGCTACTTTCAATGTCGCCGCGAGCGACCTGGACCGTGGCGAACCGATCTCGACCGGGAGGCAGAACCTGCCAGGCCGCGACGGCGATAAGGGGGATCAGACAAAGGGCTACAAGCAGGGCGCGTCGGGTGTGACGGGGACGTTTCATGCAGGGTTCCGGCCAATAGGAATCGGCCCGTCGTTCAGCTGGGGCGCACAATCTGCCGACAGCCGAACGCTGTCGGAGGGCCGACAGACACGGGGAGCTGTCCTGTAAACGATAAGGTAGGCGGGGAATTTAAGCGTGGACACATAGAGTTACAGGCAAGGGTTACAGGTATAGGACAGCACTATTTATCAGGCAAATAGAAACAGCGCTTTAAATCTATATGAGAATTACTATAAATTACACGCTCGAAACTGCCACCATCGTGCCACTGCCTACCTGGCGGTCGCGGATCTGGCTCAAGGATAGAAACCGCACCCTGTGCGGCCGGGAGTCATGTTGGAAAACTACTATCGCGAGCTGGTGTGTTTCCTGAACGCCAAGCTAGGCAACCGTCAGGTGGCCGAAGATGTGGTGCATGACGCTTATCTGCGGGTGCTGGAGCGTTCCAGCGACACGCCGATCGAGCAACCCCGGGCGTTTCTTTATCGCACCGCGCTCAACCTGGTGATCGACGACCACCGCCGCAATGCCTTGCGTCAGGTCGAATCCCTGGACGTGCTCGATAGCGAAGAGCGCTACTTCATCCCGTCGCCCCACAACAGCCTCGATCACGGTCAGCGCCTGGACATGCTTCAGCGTGCGCTGGCGGAGTTGCCACGGCTGTGTCGCGAGAGTTTCCTGCTGCGCAAGCTCGAAGGCTTGTCGCACCCGGAAATCGCCGAGCACTTGGGTATTTCCCGGGCGCTGGTGGAAAAGCACATCGTCAATGCCATGAAGCATTGCCGGGTGCGGATGCGCCAGTGGGATGCCCATTGATCGACGCGATTTAATCAGACCTCGTTAAATTTTTTTTCATTGTCCTCGTTCCTATTCAACAGACGATCTGCGGTCCTGCACATGGCCGGTCAGGTCACCCAGGCTTTATCCCCGCTGCTCCGGGGTTCATCCAGAGGACACTGGAAATGACACAGGCAATTGCATCGCCCATCGTTCACGACCTGATCGGCGTCGGTTTCGGCCCTTCGAACCTGGCCCTGGCCATTGCCCTGCAAGAGCGCGGGCCGAGCCAGGGCGAGCTGGATGTGCTGTTTCTCGACAAGCAAGCGGACTACCGCTGGCATGGCAACACCCTGGTCACCCAGAGCGAACTGCAGATCTCCTTCCTCAAGGATCTGGTGACGCTGCGCAACCCGACCAGCCCGTATTCCTTCGTCAATTACCTCAAGCACCACGGTCGTCTGGTGGACTTCATCAACCTCGGCACCTTCTATCCGTGCCGCATGGAGTACAACGACTACCTGCGCTGGGTCGCCGGGCAATTTACCGAGCAGAGCCGCTATGGCGAGGAAGTGCTGACCATCGAGCCGGTGCTGCACAACCAGCAGGTCGAGGCACTGCGGGTGATTTCTCGCGATACCCAGGGTTTGCAGCATGTGCGCACCACCCGTTCGGTGGTGGTCAGCGCCGGCGGTACACCGCGCATTCCTGAAGCGTTCAAGGCGCTCAAGGATGACGGTCGGGTGTTCCACCACTCCCAGTACCTGGAGCGCATGGCCAAGCAGCCGTGCGTGAACAACCAACCGATGAGCATTGCGATCATCGGCGGCGGGCAGAGCGCGGCGGAAGCCTTCATCGACTTGAACGACAGCTTCCCGTCGGTGCAGGTAGACATGATCCTGCGGGGCTCGGCCCTGAAACCTGCCGATGACAGCCCCTTCGTCAACGAAGTGTTTTCACCAGAGTTCACCGACCTGGTGTTCCAGCAGGCCAGCAGCGAACGCGAGCGTCTGGTCAACGAGTACCACAACACCAACTATTCGGTGGTGGACATCGACCTGATCGAGCGCATCTACGGCATCTTCTATCGGCAGAAGGTCTCGGGCATTGCGCGCCATGCATTCCGTACCCTGACCACTATCGAAAAAGCCACCGCCACCGAGCGTGGTATCGAGCTGGCGGTACGCAACAACGCCACCGGTGAAGTCATGGTTCGCCATTACGACGCTGTGGTGCTGGCCACCGGTTACGAGCGTCAGATGCACCGCAAACTGCTGGCGCCTCTGGAACAGTACCTGGGCGATTTCGAGGTCGATCGCAACTACAAGCTGATCACCGACGAGCGTTGCAAGGCCGGCATCTACATGCAGGGCTTCTGTCAGGCCAGCCATGGGTTGAGCGACACCTTGCTGTCGATCCTGCCGATCCGCGCCGATGAAATTGCCGGCTCGTTGTATGACCATGGCAAATCCCGTGGGCATGGCCGGTCGGTGATGGACGTGTTGTTGGCCACGGCCAGCTGAGATTTGTTGCGGCTGTAAGGCCGCCATCGCGAGCAGGCTCGCTCCCACATTGGCCCTGCGAACACAGGTCCATTGTGGGAGCGAGCCTGCTCGCGATAGGGCCCTAAAAGGCACCACAGAAGCTCAAATCTGAACCCTTCCTGAAGAACCCCACGATTCCCCCCGTCATACGCCTTTGCAGCGTTTACTCTGCAGAAACCCCGGCGTAAGCTTCGCGCGTTTTCATCAATAGCGGAGACCCTCAGTGGGTACTTGTTCGAGTGACAGTTGTCGGCCGGTCTCGGTAACCGGCATCTTCTCGGCAAGATAACGCGCAGCCTTTTGTGCCGTTGTCTCGCCGAAAAGCGAGCAGCGGCATCCCGATCGTGGCCGGTTTCGGCCCGACTCCCGACGTCCCTCTCATCGACGCACAGCGTGTGATGTTCGACCCCCTGTCGACTTCGCAGCGCCTCGACACGCCTGCTCGAAGGTTTCCCGGCTGACCCTGGGGGGCACTGCCATGAACCTTACCTTGCTGAAAGAATTCTTCGCCGGATTCCTGCGTACCCGCCACATCGCCCGGCACTTTCGCCGACTGGCGTTGCTGGAAAACTTCACTGACACCACGGTCAGTCGTGAGGTCCCGCCGACGCTCGCGCAAACCCTGGTCGTCGCCGCCAACAGCGACACCGGCCCACTGCTGGATAACCTCGGCAGCCACAACGACGGCCTGAGTGAGTCCGAAGCCGATGCGCTGCGCGGGCAATATGGCCTCAACGAAGTCGAGCACGAGCAACCGCTGCCGTGGTGGACGCACCTGTGGCACTGCTACAAAAATCCGTTCAACCTGCTGCTGACCTTACTGGCGGTGATCTCCTGGCTGACTGAAGACCTGAAAGCCGCCATCGTGATTTTCTCCATGGTGGTGCTCTCGACCTTGTTGCGTTTCTGGCAGGAAACCAAATCCAACCAGGCTGCCGACGCCCTCAAGGCGATGGTCAGCAACACCGCCACGGTGATGCGTCGAGAGATGGCAGATAGCGGTGCGCAACGCATTGAACTGCCGATCAAACAACTGGTGCCGGGTGACCTGATCGTGCTCTCGGCCGGCGACATGATCCCCGCCGATTGCCGGGTGCTCAACGCCAAGGACCTGTTCGTCAGCCAGGCCGCGATGACCGGTGAATCGATGCCGGTGGAGAAGTTTCCTCGTCAGCAGGACAACGACACCCACAACCCGCTGGACCTCGACAACATCCTGTTCATGGGCACCAACGTGGTGTCCGGCACGGCGATGGCGGTGATTCTCACCACCGGCAACAACACTTATTTCGGCGCGCTGGCGCAACGGGTCGGTGCCACCGATCGTGCACCGACCTCGTTCCAGGCCGGGGTCAACAAAGTCAGCTGGTTGCTGATCCGCTTCATGTTCGTCATGGCGCCACTGGTGTTGTTCATCAACGGTTTCACCAAGGGTGACTGGACCGAAGCGTTGCTGTTCGCGCTGTCGATCGCCGTGGGCCTGACCCCGGAAATGCTGCCGATGATTGTCACCTCGACCCTGGCCAAGGGTGCGGTGTTTCTGTCGCGCAAAAAAGTCATCGTCAAACGCCTCGACGCGATCCAGAACTTCGGCGCCATGGACGTGCTGTGCACCGACAAGACCGGCACGCTGACCCAGGACAAAATCTTCCTCGCGCGCAACGTCGATGTCTGGGGCAACAATTGCGATGATGTGCTGGAAATGGCCTACCTCAACAGCTACTACCAGACCGGCCTGAAAAACCTGTTGGACGTGGCGGTGCTGGAACACGTTGAAGTGCACCGTGAACTGAAAGTCGGCACGGCGTTTCGCAAGGTCGACGAGATCCCGTTCGACTTCACCCGTCGGCGCATGTCGGTGGTGGTGGCCGAGCGTGATCAGCCGCATCTGCTGATCTGCAAAGGCGCGGTGGAAGAAGTGCTGGCGGTGTGCACTCGGGTGCGCCATGGCGTTGCCGACGAGGCGCTGAGCGATGAATTGCTGGCGCGGATTCGCCAGGTCACCGCCACCTTCAATGCCGAAGGCCTGCGGGTGGTGGCGGTCGCGGCGCGGCCGATGATCGAAGGGCGCGACAGTTACAGCTTGGCCGATGAGCGGGCCCTGACACTGATCGGCTACGTGGCTTTCCTCGATCCACCGAAGGAAAGTACCGCGCCAGCGCTCAAGGCCCTGGCCGCTCACGGGGTGGCGGTGAAAGTGCTGACCGGCGACAACGAACTGGTGACCGCGAAAATCTGCCGCGAAGTCGGGCTGGAACAGCAAGGCCTGCTGATGGGCAACGACATCGAACGCATGAGCGACGCCGAACTGGCGGTGGCGGTGGAGACCACCAATGTCTTCGCCAAACTCACGCCATCGCACAAGGAGCGCATCGTTCGTCTGCTCAAGGGCAACGGCCATGTGGTCGGTTTCATGGGTGACGGCATCAACGACGCACCGGCACTGCGCACCGCCGACATCGGTATTTCGGTGGACAGCGCGGTGGACATCGCCAAGGAAGCAGCGGACATCATCCTTCTGGAGAAGAGCCTGATGGTGCTTGAGGAGGGCGTGCTCGAAGGGCGGCGGACCTTCGCCAACATGCTCAAGTACATCAAAATGACCGCCAGCTCGAACTTCGGCAACGTGTTCTCGGTGCTGGTGGCCAGTGCGTTCATTCCGTTCCTGCCGATGCTGCCGATGCACCTGCTGGTGCAGAACCTGCTCTACGACATTTCGCAGATCGCCATTCCATTCGATAACGTCGACGATGACATGCTGAAAAAACCACAACGCTGGCAGCCGGCGGATGTCGGGCGTTTCATGCTGTTTTTTGGCCCGATCAGTTCGATCTTCGACATCAGCACCTTTGCCTTGATGTGGTACGTGTTCGATGCCAACACCCCGGACCACCAGACCCTGTTCCAGTCCGGCTGGTTCGTGGTCGGGCTGCTGACCCAGACGCTGATCGTGCACATGATCCGCACGCCGAAGGTCCCGTTCCTGCAAAGCCGCGCCGCCACGCCGCTGCTGATCATGACCGGCGTGATCATGGCCGTGGGGATTTTCCTGCCGATGGGGCCGCTGGCGCATTACTTCAAGCTGCAGGCGCTGCCGTCGCTGTATTTCGTGTTCTTGCCGGTGATTCTGCTGGCGTACATGGCGCTGACCCAGGCGGTGAAAGGCTTCTACATCCGCAGGTTTGGTTGGCAGTAATGCTGCCAAATCGCAGGCGCTGCCGAAGGCTGCGGTCTTTTGATATTTACGTCGGATACAGGCACGTACTTTTAAGAAAAGTCCTACAGAAGGCGCGACAAGTCTTCCGTAGCCTTGCTCCACCACGAATCTGTCACCCTCCAGGGGGACCTGTTTTGCCGAATAAAGCCTTACGTATCCTGATCGCCGACGAGCAGCATTTTCATCGAATGAAAACCGAGCGGTTGTTCAATCAGCTCGGTTATTACCGGGTGGCACCGGTGCAAAGCCTTGTGGAGATGCTGACTCTGGTTGAGTACGGTTGCGAGCCGTTCGATCTGGTGGTCATCAATGCCTTGTTGGCGGGTGGGGCGTTGGACCTGCCTGAGTTCTTCCTCGATAACCGCCAGGTTCATTACTCGTTGATCTACGATGGCCACGCCGCGCTGCCTGATCTTGTGGCCATTCAACGACTGATGGCGCTCATCGACCCGCCTGTGTGTGAAGCTGCACCGTCCCAGGATCATGAGTGGAATCGACAACGGATCGGTTGATTCCGGGGATACCGTTCGTCGGTACTATCATTTCTGACAGGTACATTCTTCCTGCCCCTCATGCGAAAGTCGTTGCGTCCGGTCCGTCGTCGTCCGGAGCGCATTCGTGCGCAATCGTCGGGTCTTTGCACAGGGAGTTGTCATGAAGTCAGTGCTGATTGTGGACGATCATCCGAGGCTTAAGGCTTGGTAGGCTCTAATTTGGGCATCTAGCGGAATGAGCTTAGGCACATGCCCCCAGCAATGCCCCTTGCCGATGCCGGTGCTGAGCACTTGGCGGGGAGGGCACAGGTGTTGTTGGGTTGCTGGGTTTGATGAATCCTAGCAACCAACCCAGCAACATGAAAGCACCGCTCTAGACCGGGGCTTGCACAGTAGTTGTTGCTATGTTGCTAGGTTTTTTATGTTCTTAGAGAGAAATAAAAAGAGGCTGTAAATAGTATGACTATATATGTGCTGTGTAGTGTGTATAGACGTGTATGGTTACGGAATAGGGGAAAACCTAGCAACACCTGACAACATTCCCTGTCGATTTCGCTGAAACCCTTGTGCTAGAGCGGCGCGTTGGTGTTGCTGGGTTGTTGCTGGGTTCGGGTGTGTTGCTAGGTTCAACCCTGCAACATGCGCATTTAACTCTCCTGTGACCCCCGCATCGCCCGTTGCACTGTACTAAGGGAAACCCCTAAGTGCTTAGCCGTATCCCGATAGGACATCCCATTCTCTACCGCCAGCCGTATCGCCGAGTCATCGACGGCCTTAGCCCTCCCTTTGTAGGCGCCGGCTTCCTTGGCCTTGGCGATGCCTTCCCGCTGTCGTTCCCGGATCATGCTCCGCTCGAACTGTGCCACGCTGCCGAGCAGGGAGAGCATGAGTTGCTGCATAGGGTTGGGCTCGCCCGCAAACAGCAGCTGCTCCTTGTGAAACTGAACAGCCACGCCCTTGGCTGTCAGCCCCTCGACCAGCGCCAGAAGGTCCGCCAGAGAGCGCGCCAGGCGGTCGATAGAGTGGACGTGTAGGGTATCGCCACCTCGAACAGATCGCAGCATGGCTTGCAGCTCTGGCCTGTCCACTGTGCTGCCGCTGACCTTGTCAGTGAACACTTGGTCTAGATGCACACCATCCAATTGCCTGACTGTGTTCTGGTCCGCCGAGCTGACCCGAATATAACCAATGTCCATCGCATCACCTGTATTCATTAGGTTCTAGACATAGCCATTCTGGTAAGCAATGAGCGAGAACGCAAGGCTGGAAGTCACGTAGCTGTATTCATCCGACGTGCGGTCAATAGAGTGTACCCAATTGAATACGAGCAAAGCCCCAGGCAAACAGGGCATCCCTCCCGAATCATTACCCCTCGCCAGCACACAATCAGATCGTTGATAGCTCGACTCGATGACGGAGGGAGGAAGGGCGGAGGGCTGCGGGCTGGACTGCCAGGGGAGCGGGCAGCGGCTGGAATGGTCGGGGTGGGTAGGTGGGGTACCGTTTTTCTCGTTCGCGTCACATACGTAATACACACCAGAGCCCTCAACACTAATTTTTAAAATCCTGCCTAATTTTCCAAAAAATCCCCCGCAAAATTTTAGCCGTTATCCAGCTAAGACCCCCCGTGCTAAAGCAGTCCGCGCTTAATTATCAGTCCCTAAATCCCCTCTCTAATTTTATAAAGCTGTCTATTTAAGCACCCGTCCCAGGTCAATCGCTTAAACGCTTAGCACAGCTAGCCTAACCCCGCCAATGCCGCCTGTCGGATTAATCTCTAATACAACAAAAACAACTATAAGTCCAATACCCAAAAGGAATAACTAGGCGTATATTCTAGATTCACAAAAACCTCTGGGGGGAGGTTCGGAAATGAAGACCACCGCCATCACCACGCAGCAACTGGCCGATCTGGCCGACCTGTCCCCGTCGTTTTTCACCCTGCACCGCGACGACCTGCCGCAAGCCTTCGATGTGCCATCCGCCAGTCCAAAAGGTGGAAGGCCTGCCAAGGGCTACGACCTTGAACAGCTAGCCGACTTCATCCTCACCAAAACTTCTTTCCTGACTGACGTCGAGTGCCGCTTGCGCGTGGCGTTGATGCCCGGTATCCGCGACCAGGAGAACGTCGCCATGAGAGTCAATGCCCGCCTGATTGATGACGACGCCGGTCGCCACTTCGTGTTTGAACAACTCGACGACCTGCCGCCAGAGCTGCGCGTCAAGGCCCAGGCCATGCTCGACGCCGAACTCGCCGCGCTTCGTACCCGTCGCTGTGCCAACCGCCAACCCCACCGCACCCCTTCAGAAGGAAGCCAGCCGTGAGCAAAATCGTACCGATTACCAAAAACCACAGCGTCCTCGTATCGGCGTTGATCGAAGCCACGTATCTGGAGCCGTCCGCCGACCTACCGAGTTACGGCCTGTTCGGTGCTGCCGCGCCGCAAGCTCAGCCGGCATGGATGTCTGCACCTGCCGTGTATGTGCCGCTGTTCGACGCGCACGAACACCTCATCACCGAGGCCGTTGCCGAAAAGGCCGCGACTCAACCCACTTTGCATTGATCGCCGGCCTGCTGCCGGAGGAGTTACCAAAATGGCCACAATCGTGGAAATGTTGAATCAAGGCATCGGTGGGATGAATACCCCACTGGGTCAGCTTGGTATGCAATTAATGCTCGCCAGCGGCCCGCAGCAAGGCAACCCTGGTGGCGGTGCCCGTATGGGCCAGGCGCTCGCGGGCATGCAACAGCAGCAGGCCCAGCAGCAGCAGGCCGCTTATCAGCAAGCGATGGCGCAAAACGCACTCGCCTCGAGTAAGTCCCGTGCCGAGGCTGCGCAGCGCAAACAGGAAATGGCTGCCCGGATGGAGCAGTTGTCAGCCGACCCTGAGTTCCTCAGTAAACTTGACCCGCTCAGTCGTCAGTTGGCGGCAGCCGGCTTGCCGCTCGACGACACCTTAAAGGCCTATGGCCAAAGCAGTTTGGAAGCGCACCGTCAGCAACAGGCCGAACAATGGCAGCAATCGCAAGAGCGCATGGCGCAGCAGTTCCAGCAAAGCCAGGGTCAGTCCGCCAGCCAGTTTCAGCAGAGCCAGGCCCGCATGGCTGCCGACTCTGCGCGGCAGAGAACGCCGGCCCCTCGGCAGACGTTGGACGAACCTCTGGGCGGTCCCGACAATCTGGTCCAGCGCCATATTTTCGACGCGTCCACGAATTCTTACCGCCCGTACGGGCAGCCCTTCAAGCGTAGCGCGTCCACTGACGAGCTCGCCGCGCTGCTGGGTGGGGCCACGCCAGACGAAAGCGCTGGTCAAGGTCCAGCGGTGCCGGGGGCTAACGCAACCGGCGCACCGCCAGCCCGCCAAGGTGCCGAGTTGCTCATGCATGGTAGTGGTAGCAACCCGACGGCACGCGGACCCGCCACGCCGAAGACCAAGGCCGACTATGACGCACTGCCAGCGGGCAGCCAGTACATCGACCCGGCGACCGGTCGTGTCGCCACGAAGCAGGGGCGGTAATGGATCATGACCACTAGCGCGTTTGGTGATCCAATCGACGACGGCGGACCCGCAGCTTTGCCGAGCCCCCCTGTGCCAAAAGCGCAGGCCACGTCAGCCTTCGGCGATCCGCTCAGCTCGTTCGGCGATCCGCTTGAGGTCGATCCGCCAGCGCCAGTCGGTGGCATGGCCGGCGCGCTCATGGCCGCACAACCGCAGGGACAAACCGATTTGCCCGACCGCACAGCCGGTCAATGGGTGACAGACATCGGCGGAAGCGTCGGTCGCAGTGCCTATAACGCGTTCGATGCAGGCGCTGGTCTGGGCGACATCCTCACCGGGGGCGCGGTTACGCCGTGGCTTGTTCAGCATGGCCTGGATTCAAAGGCGGCGCGTCAGGTACTGGAAGACGAAATGTCGCCGCAGGCCAAAGCGCAGAGGGATGAAGTAGCGAACGCCAAGGGCTTCGGTCCGACGATCGCTGCGATGCTGCAAAACCCGGCGTATACCGGCGGCCAGATTATCGAGGCCGTCCCGACGATGGTCGTCGGCGGTGTCGCTGGCAAAGGCGCCGCGCTCGGTGCCAGAGCGCTCGGTGCTGCACCAGGCATGGCCGGGGCGATCGGGGCAGGTACAGGCGAAGGCTTGTTCGCAGCGGGCCAACAGGCCTCACAAATTACCCAACAGACAGGTGATCTTACTGCCGGTCAAACTGGCCTTGCCCTGCTGTCAGGCGGTTTGACCGGACTGCTCGGCGCCGCTGGTGCACGCATCGGACGCAAGTTAGGCGTGCTCGACATCGATGCACAGCTGGCCGGCGCCAACGGCGTGGATGTGGCCAAAGGCATCGTCAACCGTGCGCTGACTGGTGCGGGCATTGAATCCTTGGAAGAGCTTTCCCAGAGCGCGCAGCAACAAGTCCTGACCAACCTGGCCACCGACCGACCAGCAATGGAAGGCGTCGGCAATGCTGCCGGCCAAGGCGCGGTATTGGGTGGCCTCATGGGCGGCGCTGCCAGCCTTCGCCGTCCGAACATGACCGCCCCTGTGCCAATGCAACAACCCGCGCAGCAGTCCCAAGGTCAGCCAGTATTCAACCCGCAGGCCATGCCGACGCCAGGCACTGCACCCAGCGCCGCCCCAATCGCACCACAGGGCTTGCACGCCCAAGTCATGGCTGCCACGCAAGGCAATCAGCAGACGCCCGCAACTCTGGCACCCACTCCATTCGCAGGCAGTGTCGATATAAATGCGACGCTCGACAATC
Organism: Pseudomonas sp. LBUM1673; assembly: GCF_059695645.1. Taxonomy (NCBI): domain Bacteria; kingdom Pseudomonadati; phylum Pseudomonadota; class Gammaproteobacteria; order Pseudomonadales; family Pseudomonadaceae; genus Pseudomonas; species Pseudomonas sp. LBUM1673. Next base: position 2,244,952 of record NZ_CP166780.1, read on the forward strand.
TCGGCCTGCAGGGTGAGCGCCGAACCCAAGCGCTCGACCTGTTACGACCGGCGGAACCCGACGTAGAAGCGCGACGTCGTGGTGTCGTCACCAACGCAGAACAGACCCAGTTAGCCAACCTGATCGGCCTTGATGGTGCCCAGGCATTGCTCCATGGCCGCAAGCTTGGGCAGACATTCAACGCCGAGGAATTCCGCGCCGTTAATTCTGCCGTACAAACCCAGATGACTAACGTCCTGGACTTACAGCAACGCATCGCCAAGGGACAGGCCACTGATTTAGAGAAGGCTCAGTTCGTCACCGACCTTGCGGGGATGCGTCACGCTTCGGGTGAATTGCTCGGCGCGAAGGCCGAAGCCGGTCGGGCCATGGCTGCATTGCGTCGTACAACGCTCGATCATAAACAAGCGCTGGCGATCCTTGAAAGCGTAGGCGGCGTATCCGGCGCAGACGATCTGGCGAAAGCCATCGGCGCGGCGATCCAGTCGGGCGGACTCCAGAACGCAGCGAAAGTGATTCGTAAGGGCAATCACATCACCGACTACATCAAGGCCGGGTGGCTCTACGATTACACAACGCACATCGCCAACATGAGCGGCAACTTGGGGATGGTCGGCCTGAACACCGTAGATCGGATGAACGCCGCTGTGCTGGCGGGCGGTAAACGCCTGTTCGGCCTCAAGGGCGAGACCATGTGGTCGGAGCCGCTCGCTCTGCTTTCCGGTGCGATCCGTGGGCGGATGAAAGCAATTGGCGCAGCTGGGCGGGCGTTCGCCACGGGCGAATCGCCGATGCTCGGCGCCGGTAAGTTGGAACAATCCAGCCTCCCGCAGCGCACCATGCCTGGAAAACTCGGCACGGCAAAACTGGCGGCCGAAAACGCGGCGTTGTTGCCGTTCCGCGCCCTTGGTGCTGAAGATGCTTTCTTCGCAACGACCAACTACGAAGCGCAGGTTAGGGCACTGGCGCACCGTGCCGCCTTTGCTGAGAAGAAAGCCGGCAGTCTCCCGCAAGGCATGACCGTCAGCAAACGGATAGACCAGCTCGCCAACGATCCAACCCCGCAGATGATCGAAGACGCGGGCGACTATGCACGAGAGTCAACTTTCAACCAGGCCGCTGGCCCAATCGCTGCGAAAGTGCTCGCTGCGAAAGCCGCTGTTCCCTGGTTGAACGTAATCGTCCCCTTCGTCCGCACGCCGATGAACGTGATCAGTCGAGTTATCAAAGGCTCGCCAGCTGGTCTCGCGTACCCAAGCGTGTGGCGCGACCTCAAGGCAGGCGGTGCCAAACAGGAAATGGCACTCGCCAAGATGATGTCCGGTACACAGGCCATGATCGGTGCAGGCTTGCTGGCACAAGCGGGTTACTTAACCGGTGCAGGCCCCAGCGATAACAAAGAGCGCGATGCCTGGCTCGCCGCAGGTAATCAGCCTTGGTCGGTAAAGATCAACGGTACATGGCATGGCTACAACCGCCTCGACCCCTTCGCAGCGTGGGCGGGCCTCGCGTCCGACATGGTGAACATGAAAATCAAGGATCAGGACGCCGAGAAAGTAGCGCTCAAGCTGATCGCTTCGTTCGCCGAAAACATCGTCTCCAAGACCTGGATGCAGGGCGTCGAGGGTCTCTCTCAAGCGCTCTCGGACCCGGATCGCTATGCGGGCAGTTTCCTCAGCCGCACGGCTGCGTCGGTGCTGCAACCCAACGCACTGCTCAGTGGGATCGCCTCGCGCCAGGACGAATACGCCCGCAAACCTGACTCGTTCATGGACGCCATGAAGGCCCGCCTACCAGGGCTTCGGGAGTCTGTGCCAGTGCGTCAGGACGCATGGGGCCAGCCACTCGCCAACAACCGCTACGCTGACAATGCCTTCAACGCGATAGCGCCAATGACCCACTCCAAGGAAAGCACCGACCCTGTGCGCCTGGAAGCGGCCCGCATTGGCTGGGCGCCGGGTGATGCCCCGACGCACATCACGCGCAGGGGTAAAGAGTTCCCTTTGTCCGCAGAGCAGCAAGCCGAGTTCAACGAACTGGTCGGGGCACTGGTCCACAAGGGCGCCAAACAGTTGATTCGCTCGAAAGCTTGGCGGCTGATGGACGACGACCAGAAGCGTGAAACCCTGGACAAGCTTTCGACCAAAGCCCGTACCACTGTGCGGATGGCTTTCACCTCCTATGTGGCGATAGGCAAACGGGCGCCCGTCGATAACCTACGCAAGAGGATCAACCGATGACCGCTAACCGAGAAACACTACAAGCCGCTGTGCTAGAAGCCCAGGCCGCGCTCGACAAACTGCTCGAGATCGAAAAGCTACTCGAGACGCAACTGCCAGCTGCCCGCGCTGTGCTACAGGCCGCAGAGAAGGCGCTCCGCGCAGCGACCAAGCCAACCGGTGCAGCGATTCGTAAAGCTGAGCTGGAAATCCTAAATCGCAAGATCACCGCCGCCAGGCAAACAGAGGCCTCCCAAAATGAGTGAGAGAAATGTAGTCGTGTTCGACGCTGGCGAACTGCGAAACCTGCGTCGCGAAGCCGAGCTAAACAGCGTCGACTTTTCGCGTGCGCGGATCGTCCAGGCCAGGACCGGGGGCTACGTCGTCGAGCTGGACCCACCGCTGTTCCCGCTGGGTGATGTGCTGGCTGATGCGCCGAGTAGCATCGATGCACGCACCGCTGCGATGGCCGAAGGCGAAATGCTGACGTGGCTGATGCGTATCCAGCGGGCCGAACGTACCCGCCTGCGTTCGGGCCGAGCGTTCGGGCTGAGCAGCGACCAGTTGGTGCGCCGACCTTTGACCTCTCAGGAGGTCAGCGAATTCATCGCCCACACCGCACATCAGCGTGAAGTGAAGCGCCTCCAGAACGAGCTTCGTTCGGTGCTCGAGGACAACGCCAAGGCCGCTGCCGCCAGCGCTGGTACTGCTGACCTCGCCGCTCGTTACCACGTGGCGCCAAGCAAGGCCGAACCAGAGCCAGCACCGCGCACTGCGGCAGGTGCCGCCAAACTTAAACGTGCACCATCCCGTGGAGCGAAAGCCTAATGAGCGACTTTAACGAAAACGAAGACCTTAGCCAGGGGCTCGCCGCCGAACTTACCGGCAGCACCGGGATGGATGACATCGGCAACGATATGCCTGAGGCTTTGGCCGCCGATCTCGAACAGCAGGAACAACACCTCGCCGAAAAGGATATCCGCCTTTCCAATGACGTGGAGGATACCCAGCAGGGCGCGCTCGGTCGCGAAGCAGAGCAAGACCAAGCGCAACAAAGCAAGCGCAAGGTACCGCTCGCGGCGTTGCATGAGGAACGCACCAAACGCCAAGCGCTGGAACTCCAGCTGCATGCTCAGACTCAGCAGATGCAGCAGCTCCAGGCTCAGTGGGCGGCGGCACAGCAGGCGCAGTTACAACAGCAGTCTGAGGCGGAAATCCCTGACCCGGAAATCGATCCGATCGGATTTATCAGGGCCAAGGAGATCCAGCTCAATCAGGCGCTCGAGCAGCTGAAGAACGGCGGCCAGCAGCAAGTCGAAGATGTGCAGGTGCAATTCCAGCGCGGGGTTGCAGAGGTTACGCCTGTGCTGATCGAATCCGAACGTCGTGCGATGCAGCAGTGGGCCGACTACTCAGAAGCAGCGACCTTCCTGCAGCAGACTGTCGCGCAAAATATCCGCCAGCAGCACCCCAACGCCACGCCTGAGCAGCTCCAGAATGTGCAGACCGCTGCGTTGATCCAGTACACGCGTATGTGCCAGGCACAGGGTGTTGATCCGGCCGAACACACGTACGCGCGTGCGCAGCAGCTTGGCTTCAAGTCCGCCAGCCGCGCCGCCAAACGCGAGCCACCGACGAGCCTGTCCAACCTCGGCGGGGCTGCGCGGGCACCAGATGAACGCGGCGCTATTTCCGCAGCTGACATCGCGGACATGAGCGAGGCCGAGTTCGACAAATACTGGTCGTCGCTGAAAAGCGGCAGCGCTGTTAAGCCGGCGTTCTAAGGGTGTTGTGCTATGCCGAGCGAACACGCACTCAAGTACAGGAAACGGCCACAGCCTAAGCTGACGGCGGCAAACCTCGAAGCGCTGTTGCGGAGCCTGCAAAACGACATCGAGGCCTGTCGCACCAGCGAAGCCGTGAAGCAGCGTCGCCGGCAATTGCTCAAGGGGTTCCGTGCAGCGCTGTGGACGATGGCCGACAAGCCGAGGCTGGGAGAAATTGCCCAGGTACTGCGCGCTGAGCTGTTCGGGCACACGGTCGAACTGCTGGTGGGCAGAGAAAACAAACTGTGCCATTCCGGCGCTGACGATGAGGTAGAGAGCGATGATTGATAAACGCGAAGGTACGACCAAGAAGCCCCAACCCAGCCAGGAACGGTTCCCCGGTCAGGCGCCATTGAAAGCGCCGAGGGGCGAGGCTGGGAAGGGCGAGAAGAAAGGCAAATGACCGGTGTGCAGCACAGATGACAAGGGCGCCATGGAGAGCGCCCTTTGTTTTACCCGCTGATCAATCACGGTGCTGGAGCGTCAGCTTGGCCAGGCCTTGCTTGATGTGCCCAGCGTTCTCAGCGATCGTCTCGAGAGCACCGCGTATATTTCCACCGATCTCCGCATTGCCTTGCTGCTCAGTCAACAGCGTCAGCTCCATCAGCGCGGCCTCAAGGGCCTGCTGGTTTTCGTGCATACGTTCAAGGACGTCAGGGAGAGAGTATTCAGGTGCTGGCATTGCTTCGACTCCGCTCGAGAAAACCGGAAGAGTAGCAGCGTGTGCGGCATGTCGCGGCAGATATCCAGCTAAGCTTCTTTTCTGGTGCATAGGTGTCGACCATTCAACCTTCCGTACATGGAGTAAGGACGCATGAAATTGAATCTCGCTCTACTAGGCATCACGTTAGCGCTCAATGGCTGCGCCATGTCCTCTAAAACCTACACCCCTGACGGTCGCGAGGGGTTCAGCATTGACTGCTCTGGGAGTGCACTGAGTTGGGGTAAATGCCTCGAAAAAGCTGGGTCTTTGTGTGGTACACGCGGGTATGAGGTTTTGGAAAGATCTGGCGACGAAGGGGGCGTGGTCGGGGGTAGCCAATACGGCCTGTACGGCGGATCGGTCATAACCAGGACCATGCTCATCGCGTGTAAGTAGGCCCTGGCTTCGGTGTGGTTCAATCTCCAGCGTAGTAGTCGTGCTGGTCGCAGACATCGCTCACTGCCTTCCTAGCGCTCTTGAGTTCCATTGATCGCGGTGCCCGCGCCTCGAGGACTTCCACGTGTGACAGCGCCACGTCGCACAGAGCTTCCTGTTTCCGGCTCGCCTCGGCAGACCATTGATCGAGCGTATACAGCCCGCCGAAAATCACCGCAATGGTGATGATGCCGCCCACCCAATTGTCATTCATGATGCTGACTCCTTGCTGGCGCTAGTGGCCAAGCATTTCGCTCACTTTGCCGAGAAGCATTTCGACCATCCGTCCATCAACTTCTTCATCCGTCATACCTTCAGCCCACACCTCAGCACGGGGCATCCTGTCCGTGATCGCAGCGCAGATTGCAGCTTCCGTAAGGTCATCAAGGTATTCGTCGTCGAGCTCGCTGCTACTATGTGTTCGGGCGTCGAAAATGCTGTTATCGATCTCATCCTCGGCCAGTTCGTACACCAACTGATCAGCAACCCCACGGGCGTAATCAACCCTCAGCGCGGCGGTATCCGGCCCCAGGTTTCCCAGTGTTCGGCGGGGGCAGCGGCCGCTACCCTGTCAATGATGGTGTCGGGGTCAAGGTGCACGCGGTAAAGAACAGTCAACCAAATGTGCTCAGGATCCGGACCTAGCGGTCCACCCGTGGTGATGTCGTGAACGTTCGATTTCTTACTCATGATCGGATACCTCAGTCTTAGGGTTGTCGTCGGGCGCTTGCACGGCAAACAGCCGAACGCCTGTGTTCAGGTGCTCGCCACGCTGCGCGGGTGTGGCCTTCTCCCACTGCTTAGCATTGCGTTGCAGGTAAACCCGTATGACCGGGGGAGTCTCTCCCTTCTTGAGGGTTTTCCCGTGCAGTCCCTCGATCCTCATAGGTACGCGCTCGCCGTACATGCGCTTCAACACGCCGCCGACCGTGGTGGTGTTGATCTTGCCCGCCCATAATTTTTCGTACTTGGTGATCAGCGCATTGGCGACGTCGGCGACCACCAGAATGTCCTTGTCGAATGGATCGGCGCCGGCTTCGATCAACTCGGCGACGTTGTTGTACAAGTCACCTTGAGCCGCTCGTTGCATGGCTTTGGCTGCGTCGGTTTGTGGTACTGGCGCATAGGCGTCCCAGTCTTTAGGGAATACCCACGTCGCCAGTATCTGTGCGAGTGCCCCGGCCCCAGGCCCGTCGATCCACTCCACCAGCCGTTTGTAGTAGGCGTCCGGCTGGCGCTCGACCAGGCAACGCAATACTGCGATACGCCCATCCTTTTCCATCAGCGGCAGCGCGTCTTCGTGGTTGGTGGTGATGACAAAGTGCGCAATGTTGCGGATTTCCTTGGAAGCGCGCCCCTTGCCCTCGAACTGGATGAACTCTTCGGACACTTGGCTTTTGAAGTGTTCATATCCGTCGGCCTTTTCCGACCGGGCCATTTCATTGATGAATACAAGGCGCTTGTGCTCGATGGCATCGTCGAAGTTCTTCTGCAGCATTTTGCCGGTGCACCCTGCCACCAACGGCTGGCCAAACACACGGGTCAACAGCCGCTGCATCAGGTTCTTACCCACACGTCCGTTCTTTGAATAGAGCAGGACTGCTGTGGGCATTTTGATTTCTGGCGTCTGGTACAACTGCGCCAACCAGCACAGGAAGAATGTCACCCCGGCCACGTCGCCATCCGACAGGTACATCAGGTGGTTGGTCAAGATCGCAATGTCATCAGCCATGGCAGTCGTGTCACGCTCGGCCATGGTGTGCTTGAGCACATGCCAACGGTTGAATACTTCCGGGTTATCGTCCAGCTCCGGCTTGCTTGTCGGTTCCATCACGATGCGACGGACCACACGACGAAGTTCGTTTTTCCAACTCCACCATACCTCACCTGCAGACGCTCGCTTCGGCTCTATCGGGTTACCGTCCTTGTCGGGCGGCATGAGGATCAAGACGTCGTGGTAGTGCTTATCACAGTACTGAATGAATCCCTCTCTCCCCAGCTCGTCGCCACTCGCGATGTGATACGCCACCAGCTTGGAGCCGCTCGCGAGCATCACAAAATCCTCTGATATGTACTTGAGGGTTTCGCGGGATTCTCTATCGATGCTAAGGCCGCCGGATGCAGCCGTGGGGGCCTTGGGCTTGGCGACGGGCGCCTGCTGGTCAGTGCTGGCTGACAGCAAAGGCAGTGCGGTCGAGCCTGTGCCGAAAGGAACCTCGACGTTTGGCACCAGGGACTGCTGTGTCCGGCGTCTGGCTGCGGCCTCTTCTACGGCTTGTATTGCTTCGGCAGCGCGGGCGTGAACCGCCCGGAACAGATGGCCGTTATCTGCCGCGTCCGCGAGCTTCTCGGCTCGCGCAGCGCGGGCCTTTAGATCCTCGATCCGGGGCTCGTCCTTCTCCTCTGCGGCAGCTTCCCATTCGGTGATGAATTCAGTACTGCCCCAATACAAGAGTTCGTTGGCGGCGGAAGCCGAAATTGAGTGTGTGGTTTTCGGTGTGCCTGACGGCTGCACCGTGGCCCCAACTAAACCAGCGTCTGGCTTGTTTCTATGGCCAACCAGGTGCTTGGCAGCGAGTTCGAAAATCGTCGGCGGCAGGCGGTGACTCGCAGACGCGGTCGAGCTATAATTGCTCATCGGAAATACCCCTTAACCCCTTCGAGTTCGCGCTCCTTGGGGTTTTCTTTTGTCCGTAGGAAATTCAGGCGGGCTGCTGATTGTTGTTCGAGTTCTTCGACCGCGCCTTCGCGACCAGATCACGCACGTAGGCTGTGACTTCAGACTCCAGCCAGGCCACCCGAGCAGGGCGTCCGTTTGCACGGATCTGGCCGATAGCAATCCGCTTTGGGAAATTGGGGTCGGTCTTTTCCAGCTCATCTATTCGCGTCTTGCCAAGCCCGCCAAGCCGTGCCGAAACAACCTCGAATTCGAGCAGCGCGTCGGCACTTCCGGTGATGAGTGTCAGTGGTTGATTGGCTTCGTTCATGGCGGTGTTCCTCAGCGAACATTGGCGGGTAGCAACGAGTAGCTGAGGCCCATGATAATTGGGAATTCCGACGGTAAAGACGAGATATGAATTTAGTGACTACCGTTCGTCATGCCCTGCGCAAGGCTTCCAATTTCAGGCCATCGAGATAGTCGGCCCACAGCTGTGCAGCGGCGCGGCGTTTATCCAACAGTTGCGCCCGTGCGTAGGTATCGCCCAGCACACCGGGCATCTTGTGCCCTAAAGCCAGCTCCAGAACAATCGGGTCAATGCCGAGTTCTTCCTCTCCTAGCGTCCGGTATGTGGCACGGAAGCCATGCGCCGAGATCGATCCACGCTCACAGCCGAGGCTGTGAATCAGTCCAGCCAGCAGGCTGTCGCGGGCGATGTGCCGAGCCGCATGCATAGGGGAGGGGAAGACCCAATCGGTAAGGCTTTCTGCCTTCAGGGTGCGCAGGATGTCGAGCGCCTGGGTCTGCAACGGAACCACCAACACTTTCCCGGTCTTCGAGACTTCGTACACCCACTTCGCATCGTCGAGGTTCACGTCCTGCCAGCGCATGCACACCAACTCAACCGGACGCACAGGTAGCAGGGTCAGCAGACGCAGTGCCGACAGCACGCTGATGCCGTTGCGCTTCGGGTATTCATCGAGCAGGCACAGGAAGTTGCCGAGGTCGACCGGATCTTCCAGCGCCTTGCGGCTGGTCTTTTTATGCTTCGGCAGTTTGATGCGCCGACCGGCCAACACGTTGCCTTCAACGAAGCGTCCCTCGGCATGGTCCAGCACCATCTTCAGCAGGCTCAGCACATGCTTGACCATCGCTGTCGAATCGCTGAGACGGTCGACCAGGGTCAGCGCGTGGCCGTAGTTCACGTTGGCTATCGGCAGACTGCCAATCAGGGGATAGATATGGTTTTCCAGACCGCCGCGATAGCCGGCCAAGGTCTTCGCTGCCAGCTTCGACTTGGTCAGCAGGAATTTTTCGGCGACTGCTTTGAAGGTGTGCGTCTCCTTCAGTTTCTGCGCTTCGACCTTGGCCGTCTTGGCTTTCAGTGGGGCGATGCCGTTGGCTACGGACGTGCGTGCCCCCTGCGCCAGTTCGCGAGCTCTGGCGAGGGTGATGTCTGGATAGGCACCGATGGCGTAGCGGTTCTCCTTGCCATGCAGTCGGTACTTCAGGCGCCATAACTTCGAGCCAGGTTTTCCATCTTTGCGCGGCTCGCTCACTTCCAGGTAAAGGCCTGGCACCGTACCGTCGGTGTGCCTGCCCGGTTCGCTCAAAGATCTGACCTTGGTATCGCTAAGCGCTTTCATCTGGGGGCATCCTGTTCGGCTGTTGGGTGTTATGCCGCTAATTGTGCCCCCTATGCCCCCAGCAAGCAACGGATAGCAATGGGCAGCAATGGGCAACCTATAGAGAACAAAGGCCTTTGTTTTATGGGATTTAAGCGTTTAATGGCCTGCATTTACTATACGCTTTTACTGGCTTCGAACAATGGACGATCATCCGGTGGTACGCGCCGCAGTCAAAATCGTGCTGGAGAAGGAGAGGTTCAAACAGATTTACGAGGCGTCCAACGGTAGCGAGGCGTTGTCGATGCTCCGTGAGCATTCACCCACGCTGGTGGTGCTGGATCTGGTCATGCCCGAAGGTGACGGGCTGGATGTGCTGGAACGGATCAAGGCCAGTGACTTGCCGTGCCTGGTGCTGGTGTTCACATCGCTGGACCCGCAGTATTTTCAGGATCGTTGCATGCGCGCCGGGGCCATGGCGTATGTCGCCAAGAGCAACGTCCTGAGTCAATTGCAAAAAGCCGTGCATGCGGTGATGACCGGTTACACCTTTTTCGCCCGGCTGCCTTCTGGATCGCAAGACCCCCTGCAATGCAGCGAAAAACAGATGATCGACAAACTCTCCAACCGTGAGCTGACCATCCTGCGGGATTTGGCCCTGGGCATACCCAACAAGACCATCGCCGAGCATAGGCATTTGAGTGTCAAGACCGTCAGTACCTACAAACACCGATTGATCGAAAAACTAGGGCTGAGCGCACCAGTGCACCTGCGGGATTTCGCCAAGCGCAATTGTTTGATCTGAGTGAGTCCGACCGTGCGCATCTTTCTGATGGCTTTGATGCTGTGCCTTGTGGCGCAGGTTCCGCCGGCGCTGGCCGACGAGCCGCAGCGGCTGTATCTGCTGGGGCGCTCCGCAGCGGAGGGCTTTGAGGTCAAGCTCGATGAAAAGGATTGGCAATGGCTACGTGAAAAACGAGCCCTGCGCCTCGGGGTGACGGGGCCGGACTACCCACCGTTCGAGGTGACGCGCCACCGCGATGAGCTGGAGGGCATTACGGCTGATTACGCCGAGCTGCTGGGGCAACTGCTGCACGTCAAGATCGAGGTGCTGCGGTATGCCACTCGTGAAGCCGCCATGGATGCCCTCAAACGCCATGAGCTGGATCTGCTCGGGACATCGAACAACTTCGAGGCGGCCGACCCCGCGCTGACCAGGTCCCGAGCCTATGCCGAAGATCAGCCGATGCTGGTCACCCGACTGGGCGAGCGAATGCCCATCGACCTTGCCGGCAAACGTATCGCCATGCCCGATGACTATTTGCAGGCACAGACCGTTGAAGATTTTTATCCCGATGCAAGCGTGCAGCGTTATCCCTCGGCCCTCGACGCGCTCGGGGCGGTGGCGTTCGGGCAGGACGATGTGTACCTGGGCGACTTCATCAGCGCCAATTACCTGATCAACAATAACTACCTCAATAACGTGCATCTGGCAGGGCCTTCCGGTCTGGATGCCCATTCGTTTGGCTTCGCCCTGGCGTTGGACAATCCGCGCCTTAAAGACATCATCGACAAAGCGCTGGCGGCGATTCCCATGGACCAGCGCGCGGTCATCGAGTTGCGCTGGAGAGCGGGCAGGGCCAATACGGCGGGTCAACAGCAGGTGAGTTTGAGCGCCAGTGAACAACGCTGGCTGGACCGGCATCCGACGGTCACTGTCGGCGCGATCGACAACTTTGCCCCGCTGACGTTCTACGATGCCCAAGGTCGGCTCAGCGGGTTGACGGCGCAGTTGCTGACGCTGATCAGCCAGCGCAGCGGTTTGACCTTTCAGGTGCAACGCGGTCACTCACAGGATCGGCAAATCGAGCAACTTCAGGACGGCGAGATCGACCTGTTGCCTGTGGTCACCCCCAGTACCGAACGTGAAGACGCATTGCTCTTCACCCGCGCCTACCTAAGTAACCCCTTCGTGCTGGTCAGTGCAACGACAACGGGCAGCCCCAGGACACTGGACGATCTGGCCGGTAAACGCCTGGCGATTTATCGCGGTCATCCGTTGTTCGGGTTCATGCAGGCCCGGGCGCCGCAGGTGCGTCTGGTCGAGGTGCAAAGCCCGGCCGAGGGCATGGAATGGGTGATCAAGGGTCAGGCTGATGCAACGCTCAGTTCATTGATCGTCGCCCGTTACCTGATTGCCCGGCAGTATCACGATCATCTGCGCGTCAGCAGCACCGTGGGCGATCAACCCGCCCGTATCGCCTTGGCCACCGCCCGCGGCGCGCTGGAGTTGCACTCGATTCTGAACAAGGCGTTGCTGAGCATTTCGCCTCAGGAACTGGACGACCTGGTGGCCCGCTGGAGCAATGATGTGGTGCTCGATGACAGCTATTGGCTGCGCCATCGTCGGGGTATTTTTCAGGCCTTTGCCGTGGCTGGCGCCTTGCTGTTGCTTGCTCTGGGCTGGATCGCCTGGCAGCGCCGGCAGATCAGCCTGCGCCAGCAGTGGTTGCAGCAATTGCAGGACGCCAAGGATGTGGCGGACGATGCCAACCGCGCCAAAACCACCTTTCTGGCGACCATGAGTCATGAGATCCGCACCCCGATGAACGCTCTGATCGGTATGCTCGAGCTGGCCCTCAAGCAAGCGGACGAGGGCGTCACCGACCGTTTCGCCATTGAGGTGGCGTCCAGTGCCGCACAACAATTGCTGGCGCTGATCGGCGACATTCTGGATATCGCGCGTATCGAGTCCGGGCATTTATCCCTGACCCCTGAACGGGCCAATCTGCGGGCGCTGGTGGCGTCGGTGTGTCGGGTTTTCGAAGGACTTGCACGGCAGAAAGAGCTGGCATGGCGAATCGATCTGGACGAACACAGCGACCGCGATGTGTTGATCGACCCCACACGCTTCAAGCAGGTGCTGTCCAATCTGCTGAGCAACGCCATCAAGTTCACCCGCGAGGGTGAGGTGAGCCTGACGCTACGTGTGGTGCCCCTTACGTCGGGGCATCTGGCGGTCAGCGTACGCATTGAAGACACCGGGATTGGCATCAGCGCCGTCGACCGGCAACGGTTGTTCAGCCCCTTCGTTCAGGTCGATAACGGTCGACAATCAGCTCGAAGCGGTTCTGGGCTGGGGTTGGTGATCAGCCGCACCCTATGCGAAATGATGGGCGGCGGGTTGCAACTCGACAGCGTCGCTGGACAAGGCACGCAGGTCGACATCGACCTTGAGCTGATCGCATTGCAACCGTTGCTTTCCAGTGTGGAGGCCAATAGTGGGTTGCTGACGCCGATGCGGCCACTGACGATTCTGGTGGTCGATGATCACCCGGCCAATCGATTGTTGCTTTCACGGCAACTGAGCCACCTGGGGCATCGTGTTCTGGAGGCCGAAGAGGGCGCGCGGGGGCTTGAGCTGTGGCGCGGACATGAGTTCGATCTGGTCGTTACCGACTGCAATATGCCGAGGCTCAGTGGTTATGAGCTGACGGGTGCAATACGCGATGAAGAGCGCGCCCAGGGATTGCCGCCGACACTGATTCTGGGGTTTACCGCCAATGCGCAGCCCGAGGAAAGGGTCCGCTGCCTGGAGGCGGGCATGGATGACTGCCTGTTCAAACCCATCCTGCTGGCGGATTTGAACGTTTGGCTGGCGTCCAGGTTTGCGAGCGAAGCGCCAGCGCGTATCGACGAGTCGTCAACGCCCGAGATAGACCTGAGTGGTCTTGAGCAATACATCGGTGCGGATCGTACGCTGCTCGATCGTCTGGTGCGCGAACTGGCGGCAACCAACCAGGAGGATCGGGATAATCTGCTCCAGGCGCACGCCAGTGGCAATCGCGATGTCCTGCAAGACCTGGCGCACCGCATCAAGGGCGGTGCGCGCATGGTTCGGGCACAGCGCTTGATCGAGTGTTGCGAGCAACTGGAACATGCCTGCCGCGAGGGCCGTGTGGGGTTGATCGACAAAGCCGTCGATCGGTTGCAGCACGCCATGTCATCGCTGGACAAGCATTTGAACCAAGGTTGAAGCTCAGGCCGGGGATATTTCAGTGGTATTGAGGGTGTTTGGTCTGACGCCTTCGCGAGCAAGCCCGCTCCCACATTGGATCTGCGTACACCACAAATCCCCTGTGGGAGCGGGCTTGCTCGCGAAAGGCGCAACTCGGTGTCGGAATTCAACCCCGCCCTAAGCAATATCGCTATGGCTGAACTCCTCCCCCAGAAAGTCGATCAAGGTCCGTACCGACGGCAGCAGTCCGCGTCGTGAAGGGAAGATCGCGTGCACGATCCCGCACTTGGGTGTCCAGCCCGGCACCAGTTCCACCAGTCGGCCGGCGGCAATGTCATCACGCACCACCACACTGGGCAGGTGGGCGATGCCGATGCCGGCGAGCACCGCATGACGCAGGGCCAGCAAGTCGTCGGTGACCATCCGTGGCGTATGACGAATCAGCGCGCTGGCACCGTCGGCGCCGAACAGTTCCCACTGATATTCACGCTGCGCACCCCCCCAATGCACGCTCGGCAGGCCACTGAGATCAGCCGGCGTGGCCGGTGACGACAAGCGCTGCACAAACGCCGGGATGCCCACCAGGCACTGGGTGCTGTTGCCCAGTACTTTCATCACCATGTCGGTGTTTTCCAGCGGTGGAAAGCGCACCCGCAGGGCGATGTCGAACCCCTCGTGAATCAGGTCGACCCGGCGGTTGGTGCTTTCGATGAACAGCTCCACCAACGGGTATTTGAGCATGTAGCGGGTGAGCATCGGCCCGACCCAGGTGTTCAGCAGCGCGGTAGGGCAACTGATGCGCACCAGGCCCTGGGGTTCGGAGCGGTTGCGTTCGATCAGTTCGGCGGCGCTTTCGGCTTCCACCCGCATGGCCAGGCAACGCTGGTAATAGGCCTGGCCGATTTCGGTCAACGAGCAATGCCGACTGGAGCGGTGCAGCAGGCGCACGCCGAGGCGCTCTTCGAGCTCGGCAATGCGTCGGCTGAGCTTGGATTTAGGCATGTCCAGTGCGCGCCCGGCCGGGGCGAAACCGCGGTGTTCCACCACTTGGGTGAAGTAGTAGAGGGTGTTGAGGTCTTCCACCATCGTTCTCCAAATAGAACGCTAAGGCTAATTTTTGCAGTTTAGCGCACCAAAGCCCCCGGTTTTAAGCTTTGTCCATCGCGTCACACAACAGATTTGGAGGAATAGATGAAAAATATCATCGGTATCTACACCAGCCCACGACCTCACTGGGTCGGCGACGGTTTTCCGGTTCGCACACTGTTCTCCTACGACAACCTGGGCAAACACATCAGCCCGTTTCTGCTGCTGGATCACGCAAGTCCCACCGAATTCACCCCGACCACCGAGCGTCGTGGCGTGGGTCAGCATCCGCACCGCGGTTTCGAAACCGTGACGATCGTCTACAAGGGCGAACTGGAGCACCGCGACTCCACCGGCAGCGGCGGCAAGATCGGCCCGGGTGATGTGCAATGGATGACCGCAGCCTCGGGGATTGTCCATGAAGAGTTCCACTCCGAAGGTTTCGCCAAGAGCGGCGGCACCCTGGAAATGGTGCAGCTGTGGGTCAACCTGCCGGCCAGGGACAAGATGGCCGCCCCCGGTTACCAGACGATTCTCGACGGTGACATCCCGAGCATCCCGCTCAAGAACAACACGGGCAGCCTGCGCTTGATCGCCGGTGAGTTCGAAGGCCATCGCGGCCCGGCGCGCACCTTCACGCCGATCGACGTATGGGACGTTCGCTTGAACGCTGGCAAGTCACTGACTCTGGATCTGCACAAAGGGCGCAACACCGCACTGGTGGTACTGCGCGGCACGGTTCAGGTCAACGGTCTGGAACGGGTGCAAGAAGGGCAGTTGGCGTTGTTCGAGCGCAATGGTAATCAGCTCAGTCTGGAAGCCAATAACGATGCCGTGGTGCTGCTGCTCAGCGGCGAGCCGATCGACGAACCCATCGTCGGCCACGGCCCGTTCGTGATGAACACCGAGCAAGAGATTCACCAGGCCTTTGCCGACTTCCAGTCGGGCCGGTTCGGCCGGATGAGTGATTGAAATCATTGTTGTAGCGCTGTGGCGTGCCGGGCTTGGCTGACTACGCTTGCCTGGCCACGTTGAAACGAAAAAACAGAGTTCACTTACGCCGGCCCGTTCGGCATCGATAAAAAGCGAGGATTACCCCATGACTACTTCCTACAAACGTCTCGACAAGGATAACGCCGCCGTTCTGCTGGTCGATCACCAGGCGGGTCTGCTTTCTCTGGTGCGCGACATCGATCCGGACCGTTTCAAGAACAACGTGTTGGCCCTGGCCGACCTGGCCAAGTACTTCAAGTTGCCAACGATTCTGACCACCAGTTTCGAAACTGGCCCCAATGGTCCTCTGGTGCCGGAACTCAAGGCGCTGTTCCCGGACGCGCCGTACATCGCTCGCCCTGGCCAGATCAACGCCTGGGACAACGAAGACTTCGTCAAGGCGATCAAGGCCACCGGCAAGAAACAACTGATTATCGCGGGTGTGGTGACTGAGGTTTGCGTGGCGTTCCCGGCGCTGTCGGCCCTGGCCGAAGGCTTTGAGGTGTTCGTGGTGACCGACGCTTCCGGTACGTTCAACGAACTGACCCGTCAATCGGCCTGGGATCGCATGTCTTCCTCCGGCGCCCAGCTGATGACCTGGTTCGGCCTGGCCTGTGAACTGCATCGCGACTGGCGCAACGACGTGGAAGGTCTGGCGACTTTGTTCTCCAACCACATCCCGGACTACCGCAACCTGATGACCAGCTACAACACCCTGACTAACGCCAAGTAACACTGATCCACTGTGGGAGCGAGCCTGCTCGCGATAGCGGTCTGACAGTCACTGCAAATGTGTCTGTTCTACCGCCATCGCGAGCAGGCTCGCTCCCACAGTGTTTTGCATTGTTCTCAGGCCATCAATTGCTCCTACACTGTGCCCAATCTGTGAGATCTTCGCGCCATTGGCCTTTGCCGGAGTTGTTTGATGCTGTCACTGCTCACCGATCATCCATTGCTCTGCGCGCTGATCCTGATCCTGATCGATCTGGTGTTGTGGCGTTTGCTGACGGCCAGCGGCAGCAACTGGAAACTGGCGGCGCGGCTGGTGATTTTCTCGCTGTTCAGCATGCTGCTGTTCAACGAAGGCTTGAACCCCATGGAGACGGCGCCCTGGGTCGACAACGTACCGATGCACCTGGCGGCAACCGGTTTGCAGATCGGCTGGTGGCTGTTTGGCGCGCGCACCCTGACGGTGTTGCTCGGCGCGGTGATGATGCAACGGGTCGGGCACACCGGGCGCTTGTTGCAGGATTTGCTCGGCGCGTTGATTTTCCTGATCGCGATTATCGCGGCGTTGGCGTACGTACTCGATCTGCCGGTCAAAGGTGTGCTGGCAACGTCCGGGGCGTTGGCGATCATCGTCGGTCTGGCCTTGCAAAGCACCCTCAGCGACGTGTTCTCCGGGATCGTCCTGAACACCACCAAGCCCTATCAACTGGATGACTGGATCTCCATCGACGGCACCGAAGGTCGGGTCATCGACATTGACTGGCGCGCGACGCGCCTGCAAACGGCCCAAGGCAGCATGGCGGTGATCCCCAACTCCCTGGCAGCCAAGGCAAAGATCATCAACTTCAGCCGGCCCAGTGACATTTTCGGCGTCTCCATCAGCTTGCAACTGAGCCCGCACGCACGTCCACAAACGGTGATCGACGCGCTGGAACGGGCGATGCAAGGATGCCGCTATCTGTTGAATAAACCGGCGCCGTGTGTCGCGTTGAAAGGCTCCAGCGCCACGGGCGTGGAATACGAAATCAGCGGCTTCGTGGTCTCGATGGACCAGAAACGCATGGTCCGCAATCTGCTGTTCGACTTGGCGTTCCGGCACTTGCAGGCCAGCGGTGTCAGCCTGTTGTCGAACGTCGAACTGAACGCACCTGCCAACCTGTCGCGGCCACGGGCATTGCTGGACGCCTCGAACATTTTCTCGACCCTGCGTCAGGAAGAGAAAGAAACCTTCAGTCAGAACATGACACTGCAAACTTTCCGCGCCGGTGAAATGATCCTGCCAGCGGGGGAGGTCAGCGATCATTTGTTCATCATCGAATCCGGCGTCGTGTCGGTGGAGCTGAGCCGCGGCGGGGTCAAGTTCGAAACCGGGCGCATGGGGCCGGGAGAGGTGATCGGCGAGGGCGGGATTTTGTCCGATACGGCGATGCCGGCAGACTTTAGTGCCAAGACGGTCTGCAGCTTGTACCGGATCGAGAGGGAATACCTCCAACCGTGCCTGGATGCGCGGCATGACATCAGCGAAGCAATGAAGGCCTTGCTGGATTTCCGTATGCATACGGCTCAGACGCTGATTCAGGAGGTGCCGAAGGTGGTGGCGAAGAAGGGGTTTTTGCAGTGGTTGCGCAGGCGTAGCGGCTGATGTGTTGGTTGCCTGTTCCGGCCCCTTCGCGAGCAGGCTCGCTCCCACATGGGATTTGTGCAGACATCAATTGTATGAACACCAAAGATCAAATGTGGGAGCGAGCCTGCTCGCGAAAGCGCCAGCACAGTCACTGAAAATCTTCTGGTCTATTGGCATCCTCAACTTCCCAATAATTGGCTATTTGTTCAACCCCAGGTCGGCATTAACGTAGCGCCAATCCCACCTGTGATTGGAGCTCACCATGCAACCCCGTATCGATTTCTACACTGCCTCCCCAGACGGCCTGAAAGCCATGATCGCCCTGGAATCCGCCGTCTCGAAACTGCCGCTGGAAAAGTCACTGATCGAACTGGTCAAGCTGCGCGCGTCGCAGATCAACGGCTGCGCCTTCTGCCTCGACATGCACACCGCCGATGCCCGCAAGGGTGGCGAAACCGAGCGGCGGCTGTACACCTTATCGGCATGGCGAGAAACACCATTCTTCACTCCCCGTGAACGGGCGGCCCTGGCCTGGACCGAGTCCCTGACGCAGCTGAGCCTGACCCACGCCCCGGACGAAGACTATGCACTGCTCAGCGCCGAGTTCAGCCCCAAGGAAATGGTCGACCTGACCGTGGCGATTTCCACCATCAACAGCTGGAATCGCCTGGCGGTGGGTTTTCGCAAAATGCCTCAGGCGTAACGCCTGGCTCTAATTTCAGTCAGTTAAGACGCAAAACCTGTGGGCTTGCTCGCGAAAGCGGCATGTCAGGCGACATCAATGTTGATTGTGCTGCCGTCTTCGCGAGCAAGCCCGTTCCCACCTGGATTACGCGTTATTGAGTCGCTGTTAATCAGCGAATCCCCCTACAGCTATTTCCACCTTTCCCGACTTCTTTCCTGATCGATCCCCCGCAAAGTCCCCGCGCCTAATTTTCTGCGCGAGGGATTGCTCATGTTCGACTCCTTTTATCCAGCAACTCCGTACTTCTCGGTGCGTTGATGGAGCACGTTACCCGCATCGAGGAGGAACTCGACAACTTTCCGCACACCCTCTCGCTCTATCGCGAACAGCTCAATCACTGGCTCAACCGAGCCGCCGACCAGGCCAGCCACGTGGCGGATCTGCCGTCGCTGATGGGCATGGAGCGGATCATCACATTCGGAAGCTCCAACACCGTTGTCAGCAGCGGTGACGACGAGTTTATCTCCACCGTCGTGCAGTGCCCGAAAAGCGGAAAGCTCGAAATCGAGAGCAAGTTCGAATCGGTTTACGACATTCCGCTGGGGAACATTCAGGTCGATGTGATTGCCATGGATGGGGGGAAGTCGACGCCGGTCACGCTCGATGGAAACGGCAAGGGAACGTTCCGAGGGGAAGAGGGCAAGTTCTACCGCGTTCATGTCCAGGATGAAGTTGCACCATCGAAAATCGATGACCTTTTTGATTCCTACAAAGGCCTGACCAACGAACTGGAGGGCTGGCTACGCAAGGAGTGGGAAGGATTTAAACCGCAGTGGTCGCAATCAACTTTTGCGGCCGCTGGTAACGGCATGCTGGCGGGCAGTTGGGCGGCGGTCATCGGTGTTTGGGACAGCCTCAGCCAGCTCTCGGACATTCTTCAGGATCCCCGCAAGTTCGTTGAGCGTTTGGGCAGCGGCGCCGATGAGTTGGCCAGGCTCGCGGAGACAGCGCCGGAGGTCATGGCCAAAGTCCAACTGCTGGCGAGTGACGAAGCGGCGCTCTGTTTACTGCTGCGTACCGCGAGTCTCTGGCTGGAAATGCTCCCACCCAGCGAGATCGCCGGCAACTCGGCGGAGGTGACCAGCCAAGTCATTGTTTCGGTGCTGATCGATATTCTGATTGCTTTGGCGTTGGCCTGGACGGGTGTCGGTATACCCGCCGCCAAGGCCTATCTCACACTTCGCGGGATTAAGTACGGGGCGTTGCTGGCTGGCCTTGCGATGCGCTTCGTCGAGGCCACTTTCAATATCCTCACCACCTTCATGAAGTACGTCGACCAGTACAAAGCCGTCGCCGCACGCGGTGTGGCAGCGGGTCTGAAGAAAGGTCGAATGCAACTGCGCTGGGATGCCAAACGCAACACCACGCTCAAGCAAAACGAACACCACGACAACGTCTCAAAACAAGCAACAAACCCCAACGGTGACAGTGCCGACTCCGCCAATAAAACCGCCACCAACAAATGCCCGGTGTCGATGGTCACCGGCGAAGAACTGCTGACCCTCACCGACGGTGCGCTGGACGGCATCCTGCCGTTCGACTTCACCCGGCTCTATCGCACCAGCGCCGTCGAGATCGACTGTGGATTGGGCTTCGGCTGGAGTCATTCGCTCGCCCATCGACTGGAAGTCGACGGCGACAGCGTCATCTGGATCGACCACGAAAACCGTCGCACGACGTTCCCGCTGCCGAATCGCGAACGCCCGGTCATCCACAACAGCCTCTCTCGCGCGGCGATTTATCTCGGTGAAGATCCCGAAGAACTGATCCTCGCCCAGGCTGGCGACGACGCACGTTTCTACCACTTCCACAACGGTCGGCTGACGGCGATCAGCGACGCGTACGACAACCGCCTGCGCATCACCCGCGACCGCCAGCAGCGCATTCAGCGCCTCGACAACAGCGCCGGCCGCGCTTTGCTGTTGCGCTATGACCGCGCTCATCTGATCGCCGTCGACTATCAGGTGTTTGTCCCGGCGCAGACCCTCGACGAAGCCTGGCACACCGAACAAACGCTGGTCAGTTACCGCTACGACGAATGCGCTCAACTGATTGAGGCGAGCAACGCCGCCGGGGAAAGCGAGCGTTACGACTACGACGATCAGCACGTCATCCTGCAGCGGCAACTGGCCGGTGGCGCGAGTTTCTTCTGGGCGTGGGAACGGTCCGGCAAGGCGGCGCGCTGCGTCCGGCACTGGGCGTCGTTTGCGCAGATGGAGGCGTGCTATGTCTGGGACGACCAGGGCAGCGTCACGGTTCAGAACATCGATGGCAGCCAAGAGGTTTACCTCCACGACGACCGCGCGCGGCTGGTGCGCAAGGTCGAGCTGAACGGTGGTGAACAGCTCAAGGCCTATGACGACAACGGCCGCTTGGTGGCTGAGCAGGATCCGCTCGGGGCCGTCACTGAATACCGTTACGACGACGTCGGACGGTTGGTGGCGCTGATTCCGCCGGAGGACGAACCAACGGCCTACGAATACCGCAACGGATTCCTGCACGCGCGCTATCGCGGCAAAGCGGTGTGGAAATATCAGCGCAATGCTCAGGGCGATGTCACCGAAGCGACCGATCCTGATGGCCAGTTCACCCACTATCACTACGACGAAAAAGGTCAGCTGCTGTCGATCCGCTACCCGGACGCCAGCCGCCATGTGTTCGTCTGGAATGCCTTGGGGCAGCTGGTCGAGGAAACGCTGCCGGATGGCGGGCAGCGACGCTTTTCCTACGATGCACTGGGCCGGCAGACGACCCGTCGGGACGAACACGGTACCGTCACTCGTTACCAATGGGACGCCGTCGGTCGACTGATTCAGACGACTTTGCCTACCGGCGCCAGCCGCGC
This sequence comes from Pseudomonas sp. LBUM1673, assembly GCF_059695645.1. NCBI lineage: Bacteria > Pseudomonadati > Pseudomonadota > Gammaproteobacteria > Pseudomonadales > Pseudomonadaceae > Pseudomonas > Pseudomonas sp. LBUM1673. The sequence continues at coordinate 2,266,459 of NZ_CP166780.1, forward strand.
CTTCAGTTACAACGCCTACGGCAAGATCACCGCCGAACGCGATGAACTGGGCCGCATCACCCGCTACGAATACGCCGACGACCTGCATCTGGTCAGCCGTCGGATCAACCCCGACGGCACCCAGCTCCAATACCGCTACGACAACGCACAGTTGCTGCTCACGGAAATCGAAAACGAATCCGGCGAGAAATATCAGCTGGACTACGCGCCCAGCGGCCTGATCCGACAGGAAACCGGCTTCGACGGCCGCCGTACCGCGTACGCCTACGATCTCAACGGGCACCTGCTGGAGAAAACCGAGGTCGGCGACGACGGCTCGCAGCTGATCACGGCTTATGAGCGGGACTCGGCCGGACGGTTGCTAACCAAAACCTTGCCTGACGGCATCCAGGTCGAATACCGCTACGACTCATTGGGTCGACTGACCAGCGTCGATGATGGTCACGATCACCCGCTGGAATTCGAGTACGACCAGCAGGACCGCCTGATCACCGAGCATCAGGGCTGGGGCACGTTGCGTTATGCCTACGATGCCTGTGGCCAGCTCAACCGTCTGCGCCTGCCGGACGGCAGCAAACTCGATTACCACCACGCCAAGGGCGGCGCGCTGACCGCCATCGACCTCAACGGCGCGCGGCTCACCACTCACCAATTTGCCTTCGGACGCGAACAAAACCGTCAGCAGGGTTTGCTGCTCAGCGAATACGCCTACGACGATCAAGGCCGTTTGAAGGCCCATGCCGTCAGCCAACAGCAAAAAAACCTCTACCGCCGCGACTATGCCTACAGCCTCAACGGCAATCTCGACCACATCGCCGACACCCGCCATGGCCAACGCAGCTACCAGTACGACCCCCTAAACCGCCTGACCCGCGTGCGCCATACCCGCGACGATCCACCGGAAAGCTTCGCCCACGATCTGGCCGGCAACCTGCTAATGCAGGACCGTCCCGGCCCGGCCGCCGTCAAAGGCAATCGCCTGTTGATGCAGGGCGACCGCCATTACGACTACGACGTCTTCGGCAACCTCATCCGCGAACGTTGTGGTGCCGCGCAGAAACTCGTCACCGAATATCGCTACGACTGCCAGCACCGGCTGATTGGCGTCACCACTGCGGACGGTCGCTGTTCAAGTTACCGCTATGACGCCTTCGGCCGCCGCATCAAAAAAACCGTCGACGGCAAAACCACCGAGTTTTTCTGGCAGGGCGACAACCTCGTCGCTGAAAGCAGCAAGGAACATTACCGCAGTTACGTCTATGAGCCGGACAGCTTCCGTCCGTTGGCGATGCTCGACGGCAAAGGCCCGAAAAACGCCTGCCCGTTCTACTACCAACTTGATCACCTCGGTACACCGCAGGAACTGACGGATTTCGGTGGCGACATCGTCTGGTCGGCGAAGTACAACGCCTATGGCAAGGTCACGCGTCTGGCGTTCGGTGGGGGGGAGCAGCTCGACCAACCTTTGCGTTTCCAGGGGCAGTACTTCGACGCCGAGAGCGGCCTGCACTACAACCGGCATCGCTACTATGATCCGGAGGTTGGTCGGTACCTGACGCGGGATCCGATCAAGTTGGCGGGTGGGCTGAACCAGTACCAGTACACGCCGAATCCGACGAGGTGGGTTGATCCGTTGGGGTTGAGCGGAAATTGTCCGCCGCCGAATAAGCCGGGATGTTCGGCGCCCGATGATACGGCCGGGGCTAAGGTTGATGAGGGTGAGCCCAATGTTTCAAAGCCGAAATCGCGTCCTCAAAATTTCGGTAGTGAAGAGCAGTTTATTGGGCATTATAAAAAACATGGCGTCGAATTCGGGGCTATGAGCAAAGAAGAGTACTTACAAATAGCTCGATACGTTGTGAATCAAGGCACCCGCGTGGAATATGAGTATAAGGGTGAAATTCGGGCAGGGTATTTACAGTTGATGGGTAATAATCGAAGAGGTGAAGCCAAATTTGCATTCGTCGGTACGAACAATAGCCAGGAGATTACGACGTTGCATACAAAAAGCGGAAAAGACTTCTGGAGGGCAATAAACGGTGATGCGCGAGATAAAATTGTGAGACCTGCTAATGACTAAAAAATACGAGGCGCTAGTGGTCGAAATCGACGAAGTCGTCGAGGATGCGGTTGTATTGCTTGTCAACGGCGTGGTTGTTAAATGCTTTGCGAGCTACTGTCCTTTTAAGATTGAACTGGGAAAACAATATGAAGTGGAATTCGATCTGGTCTTGCCTGATCGTGATTTTGTTGTCGTGGCACAAGAAACGAGTACGCTAGTCGAGATGATTGGAGAAGGTTTTTCATGCGCTCTTTACGGATATTTGGATGGAAGTGTTTTCCGATCTTTTGTTGACTTCGCGGATCAAGAGATCCACTACGAATACCCTCACCTCAATGAGCAGTATGTAAAAATCACGGTAGATCGAATTGACGCATCCTTCTGATGGATGCGGGGAAATTTCCGGGCGACGTCGTCGGAAGTTTCCTTCAACTCGTAGCGGTTTCCATGAACTGGTGCGAAATGAGCTCCATCGATAGTCTTTGGCAGTCACTGAGAATTCAGTGGCAGGGTGTAGGAACCCTTCAAGACCGATGGGATGCTCATAGCGTCAATGCTTGGTTTGCGGCCGTTAACATGCGTCCGTAAGATCATTTGCGGCGGCTATGCGCGGGCACGCTTTGGCGTGGTCGAGTTTTCCCAAAGGTCTCGATATTCCTACCTCGCGCATAGCTGCCACCCTAGCCTGTAGGAAGGCTGATGGCAGCTCCTATTCTTCTTTGGGAGTTTCTAATGACAACACTTACACCCGATCCACCCTACGAAAAACCAATCCCCCACCCCGAAAACCGCTTCATGGCGCTCACCAGCAATTGCACCGACATGCCCACCCTGTTCGTCGATACCCACGCGCCGCTCGATATCCTGACCGACGCTGCCAGCTACCGAATTCGTGCTGTCACCCAAGTGCTCGAGAACCTGTCCATGCGCGGCTCGGTCGAGTGCGACTCGATCATCCTCAGCGACTTTGCCTTGCTCTGTGCCATTCCTCTGAGGGACGGGTGTGATGTGCTTGATGTCATTGGGCGGCGGTTGCGGGCACGGCCTTTGGGCGATGTCTAGTGACGGATTAGTCCTGGGGATTTGCGGTGCTTGATCGGGCCTTTTCGCGGGCAAGCCTCGCTCCTACAGGTTTTGTGTCGTGTGTAATTATTGCGAACGACGCAAGACCCTGTAGGAGAGCTAGGCTTGCCGCTTCGCGACCCAACGGGGGCAAGCCTTAATGAGCATCAGCACTCGGCGCGGCCGGTGGTTGCACCTTGCGCATCAAGGGCACCATCGCCGTGGCGAGGATGAAGCAGACCATGATCATCAGGAACGCGTCGCCATAGGTTTGCGTCTGCGCTTCGCGATAGGTCAACAGCCACAGCTGACGCAGGCTGGCGGTGACGCCGATGTCGCCGCTCTGGCCGAGGGCGGCAAAGTTATTGCCGACCTGAGACAGCCACTGATTCAACGCTTCGTTGGTGCTGTTGAGGTTCTCCGCCAACCGGGTGAAGTGCAGGTTGGTACGGTCGTTGAGGATGGTCGCGCACGCGGCGATCCCCATCGCGCCGCCGAGGTTACGCATCAGGTTGAACAACCCCGAAGCATGTTTGAGCCGCGCCGGCGCCAACCCTCCAAGGGTCAGGGTCACCGCCGGTGGCACCGCCAGTTGCTGGGCAATCCCGCGCAAGGCTTGCGGCAGCATCAGTTCTTTAGCCCCCCAGTCGTGGGTGATCGGGCTGAAATCCCACATCGACAAGGCGAACAGCCCAAGGCCGGTCATCATGACCCAGCGCAGGTCGATGCGGTTGGCCAGAAAGGCGTACAGCGGAATTGCCAGAATCTGGAACACCCCGGTGGAAAAAACCGCCAGGCCAATGTCCAGCGCGCTGTAACCGCGCACCCGGCCGAGAAACAGCGGCGTCAGGTAAATGGTGGCGAACAGGCCGATCCCCGTCACGAATGAAAAGAAGCAGCCGAGGGCGAAGTTGCGGTCCTTCAAGGCGCGCAGATCGACGATCGGGTTGGCCACGTGCAAGGTTCGACCAATGAAGGCCAATCCAGACAGGCCGCTGATCCACGCTGTGGTCAGAATCGTGCTGTCGCTGAACCAGTTGAAGCGTGGGCCTTCTTCGAGGGTGTACTCCAGGCAGCCGAGAAACACCGCCATGAACAGCATGCTCAGGTAGTCGGCGCCCTTGAGCAGGGCCAGTTCCGGCTGGTCGATTTTCACCAGCATCGGCACCGCCACGGCGACGAAAATTCCCGGCACCAGGTTGATGTAGAACAGCCAGTGCCAGGACGAAATGTCGGTGATCCAGCCACCGATCACCGGCCCCAGCGTCGGTGCCAGTGAGGCTACGGCGCCGATGGTCGCGGCGGCGATCACCCGTTGTTTGCCAGTGAAGAAAAAGAACGCGGTGGTGAACACCAGCGGAATCATCGAGCCGCCGAGAAACCCTTGCAGGGCGCGGAAGGCGATCATGCTCTGGATGTTCCAGGCCGCGCCGCAGAGCAGGCTGGCCAGGGTGAAACCCACCGCCGAGGCGCAGAACAACCAACGGGTCGAGAACACTCGGGACAACCACCCCGACAGCGGGATCACGATGATTTCGGCGATCAGGTAACTGGTCTGTACCCAAGCGGTTTCGTCGGTGCCGGCCGAGAGCCCTCCGCCGATATCACGCAAGGACGCCGAGACGATCTGGATATCCAGCAGCGCGATGAACATGCCGATGCACATGGTGGCGAAGGCGAACACCTTGGTCGCCGTTGCCATGTTGGCGGCGTTGAACGGTTGCGCGGGAACGGCGAGGGCGCGGCTCATGGTGCACTGGCCACGGCTGGGGTTTCAGGCTCGGCGCGGGTGTCTACTTCAGCCGTCACCGACAGGCCGGGACGCAGATGACCGAGCACGCCGTCGGCCGGGTCGAGCAGGATCCGCACCGGCACCCGCTGAACGATTTTGGTGAAATTGCCGGTGGCGTTTTCCGGTGGCAGCACACTGAACTGCGAACCACTGGCCGGTGCGAGGCTGCCCAGATGACCGTGGAATTCACGCCCCTTGAGCACGTCCGCATGAACGATCACCCGTTGGCCTGGTGTCATCCGCGCCAGCTGATCTTCCTTGAAGTTGGCATCGACCCACAGCCCGCTGGCCGGAACCACCGACAACAGCTGCGAACCGGCCTGGGCGTAAGCGCCGGCCCGTGCCCGACGATTGCCGATCACGCCGTCGACGGGGGCTTTCAGTTCGGTGTAGCCGACGTTCAACTGTGCCAGATCACGCTCGGCCCGCGCCTGTATCAACGCGGCGCGGGCTTGCTGTTTCTGGGTTTCGATCACGTTCAATTGGCGTTGCGCGGCGAGCAGTTCGGCCTGGGCCCGGGCACTCTGTGCCTGGGCAGTCTTGAAGGTGGCGTCGGCCCGTTGCGCACTTTCCACCGAGACGGCGTTGCTGCTCACCAGGCGTTTGTAGCGGGCGTTGTCGTCCCGCGAGCGGGCGGTTTCGGCGCCCGCGGCATCGATACCGGCGCGGGCCTGGCCGATCACCGCGTGTTGCAGTTGTTCGGTGGCGTCGAGGTTGGCGAGCAACGCTTCTTCAGCAGCCACCGCGCCTTCGGCCTTGGCCAGGTGAGCGCGATAGTCACGAGCGTCGAGCCTGATCAGCACATCGCCGGCCTTGACCTTCTGGTTGTCGGTCACCAGCACTTCTTCGATATACCCCGCGACCTTTGGCCCAATCACCGTGACGTCGCCACCAATGTAGGCATCGTCGGTTTCTTCGATGAAACGCCCGGCGGTCCACCAATGGGTTGCGTACATCCCGATAAAAACCAGCGCCGCGATGGCCGCCGTCAGCAGCACCAGCCGTTTGAGCAGGGGAGGCTTGGGCGTGTTCACCGCGGCAGCAAGGTCGGGTTCAAGGCTGGGCATGCTGGTCATGGATCTCTACCTGTGAAAAATGGTGCTTTATTATCGATGTAATATGACGCAGGTAATATTTTCTGGCAGTGGGGTTTTGCTACCAGTCGTCTGGTGCCGGACGCTTCGACCGCTAGGGAGCCCTGCAAGAAAAACATCGAAGCCACACGCACATTCCCTGTGGAAGCGGGCTTGCTCGCGAAGACTGACCTCCAGTCGATAAAGCCGTCGCCAGACACAACGCTTTCGCGAGCAAGCCCGCTCCCACACTTGATCTGCGTCGTGCACAAACGCTGTGCTCGCTGAAGATTCCCTGTGGAAGCGGGCTTGCTCGCGAAGACTGACCTCCAGTCGATAAAGCCGTCGCCAGACACAACGCTTTCGCGAGCAAGCCCGCTCCCACACTTGATCTGCGTCGTGCACAAACGCTGTGCTCGCTGAAGATTCCTTGTGGGAGCGGGCTTGCCCGCGAAGACTGACCTCCAGTCGATAAAGCCGTTGCCTGGCACAACGCTTTCGCGAGCAAGCCCGCTCCCACACTTGATCTGCGTCGTGCACAAACGCTGTGCTCGCTGAAGATTCCTTGTGGGAGCGAGCCTGCTCGCGATGCTTTTAAACCTTCAACACCTTCCCGCCAATCGCCACGGCCAGCAGCAACACCGCCATCAACCCGAAGGCAAAACTCAAACTGCTGCCGTGGGCGATAAAGCCGATCACCGCAGGCCCGGCGAGAATCCCCGCGTAGCCCAATGTGGTAATGGCCGGCACGGCAATGCTCTCCGGCATGACGGTCTGTTTGCCCACCGCGGTATAGAGCACTGGCACAATGTTCGAACAGCCAACCCCCACCAGTGCATACCCCACCAGTGCCGTTTCCCAGCTCGGTGCAAACGTCGCCAGCGCCAGGCCCGTTGCGGCCGTCAGCCCTCCGAACACGATCACTTTTGTTGCGCCCAGACGCCGGACAATGGCATCACCGGTCAAACGCCCGACAGTCATGGTCAATGCAAACGCCGCATAACCCAGCCCAGCGTACGCCGTGTCGATCCCACGTTCCTGCGCCAGGAACACCGCGCTCCAGTCGAGCACTGCGCCTTCGGTGAGGAACACGATGAAACACATACCGCCGATGAACAGCACGATGCCATGAGGCACGGCGAATGCCGGGCCGGAGCTTTCGCTGCCATAGGGCAACAGATGAGGCGCAGCCTTGAGCAACGCCACCACCAGAAGCACGATCACCACCAGCGTCGCACCCAGCGGTGAAACGCCCAGGCCGAGCAGGGCGCTGACCCCCGCCGCGCCGACGATCCCGCCGAGACTGAACAGCCCATGGAAACCCGACATCATGGTCTTGCCGCTGGCTCGCTCGACGATCACCGCTTGCAGGTTCACCGTCGAATCCACCGTGCCCAGGCCAGCGCCGAACATGAACAACGCCGCAATCAAAGCCGGAATCGAAGACACCGTCGCCAACAGCGGCAGGGCCGCGCAGATCAACAAGGTTCCGCCGCTCAACACCCGGCGGCAGCCGAAACGCGTTGCCAGAATCCCGGCCATGGGCATCGCCAGAATCGAGCCCACCCCCAGGCACAACAGCAACAGCCCGAGGGTTCCTTCATCCAGCCCGGCCCGCGCCTTGGCGTAAGGCACCAGCGGCGCCCAGGCCGCGATGCCGAACCCGGCGATGAAAAAGGCAATGCGCGTGGACATCTGCTCCAGACGTCCGGGGACGAAGGTGGCTTGGGTGTTGAGGTTGGTCATATCGATCCTTGGCAAAAAACATCGCGTCCCCAAGCGACAGTGAACAACCGCAAAGGGTTCGATCACCACGTCCGGGCGGGGGCGCAGTCAGGCAGGCTGACATCCTTGCACAGCCGGCCGCTGTTTCGCGATATTGTCGACGCATCAATTGTTCATACAGAGGGGCGCCATGACGCGGATGTACGATGCTCGAGGCAATATCTACGCGGTCGTGGCGCCTGACGCCCTGCGCGGTAGCGGTATCGACCTGCCTGAGCAGGTCAGCCATGCCGCACAAACCCGTGAGGCCTGGGCATTGTCGGCCATCGAGGCCTTCTGTGGCTGGGCCCCGGGTACGCAACCGCCCGACAGCAAAGACCATCGCTGCGATGGTCTGCTGGTGGGGCCGTTTCAATCGTTGCCGCCTTTTGATCTGCTGATCGTCAACACCGACGGCACCCTGGCCGAGCGCAGTGGCAATGGCCTGACGATTTTTTCCCAGGCCCTGAGTGAACAAGGGTTGATGCCGAGGGAAGAGGCCTGTCTGCTGCGGGTTCATCACGACAAGAACGATGCGGTTTCGCCAGTGGAGACTTCAGTGAAACCCGCCGGGGTCGATGGCGTGCAAGGGTTCTGGCTGGACTTGGGGCAACCGTCGTTCGGGCCGCAAGCGGTGGGCGCGCAAGGGGTTGAACCCGTGACGTTGAATGGTAGAGACGTCAGCCATGTGCGACCGTTGTCGGCGCTCGACCCTGCCTGGAACCACAGCCAGTTCGTGCGCATCGGTAATCCCCATTGTGTGACGTTGGTAACAGGCGCCGATGCGTTGCCGAGTAACGTGCAGATGTGCGGGCCGGGGTTGTCTAGAGAATTGACCCGCATCGCTTATGCCATGCCAACCGGGGCAGGGCAGCCGTGTGCGGCAGGCGTGAATCTGCAATGGGCGATGCTTGAATCCGAGGGCCGAATCGTCGCGCGGGTGTTCGAGCGCGGCGAAGGGCCGACCGCGTCGTCGGGCACCAGCGCCAGTGCGGTGGCGTGTGCGGCGTGGCAAGTGGGTTGGGTGGCGGCAGGGGAGGTGAAGGTGGTCATGCCTGGCGGCACGGCGCCGATTTTGCTGGAAGAATTGGGTGGCGAGTTGAGACGGGTCAGGTTGTTTGGTACGGCGCGGTTGATGGGGTGATTTTGAAATTGCCTTCGCGGGCAAGCCTCGCTCCTACAGGTTTTGTGTCGTTCGCCGACAATGCGAACGGCTCAAATCCGTAGGAGCGAGGCTTGCCCGCGAAGAGGCCCATCCGGTCAGCGACTTTCTAAAGCTGATCCGCCCATTCCACCACCGGCATCTGCCGCTTCATCAACACCTTGCCCCCTCGCACCGAATACAACGGCAAACCCTGACTGCGGATCATCTCGTAATCGCTGTCCGCCGACAGAATCAGCAGATTCGCTGGCCGTCCTTGTTCCAGCCCATAGCGATCGCCCAGGTTCATGGCCTTGGCGCTATTGTCTGTGACCAGGTCCAGTGCGCTCTGCAGATTGCGATAACCGAGCATGTGGCAGATGTGCAAACCGGCCTCGAGTACCCGCAGGATGTTGCCATTGCCCAACGGATACCATGGATCGACGATCGAGTCCTGACCGAAACACACATTCATCCCCGCTTCGAGCAACTCATTCACCCGGGTCACGCCACGACGTTTCGGGAAGCTATCGAAGCGTCCTTGCAGGTGAATGCTTTCGGTGGGGCAGGAGACAAAACTGATCCCTGAATGCCCGAGCAGCCGAAAGAGTTTGGCGCAGTAGGCGTTGTCGTAGGAACCCATCGCCGTGGTGTGGCTGGCGGTGACGCGCGAACCCATGTCACGGCTGCGGGCCTCTTCGGCCAGCACTTCAAGGAAGCGTGAATGCGGGTCGTCGGTTTCGTCGCAATGCACGTCCACCAGACAACCGGTGCGTTCGGCCAGGTCCATGAGAAACTTCACCGAGCTTACGCCCTGATCCCGGGTGTACTCGAAATGCGGAATGCCCCCGACCACATCAGCACCCAGGCGGATCGCTTCTTCCATCAGCTCCCGACCGTTGCGATACGACTCGATGCCTTCCTGGGGGAACGCGACGATCTGCAGGTCGATCAGGTGGCGGCTTTCCTCGCGGACTTCGAGCATCGCCTTGAGCGCCGTCAGTTCCGGATCGGTGACATCGACGTGGGTGCGCACATGCTGAATGCCGTGGGCGGCGAGGGTCTGGATGGTCTTCCTGGCGCGGGCCTTGGTGTCTTCCTGGGTGATGGTCGCCTTGCGTTCGCCCCAGCACTCGATGCCTTCGAACAGCGTGCCGCTCATGTTCCAGCGCGGCTCGCCGGCGGTCAGGGTGGCGTCGAGGTGAATGTGCGGTTCGACGAACGGCGGCACCACCAGATTGCCGCCGGCATCCAGATCGTCAGCGCCCAGAGACGGGGCTTCGGTCTGACGGGCGATGCTGTGAATCAGGCCGTTTTCCAGGTGCAACTCATGCAGGCCTTCTTGGTTGCGCAGGCGGGCGTTGATGATGTGCATCAGGCGAATCCTTTTAGAGATCTTCTAGTGGTGCTTCGGCGGTACGGACACCCAGTACGCCGGTCAATACCACATACGTTAGCGCGGCAGCGGCAATCCCTACCAGCGGCGCGACCCACGGCGAGTTGAATGCCGCGATCGTGCCGACCGCATAGGCAGTCAGGCCAGACCCGTTGAACGCGGGCAATTGCGTATCCGCCAGGCGGGGATAGTGACCCCGATAACGGAAGAAAAAGTCGGCCATGATCACCCCGCCAATGGGCGGAATCACCGTGCCCAGCAGAATCAGGTAAGGCACCAGCATGTCGTACATGCCCAGCAGCGCCAGCAGCGTGCCGATCACCGCACCAGCCAGGGTCACGGTTTTGCGGCGGCCGGTGCGCAGCAGGTTGCAGCCGGCCACGGCGAAGTTGTAGATGGTGTTGTCCTGGGTGCTCCAGATGTTGAGCAGCAACATCGCCATCGCGGCCATGGCGAAACCTTGCAACAGCAGCACTTCGACCACGTCCGGTTGCTGGTAGACGATGGCGCCGTAGGCCCCGATCAACACCATCAGACCGTTGCCGATAAAAAAACCGATCAGGCTTGCCAGCACCGCGACGCGTGCCGAGCGGGAGAAGCGTGTCCAGTTGGTCGCCTGGGTCGCACCGCTGACGAACGTGCCGAACACCAGGGTAATGGCTGTCGACCAGTCCAGTGTTCCCGTCGGCACAACGGCGAGTAAACCCTCGAGCCCGCCGACCTTCACCGTCGCGACCCACATCGACAGCATCAGCAGCAACATCATGGCCGGCACCGCGATGTAGGACAGAATTTCCAGCCCGCGATAGCCGATGTATGCCGTGGCGCAGAAGCCCAGGCCGAACAACACCATCAGGCCCAGAACGGTGCCTTCGCTCAGTTCGAAATATTTGCCGAGTACGACGGCTGCGGTCGCGGTGCCCCAGGCATACCAGCCGATCTGCGTGAAGCCGAGGATCAGGTCGCAGAGCTTGCTGCCCACTTCACCGAAGCAGAAACGCCCCATCAGTACCGAGTTGAGGCCGCTCTTGAAGGCGATGTAGCCAAGCCCCGCGGCGTAGATTCCCAGCAGCAGATTGCCGACGATAATCACCGCCATCATCTCGGCGAAACTGAACGCCACACCGAGCTTGCCGCCGGCAAACATGGTCGCGGTGAAGAAGGTAAAACCGAGCAGCACCATGGCGGTGGAGGCGAGCCCCTTGCGGGCATGCATCGGGACTTCGCTTAAGGGGTAATCGTTGCCCGTATCGTTCTGCGTCATGTGGCGTTCCTTGCTCAATGGAGGATGCGGGGGTGTTGCAGTGCCCGTGCCAATGGCCCGAGGGTGTTGTTATTTATAGACGAGCAGGCGGATTTGGCCCGGGGAGGGGCACGAAAGCAGTGCACCTGAAGGAATACAGCACTCATGTGGGAGCGGGCTTGCTCGCGAAGGCTGTGTGTCAGTCGACATCAATGCTGCATGACACACCGCTTTCGCGAGCAGCCTGCTCCCACATTGGATTCGGTTTTTTCAGGGGGATTTGTGTTGCGGCAAAAACCTCAGCAGCGCCGCTACGATCGCCTCTGGCGCATCCTCCTGAACCAAATGCCCGGCGTTGGCGATGGCATGAAACTGCGACCCTGCAATCATCTGATGCAGTGCCCGCCCGCGTTCGATGGGAATCCACTGATCGTCTTCCCCCCAGAGAATCTGCACCGGGCAGCGAACCGTCGGGTACAGGTCTTCGACCTCGCGGGTATAACGTTCATCCATCTGTGCGATCTGCCGATAGAACGCCGCTTGCCCCGGGTCGCCCAGCCACGGCCGCACATAGGGCGCCAGTTCATGATCGGGAATCTCGCGCTTGATCGCGCCACGAATATAGGTCGGCACAATCGCCCGCTGGATGTAATCGGGCAGCCCGCTGAACGCCGCTTCATGCTGACGCACATGCTGCACGAACGGCGATCCCCAGGGCGACAGCGCCACCGGGTCGATCAGCGTCAGGCTGCGGTAATCCTTGCCATTGAGCAGATGCGCGCGCAACGCGGTGGCGCCACCGAAATCGTGGGCCACCACGTCTGGCCGTTCCAGCCCCCAGTGCTCCAGCAATTGCGCCAACAATTGGTTTTGTATACCCAGCGACACATCGCCATCCGGCTGTGCGGATAGCCCATAACCCAGCAGATCGAAATAGTGCACCCGGTGCGTGGTGATGAAGTGCGGCGCAATCCGGTGCCACACGTAAGAAGAGAAGGGCGTGCCATGCACGAACACCAGCGGCGGGCCATCGCCACGTACGGCGAAGCGAACGGAGTGCCCGTTGAAGCGATAGGTTTGAGCCAGCGGCCAGTCAGTCATGGAGTGTGTCCTCTTGGCGTGTGCGAGCCCAAAAGCATAGGCATAAAAAAACAGCCATTGAAGGCTGTTTTTCATATCACTGACGAAACGCAGTTCCCCTTGTGGGAGCCCTGTGGTGAGGGGGCTTGCCCCCGTTGGGCTGCGAAGCAGCCCCAAAATCTCTGATATACCAAAGATCTTGTGAGTGCTACGCACTCAAACGGGGGCAAGCCCCCTCGCCACAGTTTAGGGCGGTTTACTCGCCGCGATAGATGCAGCCGCTGGTGCAGGTCTCGTGGATGCGAATCGCGCTGAGTTCCGGCAGCAGGGGCTTCAATTCATTCCAGATCCACTTGGCCAGCACTTCGCTGGTCGGGTTTTCCAGGCCGGGAATGTCATTCAGGTAGTTGTGGTCCAGACGCTCATACAGCGGCTTGAAGATCGCCTTGATTTCCGAGAAGTCGCGGATCCAGCCAGTGTGCGGATCGAGATCGCCACTCAGATGAATCGCCACTTTGAACGAGTGACCGTGCAGGCGACCGCACTTGTGGCCATCCGGCACATGGGGCAAGCGGTGGGCGGATTCGAAGGTGAATTCTTTGAAGATTTCCACAGTGATGTTCAGCTCTGTCAGGTGGCGATCGCCGCGGCGATGTGGGCAGGCGGCGAGTTTAACAGTTTGTGTTTGGTGATGCGGGAAAACACTGACCAGTGTCCTGTGTCACCAATACGTTCCTCTTTTGGCGAGTGGCTGTTGTCGTCAGGCAAGGCGCCGCGACGAGTCATAGCCCGCTATGGCGAGGAGCGGCAACGCAGCATGACGGCAACAGACACCGCCAAAAAGGAACAGTATTGGCGAGACAGGACACTAAAGGGTCAGCAAGCGCTCGCCCAGGCGACCGTTGGCGGTCAGTTCCAGGAACTCATCACCGAGCCTGCGGCTTTCATCCATCGTCGCACGCCAGTATTTCTGCCGGCTCGGGGCGTCGCCCATGAAGCGCTTGAAGTCGTTACGGTCCGGCAGTTTGCCGTAGGGCAGGCGCGACAGGTATTGCTTCGACGGCGCCAGCAGCAGAACATCCTGCAAGCGCGCCGGGCAGGCACGGCGCCACGGCAGGGTCTTGTCGAACCAGCCTGGAATGACCCGGTCAGTGAAATGCGGATAAAGCACGATGTCGGTGCCGCTGTAGGGCAGGTCGAGGTGATAGTCCAGCAGACCGCCATCGCGGAACGTCCCCACGCCTGCGCCCGGCAGGTCGCGCACGCCTTGCATCACCATCGGAATCGAGCCTGACGCCAGCAAGGCCTGGCGCAGGTTGCCGGCATTGAGCGTAACGAAGCGCGACGGGAAATCATTCAGCGCATTGACCGGTGGCGCCAGGCGCGGGTCATGGATGATCAGCCGCTCGAAATGCCGCGACAGCCGCGCCCGCCCGCGCAGGTTGTCGGCGATCACCGACGACAGGCCCAGCCCCAGCCGGCCGCGATGATCGTCCGCCAGCAGGCCATGGCTTTTGACCACCATGATGTTCAGTCGGTAGTGGGCGTTGTCCAGAATCGACGCATCGCGGCCGTCGAGCAAGTCATCGAGCATGCGCCGGGAGCTCTGGCTGATCTGCGCCATGGTCACGCCCTTGGCGAAGTTCTGCTCGGTGTACAGATGACCGAGGCGGCGCAGGCCCTCGGCGGCATCCGGCAGGCAGGCGCTGGCGAACCGCCAGGAACCTACTGACGCGCCGATCAGCGAACGCTCCCGGGGCGCCGCCGGCAGCCACTCGCCGAACAGCGCCAGGTCCAGACCCTGAATCCCCAACGCTTTCGGGCCACCGGCGGCGCCTGGCAGCGTGCCCACATCAGCGGCGCTCAAGCCATTTGCACGGATGCGCGCCAGGGCACGTGGGCCGGCTTTGAGGGTCAGAGAAGGGAACTTGATGTGGATCGCGGTCATACCGGTCTCGATGTTTGGCAGGCGGGGGATTATAAGCGCGTGTCGGACAGCGCAGCGCACAATCTGTAGGAGCCAGGCTTGCCGGCGAAGGCGATTTCGAGGACGCCTTCGCCGGCAAGCCTGGCTCCTACAGGGATTTGTGTGTAAGTGATGTCGCATTGCAATCATTGATGATGGCAATTCAGTTTCAGTTAAGTTCGAATCGCTAAGGTAGTGCTCATCGCAACACATAAAAAATACGGAGACACCCATGAAAATCCTGACTGCCCTGTTCACCGCCTCCATCATCGGCCTGACCGCCAGCATCGCCCACGCGCGGGACCTGGGCCCAGACGAAGCCCTGAGACTGCGCGACGCTGGTACCATTGTGTCCTTCGAGAAGCTCAATGCCACGGCATTGGCCAAACATCCCGGTTCGACCGTCACCGAAACCGAGCTCGAAGAAGAGTACGGCAAGTACATCTATCAGGTGGAATTGCGCGACCCACAGGGTATTGAGTGGGACCTGGAATTGGATGCAGTCAACGGGCAGGTTCTCAAGGATCATCAGGATACGTAATGAAGGTGTTTTTTCTAAATCGGCGCGCCAGCAGTCGAATGGCGTTGGTGCTCCTGGCTTTTTGCTCGGTAGTCATGGCCCGCGACCTGGATCAGGACGAGGCCCTGCGCCTGCGCCAACAAGGTGTGATCCTGCCGCTGGAGCAGCTCTTGCAGAAAGCGCTGGACCTCTATCCCGGGGCCAAGCTGCTGGAAGCCGAGCTTGAGGAAAAGCACGATGTCTACATTTACGAGGTCGAGCTACTGACCACAGAAGGCGTGGTGCGCGAGCTGGACCTCGACGCCACCACCGGCCATTTACTGAAAGACAAGGAAGATTGACCGATGCGTTTGCTCCTGGTGGAAGACCACGTGCCGCTGGCCGACGAATTGATGGCCGGCCTCAACCGGCAGGGTTACGCCGTGGACTGGCTGGCCGACGGCCGCGATGCGGTGTACCAGGGCAGCAGCGAGCCCTATGACCTGATCATTCTCGACCTCGGCCTGCCGGGGTTGCCGGGGCTCGACGTGCTGGCGCAATGGCGGGCCGGCGGCTTGGCCACACCAGTGCTGATCCTCACCGCGCGCGGTTCCTGGGCCGAGCGGATCGAAGGCCTCAAGGCCGGTGCCGACGATTACCTGACCAAACCGTTTCACCCCGAAGAACTGCACTTGCGGGTCCAGGCGTTATTGCGCCGCTCCCACGGCCAAGCCAATCAGCCAACGCTCAAGGCTGCAGGTTTGCACCTGGACGAAGGGCGTCAGTGCGTGACCCGCGACGGCGCCGACATCCAGCTCACCGCCGCCGAGTTTCGCCTGCTGCGCTACTTCATGCTGCACCCCGAACAGATCCTTTCCAAAAGCCATCTCGCCGAACACCTCTACGACGGTGAAACCGAGCGTGATTCCAACGTGCTGGAAGTCCATGTCAATCACCTGCGACGCAAGCTCGGGCGCAGTGTGATCGAAACCCGTCGCGGTCAGGGTTACCTGTTCGGCGGGCAAGCCCAGTGAGGTCGATCCAGCGCCGCTTGAGCCTGGGCTTGATCAGCGTGATGGTGATCGTCGGCCTGGTGCTGGCGCAAACCAGCCTGTGGCTGTTCGAAATGGGGTTGCAGCGCTACCTCGAAGCCGGGCTGCGCAACGACAGCGAAAACCTGCTGGTGGCGCTGGTGCGTGGGCCGCAGGGGTTGCAACTGGATGAGCGGCACTTGTCGCCGGCCTATCAACGACCGTTTTCCGGACATTACTTCCGCATCGACTTCGCCGACAGCCATTGGCGCTCCCGCTCGTTATGGGATCAGGACATGCCGCGGCTCGAACACCCAGGCCTGCACAGCAACCTGCAATTGGGGCCGGAAGGGCAGCAGTTGCTGGTGTTGCGTTCGGATTATCGTCGGCTGGGCCAGGCGATCTCCATCAGCGTCGCCCAGGACTATACCCCGGTGCGCGAG
This sequence comes from Pseudomonas sp. LBUM1673, assembly GCF_059695645.1. Lineage (NCBI taxonomy): Bacteria > Pseudomonadati > Pseudomonadota > Gammaproteobacteria > Pseudomonadales > Pseudomonadaceae > Pseudomonas > Pseudomonas sp. LBUM1673. Next base: position 2,283,011 of record NZ_CP166780.1, read on the forward strand.
AGCTTTCGGCGCATGCAGCAGATCGGCCTCGGGTTGGGGCTGGCGGGGCTGTTGCTGATTTTGCTATTGCAACGCATCACCGTGCGCCGCGCCTTGCGCCCGCTGGAAAAGGCCCGCGAGCAAATCGCCCAGCTGCAGCAGGGGCAGCGCTCGCAACTCGACGAAGAGGTGCCGGTGGAGCTGGAACCGCTGGTGGCGCAAATCAACCATTTGCTGGCCCACACCGAAGACAGCCTCAAGCGTTCGCGCAATGCCTTGGGCAACCTCGGCCATGCCTTGAAAACGCCGTTGGCGGTGCTGCTGAGCCTGGCTTCAAGCGAGAAATTCGACGCTCACCCGCAGCTGCGCAAGGTGATTGAGGCGCAACTGGAACAAGTCCAGCAGCGCCTCAATCGCGAACTCAACCGCGCCCGCTTGTCCGGCGATGCACTGCCGGGGGCATTGTTCGATTGCGATGCCGAGCTGCCGGGGTTGCTGGCCACGTTGAACATGATTCACGGCGAACACCTCGACCTGAGCTACCGCGCCCCGACCGGTTTGCAACTGCCGTGGGATCGCGAAGATTTGCTGGAGTTGCTGGGCAACTTGCTGGACAACGCCTGCAAATGGGCGGATGCCGAAGTGCGCTTGAGCGTGGCCGAAACGGCAGAACGGTTTGAGTTGAGCGTGGAAGACGATGGACCGGGGATTCCCGAAGACCAGCGCGCTCAGGTGTTCAGTCGCGGTACCCGGCTCGATGAACAGACCGATGGGCATGGGCTGGGGTTGGGCATCGTGCGCGACATCGTCGACACGTGGGGTGGGGTGTTGAGGCTGGAGGAAAGCGAGTGGGGCGGGTTGAAAGTGATGATCGAGTTGCCCAAACGCTAACACCACTCCGAAGGACGCTACTTAACCTGTGGGAGCGGGCTTGCTCGCGAAAGCGGCGGCCACAGTCAATAGTGTCGCCTGACACAACGCCTTCGCGAGCAAGCCCGCTCCCACAGTGGATCTTCAGTGGACGCAGAATCGGGGTCACACGCGAAACTGATTCATCAAGCTCTGCTGCTGATTCGCCAGGCTGTTAAGCGATCATTGCATACCTGCGTGGCGAGGGAGCTTGCTCCCGTTGGGTCGCGAAGCGGCCCCGGCATTTAGTCAGACAACCCGCATTGGCAGGTTTTGCGACTGCTTCGCAGCCGAACGGGGGCAAGCCCCCTCGCCACAGGGCCGTTCGCTTTGACAAGGGAACGATGCTGCGGCACAGTGCGCGCCCTCTAATAAAACCCTTTCTTTAATCCGCTGGCGGCTCATGCAGACTGCCGGCCGGACTCATTCCGTTTGCCTTGAGGTAACGATGATTAATGCAGTAATTGCCGCGGTCGGCATCATGCTGATACTCAGCCTGTCCCGTGTGCATGTGGTAATCGCGCTGATTGTGGGCGCGCTGGTGGGTGGTTTGACCGGTGGTCTGGGCATCGATGCGACTCTTAAAGCCTTCAACAACGGCCTCGGCGGCGGGGCGACTGTTGCTTTGTCCTATGCGTTGCTCGGCGCGTTCGCGGTGGCCATCGCCAAGTCTGGCCTGGCCCATGCGCTGGCCGACAAAGCCCTGGCCATGGTCGATCGCCAGCACGCCAATGGTGGCGGAAATGTCAAATGGCTGCTGATCGGTTTGCTGTGGGTGGTGGCCATCGCTTCCCAGAACATTTTGCCGATTCATATCGCCTTCATCCCGTTGCTGGTTCCGCCTCTTCTCTATGTGCTGACCAAGCTGCAACTGGACCGTCGATTGATCGCCTGCGTCATCACCTTCGGTCTGATCACGCCGTACATGTTCCTGCCCGTGGGCTTCGGCAACATCTTCCTGAATGAAATCCTGCTGGCCAACGTCGCCCGTAGTGGCGTGGACATCAGCGGTATCAACGTCACCCATGCCATGGGCATTCCGGCACTGGGCATGGTTTTTGGCCTCGCGGCAGCCTTCATCAGCTATCGCAAGAAACGTGTTTACGACCTGGAGAAGATCGAGCAGGTCGAACAGGTCGCGGTGCAGTACAACCCGTTGAGCCTGATGGTCGCCGGCCTGGCCATTGCCGCCGCGTTCATTATTCAGTTGCTGCTGGACTCGATGATTATCGGGGCGCTGGCGGGATTTCTGATTTTCTCGTTGTCGGGCATTGTGAAGTGGCGCGACACCGATGACCTGTTCACCGAGGGCATGAAGATGATGGCGATGATCGGCTTCATCATGATCGCCGCATCCGGGTTTGGCGAAGTGATCAAAGCCACCGGGCAAGTGCAGACACTGGTCGAAACCTCGGCCTCGTGGATCGGCCACAGCAAAGCCATCGGCGCTTTGCTGATGTTGCTGGTGGGCCTGTTAGTCACCATGGGCATCGGCTCGTCGTTTTCCACTGTACCGATTCTGGCGGTGATTTTCGTACCGTTGTGCGTGCAACTGGGCTTCAGCCCGATCGCGATCGTTTGCATTGTTGGCACTGCCGGCGCGTTGGGCGATGCCGGCTCACCCGCCTCGGACTCGACTCTGGGCCCGACCTCCGGTCTGAATATCGACGGCCAGCATCACCACATCTGGGACACCGTGGTCCCGACCTTCCTGCACTACAACCTGCCGTTGTTGGTGTTTGGCTGGGTAGCGGCGATGGTTCTTTGATTTTACTCCTGTAGGAGCCAGGCTTGCCGGCGAAGGCGTCCTCGAAATCGCCTTCGCCGGCAAGCCTGGCTCCTACAGTTTTACGTTGGCCTGCCGTTATAGCTTTTAACCACGCCAACACAATCATAAGAGTGAACGTCATGCGCATGAGCCTGAAGGCCAAAGTCCTGTCCCTTGCCGTCCTCCCGGTGCTGCTCTTTGCGCTGGTCATTAGCCTGACCACGCTGTTCATTCTGCAGGAGCAGGCCCGCAAGGAAGTCGAGGAAACCCGTCAGCGCCTGCTCAGCGATGCCAAGGCGACCTTGCAAAGTTACGTCGCCGTGGCCATGACCACGATCAAACCGCTCTACGACGCGGCCGCCCCCGGCGATGACGCGGCGCGGGCCCAAGTGATCAAGTTGCTGTCGAGCATCACCTACGGCAAGGACGGCTACTTCTTCGGCTACGACTCCAACATCGTGCGCCTGTTCAAGGCCAACAGCCCTGACGGCGTGGGCCAGATCTTCAAGGACAATCGCGACCCGAACGGTGTCTACGTCAACCGTGACCTGGTGAAAGTCGCCAAGGACGGTACCCACTACCTGCAATACAGCTCGCCGCTGCCTGGCAATACCCAAGTGCTGGTGCCCAAGCTCGGCTACACCGAATACCTGCCCAAGTGGGACATGGCGTTTGGTACGGCAGTCAACCTCGACGGCATCGAAGCTCAAGTCGCGTTGGTCGAAGCCAAGGTCCAGGAACGCATGCAAGGCGTGGTGCTAAGCATTGTCGGGATTGCCGTGGTGGTGCTGCTGGTGATCGCTGCCGCCGGGATGCTGCTGGCCAACACCATTTTGCGTCCGCTGAACCTGATGAAAGCCAACCTCGACGACATCGCGGCGGGCGAGGGCGACCTGACCCGGCGCCTGACCATCACCAGCCAGGATGAACTCGGTGAACTGGCCGGCTCGTTCAACCGTTTTGTCGACAAGATCCACGGCCTGGTGCGCCAGATCACTGAAATGACCTCGCAACTGACCGGGCTGGTGAATCAGGTGTCCGATCAGGCCCAGCGTTCGGATCAGGCCATGGAACGTCAGCGTCACGAGACCGATCAGGTGGCCACGGCGATCAACGAAATGTCGGCGGCGGCCCAGGAAGTGGCCAAAAGTGCGCAAAACGCGGCGGTCGCTGCCCAGCAGACTGATGAAGAAGGCCAGGCTGCCAAGCGCGTGGTGGCCGGCAGCATTGTGAAGATTCATGCGCTGGTGAACGACATTCGCAGCAGCGGTGTGTCCCTCGACAGCCTGCAAAAAGACGTGTCGTCGATTGTCAGCGTGCTCGGGGTGATCCGTTCGATTGCCGAACAGACCAACCTTCTGGCGCTCAACGCCGCCATTGAAGCGGCCCGCGCCGGTGAGGCCGGGCGTGGTTTTGCGGTGGTTGCCGACGAAGTGCGGGCACTGGCCAGTCGCACGCAAATCAGCACCCAGGAAATCCAGAGCATGATCGACCGCTTGCAGGCCGGTACCCAATCGGCGGTCGAGGCCATGCGCCGCTCCAGCGAGGCTGGCGACGGCACATCGGCCCAGGCCAACGAGGCGGGAGCGTCTCTGGACGCCATGGCCCAGCTGATCGGCACCATCAACTCGATGAACGCCCAGATCGCCAGCGCCGCCGAAGAGCAAACCGCTGTGGCCGAAGAGATCAACCGCAGCGTGCACCAGATCGCCGTGGCGGTAGACAGCGTCGCCGACGAAACCCAGCTCGGCGCCCAGACCTCGCGCAGCCTGGCTGACCTCGGTCAGCGCCTGGGGCATCTGGTCGGGCAATTCCGTATCTGATTGATATTGCTTTTGTGGCGAGGGGGCTTGTCCTGATTTAAGCCCTGATGCGATCTGTAGCAGCTGCCGAGCCCGCGAGGCTGCGTTCGGCTGCGAAGCAGTCGTAAAACCAGAGATTACGGTACCTCAGGCAGACCGCGTCAGCCGGATTCACGACTGCTGCGCAGCCGAACGCAGCCTCGCAGGCTCGGCAGCTGCTACAGCCGAGCGCAGAGCTGCTACGGGATGCAGCATCGCGACTACCCTCAATAGTAAGCGAACACCGTCCTAGCGTTTGTTTGAACCCGTTTGCGGAACGGGCGGTCATTTGCTTCAGGTGTCGCGCATCCGCGGTACCCGGACGACCATAACCCTGGAGTCAGACTCATGATCGACAGTGAAAGTATCTGCGACTGCCCCAAATGTTCCTGCAAACTGGGCGAACATCCGATCGCGCGCCACGGCAAGCACTATTGTTGTGAAGCCTGCGCCAAGCACCACGAACATGGTGAAGAATGTGCCAGCAAGGGCTGCAAGTGCGCCAAACGCTGACAGTTCATCCAAAAAAAAGTGGAGCCTGATCGGGCTCCACTTTCATTTCAGCTCGCCGGTCGCCAGGTAACGTTCTCGACGCCGAATTTTTCCGCCAGTGGTTTGCTGGTCTTTTGCACCCTCTCACGGCCAAAGCGCGGGATCCGGCCGACTCCGGCGTCGCAACTTGCCCAGTGCCAAGCCTCTGCATTGTCCATTTTCTCCAGGCGGATAATGAAAGACTTGGGCTTGCCATGAAGGGTGTATTCAATGACGAAAAGTTTTGCGTTGTTCATAAAGCCTGTATTCCTCCCTGTTGTAATAGAGGGATCGCGAGGCGCGCGAAAAATTCAGTCAGATTGCCGGAGGGTGACAGCCGGACGCCTCGCTACCATGGAGCCTTCCCGACCCCTCAATGATCCTAGCCTATGGCCCTGGCAGGCGCCGCCTGATTGGAGCATGCCTGGGGTGGTTGCCGTAGCCCAATCAAAGTGGGAGCGGGCTTGCTCGCGAAGGTGGTGGGTCAGTCGACATCAATGTTGAAAGATAGACCGCCTTCGCGAGCAAAGCCCGCTCCCACAGGGGGGAGTGTCAGATCAGGCTTCGGGAACACCTTTCTCCCACGCCGACCAATTCTTCAAAATATCCTGCACCAACGGATTCCCCGTGCGGTACAGGTTTTCCAGTGCCGGCACAAAACCGCCCTGATCGGCGTATTTGAGCAGGTTATCCACCTCACTCTGGCCCGGCGCCGGCCGGTCGAAGTCGGAACCGGCGCGCACCACCGCCAGGCGCCGGACATCCACCAGACCCTCGCGACTGGCCCGTAGCAGCGCCTCGTAGGTGGAGTTGTCTTCCTGCTGAGTGGTGCAATAGACCCCTTCGTTGTTGGTCAGCAGCCTGGTCCATACTTCTGCCCGCTCACTCAACCGCGTCCCTGAAAACCAGGTATTGCCCGCGAGCGTATCGCACTGGGTCACCACGGGCGGCTGATTGGCCGGGGCAGACGGATACTTCAAGCGCCATGCCGCCGATTCCTTACTCTCGCTCAGTTCCACCTTGTGGGTCAGGGCGAAGGCCTTGGCCTGCAACTTCGGGTTGAGTTCGAAGACTTCGGTCTTGTAATCCAGCGGCGGCTTTTCGTTCGGGCCTTTGGTGTTGATGCCCAGGTAACCGGTCGGCCAGTCTTTCGGCGCGTCCCGGGAATCCAGCTCCCACTGGGTGCCGAACTCCACCAGATAGTGCGCCCACGCGGTGGTGCCGATGGTGCCGTGGTGGGGGCTGATGCCGGCAATCCCGGCGATCAGGAAGTAACTTTTGCGCAGGTCGAATTTCGGTGACAGCGCCAGGGCCAGGGTCGAGGCTGCCGCGTTGGTCTGGCCCATGCCGGTGACCATCAGGCACACCTGTTGGGTGTTGCAGCGAATGTTCGGGTACTCGGCAGACAGTCCCGGTACGCGCACTTCTTGCTTGAGTTCCAGGCGATCGATCCAGTTTTGCGCCTCGGGGGCGAACATGGTGATCAGCATCACTTTCGGCTGGATCGGCGCTTCAGTCGCCCATGCAGTGGAAGAGAGCAGGGTGCCGCAGGCAAGGGACAGGGTTACGGACAGGGACAGAGAAAGACGCGTCATTGCTTTCATAAAACCTCCTGATTCAAATGAGCCTTAAAACTGATAACCGACACCGGCGTAGTAGCCCCAGCCGTTGGAACGGGCGCGGAAGTCACCGTCGCCGAAATTCAACTCACTGCCATCGTCCCAGTTACCGCCGTTGTGGAAATAACGGCCGACCAGGGTGAAACGCAAGTGGGTGAAGGCGTAGAGCAACACGTTGGTCGCCACGGTGGCGTTGGCGGTGCGGGCCGGGTTGTCCTTGTGCAGGTCCGAGCCGAAGTCGAAGTTGGTGAAACCGATGTAGGTCAACGAAGCGCCGTTGCTGAAACTGCTGATGGGCACGATGTATTTGAGCTGGGCGCGGTAACCGTCCCACGAATATTCATTGCTGGCGCCGTAGTTTTCCCACTGGTAGCGGCCATAGAAGTTGGCCGACAGATTGACTCGCGAATGGGTGTCGATGTCGGTGCCGAGGCCGCTGTACAGCGTATTGGCGCGGTTGGCGCTGTTGCTGCCGTGGTCGTAGATCCAGTCGAACGCCACGTACCATTCCTTGAACGGTCCGACAGCCAGGCTGCGGCCGGCCAGGTAGTCGATGGAGATGCGTGGTTCGTGCTCCATGAACACCGGCGAGCCGTGGTCCCAGACGCCTTTGTCATGGCTGTTGCCGATGTCGAAGATCTTCGGAATGTCGATGTAGCCGTACAACTCGAACGGCCCCTTGCGGCCGAAGTACTCGTACTCCAGGTAGATATCGTCGGCCGGTTGCGGGCCGAAGCTGATGTCTTTGCTGCCGATGACGGTCAGGTCCTGGTTGAACCAATCCGACAGATAGGCACCTTTTTTCGGCGGGTTGGTTTCAGGGCTGAGGACTTCGCCTTGGGCGGATTCTTCGGCGGTGGCCGGTTGGGCCAACACCTGGCTGCTGAGTAGTCCTGTAACGCTGGCCAGCAGCAAGGAAACAACAAACATGCGTGAGCAAGTCACGCGATTGGAGGTGCAATGCATTAAAAGTCCCTTTTCGTGCGGATCGAAAGCTCGGTGGTGCGGGCTTGCGCAGTTAGGTGGCGAACAGGCCGCTATCGGCGACTCGCAAACGTTTGCACAAGGCATACCAGTTTGTTCAATACGCTGAAAAATAGAGGGAATTGATGGTTTTGCTGTCCTTTCGGTCAAGGATTTCGGGGGGGATGAGCAGAAGGAGTGACATTCAGGGGGAAGGGGGATCTGGTGTGGATATGCACCAAAGTGGTGTCAACTGTCAGATGAGTAACCCGATCAGTGACCAAGGACGGGCAAAGGAGCTTTTGTGGCGAGGGGGCTTGCCCCCGTTCGGCTGCGCAGCAGTCGTAAACCATTCAACACGGTGCTGTGGGCAAACCGCTTTGTCTGGTTTGGGGCCGCTGCGCAGCCCAACGGGGGCAAGCCCCCTCGCCACAGGGTTGCTGTAGAATCTTCGGCACTCTCTTCACAAGGTGCACCCCCATGAGCGAGCCGATCCGTCTGACCCAGTACAGCCACGGCGCAGGGTGTGGCTGCAAGATTTCGCCCCAGGTGCTGGAGGTGATTCTGGCCGGCAGTGGGGCGCAGAATCTGGACCCGAAACTCTGGGTCGGGAACGCTTCGCGCGATGACGCGGCGGTGTATGCCATCGACGAAGAGCGCGGCGTGGTGTCGACCACCGACTTTTTCATGCCGATCGTCGATGACCCGTTCGATTTCGGCCGCATTGCCGCCACCAATGCTATCAGCGACATTTACGCCATGGGCGGCGATCCGTTGATGGCGATTGCGATCCTCGGCTGGCCGGTCAACGTGCTGGCGCCAGAGATTGCCCGGGAAGTGATTCGCGGCGGACGTTCGGTCTGCGATGAGGCAGGGATTGCTCTGGCCGGCGGCCATTCCATCGACGCACCGGAGCCGATCTTCGGCCTGGCCGTGACCGGGCTGGTGGAAAAACGCCACATGAAGCGCAACGACACCGCGACCGCCGGTTGTCTGCTCTATCTCACCAAGCCCTTGGGCATCGGCATCCTCACCACAGCCGAGAAGAAGGGCAAGTTGCGCCATGCCGACATCGGCCTGGCCCGCGACTGGATGTGCACCCTGAACAAACCCGGCAGCCGTTTCGGCAAACTCGATGGTGTGACCGCAATGACCGACGTCACCGGTTTCGGCCTGCTCGGGCACTTGGTGGAAATGGCCGACGGCAGCAAAGTGACCGCCCGCATCGGATACGACCGGGTGCCGCGCCTGCCGGGGGTCGAGTATTACCTCGATCAGGGCTGCGTGCCGGGCGGTACGCTGCGCAATTTCGACAGTTACGCCAGCAAGGTCGGCCGGCTCCAGGAGTTGCACAAACGTGTGCTCTGCGACCCGCAGACCAGCGGCGGTCTGCTGATTGCGGTCACCCCTGAAGGCAACGAACAATTCCTCAAAATAGCCGCCGAACTTGGTCTGGCCCTTGAGCCGATCGGCGAACTGGTCGAGCGACAGACCCACGCGGTTGAGGTGATTTGATGTCCAACGACAGCACCAATTACCGCGACATCTTCCTCAACGACCGGCCGCTGATGGATGTCCGCGCGCCGGTCGAATTCCTCAAGGGTTCATTCCCCGGCGTGGTCAACCTGCCGCTGATGAATGACCACGAGCGGCAACGGGTCGGCACTTGCTACAAGCAGCACGGTCAGCAAGCGGCCATTACGCTGGGGCATCAATTGGTGGCCGGCCAGATCAAGGCCGAACGCATCCAGGCCTGGGCCGATTTTGCCCGGGCGCATCCGGATGGGTATTTATATTGTTTTCGCGGCGGGCTGCGTTCGCAGATCGTCCAACAGTGGCTCAAGGATGAGGCGGGTATCGACTATCCGCGCGTCGGTGGCGGCTACAAGGCCATGCGCACCTTCTTGCTCGACACCCTCGACCAGGCCGTTGCCCAGTGCGATTTCGTCTTGCTGGGCGGCATGACCGGCACCGGCAAGACCGAGCTGCTCACGCAATTGAACAACGGGCTGGACCTTGAAGGGCACGCCCATCATCGCGGTTCCAGTTTCGGCAAACGCGCCACCGGGCAACCTTCCAACATCGACTTTGAAAACCGCCTGGCCGTGGACGTGCTGAAGAAGCGCGCCCGGGGTATCGAACAGTTCGTGCTGGAAGACGAGAGCCGCGCGATTGGCCGTTGCGCGCTGCCGTTGCCGCTGTATCAGGGCATGCAGCAGTTTCCGGTGGTCTGGTTGGAAGACAGCCTGGAAGGGCGGGTCGAGCGGATATTGCACGATTACGTGGTGGACTTGTGTGCCGAGTTCATCGATGTGCAGGGTGATGAAGGCTTCGCGCTGTTTTCCGAGCGGATGCTGGCGAGTCTGAATAATGTCCAGAAGCGCCTGGGTGGCGAACGTCATCGGCGGATGTTGACCTTGATGGAAGACGCGCTGGCGGAACACGCGAACAGCGGTGCCGTGGACTTGCACCGGGGCTGGATCGAAGGGTTGCTGCGCGAGTATTACGATCCGATGTATGCGTTTCAGCGGGAGAAGAAGGGCGCGCGGATCGAGTTTGTCGGGGAGCGGGGGGCTGTACTTGAGTACCTGCGGGAGCGGGGTAATCAGCGGGGGTGATGTTGTTTTAGCTAGCCTCCTCGCGGGCAAGCCTCGCTCCTACAGGGGATCCCAGTGACCACAGCATTTGTGTGCAACGAATATCCACTGTAGGAGCGAGGCTTGCCCGCGAAGAGGCCCTGACTGGCGCCCGGTCGCTTACGTCGGACAAGTCTCCTGACCGTTATCCAGCCCTTGCTTGTAGCTATGGCTCTGCAGGCTGGCCTTGCCGTTGTGCCAAGTCAGCGTTAACACGTACAGCGAGTCGTAGTCGCTGGATTCCCAATCATCGGTGATGTTCTGCTTCTTGCCGACGGCTTCCCCGGCGACCTTGTTGATCAGCTCGGGCAGGTAGCCGTGGGACCAGGCGGTATAGATGACTGAGTTGTGATACTTGTCGTGCAGTAGCTCATCCGCCAGGTCGCTGGTGTCGTTGGCCGAGAAGTTGATGTTGACCGGCAAGCCGAGCTTGATCGCGCTGGGACTGATGGTCATCAGGGGCCGAATGTAACTGTAGGAGTTATCCAGTTCGCCTTCCTCGACATTGCGCGTCGGGTTGGCGGCGAACACGTAGTTGGCCTTGCCGAATTTTTCCGGCAACAAGGTGGCCAGGTCGATGGCGCGGTTGAGTCCCTGACAATTGAGCTGACCCAGGCCGCCGTCCGGTTTTTCCGCGTGGCGCAAAAACACCAGCGTCTGGGTGCCGTCCGCCGGTTGGGCACGGCTTTCACTGGACTCCAGCGACAGGAACAACGCGCTGACCGCCAGCAGGGAGGGCAGGAAGACATACGCGCGATGCTTGAAGCGTTTGGCGAATTTCAATGGGTTCATCATCGAATAGGTCATCTTCAGCGCATTTCGGTTAAGGCTGACAAACCTTGACACCGCGAGCTCCCAGCATCGGGTGTTTTCCATGTCGTTGACCCGGTCTGCTTTCTACAGGGCATTGCTCAGAGTCCTCTGAAGCCCATTTGGTTCGATCCGAGCGAGGTGCCTGGCACTGTAGCGGCAACCTTGAACGGGTTGGGGAAAAGGTTATCGACTGGATGTTGCGGATTTAAGTAAGCCAGCGGTGGCGGTGAAAAGATCGCAACCATCGGTCGGTGATCCTGGATTATGCTCAACCCTTTCTTAGTACCGGATGCCCCTTATGACCGATTTGTCTGCATTCCCCATCACCCGAAAATGGCCGGCCCAGTACCCGGAGTGGATCCAGCTCTATTCCTTGCCAACGCCCAATGGCGTCAAGGTTTCGATCATGCTCGAAGAGATCGGGCTGCCCTACGAACCGCATCGTGTGGGCTTCGACACCAACGATCAGTTGTCTCCCGAATTTCTGTCGCTGAACCCCAATAACAAGATCCCGGCGATCCTCGACCCCCACGGTCCAGGGGATCAACCGTTGGCATTGTTTGAGTCTGGGGCGATTCTGATTTACCTCGCCGACAAGAGCGGGCAACTGCTGGCGCAGGAATCGGCGGCACGTTACGAGACCATTCAGTGGCTGATGTTTCAGATGGGCGGTATCGGGCCAATGTTCGGCCAACTCGGTTTTTTCAACAAATTCGCCGGCAAGGACTACGAAGACAAACGTCCTCGTGATCGCTACGTCGACGAAAGCAAGCGCTTGCTCCAAGTCCTCGATGGCCGTCTGCAAGGGCGCGACTGGATCATGGGCGAACGCTACACCATCGCCGACATCGCGACCTTTCCGTGGGTGCGCAACCTGATCGGCTTCTATGAGGCCGGCGACCTGGTCGGTATCCAGAATTTCCCCAACGTCACCCGCGTGCTGGAACGTTTTCTGGCAAGGCCGGCGGTGATTCGCGGGCTGGAAATCCCCAAGCAACCCCTTTGATTTCCTCATCACCAAGGTAGGCAATGAGCTCATTCGATTTCAAGCAAGTAGATGTCTTCAGCCACGTCGCGCTCAACGGCAACCCGTTGGCGGTGGTATTCGGCGCAGACAGGCTCAGCGATGAGCGCATGGCGGCATTCGCGTCCTGGACCAACCTCAGTGAAACCACTTTCGTGCTCGAACCCCGGGACCCTCGGGCCGACTATCGAGTACGCATCTTCACCACTCTTCAGGAGTTGCCGTTCGCCGGTCACCCGACGCTCGGTACCTGTCATGCCTGGCTGGAGGCCGGTGGGGTGCCCAAGGGCGAGGAGATCATTCAGGAGTGCGGCGTCGGCTTGGTGCGGGTGCGTCGGCAGGGCGCCGAGCTGGCGTTTCTCGCGCCACCGCTGCTCAGGTCCGGCCCGGTGGACACCGAACTGGTCGAGCGCGTACGGCGGGGCCTCGGATTGGCGCCGGGCGCGATTGTGCGAGCGCAATGGGTCGACAACGGTGCCGGCTGGCTGGCGGTGATGGTCGAGGATCGTCAGCAGGTACTGGACTTGCAGCCGGATCATTCGCAGATGCTTGGCCTCGCCGTCGGTGTCATCGCGCCGTGGTGCGTCGAGCGCGATGGCGCTGACGCGCAGTTCGAAGTGCGTGCGTTCATCTCCGGCGACGGCATGCCAGAAGACCCGGCCACCGGCAGCCTGAACGCCGGGATTGCCCAATGGTTGCTCAGCGAAGGGCTGGCCCCGGCGTGTTATGTCGTCAGTCAAGGCCTGACCATGGGCCGCGGCGGGCGGATTCAGGTCGAGCAGGTGGGGGATGAGATCTGGATTGGCGGCGCGGTGGTGACGTGTATTACAGGAATACTGGCGATTTAACCTGTGGGAGCGGGCTTGCTCGCGAAAGCGGTGGGTCAGTCGACATCAATGTTGAATGATAGGCCGCCTTCGCGAGCAAGCCCGCTTCCACAGGGTTCTGTGCTGGATGCGGGGATTGTTGCCGAACCGGTAACGCTTTGTTCCGCGTCTGAGGTTTGTGCCTCGCGCCTTGCAGGGCATAAGCTTCGCCCCCTACGACTTTTGTCTCATCCGCTGTTTTTCAGGAAGGCCCATGCCCAGTCAGTTCCCCGAAGCACGTCCACGCCGTCTGCGCCGCAATGCGAGCCTGCGCAGCCTGTTCCAGGAAACCGAGTTCAGCTTGAACGACCTGGTGCTGCCGATTTTCGTCGAGGAAGAAATCGACGATTTCGTGCCGATCAAGAGCATGCCCGGGGTGATGCGCATTCCCGAATCTAAGCTGGCTGGCGAGATCGAGCGATACGCTCGGGCCGGGATCAAGTCGGTGATGACGTTTGGCGTGTCCCATCATCTGGACAGCAATGGCAGCGATACCTGGAACGACAATGGTCTGGTGTCGCGCATGTCGCGCATCGCCAAGGACGCCGTGCCGGAAATGATCGTGATGTCCGACACCTGTTTCTGCGAGTACACCGACCACGGCCATTGTGGTGTGCTGCACCACCACGAAGTCGACAACGACCAGACCCTGATCAACCTCGGCAAACAAGCCGTGGCGGCCGCTCGAGCCGGCGCCGATGTGATCGCACCGTCGGCGGCCATGGACGGGCAGGTCCGGGCCATTCGCCGGGCGCTCGATGAAGCGGGTTTCAGCCAGACCGCGATCATGGCCTATTCGACCAAATTCGCCTCGGCGCTTTATGGCCCGTTCCGCGAGGCCGGCGGCAGTGCGCTGAAGGGCGACCGCAAAAGCTATCAGATGAACCCGATGAACCGCCGCGAAGCCGTGCGTGAATCGCTGATGGACGAACAGGAAGGCGCCGATGCGCTGATGGTCAAACCGGCCGGCGCGTACCTGGACATCATCCGCGACATCCGCGAAGCCTCGCGTTTGCCGCTGTCGGCGTATCAGGTGAGTGGCGAGTACGCGATGATCAAATTCGCCGCCCAGGCCGGGGCGATTGATGAAGACCGAGTGGTGCGTGAGAGCCTGGGGGCGATCAAACGGGCCGGGGCGGATTTGATCTTCACCTACTTCGCGATGGACCTGGCCCTGGCCGGGATCTAAAAAATCAAAAGATCGCAGCCAGGTGCACTCAATCTCATGTAGGAGCTGCCGCAGGCTGCGATCTTTTGATCTTCAGTCAAAGAAAGGCCGAATCCCACGGTCCCGGAAATACCGCTCGATCACCTTCGGATCGGCGCTGTAGTCGGCAATCGCTACGTAGGTATCCGGCCGTAGCAGGTAAAACCCGTTGCGCGCCAGCCCCACTGTTTCAAACGCCGGCCGCCAGTCGAACATCTGCAACGGCAGGTGATGCTCGGTGCACCAGGCAATCATTTCATCGCTGGTGTCGCCATACACATGCACCTGCCAGGTCGGATTTTTCAGTGACTCGAAATTGTCCCCTTCACCGTCGTGGGCCCAGGGCAGGCGATCACCGCCGTGAACATGACCTGCAACGCCCTCGCTCAACGGCATGCCGCGATAGTTGAGGGTGGTCTGCGACACCGTGCGAAACAGGAATTCCCGAGCGGCTTCCAGTGATGTCATTTTCGGGATCAAAAAGGGTGCCACGCGGGTGCGCAGCAAGTCGGCAATTGGCCCTTCGGCCGTGACGAAACTGAAGACCCGGTCAGTAGTCGCCACCAGTCGCCGGGCAAAGGCGATGCGTTCGGTTTCATAACTGTCGAGCAATTTGGCCGAGGCGCCACCACTCAACACCGCCGCGAGTTTCCAGGCCAGATTGATCGCGTCGCCAATCCCGGTGTTCATGCCCTGGCCACCCGCCGGGCTGTGGACATGGGCGGCATCACCCAACAGAAACGCGCGCCCCGTGCGAAAGTGATCCGCAACCCGGTGATGCACGCGGTAGGTCGAGAACCAGTTCACCTGATCGATCTGCACTTTTAGATGCTCGATGGCCCGGCTGCTGACGTCTTCAAACTGGAGGGTTTCGGCACGGTCGGCGCGTTCGTCGCGAACCGTGCCGATCAGGCGGGCGCGACCTTCGCCCGCCAAGGGGAATACGGCGAGAAAGTCGGCTTCATCAAGGTCCACATGCAGTTCACCGTTGAACGTGGGGCCGCGGGCCTGCACATCTGCTACATAGAAAATCTGCTGGTAGGTGCCTCCCGGAAAACCGGTGTCCAGAGTTTTGCGCACAATCGACCGGGCGCCGTCGCAGCCGGCGAGGTAACAGGCCTGGCAGGTTTCCTGCTGACCATTCGGCAAGCGCAGTGTCGCGGTGATGCCGTCGCCGGTTTCCTCGAAGCTTTGCAGCTCGGTGTTGCGCTCCACCGTAATACCGAAGGCCTCCAGGCGTTCGATCAGCAGGCGTTCATGCTCGTCTTGCGGATACATTTCCAGAAACGCGTAGGGCGTCAGACCCTCGCCGATGGTGCTCAGAGGCAGGCGCGCAACGGGTTCGCCCTTGACCCAGAAATTCGCTGCGCACACGCGATGGCCGTTCTGCACCACGGCGTCGCTGAGGTCGAGCTGGCGATACAGTTCAAGGGTTCGTGCCTGAACGGCCAGAGCCCTGGACGTGGTACCGGGGGCCGACGTCTTGTCGATGATGCGTACCTGCACGCCGAGCTTGCTCAGCCAAAGCGCCAGCACCAGGCCGGTGGGCCCTGCACCGATAATCAGAACGTCATTGCGGTTCATCTTGTCCCCCAGAGCAAAGGCAGGCGCCATGGGATCAGGCGGTGAACTTTAATTGAAGGCCATCGAGGGCGCCGGCGCCAGTAACAGGCTTTCGACGCGCCAGCCGATATGCCCTCAGAAATCGACGGACTTGATGAAATCGATGAAGGCTTTCTGGCGTGAAGTGTGCTGATGCGCGTGGGGCCAGAGTGCGTGGATCTTTGTCGAGTTGGCCGTGTGGTCCAGCAACATCGGTGTCAACAGCCCTTCACGCAACGGCTTGCGAATCGAGATATCGGGCAGGCAGGCGATGCCTAGGCCTTTGAGGGCGAAATCGATTCGGGTGTTGATGTCGTTGCAGATCATTGAAGTCGGCAGGTGCAGCTCACCGCAATCATTGAGTGGCCAGGGTTCGACCTTGCCCGAGTTCGGTGAGCGATAGTGCAGCAACTTGTGCTCGAGCAGTTGCTGAGGGCGGGTCGGCACCCCATGGCGAAGTAGGTAGGCGGGGGAGGCGACGATCAGCCGGCGGAAATCCCCCATGTGGTGCGCGCGCAAATTGCTGTCGGCACCGTCGCCGACGCGAATCGCCGCGTCGAAACCTTCCTGGATGATGTCAACGTTGCGCTCGGCGTAATCGAGTTCCAGCTCGATTTGCGGATAGCGTTCATTGAAGCGCGCCAGGTGATCGAGAAACACGTCACTGATGGGGGCGAGGCTGATCTTGAGTTTACCCTGTGGCAAGTCGGCGGCGCTGCTCAGTTCCGTCTGGATTTCTTCTATCTCATCCAGAATGCGTCGGCTGCGTTCCAGCAGCTTTTCACCTTCGGGGGTCAGGGAAATGCTGCGGGTGCTGCGCTGAAACAGCTGAACGCCCAGGCGCTCCTCCAGCCTTGAAATCCGTTTGCCGATGGCAGAAGCCGAGACGCCCATGGCGCGGCCGGCCGCCACGAAACTGCGCAGTTCGGCGACCTGGACAAACACGGAAAAAGCAGCAACGGACTCGAGCATGAAGGATCCTGGATTGCGGACGTTGACGGCCGTACAGACTGGAACGGTAACCTACTTTTTCCGCAATGCCTATCGCTCTAACCTTCACAGCAGCCGCAATTGCGCAGGACCTACCGGGCAGTAACGAGCGATACGGATATGACGGCGCTCAGGATGAGCAACGGCGCTTTTAACATTTTTTCAGAACGACAGGAGTCGACATTTTGAAGGCATTTGTGACGGGTGTTACGGGGTACATCGGTGGATCGATGGCCATGGCGCTGATCGACCGGGGGTATGAGGTCTATGGCCTGGTGCGCTCCGCTCATCAAGCATACGAGGTGGGGAAACTGGGGATCATCCCGGTGTTCGGGACGCTCTATGACACTGAGACGATCAAGAAGCAGGTACTGGCGGTGGACCTTATCGTCAACGCTGCCAACTCGGACAATGCCTATGTGGTCTCCACTTTGCTGCAGAGCTTGCGGGGTTCGGGCAAGACGTTGATTCACTACAGTGGCACCAGTGTCATTGGTGATCGCGCGGAGGGGGCAGGTTCCGATCAACAGTGGACCGAGCAGACCCAGCCTCGGCCAAGGTTGGAGAAAGTCGGTCGGGTGGCGATCGACAATGCCATCAGAATGGCCGGTCAGCAGGGCTTTAGAACGCTGGTGGTATGCCCGACGATGGTGTTTGGCGAAGGGCGAGCGCTGCACAAGGACTCGATTCAGATTCCGCTGCTGACACGACTGGCCCGTGAGCATGGGGTGGGTGTGTATGTCGGCAGTGGTGAAAATCGTACCGCTTTTGTGCACATCGATGACCTGGTCAGCCTGTCGCTTTTGATGCTGGATAAGGCCGAAAGTGGTGCTTACCTGTTCGCCGAGAACGGCGAGGTGTCGATGAAGGAGCTGGCACAGGTCATCAGCGAAAAGCTTGGGTTCGGTGGACGTATTCAGTCGGTACCCATGGAATACATTCTGCATGAATGCTGTGCACATGACCCGGAAGAAGCCGAGTACGGGCTGGGTTCGAACATTCGGGTCAGTGGCCAGAAGGCCCGTGACTTCGGCTGGGAACCGCAGCATTCGGATGTCATTTCCTGGATTCGGGACAGCCAGAGTCAGGGATTTTCAAAATGAGCATTGCGATGAATGGAAATATCCAGATGAGAGACGACCGCGTCATGAGTTGGCCGCTGTTCGCGTTGGCGATTGCGGCCTTTGCGATCGGCACCGCCGAGTTCATCATCATGGGCCTGTTGCCTCAGGTATCGGCCGACCTTGGCGTGTCGATCCCGTCTGCCGGTTATCTGGTGTCGGGTTATGCGTTGGGTGTGGTAGTAGGCGGGCCGTTGCTGGCGTTGCTCGTCGGCAAAATGGAAGAGAAACGCGCATTGTTGATCCTGATGGCGATTTTTACGGTGGGCAACATTGCCTGCATGATCGCTCCCGGATTCAATTCGCTGATCGTCGCCCGAGTGTTTACCGCGTTCAGTCATGCATCGTTCATCGGCATGGCGGCAGTTTTGGCGTCGCGTATCGCGCCTCCTGGCAAGGAAGGGCGGGCCATGACCCTGATGTTCACCGGCATGACCCTGGCCAACGTGCTGGGTGTTCCGGTCGGGTCGCTGGTGGGGCAAGTCTACGGTTGGCGCACCACGTTTCTGGGTGTGGTCGCGCTGGGCATTATTTCGCTGCTGATGGTCTGGTACCTGGTTCCGGCCAAGGCCAGCGCCAGCAAGAAAAACACACAAACCAATCTGCAAGGCATGAAGCGCCCGATCATCTGGCTGGGCCTGATGACCAGCGTCATGGCGTCGGCGAGCATGTTCGCGTTTTTCACCTACATCGTGCCGATCCTGCAGGATGTGACCCATGTCGAGCCGAAGTTCGCCAGCGTTGCGTTGCTGGTGTGCGGCCTGGGTATCACCGTCGGCGGCCTGCTGGGCGGCAGACTGGCTGACTGGAGCCTGACCCGTTCGCTGGTGCTGACACTGATGGCCCTGATCGCAGCGCTGGTCAGCTTCTACTGGACCAGTCATTTCGTGTATCCGGCGGTCATCAACATGGCGGTGTGGGGTTGCCTGTCGTTCTGCGTGGGGATGTTGCTGCAAGCGCTGATCATTCGTGTGGCCGGCGAATCCGCCAACTATGCGTCCACGCTCAACGTAGGTGCGTTCAATTTGGGCAACGCGATCGGTGCCTGGGTGGGTGGCCGCGTCATCGATGCCGGCATGCCGTTGAACTCCATCACACTGGTTGCTGCGACCATTTCCCTGGTGACGTTGGTCATGGTGCTCGGGATGTTCTTGAGTCGTGATCGCAGCTTGCTGAGTTATCCATCGGCGAATGCCTGAGTCTCGGCCAGCGAGGGGCTGCTGTCGGTTCCTCGTTGGCCGCGTGGCTCAAGCCCGGGCATTACACGCTGTATTGCCGGACTCGCCATGGGACAGTAATGTATCACCGCAGCCATGTGCCGAACGATGCACATCGGAAAAAACAGCACGGATGCTTTCAATGATTGATGAGCCGAACGACGCCACGTCAGCTGTCTGGCGGGTAACAGGGAAGACGGTTGTACATGAGAACCCATGGTTTTCAGTCGTGGATAATGCAGTGCAATTACCCGATGGCCAATCCATCGATTATTTTTGCGTCCACCATGAGCGCCCGGCGGTGGGCATCCTGGCCTGCCGCGAAGGCAAGATACTGCTCATCCATCAGTACCGGTTTCTGGTCGGTAAACGGGTCTGGGGACTGCCTTCGGGCAATGTCGATCCACACGAAAACCCGCTTGAGGCCGCTCGGCGAGAGCTGCTTGAAGAGACCGGTTACACGGCACGGGACTGGGCGCCGCTGATTTCATTTCACCCCACCTATGGCAGCAGTGATCAGCGCTTCGAGATCTATCAGGCGCACGATGTGCAGTGGGCGACGGATCGCTTCGATACCAACGAAGTCCTGCAGGTGCGCTGGTTCGCGCCAGCGGAAATTTTTCAGCTGATTGCCAGTGGCCAAATGACGGACGGGCTGTCCCTCGTACCTATTCTATTGAGCGTGTACCAACCCGCCGCAACGCTCGGTGGCGCAGGGCAATGCCCATCGATCTCCAGTCAATTTGAAGCAAGGACGCCCACATGAAGATCAATGAACTGTCGAAGAAGTCTGGTGTGAGTGCACGCATGCTCCGTTATTACGAGGAGCAAGGACTGATACGTCCGATGCGTCTGTCTTCGGGCTATCGCGACTATTGTCAGAATGACATTTCCATTCTCAAGAACATCAAGGCGCTTCAGGAAGCCGGACTGACGCTGAATGTCATTAGGGTGCTAATGCCCTGTATCATCAGTCAGCCGGTCAGGTTCGATCCTTGCCCGCTAATTGTCGCCACACTCAAGGATCAGCGGCTCAAGTTGCAGCAGACCATCGAAGATCAGTCACGGGCGCTGTCGATTCTCGAACAGTACCTGGATGAAACCGGTCAGATGGACATTCCCGAAGTACTGCCGAACTCGATGTGGGAGTCCGGCAGTGTGGCTTACGCCTGAGATCAGCCCGTCACCGACACTTCACGGGACAGCCGCGCTTTGCGCAGGTAGCGCATGGCCGGCTGCTCGATGAGGCGGTAGGTGAGGCGGGCGATCAGTATCGCCACACTCGCGAACACCGCGATCGAGACCGCAGTGGCGCCGTTAGTACCCAGCCCGGCCTGAGTCAGGGCGCGTGCCAGGTCATGCATGAAATAGTTGAGCTGGTTGTGCACCAGGTAAATGCTGTACGAAATCACCCCCAACCCATAAAACGGCTGCCCGCCGATGATCCGCGCCGGGAGGTTGTTGCCGGCCTGCAGTGCCAGAATCAGCAGGGGGAAGCAGGCGACGATGAGGATATCCGCGTGCTTGCTTTCCATGGGCGAAGGCATCCAGACAGATTTCATGGTGTGAGTCGTTTGGCGTAGCAATGTCCACCACGTCGATCGATGGATCGCGGGTCACGGTTTTCCAGTCGGTACCGTGTTCGGACCAGCCCCAGCGAGTTGCTTCACGTTCTGCGGCCTGGGCATCGGTGTCGACGATGCGCACCAGGTCGAAACGGTCGGCGGGATCTTCGGTGTAACCGGCCAGATTGTTCATTGAAAGGCTGTGCAGTTTCGCCATGTACCCGGCGCCGACCATACCTACTCGAAAAGACTTTGCTGCTTGCATGTTTCCTGGCTCCCTGTTGGACGTCATGTCTGGATGCCCGATGGGGGGCAGGTCACCGTGCGGTAACCTGCCCCTTTTTGTTTCAGGCGGCGCCATACCACCCTTGACAGTGGTGTGAAGGTCAACAAGATTTTTATTTTTTTCACGCAAGTGCAGCGTATGCATGGAACGCAGTATTACGCTGCTTGGGATGCATGGTTCTGAGAGCAGCAGGAGCCGGGTTTCACATGACTGGAAGGTTACAGCGGCGCGTATGGGTGAAGACATTGGGAACAAGCGGATCATGTAAAAAGGCCCTGCTGCCATTAAGCGTCCGCGTTATTTCAGGCAAACCGTATTCATCGAACTACGACTGCTTCGCAGCCGAACGCAGCCGAACGCAGCCGCGCAGGCTCGACAGCTGCTACGAGAGTTATGTGGGAACAGTCAGCAGCCGTCACAGTCATAGCCTGCGCCATGCCATTGATCGTATGGTTAACCCGGCTCAACGGACTTTGATGGAGCACCATGCAAGCCAATCGATTGATCATGAGCGTCGCGGCACTGTTGGTCCTGGCCGGTTGCGGTACCCAACGCACTCAGGAACCGCCGGCCCGCAAGCCTGCCGAGGTCAAGGCAGAGATCATGCGTCTGCTCCCGGCCAAGACAGCCGACCGCCAGGGCTGGGCCACGGACATCTACGCGGCATTTGCCGCGCAAAAGATTTCACCGACCACGCAAAACCTGTGTTCGGTACTCGCGGTCACTGAGCAGGAATCGACGTTTCAGGCTGATCCTCCGGTGCCGGGCCTGGGCAAGATCGCCCGGGACGAGATTGACCGCCGCGCTGCCAAAGCTCACATCCCCGGCTTGCTGGTCAGCGGTGCTTTGCAGGTGAGTTCATCCAATGGCAAAAGTTACAGCGACCGACTGAATGCCGCGCGCAGCGAAAGAGAACTCAGCGCGATTTTCGATGACTTCATCGGGATGGTGCCCATGGGCCGGACCTTGTTCGATGGCTTCAACCCGGTGCACACCGGTGGGCCGATGCAGGTCAGCATCGACTTTGCCGAGCAGCAGGCGCGGGATTATCCCTATCCAATGGACGGCTCGATTCGCCGCGAAGTGTTCACGCGTCGGGGTGGCCTGTATTTCGGTATCGCCCATTTGCTCGGTTATCCGGTGAGCTACAAGCAGCCGCTGTATCGCTTCGCCGACTTTAACGCCGGCTGGTACGCCAGCCGCAATGCGGCGTTTCAGAACGCGGTAAGTCGTGCGACTGGCATCCCGCAGGCGCTGGATGGCGATCTGGTGCGCTACGGCTCGATCATGCCCGGCACCACGGAATTGGCCGTGCGCACCCTCGGCAAGCAATTGGACATGCGCAACCTGACCATTCGGGATCAATTGGAGGAGGGTAAAGGTATTGAATTCGAGGACACCAAGCTCTATCGGCGAGTCTTCGCCCTGGCCGAACAGGCTGAAGGCCGGCCCTTACCCCGCGCAGTGTTGCCGGGGATCGTGCTGCAAAGCCCGAAAATCACTCGCAAACTCACCACGGCGTGGTTCGCCAAGCGGGTCGATGAGCGTTATCAGCGCTGCATGAAGCGCTCGGGGAGGTAACCGAGCCAGAAAATGGCTAAAAAAAACCCGGCTGATGAGGCCGGATTTTTCATTGAGTACCGCGGTAAAACCCTTCATTCAAGCAACGCGATTCTGGATCAGGCGATCCGAACCGCCTTCAGCCACACGATTCTCGATCAGACGATCGGAACCGCCTTCAGCCACACGATTCTCGATCAGACGATCGGAACCGCCTTCAGCCACACGATTCTGGATCAGACGATCGGAACCGCCTTCAGCCACACGATTCTCGATCAGACGATCGGAACCGCCTTCAGCCACACGATTCTGGATCAGACGATCGGAACCGCCTTCAGCCACACGATTCTCGATCAGACGATCGGAACCGCCTTCAGCCACACGATTCTGGATCAGACGATCGGAACCGCCTTCAGCCACACGATTCTGGATCAGGCGATCGGAGCCACCTTCAGCTACACGATTCTCGATCAAACGATCCGAACCGCCTTCAGCCACACGGCGTTCCAGCAGGCGATCCGCGCCACCTTCGGCGACACGATTGTGTTGAAGACGGTCGGAACCCCCTTCGGCCACACGACTTTCAATCAGACGATCCGAGCCGCCTTCAGCGACGACCGGGTGAGCAGAGGAAGCGGCGAAAGCGTTAACTGCAAAAACCGAGAAAGCGATGCTGAGGAGGATTTGGCGTTTCATGATGGTGTGCTCCGGGGTGTTATGGGTTGGGTATGGAGCGGATGTTACGCCGAGGATTTTTTATGAGAACTTCATTGACGTGATGGTGAACATCGACGCCGATGATGATTGCAAACGAGGCCCCTGTGGGAGCCGCTTTGATCTGGCGAGGGGGCTTGCCTGTGGCGAGGGAGCTTGCTCCCGTTGGGCTGCGAAGCGGCCCCAAAAAAGGAACTGCTGCGCAGTTCAACGGGAGCAAGCTCCCTCGCCACAACAGCCCCCTCGCCACAGCCCGCTCCCACATGAATTGCGCTTAACTGACTGGTATTCGAGCGCAATCTTCGGTAGCTGCTACAAAGAGAGAGTCGCAGAGGAGAATTAGTCATGTACCAGCTCTACGGACATCAGAACTCGGGTGCGGCCGCCATCGAAGCCGCCCTGGAACTGTGTGAGGTTCCTTATCGCTTCATCGATGTTTCATCGTCCCCGGAGGCGCTTCAGGCGTTGGAGAAACTCAACCCGCTCAAGCAGGTTCCCACCCTGCAGCTGCCCGATGGCGGCGTTCTCACCGAGAGCGCGGCCATCCTGATTCATCTGGGCCTCACGTTCCCGGAGTCGAACCTGCTGCCGGAAAACCCGCTCAAGCGTGATCAGGTTGTTCATGGCCTGGTGTACATCGTCAGCAATTGCTATGCAGCCATCGGCATCATCGATTATCCCGAGCGCTGGCTGGCCGAGGCCGACGAGTTATCCCGGAAAAACCTCATCGCCGGTGCCCGCCAGCGCCTGCATTGGAATTGGGAGGTGTTTGCCGATCAGTTCGCCGGCAAGTTGTATCTGGGGGATGGAACGCCGGGTGCGCTGGATATTCTGGCAGCGGTGGTGACGCGGTGGGCGGGCACTCGGGAGCACTTGCGTGTTGCGCGGCCGGGGTTCTTCGCCTGGCTCGAACGCTTCGACCGGCATCCTGCATTGGCACCGGTTTTCGCGCGGCATTGGCCATAGGTGCACCGCCAAACAAATGTGGGGGGCTTTTGTGGCGAGGGGGCTTGCCCCCGTTCGGCTGCGAAGCAGTCGCAAAGCTTTTGGGGCCGCTTCGCGACCCAACGGGGGCAAGCCCCCTCGCCACAGGATCACTCGCCGCGGATGTACTGCTCCAACTGCCGAATCAGTTCGGCCTGTTCGGCAATGGCTTCCTTGACCAGGTCGCCGATGGACAGCAAGCCTATCAACTCGCCGTTTTCCACCACCGGCAAATGCCGCAGGCGTTTTTCGGACATGATGCCCATGCAGGTTTCGACGGTTTGATGGGTGTCCACGGTGATGACCGGCGACACCATGATGTCGCTGACCGGTGTGCCGACGGAGGAGCGCCCCTTGAGCACCAGTTTGCGCGCATAGTCACGCTCGCTGATGATGCCGACGACCTTTCCCTCTTTCAGCACCGGTAACGCGCCGACGTTTTTTGCGGCCATCACCATCAGCGCTTCCAGCACCATTTGATGAGGCGCAATGGTGTGGACTTCCTGATTCTGTTGGGCCTTTAACTTGAGCAGTTGGGCGACGGTTTTCATGGCGGTTTCTCGGGTGTTGTCGTTGTTCTTGAAGAATCGTAGAGACACGCTCACAGAGCAAGGCATAAAGCGGCACATAACTGGCAAATAGCGTCATTCAGCGATTTTTCTTTATGAAAGTCCGTCCCTAATGCCGGTAAGTTAAGAAATTTGAGCGACGAAAATCCTGTGGGAGCGTGGCTTGCCCGCGAAGAGTGCACCGCGGTTTTTCAGGTACTACGCGTCATCGTTCTTCGCGGGCAAGCCACGCTCCCACAGGTTCTGCGTCTTAACTTACCGGCATTAGGGCAAGCCCCCTCGCCACGCCGGCGATCACGCGTAGAATTACCACTTGAGTCAGATCGTTGAGGTTGCAGTGGTGGATTTACAGCAGGGCTTCGTCCTGACCCGGCATTGGCGCGATACCCCGGCCGGCACGGAAGTCGAGTTCTGGCTGGCGACCGATGCCGGCCCCCGGCGCATCCGCCTGCCGCATCAACCGTCGGTCGCGTTCATTCCACAGGTGATGCGCGAGCAAGCCGAAGGGCTGTTGCGCGGCGAGAAGAACGTCGAGCTGCGGCCATTGGCCCTTCTGGACTTCGAGCACCGCCCGGTGCTCGGCCTGTATTGCCAGCAGCACGGTCAATTGATGCGCCTGGAAACCGCGCTGCGCAAAGCAGGCGTCGAGGTATTCGAAGCCGACATCCGCCCGCCGGAACGCTACATGATGGAGCGTTTCATCACCGCGCCCGTTTTGTTCAGCGGCACGCCCGGCGCCGAAGGCCTGCTGCTCGACGCGCAAATGAAACCCGCCCCCGGCTACCGACCGAACCTCAGGCTGGTCTCCCTGGACATCGAAACCACCGCCCAGGGCGAGTTGTATTCCATCGCCCTGGAAGGCTGCGGCGAGCGTCAGGTGTACATGCTCGGGCCGCCCAATGGCGATGATGCCGAGGTGGATTTCCAGCTCGAATACTGTGACTCGCGGACCCTGCTGCTGAAAAAACTCAACGAATGGTTCGCCCGGCACGACCCCGACGCCATCATCGGCTGGAACGTCGTGCAGTTCGATCTGCGCGTGCTGCACGAACATGCTCGTCGTTTGGCGGTGCCGCTGAAGCTGGGGCGTGGCGGCGAAGAAATGCAGTGGCGCGAACACGGCAGCCGTAATCATTACTTCGCTTCGGCGGCCGGCCGGTTGATCATTGATGGCATCGAGTCCTTGCGTTCGGCGACCTGGAGCTTCCCGTCGTTCAGCCTGGAAAACGTTGCGCAAACCTTGCTGGGCGAGGGCAAGTCCATCGACAACCCGTACCAGCGCATGGACGAAATCAACCGCATGTTCGCCGAGGACAAACCGGCCCTGGCCAAGTACAACCTCAAGGACTGCGAACTGGTGACGCGGATCTTCGCCAAGACCGAGTTGCTGACCTTCCTGCTGGAGCGCGCCAGCGTCACCGGTTTGCCGGCGGACCGCAGTGGCGGCTCGGTGGCGGCCTTCACTCACCTGTATATGCCGTTGATGCACCGTCAGGGCTTCGTCGCGCCGAACCTCGGCGGCAAACCACCGCAGGCCAGCCCCGGCGGTTTTGTCATGGACTCGCAACCGGGGCTGTACGAATCGGTGCTGGTGCTCGACTACAAAAGCCTCTATCCGTCGATCATCCGCACCTTTTTGATCGACCCGGTGGGCTTGATCGAAGGGCTCAAGCATCCCGACGACAGCGAATCAGTGCCAGGCTTTCGCGGTGCACGTTTCTCCCGTATCCGGCATTGTCTGCCGGCCATCGTCGCGCGGGTCGCCGAAAGCCGCGAAACCGCCAAGCGCGAACATAACGCGCCGCTGTCCCAGGCTCTGAAGATCATCATGAACGCGTTCTATGGCGTGCTCGGTTCCAGCGGTTGCCGCTTCTTCGATACACGGCTGGCCTCGTCCATTACCTTGCGCGGGCACGAAATCATGCTGCGTACCCGCCAGTTGATCGAAGCTCAGGGCCACGCGGTGATCTATGGCGACACCGACTCGACCTTCGTTTGGCTGCGCCGCCCCCATGGCCAGGCAGAGGCCGCACAGATCGGCCACGCGCTGGTGGACCACGTCAACCAGTGGTGGCGCGAGCATGTAAAACAGGAATACGGGCTGGAAAGTGCCCTGGAGTTGCAGTTCGAAACCCACTACAAACGCTTTCTGATGCCGACCATTCGCGGCGCCGAGGAGGGCAGCAAGAAGCGCTATGCCGGGCTGGTCACTCGCGCCGATGGCACCGATGAGATGGTCTACAAGGGCCTGGAAACCGTGCGCACCGACTGGTCGCCGCTGGCCCGGCAATTCCAGCAGGAGCTGTACCTGCGCATCTTCAATCGCAAACCCTATCAGGACTACGTTCGTGACTATGTGCGCAAGACGTTGGCCGGTGAGTTCGACGAACGTTTGATCTACCGCAAACGCCTGCGCCGTACCCTTGATGACTATCAACGCAACGTTCCGCCCCATGTGCGGGCCGCGCGAATCGCCGACGATTACAACGACCGGCAAGGTCGCCCGCGGCAATATCAGAACGGCGGCTGGATCAGTTACGTGATCACTGTCGCTGGCCCCGAGCCGCTGGAAATCCGCAGCGCACCCATCGACTACGACCATTACGTCACCCGGCAGCTGCAACCGGTGGCGGATGCGATCCTGCCGTTCGTGGATGACGATTTCTCAACGCTGATTGGGGGGCAACTGGGCCTGTTTTGAGTCCAGCAGCGACAGGGTCCAGTCATCCGGTATGCCGTGAAAGTATTGATCCAGTGCCCGATGAAACAGGCTGCCTTTTGGCGAAACCTGGGCGAACAGCGTCATCGATGAGTGAAATTTCAGGTTGTCGGGATGACCGAAAATTTTGGCGATCGAGCTTTGAGGAACGTCCAGGACCAATTGCGTGCAGGTGCGCAAACGTGGACCCAGTAACGGATGCTCCAGGTACGCCGTGGCTTCTTCACTGGAGCGAATGGCAAAGTAGCGGGACATTTCGCTGTCACCCAACCCGGCAAACTGCGGAAAGATGAACCACATCCAGTGCCGGCGCTTCTGACCGGCGCGCAGTTCCTCCTGAACCCACTCGAACACAGGGTCCTGCGCCTGGACGAAGCGTGGCAAATTGAAGGAGTCGAGCTGATCGGTGCTTCTCATGCCGATGCCCTCTGACAGAACTGCGATGGCTCAGACCATGGCCAACCGCTGCTTGCGTTGTGGCGCGCGAAAAGCTTGGTCCAGCGCCTCCAGATCCCCCGCTTCAAGGTGCAATTGCGCCGCTTGCGCGTTGAGCTGCACATGCTCGGGGCGGACCGCTTTGGGGATGGCGATCACGCCGTTCTGACGCAGAATCCATGCCAGTGCCACCTGCGCAGGCGTCACCCCGTGACGAATGGCAATCTGCTCGAGCGCCGGATTAGCCAGCATGTGCCCACCCTGGCCGATCGGACAGTAGGCCATCACCGGCATCCTTTGGTGTTGGCTCCAGGGGAGCAGATCGAATTCGATGCCGCGTTCTTCCAGGTTGTACAGCACCTGATTGGTGGCGCAGGCCGTTGAGGCCAGTTCGTCCAGATCGTCGAGGTCAAAATTGGACACGCCCCAACGGCCGATCTTGCCGTCTTCACGCAGGCGTTCGAAGGCGTCGACGGTTTCCTCAAGGGGATACTCGCCGCGCCAGTGCAACAGGTAGAGATCGATGTAATCGGTACTGAGCCGCCGCAGGCTGCGCTCGCAGGCCTGGGGGATGCCTTTGCGGCTGGCGTTGTAGGGGTAGACCTTGCTGACCAGAAAAACCTGGTCACGCCTACCTGCGATGGCTTCACCCACCACCTCTTCAGCGCCCCCTTCGGCGTACATTTCAGCGGTGTCGAGCAGGGTCATGCCCAACTCGATGCCCAAACGCAGCGCTGCAACTTCCTTTGTGTGTCGGGAGCGTTCTTCTCCCATGCGCCAGGTTCCTTGGCCGATGACCGGCACATGGCTGCCGGCCAGCTCAAGAGTACGCATGAATTCTTCTCTCTGAAGCCCGATCGATACTTCAGTTGGCAGCAAAATAGCCCGGTGGTTCCGTCGGACCCCAGAAAGGAGGTAACAGCAAACGCGTCAAAATCGCAGCGCTATTGGGCGGAAAACTTGAACACGGTGGTCTGGGTATACGTTTTGCCCGGATCCAGCCGTGTGGACGGGAAGTCCGGCTGGTTCGGCGAGTCCGGATAGTGCTGGGTTTCCAGAGTGAACGCACCCCAGTGCGGATAAATCTTGCCTGCCTTGCCCTTGACCGTGCCGTCGAGGAAGTTGCTGGTGTAGAACTGCACGCCCGGTTCAGTCGTGTAGAGCTGCAAGCGGCGGCCGGATTGCGGATCGCTGACATCGGCGGCGAGTTTGCCCAGGTCACCCTTGGCGTCCAGCACCCAGTTGAAGTCGAAACCACCTTGTTTCGGTTCGGCGAATTTCAATTGCGGGTGATCGGCCTTGATGTGTTGACCGATGGCGGTCGGTTGGGTGAAGTCCATCGGTGTGCCGGCGACCGGGGCCAGTTCACCGGTGGGGATCAGTTTGCCGGTGACGGGTGTGTAACGGGCCGCGTGCAAGGTCGCGAGCTGCTTCAGTACGTCGCCGTTGCCCGCGCCGGCCAGGTTGAAATAGCTGTGGTTGGTCAGGTTCAGCACGGTGGGCTTGTCGGTGCTGGCCTTATAGTCGATGCGCAGCTCATTGTTCTCCGTGAGGCTGTAGGTGACCTCTGTTTTCAGGTTGCCGGGAAAGCCCATTTCACCGTCCGCCGACAGATGCGTCAGGGTCACGCCCACCGAATCCTTGCCCTTGCTCGGTTCGGCTTTCCACACACGCTTGTCGAAACCCAGGGGCCCGCCGTGCAGAGAATTGCTGCCGTCATTGAGCGGCACCTGAAAGCGCTTGCCATCCAGCTCGAAGGCACCGTTGGCCAGGCGATTGCCGAAGCGGCCAATGGTGGCGCCGAAGTACGCCGTGCCGCTTTGATAGCCCTGCACGTCATCGAAGCCCAGCACCACGTCGTCTAGCTTGCCGTTTTTGTCCGGTACCTTCAGTGATTGAAGAATCCCGCCGTAGGTAATGACCGTGGCTTGCAGGCCATGGCTATTGCGCAAAATGTATTGCTCGACGGGGGTGCCGTCATTGGTTTTGCCAAAGGCTTTGTGTTCGCTGGACAAGCCAGCGGCGTGAGCGGGGAGGGTGGCGATCATCAGAGACAGTCCGAGTCCGGAGAGCAGGTGTCGGGATTGCAGCATGGTTGACTTCCTTTTTGTTGTTTTGGGAGAAGTAGTCATACTAATAGTCGGGTTTTAACGCGATCAAGGAAGGATTTATAGTCTATTTGCACAGATTTGCAATTATAAAGTATGACTAATGCTGGGTTGATCTCAGAATGACCGGGGCTTACGGACCACCGGCACTGCACTTTTTCAGCTTTCACGGTTCTATCCTTGGCCAGCCTGCGGCGATCCCCACCGCCGGCCCATGCCCAAGTTCAAGAACCCATGGCTCGAGTTTTACCCCGCTTAACCCAGCACATTCGCCGTCATTGCTCGCTGCTGATTAGCCTGTCGATGCTCTTCGCCAGTGGGTGCAGCCATCAGCCCGGCAACGATATCGTCAGCCAGTTTCGCAATGGCAAACCCCAGGAGTTCCTCCAGACCAGCGTCGACCGCATGGCGACCCTGACGATGCGCGACAACCTCGAAAGCCTTTACCTGCTGATGAACAAGCTCTACCTGCGCAATCCGGACGAGCTGAAAAAATCCGGCTTCCTCGATGTCGGCACCGCCGAAAAACAAGTGCGCATGGCCATCGAACAGCAACAGCCGCTTCCCACCCTCGGCGGCAAAAAAGACCTCGCCGCGCTGAGCTACGCCATGAGTCCGGAATTCCTCGGCGACCGGGTCGGTGCCTTCATCTATGCCATCGGCAGCATGCTGGTGACGGCCCACGGCAATCGGCTGGAGTTCTACATGACGGATGCGATCAACCCGACCTTCGTCAGCAATGCCGCGCGCAACATCGAGAAAGCCACCTGGATCTTGAGTCAGCGGCAAAACAAGCACGGCGAACCGTTGCTGTTTTCCAACGAAATCTCGGAAGAGGGCAGCAACCTGAGTTTTGCCGTGGAGTTCGGCAAGATCGTTGCGCGGCTGGACCTGCTGACCCAGATGCTGGATGAACGCTACCGGCGGATCGGCCTCAACTATGCCCAGAGTTTGCTGTTCCTGAATTTCTTGCCGGTGCAGTAATTCGAGAAGTGAACCCAATCCCTGTGGGAGCGGGTTGAGGGGGAGATCGTTGTTCCAGTCAATAAATTGATATAAATATAGATCGCATCGATATAAGTGGTTATAAGAAAAATCGCTATGCTGCGGACCGGTTTATTTCCTGCGATTGTCTGGGCGTATTAATGGAATTCGGTAATTTCGGGTTGGTCGTTGCAGGTCTGGTGGTCGGCTTTATTGTCGGCATGACCGGAGTCGGGGGCGGGTCGTTGATGACCCCCATTCTGTTGTGGTTTGGTGTCAACCCGGCCACAGCGGTGGGTACGGACTTGCTGTACGCGGCCATTACCAAATCCAGTGGTGTGCTGGTTCATCGCAAGAACAAGAACATCGACTGGGCGATTACCGGTTGGCTGACCCTCGGCAGTGTGCCGGCGGTGGCGCTGACGCTGTGGTTCCTGAGCAGTTTGCAGACCTCGCCCGATGCGATGAACGCCGTCATCAAACAGGCGCTGGGCTTCGTATTGTTTGCCACGGCGCTGGCGATTTTCTTCAAGAAGCGCTTGCTCGACTTCGCCCACAAACGGGCGGGCGGGCACTACAACCCCAGCGGCTCCCGGTTGAATGCACTGACCGTGATCACCGGTCTGATCCTCGGCACCATGGTGGCCCTGACTTCCATCGGCGCTGGCGCCCTGGGCACCGTTGCGCTGTTCATTCTGTATCCGCTGCTGCCCACTCGCCGCCTGGTCGGCACCGAAATTGCTCACGCGGTGCCCCTGACCCTGGTCGCCGGCCTGGGCCACGCGAGCATGGGCAACATGGATTGGCACGTCTTGGGTTACTTGCTGGTCGGTTCGTTGCCGGGGATTTACCTGGGCAGCCATTTGACCGGGCGTATCTCTGACGAACTGCTGCGTCCGTGCCTGGCCACGATGCTGGTGCTGATCGGCTACAAACTGGCGTTCTGATTCGGCACCGCATAGATCACTGAATTTGGCGGAATCATGCTCTCGCTGACGTAGTCAAAACTATGACCACGTTCAGATGAGGTCATGACGTCCATGAGCAGCCCCGTAAACGATCTTCTGCGACGGTTGCGCCGCCCCCGCGACGAGCCACCCGGCAACGCGGCCGAAGTGCTGCGCCGTCATGCCGAGCCGTTGCCTGCACTCGATTCGCCTGAATTCGGCGAACTGTTCGACCGCTTTGGCGATGCCAGCGTGGTGCTGATCGGCGAATCCAGTCATGGCACCCAGGACTTCTACCAGACCCGAGCGGCGATCACCCGTCGCCTGATCGAACAGCACGGCTTCGGCATCGTCGCGGTCGAAGCCGACTGGCCCGATGCCGGCCAGGTCGACCGATGTGTTCGTGACCTGGGCCGCTCCACCTGGAAAAAACAGGCCTTCGCCCGATTCCCCACCTGGATGTGGCGCAACACGGCCGTGCAGACCTTTACCCGCTGGCTGCACCACCATAACCGTGGGCTGACGCTGGATCAGCGGGTGGAGTTTCGGGGGCTGGATGTGTACAGCATGCGTCACTCCATCGACGAGGTGCTGGGCTATCTCGACAAGACTGACCCACAGCTGGCGAAAGAGGCCCGGCATCGCTACAGCTGCCTGACGCCGTGGCATGACGACCCGGCGCTGTACGGTCATTTCGCCGAGCGAGGCAACCTGGCCACTTGCGAGGATGCAGTGGTCGAGCAATTGAATGTGCTGCTGGGCGAACGGCTCGACCCTACGGTTACCGACGATGAGGCGTTTTTCAGCGCCACCCAGAACGCCCGCGTCGTGCGGGCCGCCGAGCAGTATTATCGCGCCATGTACCGCGGCTCAACTGCCTCGTGGAACCTGCGTGACCGGCACATGTTCGACACCTTGCAAACCCTGATGGAGCATCGTGGGGCGGGCGCCAAAGCGGTGGTGTGGGCGCATAACTCACACATCGGCAACGCCGCCGCCACGCAAATGGGTTGGGAGGGGCAGTTCAACATCGGCCAGTTGTGCCGCACGGCCTATGGCTCACAAGCGGTGCTGATCGGCATGGGCACCGACCACGGCACCGTCGCGGCCGCCGATGACTGGGATGAGCCGATGCAGGTCAAACAGGTGATCCCGGCATTGGCCGACAGCTGGGAACAACTGTTTCTCAAGGCCGGCGTCCCTGCGGCGCTGCTCGACTGGCGGACGTCGCCGAGCGAGGAATTGCTGGACGTATTGGCCGAGCCATTGCTCGAGCGCGCCATCGGCGTCATCTATCGACCCAGGACCGAGCGCCAGAGCCATTACTTTCAGGCGGTGCTGGCGGAGCAGTTCGACGCTTACGTCTGGATCGAAAAAACTCACGCGGTCTCGCCATTGCCGGCGCCTGAATTCATCGAGCATGAGGAAGACACTTTTCCGTTCGGCCTATGACGGGTATCTATTCCCGGGTGAAAATCTCCAGCAGGTGCCCGTCCGGGTCATCGAAATACACCCGCCTCCCACCGCCGTAATCATTGATCTCGTTCGGCCGTTGCTTGCCCGGATCGGCCCACCAGGGCTGCTTGAGCGCTTGCAGGCGAGCGAACGCCGCATCGAAGTCTTCGTCACCGATCAGAAACGCATAATGCTGCGAGGCAATCGGCGGATCGTTGTCGTAGAAATCCAGCGACACCCCGTTATCGAATTTGACCACCAGCATCGGCCCGAATGGCTCGGGATCGGGCAGGCCGAGGAGGTCGGTCAGGTAGCGGGCCGAGATCTGTTTGTCGCGGCACCAGACGATGGTGTGGTTCAACTGAGCGCTCATGCAAAGATCCTCACGGCGAATCAGGTCGTGCGTGTCGTGCTATGAGATTAGCCCAGGCTGTTGCGCAATGACCGCCCTGACCTAAGCTTGGGGCAAGGCGAATCACAATTGCGGTGCGTCACCCGGAACGATCGCCGCGATGCGCAATCATTAGAGCGTGGATATCAAAAGGAGATGCGCATGCTCATCAGGTCTTTGACCCTGGCTACTCTGCTGGCTTTCGTCGGTCCTCTGTTCGCCGCCGATGACGATTCACCTCTGGTTAAAGACGTGGGCAGGGCCCGTCCCCTGATTGTCATCGCGCCCAGTTCGGTCGACCCCACGTGGGTCAACCTGAAAAAATCGCTGGATGAACCCGCCAGCCGCAAGGGCTTCACCGAGCGAAACATGGTGCTGTACACCGTGATCAATACGATGGGCCAGCGCGACGGCAAAGACCTCGACCCGCAAGCTACGATGGCGTTGATTCGTTCACTCAAATTGGGCGCCGGTGGGAAGAGCAAAATCATTCTGGTCGGCAAGGACGGCGAAAAGAAGCTTGAACAATCGGGTGCAGTCGAGCTGAAAGAGATTTTCAGCACTATCGACCAGCTACCGGCGGCCGAGAAGGAAGCGACGGTACCGTTGCCAGCGCCGGTGGCTGAAGTTGCACCGGTCAAAGGTGCAAAAGGCAAACCGGCGAAACCCGCCAAACCGCCTGAAATGCCGGATGATTGAATTTCCTCCCCTGAACCCTTGTGGTGAAGGGGGAGCCCTAAGCGCAATTCCTGTGGGAGCGGGCTTGCTCGCGAATAGAGTGTGTCAGTCAACATTAATGTGCCTGGCATACCGCCTTCGCGAGCAAGCCCGCTCCCACAGATTTGCGCACCTTGACTGACTGGCATTGACCTCAAGAGATCGCCCATTTTGTTTGCCAACGGAAATCTGCAGTCTGGCGACCCATTGTGGCGAGGGAGCTTGCTCCCGCTCGGCTGCGAAGCAGCCGCAAAACAGACGCTTCGTTCTATCTGGATTTCTGCGGTGGCAGAGTTTGGGGGGGCGCTGCGCGCCCCAGCGGGGGCAAGCTCCCTCGCCACAGGTGCGCGGTTGTCCAGCCTTAATGGATTGTCGGGATTATTCGGCCAAAGCACTCAATATTGTGTGAGCAATTTTGACTCGCTCAGGATTCGGGTAGTTCTTGTTGGCCAGGATCACGATGCCGATGTCTTTCGCCGGAATAAAGGCTACGTAGGCGCCGAAGCCGCGGGTTGAGCCGGTTTTGTTGATCAGCACATCTTCTCGTTGAGGTTGCGGCGGGGTCAGCGGTTGGACTGCATGGGCCTCCATCGCCATCTGTGACGAGTTGCCCGCCAGCAATGCATCGAGCGTTACCGGATAGTTGTAGAACTCCCATCCCAACCCTTGAGTCATCTCGCCAACCTGGTAATAACCGGTGTGAGTGGTGGCGATGGCTTGCTGCAAGGGCTTTTCCAGCGAAGCGGGATTCATATTCGCCTCAACATAGCGAATAAGGTCCGAAGCGCTGGTTTTCACACCATACGCTTCGGAGTCCAATGCCCCCGGCTCGACTCGCACAGGTTTGTCGTCCTTGGAGTAACCCTGGGCGTAAAGCCCCATCTGATCCTGCGGCACCTTGAGGTAGCTGTGCTTGAGGCCCAGTTTCGGCAGCAAGGTTTTTTCCATAAGCTGATCGAACGGTGCACCCATGCTGTGGGCCGCCAGATAGCCGAACAACCCAAGGCTAGGATTTGAATACTGGCGATGAGTGCCGGCGGCGTAGGTCGGTTTCCACTGTTTGAAATAACCGAGCATCTTGTCCTGATGGTCTGCCTCACTGGGGAATTGCAGCGGCAGGCCACCGGCGCTGTAGGTGCCGAGTTGCAGCACGCTGATGCTGTCGAACGCGCTGCCACGCAATGTCGGCAGAACCTGACTGGCGTTGTCCGACAGGGCCAGTTTGCCGGTCGCCTGGGCGTAAGCGGCGAGGGTGGCGGTGAAGGTTTTGCTCACCGAACCGATCTCGAACAGGGTGTCTTCGGTGACGGCTTTGCCGTTTTCTTTCGAGGCCACGCCGTAATTAAAGTAATGCGGTTGGCCATTAACGGTGATCGCGACTGCGACACCGGGGATCTGCTGTTGCTGCATCACCGGTTCAAGGGTGGCCTTGACGATGGCTTCGATGCGGTCGTCAGCAAAGCTGTGACTGACGCCGAGGAGAAGTGCGAAAGCACTGTAGGACGCGAGTTTTTTCTGATTTCTTTTAGACATGATTGGGCCACTTTCCATGAGTTTCTGTTGCGTTAACCGCTACACTCCGAGCGGTTTTTCAAGCCGGTCCGTTGCTGGGCGAGCCAAATCTATGCAGTTTGGCGAAGACCGACAAACGACGATATCTCGGATGAGCCATTAGAAAATTTTGGGAGTGGGCATGATTCGACCTCATCTGCCGCTGAATGCGCTGCGCGCTTTCGAGGCTTCGGCACGCCATTTGAGTTTCACCCGGGCGGCGGTGGAGTTGTGTGTCACGCAGGCAGCGGTGAGTCATCAGGTCAAAAGCCTTGAAGCCCAGCTTAACGTGACCTTGTTCAAACGCCTGCCCCGAGGCCTGATGCTGACCAGCGAAGGTGAGACCCTGTTGCCGGTGTTGCGCGAATCCTTCGACCGGATCGCCGAGACCCTGGAGCGTTTCGAGGGTGGGCATTTTCGCGAGGTGTTGACGGTGGGAGCCGTGGGAACTTTCGCAGTCGGCTGGCTGTTACCGCGGCTGGCGGACTTTCAGGTGAAATATCCGTTCATAGATTTGCGCCTGTCGACCAACAACAACCGGGTGGATGTGGCCGCTGAAGGCCTGGATTACGCCATTCGTTTTGGCGCGGGGGCGTGGCATGGGATCGAAGCGGTAAGGTTGATCGAGGCGCCGCTGTCGGCGCTCTGCGCTCCCGAGATTGCGCGGCAGTTGCACGCACCGGCCGATCTGTTGCAGCAAACGCTGTTGCGTTCCTATCGCACGGATGAGTGGCCCGAATGGTTTCAGGCGACCGGTCTTTCGGCCCATGCCGCACTGCCCCGGAGCATCGTCTTCGACTCGTCGCTGGCGATGATGGAGGCTGCGCTGCAAGGGGCGGGAGTGGCATTGGCGCCGCCGCTGATGTTTGCCCGGCAACTGGCGGCGGGCGCAATCGAGCAACCGTTCGCCATCGGCATCACCACCGGCAGTTACTGGCTGACCCGTTTGCAGTCGCGCCACGAAACGTCGGCGATGGCCGCGTTCAAGGACTGGTTGCTGCAAGCTTCGCTTTAATACAAAAACCTGTGGGAGCGGGCTTGAGTGGCGAGGGGGCTTGCCCCCGTTCGGCCGCGCAGCAGTCGCAAAAGTGGCCAATCGGTTCTTTCAGACGAAACCCGGGTGATGGTATTGGGAGTGCTGCGCACTCCAACGGGGGCAAGCCCCCTCGCCACACAGGCTCTCCCACAGGATTGCGGTGCTTTCAGAAGCCTAGCGCACCAGACACGGCCGCTTGTTATCAAACTTCCACCCGGGCATCAGAAACTGCATCGCCACGCTGTCATCCCGCGCACCCAGTCCCATGCCTTGGTACAGCTCATGGGCCTTGGCCAGTTGATCCTCGTCCAGTTCAACCCCCAGGCCGGGTTTTTTCGGCACTTGCACGCAGCCGTTGACGATTTGCAGTGGCGCTTTGGTCAGGCGCTGGCCGTCCTGCCAGATCCAATGGGTGTCGATGGCGGTGATTTCACCCGGCGCAGCCGCCGCGACGTGGGTGAACATGGCCAGGGAAATATCGAAGTGGTTGTTGGAATGCGAACCCCAGGTCAGGCCCCATTCGTGGCACATCTGCGCCACCCGCACCGAACCCTGCATCGTCCAGAAGTGCGGGTCGGCCAAAGGAATGTCCACCGACTGCAACTGGATCGCGTGGCCCATCTCCCTCCAGTCGGTGGCGATCATGTTGGTCGCGGTTTTCAGCCCCGTGGCGCGGCGGAACTCGGCCATGACTTCGCGGCCGGAGTAACCGTTTTGCGCACCGCACGGGTCTTCGGCGTAAGCGAGAACGTGATGCTGATCCCGACACAGGCGGATCGCTTCCTTGAGCGACCAGGCGCCATTCGGATCAAGGGTGATGCGCGCATCCGGAAAGCGTTCGGCGAGGGCAGTGACCGCTTCGATTTCCTCGTCGCCACTTAATACGCCGCCCTTGAGTTTGAAATCCTTGAAGCCATAACTGGCGTGGGCCGCTTCCGCCAGGCGCACCACGGCGTCGGCGCTCATGGCTTTTTCGTGACGCACGCGGAACCAGTCGTTGTCGGCATCCGGTTCGCAACGGTAGGCGAGGTTAGTTTCTTTACGATCACCGACATAAAACAGATAGCCGAGCATCTTCACTTCGTCGCGTTGCTGGCCTTCGCCGAGCAGGGCGGCCACCGGCACATCCAGGTGCTGACCGAGCAAGTCGAGCAGGGCGGCTTCCAGGCCGGTGACCGCGTGAATGGTGATGCGCAGGTCGAAAGTCTGCAGGCCGCGACCGCCGGCATCGCGATCGGCAAAAGTCTGGCGCACTTGATTGAGGATCTTCTGGTAAGTGCCGATCGGGCTGCCGACCACCAGTGCGCGCGCGTCTTCGAGCGTCTGGCGAATACGCTCGCCACCCGGCACTTCGCCGACGCCGGCGTGGCCGGCGTTGTCCTTGAGGATCACGATATTGCGGGTGAAAAACGGGCCGTGGGCGCCGCTCAGGTTGAGCAGCATGCCATCGTGGCCGGCCACCGGCACAACCTGCATGCTGGTGATGATCGGGGCTTTTGCGGCTTCTTGTGGGTTCATTCTTTTTGTCCTTTCAACCAATGTTCAGGCGTGATTCGGCGCTGGTTTGCCTAGGGCAACGACAGGTGCGGGTTTCGGTTTATTACGCGCCGCGAAGACGATGATTGCGGCGATGATCGAGGTGGCGGCCAGGCCATACAGCCCGCCCTGAATCGAGCCGGTGTGCTCTTCCAGCAGACCGAAGGTGGTCGGCGCAACGAAGCCGCCGAGGTTGCCCACCGAGTTGATCAGCGCAATCACACCGGCAGCGATCCGAGCATCCAGGTACGCCTGGGGAATCGGCCAGAACAGCGACGATGCCGATTTGAAACCCAGCGCAGCGAAGCAGATGGCGACGAAGGCGAAGATCGGCCCGCCAGTGGTGGACATGAACATCCCGGCCGCGGCGATCAGCAGGGCCGTGGCAACCCAGGCTTGCTGGTGCTTCCATTTGGCCGACAGCGTGGCGAAGGCGTACATGCCGACGATCGACAGCAGCCACGGAATCGAGTTGAACAAGCCGACCTGAATGTCGCTCAGGTCGCCCATTTTCTTGATGATGCTCGGTAGCCAGAAGGTCGCGGCATAGATGGTCAACTGGATGAAGAAGTAGATCAGGCAGAACAGGATGATCTGGCGATCCTTCAGCAGTGTGCCCAGCGACGGTTTGATCGGCGTCGCGGCTTCGCGGGCCAGTTGTTCGTCATCGATGGCTTTGACCAGTGCGTCCTGCTCAGGAAGGGTCAGCCATTTGGCGTCGTGGGGTTTGGAGTCCAGCCAGAACCAGACGAACACGCACAGCCCGACCGAGAACATCCCTTCGATGAAGTACATCCACTGCCAGCCGTGCATGCCCAAACCACTGATTTGCAGGAGCAGGCCGGACAGCGGACCGGAGATCAGCGACGCAATGGCCGAACCGCTGAGAAAGATCGCAATCGCCTTGCCGCGTTCGACACCGGGCAGCCAGCGGGTGAAGTAATAAATCACCCCGGGAAAGAACCCGGCCTCGGCGACGCCAAGCAGAAAACGCAGGATGTAGAAGTGGGTTTCGTTCTGGATGAACGCCATGCAAGCGGCCACCAGACCCCAGGTCAGCATGATGCGGGTCAGCCAGATTCGCGCGCCGACTTTTTGCAGGAGGATGTTGGAGGGGACTTCGAACAGCGCGTAACCGATGAAAAACAGACCGGCACCGAGGCCATAGGCGGCGGCGCCAATGCCCAGGTCATGCTCCATGTGGGCGCGGACGAAGCCGATGTTCACACGGTCGATGTAGTTGACGATGAACATGATCACGAACAGCGGCAGGACGTGGCGTTTCACTTTCGAGATGGCGGATTGCAGGACCGAATCGGCGCCATCGTTCATCCCGGATATGGATGTATTCACTTCTTTTTCTCCCACTCGTTATTTTTATGCGGGGTGTGGCTGGGTGTTGCGTTTTAATAGACATCATACAACTAGGCTTTTTTGTCCTACAAGTGCTGCCTCTCAATAAAATGGCGCTAGGTGAGAGGGTTTTTATTCTATTTTTGGTTTTTTATGACGTATTTGTTGGGTTTTTTCGGGGTTTGTTCAGTCGCTATTCTTTTCTTTGTCGCGACAGAATACTTGGGTTCGATAGGTTTAAATCGACTATTGCGGTGTATTTGTTGAGTGTTGTCATACAAGTTTGGCGACGTTTTGTTGAGATTCCAGTCACCGAGAAGCGAGCGCAGTGCTACGATCCGGATACCCGCTTTACGGATAATCACCATGCAAGAAGACATCGACGCACCTGCCCGCAAGCGTGCCCACAACCTGGCCCACGACTTGGTGGCCAAGCTGACTCAGAGCATCCTGCTCGGCCAGATGCTGCCGGGGGACAAGCTGCCGTCGGAGAACTCGATTGTTCAGGAGCATGGGGTCAGTCGCACGGTAGTACGCGAGGCGATCTCGAAGTTGCAGGCTTCGGGGTTGGTGGAGACTCGGCACGGCATTGGCACTTTTGTCATTGAGCGTGCGCCGGAGCAGGGGTTGCGACTGAATGTCGATACCGCGTTGGGTGTGCGCAGTATTCTGGAGTTGCGCATGGGCCTGGAAACCCAAGCCGTCGCGCTGGCAGCGGTTCGTCGCACGGACCAGCAGTTGGCGCAGATGCGTGAAGCGCTGGACGACTATCAACGTTTACTCGCCAACAATGACAGCTGCGTCGAGGCAGACAAACGCTTCCACCTGCTGATCGCTGAAGCCACCGGCAACGTCTGCTTCACCGAGATCATGCAGCATCTGGGCAGCGCCATGATCCCCCGCACCCGCGTCAATGCCGCCGAGCGCGGGTCAGCGGATTTGAGCAAGCTGGGGCAGCTCGCCAACCTCGAACACGAGGCGATTCTCAACGCCATCAAACGCCAGGACCCGGATGCGGCGCGGGCGGCAATGTGGTTGCACCTGACTAACAGCCGCGACCGCTTTTCGGCCGATCGGTAGCCGCCGTTGGTCTACTCGACAGCACCCTGTTCACGGGCTCGTTTCCAACCTGTACGGCCCAGAGTTGCTGGACCTCATCAGTGAGGTGCGTCATGGCTAACGAGAACGACCCAGTCAGACCCATTCCCGATATGGACGATCCGTCGATGGATCACGACGTGCCACCGGGCATGGACCCTTTGCAAGACCCGGCCGATACGGACGTTGATCGTCCTGAAGACTGGAGGGATCCAGCTCTGGATGACGACGACATTCCAGCGCCGAATGAAGAAACGCCATTGTCCGATGACAGGCGCTAAGCGGAACCTGGCCAGTGCGCCTAATGCTCGTCAGTCAAGCGCAATCCATGTGGGAGCGGGCTTGCTCGCGAAGAGGCCGTGTCAGTCGACATTGATGTTATCTGATACACCGCCTTCGCGAGCAAGCCCGCTCCCACAATGACCCCATGAACATTGGATATCACCACGCAGGCTTCGCCACAGGTTGGGGTAAGCGCCCGCGGGTTTTATTGATCTGGATCTATGCTTGATGAACAAACGGATGGCACTTGCGCGAACCGTGGCGGACTAAGCATCAGGACGAGCAACGGCGCCCTTGTGCACTGACATGGATCGGACATGAACGAAACGAAGCTACAAAACACATCGCTGATGGTCTTGCTGACCCTGGTGAGTATCGCCTTCATCTGGATTCTGCTGCCGTTCTATGGCGCGGTGTTCTGGGCGGTCATCCTCGGCATTCTGTTTTCGCCCTTGCAGCATCAGTTCCTACAGAAGTTCGGTTGGTCACGCAACCTGACGGCCCTGTTCACCTTGAGTCTCTGTGTGGTGATCGCGATCCTGCCGGTGATCACCATCAGTACCTTGCTGGTTCAAGAAGGCGCGGTGCTGTACAACCGAATCGAAAGCGGCGAACTGGACATTGCCAGGTATGTATCGCAGTTCAAGCAAAGCCTGCCGCCGTACATTCAGTACTTGCTCGATCGTTTCGGCATGGGCGAGCTGAGCGGGCTTCGGGAAAAAATCATCAAGAGCACGATGCAAGGCAGCCAGTTTGTCGCAACCAAGGCGTTCAATTTTGGTCAGGGCACGTTCGAATTCGTGGTGAGCTTTTTCGTCATGCTGTATCTGCTGTTTTTCTTCCTGCGGGACGGTTCAGAACTGGCGCGCAAAGTACGTGCGGCGATACCGCTGGAAGATAACCAGAAGCGCCGCCTGCAACTCAAGTTCAATCGCGTGGTGCGGGCCACGGTGAAGGGCAACCTGCTGGTGGCAATCACGCAAGGGGCGTTGGGCGGTTTTATTTTCTGGTTTCTGGACATCTCGAGCGTGCTGCTCTGGGCGGTGTTGATGGCGTTTCTGTCGCTGTTGCCGGCGGTGGGCGCGGGTATCGTCTGGATACCGGTGGCGGTGTATTTCCTGTTCAGCGGCGCGATGTGGCAGG
This sequence comes from Pseudomonas sp. LBUM1673, assembly GCF_059695645.1. Lineage (NCBI taxonomy): Bacteria > Pseudomonadati > Pseudomonadota > Gammaproteobacteria > Pseudomonadales > Pseudomonadaceae > Pseudomonas > Pseudomonas sp. LBUM1673. Next base: position 2,325,530 of record NZ_CP166780.1, read on the forward strand.
CCACGGTGCTCACCTTGTTCGGGGTGTTCGTGATCGGCCTGGTGGATAATGTTTTGCGACCGATCCTGGTGGGCAAGGACACCAAAATGCCGGACTACTTGATCCTCATCTCGACCCTGGGTGGCCTGGCGCTTTTCGGTCTGAACGGTTTTGTCATCGGGCCGTTGATCGCGGCGTTGTTCGTGTCGAGCTGGGCCATTTTCATCGATTCCAAGCCACGGGTTCAGCTGCCTTAAGCGCTGAGCTGGCATGAGCCGATACGTTGCGACAAGGCTTGGGCGGCGGGAAGTGAAGTGAGCGGACCGCTGATCGGTTCGCCGTCTTGCACCAAATACCAACAGGCAAGCAACCCCAGCGCTCTGAGTGGTGCGGGAACGGCGCTGCCGATAACGGACATGATCTGAACCTGAGCCATAAGTACCTCCATTAATCTATGGAGCTACCTTACGGATCGGACACTTGAACGGACAATCAACGCTTTCGATAGTCGTCATTGACGCCAATGAGTCCTGCCGTCAGTCCACCACTTGATCGAGCATATGCACCACTTCCTGCTCATTGAGCAGGCCTTTGCGTACCAGGTTCTCCGCCAGCAGCGAGAGAAACTTGGCGCTGCGATGGCCTTCCAGGTGTTTGAGTTCGGTCAGTGCGTTGTACACCTTGCTGGAAGTGCACAAGCCGACAATGCGGTGCGGATTTTGTGTGGGCATGAAGTCGTCCTTGTTGTTATCAACCTGTTGTTTGCGGACAGGCCCAAGCTTGCGGACCTGACATGACATAAATATGACCGTTTTCCCCAAAGCGGGGGACGGGCTGTCAGTTCAATCATGCCAACTTTACTTATCGGTATTGTCCCGACAGCGACCTTGGCGAGATTTATTCAGACTTCGTCCCAACCAGTGGTCACAAAAAAGGCCCCGCTTTTAAAGCGGGGCCTGATGAGCGGGAGGAGTCTGTTACCAGCGGTCGCCACGATAATGACCATGGGGAGGGCCGTAGTAGCCGCGCGGTGGACCGTAACCGCGTGGCGGCCCGTAGTAAACCGGTGCAGGGCGGTAGTAGATGGGTTGTTGCACGTACACCGGGGCTGGTTGGTAGTAGACCGGTGGCGGTTGCTGTATGTACACCGGCTGTGGCTGAACGTAAACCGGCTGCTCTACATACACCGGCCGGTCGCGGCCGATAATTGCCGAGCCGATGATTGCCGAGCCGACGATCGCACCAAACACAGCGGGACCTTCCCAGCCGCGACCACCTGCTTCTGCCTGCCCTGCGATAGCGAGAGCACCGATCAGCAAGGCTACTGTTGGGATTTTACGGATCATGATAAGTCCTCGGTTCTTCGACCCGGCGCTTGCGCCTGCAATAGACACAAGTTGTCGCGGGGATACTTCTAAGACAGCGTTTTTTTGAAAATCAGCACAGCCGTTGGGTAAATTTTGTGTAAGGTCTGTACCGGCTTCTTTACGGTGCTGCCCCTGGCCCAGACAGGCCTTTATGATCGATCAGAACCCGGTGGAATGGCTAATCCCGTCCATCTGAAAGTGCTATTGAAGGAGATTCGGATGCAGATGAACCCCAACAAAGACACCCAACTGTGCATGTCGCTCTCGGGGCGCCCCGGCAATTTCGGCTTGCGGTTTCACAATCATCTGTACGAACAACTGGGCCTGAATTTTTACTACAAGGCCTTTAGCAGCCAGGACCTGACGGGTGCTGTCAGTGGCATCCGCGCGTTGGGCATTCGGGGTTGTGGCGTGTCGATGCCGTTCAAGGAAGCCTGTATCGCGCTGGTCGATGAGCTGGATGCATCGGCTGAGGCCATTCAATCGATCAACACTATCGTCAACACCAGCGGTCACCTCAAAGCCTACAACACCGATTACATCGCCATTGCGCAATTGCTCGACACCCATCAGGTGCCCAAGGATTCTACCTTTGCCCTGCGTGGCAGCGGCGGCATGGCCAAGGCCGTGGCCAGTGCCTTGCGCGACGGCGGCTACAAAAACGGCCTGATCGTGGCCCGTAACGAGCGTGCTGGACGTGCCCTGGCCGAATCATTGGGTTACTCATGGCAAGCGGATCTGGGCGCCCAGCGTCTGCAGATGCTGATCAACGTCACGCCCATCGGCATGACCGGCGGGCCGGAAGCCGATCAACTGGCGTTCGCCCCGGAAGCCATCGCTGCTGCCGAAACTGTCTTCGATGTGGTAGCGATCCCCTCGGAAACACCGTTGATCGTGCGTGGTCGTGCCGAAGGCAAGCGGGTGATCACCGGGCTGGAAGTGATTGCGATCCAGGCACTGGAACAGTTCGTGTTGTACACCGGCGTGCGGCCGACGGATGAGCAGTTTCAGAAAGCGGTGGTGTTTGCCCGTAGCTGATCATCCCGATTATTTGTCGGCTGTACCGACCCCTTCGCGAGCAGGCTCGCTCCCACAAGGTCAGCGCTGAACCTGTGGGAGCGAGCCTGCTCGCGATTGCCGCGACTCGGTTTCCAGCCTGACCTGGCATTGCCCGCGAATATCCCCGCCTATACTGGTCGCCAGCAAGCGAAGACTTGCTCTCCAGTCACCGTGACCGAGGTTCTCATGCATCCTGCCATTCTCAACCTGGATCAGGCCGAACTTGTGCCGCTGCCCGAAAATTTCGCCCCCACCGGTGACGCTGCCGGCCGCTATCAGCAACGCCTGGCCCGCATCGGTCAGCAACTGGGCGCGCAGAAGCTGGGTTATCGGTTGTATGCCCTGGAGCCGGGCATGCGTGGCAGTCCGTTTCATAGCCATCGGGTCAACGAGGAGATGTTCTACATCGTGGCCGGGGAAGGGGAGGTTCGCCTTGGCGCCGAACGCTTTGCGATCCGTTCCGGTGACGTGATCGCCTGCCCGGCGGGCGGTCCTGAAACCGCGCACCAGATCATCAACAACAGCAACGGAGAATTGCGCTATCTGGCGGTCAGTAGCCAGCAATCACCGGACATTTGCGAATACCCGGACTCTGGCAAATACGTGGTGATGGACGCCTTCAAGGTCGATGCCGAGGGCAATGCATCAGGTTTCGTCGCCGTCGCCCGGCAGGCCGATGGCGTGGATTACTGGGACGGCGAGTAGTCATTCAGGCACAGCGCATTCTGTAGCAGCAGCCTCGCAAGCTCGGCAGCTGCTACAGCCTGAAGATCCGATGTGGGAGCGGTCTATTCAAGGCGTGCCAAGCGTTCTTCCAGTGCCGCAATCCGCGCTTCAAGCTCCTCGATTCGCTCAACCGATACACCGCCACTGGCGCCACGTTCCACCGGATTCTGCCGGGCAGCCAGGATGGCTTCGATATCCGCCGGATCGCCGAGCGCATGCATGTAACGGTCTTCGCGCTGGCCGGCCTGGCGCGGAATCAGCAGCGCCAGACCTCTGGCGATCAAACGCTCCAGTTGATGCACTACCTGCTCGGCATCTTCGAAGTCATGCATGCGGCCGCTGCGGGTCAGCAGTTCGTTGACTGTCTGCGGACCGCGCAGAAACAACAGCCCCGTCAAAATCACCTGGGCCGGCACCAGCTCCAGCGCCTTGTCGACCCGATGTTCCCAGCGGTCGGCACGGCTGCCCATCACCAGTCGGGTGAAGCCACGCCCTTCAAGGGCACGCAGGCTTTGGCCGACCTGGCCCTGGCTGAGGTTCATCACCGGTTCGCGGCTGGTTTTCTGGTTGCAGGCAATCACCAGTGCATTGAGGGTCAGCGGATAGGTTTCCGGGCTGGTGGCCTGTTTTTCGATCAACGAGCCCAGAATGCGAATTTCCGTGCTGTTAAGCCGCGGTTCGTCGAAGGTCGTTTCTTGCTCAGTGCTCATCGCGCTTTTCCCTATGCAGTCGAAGCATGCAGTCGAAGCCGCCTAGCCTAATCCTTGCAGGATAAAAGACAAGCCGCAGGGCGGTCGGGCATGGCTATAATCGCTCCACGTTTTTACTCCTGTCACCACACGAGACCATCATGACTATTTCCCTGTACGCCGCTTCCGTTCCGGTTTTCCAGCAAATGCTCAATGCACTGAGCAACAACCTGAGCAAGGCCGAAGCCCACGCTACCGCGAAAAACATTGATCCAAACGCGTTTCTGCAAGCCCGCCTGTACCCGGACATGTTCCCGCTGGTGCGTCAGGTGCAGATCACCGTTGATTTCGCCAAAGGCGTTTCGGCGCGTCTGGCTGAAGTCGAACTGCCCAAATACGACGACACCGAAACCACCTTCGCCGAGTTGCAAGCGTTGATCGCCAAGGTCCTGGCTTTCATCGGCGAGATCAAACCCGAGCAGATCGACGGCAAGGAAGGCATCGAGATCGTTACCCGTCCAGGCACCCCTAAAGAAAAACGCTTCACTGGCCAGGCTTACTTGCTGAGCTACGGTCTGCCGCAGTTCTTCTTCCACGTCACCACCGCTTACGCACTGCTGCGTCACAACGGTGTGGAAGTGGGCAAGCGCGATTACATGGGCGCGTTCTAAACCGCCCAGGTACAAAAAAGCCCGCCAAGGTTTACGCCTTGGCGGGCTTTTTCATTTTGCCTGTCTCGTCCTGAAATAGTTTTTGCATCTGGTTCAGGGCTAGGCAGTCTTCTGTAGGAGCCAGGCTTGCCGGCGAAGGCGTACTTGAGATCGCTTTCGCCGGCAAGCCTGGCTCCTACAAGTGCGTTGTTATGCCAGACGCTGGGCTTCCCGGGCTTTCTGGGTCTTCTGTTCCTCACCCTGGCACGCAGCCGCGGTGAACAGCACATCGGTGGAGGAGTTCAGCGCGGTTTCCGCCGAGTCCTGCAATACACCGATGATGAAACCGACCGCCACCACCTGCATGGCGATTTCGCTGGGGATGCCGAACAGGCTGCACGCCAGTGGAATCAGCAGCAACGAGCCGCCAGCCACGCCCGAAGCCCCACAGGCACAGATCGCCGCGACGATGCTGAGCAGAATGGCCGTCGGAATATCCACGGCGATGCCCAAGGTGTGCACAGCGGCCAGGGTCAGTACGGTGATGGTGATCGCGGCGCCGGCCATGTTGATGGTGGCGCCGAGCGGGATCGACACCGAGTAAGTGTCTTCATGCAGGCCCAGGCGCTTGCTCAACTCCAGGTTGACCGGAATGTTCGCCGCCGAGCTGCGGGTGAAGAAGGCAGTGATGCCACTCTCGCGCAGGCAGGTGAGTACCAGTGGATAAGGGTTGCGGCGCAGCTTCCAGAACACGATGGCCGGGTTCATCACCAGCGCCACGAATAGCATGCAGCCCAGCAATACGGCCAACAGATGCATGTAACCGATCAAGGCGCCGAAACCGGAGGTGGCGAGGGTCGAAGCCACCAGGCCGAAGATCCCCAGCGGCGCGAAGCGGATCACCAGACGCACGATCAAGGTCACGCCATTGGACAGATCGCCCAGCACCTCGCGCGTCGTCTCGCTGGCATGGCGAATCGCAACGCCCATGCCGATCGCCCACGCCAGAATGCCGATGAAGTTGGCGTTCATCAGCGCGCTGACCGGGTTGTCGACCACGCTGAGCAACAGACTTTGCAGCACTTCGCTGATGCCGCCCGGTGCGGTCACCGCCACATCCTGGGTAGCCAGCACCAGACTCGACGGAAACAGCGTACTGGCGATCACCGCCACCACAGCCGCCGCGAAGGTGCCCAACAAATACAGGAACAGAATCGGCCGGATATGGGTTTCCTGGCCATGCTTGTGGTTGGCAATCGAGGCCATGACCAGCACGAACACCAGAATCGGCGCGACAGCCTTGAGCGCCGACACGAACACTTTGCCAATGAAGGCGGTGGACTTGGCCAGCTCAGGCGCGAACAACGCCAAGGCAATCCCGGCGATCAGGCCGATGATGATTTGCGTGACCAGACTGCTGCGTTTCAGGCGTTGCAAGAGAGAAGGGGATGAAGCGGTCATAACGGCATCTCTGATTTTATTAGGGTGCAGGGTTCCTTGGCTCATGCAGCAAAAAGCCGGGCAGGCCGCATGGAGGGAACCGAAGGGTCGCTGCATCACTGCCAATGAATGGCCGATGAGCAAAGCGTAAGTACCGCAGGCCGCGGACTTTATCACAGCGTAGCCGTGATCCTTCAGACCTGTGACGATCTGCCACCCGATGGCTCAACGCGATTTGCAGGTTCGTGCAACCTCGTCCGGAAACACTCTGTTAAGCTTCGCCATCCTCATTTTCAAGTTCTGCCAGTGAGCCTTCGGGCTGTCGCTGGTGTCGTCGTTTTCCTGGAGTTCTGCATGCTGTTGCCCATTCTTCTGTTGTCCGCCGCCGGTTTTACGGTGCTGACAACGGAATTCATCATCGTCGGCCTGTTGCCGGCAATCGCCCGAGATCTGGATGTCAGCATCCCTCAAGCGGGTTTGCTGGTGACCCTGTTCGCCTTTACCGTGGCCGCTTTCGGGCCGTTCCTGACCGCGTACTTTGCAAGGTTTGAACGCCGGAAACTGTTTATCAGCGTGCTGATCATGTTCGGCCTGGCCAACACCCTGGCGGCGCTGGCGCCGAATATCTGGGTGATGGCCGTTGCCCGGTTGATTCCGGCTTTGGGGTTGCCAGTGTTCTGGGCGTTGGCCAGTGAAACAGCGGTGGACATCGTCGGGCCGGACTACGCCGGGCGGGCCATTGCCAAAATCGGTTTCGGCATTGTCTGTGCCACGGTGTTCGGCATTCCGGTGGGCACGCTGATTTCCGATGCGTTCGGCTGGCGCAGTGCTTTCGGCATTCTGGCGGTGATCGCGTTTGCCAAGGCGTTGCTGCTGTTTATCTACCTGCCGAAAACCAACCTGCACCAGCATCAGGTGAGCTTCCGTTCGCAGTTCAAAATCCTGCGCAGCCCGTTGATGCTGGGGCATGTGCTGTTATCGATCCTGGTGTTCAGCGGCATGTTCACCGCTTACACCTACCTGGCGGACATTCTTGAGCGGCTGGCCGGTTTCAACGGCACGGTGGTCGGCTGGTGCCTGATGGGCTTCGGCGCGGTCGGGCTGATCGGCAACTCGCTGGGTGGCCGCGCGGTGGATCGGCATCCGCTGATTGCTTCGGTGACGTTCTGCGCATTCATGATTGCCGGCATGGTGGCGCTGGTGCCGAATATTCATTCGCCGCTGGGTCTGGCGGCGGCGATGGGGATCTGGGGCGTGACACAGGCGGCATTGTTCCTGGTCAGCCATGTGCGCCTGATGAAGGCTGCGCCTGAGGCTCCGGCCTTTGCTGCATCGCTGAACATCGCCGGGGCGAACCTCGGAATCGGTTTGGGCGCCATGGTCGGTGGGCGGGTGATCGACAGTGTTGGCCTGGGCGGACTGGGTTTCGCAGCAGCCGGTTTTATCCTTGTCTCGATCCTGTTGGCGATGGCTCTGATGACCTTCAAACCCCGCGAAATCTGCGCCTGACGCCTCACATCTCGGTGAACAGTTCGCGTCGGGCACCTTCGGTAATGGCGACAATGCCGGGGTGCTTGACCTTGCGTTCCACCGAGATGGCGTAGAACGACTCGCGCACCGCGTCGGTCTGGCCGATCAACTCCACACCGCATTGGCGTTTCAATTCGTCGGCAATCACGCTCGGGCCGATGAAGATCCCGCTCCCGGATTGGCCGAAAGCCTGCATTAAGGCGCTATCGTCGAACTCGCCGACGATTTGTGGCTGGATCTGCTGTTCGGCAAACCAGCGTTGCAAGCGACTGCGCACCACGGTTTCCGGCCCGGGAATCAGCAGTGGGGCGCCGTGCAGGCTGCGGGGGAAGTCCTGGCCATATCGCGCCGCCAGCTCGGCGGTGGCGAAGAAGCTGATGCCGCATTCACCGAGTTTCTGGCTGTAGCCCTTGATGTCCAGATGCGAGGGCATCGGGCTGTCGGAGATCACCAGGTCCAGGCGTTGAATCGCCAGGTCGGCGAGCAAACGTTCCAGTTTGTCTTCGCGGCAGGTGATACGCAGGGGCTCGCTCAACTCCATGGTCGGCGCAATCAATCGATAGACGATGGATTTGGGCACCACGTCGGCGACGCCCACCCGAAACAAAATCTGTTGCTCATTGGGCTGCGCCCGCAGCATCAACTCCAGCTCGCCACCGAGTTGAAACATCTGCTCTGCGTAGGGCAGGGTCTGACGCCCGGCTTCGGTGAGTTCCAGCTGCCGGCCGACCCGGCGAAACAACTCGATGCCATAGGTTTGTTCGAGCAGGGAAATCTGCCCGCTGATGGTCTGTGGCGTCAGGTTCAACTGCTCGCAGGCGCGCACGATGCTGCCGGTCTTGGCCACCACCCAGAAGTAATGCAGCTGTCGATAATTAAGCATGTTGGTGAAACCCCTTGTTCACATCATCCGTAGGAGCTGTCGAGTGAAACGAGGCTGCGATCTTTTGTTTTTAACGAGCAAAGTCAAAAGATCGCAGCCTCGTTTCACTCGACAGCTCCTACAGGCGTACTACAAATACGATGTCTAAATTCGTTAAAACCGAAGTATAACCGCTAAAAATACGAATTTTCCTGAAGTGTTTGCTTCCTTAGAATGCCCCGCTATCGACGGATCGCCTTTTCGGTTCTGTCTGTTCTATCGAGGAAAGCATCATGAAGCTTAAAACCACGGCACTGCTGATTGCGTCTTTACTGGTGTTGGCCGGTTGCGACCAGGCCGAGAAAAGCGCTCAGCAATTGATGGGCAAGGCCGCCGAAACCGCCAAACAGGCGATTGACGATACCCACAAAGCGGCCGAGCAAGCGCTTAGCGATGCCACGAGCGGTTTGATCAGCAAGAAAGAACAACCGGCCAAAGAGACGGATAAAACCGAATCTTCGTCCCAGGAAATCTAAACCGTCTACAACGAGTCAGGACTGACCCATGGAATACCTTTTAGAACTTGCTGCAAGCCCCACTGCCTGGGTCGCCCTGGCCACGCTGGTGGTGATGGAGATCGTGCTCGGCATCGATAACCTGATCTTCATTTCGATCCTCACCAACAAACTACCCGAACAGCATCGCCAGAAGGCGCGGCGCATTGGTATTGGCATGGCGTTGATCCTGCGCCTGGTACTGTTGAGCACCATCGCATTCATCGTCCAGTTGACGGAGCCTGTGATCGAGATTCTCGGCCACGCGTTCTCCTGGAAGGACATGATCCTGATCGCTGGCGGCCTGTTCCTGTTGTGGAAAGCGACCACCGAGATCCATCACAGCATGGACCCGGCGCCGGATGATCCGATGTCGGCTACCTCGACCGTGACCCTGGGCTTTGCCGCCGCGATCGGCCAGATCCTGCTGCTGGACATGGTGTTCTCCATCGACAGCATCATTACCGCTGTCGGCATGACCGAGCATTTGCCGATCATGATCATCGCGGTGGTGGTGTCGGTGCTGGTGATGTTGCTGGCCGCTGACCCTCTGGCCAAGTTCATCAACGACAACCCGACGGTGGTGATGCTGGCGCTGGGCTTCCTGATCATGATCGGCATGACGCTGATCGCCGAAGGCTTCGGCGCCCACGTACCGAAAGGCTACGTCTACGCGGCCATGGCGTTCTCGGCCACGATCGAAGGCTTGAACATGCTGTCGCGTCGGGCCAGGCAGAAGCGCATCGCCGCTGAAGCTTAACCATCGTTAAACGAAACGGCCGCCTGAACTCGAAAGAGTCCAGGCGGCCAATGAACCGCTTTTCGTAGGAGCCAGGCTTGCCGGCGAAGGCGTTCTTGAGGGCGCCTTCGCCGGCAAGCCTGGCTCCTACATGTCCAGTCAGTGCGCGGTGGCGGGACGTGCAGCCGGCTGATCGGATTTCGCCACAGGCGCCGATTGAACCGGATGGTGATGGTGCCGGCGGGTAATACGCAAAACACCCCACAACATGGCTGCGGCCACGGCCAGCCAGCCAGAAATCAACATCACGATAGTCATTGTCAGGCTCATCAGTGCCTCCTCTTTGCCCTGCATCGGGCACACACTCTTCCTTGGTAAATGACATTCTAGCCGCTGCTGTGTTGCAGGCTATTGACCAAAGGTCGCCTGTCACCAACCAGTTCGCTCTATCGAGTGCAATCAACTGCCGGTTAAAGCTATACCGCTGCCGCGCGGCATCCTATGATCGACAGCCAAGCCGGGCGTGCGATCGTCTGGCGTCTGAACAAGAGAGTGATGATGGTGCGGGTATTTTCTCGAATTCGATCTTTGGTACTGATCGTTGGCTGCGTTGCCGGCCTGGCTGGCTGTGCGGGGAGCGTAGCGCCTGAGATCCAGCGTCTGCCGGAACGTGTCGAACTCAGCGGTACGTTCTACCGAGGGCAAAGTTATCAAAGTGGGCCCCAGGTGCTGGCCAGCCTGCTCTCCCAACAGGGCATCGTGATAACCCCGGGGTTGCTCGACAACCCCCTGCATTTGCCGGGTGCCGAAGACCGTTTGCAGCAGAACATGCAGAACCTCGCCCGCGAGTATGGGATGGTGGTCTATCCCCTCGACAGTAATTTGCCGGCGCTGCTGACCCAGGTTGCGGCCGGTTACCCGGTGATGGTGCGCTTCACCGAAGGCTCGGCGTTCTGGGCAGAGCCCCGATACGCCATTCTTGCCGGTTACAACCGTCAGAAGCGGACCGTATTGCTGCGCGCCGGGATGGATCGTCGGTTGCTGATGGGGTTCGGCTCCTTTGAATCGGCGTTCGAAAGTGCTGGGGGTTGGGCTGTATTGATCCAGAAGCCGAACCAGATTCCGGCCAATGTCGATCAGCAGCGCTGGCTGAAAGCGGCGAATGATCTTGCCCAGTCAGGTCAGGAGCAGGCGGCTGCCAGGGCGAAGAAAGCGCTGACCGCGCAGTAAGTTCCGTTCGTCATCTGTAGGGCACCACTGAGCGTTGTTGGCCTCTCATCTAAAGGGTCCGGATTCTCGCCGGGCCGTGACCAGGAGGCGTCCATGGCTCATTCCAACACACCCGTCGGCCCGCACTCGTCTGAGCATTCATCCGATAATGAGTTGGGGTTCGACCCCGATTCCCCGGACCTCGCCGATCCTCAGGTCGATCCCATCGGGCCTGCCAAGGCGCCCAGGGATATAAAGCCGGGTGAGGAGGGCAAGAAGCCGCCTGCGAAGCCTTACGACCCACTTGGCGATCTGAAACCCAAGTCCTAGTGAGAGGTGCATATGTCTACCGATTCGAGCTTCGACGACAAACGTCCAGACCCTCCAGACAGTGTTCCAACAACCGCCGAACCGGACCTGGACCCAGTGATGGATCCGGACAGCCCGTTAAGGGATCCCTTGGCCCGGCCGACGGTCGTGCCGACGAAGCATCCGCAGGGCTGGAGAGACCCAAGTGCCGGGGATGGAATTCCGGATGACGATCAGATGCCATTGCCGAATGATTGATGGCGGACAAAAAAAGCCCCGACTATTCGGGGCTTTCGTTTTCAGTCGTTTCGACTTTATTTCGAGGCTTCAACCACGCCGCTCTGGCGATGCTTGAGGTTTTTGTCGGACTTGTATTGCAGGGCCACGGACGGCACGTTAGCGCTCTTGCCGGTTTCGACCCAGCTGCGAATCCGGGTGGCGTCGGCAAAGTGCGTGTACTTGCCGAAGGCATCGAGAATCACCAGCGCAACCGGACGATTACCCATGCTGGTGACCAGCACCAGGCAGTGACCGGCCTCGTTGGTGAAACCGGTTTTCGTCAGTCTGATGTCCCAGTTCGGCTTATTGACCAAATGGTCGGTATTGCGGAAACCCAGGCTGTAATTGGGTTTACGGAACGAAACGGTTTTTTCCTTGGTAGTGCTCAGCTCAGTCAATATCGGGTGCTTGTGCGCGGCGATCAGCAGTTTGCTCAGGTCCCGGGCGGTGGACACATTGCGAGGGGAGAGGCCCGTCGGTTCGACAAAGTGGGTGCTGGTCATGCCCAGCGCTTTGGCTTTGGCGTTCATGGCCGCTATAAATGCGACATAACCGCCCGGATAGTGATGGGCCAGCGTTGCGGCAGCACGGTTTTCCGATGACATCAGGGCAATCAGCAGCATTTCCCGGCGTGGCAATTCGCTTTTGAGTTTGACTCGGGAAAACACGCCTTTCATTTCCGGGGTGTCGCTGATGTTGACGGAAAGGTATTCGTCCATGTTTTGCCGGGCTTCTACCACCACCAGGCCGGTCATCAGTTTGCTGACGGAAGCAATCGGCACCACAACATCCGGATTGTTGGCATAGATGACTTTGTTGGTTTGCAGATCCATCAGCAATGCGCTGCCGGAAGCGATCTTCAGTTGTGAAGTGTTTCGGGGCGCCTCGATGGTTTCGGCGGCATTAATTGCTGGCGTGGTGAAAGTCCCTGTAAATGCAAAAAACAAGCTCAGGATTGAAAGGCGGATTTTCACGCTGGCGGACTCATAAAGGGTGGATATACCGTTGTGTAACGGGCTGTTTCTTTAAAAAGCGACGCATTTTAGGAGTATGGCTGAAGAACTGTCGATGGTTGTTCGATGTTCAGGTGAAAGTGCGGGGAAACAGGGATTTTCCGGCGGATGGTCGAGCTTTTTCTATGGGCAAAAAGAACCCCGCGATGGGCGGGGTTCTTTTATGCGGCGCTGCAAGCAAGCGTGAACTCAGCCGTGCAGAGTTTCCGCGGCGTACAGCGTGTTTTCCAGCAGGCAGGCGCGGGTCATCGGGCCGACGCCGCCCGGTACCGGAGTGATCCAGCCGGCGCGGGGCAGGGCGGTTTCGTAGGTCACGTCACCCACCAGTTTGCCGTCTTCCTGACGGTTGATGCCGACGTCGATCACGATCGCGCCTTCCTTGATCCATTCACCCTTGACCAGGCCCGGCTTACCGGCGGCAACCACTACCAGATCGGCGCGGCCGACATGGCCCGCCAGATCCTTGGTGAAGCGGTGGGTGACGGTCACGGTGCAACCGGCCAGCAGCAGTTCCATTGCCATCGGACGGCCAACAATGTTGGAAGCCCCGACAATGACCGCGTCCATCCCGTATAGATCGGCACCGGTGCTTTCCAGCAAGGTCATGATGCCTTTAGGTGTGCACGGACGCAGCAGCGGAATGCGCTGGGCCAGGCGGCCGACGTTATAAGGGTGGAAACCGTCGACGTCCTTGTCAGGGCGAATGCGCTCCAGCAGTTTGGAGGCGTCCAGGTGTTCAGGTAAAGGCAGCTGAAGCAGAACGCCGTCAATTGCCGGGTCGTCGTTCAGGCGATCGATCAGCTCGGTCAGTGCTTCCTGAGTGGTTTCGGCAGGCAGGTCATAGGCTTGGGAAAGGAAGCCGACCTCTTCACAGTCTTTACGCTTGTGCGAGACATAAACCTGAGAGGCAGGATCGCTGCCGACCAGGATCACCGCGAGGCCGGGCGTGCGCAGGCCTTGCTGGCGACGCTCGGCGACTCGTTTGGCGATCTGCTGGCGCAGGCTGGCGGCGATCGATTTGCCGTCGATTAGTTGTGCAGTCATTGCGCGTGATTAACCATCGAGAGGGGAAAAAAAGAGAGCGCATTCTCGCATGTCGTGAGGTGAGGGCAAAGGCGCTTGGTCTGCAAATTCCCCTAACTCCTTTAATTAAATGAATTTTTTTTAAAAAAGAGTTGACGACCTTCAGGCTCGCCTATAACATTCGTCGCACTTGTCGGGCACAGCCTAGCACTGGTTAAGAAGGTCGATCAGAATTGATGTTTGATTCGGTGAGACTGAAAGCACTTAGTTTGTAATCGTCCAAGAATACAGATTAAAAAGGCGCCCGTAGCTCAGCTGGATAGAGCATCCGCCTTCTAAGCGGATGGTCGCAGGTTCGAGTCCTGCCGGGTGCGCCAATTAGGCAGCTTTGGCACAAGTAACGCAACATGGCAATATGGTGGGCGTAGCTCAGTTGGTAGAGCACGGGATTGTGACTCCCGTTGTCGAGGGTTCGATCCCCTTCGTCCACCCCATATTTAGAAAGGCGCCAGATTAATAATCTGGCGCCTTTGCTTTAAAAGCTTGATACGCGGATGTGGTGGAATTGGTAGACACACTGGATTTAGGTTCCAGCGCCGCAAGGTGTGAGAGTTCGAGTCTCTCCGTCCGCACCATACAAGTCGCTATTTAATAGCAGAAAACGGCGCAGCACCTGCAAAGGTCTGCGCCGTTTTTGTTTCAGAAGTCTGGATTTTCAAAACAGCTGCAGGTTTCGGGCTGGAAGGGCAGGTCGCTTCGTCGTATTTATGTTTCTCGATGATGCTCGATTTGCCCACCGATCCCTTCGCGGGGTTGGTTGTCAGGGATGGATTTGCCGATTCCTTCTATATATAGGAAGGTTGGTACAGAGCCCTGGCTTGATTGACTGTATTTGCTAACAGGGCGAGGCACAACCGTTTGTCCCCGCCTATAAATTGCCTGCTGCTTTTTTACCCGTTTTCAGTAGGGTGACTTCTTGAGTTTGACCCACTAGAATGCATGCCCTTGATTCTGGGGTCGGAAACGGCCGGCTAACGTCTGTGCAACGAGGAATATCCATGCAAGTTTCTGTTGAAAATACTTCTGCTCTTGAGCGCCGCATGAGCATCACCGTGCCGGCTGAGCGCATCGAGACTCAGGTCAACAAGCGTCTGCAGCAGACTGCCCAAAAGGCCAAGATCGCTGGCTTCCGTCCAGGCAAAGTGCCTATGAGTGAAATCAAGCGCCGTTTCGGTGCTGATGCACGTCAGGAAGCCGTGGGCGATGTGATCCAGTCTTCCTTCTACGAAGCTGTTGTCGAGCAGAAGCTGAACCCGGCTGGCGCTCCTTCGATCGAGCCTAAATCGATGGAAGCTGGCAAAGATCTGGAATACGTCGCAATCTTCGAAGTGTTCCCGGAATTCACCGTTGCCGGCTTCGAAGGTATCACTGTCGAGCGCCTGAGCGCTGACGTGGCTGATGCCGATCTGGACAAGATGCTGGAAATCCTGCGCAAGCAGAACACCCGGTTCGAAGTCGCCGATCGCGCGGCTCAGAACGAAGACCAACTGAACATCGATTTCGTCGGAAAAGTCGACGGTGAAGTGTTCGCTGGCGGTTCCGCCAAAGGCACCCAACTGGTGCTGGGTTCCGGTCGCATGATCCCTGGTTTCGAAGACGGTCTGGTCGGCGCTAAAGCTGGCGAAGAGCGCGTTCTGAACCTGACCTTCCCAGAGGACTATCAGAACCTCGACCTGGCAGGCAAAGCCGCTGAGTTCACCGTGACCGTGAACACCGTTTCCGAGCCTAAACTGCCAGAGCTGACCGAAGAGTTCTTCGCTCAATTCGGCATCAAGGAAACCGGTCTGGAAGGCTTCCGCACCGAAGTTCGCAAGAACATGGAGCGCGAACTGCGTCAGGCGATCAAATCCAAGGTCAAGAATCAGGTGATGGACGGTCTGCTGGCCACCAACCCGATCGAAGTGCCTAAGGCTCTGCTGTCCAACGAAGTCGACCGTCTGCGCGTGCAGGCTGTTCAGCAGTTCGGCGGCAACATCAAGCCTGACCAACTGCCGGCCGAGCTGTTCGAAGAGCAAGCCAAGCGCCGCGTTGTGCTGGGTCTGATCGTGGCTGAAGTGGTCAAGCAATTCGACCTCAAGCCTGACGAAGCCCGTGTGCGCGAGATGATTCAGGAAATGGCTTCGGCCTATCAAGAGCCTGAGCAGGTTGTGTCCTGGTACTACAAGAACGACCAGCAACTGAACGAAGTCCGTTCGGTTGTGCTGGAAGAGCAAGTTGTGGATACTGTTCTGCAGAAAGCTAGCGTGACCGACAAATCGGTCTCTTACGAAGAAGCGGTCAAGCCGGTAGAAGCTCCACAAGCCGACTGATTGTTTTTGCGGTAAGAAGTACACACCATAAGCCAGCCTTCGTGCTGGCTTATGCGTATTCAAGACATAACTATTTGGGAGTGACTGCAGAGCATGTTCCGTAATTCGTATATTCAGCAGAACTCTGATATCCAGGCCGCAGGCGGCCTGGTCCCGATGGTTGTCGAGCAGTCTGCTCGTGGCGAACGCGCCTATGACATCTACTCGCGTCTTCTCAAGGAGCGAGTGATCTTTCTGGTTGGTCCGGTAGAGGACTACATGGCCAACCTGATCTGTGCGCAACTGCTGTTCCTTGAAGCGGAAAACCCGGACAAGGACATCCATCTCTATATCAACTCGCCGGGCGGTTCGGTGACGGCGGGCATGTCGATCTATGACACCATGCAGTTCATCAAGCCAAACGTGTCGACCACCTGTATCGGTCAAGCGTGCAGCATGGGCGCGTTTCTACTGACGGCCGGTGCCAAAGGCAAGCGTTACTGCCTGCCGAACTCGCGTGTGATGATTCACCAGCCACTGGGCGGTTTCCAGGGCCAGGCCTCGGATATCGAAATCCATGCCAAGGAAATCCTCTTCATTCGTGAGCGCCTCAACACGCTGATGGCCAAGCATAGCGGGCGCACTCTTGAAGAAATCGAGCGCGATACCAACCGCGATAATTTCATGAGTGCAGAAGCAGCGCGTGAATACGGGTTGATCGATGAAGTGATCAACCAGCGCCCCGCTTAAAATAAGCAGCTCAAAATAGGGTTGGTCAGCTGGTCTGATCACCGGCGGGCTTGAAAAAGCCCGCAATAGCCTTCATCTTGTGTTGCAAGCCTATCGGATTTGGATCGAACGAATGACTGACACCCGCAACGGCGAGGACAACGGCAAGCTGCTCTATTGCTCCTTCTGTGGCAAAAGCCAGCATGAAGTACGCAAATTGATTGCCGGCCCCTCGGTCTTTATCTGCGACGAGTGCGTCGACCTGTGCAATGACATCATCCGTGAGGAGGTGCAGGAAGCCCAGGCCGAAAGCAGCGCGCATAAATTGCCTTCGCCTAAAGAAATCAGCGGCATCCTTGATCAGTACGTGATTGGTCAGGAACGTGCGAAAAAGGTTCTGGCCGTAGCGGTGTACAACCACTACAAGCGTTTGAACCAGCGTGACAAAAAGAATGACGACGTCGAACTCGGCAAAAGCAACATTTTGCTGATCGGCCCGACAGGCTCGGGTAAAACCCTGCTTGCCGAAACACTGGCCCGCTTGCTGAATGTTCCGTTCACCATCGCCGACGCAACCACCCTCACCGAGGCGGGTTATGTAGGTGAAGATGTCGAGAACATCATTCAGAAGCTGCTGCAGAAGTGCGATTACGATGTAGAAAAAGCCCAGATGGGCATTGTCTACATCGATGAGATCGACAAAATCTCGCGCAAGTCTGACAACCCGTCGATCACCCGGGATGTTTCCGGTGAAGGCGTGCAGCAGGCCCTGCTCAAGTTGATCGAAGGCACGGTCGCTTCCGTTCCACCTCAAGGTGGTCGCAAGCATCCGCAGCAGGAATTCCTTCAGGTCGACACCCGTAACATCCTGTTCATCTGCGGTGGTGCGTTCTCCGGTCTGGAAAAGGTTATTCAAAACCGTTCCACCAAGGGCGGCATCGGTTTCAACGCGGAAGTGCGCAGCAAGGAAGAAGGCAAGAAAGTCGGTGAGTCCCTGCGTGAAGTCGAACCTGACGATTTGGTCAAGTTCGGTCTGATCCCGGAGTTCGTCGGTCGTCTGCCGGTACTTGCCACGCTGGACGAGCTTGATGAGGCTGCGTTGATGCAGATTCTCACCGAGCCGAAAAATGCTCTGACCAAGCAGTATGCCAAGCTGTTCGAGATGGAAGGCGTGGACCTGGAATTCCGGGCCGACGCGCTGAAATCGGTCGCCAAACGTGCCCTGGAACGCAAAACCGGTGCCCGTGGACTGCGCTCGATTCTCGAAGGTGTATTGCTCGACACTATGTATGAAATCCCCTCGCAGTCCGAGGTGAGTAAAGTAGTGATCGATGAAAGCGTTATAGAAGGCAAGTCCAAGCCACTGTATATCTACGAAAACAGTGAGCCGACTGCCAAGGCAGCGCCGGACGCCTAAGCGTCACACTGCTGAAATAAAGAAGGGGCCTTCGGGCCCCTTTGCTATTGTGGGAGCTGGCTTGTCGGATCGCCGCACCGCTGTGAAGGCAGCATGACATCCGACCTTTTTGGATGTATCCGGACCCATGCAGGCGCTCCCGTAAGCGGCGATCTTTAAAGTGGTTCTTTTATCCGCTTGTTTTTTTTGAAAACAGCCCCCATCTTGGTTTCAAGCTTACTTCCATCTGTTTACGGCCTTATGGCCGCCGTAGAGGCGAAATCATGAAGACAACCATCGAATTGCCTCTCCTGCCATTGCGTGATGTCGTGGTTTATCCGCACATGGTTATCCCGCTGTTCGTGGGGCGCGAGAAATCCATCGAAGCCCTCGAGGCAGCGATGACGGGCGACAAGCAGATCCTTCTGCTGGCTCAGCGAAATCCTGCTGACGACGATCCCGGTGAAGAAGCACTTTATCGCGTAGGCACCATCGCTACCGTTCTGCAGCTGCTCAAGCTGCCTGACGGCACAGTCAAGGTTCTTGTCGAAGGCGAGCAGCGGGGCGCCGTGGAGCGCTTCAGCGAAGTCGACGGCCACTGCCGTGCCGAAGTCTCGCTGATCGACGAAGCCGATGCGCCTGAGCGCGAGTCGGAAGTGTTTGTCCGCAGCCTGCTGGCTCAGTTCGAACAATATGTACAGCTGGGCAAGAAAGTCCCCGCTGAAGTCCTGTCGTCGCTCAACAGCATTGACGAGCCAGGTCGCCTGGTCGACACCATGGCCGCTCACATGGCCCTGAAGATCGAGCAGAAGCAGGAAATCCTCGAAATCATCGATTTATCGGCCCGGGTCGAGCACGTTCTGGCATTGCTGGATGCCGAGATCGATCTGCTGCAAGTCGAGAAACGCATTCGCGGCCGCGTTAAAAAGCAAATGGAGCGCAGCCAGCGCGAGTACTACCTGAATGAGCAGATGAAGGCCATTCAGAAAGAGCTGGGCGATAGCGACGAAGGCCACAACGAAATCGAAGAGCTGAAAAAGCGTATCGATGCCGCTGGCCTGCCGAAAGATGCCTTGGCCAAAGCCCAGGGTGAACTGAACAAGTTAAAACAAATGTCGCCAATGTCCGCGGAAGCGACGGTGGTGCGTTCGTATATCGACTGGCTGGTTCAGGTGCCGTGGAAGGCTCAGAGCAAGGTGCGTCTGGACCTTGCCCGCGCCGAAGACATTCTCGATGCAGACCACTACGGTCTGGAAGAAGTCAAAGAGCGGATCCTCGAATACCTCGCCGTGCAGAAGCGCGT
Organism: Pseudomonas sp. LBUM1673; assembly: GCF_059695645.1. Taxonomy (NCBI): domain Bacteria; kingdom Pseudomonadati; phylum Pseudomonadota; class Gammaproteobacteria; order Pseudomonadales; family Pseudomonadaceae; genus Pseudomonas; species Pseudomonas sp. LBUM1673. The sequence continues at coordinate 2,344,734 of NZ_CP166780.1, forward strand.
GAAGAAGATTCGTGGTCCGGTGCTGTGCCTGGTCGGTCCTCCTGGGGTGGGTAAAACCTCTCTGGCGGAGTCGATCGCTCACGCCACCAACCGCAAATTTGTCCGTATGGCCCTTGGTGGCGTGCGCGATGAGGCGGAAATTCGTGGTCATCGCCGGACTTATATCGGTTCGATGCCTGGAAGATTGATTCAAAAGATGACAAAGGTGGGTGTCCGCAACCCGCTGTTCCTGCTCGATGAAATCGACAAAATGGGCAGTGACATGCGTGGCGATCCGGCGTCGGCGTTGCTGGAAGTGCTCGACCCCGAGCAAAACCACAACTTCAACGATCACTATCTGGAAGTCGACTACGACCTGTCCGATGTGATGTTCCTGTGCACCTCCAACTCCATGAACATTCCACCGGCGCTGCTGGACCGGATGGAAGTGATTCGTCTGCCGGGTTACACCGAAGACGAGAAGATCAACATTGCCGTCAAATACCTTTCGCCGAAGCAGATTACGGCCAACGGCTTGAAGAAAGGCGAGCTGGAATTCGACGCCGAAGCGATTCGCGACATCATCCGCTACTACACCCGCGAAGCCGGTGTACGTGGGCTGGAGCGCCAGATTGCCAAGGTTTGCCGCAAGGCGGTCAAAGAGCATGCGATGGAAAAACGCTTCTCGGTGAAGGTGACGGCCGATATGCTGGAGCACTTCCTGGGCGTGCGTAAATTCCGCTACGGCCTGGCTGAGCAGCAGGATCAGATCGGCCAGGTAACCGGCCTGGCGTGGACTCAGGTGGGCGGCGAATTATTGACCATCGAAGCTGCAGTCGTGCCGGGTAAAGGCCAACTGATCAAGACCGGTTCGTTGGGTGACGTGATGGTCGAATCGATCACCGCAGCCCTGACCGTCGTCCGCAGCCGTGCGAAGAGCCTGGGGATTCCCCTGGACTTCCACGAGAAGCGCGACACGCATATCCACATGCCTGAAGGGGCGACGCCGAAGGACGGCCCTAGCGCCGGTGTAGGCATGTGCACGGCCCTGGTGTCGGCATTGACTGGCATTCCTGTACGCGCGGACGTCGCCATGACCGGCGAAATCACCTTGCGTGGCCAGGTGCTGGCGATCGGCGGCTTGAAGGAAAAACTGCTGGCTGCTCACCGTGGCGGAATCAAGACGGTGATCATTCCTGAAGAGAACGTACGCGATCTGAAGGAAATTCCTGACAATATCAAGCAAGATCTGCAGATTAAACCAGTTAAATGGATTGACGAGGTCCTGCAAATTGCGCTGCAATACGCGCCGGAGCCCTTGCCGGATGTGGTTCCGGAGATCGTTGCAAAGGATGAAAAACGCGAGTCTGACTCTAAGGAAAGAATTAGCACGCATTAGTACGCATTTGCCTGGCGGGCTTGTTGACAGTTTTTTAGAGCCCTTGTTATAAAGCGGCTCTTAAGTGTCTGTAGGCCATTCAGCACTCGTTTTTTTGCTTTCACCAAAAAACTTAGAATCAAACTCAAATAGATATAAGGGGACTTAGAGTGAACAAGTCGGAACTGATTGATGCTATCGCTGCATCCGCTGATATCCCGAAAGCTGCTGCTGGCCGTGCGCTGGACGCTGTAATCGAATCCGTCACTGGCGCTCTCAAGGCTGGCGACTCTGTTGTTCTGGTTGGTTTCGGTACCTTCTCCGTGACCGATCGTCCTGCTCGCATCGGTCGTAACCCACAGACCGGTAAGACGCTGGAAATCGCCGCCGCCAAAAAACCAGGTTTCAAAGCCGGTAAAGCACTGAAAGAAGCTGTCAACTAAGTTCGATTCAGGTTTTTGCCTATCCGGGTCGGGGTCATTCCTGACTTGGCAGCGGAGCGGTAGTTCAGTCGGTTAGAATACCGGCCTGTCACGCCGGGGGTCGCGGGTTCGAGTCCCGTCCGCTCCGCCAGTTACGAGAAGGCGCATCCTCGGATGCGCCTTTCTTCTATCCGGATTCTACCCACGCTCCACGGTTGCCTAATTTTGAAGTTCAACCGTTTCTGGGGGACGCATGCTGCAGAATATCAGGGACAATTCACAAGGCTGGATTGCCAAGACCATTATCGGGATCATCGTTGTACTGATGGCTTTCACCGGTATCGAGGCCATTTTTCAGGCGACGACCAACAGCCAGGATGCGGCCAAGGTCAATGGTGAAGAAATCAGTCAAAACGAGCTGAACCAGGCGGTCGATATGCAACGCCGTCAGCTTATGCAACAGCTGGGCAAGGATTTCGATGCTTCCTTGCTTGACGAAAAAATGCTGCGCGAATCGGCCCTCAAAGGCCTGATCGATCGCAAACTGCTGCTGCAAGGCGCAGAAAAATCGAAATTCGCTTTCTCCGAAGCGGCTTTGGATCAGGTGATCCTGCAAACGCCTGAATTCCAGGTGGATGGCAAGTTCAGCGCCGAGCGCTTCGACCAGGTGATCCGTCAACTGGGCTACAGCCGTCTGCAATTCCGTCAGATGCTTGCTCAGGAGATGCTGATCGGTCAGCTGCGTGCAGGCCTGGCAGGCAGCGGTTTCGTTACCGATGCACAGGTTCTGGCCTTCGCCCGTCTGGAAAAACAGACCCGCGATTTCGCCACCCTGAACGTCAAGGCAGATCCTGCGGCGGTGAAGCTCACCGACGATGAGGTCAAGGCCTATTACGACGAACACGCCAAGGAGTTCATGACGCCGGATCAGGTGGTCATCGACTACCTCGAATTGAAGAAGGCGTCTTTCTTTGATCAGGTCAGCGTCAAGGACGAAGACCTGCAAGCGGCGTATCAGAAAGAAACTGCGAACCTGTCCGAGCAACGCCGGGCTGCGCACATTCTGATCGAAGTGAACGACAAGGTGACCGAAGCGCAAGCCAAGGCCAAGATCGAAGAAGTGCAGGCGCGTCTGGCCAAAGGCGAGAAGTTCGAGGCCCTGGCCAAGGAGTTCTCCCAGGATCCAGGCTCGGCGAACAACGGCGGTGACCTCGGTTATGCAGGTCCAGGCGTCTACGACCCAGCGTTTGAAAAAGCCCTGTATTCGTTGGCCAAGGATCAGGTCTCGGAACCTGTTCGCACTGACTTCGGTTTCCACCTGATCAAGCTGTTGGGTGTTGAAGCCCCTGAAGTGCCGACATTTGCCAGCCTGAAAGACAAGCTGACCCGCGAGCTGAAAACCCAGCAGGTCGAGCAGCGTTTCGTCGAGGCGACCAAGCAATTGGAAGACTCCTCGTTCGAAGCCTCCGATCTGGCCCAGCCGGCACAAGACCTGAAGCTGACCGTCCACACCTCCGCGCCATTCGGCCGTGAAGGTGGCGAAGGTGTTGCGGCCAACCGTGCCGTGGTGACCGCTGCATTCAGTCCTGAAGTGCTGGATGAGGGTGCCAACAGCACCGCCATCGAGCTGGACCCGGAAACCGTGATCGTGCTGCGCGCCAAGGAGCACCGCAAGCCTGAGCAACTGCCGCTGGAAAGCGTGGCTGCCAGCATCCGTGCGCAGCTGACCAAGGAGCATGCCAGTGCTGCCGCCAAAACCAAGGCTGATCAACTGATTGTCAGCCTGCGCGATGGCAAGACTGCGCTGGACAAGGCAATCGATGGCCAGAACTGGAAAGTGACGCAAGCCGCGACTCGCGCTCAGGAAGGGGTCGACCCAACTGTGCTGCAAGCGCTGTTCCGCATGCCCAAGCCTGTCTCCCTAGACAAGCCGACCTTCAGCAGCGTGACCTTGGCCGATGGTAGCCTGGTGATCGTGCGTCTGAACGGCGTGAACGAAGCCGCGGCGCCGACCGAAGAAGAGAAGGCTCAATACCGTCGCTTCCTCGCCTCGCGCATTGGCCAGCAAGACTTTGCGGCCTACCGCAAACTGTTGGAAAGCGAGGCTGAGATCAAGCGTTTCTGATGCTTGATTGAGCTTTGCGCAACACAAGAGACCCCGGCCGAAAGGCTGGGGTTTTTTATGGGTGAAACAAAAGCGGCATGAGCTACCCGTCGCCTGCTTATTTACCGCGCGACTTTTTCCTGTCAATGACAGTCAGTAGACTTGTAACTGTTTCAAGACACTAAACGATGCGACGCTAAGCATCGATCTGTTGCACAATACGACCCGAACCGTTTTCCTCAGGATGTTCAATGTTTAGATCAATTCCCATGCGGGTTGTGGGGCTGGCCTTGGTGCTGGCCGTCGCTGCCGGTTGTTCATCGAAGAAAGCCGCCATCTACGAGCATGAGAACTTCGACGACTCCGGAACGTTTTCGCGCAATTACCCGGTGACCGATAAGCAGACCTGCGAGGCCGCCCGTCGGGCTTTGCTCAGCCAGGGTTACATCATCACCAGCAGCGATCCGAAGCTGGTCAGTGGTCACAAGAGCTTCCAGCAGACTGGCGAGACCCACATGGAGATCAGCTTCAGCGTGGTCTGTGCCGATGACGGTAGCGAAGGGCATCACGCAACAATGTTCGCCAACGCCCTGCAGGACCGTTATGCGCTGAAGAAGACCAACAACTCCGCCAGCCTCGGGGTCGGTGTGTTGGGCTCGGTATCGATGCCGATCGGCTCGTCTGACGATTCGATGGTCAAGGTCGCCAGTGAAACCGTATCCTCGGCCAAGTTCTACGAGCGTTTCTTTGCCTTGGTCGAGTTGTTCCTGCCACCGGAAGCGAAGAAGGCAGCGCACATCATCGAGAAGCCGAAGACTGATCTGGGTGTGCCTGAAACCAAGGCTGCGCCGGCTCAGCTGGCGCCGACCCCGACCCCGACCCCAGCGGCAGAACCTGCTCCAGCGCCGGCAGCTGCACCTGCACCTGCTCCTGCCGAAACTACTCCAGCCACCTCGGAGCCAGTTGCACCACCTGCTGAAACGGCGCCGATCACTCCAGAGCAGGGCAGCGAGCCGGCTTCGTCCACAGAAACGGTGACGCCACCGGCAGACTCAAGCACCATGCCCCCTCCGAGCGAGCCGATTTCGGCCATTCCTGTTTCCGGGCAGTAATCGGTTAATGTTACGGATCGGGTCACACGACTCCGATCCCGCAACACCTTCCAAGATTGATCCACATCAAACCGAGCCGTATTCCTACAGCTCGTATCGAAAAAATTCTGTGATAAATTCCTGACCACCTGCTACGTTTTATTCAGTAGCGATGTAGTGTCATGCCCGCGTCATTTTTCTTTCACGCAGGCACTTTATGCTCAGAGCGCTGGTCATTTATTCAGACGATTTTTTTCAACAAGCGATGGGGGTTAATAATGGACGATTATCAAGAAGAACTGCTTGAGTATCAGGCGTTTGAACTGGACCCACTGGAACCGGCCGAAGACGCTACCGAGTTGTAAACCTTACGCGGATTGGCGATGACTGCGGCGAAACTCGCCGGGGGGCTGGCCGTTCCAGCGTTTGAAGGCCCGTTGAAAGGCTTCGGCGGAGGCAAACCCCAGCAGGTAGGCGATTTCGCCGAACGCCAGTTCAGTGTCGCGAATGTAGGTCATGGCGAGGTCGCGGCGTGTGTCGTTGAGAATTGCACGAAATTGCGTGCCTTCCTCGGCGAGTTTGCGGCGCAAGGTCCAGGTCGGCAGCTTCAAGCGTGCCGCCACTTCTTCCAGGTCGGGTTCCCGACCACCATTGAGCAACGGCCCCAGTAACTGAGTGATGCGTTCACGCAGGCTGCGGGTGCGTGTCAGTTGCTCCAATTCCCGTTCACACAGTTGCAGCAGATGCCGCCAGGTGCTCGGGCAGTGCTCCGGGTTACGCTGGGCGAGGCTGTCCAGGCTCAGGCGCAGTTGATTTTGTTCGGCGCCAAACTGAATCGGACAATCCCCCAGCACGGCGTAGGCTTCACGATAATCCGGCGCTTGGAATTCGATCTCGATCCGTTCGGCGCGCAGCGGGGCAGGGCTTACGCTGGACAATTGCTGCAACCAGCCCGCGATGATCGAATCCACCACGAAGCGGTTGTAGGCGTTGTAAGGGCTGATGGAGTAAAACCGCAGCCAGGCGCCTTGGGCATCTTCGTGCAAGCTCGACTGGCCGCGATAGTTGGAGCCGTACAGCGCTTCGAAGCGAATCAGGCAGCGCGCCGCTTCGCGCACGGTGGGGGCCTGGGCGGCGGTGACTCCGGCCAGGCCGGCCTGGCTCAGGCGACTGAGCTGACCCATGCGCAAACCCAACGCCGGGTCGTCGGTCAGTTGTATGGCGCCGTGACCCAGGCGCATGTAGCGCGGGATCGAGAGACGGGCGCCGGCCTCGGCCAGTCGCGCGGCGTCGAGGCCGTACTGTTCGAGCAGTGGTTGAGGGTCCAGGCTATGGCTGCGCACGGCGTCGGCCAGGCTATGGACAAAACCTACCGACAGATCCCCAAGGCGCATCGGCTGTGGTTTCATCGTTTACAACCAGAGGTTCAGCAAACGCGCGCCCCGGGCATCGCCGTCGGCGAAATGCTGCCCGTTGCTGCTGAGGAAGCTTTGACCTGCGCTGCCCTTGTCCCAGAACTGACCGCGCAGGAACACGCTCATGCCGGCGATGGCCTGGCTGCCGGTTGGTTGGGCGATCAGTGTCAGTCGGTGCCAGGCCTGACCTTCACTGAGTTCGCCAGCCTTGAGGCTCACAGAGCTCGGCGGGGGTAAGCCTTTGTAGCCGCGCCACGGTTGATCCCAGGTCCCACGCCCGACGACGAACGCCGGGACCGCCACCAGTTGCGCGCCTTGATCGTCGAGTTTGCGATAATTATCCGGATACCAACTGTCGCTGCCGATCAGCACGCCCAAGCGTCCGGCCGGTGTATCGACGACGTTGATCGTGTGCTCGGAATGGGGTTCGACAGTGTCGCGCCCAGCGAAAGTCGGGTGTATTTGCCGCTGCGGCTGGCCGATCGGCAAACCGTCGCGACCGAACACTACGCTGCTGTTGTACAGCGCGCCGTGGCCGATGTTCAGGGTGCCGTTGCTGACGCTCGGTTCGGGCAACACGATGGAGCCGGCCACCAGGGTCACGTGGAAGTCTTTCGCCAGGCCGCCGAACAGCGCCTGGTAATCCCTGGCCATTTTTTTGGCTTTCATCCGCAAGTGCGCGTCGTCGAGGCGGCTGCCGCCCTCGGCACTGATCAGGGCGCGGATGAACTGCAACGGGTTGCTCACCGCCAGCCAGTTCATGGCTTCCTTGAGCGTAGTGGCCTGGTACAACTCGTCTTTTTCCCCGCAGATCATCAGCCAGGTGCCGACATGTTCGGGCAGTACGACGATGGTCTTTTCATTCAGCAGGCCCTGATCCTGAGCCTTCTGCAAGTAGGCCGCGAGCTTGCGGTGCAGGCGTTCGGGGCTTTGATAGTCGGTAGGGAACAACTCGGGCTGGATGCCTAGCAGATTGCCGCGATCGGCGGGGGTGCCCTGGTCGACCGCGAGACTGATGCGCAGGTCCGACAGGTAATGACCCACCGGACGGTCCGCGGCCCAGATGGCGTAGGTCGTGAGGGCGGCGATCAACGCCATGGAGAGAGTCAGGTACAAAAGTTTGCGCATGGGAAAACAGTCAACGGCCGTGTGCAGGGTTTGCAACTAGGGTAGGGCCCATGCCCGCGCTTGCCAAGGGGCGCTGCACATTTGGATCAATAAGTTGTCAGTTACGGTCATTGAGCGGCAGCTGTGCGACTCTTAGTCTGTCGAACATGACTGACGGGGGCCGAAGAGCTCCTGCATTTTTTCCGTGATCGCTCGTTGTGGAGTTACCGATGGCCGCCGCTCATTACCCGCACCTGTTGGCCCCGCTGGACCTGGGCTTTACCACGTTGCGCAACCGCACGCTGATGGGTTCGATGCACACGGGCCTTGAAGAGAAGCCCGGTGGTTTCGAGCGCATGGCGGCGTACTTTGCCGAGCGTGCCCGGGGCGGCGTTGGCCTGATGGTCACTGGCGGTATCGGCCCGAACGATGAGGGTGGCGTTTACTCTGGCGCGGCCAAGCTGACCACCGAGGAAGAAGCACTCAAACACCTGATCGTCACCCGTGCGGTGCACGAGGCGGGCGGCAAGATTTGCATGCAGATTCTTCATGCCGGGCGTTACGCTTACAGCCCGAAACAGGTGGCCCCGAGCGCGATTCAGGCGCCGATCAACCCGTTCAAGCCTAAAGAGCTGGACGAAGAGGGCATCGAGAAGCAGATCAGCGATTTCGTCACCTGCTCGACCCTGGCGCAAAAAGCCGAGTACGACGGCGTCGAGATCATGGGCTCCGAAGGTTATTTCATTAACCAGTTCCTCGCGGCCCATACCAACCATCGCACTGACCGCTGGGGCGGCGCTTACGAAAACCGCATGCGCCTGGCGGTCGAAATCGTCCGCCGGGTGCGCGAAGCGGTCGGCCCGAACTTCATCATTATCTTCCGCCTGTCGATGCTCGACCTGGTGGAAGGCGGCAGCACCTGGGAAGAAATCGTGCAATTGGCCAAGGCCATCGAGCAGGCCGGTGCGACGATCATCAACACCGGCATCGGCTGGCACGAAGCGCGGATTCCGACCATCGCCACCAAGGTGCCGCGTGCAGCGTTCAGCAAGGTCACGGCCAAGCTGCGTGGCTCGGTGGGCATTCCGCTGATCACCACCAACCGCATCAATACCCCGGAAGTCGCCGAGCAGATCCTGGCCGAAGGCGACGCCGACATGGTGTCCATGGCGCGGCCGTTCCTCGCCGATCCGGATTTCGTCAATAAGGCTGCGGCCGGCCGTGGCGATGAAATCAACACTTGCATCGGTTGCAACCAGGCCTGCCTGGATCACACGTTCGGCGGCAAGTTGACCAGTTGCCTGGTGAACCCGCGGGCCTGCCATGAAACCGAGCTCAACTACCTGCCGGTGCAGCAGATCAAGAAAATTGCCGTGGTTGGTGCCGGGCCTGCGGGGCTGTCCGCCGCGACCGTAGCCGCCGAACGTGGCCATCAGGTGACGCTGTTCGATTCGGCCAGCGAAATCGGCGGCCAGTTCAATATCGCCAAGCGCGTGCCGGGCAAGGAAGAGTTCTTCGAAACCCTGCGCTACTTCAACCGCAAGTTACAGACCACCCACGTCGAGCTGTGCCTGAACACCCGTGTGGACGTGGCGCAGTTGGTTGAGGGCTGTTATGACGAAATCATCCTGGCGACCGGCATTGCGCCGCGGGTGCCGGCGATTCCGGGCGTCGAGCACGCCAAGGTGTTGAGCTACCTGGACGTGATCCTCGAGCGTAAACCGGTGGGCAAGCGTGTTGCGGTGATCGGTGCGGGTGGTATCGGTTTCGATGTGTCGGAGTTCCTGGTTCACCAGGGCGTGGCCACCAGTCAGGACCGCGAAGCGTTCTGGAAGGAGTGGGGCATCGATACACACCTTGAAGCGCGCGGTGGTGTCGCGGGCATCAAGGCTGAGCCACATGCACCGGCCCGTGAGGTGTTCTTGCTGCAACGCAAGAAATCCAAGGTCGGCGACGGCCTGGGCAAGACCACTGGCTGGATTCACCGCACGGGTCTTAAGAACAAGCAGGTGCAGATGCTCAACAGCGTCGAGTATCTGAAGATCGATGACGAAGGTTTGCACATCCGCATTGGCGAAAGCGGCGAACCGCAGGTGCTGCCGGTGGATAACATCGTGATCTGCGCCGGGCAGGATCCATTGCGCGAGTTGCAGGACGGTCTGGTCGCGGCCGGGCAGAACGTGCACTTGATCGGTGGCGCGGACGTGGCGGCGGAGCTGGATGCCAAGCGCGCGATCAACCAGGGTTCGAGGTTGGCGGCTGAACTCTAACGTTCACAGCAATCCCTTGTAGCAGCTGGCGTAGCCTGCGTTCGGCTGCGCAGCAGTCGCAAAATCAGCCATCGCGGTATTTCAGTTAAACCGAGGTGTCAGGATTGACGACTGCTTCGCAGCCGAACGCAGCCTTCGGCAGCTGCTACGGGGATCGTGCTGGCTGATAGACTCCTGTTTTTCGCCAGAACGTAGCGCATCGATGCTTTTTCCTCTCAACGACTGGCTACCCCAAGCCCCCCTGGAACCCCTTCACCTCGACTGGCTCACCCCCTTCGGCATTGAGGTCGCGATCCTGCGTCTGGACCAGATCGACCCGCTGATCAGCGGCAACAAGTGGTTCAAACTCATCGAACACCTCAAAGCCGCCGACCAGAACGGCGCCAAAGGCATCATCAGCCTGGGCGGTGCCCATTCCAATCATCTGCATGCACTGGCGGCTGCGGGCGAACGCTTGGGTTTCACCACGGTCGGCCTGCTGCGTGGGCATCCGCAAGAAACACCGACGGTAAAGGACTTGCAGGCCTTCGGCATGCAGTTGCATTGGTTGGGTTATGGCGGTTATCGGGCGCGACATGAACCAGGCTTCTGGCAGCCATGGCGGGAGCAGTATCCCGAGCTGCAACCGGTGCCGGAAGGTGGCGGCGGTTTGCGCGGGGCGAAGGGCTGCGAGCGACTGGTGGCTCAGACCCGTGAGCAACTGAAGGGTCTGGGTTGGAGCCATTACGACGGCTGGTGGCTGGCCTGCGGAACGGGCACCACCCTGGCCGGTCTGGTACTGGCCGAGGCGGGCGAACACCCGGTGTATGGCGCGCTGGCGGTACCCGACGATCATGGCGTGGCGCAGCAGGTCGAATCGATTGTCCGCGAGGCAGGTTTACAGGGCCCGGCTTATGAACTATTCGACGCCAGCCGTGGCGGTTTTGCCAAAGTCGATCCGCAGTTGCTTGCGTTCATCGAGCAGACCGAACAGGCCAGCGGCATTCTTTTCGAACCGCTGTACACCGGCAAGGCGCTATTGGCGCTCAAGCAATACGTCGAAGTCGGGAAGTTTGCCCGGGGTACGCGGCTGATCTTCATCCACACCGGCGGCTTGCAGGGGCGTCGGGGGTTCAGTTCACAAACCTTTGTGGCGAGGGGGCTTGCCCCCGTTGGACTGCGCAGCAGTCCCAAAGCCTGAAAATGCGGTGTGTCAGGCTCGACACGGTCACAGATTATGGGGCCGCTTCGCAGCCCAACGGGGGCAAGCCCCCTCGCCACAGGGGATCAGTGTTTTCAGTAGCCTGGCTCATCCACGTTTGGGCATCATCCGCAGCAAGGTGTTATCGCGCACCACATAGTGGTGGTAAATCCCGGCCACGGCGTGCAGCCCGATCAGCCAATAGCCGATCGTCCCGCCTAGCACATGCCAGCCCTCAAGCTGCTTGGCCAGCGGTTTGTTCTCTTCGATCAGCAGCGGCAGGTCGATGCCATAGAGCATCACCTGATGGCCCTCGGCGCTGGTAATCAGCCAGCCCAGAATCGGCATGGTGATCATGAAAATATACAGCGCCCAGTGCATCAGTTTGGCGAGCAGGGTTTGCCAGCGAGGCGAGGCCGGGAAGATCTGCGGCGCCGACCCCAGGCTGCGGGCGAACAGCCGTAGCCAGACCAGCACGAACACCGTCAGGCCGAGCATGAAGTGCGCTTCCTTGATCAGCGTCCGGCCTCCACTGCCTTTGGGAAAGATCCCGCGCAATTCGATACAGGCGTAAACCAGTATTAACAGCACCAGCATCAACCAGTGCAGCGCGATCGATACGGTGCTGTAGCGTGATTCGGAATTTCTCCAGGGCATACGGTGTTCCTCACAGGTCCGGTCTGAAGTCACCGTTCTTGTTCGACGGCGTGGGTTAACTGTAATCCTGTTTCGCTGGGTTTGCCTGAGGCGAATCGGCTGTTCAATGCTCTGGATCAACTGATCGGCCACAAAAAAGCGCCAGAGGGAGCTGCTTTTGGTGGGAGCGGGCTTGCTCGCGAAGAGGCCGTACCTGCTTACACAAGACTCTCGCGAACCCTCTCCACAAACGTCGCCACCACCCACCGTGTGCAATGGGTAATCGACAACGGCGTCACGGCATGAGATCCGAGCGGTTGATCAGCCAATCGAGCAGCAGATGGGCATCGTGGCGTGGCTCGGGAGCGGGCCGGGAAGGCTGGAGATGGCCCATGCCGGCGCACAGCACCGGTCGGTCCGGGTCGCTGTCGAGAAAACTGATCAGCACGTCGGTGCCGGCCATCGGCAGCAGGGACGGATCGATTCGGCCGTCCGGCGTTGCGAGGGCGACCGGTAGCCAGAGGCCGGCGGACTCATCCGCCTCGAACGCCAGCGTCGGCCAAAGCCTGACCTGTATCCGACGCTGCTCATCGAGCGCTGCCGGTTGCCCGACGGGGCCTAGCACCCGGGCGGTCTGATAGCCCGGGATGCTCGGTCTGGCCTGTTTGAGCGCCGGTCTGAATACCGTTGACCAGGGAATGGCGGTGAACTGATTGCTGTAGCGCCGGGTAATACCGGGCTGGGCCTCGGCGAGAATCGACGGCTGCTGTCCCTGGTGCTGGATATCGGTGAGCAACCACTGATCGTTGAAGCTCGAGAGCGGGTGTTGCGCCACTTGTACGATTCGTCCACTGCGCAATTCACTCTGATTACTTTGGCCGTGGATCTGCCGGTGCTGGCAACGCAGGCGTTCCAGCAGGCGGCGGCTGAGCTGATCGCGATGACGCTGTTCGGCCCCGGGGCGTGCAGTCACCGGGCCCGTTCTGGCGAGCGGGTGGTTGGCCGCGCCGTCGCCGCTTATCTGCGTGCCGCGATTTCTGGCATCCCATTGTGCAGGGGTGGGGGTCGAGTCATGGCGTTGGAACAGTTCGCTGATCACCGGCAAAATGGGGTCGTTGAATGCGTCGTCATGGAACGGCATCAGCAGCGGCTCCTGCGGGAAACTCAGGCTGTCATCGGCCAGAACCAGTACGTGTCCGTCGTGCTGATGCTCGAAGTGATAGTGGATGCCTTCTTCTTCACACAGCCTCTGCATGAAGGCCAGATCGCTCTCATCGTACTGAATGCAAAAAGGCCGGGGCGGGTAGCTCCCGTTTGCCAGTTCGAAGCGGAAGCTGTGCTCGGGTAATTGATGCTCCTCCAGCAACTGGCGCACGATCGCGGGCACGCTGAGACGATGAAACACCCGACGCGAGCTGTGCAGGTGAAGTTGTTGAAGATGAGGCGTCAACACCAGGGAGTAGCCGACCCGGTGCGGGCCGCGATGTTCGCGACTGACGCTGTGGATCACGCCATGAATGCCCTGGTCACCCGCCAACCGCAAAAACGCCGGTTGTTGTAACCATTGGTCGAGGTGCATCGCCGGTGCGAGGCCGATCAGGTCGATGTCGAATCGATAGGGCTGGTTGAGACCTTCACGGCCACTGAACTGCAACACCTGCAAACTCAAACCGCAGTCGAGAAGTGTCAGGGTGAAGGGGCTTTCCTTGTCGTTGTGCATCGAACGCGCTTCTGCCAGGGAGGATGGGCGCAGAGGGTACGGAACCGCAGTCCTGAAGCGTCACCGCAAATCGACTTTTCAGAATCGCCCTACAAACACTGGTGAAGATGCCGATTCGATACGGGGTGAAGATCTTGGAATTTTTGGTCGATTGGCATCTTTAGGCCGTATAAACTTGCGCAATGCGTCGGCCAATAGATGTCTCGGCGCCACAGATCAAGAGAGTGAGTAATGGGCGCACAGTGGAAGGTTAAACACAAAGAAGCGGCATCTAACGCCAAGGGCAAGATCTTCGGCAAACTGGTGAAAGAAATCACCATCGCTGCCCGCAACGGTGCCGATACTGCCACCAACGCACACTTGCGTCTGGTGGTCGAGCAGGCCAAGAAAGCCTCGATGCCCAAGGAAACCCTGGATCGCGCGATCAAGAAAGGCGCGGGCCTGTTGGGCGAAACCGTGCAATACCATCGCGTGACGTATGAAGGGTTCGCACCGCATCAGGTGCCGCTGATCGTTGAATGCGTGACTGACAACATCAACCGCACCGTCGCTGAAATCCGCGTCGCGTTCCGTAAGGGCCAGTTGGGCGCTTCCGGTTCGGTGGCCTGGGACTTCAACCACGTCGGCATGATCGAGGCGTCTCCTGACAGCCCTGACGCCGATCCGGAAATGGCCGCGATCGAAGCCGGTGCCCAGGATTTCGAGCCGGGTGAAGACGGCGCGACGCTGTTCCTGACCGAACCTGCGGACCTGGACTCGGTACAGAAAGCGCTGCCGGATCAGGGTTTCACTGTGTTGTCGGCCAAGTTGGGTTACCAGCCGAAGAACCCGGTCAGCGGCCTGAGCGACGAGCAGATGGCGGAAGTCGAAGCCTTCCTCGAAGGCCTCGACAACCACGATGACGTGCAGGACATGTTTGTCGGGTTGGCGGGTTAAGCGGTTCCGACAGTTTGTGATCTGACTTGTGGCGAGGGGGCTTGCCCCCGTTCGGTTGCGCAGCAGCCGTCGCTTTTGGGGTCGCTTCGCAACCCAACGGGGGCAAGCCCCCTCGCCACAGGTTTTATATTTGCCGTTAGTTGAACGCAGCCAATTCCCGCACAACCTCGCTGAAACCCGGCCGCGCCAGCACATCCGGCTGACAGCAGCGCTGCTGCAACGCCTCTAGCTGCTCACGACCTTCATCGCTCAACCCCAAGTCGATGCGCTCCAGCAATTCCCCCAGCAACACCCCGAACGCCCGCACCTCGATCCGTTGCAGCGCGCGGCTTTCAAGGCTGTCCGAGGTGGCATGGAAAGACGCCGCGCCAAAGTCCCCCAACAGGCAATCGCCGTGCTCGTTCCACAGAATGTTGTGGCCGTAGAGGTCACCGTGGGTGATGCCTTGCCGGTGCAGATGCTCGGCCACCGAGGCAATGCCCGTGGCGAGGCGCACTGCCACGCCAGCGCTGAACCGGGTGTCATCGGCGTAGACGTCGCGGGTGCAGGACGCCAGGCTTGGCAGCCCGGCCAGGTTGCGGTAACTCGGGTCGATCAGTTGCATCACCAGCCCGGCCTTTGCCTGCGGATGTCCGACAATCCGCCCTTCGACCCGGATCAGGTTGGGGTGGATGCCAGCGGTGATGCAGGCGTTCATTTCGTGCAGCGGTGAGCCGTCGCTGGTCATTTCGCCTTTGTAGAGTTTTACCGCGACCTGTTTCGTCTGCTCCCACAACGCCTGATGAATGACCCCCGACGCGCCTTCGCCGAGTTTTTTCTCCAGGCTCAGTTGTGACCAGGGAATGCTCGCCGTGGCTTCGAGGGCCGCCGCATCGGCTTCGGTTTCCAGCGGGTTACCTGCGTACGCCAACCAGGTCAGGCTCGGCAGGGTCAGCAGCCACTCGGGAAGCTCGGTGAGCTGATTGGCGGCGATACGGATCAACTCGAGTCGATGGCAGTGGCTCAGGCTCTCGGGCAAATGCTGCAACCGGTTGCCGGCGAGCATGAGCTTTTGCAGGTGCGGGCGCTCACCCAGTTCGTACGGCAGATCCGTGATGCAGTTGTCGGTCAGGATCAGCCAGCGCAGCAGTGGCGGCAGGGCGGCGGCTGGCACGTTTTCGATGACGTTGGTCTTGAAGCCGATCATCGTCAGCGCCATGCACTGGCCGAGGCAGGCGGGCAGTTCGGTGAACTGATTGTCGGAGCAGAACAGCACGCGCAAACGGGTCAGGCGGTGCAGGTCGTCCGGCAGGCTGCGCAAGGCGTTGCCGCTGAGGTTGAGCACTTCCAGCGAGTCCGCCAGGTCGAAGATTTCCCGGGGGAACTCTGTCAGGCCGCAGGCCAGATCCAGGCGGGTGATGCCCGACAGTTGGCCGGCGCGCAGTTGTGCGAGGGTATCCATGGGCAGGTTCGCTATTGATCAGAAGGCGGGCGCAGGGCCCTGGAAATGGGCGACATGATAGCGGGAAAGTTGTGGTGGCTGTCAGGCCGCCTTCGCGAGCAAGCCCGCTCCCACAAGGGATTTGTGAACACCACAGATCCCATGTGGGAGCGGGCTTGCTCGCGAAGGGGCCGGCAGCCCAAACCCGATCTCCTCGGTCAAGCCAGATCCCTGACCTCCACCAACTGCCCCAACCGACTGCGTGTACGCGCCAGGTCGATGACATCGCCCCCCAGGCTTTCGCGCAATGACTGGTGGCCGAGCAGAATCAGGTGCTTGTCCTGGTCGTACAAGACGTCGATCAGGTTGATGAAGCGCTGCTGGGCGGCGATTGAGCAGTCGGCGAGGCTGGGCAGTTTGTCGATGATCCAGTGGTCGAACCGCCGGCACAGCTCCAGGTAGTCCATGACTGCGGTGGGGTGTTCGCACAGGTCGCTGAAGGTAAAGCCGATGGTTCGCCCTTCGCAGTACCGGGCTTGAAGGTGCCGTGTCCCGACAGGCAGTTGAATGGCCGGTGCGTCGTGTTCGAGCAGGCGCAGCGCTCGACGTTGCGTCACTGTAGCCGGCCAGACGTACTGGCCCTGGGTGAACAGCTGCTGTGCGTGGATTCGCGCCTGGCTGCGGTAATCGTGGGGGCCGCCGACTTCCATCACCTGCATGCGCGTATTGATCAGGTCGATCACCGGTTTGAAACGGACGTGGTAGAGCGGGTTGGGCAATAAACCTTCCGGCGGGTAATTGGAGGTCACCAGCAGCAGAATTCCACGGTGAAACAGCGCCTTGAATAGCCGCGTGATGAGCATCGCATCGCCGATGTCATGGACGTGAAACTCGTCGAAACACAGCACCCGGCAGTCTTGCAGCAGTTCGTCGAGGGTGATCGCCAGCGCATCGGGCTGATCGCGATGGCTGAACAAACCCTGGTGCAATTGCGCAAAAAATTCATGGAAGTGCAGGCGCTGTTTTTCCGCGAGAGGGATGGCCTGGAAAAAACCATCGAGCAACCAGCTCTTGCCGCGCCCGACTGCGCCATAGAGGTAAAGACCGGGGAGTGTTGGCACCGATGTGCCTACTAGCGCCGAAGCGTGCTGCGCCATGCAGTCGATTACTCGCTGCTGGCTGTGGCTGAGGGTGTAGCCCTGGGTATGGGCCTTGTGGTGGAAGTGGTCGTGGATCACCCGACCCTGCGCGCTGCCACTGGCCGGCGCCGGCGCCGCGAGTGCCTTGCCGAAGAAACGGCGAAGCGCGGGCCAGCGTGGTGTGAATCGCGGACGGTTGGGCGGTTGAACGGCCACTGTGATGTCACCCCGTAATCTTCAGGCCGGCTCCTCGAGTCGCGGCAGCGTAGTGTAACCAAAGGAAGAATTTTCCATCCACTGGTGTTGGCGAAGCTACTGTGGTGAGGGGGCTTGCCTTAAAGCCAGTCAATTAAGCGCAACCCCTGTGGGAGCGGGCTTGCTCGCGAAAGCGGTTTAACATTCAACGTTTATGTTGACTGACACACTGCCTTCGCGAGCAAGCCCGCTCTTACATTCGATTGGCGTTGTCCTCGTTTTCCGAGATCAGAACTTCAGCATCTGCGCCGCCGGCGTGTCACTCGGGCTGACCATCGCATAGTTGTACCCGGCACCCGACCAGTACTCGGCCTGCAGTTCGCCATCGTTGCGGCTGCCGCGGGGCAGCAGGGTGTTTTTCGGCCCGGTGGGCGTCGAGAAACTGCCGATAAAGAATCGAAAACAGCCAGGCACGCAAGTCGCCCTCGGGACGTTTGCCGCCCCAATTCGACAGCGCTCGCTCAAGGCAAGTTATTCCCTCGTCGGGGAAAACCGTTTCTCGCTTTTGTAGGAGGTTTCTGATGGATTTGTGATCCATGTAATGGCATCGAACTTCGTGGCTCAACCCATGCAGCAGCACAGGCAATCAGCCCAGCCTCTCACCAGGCTGTGCAGAGCCAGCCGTGCTTGAACGTTGATTTTGAGCCTGAAGAGACTTTCTGATATGCGAGAGTGCGAAATTTCCCTTGAGTCGGCACCGATTTGTTCGCTGCTTGCCACCGATGTCCAAGACGTATGGTCGCGATTCGGTCGTGGGCCAACGGTTCAGCCTGAGTTTCTCCTGATTCATCACGCCATCGAAGCACAAGTCGCGGTCAGACCCCAAGGCATTGCCGCCCATTATCTGGGAGAGACCATCAGCTACGGCGAATTAAACCGGCAGGCCAATCGCCTGGCCACGCTGTTGCGTCAGCAGGGCGTCATTCCGGGCGATCACGTGGCCTTGTTTGTGGAACGCTCGATCCCGATGCTGGTGGGAATGTTGGCAGCATTGAAAGTGGGCGCTGCCTACATACCTCAGCACGTAGGGATTACTCCCGCCGCGCAATTGCGCCACATCATGGAAGTGGCTTCGACGCGGGTGGTGCTGACGCTGTCGAGCCTTGAGTCGCGAATTCCCCTGACGTCGCAGCAACACAGCATTTGCCTTGATGAATTCATGAAGGTGGCGTCAACGCCAGCAGACGACCTTAATGAGGGCTGTTCGCTAACCGCGACACCGGATCCACTGTGTTTTGTTCTATTTACCTCCGGCACCACCGGCCTGCCCAATGGGGTTCGGGTGACCCAGCGCAATGTGTGCAATATTTTGCTGACAGCCCCTGGCAATCTCGGCATGCGGCCTGGGCTGAAGGTCGGACAGATACTTAACATCGCCTTTGACATGGCGGCCTGGGAAATACTCGGTTGTCTGGCTCATGGCGCGACCTTGATGATCCGTGGCAAGGACATCGACCAGATTGCCGAACAATGCGATGTGCTGATCGCCACACCCTCGATTCTCGGCACACTCGATCCATTACGATGTCAGCAAGTCAAGGTAGTGGCCCTTGCAGGAGAGCCATGCCCGCAACCCCTGGCTGATCGCTGGTCGTCGTTCTGCACTTTTTACAATGCCTGCGGCCCGACCGAAACCACCATCGTCAACACCATGCAGCGTTACAGGGGCGCAGGTGCATTGACGATCGGCAAACCCACGCCCAACAACACGGTGTACGTGCTGGATGAGGCGGGTCAGCTCTGTCAGGCGGGTGAGCAAGGCGAGATGTGGGCCGGTGGCGACTGTGTGACGGCCGGCTATTTGGGTAACCCGACGCTGACCGCCGAACGCTATCGGCCCGACCCGTTTCTGGGGCAGGGGCGGATGATGTTCCGCACACGTGATCTGGGGCGCTGGACAGCGAGCGGCGAACTTGAACACCTGGGACGCGTCGATGATCAGGTCAAGGTCAGAGGGTTTCGGGTGGAGCTCGACTCTGTTTCTGCGGCTCTGGAGTCATCTGATCGCTGCGAGCGGGCGGTCACATTGAAACTCGACGATCGCCATCTGGTGGCCTTCGTCTATCCCGTCACCACGGACATTGATGCCGCAAGACGTCGCTGTGAAGAACGGCTTGCCTACTATTGCGTCCCTTCGCTGATCCTCGCCGTGGAGCAAATTCCGCTGACATCACGGGGCAAGGTCGACAAACGCTTGTTGCTGGAGTGGGCGGTGGCGCATCAGGCCGACCTTGCCGCGGCAACCGGGCAAGGGGTGAGCGCATGACGGGGGTGAATGCGGATACCGCGCTGCCCGCCAAACGCGCGCTGTGGCGGCGATTGGGGGCATTGTCGATATTTTCTCACTACAACCGCCTGGTAGCCCTGGTGCTTGCACTCAATATTGCGGCGCTTGCGCATGGGCTGACCGCCGGGCAGTGGTGGGCATCCTCGGGGATTGTCCTTGAGGCGCTGTTGGGTTTGGTGGTGGCAAATCTGTCGATGGCGATTTTGATTCGCCAGCAATACATCATCAATCTGCTGTTCTGGCTGGCAACCCGGGCGCCCACTTGCTGGCCACTTGCGATTCGCCGCTCACTGGCCAAGGTTTACCACTTCGGCGGCTTGCACAGCGGCGGCGCGCTGGCGGCTATTGGCTGGTTCGCGGTGTTGAGTGGCTCCTTGAGCTGGCATTGGATTGAGGGCCTGGGTGGGGTTTCTCTGGCGTTGCTAGGGGTGAGTGCCGGGTTGCTGGGCATCTTGCTGTTGGTGGCGACCATGGCTCATCCACGGATTCGCGCACGTTTTCACAACGGCTTCGAGCGAATGCACCGCTTTGGTGGATGGACCGCACTCGCCCTGTTCTGGGTATGGACCGTTCTGTTTGCCCGGGACCAGAATCTGCAGATTCCCGTGCACGAGGCGCTGTCGACGTCGGTGGCATTCTGGATGCTGATTGTGCTGACGTTCAGTATTGCCTTGCCATGGTTTCGTCTGCGCAAAGTGCCGGTGCAACTGATCAGGCCTTCTTCTCATGCGGTAATAGCCCGTTTTGGCCATGTCACGCCGTTTGCCGGTTCGTCCAACGCCATCAGTCTCAACCCGCTTATGGAGTGGCACTCCTTTGCCAATATTCCCGCACCAGGTGAAGCGGGTTTTCGCCTGATCATTTCCCGGGCGGGTGACTGGACCGGCGAGTTCATCGAGCAAATGCCGACTCATGTCTGGGTCAAAGGCATTACCACTGCCGGCGTGGCACACATCGAAACCCTGTTCAAATCGGTGGTGTACATCGCCACGGGCAGCGGCATCGGACCGGTGTTGCCCCATTTGCTGGCCAAACAGGTACCGATACGTCTGGTCTGGTCGACCCGTAGCCCCCGAAAAACCTATGGTGACGAACTGGTGGAAGAGATCCTGCGGGTCAATCCTGAGGCCTTGATCTGGGACACTGACGTACTCGGCAAGCCAGACCTTGTGCAACTGGCCTGTGACGCGGTTCGAACGTTCGGTGCCGAGGCGGTGATTTGTATTTCGAACCAGACGCTCACTCAGCGAGTGGTTGAGGAAATGGAGGGGCGGGGCATTCCGGCTTATGGCGCGATCTGGGATTCCTGATGTTTACCAAAAGCATTTTTTCATTCAAACCTTTCACATGCATTCAATGAGGTCACCATGCACACACTGATCGAACGTCATGATCGAGTCGTATTGATTCGTCTCAATCGCCCGCAGGCCAGGAATGCTTTGAGCTCGGTGCTGATGCGCGAACTGCTGGACACATTGCAACGGCTGGACCGCGACCCCGGAGTCGGCTGTTTCGTGATCACCGGGACGGCGGATTTTTTTGCGGCTGGCGCCGACATCAAGGAAATGTACGAAAAGTCTTACCTGGACATGGTCCATGAGGACTATTTTGCTGAATGGGAGGCCTTTGCTGCGTTACGTACGCCCAAACTGGCCGCTGTAGCCGGTTATGCATACGGTGGCGGTTGTGAGTTGGCGATGATGTGCGATCTGATCTTTGCTGCGGATACCGCTCGCTTTGGCCAACCGGAAATCAGGTTGGGGGTGATGCCTGGTATGGGAGGAACCCAGCGTCTTACACGCCTGATCGGCAAGTCGAAAGCCATGGATATGATTCTGACCGGACGTTCGATGTCGGCCGAAGAGGCCGAGCGGGCAGGGCTGGTATCGCGTGTAATTGCTGCCTGCGATCTGCTGGAACAATCCTTGGCCACCGCGCAGATGATTGCCGGTTTCGCCAAAACCGCCACATTGGCTGCACGCGAAGCAGTGGACCGGGCGCTGGAGTCGGGGGTGCGCGATGGCCTTCTATATGAGCGAAGAGTGTTTCATGGTTTGTTTGCCACGGAGGGGCAAAAGGAAGGTATGCAGGCCTTTTTGGAGAAGCGTGAACCGTGTTTTAACCGTGTTTGAGGGGCCTTGAGGATCCGTCGCTCGCAGCGCTTTGAAAGAAACTACAGTTCAGAGGGAATAATCCTACGTGACGTTCGTCTCATAGCTCTTTTCCCCTGTGGCCCACGGTCCTGGAGACTTTCATGGTTGATCGCTCATCTACAACAGGGCCGTCTCGGCCACCACTGAGTACCGCGAGCCTGACGTTGCGCCTGACCGGCATTGCCGTAGTGGTCGCCGCACTGGCCGGGGCTTTTGCTTACGTCAACGGTACCCTCGACCCACAGCGCCTGACGCCGAAAGCGTTGATCAATGTGCTGGAAACCAACAACGGTGTGCATCCGGGGTTCCGTCGCAATCACGCCAAAGGGGTGTGTGTGATCGGGCATTTCGAGAGCAGCGGCCAGGCGCGGGAATATTCCAGCGCCCAAGTGTTCAGTGAAGCGCGGACCCCGGTGGTCGGACGTTTCGCACTGCCTGCCGGCAACCCTTACGCGCCGGACAACAGCGTGCCGATCCGCAGCCTGGCGTTGCGTTTCACCCAGGCCAACGGTCAGCAGTGGCGTACCGGAATGAACAGCATGCCGGTGTTCCCGGTGGGCACGCCCGAGGCGTTCTATCAGCTGCAACAAGCGCAATCACCGGACCCGGCGACCGGCAAACCGAACCCGGCGGCTGTTCCGGCGTTCTTCGGTTCTCATCCGGAAGCCGCGCCGTTTCTGGCCTGGATCAAAACCGCCAAACCTTCTGCCAGTTATGCGACGCAGACTTATAACAGCGTCAACGCGTTTTACCTGGTGAACGCGGCCGGTCAGCGGCAAGCGGTGCGTTGGAGCATGGCGCCGGTCGCTCAGGACGCGGAGGGTGCGACGGCTCCTGAGGGCGCTGACTTCCTGGAGAAAGATTTGGTGCAGCGCTTGTCCGCCGGACCGCTGCGTTGGCAGTTGAACATCACCCTGGCGAACCCCGAGGACCCGGTCAATGACGCGAGCAAGGCCTGGCCCGACGGCCGAAAAGTGCTGAATGCCGGCACGCTGGTGCTCGAAAGCACCCAGCCGCAACTCAATGGCGAGTGCCGTGACATCAACTACGACCCACTGGTATTGCCCAGCGGTATCGAAGGCTCCAACGACCCACTGCTGGCTGCTCGTTCAGCGGGTTATGCCCGTTCCTACCTGCGCCGCACCAGCGAAGTGAAGCAGTTGCCCAACGCCAAACAGGAGTCTCAACAATGAGCGCTCAACCGAACCATTTCGCGCCGTTGGCTCGACTGCTGCACTGGCTGATGGCGTTGATGATCATCGCGATGCTGTTTATCGGCGCGGGCATGGTGGCCTCGGTGTCGGAGCGTCATGAGTGGCTGATCCACCTGCACAAACCTTTGGGCATCGCGATTCTGCTGCTGGTGGTCGTGCGCCTGGCGGTGCGTTTTTCCACTCGACAGCCTCCACTGCCGGCGGACCTGCCGGGTTGGCAAGCGCTCGCGGCCAAGGCTTCGCATATCTTGTTGTACGCCTTGATGCTGATTTTGCCATTGCTGGGCTGGGCGATGATTTCGGCGGCTGGCGATCCGGTGATGCTTAGCAGTTCGCTGCAGTTGCCGTCGATCCTGCCGGCGAATGCGCAGGTGTTTGCGTTCCTGCGCAAGGCGCATGGGTATCTGGCGTATCTGCTGTTCCTGACCGTGCTGCTGCATTTGGCGGCGGCGTTGTTTCACGGTTGGGTGCGCCGGGATGACGTGCTGGACAGCATGTTGCGGGGTAAGGATCGCGATTTGTAGCAGCTGGCGAAGCCTGCGTTCGGCTGCGAAGCAGTCGTAAAATCAAACACCACGGTCTTACTGAACAACTGTGGAGAATGGATTTACGACTGCTTCGCAGCCGAACGCAGGCTTCGGCAGCTGCTATAGGTCAGTGTGAAGCTGCTTCCACAGGTTGGTCCTTCGTGGTCAACGTCATCCACCAATAGATCAGCGCAGGGTATCGACCATGTCGGCGATGGTCGTCAGCACGTCCTTGCCCAACTGCTTCGAGCGTTTTCCGGACCAGCCGGTCAGCGGGTTCGGTGCGTCGTTGTGGTCTTTGAAGGGCATTTCCAGGGTCAGCGACAGGCAGTCGAACTTCTGACCGACGCTGTTGCAGGCCAGCGTCATGTTGGCTTTGCCAGGCTCGTCGCGGGTGTAACCGTGTTTGATCTGGAAGTCTTTGGTCAGGTGCTTCAGATGGCTGCGAAAGTGCTCTTCAAGTTTTTCGATCCGCGGCGTATAGCCCGGGTTGCCTTCGCAACCGGCGGTGAACACGTGGGGGATTTCTTCATCGCCATGGATGTCGAGGAACAGGTCGACGCCATACTTTTCCATTTGCTGCTGAACGAACAGCACTTCAGGGCTGATTTCCTGACTGGCACTCTGCCAGGCGCGGTTCAGATCCTGGCCCGTGGCGTTGGTGCGCAAGTGACCGTGGAAGGCGCCGTCCGGGTTCATGTTCGGCACCAGGTACAGGTCGGCGCTGGCCAGGAGTTTTTTCAGCGCGGGGTCGTCGTGTTTTTCCAGGCGCTCGATCACGCCTTCTATGAACCACTCGGCCATGTGTTCGCCAGGGTGTTGCTGGGCGATGATCCAGACCTTGCGCTGACCTTCGGTACCCGTACCTTTGCGCAACAGCTGGATGTCACGGCCTTCAACACTCTTGCCGGTGGCCAGCAGTTCGGTGTCGGCTTTGGTCAGGGCCTGTTCGATCAGCCAGTCATGACGACCACGGCTGTAGGGTTCGAAATAGGCGAACCAGGCATGAGTGGCCGTGGCTTCGAGGCTGAAACGCAAGCAGTCGCCTTCAAAAATGGTCGGCACCCGGAACCAGTTGACGTGGTCATAGGACGCCACCGCCTGATAGCCATCCCAGGCTTTGTTATACGAGGATTTGCTGGCGTTGTTCAGGCGAAACCAATGCTCCTGGCCGACGTGCAGACCGCTGGCCTTGAAGTGGAACCACTGGAAATGCTGGCTGCGGGTGTCTGGCCTGATAGCCAGCAGCGCTTGCAGAGGATTGCTGATGTCCAGCACTTCTATGTTGCCGCTATCGAAGTTTGCGCTGATATCGAAAGAAGATTTAGCCACGGCCATAGTCGGTACCTGAATATGATTTTTATGGCTGCTACTTTACACGCAAGGGAGGGAGAAACCGGGGGGAAATTGAGGGGCTGAAAAGGGGGGCGTCCTCCTTGACGCCGATGCAGCTTAGAGACTGTGCAATTGATTCTCAAGTGCTATTTTCATTAGTTTGGACCAATGCTGCCGGGCCTCTCTTGCCAACAGATATTCTTTTGATATCATCCGCGCTAATCGAATTTGCAGCACCCCCAGACTTCATTAGCCTGAAGCCAAAGCCAGATTAACTGGCAAAAAAAGACCCGGCAAAAAGCCGGGTCAAAAACCGTGATTAGCCTGATGAGGAGATAGTCCAGGAGACCGACCTAAGGTCTCTTGGTCCATCGACTGATCTCGCGACCAGCTACGTGCAATAATAATCATTATCATTTGCAAGTCAAATGTTTTTATCTGCGCGATTGGAAAATTCTTTCCTTTCTTCCTCCAACGCTATTCGTCTCATTCATGCTGAGTTCCCTCCAGGGATCGATCGACCATCGCCTTGGCCATGTCGATCATGTGCACCGTCGAAAACGCCAGATCCCGGCTTGCGCCCTGCAGCTGGTTGGCTGACTCATGGGCGGTGGCGGCGGCGCACCGCAGCAGATCCGAAGCATGGACCAACGCCTCTTCGCTGCTGATGTTACGGTTCACATCAAAGAAACGTGCTTCGCTGGCCTCTTCCGACACAGCTGGTTTCAAGTAATAGTCCAACGCTCGCTGCGCGGCGGCAGAGCCTTTGGGCGAGGTGAGAGTAGTGTCGAATTGCATGTCTGGCAGGGTAATGCTGGGGATGGTCATGAAGGTGGCAAGCTCCGTGATAGATTCAAATCCGTGAGCCCAGCTTAGTACTTAATGTATTTGTATCTTGAATTTAAATACTACAATTTGTGTTTTGACGGTCGGAGTACCCCACGTATCGTGCCGCACATGGATAAATGGATTGAATTGGTCAAGGCCAAAATGAGTGAACTCAAAGTCACTCAAGAAATACTCGCCGAGCGCATCGGAATGTCCCAGGGCGGCGTTGGCCACTGGCTGAATAAACGTCGTCAGCCCGGCATTCAGGACATGAATCGTGTCTTGCAGGCGCTGGGGATGGACTATCTGGAAGTGGCGATGGTGATCAGGGAGCCGCACACCTCACAGGATGAGCAGGTACCTCTGGCGCAAAAGTACAACCCGTACTTTCGCTACCCGGTCAGTGACTGGCGAGAAACAGGGGAGGTGCGCGACGGAGAACTATCGGCCTACGGCCCTTCATCGGCTGTCAGCAAACCGCGCTTCGAGCTGTCCGATTACCACGCACAAGGCGCAGCGTTCTGGCTGGTGGTGGTCGGCGATGCGATGACTGCACCCTCGGGTGTGAGCATTGCCGAGGACATGTTGATTCTGGTGGACCCGGCCATCGTTCCGGAGCCTGGCAAACTGGTGATTGCCCAATGGCCCGGCAGCGCCGAGGCGGTTTTTCGCAAGCTGATCGAAGAGGGCGGGCAGCGTTATCTGGTCCCGCTCAATCCGACGTATCCGAAAGCCCTTTACACCGAAGAATGCCGAATCATCGGCGTGGTGGTTCAGGCGACTGCCAAATTCTAATCAGATCGGTCCTCGCAACGCGTAGGACCGATCTTCATTTCACGCTTGTTCCAATTCCACTAACGCACTGCCTTCGCTGACCATTTCACCTTCCTGGCAGTACAGCGCCTTGATCACTCCAGCTTGGGGCGCGCGAATGCTGTGCTCCATTTTCATCGCTTCCAGCACCACCAGTTGCGCCCCGGCTTCGACCGTTTGCCCGGCCTCCACCAGCACCCGCACGATGCTGCCGTTCATGGGCGCAGTGAGCCCGCCCTGATGGCTGTGACTGGCTTCGACAGCGCCGATCGGGTCATACGACTCGATGTGGCGCAGCTCACCGTCCCATTGCAGATACAGCGTATCGCCACGACGAATTGCCCGGTGCCGGCGGCGCAAACCGTCGTGTTCGGTCAGCAATTGCTCACCCTTGAGTTGCGCTGTGTGGGCATCAGCGTCGCCCAATGTCAGCGCACGGTCCTGGCCCTCGCAACTCAAATGCAGAGTGATTTCGGTCGGCAGACCGACACGCAATCCATTGCCCTTGGCCCAAGGAGAACTCAGGTCATCAGTGCGCGGTGAACTCGGCTGGCTTTGCGCAAACGCCTGGGCCGCCGCTTGCCAGAACTCATCACTCAGCTGCGCAGGTTCTGGCAGCAGTTGATCCTGATAACGCGGTATGAACCCGGTATCCAGTTCGGCTGCGGCAAACGCCGGGTGGCCGATGATCCGCCGCAGGAAGTTGATGTTGGTCTTCAGCCCGCCAATGGCAAACTCATCGAGCATGCTCAGCAAGCGCAGCCGCGCCTGCTCACGGTCTTCACCCCAGGCAATCAGCTTGCCGAGCATCGGGTCGTAGAACGGCGAAATCTCGTCGCCTTCTTCGACGCCACTGTCCACGCGACGCCCTGGTCCTTCGGCGGATTCGCGGTACAACACCAAACGGCCAGTGGCCGGCAGAAAATCATGGCCCGGGTCTTCGGCATACAGCCGCACTTCGATGGCATGACCGATCAGTGGCACCTGCTCTTGAGTCATCGGCAGCGCTTCACCGCGAGCCACGCGAATTTGCCAGGCCACCAGATCAAGGCCGGTGATCGCTTCAGTGACCGGGTGTTCGACCTGCAGGCGGGTGTTCATCTCCATGAAGAAGAACTCACCGCGTGCATCCAGTAAAAACTCCACGGTGCCGGCACCGACGTAACCGATGGCCTGTGCCGAGCGCACGGCCGCCTCGCCCATGGCCCGACGCAGTTCCGGGCTCAGACCCGGTGCCGGTGCTTCTTCGACGACTTTCTGATGCCGACGCTGGATCGAGCAATCACGTTCGTTGAGGTACAGACAGTTGCCATGCTGGTCGGCAAACACCTGGATTTCCACGTGACGCGGCTTGAGCAAATATTTCTCCACCAGCATCCGCGAGTCGCCGAACGACGACTGCGCCTCACGTTGCGCCGAGGCCAGGGCTTCGGCCAACTGGCTGACATCCTCGACCACTTTCATGCCTTTGCCGCCGCCACCCGCCGTGGCCTTGAGCAGCACCGGATAACCGATGCGTTCGCAGGCGTCGCGGAAGGTGTCGAGGTCCTGGGCTTCGCCGTGATAACCGGGCACCAGCGGCACGCCTGCGGTTTCCATCAAGGCTTTGGCCGCGGACTTGCTGCCCATGGCGTCAATGGCCGAGGCGGGCGGGCCGAGGAAGATCAGGCCGGCGGCTTCGATCGCGCGGGCGAACCCGGCGTTTTCCGAGAGAAAGCCATAACCGGGATGAATCGCCTGAGCGCCGCTGGCTTTCGCGGCGGCGATCAGTTTGTCGATTTGCAGGTAACTGTCGGCGGCTTTGCTGCCGCCCAGATCTATGCGTATATCGGCTTCGCGGCTGTGCCGGGCGTCACGGTCTGTGGCGCTGTGCACGGCCACGGTGGTCAGGCCCAGAGCCTTGGCGGTGCGCATTACCCGGCAAGCGATTTCGCCGCGGTTGGCCACCAGCAGGGTGGTGAGAACAGG
Organism: Pseudomonas sp. LBUM1673; assembly: GCF_059695645.1. Taxonomy (NCBI): domain Bacteria; kingdom Pseudomonadati; phylum Pseudomonadota; class Gammaproteobacteria; order Pseudomonadales; family Pseudomonadaceae; genus Pseudomonas; species Pseudomonas sp. LBUM1673. The sequence goes on from NZ_CP166780.1 coordinate 2,372,911, forward strand.
TGCGCTCATCAACGCGGCTCCTTGAGGGTATGTTCGGCTTGCCAATTCGGCGAACGTTTTTGCAGGAAGGCGCGCAGGCCTTCCTGGCCTTCGGGGCTGACGCGGATGCGGGCGATGGCGTTCTCGGTGTAGCGCCGCAGCGCCGGGGTCAGCGCGCCGTGGCCGACTTCACGCAGCAAATCCTTGCTGGCGCGCATGGCCGCCGGACTGTTGAGCAGCAGATTGTCGATCCACTGTTCGACTCTTTGTTCTAACTCGGCTGCTGGATAGCTTTCCGACAACAGGCCGATTTCCCGAGCCCGTTGCCCGCCGAAACGTTCGGCGGTCAAGGTATAGCGCCGTGCCGCGCGTTCGCCGATGGCTTGCACCACGAACGGGCTGATGACCGCCGGGGCCAGGCCGATGCGCACTTCCGACAGACAGAACTGTGCATCGTCGGCGCCGATGGCCATGTCGCAGCAACTGATCAAGCCCAGTGCACCGCCATAGGCCGCGCCTTGCACCACCGCCACGGTCGGGATTTTCAGCTTGGCCAGGTTGTACATCAGCTCCGCCAGTTCCCGGGCGTCGTCGAGGTTGGTGTGGTAATCGAGTTCGGCCGATTGCTGCATCCAGGCCAGATCGGCCCCGGCGCTGAAATGTTTGCCGCGCCCGCGGATCAACAGAAAACGCAGGCTGGCGTCGCCCGACACCTTGTCCAGCGCGAGGATCAGTTCGCGGATCATTTCGGCGTTGAAGGCATTGTTCTTTTGCTCGCGGCTGAGCCACAAGGTGGCGAAACCCCGCGGGTCGGTCAGCAGTTCGAGGGTGTTGAAGTCGCTCATGTGTTTCGTCTCCACAACTCTATTCTGTAGGAGCGAGGCTTGCCCGCGAAGGCGTCGGTACATCCAATATTGATGTGACTGACAAACCGCTTTCGCGGGCAAGTCGGAACGCCGCCCGCTCGCTCCTACAAGGTCGGATCACATCCGGAACACGCCGAAGCGGCTCGGTTCGATAGGCGCGTTCAGCGACGCGGACAAGGCCAGGGCCAACACGTCGCGGGTCTGCGCCGGGTCGATGACACCGTCGTCCCACAGCCGGGCGCTGGAGTAGTAGGGGTGACCCTGTTCTTCGTACTGATCGAGAATAGGTTGCTTGATCTGCGCTTCCTGTTCGGCGCTGAAACCATGACCACTGCGCTCGGCCTGCTCACGCTTGACCTGTACCAGCACGCCCGCCGCCTGTTCGGCACCCATCACGCCGATCCGCGCGTTCGGCCACATCCACAGGAACCGTGGATCGTACGCCCGCCCGCACATGCCGTAGTTACCGGCGCCGAAGCTGCCGCCGATGATCACAGTGAATTTCGGCACCTTGGCACAGGCCACGGCCGTCACCAGTTTCGCGCCGTGCTTGGCGATGCCGCCGGCCTCGTATTTCTGGCCGACCATGAAACCGGTGATGTTTTGCAGAAACAGCAGCGCAATGCCGCGCTGACAGGCCAACTCGATAAAGTGCGCGCCTTTCTGCGCGGCTTCGGCGAACAGAATGCCGTTGTTGGCGAGGATCGCGATCGGATAACCGTGCAGGTGGGCAAAGCCGCACACCAGTGTCGTGCCGAACAATGCCTTGAACTCATCGAACACCGAGCCGTCCACCAGTCGGGCGATCACTTCGCGCACGTCGAACGGTTGCTTGGCATCGGCCGACACCACGCCATACAACTCGTCGCTGCTGTACAGCGGCGCGATCGGTGTGCGTTGCTGCACCTCGCCGAGCTTGCGCCAATTGAGGTTGGCGACGCTGCGTCGGGCCAATGCGAGGGCGTGTTCATCGCTTTCGGCGTAGTGGTCGGCGACACCGGAAATCTTGCAGTGCACATCGGCCCCGCCGAGGTCTTCGGCGCTGACCACTTCACCCGTCGCGGCTTTCACCAGCGGTGGGCCGGCGAGGAAAATCGTTGCCTGCTGACGGACCATGATCGCCTCGTCGGCCATCGCGGGTACATAAGCGCCACCAGCGGTGCATGAACCCATGACCACCGCAATTTGCGGGATGCCCATGGCGCTCATGTTGGCCTGGTTGAAAAAGATCCGCCCGAAGTGTTCACGGTCCGGAAACACTTCATCCTGACGCGGCAAGTTGGCGCCACCGGAGTCCACCAGGTAAATGCAGGGCAGGCGATTCTGCTGGGCGATGGTTTGCGCGCGCAGGTGTTTTTTCACGGTCAGCGGGTAGTACGAGCCGCCTTTCACAGTGGCATCGTTGGCGACGATCATGCACTCGACGCCTTCCACCCGACCGATACCGGCAATCACGCCAGCAGCGGGAACGTCTTCGCCATAAACTCCGTAGGCCGCCAGTTGGCTGATCTCGAGGAACGGCGAACCCGGATCGAGCAGGCGATTGATTCGTTCACGGGGCAGCAATTTGCCCCGTGAGGTGTGGCGTTCTTGAGCCTTCGGGCCGCCACCTTGCTGCACTTGCGCGAGCAGAGTATGCAGGGCGTCGACCTGTTTGAGCATCGCCGCGCTGTTGGCCGCGAACTCCGCAGAACGAGGGTTGAGCTGGGTATGCAGGATAGCCATGGACAGCTCCGTTTAGCGGGTTTCGTTGAACAGTTCGCGACCGATGAGCATGCGACGGATTTCACTGGTGCCGGCGCCGATTTCATACAGCTTGGCGTCACGCAGCAAACGACCGGCGGGGAATTCGTTGATGTAGCCGTTGCCGCCGAGAATCTGGATCGCGTCGAGGGCCATTCGGGTCGCGCATTCGGCGCTGTAGAGGATCACGCCGGCGGCGTCCTTGCGGGCGGTTTCGCCGCGCTCGCAGGCTTGGGCCACCGCATAAAGGTAGGCGCGGCTGGCATTGAGCTGGGTGTACATGTCGGCGACTTTGCCCTGGATCAGCTGGAATTCGCCGATGCTCTGGCCGAACTGTTTGCGGTCGTGGATGTACGGAACGATCAGGTCCATGCAGGCCTGCATGATCCCGGTCGGGCCGCCGGACAGCACCACGCGTTCGTAGTCGAGGCCGCTCATCAGCACTTTCACACCGCCGTTGAGCACGCCGAGGATGTTTTCTTCCGGCACTTCGACGTCATCGAAAAACAGCTCGCAGGTGTTCGAACCGCGCATGCCGAGCTTGTCGAATTTGTTGCTGCGGCTGAAGCCTTTCCAGTCACGCTCGACGATGAACGCAGTGATGCCGTGCGGGCCTTTTTCCAGGTCGGTTTTGGCGTAGATCACGTAGGTGTTAGCGTCGGGGCCGTTGGTGATCCAGGTCTTGCTGCCGTTGAGCACGTAATGGTCGCCGCGTTTTTCGGCGCGCAGCTTCATCGAGACTACGTCGGAACCGGCATTCGGTTCGCTCATGGCCAGGGCACCGATGTGCTCGCCGCTGATCAGTTTGGGCAGGTATTTGGTTTTTTGTTCGTGATTGCCGTTGCGGTTGATCTGGTTGACGCACAGGTTGGAATGGGCGCCGTAGGACAGGGCGACCGAGGCCGAACCGCGGCTGATTTCTTCCATGACGACGACGTGCGCCAGATAACCCAGGCCCGCGCCGCCGTACTCTTCCGGCACGGTGATGCCCAGCAGGCCCATGTCGCCGAATTTGCGCCACAGGTCGGCGGGGAACAGGTTGTCGATGTCGATTTGAGCGGCGCGCGGGGCGATCTCCTTGGCGACGAAGGACTGAACCTGATCGCGCAGCATGTCGATGGTTTCACCGAGGGCGAAGTTCAGGGATGGGTAGCTCATGGGGCACCTTTTGGCTTTTTTGTAGGGTCGGGAGGGCAGTGATTCGGCTCTCGCCTTTACGTTAACGTAAGCCTGTGACGAATGGCTGTCAATCACCCTTTACGTTAACGTCAACTTGAGCGAGAGTAGAACCAGTTCTGAAAGACTGTGGCGAGGGAGCTTGCTCCCGCTCGAGCGCGAAGCGGTCGCAAAATCAGAGGTGTGTCAGGCAGCACCTGATTGCTGATTTCACGACTGCTTCGCAGCCGAGCGGGAGCAAGCTCCCTCGCCACACAAGCCTTGCTCTTACAATAAAGACAATAGGGGTCGTCATGGATCAACCCAGTGCAAGTCCACAGCGCAGCTATACCCGTGGTTCCCAGGGCAAAGCCTTGTTGGCGATGACCATCGGCCAGGCGTTCGATAACACGGTCGCGCAGTACCCGAATGGAGAGGCGCTGGTCGTGCGCCATCAGCCGCTGCGCTACACCTGGCAGCAGTTGGCAGAGGCCGTCGACTTGCACGCCAGAGCATTTTTGGCGTTGGGAATGCAAACCGGTGACCGGCTCGGTATCTGGGCACCGAACTGCGCTCAGTGGTGCATCAGTCAGTTCGCCAGCGCGAAAATCGGCGTGATTCTGGTCAACATCAATCCGGCTTACCGCAGTTCCGAACTCGAATACGTGTTGAAGCAATCCGGTTGCCAATGGCTGGTCTGTGCCGGGGCCTTCAAGACTTCCGACTATCACGGCATGTTGCAAGGGTTGCTACCGGAATTGGCGGAGCAATCCATCGGCCAGTTGCAGAGCGAACGCCTGCCGCAATTGCGTGGTGTCATCAGCCTGGATGCGCAGCCACCCTCGGGTTTCCTGCCGTGGTCGCAACTGGCCGACCTGGCGGCCAGCGTGTCAGTCGAGCAATTGCGCGAACGCCAAGACAGCCTGCATTTCGATCAGGCGGTGAACATCCAGTACACCTCCGGCACCACCGGTTTCCCCAAGGGCGCGACCCTCAGTCACTACAACATTCTCAACAACGGTTACATGGTCGGCGAAAGCCTTGGGCTGACCGCCCGTGATCGGCTGGTGATTCCGGTGCCGCTGTATCACTGCTTCGGCATGGTCATGGGCAACCTCGGCTGCGTTACCCACGGCAGCACCATGATTTACCCCAACGATGCCTTCGACCCCCTGTTGACCCTGGCCACGGTCGCCGAAGAAAAGGCCACCGCACTCTACGGCGTGCCGACCATGTTCATCGCCATGCTCGATCAACCCAAGCGTGCCGAGTTTGATTTGTCGAGCCTGCGCACCGGGATCATGGCCGGGGCGACTTGTCCGATCGAGGTGATGCGCCGGGTTATCAGTGAAATGCACATGAGCGAAGTGCAGATTGCCTACGGCATGACGGAAACCAGCCCCGTGTCGTTGCAGACCGGTCCGTCAGACGACCTGGAATTGCGCGTTACCACGGTCGGCCGTACCCAGCCGCGACTGGAAAGCAAGATCATCGACGAGGCGGGCAACCTTGTGCCGCGCGGCACCATTGGCGAGCTGTGCACTCGGGGCTACAGCGTGATGCTCGGCTACTGGAACAACCCGCAAGGCACCGCGCAGGCCATCGATCAGGCAGGCTGGATGCACACCGGCGATCTGGCGAGCATGAACGACGAAGGCTACGTGTGCATCGCCGGTCGTAACAAGGACATGATCATTCGCGGCGGTGAGAATATTTACCCACGGGAGCTGGAAGAGTTCTTCTTCACTCACCCAGCGGTAGCGGATGTGCAGGTGATCGGCATTCCTTGCCCTCGGTACGGCGAAGAGATCGTCGCCTGGATCAAATTCCACCCCGGCCACAGCGCCACCGAGCAGGAGCTGCAAGCCTGGTGCAAGGAGCGCATCGCGCATTTCAAGACGCCGCGTTACTTCAAGTTCGTCGAGGAGTTTCCGATGACCGTGACCGGCAAGATTCAGAAGTTTCGGATGCGCGAGATCAGTATTGAGGAATTGGCCGCAACCGATCGCCACGAGCTTTGACCATAGCCCGACTGTTCGCGTCCAACGGGAAAAAACCGCTATGTCTCATAAGATTTTCTGTATCGGTGATGGCACATAACCTGCAATTTCGGGGGGTATTCATGACGCCGTCCTACCCTGAATTTCGGGCGTAAGATGGTCGTCAGCCCCTCAACTTCAAGGAGCCGACCCGGTGAACCTCAAATTTCTGGAAACCTTCGTCTGGGTAGCCCGCCTGAAAAGTTTTCGTCTCACAGCGGAGAAGCTATTCAGCACTCAGGCCTCCATTTCCAGCCGGATCGCGGCTCTGGAAGAGGAAATGGGGGTGCGCCTGTTCGTGCGCGATTCCAAGGGGGTATCGCTGACGCCCGAAGGGCAGCGGGTGCTGGAATATGCCGAACACATCATGGACACCATGCAAAGCATGAAGGCGGTGATCAAGGATCCTCGACAGGTGCGTGGCCGGATCCGCATCGGAGTGATGGATACGGTGATACACACCTGGCTCAGCCCGTTGGTAACACGCTTGATGAAGTGTTACCCGGCGCTGGAGATCGAGCTGACCGCCGACACCGCGAACAACCTGTGTTCACAACTGGAAAAAGGTTATCAGGACATCATTTTCCAGACCGACATGCTGCGCTTCGACACCGTGCGCAATGCGGTTCTGACCCGTTATCCGATGCATTGGGTGGTACCGACCGGTTCCGTTTATGACCGGCGTTATACATCGCTGGAGGACTTGTCCCTGGAGCGCATCGTGACTTTTTCGCGCAACTCGCGGCCGCACCAGGACATTCTCAACATGCTGCACACGGCCAACATCATCTCGCCGCGCATCAACTGCGTGAACTCGGCGTCGGCCATCACCCGCCTGGTCCGCGATGGTTTTGGTATCGGCGCCATGCCTGCGGCACTGGTGCGTGGCGAACTGGCCCAGGGCACTTTGACGCTGCTCGACGACGTACCGCTGCCACCGGTGATGGACATCATCGCCAGCTGGCGCACCGGTGCGGGGATGGAACTGGTGGAAGACATTGTCAGCCTGACCCGGGACGTGGTCAGCGAGTTCGATGCAGAACTGCCGGCGGGGTTCAGGGTGGATGTGCTGGATGCGAAGTAAGGTCCAAAACTTCGTCGCCTGAATCATCCGTTTTCCTGAAAAAAAACGCACCAAAACAGCTGGCTATTAATAGAGGAGCGCCATTCATGCCTCTTTAATGCCCACAACAATTTCCACGACTGCCCATCATTTTTTCCAGTTCGACAAAACCTGCCCGCTCGTTAAATCTGCGATCAGCCCTGTGCCTGCGGGGACTTCATAAAAAATGATCAGACGAGGGTTCCCCATGGGCATCAATCTGAAATTCGGTCACAAGATTCTTCTCGGCGCCTGCGTCATTGTGGTGGCCGTATTCCTGTCGTTCGCGCTGTTCAACGACTCCCGGCAGACAGCAAGCACCGACGAGGCATTGCACAGCAACTTGCAGAACCTGGGCCAGGTGCTCGGCGCCAACATCGACAGCTGGCTGGCCGGGCGCATCCTGTTGATTGAGGGCATCGCTGAAACCATCGCCGCCAACCCCACGCCGGACACTCTCGGCAAAACCCTCGCCCAAGACATCATGACTTCGACCTTCATCGCCAGCTATGTCGGGCTTGAAGACGGTCGCTTCGTGATCCGCCCCGAGCGGGTGATGCCCGATGGCTACGATGCTCGCCAGCGTGCTTGGTACAAAGAGGCGGTTCGCACCCTCAAGCCAGTGCTGACCGAACCCTACATAGGTGCTGGCATTGATTATCTGATAATGACCGAGGCGGTGCCGATCAAGGTCAATGGCAAAGCCGTCGGCGTACTGGGGGCGAGCCTGAACCTGGAAAAACTCGCGAAGATCATCAATGCCGTGGACCTTAACGGCATTGGCTATGCCTTTCTGGTCAGCGCCGACGGCAAAATCCTGGTGCACCCGGACAAGGCATTGGTGACCAAGACACTGGCCGAAGCGTTCCCCAAGGGCGCGCCAGCCATCAACAGTGACTTGAATGAAGCGCAGGAAAACGGCAGCACACGGATCGTGACATTTACGCCGATCGCTGGTCTGCCTTCGGTGAACTGGTCCATCGGGCTGTCAGTGGATAAAGACAAAGCCTACGCCGCACTCCACGAATTTCGCACCTCGGCGCTGATTGCCACGCTGATCGCCGTGCTGATCACCGTCGGCTTGCTCGGCCTGTTAATCAACGCTCTGCTGCGACCGCTACGACGCATGGGCACGGCCATGCAATCCATTGCCGATGGCGAAGGTGACCTGACGCAACGCTTGCACAGCCTGTCACGGGACGAGTTCGGCATGATGGCGGGCGGTTTCAACCGTTTCGTCGAACGCATTCAGCAGTCAATCCGCGAAGTCCTGACCTCGAGCATCCAACTCACCGAATTGGCGGCACGGGTCAGTCAGGCGTCGCATTCATCCCTGAAAAGTTCCGACACGCAAGCGGCCTTGACCCATAACGTCGCCACGGCCATCAACGAGTTGGGGGCCGCCGCCCAGGAAATCGCCCGCAGCGCCGCTCATGCTTCAAGCCGCGCCTCTGATGCCAGGGATCAGACCCAGGAAGGTCGGCATGTGGTGGAGCGCAGCATCAGCGCCATGTCGCAGCTCTCGTCGCAAGTGGTCACCACCCGCCAGGACATCGAAAGCCTGAATGAAAAGACGTTGAAGATCGGACGCATCCTCGACGTGATCAAGGGTATTTCCGACCAGACCAACCTGCTGGCCCTCAATGCTGCCATCGAGGCTGCCCGGGCCGGGGATGCCGGCCGCGGTTTTGCGGTGGTCTCCGACGAGGTGCGCACGCTCGCCCATCGCACCCAACAATCGGCGCAGGAAATCCACAGCATGATCGAGGAACTGCAAGCCGGTGCCGGCAGCGCCGTGAACGCCATGCTCGAAAGCCAGCGTCACAGCGACGACAACGTCAGGGCCGCCAACCTCGCCGGTGAGCGCCTCAACAGTGTGTTGCTGGGCATCGGCGAGATCGACGAGATCAACCTGTCCATGGCCACCGCCACCGAAGAGCAAACCTGCGTGGTGGACAATCTGGATCGCGACATCAGCCACATCAATGGTCTGAATCAGGAAATGGTCGGCAACCTGCAATCCACCTTGCAGGCCTGTACTGAACTGGAAAACCAGTCGCACCGGCTGCAACAAATGGTCAATACCTTCAAAATCTGAGCGTCCGCTCCCACCGTTCTGGTCAAGAGAGACGCAATTTTGCGCAATTTTGCATACACGGGGGGGAGGGGAGCAGAAAGCACAAAGGGGAGCCGAAGCTCCCCTTTAATTTTGTCGTTACGTGCTCTTTTTTTATTATTGAGGGGCGGTCTGTTGTTGTTTTTGGCAACCGTGGCCCTTTACCGCTGTTTTTGTCGATCCCCATCCGGGATCAAGAGCAAACGTATTTTTTTGAGCGCTGATCTACTTTTTCGCTAAGCGATCCAACCAGTTCGGGAGCTACCTGAGGGTAGTTTTATTGTTCTCTGCCCGGTTGCGGGTTACTTCGAAAAGCACCCTGAAAAGCACACCTTCTCCAAAAAAATCTGTTAGCTGCGTCTCTGCCGTGTTGTTCTTGTTATGTCAGAGTCGTTACGTCTTATTTTTATTGGTTTGCAGCTTTTTATTCTTGTTATGCCATAGAGATAGCAGAAGCCATGCCAACTTTTATAAATCCTTTAAATTCAATGGCTTGAATTTTATGTCGGATTTTTCATCCGGCCCAAACCTGACAATTTGTTTCCGTGTTACTCGTTTCTGCCCACGAGCCAGAGCGCGCGGTAACACCCGGACACATCCACGCCGTCACTGTGCGCTGCGGGCCTTGGCCACGCGTGAACCGGTAGGACGCCCCAGCACTGCGCAAATTTGCTGGCCGGCCCGAATCAAGGCGTCCAGGTCGATTCCGGTCTCGATGCCCAGGCCGTTGAGCAGGTAGACCACGTCTTCGGTCGCGACATTACCGCTGGCGCCCTTGGCGTACGGACAGCCGCCGAGGCCAGCGATGGAGCTGTCGAACACCGCGATGCCTTCCAGCAGGCTGGCGTAGATATTGGCCATGGCCTGGCCATAGGTATCGTGGAAATGCCCGGCCAGTTTTTCACGTGGTACGTCGGCCGAAACCACTTCGAACATCTTGCGGGTCGCGCCAGCGGTGCCGGTGCCGATGGTGTCACCCAACGACACTTCATAGCAGCCCATCGCGTAGAGCTCGCGAGCGACCAAGGCCACTTGCGCAGGCGCGACATCACCTTCGTAAGGGCAGCCCAGCACGCAGGACACATAACCGCGCACGCTCACGCCATGTTGCTTGGCGGCGTCCATGATCGGCACGAAGCGCTCCAGGCTCTCGCTGATCGAGCAATTGATGTTGCGCTGAGAAAACGCTTCGGACGCTGCGGCGAATACCGCGACTTCCTTGACCCCGGCGGCGATGGCGTCTTCAAAACCCCGCAGATTGGGGGCGAGGGCGCCATAGATCACGCCCGACTTGCGTTGTATTTGCGCGAAGACCTCGGCGGAACCGGCCATTTGCGGCACCCATTTGGGCGAGACGAAACTGCCGACTTCTATATAGCCCAGGCCGGCGGCGGACAGCGCGTCGACCAGTTGCACCTTGTCCGCAACGCTGATGGGCTGGGCTTCGTTTTGCAGACCGTCGCGGGGGCCGACTTCGACCAGGCGTACGTGGGTGGGTAGGGACATGGGAATCGACCTGTGGTGATTGTCTGAATGCTGAGAGAAACCTGTGGGAGCGGGCTTGCCCGCGATGGCGGTGGGTCAGCCAGCATCAATGTTGAATGTCATGCCCTCATCGCGGGCAAGCCCGCTCCCACAGGGAATTGTGTAGATCTACTGGACTGATTCCTGACTCTTGAGCGTTTGCTCCAGGGCCTGGGTGCAGCGCTCTTCGGCCGTGTCGAGCTCCAGTTTCATCTGTTCGATGTCCAGCAGTTGCTGTTCGAGTTGTTCCCGGCGCTCGGCGATTTTCGCCAGCATGCTGTGCAGTTGCTTGGTGTTCCCGCTGGAAGGGTCATAGAGTTCGATCAGCTCGCGGCATTCGGCCAGGGAAAAACCAATGCGCTTGCCCCGCAGGATCAGCTTCAGGCTGACCTTGTCACGGGGCGAATAAATCCGTTCCTGGCCGCGGCGCTCGGGGCTGAGCAGGCCTTGCTCTTCATAGAAGCGAATGGCCCGTGTGGTGATGTCGAGCTCGCGGGCGAGGTCGGAAATACTATAGGTCTGGCTGCTCATGGAAGCGCTCGAAAAAGGTCATGGCGCTAAGCTAATGTCAGGTTGACGTTTACGTCAAGGGGCATGGATCTTCATTGGTATTACTGACCTCTTCGCGGGCAAGCCTCGCTCCTACAAGGTTCGCGTCGAGCCACGATTAAATGATCGACACCAAACCTGTAGGAGCGAGCGGTGCGGCGATCCGACTTGCCCGCGAAGAACGATGACGCGGATTAACGTCCTACACCTTATCGAGCTTCTTCTCATGCGCCGTGACCTGCTGGCACAACTCGATCATCTGCTCACGCATCCAGCGGTTGGCCGGGTCCTGGTCGGTGCTTTCGTGCCAGTAGAGGTGGGTTTCCACCGGTGGTACGTCGTTGACCGGCAGGTTCACCGAATACAAGTCATGGCGACGGGCGAAGCGTTCCGGCACGGTCATGACCATGTCGGTCTGTTGCAACACTTGCGATGCCATCAGGTAATGCTGGGAGCGCAGGGCAATCTTGCGCTGGATGCCAATTTTGCCCAGGGCCAGGTCGACATAGCCCAAGCCGCTGCGGCGGCTGGAGATATGGATGTGGGTCAGGGACAGATAATCATCGAGGGTGAATTTGTCTTTGCCTGCCAGTGGATGACCCTTGCGCATGGCACACACATAACGGTCCTCCATCAACTTGACGTGACGCACCTGCGGGTCGGTGTTGAGCGGCGCATCCACCGCGAAATCGAGACGCCCGGCCGCCAGTTCCTTGGTGGTCTCGCGACGTTTGGACAGGAAACTCTCGATGATTACCGTCGGTGCCAGACGTCGAAGGCGCTGGAACAGTGGCGGCAAGATCACTGCTTCAGTGAGGTCGGTCATGCTGATGCGGTAGGTCTTGACCGCCTGTAGCGGGTTGAAAATTCGGCTTTCCTGCACTGACACCCGCAGCAAGGAGAGGGCGTTACGCACGGGGCCGATAATGTTCTGCGCCATTGGCGTGGGCACCATGCCCTGGGCAGTGCGCACGAAAAGCGGATCGTTGAAGGTCTCGCGCAGGCGGGCCAGAGCGTTCGAGACCGCCGGTTGAGTAATGCCGACAATCTGCCCGGCGCGGGTCAGGTTGGCTTCGGTGTAGATCGCGTCGAAGACGATGAAAAGGTTGAGGTCGACCTTGCTCAGATTCATGGCGCTGCGCTCTCTGCTCTTGTTATAGGAAGGTGGCTCGATCAGTCGATCATATATCGGTGATGAATGTTAATACACGCCGAGAATAGGCTAGGTAAATTATCAACGCTGTTCTAGCATCGATTCATGACCTGAACAACTCCTCTGAACCCTCTGTTAAAAAGGTAGAGCTGCCATGGATTTCGCTTATTCGCCCAAGGTCCAGGAACTGCGTGAGCGCGTGACCGCGTTCATGGACACCTACGTTTATCCCGCTGAAGCGGTGTTCGAACGCCAGGTCGCCGAGGGCGATCGCTGGCAACCGACGGCGATCATGGAAGAACTCAAACTCAAGGCCAAGGCAGAAGGCCTGTGGAATTTGTTTCTGCCGGAATCCGAACTCGGCGCCGGCCTGACCAACCTGGAATATGCGCCATTGGCGGAAATCATGGGGCGCTCGCTGCTGGGTCCTGAACCGTTCAACTGCTCGGCGCCGGACACCGGCAACATGGAAGTGCTGGTGCGTTACGCCAATGAAGAACAGAAGCAACGCTGGCTCGAACCGCTGCTGCGCGGCGAGATCCGCTCGGCGTTCGCCATGACCGAACCGGACGTGGCCTCATCCGACGCCACCAACATGGCCGCCCGCGCTGTACGTGATGGCGACGAGTGGGTGATCAACGGCAAGAAATGGTGGACCTCCGGTGCCTGCGATCCGCGCTGCAAGATCCTGATCTTCATGGGCTTGAGCAACCCGGATGCACCGCGCCATGCGCAGCACTCGATGATTCTGGTGCCGGTAGATACCCCCGGCGTGAAGATTGTGCGTCCGCTGCCGGTGTTCGGTTACGACGACGCGCCTCACGGCCACGCCGAAGTGCTGTTCGAAAACGTCCGGGTGCCGTACGAAAACGTCCTGTTGGGCGAAGGACGCGGCTTCGAAATTGCCCAGGGTCGCCTCGGCCCGGGCCGGATTCACCACTGCATGCGTTCGATCGGCATGGCTGAGCGTGCGTTGGAGCTGATGTGCAAACGTGCGGTCAACCGCACTGCGTTCGGCAAACCCCTGGCGCGTCTGGGCGGCAACATCGACAAAATCGCCGATTCGCGGATGGAGATCGACATGGCGCGACTGCTGACATTGAAAGCGGCGTACATGATGGACACCGTCGGTAACAAGGTGGCGAAGAGCGAGATCGCACAGATCAAAGTGGTTGCACCGAACGTGGCGTTGCGGGTGATCGACCGGGCGATCCAGATTCATGGCGGAGCAGGGGTTTCCAACGATTTCCCGCTGGCCTATATGTACGCCATGCAACGCACCCTGCGCCTGGCCGACGGCCCGGATGAAGTGCACCGCGCGGCGATCGGCAAGTTTGAGATCGGCAAATATGTGCCGAAAGAGATGATGCGTAGCGGTCAGTAATACTGGTGGGCTTTTGTGGCGAGGGAGCTTGCTCCCGCTGGGGTGCGAAGCGGCCCTAAAATACGGCAACCCGGTTGTTTCAGATGTACCGGGTTGTCTGGTTTCGCGACTGCTTCGCAGCCGAGCGGGAGCAAGCTCCCTCGCCACAATGTTCGGTGCTTGCTTCAATACACCCAAACCTCAACCCGCCGATTCTTGATCCGCCCCTCATCCCCACTGTTGGCCGCCACCGGCATCTCGGCGCCGAAACCGCGAATCTCGCGAAACACCACACCGCTTTTCACCAGTTCTCGCCGCACCGCCATGGCCCGCAGTTTCGACAGCAGGTCGGCCCGCGCCGGATCGCTCTTGGCATCGCCAAACCCCACCAGTGTCACCTGCCGATTGGTTTTGTCGTGCTGCTTTATATAGTCGAGCACCCGTGACAAGTCTTGTCGGGCCTTGTTGTCCAGCGTCGCGCTGCCTTCTTCAAAACGAAAATTCACCGTCAGCCGCTGGGCATGGCGACTGAGTGCCAGATAACCCTCAGGCATCAACGCATTCGGCGTGACGGCCATGGCCTGAACGGTCTGCGCGATAAAACCATTGGCTGCAACGATTGCCTGGCCTTTGCTGCTTTGGGCAAACGTCACCAAGGCCTTGGCCCAGGGATTTTTCCCATTCGGCGGCAGGTAAAAGAACAGCCGACGGGTCAGAGGGTAGTCTTCCGTCGCGATCAGGCTATTGAGCGGCAGCATGGCCTGGGAGTCGCCATCGACAATGGCCACGGCTTTGGCCTGGCGCACATAAGGCAAACCGATGAAGCCAATGGCTTGCGGGTCCAGACTCACCGCGTCGGACAACTGCTCGCTGGATTCGAACCGTTTCGTGTTGCCGCTCAGGGTTTTCCCACGCGGGCTGAGGACCAGTTCCTTGAACGTGTCGTAGGTGCCCGATTGGTCATCCCGCGAATAGAGATGAATCGTCCCACCGGTGCCGCCGAGTTCTTCCCAGGTTTTCGCTTCGCCACTGAAGATTCGCGCCAGTTGTTCGGTGTTGAGTTGCTTCAGCGGATTGTGCGGATGAAGGATGATCGCCAGCCCATCGATGGCGATGACTTGCTCGGCAACCGGGCTTTTCAGGTCGCCCAGCGATACGAGGTCCACCCGTTCACTGTCCTTGATCGGGCGCGACGAGGCCGCGAGATCGGCGGATGCGTTTTTCAGGGCTTTGAACCCGGTGCTGGAACCATGGGCCGCGACCTCCACCTCGACTCGGTGTCCCTGAATGGTTTCGCCGACGATGCGTTGTTCGTTGGCTTTGTCCGGGGTTTCGCGGTGAACCTTGAGCAGGCCTTGTTCGCGCATCATCCCTTCGACCAGCGCCGGGCCCAATGCCGCGCCAATCGTATTGGAGCCCTGGATGCGCAGTACCGGGCCACGTTCGGGCGTCGGTAAATCGCCGGCCGATACCGTCAACGGCAGCACGGCGGCGAGCATCGACAGAAACAACACGCGCAGCGTCATGCCGGCACCTTATAAGCCTAAGAAAGTGTCGGGAGAATAAGTCAGTAAGGTTTCTGAACGATGACAGTTACCCAATGTGGGAGCGGGCTTGCTCGCGAAGGCGTTGGGTCAGTCGACATCGATGTTGAATGATCGACCGCT
Organism: Pseudomonas sp. LBUM1673; assembly: GCF_059695645.1. Taxonomy (NCBI): domain Bacteria; kingdom Pseudomonadati; phylum Pseudomonadota; class Gammaproteobacteria; order Pseudomonadales; family Pseudomonadaceae; genus Pseudomonas; species Pseudomonas sp. LBUM1673. The sequence goes on from NZ_CP166780.1 coordinate 2,388,167, forward strand.
TTCGCGAGCAAGCCCGCTCCCACATTAGTTTTGTGTGGATTTTGTAGGATCAGCTCAATTCAAGCCAGATCGGCGCATGATCGGAGGGTTTTTCCATCCCGCGCAGATCGTAATCCACGCCGGCAGCCTTCACTCGCGGCAACAACCCATGGGACGCCATGATCAGGTCAATCCGCAGCCCGCGCTTGGGCTCATCTTCAAAACCGCGGCTGCGGTAGTCGAACCAGCTGAAACGGTCGGCGACGTCCGGGTTCAGGTGGCGGAAGCTGTCCACCAGACCCCAGTTTTTCAGGCGGGCCATCCATTCGCGCTCTTCGGGCAGGAAACTGCATTTGCCGGTTTTCAGCCAGCGCTTCATGTTGTCCGGGCCGATGCCGATGTCGCAGTCTTCCGGGGAAATGTTCACATCGCCCATCACCACAATCGGCTGGTCGTTGCTGAACTGGCTTTCAAGCAATTGCTGCAAATCGCTGTAGAAACGTTCCTTGGCCGGGAACTTGGTGGGGTGATCGCGACTTTCGCCCTGTGGGAAGTAGCCGTTCATGATGGTCACCGGCACGCCATTGGCGTCGGCGAAAGTGCCCCAGATGAAACGCCGCTGAGCGTCTTCTTCATCGGTGGCGAAACCTTTGTACAGCGCAATCGGTTCCTGGCGTGAGAGCAGGGCCACGCCGTAGTGACTCTTTTGCCCGTGGAAATACACGTGATAACCCAGCGCCTGAACCTCGGCCAGGGGGAATTGGTCGTCATGGACCTTGGTTTCCTGCAACCCGATCACGTCCGGTTGATGCTTTTCAATCAGCGCCGCCAGCTGATGCGGGCGAGCGCGCAGCCCGTTGATGTTGAAGGAGACGATCTTCATGGTCGGCAGTCCTGGCAAAAGTGCGATGCTAGCTGACATGTAGGAATGGGGCCAGCCTTGGGGTGAGGGGATTCGTTGTGTTCTGTCAGAGATGTGTTGGCAGATCGGGCCTCTTCGCGGGCAAGCCTCGCTCCTACAGGAGCGAGGCTTGCCCGCGAAGGCGTCAGCCCAGTCGATGAAGATCCTGGCTTGGTCTATACCTGTCTGGGGAACTGTGAAGCCACCCAAAGGTTCGTACCAAATAAGAGCGCGACCATTTGAGTCGCGCCTCAGGGAGATCGACCGATATGCCCGAAACCTCGACCGTCATCGCCGATATTCACATGCTCGACAGCGGCTATTCCCCCGAAGCACGCTCGCTGTTGTACCAGGCGTACCGGCACGAGCCGACGTTCGGCTACCTGTTCGAAGCCGAGCGCCCTGGTTATGAACAGCGGGTACGGGCAACGGTACGCGAACTGGTCAAACAGCACTTTTTGCAGGATTTACCGGCCATCGGCCTGCTGGTGAATGACCGCTTGATCGGCATCGCTCTGATCGCACCGCCGCAACGCCGCCTGGGTATTACCGAAAGCTGGGCCTGGCGCCTGCGGATGGTGCTCAGCACCGGGTTTCGCTGTACCCGACGCTACCTCGATTACCACGCCGCCGTGATGGCGTGCGTGCCGTCCGACTCGGTGCACGTCCTGCCGTTGCTGGGGGTTCATCCGCAATTCCAGGGCAAGCACTTCGGCGAACAATTGCTGCAAGCGGTGCACAACTGGTGCGCGGTCGATGAACACTCCCAAGGCGTGATTCTCGACACCGGGAATCCTCGTTATCTGGAGTTCTATAAGCGTCAGGGCTACGAGGAAATCGGCGAAGTGGCCGTAGGACCGATTCGTGAACATGTATTTTTCCACGCCAACCCGCAGGTGTTACAAACAGCAACGGGATAAAGGTAGAACTTTCAGCGCACGCCAGGCTCTATCACGCTCCCAAGCTCGTGATAGCATCCGCGCCTATGAAGTTTCCTGGAAGATTTACCAGTGGCGTGCTGATGCTGATCTCCAGCTGCGCGGCGCTGGCGCAAAGTGAATTGGATGTGCGGATCAAACCGTCCAACGATGAACTGAAGGCCAATATAGAAGGCTATATCGGTAGCCTCGGCGATCGCGATGAAGAAGCCTTGCTGCGCTTCAGTCGCGGTGCCGAAGAACAGGCACGCAAGGCTGCCCAGGCCTTGGGTTACTACCAGCCACAGATTGAAAGCGATGTGAAGGGCGGCAAGACACCGCGCCTGGTGCTGAACATCGACCCTGGCGAGCCGATCCATTTGCGCAACGTCACGGTGCGCATCGACGGCCTTGCCGCCTCCCTCAAATCCTTTCGTGTGCCCCAAAGCGACCTGTTGAAACCCGGTGCGGTGTTGAACCATGGCCGTTACGAAGACGCCAAGCGGCTGATCCAGAACCAGGCCTCGCGCTACGGCTTTTTCAGTGGGCGCTTCACCCGTCAGAAACTGTTGGTGGACCCGCGGGCCGGCGTCGCGGACATCGAATTGATCTACGACAGCGGCCCACGCTATGCGCTGGGCAAAGTCAGTTTTGAAGGCGACACGCCGTTCGATGAAGACCTGCTGCAACGCATGGTGCCGTTCAAGGCCGGTGCGCCCTATGACTCCGAACTGATTGCTGAACTCAATCAGAACCTGCAATCGAGCGGTTACTTCGAAGGCGTGCGCGTGGACGCGGCGCCGACCGCGTCCAAGGACGACGTGATCCCGGTGGCGGTCAAACTCGAAACCCGCAAGCCACGGACCATGGGGCTGGGCCTGGGTTTTTCCACCGACGTCGGCCCACGGGCCAAAGCCAACTGGACCCGCCATTGGGTTAACCCCCAGGGGCACAGTTATGGCTGGGAGACCGAGATTTCGGCGCCAAGGCAGAACGTCGGGCTGTTTTACGACATTCCGCTGGACCCACCATTGACCGACAAACTGCGCTTTGCCGGTGGCTATCAGAGTGAAGAAATCGCCGATAAGGACAGCCTGAGCAAGTTGCTCACCGTCGGCCCCGAGTGGCACAGCAAGTTGCCCAGCGGCTGGCAGCGGGTGGTATCGCTCAAGTGGCAGCGCGAGGAATACAGGCTCGGCGACGACTCGGGCCTAAGTACTTTGCTGATGCCGGGTGTCAGCTATTCGTACCTGAAAAGCGACAACCGCATCGATCCGCACAACGGTTACCGCCTGCAATTCGAAACCAAAGTCGCCAAGGAGGGGTTGGGTTCAGACACCAACCTGATCTACGGCACGGCGCTGGTCAAAGGCCTGACCACGGTCTTTGATAAACATCGTTTCCTCGGTCGGGTACAGGTCGGCGGCAGTGCCACCAACGGCTACAAATCCGTTCCGCCGTCCCTGCGATTCTTCGCCGGTGGCGATCAGAGCGTGCGCGGTTACGACTACCAGAGCCTGTCCCCGGAGAACTCCGAGGGCGACCGTATCGGTGGCCGTTACATGGTGGCCGGCAGCGTCGAGTATCAATACTCCATCGCCGAGAAATGGCGGGTCGCAACCTTCATCGACCAAGGCAACTCCTTCAACACGCTTGAACTGCCGAACCTCAAGACCGGTGTCGGTGTCGGCATCCGCTGGGTCTCGCCGGTGGGGCCGATTCGCCTCGACCTGGCCCATGCGATGGACGACGACGGCGGCATTCGACTGCACTTTTCCATGGGGCCTGAGCTGTGAAGCGTGGTTTGAAAATAACGCTGCTGGCGATTGCGGCGCTGCTGATGCTGATCGTGCTGACGCTCGCCACCGTGCTGGGCACTCAACCGGGCAGTCGTTGGACGCTCGGGTTTGTGCCGGGTTTGACCGTGGAGAATTTCCAGGGGCGTTTGGGTGGGCAGTGGAGCGCCGATCATCTGGTGTGGCAGCAGGAAAGCAGCCGGGTTGAGCTGAACAAAGCAATTTTCGCTTGGTCGCCGCTGTGCCTGACGCGCATGACGTTGTGCATCGAGCAATTGCAGGCCGAGCAAGTCAGCCTGCAGTTCCCGCCGGGCGTGGAAGAGGAAAGCAGCGGCCCGATCAGTCTTCCGGACTTGAAATTGCCGCTGGCCATAGAGTTGGGCGACGTTAAGATCGGTCGTCTGCTGTTTAACGGCAGCGAAGAACTCAAAGGCCTGCAACTGGCGGCGCACTGGACCGCCAAAGGTTTGCAGATCGACTCGGTGCACTTGCAGCGTGATGAACTGAGCCTGAACTTGTCTGGCCTGTTGCAACCGAGCGGCAACTGGCCGCTGACCGCCGAAGGCAAACTGACGTTGCCGGCGCCGGGCACCGAGCCATGGGCACTGGCGTTGAAGGTCGACGGCGATTTGCTGAAAACCCTGAAGCTGAAAGCCGACAGCAGCGGTTACCTGAACGGGCAGCTCACGGGTGAACTGCAACCGCTGGTGGAAAACCTGCCGGCCAAAGTGCGCGTCACCGCCGACGGCTTCAAACCCAGTGCCGAGTTGCCGGATACCCTGCAACTCAATCAACTGGAACTCACCGGCGACGGCGACTTGAAAAATGGTTACCAGTTGCTCGGTAAAGCCACGTTACCTGCCGAGCAAGGCCCGGTTGCGCTGTTGCTGCAAGGCAAGGTCGACGCCAAGGGCGCGCAGATCGCCGGCCTTGACCTGACGGCCAACGACAAACAAAGCCTCAAGCTCACCGGACAAATGAACTGGAGTAAAGGCCTGAGCGCTGATGCAAAAATCGACTGGCTGGATTTCCCGTGGCACCGTCTCTATCCGCTGATCGACGAGCCGCAAGTGGCGCTGCGCAGCTTCAACGGTGAAGTCTCCTACACCGACGGCAACTACATCGGTAACTTCAAGGCTGCACTGGATGGCCCGGCCGGGTCGTTCAGTCTGAACAGCCCGTTCAGCGGCGACCTGACCAAAATCCATCTGCCGCAATTCAAGCTCGAAGCCGGGCAGGGCAAGGCCGAAGGGCACTTGAACCTGCAGTTTTCCGACGGCATCGCCTGGGATACGGCGCTGGACCTCTCGGCAATCAACCCGGCTTACTGGCTCGCGGAGTTGCCAGGCACCTTGGCCGGCCCGTTGCGCAGCAAAGGCGAGATGAAGAATGAAAAACTCAGCCTGACCGCCGACCTGGACCTGAAAGGCAAGCTGCGCGGGCAACCGGCCGTATTGCAAGCCAAAGCCGATGGCGGCGGCGAGCAGTGGAACCTCAGCGCGTTGCAGATTCGCCTCGGTGACAACAGCATCAACGGCCAGGGCAGCCTGCAACAGAAACTCGCCGGCCGGATCGACATCAAGCTGCCGCGTCTGGCCCAGCTCTGGCCGCAACTGCGCGGTCAGCTCAATGGCCGGGTCGATGTCGCCGGCACGCTCAAGGCGCCACAAGGCAAGCTCGGCCTGCAAGGCACGCAACTGGCCTTCGAAGACAATCGCCTGCAAAGCCTCAATCTGGATACCACCCTCGACAGCGCCCAGCGGGCGAAGATCGACCTCAAGGGCAGTGGCATTCAGACCGGCGACACGTCACTGGGCACGTTGACCGCCAGCGGTCAGGGCGACATCAAAAACCAGAAACTCGCCCTCGATCTGCAAGGACCGAAACTGAAACTGGCGCTCGGTCTCGATGGCACGCTGGACAAGGGCAACTGGCGCGGGCGTCTGGCCAGTGGCGATATCCAGGCCGGCGGTCAGGACTGGAAGCTGCAAAGTCCGGCGAAGCTCGAACGACTGGCGGACGGCAAAATCAACTTCGGCGCCCATTGCTGGATGTCCGGCCCGGCCAGCCTGTGCGGCGAAGACCAGCGCTTGATGCCCGAGCCGAAGCTGCGTTATCACCTCAAGCAATTCCCGATCGACAGTTTGGCGCAATGGTTGCCGAAGGATTTTGCTTGGAAGGGCAAGCTCAACGCCGACCTGCAACTGGACTTGCCGGCCAGCGGCCCGAACGGCCTGGTCAGCATCGACGCCAGCGGCGGCACCTTGCGTATGCGCGAGAAGGAGCAATGGCTGGACTTCCCATACCAGACCCTGAAACTCACCAGCAGGCTCACGCCCAAACGCATCGACACCGACCTCAACTTTGTCGGCGGCAAACTCGGCGAATTGATGGTTCAGGCGCAGATCAACCCGTTGCCGAAGAACAAACCACTGACCGGCTCGTTCCGTCTCAGTGGTCTGGACTTGTCGGTGGCGCGGCCGTTTGTGCCGATGGTCGAGAAACTCACCGGACATTTGAGCGGCAGCGGCACCCTGTCCGGCGGGTTGCTGGCGCCGCTGGTCAACGGCAACCTTGAGCTGCGCGACGGTGAAATCTCCGGGCCTGAACTGCCGATGGCGCTCGAAGCCTTGCAATTTCAAGCGGTGATTGCCGGCGAAACCGTGCAATTGAACGGCGGCTGGAAAAGCGGCAAGAGCGGGCAGGGCAGCCTCAATGGCAACATCGCCTGGGGCCAGGCGCTGGTCGTGGATCTGGCGCTCAAGGGCTCGCAGTTGCCGGTCACCGTCGAACCCTACGCCGCGCTGGAAGTCGCGCCGGACCTGAAAATCTCCATGAAGGACGACAAACTGGCGATCGTCGGCAAGGTGCTGGTGCCCAAGGGCGAGATCACCGTGCGCGAACTGCCGCCGTCGACGGTCAAGGTCTCCGATGACACGGTGATCGTCGGTCAGCAGACCGAAGAGGGTAAACCGCCGATGGTCATGGCGATGGACATTGATGTGGTGGTCGGGCAGGACAAACTCAGCTTTGCCGGATTCGGCCTGACCGCCAACCTGCAAGGCCAGGTGCACATCGGCGACAACATGGACACCCGTGGCGAACTCTGGCTCAACGACGGGCGTTATCGCGCCTACGGGCAGCGACTGACGGTACGCCGTGCGCGCCTGTTGTTTGCCGGTCCCATCGATCAGCCGTATCTGGACATCGAAGCGATTCGCCAGACCGACGACGTCATCGCCGGCATTCGCCTGAGTGGCAGTGCCGAGCAGCCGACCACGCAGATCTTTTCCGAACCGGCCATGAGTCAGGAGCAGGCGTTGTCCTATCTGGTGCTGGGCCGTCCATTGAGCACCACCGGTGAGGACAACAACATGCTCGCCCAGGCCGCCCTCGGGTTGGGCTTGATGGGCAGTTCCGGGGTGACCAGCGGGTTGGCCAAGGACTTGGGCATTCAGGACTTCCAGCTCGATACCCAAGGCAGCGGCGCCAGCACCGCCGTGGTGGCCAGCGGCAACATCTCGGAAAAACTCAGCCTGCGTTATGGGGTAGGGGTGTTCGAACCGGCCAACACCATCGCCTTGCGTTACAAGCTGAGCAAGAAGGTTTATCTCGAAGCCGCTGGCGGCGTGGCCAGTTCGCTGGACATCTTCTACAAGCGGGATTTCTGACTCCGCCCCCGATTAAGGGCTGCTCCCTGTGGCGAGGGGGCTTGCCCCATAGGCGCCACAATGATGGCGCAAGTCGCCGTTCCAGTGAATCAGCACTCTCCCTTCCAAGTATCAAACGTTCATAAACCCTTCGCCCTAAAACCCGTCTCTCGCTTGCGGTTGTTTGTTTAACGGCGTCTGCAACAATCCTCTAACAATCAGAAACAAATACTCAAGGCGCGAATTTAAAACCCGCCTATCTTCAATCCCGCACCTCGCCTGTTGTAGCCTTTTTCTGTAGGTTGTCAGGCGTATTCAAGTGCACCCCATAAATCAGGATCCTCGGCGTTAAACGTTGAAGGCATGCTTGTGGCTGAAGTAGATGCTCTAAGCAAGACCGTTAAAGGTGCCTGTTTTTTGCAATATCACGATGCGTTAACTCAACAACTAAAAAGGAAGCAATATGAACAGTGGAACTTGTTTGATGAAGGCGGGTGTTCGTCCTGACGCGATGAAAACAGGCGTTCGTCCGGATGCAATGAAAGCAGGCGTTCGTCCGGATGCAATGAAAACGGGTGTTCGTCCCGATGCGATGAAAACAGGCGTGCGCCCTGATGCGATGAGCCTGATCTGATCGTAAGCCGGCTGCTGCGCAGGTTGGGCAGCCGGCTTGCCTCGACGGTGTCACACATTGTTCAGTGATGGTGGGTAGAGGAAGGTCATTCATGTTTGAAAAAGAAGTATGGGAAGGCTTCGAGGAAAAAACCAAATCAGGACGGGAACCCTTCCTCTTTGAGTCGCTACTTCCACTTGCCTCTGGCTTTGCCACTGCCCAGACAGTGGAGTCCGCTTTTTATGCGTTGCGTGACCGGAACTTGCGTGAAACGCTGGACTGCCGCATTCGGGTTTACGACGGAGAAAGTCGCCGGGACGATTTGATTGATGACGCATTCTCTCAAAACACCCAGGCAGATGAAGCGCTCATGGGATACATGCAGCGCCTTACTGGCAAAGAGCGATTCAGCCTGGTCATAAACAATCTCGAACAGGCCAGTCCAAAACTGGCGGCTGACTTTGGCCGATTGATTCAATCGTTTTTCGACTACAAAGGATTTCCCATTGGCGGGGTGGAGCAAGCCGCCTTTTGTGGCAACTACTCGGACACTGCCTTTGGTATTCATGAGGGCTTCGAACATGCTTTTCTCTGTCATCTTGGTCCCGGAGTAAAAGATTTTTACTGTTGGTCGAGGGAACTCTATGTCGAGATGGTGGGGCACCGGGCGCCCACTTTTGCTGATTCCGAGGCCTATGAGCGACTGCTGGAAACAGCGACTTTGCATGTCCTTAAACCGGGCGACGTACTGTACTTGCCGGCTTCCGTTTATCACATTGGGCGCCAGGAACAATACTCTGTTTCTGTCGCGCTGCCGTTCTACACTTATCCGCTCAAGCGGTTTCTGTCAGGAAAAGTGATTCCGGCCCTCAGTGACTTGACGCTGCCTTTCGATGAAGAAGGCATGTCGGCACTCGTGCCGTTGAAAAATGATAACCCGCTGTTGAGTCCGGTGACCGAACTGTTGGAGTCGACCATTCGATCCTGGGTCGATTATGAACTCCCTCACTACCTCAATTATTACTGGCATAGGTTGCGCAGCAATGGCGGCTGGGAGTTGCCTAGAGCCATCAGCGAAAATCTGCTGCTGGATACTCAACTGTCTACACCTGTGCGCGTGCAGCTGGGTTCGGTAGTGTCACTACGCCAACCTTGCCTGGCCTCGTATGAGGCAGGTCTGGACTGCGGTAGTGATGAGGTTCGGGTGTTTATCGGGGCCAAAAGTATCGTCTTGCCTGATCCGCACGGACGTCTCGTCAATCTGCTGGAACGGCTCAACCAGCGAGAGTCTGTCAGTGTGGACTCCGATGAGTTGATTGACCTGCTGCGCGAAATGTCCCGTACGGGCGGGCTCCACTGCCATTAATCGATCGTTCAAGGAGGATAAGCCGATGTACAGAAACTTTCCCAGTCTGGTTGACGGTTATCTCAGCCACTGTGCCGAAACCGATGCGCTGATCAATAAAATCATACGAGACGGCAAAGCAGTGGTTTCGGGTCGTGAACTGGTTGCCGGACATCTGGATCCGATGATCGACAGTATCTACCAAAAGATCCATGACCTGGTTGATCCCAAGAGCCTCTCGAAAGAAGAAGCACAGTTGTACATTGCCGAACTGTCTGTGTTCGCTCGTTACAACTCCACCATGCTGTTACGGGCCGCCGAGACCGTCAGAGGCTTCTGCCCCGAACTGGCTCAGGAGTTAACACGCAATTTCCTGGAGGAGGGGGGTGAGAGAGGAAAACTGCCTGCCCACTATGTAGTTTTCAGTGGTGCGCTGATTGAGGATCTTGGCTTCAGGGTCAATGGCTGGATGCCCCGTGCCGACTCGACACGCTCGCTCATCTCATTGATTGATGTCCTGACCTGGTCGCATTGCCCCTCCACAATACTGGGCATGTACTACGCAACCGAAGCCGTTGCTATTGCTGAGACCCGGTTGCTGCGGGATATCACCGACAGGCTGGGCATTGTCCTGGGGTTGGGTTCGGGCCGCTCGCTCAAGCGTCTTGATTTCTACTACCGGATGCACCTGGATGATGATCACGTTGCGGCCACAGGCAATGTTGCGGTCGAGCAGGGGCACCAGGATGGCATCGCCAGGTTCATTCATGAAGCAGAACTCTTCAACTTCCTTCAACCGCAGATAGTTGATGGGTTCCTGCAGATGATCAATCCGTTCGTCGACCAGTGGGTCGAGATTCATAGTCTGGTGCAGGAAGGTCGCGCATCCAGATACAAAGCCGCTTAATCACAAGGACGAGATCTGCACATGAGTACTAAAAAATATGAGGGTGGATGCCTTTGCGGGCACATCCGATTCCTTGCCATCGGTGAGCCCCAAAACCCTCATACCTGCTCGTGCGGGATGTGTCAGCGGCACTCGGGGGGGCTGACCCTGTGCTGGGTGGAGTTCTCAAAGGACGAAGTGCAGTGGGTTGGCGAAGGCGGGATGCCGACGCTGTACCGATCTTCAGAGTATTCCAGCCGGGCCTTTTGCCCTCGCTGCGGTAGCACGCTGGGCGCCATTGATGATGCACCCACGGTCGCGCTGGTGCTCGGCAGTTTCGACTCCAAGGGGCAAAGTGCGCTGCGTCCCACAGCGCACTCCTTTACGTCCGCTCGCCCACGTTGGTGGAAAATCGACGTTGGGCTGAAAGGAAAATCTGCGGCCTAGGCTGAAGGTTTTTTCGCCCTGGAAAAAGCCACGACCCCCTGAGGTTTGCCCACTTAAGCAAACGCTACGAGCCAAATGCATGACGGGCGCGATGTGCTCTGACATGGCATCCAGGCTTGGTAGGGGGGCGTGGCTGTTGAACGCTCTACTTCCCAATAAGGATATTAAGCAGCCATGCCTATTGAGCCGGTTATTTACAAATCAACCATGATGCGCCGCATCCGTAATCTACTGGATGACGAAGGTTACTTCGAAATCATGACGCCGATACTGCGCAAGTTTCCTGGCGATGCAGACCGTCCCAGACTGCAATTGACGGATGGCCGCTGGCTCCGTGAGTCTTCAGCCTTTGCCTTGCGCTACAACTTGCAGTTCACGCCAGCGGTTTATGAAATGGGCGCCAGTTTCCGTCCGGATGAATTGGATGCAACGCACTTGCCTGAATTCACCATGCTCGATCTCTATAAACGCGACGCCACAATAGATGAAATGCTGGAACTGGCGAAACGCATCGTCAGTGAATTTTATCCTGGGCCGATAGAGGTTTTGTCTTTCGGGGAGTTGATTCGCAAGGATCTGGGAATAGATCTGTTCTCGGACGAACACTCTGCCATGAAGTTGGTGGGCGCCTTTCAGGAGATGTACAACGATTATGAAATTTCTCCGCTGTGGTTGATCGACCGCTACATCACCGAGAATGTCGAACCGCTCTCCAAAAACCGTTGTGTGGTGGTCACGGACTTTCCGTTGCTACCCGAAGTGCGGGCCAAAAGAAGACCTAAAACGGCGGCGATAGTTGATCGTTTCGAGATCCTTATCGATGCGATCGAAGTGGTCCATGGTTACACGGATGAAGATGATGCCGATCGGTTTGAGGCACAGGCCAGGCGCCTCAACAGCTTTGGCCCCGAGGACCAGCTCATGTGTGAACTGATGAGGTCCAACACCGTTCCCGCAGCGAGTTCCGGGTTTGGTATCGGCATCGAGCGGCTCTGTCGGACAGCTTTGGGTCTGGACACGATCGAGGTCTTTCGCACCGCGCGTCCGTTTTCCCTGAGTTAATTGCGCAACAACCCGGGCTCGACACGCCGCCACCTTACACCGTTTGGGACACTGAGCCCGGAGGTTCTATGCCTGTCTTTTATGAACTGCTCATGATGTCGTTCTACGCCTCGCTTATTCTGATAGTACCGGGGCCGACCAATACGCTGCTGTTTTCTTCAGGGCTCAAGGTCGGGCTACGCAGAACGCTTCCTTTGGTAATGGCAGAGGCCATGGGTTATGCCCTGGCTATTTTGACCTGGGGCTTTTTCCTGCTGTCTTTTGCCGCGAGCCGGCCTTGGCTGTTCGATGGCATCAAGTTGCTCTGTGCGGGATACTTGTTGTGGCTGGCGTTCAAATTATGGCGAAACAGCCATGTGCTCCATGACGCTCTACGCAGACCCGCCAACTTTATCGAAGTGTTTTTTGCAACGTTGTTGAATCCCAAGGCGTTCCTTTTCGCCAGCACTGTCTTTCCGTTAAGTGCTTTCCAGTCCACTGAGCACTTCGCCTGGGCCCTGGGTGTGTTTCTGATCGCACTCGGGCCCATAGGAATACTGTGGGCGTCCCTGGGTAAGATTCTGACTTCCCGCCAGTCCTGGTCGAATCATACGGCGACTTTCCAGCGATCAGCCTCCGTGCTGCTGGGCGTGTTTTCGGTGTCGATCGCTTACTCGGCCATGGCCCTCCAGGACGACCTTCCACAGCGGGTAGCCCACCTGAGAGTTCTGCTGCCAATGGCTTAGATTCTGGTATCGGGGTTATCGGTCATTCTCATTACTCACTGTCACTGACAGGTTTTAGCACTCGCCGCGAGGCTTCGGAGTCAGCTCAATGCAGTTAAAATTTTCCAGAATAGGTATCGCCCTGGCCTTCAGTTGCGCGCTTGGCACCGTCAAGGCCGAGGGAACGCTCAAACTCTACAATTGGGAAAGTTACACCAGCCCGCAGATGATCGAAAAATTCGAGAAAGAGCACAACGTAGCAGTTGAGTTGGTTGAGTACGAATCCAGTGACACTGCGCTCGCCAAGGTTCGAGACCAGTCAGTTGCAGCGGATGTAGCGGTGGTGGCAGGCAATTATTTGCCCTTGTGGATAGCCGAGGATCTGGTGTTGGCGGCCTATCCGTCTCAACTGGAAAACTTCCGCAACCTCGCTGCGCAATGGGTCGATCCGCCCTTTGATCCAGGGCGCAAATTTTCGGTTCCATGGGCTTGGGGTGTGGTGGGCGTTGCCATTCATACCGACGTCTACAAAGGGGATATCGACACCTGGTCTGTGGTGATTGATCCGCCCAAGGAACTGCAAGGGACGATTAACATTGGCGCGGACATGAACGAAGTCATCTACGCAGCCGTGCGTTATCACGGCGGCAAGATGTGTGAAGCTGATCCGCAATTGTTGCACAAGGTGCGCAATACCCTGGTCAAGGCTCGACCGACGTGGGCTTCCATGGAGTACGGCAGCGTACAAAAAATGGCCTCTGGACATTTCAAGGCCAGCATCGACTGGAATGGTGCAGCCTTGCGCCAGCGCATGATCAACCCGACGATCCGCTTCGGCCTTCCAAGGGAGGGCACGCAAATATTCAGTGACAACGTGGTTATCCTGAAGCGTTCCAGAAACGTGGCGAATGCCAAGCTGTTTATGAACTTCATCATGGAACCGAGGAATGCAGCGTTGAACTCAGCCTTCCATGGTTATGCCAGTGCTGTGGCCGGCGCCGAACAGTTCATGCCCGCGTCCATGCGGGAAGCACCGGAGTTGAGTATCCCGGCAGAGGTTTTGCGTAAGGCGCAGTTCACCTTTGCCTGCCCGGCGAAGGTGCAAGAGCAGTACGCGGCAATCTGGACAGAACTTTCGCAGTAGGTTTGCGGTTCGCGAGCAAGGTTCGGGCTGTGCCCGAGTCGGCTGGCGCCTTGGCTGGTTTCTTCCCGAAGGAAGGCACTCCCATTCGCCTTGATCAGGGTCGATCACAATGTCGAATCCACCACCGCCACATAGCCGACGCTGGCTGATCCTCGCTTTGGTCTCCATTGCGTTGCTGTTGATTTCAATCGATGGAACCGTTCTTTACGCGGCGCTTCCCCTGTTGACCCGGGATTTGCAGGCGAACGCTAACGAGAAACTGTGGATTCTGAACATCTACCCCTTGCTCGTTGCCGGTCTGTTGCCGGGGCTGGGCGCGGCGGGTGACCGCCTGGGGAGCAAGCAATTGTTCGTCAGCGGCCTTTGTGTGTTTGCGCTGGCTTCGCTGATGTCGGCCTTTGCCACCAGCCCGCAATGGCTGATCCTGGGGCGGGCGGTACTGGGCGTGGGGGCCGCGATGATGATGCCCGCGACCTTGTCGATCATCCGCCAGACCTTTGTCGATGAGCGCGAACGCTCCCTCGCCATTGGTGTGTGGGCCTCGGCGGCGGCCGGCGCGGCTGCACTGGGGCCGATTCTGGGGGGCATCGTATTGGAGTTTTATGGATGGGGGGCAGTGTTCCTGATCAACCTGCCGATCATTCTTCTCGCCTTGCCTTGCGCGCTCTATTTCATCCCGAGTCAACCCGTTCAGAAAGGCAAGGCGTGGGATTTTTCCGGCTCGCTACAGATCATGTTCGGCCTGGTGGGTGTGGTGTATGCCATCAAGGAGTTCGGTCGCCCCCAGCCTGACCTGTTTGTCGCAGCTTGTGCCCTGGCTGTCGGTTTATCGCTGTTGATTGTGTTCGTTCGGCGCCAGCAGCGCGCGATGCATCCGCTTATAGATTTCCATCTGTTTCGCGACCCGGTCTTCAGCGCCGGCATTGCCGCAGCGTTTTGCGCTTCGTTGGCGTTGCTTGGCCTGGAGTTGGTGTTGACCCAGTATTTGCAACTGGTGCAGAACCTGACACCGTTGAAGGCGGCCCTCGTCATCCTGCCACTCCCCCTCACGGCGTTCTTCGCCGGGCCCTTGACCGGCTGGTTCCTGCCCACATTCGGTAGCACGCCGGTGCTGACGGTCGCGTTGCTGATTTCAGGGCTCAGCATAGGCGCGCTGATGGTCTCGAACATGCCGTCAGCCTTTGCGCTGATGGGGTTGGGGGCGGGAGTGGGGGCCGCGATGACGGCAGCGTCGAGCATCATCATGCAGCGGGCACCTGCCACCCAGGCTGGAATGGTTGCCTCGGTGGAAGAAGTCTCTTTCGAGTTGGGCGGGGCCTTGGGTGTTACGTTACTGGGAAGCCTGGCGGGCGGAATCTACAGCCGTTTTGTCGCATTACCCGAAGCGGCCGGATCCTTCGATCAGGCGGTGGACAGTCTGGATGGCGCGCTTATTGTGGCCGCGAAGGTATCACCGGAAGTCGGGCAGCAGTTGATTTCAGCGGCCAAAACAGCCTATCAAATGGCTTATGGCTCTGTTCTAGGTGCGGCGGCTGCGCTGCTGTTAGTCAGCGCGCTCAGTATCTACCTGCTCCTGCGCGCGCCCACCACAGGTGCTGCCACTCAATGAGCCTGTATCCCTGGAGCATTCGAACATGCCACTGAATAATGCCAACAGTCTTGAACAACTGACCCGAGGCATGACCACTGCTGATCCGGCCGGGGCGCAAACTTACCGCCGCTTGATGAGGCAGGCCGTCGATATCGCGAGTCGCTGGTTGGAAACAGGCAAGCTGTTTGACGGAACGCGGCCAGCTGTACAACGAAAAGCGTTGTCCGATCTGGAGGTTTTCCTCCCGCAAGGGGTGGGCGACGAACAGGCACTGGCCGATGCCGCCGCCTGTTTTCTCGACCACGCTCTGCAAGTCCACCACCCCCTTTGCATTGCCCATTTGCACTGCCCGACAACGCTGGCCAGCCAACTTGCCGAAGTCCTGATCAACATCGCCAATCAGTCGCTGGACTCCTGGGACCAGAGCCCCTCCGCGACCTTTCTTGAACAGCATCTGGTGAGTGCGCTCCGTGCATGGACAGGCTACCCGGACGGCGACGCCGGCGTGTTTACCAGCGGGGGGACACAAAGCAATTTAATGGGCCTGTTGCTCGCCCGTGATCATCATGCCTTGCTTCGCTGGGGGGTGGACGTCAAGGACGAGGGGCTTCCTGCGTGCGCGCAAGGGATGGTCGCCGTGTGTTCGCGTCAGGCGCATTTTTCGGTACAGCAGTCGCTGTCTTTGCTGGGCCTTGGGAAAAACTCAGCGATACCTGTGTCCTGTGACCGTGACGGAAGAATGTCTGCTGACGACCTCAAGTACACGCTCGCAAGGCTCGCGAGTGAATCGCGAACGCCCTTCGTGATAGTTGCTACAGCGGGCACCACGGATACGGGCGCAATCGATCCGCTCGAAACCCTCGCTGACATCGCGCAGGCCCACGGGCTGTGGTTGCATGTTGACGCTGCATGGGGCGGTGCCTTGTTGTTATCACACAGGTATCGCCATCGTCTGCGCGGTCTTGACCGGGCCGATTCAATTACGCTGGACTTCCATAAACAGTTTTTCCAGACCATCAGTTGCGGTGCGTTTCTGCTGCGTGACGAAGCGCATTTCGAACTCATGCGCACCCACGCAGATTACCTGAACCCACCAGAGGATGATCAGGACGGCTTGCCGAACCTGGTGACAAAATCGTTGCAAACCACCCGCCGCTTCGACGCGCTGAAGCTGTGGATGAGCCTGCGCAGTATCGGAACCCATCAGTACGCGGCAATGATTGACCAGTGTATTGACCTGGCAGCCGAGGTCGCCAAGGCGATCGACGCCTCGTCAGCCTTCGAGCTGGTCAGTTGCGGGCAATTGACCAGCGTTCTGTTTCGGGTTTGCAGTCCCTTGCACGCAGCCGAGGATCGGGACGCACTGCACCGTCATATCGCCCAGGCATTGTTTGACCAGGGAATCGCCAATCTGGGAGTCACCCGCTATGCCGGTTTGATCACCTTGAAGATGACCTTGTTGAACCCCAGGACCACATTGGCGGATATCAACGTGTTACTCACTACTATTGCCTCTCTGGCCGAAGGCGGTCTACCCGGAAAGTCATGAGCAGGATGTGCTGCCGCCTCAGTCCGCAGGGGTCAACAGTGTCTGTAAATTTTCAGGGCGCCACGAGCTTAAACGGCGCCAGCGAAAACCCTTGCTCATCCACCTGCAACGCCCAGCCCTGACGATCCCAATCCCCCAGCACAATGCGTTTGGCCGCCTGCTCGCCAATCTGCAACTTGTGGATGGCGGGGCGATGGGTGTGCCCGTGGATCAAGGTTTTCACGCCATATTGCTGCATGATCCGCGGCACTTCTTCAGGCGTGACGTCGACGATGTCATTGGCCTTCATCCGCACTTGCGCACGGCTTTCATTGCGCAGCTTGCGCGCCAGTTTATGCCGGGTGCTCAAGGGCAGGTGCCGCAGGATGAACAGGGTAATCGGGTTGCGCAGGTAACGTCGCAGCTTCATATAGCCGACGTCGCGGGTGCAGAGGCTGTCGCCGTGCATCAACAGCACCGGCTCGCCGTTGATCTGCACGACACTCGGGTCTTTGAGCAAAGTGCAGCCAGCTGCTTTGCAGAAGGCCTTGCCAAGCATGAAGTCGCGATTGCCGTGCATCAGAAAAATGGCCGTGCCGCTGTCGCTTAAATTCCGCAGGGCCTGGCAGATGGAACGCTGGAACGGCGTCATGGCATCGTCGCCAATCCACGCCTCGAAAAAGTCGCCCAGAATGTACAACGCACTCGCTGAGCGGGCGCGTCCAGCGAGCAAATCCAGAAACGCCCGGGTAATGTCCGGGCGCTCCTCTTCCAGATGCAAGTCTGAAATCAGCAGTATCACTCAATGATCTCGGCTTTCTCGATGATCACGTCTTCTGCTGGTACGTCCTGATGGCCGGCTTTGGAAGTGGTGGCCACGCCTTTGATCTTGTCCACCACGTCAGTGCCTTCGACCACTTTGGCGAATACGGCGTAGCCCCAACCCTGAGCGGTTTTGCCGCTGTGGTTCAGGAAGCTGTTGTCAGCCACGTTGATGAAGAACTGGGCGGAAGCCGAATGCGGCTCCATGGTGCGGGCCATGGCCACGCTGTACTTCACGTTCGGCAGGCCGTTGTCGGCTTCGTTCTGGATGCTTGGGCGCTTGTCTTTCTTTTCTTTCATGCCTGGCTCGAAACCGCCGCCCTGGATCATGAAGTTGCCGATGACACGGTGGAAAACGGTGTTTTCGTAGTGACCGGCTTTGACGTACTCGACGAAGTTGGCAACGGTGATCGGTGCTTTTTCGGCGTTCAGTTCCAGGACGATGTCGCCATGGTTGGTGGTCAGTTTGACTTGGGTCATGATCGGTACTCTTTCAAGAAATTCATGGGTTTCGGGGCGCTTTGGCCCTCAACCGGTCTGGCCAGTGTCGGCCAAGGCACGCAGTTTAGCGTGCCGGGCGCGAATTTCGAGGCTGTTTTTCATTGGCAGCCGATTAAATGCAACCGATTGCCGACCTGCTCTGTCAGCGACTTGACAGCATCGGCTATGATAAGCCCCTTTGATTGATAACAGCCGCTTTGATTTGGCCAACTGGCCGCGCACTTGTACGTTCAAGGATCCTATGAGCAAGCCCACTGTCGACCCTACCTCGAATTCCAAGACCGGCCCTGCCGTGCCGGTCAATTTCCTGCGCCCGATCATCCAGGCGGACCTGGACTCGGGTAAGCACACGCAGATCGTCACCCGTTTCCCGCCTGAGCCCAACGGCTACCTGCACATCGGTCACGCCAAGTCGATCTGTGTGAACTTCGGTCTGGCCCAGGAATTTGGCGGTGTCACGCACCTGCGTTTCGACGACACCAACCCGGCCAAGGAAGACCAGGAATACATCGACGCGATCGAAAGTGACATCAAATGGCTGGGCTTCGAATGGTCTGGTGAAGTGCGCTATGCCTCGCAGTATTTCGACCAGTTGCACGACTGGGCGGTAGAACTGATCAAGGCCGGCAAGGCTTACGTCGACGACCTGACCCCTGAGCAAGCCAAGGAATACCGTGGCAGTCTGACCGAGCCGGGCCGCAACAGCCCGTTCCGTGATCGCAGCGTGGAAGAAAACCTGGACTGGTTCGCCCGCATGAAGGCCGGCGAATTCCCGGACGGCGCACGCGTGCTGCGGGCCAAGATCGACATGGCCTCGCCGAACATGAACCTGCGCGACCCGATCATGTATCGCATCCGTCACGCGCATCACCACCAGACCGGTGACAAGTGGTGCATCTACCCGAACTACGACTTCACCCACGGTCAGTCGGACGCCATCGAAGGCATCACCCACTCGATCTGCACCCTGGAGTTCGAAAGCCACCGTCCGCTGTACGAGTGGTTCCTCGAGAACCTGCCAGTACCGGCGAACCCGCGTCAGTACGAGTTCAGCCGTCTGAACCTGAACTACACCATCACCAGCAAGCGCAAGCTCAAGCAACTGGTCGATGAAAAGCACGTGCATGGCTGGGACGACCCACGCATGTCCACGCTGTCGGGCTTCCGCCGCCGTGGCTACACACCGAAATCGATCCGCAACTTCTGCGAAATGATCGGCACCAACCGTTCCGACGGCGTGGTTGACTTTGGCATGCTTGAATTCAGCATCCGTGATGACCTCGACCACAGTGCCCCACGCGCCATGTGCGTGTTGCGTCCGCTGAAAGTCGTGATCACCAACTACCCGCAAGGCCAGGTCGAAAACCTCGAATTGGCGTGCCACCCGAAAGAAGACATGGGCGTGCGCGTTCTGCCGTTTGCCCGTGAGCTCTACATCGACCGTGAAGACTTCATGGAAGAGCCGCCAAAAGGCTACAAGCGCCTGGAGCCGAACGGCGAAGTGCGTCTGCGCGGCAGCTACGTGATCCGTGCCGACGAAGCGATCAAGGACGCCGATGGCAACATCGTCGAACTGCGTTGCTCTTACGATCCGGAAACCCTGGGCAAGAACCCTGAAGGCCGCAAGGTCAAAGGCGTGGTGCATTGGGTGCCGGCGGCGGCCAGCGTCGAATGCGAAGTGCGTCTGTACGATCGTCTGTTCCGTTCGGCCAACCCGGAGAAAGCCGAAGATAGCGCCAGTTTCCTGGACAACATCAACCCTGACTCGCTGCAAGTCCTCACCGGTTGTCGTGCCGAGCCTTCGCTTGGCAATGCACAGCCGGAAGACCGTTTCCAGTTCGAGCGCGAAGGTTACTTCGTCGCGGATATCAAGGACTCGAAACCTGGTCATCCGGTGTTCAACCGTACCGTGACCCTGCGCGATTCGTGGGGCCAGTGATTCAGCGTTAAGGAAGGAGCATTCGTGCTTACGATCTACAACACGCTCACCAAGAGCAAAGAAGTCTTCAAGCCTCTGGATGGCAACAAGGTGCGCATGTACGTCTGCGGGATGACCGTGTACGACTACTGCCACCTGGGCCATGGCCGCAGCATGGTCGCGTTCGACCTGGTGACCCGCTGGTTGCGGTTCAGCGGTTACGACCTGACCTACGTGCGCAACATCACCGACATCGACGACAAGATCATCAATCGCGCCCGTGAAAACGGTGAGTCGTTCGAAGCGCTGACCGAGCGCATGATCGCGGCGATGCACGAAGACGAAGCGCGCCTGAACATCCAGAAACCGGACATGGAACCGCGCGCCACCGGCCATATTGCCGGCATGCACGCGATGATCCAGACCCTGATCGACAAGGGCTATGCCTACGCACCGGGCAACGGCGACGTGTACTACCGCGTCGCCAAGTTCATGGGCTATGGCAAACTGTCGCGCAAGAAAATCGAAGACCTGCGCATCGGCGCACGCATCGAAGTCGACGAGTCCAAGCAGGACCCGCTGGACTTCGTGCTGTGGAAAGGCGCCAAGCCGGGCGAGCCGAGCTGGTCTTCGCCGTGGGGCGACGGTCGTCCAGGCTGGCACATCGAGTGCTCGGTGATGTCCACCTGCTGCCTCGGCGAGACTTTCGATATTCATGGCGGTGGCAGCGACCTCGAGTTCCCGCACCACGAAAACGAAATCGCCCAGAGCGAAGCGGCCACCGGCAAGACTTACGCCAACGCGTGGATGCACTGCGGCATGATTCGCATCAATGGCGAGAAGATGTCCAAGTCCTTGAACAACTTCTTCACCATTCGCGACGTGCTCGACAAGTACCACCCGGAAGTCGTGCGTTACCTGCTGGTGTCGAGCCACTACCGCAGCGCGATCAACTATTCGGAAGACAACCTCAAGGACGCCAAGGGCGCACTCGAGCGTTTCTACCATGCGTTGAAAGGCCTGCCGAACGTGGCACCTGCTGGCGGCGAAGCCTTTGTCGAGCGTTTCACCCAGGTGATGAACGACGACTTCGGCACGCCGGAAGCCTGCGCGGTGCTGTTCGAAATGGTTCGCGAGATCAACCGTCTGCGCGAGAGCGATCTCAATGCCGCGGCCGGTCTGGCGGCACGCTTGAAGGAACTGGCCAGCGTGTTGGGTGTGTTGCAGCTTGAAGCTGATGACTTCCTGCAGGCCGGTGCTGAAGGGCGGGTCGATGCGGCGCAAGTCGATTCACTGATCCAGGCGCGCCTGACCGCTCGCGCGAACAAGGACTGGGCCGAATCCGACCGCATCCGCGACCAGCTCACCGCCATGGGTGTGGTGCTGGAAGACGGCAAGGGCGGGACGACCTGGCGTCTGGCTGACTGATTGCTGTATTGGCTACAAACAAAACCCGCCTTGTGCGGGTTTTTGTTTGTGGGTTGAGCGTAAGTGAGGCGGTGTCTGGGCCGACGTCTTCGCGGGCAAGCCTCGCTCCTACAGGGACCGCGTCATTCACGATATTGGCGAACGGCGCGGTCCCTGTAGGAGCGAGGCTTGCCCGCGAATGGTCTCAAGCCGAACGCCGCTATTGCGGCTCACTCGTCACTCGACCTGGCGCAATCGTTTGTAAAGGGTATTGCGGCTCACCCCAAGCCGCCGCGCCAAGTGCGAAATATTCCCCCCAGCCGCCTGCAACTGCCGATTCAATTCCTCGGCATCATTCAAATCAACCGCTACCGGCTCTGGCGTATCCACCGGTTCCATCTCCAGATCGACAAAAAAATCATCCGGCAAATGCTCCGGCCGCACCGGTTGTTCCTCGGCCATCGCCAGCGCCACCTGCATCACACTGCTGACCTGGCGCAAATTCCCCGGCCATGGATGACGGCTGAACAATTCCATCACCTCACGACTCAACCCGGCCCACTGCGACGGCTCACGGTGTTGCTCCCACAAGCGCTTGAACAGTGCTTGTTTATCGCTACGCTCCCTTAGCGGCGGCAACTCCAGGGTCAAACCACCAATCCGGTAATAGAGATCCTCACGAAACCGCCCCAGCTGAACCTGCTCGCGCAAGGAGCGGTTGGTCGCCGAAATGATCCGGATGTCCACCGGGAACAGCTCACTGCTGCCCACCGGTTGCACGCAACGCTCCTGTAATACCCGCAGCAGGCGGGCCTGGGTCGGCAGTGGCATGTCGCCGATTTCATCGAGGAACAGCGTGCCTTTGTCGGCTTTGCGGATCAGCCCGATGCTGCCTTTCTGGTTGGCACCGGTGAAGGCACCTTTCTCATAGCCAAACAGCTCGGACTCCACCAGTTCGGCGGGGATCGCTGCACAGTTGACGGCAATGAACGGTTGTTTGCTGCGCGAGCTGGCGTGGTGCAGGGCTTTGACGAAGACTTCCTTGCCGACCCCGGTTTCACCGTGGATCAGCAGTGGAATGTCCTTTTCCAGCAACCGCTCGGCCTGGCGCACGGCTTTTTCCACGCGGCTGTCGCCAAAATGCAGGGTATTGAGGCTGATCGCGGCGGGCGTTAGCGTCGAGGGTTCAGCGCTCTTGGGTTCAGTGCTCTTTGTTTCAGAACTCTTTATTTCAGAAAACAGCCGCGCCTGAATCGGCGCTTGTTTTGGCCGTTTCAGCAGGCATTGAAAACGGTTGCGACCCGAGGCTTGCAAGGCAAACGGCAGACCGTCCGGCTGGTTCAGCAGTTCCAGCAAAGAGACCTTGAACAGGCTTTCGACACTGACCCGCGACAGGCTGATGCCCAGCAGATTGTCGGCCCGGCGATTGGCCGACAGCACCTGACCGGTTTCATCGAAGATCAGCAACCCGGCCCATTGGCTGTCGAGGTTGTTCAGCCCGGTGTTGAAGGTCAGCTGGAAATGCTCGCCATGGAACAGGTTGAGGATCAGCCGGTTCTCTACGGTCTGGCTCATCATCTTGACCATGCCCAGGGTGTGGGACGGTGGCAGGTAGCTGTCGCTGGACACGTCCAGTACCGCGATCACCTTGCGTTCGGCATCGAAAATCGGCGCGGCGGAACCGGTCATGAAACGGTTGGCCTTGAGAAAATGTTCATCGTGCTCGATGTGCACCGCCTGCTCACAAGCCAACGCGGTGCCGATCGCATTGGTGCCGCTGCAACGCTCCATCCAGCTGGCGCCGGCGCTGAAACCGCGGGTCAGGCTCGGCTCGATGAAACGCTGGGTGCCCCAGGACGTCAGCACCTGACCCTGATTGTCGGCAAGCATGATCAGGCAATTGGAGTTACTGAGAATGTTCTCGTAATACGGCAGGACTTCCTGATGGGTGGTCTGCACCAGTGAATGCTGGCTCTCCAGTAACCGGGCGATGCCGTCGGCGGGTAGCTGATCGAACGCTGGCGCGCTCTGATGGTTGAGGCCGAACGCACGGCAACGGGACCAGGAGTCCTGGATGATGGTGTCGTGGGAGAGCGGCAGGGCAGGTGCGGCCATGGCAGTCGATCTCTGAGCAAGCTTTTATTGTTTTTATGGGTTTTGCATCACGTTTAAACGCTACATAACTGTAGGAGCCAGCCTTGCCGGCGAAGGCGATTTCAAAGGCGCCTTCGCCGGCAAGCCTGGCTCCTACGGGGCAATGTGTGGCTGAAAAGTGTTTATAGAGTGTTGTTCACTATTGTTCATTGTCAACCGGTGGACTGTTCAATTGTTCAGTCGTGGTTGTTCATTTCTGTTCAGCAACGAAAGCGGTTTTGCCGCTGTTTTGAAGATTTTCAAGCTGGATCAAAGGCTTGCAGTTTCTGGCACGAAAGTCGCTCTACAGCTCCGGTCGCTTGACTCCAATAATAAAAAGGCCGAGCCATGTCACTAATCCTGGAGCACGTCAGCCGCACCATCGAGGGCCAGACCTGGATCGACGATGCGTGCCTTAATTTCGAACCCGGATCCTTCAACGTTTTGCTCGGTCGCACGCTGTCCGGCAAAACCAGCCTCATGCGCCTGATGGCAGGTCTGGACAAGCCTGACAGCGGCCGCATCCTGATGAACGGCGTCGACGTTACCCAACGCCCAGTGCGTTTGCGCAACGTGTCGATGGTCTATCAGCAGTTCATCAATTACCCGACCATGACGGTGTTCGAGAACATCGCCTCGCCGTTGCGTCAGGGCGGCGTCTCCAATGAGCTGATTCAGAGCAAAGTGCTGGAAACCGCGAAGATGCTGCGCATCGAGAAATTCCTCCAGCGCTATCCCCTCGAACTCTCCGGCGGCCAGCAACAGCGCACGGCCATGGCCCGGGCGCTGGTCAAGGACGCTGAACTGATTCTGTTCGACGAGCCGCTGGTCAACCTCGACTACAAACTGCGCGAAGAGCTGCGCCAGGAAATGCGTGAGCTGTTCAAGGCCCGCAATACCATCGCGATTTACGCCACCACCGAACCCAACGAAGCCTTGGCGCTGGGTGGCACCACCACCATTCTTCACGAAGGTCGGGTGATTCAGAGCGGCAAGTCCTCCGAGGTTTATCACCAGCCGCAAACCGTGCTGGCGGCGGAGCTGTTCTCCGAGCCACCGATCAACTTGATGCCGGGACGAATTGCCGGCAACGAAGTCAGCTTCGCCAATTTCGTGCACTTCCCGTTGAACGTCGATCTGCGACCGGTGGGCGAGGGCGAGTTCCGTTTCGGCGTGCGCCCCAGCCACATTTCGCTGGTGCCGAGTAACGACGATGACCTCGAACTGGCAGTGACCGTCGAGGTCGCCGAGATCAGCGGCTCGGAAACCTTCCTCCACGTGCGCAATGAGTATTTCCTGCTGGTGCTGCACTTGCCGGGTGTTCACGAATACGACGTCGATGCGCCGATTCGCATCTATATCCCGACCCATAAACTGTTTGTGTTCGATATGCAGGGGCGGCTGGTTCAGGCGCCTGGTCGCCGCATTGCGAGGGTTGCCTGATGGCCGAAATCCGTTTGCAGAACCTTGCCCACAGCTACACCCCTACACCGACCAGTCCTGAGGATTACGCGATCCGCGAGATGGATCATGTCTGGGAGCAGGGCGGTGCTTATGCGCTGCTCGGGCCTTCGGGGTGCGGCAAGTCGACCTTGCTCAACATCATCTCCGGGTTGCTCAGCCCGTCCCAGGGCCAGGTGCTGTTCGACAGTAAAGTGGTCAACGAACTGACCCCGGAAAAGCGCAACATCGCCCAGGTTTTCCAGTTTCCGGTGGTCTACGACACCATGACGGTGTTCGATAACCTGGCCTTTCCATTACGCAATCAGGGCATGGACGAGGCGAAAATTTACAGCAAGGTGCATGAAATCGCCGAAGTCCTCGACCTTCAGGCGTTGCTGCACAAGAAGGCACGCAACCTCACCGCCGATGAAAAACAAAAAGTCTCCATGGGCCGTGGGCTGGTGCGTGATGACGTATCCGCGATCCTCTTCGATGAACCGCTGACGGTGATCGACCCGCACCTGAAGTGGAAGTTGCGACGCAAGCTCAAGCAGATCCACGAGCAGTTCAACATCACCATGGTCTATGTCACTCACGATCAGCTCGAAGCCTCGACCTTCGCTGACAAGATCGCGGTGATGTACGGCGGCCAGATTGTGCAGTTCGGTACGCCGCGGGAATTGTTCGAACGGCCGAGCCACACCTTTGTCGGCTATTTCATCGGCAGCCCGGGGATGAACCTGATCGAGGTCCAGTCGCAAGCCGGCGGTGTCGGTTTTGCCGGGACCCACTTGCCGTTGTCTGACGCGATGCAGAGACGCATCGCCGAGTCCGAATGGAAAACCCTGAAAGTCGGCATCCGTCCGGAGTTCGTTCATGTGTGGGAAGAACCCTTTGATGACGCGATGCAAGCACAGGTCGTACATATCGAAGACCTGGGCACCTACAAGATCATGACGCTTAACCTCGACGGCGCGCCGCTGAAAGTACGCCTGGCCGAAGACAAACCGGTGCCTGAAGGCACGGCGTACATCAGTTTTCCGGCGCAATGGTTGATGGTCTATGCCGATGATTACCTGCTGGAGGTGCTGCCATGAACAAGGTGCAGAACAACAAGGCCTGGTGGCTGGTGTTGCCGGTGTTTCTGCTGGTGGCATTCAGTGCGGTGATCCCGATGATGACCGTGGTCAACTACTCGGTGCAGGACATCTTCGACCAGTCCAGCCGCTACTTCGTCGGCGCCGACTGGTACAGGCAGGTGCTGCTCGACCCACGGTTGCATGACTCGCTGCTACGCCAGTTCATTTACTCCGGCTGCGTGTTGCTGATCGAAATCCCGTTGGGCATCGCCATCGCCCTGACCATGCCGACCAAGGGCCGCTGGTCGTCGCTGGTGCTGATCATTCTGGCGATTCCCTTGCTGATTCCGTGGAACGTGGTCGGCACCATCTGGCAGATCTTCGGTCGGGCGGACATCGGTCTGCTGGGGGCGAGCCTCAAGGCCATGGGGATCAACTACAACTATGCGGCGAATACCATGGACGCCTGGGTCACCGTGCTGGTGATGGATGTCTGGCACTGGACGTCGCTGGTGGCACTGTTGTGTTTCTCCGGGTTGCGGGCGATTCCGGACGTGTACTACCAGGCGGCGCGGATTGATCGGGCATCGGCCTGGGCAGTTTTCCGACACATCCAGTTGCCCAAGCTCAAGAGCGTGCTGCTGATCGCGGTGATGCTGCGGTTCATGGACAGTTTCATGATCTACACCGAGCCGTTCGTGCTGACCGGTGGCGGTCCGGGCAATGCCACGACCTTCCTGAGTCAGACGCTGACCCAAATGGCCATCGGGCAATTCGACCTCGGCCCGGCGGCCGCTTTCTCGCTGGTGTACTTCCTGATCATCCTGTTGGTGTCGTGGCTGTTCTACACCGCCATGACTCACTCTGACGCCAATCGGTGAGGCCTGCCATGAGCAAGAGAAAGCTTATCCCGTTGCTGATCTACATCCTGTTCCTGCTGGTGCCGATCTACTGGCTGCTGAACATGTCCTTCAAGAGCAACACCGAAATCCTCGGCGGCCTGACGCTGTTTCCCCAGGATTTCACCTTCGCCAACTACAAGGTGATCTTCACCGACCCGAGCTGGTACACCGGTTATCTCAACTCGTTGTACTACGTGAGCCTGAACACGGTGATTTCCCTGAGCGTGGCCCTGCCGGCGGCATATGCGTTTTCACGCTATCGTTTCCTCGGCGACAAGCACCTGTTTTTCTGGCTGCTGACCAACCGCATGGCACCACCGGCGGTGTTCCTGCTGCCGTTTTTCCAGCTGTACTCCTCGATCGGGTTATTCGATACCCACATCGCGGTGGCGTTGGCTCACTGTCTGTTCAATGTGCCGTTGGCGGTGTGGATTCTTGAAGGTTTCATGTCTGGCGTTCCCAAGGAAATCGACGAAACCGCCTACATTGACGGCTACAGTTTCCCTAAGTTCTTCGTGAAGATTTTCGTCCCGTTGATTGGCTCCGGGATCGGCGTTACGGCGTTTTTCTGCTTCATGTTTTCCTGGGTCGAGCTGTTGCTGGCGCGAACCCTGACCTCGGTGAACGCCAAACCCATCGCGGCGGTGATGACCCGCACGGTCTCGGCGTCCGGCATCGACTGGGGCGTATTGGCGGCGGCGGGGGTGCTGACCATCCTGCCGGGCATGCTGGTGATCTGGTTTGTTCGCAACCATGTGGCCAAGGGCTTTGCCCTGGGCCGGGTATGAGGAACTGATGATGGAATGGATGAGTTGGACCGGCCCCACGGCGGCGTTCTTCAGCGTCATCGCCTTGATCCTGACGGGCATGACGACCTGGGAGTTGCGTTCGCCGAGTGTCCCTCGACGTGGTTTTTTGCCGATTTCCACCACCCGTGGCGATCGGCTGTTTATCGGTCTTCTCGGCAGCGCCTACCTGCATTTGCTGGTAATCGGCGTAACCGACTGGAGCATCTGGGTAGCGTCCGCGTTGTCCCTGGTGTGGCTGTTGGCTGTGATGCGTTGGGGATAGGGTCTGTACGAGAACTCGCCGCGCAGGCAGTTCTCGTACAGAGCCTGCTCCGAAACCCAAACAGGAGGTCTTATGTTCGACAAAAACAATAAGCTGCGACATAGCATTTCATTGGCAGCCATGCTGGCACTCAGCGGTTTGAGCGCTTCGGCCTGGGCCGATGCCTATGAAGACGCCGCGAAGAAATGGATCGGCAGTGAGTTCAAGCCGTCCACCCTGACAGCGGATCAACAACTCGAAGAGCTGAAGTGGTTCATCAAGGCGGCGGAGCCGTTTCGCGGGATGAGCATCAAGGTGGTATCGGAAACCATCGCTACCCACGAATACGAGTCCAAGGTACTGGCCAAGGCCTTCACCGAGATCACCGGGATCAAGCTGACCCACGACCTGCTGCAGGAAGGCGACGTAGTGGAAAAACTGCAGACCCAGATGCAATCGGACAAGAACATCTATGACGGTTGGGTCAACGACTCGGACCTGATCGGTACGCACTTTCGCTACGGCAAGACCGAATCGATCACCGACCTGATGGCCAACGAAGGCAAGGCCTACACCTCGCCGACCCTCGACATCAAAGACTTCATTGGCATTTCCTTCACCACCGCGCCGGACGGCAAGATCTATCAACTGCCCGACCAGCAGTTCGCCAACCTCTACTGGTTCCGCGCCGACTGGTTCGAGCGGGCGGATTTGAAAGCCAAATTCAAAGAGAAGTACGGCTACGAGTTGGGCGTACCGGTGAACTGGTCGGCCTATGAAGACATCGCCAAGTTCTTCAGCGAAGACGTCAAGGAGATCGACGGCAAGCGCGTCTACGGTCACATGGACTACGGCAAGAAAGACCCGTCCCTCGGCTGGCGCTTCACCGATGCCTGGTTCTCCATGGCCGGTGCTGGCGATAAAGGCATTCCTAACGGCTTGCCGGTGGACGAGTGGGGCATTCGTGTCGAAGACTGCCATCCGGTCGGTTCCAGCGTGACCCGCGGCGGCGACACCAACGGCCCGGCAGCGGTCTATGCAACCACCAAGTACGTCGATTGGCTGAAGAAATACGCACCGCCGGAAGCGGCGGGCATGACCTTCTCCGAGTCCGGCCCGGTGCCGTCCCAGGGCAACATCGCCCAACAGATCTTCTGGTACACCGCGTTTACCGCCGACATGACCAAACCGGGCCTGCCGGTGATGAACGCCGACGGCACGCCAAAATGGCGCATGGCACCGTCGCCGAAAGGTCCGTACTGGGAGGAGGGTATGAAGCTCGGTTATCAGGACGCCGGTTCCTGGACCTTCCTCAAATCCACGCCTGAAAAGCAAAAACTCGCGGCCTGGCTGTACGCGCAGTTCGTGACGTCGAAAACCATATCGCTGAAGAAAACCATCGTCGGCCTGACCCCGATCCGCGAGTCGGACATCAACTCGCAAGCCATGACCGACCTGGCACCGAAACTCGGTGGTCTGGTGGAGTTCTATCGCAGCCCGGCTCGCGTGCAATGGACCCCGACCGGGACTAACGTGCCGGACTATCCTCGCTTGGCGCAACTGTGGTGGAGCCACATCGCCGAAGCCGCCAGTGGCGAGAAAACGCCGCAACAGGCACTGGACGGTCTGGCCAAGGATCAGGACGCCATCATGACGCGTCTGGAACGCTCGAAGGCGCAAGCCACGTGCGCACCGAAAATGAACCCCGAGCGTGATGCGCAGTACTGGTTAGACCAACCGGGGGCACCGAAGCCTAAACTGGCGAATGAGAAGCCCAAGGGTGAAACCGTGAACTATGCCGAACTGCTGAAATCGTGGGAAGCGGCGCGTAAGTAATCGTCTGTAACGTGAAACGCGAACGGCACCGTAAGGTGCCGTTTGCGTTTGTGCCTGTGCCGCCGCCTTCGCGAGCAAGCCCGCTCCCACAGTGGATCTCCTGTGAACGCACCACTTGTGAACACCTTCAATAAACTGTGGGAGCGGGCTTGCTCGCGAAGGCGTCATTGAAAACGCCGCGGACACTTCAGGTCAGCGCCGCCAATTGCTCCACCGTTTCCGGAAAACGCTCGACCAGCCGGATCAAGGTGGTGGCTTGAGCATTGGGTTTGGCACGCCCTTGTTCCCAGTTCTCCAAAGTACGGGTATTGGTGCGCAGGTACATGGCGAACACCGGCCTGGAAAGATTCAATTGCTGGCGTATGCCAACCACTTCCTCTGCCGTAATCGGAGCCAGTTTGGCCAGTTTTACTTTGTGTGTGCGCAGTGTGACTTTACCTTGGCGCTCATCGGCCAAGGCTTCAAACCCCTCTACCAGCTCGGAAAAAATGTCACGTTTCATCGCTTGTTCTCGCTTTGATTTCTCGATAAAGCATTTCTTTAAGCAGTTTTTTCTGTTGTGGCGTCAGATCGTCCTGCTCGTTCTTGCCATACAAGGTAAAGAGCCAGAATTGGTCGAAGCCGGACCACCAGTAATAAATCACCCTCAGTCCGCCGCGTTTGCCCTTGTTTCGCCGCTCATCCACCACTCGGATTTTGCGCAGACCTCCGGCGCCTTCGACGACATCTCCCGCTTCCGGGTTTTTCAGCAATTCCTGTTGGAAAGCATGAAACAGAACGTCGTCCAGATAGTCGTCTCTGTGCTTCTGAAATACGGGTAATTCAATAAAAAGAGCATCCATGTTCTGTACGTTACCTGCGTATATTTCTATCACAAGAATCGAATAGGTCAAGACTTCTGTTCCTGCCAATTCGGTCAAGTCATTACGTTAAAGTCGAAGGCAGGATCAGGATGTAGGACGCGGCTGATTCACCCGCGAGACGATTCTGGATATCCGGGAGGAGAGGGGGCAATCAAGATCAAAAGATCGCAGCCTGCGGCAGCTCCAGGGAAACGCGAAACCGTGTAGGAGCTGCAGGCTATGATCCTTTGACTTTTTAATCTTGAAGCTCAAACGCAAAAACGACACCCGAAGCTTCGGCAGTTACACATGCGTATTTCAACTCGAAATGTTTAAAGGTTGTGCTTGGAATACAGAACCTTCCCACAATGTTTTCAGGTTGTCCGTCGGACGTCCGGTCTCTAGCCTGTGTTCGTCGCTGCCAATTCAGCGACCGGGACTGGAAACCCCGATCAGCAACAGTGGCGCCAACACGCCCTTCATGACGTATCCTTGCGCACCTTGAATGTGTGCACTCCGTTATGGCGGCTGTGCGTGGGAGACCTTCGGGTCGACCGGGTCGCCGCTGCCCGGGTTTCCAACCTGCGTACAGCTGCCACCTCTTCGTCCGGAAACCGAATGGGGCAGCTCCAACTTTTCAGTGGAGTTTCACCATGAAAAAACCAACACCAAACCCTCCAGTAGCAGAAACAGAAACCGACCCAACATCCCCCTACGCCTCCATCGATGCCCAAAAACTCCACGAAGCCGCCGAACGTGCGCTCGATTACTACCTGAACCCTACCGCCCACATCATGGCCACGCCCTACACCCCCAATCAGATGTTTTTCGCCAACTCCAAAGCCGACACCGAATCCCTGCTGGCCAATGCCAGCGAGTCATTGTCCTCGGCTACGGTCATGCTCGGTGACTTCGCCGCGCTGCTGGAAGGCACGCATCGCAAGACTCTGTTGGGTATTGCGCAAGTGGTCATGTTGGGAGAGTTGGCGGTGAATCAGGCGCTGGATAACGTCGAACCAGCGGAGTAGCTGCCGGATCCTGTGGCGAGTGCGCGTGTCCCTCGCCACAGTGTTGGCTCACCGGTCTTTTGCATCTGCCACTCGAATGAGTCCTACCCAAATACTGCCCATTTGCGCCCCGACATTTGCGAACGGACGTGGTCATTCACCGGGACTTTGGCGAAGTCGAATGGCCGAACGGTTACTCATTGTCAATCGCGGTGCAGGGTCAATCCTATTTGGGTCGTGGCGGGTTGTCCTGACGATAGGTATGTTGGGGATTGATGACCAATTGCCTGACCTGGCTGTCCAACTCTTTGCTGTGATACAGATCCAGGCATTTGAGCAGCTCAAAGCGAACGCCTTGACGCTCTGATTCGACCAGTGGATTGTGATAATCACGAGCCAGAAACTGGTTAACCAGAGGTCTACCGGCTTGAGGTGCTTGTTCCAGATCGAAATAGGTCCAGTCCATAAGCGCACTGGCACTGCTTCCGGCGTCCTGGGCGGCTTTAGGTTCGTTCTTGTAGGCTGTAGCGATGCAGTCTGCCAGCACCATATCCTTGTAATTTTGCGCGTAGGTGCGCCCGCCTGCCTGTGGGGAGTTGGTCGGATCATCCTTGGACCAACTGTTGGAAGGTGCGGCTGCCCAAGCCAGTACCAAGACCGCAGTCAAATACTTCCTCGTCCACGCGCTAGAAAATGAGGGTCGAATCATGTTTCATCCTTGATTTTAGGAAGCAGAAAATCGCAGCAGTTTAATCCTTCATGTTTGAGGTGACGATGGTGGCACCCGCCGCTCAACAGGACCTCATACTTCGGGTCCTTGACGTTGCGACCCGCAATCGATTGACGTGTGGTCCCCGCTGCATCGCCATTCGTTCGGTAGCTGCTACGGGTACTCAAAAGCTTGCAGGAACATGCGCACGGCAGCCTTTGCCAAAAGCGCAGGTTCCGCAAAGCCGCTTCGAGATTGACTTGTCTGGCCATCCACAGCACTATCCGCCCATGATTTACATACGCCGAATGAACATGATGTGTTCCTCTATGACCGCCTCTGGCGGGCCATGAGGTCATGCGTGCTTAGAATTTGACGTGTTACCCCAAGCCCCGCCAGAGATGGACGGGGCTTTTTAGTTCTCCGTCCGAACATGGCTGACGGAGAGTGAAATGTTCGAGATTAGACGAGCCAGCCACAGCGATTCCCAGACAGCATTCGACATTCGCCTTTTAGCGATCCGGCATCAATGCATCGGCGCCTATACCGAGACGCAGCTAATGGCCTGGACGGCTGGTGCGGCCGAGGATGGCTATTACACACTGATGGAGAAGCACTTCTATCTGGGCTGTATTGACGGAGAGCCGGTGGCGACAGGAATGCTTGACCTGGAGAACAGCGAAATCGGCGCGATCTTTGTGCATCCTGGCTTTATGCAGCGGGGTATCGGCAGGAGAGTCCTGGACCACCTCGAATGCCTGGCGCGAGAGTTGGGCCTGGAAGAAGTCAAGCTTGATGCTACTTTGAATGCGGCTGACTTTTACCGACGCTACGGTTTCGTGGGTGAGGAGCCTGCGATTTACCATTCCCCTTCGGGGCTTCAACTGGCGTGTGTTCCTATGGTGAAGGGGCTTTTATAGTGCAGGTTTGATTTGATCGCTCAGGAGCTGGAGCAAGAAAAAGGCTGCGATCACGGGGTTCTGAAAATCCATCATCCCCCAAACGCAAAAACGGCACCCGAAGGTGCCGTTTTTGTTTGTTACCGAGAATGGCTTACGCGATCAACCCGCCAACCCCGACTGTTGAACCAGGTTCAACAACGGCTGCGGATACAGCCCAAGGAAGAACGCCAGTACGGCAATCGCCAGCAGCATCACGCCGCCTGCACGTTGTTCCCAGTGCAGCTGGGCATCGTGGCGACGCAGGTTCGGTTCCATCAGGTACAGGGTGACCATCACGCGCAGGTAGTAGAAGACGCCGATGGCGCTGCCCAGTACCAGGGAGCCGACCAGCCACCATTGGTGCGATTCGACACCGGTAGCGATGATGTAGAACTTGCCGATGAAGCCCGCGGTCAGCGGGATACCGGCCAGGGACAGCATCATCACGGTCAGGACGGCGGTCAGGTACGGACGGCGCCAGAACAGGCCGCGGTATTCGTACAGGGCATCCGCGTCACGGCCGTTGTACGGCGAGGACATCAGGGTGATCACACCGAACGCGCCGAGGCTGGTGATCACGTAGGTGACCAGGTACACGCCGATGGCTTCCACGGCCAGACCCTTGCTCGCCACCAGGGCAATCAGCAGGTAACCGAAGTGAGCGATGGACGAGTAACCCAGCAGACGCTTGAGGTTGCTCTGGGTCAGTGCCAGCAGGTTACCGAACAGGATCGACGCGATGGCGATGATGGTCAGTACATCGCTCAGCACGCCACTGCTTGCCGCTGGCGAGATCTGGAACAGACGCACCATCACTGCGAACACAGCGACTTTCGACGCGGTGGCCAGGAACGCTGCCACCGGTGCCGGAGCACCTTCGTAAACGTCCGGGGTCCAGAGGTGGAACGGTACCAGCGACAACTTGAATGCCAGGCCGATCAGCATCATGCCCAGGCCCAGTTGAGCCAGAGAACTTGGCAGACCGGTGGCCGCCAGGGCCTGACCGATGCCGTTGAAGCTCAGGCTGCCAGCGTCGGCGTAGAGCAGGGCCATACCGAACAACAGGAACGCGGAACCGGCAGCCGACAGCACCATGTACTTGATACCGGCTTCCAGCGAACGTTTGTTGAAGAAGGCATAAGCCACCAGACCGTAGACCGGTACCGAGAGCAGTTCCAGACCGACGAACAAGCCAGCCAGGTGCTGCGCGCTGACCAGTACCAGGCCGCCGGCGGCGGCCATCAGGATCAGCAGGTAAAGTTCTTCACGGTTGCCCGGGTAGCCCGAGCCGCCATCGCCCAGGTAGGCGTGGGCGAGGGTCACACAGGCGAGGGTGGCGACCAGGATCAGCGCCATGTACAGGCAGGCGAAGGTGTCGATCTGCAGCAGTGGCGTCACGGCCAGCGGCGCGACTTTCAGGGCTGGCAGGATCGACAGCAGAGCCAGGTTCAGACCTGCCACCGACAGCAGGAAGGTCTGTGAGTGGTTGCGGCGCCATGCGATAGCCAGCATCACCACGATGATCGTGGCGCTGGTGATCAACAACGGCGCAAGCGCGATAAAGTGTTGAGTCGTGAATTCCATAGCGCTCTTACCGGGCCGAAGCGAGTTGAGTGAAGGCGGTGCCGAGCCACTGCTGCACGCCATGCATCGTCGCGGCAGAGGTATCGAGGAACGGTTGCGGGTACACGCCGATGTAGATCAGCAGCGCCGCAAGTCCAACCACCATGATCAGTTCGCGACCGTCCATACCATGCAGCACCGCGTCCGATTTCGACGGGCCGAAGAAGGCACGGTGGACCATGATCAGCGAGTAGACCGAACCGAACACCAGGCCGGACGTCGCAATCACAGTGATCCATGGGGCGCTGGCGAAGGTGCCGATCAGGATCAGGAACTCACCGACAAAGTTACCGGTCGCCGGCAAGCCCAGCGACGCGGCGGCGAAGAACAGGCTGAGGGCCGGCAGGTAGGCAATCTTCGACCACAGGCCACCCATCTCACGCATATCGCGGGTGTGGGTACGCTCGTACAGCTGACCGGAGAGGATAAAGAGTGCCGCGGCCGACAGACCGTGCGCCAGCATCTGCATCACCGCTCCCTGCAGCGCCAATTGGCTGCCGGAGTAGATGCCGATCAGTACGAAGCCCATGTGGGAAACGGACGAGAAGGCGATCAGACGCTTGATGTCGGTTTGCGCGAAGGCCAGGAACGCCCCGTAGAAAATCCCGATCAGACCCAGGGTCATGGCGAACGGCGCGAACTCGGCCGAGGCATTCGGGAACAGCGGCAGGGCGAAACGCAGCAGGCCATACGCCGCAGTCTTCAACAAGATACCGGCCAGGTCCACGGAACCCGCGGTCGGTGCCTGGGCGTGAGCGTCAGGCAGCCAGGAGTGGAACGGCACCACTGGCAGCTTGACCGCGAAGGCGATGAAGAAGCCGAGCATCAGGATGTACTCGGTGGTCATCGACATCTTGGTCTTCAACAGGTCGGCGTAGTTGAAGGTAATCACGCCGGTGTCGTTGAAGTTGACCAGTACCAGACCCAGGATCGCCACCAACATGATCAGGCCGGAAGCCTGAGTGAAGATGAAGAACTTGGTCGCCGCGTAGATCCGGGTTTTCTTGCCGTCCGAAGAACTGTGACCCCAGAGCGCGATGAGGAAGTACATCGGCACCAGCATCATTTCCCAGAAGAAGAAGAACATGAACAGGTCGAGGGCGAGGAACACGCCGACGACACCGCCCAGGATCCACATCAGGTTCAGGTGGAAGAAGCCCACGTGACGCTGGATCTCTTTCCACGAGCAGAGTACCGAGAGGACACCCAGCAGGCCGGTCAGCAGGATCATCAACAGCGACAGGCCGTCGAGGGCCAAGTGCACGTTGATGCCGAAGCGCTGGATCCAGACGTGTTTGAACTCAATCACCCAGGTCGGATCGGCGCCAGGTGCCGGAGCAAATGAATAGTCGCCATGGGCCCACAGCCAGAGGCCGAGAGCGAGTTCCAGGGACATGGTCAACAGCGCAATCCAGCGGGGGAGGGTAGCGCCGAAGCGCTCACCCATCCAGCACAGCAGGCCGCCGATGAAGGGGATCAGGATTAGCCAAGGCAGAATCATGACGGGCTCGTTTCCTTTCGCAAGTTCGCAAGGTTCATATCAGACCGCTACCAGCACGACGGCGCCGATAACCAGCACGGCACCAGCAGCCATCGAGGCGGCATACCAACGCAATTGACCGGTCTCGG
The DNA here is from genome assembly GCF_059695645.1 of Pseudomonas sp. LBUM1673. Classification (NCBI taxonomy): domain Bacteria; kingdom Pseudomonadati; phylum Pseudomonadota; class Gammaproteobacteria; order Pseudomonadales; family Pseudomonadaceae; genus Pseudomonas; species Pseudomonas sp. LBUM1673. The sequence goes on from NZ_CP166780.1 coordinate 2,424,572, forward strand.
TGCGGCTCAGGGCGGTGTGACCGCCTTTGGCCATACGCGGGATCAGACCGATAGTCTGGTCGAGCGGGTCTTTGCGCAGTACATGGCTGATCGCAAGGTAAGGCTTGACGAACAGTTTGTCGTAGATCCAGTCGAAGCCCCAGGCAGCGAACCACCAGGCCGAAAGGAAGCGGCCGACGCCGCTGTTGGCGATAGCGGTGACGAAGCGACGCTTGCCGAGGAACAGCAGCGCGGCCAGCAGGATACCGGCCAGGGCGATGGCGCCCGAGGCGATTTCCAGACTGTGCTTGGCTTCGCCGCCGGCATGGCCGACGCTTTCTGGCAGCACACCATGCAGCGGCGGAACGATCATCGCGCCGACGAACGTCGACAGTACGATCAGCACCGACAGTGGCAACCAGTGAGCGATACCGTGACCAGCATGCGCCTCGGTCTTCGCTTCACCGTGGAACGCGATGAAAATCAGGCGGAAGGTGTACAGCGAGGTCATAAAGGCACCGACCAGACCTGCATAAAGCAGACCCTGGTTACCGCTGGCGAACGCTTCCCAGAGGATTTCATCCTTGGAGTAGAAGCCCGCGGTCACCAGAGGCAAGGCCGCCAGGGCCGCGCCGCCGACGATGAAGCTGGCGTAGGCCAGTGGCAGTTTCTTCCACAGACCGCCCATCTTGAAGATGTTCTGCTCGTGGTGGCAGGCAACGATCACCGCACCGGATGCAAGGAACAACAGCGCCTTGAAGAAGGCGTGGGTCATCAGGTGGAAGATCGCGCCGTCCCACGCGCCTACGCCCAGGGCCAGGAACATGTAGCCGATCTGGCTCATGGTCGAGTAGGCGAGGATACGTTTGATGTCGGTCTGCACCAGTGCGGCAAAACCTGCCAGCACCAGCGTCACGCCACCGACAACACCCACCAGGTGCAGGATATCCGGCGCCAGGGCGAACAGACCGTGGGTACGGGCGATCAGGTAGACACCGGCGGTTACCATGGTCGCGGCGTGGATCAGTGCCGAAACCGGAGTAGGGCCGGCCATCGCATCCGCCAGCCAGGTTTGCAGCGGCAGTTGCGCGGATTTCCCGACAGCGCCGCCCAGCAGCATCAGGGTCGCCAGAACGATCCAGAAGTCACCGGCCTTGAAGTGCTCAGGCGCCTTGACCAGCAGTTCCTGAATGTTCAGCGTGCCCAACTGTTGGAACAGGATGAACAGGCCGATGGCCATGAACACGTCGCCGACCCGGGTCACGATGAAGGCTTTGAGTGCCGCGTTACCGTTGTTGCGGTTGCTGTAGTAGAAACCGATCAACAGGTACGAGCACAGGCCCACGCCTTCCCAGCCGAAGTACACGAACAGCAGGTTATCGGCCAGGACCAGAAACAGCATGCTGGCGATAAACAGGTTGGTGTAGGCGAAGAAGCGCGAGTAACCGGCTTCACCGCGCATGTACCAGGACGCGAACAGGTGGATCAGAAAGCCCACGCCCACCACCACACCGAGCATGGTCAATGACAGACCATCCAGGTACAGCGCGAAGTTAGGTGTGAAGCCTTCCACCGCCATCCACTGCCACAACACTTGGGTGTAGTGACCGCCTTCAGGTGGCGCAACGTTGAACTGCCAGATTATGTAAGCAGTGACGATTGCCGACAGGCCAATGGAGCCGACGCCGATCAGCGCCGAAAGGTTTTCCGACAAGCGACCGCGTGAGAACGCCAGCAGCAGGAAACCTATGAGAGGGAATACGAAAGTCAGATAGAGAAGGTTCATCCGCGCATCTCGCTGGCAGCGTCGATATCGAGAGTGTGGAAGCGGCGATACAGCTGCAACAGAATCGCCAGGCCGATACTGGCCTCGGCGGCTGCCAGGCTGATCACCAGGATGAACATGATCTGTCCATCCGGCTGCGCCCAGCGGCTACCGGCAACGATGAACGCCAACGCGGAGGCATTCATCATGACCTCCAGGCTCATCAGCACGAAAAGAATGTTGCGCCGGACCATCAGGCCGACCAGACCGAGGCAGAACAGGATGCCGGCAACCGCCAGACCATGCTCCATAGGGATAGCAGGCATCGTCATTGCTCCTTGGCTTCGTTGCGGCCCAAGTGGAACGCCGTGACGGCTGCGGCGAGCAGCAGCATCGAGGCGAGTTCGACCACCAGCAGGTAAGGACCGAACAGGCTAATGCCCACGGCCTTGGCGTCTACGGTGGTGTGGCCGATGGCCTGACCGCTGGAATGGCTGAACAGCACGTACAGCAGTTCAACCAGCAGCAGGGTGCCGAGTGCAACCGGGCCGAGCCAGATACCGGGCTTGAGCCAGACGCGCTCTTGCTGAACCGAGGCGGGGCCCAGGTTCAGCATCATCACCACGAACACGAATAGCACCATGATGGCGCCGGCGTAGGCGATCACTTCCAGCACACCGGCGAACGGTGCACCGAGGGCGAAAAAGGTCATGGCCACGGCGATCAGCGAAATGATCAGGTAGAGCAGGGCGTGCACGGGGTTGGTGTTGGTGATCACGCGAAGCGTGGACACAACAGCGATACCCGATGCGAAATAGAAAGCGAATTCCATCTTTCTTCCTTAAGGCAGCAAGCTCTTCACGTTGATCGGCTGGGCTTCATTTTGCGCGGCGCCCTTGGGCTTACCGGCAATCGCCATACCTGCAACACGATAGAAGTTGTAATCAGGGTTTTTGCCGGGGCCGGAGATCAGCAGATCTTCTTTCTCGTAAACCAGGTCCTGACGTTTGAACTCGGCCATTTCGAAATCCGGTGTCAGCTGGATCGCGGTGGTCGGGCAGGCTTCCTCGCAGAGGCCACAGAAAATGCAGCGCGAGAAGTTGATGCGGAAAAACTCCGGGTACCAGCGACCGTCTTCGGTTTCAGCTTTCTGCAGCGAGATGCAACCCACCGGGCACGCCACGGCGCACAGGTTGCAGGCTACACAACGCTCTTCGCCGTCAGGGTCGCGGGTCAGCACGATACGCCCACGAAAGCGCGGCGGCAGGTACACGGCTTCTTCCGGGTACTGCAGCGTGTCGCGCTTGCGGAAGGCATGGCCGAAGATCATCACCAGGCTGCGAAGCTGGGTGAAGAAGCCATGCACGATGTCAAAAATGTACTTCATGATTCTCTATCCTCACTGAGCCGCGACGGCGGGCGTGTTGAGCAACACGACCGCAGCGGTCACCAGCATGTTGACGAGGGTCAGCGGCAGGCAGAACTTCCAGCTGAAATCCATCACTTGGTCATACCGTGGGCGCGGAATCGAGGCGCGCAGCAGGATGAAGAACATGATGAAGAACGCGGTTTTCAGTGCGAACCAGATGAACGGGATCTGCGGCAGAATGCCGAACGGACCGTGCCAGCCGCCGAAGAACAAGGTCACCAGCAGCGCCGAAATCAACACGATGCCGATGTACTCGCCGACGAAGAACATGCCCCATTTCATGCCGGCGTATTCAATGTGGTAACCGTCGGCCAGTTCCTGTTCCGCTTCCGGCTGGTCGAACGGGTGACGGTGAGTCACGGCGACGCCAGCGATGAAGAAGGTCAGGAAACCGAAGATCTGCGGAATGACGAACCACAGGTTCTGCGCTTGATACTCGACGATGTCGCGCATGTTGAACGAGCCGACCTGGATCACGATGCCCATCAGCGACAGGCCCATGAACACTTCGTACGACACGGTTTGTGCCGAGGCCCGCAAGCTGCCCAACAGGGCGAACTTGTTGTTACTCGACCAGCCGGCGAACAGCACCGCGTAAACCGACAGACCGGCCATGGCGAAGAAGAACAGGATGCCGATGTTGATATCCGCCACGCCCCAGGTCGGGGTGATCGGGATGATTGCGAAGGCAATCAGCAAGGAGCTCATGGCCACGACTGGCGCCAGCGTGAAGATCACTTTGTCGGCGAACGGCGGGGTCCAGTCTTCCTTGAAAAACATCTTGATCATGTCGGCCGCAATCTGGAACGCGCCGAACGGGCCGACGCGGTTCGGACCGTAACGGTCCTGCCAGAGGGCGAGCAGGCGACGCTCGACCCAGCTCAGCAGCGCGCCGCACACCACCACGGCGAGCAGAATCACGATGGCCTTGAGGACCGCGATGATCACGTCAATCACTTCAGGCGTGAACAAGGTCATAGTGCTGCCTCCTGCAGACCGTCAACGGATTTGCCAAAGATCGCGGGCGGAATGCCGGCGATACCGGCCGGCAATGCGACCAGACCGGCACCCAGCTCTTCGTTGATGCGCAGCGGCAGACGCAAGGTCTGGCCGGCCACGTTCAGGCTCAGCAGGGCACCGTCATTGACACCCAGACGATCGGCTTCGGACTTGGCCAGCGACACGTAAGCGGCGGGAATGCGTTCCTGAACCGGTGCGGCTTTGGAAGAGTTCTCTTCGCTGCCGAACAGGTGGAAGAACGGCACGACCTGCCAGGTACCCGGAGCGGGGTTGAATGCGCGCGGAACACTGGCGAACCAGTTCAGCGAGTCACCGGTGCTTTCGATCAGGCGAGTGCCCGGGTCGCCAGCGCGAATGTGACCACCGACTTCGTCCTGGAACTTGTTCCAGGCTTGCGGCGAGTTCCAGCCTGGAGACCAGGCGAATGGCACTTGCTGACGCGGTTCGACCGAGCCCGAGTAACCTTCCATCGAGAACGAGAACGCGGTGTCGTTGTCCTGGGAAGTACGCGGTTCGTGCACGCTGATGTCGGCGCGCATGGCGGTACGACCGGAGTAACGCAGCGGTTCGCGCGCCAGTTTCAGGCCTTTGATGCGGAACGCGGCGGACGGTGCGGCATCGACGATGCGCGCCAGTTGCGGTTTGCTCGCAGCAACGGCAGCGGTGACGTGGTCCAGTTGGGTCCAGTCGATCGGCTGGTTCAGCAGGGTCGAACGCAGGGCATGCAGCCAGCGCCAGCCTTCGTGAACCAGGATGCTTGCGTCGAGGTAAGTCGGGTCGAAGACCTGGAAGAAACGCTGGGCGCGGCCTTCCTGGCTGACCAGCGTACCGTCGCCTTCAGCGAAGCTGGCAGCTGGCAGAACCAGGTGCGCGCGATCGCTGGTGGCGGTCTTCTGATGGTCCGCCACGATCACCACTTTGGCGGCGTTCAGGGCAGCATCGACACGGGCTTTGTCGGTACGGGTGTACAGATCGTTTTCCAGCACCACGATGGCGTCGGCACGACCGTCGATCACCGCTTGCAGGGCTGCGTCGACCGAATCACCACCGAGCATGGCTAGGCCGAGGCTGTTGGCCTCTGGCACGATCAGGCTGATGGAACCGTTCTTCTCGCGCAGCTTCAGGGCCTTGGCGATGTTCGCCGCGGCTTCGATCAGCGCCTTGGAACCCAGCGAGGTACCGGCAATGATCAATGGACGCTTGGCAGCGAGCAGGGCGTTGGCGATGCGCTGAGCCAGTTCAAGGGCTTCAGCGTCCAGGCCTTCAACGGCCGGCGCGCTGGCATCGAGGGCGTGAGCCACGGCGAAACCGATGCGGGCCAGGTCGTCTGGAGCTGCGTGAACGCATTCTTCAGCCACGTCGTCGAGCTTGGTTTCAGCCAGGCTGGCGATGAACAGCGGGTTCAGCGCGTTCTGACCGATGTTCTTCACCGCGGCATCGAGCCACGGCTGAACGCGCATGGCGTCGGCCATGTCTTCGGCCTTGCCCTTGACCGATTGACGCAGGGCCAGGGCCATGCGCGCAGCGGTCTGGGTCAGGTCTTCGCCGAGGACGAAAATCGCATCGTGATCTTCGATGTCGCGCATGTTCGGAATTGGCAGCGGGCTGTCTTTGAGCACCTGCACCACCAGTCGAATGCGTTCCAGCTCAGCGGCTTCGATACCGGAGTAGAAGTGCTCGGCGCCGACCAGTTCCAGCAACGCGTAGTTGCTTTCGAGGCTGGCGCGCGGCGAACCGATACCGACGATATTGCGACCGCGCAGCAGGTCAGCGGCTTTATCCAGCGCTTCATCGAGGCCCAGCTTGGCGCCGTTGGCCAGCAATGGCTGACGTGGGCGATCTTCGCGGTTGACGTAGCCATAGCCGAAACGGCCACGGTCGCACAGGAAGTACTGGTTCACCGAACCGTTGAAACGGTTTTCGATGCGACGCAGTTCGCCGTAACGCTCACCCGGGGAAATGTTGCAACCGCTGGAGCAGCCATGGCAGATGCTCGGCGAGAACTGCATGTCCCACTTACGGTTGTAGCGCTCGGAGTGAGTCTTGTCGGTGAACACACCGGTCGGGCAGACCTCGGTGAGGTTGCCGGAGAACTCGCTTTCCAGGGTGCCATCTTCAACGCGACCGAAGTACACGTTGTCGTGGGCGCCGAACACGCCGAGGTCAGTGCCGCCAGCGTAGTCTTTATAGAAACGCACGCAGCGATAGCAAGCGATGCAGCGGTTCATTTCGTGGGAAATGAACGGGCCCAGTTGCTGGTTCTGGTGAGTACGCTTGGTGAAGCGATAACGGCGTTCGTTGTGGCCGGTCATCACGGTCATGTCTTGCAGGTGGCAGTGACCGCCTTCCTCACAGACCGGGCAGTCGTGAGGGTGGTTGGTCATCAGCCATTCGACGACGCTGGCGCGAAACACTTTCGCTTCTTCGTCGTCGATGGAGATCCAGCTGCCGTCGGTGGCGGGGGTCATGCAGGACATGACGATCCGACCACGCTTGTCGTTCTCGTCGGTGTACTGCTTGACCGCGCACTGGCGGCAAGCGCCAACACTGCCAAGGGCTGGGTGCCAGCAGAAATAAGGGATATCGAGGCCTAGCGACAGACACGCCTGTAACAGGTTGTCTGCCCCATCGACTTCGAGCTCTTTGCCGTCTACGTGGATAGTGGCCATGGTTCAAAGTTCTTCGTTGGCCCGGTGTCAGCGGGCGTGGCTAATGGAATCTTGTTATTCGCGTGAATCAACACAGCCGCTTGCGGCGTCATCACACGACAAAGCGAAGGGCACGGACCCTTCGCTTTTTTAAGCGTTTACGCGCCGACTACGATCGGCCTTGCCAGAGGCGGGACGACGGCGCTGGTAGGCGCGATGCCGGCTTCGAACTCATGGCGGAAGTATTTGATTGCGCTGCCCAACGGCTCCACGGCGCCCGGTGCGTGAGCACAGAAGGTCTTGCCCGGGCCGAGGAAACCGACCAGACCCAGCAGGGTCTCGATATCGCCGGCTTGCCCTTCACCGTTCTCGATCGCGCGCAGAAGCTTGACGCTCCACGGCAAACCGTCACGGCACGGGGTGCAGAAGCCGCAGGATTCGCGGGAGAAGAACTCTTCCATGTTGCGCAGCAAGGACACCATGTTGACGCTGTCGTCCACCGCCATGGCCAGGCCGGTCCCCATACGGGTGCCCACTTTGGCGATGCCGCCGGCGTACATTTGTGCGTCCAGGTGTTCCGGCAACAGGAAACCGGTACCGGCGCCGCCTGGCTGCCAGCACTTGAGCTTGTAACCGTCGCGCATGCCGCCGGCGTAGTCTTCAAACAACTCGCGACCGGTGACGCCGAATGGCAATTCCCACAGGCCGGGGTTCTTGACCTTGCCGGAGAAGCCCATGAGCTTGGTGCCCATGTCTTCACTGCCTTCGCGCGCCAACGATTTGTACCAGTCCACGCCGTCGGCAATGATCGCCGGCACGTTGCACAGGGTTTCAACGTTGTTCACGCACGTCGGCTTGCCCCACACGCCAACGGCGGCAGGGAAGGGCGGCTTGGAACGCGGGTTGGCGCGGCGGCCTTCGAGGGAGTTGATCAGTGCGGTTTCTTCACCGCAGATGTAACGCCCGGCGCCGGTGTGGACTAACAACTCGAAATCGAAGCCGCTGCCCAGGATGTTTTTACCCAGCAGGCCTGCTGCCTTGGCTTCTTCCACGGCGCGGTTGAGGTGCTTGGCGGCGGTGGTGTATTCGCCACGCAGGAAGATGTAGCCACGGTAGGTTTTCAGCGCGCGAGCACTGATCAGCATGCCTTCGATCAGCAGATGGGGCAGTTGCTCCATCAGCATGCGGTCTTTCCAGGTGTTCGGCTCCATTTCATCCGCGTTGCACAGCAGGTAGCGGATGTTGATGGATTCGTCCTTGGGCATCAGGCCCCACTTCACGCCCGTGGGGAAGCCTGCACCGCCGCGGCCCTTGAGGCCGGAGTCTTTCACGGTCTGGACGATGTCGTCCTGGGCCATGTCGGCGAAGGCCTTGCGCGCAGCGGCGTAACCGTTCTTGGCCTGGTACTCGTCGAGCCAGACGGCTTCGCCGTCGTCACGCAGACGCCAGGTGAGCGGGTGAGTCTCTGCGACACGCTTGATGCGGTTGGCAGGACCGAAGGAAGTCAGGGTCATACGTAGCCCTCGAGCAATTTGGCAACGCCGGCAGGCTGCACATCACCGAAGGTGTCGTCGTCGATCATCAACGCCGGCGCCTTGTCGCAGTTGCCGAGGCAGCAGACCGGCAGCAGGGTGAAACGACCGTCGGCGGTGGTCTGACCCAGGCCGATGCCCAGCTTGCTCTGGATTTCGCTGACCACCGACTCGTGGCCGCCGATGTAGCAGACCATGCTGTCGCAGACGCGGATGATGTGACGGCCGACCGGTTGACGGAAGATTTGGCTATAGAAAGTAGCCACCCCTTCAACGTCGCTGGCCGGGATGCCGAGGATCTCGCCGATGGCGTAGAGCGCGCCGTCAGGCACCCAGCCACGTTCCTTCTGGACGATCTTCAGGGCTTCGATCGACGCCGCGCGCGGGTCTTCGTAGTGATGCAACTCGTGCTCGATGGCCGAGCGCTCGGTTTCGCTCAGGGCGAAACGGTCTGTCTGGATAAGCGGGCTGTTCATGCTTAGCGGTCCACGTCGGCCATAACGAAATCGATACTACCCAGGTACGCGATCAAGTCCGCGACCATGCTGCCTTTGATCACCGAAGGGATCTGCTGCAAGTGCGGGAAGCTTGGGGTACGAATCCGGGTGCGGTAGCTCATGGTGCCGCCATCGCTCGTCAGGTAATAACTGTTGATGCCCTTGGTCGCTTCGATCATCTGGAAGGATTCGTTGGCCGGCATGACCGGGCCCCACGAAACTTGCAGGAAGTGGGTGATCAGGGTCTCGATGTGCTGCAGCGTGCGCTCTTTCGGCGGCGGCGTGGTCAGCGGGTGATCCGCCTTGTACGGGCCTTCCGGCATGTTGCGCATGCACTGCTCGATGATCTTGATGCTCTGGCGCATTTCTTCGACGCGAACGATGCAACGGTCGTAGGCATCGCCATTGGCCGCCAGCGGGACTTCGAATTCGAAGTTCTCGTAGCCGGAGTAGGGGCGAGCTTTACGCAGGTCGAAATCGCAACCGGTCGAACGCAGGCCGGCACCGGTGACGCCCCATTCGAAGGCCTCTTTGGTGTTGTAGGCGGCGACGCCGATGGTCCGGCCACGCAGGATGCTGTTGTCCAGTGCAGCTTTCTGGTATTCATCCAGACGCTTTGGCATCCACTCGACGAAATCCTTGACCAGTTTTTCCCAGCCGCGCGGCAAGTCGTGGGCGACGCCACCGATGCGGTACCAGGCCGGGTGCAGACGGAAACCGGTGATGGCTTCGATCACCGTGTACGCCTTCTGGCGGTCGGTGAAGGTGAAGAACACCGGGGTCATGGCGCCGACGTCCTGGATGTAAGTCCCCAGGAACAGCAGGTGGCTGGTGATCCGGAAGAACTCGGCCATCATGATGCGGATGACGTCGACCTTCTCGGGCACTTTGATGCCGGCCAGCTTCTCGACCGAGAGCACATACGGCAGGTTGTTCATCACGCCGCCGAGGTAGTCGATACGGTCGGTGTACGGAATGAAGCTGTGCCAGGACTGACGCTCGGCCATTTTCTCGGCACCACGGTGGTGGTAACCGACGTCCGGCACGCAGTCGACGATCTCTTCGCCGTCCAGCTGCAGAATGATGCGGAATGCACCGTGCGCGGAAGGGTGGTTGGGACCCAGGTTGAGGAACATGTAGTCCTCGTTCGGCCCGGAACGCTTCATGCCCCAGTCTTCAGGCTTGAAGCGCGCGGCTTCTTCCTCAAGCTGTTGCTTGGCCAGGGTCAGGCTGAACGGGTCGAACTCGGTGGCACGGGCCGGGAAGTCCTTGCGCAGCGGGTGACCTTCCCAGGTCGGCGGCATCATGATGCGGGTCAGGTGCGGGTGGCCGGCAAAGTTGATGCCGTACATGTCCCACACTTCACGCTCGTACCAGTTGGCGTTCGGCCAGAGACCGGTAACGGTCGGCACGCTGAGGTCGCTCTCGGACAAGGCGACCTTGATCATTACGTCACTATTACGTTCGATCGACATCAAGTGATAGAACACAGTGAAGTCGGCACCGCTTGGCAGCCCTTGACGCTTGGTGCGCAGACGTTCGTCCACACCGTGCAGGTCATAGAGCATGACGTACGGCTTGGGCAGGTTGCGCAGGAAGGTCAGGACTTCGACGAGTTTGGCGCGGGCAACCCAAAGCACCGGCATGCCGGTGCGGGTAGGCTGGGCGGTGAACGCCTCCGGGCCAAAACGGTTGTTCAGTTCGACGACCACATCCTGGTCGTCTGCCTTATAAGGCGGGATGTACAGAGCGCTGCCTGTAGTCATGGTTATTTATCGCTTTCGGTCAACGTAAAGAATGAAGCCAGTGTCTCGTTTCTTTGTAAGAACAGATCTGGATCAGACTTCGTCGGGGCTGCGCAGGTTGGTTACCTGAATACGCTGTTCGCGGCGCTGTTCCTTTTGCGAAGGCATCTCGGCGCGGTAAACGCCTTGATCGCCAACGACCCAGGAAAGTGGGCGACGCTCCTGGCCAATCGACTCCTGCAACAGCATCAAGCCTTGCAGAAAAGCTTCAGGGCGGGGGGGGCAGCCAGGCACGTAGACGTCCACGGGCAGGAACTTGTCCACCCCTTGAACGACGGAGTAGATGTCGTACATGCCACCGGAGTTGGCGCACGAACCCATGGAGATGACCCATTTAGGCTCGAGCATTTGCTCGTAGAGACGCTGAATGATCGGCGCCATCTTGATGAAGCAGGTACCGGCGATAACCATGAAATCCGCCTGGCGCGGCGATGCCCGGATAACCTCGGCGCCAAAGCGCGCGATGTCGTGGGGCGCCGTGAAGGCGGTGGTCATTTCCACGTAGCAGCACGAAAGACCAAAGTTATACGGCCACAGGGAGTTCTTGCGCCCCCAGTTGATCGTGCCGTTGAGCACGTCTTCGAGCTTGCCCATGAAAATGTTTTTGTGGACTTGATCTTCTAACGGATCGGAAACGGTTTCCCGTTGGCCAATCGGATACTGCTCGTTAGGAGCATCGGGGTCGATCCTGGTGAGATTGTATTGCATTGCCAAAGCCTCATTGTTTCAGCTTCGCTTGCCGCTTACGACGAGCTTCCGGAGCCCAGTCAAGGGCGCCCACTCGGAATAGGTAGACAAGGCCTGCCAACAGAATTGCTATGAAAACGAGAGCTTCGACGAATCCGGTCCAGCCGCTTTCGCGGACGGACACAGACCAGGCAAAGAGAAAAAGGGCTTCGATATCGAAGATCACGAAGAGCATCGCGACCAGATAGAATTTGGCTGAGAGCCGCAAGCGGGCGCCACCGGTAGGTAGCATGCCGGACTCGAACGGTTCGTTTTTGCTGCGGCCCCAGGCTTTTGACCCGAGGAGGCTGGAGACGCCGAGCATGAAGGCGCAAAGGCCGCCGACACCCAGAAGGAAAATGGCAAAGCCCCAGTTGTGGGCCATGAGTCCGGTCGCTTCGGGCATGCTGGTAATCCTTAACAGAGAGCAAAGGTCTCTGAGCTTGAAAAGAAACAAAGCAGTGACGATATGTCGCAGCAATCAATCGCGGTGATTTTATGGCTAAACACCGAGCAAGTAAAATTCCGATAGCGAAATTATTTACAAGAATAAGGACATAGCGCGCCTCCAAAGCCCTGTAGCCCATGCGGTTCGGGCATTAGCGGGGGTTTTGTCAAATATGTCTTGTAGGGAATGTAACGAACATAGTTGTCGCTAAATGATAATCAATATTATTTGACGCGGTTTTCAAACTGTTTAACAGGTGAGTGGCTGGGAAGTTGTCTTATATGTGCGTTACTGCAAGTAGCAGGCGCCCCCGTTTTACCCTCTTTTTCTGATCGCGATACCGCTCTGGATCAATGTTTTTGTCTGCCTGAGTCTGTAGGAGCGAGGCTTGCCCGCGAAGAACGAAGACGCGGTATGCCTGAAAGACCGCAGCGCATTCTTCGCGGGCAAGCCTCGCTCCTACAGGGGGGAGAAAAATCCCAGGCAAAAAAAACGCCCCGAACCAGTCGGGGCGTCAGATGGGCGGCTTTGCGGTTAGCTTTTTATTCGGTCCGCAAGGGCCGTTTGCTTAAACGAAGCAGATCAGTGGAACTGTTCTTCTTCGGTCGAACCGGTCAGCGCGGTTACCGAAGACGTGCCACCTTGAATCACGGTGGTCATGTCGTCGAAGTAGCCGGTGCCCACTTCCTGCTGGTGAGCCACGAAGGTGTAACCCTTGGCAGCGTCAGCGAACTCTTGCTCTTGCAGCTTCACGTAGGCAGTCATGTCGTTGCGGGCGTAGTCGTGCGCCAGGTTGAACATGCTGTGCCACATGTTGTGAATGCCGGCCAGGGTGATGAACTGGTGCTTGTAACCCATGGCGGACAGTTCGCGCTGGAACTTGGCGATGGTCGCGTCGTCCAGGTTTTTCTTCCAGTTGAAGGAAGGCGAGCAGTTGTACGACAGCAGTTGGTCCGGGTATTCCTTTTTGATCGCTTCAGCGAAGCGACGAGCCTCGTCCAGATCCGGCTTGGCGGTTTCGCACCAGATCAGGTCGGCGAACGGTGCGTAGGCCAGGCCGCGAGCGATGGCCTGGTCGAGACCGGCGCGCACTTTGTAGAAGCCTTCCTGGGTGCGTTCGCCAGTCACGAATGGCTGGTCGTACGGGTCGCAGTCGGACGTCAGCAAGTCAGCCGCGTTAGCGTCGGTGCGGGCCAGGATGATGGTCGGTGTACCGGCAACGTCAGCTGCCAGACGAGCAGCGGTCAGCTTCTGTACGGCTTCCTGGGTAGGAACCAGTACCTTGCCGCCCATGTGGCCGCATTTTTTAACGGAAGCCAGTTGGTCTTCGAAGTGAACGCCGGCGGCGCCTGCTTCGATCATGCTCTTCATCAGCTCGTAAGCGTTCAGGACGCCACCGAAACCGGCTTCGGCGTCAGCCACGATCGGAGCGAAGTAGTCGATGTAACCTTCGTCGCCCGGGTTCTTGCCGGCTTTCCACTGGATCTGGTCAGCGCGACGGAACGAGTTGTTGATGCGCTTGACCACGGTTGGAACCGAATCCACCGGGTATAGCGACTGGTCCGGGTACATCGATTCGGCGGAGTTGTTGTCCGCAGCCACTTGCCAGCCCGACAGGTAGATCGCCTGGATACCAGCTTTGACTTGTTGTACAGCCTGGCCGCCGGTCAGGGCGCCCATGCAGTTGACGAAATCTTTCTCAGGACGGAAGGATGGCTTGGCACCCTGGGTGACCAGGTTCCAGAGCTTGTCGGCGCCCATTTTTGCAAAGGTGTGCTCAGGTTGAACCGAGCCACGCAGACGGACGACGTCAGCAGCGGAGTAATTGCGTGTCACGCCTTTCCAGCGCGGGTTTTCAGCCCAATCTTTTTCGAGGGCTGCAATTTGCTGTTCGCGTGTCAGTGCCATGGAGATAAACCTCGTCGCGTCTTTAACCGAAAGTGGTTCTGGGTGGACAATTCCTGCGTGCCAAGTACGCCATTCAAAGGGGACGTAAAAGGCTGCTCGCTGACCAGAAGCTTAGGTGGTCAAGTCGGATTCGGCGGGGATGGCGACGGGATGAACGATGGGCTCGAGGGGAAAGTGAGCAGGTAAGGGCGAACTGGCGAGCGCATTCGGGCGTCGTGGGCCTTGGTGCGAACTTCAGTGTGGAGCCGGGTTACCTAATTACGCTTCCGTCCCTCGGGACAACTTCGTTCCAGTCGGCAACCTCGTCAAACACACCTTGTGGGCGGTACAGACACGAATCGGCTCGCGGGGTAGGTGCGAACAGCGACTCGAAAGCCCTTGCCAGGGCCTCTGATTAGCGGGAGCGAGGCCATCATGCCTTTGCTTTTTTGGCTCGTCAAACGTTTTGTAGTGCTTTTTTTAAAGCACTACATCTTTAGTCTAATACGACTAATCAGTCAGTTCTTGGTGCTTTAGTCCAACGTATCGACTTTCACCCGCAGAGTCATGTCATCCCGGCCCTGAGTCGAGTAGCTGCGGGTCAGGCCCTGTTTGTCGGCCTGAGTCTGGCGATTCACGCCGGCCAGGGTGATCCATTCGCCCAGTCGACCGCTGACAGTTGTGTCGGTACTTTGCACGTTCACTACATCGGGACGTTCCTGGCTCATCCGGTCACGGTTGGTACTGATTGCCAGATGAACGATATCGCCGGTGACGCTGGCGGTGACATAGAACCCTTGGGTGACATTGCGGTATTCGGTCTGGCTGCGCAGGTCGCCGTAGGAGTCTGTCTGAGTGCTGGTCAGCGGTACGCTCTGGCCGACCTGGATCAGTGCTGGCGCCCCTTCGCTGGCCTGGATCTGCTGAATCCCGCCGTCACGGCTGTCGGTGCTGCGATTGATGATGCGGGTCTGATTGGGTTTGGCGCCATTCACCGAGTAACCCTGATCGCCCTGGAAGTTGTTTTCGTTGGTGTCGACGGTGATCAGCAAGCGCTTGGCAGCCATGTCGAGTTGGCTGATCAAGGCCTTAAGTTCGTCGATCTTGCGCTGTTCTGCGTTGACGATCAGCTGATTACCATAGGCGCTGACTTGGCCGTCCTTGCCGATGAAGTTCTGCGCCACCGGTAGCAGATCGGCGCTGGTGCGATAATTCAGGGGCACGATCTCGGTGGCGGCCATGACCGAAAAACTGCAGGTCAGCAGCAGCGTGGTGAGCAGGGTGCGTAGGGACATATCCGTTATCTCCGCCTTCAAAGTCTTGATATTGCCAGTTTGTCGGCTCGCGGTGGGGCAAGTTGAATCGTAGACAGCAAAACGCCCCGGCATCCGGGGATGGCGGGGCGTTTTGTGGTGTTCTTCAAGGCCTCACCTCGGTCTCAAGCCGAATCCCGCACCATGTCCACATGCGGAATCCCGGCTTCCAGGAACTCCTCACTGATCATGTTGAAACCCAAGCGCTCATAGAACGCCGTGGCCTGTACCTGAGCACTCAGCATCTGCTGCTTCAGCCCGCGCTTCTCGGCTTCACCGATCAACGCTTGCATCAACGCATCGCCGACTTTCAAGCCGCGCCAGTCTTTGAGCACCGAAACCCGGCCAATATGCCCGTCGGGCAGCAGGCGGGCGGTGCCGATCGGAAAGTCGCCTTCGAGTGCGAGAAAATGCACCGCGTCCTCGTCATCGGCATCCCATTCCAGTTCGGGCGGAACGGATTGCTCGGCGACGAATACCGCCTCACGAATGCGCCGGATCTCGGCGTTATCCTTTTGCCAGTCTGCGACACGTACGTGAATCTTATTCATCGGCAAACCCCAGGCTTCCCTGTTTGATCAGTTCGCACAGCAAGCCGCGGCCGTCTTCGTCGCTGAGCCAGTCGCCGAGATTGTCGACGTGCAGCGCATCGGCGGCGCAAATCATCTTCAGCAGCTCGCGCAGTTTGCCTGGCAGATAACGGCTCTGACCGCTGGCGAACAGCAGCAGGTCGTCATCGACTTCCGACCAGGCCAGGCGCGCGCTCGGGTTGCGGATCAGCACCGCGCCTTGCTCGAGGCTGGCGAGCAGGTCGTCTTCTTCGACTTCTTCCGGGCCCACCACCAGCTCCGGGTAGCGCGGCTCGGTCATGAACTGGCCGAACCAGGTCAGCAGCAGGCGCTCGTCGCTCATGTGCTCGGCCAGCAGGCCCTTCAAGCGATCGAGGGCGTCGTGCTGGATCTGATGAGGATCGACGGCCGGCAGGGCGTCGGCGTCGGTGTAACGCTCTTCGTCCGGCAGGAACTGGCTGAGGAAGTCGGTGAAGTGGGTCAGTACTTCAGCGGCGCTCGGTGCACGGAAACCGACCGAGTAGGTCATGCAGTCGTCGACGGCCACACCGCAGTGAGCCAAGCGCGGCGGCAGGTAGAGCATGTCGCCCGGTTCCAGCACCCATTCGTCGGTGGCATCGAAGTCGGCGAGGATGCGCAAATCGGCGTGTTGCAGCAGCGGGCTCTCGGAATCGCACATCTGGCCGATTTTCCAGCTGCGCTTGCCGTGGCCTTGCAGCAGGAACACGTCGTAGTTATCGAAGTGCGGACCTACGCTGCCACCCGGGGCGGCGAAGCTGATCATCACGTCGTCGATGCGCCAGCTCGGCAGAAAACGGAAGTTCTCCAGCAGCTCGGCGACTTCCGGTACGAATTGGTCGACGGCTTGCACCAGCAGCGTCCACTCGCGTTCCGGCAGTTTGCTGAATTCGTCTTCGGCGAACGGGCCGCGGCGCAATTCCCAAGGGCGCTCGCCGTGCTCGATGATCAGGCGCGATTCGACTTCTTCTTCCAGCGCCAGACCAGCCAGTTCGTCGGCGTCGATCGGGCTTTCGAAATCAGGAATCGCCTGGCGGATCAGCAGTGGTTTTTTCTGCCAGTAATCGCGCAGGAATTCCCGTGCCGTGATGCCGCCCAGAAGTTGAAGAGGAGTATCAGAATTCATGTGTAACCTATTGAAAAAAAGCACTTTTCAGACTGGAATAAAAACGCCCGGCGCTGCCGGGCGTCTCAAACGGGTAGAGCGGTCGATCAGATGCGTTTGGCTTGCGCCACAGCGTTGCCGATGTAGTTGGCCGGGGTAAGCAGTTTCAGCTCGGCCTTGGCTTGCGCTGGCATGTCCAGGCCGTCGATGAAGGTTTGCAGCGCTTCAGGGCTGATGCCCTTGCCGCGAGTCAACTCTTTGAGCTTCTCGTACGGGTTTTCGATGTTGTAGCGACGCATCACGGTCTGGATCGGCTCGGCCAATACTTCCCAGCAGGCATCCAGGTCAGCGGCAATCTTTTGCTCGTTGAGCTCCAGTTTGCTGATGCCCTTGAGGCTGGCTTCGTACGCGATCACGCTGTGGGCGAAGCCGACACCGAGGTTGCGCAGTACGGTGGAGTCGGTCAGGTCACGCTGCCAGCGGGAGATCGGCAGCTTGCTCGCCAGGTGCTGGAACAGTGCGTTGGCGATCCCCAGGTTGCCTTCGGAGTTTTCGAAGTCGATCGGGTTGACCTTGTGCGGCATGGTCGACGAACCGATTTCGCCAGCGATGGTGCGCTGTTTGAAATAACCCAGGGAGATGTAGCCCCAGATGTCGCGGTCGAAGTCGATCAGGATGGTGTTGAAGCGCGCAATCGCGTCGAACAGCTCGGCGATGTAGTCGTGCGGTTCGATCTGAGTGGTGTATGGGTTGAAGCCTAGGCCCAGCTCGTCTTCGATGAAGGCGCGGGCGTTGGCTTCCCAGTCGATCTCAGGGTAGGCCGACAGGTGAGCGTTGTAGTTGCCAACAGCGCCGTTGATCTTGCCCAGCAGCGGAACCGCGGCGACTTGAGCGATCTGACGCTCCAGACGGTAAACCACGTTCGCCAGCTCTTTGCCCAGGGTGGTCGGCGACGCCGGTTGACCGTGGGTGCGCGACAGCATCGGCACGTCAGCGAAACGGATGGCCAGTTCGCGGATGGCGTCGCTGGTTTGGCGCATCAGCGGCAGCATCACGTCATCACGGCCTTCGCGCAGCATCAGGGCGTGGGACAGGTTGTTGATGTCCTCGCTGGTGCAGGCAAAGTGGATGAATTCGCTGACGGCAGCCAGTTCTGGCAACTTGGCCGCTTGCTCTTTGAGCAGGTACTCGATGGCTTTGACGTCGTGGTTGGTGGTGCGCTCGATCTCTTTGACGCGCTCGGCGTGCTCCAGAGAGAAGTTTTCCGCCAAGGTGTTCAATACCGCGTTGGCTTCGGCGGAGAACGCCGGGACTTCGCTGATGGCAGGGTGAGCGGCCAGGCGCTGGAGCCAGCGCACTTCAACCAGAACGCGAGCACGGATCAGGCCGTATTCGCTGAAAATTGGGCGCAGGGCCTGGGTTTTGCCGGCGTAGCGGCCGTCAACAGGGGAAACCGCAGTGAGCGAAGAGAGCTGCATGGGGTGTTCTCGGACAGTCGGGCAACGAAATGGGGCGCGTATCATACATGAAAAAATCCGCCGGTCCGTTGCCAACTGACCGGCGTATTACGCGTTACTGACTACAAAGCGGTATTGCGGGCGCGGTTCAGCTGCTGCGCATCAGCGGGTAAAGCTCTTTAAGCAACTTGCGACGGCTGATCACCAACTGCCAGCGATGACCGCCCAACTGCCGCCACAGGCGTGCCGAACGGATCCCGGCCAGCAACAGCGCGCGGATTTTCGAGGCATTGCTCGGTTGCTGCAGGTTGCGCATATCGCCGTGCACCTGAATCCGTTGGCGCAGGGTGCTCAGGGTGTCCTGATACAACGCACCGCAGGCGGCGATCACGTTTTCGTGAGCCGGGCCGAAGTGTTCGACCTGAGACTGAATCTGCGGCAGACGCTTGCCGATCACTTCCAGCATGTCGTCGCGTTTGGCCAGCTGACGCTCCAGCCCCAGCATCGCCAGGGCGTAGCGCAGCGGTTCGCGCTGAAGAGTGCTGGGGTCGCGTTCCAGTGCGCCGATCAGGGCGCGGTAACCGTCACGCAGGTTGATGTCGTCACCGCCATAGACTTCGAGTGTGTCCTTAGGGTCGCGAATCAACAGACTGCCGAGCATGCAGGTCAGGCCTGCTTCGTTGGTCTGGCCGCTCTTGGCGATCTTGTCGACCAGCACTGCGGCGAGAAACACACCGCCCAGGGCTGTCAGTTGCTCCTGAGTCGGGCTCATGAACGCTGGCCCTTGCTCGTCCAGGGTTCGGCCACTTCGATCACACCGCCGCCGAGGCAGATTTCACCGTCGTAGAACACCACGGACTGGCCCGGAGTGACCGCGCGTTGCGGGTCATCGAAGGTGGCGCGGTAGCCGGTGGCGGTCTTTTCCAGCGTGCAAGGCTGGTCGCTCTGGCGATAACGCACTTTGGCGGTCAGTTTGCGCGGCTCAGTCAAGTCGATCGGGTTGACCCAATAGATGTCCGAGGCGAGCAGGGCGCGGGAGAACAAATAAGGGTGATCATTGCCCTGGCCAACGATCAGTTCGTTGTGTTCCAGGTCTTTGATCAGCACATACCATGGTTCGTCACCGGCGTCTTTCAAGCCGCCGATGCCCAGGCCCTGGCGTTGGCCGATGGTGTGGTACATCAAACCGTGATGACGGCCGATGACTTCGCCTTCGGTGGTTTTGATCTCGCCGGGCTGGGCTGGCAGGTATTGCTTGAGGAAGTCGCTGAAGCGGCGTTCGCCGATAAAGCAGATCCCGGTGGAGTCCTTTTTCTTTGCGGTGGCCAGGTCGTGTTTCTCGGCAATCGCGCGGACTTCGGGTTTTTCCAGCTCGCCGACCGGGAACAGGGTCTTGGCGATCTGTTCACCGCCGACGGCGTGCAGGAAGTAGCTCTGATCCTTGTTCGGATCCAGGCCTTTGAGTAATTCGGTGCGCCCATCGATGTCGCGGCGGCGCACGTAGTGGCCGGTGGCGATCAGGTCGGCGCCAAGCATCATGGCGTAATCGAGGAACGCCTTGAACTTGATCTCGCGGTTGCACAGGATGTCGGGGTTTGGCGTGCGACCGGCCTTGTATTCAGCCAGGAAGTGCTCGAATACGTTGTCCCAGTACTCGGCGGCGAAGTTGGCGGTGTGCAGCTTGATGCCAATTTTGTCGCACACGGCCTGAGCGTCCGCCAGGTCATCCATGGCAGTGCAATATTCCGTTCCATCGTCTTCTTCCCAGTTCTTCATGAACAGGCCTTCCACCTCATAACCCTGCTCGATCAGCAGGAGAGCGGAAACGGAAGAGTCCACGCCGCCGGACATACCGACAATGACGCGCTTCTTTTGTGTGTCAGAAGGGGCTGGATCACGCATAGGGATTCAATGAGTGTCTTGAAAAAGGACGCGATTCTAGCAGGCTGGAGCCCGCAAGGCTAAAGAGAAGGGCGGATCAGCTCGAGGCTGAAGTGTTTGCCGTCCAGATAATCATCGATACAGCGGATGATCAGCTCACTGCGCCAGTTTGCGCGCTGTTGCAGCAGTTCGTCACGTGTCAGCCATTTTGCGCCGACGATGCCGTCGTCCAGTGGGTAATCCGGGTGATGTTGGACCGTTTTTGCACTGAAGCAGACCCGTTGGTAAGTCACGCCGTTGCTGGGCGCGGTGTAGAGGTAAATGCCTGTTACGCCGGTCAGCTCGACGTCCCAGCCGGTTTCTTCGAGGGTTTCACGCACGGCGGCCTCGATCAGGGTTTCGTTCGGGTCCAGATGGCCCGCGGGCTGGTTGAGCACCGTTCGTCCGCCCTTGAGTTCTTCGACCATCAGGAAGCGACCGTGGTCTTCGACGATGGTTGCAACGGTGATGTGGGGTAGCCAATCCATGAAGCTTTCTCGATTTGGAGTATGGCGAGATTGTAATATTGAAACAGGGCTGATGTGGGGACGGTTTACGGGCGTTATAGAAGCCATCTTGGCTTAAATACCCTGCTCACTGGAGCCGGGCAGCTATCGCCTGTTACCATTCGCCTCTTGTTTGATCTTCGCTTTTTATTCTTTTCGAGACATGCCATGACCACCGTCCGCACTCGCATCGCGCCATCGCCTACCGGGGATCCCCACGTAGGTACCGCTTACATCGCTTTGTTCAACTACTGCTTTGCCAAGCAGCATGGCGGTGAGTTCATCCTGCGGATTGAAGACACCGATCAATTGCGTTCGACCCGCGAGTCCGAACAGCAGATTTTCGACGCCCTGCGCTGGTTGGGTATCGACTGGAGCGAAGGCCCTGATGTCGGCGGCCCGCACGGTCCTTACCGTCAGAGCGAGCGCGGCGACATCTATCAGAAGTACTGCCAGCAACTGGTCGACCTGGGTCATGCCTTCCCGTGCTTCTGCACTGCCGAAGAGCTGGACCAGATGCGCGCCGAGCAAATGGCTCGTGGCGAAACCCCGCGTTATGACGGTCGTGCGCTGTTGCTGTCCAAGGAAGAAGTGGCGCGCCGTCTGGCCGCAGGCGAGCCGCACGTCATCCGCATGAAAGTGCCGACCGAAGGTGTGTGCGTGGTGCCGGACATGTTGCGTGGCGATGTCGAGATTCCGTGGGATCGCATGGACATGCAAGTGCTGATGAAGACTGACGGCTTGCCAACCTACTTCCTGGCCAACGTAGTCGATGACCACCTGATGGGCATCACTCATGTACTGCGTGGTGAAGAGTGGCTGCCCTCGGCGCCGAAACTGATCCTTTTGTACGAATACTTTGGTTGGGAACAGCCAGAGCTGTGCTACATGCCGCTGCTGCGTAACCCGGACAAGAGCAAGCTGTCCAAGCGCAAGAACCCGACCTCGGTGACCTTCTACGAGCGCATGGGCTTCATGCCGGAAGCGATGCTCAACTACCTGGGCCGCATGGGCTGGTCCATGCCGGACGAGCGCGAAAAGTTCTCCCTGCAGGAGATGGTCGACCACTTCGATTTGAAGCGTGTCTCCCTCGGCGGGCCGATTTTCGACATCGAAAAGCTGTCGTGGCTCAACGGCCAGTGGTTGCGTGACCTGCCGGTGGAAGAGTTTGCCGCTCGCGTGCAGAAGTGGGCGCTGAACCCTGAGTACATGATGAAGATCGCACCGCACGTGCAGGGCCGGGTTGAAACCTTCAGCCAGGTCGCACCGTTGGCCGGCTTCTTCTTCGCCGGTGGCGTGAACCCGGACGCCAAGCTGTTCGAATCCAAGAAGCTCTCGGGCGATCAGGTTCGTCAGTTGATGCAGTTGATTTTGTGGAAGCTGGAAAGCCTGCGTCAGTGGGAGAAGGAGAGCATTACTGCAACCATCCAGGCAGTGGTCGAATCCCTGGAGCTGAAGCTGCGTGACGCCATGCCGCTGATGTTCGCCGCGATCACCGGCCAGGCCAGTTCGGTGTCCGTGCTCGATGCAATGGAAATCCTCGGTCCGGACCTGACCCGTTTCCGTCTGCGCCAGGCCATTGACCTGCTGGGCGGCGTGTCGAAGAAGGAAAACAAGGAGTGGGAAAAACTCTTGGGCAATATCGCCTGACACTCCCGCACCCCTGTAGCAGCTGGCGAAGGCTGCGTCGGGCTGCGAAGCAGTCCTAAATGGCCGCCACACAATCTGTCTGAAAGGGCAGGGCGCCAGGATTGCGAGCGCTGCGCACTCGAACGCAGCCTGCGGCAGCTGCTACATGGAACGGATACACCCCCGGATTTACGGGGGTGGGCGGTAAGTGATTGTTATGTGGGCAAAAAATTTTGAAAATTGTTAAAAATAAGTTTGACAGCTTTCTGATACGCCCTTAAGATTCGCCCCGTCCTCAGCGATGAGGGGCTATAGCTCAGCTGGGAGAGCGCTTGCATGGCATGCAAGAGGTCGACGGTTCGATCCCGTCTAGCTCCACCAATTTACACTTCAAGGCTTGGCCACACTGGCCTTGAAGCGATCAGCACTCAGCGTTGATCAGTTGTATAGAAGGGTTTGCGTCCCCTTCGTCTAGTGGCCTAGGACACCGCCCTTTCACGGCGGTAACAGGGGTTCGAGTCCCCTAGGGGACGCCAGTTTTACAGAAGCGATATTGCAAGATGTCGCTCCGCCGCGAGGCGAAAAATCCGGGGCTATAGCTCAGCTGGGAGAGCGCTTGCATGGCATGCAAGAGGTCGACGGTTCGATCCCGTCTAGCTCCACCAATTTTACAGTTCAAGGTCTGGCCACACCGGCCTTGAATCGATCAGCTCTCAGCACTGATCAGTTGTATAGAAGGTTTTGTGTCCCCTTCGTCTAGTGGCCTAGGACACCGCCCTTTCACGGCGGTAACAGGGGTTCGAGTCCCCTAGGGGACGCCACGATTACCCGCTCTGCGGGATTTTTAAGGGTCATTCAATTATTGAATGGCCCTTTTGTTTGTCTGGCGTTTGGCCAAATTCCCTTTTTTCCTCAAAACTGTTCTTCAGACCAGCGGTCACATCCACGACTTGCGGAAAATTATTATGAGAATAATATTCTAGTCGTAATATTCGGAGGCAACGATGAACGATAAAAAAGCTCAAACCCGCGAACGCATCCTCAAGGCTGCCAGTGCAGCGCTGATCCAGCGTGGCCCGGCCGAGCCGAGCGTGGGTGAAGTGATGGGCGCGGCCGGCCTGACGGTCGGTGGCTTCTACGCGCACTTCGAAAGCAAGGATGCATTGATGCTTGAGGCATTCAAGCAGCTGCTCAGCCATCGTCGTGGCTTGATCGCCGATATGGACGCCGAGTTGACCGGCGAAGAGCGTCGCGCGTTGGTCGCGGCGTTCTACCTGTCGCGCAAACACCGTGATTCCACCGAGCAGGCATGCCCGATTCCGGCGTCGGTCGGCGAGCTGGGCCGTCTGCCGGACGAATTTCGTGTGGCGTTGAATGAGCATGTTGAGTTGATGGTCGCGCAGTTGGCGGCCAGCCCGGAAGACACCGACAAAGTCTTGGCCGACATTGCCTTGATGGTCGGTGGTTTGGCTCTGGCGCGGGCGCTGGGGCCGGGAGAGTTGTCCGATCGATTGCTGCGCGCCGCCAAATCGGCGGTGCTGTGACCTAAAGGCGTCAGCCTGAGGAGATGGGCGATGAACACGTTGAGCTGGGTTCGTGGCGTTAATGGCACCTTGGGCTGGTTCGCGCCGAAGCTGGTGGCGAGCAAGATGCGCCTGGCATTCATGACCCCGAGGGCATTGCCGCCGCGTGATTGGGAGTTGCCGCTGCTGGCGAAGTCCGAACGAATCACCTTGCGCTTCGGCCTCTCGGCATTGCGCTGGGGGCAAGGGCCGGCGGTGTTGTTGATGCACGGCTGGGAAGGCCGGTCAACACAGTTTGCCGCCCTGATCACCGCGCTGGTCGATGCCGGTTACACCGTGGTTGCCCTGGACGGCCCGGCTCACGGTCGTTCGCCTGGCCGCGAGGCCAATGTGGTGCTGTTCGCCCGAGCCATACTCGAAGCGGCTACTGAATTGCCGCCGCTGCAAGCGGTGATCGGCCACTCCATGGGTGGCGCCAGCGCCATGCTCGCGGTTCAGTTGGGGTTGCGCACCGAAACCCTGGTCTCGATCGCCGCACCGGCGAGGATTCTTGGGGTGCTGCGCGGTTTCGCACGCTATGTGCGTCTGCCGCCCAAAGCCCGCTCGGCGTTCATTCGCCAGGTCGAGAAAGACGTCGGCATGCGCGCCGCTGCGCTGGATGTCGCGCACTATCAGCTCGACATGCCGGGGCTGATCGTCCATGCCGATGACGACCGCTTTGTCCCGGTCAAGGAATCCCAATTGATCCACGAGGCCTGGTTCGACAGCCGTCTGTTGCGCCTGGAGGAGGGCGGTCATCAGCGGGTCCTGGCCGATCCGCGGGTGATCGACGGCGTTCTCTCGCTGCTGGCCGGTCGAAGCCTGCAATCGCGCCAATCGGCCTGAGCTTCCGTTACACTCCCTCGGTCGAAATAATCTGACCGGGAGTGGGCATGGGCTGGGATCGGGCAACGCCGTTTATCATTGATCTGGAAGTGGACGCCGAGGACATCGACGGGCTGGGCCACGCGAACAACGCGGTATATGTGACCTGGCTCGAGCGCTGCGCCTGGCGCCACTCGCAACGGCTGGGCCTGGACCTGGTCGAGTACCGGCGGCTGGATCGGGCGATGGCGGTGGTACGGCACGAGATCGATTACCTGGCGGCAGCCTATGAAGGCGACGAACTGCAATTGGCGACCTGGATCGTCGACTGGGATCAGCGCCTGAAAATGACTCGACACTTCCAGTTGAAGCGTCCCAGCGACAACGCAACGTTGTTGCGGGCGCAGACCACTTTCGTGTGCATCGAACTGTCGACCGGCAAGCCCAAACGCATGCCGGCGGAGTTCATAGAAGGCTACGGCCCGGCGTTGCAAGTTCCAAGCTGACACGATCCTGTGGCGAGGGGGCTTGCCCCCGTTGGGTCGCGTAGCGACCCCAAGACCCTTTGATGATTTTACGACTGCTGCGCAGCCGAACGGGGGCAAGCCCCCTCGCCACAGAGGTGTGCGCAAGTCTTTCATTAGATAATCCAGTAAACTGCCGCACGTTTTTCGTTGAGTGTGTTTTTCATGCAAATTGCTTTGGCGCCCATGGAGGGGTTGGTCGACAACATCCTGCGGGACGTGCTGACCCGTGTGGGCGGTATCGATTGGTGCGTGACCGAGTTCATTCGGATCAACGACCAGCTGCTCACGCCTGCCTATTACCATAAGTTCGGCCCGGAACTGCTGACCGGCGCCCGGACCGCGGCCGGCGTGCCGCTGCGAGTGCAGTTGCTCGGCTCCGATCCGGTGTGCCTGGCGGAAAACGCCGCCCTGGCCTGCGAGTTGGGTTCCGAAGTCATTGACCTGAACTTCGGCTGTCCGGCCAAGACCGTCAACAAGTCCCGTGGCGGCGCGGTGCTGCTCAAAGAACCTGAACTGCTCAACCAAATCGTCGAACACGTCCGTCGTGCCGTACCCGCACACATCCCGGTGACCGCCAAGATGCGCCTCGGTTTCGATAGCCCGGACGGTGCGCTGGTTTGCGCTACAGCCTTGGCCGAAGGCGGTGCGGCGCACATCGTGGTTCATGCGCGGACCAAGACCGATGGCTACAAGCCGCCCGCTCACTGGGAGTGGATCCCGCGGGTGCAGGACGTGGTCAAGGTGCCGGTGTTCGCCAATGGCGACATCTGGAGCGTTGAAGACTGGCGCCGTTGCCGCGAAATCAGCGGCGTCGAAGACATCATGCTCGGTCGCGGCCTGGTATCGCGCCCGGACCTGGCTCGGCAAATCGCCGCCGCCCGCGCCGGTGAGGACGTCGTCGAGATGACCTGGGCCGAGCTGCTGCCGCTGATTCAGGACTTCTGGCTGCAAGCCAAGGCGCAGATGACGCCACGCCAATCACCGGGCCGCCTGAAGCAGTGGCTGGCGATGCTGACCCGCAATTATCCCGAAGCCGTAGCGTTGTTCACCGTCCTGCGTCGAGAAACCGAACTGGATAATGTCTCGCGTTTACTGGGGCTGCAGGTGTCTGAAGCCGCCTGAATCTGCTTGAAAAAAACAGAAAAAAATCTCTTGAAAAGCAATCAGCGATCCTTATCTAAGGATTACGCGATGCCGAATTCGGGTCGCGGAGACAAAAAAACTTGCTGATTATGTTCAGGAGATTTGAATCATGAGTACTTCATTTTCCCTGGCTCCACTGTTCCGTTCTTCGGTAGGTTTCGACCGTTTCAACGACCTGTTCGAAACCGCCCTGCGCAATGAGCCGGGCAGCACCTATCCACCCTACAACGTTGAGAAATACGGTGATGATCAATACCGCATTGTCGTAGCGGCCGCCGGTTTCCAGGAAGAAGACCTGGACCTGCAAGTGGAAAAAGGTGTGCTGACCATCAGTGGCGGCAAACGTGACGCGGACGAGAACGTCACTTATCTGTATCAAGGCATCGCTCAGCGCGCTTTCAAACTGTCGTTCCGTCTGGCGGACCACATCGAAATCAAGGGCGCTGACCTGTGCAACGGTTTGTTGAATATCGACCTGTTGCGCGTGATCCCGGAAGAGGCGAAAGCCAAACGTATCCCGATCAATGGGGCGGAAAAACCGGCTCTGCAACACTGAGTCGGGCAACGAAAAGGGCACCATCCACCGGCTAATGCTGGTCAGTTAAGGAGCGGAACCTGTGGGAGCGGGTTTGCTCGCGAAAGCGGAGTGTCAGTCGACATCAATGTTGACTGTGCCTCCGTCTTCGCGAGCAAGTCGGATCGCCGCACCGCCGCTCCCACATGGATTGCGCTTAACTGACTGGCATTACCGTTGTCGACTCATTTCAGTAGCTTCTGAAACTCCTCCACCGGCAACGGTCGGCTGTGCAAATACCCCTGATACAAATGGCAATCCAGCCCCTGCAAAAACTCCAGCTGCTCCAATGTTTCCACCCCTTCGGCGATTACCTTCAACTCCAGGCTGCGAGCCATGGCGACGATGGCGCGAATGATTTCGGCATCGTTGGGGTCGGTGGTGGCGTCGCGGATGAACGACTGGTCGATTTTCAGGGTGTCTACCGGCAGGCGTTTGAGGTAGGTCAACGAGGAATAACCGGTACCGAAATCGTCCATGGCAAAGCTCACGCCGAGTTTTTTCAGGCGACGCATTTTGCTGATGGTGTCGTCCAGGTTCTGGATGACGATGCCTTCGGTGATTTCCAGTTTCAACAACGAGCAGGGCAGGCCGTGGCTGCCGAGGCTGTGTTCGATGCGTTCGACGAAATCGTTCTGACGGAATTGCCGAGGGCTGATGTTCACGCACAGGCTGAAGTCGAACGGGTCGATCAGGCCGTTGGCGATCAGGTGTTTGAAGGCCTCGCAGGCTTCGTCGAGGATCCACGTGCCGACTTCCAGAATCAATCCGCTGTCTTCCAGCACCTTGATGAACTCGGTGGGCGATTGCGCGCCAAATTCAGGGTGGTGCCAGCGCACCAGGGCTTCAGCGCCGGTAATGCGGTTGTCTCGGGCATCCACTTGAGGTTGATACTGCACGCTGAATTCACCCCGGGAAAGAGCCAGGCGCAGGTCGGTTTCCAGGCGCAGGCGTTCGCTGGCGGCCTTCTGCATGGTGTTGTGATACATCTGCGTGGTGTTGCGGCCCGAGTCCTTGGCGCGATAGAGGGCGATATCGGCGCGTTTGAGCAGGTCGGTCGGGGTCGAGCCGTGGTCGGGAATCAGCGCGATGCCGATGCTCGGTGTCACTTGCAGGCGCTGTCCGTCGAGGAACATCGGCTCGGACAGCAGTTCGCGCAAGGTGTCCGCCAGCTTCCGGACCTGAGCGCTGACGTTGCTGCGCGAGCCTTCCAGGCCGCTGAGCAGCACCACGAATTCATCACCGCCCAGGCGTGCGACGGTGTCTTCCATGCGCACGCTGGCTTCAAGGCGCGCGGTGATGATTTTCAGCACTGTATCGCCCACCGGGTGGCCGAGGGAGTCGTTGATGTGCTTGAAATGGTCGAGATCGAGGAACATCAGGGCGCCGCGCAGGCTGTGGCGCTTGAGCAGGGCGATTTGCTGGCTCAGGCGATCCATCAGCAGGGCGCGGTTGGGCAGGTTGGTCAACGGGTCGTGGTAGGCCAGGTGACGGATCTGCGCTTCGGCATTTTTCAGCAGGCTGACGTCCCGGGCGGTCAGCAGCAGGCAGGCGGTTTCGTTGAGGGTAATCGGTTCCACCGACACTTCGACGGTCAGCAACTCGCCGCGTTTGTTGCGCCCGAGCATTTCCTGATGGTGAACCCGGCCCTTGATCTGTAGCTCCGACAGCAGCGCCGAGCGTTGTTTCTCTTCGGCCCAGATGCCCACCTGATACACCGTGCGGCCGATCACTTCATCGGCGCGGTAGCCAGTCAGACGACAGAAACCATCGTTGACCTCCAGGTAGCGCCCGGTGTCGCGCTCGGTAATGGTGATGGCGTCGGGGCTCGAGTGGAAGGCCTTGGCGAACTTCTCCTCGCTGGCCTTGAGCGCCGCTTCGGAGCGTTGTTGCTGGGTGATGTCGCGCAGGGTGGTGACGATACACGGCTGGTCGCCGACGCTGATCTGCCGGCTGGAAATCACGCAGGTCAGGGACTGCCCGTCCTTGTGCTGAACGATGATCGCCACGTTGTTCAGGCCCTGTTCGCGGATGACCCGCTCGATCCTTTGCAGACTTTTCGCCGACGCGTCCCACAGGCCGATCTCGTCGGCGCTGCGACCAATCACGTCGGTGGTGTTCCAGCCGAATGTCTGAGTGAAACTGGAGTTGATCTCGATGAAGTGACCGGTGTCCTGGCGCGTGACGCAAATCGGGTCCGGGCTGACCTGGAACAAGGTGGCGAATTTCTCTTCTGATGCCACCAGTTGCTGTTCGCGCTCCACCTGATCGGTGATGTCCAGCAGCGTGCCGGCCATGCGCAGCGGATTGCCGTGGTCATCGCGGTAGAGCCTGGCGCGGCTTTCCAGGTAGCGCGAACTGCCGTCCGGCAGTTGCACGCGGTACGTCAGCTGATAATTGCCGGCCGGGCCTTCGCGCAAGCTGCGGTAGGCGTCTCGCATGGTGTCGCGTTCATCGCCAGGCACGCCTTCGAAAAACGCCTCGAAGGATTCATGGAAGGGCTTGGGCTCCAGCCCGTGCAACTGGGCCGCCCGCGCCGAACCGTAAAGCATGCCGCTGGGAATGTGCCAGTCCCAGGTGCCGAGTTGTGCTGAGTCCAGGGCCAGGTCGAGGCGTTCCTGGCTGTCTTTGAGGGCGTGCTCGGCGATTTTGCGTTCGGTGGTGTCGAGGAACGTGCTCAGCAGATAAGGCTGGCCTTCGAGTTCGACCTTTTGTGCGCTGAGGATGCCATCATGAACCTGGCCATTGCTGGCGCGAAACTGCACCTCCATGTTGATCAGCTCGCCTTTGGCCTTGGTGGCCTTGACCAGTTGCACCCGTTGTTCCGGGTTGACCCAAAGGCCCAGTTCCAGCGTGGTTCGGCCGATAGCGTCTTGCACCGGCCAGCCGAACAGGCTTTCGAAATACTGGTTGGCTTCACTGATCAGCCCGTCTTCCTGGCGGGTCAGCAGCACCATGTTCGGGCATAGATGAAACAGCGTGGCGAAGCGTTTTTCCGAGCTGCTCAGCGCCTGTTCACGCTGGCGCTGATGGGTGATTTCACGAATGACACCGATCATTCGCGGCCGACCGTTTTTATCCGGCAGCAGACTGCCGTTGATTTCCAGCCAGTGCAGGCTGCCGTCGGGCCAGCGGATGCGGTGGTGCATCGCCTGTTCCAGCGGGGCGCCGGCGATCACTGCGTTGAAAGCGCGGATGGTTTTCGCCCGATCCTCCTGGGGTAGCAGGTCGAGGTATTCCAGGTCCTCGGGCAGCGGTTGCCGGGGATCGAAGCCGAACAACGCCTGAGTGCCCCGGGACCAGCTGATTTGCCCCCGCTCGATGTCCCAATACCAGGCGCCCAGCCGGGCTCCATTGAGGGCCGCCAGCAACTGCGGGGCGCTTTCCCAGCTCTGCTCGGACCGTTTTGGGTCAAGTGCCTGGATTCGCGGCATCGGCGGCGTACGTTCAACAGATTTGGGCATGGATAACAGGCCTTGGGCTGAATTGGGCGTTAGGCACAGGGTTTTGGGGCTCTATAGGACTAGCACAATAGAAGTAGCACAGCTTAGCCGCGAGTCCCTGGCTGATCGATTTGTGCATCCAGCAGGGCCATAAAGGCCCGTGCCGCGTTCGACAGCGTCCGTTCGGTGTGCAGGATATAGCCTAGCTGGCGAGTGAGCTGTATGCCCGGCAAAGGTATGCGCGCCACTTGATCGTCCAGCATGGTGCGCGGCAAAACGCTCCAGGCCAGGCCAATCGAGACCATCATCTTTATGGTTTCCAGATAATTCGTGCTCATGGCGATGTTCGGCGTCAGGCCCTGGGCCTCGAACAGGCGCCGCACGATGTGGTGGGTAAACGTGTTGCCGCCGGGGAACACTGCGGGGTGCAAGGCAATATCCGCCAGGCTGACCGGACCGTTAGCGATCAGCGAATGCTCCGGGGCCACCACGAAATCCAGCGGGTCGTCCCACACGGGCGTGGCCTTGACCAGTGCGTGGGGTTCCGGTGCAAGAGTGATTACCGCCAGTTCGGCGCGGCCATGGAGGATTTCTTCGTAAGCCACTTCCGAATCGAGGAACTGAATATCCAGCGCCACTTGTGGGTAGCGTCGGGTGAACTCCCGCAATAAGGGCGGCAAACGGTGCAGGCCAATGTGATGACTGGTGGCCAATGTCAGCCGGCCGGTCACTTCGCCGGTCAGGTTGGTCAGGGCGCGGCGAGTGTCATCCAGCACATTGAGGATCTGATAGGCGCGCGGCAGCAGGGCGCGACCGGCTTCGGTCAGGCCGACTTCCCGACCCAGTCGATCGAACAGCCGCACCTTCAATTGCTGCTCAAGGCCAGCGATGCGCTTGCTAATGGCGGGTTGTGTCAGGTGCAGCCGTTCGCCGGCGCCGGAGAAGCTTCCGGTCTCGGCAATCGCGATAAAAGCGTTGAGGTTGGCGAGGTCCATGATGATGTCTCGGTGGTATTCCAGTCTGTTATGCAAAGCATAAAAAATATGAATTTGAGTTATTTAATGTAACCCCCTAGGATCGACCTCACAAGCCAAAGGGTTATTGAACTATTCAAACCCGGGGCATAGAAACAAGCTGATGAGGAACCGTCTGATGGCCGGCAAAACGCTCTACGACAAGCTCTGGGATTCGCATTTGGTCAAGCAGCGCGACGATGGCTCGGCGCTGATCTACATCGATCGTCACATCATCCACGAAGTGACCTCGCCGCAAGCCTTCGAAGGCTTGCGCCTGGCCGGGCGCAAGCCTTGGCGCATCGATGCCAACATCGCGACCCCGGACCACAACGTTCCGACCACCCCGGAGCGCAAGGGCGGCATCGAAGCGATTGTCGACCAGGTCTCGCGTTTGCAGATTCAGACGCTCGACGATAACTGTGACGAATACGGCATCGTCGAATTCAAGATGAATGACGTGCGCCAAGGCATCGTCCACGTGATCGGCCCGGAGCAGGGCGCGACCTTGCCGGGCATGACTGTGGTCTGCGGCGACTCCCACACCTCGACTCACGGCGCGTTCGGTGCCCTGGCTCACGGTATCGGCACTTCCGAGGTCGAGCACGTGCTCGCCACGCAGTGTCTGGTCGCGAAAAAGATGAAGAACATGCAGGTCGTAGTCGAAGGCCAATTGCCGTTCGGCGTGACGGCCAAGGACATCGTCCTCGCCGTGATCGGCAAGATCGGCACCGCTGGCGGTAACGGCCATGCCATCGAGTTCGCCGGTAGTGCGATTCGCGACCTGTCGGTCGAAGGCCGCATGACCATCTGCAACATGTCCATCGAGGCCGGCGCCCGTGTAGGTCTGGTGGCCGCTGACGAAAAAACCGTGGCTTACGTAAAAGGCCGTCCATTCGCTCCGAAAGGCGCGGAGTGGGATTTGGCTGTCGAAGCCTGGAAAGACCTGGTTTCCGACGCGGATGCCAAATTCGACACCATCGTCGAACTCGACGCCACTCAGATCAAACCGCAAGTCAGCTGGGGCACGTCGCCCGAGATGGTGTTGGCCGTGGATCAGAACGTTCCCGATCCTGCGAAGGAAATGGACCTGGTCAAGCGCGACTCCATCGAGCGCGCCTTGAAATACATGGGTTTGACCGCCAATCAGGCGATCACCGACATTCAGCTGGATCGCGTATTCATTGGTTCCTGCACCAACTCGCGGATCGAAGACCTGCGCGCCGCCGCCGTGATCGCCAAGGGTCGCAAAGTGGCTTCGACCATCAAGCAGGCCATCGTGGTGCCGGGTTCGGGGTTGGTGAAGGCTCAGGCCGAATCCGAAGGCCTGGACAAGATTTTCCTCGAGGCCGGTTTCGAATGGCGTGAGCCGGGTTGCTCGATGTGTCTGGCGATGAACCCGGACCGTTTGGAGTCGGGCGAGCATTGCGCGTCGACCTCCAACCGTAACTTCGAAGGCCGTCAGGGCGCCGGTGGCCGTACGCACCTCGTGAGCCCGGCCATGGCCGCCGCCGCCGCGGTGAACGGTCGTTTCGTCGACGTCCGTGAATTGATCTAAAGGAGCGCAGCATGAAAGCTTTTACCCAGCACACTGGTCTTGTCGCGCCTTTGGATCGTGCCAACGTCGACACCGATCAGATCATTCCGAAGCAGTTCTTGAAGTCGATCAAGCGCACCGGTTTCGGCCCGAACCTGTTCGATGAATGGCGTTATCTGGATGTCGGGCAGCCGTATCAGGACAACTCCAAGCGCCCGTTGAACAAAGACTTCGTCCTCAACGCCGAACGTTATCAAGGTGCGAGCGTGTTGCTGGCCCGCGAGAACTTCGGTTGCGGCTCCAGCCGCGAACACGCGCCGTGGGCGCTGGAAGAGTACGGTTTCCGCAGCATTATCGCGCCGAGCTATGCCGACATCTTCTTCAACAACAGTTTCAAGAACGGCTTGCTGCCGATCATCTTGAGCGACGCTGAAGTCGATGAGCTGTTCAAGCAGGTTGAAGCTGCTCCTGGCTATGAGTTGCAGGTCGATCTGCAAGCCCAGACTGTGACCCGTCCGGACGGCAAGGTGCTCCGCTTCGAAATTGACGCGTTCCGTAAGCATTGTCTGCTCAACGGTCTGGACGATATCGGTCTGACCTTGCAGGACCACGAGGCGATCGCGACGTTTGAAGCCAAGCATCGTGCGAGCCAGCCGTGGTTGTTTCGCGATGCGTGATTTTGCGTAAGGCGTAATGACGCCTTCGCGGGCAAGCCTCGCTCCTACAGGGTTTAGAACCCACCATCGCGGATCGACTCGGTCCTGTAGGAGCGAGGCTTGCTCGCGAAGACGGCGGCACAAACACCACAAGACTCATCCCCAAAAGGAAGTCCACATGACCAGCAACGCCCAGCACAGTCAGGTAGTACAAAAACAATTCGGTGAACAGGCCTCGGCCTATCTGAGCAGCGCTGTACACGCTCAAGGCACTGAATTCGCGCTGCTACAGGCTGAACTGGCGGGGCAGGGTGATGCTCGCGTGCTCGACCTCGGTTGCGGCGCCGGTCATGTGAGTTTTCACGTGGCTTCGCTGGTCAAGGAAGTGGTGGCTTACGACCTGTCCCAACAGATGCTCGACGTGGTGGCCGCTGCTGCCGTCGATCGGGGCTTGAGCAACGTGTCCACCGTGCTCGGTGCCGCCGAACGTCTGCCGTTCGCCGATGGCGAGTTCGATTTCGTCTTCAGCCGGTATTCGGCGCACCATTGGAGCGATCTCGGACTGGCCTTGCGCGAAGTTCGCCGGGTGCTGAAGCCGGGTGGGGTGGCGGCGTTCATCGATGTGTTGTCGCCAGGCAGCCCGTTGTTCGACACTTACCTGCAAAGCGTCGAAGTGCTGCGCGACACCAGCCACGTGCGCGATTATTCTGCCGGTGAGTGGTTGCGTCAGGTCAGCGAAGCGGGGTTGCATGCCCGCAGCACTACGCGCCAACGGCTGCGTCTGGAGTACACCTCATGGGTCGAGCGGATGCGCACGCCGCAGGTAATGCGCGCGGCGATCCGCGAGTTGCAGCAATCGATGGGCAATGAAGTTCGCGAATATTTTGAGATTGAGGCCGATGGTTCGTTCAGTACAGATGTGCTGGTGCTGATGGCTGAACGATAAGCTCTGAAACATAAGCGCCGAGCGATAGAATTTTTCCGGGCGTGCCCAAGGGCGTGCCGACTGATGACATGAGGAAAGCATGAGCAAGCAGATTCTGATTCTCCCGGGTGACGGTATTGGCCCGGAAATCATGGCCGAAGCGGTCAAGGTGCTGGAGCTGGCGAACGACAAGTACAGCCTGGGCTTCGAACTGAGTCATGACGTGATCGGTGGCGCCGCCATCGACAAGCATGGCGTACCGCTGGCCGACGAAACCCTGGCCCGCGCCCGTGCCGCCGATGCGGTTTTGCTGGGCGCTGTGGGCGGTCCGAAATGGGACACTATTGAACGTGACATCCGCCCTGAGCGCGGCCTGCTGAAAATCCGTGCGCAACTGGGCCTGTTCGGTAACCTGCGTCCGGCGATCCTGTACCCGCAACTGGCCGAGGCTTCCAGCCTGAAGGCAGAAATCGTGGCCGGTCTGGACATCCTGATCGTCCGTGAACTGACCGGCGGCATCTACTTCGGCGCGCCACGTGGCGTGCGCGAACTGGAAAATGGTGAGCGTCAGGCCTACGACACCCTGCCATACAGCGAAACTGAAATCCGCCGTATCGCCCGTGTTGGTTTCGACATGGCGCGCGTGCGCGGCAAGAAGCTCTGCTCGGTAGACAAGGCCAACGTGCTGGCCTCCAGCCAACTGTGGCGTGAAATCGTCGAGCAAGTGGCCAAAGACTACCCGGACGTCGAGCTGAGCCATATGTACGTCGACAACGCCGCCATGCAACTGGTGCGTGCACCGAAGCAATTCGACGTGATCGTCACCGACAACCTGTTCGGCGACATTCTTTCCGACGAAGCGTCGATGCTCACCGGCTCCATCGGCATGCTGCCGTCGGCGTCGC
Organism: Pseudomonas sp. LBUM1673; assembly: GCF_059695645.1. Classification (NCBI taxonomy): domain Bacteria; kingdom Pseudomonadati; phylum Pseudomonadota; class Gammaproteobacteria; order Pseudomonadales; family Pseudomonadaceae; genus Pseudomonas; species Pseudomonas sp. LBUM1673. Next base: position 2,459,935 of record NZ_CP166780.1, read on the forward strand.
TGGATGCCAACAACAAAGGCATGTACGAGCCGTGCCACGGTTCGGCGCCGGACATCGCTGGCAAGGGCATTGCCAACCCGTTGGCGACCATTCTGTCGGTGTCGATGATGTTGCGTTACAGCTTCAATCTGCAGGATGCGGCCGATTCCATCGAGAAGGCCGTGAGCCTGGTGTTGGATCAGGGCCTGCGCACGGGCGACATCTGGTCGGCCGGTTGCACCAAGGTCGGTACGCAGGAAATGGGCGACGCAGTAGTCGCCGCGCTGCGGAATCTGTAATCTCTCTGGCCCGCTGCAATTTTCAACCTTGAAAGCAGCGGCCCACTTTTTCAAGAAGGTGTAGTTGCGATGAAACGTGTAGGTCTGATCGGTTGGCGCGGTATGGTCGGTTCCGTGCTCATGCAGCGGATGCTGGAAGAGCAGGATTTCGATCTTATCGAGCCGGTGTTTTTCACCACTTCCAATGTCGGTGGCCAAGGCCCGTCCGTGGGCAAGGACATTGCTCCGCTCAAGGACGCTTACAGCATTGAAGAGCTGAAAACCCTCGACGTGATTCTGACCTGCCAGGGTGGCGACTACACCAGCGAAGTCTTCCCGAAACTGCGTGAAGCCGGTTGGCAGGGTTACTGGATCGACGCCGCTTCCAGCCTGCGCATGCAGGATGACGCGGTCATCGTGCTGGACCCGGTGAACCGCAAGGTCATCGACCAGCAGCTCGATGCGGGCACCAAGAACTACATCGGCGGCAACTGCACCGTCAGCCTGATGCTGATGGGCCTGGGTGGCCTGTTTGAAGCCGGTCTGGTGGAGTGGATGAGCGCCATGACCTATCAGGCGGCCTCCGGTGGCGGTGCGCAGCACATGCGTGAACTGATCAAGCAAATGGGTGTGACCCACGGCGCTGTCGCCGATCAACTGGCCGACCCGGCCAGCGCCATCCTCGACATCGACCGTCGTGTCGCCGAAGCCATGCGCAGCGACGCGTACCCGACCGAAAACTTCGGCGTACCGTTGGCCGGCAGCCTGATCCCGTGGATCGACAAGGAACTGCCGAACGGCCAGAGCCGCGAAGAGTGGAAGGCCCAGGCCGAGACCAACAAGATCCTCGGTCGCTTCAAGAGCCCGATCCCGGTGGACGGTATCTGCGTGCGCATTGGCGCCATGCGTTGCCACAGCCAGGCGCTGACCATCAAGCTGAACAAAGACGTGCCGATCGCCGACATCGAAGGGTTGATCAGCCAGCACAACCCATGGGTCAAGCTGGTGCCGAACAGTCGTGAGATCAGCATGCAGGAACTGAGCCCGACGAAAGTCACCGGCACCCTGAACGTACCGGTCGGCCGTCTGCGCAAACTGAACATGGGGTCGCAGTTCGTTGGTGCCTTCACCGTCGGCGACCAACTGCTGTGGGGCGCGGCCGAACCGCTGCGTCGCATGCTGCGGATTCTGCTTGAGCGTTGATCGATTGAAGTAATGAAGAACCCGCGCCTTGAAATAGGTGCGGGTTTTTTTATGGCGGGTTGTCTGGGGTTTGTCCTGTGCCTGGCGGGCCGCCTTCGCGAGCAAGCCCGCTCCCACATTGATTGTGTGAACACTGGAGATCAAATGTGGGAGCGGGCTTGCTCGCGAAGAGGCCGGTACAGCCAGCACAAATCCCCTGTCGAATTGCCTCACTGCCAACCACCCGGTAAAGTGCCGCTCCCCCCGTTTCGCCAGAGGTAGAACCATGAGCCAGTCCATCGATATTGCCGTGATCGGCGCCACCGGTACTGTCGGCGAAACACTCGTCCAGATTCTCGAAGAGCGGGATTTCCCGGTCGGTAACCTGCACCTGCTGGCGAGCAGTGAGTCGGCCGGGCATTCGGTGCCGTTTCGCGGCAAGAACGTGCGGGTGCGGGAAGTCGATGAGTTCGACTTCAGTAAAGTACAGCTGGTGTTCTTCGCCGCCGGACCGGCGGTGACCCTCAGTTTCGCCCCGCGCGCCACGGCCGCCGGTTGCTCGCTGATCGACCTGTCCGGCGCCTTGCCGGCCGATCAGGCGCCGCAAGTGGTGCCCGAAGCCAATGCCCAAATCCTGGAGGGTCTTAAGAAACCCTTCCAGGTCAGCAGCCCAAGCCCTTCGGCCGCGACGCTGGCGGTGGTGCTGGCGCCGTTGCTCGATGTGCTCGACCTGCAACGCATCAGCCTGACGGCGTGTCTGGCGGTATCTGCCCAAGGCCGCGAAGCCGTCACCGAGTTGGCCCGGCAAACCGCCGAGCTGCTCAATGTGCGTCCGCTGGAGCCGGCTTTCTTTGATCGGCAGATGGCTTTCAATCTGCTGGCGCAAGTCGGTATGCCTGATGAACAGGGTCATACGCTGCTGGAAAAACGCCTGGTGCGCGAGCTGCGTCAGGTCATGGCGCTACCTCTATTAAAGATTTCCGTCACTTGCATTCAAGCCCCGGTGTTTTTTGGCGATAGCTTTAGCGTGACCTTGCAGTCATCGAGCGTGGTCGACCTGGCGAAAGTCAACGCGGCACTGGAAGCAGCGTCCGGTATCGAACTGGTCGAGGCGGGCGATTACCCGACCCCGGTAGGCGATGCGGTAGGGCAGGACGTGGTTTACGTTGGTCGGGTTCGCAGCGGGATCGACGACCCGGCGGAACTTAATATGTGGCTGACGTCAGATAACGTACGCAAAGGCGCCGCGCTCAATGCTGTGCAGGTGGCTGAATTGTTGATAAAAGACCTGCTGTAAAAGATACTTGGCAACAATTTATCGAATGATTCTAGTCGAGCGCTATGCTGGGCTGGAATGCTTAAGGTGAGCCACCCCGCAGGGCTTCCCGTCGCATGAATGAAATGATCGCGCGCGACGACCCTTCGTCGCCGCGCGCAATGCCTTACGGCAGCGGTTATCAACACCTTCTCGCTGGCCGAGGAATGTTCAAACAAAGGATGAGGCTATGGTTCAAGTTCGCAAACTGGTGTTAGCAATAGCGGCCGCCTCGGCGCTGTCCTCCGGTATGGCGCATGCCCTCGGGCTCGGGGAATTGACCCTGAAGTCGACGCTGAACCAGCCTTTGGTGGCGGAAATCGAGTTGCTCGACGTCAAGGACCTCACGGCTGCCGAAGTGGTGCCGAGCCTGGCTTCGCCCGAAGATTTCGCCAAGGCCGGTGTCGACCGTCAGGCGTTTCTCAACGACCTGACCTTCACCCCGGTACTTAATGCCAGCGGCAAAAGCATCCTGCGCGTCACGTCCAGCAAGCCGCTCTCCGAGCCGATGGTGAAATTCCTGGTTCAGGTGATGTGGCCCAACGGTCGCCTGCTGCGTGATTACAGCGTGCTGCTCGATCCGTCCAAATTCTCGCCGCAGACCGCCGATGCCGCCGCGCAACCGGCGCCAGCCCAAGCGGTGACCGCGTCGGTTACCGGCGCAACCAAACCGTCGCAACACACCACCACGCCGCGAGATACCCTGTGGGAAATCGCCGCGAAGGCGCGTAATGGTGGTTCGATCCAGCAGACGATGCTGGCCATCCAGGCGCTGAACCCGGATGCGTTCATCGATGGCAACATCAACCGACTGAAAACCGGTCAGGTGCTGCGTCTGCCTGATCAGGTGCAGAGCACCAGCCTGGCGCAACCCAAGGCCATCGCTGAAGTCGCGGCGCAGAACACCGCGTGGCGCCAGGGCCGTCGCTATGTGGCGAAACCCGGGACCGGGCAGCAGCAACTCGATGCCACCAAGCGCGCTCGCGGTGAAGGTGCTTCGCCGCAAGCAGCCGCAGACAAGCTGAGCCTGGTCTCTGCCGACACCAGCAAGGGTGGCAAAGGTGCCGCAGGTGATGCGAAAGTCTTGAGTAGCAAGCTGGCGGTGACCCAGGAAAGCCTCGACACGGCTCGTCGTGACAACGCTGAGCTGAAAAGCCGTATGAACGATCTGCAAAGTCAGCTGGACAAGCTGCAGCGCCTGATCGAACTGAAAAACAATCAATTGGCCAAGCTGCAGGCCGAAGGTGGGGCAGGCGCACCGGCAGCTACGACTGCGCCGGCAATATCAGCTGAGCTGGCGGCCAGCCCTGCGACAACACCTGTGGACACGGCCCCGGCGCCTGAAGTGGTTCCGGCAGCGGTCGAGACACCCATCGAGCCGACGCCTGCGACGTCCGATGAGCAGAAATTCAACGAGCTGCTGACCAATCCAATACTGCTGGGTCTGGTGGGCGGCGGTGCGGTGGTTCTGCTGCTGTTGCTGTTGTTGCTGGCCCGTCGCCGCAAAGCTCAACAAGAGGCCGAAAAGCATCTGCGCATGGCCCGTGCCTTGGCTGAGGAACAAGAGTTTTCCACCGACCACGACCTGCCGGAAAGCAGCTTTGAAGGTCTGGAAGTTCCGCCGCCGAGTGTGAAGCTCACGACTGCACCAACACCTGCACCAGCCCCGGCCCCGGTGATTGCTCCGGTTGTAGTGACGCCGCCGATCGCTGCGCCACTGGTATCGCCTGCCGCCGAGCGTTCTGACGACGTACTGGCTCAGGTGCAGTCGCACATTGCAGGCGGTCGTCTGAATCAGGCCGCCGCATTGCTGGAAGACGCGATCAAGCAAGAGCCGCAACGCAGTGACCTGCGCTTGAAACTGATGGAAGTCTACGGTCAGCAGGGCGACCGCGATGCGTTCGTCGCTCAGGAACGTCAACTGGTGGCCAATGGCGACAACTTTGCCCAGGTCGAACAGCTGAAAAGCCGCTTCCCGGCAATGGCAGTCGTCGTTGCGAGTGGTTTGGCCGCCGCGGCGATCGCCGCCGAGCTGGATGCGCAGTACGTCAAGGAGCTGCTGCTGGACGAGCCGCAAGCCCCGGAACCGGCATTGGATGATGACTTCGACAGTGCCTTCGATCTGAGCCTGGATGATCTGGAGGCGGCTGCTCCTGTCGCGCCTGCCGTTGCGTCTGAACCTGCGCCAGAGCCAGAGCCTCTGGCTGAGTTGGACGATTTCCCGCTGGACGATGACCTGAGCTTTGAATCGGTGTTGCAGCAACAGACCGACATCAAGGAAAACCTCGACGACCTGTCGGACTTCGACCTGGACATGGACCTGGGTGGCGATACCTCGCCGGCTACCCTGGCCGAAGACGACTTCCTGCTGAGTCTGGATGACGACCTCAAGGACTTGCCGGCTGCCGAAACGCCGACCGTGACTGAGGCGCCGCTCGACGATCTGGAGTTGCCCGCAGACTTCGACCTGTCGCTGGCCGATGAAATGGATGCCGCCCCGGATCAGCCGGATGCCTTCGAAAGTGAGCTCAACGATGTCAATGCCGAGCTGGATCGTCTGTCCCAGAGCCTCGGTGAGCCGAGCTTCACCGCGGAAGATGCTTTGGCCTCTGCAGCTGATGAGCCGGACTTCGACTTCCTCTCCGGCACCGACGAAGTCGCCACCAAACTCGATCTGGCCCAAGCCTACATTGACATGGGCGATAACGACGGCGCTCGGGACATCCTCAATGAGGTGGTGACCGAAGGCGATGCCGGGCAGAAGAGCGAAGCCAAGGAAATGCTCTCGCGTCTGGCGTGAGTCATCGGTAAGGCGTAAACAAAACGGCAGCCCATTGGGGCTGCCGTTTTTGTTTTAGGGTTAATGCGATGCGCCAGTTGGATCGCCTTCGCGAGCAAGCCCGCTTTGATCGAGGGTGTCCGCATCATTTGATGCCTGGTACCAATCCCCCTGTGGGAGCGGGCTTGCTCGCGAAGGGGGTATCTCATTCAGCATCAATGTCGGCAGTAGCACCGGTCGGGTAGGGCGCAGAAAGCACGCAGCTCTGGCATCCCGGTCCAGCGGCCTTATAATGCCTGCCTTTGCGTAGATCAGCAGGCTGTCACCCCTTGGCAAATATAGATAATCCGGCCGCCGAAATGGCGGCCGACGGCTTTTTCCGGATCGCGTTGGGCGTTGAATACAAAGGTTCGCGTTATCGCGGCTGGCAGCGTCAGGCCTCCGGTGTGGCCACGGTGCAGGAAATCCTCGAAAAGGCCTTGTCCAAAGTCGCCGACTCGCCCGTGTCGCTGCATTGCGCCGGGCGTACCGACGCCGGTGTGCATGCTTGCGGCCAAGTGGTGCATTTCGACACCCAGGTCGAGCGTTCGATGAAGGCCTGGGTCATGGGCGCCAACATCAACTTGCCTCACGACATCAGCGTCAGCTGGGCCAAGGTCATGCCGGCGCATTTCCATGCGCGGTTCAAGGCCATTGCCCGTCGCTATCGCTACGTGATTTATAACGATCAGATCCGCCCGGCGCATCTGAATGAAGAAATTACCTGGAACCACCGTCCACTGGACGTCGAGCGCATGTCCGAGGCTGCGCAGTATCTGGTCGGCACTCACGACTTCAGCGCATTCCGTGCCGGCCAGTGCCAGGCCAAGTCGCCCGTCAAGGAGCTGCATCACCTGCGCGTCACCCGTCACGGTAAAATGATCGTGCTGGATATCCGCGCCAGCGCGTTCCTGCACCACATGGTGCGCAACATCGCCGGGGTGCTGATGACCATCGGTGCTGGCGAGCGTCCCGTGGAGTGGATGAAGGAAGTCCTGGAGAGTCGCGTTCGTCGTTCCGGCGGGGTGACGGCCCATCCGTTCGGCCTGTATCTGGTGCAAGTCGAGTATCGCGACGAGTTCGAATTGCCCGAGCGTTACATCGGCCCGCACTTCCTCACCGGTTTCTCGGAACTTGACGGCTGACGCCCTCGAACGCTTTTGTTACCATCCGGGACTTTCCCGGATTTGCCCTGAGGTTCTATCGACATGTCGGTCGTTCGCAGCAAAATTTGTGGGATTACCCGCATAGAAGATGCGTTGGCGGCGGTTGAGGCCGGGGCCGATGCCATCGGATTTGTGTTCTACGCCAAAAGCCCACGGGCCGTGACGTTTCAGCAGGCGCGCTCGATCATCAATGCACTGCCGCCGTTCGTGACCACCGTGGGTTTGTTTGTCAACGCCAGCCGCTGCGAGTTGGGGGAGATCCTCGACGCCGTGCCGCTGGACCTGTTGCAGTTCCATGGCGACGAAACCGCGGCCGACTGCGAAGGCTGGCACCGGCCGTACATCAAAGCGTTGCGGGTCAAGGCCGGTGATGACATTGCGGCGGGTTGCGATGCCTACGCAAGCGCCAGCGGGATCTTGCTCGACACCTATGTCGAAGGCGTGCCGGGCGGAACCGGTGAAGCGTTCGACTGGTCTCTGATACCGCAAGGTTTGAGCAAGCCGATCATCCTCGCTGGTGGTTTGACACCGGACAACGTCGCCGAGGCGATTGCCCGGGTCCGGCCTTACGCGGTGGACGTCAGCGGTGGGGTAGAGGCAAGCAAGGGCATCAAGGATCACGCAAAGATTCAGGCATTCATCAAAGCGGTACGCAGGATGTGACGGCTGGCACACTGCCGCCGTCCACAGGCATGGCTGAGGATTTTTGGGTTGTACGCAGGTCGCGTTTAGCTGATCCGGCAACCAATCGATCATCGCCGCACACATGAATTTAGCTCAAGGGCATACGCGGGGCTGCGAACCAGAGCGTTCGGGCCGCCGGTACTGGAGAAAGAAAGCATGAGCAACTGGTTAGTAGACAAACTGATCCCTTCGATCATGCGTTCCGAGGTCAAGAAGAGCTCGGTGCCTGAAGGTCTGTGGCACAAGTGCCCGTCTTGCGAGGCGGTGCTGTATCGTCCCGAGCTGGAAAAGACCCTGGACGTTTGCCCCAAGTGCAACCACCACATGCGTATCGGCGCCCGCGCCCGTATCGACATCTTCCTCGACGCTGACGGCCGTGCCGAACTGGGCGTGGACCTGGAGCCGGTTGACCGTCTGAAGTTCCGCGACGGCAAGAAGTACAAGGATCGCCTGAGCGCTGCACAAAAGCAGACCGGCGAAAAAGATGCACTGATCTCCATGAGCGGCACCTTGCTGGGCATGCCGGTGGTGGTGTCGGCCTTCGAATTCTCCTTCATGGGTGGCTCGATGGGCGCCATCGTCGGTGAGCGCTTCGTGCGCGCTGCCAACTACGCCCTGGAAAACCGTTGCCCGATGATCTGCTTCTCCGCCTCCGGTGGTGCGCGGATGCAGGAAGCGCTGATCTCCCTGATGCAAATGGCCAAGACCTCCGCGGTGCTGGCGCGTCTGCGTGAAGAAGGCATTCCGTTCATCTCGGTACTGACCGACCCGGTCTACGGTGGTGTTTCCGCCAGTCTGGCGATGCTCGGCGACGTGATCGTCGGTGAGCCGAAAGCCCTGGTCGGTTTCGCCGGTCCGCGCGTGATCGAGCAAACCGTTCGCGAAAAGCTGCCGGAAGGCTTCCAGCGCAGTGAGTTCCTGTTGGAGCACGGCGCGATCGACATGATCATTCATCGTCAGGAACTGCGTCCGCGTCTGGGCAACCTGCTGGCACAAATGATGGGCCTGCCGACGCCAAAATTCGTCGCCGCACCGATCGAGCCGATCGTGGTTCCGCCGGTACCTACGAACATATGACCGAGCGCACCCTCGGCGAGTGGCTCGCCTACCTTGAGCAGTTGCATCCTTCGGCCATCGACATGGGGCTGGAGCGTTCGCAACAGGTAGCGTCCCGCATGGGACTGGGCAAGCCGGCGCCTCGGGTGATCACGGTCACTGGCACCAACGGCAAGGGTTCTACTTGCGCATTCGTGGCTTCGTTGCTGCGGGCGCAGGGCCTGAACGTGGGTGTCTACAATTCTCCGCACCTGCTGCGTTACAACGAGCGGGTGCAGGTCAATGGTGTCGAAGCCACTGACGCCCAGTTGTGCGAAGCCTTCGCAACGGTCGAGGCGGGTCGGGGCGACACTTCCCTGACTTACTTCGAAATGGGCACCCTGGCGGCATTCTGGCTGTTTCAACAGGCAGGGCTTGATGCGGTGGTGCTGGAAGTCGGCCTGGGCGGGCGTCTGGACACGGTCAACGTGGTGGATGCCGATATCGCGCTGGTGACCAGCATTGGTGTCGATCATGCAGATTACCTGGGCGATACCCGCGAATCCGTGGCCTTCGAAAAGGCCGGCATTTTCCGCCAGGGCGCGCCTGCGCTCTGCGGCGACCTGAATCCTCCACAACCGTTGCTGGATAAAGCGCGCGAGCTCAATTGCCCGTTTTTCCTGCGTGGGCGCGATTTCGACCTGGGTATCACCGATCACAACTGGCAATGGCGCGGCGTTGATGCGCAAGGGCGTGCAGTCGAGTTGCATGATCTGCCATTGCTCGATCTGCCGATGGAAAACGCCGCACTGGCATTACAGGCTTACCTGCTGCTCGGCTTGCCTTGGTTGGATGCGCAGATTATTGATGCCCTGAAAGCGACACGCGTGGTTGGTCGTCTTGATCGCCGTCAGTTCGACTGGCAGGGCAAGCGTCTGAATTTGTTGCTGGACGTGGGGCACAACCCTCATGCGGCAGAATATCTGGCCCGTCGTCTGGCCAGTCGACCACTGGCCGGCAAGCGTCTGGCGGTGTTCGGGTTGCTGGCGGACAAGGATCTGGATGGTGTTGTCGGTGAATTGAATGCTAGTGTCCAGCATTGGGCTGTCGCCCCGCTGGATTCGCCGCGGGCGCGGCCCGTTGCGCAGTTGCACGCGGCGTTGCAGGGCCTTGGTGCCTCGGTAACGTCTTATGACTGCGTGGCTGCCGCGCTGGAAGGGCAGTGCGCGCAGGCGACGAGCGACGATGAGATTCTGTTGTTCGGATCATTTTATTGTGTCGCCGAGGCCCTTCAATGGCTGGCCCGGCACTCCACGGAGGAAGCGGCAAATGGCTTTGCTGGATAAGGCGTACAAGCAGCGCATGGTTGGTGCCCTGGTGCTGGTGGCGCTGGCGGTGATTTTCCTGCCGATGCTGTTTTCCCGTCAGGACGAGCAGCGTCAGGTGACGGTCGACGCGCCTGCGGCACCGCACGCGCCCGCAATGCCGCAAGTGCAGGTCGAGCCGGTGGTGGTGCCTGAACCGCAGGCGTTGCCGCAGGAACCCGTGCCCAGCGACGACGAAATTGCCGAGCAGCAAGCGCCATCGGCACCGATTACGCCAAGCGCCCCCGTGGCGCCAGCGCTGCCGACTGCCAAACCGGTTGCACCGCCTGCGGCGCCAGTCGCCAAGCCAGTGCCGGCACCTGCCCAGCCAATCGCTGTTGCGCCGACCAAGCCGGTCACCACCCCGAGCCGCGTCGATGCCAATGGCCTGTCGGTCAGCTGGTCGGTGCAACTGGCCAGCCTGTCGAGCCGTGAGAGCGCTGAAAGTCTGCAGAAAACCCTGCGCAGCCAAGGCTATAACGCCTATATTCGCTCCGCCGATGGCAAGAATCGGGTGTTCGTCGGACCGCTGATCGAGCGTGCGGAGGCCGACCGTCTGCGTGACTTGTTGAGTCGCCAGCAGAACCTCAAGGGTTTTGTGGTGCGTTTCCAGCCTGAGCGCGGTTAACGCCGACGTCTCTTTGTAGCAGCTGCCGAGGCTGCGTTCGGCCGCGAAGCAGTCGTAAACCCGGTTTTTATGGTGTATCTGATACACCGCAGCGTCTGATTCTGCGACTGCTGCGCAGCCGAACGCAGGCTTCGCCAGCTGCTACACGGGGCGGGCGCAGCCTCGGCAGGGCAAAACTATCGTCCCGATTTGAAAAGCACCGACAATCTCAGCTTACCGACAGCCATGGGCTCTGCTAAAATGCGCCGCCTTATCTGTCTGTAGGCTGCACTGTGCCATTTACCTGGGTTGACTGGGCGATCGTTGCAATCATCGCCATCTCCGCTTTGATCAGTCTGAGCCGTGGCTTCGTCAAAGAAGCACTCTCGCTGCTGACCTGGATCATCGCAGGAGCCGTTGCCTGGATGTTCGGTGGCTCATTGTCCGAGTACCTCGGCGGATACATCGAAACACCGTCGGCTCGCGTGATCGCGGGCTGTGCCATCATGTTTGTCGCCACTTTAATCGTAGGCGCAATGATCAATTATCTTATCGGCGAATTGGTTCGCGTCACCGGGCTATCCGGGACCGATCGATTCCTCGGCATGGCCTTTGGCGCAGCGCGTGGCGTGTTGCTGGTGGTCGTGGCAGTCGGGCTGTTGAGCCTGGGGCCGGTACAGCAGGACGGGTGGTGGCAAGAATCACAGCTCGTGCCAAAATTTCTATTGGTCGCAGACTGGTCCAAAAACCTGATCCTCGGGTGGAGCAGTCAGTGGCTTGCCAGCGGAATCAGCGTACCCGCTGATATACCGTTCAAGGAACACCTCGTGCCGATGGCCAAAACGCCTCAGTGAGTTGTGTTCAGTTCAGATCCATTAAGTAGGGGTTGCGTCGCATGTGTGGCATCGTCGGTATCGTCGGTAAGTCGAACGTCAATCAGGCGCTGTATGACGCGCTAACCGTCCTCCAGCACCGCGGCCAGGACGCTGCCGGTATCGTGACCAGTCATGATGGCCGGTTATTCCTGCGCAAGGACAATGGCCTGGTGCGTGACGTGTTCCATCAGCGTCACATGCAGCGCCTGGTCGGCCACATGGGTATTGGCCATGTGCGTTACCCGACCGCGGGCAGCTCGACCTCGGCCGAAGCTCAACCGTTTTACGTCAACTCGCCGTACGGCATCACCCTGGCGCACAACGGTAACCTGACCAACGTTGAACAACTGGCCAAGGAGATTTACGAATCTGACCTGCGCCACGTCAACACCAATTCCGATTCGGAAGTGCTGCTCAACGTGTTCGCACACGAGCTGGCCCAGCGCGGCAAGTTGCAGCCGACCGAAGAAGACGTGTTCGCTGCCGTCACCGACGTGCACAACCGTTGCGTCGGTGGTTACTCGGTCGTTGCGATGGTGACCGGTTACGGTATCGTCGGTTTCCGCGATCCGCATGGCATCCGTCCGATCGTCTTCGGTCAGCGTCACACCGACGAAGGCGTCGAGTACATGATCGCCTCCGAAAGCGTTTCGCTGGATGTACTCGGTTTCACCCTGATTCGCGATCTGGCACCGGGCGAGGCGGTCTACATCACTGAAGACGGCAAGTTGCACACACGTCAGTGCGCGACCAACCCGTCGTTGACTCCGTGCATTTTCGAACACGTTTACCTGGCGCGTCCGGACTCGATCATGGACGGCGTTTCGGTTTACAAGGCCCGTCTGCGCATGGGCGAGAAGCTCGCCGAGAAGATCCTGCGCGAGCGTCCGGATCACGACATCGACGTGGTTATCCCGATTCCGGACACCAGCCGCACCGCGGCCCTGGAGCTGGCGAACCACCTGGGCGTCAAATTCCGCGAAGGCTTCGTGAAGAACCGCTACATCGGCCGGACCTTCATCATGCCGGGGCAGGCTGCCCGGAAAAAATCCGTACGCCAGAAGCTCAACGCCATCGAGCTGGAATTCCGCGGCAAGAACGTGATGCTGGTGGATGACTCCATCGTTCGCGGCACCACCTGCAAGCAGATCATCCAGATGGCTCGCGAAGCCGGCGCCAAAAACGTCTATTTCTGCTCCGCGGCACCGGCGGTGCGTTACCCGAACGTCTACGGCATCGACATGCCGAGCGCTCACGAACTGATCGCTCACAACCGTTCGACTCAGGACGTTGCCGATCTGATCGGCGCTGACTGGTTGATCTATCAGGACCTGCCTGACTTGATCGAAGCGGTCGGTGGCGGCAAGATCAAGATCGAGAAATTCGATTGCGCGGTGTTCGACGGCAAGTACGTGACCGGTGACGTCGACGAGGCTTACCTGGCCAAGATCGAGCAGGCGCGAAACGATGCCTCCAAGGTCAAGACCCAGGCAGTCAGTGCGATCATCGATCTGTACAACAACTGAGTAACTACCGGCCCTGAGGGGCCGGTTTTGTATCTATTAAAGAGCAAGGCAAGGAGTGACAGCATGAGTCAGGATTGGGATGCCGGTCGGCTGGACAGCGACCTCGATGGCGTAGCGTTCGATACCCTGGCCGTACGCGCCGGTCAACACCGCACGCCGGAAGGCGAACACGGTGATCCGATGTTCTTCACTTCCAGCTACGTATTCCGTACTGCCGCCGACGCGGCTGCTCGCTTTGCCGGGGAAGTGCCGGGCAACGTTTACTCACGCTACACCAATCCGACCGTGCGTGCGTTCGAAGAGCGTATTGCCGCGCTGGAAAGCGCTGAGCAAGCCGTGGCCACTGCCACCGGCATGGCCGCGATCATGGCGGTAGTGATGAGCCTGTGCAGCGCCGGCGATCATGTGCTGGTTTCGCGGAGCGTGTTCGGCTCGACCATCAGCCTGTTCGAAAAGTACTTCAAGCGCTTCGGCATCGAAGTTGATTACGTACCTCTGGCTGACTTGTCTGGCTGGGATGCGGCGATCAAGGCCAACACCAGGTTACTGTTCGTCGAGTCGCCCTCCAACCCGCTGGCCGAGTTGGTAGACATCAAAGCGCTGTCGGAAATTGCTCACGCCAAAGGTGCGATGCTGGTGGTCGACAACTGCTTCTGCACCCCTGCATTGCAGCAACCGCTGAAGATGGGCGCGGACATCGTCGTGCACTCGGCGACCAAGTTCATTGACGGCCAGGGCCGTTGCATGGGCGGCGTTGTCGCCGGCCGCAGCGAGCAGATGAAAGAAGTCGTTGGTTTCCTGCGCACCGCCGGGCCAACCCTGAGCCCGTTCAACGCCTGGATCTTCCTCAAGGGCCTGGAAACGCTGAGCCTGCGCATGAAGGCGCACTGCGCCAATGCCCAGCAATTGGCGCAATGGCTGGAGCAACAGGACGGCATCGAGAAAGTCCATTACGCCGGCCTCAAGAGCCATCCGCAGCACGAACTGGCCCAGCGTCAGCAGAAGGGATTCGGTGCGGTCGTGAGTTTCGAGGTCAAGGGCGGCAAAGAGGGTGCCTGGCGCTTTATCGATGCGACTCGCCTGATCTCCATCACCGCCAACCTGGGCGACAGCAAAACCACCATCACTCATCCGAGCACCACCTCTCACGGCCGTCTCGCGCCGCAAGAGCGTGAAGCGGCGGGGATCCGGGACAGCCTGATCCGCATTGCGGTCGGTCTGGAAGATGTGGCAGACCTGCAAGCCGATCTGGCACGCGGGTTGGCCGCCCTGTGATCGAGTTGTCCATGCCGACCACGGGCACCCATGGCCGCGTCGCGCTGGTCACCGGTGCTGCGCGCGGCATTGGCCTGGGCATTGCGGCCTGGTTGATCTGCGAAGGCTGGCAAGTGGTGCTGACCGATCTGGATCGGGAGCGCGGTTCGAAAGTGGCGAAGGTGCTTGGCGAGAACGCCTGGTTCATCGCCATGGACGTCGCGAATGAAGCCCAGGTGGCACTGGGTGTGGCCGAGGTGCTGGGGCAGTTCGGACGTCTGGATGCGCTGGTGTGCAATGCAGCGGTGGCCGATCCGCACAACATCACCCTGGAAAGCCTCGATCTGGCCTACTGGAACCGGGTGCTGGCGGTAAACCTCAGCGGGCCGATGCTGTTGGCCAAGCACTGCGCGCCGTACCTGCGCGCTCACAGTGGCGCCATCGTCAACCTGGCCTCGACCCGTGCCGCGCAGTCAGAGCCCGACACAGAGGCCTATGCGGCGAGCAAGGGCGGCCTGTTGGCCCTGACTCACGCCTTGGCCATCAGTTTAGGGCCGGAGATTCGCGTCAACGCGGTCAGCCCGGGCTGGATCGATGCACGAGACCCGGCGGCACGACGTGCCGAGCCGCTGACCGACGCCGATCATGCACAGCATCCGGCGGGCAGGGTAGGGACGGTCGAGGATGTGGCGGCGATGGTGGCTTGGTTGCTGTCGAAGAATGCCGGTTTTGTCACGGGCCAGGAGTTCGTGGTCGATGGTGGCATGACCAAGAAGATGATTTACAGCGAGTAACCCTGACAGACGTAGCCTGCATTGATGTTGAATGTGCTGCCGTCTTCGCGAGCAAGCCCGCACACAGTTGATTTTCGTCGAGCACAGAACTGATGTTCACTGCAGAACCCCTGTGGGAGCGGGCTTGCTCGCGAAAGCGGTCTGACGGTGTATGACATGATTTTGTCTTTTTCAGAAAAACTTCAAGCGGGGTATTGACTTAGCTTCGGTACCTGCGTAAATTTCGCGGCCTCAGAGAAGCAAAGGGTGATTAGCTCAGCTGGGAGAGCGTCTGCCTTACAAGCAGAATGTCGGCGGTTCGATCCCGTCATCACCCACCACTTCTTGAGACTCTTGCGTAAGCAAGAGGGAAGCTGAAAAGCCTCCACCGACGCGCAGCGGTAGTTCAGTCGGTTAGAATACCGGCCTGTCACGCCGGGGGTCGCGGGTTCGAGTCCCGTCCGCTGCGCCATATTTTCCGAGTCAGGTTTGCCTGGCTCGAGATTGAAAAGCCTCGAAGCTTTCAATCAGACAAGTTACTTGAGCGTCAGCTCAAAGCGATACGCAGCGGTAGTTCAGTCGGTTAGAATACCGGCCTGTCACGCCGGGGGTCGCGGGTTCGAGTCCCGTCCGCTGCGCCATATCTGCCTCAAGGCCCACTGAACGCCTTGAAGCTACGAAGCAAACTACTGGTAGAGCCAGTGTTTACTTCGAGTCGATAGCAAAGACCCTGGTCGAAAGACCGGGGTTTTTTGTGTCTGCGATTTGGTTATTTCTCTCTGATGTTCTTCCCGCCAAACCTTTCTGCGCACCAATTGCATAAAGGACTTGGTTCATAGCTCCGACATTAATTAGAATCACTCTCATTTACGATAACTCCTTGGCACAGGGCTTCTTGAGATGAGTGATGCAGCGATGCCGAAGGAGCAAACCTTCCACGACCTGTACCGCGATCACCGTGGCTGGCTGGAAGGCTGGTTGAGAAGACGCATGGGTAATGGCTGTGATGCGGCGGACCTGAGCCAGGATACGTTTCTGCGTTTACTCGCCAGCTCTCAACGAATTGCCGATCTGCAGGAGCCCCGTGCCTATCTGCTGACTGTGGGCAAACGGCTGCTGAGTAATTTCTATAAGCGTCGAAGCCTCGAGCAGGCTTATCTGACGGCGCTGGCGGCGTTGCCGGAAGACTGTGTGCCATCGCCCGAGCAGCGCTGGTTGTTGCTCGAAACCCTGCAAGCCCTGGATGAGCTGCTCGATGGATTGCCAGTGGCAGTGCGCAGGGCGTTTCTCTGGAGTCAGCTGGAAGGCTTGAACTATCAGCAAATCGCCGAGCGCCTGCGGGTGTCGGAACGCACGATCAAACGCTACATGGCGCACGCCTACGAGCATTGCCTGTTGGTGGAACTGTGAACAGTCCGGTGCCCGATGCCCGTCAGGTCGTGCGAGCTGCCGCGCAGTGGCTCGCATTGCTGCAATCTGGAAGTTTCAGTGAGCAGGATCGTGCGAATCTGCAGCGTTGGCGCGACAGCTGCGTCAGTCATGAGCAGGCCTGGCAGAAGGCTCAAGCCTTGCGACAGCGGTTTGCCGATCTGCCTTCAGCGTTGGCGCTGCAAAGCCTGGATCGCCCCGAGCCGGGGCGGCGAGTCGTGCTCAAGCGCGCATTGGGTACGGTGGCGTTGGTGCCGGCGGCTTGGCTGATCAGCCGACAATTGCCTCTGGATGTCTGGCGAGCCGATCTGCATACGGTTACCGGGGAGCGCAAACAGGTGCAGCTCGCTGATGGCAGTTCCTTGCGGCTCAACACGGCCAGTGCCGTCGATGTGGATTTGCAGAGCCGTCGCTTGAAGTTGATTGAGGGCGAGCTGTCGCTGAAGGTACCGAGCGCGTCGCCGCTGACGATCCAAACGAAGTTTGGGCAGATCATCGTCAGCCAAAGCGAAGTCTGTGTTCGTCAGGATGCGCGCGGTTGCCGCGTGTCGGTGTACAGCGGCGCCGTGCAATTGCAGCCTTTGCAGGGGTCAGCGTTGGCTTTGCACAGTGGTCAACAAGTCAGTCTTCAGGCCGCCGGTGTCGGGCCGATCAGCCCCTTCGATGTGCTTGCGCCAGGTTGGCGAGAAGGGGTGCTGATGGCGAAAAACCAGCCGCTGGGGGATTTCCTGCGTGAACTCGGCACTTATCGACCGGGTGTGCTGCGCTGGGAACCGGAGCTTGAAGCGTTGTGTGTCACCGGCAGTTTTCGCCTGGACGACACCGATCGCGTCCTCGCGTTGCTCGCGGCCAGTCTGCCGCTGGAGGTGCATTCGCGTACGCGATATTGGGTTACGTTGCTGCCGCGTAAAAATAGTGTGTGAAGCCTGTCCCCTTTTTTCGACTCGCTTGTCATTCAAGGCATGTGAACGAATCAAGAGAACTATTTCAATGCCCGCAGTCATACCTTGCTGTCCGCGTCCGGCTTCTTCCCGCCTGCGTCCGTTGCTGCACTTGAGCCTGTTGTTGGGCCTGAGTGCCAGTCCGTTGTTCATCACTGCCAGTTGGGCCGAAGACAGTACCCGGCGCAATTATCAGGTGCCTGCCGGCAGCCTGAGCGATGCGCTGACCCGCTTCGCCGGTCTGTCTGGCGTCAATCTTTCGGTCGACCCGGCACTGGTGGGCGGTCGCACCAGCCCCGGTCTTTCCGGCGAATACGCAGTCGAGGAGGGCTTTGCCCGGTTGTTGCAGGGTTCCGGTCTGCAACTGCAGCCCGTGGGCGAACAGGCCTACATCCTGACCCCGGCGCCAGAAGGCAGCAGCCTGCAACTGGCCCCCACCTCGATTCTCGGTGCCACGGGCGAGACGGGCGGCGAGGTGTATGCCGGTGGCCAGGTCGCGCGCCGTGGTTCGCAAGGCTTGCTAGGCTCGAAAGACTTCATGGAAACGCCGTTCAGCATGACCACCTACACCAGCGAGGTGGTCAAAAACCAGCAGGCTCGTACCTTGGGCGACCTGATCGCCAGCGATCCCTCGGTCCGTGCCACCAACCCGGCGGGCGGGCGTTATGAGCAGTTCACCATTCGTGGGCTCAGCCTGTTCAACAGTGATGTCGCCTACAACGGCCTGTACGGCGTCCTGCCGACCTATACGATCGACATGGAGATGGCCGATCGCGTCGACATTCTCAAAGGCCCGAGCCAGCTCATCAACGGCATCTCGCCGCGGGGCAGCGTGGGTGGCGGAATCAACGTGGTGCCCAAGCGCGCGACCGACAAGCCCATCACTTCGTTTACCGGGAGCTACGCTTCCGACAACCAGGTCGGCGGTGCCGTGGATGTCGGCCGGCGCTTTGGTGAAGACAACAAGTTCGGTATTCGTTTCAACGGCGTGAAGCAGTCCGGCGACACCGAATGGGATCACCAGAGTGTCGACCGCGAGATGGCCGTGCTGGGTCTGGATTTTCGCGGTGAACGCCTGCGACTCTCGACGGACCTGGGGCGCACCGAACGTGATACCGACGCCCCGCAGGAACGCGTGCAGGTCGGCGCCAATGCGAAAGTTCCAAATGCGAACGATGTCCGCCACAACTATGCGCAGCCCTGGAGCAAGGCGAGTACCAACGACACCTTCGGGACGGTGAACGGCGAATTCGATGTCAGCGATTCCGTCATGCTGTACGGCGGTGTGGGCGCGCGTAAAAGCAATCATGACTTTCTCCGGCATGCCGTTGCGGTCACCAACGATGCCGGCGATTTCAGCGTTCAGCCGCGTGACTTCACCCGTGACGAAAATGTCCGGACGGCCACGGCAGGGGTGCGCAACTGGTTTCATACCGGCCCGGTGAGCCATGAAGTCAACCTGGCCGCCAGCTATTTCTACATGGACTTCGAAAATGGCGGAGCCCGTTATGCCGCGGCCCCCAGCAACCTCTACGACCCCGCGGAAACACCAACACCTGGCAGGCCCACTCGACTCGATTCGAAGGTCTACACCGAGAACCGCTTTAGCGGCGTGGCGTTGTCCGACACGCTGGGTTTCTTCGATGACCGGCTGCTGCTGACCCTCGGCGCCCGCTGGCAGCGCGTGAAGGTTGACGACTGGGCGGATGATGTCAAAGGCGCTACGGCCTACGATGAGGAAAAGGTTTCGCCGTCGGGCGGCATCCTGTTCAAGGCAACCGATAAGCTGTCGTTGTATGCCAACTACATGGAAGGCCTGAGCCAGGGCAAGATCGCGCCGTCGACCTCTGTGAACGAGGACGAGATCTTTCCGCCGTTCATCAGCCGCCAGGTCGAGGTCGGCGCCAAGTATGACGCGGGTGCGTTCGCCGTGACCGCCGCGGTGTTCCGGATCAAGCAACCGGCCTATGAGACCAACGCCACGACGCGAGTTTTTGGCCCGAACGGCAAGCGTGAGAACACGGGTGTGGAACTGAGTGTGTTCGGTGAACCGCTCAAAGGTTTCCGCCTGCTCGGTGGCGTCATGTACATCGACAGCGAGTTGAGCAACACCACCAATGGCACCTTCGACGGCAACCGGGCGCCGGCCACGCCGAAATACAACGTCAACCTGGGCGCCGAATGGGATGTGCCGACCGTACGGGGCCTGACCCTGACCAGCCGCGGCCTCTATTCCAGCTCGCAGTATCTGGACCAGTCCAATAATAAGGAAATCGACTCCTGGGAGCGTTTCGACGTAGGTGCACGCTACGCGTTCAAGATCGACGAAAAGAACATCACCCTGCGTGCCAATGTCGAGAACGTGGCGGACAAACGCTACTGGAGTTCGGCCGGGGCCTCGGATGACAGCGAGCCCGGCTTGACGCTCTCGACCCCACGAACCTACCTCCTTTCGGCGACGGTCGACTTCTGAATCAATCCAGCCATGCCTGCGCCACAGGGAAGGGCGTTGCCGTGTGGTGTCATGCGCTCGCGGGTGGACGTGGCAAGATCGGGGAAAGCGCAATCCATGTGGGAGCGGGCTTGCTCGCGAAGACGGAGGCACAGCCAACATTGATGTCGCCTGATTCACCGCTTTCGCGAGCAAGCCCGCTCCCACAGGTTCCCGCACTTTAACTGACTGGCATTGGCCGCATTCAGCGACCCTTTTCACCTCTAACGGTCAGTATCCGAACTTGTCCCGCAATCCGTAGTACCAGGCACCCAACGCCGCGAACGGTGTACGCAGCAATTGTCCGCCGGGGAACGGGTAGTGGGGCAGGTCGGCAAAGGCGTCGAAGCGTTCGGCCTGACCGCGCAAGGCTTCGGCCAGCACTTTGCCCGCCAGGTGTGTGTACGTCACGCCATGACCACTGCAGCCCTGCGAATAGTAGATGTTGTCGCCCAGTCGCCCGACTTGGGGAAGGCGCGACAGGGTCAGCAGGAAATTGCCGGTCCAGGCGTAATCGATTTTCACGTCCTTGAGCTGCGGGAAGGCCTTGAGCATCTTCGGTCGAATGATCGCCTCGATATTCGCCGGGTCCCGCGCGCCATACACCACGCCGCCACCAAAAATCAGGCGTTTGTCAGCGCTCAGGCGGTAGTAGTCGAGCAGGTAGTTACAGTCTTCGACGCAGTAGTCCTGGGGCAACAGGCGCTTGGCCATTTCATCGCCCAAGGGTTCGGTGGTGATCACTTGAGTCCCGCAAGGCATCGACTTGGCCGCCAGCTCCGGCACCAGATTGCCGATGTAAGCGTTGCCAGCGACGATGATGAATTTGGCCCTGACCTTGCCCTGGGGCGTATGCACCACCGGATTGGCGCCGCGTTCGATGCGCACTGCCGGCGATTGCTCATAGATAGTGCCACCCAGCGACTCTACGGCCGCCGCTTCGCCCAGTGCCAGATTAAGCGGATGAATGTGCCCGCCGCTCATGTCGAGCATGCCGCCGACGTATTGATCGCAAGCCACCACTTCACGGATGCGACGTTGATCCATCAGCTCAAGCTGCGTGTGACCGAAACGCTCCCACAGACGCTTTTGGGATTCCAGGTGGCCCATCTGTTTGGCGGTGATGGCGGCGAACACACCGCCGTCCTTCAGGTCGCACTGGATGTTGTATTTGGCCACCCGCTCACGAATGATCCGTGCGCCCTCGAATGCCATTTGCCCCAGCAGCTGAGCTTGCTTGGGACCGACATTGCGCTCGATCACGTCGATATCACGGCTGTAGCTGTTGACGATCTGGCCACCGTTGCGCCCCGATGCGCCAAAACCAACCTTGGCCGCTTCCAGGACCGTTACCCGAAAACCGTTTTCCAGCAGAAACAGGGCAGAGGACAGGCCGGTGTAACCGGCGCCGATGACACAGACATCAGTATCTACATCATCCTGCAAGGCCGGGCGCGGTGGCGCCGCATTGGCCGACGCGGCGTAATAGGACTCTGGGTAGGGGGTGTTCGCCATCCTGCAGCCTCTGTTTAATATATTTTACGAGTGCATCGATCCTACCCGAGTTAAAAATCGACCGCCAGCCACCGGAAAATCTTCTTTGCCACAGCAAAATTAAATATTTTGCATATTCATAGGGTTAGGTGAAAAAAAGGTGTTGACACCCCTCCGGAATTCCGTAGAATGCCGCCTCACAGCAGGCACGTAGCTCAGTTGGTTAGAGCACCACCTTGACATGGTGGGGGTCGTTGGTTCGAGTCCAATCGCGCCTACCAAACAAAATCCGCTCTGCTGGGCGGTCTAGAAGGGCTCACCGAAAGGTGGGCCCTTTTTTGTTGTCTGGTCTTTGGGCAAACTTTGGGAATATTTTGGGCAAACGACTACTGGTTACACCTTCAGGTCGGCGCTCACCTTCATGTACACCACTGCGTCATCGCCATGACCAGCCTGGTAGTGTTCAGTCATTTTGACATCCGCGTGCCCCATCAGCCCCTGGATGTATTCCTGCGGGAAACCCTGTTGCTCATACAGCCACGCACCCAGTGCCCGGATCTCGTGAAAGGTGGGGCGCTCGCCGGCCGGCATGTTGTCGTAGGCCTTCGAATCGTCCCGCGCCTGGGCGAATGACTTGGTCAAATAGTCAGGCGTCACCGCGTTCCAGTGAAGCTTGGCGTCGAGCTGTGTACGCTTGCGGGCCTTCGGCGAGTAGTGGATGAGATACGGGCGAATGACTGGCGATCGCATGCACTCTGCCACGACTTCCCGCAGCGCTGGCCCCATAGCAATCTCCAGGTGCACAGGCTTCCCATAATTCTGCGTCTTCCCGGGCGACACCCTGATGGTGTTCTGTTCGAGGTCAACGGCCGACTTTGGCCACATCACGATATCTTCCCGCCGCTGAAGACTCAGCAACCCCAGCCGGATGGCGCGCTTCAGCCATATCGGCGTGCCCACGTATTCCAAAATCGTGTTCAAGCCCTCGACGGTGTGGCGCTGGCGCTTCTTCTCGGCTTCCTTCTTGACCAGGGTTAGCTCGGCCGAGTTGCGCTCGCACAGGCCCTTGGCCACGGCGAAGGCGAAAATCTGAACGAGCAGCCCGCGGTGTTTGGTGTAGGCGTTGTTCTCGAAACCGTCCAGATATTCAGCCACGGTCAGCACGCCCAGTTGCCCCATCATAAAATCGCCCAGGTCTTCCCGGTACCGTGCCAGCTTGAACTTGATCTCCTTCAGCGTCCGCTCGGCGTAGTTCCGGGTGCCCAGCCATTCCTTTTCAAAGCGCTCAAGGCAGCCGCTGAACTTTGGTGCGGCCTCACCGGTGAGCATGGCCAGCAGTGCGCCGTCGTCAGCCAGAAGAGGAAGCAGCTTTGCGTTGGCGGCGTTGGCCAGCTTGATGGCCTCCGCCATCTCCTGGCGCGGGATCAGTCCGCCGACCGGCTCCCAGCATTCCCACGCCAGATCGAGCATCGAGAAAAACTTGCCGTGAAGTTTGCCGTTGCGCATGCGGGTGAACTTGCCGTGAATGATCTGGCCAGCCTTCCACTTCTGGACAGTTTCACGGTCAGCTTCGGTGGCCGGTACCAAACCTTGGGCGGTGCGGATCAATGCGAGCTCAGCCACGCCAGCATGAGGTCGTGTTTGCTGCCATGGGCGAGGACAAGGAGGAACGCATTCTGGCCACCCGGCAGCGGATCAGCATCAGCGAGACTCGCCGCAAACCAATCGGCCGATCCACCAACCGGGCCGCGCACCTTGTCACGATGGGGAAGATCCAGGCCGCTATTGAAACGCTTCCATTCCAGGTGCAGCAGCTCGGCCACTTCCTGTATCACCCGTACGGCATCGCCGCCGGCGAAGCGACAGCCGAGGATGAAGCCAAACAGTCTGCTTTGATTGTCAACCTGAAGGCATGGAAGGCTTACAAATTCGGACTGGGGAAAGTCTCTGCACAGCCTACATGGCCAACTGCGCCTGTTTGGCCTTCAGAGCCTGCGGTGCCTGTAATGGTCACTGACTCAGAAATCAGCACCGCCGAAACGATTTAACCGGCCTCACATGAATCAACCCGCCATCGAGCGGGTATTTTTATGCCTGGAGAAAAGCAATGACCGCAACCGAAAAAGATCGCGACATCCTCGCCCGCACATTGTGGGGCGAGGCGCGTGGCGAATCGCTGCCCGGCCAAATCGCCGTGGCCTGGACGATTCGCAATCGTGTAAACGATGGCAAGGCCAAGTCGTGGTGGGGGGAGGGTTACGCCGGGGTCTGCCAGAAGCCGTACCAGTTCAGTTGCTGGAATTCGAACGACCCGAACTTCGCCTACCTGAGCGGCGTGAAGCCAATCCCGGCCGGACAATTCACCCAAGCGCAGAGGGCTGCCGATCTGGTGATGTCCGGTGCCGAGCCAGATCCCACCAGCGGCGCCACGCACTACTACGCGACCACCATGCCGAGGGCTCCAGCCTGGACTGTGGGAGCGAAGCAGACGCTGAAGCTCGGGCACCACATCTTCTTCAAGTATGTGCCATGAGTCCTGCGGCGTGGAAGTTGGCCGGAGTGCTGGCGCTGCTGCTGGTCACGACCGGCGGGGTCTGGCACGTACAGGATTGGCGCTACGGCAAGCAGCTCGCCGAACAGGCTGGCCTGCATCAGGACGATCTTGACGTCATCAGCAACGCGGCCGCCGCCCAGGTGCGCGCCGATCAGGACAAGCGCCTGGCGCTCGAGCAGCGGCTGTCGGCCAGCGAACAAACTCACTACAGGAAATTGAGCGATGCACAAAAAAGACCAGGCTCGCCTGCGCGATCGCCTTGCCACTTCTGATCTGCGGCTGTCAGTCCTTCTCGACGCCACGGATCCAGCCAGTGGCTGTTCAGTGTCAGCCACCACCGAAACCGGCAGCGTGGTTCATGGAGGAGTGCGCGCCCGACTTGACCCGGCGCATGCTCAACGAATTATCGGAATCACCGGTGATGGCGATCAAGGATTGATCGCTCTGGCGGCGTGCCAAGCCCATGTAAAAGAAGTGTCCGCGACAAAGTAAAAAAAGCGGCCAGCCTAGGTGCGTCAACATCCATGCTGGCCACCGAACGACAAACTATCCCTGGAAGCCCAGCAAAGTTGATCTCTGCATATAGTAGAGGGCTATAATCCATTGATAGTTTGTCATAATCATTACTCTTCTATTTCATACCCGAATTTCATTATTACTGATAAAGTTGTGCCGCCGCCGGCTGTAGGTGTTTGTGGTTGCCAAACAATATTCCCATCTGGGTTGTCTTGCTGATTATCATCGCTTGTACTAGGGACGCACGTATTTTCCTTTCCTGCTGCCCAAGGTACATCCCATGATGCTTGTACCCATCTGTCATTTTGGCCATAAATGGAATAACTAATAGAACCCTCCGTACCAGAGGATGCATTATCCCTGCCTTGAGCGACTAAGACTTGAATTGTTGTTTTTGGCGGGACTTGAGCTACAGGGCCAGATTCTACTCTTCCCCAGTCGAAGCTTATGTCTTTATAAATGAGGGTTTTAGTTTTGGAATCATTAACAATGGTTAGGTAGAACTTTTCAGATGCGCCCATGATAAAAATCTCCAATTGCATTAGAGTGAATTGCTGTTGTTTTCTATTGCGCGCTGCCAAGAAATGCCAATGGTTACGAAGTCATGATAGGTTTCTCCTCCCTGGAGATAATATTTAATGATAGTGCTGCAACCCATTTGCTCTCATAACAACAGCTATCATTTTTCCTTGGGCAAATAACAACCTATTGCGCTGCCTGAGGAATTGCATTTTGTAGGCGTATGCCTCTGGTTCTGACGGCAATACTTTAAATTTAAGAACGTAATTCAAATTGTGTTGGAAGACTAATTAATTGTATTTCGGGTAATTGATGGTCAATAAAGCCATCCCTGAAACCGTGGAAGGCGTCTGCTTGCGTTGGTTCTTGTTTGGAGGTTGTTGTGTGAGCAGGAGGTCAAAATAGCAGCCAAGGATAATGACAATGCGCTTAAGGCGAATTTTCTTGCGAAAGACATATTCTTGCTCCTTTTGATAGGCGTTTGGCTTATGGTGAAAATCCACAACGGGGTGACTAACCAGCTTCGTTGTTTTTTGTAACCATCCAAACTTTGCCAGTAACTCCATTTTATTTACGCTACATCCTGGGTTTTTCAACAGGCCTCGGTGAACTATAGATCCGAATAATTGACTGTCAAAGCTGGCGGGTTGAAGCTGGGGAGGGATAAGACGAACGGTAGGATAGTCCTGTCTGGGGGATGATGAGCCAGAACTGAACCTCCAGGCTTGATCAGTTGTGAAGACGTCTTGTGTTTGAGGGGATTGTGTTCGGTCGGCAGAACGCCGGAGAAAGGGTGAACTACTGTAGGAATATACAACGCTAAGTTATTGATTTTTATAGGATGATGTGGCTGTTTTGTATCTCGTTAAAAACGATAGTTTTTCCTTTAATATCAATAGCTTGCATAGGTCTAGGGGTCACCTTGACATGGTGGGGGTCGTTGGTTCGAGTCCAATCGCGCCTACCAAACAAAATCCGCTCTGCTGGGCGGTCTAGAAGGGCTTACCGAAAGGTGGGCCCTTTTTTGTTGGGCGGCGTTTGGAAGAGCGTTGGAAACATTTTGGGCAAACGACCACCGCGCTACATCTTCAGGTCAGCTTTAACCTTCATGTAAATCACCTGCCTGGTAGCGCTCAGTCATCTTCACCTCGGCGTGGCCAGACTGGTGTGCCCACGTAAGTCAGAATCTTGTTCAAGCCCGCGACGGTATGGCGCTGGGGCTTTTTCTCGGCGTCCTTCTTGACTCGCGTCGTCTTTGCGGAGTATTCAAATCGTGACCTGATCCAAAACCACTCGGCTGCATGCATTCGTTCCGCTGGTTGCCGTTGGGCGCGGAGGGGAGTGCAAGCGGGTGGTGTCGGAGGGAATAAATGGGAATACGGTTTTGAATAAGGATGTTTCTATGTCGTTGCTGGATTTCGATTTGATCTCCAAGGCTTTACCGAGTGCCTGGAAGTCCACTGTAGTTGGGCGGGTAGGAGGCTCAAACATCAAAGTTTTACGTATGGATGAAATGCCCTCTGCGGTAGAGGTTCATGACTATACCGAGGGTTTGTTAGTCATCTCGGGGCAGCTGATGCTGGGCGTTCAGGGCGAGGTCATCAGTATTGGGGAAGGGCAAATGTATCTGGTTGAATCCGGCGTTCCCCACGCGGTGTTACCAGGAAGTCACGGGATCTTGGTCATCATCGATAGTTAAGTTCTTTGCCATTCCGTTGTTTCCGCTTCCAATCAAGTAGCTGATTAGGCACACCAGAAAATCAGGGGGTGGCAAAGGGCTGGTTGGTTCCGCAGTTTTTGTTTTCTGTCGCTGGGCTTTGATCACCGCAAGATAGGGCTGTGCATTCGCAACAGAAAGCCGATCTATTAGAGCACCGGCTCTTGAAACTCGAAAACGCTTTTGGATTAAGCGCTATTTGTGACCATTGAAGAACTCAGTGATCGCCTTAACATCCGGTGCGACGCCGTTAGCGGCTGGATACACTTTAGCGACCTCCAGTGCAAAAGCCTGAGCGGCATCGATAGCTGGCGTGCCTTGCCCAGCTTTTAATTGGCTGGTAAGCCCTGAAATTATGCAGTTCAGGGTAAGAAGCGACGATCCGGTGTATTTCAGAGCCTCTTGTACGTCATTGCTCATTTCACTCTCCTTGAGTTATCCGCGCCAACATTGCGCAGGCCCAATCCTTGGGATTGTAAGCAAAGGACTGGGGGATATCCGTTGCGTGGAGGCAATAGGCTACTATTTGGCGGGCGCGGGGTGTTACTGGGGATTCGTACAGGTGGATGTTTGATTGTCTCTCATGACTGTTCGAGCTGCTAGGAGCGCCTGCCATAGAAAAGATGACATCCATACATAGAATCCGTAGTTGTAGCCAGTTATGGTTATTCTTCCGTCGCCATCATTCCATATGCTCGTATATAGGTATGACGAAAGACCTAGGAGTGTGGCGCACAGGGAGCAAAAAAGACTCTGTCTTGCGCTCTTTTGTGAAAAGAATGCCGCGATTAAAAAGATGTTGGCCAGCCACGCAGCGCTACCATCCAGTAGCGCTAGAAATCCGACACAGACGACGTCATAGCCGTAGGTAACGCTTTCACGATCCCATACCTCATTTCGCGTGTTGATGGCCGGCAGCATGAGACTGAAAGTAAAGAGAGCCAGGCTCAAATCTCGCGGTTCTAAACGGAATGGGCGTAATTTCATCAGCTCTCCCTGCTGTAAAAAACTATCGAATAACACTGGCGATTGGCGAGACGATTTCCGAGGTGAACTTTCTCACTTTGGTCAGCCCAATGCTACAGTCTCCGCTTTCGGGGGAGGACAAATCATGCGGATTTTGGTGCCGGGGCGGCGAGCGTCCGAAATTGATAACTTTGACGACTGATAGGGTCATCCTGTTCAGACGCAGAATCAGAGGTTCAAGCGCGGAGTGTTTGCTTTTCCATTCTTCTTTCGTGATGCGTAAGTGTCTGCCAAACACATCTGCTCTCGAGCTTTCACCGGCTTGCAAACGTTATGCGAATGGGGCTAGATCGCCTTTAAACGTCAATTCACCCCATGTCTTGCCGCCAGGATCTATTTATGCCGCTGAGCTTTCATAAAATGCACGCCAATGGCGATGACTTCGTTATTGTGGACTCGCGAAACTCGGCCAATCCAATGACAAGTACCATGGCTCGGCGAATGGGTGATCGGAACCGAGGCGTCGGATTCAATCAGCTCGCGGTGGTGCTCGATTGCGATGATGCAGTTGCGCGCTTGATGTTTTGGAATGCCGATGGCTCCACGCTGGATGTGTGTGGCAGCGCAACGCGGGGTGCCGCGGATATGCTGATGCGCGAATCAAATATTACTTCGATAGCGCTCCGAACCAACCGTGGTCTACTAACTTGCGAACGAACCTCAACCGGCGCAATTTCTGTCAACATGGGGCAGCCGCTTTTCGGCTGGTCGGATATACCCTTGGCTCTGGAACTGGATACTGTTGTTTTGCCACTTGCTGGTGGCCCAACAGCTTGCAGCATGGGAAATCCGCACTGCACCTATTTTGTGGATGATCTAACAGCCGTTGATATAGCGACAATCGGACCGACCATTGAAACCAACCCCCTATTTCCCCTCAGAACGAACGTGCATTTCGTCCAGATCATTAACCGAAAGCACATTCGGTTGCGCATTTGGGAGCGCTGGGGTGGTATTCCGCTCGGTTCAGGTTCCTGCTCTTGTGGCGCCGCTGTTAGCGGGATGCGTCGTGGCTTGTTAGACAATTGCGTTGAGGTTGAATGTGATGGCGGAACCGTAACGGTTCAATGGGATGGCGTGGGGCCTGTCTTTCTCATCGGACCGGTAGAGACAACTTTTTCGGGAATAATCCCGGATAGCTTGTTATAAGTTTTTAGCGGCTATATCGTGATAAACAGGAACATGAAAGTGAGAAACAACCCCCAAAGAAGGAAATGAGCATGGAAAAGCACTTCGGTAATTCAGGTCTATTCAAGACTGCTTCGTATCACTGCAACGGATCATCAGGCAGCGACATTGCTGGCTGGGAGCTGAAAAATCTTGCTCTGAATACGAAGGAATTTTTGATATGTCCAAAGAACTACTCGGAGTTTCTGCTCTAGGATTGATGGTTTTGGGTGAGTTTTTCGCAATCTACAGTGAGGTGGTAACCGCCAGGCTTGCCCAAACAGGTAATAATTCATGGGAGGCATTCATGCTTCCCGTCGTGCTGATGAGCTTTGCCGGTTTTTGCCTGCTAGGGGCCTATTGGCTGGGCTATGTTGCTGTCGGTGATATCTGGATTGTTACGGTGATTTCAGTCACGTCGCTATTGCTCCTTGAGCCGATAGTGGTTTGGTACTTGTTTCATGAAGCACCTGGACGTGGCGCACTAATCGGGTTTTGCCTGGGGGCTTTAGGCATGCTCTCAACCGTAGTGCTGTAGTTGCTTCATCTGGCCCAGCTATCAACTAACTGGGCCCGCTCTGCTCTCCATTCGTTGTTCGATTTGCCCTGTCACCACATCCAGCCCCACCTCCGGTGAGCACAGTTTCTGAACTGACACAGCCATAACCGTCTACATTGCAGAGGGCACCCCCTTTCTGAGAGAACGGATATGTTTAGATCTCGCTCGTTGATTGCCGCCATGACGTGTCTTGTCCTGGTGTCTGGTTCAGTGACTGCAGTGGCCGACCCGGGGAACGGGAAGGGCCAGGGAAGCGGCAAGGGAAATCCACAAAACAGCCAGGACCATGGCAACCCCGGTCATGGAAACAAAGGGAAAGGTTCAGGGGGGGACGATTGGAGTCACGGCCCGAGCATCAACCGCGGTAGCGTCCTTGGAATCGTTGGCGGTTATCGCGATTACTGGAGTCCCGGTCCCGCCTTGCCGCCTGGCATTCAGAAAAACCTCGCACGCGGAAAACCTCTGCCGCCGGGGATCGCCAAAAAACTCGATGGCCGATTGCTCGGCAGGCTTCCCCACTATGATGGCTACGAGTGGCGGCAGGCTGGCACTGATTTGATATTGGTGGCCATCGCTACCGGGATCATCTATGAGGTTCTCAATGGCGCGTTCGATTGACGTGAAAGCGACCCACAAAATCACGGCAAGCAGTGTGCATGTTCGATAGCTGCACATTTCCTGTCCGCTGGTCGTCAGCCTTTGAACTGTGTAGGGTCGAAGTAGTCAATTACTCCGTGCAATATCAACCTCACGGAACCCACCATGTTATTAAAAAACAAGAGTCTTGCTGCTGTCATGTCATGCGTGATGATGCTTGCAGCCGCCCCGTTATTGCCCGCTGATCTGTCCATCATGAACTCCGCCTACGCGAAGGGTGGTGGTGGTGGTGGTGGTGGTGGTGGTGGCAACGGGGGTGGTCATGGCGGCGGTAACGGTGGCAGCGGGGGCCATGGTGGTGCGGGTCATTCTGGCGGTGTCGGCAGCAATGGTCGTGGCACAGGCCTGAGTAGCGATCATGCAGGCAAAGCTGTCCGCGATCATGGCATCAGTGGCAACCACTACGGCAGCGATCGTAACAGTGACCGCGGCCATGGTTCAGTCACTTCGGGCATTGCGCATTCCAAGGACACGCGAGGGGTGACGAAAGCCTCTGCCATTTCGACTTCTACGCCTGGCGATCACAACACGAAAGGGTTGAGTAAGGCTCGCACTTCGGTTTCCAAAAAAATAGATTAAGTCCAAGACTCTCAAAGCCGGGTATCCATCAGGAGCCCGGCTTTTTTGCGCCCACTATTTGCCAATAGAGTCGGACGCTGAGACAGCAGGCACACGGCTGGCTCTGGCGAAAAGGGCCACGACACCCCCTCCGATCAAGCCGGTGATTACCGCCAGTAGCAGAATCACTTTCTGTGCCCCCAGAGGGGCGGCCAACAGGGCGACCAGCAACCCGGCCAGTGGCTGAGAAAGGTTGTTCAGCAACGTAATAACGCCCACGGTCTTGCCGAAGTCTTTGGGTGGAATCACCCGCTGGCGGGTGCTGCGTATGTACACGTTGAACATTTTGTCGAAACCGACGATCAGCAGGAAGCCGATGACATATCCCCAGGCGTTCGGGCTGAAGGCAGTGATCAGTGCGCCGATGGCAATCATCGTATAAGAAACGACTCCCAGCACCTTCAACGGCAGGGTCACCCGTGCCAGGAAGAACAGAATGACGATGGTGGTCACCGCGCCTGCGGCCTGCAGCCCTGCATAAAAATCTTTGCCGGCGCTGTATTGGCCGATCACCATGGCCGCCGACGTGGCCAGGGTGATGCCGATGATCAGGTTCACGCCTACCGCCAGGCTGATCACCTTCTGCAGTTCCGCCAGATCGCGAATATGCCCGAACGCAATGCGTAGCGGTTGCAGCCAGATGTCCTGATGTTGCTCGAAGGTCTCCAGAGTGATCGAGCTGGTGCGTTGCCAGATCAGCATCGCCAGATCAGCCAGCAGAAACAGCCCGGCAATCCCCATCACCACCCAGTGCCACGGCCAGACTTCCAGCATCAGTGCCGCGACCAGAGGGCCGAGTACCAGCCCGGTCTGATCGGCGATCTGCGAATAGGAAAGGGTCTTGGTGTAGGTGTACTGCTTGAAAATGTAGGGCATGACCACTTCGCGGGCCATGATGCCCTGCGTGGTCAACACGCCGCACAGCGCGGACAGAATCACGATCCAGTAGATGCCATCAAACACGCCATACAGTGCCACGGCCGCAACGCAGGCCACGGCACGGTAGACCTGACTGATGTGCAGGATGCGAATAGGTGAAAACTTGTCGCACAGTGCACCGCATACCGGAAATGACAGAAAGCGAGGCAACGACTCGGCAAAAAAGGCCAGGCCGGCCAAAGACACACTGTCGGTGGTTTGAAAGACGATCAGCGGAACGATGAACAGCAGAATCTGGTCAGCCAGCCGGGACAGGAACAGCGAGATAAAAAAAGCCAGGTAATCCTTACGCATGGTGACCCCGTGTCGATGGCGAGTGGCAATGTATTAACATTCAGCGCAGCCACATGTGTGGGCAAATCCCCCCTGATGGACTACTACTGTAGGGCTGATTCAACTTCGTCTGTTAGGAGTATATCGATGCTGGTCCACTGGTTTCTGGCGGCTATTCACCTCTTGGCTTTTGCGCTGGGCTTCTGGGCAGTACTGACACGCGGCACGGCTTTGCGTCGTCTGGCTGCCGGGGCGGGGGAGGCGCGCAGCGTTTTGATGGCGGATAATCTGTGGGGAATCTCTGCAGTCATTCTGCTGATCGCGGGTGGAATTCGAGCCTTTGGCGGATACGAAAAAGGCACTGATTACTATCTTCACCAACCGCTGTTTCATCTCAAAATGACACTCTTCGTCTTCATCCTGTTGCTTGAAATTGCGCCGATGGTGGCGCTGATCAAATGGCGGATTGCGCTGGGACGTGGGGCGGCTATCGATACCGGGCGCGCAACGCTGTTTGCCCGTATCAGTCATATCGAAGCGCTGCTGCTGGTGCTGATGGTCGTGGCTGCCGTGGGCATGGCGCGTGGGATAACGTTTGGTTAGCCCGGAAAGGAGAAAGCCCTTTCTCGCAACAAATCCGAAACGTCTGACAGTCATGATGTGGGGCTGGGCAGTAGTATCGGCTCCACGTTGCGATTGCATCGCAAAGAGAGGCTGAGCGGAGCGCGATGCGGTGCTTGAATCTTTAGCCAGCCTTTATTCGAGGCTGAACGGGCTGGCTACTGACTGCAGCAGGATTCAGGGGGTTTGCGGCTTGTCTGGGGCGGTCAGGCCAGCCTGAATGCGTTGGTAGATTTCTTCGCGATGCACCGCAACGTCTTTCGGGGCGTTGATGCCAATCCTGACTTGCTGGCCGCTAACGCCCAGAATGGTGATCGTAATGTCATCACCGATGTTTATGCTTTCACCGACTTTGCGGGTGAGTATCAGCATGGTTTTCTCCTTGATTGCTTTGTAGGGCACCTGATTCGGACAGTGCAGAGGTCGGTATTACGTATAGATTAGTGCTAAGTCTCACAGTTTGGGTGCCTCTTTCTGACGCGCAGATGCTGCATTAATTCCCAAGGCGTAACTATACAGAGGCGGCAACCATCATTCTCGTTGTTTTGCGCCCATTTTGCGGCACTCGGGAAGGATCCATGGGTGTTAAAATCGCCGCTTTAAGCATTAGAGGGACGCGTTGTGCGCAAAATGGTCTTGGTAATCGCAATACTGACGTTGGCCGGCTGCGGTGAGGATAAGGGTGTTGACGCTCAAAAGCCGCAACCGACAGTCGCTTCCGTACCTGGGGCGACAACAGGCCCGCAATGGGACGTTGAGGTGCGAGGCGAAACACCCCAGGCGGTCAGCGACCTGAGTGGCTGGTTGATTGAGCACAGCTTTGTTTCCAACGTCGTCAGGGAGAACGGAAAGGTTCGTATTCTGGTCGGGCCGTTCAATTCGAAAGCCGAGGCCGAGGCCAGGCAAGCTGAATTGACAGCGGCGCTCACCCGGGCAAAAAAAAGGAACATCGAATCGCTGATTGTTGAACACCCGACGGCTCAGTGACTTTCCTTCTCGCAGTAGCCGTTCGGCAGGGGAGCGACCTATAAAGGTCGTTCCCCCTCGTGATGTATCGGCAAAATGATCGCTATACCGAGGTATTTTGCGGCAACCCCAGCAGGCCGGTCAGGGTCTTGATAATTGCTTGTTGCCGGGCACGGTCTGTCTGGTGCACGGCTTCTGCGGCGGCGACATCGGCGTCACAGTGTGGGCAAGTCACTTCGTGTGCATGGATGTACTGCAGGCAGCCACGACACAGCGCCAGTTGCGGTGGAATACGTCCTTCGTCCGGCGATTTCTGGCCCTGGTTCGCCCAGGCCAATTTGATCACCTGGCCGCTGTCGCTGACGCTGTTCACCTTCTCGCCGGTATCGATGCGTTCGGTAATCAGGTCAAAACGTCCGACGGCGAAGGACGTTTTTGCGGCGTCCTCGAGTTTGACAATTCGCTCGCGCAGCCCACGTTTTTGCAGGTCCAGCGCGCGGTAATGGCAGTAGGGGTTGTTGCCGGGTTTGCCGAGCAGGGAGTGCGATGTCCAGGTGCAGCCACCACGGCAGACGTCGTTGTAGTAACAGCTTCGGCAGTAGCCCCACAGGTCGTCGACGCCGCGCAGGCGGCCAAAGTGCATGCCTTCGCTGTAGTGCCAGATATCGTGCAGGCTCATGGTGCGCACGTTGCCGCCCGAAAACCCCACCGTTGCCAATGACGGGCAACCCTTGACGGTGCCGTCGGCTTCCAGAGCCAGCACAGTCTGGCCGGCGGCGCAGCCGCTCCAGTGCACGCGCTCGTCACCGAAACCACGCCACATGTGCTCATAGGGGCCGTAGTAACCAATGTTGTTGCCCACGTTCATCAGTAGGCCGCGGTCGACCCCCTCACGGTAGAGACGCGCCAGCAACGGCATCACTTCCAGCAGTTGATAGGGCTGCAACAACAGCTCTGGGTGATCGACGGCATTACCCATGGCGACCGTCAATTGGATCTGCCAGTGAGTGGCGCCGAGGCCGATGATAAGGTCCATCAGCTCGGGCAGATCGGGCAACGTGGCCGCGCCGATTTGAGTGTTGACGCTCACCGCAAGCCCGGACTGTTTGGCGCGTCGCAGGGTATCCACCGCTTTGTCGAACGAGCCCGGAACATTGCGTACCGCGTCATGCAGGGGGGCCAGCCCATCCAGTGACACACCGACGCCATTAAGCCCGGCATCCACCGCGGCCTGCATTTTCGCGGGCGTCAGGTTGCGCCCACCGGTTTGTATGGCGCAATACATGCCATGGTCGTGGATGGCCTGGATCAGTTGGGTCCAGTCTTTGCGTAAATAGGCTTCACCGCCGATCAGGGTGATTTCGCGGGTGCCGAGGGCCGCCAGGGAATCGATGACGTCCAGGCATTCCCGGGTGTTCAGTTCATCGGGGCGTCGATGGCCGGCGCGTGAGCCGCAATGCAGGCATTTGAGATCGCAGGCCAGGGTGATTTCCCAGACCACATGCACCGGCACATAGCGTTTGAGATCGGTTTCACTGAGGTAGCGGGCGGGGCGACGGTCTGACATGGGAAATCCTTGCGCACAACGAGTGCGCGGCACGAATCCATCGAAGTGTTCGCGCCTTCCCTGTGTCAGTGGCGCGACCGGATTTACCTTTTATTGCTGAAAAGAGCCGGGGCTCTGGGCGCGAACCCTGTGGGAGCGGGCTTGCTCGCGAAGACGGCGGCACAGTCAATGTTGATGTCACCTGACACACCGCCTTCGCGAGCAAGTCGGATCGCCGCACCGCCGCTCCCACATGGATTGCGATTACCCGGTGCGGGTTAGCGGGCCTCCAGACGTGCGATTTCAACATTCAATTGGTCCAGCGCGTTGCGCAGGGCACCGCTGTGGGCCAGTTGCTGTTCACCTTGGCTCACCACGGCCTTCAGTTGCGCCAGATTACCGCTGGCTTGCGCTTGCTGTACCGCGACGGCGTAGAGCGGCACCGCATGGTGCGGATGCTCTGGGCGCACAATAACGGGAGCCTGGCTGACAGCTGCGTGTTTCACGTAATGCCAATGGCCCTGTTCCTGGTACTTGTAGTCGGCATAACCGCTTGCCCAATCGCCGCCTAAAATGCCCTTCAAACCGAAGGTCTGGGCAATCTGGCTGAGAGGGCCGCTTGGGCTGCCGGCCAGAGTGAGGATGATGTGGCTCTCCGCCGTCGGCACCAGTTTGGCCTCGGAGTACTCACCCCATACACGGGCACGGAAGTTGAGGGGTGGGTAGGTGCTTTGGAAAATACTCGCAACCCCGCTGACTTTTTTCTTTACGGTGTCCACTAGCAGATCCAGGGTTAAAACCGGTGCACCCAGCAGGTGATTGCTGACATTGAGGCGGGTATGAAAAAGTCCGATTGACATGGTGCTACTCCCTTATTTGTATTCAAGACAAGTCGGGCATGTTTCGTGGTCGAGTCAGCGGCGTTCCTGCCTGCTGATTTCGTCCTTGGCCGTTTCAAGCGCACTCTGCAGTTGGGGTTGCTGATCCAGTTGTTGTTGGGCCAGGCGTGCCAGGTTTTTCATCTGGGCCAGGTCACCGCTGGCCATTGCACTTTGAATCGGTGCGGCGTAGAGCGGCATGATTGGCGGATACGGTGACTCCGGAGGAATAACCGGACCGGGCTCCAATGGCAACGGGGAGACATGGGACGGCACCGCATCAATAAGATGGGCGGGAGCATTGTTGACCTCGACCCACCGTTGACCATCAAAGTATTGATAGTTGGCGACACCTTCTTTCCAGTCAGTACCCACCACCAGTTGCAACTTGAAATTCACGATGGAATTCGAGCCTGGGCCGCCATGGTTGCCTTGGGCCGAGATCAGGATTTTGCTGATACCGGGTGACATAACGGTCAGGTAGGTGTATTCGCCCCACACATCGGACTGCACATCCAGTGGCGGGTTGGTTGCCTGAGTAATTGCAGCTGTACCGTTTACCGTTTCATCAGGGGTAAAGACCAGGAGATTGAGTGCCAGGCTTTGTGCGCCCGGCGCCGAAGTGCCAATTCGGTAGCCGAGTGGGAACAAGCCAACAGGTTGCTGAATAGAACCAGACATAATGATTGCCTCCATTGCAATAAGGGGGAAACAGCGCTAGCGCTTTTCCTGGCGAGTAACTTCCTTAGCCAACTTTTCGTAAGCGGTCTGTAGCTCTTTGGCTTCAGGTTTGGATGCGTCGCGTTGTTTCAATAGCGTCTTCATTTGTTGCAGATCGCCTTCCGTGATCGCGTCATGGATGGCGGCCCCATAGGGGGGGATGGGGTGAGAAGGTGAACGGCTCATAACGACTCCTTCCGTGGTAGTTGCGGACACTGCTGTCATCAGCAGTTTTTGCAGTTAAGCAGGCGCGGATAAATATGCAATGGGCAACGGAAGAGTAATTTTTAATATTATTTGATTAATAGCAATGCGTTAGGGGGTGGGTTGTTCAATATTAAGATTGGCGATAAACAAAGATGTGTTCAGTGGTTTTCTCATAAGCGATGAGTGTCCTTATCGCCATTCATAATGATTTCCTGTCGGGTTGTTTCGGCAGAGGTGAAACAACTGCTCTCAGTTAAAGGGGGCACATGAATTGTTGATCCCGGGAGATTCATCATTCATCCAGGGATCGCCCAAACCGCTCCCGATACACCGAAGGCGGTACCCCGATCACACCGCGAAACGCCACCCGAAAACTTTCCACCGAACGATAACCACAGTGCTGGGCAATCTGATCAGTGTTTTGGCTGGTGCTCTCCAGCAGCTCCCGCGCCCGGGCCAGGCGCTCATGCTGCAACCACGCTTTGGGCGACATGCCGTTGGCTTCGGTAAACCGACGCAGGAATGTCCGTTCACTCATGGCGGCTTCGCTGGCGAGGTCGCGAACTTCCAGCGGTTCGTGCAGACGTTCCCGCGCCCACTGCATAACCCGAGACAGATCGCTGCGCGGTGTCGGGCTGACCGGTGACGGAATGAACTGCGCCTGGCCGCCGGTGCGTTGCGGCGACATCACCAACCGCCGCGCCACCGAGTTGGCCACCTGAGTGCCGAAATCCCGCGCGACCAAATGCAGGCAGGCATCGATGCCGGCGGCGCTGCCGGCCGAGGTAATCAACTGACCCGAATCGACATAGAGCACGTCGGGGTCCACCAGAATGTTCGGGAAATGCTCGGCCAGTTCAGCGCTGTAGCGCCAATGTGTCGTGGCGCCGTGACCGTCCAGCAAACCGCTGGCCGCCAGTACAAACACCCCGGAACAGATCGACAGTAACCGCGCTCCCCGGGCATGGGCCTGGCGCAGGGCGACGAGCAAGGGTTCGGGCACCGGCGTGCTGCGGTCGCGCCAGCCCGGAATGATGATGGTTCGGGCGCGCTCAAGCAGTTCCATCCCACCATCAGCCAGCACCTGAATGCCGCCCATGGCGCGCATCGGTCCTTGGTCGACGGCGACGATGCGGTGTTCATACCAAGGGAAATCGAACTCCGGCCGCACTTGGCCGAAGATCTCCACGGCGATGCCGAATTCGAATGTACAGAGGCCGTCGTAGGCCAGAATTGCGACCAATTCAGGAGTGGGCTGCATTTGGCGGAAAGTTCCCAGTTAGTGTCTTGTACGCCACTGTAGCGGCAAGCGCGGGGCAGATAAAGTCTTCTCAAACCGACCGACACTTTGGAGTACAACCCATGACCAGCCTGGTTCGCGAGATTCCTGCCGCCCCCTGCGCCATTGCCCTGATGCATTTCAGCAGCCGTCTGACCTTTGAGACTGACTGTTCCGACGTCTACGGCAGCCAACAGGCCGGCGAGGTGGATTTTGTCCTGGCGGATGTGCGTGGGCCGTTGGCGTTCGAACGCGGCCATTTGCCGGGCGCGATCAACATTCCGAGCCGACTGATCACGGCCGGCGGCCTGGCGGCCTACCCGAGCTCCACCTTGTTCGTGGTTTATTGCGCCGGGCCCCACTGCAACGGTGCCAACAAGGCCGCGGTGAAACTGGCGGCGCTGGGTTACCCGGTCAAGGAGATGATCGGCGGGGTGACCGGGTGGCTGGATGAAGGGTTTGCATTGAGTGTGGCGGTGCAACCCGCTGTTGCGATGCCCATAAGTTGTGAATGCTGACCCAGTGTGGCGAGGGCGCTTGCTCCCGTTGGGTCGCGAAGCGGCCCTGAAAACGGCTAACCAAGTCTCAGTATTTACGACTGCTTCGCAGCCGAGCGGGAGCAAGCTCCCTCGCCACAGATTCAGCGATTATCTGATGAAGCCTCCCACCACCCATCCAGCGCCGCCTGCAACCAGTCAAACACGGCTGTGTAAGCGGCGCTGTCCTGTGGCGCCCGGGGCAGCGGTGACTCCTCGGCAAAGTGCTCGTTGAGGATCGCCACCGATTCGGCATTCCATTCCGGGTGGAACTGCAACCCCACCCGCGTCACACCGACGCGATACATCTGCTGCTCACAAACGTCACTGCTGGCCAGCAACTGGGCATCCGCCGGTAGATCGATCGCATCTTCGTGCCATTCCAGCACCTTCAGCGTCTGGCCGTGCGCAAAGGTCACCGTGGTCCAGCCAGTTTCGGGGCGAGCCATCCGCCGCACATTCCCGCCCAGGCTCAGCGCCAGTAACTGGGCTCCCAGGCAAATCGCAAACACCGCCGCGCCCTGTCCCAGACTGCCCGCCAGCCACTGACGCTCCGCTTCCAGCCATGCGGGCCCGGCGTTGGATTCATAAGGCCCGCCCAACAGGATCACGGGTGCCGCGCTCACGGGCGGCAACTGGCCGAGGTCGGCGCGAAACACGTTCAGCGCTATGCCTCGGGACCGGGCCCATTCGGCGATGGCGCCAGGACCTTCGGCGCGATGGTGCTGGATCAGGTTCAACGCGGGCATCACGCTTCTCTTTTTTGGGGGGGGCGGGGTCAATGTGCCGCAAAAAAATGTTCATCGCCAGTGCGACTCTTCAATCGGATGCTCTTCAATCAGGCCGCGATTTAATGTGGAAACGGGCATGTGCGCGAAGACGGCCTTAGAAGCGGCGAAGATGCCTGGGCCATCATCGACATCCCACCTCACAGTGTTAGGCTCTGCCCCGAATCCAGCGCGCTGTGAAGGAAGGTTTATGTTGAAGTTGCTCGCTCTGCTCACGCTGCTGGCGTCCACCGCCGTCCACGCTCAAACCCCGCTGCACACCGATCTGCCGCTCAAATACCTGGAACAGGCCAACGCTGTATCCCGCCACCAACCCCTGGTGATTTTCCTGCACGGTTACGGCAGTGACGAGCAGGACCTGTTCGACATCAAGAATGAATTGCCGCCGCAGTACAACTACCTCTCGGTGCGAGCGCCGATGACGTTGGAGGAGGGCAGTTACCAGTGGTTTCGCCAGAAGGGCGAGGGCGCCTATAACGGCGAGACGGACGACCTGAAGGCCAGCGGCCAGGTGCTGCTGGATTTTGTCGCACAAGCGGCGAAGAAATATCACACCGAAGCGGACAAGGTATTCCTGGTGGGTTTCAGCCAAGGCGCGATGATGTCCTACGAGGTCGCGTTGCGTCATCCTGACGCAGTGGGCGGAATTGCGGCGTTGAGCGGGCGCATCCTGCCAGTGCTCAAGTCCGAGCTCAAACCGGATGAAAAACGCCAGCAGCTGGCGATTTTCATCGGTCATGGCACCGCCGACAAACTCCTGCCCTACAACGATGGCACCGAGGCCGACAGCCTGTTGCAGCGCCTGTCACTCAAGCCTGAGTTTCATGCCTACCAAGGTGTCGGCCACAGCATCAGCGCCACCGAGATGCAGGATTTGAGCGCCTGGTTGCAGCGCCTCAATCCCTGAGTTGGTCGGGTTTATTGGCCAGTGACAATCTGTTTGACCAGCGTTTCGTGGCCGGTTTTGTCATTGGGACGGGAAATGATCTGAACGATGGCCATGCGCGTACCAGAAGCGGCCATCAACGTGGTGTCGAGGGTCATGCCGCCGCCCTGGGTGGCGGTGCTGTCGATCTGCCG
This sequence comes from Pseudomonas sp. LBUM1673, assembly GCF_059695645.1. Lineage (NCBI taxonomy): Bacteria > Pseudomonadati > Pseudomonadota > Gammaproteobacteria > Pseudomonadales > Pseudomonadaceae > Pseudomonas > Pseudomonas sp. LBUM1673. The sequence continues at coordinate 2,500,311 of NZ_CP166780.1, forward strand.
AAGGCCCAGGCCCGTGCCTTTCTGGGTCAGGCTTTTTTCGCTCGTTTTGTTGAAATCCGGCAAGGCGTTGCGTTGCTCGGTGGCGAACGCAGACACGGTGGCGTCAAGGAACTCGCCGTCGTTGTCCTTGACGTTGGCGCCGCCGGGAATGGTGTTTTCAGCGGCGATCACCACGGTTCTGGTGGTTTGATTGGTGTACATCGTGCCTGTCGCCCCGGCGGTGCCGGTGGTCGCGTCGCCAGCCGGCAGCGGGTTGGCGATGAAACCCTTGGGCAGGGTGAAGATGAACTTGCCGCCGAGCATCGAGACCTTCTGGGTCGGCGCTTTGTCGCTGGCAGTAGCCTTGGCCGCCTGCGCATTCAGGGCCCCGAGACTGGCAGCCGCCATCAGCAGCAGAACAACGGCTTTTTTACTCAACAATGACATTCAAACTCTCCATGGGATGATCCGCGCTTTGACGGCGATCATCCCACGGATCGCGATCTTGTAGCAGCTGCCGAGCCTGCGAGGCTGCGTTCGGCTGCGAAGCAGGCGTGAATCCGGCTAGCACAGTCTGCCTGACGCACCGCAGTTTCTGAGTTTACGACTGCTTTGCAGCCGAACGCAGCCTCGCTGGGGCTCGACAGCTGCTACAGAGCCGAATGCAGCGGCTACACAGGGTGCGTTCTCACCTTGTGGCGCGGTGCGGTGATCATCGTTGCCGTTCGTCGAAACGATAAGGGATTGGATGCAATACCCGCTGTTTAGTCATTAGCAGCACCCCCAACGACACGCCTATCCCTAAGACAAACCCCAGCCATCCAAACGTTGGTAACGCCAACGCCAGCACCAGACAAAACGCCGCAAACGAATACATCCCGGTAGCCGTCGCCCTGAGCAACGCCGCCGTAAAAGCCGGACCACGAGTCTGCTGGGAAAACACCGCCATCACACTGCCCAGCACCGGAAATACCGCGAGCAGACCACTCCAGCGTTCGCCCACCGTGCTGGCCAATAATGTCACGGCCAAGGTGAGCAGGGCGCCGGCGATCATGCGCAGCAGCAGTTTGTCGGACTTCGGCGCCGGGCCTGACACGATGGGCTGTACCGAGGGAAACAGGTGTGGCGCGACCAGCAACGCGATGGCGGCCGCGATCACCGAGAACACCAGCGACGGTGGGATCAGCGACAGCACAGCAGCCGCCACCGCCCAGACCAGCAGCGCAATCGTCAGCGTCCACGGCCAGCTCAAGCGTTGTGCAACCTGGGCGTAGGTCACGCAGAAGGCAATCATCGCAAACATTGCCGATAACGCCGCCGTCGCTGCCTGAGCGGCGAACACCTGGCCTTGCTCAATGGCGAGGAAGAACAGAATTGGCCCGACCACCACCGGCAACCCCGACAGCCACCCGGCCACGCTTGGGCCCCAGCGTTTTCCGGCCAGGGAAATCAGCAAGAGAAATCCTGGAATCACCAGCAGTTTGAGCATCAGCACGCACGCGTCTCCGATCGGTGAGAGCCGGTCACGTTAGCATTGCGGGCGATGGATTGCTCAGGACTGCCGACGCGGGTGCTGGCGTGGGGGCTGTTTACGGTGATCAGCGGGGCGAACAGCTGGTTGATTTTGCAGTTTGTGGTCTGGGTCGGGAGGTGTGTTGCCGGGCCGGGCCTTTTCGCGAGCAAGCCCGCTCCCACAGTTGATCTTCAGTGAACACAAAAACTGTGCCTCACCTGAATCCCCTGTGGGAGCGGGCTTGCTCGCGAAGCTTTTAAGCTCTTTCGATCGCCAATGCCACGCCTTGCCCACCACCGATGCACAGGGTGGCCAGACCTTTCTTGGCATCGCGCTTGATCATTTCGTGCAGCAAGCTCACCAGCACCCGGCAACCCGAGGCACCGATCGGATGGCCCAAGGCAATGGCGCCGCCATTGACGTTGACCTTGTCCAGGTCCCACTCCAGATCCTTGGCCACCGCCAAAGATTGCGCGGCGAAGGCTTCGTTGGCTTCGATCAGGTCCAGTTGGTCGATGGACCAACCGGCCTTGTCCAGGCAACGACGGGTGGCGCTGACCGGGCCGATGCCCATGATCGCCGGGTCGACGCCCGCGTTGGCATAAGCGGCGATCTTCGCCAGCACTGGCAACCCCAGCGCTTTGGCTTTCTCCGCACTCATCAGGATCACCGCCGCGGCGCCGTCGTTCAGCGAAGATGCGTTGCCTGCGGTCACTGAACCGTCCTTCTTGAAGGCCGGTTTCAGTTTGCCCAGGGAGTCGGCGGTGGTGCCGGCCCGAGGCTGTTCATCGGTGGCGAAGGACAGCGGATCGCCCTTGCGCTGCGGGATCAGGATCGGCGTGATCTCATCGGCAAACCGCCCGGCTTCGATGGCGGCCACGGCTTTGTGCTGCGAGGCGGCAGCGAACGCGTCCTGTTGCTCACGGGGCAGGCTGTATTTCTCGGCCAGATTCTCAGCGGTGATGCCCATGTGGTAATCGTTGAACGCATCCCACAAACCGTCGCTGATCATGGTGTCGACGATCTGGCTGTGGCCCATGCGCAGACCGGTGCGGGCACCGGGCAGCACGTAATTGGCCAGGCTCATGTTTTCCTGGCCGCCGGCAATGATCACCTCGGCATCGCCGCAGCGAATCGCCTGCGCCGCCAGATGCAGCGCTTTCAGGCCAGAGCCGCAGACCTTGTTCAGGGTCATGGCCGGCACGGCGAAGGGCAGGCCGGCCTTGATCGCGGCCTGGCGCGCAGGGTTTTGCCCGGCGCCGGCGGTCAATACCTGGCCCATGATCACTTCATCGACCTGCGCCGGGTCCAGGTCGGTTTGCGCCAGCAATTGGCGGATCACCGCGGCACCGAGGTCAACCGCGGACACATTGGCCAGCGAGCCCTGGAAGCTACCGATGGCAGTGCGAGTGGCAGCAACAATCACGACTTCTTGCATGGAAGGATTCCTCACTGGGCAGCGAACTGCATTTGCGGGACGTGGTCAGGCACGATCAGTTTACCAGCGGTCTTGGCGACGATTTCTTCGACGCTGACGCCCGGCGCGCGCTCCTTGAGCACGAACGCGCCGTCCTGGATTTCCAGGTAGGCCAGGTCGGTCAGCACGCGTTTGATGCAACCGGCGCCGGTCAGCGGCAGGCTGCAACGAGGCAGCAGTTTCGACTCTCCGTCCTTGGAGGCGTGGGTCATGGTGACGATGATGTTGTCCGCACCGGCCACCAGGTCCATCGCGCCGCCCATGCCCTTGACCAGTTTGCCGGGGATCATCCAGGAGGCGATGTTGCCTTCGACGTCCACTTCGAATGCGCCCAGCACGGTCAGGTCGATGTGGCCGCCGCGAATCATCGCGAAGGATTCGGAGGACGAGAAAATCGACGCGCCGATTCGCGCGGTCACGGTTTGCTTGCCGGCGTTGATCATGTCGGCGTCGACTTCGGTGTCGGTCGGAAAGGCGCCCATGCCGAGCAGGCCGTTTTCCGATTGCAGCATGACTTCCATGCCTTCAGGGATGTAGTTGGCGACCAGGGTCGGAATGCCGATGCCGAGGTTCACGTAGTAGCCGTCCTGCATTTCGCGGGCGACGCGCTGAGCCATTTGTTCGCGGGAAAGTGCCATTGTTGTTATTCCTTCATTCGGGCTGGGGGCAGGGGATCACTTACGCACGGTGCGCTGTTCTATGCGCTTTTCGAACGTGCCGCAAATGACCCGGTCGACGTAGATGCCAGGGGTGTGGATCTGCGACGGGTCCAGCTCGCCGGGTTCGACGATTTCTTCGACTTCGACCACGGTGATCTTGCCGGCAGTGGCGGCCAGCGGGTTGAAGTTCTGGGCAGTGTGGCGATAGATCACGTTACCGAAATGGTCGGCTTTCCAGCCTTTGACGATGGCGAAGTCCCCGGTGATGGATTCCTCCATCAGGTACTTGCGGCCCTTGAACTCACGGACTTCCTTGCCTTCGGCCACCGGAGTGCCGACGCCAGTGGCGGTGAAGAACGCCGGGATGCCGGCACCACCTGCACGCATTTTCTCGGCGAGGGTGCCTTGAGGGGTCAGGTCGACTTCGATTTCGCCGCTCAGCAGTTGCTTCTCGAACAAGGCGTTTTCGCCAACGTAGGAGGCCACCACCTTGCGGATCTGCCGGTCTACCAGCAGTACACCGAGGCCGAAACCGTCGACGCCGCAGTTGTTGGACACCACGGTGAGATCACGTGTGCCTCGGTGCTTGATCTCGGCGATGAGGTTTTCCGGAATCCCGCACAGGCCGAAGCCGCCGGAGATCACGGTCATGCCGTCTTCAAGACCTGCCATCGCTTCCTCATAGGAATACACGCGCTTGTCGAACCCTGCCATATGCACCTCTTTTATTCTTTGTGGGCGGCTGGCTAGCCGGATGGGGAGGGAGTGTCTCGCCGGAGGATTTATTTGTTAAGTTGATTTTTAAGGTTGATTGATAGATAAAACTCACTAATTGTAGAAGCTGCTTACCGTTGGAGACAGTGGCCATGACCGTCAAACAGATCCGCGCATTTCTGGCCGTGGCCCAGAGTTTGAGTTTTGCCGTGGCGTGCGAGCGGCTGCACCTGTCCCAGTCGGCGTTGAGCCTGACCATCAAGGCGCTGGAGGAGGGCCTGGGCGGGCGTCTGTTCACGCGCAATACCCGCAACGTCGCACTGACCGCAGAAGGCGAATCGCTGTTGCCACTGGCCCGTCGGTTGATCGCGGACTGGGACAATGCCGAGGATGAACTGCGGCAACGCTTCACCCTCCAGCGTGGCCGCGTAACCCTGGCGGCGATGCCGTCGTTTGCCGGCAACCTGCTGCCGCCGATCCTCAGGACTTTTCGCGCGCGTTATCCCAAGGTCAACGTCACGGTGAACGACGTGATCAACGAGCAGGTGCTGGAAATGGTTCGCGACCGCCAGGTGGAATTGGGCGTGGCGTTTGAACCGACCCAGAGTTCGTCGCTGGAATTTACCCCGTTGTACATCGACCGGTTTGTGGCGGTGGTGCCGTTTGATTCACCGCTGGCGGACCTGGACGATATCGATTGGCAGACCTTGCTCAGGGAACCGTTCATTACCTTGCAGCGACCGTCCACGGTGCGGGTGATGCTCGAAGAGCACTTGCAGGCGCGGGGCATGAAACTGCCGGTGGAGTTTGAAAGTCATCAGTTGGCGACAGTCGGGCGGATGGTGGCCAGCGGACTGGGAGTGAGCGCGGTGCCGGCGTTGTGCGCCGGGCAGATGCGCGAGTTGGGCGCGCGTTGCATTACCCTGCGGGACCCGGTGGTGGAACGGGCGATCGGGGTGTTGACGACGGGGCATGAACTGTCGGCGGCAGCGCAGGCGTTGTTCGATATTCTCAAGGCCGAAAACCTCGGCGATCGCCTCAACTGATCACGGTCTCCTGTGGGAGCGGGCTTTTGTGGCGAGGGGGCTTGCCCCCGTTCGACTGCGAAGCAGTCGTAAAACCAGTCACCGCTTTCTAACTCAAGATCGCAGACACTGGTTTTAGGGGGGCTTCGCTCCCCAACGGGGGCAAGCCCCCTCGCCACAAAAGCCCGCTCCCACAGGATCCGGTTTCGTCTGTTGCATCCGGGCAAACCAGCCTGCCCTTATTTACGCGCCTCCAGTATCAGGTTGAACGGCGTTTCCGTGGCCCGCCGGAACTGCGTGAACCCAGCTTCGGTGAACACCTTGCGCAACCGTGCCTCGCCCGCCTGGGCACCGAGCCCGAGGCCGACCTCCTGGGACAGCGAGTTGGGTGTGCAGATAAAGGTCGAGGCGGCGTAGAACAGCCGTCCCACCGGGGTGGTGTTGGCGTCGAGCGTGTCGTTGGCGAAGGGCTCTACCAGCAGCACCGAGCCATCGGGTTTGAGCGATTCATAGGCATGCTTTGCGGCACCGACCGGATCACCCATATCGTGCAGGCAGTCGAAGTAGCAGACCAAGTCATAGTCGTCGCCCGGATAGCTCTTGGCGGTGCCCTGGAAGAACCGCGCCCGGCCGGACACGCCACCTTCTTCGGCGCGCTGGGTGGCGACAGTGACCGAAGGCGCGTGGTAGTCGAAACCGACGAACCGCGAATTCGGAAACGCCTGCGCCAAGATCACGGTCGAGGCGCCGTGGCCGCAGCCGATGTCCGCTACCTTGGCGCCGCTTTCCAGTTTGGCGACCACACCGTCGAGGGCCGGTAGCCATTCGCTGACCAAATGCGCCTTGTACCCTGGGCGGAAGAACCGCTCGGTGCCGCTGAACATGCACGGATGGTGATCGCCCCAGGGCAGGGCGCCGTTGCCGCGCATGGCGTTGACCAGTTTGTCCTTGTCATGGAAAAACGACGCCACTACCCCGATACCGCCGGCCACATAGACCGGTGAATCTTCGATCCCCAGCGCCAGGGCTTGCTCTTCGGGCAGGCGGAACTGGCCGTCGTGGTGTTCCATATAGCCTGAGGCAGCGTGGGCGCTGAGCCATTCACGCAGCAGGCGGGTATTGCAGCCGGTTTTCTCGGCGAGTGTTTCGGGGGTTACTGGCTGGCTGTCGGCCATGGCCCGGTACAGGCCGAGCTCGTCGCCGAGGATGACGTTGGCGAGCATCGCTGCGCCGCCCATGTCGTTCACCAGTTTGCCCATGAAATCATTGAGTTTGGCCTCGTCCATCATGTGTGCTCCTTCAACAGGATCACGGCCCGCAGGCATTGTTGGTCGAGGCATGCACCTCTGGGCGGTGATCGTGGGAATGAACAGGACGATGACCGCGTCCTGGTTCCCCTACGGGGGAATCAATAAGTCTAGTTCGTGTATCCCACTGTATCGGGCTGCCTGTCCGATACAGTGCCCTGAGAATAGGGGCGGTTGCGAACACAGACCCGACACACCGCAGCGCTTGACTGGGCCTGTCGGCCGGCACTGAGCTTTCAGACGCTGGAGACCGGATCCCGGAATGAGATCGACACCATGCAGACTCCCCTCACAGCAGCGCAGCACGTCGCTGCCCGAATTCGTCAGTCATAGGACATTCTCGGGCGGCGCCTGGCGGTGGAAAACGTCTCTTAACTGCTGGAAGAGGCCAAAGCGTCTATGCCAGTCAGTTAAGCGAGTAAACCGCTTTTCGTAGGAGCCAGCGGTGCGACGATCCGACTTGCTGGCGAAGGCGTCCTTAAAAGCGCCTTCGCCGGCAAGTCGGATCGTCGCACCGCTGGCTCCTACATGTCCGATTTGTCCTTAACTGACAGGCATTAGCCAAGACGCCTGCCGTGTAACCCGTTTTCGGCGAAGCAAGGCTATCTGTTAATGCCGCGTTACAGATAGGTGACCATGCATCGGAGAATGCCATATTTCGTGAACTCTCCGGACGATCGGCAGGACGCCGACGTATACGGGAGCGATAGTTTGTAGACGGGGTCACTACCGACTCTATCATCACGATCAAGAATGGGAGGTTGCCATGCCTAGGTACATTATTGAACGCGAGCTGCCGGGTGCCGGTGCACTGCCGCAAACGGAGCTCAAAGCGATCTCGCAGAAATCCTGCGATGTATTGCGCGAGATGGGGCCGGAAGTGCAATGGCTGCAAAGTTACATCACCGGCGACAAGATCTACTGCGTATACATCGCGCCAAACGAGGAACTCATCAGGGAGCACGCCAAACAGGGCGGTTTTCCCATCAACAGCGTTTCCCAAGTCGTGAGCATCATCGACCCCATCACGGCGGAGTAAGCCGGGACGTGTTCCAACCTGCAATGGAGTTGACTTTATGAGCACACCCATTGACCTCACAGCCCTGAAAAACCGTCAGATGGCCACATGGGCCAGCGGCGACTATGCCGTGATCGGCACCACCTTACAGATCGTCGGCGAACAACTGGCCGAGGCCTGCGACCTGCTCTGCGATGAGCGCGTGCTGGACGTCGCCGCCGGCAACGGTAACGCAACGCTCGCCGCCGCGCGCCGGGGCTGCAAGGTCACGTCCACCGACTACGTGGCCAAGTTGCTTGAACGCGGCGAAGACCGCGCACGGGCGGAACACCTGGACGTGACCTTTCAGGTGGCCGATGCCGAGGACTTGCCGTTCGAGGACGCCAGTTTCGATGCCGTGCTCTCGACCTTCGGTGTGATGTTTACGCCGGATCAGCCCAAGGCCGCCGCGGAACTGGCGCGGGTGTGTCGCCCGGGAGGCCGGATCGGGCTCGCCAACTGGACGCCTGAAGGCTACATCGGCCAGATGTTCAAGATCCTGGGCCGCCACATGCCGCCACCACCAGGAGCGCAACCACCTTCGAACTGGGGTACCGAAGCCTGGTTAAACTCGCACTTCGACCAGCGCGACTTCCAGCTCCAGGTGACACGGCGGTTGTTCAACTTTCGCTATCGTTCGGCCGCGCACTACATCGACACCTTCCGCACCTGGTATGGCCCGGTTCACAAGGCCTTTGCGACCCTGCCACCTGAAGGGGGCGCAGCCCTGGAAAAAGACCTGACTGAACTGCTGAATCGGCTCAACCGAGCGGGGGAGCGGTCGCTGGTGGTGCCGAGTGAATACCTGGAGGTGGTGATCACCCGGCGTTGAAACGACAACACAAAACCCCTGTGGAAGCGGGCCCTGTGGGAGTGGGCTTCTGTGGTGAGGGGGCTTGCCCCCGTTCGGCTGCGAAGCAGTCGCAAAGCTTTTAGGGCCGCTTCGCGACCCAACGGGGGCAAGCCCCCTCGCCACAGGGCCCGCTCCCACAGGGGTATGTGCAGAATTGACTATTTGAGCCGCCCGATCACTCATCCAGCCGCTCGGTGTACACCACCCACACACTGCACGGCATTTTGTACAGCAGATGCTCCACCGTGCTGCCGATCAGTCGGCCCATGCCGCGATGGCCGACCCGGCCCATGACAATCACGTCGACGTCATAGGTATCGGCATAACGGGTCAGCACCTTGCTCGGGCTGCCCATGATCATGTGCCGTTGCTCCGGCGCAATGCCGTTGCGCGCGGCCAGTTCGTTGAAGGCATCCTCCTGGAAGTCGAACAGGGTCTTGGCCTTGCCCGAAGCGAAAAACGCCGAACCGTTCTCGAAGCTGAACTCGTCCGAGCTGATGGACGAAAGGTCATAGGCGTAGACCACGTCGAGCTGGGCATTGCAGGCGCTCGCCAGTTTTGACGCTTCGTGCAGAATCCGGTCGTTGAAGCTTTTGTATTGATCATCATTATGGAAGGGGTCGACCGCCGCGACGATCTTGCGCGGCAACGCATGTTTGGCATGGCTGACGAAATGCAGCGGCACCGGGCATTCGCGCAGTAAATGCACGTCGAGGGGGGTAAACACCAGCCGCGACAGCCGCGATGGGTGTTCCAGCGCCTTGATCAGCACGTCCATCGGCTGCTCTTTGAGGTGGGTCAGGATCTCCTCCAGCGGGCGTTCGACCCAGGCCACCTCAGTGGTGACGTGTACACCAATCTTGCGCAAGGGACGGGCTTGTTCCTCAAGCCACTGGCGGTGGCGCTCGACGTACCCCAGACGCATCTGCTCCAGAGCCTTTTCGTTGACCATGCTGGCGGTTGCCAGGCCTTCCAGATAGTCGAAGGCCACGATGTGCAAGGCCGCATCCTCGGCCTTGGCCAGCGCCGCGGCCCGGTCGAAGGCGGGGCTGTGTTCCATCAGGGGCGAGGCGACCAGCATGAAACGTGCTTGACCAGACATGACAAACCTCCCGTGGGTAAACGAGCAGACGGCGGTCCCCCTGGAGCTGCGATGGGAGAGCGACTGGGCGCCCGACGTGTGGTCATTCGATAGCCATTCAATCCTCTAAGTATTGACCATGATCAACCTTTCGTCCGTAAGCACATCAGCGGGGTCACGCCCTGAGCCTTTCCTCAACACGCCGACGTTCCAAATAATGTGGGAGCGGGCTTGAACGCGAAGGCGGTGGGTCAGGCAACATGGATGCTGAATGGGCTGGCCCCTTCGCGAGCAAGCCCGCTCCCACAAGGGGTTGGCGGTGCTCATGCGATGGGGTGTCACGCCGACGTTCTAATGGGTGAGCGAGCTTGCTCGCGATGTGGCCTCGAGCGTCTTCCAAAGGTCGCGCATCGTGGGGTTTTGATTGGCGATTGAACAATATGAGCGTATCTCCAGGCGAGTCCTCCACTCATCGCCGCCGGCCAGCACCAATTGCCCTTGCTCCAGTTCATCAGTCACCGCGCTCAGGGGCAACCAGGCTACGCCATATCCCTCTATCGCCATCCTCATCAGCAGCATTGCCATGTCGGCTTCAAAGCAACGATCAAGAACGCAAGCAGTGGGTGCATTCTTGATGACGATATCGGCCACGCGCCCCAAAAAGGTGGTCGCGGTATAAGCCAGGTGCGGTACTGGCTTACCTGCCGCCCCCGGTAACCGATGTAAGGGTTTTCCGTTCTTGTCAGGTGCGCACAGTGGAACAAACAAATCATGCCCCAGGGTCAAACTCCCGAACTTCTCGGGGTCGAGCTGGATCGGGGCGAGGGGATGATGGTAGACGATCATCAAGTCGCAGCCACCTTCCTCCATTGCAACGACGGCATCGTGGATGTTCGCGGCCACAACGCGAGCATTGAAGGGCTCATTCTGCCGTTGAAACTGGGTGAGCCATTTAGGCAGAAATGTCATTGAAAGACTGTGCCCGGCGGTGACCTGAATGGAGCGGCCAGGCATCCTTTCTCCTTCACGAAGGGCCAATCGCAATTGCAGCAACGCCGCTAGCGCCTCGCGACCCTCCTCGCAAAAACTGCGGCCAGCTTGAGTCAGCTGAACAGGATAAGTACCGCGATCTACCAGTTCGGCTCCCACCCATTCCTCAAGTGAGCGAATGCGCCGAGACAGCGCGGACTGCGTGACGCAGCGGACTTCTGCGGCTCGAGAAAAATTCTTCCATTCGGCAATTGCCAGAAGATCGTCCAACCATTTGGTTTGCATGTTGGCTCCTCATTGCGCCTCTGATGAAGAGTTTACTGCGCAGGGATGGAGCCATTGAGGGTATTTCGCAAACTATTCCAAAAACGCATCGCCCTATGGTGATTACTCATCATCCTGCGCCAATGGCGTCCTTAAAATCGGTGCTACAGCCCCGCTGCCGCAGAGCACGGGGTCACTTCAACCTTGTCTCCTGCCAAGTAAAAAAATCTACAACACCACTTGAGGAAAAGCACCGTGAAAAAAAATAAATTACCGCGCCAGATTGCGATTGGCATCGTCTTGGGCGTCCTTGTCGGGTGGGCTTGCCATCATTTTTCAGCGGATGAGAAAGCCGCAAAGGAGATCGCCTCGTATTTCTCAATGGTGACGGACATTTTCCTGCGGTTGATCAAGATGATCATTGCACCCTTGGTTTTCGCCACACTGGTCGGTGGTATTGCCAGCATGGGCAATTCCCGATCAGTAGGGCGGATCGGTGCAAGGGCTATGGTCTGGTTCGTCTCGGCGTCAGTCATTTCCCTATTCATTGGCATGTTACTGGTGAATGTTTTCCAGCCAGGCGCGGGTCTGGATCTTCAGGTGGCTCAGGGCGGCGGCGCACCGGCAGTGGTGAACACGGGTGACTTCAGCCTCAAGGTGTTCATAAGCCACGTTTTCCCGCGAAGCATTGCTGAAGCCATGGCCAATAATGAAATCCTACAAATCGTGGTGTTTTCCTTGTTTTTCGGTTTTGCGCTGGCAGGTGTCAAACGCGCTGGCTACACGAAGATTACCGATAGCATTGAAGAGCTTGGAAAGGTGATGTTCAAGATCACCGACTATGTCATGGCATTTGCACCGATCGGTGTCTTTGCCGCCATCGCCTCTGCAATCACCACCCAGGGTCTGGGCTTGCTAGTTGATTACGGAAAACTGATTGCCGAGTTCTACCTGGGCATTGTGATTCTGTGGGGCATGTTGTTCGCTGCCGGTTACCTGTTTCTGGGGCGTTCGGTATTTACCCTGGGCAAGCTGATTCGTGAACCCATTCTGTTGGCATTCTCGACGGCCAGTAGTGAGTCCGCGTATCCAAAAACCATGGAAGCACTGGAGAAATTCGGTGCGCCCAAGCGCGTATCCAGCTTCGTACTTCCATTGGGGTACTCATTCAACCTTGATGGTTCGATGATGTATCAAGCGTTCGCCATCATGTTCATTGCTCAGGCCTACAACATTGATTTGAGCTTTACGCAGCAGCTTCTCATCTTGCTGACGCTGATGATTACCAGCAAGGGAATGGCAGGTGTAGCCCGAGCTTCGGTGGTTGTCGTAGCGGCGACGTTACCCATGTTCAATCTGCCAGAGGCCGGCATTTTGCTGATCATCGGTATTGATCAGTTCCTCGATATGGCCAGGACTGCCACCAACGTTGTGGGCAATAGCATCGCAACGGCTGTGATTGCTAAATCAGAGCCGCACGAGGAGTCGGACGACGTACCTCAAACCGAGGTATCCCCATTCCCTGATCGCACCGTAGCCACCGCCTGAGAGCTATCACCATGAAAAGTAAATCAAAGCCGTCCCGTGCGTCGTCGTTGGTACGCAAACTAGGCATCGTTGGCGGGCTTGGCTCTCTGGCCGGCGGCGATCTTTTCTACAAGTTGGTAAAGTCCAGGGCTGTGCTGGAGGATCAAGGCCGCTATCACTTCCTGTTCGAGCAACATCCGTTCAAAGATGTCCTGATGCCCCTGGACCGGGACGCGAGCATGACGTCCAGAAAGTTCTATGTTTTTCAGGTCTGTCAGACATTCGAAGCAAGTGAAGTCAACGCTGTCTTGCTGCCTTGTTTTGCCAGCCATACCTTCCGGGAAGAGATTCAGACGGAGATGGGTATACCTGTTCTGGATATGATGGCCGCGCTACGCAAGCACATTGACCATATCGCTGAACCCGGCGCTGTATTGGGCATCATTGCGTCAGATTATGTTTGTCACTCCGGCTTGTTTGAGCGCTATTTCGGCAGCGACTTCAAGCTCGTATATCCAGCTGATGATGAACAGTCAGGGTTGATGGAGGCCATGTATGGTGTCAACGGTATCAAGGATGGATACCTTGACGGCGTCCCCCTGGAGTGTGTGTATCAGGCCTGCCTTTCGCTTCAGCAACAGGGGGCGACGATCGTCTTGCCTGGCATGACCGAGCTCTCGTTGATTTGTGGTGACTTGCAGCGTCGGGGCATCACGGTTCTGGATATCAACGAGATTTATGCCGGCTTCGCGACCCAGGAGAAAGGTCAGTCGAATCGCCCTCCATTCAAGCTGGGGATAGTGGGCGGGGTGGGGCCTGCTGCCACGGTCGACTTCATGGGCAAGGTCGTCGCGCATACACCGGCAGGCCGCGATCAGGAACACATCAAAATGGTGGTCGAACAAAACCCCCAGATTCCAGATCGCACAGCCAACCTGCTGTATGACGAAACCGATCCGACGATGGCGATGTATGCCACCTGCAAGCGGCTTGAAAGCGCTGGAGCCAATGCTATTGCGATTCCATGCAACACCGCTCACGCGTTTGTCGAGCGTATTCAGGCACACCTGCGTGTACCCATTGTGAACATGCTGACCGAGACGGTAGAGGCGATCGCTGCGCAGTACGGCGCTGGAAAAACAGTTGGGCTGCTGGCGACGTCGGGCACTATAAAAAGTCAGGTCTACCACGAAGCTGCCCGGCGAGCCGGGCTGCAAATAGTCGCCCCCGGTGTGGACTACCAAGCGTTGGTCATGGATGCGATTTATGGGGAGCTGGGCATCAAGGCCGGGTTCACCGAGGGCCTTTGTAAGGACCAGCTCCTGATCGCCGCAGAGCACTTGTGTGAACTGGGCGCCGATGTGCTCATCCTGGGATGTACGGAGTTGCCTCTGGTGCTGGCGCATAGGGAGAGCTTCATGATCAAAGGTCATACAGTGGCATTGATCGACCCGACAACCATTCTGGCAATGAAGTGTGTTCAGCTCGCCCGTGAAAATCCGCGGGAACGATCAGATTCGCAAATGCCCGGGAAATCGCCATCGCGAGCAGGCTCGCTCCCACAAGGGATCGGCGGTGCTCATGCGATGGGTGTCACGCCGACGCTTTAATGTGGGAGCGGGCTTGTGTGGCGAGGGGGCTTGCCCCCGTTGGGGTGCGAAGCGCCCCCCAAACCAGTCGCCGCGATCTTGAATTAGAGAAGTGGTGACAGATTTACGATTGCTTCGCAATCGAACGGGGGCAAGCCCCCTCACCACACAAGCCCGCTCCCACAGGGGGATTTGTGGTGTTTTCTTTATCTAGACAACTTTTGCGCCTCGTGCCTCCAGCAACTCCCGTAATACGGAGCGGTGGCAGTGTGCTTCTTCCTCGCAATAGCACCCCACAGCCAGCGACGTTTGATGGGAGAGGGCGGCCAGCAGATCCAGCAGCTGACTGGGCGCAGGATGGTTCATCTCGGCCTTGAACTTGCGTTTGAAGGCCTCCCAGGCTTTGGCATCTTCAGCCGCTTTGGCTTCGGCCACCAACTCGGGGCTGGGGGACAGCAGCGGCTGCCACACATCATAAAAATCCCGGCTGGCAAATTCGGCCTTCGGCACGCCCCGGGGCGGGCGGCGGACCGTACCCAGGCGCAGGCCTTCATTCGCGGTGCGGGGTGAGCCGAGTTGGACGATGTGGATGGGCATGATCGCAGTGCCTATTTCAGCCGCGAGCCATCGAACCACTCCAGCGCCGTGCGCCAGAAGCAGATCCCCAGGAAGTACGCCGACATCAGCAGCCACAGGCTCATCACCAGCGGGTTGATGACCGGGTGGTTGACCACCAGCGACAGGCTGCACAGCAACCAGATGGCTGTCACGGCAATGTTGATCGGCATGAATCGGCGCACGCGGAACGGGTGCAGAAACTTCATTCGGGTCACGGTCAACAGCGCCAGGCCGATGACGGTGAGAAAGGTGATCCATGGCGACGGATCGATGATGTACAGGCACAGCGCGACCACGTTCCACGCGGCGGGGAAGCCCTGGAAGTAGTTGTCCTTGCTCTTCATGTTGACGTTACAGAAGCAAAACAGCGACGACACCAGAATCAGCGACACGGCCAGCAGCAGGGTGTAGTCCGGCAACGGGATGTAACGGTAGATGAACAGCGCCGGGATAAACACATAGGTCAGGTAGTCGATCACCAGATCGAGGATCGAGCCGTCGAAACTTGGCAGCACCGACTGCACATTGACCTTGCGCGCCAGCGCGCCGTCCAGACCGTCGACGATCAGCGCCACGCCCAGCCACAGCAGGCAATTGGTGGGCTGGTTCTCCAGCAAGGCGAGGGTCGCGAGGAAGGCAGTGACCACGCCAGTGGCGGTAAAACCATGGGCGCCCCATGCTTTGAGCCTGGCAATGTGTACGGTGGATATCACGGGGGCGTTCTCCAGAAAGTGAAGCAAGCCAGTCATCACCCTCCTGTTGAGGGCGTCGGCAAACCGGGTCGGGTTGCAGGTATCGACCGGATTTTCGCGAATAAGGTTCACCACCCTTGAATCTTAGACCCCGCACAAAAAAATACCCCGGAAATATCCGGGGCACGTATTGAGCGTTGACCGATGTCGAGACGGGCGTCAGCTCAGCGAGGGGTAGAACACGCGCAGCCGATGGTTATCCGGGTCAAGCGCGACGAAAGTGCGACCGAAGTCGAGTTCTGTCGGCGTTTGCGCCATGGTCAACCCAAGAGCGCTCCAATCGGCAAACAGTGCATCGACCTGTTCGGCGGATTCCACCGGGAACGCCAGCTCGGTCCCACCGCCCGTTGCACCCGCCGCAGGTTCGGCGGTGTACCGTGACCAGAGCCCCAGTTTGTAGCCGCCGTCCAGGACAAACAGCGCGAAAGTCGGCGACTCTTCCACGGGCTTGCGCTCCAGCAGAAACTCGTAGAACCGTGCACTGACGGCGGGGTTTTCCACGAAAAGCAAAATATAACGGGGAGTGATCATTGGGCTGCTCCATATAAGGTGGGGGGCAGCATAAAAGGAGGCGGTGTCAGTTTCTGTCAGGAGTGTGAACGGGCAGGGCAACACTGACGATGTCGGCCGGACGTTGCGCTGCTGTGGTAACGCTGCCAGTCGTCAACAAAGCATCAAGTGCGGCAAGGAGGTTGAGATCTAGAGAGTTCATTGTGTGCATGACGTTCAAAACAATGCGCTTTACAGAATGCTTATGGAGTTGGAGACTGCGCCTTCCTGATTCCCGGAGACCGCATGAACCCACTGGACGCCAGCCGCACAGCCCTCGCCACGTCGCTGATGCGCGCGCTGCATTCGCGCCATGACCCAGCCCCTCTGCTTGATGACGATTGGGGCGATCGACTGGTTCCAGATACTGTTCGCGCGGCGCTATGCCAACGCGTTCTCGACAGCATGCCCCCGACTGCGCGAGCCAACGCGGCGGGGGCCCCTGACGCAGTCCTCGGCCAGTCGTTGCGTGCGAATGCCGCCTACGCCGACGTGATTACCCGCACTCGCTATGCGGAGGATGCGCTAGAGGCAGCTGTCGAACGAGGGGTAACGCAGTACGTGATCATCGGCGCCGGCTTCGACAGCTTTGCGTATCGACGACCAACCTGGTCCGCGGAACTTACCGTCTTTGAGATCGACCATCCTGCTACGCAAGCGATGAAGCGACAACGCTTGGCGGCGTGCGCCGTCGATGAGTCGACATCGGTCGAATTTGTCGCCGCCGACCTTTCGGTCGAGACTTTGGGGGCGGCCCTGGCACGTTCTTCATTCCAACCCACCCGCCCCACATTCTTCTCATGGCTCGGCGTGACGATGTACCTTACTCAGGAGGCAAATCTCTCTGCCCTTCGGGCGATTGCCTCATGCGCGCCGGCGGGAAGCGAACTGGTCTTCAACTACGTTGACCAGAGGGTTTTTGATCCAGGAGCTCTTGTGGCAGAAGCGTTCCGCAAGCTGAAGACTGAGGTGTCTTCGGCGGGCGAGGCATTTTTGTCTGGCTTCGACCCGGAAATGCTTGGGGAGCAACTGCGAGCTGCAGGCTTGTTGCTCCTTGAGGACTTGAACGGTGATCAAGCAGTTGCTCGATATGACGCGTCCGGTGTGAACGGTCTGCGATCCGCTACAGCAGCTCACATTGCACACGCCCGCGTTGTTGGCCCTTCTCCGTCACCGATGTCAGATTGATCTACACCTGAATCAGGCGTCAGGACGATTACTCGCCCCTCCGTCAGAGTCGGCTCTATTTCTGCATTTTCTGAAGCTATGGCAGTCATTCGACGTAGCAGTTCGGGGAATGGTAGGGGAGGCTTTACCCCCCCCCCGCTTCCCGACGCCTCGCGGGCGGCTGCACCGGTGAGTACTAATATGGCGGAGGTGTCCGGCGAGGGCTATCGTTGCCTGACTGAGTCTTTGCCATTAATGAGGACGCCGTCATGAACACCAGCGATCTGCTCGAACAATTACTGCGGGCCGGCCAAGGCTCGTCGTCGCAACAAGGTGGTGGTGCGGCGTCAGCTCAAGGAGGGTTGGGCGATCTTGGCGGGTTGCTGGGTGGCCTGTTAGGACGCGGCTCGGGTGCCGGTGCGGGCGGCGGAGGCTTGGGTGGTTTACTCGGTGGTCTGCTGGGTGGCGGATCACCCATGGGCGGTTCGACCCAGACACGTTCGGGCGGCACCAATTACGCGGCGTTGGCTTCTTTGGGGATGATGGCGTTCCAGGCGTATCAGGCGTGGCAACGCAGCCAGGCGTCGGCACCACAACAGGCGCCGCGCACCGTTGACCTGTTGTCAGGTCCGGAAGTCGAAGACCACAGCCACGCCATCCTCCGTGCCTTGATCGCTGCCGCCAAGGCCGACGGCCGAATCGATGATGCCGAGAAACACATGATCAGTACCGAAATCGGCCGCCATACCGACGATCCGCAACTGCAGCAATGGCTCGATGACGAAGTCGCCCGGCCACTGGATGCTGCTGATGTGGCGCAGTCCGCCCAGGACCCGGGCATGGCCGCCGAGATGTACCTGGCCAGCGTGATGTTGGTGGACGACCAACAAGACGCGGAGCGCAACTATCTGGATGAATTGGCCGCTGCGCTGAAGATCGATCCAGAGTTGCAGCTGCACCTGGAGCAACAGGCCAAGGGCGGCGCTGCCTGAACGTTCCCCTACACGTGTTCTGGTGATTTGGGCAGCAGAAATGTAAGGCCGAAATTCTCGGCTATCTCCAATATCCGAGGCAGGTCTTCGGGCACTTTGAGTTGATCCAGTGCTGCAAAGAGCTGACCGCCTCGTGGGTCGGAAACCACGCCGATGATTTTCGCGGTGGGGCTGATGTTCTTGTAGGCATGGATCGACCCGGCGGGGATATGCACGTAGCCCCCGGTCGAGACAGTGGTGGATTGGCCCTCGACGGTCACTTCAACCTGCCCGTCGATGACATAGAACGCTTCGTCCCAAGGGTGAAAGTGAGGTGGCGGCCCGCCACCTTGCACGCCTTCCTGGATATGCACTTCAAAGGGTTTGGTCAGATCGCCGCCGGCAAGAATAGTGATTGCCTCTCCAACAACCTTGACCGGCGCGGGCGTTTTCCCGGCTTCGATGACGTGAACCGTGCGCATGATTGCTCTCCGAGGCATGAATCCCCATCCGCTGAATATATTCACTGCGCCGCCAGTAAGTGCTGCAACATCGGTCCGTCTGTCCGGGTAATTTCAGCGTCAATATAAAGGCTGTCATTTCATTGGCGTGAGTGGCTGGGCATTCATAGGGTTTGTTGATTGGCTCGCCCTTTTCATGAATATTCTTCCCCATAAAAAAATATAGGTACTTCATTTGACATCCCGGATCCAATGTCTACACTCGATCGAACGAGTCCTCTCTGAGGGGCTGAAAAGTATAAAGGTAAAGGGACGATACAATGCATGGAAGCTCTGCGCATCACAGTATTGCAGTATGCAATACCGTCATATTGCACCTCGCAACAGCCATAACTGAATTTTCCGCCTCGTCGCATCGCGATGTGAGTTTTATTGCTCGCATACGCTTTTAGTTAATTTCGACCTTCCTGCATCTAACGGTTTGGGTTAGTAATAGCCAAAACTTATGAAGCTTGGCTTGCCATGGGTCGTTAATGGCAAATTCGCACTTTCGATATTAAGAATTCGAAATGGGTGGCGTCATTCGCCCCGAAAAAAATTTGGCTGGTCAAATGGAATTCTGATTCTCGTTAAAGGAGTGGCTTGGCCATGTTTAAAAGACGCAAGCGCATTGCACTGGATGACTCCAGTCTTGAGCGTGTGAAGTTGACACCTCAGATGCTTACCTATGATCAATTCGCCAGTCGCAGTCGTTCCCAGTACTTGCCTTATGTGATGGGTTTCAATGCCGCCGACTACCGTTCGGAATCGATCAATACCGATCGGCTCGGATTTCGCCTGGCCCATGATGCGCAAGGCCGGCCGATCAGTGTCGGCACCCTGGAGGCCAGCGCGCTGTCAGAGGTAAATTTGCTGGTCGGGGCCTCGTCAGCCTTGGGTTACGGGGCTTCCAGTGATGCTGCTTCGGTAGCGAGCCGCCTGTCCACGCATGACCCCGACGGTACGCCATGGCTGAATTTTGCTGGACATACCTTTAATTCGACCCAGGAATTGATGCTATTTGTGCTGCATGCCCATCGGCTGCCCAAAGTGCGACGGATCGTGATCATGGGAGGCTTCAATACTCTGGTCATGGCGCGTCTTCCTGAGTTCATTCGAGGTGATCTGCCGCCGTTCTACTTCTGCGGTGACTATTACGAAAAGTTTGATGAAATTGCTGAGGAGAATGGCGCAGAACTGCCGCCTGAAAAACTTCCAAAGTGGCCAGCCGAAACGACCGAGGTGCCGCCGGTTTCGCAAACTCTGGCACGCGCCATACAAGACACCCTAAATTGTCTGACTACTTGGAAACGACTCGCTGATTCTTTGGGCGCGGAACTTACGTTTGTTCTCCAGCCCTTGGCGACTTGGGTAAGAACGCCGTGCGCCGAAGAGCAGAAACTGTTCGACGAGCTTGATCGAATTTCCCGGTTTGGCACTTGGCAGTATTTGTATGGCGACATATCCGCCCCCACCGTCGCGGAATATTACGCTGATAGCCTGGCCAATGGATGTCATGACTTGGGTGTTCGATTTGCCTGTCTGATAGATGATTTTAGAGAGCGTCCGGGCGATGAATGGTTATTCGTTGATCGCGCGCACTTTACCGACCTTGGCAGTGATGTCGTAGCACGCGCCATTCATCGATACCTGCAGTGAAAGTTTAGGAGGCTCTATGTTCAAGCGAATTCGCAAGGCACTTGGCTCTTTGTTCAAGAGAAAGAAAAAATCCAAGAAGAAAAACAATTCCTCCATATATCCAATGCACTGATGAAGACTAATAGGCAAATCTTTTCCAGTTTCCTCGGGGCCGAGACCGGGGGAGAGGCCAGGCGCATGTTCACGCCGGTCACCCTGCGCACTTGCCTGGATGCGGTACATGGGACGGACTTGGCAGGCGTCGATTTCACCTGCGCGACGGCTTTGGCGGGGCTGGCGAGCGTTGCATGCGAACGGCTCAGACCATTGCGCGACGGATTCGGAAGGTTGGCACAGGCAATCGAGACGAACGAAGCGGATGCCCAGGCGCTGGGTGCCAAGGCGGCGCTGGAGTCGGCTCCCTTTCTGATTGGCAGCCAGCACCTGATTCATGGGGTGTGTGGCAGCTGGAATAATGAAGCGCACCATGCCATGGCAGCGCTGAGTATCCATGCGGCGGATGTGGGTGCCGGTCAGCCGGGCGCCAGTCGTATCCAGCGCTACCAGGAATTACTGCGTCAGCATGCGCTGGCAGATGCTGGCGAAGATCTCCTGCGAGCGGTGGCCGACCCAAGGATCTCGGACGGAGCCTTCAACTTTGCCTCGACCCTGGTCGTACTGGGGCATTTCCCGGAGTCGCTGACGGCCCAGATATTGGGGGTCAACCTTTACCTGCGCCATTGCGGGCTGCTGCCCTCGTTCGAGTTCATCGCCCGTAATGAGCCGTCCGCCCGCCAATTTCTCGATCTGGGTCGCGACCCCACCGGTAGTACCGACGATCTCGCTGTGCTCGCTGAAATGGCAGTCCGGGAATTTCTCGTGCAAATGGGCGCGGCCGAAAACGATGGGGTACGCCAAGGCTACCTGTGGGCGCGCTGGCAGGTCGAGGAGATGAACGAAGCGCTGCTCAATGTGCTTGAGCGCTGGCTCGATCCGAGAGAGGCGGCACGCCACCTGATCAGCCGACGTCGGCTGGATGCTTGCCAATACCATGACAAGACACGGCTGAATAAGGTGCCGATGAAGCCCTTGCTCGAGGTCGACGACTCCTTGAAGTTCCTCGACCATCTTGCCGCCAGCGCCTACGTGCGGGCGGGCAAACCGGAATCGAGTCCACTGCTCACCAGCCTGATTTCGCCGCGGGGCAAGATGTTCCGAATCTTCAGTCGCGACGATATTGCCATTCTTCACCGCTGGGTCTCCAGCTTGCCTTACTCCGATGCGCCCATGCAGCCCCCGGCTTTCCAGGTATGGAAAGACGACGGGATACTCGCCGGGAGTCTTCGCGAGGACGCTGAAACCCAAGCGTTGGTCGAAAGATTCAGTCCACGAGAGGCCTACCCGCGCATGTTGCGCATGGAGCTCACGCCGTCGGAGGAATCCTATGCCGGTCACTACGTGAAGAGCTGGCTGGCCAGGGCCGCCCGTGGCGTCGCCAAGGGGCATTGCTCGTTGCCAGAGCATTGGGCTCCCGGCGTCCTGCAGCAGTGGTTGCAGGGCCAGCATGAAGCTTCCAACCAGGCACTGGAGCAGAACGAAGAGCTGCCGTCTCGCGATGAGGTGGTCGCCGATATCCTGTCCCTGGCGCCGCTGACAATGATCGACGGGGCTTGGCTGGCCGGGTTCGCCCACCCGGCGGTCGCCTCCACGGCGTACGGCAGCCGACTGTTTGAAACGCTTTTCGATGAGTTGGGCAACGGAATCGAGGCGCAGAACCATCCCGTCATCTACCGCCATCTGCTCAAGGCAGTACATGGCGAGTTGCCAGCCACCGCCGACCCTGGATACGCCAACGCAGCTTGCTTCAACGACGAAGACTTCGAGCTGCCCGTGTTCTGGTTGTCGATCGGACGATATCCCCAAACCTACTGCCCGGAGATTCTCGGGCTGAACCTGGCGATGGAGCTATCCGGTGTCGGTGGCGGTTATCGGCGTACCCACAAGGCGTTGGTCGCCTACGGCTATCCGACGATGTTCGTCGATCTGCACAACTCCATCGACAACATCTCCACCGGGCATACGGCATGGGCTGCTGCGAGTCTGGACACCTACCTTTGCGCATTTTCTCGAAGTGACCGTGATGAACTTTGGAGGCGCGTCCGTAATGGATTCGTCGCGCTCAATCCACCCAGGGAGCAAACAATGCTGGATAAGTTTCGCGAAAAAGTGAGGTCGCTGCTATGACGGTTACGCTTGGCATTTCTGCCTTTTATCACGACAGCGCGGCCACTCTGGTGGTGGACGGCAAGATCGTCGCCGCGGCCCAGGAAGAGCGTTTCAGTCGGATCCGACATGACCCGGGTTTTCCACGCAGGGCCATTGAGTACGTCCTGAAGAACGCAGGTATAAACCTGGCCGATGTCGACCATGTCGCCTATTACGAAGACCCGGCGCTCAAGTTCCGTCGGGTGCTCTCGACGGCAGCCGTGGCTGGGTTTTCGGCAGCGCGCACCTATGCACCGGTGCTTGGCGAATGGCTATCAACCAAGCGCCGAATGGACCGTGAGGTCGTGCGTCATCTCAGAACGATGGGAGACCGGGACGGTCGCCAAATCGAAGTGCATGGCCACCACGAGTCCCACGCTGCATCGGCGTTCTTCCCTAGTCCGTTCCAGAGCGCTGCGATCCTGTGTATCGACAGTGTCGGCGAATGGGCGACGACCACTCTCTGGCACGGTAAGCCAGAAGGCATCGAGCTGGTCGCAGAGTTGTCCTTCCCCCATTCGTTGGGTCTGCTTTACTCGGCCTTCACCTATTTCTGCGGCTTCAAGGTGGACTCCGGCGAATACAAACTCATGGGACTTGCGCCTTATGGCAAGCCTCTCTACGTCGACACGATCCTCTCGCATCTGATCGATGTGAAGCCCGATGGCAGCTTCAGACTCGACTGGACCAAGTTCGAGTTCATCAAGGGCCAAGTCATGACGGGCGATGCTTTTGAGCAGCTATTCGGTGGCCCCCGGCGCTTGCCCGAGGCCCCCCTTACCGATCGCGAGTTCGATTTGGCAGCATCGGTGCAGAAAGTCACAGAGATCGTCGTTTCGCGTCTGGCCAAGACCGCCCATGAGCTCACTGGCGAGACATCGCTATGCATGGCTGGGGGCGTTGCCCTTAACTGCGTAGCCAACGGCGTGATCTCACGTGAGCGAACGTTCGACCGACTGTGGGTGCAACCGGCAGCTGGCGATGCGGGTGGCTCGCTGGGCGCCGCGCTGCTGACTGATCGCAAGCATCGCAGGGTAGCAAGCCGCGAACTACCGGCTGGCGTCCGTGATGGCATGAGCGGAGCATTGCTTGGGCCGGAGTACAGCGAGGAGCAGATCAGGGACGAACTGGAAGCCTGCGGCGCTGTTTTTCACAGGCTTTCGCAGGAAGAACTCGACCAGCGGGTGATCACCAGCATAGAGGAGGGCGGGGTCATCGGCTGGTTCCAGGGTCGAATGGAGTTCGGTCCACGATCACTTGGCAGCCGTTCGATCCTGGGTGATCCGCGCCGCTCGGACACTCAGTCAAACATGAACCTGCGCATCAAGTTTCGCGAGTCCTTCCGCCCCTTCGCTCCCGTGGTGCTTGAGGAAAAAGCGGCAGACTACTTCGACATCGTAGAGGAAAGCCCCTACATGCTTGTGGTCTCGCCAATTGCAAAGGTCATTCGCAAGACGATCCCACAGGAGAGTGCGCGGCTTACCGGCATCGACTTGCTCAAGTTGGTGCGTAGCGATCTGCCAGCAATCACCCACGTGGACTTCTCGGCAAGGGTGCAGACCGTGGACCGGGAGCGCAACCCGCGGTTCCGGGCGTTGCTCGAACACTTCTACCAGCGTTCAGGGTGTCCTGTACTGGTCAACACCTCGTTCAACGTGCGCGGTGAGCCCATTGTGAACACGCCGTTCGAAGCTTATCGCTGCTTCATGCGTACCCATATGGATGTGCTGGCGATTGGCGATTTCTACCTTGATAAGTCGCAGCAGCCTCAGTTTGAGGAAGCGGTCGACTGGCGCGAGACAGTACCGCTGGATTAACTATTTCAGACACTAGGGAAGGTGCACTATGGATTATGTTCTGCTCTACCTGATCCTGCCGCTGGGGGTGTTTATCCGGCGAACTAAAGCGTTCGCCCATCGGCCGGACCCCAAGGTCACCTCATACCTGAACCGCAAATTATGAGCGTCATGGCCATAGATGTTCAGGAGGCGTCGTTGGTACAGGTGATGACCGTCAATGATCCCGACCTGACCGGGCTGGAGGGCTGTCGCGTGAGGTTGGCCGAAACGCCGCACTGTGCTGACAGTGTGGGCGCAGTTGGCGGGGACTGGCTCGGCACCGTGTTGGGCCGGGATATCGTCGAGGCGATTCGCGCATTTCCTGCCAGCCCGAACAAAGCGCTGCTGATCAGAGGCATTTCGATCTCTACGGACGTCGCGACGCCGCTCAATGGCTTCCTGCCCAATGCCGAGTGCGTTCTTGACTTTGATCTGCTGCACTTTGGCATGCTGCGGCTGCTGGATGTCAGGCCGCATGCAGTCGAGTATGAAAACTTCGGCAAGCTGGTCAGAAACGTCGTTCCGGTCCCGGAGGCCGCGGGCACCACGAGCTCGTGGGGGGCCGATGTGGAGTTTTTCTGGCACACCGACAACCCCAATTGGCCCTTCGCCGATCAAAGCCGAAATGTCGCGACTTCCGTGCCGAATTTCCTGGCCTTCACCGCCGTGCGTAACTTTGAAGGTGCCTCCACCGACATTGTTTGTGTGGATCATGTCCTTTCACAGCTGCCCACCTGGGCGATCGCCCAGTTGCAGAAGGCTGCCTACACCTTTGGTGCCCCCGCTTCCAACGAGGGCTTCGATGGCCAGCCGAGGGTGCTGCCGGTGCTGGAGCAGGACGATGGCGGTTATCGCCTGCGCTTTGACGATGGCATCGTGGCCGCGCTCGACCTGGACAGCGAAAAGGCTCTTGCGCTCCTGCGCCAGTGCCTGCGTGATGCCCAGGGTATAGAGGTGGTGCTGCAGCCAGGCGACTTCTTCATTTTCAAAAATGCCCGCGTGCTGCACCGACGCAAGGCGTTCCAGCCCCTGCTCAACGGCAAGGCGCGCTGGTTGCGCAGGGTGTACGGCAGTTGAGCCTTTTCTTCAAAAACCATCACGATAGACATGGAGTTCATGCATGAACAAGCGTATCGCAGTAGTCGGTGGCCGCCCCGCGCCTATTCACGGTGCCAAAGAACTGGGCATCGACGTAGTACTGGTGCATCAAGAGGGTGACTACGAGCAGGAGATCCTCGCCCATTGCGAGCAGGTGGTGCATGCCAGGCTTGACGACGCCGAGGCCATTATCAAGGTCCTCGAGCCCCTGCACCGCGACCGTCCGTTCGATCGCATCATTACCACCACCGAAGTGGCGGGCGAGTCAACGGGCAAGGTGGTCGATCACTTCGGCCTCACCGGGGTTTCCTATAAGACTGCGCGCCTGCTCAAGGACAAAGTGGCCATGCGCGAGTTGCTGGTCGAGCACAACCTGAGTCCGGTAGCCTATTGCCATGTCACCAGTGCGCAGGATGCCATCGCGTTCGTCAAAGAGCATGGCAAGTCGGTTCTCAAACCAGCCGAAGGCGTAGCCAGCCTGCATATCCATCCCTGCGATGACGAAGCCTCCGCTTCCAAGGCCTGGCAAGCGCTTCAGGATGCCGACGTCAAGCACATTATCATCGAGGAGTACCTGGAAGGGCCGGTCGTCAGCGTCGACTCCTTCTCGTTCAAGGGGCGCCACCTTCCGATTGGTTACTCCCAGTACCGCATGAACGACAAATACGTTGAGTGGGAGGTCAGCACGCCGAGCACTGATGCCAAGAAATGGCTGAGCGAGCTGAAGGAAATGACCTGCCGCCTGCTCGACGCCGTAGAGCTGGAGGAAGGTCCTTCCCACAGCGAGTTCGTGCTGACCCCGAAAGGTCCTCGTGTACTCGAATCCCACGCTCGCCTGGCGGGCTCGGGTGCCCCGGAACTGGTGCGGCGTGCGTTCGGCCTGGACCTGAACCGCATGTTCCTGACTGTGCCACTGGGTATCGACACCCTGCCGGATGTGTCGCCCGAGCCGATAGCGGGTGCCGCGATCCAGTTCTTCGTACCGACGCCTGGCAAGGTAAGAAAGGTCGAGCTCGATCTCAAGCCTGACGTCGATGTGCGCCATACCAAGCCAGGCGAGACTCCACTGGTGTTCCTGCCGTTCCTGTTCGAACTGGGCGCAGCCGAGCGTGCCGTAGTCATCCAGAAGCATGAGGGCGACAAGATTCCGCCGCTCGACACCGTTGCCGACTGCGTTTCAGGGTATGTCCTGGCAACAGGCTCCTCGCGCGAGGACGCCGTTCGGCTCGGCGACGAACTGGTGGCGGCGGTCCACTTCATCGTGGACCCCACGGCATGAGATATGTCCTGTGCTTGCACCGTTGGGTAGGCTGCCAAGCGCTCTATGACCAATACGAACTGCCTGCAGGCATGCAAATTCGGGCGATCTGCACGCCTGAATCCCTTGCGTCCCTGCCGAGCGAGCGTCTGGCGTCAAGCTCGACGCTCGCCTCACTGGACGATGCCGAGGCGGTCATGGTCGAGGTTGAGCACTTGGTCGAGCAACATGGCGTTCCAGCGCTGGTGGTTGCCCTCAATGAGGGCGACCTGCTCAATGCTGCTTCTATCCGCGAGCGATGGCAGATACCGGGAGATCTTGTCGCCTGGACCGAGCGGTTCCGCGACAAGCTCACTATGCTGGAGGTCGCTGGCCGGCAAACGTCGATCGGCGTGCTGCCTGCCTCGCCCGCCGATTCCCGCGAAGCGGTGGAGCGACTGGCGGCCGAACACGGCTATCCGCTGGTGCTCAAGCCGCGCTATGGCACGGCGAGTCGCGGCGTAAAGTTTCTTCGCGGCCCAGGGGATCTTGATCAGATCCGGCAGGCAACGGAGCCGATGATGGTCCAGGCTTACTGCGCGGCCCCCATCCTGCACGTAGACGGCTGGTGGGATGGGCAACGGATTGTGGTCGTCACGGCGTCGCGTTATGTGAATAGCTGTGCCGATTTCGGTCCGGACAGCCCGCTGGGTAGCATCGAACTCGAGGAGGGCGACGACGAACAGCGGATTGCGGGGCGCGTCGAGCAACTGCTGGCAGTTTTCGCGCCTGAGCGAGAAATCGTCTTTCACCTCGAACTGTTCGACCTGGATGACAAATGGCTGTTCCTGGAAATCGGTGCCCGAGTCGGTGGAGCCGAAATCCCGTTCCTCTGGCGAGAGGTAAGGGATATCGACCTGCTGGGGATCGCTTGGGAACTCCAGACAGGGGCGTCTACCCGCTACAGGGACCTTGCGCGCAGCCTTAGCAAGGAGGGCAGGCCATTGCACCGCGAGCGGGGTGCATGGGTGATCGCCCGCCGCAACAGCTCGCCGCGCGATGGCTTGGGTACCCTGTACTGGACTCAGCCGCAGAACCTGGATCGCTTCGCCAGCGGTGTTTATGAGGGCGCTGGCACCCGCCTTCGCCTGCGTAGCTTCGATCGTCACGCGTTGGTACGTGACGTGGGGAAGATCTTCGAACAGTTATCCGAGCCATGGGGAGCTCAATCTTGAAAACAGCAGTTATTACAGGTGCCAGCAGTGGCATTGGTGAGGCATGCAGCCGTACCTTGGCCAGTCGTGGCTGGCGGGTATTCCTTGTGGCGCGCAGGGGTGATCGGCTTGAGCAAATTGCTGGTGAAATCGGCGGACACGCCATTGCGCTGGATGTGACACAAGCGCGAGAAGAGGACTTGGTGCAGATTTTTGAGTGCGATCTTCTCGTGAACTGTGCGGGCGGTGCGATCGGCCTGGATGCGGTAGACCGGGCCAGTGCCGAGGATTGGACGAACATGTTCAACAGCAACGTACTGGGGACTTTGCGGATGACCCAACTGATATTGCCCCGGCTCATTGCATCCCAAGGGTGTATCGTCAATATTACCTCTACGGCTGCGCTGGCCGGTTATGAGGGGGGAGGCGGCTATTGCGCGGCCAAGAGTGCTCAGCGCGCGCTGACCCATTCCTTGCGACTGGAGATGAAGGGCGTACCGGTGCGCATCACCGAGGTGCTCCCCGGCATGGTGCATACGCCAGAGTTTTCCTTGAATCGTTTTCGCGGCGACGCCGAACGGGTCAGTGCCATCTACGAGGGTGTCGACCGGCCTTTGAGCGCGGACGATGTCGCCCAAGTCGCGGCCTGGGTTGCCGATCAGCCCGCCCATGTTAATGTCGACGAAATCGTGGTTCGGCCAGTGGCACAGCGCGCTCAGCATGCGCTGTTCCGCGGCAGTCTCGGCTGGCTCGAGCAGCCGCAGGCGGACAAATCCCCTTTGAACGAAGGAGCACGCTAATGATGGCGCTGGAAAACCTGGCCGGTGTGGCCATCATCTCCTTGGGCATGGTTCTGACACCTGGTCCCAACATGGTCTACCTGACCTCGCGGGCGATTTCCCAAGGGCGGCTGGCCGGGATGATTTCGCTGGCGGGTGTGGCGCTAGGCTTCGTGTGCTACCTGCTGGCTGCGGGACTGGGATTGGCGGCCTTGTTCAAGGCGGTGCCAGTAGCCTACGACGTCGTCAGGATCGCAGGCGCATTCTATCTGGGCTACCTGGCCTGGAACATGCTGAAGCCCAGGGGGACTTCCCCCTTCGAGGCGCGCGAACTGCCACCTCACTCGCCGAGACGGCTGTTCACCATGGGGCTGGTGACGAACCTGCTGAATCCGAAGATTGCGCTGATGTATTCCGCGCTGATTCCCCAGTTCATCGACCCTTCCGCAGGGTCTACCTTCCAGCAATTCATCCAGATGGGGCTGGTACAGATCACCATTGCCGTGACAGTGAACGGCATGATCGTCCTCGCCGCCTCCCGGGTCAGCGGATTCCTGGCCAAGCGACCCTCTGCCATGCGCACCCAACGCTGGGTGTCCGGGACTGTTCTGGGCGTCTTCGCGGTCGATATCCTGCTGCGCAAACCGCTCACCTGATAAAAGACCGAGTGTTTCGCAAGCCCTGCAACGACGAGGCCCGACCAATAGCGGCAATGCTGTTCACTTAAGCGCGACTCTTCAGTCATGCCTACCTTTGTGGCGAGCGAGCTTGCTCGCGTTGGGCTGCGTAGCGGCCCCAAAAATCTGATAACAATCGCCGATTTTTGTGAGTGCTACGCACTCAAGCGCGAGCAAGCTCCCTCGCCACAGGTTACTCACTGACTCAAGACGCTCTTAAGTGAACAGCATTGCGGCCAATGGCGGGCCTTGTCATTTGGCGGAGCCACGGGGGATTTAATTCAAAAAACTTTTCCCTGCTCAATCAGCACCTCGATTCGCCATTCGATCTATATCCCTACGCCTCCTCCAGTGGTTGATTTCCTTGAACCTTCGCGCACTCATCCGGGGTCTGATGACAATAACGGTTTGATTCAGTCATAAACCCTGTGGAGGGCGCCATGGGCAAGCCGCTCGAAAAGTACAACAACATGAGGGACTTCGGAAAAAGTCCCGAGCCTGCCGGTGTTTCCAAACCCGCTAAAGGCAGACGACAAGGCAAAGCGCATGCGCTGCAGTTCTGCATTCAGAAACATGACGCCTCGCACCTGCATTATGACTTTCGCCTGGAACTCGATGGCGCGCTGAAAAGTTGGGCGGTGCCGAAAGGGCCGTCGCTGGACCCCAAGCTCAAGCGCCTGGCAATCCACGTCGAAGACCATCCGCTGGATTACGCCACGTTTGAGGGCACCATTCCCGAAGGGCATTACGGTGCCGGAGACGTGATCGTCTGGGACCGCGGGGTGTGGATTCCCCAGGACGATCCGGCCAAGGCGTACACCAAGGGCCGACTGAAATTCGAGCTGCAAGGGGAAAAGCTCGGCGGCCTGTGGAACCTCGTGCGCACCCACATGCCGGGCAAGCAGGAGCAATGGTTTCTGATCAAACATCAGGACAGCGCCGCCAGACCCGATAGCGAATACGACGTGGTCGCCGCCGAGCCCGACAGCGTGCTCAGCGAGCGCACTATCGTGGAAAAAAAGCATGGCGCTGAAAAGCCTAAACCGATCAAAAAAGCCCCGGCCAAGGCACGCAGGGAAAAGTCGCCACAACTGACGGGCGCCCGCAAGGCCAAGTTGCCGGAATTGCTCAAGCCTGAACTGGCGACGCTGGTCGAATCCGCTCCGAGTGGCGAATGGAGCTATGAGATCAAATTCGACGGCTACCGGGTCATGACGCGCATTGACCACGACGAGGTCAAACTCTTCACCCGCAATGGCCACGACTGGACCCACAAATTGCCCGGGCAAGCCGAGGCGTTAGCGGCGCTGGGCCTGGAATCGGCCTGGCTCGACGGCGAAATGGTGGTGGCCAACGAGCAGGGCGTTCCGGATTTTCAGGCGCTGCAAAATGCGTTCGATGCCGGCCGTAGCGCCAGCATCGTTTACTACCTGTTCGATGTGCCCTACCTCAATGGCGTGGACCTGCGTGAAGTGCCCGTCGAAGAGCGCAGGGCGGCACTGGCGACTGTGCTCAAACTCAATGAAAACCCGCTGTTGCGATTCTCCGACGCGTTCGGCGAGTCCCCGGAGGCCTTGCTCAACAGCGCCTGCGAAATGCAGATGGAAGGTTTGATCGGCAAGCGTCTGGGGTCGCCTTACGTGTCCCGGCGCACCAGCGACTGGATCAAGCTCAAGTGCAAACATCGGCAGGAATTCATCGTGGTCGGCTTCACCGACCCCAAAGGCGCGCGCAGTGCCTTTGGCGCGTTGCTGCTGGGGTTGCACGACCGCGACAGCGGTGAGTTGCGCTATGCCGGCAAGGTCGGCACCGGGTTCAACGAGGCGACCCTCAAGCGTATTTATGAACAACTGAAACCGCTGCAGACGAAAAAACCGTCGGTGGTCAATCCGCCTAGCGGTTTTGAAGCCAAGGGTGTGCATTGGCTCAAACCCACTGTGCTGGCGGAAGTGGCCTTTGCCGAAATGACCAAGGACGGCTCGGTGCGCCACGCCGTGTTCCATGGTCTGCGTGACGACAAGCCTGCCGAAGGAATCACAGAGGAGCTGCCGAAAACCGTGAAAATCTCAGCGACTAAAAAGAAAACCACCCAAGCCGCACCCGCACCGTCACAAGTCGGCCTTGCCAGCGGCAAAGTGCGCATCACGCACCCGGACCGGGTGATCGATGCCAGCAGCGGCACCACCAAGATGCAACTGGCGGAGTACTACGCCAGCGTCGCCGAGTGGATCCTGCCGCAACTCAAGGACCGGCCGGTGGCGCTGGTGCGCGCGCCGGACGGCATCGCCGGCGAACTGTTCTTTCAGAAAAACGCAGAGAGTCTGGCCATTCCCGGAATCGCCATCCTGGACAAGGCACTGACGGGCCAACCGATGATGGTCATTAACAACGCCAAAGCCCTGATCGGCGCGGTGCAGATGAGCACAGTGGAACTGCACACCTGGAATGCCACGTCAGTCGATCTGGACAAACCCGACCGTTTTGTCCTCGATCTGGACCCGGACCCGGCGCTGCCCTGGAAGAGCATGGTCGAAGCGACCCGGTTGACCCTCACGGTGCTCGATGAACTGGGGCTCAAGGCGTTTCTCAAAACCAGCGGCGGCAAGGGAATTCACTTGGTCGTACCGCTGACCCGCAAACACGGCTGGGACGAGGTCAAGGATTTCAGCCACGCGATCGTCAGCCACATGGCCAAGCTGTTGCCGGAGCGGTTTTCCGCGGTGTCCGGACCGAAAAACCGTGTCGGGCGCATCTTCATCGATTACCTGCGCAATGGTCTGGGTGCCACCACTATTTGTGCTTATGCCGTGCGCACCCGCGAAGGGCTGCCGGTGTCGGTGCCGATCTTTCGGGAAGAGGTCGCCGAGCTCAAGGGCGCCAATCAATGGAACCTGCACACCGTGCATGAGCGCTTGGCCGAGGTGGGCGATGAACCCTGGGCCGACCTGAAGAAAACCCGGCAGACGATTACCGCCGACATGCGGCGGCGGGTCGGGATGAAAAAGTAGTGAATCAAGAAGGAAGGTGGCGAGGGGGCTTGCCCCCGTTTGAGTGCGTAGCACTCACAAGATCTTTGGTACATCAGAGATTTTGGGGCCGCTTCGCAGCCCAACGGGGGCAAGCCCCCTCACCACAGGCTCGCCGCCTGGAGGACTATTGTTTGCCGACCGCAGCGGCCAGCAGCGGCGCCACCTGTTCATCGGTCAATGCCGCGTGGACTTCCATGCTCATGAGGTCGCTCCATTCCAGCACCCACTTCTGTATCGCCACCGGATCACTGGCCTCGGCAATGCCAAAACCGCTCGAACCGCCGACGGCATGCCAGCGCCCCAGCATGCTGACGCCTGCGGGTGGCGCGCCACCGGTCTTGAGAAAACGTTCGATCGCGCTGTTGCGATGTTGCGGACTGATGGACCAACTGACCATGAATAACATTTGCCACCTCCTGCTACGGATTGGCACCTTTTATCTTCGCGCACCTGGCTGGCGCCGGGGCCACGGTCACGCCTGTGTTTGCAGCTCCATCCTGGCTGGCCTGAAACCCGTTCTCCCATGAGAAGGCATAGCAGCGGCTCGCGTTGCGCGTATGACCGCTGATCCTGTTTCAGGGCATTCGAACGAACGTATCGGGATAACGGAGTAAACCATCAGGCATCACGCAACAAGTCGTTGGCATTGAGCAGCTCGTAGGCAACTTCCGGGTGCTTCTCCAGCCCTCGGCGAATTGCCGCCGGGATCGACTGACGGGTTTTGCGGCACAGGCCCGGCAGTTCTCCCAAGGTGATATTGATACCGCGCATGGTGCGCACTTCATTGAAACCCGGGACGATCTCAACGCGCAGACCCAACTGCTCATACATCCGCCGTTGCAGACGCTCCAGGTCGCTCAGGCTCTGAAGGTTTTCCAGACGTTCGATCAGGCGCTTCTCTTCTGATTGGGTCAGGCTCAGGATGCGCAGGTCCATGCCGGGAGTTTCCAACAGCTGCTCACGCTCGCAGATGCAGGCACCGGGCGGGCAGGGTTGGCGGATCGGAAGAGAGGTCGTCATGGGGTTCAATCATAGAGCGCTCTGATCGGGTTTGCCCATGGGGTTGTTGTGCCAGTTATCCCCGGCAACGCATCCGGCCCGATGCGCTCGGTTATCGGTCCAGCAGAGGTGCCAGCAGTGCACACATGCCGCGCCAGTGCGAACCCTCCCAGTAAACCCGTTGGCAGGCGTCGCAGCGCAGGAAGTGCGAATAGAGGGCGCCAACGCGTGGCGGCACCTGCGGCCGAGCCAGTTCCGGGCTGATCTCGTGCAGCGGCAGGTTGCAATGAAGGCAGAGGCTGAAGGGCCGCGCGCTACGCGCCAGGTCGAGGCGCTCGTACAATTCGCGCAGCTGCAGCGACGGTTTCAGGGCATGCACGTAACAGCCGTGGCTGATGATCCGCCGCTTGAGCAGTTCGCGGTCGCGGGTTAGCACGATGCGTCCTTGCTGCGCAGCGATCTCGGCGATTTCGCCATCCTCGAAGCCATTGTCGTAGAGGGTGTCGAAGCCGCTCATGCGCAGCAGGCTGGCCAGCCCGCCTAGGTGCGCATCAGCGACGAAGCGCAGCACCCGTAAAGGTTGCGCACGAATCTTCAGCAGCGGGCTGATGTCCAGCGCTTCGAACTTGGGATACACCGCCAGCCGGTCACTGTCGAAAATCACCCGCTCGAAGCCCGCCGACTCGCCGTTGAGCAGCACCAGCTCGACCTCGGTGTGCGGTATCCCGAGCGCCTCGATCATGTGCTTGACCGTCGCCCCTCGTGCGCACGCGCAGGTAAAGGACTGCCGCCGCCGTTCGGCCGGCAGGAAATCGTTGAGCTCCTCGTAGAAGCGGAAGGTAGCACTGGTCATGCTGAACAGTATGGCAGGGCTGCCGGATGAGTCGCTTTGAAGGCGCAAGAATCGTCCGCTTTTGGCCGACTACTGCCTGTCGTCAGGGGCTGTAATCGACCCAAAGTGTCGTTACCTACTTTACTGAGGCGTGGTGTCGTGTTGAATCCGTGGATTGAAATGCACGTGGCGTACTGTCTGTTATTTTTCGAAACGCCGCCACATAAGCCGCGGCGCTCGCAAACTTTAAAATGTGCGCAACCGATTTGACGGATCGATTCGATGCCAGTAGATCCAGTGAGGCGACGATACGTGCCCGTTGATGCCAGGTGCGATAGCTCAAGCCTACTTCTGCGGTAAAGCGCCGCGTAAAAGTGCGTTCAGACATGGCTGCACGATACGCAATTTCAGAGATTGGCCAATGCCACTGATTGCCTGAAATCAGTTCCATCAATGCCGCGCGCAGCCTGTCGTCAGTCGGCATCGGTAAGTGCGTCGGTAGGCAGGCCGATTCGCACAATGCATGCAGTAGTAGATTCACCATCAGATCGCGCATTTCACCCTCGCGCGGCTGCTCGAACAAGCCCAGTACCAACTCCTTGATCAAGGTGGATGCCACAACCGCATGCACCTCGTTGCAATGCGCAAAGCCGGCAATGTTGGCAAAGAACGCCGGTTGGAAATACACCGTTCGCATCTCGACATCCGACAGGATCTGAATGGCATGCGGTTGATGCGCAGGTATCCACAGCGCGCGTTGCGGCGGTACCGTCCAGCGACTCAGGGGGGTCTCAACCAACATCGTGCCGCTCAACGCAAACACCAGTTGCCCATTCTGGTGCTCGTGCGAAGGCAACACAGCACCACGCTCATACCGCTTCGCCAATAGGCGAAATTGAACGGGGTCGTTATGGCGCTTCGACGATGTATTTTGGCTGATGGAGTCTGACATGCCAAACATACTATAGGACTCTGACTACTTGAATCGAGGCCATCATGCATCGTGATTCTGATCTTGTTCACCTGGGACGTACCAGCGCCGCAGCGGTTCACGCTGTCAATCCGCCCTTGGTGCGTGCGTCAACGGTGGTGTTTGACACCCTGGAGGAATACCGGCAGTCGTATCAGGGCAGGGTTTTTGAATCTTCACGTTATGGGCGCTCGGGCACGGTCACCACGTTTGAGTTACAAGAGGCCATGGCGCGCCTTGAGAAAGCCGAAAGCTGCATCGCGACCTCCAGCGGATTGAGCGCTATCGCGGCAGTACTAGGCGCACATGCGGGGCCGGGAAAACATATTCTGGTCTACAGCGGTGTGTATGGCCCGACCCGCGCATTCTGCGAGCAATCGCTGACAGCACTCGGCACGACGATCAGCTTCTTCAATGACAGCGCCGAAGTGAGCCAACTGATCAATGACGATACGAGCCTTGTCTTCGTCGAAATTCCTT
Source organism: Pseudomonas sp. LBUM1673 (assembly GCF_059695645.1). Classification (NCBI taxonomy): domain Bacteria; kingdom Pseudomonadati; phylum Pseudomonadota; class Gammaproteobacteria; order Pseudomonadales; family Pseudomonadaceae; genus Pseudomonas; species Pseudomonas sp. LBUM1673. The sequence goes on from NZ_CP166780.1 coordinate 2,535,959, forward strand.
CGTCATTGACGATGCAGATGTCGGACATCACGCAAATTTGCGTGGCGGCGCATGAACGAGGCATACCGGTTGCCTGCGACTCAACTTGGGGTTCACCGGTGTATTTCAACGCGCATGCATTGGGGATCGATATTTCGATTCATGCGGCCACCAAGTTCATCAATGGCCACTCAGACGTCATTCTCGGTCTGATTACCGGCGCTTACTCGACATTGGACACTGCGCGCAAATGGTGTGACCGCTACGGCTCACATGCTTCCCCAGACTCTTGCTGGCTCACCTTGCGCGGATTGAGAACACTGGCCGTGCGCATGCCCCGGCATCAAGCCAACGCAATCGAGGTCGCTGAATGGCTGTGCAAGCATTCGAAGGTCAAGCGCGTGATGTTTCCAGTGTTGGCCTCAGATCCTGGGCACGAACTTTGGAAGAAGCAGTTTTCCGGTGGCGCCGGCCCCTTTACCTTCGAATTGCAATCCTGCAACGAAGCCGCGTTTGAACGCTTTATCAATGCGCTGAACTTGTTTGGTCTGGGTACCAGTTGGGGCGGTTTTGAGAGTTTAGTGATGCCCGCAATCCCATACGAACTGCGCACGGTTAAGACTCTGCCGGACGAAGGGCGGCTCGTTCGCCTGCACATCGGGCTCGAACACGCGCCAGATCTGTGTGCAGATCTGGCTCACGCGTTTGATCAAATGGGCGAATGAACCTGGGCAACTGAATCGAATCAGGTTCCATAGTCATACGGCCAAATTATCTACCCAGTCTCGCAAAGCCAAGACATGGTGTGCACTTAAAATTTAAGTGGGCACCAGTTCTAGCCTTTTAGGCAGAATCAACTGAGAAGCCCGAACTATGTATTCCTCATTGGGGGGAATAGTCATTGAGTGGGTTTTTTTAAGGCCGCTGTGCGCCCCAGCGGGAGCACGCCCCTCGCCACATGTCTCGCGCCGGCCTTGTCGGGGCGCATTACCTCCCAGTACTAAAGGAGGTGCCAATGAAAGCTAAAGGACCATTCCAGTCTGGCGTCATAGGCTTAGGCTCAATCCCATGATCAAAAGATACCGGCTGCGATGGCCCATCCACCTCTGCATCTTAAACACTGTTCGCCTGAACACTTGATGCTGCACCGTCTCCCGCTGAACTTCGTCAATGATGACCATCAGACGAGCCTCACAACCTGCGATATGAGTACAAGACCTCACCTGATTTCCGGGTTTCCAGAATAAAAGAGGATTTATCATGAGCAGCACCTTCTTCATTCCATCCGTGAACATGATGGGCATTGGCAGTCTCGACGAAGCAATGCTCGCAATCCGCAAATATGGTTTCCGTAAAGCCTTGATCGTCACTGATGCAGGCCTGGCCAAAGCCGGCGTGGCCGCCAAGGTAGCCAGCCTTCTGGCTCAGCAGGACATCAACTCCACCCTGTTTGATGGCGCCAAACCGAATCCGACGGTCAGCAATGTCGAGAAAGGCCTTGAGCTGCTTGGTCGCAGCGACTGTGATTTCATTATTTCCCTGGGCGGCGGTTCACCCCATGACTGCGCCAAGGGCATTGCCCTGTGCGCCGCCAACGGCGGGCACATCAGTGATTATGAAGGCATGGATCAATCCGCCAAGCCACAGATGCCGTTGATCGCGATCAATACCACCGCCGGAACGGCGAGTGAAATGACCCGTTTCTGCATCATTACCAATGAAGTCCGGCACGTGAAAATGGCCATCGTCGACCGTAACGTCACCCCTCTGTTGTCGGTCAACGATCCTTCGTTGATGGCAGACATGCCCAAAGGCCTGACCGCCGCCACCGGCATGGACGCGCTGACCCACGCTATCGAAGCCTATGTGTCGACTGCGGCAACGCCGATCACTGATGCCTGTGCACTCAAGGCCGTGGAATTGATCTCGGCCAACCTGCGCACTGCCGTTGCCCAGGGTGACGACATGACCGCCCGGGAAAATATGGCCTACGCGCAATTTCTTGCCGGCATGGCCTTCAACAATGCTTCGCTGGGCTATGTCCACGCCATGGCGCACCAACTGGGAGGGTTCTACGACCTGCCCCACGGCGTCTGTAATGCGATCCTGCTGCCCCATGTCGCCAGCTTCAACGCCAGCGTATGCCCGGCCCGGTTTAAAGACATCGCCAACGCAATGGGTGTCGACACCCGGCATCTGGATGCGGAAAAAGGCGCCGCCGCGGCCATCACCGCCATCCGTAAACTGTCTTCGGATGTCGGTATTCCGAGCGGTCTCGCCGAACTGGGCGCCAAGGCCGACGATATCCCGATCCTGGCAACCAACGCCATGAAGGATGCCTGCGGCTTTACCAATCCGCGTCCTGCCAATCAGGACGAGATCGAGCAGATTTTCCATACCGCGATGTAACCGATGTGAAGTGACGCCAGCCAGATCAAAAGCCCCGCCTTCGGTTGAAGTGCGGGGCTTTTTTTGGTTCTTCACGGGTTACTCGACTTTGAATCCCGGCAAGCCCTGAGTAGCTCGCCATTCCTTGAGTGTGCGGGTGATGCCTATGCGTGTTGCGGTTTCCATGTAAGCAAAGTATGCAGACAGGCCAGGCGCGATGATGGGAGTGTCTTGTTACCTGGTTACTGACCGCCACGTCACCAGTCCATCCAGGTCATGGCTGGACTTCAGGTATCTGAGCATGTTTTGCGCCTCGGCCTTTTCTTCAAACGGGCCTGCGAAAACGTGGGGCGCTTCATCGAGTATTGTTGGTATGTCGATTAGCATCATCTGTGCAGCCATCCGTTCAAATTCTTCATCGGTATGGGCAGTAATGCGTGCTACCCAGCCGCTGCGATTCCTCAGGGCGATAGGCTCCACTTCGGCTCCGCAGCGCTTACATCGTGAGGCTGCAGCTTTGATGGCTTGGGTGCAGGCAGGGCAGGGGCGCAGATCTTCGTGCACTAGGGCGTCAACACCGGTTTTTGCCAACCGTGGCATTAACAACACGGCGATCAGGGCTACGCCGGGAAGGAAAAGCCCGATTGCAAACCATCTTGGCCCTGATCGTCCGCGTGTACTCGCAACGTAAGCGGTCACGCTCGTGAGAATGAGCCAGAGGGGGAGTGGGATGCCCATTGCACTTCCTTGTTTGAAACTTGAGTGAGAACCCCGCTGACCGGGCTCATCAAAATATCTACTCTTTGTCAGCAACGCCACAAATAGAGAACAAAGGTTGCAATCGACTCCTGGCGGACACTCCTCAGGACTACCTTCCAGGCATCACGATATTCGATTCGATTTTTTTCCCCATGCTAATACGTGGTTCGATCGAGTAGCCCAGTGACTCGTAGAAGGTTTTGACGTTTTCATTTGCGCTGACAATTTGCAGGTTGATTTTCATGCACCCCCGGGCGGTCAAGGCGCCCTCAGCATGACGGATCAGGTTTGCTCCTATGCCTTTTCTACGATGTGAAGGATGCACCGCAACCGAGTACAACCATCCACGATGGCCGTCGTACCCTACCAGAACGGTGCCAACAACTTCATTTCCCGCTAGAGCAACAAAAAAGAGGCCATCCGATAGGGCCAGCTTCTTGTCGATAGCAAGGCTGGGGGTGTTATGCGCGGTTTCGTAACCGAATACGGTTTCCCATAGTTCCATGACGGAAAGTCGATGGTGTTCGTTTGAATAGTCGGCAATAGCATCCATGGCACAGTCCTCGAATTGAAAGGGCTGACGCTATCCCCCTGTTGAGGGTACTGTCTACTGTCTTCTTTTGGGCTGATTGCTGCCTGTCGCGAAGGGCCGATTGCGGACATTCGAGCGTGCATCCAACGTCGCGGTGAAAGCGAGGCAGCACGCTCTGTGAGACGTTCGTCCCTACGACTAAATCTGCGACTGGACAGGCAATGAGGCAGTCATCTGAGCGTGGCAAACCTCAAGTATTTCATCGGCCAGCGATGAGTCATCCGGACAGGCGCGCGACAACATGATCGCGCCGACAGCATGCGCCAGCATGGCGATCATCTTCACTCTCCCTTCCCCCGGCGGCGTGTCTGGCCCCGATGGATACTTTTCCCCCAGTGTTTGCAACGTGCGCTCTATCCCTTCGGCAAACGCCGCTTTCAACTCGTCGGACTGGCGCGCTGCGTCGCCACACAAAGCAGCCATGGTGCAACCGCTGCCGCGGCCGTCCCGGTGATCTCTCGACACATACACATCGATAAACCCCTGAACGTCGAGTGCTTCGGCGCCAGCCAGTGATCGGGAAAGACTGTTGGCGGAGGCCTCGGCCATCAGGTCAGCCTTTGAGCCGAAGTGTTTGTAGAAACCACCATGGGTGAATCCGGCGGCCGCCATCAGGTCGGCCACACCTACACCGTCAAAACCTCGCTCGCGAAACACCACAGAAGCCGTCTCGACGATGTGTTGCCGATTTGCCTGGGCTTGGGCCTTGGTCACTCTCATGTGCAACACCTCATGTGCGCCAAAAATCATGCGCCAATGATACATAGATGTTGGACGTAATCAAAATCGTTGACAGCTTAGATTTCGATCATCATCATAATCGAAAGCAACATGACTACTTATCAACGAGCACGGAACAAAGATCACATGAGCGACCAGAATCTGTTTACCGCTTACACGCTTGGCTCTCTGACGCTGTCGAACCGAATCGTTCTCGCCCCTCTGACGCGAAACCGCGCAGGCGAGGGCTTCGTGCCGAGTGAGTTTGCACCTGTCTATTACAGCCAGCGCGCCACCGCAGGCCTGCTGATTTCCGAAGCCTCGCAGATCTCCCGACAGGGGCAGGGCTATCAGGACACCCCCGGCATTTACACTCAGGCGCAAATTGAGGGCTGGCGTAAGGTGACCGATGCCGTCCACGCAAAGGGCGGGAAAATTTTCCTGCAGCTGTGGCATGTGGGCCGCGTTTCACACGTTGACCTGCAAGAAAACGGTGCTGCTCCGGTAGCCCCCTCAGCGCTTCGCCCCGCGACCAAAGTGTTCGTCAACAATAGTTTTCAGGACGTTTCCGAGCCGCGAGCGCTGGATATCAGCGAGCTGCCCGGCATCGTCAACGATTTCCGCCAAGCGGCGACGAACGCTATTGCGGCAGGCTTTGATGGTGTGGAAATCCATGGTGCGAATGGTTATCTGCTGGATCAATTCATCAAGGACGGCGCCAACGTGCGTACCGATGCCTATGGTGGCTCAATCGAAAACCGTGCGCGCCTGTTGCTGGAAGTGACCGCAGCGGTCATCAGCGAAATCGGTGCTGATCGCACTGGCGTTCGCCTCTCGCCCGTCTCGCCGGCCAATGGTGTTTCAAGCAGCAATCCACAGGCGCAGTTCGATTACATCGTCGATCAACTCAATGCCTTGGAGGTCGTTTACCTGCACGTGGTCGAAGGGGCGACTGGCGGGCCTCGCGAAGTGGCGCCCTTCGATTTCGAAGCCTTGCGCCGGCGCTTCAAGAACACCTACATCGCCAACAACGGCTATGACTTGGACTTGGCCACATCGCGACTCGCTGAAGACAAGGCCGACCTGATCGCTTTTGGCCGCCCCTTTATCGGCAACCCTGATCTGGTGGAGCGACTCAAGACCGGCGCTCCAATGTCCGCCTTCAATCCAGCCACTCTCTATGGCGGCGGTGCGGCGGGATACATCGACTACCCGACAATTGCAGAGTCGAGCGCTGCTGCGAGCTGAACACAATGTGATTGCGCTTGCTTTGCGCATCAACCCTTATCGACGTACCTGAAAAGAGATGAAGCCATGAACACTCGTCCCACCGTTCTGATCACTGGCGCCTCCACCGGCATCGGCGCTGTTTATGCCGAGCGTTTCGCTCAACGCGGGCACAATCTGATCTTGGTCGCTCGCGACCATGTGCGTCTGCAAATACTTGCAACCAAGTTGCGCAGCGAACACAAAGTTGCCATCGACGTCCTTCAAGCGGACTTGACCCAGCTCAGCGATTTGGCGAACGTCGAAGCGCGCCTGCGCGATGACGCCAGCATTGGCATCCTCATCAATAACGCCGGCGCCGCGCAGTCGGGCAACTTCATCGAACAAAGCACCGACAGCGTCGGGCATCTGGTAGCGCTCAATACGACCGCATTGGTACGTCTCGCCAGTGCCATCGCTCCACGTCTGGCCAAAGCGGGGAATGGTGCGATTATCAACATTGGCTCGGTGGTCGGTCTGGCTCCCGAGTTTGGCATGTCGGTCTACGGGGCGACCAAGGCGTTTGTGCTGTTCCTTTCCCAGGGCCTTAGCCTGGAGCTCTCACCCCAAGGTGTTTACGTGCAAGCCGTTCTGCCGGCCGCCACCCGCACAGAGATCTGGGATCGCGCCGGTATCGACATCAATACTTTAAGCGACATCATGGAAGTGGGTGACCTGGTCGATGCCGCGCTGGTCGGTTTCGACCGTCGCGAGCCGGTGACTATCCCACCGCTGCAAGAAGGTGAATGCTGGGATGCCCTGCAAACAGCGCGTCAGGGCCTGCTTTCGCAGATCAAACAGTCCGTTGTTGCGCAACGATACCAAGGCCCTGCCTGATTTTTTAGAGCATGCCGGCCTCGCCTCGCAATCGGACGGAAAAAAATGAGCCTCACGTGTACAGAAAACCACTCTGGATTGCAGATGCCGTTCATCAAGGCAGCTAACCAATCGATAACGGTTGACGGGATACCCTTCGTCTACCGTGACTTGGGGCCCAGGAATGCGGTACCTCTCGTTCTGTTTAATCATTGGGGGGCGGTGCTGGACAACTTCGATCCACGGATCATAGATGGATTGGCAACCACACGACGTGTCATCGCCGCCGACTACCGCGGCATCGGTGGCTCGGGTGGAATTGCGCCACTGACCGTTGGTGAAATGGCTGACGATGGGATAGGTCTGATTCGCGCGCTGGGTTTTGATCAGGTCGACCTGCTCGGTTTTTCACTCGGCGGCTTTGTTGCTCAAGATATCGCCCTGAAGGCTCCCGAACGGGTGCGCAGACTGATCCTCACAGGGACCGGACCTGCCGGTGGCGCAGGCATCGATAAGGTCGGTTCGGTAGCGTGGCCGTTGATTGTCAAAGGCTTGCTGACGTTGCGAGACCCCAAGTTCTACCTGTTCTTTACCTCGACGGCCAACGGACGCCGCGCCGCGTCTGAGTTTTTGAAGAGGCTGAAGGAACGCCAGAAAGATCGGGACAAAGGTCCAGCACCCCGGGCTTTTCTACGGCAGTTGAAAGCCATCACTGCGTGGGGCAAACAGGCGCCGCAAGACCTTGCTCTCCTGCGAGTTCCGACACTGATAGCCAACGGAGATAGCGACATCATGGTGCCCACAGTGAACTCGATTGCACTGTCGAACCGCATTCCCGACGCACAGTTGATCATTTACGAAGACGCCGGGCACGGCGGGATTTTCCAGCACCATGCTGATTTCGTGGCGAAGGCGTTGGCGTTCCTTGATGCCTGACAGCATCGAGTCTTATCGCATCAATATTGTAAGGGCCACTGCCACATCCTCATTCGAACTGACGAGAGCAGCATCATCATGAAGGCATTTTTTATCGACGGCTATGGCAAGCAGAACGGGCGTATCGGCGAAGTGCCCGACCCTGCACCAGGTGCCCACGATGTTCTGGTTCAAGTGCATGCCACGAGCGTGAACCAGTTGGATTCGAAGATCAGAACGGGCGAATTCAAGCTGATCCTGCCTTATTCATTTCCATTGATATTAGGCAATGACCTGGCCGGGACAGTGGTTCGCACAGGCTCGGCGGTAAAGCTATTCAAGCCAGGAGACGAGGTCTATGCACGCCCTCCTGAGAGTCGGATCGGGACGTTTGCGCAACTGATAGCCGTGAACGAGGACGCGCTCGCACTGAAGCCCTCCAATATCAACATGGCCGAAGCTGCTTCCATCCCCTTAGTCGCTCTGACGGCCTGGCAGGCGCTGGTGGAAACTGCCCAATTGAAAAAGGGCCAGAAGGTACTGATTCACGCCGGTTCCGGCGGTGTCGGCACCATCGCTATCCAGCTTGCGAAACACCTTGGAGCCTTTGTTGCGACCACCACCAGTACGCCGAATGTCGAGTGGGTAAAGGCGCTCGGAGCGGACGTAATCATCGATTACAAAAAGCAAAATTTTGAAACCGAATTGCACGACTATGACGTGGTGTTGAACAGCCTGGGCGCCGATGTACTGGAGAAATCACTCAAGGTTCTCAAGCCTGGCGGCCAGCTCATTTCCATTTCGGGGCCGCCGACGGCGCAGTTCGCCCAACAGCAACGCTTGTCCTGGGGGTTGCGGCAAGTGATGCGCCTGCTGAGCAGCGGTATCCGAAGAAAGGCTCGCAAGCACGGTGTCAGCTACACATTTTTGTTTATGCGTGCAAACGGCGCTCAACTGAAAGAAATCACCACGCTCATCGAGGCTGGAGTCATCAAACCGGTCATCGACCGTTCCTTCTCCTTTCAATCGACGTCGGATGCCTTGAGCTATGTCGAGCTGGGCAGATCAAAAGGAAAAGTGACCATAACGATCAAATAAGTACCCTACAAAAATATCAGCAAATAACGCGCCTCCTGCCGAGGATCAGACTCCGGCACCTGAACCAGCGGAACCACCTCCACACAACAGGCAAACACAGGAGCAGTTGCCACAGGAACACTCGCCTGTGAAACCGCCGATGATCATTTGGCGTAGCTTGATGCTTGTGCAGTAGTGAGGAATGGTTCATTCCACTCTTTTACGTACGGCGCCTCTCTTCAGCTATTTCAATTGAGATTTAATTTCATAGTCTGGAGCGAGCACACAACTCTCTGATTGTCTGCTTTTGGCCCAGAGTGTGTAAAAACGCTAGATCCCGTTTCGATCTTCAAGGCTGAGCGGCTGTCCGGCTTCGTAGCCTGATCAAGGCACGATGTCCCTTCCTGATGAGCTAAACCACCCCAGCAACGCGCCAGATCATCGGGACACGTAAGAACAGGCCGGTTTTTAGGCCGTTAGCGCCTTCATCAAGTGATGGGTACCGATGATTTTCATGACCCGTTTCAAGTTGTAGGCGAGCACATTCAAGCTCATCTCCGTACTCACCCCGGCCAGCTTTCGCGTCAGGAAGTGCGTCGCACCCATCCATTGTTTGAGCGTCCCGAAGGGATGCTCAACCGTCCGTTTTCGGACTCGCATCATCTCCGGTGCTTTGCTCAGCCGAAGCTGCATTTCCTCCAATACGGCTTCATGCTCCCAGCGTCGAACTCGTCGTTCCGTGCTCGGTGTGCACTGCAATTTCAACGCGCAGCCCTGGCATTTCGAACTCCAGTAACGATGCAGCTTCAGGCCTTTTTCAACATAGGAATAGTGCCAGATCAGCGCCTCTCCAGCCGGGCAAATGTATTCGTTTTTTGCCGCGTCATAGACAAAGGCATCGTTATTGAAACGTCCGTCAGCCTTGGCTCCAGAGGTCATCGGCTTGGGCACATAGGCGGTGATGCCGGCATCGTGACAAGCCAGGATTTGTTCGCTTTTGAAGTAACCTCGATCAGCCACCACCGAAAACGTATCTGACGCCATCGCCTCGCGGGCCTGCTTGGCCATCGAGCTGAGTTGATCGCGGTCGGAACCGACGTTGGTCACCTCGTGCGCAACGATCAAATGGTGCTGAGTATCGACCGCTGTCTGCACGTTGTAGCCGACGATTCCCGTGCCGCGCGTCATCATGGAGCGGGCGTCTGGGTCGGTCAGTGAGACCTGTTTATCCGGCGATTCATTGAGCTGAATTTCGATCGCTTGAAGCTCCTTCATTTGAGTTTTGAGCTTGGCGATTTTCTCTTCCAGCCGCACGGCGCTGGGCTCGGAAGCTGTTGGTTCTTGCCGATCGGCAGCATCGAGTGCCGCCAGGTAACGATTGATACTCGATTCAATTTCTTCCATGCGCCGTTTCAGTTTGGCGCTGGTGAAATTACGGTCGCGGTTGTTGACTGCTTTGAATTTACTGCCATCGATGGCGACCAGATTTTCTCCAAACAATCCCAACTGCTGACACAGCACAACGAACTGGCGACAGACGCCTCGGATGGCCTTGCTGTTGTCTTTTCGGAAGTTGGCGATGGTCTTGAAGTCCGGCATCAAACGCCCGGTCAACCACATCAGTTCGACGTTTCGCTGGGCTTCTCGCTCCAAACGTCGGCTCGACTGGATACGGTTGAGATAGCCGTAGATGTAGATCTTTAGCAAGATCGCGGGGTGGTAAGCAGGCCGGCCAGTATCGGCTGGAATGGCACCTTCAAAACCCAGATTGACCAGGTCGAGTTCGTCGACAAAGACGTCGACTACGCGCACCGGATTGGTATCGCTGACGTAGTCGTCGAGGCTCTCGGGAAGTAAGGTGCTTTGGCCTCGATGCTCACCTTGGATAAAGCGCTTCATGGGCGATCCTTGCGATGAAATCCTCAGAAATCATAGCAAGTGTTTGCGAAGGCGTTTTTACACACTCTGGGCCGATAGCTGCCTGTCACGACTGACCAAAATCGACCCATTGCAACCTCTCAGGCTCCGCAAAGGTCGGCCAAAAACGGCCCATAACCAGGGTTCGCTTTGGGCCGATATGCGAGCGGCAGGTACGGGTCGAGCCATGGCCCTTGTCACATAAATTTGAAATGCTCGGCGTTGCTCGACAGAATCTCGCCCCGATCCGGCCAAAGGTGCCGGACGTTCGTGGTGAAAAGGGGCTGCAGTTGAACGAACAGACATTGTCCATGCGCCTGGAGCGCGTGGCGGCGCATGTGCCAGCAGGTGCGCGCCTGGCCGATATCGGCTCGGATCACGGCTACCTGCCGGTGGCGTTGATGCGCCGTGGCGCCATCGCGGCGGCGGTGGCCGGCGAGGTGGCATTGACGCCGTTCTGCTCGGCCGAACGCGCCGTGCGCGAGAACGGCCTGGACCTGCGGATCACCGTGCGCCTGGCCAATGGCCTGACGGCAATCGAGCCGGGAGACGGGATCACGGCGATCAGCATCTGTGGCATGGGCGGCGAGACGATCCGCGACATTCTCGACAGCGGCAAGGCGCAACTGAGTGGGCAGGAGCGGTTGATCCTGCAACCCAACGGCGGCGAGCAGCCACTGCGCCAATGGCTGATGGAAAATGGCTACCGCATCCTCTGCGAGGAAGTGCTGCGGGAAAACCGCTTCGACTACGAAATCATCGTCGCCGAGTGCGCCGGGCCGGTGATGTACACCGCTGAGGAGCTGTACTTCGGCCCGCTGCAGATGCAGGCACGCAGCCCGGCGTTCCTGGCCAAGTGGCAGCGCATGCTGCGCCAGAAGCAGAAGACCCTGACCAATTTCGCCCGGGCGCGGCAGGCCGTGCCCGAGGAGAAGGTGCAGGGCGTCGCCCGGCAGGCCCGGTGGATCACCGAGTTGCTGGCTAAATAGGCGCGCGTTATTCCCCACCTCACTTGAACTGAGCAACCAGCCAATCCTTCAAGCGACGACACGCCGGATCCTCTGACTTTTTCTCATTGATCATCAGATACTGAACCGCCTCCCTGAGCGTCAGTTCCTCCGTAACAGGCCGAACCAGGCGCCCCTGCTGTACCAGATGTCTCACCAGGTGATCCCAGCCCAAAGCGAGACCTTGATCATCCAGCGCCGTTTGCACAAGAAGGCTGTAGTCATTACTGCTGAAGTAGTGCGGGCTTTCTGAGGCCGGGATCTGTAGATCGTGGGACTGGAGAGCGAACCACACATTCCAGTCGACCTGCTCTGACAGCTGGGAACGGCCATAAGGGTTCAGGTCCAGCAGTACGCTGTTGCGCATGTCCTCCAAGGTGCTCAGTTCTGGATGAGCCTCCAGATAACGAGGAGTGCACACGGGATAGACGACTTCATGGAACAAGGGTATTCGCAGATAGCCGGGGCGTAGATCACTTGTCTGGGTAATGAAGATGTCTGGGTTTATCCCAGGCACCATGACAAGAAAATGCTGAGTGGTGATGACATTCAGGTCGACATCGGGATTGGCGCTGAAGAAGTCTTTCAGTCTGTGGGATAGCCAAAGAGCCGATAAGGCGGGTGAGCAGCATAGGGTCAGAGTGGGCGCAAGCATCCCCGAGACCTGGTCTTTAAGCTTTGCCATACCGCTTTCCTTTCTGGCGCTTCTCGTTCCCGGCATACGTAGCGCGGCGAGTCTGGGCGCCGCCTTGGTCGGCGGGTTGCTTGCCGTGTTTGCGGTCGATATGCCCTATAACCTTGGGCGGGTAACCGCTTCCATCGGCGGTGTCATGGCAGGTCTGTTGATTGAGAACGTTCGCAAAAGCCCCTTGAACGATGCGCTGACCCATGACGTCGAGAGGGAGACACGATGAGTGATTTGGCCTTGTGGGGGCTGTTCCTGGCGGTCGGTCTGGGAACGTTCGCCATGCGTCTTTCCTTTGTCGAACTGTATGGCCGGTTGCGAATCCCGGCGCTGCTGAGTCGGGCCTTGCTTTACGTACCGGCGAGTGTGCTGGCGCCCTTGTACTACCCGCCGTGGTGTACCCCAATGGGCAGGGTGAATTCGTGTTGTATAACCCTCAGATACCCGCCGCCATTATTGCTGCCTGGGTCGCTTGGCAGACTCGAAATACTGTCCTGACGCTGGCGGTTGGGATGGGGGCGCTGTGGCTATTCAAGTTATTGGATTTGTAATGCGTCTAGGTGGCGATTCCTGGGTGCTGTCGTGTTTGCCTTGACCGGTGCTGAGGCTCTGTATGCCGACATGGGTCACTTTGGTCGAAAACCGATTTCTCGTGCCTGGTTCATTCTCGTGTTGCCCGGTTTGGTGCTCAACTACTTTGGCCAAGGCGCCTTGATCCTGGGAAACCCGGAGACTGTGCGCAAACCGTTCTATCTGCTCGCGCCTGAATGGGCACTGTTACCGATGGTCGCGCGCTCCACGCTGGCCACCATCCAGGGGGCTCATGGGGCGGCGGTGCGAGGAGGTCGAAGCTGCCGCACTGCCTGTGCAGTACCTCAAGAGTTCAATGCGGGCCATTCATGCTGGATGAACCACGCGTCAGACGTTTGAGCGCGATGACCATCAGGCCCCCGGCAACCAGCATTCCCGTGAGAAAAAGCGGATAGGCAACCCACCAGGGGACGGCCGAGGTCATCATGCTGAACTCGGACATGCCACCAATGCTGGCGATCAGGTTGAGAGGCAGAAAGACCACATTGATCAGTGTCAGTTTGCGTAGCAGGTTGTTCATGGTGTTGTTCATCAAATTGCCGCGTGCATCGATCAAGCCGGCAAATACCCTGGAGTAGATTTCCGCCTGTTTGTTGCACTGGGTGTTCTCGATGATCAGATCGTCGATAAGCGCGATCGCCTCGACGCTGAAGTGCTCTTTTTCTGCATGGTTGCGCAGCCGGGTCAGGACAGCACCATTGCTGTGAATCGCGTTGATGTAATAGATCAGGCTTTCGCTGAGGTTAAACATCTGGATCAGATGTCGATTCTCCATCGAGGAGTTGAACTTCTGCTGCAACTCGCGAGCCACCATCTTGATCACCTTGAGGTGGCCCAGGTAGTGGTGGAGGTTGTTGAACAGCATGTCCAGCAGCACATCCAGCGGTGTATGCAAGGGGTGCCGCTCCCCCAGTCCGCTCAACTGGGAATCGTCGGTCGCGATGACCAGCAAGCGTGTTTTAGAGAACAGTAAGCCGAACGACGACACCTCAAACGCCAGGCTTTCTCCGCCCGAGTAACTTTCCGGACGCTTCCAGATCAAGAACAGATTATCCGGGTGGAATTCGATGCGTGAGACTTCGTCAGGATCCAGTGCCGAAGCCAGCGCGTGATCGTCCAGTTTGAAATCGTTGCGCAGCAGATCCCGTTCTGCGATATCGGGATTGCTGAACAACATCAGATCGGCATTGAGGTGTTCAACCGGTACCAACGCCCCATTGGCGAGTTGAAAACTCTTGATCACATCTGACCTCTGGCGTTATCGACTGAGGAAGCCAGTGTCTTGCAGGATGCGTGTCGGATCAAGCGTTCACCAGGCCTGGCCGCGACGTTTGAGTTCCAGGCGTCGGACGAATTCTTCCAGCACCAGTGAATACAAATCGTCCTGCAAGTAAGCGTCTTCGATGCCGGCGTCCATGTTCGGGTTGTCGTTGACCTCGATCACCACCACCTTATCGCCGGACTGCTTGAGGTCGACGCCATAGAGGCCGTCGCCGATGAGGTTCGCGGTCTTCACCGCGAGTTCGACCACCGCTCGCGGTGCCTCGTGGACTGCCAGGGTCCGGCATTCGCCATTAATGTCCTGGCCCTTGGCTTTGTGGTTGTAAATCTGCCAGTGACCTTTGGACATGAAGTACTGGCAGGCGAAAATCGGCTTGCGGTTGAGCACGCCGATGCGCCAGTCGTACTCGGTGTAAAAGAACTCCTGAGCCAGCAACAGCACCGAGTGTTCGAATAGCTCAGAGGTGGCTTCCAGCAGTGCTTGTTGGCTTTCGACCTTGATCACGCCACGGGAAAAACAACCATCGGGAATCTTCAGTACTAATGGAAAGCCCAGGCGTTCACCGACTCGCTCGAAGTCTTCCGGTCGTTCCTTGTAGAGAATCTCGGTTGCCGGCATACCCAATTGATGGCTTTTGAGCAGATCCGTCAGGTACACCTTGTTGGTACAGCGCAGGATTGAAGTGGGATCGTCCATCACCACCAGGCCTTCGCTTTCCGCCTTCTTGGCGAAGCGGTAGGTATGGTTATCCACGCTGGTGGTTTCGCGAATCAACAGGGCGTCATACTCGGCGATTCGTGAATAGTCTTTCTTTTCGATCAGATCGACATCAATACCCAAGCTTTTGCCGACCCGGATAAAATTTTCGAGTGCCTTTGCGTTGGAAGGTGGCAGCGCTTCTTGCGGGTCATGCAAAATGGCCAGGTCGTAGCGGGCCACGCGTGGTGAGCGCGGCATTCGCCATATCTTGCGGCTGAAACTGTCCAGCGAGTTGGCAAACTGATCCTCTTGGTCTTCGCGTAACTTTTGCAAGACGCCAGACTTTATTCCCTCGATGCGCCAACTATTACTTTTACGGAACTCTACCAAGAGGATCGGGCAAGGGAATATCTCGAAAATTTGCCGCGCCAGTTCTTGCAAGGGTTCAAGGTTGGTTTTACCAAAGTATAGAGTGAGCGTGAATCCTTCGGTATTACTATAAAGGTGGTTGTTCAGTGCTTTGTCGAGAGCCTTGTCCAGATCCTCCAGTGCCAGGCCATACAGTGACTTTCGGGTCAGCTCGCTAATGGTTCGCACAGACGGAATAACTTTATGGCCGCGTGCTTCCGCCAGTAATGAACAGTAATACCCGTGTCCCAGGTACTTGTAGCTCCGACACAGATTAATAACCTGGACACGCTTGCCGGCTTCGCTTTCAAGGGGCTGTTCCAGATACTCCTGTGCACTCATCACATCCTCTGAGGGGAAATAAGAGGCCCAGTCTTCTTTTCGCTCAACAATAATAACCACCTGGCTGGAGCTTCTAGGTGCGCCCGGTAAATAAGTAAGGCTTGATATTGCTGTTAACCGATTTTGCTCTGATACTTCACGCAAATCACCCTGTACCGCTGACATATGAAAAGGTCCGTTGGAGAACAAGTCCTTATCTATTAAGCACGATCTTTTAAGAAAGTCTCGTTTCGTTACGCAACTTTTACGGCGGCTATATGAACCTGGTATTTCGCAAAGCTACACAAGATGATCTTAAGTCTCTGTTGGAATTGGAAAATCAGTGCTTTACCTGTGATCGGCTGACTCCGCGCAGTTTTCAGTGGATGATCAGCCGAGCCCATGCCAGCCTGATCGTCGCAGAAGCCGGGAGCCAACTGATGGGCTACTGTCTGGTCCTGTTTCACCGTGGCACCTCCCTGGCGCGTCTGTACTCAATCGCCATCGCCACCCACAGTCGTGGCCTCGGCCTTGGAAAACAGCTATTGGATCAGGCGGAAGATTGTGCTCGCGCACACGACTGCGCCTACCTGCGACTGGAAGTCCGACCGGATAATCCCGTCGCTATCAGTCTTTATGAACGCAATGGATACCGACGCTTCGCCGTGGTTAACGACTACTACGAAGACCATGTGCATGCGCTGCGTTTGGAGAAGCGCATTCTGCAACATCGGGAAAGCCGGGAATTCCAAGTGCCTTATTACCAACAGACCACTGAATTTACCTGCGGCCCGGCTTGCCTCTTGATGGCCATGAAGGCATTGCAACCCGATCGTTTAATCGAGCGTAGGGACGAACTGCAAATCTGGCGTGAAGCCACGACGGTGTTCATGACTTCGGGGCACGGCGGTTGCAGTCCCCAAGGGTTGGCACTGGCGGCCTGGCGCCGAGGGTTTCGAGTACGCCTGCAAGTGAGTATCGCAGGTCCGCTATTTCTCGACGGCGTGCGCGACGAACATAAAAAGGAGGTTATTCGCCTGGTACACGAAGAGTTCTGCACGGAACTTCAGCAGAGTGATGTGGAGCAGGTCAGCAGCAACCTACTGGATCTGGCTCTCACGCTGAAGGCCGGCGGTCAACCCTTGGTGCTGATCAGTAGCTACCGTCTGACGCGCTCGAAAGCCCCGCACTGGGTCATTGTCACTGACTACGATGAAGACTTCGTCTACCTGCATGACCCGGACATTGATCACAGTCAGCACCGTCAGGCACTCGACTGCCAGCATCTTCCCGTCAATCACAAGGCGTTCGATAAGATGTGTGCTTTCGGCGGCAACAAGCTGCGCGCCTCAGTGACGCTTTACGCACGCGAGCAGTCCAGCAGCGGAGTGCCAATTGCCTCCAGCACAGAAGCTTTGTTAATGGAACCTCGTATGCCGTGACTTTAAAGATTTTTACCTCCCTAAATCTATGCTCAAGGAATGAAGCGATACCCAACACCCGTTTCGGTGATGAGGTGTCGCGGCTGGGAAGGGTCTGCTTCGACTTTTTTACGCAGGCCTCCCATGAATACACGAAGGTAGGGCGTATCGGTGGTGTGCGATGGGCCCCACACAGCCTTGAGCAGTTGCTGATGCGTCAGGACGCGGTTCGGGTGTGAGCAAAGATGGGCCAGCAGGCGATACTCCAGCGGTGTCAAATGCAGTGGGGCGCCGGAGCGTTCCACGATACGACGTTCCATATCAATTCGGACGTCGCCAAAGGCCAGGACCGCATGGTTCTCGGTATCTTTTACGTGTCTGCGTAGCATTGCGCGGACGCGAGCCAGCAGTTCTCCGGTGCCAAAAGGTTTCACCAGATAGTCATCTGCGCCCGTGTCCAGGGCCAGGATCTTGTCCGACTCCGCGCCACGGGCAGACAACACAATGATCGGCACCTCTGACCAACTCCGTACGTCCCGGATAAGGTCAACACCGTCGCCGTCGGGCAGTCCAAGGTCGAGCACGATCAGGTCCGGATGGCGTGTCCCTGCATCGATCAGGCCTCGGTGAAAGGTATCGGCTTCGTGAACTTCCAAGCCTTCAGCTTGCAGAGCCATTCGTACGAAACGTCGTATTTCCTTCTCGTCTTCAATGATCAGGACGTGCAACACCGATTCGGTCATGGTTGCTCCTCGCCTGTTTGCTCAGCAAAGGGTTCGATGACTGGAGGCTCCTCACGGGGTAGGCGCAACGTGAAGCGCGCACCGCCCTCTGGGCGTGTAACACCCAAAATGGTTCCTCCATGAGCCTGTGCGATGGCTCGACAGATGGCCTGGCCCAGCCCGACGCCGGGTATCGAGCTTTCCTTCTTGCCGCGCATGAATTTGCTGAAAATTGCCTCTTCGTGACCGTGCGGTAACCCTGGTCCTTCGTCGGCGACCCACAGTTCGATGTTGTCAGGCGTGGCCCTGGCGCCCAGGCCAATGGCGGTGCCTGCCGGCGTGTACTTGACGGCGTTCTCGATCAGGTTGATGAGGACGCGTTCGATCAGTACCGCGTCGATTTGTACGGGAGGTAAATCATCGTCCAAGGCGACCTGCACCGAACGCCCGCTCAGAATCGGTTGGATGGCTCGCAGAGCGCTGCCCACCACGTCTTGCCCGCCGCCGTATCGATGCCCAGCGCTGAAAATTGCGGGTTACCGATTTGTTCGTAATGGGTGACAGCCACCACCGCGATCAAGAAGATGATCGTCATCGTCGCCAGCAGCGCCCAGCCTTGGCGTATGTCGCCGACGACATGGCCAAACACGAAACACAGCGCCGTTGGAATCAGGACAATCGCGATCAACTGCAAGAAGTTGGTAATGGCGGTGGGGTTTTCGTAGGGGTGGGCCGAGTTGGCGTTGAAGAAACCACCACCGTTAGTGCCCAGCATCTTGATGGCCTCTTGTGACGCCACCGGCCCCATGGCAATGGTCTGCTTGTCACTGCTGATGCTTTTCAATGCGGGATTACCTTGCGCATCAAGGGTCGGCTGACCGGCGTCATTGAGCGCTGGAACCTGGTACTGCATGACCTCCATCGTCGTGACTTCCTTATAGGGGTCAAGATTCTGGATCACGCCTTGGCTCACGAAGAACAACGCGAAAATCAGCGACAGTGGTAACAGCACCCACAAGGTGATGCGCGTGAGGTCGGTCCAGGCATTGCCGATGCTGTCCGCGCTGTGGCGCGCGAATCCGCGAATCAGGGCAATTGCCACTACGATACCGGTGGCGGCGGACAGGAAGTTCTGCACTGTCAGCGCGAGCATCTGGGTCAGGTAGCTCATCGTTGCTTCGCCGCTGTAGGCTTGCCAGTTGGTGTTGGTGACGAAACTGGCGGCGGTATTGAACGAGGAGTCGGGAGTCACAGCGCCAAATCCCTGCGGGTTGAAGGGCAGAACACCTTGCAGTCGTTGCAATGCATAAACGGCAAGCAAACCCAGCGCATTGAATACGATCAAGGCGAGTGCGTATTGAAGCCAACTCATCTGGGTTTCAGGTTTGACCCCGGCAAGGCGATACAGCGGCGACTCAATGCGCGAACCGAAGGTAAACCGGCCTTCCATCACGGTGGTCAGCCAAAGGCCAAGAGGCTAGGCCAGAATGCCGAGCGTCAGAAGAAAAGCCCCAAGCAGGACCCAGGCTTGAATAGTCACAGGAAGTCCTCCGGAAACAGCAGCGCGCAGACGAGATAAACCAGCAACCCGGCCGCTATCAGGCTGCCGAATAGATAGAAGCCCGTCATGACCGCCTCCTGTTAAGCGCCGCACAGCCGCGCGCCAGTCCCACCAGGCTGATAAAAAACAGCGCTCCGAGTACTAAAAAGATGAAGTCCATGGCATTTCCTCCAGCAATGAAGGAAGCCTAGTTTGACGTCTAGTAAATTGTTAAAAGGATTGGGGGCGAAAGAATAAAGATCTTATAAAGATCCAAGACAGTGCGGCTGGATCAGGGATGGTTGTTTAATAATGGGCATTTTTCTTTGGTAGGTCTTCTCTTTGTTGCTTTTCTATGGGGCGTCTCTGCCTTTTGATTTTGGTTGAGCGGTTGCTGCTCAAATACTCAAAAACAAAAGATGCAAATCCGAACAATCCAATAATTGAAATGATCATAATGCCCAAGTCCGAGCTGCTCATAATATTCTCCCGTCGAAATTTGTTCTGGAGGATAAAATATCTATTGCGGAACTCAAGGCGATCTACGAATTCTTTACGGTTCGTTTGGGACGAAGCTATACGGCTGTGGAAGCGCGACGCTCGACTTGGGAACAGCGATAGCGTAGGCCGAGGACATTTTTGATGTACGCAAGCATTCGTAGGATTGAACCAAGTAGATGACCGCTTCTGGCCGATTTCGCCTGTCACAACTGGCCGGAATCGCCCCCAGGCGGACGTTCAGGGAAAATGAATCCGTCCCGTCCGAGCCTATGTGTGTTCCGAATGGAATTGCGAGCAAAGGTGCAGTACCTTGTATTTGTAACACCTTCGTGTCGCAGTCCTGTCCAGGTTGAGAGGTGGGTTTCATGAACAACATCATCTACATCGTCGGGGTCGTAGTGATCGTCGTGGTTATCTTGTCGTTCCTCGGGTTTGCATAGCTTCGAAGACGGTCTTCATTCATCGTTTGTGATCGATTTTTCCTGACGTGGACGTCCGCCTCATTACCGCTCCTTCGATGGTGGCACGGGCGTCACCCGCCACATGACGATGTCGATATCGATATCGTCCGCAATCTGCTGCCAGTTGTACATTGCCTTGGCATTTCTTTAACGCCACAACAATTTCCACGACTGCCCATCTTTTTTTCTAGTTCGACAAAGCCCGGCCGCTCGTTAAATCTGCGCGTTGTAAATGCGTGCGGGCTCGCGTGTATAGTAACGTGAGCCTCGGATTAGGCTGTTCTCAACCTGATATGGATGCGACGGACAAAC
The DNA here is from genome assembly GCF_059695645.1 of Pseudomonas sp. LBUM1673. Taxonomy (NCBI): domain Bacteria; kingdom Pseudomonadati; phylum Pseudomonadota; class Gammaproteobacteria; order Pseudomonadales; family Pseudomonadaceae; genus Pseudomonas; species Pseudomonas sp. LBUM1673. The sequence continues at coordinate 2,556,338 of NZ_CP166780.1, forward strand.
AATGAACACTGCTCAACAATCGATTCGACAGTACATAAAAGCCAAGGACGGTAACCGTCCACATTTGTTACACCAGGCCTTTGTGCCAGACGCGATACTGGACATGGTCGTGCACACCGGGTCTATCTCGTTTCCACCCCACGTTGAAGGCCTTGGACCTATCGGCGATGTGCTGGTCAGGCGATTCGGCCAGACCTTCGAAAACGTCTATACCTTTTGCCTGGGACGCCCACCTGAACCGCAGGCTCAAACATTCCAGTGCAAATGGCTGGTCGGCATGTCCGACAAAAACTCCGGCGAAGCCCGAGTCGGTTGTGGTCTGTATGAATGGCAGTTCAGCCCCGAGTCGGGACTTGTCGAGAGGCTCACTATCACCATTGAGCACATGAAAACCCTGCCGGCGACTGATCTGCATTGCATCATGGAGTGGCTATCGCCTCTGGATTACCCATGGTGCTGCTCGGAAGAGCTAGTGAGCAATGCTCCAGATATAGATACGCTTGAAGAGGTGATCCAGTACGTTACGGCCAATACTCCAAGGTGCCCCTCGCAGGTGTGCGGTCGATAGCCGTCTTGCGGCAAGGGTCGGCGACCTCGGTAGAGCCTCGTTGCTCGACCCAATGGGATTAATCTTTGCACTTGGCCAACACCACTTGGCAGGTATTCGGCGTGCCACCGGATCGGCCGGCATAGCGTATGCAATTATCCAGGGATTTCTGGCGAGCCATGTCCAGGGTGGAGCCCCAAGCCAGGCCGCCCTCGCCGGCAGTGGGCAGTGCTTTTGCATAGCAGCTTGAGCCTATGCTTGAGGCCGAATAGCGAGCCGTGGCAGCTTTGCTTGCACATCCCGCTGTCAGCGCCAGGTTGATGGCGAGCAGGGAGGATAGGACCCATGACCCGCATTGGCGCGCTGTTTTTCCGTTCATCCCATTTCCCCTGTATCAAGAGGCTAGAGGTGTGTTTGTGGTCGTGCTCTACTCAGATTAGACGGTGTTGCGCCTGCCCTTGGGGCGGTACAGAAAAACCTGGTACGCAGTGAATGCCGTAACCAGGTGATATAAACGCGCTTGCTCTGATCTGTTGCTCTGGCACGAGATAAACAAAGTCACCTCAATGAGATCAGGAGTTCATGTTTTCGGAGCAGATGAAACCTGAAAATGTCACACGCTGTTGATCATTGAGTGAAAATTGATGGAGAAAATCAAAGCTGCGGAGAAACAGATAAATACAACGCCCCCAATTTTATTGATGATTGAAAAACCTCTTCCCAAAGACACTTTTTGTCGTGCTGAGGTGGCGATATATCCATAGGTGAAGTGAATCAAGAACACCAAAACGCAAAACGTGGACGCCAACAGCGTGAATTGGGGGACGAACGGTTGGTCTGCCTTTATGAATTGCGGAAACAGGGCCATGAAGAAAACGATTGGCTTAGGATTAAGCATCGAAATGAAAAAACCCTGCCTGAATCGGGCTACCACACTGGGAGTATATTCAGAGTGCGTTATTTCATTGAGATTATTCTGAAATTTTGGCTTGGACCGTAGCAGTTTTAATCCAAGGTAGATCAGGTATGCCGCACCCAATAGTTTAACGACATTCATCATCCAGGCAGAGCTGGAAATGATCGCTCCCACGCTGCTCGCCGCAATGATAGCGATTCCCCCCATGCCGAGGGTCACTCCAAGGATTCCAGGCAAAGCGTTCTTCAGCCCATAGGTGAGTGAGTTTGTTAATGTCAGTAACACCCCAGGACCCGGACTGGCGATCGTCAAGCATGATATCGTCACGTAAAAAAGATATTCTTCCACTGTTTATCTCCACGCAAAAACAAAAGAAGGGCATAAGCCCTCCTGATTATTCAATTTGCTTTTGAAATTCTTAACGAGCGGTACTCTTGGCCTTCGAAGAACGGGCTGTCAACAAGAAGTTCGCCATGTTCCTTTGCGACTTCCAGGTGAAAACGCGTCGGACCAGAATATTTGAAATGCTCGCGAGGAATTTCAAGGTCATGAGCGCGACGATAGTCATAGGTACTGGTGTCGCAGAAGAAGCGCATGACAAACGCTGCGCGCGAGTCTACGGGGCCTTCCTCCAGCATGATGCTTCGGTGAATCACATTCTTGTCGAAAATAAGCGCATCACCCACCTCGAATTCGTCCTCGACAGCAAAGTGATCCAGTAATTTTTTAATCGCTGGGTCATTCAACGGGCCATCACGGAGGTGCACGAACTCATCAATGGTGGTCTCCTCGCCCCGCTCAATACGTTCTGACAGGAGTTGAAAAATTGAAGGGTCCACGTGTTCATACATGAACGCACCCGATACGGAGTCTTTAGGGACATACGCCATACCGCCTCGTTGTCCTTTGGGATCGATATTGACCAAGGGAGCCCAGATTGTGCAGCCATAGTCTTCCGCTTGGTGATAACCGAAACTTTGCGTACCGATATGCCAAGGGAAACCCTTGTTTTTCATCTTTTCAAGCTCGAAGGAAAGAGCCTGGGCGAAAAACATGGTTTTACCCGTCAACGTTTCCATGACCTGTTTGAAATGGTCATCCTGGATAATGCTGGCAATCATCGGATCGCCATCATACATATCAAATGCCAAACGGCTAAAGCCGCTCTGGTACTTGTCAGTAGGCGTGGAGATACGTTCACCAATAGTTGACGTCAAATAACCAATTATGTCTCTGTTGTAAAAGTCCTTTAGAAAAAGAAAGCCCTGTCTACGAAACTTCATCACCTGATCTTCAGTTACTTGAAACTTTTCATTGATCATTTACAGCTCCATGTTTTTATTGGCTGATGCGTTTCGTGTGTGAGACATTTTCGTGTGCTATTAAATTATCCTGGCTTCTCCACGCTCCGGGCGTCGCGCGCTGCAAAGCGCCCGTTATGGATAAGGGAGATAGAGAGTCAGGTGGAGGATTTTATTGCCCGAATTCTAGAATGTTTGAATAACGGCAATTAGCAGATGAGATGTCATTCCTTTCACTGATGCAGCTCCTTTAAGGAGAAGATCCTCTTCTCACTTCGAAAAAGTCTAATATGCCGAAAATATTCTGTAAACATTTTCTTGAATATAAAATTCACCAGCAATTCGCAAACCAATCTGCGCTTAAGCTAAAAAAACGTTCACCGCCCGATTGCCCCCAACACGCCAAATTTCGACATCGTAAGCGCGAGCAACCCTGCGGTGAAAAGCAATTAACGCAAAATCATCCCGACATTGCCCGGCACCGACTCTTGCGAAGAGCAAGGCCACGACCAATGCCTTGGACGTTGCACGGGAACGCAAGCATCACGCTTGCAGAAGACTACGAAGTTTCAAGATGGCACTGTCGGGCGTGGTCAGAACGGGGAGGCCGCTCGCCTGACTTGCCTGTTGCGCAGCACTGGTCATGGAAAATTGCGCGAAGCACAGCAGTTCGCCGTTTGTTACCGTACGAGCCATATCCGTAATCAATTGGTCATGACGATCGGCGTTACCCTTGCGCAGCTCGTCGAATGCCTCAGGGCAGACATGTGCAGAGAGTTCGATCTCCACGCGTTGCTGGCGCGCAAAGCTTTGAAACTCCTCGGTCATTGATGTGATTGCCAGAGGGAATGTCGACAGAATGGAGATCTTTTGGTTTCGTTGAACTGCCTCCTCGATCATGGCTTCGTTCGGCTTGAGGACAGGGATACTCAGGGAACGCTTACACAGATCAATGGCGTCGCCGAATGCCGAGCAGGTAAACAAAATGGCGTCTGCGCCTGACTCTGCGGCATAAGTGGCGAGCTTCAAAAAACGTTGGCTCATCGCCGGAGTGAGTTCACCGGCGTCTGCCAGATCGCGGGACAGAGAGTCTTCCAACAGATTCGCCAATCTGGCCTCAGGCCAAAGCCGAGTGAAGGCCTCCGTTATCGGTGCGATAGACAATGGCGTGGCATGGATCAAATAGATGAGCGGTGCAGTCATGGCGCTTCCCTGGATTGTATGGGAGTGATTGATAACGGGTGGAGTCGCTGCGTCGGATGGGGATCAGGTGTTCAACCTGGCCTCTGCCACTGAACGACTACCGGGCGCCTTGCAGATACATCCGTTCTGCGAAAGCAGTCAAGCCTTGACCCAGCGTTGACGGCTCCAGCTGCTCAATGTATCGACGGCCAATACCAGTAACAACATGGCCAGTATCACCGTGCTGGCTTGAGCTTCCTGGAACAGACTGAGGCTGACATAGAGCATTTGCCCCAAACCACCGGCGCCGACGAAGCCGAGCACACTGGCCATGCGGATATTGTTTTCCCAGCGGTACAGGATGTAGGCCAGTAGCTGTGGCAACAGGTTGGGCAGTGTGCCATAACAGAAAGCCCATACGGCATTACTGCCCTGCAAGCGGATTGCGTCGGCGGGTTCTGGTGGGGTGTTTTCCAGCGCTTCGGCGAACAGCCGGCCGAGCACGCCGGTGGTGTGCAGGGCTAGTGCCAGGGTGCCCGCATTGGGGCCGAGCCCGGCGGCAAGGACCATCAGCGCGGCCCACACCAGTTCCGGCACCGCGCGCAAGGCGTTGAGCACCAGGCGCGACGCGCTCTGCAGTGGCCAGCCGAAGCGTCCGGCCGCAGGCAATGCCAATAGCAGACCGAATACCGCCGCGAGCAGGGTGCCAAGGGCAGACATGGCAATGGTTTCCAGGGCGCTGTGGCCGATGGCTTGCAGATGGCCGGAGCTCAGGTCCGGGCTGAGAAAGCGCTGCGCATAGGCGCCCATCTGCTTCAGATTGCCGGTGCCACCCAGCTCGCCGAGGTCGATGCCCAGGTAGATGAACGAGGCGACTACCGCTGCGCCGATGCAGAGCAGCAGTGCCAGGTTGATCAGGCGATTCATGCCAACCTCCAGCGCAACAGGCGGCTGAGTTGATCGGCGAGCAGCACCAGCACGAGGAACGTCAGTAACAAACTGGCCACTTCACCGCCGGCGAACATGCGTAACGACAGATCCATTTGCTGGCCCAGACCGCCGGCACCGACAAAGCCCATCACCACCGAGGCGCGGATTGCGCACTCCCAGCGGTACACCGTGTACGACAGCAGCTCCGCAGCGACATTGGGCAGGATCCCGTAGCAAAAGGCTGCGAGCCGACCGCTGCCCGATTGCAGTAGCGCGTGGGCCGGACGCTGTTCGACCGACTCGAAAATTTCCGCATAGACCTTGCCCAACATGCCGCTGTAGGTAATGGCAATGGCCAGCACCCCGGCCGTTGGGCCGAGGCCGACGGCGCGTACGAACAGCAGGGCCCAGACGATTTCCGGCACGCTGCGCAGAAAAATCAGTAGACCGCGTATGGGCCAACGCAGCAGTTGGCCCCAGTAACTCGGGTGGCCGGCCCGGGAGGCAGCAGACAGCGACAGAGCACGACTGGCCAACAGGCTGGCGGGGACTGCCAACAGCAACGCCAGGGCCATGCCGGCCGTGGCGATGGCCAGGGTCTGCAGGGTGGCTTGTAACAACAGCTCAATGAACGCCTCGCCATGGGCCGGTGGCCAGAAGGCGGATACAAACCGGCCCATCTCGCTCTGACTGTCACTCGCCACCAGCACACTGAGGTCCAACTCGCTGAAGTGGATGCCCGGCCATAGCAAGGCAAGGGCCAGCAAGGTGAGCAGCAGGCGGGGCCGGGTGGCCGGATCTCGGGTATCACGGGTCAGCATCGGGGAATCTGCACACTCAAGGGCGTCGGAGCAATCGGTGGGGATTCCAGTTGTTCGTTGGCGTAGAGCTTGTCGAGCAACTCACGGTCGACTTCGTTGGCCGCAAGGTCGAACAGGATCTGTCCATCACGCAAGCCGATGATGCGCGAAAAATGCGCCAGGGCCAGCTCCACCGCATGCAGGCTGGCGACCAGGGTGACGTTGTGCTGCCGGGCATGGCGGCAGAGCACCGAAAGCGTGTGCTGGGCCAACACCGGGTCCATGGCCGATACCGGCTCATCGGCCAGCAACACCTCGGGCGCTTGGTACAACACGCGGGCAATGCCCACGCGCTGTAGCTGCCCACCGGACAGTTGCTGGCATTGCGCGAACAACTTGTCACTCAGGTCCAGTCTGGCCAATGCCGCGCGTGCGCCCGGAATATCCAGTGGATGCAGCAGGTTCAGCAGGCTCTTGCCCAGGCCCCACTGACCCAGCTTTCCGGCCAGAACCGCGGTGATCACGCGCTGGCGCGGTGGCAGGGGAGGCGACTGATGTATCAGGCCGATGCGCGCGCGCAGACGCTGACGCTGACGGGCAGAAAGCTGCCAGGCTCGCTCGCCGAGCACCTGCAGTTCGCCGTTGTCCGGTCGCAGGGCGGTGGCCAGCAGGTTGAGCAGGCTCGACTTGCCCGCGCCGGACGGGCCGATGATGGCGACCTGTTCGCTTGCACTGATGTGCAGGTCCACGCCACGCAGCGCCTGGACGCCGTTGGCGTGGGTAAGGCTGACCCGGTTCAGATGCAACGTCATTTGAGCAGTTCGGCGGCGCGTGCGGCTTCCTCGATACCCTTGTAGTTCTCAGGCTTGGTTTCGATGAATCGGCTGGCGGCCTGCAGATCCAGAATCTCCTTGTCCTTGGGGTTCGCCGGATCGAGCGCAAGGAAGGCTGCCTTTATCTTGGCCGCCAGCGCTGGGTCGAGGGTCCCGCGCACGGTCCAGTTGTAGTCGTAGTAGGCCGGAGTGGTCGCAAACACTCTGACCTTGGCGGTGTCGACCTTGCCGGCGGCAACCAGTTTTTCCCACACGCTGGCGTTAAGTACCCCGGCGTCCACCTTGCCAGCCTGGACCCAGGCGACGGTGGCGTCATGGGCGCCGGAGTAGCCCACGCGACTGAAGTAGCTTTCCGGCTTGATACCGTCCTGGAGCATGAAATAACGCGGCATAAGACTGCCCGAGGTGGAGGACACCGAACCAAATGCAAAGGTCTTGCCCTTGAGATCGGCGAGGGATTTGACGGCTGGGTCGGCGGTGATGAACTTGCTGGTAAATTGGGCGTCCTGTTCGCGCTGTACCAGTGGAATGGCATTGCCGGTTTTCAGGCGTGCCTGCACGAACGTGAAGCCGCCCAGCCAGGCCAGGTCGATTCGGTTGGTGGCCAGCGCCTCGACCACGGCCGGATAGTCACTCACGGGCACGAACTCGACCTTCATGCCCAATTGTTGTTCCAGATAGGCACCAAGCGGCTTGAACTTGCGCAGCAGTTCGGTAGGAGCTTCATCGGGAATCGCGCTGACTTTCAAGGTGTCGGCGGCCTGCGTCAACAGGGTGTAAAAAGACAGGGTCAAGCCGACGGCCAATGCCAGGGTACGCTTGAACATGGAAGATCTCCGGTGAATTTAACGGAAGAATGTCGAGGCGCCTGGCACAAGCTGATTGCTCTTGGCGCTTTGTGAGGGTAGACGAATTGACTGCTTTTGGCCGAAGGGCGCAGATCGAAAAACAGCGAGCATCATTTCTAACTACTGCGGGCTAAGTGGGCCGTTGTGTGAGCGCATATTGAAAGAACAAAAGGAAGCAGTGATTGATGATTGAAGAGCGTGCCAGGAGCGAAATCCTCAGAGGTGCCAAAGATGCATTTCCGATTCTTTTTGCCGACGGATAAGCCCGGACGTCAGTGGTTCAGAAAATACTGAATTACTGTGTGCGGCTGTAGTCATTTAATGAGTAACGAGGCCCTTTGAAGGGTTTATAACCACCTCGGCAAGCGCCCCATCGGCGGCACCGAGTCCTCATGCGCAAGGAGATACCCATGAAGCATTCTGCAATTGCTGGATTGTTCATTACTGCTGCAATGTTGGCCTCACCGGTGTTTGCTGCGGACAAAGATCTTTGTACGTCAAACATAGACAAAATCAAGGAAGTGCTGGCCAGCGCACCCGCGACATCAGAGAGCGCCATGGACAACATCAAAGCGTCGCTCAAACGTGCACAAGAGGCCCAGCAAGCTGGCGATGACAAGAAGTGCATCAGTGAAACAACCGGCACGCTGGAAAAAATCCAGACCCGAAATCCTGCCAACAAGGGCTGACGCGCTGACAGGCCTTTGGGTTGGCCCATGACCCGCATTGGCGTTACGACACCCGCTTGCTGCTCGAATTGACTCACCGAGCAGTAAGTCCGGGGCCGTTCAGGATTCGATGCCGCGTTTTTACACCCTCGGGACCGGAAGCAGTCCCTGGCTATCGTGCTTTTCATGCGCGTCTGTATCCAGTAAATGCAGGTCGTCTGTGTCTATCGAGAGCACCCCTGCATAGGTAGTGTTTACAGAGGCTCTTTTATCGATGAGGCAACGATGGATCTGACGGCAATTCCCTTTGGTACGACCGATTGGTCTACTGTCGAATCGGTCAAGCATGCTGGACAAACGGGTACAGCCTATTGGCGGACCTGCCAGTTTGGTTCGACCCGGGTGCGAATGGTTGAATACAGTCCCGGATATCTGGCCGATCACTGGTGCTGGAGAGGCCATATTCTGTTGTGCCTGGAAGGCGAGTTGCATACGGAGCTGGAGGATGGTCGCCAATTCACCCTGACCCCCGGGATGAGCTATCAGGTGGGCAACGACGCTGAGGGACATCGCTCGTTCACCACCAGCGGTGCGAAGCTGTTTGTTGTGGATTAAGAAATAGTCAGGTTGCCTGCGCTGCTAGAATCCACGTATCAGTCCCGTTTGTGGAGAGCCAAGATGATCAGCAAGAACACGATTTGTCTCTGGTACGACGGCACCGCGTTGGACGCTGCGAAGTTCTACGCCGAGACGTTCCCGGACAGCGCTGTGGGAGCTGTCCTTCGCGCGCCTGGCGATTATCCGGCGGGCAAGCAGGGCGACGTCTTGACGGTCGAGTTCACGGTGATGGGCATCCCTTGTCTGGGGCTGAACGGGGGCTCGGCGTTCAAGCACACCGAGGCTTTCTCGTTCCAGGTGGCGACCGACGACCAAGCCGAAACGGACCGTTTGTGGAACGCGATTGTCGGAAACGGCGGCCAGGAAAGCGCATGCGGCTGGTGCAAGGACAAGTGGGGACTGTCGTGGCAGATTACACCGCGCGTTCTCACGGCCGCGATCGCCGATCCTGATCGAGCGGCGGCCAAGCGCGCGTTCGAAGCCATGATGGGGATGAGAAAGATCGACATCGCTGCGATCGAAGCGGCGAGGCTCTGCGACCCGAAGGACGCGTAGGGAGAATCTGATCCAGTGCTCGTTGGCATGGGCTGTCTCACGTTATGGTCGCGTAGCGTGCACTTTCGCGTATCGCGAGAATCCAATCTTGATGCCGACCAGGATGGCATTTGACCCATGCCGTTCGCTTGAGTCCGCTGGATCCGGAAATGTTCAGAATGCAGGTTGGTATGGCACTCGCGCATTTCTTCGGCGGGCGCTTCGACGACGCTTCCTGCTGGGCGGAAAAGGCGCTGGGGAACCTGCACAGCCTCCTGGTGCCCGTTGCTCTGGTAGCGGCCAGTCATGCGCTCAGCGGACGAATGGACAAAGCGAAGCAGGCGATGCAGCGCCTGCGCGAACTGGATTCCACTTTGCGCGTCTCCAGCCTGCAAGACTGGCTGCCAATTCAGCGGCCCGAAGATCTCACACGCTTTGCGGATGGACTGCGGCTGGCCGGGTTGCCTGAGTGACCACGGCCTGGACGACGACCGTTTGATTTTAGAGGAGATGCAGCATGGACCGATTCACCGGCGGTTGCCTGTGCGGCAATGTCCGAATTGAGGCGTCGGGGCTCCCATACCGGGTCGGCCTTTGTCACTGTCTCGACTGCCGCAAGCATCATGGGGCCCTTTTTCACGCTTCGGCGGTGTTCCCTCAGGATGCGGTGACGATCGATGGCGAAACACGCGAATACGCCGGGCGGTTTTTCTGTCCCCGCTGCGGCTCGTCAATTTTCGCACGCACCGCCGACGAAATCGAAGTGAACCTGGGATCCCTGGATGCCCCTGACCAACTGATGCCAACCTACGAAAGCTGGATCGTCCGTCGCGAGTCTTGGTTGCCGCTGTTTCCGCTCATGAGACGATACGAGCGCGATCGTGACGCCACGGGTCGCTTTGAGGCGTAGGTCGCACGAACGGTGCGAAGGCATCGTTACGAGTGGCCGGAATGTGACAACGCGCCAAGCGTACGGTATCACCCAGACTGAGGCGTCCGGTAAGGCAGGCGCAATCCGCGCGCCTGCCTTACCGGGAGCAATGCGTCTCCCGCACCGATTACAGAAGCTGGCGCTGTACGGCTTCGTCCAGGGTGCTGCGGGCCAGCTCTTGCGCCACGTCGCGGGTGTCTTGCTGGAAGGGGATGGCGACGATCAGCAGCAACTGCATCCAGGTACGTACCGACTCGCTTTTGCGAATACGCCCCAGCTCTTTACCATCCTTGTCCTTGAACACGGTCTCCAACGTGAACGTGTTCTTGGCCGTGGAGGGCACGACGAAGAACGTCACGCCAGTAATGATGGCCGAGGCCATGCTGAACTGTTCGTTGTTGTACAAGGTAGCGTCGACATAGATGTCCGATTCGACTTTATCGGTACTGACTCGCGTAAAGCGACCGGACTGGTGGAATGCATCGGTAACCGCAGCTTCCCAAGCGGCAGCAGGAGCGCCGGCGGAGGCAACGGCCGGTCCACCATTGACTTGGTTCATCGCGGTGGTGCGCACGAATACCGTCGGCTTTTGCAGTGGCGCATCTGCTGTCAGCGGCCAGGTTTTTACAGGGGGTAGTTCGTGTTGCGAGTACGACACGCAGCCGGTCAGCAGAACAGCAGTGAGCACCAGAATGTGCTTGATCAAACCAAACATGTATTGCTCCTTGGACTTACTGTTTCGCCAGCTGTGCAGTGGCGGTATCGAGTAGTTGCGAAACCAGTTCGCTTAGTTGTTTGGCGCCCATCGTGGATGCCCAGTATTCGCGCCCGTACAGGCCGACATTGCGCTCGACCTGGACCTGCTCCTTCGCTCTGGCGAGTTCTTTGCCGTCACGATCGACGACCACCAGATCACCTGCCACGTCGTAGCTGTCCACGTAGATAGGCCCATTGACCCAGATCCACAGGGTCAAGGTCAGCAACGCTCCAGGGATGTAAGCTGGATGCGGGCCGCGATGGCCTTTGAGCGAGGTCATGTTGAATTTGAGCAATACATCGTTCTCGGCCAGGCGCGTCGGGTATTGGCTGAGCTGCTTGAAGTACCCGCCTTCCTGGACATACGGGTTGAGCTGAGAGGTGAGCGAGCGGCTGATGGCTGTCCGTGTCGCTTCGTCGATACCGGGTGCGGAGATGACCACATCGCAAAGCTGTGCGGTACGGGAACTGCTGATGGGAGCGGGGTGGAGCGGGGCGCCTAACGGGCCGGTGACGTTGTAGGAAACACAGCCTGTCATCGACAGTGTGGCGATGACGGCCGCAGCCTTGAAGAGTGTTCTCAACACAAAATATCCTTATTCGTTAACAATCAGTCAGCCAGCCTTTCGACCCATCGCCTCGATACTTTAGGTAAACCTCAAAGTTAATGGCTTGCCGCTTGTTTCAGGAATGATTCTTTATAAGTCGCGTGAGGCTATGGCAAGGAGTACCCGGTTGCCGATGATGCGACGGCTCATTCACGTCAATTGAATCGCCGTGTTGAAGTGATCATTTCCAACGGCTCGGCAGCAGTCGATAGACGCGGCTGAGTGCAAGCTTAACAGGCCGCCCAGCCAGTTTGGTTGGGCGGCCTGATTATTTTCAAGGCACAAAGAGCGGCGACAATTCTCATCAGTCCTTGCCGCCAAACGACCGGTTTAGCGCTTTATCAGGGAAATCTTGGTTCCTTCGATGCTGATCCCAGCCATTAACCCCTGCTGGTCGAAAATGAACGCGTAGGCATCGTCCTTCAGCGTCGTGCTGGACAGATTCTTCGACACCCCTTCATCAACCATAACAACAGTGGGCCCTACGCCGATTTCCCAACCCTTGGTTTCACGTAAATAGTTCACGGCTTTGTCGGTCATCAGGAAAACCACATAGCCATACGACTGGGCGCCTGCCTGCAGCCCCCATGACCCGGTTACGGAGTTGTAATACCCCTCTACTTTCTTGCCCTTCAACAATTCGCCTTCGCCATAGCTGCCGCCAAACACAAGGCCCGCCTTGATGATTTTCGGGAAGACAAGAATCGCTTTGGCGTTGTGTGAAATGGTTTCGGCAAATGGCGTGGCCTTGTAGAGCGTTTGCAACGCTTGCCGAGAATCGACATCCAGATCCTCGGCGGTTGCCGCACCTGCAGTATTCAGGAAACTCGCCGATGCCAGTGAGGCTGTCGCAAGGACGATCGATAGGAAGAACCGCATTGACTGAGTCATTTTTGTTCTCCGATACGGGAGCATTGGATGCGAACAGCAGCCGGCACCTGCCCTCGGCAGAATCCGAGCCTGCTGAAATTATCCGGCGCACCCTGAAGTGTGTGAGCTACTGGCTTCGCCCTTGAATGAAGCAGGCCAGAGGCCTTTGATCAGTGGCGATGTCATCACTGGTTTTGACATCTGTGTAGGGGCTGGGTTCGTCGTCAGAGACGGCGATGGCCTAAGGTAGATAGTGATACACCGTCGCACTCCAGTACCGGCTGCCGTTACGTTTTTGGCGAATCCATCCATCTGCCATCAGTTGTTTGGCGATCATTCGATTCATAAAGCCATGACCGAGCAGCAGAACCGGTCCTTCGCTGGCAAGGGACTGCAGTCGTTGAGCTGCCGTGCGGGCGCGCATCTTCGCGGTGCCGGCGGATTCGACTCTGCGTGAGTAACCGCACAACCATAAGATTCGAAGGATAAATGCCCAGGTAAACGGCGATAGCCGTGGCAGTTTCCAGTGACCGTAAGGCAGTTGTGCTTCACAGAAAAGCGCGTCGACGAGGGCGGGCTTCAGGCCAAGAGCCTGGACGGAGGTCAGCGCACGAGGCGCGCTGCTTGAAACAATCACCGTGGCGGTTGCGGCGAGCTGCAGGCTGGCATCCGGGACGGGATGGTCGGTAATTTCGGACCGGTTGTAGTGTTCGATCCAGTCTTTCATATCGAGCGCTGACATTTTGTTGGTTGCGACCAGCTTTGGCTGGCCGTGACGCATCAGGATTATTTCCTTACTCACAGTTGCTTACGTCCTTGTCCTGGTGGGTGGTGAGACGTGCGTTTTCCTGGGGCACAGGCGCACTGTAGTTTTCAAACCAATCGTGATCACGGTACCACGCCACAGTGTCGGTGATTGTCAGCTCTAGCGCTCGGAAACTCAGGCCAAGCTCTTGTTCACTCTTGCGGTGGTTGAAAAAGGTGCGGTCCTTCTCTCGTACCAACAGGCGTAACGTGGCCATGCTCAGCAGTATGGGCTTGCCGGTAATACGCGCATAGACTTCCTGCACAGCCGCCAAGGTGTATAGAAAAGGCAGCGGCAGTTGTCGAGCGGGTGTCTTGACGCCCGCTATACGCCCAAGAACAGGCACCAGCTCACGCATTGTCATATGCCGGCCCGCCGCGAGATAGCGCTCACCTCGTCGGCCATGTCTGGCTGCGGCAATCTGCGCCAATGCCACATCGCGGGCATCGACCACGGAGAAGCTACCTGGGATCAGTCCGGGCAATTTGCCGTGCACGACATCGTTGACCAACTGTCCCGAGGAGGTTGGGCCAATGTCGGCAGGGCCCCACATCCAACCAGGCAGGACCATGCAGGCATGCATCTCGGGATGGCGTTCCAGGAACGACAAGACGACACGGTCGGCGAGGATCTTGCTACGGTAGTAGTCATCCGCGTCGGCGTCGGCCCGCAGACATGTCTCATCGATGGACGTGCCAGGTGCGCCGTCGAGCACGGCAATGGATGACGTATGGATGAACCGTCGTATACCGGCGCGGTAGGCCTGGTCAAGTAGGTGCCGCGTACCCGACACGTTAATCTTTTCGAGTTCCTTCCAGTGGCTGCCGCCCTTGTAGTTGTCGCGAAAGAACGCCGCGGTGTGAAACACCGTATCGCAGCCTCGCAGCGACGTTGCGAATGCATCGACATCGGCCATGTCCCCAACGATCAGTTCCACTCCCGGCAACTGGTTGAACTGCTGTTCACCTTTGGCTCTTGAACGGACCAGGGCTTTGACCGCGTAGCCACGAGAGACCAATTCACGCACCAGGTTGTTGCCCAACAAGCCGGTTGCGCCAGTAACGAATACGCTGTGCATCGCTTAACCCTCAGCCTGAACGGCTAAAAAATGACATCAACACCGCACTGTCGAAGAAGGCCTCTTCACGGATGGCCAGCCCGTCTTTGAAGGTGAAGTGCGCGGCGTAGTACATGGCAATGTGGCGGCCATGGGGTCGAATCACCCGGTCCGGCATCACTAATGGTGCGGTGAAGGTGCCGGTCAGGAAGGCGGTCAGTGCTAAACGATCGTCACCGACGGCAAATGGGCTGAAGCTCACCTGGGCATCGGGGAACGCTTCGAACAATGCGGTCTCTCGTTTGCGCATGGATTCGCGACCGGTTTGCATCCCCATCCCATCGAAGTAGATGAAGTCTTCGCAAACCAGCGCAAGCATCGCCTCCACATCACGGCGATTGAAGGCGCTGGCGGCGCGTTCCGCAAAGTCGTTGGGGCCAGTAGTCATACAGTCCGTTCCATTCCATTCGTTTCGAGGGCCTGTAGATATACCTTTGAGGCCTCTGCCGAAAAACAGCGACTACTGCATAATGGCTTTGCATATATGCAGATCAGGGAGGATATGAAGCATGGCGTTGCAAGCAAATTGGGACGATCTTCGTCTGCTGTTGGCCGTCTCGCGGCGTGGCAGCTTTCTTCAAGCTGGCCAGTTGCTGGGTATCGCGGCGTCTACCGTGTCTCGCCGGTTGACCCAACTTGAGGGCGCCCTGGGCGAGCCACTCGTCGAGCGGGGCGTTGAAGGATGCTGGTTGACCTCGCGGGGCCAATCCCTTGTGGAAGTTGCCCTGGCTGCGGAAGCGGGCTTGAGGCGTCAAACCGTTGCTGGCATGTCCGGGCTACACACAGAGCTATTTGGCAGTGTCCTGGTCAGTGCAGGAGAGGGATTCTCGTCATGCGTGCTGGAGGCCGCGAGTCGCTTCACCTCACTCCACCCGCGTTGCTCGGTGGAGTTGCTGGTAACAGCCGACTTCCACAAGATCGTCCGCGGTGTGGCAGACATTGCAGTACGCACAGCTCATCTGGGCGAGCCGTCGCTGATTTATCGACCCATAGGCAGGCTAGCCTACGGGGTCTTCGCCGATGCAGGTTATCTGAAGCGGTTTCCAGGGGTGACTCCGGCCACTGCGGTCAGTATTGCCTTGCTTCCTCCGCTGGACATGTTGCCGCAAATGCGTGCGGCAAGGGCTGCGGGTCTGGAACGCGCGCAGATCAGCGTGAACTCGTTCGCGGCTCAGCTTGAATCGGTGAGGCGAGGTATGGGTGTGGCAGTACTGCCCCGTATTCTGGCGAAGGACCTGATCGGGTTGTTCCCGGATCTCCAACTTCCAGATATGGAGGTCTATCTGGTGACCCGGCCTCAGGCATTGAAACAGGCCCACATCAAATGTTTTTTCGCCATTCTGGAGCAGGTGCTGCTTGAAGCCTTTCCCATAGAAAATGTCAATATTTGTAGACAAAGCCCAGCTTACCCATGATCTCCAGCGCATTGACCAGGCTCAACCCCTTCATGGGCAGGCAAGCAAAGGCTTGGTATTCATCGAAATGAGTGCCAATGGCCAGCAACTTTAAATCATGCGCCTCCAGCTGTGCGTTGAAATACTGGAGCAGCGCTCGCTCCCAATCGTTGGCGCCGTTAATGGCATCGATGGTTTTACTCTCAGGCGCAGAGATGTCAATGCCCAATTGCCGTAGCGGTGCAAGAGCATTTACAGCATTGACCCCGTAGGACGACCACTCCTTCCATTCGAATTGAGCCAACTGATTGGCCTCGGCGAGCGCTGACGCGACTTGAGTCCAAGCCCAATCCCACTGCGCTGTAGGGGGCGGAATGTTTTGAATGAGCGCTTGCGCGTGCGCCTCATCGAAGAGGCAATCAAACAGGTCGGCCAGCGTATCGGCCAAATCGAGCCGTGGCCCTTGCCTCTGGGTGTCCAGGTCCCGGCTCAAGCGCTGCCACAGGGCGCCTAACTCACTCCAGTCCTCTTCATCCATCTCATCATCGATCACTTGTGCCTTATGGCCGCAGTGGTAGTTATCCAGCCGCGTCTTGCGCACACGAATACCGCCCTCGGCGACATCGACCTCATAGCTGCGGTAATCCAGATAGTTGGTCTGGAAAACAATGCGGTCAGGAAACACATCATGAACGATGCTTTCTTCCGCATCGAAATACGCCGCACCCTCGGGCTTGCCATGGGTAGTGGTGATGCATTGAAGCGACGGTGGGTCGATAGGGTTCATGTTTGATATCCGATTTTGCGCTGATCGTACATCAAGGTGGAGTGGTTGCTAAGGGGAGGGATGAGCGCTTTGGCTGTAGATTCAACTGTCATCTACTGCCTGTCGTGACAGGCTTCCAACAACCCAGGCGAGCAGTCGTTGCCCGACTTATCGATTGCACTCATCCCCTTGGCTCAGCCACCAACAGCAATGACTGCGGCACAGGACTTTGCGGGTGTTGCGGCTCCTGCAGGCCGGCCAGCCGAAAACCGGCCATGTCCAGCGCATTGAGCCAACTGGACAAGGTGCGAAAGTACCACGGCATGGGTTGCCACTGCCCCTTGAACCCGGCGAAGGTCTCTTCCCGCCAACCATCCTGATAGTCGCCCGCCGCCGCGGTCCACGGATGCAGCGTCTGAATCACCAGCGCGCCGCCAGGGGCGAGCAGGGCGTTCATGGCGGCGAGCAGAGGGATGATGTCCTGGTGCAACAGGGCGAAGTTGGCGCAGATCAGGTCGTAGTTGCTGCCGATGTCCACCTTCGTCTCCACCAACTCTTCATAGCTCGCCAAATGCACCCGCGAAGAGCCCGTCGCCCGCGCCGCCTCGACCAGCGTCGCATCGCCATCCACACCAACTGCCTCAATGGCCCGTTCAGCCAGCGCACGCAACAGCCAGCCCTCGCCGCAGCCCAGGTCGAGCACGCGCTCGGGTTGGCGGCCTGATACCGCCAGCAGGATTGCCTGGTCGGTGACCTTCAGACGGCTTTCGATGGTGCCGGTGCGGATGGCTTCGATCCAGGATTGGGCGTTGTGGTGCCAGCTCTGGAGGAGGGGGGATTCGGGTGCGGGCATTTCGATGTCCGGAGTTATTGGTTGGATGGAAGGATAGGACAAAGTCATAGTCCTGGCGTGGGTTGAAGAAGAGGGGGATTCGCAGGAAAGGTGGGTTTGTCGCTTCCTGCGATTATCTTGGGGGCGCTTGGTTCGGGACTACGCTAAACCTATGCGGATCGTCGATCAATTGTGACCCACTGTTCGCACTGCGTCCGTCCCTGGAGCGCCCAATGTCACCCATCCCCACGCGCCTCGTGGCGCTGTTTGTTCTTTGCCTGACGCTTGACGTGCCAGCCCAGACCAACGCCTGCCCGGCTGGCGAGAAACAAGTGTGCCTGGACGGCTGCATCTGCCTGCCAGACGTGGGACAGCTGCTCGGCCCCCTGCCTGATGGCATTTACCAGATCGCGGCACCTGCCCTGGCGCTGTGGCTGACCCAAGCCCGCGCTGAAGCAGCCAACGCCGGCATCCAGCCCATTCCACCGCATATCCGGGAGCAACTGCTGCGCTGGTACGACCCCAGCGTCCTCGATACCGCGCGCTATAAAGTGAGCGACAACAGCCAATTCAGCGCCGCCACTGCCATGTTGCAAAACCCCGATGTCGGTGCCGTGACGCTGATCGACATCATCCTCTTCCGGGACGCTCAAACCGCAGAACAGAACGTTGCGCTCTGGGCTCACGAATTAAAGCATGTGCAGCAGTATCAGGAATGGGGGGTAGAAGGATTTGCCCAGCGGTATACACAGGATTTCAATGCTGTGGAGGCGCCGGCTTATGCCATACAGGCTGAGGTCAGACAGTGGGTGCGGAAAGGGACTTACTGAAGAGTAGCGAAGCTGCCGGTCACTGAGGGGAGCTATCGACATCCTCAAAAGAAATCAGCCCTGCACGCCAGATGCGTGCAGGGCTTTTTTTACGCGATTGAATGCTGGCGCACGCCGAATCGCTCACGTTGCCTCGAGCACCTCGGCCGGCTTGAGCGGCGTCGCTTGATAGACCAGCAGTTGCCATTGCTCATCGGTTTTCTGCCACGCCGTGAGCGTTCGGTTGTGCAGATGTTTTCGCACGCCCCCGGAGGTGACGTTGGTGACCATCTCGCCAAACGCGATCGCCAGTTCACCCACTCGGGTCACTTTGTCGATTTGATGGTTGAGGGTGTGATGGATGAACTCCCGGGAGCGGCATTTCTCAAGGTGGCTCTTGAGATTGTCGACCACACCGCTGGAGTGGATGTAGGTCAGGTCCGGGTGGAACAGGTAGCTGAAGATATCCAGATGACCGCCGAGCATGGCGGCACTGCGTTGTGCTTCGCAGGTGCGGATCACCAGGTCGATCTGATCGTTATGCGTCATCAGCCGTTCCTCGCGCCGCCGTGACGATGATTTCGATCAGCAGTTTGCCGCCCAAGTCGACGCCGTAACAGGCGCGCTGGGGCCAGTGCTGCGGGTTGTCGCCGATCCACCGGGCCCAGATTTCATCGACCACGGGTTTGCTGCCCATGTCTGCCAGCAGCACCTGAGCCGACAGCATGCGCGAGGCGTGAGAGCCAAGGCCTTCGAGGCTGGTGCTCAACGCGGCCAGGGCCTGGTGAGTCTGGCCGACGATGTCCAGTGAGGTGTCCGCAGAGGTTGCCACGGGATAAACGATGTTGGCGTAGGCGCAGGAACGGCTACGTCCTGCGTGGTCGCTTGGAACGCGTTCAATTGTCTGCATAGGGGTCTTCATCCAGGTTGAAGTGAGGCAGAAGCCAGCATCCACCAGCTTCTGTCATCCGTGATTAAACCGGCTGCGTTGCCTCTTCCGCGGCAATGGCGGCCTGCACGCTTGGGCGTGCTTCGATGCGCTCCATGAACGACGCCAGTTCCGGCCAGTCCTTGACATCGATATTGAAGAACGGGAGCCACTTGAGCACGGTGAACAGGTAGGCATCGGCCAGGCCGAAGGTGCCCAGCAGGTAGTCTTTTTTCACCAGGCCCTTGTTCAGGTAGTCCAGGCGCTTGAACAGTTTCTGCCGGAAAATTTCTTTGGTGGACTCAGGGATATCAGCATTGAACAACGGCGCGCTGCCGCCATGGATTTCCGAGGTGATGAAGTTCAGCAGTTCCTGCAGACGAGTGCGCTCCCAGGTGCCGTTGGCCGGTGCCAGGGAATTGCCCGGAACCTGATCTGCCAGGTACTGGATGATGGCCGGACCTTCGGTCAGCACCTGGTCGTTATCCAGCACCAGTGCGGCCACGTACCCCTTTGGGTTGATGTCGCGGAAGTCACGGCCGTCGGCCGTGGCCTTGGTCTTGTTGTTGACTCGGACCAGTTCGAAAGGCAGGCCCAGTTCACGCAGCACGATGTGCGGCGACAGGGAGCAGGTCATAGGGGCAAAGTACAGTTTCATGGGTGTCTCCTTATAAGCGGGCAACGCGTACCCGAACGTGTTGCCGTTCCAGGCCTGAAACGGCTGTGAACCGCGTTCCAGACATATTGGTGTCATGTCATCGAACGGTAAAATTACGATCTTATGCGCCCATCATTAGGTGCTCTTATGTCCATTCAGGCGACTTTCGCTTCAGTACTGCGAACCGTCATCGGGATGTCGCTGCCGAGGGTCGACTTGCGGATTTCATTGAGAAACGCCTGGGCAGAAGGCGTGCGTTCGCCGGCGGGTGAGCAAACCAGGCCGAACTCGCGATAGATCGGTTTGCTCAATTCGAAGACCCGCATTCCCCGGCGATCAACCGGCAGTGTCGAGGCCGGTCGAAATGCGGGCGGCTGATTTCAGCCATTCTCGATGCGTTGCGAGCCTTCAGTTGTGGAGCTTTTTCGTCCGGGCTGCTGTTGATTTCAACTGTTTTATTCACGGCGATCTCATCCTTGAGGGGTCGTTTTCAAGCCGTCGTGGCTTGAGAACGACGCTAGAATCACGACCGCTGAAACAATTCGCAAAGGACTTCTTGAGTGCTACCTTATGACAAAATCTCATGAGCATTACGGACTCTTATGGTTGCCAGAATTCCTTCTCTCAATGGATTGAAAGCGTTTGAATCTGCTGCTCGCCATATGAGTTTTACCAAGGCCGCCGAGGAGCTCAATGTCACGCAGACGGCCATCAGCCATCAGATCCGCCGACTTGAAGATGAACTGGGCGTTCGCCTGTTTCTGCGGCTCAAGGATGGTCTGGCGCTGAGCACCGAAGGCCATGCGTATTTGCCTGGCATTCGCTCGGCGTTTCATGAGTTGCGCTATTCCACGGAAATGTTGCTTGAGTCGACCAACAACAGCGCATTGACCATCAGTACCCTGGTTTCCCTGGCGTCCAAATGGCTGTTGCCGCGCCTGGCATCCTTTCAGGATGCATTTCCCAATATTGATGTGCGGGTCACCGCATCGACCGAACTGGTCGACTTCCGCAAGGGCGGCATCGACGCCGCGATCCGCTACGGTTTCGGCGACTGGAAGGGCTTGCGGGCGGACTGGCTCATGTCCGACGAGATCTTTCCTGTGTGCAGCCCCAAACTGCTGACCGGCCCCAAAGCCTTGAAAAGCCCGGTCGATCTGGCCAATCACACGCTGTTGCAGGTCAGCGGCATGACCAGCAACGACTGGAACATGTGGTTGAGCGCGGCAGGGCAACCGAAGAAGCTCGCCGAAGGCACGCGGCTGACCTTCGATCTGGCTATGATGGCGGTGCAGGCTGCCATCGACGGATTGGGGGTGTGCATCGGTCGCTCCACCTACGTCGATGACGATTTGAAGGCCGGGAAACTGGTGGCGCCGTTCAACCTCAAGTTGAAGTCCGATCTGGGTTTCTACCTGGTGACACCGCTGGAAGTCGCCAACTCGAAAAAAGTCGTGGCATTCCGCACCTGGCTGATCGATCTGGTGCAGAACGCCGAATTTGCCTCAGCTTCCGAAATCCTTAAATAAGCTACAAAGGGGAACTTATTTCCCCGTTGCTGTTGCACCTGGAGGAGCGAATCCGGGCGGCACCTTGAGCCACGGGAAGCCCTGCAATGCCATGTCATAACCGGTGTCGTAGAGCTTGCGCATGTACTCGTTGTCGAACTCTTCCTTGTGTGGGAAGTTGAAGCTCGCCGGTATGAATCCGAGGTTGAAGTCCACACTGTCGCGCTGGGTGGTGGCATAGATCCGGTAGAGGTCGCCGATGCCCTGGCTGTGGATCAACGAGGCGATCGAGCGCCCAGCGATGCTCATGGTGCTGCGCTCGACATCCGCCCAGTCCGGATCGAGTCGCGCGTTGCGTATCACGTAGAGTTTACGCTCGCGGGTGAATCCTGCTTTTTTCGCCTCCTCATTGACACGGATCCCGGCCGGATAAGCGAATACCTGCGCCATGATGCCGCCGTCCACGTGCATTTCCTGATAGGTTTTACCGTCGACTTCCACATCGATCATCATTGGCGGAAACCCTCCCGGAATCGAGGCGGATGCGATCATGATCTTCACGAAAAGATCCAATGCCTCAGGACCACCATAGGTCGCGATTTTCCCCATGTCCCAGATAATCGGGCGTCGCGCGTCGAGGTCCGCGGTGGCGACCAACAGAAAGCGGCCTTTCGCGTACTCGGCGGCGATCTCCTTGAGCATGTCCTCGGTCACCGATTTGCGCGTCAGCTTCAACAGCGGTGCGTTGTCCGACATCGCATCGCCCAAAACGCCTGCGACAAAGCTGCGTGGCACAAGGACGTCTTTCGGCGATAAGGTGGTATAGACCCTCTTCAGCGTCGCGTCGTACTTGGGCCCAAGAAAGGCGAAAGGCGCAATCAGCGCACCGGTGCTGATGCCAGTAACGAGTTTGAATTCAGGGCGCTTTCCGGTAGCCGTCCAGCCGTTCAACAATCCCGCGGTGAACGCGCCATTGTCACCACCGCCCGAAATTGCCAGATATATCGCTGGCGGCAGGGGGCCCTTGTGCCCCTGCTTCACGAGGTAAGCCTGTTCACGCCGCAGCGCTTCCAGCCCGACTCGGCTCAGCTCTGTCATGTCGCCGCCACCGACATAACGCACCCCGGTCATTCCCGGGATCTGCGCTCGCGCCGTCAACTCGGACGGCACCGCGGCCAGGCGAGGTGGTGCCCAGGCGCAGCCTTGCATCAGTACCAACAGCGCCACAATCAGACTGGTGATTTTCATAGTCATGATCACTCGAAAATTTTCGATTCGCCTGCCCGTGGCGTCATTCCATCATGGATAGCATCCAATGCGTCTGCTGACTTGATCAACGATCGTGTACAGGTGTCGACGGCGTCGAAGCGACTGTTCTCTTGGAAGTCGAGTAGTCATTCCGTCTGCGTCCTGATCGCTTGTGATAGATGGAACGATAGCAGTGCTGCGCCGCTTCGTTATTGCGCAACTGATCTGAACAAGAAACTGGCCAAGGATAAAAAGCTGGATGAGGATCTGATCGAGATGCTGAAATCTCGCGCCCACTGCGATTGGACGAGTGGTATCCGGCCAGACCTATCGTTCGATATACAACGTAACGGCACTTTGCCATTATGCGGCACGATCCGTTAGAACTCATCACACTGGGAAGCGAAATGCTTGCACATGCCCTCAAGTCAGGCACCTGCTTTGCCTTTGCATTGTCTCTCACCGGCCTGGCGGGTTGCGCCGCCGATGGTGGACTGGGCGATGCTGCATTGTTCGGCGCGATGCTTCTGCCCATGCCTGCTGGAGTGGACACCAGCCTGATGACCACTGCCGTTGGCGTCGCGGCCGGTGCCTATGTCGTTTCCTCGGTTGCCAGCGCGGACTCCGACAGCGTATCGCCTGCGACCTCCACGGTTGCTGCGCCACAAGGCATGCCACCGATTGACCTGCAAAAACTGGTCACCCGGGAAACGCCTGACCGCTATCGCTCCAAGTCGTGCGAGTACATAGAGATGGCCCTGAGCGAGGTGCCGATGTATCAGGCGAGCGCTGAGCCAGTGATGAAGCAGGTCGGCACTGCGCGAAAAGAAGCGGCCAGCCCGGTATGGCTTGAGAAGCGCTGCCAGCCCGGCAACTTGCCTCGCGGCAAGGTCGGCATCAGCATGGACACCATCGATCCGCAACGGGCGATGGCCTTGTCACAGCCCCCGGCCGGCGTGGTGGTGCTGGCGACCGTTCCGGGCAGCGGTGCCCGGCAGGCAGGCATATTGCCTCAGGACGTGATCGTGGCCGTCGACAATAAGCCGATCGGTGATTCAATCGATTTCAGGGTCGAACTCGCCAAAGTCGCAATCGGCTCGCGGGCCAATCTAAAGGTCTGGCGGGGCAACGCGTTTAGCATCGTGCCTGTTGTCGTAGGCCCTGGAGGAACCCAGGTATCAGTGACGCCGGTGCCAGCGAACGGTGCAACGGCTGCGCCATCGGCAGGCGCACTGTATTGCACCGCAGTCTTGTCCACTCAGCATACTTACGGCGCTTCCGTCAGCCCGGTCAAAATGATCGCCGGGGCAGCGAACGACATGCAACCCTCGCTCAAGAGCTACATCGCTAAAGTGAAACAGGACCAGCCCGGCGTCTGGGGCGATTTCAAACTCAACCCCGCCGTTTGCGCACCGGGTGCAGTGGTTTGCATGGCCGAGGCCAAAGGGCCGACGGGCAAAACTCAGAACGCCTTCGAGTTCTGTCACCCGACGCAAGCCAAGGCGGACGCTCAATTGAGCGAAATGCATCAGGGAGACCCACAAGCGGTTGTCGTTGACTGGCCTTGAGCGTTTGGGGCTGCAGCTTTGATCGAAGTCCGCTTTTGGCCGTTACTTGCCTGTCACGACCGCAGCCGACTGCTGCTGGATGCGAAGAGCCGCCCGAGCTTGTATTAATCCGAGATTGTTCATTAGCGATGTGCCCGCGAGAGGTCGACTGGCTCACCGGCATTGCCCCACAAGCCCTCAAACCTGAAATGGCTTTTAGATTTCTGTGCCTGCCTCTTATCTCAAAAATCATCGATTTTTTGAAATCATACCACCCATGTATTGATTTAAATCGCGCAGATCTTTAATACTCCATGAGTGCGGCGATAGCTTTACACCATTCTCTCGCAAAGTTTTTGGAATCAAGTCTCCATTTGGACGAAGTATGATCGATGATACAATTACGCCCGGATAATCATTTAATCGTTTTTTGAAAGCGGATGTTGTTAGATCAGGTGTAGGAGGATTGCTTTTATTAGCCAATGGTCCTGTTGCTTTGAGATCTATTCCGTGGCACATAGTGCATCGCTGTAAATAGAGATTTTTTCCATTAACATTATCCGCTAAGGATAGTGATGTTTGAACTAACGATAAAATTCCTAGCGAAGCGATGAATAATATTTTCATTGTTTCTATCTTCCTTGATGGGATCAGCGTCGACTGGACGCGATTTGGTGCGCGGGAAAGATATCAGCCATCGTATCGGCACACACAGTATTTCTGATGCCCATTGAATCAACTCGTTTTCCAGGCGCATCCCGGTGACCGCTTCTGGCCGATTGCACCCAGTGGTGAATGACTGAAACCGAACCAAACACACTGTTCGCAGGAAGAAAGTGCGGTGACGTGCTTGTCAGGGCGACTGGCCGAAAGCAAGACATCGGCGCGGCGGCCAATGCCGGTTCCTCGAGCTCGGCTTTGTCGGGTCTGTTCAAGTCTGGCAGCGGCGCCTGGACATTTGCCCCGAGCATAAGCCTGCCAATCTTTGACGCTGGCAGTAACCGCGCGACGCTCGACGCGGCCAAGACCGAGCGCGAGATTCAGTGTCGGGTGGCGGCTGGAATTAACGGCCGCTATCCATAATTGCAGCGGTCGTGTGTGTTGTCGGCGTTCATGCTGCTGTCGCTCGCGGTATCACGGAAGAGCCGAGGTGACATGCCGAACGTCGATTTGAAATGCCGGCTGAAGTGAGAGCTGCTGCCATACCCCCAGGCATAGGCGATCTCGGTGAGCGAGCGATGGGCATGTTCCCGGTTGCGCAGGTCTTCGGCGCAGCGCGACAAACGGCGTTGCCAGATGTATTCGCTAACGCTGCACCCCAGCTCATCCTGAAACGCTCGATGCAAGCTGCGCACCGAGCACTGTTCGGCGTTGGCGATGCGTTCGATGGTCAGGTCGCGGTCGGCCAGGTGGCGCTCGATATACGCCTTGAGACGGTTCTGCTTGAAGAAGCGGAAGTCGTGTGCGAGTTGCTTTTCTTCCTGTTTATTCTTCAGGGCGTTATCCAGAAGCCCGGCGATACTGTCGCCGATCAGCCCGGCCGAGTTGCTGTTGAGCAAGGGGTATTGGTTGTAGGCATCACTGATCAGATGCATCAGCATCCTGCCCAGTCCGTTGCGACCGTTGAGGTGCACATCGCCTGTTTGCGCGAGCTGTCCGGGTGTCCCCTGGAAAAGCAGGATGAAGTGTTCGCAGCCCTGGGTACTGGTGACGCTGAAAGGCTGGCCGCAGTCGACCAGTAGCATTTCGTCAGGCGCTAACGCGTTGTTGCGCCGACCCTGTTCGAAATGACTGACGCCAGCAATCTGCAGGATCAACATGCGTGGGGTGTCGAGGGAGTCGACCGCTTTGCTCAGATGGCGTGAGTAGCGATGGGCACTGGCGGTCATTCGACAAAAACGCAGTTGGCCCAGGTCTCCGTACTCCAGCCGCCCCTGAAAGTTGCTGTCGTGCAACGGCTCGATGAAGGTCGACTCCAGGCGCTTTATGTACTCCGGCGTGCGGCCCAGGTGGTCACTCATGAACTCTTTCCACTTCATCAGTCGATCGGAGCGTACGACTTGATCGGTGGATGCACAGGCTAGATTGTTCATTTTTTGCCTCTGTTTTTATTGTTTTTACTGATCGGGCAAAGGGGTCAACCGGTGCCCGATCCTGGCAGAGTCAGTTTCGGTAAATGATCAGAACGGGTAGTGGTGGCCGCCCGGTTGCCAGGTCACCCAATGGGCACGGGTGAACTCATCGAGGGCATAGTGACCATTGAAGCGTCCGAGGCCGGAGTTCTTTTCGCCGCCGAAGGGCGCATTAGGTTGGTCATCGACCGTGATGTCGTTGATATGGGTCATGCCAGCCACGATGCCCTGGGCAAAACTCAAACCCCGGGCCATGTCCCGGGTGAATACCGCGCTGGACAGGCCATACTCGCTGGCGTTAGCCAATTCCAGGGCATGGGCTTCGTTTTCTGCGATCAGCAGCGGCAGCAAGGGCCCGAAGGTTTCATCGCGCGCCAGTTCCTGATCGGCCCCAACCTCACCGTAGACATGGGCAGGCAGCACCAGCCCGGAGGCCTGGCCTCCACAAAGCCGTTTGAGGCCGGCGTTTTCGGCGGCATCGATTTTGCGCAACAGGCCATCGAGCTGGCTCTGATTGACCACCGGTCCAATCACAGTGTCTGCCTTGGCCGGGTCGCCGGTCTTGAGCTTGCGCACGCGTTCCACGACCAGCGCCGCGAAGTCCGCATAAAGCGAGCGGTCGACGATCACCCGATTGACGCTCATGCAGATCTGGCCCTGGTGCAGGAAGCGCCCGACCACCGCGGCGTGGGCCGCTATCTCAATATCTGCATCATCCAGAACCACCAGCGGAGCGTTGCCGCCCAGCTCCAGCGCGACGCGTTTGATATGTTTGCCGCCGGTTGCAATGCGGCCGACATTGCGACCCACATCCGTTGAGCCGGTGAAGGAAATCAGGCTCGGCACCGGGTGTTCGACGAAGGCATCGCCGATCTCCGAGCCTGCGCCGACCACGACATTGAGCGAACCGTTGGGGAAGCCAGCCTCTTCGAACAGGTGGGCGATCAGCAGGCCGCCAGTCACCGCC
This sequence comes from Pseudomonas sp. LBUM1673, assembly GCF_059695645.1. Lineage (NCBI taxonomy): Bacteria > Pseudomonadati > Pseudomonadota > Gammaproteobacteria > Pseudomonadales > Pseudomonadaceae > Pseudomonas > Pseudomonas sp. LBUM1673. The sequence continues at coordinate 2,583,391 of NZ_CP166780.1, forward strand.
GTGTCGCTGGCAGGTTTGAGCACGATCGTATTGCCCAGCGCGAGCGCCGGTACCACCGAACGCATGCTCAGATACAGAGGAAAGTTCCACGGGCTGATCACACCGACCACACCCAAGGGTTCACGAAAGACAAAGCTCTGTTCGCCAGGCTTGTAGCTCGTCAGGATCCGTCCCTCAACCTGCATCGGCATTGAGGCGCACTCACGAACCAGGTTCAGCGTGAACTGCCATTCCATGCTCGCTTTGATGCGGGTACTGCCGGACTCACGGATCAGCCAGTCGATGATTTCTTCGCCGCGGTTCTGGATGACGCGCGCCAGTTTTTCAAGTTGTGCGCTGCGCTGTGTCGGGTGCAGTTGTGCCCATCCGGTTTGCGCACGAAGGGCAGCCTGATAGGCATCGTCCAGATCGGCAATCGAAGCCAGCGGCATCTCCAGCAGTTGTTCGCCATTGAAGGGGTTGCGGTCGTCCAGTCGCCGTGAAGAGCGACCTGCACGCCAGGTGCCGTTGATGTACTGGTCGCCATTGATGGCGTAGGGGGCGTAATGTTGAGTCGTCATAGTCTTACCTTTGGAGGCAGGTGGCCGCGTCGATTGTGTGTAAAAAAGTATTCAACTCCTGATCCAGGCGCGTCCCCAGGAATTGAGCGTGTACTCCTCCTGTGGCCAGACACCGGGCTGGTGGGTGGCATCGGTTTTTTCGAGCTCGGCCGAGAACTCCAGGCGGTTGCGATCGGCATCGACCACCATGAAGAACAGGTTGTTGCCCGGCCCATGTCGGCCGGGGCCGAAGAAGAGGGTGATACGTTCCTTGGCGAAGCGATCACCCCAGTCGCGAATGTCATTCCATTCGTTGGTTTCGTAACAGTGGTGGTCCCATTCGTTTTTCGAGCCGCGGAAAAACGCCAGTGAATGATGCTCATCGTCCGAGCGCAGGAAACACGTCATGAGCTGGCCGGTCTGCTCGTCGACGACGTTGTCCGATACGGTGAACCCGACCGTGTTGACGTAGAAATCGATCATGGCTTGCAGCTCAGTGGTCTGGAATACCACGTGCTGCAGGCGGCCGGGCATGCCTGGCCGATCAGCATCGGGATCGACGGGAGACACACCGAATATCGTTTGCCGACCTTGAGGGTCTCGAATCAGGAAGGCGCCCGGTTCGAGCAGCGGTGAGTCGATCTCTTCGACGGCACAGTCGTGCTCGATCAGGCGCGTGCGCAGTTCTGCCAGTCGGGTTTGAGTCCCCAGGTCATAGGCTGCCGCGAGCAGACCGTTATGGTCGGCAGGAGACACGAGCATGGCGCGTTGCGGACCGCTCAGCATCCAGCTGCCATCGACCTGCGCCTGGCTGTCCATATCCAGCATGCGCCGATAGAAGTCGATTTGCCGTTGCGGTTCCTTGCTCGCCAGGTGCAGGTAGCACAGGCGTGCAGGGGTGGAAGTCTGGAGTGTTTGCATAAACACCTCTGTGGCATGAACGGTTCAGTGAAAGACGGGGGCGATGCCCGATTCGATTTCGCTGCTTCTGGCCATGGCGATGCCGAACAGCGACTGCAGCGATTCGGCAGTCTTTGTCTCTGCGGCCTTGTCGAAGATGGCGGCGATATAACGATCAGGGCGCAGTAGCAAAAACCTGTTTGAATCGCCCAGCAGTCCTTTGAGCAACCCCTCACGGTCCTGGAGCACCGTGCAGCCAGGCATCGAAGGCATGGCCTTGACGTGCCCGGGAAGAATCAGGATGCGTTTGACTTCAAGAAGGTGCCAGAGGCCATGCTTGAGTTCATCGATGCGCTGGCGGGTAGGGACGCCGTATTGAATCAAGGCGAAGCCGGCGCCAATGGTTTCGTCGAGCAGACGTTCGTGGCCATGGGGATCGGTGAGCATTGGTTGAGGAAACATTTGTCCGCAGGACAGTTTTCCAGCTTCGCCTTCGCTCAGTACCAGCCCTTTGGTGAACCTGGGTTTTGGCTTGAAGCGCATCTGCAGGAAATAATCGCGCAACGGCGGCAACAGGCCGATCAGGGCGAATGCACCGCTGATCAAGCGAGCGCGCAGGACGGTTGCCGGTGCCATGACCACACCGAGGTTCAAGGCCAGTTTGATCAATGCCCACGCATGATCGCGACGTTCGCTTTCGTAAGACAGCAGGGCGCTTTCAGCCATTTTTCCTTTTAGCACGCCGATCAGTTTCCAGCTCAGGTTATGGGCATCACGTACACCGCTGTTCATGCCCTGACCGGCATACGGCGGGGTCAGGTGTGCGGCATCTCCGGCGAGAAACACACGGCCCACCTGCCACCGCTCGGCGACCCGGGCGTGAAAGGTGTAAACCGTCTTGCGCACGATGGAAACCGGGGCGTCCCCCTTGAATGGACGAAGTAAGGCCTGCAGGCAAGTGTCGCTGAGCACTTGCTCATCCGTTTCGTCCGGCTTGAGGAGAAATTCGAATCGACGAGTACGGTGGGGGCCAGGCACCTCAACAATGGGCCGTCTTGCGTCGCAATACACGCGTGTTTGCCAGAACGGGTCGTCATCCTGATCGGTATCGACCACCAGCCAGCGCGAGGAAAAGCTCGAGCCCACCATCTCAATCCCCAGTTGCTTGCGTACCGGGCTGCGGCCACCGTCGCAGGCCACCAGGTACGCCGCGGTGACTTCTATCATCTGGCCCTCGGCGTCCCGAATCAGCGCGCGCACGCCAGGGTGGTCTTGACTGAATTCCAGAAGCTCATGGCTGAACCGTGCCTTCAGGTTGGCAAAGCGTTTGAGGCCGGTCTTGAGGGTGGCCTCCAACAGCGGTTGGCGAAAGGCATTGCGCTTGGGGAACCCATACAACTTGCCGGTCGGCTCGACTTTACCGAAGCAGCGACCGCCGGGCCGGGTGAAGTAGTGCACGCCGTAACCGGGAACCACATCGTTAAGCACGGCCTGGTCCAGACCGATGGCCTGCATGGTGCGCAAGGACTCGTCATCGATCGAAACAGCCCGAGGCTCGGTCACGGTGCCGGGCTTGCGATCGATGATCAATGTGTCCACGCCAGCCTGGCCAAGCAGGTTGGCTAGCGTCAGTCCCGTAGGACCGGCTCCGATGATCAGGACATCTGTGTTGATAGTGTTGAGGGTTGTCATTGTTATTCCCTTGCCGATGGCTCAGTCCAATTGCTTGGGACGGTTGGCGAGCTCCACCATGAGCTGCGACAGTTCCTGTGCCAGGGCAAGGATCTGCTGCCCTTGTCTCTCTTCCAGGGCACTGTCACGTTCTTGAATCGGGCGAACGCAGCTGATGCTGCCCACGACCTTGCCATCACCGTCGAAGATCGGTGCTGCGAGGCCATAGACGCCCGCGTCGACTTCGCCTGCGCTGGCAACGTATCCCTGACGCCGCAATTGCTGTAGCGAGCGACGAAACTGTTCCCAGGTCTGACCAAGATTGCTGGCGCGTACCTCGTCGGGATTCTCCAGGAAGAGTTGGCTGTGCTGACGCGAGTTCATATTGGCGAGGATCGCCTTGGAGGTCGCACCCAGGAACAAGGGCCTTGGTGAGCCGCGTGAATAACTGACCTTGCTGAACAAATCGCCGTGCTGATGAATACAGACGACCTGATCCTTGAACAGCCGGCAGATCAGCCAGACTTGCTGCTCGCTCCACTGTGGGAAGCTCGGCTCCAGGGATTGTGCGGCGCGCACGAGGGGGTCGCTTAACCGCAACTGGCGGTCCCAGGTAATGATCCGGGCACCCAGCGCATAACGCCCGGCTTCGACCTGGAACAACAGATTCGCCTCGGCCAGTTCGCGCACATAGCGGTAGATGGTCGAACGGGTAAAGCCCAATGCACCGCCCATGTCGTCGACAGCCCAGATCGGGTTCTCTTCGGTGAACAGATCGAGTACCCGCAGCATGCGCTCCAGGCTCGAGCCTTTGGTGTCGGTATCCGGCTCTGACAGATGTTCCGATTCAGGTAATTGGCTCATGGCTTACTGCTCGTCAACGATGCTGTTGCGCAGGACGCCGATTCGAGAAATCTCGATCTCGATTTCATCGCCCGGCTTCATCCATACTGGCGGCTCACGGAACGCACCGACGCCACCGGTGGTGCCACTGACAATCACGTCACCGGGAGCCAGCTCGGTGAAAGTGGAGCAGTATTCGATCAGCTTGCGCACATCGAAAATCATGTCGTTGGTGCTGGTGTGCTGCATCACTTCGCCATTCAGGCGAGTGGTCAGTTCCAGATCCTGTGGGTCACCGATCTCGTCGCGGGTAACCAGCCAAGGGCCGAAGGCGCCAGTGTTCGGGAAGTTCTTGCCCGGTATGAACTGAATGGTGTGCTTCTGCCAGTCGCGGACACTGCCGTCGTTGTAGCAGGCGTAGCCGGCCACGTAGTCCAGCGCGTCGGCGTGCTTGATGTGGCGCGCCGTTTTGCCGATTACCACCGCCAGCTCACCTTCAAAATCGAGCTTGTGCGAGGCCTTTGGGCGAACGATGGGCTGCAGGTGGGCGGTCTGGCTGTCGGCGAAGCGGGTAAAAATCATGGGGTAGGTCGGCATCTCACGCCCGGTTTCCCGCACATGGGTGGCGTAGTTGATGCCAATGCACAGCACCTTGCCCGGGTTCTGAATGACGGGCAGGAACTTCACTTCAGACAGCGGGATGCGCGGCAGGCTCGCCAGGACGGCGCTGTTCAGTTCGCCCAGGCGGTTGTTGACGATGGCTTGCTTGAGATCGGTGCCGAAGGTGGGTTTGACCGATTCCAGGTCAATCACTTGATCGCCCTCGACAACGCCGTAGGTGCTACGACCTTGCACAACAAAGCTCGCGAGTTTCATGGAGTCTCCTTGGTAGAGAGTGGGTGCATGGGCACGGGATGCAATGAGGATCAATCTATGCGCTCAAATAAATCCTGTAAAGTGGGATATTTGCATAAATCCTATAATGTAGAATTTTGTATTGATTGGTTTTTGCCCCGTTGCTGGATTGACGGATAAAGAGGTACGGCGTGCCATCCGCACGGTGTGCGGATGGCAACGAGGCAGGAAGGGGGGGGCGCGGGCTAATACCGGTCAGCCAAGCCTTGATGGTGCCTGCAGCAGCAGATAGAACCCGCATTCGGCAACGGCGATACAGGATGCGCCCATTCAGCTCGATGCCCAGCAGCCATGCAGCGACATGCGCATCCGGAATGGGACCTTGATTCGTGCAATGGGGCCATGCTCCATGTCACGCGAATCCAGCACCACGAGCTCACTACGGCCCTCAGCGATGAGATTGAGCAGGGCAACGACATAGCCATCCGCTTCCTGCGCATCCGGGGAGCGCGGAATGAAGATGGGCTCCTGGAAGCAACCGCTGTCACCGGGAAACCAGGATTCGGTGGTTCCTGTTTTCAGGTTCACGTGAGCCAGCAGGTTGAAAAACTGAAACGGCATCGGTCCGTTCGCAGGGTTGTAGGGGCGCTCTGGATCAAAGGCGAGCAGGAAACCGTGCTCGTACTTTCGACCGATGTAGCGGTCGTCACACCTTGGAAACTCGCAGGGGTAATCAGTCAGTGGCTGCGGTTGGATGTTCTCCTGCGATCCGTTCAGGTCAAAGGTCCACCGCATCAGGCTTGCCGCCAGTGTTTCAGGCGGCGGGACATGACCGTCCGCCTGTGGAAAGAAGTAGAAGATGTTCCCGCCGGTGACCGGCATATCGACGTAAACCTTTCCCTCCTCATCGAATGCATTGAGCGTATGCCCTTGGAAGCCGTCCTTGGGACCCTTGAACCAACGAACGTCTTCCGCGCGCCCGTTGCGTGGCACCACGGCGAAAAGCTGAGGCAGATCGGGCTGCCATTGAAAATGCGGGCCGCCGTTTTTCATGCGATCGACGTCAACCGTCAACGGTATCAGCGGGAACACGACGTACCGCTCGGTCACCGCGAAATCATGAACCATGGCGGCATAAGGAGCCTGGAACCAGATTTCATGCAGCAGTTTTCCGTCCGGAGAAAGTTCGAAGTAGGCCAGGTCGGGCGTGCCATCTCCTTTGGCTTCATAACTGAATGCCAGGAGGTTTCCTGTGGCCGGGTCAAGCTTGGGGTGGGCGGTGAACGTCGCTGATTTGATCTGCCCGTTAAAATTCCATTCGCCGAGGGTCTCCAGCGTTTCGAGGTCCATCGCCCAGGGCATGGCATCTTCCTTGAGCGCAAGCAGGACGCCGTTGTGTGGCATGACGGTCGTGTTGGCAGTGGTGTTGTTCTTCGCCGCGAGCGGATCATTGGTGTAGACGTTTCGATAGACACCATTGAGCGAGCGACCTTCCCGGCGCTGAGCCAGCAAACGATCGGTCTTCACGTAGCGGCGACGCATCGATACCTTGCCGTTGGCAAAATAGAAGCCGCTGACCATGCCGTCGCCGTTGAAAAAGATATCGGTGCCCAGCAACGGTGGGTACTGCGGGTCTGGTGCGACTTGATAGAAAGCCCCACGGATCGAAGCGGGAAGGGTGCCTTCAATCTCAAGGTCGAACACCTCGGCTTCTACGCGGCTGGGCGTATAAAGAGCACCGGAAAATTCAGGGGTTTGAGGAAATGGAATCGTCATCGGGCAATCTCATTGATGTGCGTTTCGTTCATGTTCAGAGTGAGCATTCAGGCCGATTGAGGGGACATTGTCGCCCCGCAAGGTTTCACGCCTCGACGAAAGCGTGCAACGACCAGGCACGAGATAATCAAGGCTAGCAAATAGGCTGAGGCGGCCAGCCATCCGACCGCCCGGAAGTGTCCCTCGCCGACGACCAGTGCTGCACCAAAGGGGCCGAGCCCCTGGCCGATAAAAATCGCGGCATTACCCAGGCCTGCCAGTCGGCCGGAAGGGTCCAGTTCGGCCGCCATGGAAAGCAGGTAAGGCAGGCTGAAAAACCACACCATATGGATCAGGCAGGCCGTGGCGACAAACGCAGCGGGACTGTCGCCATAGACCATGATCAAGGTCGCCAACAACGCCGTGCCGAAGCTCAATAGTTGCGGAAACAGCAAACCCAGGCGACGTCCGATCAGCCCGGCCAGACCTGCCCCCAGGGCGCCGGCAAGGATGCTTGCGCCGAGAATTGCACCAATCTGCTGCGGCTCCAGGCCAATGCTTTTACCGATGCGCTCCTGGTAAACCCATAGCGCGGAGTGTCCGAAAAACAGCAGCGCAAAAAGCATGATCAACAGGATGGACGTGAGACCGAATGGCCGGGTCGAGTCACTGGCCGAGCGATGTGTTTCAGGGTAGCGCTCGGGTACTCTCCAGCAACCCGCCGCCGCGAGCGCACTGGTGATAGCCAGCAGGGAAAACGCACCATTGACGCCGAATGATTTCAGGATCAGGGGCATGGAGGTCACCAGCAGCATGCCCCAGAGAAGGTTGCCGATATTGATGACTGCGAACGTCGCATCTTTAGACGTGCGCAGCGCTGCCGTGGCGTAGACCACCGCCATGACAGCGCCACCGCTTGCGCCGCAGACCATCCTGGAAATGAGCAGCCCGGTCTGGCTGTGGAGCTGAGTGCTGGCCAGATTACCCAGTGCCAGGATCAACAAGGCCAACAGGGCAAAGCGGCGCCGGTCGACGCTTGCCATGAACAGGGCGCAAACGCCGCAAGCGATGGACATCGCAATAAGTTCCGCGGCGAAAACGGCGCCTATTGCATTGAGCGGCAAGCCTAGCTGGTCGATCAAAGCGCCACCCAGAATAGGCTGGATTTGCAGCGTCCCTAAGGAAATGACCATCATCAGGCAGATCGCGCCCAATGATTTTTTGCTGTCGATGGAGTCGAGCGCGTTCATGAAACATCACCTTGGGTAAAGGGGCCCGCTCCTCATGCAGGAGCGGGCCCACACGTCAGTCAGAACTTGTGGGCGTAACGAACCTGCACTGCGTAATCCGTTCGAGAGCGGTTTTCGACGCCGGTCTCTTTATAGGTGTTCAGCCAGAAGCCCTGGCCATCGCTGATTTTCCAGAACAGGCCTGGGCCAATGCCCAATACCTTTTCCCGAGAGTTGCTCAGCCTGCCTCCGTTGACCTCGTCATCCGATATCTGCCTGAAGTAGTACCCGTTGATGCCGACCGACACATTGGGGATCACTTCATACGAGGCAGTGAAGTTGGCCCACGCCGACTGTCCTGCCTGGGTGTCGCGCACGGCTTGGCCTTCGAAGAATTGCGTCGAACTGCTGGCAGGGTCGTCGTTCTTGAAGTTGTACAGGTAGTGCAGCCTCCAGCTCACCTCCCAACGAGGCGCTGGCATCCAGGTCGCTGCCCAGTAGGGGTTCAGAGAGAAGAAGTTGGAACCTGGGTTCAGGTCTTTATGTTTGTCGTATTTGCCCGTCGGCAGGATGGTGTCGAAGGCCACACGCTGCACAAACACCGGCCGGCCGTGGGCGTCGACGATCGGATCGAACTGGATCTGCGGCCCAACCGTGATATCACCCAGGCCGGTGGCGTTATCCTGGAGTTTGGCACCGTTGTCACCGAAGTCTCCGTCCAGGGAGACGATGGGCACCAATAAACTCCAACCCAGGTGCGCACCACCTCCGATGGTGTCGGGGGAGTAATAGCTCAGTTGATTGATCAGCGTGATGACGTTGATCTTCGGATTATCAAAAGCGCCATTATCCTTGCCTGAGTTGTCCCTGATGCTGCTTGCGGTGCTGAACTTCAGATAGGTCAGATGAGATAAACCGGGCGGTCCCGCGAAACCGTCGTAAAAGCTGGTGCCGCCCAGGTTGATACTGCTGGGCTGACTCACCGAAGGTGGTGGAGGGCCGTCTGCTGCATGGCCGGCAAACGATGCGAAGCTGAGCGCCAGGCAGGCTGGCAGGGATTTTGTCAGGTTCATCGGAGTGGCTCTATTATTGGAATTGTGAGCGGGGGTAGCTTCCCCTGGCGCTTCGACTTTAATTCCTGAATGTTCGTGATGCTTGAGCACAACGGCCAGAGTTGACTGAGAGCGCCATGATGCAGGAGGGGCGACATGGTTGATCGCTCGGCGCTGCCAGAACGGCAAGAGGGGCGTTGCCGCGCACAGGTTTGCCTTTGAAAGAGAGGAAGGGCTACAGTTTGCGCTACGTGAGGCGGGATGCCTCGATCACACTCAGGGAGAAATATCGTGTTTCCAATGGATATCTGGCTTGCCTACACCGCTGCATGCCTGCTTCTGGTACTCGCACCAGGTCCGGACAATCTGCTGGCCGTGGGCCGCGGGCTCAGCCAGGGGAAAACAGCAGCGGTATTATCGGGACTGGCATCCGGCGCAGGAATACTCTTTCATGTGACAGCCGCTTCGTTAGGGCTGACGCTACTGATGCAGACCTCCGCAGCAACGTTCTGGATCGTCAAGCTTATCGGTGCCGGCTACTTGCTCTGGCTAGGTATCAAGGTGCTGCGCTCTCGCAGCCTGCTTAGCTTTCATCCGGCAACTCGACAATCCCTGCCGAGCATTTTCCTGACAGGCTTCTGCTCCGCAGCACTGAACCCCAAGCCGGGCTTTTTCGTGTTGGCATTCATCCCGCAGTTTGTCGACCCGCACCGCGGCTCAGTGAGTATCCAGATGCTGGTGTACGGCGTGTGGTTTGCTGTACTTACGGCAGCTGGATTCGCACTGATGGGTGTCTTTGCCACTGCACTTTCCGGTTTTTTGCGCCAGCGGCCTCGACTCGTGAATGGTCTGAACGTGGGAGCAGGGCTGACGTTTGTGGCATCGGGGGTATCGATCGCGGCGCTCAGCCAAAAATAGAACATGGGGCGCGGGGCAAGGACTCGCCCCGCTGAACAAACAACGGGATACCCTACGACTTATTCGCCAGGGTTGCGTGAGTTTTCAGCTCTTCGTCAATGAAGGCGGCGATCATGGCTCGGTATACCCGTTCCACCACGTCAGGCGAGATATCCGAATCGCTGGCAAGGCCGCGCACCTTGGCGATTACCTGCTCGACCCGCGCCGGAGCGCGGACATCGTCAGTGGTTTTTTTGAACGCGGCGGCTTGGGTGACCAGGTTGCCACGTTGAGCGAGCAGTGAAACCACGTCGCGATCGATGTGATCGATGCGTTCCCGAACCTCCTCGATCGATGAGCAGCGTACTTCCATGTGAAAATCTCCTTTTAAGTGACGGGGGTGGTTGGTTTTTCCAGTACGGGACATTAGCGAGGAGCACGGTATAAGTCCAACTCGTGGAATCCAGCTGATGAAGCGTGGAGGCCGCGAGCAGTTGAAGCTAAAAATGGACTGACTAGCCAGGATGGACAGCTGCACTTCCTATTATGAGGATCCCACCATGCCCAACTACACCCTGGAATACCTGTTCAACGGCGAGCCCCGCACATACATATTCGAATTCGAGCAGCCTCAATTGCCTGTCCATGAGGCGGCGATGCACCTGCTACAGCTGCATTATGGGGACGGTGAGAACAGCCTGATCATGCCCACTGCGGACGCGCTGCCGGCGCAGATTTTAGAGCAGGCTGAGCGGGTAGGGCTGACGCAGATAAAGGTCGTCGATTAACCCGGTTGATGCGAGGTGCTGCGGCCAGCAACGCGCACCTCGGACTGCTGTTGGCCGATAGTTGCCCGTGGCGTTGGGGTGCCATATTTTCTTCCTTGGGGAGAATGTTGGCTTGAATGCCGCTTAAAACCGAAACGCAAAGAATTACCGCTTATAATCGCCATATGATCCGACCGTTGCTGCGGGCTCGTATGGCTTGTCAAAGTCTGCGAGATTGATTTTATCAAAGCTTATGCTGTCAATGACTACTCGTTCACCTACTGCGGTTTTTATTGCTGCTGTGGCTTCTTCTATGAATGCGTAAGGGTTTTCGTATATTTTAATGGCTTTATAGCGCGACATAATAAGCCCGATGTTTTCAGTGGCTTCGGGCTTTATGAGTGCTAGCTCGACCGATTGAAGGTCGTTGTATTTGGTGTATATGTCCTTGATTTTGTTCGGCGTCACATGCCAGGCAACTGATACATCAAAGTTGAACTCAACAAGATCCGAGGTGTAGTTGTGGTTTTTTGTAATGTGAAGAATATTACTCTGGCTTGAGAATGTAAGCACTTTATCAGCAATTGGAAGTTTCCAATTTAGCCCGGGTCCTGCTTCAGAAAGGATCTTGCCATTACGTAAAACCAGGCCTAGCTCTCCTTCGTTGATAGTATAAAAAGAGAGGCTTGTAAAAATAGACACTGCAGCCAGTGCACCTAACCACAAACATCTCAAGAAAACCGTACGGCGCATGATAGTAGCCTCTTGATTTTTGTTGTTGGGGTTTTCATAGCGCATTGATCAATGGCGCCATTGATCATGGCTGGATCAACGATCATCTGCGAAAAACTCAATACCGCATTAAAATTAAGCACCCACGACATCCTATTCAATAGAGATACTTTGCATGTGCACGTTTCCAATGTGGATGCTTTCAATTATGATCGGGCCATCAATAGCAGCCCTGATTGCATTAGAAAAGCTATCCATGAGCTCCTTCCGATTTTTCAGCGCCCGCTCTGTTTCGTAATGGGATAATGTCAGCCTGATCTGCTCTGTTACCTTAGGTATAAGCAAAACATTTTCGACCGCTTCCAGGGTGGTATATTTTTTATACATTTTGGACACTTCGCTTGGCGCTATGCGCCAAATAATAGAAACCTCCAGCGCCATCAAATCACTTTGAGTTCTTGCTTGTAAAGCCCTCCAATAGAGGAGGTTGTTTTGCATTGAAATACTGATCACTTCATCCGCAATTGGGAGCTTCCAACCAACCCCGGGTTGTGCCTCGGTAAAAATCTTGCCGTTACGCAGGACGACGCCGCGATCTTGTACATTGATGTTATAAAACGACCCGCTGGCGACAAGACATACAACTAAAGCCCCAAAAAGGTAAAAGACGAGTTGCTTGGAGTAACGAACTTTCATAGCCACCTCTTGCGCGGCACTCAGGTGATATTTAATTGACTCTTGCCAGCCTCTGCGAGGTGTTTTTGAGTCGCGTCATGCGGGCCGAAGGCTAAAGGCTTCGACGCAGAAGTCCAGAAAACTGCGCAGCTTGGGAGTTATGCGTCGGTCCGGGGCATACAGCATGTTGACCGGTGGTGACGGGGCCGGGAAATCCATCAGTACGCGTACAAGCGTACCCTGATCCAACGCCTCCCTGACCAGTTCCGAGGGCTGCAATATCAGCCCGAGCCCCGCCAACGCGGCGCGCAGCAAGGGTTCGCTCTGATTGACCATGAATCGGCTGCTAATCGGTACATTGATACGCCCCTGTGGCCCTTCGAACGTCCATTCGGTGCGTCCATCCGAATAGGCGAAACCCAGGCACTCGTGCTGTTGCAGATCCCAAGGCGTACAAATCGGCGGGCGCGGTGCCAGGTAGGCCGGCGACGCACAAAGCACCAGCTCGTAAGGGCCCAGGTAACGTGCCTTGAGCCCGCTGTCGCCCAGTTCGCCAATGCGGAACACCACATCGTAGCCTTCCTCCACCAGGTCCGTCAGCCGGTTGGAAAGTGTGAAATGCACAGAAACCCTGGGGTACTTCGCCATGTACTCCAGCAAGCGCGGCGCCAGGGTGCGCTCACCGAAAGTGACAGAAGCATTGATGCGCAATCGGCCACTAGGAACAGCGCGGGTCTCGGCTGCCAGCCCTTCGGCCTCTTCAACTTCAGCAAGGATGACCTTCGCGCGGTCGTAAAAGTGGTGACCAAAATCGGTCAGACTCTGCTTACGCGTCGTGCGGGTTAACAACCGCACGCCCAAGTGCTGTTCAAGCGCCTTTACCTGCTTGCCAACCAATTGGGCGGAAAGGTTGAGATCATCCGCAGCGGCGCTGAAGGATCCTAGCTCCACGGCCTTGACGAAGGTTGCCATGCTGGTCAATCGGTCCATTGAAAACATTCTGTTTGGAGTGTGGCGCCATGCTAGCCCTTTATTCATGTGTCCCCAATGCCTAACTTGCAGCGAGCCCGTCTCCAACGCTTGTCGCCGAGGCACGGGTTTCTCCCCACTACTGCATAGGAAAAACATCATGGCCGCGCTCAAACCTGAAGACTGCGATCTGCTTATCTTTCAAGCTATCAGAAACAAGGACCTGGAATCGGCAGTCGCTCTCTACGAGCCCAATGCAACCTTCATTGTCGACTCGGGCGAGGCCGTGATCGGCCAGGCGGCCATTCGCGAAACCCTGCGCGGTTGGATGGATCTGGAAGCGCCGACCTTCACCACCGAACTCACGGCATTTCTCAACGCCGAACAGGACCTGGCGCTGGTGCGTGGGAGCTGGTCGGCCATCGCCAAAGATGCCGATGGTCATCCGCTGAAGATCGAGGGCAAGAACATTGAAGTGGTACGCCGCCAGGCAGATGGCACCTGGAAGTTCGTGATCGATCATCCACGCGGTGCCGATTAACCTTGGTAAAGTCATAGTCGCTGTCTGATGCCCAGGCTGGTAAAACTCGACCGGGCAGCCATCACCGCCTTGGCCATGTTCGTCCATGCGCTAAAGTGTGTGGCTAGCGCACCATCAACAGTCAGCCACCGCAACAGATCATTCACCGTGACGCTTCAGCTTTTCAGGCGTCTATGACTTTTATAGCCAGTGTTGGCTCTCTACATCTTGGAAGAGGGAGATCTTTTATGATCATCAAACCGCGCGTTCGCGGCTTTGTCTGTGTGACGACCCACCCCACAGGCTGTGAAGCCAACGTCAAGAATCAGATCGACTACGTTACCTCAGAAGGATTGATCTCCGGAGGGCCAAAGAACGTACTCGTGATTGGTGCATCGACCGGCTACGGACTTGCTGCGCGGATAACGGCAGCTTTTGGCTGTGGCGCCAAGACGCTCGGTGTGTTTTTCGAACGTGAAGGTGATGAGGGCAAGCTCGGCACCGCCGGCTGGTACAACACCGCGGCCTTTCACACGTTTGCCGAGTCAGAAGGCCTCTACGCCAAGAGCATCAATGGCGATGCTTTTTCCGATGAAATCAAACAGAAGACCATCGACGTTATCAAGCGCGACTTGGGGAAGGTCGACCTGGTTGTTTACAGCCTTGCCGCACCGCGCCGGACACACCCCAAGACGGGTGAAGTATTCAGTTCTACCCTCAAGCCGCTCGACAAGGCCGTGACCTTGCGGGGCCTGGATACTGATAAGGAAGTGGTCAAGGACACCACGCTACAGCCTGCGACCCAAACCGAAATCGATGGCACGGTGGCCGTGATGGGCGGCGAAGACTGGCAGATGTGGATCGATGCCCTGCACGAAGCGGGTGTTCTGGCTGATGGGGCGAAAACGACCGCATTCACTTACCTGGGCGAAAAGCTGACTCACGACATCTACTGGAATGGCTCCATTGGTGCGGCCAAGAAGGATCTGGATCAGAAAGTCCTGGGTATCCGTGAGCGGTTGGCTGTTCTGGGGGGCGATGCGCGGGTCTCGGTATTGAAGGCGGTCGTTACCCAGGCAAGTTCAGCTATCCCGATCATGCCGCTGTATCTGTCATTGTTGTTCAAGGTCATGAAGGCGCAGGGCACACACGAAGGGTGCATCGAGCAGGTCTACGCGCTCTACAAAGACAGCTTGTACAGCCAGACGCCCGTTATGGATGAAGAAGGTCGCCTGCGCGCGGACTACAAGGAGCTGGCTCCCGAAGTCCAGGACCGCGTCAAGCAGCTCTGGGATCAGGTCAGCAATGACAACCTTTATGAACTGACTGATTTTGCCGGTTACAAGGCGGAGTTCCTGCGTCTCTTCGGTTTTGGGATCGAAGGGGTGGACTACGAGGCTGACGTCGATCCGGACGTCAAGATCTCCAACCTGGTCCAGGGTTAAGTCGCAAGTTCGATTGCTGCCCGTCTCCAAGGGCAGCAATCGAACGGCTTGAATGTGCATTGCGACATCAATTCAGCCAGCATTCAGTCAATCAGCAGGCTCAAATAAACACGCTCGATTAACCGTGCTGCCCTTTGACGCTATTTGTAGCGTTGCTCAAACATCGCCACCTGCTCCGGCGTGATCAGCTCAAAGGGCACCCAGACATCTGCGTCGACCGGTTCCCCTTTGATCATTTTGATGGCCGATAGCATGGCGCTGGTCGCTTGTGCTTTGGGATCTTGAAATACCGAGGCGACCAGCATTCCGCGCTTGATGGCCGCCAGGCCGTCAGGCAGGCCGTCGATGCCGACAATTGCAATCTCGCCCTTGGCTTTGCCGGCTTGCTGCAGTGCCATGGCGGCGCCGATGGCCATTTCGTCATTGTTGGCAACGATGGCATCAAAGCCGGTGCCGGCCAGGAGCCAGTTGCTGGTCAGGTCCATCCCTTTGTTGCGCTGCCACTCGGCACTTTGTTGTTCAACGATCTTGATCCCGGGGTAGTCCTTGAGTATCTGTTTGACGCCTTCGGTACGGTCGTGCGTGGAGTTTTGCGCCAGGTCGCCCATGATGATCGCGATGTTACCTTTACCCCCCATCTTGTCGGCCAGGTAGCGCATCTGCAGTTGCCCGGCCTCAATGTCATTGGACGCCACCGTGACCACGCCTTTGGGCAAGACGCGTTCGTCCGGATGGCGATTGACGTAGACCAGCGGTATTTTCGCTTCGACGGCGGCGCGGGTGATGTTGGCGGTGGCGGCGGTGTCCACGGGCAGGACGATGACGGCGTCTACCTTCTGGCCGAGAAAGCCCTGAATCTGATTGAGCTGGCGAACCACATCGCCCTGGGCATCCTCGAACTGGATCTGGATGTTCTCCTTCTTGGCGGCGGCTTCTAGGCCGCTGCGCACATAGGTCATGAAGTTGTCGTCAACCCTGGCAATGCTCACGCCGATGCGATAGCTGGCGGCGGCCCATTGGCTGGAGAGTAATAACAGCGTGGCAAAAAGAAGTGTGCAGCGACGCATGATGGTTTTTCCTTTTGTTGTTATGAGTTGAAATTCATCAAGATCAAAAAACGTGGGGGCTGGCGCTCTCTGAACCAAACCCGCCGAGAGCGCCAGCGTCCTCAATCAAGCGTGAAGGCTAGTCGAAAGCGTTCAAGTGCCGCTTCGCTGTCGCCGCTGGCCCAGCCCTCGAGCCCGACGACACCGGTGTATCCCATGCGGTACAAGGCGTTGGCAATGGCTGGATAATGGATTTCGCCGGTGCCGGGTTCCATGCGGCCGGGAACATCGGCGACCTGGATTTCCCCGATGGCGTTGCCGGCGCGCAGGATCAGTTCGATCAGGTTTCCTTCGCCGATCTGGGCATGGTAAAGGTCCAAGTTCATCTTCAAGTGAGGGCTGCCCACGGCCTCGATCAGCGCCAGGGTATCGTCGGCACGAGCGAAGGGCGTGCCGGGGTGGTCCACCTCGGTATTGAGGTTTTCCAGCAAGAATACCCGACCTGCGTCTTCGCCCAGGCGAGCGATTTTTTCCAGGGTCTTGCAGGCGCTCAACCACATGCGTCCCGTGGTGTGGGCCACGGGTTTGACCGGCAAACCTTTGTCGCCCAGACCAGTGCCATGCAAGTTGAGGCTCGGGCAATTCAGTTGTGCGGCGACGGCCAGGGATTCCCGTGCGCTGTCGAGCAGGTGCTGGATGTCTTCGGGGTCGGTCAGGTTGCCCGAGATATAGCCGGTCATGGAGGTGAAGTCAGCGCCGGTGGCGACAAGGGCCGGAATGTCTTTCTTCGTCCAGTCCCAGAGTTCGGCGCTGAAGCCCAGCGCGTGAATCCGTTTGACGCGTTCGGTGAACGGCAGATCGAGGAAGACCATCTCGGCACTGATCGCCAGTTTGAACGGTGTGAAACTCATGAAAGGGCTCCTTGCACGCGCACGGCTATACCTTGCTGGAAGGACTCGATACAGGCGAGGGCAATGGCCAGTGCAACCCGGGCATCCTCGCCGCTGGCCAGTGGTTTTTCGCCGGTGCGCAGGCAGTCGACAAAGTGATTGAGCTCGGCCACGTAGGCATCACGCAGCAGGTCGGTGTCCATGCGCTGGGTGTCGGCCTGGATGCCATTGGCCAAGTAGCGAACCAGGTCAGAGTCATTGAGGCTGCCCATGGTCAGCATGCCGGCGCTGCCGAAGACTTCCCCTCGAACATCGTAGCCATACACGGCCTGGAAATTGGCCTCGGCGGTGGCGATGGCACCGTTGTCGAAACGGATCGTGACCACGGCGGTGTCCAGGAAGCCCTTGTCCTTGTAGTCCGGTGCGATCAGGGCATCGGCCATGACAAAAACCTCAACCGCTTCGGCGCCGGGATTGAGGTAGCGCAGGGTATCGAAGTCGTGGATCAGGGTTTCGAGGAAAATCACCCACTGTGGCGAGGCGGCCGGATTGTTCAACGCCGGATCGCGGGTCAGCGAGCGCAGCAGTTGCGGCGTACCGATACGGCCTGCGACCACGTCCAGGTGGGCAGTCCGGAAGCTTTTGGCAAAGCGGCGGTTGAAGCCGACCTGCAACGGCACGCGTGCGTCGGCGGCTGCGGCGATGGCGCGGTCGGCCTCGTCCAGGGTGATGGCCATGGGTTTTTCACAAAACACCCCTTTGCCGGCCCGGGCTGCACTGATCACCAGTTCGGCATGGCTGCGGGCGGGGGCGGCGATCAAGACTGCGTCTATTTCCGGATCATCGAGCAGTTGCTGTGGATCGGTATAGACCTTCTGTACACCCAACTCTGCCGCCAGGCGGGCGGCTTGGCCGGGGGTAGGGTCAGCGATGGCGGCCAGGCAGGCGCCGGGAATGTGTGTGGCGGCAGTCAGGCCGTGAAAGCTGCCCATGCGGCCGGCACCGATGAGACCCAGGCGGATGATTTTGGACGTACTCATGAATGACTCCCTTTTATTGTTGTTCAATGACTCGCAGCAGGAATGTCCTCGCTGGCGTTAACCCAGGAGCAAGGGCTGTGCCAATATTTAAGTCATTGATATTTAAGGAGTTAATTAATACTTATTGAAAGATGTGTTCATTCAAATGACATGTCTACACTGACATGTCTAAAACATGAACATAGAAGCGGATCGATGATGGTGAACCCACAGCTAGCGGCCTTCAGCGCGCAAGACCTCGATTACATCACTGCTCTCGGTCCTGCGTTGTTGAACGAAGGGCCGATCGCCGAGCTGGACCAGGCTTGGCTGGCTTGCCTGAACGGTTGCACCGATCGACCTGCCGGGGTCAGGCAGATTATCTGGGATTCCTGGCTGCGCAGCGTCAGTGCCGGCCTCGATCCTGAGGATGGCGAATACCGTTTTGTCGACCCCGCCGTGCTGGCCGCAACGCTGGTGGCCAATCGCGCCTTGATCACAGCGGCAGCGGAGGTCATGAGAGGGTTGCTGGCTTACAACCCCAGGGGCCATATCAATCTGACCGATGCCGAAGGCACGACCCTGTATTTCTGCGGCCTGGACCTCACGCCTGTGGGCAGCCGGCTGCTGGAGTCGGTGCAGGGCACCAACTGCACGGGGCTGGCGATTGCCGAAGACCGCTTGGTGTATGTGCTGGCCGAGGAAAACTTCGGGGTCGGCCTGCGTCGGCGGCGCATGCATTGTGCCGCCGCGCCGATCCGGGATGCGCAGGGCAGGACACTGGCCATGCTGACCCTGACCGCAGAGCCGGGCTGGTTTCATTTCCATACGCTGGGCACCGTCCAGGCGGCGGCCGAAGCGGTCTCGCGGCAGATGGCGCTGCAGACACTGCTGGAAGAACAACAAACCGTCCTTGAAGTGCTCAACGAGGGACTGGTGGTGCTGGATGAGCGGGGTTGTATCAAGGCGCTCAACCGTTATGCCCGCCAATTGTTTCGCGTGGGCCGGGACCTGCTGGGCAGCCCGTTCCAGCGTCTGGGCCAGAGCGAGCTGACCGATGAGATTCTGCTGCGCGGCGGGAAAGGGCTGCAGGGTGAGGGGCTACGGGATCTGGATTGCACGTTTGAGCTGCATGATCGCAGTCACTTGGCTTGCCTGGTGTCCGTGTGCTCGCTGGAGCACGGTGGGCGCATTGTTTCGTTGCGCGAGAACCGGCGTATCCGGGAAATTACTCGCCGGATCATAGGCACTCAAGCCAGCTACACCTTCGAGACCATTCAGGGCAGTTCGCGAGCCATACAGGACGCGTTGCACCTGGGGCGGATTGCCAGTCGCAGTGACTCGACCACGCTGATTCTGGGGGAGAGCGGTACCGGCAAGGAACTGTTCGCCCAGGCGATCCATAACGCCAGCGACCGTTGCAGCGGTCCTTTTGTGGCCGTCAATTGCGGGGCCATTCCGCGAGATCTGGTGCAGAGCGAACTGTTTGGTCATGTCGAGGGCGCCTTCACCGGATCGGCCCGTGGAGGGTCTGCCGGGAAGTTCGAATTGGCCGATGGTGGAACGATCTTCCTCGACGAAATCGGCGACATGTCTTTTGATGCCCAAGTCAGCCTGCTGCGCGTCTTGCAAGAAGGCGAGGTGACTCGTGTGGGCGCGAAAAAATCGCAGCAGGTGAATGTACGCATCATCGCCGCCACCCACCGCAACTTGAGTCAGGCCGTTGCCGAGGGTGCCTTCCGCGAGGATCTTTACTACCGGCTCAACGTCCTGAACCTGACGGTTCCGCCGCTGCGGATGCGTCGGGAAGATGTGCCATTGCTGGCGCGACATTTTCTCAGTCGTTGCGCCCGGTCGCTGCGCAAATCGGTGCAGGGCATCTCACCGGAGGCACTGGATCTTCTTTCGGCCTACAGCTGGCCGGGGAATGTTCGCGAGTTGGAAAACACCATTGAACGCGCGACCAATCTAGCGATGACCGAACTGATCCAGCCGGGTGATCTACCGCTTGAAATCAAGCAAAGGTTGCGGTCGTCGGCGCCGGGAAGTGTGCCCGAACCCCGGGCTGCCCTGGACCTTGGCACCCATGAAATGAATGCGATCATCGCCGCCCTCAAGGATACCCGCGGCAACATCCGCCTGGCCGCGAAGCAGCTGAATGTTTCTCGTGGCGGGTTGTACAACAAGATGAATCGGTTCGGGCTGAGTGCCGATGCTTTTCGTTCGGAGCCCAATCTCTGACAGGCTGAAAACGATCTTGTGGCGAGGGAGCTTGCTCCCGCTGGGTTGCGCAGCGACCCCAATAGGGCTTGTCTCAGTCTTTCAGAAGAAACTCAGTGATTGGTTTTGGGGCTGCTACGCAGCCCAGCGGGAGCAAGCTCCCTCGCCACAGATTTAGTGTGTCTGCGAAAGTGTGTGGATATTCTCGGTACCACTCACAGGTTCAGTGTCGGGCATTCTCTGAGGTGATGATCTGAAGTGGAATATGGATTCGATGCCGTATCGGGTCGAAGTCCGGCGTGGTCTGCAGTTCAACCAGCAAGTCGACCACCGCTGCCGCCAGCAATCGCGGCTGGGAATCGATGACCAGGCTGATCAATCCCTGATCCAGGGCTTGTCGCGACAGCTCGGTCGACTCCTGCAGGATGCAGCACAGCGACGGCCGCTTCGGCAGCTGCGACAGGGCATTGATGACCCCGTCGCCGCCACCGCCGACCACGCACAAACCGCGCAAGTCGTCATGCCGCGCCAGCAGGTCCAGCGTCGCCTCTTCGGTAATGTCGCAATTGTCCAGATTGATCACCGCTTCGAGTAGCCGCAACCCCGATGCGTGCTCCGCCAGGTAGCTGCGCAACCCCTCGACCCGCGCCTGATGGCCAAGAAAACGGTGGCCGCCGAGTAACACCCCGACGCTGCCTTTGCGAGCGCCACACGTGTGAGCCATCAGCCAGCCCATGGTACGTCCGACCTCGTGATTATCCTGGCCGACGTAAGGCTCATTCGCCGTCTCATGAATGTCGGACAGCAGCGCGATCACCGGCACGCCGGCCTCTCTGATCTGCGCGATGGCGGCATTGATCTGCGGATGCGCGAAGATGACCACCGCCAGGCCATCGCACTGCACCGCCAGTTGTTCGATCTGGGCAATGATCGCGCTGGGCGTGCGATCGAAGACGTACTCGAATTGAATGCTCAGGTTGGCGCCAGCCTGACGCTGCGCCGCCTCGGTAATGGCAGCGGCAACGTTGCCATAGAACGCCTGGGCGGTACCGAGCAGCAAGATGCCAAAACGATAGGTGGGGCGCCGTTCGCGGATCCGCTGGCCGATCAGCCGGGCGGCGAAATAACCCACCGCTTCGGCGGCCTGGAATACCTGCTCGGCGGTGTCCGGATTGACGGGGGCTCTGGCGTTGAGCACCCGGTCCACGGTAGCGACACTCAAGCCAGCGTGCTCGGCAACGGTGGCGATGGTTGGGCGTTTAGTGTTGTTCATGGCGGCCCCCGCAAGCGATTTGATAGAAAACTATCAAGCTTCAATGGGCCTGGATGATAGCTTGATAGGGAATGTATTCAAGGGCTTGAGGGTGATTTCTACGCTCTCTATATTTTCCCCAGCGATGTGATCCCGCATCGAAGCAAGTGCCTAAAACAATCAAGCTTGCGGAGAACAATAAAATGCCTGAACAAAACGCAGCCTTTGAAAACCCCGATAAACCCATGCCTCGGGATTATCGATTGACCGGCCCCGAAGCTGCCAGAGCGGCGCAAAGAGGCTTGGTATCGGCAAGCTGGTACCAATCCCCCATTTCTCGTAAACGCATGAAGGAATTGATGCAGCGCCGCGATGGCCCGGCCTTGCTTGATACCGCGATATGGCTGTCGGCGATGGTCGTGACCGGCTTCGGCGGTTACTGGTTCTGGGGCTCCTGGGCCTGCGTTCCGTTTTTCTTCGTCTATGGGCTGCTCTACGGCACGGCGTCCAATGCCCGTTGGCACGAAGCGGGTCACGGTACGGCGTTCAAGACCCGCTGGATGAATGATGCGGTCTACCAGCTGTCGAGCTTCATGTTCATGTTCGAACCCCAAGTCTGGCGCTGGAGCCACGCACGGCACCACACCGACACCGTTATCGTCGGCCGCGATCCGGAGATCGTCGAGCCACGTCCGCCAAGCCTGATAAATATGGTGCTGAGCCTGTTCAGAATGCCTTACGCGTTGAAGACGATGGGGTCAGTCTGCAAGCATGCGGTAGGGCGGATGGGTGAAGAAGAACAGACGTTCATCCCCGAATCCGAATGGCTCAAGGTGGTGCGGGACGCACGCGTCTGGCTAGTGATTTATGGGTTTACCGTGGGCGCTGCGCTGTACATGCAGAGCTGGTTGCCACTGATGTTTATCGGCCTGCCGACACTCTATGGCGGTTGGCTGTCTTACCTGTTCGGCCTTTCGCAGCATGTCGGCCTGGCTGAGGACGTACTCGATCACCGCAGCAACTGCCGCACGATTTACATGAACCCGGTGCTGCGCTTCATGTACCTCAACATGAACTATCACCTCGAGCACCACATGTATCCGATGGTGCCTTTTCACGCGCTGGCACAACTTCACGAGGAGATCCGTCGTGACTGCCCGCCGCCTTACACCAGCCTGTTCGAGGCCTTCAAGGAAATCATCCCGACCATCTGGAAGCAGCGCAAAGACCCGACTTATTTCGTCAGTCGCCCATTGCCACAACGCGTAGCGCCGGCCGCCAACGTCCAGGCAGAACCTGAAGTAACGCCGGCCTGACACCTTCCTGTCTGTACCACTACAAGAGAAAACGCCATGACCGATCAATGGATCGATGTATGTGCCGTGGACGATATCGACGACGAAGATGTCATTCGTTTCGACCATGGCCAGCACACCTATGCCGTCTACCGCTCCGCTAACAGCGAGTTTTTCGCCACCGCGGGCCTGTGCACCCACGAGTCCATCCACTTGGCTGATGGTTTGGTGATGGATCATGTCGTCGAGTGCCCCAAGCACAACGGGCGTTTCGATTACCGCTCCGGCAAAGCCCTTGGCGCGCCAGTGTGCGTCAACCTCAAGACCTATGAAGTCCGGGTCGAGGGGGGGCGTGTGCTGCTCGCCATTACGGTTTAACTGCACGGAGTCTGTGCCATGAATCCTGCCAATGCTCCACTGGTCATCGTCGGCGCCGGGCATGCGGGTGGCCGCGCGGCCCTGACCCTGCGCGGCGAAGGTTATCGCGGTCGCCTGATTCTGATAGGCGACGAGTCCCACGCGCCCTATGAACGTCCGCCGCTGTCCAAGGGGTTGTTGCAGGGCACAGTCGATCTGGCGGGTTACAGCCTGTGCGACACCGCTCAGCTCGCCGATCTGGACATCGAACACCTGGCCGGCAACTCGGTGAAATGCCTGGATCCGCCGCAGCATCGTCTGCAGTTGTCCGACGGCAGCTGGCTGCACTACGCCCGTTTACTGCTGGCGACGGGAGGGCGCTCGCGCAGGCTGGCCTCTGTGCCTGAGCATCTGCTCAATGTGCTTTATCTGCGCACCCATGACGAAGCGCTGGCACTGCGCGCTTCGTTGCAGCCTGACGCCCGAGTGGTGATCATCGGCGGCGGTTTCATCGGACTCGAAGTCGCCGCCACCGCCCGTGCCTTGGGCTGCACGGTGACCTTACTCGAGGCCGGACCGCGTCTGGCGGGGCGGGTATTACCGGAGCGGCTGTCCAGCGTCCTGCTGGACCTGCATCGCAGCCAGGGTGTGGATGTCCGGCTGAACGTGGCCGTTGAGTCGGTGCAGGGCACTACTCACGTTGAATCCGTGCAACTGGTCGACGGCCAGTTGCTGCCCTGCGACTTGGTGGTGGTGGGCATCGGCATGCAACCCAACACTGAGTTGGCCATGGCCGCCGGGCTTGAGGTCGGCCAGGGCATCCGCGTCGATGCCCAACTGCGCACCAGCGCGCCGGACATCTTTGCGGCGGGCGATGTCTGTGAGTTTCGGCTGCACCCGCAAGGGGTTTTCCAGCGTCAGGAAACCTGGCGCAACGCCGAGAATCAGGGCCGTCACGCCGCCCTGAATCTGTTGGGCGGCGAGCTGCCCTTCGAGGTCATTCCCGGTTTTTGGTCCGATCAATACGACTGGGGGCTGCAGACCGTGGGCGTGATCACCAACACAGAACCCTCGGCGAGCCGGGCAACCCCGGGTGGCGGTTTCCTGTTGTTCTACCTCGATGGTGAGCAACGTTTGCAAGGCGCTTGCGGCTGGGGCCAGGGGAATAGCATCGCCAAGGACATCAAGTTGTGCGAACGACTGATCGCTCACCATAACCTCCTTTCGGTGGACGCTCTGGCCGACGCCGATGTACCGCTCAAACAACTGCTGAGGAACTGACATGCGTGAATTCCTGGTCTTTCAGTCCCTTTGGGCGATGCAAGATCACCGCGGCCAATGTGATCTTCCCCTCGAAGCGCAGTTGGAGAAGATCGCCGCCGCCGGCTTCGACGGGATCACCGACCATTTCTGGGTCGCGCAACATGCCGAACGCCTGCATGCCGCCGCCAAGGCGCAGGGCCTGCAAATCGAAGGGCAGGTGTTTCCCCGCACCGTGGATGATCTGGCGGCGGCGATCGATGTCGCTTCGCGCTATGGCTGCCACCATCTCACGCTGCAAGCAGACGTCAGGCCGCGCACACTGGCGCAAGCTATCGAGTTGATCGAAGGCTGGCAGCGTCTGGCCGAGCAGGTGGACTTCCCGATTCTGCTGGAAACCCACCGTTATCGCCTCACCAGTGACTTGTTGTTCACCCTCGACATTCTTGCGCAAATGCCCGATCTCAAGCTGTTGGCCGACTTGTCCCACTATGTCGTGGGCCGCGAACTGCCAGAGCCGGCCGCCGCCGAGGACGACGAACAGATCCATACCATCCTGCGCCACAGTTGGGGTTTTCATGGTCGTGTCGCCAACGGCGAACAGGTCCAGGTGCCCCTGAGCTTCGCCCAGCATCAACTCTGGCTGGAGCGTTTCCAGGGCTGGTGGCGCTATGGGATCGAGGATTGGCTGGCCCGACCGAACACGCCCGCCAGCCTGTCCTTCACCTGTGAACTCGGCCCGCCACCCTATGCCATCACGGGTGCCGATGGACGCGACATCACCGATCGCTGGGCTGAAGCGCTAATGCTTAAGGATTTGATACGCGAGGTCTGGAACGACTGCCAGGCACTTCACAATGGCCACTGATCCAACCCGACCGATCGTGTACGGGTGAGGCGCTCCCGACGGCGCTGATCTGCCGTCGGGAAGGTGTAGTTGCAGCACCAGGCCGTTCCTTGCGGCATTCTTCTAGTTACCATCCGCCACTTTCCGTTCTATCTCAGCTATTTTTCGACTGAGCTCCTCAGCCTCCTGCTCCTGGGTTTGAGTCGGAGAGGGCGTATCGGTTTGATCTGCCTCTTTGGCGTCACTATCGCTGTCCTCACGATCTGTTTCGACCACATCATCATCGTTGTTCATATCGCTTACCTCCGTTGACCTACACATTGGATACAGCGGTATGGATTGGAGTTCGAGATTTCTTCGATGATAAAGACCCGCTTCGTTACGGCTTTCAACTCGCCTGATCAGCGCTAGGGCTTTTTGAGTTTCTGGAGGTAGCATGACGCTTTATCAGCGCACCAAACGACTGGGTCGTTAACCTAACCGAGTGGGTCGAACATTGATCGAGCGACGTCAATTCAGTGGAGGCATGAAGGGAAAGAACCTCCGCTATCTGAATGAAAACCCCAACGAGCCTGCTCAAATGGTACGGGCAGGCTTTTTGCTGCTTGAGCACTTCTCGCTGCCCGCGTTCACGCAAGCGCTGGATACGATTGTCACCGCGAACCTTCTGCGACCCAAGTCATTCTCTTCCCGAACGTTCGGCTTGAATGACGGGGAGGTCGTCAGCGACCTGGGCCTGGTCATTCGGCCGGATGCACGTATCGATTCGTCAGCCATCCAACACCTGGATCTGCTGGTCATTTGCGGCGGCTACCGGACAGAGCTGAAGGCGACTGATGAGTTCATCAGCCTGTTGCGAGCGGCGGCAGACCAGGGTGTCAGTCTGGCCGGGTTGTGGAATGGCGCATGGTTCCTGGGTAGCGCCGGCTTGCTCGATGGATATCGATGCGCCATTCACCCCGAACATCGTCCCGCACTGGCGGAAATCTCCAAGGCAACGCACGTCACCAGTGAGCCCTATGTCATTGATCGAGACCGGCTCACCGCTTCCAGTCCCTCGGGGGCATTCCATATGGCGTTGGACTGGATCAAGGGACTACACGATAAAGCACTCGTCGAGGGTATCGAGGACATTCTGGCTTTCGAGGAGTCTCGCTACCGGCGCATCAAACCGGCTGAAAATATCTGTGTGAGCGCGCCGTTAAGAGAGGTGGTCAAGCTGATGGATGCCAACCTCGAAGAGCCGCTGGAGTTGGAGCAACTGGCGGTCTACGCCGGCCGTTCACGGCGACAACTCGAACGTTTGTTCAAGGAACAGCTCGGGACAACGCCGCAGCGATATTACATGGAGTTGCGGATCACCGAAGCGCGCCGACTGCTCCAGCACACAGAGCTATCCCAGGTAGACGTGCTGGTTGCCTGTGGTTTTGTGTCGCCCAGTCACTTCAGCAAGTGCTACAGCTCGTACTTCGGATACCGGCCTTCCAAGGAAAAGCGACTCGTCAAATAAGAGTCTCCTCAATTGACGGATATTTGGTTGTTCTATACAACTAAATAATCGTTTCGTTCGAGGTGCTCTCCATGCTCCATTCCCAATCAGACCTGATTAACCAAGTCCGTTCGGCGTCGCGTCTCATGGTGCGAGAGTTGGGGTTCATGCAAGCCACGCTGGCGGCGACGGACTATCCGCCTTCGTCCGTTCACACAATCGTGGAGATTGGGGATCGGGATTCGCTGACGGCAGGGGAGCTTGTGGTGCTTCTGGGCCTGGAAAAGTCCAGCGTGAGCCGAATGGTGCGCAAGCTCATTGAGGCCGGCGAGATCGAAGAAGTTGCACACGAGGACGATGCGCGCTCCAAGAAACTGCGACTCACGGGGCAGGGCAAGAAGACCCTGCGAGCCATTGATTCATTCGCCAGGGAACAGGTGGGTGCGGCGATGACTTATTTGACGAATGAGCAACAGCGGGCGGTGAGTGAGGGTATCGCCAACTATGCCGTTGCCCTGCAAGCCTATCGACTCGGTACCGAGCAGCGGCCCCCGGCGCAGCTGGACATTGCTCGGGGCTACCGACCCGGAATAATCGGCCGCATTGTGCAAATGCATGCGGACTACTACGCAAGACATTCGAACTTCGGCCAGCCGTTCGAAAGTCTGATTGCATCAGACATGGCGGAGTTGATGGGGCGTTTGCACAATCCACGCAATGAGGTTTGGGCGGCTCTGGACGGCCAGCGAATGGTAGGTTCCATCGCAATAGACGGTGAAGGAGAGGGCGGCGAAGCGATTCTGCGCTGTTTCATTCTTGATGACTCAGCGCGAGGTCAAGGGGCAGGCAAACGCTTGTTGGCTGAAGCGATAAAGTTCTGTGACGAACGCGGCTTTTGCGCGACGCGGCTTTGGACGTTCAAAGGCCTTGATGTGGCTCGTAAACTGTATGAAGACTTTGGTTTTAAATTGGAGCAGGAGCAAGAGGGGCAGCAGTGGGGGGCAACGGTTACCGAGCAGTGTTTTGTACGACCCGGCCCGGTGGCTGCGCAAACTTGAGCCGGAGTAGGAATACTCTGCGAAGTCAGTCGTGCAGCCCGGACACCGGACTCAGGTTTCAGATTGATGAGCCGCCCAGTGCTTCATCTCTTCGGCAATGAAGTGGTTCACAAGATCGCTGTACATCTTCTCGATTGCATCCGGGCTCAGGCCTTCGGCTTCGGCCCACTCGCGACGTGCCGCCAGCATGGCCTTGAAGCGCTCCGGAGCACGCACCGAGGTCACCGAAGTCTTGAACTTCGAGGCAGCCAGCACGTAGTGAAAACGCTTGCCCAACAGTTTTATAACGGTTTGATCAAGGGCATCGATCTCGCGCCGGATGTCCTCCATGCCTGCACACTCTGCCGGCTGCAACTGATTGACGACTTCCATGTAGGTGACTCCGTTTGCTGAAAAAGATCGTGAGCTCGAATGGGTAATCACTGATTGCGCTGGAGCTCTAGCTCCAGCGCAACGCTCCTTAGTTCTTTACTGTCTCCTCAAGAGAGAAACGCCCCAGTGGATTTTGCTGGAAGTTTTCTATGTTCTTGCGCGAAATGTTGATGTACGGGCTGTAGTAAAGGTCGATCCAGTTGACGTCCAGTTTGGCGACCTTCTGCAAGTCGACGTACATCTGTTCACGCTTGGCCGGATCCGCTTCAACCCGGGCCGCCGACACCAGATTTTTGACCTTGTCATTCTTGTAGCGGGTCATGTAGTTCATGTTGGTGTCGTGGCCCAGAACGAACGTGGTCTTCTGGTCCGGGTCGAGGATGTCGTTGGTCCAGTACATCACGGACAGGTCGTAATCGCCGTCGACCAGCATCTGCCAGCTCTGGGTTGGGTCGACCTTTTGCAGGGTGGCGGTCACTCCGACGGCCGCCAGTTGCTGCTGAACCAGCACGGCGATCTGCTCATCAGCTTCGTTACCGGCATTGACCACGTAGTTCAGCTTCATGCCCGCTGCGCCGGCATCAGCCAGCATCTGCTTGGCTTTGACCGGGTCAAACGGACGCTTCAGGTTGTCGGCGTAATGGTAAAGCGAGTCTTTGGGTATGTAGGAGTAAGCCTCCTGACCATGGCCGAAGGTGACAGTGTCAACCACCGACTTCTTGTTGATAGCCATGTCCAGTGCCTGACGTACTTCAGGTTTGGCCAGCAATCCGTGTTCATGGTTGATCAGCAGGTGATCTTCCCGAGTGGAAGGGTCGGAGTGGATGGTCAGGTTGGGATCCTTGCGCAGCGCATCGACTCGCGAAAACGGTACGAAAATCGCCGAGTCCAGCTCGCCTGCCTGCACCTTGAGCATCCGGGTATTGTCGTCCGGAATGGAAATCCACTCCACGCCATCCAGGCTGACTTTGTCGGCCTGCCAGAAATGCGGGTTCTTCTCCAGCTTCACGCGATCGCCGCGCAGCCACTCCTTGACAAAAAATGCCCCTGACACCACAGGTTCCTGAGCATAGGCATCCTCGCCCATGCGGGTCATGGCCTTTTGCGAGAGAACCGACACGGTCGGCGAGGCCAGCTGCGAGAGGAACGGCACCGACGGGGTGGTCAGGGTGACCACCAGAGTCTGCGGATCGGCGGCTTTCGCCGTGTCGATCAGCTTGTAGGCATCGCTCCACAGTGAGGCCTTGTTATCACGAGTACGCAGCAGGCTGAATGCTGCATCATCGGCCGTGATCGGCGAGCCGTCGGAGAATTTCGCCGAGCGCAGTTTGAACGTGTAGGTCAGGCCGTCGTCGGAGACTTTCCAGCTTTCAGCCAGGCCGGGCTCCATCTTGCTGCCGGCCTTGTTGACCCGGATCAGTGTGTCGTAGACATTGGAAAACACCCAGGTATCGCGGTTTTGTGCGCTCTTGATCGGGTCGAATGTGGTGCTTTCTTCACGGCAACCGATGGTGAGTACACCAGCCGCCTGAGCAATACCGCTGGCTAGGGTGCAAGCGGTCAACGTGGCTGCGGCGAGCAATTTCAAATGCCTGGATATCATGGTCAAACTCCTTCTTGATGAGTGCGTTTTTTTAAAGCAGCGGCTCCTCGAGCACGCAGTCGTAACGGCGAGCTTCGAGTTGACGTGTAGGGGGCGCCACCTGGCTACAGGTGGGACGAACGTAGCGACAGCGCGGGTGAAAGGCGCATCCGGATGGCAGCTGCAAAGGGCTGGGCGGTTCACCGGGCAAAGGGTCAATGGGTAGCGCCCGGGCCGGGTCGATTTGCGGAATCGACTGGATCAGTGCGGCGGTATAAGGATGCCGCGGGGAGCGGAATACGTCCTCCACGGGGCCTTCTTCGACGATCTTGCCCAGGTACATCACCACCACCCGATCGCAGAGCCGGCGAACGATCGCCAGATCATGGGCGATGAACACAATCGCCAGGTTCATGCGCTGGCGCAGCTCCAGCAGCAGGTTGATGATCTGCCCCTGGATGGACACGTCCAGCGCGGCCACGCATTCATCGGCGACGATCAGGCGCGGCTCCACGGCCAGTGCGCGGGCGATCCCGACACGCTGGCATTGGCCGCCGCTCAAGGCGTGCGGTTTGCGGGCAGCCAACTCGGGGCGCAGACCGACCAGGGTCAGCAGTTCATCGACTCGGGCGGCAATCAGTGGTTCCGGCACTTTGCGTTGTACCCGGAGCACTTCTGCCAGGGTCTGGCCGATGCTCAGGCGTGGGTTGAGGGCGGCGTAAGGGTCTTGAAAAACCATCGCCGTCTCATGACGCAGCCTCTCGATGTCGATCTTTGCGGCGTGGGCCATGTCGACGCCATCGAACAGCACCTGCCCGGCGTAAATCTCGTTAAGGTGCAGGATCGCCCGCCCCAGGCTGCTTTTGCCGCTGCCCGACTCGCCGACCAGCCCGAGGGTTTCTCCGGCCGAGAGGGTCAGCGAAACGCCGTTGACCGCTGTCAGCCATTGCCGGTTCATGCCCAGCAGACCAGTGCCAGGCGCGGCGAAGCGCACATGCAGATCCTTGACCTTGAGCAGGGTCATGAGCGACCTCCCGCGGCCAAGGGGTAATGGCAAGCGATGCGGTGTCCATTGCTGACGGGCTGCAAACTCGGCATCAATGATGTGCATAGGTTGCCGGTTTGCTGGCAGCGCGGATTGAAGCGACACCCCTGGGGCAGGGCATCGAGCAGGGGCGGTTGCCCGGCAATGGTTTTGAGCAATGCATGGCCGTGACTGGTGGCCGGCTGACAGTCGATCAATCCAGCGGTGTAAGGGTGGCGTGGATGGGCCAGCACCTCGTGTTTGTTGCCGTGTTCGCACAAGCGTCCGGCGTACATCACTGCAATCGAGTCGCAGGTCTGGGCAACGACCCCCAGGTCATGGGTGATCATGATGATTGACAGACCACGCTGGTCACGCAGATCGAGCAGCAGGCGCAGGATCTGCGCTTGCACCGTGACGTCGAGGGCCGTGGTCGGTTCGTCGGCGATCAGCACCTTCGGGTTGCAACCCAGCGCCACGGCGATCATCGCTCGCTGGCGCATGCCGCCGGAAAATTCGTGAGGGTAACTGTCGACTCGCCGCTGCGGGTCGGGAATACCCACTTGCCGAAGTACGTCGATGGCCTGGGCGCGGGCTTCGCGTTTGCTGGCGCCTTGGTGCAGACGAATACCTTCGCCGATCTGCTCGCCGATGCGCATCAACGGGTCGAGATGGCTGCTGGGGTTCTGGAAAATCATTCCCAGCTGACGCCCACGCATGCGGCGCATGCCAGCCTCGTCCAGGTGCAACAGATTTTCTCCGGCCAACTGCACGGTTGTGCCTTCGACTCGCAGGTTTGGCGACGGCAGCAGACGCATCAAACCGCGACAAGCCATGGTCTTGCCGGAGCCGCTTTCCCCCACCAGTCCGAGTACTTCACCCTCGGCCAGGTCAAAGGACAAGCGATCCACCAGGGTCACCTCGTGCTCACCCTTACGGGCGATGACGCTGAGCTCTTCGACCTTCAGCACAGGCGCACTCATGAGCGTTCACCCAAGTGTTCGGCAACAGCGTCGGCCAGCAGGCTGAAGCCCATGGCCAGGGTGACGATCGCCAACCCCGGGAAGGTGCAGATCCACCAGGCGGAGGTAATGAAACTCTGGCCTTCGGCGACCATCGTGCCCCATTCGGCCGTCGGTGGTTGGACCCCGAGCCCGAGGTAGCTGACCGCCGCGCCGTTGAGCAGTACCAGCACCGCATCGGACATGGAAAACACGATCGAACCGAACATTGCGTTCGGCAGCAGGTGCCGAAACAGAATGCGCCCATGACCGAAGCCGAGGCTTTTGGCGGCCAGGGCAAAATCGCTTTCCTTGAGTATCAGGATCTGCGAGCGGATCAAGCGTGCGTAAGACACCCAGCCCACCAGAGCCATGGCGATATAGAAACTCATCAGGCCGGGACCGAGAATAGCCATGATGGCCAGCATCAACACCAGAAACGGGAAGGCCAGGATGATATCGATCAGGCGCATGCAGAACGTGTCGAAGCGCCCGCCGATATAGCCAGACAAGG
Source organism: Pseudomonas sp. LBUM1673 (assembly GCF_059695645.1). Lineage (NCBI taxonomy): Bacteria > Pseudomonadati > Pseudomonadota > Gammaproteobacteria > Pseudomonadales > Pseudomonadaceae > Pseudomonas > Pseudomonas sp. LBUM1673. The sequence goes on from NZ_CP166780.1 coordinate 2,615,466, forward strand.
CCCCGACACAGGTGCCGATCAGAAACGGGAAAATCACCCCGATCACTGCCAGCTGCAAGTCGATGCGGGCCGACCAGATCACTCGAGACAAGACATCGCGGCCAAAATTGTCGGTGCCGAACGGGTGGGCCAGATGGGGCGCCAGCAGGCGAATATCAGTGTTCTGGGCGATTGGATCGAAGGGGGCGAACCAGGGTGCGAAGATCGCCAGCAACAGCCAGCCGAGCAGGATTACCAAACCCAATCCCATGGCCAATCGAGGGCTGCGCAAACCCAGGCGCAGGTTCAGTCGAGGGGCAGCCGTTGCCTGACTGCTCATCGGGTTTTCACTCGGGGATCGATGGCTACGGTGATCACATCAGCGAGGAAGTTTACCGCCACGGTGGCGCAGGCCAGCACCATCGCCACGCCCTGGACCACCATGTAGTCACGGGTGAAGATGCCACGGACCAGTAACTGGCCGATTCCGGGAATGGCGAACAGGCTCTCGATGACCACCGTGCCGCTGATCAGCCAGCCGATGTTCACCGCCAGCAAGTTGACCGCGGGTACCAGCGAGTTGGGCAGCACGTGTCGACGAAACACCGCGTCTTCAGGCAGGCCGCGAGCTCGGGCCGCCGTGACGTGGTCGGCTTGCAGCTCCATCAGCATGCTCGCCCGCAGATTGCGTACCAACACCGCCGATAACGCCAGGGCAATGGTCAGGCAGGGCAGAACCATATGGTGCAGTTTGTCCGGCCAGGAGCGGCCGTAGCCGGAAACCGGGAACCAGCCCAGTTGCACGCTGAACAGCAGGATCAACATGATCCCCAGCCAGAACGCCGGCATGCCGAGGCCTGCAGTGGTGAACAGGCGGATCAGGTTGTCGCCCCAGCCGCCCTTGTTACGGGCCGCAACGGTGGCCAGCGGCACCGCGATCAAGATTGCCGGCAGCACACTGCCAAGCACCAGAAACAGCGTGGGCTCGATTCGCGTGCTGATCAGCTTCAAGGCGTCGACCTTGTACAGCAACGACTGGCCGAGATCGCCCTTGAACAGGTTTTTCAGGAAGTAGAAGTACTGCATCCACAGCGGCTGATCGAGGCCGAACTGAGCGCGAATCCTGATCAGCCCCTCCGGCGTACTGCGCGAGCCGAGCAGGGCACGTGCCGGGTCGCCCGGAATCGAGCGCACCAGCACAAACGTGATGAGACTGATGCCGAACAGCACCGGTAGCAGTTGCAGGGGCCGTGACAGGATGAAACGGTAACGCGACAGATTCATCGACTAACCTCGGTGCCGCTGGAGGAAATCCAGCAACACCGGAAAGTAGGCGTGAGGTTCTTCGTAGAAGGGCATATGGCTGCTGTTGGGGAACACATGCAGGGCAGCATCCTTGAGCGCCATTTTCATGCGCATTGCACAGGCCGGCGTCAGTTCGTCGTGCTGGCCGGTGGTAATCAACACCGGCATGGTGAAATCGGCCATTTCCTGGAGACGGTTCCAGTTTTTCAGGTTACCGATGTAGAGAAACTCATTCGGCCCCTGCATGGTTGTGTAGGGCCCCATGTTCCAGTCGCCCAAAGAGCGCGTGACCGGCGCGGGCCACTCGTCCAGGCGGCAGACGTGGCGGTAGTTGAGGAGGGTGATAGCGGCTTGGTATTGCGGGTGATCGAGGGTGCCCATGGCTTCATGGCGTTGCATCATGGCCACGGTTTCGCTACCCAGAGCGCCACGCAGACGCTCCAGTTCCTGAGACAGGTGCGGGATATCGCCTACCGTGTTTTCCAGAATCAGGGTTTTGAGTGCGTGAGGGTGGTAAATGGCATATTCGATCGCCAGCCAGCCGCCCCAGGAGTGCCCCATCAAATGCACCCGGCCCAGGTCGAGGGCTTGGCGGACGGTTTCCACCTCGGCGACATAACGGGTGATGTCCCAGAGGGACGGGTCTTGGGGTCTGTCAGATGCTCCGGTGCCGAGCTGGTCGAAGGCGACAACTCGCAAGCCCTTGTCCTTGAGCCAGCCATGGGCGTCACGCAGATAATCGCAGGGAAGCCCCGGGCCGCCATTGAGGCACAGCAGGACTTCATCGCCCTCGCCAAAGCTGTAGACCACCAGATTGTGGCCGTCGACTTCTACGTTATATCGCTGGTCCGGTTCGACTTCACGCCACATCGCAACTCTCCCTTTATGATGCTGACCGGTTCGGACTCTGGCCAAATGGCTCAACCTTACTGAGTAAGTCATGTGTCCAAAAGCTAGTATTTGTTATAGGTTTTGTCTGGCAGTCCCTCGCCGAGGCGTGGCATTCTACGTGCTGAATTTCAGGATTGAAATTAATTAGGGAGCGCAATGGATGCAGAGCAAGCTATCAGATCTCAATCCCCGTCTGTTGTCGGGCAAGAGCCTGGATGAGCAGATGGACAGCGCCTTGCTATTGGCCGAGGAGCTGGGCTTTGATGCTTTGGTGTACGACTACAGCCCGGTGCCGCTGGACCATGAAGGCAAGTTGATCACGCCCTCGGTGCTCAAACTGCGCAACACGCCAGCCGATTGGCATGCGCGTTGGTGTACCGAGGGTTACTACCAGATCGACCCTGTTCAGCAGGTGGCACTCAATTGCGTTTCACCCTTTGTCTGGTCCTACAAGCCCGGGACTGACACCCTGCTGGAGCCGGTCATCGGTCAGAGTCATGCGCCCGTGGTGAGTTATCTGGAAGACACGCAGTTGACCTGCGGGGTATCGGTCCCGATTCATCTGCCCAGAGGCGGTTTTGCCTCCTTGACGGGTCTGCGTAGTGGCAGCAGCCCCAGTGTCCTGCGCGATGCCCGGCAGACCCTGGCGGATTTCAGCCTGATTTCCCACGCCTTGCAGGAAGCGGCCTATCCGTTGCTTGGCAAGGAGGCTCACTCGCCTCCCATTCACCTGACCAAGCGTGAACGCGAGTGCCTTAAATGGGCGGCAGAGGGCCTGACCGGCGCAGAGATTGCCGACCAACTGAATCGCTCATTGGCCACTATCACCCTTCATCTAACCTCGGCCATGCATAAACTCGGTGCCAAGAATCGGGTCCAGGCCGTGGTTCGGGCCACCCACTATCGGTTGCTCGATAGCTGAAATAGGGCAAAAACCTATCTATTCTTCTAGTTATTTCGAAGGCCTGATCCCGCTATCGTGTGCCATACGGTTTCTCAGGGACGGCACGAAGAAATGGAATCTATCGGAATACGCGAAGGCTTCGCCCCTTTTGGTCTTTATCAGACCTGGTATCGCGTCACGGGTCACTTCGACGGTAAAAACACGCCGCTGGTGATTCTGCATGGCGGTCCGGGCTGCACGCATGATTACGTCGACGCTTTCAAGGACATCGCCGCGAGTGGGTATCCGGTGGTTCATTACGATCAACTGGGTAACGGCCGCTCGACCCATTTACCGGAAAAAGACCCCTCATTCTGGAACGTAGAGCTGTTTCTCGATGAGCTGGACAACCTGCTGGATCATCTCGGCATGAGCGACAATTACGCGCTCCTGGGGCAATCCTGGGGCGGCATGCTCGCCAGTGAACACGCCGTACGGCAACCTGCGGGGCTACGGGCCTTGATCGCCGCCAATTCCCCTTCGGATATGCGCGTCTGGGTTCAGGAAGCCAACCGTTTACGTAAACTACTGCCTGCCGGCGTGCATGAAACATTGCTGGAGCACGAACGGGCCGGGACTTTTCAAGCGGCCGCCTATCAGGAAGCTTCAAGGGTTTTTTACGACAACCATGTATGTCGCGTCATTCCCTGGCCCGATGAGGTGGCGCGTACTTTTGCCCAGGTCGATGCCGATCCCACCGTTTACCACGCCATGAGCGGGCCGACGGAGTTTCATGTGATAGGCAGCTTGAAAGACTGGACCATTGTCGACCGCTTGCGGCACATCAATGTGCCGACGCTGGTGATCTCCGGTCGCTACGATGAAGCAACACCGACGGTGGTCAAACCCTATCTGGAGCAGATCCCGAACGTGCGTTGGGCGTTGTTCGAGAACTCCAGCCATATGCCTCATGTCGAGGAGCGGGTCGGCTGTATGGGGACGGTGGTGAGGTTCCTGGATGAGTGCTTGTGGAGGGATGGTTGGCAAACACCGGTTGCCGCCGCCCGGTTCTAGCTTGCCGTTACCGAGCGGGATTGGAGCGTGTGCTGCCCCAATCCCGCCATTTCTATTGTTTGTCACCCGACAATGGCGGGGTTCGAGGCGGGATCAATCGTTTCGTCCCCGTCGACTCAAACGCCGAAGCCAGGCGAAGCAGCGTCGAATCGTCATAGGCGCGGCCGGCAAAGGTCAGCCCGACGGGCATGCCGATATCCGGCATAACGCCCATCGGCACAGTGACCGTGGGAACACCCAGGTGCCGGATGGCGAGATTGCCGTTGGCGACCCAGACGCCGTTACTCCACGCGATATCCGCAGACTTCGGATCGACATCGGCATTCGCCGGCCCAACGTCGGCCACCGTCGGGAAGATCACCGCGTGGAGCCCCAACCGATCCATCCAGTCCTCAAGATCGATTCGGCGCGTCTGTTCAAGGCCGCGTAGCCCGTCAGGCAGCGTGGTGATCTGGTCCCAAGGGGTGATGCCGCGTTCGGCCATCCGCACATACTCGTCCATGCCAGCGGCAAGGTCGCCCTCCCGGTTGGGCAGCGTCCCCGGGTCGTGCGGGAAAATCAGAGGTCCGTCCACGTCCACCAGGCGATTCAGTTTTGGATCGCCATTGGCCCGAAGAAAATCATCGAACGCCCAGGCCGTCAGATCCCACAACTCATGGTGAAGGAACTCTTTGGAAACCATACCCCGGTTAAACACCGTCGGTGCACCAGGGCGATCACCCTCGCAATTGGAGACCAGCGGGAAATCGACTTCGACCACTTCGGCGCCGGCAGCTTCGAATGCCTTGCGAGCCTCTTCCCAAAGCCCGATCACCGAGGGACGGGTGTTGATTCGCTGCCCCGTCGGACCACCGATGCCAGGTGCATCGCTGGTGCCCGCATCGGGATCGGCGTTGATGTACATGCGCGGAACGCCCAAGCGCTTTCCAGCGAGTGCATCGGTACTGGCGGCAAGCGACCCATAGGAAGCGGGACGCACCGAGGCGACGCTCGGAATGGGCACCCAAGGTTGCATCCGCCACAGATCGCCTCGCGTGTCGGGATCATTCGCCACCACCACGTCGAGTACCTCCAGCAAGTCTGCCATCGTTCTGGCAAACGGCACGACAACGTCCATCGTCGGCGTCAACGGCCAGTTCCCGCGCACCGAAATCACCCCGCGCGAAGGCGTATAGGCACACAAACCATTGTTCGAGGCAGGGCCCCGTCCGCTCGACCAGGTTTCTTCAGCGAGGCCGAAGGCCGCGAAACTGGCGGCGGTTGCAGTACCTGCGCCGTTCGATGAGCCCGATGCAAAAGGGGCGGTGAGATAGTCAGCGTTGTAGGGGCTCTCTGCTCGTCCGTATACCCCGCGTTGCATGCCGCCATTGGCCATGGGCGGCATATTGGTTTTGCCCAGGCAAATCGCACCAGCGGCGCGAAGCCGTTCAATCGTGAACGCATCGCGATAAGCAATCAGGTTGGCGAAGGCGGGACTTCCAGACGCAGCAGTCAGCCCCTTCACCAGATAACTGTCCTTGGCCGTATAGGGGATGCCATCGAGCGGACCCAGCGTCTCGCCCTTGGCCCGACGGGCATCGGACGCTTGCGCCTCCTTGAGCGCATCGGGGTTGCGAACCACGACCGCATTGAGGGCGGTGGGGGTGTCGGGTCCGTCGTAGGCATCGATCCTGACGAGATAGGCCTGCACAAGCTCAACCGCCGTGGTCTGGCCCGATTCGAGCGCAGCACGCAGTTGGGCAATGGAAACCTCGGTGACCTCGATCATGCTGTTACCGCCGGCTGCTGATGGGGGATGCGGTGAATGTTTCCATCACGCTGGAACTGGGGCTCAGGGGCATCACTTATCTCAAAATGGGTTCTCATATCGGTCAGCGCCTCGAAAATTGTTCACCGGTGAGAAGAATAACTGAAGTCCGCTTCTGCCACGGAGTCTTGACTTTGTCCCGCTGCGGGGACTCGGGGTTTCATTTCAACTTTGTCGATGTACGGGATGTTGCCCTGGGAATGATTCTGGCGGCAGATGCTCGGCATCACCACCGGCTGCATCGCTGTGAGTGGATGTCGAGGCCGCCCCCATAAGCCCGTCGATAAAGGGGGCCTTCTGTGCCAGGTATTCACCAATGCCGCCGGTGTTGCTTGCTTCCAGTTCAAGTTTCAAGTCTTGATACCGCTGGCAGATCACAGGGTCGCCCCTGAGCAGATCACGAAAGCGGAGCATCCTTTCGATTTGACCGTGGCCGGTGATACAAACGTGGGCCTTATGTGTTTTTCCAATGCTGTCGTCAGTGCGATTGCATTCGTATATCTGGCCGGTGTTGAGCTTGCTCACCCTGGTTACAGTGTTCGCGCAACAGGAACCAGTCGTTCATGGACGATGGCTGGTAGCTGCCAGCAGTGAACGACCGTAAAGGGTCGTTTTCAGCCGCTCACGACAGGCAGAAATCGGCCAATAGCGGTCGTTACTCAAACGTCATAAACAGGGGAATTGATCTGTTAGCTTTCATTACGTAATTCATCTGCAAGCCACTCAATCAGCGCGCGCACCTCAATCCGGTCTTCCCCACCCTCCAGTCTGAAAACTGATATCGCATCAGGTAAATGGACAGAATCCGGGTTAACACGGTAGATAGCTAAGCTTTGAATTTCCTGCTCTGACAGCGCGTCGCAATATTGGCTTAATCCAGGTCTGACAGGGTCCGGCCTGGAATTTCGAGTTTGCTGATCTAACGAGGAGTCGCAATGCTGCCTTACCCGCAGATTGACCCGGTGGCCCTGGCCATTGGCCCACTGAAAATCCACTGGTACGGCCTGATGTACCTGGTCGGTATCGGTGGTGCCTGGCTGCTGGCGTCGCGCCGGATGAACCGTTTCGACCCGACCTGGACCAAGGAGAAACTCTCCGACATGATCTTCTGGATGTCGATGGGGGTTATTCTCGGCGGTCGACTGGGTTATGTGCTGTTCTACGATTTGCATACCTATCTGGCCAATCCGACCCTGATCCTCGAAGTGTGGAAAAGGGGTATGTCGTTCCACGGCGGCTTTATCGGGGTCATGCTGGCGGCCTGGTGGTTCGGCAAGCGCAACGGCAAGTCGTTCTTCGAGCTGATGGACTTCGTCGCGCCGATGGTGCCGATTGGCCTGGGTGCCGGGCGTATTGGCAACTTCATCAATGCCGAGCTGTGGGGCAAGGCGACTGACGTGCCTTGGGCGATGGTTTTCCCAACCGATGAGTTGCAACTGGCGCGTCACCCGTCGCAGCTGTACCAGTTCGCACTGGAAGGCGTCGCGCTGTTCGCTATCCTCTGGCTATTCTCGCGCAAACCGCGGCCGACCATGGCGGTGTCCGGGATGTTCGCGTTGTTCTACGGAATCTTCCGCTTCATCGTCGAGTTCGTCCGGGTACCCGACGCCCAGCTCGGCTATCTGGCGTGGAACTGGCTGACCATGGGTCAGGTGCTGTGCCTGCCGATGATCATCGGCGGCCTGGTCTTGATCTGGCTGGCGTATAACCGCGCTCCGGCGAGCAAAAGCGCCGCGCTTTAAATTCGAATGGCAGGGCTCGCACCCTGCATTCAAAGGACACAGGTAACTCATGAAGCAATATCTCGAGCTGGTCGCCCACATCATCAAGAACGGCACCAAGCAGGCCAACCGTACTGGCGTGAACACCATCAGTTTTCCCGGCGCCATGCTGCGCTTTGATCTGAAGGAAGGTTTCCCGGCGATGACCACCCGCAAAATGGTCTTCAAATCGGCCATCGGCGAGATGGTCGCTTTCCTTCGTGGCGTGAACAACGCTGCTGAATTCCGTGCCCTGGGCTGCAAGATCTGGGACCAGAACGCCAACGAAAACGCCCAGTGGCTGGCTAACCCGTTCCGCTAGGGTGACGACGATCTGGGCGAGATCTACGGGGTGCAATGGCGCAAATGGCCGGCGTACAAGCAGATCCAGGTCAGCAATCAGGCAGCCATTGAGCAGACGCTGAGCCAGGGCTACCGGCAGATCGCCGAAGGCGAAGAGGACGGCCAGGCCTATGTGGTGCTGGAATTAGATAATAAAGTCTATTGGGGTAACTGAGAGACTACGGGGAGCCCGCCAAGCGATTCACGGATTGGTGCCGCCTTGACGGGGGTGACAGTTGAGTCAGGTTACGAGAAGACGCTCAAGGGCCATCTGGATAATTGCATAGACTTGGCCACCCGTTTGTATTCGCCCTCACCAGACATTTGCATCGAACTTGACGTACACGCTACGTGGTCACGACCGGCGACCCATAGTTGCCCGTCAGCAATGGCTGAAATTGGCCCAGAGTGTGTAAAAACGTTTTAGAGCAAGTTTGACAGTCAGAGTCGAAACGAAAGTCGCGTTCCTACGCAAATTTCAGGTCTGGCTGACTAATCAAACGCTGGCAGATTTTACGTAGCAACGCAGACTTCAAAACGGTGCATGCGTTTTCACACAGCCTGGACCCGTTGCGGACAATCCGGGCCTGGGCCCGAATATGTCCGCGTGCAGCTTGGCTTCCGCCATTCAGGTCAACCGGTGTTGCGTTTCAGGAAACCCTCGATAACGGTTGCGAAATAAGGCGGGCACTCCTGCATCGGGTAATGACCGCAGTTGGGGATAACGTGCAGTTCTGCGTTCGGATGCCACGCCAGAAAGGTGCGCGCCATAGCCGCGGAATCAAGTCCGGGATCCTTGTCGCCGACAATAACCAAATACGGTGTTTCAAGGCCTCGAACGTCATCAACAAAATTTGCTGTGATCAGCATTTCGAGGTACCTCGCCCGGCAGGCAGGTGAGACCGTGTCGCGGCTTTGTTGGACCTTGAGATCAACCCACCCATCGGAGAGACCTCCGGTCACGAATTTGAACAGACGCCGAAGGGCCTCGTCGTCTTCTATCGTGCTGGCAAAGAACGCCAGAGCCTCTGGACTCAACCGATTGCCAGCGGCAGAAACGGGACACACCGCTATCGCGCTCGCGACGCGAGACGGGGCGTCCGCAGCAATACGTTGCGTGATCATCCCGGTCATCGAATGGCCGACCACGTGGAAGCGCGTCCAACCGAGCTGGTCGGCGAGCATGAGGCAATCGGAGGAAATCTCCTCTACCGTAAATTCGCCAGCCAATTCAATGGATTGCCCGTAGCCACGCACATCAACGAAAACATAGGTAAACGCGTGGCCGTCAAGACAGGGCATGACGGCGTCGTAGCTGGAGTGGTCGCCCAGCCAGTCATGCATGACCAGCACGTGAGTGGGGCCATTGCCGTACTGCACATACCCTAAGGTGGTGTCAGCTCCGAAGCTGATTTCAACGGGTGCTTTCATTTCATGGTTCCTTTGTGGTTGGGGGAACCAAAACGAAAACGCCCTCCCGGCGAACCGGGAGGGCGTTTTGAAAGAGAGGCAACCCTATCAATCTCTTGAATCAGGGTCAATAGGCGAGCGCGCCGACGGGCGTATGGCCGAAATGCGGACATCAAACGCCGCCCCGTCAACCGCATTGACCCTTGGTCGAACGATCGCTTCTGGCCGTTTTCTGCCTGTTACGACTGGCCGAAATCGACCCTAAGCGGTCGTTGTTGGCTGCAATCGATCTCTCGCACACAAAGCGCCAAACATCGGTTACCGCCGATGATCTGGCTAAAGCCTCAGGTCTACGGAAGGACAGCCAGTTCTGCGAAACGGCAGCGGTCGTTTACGACTTCAGCCCCAGCCGCGCCGGTGAGCATGCTCGCAACTTCCTGCAAGACTGGAAAGGCAAGCTGGTCTGTGATGATTTTGGCGGTTACAAGGCCAGCTTCGAACTCGGCGTGACCGAGATCGGTTGCATGGCACATGCCCGGCGCAAGTTCTTCGAACTGCACGCCACCAACAAGAGCATGCTCGCCGAGCAGGCGCTGCGCTATATCCAACTGCTGTACGAAATCGAAAGTGAGATCCGCGACCTGGAGCCGGATTTACGACGCCGAATACGGCAGGAAAAAGCCGTACCGGTGATGGATGCGCTGCATGCCTGGATGATCGCCCAGCGCGATCTCGTGCCTGAAGGCTCGGCTATTAGTAGAGCGCTGGATTACAGCCTGAAACGCTGGGCAGCGCTGTCGCGCTACCTTGATGACGGGGCCGTTCCCATTGACAATAATTGGTGCGAGAACCAAACCCGACCGTGGGCGTTGGGGCGCAAGAACTGGCTCTTTGCTGGTTCGCTGCGCAGCGGCAAACGGGCGGCGGCGATCATGAGTTTGATCCAGTCGGCGCGACTGAATGGTCATGATCCGTATGCCTATCTGAAGGATGTTCTCACGCGCCTGCCGACGCAACGGGCGAGTGATATTGCGGAGCTGCTGCCGCATAAGTGGCAACCGGTTTAGTTACGCAAGGCGTGATGGCCGGACGCATACCGACCATCAGCCGGGAGCTGCGCCGCAATCGAGATGCCTGCGGTGGCTACTCGGCCCGCGTAGCCCAGCAGCAGATGCACGCCCGCCGCCAGGTTTGTCGACCGATGTGAAAGCTGTTGCCGGGTAGCGAGCGCTTCGAGTTGGTGGCCCATATGCTGCGTGAGCGTTTGTCTCCCGAGCAGATTGCCGGCAAGCTGCGCAGCATGAACATTCCCAGCCTCAGAGATGCCTACGTCTGTCGCGAGACGATCTATAACGCGATCTATGCCTTGCCGGTCGGCGAGCTGCGTAAGGAGCTGATCATCTGCCTGCGCCAAAGCAAGACGACGCGCAGACCGCGTTCTGGCGGCGTGGATCGGCGCGGCCAGATTCCCTAGATGGTCAGCATCCACGTGCGCCCGCCGGAGATTGAAGACCGTCTGATGCCGGGGCATTGGTGTCGATTGTTCTCCCCGATTGTTCAAAAACGGAGCCCAACGGGCTCCGTCTACTGCGCGCGCTCGCGCCTAGGGTTAGTTGGCATCCTCCAGCCGCACTTGCCGATTTTCCAGGAATTCCAGCACCTTCTGCCGATCATCGGTGCCGAGCTGATCCAGCGCCGCGTTGACGTCCGACAACCAGAGGTTGTGCAAGCTGCTGCGGACGCCGTTATCCAGAATCAGGCGCTTCTGGTAGAGCCAGAAATTCGACCAGTCGGGCCAGTCGGGCAAGCCGTCAGACGCCTTGTTGGGGTTGCCGGTGCGCATGAACTGGGCCAGGTACTGGGTGAACTTGTCGGACAGCGCCGTGCGCTGACTCTGGGTGGCGCTGCTGCTCATAAAGCGCATCAGGTCCTGCTGCGGCGCCAGCGGGAAGTTGCCGAACATAAAGGGGATGTCCATGCCATGCACCGCGCCGAAGGCCTCCTTCCAGGGTGCCGGGGCATCGTCCCAGTCGAAGTTGTAGCGGTAGATATTGCCCTGCAGCAGGCGCAGATAGCGGCAGATATTGTCCACCGTCAGGTCTATACCCAGGCTGAGGGCGCGGTGCACCGGGCGGTAGCTCGGGTAGAGCTCCGGTTTGACCACATCGGTGATGCTCAGGTTGGCCGGGTTCTGGTTGTTGACCATATCCCACATCTGCGCGTGATTCGGCTTGAAGTAGCCCAGCAGTTCACCGGCGAAATAGCTGCCCTCATCCTTGGTGGTGCCCAGAATCATCGGCACCTGGTTGTAGCCGCCGGTGATCAGGTCGGCGTAACCGGCCCAGGGGATCACCGTGCCGTCGGTAAAGTGGCCCATCACCACCGGCGACGGCGTGTGCCGCACTATGTCTGCCGCCGGCAGGCCGCGCAGAAAGGCGCGAATCCAGCTGGCACTCTGCTTCTGGCGAAACGCGGCCGCCTGCAGCTTGTCGCCGGCGTAGCCCTTCTCGATCAGCAACTGGTCGAGCATGGCGTTGGACTGCAGCTGGCCCAGTGAGGTCGGGTAGGCATTGGGCAGGCCCGACATGCAGATCATGCGGTCAACCAAGGCCTCCGCCAGCGGCGACTGCAACAGGCCCCAGGCGTTGATGCAACCGGCCGACTGCCCAGCGATGGTGACGCTATTGGGGTTGCCGCCAAACTGGCCGATATTGTCGCGCACCCACTCCAGGCCCTTGATCAGGTCCAGGGTGAGGAAGTTGCCGGAATTATCCAGGGCATCGCCATCCTGCAGGGCGCTGTTGTACAGCCAGCCCAGACTGCCGACCCGGTAGTTAACCGACACCACGATGGCGTTGGCGTTACGGGCGAAATTGGCGCCGTTATACAGCAACTCGGAAGCGGCGCCCTTGAGGTTGGAGCCGCCGTGAATCCAGAACAGCACCGGCAGGTTGCTTTCCGTGCTCTTCGGCCGCCAGACGTTGAGGTACAGGCAATCCTCCGAGCCGATGGGCTGACCGAAGGTGGCGGGATTCGGCGCGCCGAAGAAGCTGCCCAATTGCGAACAGATGCTGGAGAACTGGCTGGCGTCGCGGACGCCGCTCCAGCCCGCCGGGTCGCGCGGTGCACGCCAGCGCAGATCATCCAGCGGCGGCGCCGCATAAGGAATGGCGCGCCAGGATTGGGTGTTGTTGACATCGGCCACTCCTTGCACCTGGGCGCCCATCAGGGAGTTAATGGCGCGGGTCAGCGACTGGCTGTCGGCAGCCTGCACGCCGCCGGCCAGGGCAGCCAGCAACATCAGGGTGCTGCCACGCAGGCAGCCGCGAATAAGCGCTATCGATATCCTTTTCATGCCTGTTGCCTAGGTCTGGGCCGCTGCTGATCAGCGGAGTTAGGGGCAGTGTAGTGGTCTAATGAAACCGGACACCCATTTAGGCGAGAATGCTCGCCAGATCGAGGTGTCAGATGACCAAACAACGCCGTTCCTTTTCTGCTGAATTCAAACGCGAGGCTGCCGACCTCGTGCTCAAGCAAAACTACAGCTACATCGAAGCCAGCCGTTCACTCGGCGTCGGCGAGTCGGCGCTACGCCGCTGGGTTGAGCAGGTTCAGAAGGAACGCCAAGGCGTCACCCTGCAAAGCAAAGCGCTGACCCCGGAACAGCAAAAAATTCAGGAGTTGGAAGCCCGGATCGCCCGCCTTGAACGGGAAAAATCGATATTAAAAAGGCTACCGCGCTCTTGATGTCGGAAGATCACGAGCGTACGCGCTGATCAAACAGCTTAGTGTCCATGAGCCGATTGATTGGCTGTGCAAAGTGTTTGAGATCAATCGATCAAGTTATTACGCCCACCGCCTCAAGCGCCGAATGCCTGATGTCGAACGGCTTCGGCTGCGCAGTCGGGTGAGCGAGTTGTTTTCACAAAGTCGCAGCGCTGCCGGCAGCCGTAGCATTCTCTCGTTGATGCGTGACGATGGTGAGCAACTCGGTCGGTTCAAAGTGCGCAGCTTGATGCGTGAGCTTGAGCTCGTGAGCAAACAGCCAGGTTCTCATGCCTATAAACGAGCGACAGTCGAACGGTTGGATATCCCGAACATCTTGAATCGGGAGTTCGATGTCCCGGCAGCCAACCAGGTGTGGTGCGGCGACATCACCTACATTTGGGCCCAGGGGAAATGGCACTATCTGGCGGTCGTGCTGGATCTTTGCGCGCGCCGGGTGGTGGGCTGGGCGTTGTCGGAGAAGCCGGACGCCGAGCTGGTTATCAAGGCGCTGGATATGGCTTACGAGCAACGAGGAAGGCCTCAGGGTCTGCTGTTTCACTCGGATCAAGGGTCGCAGTATGCGAGTCGTTTATTTCGCCAGCGATTGTGGCGTTATCGCATGCGCCAGAGCATGAGTCGCCGGGGGAATTGCTGGGACAACGCGCCAATGGAGCGCGTGTTCCGCAGCTTGAAAACGGAATGGATACCGGCCACGGGTTACAGAACGGCTCAAGAAGCCCAGCGCGATATCAGCCACTTCTTGATGCATCGGTACAACTGGGTTCGCCCCCATCAATTCAACGGCGGGCTGGCGCCAGCTCGGGCCGAAGAAAAACTTAACGTCGTGTCCGGGATTAGTTGACCACTACACTTGCGAGTGATCCGCAAGGTCGGTTCCTTTCGGGAAGTACTGCCTTAACAACCCGTTGGTGTTCTCATTCGATCCCCGTTGCCAAGGACGATGGGGATCGCAGAAGTAGACCTTTATGTCGGTAGCCACCGTAAAGCGCTTATGGTCAGCCATCTCTTTGCCGCGATCCCACGTCAGCGATTTGTAGAGTTCTTGGGGTAAGTTACGGGCGTTTTCGATCAGGGCGCTGATGACTGTCTCGCTATCCTTACCGTCCAATTTCACCAGCATTACCTAGCGGGTATGACGCTCAACAAGAGTGGCAATTTGGCTGTTCCTGCTACCGCACAGCAGGTCGCCTTCCCAGTGACCTGGCACCGCCCGATCCTTCGCCGCGGCCGGGCGTTCGCGGATCGATACCGCGTCAGTGATTCGACCGTGATTTTCTTTCTTTTGCGTGTGATGGCGCGAGCGACGCATGGCCCGCGTGCGCCGTAAATGCTCAAGCAACTCCTTCTTCAGAGCCCCGCGAGCCTGTATGAAGAGCGTGCGATAGATCGTCTCGTGTGACACCTGATAGCTCGTATCGTCCGGGTAGGTACGCTTCAACCAACCGGCAATTTGTTCCGGTGACCACTGCAATTGAAGCTTGTCTGCAACAATTTGCGCCACCGTTCGGTTCTCAACAAGTTTGCAGACCTTAGGTCGATGTGCGCGATCCCAGGCAGCCTGATCAGCTCGATTAGCCCGGTAGCATCCTTGGCCACCGTTGCGTCTGATCTCACGACTGATCGTAGAGGCTGCTCGCCCTAGCAGCGCGGCCATGGAACGGATCGAGTTACCTGCCACCACTGCACGCGAAATCTCTTCGCGCTCAGCCAACGTCAGCGCCAATCTGGACCTGCGGCGTACAGCGGGTCTGATACCGCCTGTTTCCGCCAAGATGCGCTGTATCGATGAATGGTTTCGATCAAATAGTTGGGCGATGTGCTGGAGAGAGTCGCCTTTCTGCCAGTGATCCCACATCAGTTTTTTCTGGCTTTCGGTGTAATAGATCCGAGGTCTCTGCTTCATCTGCAACACTCCTTCTGCTTCACAGAATTTAGTTGTGTTGCATCGACCGGTTGAATCCACAGTTGATTTCCGTCAGTCGTGACAGGCAGAAATCGGCCAGAAGCGGTCATTCAAAAATGATTGAACATCGCTCTGAATGTTATGCAACAAAAGGTATATTTAGTGTGAATATGAAAGTGTTGGCAATATGCTTCACTGGTAATGTCGCCCGATAATAGTTAAAAGGAGGTTCGCTGATGGAGTGGGATGTTTATTCAGGTGATCATGAGCCGTTGTCCGATGATTTGATTGCTGGCATCGAAAAAGTTATCCGTTTCACGCTGCCTAAAGATTACGTTGAGTGCGTAAAACGCTATCATGGTGGACAGCCGAAAGACCGAAAACTGGATATTGAGGTTGGTGGAAAAACATGGGGTATCGGCTTCGGCATGCTTTTGACTCTTGACCCTTTACACAGTGCTGAGAATATCGTTACAGCTCTATTTTCGTTGCGAAATTACCATCAGCTACCAAATTACTATCTGCCTATTGTCGTGGGCGGCGGCGGCGATTACCTGTGTTTTGATTACTCTGAAAACCCCCTATCCCCCAAAGTGGTTTTCTATTTTCATGAGTTAGAAGTGCAAGAGGGAATATTTTATGTGGCTGACTCGTTTTCAGACTTGCTTTCTATGTTGAAGGAAGAAACCTAAAAGAATAACCAATGAAAAGATGACTCCTCTGATTCGCATCGTTACCCATTCAGATAATGCAGTATTCGGCTGCTTATAGTCGCTGTGATGAAAGGCAGCAGCCGACCCAAACCAACCGGTCGCGACAGGAAGAGATCGGCCAGAAAAAGACATTCGCTTGTCAATTTTATGCCCAGCTTCGGATTTTACTGGATTTCCTTATATGGACGATCATTCAATTAGTTCGCATCGCTGACCGTACTCGGTTGCAGTAGCGACCAAAATTAATTTTCATATTTATGAGGTTGTATGCAAGCCAAGACGTAGCTTCCAGGCATGTGTGATATCACACGTAGTGAATGCTTATATATAAAAACAACACAAAACATCACGAATGGATAGCAATCTAATTAAAGGCTGATAAGTTATTTTTATTTCAAATTTGCCATTCGTCGTCATGCCGAAAAAAAATTCGACTTTTTCAAAAGCGGAGGACTCCCACTAGTACACCCATCAAGGCGGTGTGTAACATTTTTGATTGATTGGCGATTGCTGATAGGAGATTGCAATGAACTACGTAGATCGAGATACCTATGGCATATACAAAACCAACCTCCTGCGAGATACCAGCGCTGAGGAACAGGGGCCTGGCCCCGACCTGATGGGGGCAGACACACTCATTGGAAATGATGTTTATAACCATAATGAAGAAGACTTGGGGGATATTAAGGAAATCATGCTGGATGTTCGCAGCGGAAGAGTGAGTTATGCCGTTCTGTCCTTTGGTGGATTTCTTGGCATGGGAGAAAAACTGTTTGCAGTACCCTGGAATGCATTGACACTGGATACAGTAAACAAGCGCTTCGTACTCAACGTAGAGAAAGAACGCTTGGAAAGTGCACCAGGTTTTGACAAGGACAGCTGGCCTAATATGGCTGACGAGTCTTGGGCCACAGAAATCCATTCTTTCTATGGAACTAAACCCTTCGATTACAATGGCTAGTTGTCCATATCCGAAACGAAGAGTGATGCGCGCCGAGTGGTCGTTGGGGGCCAGACCCTAAGGCGCGCATTGCGTTGAGAAAAGGTTCTGGGATTCCTATTCCAAACACATGCAGCAGAAGGGACTTACTGCCAACCCAATGGAGTTCACCTACCGATTTGTAGATACCAACCTGATCGCTAATCAGGGCGTCCGCTTTTGGGCCGGCCTCGATCATCCCGCCGGTTGAATCCACAACCCATTGCAGCCTTCCAGACTGCGCAAAGATCGACTCAAATCGGTCCCTGACCCGCTTAAGTGCTTTTTGCTTTGCGGCCACGTGAGGCTGGCTTCACCGGCACGCTTTTCCCGTATTCGTTCCACCATGTCGAGAGAGCCTCCATCGTCGGCCCGAGTGCACGTGCTTTTGCTGTCATTTCATATTCAACACGCGGGGGCACTTCCGCGAAGACCGTTCGCGAGATCAGGCCATCGTTCTCAAGCTCCCGAAGTTGCGCCGTCAGCATATGTTGCGTGATGCCGTTGATCGCCTTGCGCAGTTCCCCAAAGCGGTAGATTCGCTGGTTTAGCAGCCACATGATTTCCAGCTTCCACTTGCCTGAAAGCAGCGAAAATGCACGCCGCATTTCCTCGTGCATGTTGATCTTATCGTCATCATTAGTCTGGTTTTCCATACTAAGCACCACTTTTTCATCCTACTTGTGGGTTTTCATGTTAGGCGACATCTTTGCCCTAAGTTGACGTAACAATACCTGCTTAGGAAAACCTGATGATCGAAAACTATGTTTATTGGATCAGCACGACGCTGTTGTCGCTGCTCTATTTCGCTTCTGCCTCCCTGTACATCGCCAAAGGAGACTATGTTCGAAACGCGCAAGCGAAGTTGGGCTATTCAGCCTCCCACCTTGTGCCTTTGATGATCGTGGTCAAGGTACTGGGGCCCGCCGCGATTTTGTGGCGCTTCAACATGGCACTCAGTGATCTTGCCTATGCCGGCATGTTTTATCACCTGTTGCTCTCCGCTTTAGCACACCTGGGTGTTCGCAAACCCAAAGGCTCTATCCCGGCGGTCGTAGGACTCATCCTCTTGGTCGCCTCCTTCATGACACAAAACGCCGTTCGCGAATCTCCGTCGCCTTATGCACCGCCGGCGGCGGTCATCCAAACGACTCTCAAATAATGGAGGTCCATATGACTCGACTCAGTGGAAAAGTGGCCATTGTCACCGGCGCCGGTCGTGGTATCGGCCGAGCCACCGCCAAGCTTTTCGCGGTGCAGGGCGCGAAAGTCGCGATCGTTTCGCGCACGGCTGAAAATGTCGATCAGGTGGTTGCTGATATCCAGGCCGCGGGTGGCGTCGCCCTTGGAATCGTTTGCGATATCGCTGATCCTGATCAAATTACTGCCGCTGTCGACAAGGTGATAGCTGCCTATGGACGGATCGACATTCTGGTGAACAATGCTTTCGATCCCTCTGTGGTTTTTTCATCGGTGGTCGAGCTATCCGCCGAGCAGTTGCAACGTAATTTTGAAATGGGACCGATTGCTTATCTGCGAACGATGCAGGCGTGCTATCCCCATCTCAAAGCCAGCGGTGAGGGCAGGGTTATCAACTTCGCTTCCCTGGCCGGTGTTATCGGCATGCAGGGCTACGCGCCTTACAACATGGCAAAGGAGGCGGTACGTGCCTTGACTCGCTCGGCGGCCAGGGAGTGGGGCGCTGACAAGATCACTGTCAACAATGTCATGCCGGTCGCTGACACTTGGGGAACTGCGGTCGATGTGCCGGCACCCACTAACGTACTTGGCCGTTATGGATCACCGGAAGAGGATATTGCGCCGGTGGTGTTGTTTCTCGCCAGCAAGGATGCGCAGTTCTTGACGGGATACAGCCTCACGCCTGACGGAGGCCAAATCATCGACAGCGCCCGGTAACTGTAGTGTTCAAACACCAGACGTCGACTTAACCGAAATCACGAGACATGCCTTGGCGTGTCTCGTGGTTGTTGTTCAAGCGGCATCTTGATGGGATTGTGGCGGTCACCGCATTCGATCCAAAGCAACCCTCCATCCCATGCGCTGCGTTAAAAGAAAGCCTCACCTCGAAGAGCATTCAGAACAAGCGTAAAGGCCGGAGTTGGCAAACGACGGCTTGGGTAGTACAGGTGATAACCCGAGAACAAAGGGCACCAGTCTTCTAGAACCCGTACCAAGCGGCCATCCTCAATGTGCGGGGCAAATTCTTCTTCCGGTAAATAGGCGATGCCTAAGCCGTTCACTGCCGCAGCCGGGACGTGTGCGCTTGTGTTCACAATGACCTGGCCAACGACACGCACGTTGACCTTGCGACCGCGCTTTTCGAATTCCCAAGCATCAAGTCCGCCAAGGGTTGGATAGCGTATGTCGATACAGCTGTGATTCACCAGATCCTGCGGCTTCTTTGGCACGCGGTTGCGTGCGAAATATGATGGCGATGCCACTGTAGCCATCCGTACCTCGGGTCCGATTGGAACGGCGATCATATCTTTATCGACGGTGTCGCCAAATCTGATGCCCGCATCGAAGCGGTCAGCAACGATGTCTCGGAAGCCATAGTTGATATCAAACTCAACCTTGATATCGGGGTATTCAAGGAGCAAAGGCGTGAGCCGCGGAAGGAGGATTGTCTTCAGAACAAAATCACCGCAGGTAATGCGCACCGTGCCTGCAGGCTTGTCACGGAGCTCAGTCAAAGCATCCAGCTCGGCCTCGATCTCGTCGAAACGATGACCAATGGCTTGCATCAGGCGTTCACCGGCGCTGGTCGGCGAAACGCTACGAGTGGTGCGCGTAAGTAGACGAATCTTCAGCCGCTTTTCAAGCCCGGAAACAGTCTGGCTCAGCGCGGACTGCGTGACACCCAAGTGGGCAGCCGCTCGGGTAAAGCTGCCTTCCCTGGCGACCGTCACAAAGGCCAGAAGGTCGTTCAGATTATGTCGTGGCATCGAAGCCTGCCTATCTATATTGATTAGCCGTACTTATAACTACAACAAGCTTTCATTAGATTATCAAGCGCGACGTATTCCCAGAGAATAGGGCAAGCCTCACCTGGAGTCACAGGCATGGCTCATACCACTCGCTGATCCAGACCCAGCAACCAGGTTGATCAGCAACTATTCACTGATGGGAGCACTTCATGAGAAAACTCGTTATCTTGCTCGGCCTTCTGATGGCGTCGCTCTCCGCACTGGGAGCAGACATGTCTAACGGAGCTGAAAATTTTTTCAAAAGTGAGAAGGTCACGATGCAGAAGGTGACCTTCAAAAATCAGTACCAGATGAAAACTGTAGGGAATCTGTTTGCCCCTAAAGATTTGAAGCCCGGTAGCAAAAGCGCAGCGATCATCGTTGGCCATCCCATGGGCGCGGTCAAAGAGCAGAGTTCGAACCTCTATGCCCAGAAACTGGCGGAGCAAGGTTTCGTCGCCCTTGCCATCGATCTGTCGTTCTGGGGCGAAAGTGATGGGCAACCGCGCAACGCGGTTTCGCCAGAAATCTATGCTGAAGACTTCAGTGCAGCCGTGGATTACCTCGGCACACAGACATTCGTTGATCGGAACCGGATTGGTGTCCTGGGCATTTGTGGTAGCGGGAGCTTCGTCATCAGCGCTGCCAAGATCGACCCTCGGATGAAGGCCATTGCCACGGTCAGCATGTATGACATGGGAGCGGCCAACCGAAACGGCTTGAAGCATTCCGTCACGGTCGAGCAGAGGAAGCAAGCTATCGCCGCTGCTGCCGAGCAGCGTTTTGTCGAGTTCACCGGTGGCGAAACCAAGTACACCAGCGGAACTGTCCATGTGCTGACGGAAAAATCCAACGCTATCGAGCGCGAGTTCTACGATTTCTACCGCACTCCACGCGGTGAATTCACCCCCAAAGGCCAGTCAGCGTTACTGACCACTCACCCGACGCTGACCAGCAACGCCAAGTTCATGAACTTCTATCCGTTCAACGATATCGAGACGATCTCGCCGCGCCCAATGCTGTTCATCGCCGGTGAAAATGCTCACTCGCGTGAGTTCAGTGAAGAGGCCTATCGACTGGCTGGTCAACCCAAAGAGCTTGTCATCATTCCAGGTGCGGGCCACGTGGATCTCTATGATCGGGTCGATCTTATCCCGTTTGCCAAGCTGACCTCGTTCTTCCAAACCAACCTTAAGTGACACTGATCGTTGGGCTACCAGGCAACTGAGTAGCTGGCCCTGCTATTCAGTGGGGCCTTTCGATTTTATCCGGCTCAACAGTTCTGAACCCCGGATCATTCATCACTCTACGTGCCCACATAGCGAATTCAGGCGTTGGAGCTTTACGTATTGGAGGAAATTAGATGAGCAGCACCACCTTACCCATTCAAGCAGCGAGCCGACAGGTATGGGGAGCCGTCCTGGCGATGTCGCTGTGCGCCTTCGCCCTGGTGACTTCGGAGTTTCTGCCGGTGAGCTTGCTCACACCGATTGCGACCGATCTCGCGCTGACAGAGGGGCAGGCCGGACAAGCGATTTCAATTTCTGGCCTCTTTGCGGTCGTCACCAGTCTTTTCATCTATTCAGTCATTCGCCGGCTCGACCGAAGGCCCGTTTTGCTTTTCCTGACAGCCTTGATGATTGCCTCTGGCACGCTCGTCGCCTTTGCCCCGAACTACTCGACACTGATGTTTGGTCGAGCCATTTTGGGGATCGCTATTGGTGGCAGTTGGTCAATGTCGACCGCCGTCATGATGCGGATTGCCCCCGAGAGTTTAGTGCCTAAAGCCATCGCTTTGATCCAGGGCGGTACCGCACTTGCCACTGCGGTCGCAGCACCCATTGGCAGTTTCATGGGCGGGCTGATCGGCTGGCGAGGTGCATTTTTCTGCGTGGTTCCGCTCGCCGCTTTGGCGCTTTGTTGGCAAGCATTCACGTTGCCGAAAATGCCTGGTCAAAATGAGTCTGGATCTGCACTTGAAGTGTTTCGGCTGTTAGGTAACGCCAAAGTCTCGCTGGGCATGGCAGCAGTGGCATTTTTGTTTATGGGCCAGTTCGCGTTATTCACCTATCTGCGTCCGTTTCTAGAGTTGGTGACCCGCGTTGATGTGTCTGGACTCTCCCTGCTATTGCTGATTATCGGAATGGCCGGATTGGTGGGCACGATGGTGATCGGATCGGTGTTGAACAGAAGCCTTTATCGAGTGCTGATGATCATTCCACTCCTGATGTCGGGGATTGTTGCGGCTCTACTCGTCTTCGGCAGCTCGATGTGGGCGACAGCCGTTTTACTGGGGGTGTGGGGCCTGATTGCTACGTGCGCGCCTGTGGGCTGGTTCACATGGCTATCACGCACGCTTCCACGAGATGCCGAAACCGGAGGCGGTCTGATGGTGGCGGTGATTCAGTTGGCTATCACACTCGGTGCGACGGTGGGTGGGTTGCTATATGACGGAGTTGGCTACCAGGCTACGTTCATCGCGAGTGGAGTATTTCTTCTGGTGGCTGCCGTGCTTGCACTGTTCGTATCGCGAACGGATCTGCCCCCCATGACAATGACAGCCTCAATGATTGGCGACTCAGCGCTTATAGAGCAGTGCATCAACCACGACGCCAAACTCTGACGAGTGCTCACGGCGATTGGGGTAGTAAAGGTGGTAACCAGAAAAGGGTTGGCACCAATCCTCCAGCACCCGCACCAGACTTCCGTCGTCAAGCTCCTTCGACACCATATCTTCTGGCAGGAACCCTAACCCACATCCCGCGACAGCAGCGCGCAGGATCGGACCGCTACTGTTGAACGTCCATTGCCCTTCGACACGGGCTTTGAGTTCGTGACCGTCCTTTTCAAAATCCCATTGCATCAGGCTCCCGTGGGTGGGCAGCCGCAAATTGATGCAGTTATGTGAGGCCAAATCCCCTGGCTCTTTCGGATGAGGCCGCTGTTTGAAATATTCAGGTGACCCCACTACCGCTATGCGCAACGGTGGCCCGATCGGGCTGTCACCGGCTGAACGGCATGGGCTCGCCGAATGGTTTGCACGCCAGCCTCGGACAGGCCGAAGTGCTTTACCTTGCCCTCAGCGATCAAATCCTTGACGGTGCCGGCGACGTCTTCGATCGGCACCTGTGGATCAACGCGATGCTGGTAAAACAGATCGATGCAGTCTGTTCGCAAGCGCTTCAACGAAGCCTCTGCCACGACCCGAATACGCTCCGGTCGGCTATTGGTACCGCCGCCTCGCTCGCCGGTGATGAGGTCAATATCGAAGCCGAACTTGGTGGCCACTACCACCTGGTCGCGGATCGGCTGCAGGGCCTCTCCCAACAGGTCTTCGTTGCTGAACGGGCCGTACGCCTCGGCGGTATCGAAAAAGGTGATCCCTTGATCGTGAGCGCAGCGAATCAGCTTGATCATGTTTTGTTTGTCAGCGGCCAGCCCGTAGGCCGACGTCATGCTCATGCATCCAAGGCCCAGAGCGGACACTTCCAGGCTGTTGCCCAGCTTGCGAGTTTTCATGGGTCTACTCCAATTTCAAAAATCGAGGTGCATACAGTTCAACGCTCTGCACCGCGCATTAGCTTGTGAGATGGCTATCGCTCAACCACTTGGTCACGCGTTCCATGGTCTTGCGCTCCTGCTCACCCTCCATCACAAAGCCCTCCATCACCTTGGACTTGGACGCATGTTTTTTGAGGACGCTGCGGCTATTGCCTAGCCCGTACCCTCCGTGGGTGTTGAAGGGGATGATGGTTTTCCCGGTCAGGTCGTGAGCCGAGAGGAACGAACGCACGACCGGCGGGGCGGTTTCACCCCAGATCGGATAGCCGAGAAACACAATGTCGTAGTCGGCCATTCCCCGAACCTTGCTTTCGAGGGCTGGCTCGAAATTGCTATCGCGTTCCTGGCGCGCCTGCTCCACCGTTTCCAGGTAATCGTCGGGATAGGGCTTGGCCGGGCGGATTTCGAAGAGGTCTGCGCGAAGACCTCTCTGGATGAGTCCTGCGACGACGCGGGTATTGCCGGAGCGTGAAAAGTACGCCACAAGGGTGCGAGACCCCGAACGAGGTGATTCGCTGCTGGTTCGCGTGTCGGCGAGCGACAGAAGCGGGGCGCTCGCGAGCGCGGCGATGACCGTGCGGCGAAGCGGATCGTGATCGTTGCTCATGGCAATGCTCCGTTAACGCCCGACGCGAGCCTTGAGGGCCGCGTGTGCATTTCAATCTCCCCGCGTTTGGTGATCAGCATTGAGCTGATGGTTAGGCAGCACTCGGTGACGTTGACTGAGTGCCGTACCGCTGGGGAAACAGTAAGCGCGCTATCGGATGAGCACTAGACTGGTAAATCGGCAAGGGGCCATGAGATTTACTCATCAGTCTGGTGGCTGAAACAGGCGTCACTCAATCAGGTATCGCCGAAACCAGGCCAGTGTCCTGTCCCAGGCAAGCCTGGCGGCGGCATCATCGTATCGAGGCGTGGAGTCGTTATGGAAACCATGGTTAACGCCCGGGTAGATGTAGGCTTCATACGTCTTGCCCGCCGCTTTCAACGCCTGCTCGAAGGCGGGCCATCCTTCATTGATGCGCGTATCCAGTTCGCCGTAGTGGAGCAGCAGAGGCGCCTTGATTCGGGGGACTTCTTCAGCCTTTGGTTGACGGCCGTAAAAGGGCACGGCAGCCGCTAGTTCCGGATAGGCCACGGCCGCGGCATTGGCGACCCCGCCGCCATAACAGAAGCCGGTGATGCCGACTTTTCCGGTGGTGGCGTCATGTTTCATCAGCCACTCGATGGCGGCGAAAAAGTCATTCATGAGTTTTTCAGGATTGACGGTCTGTTGCAGCTCCCGGCCTTTGTCATCGTTGCCGGGATAACCGCCCACCGACGTCAGGCCATCAGGGGCGAGTGCGATGAACCCCGATTTGGCGACGCGTCGGGCAACATCCTCGATGTAAGGGTTGAGCCCACGGTTTTCATGCACGACCACCACCGCCGGTACTTTGCCGGTGGTTTTCGCAGGGCGCACCAGATAACCACGAACCTGCCCGTGGCCTTTGGGCGAGGGATAGGCGATGTACTCGGCGATGATGTCCGGGTCGGTGAATTGCACCTGCTCGGCCAGCGCATAATTCGGGCTCAGGGCCGCGAGCAGAGCCGTGGCCGTCAAACCGCCAAATGTAAACAGCGCCGCACGATCAAGAAACGTTCGACGGTTGATGTTGCCGTGGGCGTAGTAGTCGTAGAGTTCGAGCAGTTCAGGGGGGAAATCTTTCGCCGTGAGACGGTCCATCTGCATGCTTCCTGTTGGTTGATCCGGATTGCGATTCGGCGCCACTTCATGAAAAAGCAATGCCAGTCAGTTAAGCATGCGAATCCATGTGGGAGCGGGCTTGCTCGCGAAAGCGGTGTGCCAGGCAACATTAATGTCGACTGACACGCCCTCTTCGCGAGCAAGCCCGCTCCCACATGGATTGTGCTTGACTGACTGGCATTAGCGGCCAGCCCCCACTTTTCATGACTGTGGCGATCAGCTTCCTGCTTGTTTATTCAACGCCTCTTCAGCCGCGGCGATTTCCGCCTGACGCTTGATGATCATTTCGCCCACGGGCGGGCCCTGGAAGCGACGGGCTTCAAAGGCGAACCAGATGATTGCCGTCAGAATCAGAAAACCGAGCGTGATGTACAGCGCCCAATCGTTCGGCGGCTGAATGCCGATGACGAAGATCAGCACCATCGAGAGGATCGAGAGGATGGCGAACAACGAGTACAACCCGCGCCCCATGTTCCACGGCCCCATGTGCGGCCACTTCGCAGTCCCGTAGGTAAACAGGCCCAGCACGATGGGGATGATGAAAGAGAAGAACAGGAAGATCACCGTGCAGGAGACCACGATCGTGTAAACCGGCGTTTCGCCAATCGATACCAGGGACGATCCCCAGACGAACAGCACCGCGAGGGTGGCACCGGTCCAGATCGCCGCCACCGGGCTGCGATGGGTCGGTGAGACCGAGGCCAATGCTTTCGAGAAGGGCAGGCCGCCGTCACGGGAAAACGCGAAGATCATGCGTGAGACCGAGGTCACGGTCGCCAGCCCACAGAGCACCTGCGAGATGAAAATGGCCAGATACAGCGCCATCTTGATCGCCGGGTTCACCTGCGTGTCCATCGCCCAGAAGAACACGTTCCAGCCTTGCTTGGCCGCTTCGTCCATGCTCGGCAGCATCAGTACAAACGAGCAGAGCATGACCCAGCCGAACAGCAACGACCAGGCCACTGAGCTGACCATCCCGACCGGTACCGACACGGATGCCTGATGGGTTTCTTCGGAGGTATGCGCGGAGGCGTCATAGCCGGTGATGGTGTAGATCGGCAAGAGCAGGCCGAGCATGAAAATCCAGCCGTTCGACACCTGTGGCCAGACGTTGCCGCCGGCCTCACCGGAATAGTTGCCGAAGGTCACCAACCGGACGAACTCATAGCTGGGTGCAGCCATCAGGCAGACGATGGTCAGCGCGAGCGCCGTGGCGAAGATCAGGTAGCCCGAGAAGTCAGTGAGCTTTGCGGTGAGGCCGATGCCGAAGTGGTTACACAAGGCCTGGAGGCCAGTCAGGATCGCTAGGAAAGTGATCCGCGTGGTGATGGTGTCTTCCATTCCGAGGGTCGGTCCGAAGGCACCGAAAAAGAAGTAATAGGTACCGACGTTGATCGCGCCGAGCACCGTGATCAGTCCCAGCAGATTGAACCAGGCCGTCAGCCAGCCAGTGAAGCGGTTACCCAGAATCGAGCCCCAGTGATAGAGGCCGCCAGCGGTGGGGTAGGCCGAGGAAATCTGTGCCATGGCCATGGCGAAAACCCCGGAGATCAGGCAGCCGAGTGGCCAGCCGATGCCGATTGCCGCACCGCCTGCACCCGAGATGCCCTGTGCCAGCGAGTTGATGCCACCCGAGAGGATGCAAATGATCGAAAAGGAAATGGCAAAGTTGGAAAAAACGCCCATGCGTCGCGAGAGTTGCTGGGCATAGCCCATGTTGTGCAACACCTTGAGGTCGTCGTCTTGTGGCGCGGTGGCGCCGGGTTGGCTTACTGGACTCATCATGTGTGCCCTTGTCAGGTTTTGATCCACATCCATCCGCGTTGTGCATCGCCGAATGGGCTTGTCTTCAACCCCCTGTTGTACTGCTCCTGCCTCTAACGGCTAAAACCGACTGCTCTAGAGACGACCGTGGTAAGCCGCGTCAAAAATTTCTGCCGCGCCGTTCCGTGTCAATGGCAGCGGGTTACCGCCGGCGCAGGGATCGACAATCGCCATGTCTGCGATCAGATCGGCTTGCTGATCATCCACACCCAGTTCAAACAGCGTATGCGGCACGCCGATGTCCTTGCGCAGCTTGAGGACGAAGGCCAGGAAACTGTCGAAGCCAGGGGAGGGCAGGCGCAAATAAGCCGCCAAACGGATGATGCGTTCCTCGATGGCCGGGCGATTGAACTTCAGCACATAGGGCATGAAGGTGGCATTGGTCATGCCGTGGTGGGTGTCGTACAGCGCGCCCACCGGATGCGCGAGCGCGTGCATCCCGCCCAACCCTTTCTGGAAGGCGGTGGCGCCCATCGCGGCAGCTGCCAGCATTTGCGCGCGCGCGTCGAGGTCGGAGGGGGTGTGTACGGCGCGTACCAGGGCATTGGCCACCAGGCGCATGCCTTCCACCGCAATACCTTCGGCCATGGGATGAAAACCGGGGGCGCAGTACGATTCCAGGCAATGGGCAAACGCATCCATGCCGGTGCCGGCGGTGACTTTTGCCGGCATACCGACGGTGAGGGCCGGGTCGCTGATGACTACACGCGGCATCATCTTCGGATGGAAAATGATGCGTTTGGTGTGCGTAAGCTCGTCGATGATCACCGCCGCACGGCCGACTTCGGAACCGGTGCCCGCGGTGGTCGGCACCGCGATGATCGGGGCGATGTTGCCTTCGTCAGCGCGTGTCCAGTAATCGCCGATGTCTTCGAAATCCCAAACTGGTCGGGTCTGGCCGCTCATGAACGCGATGAGCTTGCCCATGTCCAGGCCGCTGCCACCGCCGAAGGCAACCACGCCATCGTGTTTGCCTGCGCGCCAGGCCTCGAGCCCTCCCGCCAGATTGGCTTCGACCGGATTGGGCTTGAGGTCAGAAAACAGTGCTACACCAAGGCCGGCAGCGCGCAAGGATTCCAGCGCCGCCGTGGTGATCGGCGCACGCGCCAGGCCGCTGTCGGTGACCAGCAACGGTCGCTGGATCCCTTGGCTGCGGCAGACCTCGGCCAGTTCGGCGATGCGGCCGACACCGAAGCGGATGCTCGTGGGGTAGTTCCAGTTCGCGGTCAGGCTCATGGCTCAGATCTCGTGGCGCAGATGGAAGGATTTAGCTCGGGTCAGGTGTTCATAGCCAAGGCGCGACAGGGTTACGCCGCGCCCGCTGTTCTTCACCCCGGTCCAGGCCAGAGCCGGGTCCAGATAATCGCAGCGGTTCATGAATACGGTGCCGGTGGCGATCTCGTTGCCGATGCGTTCGGCGGCGACAAGATCTTGCGTCCAGATAGAAGCGCTGAGCCCGAACTCACTGTCGTTCATCAACGCGATGGCTTCGTCGTCACTGGCCACCGGCATGATGCCCACCACCGGGCCGAAGCTTTCCTCGCGCATCACCGCCATTTGATGGGTGACGTCCACTAATACCTGCGGCGCAAGGTAGGCGCTGCCGGGCGCGTCGGCGGGAAAATCCTTTGGATCGATCAGCGCCCTGGCGCCCTGGGCCACTGCATCGGCGATCTGCCGGCGAACGAATTCAGCGGCGCTCGGTGTAACCAGCGGGCCGAGGGTGGTGTTTTCATCCAGTGGGTTGCCTAGCACGTATTGGCGAGTCAAAGCGACGAAGCGCTCGACAAAGGCCGGGTAAATTTTTTCATCGACATAAATACGCTCGACGGCGCAGCAACTCTGACCTGAGTTGAAGAAGCTGCCATCCACCAGGTTTTCCACCGCATGCTCAAGGTTGGCGTCTGCCCGGACGTAGGCCGGGTCTTTGCCGCCGAGTTCCAGCCCCATACCGAGGAAGCCTCCAGTGGCGGCGCTTTCCATGGCTTCGCCGCCGTCCACCGAGCCGGTGAAGTTCACCTGCTGCACACGTCCAGAGGTAATGATCGCCGCGGTATAGGTATGACTGAGCAGCAGGTTATGGAATAGCCCTTCGGGCAGATTGGCGCGGCGAAAGGCCTCGGCGAACCGTTCGCCGACCAGCAGCGATTGCGAAGCGTGTTTGAGGATGACGCTGTTGCCCGCCATCAGCGCCGGGATGATCGTATTCACCGCCGTCAGGTAGGGGTAATTCCAGGGTGCGACGACCAGCACGGTACCCAGCGGTTCACGTTTGATACAGCGCCGAAAACCGATGACAGGCGCAGGTTCAATAGCTGCCAGCGCCTCAGGCGCAATGGCGATCATGTACCGCGCCCGTTCTTCAAAACCGCGCAGCTCGCCAGCGCCGAAGCGCACCGGGCGGCCCATCTGCCAGGCCAGTTCCGGCACGATCTCGGCCTTCATCGCCAGCATCGCGTCCACCGCAGCGCTGCAAAACGCGGCGCGTTCGCTCAGTGGCCGGCGCTGCCATTGCGCCTGGGCGGTTGTGGCAGCTGCCAGAGCCTGCTCGATCTGCGCCGCATCGGCACGGCGGCGTTCGGCGTAGACCCGGCCATCGACCGGAGAGATGAGTTGAATCATCGCAGTCATGATTTTCTCAATAATAGGCGGGCTTAATAGCGCTCGAAGCCGCGCTGCAGTTCCCAGTCGGTTATTCGCCGGTCGTACTCTTTCTGTTCCCAGTCGGCGGTGTGCACGTAGTGGTCGATCACTTCATCGCCGAACGCCTCGCGCAACATGCTCGAAGCCTTGAGCGCGGCGCAGGCCTCGCGTAGTGTTTTCGACACTTCGGGCAAGTGCTCATCGACGTAGGCATCGCCCTCGAAGGGCGCCGCGAGGTTGAGCTTCTCGTCGATACCGGCCAGGCCCGCGGCGATCAAGGCGGCGAAGGCCAGATAGGGATTGAGGTCGGCACCGCCGATACGGCATTCGATGCGGATGGCCTTGCTGCCTTCGGCGCACAACCGGAAACCTGCGGTGCGATTGTCCCGGCTCCATACGGCCCGCGTCGGCGCGAAGGTGCCGGCTTGAAAGCGCTTGTACGAATTGATGTAGGGCGCGAGAAAACAGGTGATGTCGTTGGCGTACTTGAGCTGCCCGGCCACCCACGAGCGCATCAGCTTCGACATGCCAAACTCGGCCTTGGGGTCGAAGAACAGCGGCTTTTTGGCGTTCTTGTCCCACAGCGAATTGTGGATATGGCTGCTGGAACCGGCGGCGTCATAGCGCCACTTGGCCATGAACGTGATCGCCTTGCCCTGCAGCTGCGCGATCTCTTTGCAGGCGTGCTTGATGATGACGTGGTGGTCGGCCATGGTCAGGGCGTCGGCATAACGGATGTTGATCTCTTCCTGGCCCGGCCCCCATTCACCCTTGGAGTTTTCCACCGCAATGCCGGATGCTTGCAGGTGTTTGCGAATGGCTCGCAGGACCGGCTCCTCGCGAGTGGTCTGCAGGATGTTGTAATCCTCGATGTAGTGGCCGGCGGTCTTGGGCTTGTGGTAGTTGCGCTCGTGGATCGCCTGGTAACTCTCGTCGAACAGATAGAACTCCAGCTCAGAGGCGAACATGCCTGTGTAGCCGCGTTCGCGCAGTCGCTCGACCTGTTTTTTCAGGATCGCCCGTGGGCTGTGGGGCAGGTCCCGCCGATGGTGATGATCGAGTACGTCACAGAGCACCAGCGCCGTGCATTCCAGCCAGGGCACGCGACGCAGCGTGGCCATGTCGGGTTTGAGCACAAAATCGCCATAGCCTTTGCTCCAACTGGCAGCGGCATAGCCCGGCACCGGTTCCATGTCGATGTCGTCGGCCAGCAGGTAATTGCAGCAGTGGGTTTCTTCGTGGCCGCTGTCGATGAAGAACTCGACCTGGAATCGCTTGCCAACCAGTCGCCCCTGCATATCGACCATGCAGACCAGCACGGTATCGATCTCGCCTGCGGCAGCGGCGCGCTTGAGTGCTTCGAAGCTGAGGAGGGGCTCGGTCATCACGTCAGTCCTGCGTGAAGGGTTTGGACCTGTCTGAGATAGCTGTTGCAGACGCTCTCCAGAAAAAACCAAAACCTGCAGACGCGAGCATCGTGAGCAATGAGCTGCTGAAAGCTTAGCCTACTGCGGCTGTGCGCAAGTCTCGGCGGTCGGAACCTTGAGCATTGCGCACCGCAGGTTCAGCCCTTGGCCGCCATCGCGGTGACTTCCACGCGCATGCCCTCGACCGCCAGGGCGGCCACGCCAATGGCGGCACGAACCGGCCAGGGCTTGGCGAAGAAGCGTTGGTAGACCTCGTTGAACGCGGCGCGGTCGGCCATGTCGGTGAGGTAGATGGTCAGATGCAGGACCCGGTCCATGGAACTGCCGGCATTCTCCAGCGCGACCTTGAGCGCCTGCAAGGTGCATTCGCTCTGCAGGGCGATGTCGCCCAGCTCCAGGCTGCCGTCGGCGCGGGTAGGGATCTGGGTGGAGACCAGCAGGCCACCAAAACCAGCGACGTCGGAGGAGATGGATTCCGGGTCTGGGTCGGGGAGGAAGGTGAGGTCGTGGTTTGCCATGGGGATCTCTTGCTTGAGGTGGTAAAGGGGCGGTCGTGCAGGGGGCAGCCGAACGCAGCCTCGCTGGGGCTCGACAGCTGCTACGGATCGCATTACGACTGAACGGGCCTTTTGCACGGCCAGTTTACCGCCCCATCGTCGGGCGTTGGTGAATTAGCTCGAAAACCCGCAAGGCAAGCGGCTGGGCGCTCTGGTCTCTACCCAGCAGAGTTATTACCGGCTTGTTGCACCAACGCCATTGCAAACTTGCCATGGCCTACCGACCAGTCTGAATAGTCATTCTCATGCATGAAGATGAAAAGGTCTTGCGGGCGAACCTGTGCCTGAGCGCCGAGATTGTCAGCAATTTTTTTGTATAGCTCCCGCTTCATCGCGTCACTTCGACCTCTACGCATCGTAATTTCAATCACGATCAGATGGTCTGAACGAGCGACGCCATTAAAGGTACGGCTGTAGAAAAACTGTTCCGGATCATAGTCCGCCACCAGGTTGAACAGTTCATCCTCGGGCATGCCAATACTCTCTATCAGCGCTAGGTGTATGCCGTCGACGATGAGCTGACGTTGCTGCTGGCTAGTGCCTTTAATGACGGCTGTTCGAACGAATGGCATGTGAGACTCTCTCAATTGATTTGGGGGGCGTCCCAGCAATACCGGCGACCCTGGACGGGTAACCAGACAGGCGGACACCGGGTAATCTTCCAAAATCTGGACGGGGTTGGAAATCGATTTCTGCGCCCCAGGTAATTGAGTTAAAGTCACTTAATGAAACGTCGTCTCCCTCCCTTGAATGCCCTCCGTTCTTTCGAAGCCGCTGCCCGGCTGGGGAGAATGACGTCTGCTGCCGATGAGCTGTCTGTCACGCCCGGAGCCGTGAGTCGCCAGGTACGCCAGTTAGAGCTGAGTCTTGGGGTGGAACTGTTCGAAGGTACAAAAAACAAACCGCAGCTCACCGCTGCCGGTAAAGAACTCCTGCCAGATTTGACGGCGGCGCTGGATCAGATCGAGGCCGCCGTAGGCAGAATCAGAGATACCGCGACGGGTATTCTGGACGTGTCTTGCTTCAGCACGTTTACGGTCAAGTGGTTGATACCCCGTCTTTTCGATTTCAATGCGAAGTACCCGGATATCAAGATTCGCTTGAATTCCTTTGTCCACGCTACCGATCCGGGCCATGACCGCTATGACGTGATGATCACTGCTGAGCGGGGAGTCCTTGAGGGTCAAAAAAATACCCTCCTGCTGTTTCCTGAGAGATTGGGTATCGTTCTGTCACCCGCGTTATCCGCACGCATCCAACTCACTGAATTAAAATCAGTTTTCCTGCATCCGCTACTGCACACAAAAACTCGCCCGAATGCCTGGGCAAGTTGGAGTGACGCGATTGGGTATCAGGCTACCGCGCCGGCCGGAGTGGAGTTTGAGCATTACTATTTCACATTGGAGGCGGCGATTGCCGGCCTGGGGATTTGTGTTGCTCCCTGGCATTTGGTGGCCGATGACATTCGTCTTGGCCGTTTACTGGCACCGTTCGGTTTTCACCAAAGTGACTACTCCTATATCGCCAAGCGAACTGCGGATCAAAACAAGAAACTGGATCTGTTCTGCACATGGCTGGCGTGCCAGGCTGAACAGGACAGATTGGCGAGTCTTACCGACAGCCAATCGCCAAGAGCTTGACCGTCATTTTCGAGGCGCCCAGCTCAAGAGTCACTATCGGCGACGCACCCTTTGTAGCAGCTGCCGAGCCCGCGAGGCTGCGTTCGGCTGTGCAGCAGTCGTGAGTCCAGCTGACGCGGTCTGCCTGACACACCGCGAGTTCCGGTTTACGACTGCTTCGCAGCCGAACGCAGCCTTCGGCAGCTGCTACAGATCGCGTTACGGCTTAAGCCGGCCGTGCGCGCCGGCCTGAATGAGGCTTTGTGACGGTATGTCGGGTCGTATCTGCGGTGGGCGAATGAAACTAACCTACTGTGGCCGAGCGAGACCTTTTGAGGGGCTCAAGCCATGCAACCGAAGACACATCCGCGATACGACCTTGTGCTGTTGGTAGTGTTTGTTTTTATCGTCGCAGTGCTGGGGATTTCACCCCATAGCCGAGTGGATTGGGTGCTGGAAAATCTGCTGGCCCTGTTGCTGGTGATGGTCTTGGTGGGCGTCTCCCGACGGTTCCGTCTGTCTGCCGTTTCCATCACTCTGGTGTTCGTTTTTCTCGGTATCCATGAGCTGGGGTCGCACTACACCTATGCCTGGTGCCCTACGACCGCTGGTGCTCGGCCTTGACCGGGGTCAGCCTCAACAAAACCCTTAGGTTTGAACGCAATCATTACGATCGGCTGGTCCATCTGACGTATGGACTCTTGATGGTGTATCCGATTCGGGAAGTGCTTATGCGCATCACGCCGCTGCGGGGGTTCTGGGTCGGTTCTGTCGCGCTGAATATCGTTCTGTCGACTTCGGCTGTCTACGAAATCGTGGAATGGATAGGTGGGCAGTACCTGGGAAAAGACACGGCGAAGGCTTTTGTCGCCGCACAAAATGACCCATGGGACTCTCAGGCCGACATGGCGCTGGCAGTGGTGGGTGCCTTCTTCACGCTATTGGTTGCCTGGTTCTGGCGGCGGTTTTTTCATCGAAAGGCTCAATTAAATACCCCCGAAAAGAATTCATAAAATTTATAGAGTGTTCTAATTGAATGATGTCGATAAGCCGCTAATGTAAAGGGGGTGTAACACTTGAAGTGTGTGAGTGGTAGTTGTTTTTCCGACGAATAACTTTGAACTTATTTGTTTCTGGAGAGTATCCATGTCGTTATGTTGTGCCTGCAATTTGACGAGTGTTTTCAACTGGCAACAAGACGCATTTAGAGAGGTTGATATTGAACTGTATATGCATACAAAACCCCTTGTTGTGTAGCTTGCTATAATTATAACTTTATGAATTTAAATGGTTTTATTTTGGTTATTTGCTTAGGGCTTAATGTTATTGATAGTGGCGAGTCATGATAGTGGGTGTCGATATTTTGGCGATGGCAGTGTCAAAAAATAACTCTATAATTAGTCGGGCATTTTTCTGACGGGGTGCTAGTGTTGGTAGTCTTGTGTCGGATCACACTTAGTATGCTTCTTAGGGGGAGTGCATTATGTCGACTCCAAATCCTCGCATTGCGGTTTTCGGTAATAGGGTTGCCAGTTCTAATATCCCGGAACTTGAACACTTTTCAGATCTAAGCAGCTTGTTGGCTGCGCCCGTTTTCGATGTTCTGTTGCTTG
Organism: Pseudomonas sp. LBUM1673; assembly: GCF_059695645.1. Lineage (NCBI taxonomy): Bacteria > Pseudomonadati > Pseudomonadota > Gammaproteobacteria > Pseudomonadales > Pseudomonadaceae > Pseudomonas > Pseudomonas sp. LBUM1673. The sequence goes on from NZ_CP166780.1 coordinate 2,650,279, forward strand.
ACATGCCAGCGGCTTATGCCGGGCGAGTACTGCGTAAATTGCGCTCGGCTCCGGCGTATCGCTATCAACTCGTGTACTGCTGTCGAGACCAGGACAGCTGGTGTGAAGCGCTGGGCGATGGCGTATGCCCTGCCGACACTAACGAAATAAAAATACTGTGGGAGATATGGCGAGAACGCTTCAACCTGTTCAAGCAGGGGTCTGCGCCCGAGCGGTTTGAAAGTCGGGTGCTGTCGTGGCTATGGTTGCGTGCCGACGCCCATGTGTATGCCCTGCGAGACCCCGAAGTCCCCCAGCATTATCGCTATCCGCTGCTCGAAGCACTGGCGGATAGCGAGCAGGTCAACCCGTTTGTCTGGCTCAGTTTGATGGTGCAGCACGAGTGGCTGGAAGAGGGCGTGCTGGTCGATCGGGTACGTCTGTGTTCGGACTGTGGTTCGGGGCGCCTCAACTACATCGATGTGTGCGCCGAATGCCAGGCGATGGACATTTCGCGGCAGCCTTCGCTGCACTGTTTTACCTGTGGTCACGTGGGGCATCAGGAGTCGTTTCTCAAGGACGGCGTGTTGCTTTGCCCCAACTGTCTGAACCGATTGCGGCACATCGGCAGTGACTACGATCGCCCTTTGGAAAATTACCGCTGCCGTTCATGCCAGGCATTTTTTGTCGACGCCGATGTGCAGGCGCGCTGCCTGGATTGCGGCTTGTCACACGCGCCCGACAAGTTGCGCATACGCGAAGTTCGAGACTTTCGTTTGGCTGAAGCGGGGCGTTTCCGTTGTCGCCAGGATTTCAACGATCGATCGATCGAACATTTCGGCCGACTCAATCTATTAGGCGCCAAGGGTTTCTTCGATCTCTTGAGCTGGCAGCTCCAGGTGGTGCGCCGTTACCAGAAGCCGGCGTTCTCGTTGATCGGCCTGCGCTTCGTCAACCTGGCCGAGACATTGTCTCGTCTTGGCGAGCACCGTGGGCATGCCTTCATCGACAGCGTGACCGATCGGCTGAAGGAGTCCGTCAGGGAAACCGACCGCTGCTCCCGAAGTACGGAGGAGTTCTTCTGGATCATGCTTCCACACACCGATGGCAAAGGGCTGGAGTTCGTCAAACAGCGTTTGAGCCGGGTCGCCGAGTTGTTTTCCGCACCGGAAGTCAGTGACATCTCCCTGCGTGTCGTCAGTTTCACAGCGCCTGACGATTTACTCGAACAAGAAGACGGTGAGCTGCTGCTGGCCCGTCTTGCCGGTGAGTTGATTTAAGCCATGAGCCCATTTATGGAGCAACTCTATAACGCACTCAGTGCACTCATGGGGACGGACGGTCTGAGCCGGTTGTTCTACATGCTCTTTCCGTTGTTCCTGGTGTTTGAATTGCCGCTGATGATCATGGTGTTGCTGGGCGTATTGCGCTGGTTTGCCCGTCGGCGCACCAGCGTGCCGAAGAACAGTCTCTATCGGCCCAAAGTCTCTTGCGTCATTACCTGCTACAGCGAAGGGATGGATGTTCAAGCCACGCTGTTAAGCCTGTGCGAGCAGACGTACCCCGGCCACATCGAGATGATTCCAGTGGTGGACGGGGCCACGGTGAATCAACCGACGCTCAGTGCCGTTCGCCGTTTTAACGTGGATCCGCTGTTGTATCCCCGGCGTCATTTGCGCCCGATCGCCAAATGGCAAAGGGGCGGACGGGTGTCGTCATTGAATGCCGGCCTGTCGCTTGCCAGCGGTGACATCGTGATGGCGCTCGACGGTGATACGTCGTTCGACAACAACATGGTCAGCGCTATCGTGCGCAATTTCGAGGACCCTTCGGTGCCAGCGGTCGCCGGTAGCTTGCGGGTGCGTAATGTCTGGGGCTCCTGGGTCACCGCCATGCAGGCGCTGGAATACCTGTTATCGATTCATATGTCGAAAATCGGCCTGGCCGAATGGAATCTGGTAAACAACGTCTCGGGTGCCTTTGGCGCCTTCCGCCGCAGTTTCCTGGTGAAAATCGGTGGCTGGAACACGCACACTGCCGAAGATCTGGACCTGACGCTGCGCATCAAAAGTTACTTCAAACGACATGACTTGAGGATTCCCTTCGAGCCGGAAGCGATCGGGCACACCGATGCACCGGCGACCCTCAGTCAGTTTCTGATGCAACGCTTGCGCTGGGACGGTGACCTGTTTTTTCTGTACGTCAGAAAGCACAACCACAACATCAACCCGCGTTTACTGGGCTGGTCAACCTTCCTGATGATCCTGGTCAGTGGCTTCTTTTTTCAGTTGGTGCTGCCGTTCATCATCTTCATCTACACCTTGCTGGCGTTGTTCGTTCTACCGGGCAAGACGCTGTTGTTTCTGTTTGCGCTGATCTACCTGCTGTACCTGACGATCACCGTACTGCTGTTCGGCGCCATGTTGTCGATGGTGTCCGACCGACCTCGACAGGACGTGATCCTGGGGGTGTTGGTGCCTGTCTTCCCGCTGTTCATGCTACTCCTGCGGTGCTGGAGTGCAGTGGCCATGCTCAACGAGGTGTTTCGTCGTGGCCATGAAGAAACCTCGATGGCGCCGTGGTGGGTTCTTAAACGAGCCACGAGGTTTTGATATGCGATCGGTACTTCTAGCCTTGACCCTGTCGCTGCCCGCTTTGTCCCTTGTGGCGCCTGCCTGCGCATCAGCAGCACTTGAACTCGCGCAACCGCGTTTCTTGTTGGCGTCCACGTCGGCGGCAACGCCGAAGTCAGGGGCCGGGGCAGGGACGGGCATATGGTCCCAGGCCAGTTACGTCTGGGACAGCGAAGCGTTGCTCGATCCTGATCGGCGCGAGGCGGAGCTGCAGGCGCTGCGCAAGGCCGGGATGGACAAGATCTACCTTGGGCTCAAAGGCTCACAGGTCAATGACCTGGTCACCACCCGGCGACAGCTGGAGCAACTGCTTCAAGCCGCGGCTCGTGAGGATCTGCAAGTGAGCCTGTTGCTCGGCGATTCGAGCTGGATCGAGCCGACGGATCGCCACCAGCTCAGCGATTTATTGAAGAAGTTGAAGGGGCTTGCATTCAGCAGTCTGCATCTGGACCTGGAGGTCGAACAACTGGGCATGCCAGTGCCCGATCAACGCCTGAAAAACTGGCTCGACACCTTGCGCATGGCGTCAAACGAGAGCCCATGGCCGGTGGAAATATCCAGCCATCATCGCTGGTTCGCTGAACCAAAACCGGGGCAAACCTGTGTGCCGTGTGCGCTTCCCGAGGCTGGTGTGCACCAGGTCAGCCTGATGATCTACACCCGCAACCCACAAAACAGCGCACGAATGGCGGAGCAGATCGCCCAGCGCTGGCCCGCTCTGCAATTTCGTCTGGCACAAAGCACAGAACCCGAACTGCCAGCCACGGAAAGCTGGGCTGGCGCGTCGACTGAACAGTTGAAACACCAGGCCAGCGCCTGGCGCGAACAATTGCAACCACGGGGGGTTGCCGGTATCGACTGGCAGGCCTGGCGAGACTTCCCAAAACGGTGAGCCGTCATGAAAATTCGTTTCGATAGTCGCAAAGAATTGAACCCCACCCAGGAACAGGGCTTGAGTGTGCTGTACGCACCGGGCAAGCGCATGGCCTTTCGTGCACGCTGGTATTTGATCTTGCTGCTGGTCGCCAGCCCCTTGATCTGGCTGGGTGGAAAGCTGGCGTACAGCATGCTGATGATCGATGCCCCGGCGCAATTGCGCCTGCCGATTTACGAGGTGCGCGCGCGCGATGCCGGCCGGGTCGATCAGCTGTTTGCAAAGGCCGGTGATCAAGTTCAGGCCGATCAAATGCTGGTCAGTCTGGACAACCCGGAATGGCGGGCCCGGCTGTCGCAATTGGCTGCCATGCCGACCAAGGCGACGAACACAGGCACAGGCAGTGCCCAATTGGGTGGACGGGAACGGCAGTTGCTCAAGACCCGAATCGGCAGGGCGGAACAAAAGATCCAGGAATTGGAGTATCTGGTTGCACGAGGCGCGGCCGCTCACGCCGAAGTGCTGGCAGCGCAGTCGGAACTCGACGGGTTTCGGGCGGACCTGTTGGCGTTCGAACGCCGCGAGCAACTGGCGCGTCAGCCCCCCCAGGGGCTTGAGCGCGAGATCATTCAGCAGAACGCCGAGCAGCAATGGTTGAAGACGCGTCTCGCCGCGTTGTCGATCAAGGCGGGGCAGAGCGGCCGGATAGCGGAGGTGCTGGTGACCCCGGGCGAAAACGTCGGCGCCGGCACACTGTTGATGCGCCTGGAGCGCCTGGAGGATCCGCTGCTATGGATTTATCTGGAGCCGCTCAATATCAGTTACGCCGCCATCGGCCAGCCGCTGCGTGTGCGCATGCCGGATGGCCAGTGGCTGGCGGCTCATGTGGTGCAGGCGGTAGACAGTGCCGGGCGCACGCCGACGGTGCTGCGCGGGCCGTTTGCCGCCAGTGAAATGGGCTTGCAGGTCGCAGCCCGGTTTGATGAGCCGCTGCCGCCGCGCTGGCGAATCGATCAACTGCCGTTGAATGTTCGCTTCCCCACCGATTGGCAAGAGATGTTCAGTGCCGGTCGGGCGTTGATGGAAAAAGTTGAGGAGTTCGTCGCGATGGATCGACCTACAACCACTACTCCAGAGTGAATTTGTCATGTCAGCTGATCGAATTCTTGTGACGGGTGGCGCGGGCTTCATTGGTTCGCACCTGGTCGACGCCTTGCTTGAAAACGGCTATGGCGTACGGGTACTGGATGATCTTTCAACCGGCAAACTGGCGAATCTGCCGGTGGACCGTGCGCATTTGAGCCTGATAGTCGGGGATGTCGCGGACGCGCCGACGGTGGAGCGCGCCCTGAAAGATTGCAGCGCGGTGGTGCACCTGGCCGCGGTCGCCTCGGTCCAGGCTTCGGTCGAAGACCCGGTCGCCACTCACCAAAGCAACTTCATCGGGACGCTGAACATCTGCGAAGCCATGCGCCAGGCTGGCCTGAGAAGGGTTGTGTACGCCTCCAGCGCCGCCATCTATGGCAGTAACGGCGAGGGCACGGCCATCACCGAAGACACGCCCAAAGCCCCGTTGACGCCCTATGCCGCAGACAAACTGGCCAGTGAGCATTTCTTCGATTTTTACCGCCGCCAGCATGGTCTGGAGCCCGTGATACTGCGCTTCTTCAACATTTACGGACCGCGCCAGGACCCTTCATCGCCTTACTCCGGGGTCATCAGTATCTTTAGCGAAAGAGCCCAGAAACACCTGCCCGTCACGGTGTACGGGGACGGCGAACAGACCCGGGATTTCGTCTACGTAGAGGACCTTGTAAAGGTGCTGGTACAGGCAGTGAAAGAATCGGGGCCGAGCGGTGAACCGGTCAATGTCGGTTTCAACCGCTCAACCAGCATCAACGAGCTGGCGGCCACGTTGAGCACTCTGCTGGGCCGGCCCCTGGCGTTGAATTACGCTGCCCCGCGCTCCGGTGACATCCGCCATTCCCGGGCCGATAACCAACGTTTGCTCGAACGTTTTCGGTGCACGGAGCCGACCTGCTTTGCAGACGGTTTGGGTCAGTTACTCAGAAGTCTTGAGGGCGGCGACCGCTGAGCGGATGGAACTGTTGCCGCAGGCGTACCGTCAATCGAGGATAGGGCCACCAGACCTGAGTGAGTGAAGAAGCACAAATGCCAGTCAGTCAAGCCGCGGAACCTGTGGGAGCGGGCTTGCTCGCGAAGACGGCGTCACAGTCAACATTGATGTCGCCTGACACACCGCTTTCGCGAGCAAGCCCGCTCCCACAGGGATTTCGCTTAACTGCTGGCATTAACACTGGAGGCCTTTATCCTTCGACCCCATGACGGAGGGCCTCTCCATGAGGATCGCTCAGATCGCGCCGCTCACCGAACGTTGTCCGCCCCGTATGTACGGTGGCACTGAGCGGATCGTGTCTTACCTGACCGAAGAACTGGTGCGCCAGGGACACGATGTCACGCTCTTCGCCAGCGGCGATTCGCAAACCTCGGCACGCCTGGAGCCAGGTTCGCACCAAGCCTTGCGGCATGATCCACGCATCAAGGACGGGGCGCCTCATCACATCCTGATGCTCGATCAAGTCCTGCGGCAGGCGGATCAATTCGACGTGATGCATTTTCATGTCGATATCTTCCATTTTCCGTTGATTCGACACTTGGCCGGGCGCAGCGTGACCACGCTTCACGGGCGTCTGGACATTGCGGACTACCAATCCTTTTACCCTCACTTTCCCGAGGTGCCGCTGGTCTCGGTGTCCAAGGCGCAGCGCACCCCGGTGAAGGGTGACGTCAATTGGGTGGGCAATGTCTATCACGGCATTCCGGGCGATCTCCTGGCCTTCAACCCCGAACCGACCGGCGACTATCTGGTGTTTCTGGGGCGTATTTCTCCCGAGAAACGCCCGGACCTGGCCATCGAGATTGCCTCAAAGGCCGGGCTGTCATTGAAGATCGCGGCCAAGGTCGACAAGGCCGATCAGGTTTATTGGGAAGAAGTCATCGCACCGATGATCGCCACCCATCCGAATGTCGAATTTCTCGGCGAGATCGATGAATCCCAAAAGGCAGACTTGCTGGGTAATGCCCGCGCACTGATCTTCCCCATCGACTGGCCCGAGCCGTTCGGTCTGGTCATGATCGAAGCCATGGCCTGCGGCACGCCGGTGATTGCATTTGGTCAGGGCTCGGTGCCGGAAGTGATTGACGAGGGCGTGTCCGGTTACATCGTCGATGGCGTCGCAGGGGCGGTAGCGTCGGTGCAGCGGTTGGCAGAGCTGGATCGGCGAAGGGTCCGGGCCAGGTTCGACGAACGGTTCACGGTCGAGCGCATGACCAATCACTATCTGGAGTTGTATCGCCATCTGACGGCGGGCAATACCTATGGCCATCCCACCACGCCCTTCGATATTCCGGCCACTGCGTCGCTGCAAGAGTTGCGTTTGCGCAACCTGAAAAACAACGACACCTTCGCGGTGTTCGACCCCAATGGCGACGTGCTGTTTGCGGACGACAGCCCGCAAGGGATTTTCCATACCGATACCCGACACCTTTCCGGGCTCTACCTGACGCTTAACGGCGCGCGGCCGCTGTTGCTCAGTTCTACGCTGCGTGACGATAACGCGATGCTCACGTGCGACCTGACCAACCCGGATCTATTCGACGCCCATGGCGATAAAATCCTGCACCACGATTTGATCCATCTGCGCCGTTCACGGTTCTTGTGGAAAGGCTCCTGCTACGAACGCCTGACTCTTCGCAATTTCGACGATGCCCCCCAGCATCTGCAATTGAGAATCCAGTTTGCGGCCGACTTCAAAGACCTGTTCGAAGTTCGCGGCGCCCGGCGTCCGCAACGCGGCGAAGGGCACCGGGCTGAGATTACCGATGAAGAGGTGGTGCTTTCCTACACCGGCCTGGACCACAAACGGCGTATGACCCGCCTGCGTTTCGCCCCGGTGCCGGCCAGCCTGACCTGCGATTCGGCGTTGTTCGAGGTTCGGCTGGCTGCGGGGGAAAGCCAGTCGCTGTTCATGGACATCAATTGCGGCGTGCAAAATCCGCCATTTACGGTGCGCCACGGGTTCTTTATTTCATTGCGCGATTCCCGGCGCGAGTTACGCACATTCTCTTCGCGGGCGGCCTCTGTGGTGACCTCCCATGATGTGTTCAACGAGGCGGTCAGCCGCAGCGTTTCCGACCTCTACATGCTCATGACCAAAACCCGCGAGGGGCTATATCCCTATGCTGGCATTCCATGGTTCAGCACCGTTTTCGGACGAGATGCGCTGATCACGGCATGGGAGATGCTGTGGTTCGATCCGGGTATCGCCAAAGGCGTACTCGGGCATCTGGCCGCCAACCAGGCAACCATCGTCGACCCCCACGCCGATTCCGAGCCCGGTAAAATCCTGCACGAGATAAGGCTGGGGGAAATGGCCGAGTTGGGCGAGGTGCCGTTCCGGCGTTACTACGGCAGCATCGATTCCACGCCACTGTTTGTCATGCTGGCCGCCGCATACCTGGAGCGCACCAATGACCTGGGCACACTGCGTCAGCTCTGGCCCAATATCGAAGCGGCGCTGACCTGGATCGAGGAGTACGGCGACCGGGATGGCGATGGTTTTGTCGAGTATGGCCGGCAGTCCGCCGAGGGGCTGATCAACCAGGGATGGAAAGACAGCCACGATTCGGTTTTCCATGCCAATGGACAGCTGGCCGTGGGCCCGATTGCGATCGTCGAAGTTCAAGCCTACGTATATGGCGCCTGGACCGGTGCCGCCAAAATAGCCCGTCGGCTGGGGGATCCGGACCGGGCCCAGCGCCTGAAATACAAGGCTCAACGCTTGCGCGAAGAGTTCGATACCCACTTCTTCGACGAAGAACTGGGCACTTATGTATTAGCCTTGGACGGCAACAAGAAACCCTGTCGAATCCGTACCTCCAATGCCGGCCATGCCCTGTTCGCGGGCATCGCTTACCCGGAGCGCGCGGCATCGGTTGTCGACGCCCTGATGGACCGCTCATCCTTTTCCGGCTGGGGGGTGCGCACCGTCGCGTCCTCCCAGGCTCGCTATAACCCGATGAGTTATCACAACGGCTCCGTATGGCCCCACGACAATGCGCTGATCGCTGCCGGCTTCGCCCGTTACGGTTATCGTCGGGACGCGGCGCGGATATTCGAAGGCCTGTTCGCCGCGTCGACCTACATCGATCTGCGGCGCCTGCCCGAACTGTTTTGCGGCTTTGCCCGGCAACGCACCCAAGGGCCGACGTTCTATCCAGTCGCCTGCATGCCCCAGGCTTGGGCCGCTGCTGCGCCGTTGTCGATGATTCAGTCGTGCCTGGGGATGAGCTTTCAGCCGAGGAAACTCAACATCCTGTTCGACGAACCGGTGCTCCCGGCGTTTCTGGACACCATCGCCTTGCGGCGCTTGGCAGTGGGTGATGAATGTGTGGACTTGATGCTCCGGCGCTCGGGGGAAAACGTCATGATCGAAGTTCTCAATCGTCAGGGTCCGGTGCGGATCTTGAGTACCAGTTAGGTGATGAGCGCGGCTTTGTATCAGGATTCCGAGCATCACCCTGTGTGTCAGAAGGTGAACGCTTGTCCCGCCCGTGACGGATGCTGAGTCATTTCAGTCTCCAGCAGATGCTCAACCAGCACATCATTCAGAAACCGAAACTGATCGTTGAGCCCGACCACCTCGTTACTGATGTGGTTGGCCGCTGCTGGCATCAGCAAGGCCTCGAAGTGCTGGTCGAACACCTGCGCGGCCGCTTTGCGAGGGACGACCTGCTGCGAATTCAGTGGTCTTGAGGGCCTATTCGCGAGCAAGCCCGCTTGTGTCTTGCGCAGGAATTAGACTGAGGGTGAGAGCGGGCTTGCTCGCGAAGGCGCCTTTGAGGGCACCATCCATTCATCTGACGGACGGCCCCCGCCCCCGACCTATACTCAAATCAGCATGCTCTTTTACGTCGGACACTCCGTTCGGCGAAGACTGTAGGACACCGCGATCTTGAACCTGCGTTCGCTGATCGTCGCTGTGTTGGTGATATTGGCGGGATGCGCCACGCCCCCGCCTGCCCCCGTAGTCGTGGCGCCGGTGGTGGTGTCCCAGAGCACCTGGCAGCAGGTGGACCGGGAGATTGTCGCCGCTTCACAACAGGCCACCGAGCAGGCCAGGGTTTACGCCCGCGGGTCCATGGAGCATTGGCGCACGCGGGTTTATCAGCAAACCGAAGAAGTCTTCATCCCTTGGTTCAGCAGCTACTGGACCCAGGAATGGCTGTCGATGAAAGTCAGCTGGTACACCATCAATGCCGGGGACGAGCAGGATGCGACGACCAAACGCCTGGCGGCCTATCTGCTGGAGCAATATCACCGGCGAGTGCTGGAACCGGTGGCGGTGGAGATCGATCCCGATGCGATCCTCGGGCAGGCGACAGAGTTTTATGTGCAACTGATGGGTCAGCAACTCGAGGTTATTTCCAAACGTCATGGCGTGCCGATGGCGCAGCTCAACAGTCGTATCCAGAAGGTCCCGGCTATTTCACTGGGCCCGCCGCCCGCCCGTGATGCTTCGCTGTATCAGGTGGTGCATGCCGAACTCAGTAAATTGCCGGCCTACCTGGCGCTGGTCGAGAAGATCCACACGGCGGGCGGCGAGAAGGGCATTGCTTCGACGGACGCCGGCATGGCGCCGGTAGCCAAGCGTGCCAGTAAGCGAATACAAGCCGAAATGGCCCCGCGAGGGGCGGCCAGTGCGGTGGCGGCAGTGGCGGGGAAGGCGGCCGGGGCGTTGATTTCCGTAGGGGTGGCAGGGGTGCGCGCGATTATTCAGGCCAACGACCGGCCCGATAGCGAGGCACTGATTCGCAGCAGTCTGGGCAATTCGTTCGACAAGGCATGGGTGAAGCTGGTGGATAACCCCGCCACCGGCGTTATGGCCGGAACGCTGTACATGGCCAGGCAGATCGAGGGCAGCCTTGCAGAGAGCGCCGAGCCGTCGGTCGGGCTGGACGTGGAGTCTGTCGATTGGAGCCACGCTGATTCGACTATCCAGCAGATCAACCCATAACCCCAGGAGAATGATCATGGCTTACGTTGATGGCTTCGTCGCTGCAGTGCCCACCCGCCAACCGCGAAAAATTCAAGCTACATGCGCAATCCGCCGCTGTGATCTTCAAGGAAAGCGGCGCGCTCAGCCTCGCCGAATGCTGGGGTGACGACGTGCCCGATGGCAAAGTGACCTCGTTTCCCATGGCGGTAAAACTCAAGGAAGACGAAACCGTGGTGTTTTCCTGGATCGTCTGGCCCGACAAGGCCACCCGTGACGCCGGCATGGCGAAACTCATGAGCGATCCGCGGATGCAACCGGACGTCAATCCAATGCCGTTCGACGGCCAGCGGGCGATTTTTGGCGGTTTCGATATGATCGTCAAAGCCTGAACATAATCGCAGGATCACTCCGGCGTCGGGGTGGTCCTGCAACTCTTGCGGTTACGAATCTCGCTGTCCGATGGGCGTTCCTTGATGAACTCGAAGCGCGGCTCGCCTTCGTTGTAGTGAACCAGCCAGCCCCATTCCAGCTCGGACTCATCCTGGCCGGGCTTCGGTGGCGCGGCCCACCATGGCTCTTTGCTGATGATCTGACGCATGGCGCCCTCCCGTCGATTCGGTTGCTTCAACTATAACGTGCATGCCGGCAGGTGCCAGAAATGAGCTTGCTGGCGTGGTATCCCTTTGTAAAATCAGAGGGTCCCCGAGCCTTGAGGTGCCAGACATGAGCGATGAAACCCGTGAGCCGTTCAAGCGGCTGTTCTTCGCCCTGAACTGCGCCCCCGAACAACGCCGGGCCATCGCCCAATGGCGCAGCACGCTGGGGCTCAACGTCGGGCGTCCGGTGCCGGCGGAGAACTTTCATCTGACGCTGCTGTTTCTCGGCACGGTGGGCATGGCGCAGATAGCGGGCGTCTGCAAGGCCGCCGCCGACGTCCGGATGCCCGGCGCTGCGTTGACGGTTGTGCTTGATCGACTGGACGTCTGGCGTCGATCCGGGGTTTTGTTACTGGCACCCGCGCAGGCAGCACCGGAGTTGCTGCGCCTGGTGTATGCGCTGGAACAGGCCATGTTGCCGTTCGGCTTTGAAGATACCCGTCGGGAATTTCGTCCGCATTTGACCCTGATGCGCGACTACCGAGCGCCGGTCCCCGAATCCGCTACGCCGCCAGAGTTTCTCCTGCGCGCTGACCGCTTCACCTTGTTCGAATCCCATAAAGGCCGGTACCGGGCGCTGGCCGAATGGCCGCTGGTTTCTGCATAGGCCCACAAAAAAAGGCGCCCTCGATCCTGCATGGGGGCCGTGGCGTTCGGAGATTTTGTGTCCGACCCATTCCCCCTGTGGGAGCGGGCTTGAACGCGAAAGCGGTGGATCAGTCACCCATGATGTTGAATGTGATTGCCCCTTCGCGAGCAAGCCCGCTCCCACCGTTTCAGCACCACTGCCAGTGCCAACGGCCGTTTTATCCAGCCGTTTATCGAACCTGCTGAGCTCCACCAACAAACGTGATTTAATAGCCGCCTTCCACGGTTCCGGGACGGGAAACGGCGTAATCCGCGGCCACCAGTCGCCCGCCACCCACCCCCATTACCCCTTAAGTAGTCGTTCACACATAAGGCTGTCATGGACACGGGCTCACGACTCAAATTAGTACGCGAAAGCTACAAGCTGTCCCAGCGCGAGCTGGCCCGGCGTAGCGGCGTCACCAATGCCACCATCTCCCTGATCGAACAGAATCGCGTCAGTCCCTCCGTCAGCTCCCTCAAAAAACTGCTCGAAGGCATACCCATGTCTTTGGCGGACTTCTTCACCTTCGACCAACCGCCTCGCGAGCATCAATACGTGTTCCGCGCCAATGAACAGCCAGATCTGGGGCGTCATGGGCTGCGGTTGCTGCTGATCGGGGCTTCGGTGCCGAGTCGGCAGATGCGGTTTTTGCGTGAGCAATACGCGCCTGGGGCCAGTTCGGGGGAAGAACCGATTGTGCACTCGGAAGGGGAGGAGTGTGGGCTCGTAACCCGTGGCACGGTTGAGCTGACCGTAGATGGGCAGATTAGTGTGTTGAATGCCGGGGATGGGTATTACTTTCCGACGACGCTGCCGCATCGGTTTCGGAACATTGGCCAGGATGAAGCGGAAATCATCAGCGCCAACACCCCAGCCAACTTCTGATATCGAAAGCAAACATCAAACCTGTAGCAGCTGCCGAAGGCTGCGTTCCCAGGCGACGGCGTACATCGTCCGGACGCAGTCTTCGACATTCGCTACAGGCATTTTTCAAAGTAAATGGATTTCATTTTATGGCTGAACAACGCATCCGCCCCCTCGCACTCTGCGTCTTCCATCACGATGGAAAAATTCTGGTCAACGAAGCTTACGACTCAATCCGCCAGTGTGCGGATTTTTGTAGACCTTAACCTGGCGTTGTACAGCTCCTGCATAGCGGTAGGATTTATCCCTGGTAGCGATAAATCCCTACATCCCTACATCCCTACATCCCTTCAGCCAATCTGCTCGAACCGCCGCCGCTTCAGGAACAACCCCACCCCCAGCGCCACGGCAAAGATCGACAGCAACCCCAGATCAAACCCCAACAAGCGGATCTGGCTTGCAGCAACGCAGCCGACCGCACCAGCCGCCACCAGCACCACCCCTAGCCACTTGCGCAGCAGATACGGCTTGAGAAACCGATCGAACAGAAAGAACAGCACCAGGGCAATGACCAGTTGGGTAATTTCGGACATGTGCGTCTCCAGTCAGGTCTTGATGATCAGTGTCGGGAGGGTGCGTTGCGGGCCGATACCGCCGTTGACCTGCGCCTCGATGCTGACCAGTACGTCGCCAGCATGGTAGGTGGGCAGGATTTCATTGGCATACATGCGCACACCGGCCCCTACAGGAATACCCACGTAAGAGGAGGACGCGGCAGTGGTGGCGGCAGCGAAGGCAGTGGCGGCAAGGTTGGCGATCTTGGTGCGTTGGGCATTGAGGGCATCGCCCTGTTGCCGGGTCAGCGGCTTGGAGATGCCGATCATCATCACGCACGGCAGGCTCTTGGCCTGCATCTTGTCGTACACCTCGACGACCTTGCTGTTGACCTCATAGTGGGAGCTTTTCGCCTCGCCAAAATGCAGCTCGCGCAGGCGTCCGCGTTCGCTGTCGGTGAGGGTGATCTGCGAGACGTTGAAGACGATCCCGTGAGTGCCCATGTATTGGAAAGTCCCTTCGAACTTCATCGCGCATCCTTTCGAGGCAAAGATGGCGATTCTCTATAAGGAGTGCATTGGATTCAAATCATTTCACCTTGCTGGCAAGGTGTGTTGGCCGGGCGCTTACGCTTTACGCCTGGCAGCTGCATTTGAAACGTCAGCACAATTTTGGCTGAACCTGCAGACTGCAGTATGATTTACGTACAGCTGAGATTGCTAAAGGGGAGCAAATCTACAGGGAAGTCGAGAAAATTCCTCACTGCGCGTAGCTGCAAAAAAGAAGTTTTAGCCCAGCAATATAGCTGGGCTTTTTATTGGGCGGTGAAACCAAGTCGACGGTCACCCCAGTATCAGATCCCAGGCCCCGTCACCTGGGCTGGCAATCTGGCCAAGCGATCCCAGCCGTCTGCGCTGATCCCGGTGCAGTTAGGCAACCACAATGTGTGCAACGGCAGCTGCTCCAGCACCGGCACTGCGGCGGACGTGATCCGCGATTCCCCCGGATCTGCCGTAATTGTCAGGTCTCGCAACGGCATACGCGCGAGATGGGCCACGCCGGCGTCAGTGAGCCAGGGACTGTCATACAAGCCCAGGCGTTGCAGGGGCAGATCCCGCAAGCAGGCGAGGTCGGCATCACGCAGATCCAGTCCGCTTATTTCAAGTTGCTCCAACGGCAATCCCAACTCGGCGAGCTTTCGCAAAACCTTGCCATCAACGCCGCGACAGAAACTGAGGTTCAGCCGCTTCAGCGGCAGGCCAGCCAGTTGCTTCAGCTCTTTCCAAGTGATGTCGTTCAAGGAAAGGTCCAGGGATTCCAAGTCCAAACCGCGCAGCTCACTCAACGTGCTTGCACTGACGCCTTGCACATCGCAGAGCCCCAGCCGCTTCAGTGGAAACCCGTGTAGCACGTCGAGCCGCTCGATCACTTGGCGTGAAGCCTTGAGATCCAGATCGGCGAGTGGCATGCCTGCCAATACTTCAAACTCGTCATCGCAGACATACGAAGACTGGAGCGAAAGCCGCTCGATGGGCAGGTCCCGGATGGCGTGGAGCATGGCGTCTGTTGCGTAACAGTGATCCAGGCTCAGAGAGCGCAATGCGGTCAGGCTGGAAAGCCAGGAAGGGTCCTCCAGGATTGCGCCGCTCCAACCGAGGGACAGTTGTTCGAGTGGGTGACTGCATAAATGCGCCATCCCGCGGGAAGTCAGCTCGCCTACGCGTTCTAACGTGAGTGATCGCAACTGGAGTTTTGACAGCCCGAGAAGACCGTCGTCGGTGACGTCGTCACAACGGTTCAACGACAATTCCTGCAACGGGCTATTGCCAAGTTGCTGGAGGAAAGCGTCGTCGAAGTCTTCGCCGTAGGTTCCCAACTTCAACCGGCGCAGCCGTTCGAGTGAAGGGAGGCTGGTGGCGTTATCGTTGCGGGAAAATCCGCTGATTTCCAAGGTATCGAGAGCAATGTCTGGCAAGCGCTGCCATACACTCTGATCGCAGCTGAATCTCGGACTGTTGAGTACCAGCGTGCGCAACGGCAGCCCTGCCAAGGCATCACACCAATCCGGCTCGGCGTTATTCAACTCCACATGATCGACCGGCAGACCACGAAGCTGTGACAACAATGGCCCAGGGCGATTTTTATGCGCGGCGACATTCAATTGCGCAATAACGACCCAGGCGGCCGGATCACATAAGCCTGCCGCGACGCGTAAACCCTCCAGTGACGCCTCCCCGGTGTCGAACAGATCACGATAAAGCGCAGCACGCGAGGCAATGTCATCGGGTGTGGCGGCGAGTTGGGCGATGAGAGCATTGCGGAGCGGATTGTTCATTGTCATAAGGCGGTCCTTTCGTGAAAAGCGTAGTGCCACCTTTCTGCTGCGAAACAAATAGGTGGCAGCTGTGAGCGGGTTCGCAGACCGAGGACGAGACCAAACCCGGCAGACCCGAAGGTCTCCCACACACAGCCGCCATAAAACGTAATGCTGGCGAAGTTTGCCAGAATTGTTGTTTGACGGTGTTAGGTCATTTCCCTCAGGGCTGCGAAACCCTATCGCTAACTGCGGGCAGCGACAGACCCACTCTAGGCAGTGATTTTGGTAGCCGCAACCGGGCTGTAGGACGCCCATATGGTCATTTTGGCGAGGCGGCTCTTCCCCGTTCTGTGTCGTAACGCAGTAAAACCGGGCGGTGCGGTGTGTCTGAGGAAACGGGCTAGCAGGGGTTGGGGCTGCTTCGCAGCCCAGCGGGAGCAAGCTCCCTGGCCACAAACGGCGGATTCCTACATGTTTTGCAGACTTCAAAATCCTGGCCGCTTCCTCATTAAACGATCAGACGGTGGGGAGGACGCTTGCTTCCGTTCAGCGTCGCCAGCGTCGTAGACTGAAAGCCAATAGCAAATCCAGGATGGAGCGCACCCATGATCGAAATCGGCAGCCGCAACAACGCCCCCACGCCGCAGCACAAAACCCAGGACATCTACCTTTTCCATATCGACCCTTCCCGGCCGGACACGCCTTTTTGTTTTGAGCAGTCCATCGGTGGCGGTCATTGCGAGCAGGGCGGGGCGGTGTGGTTGGCGGTGTCGCAGCTTGAGGCCTGGCCGGGTGAGTGGCGTCAGCACTTGCAGAAGTCCGGTTGTGGTTGGGTCGCTGAACTGGTGGATGGTCATCCGGGCGTCGATCAGGCGACGCTGGTGTCGATGATTCTCGAGCGCCACGCTGAGAGCGCAAAGCCTGTGGGACGGTGGAAAATGATTGCAGGTTGGTTCAAGCGCAACATTCATTTCACCGGCCGGTACGGCGTTTAACCAGAGGAAAATCCCATGAGTCAGTCACTGGAACGCGCCATTGCCATCGCCGCTACAGCGCATGAGGGGCAGGTGGACAAGGGCGGCGCGCCTTACATCCTGCATCCGCTGAAAGTCATGCTGCGGGTGAATACTCTGGAAGAGCGCATCGTTGCGGTGCTGCACGATGTGGTCGAGGACTGCGGCATCAGCTTCGACGATCTGCGCAAAGAGGGCTTCAGCGAAACGGTGCTGACGGCGATTGCGTCGGTGAGCAAAGTGCCGGGCGAGTCCTACGAGGCGTTCGTCGAGCGCGCGGCGCAGAACCCGATCGGGCGGGTGGTGAAGCTGGCGGATCTGGAGGAGAACAGCGACTTATCGCGGATTGCCCAGCCGTCCTGGGAGGATCTGGAGCGCATTGAGAAGTATCGGCGGGCGATGGGGGTGTTGCGTTCGTAGCGGGTGGATGTGGGGTCTAGTGCCGATCACTACGGGATTTGTGGACGTTAGGATGTCCCGGGTTTTCGCTGCATGGCACACCTTGGCGTGCCTTGCAGTAGTTGGCGGTTGTGATTGGTGCGGCACTTGTCAAAATTTTCACCCGTTATAGAGCTAGGTCCAGAGCCTCCATGAAGCTGGGAGTCCTGGCCGCTGCGACTGCATCTCGCCTTGCATTGAGCATCCAGTCCTGCACTCCCACTGCTGCCCCAACACCGGTCAAAGCAACTTGAATGTTGGTAATCACCATCGTGGCAGCATCTCCAGGTCGGTGCAGGGATTGAAACGCAGTCATCGCTTGAGTTTGTTCAAGTATAAGCCTGTCAACGAGTACCTGGATGCGCTGGCCGTCGCCTTCGTATAAGTCTCTTTGAGGATGGTCGTTCACTGCAATCACAGGGACTGTGGCCGCCAGGTACGCGGTCACCTGTGCTCTCAGTTGAACAACCCTTTGATTCAATCTGGCAACAACAGGATCGAATCGCTCGCTGATGAGCGGAGTGGGGTCATGTCGGGCGCGTCTTTCAGTGAGTTGCAAGCTCGATCTGTCGGATGTGCTGAGAAAAGACCCTATGTTTCCTAATGAGTTGATATCTACAGTTCCCCACGGCATAGCTCAATCTCCATTTCGTAGATGTGGCTCATGAGTATAGTCAGGGATTGCGGGACGCTTGTAGGAGCCCTTATGGCGGGGGCTCGGCGTTATTGTCTGGCTTGCGGTGAGTGCGGGTTGTGAGCGATGTGCTTCGGTCCCAAGGCCCACAGCACCAGCCCAATCAGCGGCACGAACACGATCGCCATCATCCACACCACACAGGAGCAGTGAAAGTCCGTCGCGCGGCATTAGTATTTTTCCATCCACCTATCATCCCCCTTGAAAACAATCGGTCTAAAAAGCCCGGCCCAGGCGTCGAACGATTTGCTATTCTGAGGTTGTAGGTGAAGACGCAGACTGATGCGCAAAGGGATAGCGAGGAAGCGTGGGGCGCGCTCCCAAGGGTACACGGTTAGAAAGATCTCCGCGCTGAGATCCAGCCCTTATGCCGTGTGAGGCAGAACAGCCTAAAGTTAAAAATCCTGTTCTGTGAGAGGCCCGATAAACCTTGTAAGCCAGAGACCAGCACTGGCCACCTACTCGATTTCAGAAGCCCGCCTTGTGCGGGCTTTTTCGTGTTCGTGGGGTTAAAGCCGTCATGCGATCTGTAGCAGCTGGCGCAGCCTGCGTTCGGCTGCGTAGCAGTCGTAAACCCTGAGTGCATAGTGTGCCTGACGGACCGCAGTGCCTGATTTTACGACTGCTACGCAGCCGAACGCAGCCTCGCAAGCTCGGCAGCTGCTACAAGCCGAACGCAGGCTGCGCCAGCTGCTACAGATCGCATTACGGCCTAACTCACCACGCTGGATTTTGTGGAGGGGGCGCGCACGCTTGGTTCATCGTGTTCTGCCTGTCTGACGTGAGCCGCAAAGCCAGGCTGATCCGAAGCAATCTCGGCGCGCAACGTGAGTTGCGGAATGTCATACGCCCCGGCGTTCTGCGGCCGGAAGGGAATCGGTGCGGTTTTCCAGAGGTCATCGAGCCGTTGGCCGAGCGCGTCACAGGTCGTTGCAAATCTCGCCTCATCCATGCGGCTGGTTCGATAGGTCACGAACGGTGGCAGCACGTCGAAGCCTGGGTAAAACAGTACGCCATGTTGAATGGGAAATAGCACATCATCGATGGGCCCATTGATGCCCCGTGGGCTGTAATGAGACTCCCATCCACCCGCTGTGACGATCAGCATCGCCCGTTTGCCCGCGAGGGTGCCTTCCCCATAGCGGTCGCCCCAGCGTGCATCGGAGTGTTCCCCTACGCCATAGGCAAAACCATAGGCATAGACGCGTTCCACCCAGCCTTTGAGGATCGCCGGCATCGAGAACCACCACAGCGGAAATTGCAGAATGACGGCATCAGCCCAGAGCAGTTTTTCCTGTTCGAGGACGATGTCCTGTCGTTGCCGGCCTTCTTCGAAGGCGCGCTTGGAGTCCAGCGAAGGATCGAACCGCGAGTCGGCTGGCCGGCCGAGGCTGTCATTGGCATCCAGCGAGGCTTTCCAGTCCATTGCGTACAAATCCGAGACCTGCACCCGGTGGCCGGCAGCCTCCAGGCGTTTGACGGCAAAGTCTTTGAGCGAACCATTCAATGATGTGGGTTCGGGATGGGCATAAACGAGCAAAACATTCATGGCTGAGTCTCCAGTGTCAGGAGCCTGCAGAATCGGACGTTGCCCGGTATATTGGAAATGAATAACCAATATGCCAGGTATTATCATGAATAATCTGCGACGCCTGGACATCAACCTGCTGCTGACCCTTGATGTCTTGCTCTCGGAACACAACGTGACCCGTGCGGCGCAACGCCTGAATTTGTCTCAACCTTCGGTGAGTGTTCATCTCGCCAAATTGCGGGATATTTTCGCTGACCCGTTGTTACTGCCAGGGCCTCGGGGCATGCGGCCCACGGCCAGGGCCGATGAGTTGCGCGAGCCGTTGCGCCAGGCACTGGAGGCCCTGGAACGCGCCGTGTCGCCCGCCAGCCCTTTCAACTCGGCTGAGGCGCGGCAGACGTGGAACGTCATGGCGTCTGACTATGGCGAGTCGACCATCGTTTTGCCTGCATTGGCCGGGCTGCGTTCGGCAGCACCGGGTACGCGTTTGGCGCTGTTTGACCTGGTTCCGCCACAGCTGGCCAGGCAAGCGGAGCAGGGGGCAATCGATCTGGCTTTTCATACCAGCGAAGACGCTCCCCTCGGCTTACGGCGTCGGGCGTTGTTTACCGAGCACTATGTTTTGGTGGGGCGTGCCGGTCATCCGCGGTTGAAAAAGCCACCGACACTGGCGCAGTTCTGTGAGCTCGACCAAGTGATCGTGTCACCGGATGGCGGGGGCTTTCAGGGCGTTACCGATAAGGCGCTTTCGCAGATGGGCCTGACGCGACGGGTGGTGCTGTCGGTCCCGCATTTTCTGTTTGTGCGGTCGGTGGTGGAGAGTACCGACATGGTCGCGATGCTGCCGTCGCGGCTGGTTCGCGATGCGCGTGCGCTGGAGGTGGTCGAGCCACCGCTTGAAGTCGCGGGTTACGAGATGTCGATGCTCTGGCCCGAGCGCTGTCATCGCGACCCTGCGCATCAATGGTTGCGCGAGTTCATTGTGAATGCGTTGTGATGGGCATCAGATAAACGCAATCCTTGTGGGAGCGGGCTTGCTCGCGAAGACGGCGGCACAGTCAACATTGATGTCGCCTGATACACAGCTTTCGCGAGCAAGCCCGCTCCCACAGGTCCCGCGCCTGGCATTGACCCGTCTCCTTGTGCTGCCGTCATCGCAGCTCAGCGCTGCATGGGTTACGCTGATAGCAACGATGGGAGGAATGCAGTCATGACTGAGCGCCATATGATCCACTCGGAAACACTGTCGAACGGATGCAGCATCGAGGTTAAAGCCGAGATATTGAGAGATGGCTCGCTGAAGATGCTCATCGGTGTTTACCGGCCGGACGGTTCGGTCATCGTTGAGGACAACCACCCGTCACCGCACCTGCTGGACATGGAAGCCGCGCTGGACTGGGCCATCGAAAAAGCCAAAACCATCGGTAACAGCCAAAGAACGCTGTAAGGCCCGGCGATAAATGAATCATTGATCGGCTGGAAGGTCGTATCTACGGGTTTGAACGCACTGCGATTGAATTCGCGGATAGCGTCACCTCATCCCCGTAGCTCTGACTTTTTAGGATGTTCAAATGAAGCGCATTGCGATAATGACCCTGGCCATGGCAAGTACTCTCCTGTTGGGAGGTTGCTTTCCTCACTGGGAAGATGGAGACAGGTACGATCGGGATCACCGCCGTGAATACCGTCGCGATCATGATCGGAACTACGATCGAGACTATGATCGCCGCGATGACCGGGATGACGACCGTCGTGATGATCGCCGTCGTTACCGCGACCGGGATCGTGACGACCGAGACGACGATTGACCCTTGCCCACATACCTTCAGAGCGGAGTCATCACCGCTCTGAAGGCTTGCGATCCGGTTTTTCAGTACGAGGAAACCGGTCGTTTCCGGAAACAGGCTTACAGCTGTTTCATCGCCGCACCGGCCAGCCCTTCGATCCACTCCTTGCCGCGTTTCAAGAACGTATAGACATGGAATCCAGAATTTCACAATTGCGTGCCTTCGCCTGGTCGTAGTGGGCCAGTGGACTCTTGACGGTGGCCACCACGAACTGGTCGGGAAAAAGTTTGTGGTCTCGAATCGTGGCATCAGGAAAGGGTGAAAAGGTGTATGAATCATGGAAGTGGAATCGAGTCGCCTTTTTATCAAAGGGCTTGATCCATGCGGGACTCATGGCCTTGACCAGATTGATATTGAGTGTGTTCATTTTCCGAACCTCTTTTTCGGAAAGCTCAGGTACGATTTGAACTCTAAAAGATGAAGTGATTTTATTTCTGGACGTTTTAAAGCTTTCAATTTCCGGGGCTTGGTATATCACGCCTTCTTCTGATTGCCGGGTATTCTGCCAGGAAGCTGGAATTTTGAATGTTAGTGATTTGAACTCAATTGTTTTAAATTGACAGTCACTGTAACTGCTTTGTAGTTCTGTCAAGGCTTCAATGGTGTGTGTTGCCATTTTTTTTACATCTTCGTCATCGCTGGCTACTCTTTTGTCCTCGAGAAGCTGGAATGTTTTAGCTTCCAGAAGCGCGTTATTGAAAAAATAGCGAATGCTGTCGAATTGAACCCATTTGCAATCATCTTCCAATCCCTTTTCCACCCAGGGCAGGACTTGGTCCTTAAAGCGAAAGTGAAGGCAGGTGAAGGCAAGGCTTGCAAGCCTGCGCATTTGCATGTGCTCGTGGGAGCACAGTTCCTGAGCGATAAAATCCAGATCCTGCTCGTCGTTCACCAAGGAGGCGACTACGCTGGCTGTCGACATCAGTTCGGAGAAGGGAACTCCGCCATTCATCAGGTCATCAAGAAAAAGTGAAAAAGTAAGCTTGAGCGTTTCAATAGTGTCAGACATGAGAACCTGCTTTAAACCTGATTAAGCCAAGTAAAAAAATCGGCGTGCTTGTCTTCAATGCCTTGAGGTGTATTTCCAAGGGATTGTTGAAGCCGGTAATAAGCCTTTATCTTGCTTTCGAGTTCTGGTGTCATCTTCTGTTGAAGCAAATCCAAGGGGTTTAAATCCAGAATCTGAATTTCGTCCTGAGTCAGGGGCCTTGGACCTCTTCTTTCTACTACTGTTAACTCTGTGGTTAAAACGTCCAGTTGAGGTTCGCTGGCCGGCGAAAGCGTGATTTTGGCCCATGTGGGACCTATCAATTCCCCGGCGGTTATATGCCGGATATCCACCGCGCGCGCCGTCGCATAGACAATAAAAACATCATTGGGCTCGGCGGGCCACTTAAGCGGAAAAGGATCACTGATGAACGATCTCCACGTCAGTTCCGCTGACGGCGCAGGTTGGTAGATAGACGGCCATTTTTTATCGACGACTTCCTGGACTTTTCCCATCGTGAAATCCTTGGCTGTTGCAATGGAAGATAAAAGGAGCAGGCATAATATGAATCGCATCTGAAGACTCTGATGTGAGTTTGAGGTCAGGTCAAAGAGCGCAGCAGATGCACCGCCAGCCCGATCAGCCCGCACCCCATCAGCACCTCGATCACGCCCCGCTTGAAGCGGAACAAGGCAATGGCCGCTGCAATGGCGATCAGCGCCGACGGCCAGTCGAGTTGGCCGCCAAAGCCGTTGGGCCAGAGCACGTGGTAGCCAAAGAAACACGCCAGATTGAGAATCACGCCGACCACCGCGGCAGTAATCGCGGTCAGCGGTGCGGTGAGCCTGAGTTCGTTGTGCGTCGACTCCACCAGCGGGCCGCCGGCGAGGATGAACAGGAACGATGGCAGGAAGGTGAACCAGGTCACCAGCGTGGCAGCGAGGGCGCCGGCCAGGAACACATGATCGGGACCGAACATCGGGTGAACATAGGCACCGATAAAACCGACAAAGGCCACCACCATGATCAGCGGCCCGGGGGTGGTTTCGCCGAGCGCCAGGCCATCGATCATCTGCGTGGGTGTCAACCAGCCATAGTGGCCGACAGCGCCCTGATACACATAAGGCAGCACGGCATACGCGCCGCCGAACGTCAGCAGTGCCGCTTTGGTAAAGAACCAGCCCATTTGGGTCAGGGTGCCGTCCCAGCCGAACAGTACGGTGAGAGTCCCCATCGGCAACACCCACAAGACAGCGCCCACCAACAACAGGCGCAGCAATCTGAAACTGCTGAAACGGGCGTGTTCGGGAGTCGGGGTGTCGTCGTCGATCAAGGCCGGGCCGAAGGATTTTTTTGCCGCGCTGTGGCCCCCGGTGCGGAACCTTTCAGGCGCCAGACGTCCGCCGATGTAACCAATGATCGCGGCGCCCAGCACAATCAAAGGGAAGGGCACATTGAACACGAAGATGGCCGTGAATGACGCCGCCGCGATCCCCCACAGCCAGTTGTTCTTCAGTGCCCGTGAGCCGATCCGGTGGGCCGCCTGCACCACAATGGCGGTCACGGCCGGCTTGATCCCATAAAAAAGTCCGGCCACCACCGGCACTTCGCCAAAGGCGATGTACACCCACGACAACACGATCAGGATGAACAACGACGGCAGCACAAAGAGCGCGCCGGCAATCAGGCCGCCCCATGTGCGGTGCATCAGCCAACCGATGTAGGTCGCCAGTTGCTGAGCCTCCGGCCCGGGCAGCAACATGCAGTAGTTGAGGGCGTGCAGAAAACGCCGTTCCGAGATCCAACGCCGGCGTTCCACCAACTCCTGGTGCATGATCGAGATCTGTCCGGCCGGCCCGCCGAAACTGATGAACCCGAGCTTCAGCCAGAACAGGAAGGCTTCCCGCAGGCTAATTGCTTCAGGCTTCGACAGATCCTGTTCGACGGTCGAAGAGGGCGCTTTATTCAAATGGATGTTCCTTATTCAAATGACGGTTCAGGCTTTCACGGTGTACCAAACATCGCCGTCCAGTAGATGCCCGCATCACTCTTCGGGTCCACCGCATAGGCCGCACCCAGTTCGCGAAATTGCGGGTTCATCAGGTTGGCGCAATGGCCCGGGCTGGCCAGCCAGCCATCGACCACCTTGCGTACCGTGTCTTGCCCGGCGGCGATGTTCTCACCGACCTGCTGACCGGCGTAACCCTCCAGTTCAGCCCGATCACCCGGTGTGCGGCCATCGCGGTCCTTGTGATCGAAAAAGTTATGGTTGGCCATGGCCCGGCTATGGGTCTCGGCCGCGGTCCCCAGCGTGGCGTTCCAGGCCAGCGGCGTTGTGGCGGCAAAGGCTTGGCTGCCGCACTGGCGCGCCTGCTTGCGGGCGCTATTCATCGCTTCAAGCAATTTCTGTCCCTCCGCCTGCCAGTCACCCAAACGCCCGGTCAACAGCGGACGCGCCAGCACGATGCGCCACTCACGGCCATCCCGACTGACGCCGATGTCGACGAACTGCGGGTCCAGCACCACTTGGCAGAAGCTCTCCTGAATCGCCTTCATGGCCGACGGCGCATCACGGGGGCCGGACAAGCTGATCGCTTGCACATTGACCATCGGATAAGCCGCGCGGGCCAGCGCCTGCTGCAGGTCACCGATGCTGTTGGCGGACAGGGCCAGACGCGGATCGCTCGCCAGCGGCGGCAACTCCGAAGACGCCTGGCCGCCGCAGCGCTGCGCCTGGCTACGGTAAACGTTGATCGACTCGACCAGCTGCGGTTCCTCGGCCGCCGATGCGGCGACGCTGAACACGACCCCGAATGACAACACGGCAAGATGCAAAACGGATGACAGGCTGCGCATGAAAATCTCCCTTTAGCGGACTAGGGGGGCGTTCTCAATTAGTTTCCCTGCCGCGGCGGGGAAACTAATTGAGAACGCCCCCTTTACCCATGATGCGCGATTTCACCCCTCCCGATGCAATGCCTTTTCGCATTGAAATACATCTTCTGTCAGGCGGCTGGAATCACTGGCGGCGACTACAATCAAGCCAAGTCAGCGCTGCAACATCGACGTTTCATTGCCCAAGCCAGTTTCATCGGATGGATCGATCATGCGATTTAAATGGGTAGTCACCTGCTTTGCAATCATCCTTCTGTGCGGGCAGGTATTGGCGACTGACCAGGAGCAAAAACAGGAAGTAGCTGAAGACAAGGCGCAGGTTCTGGAAGAGAAAGCCGCCGAGAAGGACAGCGAACTTCCGGTGCCCAAGTCCGAGGTCATCACCCCCTCCGAAGTGCAGGCGGTCGATCCGGCAGGCGCAGCCCCTCTGGACGATGCAATCACCTGCCTTGCACGCAGCATCTATTGGGAATCCAAAGGTGTGGCCGGTGCGGACATGGAAGCCGTCGCTAGCGTGGTCATGAACCGGCTTGGCCATGAGGGTTTTCCCGATACGGTGTGCGCCGTGGTCAAGCAAGGTTCTGAAACGGGCGCCTGCCAGTTTTCGTGGTGGTGCGACGGGCGTGCGGATCAGGTAAAGGAAGACGACGAATATGCCCTCGCCAAGGAAATCGCGCGCAAGGCGCTCAACAAACAACTCACGGACCGCTCCCATGGTGCTTTGTATTTCCACGACAGAACGGTGAAGCCCGCTTGGGCGAAGAAATACACCAGGACGGCCAAGACCCGGAAGTTTCTGTTCTATAAACCTCGTGGTGGGACGGCGAAGTAGGTGCGAGTCGCTGGCGGAGCGTGCTATCGGTAGAATTTTACGGTTTTTTTACGGTGGATATTCTTCCCCGCAACGATACTGGCCGCGTTTTTTTGATCGTCGATAGGCCTACAATTCTTCCTGATGCCAGTCAGTTAAGGTGCGAAACCTGTGGGAGCGGGCTTGCTCGCGAAAGCGGAGTGTCAGGCGACATCAATGTTGACTGTGCCACCGTCTTCGCGAGCAAGTCGGATCGCCGCACCGCCGCTCCCACATGGATTTCGCTTAACTGACTGGCATTGCAATCCTTCCTCCTTATCGAGAAGCGACCCGTGAGCGAAACAGCAATCCCTGCCCATGAAGAATCCCACTCCAAAACCTCGGGAGTGGGTTTGCTCGTCGCTGCAGTCGGCGTGGTTTATGGGGATATTGGCACCAGCCCTCTTTACACCCTCAAGGAAGTGTTCGCCGGTCACTACGGAGTCCAGGCCAATCACGACGGTGTACTGGGTATTCTGTCGTTGATTTTCTGGTCCCTGATCTGGGTCGTCTCGATCAAGTACGTGTTGTTTATCCTTCGCGCCGACAACCAGGGCGAGGGGGGTATCATGGCCTTGACGGCACTGGCGCGTCGGGCCGCGGCGCCGTATCCCAAAATGAGCAGGGTGCTGGTATTGCTTGGCCTGTTTGGCGCGGCACTTTTTTACGGGGACAGCATGATCACCCCGGCCATCTCGGTGCTCTCTGCGGTTGAAGGGCTACAGCTTGCGTTTGATGGCATCGAACATTGGGTCGTTCCGCTGTCCGTGGTCGTCCTGGTAGCCCTTTTCCTGATACAGAAACACGGCACGGCTCGTATCGGCATCCTGTTCGGCCCGGTCATGGTGCTGTGGTTTGTGGTGCTGGGTGCACTCGGTATTTACGGCATCTTGCAACGGCCGGAAGTTCTGCAAGCGCTGAATCCTGCGTGGGCGGTGCAATTTTTCGTGGTTCATCCGGGCATTGGCATCGCCATTCTGGGCGCCGTCGTGTTGGCATTGACCGGTGCTGAAGCACTGTATGCCGACATGGGCCATTTTGGTCGCAAACCCATTGCTCGTGCCTGGTTCATCCTGGTGCTCCCCGGCCTGCTACTCAACTACTTTGGCCAAGGCGCGCTGATCCTCGGAAATCCTGAAGCGGTACGTAATCCGTTCTATCTATTGGCACCGGCCTGGGCGCTGCTGCCGATGGTCGCGCTCTCGACACTGGCCACCATCATCGCCTCCCAAGCGGTGATTTCCGGGGCGTTCTCACTGACTCGCCAAGCCATTCAGCTGGGTTATGTGCCGCGTATGTTTATCCAGCACACCTCCAGTCAGGAGCAGGGGCAGATTTACATTGGCATGGTGAACTGGGCGCTGATGGTCGGCGTCGTGTTGCTCGTCATCGGCTTTGAATCGTCCAGTGCGCTGGCGGCGGCTTATGGCGTGGCGGTGACGGGGACCATGCTGATCACCACCATTCTGTCCTCGGCCGTCGTCTTGCTGCTGTGGAAAACACCTCGTTGGCTGGCCATTCCGATGCTCTTGGGTTTTCTCTTGGTGGACAGCCTGTACTTTGCCGCCAACGCACCGAAGATCTTCCAGGGCGGTGCGTTCCCGGTGATTGCGGGTATTGGCCTGTTCATTTTGATGACCACCTGGAAACGCGGCCGGAAGATCATTGTCGAGAGACTGGACGAAACCTCGCTGCCTCTGCCGTTGTTCATCAGCAGCATCCGCTCGCAACCTCCTCATCGTGTACAGGGTACCGCGGTATTTCTGACGGCCAGGGCTGATGCTGTTCCTCATGCTCTTTTGCATAACCTGTTGCATAACCAGGTGCTGCACGAGCAGGTGGTGTTGCTCACCGTGGTGTCTGAAGACAGCCCGCGTGTGGCTGCGGATCGGCGGTTCGAGGTCGAGGCTTATGGTGAAGGGTTCTTTCGAGTGAGTCTGCACTTCGGTTTTATCGAGGAGCCCGACGTACCGCTGGCGCTGAGCCTATGCCATTTGAACGAGCTGGATTTCA
This sequence comes from Pseudomonas sp. LBUM1673, assembly GCF_059695645.1. Classification (NCBI taxonomy): domain Bacteria; kingdom Pseudomonadati; phylum Pseudomonadota; class Gammaproteobacteria; order Pseudomonadales; family Pseudomonadaceae; genus Pseudomonas; species Pseudomonas sp. LBUM1673. Next base: position 2,678,136 of record NZ_CP166780.1, read on the forward strand.
GCCCGATGCGCACCACTTACTTCCTCAGCCGGGAGACGGTTATCCCGACCAAACGCATCGGCATGGCCCGGTGGCGCGAAAGCCTGTTCGCGTTTTTGCTGAAGAACGCCAACAGCAACCTCAAGTACTTCAAGTTACCGCTCAATCGCGTGATAGAGCTGGGCACGCAGGTTGAGATGTAGACGGCCACAGTCAGTCAAACGCCCATCCATGTGGGAGCGGGCTTGCTCGCGAAAGCGGTGTATCAGACAACATTAATGTCGACTGACACTCCCTCTTCGCGAGCAAGCCCGCTCCCACAGAAATATCATGTGAATTCACGATGACATTTTTGCCGAGCTTCTATACTGAATCTCGCAGAGGCGCGCATCCCCCAATTCAGCGGGCCTCATGAGGGCAGTTCCACTGTTGACATAGCTGCACCGTTAACATGAAGTCGCGAACTGCAATGGATTGCAATCGGTGTGACGACACAGTCGCCACGCCCGCGAAATGCTGCAAGGGAGGGTGCGTTCATGGACGCGGTTCGACAAGATGTCGCGACACTTGGCTCCGGATGGAACAAAGTCTTGCTCAACTATGCGCTGGCAATGCGCGAGCTGGACAAGCTACCCATAACCGATCGCAACAGTTGGAAGTTCCTGGGCGCCATCCACGGGTTCGATCGGCAACTGTGGATTGACGAGAACGTCCTGGGTGAGGACGACCCGGTTCCGCAGGATCTGACCAACAATACATACGGCAGTCAGTGCCAGCACAGCAGCTGGTACTTCCTTTCCTGGCATCGCGGTTATGTGTTTGCATTCGAGGCGATCGTCGCCGCAAAAGTGAAGGAACTGACCGGCGAAGATTGGGCGCTTCCGTACTGGAACTACCTCAACAGCGGCAACCCGGATGCGCGGCGTGTTCCGGATGCTTTCCTGGAGGAAACCTTACCCGACGGCACCCCGAACCCTCTCAGCAAATATCCCCGTCGAGAGGGGCTGACCGCCCTGCGGCCAGGCCCACGTGATGGGTTCAGCCTCGCCGCGATGGAGGAGAACGATTTCCAGGTCGGCAATGATGGAAGCATCGGATTCGGCGGCGGAGTCACCGGTGATTTCGTTCAGTTCGCCCGCTGGACCGGCGATCTGGAGAGCAACCCGCACAATACGGTCCATCGTCTGATCGGCGGCGACCGGGGATTCATGGCCGATCCGTACCTCGCGGGCCTGGACCCGATCTTCTGGTTGCACCATTGCAACATCGATCGGCTCTGGGAAGCGTGGATGAACACGCCGGGCAAGACGATGGTTCACGATCCACGCTGGCTCAACGGCCCGGCTGACCGTACCTTCATCATGCCGGTGCCCGGCGGCGCGGCCCCAGGAATGAAGTTCTCCGGCCGCGACACACTGAAAGATGGCAAATTGCACCGTCGCTATGCCGACTTGCGTATCGGCACCGGTGTAACACCTGGAGCAGAGGCTGTGGCACGGGTCAAAATGGGTTCGCCGGATCAACAAAGCATCGAGCCCATCGGTGCCAATGCATCGGTCGTCAGGGTTGGTGGGGTGCCGGTGCGCACGCAGGTCAACCTCGACCAGCAAGCCACCACCGCCGGCATCGCCGCGATGGGTGCGATGGAGCCGGGCAAGGAGGTGACCCGGCTTTACCTCGCGCTTGAATCGGTGCGCGGCTCCGCGCCTTCTCCTCTGCTGGAGGTGTACGTCAATCTGCCGGAAGGCGTCGATCCACACCTTCACCCCGAGTGTCATGCCGGCAGCCTGACGCTGTTCGGACTGAACGTCGCCTCGCGACCAGACGGCGGCCACGGCGGCAACGGGCTTGGCTATACGATCGACATTACCGACCTGGCCCAGCTGCTGACGGATGCTGGCGACTTCGATCCGAACCATCTGCGTGTGACCCTCGTCCCGGGCGAGCAGATATCGGAAGCCAAGCCTGTGACAGTGGACCGAATCAGCGTTCTCAAGCGAAGTGGCGTCGTGAGTTGAGTACGGCCTCATGCAGCCAGGTTCGGTATTGCGCAGCTTCACCCAGGCACCCTGGCCGTTGCTTTTCGCGACGGCCGGATTGGGTCTGGCCCTTTGCGTTTACAACACGGGGCACGCTGCGCATCCCACCTTCTGCAGCTCTGTGGAGGGGCTGTCTCTCGTCACGCTCTGGCCCGCCGCGCTGGAGGCGGAGTTCGCCCTCAATCCACTGCACCGCATCCTGGCAGACTGGGCCCTGATGCTTGTCGCGATGATGCCGCCCCTGCTGGCGATGCCGCTCATGCATGTCTGGCGCTCCAGCCTGCCACGCAGACGCCTGCGAGCGTCAGTCGGGTTCTTGCTCGGTTACTGTGCGCTATGGATGGCAACCGGACCGATCCTGACAGTCCTCGCACTGTTGCTGCAGCTCACCGTCGCAGAGGCAGCCCTTTCCGGTGCATTGCTCATGGCGACGCTGTGGAGTGCCAGTCCGTGGCACCGCGCGGCGCTCAATCGTGGCCACCGGATGCGGCGGATCGGTCTCTTCGGCTGGGCTGCCGACAGGGATTGTCTGATCTTCGGCGTGACGCATGGCGTCTGGTGCATTGCTTCGTGCTGGGCGTGGATGCTGGTGCCACTGCTTGGCGGGGCGTGGCACATTCCGATCATGCTGTTTGCAGGCGCAATGATGCTGGCTGAACGCCTGGCCCCGGCCGATCGGCCGCGCTGGCGCTGGCCGGCGATTTTCCCCCGACTTGATCTCGGCTCTATCCTTCCTGCGCGCAAGGTGGCGCGCTCGCATGACTAGGCGGGCCTGTCTGGCGATCGGGGTCAGCATGCTAACCCCGACCCCAAACCAGGCGTTACGCTTCGCGTACCTGGACGGAGCCGTGCTCGCCGCCCGTTCAATTGGCAACTGGGCGCTCAGTTCGGGCTTCGGCGCCAGCAACGTAAGAATCGTCGACGACGGCGACTCAGGCGACAATCCAGTCACACGTGAGCGAGTGCAGCAAGCGGTCGATGAGCTGTTTCCGGCGGGAGCCGAGGTGGTCGAGCAACTGATCCTGGCGTTTTGTGGTCATGGCCTCACCAATGGGGATTTCGGCTCTATCTTGTGGCTGTTCAGCGATTCCCTGCGCTCGAAGTACTGTGTTGGTGCCGACCGGTTCTACGAGGAGTTGTTGCTGCACGGCGTCCAGCGCATCACTCTGATTACCGATGCGTGTCGCGAAGCGCCGCGGAATATTGAGCTGATGCGCCTTGATGCCGTGCGCGGGATCGTCGTGCAGGGCACGAAAGTTGACAGCCCCAGGTTTGATCACCTGGCCTCCTGCCAGGACGGACAACTCGGTTATATGGTGTCTGAGCCGATGTCCGGTGCTCCGGGCAAGTGTGTGTTTTCTGGCGTGATCGCTGATGCGCTCTGGGGCATCGAACCTGCCGCCATCGTCGATGGCGTGATGACCACTGCGACATTCGGTGCGTGCGTGCGATCGCGCACAACCGAGCGCGCGAAAGAGTATCGCCTGAAGCTCAACCCGCAGTGCCAGGTCGATGCGGAACCGGCCGTGCTCTACAACACCGCAAGTCCGCTGAAGGGCCCCGCCGGACTTCAGCCTTGGCCGCCTGCGGGAGGTGCCGCCGTCATGGGCGCGGTTGCGGCGGTTGGCGCACCGGATTCCGCCGAGCAAACTCTTGAGCGGGTGCACACCGACCTGGACTTCCGGCAGCGGATGCTCGGCAGCAATTTTGGGCTCAAGCGGCATGATCTGGTGGTTCCAGCCGACCACTTCATCACGATACCCGACGGCAGTAAGGAGCTGCTGCAGGATTTGGTTGAGCTGCGGCACCAAACCACTCGCACGCCTGGAAAGCAGAAAAAGGTAAAGGCGCTGGTTCAGCGGCTGGAGGCTGATGCGGCCGCTGATGTGCGCCAGTCTGCGGCAGGGGAGGTTCGACGCAGGCTGGAACAGATCAACAACCCCGGTGAGGCGAACTTGATCGTCTGGGGCGATCAAGCGAGGCTCTTTTCCCGGGATCCGATCGAGCGACTAGGCCCAACATCCGCGTTCGAGAGCTTGCGCGTCAAGAGCGATCCGCAGGGGATGCCAGTATTGGTCGAGTTGGCCGATGGGACATTTACACCGGTTGTTCCGTACCAGGACCTGTACGCCGTCGTAGCACCCAGCACCGCCGGGGACGTTTTTCAGGCCTATGGGATGCGCAACTCTCCCGAGCGCTATCGATGGATGCTCAGTGCAATCGACGATTTCGCGGCCGGCCGGCTCCGAGCCGACAGCATTGATCGGCTCGCCGCAGACCTACGGCACGAAAAGCATGCGGACCCCATGCTGGGTGTGATCTGTGCCTATCTGTATCGTGCCGTTGCCGACTACGACAGCATCCGTCGCATGGCTTATTTTTATGTTGCCCATGGCCAGCCGGTGCCCTTTGACATCGCGCTACTCGGGGCGATGCAGGTGACCGTCGAGGTGAATGGCGCTCCGCGGTTGCACGTGCCGGCCGTAAAGGCGCGCGAACCCCAACCGGATGCGCCGGCTCTCCCTGGCTACGTCATGCAAGCGACGCCGGCCGTGCAGGCCTGGATCGGTGGGCGATGCCCGTGGCTGGGACTGGGTTGGGACTATGTCAACGACCCGCGCCCGGAATGGGCCGCGCTCGTCGAAGGACTGGCCGATCATGCCCGGACGGTTCGTCGCAGCGGATCCACGGTGTTGCCGAACAAGGCTGCATACAGGCTTGCAAAAGCCTGGAATCTGCAACCACGGTGAGCCGGCTATGGTGAACTTCCTTAGGCCGTATACGTCGCATTTTTAACTTTGGCTTCCGGTCAGAAGCGGGCGCTGCTGGTATCGGGAACTCAACAACCTAGCCACTGCCCCCGATCCACGCTTACCATACTCCCACTCGTATTACCGCGGCTGCCCGCTCGGCGGGCACCAGCCCGAACGCACGCAGACCCATCAGCCCAGCGGATATCCGCTGGGCCGATGTCATCTTTGTCATGGAACGCAAACACCTGAATCGCCTGCAGGCCGAGTACGCCCGTCTGCTTGAACACAAGCGGATTCACTCTCTGGATATTCCCGACGACTTTCGCTACATGGACCCTGGGCTGGTGGACATGCTCGAAGACGCAGTGAAGCCCTATCTCACTACCCAGGCTTCGTGCGCAAACCTCTGCCATCCTTCAAGAACTGACAAGCCGAGTAGAAAATATGAATCGTCGTAAAAAAATAAAGCAGTTATTAAAGGCTCACGCAAAAAAGGCCAGTGCCAAATTGGCACCGCCAAGTAAGTCTAAATACATTAGTAAAGCTGACCGATTGAAACTAGCTGCTGAACCCAGTCCAGACTCAATCATTTCCCCTGAGAGCTGATCTATGAATCTTAAACATGGGCCAGGTATTCCGATGGCACGTACCGCGAGAACGTGGCCTGACAATGCACTCAACGTCGCTCTCTTCGGTTGCTGGACGCTGTGCGATAAAGCCGCGTAACACCGACTAGTTCTATGTTAGCCAATGCCTGCAATGGGTTGAATGCAACCCTTCGCGACGGGCCGCAATCGGCCGAAAACGGACGATCGTGTTCAACCGTTTATCTTAGTTATCTGCGAGGCGGTACAGTGCTTGGGCATGAGATATCGTCAACCCGGCACGTTGCAGATTTCGGCGACTTTGGGAGCTGGCCAGTGCGGTCGCGGCGATCAAGTGGTAGCCATGCTTCTTCGCTTGCTCAATTCGATGAGATATCAGTGCTCCATGGTAGCCAAGGCCCCGGGCATCCTTTCGGGTGGCAGTCGTTCCAAGGTAGGCAATGCCATTACTGGCAAAATACATTGAGGCTCCTGCCACGACTTTCCCATCAGCTTTCAGGACGCAGATTTTCAGACGTCCGCTCGACGTCTGCTCTGCGAAGGATGCTTGATTCAGTAATCGGTACTCTGGTTTGGTATGAAAACCGCCCGCATGCACATCTGCGAACTGAGCAAGAGTTTTTGACGTGACTTCCTCGATTTCGAATGAGTGGCGACTCAAGACCACATTCTCGATGGCACACGCGAATTGCAAGTGAGTCCAGCCCCTCAAACGCTCAAGCTGCGCTTCGCCCACAAGTGAGTACTGCCCCAACGCGGAAGGTTTCCCGATAAGGGGAGTTACGGCCGAATGTTCCGCTGAATCTTTGAGCAACTTCAACACTGCCTGGGGATCACGGGCGCTGTCGCCGTAGATGCGGTTGAACATTGGGCTAGGTGATGCGTTCACCTGAAAACACGGAAAGTCTCCGTTGGAAAAAACACGTGCGCCATAAGGATTTCCGCTTACCCCTGCCAAGTTCTGAACACGCGAACGCAAATACTCGCTTTCTGCGGCCTCAATCTGATGTGCCAGTTCAACATCCATGTAAGTCGTCCTTTTTTGAAGATTTCCAAGGGAGGTAAAACGCATCGAACAATACGCTTGCGTCCAAGTACGTACCAGTAGCTGGCTCTGCTTCACCGTCAGCTTTGGGTTGTGGATTCAACCGGTCGATGCAACACAAGAAGTAGCTGTCGTCGCGCAGGTCACATCCCCTTGCCAAGCAGATACCGTACAGATACTGTCAGCTTTATGAATCAGCCACGCATTGCCTCGACCACCACTACCACGACCGCCCGAGGCGGGTCGTAAGAGGTGTCGTGAGCCAATAACGCACGAACTTCAAAGGCCCGCCAGTGATGGATAGGGCCTTTTCTTTTGCCCTTGTGTCGCTGGTCCAAACGCAAGGAAAAGCACTATGTATGCACTGTTGATTCTCGATATGCAGGTTGGATTGTTTCATGGCCCAGATAAACCATGGGCTGGCGAAGCGCTGCTGAACACTTTGAATAGCCTGTTGAGCAAAGCCCGGAGGGCAGGCGCGCCAATTTTTCTTGCTCGCCACGTAGGTCCGCCTGGCTCGCCTATCGAATCTGGAAGCCCGTTGACGCAACTGGTGCAGGAACTGTTGCTACAAGGCGACGAAGTGATCTTCGAAAAAAGCCGACCTAACGCTTTCGCCATGACTGACCTGGCCGATCGGCTAAAAGCTTGTGGAGCTCAAGGCGTGGTTATTACTGGAATGAAGACCCAGTATTGCGTCGACAGCACCTGCCGCGCCGCACGAGATCTTGGATTCGATGCAGTGCTGATCGCCGATGGTCATACCTGCACCGACACCCCTGCGTTGAAGGCCGAAAATATCGTCGCTCATCACAATGCAACCCTGGCGGGCCCATTCTGTTGTGTCGTTCACGCTGAGAACTGGCATTTCTAACCGGCATTGATAGATCGGCTCAAGATTGGGTCGATCTGTCCGCTTTGGGTTGAATCCACAGTCGAAAGGCCCAGGAGCAGACGTTAGAGGTCGGTAAATGTCTCTGTCCCCAATCCTGACCCAAATTCCGCCACCCTGTACAAGCTGCCTAGGGGCCTTCATCCCGCAGCGATCCTGCTTCTGCGCTGTGTATCACAGTGCGTCTGACTAGCCTCTTGATACATGGCTTATCACCTGGCCTGCGATTCGACACAGGCCAGATACGTCGACGCGTTCAAATGCAGGCAAGGTTTAAAGGGGATCAGCCAGAACCCCTGGCCAACGGCTTGCAACGGAGACATCACATGAAGATGACACTGCAGAGCAAAACCGGCAAAACTCGCCGCCGTCTGGTTGGCTCGTCGATCCTCGCATTTACCCTGTTCAGCGAACCGCGATCAGTGCCGGCGCCACTCATGCAACACCTTCTCCATTCGGCCCGCTGAAGCATGTCAACGCCGGACTGCTGAACGTGGCATACGCCGAACAGGCCCGGCTGATGGGCCGGTGGTGATTCTTCTACACGGCTGGCCGTACGACATTCACAGCTATGACGAGGTCGCACCCTTGCTTGCCGCGAAGGGCTATCGAGTGCTGATGCCGTATGCGCGTGGCTATGGCGATACGCATTTTTTGTCCGATAAAACCGTTCGCAATGGCCAACCGGCTGCGCTGGCCAGTGACGTCATCGACTTTATGGATGCGCTGAAGATCAAGCAAGCCGTGCTCGGTGGTTATGATTGGGGTGCGCGTTCGGCCGACATCGTCTCGGCGCTGTGGCCAGAGCGGGTCAAGGCGCTGGTCTCGGTGAGCGGCTATCTGATCGGTAATCAGGCGGCTGGCAAGAATTCGCTGCCACCCAAGGCTGAGTTGCAGTGGTGGTATCAGTTTTACTTCGCCACCGATCGCGGTCGCGCCGGGTATGAAAAAAATACCCACGACTTCGCCAAGTTGATCTGGCAACTTGCTTCGCCGAAATGGGCATTCGATGACGCCACTTTCGACCGCAGCGCCAAGGCTCTGGATAACCCCGACCATGTCGACATCACCGTGTTCAACTACCGCTGGCGCCTGGGTCTGGTCCAAGGCGAGACCCAATACGAGGCTCTCGAGCAGAAACTGGCCACGGCGCCTTCCATTAGCGTGCCGACCATCACCCTTGAAGGCGATGCCAACGGCGCACCGCATCCTGCCCCCGAGGATTACGCCAAGCGCTTCACCGGTAAATACGAGTTCCGGCTGATCAGCGGCGGCATCGGTCACAACCTGCCGCAGGAAGATCCGCAGGCGTTCGCCAAAGCTGTGATTGATGCGGATCACCTTTGAGGCTAATCCAACATCCGTGCACTTCCCTGAACAAACAACCTTCACAACAGGGGCTCGTTTTATTGAACGAGCCGTTTTTCTGCAATCAGCCCAGGCTGTGTTAAAACGCAGGCACCGTCTTGAAGTCTGCGTTGCTACGTAAAAATCTGTCGGTGTTGGTTCGCAAGCCAGGCTCCAAGTTTGTCGCAGATCGCGGCGTTATCAATCTTGCCCCCTACGGGACTGCACCAGCCGATAGAAACGTGTCTGGGTCTATGCTTATCTTGCCTTTTAATCAGGTCCACCGATGAACACCGGGCAGTCCACCAGGAGAACACGTGAAACATTCGACACCTGCTGCAGCGCTACTCTGTCTATTGCTCGGCACTGTTGTCAGTGTTGTCAGGGCCGAGCAGTATCAGGTCGTTACCGAAGAGTGGGCACCGTACAACTACCAGGAGAACAATCAGCTCACTGGCATGACCACGGAGATCGTTCGGGCCATCATGGCGCTGACCGGGGATGACTTTAAGGTGCTACTGCAACCCAGTATGCGAACCACCCAGGCATTGAGGACCCGGCGCAAGACCATCATGTACTCCCTGTTCCGCACGGCGGAGCGCGAGCCGTTGTACAAGTGGGTCGGACCGATCGTGGAAGAGTCCATTCATCCCTATCAGTTGGCCAATGCGCCGCCGGTGAACTCCCTGGAGCAACTGTTGCGCGCCCCGCAGATCACCACGCGACATGCCGGCCTGGTGCCCGAGATGCTGCAGTCACTGGGCTTCAACAACCTGGACAGAAGTGCAACCGAGAGCCGGCAGCTCTACCGCATGTTGCTCGCCGGACGCACCGGCATCATCATCGGCGACACCGATGCGGGGGTGGCTTACTACAGCCGCCAGTTGAACATCGCCCCCGGCACGCTGCGACAGATTCCCATCGAGCTTTACCGTTCATCGCTGTACATTGCCTTCAGCCTCGACTGTGAAGACGAACTGGTAGCCGCGTGGGCCAGCGCCCTGGAGCAGCTGCGCCACTCTGGCGAGTTGGAGCGCATCCAGCATCGGTACGAGCAACCCATCGGGCAATAAAAGCGCGGAACCGGCGAAAGCCCGCCCCGCATTACTTCACACCGTGTGTTTTGCTCAGGTGATCGCTTTCAGAAATCGGTGGGTGCTGAAGTCAGCTAAAAATACGGGGCTGTTTCAGATCATCCATAGCAAGCCAATCGGGGGAAAAACCAGGGATTTCTTCTGGTCGCTACTGGCAGGCTTGGGTTGTGGATTCAACCGGTGGACGCAACAGATTGGTTAAATCGTTCAGCGGGCGTTTTCGCGTCAGTATCATTCGACACAAGGCTGGTCAAACCTGCATTACGTGAACAAAGGGGAACAAGTGAGCGAGTACATACTGTTGATGCATCAGGATGCCTCCAACTTGGAGGCTGCATATGACCCAGACCAGTGGGCTCGATATATCACCTAGCTACGCAGCACCGGTAAATTCGATGGCGGTAGCTCGATTGGTCAGGGGGAGCGCCTACGGAAAGGTCAATTGAGTCAGCCTAGTGATACTCACCTCAGTGGATTCATTCGAATCCGTGCAGCCAATCTCGATGAGGCTAAGGAGTTGCTTGCTGGCAATCCAGTTTATGAGGCTGGCGGTACAGTGGAGATTCGAGAGCTGCCCCACACCTAACGGCAAGACTCAAATATCATGACGGGCCGCTTTGGGTTGCGAGCGGCCTTTCACTACCGGCGGCTCTCGTTCCGAAGTGGTCATCGAACCTTGCGGCATCCATTTTGCCCTCCTGCTGACTCTTTCAATCCCACCTTCAAGGACCGAACCTGTGATCGCATCCCCCGCCAAACTTCTCTTCCTGCCCGGAGCCTCAGGTAACACCCGGTTTTGGCATCCGGTTGCTGAGCGCCTGGCCCACCCGGCGCAGCAGGTTCATATCGGCTGGCCCGGCTTTGGAGACACTCCACCCTTGCCTGGCGTGACCGGCATGGATGATCTGGTGACTCGCGTGCTGGCCGAGATCGACCGGCCCACAGCGCTGGTTGCGCAGTCCATGGGCGGTATAGTCGCTGTGCTTGCAGCGCTTGAACGCCCTGAGCTGATCACGCACCTGACGCTGACCGTTACCTCTGGCGGGGTGGATATGTCTGCTCTGGGCGCGCATGACTGGCGCCCGGATTTTGCTGCCGCCAACCCGACACTACCGAGTTGGTTTCTCGACGACCGCACCGACCTCACGCTCCGGTTGGTCGAGTTGCGCATGCCAGTCCTGCTCCTCTGGGGAGATTCTGATCTGATCAGCCCCGTTCGCGTCGGCCAGCGCCTTGCTCAACTGTTACCCCGCGCGGAACTACACGTTTTCCCTGGCGCCGATCACAGTCTGGGCTTTACTCACGCAGCCGAGGTGGCGAGGTTGATCGAGAGACATCTGGCCTGCTGGTGAGCGGAACACTTGTTGCCACCGCGTCGGGCTGATTGTGCGGCCCCGTGCGTTTCAAGACCTCTCGGATAGCGGACAGACAACCGGAGGCATATCGCTCCTAACCTCGCCGGATACTCTGCGCAAACCGCGTAGAGATGAGAAAAAATTAAAGCGTAGTCAAAAGTATACGAACCAACATTGAGTCTATGACATGTGATTTCGCACCTCGTTGACCACCTGCTACGGGGCGTTTTCTGCCGACTTTGACAGACAGAAAACGGCCAAAAGCAGCCGGCGAGTACCAACAAGAATCGGAGATCATTGGGGCGTTCGGTTGCGTCTACTAAGCCAGGGGCTATTCAATGCTACGCTTCCTGTGATTCGTACTTGAACCCTCATCTAGGGCCAAAAAATGACAGCACTGAGGTTCTTTTTCGTGAAGTACAGATATCGCCTCAAGTCGTCGCTCGATAGCGAGTCCTGGTCCGAAGGCACAAGGCCGATTCGGGCGGATAGCCAAGAAGATGCCAATTACAGTGCTAGTCAAATGCTCCCGCAGGAGATGCCAGATCATGTGGTTGAAATTTTAGACCTCAGAAACGAACCATAGGCCGCATACATGTCAACCGAACACCATCACGCAACATCTGTGTCGCTTCCTCCGGAGTCGGCGATTGCTAAAGCCTACGCATCGATGAATCTCGCCGACGCTTACTCGATCGAGCTTCCCACCGGAGCGTCAACCAATCCCGAATTGTTGGCGAGGTTCATCTTCGCTCACCAAGCGCCTTGGGTCAGCAGCCTCTTGACGGTTCGAGACGCGCTCGTAGCCGGTTTCGGCCTCAAGACAGCTAAGCATCTCGCATCACTGGATGCGGAGAGCGGAGCGGGCCGACTCGGCATCTTTAAGATCTACAGCACAAGTCCAACTGAAGTTGTTCTTGGAGAAGACGACAAGCACCTGGACTTCAGGCTCTCTGTTCTGTGTTCCGGTCAGTCGTCGCCGGGAGCTAAACGTCACTTGACTCTGTCGACCGTTGTTCATTGCCACAATCGCTTAGGTCGTCTCTATATTTTTCTCATTGCCCCGTTTCATCGCTTAGTCGTTCAGTCCAATCTTCGTAGTGCGGCACGGATCGGCTGGCCGTCGGCGACGGAGGCGTAAGCCAAAGTCCAAATCATCATGCGCGGCCAACTGAGGTCTAACCCTTCCCTCAACCCGGACCGCAACCGAAGACTGCCGCTGCGCGGCATAGGTTGCGGCCTGTTAGCTCGGCGTTGAACGACAGCTTCCGGGAAGCATGACCGACGGCAAAGGGTCGTTCTCTGCCAATCGTCATTACGGCGTGTGCTGGTCAAGTCGAATGCAAACGACTGGTAAGTGGCAATGCAATTACGCACCAAGATAAACTAGACAGGCATTTGACAGAGTTACCGGGCCTCCTCCGACCTTAAGCATGCAGCCATGCCGAATTGAAAAAACGCAGCCGGAGGACATACCAGCATTGGTGCTTTAGCTGGACAGGTTTTCGAGCACATATTCGGCCGCGGCCAAGTCCTGGGCACCAATTCCCACGAGTTTTGCCACTGTGATATCTGCACTCTTCGTGCGTCCAATTTTGTGCCCAACCAACACCTCACCTATTTCCCCTGCCACGCTCTCAGGGCGGTATTGTCCTTGTTGAATTGCGCGTAAAACATCTCCGTTCGAAACCGTCGTCTCGACCGAGTCTACGAAGACCCGAGCACGTTGCAATACCACGGCGTCTAACTCGCACTTGGTCGGATCGTCTGCGCCAACGGCTGTTATGTGCTGCCCTTCGCGTAACCATTCTCCTCGTACCAGTGGTTCCCTTGAGAGCGTCGCAGTGATGAGCACATCGGTGCTGCGAACCGTTTGTTCGAGGTCACTGGTGACACGGATTTCGACATTGGGCAGCCTCTCAATCAGGCGGGTTTTCAGAGAGTTGGCTTTGTCCTCGTTACGTGCCCAGATCAACAGAGTCTCGAATGGGCGCTCGCGATAAAGAGCTTGCGGTTGCCAATATGCCTGCACACCCGAACCGAGCACGGCCGCTGTTTTGATTCTGGTTGGCGCGAACGCTCGAGCAGCTAACGCACCCGCTGCGGCGGTGCGTATGTCCGAGAGGTAATGTTCTTCATTGAGCAATGCAAGCGTATGCCCCGTGTCTGCGTCGAACACTCCAATAAATCCCCCCTGGGGCTGGCCGCGTTCGAGGTTGACCTTAAACCAGGGTGAAACCTTGACGATGTACACGCGATGTCCGCGTAAGGTTCCGGTTTTGATGACAACATCACCCAAATCTGGTGTGGCTGCGGGGAACATTACGATCAAGCCGTTCTCGGCCTGCTTAGCGCTAGACTCCTGAAAGGCTCGGGAAACAGGTTCGATTAAGTCCTCAAATTTCACCAGTGCCCGAAGTTCATCGGCGTTTATTATGCGGACACTCATGGCAGCACCTCCAGCGTGCCACGCCCAACGAAGGAGACGTCCCCACCTACCTTAACCGTAGTGACCGCAAGGCTGCTGCCTTCAGGCTGCACACGAAGCACACTAGGGCGCCCAGTGAAGCGCCCCTGATGAAGCATGAATACTTCACCCGGGTTCGCCAATCCATGCTTCAAACGGTACGCACCGATAACGCCTGCGGCGCTGCCGGTGGCGACGTCCTCCATAATCCCGTCATTGTTCCAGTGGCGCACTTCGAGCGCCGTCTCGTCGAGCAGTACCGCAAATTGCGCGCCTAGGTCTAATAGCAGTTCGGTAATGTCCGCCACGATACGCGCACGTTCAAGTACGTCGGCTTGAACTGGCACAACCAGGTAGCGAAGGCCCGTACTGACCACCTCTATCGGCAGGTCGGCACGTAAATCGCTGAGTTTCAGGTTAAACGCTTGAGCGATTGCATCGCGGTCACAGACCGAGCCGAGGAATTCAGGCGCTCCCTGATCGAGCAAGCCGTAGTAGCCGCAATCGGTACGCTCGGTGGTAACGCTGACGGTTTTGCTTGGCAAAATCACCTGCCAGGTTTGGCGCACGGTTTTCTTTGTTGAATCGTAAAGCGTTGCCGCTGCCCCGATGATCGGATGGCCCGCAAAAGGTAGCTCCCCGAACAAATCATAGACTCGAGCGCGAACTGTCTGAGGGTGTTCGGTCTGCTCAAGAAAAATCGCTTCGAAGTGCCGTAGTTCCTGCGTAATGCGTAGCATCTGCTCGGAGCTCAAACCTCGAGCATTGGGGAAAACCGCAAGGCTGTTCCCGCTGTATGGAGTGGAGCTGAAAACATCAACGTGAATGAATTCAATGGTCATGGTAATCCTTCACAGTTCTTTAAGGTCTTGGGAGAATTGCGTGATAGCAACCTCATTACGTCGGTAAAACACCCAGCCTTTTTTACGTGTCGCAATAAGCAACTGAGCATCGGTTAGAAGCGTCAGATGACGCGAAGCAGTGGCAGCGGCAACGCCGAGTTTCTCGCGGATGAAATCGGCGCAGACGCCGTCAGTCTCAAAGTCGCCATCCACTTGCGGCGGGAAATGCGTAGCGGGCTCTTTGAGCCATTCGAGAACACGAAGACGTGGCTCGCTGGCCAATGCCTTAAGCACAAAAAGATAATTCATCACAATCAAGCCTTTAGCTATTTCGCATAAAAGCTAAATAGTACCCGCCATGCCTAATAAGTCAATACTGACGAGCCTGCGTATCCGTCCGGCCAAGTCATCTACATTTGAAGACTACGGATTGCTAATGCTGAGTCTCGGGCGACGTCCCTTTTGGTCAGAGCTGGAGCCTCAGTAAAAGCGCGTCACCGTTCACTTTCTTACTGTGAACCGATTGCTTTGGGTTGTTTTCTGCCTGTCACGACTGACTACTTTTGGCCGTTTTCTGCCTGTCCCAACAGACTGAAATCGACCCTTTGTCGCCTCTCGACTGATCACGCCTTTTAGGGTGTCTACTTCTAGTTAGGCCGTGTATGTACAGAGAGGAGGGTACGATGAGCAACGAACAGGTGGCACCTGAGACGAAAGGGGTTGCGGTGAAGTTACTTGCAACGGTTGACCTCGGCCCTGAGATCGAGGGCATGGCAGGGCGCCAGCTTAGAATGCGTATGGTGACCATCGAGCCTGGAGGCGTCTTCGGGCCGATTCACAACCATAAAGACAGACCAGGCACCGTCTACATACTGCAAGGAACGATAACTGACCATCGAAATGGAGTTGCCACGGACTATGGGGCGGGAGTGGGCTGGCCCGAGGATAGGGACACCACACACTGGCTTGAGAACAGAGGAACGGTTCCGGCGGTGGAGATCTCGGTCGATATTGTCAGGCAAGAATAAGCTCAGGCCCGATATCAACACGGTCGGGCCTGACACGTAGCTCAACCGGATGTGCTCCAGTCGGCTTCGTCTCCCTTCGCTCTCGACTTGGTCAATCTGGGTTTTGATCACAATCAGCCCCAATAGCGATTTCCCCAACGCCACAGTCACGAACCCTGTCGCCCGATGACAGGCGCATGCTGCGCCATCAACTCAGCAACCCAATCGATAAACACACGCAACTTGATGCTGATATGCCGATTCGGGGGAAATGCCACGTACATCGGCATCGGATCGAGGCGCCAGTCTTCGAACAGGGGCACTAACTCGCCGCGTGCCACGTGAGCCTTGGACATGTAGTCGGGCAGCCAAAGAACGCCCAGGCCGGCGAGGCCCGCCGCGAGGTAGGCATTGCCATCGTCGACCGCCAGCACGTAGCGCCCCTGGATATGGACGCTCTCACCGTTGAGGCGCATGGCATACGGCAGGGCTTTGCCGGTGCGTGCCCACAGAAAGCCGACGATACGATGACGAGAGTCTTCCAGCTCTCGCGGGTGCGAGGGTGTACCGATGCGTTCCAGGTAGCTCGGCGCCGCATAGACGCCAAGCTGAAGATCGCCAATACGCCGAGCCATTAGAGACTGATCGGTGAGCTCGCCGCCGCGTACGACGCAATCCACATTCTCACCGATCAGATCCACGATGCTATCGCTGACACCCATGTCGATCTGGATGTCGGGGTATCGAGCGTGAAATGCAGGCAAGGCCGGCACCAGAATCATGCTGGCCAGCGGGCTGGGCACATCCACTCGCAGCCGGCCCCGGGGTAGCGCCGAGGCGCTGGACAGGCTGGTTTCGGCATCGTCCATGTCGGCTAGAAGCTTTACCACGCGCTCGTAATAGACGGCGCCGTCGGCAGTGACGTTGACTTTGCGCGTCGTGCGATTGAGTAATTTGACGCGCAACCGTGCCTCCAGTTGCTGCACCAGTTGCGTCACGCTGGTTTTGCTCATATGCAGTGTTTCGGCTGCCTTGGTGAAGCTGCCTGTTTCCACCACCCGAGCAAAGGCCTGCATCGCATCGAAACGGTCCATTTTTGCCCCAAATATGTATGCGATTGTTTGGGTTTTACAAACAGTGATGGCTAGGGTTGCTCGTTTATCGTCAGAGCGCGTATTGCACGCGGGTGTAGTAGTAACCACCCGGGCCATTGAATATAAATCCATGAGCAGCATCCTTGATGCCTGGCCGACAGCGCTCATCAAAGCTGTTTATACCCTGATGCTCTAATGCCGGCGTTACGTTCATCACCCGATTTCACGCTACAACACAGGCAAATCGCTAGAAGGTCTGAATCCGACTTCAATACAGTCCCCAGAAGCCTCAACCATCAGCCAGTTTTGCGCTTTTTTTAAGGCACACAATGCCTATGTTTTCCTCTCCTCCCGCTAAATAGTACTTCGCCAACATTTTCGTACAGAAAACCGGATCTAGATCCTTCGGCACCAAATCAATATTAGGCACCTCGCACCGAGTTCTGGTTACGACGTATTGGGTGGCCAGGCCACGTTCAACGTGCTGTACACCACCGAGAAATTCCACGACGAAAACCCGAAAACCTACAAGGCGTTTTACGCGGCACTTGCCGAGGTCGAGAAAATAATCAAGGCCGATAAGCCCACAGCCGCCCAGACCTATATCCGGGTGGAACAATCGAAGCTGGCCCTGCCACTGGTTGAGAAAATCGTCGCCGACCCTGAAATCGACTTCACCGTCGTGCCGCAGCGCACCTTTATCTACGCCGAGAAACTTCAGGAATTAGGCGTACTGAAAAACAAGGCCACCAGCTGGAAGGATTACTTCTTTGAAGAAGCACACGCTAGCGAGGGCAGCTGAGCGGGTCTGCTACAAAGCGTGCGTCGCGGCTTAACTGCGCGGCATCAGGGCTTGCGCAGCACAAGCAACAGCAACGCCGCGGCCGCCAGCACCGCCCCTGCGATGAAAGTACTGGCTGAACCCGAGGTCTCCCACAGTGCGCCGGCCAGCACACTGGCGATCAACAGGCACACACCGCTGATCAGATTGAACAGACCGAATGCCGTGCCCCTGAGGTGTTCGGGCGCGGTGTCGGCGATCAGCGTCGCGAGAATGCCCTGGCTGAAGCCCATGTGCAGGCCCCACAGGGCGACACCCGCCAGCAGGGTCATGATCGAGTCCGCTTGCGCCAGTAGCAGGTCCGCCAGAATCAGCAGCCCCATGCCGACACACAGCACTTTGGTGCGGCTGATCCGGTCGGACAGCCAGCCGGCAGGGTAGGCCGACACCGCATAGAACAGCGACATGACCACCATCACCATGGGCACCCAAGTGGCCGACAGGCCTGTTTGCTGTGCTTTCAATACCAGAAAGGCTTCGCTGAAACGGGCGAGCGTGAAAAGCCCGCCGACGATCACGACCCACCAATAACTGCGGGAAAAATCCCGCAAAACCTTCCAGTGAATGGGCGAGCGAAAGGCCCGTTCGTCCGCGACGGCGATCGGCTCTTTAACCCCGCCGACAATCAGCGCCACCGATATCACCGCCGGGATCACCGCAAACCACAGCACCAGATGGATCTGCCCGAGCCAAAGCATCAGCACGATCGCCAGAACCGGCCCAAGAATGGCCCCCACGGTGTCCATCGACTGGCGCATGCCAAAACAGGCGCCACGGATTTCGGCGGGTGCGACATCGGCGACCAGTGCATCGCGCGGCGCGCCACGAATGCCTTTGCCGATGCGATCCAGCAAACGCGCGGCGAACACCACATCCACCGACTGCGCGAGGGGAAAAAGCGGTTTCGACAACGCCGCCAGACCGTAGCCCATCAACAGCAGGCCTTTGCGCCGGCCGATAAAATCGCTGATGGCGCCGGAGAATATCTTGCTCAGCATCGCGGTCGCCTCGGCGATGCCCTCGATCACCCCGACGGTCAATGCGCTGGCGCCTAAGGTCGTGACCAGAAACACTGGCAGCAGGCTGTGCACCAGCTCTGAAGACAGGTCCATGAACAGGCTGACAAAACCCAGGGCCCAGACCGTGGAGGGGATACGCAATGAGGCTGGTCTGGGTTTTGAGCGGTTGTCCATGCTGGTTTCCGGGGTCGAATACTCACCGATTGTTTATCTCGCCAACCCCGGCGATCAGGCCTTAAAGGTTCTGACTCAAAAAGACCAGCGTATTGCCATGCGCCTCGACCGCCGCCCGCTGGTTGTAGCTGTCACGGTGTGAGCAGTTGAAGCCGTGTTCGGCCCCCGGATAAACCTCGATATCGACGTCGTCGTTGAACTCGAAACGCTCGGCAATTTGCTTCACGGCGTCGATGGGGATGTGGCTGTCCTGTTCGCCGAAGTGCATCAATGTCGGCACCTTGATTTCACCGGCCCGATCCAGTTGGTTCTGAATGCCGCCGCCGTAGTAGGCGATCGCCACGTCCACGAAACCGTTGGCCGCGGTGTTGTACGACAGCATGCCGCCGAAGCAGAAACCGATAGAAGCGATCCTGCCGTCCAGCCCCGGCTGTGCCTTCAGGGCGTCGATGGCCAGTTTGATGTCGGCCTGGGCCTTGCTGCTGTCGGTGGCGTTCATCAGCTCGACGGCACGTTTCCAGCCGGCTTCGTCGTAGCCCAGTTCGATACGGTGGCCGTGGCGCCAGAACAGATCCGGCGCCACCACCAGGTAGCCATCGGCGGCGTATTGCTCGGCGACCGAGCGGATGTGCTCGTTGACGCCGAAAATTTCCTGAATCAGCACGATCCCCGGACCTTTACGGGTGTGGGGGATGGCCAGGTAAGCGCCGAATGTGCCTTCGGCGCTGCTGATCTCGATCCATTGGGTGGTTACGCTCATGATGGCTCCTTTACACAAGTTGGTTGGGTTATCGAGACGCTGGCGTATCAGCGGTGACTGCCCCGCCAGAAGAGTCGAGCCAACAACGCGTCCATGCTGAGTTTGCCGGCCCCCGAGAGCAACAACGGCAGGAGGGCTGTGAGGTAGATCAGCGGCAGTTTGAAGTTGCCGTGGCCTTTGTTGCTGATGGCATAACCCTGGGCAAGTTCACTCAATGTAGACCAATCGGCCGGCCAGTGAACGGCAGCGGTCGCAACGATCGTGACCACGATCAGAATGATCGCCGAAACCCGCGTCCCCAGGCCCACCAGCAGGGCGAGGGCGCCGATCAGCTCGGCCCACATCGCCAGTTCCCAGTTCAGCGTGGCGGGAACGTGGTTGAAGGGAAACGGGAAGCTGTTCTGGATGTCGGCGAACCAGTTCTGGCCGTTCCATTTTTCCAGGCCAGACTCGAAAAACTCCCAGGCCAGAAACACCCGCAAGGTCAGGGGCGCGATCCAGCGGCCGGCACGGTCGAGGTTCAGGTGCAGGCCTTTGATGGCCGACGAGAGAGAAGTATTCATGGGCTTGAGCTCCGGGATTTGATCGACAGGCGCATTCATTGTGGGAGCGGCTGTGGCGAGGGGGCTTGCCCCCGTTCGGCTGCGAAGCAGTCGTAAACCCGTTACATGCGGTTTAACTTTGAAATGCCGGGGCCGCTTCGCGACCCAACGGGGGCAAGCCCCCTCGCCACAGCCCCACATTGGATTGTGGTGTTATTGGGGTTTCATTCGGTCAATAACGTGTTCCTGGCTGACCGTTTGTACTTCAGCGCGATCTTGCCCAGCAGCCGAATGGCGATGGCCGAAAACATCAGGCCGAACGGCAGGACGTACCAGGCGCTCAGGGGGATGCGTTTGAAGTTGGAATAGGTGAACACCGCGGCGAGTACCCACATGCCGCTGACATGCAGGGCCTTCCAGGCGTTGGGGCCGATCAGGCGCGCCGTGGTTTTGAACGAGGTCAGCGCCATCAGCAGGATGAACAGGTGGCCGACCGACCCCGGGATGTTGCCGACCGTGGTACGGCCGGGCCAGAACTCGGGGTTCAGTTGGCCATAGCGGTAGATCAGAATTCCATGGACCAGGTGGGAAAACGCGAAGGCCAGGCCAATGAAGCGTCGCTCGCGCACCAGCGATCGGGTGAAAGGCGAAGGCACCAGCACGGCGGAGGCGGATGCGGTGAACGCGGCGAGAAACAGCGCAAACGAGGTGCGTGCCGTGGCGCGAATGGCGCTGCGGGTGGCGTCCACCAGATCCGGGTTCAGCAGCAGAATCAGGCCGGTCATCAACAGCACCAGCAAGGCCAGCAGGCTAAACAGCGACCAGCCGTGGTAACGGGGAACCTGGGTCATCATGACAACACTCCTGAGCAAGGGCCGACCCGGTTTTGCCGGTGGTCAGCAGACAGCCGGAGTGTTTCAACCGGGTGTGTGGGCGGTATGTCCGAAAGGTCGCCTTGTGCAAGTTCGTGTATCCAGGGCCGCGACAGATACATTCGCGTACAAAACTGTGATTCGGGGCCGACAGGCGTCGTCTAGCGACAGTGTCCCCGCAATCCCATGGGGCGAGACTTCGGAACCCGGCATGCAAACGCTGTTGAACGAGATCCTTGACGCAGTCCGACCGTTGATCGGTCAGGGCAAAGTGGCTGACTACATTCCCGCTCTCGGCACGGTGCCGGCCAATCAGTTGGGCATTGCCGTGTACGGCAACGACGGCGAGCTGTTTTGCGCGGGGGACGCCGACACGCCGTTCTCGGTGCAGAGTATTTCCAAGGTGTTCAGTCTGGTGCAGGCCATCGACCATTCCGGCGAAGCCATTTGGGAACGCCTGGGCCACGAACCGTCCGGCCAGCCGTTCAACTCGCTGGTGCAGCTGGAGTTCGAGCGCGGGCGCCCGCGCAATCCCTTCATCAATGCCGGTGCGCTGGTGATTTGCGACATCAACCAGTCGCGCTTTGCCGCGCCGGCACTGTCGATGCGCGACTTTGTCCGCCGTCTGTCTGGCAATCCGCACGTGCTGGTGGACAGCAAGGTCGCCGATTCCGAATACCAGCACCGCGCGCGCAACGCGGCCATGGCTTATCTGATGCAGTCATTCGACAACTTTCATAACGACGTCGAAGCGGTGCTGCGCAGCTACTTCAGCCATTGCTCGCTGCGTATGAGTTGCGTGGATCTGGCCCGGGCGTTCTGCTTCCTGGCCAACGACGGTTTCTGCAAGCACAGCGGCGAACAGATCCTCAGCGCCCGCCAGACCCAGCAAGTCAACTCGATCATGGCCACCAGCGGGCTATACGACGAAGCGGGCAACTTTGCCTATCGCGTCGGTTTGCCGGGCAAGAGCGGTGTGGGCGGGGGCATCGTCGCAGTGGTGCCGGGGCAATTCACGGTGTGCGTCTGGTCCCCGGAATTGAACGCCGCCGGCAACTCCCTTGCCGGCATGGCGGCGCTGGAGTTGCTGAGCCAGCGCATTGGCTGGTCGGTGTTCTAATGACATGCCTTGACTAGCGCCCGATGACCGCTACCGTGAAGCCATTCTTTGACTCACTCGAATGGGTGAAGGGGCGGGTGACTTCATGGTGAAATTCGGTTCCGCGTTGCTAGTCTTCAATGAGGCGGACGTTCATCTGCGCGACGGGTTGTCTGCCGTGGTGCAGATCGGCAATACCCTGTGGGTCGCCAATGATGAATCCTTGAGCCTTGAACGTTTCACTCTGCGTGAGCGCGCCAGCCCGGGCGAATTTCTTTTTGATGAGCAGAAGCGGTTCCCGTTGACGTCCCTGTTGACGCTGTCGGTTATGCCGGACGTTGGCAAAGAAGACGTTGAAGCGGACCTGGAAGGCATGAGTTACGACCACGACACGGGGTATCTCTGGATCGTGGGGTCCCACAGCCTGAAACGGAAAAAACCCGATAGCACCAAGTCCCTGAAGAAGAACGCCGAGCGTCTGGCAACAGTCATCCGCGATGGCAATCGTTTTCTCCTGGCCCGGATTCCGGTGGTCGAAGAAAACGGGACGTTCACTTTGGTGAAGAGCGCCGCCAGCGATGATCGAGTCGCCGCCCAATTGGCCGGTAACGAATTGCTCGATGAGCTCAAGGACGACGAGCATGTGGGGGCCTTTCTGCACATTCCCGGCAAGGACAACGGGTTCGATACCGAAGGCCTCGAGATCAACGGCAAGCGCGTTTTTATCGGGCTGCGAGGGCCTGTGCTGCGGGGCTGGGCAAT
Organism: Pseudomonas sp. LBUM1673; assembly: GCF_059695645.1. Classification (NCBI taxonomy): domain Bacteria; kingdom Pseudomonadati; phylum Pseudomonadota; class Gammaproteobacteria; order Pseudomonadales; family Pseudomonadaceae; genus Pseudomonas; species Pseudomonas sp. LBUM1673. Next base: position 2,700,724 of record NZ_CP166780.1, read on the forward strand.
CATTCTGGAGGTCGAACCCGAGGACCATCCCAAGGCGGCTCACACCCTGACGCTGAAAAAAATCGGGCCTGGGGGGCGCAAGTATCGAAAGCATTTTCTCCAGCTGGACGGGCTCGGTGTCAGGGACTTATGCATCGATGGTGACGACATGTTGATCCTGGCCGGGCCGACGATGGACCTCGACGGGCCTGTCAGCGTATTTCGATGGCGCGACGGCGCCATGCCAACAGACGAAGGTTTTGTCTTCGGCGAACAATTGACGCCGGTCCTGGAGGTTCCTTACGGGCAGCGAGAGGATAAAGGCTTCGATCATGCCGAAGGAGTGACCTTTGTCAGCACGGCAGGCGTAGAAGAACCCTTGCTGCTGGTGGTCTATGACGCGAACGCCCCGTGGCGCAAACAGGGGAGCAATCGCCTGGAGCAAGATGTATTTCGACTTGAGAAAAAGTAACCGCCACCGCACCCCGGTGAATGACGCTCCACGGATTTTCCTATACATTTTCCGACCGCCCCCCTGCATAGTGAAACCGTTTCATGTCTCTTGCGCTCGAACGTCTAGTCGCTGGCACGCCGATCCCTTTTGCCGGTAATCGTGTCACTGTCGTCAGCCCCGAACTGGCGGCGCGCTTTCAGCCCGGCGACCATCTGCTGGTGGAGCAGGTCAGCGGCGAGTTGTTGCTGATCCCGGTGGTGGACCAGCAAGCGGCGGCGGTCGCCATCGAGCGCGCCGAAGCGGCGTTCAGTGCGATGTCCAGCGTCTCGGATAACGCCATCAGCGCGTTCTTCGATCGCTTTGCGCAACGCCTGGAAATCCCGGAATGCTGGGCCTTGATTGCGGCCGCCAACCTGGCCGACATCGAGCGGGCCAAGGCGCGCGGGCGTTCCACCACGCGGTTGCTCGCCGATGAACGCATGCGCGGCGACATGATCGCAGGCCTGCGGGCCTGGCGCGATGCACCGGCCACCCGTGGCAAGGTGGTGAGCTGCGTCGAGCACGACGGCTGGAAAGTCGAGCAAGTGGTGTCGCCGCTGGGCATTGTCGCGTTCGTGTTCGAAGGCCGGCCGAATGTCTTCGCCGACGCCGCCGGTGTATTGCGCACGGGTAACACTGCGGTGCTGCGCATTGGCAGCGATGCGTTGGGCACTGCCCAGGCCATCGTCACCCATGCATTGAATCCGGCATTGGCCGACGCGGGGCTGCCGAGCGGTGCGGTGTCACTGGTCGAAAGTGTTAATCACGCCGCCGGCTGGGCGATGTTCGCCGACCGGCGCCTGTCGCTGGCCGTGGCCCGTGGTTCGGGGCGTGCGGTCAGTCAGTTGGGCAGCATCGCGCAACAGGCCGGCACCGCGGTCAGCCTGCACGGCACCGGTGGTGCGTGGCTGATCGCCAATAAGGACGCCGATGCCCAGCGCTTTGCCGCCGTGGTGCGCAACTCCCTGGATCGCAAAGTCTGCAACACCCTGAACGTTTGCCTGATCCACCGCGATCGCGCCGCCGAACTGGTGCCGCCGTTTCTCGACGCACTGCAACAGGCCGGCACCGCTCGGGGCCAGGGCTGCAAGTTACATATCGTCGAGGGTAGCGAGCAGCATTTGCCAACCGATTGGCAGACCGCGAGCGTCGAGGTGTACCGCGCCGAAGGCTATCAGACCGAAGCGTTGGCCGAGCTGCTGCCCGAGGATCAATTGGGTCGCGAGTGGGAGTGGGAAGAAACTCCGGAAGTCAGCCTGAAGATCGTCGACGATCTGGACCAGGCCATCGTCTTGTTCAACCGCTACAGCCCGCAATTCACCGTGTCGCTGATCAGTGAAGAGGCGCAGGCTCAGGAGCGTTTCTACAATGCGGTCAACGCGCCTTTTGTCGGCAACGGAATCACCCGCTGGGTCGATGGGCAGTACGCGCTGAACAAGCCGGAACTGGGGCTTTCGAACTGGGAGAGTGGCCGCCTGTTTGCACGCAGTGCGATTCTCTCGGGTGATGGCGTGTTTACGATCCGTAGCCGCATGACCCAGACGAATCTGTCGGTCAAACGCTGAGACGGTACTCCAAAAAGGTAAGTTAAGCCGCGCAAACCTGTGGGAGCGGGCTTGCTCGCGAAAGCGGTGTGTCAGGCGACATCAATGTTGACTGTGCCGCCGTCTTCGCGAGCAAGCCCGCTCCCACAGGATTTTCGTCGCTCTTATTACTTTACCGGCATTAGGGACAGCCCCCCGACCGCAGGCAACGGTCCGAACTATACTTAATGTGTGTCCGCGTCTGGTGGGGACGGACAGTACATCTGATTACGTGAGGGAGGGTTGCGCCATGAAACTTCATTCCTTTCAACATTACTCTCATGATCTGGAAACGGTCGTTCACGACACGTGGATTACCACGAGGGTGAAGTCGGCCCTGGCAATGGCCAAACCCGCCCTTGGCCTGAATGTCCATGTCAAAACCCATGCGGGCAGGGTGGCATTGAGCGGTCGCGTCAACACCCATAGGCAGTGTGAGCAGGCTGTTGCTCTGGCCCGTTCGGTGCCTGGTGTCGTCGACATTGATGCCAGCGAATTGCTCACCCACGTGTTCACGCCAGGCAGTTTTCCAGAAGCGCCTAATGCCGAAGACACGCCTGAACGTCGGTCACAATCGTCTACAAAGACGGACGACAAATGACCCTTCAGGCGGCTTCGACCGCTTTGCCATAAACGGCGCAGGTGTCCGGATGCTCGGCCAGCGACACGAAGTTGCGACGGCTGGCATCCAGGGCATCGACCGAACCGGTCTCGATGTCATAGACCCAGCCATGCAGGTTCAGCAGACCTTTTTCCTGGGCCAGGCGCACGCTCGGGTGGGTCTGAATATTCGCCAGTTGGGCGATCACATTTTCCCGCACCATCGAACTCACCTTGGCCGCGTCGTTGGCGTGAGGGCGGGATTCGTTGATCACCTTGGCCGACTCGGCATGCTGCAGCCAGCCACTGACGGCGGGCAGATGATCCATGCATTTGCACTGGGCAATGGCGGTCATGGCGCCACAGTCCGAATGCCCGCAGATCACGATGTCCGTCACGCCCAATACCGCGACCGCATATTCCACCGTGGCCGACACACCGCCGGGATGTGGGCTGTAGGAGGGCACGATATTGCCGGCATTGCGCACCACGAACAGTTCGCCGGGCTCTTGCTGGGTCAGCAGTTCCGGCACCACGCGACTGTCAGAACAGGTGATGAACAAGGTGCCGGGATGCTGGGTGGTGGCCAGGTGTTTGAACAGGTCAGTACGTTGCACAAAGGCTTCGTTCTGGAACTTCAATAAACCTTCGATGAGCGCTTTCATGATTGCGTCCTCATGTGTGAGTCGGGTAACGGTTCTGTAGCAGCTGCCGAGCCCGCGAGGCTGCGTCCGGCTGCGGAGCAGTCGCATGGATCGGCGAGGACTTCGTCCTCGAACGCAGCCTCGCGGGCTCGGCAGCTGCTACTGGGTATCGCGTGCTAAAGGTGGGGCTGTCTTAGAACGGACGCAGTGGCAGGAACTTGCCGTCCAGGGTGATCACTGCGCGGGAACCACCTTCCGGGTCTTCGACCTTCTTCATGTCCAGCTTGAAGTTGATCGCACTGATAATGCCGTCGCCGAACTGCTCGTGAACCAGGGCTTTGAGCGTGGTGCCGTAGATCTGGATCATTTCGTAGAAACGGTAGATGGTTGGGTCGGTCGGGACACCCGAGAGGCTGCCGCGCAGCGGGATGATCTGCAGGCGGGCCACGGTGTCGGCGTCCAGTTCGAGTTTCTCGCCGATTACCCTGGCTGCGGCTTCCGGCAGCGGATGCTGGCCGAGCAGGGCGGCGGTGACGTAGGCCAGGCCCAGACCGGTGCCGTCGGTCAGATCCTGCCAGGACAGACTCTTGCGAGCCTTGGCATCGAGGATCGAAGTGGTCATTGCCAGACTTGGGTCCTGGTAAGCGTGGGACTGTTGCATGGTGTGACTCCTATCGGTTGTGGCTGGAAAGTGGAGCCATCTTCGGTCGATTTATTAATAGCGTCCAAGACCGATATACAATGCTTTACATAAGTCCTACCTATAGGTTGTGTGCCCATGCTGCTCCGACATTTGCGCTATTTACTGGCGGTCGCCGACCACGGTGGCTTTACCCGTGCCGCCGAGGCGTTGCACGTGTCTCAACCGACGTTGTCCCAGCAGATTCGGCAACTGGAGGAAACCCTGGGCGTCAGCCTGTTCGACCGCACCTCACGCACGGTCAAACCGACCGACGCGGGGCAGGCCTATATCGAATGTGCCCGTCGGGTGCTGGTGGAACTTGAAGCAGGGAAACGCGCGCTGCATGACGTGAAGGATTTGTCTCGCGGCACCTTGCGACTGGCCATGACGCCCACGTTCATGGCGTATCTGGTGGGGCCGCTGGTGCGCGACTACGTGGCGAGGTTTCCCAATATCCATCTGCAGATTTTCGAGTTGTCGATGGACGACATCGAGGCCGGGCTGCTCGATGACTCGCTGGACATCGCCATTGCCTTTACCCCGGTGAGGAGCCCCGACATCGAGTGCCTGCCGGCGTTTGTCGAGACCTTGGGCGTGATGGTCGGGCGCAGTCATCCGTTGTACGAGCGCCAGAGCCCGCTGTCGCCAAAGGAGGTGGCGCAACTGGATTTCGCGTTGTTGACAGCGGACTTCATCACCCGATCCTCCATCGACGGGTATTTTCGGCAACAGAACATCACGCCCAAGGTGGCGATCGAGGTGAACTCGGTGAGTACGTTGTTGGAGGTCATTCGTCACGCGCCGATGGCCACCATCCTCCCGGAGCCTATCGCGACTGCGGAGCGGGCATTGCGCAAAATTCCGCTGCTGGGGGAGGCGCCCAACCGAGGGGCAGCGCTGCTTCGGCGCAAAAACAACTATCACTGTGCGGCGTCGGTGGCCTTTATGGACCTGGTATTGGGCGCGGCTGCGGTCGAGTCGGCGAAGTCAGTCATCCACTGATTGACACACCCCATTGGGAGCCTTGCCGGTGGAGGACACGGACACCGAATCGTCATCGGCAAGGATGATCGAGATCGTGATGCCCGAACCCCTGGCTTCGAAGCGGCGATCGTTGATGACTTTGGTTACCGCCTCTTTACTGTTGATCAATACCGGGCCGTCCTGATCCGCATGGACGACGACTTTACCGGGGCAGTCCACATCGAATGAGGGAATGCCAGGGAGGGTGTTCGCATAGGCAACATTCGCGATCGCCAACACTATGAATGTCAGGATTATGTTCATCGCAAACCTCCAAAGAACCAGCAGGGCATACGGTTAACCATAGCTTTGTTTGGTGCGCACGAGACAAACGAAAAGGCCCCGCTCGATATTCCGAGCGGGGCCTTCTTTCTTTACTGAGAGGGGATATCAATACAACCGATCAATCACCCGAACTTCGTTCTGGTTCTGCATCGATGCCCACGCCTGTTTCAGCGTTTGCAGCACATTACCGATAAAGTCCTTGTCGGCCGCGGCTTTCTTGCCGACGTAACCCTGGCCGCGACGGTACATCTTCAGTCGGGCGAGCAGGTTCTGGTTGTTCTGGTCGAACGCTTCTTCGTGGGCATGGGGCGACAGGCAGTCGATATGAACCTGGCCCGATTTGCTGATCCACAGAATATGGCTGTCTTGGCTGTCTTTTTGCGCAGCGAACAAGCGAGCCAGTTCATCGATAGTAGGTTGATTGTTCAGATTCATTGTTAGCCCCTTGACCATTTGGTGATCTTTCAAAGTTGATTCGCTAATACAGGTAGCCCATCGGTTAGTTGATCCCTGGCACCGAAACCAGGACGTCAGCGGTCGGCCGTCAATACGACGGGGTTACGCGTCTGTTGCATGTAGTCGTGTTGAATAACTGCTACGCAATAGCGTCACAACGAAGAGAAGCAGCGAAAACCTGGAGGCCACTGCCGACGTTTTCAGGGTCGGCCACAAGCTTCATGAGGATTGATCGCCAGCGCTTCTCGTCCTTGTACTGGACGTTCAGGCCAGGTCAGCTTCTTCAATCTGCCTTGTGGGCAGCGTGTATTCGGGAAAAACAGCTCGGCGGTCAGACGAGCTTGCTCAAACATGTTGCCTGTACTCCCGATCGGGGAGACGTCTGCATCATGCAAGGGCAAATCGGAGGCGTCAACGGTTTTGTAGTGATTATTTTTGGTCACTACATATTGTCGGACAAAGTGGTTTTGGAATTAGAAAGTCAGCGTGGCTGGCTGTGGCGTCGTTGGAATCGTCAAGATCGCAGCCTTCCATAGGAGCGAGCGGTGCGGCGATCCGACTTGCCCGCGAAAAACGATGACGCGGTCTAGCAGTTTGTCCGTGTGATGGCCTTCGCGGGCAAGCCTCGCTCCTACGGGACTGACTCCTACCCCGCAGGAGCTGCCGAAGGCTGCGAGCTTTTAAAGCCGTAAACGGTGCACGGATAACCGTCGATCGGCAGATGATGCAGAGTGAACGCACCGCCCGTGAGGTCAGGCATCACCTTGGCCCAGAACAGCCGCGCAGGCTGGTTGGCATCGATGTGGAAAACTTGCCATTGACCGGGGAACCGGCTCAAGAGGGCAGAGACGACAAACTTCGCGACGCCTTGGCCACGAAAGCGTCGACTGACAAAAAAGTAGCCGATGTTATGTTGGGCACCGTGCAGATGGGTTTCGTCATCCACGGTCACGAACCCCGCCAGCTCCCCGTCAACCCTGATCAGAAATGGCCTTGTTGCCGGATTGCGCCAGTAATCCAGTTTGGGCTGGATGTTGAAGAGGCCATGTTCCCCGAGCTTCAGCGGTAGCCATTCGCTGAAGTCGTACATATAGAATTGCATCAGGTTTTCGATGGTTTCCAGTTCGTCGCGTGGGGCGGCGTGCAGTTCTATCGAGGGCTGGCTCCTGATTGTCGTCATGGTCGTACCTTTCAGAAAGCAGGGCTGTTGCCTGGCGCGGAACCTGTGGGAGCGGGCTTGCTCGCGAAAGCGGTGTGTCAGGCGACATCAATGTTGACTGACACTCCCTCTTCGCGAGCAAGCCCGCTCCCACAGGTTTTGTGTCTTAACTGACGTGAGGAACACTAGACCATTTCGGTTCGCTCAAGCTGCCCTCAAGCCTTGCTCGCCGGTTTTGTCGCACGTTTGGTGCCGGTCGAGGGCTTGCGTTTGGCGGGTTTGCGTTTGTTTTTCCAGGGTGTGGCGCCTTTCCCGGCCGGGCTTGCCGGTCCGCTGATGGTCAGGTTCAGGCCGGCGCAACGCGTCACCTGTTTGCTCATCCACGCAGCCTGTTTGGTGACGAATTCTTCCAGGCTCATTTCACCGCTCTGCACCATGTCCAGCGCCTGTTCCCAGATCGCCGTGGTCCCGGGGTCGGCAATCGCGCGCGGCACGGCGTCGATCAAGCTGAAAGCCGCAGGTGTCGCGGCCAGGGCCTTGCCGTTCTTCACCAGATAACCACGGTCGAGCAAGCCCTGGATGATCGAGGCTCGTGTGGCTTCGGTGCCGATGCCGGTGGTGTCCTTGAGCTTCTGTTTGAGCAGCGGATCTTCCACCAGTTTGGCGACGTTCTTCATCGCCTTGATCAGATCGCCTTCGGTGAACGGTTTGGGCGGCTGGGTCCAGAGGTCCTTGAGCTTCACGTCAGCCACCGCGCAGTCACACCCCTCGGCCAGTGCCGGGAGTGTTTGCGGCGCTGGAGCTTCGCGGCCCTTGGCAGGGGCGAGGGCTTCGGGCAGGGCGCGTTTCCAGCCAAGCTCGACAATCTGCTTGCCCACGGCGCGCAAGGCTTCACCGGCACAGTCGAAGTCGGCCTGGGTTCGGTCGTATTCATGGTTGGGCAGGAACTGCGCCAGGTAACGTGCACGAATCAGGGTGTAGACCGCCCGTTGCTTACCCACCAGTCGGTCGAGGTTTTTCGCCGCGGCCGTCGGAATGATGCCGTGGTGAGCGCTGACCTTGGCATCGTTCCAGGCCCGGGAGCGGCGTTGGGGTTCCAGGTGGTCGTGCAAGGCGTTCAGGGTTGGGTCGGCTTGCCGGAGCGCGGCAAGAATACCCGGGGCTTCACTGTGCTGGCTCAGGGGCAGGTAACCGCAGTCGCTGCGGGGGTAGGTGATGACTTTGTGGGTTTCGTACAGCGCCTGGGCGATGTCGAGGGTTTCCTGAGCGCCGAGCCCGAGCTTCTTCGAGCAGACTTCCTGCAAGGTGCCCAGGTCGAACGGCAAAGGCGCGACTTCGCGCATCCGTTCGGTGCGCAGTTTGATCACCCGAGCGCTCGCCGCGTTGCCGATGGCCGCTGCCGCCTTCTGGGCCAGCGCCTGATTCAGGCAACGGTCCTGATCGTCGCAAGCGTCGGAGGCTGCACGCCACTGGGCGGTGAATGCGGTGTCATCGTGCAGCAGTTGCACCTCGATCGCCCAGTAGGGCACCGGGACGAAATCGGCAATGCTGCGGTCGCGATCCACCACCAGTCGCAAGGTTGGCGTCTGCACCCGGCCGACCGGCAATACACCCTGATAGCCGGACTGACGCCCCAGCAGGGTGAACAGCCGGCTCATGTTCATCCCGATCAACCAGTCGGCCCGGGAGCGCCCCAACGCCGAATGATAAAGGCTGAACGTCTCGGCCCCGGGCTTGAGCGCCGCCAGCGCCTTGCGAATCGACGCATCGTCCAGCGCCGACAACCACAACCGCCGGATCGGCCCGCGATAACGGCAATGCTCCACCAGTTCCCGGGCGATCATTTCCCCCTCACGGTCGGCATCGGTGGCAATCACCAGTTCACTCGCCTCGCCGAGCAAGCGCTTGACCGCCTTGTACTGGCTGGCCGTGCGCGGTTTGACGGTCATTTTCCATTTCTCGGGAATGATCGGCAGATCCGCCAGCACCCAACGCTTGTAACGCGCGTCATAGGCATCCGGCGGCGCGGTTTCCAGCAAATGGCCGATGCACCAGGTCACCGTGACGTTCGTTCCCAGCCAGCAGCCGTCGCCCCGGCGCGTGGCGCCGAGCACGGCCGCGATGTCTTTGGCCTGGGAAGGTTTTTCACAGAGGTACAGCCGCATAACCACCATCGTCGTTCAGGGACCCAGAGGTGCACAGAATGGCGGTTGATGAGCGTTGGAGCAATCTTTATCTGTATGGATGTACAGCTTGTACGTTGCCATCGCAAGCCAACCCTGCCAAATGTCAGTCCTGGCAACAATTGTTGCGAAATGCGTGTGCTATGCTTGACTCATCAAGTATATGGCAACCAAACCCAGGAACCAAAAATGAGCATCGACGGGAAAATGACTGACACTGGCAGCGGCGCGGACGCAGGCCTTGAGTTTTGCATCAGATTGTCACGCGCCTACGCCACCCTGACGCGGCGCCTTGACAACGTGTTGTCCGGCTTGCACGGGCTCAGCTTTGCCGATTTCATGACCCTCTACTACCTTGAGCGCGCGCCAGGCGGCAGGCTGCGTCGGGTGGACTTGGCCGAGCGCTTGGGCTTGACCGCCTCTGGCGTCACTCGCAGCTTGCTTCCCCTGGAAAAGTTGGGCCTGGTATCACGACAGCCTGACCCGAGGGATGCACGAGTGGGCTACGCAACACTGACAGATTCTGGGCACCAGCTCTTGCGCTATGCAATGACTTCGGTCCGCAGCGTTGCACAAGACGCAACCGAATGGGTTCCAACAGAACAAATCGAGGCGGCATCTGCACTACTCGGGCGACTGGCAGGGATGAACTCGTCGAATAGTTGAGAGGTCTCAGCCAGCCAGGATTGGCGCAGGCGTTCTCACTCAAGGCGCTGCAATACGATTTTCTCCGAATTCTGCGGGCTCCCCTGGCTGCGTTGTGTTCCTGTCAGTCTTTGCTTTAATAAACGGCAAGCAGCGACATCGGACTTCTCTGCATTCGAGCTTTCTGGCCCAAGGAGCGGTAATGGCATATTTGATGGCTCGCCCAGTGCTTGGCGCTCTCGACGAAATCAAGTTGTGGGTCGGGGTGTTTGGCGTGGCCCAACCGCCAGCCGTCGAATTTACCGTGGATGGCGCGCCGTGTTTGCCGGTCACGGTGGATGGACTTCACCCCATCCGGGACCGAACGCCGGGCAAGGGGTATCTCAACCATCAGGGACTCTTTACCTTCGACATCAAGGGCGCTGGTTGCGAACATCGCATTGTGGTTCGCGCGGGTGCTGATTTCGAACCCTGCACCTTGCGGGTTTTTTCCTTGCCGGCCAAGGTGCCGCAAAAAATGGAAGGGAGCTTCAAGATTCTGCTCTCTTCCTGTTATTGCGCCGAAACCGACAAGGCGGATGTAGGGCGGTTCATACAGAGCTTGCCCATCAGGCCTGATATTGCCTTGTTCGCGGGAGATCAGGTCTACCTCGATCAACTGCCCTTCGAGACCCTGCCGACGACGGAAGATGAACTGCGTCAGGTTATTTCCTCAAAATATCAACGCAACTGGACATCTGCATTCACCGGTGTGGCGGGTCTTCAGTCTGCTCTGGCCAAAGCGCCCGCCGTCTGCCTCCCGGACGATCATGAGTACTGGAACAACTACCCTTGGCCGCAGTTCTGGAAAAAGGGTACCCAGACAGCCCCGACCGCCAGTGGCAGTGTGAACATTTGGGCTGATGCGGCGCTTGAAATGTTCCAGGACTACCAGTTGGGAGGTTCTGCGCAGAAGCCCTGGCTGCGCGTGGATATCGAGCCCTTGTTCATGCTGTTTCTCGATACCCGAAGTTATCGCAAGCAAGACTTCAACGACCCTTTCGGTCTGATGCCAGAGGAGGCCGAACAAGCGTTGCAGCAGTGGGCAAGCGAACTGATCGATTGTCAGAACCAGGGGATACCGCGAATCGGCGTGCTGTCGACCGGGCAGGCGCTACTGGTCAAAAAGCGCTTCTTCGACGAGATGGGCGATGCCGAACTGTCCAATTACAAAAGACAGTTCAAGATGATTATCGAAACGCTCGAGAGGCTGGGGCAAGAAGGCATTCAGGTGGTTTTCCTGACCGGGGACGTGCACTGGAGTCGTGTTGCACAGGCCACCTGTGTCAAGCGCGGGCAAATCACCCTGACCGAAGTCATCTGTTCGCCAACGAGTCTGCTGGTCACTCCGGGTTCCGATCAGGTGGCGCGACTCAACGATTATCTGAAAAGTATTTTCGGCGAACGAAAACGTTGGCCTCTTCATCCTGCAGCCGAGCTGGCTCCCGCCTACATCGGTGAGAAGTCTTTTTGCCCGGTCAAGCAGCAAGACTGGAGTGGAAACCAGGTGGCCATTCTTGAGTTTTCCTGTCTGGGGCTTGGCGTGGAACTGAACGTCACCTACCACCCCATCACCGCACCCGCTTCGCCTGCCACTCAAATCGGTCCATTTACGTTGCTCAATACCTGAAGCCATCGATGCTGGAGAAGAGCCATGCCCGCCAAATTTACCACCGTATCCAAATCCAACCCCGAGATACAAAAACTACGGCGCAAGGGTCAAGAAGGCAACGTTGAATGGATTGGTAGGGCGATCACCGAACTGGTCGACAAAAAAAACACCGATCAATCCTATGTGTTGCTGCTGGGTGCCACCGATACGCTGGGATGGCGTCTGAGAATCGGTCAGTCGCACCTGCGCTTCGACATGTTGCCTTCTTATTGGTCCACCTCGGCGTTTCTCAAGGTTTCCCCTAAAGGAATTGCACAATCGAGCATTCTCCATGTGCCCCTGTTTCAGCCGGAAACCGGCATGTTTGCGTCCGAGCGAAACGGTGTGGTCGAGACGCCTCTCCAGCATCTGGAAGACCCTGACCACTGGAAAAACATTGCAGTCATTGCGTTACCTAAATCGCAGAAAGAAGTATTGAGCAAACTCGACCAGTTTGAGAAAGGACGTGCCTACGTGGATGCGCTGGAGCACGTATTGCGCTGGCTCGCTTTCTCCTGGGGCGTGGCGCGCACCCCGAACCCGATACATGACGGGATTGGGTTGCCGTCGGCCTGCATGCTGGAAACCCTCTACGCCAGTGCAGGGCTGGATCTGACTCCAGGGCTCGAAACCCGGGCGTCGAGCCCGGAAGCCATCTGGGCGACGGCGATGTTTTGGTACGACTACTACACCAAAAACAACGTGCAGCCTCCAAAGGGCAGGTACTGGACGCCGCACGAATACAAAATCGAGGATGGCAAGTAGCTGGCCCCAAGGCGTTGGCGCTTGTGGCGAAGGCGTTGCTGCCGTTTGGCTGTGTAACCGTCATGATCCCGGAACATGAGGTATACCTGATGGATCGCGGTTACAGCGAAAAAGCAGGGAGGAACCCTTTCATGAAAGCCCCTGGCCCCGGTCAGCCCATCGCCATCACCCCCCAACCCGGCTGCGTGGTGGTGAAATTCCACGGTATTCAAGTCGCGTCCTCCGAGCGGGCGCTGGTCATGCATGAGGCCAATTATCCTCCAGTGTACTACATCCCCCGGGAGGACATCGCCGAACAGTATTTCGCCCGCACCGACCACACCAGCTATTGCCCGTACAAGGGCGATGCCAGCTATTTCAGCCTGCAGATCCCCGGGCATGAAGGTGCCAATGCGGTGTGGAGTTATGAGCAGCCCAAGGTGTCAGTTGCGCAGATTCGCGGGTATGTGGCGTTCTATCCTGAGGAAGTCACTTTTGAGGTGCTCGATACCTGATGTGTGGCGTCGCAATCCCTGTGGGAGCGGGCTTGCTCGCGAAGGCGGTGTACCAGACAACATCGATGTCGACTGACACGTCCTCTTCGCGAGCAAGCCCGCTCCCACAGGTAAGCCTCCGCTAGAGGTTCGTGACGTCAGTTCTTGTCCAGATCCACGTTCTTGGTCTCACGCAAACACATCATCCCCACCACCAGACTCACCCCGGTAATCACCACCGGGTACCACAGCCCGTAGAAAATATCCCCGGTGTACACCACCAACGCAAACGACACCGTCGGCAGGAAACCACCGAACCAGCCGTTGCCGATGTGGTAGGGCAGGGACATGGAGGTGTAGCGGATGCGGGTCGGGAACAGTTCGACCATCAGCGCCGCCAGCGGGCCGTAGCACATGGCGGAGATGATGATCAGCGCGACGATCAGCGCCACGATCATCGGTTTGTTGATCAGTTGGGTGTCGGCTTGCGACGGATACCCGGCCAGGGTCACTGCGCCGCGCAGGGCTGCCTCATCGTAGCCATCGATTTTCACCTCGCCGATGCTGACCTGCACGCCGCTGCCAGCCGGGGCCGCTTCGCTGTTGTAGGGCAGGCCTTGTTTGACCAGGAAGGTTTTGACCTTGTCGCACGGGCTATCAAATTTAGCCTTGCCGACCGGGTCGAACTGGAAGGTGCAGGTGGCCGGGTCGGCCAGCACGGTGATCGGTGCCTGGCGGCTGGCCTGGTCGATGGCCGGGTTGGCGTAGTGGGCCAGGGTCTTGAAGATCGGAAAGTACAGCGCGGTGGCCAGCAACAGGCCGATCATCAGCACCGGTTTGCGCCCGACCTTGTCCGACAGCCAGCCGAAAAAGATGAAGAACGGCGCGCCGATGATCACGCTGACAATCAGCAAGCTGTTGGCCAGGGCCGGATCCATTTTCAGGAACTGGGTGAGGAAGAACAGCACATAAAACTGCGCCGCGTAGAAGGTCACCGCTTGCCCGGCGTTGATGCTGAACAGCGCAATCAGCACCACTTTAAGGTTGTCCCATTTGCCGAAGGAATCGCGCAGCGGCGACTTGCAGAGTTTGCCTTCTTCTTTCATTTTCACGAACGCAGGCGACTCATGCAGGCTCAGGCGAATCCAGGTCGAGATGCCCAGCAGCACGATTGAAAACAGAAACGGAATGCGCCAGCCCCAGACTTCGAACTGGTCGCCGGTGAAGTAGCGGCAGCCGAGCACCACCAGCAGCGACAGCAGCAAGCCGAGGGTGGCAGTGGACTGAATCCAGCTGGTATGGAAACCGCGTTTGCCCATCGGCGCGTGTTCCGCGACGTAAGTGGCCGCGCCGCCATACTCACCGCCCAGCGCCAGGCCCTGAAGCATGCGCAGCACCACGAGGATGATCGGCGCGGCGATGCCGATGCTCGCGTAAGTCGGCAGCAAGCCGACGCAGAAGGTTGCCACGCCCATGAGAACGATGGTTGCGAGGAACGTGTATTTGCGCCCGATCATGTCCCCCAAGCGTCCGAACACCAGCGCGCCGAACGGCCGCACGATGAAGCCGGCGGCAAACGCCATCAGCGCGAAGATGAACGCCGTGGTGTCGTTGACCCCGGCGAAGAACTGTTTACTGATGACCGCCGCGAGGGCGCCATAGAGGAAAAAGTCGTACCACTCGAACACCGTCCCGAGGGACGAGGCGAAGATGACTTTCTGGGTTTCCTGACTGGTGCCGGCGCTGCGGACGGCTTCCAGGGGCTGAACATGTTCTGACATATCGGTATCCCTCACAGTGATTGTTTTTGTTGTTCCACTGGTGTTGCGTGTTCCTTGCAGGGGTAATGCTCAATGCTCGCGAATCAGCTGCAATCCCTGTTGGAGTGCAATCCCTTGTGGGAGCGAGCCTGCTCGCGATGGCGGTGTATCAGTCACCATAGATGTTGGATATCAGACCGTCATCGCGAGCAGGCTCGCTCCCACAGTGGGGGTGTTGGCGGTAGTTTCGAGGATCAGTTGCGCGGCTTTCTCGGCGATCATCAGCGTCGGCGAGCACGTGTTGCCCGAGGTAATGCGCGGCATGATCGAGGCGTCGGCGATGCGCAGGCCGGGGATGCCGTGGACGCGCAGCTCGGCGTCGACCACTGCGTCTGCATCGTTGCCCATCCGGCAGGTGCCCACCGGGTGGAAAATCGTGGTGCCGATTCGGGCGGCGGCTTCGTGCAATTGCTCTTCGCTCTGCAAGCTGTCGCCCGGCAGGTACTCGACCGGTTTGAACGCTTGCAGGGCCGGCGCGGAAACGATGCGACGAGTCAGGCGGATGGCGTCGGCTGCCACTCGCAAGTCTTCGGGATGGCTCAGGTAGTTGGGCTGAATCAGCGGCGCTTCCCGCGGGTCGGCGGAGCGAATGTCTATTCGGCCACGGCTTTTCGGGCGCAGATCGCAGACCGATGCAGTGAAGGCGGGGAAAGCGTGCAGCGGCTCGCCGAAACGCTCCAGCGACAACGGTTGTACGTGGTATTCGAGATTCGCCGAGGTCTGTTCCGGTCCCGAACGGGCGAAGGCGCCGAGTTGGCTCGGGGCCATGGACAGCGGACCACTGCGGTCATACAGGTAACGCAGGCCCATGCCCATCTTGCCCCACAGCGTGCCGGCGATCTGGTTCAGAGTGCGAGCGTTTTCCAGTTTGTAGATCAGGCGCAGTTGCAGATGGTCCTGCAGGTTGCCGCCCACACCGGGCAGTTCATGGGCAACGCCGATACCCAGTTTTTGCAGCAGCGGGCGAGGGCCGATACCGGAACGTTGCAGGATGCCCGGTGAGCCGACGGAACCGGCACACAGGACGATTTCTTTGCGCGCCTTGAAGGTTTTCGCCTGGCTTTGCCAACGTGCGTTGACCGCTGAGGCACGGCCGTTTTCCAGCAGCACGCGGTCCACTTCAACGTCAGTCAGCACCGTGAGATTGACGCGCTGGCGAATCGGCTTGAGAAACGCCTTGGCCGCGTTCCAGCGTACTCCAGCCTTCTGGTTGACCTGGAAGTAGCCGCAACCTTCGTTGTCGCCCTGATTGAAGTCATCGATGCTGGCGATGCCGCTTTGCTCGGCCGCCGTGCGGAAGGCGTCGAGGATCGGCCACGACAGCCGCTGCCGCTCGATCCGCCATTCGCCGGCGGCGCCGTGAAATTCCGAATCGCCGGCAAAATGGTTTTCGCTGTGTTTGAACAATGGCAGCACGTCTTGCCAGCCCCAGCCGGGATTGCCCTCGGCCACCCAGCCGTCGTAGTCACCAGCCTGGCCGCGCATGTAGATCATGCCGTTGATCGAGGAACAACCGCCGAGCACTTTGCCGCGCGGGTAGCTCAGGGCGCGGCCTTGCAGACCGGATTGCGCTTCGGTCTTGAAGCACCAGTCGGTGCGCGGGTTGCCGATGCAGAACAGGTAACCCACGGGGATGTGAATCCACGGGTAGTTGTCGCGGCCACCGGCTTCGAGCAGCAACACGCGATGCTGCGGGTTGGCCGACAGTCGATTGGCCAGCAAACAACCGGCCGGCCCGGCGCCGACCACGATGTAGTCGTATTCATCAAGGGAAGTCTGCATCCCTGACCTCGTATTGTTGTTCTTGTTGTCGGCCATCCTAGTTGTTAGCTTTCGTTAAAAGAATGTTAGTTTTTGCTCAGCTGCTGTGCGTTTTTAAACAGCGTCATTAACGGCATAACGTCAAGGATGGTTCATGTTCGACTGGAATGACCTGCGGTTTTTTCTCGAATTGCAGCGCAGCGGCCGCTTGCTGACCGCCGCTCGCCGTTTGAACACGACTCACGCCACCGTGGCCCGGCACATCGAAGCCATCGAAAAAAGCCTCGGTACCGCGCTGTTCGTCCAACATGCCCAAGGCTACGAATTGACCCCGGCCGGCGAAGCGCTGCTCAAACACGCCGAAGCCATGGAAAACGTCGCGCTGCTGGCTCAGGAGGAAATCACCCAATCATCCGCGCCGCTGGGCAAGATCCGCGTCGGGGTGACGGAGGGGCTGGGCATCATGTTTCTCGCCAGCCGCATGAACGGCTTGTTCGAGCGCTATCCGGGGCTGGAGGTAGAACTGGTGGCGGTGCCGCGCTTCGTCAGCATCCTCAACCGTGAAGCGGAAATCAGCATTCACCTGGAACGCCCGGCCGCCGACATGCTGGTCACCCGCAAACTCACCGACTATCGCCTGGCGCTCTATGCCAGCCAGGCTTATCTGGACCGCTCACCACCACTGCGCAGCCGCGAAGACCTTGGTCGTCACGCGTGGATCGGCTACGTCGACGACTTGCTGTTCAGTCAGGAACTGATGTTCCTCAACAGCTTCTGCCGCAACCCTCAGGTGGTGTTTCACAGCACCAGCGTCATCGCCCAGCAACAGGCCGCGCGCTCGGGCCTGGGGATCGCCGTGCTGCCGTGCTACATGGCCAGCACCGATCCCGGGCTGGTGCCGTTGTTGCCGGACGAAAGCATCCAGCGCAGTTATTGGATCAGTACGCGGCGCGAGCTGCACAAGTCCGTGAGGCTGCGGGTGTTGTGGGATTACGTGGTGGAGTTGTGTGAGCGGGAGCAGAATCTGCTGCAAGGCTCCTACGGGTAATGCTGCTCACTTAAGAGAATCTTGAGTCAGTGAGAAACCTGTGGCGAGGGAGCTTGCTCCCGCTTGAGTGCGTAGCACTCACAAAAATCGGCGATTGTTCAGATTTGGGGCCGCTACGCAGCCCAGCGTCGGAACGCCGCCCGGAGCAAGCTCGCTCGCCACAAAGCTAGGCATGACTGAAGAGTCGCGCTTAAGTGAACAGCATTACGCTGCTACGGGGCACGTTTTAAACAAGAAAAATCACGATCGTTTAAATGAAGCTTGCCGTTACCACCCAAAGGCTACAACGCCTTGCGCCACCGCCTACAGGTAAGACAGAATCCGCCGGCTTGTGCGTCTAGGGGGCCGTCGGTAACTTGATTTCCGTCACTGCTCATCAGTGATCGGGTTTAGTAGCCCGTGGCTAAATCTAAGACGTACGACGCTTCTATCAGTCGGGCTTTGCGCCTGCATTTGATGGTGGCTGTACGTAGGGCGTCCTTGGGCGCGCCGGCTTCTTAGATTCCCCGGTCTACTAACCTGCGTACAGCTGCCACCCCTTCTTTAGTAGAGAAGTGCTGGGAGCCCACATCAGGAATCTAAGACATGTTCAAACCTACGCCCAATCCGCCGGACACTGATCCGATATCCCCGTACGAACCCGATTCAAAAAAACTCAACGAAGCCGCCGAACGCGCCCTCGACTTCCACTTTCCATCGAATGCCGATATCAAAGCCACCGCGCGTAAACCCAGCAAACTGTTTGCCGTGGCCCCAGAGGCCACAGCCGAAACCCTGGCGATTTTTTTGGTCGAGACGCTGGCCTCGGTCGATGTGATGGTCCATCAGTTGGTGGATCATCTGGAGGGTGAGTCGCGCTACGCCCTGCTGGGCATTTCAAACAGCATCATGGTGGCGGAGATCACCGCGAACCGGGTTCTGGATCACATTGATACGCTCGAGTAGGTATGGGCTGCTGTGGTGAGTGAGTGACTGACGCAGGGTTGTGCAGTGGCTCCTTTTTTGGGGCCGCTTCGCGGCCCAGCGGGAGCAAGCTCCCTCGCCACAGATTGTTCAGCGGCCACGAACAGGATGTGCCGCATGCGCCATTCCCCTGTAGGAGCGGGGCTGAAGTCATTCAGCCATTGGGCGGCAGTTCGCGGGTGGTCCGTTGCACCGAGCTGTGGTGCTGGCCATCGGGAATCGATAGGGTCGCCCGCAGCCCGCCTTCGGGTGGATTTACCAGCGTAATCCGCCCACCCAGCCGTGTCGCGATGGTGCTGACGATGGTCAGCCCCAACCCCGCGCCCCCGGTATTTCCACGGCTGTAAAAACGTTCGAACAACCGCGCGCGATCCGCTTCGTCGATGCCCGGCCCCTGGTCCTGGACGCTCAAGTTGTAGAACCCGTCGTCCTGGCTCAATTGCACGGTGATGACGCCATGTTCCGGCGAAAAATTCGCGGCGTTGGTGACCAGGTTGTTCAGGGCGATGTCGATGGCAGCGGCGTCGGCGAGGACTTTAAACGGCTGCTCATCGACGTCGAAGGCCAGTTCCAGGCTCCTGCTCAGCAACCAGGGTGTGAGCTGGGCCAGGCTGGCGCGCACGGTTTCGCTCAGGTCGATGCTGTGCAGCACCGGCGCCACCGCCTTGGGTTCGAGACGGGCCATAGTCAGCAGCTGATTGACCAGGCGACTGGTGCGGTCGACCCCGGCAATCAGAAACGCCAGGGACTCACGACGTTCCTGTTCCGTGCCGGCTTCCTGCAGGTTTTGCGCATGCACCCGCAACACGGCCAGCGGCGTGCGTAATTCGTGGGCGGCGTCGGCGATGAAGCGCCGCTCACGACCAAGCACTTCTTGAATTTGCGCGAGCATGCGGTTGAGCGCTGCCTGCATCGGTTCCAGTTCGCTGGGCAATGGGGTCAGTTGCAACGGCTCCAGAGAACCGCTGTGCCGTGCCCGCAACGTTTCCGCCATATTGGCCAGGGGTTTGAGCCCCCAGCCAATGGCCAGCCAGACCATGGCCGCCAGTACCAGGCTGCCCAGCACATTGGGCCACAGGGTATGACGCACGATCCGGTGCACCAGGTCCGCACGCACGTCGTCCCGTTCACCGACCCAGATGCGCAGGTCATTCTGTTTGTCTTCGAGCATGAACACCCGCCAATGGCGGTTGTGCAGATCCACCACATCGCTGAAACCGGATTTTGTCGGCGGCGCCGTGAAGGAGGGTGCACTGGCGGTGTGCACCAGCACTTCGCCCTTGTGATTCCAGACCTGAAAGGCAATTTTGCTTTCATAGGGATGACCATCGACTCTCGGCACCGCTTCACTCAAGGCTTTGTTGAATGCTTGATACAGCTCGGCGTGTTCATCGCTGGCCAGCGGCATGCGCATCACACCCTGCAGCAGCCGGGCGTTCTGGGCCAGTTGGGCGTCGTAGACTTCGGCAATTTCGTGATTGCTGTCGTGCAGGTTGAGCACGCTGATGATCGCCAGGCCAGTCAGCATCAGGCCGATGATCAGCGTCAGGGTGCGACGCCGGATCGAAGTCATCGACGCTCCTCCACCAAATACCCGACACCGCGAATGGTGCGGATCAGGTCGGTGGAGAACTTCTTGCGCAGATGATGGATATGCACTTCCAGGGTGTTGCTTTCGGCTTCTTCGTTCCAGCCGTAAAGCAGTTGCATCAGATGATCGCGAGTCATGACCCGGCCCGGAGGCGAAAGTAATTCGTGGAGCAGTTGATATTCCTTGGGCGTCAGCGCCACCGGCTCGCCTTGATAGCTGACTTGCTGGGTACCGGGGTTCAGGCTGATGCCGGCGTGTTCGATCAGCACTTGGGCGCGACCGGCGCTGCGTCGCAACAAGGCCCGCAAGCGAGCCTTGAGTTCGGCCAGGTCGAAGGGCTTGATCAGGTAATCGTCAGCCCCGGCATCCAGCCCGGCGATGCGGTCTTCGGTGGCATCCCGGGCGGTGAGGATCAGTACCGGCAGGTTGGAGCCGCTTTCACGCAGGCGGTGCAGCACTTGCAGACCGTCCATGCGCGGCAGACCGAGGTCGAGCACGGCCAGGTCAAACGTCTCGCTGAGCAGCGAATGCAAGGCATTGCTGCCGTCCTGCAGCCAGTCGACGGTGTAACCCTCACGGCCCAGGGCCTGATGAATGCCCTCGCCGAGGGCCACGTCATCCTCGATCAGTAATAAGCGCACGCGGACTCCTGTCAGTTGAGTTTCTTATTCACGTCCACCAGTAATGCTTCGATCTCTTTGCGGCGCCCGGCGTCGGCGCTTTCCCGGCCAGGGCGGGGTGCCGCTTGCAGGGCTTTTTGCAGTGCATCCTTGGCTTCACCATAGCGCTTTTGACGGTAAAGGTGATCACCCCAGAAGTACAGACTGTCGATACCGGCCGGGTTCAGCTGCAAGGCCTGCTTTAACAGTTGTTCGGCCTTGTCGGCATCGCCGAAACCGAGGGGCCAGCCGGGCACGCGATCATACAGCGCCGCCAGGCTGGTATAGGCCGAGCCTTGCAGAGCCTTGGGATCAATGGCGAGGGCTTTTTCCAGGTCGACTTTGGCGACCTTGACCTTGCTCAAGGCGCCGAGGCCACCCTGGGCTCCGGCCCAACTGCTGGTGACAATGCCGGACCAGATCCACGCTTCGGCCAGGGATTGGCGCTCCTGGGTGAAGGCCGAGGCCTGGGTCGCGAGTTTTTCGAAGGCCGCGGTGCGCTGTTCGGCAGGCAATTCGTATTGAATGTGCGCCCAGCTTTGCTGAATGCCATTAAGGCGCTGCTGATCGGCGGCGTCCAGCGCCCAGACGCTTTGGCTCAACACCCCGAACAGCAGGCAAGTGACGATTTTTTTCATGGTTTGAGGCTCTCGTTATCGGGCTTCTGACTGAGGCGACGGATCAGTGGCAACTGCTTGCGCAAGCCACGGTCCACCAGGTGCGGCAACAGACTGTTCAGGCGAACGAAAAAGCGTTCCGGCCAGCCCAGGTACAAATCGCGACGGTCACCGGCAATGGCGTGAATGACCGCCGAGGCGACGGTTTGCGGATCGTCGACATTGGCTTTGAGCGCATCGTTCAGCGCCTGGGCCGCCGGGCTGTTCATGCTGGTGTGGGTCGCCCGAGGGGCAACGTAAAGCACGCTGATCCGGGTGTCGGCCAGCTCCCGCCGCAGGGCTTCGGAGAAACCGCGCAGGGCAAACTTGGTGGCGCAATAGCTGGCGTAACCGGGGTAGCCAATGGAGCCGTAGGTCGAGCCGACGTTTACCACCATGGCGCTCTCGGCTTGCTTGAGCAGCGGCAGCAAAAGCTTGGTCAGGCAGATCGGCGCGCTGATGTTCACCGCCAGCATCGCATTGATCTCGCTGTCATCGAGCTGTTCGAGCATGGCGAAGTGGTTGACCCCGGCGGCGTTGATCAGCAAGTTGATGCCGCCGATGGCTTCGGCCGCAGCCAGCACTTTGTGTCGGTCGCCGGGGACGGTCAGGTCAGCACCGACCCAACACAAGTGCAGCGGGTAGCGTTCGAGCAAGGGCTCCAGCGACTCCCGGTGCCGGGACACGGCCAACACCCGCGCGCCACTGGCACACAGGGCGCTGGCGATGGCCAGGCCGATACCGCCGCTGGCTCCGGTCAAAACCACACGGGCTTCATGCAGCTGCATGCAGGTTCTCCCCATCGCGGGGCAGGCCGCGGAACATGTCGGTGTAGAGCTTGTAAACGACCTTCGAGGCATGAATCACCGCGGCTTGATCCGCCGGGTCTTCGAGTGTGTTCATCAGATGGCGGTAGGTCTGCATGTGTTCGATATCCAGCGAGCCGTGGGAACTGAGATAGCTGAAGGCGGTTTCCGGCAGCGCCAGGCGCTCGCGAATGCTGCCGGCCGCGTGGGTGGCCAGGGCGATGCTGGTGCCTTCCAGCACGTTGACCATGCCGAACAGGCCCACCGGGTTGTCTCGGGCAATCAGGTCGTAGAGGAAGCTGACCATCAACTCGATCGGCAACGAGGGGCGACCGTCACGCACCGCGTCTTTGTCCCCGCCACAGGCCTCGATGTCGTCGAGTACCCATTGCTCGTGGCCGTATTCGTCCTCGATGTACTCGCACACCGCTTTGCGCAGCCATTCCAGCCGCTGCGGCAGACGCGCGCCGCACGCCATCATCAACGGCACGGTATGGCGCACGTGGTAGTAGGCCTGGGCGAGGAAGGCGCGGTAGCTCTCCAGGCTGACCTTGCCCTCAAGGGCATCGCGGATGATCGGCAGGTTGAACAACTCGTGGCGTTCCTGCTGGGTGGCTTCTTGCAGGGTGTCGAAAAAACTCATGATGCGGATTCCTCGAAAAAAACGGAGTCAGTGAGCTGCGCCCGGTAACGCTCGACGATGGCGTCGCGGCGCGGTCGGCCATTGGCGGTCAGCAAGCCGTTGGCGGCGGTGAACGGTTGATCGAGACGGGTCCAGTGATGAACCTGGGCGTAATCGGGCAAGACCTCGTTGGCCTGGGCCACGGCGGCGGTCAGTTCTTCATCGGTGCAGTCCGGCCGATGGGGCCAGAGCAGGGCGTGGTTGGTCGGCATCGCTTCGCCGTAGACGAACGCCTGAGCGATGTGGCGACGCTGGGTGAGTTCGGCCTCGACCCATTCCGGATTGACGTTGCGGCCGAAACTGGTGACGAACTGATGCTTCTTGCGCCCGTTGAGGTAGAGAAAACCTTCCGGGTCGAATTCGCCGAGATCGCCTGTCGGCCACCACTCATCGCTGTAGGTGGCCTGCCCCAGATAGCCGAGCAGGGCCGAGCCCTTGACCAGCACTTCACCATCGTCGGCCAGGCAAATCTCGACATGGGGCAGGGGCCGGCCGACGCTGCCGGCGCGGCGCGCCCCTGGACGATTGAGGCACACCACCGACGAGCATTCCGACAACCCGTAACCCTCGTAAACCGGAATGCCGATGCGCTGTGCGCGATGCAGTAACTCTTCAGAAACTCGTGCGCCACCGACCGCGGCAAAACGCAACGATTGGGGGTTGAATGCTTTTTGCTCGGCGGCGTTGACCAGCGTCAGCAGCAACTGCGGCACCAGAATCAGACTTTCCGGTTTCCGGGTGGCCAGACAACCCAACAGCCGCGGCACATCGACACCGCTGGCACCCTGAATGCCCAGGGTTTTCTGGCTCGGTACGCTCAAGGTCGCGCCGGCATACAGCGCGGCATAACAGCCGAGGTTTTCCAGCAGAATCGCCAGGGGCAGCAGTGCCAGGTGGTGCCGCGGATCGGTGGGATTGCTCGCCTGATCCAGTTCACAGGCCACCCGCAAGAGGCTTTCAGCGCTCAGGCACACGCCTTTGGGCGTGCCGGTGGTGCCTGAGGTGAAGGTCAGTTTGGCGGTGCCTTCGGGTATCTGGTTCGGGCCGCTGAAGGTGCGACGCCAGAATTCGCCGGTCTTCTCGTAGCCGGCCGCCTGCAGTTCGGCTTCCAGTTCCGGTTCGGCAATCACCAGTTCGGCCTGGCTCTGTTCCAAGCAATGATTGCGTTGTGCCGGGCTGAAGAAGGGCGGCAACGTCAGGCAGGTCAGGCCTTCGAACAGTACGGCCAGGTCCCAGAGCATTGCCTCGGTGCCATTGTCCAGGGCCAACGCGACCACGTTGACGTGCTCATCGCGCAGACGCTGTTGGCGGTACATGACCTCGGCGTACAGCGTGGCGTAGTCCAGTTTCAACTGATCGCCCCACAAGGCGATGGCGTTGGTCTTGCGTTCGGCGTGATTGCGCAGGGTCTGCTTGAACCGCTCCATTTCAGGCGACATGGCTGGACTCCTCAAGGGACATCGCCAACCCCAGGCGATTGAACAGACCGATGTTGCGCAAATGGATGAAGCCGGCGCGGATGTTGCCGACATGCACCCATGGCTGACTCTCGTAATAACTGCCCCAGAGGTGGCGGTCGTCGCCCAGTCGCGCCGGGTCGGCGGCGCAGAGCGTCACCGGCTTCAAGCCCAGGCGATGAAAACTGTTCACCAGCCCGATGTTGCCGGTGAACGCCACCCATTCCAGCCCGCCCATGGCCAACAGGTAGGTGATGGCAATGATGCTCAGGCGCGCACTGCCGGTATCGCTGGCGGCGAGGTTCCCGACCTCGACAACACCGGCCCGGTCCACGGGTTGGCCGGCAGCGTCGCTGATCAGCGGATCAATTGCCTCGTCCAGGTAACGCTCCAGAAACAAGGGTTCGGTACTGGCCAGTCGTACGCCGGCCACCGCACACAGCGTGCTTGACGCATCGCTCATGCCGAACAGCTGCGGCATGAATTGGCGAATGTCGGCGCCGTGGGCCTTTCGAAAACGCTGCTGGATAAAAGCTTCGAAGAGCGGACGCTGGGCATCGTCCGGCAAGGCTCTGGCCAGACTCATCTGCGGGGTTTCGGCTTGACCGAAGTGCAGGGGCAGAGGGATGTTCCAGTCGAAATCGGGCATGGGCAAGAACGCCTCCCTGAGTAAGTTCGGGAGGAGTATCAAAGGCAATTCTTAACGGAGTCTGAAGGTGACCTTCAGATTGCCTTAAGACTGGACGGGCAGGGTGGCGCCGGTCGGTTCGACGAAACCGGATCCAGGCTGTACGAAATGAGTCGGCAGCCGCCACTGATCTTCACGAGGCCCTGTATGACCCGAGATTCAGCAGTACACCGGTATGGAAAACTCTCGATCACCTTGCACTGGCTGATGCTGGCGCTGTTCGTCGGCGTTTATGGTTGCATCGAGATCAAAGGACTGCTGCCCCGTGGACATGCCTTGAAGGGCTTGTTTCTGGGGTTGCACGGCGTATTCGGGTTGAGCATTTTTGCGCTGGTCTGGGTTCGCTTGCTCGGGCGCCTCACGCCCCGACCACTGATTACCCCCGCCCCGCCAACCTGGCAGACCGGCGTCTCGCACCTCATGCATCTGGCGCTGTATGGGCTGATGATCGCTACGCCGCTATTGGCCTGGTTGATGCTGGCCGCCGGGGGCAAGCCGATGCCGTATTTCGGCTTTTTCCTGCCGGCGCCGGTTGCGGTTGATCCCGATCTGGCCAAGCAACTCAAGCATTGGCATGA
Source organism: Pseudomonas sp. LBUM1673 (assembly GCF_059695645.1). Taxonomy (NCBI): domain Bacteria; kingdom Pseudomonadati; phylum Pseudomonadota; class Gammaproteobacteria; order Pseudomonadales; family Pseudomonadaceae; genus Pseudomonas; species Pseudomonas sp. LBUM1673. The sequence continues at coordinate 2,726,093 of NZ_CP166780.1, forward strand.
ATTGCTCGGCAGCACCGGCTACTGGTTGATTGGTTTGCACGCAGCGGCGGGGTTGTTCCATCACTACTGGGTCCGCGACAACACGCTCACGCGCATGCTGCCGGGGGGCTCTGGTGCGGGCGTCAATGATCGTCAGCGATAATTCGGAATTGGGTGCTGGCCAGCCGTTCGCCGTTTACCAGAATGTGCACCGCGTGCTGGCCGGCATAGTGCCTGCGGGTGGTCAGTTCCTTGATGTGCTGACTGCGGCTGATGGATTCGCTGGCATTGTCGGACAGCGTGAGGGCTTTAAGTTTGAACACCTTTGCCGAGGTGCTGCCGTTGGCTTTGACATAATCGATCGCGTAATCGATCACCAATCGCTGACTGTCCGGGACCGTGGACTTCACTCTGAAAGACAGGGTGATTTTCTCACCCAGGCGAATCACTGCCGGTTCGACCTTCACGTCAATGATTTCAACCTCGGGCTTGCCGCCCGCACCAATGATTGCCAGCGCCCGCTTGTTACCTTGTTTGATCAAACTGCGCAGAGCGTGTCTGGCGATCCACGCTGTGTGTTTGTTTTCCAGCGACCATCCTTCGATCAGCGCCAGTACCCACTCGGGATGATCCTTGGTGATGTCGTTGAGGTGGTTGGCCACGGATTTGCGCACGTAGATGCTGTCGTCCGCCTTGAGATTGTCGAGGATCGCGGCCGCCAGTGTCGGGTCGGCCTGGACCTGTTCCAGGCGGAACGACCAGGGCAGGCGTGGTCGGCTGCCTTCGCTGGCCAGGCGCCGGACGTGTTCGTTTTCATCCTGCGACCAGTCGTGCATCAGCGCCAATGAGCGTTCGATATCGCTGCGCAAAAAATGCCGGATGGCGAATTCTGATGAGCCGAAGGTCGTGAAATATTTGAGCGCGTCCATCGACAGATCGAACGTGTGAGCGCCATATTTCGCGACGTAGTGCGGCAAAAACATGCTGACGAAGGCGCTGTTGAGGCGCGGGGCGAGGGCGTGCAAGACGTCGAGGGCTTCTTCATAACTGAGTGGCAATACCGCGTGCAGGCATTCGCTGACGCGGGCCATGCGTTGCATGACTGACAATTCCGCCAGACCGGTTTTGGCCAGTTTCAGGAAGGCCTTGGCATCGAAGCAGGGATAGACCGCGGTCATCTCGGTGGCGATGTGTGCGAGGCGTTCGGCGTTGAAGATTTCCTTCAGAGCGGGAGAGGTTTGGTCAGCCATCGTGGGTTCCTTGGTCGTTGTTATTTATCCAATACACCGCGTTATCGTTCATCGCGAGCAGGCTCGCTCCCACAGTGACCGAGTCAGCCACAAGATTTGCGGCTGACATTGATCCAATGTGGGAGCGAGCCTGCTCGCGATGAGGCCCTCACAATCACCTCAACTCTTACCCGCTTCCTCTTCCAACTGATCCGACTCAAACAGTTTTGCCAATTCCGCCCGCGCTTCCTGAGCGGTCTGCATGACTTTGGCCGCATCGTCATACACCGCATGCTGGGCTTCCAGCACCTGTTCATCGTGATGGGTAAAGCGCTTGATCCGCGCATCTGCCTGGGCCTGCGTCAGCCCTAGTCCAACCAGGGTCCGCCGGGTCATTTCCAGGCTGGAGTAATAGGTTTCCCGCACCGCCTGAGCCCCGACATCCACCAACCGGTGCACATGCTGACGGTTGCGGGCGCGGGCGATGATTTTGATGTGCGGGTAGAGCTTGTGCACCACCTCGGCCGTCTTGATGTTGGTCTCTGGATCATCGGTGGCGATCACGAAAAACTCCGCTTGCTCGACCTTGGCCGCGCTGAGGATTTCCGGGCGCATCGGGTCGCCGTAGAACACCGGCACGCCGCCGAAACTGCGGGACAGTTCGATGGTTTCCACCGACGTGTCGAGGGCGACGAACTTGATGTTCTGCGCCCGCAGAATCCGCGCCACGATCTGCCCCATACGGCCCATGCCGGCGATGACCACGCGCGGCGTGTCGGTATCGATTTCACGGAACTTCTGCGGCACCTCCACCGGTTGAACCTTGGGTTTGACCAGTCGTGCGCAGGCCAGCAACAACAGTGGTGTCAGCGCCATCGACAGGGTGATGGTCAGCACCAGCAAGTCGTACAGGCGCGGCTCGAACAAGCCCTGATCCCGGCCGATCTTGAACACCACAAAAGCAAACTCACCACCGGCCGCCAACACAATCCCCAAGCGAATCGCATTGACCTTGCCCAAGCCCCCGGCCAGTCGACCAACCACAAACAGCAGCGGCAACTTGATGGCGATCAGCAGCACAGTCAGCCCCAACACCACAATCGGCGCACTGAGCAGCAAACTCAGATTGGCACCCATGCCGACACTGATGAAAAACAACCCCAGCAGCAGGCCTTTGAACGGCTCGATCTGCGCTTCCAGTTCGTGGCGGTATTCGGAGTCCGCCAGCAGCAAACCAGCAAGGAACGCGCCGAGTGCCATGGACACGCCGACCAGGTCCATCAGCCACGCCGTACCGATCACCACCAGCAATGCAGTGGCGGTGGACACCTCCGGCAAGCCAGTCTTGGCCACCACGCGAAACACCGGTCGCAGCAAATACCGCCCGCCAATCACCACCACCGCAATACTGCCCAATACCCGCAAGCCATGGTTCAGATCTTCGGCGGCACTGCTGGTGTGATCACCGCCGGCCAGCAGCGGCACCATCGCGATCAGCGGGATCGCGGCGATGTCCTGGAACAGCAAAATCGCGAACGCCAACCGCCCATGAGGGCTGGTCAGTTCCTTGCGCTCGGCCAGGCTTTGCAAACCAAATGCAGTGGACGACAACGCCAGGCCCAGGCCCAATACGATGGCACTGTTGAGGGATTGGCCGAACACGAACAACGCCAGCACACCAATCACCGAACCGGTCAGTAACACCTGCGCCAGGCCCACGCCGAACACTGACTTGCGCATCACCCACAAACGTCGCGGCGACAACTCAAGGCCGATGATGAACAGCAACAGCACCACCCCGAGTTCGGAAATGTGGCTGACGCTTTGCGGGTTGCCGATCAAGCCCAGCACCGACGGCCCGATGATCACCCCGGCAAACAGATAACCCAACACCGCCCCCAGTTGCAGGCGCTTGGCCAAGGGGACGGTGAGCACCGCCGCGAATAAAAAGACGACAGCGGCTTGCAACAGGTTGCCTTCGTGGGGCATGGCGAAACTCCAGGGTGTGGCAGGCGAGAGCGGCGCTCGTCCGATTTTCAGCGGGGCGTCAGGATAAAGGCTGGCGTCCGTTCAGTCAGCAAGGAGGTTGCTGAGAATTTACGGTTTAGTGGGGCCATTGTTCGAGCAGGATCGAAACGAACTTCTCCGCCGCCGGCGATAGCGATGCGCCCCGACGGTACACCAGACCGAGTGTCCGGTTCACCACAGGATCGGTGAGCGGAATGCTCACCAGTGTCGGGTGATCCGCTGTCGGCATCGCAAGGCTCGGCATCGCGGAAACTCCCAGACCGGCTTCGACCATGCCCAGCGAGGTGGACAAATGCTGTACCTCATAAAACCACTGCGGACGCCAGCTCAGGCCCGACAAAGCGTGGTCCAGGATCATGCGGTTGCCGCTCAGGCGCCCGACCCCGATCAACCGGTAATCGCTCAATTCTGACCAGGTGACGGACGTCCGCCCGGCCAGTTCATGGTCACGGCGGCAGGCAAGGACAAAGGGCTCGTTGACCAGTGAAACGAATTCGATGTCCGGGTGCTGGCCACTCATCATGTTGATGCCGAAGTCGGCTTCCCCTCGCAGCACCGCTTCGAGCCCTTCATTGGCGCTGAGGTCGAGCAAACGGATGCGGATTTTCGGGTAGCGTTCGTTATAGAGACGAATCACCGACGGCAGGAAGTAAAACGCAGCGGTTGGAATGCAGGCCAGGGTCACCTGACCGATTTGCCGCTCAGCCAACTCACGGATATTCAGGATCGAGTCGTCGAAGTCATCCAGCAATCGGCGAGCCTTGGGCAGGAAATCACGGCCGACACTGGTCAGGCTGACCTTGCGCGTGGTTCGGTCGAGCAAGGTAGTCCCCAAACCCTCCTCAAGTTTTTTTATCCGTCGGCTCAAGGCCGGTTGTGACAGATGCAGTGCGTCGGCAGCCTCGTGAAAACTCCCCAGTTCGGCGATTTTCACGAAAGATCGGATGTCCTGAAGTTCATATTCCATGTTCTGTCTCGTCGGAGGAGGGCGCTGAATCACGGTAAAACTTTCTTTTGTGAAACGCAATAATTGCTCCGATCTTTGCATTGGAAACACAATTACTTCCCTGTCACTCTTGTTTCCAAGACATCAATTACCTCGATTGATTAACAAGAGTTAGTAGTCATGCAACGAATTCCTTGTGTGCTGATGCGCGGCGGTACTTCAAAGGGTCCGGTATTTCTCGCTTGGGATCTGCCGGTATCGATTCAAGAACGCGATGAGCTGTTGCTCTCGGTGATGGGCTCCGGTCACGAACTGGAGATCGACGGCATCGGCGGTGGCAGCCCGCAAACCAGCAAGGTCGCCATCGTCAGCCCTTCGTTACATCCCGATGCCGATGTTGATTACCTGTTCGTCCAGGTCATGGTGTCTCAGCGTCGGGTGGATACCGCCCCCAATTGCGGCAACATGCTCTGCGCGGTCGGGCCGTTTGCCATCGAGCAGGGTCTGGTCAAGGCAGCCGGTGAGCTGACCCGCGTGCGGATTCGCAACCTCAACACCGGCACCTTCGTCACCTCTGATGTGCAGACGCCAGACGGCAAGGTCAGCTATGAAGGCGACACCGCCATCGATGGCGTGCCTGGCAGCGCGGCACCGGTTCAGCTGACATTCCTCGATGCCGCCGGCAGCAAGACCGGCAAGCTGTTTCCAACTGGCAGCACCGAAGACCGGTTCGACGACATTCCCGTGACCTGCATCGACATGGCCATGCCAATGATGATTCTCGAGGCGCGTCACTTGGGCAAACGCGGCGACGAAACGCCGGCCGAACTGGACGCCGACAAAGACTTTCTGCAGCGCCTCGAAGCCCTGCGGCTACAGGCCGGCATGGCCATGGGTCTGGGCGATGTCAGCGACAAGGTCATTCCCAAGCCTGTGCTGGTATCGAAGGCCAAGGCCGGCGGCACGATTCAGGTCCGCTACTTCATGCCGCACAACTGCCACCGTGCGCTGGCCATTACCGGTTCCATCGGTCTGGCCACGGCGTGTGTCAGCGAAGGCAGTGTGGTGGCGCAGATGCTCGGCAATATCGGTGGGCCGCGATTGCAACAGGTGCGAATCGAGCACCCGAGCGGCGGCATCGATGTCGTCTTGTCCTACACCGGGGAGAACGGTGAGACAATCCGCGCCTCTGTTGTTCGTACCGCCCGAAGGCTGTTTTCCGGCTTTGTGTATGTCCCGGTTTCCCAACGGTTCGCCGGGTAGTCTTCCCACGTAGTCACCGCAGTTTTGCATCAGAACAAGCTCGGGGTCGTACGCCTGGCGCGTCGGCCACGCATTCCATAACAACAAAAGAGTTGCCTTATGCTTGCCTTACTCGGCTTGGCCATGGTGGTTGTGTTCACGTTCCTGATCATGACCAAGCGTCTATCACCCATCGTTGCGTTGACCGTTGTTCCGATTGTCTTTGCGATCATCGGTGGTTTTGGCGGGACCACCGGCAAAATGATGCTCGACGGCCTGAAGATGGTCGCACCCTCGGCGGCACTGCTGCTGTTCGCGATTCTGTTTTTCGGCTTGATGATCGACTCGGGGTTGTTCGATCCGCTGATCCGCAAGATTCTCAAACGGGTCAACGGTGACCCGATGAAAATCGCGGTCGGTACTGCGCTTCTATCGCTGACTGTCGCCCTGGACGGTGACGGCACCACCACTTACATGATCACTTGCGCGGCAATGTTGCCGTTGTACAAGCGCATTGGGATGAACCCGATGATTCTGGCGACCATTTCCATGCTGGCGTTGAGCATCATGAGCGGCATGACTCCTTGGGGCGGCCCGGCGACCCGGGCGATTGCCGCATTGGGGCTGGATGCCGGGGCGTACTTTGTTCCGTTGTTGCCGACCATGATCGGCGGCGCTGCGTGGGTGGTATTCACCGCGTTCCTGCTGGGCCGCGCCGAGCGTAAACGCATTGGCAACGTCCAGCTGCAAAGCGGCGGGAGTGATTGCTATATCAAGGCGATTCTTGAGGACACGCCGCACAAACGCCCGAAACTGGCCTACGTCAACCTGTTGCTGGTGACGGCGGTGATGGTCGCGCTGGTGATGGGGCTCATGCACTCGGCAATCCTGTTTCTGATTGGCTTCGTGCTGGCGCTGATGATCAACTACCCGCAACTGAACATTCAAAAAGAGCGCATCCTCGCGCACTCCGGCAATGCCATGACGGTAGTCCTGCTGGTGTTCGCGGCCGGTATCTTCGCCGGGATTTTCTCCGGAACCAAAATGGTCGATGCATTAGCGCAAACTTTGGTGGACTGGATTCCACCGTCCTGGGGGCACCTGTTCCCGTTGGTGGTGGCGATCACCAGCATGCCGTTGACCTTCGTGCTGTCCAACGATGCCTATTATTTCGGCGTGGTGCCAATCCTCGCTAACGCGGCGGCGGCCTACGGGATCGATCCGGTGGAAATCGCCCGGGCGTCGATTCTTGGCCAGCCGGTGCACTTGATGAGCCCACTGGTGGCCTCCACCCTGTTGCTGGTGGGGATGGTCGATCGCGACCTAGGCGACTTTCAGCGCGCCACCTTCAAATGGGCGGTGCTCACTTCCCTGGTGGTCACAGCTTTAGCCCTGCTGACCGGGGCCTTGACGCTGTTCGCCTGATTCACCCCTGACTCGCCACTTGACAGAGCTCCACGCGCCCGATGTCGGACGCGCGGCCACGTGCATCCATAAAACAACAATATGAGTAGTTCGACATGACCCACTTTCTGACGTGCGGGGCTCTTCTTCCTCTTCTGGGTGTGTTGCCGATGGCCACTGCCATTGCGAGTGATTTCATCGACGACAGCAAGTTGAAGTTGCAACTGCGTAATGTCTATATCAACGAAAACTTTCGCGATGAGCATGGTTTGAGTGCGCGCTCGGCCAGAACCGCCAAAAGTGAACGCACCGAGTGGGCCCAGGGCTTCCTGCTGGATTTTCAGTCGGGTTTCACCCCTGGCACAGTGGGTTTCGGGGTTGATGCACTGGGCTTGCTGGGGATCAAACTTGATTCCGGTCGTGGCCGCAGTGGCACCGGTCTGCTGCCGGTGCACGATGACGGCCGTGCCGCCGATGAGTTTGCCAGTGCCGGGGCGGCGGCCAAGGTCAAATTGGCCAAGACCACCCTCAAGTACGGCACTTTGCTGCCCAAAAATCCGGTACTGATCTACAACGATGCGCGTTTGCTGCCGCAAACCTACGAGGGGGGGCAAGTCACCAGTACCGACATTGAAAACCTGACCCTGACCGGCGGTCGTCTGGACCGATTCAAACTGCGCGATTCCACCGACATCGTGTCGATCGTTCCTGACGGTTATTCAGGCGATAAAGGTGGCGATTTCACCTACGCCGGTGGTGACTACAAACTCGGCAAGAACACGCGAGTGAGTTACTTCTACGGTGAGCTGGAAAACTTCTATCGGCAGAATTTTGCCGGCATCCAGCACGATCTGCCGTTGGGTCCCGGGGTGTTGACCGGTGACCTGCGCTATTTCAACAGCAAGGACGCGGGCCGTGCCTACGCCTCGAAAATCGATAACGACATGCTCAGCGGCCAGTTGTCCTACGCGGTGGCGGGGCACACCTTGGGTGGCGGTTACCAACAACTCAGCGGTGACGCCGGGTTGCCTTACATCAGTGGTGCGACGGTGTACTCGTTCAGCAACGCTGGCATCGGCAAGTTCATCGAGGAGGACGAGAAGACCTGGATGCTCAGTTACGCTTACGACTTTGCGCCGATGGGCGTGCCCGGGCTGACATTCATGACCCGTTATCTCAAAGGCAACGATGGCCAGTCCGACACCAGCATCAAAGAATCCGAACGCGACATGGAACTGGCCTACGTGGTCCAGAGTGGCACGTTCAAGGGCGTGGGCGTGAAGCTGCGCAACTACGTCTACCGTTCGGACTTCGCGCGCGGACGTGACAGCAACCGGATCTATTTCACCTACGATATTGCCCTCTGGTAAGGGTGCCGAGCGGGGTCTATCTGAATAAGTTGCCAATCGCCCGTATTTCTGGGAAAACGGCGCCCATGAAGCCCTGTTCGGGCAAGCGCGCAAAAGAGTGAATGTGATGAATGATGAGTTGCAGGTCATCGACCTTGAAGTGGGCGACGGCAAAGCCGCTGTCAAAGGCGCGCTGATCACTACCCAATATCGCGGGTGGCTGGAAGACGGCACTGAATTCGATTCTTCCTGGAGTCGGGGTAAACCTTTTCAGTGCGTGATTGGCACGGGGCGAGTGATCAAGGGCTGGGATCAGGGAATCATGGGCATGCAGGTCGGCGGCAAACGCAAGCTGCTGGTGCCGGCGCATCTGGCTTATGGTGAGCGGACGATGGGCGCGATTACACCGAATTCGAATCTGATTTTCGAGATTGAATTGCTGGAAGTGCTGACGCGGGATGATTGATGGCTGTGTGAGCTGAAACGACAAAACCCGCTGACACTGTGAGGAGAGCGGGTTTTTACTATTTGTGGCGAGGGAGCTTGCTCCCGTTGGGTTGCGCAGCGGCCCTGAAACCTGTGCATGCGGTGTATCAGGTAAATCTCCGCTCGCCAGTTTTGCGGCTGCTGCGCACCCGAGCGGGAGCAAGCTCCCTCGCCACAGTTCAGTGCTCGGCTCGCGGCCAGTGTCCCTTTGCTAAACGGTGAGTCAGGTGAATGCCTCAATATCATCAAGGGTGTCCGCCACAATCCCTTCCAGGGAGGGAAATTTTTCCTTCACTTCTTCAAGGGCCGGGAGTACAGCACCCAAGTCCAGATCACCCTGTCTGCGGGCTATGTGACCGAGCGCGGTGATGGCAGCTGCTGCAACCGATTCGGATTCACTCTCGAGGCACTTCAGGCAGGTGTTTTGAGCCCAAATCTTGTCTTGCTCATTTAGCCCGACAGAAACCAATGCGGCGGCAACGTTAGTTTCTACGTCGCTCGCTAGAAGCCTCGTTGCTTCCTCGTGGTTCATTGATGGATCTTGGTAGAGAGGGCTCACTTTTTAACTCCCACCTCAGTTGTACCTACTCCCGCACCCCTATGAAGAGATCCAGTTCGGTCGGTAACTGCTCATTGAGAGCTATAGCAATTTGTTGGATTTGCTCGCCGGTTAGTAACCACTCTCCATCCGCGCTTTCATCAAGACTTTTCCACCCAAGAACACCCATTACCGCGACTTCAAACTCAGGTCGAACTGTAAGGTCGTATTTTAAGGAATCATCTTCGTCATCACCTTTTAAAAACCCACTAATCCATAAAAACATAAATAGCCTCTTAATTTATTTTGGGGTAGTTCTGCCGGGTTTTGCGGGGTCTATCTGTTCACCAGTTTCGTGGTTGAACTCGCCAAGATGCTTACCTTGACTGTCATACTTCTCTATTGCGCCTGTCTTACTGTCCCATTCATATATTCGCCCCTTTCGGTCTTTCCACCGGCTGCGCTTACTCCCCCCGCCCTGAACACTGCTTTTTGATTTAACAGGAAGGGCATCTGGAAATGCAGGCAATGCCAACGGCGGCCGGTGGTACTTTATATCACCGCCGCCAGCAGATCTTGAAGCCACAACATACAACGGCTGCACACCGGAATCAGCCGGGAAAACAAGAATGAAGTCCTTGTACTCAGGCGGGTAGATCGGGTTGACGATGATGTTATCTGCCTGTTCGGTAGGCGGATAAATCAAGATCTGAGGTGCTTGTGGTGCGGCTTCTAGCGGGGGAATCCCTGAGGTGCTGGATGGGTCAACCGCTGGCGTCCATATCAGAGTTATTCCATCACCAATGTCAGCCACCTGCTGAGAACTCTGACTTTTGAACCGGACTACAGGGATCATTTCCCAGTCACGGCGCTTCTGGGTGTTGTATCCATAACCCTTCAAGGTGCCATCAGCTTATTGCTCGACATGCAGTCGAACCCGTGTACGGCCTTTCTCGAGCGAATTGAGCTGTTCTTCTGTGTACAGGGAGCTGTCGCCCAAGCTCGACGGCCACAGCAATGCAACCATTCCGGCCAAGGCGCCAGCAGCAACACCAGCCGTCAATGCGCCTGCGCTACCAGCAGCCCTCGTCCCGGTGCCAGCAGTACCAACTCCGCCCAGAAGAAGCGTTCCCAGTGCAGCAGGTAATGTGCTTCCACTGATTTTTTTGAGTGGGATGTTTCCCGCCGCATCCCTTTCGCGGCCACCCAGCAGGGAAAATTTTCCGTAGTCGGTCAGTTTCTCGACAGGGACAAACCCGGTTGGGTTGTCGTGGTTGATTACGCCGTCGGGGAGGTTGCAACTTTTGGTGAATACGCAACCCATGGAGCTGGATTGATCCTGCTGCAGAGGTTGCCTGACAAAACGGTCTTCATATGCTTGCTGTCGGGCCAATATGTCGTCATAGGATTTTTGTCTGGCGTCGCGCTCTGCCAGTTCGGTGGCGGTCATGTAGCGGCTGGTGATGTGGTGCCCGTCGCCCGATGGTGGGTTTTGAACCCGAGGTATGTCTGTTTTGCGAGCCATGAGCGTCCTTGTTTCATCTTCTGAAAGCGATGCGGACGCTCTATCAAAGGGCATTTGATAGATGTAGGACTAGTCTGAAACTCTGCCCGTTGTTACAAATGACGCTTGTCGCTATGCACTGAGCTCAGACGGAAAAAACCACCCTCTCTTCTTACAGATATGGCGGTTTTTTGGTTTTGTGGCGAGGGGCTTGCCCCAATACCAGTAAGTAAGCTTTCGGTATCCATGTCGGGGGCGACGACGAACATTTTGCTTGGTTTGCGTGGGGGCTTGGGCGAAACCGACGTAGTTGTAGGCAATGATGCAAGGCGATGTAGCCTGTTGCGCACGTCGCATGTGATGCGTCGTTTGTCAGGCCGCCATCGCGGGCAAGCTCGCTCCCACAGGGTATTGCGCTGAACCTGTGGGAACGAGTCTGCCCGCGATGAACGATGACTCGGTCCACCTGACTTGCCAGCCCCATCCGTATAGGTAACCATGCACGCCATATAGGAGTAGGGGGTATAGGTATGTCACACATCCACGAACACAAAGACGATTTGCTTAACCGCGTCCGCCGTATTGCCGGCCAAGTCCAGGCGGTGGAGCGGGCGTTAGAATCCGATGCCGAATGCGCCAAAACCCTGCATCTGGTCGCGGCGATTCGCGGTGCGGTCAACGGTCTGATGGACCAGTTCATCGACGCCCATGCCCGTGAACACGTGGCGCGTCCCGGCCTCAGCGACGAAGCGCGCGCCGAAGGCGTTGAAGACTTGCTGCAAGCCATCCGCCGTTACTCGAAATAGAGGCTCGCCCCATGACACTGACACCTCAAACTTCGCGTTTTACCCACGACCACCTGTTTCTGGGGGCGGCCCACGATGACAATGCCCGCCGCACGTTGTGGGTGGTGGCGCTGACGTTTGTGATGATGATTGGCGAAATTGCCGCCGGTTACATCACCGGTTCCATGGCACTGCTGGCGGACGGTTTTCATATGGCGACCCACGCCGGCGCCTTGGGCATTGCCGCGGCGGCTTACGGTTTTGCCAGGCGGCATGCCAACAATTCGCGCTTCAGTTTCGGTACCGGTAAGGTCGGGGACTTGGCAGGATTTGCTTCAGCCATAGTGCTGGGCCTGGTGTCGATCGGCATCGCTGGCGAATCCATCGTGCGACTGTTTCAACCGACCACCGTTGCCTTCACCGAAGCGACGGTGATTGCGGTGGTGGGGCTGGCAGTGAATATCGTCAGTGCGTTTCTGTTGTCGGGCAATCATGGACATCACGGCCATGATCATCACGATCACGGCCATGACCACGCTCATCATCACGACAACAACCTGCGTTCGGCGTATTTCCATGTGCTGGCCGACGCGTTGACCTCAGTACTGGCCATCGCGGCATTGTTGGCGGGTCGCTATTTGGGCTGGGTCTGGCTGGACCCGGTGATGGGCATCGTCGGCGCCCTCGTGATCGCGAGATGGGCCTATGGCTTGATGCGCGCCAGCGCCGCGGTGTTGCTCGACACCACTGACGAACACGTCGCCGCCGAAATTCGAGAACTGCTCGAATCGACGGACGATGTTCGCATCAGTGACCTTCACGTCTGGCAGGTCGGCCCCCAGGCACGGGCGGCGATTATCAGCGTCGTGGCTGCGGCGAATGTCAGCGCCGACGCGATTCGCGAACGTCTGGCGCCAATTCATGAGTTGTCTCACCTGACGGTCGAGCATCGCCACGCTTGAGCTGTCTTTCAGGCAAAGAGCGGAATGCGCCCGTTCAGGGAAGGGCGGTAGTGCCAGGTCAGTTGGTCCAAAGCAGGTTTCATTGCCAGAATCTCCGTCAGCGTGGTGCTGGCGATGTATTGAGCCAGCACCTGCCCCGGACATTGATGACGGCCTGCACCGAAAGTAAAGCTGCGGCGATTCGGGCGGTCGAGCAGAAACGTGTCGGGATTGTCATTAAGCTGCGGATCGCGATTGGCCGAGGCCAGCAGCACCAGGATGACGTCACCGGGTTTCATGCTCACGCCGTCGATTTCACAGGGTGCGGCGACGAAGCGACGGGTGTTCTGCACTGAAGGGTCGAAGCGCTGGACTTCAGCGATCAGGTCGTCGACTTGAGCCGAAGCCAACGGTGGATTTCGAATCAACGCCAATAGCGCATTACCGATCAGCCCGGCGGTGGCTTCGTAAGTCTGGGAGAACAGGCCGATCAGGTTGGCGATCAAGGTTTCAGGGTCGGTCGATGTTGCCGCGAAACGCTGCCGGATACCGGTGAGCAGGGTGCTTCGATTGTTCGGGTCGTCCAGAAGCTCGATGAAATAACCCTTCAGCTGTTCCGCCGCGACATGGGCGGCGTCCAGTTGCGCCGGATCGCTGAGAGGCGACAGGCAGGCGACGAAGTCGGCGGTCAGCTCGCTGATGGCCCGGCCTTGAGCCGGAGAAAACCCCAGCAACGCCGCCACTACGCAGACCGGCCCGCGAAACATCGCCGTGTACAACCCGTCGGCGCCCGGGGTGATCAGTCGAGCGCCAACTAATGTGTTGACCTCGTTCACATCAATCAACGCCAGCCCCGGCTCAATCGCCGTCCTCGGGCAACGCTGCCGTTCGCCTTCGTTCATCCGCATCAACTGAGCGAACACCTTGCCGGCCATGCCTTGAGCAATGGTCTTGGGCACCGGCTCATGGGACGGTCGCACATGACAGTCCGGATGCGCCAGTACGGCGGCAACGGCTCGGGCGCTGCTGGCCACCCACAGTTTCAGTCCTTGATGAAAAAACAGTCCGCCTTCGGCGCGCAGTTGTGCGTAATAAGGATAAGGATAAGGATAAGGATCGGCATGAGTTGCAGCTTTGATCGGGTCCATGGGGTCGCAGCCTTGTCGGTCGGGAAAGTATTGCTACTATCTCCTGCTCGAAAGGACGACGATTCGTCCGGGAGCGAAATATGAGCGCAGAACAACACGACATCGGCGTCTCTCAAGTGGCTGCCGCAATCGCGGAACCTGCCCGGACGAAAATCCTCTGCTCGCTGATGGACGGCCACGCCCGCACCAGTACCGAACTGGCGGCGGTTGCCGAAGTCAGCGCCTCGACCGCCAGCGCACACTTGGCCAAGCTCAAGGAACTGGCGCTGGTGCGTTTGCATGTTCAGGGTCGTCACCGCTATTACAGCCTCGCGGACAAGCGCGTGGCCCAGGCCCTGGAAGCGCTGATGGTGATCGGCCAGAACGCTGCGCCAACGTTCAACCCGCGCACCCCGGATCGCCTGCAATTCGCCCGTACCTGCTACGACCACATGGCCGGCACGTTGGCGGTATTGCTGCATGACCGGATGATCGAAGCGGGGTGGTTGCTGGAAACCGACGAACAGGCTTATCGACTGAGCGCCAGCGGCGAAGTGTTGTTCGAAGGATTGGGCATCGACGTCAAAGACCTCGGCACTTTGCGCCGCTGCTTCGCCTGCCCGTGCCTGGACTGGAGCATGCGTCGGCCGCACCTGGGCGGCGCCTTGGGCGCGGCGTTGCTGCAAACGGCGATCAAACGCAAATGGGTGACGCAGGATCTGGACAGCCGGGCGCTGGCGTTGACGGCGGTGGGGCGCAAGGAATTCAGTAGCCGGTTCGCCGTCGAGCTGCCGGTTCAGGCGACGACCGCACAACCCGCGGCCACCGAGAACCGGCGCCGCGCGATCGCCAGTCCTGCGGCTTAGCGACTGCTCGAGGCCATGAGCACGCCAAAGCCGGCGAAGGTCACGCCCGAGACTTTCGCCGCCAGCCAGGCACCCTTCGGGCTCGACAACCAGCCTTTGGCGGCATTGGCGAGCAAGGCATAGCTGCCATGCACCAGAATCACCAGTACGCCGTAGGAAGCGACCAGTTTGATGAACTGGGTGTAGAAGTGCGCCGAGGTGTCGATGAATTGCGGGAACACCGCGAGAAAGAAAAACACCGCCTTGGGGTTTAAAAGCTGCATCGAAGCCGCTTCAAGGAAGCGATAGCCAGGGCTTGAGGGGCGCGTTTCAAGCGGCGTGCTGAAACGATCCGAGCGCCAGCTTTTGTAGCCCAGGTACAACAAATAGGCGGCCCCTGCGTATTTCAACGCGGTGAAGGCGTTCGCGGAGGTGCTGAGTATCAGGCCAACACTGGTGGCGCTGATGGCGGCGACGACAAACGCCCCCGACGCGATCCCCAGAATGCCCGGCACGGCTCCCGTCCAGCCGTGGCGCACTGCGTTGGACAGGGTCAGGACCACGCCAGGCCCCGGGCTCAAAATGGTCAGGGTGGCGAAAAGTACAAAGAGTCCGTAGCTGTTCATGTCTTGCTCCGTCAGGTGGCGCTGGCTGCGTGCTGGCAGATTGGCGTGACGACGAGGGCGTGACAAACGCTTTAATTAAAGCGCATAGGTGACTAAATTAGACGCATGATCAATCAACTACCGCCTCTTAATGCTGTTCGCGCCTTTGCCGTTGCTGCTCGTCATCAGAGCTTCAGCCTGGCGGCCGAAGAGCTGCATGTCAGCCACAGTGCCGTCAGCCGGCACATCAAATTGCTTGAGGAGTACCTGGGCGTGCTGTTGTTCGAGCGACGCATCCGTCAATCGGTGCTGACGCCCGCCGGCCAGCGCTTTTATGAGCAGGTCAATGCCGGGCTGTCGCAGATCGCCAACGCCGCCGCTGCGCTCAAGCAGCATGCCTCGCTGCCCACCGTGAAGATCAATGTCCGTCCGTCCTTTGCCATGCTTTGGCTGACGCCCAGGCTGGCGGATTTCAGTGCGCAGCACCCGGACATCAAGCCGCAGGTGATCACTCAAACCCAGGCACCGGATCAGGCACGCGACGGGTTCGACATCGTCATTCGCCGTGGTCGTGACGACTGGGCTCCGGCGATTGAGGCGCGAGCGCTGTTCGAAGACGAACTATTGCTGGTCGCGGCACCCTCGCTGATCGAACGCCTGCCACTTGAAGACCTCACTTCGTTGAGCCGGCACACGTTACTGACCGCCAAGGCACGTCGCGAAGACTGGCACAATTGGGCCATGCACTTTGGTCAAAGTCAGTCAGCCACTCAGCTAACCCGGCAGTTTGATCACATGCACCTGGTGCTTCAGGCCGCCGTGGATGGACAGGGCATTGCCTTGTGCCCGACCTCTTTGCTGGGCACCCATCTTTTGAGCGGACACTTGATCTGCCCGTTGCCCGAGTTGCGTATGCCGTTGCCGCGTTATTACTACGGTGTTGCGCCGGACGTGACGGTGCAGACACGGGTGTTTGTGGAGTGGTTGTTTGCCCGGATTACTCAGGATGAGCTGCGTTGGCAAACACCTCGTGCTGTGAACGCTACGCCCTAAAAACCCAGACAATCTCTACAACCCGCACCGCCAGCACTAGGTAAACCAAGAACAGAATGATCTGAAACGCTGTGTGATACGGCAACCTGGACAGCCGACGCAATCCGTCGCTGACATTGAGCAGCATCAGCAGCGCTGACACCAGGATCAACCCCCAACCGGCCAGATTCGAGGCGAACAATCCCATAAACAGGTGATGTTCGCTGTGCAACGCGTTGCTCCCCGCTGCGAACAGCAGGGCGCACACCAGCAGGTTCTTGATGTTGTCGAATACCTGCGTGGTGAAGTCGGTGTCCAGCAAGGCCAGATACTTTCGCCAGAGTCTTTCCATGGTTAAGCACCTGATGGTCGGCAATGAGTGGATAGCCGGCGCGTGGCCAAGGTCTCTACCAGTCTAGTGATGATTTTGCCCTGAGCCCGTTCAAATTGATCTGAATGCGATGCGCCGTCGTTTCGTCCGCCCGTTTCTGCCATGTTGGATAACCTCGTTGGGTTATTGGCTGGCGGTTAGATTCTTGGGAGCACAGCAAGTTATAGCCGAGTATTTCGATGATGCAAGTCGTACGGTTATATGTATTTCGAAATAATTTTACGGAAGCTGCATGACACACTTGTATAGATAAGTTGTGCGCTTGCAACTTGGCACTGCCGTGCAGATTTATTGTGAAATAAAAAAGACAACTCGACGAACAGTGTCTCTATAAAAAAACGAGGTTCGTCGGGAGGGGTTCGAGGGGTGGTTTCTGCTTTTTTTTTCGTCGATGGCCCTGATTTCATTGTCTTTTATGGGTAAAAGCATTCGCCTTTCTGTCTCGGGAGAACTGTGTTGATCAAGCTCCGGGGATTAGCAAATTTAGTAACTCATGCTTCTTGACTCACTCTGTGACGTACGCTAGGTTTGGCGAACGGAAGAAAACTCAAGATATGGATGTCTGTAGAGCATGAGTACGTTAATAAAAATTATTAATGACTTTGAGAAGTTGCCTCTGGTTGACATAACCGAGCTGAATGCTGCCGCCAATGCTTCTTTTTTCTATGATGTCCGTTTTCTCAAGGCCGCGCATTATTACCCGCTACTCCCCATTCTCGATGCCTATTATCTTCTCGCTTATCAGCAGGACCGACTGGTCGGTTTTACCGTCGTCTATTCGCAATTGTCTCCAGATCCTTTCGGTTCCTTGTCTCGCGCTACCGGCCTGAACTTCAATGACAGTCTCGTTTGTCTTGGTCATATCATGCATGGCTATGAGAGCGAGATCATTGCTTCGACTGCGCGGGCAGACCTGGTTCGCAGTGAAATTCTCAAATCGATAAAGTCACTGGGTGCCAGCATCGGGGCGAAGTACGTTGGCCTTATTAATATTGCCAATGATCGGTTGGTCTCGGCGGGGGGCTATGAGGGTTACCAGGCGAATTTCATGTGGGATCGTTACTTTATGGATATCGCCTGTATCGAGACGGTTGAAGATTACATCGCCGGGCTTCCTGCAGACGGCCGCCGGGAAATGAATCGCCAGCAAAGAAAGCTCCAGAGCAGCAATCATTGTGCTTTGGTACAGTCACTGCCGGTGTCGAATGTGGCACAAATCGCCGAGTTGGTATGTGTCACCAGTGCGCGGCATGGCACCCCGGATTATTATCCTCCGGCGGCGTTCAAGCCGTTTGTCGAAACCTGCGCAGGTCTGGTGCGGTTCATTACCGTGCAAGAACAAGAGCAAGTCGTTGGCGTGATGGTTTGTTTCGTTCATGGCAACACCCTGCATATATGGGCGGCCGGCATGTCTTATGACAAAACCGACTTTAGCCCTTACAGCGTGTGTATGCTCGAGGCTTTCCGTTATGCCAAACAGGAAGGGCTGGATACCATCGAAATCGGCAGGACCAACCACAAAATAAAGACCCGCATGGGTTTTAAAGCAAAAGAGCTGTTTTCCCTTATCGCGCCTGCCTGAACCTGTTTATTGGTTGTCAGAGACAGGCGTCAATACACTGTTAAATAAGACGAGAATGCCTTGTGAGTAAATACGAGCACTATAATGCGACGTCCGTCAATTATGATAAGACCCGAACAGCTGTCGGTATTGAAATTGTGTTGGGTTATCTGGCCAGGTTGAATAAGCCAGCTCATCTTATGACGGTGTTGGACGCGGGTTGTGGTACGGGGAACTATGCCCTTGAATTGGCGCAATCAGGCATTAATGTAGTGTGTGCAGACTACAGTGAAAACATGCTGGCGCAGTGCAAGCAAAAAATAGAAAGCCACGGCTTGAATAATGTTGTCTGGAAACAGTGTGACTTGTCGCTGTATTTGAGCGAAGGTCAGGTTTATGACGCGGTAATGTGCAATCAATCATTGCATCATCTGGATCCTGCGGATGACTTCAAGGCGGTGAAGCACTTTCTCGGCGAAGCGGTAAAGTCGCTCAAAGACGATGGAGTCATTCTCATCAACACCATTACGCATGACCAATTGGAAGACGGTGTGTGGTGGGGCCAGTTGATTGAAAAAGCGGTCGAGCGAATGAAACCGCGTTTTATCGAATATGAACCGTTGCAGGCGTTCTTGCGGAGCATCGGGTTCGAGATCACCGATCGTGTGGTCAACATCGACAGCATTATTCAGAAGTCAGGTTATTTCGATCCCCAATCCTTGGCCTCACTCGAGTTTCGTCAGGGTGACTCTCACTTTGCCTTGCTGGATGAAAAAGAACTCGAGGGCGTATTGAACCGACTGGAGCAGATGGTAAGCGACGGGTCCATCCAGGGTTATATTCTCGACCGGGATCGACTTCGCCAGCAAATCGGCCAGTTCACGTATTACGTGATCAAAAGGATCGAGGAGTGAACGAGCCATGTCTAAAGTGATGCTGATCTCCGGTGGTAGTCGCGGCATTGGCGCGGCCAGTGCCGTGCTGGCAGTGGAGCAGGGATATGCGGTATGCATCAACTACCTTCGGGATGTCCGGGCCGCCCAGGAACTGTGCCAGCGACTGGAAGCCTTGGGTGGCAAAGCCATTGCGGTGCAGGCCGACGTCAGCGTGGAGGAGGATGTCCAAAGGCTGTTTCTGGAAGTCGACAAGCGGTTGGGGCCGTTGACGGCGCTGATCAACAGCGCCGGCACGGTGGGCCAGGCGAGTCGACTGGAAAGCATGGACGGGCAGCGAATCAGCCAGGTTTTTGCCACAAATGTGTTTGGCACTGTGTTGTGTTGCAAGCACGCGATCCTGCGAATGTCGAACCGGCACGGCGGGGCGGGCGGTACCATCGTCAATGTATCTTCTGCCGCTTCCCGCTTGGGGTCGGCGGGCGAGTACGTGGATTACGCGGCCTCCAAAGGCGCAGTGGACAGTTTAACCATCGGCCTGGCCAAGGAGCTTGCGCCGGATGGCATCCGGGTCAACGCCGTACGCCCCGGTTTCATTCGTACCGGTTTTCACGCCTTGAGTGGCGATCCCGACCGCGTCGAGAAGCTCAAGTCCCGGTTACCCATGGGACGTGGAGGTGAACCGGAAGAAGTGGCAGCCGCTGTTCTGTGGTTGCTGTCTGAACAGTCCTCTTATGTGACGGGCAGTTTCATCGATCTGGCGGGAGGGTTGTGATCCGTCGGCAGTGGTAGTGCCTTGTCAGTGCAACAACGCTGTTCTTCATGGAATGCCCCCCCTTAAAGGAATACGACAATGAAAAAAACAACAACGTTGAAGTCATTGATTCAGGAAAAAAATACCAGTTTCCTCATGGAAGCCCACAACGCGCTCAGTGCTCGCATCGCGCAGGAGAGTGGTTTTAAAGGGCTCTGGGCATCGGGTCTGTCGATTTCTGCATCCCTGGGACTTTGCGACCGCAATGAAGCGTCCTGGACGCAGATTCTCGATATCGTCGAATTCATGAGCGACCACACGTCGGTGCCCATTCTGGTTGATGGAGACACCGGTTTCGGCAACTTCAACAACGTTCGTCGCTTGACCAAAAAACTTTGCCAGCGCGGCATTGCGGGGGTTTGTCTGGAAGACAAACTCTTTCCCAAGGTCAATTCGTTCATCTCCGGTGGCAATGACCTGGCCAACGCCGACGAGTTCTGCGGCAAGTTGCGCGCCGCCAAAGACAGCCAACTGGACGAAGACTTCATCGTCGTGGCTCGCGTGGAAGCGCTGATCAGCGGGCTGGGCATGGATGAAGCTCTGGAGCGGGCGCACAAGTATCACGGCGCCGGTGCCGACGCGATTCTGATTCACTCCAAGCGCAAGGACGCGAGCGAAGTGCTTGAGTTCAAGCAGCTATGGAAGGACCAGTGCCCGGTCATTATCGTGCCGACGAAATACTCAAGTGTGGAGACCAATCTTTATAAAGAGGCCGGCATCAGTACGGTCATCTGGGCAAACCATAGTTTGCGCGCCTCCATACATGCCATGAAGCGTATTACGCAACAGATCCAGATGAACGAAAACGTCTCGTTCATCGAAAAAGACATCGCCACCCTTGAAGAGATCTTCATGTTGACCGGCGAAGCAGAAGCGCAACTGGCTGAAGACAAGTATCTGTCGATGTCTGCAACCGCCTGACGTCATCACTGGCTAAATGAGGGATCACCATGATTGACGCATCTGATTTTGTCGATGAACTGGTCAGGGGTGGCATCCGCTATCTCACGGGTGTTCCCTGCTCATTCCTGACGCCTCTGATCAACGAAAGTATCGAGCGGCAAGATACCCGTTATCTTATCGCCTCAAGTGAAGGCGACGCCCTGTCCATTGCCAGCGGTCTGTGGCTGGGCGGTCAATCGGCGGCCGTGATGTGCCAGAACTCGGGGCTGGGGAACATGGTCAATCCGTTGACCTCCCTGAACGATACGTTCCAGATTCCGACGCTGCTGTTGGTGACCTGGCGTGGAACGCCCGGGGAAAAGGATGAGCCACAACATGCTCTGATGGGGAAAATCACGCCCGACTTGCTGACATTGCTGGGTGTACCCTGGCAGGTTTTACCGAAAGAACCGCAGGCCGCCCTGGCATTGTTGCGTGCCACGCAACTGGCGATCAAAACCGCTGAAAAGACCCATGCCCTGGTGATAGAAGGCGGCACTTTTACGGCATCGAAAGCCGACCCGGCCGCCGACCCGTCGCCGTCGTCCGCACAGTTGCCCAGCCGGGCCCAGGTTTTGAGAGCCATCGTGGCGAATGCACCGATGGACAGTATCCTGGTCGCCACCACAGGCAAAACCGGTCGCGAGTTGTTCACCATCGAAGACAGTCCGCGCAACTTCTATTGCGTGGGTTCGATGGGGTATGCCAGTTCCATCGCTCACGGCCTTTCGTTGGCAACGGATAAACCCGTCTATGTGCTGGATGGCGACGGCGCCGCGATCATGCACCTGGGCAATTTCACCAGCATTGCGATCAGCGAACCTCGCAATCTCACGCACATCGTTATCGATAACCAGACCTACGATTCGACGGGGGGGCAGAAGAGCGCCGCTTATAAAGTCGACTTTTGCGCCATCGCCATGGCGTGCGGTTATCGCGGTTCGACCCGGTGTCATTCAATAGACGACCTTCAAGTGGCCCTCGCACACCGCCATGAAGGGCCGCACCTGATTCATATGCCCGTCAATTGCGGTGCGCTCGACAATCTGGGGAGGCCAACCATGCCGCCGCCCGTGGTCGCGCGACGCCTCAAGGAAAACCTGGTGTAAACAACGTTCACTTTCTCCCTTAAAGGCAGCATTAACTTATGTCGAGTTCACCAAAAGAAATGCCGGTCAATTCCATTGTCCAGGCAATGGGTATCTACGCCTCCAAAGCCATCTCGAACAAGGCCAAGGAAGATCCATCGATCGCTGATTTGAGTTTCGGCGAGCCGGTATTCGGCCCACCGGATTACGCAATCGATGAAATCAAGAACAAAAACTTGAGTTATGAAACATTCCTTGACAGTGCCAAGCGTTATGAAGGCTCACAGGGGTCTTTGGGGTTGCGGCAGGCCGTGTCCGACTGGTATCGCCAGCGTTATGCACTGGAAGTAGACCCGCACACTGAAATCATGATTACCCATGGCGGGGTTGAAGCGATCACCCTGGCCATGTTGGCGGTGACGGGCGAGGGCGACGCCATTGCTCTGGCTGATCCCTCCTACATGCTCTACTCCAGAACGATCCAGTTGCTTAGCCGTCAGGTTGCCCAGGTTTCTCGGGCTGCCGGGGGCAACGAAGTGGCCAATCTGCTGAGCACCCAGTCGATCGACAAAGCCAGGGCTTTCATTATCAATTCTCCGGAGAACCCTAGTGGTTATGTCCTGAGCGCCGAGGACTGGAAGGCACTGGCGCTGTTCTCGAATCGCAATAACACCTGGATCATTCATGATGAGGTGTACGACACCATGACGTCCGGGCGTTCGCACACGCCGGCATTCGGTATCGAAGGGATGAGAGCCAACACCATCACCATCAATAGTTTCTCGAAAAAATTCGGGTTACCCGGTTTGCGCATCGGCTGGATGATTGCGCCTAAAGCGGTGATCGAACTGGCAAAGAAAATTCACGACTACATGTACCTGGGTGTGAATATTCAATACCAGGCCATCGCCGAAACCTTGTTGCGCCATCCCGCCCGCGACACGTGGCTGAGTTCCACCTCGCAGATGATCGCCTCGCGTGCGGAAATCAGCCGCGCCACCTTGACGTCTGAATTCGGTTTCACCTGGAACCGCGAACCTCATGGCGCCATGTTCCTGTTTCCGAACGTCAGCGGCCTCTACCGTTCACTGCCTTCCAGCTACAAGGGGTTGGCCAATACCGAAGGCGAAGCGGTGGCCGCTTATCTGCTCAATGAGCGAAAAGTCGCCGTGGTGCCTGGCTGTGTCTATGGCAAGGAAGGCGACAGCAGTGTCCGCATGGTGCTGTGCACCGCCGACCGCGTCTTTGACACGGCGCTCGAACGCCTGAGTTCAATGCCTCTGGGCGTCTGAGCACGAACATTATTTACGCCGGGAACAGGCCATGTCTTCGTATATCGATATCAAGCAACAAGGCTTCACCGTCTTGCGGCAGGGCCTGACGGCCGATGAGTTGGGGCACCTCGACGACACCTGCAAGCAGTTGCTCGTCGCGGGTCGCGAGGTGCTGGCCCGTCGCAGTCAGGACCCGGACATGACCGCCGCCAGGGAGCGGGATGAAAAGACTCCCGTGGTGGTCGGCGAATCGAACAATCCGCTGGAGGTCTGCCGGATCGAGTGGCTGGCCGGCAGTACCCCCTACATTCAGAACCACCTCAGCGGCAGGTTGCAACTAATCATCAACGACATCGCCCAGGGACCGTTTCATTTGTTCAAGGACAAATGCAACTTCAAGCACCCGGGCGGGGGGGCCTTCGGTGTCCATCAGGATATCGCCGCTTATCGTCATTTCGACACCCATTACCACATTACGGCTGCCATCGCGCTTGACCCCGCCACGCTGGAAAACGGTTGCCTGGAAGTCGCCCCCGGTTATCTGAACGAACACGATGCACGGGACGTGGAGCAAATTCTGGAAACCCCCATGGGGCCCAGGCCACTGTTCAACCATCATCGAGGTGGCGCGCTTAACGGCGACATCGAGGCGGCGACGAGTCAGAAGTTTGAGTGGCAACCGATCACCGCCCAGGCCGGTGATGTGATTCTGTTCGATTCCTATGTGCCGCATCGCTCGGCTCGTAACGATTCTGCCGTCGACCGACGAATGCTCTTTTTCACCTTCGCCGCCGGAGCGGCCCACAAGGACTTGTACGACACCTATTACGCGTCGAAACGAAATGATCCCGGCAATCCCATTTTCCACATATCAACGCCTACCCGGCATCGTTGATCCCTTTGCGGCGGCGCTCGACTTATGCCTGCTGGTCTATTCGGAGATAGCTGACTATGCACGACACAGATGCCCAGGTGCTTTTCACACCAGGCCCCTTGAACACCTCGGCCGCCGTGAAAAACGCCATGCTGGACGATATCGGTTCCAGGACAAAGATGTCGGCCGAGCTGACCGCACGGGTTTGTTCGAAACTGTTGGACGCTTACGACATCAGTGATGCTTTCGCGGCGATTCCGATCCAGGGCAGCGGTACTTTCGCTGTCGAAGCCATGCTGACCAGTTGCGTGCCAGCTGCCGATTACTGCGTGGGCGTGCTGGTCAACGGCGAATATAGCAAGCGAATGCTGGAGATCTGCGAAATTCACGGCCTCAATCATGTGCCGCTGCTGTGCAACGTCCAAGAGGCCATCGATCCTGCGTTGGTGGACGCTTTTGTGCTGCGCAATCCCCAGATCACTCATTTGGCGCTGGTGCATTTTGAGACAGGCCTGGGTGTACTCAATGACCTTGGGCGACTGATCGAGGTCGGTGAACGCCGCTCGGTCCAACTGCTGGTCGACGCTATCAGTACCTTCGGCGCAATGGCCATCCCGTTTGAGTCGACGGCCATCACCGCCGTTGCGTTATCGGCCAACAAGTGCCTGCACTCGGTGCCGGGCATCGCGTTTGTCATCACCCGCAAAACCGCGCTGCACAACACAGTGCGGCGCACCTTGAGCCTTGACCTCAACGCCCAGTGGCGCAAGCTGCAACACGGTCATCAGTGGCGTTTTACACCGCCTACCCATGTGTTGCTGGCGTTTGATCAGGCGCTGGATGAATGGGCAAGCCAGGGCAAGGCCGAGCGACGGCTGGAAAAATACCGAGAGCTCAATCGACAGTTGGTCAGGTTGCTGGCCGAGCAAGGCATCGTGCCGGTGCTCGAGGCACGTCACCGGGCGCCAATGATCACGACTTTCTTGTTTCCCGAGGCTTTTGCGCTGTCTTTCGAGCAGCTATACCAGCAGCTTGAAGCCGCACAATTGATTATTTATCCCAGCACTTACTCGACGGCCAGATCCTTCCGGATCGGCTGCATCGGTGAACTGGTCAGCGACGATATCGATCGGCTGGCCGCTGCACTGCGTCGCGCTGCAACGTCATCCTCTTTGATCGAGTCCGCCACCCATGCATGAAATCAACCTGCGCATCACCGGGCCGACACCCCTTGCACCTGCGGTGCTTGAAGCCATGAGTCAGCAGATGGTCAGCCATCGCAGTGATGAGTTCAAAAGTATGTATGCGGCGGTGGACAAGGACGTGCGTGCGTTGCTTGGCACCCGCCATCCTCCGGTTTTTCTGACGTGTTCGGGGACCGGCGGGCTGGAAGCCGCGGTACAAAATGTGCTGCGTCCCGGCGACAGGGTGTTGTCATTGCATACCGGTTTTTATGGTGAGTTGTTCGCGCAGATCACCGAGCGCTGGCTGCAAGCCCCCGAACAGTTGACCCGCCTTCAAAGCGTACCGGGGGAGTCGACTGACCCGCAGGCACTGGCGCAGCTGTTGCAGCGCCAGGAATTCGATGCGGTGCTGATCACGCACAATGAAAGTTCAACCGGCGTGCTCAACCCCCTCGAAGACCTGGTACGGATCATCAAGGGTCATTCAGACGCGCTTGTTCTGTGCGATGCCGTCAGCAGCGCCGGCACCACACCGATAGACATGGACCGCTGGGGCGTGGATGTCTTGATCACCGTGCCACAGAAAGGGTTGATGGCGCCGCCGGGCCTGGCCATCGTGATTGCCAACGACAGGGCGATGCAGCGTGCAACGGGTGCCCGGGTGTCTTTTTATTTCGATTTCGGGCGCGCCCTCGCCAGCGGACAACAGTTTCAAACCCCGTCGACTCCTTCGATCAGTTGTTTTCGTGGACTGCAAGCCAGCCTGCGACTGATGTTTGCCGAAGGGTTGGAGAATGTCTATGCGCGTCATGAGCAAGCCCGGGCAATCTGTCAGGGCGCCCTGGCGGGCCTGGGGCTCAGCAGCTTTGCGAGCACGCAGTATCGATCCCCTGGTGTCACCGCGATCAGCCTGCCAGAGCACATCAGTGCTTTATCGTTACAGCTGGCTCTGGAACAGAACTACAATTTGTTCGCCACTCCGGCCGCCGGTCACTGGCAGAACAGGGTGTTGCGCATTGCCCACATGGGCTGGTTCAGCCTTGCAGACATCGACCGGGCAATCATCTGTCTGACAGATCACATGAGAAGAACTTATTGAGTACCGAGATCAGCAATCTGGACCTCTCGTTGGCCAAGGGGTACACCCTCAACGTCGTCTATGCCGTGTTGACCGCGATAGCTATCGTTTTTCTCAGCCATGTCGGTGCGGGAATTCCCATGACGGTGGCGTTGTTCTACATGGCCATCGGCTCCAGTGCCGTGTTCAATGTCGTGGAGGCGGCGCGGTTCAAAACGTTGCATCTGGCTGTGCTCACGTATTGGCGCTATTGGCTCGGGATGTCGGTAGCGTTCATTTTGAATTGGGTGTTTTCCTATTACAGCGCCACGCATTCAACGGCCGAGTTCTACATATCGGTGTTTTTCCTGACGTCCGCCTGCTGCGCCAGTCTCAAGGCCCGGGACACCTGGAAAGCGCTGGTGTGCATGCTGGCCATCTATATTGCGTTCATCCTGACCCAAACCACCGTTGCCGCCTTGATTGCCGCCGTTCTTGCCGGTATCTCGGTTTATAGCTATTTCGTCCTTTCACACAGTTTCGCCACACGAGCCCACTTGTCGGCAAACTCGATTGTGGCTGTGCGCTGCTATTTATTGGCGTTGGCGGCGTTCCTCTATTTGCTGGTCAACGGTGAGCTCGCCAGCCTGATCGTTCCGATTTACCAGATACCGGAGCTGTTGTTTCTGGTGTTTTTCAACATGATCATTCCCTCGTTCCTTTCGCAGACCTGCCTGCACTATGTGGGGGTGACACGGTTCACCCAAATCAACTCGCTCATTCCGGTGATTGCGTTTGTGTTGCAGACGATTTTTCTGGGCGAATGGCGGTTGCCGATCCTGTTGATGTGCATCCTGGCGACACTGGCCCTCAACCATCAGTTTTTCCTGAAGCCAAGGTTTGGTAAGGGGAGCGCGACTCAGCGATAGTGGTTGGGGCATGAATAAAAAAGCCCACCCATCGCCGAAGCGCTGGGTGGGCTTTTGACATAAGGCTGACTTGAATGAAGCGGGTCGGCAACCTATGGAGGCGAAGTCAAACCTTGACGATCCAGCCCGCTGGCGCTTCGATCTCGCCGGTCTGTACACCGGTCAGCTCTTTGTAGAGCTTCTGGGTAGTCGGGCCGACTTCGGTTTCGCTGTGGAACACGTGCAGTTTGTCGTTGTAGCTGATGCCGCCGATCGGGGTGATCACTGCGGCAGTACCGCAAGCACCGGCTTCCTTGAAGTCGGACAGCTTGTCGATGAACACGTCACCTTCGACCACTTCCAGGCCCAGACGGGTTTTGGCCAGCTCGATCAACGACAGACGGGTGATACCCGGCAACACCGAAGGGGAATTCGGGGTGACGAACTTGTTGTCGTGGGTGATCCCGAAGAAGTTGGCCGAGCCGACTTCTTCGATTTTGGTGTGGGTCAGCGGGTCCAGGTAGATGCAGTCGGCAAAGTGTGCCTTCTTGGCCTGGGAGCCCGGCATCAGGCTGGCGGCATAGTTGCCACCGACCTTGGCCGCACCGGTGCCTTGTGGGGCGGCGCGGTCGTAGCTGGAGATCAGGAAGTTGTGCGGAGTCAGGCCGCCCTTGAAGTAGGCACCGACCGGGATGCAGAAGATCGAGAAGATGAACTCGGGCGCGGTACGCACGCCGATGTTGTCACCCACACCGATCACGAACGGGCGCAGGTACAGCGCGCCGCCAGTGCCATAAGGCGGGATGAAACGCTCGTTGGCACGCACCACGTCTTTGCACGCTTCGACGAACTGTTCGGTGGACACCTGCGGCATCAGCAGGCGACCGCAGCTGCGTTGCATGCGTGCGGCGTTCTGGTCCGGGCGGAACAGGTTGATCGAACCGTCCTTGCAACGGTAGGCCTTCAGGCCTTCGAAGCACTGCTGGCCATAGTGAAGGGCCGTGGAGCCTTCGCTGATGTGCAGCACGTTGTCAGAGGTTAAGGTGCCTTTGTCCCACTCGCCATTACGCCAGTGCGACAGATAGCGCTTGTCTGTCTTGATATAGTCAAAACCCAGCTTGTCCCAATTGATGCTTTCGTTACCCATGACACCCTCTATCACTTAACAACCGCCGAAACGGTTCAAGGCTTCTGACATTTTTCTGGATGGGGACAACAATACTTCATTCCGCGCCCATTTCGCAGCCCGGACTATCGGGTGATTGGCATATTTCTTAGCCTGCTCATGAAATACGCTGTCGATCCCGCATTGTTCGAAACTTTGTGGCGAGGGAGCTTGCTCCCGTTCCAGTGCGCAGCACTGGTAAAACCGGACACCGCGGTGCATCAGGCAAATCGCGGTGGTGCGGTTGGGGCCGCTTCGCAGCCCCGCGGGAGCAAGCTCCCTCGCCACAGTTGATCGCGTTTACAGGTGCAACGCGTGGCCCAAAGCACGCAACGCAGCTTCCTGCACCGCCTCGCCGAGCGTCGGATGCGCGTGGATGGTGCCGGCGATGTCTTCCAGACGAGCGCCCATTTCCAGGCTTTGACCGAACGCCGTCGACAACTCCGACACGCCTACACCCACTGCTTGCCAACCAACAATCACATGATTGTCGCGCCGCGCCACTACCCGCACGAAGCCGCTTTTCGACTCCAGGGTCATCGCCCGGCCATTGGCGGCGAACGGGAAGCTGGACACGATGCAGTCCAGCCCCGCAGCCTTGGCTTCGTCCGGGGTCTTGCCGACCACCACCAGCTCCGGGTCGGTGAAGCACACGGCGGCGATGGCGGTCGGGTTGAATTCGCGGTGTTTACCACTGATCAGCTCGGCAACCATCTCGCCTTGAGCCATGGCCCGGTGGGCGAGCATCGGTTCGCCGCTCAGGTCGCCGATGGCGTAGACGTTGCGCATGCTGGTCTGGCAACGGTTGTCGATCTTGATCGCCGAACCGTTCATCTCCAGATTCAACGCTTCGAGGTTCCAGTCTTGAGTGTTGGGTTTGCGACCGACGGCCACCAGTACCTGATCGGTTTCCAGGTTCAAAGTGTCGCCGTTCGGTTCACGAACTTGCAGAGTATTTCCTTGTGAATCAAAGCCTTCAACGCTTTGTTTCAAGTAAATCCTCACGCCGAGTTTTTTCAGTTCGTCGTGTACAGGCTGGGTCAGCTCGGCGTCGTAGGCTGGCAGGATGCGATCCTGCGCCTCGACCACGCTGACCTCGGCGCCGAGTTTGCGATAGGCAATCCCCAGCTCCAGGCCGATGTAACCGCCACCGACCACAATTAACCGTTTCGGCACGCTGGTCGGCGCCAGGGCTTCGGTGGAGGAGATGATCGGGCCGCCAATCGGCAGCATCGGCAGGTTCACGCTTTTCGAACCGGTGGCCAGCACCAGGTGCTCGCACTGAATACGCGTGTCGCCCACTTCGACGGTTTTACCGTCGATCACCTTGGCCCAGCCTTGAATGACCTGCACCTTGTGCTTCTTCAACAGCGCCGAGACGCCGGTGGTCAGGCGATCAACGATGCCGTCCTTCCACTCGACGCTTTTGCCGATGTCCAGGGTCGGCGCCGACACGCTAATGCCCAGCGCCGAGTGTTGGCTGTGGTGCTGCGTCTGGTGGAACTGTTCGGCGACGTGAATCAGCGCCTTCGACGGAATGCAGCCGATGTTCAGGCAGGTGCCGCCCAACGATTCGCCTTCCACCAGAATGGTCGAAATGCCCAGCTGACCGGCACGGATCGCCGTCACATAACCGCCAGGGCCGCCGCCGATGATCAGCAGCGTAGTGTTCAAAGTTTGCATGCCTTGCTCCACAAATGCTTATTCCACAAACAGCGTGGCGGGTTGTTCGAGCAGGCTGCGAACGGCCTGGATGAATTGCGCCGCATCCATGCCATCGACCACGCGGTGATCGAAGGAGCTGGAGAGGTTCATCATCTTGCGAATCACGATCTGGCCTTTGACGACCATTGGGCGTTCGACGATTTTGTTGACGCCGACGATCGCCACTTCCGGCAGGTTCAGTACCGGAGTGCTGACGATGCCGCCCAGGGCGCCGAGGCTGGTCAGGGTGATGGTCGAGCCGGACAGCTCATCGCGGCTGGCCTTGCCAGTGCGAGCGGCAGTTGCCAGGCGGGAGA
This sequence comes from Pseudomonas sp. LBUM1673, assembly GCF_059695645.1. Classification (NCBI taxonomy): domain Bacteria; kingdom Pseudomonadati; phylum Pseudomonadota; class Gammaproteobacteria; order Pseudomonadales; family Pseudomonadaceae; genus Pseudomonas; species Pseudomonas sp. LBUM1673. Next base: position 2,756,305 of record NZ_CP166780.1, read on the forward strand.
TTTCCGCCGCGCTGTCCCACAGGCTGCGGGCTTCGGCATGGCGCACCACCGGCACCATCAAACCGATGTCAGCTTGCGTGGCGACACCGACATGCACCGCGCCGAGGCGGGTGATGACCTGGGCTTCGTCGTCGTAGCGGGCGTTGATCTGCGGGAAGTCCCGCAGGGCCACGACCAGGGCGCGAACCAGAAACGGCAGCAAGGTCAGTTTGCCGCGAGTCGCGCCGTGTTTTTCGTTCAGATGTGCACGCAGTTCTTCGACGGCGGTGACGTCGATTTCTTCAACATAACTGAAGTGGGCGGCACGCTGGGTGGCGTCCTGCATGCGCTGGGCGATCTTGCGGCGCATGCCGATCACCGGGATCTGTTCTTCGTCGTTACGCTGGGCGTAAGCGGCCGTGGCGGTCGATGCATTCGACTGACCTTGGGCCTGACCCTGAGCTAGATAGGCATCGAGGTCTTCGTGCAGCACCCGACCGGCAGGGCCGCTGCCACGCACCAGACGCAATTGAATGCCGAGGTCCAGCGCATGCTTGCGCACGGCCGGGGAGGCCAGCGGGCGTTCATCGGCCTCGCGAGCAACCATTGGGCCTTGGCAGGCAGCGGCCGGGCGAGGTGCTGCAACCGGTTTGCTTTCAACAACCGCTTCAACTTTCGGCGCTGAAACCGGAGCTTCTTTAACCGCTACTGGCTGAGCCGATTCTTTAACGTTGCCCGCGCCTTCGACTTCAATGCTGATCAGGATGCTACCGACCGCCATGACTTCGCCTGGCTGGCCGCCCAGCGCAATGACCTTGCCATGCACCGGAGAAGGGATGTCGACCATCGCCTTGTCGGTCATCACATCGGCCAGCACCTGATCTTCGACGACCATGTCGCCGACCTTGACGTGCCACACCGACAATTCAACTTCTGCAATGCCTTCGCCAATGTCCGGCATCTTGATAACGTGCGTGCCCATTCAGACCTCCATAACCCGATGCAAAGCCGCGCCCACACGGGACGGGCCAGGGAAATACGCCCACTCTTGCGCGTGCGGATAGGGGGTGTCCCAACCGGTGACGCGCTCGATCGGCGCTTCCAGGTAGTGGAAGCAATGTTCTTGCACCAGCGCGACCAGTTCGGCGCCGAAACCGCAGGTGCGGGTCGCTTCGTGAACGATCACGCAACGGCCGGTTTTCTTCACCGACTTGACGATGGTGTCCAGATCCAGCGGCCACAGGCTGCGCAGGTCGATCACTTCAGCGTCGATACCGGTTTCTTCAGCGGCGACTTGCGACACATAAACCGTGGTGCCGTAGGTCAGGATGGTCACGTCTTTGCCCGGACGAGCGATGGCGGCGACGTCCAGCGGCACGGTGTAGTAGCCGTCCGGCACTTGCGCGGCGGGGTGTTTCGACCAAGGGGTTACCGGGCGATCGTGGTGGCCGTCGAACGGGCCGTTGTACAGGCGTTTCGGTTCAAGAAAGATCACCGGATCATCGTTTTCGATGGAGGCGATCAGCAGGCCTTTGGCGTCGTAAGGGTTGGACGGCATGACCGTGCGCAAACCGCAGACCTGGGTGAACATCGCCTCGATGCTCTGGCTGTGGGTCTGGCCGCCATAGATGCCGCCGCCGCATGGCATGCGCAGAGTCATCGGCGCGGTGAACTCGCCGGCCGAGCGATAGCGCAGACGGGCGGCTTCGGAAATGATCTGGTCCGATGCCGGGTAGACGTAATCGGCGAACTGGATTTCGGCCACCGGCCGCAAACCGTAAGCGCCCATGCCCACGGCGACGCCGACGATACCGCTTTCGGAAATCGGCGCATCGAACACCCGGGAGGTGCCGTACTTGTTCTGCAGCCCTTCGGTGCAACGGAACACGCCACCGAAGTAGCCCACGTCCTGGCCAAACACCACGACGTTGTCGTCACGCTCAAGCATCACATCCATGGCCGAGCGCAGGGCCTGGATCATGGTCATGGTGGTGGTGCTCATGGCGGTTTCCGTGTCCAGCTGAATAGTGTTGTTGTGATCGTTCATGTCAGATCCCCAACTCCTGACGCTGGCGCTTCAAGTGCTCCGGCATCTCTTTGTAGACGTCTTCGAACATGGTCGCGGCGCTCGGAATCTGGCCGCCGGCGAGGGTGCCGTACTGCTCGGCTTCTTTCTGCGCGGCGATCACTTCGGCTTCCAGTTCGGCGCTGACGGCGGCGTGTTCATCTTCGGACCACTGACCGATTGTGATCAGGTGCTGCTTGAGGCGCGCAATCGGGTCGCCCAACGGGAAGTAGCTCCAGTCGTCGGCAGGACGGTATTTGGACGGATCATCGGAGGTCGAGTGCGGGCCGGCGCGGTAAGTGACCCATTCGATCATGGTCGGGCCGAGGTTGCGGCGGGCGCGTTCGGCGGCCCAGGCAGAGGCGGCGTAAACCGCGATGAAATCGTTGCCATCGACTCGCAGGGAGGCGATGCCGCAACCGACGCCGCGTCCGGCAAAGGTAGTGGCTTCACCCCCGGCAATCGCCTGGAAGGTCGAAATCGCCCACTGGTTGTTGACCACGTTGAGGATCACCGGCGCACGGTAGACGTGGGCGAAGGTGAGGGCGGTGTGGAAGTCCGATTCGGCGGTGGCGCCGTCGCCGATCCAGGCCGAGGCGATTTTGGTGTCGCCCTTGATCGCCGAGGCCATGCCCCAGCCCACGCCCTGGACGAATTGGGTGGCGAGGTTGCCGGAAATGGTGAAGAAGCCGGCGTCTTTGACCGAGTACATGATCGGCAACTGACGGCCCTTGAGCGGGTCGCGCTCGTTGGACAGCAGTTGGCAGATCAGGTCCACCAGCGGCACTTCCCGGGCCATGAGGATGCTTTGCTGACGGTAGGTGGGGAAGCACATGTCGTCGATGTTCAAGGCCAGGGCCTGGGCGCTGCCGATGGCTTCTTCGCCAAGGCTTTGCATGTAGAACGACATTTTTTTCTGACGCTGGGCGACCACCATGCGGTTGTCGAAAATCCGCGTCTTGAGCATGGCGCGCATGCCTTTACGCAGGATCTCCACCGGCACGCCTTCGGCCCATGGGCCGAGGGCATTGCCCTGGTCATCGAGCACACGAATCAGGCCCTTGGCCAGATCAGCCGTGTCGGCGGGTTCTACGTCGATTGGGGGTTTGCGCACCAAGCCTGCGTCGGTCAGATGCAGGTAGGAGAAGTCGGTTTTGCAGCCGGGGCGGCCCGAAGGTTCGGGAACGTGCAGGCGCAGCGGTTCGTACGCTTGGTTCATGGCTTCTACGCTCGATCTTGTGAATTTCTTGTAGTGAGCTGGCAGTCATTCTTCGGTAAAAGAAATCTTGTCCTACAACAATCATAGGCCGGGCCAAGAAGAATATTTCTCTGTGTTTCGTTGCGCTGGAGGTCATTTGAGGATAAAAATTCTGCATAAACATAAAAAGCAGGTGGTTTTGTCTCATGCGCAAACTGGACCGTACCGATATCGGCATTCTCAACAGCCTTCAGGAGAACGCGCGCATCACCAACGCCGACCTCGCGCGCTCGGTGAACCTGTCGCCGACGCCGTGCTTCAATCGGGTCAAGGCGATGGAAGAGTTAGGGCTGATTCGCGAGCAAGTGACCCTGCTGGATGCGGACCTGCTGGGGCTGCATGTGAATGTGTTCATTCATGTGAGCCTGGAGAAACAGGTGGAGGAGGCGTTGCAGCATTTCGAAGAGGCAATCTCGGATCGCCCGGAAGTGATGGAGTGCTATTTGATGGCCGGTGACCCGGACTACCTGATCCGCGTGCTGGTGCCGACCATTCAGTCGCTGGAACGCTTCATGATGGACTTTCTGACCAAGGTGCCGGGGGTGGCGAACATTCGTTCGAGCTTTGCGCTCAAGCAGGTGCGCTATAAAACGGCGCTGCCGTTGCCCGCTAACGGGTTGACCCTGGCCAATTGAAGATCGCAGTTGTAGCAGCTGTCGAGCAACGCGAGGCAGCGCCCGGCGGCGAAGCCGTCGCAAAACCTGCAACCGAGTTCTTTCAGGTAAAACGCATTGGATGGATTGCGGCGGCTTCGCCGCCGGACGCTGCCTCGCGGTGCTCGACAGCTGCTACGGGACTAGAGTTGATTCAGGGGGATTTTAAGGTACACAACACCGTTGTCCTCGGCCGGCGGCAAATTCCCCGCCCGCACATTCACCTGAATCGCCGGCAACAACAACGTTGGCATGCACAACCCGGCATCGCGCTGGGTGCGCATGGCGACGAAGGTGGCCTCATCAATACCATCGTGAATGTGGATGTTGCTTTTGCGCTGTTCGCCCACCGTGCTCTGGCATTGCGGGGCACGGCCCGCGGGCGGGTAATCGTGGCAGACGTAGAGGCGCACGCTGGCGGGGAAGGCCAGCAGTTTGTGGATCGAAGCAAACATCTGGTTGGCGTTGCCGCCGGGGAAGTCGCAGCGCGCGGTGCCGACGTCCGGCATGAACAGCGTGTCACCCACCAGAATCACGTCACTGTCGATCAGATAAGCCATGTCTGCCGGGGTATGCCCGGGAACGTGCAGGGCCGTGGCCTTGAGATTGCCGATCCGGAATGACTCGTCCGGCGCGAACAGGTGATCGAACTGTGAGCCGTCGACACTGAATCCCGGTTCGAGGTTGAACAGTGCCTTGAACACACCCTGAACCTTGCTGATTGACTCACCAATCGCAATCTTGCCCCCCAGTTCCCGACGCAGATACGGCGCGGCCGACAGATGATCGGCATGGGCGTGGGTTTCCAGCAGCCATTGCACCTGCAACCGGCGTTCGCGCACAAAGGTGATGATCTTGTCGGCCTGGACGGTCGCGGTGTGCCCGGCGGCGGGGTCGTAATCCAGCACCGGGTCGACGATCGCGCAGTGCCCGCCATCGTGCTCGTAGATCACGTAGCTGTAGGTCGACGAGGCAGGGTCGAGGAAGGCTTCAATCAACGCGGACATGGGTACGAACCTGTGGAAAGGGGCGGAAGGACAATAACCGGTTGCAACACTTTATGTTTAAACATAATGTCCGCAGCTTAAGTGACGTCGAAGGCATCCTGCAAATGCAATCCAGTCTGACCGAATGTGAAGTCGCCCAGCTCCGGGCCTCGGCCTCCAAGGCTTGCGCGCTGCTCAAAGCCCTGGCCAACGAGGACCGCTTGCTGATTCTCTGCCAACTGACCCAGGGCGAGCGCAACGTCGGCGAACTGGAGAAAATGACCGGTGTGCGCCAGCCCACCCTGTCCCAACAACTGGGCATCCTGCGTGACGAGGGATTGGTCGCCACCCGTCGTGAAGGCAAGTACATATTCTATGGTTTAGCCAGTCACGAAGTGATTCAGGTGATGAAGACACTGTCCGGCCTGTACTGCGGAGCGGTGCTGAAAAGCTGGGGCTGAACCTGATGCCGGTCAGTTAAGCGAACCGCTTTTCGTAGGAGCCAGGCTTGCCGGCGAAGGCGCTCTGAAGGACGCCTTCGCCGGCAAGCCTGGCTCCTACATGTCCGATTTTTCCTTAACTGACTGGCATCAGGACTGAACCCGGCGCCATGCATGCAACAACAAGGAATGAATGATGAACGATCAACACTGGGGCCCATCCATCAGTGCCGACATCGTGGTAATAGGCGGCGGGACCGCCGGCATTGGCCTGGTGGCCAGCCTGCTAAAACGCGATCCGGGCTTGAACATCACCGTCATTGAACCCGACAGCCAGCATTACTATCAACCGGCATGGACGCTGGTGGGCGGCGGTGCTTACGCGGTGAAAAACACCGCGCGCCCGATGTCCTCGGTGATGCCGCGTCAGGCCACCTGGTTGCAGGCGTCCGTGACCGACATCGCCGTCGACAGCAAACAGCTGGCCCTCGACGATGGCCGCACCGTCAGTTATCAAAACCTCGTCGTCTGCCCCGGTTTGCGCCTGGCCTGGGAGAAAATCGAAGGCTTGCAGGACACCCTTGGCCGGAACGGTGTCACGTCCAACTATAGCTATCAGCATGCGACCTACACCTGGGAACTGGTCCAGGGATTACGCGGCGGCAAAGCAATCTTCACCCAGCCACCAATCCCGATCAAATGCGCCGGTGCGCCACAGAAAGCGTTGTATTTGTCCTGCGATCACTGGCGCAAAACCGGCGTTTTGAATGAGTTCGACGTTGAGTTCAATCTGGCCGGCGCTGCGTTGTTCGGCGTGGCGACCTTCGTGCCGCCGCTCATGAAGTACATCGAAAAATACAACGCCCGGCTGGCCTTCAACTCCAATCTGGTCAAGGTTGACGGGCCGTCGAAAACCGCGTGGTTCGAGGTGAAAGACGCCGCGGGTGTCGTGACCGTAGAAGAAAAAGCCTTCGACCTGCTGCACGTCGTGCCGCCTCAGGTTTCGCCGGATTTCATCCGCCACAGTCCGTTGGCCGATGCCGCCGGCTGGTGCGAAGTGAACCCGCACAGCCTGCAACATGTGCGCTATCCGGATGTATTCGCGTTGGGCGATGTCTGTTCCACCAGCAACGCGAAAACCGCCGCCGCCGCGCGCAAGCAGATCGTGGTGGTGGCGCAAAACCTGCTGGCCCTGCGCAAGCGGCAGCCATTGCCACTCAAGTACGACGGCTACGGTTCCTGCCCGCTGACGGTGGAGAAGGGCAAAGTGATCCTCGCCGAGTTCGGTTACGCCGGTAAATTGCTGCCGACCTTTCCCCTCGACCCGACGGTGGCGCGCCGTTCGGCCTGGTTTCTCAAGGCGACTCTGCTGCCGTGGTTCTACTGGAATGGCCTGCTCAAGGGTCGTGAATGGCTGACCCGCCTGTCCAGGATTGACTGAGAGACCCCTATGTTGCTGGCAAGTTTTTTCGGTGTGGTCATGGGCCTGGTGCTCGGTTTGACCGGTGCCGGTGGCGGCATTCTTGCGGTGCCGGCCCTGGTGCTGGGGTTGGGTTTGACCATGACTCAGGCGGCACCGGTGGCGCTGTTCGCGGTGGGCAGTGCGGCGGCGATCGGTGCGATTGATGGTTTGCGCCATGGCCTGGTGCGCTATCGCGCGGCGTTATTGATTGCACTGCTGGGCGCGGTGTTTTCGCCGGTGGGCATCTATTTCGCCCATCAGTTGCCGGAAAAAATCCTGATGGTCCTGTTCAGTCTGCTGATGGTCATGGTGGCCTGGCGGATGCTGCGCCGGGAAAAGCACGACGACGGCCCGAGCGACCACGGCCACGCCAACTGGGGCCAGAAGAACTGCATGCTCGATCAGCAGACCGGGCGTTTTTCCTGGACCGCCAAATGCACCGCGACCCTGGCGGCACTTGGCGCGGTGACCGGTGTGGTGTCGGGGTTGCTCGGGGTCGGTGGCGGTTTTCTGATTGTGCCGGCGTTCAAGCAGCTGACCGATGTGCAGATGCGCGGGATCGTCGCCACGTCGTTGATGGTGATCAGCCTGATCTCGGTGATCGGGGTGGTCGGCGCGTTTCAGGCCGGGGTGCGGATCGATGGTTTGGGCGTGGCGTTCATTGTCGCCAGCATCGTCGGGATGGTCCTCGGTCGAAAACTCTGCGCGCGGGTGCCGGCCCGAGGGTTGCAGATCGGCTTCGCCAGCGTCTGCGTGGTGATCGCCGTTTATATGCTGTTTAGAGCGCTCGCCTAGCGGACACCGGTTCCTGTGGACGCCAGTCTGCTCCACAGGCTTACACCCTAAGTTCCGGGCCTGTCCAGCGGGCTGGTCTTACACCGAATTTGCCGTGCTACACCGGCCAAACCAAAGCACCAGTTCGAAATCAATGGCCACGACACCAGCGCCCAGAACGAAGACACCGATACGTTCGCGGTGGGGGCGGTGTTGACCTGGTAACGCAGATCCTCTGTAGGATCGAGGCTTGCCCGCGAAAGCGGTGTGTCAGTCGACATTAATGTTGAATGTGACGGCCTCTTCGCGGGCAAGCCGCGCTCCTACAGGGGAATTCGGTGGTTTGAAGATGCCGTCCGGCTCTCATCCCATGGAACCACCTGACCGCTACCCAAGTAGCATTCGCCGCCGCCCGCAGGCTTCGTACACTCGAGCCTCATACAGGCGGGGGGGCGATGATGCAGCAGGTTCAGAGCGACGGTGTGGTCAGTGCCATGTCCCAGGCCACCGATGCCCAGCAAGCGGCCCAGGATCTGGCGCGGCAACTCTTGCATCCGCATTTGGGCTTCGTGCTGTTCTTCTGTTCCGCCGAGTACGACTTGCAGGCGCTGGGGCAGGCGTTGCAACAGAGCTTCGGCGGCATTCGTCTGGTGGGCTGCACCAGCGCCGGGGAAATCACGCCCCAAGGCTATGGCCGCAGCTGCGTGACGGCGGTGGGTTTCGATCATCGGCACTTTTCCATCTCCACCGAACTGATCGATGAGATGGAGCATTTCAGCCTGATCGATGCCCAGCAAATGGTCGAGCGCCTAGTCAGTGGTTGTCGCAGCAACACCCTGGCGCCGATCAAGGGCAACAGCTTTGCCCTGACCCTGCTCGATGGCTTGTCCAGCCGTGAAGAAATGGTTCTGGCGGCCTTGAGCGCGGCGTTGGGCGATATTCCGCATTTCGGCGGTTCGGCCGGCGACGACAACTACCTGACCCACACCCACGTGTATTTCAGCGGCGAGTTTCACAGCGGCGCGGCGGTGGTGGTGCTGGTCAATACCTGGCTGGATTTCGAAGTCTTCACCACCCACCACATCCTGCCCAGGGCTGAAAAACTGGTGGTCACCGCTGCCGACAGCGCCTCGCGCCGGGTGTTCGAGCTCAATGCCGAACCGGCCGCCGAAGAGTACGCCCGGCACATCGGCGTAGCGGTGGCCGACCTCGACTATCGGACCTTTGCCGCACACCCGTTGGCGGTGCGAATCAACGATCAGTATTACGTGCGGGCGATCCAGCAGGTTCATCCAGACCTGAGCCTGAGTTTTTACTGTGCGGTGGAAAACGGCATCGTTCTCACCGTCATGACCCCCGGCCCCATGCTGCCGAATCTGCAAAACCTGTTCGACGGTTTGCAGGAGCGTCTCGGGGACCTGTTGCTGACCATCGGCTGCGATTGTTTTCTCAGGCGTCTGGAACTGGAAGACGACGGCAGTCTCGAGCAGATCGGCGCGTTCTTGCGGGACCAGCGGGTGATGGGTTTCAACACCTACGGAGAACAGTTCAATGGCATGCACATCAACCAGACCTTCACCGGGGTTGCCATTGCCCGAGGCCGCGCCCCTGGACAGCGCTGACCTTCAGGCGCAGATCGCCAGCCTGCGGCACGAAAACCATAAACTGCAGCGCATCAATGGCGCGCTGATCGAGCGCATCGAGTCCGGCATCACCCGGGGCAACGACCCGTATGCGGCGTTCCAGCATTCGGTGGTGCTGGCCGAACAGGTGCGTGAGCGCACCGATGCCTTGAACCAGGCCATGGCTGAACTCAAGGCCGGCAATCACTTGCTCAGCGAGGCGCGGCTGCGGGCCGAAACCGCCCATCAACACTTGATCGACGCCATTGAGAGCATTTCCGACGCCTTTGTGCTGTTCGATGCCGAGCAGCGGATCGTGCTGTTCAACAGCCGCTTCAAGGCGTTTTGGAGCACCAGCCGGGTGCGGATCAACGCTGGCATGCGCCTGCGCGAGGTCAAACGGTTGATGACCTCGACCGGGCTGTTCAGCGAAGAACCCCGCGGGCATGCCGACGAAAACCTGCTCTATCGCCTGCACAACGGGCGCTGGCTGCAAGTCAGCGAACGACCGACCCAGGAAGGCGGGCGGGTGATCCTGTTCACTGACATTACCGACGTCAAACTCAGCGAAACCTTGCGCCGCGAGCAGGCGGTGGCGCAGAAGTCGCACTTGTTGCAACGGGCGGTCGACAACCTGTCCCAAGGGGTGGCGATGGTCAACGCCGAGGGCATTCTGGAACTGTGGAACCGGCGCTTCCTGGAACTCAGCGGCCTGGCCCCGGTGGCAGCCCATCGGCCGTTCGCCGAAGTGATCGCCGACAGCGAACTGAACCTGCTGACCCCGGCCAGTCGCGATGCCAACGGCCGGCCGGTGCAGGAATGTGAGCAGCGCCTCTACGATGGCCGGGTGCTGGAAATCCGCACCCATCCGTTGCCCACCGGCGGTTTCGTCAACACCTTCACCGACATCACCGAACGCTACCAGCATGCCGAAGCGCTCAGTGAAAGCGAGCGCTGGATTCGCCTGATCACCGACCATGTGCCAGCGCTGATCGCCTACCTGAATGCCGATCTGGTCTATGAATTCACTAACAAAGTCTACGAAGAATGGTACTGCTGGCCCCGGGGTGTGATGCTCGGGCAGAGCCTGCGCGAAGTGCACAGCGAGCAGCATTATCAGCGCCTGGAAGCCTACGTGGCGCGGGCCTTGGCCGGTGAGAGCGTGACGTTCGAGTTTGCCGAAACCAATATCAATAATCAGGAACGCTACATGCTGCGCTCCTACGTGCCCAATCGCCTGGCCACCGGGGAAGTGGTGGGGATTTTCGTATTGATCCGCGACATCACCGAGCGCCGCCGCACCGCCGAGGCGCTGCATCAGGCCTATCAGAACCTTGAGTTGCGGGTGCGCGAACGCACCACCGAACTGACCACCCTCAATGACCAATTGCTGCGCGAAATCGACGAGCGCCGCCGCGTGGAGTCACGCTTGCGCGAGGCCAAGCTCGAGGCCGAGCAGGCCAACCTGTCGAAGACCAAGTTTCTCGCCGCCGTCAGCCACGACCTGCTGCAACCGCTCAATGCCGCGCGGCTGTTTACCAGCGCGTTGCTGGAGCGCCGGGAGCCGGTGGCCAACGAGATTCTGGTGCGCAATGTCAGTAATTCCCTGGAAGACGTGGAAAACCTGCTGGGCACCCTGGTGGACATTTCCAAACTCGATGCCGGGGTGATCAAGGCCGACATTGCGCCATTTGCCCTGAGCGAATTGCTGGAAAACCTCGCCGCCGAATACACCCAGGTGGCCCGTAGTGAAGGTCTCGAGCTGCATTTCATTCCTTGTTCGGCGTTGGTGCGCAGTGACATTCAGTTGCTCGCGCGAATCCTGCGCAACCTGCTGAGCAATGCCATTCGCTACACCTACAGCGGGCGGGTGGTGCTCGGTTGCCGGCGTCATCACCAGCGGCTGACGATCGAAGTCTGGGACAGCGGCATGGGCATTGCGGAAAACCGTCTGGAGGAGATCTTTCAGGAGTTCAAACGCGGTGACGTGCAGCGCCCGGATCAGGATCGCGGCTTGGGGCTGGGCCTGGCGATTGTGGAGAAAATCGCCGGCATTCTCGGCCACCGGATTCACGTGCGTTCATGGCCGGGCAAGGGCTCTATGTTTTCCGTCGAAGTGCCGTTGAGTGCTACGGCGCCGAAGGCGTTGCCGAGCCTGCTGATGAGTGAGCCAATGCTCGAGCGCCTGCGCGGTGCACGGGTGTGGGTGCTGGACAACGATGCGGCCATTTGCGCCGGTATGCGCACCTTGCTCGAAGGTTGGGGCTGCCGGGTGGTCACGGCGCTGTCGGAGGAGGACCTGGCGCGGCAAGTGGATAATTATCACGCCGAAGCAGACCTGCTGATCGCTGACTATCACCTGGATGACGAGCAGAACGGTGTCGACGCCGTGGCCCGCATCAACGCCCGTCGCGCCTCGGCGATCCCGGCGATGATGATCACCGCCAACTACAGCAACGAACTCAAACAGCAAATCCGCGAACTGGGCCATACCCTGATGCACAAACCGGTGCGGCCGATGAAACTCAAGACGGCGATGAGTCATTTGCTTGGTCGGCCTTGAGTTTTCTGGTGTTTGTGAGGGCCTCATCGCGAGCAGGCTCGCTCCCACATTTGACCGAGTCATCTCAGACCTAATGTGGGAGCGAGCCTGCTCGCGATAGGGGCGACGCGGTCTTTCTGAAGAAGCATCAACGCCGCAAATAAGACCCGAAATCAATATCCCCGGCACTCAAAATCGCCTGCACCCGATTGTGCACATTGAGTTTGCGCAATATCGCCGAGACGTGGGCCTTGACCGTGGTTTCGGCGATTTCCAGGGTGTAGGCGATCTGTTTGTTCGATTCGCCTTTGGTCATACGCTCAAGTACCAGCAACTGCTTGCGGGTCAGCGCCTGGAGCAATTCGGGCGGGAAGCTCGGGGTGTCATTCATCCGGCGATGGGTGCCGCTTTTTTGCGTGCGGATGATGTCCGGCGGCAGGTAGACGTTGCCATTGAGGATCTGCTGGATGGCCTCGGTCATCTGCACCCGTGGCGATGACTTGGTGATGAACCCCACCGCGCCATAGGTGATGGCTTGCAGCACGATTTGTTTGTCCTGTTCGGCCGAGACGATCACCACCGGAATGGTCGGCGCCTCGTTGCGCAGGTTGATCAGGCCATTGAGGCCATGCATGCCAGGCATGTTCAGGTCGAGCAGGATCAGGTCCAGGTCATCGTGTTCCTGGGTCAGGGCCAGGGCGCTGTCGAGGTCGGCGGTTTCCATGACCTCACTGCCGGGGAAACCGTCGCTGATGACGTTATGAATGGCTTCGCGAAACAGCGGGTGATCGTCGGCAATCAGAATTTTGTACATGGCCTTTCACCTCATTATTTTTTTGATCAGGGTGTGGCAGCAACACGCAAGCGCTCAAGTCAGGGAAAGGGCTGGGGCCGGGCAGGGGGCACGGGCAGATTCGCCGCCAGCGGTTGCGCGAGATCGCCTGCGGTCAATGCCTTCAGGTTACGCGCAAAATAGCCCTGCCGCGGCATGGGGTTCATTACATGCCAGTCGCGGTGCGTTTGGAATGCGACGATAGACAGGTAAACCAGTACTAAAGTAGTAATTTTGCCCGGATTGCCGGGTGCTTTGCCTGTGTACACCTCAGAACAACTGTGGGAGCGAGCCTGCTCGCGAAGAGGCCATCACATCCAGCATTGATGTTGACTGACACACCGCTATCGCGAGCAGGCTCGCTCCCACAGGGGAATCGTGTTTTCAGTTGGTTTTGCGCAGGGCCGCATGCTGCGGGTTGAAGGTGAGCACGGCCAGCAGGGCAAACACCAGCGTCAGCCCGATGCACACCACCAGCGCCAACGGGTTGAAGCGTTCGTACAGGGCAAACCGCACCAGTTCCACCGCATGGGTGAACGGGTTCAAGGCGCATAGCCAATACAGCCACTCGCTGGACTCGCGCATTTTCCACAGCGGATACAGCGCCGATGACAGGAAAAACAGCGGAAAGATCACGAAGTTCATCACCCCGGCAAAGTTCTCCAGTTGGCGAATCGCGTTGGACAGCAACAGGCCCAGCGCGCTGAGCATCAACGCCACCAGCAGCAACGCCGGCAACGCCAGTAGCAGACCCATAGCCGGCGGTTGCACGCCGTACAGCCAGGCAATCGCCAGAAAGGCGTACACCTGCAACAACGAAATCAGCGACGTCGCCAGCAATTTGCTGCACAGCAGGAAGGTCCGGGGCAGAGGGCTGGTCAGCAGCACGCGCATGCTGCCCATCTCCCGGTCATAAACCATCGACAGCGAACCTTGCATGCCGTTGAACAACAGGATCATGCAGGCCAGCCCCGGGATGATGTAAACCTCATAGGGAATGTAGGTGTCGTAGGGCTCGATGATGGCGATGCCGAGAGCCGCGCGAAAACCGGCGGCGAACACCAGCAGCCACAGCAATGGCCGCACCAGTGCGCTGAGAAATCGCGTGCGCTGCAACACAAAGCGCAGCCATTCGCGCAGCACGATACCGCTGAAACATTGCCAGTAAGCGTTCATTGGACGACTGCCCCTGAAGAGACCGAGGTGGTCAGGCGAGCGAAGGCCGAACTGAGGTTGCCGCCATGTTCCAGGCTCAGCGCATCAGCCTGTCCGCTGGCCACCAACCGCCCTTGATGCAGGATCAGCAAGTCGTCGCTGGGCTGCACTTCGTCGAGTAAATGGGTGGCCCAGAGCACGCTGATGTTGTGCTCGCGGCACAGGCTGCGAATGTGTTGGTTGAGCGCCAGACGGCTGGCCGGGTCGAGGCCGACGCTGGCCTCGTCGAGCAGCAGCAGGCTTGGCTCGTGCAGCAACGCGCGGGCGATCTCCACTCGCCGACGATGGCCGCCATTGAGTTCGCGCACTCGTTCGCGACGGCGCTCGGTCAGGGCCTGACGGGCCAGTTCGGCATCGACTCGAAGCCCGGCCTGGCGTCGGGACAGACCATGCAGCGCCGCGTGGTACCGCAGGTTTTGCTCGACGCTGAGGTCCAGATCCAAGGTGCTTTGCTGGAACACCACACCCAATTGCTTCAACGCCGGGCGCGCTGCGGTGCGCAAGGACCAACCGCCGACCCGAATCTCACCGCGCTGCACATCATAGAGGCGGGTGAGTAAGGCGATCAGCGTCGATTTACCCGCGCCATTCGGTCCCAGCAGCGCCACGAAGCACCCCGATGCCAGGCTGAAGTTCACCTGATGCAGAGCCTCACGCGCGCCGTAAGCGAAACTCAGGTCGCTGACTTCAAGGGCGTTCATGGCGTCACCACTACGCCCCAGGGATAGCGTCCGACCTTCACCGATTTGGTCACCTTGAGGCTGTCGACATCGATCACCGACACATCGCCACTGACGCCGTTGGTGGCCAGTAATTGCCGTTGATCCGGGGTGAACGACATCTGCCAGACCCGTCGGCCCACCAGCAGGTAATCAACAATCTCCAAGGTCTTGGCGTCGATCACCGCCACATGATTGGCCGGGCCGAGGGCAACGAAGCCGTACTTGCCGTCGGCGCTGAGTTTGATCCCCACCGGCTGGACCTTGTCCGGGTGCACGCCCTTGATCTGGAAGGTCAGGGTCTTGAGGACCTTGCGGCTGGCGACGTCGAGAATCGTCACCGTGCCGCCGATTTCCGCCGAGGCCCAGAGTTGCGAGCCGTCGGGATTGAACTCGACGAAACGTGGCCGCTGGTCCACCAAGGTATTGTCGGTCAGGGTCTGGGTGCTGGTGTCGATCCAGTGCAGCATGTTCGTGGTTTCGCTGGTGTTCACCGCCCACTTGCCGTCGGGGCTGACGGCCATGCCTTCGGGCTCGACGCCAACGTTGATCTGACCCAGCACTTTGGAGGTTTCGGTGTCGATCACCGTCACCAGCGCATCGTCCTCGTTGGAGACGTACAACCAGCGGTTGTTGGGGTGCAGGGCGAATTGCTCGGGGTCCTTGCCCGAGGGCAGTTCCTTGATGATCTTGCGCGTGGCGACGTCCATCACCTGGACCCGGTCCGAATCACTGGCGCAGATGTACAGCAGCTTGTTGTCGTGGGACAGCAACAGACCGCGCGGGCGCTGGCCGACGGGCAGGGTGTCGGTGACTTGCAAGGTCTGCATATCGATCAGGCTCAGGCTGTTGTCCTTTTCGTTGGAGACCCAGGCGGTGCTGGCAGCGGCGTGCCCGGCAGCGAGCAACAGGGCGCAAGAAAGCAGGGTGCGGCGCATGGCAGATTCCTTATTGTTGTTGTCGTTGTTGTGAAAAAAGGGATCAGAGAAAGCGGCAGCTGACCTCGGCTTTGTCGTAACCCAGGCTGTCCATTTCGTTGAAAGGGTGTAGAAAACCCTCCTGCGGCGATGTGCTGACCAGCGCCCGGGGCTGCACGATGGGGATCGGCTGGCGCAACTGACCGTTCCACGGTCGATAACTGAGCTTGCGGCCCTTGAAGCCGTCCAGCGGCAATTGCTCGCTGATTTCAAGCGTACGGATCGCCATGGCATCGACCTGACCCAGTTTTCCTACCGCGCTGGCAATGCTGCGCACGGCCATCCACGCGGCGAAATCCCGGTCGTTCATCCAGCGCCCGGCCAGTGCTTCGAAGCGCTTCTGCAACTGCGCGGCACCGTAGGTTTCGACGGTCTTGTGCCAGCCCACCGGGGTCAGGCCCTGAGTGCCGGCGACCGGTCGTGGATACCAGGTCTGGTAGGGCACGTACTCGCCGAAGTCGCCGCGTTCATCGGCCACCAGCACCACGTCGTACTCGGCGGTCTGGGTGAACAGCGGCATGTCGGCCTGGGCGCTGCGGCGCTGGTCGTTATCGAAGCTCCAGGCTTTTTCCGCCACCAATTGCAGGCCAAAGCGTTTGGCCGCCCGACGGAGGGCGGCGGCATAGGCTTGATCGTCCGGGGTCGGGCCGACGATCAGCAGCGCTCGTTGCCATTTGCGCAGCACCAGAAATTGCGCCAGCGCATCGGCCAGCATTGCGCGGCTTGGCAGGCTGTGCAGCACGTTCGGCAGGCAATCGGTGATGCGCAGGCTGTCATCCGGGCTGCCGGCATTGAACAGCAGGCTGTCGGGTAGCGCGGCACTGAGTTGGCGCAGGCTGGCCGCCGGCGCATTCACCACGAACAGCCGCAGACCTTGCTCGTATTGGGCCTTGGCCGCTTCGAGCAAGGCTTCGGGATTGTCGACATTGACGCTGACCAGGTCGTAGCGGTGGTTGAGAAAGCGACCGGTGCTGTTGCTGTCGGTGATCGCCAGTTCGGCGCCCCTCAGGCCGGCATCGGTCGGTTCAGGAATGACGTTCGACAGCAGCGGGCCTGGATCGGGGCGATAACCCAGGTAGCCGATCCGCACCTGCAACGGCGCGTCTGCCGCCTGACTCTGGGTCGCCAGCCCGGCGGCGCAGGCAATCGCCAGCAGGTAGGTCAAGGCGTAAGGGGCAAGCTGGCGCATAGGACACTCCATTACAGGTAGCGCCAGCATAGGAACCCTCGGCAGGCGGGGAAATATGCAGAAAGTACCGATGGGCCAGTACCAAGGTAGTAACGGCGTCCGAAACACACCTGGGCGTGCGCCACAAGCCCTACTACCAAGGGAGTAGGGCGCGGCCACCAAAGCAGCATACGGCTGGCGCAACGGCGTTCCTAAGATGGGGTCTAGCCTCTGCCAAGAGGTTTTGCGTGCAATCTTGAGGGCATAACAATGACACCAAAACGCAACGCCTTGCTCGTTGCCGGACTGCTGGCCGGTTTCATCAACGCAGGTTCCGTCTGGGCCCACGGCAACGTGGTACCCCAAGCCGTCGAAACCCAGGGACTGACCCCGATCAAGGAGGCCGGTGTGCAGGTCGATGCCGATGGCTGGGCGGCGGCGAACCCTTACCGATCCTCCCCGGAACGCGATAAAGCCGTGCAAATCGGCTCCTCGGCCTACAACCAGAACTGCGCGGCCTGTCATGGTCTGGAAGCCAAGTCCGGCGGCATTGCCCCCGACTTGCGCATGCTCGACGTCGGCGAGGCCGGTGATGAATGGTTCGTCGAACGCGTGCGCCATGGCGCCGTGCGTGACGGCCGGGTGTACATGCCAAAAATGGCCGACTACCTGAGTCAGGAAGCCCTGTGGGCGGTGCGCACTTATCTGGACAGCGTGCACGTCGAGGAGTAACCCATGCGCCTGCTCGCGGTGTTGATCAGCGCTGTGTGGCTGTGCTGCCAGACAGCGCAGGCGCAAGTCCGTACCTATGACGAAATGATCGCCGCCGCAGAGCTGAAAGTCGCGGTCTACAAGGACTTCGCGCCCTACAGTTTTGAAGAGGCAGGGCAGGCTCGCGGAGTCGATGTCGAACTTGCCCAGGCCTTGGCCAAGGCCATGGGGGTACGCCTGAAACTGATCTGGGCACCTGCCGGGGAGAAGCTCGACGACGACCTGCGCGATTACATCTGGCGGGCCAGTCAGTTGCACAACCAGCAGCTGGCCGACCTGATGATGCGCGTGCCCTACGATCGCGATTACTCACAGAAACGCAATGAACTGGGCGAACTGGAGAACGGTCATGTGGTGATGTTCGGGCCGTACCAGACCGAACAATGGCAAGTGGCTTATGACCGCCGTCGGCTGAACTCGGTGGGCAGCGTCGCCGTGTTTCAGCAGCACCCGATCGGCGTCGAAGTCGACAGCGTGCCGTCGTTCTACCTGACCTCGGTGTTCAACGGCATGCTCGCCGCCAAAACACGCCATTACCCAGGCGTACCCCAGGCGTTTGCCGCGATGAAGGCCGGCGAGGTCGACGCGGTGATGGCCATGCGCGGCGAGATCGACTGGCAAGTCCATCAGGCCGCTGATCCGCAAGTGGCGCTGGCGGAAAACACCTACCCGAACATGGGTAAACAGCTTTGGGAGATCGGCATGGCGGTGCATGAAAGCAACCGACAACTGGCCTACGCCGTGGAAGAGGCGCTGGAAGCGTTGATTCGCGAGGGCGCGGTCAACAGCATTTATGCCCGTTACGGCCTGCGCTATGACGTACCGGACATGTACCAATAGGCGCCGCCGGGTGTACGAAGTTTTGGGAATCACGATTTGCGCCTGCTGGGCCTGGGTGGGCACACCGGCGCGGATCTGGCTATTCTCGACCGGAAAACCGGCGTGCTGTTTGCCGGGGATCTGGTGTTTTATCAACGCGCCTGACACACCGCCTTCGCGGGCAAGCCCGCTCCCACGGGATCCAGTTTCTATCGATGGCCCTCATCTCATTCGACCCTGTACTAACGGACTAGCAATCTCAGCCCTGCGGGCAATTGTTGCAGGGGCGGCGGCGCCCAAGAATCTGCACCAGACCGGGAAAATTTCCCGGGTATAACAAAAACCGCAGAGGTAGCCGTCATGACCCAACCCGCACGTCGCCAACCCTTCGCCTTGAGCGTGCTGCTCAGTGCCATGCTGTTGTCCGGCCAGGCATTGGCCGCAGTCTCCGATCAAGACATCCTCCAGGACCCAAAGAACCCGGAGCAGATCGTCACCAACGGCCTGGGCGTCCAGGGTCAGCGCTACAGCCCGCTGGACACCCTCAATGTCGACAACGTGAAGGACCTGCGACCGGTCTGGGCCTTTTCGTTCGGCGGAGAAAAACAGCGCGGTCAGCAGGCGCAGCCGATGATCAAGGACGGCGTGATGTACATGACCGGCTCCTACTCGCGGGTGTTCGCGGTGGATGCGCGCACTGGCAGGAAGCTCTGGCAATACGACGCGCGCCTGCCCGATGACATCCGCCCGTGCTGTGACGTGATCAATCGTGGCGTTGCGCTGTACGGCGATCTGGTGATTTTCGGCACCCTCGACGCCAAGCTTGTGGCCCTGAACAAGGACACCGGCAAAGTGGTGTGGAGTAAGAAAGTCGCCGACCACAAGGAAGGCTATTCCATCAGCGCAGCGCCGTTGGTAATCAACGGCAAATTGATCACTGGTGTGGCCGGTGGCGAGTTCGGGGTGGTGGGCAAGATCGAAGCCTACGACCCGAAAAACGGCAACCTGTTGTGGACCCGGCCAACGGTCGAAGGCCACATGGGCTACGTCTACAAGGATGGCAAAGCGGTAGAGAACGGCATCTCTGGCGGCGAAGCGGGCAAGACCTGGCCGGGCGACTTGTGGAAAACCGGCGGCGCGGCGCCTTGGCTGGGCGGCTACTACGACCCGGAAACCAATCTGCTGCTGTTCGGCACCGGCAACCCGGCGCCATGGAACTCGCACCTGCGCCCTGGCGACAACCTCTACTCGTCCTCGCGCCTGGCGCTGAACCCGGATGACGGCACCATCAAATGGCACTTCCAGAGCACGCCCCACGACGGCTGGGACTATGACGGCGTGAACGAACTGGTGTCGTTCAACTACAGCGAAGGCGGCAAGGAAATCAAAGCGGCGGCCACCGCGGACCGTAACGGCTTCTTCTACGTGCTCGATCGCACCAACGGCAAATTCATCCGTGGCTTCCCGTTCGTGGACAAGATCACCTGGGCCAGCGGCCTGGATAAGGACGGTCGGCCGATCTACAACGAAACCAGCCGTCCGGGTGCACCGGGCTCCGAGGCCAAAGGCAGTTCGGTGTTCGTCGCGCCCGCGTTCCTCGGGGCAAAAAACTGGATGCCGATGGCCTACAACCGCGACACCGGCCTGTTCTACGTGCCATCCAACGAGTGGGGCATGGACATCTGGAACGAAGGCATCGCCTACAAGAAAGGCGCGGCGTTCCTCGGTGCCGGTTTCACCATCAAACCGTTGAATGAAGACTATATCGGCGTGCTGCGCGCCATCGACCCGAAAACCGGCAAGGAAGTCTGGCGCCACAAGAACTTCGCGCCGCTGTGGGGCGGAGTGCTGACCACCAAGGGCAACCTGGTGTTCACCGGTACGCCGGAAGGTTTCCTGCAAGCGTTCAACGCCAGGACCGGCGAGAAAGTCTGGGAATTCCAGACCGGTTCCGGCGTGCTCGGCTCGCCCGTGACCTGGGAAATGGACGGCGAGCAATACGTCTCGGTGCTGTCTGGTTGGGGTGGTGCTGTTCCGCTGTGGGGCGGCGAAGTGGCCAAGCGCATCAAGGACTTCAACCAGGGCGGAATGCTCTGGACGTTCAAGCTGCCTAAAGATCTCGTTGCCAAACACTAACCCCTGTGGGAGCGGGCTTGTGTGGCGAGGGGGCTTGCCCCCGTTGGGGTGCGAAGCGCCCCCCAAAACCAGTCGCCGCGATCTTGAATTAGAAAAGTGGTGACAGATTTACGATTGCTTCGCAATCGAACGGGGGCAAGCCCCCTCGCCACACAAGCCCGCTCCCACATTCGATTTGCGCAAACCTACTACCAAATAACGAGAATCCCCCTGCCAACGGCGCATTCGTCTGGCAGGCGGGGCTCTCTACTATCGGTTCATCGCCTGTTGGCCTGACAGGCATCGACCCAGACAGAGGCCCACCATGATCTATGCACAACCCGGAACACCCGGCGCCGTCGTTTCCTTCAAGCCGCGCTACGGCAATTTCATCGGCGGCGAGTTCGTTGCCCCGGTCAACGGCGAGTACTTCACCAACACCTCACCGGTCACCGGTGAAGTCATCGCCGAGTTCCCGCGCTCCAGCGCCGCCGACATCGAAAAAGCCCTCGATGCCGCCCATACCGCCGCCGATGCCTGGGGCAAAACCTCGGTGCAGGATCGCTCGCGGGTGCTGCTGAAAATCGCCGACCGCATCGAGCAGAACCTGGAAATCCTCGCCGTCACCGAAACCTGGGACAACGGCAAGGCTGTGCGCGAAACCCTCAACGCCGACGTACCTTTGGCCGCCGACCACTTCCGTTACTTCGCCGGTTGCATCCGTGCCCAGGAAGGCGGCGCCGCCGAGATCAACGAACTGACCACCGCCTATCATTTCCACGAACCGCTGGGCGTGGTCGGGCAGATCATCCCGTGGAATTTCCCGCTGCTGATGGCCGCCTGGAAACTTGCCCCGGCCCTGGCTGCCGGCAACTGCATCGTGCTCAAACCCGCCGAACAAACGCCGCTGTCGATCATGGTGTTCGCCGAGTTGATCGCCGATTTGCTGCCGGCCGGCGTGCTGAACATCGTCCAGGGGTTCGGTCGCGAAGCCGGTGAAGCGCTGGCCACCAGCAAGCGCATTGCCAAGATCGCCTTCACCGGTTCCACCCCGATCGGCGCGCACATCATGCATTGCGCCGCCGAGAACATCATTCCAAGCACCGTTGAACTGGGCGGCAAGTCGCCGAACATTTTCTTCGAAGACATCATGAACGCCGAGCCACAGTTCATCGAAAAAGCCGCCGAAGGCCTGGTTCTGGCGTTCTTCAACCAGGGCGAAGTCTGCACCTGTCCGTCCCGGGCACTGGTGCAGGAATCGATCTACAAGCCGTTCATGGCCGAGGTGATGAAGAAGATCGTCAAGATCAAGCGCGGCAACCCGCTGGACACTGAAACCATGGTCGGCGCCCAGGCGTCCGAGCAGCAGTACGACAAGATCCTCTCGTACCTGAAAATCGCCCAGGAGGAGGGCGCCGAACTGCTCACCGGCGGTGCGGCCGAGCGTCTTGAAGGCGACTTGTCGAGCGGTTATTACATCCAGCCGACCCTGCTCAAGGGCCACAACAAAATGCGCGTGTTCCAGGAAGAAATCTTCGGCCCGGTGGTGGGTATCACCACCTTCAAGGACGAAGCCGAAGCCCTGGCGATTGCCAACGACAGCGAGTTCGGCCTCGGCGCCGGCCTGTGGACCCGCGACATCAACCGCGCCTACCGCATGGGCCGGGCGATCAAGGCCGGGCGCGTCTGGACCAACTGCTACCACCTGTACCCGGCCCACGCCGCGTTCGGTGGCTACAAGAAGTCCGGTGTCGGCCGTGAGAACCACAAGATGATGCTCGACCACTACCAGCAGACCAAAAACCTGTTGGTGAGCTACGACATCAATCCGCTGGGGTTCTTCTGATTCGGCTCGAAATCGGGTGATGGCTTTCGCGGGCAAGCCTCGCTCCTACAGGTTATGTGTTAGCCGTGAAATCCGCGCAACCCTGTAGGAGCGAGGCTTGCCCGCGAAGGCGTCGTCACATTCCACAAAAAAGTCGACTGACACTCCGCCATCGCGAGCAGGCTCGCTCCCACATTGGTTTTGTGTGTTTCCAGGCTCTGCGCGACACCCCCTACCAACGCACCCCACAACCTCCTTCGAAAGTAGCATTCGGTCACTTCGCCCCCCGTGCATTAATGGCTTTACCGGAATCGTCCGGCACAAGAAGAGGATTAACCCATGTGGAATAAACCCGCGTTTACCGATCTGCGCATTGGCTTCGAAGTGACGATGTATTTCGCCAACCGTTGATTGATCGCCCGGTCAGCCGATGCGTTGGCCGGGCCTGCCTTCTGGAGCCTCCCATGCACATCCGCGTTCTCGGTTCCGCCGCCGGCGGTGGATTTCCACAATGGAACTGCAACTGCCGTCAATGCGCCGCTATGCGCAACGGCAACCTGCGCGCGCAACGCCGCACGCAGTCGTCCATTGCCCTGAGCGACGATGGTGTGGAGTGGGTACTCTGCAATGCTTCACCGGACATTCGCGCGCAACTCGAGAGCTTCCCGGCGCTGCAACCAGCCCGACGCTTGCGTGACACGGCGATTGCCGGTGTCGTCCTGCTGGACAGTCAGATCGACCATTGCACCGGCCTGTTGAGCCTGCGCGAAGGCTGCCCGCATTCGGTCTGGTGCACCGAGCGGGTTCATCAAGACCTCAGCAGCGGCTTTCCCTTGTTCACCATGCTCAAGCACTGGAACGGTGGCTTGCAGTGGCAACCCATCGGGCTGGACCGCGAGCCGTTCAGTATCTCGGCTTGCCAACACCTGCAATTTCGCGCGATTCCGTTGGTCAGCAACGCACCGCCGTATTCCCCCAACCGTGGCAACCCTCAACCGGGGGACACCATTGGCCTGTTCATCGAAGACCTGCGCAGCGGTGCAGCGGTTTTCTATGCGCCGGGGCTGGGACAGGTCGACGCCGAGGTATTGAGCTGGATGCAGCGCGCCGACTGCCTGCTGCTGGACGGCACGCTGTGGCGCGACGATGAAATGCGCGTGTGCGAAGTCGGCCAGAGCCTGGGCCGCGAAATGGGTCACCTGCCACAAAGCGGTCCCGGCGGCATGCTCGACGTTCTGGAGGGGTTCAATCGCCAGCGCAAGGTGCTGATCCACATCAACAACACCAACCCGATCCTCGATGAAGACTCGGCCGAGCGCGCATTGCTGGAGCGGCGCGGGATTGAAGTGGCTTATGACGGCATGGACATTGTCTTGTAGCTGAAGGCCCCATCGCGAGCAGGCTCGCTCCCACAGGAGTCCGGGTCGTACCCGATTTTCTGTGCAAAGCAGGTCCATTGTGGGAGCGAGCCTGCTCGCGATGAGGCCAGACCAGACACCGCAGAACCCAACGGTTATTCCCCTGGAGAACCGCAATGACTGACACTCCCATGACCCCCGCCGAATTCGAAGCAGCCCTGCGCGCCAAAGGCGCCTATTACCATATCCACCACCCATTTCACCAAGCCATGTACGCCGGGCGTGCCACCCGCGAGCAGATCCAAGGCTGGGTCGCCAATCGCTTCTATTACCAGGTGAACATCCCGCTCAAGGATGCCGCCATCCTCGCCAACTGCCCGGACCGCGATGTGCGCCGGGAATGGCTGCAACGGATCCTCGACCACGATGGCGTCCCCGGTAGCGAAGGCGGGATCGAAGCCTGGTTGCGCCTAGGCGAAGCGGTGGGGCTGGATCGCGAACAAATCCTCTCGCAAGAGCGGGTGCTGCCGGGCGTGCGGTTTGCCGTGGACGCCTACGTCAATTTCGCCCGTCGTGCTTGTTGGCAGGAAGCGGCCAGCAGTTCGCTGACCGAACTGTTCGCGCCGCAGATCCACCAGTCCCGGCTCGACGCCTGGCCCACCCATTACCCGTGGATCGACCCGACCGGTTACGACTATTTCCGTACGCGTCTGAGCCAGGCGCGGCGCGATGTCGAGCATGGTTTGCGCATCACTCTGGCGCATTACGTCACTGTCGAGGGTCAGCAGCGAATGCTGGAGATTCTGCAGTTCAAACTCGACGTGCTGTGGAGCATGCTCGACGCGATGAGCATGGCTTATGAGCTGAATCGCCCGCCGTATCACACCGTCACCACCGAGCGGGTCTGGCACCGGGGGATCATCTTGTGAGCCTGATCGAACAGCAACCCGGCCCACCGCTGTGGTTGTTGGCGGAGCTGACCTATCGCTGCCCGCTGCAATGCCCGTATTGCTCCAACCCGCTGGACTTCGCCCAACAGGGCGAGGAATTGAGCACAGAAGAGTGGATTCGGGTGTTCCGCGAGGCGCGGGAAATGGGCGCTGCACAATTGGGTTTTTCCGGTGGCGAGCCGTTGGTGCGCCAAGACCTGGCCGAGTTGATCAAGGCCGCGCGGGACATGGGTTACTACACCAACCTGATCACCTCAGGCGTCGGCCTGACCGAACAGAAGGTCCGCGACTTTAAGGTCGCCGGGCTGGACCATATCCAGATCAGCTTTCAGGCCGCCGACGAAGAGGTGAACAACCTGCTCGCCGGTTCGCGCAAGGCCTTCGCCCAGAAACTGGCCATGGCCCGGGCGGTGAAAGCCCAGGGCTACCCGATGGTGCTGAATTTCGTCACCCATCGGCACAACATCGACCAGATCGCGCAGATCATCGAACTGTGCCTGGAGCTGGAGGCGGATTTCGTCGAATTGGCCACATGCCAGTTCTATGGTTGGGCCGAACTCAACCGCGTCGGCCTGTTGCCGACCCGCGAACAGTTGCAGCGCGCCGAGCGGATTACCAATGAATACCGCCAGCGGCTTGAGGCCGAAGGCCACCCGTGCAAGCTGATTTTCGTCACCCCGGATTACTACGAAGAACGCCCCAAGACCTGCATGAATGGCTGGGCCAACCTGTTTCTCGATATCACCCCGGACGGTACGGCGCTGCCTTGTCATAGCGCTCGCCAGTTGCCGGTGCAGTTTCCCAACGTGCGCGAGCACAGCATCGAACACATCTGGAACGACTCCTTCGGTTTCAACCGTTTTCGTGGCGATGACTGGATGAAAGAGCCGTGCCGTTCCTGCGATGAAAAACACCAGGACCTCGGTGGCTGCCGCTGTCAGGCGTTCATGCTCACCGGTGATGCCGCCAACGCCGACCCGGTGTGCAGCAAGTCGCCGCACCACGACGTTATTCTCAAGGCCCGGGACGAAGCCGACACGCCAGGGCAGGGCATGGAGCACCTGACCTTGCGCAATGAAAAGGCTTCGCGGCTGATCTATCGTGGATGAATTGTGAGCTGACACAAGTCCCCTGTGGGAGCGAGCCTGCTCGCGATAGCGGAGTGTCAGACAACATCATTTTGACTGGAAGACAGCCATCGCGAGCAGGCTCGCTCCCACAGGGGATCTTCGGTGAATACAAAAACCGAGTACACCCCGGGCTGGTTCGCTATCCATTGGTCTGATTGCATTCGCAGCCGGATGCTTTAGTGTGGACTTTACCTTCCAAAACAATAAAAACAGGCTTTCCAATGAGCCAGAATCTCAGCCAGCTGCGTAAATTCGTTTCGCCTGAAATCATCTTCGGTGCCGGCTGTCGGCACAATGTAGGCAACTACGCCAAGACCTTTGGCGCCCGCAAGGTGCTGGTGGTCAGCGACCCCGGTGTGATTGCCGCCGGTTGGGTCGCCGATGTCGAGGCCAGCCTGCAAGCCCAGGGCATTGATTTCTTTTTGTATAGCGACGTTTCGCCCAACCCGCGGATCGAAGAGGTCATGCTCGGCGCCGAGCTGTACCGGGAGAATCACTGCGATGTGATCGTGGCGATCGGCGGCGGCAGCCCGATGGACTGCGGCAAAGGCATCGGCATCGTCGTCGCCCACGGGCGCAACATCCTTGAATTCGAGGGCGTGGACACCCTGCGCATGCCCAGCCCGCCGCTGATCCTGATTCCGACCACCGCCGGCACGTCGGCCGATGTGTCGCAGTTCGTGATCATCTCCAATCAGCAAGAACGCATGAAGTTCTCTATCGTCAGCAAGGCCGCGGTGCCGGATGTGTCGCTGATCGATCCGGAAACCACCCTGAGCATGGACCCGTTCCTGTCAGCCTGTACCGGCATCGACGCGTTGGTCCACGCCATCGAAGCCTTTGTCTCCACCGGCCACGGGCCGCTCACCGACCCTCACGCGCTGGAGGCGATGCGGCTGATCAACGGCAATCTGGTGCAAATGATCGCCAACCCGAACGACATCGCCCTGCGGGAAAAAATCATGCTCGGCAGCATGCAGGCCGGGCTGGCGTTCTCCAATGCGATCCTCGGCGCGGTGCACGCCATGTCCCACAGCCTCGGTGGATTCCTTGATCTGCCTCACGGCTTGTGCAACGCGGTGCTGGTGGAACATGTGGTGGCGTTCAACTACAGCTCGGCGCCGGAGCGTTTCAAGGTGATCGCCGAGACGTTCGGCATCGATTGCCGCGGCCTGAATCACCGGCAGATTTGCGGGCGTCTGGTCGAACACCTGATCGCCCTCAAACACGCCATCGGCTTCCACGAAACCCTCGGTCTGCACGGGGTGAGTACGGCGGATATTCCGTTCCTGTCGCAACACGCCATGCACGACCCGTGCATCCTTACCAACCCGCGCGAATCCAGTCAGCGCGACGTCGAGGTCGTCTATGGCGAAGCCCTCTGACGAACAGCAACGGGCGCTGGCCGGGTTACTCGGCTTGGGCAACCACTCGGCGCGCAAGAGTCATTACCCGGAACTGGCCGCGCGCCTGGATGAACTGGAAACCGAACGTAACCGCTATAAATGGCTGTTCGAAAACGCGGTGCACGGGATCTTCCAGGCGAGCCTGCTGGAAGGCATGCGCGCCGCCAACCCGGCACTGGCGCGGATGCTCGGCTATCAGGACCCGCAGGAGGTGCTGTTTTCCCTGACGGACCTGGCGGGCACGCTGTTCGTCGGGGGCGCGCAGGAGCTGGAAAGCATCGGCGAAATCCTCCGGCGCGAGCGCAGCCTGCTGGCCTATGAAACTCAGCTGCGACGCAAGGATGGCAGCGTCCTCGACGTATTGATGAACCTGCTGCTCAAACCGGATCAGGAAGGCCTGGTGGAGGGCTTTGTCGCCGACATCACCGAACGAAAACTGGCCCAGCAGCGCCTGCAACAACTCAATGACCAACTGGAGCAGCGGGTCACCGCGCGCACCAACGAGTTGCTGGACGCCAACCGCAATCTGCAACAGCAGATCATCCAGCGCAAACAGATATCAGAAGCCTTGCGCGACGCCCGTGATGCCGCCGAGGCGGCCAATCGCAGCAAAGACAAATACCTCGCCGCCGCCAGTCACGACCTGCTGCAACCGCTCAACGCCGCGCGTTTGCTGATCTCGACCTTGCGCGAACGGCACTTGCCCGACGTCGAACAGGTGCTGGTGGAGCGCACGCATCAGGCGCTGGAAGGGGCCGAAGACTTGCTCACCGATCTGCTGGATATTTCCCGGCTCGATCAGGCGGCGGTGAAGCCGGACATCGCCCTGTACCGCCTCGACGAATTGCTCGCGCCGCTTGTTTCGGAGTTTCAGTCGGTGGCCGCGGCGGCCGGGTTGAACCTGCGGGTGCACATGGGCGATTACGCCATTCACACCGACTTGCGCCTGATGACGCGGATTCTGCGCAACTTCCTCAGCAATGCCTGCCGCTACACCGACGACGGCAGCATCCTGCTGGGAGCCCGGCGCCGGGGCGATGCGCTGCGTATTGAAGTCTGGGACACCGGGCGCGGGATCCCGGCGGATCGTCTTGACTCGATCTTCCTCGAGTTCAATCAACTGGATGTCGGGCGCGCCGCCGATCGCAAGGGCGTGGGCCTGGGGCTGGCCATCGTCGAACGCATCGCCAAGATCCTCGATTACAGGATTCAGGTGCATTCGCTGCCGGGGCGCGGTTCGATGTTCAGCATCGAAGTGCCGATTTCCCATGAGATTCCGCAGCCCATCAGCCTGGCGGCGCCACAACCAGGCACCGGCAACCCGTTGCCGGGCCGGCGCCTGTTGGTGTTGGACAACGAAATCAGCATTCTTGAAAGCATGAGCGCGTTGCTCGGACAGTGGGGTTGCGAGGTGGTCACCGCCACCGACGAGGCCACCGCGCTGGTGGCTTTGCAGGGACAGGCGCCGGAACTGATTCTGGCGGACTATCACCTGGATCACGGGGTGGTGGGCTGTGAGGTGGTCCGGCATTTGCGCGAGCATTTCAGCCAGGCGATTCCGGCGGTGATCATCACCGCAGACCGCACCGATCAGTGTCGGCGTTCATTGCAGCGGCTCGACGCGCCCTTGCTGAACAAACCGGTGAAGCCCGGCAAGTTGCGCGCGGTGCTGAGTCAGCTGTTGGCGTAGCGATAGCGCAGGCTGAAACCGAGTTCGGCGGATTGGCTGTGCTCCAGCAAACGCAACCCTGGCCGACCCGGCAAGTGATGGGCGTTGACCGTGCGAGACGATCTGCCACGGCTGTTGCCAGGCGCTGCCGTGAATCGGCAGCGGGTCGGTGAGGCTGTTGGGCGTCAGCGCGAGCCAGCCACCTTCTGTGGCGAGGGGGCTTGCCCCCGTTGGGTCGCGTAGCGGCCCCAATAATCTTTCAGGCATACCGAGTTGTCTGGATTGCGACTGCTTCGCAGCCGAACGGGGCGATGCGGCGTTCCGACAAGCCCCCTCGCCACAAAAAGCCCGTGCCCGCAGGAATATTCCATTGAGCACGGTGCATTCTTGATTTATTACAACACCAAATGCGGCAACCACAGCGAAATGGCGGGAATGTAGGTCACGGCCATCAGCACCAGGAACAGCACGCCGTAGAACGGCAGCAGCGCTTTCACGGTGCTTTCGATGCTGACCTTGCCCACCGCCGAACCGACAAACAATACCGCGCCCACCGGCGGTGTGATCAAACCGATCCCCAGGTTCACCAGCATGATCATGCCGAACTGCACCGGGTCCACGCCGATGCCCAGAATCACCGGCATCAGAATCGGCGTAAGGATCAGGATCAGCGGCGCCATGTCCATCACCGTGCCGAGCAACAGCAGCATCACGTTGATGCACATCAGAATCACGTAACGGTTGTCCGACAGGGTCAGGAACATTGTGGTGATCTTCGCCGGGATCTGCATCAGCGTCATGATGTAGCCGAAGCTGGCGGCGAAGCCAATCAGTATCATCACGATCGAGATGGTGCGCACCGTGCGGTGCATCAACTTGGGCAGCTCACGCCACTTGTAGTCGCGGTAGATGAACATGGTGACGAAGAACGACCACAACACCGCAATCGCCGCCGATTCGGTGGCCGTGAAGATGCCCGAGAGAATGCCGCCGAGAATGATGACCATCGCCATCATGCCCCACATCGCTTCACCGCAGATTTTCAGCGCTTGGCGCATGGGGATGACTTCGCCCTTGGGGTAGTTGCGCTTTCTGGCGAAGATCAGGCACAGCACCATCAGGCACGCGCTCATCATCAGGCCCGGCACCACGCCGGCCATGAACAGCGAAGCGATCGAAACGGTACCGCCGGCGGCCAGCGAGTACAGCACTGAGTTATGGCTGGGCGGCGTCAACAGAGCCTGGACCGAACCGCTGACCGTCACCGCAGTGGAGAAATCCCGCGGGTAGCCGCGCCGCTCCATTTCCGGAATCAGCACCGAACCGACCGACGCCGTGTCTGCCACCGAAGAACCGGAAATCGCGCCGAAGAAGGTCGAAGCCATGATGTTCACCAGCGATAACCCGCCGCGCACGAAACCCACCAACACCCCGGCGAACGCCACCAGCCTGCGGGACATGCCGCCCTCGGCCATGATCGCGCCGGCGAGCACGAAGAAGGGAATCGCCAGCAACGAGAATTTGTTCACACCGCCCGCGACCTGAATCATCAGTGCCTGGAACGGGATGTCGATCCACCACGCGCCGATCAGGGCAGAAAGCCCCAGGGCGTAGGCGACCGGCATGCCGATCAGGATCAAAGCGATAAAACTGCCGAGCAGAATCAGAGCGTCCATTTATGCGGCACCTTCGCTTTCTTCAACCAGGTCGAAACGCACGACCCGACGGTTGCTCTGATCACCGAGCAAGAGTTTTTCCAGCACAAAAATCAGCGTCAGCCCACCGCCCACGGGGATCGGCATGTAGGTGATGCCCACGCGCAGGGTGGGCAGGGCGCTCATGAACTGGTTCCAGGTGGACAGACAGAGCTTGGTGCCCCAGATGGCCATGAACAGGCAAATGGTTGCCATCAGCAGTTGCGAAACGATGCTCATGGTCTTGCGCAGTTCGGGGGGCATGCGGTCAGTGAGCATGGCCACGGCCATGTGCGCACCGGCGCGATAACTGGCGGCGGCGCCGATGAAGGTGAAGACCATCATCAGCAAAATCGCGGTGGGCTCCGGCCAACTGGAGCCGGTGCCGAGGACGTAACGGGCGAAGACGCCCCACGGAATGATCAGGGAAATAGTCAGGACCGACAGGCCGGCGACCCAGATGCAGGTCATGTAAATCCTGTCGTTGATGCGCAGCAGCAGATTCTTCATCGGGTTTCACCGTAACCGGGCACCGCTGACGATCCATTCGTCAACGGTGCCGGGCCTTTCATGAATGCAGGGAGGGTTACTGAACGGCTTCGATGCGCTTGATCAGGTCGGCGTAAGGCGCACCATATTTTTCGCGGATTGACGCCGTAGCTTCATAGAAAGGTTTCTTGTCGACGGTGATGAACTCGACGCCGGCTGCCTTGAGTTTTTCTTCACTGCTGGCCGACTTCGCATCCCACAGCGTGCGTTCCTGGGCCTGTGCGGCTTTGGCGGCTTTTTTCACCAGCACTTGTTGGTCGGGGCTGAGTTTTTCCCAGGTGATTTTCGACATCACGATCGGCTCGGGCAGGATCAGGTGCCCGGTCAGGCTGTAGAACTTGGCGTTCTGATAGTGGTTGTGTTCGAGCAGGGTCGGCGGGTTGTTTTCCGCGCCGTCGATCACCCCGGTCTGCAAGGCGCTGAAAATCTCGCCGGTGTCCATGGCAATGCCGTTGCCGCCCATGGCATTGATGGTGTCGATGAACATTGGGTTGCCTTGCACGCGGATCCTCATGCCTTTGAGGTCGGCGAGGCTGCGTACCGGTTTCTTGGTGTAGATGTTACGCGTGCCGCCGTCCATCCAGGCCAGGGCGACCAGGTTGAATTCGGAGTGGGTGATCTTGTCGAGGATCTCATCGCCGACCTCACCGTCGATGACTTTACGCATGTGCGCCTGGTCGCGGAACACGAACGGCATGTTGAACACGTTCACGTCCGGCACCACCGGCCCGACGATGCCGAGGCTGACCCGGGCCATCTGAATGGCGCCGACCTGGGCCTGTTCGATGACTTCCTTTTCCGAGCCGAGTACACCGCCGGCGAACATCTTGAAGGTCAGCTTGCCGTCGCTATCGGCCACCAGGGTTTTGCCCAGCTGTTCCTCGGCGACCACGGTCGGGTAACCGGCGGGATGGATGTCGGCGAATTTGATTTCCAGCGCCTGGGCGGCGCTGCTGAGGGTGAAGGTGAGTGCTGCAGTGATGGGAAGTGCGGCGGCGAGCAAGGTGCGTTTGAAGTCCATGGGTTGCGTCTCCAGTCTTGTTGTTTTTTTATTCAAGGCACAGCGATGCAGCAGAGGGGGTTAAAGCCATTCGTTGAACACCGGTTCCGGCAAGCCTTTGACGCCGGGGTTGAGGGCGAACACGCCGCCGGCCAGCGACTGTTCGTCATGGTCGTCAGCGGGGCGGATCGAGGTCACAAACAGTGTGTCGAGCTGGCCGCCACCGAAGGCGCACATGGTCGGTTTCTTCACCGGCACGGGGAGGGAACGATCCAGTCGGCCATCGGGGGTGAAACGGTGAATCAGCCCCGCGTCGTTGGCGCAGATCCAGTAGCAACCTTCGGCATCCACTGCCGCGCCATCGGGGCGGCCAAGAAAGTGATGCATGTCGACGAACAGCCGGGGTTTGGACGGCGTGCCGCTGTCGGTGTCGTAATCGAAGGCCCAGATCTGCTGCACGTTGGGGTGCGAATCCGAGAGGTACATCGTCTTGCCGTCCGGGCTGAAGCCCAGGCCGTTGGGCACGATGAAACCGCTGAGCCGGGCGTCGAGCGGTCCGTGTTGCCCGGCGCTGTAACGATAGAGCGTGCCATCGGTGGCATTGGCGCCCATGTCCAGCACCATGCTGGCGGCCCAGAAACGGCCCTGACGATCACAGCGGCCATCGTTCAGGCGCATGTCGGGGCGAGCGTGATCGACGTGGGCCAGCAGTTCGCTGTCGAGGCTGCCATCGTTGTGCGGGTGCAGGTAAAAAAAACCGCTCTCCATGCCGGCGACCCAGCCACCCGCGCTGTGACGGGCGATGCAGGCGAGCATTTGCGGAGCTTTCCAGGCGTGAACATGGCCACTGTCGGCGCTCCAGCGCTGCAGTCCACCGGCCGGAATATCGACCCAGTACAGGGCGTTTTCCTCGGGGACCCACACCGGGCTTTCACCGACCGCATTGCGGGCATCGACAATCAATTCGGCTTGCATGGCAACTCATTCCCTTGGGTTGTTATGGGGGGATCGGTGTGGGCTCAGTCGTCGAACGGCCCGGCCGCGACAAAGGCGCCACCCTGATAAACCCGGGCCGGATCATCCTCGGCTGGCATTGGCTGGGCTTCGACTTTTTCGCGGAAGATTTCGGACGTGTCCTGGGGCGCATAACCCAGGTTTGCCGCGAGACGGTTGTCCCACCAGACGTGCGTGTTGTCGGACATGCCATACACCACGGTGTGGCCGACGTCCGGGGTGTACAACGCGCGTTCGAGCAATTGGGTCAGGTCATCGAAGCTCAGCCAGGTGCTCATCATTCGGCGGTTTTGCGGTTCCGGGAACGAGGAGCCGATGCGAATGCTGACGGTCTCGATGCCATAGCGATCGAAGTAGAAGCTGGCCATGTCTTCGCCGTAGGACTTGGACAAACCGTAGTAGCCGTCCGGACGGCGAGGGGAGTGGGCGTCGAGGGTTTCATCCTGCTTGTAAAAGCCGATGACGTGGTTGGAACTGGCGAAAATCACCCGCTTCACGCCGTGGCGACGGGCCGCTTCGTAGATATGGAACACGCCGCAGATGTTGGCGCCGAGGATCTCTTCGAACGGACGCTCCACCGACACGCCGCCGAAATGCAGGATCGCATCCACGCCTTCGACCAGTTGATGCACCGCCTGCTTATCGGCGAGGTCGCACGGCACGACTTCTTCGCGCCCATCAATGGCCGGTGCCATGTTGGCGATGTCGGACAGGCGGATCACGTTGGCGTAGGGCCGCAGGCGTTCGCGCAACACGTTGCCGAGGCCACCGGCGGCACCGGTCAGGAGCAGGCGATTGAACGGCGCGCGGGCTGTGGGTGTGGTCGTCATGAAAGTCCCTGTACACAAAATTGTGGTTATTGGATTTGTTGTAGGTTGTCGTATGACTTGGTGAAGTATTGGTAGGCTTTCCGGTGCTTGTCAACGCGACGTTGGTTGAAATTGACGGAGGGTCATGTTCCTTCATCCCACATGAATCTGCTGAACCTGTGGGAGCGGGCTTGCTCGCGAAGGCGGTGTGTCAGGCGACACCAATGTTGACTGTGCCACCGTATTCGCGAGCAAGCCCGCACACATGGATTTATGCCAACCTGCAAAGGTGCCCCGCCTTACAACAACGAAATCGGGTAACTAATAAAGATGCGGTTCTCGTGGAACTCATTGGTGCTGAAGTCGCGGCGGATGGTCGGGTTGCGCAGGTTGAGCGTGGCCTTGGCGTCATCGACGAAACCTTCGGCCTGGCTGCTGCAACCGATCAGGCTCAGGGTATGGCGGCGGGCGAACGTGGGGCGAGGGGGGTGGCGAAGGAATCACGGGCGAGTCTGCTCACAGCTAACGCTCCTTATTTTTTTGTTGTTTTTATTTTTTGTTATGCTTCGTCGTACAACATTGGATTTGTGTTCAGGTGGTAATCATCGGAGGCAGGGTGCCGAGCAGCGAAACCGCCGCCACCGCGCCGATCCCCAGTAACCACTCCAGCACGACGCTGGTACGCAACAGGCCCAGGCGCTGCTGGCAATCCTTGACCCGCAGCCGATTGAACAGCGCCAACCCCAGCATCCCGATCACCAGCACAACCTTGATCAACAGGATCAGCGCAAACCCCGACAGCAACGGCGTTGGCCAGAACGCGCCGGTCAATACCCGCACGTTGATCAGCCCGGTCATCACCAGTCCCGCCACCAAGGCGTAACCGATACCGCTGAAGCGTTGCAGTATGGCGCTCAAGGGATGATCGGCCGGGTGGCGCAGGATCATCACCAACAACATCAACCCGCCGAGCCAGGCGCCGACGCAGGCCAGGTGAATGATCTGGTTGAGGATCAGCAATTGGCCTTGCAGACCATCGAGCATGGCGCCATGACCGACCGGGGCCAGGGTCGCCAGCAGCAGGCTGGTAAGACCGATGCGCCAGAGCACGCTGGAGCGCCAGGGTGTCAGCAGCAGGGCCATGAGCAACAGATTGAGCAGCAGATGCCAGCACCAGACCTGACCGAAAAAGGTAGTGCTCAGCACCAGGCGCAGCGTCACCGGATCGAATGCCGCGTCCGGGGCGCCGGCCATGCTGGCGGTGATCAGCAGCAACCAGCCGACGCCGCTGAGCAACGCCACCGCGCTGAGCCAGCGGGTCACTCGCGCCAGAGACGGATCCAGCCACGCCGTTTCACGGCCCAACAGCAGAGGCCTGAACACCCAGGCCCCGAACAGCATCAGCACCACGGTGAAATGCAGGAAGCGGCACAGCACCAGCGCATCGGTCATGAATTACTGACCCACCTTGAAGCGGTAGGCGCCTTCACTTTTATGGGTGTCGACCGACACGGCGTGCCATTCGACTTTGTAATCGCCTGCGGCCAATGGCGCTGCCGGGGTGACGATCAGGGTTTTCTTGTCGCTGCCTTCGGTGGCGAGGCTTTTCACTGGCACGTCGGCGCCGTCCTTGCTGATCGTCACTTTGGTGAACGTCGCCTCAACCCCTTCGGAGAACACCAGGCGCAGCTCCGCAGGCGCGCTCACGGTGCTGTCGGCCGCCGGGGTCTGGCTTTTCAGGTGGGCGTGGGCAAACACTGATGAGGCGGCGAGCAGCGAGCCGAGGAGGGCGGTGGTGGTCAGGGCGTTCTTGAGCAGCATCGTGAAGACCTCAGTGGCAGGTTCAAAGAGGCGGCCAGTTTACCTGCGGCAAGACCGCTGTACGAAGTTTCGTTTTCCCCTGTCGCCCCGATCCAGAGCGGATGCTAGTCTTGACCAACGCTGTTGTCAGGGAGCCCTCATGGGCAATCACAAGATCGAGATTCGTCGCAGTAACGTCGAAAAAATCCTGCTGGCGGCCGAAAAAGTCTTCGCCGAAAAAGGTTTCGGCAGCACTGCCATGGCCGACATCGCCGCCGAAGTGCAACTGCCGCGTTCCAATCTGCATTACTACTTCAGCACCAAGAGCGAGCTGTACAGCGCGGTGCTGCTGGGGTTGCTGGAGGTCTGGAAGCAGGACGCCTTGTGCTTCGAGATGTTCGACGACCCGCGAGTGGTGCTCAGCAGCTACATCCGCGCGAAGATGAACCATTCCCGCAGCCGGCCGTACGGTTCAAAAGTCTGGGCCAACGAAATCATCCATGGCGCGCCGACACTGGGTGAGAAGCTGGATGCGAGCCTGTACGACTGGGCCAAGATGAAAGAAGCGAAAATTCGCCAGTGGGTGGACGACAAACGCATCCTGCCGGTGGAGCCTTCCAGCCTGCTGTACATGATCTGGGCCTCGACCCAGCATTACGCCGACTTCGATCACCAGGTGAACATCCTCAACGATCATCAGCCGTTGTCGGACATGCAGTTCGAACGGGCGGTGCAGACGGTGACCAGTGTGATATTGCGCGGGATCGGGTTGGAGCCTTGAGGTCTTCGTTGTTGCGGCTGGCCTCATCGCGGGCAAGCCCGCTCCCACAGGATTCTCGGTGTACACGGAATTTGTGTACGACATAAATCACTGTGGGAGCGGGCTTGCCCGCGAAGGCGTCAGTTCAGGCGCCGCTGAGTTCAAACGGCAACGTGATACGGATTCCTCGGATCATGGTTCCAATCCAGAAACGGCTTACCGGTATCCATCGGCACCATCTCGATGCAATCCTGCACCGGACACGTGATCTGGCACAGGTTGCACCCCACACACTCATCATCGATCACTTCATATTTATGCGTCCCGTCCGCCTGCTTAAGGCTCGCAATCGCCTGGTGCGAGGTGTCTTCGCAAGCGATGTGGCAGCGACCGCAACCGATGCACGCCTCCTGATCAATCTTCGCAATCACCTGATAGTTGATGTCCAGGTACTTCCAGTCCGTAGTATTGCCCACCGCACGCCCGGAAAACTCCGACACGCTGGCGTAGCCCTGACTGTCCATCCAGCGTGACAAACCGTCCTTCATCTCCTCGACAATCCGGAAACCATGCAGCATCGCTGCCGTGCACACCTGCACCGCGCCGCTGCCCAGCGCGATGAATTCCGCCGCATCGCGCCAACTGCCAATCCCGCCAATGCCGCAGATCGGCAAGCCTTGGGTCTGCGGATCGCGGGCGATTTCGGCGACCATGTTCAGCGCAATCGGCTTCACCGCCGAACCGCAATAACCGCCATGGGTGCTTTGGCTGCCGACGGCGGGATTGGCGACCATGCGTTCCAGATTGACACTGGTGATCGAGTTGATGGTGTTGATCAGCGACACCGCATCAGCCCCGCCACGGTGCGCGGCACGGGCGGCGACGCGGATGTCGGTGATGTTCGGCGTGAGTTTGACGATCACCGGCAACGAGCAATAGGTCTTGCACCAGCGAGTGACCTGCTCGACGTATTCCGGCACCTGGCCGACTGCCGCGCCCATGCCCCGTTCGGGCATGCCGTGGGGGCAGCCGAAATTCAGCTCGATGCCATCGGCCCCGGTGGCTTCCACCAGCGGCAGGATGTTTTTCCACGACTCTTCGACGCAGGGCACCATCAGCGACACGATCAGCGCGCGGTCCGGCCAGTCTTTTTTGACCTGGGTGATTTCCCGCAGGTTGATCTCCAGCGAACGGTCGGTGATCAGCTCGATGTTGTTGAAACCCATCACTTCACGGTTTGCCCCGAAGTGCGCCGAGTAGCGCGATGACACGTTGACCGCCGCCGGGTCTTCACCCAGGGTTTTCCAGACCACACCACCCCAGCCGGCCTCAAACGCGCGGACCACGTTGTAGGCTTTGTCGGTTGGCGGCGCGGAAGCGAGCCAGAACGGGTTGGGGGCCTTGATGCCGGCGAAAACAATCGAGAGATCGGCCATTTACGCAGCCTCCACGTTGAGCATGAGTTGAGCGTTGATGGCCTCGGCGGCCAGCTTGCCGTGCTGCACGGCCTGCACGGTGAGGTCCTGATCGAGGTTGGTGCAGTCGCCGCCGGCATACACGCCGGGGATGCTGGTGCGCAGCTGTTCGTCGACGAGGATGCGGTCGCCCTGACGCTTGAGTTCACGGGCCAGCGGATCGGTGAGGGCATCACTGTCGAAGGCTTGGCCGATGGCTTTGAAGATCGCGTCGGCGGCCAGTTCGAAGGTTTCGCCGGTGGTTTGCAGGCGACCTTCCGTCAACCGGGTGCGGGCGAAGCGCATGCCGCGCACGGTGCCTTGATCGTCGAGCAGCACCTCTTGCGGTTGAGCCCAAGTCAGCAGGCGCACCTGATTGGCCTTGGCGATGTCCTGTTCGTGGCCGGTGGCGCCCATGTCCGGGGCGCCGCGGCGGTACACCAGATTTACGTCCCGGGCACCGAGGCGGGCCATTTGCACGGCCATGTCGATGGCGGTATTGCCGGCACCGAGGACGATGCAGCGCTCGGCCAGTGGTAGTTGCGTCAGGTCATCGGCCTGGCGCAGTTCGCGGATGTAGTCGGTGGCGGCAAGCAGGCCGGGGGCATCCTCATGGGCCAGCCCCAACTGTTTACTGGCGGCCAGGCCGAGGCCGAGGAACACCGCGTCGAATTGTTGATGCAGTTCGCTGAGGGTCAGGTTGTCGCCGAGCTTCTGCCCGTGGCGAATCTCGATCCCGCCAATCCCCATCAGGAATTCAAGCTCCTTCTGTGCGTAATCGTCC
This sequence comes from Pseudomonas sp. LBUM1673, assembly GCF_059695645.1. Classification (NCBI taxonomy): domain Bacteria; kingdom Pseudomonadati; phylum Pseudomonadota; class Gammaproteobacteria; order Pseudomonadales; family Pseudomonadaceae; genus Pseudomonas; species Pseudomonas sp. LBUM1673. Next base: position 2,794,904 of record NZ_CP166780.1, read on the forward strand.
ACCAGTTTGTACTTGGCGATCCCGTACTCGTTGAGGCCACCAGCCTTTTCCCGCGCCTCGAAAATCACCACGTCATGACCGTGCATGGCGCTGCGGTGCGCACACGACAAACCGGCCGGGCCGGCACCGACCACGGCGATGCGCTTGCCGGTTGCGGCGGCGCGTTGGAACGGGTGTTCGTTGAAGTGTGCGTTGTCCACGGCATAGCGTTGCAACAGGCCGATCAGCACCGGTGCGCATTCCTGGGCGTTGTTGCGCACGCAGGCTTGCTGGCACAGGATTTCCGTCGGGCAGACCCGGGCGCAACTGCCGCCGAGGATATTCGCCGAGAGGATTTTCTGCGCGGCACCCTGAACGTTTTCCTGATGGATATTGCGGATGAACGATGGAATGTCGATGTCGCTTGGACAGGCATTCACGCACGGTGCGTCGTAGCAATACAGGCAGCGCGAGGCTTCCAGATGCGCCTGACGGTCGTTGAGCGGCGGCGCCAGATCGGTGAAATGGCCGGCGAGGGCGGCCGCGTCCTCATGGGGGTGCGGGAGGTGGTTAAGGGTCTTGATCACGGTGTTGGCCTCACGGTTATTTGAGGTACTGCCTCTGGTGGGCATTGGTTTTTGTGTTGTCTGTGCCGGCCTCTTCGCGGGCAGCCTCGCTCCTACAGGGGTGTGCATTCCAAATGTAGGAGCGAGGCTTGCCCGCGAAGGCCGCTCTCAGCGTTTCACAGCAACCGGCCTGCACAACTCAGCCCGCTTGCTGAGCAAATCAAACACCGCCGGATACGCCGGCCGTTCGACATACCGACCCGCACCCCGCTCGGCCCGCAAATCACCATCGGCCCACACCACTCGGCCCTGGCTGACGGTGTGGCTCGGCACACCGCGCACGGTCTTGCCTTCGAAGATGTTGAAGTCGACTTGCTGGTGATGGGTCTTGGCCGAAATCGTCCGCGTACCTTCCGGGTCCCACAGCACCAGATCCGCATCAGCGCCAACGCGGATCGCCCCTTTGCGCGGATAGAGGTTGAAGATCTTCGCGGTGTTGGTGGAGGTGAGCGCCACGAAGTGCTGCATCGACAAGCGCCCGGTATTCACCCCTTCATCCCAGAGCACGGCCATGCGGTCTTCGATACCGGCGGTGCCGTTGGGGATCTTGCTGAAGTCGTCACGGCCGGCGGCTTTTTGCTCGGCGCAGAAGCAGCAATGGTCAGTGGCGGTGGTGTGCAGGTTGCCTGATTGCAGGCCATGCCAAAGGGCTTCTTGATGACCGCGAGGACGAAAGGGCGGGCTCATCACGTAACCGGCGGCGGTCTGCCAATCCGGGTGTTGGTAAACACTGTCGTCCAGCAGCAGATGCCCGGCCAGCACTTCGCCGTAGACCTGTTGGCCCTTGCTGCGGGCATAGGTGATTTCGTCGAGGGCTTCCTTGGTCGAGACGTGCACCAGATACAACGGCGTGCCGAGTGTTTCGGCAATGCGGATCGCCCGGCTCGCAGCTTCGCCTTCCACCTGCGAAGGCCGCGACAGCGGATGCGCTTCCGGCCCGGTCATGCCTTGGGCCATCAATTTGCGTTGCAGGTGATAGACCAGCTCGCCGTTTTCCGCGTGCACGGTCGGCACCGCGCCCAATTCCAGGCAACGTTCGAAACTCGCCACCAGCGTGTCGTCGGCGGCCATGATCGCGTTCTTGTAGGCCATGAAATGCTTGAAGCTGTTGACCCCGTGATGGCTGACCAGCTCGGCCATTTCTTCGCGGACCTGCTCGCTCCACCAGGTGATAGCGACGTGGAAACCGTAGTCCGACGCCGACTTCTCGGCCCAGCCGCGCCATTGATGAAATGCCTCCATCAACGATTGCTGCGGGTTGGGGATCACGAAGTCGATGATTGAAGTGGTACCGCCGGCAAGCCCCGCCGCGGTGCCGCTGAAGAAGTCTTCGCTGGCGACCGTGCCCATGAAGGGCAGCTGCATATGAGTGTGCGGGTCGATGCCGCCGGGCATCAGGTATTGGCCGCTGCCGTCGAGCACTTCGGCATCGGCGGGAACATCGAGGTTTTCACCGATGGCTTTGATCACGCCCTCGGCGCAATAGACGTCGGCGCGACAACTTTCATCATGGGTAATAACGGTGGCGCCACGGATCAACAGAGACATTCCGAGTTCCTCACAGGCATTGACCGACTGATGCCGGTTCTAGATGTTTTTATATGAAGCAGACGCCAATCGATGTATTCCTGTCAGCGCTGTCAAGAATAGACGCTAGCTGCAGTTTACCGATTGAGCAAGAATATTTTTTATAAGCTTATGACTGTTTTAACTAATTGAAAAATAACGATAAAAACTGAAAATCACCAAAATGGTGAGGCCTCTCACCATTTTGACGCACTTGACAGGTTCCAAAAATAGACGAGATTTTCTATGTGAAATCAGCCGCTTGTGGATGGTCTATGGTTGAGGCGCAGTATTGAAAAAAAGATCGACGCACCAGATTGAGTCCTGACTGTTCGGACAACTTGCCTGACATTCGGCCTGAGTGGCATGGCAACTCACCGCGGATTCAATGGTTGGATAAATAAAGCTGATTAACATCAGTTGGTTAGCAAAATTTTATGGCACGGCCCGATGCACAAGCGGGGCACCCGGCACGTTTATTGATGCCGCCGCTGACACCTTGGCCGGTCCGTAAAAGTTGTCAGTTTCTCCGGCCATCGTCCGGCTCGCGCGCGTTGCGCCAGCCCCTGATGAGCAAAAATAATCAAAAGAACAGTGGAGCGGCCATGCAACAGATCAGATCGCAAGTGACCGAGCGCGACGGCTTGTTTGAGCTCGAAGCCGGCAGCGACGTCCTCGACAGTCCCCGTTACAACCACGACATGGCACCGACCAAGGTGCACGAACGAACCTGGAACAAATGGCACATCACCGCCTTATGGGTCGGCATGGCGATCTGCGTGCCGACCTACACCCTCGGCGGCGTGCTCACCGCTTATTTCGGTCTGAGCGTCGGCGAAGCGCTGCTGGCGATTCTGTTCGCCAACATCATCGTGCTGATCCCGCTGACCCTGAACGCCTTCCCCGGCACCAAGTACGGCATTCCGTTTCCAGTGTTGCTGCGCTCGTCCTTCGGCATCCTCGGTTCCAACATTCCGTGCTTGATCCGTGCCCTGGTGGCGTGCGGCTGGTTCGGCATCCAGACCATGTTCGGGGGGCTGGCGATTCACCTGTTTCTCGGCTCGGTGTTCGATGACTGGAAAGCCCTCGGCGGCACCGGTGAAGTGATCGGCTTCATGGTGTTCTGGGCCTTGAACCTGTGGGTGGTGATTCGCGGCGCGGACTCGATCAAATGGCTGGAAACCCTCTCGGCACCCTTGTTGGTGCTGGTGGGCGTGGGGCTGCTGGTGTGGGCGATGCCGAACGTATCGATGAGCGAATTGATGGCGATCCCGGCCAAGCGTCCAGAAGGGGCCAGCGTGGTCAGTTACTTTGCCGCGGGGCTGACCGCCATGGTCGGGTTCTGGGCCACTTTGTCGCTGAACATTCCGGACTTCAGCCGCTACGCGAAAAGCCAGAAGGACCAGATCGTCGGGCAGATTATCGGCTTGCCCCTGACCATGTTCCTGTTCGCCTCCCTCGGTGTGGTGATGACGGCCGCCTCGGTCAAACTGGTGGGCGTCACTGTTTCCGATCCGGTCACATTGATCGGCCATATCCAGAGCCCGGTCTGGGTCGCCCTGGCCATGGCACTGATCATCATCGCCACGTTGTCGACCAACACCGCGGCCAACATTGTGTCTCCGACCAACGACTTCCAGAACGTCGCGCCCAAGATCATCAACCGCACCAAAGCGGTGATGCTCACGGGTTTGGTCGGCTTGGCGCTGATGGCCCATGAACTGCTGAAGAAGCTCGGGCTGATCGTCTCGGATTTAAGCCTGGAGACGGTGTATTCCAACTGGTTGCTGGGCTATTCGAGCCTGCTGGGGCCGATCGCCGGGATCATGGTAGTGGACTATTTCCTGATCAAGAAGCAGCAACTGGATCTGGCTGGCCTCTACCGTGACGACGTTTACCCGGCGTGGAACTGGTTTGGTTTTATTGCCTTTGGCGTGCCGGTGGCGTTGACGCTGCTGTCGCTGGGCAGCGATGCATTCAGTTGGTTCTACAGCTACGGCTGGTTCACCGGCTCGGCGCTTGGTGGGCTGATTTATTACGGGTTGAGTGTGATGCGACCTAGCCCGACTGCTGTGAAATCTCCGGTGTGAACACTGGCCTCTTCGCGGGCAAGCCTCGCTCCTACAGGTTCGCGTATTCCTTGTAGGAGCGAAGCTTGCTCGCGAAGGCGGCCTCAAAAACACCCAAGAAATGCCTGAAGAAATCCATAAGAACTGCCTGAGGAGATCACCATGAACGCTGCCATAGACGTTCTGCAGTCCACCCATCAGCACATCAACCGCGACCGTCTGTGGCAGTCGCTCATGGACCTGGCCAAACTGGGTGCCACGGTCAAGGGCGGTGTCTGCCGGCTGGCCCTGACCGACCTCGACCGCCAGGCGCGGGATATCTTCGTGAGCTGGTGCGAGGAGGCCGGTTGCACCGTCAGCATCGACGCTGTCGGCAACATCTTCGCCCGCCGTCCGGGGCGCAATCCGAACCTGCCGCCGGTGATGACCGGCAGCCACATCGACACCCAGCCCACCGGCGGCAAGTTCGACGGTTGCTTCGGCGTGCTGGCCGGGGTCGAAGTGCTGCGCACCCTCAATGACCTGGGCGTGGAAACCGAAGCGCCGCTGGAAGTGGTGGTCTGGACTAACGAAGAGGGCTCCCGTTTCGCCCCGTGCATGATGGGCTCCGGCGTGTTTGCGGAAAAATTCACCCTCGAAGAAACCCTGGCCAAGGTCGATGCCGAGGGCGTGACCGTCGGCGAAGCCCTGAACGCCATTGGCTATGCCGGGCCGCGCAAGGTCAGCGGCCATGCCGTCGGTGCGTATTTCGAGGCGCACATCGAACAAGGCCCGATTCTTGAGGACGAGCGCAAAACCATCGGCGTGGTGATGGGGGCGCTGGGGCAGAAATGGTTCGACCTGAAACTGCGCGGCGTCGAGGCCCACGCCGGCCCGACGCCGATGCACCTGCGCAAGGACGCTCTGGTCGGCGCCTCAGTGATCGTCGGCGCGGTCAATCGCGCCGCCCTTGGCCATCAACCCCACGCCTGCGGCACGGTCGGTTGCCTGCAAGCCTACCCCGGCTCGCGCAACGTGATTCCCGGCGAAGTGCGCATGACCCTGGACTTCCGTCATTTGGAACCGGCTCGTCTGGACTCGATGATCGCTGAAGTCCGCGAGGTGATCGAAACCACCTGCGAGGAACACGGCCTGACCTTCGAACTGACACCCACCGCCGACTTCCCGCCGCTGTACTTCGACAAGGGCTGCGTCGAAGCAGTACGCGGCGCGGCGCAAGGGTTGGGTTTGTCGCACATGGACATCGTCAGCGGGGCAGGGCACGACGCAATCTTCCTCGCCGAACTCGGCCCTGCCGGGATGATCTTCGTGCCCTGCGAAGGCGGCATCAGCCACAACGAAATTGAAAACGCCGCGCCGGATGACCTGGCCGCCGGGTGTGCGGTGTTGTTGCGGGCGATGCTGGCGGCTTCGGCTGCGATTGCCAGTGGTGAACTTGCGGCCTGAAGGTCAAAAGATCGCAGGCTTCGCCAGCTCCTGCAGGGGTTGCGTACATCCGCGGGTGTACACAAACACCTGCTGCACCTGCGTGCCCGAATCGCCTGTCTGAAAAAGGTGAGGATTGATGAGGGAAAGCCGATTCCGTGCGGCTTCCCTATCAACTACTCCTGGACCACCGATTTGTTGAAAATTACCAAAGCGCCAAGGTATAGCTAACGATCAGGCGGTTCTCATCCAGATCGTTGCCGAAGTTCGAACGCACCGACGCGTTACGCCATTTAAAGCCCAAGCCTTTCATCAAACGGGAAAAAAGCGAGGTTAGGCATAAGAAAATTTGATGCACCGGCGACGAGTTCTGGAGTAACAATTGCTACGCGCCGAACACTTATCTCTGTGGGAGAACCGTCACCGCCCCCACCTCCATGCATCACGAAAGCCGCGAGAGCCGCCATGAACCTCAAATTCCTCGAAACCTTCGTCTGGGTCGCCCGCCTGCAAAGCTTCAGCCTGACCGCAGAAAAAATGTTCAGCACTCAGGCCGCTATCTCCAGCCGGATTGCCGCGCTGGAAGACGAGTTGGGCCTGCGCCTGTTCGTGCGTGATTCACGCGGGGTATCGCTGACGCCTGAAGGTCTCAAGGTACTCGACTACGCCGAGCAGATGCTTGAGGTCCAGCGAGCGTTGAAACACTCTCTGAAAAGCACCAGCCCGCAGCAGGGGCTGGTGCGCATCGGCGTGATGGATACGGTGGTCCACACTTGGTTCAGCCCATTGATGTCGATCTTGATGCAGACCTTCCCCGCGGTGGAGATCGAGATCACTGCCGACGCCGCACGCAATCTCTGCGAGCAATTGCAAAAGGGCTATCTGGACATCGTGTTCCAGACAGACCTGATCCGCCATGAAAGCGTGCGCAACCTTGAGCTGGGGCACTACCCCATGCACTGGATCGCCGCCAGCCACTCGATCTATGCCCGGCCCTATGCTTCGCTGATCGAGATGGCCAGTGAGCGCATCATCACCTTCGTCAAACACTCACGGCCGCATCAGGATGTGCTCAACCTGCTGCACGCCCATGGCATCAGCGCGCCGCGCGTCAGTTGCGTCAACTCGGTGTCGGCCATGACCCGGCTGATTCGGGACGGTTTCGGTATTGGCGCCTTGCCGGCGGCACTGGTGGCCAAGCCCTTGGCCAGCGGCGAGCTGATTCAGTTGGACCCCGGCACGCGTCTGCCGCAACTGGATGTCGTGGCCTCGTGGCGAGCGGGCGTCGGCCTGGAGCTGATCGAGAGCATCGTCGAGATGAGCCGCCAGGTGGTCGGCCAATATGCGATTGATGTCGGCCCACAACGCATGGTGGCGGCACCGGGTCTCAACAGCCGACGACCCCTTGAATAACTTTTAGTTGTTGAGTGGTAACAACATTCCTTGTTGGACGGCGTCGCCATGATTTTCTAAAAAGAGTCCACGAACCCTGTGGAGACGCCGTGATGACTCAGCCAGCCCTGTCCTTCGAACAGTTGCAGCAGTGCACCCCCCTGGCCCTGCGCCAAAGCATTGCTGCCGGACACTATCAAGGTCATACCAGCGGCTTGGGCCAAGGCCGGGTGCAAGCCAATATCGTGATTCTGCCCAGCGATTGGGCCAACGAGTTCCTCAGGTATTGCACCCTCAATCGTCAGGCCTGCCCGTTGCTGGACGTGACCGAGCCGGGTGATCCGTATTTTCGCAATCTCGGAACCGCCATTGATATCCGCCACGATGTGCCCCGATACAGGGTCTATCGCCATGGCGAGCTGAGTGAAGAGCCGCTGGATATCGAGCATCTGTGGCAAGACGATCTGGTGGCTTTCGCCATCGGCTGCTCGTTCTCCTTCGAACAACCATTACTGGATGCCGGCATTGCACTCAGGCACATCGAACTGGGCCGCAATGTCGCCATGTACCAGACCAATATAGACACTCGCTCCACCGCTCGCCTGAGTGGCAAGCTCGTGGTGAGCATGCGGCCAATGAAAGCCGCTGCAGCGATCCAGGCGATTCAGATCACCGCCCGCATGCCCAACGTCCACGGAGCTCCCGTACACATCGGTGATCCGTCGCTGATCGGCATTCACGCGCTAGACACCCCGGACTACGGCGATGCCGTACCCATCGAGGCTGACGAAATACCCGTGTTCTGGGCCTGCGGTGTGACGCCTCAATCGGTGGTGCAGGCTTCACGTCCGCCACTGTGTATCACCCATGCCCCCGGCTGCATGCTGGTGACGGACTTGTACAACAGTACTTTATAAAGGCGTGGGTGGCGCTTTGTGGGTTAAGGCAACATGTCAGGAAAAAGTACCAACTGTTAATGGGAATTGATATTATTCAGCATAAATTCTTGCCAGGCTCCTGAGGTGCCCGGCATCCTCCTAAGGATTGTATGTTGATGCGTCGAACCCTCGTTTCTCTGTATGTGATCCAAGCTATCTCCCAGACCGCCTGGGCTGAACAAACACCGGCTGATCCTGCACCCATTGTGCTGCAAGCGATCGACATCAACGGCACAGTCGATGAGCAGGCCCAAGGGCCGGTCCAGGGCTATCGAGCGACCCGTTCGGCGAGTGCGACGCGCACAGACACTCCGATTCATGAAACCCCACAGTCCATCAGCGTGGTCACCCGGGATGCCGTGGAAGACCTCAGCGCCACGCGCCTGCAAGACGCCCTCGATTACGCCGGGGGCGTGGGCCGTGCGAACAATTTCGGTGGCCAGGGTCTGACCACTTTCACCGTGCGCGGCTTTACCACGGGTGAGTTCTACCGCAATGGCTTCCCGATCAACCGCGGTTATCCGAACATGCCCGATGCCAATACCATCGAGCGCCTGGAGGTCCTGCGTGGCCCCGCCACTATGCTGTACGGCCGCGGCGACCCGGGCGGCACCTTCAACGTAGTGTCCAAGCAACCCCTGGCCGAGCGCACGGTCACCCTGGGCAGTCAGCTCAACGATCAGGGCATGCGTCGCGGCACACTGGACGCCTCTGGACCGCTGGATGACGACGGGCGACTGGCCTATCGGCTGAACGTGATAGGCGAGGGCGGCGATACCTTCCGTGATCAGGTCGAAAACGAACGTTACGGTGTGACGCCGGTCCTCGGTTGGCAGGTCAACGACACCACCCGTATCACCTTCGAAGGCGATTTCATGCGCAACAACGTGCCGCTCGATCGCGGTGTCACCCGCTATAGCAATCAGGTCGGCGTGGCATCGCGGGAGACCTTTTTCGGTGAAAAGGACGTCGGCAAGTTGCACAACGACAACAACATGGCGCAATTGCGTTTCGAGCATTTTCTGAACGACAACTGGACCTTGGGCGGCGGCACGCAATTTCTCGAGGGCAGCCTGCAAGGCAATGCCATCGAAGCCAACGGCGTCGCTGCCGACGGTCGAACGCTGGGACGCAACTTCAACTACCGCAAGCTGGAATGGCGTGACCTTGATGTGCAGTTGAACCTGACCGGGCATTTGTCCACCGCCGGATTCGACCATACGTTGCTCACGGGCATCGAGTATGAGGATTACGATTACAAGTCGATCATCCGTCGCTCCAGTGGGGCGGTGGGTGCCTATCCCATCGATATTTTCAATCCGGTCTACGGCCAGCCGCGTCCGGCGCTGACTCGCACCACCACCAACGATCAGGAAAACCTCAAGACCTATGCCGCTTTCGTGCAAGATCAGGTGACCCTGACCGAGGGTTTGAAAGCCTTGGTGGGTGTGCGTTTCGAACGCTTCGAACATGACTACGACAACTACCTCGTCAACGGTCCGAGCTGGACCGCCAGCGACAACGCAGTCACCCCGCGCCTGGGGCTGATCTACGACCTGACCCCGACCGTGGCGATCTATGCCGACACGGCGCGGTCCTTCAAGCCCAATAGCGGTGCCAGTCGAACGGGTGGCGGCTTCAAGCCTGAAGAGGGCAAATCCTATGAGGTGGGTGTCAAGTGGGAGGTTCTCGATCGCCAGTTGAGTGTGGATGCCGCGGTGTATCAGATCGAAAAACGCAACGTCCTGACGACCGACCCGGTGGACTCGACCTTCAGCGTTGCGGCGGGTGAAGTTCGCAGCCGTGGTTTCGATCTGAATGTGGCCGGCAACCTCACGCCAGAGTGGCGCATGATCGGTGGCTACGCCTATGTGGATGCCGAAGTTACCCAGGACAACGTGCTGAAGTCAGGCACCCGTCTGGTGAACATTCCGCGCAACAGTTTCAGCCTGCTGAATGTCTATGAGTTCCAGGACGGCAGCCTCAAAGGGCTGGGTCTGGGGCTGGGCGCCAGGTATGTCGACGAGCGCGCCGGCCAGACCGCGGCCAATGCCTTCTCCATGGATAGCTACCAGGTGTTCGACCTGCTCAGCTATTACAAAGTCAACGAGCGCCTGCGGCTTAACCTTGACTTGAAGAACCTGTCTGACAGCCACTACGACGAAGGCGCCTTTGGCAACGTCTACGCTTATCCGGGCGCGCCGAGAACCGTGCAGGCGGGGATTTCATACACCCTGTAGGGAGATTTTCCCGGGCTGCGAGAGAGGGGTATGGGTTTAACAAGCCTGTACCTCTGCGAGGCCCCCTTTGTAGCAGCTGGCGAAGCCTGCGTTCGGCTGCGTAGCAGTCGTAAAATCAGAGATCGCGGTACGTCAGGTAGATCGTGTTAGCCGAACTCACGACTGCTTCGCAGCCGAACGCAGGCTTCGCCAGCTGCTACAGATAGCATTGCGGCTTAACTGACTCGCATTAGCTACCGCGCTCCTGTTCATGCCTCTTCAGCGCGACTGCGCGCAATCCGTATTCCGTGACAGTGACCAGCGACGTGCATCCTTGGCGACCTGTTCACCCAGCATCGCAACAACGCGTTGTTGAGCGTTGGCCAGTTGCGCATAGCCACCGGGCGCTTCCTCCCTGAACCGGCCCTGACACAGCAAGCGGGCTGGGGGCGTATCACCGACAAAACTCAGGCTCCAATCCGCTTGTAACTCGACTTCCCTACCGGGCCAGTTATCGAGACGTCGAACCTGCACCTTGATTCTCAGCACGGGTGTATTCGGCGGCTGTGCAAGTCCTGAAATGTCCTGTGTATTGAGGCGCTGCGTCAATTCGGCAGAGAGTGCACTGAGCCAGTTCACATGCGGCTTCCCATGGGTAGTGTTTTGTCGCTGTGCAGCGTCTACTACGCTTTCCTAGGTGGGTTTGTTTAGGGCTGCGGGAGGTGATGATGAGGATCCAAGAAAAGAAAGAAGTTGAGATCGTCATAGACATCCTGTGCGATGTCTGCCTCGAAAGCACTCGCGCCGAGGGTTATGGCCTCCAATACGCCATATTGCAGGCCCACTGGGGATAGGCTCGGCCCACGATGGTGAGTGCTATGAGATACACCTGTGTGAACGCTGCTTTTTCCAGGCAGTTGCCAGCCTTAAGCAGGAAAGGCGTACCCAAACGATGTTCAGTGAAAATGAAAAGGACAAGTTAACTGACAATTTCGGCATGGTTGCAGCGGACGATTTCTTCAACAACGGCGGAAGCAATCCTCATGTCGTTCTACCAAGCGTTCCGACTCTGAGCAGGCCTCCCTGAATGATCGAGCGCAGAATCTCCCATTCTAGATCTCAACTTCGGCACCTGGATGCCCTGAACGCGCGGGTGGTCTACCAACGTAGAGGTGCATTGGTAGGTCTGCTCGGTGATACGTCTATAACACCTGAAAACGATCTCTATCTGTCTTGAAATACCAGTTTTCTTCTCTCAATTGGAACCGATAAAACGATGCTGGTACGCGTTTCGCCATAGTTATTGATCTTCGCGATGACATTTTCGATGTCGGCCATCGACTTCGCATAGATCCTAATAAGGTACGAGTCGTTACCCGTAACGTGTAGGCACTCAACGACTTCAGGGATGTCGTTGAGCGTTGCGATCAACTTAGACTTTGATGGCTTGAAGGTAGTCATGCCGACGACAGCCGATCCCAGAATGGTTATGGTTGACCCGGAAAAATAGTTGATCAACCTAAGCTTTGATTGAGAAATCCTAGTCTTGAATATGGAGGAAAACCCGCTCAACCCCAACCACCAGACAGCCGAGCCTAGAAATATACCTGTCACCATAGGCAGCACTGAGTGCTGACTGCTTTGATCATTGACCATGCCGTCACTCATGGCGGCAAATATCGCGATAAACGATAAGATGGCCATTGGGTTCGATGGTGTCAGAAGCGGTGTAGTCGAATAAGCCTTCATCATCTCATCAGTTAGTCCCACTGCCCTCAGCGAAAATCCGTTTCAGGCTGGTTTACGCCTATTTGTCCGAGGGCTCCTGTTCTGATGAGAGTCGTTTTCGGCGATCCGACGGAGCTCGCAGTTGCAGTGCGACTACGGTGTTAGCTCAAGCGTACTTACCGTATGGCTGGCCACATCGGCTTCAGAAAGATGCATGGGCTGGTAATGCCCCTTGGTAAAAGGCAATGCCTGGTCCTTGTAATGCTTGTCAAACAGCACACCACTCTGGCCTACCGGCAAAATTCCCAGCCCTCGGTCAGGCGTCCCCAAGTCAATCAGCCGACGCACGGAGGGTCCATAGTTCACAGCCCACGGCGCGAGGCCCAAAGGGGACGAGAAGTTGTTGGGGACCTCATGATTGCCCGGCACCTCGAATGGCCCGACGTTGAATAGCATCCCCAACCATTTCTGCGTGCCCAGTGGGTGCATCTGGGTCAGGTGGTGGGCCTTGCTCCATTGCCATTGGTTGGCGTCTGGGCCGAGTGTCGATTGTAGGTGAGCGACGCTGGCCTGCCAGGCTTGCGCGACTACATCGGCACGGTTTTCCTTGCCCGGTGTGGTGCGATCGTCCCACCAGGGGGAGGTATCGTCAGCCGCCAATCGAGGCAATGCCGCATCCAGCACACGGGTAGTCAATAGGTTTTCAAACAGGGCATTACCCAGCTTTTCGTGCAGGGTCAGATAAGCCAGTTCATATAGGAACTGGTTGAATAACGTGGCGCTAACCGAATCCAGCGGATAGTCCCCTTGCCACTGGGCGAGATTCTCCAGCCATTGCCGCTGCTGAGGGTCACGAACCTGTTCGCGCAGAATCGGCAGCAACGGCTGCAGCACCCGCTGGCCGTAATGAGTGCGTGTGTCCAGTTGCACCTGCTGGCTGTTGTTAACGTCCCATTTCACCTCATGGCTCAACCATTGGTTCAAGCGTTGGCCGCGGTCGGGCAGATTGTAGTAACCCTGGATTCGCCGACCGGTGGGCGAGGGCGGTTGGGTGTTGGCTGAAACGATGTAGCCCCGAGCGGGATTTTCTTCATGGGGGTTTTCGCTGAAAGGGTAGTACCCGGACTTGTCAGCCTGGCCCGTGCTGCCATCGAGGATAAAACCGGGATCCACGTCCAGAGGGCGGATGGGCAGCGCAGCGGCAGCCCACCAGGCAATGTCGCCTTGGGCGTTGGCGTACACGATATTCAGTCCCGGGGACTGGATCTTCGAGGCGGCCAGGCGGGCCTTGTCCAGCGTGTCGGCACGATTGAGCGCATAGAACGCCTCGACCACCGGGTTCTCGGTATCCAGGTAGTTCCACCACAGTGCGATGGGCCGGTTGCCCGCGCTCTCGCCCAGGGCATCGTTGATGATGGGGCCGTGGGGCGAGCGCCGCAGGTGCAGCTCCACCGCGGGTTCGTCCTTGACCTCGATAAGCTGAACCTGATCTTCAAGGGTGACCCACTGGCCCTGGTACCAGACTTGGTTGGGGTTCTGCGGGTTGGTCTTCTCGGCGATCAGGTCGATATCGTCGTTCTGGAACATGGTCAATGTCCAGGCGAACGCCTGGTTGTGACCCAGCAGGGCAAAGGGCACCAGGCTTTCGTAGTCACCGTACAACTCAAAGCCGGGCGCTGACAGGTGGGCTTCGTACCAGACCGACGGCACCGAAAAGCGGATATGCGGATCGCCGGCCAGCAAGGGTTTGCCACTGGCGGTGCGACTGCCCGATACGGCCCAGGCATTGCTGCCCTCCAATTGAGGCAGGCCAGCGGCGCTCACGGCCTGCTCGCTGAGTTGTGCCAGGGCTTCGAGGCCCTTCCAGTCGTCAGCGTTGAAAGTCTGAGTGGCGAGGGCTCCGTTGGGGCGCCAGTCATGGTCGAATACCTTCAAGTAGTCCTCCCCCAACTTTTCGCGAATGAAGGTCAGCAACGGTTCGGTGCGAAAAGCGGCAGCAAAACTGTAGGCCATGTATCCGACCACACTGTAGACATCCTCGGGTGTGAACGGACGCTTGGGGATGCCCAGCAAGTCGAACTCCATAGGGCTGGCATGCTGGCGCTGATACTCATTGATGCCCTCGAGGTACGCCTGCAAGGCCTGCCAGGCAGGGCTGTTGTGGTCGGCATGCGCGACTTGCAGGTTGGCACGCTCGCGGATGCGCAAAGTCCGAAACAGCTTGTCGGTGGGCACCAGTTTGCTGCCCAGCACTTGCGCCAGCTCGCCACGGGCCAGGCGTCGGAGCATTTCCATCTGAAACAGCCGGTCTTGTGCCTGGGCGTAGCCCAAGGCGCGATACAAATCGCCTTGGTTTGCCGCTGTTATATGGGGGATGCCCCGCTCATCGAAGCGCAGTTGCACAGGCGCCTGCAGACCTCTGAGCACCACCGTTCCCTGGCGTTGCGGCTGCTTGCTATGGACATACCAAGCGCCGCTAACCGTGACGACCGTTACCAGAACCACCAGGCATAGCAGAATGCGTTTGAACACGAAAAAGACCTTGTTGGCAGGAAAGAGAAGGGCTATTGCGCACTCAACAGGCGACCGCTGGCGCTTCGTTTATGCAGCAGATGGAGCAAGGGACCGGTCATCATGGTGGTGACCACGGTCATGATCACGAACAGGGTGAACAGCTCTGCGCCAATCACCCCCAGGTCCAGGCCGATTTTCAACACCACCAGCTCCATCAGGCCCCGGGCATTCATCAGCACTCCGACAGAGGCCGCCACTGACAGCGGGTAACCTGCCAGGCGCGCACCCAAGGCGCCGCCCAGCAACTTCCCGCTGACCGCCACCAGCAACACCAGCGCCAGCATGCTCAGGCCCACGCTGGAAAACGCCGCTGTAGAGGTATTGAGGCCCGCCAGGGCAAAAAAACTCGGCATCAGCACAATCACCGCGATGTGCTCCACGCGTTCCACCAGCATGTTCAGCAAGCGCTGGTCCCGGGGCAGGCAAGCGCCAAACAGGAAGGCGCCGAATACGGCATGCACCTGCAGCCAGTCGGTGAGGCTGCCGTAAATCAATGCGCCACACAGCAACACCAGCAGGCGCGTATCGCCGTCATGGCCGATGCGCTCAATCCAGGCCTTGAGCAGCGGGCGTACGCACCAGAATGAAGCGGCGCACAACAGCAGTAGCCCGCCAAATCGCAGGGCCAGGTCCTGCCATTGGCCGTCGACCTTCAGGCTCGTGGCCGCAATGGCCAGCAGAATCCAGGCGCCCACATCGCTCAGCGCGGCGGACATCAACGCCAGTGAACCGGCCTCGCTTTCAAGCAACTGCCGCTCCTTGAGGATGCGCGCCAGCACCGGAAAAGCCGTCACCGAGAACACCGTGCCAATAAAGAGCACAAAGCTCAGGCGCGGTACGCCTGGCGGTGCGAACGACTCGAACAGCAGCGGTGCCACTGCCGCCCCCAAGGCAAAGGGAATGATGATGCTGCAGCCCCCCGTCAGCAGCACTTTGCCCTGCATGCGTGGCCCTGAGCTTTGCGGAAAGCGGAACTCGGCGCCCACCACAAACATGAATAACAGAATGCCAAGATCACTCAGGGTCTTTAGCTGTATCGCCGCGTCGCCCTTAAATAGTGCGTGGTGAAACTGTGGGAAGAAGTACCCCAGAACAATTGGGCCCAAAATAAAACCTGCCATCATTTCCCCGATAACTCCCGGCTGACCTATCTTCTTCAATAGCGCTCCCAAGGCCTTGGCAGCCAACAAGATGAATACAATCTGCACGAATAGCATGGGTTCTACCTTAATGGTGTTCGTGGAATTTTACTCATCTGCAGGCGGCTCTAGCCTGAAATGAAGGGATTGACGGTCGATCCTAACTGATATGGGAAAATTCAAAAACCTATCGAAAAGGATAGGTTTCTTAGTTTCGCGAAACTGTTAGATTCCTACTGCCTCAGCACGATGTTCGCTACCGGCGAAGAGCTGAACTTCTCCACTGTCCTGACGGAGGTCGATAATGAGAGAGCAACTATTCAGCATTATTAATGCTGTGCTGAACGAAGTTAATGCCACGCGTAAAGAGAAGATCGACCTGGGTAACGTAGACGCCCTGGCGCTCTATGGCACCACTGGCGTATTTGATTCCATGCAACTAGTCAGCTTTCTGGCTGCGGTTGAAGAAGGTCTGGATGATGAACTCGGCATTGAAATCTCTCTGACATCTGAAAAGGCGGTTTCGCAAACAATCAGTCCGTTCAGCAGTGTCGCGTGCCTGATTGATTTCATTGTCGCCGAGACTCAAGCGCCGGCGCTGGCATCTGCCTGATCCCCTTCATGCCCGAGGTCAGCCCATTGAACGTGATCGTGCGAAAAGCCCTGAGCAACGATATGTATACGGTCTGCAAGTTGCTGCGCGAATCGACGCTAAACTCCAACTGGATCGGCGTCAATGTGCGCAAGCGCATGTTCCAGGACCCGTGGTCGGGGGGTGAAGACTATTTTGGTTATGTGATGCAAGACGGCGATGAAGTCGTGGGTTTCCTGGGGCTGCTGTTCACCCGGCAACCCGTCAACGGGCCAGACGAGCGCTTCTGCGAGCTGCACAGTTGGTACGTCAAGGAAGACTATCGCAAGGAAAGCCTCAAGCTGCTGTTGCCAGCGTTGTCCATGCGCAAGGTTACCTTGCTTAACTACACGCCGACACCCGATGTGTACGAGATCAGCAGGAAGTTCGGTTTTACCGATCTGGAAACCGAGTTGTTACTGATCTATCCCTTGGGCAATCTGTTGAATAGTCGTCGACGTTATCGCTTGGAAACGGATATCTGTGTGGTACAAGGCTGGTTAAGCGACAAGGATAAGGTGATCTTTCACGATCACGCGTCACTGGAGTGTCGACACTTGATGGTGGTTGATAGAGTCAGCGGTCGCGCCTGTTATTTGATCGTCAAGAAAATGACCCGGCGTTGGTTTGAACCCTTTGCCCGCATCTTATATATCAGTGATCCTGAATTATTTGCCCGTAGCGTCGACAGTTGGCGTTTGAAGTTATGCCTAATGCTCCGCGTTCAATGCTTGGTGACCAATGCTGCAGAGTTGGATGGGTTTGCAATATATTTATCGCGAAAGATTAAGCGAGAAGTGCCATCGCTGATAAAAACAAAATCGCCGTCGTTATTGTCAGAAAATATCAAGCCTGTTTATAGTCTGCCCCTGCTCATTGGTTATAAGTTGCATTGAAATGATTATATTGCTGACAGGGACGCGCAAAGGCGTCGGTAAAGATGTTGCTCTGCATTTATTGAGTCGCGGCGACCATGTTGTGGGTTGCAGCCGTGGCGCAAGTAGTATTGAACATGAACATTACCAACACTTTTGCCTGGACTTGAATGATTCACGGGCGGTGCGGCAGATGATTAAGCAAGTGCGCCTGACCCATGGCCGGCTCGATGTACTGATCAACAATGCCGGTGAAGCCAACATGGCGCCTTTTCTGTTGACACCGGAAGAAACCGTACAGGGATTATTTGCCAGCAACGTGTTCGGCCTGATCAACGTCACTCGCGAGGCGGTCAAGTTGATGCAGAAAACCGAAGGAGCCAAGGCCATTGTCAATCTGTCGACCGTGGCCACCCGCTGGGCAATTCCCGGCCAGTCTATCTACGCCGCCAGCAAGGCCGCCGTCGAGCAACTGACCCGCACATTGAGCAAAGAGCTGATGGCTTTCGATGTTCGTATCAACACCCTGGCGCTGCCACTTTACCGCAGCTCCATGACCCGCACGCTTCCTCAGGAGATCAGGCAGAAAATGATCGAACGCCAAGCCATAGCCCGACTGTGTGTGTTCGCCGATGTGATCGGCCCCCTTGAGTTTCTGATCGGCCCGCAATCGGCCTTTGTCACCGGCGAAACCTTGAGCCTGGGAGGTGTGCAATGAACCGTTCACGGTTGCTCGGCGCGCTGGCCGAACCGGCGGAACGGGTGGCGCTGTTGCACGGTGAGCACAGCCATACCTATGCCCGACTGTGCCAAGCCGTCGAGCAGGCCCAGGCCACACTCCGGGCCCAAGGCGTGCAGCCTGGTGAGGCGGTGATCCTCAATGCCGACTACGGCGTCGAGGCGATTGCCACGCTGTTGGCGCTGTACCTGAACCGCAACATCATCGCGCCGCTGGTGGACCTGAGCGAGCGCGCCGTCTCGACCCTGCTGACCGCCGCGCACTGCCGCTACCGCATCGACATCCGCGACGGCTTGCTGCAAGTGCATCCCCTTGCCGAAGCCAGTACCGCCGAACCGCCGGTGCACTACCAACGCCTGCGCGAACAAGGGCGAGCCGGTCTGGTGCTGCTCAGCAGTGGCAGCACCGGGGCGCCCAAAGCGATCCTGCATGACTTCGATGAGCTGATAGAACCCAAGCTGGAAAAGGGCCAGAAGAAGCCAACGACGATTCTGATGTTTCTGCTGTTCGACCACATCGGCGGTCTCAACTCATTGCTCAACACTCTGCTGGTGGGGGGGTGCGCGGTGTTGCCCAGCGAGCGCACGCCCCAGGTGATCTGTGGGCTGATCGAGCGCCACCGGGTTAAAGTGCTGCCCGTCAGCCCGACTTTTCTCAACCTGATCCTCATGGGGCGGCACCAGGAACAGCACGATTTGTCCTCTGTACGCCTGATCACCTACGGCACCGAAACCATGCAGCAAAGCCTGCTGGCCCGGGTCCAGCAGATGTTCCCCAAGGCTAAGATGCTGCAGACCTTCGGCACCAGCGAAACCGGGATCAGTGCCACCGTCAGTCAGTCGTCGGCCAGTACCTTCTTCAAGCTGGTGGACAAGAACACCGAGTACCGCATTGTCGACGGCGAGCTGCAGCTCAAGACCCAAAGCCAGTTCATGGGCTACCTGAACCAGGACACCGACAACGTCACCGCGGACGGCTGGTTCCGCACCGGCGATCTGGTGGAGCAGAACGACGAGGGCTATTTGTGCATCCAGGGCCGGCAGAAGGAGCTGATCAACGTCGGCGGCCTGAAAGTGCTGCCCATGGAGGTGGAGAACATCCTGCTGGGCGACCCGCTGATCGAGGATTGCCTGGTCTACGGCATGCCCAACGCGATTACCGGCCAGGCCGTACATATGGACGTCAAGGCCACGGCGATTGCCAGCAAGCAGGAGCTCAAGCGCTATGTGCTCGAACACTTGGGCAACCAGCTGGAAGCCTACAAGTTGCCAGTGAAAATCAATAAGGTCGACGAGATCGCCTTCTCCAACCGCTTCAAGAAGAGTCGGGTGGTGAACCCATGAGCGATATCGTCATTCTCGGCACCGGCAAGTTCGCCCTGGAACTGGCCAGCTACCTGCGGGAGATCGAGCCCCGGGGCGTGATCCGTTTCCTGGGGATCACCGACCATCCCCAAGCGCATACCGCGTTGCTCGAAACCTCACCCGAACAGAGGCTGGACACCCGGCATCGCTATGTCCTGGGCGTATCCGAGATCGCCTTGCGCCAACAGCTGATCGACCGGTACTTCAGCGATGGCCGGCTTCTGGCGCCCAACTTCATCCATCCCAGCGTGCGTCATCACCTAGACCTGGCCCACAGCCGCGGCAACGTCATTGCGGCCGACAGCTACCTGGGCGTCAACGTGCGACTGGGGTCGTGGAACATGATCAATTACCACTGCTGCCTGGGGCACCACTCGAGCGTCGGCGACAACAATTTCCTGTCGCCCCTGTTCAACGCTGGTAATAGCGTGACCTTGGGCAGTCGTGGTTTTTTTGGCTTGAGCACCGTAGTCGCGCCGCTGACCGTGGTCGGCGATGACGTCACCGTGCAGGCCAGTGTGACCCTAAGCGAACTGATCCCCGAGGGCGCCCATTGCAGTTCAACGGCGCGGCAAAAAATCATTCAACTGGTCTGAAGGAGTAATTCCCGCATGAGCAAGAAAGCGAACGTCATTGTCATGGGTGGTGGTCCTGCGGGCAGTATCGCGGCACTGACTCTGCAAAAACTGGGGCACCAGGTCATGGTGTTCGAGAAAGAGAAGTTTCCCCGCTACCGGGTCGGCGAGTCCTTTCTACCGGGCACTTTGTCGATCCTGCATCGCTTGGGCCTGAGCGACAAAATCGCCGAGGCCGAATACGTGCTCAAGCCTTCCGCGACGTTCCTGTGGGGCAAAACCGAAGCGCCCTGGACGTTCTCCTTCAGTACGCCAAAGACCGAGGACTGGGTGTTCGATCATGCCATCCAGGTGCTGCGCTCGGACTTCGACCAGATGCTGCTGGAGACTTGCCGCGAACGTGGGGTCAAGGTGTTCGAGGAAGCGGCGGTGATCGACGTCGACGCTGAGCACCCGGACCACGTCAGCGTCCAGGTCCGTCACAAAGGCGAGACCAGCGAGTTCAAGGCCGACTACCTGATCGATGCCTCGGGCAGCAACAGCCCGCTGGTGCGCAAACTGGATTTGCGCGAGTACGACGAGTTCTACAAGAGCGTGGCCCTGTGGTCGTACTTCAAGGCGCCGGACCCGTTCAAGAACGACCTCAATGGCACCACGTTCTCCATCACATTCGAAGACGGCTGGATCTGGATGATCCCCCTCAAGGACGGGATCTACAGCGTCGGCACCATCGTCGACCAAAGCAAATTACCTGACATCAAGGCCCAGGGCCTGGAAGCCTTCTACGACCAGACCCTGGCCAAGAGCGAACGCGCCCTGGGCATCCTCAAGGGCGTGAAGCGCTCGGAGGAGGTCAAGCTGGTGCGGGATTGGTCCTACGAAACCAAATACTACTCCCGCGGCCGCTTCTTCCTTTGTGGCGACTCGGCGTGCTTTACCGACCCGCTGTTTTCCCAGGGCGTGCACCTGGCGTCGCAATCGGCGGTCAGCGCAGCGAGTAGCATCGACTACCTGATGAGCCATCCCGAACAGCAAGCCCAAGTGCATGCATGGTACAACCGCAGCTATCGGGAAACCTACAACCAGTACCACGAGTTCCTGGCATCGTTTTACACCTTCGCCTCGTTCACCGAGCCGGAGTCCGAATTCTGGACCAAACGCCGGATTTCCGAGTCCGCCGATGAGCGTCTCCAGCGCAAGGAATGGTTCGAGCAATTGGTCAAGGGCGAGAAACAGAACCGCCCGCAGATCGGCGATTTCAAGGACCGCGCCTCGACCATGATCGCCATCGGCAGACACCAGCGCCCTACACTCACCGATGAGTTCATGGACGCCGAACTCAACCCGGCCCGGGTCCGTTGGATTGCCGACCTGACCAAGCAGTTGAACCGCATCACCCGTTTCGACTGGAACGGCGAGCAGGTCGCCACGACCGACTACTTCAAGATCGAGCCACAGAGCTTCAAGTTGCAGCTCAAGCAGATACTCTCCAACGGCGCCGGCAAGGACATGAGCAAGTACTCGGTCAACGACGCGCTGGTGCAGTTGATGCAATCGCTCAACGAGGAGGGCTTTGGCTACAAGGAGCTGATGGTGCGCCTGAACGATGTGGGCGAGGTGAACTCCTCACAGTTTGTCATCCGCCTGATGGAAGCCGGCTTGCTGGATGGCTTTGACAAAGCTGGCAACAAGGTGCGGGTGCAAGACCGTCTGCGCTTTGACGGTGTGGGGGTGGAATATGAAGTCTGATCAGGCGTTCGACTGGCTGTTTCTGGCGGGTATCGGCAATTCCGGGCCCACTCACTGGCAGCGACATTGGGAGGCCGAGCACCCAAATACGTTATGGCTGGAGCATCGCGACTGGGACAACCCCAGCCGTGACGAGTGGGTCGAGGAGTTGCAGCAATTGCTCTCGACCCGCCAGCACCCAGTGGTGGCCGTCGCCCATAGCCTGGGCTGCCTGTTGCTGCTGGAGTGGGCGGCGCAATATGCGCCCGCTCCCGACAAGATACTGGGTGGTTTTCTGGTGGCGGTGCCCGACCCCCGTAGCGCCAATTTCCCCGAGGAGGCCATTGGCTTTCACCCAGCCGATGACCTCGCCAGCCTCTTGCCAGTGACCATCATCGCCAGTGAGGACGACCCCTATGGCGCCCTGGACTATGCCCAGCGCAGTGCCCGGCAGTTGGGCTGCGAGTATGTGAACCTCGGCGCGCTGGGGCATATCAACGGCAAGTCGGAGTTGGGTTACTGGCACCCCGGATACAGTCTGCTGCAAGACTTTACCCGAACGCTGACGGCTTGAGCCTCCCAATGAGGACAATGATATGTCTGCACGCACTGCACTGTTGCCCATGTCTCACCTGTTTGTCTCGTCGCTGTCGCCGCTGATCCGCGGCGTAGCGTTCGGTCAGTCGCACCGCATCCCGGTGCGGGTCCACCTCAGCGATATCAGCGTGCCGGCGACGCTGTTGGCCCTGGACGAGCACCGCGCGATGCTGGAGCTGGCGCCCGGGACTCAGGTCCAAGGCACTGGCGAAGTCAGCATCGGCCTAACGTATGGGCAATGCCTGCATCGCCCGGCGGTGCCGGTGTGGCGTACCGCGTCCTGGGTGCCGACGGCGGCGGCCAGCCTGATTGTCGACCTGTCGGGAGAGCGTCCCGAGTTTCTTTCCCGCCAGGTCGCACAGGCTGATCGCGTGCTGTCGGCTAGCGCGACCTGCCCGGTTTTTTTCAAGCGTCGCCTGACCGTGCAGGTCGGTTGGTTGAGCCCGTTGGCGGGAGAGCTGCAAGTGCTGCAGGAAGACCCCGGGGTGATGCCCGGCATGGACCTGGCGTTGCACTTCAATTGCCGCTGGAGCGGTGCCTGCCGCGTGTGGGTTCAGGTGCTCGAGCGATATGAATGGCAGGGGCGGTGGACTTGCCATTTCCGCGTGCTGGACCCGGCGTCGAGCCAGGCGGTCGCGCTGATGCTGTTGTGCCAGCGCGAGGCGTTCACGTTCGACAACCTGCCCGCTGCGTTGCGCAAGTCTGCAGCAGTGGACAGGCTGATCTCGGTGAGTATCGTCGAGACCCCGCGGCGCCTGGAGGAAGTCCTCGAGTGTCGCTTGGCCGCCAACCGTCACTATGGTCGCTTGGGCAAGGTCGAGGATGCACAGAGCCTGTGGGATGACTTCGACCCGTTTTCGATTCAGGTCAGTGCCCGGCTGGGTCGCAAATGCGTCGGCGCCGGGCGGGTGGTGATCAACGAAGGGCATCGCCAGCGCTGCGAGATTGAAGTGTCGACCCCCTTGCCGGAGTGGCTGTGGGAGGGCGGTTTCGTCGAGATGTCGCGGGTGGCGATCAAGCCCGAATACTCCGGGCACCGGGTGATGCTGGCGCTGTTGCGTGAGCTGGGACGTATCACCTTGTTCCTGCGCTGCCGCTACATCGTGCTTGATGCCATCGAGTTGCTGGTGCCCATCTACACGCGCCTGGGCGCGCGCTGCCTACCCATCAGCAAGCAGCATCCCTACAGCGGCGAACGGGTGCGGATCATGTACTTCGACGTGGGCCAGTTGCTGGCCCGCGTCGACCGTGGGCTGCTGCACTGGTTGTATGTCTTTGGCCCGACTATTGAGCACAGCATTTCCCCTCAGAATATCCAGGAAGTGGCCGCCACGTTCCGAGTGTCCGCCGCAAGGCTGCGTATGAAAAGGAGCATGGCCGGTGTCCTCAAAAAAATCCTTGGCTGACCCCGCACGGGTGAAAGTCGTGAGCTCCGTGGTATCCGCCTCCCTCTATGGCGGCTGGGTGGCTTACTGCGCGCGCCAGCAGCCGCTGGCGCAAATGCTCGGTTCGGGACTTGCGCAGTGGCTGCTCAGTTTTGCCGCGACCTTTGCCTTCTCGGCGCTTATCAGCCGGCTGATCGGCGACAGCCGGCGCTATGAGGTGGCGGCCATGGCGGCAGGGCTGGCGATGCTGCTATATGGCTCGATCTTGTTCAGCGTCCATGCCATCGTCGGCACACCCCGCCCCATGAGCACCTTACTACCGGTCCTGATACTGGCAGGGGCCTATGCGTGCGTGTTCGCCAGTCTGCAAGTGCGGCACAACATACGTCCCGCGCTCCCATGACCGCTCCACAGTTGATCATGTTTGGTCTCGATCATCTTGCGGGCCCGCACTGGCTGGCCGCACTGAGCGAGGCTGAGCGCCGCCACGGCGATACACTCGAAGGCCGCCAGCAACGACGCTTTCTCAATGGACGCATCGCGCTACGGGTGAGCGTCGCGCAGTTACTCGATTGTTCCGCCATGCAAGTGAAAATCGAGCGCACCGCGTTGGGGCAACTGTCCATTAATGAACCCGCACCGCTGTGCGTCAGCCTTACCTATGCCGAGCCCATCGGCTTGCTGGTGCTGGCGTCGACGCGGGTCGGCATTGACTATGAAGCCGGCCCGGCGCCGGTGTTCTGGCAGAGTGCGATGCGCCGCTACCTGTGTCATTGCGAACAGCACTGGCTGCAGGCGCATAGCACCAACGACCAGCGAGCGCAGGGCTTTGTCTGGTTATGGACCCGCCGGGAAGCGCTCCTGAAGTACTTGGGTACCGGCATTCGCGGCCAGCGCCAGTGCCTGTGCGACTGGCCGGAGGGCGAGCAGCCCTTTCAGCGCCGCTTCAACCTGGGAGGTGGCGCGGGAACCCTGGTCAGCGAGGCCCCCCTGGACGGCTTGCAGACCCGCTGCCTGACCTTCGACACCGAGAATCCTGCACCTGTTGATGACCGGCTACACTGGCCTTCGATGCCAAACATCGGGGTTCTCTCTAGACTTGGATGATCTGCATGGACAGCGCTTGCACCACGGCCGCGCTACGGCTAGTCACGCCGAATTTTTTGCGGATGTTCTTGAAGTGGAAAGCCACATTGGCTTCCGAGCAGTTACAGATGTTGGAGATTTCCCAACTGGTTTTGCCAATAGCACTCCATTGCAGCACTTCTTTTTCACGCGGGGTCAACCGAACGTCCTTGACTTCCTTGAGTCCGCAGAGAAATTTCAGGGCGCTTTGCAGGGCGATGTCTCTGAGCAAGGCAAGCTCGTTCCAATGCGCATGGATCAAGCTTTTGGCGGCGTACTGATCGACCTCGTCGACGCTCAGGCCAAAGGTGCCGAACTGGCCTTGGGGGCCATGCAGGGCCAAGGTCACTCCATTGACCAAATCATGGGTGGCGGCTTCTTTGCGCAACACCCGCTGATTGCTGCTGGTGTACAACTGATCAGTCCACACCACAGGAAGCACGCTGTGCATGCAGTGCAACACCACTGGGTCGATCTTGCTGTAACCGGCGCGATCATAGGCCTCGATCCAGGCTGTGGGGAAATCACCGATGACCAGGGCGCTGCGGCTGTCGGCCTTGACGCTGGATTTCAAACAGAACAGAAATCGGCTGAACCCCAAGCGCAAGGCTTGTTTTTTCATGCAATTGTGCCACTCGTTGATTGTGCCGATTCGGCTGAAGTCCGAGAACGACTCAATGGCGTCCAGATCCATCTTTAAGTCCTCCTGAACTTATTCTCAAACCCGGCCCCGCCGTGGGGGCTACTTGTTCACCAACCATATGGAGAAGGCAATCAAGGCCCCTCCAATGCCTTGCAACCACGACAAATGAGTGTTCAACACCATAAATGAGAGCAGCACCGCAAACAGCGGCGCAAAAAACAGAAAGCCACTGACACTGCCCGCATTGCCTCGCCTCAGCGCGATGAACCACAGACCGAAAGAGCCGGTGGACGCCGGTATTGCCAGCCACAGAAACCAGCCCCATTGAGTGGCCGTGATGTGCTCGGGCCACTGCTCGCCAACCAGGCCAGCCAACACCAGCACCGCCAGGGAGCCGATAAACATTTGCCAGAAGCTCAAGGCCCATACGCCGATCGGCAAGCGGTTACGCTTGTTGATCAACGTCGCCATCGCCCAACAGAGCGCGGAGCCCAACCCGTAGCACAGGCCTTGCACCGCTGGCAGGTCTGGAGAGAGCGAAACGTCCGTGCCGATGGCCAAGACGATGCCGCCAACCCCCAATAACAATCCGAACAAACGACCGGCCTTGATCGGCTCAGCAAAAAACACCCGGCCTCCCAGCACCACCCACACCGGATTGGTGAAGAGCAAAATGGCAGCGGTAGAGGCCGAAATCGTGCGCATGGCCATGAACAGGAGACTCATGACTGCAGCCGTCTGGGCCAGCCCGATCAAGGCCACGATGCAGGCCTCCTTGAGCCGTAGATGCCGGGGGAAAAGCGCGTCGATCAACGAATCACTTTCCAGCCACAGCAACGGCAACGTAGCGATCGCTGCCACCAGAAAGCGCCAACCGACCAGCAGAAAGGGTGGAAAGCCATCGTTGAGCAAGATCTTGCCAGAGACAAAGCTTGAGCCCATCAAAAAGGTCGAGGCCAATATGACCGCGACCAGGGTTATCCGACCCTCTCCTGTGCGAGCGAGCTTCGGCATTATCCGATGTCCTTGCAAGGCGCTCACTGACTGCCCATTGCTAGTTGATAGCGATGCGTAAAGCCAGGGTGCGCGGGTTCGTGAAGGAGGTTCCCAGCCACCTGCGTAGCACGGAAAAATGACTCCAGTGCCGGGGTTCATTTGCTGGCGCCACCTGCATGACACCCTCGCCATCAATCAAGGCCAAGCCAGCGGTCAATTTGATGATTTGCCCCTGCTCCAGTAAAACATCGCAGCCACCCCAACTGATCCAGTGTGTGCCGGTCACTGAGCGGGTGTAGATGTCCTGAGCAAATCGCAGGGATAACAATTGAGCCTGTCCCAAGGAGATCTGTACCCAATTGTGCTCGGCGTCTTTAGGCTGCAAAGCTGATTTTTTGGCCAATATCGAGACGCTGTTCACCACGCCGTCCTCTTGGTGGTAGTCAATGCCGATATCCAGCGACACTGTTGAGGCTGCCGATACACTTTGACTTACATTAAATTGGCGGCGAGCTCTAAAATATCAGTAATTATTTACGATTCCTGTTAGGTGGGCTTACATGTCGACGATTCCCCCCCTCAGCTGTCTTCGTAGCTTCGAGGCCGTTTCCCGGTTAGGTAGCGTGACGCTCGCGGCAGAGGAACTGCATGTGACGCACTCAGCGATCAGCCAACAGATCAAGGTGCTGGAGGCGTTGGTTGGTGTAAGCCTGTTCGTCCGTGAAGGGCGGGGCTTGCGGGTGAATGAGCACGGTCGGCTGTATTCACTGCAAATCCGCCAGTCGTTGGGCGCCATCGCCGAGGCCACTAATCTGGTCCGGGCACGGCCCAAGGCTTCCGAACTGGTGGTAGCCGTGATGCCGTCATTCGGGCGCTCTTGGCTGTTACCCAGAATCGGTCGGTTTCTGCAGCACTATCCACATATCACCGTGCGTTTGCAGGCCAGCCTGACGGTATCCAATCTGCTTCAGGAGTCGATTGATATCGGCGTGCGTATGGGATGTGGCGACTGGGAGGGGATGGAAAAGCGTTTGATGTTCCACGATGAAATGGTGGTCGTCGCGGCTCCCGATTTCAATGGCGGACGGCTACCGACGACACCGCTGGAGATCGTCGCCAGCACAATCATTTTCACGATGGACTCCTGGCAACCCTGGTGCCAGGCAGCCGGCCTGGATATTGACGTGCCGCGGGCTGGCCTGTGCAGCAATGACTCCAACCTGGTACTGGAGGCTGTACGTCTGGGGCAAGGTATCGCATTGGCCCGCCGCAGTCTGGTGCATGATGCCATCGTGCGAGGCGAACTGGTCCAACTAACCGAATATGCATCACCTTATGCCTACCCATACTGGCTGGTATTGCCGGGTCAGAAGCATTCAAAGGCCAAACAGCATCAGTTTTCAGCATGGCTGTTTGCAGAGGTCGAGCGGTATCTGCAAGAAGTTGCACAACTCAGCGGACTACCCCCGACATCCTAAACATCTTGTATATACACCCAGCCCTGAAGGTGTGCGCAACTCCGCGCGAAGGACCATGGCCTATGGCGCCCTATTGGCGTCTGAATTGCGGACTGACACGGTCGCGGTAGGGATGGCAGTTACCTGCCATCCCTACCGCGACCGGTTAACAAGCGAATTTATGGTTTGGATGGTAAGCGTATGACAAAGTCACCTGTACGAGCCGAGCGTACGAAAAAGGATACTGGTGATCGCAGATCATTACCTCTAGAAAACCAAGAACACTCAAAAACCAGCCAGCAATCTAATGTTCAAGGACGCTCATTTTTTGGCGAGTCCATAACGATGTAGCTGGTGATCGAAGACACGTGCGGAAAGGTACCGAGCGTCTGCTGATCACCCCTTGCTACGTTGGGCTTTTAGCTGGCGCTACTCCCCGGATAAAAATCGTCTAGTGATCATTGCCACTGCCTCCGCCGGAGACGTCAGGGCTGTGTCTATATTAAACGGAGCGTTATCCCACACCTCATATTCATGATCCAATACAGACTGCCAGGTTGGTGGAGTCAGCCCAGGAATATCAATCTTCCTGGTTTCTACCCGTCGCTGGTGTTCATGTTTATCAGAGCCTCTTTTCTAATGACCACTGAAGGCCGCGTTCACCCAGGTGCAGGTGTTGATCAGACAGGGCGCTCTTGATGCTGCGATGGCGCAGTTGAAACAGCAAGTCATCCCCGCCGAACATGAAGTTCATAAAAGCCTGGACGCCCTGATGACGCTGCAAGGGAAAATTTTTGCCGATCGTGAAAGGTCGGCGCTCACCCTGTACCGGGATGCGCGTCTGAGCATGTTGGGGCTGCTTGTATTCTGCCTGGCCTCGGTCATCGCCGCTGCGTTCATCGTCACACGTAGTGTCACCCGATCTTTGGGTGGCGAGCCTGATGATGCGGCACGGCTCTTGAGTCAAATCGCTCAAGGTGATCTGACGATTCATGTGCCGGTGAATGCAAGTGCCGACGGTCGCGTGATGATGAACATGCACCAAATGCAGCAAAGCTTGAACGCGATGGTTAAACACATCGCGGCATCGGTTGATCGGGTGGCCAGCTCCTCCGAAGAACTGAGCGCGGTCAGCAGCCAGACCAGTAGCAGTTTGCAGTTGCAGGGCCTGGAGATCGAACAGGCTGCGGCAGCGGACAATCATATGACGGCGGCCGTCGACGAGGTCGCACGCAATGCAGTCAGCACCAGCGAGGCGTCCCGGGTGTCCGAGCAAACCGCGCAACGCGGCCGTGAACAGGTTCAGGAAATGGTGGCCTCCATAGGTACGCTGGCGGACGGCATGACGGACACTTCGCAGCGAATCCAGCAAATGGCCGGCCGTGTGCAAGGCATCAGCACGGTGCTGGCATTGCCGAGCAAACCAATTTGCTGGCCCTCAACGCGGCGATTGAAGCCGCCCGTGCCGGTGATGCCGGACGTGGTTTTGCGGTGGTCGCCGATGAGGTGCGGGCGCTGGCCCATCGCACTCAGGTGTCGACCCAGGAAATCGAGCAGATGATTGGTGATATTCGGCTTGATACCGGGCACGCGGTGACTGCCATGCAAAGCAGCGGTCACCTGGTGCAGACGACCCTGGAAGTCGCGCAACGTTCCGGCGAGGCCCTGGAAGAGATCACCCGATCGATCTCGCAGATCAACGAGCGCAACATGACGATCGCCAGTGCCACGGAGGAGCAGGCATTGGTGGCCCGTGAGGTGGATCGCAATCTGGTGGGGATTCGTAACTTGTCCGAGCAAGTCTTGCTGGGTGCCCGGCATACCGACATCGCCGGTATGGAGTTGGCGCAGATGGCAGGAGCACTGCACCAGACCGTGGCGCGCTTCAAAATCCAGGCAGAAATAGTTCAAGCGCAATCCATGTGGGAGCGGGCCGTGGCGAGGGGGCTTGCCCCCTCGCCACGGCCCGCTCCCACAGGTTCCGCTGACTGGCATTACTCAAACGCTTCCAGAAAGCACACCAACTCTTTCCTTGATAACAACGCTCCTGTCAGTTGGATCCCACTGAGCAGTGGTTGCGCCTCCATCCTGCTCGCATGTTAAAAAATGTTATCTTTAAAAAAGACTTCACATAATCCGCTCATTGGGGGATTATCTGCTCAACCTGTATGACGACCTGATAACAAGACAAAAACAGGATGGCTACGATGTTCGACAAGGTTCCGACTCATGTGTTGAGTGACAGCGTCGCTCAGCAGCTGCTGGACAAGATTGAAACCGGTGTGTTCGCCACCGGCAGCAAACTGCCCAGTGAAGCCATGCTTTCAACAGCCTTCGGTGTCAGTCGCACCGTGGTCCGCGAAGCCATTTCTCGTCTCAAGAACGAAGGCGTGCTGCAGCCCCAACAAGGGCGCGGCATCTTCGTCACGGCTAACGCCAATATCCGCCCGCTGCGTATCGATTACGCCGAAGCCAATCTGCCCGGCAGCGTGTTTCACCTGTTGGCGCTGCGACGTGCCATCGAGGCGGAAATCGCCTCCGAGGCGGCACTCAATCGCAGCGAAGCCGATTTGGTGCTGATCGACGAAGCGCTGGCACGCATCGATGAAGAGGTGGATGAAGGGCAGGACGGTGTTCGCGCCGATGTGACCTTTCATCGCGCCATTGCTCAGGCCACGGGCAATCCTTACTTCCTCAAGACGCTGGAGTTCGTCAGTCAGTACCTGGAGGCTGCGACCCGCATCACCCGCATCACCCGCACCAACGAGGCGGGCAGGGCGGACTTCTCGCATCAGGTACATGAAGAACACCAAGCGATCGTCGCGGCCATTCGGCTGGGCGATCCGCTCGCTGCCGGGCATGCCGCCCGTGCCCATATTTACAACGCGGCCCGCCGTCTGCGCCTTGCCGGCGTTGAATGAGCCGCTGCTTTCCTCAGGAGTACCCCATGAATAACAAGAATGTCGGTGTTGTCGGTCTGGGCGCGATGGGGCTGGGCATTGCCCGCTCGCTGTTGCGCAGCGGTTTTAATGTGCATGCCTGCGATGTGCGTGCGCAGGTGACGGAACAGTTTGCCGGGGAGGGCGGCGTGGCGTGTTCTTCGCCCGCGCACATGGCCGCTGAGTGCGACGTGATCATTACCGTGGTGGTGAATGCCGAGCAGACCGAAACCGTCTTGTTTGGCGAGGGGGGGGCCGTGGCCGCGTTGCGCCCGGGCAGCCTGGTGATCGGTTGCGCCACCGTGGCGCCGACCTACGCCGTGGATCTGGGCCAGCGCCTGACTGCGCAAGGCTTGCTGTATCTGGATGCACCGATCTCCGGTGGCGCGGCCAAGGCGGCTGCCGGTGAGATGACCATGATGACTTCAGGCCCGGCCGACGCTTACGCCAAGGCCGAAGCGGTCCTTGCAGGCATGGCCGGCAAGGTCTATCGCCTGGGTGACACCCATGGTCTGGGCTCGAAGGTCAAGATCATCAACCAACTGCTCGCCGGAGTACACATCGCTGCCTCCGCCGAAGCCATGGCGCTGGGCCTGCGTGAAGGGGTCGACGCCGATGCGCTTTACGAAGTGATCACCCACAGCGCCGGTAATTCCTGGATGTTCGAAAACCGTGTGCCGCACATTCTCAAGGCCGATTACACACCGTTGTCCGCGGTGGATATTTTCGTCAAGGACCTGGGCCTGGTGCTGGATACCGCGCGGGCCAGCAAATTCCCGCTGCCGTTGTCGGCCACTGCCCACCAGATGTTCATGCAGGCTTCCAGTGCAGGTTTCGGTCGTGAGGACGACTCGGCGGTGATCAAGATTTTCCCCGGCATTGAACTGCCAACTGCCAAGACCGAGCCTGTTTGAGGAACGCCCAATGAACACCACCACTGCACGCCCATTGCTGGGTTGCATCGCCGACGATTTCACCGGTGCCACGGACCTTGCCAACATGCTGGTGCGCGGCGGTATGCGCACCGTGCAAAGCATCGGTATTCCGAGCAGCGAAGTGGCGGCCGGGCTCGATGCCGATGCGATCGTCATCGCGCTGAAGTCGCGTACCATTCCCGTCGCCGAAGCGGTCGAACAGTCCCTCGCCGCGCTGGCCTGGCTGCGTGAGCAAGGCTGCGAGCAGATTTTCTTCAAGTATTGCTCGACGTTCGACTCCACCGCGGCCGGCAATATCGGCCAGGTCAGCGAAGCGCTGCTGGCGGCACTGGGCAGCGACTTCACCCTGGCGTGCCCGGCGTTCCCGGAGAATGGCCGGACGATCTTTCGCGGCCACTTGTTTGTGCAGGATCAACTGCTCAGCGAGTCGGGCATGCAGCATCACCCACTGACGCCGATGACCGATGCCAACCTGGTTCGGGTGCTGCAGTCGCAGACTGGCCTGAACGTTGGCCTGTTGCGCTACGACACCATTGCCCAAGGGGCCGAGCAGGTGCGTGAGCGCATCGCCGAGCTGCGGGCTCAAGGTGTCGGCATGGCGATTGCCGATGCCTTGTCGGACAGCGATCTGTACACCCTCGGTATCGCCTGCGCCGATTTGCCGTTGCTGACCGGCGGTTCGGGGCTGGCCCTGGGTTTGCCGGAAAACTTTCGTCGCGCCGGAAAACTGCGTGACCTCGACGCCTCGAAACTCCCGACAGTATCGGGCGGTGAAGTGGTGTTGGCCGGCAGCGCTTCGATCGCTACCAATGGGCAAGTGGCTGCCTGGCTCGAAGCCGGTCGGCCGGCGCTGCGGATTGACCCGTTGGCCCTGGCGGTTGGCGAACCGGTGGTTGCCCAGGCCCTGGCCTTTGCCCGTGATAACGAACAGACCGTATTGATCTACGCCACCAGCACCCCGGACGAAGTGAAGGCGGTGCAACAGCAACTCGGCGTCGAACGGGCCGGTGCCTTGGTGGAGAACGCCTTGGGTGAGATCGCTCAGGGCCTGCGCCAGAGCGGCGTCCGGCGCTTTGTGATTGCCGGCGGTGAAACCTCGGGTGCCGTGGTTCAGGCGCTGGGTGTACAACTGCTGCAGATCGGCGCGCAGATCGATCCGGGAGTGCCGGCGACAGTCAGTAGCACGGATGAGCCTCTGGCCCTGGCGCTCAAATCGGGCAACTTCGGTGGTCGGGATTTCTTCAGCAAAGCCTTGAAGCAACTGGCCGGAGGTGTTCAGTGAATAACGAAAACGCCCTGCGCGAAGAAATCTGTCAGGTCGGCCGCAGCCTTTATGAGCGCGGCTACACCGTCGGCAGCGCAGGCAATATCAGCGCGCGACTGGACGACGGTTGGTTGATCACACCGACTGACGTCTGCCTCGGCCGCCTCGACCCCGCGACCATCGCCAAGGTCAATCTGGCCGGCGAATGGGTGTCCGGTGACAAGCCTTCGAAGACCCTGGCCTTGCATCGCCAGGTCTACGACCGCAACCCGAGCGTCGGTGGCGTGGTGCATACCCATTCCACCCATCTGGTGGCGTTGACGCTGGCAGGTGTCTGGCAGCCGGACGACATCCTGCCGCCACTGACGCCGTATCAAGTCATGAAAGTCGGGCATATCCCGTTGATTGGCTACCAGCGTCCCGGCTCGCCAAAGGTGGCCGAACAGGTCGCGCAGCTGGCCAACAGCGTTCGCGGTGTGATGCTTGAACGGCTGGGGCCGGTGGTCTGGGAGAGTTCGGTTTCCAGAGCCAGCTACGCCCTGGAAGAACTAGAGGAAACCGCTCGGCTCTGGCTGATGAGCAATCCGAAGCCCGAACCGCTCGATCAGGCAGCACTGGAGGAGCTGCAAAAAGCCTTCGGCGTGCACTGGTAGTGCGCTGATTTTTTTAAAACGATAGAACACGACAGACCGATAAAGCAGGCCCTGTTCGGGAGACGCGCAGCGACTCCCCACGACCCCGGCTTGCCTGAAAAATACAATAACAAGAGGACATCCAGGCATGACTCACTTTCACTGCGGTATTTTCAGAAGAACCCTTTCGTTCACCCAGCGTGGAGGGCTTCTGAAATGAGCCCGTTAATCCTGATGGTTACCGCGGGGCTAGGGATCGCTCTGTTGTTGTTTCTGGTGCTCAAGTACAAGTTCCAGCCCTTCGTGGCCTTGATGCTGGTGAGCATTCTGGTGGCACTGGTGGCCGGGGTGAAACCGGCCGATCTGGTCGCCACCATCGAAGGCGGCATGGGCAAGACCCTGGGTCATATCGCGATCATCATTGCCCTGGGCGCGATGATCGGGCGGATCATCGAACTCTCCGGCGGTGCCGAGGCGCTGGCCAAGACGCTGATTAGCCGTTTCGGCAATCGACGCACGCCGCTGGCGCTGACGATTGCCGGGTTCATGGTCGGGGTGCCGGTGTTCTTCGAGGTAGGCGTGATCATCCTGATGCCGCTGGCCTATGGTGTCGCTCGCAGTGCGCGTAAGCCGCTGCTGGTATTCGCACTGCCGATGTGTGCTGCGTTGCTGACCGTACACGCCTTCCTGCCGCCACATCCGGGCGCGGTGGCTGCTGCCAGTCAGTTGGGCGCCGACCTCGGCCGCGTGCTGATGTTTGGTCTGCCGATCACTGCGTTCCTTTGCTATGTCGGTTACCGTGTGGCCGGGCGCATGACGCGTCGGGTGTACCCGATGACCGACGATATTCGTGCCGAGGTCTATGGCCCGCATGTCACCAACGAGGACCTGATCGCCTGGTCCAATGGCAACGGCAAGAGCACTGAGCGGGCCGCTGTGGCCGTGTCGCACATGGGCCTGGAAGAGGCCACCAGCAGCATCGTATCCAAGTTGCCGCCGGCACCCGCGCCGGGTTTTGGTCTGATCGTCAGTCTGATCCTGTTGCCGATCATTCTGATCCTGCTGGGGACGCTGTCCACCTCGTTGCTGCCTGCCGACTCGATCCTGCGCGGCATCATGACCGTGCTCGGCGCGCCGCTGGTAGCGCTGCTGATCGATACCTTGCTGTGTGCCTGGTTGCTGGGTTCGCGTCGGGGCTGGAGTCGTACTCAGGTGTCTGACGTGATCGGCTCGGCCTTGCCTGGCGTGGCCATGGTGATTCTGATTGCCGGTGCCGGCGGTGTGTTCGGCAAGGTGCTGGTGGATACCGGAATCGGCGCAGTCGTCTCCGATATGCTGCGCACCACCGGTCTGCCGGTACTCGCCCTGGGCTTTCTGCTGACCATGTTGTTGCGTGCGGTTCAGGGTTCGACCACGGTAGCGCTGGTGACTACCGCCGGCATCATCAGCCCATTGATTGCGACCCTCGATCTCACGGCGAACCACATGGCGCTGTTGTGCCTGGCCATGGGCGGCGGCGGGTTGGCCATGTCCCATATCAATGATGCCGGTTACTGGATCTTTACCAAGCTATCCGGGCTGAACGTGGCCGACGGCTTGCGCACCTGGACGGTGTTGACCACCTTGCTCGGCACGTTGGGTTTCGGTATTACCCTGCTGATCTGGCCGTTTGTCTAACGCACTGTCGACTTGTAGGAGCCAGGCTTGCCGGCGAAGGCGTCCTTAAGAGCGCCTTCGCCGGCAAGTCGGATCGCCGCACCGCTGGCTCCTACAAAAAACATACATAGGAGTTACCATGCCTCGTTTTGCTGCAAACCTCAGCATGCTCTACCCGGAACATGAGTTTCTGGATCGCTTCGCCGCCGCTGCCGCCGATGGTTTCGAAGCCGTGGAATACCTGTTTCCCTACGACTACAGCGCTCAGGAACTCAAACAGCGCTTGAGCGACAATGGCTTGGTGCAGGCTCTGTTCAACGCACCGCCCGGCGATTGGGCAGCGGGCGAGCGGGGCACGGTGTCATTGCCGGGCCGAGAGCGTGAATTTCGTAGCGGCTTTGATCGCGCGCTGGAATACGCCGCGGTACTGGGCAACTCGCGTATCCATGTGATGGCCGGGTTGCTGCCGTCAGAAAGCGATCGCTCGCGGCATCATGGCGTGTACCTGGAGAACCTGGCGTACGCTACCGCGCAGGCCGCCAAGGCCGGCATCACGGTGCTGCTGGAACCAATCAACACGCGGGACATGCCGGGCTTTTTCCTCAACCGCCAGGATCAGGCCCAGGCC
Organism: Pseudomonas sp. LBUM1673; assembly: GCF_059695645.1. Classification (NCBI taxonomy): domain Bacteria; kingdom Pseudomonadati; phylum Pseudomonadota; class Gammaproteobacteria; order Pseudomonadales; family Pseudomonadaceae; genus Pseudomonas; species Pseudomonas sp. LBUM1673. The sequence continues at coordinate 2,830,728 of NZ_CP166780.1, forward strand.
ATCTGCAAGGAAGTGGGCGCCAGTAACCTGAAGGTTCAGTTCGACTGCTACCACTGCCAGATCGTCGAAGGTGACCTGGCCACTAAACTGCGTCGGGACTTCGACGGCATCGGCCATATCCAGATCGCTGGCGTGCCGGATCGGCATGAGCCGGACCTGGGAGAAGTCAACTATCCCTATCTGTTCGAGTTGATCGACCAGTTGGGTTATGACGGGTGGGTAGGGTGCGAATACCGGCCGCGTGGCAACACATCGGCCGGCTTGCAGTGGCTGCGGGACTGGAAGGCGCGCTAACGCCCTACACGTTGCTATCGGAAGGCAACAACAGTTCGACACCCTGCTTGCGGATGCTATCGGCCGCGGCGGGGGTCAGCGCGTCGTCGCTGAGGATGATGTCGAACTGCTCGAGCCCGGCGATCCTGTACATGCTGAACGTGCCGTACTTCGAACTGCTCGCCACCAGCACCACTTGTGAGGCCGATTGCATCGCGACTTGCTTGACCTCCACCTTCAGCGCCGAAGGCGTGGTAAGGCCGCGACGCAAATCCCAGGAGCTGGTGGAGATGAAGGCGACATCGGTGACGACCTGGCGCAAGGTGGCCACCGCCAGACCGCCCACGCACGATTGATTGGAATGATCCAGCTGCCCGCCGGTATGAATCACCGTGACATGGGGTGCATCGATCAGCGCCTGGACAATCCCGAAGTCGTTGGTCACCACGGTCATGCCCGACAGGGCCTTGATGTACGGGACGATCTCCAGCGTGCTCGTCCCCGCATCCAGATAAATCGTCATATCGGCATGCAACAGTCGTGCGGCCAGCTTGGCCATTGCCTGCTTCTGCGGCAACTCGACCACCGCCTTGAACTGATGGCTGGGCTCGCTGTGGAGCTGGCTGGCGATTCGCACGCCACCGGTTACCGAGTAAGCACGGCCTTCCTGTTCAAGCAGCGCGATATCGCGGCGGATGGTCATGTGCGAACAGTCGAACATGTCCATCAACTGATGAACGCTCAGCACCTGATGCTTGCGCAACTGACGCAGCATCAATTCACGGCGCTGTTCAGGAATCATCGGTGCGCCGCTGTCGGCGGCGATGTCCTTTTGACTAGGCATTCGGGCTCCAGAATGAAGAAATCCGCTGACAAGGAACGCGGGGCAAACATAGTAGCGAATCTACGGTAAAGGGACGAGCTGTTGCGGATTGCTGTTCTTATGAAGCTGTGGTGAGTACAGAGATTTTCAGCGTGCCAGTTCGCCCACGCGCACTGATCGATATGATCAGCTGAGAAAGCCGCTATTGAGCATGACGTTATCATTTGAACATGTGACGGTGTAGCCGCTCATCACCGAGATGGCGGGTTAAAGCGACCTTGCGTCTCCTGAGTCACCAAGCCAGAACCTCCATCGTCCCGAAAGACGACGTGTCAAAAGAAATCGGCATAGTCCCTGCTGTTAATTGTGCTGACGCGTGTTTTTTCATGAGCCATAAAGGAGGCGGCCAAGGAGAAAATTGCCAGGAAGGAGCAGGACGACGAGTTGCCTGCGAGTCTGGGATCAGCCTTTCGATGTGAGCCGCCAAGCGCTCTTGATTTCAACCGCGCCTCACTCTTTGCAGCTGCCAAAACCCAGGCTTCGCCAGCGACTACAGATCGCGTTACGGCTTGACTGACTGGTATTAGGGCCCGGTATGGGCCATCGGAGATTGCCGACGATTGGCCCAGCGGTTAATCAGATCTTCACGTTACTCCCATTCGGAAAGTCTCCCATGTTGAGCCGATTGCGCGATGCCCGAACGAAGAGAGCGACTGCCTATTCCAGTTAATTGAATAAACACAATTACTCAATAGGTATAGTTCATGATGCGTGTCGATGATTTCGGCGGTAGGGTATTCGATTATAAGAGCTTGTTACTATGTCGTGCGTCAATAGTGTTCGTTACGAACAGTATTGTTCGTAGCGTCGTAAACTCTGGCTAGATTTATGTGAGTTATGCAGGAGGAAAGACACATAACCATTTAAAAAGCTGACAAAAACTAACATTTACTGATCCAGTCAAATACGAGCCCCGTTTTATTTTGTTAGACAATTTTTGTTTTTTTCGGGTTTAAGGCGCCAGCAAGCGAGCCGGGGTTATTGAGGTATTCATTCGGGGTTGGGGTGGGTTTGGTACGATTCTGATTTTATGAGAATTAATGATACTGGAATTGTTGCACTATGTTGGTGCGTCCGTTGTGAAAGGTTGGGATGTCGATTGAAGTTTGCTTATCATGTTCCCCGCTGGGCACTCAAGAATGATAAAAGAACTGAGGGCTTGCGGCAGTTAAAGCACATGATCGTATAAAAAGGCCCAGGTGGCAGAGGAGTTTCGTCATGGTTAATGAAAAGGATGGCGGGGGGCGTTATGGGAAATAACCATCCACAACAGGTGCATGAAGTACTAGATATTTGGGGGGCTTTACAGTCATTCATACGAACGGCCGCTCCTCTCAAAGTGGACATGATTCTTGAGGGGGAGACCGGTACCGGGAAAGACACGCTGGCGCGGCGTGCCCATCAACTCTCCGGACGTCCAGGGCCGTTTATCGCTCTGAACTGTGCCGCGGTGCCCGAGCAACTGGCCGAAAGCGAGTTGTTCGGGGTGATGGCAGGGGCTTTTACCGGGGCGCATAAATCTCGATCCGGTTACATCGAAGCCTCCGACAAAGGCACGTTATTTCTCGATGAGATCGACAGCATGCCGCCGCTATTGCAGGCAAAACTGCTCAGGGTGCTGGAGATGCGGGGTATCGAGCGATTGGGCTCGACTCGTTTCGTACCCTTGGATCTGCGCGTTCTGGTGGCGACGCAAACCCCACTGAAAACACTGGTCGAGCAAGGTAAATTCCGTCGCGACCTGTTTTTTCGCTTGAATGTGATCACCATCAAACTTCCGACTCTGCGCTCGCGACCTGACTTGATATTGCCCTTGTTCGAGCGCTTTGCCGAGGATGCGGCATTCAAACACGCCAAGCCCATGCTTCAAGCCGCGGCCGATTTGCGCACGCAACTGCTCAGCCATCATTGGCCGGGTAATATCCGGGAGCTCAAGGGCGCTGCAGAACGTTTTGTGTTGGGGGTTTCGCCCTTGCAGGGTGAGCATCATGCCTACGGTGAAAGTACGGTATTGCTGAAGCCCCAATTGAGATCGTTCGAGAAAGCGCTCATTCAGGATTCACTGCTTCGCCATTCCAAATGCATCGAGGCGGTTGTCAGTGAACTGGGGATTCCCAAGCGGACCCTTTATCACCGCATGAAAGCTTTGGATATCACCTCTACGAGCGAGTGGATGGGGGTGGAGTGCGTTTCTGAGCGGTGGCCAGGCACAGTCTAAAATCGTTCATGCACTGTTTTGGTTCTAAAACCTGGTGTTTATCAAACTCCCATTTAGAGGAGTTGATCTGATGGGATATGACAATCGTTAGAAATGCTCTTTTCTGACGGGAAGAATAGGCGTGCAAGACGGGAGTCACCCTGACACGCATTGATCATTGGCCCGACCAGACGACCTGTTCGATGGCTAATGATGGGGGCAAAGTGCCCTGGAGCACTATCGGCATTCTTTGTCTGCGAGAAACTTTGGAACCATTTTCTACGCGCCTCCACTCATTAAGCGAATGTCATGTCGATGTTCAAAAAAACCTTCAATGATCAGGAGTAATAACTATGGCTGGTGGTGCTTCCCTTGGCGCTTCGATGGCTGCAATGACTAAGATGGACGCAACTGCTGCTGCGACCACTACGATGAATGCTGAAGCGCAATCCAACAAAATGATGACCGATACCGTGAACGGCATTTCCAGTGCCTATCAGGACTCGGCAACTAAATCCCAGAACGCGATGCAGCAAACCGGTAAGGCCATCAACTACTAAGTTGACGACAGCCCTGCCCGTGTAAACGGGTAGGGCTATAGGGTCATCACTGTTAAGGAGTAGGACGCATGATTGCTTCTTCATTAAGTACTGCATCGTTGTCCAGTGGCTTCAATAACGTTGCCGAGTTCGACAGTAAGAACAGCGATACGGCCAGTAGCATCGCTTCTTTGCTGAGCGACGTGTTACTTGATAAAAAAGGCAGCGGCGCGACATTCGACCAGAAAAATCCTCTGGTCGCCATGGTCGCGGAACATATGGACAAGAACCCGGAAAAGTTCGGAAAGCCCGACGATGCCACTGGCAATGTGAATGGCTGGAAGGATGAGCTGGGAGAAGATGACTATCTCAGCGGCGATGAAAAGGAAGCCTTTGCCAAGGGGCTGGAGAGTCTGATTCAAGAGATTCTCGGTGATAGCGTGGGCAACGCCTCCGGTGGGTTCGGCAGCAACAGTACGCAGAACGACTCAGGCTCGCTGGACACCAATGACTTGTTGTCGGCCTTGCTCGGCGATCTGGGTGAAGAGACGCTCGGCAATCTGCTCAAGCCGACCGGCGATCCTGCTCGCGACAAGCGTGGCGAGGTGGCGTTCGAACCTGAAGACAAGGATGTGCTCAAGGAAGTGGCCCGCTTCATGGACATGCACCCGGAAGAATTCGGCAAGCCGGATGGCAAGTCGAAGGACTGGATGGGTGAGCTGTCCGAGGGTGATACCTACATGTCCCGTGCCGAAGGCGAGCAATTCCAGAAGGCCATCGACATGATCAAAGGGCAAGTCAAAGACAACGCTCAAGGTAACTCTCTGGCGGCAGACATGCCGAATGCCGGGCAGAACTTCTTGAACGGTGGCGCTGGCAATACGCTGCAAACCGACGCCAGCATTGCGGCCGGCAACGTACTTTCCGTGCTGGTCCAGCAGTCTTCCACCAGCGCCCGTGGTTAAGGGCAACACCCATGCCTTGGCAGGAGGAGTGTGATGGCGATTACACGCATAACAGGTAGTCACGCAGAGGTATCCGGTTCTGCAATAACGCCAGACGATGCTCCTGCCAAGGCAGACATCGCTTGGTTCAACGCCACCTTGCATCGGGCCGCCGAGAAACCGGCAAGCGCCGATCAGGTGGCTATCCCGGCCTCGCAGGCCTCGCTGTCGCTACAGCGCTTCAGCGATCGGGCCGCACGGGATCTGGATCGGGCGTCGAGGTCCATCGACCCGCAAGACGCGATGAAGGCCAACCGCTCGTTGTCCTCGTTTTATCTGGAGAGTTTGCTCAGCGCAAAAATCGTTAGCAAAGCCGCACAGAGCGTGGAAAAACTCACCAGTCTGCAATAGGCATGAATATGCGTCTTAGAGTAGTGAGGCTGGCAAGCGTCCTGCTGCTGTCGATGTCGATGGCTGCCTGTGGCGACCGCATGGAATTGCATCGTGGCCTTTCCGAGCAGGATGCCAATGAAGTACTTGCCGAGTTGTCGAACAAGCACATCGATGCACAGAAGCGCGTGGACAAAACCAGTGTGGCGGTCCTGGTCTCTGCGCAAGATATCTCGCGCGCAGTCCGGGTGCTCAGTGCCGTTGGTTTGCCGCGCGACTCGCATTCGAGCCTGGGCGATATTTTTCGCAAGGAAGGGGTGATCTCCTCGCCGCTCGAGGAACGGGCACGCTACATCTATGCGCTGTCGCAAGAACTGGAGCGCACGCTTTCGCAGATCGATGGTGTGGTGGTGGCGCGAGTGCATGTCGTGTTGCCTGAGCGCATTGCACCGGGCGAGCCGGTACAACCAGCCTCTGCGGCGGTCTTTATCAAACACCGCGAGGATTTTGATCCGGACAGTGTCGTGCCGCGTATTCGCAGCATGGTCGCCAGCAGCATCCCGGGTATGGCGGGCGCCGATGAAAAGAAACTGTCGGTCATCTTCGTGCCTGCTGAAACCTATCAAGCGCAGCCAGACATGGTCAGTTTCGGGTTGTTCGTCATTGCACGCGATCGGCTGGAATTCTGGCAATGGATTGCGCTGCTCAGTGCGGTGGGGTTGTTGCTGTTTCTGATCGGGTTATTCGCGCTGAACCCGGGGTGGCGTCACACCATTGTTGCTCGGCTCAAGTCCGACAAAGCGCCCTTGAGCGACCCTCGATGAATGTCGCAACAAGTCCCGAGCAATCGCTCAACTGGTTGCGCTGGTGGGCCTATGGATGGTCGCACGCCCATCCCAGCTGGCATCTGCAAGCGCGTATTGGCCTGGATGCCGAGCTGGCCGCGACGGTTGGCAATATTCGCTATTCATGGCTGAGCCACAGGCTGGACGTTGTTGCGTTGCCGGCGCAGAAGCCGCGTCCGGCCTTGCTGCGCTTGCTCCAGCTTTCGCCGCAGGGCCGGCAACGAGCCCTGGATCTGGCAGTGGCCATCTGCGGCGGGGACGAGTCGGGCCCGACCCTCGACGAAATCGGGCACACATGGTGTCGACGCATGGCCAAGGCGTTGCAACCAGGGTATTGGATGCCCGAAGGCTGGCGCCAGTACCCGCCCGAGGAGGCGGGTCTGTTGTTACTCAAGGCCTGGGCCGCAGAACCCACCTGGGAAAAACTGCGTCTGGGATTTCCTCGCGCCGCCGTCGAGGCGGTCGAGCGGATCACACTGCCAGCGATGCCATTGTCCAGACTGGATGCAGTGTGGGAGGCGGTCAGTTGGCATGTCTTTAACGTCACGGAGTAAGGGGATTGGACATGCTGGCCGTTCGCAAACTCACACTTGCCGCTGATTGCCAACTCATAGGCGAGCCACTGTTGCGTCGAGAAACGATAGACGATTGTTTGCTCGCGGGGCAGGTCCTGGAAGCTGCCCGAGAACAGGCACAAGGCATTCTCGACGCCGCGCTCACCGAAGCGCAGGTGTTGCGCGACGATGCCGCCGAGCAAGCACAGGCGCAAGTCTGGGAGCAAGCTCAAGCGCTGCTCGACGACTGGCAAGCGCAGCGCGAGCAGATGTGGGAAGGGTTGAATGAAACTGCTCGGCAATTGCTCGACGAAGCATTACGCACGTTACTGGGCGAAGTGCCTGAGCCGGCACGTATCGATGCCTTGTTACGCCATCTGAAAGCCGCTCAACCTGCTGACGAAGCCAGTGTGCTGCATTGTCATCCGGACCTTGCACAAATGCTCGCCGAGCGATTGCGTGTGCGTGGCCATTCGAACTGGACGGTACGCGCCGACCCGCAACTGCCCGCGGATGGTTTGAGCCTGCGTTCCGACAACGGTGACTTCAATCTGAGTTGGCAGGCCTTGCAGCGTTGGATTCTGCCAGAACAAGCGCGCCTCAACGGCTGTGCCTGAGTTTCGGTTGATCCATTGAGCATGCAATGGAACCGAAGTGAAGTGCCGTTCCACTCATCAGAGAGTCAAAGACCAGGAGTATCACCATGTTTTCTTTGGAAGCAATCCGACACCGTCTCGATAGCAATTTCGAGCGCACGCAACAACAGTTGGACAAATCTGCGGTAGAGATGGATGGCCTTTCCCCGGATGACTGGCACGCCTTCAACACCGCCATGCGTCAGACATCCACCGCCTCCTGGGCGGCAAATCAGGAGGTTGTGGTCAAGCACAACCTGGCCAAGGCCATTATCAATGAAATCCGCTGAGCTCACGCTGACGGTCGAGCGTTGGCTGGACAGTGGCGAGCATGAGCTGAGCCTGGCGGTCGATAGTGCCCGGATGTCTTTGCAGCGCCGTGGGGGAGGTGTGCTGTGCTGCGCGATGCTCAGCACAGTCTGGCGTGGCGACGATGCTTCGCTTGAGGCTGCGCTGCGTCTTTGCGGCCCCAGCCTTGGACGCTTTGCCGGTGCACTGGCGCTCGATCCGCAGGAACGTCGCCTCTGCCTTTTGCTCCGTCTGATGAGCGATGACAGTTCGGCAATCATCCGTGCACTGGAGTCACTGGCCAATCAGCGCGATGTCTGGCAATCGCTGCTCACGCAAGCCCCTGCGGCGGCGCCCCCTCGACGCGCGGACCGACCTACCTTGATGGGGAGACCCTATGTTTAAGCGACTTTGCTGGTTACCTCTGCTGGGTGCCCTGGCGCTACCGGCGATGGCTGGCGTTCCGGAGGATTGGCGCCAGACGGCCTACGCCTACGAAGCGGTTGAAACACCGTTGTCGACGGTGCTTGCCGACTTTGCCGAGTCGTTCGGTGTCAAGTTGAGCATGCATGGCGTTAACGGTGTCGTGAACGCGAAGATACGCTCGGCCAATGCCGAAGAGTTTCTCAACCGGTTGGCGCTGGAGCATCAGTTTCAGTGGTTTCTCTATAACGGCAAGCTGTATGTGAGCCCTCAGGCCGAACAGGTTTCTCAGCGCCTGGAAATTTCCGCCGATGCCGCGCCCGACTTGAAACAGGCCCTGACGGATATCGGATTGTTGGATAAACGCTTCGGCTGGGGGGAGTTGCCCGATGAAGGCGTGGTGCTGGTCAGTGGCCCCTCGAGTTACATCGAGTTTATCCGCAGCTTCAGCAAAGAGAAGGTCAAGCCTGAAGAGAAGCAGCAGGTCATGATGTTCCCTTTGCGTTATGCCTCGGTGGACGATCGGGAGGTTCGTTATCGCGACCAGAGCCTAGTGATTCCAGGCGTGGCCAATATGCTTAACGGTTTGCTCGACAGCCGACGAATACCCGTTACACCGGTGGGCTTTCAAGACAGCATACAGGCCTACCAGGGGCTGGCAGACATGGCCCGGGGGAAAATCCAGAGCCTGGCGGGCGAGCGAGAACCGGTCAAGCCTCGATCCGTCGCTACTTCGGCGAGTAAGTCGAACAAAAAGGTAGTGGCTGACTCACGCAACAATGCGCTACTGATCTATGACGATCCGCAGAAGCACGGTGTCTATGAGAAGCTGATCGAGCAGCTGGATGTTTCGCGTAATTTGGTGGAGATCGATGCGGTCATTCTGGATATCGATCGCACCCAGTTATCGCGTCTGGAGTCGCGTTGGAGCGCAAAGGCAGGGTCAGTCGGTTTCGGCAGTTCATTGTTGACGGGCGGTACGTCGACCCTTTTTATCAGCGACTTCAAGCGTTTCTTTGCCGAGATACAGGCCCTGGAAGGTCAGGGCGTCGCGTCGGTGATTGCCAATCCGTCAGTGCTGACACTGGAAAACCAGCCGGCGGTGATCGATTTCAGTCGCACCGTGTATATCACTGCCACTGGCGAGCGGGTGGCGAACATTCAACCCGTCACCGCCGGCACCAGTTTGCAGGTTATCCCGCGAACCATCCCCAATGGCGCGCAGAACCGTTTCCAGTTGATCATCGATATCGAAGATGGCCAGATCGAACAGAACGCCGACAGCACCACGCCCGGGATCAAGCGCAGCAGTGTCAGTACCCAGGCGGTCATCAGCGAGAATCGTTCGCTGGTCATCGGTGGGTTCCATGTCGATGAAAGCGGCGATCATGAAGACCGGGTTCCGCTTCTGAGCGATCTGCCGCTGGTGGGGCCGTTGTTTTCTTCCAAGCGCCGGGAAAACTCACGACGCGAACGGCTGTTCATCCTGACCCCGAGGCTGATTGGCGATCAAGTGGACCCGGCCCGTTACCTGGCTGCGGAGAACAAGCCACAGTTGGCGGCGGCGCTGGCGCACACCGGATCGCCGGGTAAGGACGCCCTGCTGCGCGATAAGCTGGCCAATGCTTTGGGTGAGTTGGTCAAGGGTCGTATTCCTGCCGGCGTCAACGCTGTATCTTCCGGCGCGGCGGTACGGGATTTGTGCAAGATCGGCGATCGACCTCTGGCGTTCAGGCCTGAAAAGGCCCAGTGGTTCGCGGGAGTCGACTACAGCGTTGCAGTGAGTGTGGTGCGCAACATAGGCAGACAGCCATTGCAGTTCGAAGAACAATCCTGTGCCGGTGCCCAGACGCTTGCGGTGACGGTCTGGCCGCATACCTTGTTGCAGCCAGGGGAGTCTGCTGAAGTTTTTATCGCCTTGCGTCCTGTTGCAGTTTCTGGTGTGCCGGGAATACCATCGAGAGTGTCATTATTGCCGTTGTGAAAAGACAATTGAGTTGATTAATTAATTATGATTCCATGTTGATGCCTGTCCAGGTGCTTCAATAATTAGTATTGCTATTGCAGGGTGGCAGGAGCGATGAAGGTAAGGAATATAAGTATGAAGGTTAACTGTTTTTCTTTTTTATTGATCGGGAGTCAGTTGTTTTTGAGTGGGTGTTCCTCCATGGGCACAACGAACTGCCATTCGTCTGATTGTGCAAGACCTGTGTCTAATGAGCAGCAGTTGAGTGTTTGGTGGTCACCGGCTTTACGCAACGGGCAGAGTGATTACAGTAGGGTGCCGCTGCATGAATGAAGTGATTGTCCGAAGCACCGATCAACAGAGTTTCATTACCCATGTCGGTGATGGACGAGCCAGTGTCTGGCAATGGGCTCCCGGTATAGAGCTTGTCTTTCGTGAGGAGGGCGTCGGTTGGGGCATTGCCTTGAATATTCGGCACAGTGCACAACGACCGAACCTTTTTTCCGATACGTTGAAGCGCCGCTTTGAAGATATAGAATCCTTCGATGGTTATTATATTTGCCTTGATAGCCAGCATACGTTCGTTATCTGGCATGCGCTGCCCAGCGAGCAGCGCTCCAGCGATACACTGGAGCAACTCTTGGCTCAGGTGCTGGAACTGGCGGGTCTGAAACACTGAGTCTGGCTCGGTTCCAGAAGGAACCGAATGCCATTATTTGTCCACTCATGAAGTGAGCCAGGCGCTTGTCTGGCAGCCGCTAACGATGGCGAGCCCCAATAAAACTATCCAGCACTTTTCGAGCGCTCTCTCCGCTTTAAAATAGGGAGTATGTGCACTTCAGGCAGGATGTTTCTGGATGTTTCTGGATATTAGTCGCGAATGACACAACATTTTAAATGTATCTATGGAGCTGGCTTGTCTGAACTGTCACTTATAAGTGAATACTAATACTGCTCCAGGATGGGGCTTGTCCCGGATAAAAATCAAGGAAGACAAATATGAAACTATCCCCCTTGGGTCAGGTGTCCAGTTCGGCTTCCGTGGATACCACGCAGCGAACCGGCGGCAGCAGCGATTTTCATCAACGGCCGGAACAACCGACCCAGCGCAGTTCACACTCACTGGGCAGCATCGGCAAACACTTCAGGAAAAAGCTCGGCAAGCTCCTGCATATAGGCTCTGCCACCGGCAGCCGTCCGAACGTTTCGGCAGCGGCTTCTGGCGCCGCCACCAGCGCCACCACCGCAACCCCAGCGCCAGCCATGGCCACTCCCGCCGCCCGCCGACCACCCAGCCACAACGCGCTAGGCGCGCAGCTTGAGCGCGCGCGTCAGGAGGAGAAAGCGGCCGGTAAAAAGCCGATGAGACAGGGCCAGGCGAGCGACGAGCCCTCGACGTCGGGGAGTGCAGAAAAAGATCCGAAAGCCTCGAACAAACCTCGGACCAAGCTGCTGTCGGGTGGTATGCACGAGCTGGTGACCACCCGCCCGCTAAAAAAAATGCCCGTCAAACTGGAGTCGGTTCCGGAAAACGATGTCGACCATGAACTTGCCACCCACCTGTCCAAACCGAAGGCGGCGGCGAACGGCGAACAGAGCGCTACCGATAAAAACCAGCGCAATGAGGCCAGCACTTCAAAAAGCCCGGCCACCATAGTCAGCGAGATCGAGGAAGTCGGCGAAGACACGGGCCTGCACGGCGCCAGCCTGGAAGACGGAAAAACCTCGGAGCAGGATGAACAGGCTGTCAAATCAGCACTCAAGGAAAGTCGCCGGGATGGTGGACGGCTGCAGGGCGGGGACAGTCTCGGTCGGTCGCTCAGCGATCAACTGGCGCCCACCGGTGCGCGAGCGCTGGCGAATGAGCCAGGCCCAAAGCTGTCACGCAGCAATGCCGGACGCTTCAACCATGGCATCGAGCTGCTGGAACGCACGAACAACCCGAAACAGCCCCTGAGCCTGGACCGCGAGGGCCAGTTGCAGGTGGGGCGCATGGACCCTCCGGCACTCGCCGACATCGTCCAGTCGAAGCTCAAGACCGCCAACAATTCGTTTGTCGCCCTGCACAGCGAGTTCGGGGCCGATAGCCATGAACATGTGCTGTTGGATAACAAGGGCAACCTGCTCCATCTCAAGCAATCCGATACCGCGACCACCTTGCTGCGCAGCAGCCAGACCAGCGACGCCCGACAGTTCCTCAAAGACTTCACCGATGCCGCCCCGCAGCTGCGCAATCAGAACGGCAGCCTGGGCCTGTACGGACAGAACACCCAGATCGGCAAGGAGATCCTGGACGCGCCCGGCAAGGCCCAATTCAGCCACTTGACCGGCGTACACGAAGACCACAACGGCCAGCAGCTGCGCCTGCATGACGACAAACTCTATCGCTTCGACCCGGCTACCAAGGGCTGGCAAGCGCATCCGGAACTTGCCGAGCGGACCTTCAGCGCGCTGAGCACCCAAGGCAATGGCAGGACCTATGGCCTGACCGACAAGGCGGTGGTCGACCTGAGTTCGGAAGACAATCGGCAATACCCGGTCAGTAACATCAAGGCCTTTTCCGTTAGCCGCGAGGGTGAAGCCGCCTTACTCCAGAACAAGAACGATAAACAAAGCCTCGGGCTGCTCGATCTGAGCGCCAATCCGGCCACGGCGCTCACCGCGAGCATCGACGTGAAGCTCGCCGATGACGCGGACGTCACCAGCATCGCCCTGACCAAAGACGCCCTGCTGCTCAGCGATACTCAGGGACGGCTATACAGTGTCGACCGCCAGCAACTGAGCGATGACCGCACCGAACTGTCGCTGACACCGGAGCAGGCAATCACGCACCCGGACGTCAACCTGGGGGGAACCCACCATGCCGAAGCGTTGATCGGTGACGACCAGGGCCAGGTCCATGCAATGATCAAGGATCCGGCAGGTCACACCCATGTCCTCCCGGTCGATACCGCCAGCGGCTCGCTCAAGCCTGGCTGGAACCTGACCGATGCCATGGTGCTGAACAACACCCGCGGCCTGCCCAATGTCACACCGACCCAAAGCAACACCTTCGACCTCGGCCGTCTCGGCAAAGTCGGCCTGGAGAACCAGCAAGTCCAGCGCTGGGACGCCGCCACCCGCGCCTGGGGCCATACCGAGATCAAGGATGTCAGCCATCTGAGTATCGGCCTCGATAGCCGGGCCTACATGATTCAGGACGGAACGCTGAAGAAGCTCGAGGTCAGCCAGGCCCCCGCGCCGCAATCCTTCGGTCGTGACTATGCGTTGTCCCAAGCGACCCAAACCACCCAAGTGAGCGCCGGCAGCGCTATCGCCGGGCTGGAGGGTCGCACCATCACCGCTTTCGCCATGGTCAACCCGGACCACTTCGTGGCCCTGGACGATACCGGCAAACTCACCGCCCACCACGAAAAAGGCGCGATGACCGAGCTGAACACCGAGGGCCTGAACGGGTCGATCAAGTCCCTGGCGCTGGACCAGAATTCAGACTTGTACGCCCTGAACGATCAAGGTGAAGCCTTCCAGATGGACAAGGAAGACTGGCAAGCCTCCGAGGCGAAACCGCGCCCCGAAGCGCAATGGAAAAAAATTTCCACGCCGGACGACGAACCGCTGGGCTCGTTGCGCACCGGCGATGACCAGCAATTGAATGCCACCCTGTTGCATGGCGACGATAAACCGCTGGCCCGGCAAAACAACCATGATTGGAAAGCGGTAGAACCGTCAGAAAGCAAGGATGTCCTCGGCGATTTGCATGAACGTCTCAATGATGGCGTCAAAACCAAGCGCATCCCTGGCACCGGTCTTACGGCGCGGTTCGCCGTCAGTGCACTGGGCCGGGGGGCGATGGAAACGAAGAACCGTGTCAGTACCAAAGAATTCATCACCGCCCATGTGTTCAAACCCACGCTGGAAATGCCACGCTGGATGAAGGCCACGGGTGACAGCCTGGTGCATACCGCCAAAGGCCGGGACGGTCTCAATGATGTCTACCAGGCCGAAGGCAAGCTCTTCAAAAAACTGGAGGCCATCGCTGACGCCGACACCCCGGTGCCGGCCAAGGGCGAAGACCTCAAGTCTCGGATCGCCAGGCTGGACCTGGGCCCGGAAGGCAAGGGGCTGGTTGAGCAACTCGAGGGGTTTCGCAGTGAGCTGGAAAACCATGCGTACAAGAGCACCGTGCATCTGGGGCAGGAATATGGCCAGCTGAAAACGCTGCCGTTTCGCCAATTCGAAGGGCTGCTCAATCAGCATGGGGAGTTCAATCCGCCCTCCAAACGGACGGCCCTGAGCATGGGCCTGTCCGATGTCGCGCGTAAGCTCAACATCAACAGTTCCGACCACAACCTGGTACAAGAGCTGCAGGGTGCCCTGAAAAAAATCGCCCCTTCGGATGAGAACCGCACCGGCGAACTGCTGGGCAAGCTCGAAGAAAAAGGCATGAATATCTCTCACCAGAAGGAAGAGATTCCCCTGGGCCGCCGACGCAATCCCAGTGACGACCTGGCACTGACCAAGGCCCGCCTGGCGCTGGATGTCGTGGCCCTCAAGGATTTGTCCGATCTGGTGGGCAAGATCGAAAACGAGCAAAAGGAAGCCCAGGCGCAAGCCCACCTGCAACAGCCTCAGCCGGCAGAGCCACCGCGGATGCGCACCGCGCAAATCATGGAGTACCGCGACGGGCTGCTGCAACTGCGCGATGTGCAGTACGAAGATCACCCGGTCAAGCAGGTCACCGACATGGGCTTCCGTGGGCATGCCAGCCTGGAATCGACCTATGACGGCATCAAGGCCTTCATCAATGGCTTCAGTAAAACCGACCATGCCACCAGTTCCAACCTGCGCGCCGCCACTGGCAGCACCACCCAGAAGGAACTGGCCGGAACGCTCAAGTCCGCGCTGAAACAGCTCGATCATGGCGATGATGAAATCAGCATACAGCGCAGCTATGGCGCGAGCCTGTCCCCCCCTTTCGTCGGCCTGATCGGTAAACCCTTCGGCCCCTTTCCAAACGGCGGTGTCGGCGCGGCTCGGACCTATACCATGGGTGCCTTACGTGATAAAGAAGGCATCGTCGTCTACATGACGCGTGACGGTGCACTCTCGGGTACGGCTGGGGTAGGTGCGGGCAGGGACATACTGAGCAAGCTCACACACAAGGAGTCCAACAGCAAACCGATAGGCAACGATCGCGAACTCCAACCAGGTGTGCGTATGGATGCAGGTCTGAGCGCTACGGCCACGAGTACCCTAAGCAATGGCCTGCAGTTCAAGATTGCCGATGAAGATATCGACAAATTCGTCGACAATATGATCTCGGGGAAGACCACCCCCATGGAGTTGATGAAAAGCGGCTATTCCCATGAGGTACAGCGGGCGAAACGCTTCAACTTTGACGTGAACCTCACCGCCGGGGTTGATGGACGTGTCGGGGTCGGTCTCAGTAAGGCCGGCAGTACGCCGTTGAACGCAGCGGCCCGCGTCATAGGCGGGGCTAACGTCAGCGTAAACCTGCTGAACTACAGCGACTATTCAATGAAATCGACTTCGGATAACGCTACCGTGCGTGAGTCGGGCATGAACCGTCCACGCTTTTTGAACAAAGCGACCGCCAGTGCTTTCCTTCGCGCTCAAGTCGCCGGTGGACGCACGATCGCACCGCCTGCCCCTGCTCCCGGCAGTGGCGCAAAAGCCCCCCTTCCCGGAGGTCTGGGTATCGCCTCCACGCCGGAACTCATTGGATCGATGAGTGTGGAGTCGAAAACCTCCAAGATGGTCAACTTCAAGTTCAAGGAAGCGCAGTCCTTGAAAGAGGAGGACATTGGAAAAGTCTCTGACACTTTGAAAAGCGCCTTCAAGGACAAAGCCACTCAGAATGAGCTGGCCCGGCTCAGCGAGCAGTCGAAAGCGCCTGAGTTGGCAGTAGATCCAGACAAGGCTGTTGAGTCGCATCTGGAGGGGCTGGATAAACACTTCGCCAACAAGCAACCCGAGAATGACGAGCAGCATGCGGCTCTGCGCGCACTGACCAAGGCCGGTCACCGGCATGTCGCGGCCAAGGAGCATCACAACCTGCTCGAAGGTGCCATGTTCGAAAGCGCTTACACGAACCTGTCACGTCTGGATGAGAAAACCCTCTTGACTCAACTGGCGTCCGGCGTGAATCCAAATCATGTCGTAAGCAATGCTGAACGTATCGCCGAGTTCATGGAGAAAGACCCGAAATTGAAAGCCCTTATCGGGCACCTTCAGTCCACCAGCGGCACTGTCGCCCGCGTCAGGCATGAGCTCAAGGACAAAGCGACCGATACCGTAGATATCGGCTCGAGGAACGGCACCATTACCCACGGCGACCTGGCCACGATGCTCGGTAACCGCGACAACACGCGAATCCAGTCCATCATGGTTCTTCACGGTGTGACCCAGCCGGAAAGCTTCAGCACGCCGACACCGCTCATCAGTGCCGCCAGTAGCTCGTCCCTGACGGTCACCAAGACACTCGGCAAGATCAACTTCATCTACGGTGCGGATGAGAGTATGCCGAAGAGCTATACCCTTGATGGCGATATCGCGAGAACCAGGACAAGCGAAAAACAACTATTGAAAGAGTTGAAAGACGCAGATCTGCATCTCAAGAGCTGACCCAACAACAAGTGCGTACGCTTGATCCCGGCAGTACAAGCGTACGCGCTGTCACCGAGTTACTGATCATGTGGTCGTAGCCGAGTACCGCGACATCGTCGGGAATTTTAGTCCACGGCCCAACAACACCTGATAGGCATGTGATCGTTGTCACAGATCAGAATGCCGGAGGAGGGACGACTGCTGGAAGGAGAGATTTGAGCTGTTTCATGAAGTCCTCTTTATTTTTGTTTTTATAAAAGATAGCGTTAACATTGCAGCGGGTTTTGTCAGTCTGTAAGGAGGGATTTTTTTGGATGTTATGAGTAATGGCGAACCCGGGAATGTGTCTTTTGCTTACTGATTTGTTTGCGCGCATTGGCGACAAGTGGACGCTGAAGGTGATCGACGCGCTGGTCCACAGACCCATGCGTTACAACGAAATCCATCAAGAGGTCTCAGGGATTTCGCAACGCATGCTGACGCGGACTCTCAAAGGTCTGGAGCAGGAGGGGCTGATCAATCGAACGATGTATCTGACAATACCACCTCGCGTGGATTATGAACTGACCGAGCTTGGGCAGCAGTTGACCGTCGCACTGCAATCACTTTATGACTGGGCATTGATACATCGACAGGCGATGTCCGCAGCCAGTGCGCACGTTGCCCGGACGGAACAGGACGACGAATTGCAGCCTGGTCATGATTAGCCTTGCAATGGAAAAACAGATGGGTTGAATCTTCCAATAATGGGAGAGTGTCAGAACATTTTGCTGTTGGAATGACAGCCCTGATCCGATGAAACATTACTTCTCGGGGCGCCCTCGCGACTCCCAAACCACCTTCTACGCTCGACAGATCTGTACTGAGTCCGGGCTTCTGATGGTTCAGGCGCTGGAACTGGCAGGTCTGAAACACTGAATCCGGCTCGATTCCAGAAGGAACCACATGCCATTGTTTTTCCACTCATGACGTGAGCCAGACGTGTGTCCGGCAGACGCTAACATGAGAGGAATCAAAGATGGCGGACTCCAATAAAACTATTCAGCGCTTTCTCGACCGAATGGGTGAGCGGTTGGGTCTCCCCTTGTCTTTGCAACAGGGAGTATGTGCACTTTATGACAGTGACGATAATCAAGTGGCTGTTATTGAACTGCCGGAACACAGTGAAAATATCGTACTGCACTGTCGGCTCGGAAACGTACAAAAACGAGCTGATAATCTGCAACGCTTGCTTGATCTGAACTTCGACGTCTCTGCCTTGCGCGGCTGCTGGCTTGCGCTTGATCAGGGTGAGGTGCGCCTGTGCACTCAGCGCGAACTTGAGTATTTGAATGAAGACCACTTCTGTCATTGGGTGACCGGTTTTATTGCACAGGTCCGGGAAACCCGTACTTCGCTTGGGCGACTGTTGGCGTAATGCAAGTAGCAGGGAACTGGCTGTTATTCAGCGCCACTTAGCGAGGGATGGTTGCAGTCCGTAACTATCCCATTCACTCACAAGCGAGGCTACAGATCATGGCAGATTTAGGTATTTCGCAAAGTTCATTGGGCTCTTCCGGCCTGGGCGGTCTTGGCGGCGCGGGCGACACGGGGCTGGGCCAGACAGGCCTGGGAGGCGGTCAGTCCGGTGGTTCATCGCTGGAGGACCTGGCGGGTTTACTGTCCGAGCTGCTGCTCAATTCATCTGCGGGTTCGGGGCAACAGGGCGCTGGTGGCACCGGGAGCGGCAGTGAGGCTGGCTCGGATGCCCTCAGCAAGCTGCTGGATCAGCTGAAGAGCGGCACTCAAGGTAGTCAAGGCGCCCAGGACAGCGGTCAGAGCGACGCGCAAACCAAGGGCAGTGAAGACGCATCTACGCAGGAGTTGCTCAAACAGCTTCTCCAGGCGCTCCTCAAACAACTGCAGGGCGGTGAGAGTGGTGACAGCACCGGTCAGAGCAAGGGTGTCGATGCCGCGGGCGGCGCAAGTGGTGCCGGTGGTGCCAGCCCGGGTGGGGCGAGTGGAGCAGGCGGTGGCCAAGGTATTGAAGAACTGCTCAACACCTTGATGAAAAGTCTCGGTGACAGCTCGTTGTCGAAGTCGGTAGCGCCGACTGCCGATGGTGGTGGTCAGGTCAGCAAGGATGGCACCTCGAAGGAGACGCTGGGGATGGTCGGTCAGCTCATGGACACCTATCCGGAAACGTTCGGCACGCCAGGCCAAGGCAGTGGCGGTACTTCCGGTTCGGGCGACGCGCCAGGCACGAAAGTCTAGAGCGTCAAAGTTCAGGGGGGCTCGGCAATCCTCAACGACTTATTATTTATATATGAGGCCAACACTATGGCGGATTTAAATATCACGATAAACCTTGCCCAAAGTCCTTCCGGCTCGAATGGAATCGGCGCTCAGGGCGACAGCGGGCTCGGTCAGACCGGCTCCAATGGCAGCCAGTCCGGTGCTTCAGCCCTGGAGGACCTGGCGGGTTTGTTGTCTAAAATGCTACTCAATTCATCTTCAGGGCAACAGGGGGCAGGCGGTGCGGGAAGTGGCGATGGCTCCAGCGCCATCAGCGACCTGCTGGAAAAGCTGAAGAGCGGCAACAACGATGTCCAGGGCAGCGGTCAGGGCGGGACGTCCGATAAGGGCGCGGCTCAAGGCGGTGACGAGGCCGCGGACAAAGAGCTGCTCAAGCAGGTTCTGCTGGCACTCTTCGAGAAGGTCCTGGGTGGAGATGGTGCCGAAGGCTCGAGTCAGAGTAGCAACGGCAGCAACGGCAGCAACGCCTTGGGTGGTGCGGGTGCCGGCGGCAATAAACTGAACGCGCTGGGCGGCACCAACGAGCTGGGTGGTGGCACGGGCGTGGGTGGCACCAGTGGATCAGGTGACAGCCAGAGCACTGAAGAGCTAGTCAACAACTTGATGAAGAGTCTTGGCGACGGCTCCTTGAAAAACTCGGTATCGCCGACCGCCGACGGCGGCGGCCAAGTCAATCAGGATAGCAACCTGAAAGAGTTGCTGGAGTTGATCAGCCAGTTCATGGACAGCCACCCGGAGACCTTCGGTGACGCAGCGAAAGGCGGTGATACATCGTCCAGCAAGGGCGCTTCGCCTGTCTCGACGGGCGGCAGCCCATCGCCCGTTTCCGGTGGCGGAGGAGGGGGCGGTGCTGCTCCAGAGGCCGGTGGTTCCGAGGGCGTAGCGCCTACGGTTACCGGACCTGCTGGCGGTGGCGGCGGCGGTGCACTGGCGCCTGCGGGCACTGACTCCAAAGGTCTGGCGCCGTCCTCCAATGCGACTTCAAGCACTGGCGGGGCTTCGAACATCGATTTCCCGAGCGCATCGAGCAATCCGACAGTGGTCAACGAGACCATCAAGGTCGGTCCTGGTGAAACCTTTGACGGTGAAGGCAAGACCTTCACCGCAGGCTCTGCCCTGGGTGATGGCGGTCAAGCCGAGGGGCAGAAGCCTCTGTTCGAACTGGCCGAGGGCGCCACCCTGAAGAACGTCGTGATTGGTGAAAACGGCGCAGACGGTGTGCACGTCAAGGCGGCGAGCGAGAAGGCGGTCAACGTTGATAACGTGCACTGGACCAATGTCGGCGAAGATGCGCTGACCGTGAAGGATGGCGGTGCCAAGACCACTAACCTGAACGTCACCAACAGCACAGCCCAAGGCGCCAATGACAAAGTCTTCCAGCTTAATGCCGATGCCAACGTGAGTGTCGATAACTTCAAGGTCAAGGATTTCGGCACCTTCATGCGCACCAACGGCGGCCAGCAAGGTAACTGGAATCTCGACCTGAATAACATCAGTGCCGAAAATGGCAAATTCTCGTTCGTCAAAAGCGACAGTGAAGACCTGAAGCTCAAGACCCATAACATCGATCTGCAAAATGTCGAGAATGCCTACAGCAAACTGCCTGAATCGACCAAACGGGAGGACGTGTGATGGCAGTCGGGCAGACAGAGGATCAAACGCCTGTGAGCTGGAGGAGCCTGGTGCAGGGTGACGGTTACCTTTCGCCGGAGCAACGCAAGGCGTTCGAATATGCGATCGACCTGGTACTCGAGCGTTTGCATGCAACGCTTGATCAGCCGACTCAAGGCAGCGGACGCTTTCAGTTCGACCGCTATGTCGACGGTCTGGAGACCTTGTTCTTGCGTGATGCGAATGCTCAAGACCTGCAAAGCGATGCCGCCGTGACCGCTTTCTGGATCGTTCGGCTATTTGCCGACAGGATCCTGCGCGCGGGTGACACACGCCCCAGCATGCACTGATATACCGCTGAAACCAGGCCCGGTCATTTGACCGTAATGCCGTTCACATCAAAGAGTCTTGAGTCAGAGAAACCTGTGGCGAGGGAGCTTGCTCCCGCTTGAGTGCGTAGCACTCACAAAAATCGGCAATGCTTGTCAGATTTATGGGGCCGCTACGCGGCCCAGCGCGAGCAAGCTCGCTCGCCACATAAAGGTAGGCATGACTGAAAAGTGCGCTTAAGTGAACAGCATTGCGGTCATTTGACCGGGCTTTCTCGTTATCACCGCCGCGTGCACCAATTGCTGCACATCGGCATATGCGGATTCATGCGTCACCGCCAGCTTGCGCGCTGTACAAACCGTCGATGGAAGGCCTGCACCAATGACCGTACGGTACCGAGCATCTGCTGGCTGGCCCAGCGCAACGAAGCGCTGTGTTCCGGGCGGGTGGCGGTGGGGGCTTGATGGGCGAGGGCTTCGGCGCAAGTTCCAATGCCGGTAAGTCAAGAAGTATGAGCGACGAAAATCCTGTGGGAGCGAGGCTTGCCCGCGAAGAATGCACCGCGGCTTTTCAGGTATTACGCGTCATCGTTCTTCGCGGGCAAGCCTCGCTCCCACAGGTTCTGCGCAAGGACTTATTTTTTTTTCGGTGCCTGCGGCGTTCAGCAGCTCGCCATCCTGGCCTTGTCGAACTCAAGGTAAAGAATGGTGCGCTCGACGTTCGAGGCATTGACCACGAAGTGGTCGAGCGAACCATCGAAAATCACGGCCTCGCCTGCGCGGTGCTGATGGAACTCGCCGTTGACATTGAGGTACGCGTAATTACCTTCGACCGCAGCGCTCAGGGTGATGTGCATTTGTAGCAGCCCTTCGCTGAACACTTCGGGATGCCGATGACAGGTCAGAAAACTGTGAGCGGCCAGGCGCGCCAGGGAGCACACCTTGATGCCGTCCAGGGCGCCGAGCAGGTCGAGTGTGTCGGGAAAAAACGCCCGGGCGGCCTCGATCGGCTGGTTCTGCACCTGCAGGGCAAACTGCACCCAATCGCGATTACCGCCTGCCTGCCCCCAGCCTTTGAGCCAGCCGTAGTCACCGCCCTCAAGCAAGTGCAGGTTGAGTTCGGTGAAGACCTGACCATGGCTCTTGTCGGTCCGGTCGATGTCGAGCAGAGGGGCCTGCAGACGTGATAGTTCGTCGCGAATGATCTGCCAGTTGTTTTTCAGTTCGAGTAGCGGTTTGAACGAATCCAGCGAATAAAAAGAGGGGCGCACGGCAAGGTACTCCGGATGATCGCATAATCAGAGATGGGTGATTGTCAGTGGCCGTGTCAGGCGCATATTCCTGCAAATATACGCCTGCGCAGGTTACCGCTGGTTTAACTCTTGAGCTGCAGATCTGCATCTTTCAACTCGGTCAGAAGCGCTTTGGTGCCGGCATCGGTACGGGCGATGTCGCCGGCCAGGGTGTAAGCCTTCGGCACGTTCTCGTCTTTGCCATAGGTGAAATTGATCTGGCCCAAAGTCTTGGTGATGGTCAGGGCCGCTCCGCTGCTGGCGCTGAGCAGCGGGGTCGGGGTGGTGAAGCTGTCCGGCTGGGTGGCGGAGTGGTAGACGGTGATCGCCTTGAGCCTCATGTTGTCGCGGTTATCGAGCATTTTAGTCAGATCGCCATGGGTCAGGGTGCCATTTCTCGAGCCGATATCCACGGTATCGCTTGGCCCATCCTTGAGCTCCAGACGCACACGGGCGAGGGTGCCCATGGATGATTTCAGGTGCCCGACCAGTGCTTTGAGTTTCGGATCCTGTTCCATGAACCCGGCGATTCGCTCGGCATTGCTCTGTACGTGGTCCGGATTCAACCCCATGGTCAGTTGGGTCAACAGGCTTTTCTCATCCAGGCGCGACAGATTCGTGTAGGAACTCTCGAAACGGGCGCCGTTGAGTATGTTGTGGTGGCTCTTGGCTGCGGCATGCTGATGACCGGCTCGGGTCAACGCGCGCTTGGCTGCATGTTGCTCATCGTTCTGTGGCGTCTTGTCCGCGAACAAGGTCTCTAGCCCCTCCAGATGTGCGTCGATGGCCTTGTCCGGGTCCGTCGCCTGCTCCGGTGCTTTGGACTGCTCGCTGAGCTGCACCAGGGCTTTTTCGATGGCTTTATCCTTGAAGGTGCTTTTCAAACCATCGGAAATTTTGCCGACGTCCGAGTCTTTCAAAGGCTGCGCCTCGCTGAACTCGAACTTCACGCGCTTGGTGGTTTTCGACTCCACCGTGACCGATTTGCTGTAAGCCGCCGGGAGGCTGATCCCCAACACGCCGGCATCGGCGGTGCTGCCTGCGGGCGGAGGAAGATCGCGACCGCCCACGAGTTGACCGCGAAAATGGGTACCGGCCGTCAGGCTGTTGAGAAAACGTGGGCGGTTCATCCCGCCTTCCCGGCGCACGCGGGTATCGTCCGAGGTCGACTTCAGTGAGTAGTCGCTGTAGTTCATCAGGTTGACGCTGACGCTGGCACCACCGGTCAGTCGCGCCGCCGAGGACAGCGGCGTGCTGCCGTCTTCGCTGAGACCGACCCCGGCGCGGCCGTCGACGGTCGCGCTAAGGACTACATCGACGTTGAAGTTCCGGCCCTTTTCCACTTCATGGGCATACCCGCTTTTCATCAAGTCCATGGGAGTGGTCGTGCCGGAGATCATGCCGTCGACGAATTTGCCGATGTCTTCATCGGCGACGTTGAACACCAGGGCATTGCGATTGCGGGTGGTGGCTGTCGCGCTCAGTTCACCGTCCAGACGCACGGCCGGCAGGAAACTGCGATCGTTGTCGGTGGGCAGTTTTTTATTGTTGGATTCCTTGCCGGTCATGTCGAGCAACAGGTTTCTGCCCGCACCGAGTCCCCCCGAGCCCGTGAGCGAGCCCTCGCGAATCATATAAACCTTGACGCCTTCCCCATCACGCTCGGCATTCAGGGTGTAGCTGCGCGAGGCGCCCAGGCCGCCGCTGGGAAAGGGGCCCATGGGTTTGCCGACGGGGGCGATGAAGGGCGTGCTGAGGTTGGCGCCATAGCTGCGTTGTATGCTGATTTCATCATCGGAATCGAGCTGTTTTAGCGCGGACGTGAGCGTGCCGGCCAGTTCCTTCTGGGTGGTGCTGCCGGTGGCGGCGCGCAGGTTGGTGCTGATGGCATGGTCGGTTTTGCTGAAGCCGTTGATGAAGGCCTTGATGCCGTCATAGGTCGATTCCAGGCTGGCATGCCCACGGAAGCCCATGTCGGTGACCTGCTTGACCGGGTGATCTTCGTACTGCACATCGCGCAGTTGCAGCAGCCCGTCGCGGTACTCCATGATTTGCGCGGTGCGCATCCGCGGTGGCTCTGCCGGCTGAGGCTGTTGCAGGTGGGCTTGCGCCTGGGCTTCCTTTTGCTCGTTTTCGATCTTGCCCACCAGATCGGACAAATCCTTGAGGGCCACGACATCCAGCGCCAGGCGGGCCTTGGTCAGTGCCAGGTCGTCACTGGGATTGCGTCGGCGGCCCAGGGGAATCTCTTCCTTCTGGTGAGAGATATTCATGCCTTTTTCTTCGAGCTTGCCCAGCAGTTCGCCGGTGCGGTTCTCATCCGAAGGGGCGATTTTTTTCAGGGCACCCTGCAGCTCTTGTACCAGGTTGTGGTCGGAACTGTTGATGTTGAGCTTACGCGCGACATCGGACAGACCCATGCTCAGGGCCGTGCGTTTGGAGGGCGGATTGAACTCCCCATGCTGATTGAGCAGCCCTTCGAATTGGCGAAACGGCAGCGTTTTCAGCTGGCCATATTCCTGTCCCAGATGCACGGTGCTCTTGTACGCATGGTTTTCCAGCTCATTGCGAAACCCCTCGAGTTGCTCAACCAGCCCTTTGCCTTCCGGGCCCAGGTCCAGCCTGGCGATCCGAGACTTGAGGTCTTCGCCCTTGGCCGGCACCGGGGTGTCGGCGTCAGCGATGGCCTCCAGTTTTTTGAAGAGCTTGCCTTCGGCCTGATAGACATCGTTGAGACCGTCCCGGCCTTTGGCGGTATGCACCAGGCTGTCACCCGTGGCCTTCATCCAGCGCGGCATTTCCAGGGTGGGTTTGAACACATGGGCGGTGATGAACTCACCCGAGCTGGTGCGGTTCTTCGAATCCATTCCTCCCCGGCCCAGTGCGGTCGTGCTGAACTTTGCGATCAGGCCGGTTCCGGGAATGCGTTTGCGCACTTCGCCGTCACTGATGCGGCCATGCAGTTCGCTCAGGGTATCCTTGCTTTCTGACGGTTCTACCGCTTTCCAGTCATGGTTGTTTTGCCGGGCCAACGGTTTATCGTCGCCATGCAACAGGGTGGCGTTCAGTTGCTGGTCATCGCCGGTACGCAATGAACCCAGCGGCTCGTCATCCGGTGTGGCGATTTTTTTCCATTGCGCTTCAGGACGCGGTTTCGCCTCGGAGGCCTGCCAGTCTTCCTTGTCCAGCTGGAAGGCTTCACCTTGATCGTTCAGGGCGTACAAGTCCGAATGCTGGTCCAGCGCCAGGGACTTGATCGACCCGTTCAGGCCTTCGGTGCTCAGCTCGGTCATCGCGCCTTTTTCGTGGTGGGCGGTGAGTTTGCCGGTATCGTCCAGGGCCACGAAGTGGTCCGGGTTGACCATGGCGAAAGCGGTGATGGTGCGACCCTCCAGCCCGGCGATAGCGCTGCCGGCGCTCACTTGGGTGGTTTGGGTCGCTTGGGACAACGCATAGTCACGACCGAAGGATTGCGGCGCGGGGGCCTGGCTCACCTCGAGCTTCTTCAGCGTACCGTCCTGAATCATGTAGGCCCGGCTATCGAGGCCGATACTCAGATGGCTGACATCCTTGATCTCGGTATGGCCCCAGGCGCGGGTGGCGGCGTCCCAGCGCTGGACTTGCTGGTTCTCCAGGCCGACTTTGCCGAGACGGCCGAGGTCGAAGGTGTTGCTTTGGGTCGGTGTGACATTGGGCAGGCCGCGGGTGTTGTTCAGCACCATGGCATCGGTCAGGTTCCAGCCAGGCTTGAGCGAGCCGCTGGCGGTATCGACCGGGAGGGCATGGGTGTGACCTGCCGGATCCTTGATCATCGCATGGACCTGGCCCTGGGCGTCACCGATCAACGCTTCGGCATGGTGGGTTACTCCCAGGTTCACGTCCGGGTGCGCGATCGTGTGTTCCGGTGTCAGCGACAGTTCGGTGCGGTCATCGCTCAGTTGCTGGCGGTCGACACTGTATAGCCGTCCCTGAGTATCGCTGAGCAGCAGGGCGTCTTTGGTCAGGGCGATGCTGGTGACGTCCGCGTCATCGGCGAGCTTCAAGTCGATGCTCGCGGTGAGCGCCGTGGCCGGATTGGCGCTCAGATCGAGCAGCCCGAGGCTTTGCTTATCGTTCTTGTTCTGGAGCAAGGCGGCTTCACCCTCGCGGCTGACGGAAAAGGCCTTGATGTTACTGACCGGGTATTGCCGATTGTCTTCCGAACTCAGGTCGACCACCGCCTTGTCGGTCAGGCCATAGGTCCTGCCATTGCCTTGGGTGCTCAGCGCGCTGAAGGTCTGCTCGGCAAGTTCCGGATGCGCTTGCCAGCCCTTGGTGGCCGGGTCGAAGCGATAGAGTTTGTCGTCATGCAGGCGCAGTTGCTGGCCATTGTGGTCCTCGTGTACGCCGGTCAAGTGGCTGAATTGGGCCTTGCCGGGCGCGTCCAGGATCTCCTTGCCGATCTGGGTGTTTTGTCCGTACAGGCCCAGGCTGCCGTTTTGATTGCGCAGCTGCGGGGTGGCATCGGTGAAGTCTTTGAGGAACTGTCGGGCGTCGCTGGTCTGGCTGCTGCGCAGCAAGGTGGTCGCGGTATCGGATTGCTTGAGATGGAGCAGGTTGCCCTTGTTATCCAACAGCACATGTTCGTGGCTATTGGCCCCGGACTCGCTGTGCAGGGCGACAAACGAATTGTTGGCGGTCTTGAGCTTCGACTGGACGATGTCGGCGAGCGCTGGAGGGTCCATGCGCCCCACCTGCAGCTGGCCGTCGCGGTCCAGGCTCAGGGGCCTTTTCGGATTGTTCTGACGTTCCAACAACTCGGTGCCATGGTTGAAGCGCCCGGCATTGCTGCGTGACAACTTCGGGCCCGGCTCATTCGTCAGCGAATGCGCGCTGGGTGGCTGCGCCAGTTGATCGTTGATCGAACGGCCAAGACCGTCTTCTCCCTGCAACCGCCCACCATCCCGGCGACTTTCCTTGAGTGCTGATTTGACAGCCTGTTCATCCTGCTCCGAGGTTTTTCCGGTTGGCGAGTGATCTTCCTCGCTGAAGCCGTGCAGGCCCGTGTCTTCGCCGATCTCCTCGATCTCCTCGATCTCGCTGACCCCGCTGGCCTGGGTCTCTGGAACGCTGGCCTCATTGCGCTGGTTTTTATCGGTAGCGCTCTGTTCGCCTTTTGCAGCCGCCTTCGGTTTGGGCTGGCTCGCGGCGAGCTCACGGTCGAGGTCTTCCTGGGTTTTGGACGCCATGGGCGGGTTGATGAAGCGGTCTTCCGGAACCGAATCCAGTTTGACTTGCATTTTTTTAAGCGGGCGGGTGGTCACCAGCTCGTGCACGCCGCCCGACAGCAGCTTGGTCCGAGGTTTGTTTGGGGCTTTCGGCTCTTTTTCTGCACTCCCCGATGTCGAGGCCTCGTCGCTCGCCTGGCCCTGTGTCATCGGTTTTTTACCGTCCAGTCTCTCCTGCTGGCGCGCGGCCGCAAGCTGAGCGCCTAACGAGTTGCGGCTTGGTGGTCTGGGGGCGGCGGGTGTGGCCATGGCTGGCGCTGGGGTTGCGGCAGTGGCGCTGGTGGCGGCGCCAGAAGCCGCTGCCGAAACGTTCGGGCGGCTGCTTGAGGGAGAGCCGATATGCAGGAGCTTGCCGAGCTTTTTCCTGAAGTGTTTGCCGATGCTGCCCAGTGAGTGCGAGCTGCGCTGGGTCGGTTGTTCCGGCCGTTGATGAAAATCGCTGCTGCCGCCGGTTCGCTGCGTGGTATCCACGGAAGCCGAACTGGAGATCCGGACGTTTGATGATGGGATCATGTAGGTGCTCCTCGACTCGTACTGAAATCCGCGCGCCCGGACAGTCCTGGGCGAACATTAGGGATGTATTCAGTCCGGTGAGTGGCTGGCCATGTCCGTCGGTTCCACAGGAACGGTGAATAGAGGCCGGGCATCGAAGGGCAGGGGTTTCTGTAGCAGCTGCCGAGCCCGCGAGGCTGCGTTCGGCTGCGCAGCAGTCGTAAAACCAGAGTTTGCGATACATCAGGCAGACCGCGTCAGCCGGACTCACGACTGCTTCGCAGCCGAACGCAGCCTCGCAGGCTCGGCAGCTGCTACAGCCGGGAGTCAGCTCGGGTTGTCGGTGATTTCGATGATGTCGTCGGCGGCGTGTTCGTCCAGTTCACGTAACAGGCGATAAGCCTGGGCCACGGCTTGCAGGGTTTCGCGCGGGATGAAGCGGCCAACCTCGCTGCGATACAGGGTGCGGGCCAGCCAGACGAAGCGTATGACCGGCACGCCCGCCTCACGGGCACGCTCGATCAGGTCGCGGGCCTCAGCATCCTGACCCTTGCAGATGATGCGGGGCAGTGCGGTTTCCTCTGGCCGATAGAACAGCGCCACGGCGTAGTGCGTGGGGTTGACCAGCAGCATATCGGCGTCTTCCACCGGAGCCTTTTGCGGGGCGGGCGCGGCACCGCCCTGGGTGAGTTCGCGGCCCATGGAGCGGCGGTGCGACTTCATGTGCGGGTCGCCTTCGGAATCCTTGTGCTCCTTGCGAATATCCTCGTGGCTCATGCGTTGGCCTTTGAGGAAGAAGTACTTCTGCAGCCCGAAATCCAGCGCCGCCAGCACCAGCAAAACCCCCAGGCAGATCCGTGAAAGCCGCGAGAACATGTCGATCATGGCGCGCCAGTACGTGTCCAAGTCGGTGTTGGCCAGCCCGATCAGATCCCCCACGGCGGGCGGTAACACCACATACAGCACGCAGGTGATCAGCACCGCTTTGCTCAGGCTGTTGAACAGGTTGAACAGTTGTTTGGCCGAGAACATCTGCTTGAACTGATTGATCGGGTTGAGCCGGTCGAAATCCAGTTTCAGGGCCTCGGGGGCGAAGAGGATGCCAAACTGCGACCAGCCGCCGATGACCCGCATGATCACCGCCAGGCCCAGCGCCGGTAGCATGAACAGCAGAAGGTCGATGCTGGCCTTGACGAACATCTCCTTGAGCGCGGCCTGGAAGGGCATGTCGAGTTGTCCGAAGGGCACGGACATCAGGCCTTTGAGCTTATCCATGCCGCTTTCGGCAAGGGTGAAAATCAGCTCGATCAGGGCGCCGAAGATCAATAGCTTATGCACATCCTGGCTTTGCCCGATCTGGCCTTTCTTGCGCGCATCGTTGAGTTTTTTCTGGGTCGGTTTTTCTGTTTTTTCGCTCATTGATGGCTCCTGGCAAGGGTATCTTTCGAGGCATCAGGGCCGCGGGTTCAGCAGCAGTGGCAGGGTATGCCGCAGATCGCCCAAGGCATCGAGTCGACCTTCGGCAAGGAACGACAGCATCGGCAGGTACAGCACCAGGAACGCCAGCCCGGCCAGGCTCTTGGCCGGCATCGCCAGGGTCGAGACTTGCAGTTGCGGGCTGTACAGGCTGAGGATCGCCATGCCGAATTCGATCAGCAGAAGCAGGCCCACCAAAGGCGCGGCATAGAGCACCATGAAGCGGAAGATGCTCGCGATCAGGCTCAGGTAAACCGCGAAGCCATCGGCCGCGGGTATCGGCATCCACCGGGTCGCCGGCCACACGCTGTAACTGTCCCAAAGCACTTGGGTGAGGCTGGAAAAGCCCGCACCGAGGATCAACAACATGATCAGCACTTGCTTGAACATGAATCCCAGCTCAGAGGTGTTATCGCCGAGTGCCGGGTTGATCTGCCCACCGACCAGGGCGCCGCGCTGGTTATCGAACAGACAGCCGATGGATTCGAACAACCAGAACGGCATGGCCAGCAAGACACCCAGCAGCATGCCGAGCACTGCTTCCTTGAGTGCCAGGCCGCAAAGGTTCAGCCAATGGAATTCAACCCCGGCCAGCGTGGCGCGGATCCCCGGCATGGGCATCAGGGCCAGCGCCAGGACGATGCCGTTGCGCTGCATGCCTTTGAGTTCGCGAAACGAAAACGCCGGTACCAGCAGCAGGCAAGGGTAGATCCGCGCCATGCCGAGGGTCAGGGCGATGACGGAGTCGGACAACAGGCTGATGGCGTGCTCGAACATCTCAGTGCCCCGTCTGCGCAATCATGCCGAACGCCAGAATGGTCAGTTGCATCAACTCGACGCCTATCCAGCGCCCGGTCAGGGCCAGGGCGACGCCGACCGCGACCAGTTTGATGGCGAACGGTAGCGTCTGGTCCTGCAACTGCAGAACCGCTTGCAGCAACGACGTCACGATGCCGACGATTACCGCCACGATCAGCGGCGGGGCCGAGAGCACGACCACCAGCAACATGGCCTGCTTGAACAGGTTCAGGATTTCCATAAGTGCCTCGATCTATCGCGCACAGCAGTGCAAGCGGGCGGTTACAGGTAGCTGTAGAACAGACCGTCGAGCAGACGTGTCCAGCCATCCACCAGAACGAACAGGAGGATTTTCAGGGGCAGGGAAATCGTCATGGGCGCGACCATTTGCATGCCCAGGGCCAGCAGGATGTTGGAGACGATCAAGTCGATGACGATGAACGGGATATAGATCAGAAAACCGATCTGAAAACCGGCCTGCAATTCCGAGAGCACGAAGGCCGGGACGATCACCAGAATGTCCTCACGACTGGCCTTGGCCGCCATCTCCGCCGGCCACATACGCTGGGTGTTTTCCAGCAGGTGGGTCTGGGTATCGGGATCGACGTTGCGCGACATGAACAGCCGCAGCGGCTCGACGACCTGGCTGGCGGAGCTCTGCATCTGCGCCAATGTTTCATGGCGCTCCGGCAATTGCTTGAAGCGTTGCCCCATCTCGTTGAACACCGGGGCCATGACAAACAGGGTCGCCGCCAGCGCGATACCATACAGCGCCATGTTCGGCGGCACCTGTTGCACCCCGATGGCGTTGCGGGTGATCAGCAGCACCATGGAAATCTTCAGGAACGCAGTGCAGATCACCATCAGCAACGGCACCATCGAGAGCCCGCCGAGAAACAAGGCGAGCATCATCGGATCGATTTGTCCCTCACTCATCGCTGTTGTTCCAGGCGCGTAATCTGCAGGCCGAGGCGCCCCTCCACATCCACCAGTTCGCCATGAGCCAAAGGCCGTTCGCCATGGCACAGCAGGGCATTGCCCACGGTGCTGCCCTCCACGGTCAGTACCGAGCCGATGGCCAGATTCCGCAGTTCCGACAGCTTGAGTGAGACGCTGCCCATGCGCAGGGTCAATGCCAGCGGCAGGTCGGCGAAGCGGTCGGGGCTGGCGAGTGGTTCCTCGGCGGAGTCACCTTCGAGGACGGAGGTGTCCAGATCGGGCAAGCCTTCAATGGCGTTCATGGGGTCAAGGCTGGGAGGATTGAGGTGATCGAGGGGTGCATTCATGAGGGTTTCTTCCAGTTCGGTGACGATGAAGCGCGGTGGGTTCGTACTCTCCAACTGCAGACCCAGGCGGCAGCCACCGATTTGCAGCGGGCCTTGCCCATCAGGGGCGAACATTGCTTGCTCGGGGAAGACAATGTCGCCTTCACGCAAGGAGCGCAGGACCGCCGCGCTCATGTGGGTGCGACCCAGCAGCAACGGGATGCAGAGGGGCAGGTCACTGTCCGGGCCTGACAGAGGCGGGCGCCAGTTGCCCCGATCGAGCAGCCGCAGCAAGGTGGTCGGCGCCAGTCGTAGCCGGCTGCAAATGCGCAAGCCATTGATGCGCGCTTCCAGCAAACATTCCAGGCCGTCATCGAGGGGCGTTTGCGTGGGTTCCAGATGGACGAACAGCGCCTGCAATTCGGGGCTCAGGTACTGGTTATAGATCTGCCAGTACCAGGCACTGTCCTCCGGGTTGCGATCACTGTCCGGCAGCATCGCCGGGCAACTGGATATCAGGCTGAGAAAAGCTTCCGCATCGCTCAGTAACAAGGGACCGCAGCCGCTGGTCATGACGTTGCCGGTGATCGACCGGGGGTCGGCGTCAAGCAGGTGCACGCTCAACGTGCCGCGGGCCGCTTCCAGCTGAAAGTCCAGATTCAGCCCTTTACCCAGACGTCTGCGCACCTGCGCTTCATCGCTTTTCATCGGCCGCAGCCTGAGTGCTTGAACGGTCATCTCAACGGTCCTTCAGATCGAATGACAACTTGACTCGCCGCCCGAGCCGCTGGCTCAACAGTTGGCGGCTGGACTCCTGGCTTTCCCGGCAGCGTGCCCAGGCTTCGCCCTGGGCAAAACGCAGGGCGATATCCATGACGTTGCCCTGGCGCATGACCTGTACGGCGACTTCGCCCAGGTTCGGCAGTTCGAAGACGGCCTCGATGGGCAAGTCATCGATGGGCTGCAGTTGTTCGTCGATGTGCTGCAGCTCTATATGTTGAATCAGGGCATCCCACAGCGGGGCGCTATAGGTCGCGGCAGCAGACTCCGGTTCGAACGACGGCGGGCTGCCGGCGAAGCCCTGGGAAGAACCTTC
This sequence comes from Pseudomonas sp. LBUM1673, assembly GCF_059695645.1. Lineage (NCBI taxonomy): Bacteria > Pseudomonadati > Pseudomonadota > Gammaproteobacteria > Pseudomonadales > Pseudomonadaceae > Pseudomonas > Pseudomonas sp. LBUM1673. The sequence goes on from NZ_CP166780.1 coordinate 2,863,213, forward strand.
GCCGGTGAATCCGCTGAGTGCCGGGGTGAACCAGCCGAGATCGGGGCTGATCAGCGTTTCGAAGACTTCACCGTCGTGGCGGATCTCGCTCGCCGGCTCGAACGGGCGCGCGGTTCTGGGGAACTCGGCGCGTCCAGTCGTTTCCTGGGGGCGGGCGTTGGCCGTTTTGGCCGGGACATGAGCATGGTTCATGAAGCCTCCCGGGCCAGATCGAGCAAGTAATCGAGCTTTTCTACATCGCGTAGTCGACGGCTGACTTCGAGGCGACTTTCTTCAGCCCAGAGCGATTGTTGATCATGTTCTTTTTGCAGCGCGATGCGTGCCTGCTTGCTGCGCTCGATCCGCCGCAACGACAGTTGTTCCTCGGCCAGGGAATCTTTGAGTTCAGTCAGCGGCATCGGTTTATCTCGGTACTGCTCAAGTAGCTCGAGGCGCCGCTGGCGATGGATCGCCCGCAAGCGCATGGCTTCGCTGCTCAAACTGTCGAGCCGGGCGCGCATCTCGTCGAGCACCTGGCGCTGGCGGCGCCAGGCCTGTTCGGCGAGCCTCAGGCGTTGTCGACGAATAGGTGCCAGCATGTCGACGGTTTGGCCAATGACAGCGAAATCGCCGGCAGGGTAGTCGTCTTGGTCTGCATCAGAGTGGGACATTGGCGGTTACCTCGGCAAGATGATCGAGGGTGTCCTCGAAGGACACCGGTTCGCGCAGAGACTGTTGCAGGAAGTCATTGATGGCTGAGCGCGAGTCCACCGCACAATCGGTCAAGGGGTCATGACCCGGTTGGTACTCACCGAGCTTGAGGAGCATTTCCACCTGCTGGTACGCCGCCATTAATTTGCGTATCTGGGTGGCGCTTCTGACCTGTTCGGTTCCCACCACACCGCTCATTGTGCGGCTGAGACTGGCGAGGACATCGACCGCCGGGTAATGGCCGCTTTCGGCGAGCCTCCTGGAGAGCACGATGTGACCATCGAGCAGCGAACGGACTTCGTCGGCAATCGGATCGTTCATGCTGTCCTGTTCGATCAGCACCGAGTACAGGGCGGTGATCGCGCCGTCATTCGTTCGTCCGGCCCGCTCGACCAGGCGCGGCAGCAGGCTGTACACCGAGGGCGGTAATCCGCTACGGCCGCTGGGTTCACCACTGGCCAGGCCGATTTCGCGCTGGGCCCGGGCGAAACGCGTCAGCGAGTCGACGATCAGCAGCACCGATTTGCCTTGCTCACGGAAGCCTTCGGCGATCGCGGTAGCGGTGAAGGCCGCCCGGGCTCGCTCCATGCTGCTGCGATCGGACGTCGAGCACACCAACACGGTGCGGCTGCGTAATTGCTCATCGAGTTCATGATCGAGAAATTCGCGCAATTCGCGCCCACGTTCACCGATCAGGCCGAACACGATCGCATCGCAAGGGGTATTGCGCGCCAGCTCGGCAAGCAGGGTGGTCTTGCCGCAACCGGCGCCGGCGAACACCCCGACCCGTTGCCCTTCGCCGAGGGTCAACATCCCGTCGATGCTGCGCAGCCCGGTGGGCAGGGGCATCTCGATGCGCGGGCGGGCAGTCGCTGCCGGAGCATCGCGAATCACCGGGATAGCACCTGGCGTGCCAGCAGCGGCGAACGCGCTGGGGCCGTCGCCATCCAGGCTGCGACCGAAGCCGTCCAGTACCGCGCCAAGCAATCCCTCGTCGACGCACAGGCTGTGGGGCTGGAACAACGGCTTCACCGGCGCGCCAATGGCAATGCCGTCAAGCGGTCCCAGGGCCGCGAGCAAGGTGTTCTGGCGATCGAAACCGACGATTTCGGCCATGACCAGACTGTCGTCGGCTCGGCGGATTTCGCACAGGTCACCCATGCGCGCCCGGGGGATCTGGCTGTGCAGGAGAATCCCGCTGACTGCGCAGATGCGCCCGTGAACCTCCACAGGAGCCGCCCGTTGCAGGCGTTCGCGTTCGCCCTGTGCCCAGTCTTCTAAACGCTCGAAAGCCTCACGCATCACCAGCTCAACTCGACTCGGCGATCGCCTTCGAAAATCACCCGGTTATCGTTGATCTCCACCAGGCGCATCCCATCGATTTCGTCACCGAGGAACAGTCGACGCCCATCGTTGGTGACGATATGGGCCAATCGGCCATTGCTGATCTGGGCCACGGTAAAGGGCAGGATCGGTGTCGCTACGGGCAAGGCGCTCTGTACCCGGATCGGGCTTTGATACTGACGCTCGAAACGCAGCAGCATCCGTTCGGTCAATTGCAGCAAGTCGTCTTCGGCGAAGTTGCCGTGCAAGAGGATTTTTCCCGGCTCTTCGGTCAAGGTGATGCGGTTTTGCAGGTCTCGCTGTTGCAGCATCTTCAGGATCACTTTGCGCACTTCCTGCGCATCGGCCAGCACCACTTTGGCCGCGGGTGGCGGTGCAGCAGGTACCGGCTCCTGGCGGTTGAATGCCCAGAGCAGGATCCCGAGAAACAGCGCTAGCCCCGTGATAAGCAGCAGTGAAGCGATCAGCGAGGGAGGCTGACGGCGCGGCTGCGCGTGTACTGTTTCATCCCGTTGGGCGTTGATGGACAGCAGCTCTGGCTGCTCTTGAGAGCCGTCCGGCTGTTCACTGACGATCGACGGCGTGTCGGTCGCTGGAGGTGCCCGCTCGGCGGTGATGGTCTCGTCTTCGGGCCAGTCGGTGTTGGCACTGACCACCGAGAGCCAGACGCCATTCAGGGCAAAAGGGGTATCGGGTTGCAAGGTCGAAATGGCCTCGACGCGATGCCCTTCGTTGTCGGTCACTACGCCTTCCTGGCCGGTCAGCGACCAGGTGCTGTCAGCCAGACGCAGCAGGCAGTGGCGGTTTTTGATCCCGGTATCGTAGAGCGCCAGGTCGGCATCGCTTGACGAGCCGATGCTCCACTCAGCGCCGGACAAAGGCAGTGCCGCGCCGCGATGCAAACCGGTTAAAACGCGCAATTCATACAGCATGTTGTGCTCCATCAGGCCAGTAAGGCCTGGGCCTCTTCCAGGTCGATGCGTCCCAGGACATTGACCTGCACCGCGGATAACAACTCGGCGAAGGACAAGACCGGAACATGATTGAAATCATCCTGCAGCAGGCTGCGCATCGGGCTGCGCAAATCCTGGGCAACCAGCAGCACCGGTGCCGGTCTGGCTCGCAATGGAAAGGCTTCGCGCAGTTGCTCGACGAAGGCGCCGGCCAGTTCCTGTTCGAGGGCGAAATAAGATTCGCTCTGGGTCTGGCGCAATGCGTCGCGTAGCAGCACCTCGGTTTCCGGTGTCACCAGCCAGGCGTGCATGACCCCGCTTTCGCTGTGCTGGTGGCAGATCTGGGCCTTGAGGGCGATGCGCACATAGTCGGTCAAGGCACTCAGATCGCGTTCATGCTGGCCTTGCTCGATCAGCGTCTCGGCGATCAGGCGCACCGCGCGCAGGGAAACCAGTTCGGACGAAAGCCGCTGCAGCACCGCCGAGAAGCGCGCCAGGGGCAGGGTGCGCTGCAGCTCCTGGGCGAGTTCAGGTTGCTCGCTTTCCAGCCAGCCGATAATCGCCTTGGTTTCCTGCAGGCCGATAAATTGTGGCCCCGTGGACTGGAAGGCGCGGTTCATGCGTTCAAGAATCAGCGCCTCGCAACTGGCCCCTTCGACCTCATCGCGCAGCAGAATGGGATGCTCGGGATCGAACCAGAACCACTGGCTTTCATCGCGTTCGGGCGTGCCGGGGTCGCCGCCATCGTCTTCATTGACCAAGCGGTAATCCACGGCCATTTTTTGCGTTGCGAAACTGGCACGGATAAGCGGCACTTCATACACGCTGAACAGAAACTCGTCGGTTTTTTGCAGCTCGTCGAATTCAATATCGAACGAGGGCAGGGTCAGGCCGAATCGATGAACCAGGGTGTTGCGCCGTTGGCGAATGGTCTGGATCAATTGCTCGACCTCGCGGCTGCCCTGATGGCTGGCGTGAAAGCGCAGCAGATAGGCCCGTGACGGGTTGAAGCGGCGGATGTCTTCGCGGCCATTCAATTCAGGGTTCTTGAGTCGTTCTTCTCCGGCGTTGGCCTGTTGGGTGTTTTTATGGCTGGCGCGCAACAGTTGAATCAAGCCACTGGCAAGGCACAGCATGCTGATGGTGATGAACACCAGGCTTGGCATTCCGGGGATGGCCGCAAAGCCGAGCATCCCCACCGAGGAGATGACCCAGGCCTTGGGCTGGCTGGTCAACTGTTCGGCGATTTCACGACCGATATTCAGATCCAGTGACTGGCTGTCGGGGGCCACCCGGGTAATGATCATGCCGGCGGTCAGGGAAATCAGCAGGGCGGGGATTTGCGCAATCAAGCCGTCACCGATGGTCAGTACCGAATACAGGTGCATCGAATCCGCCGGCTCCATGCCGTTCTGCAAAACACCGATCGAGAAGCCGCCGATCAGGTTGATGAACACAATGATCAGACCGGCGATGGCATCGCCCTTGACGAATTTCATGGCCCCGTCCATGGCTCCGAACAGTTGACTCTCCTTGCTTAACTGTTCGCGTCGCTGGCGGGCTTCGCGGACATCGATCAAACCGCCTCGCAGGTCACTGTCGATGGACATTTGCTTGCCGGGCATCGCGTCCAGGGTAAAGCGCGCAGCCACTTCCGCCACACGTTCCGAACCCTTGGTGATGACCAGGAAGTTGACGATGGTGAGAATCAGAAAAATCACCAGGCCGACTGCCAGGTTGCCGCCGACGACAAAGCTGCCGAAGGCCTCGACGATATGTCCGGCGTCCTGCTGCAGCAGGATCAGGCGTGTGGTGGCGATGGACAGTGCCAGGCGAAACATGGTGGTCAGTAGCAACACGGCCGGGAACGTTGAAAACGCCAGCGGTCGTGGCAGGTACATGGCCAGCACGATCAGCAAGGACGATATGCAGATGTTCAGCGCGATCAGCACGTCCACCAGGGCTGTGGGCAAGGGCAGGATCATCATGAATACGATGGCCATGACCATGAAAGCACCGACGATTTCGGTACGGCGCATCGCCGATATGGCCAGCCGGTTGAGCCAATAGATGAGCTTGTTCATCGCTTGGACTGCCCATCGGGAAGCCCGAGCACTTTGCGCTCCTGCCGGGATACTTCGTCCATCAAACCCAGCATCAACCGCAGGCTGTTCTGCCGGGTCTTGTTGTCTTTCCATACCGGCAAGGGCAAACGCTGCAACAGCGATAACAAACCATTGAGGAAAATCGGTTGCAGACGTTGATCGCGGCCGACGGTTTCTTCGGTCAGGGAGGAAAGGTCACGGGCAAAGAAGCCATTGCCGCAGAACCGCACGATCCGGCGGGCCAACTGCAGGGTGGTCATTTTGCCGGCAGGGTTTTTTAGCGCGAGGCGTTCCAGCAAATCGCGACAGATTTGCAGCATGTTGCTCAACTGGCTGGAGGCGCCCAGACCGCGCAGCATCGAGCGTAATGCCGCGCCGGGCAAGGACGGTGCCATGGCCGCGATGTCGTCGGCCAGTGCCCGTTGCAAGGTGCGCAGCACCCGGGGAAATTGCTCTTCATTGAAGCGTTCGAACAGCGATTCCAGCAGGACGGACAACGGTTGCTGCCCGACGATGGCTTTGTAATAGAGTTGACGAATGATCTTGCGTTGATCAGCGTCCTGACTGAACAAGGCGATGGCGCTGGCGGTGTTCAGCCCGGCGCGGATCTTGTCACCATGCAATTCTCGCAGCTCTTCGATGGCGCTCTGTACGTCAGCGATTTCTTTCTCGTCGCCACTGGTGGTCGCCAGGCGCAGGGTTTGCTGCAAAACGATGTCGGTGCGTGCCGGATCATCCTGGGTCAGTGCCAGCATCGCCTGCATCGAGGGTTGCTGTTGCAGCAGCATCTGCATGCGCCGGGCCTGCTGTTCCAGGCTCGGTTGGTCAGGATGATCGAGCAGCCGATAGAGCTCGGTCAGCTTCTCGATTCTCTCCAGCCGCCCCGGCGCATGGGAGGTCTGGACGTGACGTTCATCGATACGCTTGGAGTGCCGTTCCACACTCTCGCTGAACTTCATGCCGATTTCTTCCATGGAGTCCAGCAACGGGTTTCTGGGGACCTCCACGCGTTCTATCTTGGGTGCGAGCGGGGGAATGAAATCCGGTATTACAGGCGTGTCGTTATAAGCGCCGATTTTCATAAATAAGGAACGCCATGAAAGAGTCTGTGTGTGTTCTGTGTGGCACTTTCCAGCGTTGAGTTCCCTTGATGCTGAACTATTTTTCTTGTTTTAAAAGTTGTGCAAGAAATTGCATTGGCTGTGTGTCAGAAATGCAAAAAATGGCATGGTGTAATTGTTCTAATTTATAAATATTCAATTAAATCAGTTGGTTGTGATTTTATAAGAACTGGTACATAAGCTGCTCTATCTCTCTCGCCATGTTGGCTATTTCAATTGTATGGAACGAGGGATTTACGATGGAGCTAAACAGCGTTCAGCCTGAGGTGATGGGCTCGATACATCTGGATGTTGGGGCGTTGGCAAAGAACAGTGAGCGCAAGTTGCGCAGTTTTATTACTCAGCGGGTATTCAATGCGGCAGATGTCGATGATTTGATGCAAATGACTTATCTGGAAGCGCTGCGTAATCAGCACAAATTCATCGGGGCGTCGAAGCCGGAGACCTGGTTATTTGGCATTGCCATGAACCTTGTGCGTAATCACTTCAAGTGTATGTACAGCCAGCCACAGTGCAGCGAGTTGGAGGAGTCAGGCGCCGACAACCTGGAGCATGGCCATGATCCAAGTAACGTGAGTGATCATCAACGCGTCCTCAGTCGAACGCTGAAGGCCATCGGCGAATTGTCGGAGGACATGCGTAACGTCATGAAGCTGGTGGTTGAAACCGACATCAGCTATCAGGATGCGGCGGACAGCCTGGGTATTCCGATCGGTACCGTACGCTCGCGCTTGTCCCGTGCTCGCGAGCAGTTAAAGGCCAGCGTTTTTGCAGGAGCCGTTTACTCATGAGCAGCCTCAAGCAAGGAGTTCCTCAGCACGTCCTGCCGCGCGGTGTGCGTGAATCCACTGACGCGGATCTTCCCGCCATGATGGCGATCTTCAACGAAACGGCCGACACCGGGGCCAACTCTCCGGTGACCCGTCCCATGACCCTGGAAGAGGTCACCTTTTATATCAACCTGTACAAAAACGACGGCTTGCCGGTGTTTGTCATCGAGCGTGGTGGTGAAGTAGTCGGTTGGTTATCGATCAATCGGTTCAGTTGGGGCACCCAGGCGTGTCGCAACACGGGTGAAGCCGCCATTTATGTGCGCGCCGACCATTACGGTCGGGGAGTGGGCGTACGCCTTGGCCAGGCCTCGGTGATTCTGGCCAGGCAATATGGTCTGGAAACGGTGGTGTCATGGATCATGGGCGCGAACAAACCGAGCCAGCACATCGTTCAGGCCATCGGAGCACGCCTGTGGGCGCGCCTGCCGAATATCGCCCGATTCGGTGACACCCGCGCCGATGTTCTGTTGTTTGGCTTACCGCTTTATGAAGAACTCTCGAGCCCGGTGCAACTGTTCAATCAAGACGCTTGATAGGACGCTGACCAACGTGTGGGAGCGGGCTTGCTCGCGAAGAGGGAGTGTCAGTCGGCACCAATGTCGCCTGACACACCGCTTTCGCGAGCAAGCCCGCTCCCACAGGGGAATTTCGGTTGAGCGCTGAACGGGTGTCACAGGGGATGGCATTTAGCGTTCTCGCCTCACCGGGCAGGTGTCAGTCTGAACGCCGGGTTGTCCGGGTTGTAACCTCGCTCGGCAATCGCCTTTCTCAGTTTGCTCTCCAATGAGTCGCCGCTTTGATCCTTCAGCGCGGTTTCAATCAGCGTGGCGCGTGAAATGCCATGACTGCTCGAGTCATTCTTCATCGTCTCGGCATAGTAAAGCCCCTTGGCCAACGGCTGCATGCCCGCCGGTGTATGGTCGATCAAGGCATCCCTGGAAAGCATGGCCTGGAGCTTGCGCCCCAGTGCCTGGGTCGTTGCATAGTCCCCCTTTATATGAAGAACGGCAGAGTCCGGTCTGGCCCCCATTTCGATCGGGCCGGCTATCTTGGCTGCGACGATGGCGTTCTCGCTCTTGACCAGTGTTGCGATGACCTGCGCCAATTCACCCGAATAGCGCGGTTCGATATTGACGGTCAGGCGCCCCGTACTCAGCTCGTGGGACGTCCGTCCTTTGGGCTCGAACCTGTAGAAATCCATGCCCGGGTCGGGATGCCCCTTGATGAGTCTGTCGAGGGTGACGACTTCTCTGTATTGCGCCGGCATCTCGTCGAACCCTTGTGGCGTTATATCAACGCCGTGCTCGCGGTCTAGCCTTACCAACTCATTCAAGACAGCTTTCTGCCCGGCAGGCTCGAGCAGTTGAACCTTGGGGGCGTCGTCAAGATACAGGGTGTAAATGTCATCCGTGGTGATGGGTTGTTTGAGTTGTTCAGCCTTCTTGGCCCATTCATGCAAGCTGGCAAAGGCCTCCTTGCCGACGGGCACGCTCTGTTCTTTTACCTCGGACACCGCGCTGCTGCTCTGGCCTTGTTCGAGGATGAGCGGGTTGAGCTGGAAACGTTCCCCGGGGAAAGGTTCTTGTCGTGGGTTTGAAGGGGGCTTGCCGGCTTTCTCGTTCAGTGTCCGGGCGATCTGCGAATCCTCATTCTGCCCATTGAGGAGGGCGTAGACGCTTTTGAAGAAGCTCCACTGTGTGGCTTGATCGTCCGGACGTTCGACCTGAAATTGGCCATCCGCCGCACTCCGGATCCGATAGGTATTGCCGTTGACCTCGATCTGACCGTGGGCCTTGAGCGCCGGGATATCGACAGGCGCGTTTTTCAGTGCCTCGACACTGGGGAAGCGAAATTGCAGAGGGTTCATGGGCTGAGGCGTCCTTGTTCAGCGGGTGGATGTTTGCCTGAAGGCCGGGTTGTCCGGGTTATAGCCTTTCGCGGCGAGCGCGGCTTTCAGCTTTTTCTCCAGGGAGCCGCTGCTGCGATCACTCAGCGCTGTTGCGATGATGTCGGCTCGTGATGTGCCATGACTGGTCGAGTCACCTTGGGCCGTTTCGGCATAGGCAAGGCCTTTGCCCGCCGACTGCATACCTGCGGGGGTATGGTCGATGAAGGCCTGCGCAGGCAGCATGCTCTGTAGTTTTCGGCCCAGTTCCAGGGTCTCTGCGTAATCGCTGCGGACATAGAGAATGGCGGAATCGGTTCGTTGGCCAAATCTTTCCGGCCCGGCTATTTTGCCGCTGAAGATGCTGTCCTCACTCTTGATCAGCGTGGTCATGGCCTTTGCCAATTCGCCGGCATAGCGTGGTTCGACAGCGATGGTCAGCCGTCCCGCATCCTCTTCCTCCCCTGTGCGACGAGAGTGTTCAGGCGCGATCCGGTAGAAGTCCTTGCCTGCACCGGGATGTTCGGCCATGTAGACGCCGAGGAGGCGGTCTTCCTTGCTCATGCCGTCCAGCCCTTGGGGCCACAGATCGATACCATCCTCGCGCTCAAGCTTTTTCAACCCCGCCATGTAGGCTTTCTGCGCGTCAGGCGCCATGGGCTTGGACTTGGGTGTTTCATGTTTGAAAAGATCGTAAATGGTTTCTTGCATGACCTGTTTGAGCTTTTGTGCTTTTTTCGCCCAGGCGAGCAGGCTGGCAAAGGTCTTCTTGCCGTCAGGAATCTCGCCTTTTTTTGCCGCAACGACGGTCGCCGCGGAACTGCTCTGGCCTTGCTCCAGGTTGATCTGTTGCAGATTGAGGCGTCCACCCAGTTGGCGCGTCAGCTGCGGCCGTGCAGCGGCCGCGGCGGCTTTCTCGTTGAGCGTCTGGGCGATCCGCGAACTCTGGCTCTGCCCGCCGAGGAGGTGGCTGGCGCTCTTGAAGAACTTGTCTACGGCGGCCTGCTTGTCCGGGCGTTGCACACTGAGTTGTCCATCCGCCGCGGCACGGATCTCATAGTGCTTGCCATTGACCTCGATCCGACCGTGCGCCTTGAGCGCCCGAACATCGACATTTGAGTCTTTCAGGGCTTCTACACTGGTGAAGCGCGATTGCACGGGATTCATACACGTACCTCACGCCAACCTTTGATCCAGTCGATCAGCGTCGCGATTTCGCGCATCAATACCGGTACGCTGGCTTTTTCCCGGGTGATGCTTTGATAGGCAAAATACAAACCGCTGCCAGCATCCCAGCCGAGCCCGGGGCCGGCACTGACGAGGGGGTTGAGTGCGCCACCCAGCAAGCGCTGCAGCGGCAGGTCTTTTGGTGTTTCGAGCAAGCCGATCAGCAGCAGGCGCTGGTGAGCGTCATTGCATGCCAGCTTCAGCGGATAGGTGTCATCGATGATCAGATCGCACATCCCCCGGGCATCGAACGCCAAGGGCTGCATTTCAAGGGCGGTGGAAAGATCTTTGAGCAAGGTTTTGTAGAAGAGGCCACTCATGGCTTAACCCGTAAATGATGGATATAGGGGCTAAGTGGTGTGGCCGGCGCTGTCGGTTCCATCAACAGCGCGCGCGGGCTTGCGGCGGTACCTTGACCCGTATTGTTATTGCGACAAATAGCTCTTTTGTATACGCACCAGGGTGCCGTCCTCGCGAAGCGTTTCAACCGCCTCGCGCAGGTCTTGCACCAGTTGAGCGGAGCATTGCAAGGAGCAGGCAAGATAGAGATCGGCACTGCTCACGACGGAACTCATGAGCAGTGTGCGTCGAGACACCTTCGGCCAGATGTATAGACTCTCCGGGACACCATTGAACCAGGCATCGATGCGTCCCATCAGAAGCATTTGCGCGGGGTTGTCACCGATGGTAAGCGGGTGGATCTGTTCATCGCTGAACCCCTCCGCGCGCAGGATTTCCTCCTGTGCGCTGCCCAGGCCGACGCCGATCACCCGGTAGGTTTTTTTCGCTTGCGCGAAGCTGCTCACTGGCCGGTCGAGGCTGAAAAAAGCGCGCTCCATGGGCATGATCGGCGCGATCCAGGTGAAGCGATGTTCACGTTCCGGCGTACGGGACAAGGGGGCTATCAGGATATCCTGCTTCTCGCTGACGTATTTCTGAGATCTGGCCCAGGGAAGCCCATGGACATGAGCGACATAGCCGGCCTTGGCAATGGCCGTCAGGACGGCTTCTCCGACCATTCCGTGGCCCTGGGAGCCCTCGACAAACGTCAATGGCGGAGCGTCCGGAACATACAGTTCGAGCGGCAATGGCGCGCCAGACGCGTTACCAGCAATCAGCAACGATACCGACAGACAAAACCTGCAAAGCGCCGTCGTATTGGCAGTGGATACCCGTGAGCTCCTGCTCATGGTTGATATTTCAGGCATTGAACGTAGAAGGGCGCCACAAGTCACCAGTGGTGTTGATCACGGGGATGATGAGTCTGCCGGCCGTTGTTTGTTATTGGATCCGGTATCGACACGGTATTCTACGCAGACTTTAGGCGGGACACATCCTCCCCGGTGCGACCCTTGGCGAGGTCGCGTGTCACTTTTTATTCAAGCCTCAATTTGCGCGATCAGCGCGCACAGATACGGTGCGCCCCTTTCGCCGATCGCATGACGCAAAGTCCTCTCGGCTGCCGTGACAGCGTTATGGTTGGCTGCCCGGCAAAATCGATAAACCAGATCAACTACTTTTTGCCGGTCCGGCGCCTGTCGTGTGTCCGCATCACAATGGGCAAGCAGCAGGCAGCGCAACGTCAAGGTCCGGATTGCCAGAGTGGCCGCCCACTCGGTAAGGCTCACGCCGTAATCAAGCCCGGCACTGGTACTGGAAATAAACGGAAAACCCGTGCGGGTCATTTCGGCGGCAATGAAACGCTTCAGGATCGGATCGAGCGTGCCGTGAACCGTTTCCCGGTAAAGCTCCCGATAGGCGGGCTTGAGCATCCATTGAGCCTGCTCCGGCGTTTCGCCGGGCTCGATGACCGAGGCGCAGAGCAGTTGTTGACGCAATGCCTGCGGCACGCCCGATGCATTCAGGATGTTCATCAGCACGATCAGCAACGGGTCCACGATGATCGACTCGCTGCTGGCTATTGGAGGTTCATATCCTGCCGCCTGAAGGGAGAGCTCTTCGGCCCAACAGGCATAGGGCAATGCTGCCAGCCGGGCGGCGATCCAGTTCAGGCGCAGCAATACCTGCCCGGCGGACAGCTCCGTTGATAACACCATCTGTAGAAGAAAACCGACCACTGAGCGCCATTGGGACGCGTCCATGCCAGGAAACGCCTGGTTGCTTGCCCCATAAAGGTGGAAGTCGTCTTGTCGGCTTTCCTCGATATGGTACGGATCGTCGCCAAACAGTCCCAGACGGGCGATTTCCGGGCAGCTCATGGTTGCAGACTTCACCAGCGAGCCATTGATCCGGCGATACATGCGCGGGTAGTTGGCACAGGTATCTGTGAGCACCTGTTCGCCTTGCTGGGCATGTATCTGGCAACGTCCACCCTGAAGCGCTCCACACTGACCGCCAGCCCGGTTCATTTGATAGCCGCCATCGTCTTTGACGATCAGGTTCAAGAGTTCAGGGTAGGTTCGGCTATACAAGTCTTGACTGCGTTCACTGACCGCGATGCGCCAGTCGCCTTTGCAGCAGTTGTCTTCGCAGCGTTCGGCCAGGCAGGAGAATTGCTGCACATACCTGAAAGCCCTAGCGGACTGAATTCCCATGAACAATCTCCAGCGGGTCAAGGTTCGTTTCAGACTGAGTGGACGTTGTGCTGGAGTTGTTCCATGAAGCAAACGCAAAACTTCGGATGGTCTTGATCGCGTTGCCAAAGCGGGCGCGGTTTCGCCGTTGTGGCGGACGAGGTGCGGGCTCTGGCGCACAGAACTCAAGCATCGACGGTTGAGATCGAAGCCATGATTTCCAGTGTTCAAACGTGTGTCGATGGCGCCACACACTCCATGAGTCAATGCACGAACAGAGCTGAAAGCACACTCGAAGTCGCCAATTCTGCTGGCAGCGCCCTCGACGAAATAGCCACCGCGGTCGAGCTGATCACTGAGCGTAATCTGCTCATTGCCGGCGCCGCAGAGCAACAGGCACAAGTGGCTCGAGAGGTCGATCACAATCTGGTCAACATTCGCCAACTCTCCATGCAATCGGCCGAAGATGCAGGTCGCTCCAGCCTGGCCAGCGGTGAACTGTCCAGGCTTGCCCAAGGCTTGCGGGAGATGGTGCTGAAGTTTTCGTTATAAAAGAAAACTTCAGTGATACGACAGCTAGAGATCGAGCACGCCCAGGCCGATGTCAACGACCCAGGTGCCGCAGGAGGAAGGCGCTGATCTGGTCCAGTGCGCGGCGGGCTTCTTCGAGTTGATCGCTCATGGCCTGGAAAACATGAATCATCCCCGGCCAGACGTCCAGCTGTACCGCCACTTCGGCGGTGGCCAGGCGGCTGGCGAGCCGGGTTGAATCGTCCAGCAGGCATTCCCGACTGCCCACCTGGATCAGCACTGGCGGTAGACCCTGAAGGTCGCCGTACAGGGGTGAGGCCAGCGGATTCAGTGGCTCGGCGCCCTGCAGATAGGTGTCGGACATAACGGTCTTGCCAGCAACCGGGCCGAGCAATGGATCTCGGTCCTTCTGCAAATTCCAGGACTCACCGGTCTGAGCCATGTCCACCCAAGGCGACATCACTACCGCAGCCGCCGGCAGCGGCAAACCAGCGGCCTTGGCAGCCAGCATCAGAGCCATGCACAGACCGCCGCCAGCGCTGTCGCCGGCCAGCACCAGGTGCTCGGCGTTCACACCGTTTTCCAGGAGTGCGCGGTAGACCTCCAGAGCATCCTGTATGGCGGCCGGAAAAGGGTGTTCCGGGGCCAGACGGTAATCGATGCACAGGGTACGAATCCGGCTGCGGGCTGCCAGTTGGCTGGTGAGCGGGCGATAGGCTTGGGCACTGCCGAATGAGTAGCCTCCGCCATGCAGATACAGCAACACAAAGTCAGGCCGGGCCTCTGCGGGAATGACCCAAAGCCCGCTGACACTGGCCAGGCGGGTGGTCTCAAAGGTCACGCCCTCGGCACAGGAGCCGGCGCCGAAGAGTTGTTCGGCCTGTTGACGTTGTTGGTCGATAGTCAGCGAGCCGAGGGGGGGCAGTTGGCTGAGTTGTTCGATGATGCCGTCGATGTTGTTGTTATGGGGCATGGGCTCTCCGGAGGCGCGTTTTGTGGGTTAAAACAAGTTAATCGAGATAATAGTTAGTTCGAATAACTAAAATTGCAAGATAATTTCATTTCATCCACAGCGAACAACAACAGAGGTTGGCCCGACTCGCCAGCGATGCGTCGGATGTCGAGGTGCTTCATAGTTAACATCATTAATCATATTTGCACTGTTCACCGTGCATTGAGCCGTCTGAATCAGGCCGATGCCTGTCGGTACTTTTTCAGTCGGTAGGCAAACTGCGCGCGACTCAAGCCTAGCAGTCGGGCGGCGGCGGCCAGGTTGCCTTCGCTCTTTTGCAGCGCTTCGTCGATCAAGCGCGACTCCAGTCCTTCAATGGAGAAGCCGTGTTCCAGGCGAGCCAGGGTTTCCAGCAAGGCTGGACGAGGTTGTGTGCTGGCGGGGCTCTGGTCGGTTGCCGCGAGGCTGCCATTGCCGTCCAGAGAGTACGCCTCCTGCGGCATGGGTTCGTTGCGAAACAAGTGGACCAGATCGATGGCTTGACCGTCTTCGCTGGCGATCAGGCCACGCTCCACCAGGTTCTGCAATTCCCGCACGTTGCCGGGAAAGTCATAGCGCAATAGCACCTTGAGCGCACGCATGGTCAGTCCGGCGGGCTTGCGGTTATAAGCCTGACAGAAGCGCCGCAGGAACGCGTTGACCAGCAACGGGATGTCGTCACGACGTTCGCGCAGTGGCGGCAAAGTGATGGGGTAGACATTCAGGCGGTAGAACAGATCCTCGCGAAAATCTCCGGCTGCCACGGCTTTGCGCAGGTCGACATTGGTTGCCGCCACCACCCGCACATCGACCTTGATCGCCTGGCTACCACCGATGCGCTCGATCTCGCGCTCCTGCAATGCACGCAGCAGCTTGCCCTGGCCCGGCAGGCTGAGGCTGGCGATTTCATCGAGAAACAGAGTGCCACCCTGAGCCCGTTCGAAGCGTCCGGGGCGCGAATGAGTCGCGCCGGTATAGGCGCCGCGTTCGACGCCGAACAGTTCCGCCTCGATCAGGTTGTCCGGGATTGCGGCGCAGTTGAGGGCCACGAAAGGTGCTTGATGGCGTGGGCTGAACTGATGCAGCTGACGGGCGAACAACTCCTTGCCAACCCCGGACTCGCCGCTGAACAGCACCGTGGCAGGTGTCGGTGCAACGCGTTGCAAGGCGAGGGTTGCGGCGTTGAAGGCTGCGCTGGCGCCAATGGGTTTTGGCCCGCCGGGTATTTCGCTGTCGTCGTGCTGAGGGGCGGACGCCGGGGCTGGACGCGGCCGGGGGGCGACGCTGGAGGGCGAGGCGGTGAGATAACTCAGGTCCTGTTCGACATCGCCCCATTGCTCGGCGGTCTTGCCGATCACCCGACAGCACTCATGACCCATGCCCCGGCATTCGGTTTCGCGGAAGATCACCAGACGGCCGAATAGCCCACTGACATAACCGATGGCATAGCCCAGTTCAGTCCAGCACACCGGATCCTGGCCGATCCCGTGGGCGGCGATATGTTCGTCGGCCTCACAGGAGTGGTGCCAGAGGAATTCGCCTTCGTAGAAGCCCGAGTCGGCGTCGAATTTGAAGTGCAGGGGTTCGACCTTGGTCATGCCTTCGAGTGTATGCAGGCGAGTACCGGCAGAGAACACCGCCGCGGCGTCGGCGTCTGGCCAGCGCTCGCGGATCAATCGCGCATCGCGCGCACCGGACAGATAGCCAGTGCGGGTAAACAGACCGCGGGTTTGTTCCAGCCCTTGACGCTCGATAATCTCTCGCCGCAGCGCGCCAAAGGATGAGCTGTGCAATAGCAGCATGCGCTGGTCGTTGAGCCAGATACGTCCGTCAACGGGGGAAAAGAACAGGCATTCGGCTAACTCGGCCAGGGTTGGTGAGTTGCCCTCGGCCAGTTGCGTACTGTCTCCTCGGGGCGAGAAATGCTCCTCCTGTACCGCGAGATGAGGAAGCAGCGAATGGGGATTGTTCATTGTTATGCCCCTGAGCGAGTCGACTGATCGAAATGATCAGTTAGCAAAACAGTTATTAAACATAACTTTATCATTTGAACAAGTGGCAGGGTGCTGGCCGTGCGCCGAACGCCTTGCCCTATTCGTCAGTGCTCCTCCCAAGCCCGCAGACCAGAGCCTCCGCCGCCTGATGCGTGGCGCAATACAGGAAGTCGGCACAGCCCTTGCTCTACAGCTTTCATGACGCAGACGGCCTACATCGTTTTAGTGAAGCTGCGTCAGGCAATTACAAACACAAGAGCCGGGAGACCGAAATGTCGGTAAGTGAACCATCTGATTTTCTGCGGGACGGGCTATGGCGCGAACGCATCTTCAATGGCGACTGGATACGTCCATTGGGTGGCAGCAATAGCGTCATTGAGCCGGCCACCGGCGAGGTATTGACCGTCACAGGTTTAGCCGATGCGGCGGACATCGCGTTTGCCAGCCTGAACGCTGCCCGTGCTCAACCGGCCTGGGCGGCGTTGGGGCCACGGGAACGCGCAGGGATCTTTCGCAAAGCCGCCGCACTGGCCCAGCAACACTTTGACGAACTGGCGCTGTACATCGCTCGGGAAAGCGGCGGGAGCCTGTTCAAGGGTGAACATGAGGTCCGTGAAGCGATCGTCTTGCTGCATCAGGCCGCCGGGCTGCTGTCGCAACCCCATGGTCTGGTTCTCCCGAGCGAAGCGGGGCGCTTGTCCTACGCACGCCGATTGCCCCATGGCGTGGTCGGGGTGATCTCGCCGTTCAACTTTCCCCTGGTGCTTTCCCTGCGTTCGGTGGCACCGGCGCTGGCGGCCGGCAACGCGGTGGTGCTCAAGCCCGATCCGCAGACCCCGGTCAGTGGCGGTTTCATCATTGCCCGGTTGTTCGAGGCGGCCGGTCTGCCCAAGGGGTTGCTGCAGGTTTTGCCGGGCGCAGCGGTGGCCGGTGAGGCCCTGTGTCGCGACCCGCATGTACGGATGATCGCGTTCACCGGTTCTACCGCAGCTGGGCGCAAGGTCGCGGAAGTGGCTGGGCGTCATCTGAAAAAAGTGGCCCTGGAGCTGGGCGGCAAGAACTCGTTGATCGTGCTTGAGGATGCCGATCTTGAGCTGGCGGCCAGCAACGCCGCCTGGGGTGCCTGGCTGCACCAGGGGCAAATCTGCATGGCCACCGGACGCATCCTGGCCCATGAATCGATCGCTGAAGAACTGGTCCGCCGGCTGGCAGAGAAAGCACGGGCGATCACCGTCGGCAATGCCGCTCGCGGCGAGGCGGTGCTGGGGCCTTTGATCAACAAGCGACAGTTGCAACGCGTGCATGAAATCGTCACGGAGAGTGTGAGGGCCGGGGCAACACTGGAAGCCGGCGGTGAGTTTGAACAGCTCTTCTACCCACCTACGGTACTTTCCGGCGTGCGCCCGGGCATGCGCGCATTCGACGAGGAAATCTTCGGCCCGGTCGCCACGGTGGTGAGTTTTGCCAGTGATGAAGAGGCCATCGAGTTGGCCAATCGTACTGAGTATGGCTTGTCCGCGGCGATCATTTCGCCTTCGGTCGGGCGCGCGATGGCGATTGGCGATCAACTCAATTGCGGTCTGCTGCACATCAACGATCAGACGGTGGCCGACGAGTGCATCAATCCATTCGGCGGCCGCGGCAGCTCGGGAAATGCCGGCAGCGTCGGCGGCCCGGCTGACTGGGACGAATACACCCAATGGCAATGGGTGACGGTCAAGAACACCGCACCGCGCTACCCGTTCTGACGGCCAGGAGCAGACCGACGAGGTCGGGCGAGTACACAAAAATAATAAGAGGACTCAACATGAAACTCGATAACAAGATTGTGCTGGTGACCGGCGTCTCCTCGGGTATCGGCGCCGCCACTGCAAGCCTGCTGCGCGCCCACGGCGCCCATGTGATTGGCGTGGATCTGAAGGCCCCGCACATGACCCTGGATGGTTTTGTCCAGGGCGATCTGAGCAGTGCCGAGAGCATCGACCGGCTGCTGCCGCAGCTACCGGCACGGATCGACAGCCTGTGCAATATCGCCGGGGTGCCGGGCACTGCGAACCCGCAATTGCTGGCGCAGGTCAATTACCTGGGGTTGCGCCACCTGAGCAGCGCGCTGCTGCCGCGCATCAGCGCTGGCGGCAGCATCGTCAATATCGCCTCGATCCTTGGCGCCGAGTGGCCGCTACGCCTGGAACAGCACAAGGCGCTTGCGCGTATCGAAGGTTTCGCCGCCGCGCAAGCCTGGCTGGCCGAGCACCCGGTGCCGGACGAAACCTGCTACCAGTATTTCAAGGAAGCGTTGATCGTCTGGAACTACCTGCAGGCGCAGCCCTGGTTTCTCGAACATTCAGTGCGCATGAACAGCGTGGCGCCGGGCCCGGTCTTCACGCCCATCCTCGGCGACTTCGTGAGCATGCTGGGTGAAGCACGGACCCAGGCCGATGCCCATCGCATGAAACGCCCCGGTTATGCCGATGAGGTGGCGGCGGTGATCGCTTTCCTGTGTGCCGACGAGTCGCGCTGGATCAACGGGGTCAACCTCCCGGTCGATGGCGGATTGGCCTCCACCTATATCTGAAAGCGCTACCTGTGGCGAGGGGGCTTGTCGGAACGCCGCATCGCCCCGTTCGGCTGCGCAGCAGTCGTAAACCGGTACACGGGATCTACTTGAGAGAACTCGTTGCCTGAACTTAGGGCCGCTGCGCACCACAGCGGGGCGATGCGGCGTTCCGACAAGCCCCCTCGTCACAAGTGCAAAGCCATGCCAAAAATAAAAATAATGAGGAGCGTCCATGGACAACGTTAAACGTTGCTTTCGTTTCAAGCATTGCGCCCTGTTTCTGGCGTTATGCAGCACAGGCGTGATGGTCGAAAGGGCCGAGGCCATGCAAATGGACCTGGGAGATTCCGACTGGAAACTGCGTTGGGACAACACCATCAAGTACAGCCAGGCCTGGCGTCTGCAGGGGCAGGACAGCCGATTGGTCAACGCGCCAACCGCCAACGGTCTGTATCCCTCGATCCAGAGTCAGGGCGATAAGAACTTCAGCAGAGGCTTGGTCTCCAACCGCCTGGACCTGTTCTCCGAAATGGACCTCAGCCGGCAGAACTATGGGCTGCGTGTGAGCGGCGCGGCCTGGTACGACGATATCTACAACCAAGACACCGACAGCAGCGAGCAACCGCATTTCCTCAGCGAAACCCGCAAGCTCCACGGCCGTGACGGCGAAATTCTCGACGCCTTCGTGTTCCTGCGCGGTGACCTCGGTGAAGACTCCCAGGGCGTGGTGCGTCTGGGCCGGCACAGCCTGATCTACGGTGAAAGCCTGTTCTACGGTGGCAACGGCATCGCCAATGCCCAGGGCCCGACCGATGTGGTCAAGTTGCTCAGCGTGCCGGGAACCCAGTTCAAGGAGATCCTGCGTCCTGTCAATCAGATCTCCGGGCAGTTGCAGATCAACCCGCAGTTGTCGGTGGGTGCTTACTACCAGTTCGAGTGGGAACGTTCCAATATTCCGGGTGCCGGCAGCTACCTGAGCGATGTCGATGCCATCGGTTACGGCAGCGGTTCGCTGCGCGAGGTGTTCGGCAACGACACCGTGAATGGCGGTGATCTGAAAGCGCGAAATTCGGGGCAGGGCGGTATGCAGATTCGCTTCAAACCGACCGGGACCGAGCTGGAGCTGGGTTTCTACGCCGCGCAGTATCACGACAAAACGCCGATTGGCCTGTACGCCTACCTCGACGGTGCGGCCGCGGCGGCCACCGGGCTGCCGATCCTGAGCTCTTATCGTCAGGTCTACGCCGAAGATATCAAGACCGCCGGCGTCAGCTTCTCCACCGCCTATGGCCCGTTCAACTTCGCCGGTGAAACCTCCGTGCGCTGGAATGCGCCGCTGGTGAGCAACCTGCAAGTGGTGACCCCAGGCATGGAGGCCGATGGCGGCGATGACGCACTGTTTGCCCGGGGCAAAACCGCTCACGCCAACCTGTCGGCGATTTACCTGTTATCGCCTACTGCTTTGTGGGATGGCGGCTCGGCACTGGCCGAGCTGGCGTGGAACCGAACCCTGAGCGTCACCGAGAACGCCGCGGCCCTGGATTCCAACACAACGCGCGATGCCACTGCATTGCGGGTACTGGTGGAGCCTGCGTACTTCCAGGTTGTCGACGGGATCGACCTGACCGTGCCGATCGGCATGGGCGTGGTGCTCGACGGGCGTTCTTCGGCCGTCAACAAGTCGGGTTTTGGCAATACCCATGCTGGCGACTGGAGTGTCGGGCTCAAGGCCACCTATCTGCAGCGTTGGGACGTCGGCCTGAACTACGTGAACTTCTTCGGGGCGCCGAAAGCCGGGCTACGCGAGGACGGCAATTTCAGTTACGGGCAGTCACTGGCCGACCGCGACTTCGTCTCGCTCTACGTGAAAACCTCATTCTAATAAGGTGGATTCGCCATGCAGAACAACGCTTTTCTGAACACTTGCGTCCTCACCCTGGCCCTTGCAGGCATGAGCCTGGCGCAAGCCGCGGTGTCGCCTGAGCAGGCTGCACGTTTGAAGTCTGAACTGACGCCCCTGGGCGGCGAGCGCGCCGGCAATGCCGATGGCAGCATCCCGCGATGGGACGGCGGTTACACCAAGGTCGCGCCCGGCTACAAACCGGGTGACAAACGTGCCGATCCATTCGCCGGCGAGAAACCGCTGTATTCGATCAAGGCCTCGAACATGGAGCAGTACGCCAGCGAGCTGGCCGAAGGCACCAAGGTTCTGTTGAAGAAATACCCGGACTATCGCCTGGACATCTACCCGACCCATCGTTCGGCGGCGGCTCCGCAATGGGTGTATGACAACACCGGCAAGAACGCCACCCGTGCCACGCTGGACGTGGACACCGAGAAGGTCGCCAACGCCTACGGCGGCATCCCGTTCCCGATCCCGGAAAATGGCGCGCAAGTGTTGTGGAACTACCGGTTGTCCTGGCAGGGCGGCGAGACCATCAGCTCACCTTTTGATACCTGGCTGATGACTGCCGGTGGCAAGAAGGTTCAGGCGACCCGAGCCCTGTTCAGCTATCAGTTTCCCTACTACTCCGAAAGCGGCAGCCTGGAAAACTTTGCCGGCAAGTACCAGATTGGCAAGCTGCTGACCGAACTGCCGTCATCCAAGGCCGGCGAAGGCCTGATGACCCATTGGGACATGGACCCGGCCAACCGTGCGGCCTGGCAGTATCTGGTCGGCCAGCGTCGGGTACGCCGAGCGCCGAACATCGCCTACGACACCCCGGACTTCGTCACCTCTGGCGTCGGTCTGTTTGACGAAGCGTTCATGCTGTTCGGGCCTACCGACCGCTACGATCTCAAGCTTGCGGGCAAGAAAGAACTGATCGTCCCCTACAACAATAACCGCGCCGGCCTGGCCAAGAGCGACGACCTGGTCAAACCGAATTTTCTCAACCCTGATCTGGTGCGCTGGGAGAAGCATCGGGTCTGGGTGGTCGAGGCCACGCTGAAATCCGGCAAGCGCCATGTGGTGCCGCATCGGACCTACTACATCGACGAGGACTCCTGGCAGATCCTGATGGTCGACGGGTATGACGCCCAGGGCAAACTGGGCCGGCAGATGTATTCGCTGACGCTGTTGGCAGCGGACCTGCCGGTCCTCACCGCGCAGGTCATGTGGGGCAGCTACAACCTCGATACCGGCGCCTACTTCCTTAACTCTTCGAGCAACGATCTGGCGGTCCAGTACCAGACGATCGCAAAACCTTCGGCGTCCTATTACACACCGGATGCCATGGCCAACGAAAACATGCGTTGAACCCTGGGTGGCCGTGGCGAGCGAGAGGCTCGTCACGGTCGCTTGCGATTTTCCAGGTTGGATAAAGACATGAACGTTCAAAAATGTTTTGCGAGTTTCAGCCTGCGTCAGGGCATCTGCGCCCTGGCGTTGTGTCTGTTGGCGAGCACGTCCATGGCTGCGCAGGCCAGTACGTTTGCGGTGCTGCAGCAACCGGCGCTGCCGACCGCCAAGGCCCCGCGCGCGGTTTTGCTTGGGCTGACCCGGGCCGGCGAGCGTCTGGTGGCGGTCGGCGAGCGCGGCATCGTGCTGCTCTCGGATGATTCTGGAATGAGCTGGCGCCAGGCCAATGTGCCGGTCAGCGTCAGCCTGACGGCGGTGCAGTTCGTCGATGCCGAGCAGGGCTGGGCGGTCGGTCATCTGGGTGTGGTGTTGCACACCGAGGACGGTGGTGAAACCTGGCACAAGCAACTCGACGGTGAGCGTGCCGCCGCGCTGGCGGTGCAGGCCGCGGAGCGCGATGCCCATCAGCCGGGTGGCGCCAGCCACCTTGCGCAGGCGCGGCGGATGCAGGACGACGGACCGGATAAACCGTTTCTCGACCTGTACTTCAGTGATCGGCTGCATGGCTACATCGTTGGCGCGTACAACCAGATCTACCGTACCGACGACGGCGGGCGAAGCTGGCAGCCGTGGATGCAGCATGTGGACAATCCGCAGGGCCTGAACCTGTATGGCATCCGCGCCTCGGGCAACGACCTGCTGCTGGTGGGTGAGCGCGGTTTGCTGTTGCGTTCGACCGACAACGGGCATTCGTTCCGGGCTCTGAAATCACCTTATGAAGGCAGCTTTTTCGGGCTGCTCGGCACCCGCGGCGGAGCCTTGATTGCCTATGGTTTGCGCGGTAATGCCTGGTGGTCCGATGACCGTGGCGGCAGTTGGCGACGCCTCGACACCGGCATCGAATCAACACTGGCGACAGCCATCGAGCTGCGTGACGGCAGCTTGCTGTTGGCCAGCCAGAGCGGTGAATTGTTGTTCAGCGATGACCAGGGTCGCAGCTTCGACAAACGTCAGAGCCGCGGCGGCGGGACGGTTGCGGCCCTGCAACAGGCGGCCGACGGCAGCTTGGCCAGCGTCGGTTTGAGTGGCGTGGCGGCTGACCAGGATCCGCGGGCATCCGGCAAGCCTTGAAACTTCATGGTGTAGCGCTATCGGGCCATGGCCCGTGCAACAGGAGTCAGACTTGAAAGACGACAAAACCCAAACCGTGATCGGCCGCCTGGAAGACTTCGACCAGGCGTCGGGCAACTTCGCCGAGCGGACGATCTTCAACCATCGACCGCTGGTGATCCTGCTGTGCCTGCTGGTGACCCTGGTGCTCGGCTGGCAAGCCACGCGCATCGGCATCAATGCCAGCTATGAGAAGACCATCCCTACGGGGCATCCCTATGTCGCCAACTTCCTGGAGAATCGCAGCGAGTTGAGCGGTCTGGGCAACGCGTTGCGCATCGCTGTGGAGGTCAAACAGGGCAGCATCTTCACCAAGGACTACCTCGACACCCTGGCCAAACTCAACGACGAGCTCTATCTGCTGCCGGGCGTCGATCGGCCTTACATGAAGTCGTTATGGACCCCGACCACGCGCTGGACCGCCGTGACCGAAGAGGGGCTCGATGGCGGCACCGTGATCCCCGACGACTACGATGGCTCGGCGACCAGCATCGAGCAGGTGCGGACCAACGTCGCCCGTTCCGGTGAGGTCGGTCAATTGGTGGCCGGTAACTTCAAGTCCAGCGTGATCTTCGTGCCGCTGCTGGAAGTCAGCCCGCAGACCGGCAAAGCCCTGGACTACGGCGAGTTTTCCCGGCAGCTGGAGACGCTGCGGGACAAGTACCAGACCGATGACCTGCGAATCCACATCACCGGTTTCACCAAAATCGTCGGCGACCTGATCGAGGGGCTGACCCAAGTCTTGTTGTTCTTTGTGATGGCCGTGCTGGTGACCGTGGTGGTGCTCTATGCCTACACCCGTTGCGCGCGCAGCACCCTGGTCGTGGTGACCTGTTCGCTGGTGGCAGTGCTCTGGCAGATGGGCCTGCTCGCTTTGCTTGGGTACGAGCTGGACCCGTACTCGGCGCTGGTGCCGTTTCTGGTGTTCGCCATCGGCATGAGCCATGGCGCGCAGAAGATGAACGGCATCATGCAGGACGTCGGTCGTGGCACCCATCGGGTGGTGGCCGCGCGTTATACCTTCCGCCGCCTGTTCGCCGCCGGCATGACCGCGTTGCTCTGTGATGCAGTGGGCTTCGCCGTGTTGCTGCTGATCAACATCCGAGTGATTCAGGACCTGGCGATCACCGCCAGCCTCGGCGTGGCGGTGCTGATTTTCACCAACCTGATTCTGCTGCCGATCCTGCTCAGCTATATCGGTGTCAGCCCGGCAGCGGCGCAACGCAGCCTGAGTTCGGAAACCGCCGAGCTGCAGGCGCAAATCAAGCATCCGTTGTGGCGCGTGCTCGATTTGTTCACCCAACGACGCTGGGCCCTCGGCGCCATGCTGGGTGGCCTGCTGCTGGCGGCGTTCGGTTTTGCCGTGAGCCTGAACCTGAAGATCGGCGATCTCGACCCCGGAGCCCCGGAGTTGCGAGCCGACTCGCGCTACAACCGCGACGCGCTGTTCATGACCCAAAACTATGCGGCCAGCTCGGATATTTTCGTGGTCATGATCAAGACCCCGGAAGATCAGTGCACGCGCTACGCCAGCCTGTCTGCGGTGGACGCGTTGGCCTGGCAACTGGAGCAATTGCCTGGCGTGGAGTCGACCACTTCGATGGCGGCGCTGAGCAAGATCGCCACGGCCGGTTACAACGAGGGTAACTTCAAGTGGTATGAGCTGATCCCCAATGACGGCGCGCTGGGCGCGGTGCAGACCCGAGCGCCACGGGAGCTGTTCAATCAGGGCTGCTCGATGCTGTCGCTGTACGTTTACCTGGCCGATCACAAGGCCGATACCCTGAATCGGGTGGTGGAGGCGAGCGAGGCCTTTATCGCTGCGCATCAGGTGCCAGAGGTCAAGTTCATGCTGGCCGCCGGCAGCGCCGGAATCGAAGCCGCGACCAATATCGTGGTGAAGAAATCCATGCACGAGATGCTGTTCTGGGTCTACGGCGCGGTCAGTCTGTTATGCCTGCTGACCTTCCGCAGTTGGCGCGCAACCCTGTGCGCGATGCTGCCGCTGATGCTCACCTCGATTCTTTGCGAGGCTTTGATGGTGGGGCTGGGCATGGGGGTGAAAGTCGCGACACTGCCGGTCATCGCCCTGGGCGTGGGCATCGGCATCGACTATGCGCTCTATGTGTTGAGCGTGATCCTGACTCGAATGCGTGCCGGTGACACTCTGGCCCAGGCGTATTACCAGGCGCTGCTGTTCACCGGCAAGGTGGTATTGCTGACCGGCATGACACTGGCTGTCGCGGTGTCGACCTGGGCTTTCTCGCCGATCAAGTTCCAGGCCGACATGGGCATCCTGCTGGCCTTCATGTTCCTGGTGAACATGCTCGGTGCCTTGATCCTGCTGCCGGCACTGGCCTGGCTGCTGCTGCCGCAAAAGGTCTTCGTAAAAAAGCCTGAAACGAACCTGCTTGCACAGTTAATAAAGGAGAGCTGAAGGGCTGGGCAAGGAGGTTCGCCCTAATGCCGGTAACTTAACGGAAATCTATCGACGGGTGATTAATTGTGGCGAGGGAGCTTGCACCCGCTTGAGTGCGTAGCACTCACAAAAATCGGCGATTGTTATCAGATTTTGGGGCCGCTACGCAGCCCAGCGCGAGCAAGCTCGCTCGCCACAAAGGTAAGCATGACTAAAGAGTCTCGCATAAGTGAACACTATTACGGTCGGATGCCGGGCTTTACGGTTTCTGGATTTTTTGCAGACAAAAAAAGAGCCTCAAAGCTCTTTGATGGGGAGGAAGTAGAGCCCAGAGGCTCAAGATACGCATGAAACAAGTGGTGAGCTTATTGGGGTTCAGTTCACCCACCACCTACGCAACGGCTTAAACCTCCAACCGCTGCGTATCACCATCGTAGGAAGTCGCGGGTTCGCGCTCAAGTACCATTAGTCGAATCCCCCCGGACAGCCTGCCTGGGGTTGAATCAACATCTGAACACCAGCGCCTTCAACCCGCACTCAACATCGGCATCGGGAAACTCCGGCGGATTCTCCAACCGTTGCTCAAAGCGCAGGCTCGGCGCTTCGCGGGTGACGCCATCGATGAGAAAGTCCGCACCGAAGGCCGGATCGTTCATGCAGGCCAGTACCGTGCCCTGAGGGCTGAGCAATTCCGGCAGGCGGCGCAGCACACGCTGATAATCCTTGGTCAGCAGAAAACTGCCTTTCTGAAAAGACGGCGGGTCGATGATCACCAGATCGTACGGGCCCTTGCCGATCACCTTGCCCCAGGACTTGAACAGGTCGTGGCCGAGAAAACTCACCTTGCTCAGGTCATGCCCGTTGAGCCGGTGATTGTCTCGACCACGGCTCAGGGCCGGGCTCGACATGTCCAGATTGACCACATGCAACGCGCCCCCTTCGATGGCCGCCACCGAGAAACCGCAGGTGTAGGCGAACAGGTTCAACACCCGTTTGCCCTGAGCATTGGCCCGCACCCAATCGCGGCCGTAACGCATGTCGAGGAACAGGCCGGTGTTCTGTTTGCGGCCCAGGTCCACGCGATAATGCAGGCCGCCCTCGATGATCGTCATCTCGTCGATCGGCTCCCCGAGCAGCCATTCGGTGGTGCTTTGCAACAGATAGCGATGTTGCAGCAGCAAGGTATGCGCGCCGGATTGTTTCCACTGTGGCGACTGCGTGATCTGCATCAACAACCGCTTCAAATCCTCCAGTTGCGCCGGGTCTGGCTCCTTGAACAGTGCGACCAGCACCACGCCCTGCAGCCAGTCGACGGTCAATTGCTCCAGCCCTGGCCAGCAGCGGCCACGGCCGTGGAACAGCCGACGGGTTTCTGCGGGCGCCGCCGCAAGCGCTGTCAGCAAATGGTCGTGGAGGATGGAGAGGGCGTCTGGGTTCATCGGACAAGGTCGGCCATGGAAAGGGGGCGGCATTTTAACCACAATTCGCCTCCCACGAGTGACGGCGCCGTTTTGCCGCGCAGCAGCGCTGCATCGACGCCGATGGACAACCCGGTCTGAGTGGCGGCAGTTCGAGGTGATAAGTGTCTGTCGCGGAGTCGGCGAAGGCCGGTGCGGCGCAGCTCTGATTTTCCACGACAGGCCACTGCCCGAAGTACTGGCCGAGATTGATCTGCATCGTCGGGGAGTTATCTGGGCGTCGGACGCGCAATTGCCGGGCAGGGGGCAAAGCGATCGTCTGCGTAGAGGGCGCCATCCAGGTACTGCTTGACGCTGCTTTCGTAAACCTGAAGAAGCTTGGCGATTTCGGCATAGGAACAGCCATCGACACGCGCCATCAGAAAAGCCTTGCGCGGTTTCTCTTCCAGCTCTTCGAGCAACAGCAGCAGGACTTTGCCGAGCAACTGGCGCACGGCAATGATCTGTTCCGGGCCTTGTTGGGCCTGCTGATCGAGCAGGACGGCCATGCTGCGCAGGGTTTCTTCCTTGACCCGGCGGCGATGATACTGATTGATCAACAGGCGATTGGCTGCCACCAGCAGATAGGCCCGTGGTTCCTGCAATGTCGGCTAGGCGTCCAGGCCCAGCAGTTTGACGAAGGTGTCATGGGCTATGTCGGCTGCATTATCGGGGCCGCCGAGTTTTTTGCGCAGCCGGCCGAAGAGCCAGCCGTGATGCCCACGGTAAAGCTCGGAAAGGGACGAAGCGGACGGGCCCGACACGACGAAACCTCGAACGAAGACAGTTCTCAAATGGGAAATTATTGCAAATGAGAATGCTGTCATGTCGCCGCGCGACGTTCAAGTCTGATGCGAGACTGTAGCAGCTGGCGAAGCCTGCGTTCGGCTGCGAAGCAGTCGTCAGGCCGGCTGATGCGGTCCTCTGGTTTGACGACTGCTGCGCAGCCGAACCCAGCCTCGCAGGCTCGGCAGCTGCTACAGCCGAACGCAGGCTTAGCCAGCTGCTACAAAGAGTACGCTTGAGCCGATTTTTCGCCTGGCTGTATCAAAAATGAATTTTCCGCGAAGTCCGACGCTCATACCTGTAGGTGGCGGATATGAGCCCGCGAAATCATTTATGCAATCAGGGAGTGGCACAGTCATGGGGCCAATATCGACGGCAGGCGCGCTCTTGTCTGGCGGTTTGATTCTTGTGGTTGAGGACGACCCGTTGATCCTGGAGTTTCTGTGCGAAATTCTTCAGGAGGAAGGCTTTGCAGTTGAACCACAGGTCAGCGCGGACGCCGCGTCGCAGTTTCTGGAGCAGCACGGGCTGGAGGTCGGGCTGTTGCTGACGGACATCACCATGCCGGGCAAACTCAATGGCGCGGACCTGGCCAATCAGTTCGGCGACCGTTGGCCGGACAAACCGATCATGATCATGTCTGGCTTCGAAACCCCGAAAAGCTCCGGGGTCAAGCATCCGGTTGCGTTCATCAGGAAACCCTGGGCAGTGGGACAGTTGCTCGATTGTGTGCAGAACGCCTTGCAGTCGAACCGGACCTTGTGAGCTGCAGCAGGCTGCACGAGTGGTGTACATTGCCGGACAACACTCGACTGGTTCTTGCGAAAGGAAGTCGCCCTTTGTCCATTCAAGCATCCGTGTTCAACACGCCGTACCGCGCCTTCCTGTTCGATATGGACGGAACCGTCCTCAATTCCATCGCCGCCGCCGAGCGGATCTGGACGGCCTGGGCCGTGCGCCACGGCGTCGATGTCGAGTCCTTCCTGCCGACCATCCATGGCGTTCGCGCCATCGACACCATCAACCGTCTGGCGTTGCCCGGAGTGGATGCCCACGCTGAAGCCGCGTGGATCACCGAAGCGGAAATCGAGGATGTGGAAGGGATTGTCGAGGTGGCCGGTGCGGCGAGTTTTCTCAAATCGCTGCCCGCCGACCGATGGGCCATTGTTACCTCCGCACCGCGGGCATTGGCCCTGCGTCGAATGGCGGCGGCAGGTATTCCTGAACCTGGCGTGATGGTCACTGCTGAAGACGTCAGCGCCGGCAAACCCGACCCTGCGGGCTATCGGCTGGCCGCTCGTCGGCTGCAAGTGGATCCTGCCGAGTGCCTGATCTTCGAAGACGCCGCCGTCGGTATTCGCGCAGGCGAAGCGGCGGGTGCCAACGTCATGGTCATCACCGCGACGCACGTTCATCCGCTCCAGACCCCACATGCCACCCTGCTCAGTTATGACTCGGTCGGGGCGCGAGTGGATCTCGACAGTCAAATGTGCCTGTACACACTCTAATAATGTGGGAGCGGGCTTGCTCGCGAAGGCGGTTTATCATCCAACATTGATGTCGACTGACACACCGCCTTCGCGAGCAAGCCCGTTCCCACATTGGAGTTGTGGTTGCTTCAGTAAATCCCCGGAATCAATCGCCAGCTACGGGCGCAGTAAGCCTCGTATTCACTGCCGAACTGTGCGCGTAACAGCGCTTCTTCGGAGCGAATGCGGGCGATCAGCGGGATCAACGTCAACGCCACCAGCAGTAACCCGATACCGGAACGAAAGGCCAGCGCCCAGCCCACGGCGTTGATCAGCAATCCCAGATAGCTGGGGTTGCGCAAGGTCCGATAAATTCCGTCGGTGACCAGAAGGTGTCCCGGTTGAATCGCCACCAGTCCACTGAAGCGTTTGCCCAGCACAAACACCGGCCACATCCGCAACGCGCCGCCACCGATGAACAGCAGCGCCCCCAGCCAACGCAGGCCCTCGCCACCAAAGGTCCAGAAGTCGACTCGGTCGGTGTAGGCCGGCAGATACCCGCTCAACAACCCAAGTACCCCGAAAACCGGCAGCACCCAGCGATTGCCCCGGTCTTCACGTTCGCCGGAACTCAGGTTGCCCTCGCTGAACAAGGACACGACCGCCATCACCAGGGTGGCAAGCGCAATGACCACCAGCGGCGGGCGGGAGAAAAAAGCTGCCAACCCGCCGAGCCCGAACACGGCGAGAGCGAGGTAGGCGAGGGTGGTGACGAGGGTGAAAAACGCGAGTTTGGCCGAGATTTTCATGACTGACTTCGCAATAGGCATATGACGTAGCGGGGCAGCGTGTCATCGCCAGGACGGTAGTCGCGGGGGCAGGGTGAACTAAGCTTGGATAAGGATGAGCCTGTCTGTTCACACCCGGCTCGTTGAAAGACCTCAACGAGCCGGTGCTGCCACAAGGAGCACACGATGCTTCACATCAGAACGCCCCTGATTCTACACCCAGGCCTGTCGACTCCGGCCCGGAGAATCTGGCTCAAGCTGGAAAACCTGCAACCCAGCGGCTCGTTCAAACTGCGCGGCATGGGCCTTTTGTGCAGCCAGGCAGCGGAACAGGGCAAGCGCAAAGTCGTCTGTCCTTCTGGTGGTAACGCAGGTTTAGCTACCGCTGTGGCGGCCGCCAGCCTTGGGCTGAAAGCCTGCATCGTGGTGCCGAACACCACCCCGGAAACCACCCGCGCCAGGATCAGGAAAACCGGAGCCGAGGTGATCGTTCACGGCAAAGTCTGGGACGACGCCAATCAACGGGCGAAAGAGCTCACACAGGGCGCGGACACTGAATACGTGCCAGCCTTCGATCATCCGGTGTTGTGGGAAGGGCACAGCACCATGGTCGATGAAATCCTCCAGGACTGTCCTCAAGTCGATGTGTTGGTGACATCGGTGGGGGGCGGCGGCTTGCTGGCAGGCCTGCTCACCGGGCTGATCCGTCACCGCCGCATGGACTGTCGAATTGTTGCGTGCGAAACCCAGGGTGCGGCGTCTTTCGCAGCCGCCGTCAGTGCCGGACACCCGGTCAGACTGCCGCGCATCGACACCGTTGCCACGTCACTCGGCGCGGCGCAAGTGGCCGCCTGGCCAGTGCAGCACATCCTCGACTTTGCGCACGAATGCGTGGTGCTCAGCGATGATGAGGCAATCATGGGCGTGGTTCGTTACGCCAACGACCTGCGCCAATTGGTCGAACCGGCGTGCGGGGTTTCATTGGCGGTGGCGTACCTCGACCATCCGGCAATTGCCGAGGCCCATGATGTGGTGATTGTGGTGTGCGGCGGCGTCAGCATCAGCGCGCAGTTGGTCGCCGGCTGGGCACGCCTGTCCGCTGGGGTTGAGAAAAACAGCGCTGAAGCAAGGTAGGGCTGGAAACGCTATCCAGGCCCTACCGCTTACGTTTGCAGGCATCAGTGACTTGTTGGAACGCCTTCCTGAACGAGGATCGCTCTGGCCAGGTCTTCATCGCTGGCCTTGAGGTCGGGATGATTTTGTCGAATTTCCTTCAACACCGACTCCAGATAAGCGCCGCGAATCGTACCGCCACTCGCCACGAAGCTGGAAGCATCATCCCGGGCGGGAATCACGACTTTGTCATCCTTGAACGTCGAGTACAGCGACGCGGAGACCCCGGCCGAGGTGGCGACGTCTTTTGCATCCACATCAGCCATGGCCGAACCAGCGGGCAGACAAAGCACTAGCGAAGATATAAGCAACAGACGGCGCATAACGGCGTCCTCCTAAAGCGTAAAGGAAGTAACACATAATTTAGGATGCCTGATGGCGGTCAGGAGTTCCTTGCGGCGAAAACAATCACTTCAATCAATAGACTTGGATCCGCCAGGAGGGTGGTTTGCAGCAAGTGCTTGCGGGTCGCCTGTCTGACGCACCGCCATCTCTGATTTACGACTGCTGCGCAGCCGAACGCAGCCTCGGCAGCTGCTGCGGGGCTGTGTTTTTTTGTTTTAAACGATTGGAAAGCTGTTGAAATCGACGGAGTTGGCCAGTCGGCTGTCGATCAGGCCGATAAAGCCTTGCAC
The DNA here is from genome assembly GCF_059695645.1 of Pseudomonas sp. LBUM1673. Taxonomy (NCBI): domain Bacteria; kingdom Pseudomonadati; phylum Pseudomonadota; class Gammaproteobacteria; order Pseudomonadales; family Pseudomonadaceae; genus Pseudomonas; species Pseudomonas sp. LBUM1673. The sequence continues at coordinate 2,895,176 of NZ_CP166780.1, forward strand.
TTCGCAGCAGTTGAAATGTGAGTGCATGGCCGCTTCCGATTGCCAGCGTGCGCTGACTGTCCAGCGGGTGTCGTCCTCGGGGCAGCGGTCGCCCATATAGGAGTCACAGCCCGGAAGCTCGCGCAGGGTGTCGACGATTTTTTGCAGTTGCTTGCCCAGTTCGTCCGAGCGGCCGGCGGCAGCCTGTACCTTTACGGTGGTGATCACTTCGTTGGACATTGCTCACACTCCTGAATCAGGCCGGACGAATCCTGCTCATTGAGGGATAACGCCCATTCAGGATAGGCCTGCACCTTTGGACCGCCAATAGCCAATCGCCGGATAAAGCCGCAGACCAATCCGTCAGCCGACCTGCTGCACAATGTCGCGCAAACGGTCCAGGGCGATGTCGATGTCCAGGGTTTCGATCGCCCCGAACCCCAGGAAAAGCCCGGCCCGCGGCGCTTGCTGGTAATAAAAGCCGTCCAGGGCATAGAGCCCTACTTCGACTTTTTTTGCCAATTCGATCACCAATGGAATATCGACCGGCACTTTGCACAGCACCGCCATGTGGAACCCGGCCGTGGTCGGCACCGCCTCGAACCACGGAGAAAGATCGCTTGCCATGCGCGCCAGGATCCGTTCCCGGCGCCCGGCGTAAATCGTATGGCAGCGCCGGATGTGCTTGAGCAGGCAGCCTTCGGCGATGAACTTGGCCAGCGCCCATTGGGGCAGGGTGGAGGTGTGCAGGTCGGTGAGCTGCTTGGCGCGAATCACCGCTTCGAGAATCGCTGGCGGCAAAATCGCGTACCCCAGCCGCAACTCCGGCAACAGCGTTTTCGAGAAGGTGCCGACGTAGGCGACGATGCCGCGCTGATCCATGCTTTGCAGCGAGTCGGTGGGGCGGCCTTCGTAGCGGAATTCGCTGTCGTAATCGTCCTCGATGATGATCGCCCCCAGTTCGTGGGCGCGCGCGAGCAAAGCTTCGCGCCGGGCCTGGCTCATGGGCATGCCCAAGGGAAACTGGTGGGACGGGGTGACGTAAATCAGCCGGGTGCCCTCGGTGTTTAGGACTGAGATAAATACAGGGTTGGGTGTGAGGTAAACCCGAGACAATCCGGGATTCGATGGTACAGGGTGGTATGGGATTTGTAATTGAGTTGCAGAGGGTGCAATTAGGTTGAGCCCCGGTCAGGGTCTTGGCGACCGGGGTGATCGGTGGGTGGATAACGCTTTTTCCGTGGGCGATTACTCCACTTCATACGATGCGAATAAATCACCTTGGTCGCGAGCAATTACCGCCAGCCGCATCCGTTTAATGACCTTGTAGACAAATGCCAGTGAGAGGTTGTGCTTCATGGCGATCTCACGATGGTTACGGCCAGTCCATTCATCAAAGATTTGCTGATGCAGTTTAGAGGCCTGAACATGGATGCCCTTGGGCATGTATAGCTGCTGGCCGCCCCAGATCGTGGCCATCTGCATAGCGACTTCATTGCCATGCGCCTCAGCAAGCTCAGGACTGATGTTCAGAGTTTCTTTTGCAGACTGAGCCACATGGTCTGCCAGTGTCTGGAGTAGCTCGCCTGCCGTGCTGTTGGGCTCTTTCATACGACCTCCTTTTTGATCACTCGATGCTGCCACTGTTTCAGGTTCTCGATCACTCGACTTGCCTGGGGGACGCTGAGCCACTGCAGCGCGGACACCTTGGTCATGCTCTTCACGAAATTGGCCAAAGCTGCCTCGGACGGATCACGCACTGCGCCCAGGTCATGCAATGCCAGCCATAGCGAACGGATCTTCATGGACTGCTCATCGTTGGCCTGTGGCCGCTTACCAGCCTTGTTTGGACGAGGTTTAAAGCCCTTCTGCTTGAGTTGCTCCAAAACCCTCAGCAGGTTTGGAACGCTCAAGTCAGCGGTGGACGTAGCGCCGTCCAATCCCGTCATTCCGGCCAGCATCAGGCGATATGTATCGTCATCCATTCGCAGCTCACGTCGCGCGACATGTATCAGCTTGATGTAACGCAAGCGGTCAGAGCTGGATCTGAAGGTCATGCCTTTCATAAAGCCCTCTGCGTGATAAATTGGCCACCCCAAAAAGGAGTTGGTCATGGATTGCTTTGAAAGTGTCATTGAGTCGTTGAAGGATCAGGCGGATTATCAAAATGGGATGGAGTGCTTGATCGGCTTTCTACTGGCACAACTGGAGAGTCAGCCCGGTTACTCACCGCAGGCGTTGGTAGAGGCTCTCTATGCAGAACAACAATGGCGACTAGAGTCCTGGGCACTGAGGGACAATGATGACCCTCTGCATGTACCCCTTCCAAAGAGCTTACTTTTGTCATTTCAACGGCTCGAAGCTCAGCTACAAGCGCTCTCTGGAAATCCGTTGATACCGGTTGATTTACCCAAACAACTTCAGAGCCGGTATCCACGGCTTCAGGGGGCGCCAAAGGTGCGCTTTGCAGTCGTAGCAACTTCACCGAACGATACACCCACTCCAAAGTGACCCGGTGGCGACGGGCCAACTCGCTGTGATTTGATCCATTAAACTCAGCCTGGATTGCAGCACTGATTTTTGTTAGCTCTTCAGTGCTGAGGCTGGGTAAGAAAATATCGTTTGTAGAAGGAAGTTTTTCTTTCATGTCACCCCTCCTGAAACTCAAGATCGAGATCGACTTCAATCTCAGCGCAGACCAGGCGAATGCCACACCAACCGAAAGCTGAGCCCTGCACTGTTCCACCCCATCCTTCATTGTTGTGGCGATCCTCTGTCCATATCCGCGACTGCTGTCCATCGTCGACACGCATGCCACCTGCCTCCAGCAGGTCATAAACCCACCCCTCAGCGGCTTGTTTGATTACGGCGCGCACTACGTCGCCATCTGCATCACTGAGACGATCCTGAGCACCAGTCCAGAAGGTGTTGATCGCGGTAGCCCGCTCTGATGTCAGGATGTCGTGATCGACCTCAACAGTGATCTCCCATTCTTTCCAAGTGTCTCTCAGTGTGTATTTCTTGAGGTTCGCCATGTCACACCCCCGCCAAATCAAGTGGGATGGCTTCGTAACGGTCGGTATCGCCAACACGCTTATAGAAACGGATATAGCTCCGGCTGCCCGCGACCTGGATTGCATCGCCGATGGCTTCCATTGCCCTTTTCCAGCGGGGATCATCAATGTCATGGCGGCGCAGCGACAGGATTCGGGCTGTACGCAACTCCCCATTGCGGTCGGCCCGGAATGCGTCATTGATCAGGACTTTGACGCCGGGGTGCGAGTTGGCAGTCCATTCGTGGGCGCATTCATCGAGCAGCGCCTTGGCTGACTGCAGGTGTTCGTTGAACTCGATCTGATCTTGGTTGGCACGCATCAGCTTGTAACGCCCGTCGAAACTGATCAGGGTCAGATTGCCTTTCGTGCCACGCGACACAACGCCGTACTGCTCTTTGCTGATCTGCAGCAGCGCATCAATTTCACCGAAAACATGCGCTTTGAAGTTGAGCAACATCGCACTGATGGCCATGGCCTGGTCAACGGCTTCGATCACCACCTTGTCGCGCAACAGATCCGTAGGCTTGATGGAGGCCTCGGGCACCATGCGCCCAAGGGCGTCGACGCGGTAACCTGGCGGTATTTGCAGAGCGTCATTATTGCTCATTGGTTTTACCCTCAAGAATTTGGCGAAGCTGTTGCGCAGCCTGCCGGCAAGTTTCATCAGCACCTAAGCCACCGACCTGTACGATCACACGCTCAACGCCGCCCGATTTGTCGGCCACGGTCACCAGCCAATCGCTGATCCGGTTGTAGCCAATTTCCAACCACAGGAACGGCATCACTGCGTGCGCCTGGTCGAAGGCGTCCAACAGTTCGGCCTGACGTACAACGCGTTCGCCGGTACGAATGTCCAGAGCGGTCAATGCCCGGCGAAGATGCCGGCCGGCTTCGTAAAACCGACTTTCAGCTATAGCGGCGCTAGCCGCCGCCAGATGCTCAGCCGGCGCGGATGGGCGGTGGACGTGCTCCAGCACAGTTGAAACGTGCTTCATGGCGTCTTTCCAAGACATGGTCGGCAGCTCCGTCCATACCGCGTCTTGCAAGGCCTCAATCGAGGCGTTTAGTGACTGGCTCATTTGTCCTGCTCCTTGACCAAGGTGAACCAGACAACGCCGACGCCCCGAATCGACGCGGTGTTGCGAGCGAGCCGCCCCTCGGCGTTGCAACGCATACTGCGAAGCTCATGCCCAAAGCGCCGCGCCAGAAGTTCGAGGCTATCGGGATCAACAAAAATCTTGTTGTCCGCAAGCACCAGTGCCTTGATCACAATTCCGGCCTCGCGCATGTCGCGGGTCAGATCGTTGAAGGTGGCCAGCTTCTTCGGGAATTCCTCGGCGAGGATACTCAGTGGCTGGGCCGGGGCCGGAGGTACCAGGCGTAGTGCCGCCATATCACACCCCCTTCACGATGTCGGCGTTGACCACGGGCACGCCCAGCTCAGCGGCAAGGTTCATCGCAGCAATCACCAGATTGCCGATGGCCAGCGGATACAGAAGCGAGATCGACTCATCGCGTCCCCCACGTCGGCCTGTCTGAGACAGTCGAGCGGCGATAGCTTGAATGCCGCTATCGTCCATAACTTCACGCAGGTCTTTCCCCGCACGTTCAAAACGGAACCGCAAAAATTCATCGAGACGACCACCCTCAATCGGGGGCAGCGTCACACGTTCGCAGCGCTGCACGACTTCACGCACATCGGCATTGCGTTCGCTCAGTTTCACTCCCAGCTCAGGCTGGCCAATCATGATGATGCTGACCAGTTTGGTGAAACCGATCTCCAGTTCCAGAATGCGCTTGAGGTGCTTGAGGGTCGGAATCGGCAGGCTATGCGCCTCTTCGATGATCAGGCAGTGGCGAAAACCGGCTGCATGGGACTCTTTAAGAACGCGGTGCAGTTGGGCAAAGCGCGCCTCCGGGCTGCTTTTGGCTTTTTCCAGCGGCGCGACGGCAGCCATCATCGACTCGGCGATGTGGGTGCTTTTCAGCGACTTGCCCTTGGTGTCGTTGTCTTCGGATGCCAGCACATAAGGTTCGATGATGAGCACCGGGTCATTGTTTTCCAGCAGGCGGTTGACCAAGTCACGGCGTAGAGTACTTTTACCCGCTCCCGATTCGCCCTCGATAGCCAAGAAGCCACCGTGGCGGGCGACCTGGTACATAGCCTCTCGGACATAGCGAATATCAGGACTGACCCACATATCCTTGCCGCTCTGCAGCTCGTCAAAGGGGTCGCGAAAAAGGCTGAATGCTTTTCGAGTAGCCGCCTTCAATGTTTGTTTTGGTAGTAGCATGGGTTCGTCCTCCCCGGACGGCTCTTCTTTTAGGGCCGGATCTGTCGTGTTAGCGCACGGCAGGTCCACTTTTTCAAATGCATTCGCGATGTCGGCATCATTGGCCCCTGACTCGACCAGGAACGCTCGGATGCGTCCCTGTAAGTCCGCACTGTCCAAGCTGCGTGGCCATTGACCATGGTTAATGAGTTGAGCGACTGCGGCCGCGCTCAGCTTCAGCGACTCAGCCAAGGCCGATTGAGGTCGGCCCACCCCCAGCAATACCTGCTTTAACTTCAACATCACTCACCTCCAGCTGCGGACCGCACCAAGCTGAGCGGCTGGCGCATCACCTCTGCAGGTCGGTTCAGCTCAGCCTCAATGGCGTCGAGCTGCTCATGGGGAACACCTTCAGGAAACCGCTGCTGCAACCAGACGAAGGTTTCGCCCGACCACACAGAGCCCAATCGGGCGCGAAGTAGCTTCGCCGCCTCCACGTGCGTAAGCGGGGTTTGCTCAACCGTGGGCACGTTCACGTCCAGCGAAGTGCCACGGCGTGGCATGTAGGCCGGCAGCAAGGTGTCGGTGACGTGCTTGTGTGGATCAATCAGGCCGCCGAAGGGCAGCGTTTTGGCCTTGCGTGCAGCCTTCGCGTCTTCTTCATTAGTAGTGCCGGTGGCGAGCTGCTCCAACACTTTGCGAGAGAGCTGGGCCGGGGTCTGGGCGTGGCTTTTAAACGTTTCGCCGATCTTCGCCGAGCCTTCGAGAAATCCGAACTCGTTCACGTCAAGGCGCTCGATCACGTGATAGTGCTCGCGCCCGTCATCGCCGATCAGCAGTGCCAAGGCCGCGTCCTTGTCTCTCCAGCAGTTGCGCGTCACCAGCAATTTTTCGCCAACCATGACACCTGGCACGTTGCTGACGTCGAACTGAGCACCACGGAAAGAGATGCGCAACATAGTCGAGACCTTGCGCTCTTCCGGGGTGCTGACGGCCAGTTCACGGCAGACTTCAACGCTCGGTGCCAGGCGCAGCTGTTCAGCTTTGATCAGCTGCCAAACACCGTAACGAGTGCGCTTGGTACGAGTGTGAATCGCGGTTGCGTTGTAAAAGCGCATCCACTGGCCAGCCCAGTCGTTGATTTGCTCCAGGCTTTTAGCGGCCTGGAATTTCAAGGCGCTTTCGAATTCCCGCTCCACCAGGTTGTGCGCTTGCTCGACCTGTCCCTTGGCCCGTGCGTTGCCCACCTGGTTGATGATCAGCTCGATGGACATGGCGCGGCAGAGGTTGCGGAAAATGCCGCTGGTCATGGCTGCGCCTGGATCGGTCATGAGTATCCAGGGCACGCCGTGGAACGGGTCCGACTCATGCCGTTTCTGCATGGCATTGATCAGGACGTTGCACAGGTTTTCCGAGGACTCGGCTCCCAGGACGTACTCCAGGTAAAGCGTGCCGCTGGTGTGGTCCGTGATCACATAACGCCAAAGGCGCTGACGCTCGATCTTCTTGAGATTGGTGGGCTTGCCGTCGTAATACTCGGCAGGGTTCATCACTCGTGCACCGTCATCTGCCAAGTAGTACTGAGTCGAGATAGACGCATCGACCTGCCAGACATGGTTGGGGTGCTTACTGGCCAGCGATACCGATGGCGCGTCGTGCAGCAGTTGCTCCGGGTGCAGCTTGTAAGCCCGCAATGCTCGACTGATTGCACCCGTTGAAAGCTCTGTGAATACACCGCTTTTTTCATCCAGCCGACCCGCGATGATCATGTTGTTGCTGCGCAGACGTTCAACCGCACGCTCTACAGTGGACAGCTGTTTATTGTTGGCTCGGATTGATTCCAGCAGAACCGCCGAGATCAATTGCGCCTCGTTCAGAGGTAGCGCGCTGTTGCCTGCATCGCTTCGGCGCTTACGTGGTTTAGTCATGGATATGTCCTTCAACTTGCGTTGTAAGGTCTGGATCGATACGCCCAGCTCGACCGCACCGGCCTTGTATATAGCTGTGCGCTGGCCATGCGGGGCATTGGCTGCCTGTTGGGCAATACGAGCCAAGAGCTGGGTTTGTACCGGCGTCATAAATTAGCCCTTAGACGAGTTAAGCCAGACTGGTTCGCTATCCAACGCGTCGGTCAAATAGAATTCGCTACGCACGGCGGCAAGGGTGAGTTCGAGGTTTTTGATCAATCCGGCCTTGAAGATGCGGTGGTCTTCACCTGTTTCTTCGGCGTGCTTCGAAAGTACTGTGAGGGCTTCTCGTAGTTCACCAAGAATGCTTGATTCGACTGCAAAGGCTTGCCTGCCCGCTTCTTGCCGAATCTTTTCGGTGACTTCATTTGGCTTTAGCTTTTGAATCTGGCCCCGAACCTTTTCAAGCTCCATCTCGACTCGATCCAGGTCGCTTTTTTTGGCCGCTATGAGTTTGCCCTGGGCGTCGTAGTCCGCATTCACTTCGTCGAGGCGTTGGGTCAGGACCTCTTTTTCCTTGGCGTGCTTGGCAATGATCTCTTCGGCCAGATCAATGAATGCATCCTTGTCACCGGTCTTAGCAACTTCGATCAATGCGGCCTGGTGGTCTTCCGGCAGGCGGCGGTACTGGCGCATTTCGCGGTAGCCGATGCCCATGCGGGACATGGATTCCAAAGCCTCTTCGCCGAAAGCTTGCAGGTTTGCTATGTCCAGATTCGCTTTATCGTGCGAGATACCAAGGGCTTCACAAAACTCTTCCCAAGAGCCAGAAAAGTACGAACCGTTCGTGTTTTTTTTGCCCTTGAGGGCCCGGTAAAGCTTGTTTTCCTTGACGTAAGCCAGTTTGGAAGTACGAACCGTTCGTGAAAATTCTTCAAACGCCCCGGCCATTTGCGTCTGACCTAGGAGCTGGTTAACCAAGTCTCGCTCGTCGCTATGCGAGTCGAGAACTATCGCCATCAAATTTTGATTTGCCGTCAGCACTTCGCCGTCTAGTTCAGGAAGTTCAATCTCAGGTGTTGCATCCAGTTTTTTACGCGCCATGGTGTTCTCCTTAATTCATCGTTCCAGCGGAAATACGATGGTTGATTTCCTGCATGCGATTGGTCAGACGGGCCATATGTTCGGCATGGGCTTGGGCAATCTGGAGCATGCCAACCGAGTGAGCGAAACGTCCGTTGTCCAGTTTCACCACCAAACCTTCCTCAACCAGGGTCTGCATTGCCCGACTGATATTGCTCGGACTGTCCTGAGTGAGGTGGGCCAGTTCGGTGTTACTGAGGCCTGTCACGGTGTGGCCTTTCAAGGCTTTGAGAGCGCGCAATACACGTGCGGCGGCTGAGACGGTACGGCTCATGGCTGCCCCTCTAGTTCGAGTTGTGGCTGTTGGGTTTGGCTGACGTTGCCTCGGTGCCAGGCGAGTCCTTCCATCGCGGCCTGAATGGCGGCCAGAGTTTCTTCGGCTTCGCAGTTGTTGGCGTAGAAAGCCAATAGCTTTCCGGTAGCAGTGGTCAGTAGTTCTTGCAGAGCCTGGGTGTCTTGGGCTGTGCAATTCCGACCGGTCGGTATTGCAATGGTCAGGCGCCCAGAGCTAGCAGCAATCCAGCGGGTAACGTAATCGCAGCCGCAAGCCCGTTCATAAGGAAGGATCAAATTGGCCGGCATACGTCCAGTCTGGAGCCACTTGTAAACCGACCAGTGATCGGTCACCCCCATCTCATCGGCAATGCGTTCTACACCCTTGTTATGAGCCTCCTTCGCAAAGTCTTTGCACAACTCCATTGCGTTTCGCAGCGAGGTCGGTTGAGCGTTCTTCCAGCGACGACGGTTCATTGGAAAGCCCTCACTAGAGCGTCTTCCAAACAAACAGAACGTTTGCACCTATGCAAAAGGATTACTCCGGGCGCAATGTTTTCGGGTACATTCGCTAACAGGAACATGGCTATGACCGACCGTATAGATAGGCTTGAAGCGCAAGTGAATGCCCTGGCGCAGGGTTGGTTGCGTCTTGCTGCTGCTCTTGAAGTAGGAGGAGTGGTTGCTCCTGGTCAAATTGAACAATCTCTGCGAACTGCTCGCTGGCCTGGACAGCCATTTGAGCTTGAGGCAGTGAAGACAGTTGAATGGTTGTGCGATCAGTTAGCTCATGCGCGAGACGTTCGCCAATCGCTGGAACCGCATGATTGAAGCCAAAACAGTCGGTGCGTAGCTGTATGGCCTTCATCATGCTGCCATCGCAAGGGAAGGCTTCAGACCAAGCTTCACCGCAATATCATGGGCTTTGCCGTAATGGGCTTTGGCCTGGCCATTGAGGACGCGGTACACCTCGTTACGGGTGTAACCGTTTTCGATAGCCCATTGAGTGATCGTTTTGCCGACACGACGAAAGTTTTCTTTCACCTGGTCGGCGGTTAGGGCTTTGGCATGGGTGGCCATGGTGGTGGCTCCTGTGATGCAAAGATAATTGGAGTGTGTGCGAATGATTATGTGATCTATAGATCACATCGTCAAGGATATTTTGTGACGAATAGATCACCTTTTTTGCGCCTAAAAGAAGAGCGAAAGCGACTTAAGCTCACTCAGGCGGCAGCAGGTTCCATTGCTGGGGTAACCCGCGAGACCTGGAGTCGGTATGAAGGAGGGGCTGTATCACCAGGAATGGAGGCGTTAGAGGCCTTCGCCTTAGCTGGCGCGGATGTTCAGTACGTTTTAACTGGGCTACGCGGATCAACCCCTCTGACTACAAAGGAGAGACTGTTTCTGGAGCAATTCAGACGTAGTACTGAAGTCCAGCAGGATGAAGCTCTACGTGCGCTGCTTGGTGGGCAGACGTCTGCAAGTACGCAACACACGTTCAAAGAAGTCGGCCAGTACATCCATGGATCGGTCAATCAATCTGGCCTCACGCTCAACGTCGGTGGCAGTAAAGGGAAGAAGTAACCATGAGCCAGGACTTCCATGGTGGTGTAGGCCAAGCGGCCGAAGGCGACATCAACAACTACGGCATTAATATCAACCTGACCGACAAAACTGAGAGTCGTGGTTTGGTTACAGCACAGCGTAAGGAGCTACATGTGCTGCGTGCCAAGTGTGAGGAATTGGGTGATGACCCTCGCGATGTCTGGCGTAGAGTGCACGCTCAACTCGGGGTGACCTCAATCAGCGAGATTACTGCAGAGCAGTTCGTTGACGCGCGAAACGCGATGCAAGCAAGGCTAGAGCTTCTACAAGAAGACGCCGATAAACGTCGGTTGGTGGGCAAAGTCTTGCGGGCCGTCGCTGAAAAAGATGCAAAGGCCGAGATGAACAATTTCTGTGAATTGAACTTTGGTCGCACTCAGCTCAAAAACCTTCAGAAGCTACAGCTTCAACAAACGTTAGAATTTGTTCAGCGCTTCCAACCGATGAGGCAGCCAGAAACGTCTTCCATTGAGACCAGAGTAATGTCGATCAGAGAGTTCCTGATCGTGCATAAACAGAACGCTGCCGCTTTGTTTTGTTTGGGCGTACTGGTTGGTGGTATTTGGTTTTGAGAAAGCTTTCGAGTCTGGTCGAAAGCTAATAGGCAATTTGTACAGGGAGCGTGATTGATGAAAAGATTTTTTACCGTGTTCGTGTTGGCGATGGCCGTAACTGCTCATGCAGAGCCTTTCAAGAAGGCAAGTCCTGAATCGCTGGAGCAGGCTACTAAACAAATGAACGCCCTCAGCAAAGCAATGACAGACGGTGTTGCCATATTAAAGAGCGGAGACCTGGCCACCATTGGCGCCCACAGCAAGCATTTTTCTTCGCTAGTGGAGTCAGGGAAAAGCCAGTTCGGTGACACTATCTTTGAGCCACTAGGCAGTTGCTTTGCAGCTGGTAATTTTTCCCGTAGCTGGTGGAATGCACAGTTGGCTGCAGCTCATAACGGTGGCATCGAAAAGATATCCGGCTCAATCAAAGATGCGCTGGATGAATATCAGGAAAAGCGAGATGACTGCCTCCAATCTGCTGACCCTGTAATTTCAGCGAAGGCGGATGCTGAAAGCGATGCGGAGCTGAAGAAAAAATTTGGCGGCGGTCGAGAGTGCCTCACTGTCTTCACTGTCGATCCCGAGACAAAAGAAGTCGTTGCGAAACCCAAGCCAGTCCACTGCAAAAGCTGATTCAAGCATGGGCTCTGAACACTGGTTAAAACCGGCAACTGCTGAGTAGCTTAAGGCTGTGATGAAATTGCTGTAGCCAAATAAACAAAGAGTGTGAATATGGGAAATCAGTCATTCAATAGCAATGTGGGGCAAGTGGCTGGCGGCGATATCTATAACTTTGGCCTGGATGATCTGACAAGCCGAAGTCGCGAGGAAGTGACTGAGCTACTCATTCATCTGTGCGAACGTCTGACAGATGCTCGTAAAAAAATGATACTCAACCCCATTGTAGGTTGGATGGCCTTAGGCGCGTTGACGTTCCTCATAGAGCTGTTTTCGGGAATCGCTTTTAGCTCTTCAATTCTGCTCGCGGCAACCATGTTTTTGGGGGTTCTGGTGCCGTACTTCTTCTTCATACCAATCCAAAAGAAGTATGGCCGGTTGGTATACGCATACCGGGAAAGCATCGACTACGTACAAATCTTTCAACACAGCCGAGGTTGGGCTTAGTTGAACGGATACGTTGAATTGCCAGGCTATCGATCTCTTTAAACTCGATTAAAAGCTCTCCTGTACCGCGCCGCCCATCATGGCGGCGTGTGTATTTCTGGCGCCCGAAACCGGCGGCGCCGTTACAGGAGGCGTCCCATGCGACCCGAATCCCCTCGCGGTATCCGCAACTTCAACCCCGGCAACATTCGCCATGTCAAAGGCACCCGCTGGCAAGGCATGTCGGCGAATCAGAATGACACTGCATTTGTCCAGTTCATTGGTCCCCAATGGGGTATCCGAGCCATTGCCCGGACCCTCATCACGTACCAGGACAAGCACGGTCTGCGCACCGTCCGCCTGATCATCGGTCGCTGGGCGCCACCGAACGAGAACAACACAGAGAGCTATATCCGTCAGGTTGCCGCCCGCCTTGGTGTGTCACCTGAAGATCGTATCGACGTGTACGACTACCGCACCATGCGTGCTCTGACAGAAGCGATCATTCGTCACGAAAACGGCGCTGGCCTTCTCCCCGAGGGCAACTGGTACGGCGAAGCACTGATCAATGAGAGCTTGTATCTGGCAGGTATTGTTCCCGGCGCTTTTCACGGGGAGCCAGCATGAAGCTAATCGACAACTGCCATTGCTGCTGGAAGCTTCACAGCGTCCAGCTGGCCATCGTCATTGCGCTGCTCGGTTTCGTCCAGGCCACTATCCTGCCTATGTGGCAAGCGCAACTTTCTTCATCGACCTATGCCGTAGTCAACAGCGGCTTGGCCGTTCTGCTGTTCATCACCCGCCTGATTAAGCAAGGCCCTTCTGACCAACCAGAGCAATCAGACCAAGAGGTTCCGTCATGAGACTGAACCTCTTTGGTAGGGCCTTTGCTGCGCTGCTGGCGGGGCTTGCGGGTGTTTGTCGTTGGCCTACTCCAAGTACCGCTGCCGGGACCTGGATCAGTTCCGGCGTAATGCCCCCTTATCGCCACGGCAAGACCGGCATTGCAGCCGCCAAGCGCCGTGCGCGTAAGTCCCGCAACCGTATGAGGCAACGCCATGGTGTTTGACCGATTGCCAACAGGACTTCTTGTCGCTGGGCTGGCCTGCGTGATCAGCGCAGCGGCGTCCGGTTCAATCGCCTATGGCTTCGGCTTTCGGTACGCCGAAGCTCTAGGTAACTCCAACTTACAGACACTCAAGACCACACACGCAGAACAAGCCGGGGCTGCCGAGAAGGAAAACCGTCTGCAGCTGCTGCAACAGGTCGCCCGCGCCAACGAATCCGAGTCCCTGCTGTTTGCTGCATACGACAGTTTTACAGAAGAAAAACGCAAGCTCCAGGAGCGAATCCCCCATGTCACGACCCAATACATTTCGGCGCCTGGCGTTGTCGCTAAGCCTATCCCTCGTTGCGTGTTCACTGCTGGCTGGCTGCGCGACTTCAATGCCGCCCTCGGTGTGCCCGCCCCAAGACCAGGCACCACTGCCACCGCTGCTGAAAAAGCGGCCTGGCCCGCCACCGGCACTGACGCCGAACTACTGGAAAGCGGCGTCACTCCCGCCGACATTCTTGCCCACGCCCAGGACTACGGCCTGTGGTCTCGATCCATCCTCGTCCAACTCAATGCCTTGCTTGATCTCCAGGAAAAGGACTGACCGCATATGGATGTAGCTGAACCCGCTACAGATGACGACATCAGCGATTCACAATTGCGCGTGCGCAACAGCCAGTTACGACGTGGCTCCGGTCAGTCGGTTTACCGCTGCGAGGAATGCGGGGATGCCATTCCCGAAGATCAACGCCAGGACAACCCTGGTGTCGAACATTGTTTTGATTGCATAGACGCCTTGGAACACTTGGCTACGCGGGGTTTTGAATGAACTTGAACGAACTCAACTTCGGCTTCCAAACCGTTCAGTGGCTGATGCTGACGGTACTCAGCATCTACACCTGGATGACCAAACGCCAGGCCGCCAGTGCCCAGGAACTGCTTGAGCTGCGCACTCGCATCGTTGCCCTGGAAGAACACGTCCGGCACTTACCTGACCAGACCGCCGTCACCGATCTGCTGGGCGACATGAAAGCGGTACGGGCCGAACTGTCGGGGGTGAAAGAAGCGCTCGGCCCTTTAGCCCGTTCGCTGGATCGGATCAATGATTACTTGCTGCGAGAAAAGACATGACCCAATTCGCCGACTTTCTGCGCCAGGATTACCGCCTGGTGATTCTGCGCCTGCTGGCCGAGACGACCGGCTACCGCGCCAACAGCTCAGTGCTGGCGATGGCCCTGGACAACTACGGCCACACCCTCAGCCGTGACCAGGTGAAAACCGAGATGCACTGGCTGGCCGAGCAAGGCGCTCTGACTGTTGCCGATGTCGGACCGGTGCTGGTGGCCACGCTGACCGAACGTGGTCAGGACATCGCTGCAGGACGCGCCCGCGTCCCTGGCATCAAACGGCCGGGGGCATAACCATGGCAGGCAAGTCATCCATCAATCGTCTTCCGCCGATGGTCAAGGCGTACATCCAGAAGCTACTGCGTGAAGATCGCATGACGCTGGATGACATGCTGGCCGATATCCAGTCGCGCTTTCCCAACGAGAAATCTCCCAGCCGCAGCGCGCTGGGGCGCTTCAAGCAAGGTTTCGATTTGCTGACCGAGAAAACCCGCCAACACCGCGAGCAGGCGGAAGCCTTCGTTGGTGCGTTTGGGGAAGATGCGTCCGACAAGACTGGCGCTTTGCTGGTCGAGGCCATCTCGACCCTGGCGTACCAAGCTGCGATGGGGGCCCATGAAAAGGATGATGTCACCACCAAGGAGGTGGCCGAGTTGGCGCGGGCAGCGAAGAACACGATGCAGGCCCGGACCCTGAGCATCAAAGAGCGCCAGGCCATCGAGAAAGCTGCTCGTGATCGCCTGCTCCAGGAGCAAGACGCTGAGTTGGCCAAGACCGTACAGACTGGGGGCATCAGCGAAGAGCAGGCCCTGTTCTGGCGTCAGAAATTCCTGGGTGTCAAATGAGTGCCCCAGCGGTCAAGCCGTCATCGAGTACGTTGCGCGTCGTCGAATGGGACGATTTACCGCCGAGCGTCAAACAGATCCCCAGCGACTACAACCCAATTGCCGATGGCATCCTCATGGCTCACCAGGCCGACTGGCTGAGCATCCAGGCACAAATCAAACTTTGTGAAAAAGGTCGTCGGACCGGTATCACTTTCGCCGAGGCCCTGGACTCGGTGATCACAGCGGCGTCACGCAAGGCCTCTGGCGGTATGGACGTGTTCTATGTCGGTGACACCAAGGAAAAAGGCCTGGAGTTCATAGGCTACTGCGCCAAGTTCAGCCGGGTAATGGCCGAGGCTCAGGCTTCGGGTGTCAGCGAAATCGAAGAGTTCTTGTTTGAGGACCAGGACGAATCGGGCAACACCCGCCAGATCAATGCCTACCGCATTCGCTACGCCTCGGGCTTCAAGATCGTTGCGCTGTCCAGTAACCCGGCAAACCTGCGCGGCCTACAGGGCAAGGTGATCATCGACGAGGCGGCCTTTCACCGTGACGTGTCCGCCGTACTCGATGCCGCGACCGCTCTGCTGATCTGGGGTGGTCGGATCGTCATCATCAGCAGCCATAACGGCAAGAGCAATCCCTTCAATCAGATGGTCAACGACATCCGTGAAGGCCGCTATGGCGATACGGCACAGGTCTACAAGGCGACCTTCGATGATGCCGTCGCCAATGGGTTGTATGAGCGCAAGTGCTTGATGACTGGGGAAGTCGCCACCGTTGAAGGCAAGGAAGCCTGGTACAAGCAGATCCGTAACGCCTACGGCCCACGCAAAGCGCAGATGCATGAAGAGCTGGATGCGATCCCACGCGACGGCAACGGTGTGTGTATTCCTGGTGTGTGGATCGAAGACGCCATGCGCGATGGGCGTACGGTGCTGCGCCTGGCGCTGGATGATAATTTTGCGCTGCAGTCACTTGCCCGCCGTGAAGCGTATGTCGAGGACTGGATTGAGCGTTATCTCGCGCCACTGCTGCAGGAACTGACGCCCGAGCTGCGGCACTACCTAGGGATGGACTATGCCCGTCATCGGGACTTTTCGATCATCTGCCCAATGTCCGTGGACCAGGCCCGGCATCGTGACGTGCCCTTTGTGGTGGAAATGCACAAGGTGCCGTATCGCCAACAGAAACAGATCCTGTTCTACATCCTGCGTCGACTGCCACGCTTTGCCAGCGCGGCCTTGGACGCCACCGGCAGTGGTGAAACCCTTGCCGAAGAAGCCGCTGATGAGTTCGGTCGTGACCGCATCCTGCAGGTAAAACTCAGCCGTGCCTGGTACGGCGCCTGGATGCCGAAGTTCATCCAGCTCTTTGAGGACGGCACCATCACGCTGCCCAAAGATGACTCGCTGCAGCAGGACGTGCGCTCGATTGAAACGGTTGAGGGTATTCCGATGATCATGAAGGCGCGCTCGCAAGACCTTAAAGACCCCGAACTCTACCGTCACGGCGACTTCGCTGGCGCCGGTTCATTGGCCAACTTCGCAACGCTGGAGAGTGCTGCAGGTCCGGTCTCAGTCAAATCCCGTCGCCCACGTCAGGGCACCCGCATCACCCAGGGGTACGAATGAACAAGAAAGGTGTGTGGGTCTCACCCACGGAATTCGTCAACTTCGCCGAGCCGAAGCACAGAGGGCTGACCGAGCATATCGCCAGCCGTGCGCGCAGCTTCGATGCCCAAGCGCTGGGTATGTATCTGCCCAATCCCGACCCGATCCTCAAGGCCCAAGGCAAGGACATTACGGTCTATCGAGATCTGCGCAGCTCAGCCTTGGTCGGCGGTAACATCCGTCGTCGCAAGTCATCGGTACTCGCCCTGGAGCGCGATCTGAAACGCGGCAATGCTCCGGTTCGGGTTGAGCGCTTTGTGCGTGACTGGCTGACCGACCTTGATCTCGACCGAATCATTCGCGAAATGCTGGACGCGCCGCTGTTTGGGTTTCAACCCATCGAAATAATGTGGCGCCCGGTCGGGTTGAATATCGTCCCCGAGGATCTGCTGGGCAAACCGGCTGAGTGGTTTCTCTACGATCAGGAGAACAACCTGCGATTCCGTGCCCGCGATGCAGGACTGACTGGCGAGCTATGCGATCCGCAACGTTTTGTCGTGGCTCGCCAGGATGCGACCTACAACAACCCGTATGGCTTCGCCGATTTATCCATGTGTTTCTGGCCAGTGATCTTCATGAAGGGTGGCCTGAAATTCTGGGTCCAGTTCACCGAGAAGTACGGCTCGCCCTGGGTAATTGGCAAACACCCCCGTGGTGCCAGCACAGGTGAGACCGATCTGTTGCTCGACAGCCTTGAGGCGATGGTTCAGGACGCCGTTGCCGCCATCCCTAATGACTCCAGCGTTGACATCATCGAGGCCGCTGGCAAGGCCGGTAGCGCCGAGGTCTACCGTGAGCTGTTGGTTTACTGCCGCAGTGAGATCAACGTCGGGCTGTTGGGGCAGAATCAAACCACCGAATCCAACAGCAACCGGGCCAGTGCGACAGCTGGTCTTGAGGTAGTCAAAGACATCCGCGACGGTGACAAGGGCATCGTCGCCGCGACCATGAACGCAATCATTCGCCGTGTTGTCGATCTGAACTTTGGCGAGAACGTTGCCGCCCCGGTGTACGAGCTGTGGGAACAGGAAGAGATCGACAAGACCCAGGCCGACCGCGACAAGTCGTTGACCGACTCCGGGGTGAAACTCACTAACCAATACTGGATGCGCACTTACAACCTGCAGGAGGGTGACCTGGAAGAGACCCCGGCGCCCGCTGAATCGTCAGAGTTTGCCGAGTCGATCCTGAAGCCGATTCTCGACCAGGTAGCGTTGGACCAAGCCATCAACAGCCTTCCTGCCGAGCTGCTCCAGGAGCAGAGCGAACAGGCCGTTGCCTCCCTAATCGACGCCCTGTTGCGCGCTCGCACTGACTCCGAAGCGCTCGGCCTGCTGGCCGAAGCTTACCCGACGATGGATGACCAAGCGCTGCAGGAGAACCTCACGCGACTGCTGTTCATGGCCAACATCTGGGGCCGTTTGAATGCCAATGCGGATCGGGAGGACTGATGGCGACTACCATGAAGACCCCGAACCCGGCCGACCTCAAGGCCATATTTGGCATGGAGCCGAAAAACGCCGTGGCCTACCTGAAGTCCAAGGGCTATGCGATCACCTGGAACTGGCAAGAAATGCTCGACCAGGCGCACGACCAGGCGTTCACCGTGGCCAAGGCGATGCGCCTTGATCTGCTGTCGGATATTCGCGGTGCCCTGGAAACTGCACTGCAGGAAGGCCAGACCCTCAAGCAGTTCATCGCGGATCTGCAGCCCGTCCTGGAGTCTCAAGGCTGGTGGGGGCAACAGGTCATTGTCGACAGCCAAGATGTCGGCGAGCTGGTCCAGTTGGGCAGTCCGCGCCGTCTCAAGACGATCTATCAGACCAATCTGCAGAGCGCCTATATGGCCGGCCGCAAGGCCGAGATGGAACAAACCACCGAGACCCACCCGTACTGGATGTACGTTGCCATCCTGGACGGCAAGACCCGGCCGAGTCATCGGGCGCTCAACGGTCAGGTGTTCCGGCATGACGATCCGATCTGGTCGGCGATCTTCCCGCCCAATGGGTTCAACTGCCGCTGCCGTGTTGTCGCCCTGAGCGAAGCCGCTGTGAAGCGCCGAGGCTTGAAGGTCGTGTCGAGCGAGGGACGTATGTTCACCGAGACTGTGGAAACCGGCATCGACAAACGTACCGGCGAGATCCGTACCGCCCCTGTCACCGGCATCCGAACAACAGACGCCGCAGGCAAAGCCATAACGTTCCGCACCGATCCTGGATTCAACCACGCACCAGGTACTGGCCTGGCCGACATGCTTAAACGCAAACAGGCAGCCGCCTAGGAGGTTTGAAATGTTCACCGTCGAACTGGATCACCAGCGCCTGCAGGCCGCCCTGCGTAAAATCGAGTGGGCCGTGGGCGACATTGCGCCACTGATGCGCGGCATCGCTGCAGAGCTTGCCAGCCAAACCGAGGAAAACTTCGGCGAGGAAGGTCGCCCCGAGTGGGAGGATCTGTCCGATGTCACCACGGCACGCCGTGAGAAAAACGGTAACTGGCCTGGGCAGATGCTGCAGGTCAGTTCTGCAGGCCTGGCCGCCTCGATCACGACGCAAGCGACCGACAGCTCGGCGCTGGTCGGCAGCAACAAACCCTATGCCGCCATGATGCAGTTCGGTGGCACCAAGTCGGACTTCCCCCATCTGTGGGGTGACATTCCTGGTCGCCCATACTTGCCGATGGACGCCGAGGGCGAGCTGCAGCCCGAGGCGGAAGAGGCAATCCTGGATCTGGCCATGAATCACCTGGAAAAAGCCGCTCGTTTGTAAGGCCCTCAGAAGCGCCTGAGCGCTTATGCGGCTCCGGTTCATCGAACCTCATAGGCAAAGAACGCTGTAAACGCTTTATAAAGCCCTGTCGCCTTACTCCTATCCCACTGCGCGGGTGCCAATCGCACCCTGGCCGCATCAACACCTCCGCGACACTCTTTAAACTCGATTAAAAGGCTTGGGCCGCTCATTGGCTCAGGCTGTGCACATCACCTTCAACTGAAGCGCACAGCCCATGAGAACTATCCCTTTCTTTCGTGCCGGTAAGCATGTCGATAGCCAAGGTCGGTCAGTCGAGTTCAGCGAGAAAGATCTCGCGGCATCCATCAGCGGTTACGACCCAGCACTACACCGGGCGCCCCTGGTCATCGGCCACCCCAAGGACAACGGCCCGGCCTATGGCTGGGTTCGGTCCATCAGCATCAACCCCAAAGGCGAAGCGACGGCAGTACCTGAGCAGGTTCACAACGACTTCGCCGAAGGTGTTGCGGCCGGCACCTGGTATCCGCGTTCGGCTTCCTGGTACGCACCCAATGACCCTCGCAATCCCAAACCGGGCATCTACTACCTGCGTCATATCGGTTTCCTCGGCGCTCAGCCACCCGCCATCAAAGGCCTGTCCGACATCGAGTTTGATGATGGCGATGGTGTGATTGAAATCGAATTCGGTGACTTCGGCGACAGCATTTCGGCCGGAGTCTTCCGTCGCCTGCGCGAATGGCTCATCGACAAGTTCAGCCAGGAAGACGCTGACCGCGTTGTACCTGGCTGGGACGTAGACAACTTGCTGGCGGAGTCCCGCCGCGAAGTCGACAGCCCCTCATTTACCGAACCCACCCATCCCAGCAAACCCATCACCGAGGAACACACCGTGAGTGCAACGGAAAAGGCCGCCCTGGAGGCGGAAAACAAGCGTCTTCAGACCGCACTGGATACACACCTGGCCCAACAGCGAAAGGATCAGGCCAACCAACGTCATGGCCAGAACCTGGCATTCGCTGAAGGTTTGGTCGGTGCGGGCAAGTTGCTGCCCAAACACACCGCCGCCCTGATCGCCGCCCTCGACTTCGCCGAAGCAGGTAACGCGCCGCTGGAGTTCGGCGAGGGCGATCAGCGCAAGCCGGTTATCGAAGGCATCAAGGCGATCTTCGACGACCTGCCGCAACAGATCGACTTTGCCGAGCAGGCGAGCAAGGGCCGCTCGGGCGATGTGCACGTACCGACCGATTTGGAGTTTGCCGAGAAGAACACCGACCCCGACCGCCTCAGTCTGCACAATCGTGCGACAGCGTTGGCGGCCGACAAAAACATCCCCTACGAGTCGGCAGTTCGCCAACTCATCAAGTAACAAGGAGTCATCATGGCTGATCGTTTGAAGGCATTGCGGGTCGTTGACCCGGTACTCACCAACCTGGCGCGAGGCTATCGCAACGCCCAGTACATCGGCGAAGGCTTGTTCCCTATCGCGCTGATGGACAAGGAAGCCGGGGTTGTTCCGCTGTTCGGTAAGGAGGCTTTCGAGGTCTACGATACCGAGCGGGCTATCCGTGCCCAGTCCAACATCATGACCCCGGATGACGTGGACGGCCTGGACGTGGTGCTGCGCGAGCATGACCTCGCTTATCCCGTGGACTACCGCGAGAAGAACGAATCCATGTTCGACGCCGAGTCGCGAGCCTCTCGTCGCGTCGTCAACGCCATCGATCTGCGCCGCGAAGTGGCCTGCGCCAAGCTGGCGCAGAGTCCCGGCACCTTCCCGGTTGGCTCCAGGGTCACCCTGGCTGGCTCCAGCCAATGGAGCAGTGGCGGTGGCGACCCCATCGCAGTGGTTGAACAAGGCAAGGAAGTGGTCCGCAGCCGAATTGGTATTCGCCCCAACACCATGACCATGGGCGCCTCGGTGTATCAGTCTCTGAAGTTCCACCCAAAGTTGCAGGAAGCCCTGGGTTCCACCGAACGCAAGCTGATCACCGTCGAACACCTGAAAGCCCTGTTCGGTATCGAGAACGTCTTGATCGGCGAGTCCCTGGCCGGCTCGGTCAATACCTCCGACATCTGGAGCGACAACCTGACCCTGGCTTACGTGGCCAAACCTGCGGCCGGCGCCCAGACCGACTACGACGAGCCGAGCTTCGGCTACACCTTGCGTCGTAAGGGCATGCCCGAGATCGATACCTACGACACGGCGGGCGGGAAGGTTCGCTTCGTTCGTAACACCGACATCTATAAGCCTGTGGTCGTGGGTTCGGATGCCGGTTACCTGATCACCGACATCAACGGCTGAGGTTCCCATGGCAGCTAAACAGACAAAGGACACCACCTTGGACAAGGCCACTGATACGGCTCAGGGTGATGTCAGCCAAACCGCTGCAGCTGCATCTGCTGCTGTAGCGCTTCCGCAGGCAGGCCCTGTAACAGCGGGCGAACAGGCCAGCGATCAGGCCGCACCTGCAGCTCCTGCAGTACTCACCCCAACTGACACCAAAGCTTCGGATGAGCTGGGTGGTCGGCTTGATGAGTTCCGAGCACCAATAGGTCTCTCTGACTTGTCGGCCGTTCTTCAGGATGGCGCCAAGGATACTCCCGCACTGCCTGGCTACCTGGTAACCGATGTGTCGTCCGTGCTGCATGACGGCACCTGGTATCACCAGGACGATGAAATTTTCTTGACCGATAAGGAAGCGGCCCCGCTGTTGCGCCGCCGAATTATCGAACCGTCCCGGAGCGAAAAATGAAGACTCAACAACCTGTTCTCACCACCTCGGTTGTCGCGTTGGCTGATCTGCCGCGCTACCTCTTCGCCGGCTTCAATGGCGCTTTGTGTGCTGCTGGTGCGAAGGCCCTGGGCACGGTTCAAGCCGACACTGAAGCGGACAACGTGGCCCCGGTCAGTGTCCTGGGCATCTGTCTGATCACTGCCGGTGGTGCAGTGGCGGCCGGTGTCGAGGTGGAGTCTGACGCCTCCGGTCGAGCAGTGACGCTCGCTGCAGGAAAGTCGAACGGCATCACCATGGATGCAGCGACAGCTGCAGGTGATGTCATCCGTATCGTCCGGGGAATCTGAGGCCAGTCATGCGCTACTGCACTCGCACCGATATCGGCAAGGCCATCCCTGAGCAGATCCTGCTTCAGCTCTCCAACGACGACCCCGCCGCCATGGAGCCCAACGAGGAAGTCATAGAGGATAGCGTCCGCCAGGCTGAAGAGCTGGTCGATGGTTACCTTCGTGGTCGCTACGACCTGCCGCTCAACCCGGTCCCAACCGTATTGCGCGATGCAGTGGTGTACCTGGCGCGGCACTGGTTGTATCAGCGCCGCCCCGAAGGGGCATTACCCGATCCCGTGAAGGACAGCCGCAAGGACACCATCAAGCTCCTGGAAAGCATCCGCGACGGCGTAGTCACCCTGGGCATGCCTGGTGGTCAGGCCGCGCCAGAGCCTGGTGAGATCCGTTTTCGCGCACGTAGCCAGCAGTTCAGTAGCGATCTCTGGGAGCGCTACAGATGAACCAACCCAAAACCCAAACCGAGCAACTGATGGAAGCCATGCGGGCGCGCCTGCAGGAGACCTTTGGCAAGGTGCTGGCGGTCGAGCTGTTCCCTGAAAATCCATCGGGCTACCGCCTGAATCACTCTCGGGGCGCGATCTTGCTGGCCTACGGCAAATCAACCTTCGGAGGTTCCGAGGCTGGAGACTCGATGTTTCAGGCACGCAACATCGTCATCAGGCTGACCCTGGTGTTTCGCCAGCTCAATGGCAAGGACGGGGTGATCAGCTACCTCGACCAGATCCGTACCTGCCTGACGGGCTGGTTTGCACCGCATTGCGATCAGGCCTGCCGTCCAGTTGCCGAGCAGTTCATCGGCCAGATGGGAGGGCTCTGGCAATACGGTCAGGACTTCGCCCTTCGTGCCACTCAACTGCAAGTCATGGAGCCCAAAAGCGGGCCTCTGCTTAAACAAGTTCGTTTTGAGGAAGACCAATGAAACTTACCCGCTACATCTATAACGGCCCGCAAAGCGCCACCAACCTGCGGGTAGGCGAAGCCCGCGAACTACTGGAAGTGCAGCTGCTGCCGGGAAAACCCGTCGATCTGCCGGCCGACCACGAGTACACCCTGGTGCTGCTGGAACTCAAGCACCTGGTGCTTGCACCGTCTGACGCGAAACCTGCCGGCAAGACTGCAGCTACGCCTCAGAAAACTGGACAGGAGTGAAGCCCAATGGCTGCTAACTATTTGCACGGTATTGAAACCACCGAGGTCGAGAATGGCCCTCGGGCCATTCGGGTGGTCAAGTCGGCGGTGATCGCTCTGGTTGGTACAGCGCCTATCGGTCCGGTCAATGAGCTGACTCAGTCGTTAAATGAAACAGACGCCGCTCAGTTCGGATCGCACCTCACCGGCTTCAGCATTCCTGAAGCCCTGGAAGGCATCTACGACTTCGGCACCGGTACGGTGCTGGTGGTCAACGTGCTCGATCCGGCGGTTCATCGCACCAACGTCGCTGACCAGGAAAAGCAGTTTGGTGATAACGAACTGCTGCAGCTGGAGCACGGCGCGCTGCAGCTGCTGACCGTCAAGTCGGCGGATGGTGCCACCACCTACGTGCTGGGCACCGACTACACGGCTGACATGCTGATCGGTCGGGTGAAACGTCTGGCGACCGGGAGCATTCCCGCCAATGCCCAGGTGAAAGCGGATTACACCCACGCGGATCCGAGCAAGGTCACTCCGGCCGATATCATCGGTGGTGTCACCGTTGCTGGCCGGCGTACTGGCTTGAAGGCTTTCCAGGACAGCTACAACTTGTTGGGGTACTTCCCGAAAATCTTTATTGCGCCGGGCTTTAGCAGCCTGAACTCGGTGAGTGTCGAATTGATCATCTCGGCCGTGCAGCTCAGCGCGTTTACATACATCGATGCGCCTATCGGGACCACGGTCCAGCAAGTTATTGCGGGGCGCGGTCCGGCCGGTGCCATCAACTTCAACACCAGCAGCGACCGTGTGCGTCTGTGCTATCCGCATGTGAAGGTGTACGACGCGGCAACCGATGGCTCGCGCCTGCAGCCATTGTCGATCCGCTTAGCAGGTCTGCGGGCGAAGATCGACAACGACAAGGGTTACTGGTGGAGCATGTCCAACCAGGAACTGGTTGGCGTGATTGGCCTAGAGAGGCCATTGACGGCGCGGGTGGATGACCCGAACAGTGAAGTCAACCTGCTCAACGAAAACGGCATTACCACCGTCTTCAACTCCTTCGGCACCGGTTTACGTGCGTGGGGTAACCGTTCCGCCGCCTGGCCTACCGTGACCCACATGCGCAATTTCGAAAACGTGCGGCGTACCAAGGACGTAGTGGACGAGTCGATCCGCTACAGCTCGCTGCAATTCGTTGACCAGCCTGTTACCGACTCACTGATCGACAGCATCACCGAAAGCGTCAACCTGTTTATCCGCAAGTTGATCGGTGACGAAGCGTTGCTCGGTGGTGAGTGCTGGTATAACCCCGCCCGCAACCCGCAAACCGAACTGGAGCTGGGACATGTCCTGTTCAGCTACAAGCTAGGCGTTCCTGTGCCGTTCGAGCGTGGCACATTCGAAACTGAAATTACCGGGGAATACCTGGTCAACCTGGGAGCTGCATAAATGGCCGGTTTTAGCGCACACCGTATTTCCAACGCCAACATCTACATCGACGGCGCCAGCTTCTTCGGCAAGTGTGAAGAGATCGATCTGGGCTCGATCAAAGCCGTGATGAGCGACTTCCAGGGGCTGGGCATGGTCGGCCTGATCGAGCTGCCGGATGGCATCGATAAGCTGGAGGGAAAGATCACCTGGAACAGCCTGTACTCTGATGCGGCGAAGAAGCTGGTAAGTCCATTCAAGAGCATCCAGCTGCAATGCCGCTCCAACGTCCAGGTGTTCAACAACGGTGGTCTGGTCGATGAGATCCCTCTGGTCACGATGATGACCATCACCGGCAAGGAGTATCAGCTGGGCAGCCATAAACCACGCGACCCGACCAAGTATGAAACTCAGTTCTCGGCCACTTACGTGCGCCAGGTACTCAACGGTGACGAAGTGGTGTTGCTGGATTACCTGTCCAACATCTTTCGGGTCGGCGGTGAAGACCAGTTATCCAAATACCGGAAGAACATCGGCCAGGCCTAAGGACTAGCTCCACGGACTGGAGCCGCCAGGACGGCAACCCGAAGCCCCGCCATCGTGCGGGGCTTCGTCTTTAAACTCGATTAAAAGTCATCGCCACGGCCAGGTGCGATGCTCAGGGCTCATTCAAAGCAGTCGATTAAACCGACAACCTGGAGCAACAAAGATGGCCGAACCAATCAGCTTTACCCTCAAGTTTCCCTTCCAGAGTGCCGGCGGCGAGAAGATCTCGAAGCTGTCCATCAAGCGCCTGAAACGCAAAGACATCAGCACCGCCCAAGCAGTCACCAAAGACGAAGCCGCAATGGAAGACGTACTCGTCGCCAAAATGCTGGGTATCACCATCGAGGACCTCGGCGAGTTCGATATCGCCGACTCTAAGTTAGCCACCGAGGTGTTGCGGGAAATGGCTAGCGGCGGAGACCTTGCTGCAGTCCTGGGACGAGGCGTTGTTGCTGGTGTTGAGGATGCAGCCGTCTGAGATTGCACGATTGGACATGGTTGAGTATTGGCGCTGGGTCGATGTTTGTGAGCGTGAGATCAATCGGCGGATCGAGGCTGCTGAGAGGATGAATAGCTGATCAGCCGCCACGGCCAACACCATGTTCGCTAGCAACACGCCGCCTTCTGCAATAGAGGGCGGCCCCCAGCAATAGTCGCCCCTCGTTGAGAAATTTATGGCCAGTGAAGTTCGGGTTGGATTAAGGATCGGGGCTGCAATCTCCGGCACCCTGAGCGGTGCATTCGGTTCGGCCAGATCGACAGTACAACAGCTCGGTCGCGCGACTGATGGTCTGACGGCGAAGCAGAAACTCATCGGCACCGAACTTGCCGCATCCCTGGCGCGTGGTGCTACTGGCATCGAACGTATGCGCCGGCAGTACGATCAGGTCGGACGGACGATCGATCAACTCAAGGTCAAACAGGATCGTCTCAATACCAGCATCGCTCGTGGCGAAACCCTCAAGAACAAGCGCGGTGAGTTACGTGGCCAGGCGATGGAGACGGTCGGTACAGGCGTTGCACTTGGTGCGCCAGTTGTTCAGTCGATGCGTACCGCCATCAACTTCCAAGATCAGACTCGCGATATCGCTATCACTGGTGGCTTTGATGAGGCCGAAGAGGCTCGTCTAAGTGACGTTATGCGCGGGGCGGCGTTGAAGTGGAATCAGACACAAACCGAAGTCGCCAACGGTACTGCAGTTTTGATTGCTGGGGGAATCGCTGATGCCAAGGCATTGGCAGATTATGCTCCGGTAATGGCTAAGGCAGCGACTGCTACTCGGGCCAGTATGGATGACCTCGGGTCGGTGGCTATTGCCCTGAATGACAACTTGGGTATCGGTGCCGCTGGACTAGAACGCTCAATGAACATGCTGGCCTTTGCCGGTAAGAGCGGGCAGTTTGAGCTTGCAGACATGGCCAAATGGCTGCCGCAACTTACTCCCCAGTTTGCTGCCCTGGGCGTAACTGGCGAACGTGCTGTAGCGGAGATCGGCGCATCTCTGCAGATCGCTCGTCGGGGCGCCGGCAGTAACGATGAAGCTGCTAATAACTTCAAAAACTTTCTATCAAAAATTACTGCGCCCGAAACTCTTAAAGCATTTGAGAAATCCGGCATTGACCTTAAAAGCAGCATGAAGAACTTGGTCAGCGAGGGACTTTCACCCGCTGAGGCGATGATAAAAATTCTGACTACTCATCTCGGCACAAAAGCACCGGCAGCTGCTGCTGAGTATGGAAAAGCGTTAGATCTCCAGGATGAGCAAGAACGTCAGACGGCGCTGGCACGACTGGATGAAGCCTATAAGCTTGGCGAGCTGTTTGCCGACCAACAGGTACTTTCGTTTATTCGGCCCGCTCTTGCTAATCAGAAGGACCTTAGTGGCATTCAATCAGGTAGTAAGGATGCAGCTGATAAAGGTGTGCTCGATCAGGATTGGACCAAACGCATGGGCAGTTCTAAGGAGCAACTTAAGGCTCTGCAGATCAACCTTGCTGATATTGGAATTTCTGTTGGCAATGCACTGCTACCTGCTCTGGCAGATGTGAGCAAAGCAGTTGTGCCCGTGATGCGTTCATTTGCCACCTGGGCCGGCGAAAACCCTGCGCTTATCAAGGGTGTCGTCGGCCTGGTCGGTGGTCTCCTGCTCAGTAAACTGGCGTTCATCGGTGTTGCCTATGGGGCCAACCTGGTGCTGTCGCCCTTCGTGGCAATGACCACCACCGTCAGAACGCTGTCTGCCAAATGGACGTTACTCCGTGGCCTATGGCAAATGGGGAAATTCGCGCCGCTGGTCTCTGGCCTGTCCCGGATCGGTGGTGGTTTGCTCACAGTGGTCAAGTACAGTGGTTTGTTCCTGCGCGGCTTAACCTTTGCGCTGGGCGCGCCGCTGATGATGGTGGCGCGAGGCGGTTTGTTCTTGGGCAAGATCTTCGGCGGCACGCTGTTGTTCGGATTGAAACTTGCTGGCCAAGCCATCCTCTGGCTTGGTAGAGCCTTGCTGATGAACCCCATCGGCTTGCTGATCACCGGTATCGCTCTCGGGGCTTATCTGATCTACCGCTACTGGGAGCCAATCAAAGGGTTCTTCGTGGGCCTTTGGGGAGAGATCAAGGCCGGCTTCAGTGGAGGCCTGAGCGGTATCGTCGGACTGATCGCCAACTTCTCGCCGCTGGGTCTTTTCTACAGAGCCTTCTCTGGGGTGATGAGCTACTTCGGAGTTGAGCTACCCGGCAAATTCAGCGAGTTCGGCGGCATGATTGTCACGGGCCTGGTCAACGGCATCAGCAACATGGCCACGTCGCTGAAAGACAGCGTAATCGGCATCGGCTCATCGGTGAAAGGTTGGTTCACCGAGACGCTTGGCATCCAGTCGCCGAGCCGCGTGTTCATGGGGTACGGGGCCAACATCAGCGAAGGCGCTGCCATTGGTATCAGTTCGCAATCTGGCCTGGTGCGCCAGGCCGCGCTCGGTATGGCTGCGCAGTCGGGTGTTGATCTTGCCCCACCGAACCCGGCCAATGTATCCAGGGCGAGCATGATGGGCAATGGCGGCGGCATGTCCGCTGGTGGTTCTCCAGGTGCAGGCGGTCAGCCTGTCTTTTATTTCTCCCCTCAAATCACCGTACCTGGCGGCACCGAAACTCAACAGCAGGTTCAACAGGGGTTGCAGGCCGGTTACACCGAGTTTGTGCGGATGATGGATCGATACATGCACGACAAGAACCGGCGTAGCTATGGCCCGTCTGATGGAGGGCTGACTTGATGTTTGCCATCCTGGGCGATATCGAATTCACCGTTGCTGGTGGTATCACCGGCATGGAGCAAAGCAGCTCGGCCGATTGGGCCGAGCATGCGCGTATCCAGGGCAAGCCCTTGCTTGAATGGGTTGGCGAAGGGCTAGACGAGTGCAACCTGACCATCGAGCTGCATCCTGTCCTGGGCGATCCCGAGGAAAGGTTGCGGGCGCTGCGTCTGGCCAAGACCAAGCACGAGCCTCTGGCGTTCGTGATGGGCTCTGGCGAGTACCACGGCGCCTATGTCATCACCAACATCGGCAACACCATCCGCCGCGCCACTGCAACGGGTCAGATCAGCTCTGCAATGGTTCAGCTGAGCCTGAAGGAATACACCGGGGCTTTCACGCGCAAGGTCGCTCGTCCGGGGCTACTCGACACTGCTTTGAGCGGCACGCCTGCAGCTGCAGCAGGGTCGCCCGGACTTATCTCGCGGCTGATGCCATCCCCCAGCACCGTCCAGGCGGTAATTGGTCACGCCAAAACAGCCGGCAATATGCTGAAAGCCGGTCAGAACCTGTATGAGACGGTCAAGAGCGGCAACGCCTCGATGATCCTTGGCCAGGTTCCCCAGTTGCTGGGTGTCACCGCCAGAGCTATCGAGCCGTTGCAAGGGCTTACGGCAGCCGCGGGCCTATTAGATGACGGCGCCGATCTGGCGCGGCTAGGGGAGGACGTTCTGGGCAGTGTGGCCGGGGCCCGGTCCGCCCTCAATCCAGTTGACCTGGGAAACATCGTGGACCGGTTCACCGCGTCCCGCGAGTCGCTTGACCAGGCGCTTACCACCATGAACGGTGCCAGCACCCGCTTGGCGGGACTGGCAGCACAAGTTCTGACGAGGAAAGCCTGATGTTTCTTACCCATGTCACGACTGAAGGTGAACGTTGGGACCAGTTGGCATGGCGGTACTACGGTGACGCTCATCGGTATTTGCCGATCGTTCAGGCCAACATGCATGTGCCGATCACCGGCGCCTTACCGGCTGGGTTGACCCTGGCCATCCCGCTGCTTGATCCCGTGGCGACAACCGAGGATCTGCCACCATGGATGCGATGATCCCCAAGCAGGTGCCAGAAGCGCGTTTTGTGCTGACCTACCAGCAGAGCAATATCACCCGGAATGTCAGCCTGCACCTGCTCTCACTGACTTATTCAGACTTTCTCACTAGCGAGGCCGACAGCTTGGAGGTCGAACTGGAGGACACCGAGGGCCAATGGCGTGATGCCTGGTATCCAGGTCATGGTGACACCTTGTCCCTGGCAATTGGCTGGGAAGGTGAACCGTTGCGCACGCTTGGTCGGTTTGAGATCGATGAGGTAGAGCTGAATTGCCCACCGTCGACCATCACCATTCATGCGTTGGCCACCGGCATCAAAGCGTCATTGCGTACCACCGAGCATCGCGCATACGAAAACACCACGCTGGATGCCATCGCCAAGCAGGTGGCTGACCGTCAAGGCCTGGAGCTGATTGGCAGCATCGAACCGATCAAACTCGACCGGCTGACTCAGCAAGAGTCTGACTTGACCTTTCTGCGCAACCTTGCCGGCGAGTACGACTATGCCTTCAAGGTCACCGGTAGCCGCATGGTCTTTCACGCTATCAGTGAGCTGGCCAAAGGATCGCCGGTAGCAACTCAGGTGCTCCAGGATCTGGCCAGCGTGAGGTTGCGCGACACGATCAAGAGTGTGCCTCAGGCTGTGGAGGTCAAACACAAAGAGCCGGCGAAGAAGCAGTTGATCGCCTACAAGATCGACAACGACGGCAAGACGGTCGCTGTACCCAGTAGCGTGAGCAAGGCCACCACCAGCGGTGACACGAAGAAGAGCCGCAAGCGCAGCGCCTCGGCCGAAGAATCCAAAGCAAAAGCCAAGGCTGAACTAGCCAAGGCCAATCGCGAGCGAACTACTGGCAGTTGGACCGCCATGGGTCGCCCGAACCTGGTCAGCGGTAATATCGTGACTTTGGCTGCAGCGGGCATGTTGGGAGGCAACTATTTGATCATGTCCGCGCAGCACCGAATGACCCGCAGCGGCGGTTACACAGTGGATCAGTCTCTCTGCCGCATTTCTGCGCCCTTGATCTCGATGAGCCAGGACAGCACAAAACCCGACTTGGCGTTATCTACCTACGGTATTCAGCAAGAGGTGGTTGCCTGATGGGCGTTCAACTGGAGTACGGCGAAGTCAGCGCCGTGGACTGCATGACCTGCCGTATCCGGGTGCGCCTCGATGACCGTGACGGTATTGAGAGCTACTGGCTCAACGTGCCTCAACGTAACACCCAAGGGACCCAGCGCCGGCCGCTGATGCCAGAACTGAATGAGCAGGTCGCGGTTCTGCTGGATGCTGACGGTGTGGGTGGTGTTTACCTTGGCGGGATCTACTCGACGGCTGAGCCGCCACCTGTGGTCGACGAGGACACAGACTATGTGCGATTCAGTGACGGGACGGTCTCCACCTACGACCGTGCGGCCGGGGTGATGACGTTGGATTGCGTAGGGGCGCTGCTGGTGAAGTGCGGCCGGAATATCACGGTCGAAGCCGGTGAGCCGGTAGTGGTGAAGGCGCCATCAGCGACTCTGGATATCCCACAGGTTACTTTGAATGGCAACCTGCAGGTGAATGGCGACGTCAGTGCCACAGGAGCTGTCATGGATGTGGGTGGCAATTCGAACCACCATAGCCATTAGTCTTGTTGATAGCTCAGCTAGAAGTAAGCGTTAAATTGTGCAACAACAAGCGCAGTGTACCTGTGCAAATTCATCAACATTGGCCCAATCGGTTCCAATCGGTCTTCGTATTGGATAGCAACGATGGCGTGTGCATCGTATTGACCACTAACTGATTCAACAGGGCAGGTTGTTCTTAACTCGATTAGCGTAACCCCGGCTTCAAGCGGGCCAGCCCAAACGGTTGCATCTGGCGGTACGTTCGCTGATGCGTCTTCATCTGAGTAGAAATGTACAGCCATGTTATGAGCCAGTTCAGTAGGTGCAATCAATACGACAGAAGGCACTCGATGCTTGTCGGTATTGCTTAGCCACTGAAGGAGGACAAGCGGATCGTTAGCTGCAATTCCAAACTCAGGAGAGCCATCCCGTTGGAACGGCTGCAAACGCTCTATCAGATCAACTGATGCCTGAGGTAACTGATTGATACATCGACGCCCATTGGAATTATACGAGGCTTCGTCGGTGAAAATCGGAAATGCAATTCTCCCAGGAAACGCTGGCGGATCGCATTCAAGTCTCGCTAATGCATACGCAAGATTATCCAAAGCACTCCTTAGGTTATGGACACACTCTCCGATGACTAGCCCCCAGGTATCCAAGGGTGACGGCTCAGGAAACTCATTCAAAATCAGCTGAAATCCAAGTCGTCCATCCCTAAGACGGCATTCGGCGGTTATGGGATTCTCACTAACCCATTTCACCACGGAATCCGATAACGACTGAGCTTGTAACTCCGCGCGAGCAAGCTTCATTGCAACTGATCGGCATAACTCATGCATTGGCGACCTCTGCCCTAGGTGTCTTTAAACTCGATTAAAAGTAGTCGTCTTTCAGTGTGTTCACTATAAACGCATGACGACTCCTACTTCCTACACAAACATCACCGCCGCCCACTGGCAGCCCGCCCTTGGTAAATCCGGGGATGTTGTCGAGGGCCTGCGCGATATCGACCAGTCCATACGAATCATCCTCACCACGCCCAAGGGCGCCGACGCGCATCGGCCGGACTTTGGCAGTGACCTACATTTTTATATCGATTGGCCTGTTAACCGAGTGACGCCGCACCTGGTGCGTGAAACGGTCGACGCACTACGTCGCTGGGAAACCCGCATTTCAGTCGTGCAGGTAAAGGTGCAGATCGAAGGAGCGCAGATCAGAGTGCGGGTGCAGTGGCGTGTTGCGGATGGTGTCGCCCAGTTGACCGAGGTGCCCTATGCGCGAGCTGCCTAAACCAGTGTTTGTCGAGATCGATCCGGCTGCTACCGAAGCCGCTCTGATTGCCCGCTATGAGGCCAAGTCAGGGAAAACCCTGTATCCCGCTCAGATCGAGCGGCTTTTTATCGACCTGATTGCCTATACCAAGACACTCTCGGACATGTCCATCCAGAATGCCGGCGAGCAGCTTCTGGTGCGCTTTGCAGATGCGCCGATTCTGGATTACCTGGGCGAACTGGTTGCAACCCCCAGGCTGTTGGCTGCCCCTGCACGTTGCCCGATACGCTTCAGCATGCCAGCCGTACTGCAGCAACCTTTGCTAATCCGTGTAGGCACTCGGGTTAGCACCCAAGACGCCAAGATCACCTTTCTGACTGACCAGGATGCAATTATTCCGGCAGGCCAAGCTCAGGTAAACACCAATGCTACCTGTCTTGCGTCCGGTGTGGTTGGCAACGGCTGGGCCGTTGGCCAGATCAGCAGCATCGGTAACCCACCTGCAGAAGGTCTGACGGCAACAAACACCAGTGTCACCGCCGATGGGGCCGAGGACGAAGATAACGACCGCTACCGTGAGCGGATCATCCTGGCCCCTGAAGCCTTCAGCAATGCCGGCAGTCGTGGTGCTTATAGATATCACGCCCTGGCGGTGCATCAGTCGATCATCGACGTCGCCGTGCATGGACCAGACGAAGGGCAACAGGATGGCCATGTGGCTTTGTTCCCGCTTACCACCACCGGCTTGCCAACGGTCGATCTGCTGCAGCGGATTAAAAGCCAGGTCTCTGGCGAAAAAGTACGTCCGTTATGCGACACCGTAAACGCTCTCGCGCCCACCGAAGTGGCTTACCAGATCAAGGCTCGCTTGACCTTTTACGCCACAGCAGATCGAGCCGAAGCGATGAAAACGGCCAGGGCCGCCGCCGAGGCGTATGTGGTCGATCGTCGTGCCGGGCTCGGCCGTGATCTAGTCCAGGAGCAAATAACCGCATTACTGCAGGTGAACGGCGTCTATCGCGCTGAACTGGAGTTGCCCAGCGCCTGGCGAGAGTTACAGAGTAATGAGTGGGCCAACAACACGTCGATCCTGCTGGAGGATGCAGGGGTGGCATATGGCTGAACAACAACTACCGCCAGCCCTGGCTGGTGACGAACGTTTCGCGTTGCTCTGCGAGTTGCTCAAAGAGACGTTTGACAGCCTGGATATCAACGCGATGTTGGTTTACATGGTCGACCTGGTGAAGCCGCGACTGCTGCCCGTCCTGGCCGATCAGTTCTCTCTAATCGACGAGGCAGCCTGGCTGTTGGCCGAGTCTGAGGATGCCAAGCGCAACTTAATCAAGAGTTCGGCCGAGCTGCATCGATTCAAAGGTACGCCTTGGGCTATCCGTGAAGTTATCCGCCTGCTGGGCTTTGGCGAGGTGACGATCCAGGAAGGGCTTAACAACCAGGTGCGCGATGGATCGATCACCAGGGATGGAAATTATGTCCATGGTGATCCTGGCGCGTGGCCCCTCTATAGAGTCTTTCTCAAGCGCGTAATTACCAATGACCAGGCAGCGCTATTGCGCCGTCTACTACTTTCCGTCGCCCCAACGCGTTGCCGCTTGGTCTCGCTCGACTATCAGTCAGTGGCAATCAGGCACAACGGGTTTGCTCGTCGCGATGGGCAATACAACCATGGGAGCAGCTGATGGCTGATTTACCAGAAATAAATGAATGGCCGGAAGGCATCTATCAGCTTGAGACTTCCGACCCTGTGTTGGGTGGACCGGAAGGTATCGACAATCTGCAAGCCAAGCAGCTGGCGAACCGAACGAAGTGGCTCAAGGATCAGTTAGGTAAGGTCGTCGAGGGCGTCACCGCCGTTGGCAGTGCGCTCAAACTGACGACACCACGCGCCATGAAGTTTAAGGGGGCCGCCACAGGCAGCGGGAACTTTGATGGGAGCGCTGATCTAGAGGTTACGCTGGCTTTGGCAAATAGTGGCGCTACCGCTGGGAGCTTTGACAGGGTGACTGTGAATGAAAAAGGTCTGGTAACAGCAGGCAGCAATAGCCCTGTTGTCGTTGTTTCAACGTCCAGAACGTTGACTTCTGACGAGCTGGGACTAGTTCTGATCGACTCAAACGCAGCTCCTTTGACCATTCAACTACTGCCAGCTGATTCTACGTTGGGCGTCCGCGATGTGATTGTTCGTCGCGCCGATAATAGTGGTAATCGTCTGGTGGTAAAGGCTGGAGGCACTGACAAAATCATGCTCGATATGACCACCTCGTCGAGCGGTCAGGTATCGACCGAACTTCTGTTTGCCGGTGACTACCTACATCTGCGTAGTGACGGTACGGGTAAGTGGTGGTGTGTTGGTCAAGCGCTATTGCCAGGAAGTATTGCGTCCGGACTTGTCGGCTACCAAGTGGCGGGAGCCTTTACCTATACCGTTCCGGCCGTGCTACGCAGTGGACGCCGTAAAGGGTATGTGAAAGTAGTCGGTGGCGGCGGTAGCGGACGCAATAGCTCTACGTTTGGCGGCGGCGGTGGAGGTGGAGGTGTTGCTGAAGGTTTTCTTGATCTTACCGGCGTGCAAACCGTTGCAGTTGCTGTTGGTGCCGGTGGTGCCGGAGTTGCGTATGACTCAAGCAATGGTGTGGGCCTAAGTGGCGGTACATCGTCATTTGGCAGCTATATGTCAGCTACTGGGGGCACCGGTGGTGATACCAGTGGACAGGGAGGCCGAAGCGGTAATGGTGCGGGTGGGACGCTCAACTATGGTCTTGGGGACGGGCAATCAGGAGGTCGAGGGGCGACTTCCACCTATGGTATTTCCGGGGGCGGCGGCGGACCAGGCGGCTCAGGCGTCGTGGTAAGTGCTGCCAACGCGTCCTTGACCAATTTGCGGAATGGTCAGGGGCCTGGTGGCGGCGGTGGTGGACGAATGGATAACGGCGGGTTTTCTGGTGCCGGACATGACGGAGAGGTAACTATCAAATGGTGACAAAGGTATGGTCCAGGATTGAAAACGGCTTAGTAGCCGAAGTCACCGACATCGACCCCGATGGTCGGTTTCACTCATCGCTCCATTGGGTTGCCTGTCCGGAGAACGTAAAGCCTGGCTGGATGGCTGAATCGTCCAACGGCGCAGTAGTGTTCAGCGAGCCTAAGGGGAGTGCATCAGACTACATCGCCCTAATTGCCTCCCGCCGATATGCGGCTGAGGGAGCAGGAATAACCATCAACGGCATGTTTATTGATACTGCGCGAGACAGTCAGGCCCTGATCACAGGGGCGGCGCTAGCTGCCTTGCGTGATGCTGCCTATAGCTGTCGATGGAAGACGCCCTCTGGTTTCATAACGCTGGATGCGCCCACGCTCTTGTCGCTGGCTGGCTCCGTGCGTGCGCATGTGCAGGCGTGCTTTGATCGCGAAGATGAGCTGCTGACGGAAGTGGCAGACGGTGACTTCACCATCTCCATGCTTGAGGAAGGCTGGCCCTCATAAGCGCACTAGGGAAATTTAGCGTGTAAAGACAATCCACGAGATCCCGCATTGGCGTCGTGAGAGTCGGACGTATCGAACAGGCGAAGATCAGGATGAAACGACGATGGCCAAAAGGGACCTTCTTTATGTAATTCTTTTGCACTATGTGAAAATCTTTCTACGTTAATTTATCGCGCATTAAAGCCCGAATTTTTCGCGCTGCGCATCACCTCGGGAATATGCTCGACCTGAATGCCTTCTGCGTCCACCGGTACGCCGACCACTGTCGCGCCATGAGTTGCGAATAACAGGCGCGCTGGTGGGTAACCGGGGTCTTCCATGGCCACGAGGCTGCACGGTCGGGTCAACACCCGGGAAATCAGGTCCAGTGCCTGCTGCGCGCCGTTGCACACCACTACGTCTTCGTCCTGACAGTTGACCCCGCGTGAAAACGCGATGTGCCGTGCAATAGCATTACGCAGCGCCGGCAAGCCTTCAGGCTGGCTGTAGAAGCCCTTGGAACCGGCGATCTGGCGCAAAGCATGGGAGGTGCAGCGGCGCCAATCGTCCTGCGGAAACTGGCCTTTACCGGTGGCGCCACCGATGAACTCGTAACGCAGCGAGCCTTCCAGCGTCGGGTGACGCAAGAATGTCGGCAGGTTGCGCCAGCTCTCGATGACCTCAAAGCTGGCCAGCTCCGAATGGCTCTGCTTGCGGACGATTTTCGCCGCTCGGGCATTGACGTAAGTGCCTTTGCCGATCACCCCGGTGAGGAAGTTTTCGTAGGTCAGTTGCGCATAGGTGTCGGAAATGGTCTTGCGCGAGATCCCCAGTTGTTCGGCCAGCAAACGGCTGGGCGGCAGCTGCGTCCCGGCTGCCAATCGGCCCGATTCAATGGCGCTGCGCAGTTGCCGGTACAACTGGCCCGCCAGGTCCTTGCGGCCGTTGATGACAACATGAAGTTCCATACCGGCGGGGCTCCTTGGGCGATTGAGGCGACTGTGCGTCGCGCCAGATTACCCCCATGAACGGCTGCACAGAAGTTGCGTGGGCGAAAAACCTCCGATTGGCCTTCTGCCGGGCGGTCCACGGTTTTTTCGTCGAATTGGACCTGTGACGCCCATGGGGCAGCCTCTACCTTGGAGTCACCTATCCGATCCGCGAGGTCGCCCCATGAACTCCCGCCTGGATTACTACAGCGCATCGCCCAACGCGATGAAAGCCATGATCGCCATGGAGGCCTTGACCCGCAATCTGAGCATCGAACAGGCGTTGTTGAACCTGATCAGAATCCGCGCCTCTCAGCTCAATGGCTGCGCCTTCTGCACCGACATGCACTCGGTGGACGCGCGCCGCTTCGGCGAGACTGATCGCCGGCTGTATGCGATCGTGGTCTGGCGCGACAGCCGCTTCTTCAACCCTCGGGAGCGGGCCGCTCTGGCCTGGACCGAAGCGGTCACCTTGCTCTCGGAAAGCCACGTGCCGGATGACGTTTACGCCCTGGCCCGCGAGCAGTTCAGTGAAGGCGAACTGGTCGACCTGACGATGGCCGTCAGCACTATCAATAGCTGGAATCGACTGGCGGTGAGCTTTCGACAAACGCCCGGCGGTTGATTCAAGCGCAAACCCTGTGGGAGCGGGCTTGTGGCGAGGGGGCTTGCCCCCGTTGGGCTGCGAAGCAGCCCCAGAATCTCTGATGTACCAAAGATCTTGTGAGTGCTATGCACTCAAACGGGGGCAAGCCCCCTCGCCACACAAGCCCGCTCCCACAGGTTCCGTACCTTATCTGGCTGATATCAGGCGGCTGATCCGGTTTTTGCCCGGTTGTCACATCAGGTTCATGAACGGTCAGCAGGATGAAACGCTCAAGGAAGATCGACAGGGAGTCATCAATGTCATTCATGGAATCCACCAGGCGTCAGGGTGTGTCCGAGTACCGCTGGCCTGCAGAACAAAGCAAATCCTTGCACACGCTGGCGGCCGGAATCGATCCGGTGCTGGCGCAGTCTTTCAGGGTCAGCGCCCGTTGCGGCTGTTTCATGCAAGCGGCCCGCAGCCTCAACATCAAGTCGACCCAATTGCGTAAACAATTGGCGCAACTTGAAGCACAACTGCAGTGTTCGCTGTTCAACCATTCGGGCAATGGTGTGGCCCTCAGTCGTGACGGGTTGCAGCTTCAGGCGCAATTGATTGCCTTGGCCCATGAACGCGACTTGCCAGTGATCGAACAGCCGTTGATTCGTCTGGCCATCGCCGAGTCGATCTTGCATGACATCCTCGGACGCGACCTGGTGTCGCTGCTGCGACGCAATGCGAGCGTGCGCCTGGACATCATCTCCCTGGACAGCGAATTATCTCTGCAAGCCATCAGTGCCGATGTGGTGGTATGGCTGGCCGGCACCGACTCACCGTTGCCAGGCCCCAGTTTTGCCGTCAGCGAGCCCCAGCGTCTGGCACGGCTGGACTATCTGCCGCATATCGCCAAACGCTATTCGCGGGTCGCGGCGCGGCCGGACAGCTTGGGTGACCTGACCGATTTCATGCTGGTGCAATGGCTGCACGACCGTCAGGTTGGCGCCTTTGGGCCATGGAACAGTCTGGTGGAGCAGCGTCTGGCGGGGGTGGTGCAACTGCATTCCTATGAGCTGATGCTGGAGATGATCCGTTGCAGCGCCTGCATCGGTTTGCTGCCGCACTACATAAGCCAATTCGACCGGGGGCTGGTGGCGTTACCCGGGCTCTTCAACCAACCGATGCAGCGCCAGGTGTGGATGGCGGTCAATGCCGACTCCCAGGATGGGGCCCAGGTGCAGGGGATCGTCGAACTGATCCACAACACCTTCAATGAGCGCCGGGAGTGGTTCGAGCGTTAACGACGATCCCCTGTGGGAGCGGGCTTGCCCGCGAAGGGGCCGAAGAGCCAGGCGCGGTGCCGTCCGAAATCAACTTTTTTTCAGCGGAAGAAAGTAGGCGGCCCATCTGATTGCCATCAACGCCAGGTTGGCACCATCGCGAAACAGCAAGCTGCCCGCAGCACGCCGCACTTCTTTCGAACTGACGCGACCGCGGGCAATGTCGAGGCGGGCAAAACTGTGCATGTGGCGAATGACATCGAATGCCATGAGCCCCGATGCCGCCAGGAAATAGAAAATCCGCTGCCAATAGGAGATGCCCAGCGATCGCACCAGGTCCGTGGTGACGTGCTGGTGCGCCACTTCTTCTGTGCAATGCCATCGCCATAGGCGTGTCTGTGATGACTCCTTGACCGAGAGCAATCCGTTTCTACGCAAGGCGGCGGTGGACATCACGGCCGTCACGTGCTCGAACGCGGCAGCCAATGCCAGTTGTGCATTGGCTGACAATTTCGATTGGAGGGCCTCGAGATCCTTTTCGATCATGTGCTCGAACTTCTTTACTTCAAACCCCTGGGTTTCCAGTTGCTGGTTGTACAGCCTGTGCGCTCGCTGGTGGGCCCGTTCCTCTGCCACGAAGTTGCGCGAATGTTCGGCAAGCGCCGACGTTTGTGGCAATCGCAAAGCGGATGACTCCACCACCGAAATCACGAATTGCTCACCGGCAGGAAGCAGTACCGAACAGGCATCGAACAGGTAGGTCTTGATCGATGTGTCGTTCCAGAATGGCTTGAAGAGGGCGGCCTCGCTGCTATTGTCGGACACAGGCTGCTTTAGGTAATCCATGCATCAATGCCTCACAAATGAACGCGGGGTGCCGGCGGCAGCGATCTCACGGACCAACCCCGAGAAATAGCCACGCGTGATATGCGTCTGCTGCGCATGTGCCTCGTCTTTCGTCAGCGCATCATGCACCTGCCAAAGGCGAAAGCACGGTACGGCAGGATACAGGTGGTGTTCGGCATGAAAGCCGACGCCGTGGGGGGCGATCAATAAGCGTTCCCACCAGGTTGCAAGCACCGTTCGGGATGCTCCGGGACCGGGTTGGGGTATCGCGAAGTGTTCTGCCACATCGCGCCAATACAGCAGGGCCATCAACACGGTAAACAGAGGCAGGAGCCAGTACACCAAGACCGCCAGCCAGAGGTGGAACCAGGTGAGAACCACCGCGAGCAGAACGGCAAAAGTCCATTGCCGATACCGCGTGGAAGGTGGGCATTGTGACGCCATTTTTGACGTCACCAGGGCCGTTTTCAACTCATGGAAGCCGTACAACCCTGCGCAGTGTTTCAGCAACAGGATGGCAATGTTGAACGCAGATTTTGGAAACGTGAATCGGTCCTGTCCCTTGCATGAAGCCCAGTTGGGATCGAGGTCGGTTGCGGTATGCCGATGGTGGGCGGTGTGGTCGCGACGAAACCCGTAAATGGTGATGGTGAACGGGATTGCCGTCAGGAAATCGCCAAGGGTGTCGTTGAGCACGGGGCGAGTCCGGCTGAACTGCCGGTGTGAAAACTCATGCATCAGGATGAGCAATGCATGTTGCCTTGTGCCAATGAACACAATGGCCAACACCGAGGCCCAAATGGTGCCTGCGTACATGGCCAGACCTGCCGCACACAGGATAAACGCCCACTCCAAAACCGTGGCAGCGAGTAACCGCAATGGCGCGGGTTTGCCCCACTCCAATAACTGGGCGCGTTCCACAGTGTGGACGCGGTGTTTGGTCTCGGCAGTCTTTGTGTGCCGTGGTTCGATAGGTGTGTCTGTCATGGCTTACTTCCAGAGTCGGGGACCGAGTCGCATCCAGGTCGCAAAGAAGGTGGGTAGGTCTGTCACGCCGCCTGGCTTGCTTTTGGCCAGAACTATCGATTGAGCGTGCGCATGGAACCAGCGGGTCGCCGGCGCGTCATGGTGAATGCGGTGCAGCGAGCGATGCAGAACGAGCCAGGACAATGGCTTGGGCAGGTATAAATCCGTCGTGATGTCAGAGGGCGCGCGGCGCGAGCCTTGAGCCGAGATCGGTACCCCATAGTGCTCGGCCTGCGTCAGCCAGAAATCCAGCCAGGCAAAAAGGCAGTAGGGGAGCAGGTAGGCGCATACGATTTGTCGAGGCGCCTCATGGATGCCCAAAGCCAGCACCGCGACGAAAACGGCGATAAAGGCATTGTTCCAGTGCCAGCGCCAGCGTGCATGAGCAGGCGTGTAGCGTCGGGAAAAAATATTGATGGAGACCGCAACCCACAGTTGCTCCACGGCGCCAAACAGGCTGATCAAGCGTGTTCGCCATGTCTGTTCGTACAGCAGCCCTTCGGGATCATCGGCCTGGCAGGTTTTGCGATGGTGTTCGAGGTGAAAGCAGCGGTAGCCCACGAAGTTGACGCCAAAAATGGCAGCCGTGATCACACCCACTGCATCGTTCAGGCGCGTGCCAACGAGGAACTGACGATGCACACACTGATGCTTGGCTTCCTGAACGCCAATCATCAGGATCGCCTGGAGCACTATCAACGGCGCAACGGCCAGCCATCCGAACGCCTCGTTCGCAGCAAGCCAGGCGATTGCCGCCGTATTCAAGACGCACAGGGCCATGAACAGATAGCTGGGCAGGTTGGAGCGCGGTGAATGAAAGGCAGCTTGTAGCAGCTGCCGAAGGCTGCGTTCGGCTGCGAAGCAGTCGCAAATCCTGCTTGCACGGTTTGTCTGCAATACCGAAGTGCCTGATTTTTCGACTGCTTCGCAGCCGGACGCAGCCTGGCGACAGCTGCTACAGACACTACCCAATGGCTCTGCTTGCTTAAACATCCGACAGCCTCCTCAGGCCCGAGCCGAAGTAAGAAAACCCCACCGTCATCAATAGCAACACACCGGATGCTACGAACACGGCTTCGATGGATACGAATTGCAAAACCCAGCCTGAAATCGCTGCCGAGATCGGCGCAAGTCCGGCAAATACGAGCATGAACAGACTC
This sequence comes from Pseudomonas sp. LBUM1673, assembly GCF_059695645.1. NCBI lineage: Bacteria > Pseudomonadati > Pseudomonadota > Gammaproteobacteria > Pseudomonadales > Pseudomonadaceae > Pseudomonas > Pseudomonas sp. LBUM1673. Next base: position 2,937,298 of record NZ_CP166780.1, read on the forward strand.
ATGCCGCGGCCGAGCAATGAAGGCGGTAATGCTCGCTGCAGCCAGGTGTACGCCATGACCTGCAGAAAGCCGCCGAAGATGCCAATGGCGAACAGCAGTGCCATGCCCTGCCAGAGGGCGTATACCCATCCCATCGGCATCAGCAGTAAGGCAATGGCGGCATCCACTGCGAGCAAGGTGGTGCCCAAATTGATAATCCGGAATTTCGGCTGGGCGGTGAACATCAGCATGCCGACCAATGTCCCCGCACCCTGAGCACCGAAGAGCCAGCCCAGGGCTTCTGCCTCGGGCGTGAAGCGCGCGTGGGCCAGTAGCGGCACGGCGATCTGCACCGGTCCACTCATGAACAGCGTCATGGCCGCCATATAGGCCAGATACGTGCGCAGCTGCCGATCCTGAAAGAAATAGCGCAGGCCTTCTGCCGTGGCGGTGGAACCAGAACCAGGGGAAGTCGTTCTGCGGATACGCAGAGTGCTCAGCCCGAGCGCGGACACGGCAAAGGTCAGCGCATTGAGTGCAAACGCGATGGCATAGCCGTCCAGCGCGCCGTTTGCGTCTGACCGCACACCGGAGGGCAAAAACGCGTTGGCGATGAGTGCACCGGCCGCGACCGGGCCTAGCGCCATGGTCACCTGTCTCAGCGCAAGAAAAACGCCGTTGGCCTGCTCCAGATCACGCGGGCTCACGATGCCAGGCACCAGGGCACTGCCGGCCGGCAAAGTGAGTGCGCTGAACAGCCCCAATAACGCGGCGCATCCATAGACCACAGGCAATGTGGCGTGGCCTTGAAAAACCGCCCAGGACAAGCCGCATAGCGCCATTGCGCTCAAACAGCAGCCGAACGTCCATACCGAGCGGGCGCCAAAACGGTCAACCAGCGAGCCGCCCACCAACAGAAACAAGGCCCGCGGCAATGCGAGAGCGGCAAACGCCCAGCCGAGCGCCATCGGGTCTGGCGTTATCGCCATGACCAGCAGGGGAAAGGCGACTAAAGTGAGCTGGTCTCCCATCATGGACGCCGCAGCGCAGGCCAGCAGCCGCCAAAAACGCCTATCGCGACCGAGTGGACGTGCTGCGCTTTCTACTGTCAGAGAGGCGTTCACAAGCACACGAAGAACAGTTTTTTCATGCGCTGCAGCCAAGGCAGCGGAACTCTCTTCCATATAAAGGAAAGGCCGGAGAGTGGCACTTTACCCAGGATCAGCACGCCGACATCCAGCGAACGTTCATGCGGGAAATAGTTGTCGTTGATGGCGACGATCTTGCGAAAGCCTTTTTGGAAGTAATACCGCAGTTGCGGATCCAGCGGCAGGCCCTTGCGTTCAGCTCGCACATACTGCGTGACCGGAATATCAGGATTCTTCGAGGCCCAATGACGAAGGCCCGGGACCGGCGAGCCAAGATAGACGTCTGACCATCCCGCCTTCAGCGCATGGGGCCAAAAGAATTCGAAAATCGCGTTCGCCGCTTTCGGATCAACACTGCTCAGGCTGATGCCAAACAGCACACCGGTTTTTGCGGACTCATCGCCATGCTGCTTTCTCGCACAGTCTTCCCACGTCGGGCATTTGCTTATGATGTCGTGCCGTGTAGGTTTCATGAACAACGACGCCAGCACAGTCCCCGTGCGCGTGCAAAAAGCGCCGATACTCAATGCCGGGAATGAGGCGATCCGTGACGCCATCATTGAGGCATCGGCGCGCTGATCGCCTTCCCATTTCCTTTGCTCAAGTTCAAGCAGCGAGGGAATGTCCGCTGGCGATAGAAATCGAACTTCGATCTCAACGTCATTAGAGGGGCTGTAAACCCCCACTTCATGCCTACCAGCGCAACGAACAGGGACTTTTGCAATCCCGTTTTTTAAGGCGGCTTCCATCTTGGCAACAGGCAACATTACGTATTCGGCTCACAGATTGAAGGGGCGAGAAATCAACCTGCGCTAATGTATTGCGCCTATATGAACGTCTGATGAACGGGCAAAAAACACACACCTCCAATTGTTATCGCCACGCAGAGGGCGTGCGGTTTAGAGTGTTCGGCCACACACCGATCAAAGGCGAACACCGCCATGCCCGACCACGACGCTGCCATTCACCTCGAACGCTTCAACGAATCCCACATCGAGGGCGTCACCGCGCTCTACAACGACCCGGCGATCACCCGTCAAGTGCTGCAAATGCCGTTTCAGTCCACCGAGGTCTGGCGCAAACGCCTGGCGCCGGATAACGAGCGAGTGGTGCAACTGGTGGCGCTGCATCAGGGAGCGATCATCGGCAACATTGGCCTGGAGCAGTTTTCGCGAATCCGCCGCAGCCACGCCGGCAGCCTCGGCATGGGGGTCGCCGTGGCTTGGCAGGGCAAGGGCGTCGGTTCGAAACTGCTGACGGCGGCGCTGGACATCGCCGACAACTGGATGAACCTGCAACGGGTCGAACTCTCGGTGTATGCCGACAACGAAGCGGCGATCGGGCTGTACCAAAAATTCGGTTTCGAGACCGAAGGCCTGTTTCGCGATTACGCCGTGCGTGATGGTCGACTGGTCGATACCCTGAGCATGGCGCGCTTGCGTCGCACGCCCACGGCCGACTGAGTCAGTCGCCCAACGCGAACGCCACCGCCGCCTGCGCATGCAGTTCGGTGGTGTCGAGCAAGGGCAGGGCGCTGTGCTCGGGTTTGATCAGCAGGCCGATTTCGGTGCAGCCAAGGATAATCGCTTGGGCGCCGCGTTCGGTCAGCGATTCGATCACGCGTTGATAGACCTGGCGTGAGGCCTCGCTGATCACTCCGACGCACAACTCGTCATAGATGATCCGGTGTATGGCCTGACGCTCCTCGGCCTCCGGCACCAGTACCGTCAGGCCCTTGGCTGTCAGACGCTCCTTGAGGAAGTCCTGCTCCATGGTGAACGCAGTGCCCAGCAAACCCACGCGCAGCGCACTGACGTCCAGCGCCGCCTGACCGGCCGGGTCGGCAATGTGCAGGAACGGAATATCAATCGCTGCCTGAATCTGCCCGGCCACCTTGTGCATGGTGTTGGTACACAGCACCACGCACTCGGCACCGCCAGCTTCAAGACGCCGCGCGGCATCCACCAGAATCGCCGCCGCATCGTCCCAGCGCCCGGCATGCTGGGCCTGTTCGACAGGGCCGAAGTCGACGCTGTACATCAGCAATTTCGCCGAACGCAATGGCCCGAGGCGATCGCGTACCTGCTGGTTGATGAGGCGGTAATACTCGGCACTGGACTCCCAGCTCATGCCGCCGATAAGGCCGATGGTGCGCATTGGATCTCCTCAGGCTATGGCCTGTGTTGATAGGCCAGGCCTGAAAGGAGTCTCCATTTGTTCGATGGCGGACACCAGTGATAAATCAACTGTAATGCTCATCTTTTGGTGAAGTGTCATGGTGCTTTTTCAGGTAGTCGGTCTATGCACATAATAAATCTATCATGCTGGATCCATAGTATGTCGTTATCAGTAGATAAATGGATTAACCGTCGATATTAAACAGGCATTTACCATGGACGATGCTACTGTTACACCGAACAGGCTGACTTTTCCTATCGTGAACACCGGACGTAACTTCTTCATTAGCCAGGAGGCTGACACTATGTCTGTACAACCCCTCACACACCTGCTCATCGATACCGATGTCGATTTCGACGACTACATGGCCATCTCGTATTTGCTAAAGCATCATGCGGTAAAGGTCGAAGGCATCACAGTGACGGGGGTGGGCGCTGTTCACTTGAGTCACGGTGTTGAAAACATCAGTAACTTCCTCACTCTGTTCGATGACCCGGCGATAGAGCGCATCCCGGTCGCTGCTGGTTTTCAGCGCCCCATGGTGTACAGCAATACCTTTCCCTTTGAAACACGCCAGGCATCGGATCAACATTACGACGCCTCGTTTCCGCGGACAAACCTGAATCCCACGCGAACAGATGCGGTCGCTTTCTTAAGGGAAACATTGAAAAATGCCGATCATAAATTGACCGTATTAATGATCGGCGGTGGCACGACCTGGGGGCATTTGTTCCAGCAAGCTCAAACCGACGACGCATTGCAAGACTTGTTGCGCACCAAAATAGACCGCATCGTTATGATGGGGGGCAATTTGTTGCCGCAATACGCCCAGCCCGGCGCGGCCGGCAATATCATTGACGCCCTGGGCGACACTCCCTACTACGCCAACAAGGTTGCCGAATGGAACATCTTCCTGGATCCGCTTGCAGCCCAATATGTCTTTAATAGCGGGATCCCAGTGCAATTGGTTGCGCTCAACGCATGCAACCAGATCCCCATTACGCGGGATTTCGTGCAACAACTCTCCCGTATTCCCAACCCGATTGCTCAATTTCTCACACAAGTGCTGCATAGCTCGACCATTGCGCCCGGTATCGGCACCTATCTGTATTTTTGGGATCCACTGGCGGCCATCGCGATAACCGACCCTCAGTTTATCCAATTTACCCGCTATGACCTGCAGGTAGAGCAAGAGCTAAACGAAGAACAGGATACGAGCGGGAAGTTGGTGCCGGATAACGCTGGTGCTCCAGTCGACGTTGCCCTGGGGACCGCACCCGGGTTCGTCAGGTCACTTTATCTGTCCACCATTGCAGGGAACTCGGTCCAAGCCACGGCCGAAAACATGGCCAATGCAACGGCAGTAGCGGCAGATGAGTGAATACCCTCTATTCTTGTCGTGAGTGACGTCATCGGCCTTTGCCGATGACGTCACAATTCTAAGGGAGCTTGCCTATCGCAACGCAGTCAATGATTTCCAGATCACACGCTATCCCATGAGTTACAACGGAGGGGAATACAAACCTATTGAACCCGGACATCTCGCTGCGAATGCAGATCGCGCTTCAGCAATGGAACAACTACGCCTGTCAGGGCGCACTCACGGCCTGTAGTAGCAACTAACTCAAAGGAATGAAATATATGAACGTTAAAGCGATACTTAGTCGTCTGATGCTGTGCATATGTGGTTTGTTGGCGGTCTCATCAGCTTATGCGGAGAGCGTGATCATCGCGACGCCGCAACAAGGTGTGGGGATCGAAGTCGATGTCTTTGACAGTCCAGATGCCTCAAGCGGTAAGCCTTCTTCGACGAGCATGGTGCCATTCCGCCCCACAGGGTTATATACACCCGTGGTGCAGTCGTTCAAGGGCAGAATTTATATGTTCTGGTCCAACGGTTATGATAAAAGTATCTATTTTACCACTTCAGTGGAGGGGAGAAACTGGGCCGCCCCTCAAACCATCAGAGTGGATAGCATCTTAAATAACGTCTCAGTGACTGTATTTAAGCAAAAGCTGGTACTGACCTTTGCCGATTCCCAGAGTCGCTTAAATACCATCAGCTCCGAAGACGGCTTCACTTGGTCCAAGGTTAACCCTATCAATACCACCCATACGGCCGTCAATAACAAACCTGTCGTGTATAACGGGCAACTATTTGTCTTATATAGCGAAAATGCAGGTAAAGCTGTTTACTATGTCACCTCGAATGATGGCCTTCGGTGGAGCCAGGAAAATTTAGCGTTCCAGGAAAACACCGACAAAATTCTGACGATGGTGCCCGTCGTCTATAACGGTAATTTATGGGTCTATTATTCTTTTAATAATAACGTCAGGTTCGCACGCACTTACGACCGGGCCGGCCGCTGGGGCGCGAAGCAAGAGCTGGTGGGCAAGAATTTCACGGGGCTCCTGAATAGTGCAACGATGATCGGTGAGCGCGTGTTTATCAGCACTTCGTCTGGCAGCTCCAATACTTTTTATTCAAACGATGGGCTGAACTGGAATCCGTATTTCTCCAAGAGTTTCTCTGGGTATTTTACCTACCCGTCAGGATTGGGCGTTTCCTATGCCATTACCGCAAGCGACTTAACCGCAGACAACCCGCAACTGCCTACGGATCTGGCTTCGGGCCTTAGCCATACCGACTATGCAACCTTCGCCTGGCGGAGCTTTATCGCACTGAACAATACGGCCAACACTCCGTTGCCAGCTAACCGCGGCGTCGGCAATCCCGGCAGCAGCTTTGCCGATTCGGGCAAGGCGTCCAGCCCCCTGGCGTCTTCCAGCCCCTTGTTGTGGCAAACCTTCGCCCACCGCACCGAGTTGTTTCCAGGGGATAAGAAACAGCAAAACCCCGTAGGCGGCCCTACGCGTCCGTTTGCTTCTGACCCGCAATACAGCTATATCAAGTTCCCCAACGGTGCGCCTTTGGCGTCAGGCGCCACCTATGCTCATTACAACAATCTGGACGAGGCGACCCAAATAGGACAAAACGCTATCTTTTTCCCGGTCAACCCTCCGCAAGCGGCAATGACAGGGGCCAACTATGCCCCTTCAAAAGACAGCCAGATCCTGTTTGAGGCCAAGGCGAATCCCGTCGTCTACGAGTATGCGAAAAGCCTGAGCAGCAAACCGGATCATATCGTTCTGCCCGACGGCGCGGTGGAGGTCAAGGCGGCATGGCGCAAGCTGGCAGACATTCCGCAATCGCAGCGCGCGCGCTACCATACGGCGACGGTGGTGACCTATCAGGGCAACGATGATGCGCCGGTGGCGCACAATGAAGACTACGCCCTGGTAGCCTTGCATATCATCCATAAGACGCCCAACTACCCGACCTTCATATTCGCCACTTTCGAGCAGCAGGATTCCCTGACATTGCCCGACAGCACCAAGCCGACTGGCCTCTACTATATCGCCAACTACAACAAAATTACCTACCCGGCCAACTACGACAAGATTGCCTACCCCCCATCGGAGAAACCACCGGTCGCTACCTTCTCTGACGGCAACACAATCCATAAGGTTACCCTGCCCAAGAGCGATTTCGTAGGTTCGAACCTTAATCCGCCCGTCTACTCCGGCAGTAACGGAATCCATGAGGGGCAGGCCGGCCCGATCCGCGTTGTGCAACCGCCAACCATCTATTCCGAAGTCACTGCGGTCAACAACCAGGTGCAGCAGCTAATGAACGGCAGCAGCGAATTCAACAATTCGGTCTGGAAGTACTACCGGCTTAAAGGGGTGCAGGCCATCCCGTCGAGCACTGAAACCGACCCGGATTATTACCTGGCCAATGTCATGGTCGAAAGCAGCCAGCCGGGGATTCAGTTGTTTCGCGGGACCAACTCATTCCCCATTCCGAAAGACCACATCCTGACCAATACGCGCACCAAAAATAACATCATGGTGCCGGATTTTGATCACAGCATTCCAGACCAAAGCCAAACCATGGGCGGCTGCATGGGGTGTCATGGCATCGCCCAGTCCGTACTGAAACAAGGTTTCAGTTTCCTGTTTGATGCGATCAATCCCCCTGGCTACACCGGCCCCGCTGGCTCCACCAGCGACACCGGCCCTTCCGGCCGCACCGGCTTTGCAAACCCGGAGACCGTAGGTTATCCGGATGCCGGCACCATGCAGAAACGGGCCCTGAAATACGCCCTCAACCCTGAGAACAAAGTCGCCGTTGAGAAGACGGGCGCGCAGCAGCCAAACACCTCGAACGATAAAGGGGAATATTAAAACGGCCAATGGCGTGAGTAAGCCTCCGGGCAACAAATGCCCGGAGGTTGTCGCACGTTACTCGAGCAGTTGTTCCAGGCTTGGATCGCGGATCACTCGCTGCACCGGCTGCGGCGCCGCATTGCCGGACTGCATCGTCTTCAACTTCATGCTGGCAATTTTCGCACAAGCGTCGATGCCGTTCTCGTAGATCCCGCCCATGTAACACTTCCACTGATAGAAGTTCACCAGCCCGCCCGACATCTGGAGGCTGTAATCCGTGCTCTGGGTGCCCGGGGTGAACGGATGGCCTGCCGGGATGTTCTGGAACCACTTCATCCATTCAGGCGAACCCACCGCCACCGGTGGCGATTTTTTCTGGAACAGCGGATTCATGAGCGCCTTTTGCGGCGACTCGGCCGTCATGTGGCAGCTCTGGCAGGAGCTGTTGGGATTGTCCACAGGACCGGCGAGGCGACCGTTCCAGCCCAGGTGGGTCGGCGGCAGTTCCTTGGTATCGGCGTTGATGGCGGTCTGTTGCAGCGCCCTGTTGATTCTGGTGATGGTCGGTGTCGGGTTGGTGAAGTCATTGTCGGTGTCTTTCGGATCGTTGCCCCACATGATCCCCACCGGTACCAGGTTGTCCCAACCAGCCTTGTCGGTTTTGGCGCCGTTGTACTGGAAGGTGCCGAAGATCCAGCCGGTATTGCTCATGCGGGTATCACGTACGGCGATGTCCAGCTGGATCAGGGCGACTTCCTTCACATGGCGCTTGGCGGAAGTGAAGGTCTCGGTGATATAGCCCTGCCACAACACCGGGTTGACCAGAAACGGCACGGTGTTGCGGTCGATGTCGGCAAACAGTGCCTTGCACACGACCGTACCGTTGGCGAAGCTTTTGGGCTGTGAGGTGTAGCTCGGATCAGGGTTCTGTGGGTCTTTCCAGACCTGGCCGATGGTGTAGGCGCCGATGTCGTTGTAAATACCCACGGCGTAAGTCTGGCCGGTGGCGGTTTGCGTAGACGCCAGTTGCTGCTTCTGAATCTGCGCTTCCTTGGTCAAGCCATGAATGCCCTCACGCCCCAGTGGGCCATAGTGCTGCCACGGCATGTGATACCAATGACGAACCTTGTTTTTCTGAACGTCCCAATTGACGTCGACGTTACCTTCCAGACAATAGTTTTTCACTTCGTCCATGTAGGCACGCCAGGTTTCAAAATTATTGTCCTGCTTGGCCGGCAGCTTCTTGAAGAACGCCGGCAGCTCGCCTTTGGGCGGTGTGGTGGGATAACTCTGGCTGAGTACGAATTTGGCGCCGGTATAGCTGTCGGGTGGTGCGTAGCCATAGTCAGGGTAGGTTCCGGCCTGGGCTGCGACGCTGAACAAGGCGGCCGTCGCCGCGAATGCTGTGAGCTTTCCTTGGGGTTGATTCATCGATGATCTCCTTGATTGGGAAAACGCCTGGCATCGTTTGAGCTAATGCTCGTCGATGCGGGGCTTCCTTTATTCTTAGTCAGGGTCTCGGTCTGATCGCCGAGACTGGTTTCACGGGTGAACGGGGTATTGGGTGGTTTACCTCCTCGGCAGCGCCGGACGAATGCGTTCAATCCCCGCCGATTTGCGCGGAATGATAAAAAGAGAGGAAACGGAGGGTGAGCAGGGGATGCGAGGGATGTCGCTTATCGACTCCTGTCGATCGCTTGCCGTTCTTCCTTGCTATCAGGTGTAGGACATTTCCAGAAAAGTGCCATCCTTTTCATATCAACCCTTTTGCCCTGAAGAACAGGAGCCTCAGGACCACTCGTCACGTTCAGCTGCCGTGGCTTTGTAGCCGTTCGCACCTTTGCCGTACGCGAGCTGTCGGCATCTGCCATGATCGACTTCCGCAGCACCGCTTCAACCAAAGGAACACCGCAATGGACGACGTACAGCAACTGGGCGAGATGCTTCGCCACTATGCAGAAAGCGAAGCGCACAAGAAGCAACTGTTTGAGTCGCAATCGGCCGTGTGGGCGACGCGCATTGGTGAATTGTTCGATCAGATCCAGCAGTGGTTGGAACCGGTCCTGGTGCCGAGCCTGTTGGAGGTGAGCCGCGAAGCGTATGTCGCTTCCGGGCCGAGCGTTCCGGTCGAGACGTCGACGTTCAAGACCGAGAAGCTGAGTATCGTGATCGCAGGTAAACCGGTGGAATTCGTGCCGGACGTTATGGGTGTCGGCGGGCAGATTTCATTGGCGGTGATGGGCCTGACCGCGGCGCGCTATGGCAGCATTTCCCTGGTGTGTCTGCCACCGTCCAGCGCCTGGCAATGGCGCAAGACCAATGGTTTGAAAGACCCGGATACCTTTGCCTTCGATGCGAACTTCCTGGCGCAGCAGCTGCAGAGCCTGATTCCCCGCGAACGCGGCTGAAGCGTGTTTTTTGTGACCAACCCATAACCACTGTGGGAGCGGGCTTGCTCGCGAAGAGGCCATAACATCCAGCATCAATGTTGGATGTCAGTCCGCCTTCGCGAGCAAGCCCGCACACATTGCGTAGTAACTGGCGGCGAATTGCGCGTTGCTTGTGTTTTTTGATAACAATTTGCCGTTCATTGGCTATACCTGTAATTCCCGTAGGCAATATTGTTTTCGGCCTTCTGACAGGAGTTACAGCATGAAGCTTGCGTTAATGATGAGCACACTGTGCATCGCCTCTATCGGGGTGGTGGGTTGCTCCAGCAAAGTCGTTGAGCCGGACCAGTATTCCGGTTTTCTCAAGGACTACAGTCAGCTCAAGGAGGCCAAGTCGCCATCGGGCGCCGTGGTAATGCGCTGGATGGACCCCAAGCTCGATGTCAACAAATTCACCAGTGCCTACATCGAGCCGACTCAGATCTATCCCAAACCGCAACCGACGGTAAAAATCCCTCAGGCTACGCTGAACGGCATCACCAGCTACTACGATCAGGCGCTCAAACGCGAGCTGGGTAAATCCCTGCCATTGGCCAGCGGCCCCGGTCCTGGCGTGATGGTGGTGCGTGCGGCGATCACCTCTGTCACCAGCAAGACCGAAGGCCTCCAGCCTTATGAAGTGGTCCCGATCGCCCTGGTGGCGGCGGCAGTCAGTACAGCCAGCGGCATTCGCGACCAGGAAACCAATCTGGCCACCGAAGCAGTGTTCCTCGATGGCGGCAACAACAAAGTCGTGGCCCAGGTGGTACGCAAGGGTATCGGCAAACCGCTGGAAAACGCAGATCAGGTGATGAAGGCCGGTGATGTGAAAAACGTGATCGATGGCTGGGCGTCGGATCTGCATCAGTCGTATCTGAAGCTCAAGTCCAAGTAACGCGGCGGGGCTGAGGGCCTCTTCGCGAGCAAGCCCGCTCTCACACTGGATCTGTTTTGGTCACATATTCTGTGTACACCAGAGATCAAGTGTGGGTGCGGGCTTGCTCGCGAAAGCGGTCTTTGATCAGCATGGGGTTAGTCATAGACCTGGACATTCAGGGCAGCGGCATAGAGTTTGGCGATGGATTCGTGGTTGGCCGTTCGCCTCCCATCGCCACCTTGCCGATTTGCGTATCCAGACCCTGAGCCCCCACACCGCAGCTGGCGAACAGGGTCATCAGGCTGAAAACGGCGGCACGAATTGCACTCTGCATAAAAAATCCTCATTGATCGAAGGTGACGTTGAGCCCGACGAACAGGGTGAATTGCGGCAGGCCATCGCCCTTTCGCTCCACGGTCCACTGAGGTTCGACGAATGCGTTGAGAATATTGGCCCCGGATTTCCAGACCTTGCCGCCACCCAAGCCGATGGGGATGTAATGGGTGTCGTTTTTCAGGTCGAAGGTCCAGGTGCCGGTCGAGCGCAGATACCAGCCCTTGGGCAGGTTATGAATGAGGAACGGTTGAAAAGTCGCTGTTTCGACGTGGGCGCGATCATGGTCGCCGGCGAAGGAGCGCTGGTACTGCACTTGTGCGCCGAGCAAGCCGCGAGGTGAGGCGTCGATGGCTACGGCAGTCAGGCCTGCTTGCCATTTGCCGGTACCGAGTTCGTCCTGATCGGCGGTTGGCGCTGTGATCTGCGGGCCGATGCCCAGTTGCATGCCGTCGGTCTTGAGCAGGAAAATATCGACCAGGTTCAGATCGCCTTCACCGGTGCTGTAGCCTCCGTTCGGATCGGGGTGAGTGCTGATCGGCGCGGTGGCGCGCAACAACTGCGGGACCCCGATGTAAGCGTTGGGCGCAATCGGCAGCGTGCCGCGCACCAGCAGGTCGTTGGTATGGACATGGGTGTCGTAGTACTTCGGGGTGTAATAGTCCTGCAGGTTCATCCCCGGTGCCAGGTTCAGCGGGTTGTTACTTTTGTTGGCGGTGTCGGCGTTATCGGCCAGCACACACGCTACAGGCGTGAACCCTGCCGCGAGCAACAAGGCGTGCATCCCCATTTTTATCGACATGATTCCCCCGGTTCCTCGGTGGCTCATTGGACGATTCGGCACTTGGCGGCCGTTGCGGCGTAATCTCTTTCCTATCAAACCTGTAGGACATGTCACTTGAACTTAGCAGCTAAGTACGGGTTATCCAGTCGATTGGATTGATTCCTCGGATTTTGTCTACGGGTTATCTGTGGCGAGGGAGCTTGCCCTGACAGGCCATTTCAGCAGCGACGCATTTCTTGTAGCAGCTGCCGAAGGCTGCTACAGATTGCATTACGGCTTAACTGACTGGCCTTCAGTGCTTCTTCGCCTGTGCACGCACTCGTTCTTCCTGCTCCCGCAGTTGCGGTGTGAACTCGGCCCCGAAGTCTTCGGCTTCGTACACCTGGCGAATCTCGATTTCGGCTTCGGTGCCCGGCATTGGGTTGGGGCAGCGCTTGACCCACTCGACCGCTTCCTGTTTCGACTTTACCTGCCACAACCAATAGCCGGCGATCAGCTCCTTGGTTTCGGCGAACGGGCCGTCGATCACCGTGAGCTGGTCACCCGAAAAACGCACGCGGGCGCCTTTACTGCTGGGCTGCAGGCCGTCGCAATCGATGAGGATACCGGCCTTGGCCAGTTCCTCGTTGAAATTGCCCATCGCGGTCATCAGTTCTTCGCTGGGCATTACACCGGCCTCGGAATCCGGGCTGGCTTTCACAATGATCATGAATCGCATGGTCTTGTCTCCGCTGGATTTGAGTGACTCACTGTCTAGTCGAATGGCGGTCGCCTGAATCGACACTACCTCTAACGAAAGACCGCAAAAGGAGCGGATCTGTTACCTGTGTGGGTGATTCATATCCTCAAATAGCACCTCGATTTAAATCCACACCGATAACCATGTACCGCACCTGACCACCGCCCCATCGACATGCTGTGCCCTACAGACAAGGAGTGACTGTATGGCACAAAACACATTGAACGATGGATCTTCAGGGAGCGTGGTCATCAGATCGGGACCGCCCGCTTCGAGTGGCGGCTCTGGCGGCGGTTTTGGTGGCGGCGGAGGGGTTTCAGGCGGATTCGGTAAAACCAGTAAGAAAAGGCAAAAGGCCCGCAGGCGGGCCCTAGAAGCGGATCGTCAGAAAAAGGAAAAAGAGCGTGCGCAGGCCGAGGCCAAAGCGCAAGCCGAGGCGGCTCAAGCACAGGCAGCCGCCGCGCAGGCTCAGGAACAGGCCCGCGTCCATGCTCTTCACCAGTTTCTGGCGGGGCTGGCGCAGCGTCATGACGCTATCAGAGCCGAGGTGGACCGTCGTTTTGCCGACAAGGCCGGGCAACTCGCGCCATCCCTTGAACACGAGATATCGGCTGCGCGACGGCCGCCCACCACGGGCTCGGGCGAACGCTGGCAGCTTTACCTGATAACCAAAGAAAAAAGCGAAATCGATGGGCTCATCGCCCGCAAAACCACCGAGCTAAATGCCAGGAACGCGGTCGCTCGCTCGTTCGATGGACACGATCCATTCACCCGCACTTCGAACGATTACCTGACGCGACTGGGGCAGTTCGGCCAGGCACTCAACGACGGCCACCAGATCTGGGAAAACGCCTACAACGCTGCCCATGAAGCGCGGTTGCTATCTACACAGATACGCGTACTCACTGATAAGTCCAACGCGCTGGCCAGGCGTCATGCCGAGCAGACTATTGTCTGGCGCGAAAGGGAAGCTGTCTGGGAGGCCCAGCGTCAGTACGCCGAGCAGCGTGAAGCTCGAGTTCGCTTCAAGCAGCAAGCTGATGAAGATATACGGGTTGAGCGGGTCAGGCAGGCCAACACACTGACGGTCCCGGTGTCTTCGCTGATGGCTGGCGGAATGGCTTTGACCCGCGATGGCGTATTCGTTGCGCAGCAAGCCGCCGCAGTGCTTGAGACGGCTGTCCAGTCTGCCGTCAATACCCTCATCGATTTCGGGCAGATTGCCGCAAAAACGGGGCCGGTGTTCGTCACCGCGATGGTGTACTCGCCAACCCTTGGCAATGGTGAGTTGAGCGCTGAGCAACGTCGGCGTTTGTTTCAGGCTGTCGCTATTCCTGCGCACGCGATGGGGCTGTCCGACAGTCGAGCACTGCAATCGATTGCTGATGCCGGTGGCTCGATGGACGTGGCGCACCGGCTCAAACCCGAAGCCGTGCCGGAAGGCACCGCGATCATCTCTGTCACTACGGGCGATGAGATTGATGCCAATGTGCCGGTCATCAACGCAGTGCTCGATCCGCTGACCGGGCTCTACAACGCACAGATCCCCGGATTCCCGACCAGGCACTTGCAATTCACACCGGACGCTACCGCTCAGGCTGCCACTACGAGCGAGACCCGGTTGGCGGTGATGACGCCGCAGATCCAGGACATCCCCGAGGGCGTCGATCTGCGCATTCAGGACTGCATTGTGTGCGTACCTGGCCTGCCGCCGACTTACGTGTCCTTCAACCTGCCGCCCATGGGCTCGGGCATCGTCACCGGGCGTGGTGAACCGGCCACTGCCGACTGGTGGAAAACGGCCAGCCAAGTGACGGGCGCAGCCATTGCGACGCAGATCGGCGACCAGTTTCGAGGTCGCGAAATCAACTCGTTCGGGGCTTTTGACGAAACGCTTTGGCGAACGCTGGGCGAGCACCCGGTGCTCACTGTCCAGTTCGATGAGGTGAACAAAAAGCGCATCGAACAGGGCTTCGCGCCCTATGCGCCGAAAAGCACTTGGGTCGGTGAACGACGTGAATTCGAACTGCGTTATCAAGAGTACGCAGAGCTCGGTGAAAACCCCTTCAACCTCGACCAAATCAGCATCACTACGCCGCAAAGCACCCACGGACAGTTGGGAATCCCCCCTGCGGTTCTGCCTTGGCCAATTCGCCCCGTTGGCGTTGGAACCTGGACACCTCTCGTTCCGTCGGGCATCGAACACCTCGGTCCTACAACCTCACCGATTTCACCGTCGATTCCAGCGGTTTATCCCGGCACACCGACCATCCCGGTCCTACCGCAAAACGAGACGTTTCCGGCTGTTGACGAAGGGCTGATCGGTGCCAATATTCCTGGGTACCCGGCGGACATGGAATTGCCTTCGTCGGATGTTCTGTTTCGGGATCGTCGCGATGATTCGGGTGTGGCGTTGGGGTTTGGGGAGCCGGTATCAGGCGTATGGCTAGGCGATGCTGCACGAACGGACGGTGCGCCGATTCCCGAGCAGATTGCGGATCAGTTGCGGTGGATGGAGTTTCGTAATTTTCATGGGTTCAGGCGGGCGTTTTGGAAGGCTGTTGCGGTGGATGTGGGATTGAGTCAGCAGTTTAGTGTTCACAATTTGAACAGAATGCGCGAGGGGCTCTCTCCGTACCCTACGTTATCTGACCAAAGCGGCGGACGTAAAACGTTCGAACTTCATCATGATGTTGAAGTTTCAAGTGGGGGCGAAGTTTATGGCATGGATAATATTTCAGTAATGACGCCACGGCGACATATTCAGCTACATAAGGAAAGAAAAAATCATGATCTTTAAAGAGAAATTCGAGGATTACACTGAAGAAGAATTTTTGTCTTTTTTGAGAGAGTTTAGCCATTATCCCAGTGGCTTGGAGGGTAGTGAGTTGGAGGCATACCTGGATCGACTTCTGACGCATTTTGAACTTGTTACCGAACATCCAGGCCGTTCAGACGTCATCTTCTACCCAAAAGAAGGCCAAGAAGACAGCCCAGAGGGCATCCTGAAAGAAGTCAAAGCATGGCGCGCACTCAATAACAAACCCGGCTTCAAGCCAGAGTAACTGCACTGATTAAAGCGCAAACAATTCACACGCATCTGCTCATCACAATATGAGCAGGTGCCGTTATCTGGCGGCCGTTGTGTGCCAGAAACAAGGAAGCAATAAAGATGGAACTAAAAACAACACTCAAGGATTACACCGAGCCCGAATTCCAGGCGCTGGTCGACAGAATCTGGGCCGTCGATCTGCCGAAACAGGACCATAACCGGCTAATCAATCATTTCGACCGCATCGTCGGTCACCCCAAAGGGGCAGACCTGCTGTTTTATCCGCCAGAGGACGATACGGACATCTATTCGTCGGGCTCGGTCGTGTACTACGTCAAAGACTGGCACCACAAACAGGGCCGTGCTGCGTTCAAGGGAGAGGGCGTTCCTGTTCCACGTCCAGTTGTTGCAAGGCCCGGAGCACCGTTGACCCCGGCGCAGGTGACGCAGCAGCGTATTGCCCAAAATCTGGCTGACGTACAAAAAGTCGCCGTCGATCTGGCTGCCTCAGAGCGGGCGGCAGAAGCGGCACTCAGTGTTTTCGAGCAACGGATCAAACACCTGCGTCAACGACAGAGCGAACATGTGGACATCCCTGGGCGTGAGGCGGACATCCGCGCTCTGGAAGCTTCTGAATTTGAAACGCGCCTGGCTGCCCACCGGTACGAATTCTGGAAAATGAGCATAGGCTTCAAAAGAGATAGTGCCCGGCGCGACCTATCTTATGCCCGGTCCGAGCACGCGCAATGGCATAGTATCGCCCAGCAGATAAACGCCACTTACGACCGCTATCTGGCGAAGTTGAATGAGATCAATCAACGTCTCCAGCGCTTTCAAGTGGACGCCGAAGCACTGCTGGTGGTCGCGCAAACACAACTCGTTGATCAGCGTTATCAGCAGGGAACAGGGCCGACTCAGGCGTCCGGGCTGCTTTTTGCACCGCTTGCCTTTGCCAATGCGCGACCGGGTATTTTCCTCGATGGCGGCCTTTCGCAACCGTTGGAGACCCATCGGGGCGCACTGCAAAAAGCCATACGTTCGGCGGTGGCGGAGTTTACCTGGCAGATCACCTCGGGAGCCCAAGACCATCAAGGCCAATACGCAGCCGTGCTGCAATTCGATTTCTCCAGTCGGGCCGAAGTGGAGAGGTATGGGCTCAGCGTTCCTCTGCTCGAGTTGCTGCCGATCGAGGGCCAGGATTGGCAAGGCCTGGCCGCGACGGGGGCCGAAGTCGATCTTCCGTTCAGGATGAACAGCGGCACGTACGCCGTTCCACCGGGGACGATGTCCCGAGGCCTGAGAGAAATAAGCACGTTGCTACAAGTGGCCATTACGCCAACGAATGGCAACGCACTGTCGTCCAGGGTGAGGGTGCGAGCCGCCATCTGGAATGAGCAACTGAAGACCTACTGCTTCACCGCTGACGGGCCGGTCCCGGTGATTGTGAGTTGGAGTGCGCCAGCTACCCTTGAAGCCATCTCGACGCTGGCGCCAGCCCCCGAATATCGGTTGGGATTCCTCCGGTCTTTGCCTGTGCCTGTGTTGGAGTCCTTCAGCGATATGGCTGCGATTCGTTTCGATGACTATGTCGTTGTCTTCCCGCCAGCGTCTGGTCTGGACCCGCTTTACATCATGTTCAGAGACCGGCGCGAATATCCCGAAATGACCGTTGCTGAAGCTAAGTCCTAGCGCGACTTTGTTCTAGCGCAGCTGCCATCCCGCCAAACAAAGGAATGTTTCCGTCTATGCCTGTTCTGGAACTCACCACTCTGATCCCCAACCGTACGCCTGAGCTAGTCCTCGACTTTTGCCTGGAAGGTCTCAACTTCCCGAAGATCTTTCCGGAGCGGGTCACACTATTGAGCGATCTCGACTTGAGTAACCTGCGCATTGAGGCCGGGCGGGAGTTTCGCTTTCGACACTGGATGTTCAACGTGATCCCGTCGAACTGGACAGTGGTGATCCGTGAGGTTGGCGAGCACCATTTCATCGACGAAATGCTCAAGGGGCCGCTGCGTGCCTTTCGTCATGAACATCGGGTCGCGGCGGGTGAGGGCGGTACGCTGTACACCGATCGGGTGACCTATGCGGCCGTTGGTGGCGCTTTGAGTGAAGGGCTGCTGGTGAATGCCTACATGCGGCGGATTTTCGCGGCGCGGCACCGCAATATGTTGCGTTTGCTGGGGTAGCAATCCTGCTGGGGGCGGGCTTGTGTGGCGAGGGAGCTTGCTCCCGCTGGGTCGCGAAGCGGCCCCAAAAGCTTTGCGACTGCTGCGCAGTCGAGCGGGAGCAAGCTCCCTCGCCACACAAGCCCGACCCCACAGGGTTATGCAGTGTTTGTAAGTTTTGTTGAAACGCTTGTATCCAGTTTTGTGCGAAGACACATCACAATTTGTATCTGACCATAGGTCGTCAGGCAATTTCGTGGTTAACTTCGGCCTCGTCAAAATTCTCTACATCAACGTTCAGAAGGACTCCGTTCATGGCTCAAGTCACTCTTAAAGGCAACCCGGTTCAAGTCAACGGCCAACTGCCACAAGCCGGTTCCAAGGCGCCAGCCTTTTCCCTGGTTGCCGGCAATCTGTCCGACGTGACCCTGGCGAGCTTCGCCGGCAAGCGCAAAGTGCTGAACATCTTCCCAAGCATCGACACTCCGACCTGCGCCACCTCCGTGCGCAAGTTCAATGCCCAGGCCAGTGACATCGCCAACACCGTCGTGCTGTGCATCTCCGCTGACCTGCCGTTCGCTCAAGCCCGCTTCTGCGGCGCCGAAGGCCTGGAAAACGTGCAGAACCTGTCGACCCTGCGCGGTGCCGAGTTCATCGAGAACTACGGCGTGGCCATCGCTGACGGCCCGCTCAAAGGCCTGACGGCCCGTGCCGTTGTGGTTCTGGACGAAAACGACAAAGTGCTGCACAGCGAACTGGTCAAGGAAATCGCTGAAGAACCGAACTACGACGCAGCACTCGCCGTTCTGAAATAAGCGAAGTATTACAATTGTTAACGGCCTAGGGGGCGTTCTCAGTTAATTACCCCGCTGCGGCGGGGTAATTAATTGTTAACGCTCCCTCTGTCCACAATGCTGTTCTAAGCCGTGATGCGCTCTGTAGCAGCTGGCGAAGCCTGCGTTCGGCTGCGAAGCAGTCGTATGATCAGTCATTGCGGTGCGTCAGGTACACCACGGCAGCCGGACTCACGACTGCTGCGCAGCCGAACGCAGCCTTCGGCAGCTGCTACAAAAAATGCGTTGCGGCTGAAATTGCTTAAGTGAACAGCATTGCCTTCTGTCCAGGCCGTTTTCATTTGTGCTTCAGTGTCTTAGCCAAACCTCCTGTTACGTAAGCCGAAGGTAAATTGCCGGTAAAGGCGCTTTGCTTAATACCCGCCAGTGCTTATCGTTCAGCCTCCCGTAGAAAAAAGCTCACGCGCCCAATGGTTGATCATTCCATGCAATCCTCCGCTTCCCGCAATCCTCGTCGCTGGCTGTTCGGCCTGCTGGTCCTGTTGGTCATCGCTGGCCTGTGCTGGAAGTTCTGGCCTGCAGGCAGCAGCCCGAAGGAGGGCGCAGGGCAGAAAGCCGTTGCCGGGCATACCGGTCGGTCGGGGGGGATGCGTCCGGGGTTTGGCGGGGCGAGCGGGCCGGTCCCGGTGCGCGTGGCGCCGGCGGTCAAAGGCGATTTCCCGCTGTATTACAAGGCGCTGGGCACTGTGACCGCGCTGAACACCATTAATGTACGCAGCCGGGTGGGCGGCGAACTGATCAAGATTTCGTTCGAAGAGGGGCAGATGGTCAAGGCGGGCGACCTGCTGGCCGAGATCGATCCGCGTCCTTACCAGAACGCCTTGCTCCAGGCCGAAGGCACCTTGCTGCAGAATCAGGCGCAACTGAAAAACGCCCAGGTCGACGTCGAGCGTTATCGCGGTCTGTACCGCGAAGACAGTATCGCCAAGCAAACCCTGGACACCGCCGAAGCGCTGGTCGGCCAGTATCAAGGCACGGTCAAGACCAATCAGGCGGCGGTCAACGACGCCAAGCTCAATCTCGAATTCACCAAAATCCGTGCGCCGATTACCGGGCGTGTGGGCCTGCGTCAACTGGATGTCGGTAACCTTGTTGCCGCCAATGACACCACGGCACTGGCGATCATCACCCAGACTCAACCGATCAGCGTCGCTTTCACTCTGCCGGAAAACAGCCTCGACGTCGTGCTGGCCCGCTATCGCACCGGCGCCAAACTTCCCGCCGAAGCCTGGGACCGTGGAGATACCAAATTGCAGGCCACCGGCGTGTTGCAGAGCCTCGACAACCAGATCGACGTCACTACCGGCACCCTGAAATTCAAGGCCCGCTACGAGAACCGCGATCAAGCGCTGTTCCCTAATCAGTTCGTCAACGTCCACCTGCTGGCCGACACCCTCAAAGACGTGGTGCTTGCACCCTCGGCGGCGATCCAGTTCGGCACCAACGGCACGTTCGTCTATGCCCTGGACGGCGACAGGAAGGTCACGATCCGTCAGTTGAAAGTCGGCGCCAGTGACGGTGATAACACCGTGATCACCGAAGGCCTGACCGTCGGTGATCGGGTGGTCCTGGAAGGCACCGACCGCCTGAAGGAAGGCAGCGAAGTGGAAGTCGTCAACGACAGCAAGGATGTACCGACCACCCCGACCGGGCACCTGCAAGGCAAATCGGCGGCCAACGAGACTGAATCGACAGCCACCGACAAGGCGAAAAAGGGCGGCGCATGAACATCTCGCGGCTGTTCATCCTTCGCCCGGTCGCCACGACCCTGAGCATGCTGGCCATTATTCTGGCCGGCGTGATTGCCTATCGGCTGCTGCCGGTGTCGGCATTGCCCCAGGTCGACTACCCGACCATTCGCGTCATGACGCTCTATCCCGGCGCCAGCCCGGATGTCATGACCAGCGCCGTGACCGCGCCACTGGAGCGTCAGTTCGGGCAGATGCCAGGCCTGACCCAGATGGCGTCCACCAGTTCCGGCGGCGCTTCGGTGCTGACCCTGCGGTTCAGCCTCGACATCAACATGGACGTCGCCGAGCAGCAGGTGCAAGCCGCGATCAACGCCGCGACCAACTTGCTGCCCAAGGACTTGCCGGCACCGCCGGTGTACAACAAGGTCAACCCGGCGGACACCCCGGTGCTGACGTTGGCGATTACTTCCAAAACCATGCTGTTGCCCAAGCTCAATGATCTGGTCGACACGCGCATGGCGCAGAAAATCGCCCAGATCAGCGGCGTCGGCATGGTCAGCATTGCCGGCGGCCAGCGTCAGGCGGTGCGGATCAAGGTCAACCCCGAGGCTCTGGCGGCCAATGGTTTGAACCTGTCCGACGTGCGTACGTTGATCGGCGCCTCCAACGTAAATCAGCCCAAGGGCAACTTCGATGGCCCGACCCGGGTGTCGATGCTCGACGCCAACGACCAGCTGACCTCGCCCAAGGACTACGCCAACCTGATCCTCGCATACAGCAACGGCGCGCCGTTGCGACTCAAGGACGTGGCGGAGATCGTCGACGGCGCCGAGAACGAACGTCTGGCTGCGTGGGCCAATGAAAACCAGGCCGTGTTGCTGAACATCCAGCGTCAGCCCGGCGCCAACGTCATCGAAGTGGTCGACCGGATCAAGGCCTTGTTGCCGAGCATCACCGACAACCTGCCGGCCGGCCTCGACGTCACGGTACTCACCGACCGCACCCAGACCATCCGCGCCTCGGTCACCGACGTGCAGCACGAACTGCTGATCGCCATCGCCCTGGTGGTGATGGTCACGTTCCTGTTCCTGCGGCGGGCCAGCGCCACGATCATTCCGTCGGTGGCGGTGCCGCTGTCATTGATCGGCACCTTCGGCGTGATGTATCTCGCGGGTTTTTCGGTCAACAACCTGACCTTGATGGCGCTGACCATCGCCACCGGTTTCGTGGTGGACGATGCGATCGTCATGCTGGAGAACATTTCCCGATATATCGAAGAGGGCGACAGCCCGCTGCAAGCGGCGCTCAAGGGCGCCAAGCAGATTGGTTTCACCCTGATTTCCCTGACCTTGTCGCTGATTGCGGTACTGATTCCGCTGCTGTTCATGGCCGATGTAGTAGGGCGCTTGTTCCGTGAGTTCGCGATCACCCTGGCGGTGGCGATCCTGATTTCCCTTGTCGTCTCCCTGACCCTGACGCCAATGATGTGCGCGCGGCTGCTCAAGCGTGAGCCCAAGGAAGCAGAACAGGGCCGGTTCTACCGCTCCAGTGGCGCCGCAATTGATTGGATGATCGCGGCTTACGGGCGCAAGTTAAAGTGGGTTCTCAAGCACCAACCGCTGACCCTGATGGTGGCCATCGGCACGCTGGCATTGACCGTCTTCCTGTACATGGTGGTGCCCAAGGGCTTCTTCCCGGTACAGGACACCGGGGTGATCCAGGGGATTTCCGAGGCGCCGCAGTCGATTTCCTTTGCGGCGATGGGTGAGCGCCAGCAGGAACTGGCCAAGGTGATCCTCGCCGATCCGGCGGTCGAGAGCCTGTCGTCCTATATCGGGGTCGACGGTGATAATTCGACGCTGAACAGCGGCCGTCTGTTGATCAACCTCAAATCCCACAGCGAGCGCGACCTGAGTGCCACCCAAGTGATCGCGCGCCTGCAACCGGAACTGGACAAGCTGATCGGCATTCGCCTGTTCATGCAGCCGGTGCAGGACCTGACCATCGAAGACCGGGTCAGCCGCACGCAGTACCAGTTCAGCATGTCGTCGCCGGATTCCGAGTTGCTCAGCCTGTGGAGCGGGCGTCTGGTGGAAGCGCTGACACAACGGCCGGAGCTGACCGACGTCGCCAGCGATTTGCAGGACAAGGGCTTGCAGGTTTATCTGGTGATCGACCGTGATGCGGCGTCGCGGGTTGGTGTGTCGGTGTCGAACATCACCGACGCGCTGTACGACGCCTTCGGTCAGCGGCAGATTTCCACCATTTACACCCAGGCCAGCCAATACCGCGTGGTGCTGCAATCGCAATCCGGCGAGAAGATCGGCCCCGATGCGTTGAACCAGATTCACGTCAAGACCACCGACGGCGGTCAGGTGCGCCTGTCCAGTCTGGCGCATGTCGAGGAACGCCAGGCGCAACTGGCGATCACTCACATCGGTCAGTTCCCGGCGGTGATGATGTCGTTCAACCTGGCGCCCGGCGTGGCACTGGGGCATGCGGTCGAGATCATCGATCAGGTGCAGAAAGACATCGGCATGCCGATTGGTGTGCAGACCCAGTTCCAGGGCGCGGCCGAAGCGTTCCAGGCGTCGCTGTCGAGCACCCTGCTGCTGATTCTGGCGGCGGTGGTGACCATGTACATCGTGCTCGGCGTGCTCTACGAGAGTTACATTCACCCGATCACCATTCTCTCGACCTTGCCCTCGGCGGCGGTCGGCGCCTTGCTGGCGCTGCTGTTGAGCGGCAATGACCTGGGGATGATCGCGATCATCGGCATCATCCTGCTGATCGGTATCGTCAAAAAGAACGCGATCATGATGATCGACTTCGCCCTTGAGGCGGAACGTAACCAGGGCATGGACCCGCAAACCGCGATCTATCAGGCAGCGCTGCTGCGATTCCGGCCGATTCTGATGACCACCCTGGCGGCGCTGTTCGGCGCGGTGCCGTTGATGCTGGCCACCGGTTCCGGCGCGGAGTTGCGCCAGCCTTTGGGTCTGGTGATGGTCGGTGGCTTGCTGGTGAGTCAGGTGCTGACGCTGTTCACCACGCCTGTCATCTACTTGTACTTCGACCGTCTCGGCCGGCGCTGGGGCCGTAAGTCCGAGTCCGTGGAACCGGTAGAGCAGCCATGAACCTGTCCGGACCTTTCATCAAGCGCCCGGTCGCAACGATGTTGTTGAGCCTGGCGATCATATTGCTCGGCGGCGTGAGCTTCGGCCTGTTGCCGGTATCGCCGTTGCCGCAGATGGATTTCCCGGTGATCGTCGTCCAGGCGAGTTTGCCCGGTGCGAGCCCCGAGGTCATGGCCTCGACCGTGGCTACGCCGCTTGAGCGTTCCTTCGGCGCCATCGCGGGGGTCAACACCATGAGCAGCCGATCCAGCCAGGGCTCGACCCGGGTGATCCTGCAATTCGACCTCGACCGCGACATCAACGGCGCGGCGCGGGAAGTGCAGGCGGCGATCAACGCCTCGCGCAACCTGCTGCCCAGCGGGATGCGCAGCATGCCGACCTACAAGAAGGTCAACCCGTCCCAGGCGCCGATCATGGTGCTGTCGCTGACTTCGGATGTGCTGGAAAAAGGCCAGCTCTACGATCTGGCCTCGACCATTCTGTCCCAGAGCCTGTCCCAGGTGCAGGGCGTGGGTGAAGTGCAGATCGGTGGCAGCTCGTTGCCGGCGGTGCGCATCGAACTCGAACCCCAGGCCCTCAACCAGTACGGCGTGGCGCTGGACGATGTACGCAATACCATCGCCAACGCCAACGTGCGCCGGCCCAAGGGCTCGGTCGAGGATGGCCAGCGGCTGTGGCAGGTGCAGGCCAACGATCAACTGGAAAAAGCCAAGGATTACGAGTCGCTGATCATTCACTATGCGGACGGCGCGGCCCTGCGCCTGAAGGATGTAGCCAAGGTCAGCGACGGCGTCGAGGACCGTTACAACAGCGGGTTCTTCAACGACGATGCGGCGGTATTACTGGTGATCAACCGTCAGGCCGGCGCCAACATCATCGAGACGGTCAACGAGATCAAGGCGCAGTTGCCGGCGTTGCAGGCCGTGTTGCCGGCCAGCGTCAAGCTGAACCTGGCGATGGACCGTTCGCCGGTGATCAAGGCCACCCTGCACGAAGCGGAAATGACCCTGCTGATTGCCGTGGCGCTGGTGATTCTGGTGGTGTTCCTGTTCCTCGGTAACTTCCGCGCCTCGCTGATTCCCACTCTGGCAGTGCCGGTGTCGCTGGTGGGTACGTTTGCGGTGATGTACCTCTACGGGTTTTCCCTGAACAACCTGTCGCTGATGGCGCTGATCCTGGCCACCGGGTTGGTGGTGGACGATGCCATCGTGGTGCTGGAGAACATTTCCCGGCACATCGACAAAGGCGTGCCGCCGATGAAGGCTGCGTACCTCGGGGCCCAGGAAGTCGGCTTCACGCTGCTGTCGATGAACGTCTCACTGGTGGCGGTGTTCCTGTCGATCCTGTTCATGGGCGGGATCATCGAAAGCCTGTTTCGCGAGTTTTCCATCACCCTGGCGGCGGCCATCGTGGTGTCGTTGCTGGTGTCCCTGACGCTGACGCCGATGCTCTGCGCCCGCTGGCTCAAGCCGCACACGCCGGGGCAGGAAAACCGCCTGCAGCGCTGGAGCCAGCAGACCAACGAGTGGATGGTCGGCAAATACGCGACCAGCCTCGATTGGGTGCTGCGTCACCGCAGGCTGACCTTGCTCAGCCTGATCGTGACGATTGGCGTGAATATCGCGCTGTATGTCGTTGTTCCCAAAACTTTCTTGCCCCAGCAGGATACCGGCCAGTTGATCGGTTTCGTGCGCGGCGACGACAGCCTGTCGTTCAGCGTGATGCAGCCGAAGATGGAAGTCTTCCGCCGCGCCGTGCTCAAGGACGAGGCGGTGCAAAGCGTCGCCGGGTTCATCGGTGGCAACAACGGCACCAACAACGCCTTCATGCTGGTGCGACTCAAGCCCATCAAGGAGCGCAACCTGTCCGCGCAGAAAGTCATCGAGCGCCTGCGCAAGGAAATGCCCAAGGTGCCCGGTGCGCAATTGATGCTGATGGCGGATCAGGACCTGCAATTTGGCGGCGGCCGCGAACAGACCACTTCGCAGTATTCCTACATTCTGCAAAGCGGCGATCTTGGCGCATTGCGTGAGTGGTATCCGAAAGTCGTCGCCGCCCTCAAGGCGCTGCCGGAACTGACGGCGATTGACGCGCGCGAAGGCCGGGGCGCCCCGCAAGTGACCCTGATCGTCGATCGCGATCAGGCCAAGCGTCTGGGCGTGGACATGGACATGGTCACGGCGGTGCTGAACAACGCCTACAGCCAGCGGCAGATTTCGACGATCTACGACAGCCTCAACCAGTATCAGGTGGTGATGGAGGTCAATCCGAAGTACGCCCAGGACCCGATAACGCTCAAGCAGGTGCAGGTGATCACTGCCGACGGGGCGCGGATTCCGCTGTCGACCATTGCCCATTACGAAAACAGCCTGGAAGACGACCGGGTCAGCCACGAAGGCCAGTTCGCCTCGGAGAGCATTTCCTTCGACATGGCCGAAGGCGTGACGGTGGAGCAGGGCTCAGCGGCCATCGAGCGGGCGATTGCCAAGGTCGGTTTGCCGGAAGACGTCATCGCGAAAATGGCCGGTACCGCCGATGCCTTCGCCGCGACCCAAAAGAGCCAGCCGTGGATGATTCTCGGCGCGCTGGTGGCGGTTTATCTGGTGTTGGGTGTGCTGTATGAAAGCTACATCCACCCGCTGACGATTCTCTCGACCTTGCCGTCGGCCGGGGTTGGGGCGTTGCTGTCGATCTATGTGCTGGGCGGCGATTTCAGCCTGATCTCCTTGCTCGGGCTGTTCCTGTTGATCGGCGTGGTGAAGAAAAACGCCATTCTAATGATCGATCTGGCACTGCAACTGGAACGGCATCAAGGCCTGGAGCCGCTGGAGTCGATCCGCAGCGCCTGCCTGCAACGGCTGCGGCCGATTCTGATGACCACCCTGGCGGCGATCCTCGGTGCCTTGCCGTTGTTGCTGAGCCGGGCCGAAGGGGCGGAAATGCGTCAGCCGCTGGGCCTGACCATCATCGGCGGGCTGGTCTTCAGCCAGGTGCTGACCCTTTACACCACCCCGGTGGTTTACCTCTATCTCGACAAACTGCGCCATCGCTTCAACCACTGGCGTGGGGTGCGTACCGATGCTGCTCTGGAAACTCCGCTATGACTGACCGTTCGCTTATCAATCTGGCTGCACCGCTGATCACGGCCCGAGGCTCGCGCTTACTGAGCCTGTCGCTGTGCGTGGCGATGCTCAGTGCCTGCGCCATCGGCCCGGATTACCAGCGCCCGCAAGCCGCCGCGCCGGCACAGTACAAGGAAGCGGCTGGCTGGCGTCAGGCCAACCCCAGCGACTCTTTGGCGCGCGGTGCCTGGTGGGAGTTGTATGGCGATCAGCAGCTCAATGGCCTGATCGAAAAACTCAACAGCGCCAACCAGACCGTCGCCCAGTCCGAGGCCCAGTACCGCCAGGCCCAGGCCTTGGTGCGCAGTGCCCGGGGGGCGTTTTTCCCGACGGTGGACCTGACCGTCGGGAAAACCCGTTCCAGCCAGGGCACCGGTAGCAGCAGCTCGAGCCTGAGCAGTACGTCCAGCGGTATTCGCGACACTTACACCGCGCAGGCCGGTGTGAGTTGGGAAGCGGACGTCTGGGGCAAATTGCGCCGAGGCCTGGAAGCCGACACGGCCAACGCCGAGGCGAGTTTTGCTGACTTGGCGGCGATGCGCCTGAGCCAGCAATCGGAACTGGTGCAGAACTACCTGCAATTGCGGGTGATCGACGAACAGAAACGCCTGCTGGAAGCGACAGTCGAGGCCTATCAGCGCTCGCTGACCATGACCGAAAACCAGTACCGCGCCGGTGTCTCCGGCAAGGACGCGGTGGCTCAGGCCACCACTCAACTCAAAAGCACCCAGGCCGAGATGGTCGACCTGATCTGGCAGCGCGCTCAGTTCGAGAACGCTATCGCCGTACTCATCGGCCTGCCGCCAGCTGAATTCAGCCTGGCCGAAACCCAAGACATCCCGGCGTTGCCGCAAGTACCGCTGAGCCTGCCTTCGCAATTGTTGGAGCGCCGCCCGGACATCGCCTCCGCCGAGCGCTCGGTGATGGCCGCCAACGCCAATATCGGTGTGGCCAAAGCTGCCTACTACCCGGACCTCACTCTTAGCCTGAACGGCGGTTATAGCAGCAGCACCTCCAACAACTGGATCAGCGTGCCGAACCGCTTCTGGTCGGTCGGGCCGCAATTGGCCATGACCCTGTTCGACGGTGGCCAGCGCTCGGCGGAAGTCGACCGCAGCGAAGCGGCCTACGACGAGACCGTCGCCAAGTACCGCCAGACCGTGCTCGATGGCTTCCGTGAAGTGGAAAACTATCTGGTGCAGCTCAAGGTGCTGGAAGACGAAGCCAAGGTGCGCCAGGAGGCCCTGGACGCGGCACGCGAGTCCCTTCGTTTGACCCGGAATCAGTACAAGGCCGGGGTGATTGCTTATCTGGATGTGGTGGTGGTTCAGGCCACGGCGTTGAGCAACGAGCGCAACGTACTGAGCCTGTTGCAGAGCCGGTTGATTGCCAGCGTGCAATTGATTGCCGCACTGGGCGGCGGGTGGGACGGACAGCTTCAGGTGAGTGACAAGGAATAACACAACCCTGCGGTGATCGGGCTTGCTATGGGGAACTGTGGCGAGGGGCTGTTGTGGCGAGGGAGCTTGCTCCCGCTGGACGGCGAAGCCGTCCCAAAGGTGTTGACGCGTACGTTCAGACAAAACGCATCATCCGGTTTGCGACTGCTTCGCAGCCGAGCGGGAGCAAGCTCCCTCGCCACAAATGATTGTTGCCATCACTGCCACGGGCAGCGATCGCACAAACGTTTCATCACCTTGATGGCCTTTTGATGACTTTGTGAGTGCGTTCGTCAGCGGAGTCAGTACAATCCCCGACTTTGCTCCCCGAGAATGGACGCGGGGACGGTCTCGAGAAGTCCCATGCTCATCGGTAGTTATTCCCTTACGCTGGTTTTCATATCGCTCTGTGTGGCGATACTTGCCTCTTATACCGCGCTCGATCTCACCGGACGCATCGCCACGGCCAAGGGCCGAGCCGTGCATCTCTGGACGGCGGGCGGCGCATTTGCGATGGGCATTGGCGTATGGTCGATGCATTTCATCGGCATGCTCGCGTTCACATTGCCGATCGATCTGGGCTACGACGTCACTCTCACGTCGCTATCGCTGTTGATCGCGGTCCTGTCTTGCGGCTTTGCCCTGTGGCTGGTCAGCCAGCCACAACTGCCAGCCTGGCAACTGGCGTTCGGCGCGCTGGTCATGGGCGCCGGCATCAGTGCCATGCATTACACCGGCATGGCGGCCATGCGCATGCAACCGGGCATCGATTACGACCCGACACTGTTTGGCGCGTCGCTGCTGATCGCCGTTGGTGCGTCGGGTGCAGCGTTATGGATCGCCTTCCGCCTGCGCCAGCACACGCCGTATGTTCGCCCGATCCGCGGCGGTGCCGCGGTCATCATGGGCATCGCCATCGTCGGCATGCACTACACCGGCATGGCCGCGGCGCGCTTTGCCGACGGCAGTTTCTGTGGTGCAGCGGTCGACGGCTTGAACGGCAAGGGCCTGGACAGCCTGGTGCTGATCACCACCCTGGCGGTGTTGAGCATTGCTTTGCTGACGTCGATCCTCGATGCGCGCCTGGAGGCTCGCACCGCGGAGCTCGCCCAATCGTTGACCGAGGCCAATCGAGAACTCACCCAACTGGCGCTGCACGACCCCTTGACCGGCCTGCCGAACCGAGTATTGCTGGCCGACCGCATCGATCAGGCGATGTCGAGGGTGCAGGAGCAGGGTGGCTGTTTTGCGTTGATGTTCATTGATCTGGACGGCTTCAAACCGGTGAACGATGCTTTCGGGCACCACATGGGCGATCAGTTATTGCGTGAAGTCGGCCTGCGACTGCGCGAGGATCTGCGCAGCCAGGACACCCTGGCGCGGATCGGCGGCGATGAGTTTGTACTGCTGGTGCAGCTCGGCGAGCCGAGCGACGCGCTAAACCTGGCGGCGCGACAAGTCGGGCTGATCGCGCGCTCGTTCCGGGTCGCGGAACATCACTTGCAGATTTCCGCCAGCGTCGGCATCTCGCTCTATCCGGGTAACGGTCAGACCGCCGAGGAATTGCTGATGAACGCCGACGCCGCGATGTACCACGCCAAGGGCGCCGGGAAAAACGGCCACCGCTTCTTCGATGCCTCGATGAACAGCAACGCGCGCAAACAGCTGCAATTGCTGCAAGACCTGCGCAACGCCGTCGATCAGCAGCAGTTCAGCTTGTATTACCAGCCCAAGTTTGACGCCGGCAATGGCCGACCGGTGGGCGCCGAGGCGTTGCTGCGCTGGGAGCACCCGACCGAGGGCATGTTGCAGCCGGACACGTTCATCGACCTGGCAGAGAAGACCGGGCTGATCATTCCGATAGGCGAGTGGGTGCTCAACGAGGCGTGTCGTCAAATGCGCGAGTGGTACGTGCTCGGTTACACCGACTGGCGCATCGCGGTGAACCTCTCGGCCTTGCAGTTCTGCCACGCCGGGTTGGTGCAGAGCGTGGCCAGGGCCCTGGCCACGCACCACTTGCCGGCCAACAGCCTGACCCTGGAAATCACCGAAACCACCGCCATGAGCGACGCCGATGCGAGCATGACGGTGCTGCAAGAACTCTCGGAAATGGGCGTCGACTTGTCCATCGATGACTTTGGTACTGGCTATTCGAGCTTGATGTACCTCAAGCGTTTGCCGGCCAATGAACTGAAAATCGACCGGGGCTTCGTCCGCGATCTGGAACACGACAGCGACGATGCGGCCATCGTGTCGGCCATTGTGGCCCTCGGCCAGGCGTTGGGGTTGCGGATCGTGGCCGAAGGGGTAGAAACCAATGTCCAGCAAGACTTCCTGACCCAACTGGGCTGCGATTCGTTGCAGGGGTTCCTGCTGGGGCACCCGCTGCCGGCCGACCGCTTCATGGCCGACATCCACCGCGGGGAACAATTGGCGACGGGCTGATAGACCCCTGTGGCGAGGGAGCTTGCTCCCGCTCGGCTGCGCAGCAGTCGTAAATCAGGCACCTCGATTTATCTGATGTACCGCAGCGGCCCGGATTGGGAGCGCTGCGCACTCCAGCGGGAGCAAGCTCCCTCGCCACAGGTTTGTGTCATTGGAATTGACGCAGGTTCATGCAAAACCGCGCGATGGCGGTTATTCTTGGCCCCGACTGCTTACGCTTCAAATGGGGGAAAGCCAGCATGGACAAAGTCATCGTCATCACTGGGGGCGGCCGTGGAATCGGCGCTGCCACGGCCCTGTTGGCCGCAGAGCTTGGCTATCGGATCTGTATCAACTATCAGTCCGATGAACAGGCGGCGCACAGTGTGCTGGAACAAGTCCGCGCACTCGGCGCACAGGCCATTGCCGTGCGCGCCGACGTCAGCATCGAAGATGAAGTGATTGGTCTGTTTCACCGCGTGGACACCGAACTGGGTCGGGTCACGGCGCTG
Source organism: Pseudomonas sp. LBUM1673 (assembly GCF_059695645.1). NCBI lineage: Bacteria > Pseudomonadati > Pseudomonadota > Gammaproteobacteria > Pseudomonadales > Pseudomonadaceae > Pseudomonas > Pseudomonas sp. LBUM1673. Next base: position 2,968,394 of record NZ_CP166780.1, read on the forward strand.
GTGAACAACGCCGGCACCGTCGGGCAAAAGTCTCGCGTCGACGAAATGTCTGAATTCCGTATTCTGAAAATCCTCAAGACCAACGTCCTGGCACCGATCCTCTGCGCCAAACACGCGATTTTGCGCATGTCACCCAAACATGGTGGGCAGGGTGGCAGCATCGTCAATGTGTCGTCGGTCGCGGCCCGCTTGGGCGCTCCCAGCGAATATGTCGACTACGCTGCGTCCAAAGGCGCTCTGGACACCTTCACCATCGGCCTGTCCAAGGAAGTCGCGGGGGAAGGTATCCGCGTCAACGCCGTGCGCCCGGGCTACATCTACACCGATTTTCATGCATTGAGCGGTGATCCGGACCGGGTCAGCAAGCTGGAGTCGGCGATCCCGATGGCCCGGGGTGGGCGACCGGATGAGGTGGCTGAGGCGATTGTGTGGTTACTGTCGGATAAGGCTTCTTATGCGACGGGGACGTTTGTCGACCTGGGGGGTGGGCGTTAATCCTTAAGGTTGGCGCCGTCTGTTCTGGCCTCCTCGCGAGCAGGCTCGCTCCCACAGGGGGACGGTGTGAACACATCATTTGTGAACACCACCGAACCCCTGTGGGAGCGGGCTTGCTCGGAAGGCGATAGCCCAGACAACATCGAACTTTCAGAACGACCGCACAATCCGCCCCAACGTCTCCATCGCCTTCTCCGAATCCTCAGTCCACGGGCTTCCATAGTTCAACCGAATACAATTCCTGAACCGCTGGGTCGGTGAAAAGATCGGCCCCGGCGCAATGCTGATCCCTTGCGCCAATGCCATCTGAAACAACTTCAACGAATCCATCTGCGGTGGCAGTTCCAGCCACAGAAAATACCCGCCGGCCGGTTGGCTGACGCGGGTCTGGGCCGGGAAGTAACGGGCGATGGCGGCGAGCATGGCGCTTTGCTGCTCTTCCAGGGCATAGCGCAGTTTGCGTAGATGCCGGTCGTAGCCGCCGTGTTGCAGGTAATCGGCAATGGCCGCCTGGGCGGGCATCGAGGCGCAGAGCGAAGTCATGAGTTTCAGCCGTTCGATCTTCTGCGCATAACGCCCGGCGGCGACCCAGCCGATTCGGTAACCGGGGGCCAGGCTCTTGGCGAACGAACCGCAGTGCATCACCAACCCTTCGGTGTCGAAAGCCTTGGCCGGTTTAGGCGCCTGCTGGCCGTAATAAAGTTCGGCGTAGACATCATCCTCGATCAGCGGCACCTGATGGCTGCGCAACAGCTCCACCAGCTCCTGCTTCTTCGCCTCGGGCATGGTCGCGCCCATGGGGTTCTGGAAACTGGTCATGCACCAGCAGGCCTTGATCGGATGCCGTTCCAGGGTCTGGGTGAGTACGCCGAGGTCGATGCCGTCTCGGGGGTGGACGGGAATTTCCACCGCTTTGAGCTTCAACCGTTCCAGCACTTGCAGGCTGGCGTAGAACGCCGGGGCTTCGATGGCCACCAGGTCACCGGGCTCTGTCACGGCTTGCAGGCACAGGTTCAGTGCTTCCAGCGCACCGTTGGTGATCAGCAGTTCTTCCACCGGCAGCATCAGCCCGCCGACCATGTAGCGCAGGGCAATTTGCCGACGTAACTGCGGGTTGCCCGGCGACATGTCGGTGACCACCATGCGCGGGTCCATCTCCCGGGCGGCACTGGCCAGCGAGCGGGACAACCGTTGCAGCGGGAATAGCATGGGGCTGGGGAAGGCCGAACCGAAGGGTACGGTGGTCGGGTCCTTGATCGAGTCCAGCACCGAGAACACGAGCTCGCTGACGTCGACTTCGGTGGACTCGTTGACCTGACTGCTGATCACCGGCTCCGAGAACGGGCTCGGTGCATGCGCATTGACGAAGTAACCGGAACGCGGCCGGGCACGGATCAGGCCACGGCGTTCGAGCAGGTAATAGGCCTGGAACACCGTGGACGGGCTGACGCCGTAGGTCTGGCTGGCGTAGCGTACCGACGGCACCCGCTGGCCGGGACCGAGGACGCCGGAGCGGATCAGCTCGGCGATGTCGTCGGCGAATTTTTCGTAGCGTTTCATCGAGGGCCCGGTTTGAAGTTATTCATGTGGTGCGCTGTTGTGGCGAGGGAGCTTGCTCCCGCTGGGGTGCGCAGCGCCCCCCAAAATTTTACGACTGCTGCGCAGCCGAGCGGGAGCAAGCTCCCTCGCCACAGGGGACTGCATCTGATAAAGGACTGCATCTTAAAGGCTCAACGGTTCATCGGCGCAACAAACCGGCTTTTGGCCACGCTGTAAATGTCCGGCTCATCCCGGTCGACAATCTTGAAACTGATGCTCTGCGAGCTGCTGCTCGGGCGATCCGTGGTCATGGCCACCGACACCGGCACATCGACGATCTCACCGGGGGCCAGGCTCAGTTCGGTCTTGCCTTGCAGCTGGAAGCCATCGCCATCGACCAGCGTCAATCGATAATCCTGACGTTGCTGGGTCTTGTTGATGACCTTCAGGCTGTAGATGTTTTCGATCTGGCCTTCACTGTTCTCACGGAACAGGCCACGGTCCTTGCTCACGTCCAGCGATACCATCGGCCGCTCTACCAGCGCGAGGGCGAGGGCACCGATCATCACCAGTAGCACGGCGGTGTAACCGATCAAGCGCGGGCGCAGCAGACGGGTCTTGCCACCCTGCAATTGATGCTCCGAGGTGTAGCTGATCAGCCCACGGGCGTAGCCCATTTTGTCCATGATCGAATCGCAGGCGTCGATGCAGGCGGCGCAACCGATGCATTCCATCTGCAAACCGTCACGGATATCGATGCCGGTCGGGCAGACCTGCACGCACAACTGGCAGTCGATGCAATCACCCAGTCCGACTTCGACAGGTTTCACCTCACGTTTGCGCGGGCCACGATTTTCGCCACGGGCCACGTCGTAGGAAATGGTCAGGGTGTCTTTGTCGAACATCACGCTCTGGAACCGCGCATACGGGCACATGTGCATGCACACCGCTTCTCGCAGCCAACCGGCGTTGATGTACGTGGCGCCGGTGAAGAACAGCACCCAGAACAGGCTGACACCGCCGATTTGCAAGGTCAGCAATTCTTCGGCCAGGGGCCGGATGGGTGTGAAGTAGCCGACAAAGGTCAGGCCGGTGAGCAGGCTGATCGCCAGCCACAGAGTGTGTTTGGCCGAGCGGCGGATCAGTTTGTTCAAGCCCCAGGGCGCGGCTTGCAGCTTGATTCGCTGGTTGCGTTCGCCTTCGGTGAGCTTCTCGCACCACATGAAGATCCAGGTCCAGGAGCTCTGCGGGCAGGTGTAACCGCACCAGACCCGGCCTGCGAACACGGTGATCGCAAACAGGCCGAACGCGGCGATGATCAGCAGTGCCGACAGCAGGATGAAATCCTGTGGCCAGAAGGTCGCGCCGAAGATGTGGAATTTGCTTTCAGAAAGGTCCCAGAGCACCGCCTGGCGGCCGCCCCAGTTCAGCCACACCGTGCCGAAGAACAGCAGAAACAGAACCCCCGCGCCGCTCATGCGCAGGCTGCGGAACAAACCGGTGAAGCTGCGGGTGTGGATCAGGTTGTCGCTGGATTTGGCCTTTATCTTTGGACGCAAAGGCTCATTGCTTTTTGTAAATGAGGCAGGTTCAACGGTTCGGACGGGGATTCTATCGCTCATGGTCTTTCGCTCATCAGCCTCCATCAGGCCCGAGCACTATGACCAGCGATCTGTTTGCATAACAGAATCAGTTAAAGCAATAAAAAGCGGATCAGATGAATTGCCAGCACCGGCCTGCGACAACTTGATGCACCCGCAACGGCTGGCCGCAAACGCCTGTGTCAGGTGTTTGCGGCGTGTGTTGATGCGGGTCAGTCAAATCACCGAATCACTGTCCGTGGACTTCAAATGCCGGCGACCGTCCACAGCGCCTGCTACGGTCAATGCATCGGCTTCTGCTTCGGTGATGTAGATGCGCTGGCCGTCGAGGTCTACCGCCGACATGGACTTTTCCCCGTCGGTGATGATGGTGACATCGGGGCAAAGACGAATTTCTTCGCCGTTCTCGGTGATAAAGAAGCAGGTCTGGTTTTCGATGCGCACGGTCATGGAGGCGTCCTTTTTTCTGCGGATTCTTAAGTGTTAGGGCGCATCCGCCGGTCATCGTTCTGTGCAACCGATTAATGGCGGGTGGGGTCCATCCTCCATAAGGGCAACTTTTCCAGTTAATCATCATAAGGACCGCGCCATGGACGCCTGGTGGCATGAGGTTTGGGTGACGCTGCAAGCGGAGTTCGCCGACATCGGCGACGCGTCGCAACTGACGCGCATTACGGTGCGATTGCTGATGGCCGCCGTGCTGGGCGGCATTCTCGGTTTCGAACGTGAACAGAAGGGCAAGGCCGCCGGGGTTCGCACCCATATGCTGGTGGCGCTGGGCGCGGCGCTGTTTGTGCTGGTGCCGCAGATGTCCGGGGCCCAGGCCGATGCCATGAGCCGGGTGGTCCAGGGCATCATTGCCGGCATTGGCTTTCTGGGTGCCGGGACGATTCTGAAAAACACCAATGGCGACGAAGGCCATGTCAAAGGCCTGACCACCGCCGCCGGGTTGTGGATGACGGCGGCCATCGGCGTTTCGGCAGGGTTGGGCCGCGAGGCGACGGCGGTGCTCAGTACGTTGCTGGCGTTGGTGATTCTTGGTGTGATGCCTGTCGTCGTGCGCCAGCTTGAAAAGGATCGAAACCCCTAGGGGCGCGGTTTACGGACTCACGATCTCCGGCGGCTGGGTAGTCGGCGGTTCCTCGCGAGGCGGCGGGGTGGTACCCGGCGGTTCTTGCTCAGGGATGGGGCCGGGTTCGGTCGGCGGTGTTGGCGGTATCGTCGGCTGATCGATGTTCGGATCGGGCGTCACGGCCGGTATAGGAATGCTCATTGATGCAGTCTCCAGTGGCGGATGGCGTGAGTCGTGCTTAAGTTGGTGGACCCGTGCACAGGGGATTTGATTCCACGAAAGACTTGGCAAATTCCACTGAACTTTTGCCGCCGTCTGTCGCTCGGAACCTAAGTGAGTTCATTCCGGGGCAGACCGCTTCATGTGAATGACGATCAGGCACAAGCGCGTCCTTGGGGCGTAAAGGAACGATGCTCGATGACTGCTGCAAAACCGACAGAGCTGAGCTACAACCCTCATATACCGCTGTCGCAGGCCTTACTGCTGCCGCGGATCGTGATCGAAAACACCATGCCGACCCTCGATGGCGGGCAATTCGCTGTTAAAGCCATCGTTGACCAGGACGTGGTGGTCACCAGCAAAGTATTTGCCGACGGTCACGACAAACTGGCCGTGCGCATTCGCTGGCGTGCCGACGGCGACGACATCTGGCAGAGCGAGGTGATGGCCGAGCTGGGCAATAACGGCTGGCAGGGCCAGTTCCGTGTCGAGCAGCAGGGCCGCTATGTGTTCTGCCTCGAAGCCTGGATCGATCAGTTCGCCAGCTTTTGTTATGAGCTGGAGAAAAAACACACCGCCGGCGTTTCGGTCAGCCTGGAACTGCAAGAAGGGCGCACTCACGTCCAGCAAGCCGCCGAACGCTGCGAAGGCCAGCTCAGTGAACAACTGGCGGCGTTGCATCATGAACTGTCCAGTCTGCTCGAAACCGAGCAGGTCGCCTTGTTTCTGCACCAACGCAGCGCGGACTTGATGGCCCAGGCCGACCATCGTCCCTATCTGACCCTGAGTCCTGAATACCCGGTGGACGCGGAGCGAGCGCTGGCGCAGTTCGCCAGTTGGTATGAATTGTTTCCGCGCTCGATCACCGATGACCCCGCCCGCCACGGCACCTTCAACGATGTCCATTCGCGGCTGGCAATGATCCAGGACATGGGCTTCGACGTGTTGTACTTCACGCCGATCCACCCGATCGGCCGCAGCTACCGCAAAGGCCCGAACAACTCGTTGACCGCCGGCCCCGACGATCCGGGCAGCCCTTACGCCATCGGCAGCGAAGAGGGCGGGCATGAGGCGATCCACTCGGAACTGGGCAGCCGCGAGGACTTTCGCCGGCTCGTCGCCGCGGCTGCCGAGCATGGGCTGGAAGTCGCTCTCGACTTTGCGATTCAGTGCTCCCAGGATCACCCGTGGCTCAAACAGCACCCGGGCTGGTTCAACTGGCGGCCGGACGGCACGATCAAATACGCCGAGAACCCACCGAAGAAATACCAGGACATCGTCAACGTCGACTTCTATGCCGTGGACGCGATTCCCAGCCTGTGGATCGAGTTGCGCGACATCGTGGTGGGCTGGGTCAAGGAGGGCGTGAAGCTGTTTCGCGTCGACAACCCTCATACCAAACCGTTGCCGTTCTGGCAGTGGCTGATCGCCGATGTGCGGGCGTTGTACCCCGAGGTGATCTTCCTGGCCGAAGCCTTTACCACGCCGGCGATGATGGCGCGCCTGGGCAAGGTCGGTTACTCCCAGAGCTATACGTATTTCACCTGGCGCAACACCAAGACCGAGCTGGCGACCTATTTCACCGAACTCAACGAGTCGCCGTGGCGTGAATGCTACCGGCCGAATTTCTTCGTCAACACCCCGGACATCAACCCGGCGTTCCTGCATGAGTCGGGGCGTTCCGGCTTTCTGATACGTGCCGCGCTGGCGACCATGGGCTCCGGGCTGTGGGGCATGTATTCGGGGTTCGAACTATGTGAAGCGGCACCCGTGCCGGGCAGGGAGGAATACCTCAATTCCGAGAAGTACGAAATCCGCCCGCGGGACTTCAATGCGCCGGGCAACATCATTGCCGAAATTGCCCAGCTCAACCGCATCCGCCGGCAGAACCCGGCGTTGCAAACGCATCTGGGCCTGAAGGTCTACAACGCCTGGAACGACCACATTTTGTACTTCGGCAAACGCAGCGTCGATGGCAGCAATTTCATCCTGGTGGCCGTCAGCCTCGATCCGCATAACACCCAGGAAGCGAATTTTGAATTGCCGCTATGGGAAATGGGCCTGCCCGACGATGCCAGTACCCAGGGCGAAGACTTGATGAACGGCCACCGCTGGACCTGGCACGGCAAGTACCAGTTCATGCGGATCGAGCCGTGGCATCTGCCGTTCGGGATTTGGCGGATTACCAGTTCCTGAGCCTGGCGAAGATCAAATGTGGGAGCGGGCTTGCTCGCGAACGCGGTGTGTCAGGCGACATCAATGCTGACTGTTATGGCCCCTTCGCAAGCAAACCCGCTCCCACACTGACCGCATTTCTTCAGGCAGATACTGTTTTTCCAGAATTTTTCAGGAGTTTCAAATGGCGAAGAAACCCAGGTCAGCCACCTTCATCAAGGACCCGCTCTGGTACAAGGATGCGGTGATCTACCAGGTTCACGTTAAGTCTTTTTTTGACTCCAACAATGACGGGATCGGCGACTTTCCGGGCCTTATCGCTAAACTCGATTACATTGCCGATCTAGGCGTCAACACCGTCTGGCTGTTGCCGTTCTATCCCTCGCCACGGCGCGATGATGGCTACGATATCGCCGAATACCGTGGCGTGCACGCCGACTACGGCACCATGGCCGATGCCAAACGCTTCATTTCCGAGGCCCACAAACGCGGTCTGCGGGTGATTACCGAATTGGTCATCAACCACACCTCGGACCAGCACCCGTGGTTCCAGCGCGCGCGCAAGGCCAAACCCGGCTCGGCGGCCCGCGACTTCTACGTCTGGTCCGATAACGATCAGAAATATGACGGCACCCGCATCATCTTCCTCGACACCGAAAAGTCCAACTGGACATGGGACCCGGTGGCCGGTCAGTACTTCTGGCACCGCTTCTATTCCCACCAGCCGGACCTCAACTTCGACAACCCGCAAGTCATGAAAGCGGTGCTGTCGGTGATGCGTTACTGGCTCGACATGGGCATCGATGGTCTACGGCTGGACGCGATTCCGTACCTGATCGAGCGCGATGGCACCAACAACGAAAACCTGCCCGAGACCCACGACGTCCTCAAGCAGATCCGAGCCGAAATCGACGCCAATTACCCCGACCGCATGCTGCTGGCCGAGGCCAATCAATGGCCGGAAGACACTCAGCTGTACTTTGGCAATACCGATGCCAGTGGCCAGAACGGCGACGAATGCCACATGGCCTTTCACTTCCCGTTGATGCCGCGCATGTACATGGCGCTGGCCCAGGAAGATCGCTTTCCGATCACCGACATTCTGCGCCAGACCCCGGAAATTCCCGCCAACTGCCAGTGGGCGATCTTCCTGCGCAACCACGATGAGCTGACCCTGGAAATGGTCACCGACAAGGAGCGCGATTACCTGTGGAATTACTACGCGGCCGACCGTCGGGCGCGGATCAATCTGGGGATTCGCCGTCGTCTGGCACCGTTGATGGAGCGCGATCGTCGTCGCGTGGAACTGCTCAATAGCCTGCTGCTGTCGATGCCCGGCACGCCGACCCTGTATTACGGCGATGAAATTGGCATGGGTGACAACATCTACCTTGGCGACCGTGATGGTGTGCGCACGCCGATGCAATGGTCGATCGACCGTAACGGCGGTTTCTCCCGCGCCGACCCGGCCAGCCTGGTATTGCCGCCGATCATGGACCCGCTCTATGGCTATCTCTCGGTCAACGTCGAAACCCAGGCCGGCGACCCCCATTCGTTGTTGAACTGGAACCGGCGCCTGCTCGCGGTGCGCAAGCAGTCCAAGGCCTTCGGCCGTGGGACGCTGAAGATGCTTTCGCCGAGCAATCGACGGATTCTGGCTTATACCCGCGAATTCACCGGCGCGGACGGCAAGCACGAGATCATTCTGTGCGTGGCCAACGTATCCCGCAGCGCGCAAGCGGCGGAACTGGATTTGTCGGCTTATGTCGGCATGGTTCCGGTGGAAATGCTCGGCGGCAACGCGTTCCCGCCCATCGGCCAGTTGAATTTCCTGCTGACGCTGGCGCCTTACGGCTTTTATTGGTTCGGGCTGGCGGCGGAAAACCAGATGCCGAGCTGGCACGTGGAGCCGGCGCAAAGCCTGCCGGACTTCACCACGCTGGTGTTGAAGAAACAGATGGAAGAGCTGCTCGAAGCACCGTCTCGTCATACGCTGGAACAGGGCATCCTGCCGAGCTGGTTGCAGAATCGTCGCTGGTTCGCCGGCAAGGACGGCACTATCGACAGCGTCAATCTCGCTTACGGCGTGCGTTTCGGCGATCCGCAGCATCCGGTATTGTTGGGTGAAATCGACGTCACCAGCGGCGGTCAGACCAGCCGCTATCAGTTGCCGTTCGGTTTTATTTCCGAGGAACAGGTCGGCGCGGCCTTGCCGCAGCAGTTGGCGCTGGCCAGGGTTCGGCGCGGTCGTCAGGTCGGTTTGATCACCGACGCCTTCAGCCTCGACAGCTTTATTCATGCCGTGTTGCAGAGCATGCAGGCCGGCACGGTGTTGCCGTCGGACGGCGGCGAGATCCGCTTCGAGCCTTCCGACGAACTGGCCAAGCTCGGCCTGACTGCCGAGTCGGAGGTGCGTTACCTGTCCGCTGAGCAATCCAACAGTTCGGTGGTGATGGGCAGTAGCCTGGTGCTGAAACTGATCCGCAAGGTCGCGTCGGGGGTGCACCCGGAACTGGAAATGAGCGCGTACCTGACCCATGCCGGTTTCCAGAATATTTCGCCGCTGCTGGGGGCGGTGATTCGTCGCGATGCGGCGGGCGAGGACACGCTGCTGATGATTGCCCAGGGCTACTTGAGCAATCAGGGCGATGCGTGGGAGTGGACCCAGAACAACCTCGAACGGGCGCTTCGCGACGAGCTCGCTGATGCCGTGTCCGAACAGGAACAGCACTACAACGCCCTTGGCGAGCTGAAGGATTTTGCCGGCATGCTCGGCCAGCGTCTGGGGGAAATGCATCAGGTGCTGGCGGCCCCGAGCGCCAACCCGGACTTCGCCCCACAACTCACTACCCAGAAAGATGCCCTGGCCTCGGCCAAGGACGTGGCGGCGCAACTGGAACATGCCTTGAAGTTGCTCAAGCAGCATCAAGCCGAACTGAGCTCCGCGGACCAAACCATGGTCAGGCGATTGCTGGACAACAAAAAAGCCATCCTCAGCCATGTCCAGGCGTTGGGCAAAAAGGCTGCTGGCGGCTTGCGTATTCGCGTCCACGGCGACTTGCATCTGGGGCAGGTGCTGGTGATCAAGGGCGATGCCTACCTGATCGATTTCGAGGGTGAACCGGCGCGGCCGCTGCCTGAACGACGCGGCAAACACAGCCCCTATAAAGATGTCAGCGGCGTGTTGCGTTCCTTCGATTACGCCGCGGCGATGACGATCAACGTGCACAATGTCGACAACACCGCCGACGCCCAGGCAGCGCGTCAACGGGTCGCCGAGCGTTATCTGAAAGAGGCGAGGCAAGCATTTGTCGACGCTTATCGGCTGGCGGCAGCTAGTCTTGCTCATGCATGGCAAGATCCCGAAGGCGAGGACGCCGCGCTGGCGTTGTTCGGTCTGGAGAAGGCGGCTTATGAAGTGGCCTATGAGGCCGAAAATCGCCCCACCTGGCTGCCCGTGCCGTTGCACGGTCTGTACGGGTTATTGAGTGGGCTTAAACCCTTTTCCGATCTTGGTGGAGAGTAGTCATGAGTATCTCGAACAAGGAACAGGGGCACGTTAAAGAGGCGCTGCTGCCCAGAGCGCGGGATATCGACGCATTGGTACGTGCCGAGCACCGGGACCCTTTTGCAATTCTCGGCCCGCACGGCGATGGCGCTGGTGGGCAATTCATTCGCGCCTATCTGCCGGACGCCTTGAGCGTGCAGGTGGTAGACAAGGAGTCAGGGGAAGAACTCGGCAGCCTTGAGACCACCCAGACGCCGGGGCTGTTCGTCGGGCATTTCGAACAGGCGCGGCCCTATCTGTTGCGAACCCGTTGGGCCGGGGGTGAGCAACTCGCCGAGGACCCTTACAGCTTTGGCCCATTACTCGGCGAGATGGATTTGTACCTGTTCGCCGAGGGCAATCACCGTGATCTGAGCAGTTGCCTCGGCGCGCAGTTGAAGACGGTCGATGGCGTGGATGGCGTGAGCTTCGCCGTGTGGGCTCCGAATGCCAAAAGGGTATCGGTGGTCGGCGACTTCAACGTCTGGGACGGTCGTCGGCATCCCATGCGCCTGCGCCACCCTACGGGTGTCTGGGAATTGTTCATCCCGCGCCTGCAGGCGGGGGAGGCCTACAAATACGAAATCCTCGGTGCCCAAGGCATTCTGCCGCTCAAGGCTGACCCGATGGCCCTCGCCACCGCGCTGCCGCCGGACACCGCCTCGAAAGTCGCCTCACCGCTGAAAGTCGACTGGCAGGACCACGACTGGATGCAGTCGCGGGGCGAGCGTCAGCGAACCAGCGCGCCGCTGTCAATTTACGAGTTGCACGCCGGTTCCTGGCAATGCGAGCTGGATGACCTGGGGGAGGTCGCCCGTCAGTACACCTGGCACGAGTTGGCCGAGCGGCTGATTCCTTATGTGAAGGAGTTGGGCTTTACCCACATCGAACTGATGCCGATCATGGAGCACCCATTCGGTGGCTCATGGGGTTATCAACTGCTGTCGCAATTCGCCCCAAGCGCCCGTTACGGTACGCCGGATGACTTCGCCGCGTTCGTCAATGCCTGTCACCAGGCCGAGATCGGCGTGATCCTCGATTGGGTGCCGGCGCATTTCCCCACCGATACCCACGGCCTGGCGCAGTTCGACGGCACCGCGTTATATGAGTACGGCAACCCCCAGGAAGGTTTTCACCAGGACTGGGACACGCTGATCTATAACCTGGGGCGCACCGAGGTTCACGGCTACATGCTGGCGTCGGCGTTGCACTGGCTCAAGCATTTCCACGTCGATGGCCTGCGCGTGGACGCAGTGGCGTCGATGCTGTATCGCGACTACTCGCGCAAGGCCGGCGAATGGGTACCCAACCGTCACGGCGGTCGGGAAAATCTGGAAGCCATCGATTTCGTCCGCCATCTCAACGATGTGGTGGCCCTGGAAGCGCCGGGTGCGCTGGTGATTGCCGAAGAGTCCACGGCGTGGCCGGGTGTCAGCCAGAGCACGCAACAGGGTGGCCTGGGGTTTGCCTATAAATGGAACATGGGCTGGATGCATGATTCGCTGCATTACATTCAGCAGGATCCGGTGTACCGCGCCCATCATCACAACGAGCTGAGTTTCGGCTTGGTGTATGCCTGGTCCGAGCGTTTCATCCTGCCGATTTCCCACGACGAAGTGGTCCACGGCAAGCATTCGCTGATCGACAAGATGCCCGGTGACCGCTGGCAGAAATTTGCCAACCTGCGGGCTTATCTGAGTTTCATGTGGACGCACCCCGGCAAGAAACTGTTGTTCATGGGGTGTGAATTTGGCCAGTGGCGTGAGTGGAATCACGATCAGCAGCTGGACTGGTATTTGCTGCAATACCCGGAACACCAGGGTGTGCGCAAACTGGTCGGTGACCTGAATCGACTGTATCGCGAAGAACCGGCACTGCACGATCAGGACGATGCCCCGCAAGGCTTTCAGTGGTTGATCGGCGACGACGCGATCAACAGCGTCTACGCCTGGTTGCGCTGGAGCAAGGACGGGCGGCCGGTGTTGGTGGTGGCCAACTTCACGCCGGTGCCGCGTCAGTCCTACCGCGTCGGTGTGCCGTTTGCAGGGCGCTGGGTCGAGTTGATCAACAGCGATGCCGACACCTATGCCGGGTCCAATTACGGTAACGGCGGCGGGGCGTTCACCGAGGAAGAGCCGAGCCATGGCCAGGCTCTGTCATTGGTGTTGAACCTGCCGCCGTTGGCGGTGTTGATTCTGCGTCCGGAGGGTTGATCTAAAACCGCGTCGCTTCATTCGCGAGCAAGCCCGCTCCCACATTGGTTTTGTGTACAACGACAATCCAATGTGGGAGCGAGCCTGCTCGCGATGGCGTCAGAATTCACAACACATCCCTTGAGTCCTCGTTACCACCGCATCCGCACCCCAAGGCTGCCAATCAACCCGTTCAAATCATTGTCATCCACGTCGCTGCTGTAATCGGCGCTGATATACAGGCTGACCAAAGGCGTCACTCTGGCCACCAGCCCCAGACCCACGTCCACCGTCGATGAATTGCGGCTGCTGCTGATCTTGTCGACCTGATCCAGGCTCACGGTATTACCGGTGTACACCGTGTGCCACACGTTGGTCCGCACATAGGGTTCGATCGGCAGGCCATTAATATCGTAACTGCCTTTCAAGCGGGCACCGACCCGCCCGCTCCAGGATGTCAGGTCGCTGGAAGAGGCATTGCCAGAGCCGGCATAGGGCGTATCCAGCGTAATGCGTTGATTGATCAACTGCGCCTGGGGTTCGACCACCCAGTTATTACCCAAACCAATCGGGAAACCACCTTCCACCGACAACGTCACCGCGCTGCCTTCGGTGGCTAGCCGTGCGCCCTGGTCGTTGCGGCTATAACCGTTGACCCGGCCACCACTGGCCGTCAAGTCTACGTGCCAGCCTTGCGGGCCAGTCAGGCTCCAGTAGGCGCCGAGACTCTGGCCTTGAAGGTTGAGCGTGTCATGGCCGGGATCGGCGAGGGCGCGGTTGGTCAGCAAGCCGTTGTCATTGCCGTGGAATTGAGCGGTGCCGCCGATCAGCCCGACCCGTTGGGTATGGCCGCTGTTGCTTTGCACGGTCAGGAGTGCCGGGCCTTTGAATTCGCTGGCACCGGGGATAGAAGAGCCCTGAGCGAGATAGTCGGTCTGGGCCTGCCGCGACGTCTTCCCATAGACATGGTCCCAGGCCGAAGGCGCAGCGTCTTCGATCGTCAGGCGTGAGCTTTGTAAGTCGGGATTGACGTGTAAGCGGCCAGGATAGGTGGCGGATCCGGCGGGCAAGGTGAGAACCGGCAGTTCCTGGTTGTACCAGGGGGGTGTTTCGTCCTCGGCAGGCGAGGCCTGCAGCTCCATGGATGAGCACAGCAGGAGTGAACTCGTGACAGTGTAAAAGGTGATTTTGATCTCTTGTGAGGAGAGTGAAGTTTTCATGGCGGTCTACCTTGCAATCGCATGCGCATCTCGCTGTGGCGTCTCTCCTACCCCGAATGAGGGGCGACCGAATGGATTGAGGCAAGGTCCGACCCGCCCGTTTTTACGAGAGTCTGGAGGCTTGCCCCTGATGGATTTCCGGGGGTAGTAAGAAGTAGCTAAGAAGACCGATGGCGTTGCGTCAAGAAAATGGCCGATAAGTGGTATTGCTATTTTAGCGTCCATAAGTGACTGATTTTTGGCGCGTATATAAGTTGTTGTTTGTGCGAAATATCATTCCAAAAGGCGCGGAGCAGACATGTTTGATAGAGGGCTATCGGTTTGCTTGAGCGATCATCGGTGTAAGTTAAATGAGCAGGCACGGCTCGTTGTTGCTGTCATTTTTTCTGTTGGAGTGGGCACTCCTCGGCGACTGCCACTTGACGGTGTTACAGGCGCACTTCCACCGCCAGCGGCAAATGATCCGACAGGTGCGTCCAGGGTTTGTGGCCGAGTATTCGCGGTTCGTGACTGCTGGCATTACGCAGGTAGATCCGGTCCAGACGCAGCAGGGGAAAACGCGCCGGGTACGTTTTTGCCGGTCGGCCATGGTGGCGTTCGAAGGCTTCATGCAGGTAGTCGCGTCGGGCGAGGGCGGCGTTGCCTTGCAACTGCCAGTCGTTGAAATCGCCGGCAATGATCACCGGGGCATTGTCGGGCAGCGATTCGAGCAACAGGCAGAGCAATTGGAGCTGGAGTTGTCGATGGCTTTCCAGCAGGCTCAGGTGCACGCAAATGGCATGCACTTCGGCATGGCCCGGCACATCCAGCACACAGTGCAGCAACCCGCGACGCTCGGGGCCGGTGATTGAGACATCGAGGTTGCGAAATTCGCGGATCGGGTATTTCGACAGTAGGGCATTGCCGTGGTGGCCGTCGGGGTAGACCGCGTTGCGACCATAGGCGAAATCGCTCCACATACTGTCGGCCAGGAACTCGTAGTGTGAGGTCTGTGGCCAGTCGTTGTAGCGGAAAGAATGCCGGTCGTGCTCACCGACCACTTCCTGCAGAAACACCAGGTCCGCCGACGTACTGCGTACCGCTTCACGCAGCTCCGGGAGGATGAAACGTCGATTGAGGGCGGTGAAGCCCTTGTGGGTATTGACCGTCAGCACTCTCAGCCGATGAATCGCCGGGGGCGTGTTCAATGGCACTGACTCGACGGCTTGGCGTTCGGAATCGCTGGTCACATTCACTCCTCTGAATCAGGGCTGATGTTATGTATGCGACTGATACATGGGCGAGCAGTTCAGCGTGATTTGTGGCAAAGGAGCTTTTGTGGCGAGGGAGCAAGCTCCCTCGCCACAAAAGCTCCTTTGCCACAAAAGACATTCCTTGAATGATTCAGACAAACACAATTTCATACGGCAACCGCATGCGTTCCAGAATCACCCGGGGCAACATCGGGGCGATGCCTATCGCCGGTTCGCCATCGAGTTGGCTGGCGTAGGCATAGGTGGCGTGGCTTTTGCGCGCGACGGTCCAGCTGTCGAGGCGGATCTTGCGCGCGCGATGCCAGGGGATCAGCCTGTGATCGCGCATCGGCCAGTGCCAGGCCCAGACCGGTACTTCGTTGAACGTCGCACCGACCAGGGCCGCAGCCCTGGCGCTGGCTCGACCGACAGCATCGTGGTCGACATTGCCGTCTTCGCGCCAAGTGCTGAACACCACATCGCCGGGGCGCAGGTAGCGGATGATGAATTGGGTCAATTCAGACTCCCGCTCGGCCAGACCGTTGTCGGTGAAGCCGGCGCGAATCCACTTAAGGCTGTGCATCGGTAACCCGAGCCGGCGCAAGGCTTCGACGCTTTCCTGGGGGCGGAACACGCTCAGGCGTTTTTCCGACCACTGTCGCGACCCTGGATGACTGGCGCTACCGTCGGTGATCGAGATCAACTGCAGAGGATGATCCAGGGAGCACAGCAGTTGCAGCAGGCCACCGCAGGTCACCACTTCATCGCCGGGATGCGGCGCGATCACCACCGCACGAGCGCCGGTCGGGACCAGCGTTTCGGTGTTGATGACGGGGATGATGTCCAGTTGCGGGGCGCTGTTCCAGATCTGCGCGGGCAAGCTGCTTTCGCTGATGGAAACTGTTTTCATGGGCGCTACGTCCTTGTTCTGTCTTGCCCTCCGTCGTGCGCAATGCTTGCAGGGGAGCAAGCCTGGCAGACCCGTGAAGGCGGGGGGATAGCAATGTGCCGCGCTCCGAACCCTGGATTGCCGCGGGCAGAGTATTGCTCATGGAACGCTATTCGTCGCCTCAGCCTTTGGTCTGATTCGGTTTTTTTAATCCGAGCTGTGTCGGGTTTCGCAAATCAGCAGCGATGCACACCTTGTAGCAGCTGCCGAGCCTGCGAGGTTGCGTTCGGCTGCGAAGCAGTCGTGAATCCGGCTGACGCGGTTTGTCTGATGCACCGCAAGTTCTGGTTTGACGACTGCTTCGCAGCCGAACGCAGCCTCGCAAGCTCGGCAGCTGCTACAGAGGGCATTACGGCTTACCCCCGGGGGCTTTTCACTCTTCTTCCTCGTGCTGCAATTCGAACAGCAGCAGCGAACGGCCGGTGACCGAATATTCGTGACCGAACTCGAAGCGTTCCTGGCCACGTATCGACGGTTGATTGGTATCGATCATGCAGGTCCAGAAACCACCGTCAGGCACTTCCGGGAGGAGGAAATTGACGATGTCATGGTGGGCGTTGACCACCAGCAACAAAGTCGCGTCGGCGCCCTTGCGACGAATGCCGGTTTCCTGGGCGCGGCCATCGAGCAGCATGCCCAGGCAGCGACCGTGGCCTTCCTCCCATTGTTCGGTGGACATTTCGCTGCCGTCCGGGGAAAGCCAGGTCACGTCCTTGACGCCAATGTCTTCGTTGTAATTGCCCACCAGGAAGCGTCCGCGCCGCAGGATCGGGTAGGTCAGGCGCAACTTGATCAGGCGTTTGACGAATTTGAGCAGGGCCTTGCCGTCTTCGCTCAGGTCCCAATTGACCCAACCGATCTCACTGTCCTGGCAATAAGCGTTGTTGTTGCCTTCCTGGGTACGGGCGAACTCGTCGCCGGCCACCAGCATCGGCGTGCCCTGAGACAGCAGCAACGTGGCGAAGAAGTTGCGCATCTGCCGCTGGCGCAGCGCATTGATCTCGGGATCGTCGGTGGGGCCTTCGACACCGTGGTTCCAGGACAGATTGTTGTTGCTGCCGTCCTGATTGTTCTCGTCGTTGGCTTCGTTGTGCTTGTCGTTGTACGACACCAGATCATTGAGGGTAAAGCCGTCATGGGCAGTGATGAAGTTCAGCGAGGCATACGGCCGGCGCCCACGCTGGTTGAACATCTCGCCGGACGCCGTCATGCGGCTGGCAAAGTCGGCGAGTTGGCCGTCGTCGCCTTTCCAGAACGCGCGCACGGTGTCGCGGAATTTGTCGTTCCATTCGACCCAGCCCGGCGGGAAATTCCCCACCTGGTAACCGCCGGGGCCACAGTCCCAGGGTTCGGAAATCATCTTCACCTGGCGCAGAACCGGGTCCTGGCGGCAGGCCACGAGGAAGCTGTGACGCTCGTCGAAACCGTCGTGGTAGCGGCCGAGGATGGTCGCCAGGTCAAAGCGGAAACCGTCCACGTGCATTTCCGTGGCCCAGTAACGCAGGGAGTCAGTGACCATTTGCAACACGCACGGGTGGCTCAGGTCCAGGGTGTTGCCGGTTCCGGAGTCGTTGATGTAGTAGCGTTTGTCGTCAGGCATCAAGCGGTAGTAGGAGGCGTTGTCGATGCCGCGCATGGACAGGGTCGGGCCTTGTTCGTTGCCCTCGGCGGTGTGGTTGTAGACCACGTCGAGGATCACCTCCAGATTGGCCTCGTGCAGGTGCGCGACCATTTCCTTGAACTCGGCGATCTTGCCGCTGGCCAGGTAGCGCGGGTCCGGGGCAAAGAACGCAATGCTGTTGTAACCCCAGTAATTGGTCATGCCTTTGTGCAGCAGGTGCTGGTCATTGACGAAGGCATGAATAGGCAACAATTCCACGGTCGACACGCCGAGCTTGCGGATGTGTTCCAGTATGTCATCGACCATCAACCCGGCGAAGGTGCCACGCAGATTCTCGGGGACGGAGGGGTGACGCATGCTGAAACCACGTACGTGAGTCTCATAAATGATTGTCTTGTCCCACGGCACGCTGACCCTGTGGTCATGGCCCCAGGTATGTGCCGGGTCGATCACTTTGCATTTGGGCACGAAGGGGGCGCTGTCCCGTTCATCGAAACTGAGGTCGGCGTCAGGGTGGCCGATGGTGTAGCCGAACAACGCTTCGGACCATTTCAATCGGCCGACCAATTGTTTGGCGTAGGGATCGATCAGCAGCTTGTTGGGGTTGAAGCGATGGCCGTTGGCCGGGTCGTACGGACCGTATACGCGATAGCCGTAGATCAACCCTGGATGGGCATCGGGCAAGTAGCCGTGGTAGATCTCGTCGGTGTATTCCGGCAATTCGATACGCTCGAGTTCCACCTCGCCGGCATCGTCGAAGATGCACAGTTCGACCTTGGTTGCGTTAGCCGAAAACAGCGCGAAATTGACCCCCAGGCCATCCCAGGTCGCACCTAGCGGGAAGGGCAAGCCTTCACGAATTCGCGAGGCCTCGGCATGAGGTTCGGGCGCGGCTTTCTTTGGACTGGTCATAGCTGCTCCTGCAACGGTTTTTTGAGGGCGAATGCGCTCTCGGTGGCGAGAGGGCTCGCCACGATGTCAATCGGGACAAGGCTGTGAAGCGTCAGGTCGTTGGCGGTTTACGCGCGGCGCGAGGCTTTTTCACAGGGGGCTTTTCGCCCGGTGGAGTCACTGCCGACGCCGCGGCGGATTTGGCTTTGGGCTTGGACTCGATGCCCTTGGCATTGACCAGCTTGCCGTCGGGCTTGCCAAGCGCGGACTGGGTGCCGATGCTTTTGCTGCCGTTCGCTTTCGGCGACTTACCGGGCGCCAGTGCTTCGGCTTCGGCCAGTTTGCAGGCCATCTCCCAATGGCGTTTTTCCTGGCCCACGGGTTTGCCCTCGGACTCCCAGATTTGATAGGCAAATTCGCGGATGCGTTTATCGTCGGTACTCATCGCAATGCTCCTGAACTGAACTCAAGCTTGGGTCGTTTGGATAAAGAGATTGACCGGGAAATCCCCCAGCGCGGCGCTGACCATCAGCTCCCTGTGTTTTGTGACTGCGACGCTTGCAAAAAGTCCCTTCAGATTTTCGTCAGGCGCGGCGAACGGCAATTGGACTCGGGTATCGCCCCACAGCTGCGCGTCAACCTGTGGATCGGCACTGTTTTCCAGCAATTCGGCACAGCGTATCGGTACGATCACGATAGCCCGTTTTCCCTGCCATTCACGAACAAACGCCAGTACCCGGTGAGCCTGGCTGCCGAGGACTTCAAGGGCTTGGTAAGTCCCTTTCTGAAACAGCCCGGCATGCTCGGCACGCAGGTGTAACGTCTGGGCGATCAGGGTTTGCTTGATGCGCCCATCACGCCAGCTCGCCAACACATCGGGCAGGTCCAGCCGAACGTGCATGGCCTGTTGACGGCTGACGTAATCCACCGGCCGACGGTTGTCCGGATCGACCAGCGTAAAATCCCAGAACTCGTTGCCCTGATAGAGGTCCGGTACCCCCGGCACGGTCATTCGCAGCAAGGTTTGCGCCAATCCATTCAGTGCGCCTGGGGCGGCAATGCTCTGCGCTGCCGCACCGATGGCCGTGCGCAGTGGCTGGCCTTCGGGGCTCAGCAGCAGGCGTTCGAGAAACCCTTGGGTCGCTTGTTCATACCCCTCGTTGGGCGCGCTCCAGCTGCTTTGCAACTTGGCTTCGCGCAGGGCTTTTTGTTGCCACTGCCAGAGGCGTTTAGCGTAGCCCTCGAGCGCCACCTGATCGTCAGGGCGAAGCTCCAACGGCCAACTGCCGAGGATCGCTTGATAGAGAATCAGCTCGTCGCCCGCCGAGGGCGCGCCGGGTTCAACGCGCAGTTTGCCGGCCAGGGTTCGCCAGTGTTCGACCTGCGCGGTGTACCCAGTGCTGCGTTCACTCAACACCGCCAGCCGCGCGCGGGTATCTTCGCCGCGTTTGTGGTCGTGGGTCGCGGTGGCCAGCAGGTTGTCGGGGAATTCGGCGAGGCGATTGGCGCAGGCAGCGTGGAAGTCAGCCACCGGTGCGCTGAACTGTTCAGTGTTGTAGCCGACATCGTTGCGCGACAACAGCACCGCCGAGCGATAAAGCGCGGTGTCTTCCACGGCCTTGGCCGCCGCCGGTGAGGTCAGCTGCTGGAAGCGCACGCACGCATGCTTGAGCAGTTTGCGCGGGCGGCCCACCGGGCGCTTGCGCCAGGGTTGGCCACCGAGCCAGCCGGCCAGGCAATCGAGCACCGGCCAGTCGGCCTCGCCGAGGGTTTGCCTTGCACCGTCCATGGCCTGCTGGAAAAACACCTCGTCCTGGGCGCAGTTTCGGCCCAGCGGGCTGATATAGGTGCGGTACACCGGGAAGTGCACGATCAGTTCCTGCAAGGCCCGACGGATTGCGCCGAGGGTCAGGTCCCGCGTCATCAGGTCATCCCGGGCTATTTGCAACAGGGCTTGGGCGACACTTTCGAAATCCCCGGCCAGGGAACCGTTGAGAATCTGCTGGCGTGCCAGTTGCGCTTCCTGGCGGAAATCGGCGGGCCGTTCGCTGTGCCGGCTCCACAGTTCACCCAGGGGCTGGGCGCCTTCGGGGTCGGTTTGCAGCAACGACAACTGGTTCATGAATTCGTAACCGGTACTGCCATCGACGCACCAGTCGCGGTGCAGGGTTTCGCCTTCGCCGAGGATCTTCTCGACGTAAATCGGCAGGTGCCGCTCCGGTGCCAGGCGATCGATCCGGCGCCGCAGTTTGCGGCAGTAACCACGCGGGTCGGCGAGGCCGTCGATGTGGTCGATGCGCAGTCCATCGACAAGGCCTTCGGCCACCAGCTCGAAGATTTTTGCATGGGTGGCTTCGAACACCGCCGGGCGTTCGACGCGCAGGCCCCCCAGTTCATTGATATCGAAAAAGCGCCGCCAGTTGATGTCGTCCGCCGCGGTGCGCCAACTGGCCAGGCGATAGCTCTGGTGTTCCAGCAGGTTATGCAGGCGCTGAAAACCCTCGGGGGTGAGCGAGTCGTAAGTGCCGAGGGTGTGCTGGATGGCCTGAAGAATGGCCGGATCGCTGGCCAGTTCCCGCAGCTCTGTTTTCAGTGGAATCGCCAGGCTGTGGGCGTCGGTCTGATAACTCAAGGTACTGAAGCGATCTGCCAGGGATTTGAGTTGCTCGACCTGCTCGGCATTCAATAGCTCATCCGCCTTGAGCAATTCGCCGTAGTCCGTGGGGCGAATCGGGAAGTGATGCTCATAGTGCTCGACATAAAAGGCGCCGCTTTGGGCATCGAAACGCAAGGGCAGGGTGCCGTCTTGCAGGGCGACGCCGTAATCGCTGCCCAGGAAGGGCAACAGTAACTGGCCTTCCATCAATGGGTCGGGTGAGTGCCATTGAATGTCGAAGAACTCGCCGTAAGGGCTCAGCCGTCCCCATTCCAGCAAGTCGAGCCACCAGGGGTTGTCACCACCGCCGACGGCCATGTGGTTGGAAACGATGTCGAGGATCAGCCCCATGTGGTGTTCGCGCAACGCACTGACCAAGCGGCGCAATGCAGCTTCGCCGCCCAGTTCAGGGTTGACCGCGGTCGGGTCCACCACATCGTAGCCATGCATGGAGCCTGCGCGGGCGGCGAGCAGCGGCGAGGCGTAGACGTGGCTGATGCCCAGGCTGGCGAAGTACGGCACCAGCGGCACCGCTTGATCCAGTGTGAAACCTTTATGGAATTGCAGCCGCAGCGTCGCCCGCAGCGGTTGGGTCAGCGGTTGATTCATTGGTCACGCTCGGCCGCCTGAAGTCGCGCACAGGCGAGCAGTTCCAGGCGTCGGGCGGCATCCGGGTCATCGAGCAGGGCTTCGCTGTCGCCGGGCAACCGGCGGGACCAGTTGGGGTGGGTGTCGGTGGTGCCGGGCAGGTTGGCCTGCTGTTCGATACCCAGGGCATCTTCCAGCGGCAGCAACACCAGTGGCGCGCGGGTATGACCGAGGAACCGGATGGCGGCGTCGAGTACCTGATCGGTTTCGTGGGACTCTTCGCGGAAATTCTGCGGGTCCTGGCTCAGCACCCGGCGCAGGCCTTCGCGCTCGCGTTCGCGATGTTGGCGCCATTCGATTTCACCCGGGGCGTCGACCAGACTCAAGCGAGCGCTCCAGTCGATATCGCGACCGTGCCACCAGCCATTGAGCGTCGGCAGGTCATGGGTGCTGGTGGTTGCCAGGGCGTTGTCCGGCCAGTCGAGAATCGGCTTGAAGTGCGTGTTGTCCTGTTCGAACAGCAGCACGCGCATGCCGAGGATCGAGCGCGCGATGAGTTTTTCGCGTAGGCCGTCGGGTACGGTGCCGAGGTCTTCGCCGAGAACGATGGCCTGATGCCGATGGGATTCGAGGGTCAGCAAGCGCAGCAGGTCGTCCACCGGATAATAGAGGTAGGCACCGTCGCTGGGCGGCGCGTCATTGGGGATCACCCACAGTCGTTGCAGGCCCATGACGTGATCGATGCGCAGGCCACCGGCATGGCCGAAGTTGGCCCGCAGCATTTCGATGAACGCGCGAAAGCCGTTGCGCACCAGACCTTCAGGGGAGAACGCAGAAATCCCCCAGCCCTGGCCGGCGCGGTTGAGGATGTCCGGTGGCGCACCCACGGTCAGTGAGGCGAGCAATTCATCCTGGCGACTCCAGGCCTGGCTGCCGCCGCCGTCGGCGCCCACCGCCAGGTCGGCGATCAGGCCGATGCCCATGCCGGCACCGCGGGCGGCGCTCTGGGCGCGCTCCAGGCTGCGCGCAATCAGCCATTGGCAGAACGCGAAGTAGCCGATGCGGGACGAGTTCTCTTCGGCAAATTGCGTCAGGGCGGCGCTGCGCGGGTCACGCCATTGCTCGGGCCACTCACGCCAGTCGAGGCTTTCACCGCGAAGGGCACGGGCTTCCTGGATCGCTTCGAAGCGGCAATGATTTTCCAGCGCTTCGCCACCGGCATGGCGGAAGCTGCTGAAGTCTGGATGCAAGGGATGTTCGCCGTGGACGAACCCTTCATACAAAGCTTCCAGCAAGCGATGCTTGGCCTCGGCGGCCGTGGGCCAGTCGATCAGCGACAGTGTTTCGAGGTGCTTGAGCTCAGCGGCAAGGCCGGTGGAGTCGATCGCGGTGCGCAGGGCGCGTTCACCGAAAATCGCACCGGGCGCCGCGTACAGGCTGTTGAGAAACAAACGGCTGGACGGTGAGTAAGGGCTGTAACGCTGGGTGTCGCCGCTGAACATCGCATGCAGCGGGCTGATCGCCAACGCTTCGGCGCCCCGTTCGCCGGCCACCCGGGCCAGATCTTCGAGGGCCTGGGTATCGCCGAATCCGCCATCGCCGGGACGGCGCAGCGAGTACAACTGCACGCTCAGGCCCCAAGTACGCGGGTTTTGACTGTCAACGGCATCGCCAACGCTGTAGCAGCGCTCGGGCGCCACCGCCAGGGTGAAGGACTGATCGTCGATGCTGACATGCTGATAACCCACCGGCACCAGCCCGGGCAAAACAGCGTTGTCATCGAGCTTCAGGTTGATCCGTGAGCCGTCTTCGAGATGGATCTCACACGGGGTTTGCGGTTCGAAGTAGTGGGCCAGATCAAGGCCGACGCCGACGTCGCAGGTCAGCAGCGGTGGCAGGTGCCGGGTTTGTTGCACCTCCTGCAATTGCACCAGGCTGGCGTCGATCTCCTGGGCGGAATTGGCGGGATGGCCAAGTCCACTGAGCACCGAGCGCAACACCGCCGGGGTAACTTTCTGTGGACGGCCATTGGCGTCGATCCAGTCGACGGCCAGGCCTGCTCGGCTGGCCAGTATTTCCAGTTGCGTTTCGCTCATGGGCGCTCTCTATCCGGGGGTAGCAAAGGGGGTGCGGCCGTGAGGGTGACTAGCGCGCAATACGGGACAAGTGTGCCCTGATCCAATAGGCCGGCCGATCGCGGCGGGTGTTCGAACAGCAACATAGCGTCGGCCTGTGAGGTGTGGACCACGGGCGTGTCGCTGAGGTTCAGGTCAATGCGCAACTGACGGCCATCGCCCAGCCGCCAACGCGCCGTCACCGCGCCTTCGGCCAGTACCTGCGCACCCTGCGCCTGGGCACCGGGCAGGTGCGGGATGATGTGTTGATGGCGAATCTGCAGCAGTTGGCGATACAGGTCATAAATCGGCGATTGGCGGGTGGCGGTCAGTTTCGGCCGTGAAGCCTCGAAGGTCTGTTTCGCGTTCGGGTCGGGAATTTGCTCGCGTTTGTGCGGGTCGGTAAAGGCGCTGAACGCCGCGAACTCATTGCGCCGTCCTTCGCGCACCAGTTCCGCCAGTTCACCGTGGTGGCTGGTGAAGAACAGGAACGGTTGCTCGGCGGCGAACTCGTCGCCCATGAACATCAGCGGGATCATCGGCGACAACAGCAGCAACGCGGTGGCGGCGTAGAGGGCATCAGGCCGGGCCAGTTGATGCAGGCGCTCGCCAAAGGCGCGGTTGCCGATCTGGTCGTGGTTTTGCAGGAACAGCACGAAGGCCGTGGGCGGCAAGTGACCACTCGGCTCACCTCGGGGCGTACCGTGGCGTGTGATGTGGCCCTGAAACACGAAGCCCTGGCTCAGGCAACGGGCGAGTTGTTCGGTGGGCTGCTCGGCATAGTCGGCGTAATAGGCATCGGTTTCACCGGTGAGCAAAACGTGCAGGGCGTTGTGGCCGTCGTCGTTCCACTGCGCGTCGAAACCTTGCTCCAGCAAGCTGGCCTGGTTGTGCTCATTTTCCGCCATGAGCCACACGTGCCGCGCCGGATCGGTTTGCCGCCGAACCCGTTGCGCCAGCTCCTGAAGGAAGTCCGGGTCTTCGATGGCGTGCACGGCATCCAGGCGCAGGCCGTCGAAGCGGTACTCCAGCAACCACATCAGCGCGTTGTCGATAAAGAAGTTGCGCACCTCGCGCCGCCGGAAGTCGATGGCCGCGCCCCACGGGGTGTGTTGGTCTTCTCGAAAAAAGCCTTTGGCGTAGCGATGCAGGTAATTGCCGTCCGGGCCGAAGTGGTTGTAGACCACGTCGAGAATCACCGCCAGGCCATGGCCGTGGGCCGTGTCGATCAGGTGTTTGAGTTGTTCGGGCGAGCCGTAGGAAGCCTGGGGCGCGTAAAGCAAAACGCCGTCGTAACCCCAGTTGCGCTCGCCGGGGAACTGCGCCAGCGGCATCAGTTCGATGGCGGTAATCCCCAGTTCGACCAAACGCGCCAGATGCTGCTCGACCTCGCTGAAACCGCCGAGTACCCCGACGTGCAGTTCGTAGATCACAGCCTCATTCCATGGCCGACCCTGCCAGGCGCTGTGTTGCCACGCATAGGCGAGGGGATCGACCACCACGCTGTGGCTGTCGATATCGCCTGCCTGGGCGCGGGAGGCCGGGTCCGGCACCTCCAGCTCGCCATCGATGTTGTAGCGGTAGCGGGTACCCGCGGGGCAGCGGGCCTTGATCACAAACCAGCCATCGGCCTGAGGCAGCAACGGCAGGGATTGCCCGGTTTCCAGTTCAAGACTGACAAAAAACGCATCTGGCGCCCACAAGGCAAAACGCGTGTGTTCTGCGTCCAGCATGACTGCGCCGTGGGGCCAGGTCTCAAGGGTCCGTAACGGCATCGTTGAAAGCCTCTTACTGTTTGCCCGATTTGCCCAGCGCTTGAGCCACCAGTTGTTCGTAGAGTTCGGCGTAGGGTTCGACCGCCTTGCACCAGTTGAAGGGCGCCGTCATGGCTCGGCAACGCATGGCGTTGAGCAGGCCGGGGTAGGCGAATACCTTGAACGCGCGGCTCAGGGCTTCGCGATAACTCTCTACCGTGGATTCGTCGAAGAGGAAACCGGTCACGCCGTTTTCAATGGTGTCGGCCAGGCCACCGGTATTGCGCGCTACCGGTAATGAACCGAAGCGCTGGGCGTACATCTGGCTCAGACCGCAGGGTTCGTAACGCGAAGGCATCAGCAGGAAATCACTGCCGGCGAACATCCGACGGGCGTCGGTTTCATTGAAGCCGATGTGCACGCCGATTTGCCCGGGGAAGCGCAACGCCAGTTCACGCATGGCTTGTTCTTCTTCGGGCTCGCCACGGCCGATGATCGCGATCTGGCCGCCGTTGGCGACAATGTCTTCAGCCACCGCTTCGGTCAGGTCCAGGCCTTTCTGGTAGACCAGCCGCGAGACCACGGCGAACAGCGGACCTTCGGAGTCTTCGAGGTCGAACAGCCTGCGAACGTGCGCCGCGTTGACGGCTTTGCCGTCCCAGTCGCCGATGGCGAACGGGTGGAACAGGTGCGGATCGGTGGCCGCGTCCCAGCTTTCATCGATGCCATTGGGAATCCCGCTGAGCAAACCTTGCTGGGTCTTGGCGGCGAGAAAACCGTCGAGGCCGCAGCCGAAGGCCGGCGTGGTGATTTCCTGGGCATAGGTGGCGCTGACGGTGGTGATGTGGCTCGAATAGGCCATGCCGGCCTTGAGGAACGACATCTTGCCGTAAAACTCCATGCCTTCCTGTTGCAAGGCATGCATGGGGATCCCGAGTTCCGGGCACGAGCCGAGGCTGGTGACGCCCTGGTACGCCAGGTTGTGGATGGTGAACAGGGTCGGGGTGCGTTGCCCGCGCCAGTGCATATAAGCGGGCGCCAGGCCGGCAGGCCAGTCGTGGGCGTGCACCAGGTCCGGGCACCAGTGAATTTGTGCGAGGTTGGCGGCGATATCGGCTGCCGCGAGGCCCAGCCGGGCGAAACGAATATGGTTGTCCGGCCAGTCGCGGCCGTTGTTGGCGCCGTAAGGCAAGCCTTCGCGCTCGTACAGTTCAGGGCAGATCAACACGTAAATGACCAGGCCGTCGGGCATATCCATGCGCCCGATCTTGCAGGGCGGCAATGCTGCGTGCCCACCCAGTTCACCAATGATATGAATCGGGTTCTCGCTGTTCATCACTTGCGGATAACCGGGGATCAGCACACGAACGTCGTGCAGGTGAGCCATGGCCCGCGGCAGCGCAGCGGAAACGTCGCCCAGGCCGCCGGTCTTCACCAGATCGGCAATCTCCGAGGTAACGAACAGGACTTTCTTCTTGTTGGGATTCTGACTGGCCGCCGGTGCCAGCGTCTTGGGGACCGGCACGCTGGCCGATTTGGCACTGAGGGCGCCGATGGCGCTCGTTTCCCCG
This sequence comes from Pseudomonas sp. LBUM1673, assembly GCF_059695645.1. Classification (NCBI taxonomy): domain Bacteria; kingdom Pseudomonadati; phylum Pseudomonadota; class Gammaproteobacteria; order Pseudomonadales; family Pseudomonadaceae; genus Pseudomonas; species Pseudomonas sp. LBUM1673. The sequence goes on from NZ_CP166780.1 coordinate 2,995,830, forward strand.
ACCTGCTGATGAGCACGTTCTCCCTGAATATCTAAAGCCGCACTGATCATATGAATCTCCCGTGTTGTTGATCTAATTCTAGGTCTGGCACAAACGGTGTTCGTGGCCAAATCCTGTGGCCGGGCGCTAACGCGCTACGCATCGGTGAGCAAGTGCTGCCCATGCGCTGAAGCAGAATGGGTGAAGTGGCTGTTGCAAGGAATGCACCAGTCGCTGTGGCCCTACCTTTAACCTGACCAGCGGCCAGCACTAAAAGTTTCGATTTTTTTCACCGAATGACCGGTCGGTTTTACCCCGCGAAAATCAGTCTAGGCCAGAACTTAGAGCGGGGTCGGTTAACCGGGGAATTTGTTCGACAATCGGTTGGATGAGCATGCAAAAACGAGGCTTTGCGCAGGGATATGCACCGACGAAGGGCAGGTTTGTTTTTGGGTGTGGGTCAAATCGGACTTGAAAGTCACAATGACCGGGCGTGATGGGTTGTGAATTGCACCATTGCGGTGCGTAGGGCTTGGGGAGATGTGGTGGGTTTGAGGGCCTCTTCGCGGGCAAGCCTCGCTCCTACGGGGTTTGTGTCGGTCACGGTATTACGGTCGACACAAACCCCGTAGGAGCGAGGCTTGCCCGCGAAGAACGATAACGCGGTCCTAGTTCAGAATCCGAACCGGTTCCCCGGCCGCCCAAGCTTGAATGTCTTCGATCATCTGCGAAAAAAACAGTTGGTAGTTCTGCCGGCTGACATACCCGGCATGAGGCGTGGCCAGTACATTGTCCAGCGTTCTGAAGGGATGATGGCGGGGCAACGGCTCCTGCTCGAAGACGTCCAGCGCAGCGCCCGCCAGGCGTTTTTTCTGAAGCGCCTTGATCAACGCCGACTCATCGACAATTGGCCCGCGTGCGGTATTGACCAGCCATGCTGTGGGTTTCATCCAGTCCAGCGCCTGAGCGTCCACCAACCCTCGGCTGCGCTCGCTGAGCACCAGATGGACCGACAGCACATCGGCCTGCTCGAACAGTTCCTGCTTGCTGACATAGGTGACGTCGACTTCGGCAGCCCGTTCGCTGGTGAGGTTTTCGCTCCACGCGATGACGCGCATGCCAAACACCTGACCGAACCGGGCTACCCGCTGACCGATGCTGCCCAGACCGAGGATCGCCAACGTCTTGCCCTGCAGGTCGCCGCCCAGGCCTTGCTGCCATTGACCTGCGCGCAAGGCGTTGGCTTCGGCCACCAGGTTGCGGGTTGCTGCCATGATCAGCGCCCAGGTCAGTTCGGGGGCGGCGTGTTTGTAGCTGTCGGTGCCGCAGACCTGAATGCCCAGCGCGGCGGCGGCTTTCAGGTCCAGGGCGGCGTTGCGCATGCCGCCAGTGACCAGCAGTTTGAGTGTGGGCAAGCGGCGCAGCAGGTCTTCGTCAAACCGGGTGCGCTCGCGCATCACGCAGATCACCTCGAATGCGCCCAGACGTTCGGCCAGGGTTTCGTTGTCGGCAGGGTAGTCATGGAGAAAGCTCACCTGGCCGATGCTGTCCAGCACCGACCAGTCCACCACGTCGCGAGCTACGTCCTGCCAGTCATCGATCACCGCAATCTGCACAGCCATCAGCCTTACCTCATCAACGAACGGGATTGGTTTTGTTCAGCCACTCGAGCAACGCCTGATGGAACTTCGCCGGCTCCTCCATCTGCGGCGCGTGGCCAAGGCCCGGGAATTCAACCAGCGTCGACTGTGGAATCAGTTTCGCTACTTGCTTGCCGAGTACGTCGTAATGACCGATTTTCGCCTTGACCTCGGGCGGTGCGATGTCCTTGTTGATGGCCGTGGTGTCGGAGGTCCCGATCAGCAGCAGGGTCGGCACTTTCAGGTCCTTGAACTCGTAGTACACCGGTTGGGTGAAGATCATGTCGTAAATCAGCGCCGAGTTCCACGCCACCGCTGTTTTGCCCGGTCCTTTGGCCAAGCCTGCGTACATGTTCACCCAACGGTCAAACTCCGCCTTCCAGCGGCCATCGTAATAGGTGGTGCGTTGGTAGTCGTGGATACCTTGCGCCGTGACTTTCAGCTCGCGCTCATACCATTGATCAACTGTGCGATACGGCACGCCGAGGGCTTTCCAGTCTTCCAGGCCGATGGGATTGACCAACGCCAGTTGTTCGACTTGATCGGGGTATTGCAGCGCATAGCGCGTGGCGAGCATGCCGCCGGTGGAGTGCCCGAGCAAGGAGGCTTTCTGGATGCCCAGGGCTTTGAGCAGTTGCTGGGTGTTGGTGGCCAGTTGCTGGAAACTGTATTGATAGTGGTCCGGTTTACTGGAGGTGCAGAAGCCGATCTGGTCCGGGGCGATAACCCGGTAACCGGCCTCGCTCAACGCCTTGATCGAGCTCTCCCAGGTGGCGCCGCAGAAGTTCTTGCCATGCATCAGCACCACGCTGCGGCCATTGGCCTTGCCATGGGCCGCGACGTCCATGTAACCCATCTGCAGGGATTTGCCCTGAGACTCAAAGGCGAAATGCTTGACCGTGTAGGGGTACTCAAAGCCCTGAAGTTGCGGACCGTATTGCGGCGTTTCGGCTTCGTTCCGGGCGTGGACGAAAACGGGCAGTGCCGCCGTCAGCAGCAGACCGGGCAACCAGCGGGAGAGAATGGGCGACATGGGTGAACTCCACAGGAAATCCGCCGATGCTGGATTGGCGTGATTAGGGTGACATTAAACACAGGCGGCGACGCATTCTTTGTAGCAGCTGCCGAGCCTGCGAGGCTGCGTTCGGCTGCGAAGCAGTCGTGAGTTCGGCTGACGCGGTCTGCCTGACACACCGCGAGTTCTGGTTTTACGACTGCTTCGCAGCCGAACGCAGCCTCGCAAGCTCGACAGCTGCTACGGGGCTATGGCGCTGCATGATCGTTCAACCCATCCAGCCCAGTGTGGCGATGGCCAACACACCGTAGCGGGCGCCCTTGGCGAACGTCACGATCACCAGAAAACGCCCCAGCGGCTCGCGCATGACGCCAGCCACCAGCGTCAGAGGGTCGCCGATGATCGGTACCCAGCTTAGTAGCAAGGACCAATGACCGTAGCGCTGATAGTGCTTTTGGGCTTGTTGAAGATGGCGAGGGCTGACCGGAAACCACCGCCGATCGCGGAACCGTTCGATACCGCGCCCCAGCCACCAGTTCAGCAGCGAGCCCAGCACGTTGCCCAGCGTGGCCACCGCCAGCAATGACCAGAGCCAATACTGGCCGCTGAGCAACAGCCCCATCAGCACTGCTTCGGACTGCAAGGGCAACAGGCTCGCGGCACCGAACGCCGCGAGAAACAACCCGATGTATGCGCCGAACATCAATGGGCGGGGTAGTCCGCCACCACCACGTCAGTGCCGTCCTTTTTCAGGCCGATCACCTGGTAGGCGTCGCTCATGCCGTCCATTTCCATACCGGGCGAGCCCATGGGCATGCCGGGGGCGGCAACCCCCAACAGATCGTTACGCTTGCTCAAGGCCAGTACTTGCTCGGCCGGCACGTGGCCTTCGACGAATTTGCCGTTGATCAAGCCGGTATGGCAGGACGCCAGGCGAGGTGGCACGCCGTGTTGTTGCTTGAATTGGCTCATGTCGGCTTCGACATGATCTTCAACCTTGAAGCCGTTGGCTTCCAGATGACTGACCCACTTTTTGCAGCAGCCGCAGTTGGCGTCGCGGTGAACTTCGATGGGGATCAGGTCGGCGGCCTGAGTCAGGGAGGAAATGAAGAGGGCGCTCAGGGCGGCCAGGCGCAGGTAGGTTCGCATGGGAATCTCGTCTCGGATTGCGGCCAAAAAGATGCATTTTGACCCTTTTCACTCGCGAAGAGGTGGCGGATTGTTTCGAAGTAATACAGCGTTGGGCAATCCATTGTGGGAGCGGGCTGTGGCGAGGGAGCTTGCTCCCGTTGGGTCGCGCAGCGACCCCGGCATTTCAAAGTTAAACCGCATGTAAAGGGTTTACGACTGCTTCGCAGCCGAGCGGGAGCAAGCTCCCTCGCCACACAAGCCCGCTCCCACAGGGAACCGCTTACCGGTCGAGCAACTTCATGACCTCTTCCGGATAACGCAGGCCTGCCGTGGCATTGGCCGGGAATATTGCTTCCAGGGCCTGCAACTCTTCACGGCTCAATTTCACCTCCAGCGCGGCCACATTTTCTTCCAGGTATTTACGCTGTTTGGTGCCTGGAATCGGGATCAGGTAATCCCCTTGGGCCAAGACCCACGCCAACGCCAGTTGGCCCGCCGTCACGCCCTTGTCGGCGGCCAGGGCCTGCACCTGCTGCACCAGCAACAGATTTTTCGCGAAGTTGTCCCCTTGAAAACGCGGGCTGAAACGACGGTAGTCGTCGGCTGCGAAGTCATCCGGGCTTCTCAGTGCACCGGTCAAAAAGCCCCGGCCCAACGGGCTGTAAGGTACGAAGGCAACGCCCAGACGCTGGCACGCGGCCAGGCAACCGTTCTCCTCCTGATCGCGGCTCCACAGCGAATATTCACTTTGCAGTGCGCTGATCGGATGAACCTTGTTCGCTCGCTCCAGCGTGGCGACCGATGCTTCACTCAATCCCAGGTAACGCACCTTGCCGGCCTTCACCAGTTCTGCCATGGCGCCGACGGTTTCCTCGATGGCCACCTGCGGATCGATGCGGTGCTGGTAATACAAATCCAGGGTTTCCACGCCGAGGCGTTTGAGGGTGCCGTCAATAGCGTCGCGAATGTATTGCGGTCGACCGTTGACGCCCCGTGCATCGGGGTTGGACGGGTCACGGACAATGCCGAACTTACTGGCCAGAAACACCTGCTCACGCTTGCCGACAATGGCCTTGCCGATCAGCTCTTCGTTGTTATGTGGGCCGTACATATCTGCCGTGTCGAGCAGGTTGATCCCCAGTTCCAATGCGCGGTGCAAAGTGGCGATGGCTTCACGGGTGTCCACGCCCGTGGTGTAGAAATCGGTCATGCCCATACAGCCCAGCCCGATCGCGCTAACCTGCGGACCGTTTTTACCCAGTTGACGTGTTTGCATGAAATCAGCTCCCTGTGAATTGAAGCCCATTGTTGATCTCGACAGAAACAAGATAAACAGGCTAAAACTGCTATCACTATTTGCAAATTCTAAATAATCAACCGGTAAACCAAAGCAATGGACCGTCTCAACGCCATGCGCGTGTTCACCCGAATCGTCGAATTGGGCGGCTTTGCCAAAGCGGCGGACAGCCTGCAATTGCCCCGGGCTTCGGTGACCATTCTGATCAAGCAACTTGAGGCCCATCTGGGCGTACAACTGCTGCAACGCACCACTCGCCAGATCAGCCTGACGCTCGATGGCGCTGCTTATTACCCGCGTTGCGTGCGGTTGCTGGCGGATCTGGAGGAGACCGAAGCCGTATTTTCCGCTGCTCGCCACAACCCCAAAGGTCTGCTGCGAGTGGACATGCCCGCGGGAATAGGGCGTTTGATCGTGATCCCGGCGTTGCCGCAGTTCACTTCCCGCTATCCATTGATCGAGCTGGAGATCGGTTTGAATGACCGGCCTGTGGATTTGATTCGCGAAGGCGTCGATTGCGTGTTGCGGGGTGGCTCGGCTCTGGACGATTCATTGGTGGCGCGGCCGCTGGTCATGATGGACCAGGTCACCTGTGCCAGCCCTGAGTACTTGCAGCGTCACGGGACTCCGCGGTGTCTGGAGGATCTGAAGGGGCATCGGATGGTGGAATACTTTTCCAATCACACTGGAAAACGCTACGGACTGGAGTTTGTAGTCGATGAGCAGCCGCGGTTGATCGACCTGCCCAAGCACGTCTCGGTCAACAGCGCCGATGGTTATCTGGCGGCGTGTGAGGCGGGATATGGCTTGGTCCAGACCCCGTATTATCACGTAGCCCGCCAGTTGAAAGAGGGGCGTTTGATCGAAATCCTGGGGGATGTGCCACCACCGGGTATGCCGGTCACGGCGCTCTATCCTCCTCACCGTCAGTTATCCCGGCGGGTGCGGGTGTTCGTCGACTGGATGGTGGAACTCTGTGCACAACCGGCTAATGGTTTTCATAGACAAGACTCAAGCGGCTGAGCGAGTTCCACTCAGTGTTTTGGCACTACTGTGTGTGTTCGTGGCATTGGCGTTCTGCTGTAAGTCGTCATGCAACTGTTGCATTTGCGAGCACTGAAGGTTGAGGGGGCGAGACTGGACGCCCCGATGAAACAGGGCGAACCAGCCATTGTCGCCCGGCGTGGGCATCAAGCCGGTGAAGGCGAAGCCCCGCGCCGACAAACTGCGCAGATCCCGGGTGAAGTACCGGGACAGTTCGAGTCTGGCCGAGATAAGCCAGTGTCTGGGCAGTTGCCAGAGCTGCTCAAGCAAGTGTCTGTTCAAGCGCTGAATGACAATATCGAGTCGATTCTGGTGTTGTTTGATTTGCAAGGGCATCGCAGGCCGTGACGCTTTGTCCTGGTGGGTTCCAAACACCGAGCACAGGTGTTGCATAAACGCTCGGTAGCGTTCGGGCCAAGGGATGTCGGGAAGCGGGCGTGAGTGTCCGTCAATCATGTGACAACCCATCACAATGGTTTCCGGCAGTGGTTCAGCGAATGGCGAAGGAACGTAATCTGGAAGCAGTCCAGTGCTGTGAAAGCCGATTTTTTCGGCCATGCGTTGCGTATAGGGGTGATGGGTCACTTGCTTGATCGAGACGCTCTTGAGCCCCAGAGCACCTGACAGCCTCAGCAACTCGCGGCCCAGATGGGTCGCGAGACTCTGTCCCTGAGCTACGGGATGTACCACGCTGAGAGCCAGTTCGGCGGTATTCGAAGGTGTATCGCGACACAACGCGGCATGCCCGAGAACGCGTATGCCGTCCACGGCCAGCATCGATTGCCAGCGGCCCTCGGCGTTGTGCTGACTGATCATGCATGGCAGGTAGACATCCGGCTGAACATAATGGTCGCCGTAAACCTCTCGAAACAACCGGCTCACGGCACCGGCGTCGGAGGGGCGGTAGGGTCGAAAAATCAATCGGGCCATCATACGGGCTCCAGCGGGGGAACGTCATACACTCGCAAATCCAGCACCCGCAGTTGTTTACCCGAGCGCGGGTGAAGCTTCAGGTCTGTGGTTGTGCAGGCCAGCACCCGCAACTCCAGCAGACCTTCGCGGCTCAGGTCGTCGATAGCGGGGTAGTGGGCAAGCAGCGTTTCACGCAATGCGCGGCGCGCCGGCTCGACGGGTTGTAACTGAGGTTCGGGCACCCACATCACGCTCAACACATCCTTGTGGTCGGCCTGTTCGATCAGCAACTGCCATTGCTCGCTGCGTGTTGCGCGCTGAACGATCTCCTGTATTTCTTCGGTAAACAGCGACAGCACACCGACTCGTACTCGCTGACTGTGGGCACTGCGCCCTTTGAGTACGAATTTACGCATCGGGGTTGCGGCCGGTTCACACCAACAGGCACGGTCGCCTACCGGATAGCGCAGCAGCGGCATCAGCCGGCGCGTCAGGTTGGTCAGCACCAACAACCCGGTGCGATCGCACTCCTCAATCACTTCACCGGTGTGTTCATCGACGATTTCCAGCAGGGTTTGTTGTTCGAACACCCGATGTTCGCCCAATGCACAGTCGCGATGGCTGGCACCTATGAGTCCGGCGTCCACGCTGGCATAGCCAATGGAGGCGATACGGGCGTTGGGGAACACCTCGCCGAGGATTGCCAGCTGCGGGGCAAACAGGCTTTCGCCGCCATACAGCAGCGTCTCGACTCCACATAACACACGCCGATGCTGCGCCAGGTACGCCGCAAATCGCAGTAACTGTGCCGGCACTCCGGCCAGAACGTTGATCCGATGTCGCGCAATGGCATCCGCCAGTACGTCCAGCTCGACGTCTCCGGTAAACGGAAACTCACAGATGGATCGCCCGACATGCGCCAGGGCGTCGTGGATAAACAGAAAGCTGGCGTAGAGATCCCCTGAAAAAAACAGATTGGCGACCCGGTCGCCGTTGTTCAACTGAGAGGAGAGGCTGGCTCCGAACGTGCTGACAAAAGTTTGCCATTCCTCGAAGGAGTACACCGCCAGCTTGCCCTGACTGGTCGAGCCACCGGTTTTAAACACCAGCGCATCGTCGACGTTTCCTGTCAGGACTGGCCAACTATTCAAGTCATTGCTGCCGGCCCAATAGTCGGCCACGTTGGTTAACGGTAAGTCTTTTAAAGTAATACCCTCCGTGGGCAAGTGCGCCAGGCATTTGCTGTAGAAGTTGGAGTGTTGCCTTATATAAGGTATTAGCTGTTCAAACGAATAAATGGCTTTCACTGAGTTCTCTTTATATCAGGCGTCCCGGTGGACGTCGGCTTGCTGTTTTCTTTGATCGATCATTAATGGGGTTTTGCCGCTGTGTTTGTTTCGGGTGAATGCTTGTTCGGCGCACGCTGTCACTTCCACAATTAAAAGTGCTGCACTCACCGCACTCGCCAAAGCTTCGTGGGTCAGCAGTTTTTCGTGGACCCAGGCGGCGTCTGCGTCCGCGAGAACGTGTATTCGTTCGATCCCGTCGGCGACGTGGTCCAGAACAATTTGAATGGGGACTCCCACGCTGTGCTCCAGCGCCGAAGGGGAAATGAATTCAGTGCCAATGCGCACCAGTTTGCCGTGCCGCTTCAGCAGTTCGAATCGCGGCGTCTCCAGTCCGCAAGCGCAGGCACCGGGTATCCAGCGGCCAGTGTCTCCGATGTCATATCGGCACACGTGCTGACCCTCTCGGGCGCGGGACGTAAACAGCAGGCGACCGATCTCATTGGCCTGCACCGGCACATCCTGTTCGAGCTGAACGATCTCCAGATGCTGGGTTTCGCACATCAAGTGAAACACGCCGTCCGCGGTCGCCCGACAGGCATGCCCCAGGGGACCAGCATCGACGGAGCCATAGATGGCAGAGCGAATCGTCGACACCCCACAGCTTTCCATCAGGCGTCGACTGGCCTCTCCCGGATGCTCGCCGCCAAGGAACACTTTACTGATACCGGCGTAGGCGCGGAGTCGGGCCTGCTCGTTGAGAAACAGCCGATGTAGCGTACTGGGCATGCCGATCAGCACGGTGACGCGTTGGTCCACGATCAGTTGGGCTATTTCGTCGAAGTCATCGTCCTGGGGAGCTCCCATGGGTAAATGTGCAACGCCCATCTGTTCAAGAATTTTCGAAAAACTGAAAAAGCCTCCGTACAGGTTTCCGCCGTAGAACAGGTTCATCACCCGGTCCTGTGCAGGGTCGAGCCCAGCGGCGAACATGCCATCAGCCGCAGCGCGCATTTGCCTTTGAAAGTCGCGATAGCTGAAACCGGCCAGGGCCGGGACCCCACTGCTACCGCCGGAGCGGAAGTACAACTGTGCTGCGGAGTCGATCGGCTGGGTCATGAAAGTGCCTTTGTCCATGATCAGGCCATGGGCTGTGTCAGGAGCGGGTGCAAGCGGGTCGAGCGTTGCACGGCCAGTCGAGGCATCCGGCGGCAGGCTCACCGAGAGGCGGCGACTCAGGCGCGACAGCGCGTAGACGCCATCGTGGGGCTCACCGGCATAGCCGTCATGAATCGACTCGCAAGGCGTAATGCGGCTAACGCCGGCGTTGAGCAATGTTCGAACCAGCTCGGGCGTCTCTGCCGAGGGGCACATCAGCGCGCAGCTTTGCAGAACGGTGCGCCAGGGCAACAGCGTCTCGGCGAGCAGGTGCTGCGGGACTGGCTTGAGCAGCACCGTACGAAACAGCGGCGACGGCGTGAGCGTCTGATGATGCTCCCAGATGACCCGCCATCCGGGGCCGGTCCACACCCGGCCGGTCTGGTTCTTGAAACACTGATCGAGCTGCGCCATGGCGGTGCGGGTGCTGATTTCCGACGCCTCCTGGTCTGTCGGCACTAACGCCGGCCAGTGTGAGGCGCGACGGTTGAAGGCATCGGCCAGTCGATCACCCAGATTGTGCAATACGGCCGGATCGTTGCTGTCCACCAGCGCCCATTGAGGGCTGGAGCACGCCTGTTGATCCAGTCGACAGACTTCATCTGCCAATGCATCGAGTGCCGAAGGATTCGCCGCTTCAGGTGACAGATAGACGAAGCTGATCTTGTGTCCCCAATCGATCCAGCGACAGCCGGCCGGGATCTGCTGACGGATCGCTTTGAGCGCCGTTTCTCCGCCCCAGGCGGATACCCCATCGGCCTTGGCGCAGAGTTGCGCAATGGCAGAGATGTTCACCGGCAGAACCGCTACGAATTCGGCCAGTCTGGCGCTGGTGTCGCACCGCACAAGGGCGGCGAGCAACTGTGCAGTCAAACCTTGATCGTTGGAGCTGGGTCGAAGCCAGTTGATGTTGCCGGCCAACAGGCTTTCCAGTACCGCGCAGAACGCCAGCAGCGGCGCGTTGCCCGGGGTGATATGTACCACCAGCCCTAACGGGTGCCAGCTTTCGAAGCACGGCTGCCGGTAGTCGATACGTCGTAGTGAGCGCGGTTGCAGGCCCAGCTCTCGCTCAAGCTTTGTGTTCAGGTTGCTGCGCTGGCAAAAATCGATCAGTCCCTGACATTGGTCGTCGTCGAGGGGCAGGTCCAGTCTGCGAGCTTGCAATTGCGCGGCAAAGCGAGCAGCGGATTCGATCACGGTATCGCTATCGATTGGCTCAGCCAGCAGCCGGGGTAGCGGTTGCTGAAGGAGCTCGAGGGCGCTTTGCGGGGTGACGTCTTCACGCAATTGGCCATTGATCAGGTACATATCAGGCCCCCCCGATCAGTTCTGAAGCGGCCATGGCACAGCTGCGACTGACGCTGGTGCCAGCACGTCCATGCAACTCGAACCAATCTGTCGTCAGGCCGCATCCGCAACTGGCGCCGGGATGCAGCGTTGCAAGATCGTTCATGACCACGGCATGAGCAGGACTGGACGAAATGTACGGGGAGACGAACTCCAGCAAGCCGCGCTGGCCGTATGGCTGGACAGTGAAATCAGATGGGTTGCGCACGAAAACCTTCGAGTAAATCGGTACATGGAAATGATGGTGGGCACACTGGATATAGGGCACGGCATGCTCCACGGCGCCATAGCCGTCCCGGCAGCGGGACAGTTCGATACCCAACTGCCGGTTGATTCGGGCATACAACTGATGCAGGGGAATCTCCTGTGCCGCCTGGGTTTTCCAGCCGCCCCCCAGAAACACCAGTGACTGGGCAGGCAACTGCAAGTCGGCCACGCCGGTGTCCTCCATGCATTGAAGCGCATGCGCAAGGAACGCCGGAAAACCGAGAATGCGAACGGGCAATCCTTCCTCGGCAAACGCCTGCAAGGCACGAATCACACCGAAAAGGTCGAATTCGTGGCCTTTGCCGGTGAGGCGCAAGCCGTAAACGACTTGGTTGATGGGGGCATAGCTGCAAAGAAACTGATCGGTGTAGGCCGTTCCCAGCGTGATGGCCGCCTCGGGCTCATAGCTCAGCAGGAGGTAATTGCAGGGGCTGTCCGGGGTATCCCAGCCGTAATGCCGGAAAATGTGGCTCACCATGCCTTGTGCCGCGGCCATGCTGCGATGGTCGTAGCGCATGCGACTCTTCTGGCCGCTGGTGCCGGACGATGTCAGCTCCAGCGCGCCTTTGCCTGTGGGGCCGATTACCAAATGACGTTTGAAGTAATTGGCAAAAATCGGTGGCAGCCTTGACCAGTCATCCAGTGTCTCCAGGTCGTGGGCATCAAGATCATTGGCGCTCAGCCAGCGTTCGTATCCAGGTGTGTGATGACAATGAAACAGGCTGATTTCGCCCATGGCCTGGTCGAACAGGCCTGCCGGCACGGAATCCAGGCAATAGGGTTGCGTTAACGCGCAAAGCGCATCGGTGTGAGGTAGATGGATCATCAAAGGACCTATTGGGTGGTGTCAGACGGCAAGCGTGAGGTGAGAGCGCCGCAGAAACAGTCGCAAGGGCACCAGGCACGAGAGCCCCGTCAGACCGGCCATCAGGGCGAAGGCTTCAAGGCTGTCACCGGCACCCAGTGCGGCGATAATCGAGCCGCCGCCCCCCATGACGGCGATGGAGAGCATGCCGATCATGGCCGAGACCAGGCCTTTGCTGTCGTCGCTGGAAAACAGTGCAAGCCGGTACAGCGCGGCATTGCTCATGCCAAGACCGATGGCATATATCGACAGGCAACTGATCAGCAGCACCGTTGAAGCGCTGGTGAAAGTGATGGCGACCAAGGCAATGAGCCCGCCGCAAAATGGCCAGAGCGCGTATCGAATCAGTTGGGGCAGTTCAGTGTTGGCAATCAATCGGCTGAGTATCAGATTGCCGAGAATAACGGCCGCAAATACCGGGATTTGCCACAGGCCATATTGCAGAGGAGAAAGTCCCTGGCTTTGGATCAGCAAGAGTGGCGCCAACCCGATCCAGGCAATCAACGGCAGGCTCATGAGTCCCAAGGCGACGGTAGCGCTCAGGAATCGGGTGTTGGTGAGCAAAGCGGCGTATCGACGCACGGTGCCGCCCCATTCAAAGGGCACTGCAGCCAATTGTTGACCGTCCTGGCGCAAGGTACCCACGGTTTCCGGCATGAACAGGTAAAGCCCGAGCCAGACCGTCGCGCCGCCGACACCCAGCAGTAAAAACAGCTCCCGCCAGGAGAGCCATTCCAGCGCCAGGCTGCCGAGCAGGGGGCCGAGCAGCGGGGAGAGCAACGCAACGTTCCCCAGCAACGCCATGATTTTTACCGCGTCGGCTTCGCAAAAGACTTCTTGCAGGGCTGGATAACTGACGGCGATGACAAATCCCAACCCCATGCCCTGAATCAGGCGCAAGCCGTTGAAGGCAAGGATGCTCTGCACATGGAACGCTGCGGCACAGGCCAGAGAGAACACCGCACAACCGATGAGCAGCATCGTGCGACGACCGAAGTGATCGGACAGCGGACCGATAAGCCATTGCAGAAGAATGCCGCCAATCAAGTAAAGAGTGAAGGCATAAGGAACGTGGTTCGGGCTGGCACCCAGTTGATGGGTGACAGTCAACATGGCCGGCATGATCATATCGCTGGCCATATAAGTCAGAAGTTCGAAAAAAGTGATTGCAAGACAAAACCAAAATAATCGAGATGGACTTATATCTATCAAAGGTTGGTGCATGGCGTTCCCGTTGGTGCTGGAGATTTGATAAGGCAGCAGAGCAAGAGTAGCCATGGCCCATGAATAATTTCATGTGCTTATGTGAGGCTAAAAATTTCGATCCTTTTCGTTATGTGTCTGGTTAGAAGTTTGGGGGGGAGAGTGGGGTTTTGTAAGTAAAATTACAGCTGAATAAGAATAATCCCATATAAAAAATGCCCGCTATAGAGCAGGCATTTGTACGAGGCTAGTAGGATAAGTTCTTCGGTGAATAGTAAGTTGTTCACTCGTCAAGAAAGCAATTTAACGTTAACGATGCTGATAGTAGCCCGGTCCGCCACGGTCGTAATGGTGGCCGCCATGCCAGCCGCCGTGGGGGAAAACGATGCAGCCACTCAGGGTCAGGAGAGCAAGCAGGGGAATCAGCAGTGTGATTCGACGGAACATTTCAAAATCCTCATGGTTATCGCCGCAATGAAGTCAAAACTCTTCATCGGCTGTAACATGAGACCCCGTTTGCAGGCCCTCATTCACGCAGAAAGGTAGGGGCTTGGCATGCAATCGGATACAAATTGGATACATTTTTTGGTTCAGGAACCCGCAATGACCCAGTCGCAACGTTTGAAATACTCGATTCTGATCTCCCTGATGGTGCTGGGGATCATGTTCGGCCTTTCCTGGCTGCAAAATGCAGGGATCATCACAGAGCAACTGTTCCAGTACATCGCCATTGGCGTGGCGGTGCTCGTGGTGGTGATCAATGGCGTGATGCGTCGCAAGGTCAAGCCTTGAGCGACGTTTTCTGGCCGGATTGCTCGTTATAAAGTACGGCGGCAGCCTGTGGATGCAGGCTGTAGCTTTTGTCCGGATTGAGGGTAATCACGCCTTCACCGCACAAGCGCTTCAAGACTTCGCGGACACTGAGAAAGGACAGGGGAATGTCCAGCTCCAGCAAGTGACTGTGCACGCCGCGCACGCCCAGGCTGCGCTCGCTTTCGGCGGCGGTCAGCAAGGCATCGATGACTTTCAGGCGAATCAAGCTGGTTCGCAGGCCAAAGCTCTTGAGCAGAAACCGGATCCGTTCGTTGCCCTGGCGTTCGGTTTGTTGATTGAAAACGCCGGCGCCCATGGCGGTGCCCTTCGGCGTATGGCTACCATCCGTTGGCAGTTGCGGGTTGTACATGCAAAAACTCCTTTTCAGAGCCTGATCAGGAAAAATGTGATGGGTGCTCTCAATCAATAAGACGAACGAGCAGGGAAATAATGAAGCGCCGCATGTAGAAAATTTGTCACCGTTACGTCAGCAACCCGTGAGACGGGCGTGGGGACGTCCTCAAAGGCCTAAATTTTTGCCGTTTGCTTCGTTTCAAGGGGAGGCGCATTGCGTAATGCCAGTCAGTCAAGCGCAATCCATGTGGGAGCGGGCTTGCTCGCGAAGGCGTCGGTTCAGCCAACATCAATGTTGAATGACACACTGCTTTCGCGAGCAAGCCCGCTCCCACAGGTTTCGCTCCTTAACCGACAGGCATTAGGCGCATTGCGTGTCATACGTCTTTTCGATCAGGAGCGAGCGTGATTATTTCCAGGCAGTTAACCAGGTTGAGCCTTGCGGGTGTGGTTCTGGGGCTGAGCCTTGCGGCAAACGCGCGCAGCCAGCCAGAGCAGGCGACGGCCGAGATTCGTCGAACCAGTTTCGGTGTGCCGCATATTCGTGCCGAAAACGAGCGCGGGCTCGGCTACGGCATCGGCTATGCCTACGCTCAGGACAATCTGTGCTTGCTGGCCAATGAGATCGTTACCGTCAGCGGCGAGCGTTCGCGGTATTTTGGCCCGGACCAGTTTACGCTCGAAGAGCGCGGGAACCTGGCCAGTGATTTGTTTTTCAACTGGCTGAACACCCCTCAAGCCGTTTCCGGTTTCTGGCAGGCGCAAACACCTGAAGTCCGTGAGCTCATCGAAGGTTATGTGGTGGGTTACAACCGTTCGCTGACAGAGCGTCGGGCGCAGGGTTTGCCGCCGCAATGCCAAGGTGAATGGGTGCGCCCGATTGCCGCCCAGGACCTGGTCAAGTTGACCCGTCGCCTGCTGGTCGAAGGGGGCGTGGGGCAGTTTGCCGAAGCACTGGCCGGCGCCACCCCGCCTAAAGCCGTCGCTCATGTCGCGGATGAATCAGCATCGTTCCGGCTGGCGGCCTCGCGCATGCAACGATTCGCTCTGGATCGCGGCAGCAACGCCGTGGCGGTCGGCAGCGAGCGCTCGTTCAACGGTCGAGGGATGCTGCTGGCCAATCCGCATTTTCCTTGGGTGGGCGGGATGCGTTTCTATCAGATGCACCTGACCATTCCCGGCAAACTGGACGTCATGGGCGCCGCGTTGCCCGGTCTGCCCATGATTAACATCGGGTTCAACCAGCATTTGGCGTGGACCCATACCGTGGATTCGTCCAAGCACTTCACCTTGTATCGCTTGCAACTCGATCCCAAGGATCCGACCCGTTACCTGCTGGATGGCAAGTCCTTGCCGATGAAAAAGCAGACGCTGGCGGTGAACGTGAAGCAACCCGATGGCCAGACCCGGCAGATTTCCCGTGTGGTCTACAGCTCGGAGTTCGGCCCGATTGTGCAATGGCCCGGAAAGCTGGATTGGAACAACCAGTTTGCCTATAGCCTGCGCGATGCCAACCTGGAGAACGATCGGGTCTTGCAGCAGTGGTACGCGATGAACCGTGCCGCCAGCCTCAAGGATTTGCAGGCATCGGTGCATAAGATTCAGGGGATCCCGTGGGTCAACACGCTCGCGGTGGACGATCAGGGGCAGACGCTTTACATGAACCTGTCGGTGGTGCCGAACGTCAGTGCCGACAAGCTGGCCAAATGCAGCGATCCGCGGGCCGGATTGCAGATGATCCTGCTCGACGGTTCCAACAGCGGCTGCGCCTGGGACATTGACCCGCACGCTGCGCAAAAAGGTATTTATGCGGCAGACAAGTTGCCGCAACTGCTGCGCAAAGACTTTGTGCAGCACTCCAACGATTCGGCCTGGATGGCCAACCCGGCGCAACCGCTCACCGGTTTTTCGCCGTTGATCAGTCAGGACAATAAGCCATTGGGGCTGCGTTCGCGCTTCGCACTGGAGCGTTTGGGCACCTTGAACAAGGCCGGTCCCGTTACGGCTGCGGATCTGCAACACATGGTGATGGACGATCA
The DNA here is from genome assembly GCF_059695645.1 of Pseudomonas sp. LBUM1673. Classification (NCBI taxonomy): domain Bacteria; kingdom Pseudomonadati; phylum Pseudomonadota; class Gammaproteobacteria; order Pseudomonadales; family Pseudomonadaceae; genus Pseudomonas; species Pseudomonas sp. LBUM1673. The sequence goes on from NZ_CP166780.1 coordinate 3,012,180, forward strand.
GGTCTATCAGGCGTCCCAAGTGATGCCGGACCTGCTGCAATTCTGCACCGCGGACCTTGGGCCCGATGCGCCGACGCTGACGCCGCTGTGTGCCAGCCTCAAGGCCTGGGATCGCCGTGCGAATCTGGACAGTGGGCTGGGCTTAGTGCATTTCCAGAATGTCATGGTGCCGTTACAGCAACACCCTGATATCTGGCGTGTAGCGTTCGATCCGAAGGATCCTCAACATACACCGCGTGGCCTGGCAATCGAACGGCCAGACGTCGCCAAAGCGATTCGGGCGGCGATGCTGGCTTCGGTAGAACAGGTTAAAACCCTTGGTTTGAAGGCCGATACCCGCTGGGGCGATATCCAGGTGGTCAGCAGTGGCGGACAGCAAACGCCGATCCACGGCGGGCCGGGCACACTGGGGGTGTATAACGCCATTCAAAGTGTGCCCAGAACCGATGGCAAACGCGAAGTCGTCAGCGGCACCAGCTATTTGCAGGTGGTGACGTTTGATGACAAGGGGCCGCAGGCTCGGGGGGTGCTGGCATTTTCGTTATCCAGTGACCCGGCTTCGAAGTATTCCCGGGACCAGACACTGGCCTATTCGAAAAAGCAGTTGAGTGTGTTGCCGTTCACCGAACAACAGATCACGGCCGATCCGCAGTACCAGGTTCAGACGATCCGCGAGCAGGATGAAAAAGCAGGGAAGATCGCCGCGCAGTAACAGCGATAGCGTTTGAATCAAGCATGAAGGCCGCACCCCGCCAGGGTGGCGGTCTTCAGCTTTTTGGGGGTTGTTGCGCAATTGAATTGAGGACCGGATTACCGTCCTTGTTGTGGGTCAGGTAGACCGGCAGCACCTTGGGCAGCGAAGCCACCAGGTTGTTGAGCTCTTTGATGTTGTAGATACCGCCGAGGCGAATCGAGCCGGTGCTGTGGTCCGCAATCATCACAGGCTTGTTCAAATATCGATTGATCAAGGGCAGGGCGTCGGTCAACGCCAGATCATCGAGCACCAGTTTGCCGCTGCGCCAGGCCAACGAATGGTCGTTGGCATAGGTCTGGCTGATCTGCGGCGTGAAGTCTCCGAGCCTGTAACGCGCCTGCATGGCAGGTTCAAGACGCAAACCCTCGCCGGGCAGGGCATCGTTGCTGGTCACCAGCACGGAACCCTCGATCAGGTTTATGCGTACCTGGTCTTCATACATCCAGACGTTGAATTGGGTTCCGGTGACGCAAATCCTGCCTTCGGCCGCTTTGACGATGAACGGATGCTGCATGTCGTGACTGACGCTGAAGAAGGCTTCGCCTTTTTTCAGCGTGACACGCCGTTGATCCTTGTAATTGCTGAACGTCAGTTCACTGCCCAGGTTCAGCTCTACCTGGCTGCCGTCGCTCAGTGTGACCTGACGAACATTGTCGGTCGCCTCGAAATGCTGGTAGGCATTGGGCAGCCATCCAAGGTTCCATCCGGTGTACGCCGCCAGTGGCACCGCCAGGGCGCAAACGGTGGCTGCAATGCCGAAGGTGCGCCAGGGGGATGCCGGTTTGACCGGAGCTACCGGTACGGCGGATTCCGGACGAGGCAAATCCCCCGCAACGTCCCAGATCTCCAACATGGCTTCGTACTCGAAGGCGTGCAGAGGATGCGCATCACGCCATTGCTCGAACGCCAGGCGCTCTTCGGCCGTGCAGTCGATGGCATGCAGACGCATGCACCAGTGCGCAGCGGCATCGGTGATGGCGTCGTATTGGGCTTGCGAGAGAGAGTGGTCGGTCATTGACTCATCCTGATTTCCTGCATTCTAACCTTGAGGCGAAGTCTGCGAGAACAACCGTCATGGCATTTCCCCATCAAAGTCGTATTTATTTTTCACCCCCAAGGCCCTGAAAACAGAACGTTGCCAGGCAGTATCCATAAAGGGAGTGAAAAAATGATCAAAATCACGATTGGAAAAGCCAGGGCACTGACGTTGTGCCAGTGCCTTGTCACCGCGCTTTCTCGCGGTAGCCGGTGTCCTCGATGGGCTGCGATGGGGGGATCGCAGCGAGTGGGTCGAGGGAAAACATTAGGGCCAATGGAAAGCCTGGGTGCGGTACATATTGCTTGACCTTGATCCTGTGCTGGAGGCTTGACAGGACGCCGGTAAAACAGCGCTTAATCGATGACTTTTTCTGGTTGCCCTGCAACCTCGTTTGACCTGTTGCCCGTACCCAATAATAAAACTGGAGCTTCAGATGACTGCATCGCCTGAAATGGCCGACAACTCGAACACTCAAACGCTCGATTTCTCCGCGCTCGTCCTATTGCTCGAGCAGATCTTCCTGCGCCACGGCACCTCAGCCGACGTCGCCAGAACGCTGGCCTTTAACTGTGCCGGCGCCGAGCGCGACGGGGCTCACAGTCATGGGGTGTTTCGCATTCCCGGTTATGTGTCGACGCTGCAGAGCGGCTGGGTCAATGGTCAGGCCGTGCCGGTGGTCGAGGACGTGGCCTCGGGGTTTGTCCGGGTCGACGCCGGCAATGGTTTCGCCCAACCGGCCCTCGCGGCGGCGCGGCCATTACTGGTGGAAAAAGCCCGCAGCGCCGGCATTGCGGTGCTGGCCATCCGTAATTCCCACCATTTCGCCGCCTTATGGCCAGACGTCGAGCCTTTTGCCGAAGAAGGGCTGGTGGCACTGAGCGTGGTCAACAGCATGACCTGCGTGGTGCCGCACGGCGCCGATCGTCCGTTGTTCGGTACCAACCCGATTGCCTTCGCCGCCCCTCGGGCCGACGGTGATCCGATCGTCTTTGACTTCGCCACCAGCGCCATTGCCCATGGCGATGTGCAGATCGCTGCCCGCAAAGGGGAGCACTTGCCGGCGGGCATGGGAGTGGACAGCCTCGGCCAACCGACCCAGGACCCGAAAGCGATACTTGAGGGCGGCGCGTTGCTGCCGTTTGGTGGGCATAAAGGTTCGGCGCTGTCGATGATGGTGGAGCTGTTGGCGGCGGCGTTGACGGGCGGTAATTTTTCTTTCGAGTTCGATTGGTCGAATCACCCGGGGGCCAAAACCCCCTGGACCGGTCAACTGCTGATTGTGATCGACCCGAGCAAATCGGCGGGGCAGAACTTTGCCGAACGCAGCCAGGAACTGGTCCGGCAGATGCACGGTGTAGGGCTCAAGCGTTTACCGGGTGATCGGCGTCACTGGCAGCGAGTCAAGTCCGCTGCTCAAGGCATCCCGCTCGATGTTCAGACGCTGGCGAATCTGCGGGAACTCGCCGGGCTTTTGTAGGAGCCAGGCTTGCCGGCGAAGACGGACTTGAGATCGCTTTCGCCGGCAAGCCTGGCTCCTACAGGTTCAGATACAGAGACAATGTTTCCCGCTAGCGCCGGCCCAACAACAACCCGACCACCAGACCGAATCCGGCGGAGATGGCCACGGTTTGCCAGGGATGACCGCCGATGTAGATTTCAGTGGCGTTGACCGCGGGTTTTGTCCGCTCGCGAACACTGGTTACCGAGTGCCGTGCCTGCTGGAGTTTCTGGGCGATTTGCCCACGAAGGGTGTCCGCCTCCTCTCCGACCAGTGAAGCACTGCTTTTGAGCAGTTTCGCCGATTCTTCGATCAGGGCCTGAAGTTCGCTGAAGACCTGATCCTTGATTTGATCCTCAGCGACTTGATCGATGATTTTGCGGGCCATTGGAGTACTCCTTGCAGGTGAATGGGCAATGAACAATGGAGTCTGCCGTCGTGATAAAAGTTGCAGCCATTTTGCGTGGTGACTCAACGCTGAAGAAAAATCCAGGGCAGGACATTTCTTCCTACAGTGTAAGATGTCGCCTATTTTACGCAGCAGGTAACTCCCATGAGCTTCAATCTGGCCGACAAACCCCTTGCCGAGCGCGCGGCGCTTGAAGATGAAAAATCCCGTTTGTTCGAACTCTGGCAAAACAATCTGGGTAAAGCCAAGGGCGAAGCCGCACGGTTGTTCGGTGAGCGCGCCAAGCGCAAAGGCAAATGGGCCGAATGGGTGCGCTCCGAACTCGACGGCATGTCGCCCCCGGAATTCGCGAACATGGTGCGCAGTGAAGTCAATCGCCTGATGGCCGCTAAATAAACGTCTACCTGACCCTATTCCCTACGGTTGGGAAAAGATCGCGACAATCGCCTCGCGAACTTTCAGCACCACCGGATCGAGCTGCGTAGTGGTGCGCCAGCCCAGCTCGATCGGGTAGCGTGGCAGCGCCAAAGGGCAGGGCAGCAGTGCCAGTGCGCTGAGCGCGGCGATACTTTTAGCCGCATGGGCCGGAATGGTCGCCACCGCCTGACTGCCCTTGAGCAGATGCGGCAACGCGGCAAAGTGCGTGGTCGAAGCGCATACCCGCCGGCTCAGCCCCAACGCCGCCAGGCCTTCATCGGTAATCCCGATAAAACCGCCCGAGGACACCAGAATGTGCTCGCGGGCGACGAACGCCTCAAGGCTGAGGCTCTGCTGTCCCTCGGCCAGGCTGAGGGGATCCACCAGACACAGATAATCCCCTTCACCCAGCACCTGACGGCTGAGCAAGCGCTCGGCAAACCCGCCTGCCGTGATCGCCAGATCGATGCTGCGCGCCATCAAGGCCTGGGCGACGATCTGGCTATGGGTTTGCCGAAAGATCAACCGCAGCTTCGGCGCTCGGTGAGCTATCTCTTCGATCAATCGTCGCCCGTAGGCGATTTCGAAATCATCAGACAAGCCGATCATTACCGAGCGTCCGTCGTAATGGTGGGCAGCCGGATCGACCATCGCCAGGCTCTGGCGGCATTTATTCAACGCATCGCTGACCACCGGTTTCAACTGGTTGGCCTTGAGCGTCGGCGCAAGACCTCGACCCGTGCGCACGAACAACTGATCGCCATACACCTCTCGCAACCGGCGCAACGCCGCGCTGACCGCCGATTGCGTCACGCTCAGACGCAGCGCGGCACGGCTGGCGCTGGATTCCTCGTGCAGCGCTTCGAAGACTTTGAGCAGGTTGAGATCGACGGTGGCGATATTCATTTGATTCATATCATTGAGTAGTGAGTCTGGCTTTATTCATGATCCTGTCGCGCCGCAGAATGAGCAACACCTCATTGCTAACGGAGTCACCGCGATGTCCAAGTCAATCGTTGCTGCCCTGCAAGTCGGTGCCTTGCCCGGCGGCAAGGCCGACACCCTGGAACAGATTCTTGCCTGGGAAAACGCCATTATCGAGTCCGGCGCCGCACTGGTGGGAGTGGCTGGAATTTCTCAAAAAGATCAATCGCGAAACGCCCAGGCATCTTCAGTTGCATCTGATCGTGGACAATTACGCCACGCACAAACACCCGAAAGTGAAGGCTTGGCTTGAGAAGCACAAACGCTTCCACATGCATTTCACCCCGACCTCCAGTTCGTGGATGAACATGGTTGAACGCTTCTTTCGCGACATCACGGTGTATCTGCGTGAGGGCAGTTTCAGCTCGGTTCGTGAATTGGAAAGCTCGATCACCACGTTCCTGGCACTGCGTAATGTGCAGCCGACTCGCTATGTATGGAATGCAAAGGGAGAAGATATTTTGAACAAGATACAGCGAGCCCGTGAGGCGATGGCTTCACGGGCTAATGGGTAAATTATTTTCAAAACAGCACACTAGGTGACATCTTTATTGACCCGCCGACGCGCGCCTCATGCTCTCATCTCTATCAAGCCTCAGCATTTGCCGGGGCTTTTGTATTCATGCTCCCGAGACGGAGGAAAGGGAGGACATCCGTCACTTGCTATGCCTGGCACCAGACACGTGGGCGGTCTTGCTCGCCTGGCTCAGCCAGCATGCCCGGCTTCTGCACGGGGCCGCCTTCATCAACCCACTCAGACCAGTTGTCGATCGCAATGATCGCCCAGTGTGGCCAGATGGCTTTGAAAAATGGGTCCATGGGCAACTTTCTTGAAGGCTCAGTATCGCGCTGTCGTGAAGGAGGAGCTCTGTTAGGGCTGATCAGCCTCTGACACGGTTGAAGGATAATGAAAGGAATTTTTTAATTAGTCTGGCAATGGGGACTTCTATTTTTTTGTGGATGATATAAGACGCACCTATCATCAAGGCGGTGGTGCCCCATAGCAGTATGTGCGGGTTCACAGCCGGATAAGCAATGTTAAAGATCATAAAGCCGATCATTTGATGTAATAGGTAAAGTGGGTAGGTTAGCGCTCCTAATGTAGTCCAGTTCAATGCCCCTATGGCTGCCGTTTTGTTCGTTGCGATCAAAAAAAACGTCATGAAAAACAGGATAATTATGCTGCATACGATCAGAGGATTGAATTCGGTTGAATATTTGGTTTCGAGCAATTCGGCCCATACAGTTGCGGTGTAGTTGGCTAATGCCAATGCACCCGCCAATAGGAGAACTCGTGTTTTTGTTATGCCCTTGGCCCATATAATGTAGAAGGTTGCACCCGCTATGAAATATGCAGAGTAATCGGTAACTAATATCAAGCGCACCTTTTCAAAAGTGAATACTTCTGCTGTGGCAGAGATCAGTAGCCAGAGCACGAGGTATGTCTCTATTTTTTCTATTTTCCTGAAGCCCAACAGAATGGATATCATTATGTAAAATTTTATTTCTACAAAAAGAGACCAGTAAACACCGTCTATCGACGGGACACCCATCAGGTCGCTAAGTAATGTCATGTTGATAATGTATTGATAAAGATTAGCCGTATATCTTGGCTGTCCGATGGCAAGAGTGATTAGAAAAGTGATGGTGCAGCACACCCAGAAAGCAGGGCAGAGGCGAACGACTCGGGATATAAAAAATACTTTGAGATCATTGTTCGAAGCGGTCATCAGAATGACGAATCCGCTGATCATAAAAAACAGTTCGACTCCTAAATAACCGTATTTAGCAGGCTCAGCCAATAGCGGGTAGGGCATTGTAGACATGTCGCCCCTTGCATGCCCGCGAAAAGCATAGTGAAAAATCACTACTGCGAAAGCAGCAAGGAAGCGCAGCAAATCTAATTCTTTCAGCCGGCGTTTGATCATGTCTATGCGCTCCAAACTTGTTGGCGCTGATTGAAAACTGACCATCCTGCCGATTGAAATTTGACTCAGGGCGAACGCTATAGCAGCAGTAGCGCCTCATGGACTTCAATAGAAGGTGTAATGCCTTCTTTGCGTCGGCTATCGAGCCAGTTTCTGGTTTTGTTTACATCGAAGATCTGGCCCTGATCCATCAAGGTCAAAAGGAACTCATCGGAAATCCGATAGCGCCCACAGTCCGGACAATCCCTCTCCTCCCACGGGCCGTGACACTGAATGCGTTCCGCCACGCCGACACAAATAAGACAATTCATCGTTATCACCCATTCTTGTTTTTTTAACCGCCGCCCGTGAGCCGGTTGAGACGCCGCGCACGGGAATCATCGGGCGCGCTGATGAGGCTGGAATTTTGTCGACCTAAATGATCGAACGAAAGTTCAGGGCGTTAACGCTTTCAGGATAAACAGGTCGTATCTACCACCCAACCTGAGGTCAGCCAGGCGACGGTTGTAGACTTTGACGTTGGCTTGACTGGTTCGGATCTGTTGCCCCTTGCGGGTTCGACGCTGGGAACATCAAGCCGTACTGGAGGAAATGCAGGACAGGCCAAGCAACGCGCCGGAAGTGATGCAGATCCGAAAACGGATGGTTGAGCATCCCTTCGGGACGCTCAACCAATGGATGTGAGCGAGGCACTTCCTGACTCGAAAGCTTAATGGGGTAAGCGCCGAGATGAGCGTGAATGTGCTCGCCTACAACCTGAAACGGGTCATGAAAATTAGGTCGATCGGAGTCGGCCTGGGGCGAACATTGAGAATACCTCGGCTTCGTGTGATGGCTATCGACTACGTTGCCACATCTTGACGTAGTCGACTTCGAAGGTGGCGGGCAGGTCAGCATCGTCGACCACGCCGAACCATTTCCACATGGCCTCACTGTCAAAGACGATCTGCATGGGGAAGAAGAAGTGGGTGTTCTTCGATTCCCTGACCAGCACGCCATCGACGTACCAACGCAGGGTGTCGGGCTGCCAGTCGAAGCCGTAGACATGAAAGGCACTTGCCAGGCGCCAGGGGCTGATCCAGGTGCTGCCATTGGCGACATGCTCAGTGCTTTGCGGCGTTGCCCACAGGTGGGCATTCATGTTGTACGAACGGTCGAGGGCCGCGTCTTTGGTCTTGCCGCCGATTTCGAAGATGTCGATTTCGGTGGCATTGTCGGCCATGCCTGTCCACGCGAGCCAGAACGCGCTGGAACCCGCCGAGTTCATGGGTTTGGCGCGTGCTTCGTAGTAACCGTAAAAGCCGCGCTCGATCGTGCGGACCATGGCGGAGGAATAGTCCTTGAAACCCAGTTGCACGTACTTCTGCGGCAAGGCTTCCTTGCGAAAGACGATATTCAGGTTGCCGTTGGCCAGGAACGCATTGGCCGGCCTGAACAGCGCCGGTTTGCGACCCAAGGATTCATTCCCCTGGGCATTGTTGACGTGCCAGCGCACGGAGTCGAGAACGTCGCCATTGAAGTCATCGGACAGTTTGCTGTCGAATATCCAGTTGCCGGCATTGGCCTGATCGGACAGGGGCAAGCCAGTGTCGCCGAGTGTCGGCAAAGTGCCCAGCGGTCCAACCCGGGTCCAGGTATCGGCCTCCCGGGGAACGGCAACCGACCACTTGTTCGCCAGGTATTGATACGCCTCTTGTTGCTGCGCAAGGGAGGCAAACGGGCGGTCGTACACCAGCACTTCCGCGATATCGCCTTTGAAATTGTCGGAATTGCCGACCACGTTGCGCCCGACCGCGTAGGGGCCAATCGGCACGTCGTGAAGTTCGAGGACGGAAAAGGTCGGCGCGTAGGCGTCTGCCTGTCGCAGGCTGATGGCGAAGTTCGGCAGCACGTTGTCGTTATCGGCGCTTTTCGGGCGCGAGCTGAACAGCCGCTGCCAAGGGTCTGCCGGGCTCTGCTCGGGCAACCGACGGGAGACGATCAGGAGGGTCACCGAGCCTTTGCCGGCGCGGATTGTTTTGCCCAGAAACGCCGAAACGCCATTGAAGCGCACCACCGCGTTGCCGTGCATTGCGTTGACCACGCGCTGCGGACGCGAGGACGCAATGGCATCGTCTACCGTGGCATGGTTGGTTTTGCCGGACTTGTCGTTCCAGCGCTGGAGGCGGCCCTGCGTATCGATACTCATGGTCGACGCGTCGGCCGCGTCCAGCCACAGCACCAGCCCGACGGCTGGCGGACGGGAAGGCGCTAGCGCGGCGCTGCAAACCAGCGAAACCGACAACAGCAGTACCAGCAGACATTCTCTGAGCATGTGCTTTCCTTGCTGTTGGAGCGATTGCTTGCGCCCGTTACTTCACCGCAGTCAATACCGGTACGTTGAAAGAGGACTGATACCCCTGCGGATTGCAAGACTGCCAACGCCAGGAATCCGCCATCATCTGATCCAGATCGCGTTGTGCGCTCCAGCCCAGATCCCGTCCAGCCCTGCTCGGGTCGGCCCAGCATTGGGCGATATCTCCGGGGCGGCGTGGGGCGAAGCGGTAAGGAATGGTAATGCCGGTAACGTCTTCGAAACTGTGGATGATCTGTAGCACGCTGTAGCCAATGCCGGTGCCCAGATTCCAGCAATGGATGCCACCGAGGTTTTGCAATACCTGCAGCGCTTTCAGATGGCCATTGGCAAGGTCGACCACATGGATGTAGTCGCGCACGCACGTCCCGTCCACGGTGGGATAGTCGCAGCCGTACACCATGAGTTCGGGCATCCGTCCAATCGCGACCTGCGTCAGGCACGGCAACAGGTTGTTGGGTCGGCCCCTGGGATCCTCGCCGATCATACCGCTTTCGTGAGCGCCAATCGGGTTGAAGTAACGTAACAAGGCGATGTTCCAGCGTGGATCGGAGTGGCACAGGTCGGTCAGCAGCTCTTCGATCATCAGCTTGGTTCGGCCGTAGGGATTGACGGGTTTGCCAGTGCCGAGATCTTCGGCAATCGGTATTCGCGTGGGATCGCCATATACCGTGGCCGACGAGCTGAACACCAGGTTGAACACCTCGTTTCGGGCCATCGCCCCGCAGAGGCTCAGCGTACCGGCAAAGTTGTTGGCGTAGTAATCCAACGGTCTTCGCAGGCTTTCCTCAACGGATTTCAGGCTTGCGAAATGCACCACGGCATCGATGTCATAGCGACTGAAAATATCGTCGAGCAAGATCGAGTCGCGAATATCGCCGTTGATGAAATCGACCCGGGTATGGGTCAGATGCTCAAGACGAACGATCGACTCTCGACAGCTGTTACACAGGTTGTCGAGCACCAACACATTGTGTCCGGCGTTGATTAACACCAGGGCGGTATGGGAGCCGATGTAGCCGGCCCCGCCAGTGATTAGCGTAGTTTTGCGCATGGTGAGGTGTTCCTGTCTCGGGACTGAATTCAGCGGGCGGTGAAAACCGATTTGAATTCTTGCGGCCAGCGCGGGTGCATGACGCTATACGCCACGGCATAGCTCAGCGCGCCAACCACGATGTTGCAGATCAGGTGCAGGTAGCCTTGAAAACCCAATCGGGAAGAAACCATCAGGACGATCGCTGCCATGACGAGCGAGGCAATCACGCTGCGATAGTTGGTGTCGAAAAACAGCCGCCAGCCATAGCCGATTGCGCTGTTCAATCCGCGGATTTGTAGTGGAGTGATGATCGCCATCCGCGCCAGCAGGGCCAGGGCGGCGGCCATGCCGCCATAGAGGCTGCCGAAGCTATAGACCAGCGCCAGTGCCAGTACCGTGGTTGCCACTTCGGCCTTGATGGTCAGGTGGCTGCGATTGACCGCGACCAGTGCGGTCGTGGCGTACATGGCGGTATTGCCGATGGCTGCCGTGCACGCAAGCACTTGCAGCAGGGGAATGGCCTCGGTCCATTTGGCGCCGAAAATCAACAGGATCAGGTCGTGCGCCGTGAGCGCGATGCCGATGAACAAAGGCGTCAACAGAAAGCCGCTGATGGCGGTGGAATCGCTGATGATCGCGCGCAACCGTGATGGATCGGCGCTGCGCCGGGCAAACACCGGCAGCGCATAGCTAATCAGACCGTGATAGATCGCCGTACGCGGCAGATCGATGATGCGCATCGCCATGTTGAATATGCCAACCGCGTTGGTGCTGGCCGTCATGCCCAAGACCACATTGACCCCGTGCTGTAGCGTTTGCGAACTCAGCGCGTTGACGGCAACCGGTGCGCCGGCCTTCAACAGTTCGCGCAAGAAAGGGCCGTCAATATAAAAGGCAATGCGTCGCGGGTCTGCGCGCATCAATACGATGATGGACACGAACTCCATGATCAGGGCCTGGGCAATGACCGCCCAGGCGCCCAACCCCCAAAGCGCGACAGCGATGCCGCCGACGCCACCACACACTTTGCCCAGTAACGTGCGTGACGCCAGCATCCTGAAGTTGCCGCTACGGCGCATTTGCGCCACATAGACCCGCGCCATCATGGTGAACAGGATTTTCACCGAGGCCACCGCCGTCATCCATTGCAGCACCGGGTCGGGCGTGTACAGAATCACCGCGCCCGAGATGATGGCGATGGACACCAGGCTGACAAGCACCGCGGCCCAGAAGGCGGTAGAGATGTGTTTGTCTTCCAGTCGTTCGAGCCGTACCAGCGGGTCTTCCAGCACCGAGGAGTAGATGAGACCGATCAACTCGACGATGGCAATGATGATCGTGCCCACACCCAACTCTGTGGGTGACAGCAGCCTGGCATACGCGACAAAGGTAATCATCGACAGGAAGATCAGGCCGAATTTCTCGGTGAAGATCCAGATCAATGTCACCAGACGGTGATTGGCCATGGCGGATACCGGTTCAATGAGCGGTGGTTGACGCCATTACCTTGCGCAATGATCGGGCGCATGCGTAGAGGTAGCGCAAGGTCGGTTTGCCGTTGGCGAAGATCAGTGCTTGCCAGGAATATTCCAGCATTCGCCGGTACACGCCGATCACCTCGGCATGCTCGGCTCTGCGGGAAAACGCATAGAGAAAGTCGGTGTGGTTACCCAGCACGAAATCGATCCGTTGCTGCTTGCTTAGCTGCGCGCCATAGCGGGCGAGGTACACTTCGATGAACCTGATCTTGTTCTGGTAGTACTTTTTCGGTTGCGCGGTCATGTTGCCGCTGTTGACCGTGCGCTCCAGCAGCACCTGTGGCACCGTGTGGATCTCCCAGTGTTCGGCGATTCGGGTCCACATGAAGCGGTCTTCGGAGTAACGCAGGCTGGCATCGAAGCCGCCGAGTTGCATAATCACGTCGCGCTTGACCAGCGCGGTGGATACGCCATTGACGACGTTGGCGTGGATGAAATCGTAGAAATGCCTGCCGTTCTTGCGCCGGTTGTCCAGTTGCCGCCTACCGTCGCTGTAATTGACCTGCGTGTAGCAGTCGATCAACCCCACCGGCCGTCCCTGACGACTGAGTTCGTCATACAGTGCCAGTTGTTGCTCCAGCTTTTGCGGACGCCATTGGTCATCGGCATCGAGCAACGCCACAAAAGTTTCTTGAGTGTGCCGCAATCCGTGGTTGCGGGCGCTGGCCTGGCCTTCGTTGGCTTGCTGCAACAGCGTCAGGCGAAACGGCGCCGCGAAGTCTTTGACCCGTTGTGGTCCGTCATCGGTGGAACCATCGTCGATGACGATGACGTGATCGGGCTGTCGGGTTTGCCCGACCAGGGACGCCAGTGTTTGCTCAATGCTGTCGGCGCCGTTGTACATCGGGATCACGACGCACACTGAATGCGGTAAAGGGGGGGCTTGGTCTGACACAGGTGTTTCTCCTTTTGTTACGCCTGGGCTGAATCGCGCGGTAATGCCCTGCCAGACGGACGTTGACGCAGGGGTGCAGGGGACAACTCGGGGAATGTCGCGTGGTGATACCGAAAGGACAGGGCCAGGGTGCAGAACACCAAGAACTCGGCGGAGCGGTAGTTGGGAATCACGTACGCCACATAATTGGTGACGGCGAACAAGCCGATGATCACCAGCGCGCTGGCGCGAAACTGTGCCGCCTGGTTCGCCGTCACGGCGCGGTATTGTTTGAGCAGCGATTCGCTCAGCAGCAACGCCAGTGCAGTCAACTGGATAACGCCGCCGTTGAGCAGGGTCTCCATGTAGCCGCTGTGAGCGTTGCCGATATAGCCCCAGCGGGTAATGAAAGCAGCGGCATCAGGGCTGGACCAAAAGGCGCCGAAGCCGTAACCCTTGAGAAACTGTCCGTCGATAAAGGGCGCGAGCAGCTCCCAGATCAATGTACGGTCGGTAAGTGACGGGTCACGACCGGACATTTCCAGTAGTACCGCAAAGTTGCTGTATAGAAACAGGCAAGTCAGCAGGTAGAGGAAGGTGCAGCCCAGGAACATCAGCTGCGAGCGGTTGATGCGCAAGCGGATCAACGTGAGGAAGTACCAATAGCTGATCGTGCCGGAAATAATCAGCACCACCCCTGTTGCTGACTGGGCGAGCAAGATGGCGACCAGCGAGAAAAACGAACAGAAGAGCGCCCAGCGATTGCGCTGACGAATCATCGGTAGCAACAGCAGGATGGCGATCGCGTTGAGCCGGGCGCCGGCGTTCTTTTCGGCAAAAATCCCCTTGAATGCGCCGTCGCGAATGCCACCGGATAAGAACGCGATGCCAGGCATGACCACGGCGAGTATCAACCCGATCAACGCCGCCACGCCGATGGCACAGCCGAGTATGAAGGTGATTTTTTCAAGGGGGTAGTTATAGGCAATGAAACCGGCAAAAAACACCACGCTGAGCATCGCGATAAACCGCTTGAGACTCAGCATCGGGTCGTGGGACCAGCCGATCGATGCGATGACACAGAGCATGAACACCAGCAGAAAGAAGTTGCTGCGGTAAAAGGTTTTGCTGAGGAACACCTTGTTGCGGATGAAGAAGAAGAATGGCACCAACAGTGTGATGAGGCCGCAGACCTGGTTGGCGACGCTGCCTTCGAGGTCTTTATCGATGTCGCCGAAGCTGGATGCGCCACCCAGCCCGAGAACAAACGTAATCACCTGGATGTAAAACAGCACGCCGAACAAGGTGAAGGCGTCACGTAGCGTGGAGTACCTGACTTCCAGTCTGTTCATGGCGACGGTCTCCCGAGCAGCGCGGCGAGGTAGGTTTGCGCCGCCTTGGCGCTCACGAATCGGGCGGCAGCATCGAGTCGGAACTGACGCTTGAACTCTCGCGGCAGCGTCAATTGCAGGGCAATCGCCTGCGCCATTGCGCTGGGGTCGTCGACCGCCACCAGCGGGGCAACGACTCCATCGAGCAGAATGTCTTGCGGGCCATGGGGGCAGCGGGTCGAAATCACTGGCGTCCCCGTAGACAAGGCTTCGACCAGCGCGTTGGGACTGCCCTCGAACCGCGACGACAGCACAAAACAATCAGCCGCAGCCACTTCGGCCATAGGGTCATTGGTGTAGCCCGGCAGGTCGAACCGATCAGCCAGGCCCAGCGTACATGCCTGGTCAAGCAATTGAGTCCTGAGCGCGCCTTCGCCAAAGATGATCAAACGGACGCTGCGATCCGGTAATGCCGCGAAAGCGGTGATCAAGGTGTCGAAGCCTTTTTGCGACGCCAGACGACCCACGGCGACAATCACCGGGCAGGACTTTTCCAGCAGCCAGCAATGGCTCGGCAGCCCGGGCCTCTTGTCGCGAAAGTCGTTGTCGAGGACCGGATTGTCGGCAATGGTCACATCCCGGTGTCGCGCAATGGTGGTGTCGACCAAGTCCTGGGCGACGCCTCGCGAGACGCAGATCACCGGATTGGGAATGAGCCGATACAGCAGCGGCGCCACCAGGTAGGCCACCCGCACCCTGAAGTCGGGGTTAACATATTTGTCGTGGGAAAACGCGTTGCGCTCGCTGACGTGCAGCCGTGCCAATGTTCCTGACAGCGTTGCGGCGGCGATCGCCACCACGTTGACGTGAGTGAGGGCAGCCAGTTGCGCGTCGAAGCGATTGGCGCGCAGAAATCGCGCGAGTGCCGGCACGGCACGTGAGCTGCGCGGGCTTTGCAGTTCAACCTTTTTTACGCGCGGGTCGAGGTGCGCCGCATGGATGCCGTCGCCGGTGAGCATCAGCAATGTCACGTCATTGCCCGCATCCACCAGTGCGCCGGCGAGGCGCGCCATCATCTTTTCGGCCCCGCCTGCGCTGAGATCATGCAGGATAATCAGCAGCTTTTTCATTGGTTCCATACCTGGTAGTACGCCTGCGCGGCCTGCTGGCTGGTGTATGGGTGGATGGCATCAGTGAGCATCTTATCGCTTGGCGAAACGTATCCCTGTGACGTCAGGCTTTGCAGCATTCCACTCGCCAACGCGGGTACGTCGTTGACGGCGACCAGTCGGCCAAGTCGACCGTTGTCCAGCAGCTCTCTGGGCCCGGTCTCGCAGTCACACGCCAATACCGGCGTACCCAGCGCCAACGCCTCGATCAGCACGGTCGGCATGCCTTCCTGCACGGAACTCAGAATGAACAGTTTTGCGTGCCTGAGCAGTGGATAGGGGTTACTCAGGAAACCCGTGAAATGCACCCGGTGCGCGACGCCCAGGCGGCTTGCTTGAGTGGTCAGTGCGTCGAGCAAGGGACCGTCGCCGACGATCACCAGATCCGGCAGCGCTTCGTTGTGCAAAGCCAGGGCGTAGGCATCGAGCAACAGGTGAAAACCTTTGGGTTCCACCAAACGGCCCAGGCTCAACCAGTAGTCGCTGGGTAATCCTGCGAGCAGTTGGGCCTGCGAGGCCTTAAGCAGTTGTTCGGTGACGACTGCGTTGGGGCAATAACGGATTCGCTGCTGACCCCATGGCATTAAATCAACGAGAGCCTGGCGCAGGGCAGTGGAGACCGTCACTACCTTGCCGCTGCCACAGAGGTACAACGTGTAGAGCAGGCGCAGGCTTGAGGGACCGGTTTTCTGTTCAGTGCAATCAAGTGTCGCGTGGCGGCTATAGATGACTTTGCAGGAACTGCCCAAGGTTGCGAACCAGGTGCAGAGGTTGGCCTGCTCCTTGGCAGAGATGAGGTGGGTGACGCCGTCACGGCGAATGAGCTGGCGCAACAGGACGATGGACTTGAGCAGACCGACGATACCGCTGCCGCCGCCGTTGAGGTTTTGAACACCTTTGGTGTCGGACATGTCACCGTTCATGACGAAAAAACTCACACGCCGGCCGTCCTTGAGAAACTGCTCGGACAACCGTTGCTGAACGCGCTCGACGCCGCCGCCCGGCTTGAAATCCTTGAGGATAAACAGGATATGCATGGTCACTCCCCGACGCTGATGGCGACTTTGTGCCGAGCGATCATCGCCAACAGGTGCAAAAAGTTGCTTGGGTAGTCGATGAGGTAGCGTTTGATCGTATGGGGCTCGCGATACATTCGATAAAACGCGCGCATATGCAGGCGATTGATCACCGCTGGGTAGTAATGCCGCGTGGCCATGGCTTCCTGGCGAATGAACCCGCCACAGGTGAAGGCGACACCGCCGAAGCCCGCGCGCAGCGCATCCTGCTCGAACTGCTCTTGCAGGCCGGCGCCCAGGCCGACGATCAGGATGTCCGCTTTGCTGCGGCAGATGTCGGCCCGAATGCCCTCGGCCTGCGACGCATCGAAGTAGCCGTTGTGATAACCGGCGATGGTCAGCAGCGGATAGAGTGTCTTGATCTTGCTGATGAACAGCTCCAGTTCAACTTGCCGGGCACCGACGAAATACACGCGTTTGCCCTGTTGCTCGGCGCTGCCAAGTACAAGGTCGGCAATAGACGTGAAGTCGAAGCTGACCCGGCCGATCTTACGACCGGTCACGCGAGACATGAATGTCGACATCAGCATGCCGTCGCAAAAATAGGCGACGGTGCTTGGCGTCTGCTCGAAAAAACTGCCGATGGACGAAAAGTTAATGAAGGAATAGGCCTGGTTGGCCTCCAGTAACTTCGGTGAGTATTGCCCGACGAGTTCCAGTCTGATCATGGTGCGATACCTTTCAGAGGACCGTGTGGGTTTGCCGGCCCACGGATATGTAGGTAAAGCCGCGTTTGCTCAAACGCTGCGGATCGAACAGATTGCGTCCATCAAAAATCAGCGGTTGTTTGAGCTGCTGGCTAAGCAAGTCGAAGTCCGGCGCGCGAAATGATTGCCACTCGGTGACGATGATCAGTGCGTCGGCATTTTTCAGGGCCGCTTCCTTGGTGCCTGTCAGTGTCAGGTCATCGCGCGAGCCATAAATGCGCTGGGCCTCTTCCATGGCTTTCGGGTCGAACGCCTGGACGCTGGCGCCGGCGTGCCACAAGGCTTCCATCAATACCCGGCTGGGAGCTTCGCGCATGTCGTCGGTGTCAGGTTTGAAGCTCAAGCCCCACAAGGCAAAGGTCTTGCCGCGAAGGACACCGTCGAAGTGATTGAAAATTTTGCTGTACAGGCTGGCTTTCTGTTCATGGTTGCGCAACTCGACGGCCTTGAGCACCCGGGCGTCGATGTCGACGCTGGTTGCGGCGTGAATAAGAGCCTTCACGTCTTTGGGAAAGCACGAACCGCCGTAGCCAAGCCCCGGGTAGATAAATTGATAACCGATGCGCGGATCGGAGCCGATGCCATGGCGCACCCTCTCGATATCGGCGCCGAGTTTTTCGGCGAGGGCGGCCATTTCGTTCATGAAGCTGATCTTGGTCGCCAGCATGCAGTTGGCGGCGTACTTGGTCAGTTCGGCGCTGCGAACGTCCATGACGATGATTTTTTCGCGGTTGCGGTTGAACGGTTCATACAGTTCGCGCATAACCTCTTCGGCGCGCGGGCTGTCGGTGCCGATGATTATCCGGTCCGGGCGCATGCAGTCTTCCACCGCGCAACCTTCCTTGAGAAATTCCGGATTGGAGACCACGTCGAACGTGAGATCGCTGCGATCGTTGTCGGCCAGCACCTGCTCGATGCGCGCGCGTACCAGGTCACCGGTGCCGACCGGCACAGTGGATTTGTCGACAATGATGTGGTGACGGTCCATGTTCAGCGCGATGGTTTGCGCCACGCTCAACACGTATTTGAGATCTGCTGAACCGTCTTCGTCAGGCGGCGTACCAACGGCGATCAACAGCACATCGCCATGATGAACAGCACTGGCCAGGTCTGTGCTGAATTGCAGTCGTCCGCTTTGGTAATTGTCGCGCACGAGGCTTTTCAGACCGGGTTCGTAGAGGGGCAGCGTGCCTTCCTTCAGTGCCTCTACCTTGGCAGCGTCGACATCGACGCAGAGCACGTTGTGCCCGACCTCTGCCAGTGCGGCGCCTTGGACAAGGCCCACGTAACTAATACCGAATACGCTCACGTTCATGGTCAAACCTCGAGTCGTCGTGGCAGTCAGCAACGATGGGGAAGGGGGTCAGTAGATGTTTTTCGAGAACAAGGTGAAGGGGGTCTTGATGAGGATTTTGATGTCGAGCCACAGCGACCATTGGTTGATGTAGTTGAGGTCCTGGGCGACGCGCAGTTGCATCTTTTCCACCGTCTCGGTTTCCCCGCGATGCCCGGTGATCTGGGCCAACCCGGTGATGCCCGGCTTGAGGCGATGCCGGGCCATGTAGGCGCGCACTTTGCCGGTGTAATAAATGTTGTGAGTGACGGCATGCGGGCGCGGGCCGACCAGGGCCATTTGGCCGAACAAGACATTGAACAGCTGTGGCAATTCGTCGATGGAACTGCGGCGCAGGAAGCGTCCAACCGGCGTGATGCGGTCATCGTCACGGGTGGCCTGGCGCACTTCGCGGTCGTCGTGGACGCGCATCGAACGAAACTTCCAGACCTTGATCACTTCACCGTTGCAACCGTGGCGGTTTTGCTTGAACAGCACAGGGCCTGCGGAGGTCAGCTTGACGGCGACCGCCACCACCAACAGCAATGGGCTGAGCAGAATAATGGCCAGGGTGGCCAGGCTGCGTTCGAACAGGTCCTTGCAAAACAGGCTGGCGGGATGAGAGCTGATCAGGCTTTCATTGAGGTAAATGGCCGGCATTCGCTCGATTTCCGAGATCGAGTGGTTGAGCAACACCATGCTGCCAAAATCCGGGATCCATACCACATCGACATTCATGTCCAGCAGGTCGATGTAGAGCGCTTCGATGGTGGCGGCATGCGCCATTGTCAGAACGATATAGACGCGGCGCACTTCCAGGCGGGTGATGATTTCGCGGATCGAGTCGACATGGCCGAGCAGCGGCAGAATGCTGGGGGCCGGGCCGCTGTTGTCCGCTGCGGCAATAAAACCCAACACCAGCGCACGGTTCGGTCTGGAGAGTTTTTTCGCCAGCTCATGGGCGGTCGGGCATGTGCCGATGATCACCGAACGACGCTCGTTGCAGACCATCCGAGAGTGCAGTCGGGCGAAGTAATGCAGGGGCAGAAAACTCCCGGCCTGGACCACGAAGCCCAGCACCGCCCAGACCATAATCACCTGGCGCGAATAAATCGCACTGGTCTGGGTGATGAAGGCAATACCCGCCAGCACGGCCAACAGGATCAACCAACCGGCCAGCAATCTGCCGAGCCCGACCAACAGGCCATGGCGCTTGTGGTAGACCTGCATCACGCTGTAAATCGGCACTGAACCGAGCACAGTCAGAATGATCAGAATGCGGTATTCGCTGGTCAGACTGCCGACGCGCCAATACACGAGCAGCATCAGCAGCGAGGTGGCCAGCGTCAGCGCGCACAGCCACTGCCCCCAGAACGTCAGGCCTCGGCGGTGTGCCATGTGAGCGGTATAGAACGGTGTCATGGGCTTAACCTCAAGGCAGAAGTAATGCATCAGCGCTGGTCGGGCAGGCACGGCGTGGCTCCCGCAGGCTTTTCCCTAGTTCGGCAGAGGTGAAGCAGCGTGTTGTGATGGCAGAAAGAGGCGTAACGACAGGCTGGGTCGCAGGGCGTTACCGAGGCGCGAAGTCGTAGTTATAAAAAGTCTTGGAATGGTGGTAGCCGTACTTGCGCGCCTTGCGCAGGTTCACCTGGTTGAGCACGGTGCCAAATACCGGCACATGGCTCTGCTGCAACATGGCAATGCCCCTCTGCACTTGGCTGATCGGCGTGCTGTCGGCTTTGACCACATAGATCACCGCATCCGAATGCTTGGCCAGCAACAGCGCGTCGCTGATCATCTCCGCAGGTGGTGAGTCGATAATGATGTGGCGGTAACGCGACCTCAGCGCCTCAAGCATGCGCGCCATGCGCGGCGAGCTGAGCAGATCCTGCGGCGGAGGCTGGCGTGCCGGGTCAAGCGAATCGGCAGGGGAAGGCAAGCGCGGTGCGGCGAACAGATCCAGCGAAGGGGGCAGGACCTTGCCGGCCGGCAGCATGTCCAGATTGCCCACCGAAACGATGCAGTCTTCGAGTCTGGCAGTGCCTGCAATGATATTGGCCAGTCCGGGGCTGTCAGGCGGAAAATCGAAGTTCAGCGAAAGGGTTGGCTGGCGCATGTCAGCATCGATCAGCAGCACACGCTCCAGCGGAGTGAGCGAACTGGCCAGATTGTTGGCAATGGTGCTTTTGCCCTCTCCAGCAACGGTCGACGTCACCAGAACCACCTGCGACGGCATTTCACTGCTTTGCAACATCAGCCAGGTGCGCAGATTGCGAATGGTCTCGGAAAAACGCGGGTTGTCGTTGTCTTCGAACAATCGCGCCAATTGCCGCCGGCTTTTCTTCATCACCAACGGTACGACGCTGAGCAGAGGAATGTTAAGCGCGCTTTCGATCGTCTCGTCGGTTTTGAAGGTGTTACTCAGGCTGTCAAAGAGCAACGCCAACGCTACGCCGATTACCGCAGCGACCAACCCGACTATCCCCACAATCAATGTTTTGCGGGGCTTGCTTGCATCGACTGGGACAATGGCTGGGTCGACGATGCGCACTTTGGTCGAGTCCATGTCGGCGGTCGCCGCTGTTTCTTTCAAGCGGGTGACGAACGTTTCATACAGCGCGCGGGTGCTGTCGACATCACGCTGGAACTCGCGCAACTGGAACTCCTTGCGAGCAATGTCCTGGATCTGCGCCTTGTTGCTGTTGAATGATTGGCGTAACGAGGCTTCACTGGCCGAGGCGAGTTGGTATTGCCGTTCAATACCGGCCACCACCTGCTGCACCTGCAGTTGCAGGCTGGTGGTGGCTGTGCGCAATTCGGACTGCGCGGAGAGCAGACTGGGATGTTTTGAACCATAGCGCCCCGCCAGTTCCTCAACCTTGGCTTGGGCCTTGGCCCGGTCCGCCTGAAATTGCTGGACCAATGGGTTACTCAAGACCGCAGGCACGCTGGAAAGTCGGCTCAGATCGCCGTTGCTCAGGGCCTTCGCCTGCCGGTATTGGCTCTCTGCTTCAGCGCGGTTACGACGGGCGTCGACCATGCGATTGCCGGTCATTTCCAATTCGTTGGCACTGATGGTGGCGACCCCTCCAACGTCGACCAGACCTTGCTCTTCCCGGTACCCCTGAAGCTTTTTCTCGGCCACGCGCAGGTTGTCACGCAGCTTGATCAGTCGAGTGTTCATCCACGCGGTGGTGGTCTGCGAGGACTTCTCGCTAGTGTCCAGTTGGCTGTCGGTAAAGCCTTGGGCCAGCGCATTGGCAGACGCTGCCGCCAGAGTCGGGTCCGGAAGCTCCACCTCGATTTCGAGCAATTGGCTCTTGCCGACGAACTTGACGCTGGTGTGCAGCATCAGGTTCTGCGTGACCTGATTGAAGACGTTTTCTTCACTCGGCGCATCTTTTACCGGCATCAACATGCCCAGCCCCGGGAGCCATTGATCAAGATCAAGATCCGCCAGCCACTTGCGCGGCGTGAACCATGGCGTCGGTTGCTGGCGCGGGTCGGTGACCGGGTTAGTCGTCAGACCGAGTTTTTTCACCGCTCGTTCGGCAAGGTCCCGCGATTGCAGGAGTGCTTGTTGTGTCTGCAAGTATTCGGTGGCGTTGCTGCCCGAATCCTTGACTTGCTGAAAGGACATCAGTGGCGGTGTTTTATCGTTGAACAGCAAGGTGGTGCTGCCGATGTATTGCGGGGTAATGCTCGAGACCACAACGGCCGCCAGCACACCGCTCAGCAGGACCAGCCATCCGATGCTCCATTTGGCGCGCCAGATCACCCTCCAGAGCTTTAGAAGATCAATGGTGTCCTTGTCTTCGCTGTACTGCTGATGCAGATGCGTTTGAAGAGGACGTTCGACGTAGGTGCTAGGGCTGTTGTCCATGATTAGAAAAAGCCTTGTGCAATGGAAATGGTGTCGCCGGGGGCAATCGTGGTGTTTCGCGTAACGTTATCGGTGAGGGTTGCGCCGCCATCGCCGCGCATGATGGTCACGCGTTTGATTGAGGCCCGCTCGGTCAAGCCGCCGCCCAATGCGATGGCTTTCTCCAGTGTCAGTCCGGGCACGAACGGATAGCTGCCAGGCTTTTGCACTTCGCCATTGATGTAGAACGAACGGTATTCGATCTGGCTCAGACTGACTTTCGGGTCGATCAGGTAACCTTGTTTGAGCCCGTCGACGATGATCTTTTCGACTTGGTTGGGTGTGAGTCCCTTGGCGGAAATCTCTCCCAGAAACGGGTATGAAAATGTGCCGGCATCGCTGAGGCGGATCTTTTTCAGGCTCAGCTCCGGCTCACCAAACACGATGATGCGCAGGACATCGCCAGCGGCCAGTTTATATTGAGGGCCGGGGTCTGCTGCATGCGTATTGGGTACAAACGTCAGTGCAAACAACAAGCCAAGAGTGTGTGCGTTCATATCGAAACCCTCTTGCTTAAAGGCTTAAGTTGAAGCTGATCTGAAAAACGTTGCGGGTGAAACTTTCATTGTCGGTATCGGAGTCGTTATCGCGGAATCGATAGCCGAGTTCGATATCCAGCCACCGGCGCATTGCGTACACCACCGCCAGGTTGTAATCCTGAAAGTTGTCCGTGCGGCTCTGGCCTTCGTAGACATACCGACCGATCCCGGCTTTTGCCACCGTGGTGATCCGTTCAGTCCAGCCATGGCGCCAACCGACCTGGGTGAAGGTGGACTTCACGGCATCCGCGCCATCGTCGCCCTCGGCCAAGGCTTGGCGGGCCACAAAGGTAAACGTCGAGTAAGTTCGTGGTTTCCACTGCAGGTCCACCTGCCAGGTGGGATTGTTGAGGTCTTTGGAATCGCTGTTATCGAAGTTCTTTCGTTCATAACCGAGGCGGACTTTTCCGGTCGTGCGTGCGGTGACGTCCCATACGGCACCGGCGAGCACGGCGTCGGATTTGCTACTGCGCGGGCTGTCGGATTGCTGGTAGTCAAAAATCGTGTGGTCGTATTCCAGCAGGCTACGTGTGTTGCTGCCGACACGGTGGTACCAGGTGGAGGTCACGCCGGTGGTATTACGTTCTTTGTCGTCGTTGATGCCGTCAGAGTTGTCGTAGCGGAGTTGTGCGTAATTGGTGCCGAAAGCAATCTGATTATCAGCACTTTTGGCGCCATAGGTGTAGAGGCCACTCACACGTTTATTGTTGATCTTGTCATTGACGCCTTCGACCGCTGTCGATTCCGTACGCTCGTATTTGCGGTATTCGGCTTCGAGCTCCAGGCGATGTCGGTCGGTGTACTCCATGATGCTGTCCGCCAGCACGCGTTGAGCTGTGTACGAGGCATCCGACTCATCGTGATAAATGTAGCGGGTGGGCTGCCAGATCAGTCGGGTGGCGCTGTTGCGATCTTCGGCCTTGAGTGCGAAGGAGGGCGCCAACTTGGTGATCATGGAGGACTGTTTATTGCTCTCCAGCTCCCGGAAGTTATCGTCATGACTTTCTGTCAGCATGAAAGTAGGAACGAAATCGAATCCATAAATATCGATAGGCTGTGGATCAATACTCCAGGCCATCCCGGGGTATAAAGAGGCCATGATCAGTGCAAAAGGGCAGCGTGACTTCAAGGCCATCTCTATAGCTCCCGGGAAAGCATCAGTCAGATGATTTTTAGATATTTGTTTGTAATGAGGGTTGCTGACGTTCGAGATCACTTAATGGCACACAGACAGCGTGTTCCCGATTAAGAAACTGAAGCAAGATCATGACGCGCTCAGACCCTAGCGAAGAGATGAAAATGCCTTCCAGTGTCGACAACGGCCCTTGAATTATTCGCAAGTGTTCGCCGGGCTTCAGCGGCTCGTTGTCTTGCAATTCCGATGATTCAATACAGCGCGTACGCAGATGATCGATGACATTCTCGGACACCGTCGTAGGACCTTGATTGAATTCGACAATACGACTGACGCCGCGAGTGGATCGTATGGGCGCCCAGTTGTCGTCACCGCCAAGATGGATAAACAAATACCCTGGGAAAAGAGATTCCCGCACCCTGTGTTCTTTGCCGCGAATCACACGCGCTCTCACAAATTGAGGGTGAAACACGACATAGTTCTGTTGAAGCAGGTTGACGTGGGCACGTTCGTCCTGATGGGGCTTGCATTGCAGAAGGTACCAATTGCACCGGTCGGAGCTGATTGCTGGCATGCTGGTAAACTCCGTGAATATCGAAAGTTTAAGCAGGCGGAGGATTAATTGAATCCGGGAAGTGATAAGCCAGACAGCGTTATGTTTTTATGAGGTTGTGCAAGTGTGTTTCAAAATTGAATCATGTGTTACGTCGGTGGAACACTGGATAATGAATTTACGTTATAGATGACAGCGCTTCGGGTATGATCATCGGGCACTTTTCCGCAGATAAAGCTACCGCACGGTCCGTACGAAGGGCCGTAAAATAAATAAGTTATTCATAAGTTGTCTGAAGAACAGCGGTCAACGAGCAATGTGCACTCGTCGCCTGTTCAGATAGACCAATTTAGTTATCGACCACTCTTGGCAACCTGTCAAACGTCCTCCGTCAAAAAAACATGCCTTCTATCAAATAGTGCATATCATTATGCTTAACCAATTGTTTTTAAAGGCTATATTCTTTCCGTCGAGCGGTTTAAACTTTTTAAGAAATCCATGGTCGTGCTCTGGCGAGAAACCGGGAGAGGATTCCTCAATAGTGGGTTTTGTTATGGAGTCTGGCCTTCGTGCAATAGCAACGCTATAACTAACTGTCTGGGGTTTGGCAAATGGAGCAGGGCACTATGACCGTTCTTGTGACTGGCGCCGCAGGATTCATCGGGGATCACACAGTCAAACGGTTGTGTGATGAAGGTATTGAAGTCGTCGGTATTGACAACCTTAACGATTACTACAGCGTGGAACTCAAACACGCGCGGCTCAAGCAACTGAGCCTGCTGCACGGTTTCCATTTTCAGACGATGGATATTGTCGATAAACCGGCCTAGATGGCGTTGTTCAAAGACCAGGGTTTCACCGAGGTCGTGCATTTGGCTGCACAGGCGGGCGTTCGCTACTCGCTGGATAACCCGGATGTGTATGCGCAATCGAATCTGGTAGGGTTTCTGAATGTGCTGGAAGCCTGCCGATACTATCAGCCCGCGCATCTTATCTACGCGTCGAGCAGTTCGGTGTACGGCGCCAACAGCAAGCTGCCGTTCAGCTTCGACGACGCGGTCGATCAGCCGGTTTCGCTGTATGCCGCGAGCAAGCGCGCCAATGAATTGCTCGCCCACAGTTACTGTCATCTCTATGGTCTTCGCGCCAGCGGCCTGCGTTTTTTACCGTGTATGGGCCGTGGGGACGTCCCGACATGGCACTGTTCAAATTCACTGACGCGATCCTCAAGGGGCAGCCGATTGATATTTACAACCATGGTCAGATGGCGCGCGACTTTACCTACGTCGACGACATTATCGAAAGCATTGTGCGACTGCGTCTGAAGCCACCGGGGGGTAGGCCTGTCTTAAAGCTGATCATTCTTCGCCTTGCGCTGAACGCAGGATCTATACGGCCGAAAGCGAGGATCGACTCCAAAAGTTTCAGATTTATAGACCAATCCGCAAGGATTGATGGTGAGCAAGACAAAGAAAACCCAGCATCGCCGACGAAAAGTCCAAGAGTTCTGTCGCGGCGTGCAGCGCTTCGAAGACTTTGAGCAGGTTGAGATCGACGGTGGCGATATTCATCTGATTCATAACATTCAGCAGTGAGTCGGGCTTTATTCATGATCCTGTGGCGCCGGAGAATGAGCAACACCTCATTGCTAACGGAGTCACCGCGATGTCCAAGTCAATCGTTGCTGCCCTGCAAATCGGTGCCTTGCCCGGCGGCAAGGCCGACACCCTGGAACAGATTCTTGCCTGGGAAAGCGCCATTATCGAGTCCGGCGCTGCACTGGTGGTCATGCCTGAGGCATTACTCGGCGGCTACCCCAAAGGCGAAGGCTTCGGCACGCAACTCGGCTATCGACTGCCAGAAGGTCGTGAAGCATTTGCGCGGTATTTCGACAACGCTATCGACGTGCCCGGGGCCGAGACGAAAGCCTTGGCCGGATTGTCCTCACGCACCGGAGCCAACCTGGTGATCGGCGTGATCGAACGCGCGGGCAGTACCTTGTACTGCACGGCGTTGTATTTCGATCCGCAGGCCGGGCTGATCGCCAAGCACCGCAAATTGATGCCCACCGGCACCGAGCGACTGATCTGGGGCAAGGGCGATGGTTCGACTTTGCCGGTGATCGACAGCCAGGTCGGGCGGATCGGAGCGGTGGTGTGCTGGGAAAACATGATGCCGTTGCTGCGCACCGCGATGTACGCCAAAGGCGTGGAGGTCTGGTGCGCACCGACGGTGGACGAGCGGGAAATGTGGCAGGTCAGCATGCGCCATATCGCCCATGAAGGACGCTGCTTTGTGGTCAGCGCCTGTCAGGTCCAGGACTCACCGCAAGCCTTGGGCGTGGAGATCGCCAACTGGCCGGCGCAAAGGCCGTTGATTGCCGGCGGCAGCGTGATTGTCGGGCCGATGGGCGACATTCTCGCCGGACCGTTGCGTGACGGGGCAGGTTTGCTGACCGCCGAAATCGACACCGATGACCTGATCCGTGCCCGTTACGACTACGATGTGGTCGGCCATTACGCGCGCCCGGACGTGTTTGAGTTGACGGTGGATGAGCGGGCCAAACCGGGTGTGCGGTTCAACACATAAACCTGTGGGGGGCGATTGTCGTCTAGTCTCTAGGCGTTCACACCCCAGTCAACGGATGGACCGCCCCATGAGTTTGTTACTTGGCCCGATTCTGCAGTTTCGTGGTATCAACAGTAGTGTCTATAACCTGTCTGCTCTGGTGGTTCTACCCTCCGGGGGGGCATCACCCAGCGTAAAAGTACCCAAGGGGGTCACGGCCGGCAAACCATTGGCCACCGCCGATATCCCGCTGCTCAATCCTCAGTACCGCGTCTGGCGCATCGATTTCAAGGCGGTGCAGGATAAAGCCGTTGCAACGGCTTACACGATCAACATCGAGGGCGCAGAGGCCAACTTCGTTGTTCCGGTCAAGGGCCAGTCGCCGCGCATGGCGTATGTGTCGTGCAACGGCTTCTCGGACCCCAAGGACATGGAGAAGGTGGACAGGAACAACGAGCGCTGGGAGCACATGTGGGGCGCTCATCAAAGAAAGCCCTATCACCTGTTGTTGATGGGGGGCGATCAGGTTTACAGCGACGATATGCGCAGCAGTGTGTCGTCCATGAAAGCCTGGTTTGCCAAACCCTTCGCCGACCGTCAAAAGGCGGTCTACAGCAAGGTGATCGAAGCCGATCTGGACAAGTTTTTCACCAGACTCTACCTGGAACGCTGGAAACAGCCTGAAGTCGCGAAGATGCTCAGTGCTGTTCCGACGGTGATGATGTGGGATGACCATGACATCATCGATGGCTGGGGTTCTTACGATGAAATACTGCATTCAAGTCCGGTGTTTCAGGGGCTGTTTGCCACGGCCAAACGCTATTTCAGGATTTTCCAGCAGCAACTGATCCAGACCCATCCTCACCTCAAACCGTCCGCTGATACGCATCCCTGCGCGATTCCCGACACCACTGATGGCTTTCATCTGGGGTTCACCGGCCTGGGTAATCTGGCCTTGCTGGTTCCCGATTTACGCAGCGAGCGCGCACCGGATTTGACGACCCCGCGGGCTCGGCAGACCAGGATCATTTCCCCCGTCAGTTGGGATGCGATCTATGCCTGGCTGGGCAAGGTCAAGGCGCATAAACATTTGCTGCTGATGTCGAG
The DNA here is from genome assembly GCF_059695645.1 of Pseudomonas sp. LBUM1673. Classification (NCBI taxonomy): domain Bacteria; kingdom Pseudomonadati; phylum Pseudomonadota; class Gammaproteobacteria; order Pseudomonadales; family Pseudomonadaceae; genus Pseudomonas; species Pseudomonas sp. LBUM1673. The sequence continues at coordinate 3,040,450 of NZ_CP166780.1, forward strand.
TATTCCCGTGGGTTACCTTGATTTGCAGGCGGCCGAAAAGGCGCTGGACCTGATTTCGGGGCAACAGGAACTCGAGGACGATTTGCGCGACCATTGGCGAAGCCAGCCCCACCGAGACGAACGCAAGCGGCTGATCATGCGGCTGCTGGATTTCGCCAATACCGAATCATGCAAGGTCACGCTGGTGTCTGGTGATGTCCATGTGGCGGGGGCCTGCGTGATCGAATCGAAGTTGACCCGGCATAACGTCGACGGCGCGGGAACGATCTACCAATTGATTTCGACCGGGGTCGTGCATCCTTCGCCGCCGGCGCTTGCGGTGCAGTTTCTGGAGTCCATTGGTGGGCACCCGGAACAGATCGATTACGCCGTCACCGGAACCATGTTGCCCATTGGTGCAAGGGGACGCTACCTGATCGCCGCTCGAAACTGGCTGGCGATAGAGCCGGATGAAGGCAGCAACGGCAAAAACCGACTGTGGGCCAACTGGCACGTGGAAGGTCTCAAACATGCTGTGACGCAGGTGATCGATCCCGTTAAATCACGGGCCGAGCCGTGAGCGTTACCAGGTGTCGGTGGTCGGCCCCGGCAGGCTGAGTTTACCGCGATCAACGAAACGCATTGTGCCGAACACGCCGCCGGCCAGTTTACCCCGAAGCACGTACGGCAGATTGACCAGTGTCTGCGTCTGACTCAGCCCGAGGGTCTGACGCAGCACCGAGAAGGCCGATACGCTCACCGGCACCACTAACACAGCTTCGGAGAACCGTGGGATCGAGCCCGATTGGTCGCTGACGCCGGAGGCGAGTGATCGGCCATTCACCTCCAGATCCAGGGCCACGCCGTTGTAGTCGATTGCCGTTTCATTGGGGTTTTGCACGCGCAGTTTTACCGCAAAGCGCACCTCCAGTTCCTCGCTTGGCAGCGGCTCGATACCGATCACGTTGATGTTCAGCGGGTCGCGATGGGGGAACAGGGCGCAGGCGCTCAGGGAGAGCAGCAGGGACAGGACAAGTAATCTGCGCATGGACAGGCTCTCGTAGTGAAGAAGGCCGAAAGATATAGCGCACCATAGCGCACAACGCGCTGACGGTGATCGGTGATTCGAAGATGAGCCCATGTGGGAGCGGGCTTGCTCGCGAAGGCGGTGTGCCAGCCAATATAAGTGCTGAATGTTAAGCCGCTTTCGCGAGCAAACCCGCTCCCACATTATTTGATCTGTGTCGGGCCTCTTATCACTCCTGTCAGTTTCTGACAGGAGCCTCTGCTAAGCTCCGACGACTTTTCAGGAAAGAGCCCGCCGACCGTGTCACGAACCAGCCGTTTACTGACCTTGTTACAAGTGCTGCGGGGCAAAAGTCGTCCGGTGACTGCCGCGACATTGGCCAGCGAACTGGAGATTTCCGAGCGTACGCTGTACCGCGACATTGCTGAACTCACCGCGCTTGGCGCTCCGATCTTTGGCGAGGCGGGCATCGGCTACGTATTGCGCAGCGGTCTGTTTCTGCCGCCCTTGATGCTCAACGCCGATGAAACCGAAGCCATCGTGCTCGGGCTGCGCTACGTGGATCAGCGTGGCGATGAGGTCCTGGGCAAAGCCGCGGCCGATGCCCTGGCAAAAATTGCTGCGGTACTTGACCCGGCAGCCCAGGAGGCTTTGCGCAACCCGACAGTGCTGCCGGGCCCACCGGGTTATGGCTATCCGCAAAATGCCGTGCCCTTGAATGTGTTTCGCCAGGCCATCCGCGACCAGGTCAAGTTGCACATCGATTATGCGGACGCCAACCAGGTGCCCAGTCAGCGGCTGATCTGGCCACTGGCCCTGGGTTTTCTCAACGAGGTGCGGATCATTGTCGCCTGGTGTGAGTTGCGCAGTGCCTATCGCACGTTTCGCACCGACCGGATCTCGGCCGCCAGTGAGCAGGGCGAACGTTATCCGGGGCGGCGCAGCGACCTGTTGCGCACCTGGCGCAAGCAGATGCAACTTGACGACGCAGGGCGTTTCACTCCTGACAAGAACTGACACAGGCTTGTTCTAGCATGGCTCCAGAATCAACTCACAAGGAGCCGTAAACATGTCCAATCCCGCCTCTTCACTGGCCCCCGCCATCGCCGCCTACATTGCTGCCGCCAATGCTCGCGACACGTCGAGGGTTGCCAGTTTTTTCGCTGAGGATGCCAACGTGTTCGATGAGGGGCAGCATCAGGTCGGCACGCAAGCCATCGCCCAATGGATGCAAGACACTGCACAACGTTATCAGCCGCGAGTCGAGGTGCTCGACGTTCAACTGCGCACTGGCAAAGTGCTGGTGCACAACCTGATCTCCGGAACCTTTCCCGGCAGCCCTCTGGAGCTGCGCTACATGTTCCGCCTCAATGAGCAGGGCAAGATCGCCCGGCTGGATATCTCGCTGTAACCCGGTGCTGTGTAACGGCGCAACCCATGTGGGAGCGAGCTTGCTCGCGAAAGCGGTGTGTCATTCAGCATTGATGTTGGCTGACCCGACGCCTTCGCGAGCAAGCCCGCTCCCACAGGGATTGAGCTTCGCTAGCTGCTATATACTGCCGCGCATGAATGTCGACTCTCCCTTAAGCGCCTGGCAACACGCCATCGAACAGAAAGGCTTCGTCCAGGACGAAGCCCAGGAACACGCTGTGTGGGCGCTGCAAAAGTGCCACGAAGCCTTGCATGAAGGCCGTACACCCATCACCGGCGTGTACCTCTGGGGCCCGGTCGGGCGGGGCAAGACCTGGTTGATGGATCAGTTCTACCAAACCCTGCGCGTTCCGGCCCGGCGTCAGCACTTTCATCATTTCATGGGCTGGGTGCATCAGCGCTCCTTTCAATTGACCGGCACCGCCGACCCGTTGAAGGCCTTGGCCCGCGAACTGAGCCAGGAAGTACGGGTGCTGTGTTTCGATGAACTGTTCGTCAACGACATCGGTGACGCCATCATCCTCGGGCGTTTGTTTCAGGTGATGTTCGAGCAGGGCGTGGTCGTGGTGTGCACCTCCAATCAGCCGCCGGATCAGCTGTACGCCGATGGTTTCAACCGCGACCGGTTTGTGCCGGCCATTGCCGCGATCAAGCAACACATGCAGGTGATTGCGGTGGATGGCGGGGAAGATCATCGTCTGCACCCGGGTGCCGGTCTGCAACGGTACTGGGTGAACGTACCGGGTCAGCCCGGCGCCCTCGGCGAAGTGTTCAAGGCCTTGACCATCGGCCAGTCGCTGTCCGGCGATCCGGTCAAGGTCGGCTACCGTTCGGTCAATGCCATGCAGGCCAGTCAAACCGTGCTCTGGTGCCGTTACGCCGATCTCTGCGATCAGCCTTTTGCGGCCATGGACTTCATGGTCCTGTGCGACACCTTCAGCGCTATTCTGTTGAGTGACGTGCCCAACCTCAGTGCACAAAAACGCGAAGGGCGCATCGCCCGTGGCACTGAAGATGGTGCCTTGCGGGTGGTGGCGGGGGATCGCGAGTTGCCGCAGTTGTCGGTGCATGACGACGGCGTGCGGCGGTTCATTGCCCTGGTGGACGAATGCTATGACCGCAAGGTGCCGCTGTACCTCGAAGCGCAGGTGCCGATGGAGGCGCTGTACACCGAGGGCTATCTGCAATTCCCGTTTCGTCGCACCCTCAGCCGCTTGCAGGAAATGCAGCTAAAACGTTTTGCCGAGGCTTGATGCCTGGGAGGAGCGAACATGAATCAGTCCTTGTCCCACCATTTGTTGACCATGGCCTAACAGAACGCCTGGGCCAATCACCGACTGGCCAAGGCCTGGATTCAGCTAAGCCCGGCCGAGCTGGCGGCGCCTCGAGTCAGTTTCTTCCCCAGCCTGAGCGCGACCCTCAACCACATCCTGACCTGCGACTGGTTCTATGTGGATGCACTGGAGCGGGAATTACGCGGTGACGAACCGCATCCCGATTGCTACGTGTTTTTTAACGAAGACGAGCCGTTCACCCACGGCGCCGCTCTCAAATGCGAGCAAGCCCTGGTGGACCGCCGACTGATCGCCTACTGCGAGCAACTGCGCGACGCAGACCTCGGGCGAATCGTGACCATCGCGCGCGATACCCCGCAACATGACAGCCGATTGCGCATGCTGTCCCATCTGTTCGAACACCAGATTCATCATCGCGGGCAGGTTCACGCCATGCTCAGCGGCACCTCGGTCAAACCGCCGCAACTGGACGAGTTCTTCTGTGCCGGTGAGTCGCAACTGAGGGCCGAGGATTTTGCCGAGCTGGGGTGGACCGAGGCATTGATCTGGGGCAGTTGAGAGAGAATGATCACGGCAGGATTCAGTTGTCGACACCACCGCGCTCGCGATATGGTCGCTGGACCTTTCAGTGCGCAAGAGGCGAACTGGGGCAACTTCATGTGTGATCGAGGGTGGAAATGGAATCCGCAGAAATTCTTGTGCTTCAGGCCAGCTACACCAACCCGGTACATGCCGAGGCGATTGGCCTGGTGTTGAACCACTACGCCGAAGACCCGATGGGTGGCGGTCACTCATTGCCCGCCGATGTGTTGCAACAACTGCCGGGGGAACTGGCCAAACGTCCCTATGCCTTCAGCGTACTGGCGTTTGTCGGTGGCGAGCCGGCAGGGCTGGTCAATTGCTTTGAAGGCTTCTCGACCTTTGCCTGTCGGCCATTGGTCAATGTGCACGATGTGATGGTGGTGTCGAAGTTTCGCGGGTTGGGGCTGAGCCAGAAGATGCTGCATAAAGTCGAGGACATCGCACGCCAGCGCGGCTGCTGCAAAATCACCCTGGAAGTACTGGAAGGCAATGCCGTGGCTCAGGCGTCCTATGGCAAATTCGGTTTTTCGCCAGGCATGTTCGACCCGGCGCACGGCCGGATGCTGTTCTGGATCAAGGCGCTTTAGTCGCAGTCCACGTGGGAGCGGGCTGTGGCGAGGGAGCTTGCTCCCGTTGGGTCGCGCAGCGACCCCGGCATTTCAAAGTTAAACCGCATGTAAAGGGTTTACGACTGCTTCGCAGCCGAGCGGGAGCAAGCTCCCTCGCCACACAAGCCCGCTCCCACAGGTTCCGCGCCTGGCATTAGTCCAGCAGGCCTCTTGAAAAATTACTGCTGAACGACTGCCGGGGTGATAGGCGCACCCTTGGGTTTCATCAGGCTGAAGTCGATCAACGGCCGCTGCTGACGCTCATAAGGGTTGCCGATCATCAATGGCCGAGGCTTGAAGCTGTCGCTGACCAGGCTTTTGCTGCGGTCCAGTTCATCGGAGCTGAGGCCTGCCAGATCCGCCCAGGTGTGAATCAGCTGAGAACTGCTGTAAGGCCGGCCGAGATCACCGGCAAAATTCCAGTCGTGGGTTTCGCGCCATTTCGGCGAGGCCCAGGCCATGAATGGAATGGTGTACATCGGCGCGGTCGGCTTGCTCTCGTTGCGTCCCAGGGTTTTATGGCCCGTGGAGTCGAAAACGTCTTCGCCGTGGTCGGAGAGGTATAGCAGGAAGCCGTTCGGATCAGTCTTGGCGTAATCCTTGATCAGGCTCGACACCACGAAGTCGTTGTACAGCACTGCGTTGTCATAGCTGTTGTATGTTGGCACCTGATCGTCACGCACACCTTCCGGCACCCCTTTGCGGTCGGTGAATTTGTTGAACGTCGGCGGGTAACGGTACTGGTAGCTCATGTGCGTGCCGAGCAAATGCACGACGATCAGCTTGCGTGGCGCCGCATCGCCCAAGGCCTTGTTGAACGGTTCGATCACATCGCCATCGTACTGGGCGGCGTTCTGGTTGCGGTTGTTGTTCAGGTACACCTGCTCGTCGGCCTGTTCGGAGAAGGTCGTGAGCATGGTGTTGCGCTTGGTCATGGTTTGCTGGTTGGTGATCCAGAAGGTCTTGTAACCTGCCTGTTTCATCATGTTGACCAGCGACGGCGTCGACAGGTAAAGGTCCGGGTTTTCTTCGTCGGCGAACGTCAGCACCTGCTGCAACGCTTCGATGGTGTAGGGACGTGGTGTAATCACGTTATCGAAAACCGCCAGTTGGTCCTTGAGCTTGTCCAGCTCCGGGGTGGTTTCCCGAGGGTAGCCGTACAGGCTCATGCGCTGACGGTTGGTGGACTCGCCGATCACCAACACCAGGGTTGCCGGCTGATTGGCCATCGAGTCGGTAAGGTTCTTGAGTGGTGGAATCTTGCTGGCGCTGTCGAGCATGTCTTGCATGCCGGCCAGGGTATCGAGATATCGGTGATAGGCCACGGCCATCTGCCACGGCACCGCCGGCTCGATACGGGTTTCGAATTTTTCGAAGCCACCCGCCAGACTGCCGGTGCGCGCGGTCTGTTTGATCAGCGGGTAACCCACCACAGCCAACAGAATCGCCGTTGCTGCAATCAGCGCCTGACCGCGTGGCAGGTGCACCGGACGCAAGCGGGTCCAAAGGAAATACGCGAACGCGGTGTGGGCGAGGAACGCCAGCACCATCCACCAGGCAAAATACTGGGTCATGTACTCGCCGGCTTCAGACACGTTCGATTCGAACATGATGAAGATGACGCTCTGGGAAAATTCCTGCTGATAGATGAAGAAGTAACCGAGACTGGCCATCGAGCAGGCCCACAGCACCACGCCGATCAGCGCGGCCATCACACGTGTTTGTTTGGGAAACAGCAGCATCGGCGCGAGCCAGATGGCGCTCATCACAAAGGCCTGGCGGAATCCGGTAAAGCCGGAGGTGCCCGTCAGCTGAATGAGCAGTTGGGTGATGCCCGAAAAATACCAGAAGAACAGAAATAGCCAGAGAAATCCTGCCCAATCAAAACCTTTCGCAGACGTTTTGCTGCGTTTAAACAAAGCCATTCGCACTCCAGCCTGATGGTTACTTCGGCCGTCGGCACTCTCCCTGTCACAGACGAACAGACGCCGCGCGGATACCGGGGCGACCACAATGAGCCGGAGTATCAACAGACAGGTGTGAAAACTTTGTGAGTTGCCGGAGCTGGCAGGGTTGCAGCGAGAAGGAAGCGAAGGCTGTTCCTGATGCCTGTTTCAGGCACGACACACTTTTTGTAGCAGTTGCCGAGCCCGCGAAGCAGTCGTAAACCCTATATGCACGGTTTCTGCTCAAATACCGCGGTGGATGGTTTTACGACTGCGGCGCGGCCGAACGCAGCCTCGCAAGCTCGACAGCTGCTACAGATCGCATTACGGCTTTGTTCCCTTCTCTCAAACGAAAAGGGTAGGCGAGAGGATCAGGCGTGGGGAGCACGTTGGGTGACGGGCAAGGGCTGAGCCTGATTGCCTTGGGTCAGCAGGCGCAATTGTGCGACCTCCCGCTTCAACTGGTCACGCTCGTCTTTCAATTGGCGCAGTTCATCGCGACGGATCGTGACGTAAAGGGTTTGTGCTGGCAGTGCTGTGTGTACGGTGCCCATTGCTCACCTCGCAAATGGCTGTCTCAACTGTAAGTCCGTTCCCGAAATCGGGTGCTGACTCACTATCGGCGCCAATTTTGATTTCTTTTGCCCCCGAAGGGAACTTTTTTATTTTTCATGGTCGTTGTGTCTTCGGTGCGATAACCGACGTTATCAGTCTGGATCGGGCACAATGCCCGGAAACTATGTGCCAGCACTCTGGACTAACCCTCAATAGTCGCGTTGGGCTATAACCTTTGACACACTTTATTTGTAGTAGGGAGCATCAGTACATGCAACTCGGGATTATTGGACTGGGCCGCATGGGTGGCAATATTGCGCGGCGCCTGATGCTCAACGGCCATGCCACCGTTGTTTACGACCGCAATACTGCCTTTGTCGACACCCTGGCTGAAGAAGGCGCCACCGGTGTTGCCGACTTGCCAGCCCTGGTCGCTGGCCTGGCCAAACCACGCGCGGTATGGGTCATGCTGCCCGCCGGTGCGCCGACCGAAGACACCATCGACACCCTGAGCACCTTACTTGAAGCCGGCGATACCATCATCGACGGCGGCAACACCTTCTATAAGGACGACATCCGCCGGGCCAAAACCTTGTCGGAAAAAGGCCTGCACTACATCGACGTCGGCACCTCCGGCGGCGTCTGGGGCCTGGAGCGTGGCTACTGCATGATGATCGGTGGCGATGCCGAGACCGTTAAGCGCCTCGACCCGCTGTTCGAAACCCTGGCCCCAGGCCTGGGCGACATTCCTCGCACCAAGGACCGCCAGTCCGATGACGATCGCGCCGAGCGCGGTTACATCCACGCCGGCCCCGCGGGCGCCGGGCATTTCGTGAAGATGATCCATAACGGTATCGAATACGGAATGATGCAGGCCTTCGCCGAAGGCTTCGATATTCTCAAGACCAAGGCCAGCACCCACCTGCCGGAAGATCAGCGCTTCGACCTGAACGTCGCCGACATCGCCGAAGTCTGGCGTCGTGGCAGCGTGGTGTCGTCCTGGTTGCTCGACCTGACCGCCGACGCCCTGGCCAGCGACCCGAAACTCGAGGGTTACTCAGGCTCCGTGGCCGACAGCGGTGAAGGGCGCTGGACCATCGAAGCTGCCATGGAGCAAGCGGTGCCCGTACCGGTGCTGTCGAACTCGCTCTTCTCTCGCTACCGTTCGCGCGGGCAAGGCACCTTTGGCGACAAGATTCTTTCGGCCCAGCGCTTCGGCTTCGGCGGCCATGTGGAGACTGCGAAAAAATGACCCATGTGATCCGCAGGAAATCCAAGGCAGAACCCGCACCACCCACCACGCTGTTTCTGTTCGGTGCCCATGGTGATCTGGTCAAGCGCCTGCTGATGCCGGCGCTGTACAACCTGAGTCGCGACGGTTTGCTGGGGAATGGACTGCGGATCATCGGCGTCGATCACAACGCTATCAGTGACGAGGCTTTCGCCAAAAAACTCGAAGATTTCATTCGGGCGGAAGTCGCGGCCAAGGTCGGCAAGGGCGATCAAGCCCTTGATCCGGCGTTGTGGGCCAAATTGGCCAAACACATCAGCTACGTCCAGGGCGACTTCCTCGACGAACGCACCTACGAAGCGCTGGCGGCGAACATCGCCGCCAGCGGCACTGGCAATGCGATTTTCTACCTGGCCACCGCGCCGCGCTTTTTCAGCGAAGTGGTGCGCCGTCTCGGCGCTGCCGGATTACTGCAAGAAACTCCCGAAGCGTTCAGAAGGGTGGTGATCGAAAAACCTTTCGGCTCCGATCTGTACACCGCCGAAGCCTTGAACGCGTGCTTGCTCAAAGTGATGACGGAAAAACAGATCTACCGGATCGATCACTATCTGGGTAAGGAAACCGTGCAGAACATTCTGGTGAGCCGGTTCTCCAACAGCCTGTTCGAAGCCTTCTGGAACAACCATTACATCGACCACGTGCAAATCACCGCCGCCGAAACCGTCGGCGTGGAAACCCGTGGCAGTTTTTATGAGGTCACCGGCGCCCTGCGGGACATGGTGCCCAATCACCTGTTCCAATTGTTGGCGATGGTGGCCATGGAACCACCGGCCGCCTTCGGCGCTGATGCAGTACGCGGTGAAAAAGCCAAAGTCATCGGCGCGATTCGCCCCTGGTCAACCGAAGAAGCGCAAGCCAACTCGGTGCGCGGCCAATACACCGCCGGCGAGATCGATGGCAATCCGCTGCCCGGCTATCGTCAGGAAACCAACGTAGCGCCCGACAGTACGACCGAAACCTATGTCGCGCTCAAAGTCATGATCGACAACTGGCGCTGGGTCGGCGTGCCGTTCTACCTGCGTACCGGCAAGCGCATGAGCGTGCGTGACACCGAGATCGTCATTTGCTTCAAACCGGCGCCGTATGCGCAGTTCCGCGACACCGAGGTCGATGAGTTGCAGCCGACTTATCTGCGGATCCAGATTCAACCCAACGAAGGCATGTGGTTCGACCTGCTGGCCAAGCGGCCGGGGCCGGCGTTGAACATGGCCAATATCGAGCTGGGCTTCGCCTACAAGGATTTCTTTGAAATGCAGCCATCGACCGGCTATGAAACCCTGATCTACGACTGCCTGACCGGCGATCAGACGCTGTTCCAGCGTGCCGATAACATCGAGAACGGCTGGCGCGCCGTGCAGCCATTCCTCGACGCCTGGCAGCAGGACGCGACGGTGCAGAGCTATGCGGCCGGCGAAGACGGGCCTCAGAGCGCTGACGAGCTGCTGACCCGCGACGGCCGCGTCTGGCACAGCGTCGGATGAGTGACGTCACGCAACAGTCCATCCGTTTTCTGCTCAGTGACATGGACGGCACTTTACTGCTCCCCGATCACAGCCTCAGTCAGCGCACGATCGAGGCGGTCCGCGCCTTGCGCGAGGCCGGCGTGCTGTTCAGCCTGGCCACTGGGCGTCCGCCCAAAGCCATGTTGCAGCAGATCGAAGCCCTGGGTGTCGATCTGCCGACGGCGGCCTTCAATGGCGGCACGATCGTAAACCCGAACGGCAGTTTGCTGGTTGCGCATTATTTGCCGGCCTCGTCAGCGCTGACGGCTTTGGCGCTGTTTGCCGATCAGCCGGACATTGAAGTCTGGGTGTTCAGTGGCGGCGACTGGCTGTTAAAGGATCAATACGGCCCGATGGTCCCGCGCGAGCAGCATGGTTTGGGTTATCCGCCGGTGGTGGTCGAGAGTTTTGAGCCTTACATGGCGCGTATCGACAAAATCGTCGCCGCCAGCAACAACGCCGAACTGTTGATCGAACTGGAAGCGCAGTTGCTGCCCAAGGTCGAAGGACAGGCACAGGTTTCGCGCTCACAACCGGTCTATCTGGACGTGACCGCGATGAAAGCCAACAAGGGCGAGGCATTGGCGACACTGGCCGAGTTTCTCGGTGTGCCGCTGGAGCAGACCGCCGCCCTCGGTGATGGCGGCAATGACCCGGCGATGTTTCATCGTGCCGGGTTGTCGATTGCCATGGGGCAGGCGGAGGAGGCAGTGAAGCGTCAGGCTGACGTGGTGACCGGGGCCAATACCGAAGACGGCGCGGCCCAGGCGATTGAGCAATACATCCTCCCTCGATGACGACACAAAACCAATGTGGGAGCGGGCTTGCCCGCGAAGAGGCCGTCACATTCAACATCGTTGTTGAATGACACATCGCCTTCGCGAGCAAGCCCGCTCCCACATTTGGTCGGTGTTACAACCAGTAGCTCACCGCATACCAGCCCAGCACGCCCATCACCACGGTGTAAGGCACCGCCATCCACACCATCCGCCCGTACGACAGGCGAATCAGCGGTGCAATCGCCGAGGTCAGCAGGAACAGGAACGCCGCCTGACCATTGGGCGTCGCCACGCTCGGCAGGTTGGTGCCGGTATTGATCGCAATCGCCAGGGTTTCAAAGTGCTCGCGGCTCATGTGGCCGGAAAGGAACGCCTGCTTCACTTCCGTGATGTAAATGGTCGCTACGAACACGTTGTCGCTGATGGCCGATAACAAACCGTTGGCAATAAACAACATGCCCGGCTGTTGATCTACCGGCAGGGCCAGCACCCATTGGATCAGTGGTACGAACAGTTGCTGATCGTGAATCACCGCCACCACCGCGAAAAACACCACCAGCAGCGCCGTGAACGGCATCGCATCCCTGAAGGCGTTGCCGATGCGGTGTTCATCGGTGATGCCGGTGAACGCGGTGATCAGCACGATCACCATCAAACCGATCAGGCCCACTTCAGCGACGTGAAACGCCAGCCCGGCAATCAGAATCAGCGCCGCCATCCCTTGTACCAGCAACGCAGCGCGTTGACGGGAAGTGCGCTCGGCGTTGTCTTCGGCGGCGTAGTTGGCCAGTACCGTCCGCACGTTGTCCGGCAGCAGCGTGCCATAGCCGAACCAGCGCAGCTTCTCCAGCAGCACACAGGTCACCAGGCCGGCTGCCAGCACAGGCAACGACACCGGGGCGATCTTCAGAAAGAACTCCGCGAAGTGCCAGCCCATCTCATGGCCAATCAGCAGGTTCTGCGGCTCGCCGACCAGCGTGCACACACCACCCAACGCAGTGCCGACCGCGCCGTGCATCAGCAGGCTGCGCAGGAAGGCGCGGAACTGTTCGAGGTCGGCATGGTGGAGGGTGGGCAAGTGTCGGTCATCGCAGAATGAGCTGTCCTGACGCGGATCGCTGCCCGAGGCGACGCGGTGATAGACCGAATAAAACCCCACGGCCGCACTGATGATCACCGCAGTGACGGTCAACGCATCAAGAAACGCCGACAGAAACGCCGAGAGGAAACAGAACATCAACGCCAGCAGGGCTTTGGAGCGAACCCCCAGCAGCAAGCGCGAGAACAGGAACAGCAGCAGGTCTTTCATGAAATAGATGCCCGCTACCATGAACATCAGCAGCAGGATCACTGGAAAGTTGTGCACTAATTCGTCATAGAGCGCCTGGGGCGTGGTCATTTTCAGCAGCAGTGCTTCGATCAGCAGTAACCCGCCGGGCATCAGCGGGTAACACTTGAGCGCCATGGCCAGGGTGAAGACGAACTCCAGCACCAACAACCAGCCGGCCGCCACCGGACCGACCGTCCACAACACCAAGGCGTTGAGAATCAGGAAGCTGACAATGCTCGCCTTGTACCAGCGAGGTGAGTGCCCGAGAAAATTGTGTGTGAAGGCCTGGGCCATTGAGCCGGACATCGGCTACTCCTTGTATTAAGAAGCACGCAACTTGCCGTAACAAAGAGGGAAGATCAAGTGCGGAAAATGACCTTGGCCTAGCACTGGTAACGTGCGACGACTGCGCGGTAGTTTCCGTCCAGTGAATAGCCGCCTACGACGATGCAACCATCGGCCTGTACAGCCAATGAAGTAGCGGTATTCGGACCACGACTCAGGCATGTGCGAACCCAGCCGATGCCCTTGGCAAAACTGCGGTCCAGTTGCCCATTGGGTAAATGCCGGGCGAGAATAAAATCGGCGTCGACCCCGCCCATCGTCGCTCCGACGGTCAGCACACGGCCGTCCGGCTGAACCCCGGCGGCGGTCCAGTGGCAACCACTGCGGCAGACTCCCAGTAGCTTTGGCTGGCCACCGTTGCAGTGAACATCCGGCCGGCCATTGCTGTGAACTTTCAGGGACAGGCAGCGCATCGGGTCGCGACTGCTGCCAAAACAATGCAAGTCACCATTTTCATGCTGGACGATCTGGCAGACCCGAGCGCTGCGGTCCTGTGCCTTGAAGGTCATAAAACCATCCACGGCGAAGCCGTCGTCCAGCCGACCATCCGTGTGATAACGCGCCAGCAGACCTTCCTCGGGAAAATTGATCGATCCGCTCACCAGGATCCGGCCATCGCGTTGCACCATCAGGTTGCTGAGCCAGGTGTTCATCAGCAAGTGCCTGACCATGACGAAGCCACGACCGTTGAAGGTGCTGTCCAGCGAGCCGTCGGCGTTGAGCCGTATCAGCATGCCGACGTGATCGGTCAGTTCGTAGTGATGATTGGCCAGCAGCAAGATTCGACCATCTTCCTGCACGCAGACATCACAGGCTACGGCCCCCGGTACACCGGACGCTAACCAGGTATCGCCAGCCCCGCGGGAAAGATTACCCGGCAGACGCACTACGTAGCATCCCTTGTCGCCAAAACCCTGGACCGGGCAGCCTTGCTGATCGAACATCGCCAGAGCGGGCAGTGTGCGGTGAGCATTTTCGTAGTGCAGGCCGGCCACCAGAATGTTGCCGTCCGGCAGCACTCGCACCTTGACAGCCACGGCCTCAAAGCCATGGACGAACTGCCCGATGATGCTGCCTTGCTTGCCGAATGCCAGATCCGCCGAACCGTTCTCTAGCAGGCGAGCCAGGCCAAAGCGGCTGCCACCTGGCGTGCCGACTTTTGCCGCCACCAGTAACCGGCCGGCGTGGTCAATCGCAACGCCATTGGCCATGCTGAAGGTACTGCCGGCGAAATACACTTGAGTCTTGCCGGTGCCAGCGAAATGCGTATCGAGCTGCCCGGCGTCCTTCACGGTTGCAGGTAAAGCAAAAGCAGTCTGAAGTGACATGCACGCATCTCCTTGGCAGTCGTCCTTCTCCGGGTGGCCGGGGGGTGACTGCATGAGCAAAACATTCAATCCCTGAATGCGCTGATGTTCAACTGCCATTACTGTCGGGAAAGGGGCGTTTTGTGCCAGAACAGTGTCTTTTCGAACCACTGACCAGTCTGCCAAGTAATTAGGCGGGTTAAACGTTGGAACAGGTGAGTGGCGTTGCGCAGCTGACCGTAGAAAATCGTCAACTAAGAGGAAGAGGAGGGGGCGCGGATTACCGGGAGGTAATCCGCGAAAACATTAGTGCGGCATGGACCACGATTGCAGTTTGTAACCTTCCAGGCTCAACTCGGCACGGGCTTCTTCCAGCAAGTGTTCGAGTTGCTCGGGATCGGAATAGGCGCTGCTTGGAATTTGTTTGCGGCTGATGCGAGTGTTAGTGCGATCGATGACGGTCAGGCTGAGCTCGCCATTACCGTCTTGTGGTGCCCAGGCCACGCATTGAAAGGGTTGGAATGCGCGGTCGGCAATCAAAAGTGCTTCGTTGATACGGAGCGGGGCGTTCATGGGATCTTCTCTCTATATGCCCAATCAAGTGATGTGCCGTCGGTTGGGCTTACCGTTCGGCTGGTTACTTGTACTGATGCCCGCAACTGGGGTTTGGGTCACACACAATCAAAAGAAATTTCAACTTTCTTTGTTTGATTCGATATTCAGGCCGTTTCTGAAAGCTGAATGAAAGGTTCAACTCGTTAGGTAACTAACCAAGTGACTTCTTATAACTAATAAGCAAACAGCCCTATAAGCAATCGATACAAGCCCGCGTCAAAATCTTGCTAGTGTTACAACGAAGCTCGCCAAATGACTGTTTTTAATAATATTTCCTAAAATTTGGCGTCAAGGAACAGTCATGATCGAAGCGCCTGCCTTACGACGTCTGTTAGTAGTGGATCCTTGCGACGACTGCCACCGTTTGTTGCCGGGTTTACGCGCAGTGGGTTGGGATGTCGATAGCTGTACCCTGGAAAACGCCACCGAGCGAACCTGCGATGTCGGCTTGTTGCGTTTACAGCCCTTTCATCTGGAGCGCCCGGAAGCCGTCAAGGAATTGATCACCCGTAGCGGTACCGAGTGGATTGCGGTGCTGAATCAAGAAGTCCTGCGATTGCAAAATGTCGGGGACTTCGTTTGCGAATGGTTTTTTGACTTTCATACCCTGCCGTTCGATGTCTCACGGGTTCAGGTGACCCTGGGCCGAGCGTTCGGCATGGCGCGCCTGCGCGGCCAGGGCACGGTTCATATCGATCAGCCTGAACACGAACTGCTCGGCGACAGCAAACCGATTCGCGAACTGCGCAAATTGCTGAGCAAACTGGCACCCACCGAATCTCCGGTGCTGATCCGCGGTGAAAGCGGGACCGGCAAGGAATTGGTCGCTCGCACCCTGCATCGACAATCCCAGCGTCACAGCAAACCGTTCGTGGCGATCAATTGCGGCGCGATTCCCGAACACTTGATCCAGTCCGAACTGTTTGGCCACGAGAAAGGGGCCTTTACCGGTGCTCATCAGCGCAAGGTCGGGCGGATCGAAGCGGCCAACGGCGGAACACTGTTTCTCGATGAGATCGGTGATTTGCCCCTGGAGTTGCAAGCCAATCTGCTGCGCTTCCTGCAGGAAAAGCACATCGAACGTGTAGGCGGCAGTCAGCCGATTCCGGTGGATGTGCGGGTTTTGGCGGCGACCCACGTCGACCTTGAAGCCGCCATCGAGAAGAAACGCTTTCGTGAAGATCTGTACTACCGCCTGAACGTGCTGCAAGTCGTCACCGCGTCACTGCGTGAGCGCCATGGTGACTTATTGATGCTGGCCAACCACTTTTCCCATTTCTACAGCCATGAAACCGGCCGCCGTCCGCGCAGCTTCAGCGAAGACGCCTTGATTGCCATGGGCAAGCATGACTGGCCGGGCAATGTTCGCGAGCTGGCCAACCGGGTACGTCGCGGGTTGGTACTGGCCGAAGGCCGGCAGATCGAGGCGCGAGACCTGGGGCTGATCAGCCAGCAGGCCATTGCCACGCCGATGGACACGCTGGAAGACTACAAGCGCCGGGCAGAGCGCCAGGCCTTGTGCGATGTACTTAACCGCCACAGCGATAATTTGAGCATCGCCGCCAAGGTGCTGGGGGTATCCAGGCCTACCTTCTACCGTTTGTTGCACAAACATCAGATACGTTGAGCGATTGCAGACCCGTAGGAGCGAGCGGTGCGGCGATCCGACTTGCCCGCGAAGAACGATAGCGCGGTGGTCCAGTTAAACCGCGTAGCGTTCTTCGCGGGCAAGCCCGCTCCTACAGAATCAACAAAAAAGCCCGCCGAAAAGGCGGGCTTTTTGTGGGTGCCGGATTAGAAGTAGTACGGGAATTTCAGGCTGAAGGAAAAGTCTGGCGAGTCGTCGGTCAGGCCGATGGCCAGGTTGGGAACGATCGTCAGGTTATCGGTTGCCGCCAGGGTCATGCCGATGTTGAAGTTGGCCGAGTTGTAATCGCTGTTGGAAATCGATTGCCAATCGCCACCGTCCGGCTTGATCTTGCTCTTGCGGGCGAACTGATCGGTGAACGAGAACGACATACTCATCTTCTCGTTCAAGGCGAATGCAATGCCGGCGCCGACCTGCCAGGAATCGCCCAGTTTCACGTCCCCTTTCACCTTGGAGCCGACCTGAGGGCTGATGTCGCTGAAAGAATCTTCCATGTTGTAGGTGTAGGCCAGGCTGCCGAACAGCACGGCCGGGTCGAAGCTCTTGACCAGCGAGATACCCGGGGTGATCGACCAGACACCATTGCCGGTAGGCAAGTCCTCGGGTACCGAGAGGTTATCGTTGTTCGGGTCATTGACCAGCTTGATGCCGTAAGGGTCCTTACCGGTCGGCGCCTTGACGCGCATTGTAAAGACCGCGTCGGGTCGATTGGGCGACTCATCCAGAAACTTGTAAGCAACGCCAAAGTTCACATCGCCGATGGTCGGGTCGCGGGTAACGGTTGCCTCCGACGTCACCGGGCCTGCGCCACCGGCGCCACCGGAGGAATACGTTGATTCGCGATAAACCACGGGGACGTTAATGTCGAACTGCCAACGTTGTGCCACGTTGTAGCGGGCGGTCAGGTCCAGGGTCCAGTTATCCGCCTTGATACGGTCGAGGTTGATGTTGCCGAGGAAAATCGCATCCAGTGCCAGGAAGCCGTTGAGTACCAATGCACGGGTATCGTAGTGCGTGTAGGTCAGGCCGGTTTCGACGCTGAACTTGCCGCCACCGAAGAAGCCGCTGGCTTCGTCATACAGGTTGGAAACGCTTTGCGCAGGCGCCGAATCATCCTTGAGCGATTGGCCGTATGAACTGCCTGTGGTTCCCGGCGCACCGGCGGCCACCGTCTGGCCACTCCTGGGCGTTTCTGCGGGGGATTTGGTCAGGCGTTTGGGAGCAGGTGTCGCAGGAGTTTCTTCGACTTGGCGAACGCGTTGCTCGAGTACCATCAACGCGTTTTGTTGTGCTTCGTAACGTTGTTTCAACTCCATGAGTTCTTGTTTTAGTGCTTCGACCTGGGGGTCCGGTGCTGCGTACAGCAGTGTGGCCGGGGCCAGGCTACTCAAACAAACGATAGCTTTGAACGTCAACGATCGGTGCATGGGTTAGTCGTCCCTTCTGACTACATCTGGTGAGACTGAGCGTAGATCAGAATCCTTGAGTGCGAAGACCTTTCAGCTGGTCCAGGTTGCCGTTCAGCGACCCGGTTGTCGACACGTTGTCACGCAGCACGACATTGAAGGATGTGAGGTTGCGGACCTGGTTGCTACCGCCGAGCAAAGTCGTGTTCTGCATCAGCCCACCCTGGCCCAGGCGTTGTACAGTACTGCCCTGGTTGTTGCTGGCCACGATGTTAAGTTGCACACCGGTACCGGTCGAGGAAACGCTGAGCGCGCCCGCGTCATTGGCGCCGACCAACGTCGAGCCTGCGGCCAATGCCTGGCCCTGCTGTTGCGTTGCTGGTGCTTGGCTAGCCTTTGTGACGTTGACATAAACGTTGTTGTAGGCAGTGTTATGGTCGCCGGCGGCACGCACGACTTGAGTGACGCCTTCGGTGCTGTTGAGGCCGTTGCCGCCAGTGACGGTACCGGTGCCTTGCGAATGCGCTGAGCCATTACCTTTTTCGTCGATCATCGACACATAGAACTGTGGCTTGATGGTCGATTGTTGAATTTGCATCGAGGACGTTGCCCCGATCACTTCACCGTTGGCATTTTGCCAAGTGCTGGTCATGACAATGCCGAAGCTGATGACCCGTCCCGGCATGACATAGCGGCCTCGCAGGGTCGCCAATTCCTGATCCTTCAATTCAATGGGTTTGAACGTCTGTGCCTGGGTCGGCACGCTGGCGGCCAGGCAAACCACGGCTAGCCAGATTGGAGTCTTCATTGGATGCTCCCGGAGCGTCGTGCTCCTTGTCATTAGAAGAAGTCGCTTCGGATGAATCCGAAATCCATCAACTCTGTGTCTCGCACCGGGCTGAAGGTGTTGATGCGGTTCTTGGCGGTCAGTGGCATGGGTGGGTCGAGCAATGCATTGGTTTTGTCGTAGCCCTGACCGATGACGGCAAAGATGATGCCGTTCCAGCCCTTTACAAAGTCCTCGACCTTGTAGCGTTTATGACCGAGTACCGGATCTCCGATATATACCCAGCCCTGATGGACTTTTTGCATGACCACAAAATGTTTGTAGCCACGGATATCCATGAGTACCACCACCGGGATTCTGATGTCGTTCAAGGACTCCGGCGATACCCGGTAGCCACGGGCCCGCATGCCGATACTTTCCACGTAACGCTTCATGTCGAGCATGGAGAAACCCTGGACGCGGACTAGATCTTGATCGGAATGTGCCAGCATGCCTTCGATGATCTGTTCTTCATTCACGTCCAGCCAATAGCCCTGGCGCAATACGGTCGCCAGCGCAGCTGCGCCGCAACTGAAGTCGGTTTTCTGTTGCACCAGGTCGGCAAATTTACGCTCGCGTACGCTCTGGATCGGCTTGTACACCACCGCGCCACCCGGCAGGATGGAAAGTGGCATCTGTGCAGCCTCGATCACGCTGGCCACGCAAAGCAACAATGCCAAGGCGATAATTCGCATGGTGGGACGCCCCTTGGTTGTGTTGAAAAAGGCCCCCGTAAGGGGGCCTCCAGAGACAGCATTAGAACGAGTTGTTGGAAATGGCCAGCGAGTTGCTTTGTTGGTTGCCCACACCAGCAGCCACGTTGACGCCCAGGTTGCCACTGCCGCCATTCACCGAACCGCTCAGGGTTGCAGTGTTGGTCACAGGGTTTGCCCAGCCAGTTGGAGTCAGCACTTGATAGGAGTAGGTGTTGCTCAAATCATAAGAGCTGCTTTCACTCCAGCTTTTCGCTTTTGCGTACTCAGACTCGGACGACTTACTGCCCGATTTTTCGTACGAGGAGGCGGACGATTTCTCGTACGATTTATCGAACGATTTTTCGAACGAGGAATCGCGCGATCTGTCGTACGAGGAATCACGCGATCTGTCGTACGAAGAGTCACGCGATCTGTCGAACGATCTGTCTACCGATGCGTCAAGCGTTGCGTCCAGCGATGCGTTAAGCGATGCGTCGGAAGACCTGCTGCGGGTGCGATCGCCAAAGCCATTATTGAAGGTAGTGGAGCTGGAAGCCGCCGCAGTAGCGTCCAGCGTAGCGCTCAAGGAAGCATTCAACGAAGCACTCGAAGAACCGCTTGCACTGCTGCTGTTGGAACCGCTCGCATCACTGCTGCTAGAGCCGCTCGCATTACTGCTGCGAGAACCGCTTATATCAACGCTTTTGGAACCGCTGGCTTCAGAGCTCCTGGAACCGCTCGCGTCCCAGCTCGAAGAAGAGCTTTTACTGCCGCTAGCCTCGGATGACTTATCGCGAGAGAAACTACCGCTGGCCGAGTTGGTAACTGTGAACGTATCCAGGCGGTACGTCCGATCGGCGTTGTTATTCACTACCAGGCCAGGACCTTGTTGATCGGCAGAGGCGGTGGCTGTTGCGTTACCGAGCGGGGCATTGGTGTTGGCAATTGCCATGGTGTTTTTCTGTTGGTTAAGGTCGCCGCCAGCAATGTTGATACCCATATTACCGCTGCCGCTATTACCCGACCCGCTCATCACGGCAGAGGCTGTGCTGCCGAAGTTGTTGACCCTGTTATTGTCGCTGTATTGCGTGACGTCGGCGGTGGCCGTGGCAGTGCCGAACACGAAGCTATTATCCTGACTCGAGTTTGAGGCAGCATTTGCGATGGCGGCCGCGTTATCTTGTTGGTTGCCGCTACCCGCAGCCACGTTGACGCCGACGTTGCCGCTGGCGCCTGTGGCAGAGCTGGTCATCTCAGCTTCGTTGATGGTCCCTTCGTTGCGTATGCGGTTGTCGGTACTGCTCTGGTTATCCCAGGCATTGGCAGTCGCATAGACAGGGATCTTGGTTGGAGGAGGGGTGTGGTGACCGTTGTTGTGATGACCATTGTGGTGGCCATTGTCACGACGATCGTTCTGCCCAGCTTGTACAGCAACAGCCATGACCGCAGCAATTGCGAAAACCAGAGGCTTGAGTGCCATCGAAGGTTTCATGGTGATTCTCCGTACTTATTTTAGGTTAAGTGTTGTTTCTACCTGTTTGGGTCAATCCGTGACCCGTACGCTCAGGGTGTTGGCCGTTCGGTTTCCCACCCCGGCGATCTGATTCAACTGGATCACCCCACGGCTACCGGTGAAGGCCTGATCGCTGGTAGCGACCTGGCGATAACCTGGTGCAGAGTCAGTTGGATCGGAACTGGTGATCAGCGCCACGTTTTGCTGCATGAGGACGCTGTCGTCGATACTTTGCGGCTGTGTACTGATGCTTATCCGCAGGGCATTGGCTTGCTGGTTGCTGGCGCCCGCGCTCTGGTTGACGCCCAGTACGCCGTTGCCGTGGCTGAAGGAGTCGCCTTGAATGCTGGATCGAGCATCGATTTTGGGGTCGACCTGCGTACGCAGCCGTTGGCGAATCTGTGTGGTAGCACTGGCGTTGGTGCCAATAGCGATGGCCCGGGCGTTAGCCTGTTGCTGTAGATCGCCGGCAGCCTGGTTGACCGAGAGGTTGCCCTGGTACTGCATGCCCGAACCGTCGATTTCGGCGTTATTGATGACGGGAGGTTGGGCAAAGGTCGATGCACTGCAAAACATGGCGAACATCAGCAGCGTACGATTCATCTTAACGGTCTCCCGTTACGACTTTCAGAGCACCCAGGCCTTGCTGGATGTTTGAATTGACCATGTTGGCAATACCGTTGCCCGAGTTTCCCGAACGTCCAGCGGGGAGGTTGGAAAGCTGGGTCTGGTTGGTGATATTGCCGCCCAGGTTATTGGAGCCTTGATTGACCAGGCGTGTGATGCCTGCACCACTGGCAACACTGGCAAAGTCGCCGTCGCTCAACTCGTTCGTTTGCCTGAGGATTTGTTTGGACGGGTTGGCATTGGCGGTCGTGGGGTTAGGGTCGGGAATCACCGGCGCACGCGTTGCCATGCGCGGTTGGACATCACGTTTGATAATAATGATGCCGTTGTCAGCCTGTACGGGCAGGCAGACACTTGAGCCCAGTGCGAATCCGATCAGCAGGAAGCTATAGATGCTTTTATCAAATTTCCCCACGGCGGCAATTCCTTCTGTAAATGGAACGCTGGGCCCTTATCAGCGTTGCGAGGAAGAGAGCAGGAGGTGTGCCGTTTTTTGTTTTTCTTTTAAAAACAGTTGGTTGACTTCAATTGTCGAGGTGGTCAGAAAAATTTTGTAACGCCACTGAGACAGAACCACGCAAAAGCGCCGTCGATGCTGGCGACATTGCTCGCTCAAGGGCGCTGTAGGCAGGTTGTATCAGTGGCTTAACATTTTCTTGCTGGGGCGCTCGGGCCGCGTTAGCTCGCGGGTTTGCGCAGGGGTGGGTGTTTCAGGAATGGACATTTGCGCCAAAGCGGGCGGGGACCCCTGTCAGGCCTTGAGTAAACGCGTCACCGCCTCGAATGCCGCGTCCTTGCGCTGTATCCAATCACCTTGCAGAACCTGGCAAGGCTGGCGGTGCAGATCAAGCCATTGGCGGCTGGCCTGGAAAAACGCCTGGCGTTCTGCCAGTTGCGGTTGGCAACGCTGCCCGTCGTCATGCCAGGCCACGGTTTCAGGGCTCAGCAGCAAATGCAGATCGTAGTGCCGTGCCAGCAATACTTGCTCGATCCACGTCGGGCAAGCGCCAAACAAAGTGCGACTCCATAGGATATTGCTTAAAAGGTGCGTATCGAGAATCAACAGTGACGGCTGTTTGGCGCGTGCTTCATCTTCCCAAGTCAGCTGGCCCTGTGCGATGGATGTAATGTCCTCGTAGAGGGTTTCGCGGGCTTCACTTTCGATGAAATGCCGAACGTACTCGCCGACCAATATGCCTCCAAAATTGCCGTGAATCTCGCTCGAAAGCCAGCTTTTGCCGCTGGATTCCGGCCCTGCCAGCACCAACACCTTCATGGGCACAGCAGCGGATCGCTGCGCCATGTGCGCCAGCCTTGAATGGCCAGCAGGGTGAACAGGCCATACAGGGCAGCAGTCAGATACATCCCCTTGTACAGGAACAGGCCGACGAAAATGCAGTCCAGGACGATCCACAGCGGCCAGCACTGCACGCGTTTTTGTGCCATCCACAATTGCGCCACCAGGCTGAAGCCGGTCAGCGCGGCGTCGAGCCAGGGTTGGGCGGCATCGGTCCAGTTCGCCATGGCAGCGCCCAGCAGCAGACTGCCGAGGGCGCCGATGGCCAGGCTGAGCGCCACCGATCGACTGTCGAGCCGGCTGACCTGGCGTCCCTGATGCGCATGCCCGCCTTGGGTCCACTGCCACCAGCCATACAGCTGCAAGGCGGCGTAGACGACCTGCAGCAGCATGTCCGAGTACAGCTTCACCTCAAAAAAGATCCAGCTATATAGCAGCACCATGACCAGGCCGATCGGCCAGCACCAGGGGTTCTGTTTGACCGTCAACCAGACGGCAATTACACCGAGTGCGGCGGCAAACAGTTCAAGCCCGGACATGGAGGCTCCTTGGTGTCGTAGAAATGAGGGGGGCGAATTGTACCCGGATTGTGGGGAATGGGCTTGTTGTGGCATTGGGGTAAATCGGACATGTAGGAGCCAGGCTTGCCGGCGAAGGCGTCCTTAAGAGCGCCTTCGCCGGCAAGCTTGGCTCCTACGAAAAGCGGTTCACTCGCTTGAGTTACACCCGAAACTGCTTGAGCAACCCGTTCAACTGTTCGCTCAGTTCCTTGAGGTGAGCACTGGCTACGCTCGACTGTTCGGCCGCCAGTGCCGTGCTGTGGGACAACCCGGCTGCCTGGGTGACGTTCTGATTGATGTCTTCCACCACATGGGCCTGCTGCAAGGTCGCACTGGCAATCGATGCGTTCAGCCCGTTGAGGTTGCGCAAGGCCTGGCCGATGGCATTCAGGCTGGCACCGGCCAGGCCGGCCTGCTCGATGGTCAGTTGCGACGCACGGCTGCTGTCGCTAATTACTTTGACCGCCGCTTCGGAATGACTTTGCAGGCGTTCGATCATCGACTGGATTTCCGCCGTGGACTTCTGGGTGCGCTGGGCCAGCAGGCGCACTTCATCGGCGACCACCGCAAACCCTCGTCCTTGCTCGCCGGCCCGGGCGGCTTCGATGGCGGCGTTGAGGGCCAGCAAGTTGGTTTGCTCGGCGATGGAGCGGATCACTTCCAGAACGCTGCCGATTTGCGTGCTTTCAGCGGCCAGCGTGCGAATCACTTCGACGGCTTGATCGATGGTCGACGACAGCTTGTCGATCTGCTGCAGGCTGCCGTCGATGTTGACCTGCCCCTGTTGCGCCTCAGACTCGGCATTGCGCATTTCGCTGGCCGCGTGCTCGGCGTTTTTGGCCACATCTTGCACGCCGTAGGTCACTTCGTTGATCGCGGTCGCCACCAGTTCCATTTGTTGAGATTGCTGCTGGCTGCGTTGCTGAGCCTGCGCGGCATCGTTGCCCAGTTCGCTGGAAGACTGGCCCAGTGCGCCGGCGGACACTTGCAACTGACTGATCACCAGGCGCAGTTTGGCGGTAAAGGCGTTGAAGTGCCGGGCCAGTTGCGTGACTTCGTCCTGGCCATGGGTATCGAGGCTGCGGGTCAGGTCGCTTTCACCGCTGGCGATATTGGCCATGGCGTTCACGGCTTCCTGCAGCGGGCGCACGATGCTGCGGGCAATCATGATCACCAGCAGCGCCATGATCAGGGCAATCACCAGACCCACGAAAGACGCTTTCCAGACCTGCGCATAAAACTCGGCCTGCATGTCATCGATGTACACGCCCGAGCCGATCACCCAACCCCAGGGCTCGAACAGTTTGACGTAGGAGGTTTTTTCCACCGGCGCGCTGGCGCCCGGTTTCGGCCAGCGGTAGTCGACCATGCCGGCACCCTTGGCCTTGGCGATGGCGACCATCTCGTTGAACAGCGCGAAACCGTCCGGGTCGCGGATCGTCGAGAGGTTCTGGCCTTCCAGTTTCGGATTGGTCGGGTGCATGACCATGACGGGCGTCAGATCGTTGATCCAGAAATAGTCATTCTGGCTGTAGCGCAATCCGCGCACGGCAGTGAGTGCCTGCTTTTGCGCTGCATCGCGGGTAAGGGTGCCGGCGGTTTCCAGGCTGTGGTAGTAGGTCAGGATGCCACTGGCGGTCTGCACCACGTGTTGGGTCTTTTCAGCCTTGGCCTCATAGAGGTCGTCGTGAATCTGCTTGAGCATCAACACACCCAACGTCAATAGCATCACCACGGCCACGATCAAGATGAGCCACAAGCGTCGGCTGATCGACACACTGCGCAAGCTGTTCATAACGCTTTTACTCCGTTTTCTTGTTCTTGTTATAAACGATCGCCAGCATCCAACCACACTTTGCCGATCGGGCCTATGCGACTCAGGTCCTATTACGCGGCAGCGTAAATGAGGCGTGTCTGATAGGATTTCGGCCCCGCACGGAAAAACCTGAGCCCAAGTTGAAAGTTCACGGAATTTTTACGGTTTTGTAGGGATCTTGTGCGTGTGGGGCTTGCGCTGACGCCGATCGCGGTTAGCGCTCTAAACATTATTAACGGAGCATGCCTGGGGGCATCGCTTCTTGGGGGATTGATGGATCTTTGGACCGCCTTTCAGGCATTGATTTTAGGGGTTGTAGAAGGGCTGACCGAGTTCTTGCCCATTTCCAGTACCGGGCACCAGATCATTGTGGCGGACTTGCTCAACTTTGGGGGCGAGCGGGCCATGGCCTTCAATATCATCATCCAGCTCGGGGCGATCCTGGCGGTGGTCTGGGCGTTTCGCCGCAAGATCTTTGACGTGGTTATCGGTTTGCCGACGCAACCCAGCGCTCGACGCTTTACCGCGAACCTGCTGATTGCCTTCCTGCCGGCTGTGGTATTGGGGGTGATTTTCGCCGATTTGATTCACGAGTACCTGTTCAACCCGATTACCGTGGCCACTGCACTGGTCGTGGGCGGGATCGTCATGTTGTGGGCCGAACGCCGTCAGCATGAAGTGCATGCTGAAAGCGTCGATGACATCACTTGGAAAGACGCCCTGAAAGTCGGCTTCGCCCAATGCCTGGCGATGATCCCCGGGACTTCGCGTTCCGGCTCGACGATCATTGGTGGTTTGCTGTTCGGGTTGTCGCGCAAGACAGCCACCGAGTTCTCGTTCTTCCTCGCCATGCCGACCATGGTCGGTGCGGCGGTGTACTCCGGCTACAAATACCGCAATCTGTTTGTGCCGGCTGATTTTCCGGTGTTTGCCATTGGTTTCGTCACCGCCTTTATCTTTGCAATGATCGCCGTTCGCGGCTTGCTCATCTTTATTGCCAGCCACAGCTATGCAGTGTTCGCCTGGTATCGCATTGCGTTCGGTCTGGTGATCCTGGCCACTTGGCAATTCGGCTGGGTCGACTGGACAGCGGTCAAGCAATGAATGGCTCCGCCGCACGCAACAACCCCGGGCGCGCGATTCAGAACCCACGGCTGAAACTGCTGGTGTTCGCTGTGCTGTGCGCAGTGCCATTGTTTGGCTCGGTGTCGCTGTGGCTGCGCGGGGTGTCGGTAATTCCCCTGGCGGCGTACGGCATCGTCAGCGTGCTGGCGTTTTTCCTGTACTGGAGCGACAAGCACAAGGCCCGCACCGACAGCTGGCGCACGCCGGAAAACGTTCTGCACGCGGTGGAACTGGCGGGTGGTTGGCCGGGCGCCTTGCTGGCCCAGCAAGTGTTTCGGCACAAGACCCGCAAGGTTTCGTTTCAGTTGGTGTTCTGGCTCATCGTGCTGATGCATCAAGTGTTCTGGATCGACCAGCTGTTTCTGGGCGCTAACCTGTTTGCGTTGTTTTAAAGCACTTTAAAGCAGCAAGCCGACCTGCGTGCGCTTGGGCAACTTGCTCACCACCAATTGGTGGGAACGTTGCAACAAGCCTTGCAGCTCTTCGGCGCCCAGCGGGTAGGGCGTTTCCATGATGATCCACTGAGCCCGGGCCAGATACGGCGCCGGGTGAATGCCCGGCCGGTCGCAATGGCCCAGGAACAGGTCCTTGTCGACCTTGAAGGCCAGGGACTGTCCCCGCAGGTTCTGCAAGGCGAACATCTTGTTCCCGGCAATCGAAAACACCCGCACGCCACCCCACTTGTAGTCCTCCCGCGCACCGGGCAGCGCCAGGCAGTATTGCGCGACGTCCTCTTCGCTAATTAATCCCGCTTTCATAACAGTCTGTCCCCACAAGCATTGAATGATTCGATCAAATGGTCGATCCAGGCGCGCACGGCCGGCATCACCCCGCGTCGATGAGGGTAGACGGCTTGCAGCCAGCCGCCCGGCAATGACCAGTCGGGCAACAGTTGCACCAGCGAGCCGTTTTCCAGCTCCTGCTCGCAATACATCATTGGCAACACGGTGAAACCCAATCCGGACAGCGTACAAGCCCTGCGTACGAGAAAGTCATCGATCCCCAGGCGGGCTTCGAACGCCATGTCACAGGCCTTGCCGTGCTGGTCGAGCATACGCAGATGCACCAGCCGATCGGCCTCCAGGGCGCCCAGCATCGGCACGTTTTTCAAATCGTCCGGCGTCTTGATCTGCCGCTCGCGAAGAAACGCCGGGCTGGCGACCATGACGGTTTGCGCCTGACGTAAACGGCGGGTGACCAGCAATGGGTCTTCATCACCCAGATCCCGCACTCTCAAGGCGACGTCGACGCCCTCGGTCACCAGATCAACCCGACGGTTGAGCAGCATAATCTCCAGCTGAACCTGAGGGAATTTCTCCAGGAAGTTACTGATCACCCCAGGCAGAATTTCGTGGGCTAATCCAACGGGACAGGACACTCGCAAGCGCCCCCGGGGCTCGTTGGACATGCTGGCCACCGCTTCGTCGGCCATCTCGGCCTCCAGCAGCATCGCCTGACAATGCCGCAAGTAACGCTCGCCCACGGCGGTCAGGTTGAGTTGGCGAGTGGTGCGTTGCAGCAGACGCGCGCCCAGGCGTTCTTCCAGCTCGGCGATGCGTCGCGACAAGCGCGACTTGGGAATCCCCAGCAAACGCCCGGCCGCCGCGAAGCCGCCGGCGTCGACCACTTTGGCGAAGTAGTAGAGGTCGTTGAGGTCTTGCATGATTCAAACTCGACTGTTCTATCAGTGGGACGAACTATCGCATTGTTACCGACTAATCAGCTATTGGTTTCGTTGGTAGGATTGTCTCCATCAGATCGCCGGTGGCGATCCTCACCTTGGAGATCCCACATGAAATTACTGCATATCGATTCGAGCATTCTGGGTGACAACTCGGCTTCCCGTCAGCTGAGCGGCGAAGTCGTCAAAACCTGGCAAGCCGCCGAGCCTGGCGTTGTGGTGACTTACCGCGACCTGGCCGCCGATGCCATCAGCCATTTCTCCGCCACCACCCTGGTTGCCGCCGGCACCGCCGCTGAGCTGCGCAACGCCGCGCAACAGCACGAAGCCGATCTGAGCGCGCAGGCCCTGGCCGAATTCCTCGCCGCCGATGCCGTCGTGATTGCCGCGCCGATGTACAACTTCACCATCCCGACCCAACTCAAGGCCTGGATCGACCGCATCGCCGTGGCCGGTCAGACCTTCCGCTACACCGAAGCCGGCCCTGAAGGCCTGTGCGGCGGGAAGAAAGTCGTGATCGTCTCGACTGCCGGTGGTCTGCATGCAGGTCAAGCGACCGGGGTTGCGCACGAAGACTATCTGAAAGTGCTGTTCGGCTTCATCGGCATCACCGACATCGAGTTCGTCCGCGCCCATGGCCTGGCTTACGGTGATGAAGTGCGCACCAAAGCCATGAGCGACGCTCAGGCGCACATCAGCGAGCAGTTGTTCGCTGCCGCGTAAGGCTTGCGTAAAGTCGTAAACAGCTCGGGCAATACCTCTGAAACTCTGTATTCTGGTCAGCATGATGGCCAGGTACGGAGTTTTTTGTTTCTGGCGGTGATCAGTTTCTGGCCCAGGTTATGCAGTCGAGGGCTAATATCGGCGGGCAGGTAACAGGGTGGGGCATCCCATGGTGCGTCTTTGTGCAACGCTACTGATTGGTCTGCTTGGCAGCCTGAATTCAGTGCAAGCCGCGCCTGCGCCGCATCCTCACTGGAGTGTCGGTTTCCATGAGATGACGTTCCTCGATCCGCTGGATTTGCAGCCGATGCGCGCCATCGCCTTTTACCCATCCAGCGACAAGGAACATTCCAGCAAGCTCGAGGGCTATACAGTCGAAGCCGGTGAAGACACCAAGGTCGCCATCGGCCGTTACCCGATGCTCATGCTGTCCCACGGCAACACCGGAACGCCGCTAGCCCTGCATGACCTCGCCACATCGTTGGCACGCAAGGGCTTTGTGGTGGTGGCGGTGATCCATCCCGGCGACAACTCCAAAGACCACAGCCGACTCGGTACCTTGAGCAATCTTTACGGCAGGCCGATCCAGATTTCCCAAGCCATTAGCGCGACGTTGGGCGATCGTATGCTCGCGCCCTTCGTCAATGCCGATCAGGTCGGAGTGATTGGCTATTCGGCGGGTGGTGAGACGGCGTTGATCCTGTCCGGCGCCACGCCCGACCTGGATCGTCTGCGCCGTTATTGCCAGGAACGCCCGGACGACCACGATGCCTGCAACACTCAAGGTGAATTGATCGTCGATCGCGATGACTTGCAGCCAGTGGCGGACCCCCGCGTGCATGCCTTGCTGCTGATGGCGCCGCTGAGTCTGAAATTCGGCCGCCATACCCTGGCCGACGTGCATGTACCGGTACTGCTTTACAGCGGCGATGGCGACAAACTGGTGGCGTTCGACAAGAACGCCGCAGCCCTGGCGCGCAAGCTGCCGACCGCACCGGACTTCAAATTGCTGGCCGGGGCAGGGCACTTCGTGTTCATGGCGCCCTGCAACGAAGAACAGATCGCCGCCATGCCGGCGTTGTGCACCGATGCCGACGGCGTCGATCGCAAGGATATACACCGCAACATGATCTCCGAAGCCGGACGCTTCTTCTCCCATGCCCTGGGCAAACCCACCCGCGCCGGCATGCAAACCGCGGATCAGTAAATGCCCCGGAACCCCTGTGGGAGCGAGCCTGCTCGCGATAGCGGTCTGACAGGCGACTAATTTGTTGAATGTCCTGCCGCCATCGCGAGCAGGCTCGCTCCCACAAGGGATTGCAGGTGTCAGGCCATTGCGCGGTGTTTCAGCAGCAAGGTCAAACCGAGTCCGGCAACCGACAACAACGCCGCACTCAAGAAAATCCACGAATACCCCAGGTTCAACGCCACCGCGCCCATCAGCGGCCCGGCAATCGCCAGTGCCAGATCGAAAAACACTGCATAAGCACTCAACCCCGCTCCACGACTGGAATTGGGCACTTGCTTGATCGCCTCGACCCCCAGCGCCGGATAGACCAGCGACAGGCCGAACCCGGTCAGGCCTGCGCCGATCAAGGCATAACCCTTCGAGGGCGCCAGCCACAACAGGACCAGGCCCACGGTTTCAATGCTCATGCAGGCAATGGCCGAGGTGAAACCGCCGAAACGGCTGATGCTGGAAATGAACAACAGTCGCGCCAGAATGAAACAGACCCCGAACACCGTCAGGCAGTAAGCCGCGCCGGTCCAGCCAAGGTTGATGTAATACAGGGTAATAAAAGTGGTGAGCGTGCCATAACCGATGGACGCCAGGCTCAGGCTCGCGCCGAAGGGAGCAATGCGCCCGAACACCGACCAGAACGGCAGCCGTTCACCGCGAATCACTGGCACCGAAGGTTTGTTGCGGATCAGCAGCAGCGCCAGCACGGCCAGTAACGACAGCGCAATCCCGAGGCTGGCGAACCCTAGTTCAGCGACCATCACCACACCGAGCGGCGCGCCGATGGCGATGGCACCGTATGAGGCGATTCCGTTCCAGGAAATCGAACGCGCCGTGTGCTCGGTACCGACCTGGCCCATGCACCAACTGATCGTGCCGACCCCGATCAACCCTTGAGCGATGCCCAGCAACAACCGTCCGGCGATCAGGATCATCAGGCTCAACCACGGCAAACTTTGCAGCAGGGTCGACAGCAGCGTCAGCACGCCGCTCAACGCAATCCCCGACAACCCGTAAACAATCGCCCGCTTGGTGCCGACGCTGTCCGAAAGACGTCCGGCCATGGGACGGCTGAGCAGGGTGGCCAGGTATTGAGAGCCAATGGTCAACCCCGCCACGACGGCGCTGAAGCCCAATTGTTCATGCACATACCCAGGCAACACCGCAATCGGCAGGCCGATGCAGAGGAAAGCAATGAAGGTATAGAAGACGATGGAAACGATCTGCAGGGTGATCGCCATGGCGCTTGGCGGGGGCAACTGCTGCACAGACATGAGAGCTCGTTCGCGGGCGGCGTTAGGAGAGTTGCATCATGGCGTGGGCGGGGAATAAAAGGAAGTAGGCTAACTATGTTGGCCTTTGAATTTTGCAGCGTTATCGAGGGCCTCTTCGCGGGCAAGCCTCGCTCCTACAAGGTTTGCGCATAACCTGTAGGAGCGAGGCTTGCCCGCGAAGGTGTCAGCACCAAAGCATTCCTTGGCCCTGAAATGCAAAAAGCCCCGTCACAACGACAGGGCTTTTCACTTGCAGCTTACAACCGTCTTACATCAACACACCCTGGCTACGCAGGTAGTCGTCATAGGTGCCGCTGAAGTCGATCACGCCATCGGCGCTCAACTCGATGATGCGGGTGGCCAGGGACGATACGAACTCACGGTCATGGCTGACGAAGATCAGCGTGCCCGGGTAGTTCTCCAGCGCCAGGTTCAGCGCCTCGATGGATTCCATGTCCAAGTGGTTGGTCGGTTCGTCCATGATCAGTACGTTCGGCTTTTGCAGGATCAGCTTGCCGAACAGCATGCGACCTTGCTCACCACCGGAGATGACCTTGACCGACTTGAGGATCTCGTCGTTGGAGAACAGCATGCGGCCGAGGGTGCCGCGAACCAGTTGCTCGCCGCCCTGGGTCCACTGACCCATCCAGTCGAACAGATTGCAGTCATCTTCGAAGTCGTGAGCGTGGTCCTGGGCGTAGTAGCCCAGTTCGGCGGCGTCGGTCCACTTCACGGTGCCGGCATCCGGGGTCAGTTCGTTGACCAGGGTGCGCAGCAGGGTGGTTTTACCGATACCGTTCGGGCCGATGATCGCTACGCGCTCGCCGGCTTCAACCTGGAAGCTGAAGTCCTTGAACAGCGGCTTGCCGTCGAAGCCTTTGGCCATGCGCTCGACGATGACCGCCTGACGGTGCAGCTTCTTGGTTTGTTCGAAACGGATGAACGGGCTCACACGGCTCGAAGGCTTGACTTCGGCCAGCTGGATCTTGTCGATCGCCTTGGCGCGGGAGGTCGCTTGCTTGGCTTTCGAGGCGTTGGCCGAGAAGCGGCTGACGAACGATTGCAGTTCCGAGATTTGCGCTTTCTTCTTGGCGTTGTCCGACAGCAGTTGCTCGCGGGACTGGGTCGCCACGGTCATGTACTCGTCGTAGTTGCCCGGGAACAGGCGCAGCTCGCCGTAGTCCAGGTCAGCCATGTGGGTGCACACGCTGTTCAGGAAGTGACGGTCGTGGGAGATGATGATCATCAGGCTGGAGCGCTGGGTCAGAATGTTTTCCAGCCAGCGGATGGTGTTGATGTCCAGGTGGTTGGTCGGTTCGTCGAGCAACAGCACTTCAGGATCGGAGAACAGTGCCTGCGCCAGCAACACGCGCAGCTTCCAGCCCGGGGACACTTCGCTCATCGGGCCGAAGTGCTGCTCGATGCCGATACCCAGGCCCAGCAACAGCTCGCCGGCACGGGATTCAGCGGTGTAGCCGTCCATTTCGGCGAATTCGGTTTCCAGCTCGGCCACGGCCATGCCGTCTTCTTCAGTCATTTCCGGCAGCGAATAGATGCGGTCGCGCTCGGCCTTGACCTTCCACAGCTCTTCGTGGCCCATGATCACGGTGTCGATCACGGTAAATTCTTCGTAGGCGAACTGGTCCTGGCGCAATTTACCCAGACGCACGTTCGGCTCGAGCATGACCTGGCCGCCGGACGGCTCGAGGTCGTTACCGAGGATTTTCATGAAAGTCGACTTGCCGCAACCGTTGGCGCCGATCAGGCCGTAGCGGTTACCCGCGCCGAATTTGACCGAAACGTTTTCGAATAGCGGCTTGGCGCCGAACTGCATCGTGATGTTAGCTGTGGAGATCAATTACTTTACCTATCAATGGGTTGCGAGCTGCGCATTTGGCGCTTGGGCCATTCCTGGGGCATTTTGGAGTTTCTCCATCTCTCCCCAGCCACCGCTAGAGTTCAACCAGCGCGCATAAGTCGAGAGCAGCATCTGGACGGTGTGTCCAAGCTGTTGGGCAATAAAGGCGGGATTCATGCCAGACATTGCGCATATTGTCGCATAAGTGTGACGGCAGTTGTATGGCGGGCGATAACGTGTCTCGCAGTCGGTCAAAACTGAAAACAATTGACCGACTCATGAAATAGTATTTCTTCCCCCGCGTGCGACAAGCCGGCGACTGATCAGGTCGGGACTCAGAGCAAGCAACCCGTGGCTTGTCCGAGGTGGTTGTCCTGCACGCCTTTGATCAGGTGCAGTGGAATGTGCTGTTGCTCATCAATGGATGGGATTTCGATACTTCCTACTATTTGAAGGTGTCGCTCGCTCAGTCCGGTCGACTCTTCCTCTTTTACCTTAGCCATTCTCGCGTGGTTCGCTGCGATTTCATTGAGAGTTGACACGTTACATCTCCGGTGACTGACCAAGCGTATCGCTGGGGTCCTTAAGCGTTAATTGAATTGCCGCCGCGTCAGAATTACGTCGTTCTGGGGCTGCCAGGTCCGGCCTTTGCAAAGGCTAAGCCAGACAGGTTACGTATTGCGCGCCACGTTTTCATATGCGACGAATGGTGGCGTGGCAGGAGGCTACTACGGGAGCGCGGTTCGCGTTACGGTGCGTTAGTCCGCGGATGTTTCGGCGGGGTCGGTGGACACATTTTCACAGTTGAAGGTTAACCATTGGTTACAAAGTGTGGCTAAGATGCCATCTGTTCAGCCCCTGCCGACAGTCGGCAGGGCTCAAGAACGCGCCATCGGGACGCAGTTTGCTCACTTCTGACGTGTGACAATTTCCGTGAAACTCATCATTGCCGCTATTTATGTGTTCTCCATCGCGTACGTCCACTTGCGCGGTCAAGTACGCCATAAGCTGGGCCGCCAATTGAGCGATCATTCGACGTTTCTGGCGCCGATCAATTGCTTCCTTTATCTGTTCTCGAAAATCCCCAACAAGCCTTATCTCAATCCGGCGGACTTTCCCGACCTGAGCCCTTTGCAGGCTCATTGGGAAGAGATTCGCGCCGAGGGCCAGAGTTTGCTCAAGGCCGGGGAGATCAAGCGTTCGAACCAGTACGACGACGTCGGTTTCAACTCGTTTTTCAAAAGTGGCTGGAAGCGTTTCTATCTCAAGTGGTACGGCGACAGTCACCCGTCGGCCGCAAAGCTGTGCCCGCGCACGACTGAACTGGTGCAAAGCATCGGCTCGATCAAGGCGGCCATGTTTGCTGAACTGCCACCGGGATCCAAATTGGTCCGCCACCGCGATCCGTATGCTGGCTCGTACCGTTATCACCTGGGGCTGGAAACGCCGAACGATGCGGGTTGCTACATCAACGTGGACGGCGAGAACTACCATTGGCGCGACGGCGAAGCGGTGATGTTCGATGAAACCTTCATTCATTACGCCGAAAACACCACGCAGCAGAACCGCATCATCCTGTTCTGTGACATCGAGCGGCCGATGAAGTATCGCTGGGCGGCGGCGTTTAATAGCTGGTTCAGCCGTACGGTGATGGCGGCGGCGGGTGCGCCGAACGATGCCGGCGACAAGACCGGAGGCATCAACCGCTTGTTCGCCAGAATCTACAAGATTCGACTGCGTGGCAAAGCGCTCAAGAAGCGTAACCGCGCGCGCTACTATCTGGAGAAGTGGGCGATTTTTGGTGGGTTGCTGGCGATTTTTGTTTTGATCTGAGTTTGGTGTTGTGGCGTATGGCCTCTTCGCGAGCAAGCCCGCTCCCACATGGGGCTTGTGAACGACACAGATCCAATGTGGGAGCGGGCTTGCTCGCGAAGAGGCCGGTACTTCTACTGCATAACTGATGGATACTCCAATGACCGGTCAGCCACGAGAATGCTTCGTGGCTTTTTTGTCTGCGGTCGGTTTGGCTTTACTGGCCGCTTTACCACCCCCCTTGCCACCAAGGCTGCGCTTGAGCAGTTCGGTCAGATCAATAACATCGGCAGTCTTGCGTTCCTCTTCACCTGTAGCGGTTTCGACGGTTTCGATTTTGCCTTCATTCGCCTTCTTCTCGACCAGCGCCATGATCTTGTCTTCGAAACTGTCGCGGTACTCCTCGGGCGTCCAGTCAGCGCTCATGTCCTCCACCAGCCGTTTGGCCATCTCCAGTTCACCTTTGGCCAGATCCGGCTTGGTCACTTCACTGCCCAGCTCCAGTTGATCCAGGCTGCGCACCTCGGCGGGCCAGCGCAGCATCACCAGCACCATGGCTGATTCCAGCGGCATGACGGCCGCCAAGTGCTGACGGGTATGCAGAACAACGCGGGCCAGGGCGACCTTGTCGGTTTTGCTGAGGGTTTCGCGCAGCAGCGCGTAGACCTTGCCGCCGCGTTTATCCGGCGCCAGGTAGTAGGGCGTGTCGATGTTTTGCAGGGGGATCTGCTCACTGTCGACAAAGGCAAAAATGTCGATGGTTTGGGTCGAGAGTGGATGGGCCGAGCGAATCTCCTCTTCGCTGAGCACCACGTAACGCCCTTTTTCGTACTCGACCCCTTTTACGATGTGCGCTTGGGTGACTTCCTTGCCGGTGACTTTGTTGACGCGTTTGTAGCCGACCGGGTCCATGCTGCGGCTGTCGAGCCAGTTGAAATCGATCCCTTGGGAAGACGTCGCCGAGACCAGCGCCACGGGGATGTGCACCAGACCGAAACTGATTGCGCCTTTCCAGATTGCCCGTGCCATCGCCGTCTTCTCGTCAGTCGATTGATGTTCAGGTGACCTGTGGCCAATGGAAAAAGTTTCAGCAGACAGCGGCCCGGTCCTGCGGGCAGATCGGCGGTGCAGTCAACTCGTGTTACATCTTGTGGAGGAGGTTTTAGTTAACAAATCTGAACCCTGGGCGTAGCGTGGCTCCATTCATCCATGAAGCGTGGCACGCTCATTTTGAGAGGTCCTCATGAACCGATGTGTGCTCGGCGTCATCGCGCTGGCATTGAGTGGCGTGCCGGCTCTGGCAGACGCCGCATCGCCGTCCTCGCCCTTGCTGCTGGCGCAGAACCTGCCGGGCAGCACCCACAACAATCCTTACAACAGCCCGATTCGCCGGGCCAACCCCAACAGCATGCAAGGCACGCAACCCAACGTCCCGGTGATCCGCGGGCCGAACACCGTGCCTGTGCCACAACCGCCAACGCTCGATAACGGCGGTATCGGCAACCGTTATCCGCAAGATCGACCGGCTCCCACCCTCCAACCGAAATTCATTCCCAATCCGCCGCCCCGGGACTCGGACCGCAACTACCGTTGAACGGCAGGACAGAGGTCTTGCCAGCCATTTTGACGACAAAAGGAATCGTGCATGTTGCGTAAAACACTCTTCGTCACACTCTGTGTCAGCGCGCTGATCACCGCCACCGTTTTTGCAGCGTCAGCCCAGGAACTGAAAAGCGAGCAGGGCACCCTGGAGCTCACGCCGATCGTCAAGGGGCTGGTGCATCCCTGGGCGCTCGCGTTTCTGCCCGATCGCCAAGGGATGCTGGTGACCGAGCGACCCGGCAACCTGCGGCTGGTCGCCGCCGATGGCAAACTGTCGGCCCCACTCAGTGGCGTGCCTCAGGTGTGGGCCAAGGGGCAGGGCGGATTACTCGATGTAGTGTTGTCGCCCGACTTCAAGCAAGACCGCATGGTCTATCTGTCTTACGCCGAAGGTGGCGGTGAGGGCGGCAAGGCCGGCACTGCGGTCGGTCGCGGACGGTTGTCCGAAGACCTGACGGCCATCAAGGATTTCAACGTGATCTTCCGTCAGGAGCCCAAGCTCTCGGTCGGCAACCACTTTGGCTCGCGACTGGTGTTCGACCGCGACGGTTATCTGTTCATCACCCTGGGCGAGAATAACGACCGGCCCACGGCGCAGGACCTCGACAAGCTGCAAGGCAAGATCGTGCGGATCTACCCGGATGGCAAGGTGCCGAAGGACAACCCCTTTGTCGGGCAAAAAGGCGTTCGCCCGGAAATCTGGTCCTATGGTCATCGCAACCCGCAAGGCGCGGCGCTCAACCCCTGGAGCGGCACACTCTGGGAAAACGAACATGGCCCCCGGGGCGGTGACGAGATCAACATCATCGAGCGTGGCAAGAACTACGGCTGGCCGATGGCAACCCATGGCATCAACTATTCCGGCCTGCCGATCCCGGAAGCCAAGGGCGAT
This sequence comes from Pseudomonas sp. LBUM1673, assembly GCF_059695645.1. Taxonomy (NCBI): domain Bacteria; kingdom Pseudomonadati; phylum Pseudomonadota; class Gammaproteobacteria; order Pseudomonadales; family Pseudomonadaceae; genus Pseudomonas; species Pseudomonas sp. LBUM1673. The sequence continues at coordinate 3,077,637 of NZ_CP166780.1, forward strand.
TCCGCCGAAGGCACCGTGGGCCCGGATCATGTCTGGGAACAGTCCCCCGGCCTCAGTGGCATGGCCTTCTACGACGGCGATCGCTTCAAGGCCTGGCAGCACAACGTGTTTATCGGTGCGCTGGTGAGCCAGGAGTTGATTCGCTTGCAATTCGAGGGTGACAAAGTCGTTCACGAAGAGCGTTTGTTGGGTGAACTCAACAGACGGATTCGCGATGTGCGACAAGGGCCGGATGGGTATTTGTATGTGCTAACTGACGAGGACGATGGTGTGTTGTACAAGATTGGATTGAAGTAAGCAGGTTCACACAACCTTTGTAGCCGCTGTCAGATCGCCTTCGCGAGCAAGCCCGCTCCCACATTAGATCTTCTGTGAACACATAATCGCTGAACACCCGAGATTAAATGTGGGAGCGGGCTTGCTCGCGAAGGCAATCAGAACAGCACAACAACTCCTGGATCAGGCCTCTTGAGGTGCCACGGCGGAGTTTTTCCGCTCCTGAAAACCCCGCACCACCAGATACAACAACGGTCCGACAGACACAAAAATCGCCGTCAACAACAGATAAGGCACCACCGACCATACCGACTGCCCACGCTTGCGTGCATCCTTGTACATCCAGATACCGGCAAGCGTCGCCAACAGGTACAAATCGATCACCACTTGCGCGGTATCGGGCCGCGACATCAGGCTGATGCCGAAGTCGAGCAACGACTGTTCGGCCTGCAGCATCACCGAAATGGTGTAACCGGCGAAGGCGATCAGGGCAATGAGGGGCAGGGCGACAGACTTCATGGTTCCCTTCCTTGGGACGATGAGCAGAACCGCCAGCCTACAGCGGTCGTTGAAAATTGGCCATTGACTTGCCATCAGCGTCCGGCTAATTTCCTGCCATGACTTCCACCGTATTGCGCTGCCAGCCAAGCATTATTACCGCCATTCCTTATTTGGCGGGCTAGCTCACGACTGCAGCACCCAACCCGCCCTAGAGGCGGGTTTTTACTTTCTGTCTCCGGGGCCCGATCAAAGTCAGGAGACGACCATGAGCAGCACCCCCGCCCAGCAAAGCTTGCTTGAGCACTACGTGAAAAAAATCCTCGCCGCACCGGTTTACGAACTCGCCGTGCGTACGCCGTTGCAAGCGGCACCGGCCTTGTCCGAGGCGTTGGGTAATCAGATCCTGCTCAAGCGCGAAGACTTGCAACCGACGTTTTCCTTCAAGATACGTGGTGCTTACAACAAGCTGGCGCACCTGAGCGATGAACAGAAGGCCCGGGGCGTGATCACCGCCTCGGCGGGCAATCATGCCCAAGGCGTGGCATTGGCAGCCCGGGAGTTGGGGATTGCCGCCACCATTGTCATGCCCTGTACGACGCCGGAACTGAAGGTGCTGGGTGTGCGCAGCCGGGGTGCCGATGCGGTGCTGCACGGCGAGAGTTTTCCGTTTGCCCTGGAATATGCACTGGACCTGGCACGGCAAACCGGCCGCACTTTTGTTTCGCCCTTCGACGACCCGGACGTGATCGCGGGGCAGGGCACCGTCGCCATGGAAATCCTTCGCCAGCACCAAGGGCCGCTGGACGCGATCTTCGTTCCGGTGGGCGGTGGTGGCTTGATCGCCGGTATCGCCGCGTACGTCAAATACCTTCGCCCTGAAGTCCGCATCATCGGCGTCGAGTCGGAACATTCCGCCTGTTTGCAGGCTGCATTACAAGCCGGCGAACGGGTTGTCCTGCCGACTGTCGGCACCTTCGCCGATGGCGTGGCGGTCGCTCAGATCGGCACCCATGGTTTCGAGGTCTGCCGGTTTTGCGTCGATGAAGTGCTGACGGTCAGTAACGACGAGCTCTGCGCGGCGATCAAGAACATCTACGACGATACCCGCTCGATCACCGAACCTTCCGGCGCCCTGGCCGTGGCCGGGATCAAACAGTACGTGGCGCAAACCGGCGCCCGGGGTCAGATCCTGGTGGCCATTGATTCCGGAGCGAATATCAATTTCGACAGTTTGCGGCATGTGGCCGAGCGCGCTGCCTTGAGCGGCGTATCGGCGTGAGGAGGTTAAGGCGTCAGGGGTAGAACGGCAACTATCAGCCCAACGGTCGCGTTAAGCGGCAAAGCACCCTGATGACTTCTTGCGTGTGTGTGGGGGCAGCGGATACTGAATGGATGGGCCGCATTCTCCCTGCCGTCCTCAGGCAATGCAAACCCGCCATCGGCGGTGTTTGCAAAATGCAGGTCTTGAAACAGTCCTTTCTTGCATTTTGCATGACGCGATGTGTTGCCACTTGCCCCAAACCCTTGATTTGCCGACGAGGCGCAGAGCGAAATCCTGGGCATGTTTTATGCTGAAGCTGTCTTGAGCTGACCACGATGCCTGTTGAGCCAGCGCTGAAACAAGAAAACGGTCGGACGTTGGAACGATGTAGCCCGCACGGAAGAAAAAGAACGGGCGATTTGAGCTCCGACCGACATTTGATTTTTGATTGGCAATCTCACAATACCGAGAGGGTGGCCATGTTTCTTTCTGCCTTGGAACTACGCAATATCGTTGAAAGCAGCTTTCTCCCGAAACGCTGCCAATGCACGCTGTCGCCGGAGCTGTCGATGACCGTCAAGGTGTATTCGGACCTCGAGACTGACCATCTGGACCTGTTCGTTACCGGCATAGACGCCCATCGCCTCAACGGCTGTCGGGAGATCAATAATCTGATAGCCGAGTTACGCACCGACCTTGCGCATAACGCGCACAGCCAGCTGTTCAGCCCAAAGTCAAAAGTCCATTAACCAGCCGTTTCACCCAGTTCGACCGACACGCACCGGGTCTGGATAAACCCCAGACCCAGTGCCAACTCCACCAGAATCGCCAGCAAAATACCCGGCCCGGCATGACCATTGAGCCATTCGCCGAAGCCCAGTGCTGCCAAACCGAAACACCCAACCATAAAGCCGCTGCACATCGCGCTTCTCGTCGCCGACGGCGGTGCCTGCCGCACGAGATAAAACATCACCCCCACCGCGCCGAACAACACCGCACTGCGCCTGGCCACAAACCCCGCCGCAGACGAGTATTCAATACTCCAGATCGCCAGCAACCATTGCGGCATCAAACCCCAGACCAGCGCCAGTAGAAAACAAAGCGCGGCGGTGAACGTCGACAGCGTGCGAAACGACAACTGCATGGCGAATCCTTGCGGCAGAGAGAGAACGCCAGAGCATAGCGTCAGAATCCTCACTGGCCTACCGCCAAGTGGCGGTGTGAGGTAGACCGCTTTCGCGAGCAAGCCCGCTCCACATTAGGTTTGTGTTGGTCACAAGGCTAATGTGGAGCGGACTTGCTCGCGAAGAGGGCCTCACATTCAGCGCACTTCCAACTGCTGCCGATATGGCAAATCCGGCCCGGTCTTGCTGCAGGTCAACGCTGCGGCGCTCACCGCAAACTTGAGCATTCCGTCGATCTGCTCGCGGCTCAACTGCTGCACACCCTCAACCGAATCCAGCTGTTGCTCGGTCAGCCAGGTAATCAACGCCGCCTGGAAGGTATCGCCAGCCCCCACGGTGTCGGCGATTTTCACCGAACAGGCCGGCACCGACCACGAACCCTGCGCACGGCTGAACACCGTCGCCCCCTGGCCGCCACGGGTCAGGAAAACCAACTGACAGCGGTGCTCCAGCCAGCCTTCGATGACGCGCTGAGGATCCTGCTCGGGGTACAACAGGCTCAAGTCTTCGTCGCTGACTTTGATCAGGTCGGCAAGCTCCACCAGCGTGGCAATCCGCGAACGCCACAACTCAATGTTCGGCTCGGGATTCAGGCGCACGTTCGGGTCGAGGCTGATCAGGCGTTTGCCGCTTTCGCGCTGCACCAGCGCGAGCAAGGTATCGGCAATCGGTTGCACCACCAGCGAGAACGAGCCGATGTGCAAGCCACGCACTTCAGGGCCAAGCGTCGGAAGATGCGTCAGACTCAACTGCCGATCTGCACAGCCTTCACCACGAAAGCTGTAATGGGGCGAGCCATTGGCACCGACCGCCACCATCGCCAACGTGGTCGGCGCGGCAAAGTCCACGAGGTAGTCCGGGCGCACACCTTCATCCTGCAGCACTTGCTGCAACCGTCGGCCGAGGTAATCGGTCGACAGCCCGGCAAACAGTGCGGCATCCACCCCCAAACGGCGCAAACCCACCGCCACGTTGAACGGCGAGCCGCCGGCAATCGCCTTGAAATTCACTTTGGACGCCAGGCCGCTGGCATCGTCTTCGCTGAAGAAATCGAACAGCGCTTCACCACACACCAGATACATAGTTTCTCGCTCTTTAAAGGGTTGCGACATGCTGTTGATAGCGTTCGTAGGCCTGCTGACAGGCCTGCACATTTTCTACAATCGGTAAGGTTTCACTGGCCAAATCGAACGTCACACAACGCTCGCACAAATTCGCCAGGTTGTCTTCGTGGCCGTTTGCCCAGGATTTGCACCACGCCGCCTGAATCGCGGCGCCGAGGGCCGCGGCCTCGCTGTGTTCGGTGCAAATCACTGGGGTGTTCATGATGTCGGCGACGATCTGTCGCCACACCGGACTTTTCGAGCCGCCGCCGATCAGGCAGATACTGCGGCTTTGTAAGCCATTCTTGCGCAGCAGGTCCAGCCCGTAACGCAAACCGAAGGTGGTGCCTTCCACCACGGCGCGGCACAGATTGGCCCGGGTCAGGTTGGTCACGGTCAGCCCCAGCAGGCTGCCGCTGGCATGGGGTAGGGCGGGAACGCGTTCGCCATTGAGGAACGGCAACATGTACACGCCTTCGGCACCGATCGGCGCTTGCTCGACCAAGGCGTTGAACGGCTCGATATCCAGTTCGAACAACTCGCGAATCGCCCCGGTGGCATTGGTCAGGTTCATCGTGCAGATCAGTGGCAGCCAGCCGCCGCTGGAAGAGCAGAACGTCGCGACCGAAGCATCCGGGCTGATGTTCGGTTGCTCGGCATAGGCGTAAACCGTCCCCGAGGAGCCGAGGCTCATGGTGATCGCACCGGGCTTTATATTGCCGGTGCCGATCGCGCCCATCATGTTGTCGCCGCCGCCGCTGGAGATCAGTGCCTTGGGGTTGATGCCCAGATGCTCGGCGATACCCGGCAGGATCGTGCCAACCGGCTGGTGGGCATCGATCAGCTCCGGGAGTGCGGCTTGCAGGCGCCCGGTGGGGTCGATGTCGCGCAACAGTTGCAAGTCCCACTGGCGGGTGCGCACGTTGAAATAACCGGTGCCCGAGGCATCGCCATACTCGCTGCAACTGCGTCCGGTGAGCCAGTAGTTGAGGTAATCATGGGGCAGCAGGATGCGGGCGATTCGGGCGAATACCTCGGGGTGCTGTTCTTTGGTCCAGAGCAGTTTGGACACGGTGTAGCCCGGCGCGATCACTACGCCGAGGCGTTCCAGTGAACCCTTTTCACCGCCTAAATGAGCCAGCAGACGATCATTCTCCTCGGTGGATTCGGTGTCGCACCAGAGCTTGGCCGGGCGCAGCACCTGACCGTGATCGTCGAGCAGCACCAGACCATGTTGCTGGCCTGAAACGCCAATGCCGAGGATCGCTTGACCGTCTACATTCGCTGCGAGCAATGCGCGGCGGGTGGCCAGGGTAAAGGCTTCCAGCCATTGGGCGGTGTCTTGTTCGCGACGGCCATTGGCGCCGCTGATGAGACTGTGGGCGGCGGCGCCCTGACCGAGGACCTGACCACTGTGTGCATCGAGGATGACGGCTTTGGTGCCTTGAGTACCGCAGTCGATGCCGAGGAATAGTTGTTGGTTTGCCATGGAAGATCCTTGGATCGTCAGGTCGATATCAGTGCACATTCAACATTGATGGTGTCTGTCAGTCAGCCATCGCGGGTAAGCCCGCTCCCACAGTGGTCCGTGGTGGAACACAGATTTGTGACCAACCTCGATCCCTGTGGGAGCGGGCTTGCCCGCGATGGCGACAGAAATTTCACCGCAGGGGCTTAGGCCAGCACCCGCTCCAGCGTCCGCGTCACCCCAACCTCCCGCAAGCTGTTGCAGCACCACTCGAACGCCGCCACGAACTCCGAAGAACGCGAAATCGCTGTCCCGAAAATCTCCTCAACCTCCAGCAACCGCTGAGTGATTAACGCATCATCGGCCACCAGCGCCTGACAGAACGCCGCTCGCGGGTCGGGAATCGAATAGGTCTGGCCATTCTCATCCACGCCTTTGAGGTACAACGCCCAAGCCGCCACCACCAATGCCGCACGTTTGGTCTCCCGGCCATCGGCAATCAAGCGGTTGATGGTCGGCACGGTGAATTTCGGAAACTTCGATGAGCCGTCCGAACACACCCGCTCCAGCTGATCGGCAATCGCTTTATTGGAGAAGCGCGCCACCAGGGTGTTTTTGTACTCGGTCAGGTCTATGCCCGGTACCGGCGCCAGTTGCGGCGTCACGTCAAGGTCCATGTAGGCGCGCATGTAGCGCACGAATAGCGGGTCGTTCATGGTTTCGTGAACGAAGCGGTAACCCTTCAAAAAGCCCAGATAGGTCAGGGCCAGATGGCTGCCGTTGAGCAGTTTGATCTTCATCTCTTCGTAAGGCGTGACGTCGTCGGTGAACTGCACGCCGACCTTTTCCCAGGCTGGACGGCCGTTGACGAATTTGTCTTCCAGCACCCACTGCACAAACGGTTCGCAGACCACCGGCCAGGCGTCGTCGAGGCTGTGTTTGTCGTGCAGTTGCAGACGATGTTCGGTGCTGGTCATGGGCGTGATGCGGTCGACCATGGCGTTGGGAAAGCTGACATGGCGCTCGATCCAGTCCCGCAGATCGGCATCGCGAAGGGCAGCGAACGCCAGCAGGGCCTTACGGGTCACCGCGCCGTTATGCGGCAGGTTATCGCAGGACATCAACGTGAACGCGGGCGTGCCGGCGGCGCGCCGTTTAGCCAGTGCGGCGCAGAGGAAACCGAATACAGTCTTTGGCGCGTTCGGGTGAGCCAGGTCGTGCTGGATCTGCGGCAGGTGCGCCATGAACTCGCCGTTGCTGTCGTCGATGCAGTAGCCGCCCTCAGTGATGGTCAGCGAGACGATGCGGATGTCTGGATGGGCGAGTTTATCGATCAGGGCCTCGGCGCTGTCCTCGGCCAGCAGCATGTCGCGGATGGCCCCGATGACCCGCACTTCGGCGTCGTCGGTGTCGCCCAGTTCGAACAGAGTGAACAGGTAATCCTGCTCCTTCAAGTCGTCCCGGGCGCGGCGGTCTTCAGTGCGCAGGCCGACCCCGCAAATGGCCCAGTCCAGCGCTTCGCCGGTATTCATCAAGGCGTCGGTGTAGTACGCCTGATGCGCGCGATGGAAGCCGCCGACGCCGATGTGGGCGATGCCTTGGCGAGTGTCGCTCAAGGTGTAGGCGGGCAGGGCCACCTCAGGGGCGAGGCGGTTGAGGTTGTGTTTATTCAGTTTCATCACAGGCTCTCGAATCAGGCTGCGGCGCGCAGTGGACGGGTCAGCGCCACGCCATCGGCATCGAATAAATGGCAGTGTTCGGCGTCCAGGTGCAGGCTCAGGGTTTCGCCATAACGGCTGGCCAGATCGCCGCGAACCCGCATGGTCAGCGCTTCACCGGAAGACGTCAGGACGTGGCAGAAGGTGTCGCTGCCCAAGCGTTCGCTGACGTCGGCGGTGACTTGCAGGGTGCAGTCGCCGGGTTTCGCCAGCTCCAGGTGTTCCGGACGAATCCCTAAGGTCACCGCGCCGCCGACGCTCAGGTTGGCACCGCTCAACGGCAGGGTGATGCGGGTGCCAGCCTCCAGCAGCACTTCGCAGCTTTGGCCGTTGACGCGGGTGACTTTGCCCTTGAGGAAGCCCATTTTCGGCGTGCCCAGGAAGCCAGCGACAAACAGGTTCGCCGGCTGGTGATACAGGTCCAGTGGCGAACCGACTTGCTCGATCTTGCCGCCATTGAGTACGACGACTTTGTCGGCCATGGTCATCGCTTCGACCTGATCGTGGGTCACGTAGATCATCGTGGCTTGCAGTTCTTTGTGCAGTCGCAACAGTTCCAGGCGCATCTGCACCCGCAGGGCGGCGTCGAGGTTGGACAGCGGTTCGTCGAACAGGAAGATTTTCGGGTTACGTACGATCGCCCGTCCGATGGCCACACGTTGACGCTGACCACCGGACAGTTGCTTGGGCTTGCGTTCGAGCATCGGCCCGAGTTCAAGGATGCGCGCTGCTTCGCCGACTTTTTTCTCGACTTCGGCTTTCGCCACGCCGGCCAGGTCCAGGGCAAACGACATGTTTTTGCGCACGCTCATGTGCGGGTACAGGGCGTAGGTCTGAAACACCATCGCCAGGTCGCGCTTGGCCGGGCTGACTTCGGTGATGTCGCGGCCATCGAGTTCGATGGTGCCGCCGCTGACCTCTTCAAGACCGGCAATCAGCCGCAGCAGGGTGGATTTGCCGCAGCCCGACGGGCCGACGAACACCACGAATTCCTTGTCGTTTACTTCCAGGTCGATGCCTTTGATGATGGAAAAACCTTCGAAGCCTTTTTGCAGATTCTTGATTTTCAGGTTGGCCATGATGATGGGCCTCCACGTGTTGTTATTCAGTTGAGCCGGACGGGCTTTTCTGTAGGAGCCAGGCTTGCCGGCGAAGGCGTCCGGAAGATCGCCTTCGCCGGCAAGCCTGGCTCCTACAGGGATCGTGTTGGGGCGGCGATCTTCATTTCACAGCACCGAACGACAGGCCGCGGACCAATTGTTTCTGGCTGATCCAGCCGAAGATCAGGATCGGCGCGCAGGCCAGGGTCGACACCGCCGACAACTTGGCCCAGAACAGACCTTCAGGGCTTGAGTACGAGGCGATCAGCGCGGTCAGCGGCGCGGCTTTGGACGAGGTCAGGTTCAGCGACCAGAACGCCTCGTTCCAGCACAGGATCAGCGACAGCAACACCGTGGACGCCAGGCCGCCCTTGGCGATTGGCAGCAGCACCCGGACCATTTCCTGCCACAGCGTGGCACCATCGAGGCGCGCAGCTTCAAGGATGTCCTTGGGGATGTCCTTGAAGTAGGTGTAAATCATCCAGACTACGATCGGCAGGTTGATCAGGGTGTAGATGATGATCAACGCAATCCGTGTGTCCAGCAGCTCGAACTGCTTGGCCAGCAGGTAGATCGGCATCAGCACACCCACCGGCGGCAGCATTTTGGTGGAGAGCATCCACAGCAGCGTGCCTTTGGTGCGCTGGGTTTCATAAAACGCCATCGAGTAGGCCGCCGGCACCGCAATCAGCAGGCAAAGGGCCGTGGCGCTGAAGGAAATCACCACCGAGTTCCAGGCGAAGCTGAAGTAATCGCTGCGCTCATTGATATGCAGGTAGTTCTCCAGGGTGGGCGTGAAGATAAACTGCGGCGGGGTGGCGAACGCGTCGATTTCGGTTTTGAAGCTGGTCAGTACCATCCAGAAGATCGGGAAGAAAATCAGGATCGCGATGGCCCAGGCCAGGGTGCCGAGCAGCAGGCTTTGCAGGCGACGGGATTGTTGAAGAGTCATGGCGCAGGCCTCAGGCTTTGTCTGTCAGGTTTTTGCCGATCATCCGCACCAGCACGATGGCCGCGATGTTGGCAATCACCACCGCGATCAAGCCACCGGCGGACGCCATGCCGACGTCGAACTGCACCAGCGCCTGGTTGTAGATCAGGTAGGCGAGGTTGGTCGAGGCGTAGCCGGGGCCACCGTTGGTGGTGGTGAAGATTTCGGCGAACACCGACAGCAGGAAGATCGTTTCAATCATCACCACCACCGCAATCGGCCGGGCCAGATGCGGCAGGGTCAGGTGCCAGAAAATCGCGATGGGGCCTGCTCCATCCAGGCGCGCAGCTTCTTTCTGCTCCTGGTCGAGGGACTGCATGGCGGTCATCAGGATCAGGATCGCGAAGGGCAGCCATTGCCAGGACACAATGATGATGATCGACAGCAGCGGGTAGTGCGCCAACCAGTCCACCGGCTGTGCGCCGAACAGTTTCCAGATGTAGGCGAGAATCCCCGACACCGGATGGAAGATCAGGTTTTTCCAGATCAGCGCGCCAACGGTGGGCATGATGAAGAACGGCGAAATCAACATCACCCGCACGATGCCGCGACCGAGAAACTCACTGGCCTCCAGCAAAGCACTGATCAACACCCCGAACACCACACTGATCAGCAGCACGCTGCCCACCAGCAACAGGGTGTTGGTGGCACCGGGCAAGAAACCCGAGTCGCTCAAAAAGTAGCTGAAGTTCTCCAACCCCACGAACTGGTTTTCACCGGGGTAGAGCAGGTTGTAGCGGATCATTGAAAAGTAAACGGTCATGCCCAGCGGCACGATCATCCACAGCAGCAGCAACGCTACCGAGGGGCTGACCAGAAACCAGCCGGGGTTGGCCAACCGGCTTTTACGCACCGGCTGGGGGATGTCCATGTGAGCTTTGGCAGTTGAAATATTCATGGCGATCAGAACCGATTGGGAACAGGCAAATGAAGATCAAATGTGGGAGCGGGCTCTGTGGCGAGGGGGCTTGCCCCCGTTCGGCTGCGAAGCAGTCGCAAAGCATTGGGGCCGCTTCGCGACCCAACGGGAGCAAGCTCCCTCGCCACACAAGCCCGCTCCCACATGGGGTGCGGGGTTATTTGGGATAACCGGCGCGCTTCATCTCACGTTCGGTGGTTGACTGGGCGGCGGTCAGGGCCTGGTCGACCGTGGTCTGGCCGATCAGCGCTGCCGAGAACAGTTTGCCGACCTGGGTGCCCACGGCCTGGAACTCAGGAATGGTCACCAACTGGATGCCAATGTACGGCACCGGTTTGGCGCTCGGCTTGCTCGGGTCGGCTGCCTTGAGCGATTCGAGCGTCACCTTGGCGAATGGCGCGGCATTCATGTAGGCCTCGGTGTAGGTCGAGGCGCGAGTGCCTGGCGGCACATTGGCGATGCCGTCTTTTTCCGCGACCAGCGCACCGTATTCCTTGGAAGTGGCCCAGGCGCTGAACGTTTTCGCCGCATCCTTGGCCTTGGAACTGGTGGGAATTGCCAGCGCCCAGGAATACAACCAGGCCGAACCTTTGTCGGTGGTTTCATGCGGTGCGTAGGTGAAGCCGACGTGATCGCTGACCTTGCTTTGGGTCTTATCGGTCACGAACGAGCCGGCGACGCTGGCATCGACCCAGATTGCGCATTTGCCGCTGTTGAACAGCGCCAGGTTCTCGTTGAAACCGTTGCTCGACGCACCAGGAGGGCCGGATTTCTTCATGGTGTCGACGTAGAAATTCAGCGCGTTTTTCCACTCGGGACCGGTGAATTCCGGTTTCCACTGCTCATCGAACCAGCGTGCGCCGTAAGCATTGGCGACGGTGGTGATCAGGGCCATGTTCTCGCCCCAGCCAGCCTTGCCGCGCAGGCAGATACCGTACTGTTCTTTATCTTTATTGGTGAGCTTGCCGGCAAATTCGCTGATCTGAGTCCAGGTCGGGCGTTCCGGCATGGTCAGCCCGGCGTCCTTGAACAGGTCGGTACGGTAATAGGTGATGGAGCTTTCAGCGTAGAACGGCAGGGCGTAGAGCGAGCCCTTGACCGAAAGGCCTTCACGCACCGAAGGGAAGACATCGTCGAGGGCGTAGCTGGCCGGCAAGTCCTTCATCGGTTCCAGCCAACCCTTGGCACCCCAGAGTGCGGCTTCGTACATGCCGATGGTCAGCACATCGAACTGCCCGCCCTGGGTCGCGATGTCGGTGGTCAGGCGTTGGCGCAAGACATTTTCTTCGAGCACCACCCAATTGAGCTTGATGTCCGGGTGCTCGGCCTCGAAGGTTTTCGAGAGCTTTTGCATGCGGATCATGTCGCTGTTGTTGACGGTGGCGATGGTCAGGGTCTGGGCGCCGAGGCTGACGCTGCTGAGGGTCATGCAGGTGAGGGCAAGCAGAGCTTTTACAGAAGGTTGCATCGTGCACTCCTTTTCTGCACCCAACGGGTTACAGAAGGACAGTTATTGTTTTTGTGTCTTCCTGCGGCGGGAAGAATGTGCACTGATTACAGCCTTCAATTGATGGACTGACAAATCATCCATCGCACTGTGATCGATACTTTTTTGCACTGTGGTTTGGAGCGGGAGATGCAAGGACAGGCTTTTTAGAGGCGAGCGGTCATCGATTTTGTACAGGTTTTACCGGCCCCTTCGCGGGCAAGCCTCGCTCCTACAGGGTTATGCGGTACTTGTAGGAGCGAGGCTTGCCCGCGAAGGCGATCTAAAAATCACCACATGACCAAGGCCTTCAGCCCAGGTTTTGTTCGGTCAGCCGCTGCACCACCAACCGCCGGTAGTGCGACGGTGTCATGCCCTTGAGCTGCTGAAAACGTCGGTTGAAGTTGGAAATATTGTTGAAACCCGACTCGAAACACACATCGGTCACCGGTTTGTCGCCATCGGCCAGCAGTTCGCAGGACTTGCTGATGCGCAGGCGATTGACGAATTCGATGAAACAGCGCCCGGTGGCTTGTTTGAACACGCGACTGAAGTACGTCGGTTTCAAACCCAGGTGCTCGGCGACTTCTTCCAGCGACAGGTCCCGGGCGTAATGAGCAAAGATGTAATCCACCGCCCGGTTGGTACGATCGATATTGTGTTCATCGGCCAATTGCGGGGTCGTGGCACCGGACAGCAACTGGTAATCGTCCGAAGACGCCAGCAGTTCCAACAGAATAAAAAAATGCCCGAGCCGGGTCATACCCTGGGTGTCGGCAATGCGCTGCATCAAGGTCATGGCCTGGCGGATCGTGCGTTTGCAGCGAAACTCGATGCCGTACTGTGCACGCTCCAGCAGGGGCGCAAGCGTCTTGAGTTCGGCGAACACCTGATGGCCGCTTTCAAACAGCTCGTCAGTGAAATTGACCAGCATGTCGCGCTTGGGCACCACTTCGTCTTCGGCCACCTGGCTGATCCAGTTGTGGGGCAGGTTAGGGCCGGTCAGGAACAGCGTTTCCGGGTAGAAGTTACCGATGTAGTCACCGATGAACACCTTGCCGGAGCTGGCGACGATCAGGTGCAGTTCGTATTCCTTATGGAAATGCCAGCGCACCAACGGGCACGGAAAGCCGTGCTGGCGGTAGATGATGGACAACCCGTTATGGTCATCCATCAACTCGTAGGAGGGGTCTGTCACGCGGGCTGTTCGGGTCATGTCAGGGCGCTTTTCTTGTTATCGCCAGCGGATCATGCCTCTTTCCGCGCCTGCTGTGCCAGCCTGCCGCGACTATCGTTTATGGCCGTTCATGCAATCCATGACCATAAACCGCTTTCATGCTGGTGGCGACCCAGCAGTAGCGGACGATTTGCGACTCGTCAAAGAAATCGGTGCTGATGATGCTGCACCGGGTGACTCGGTCGTGGGTGGTGTGAAACCAGTCATCGATATGGGTTTTGATGTGCTGCGGACCACCCAGCACCGAGTAGCAGGTCACCGGCAATGACCAGAGAAATGTGTCGTAAGGAGCTTCTGAAAGAGTGGTCTCGATATGGGATTGAAGATCGGTGGTGTCGTTGAATACCCTGCCATTCCACTTGTGAGGAATTCGCGGCCAGAAATACTCACTGTCTAGTCCAGGCTTCATCTGCGCTGCCATGACAATGCGGCGCGTCGAACTGGCGCGCTTGAGCTGTTCCACAGTACTCAATCCATCCGAAGCAGAAATCAGACGCGGGCCCAGGCGGCGCATCAGAAAATCATTGAGTTGCTTGTAGTCGAAAGGCTTCAACCCATCACCCAACTGGTGGAAGTCGAACACGATGAACTCGTCCCGATTTTGATCGAGGAATGTCGTTACCGCGTCGACCAGCTCATCAAGGATGCGGTGAGACTGATAACCGTTGTGATGAAAGTAGAAAACCGGTACTTCCGGGCCGGCGGTATAACCGAGCCGGATATCGAACGCCCGCGCCCCGTTGGCCAATTGCCAGGCAAAGGAATCGTTCTGGCAGGTCGTCCAGTTGCCGATCACCACCTCATAGTTGGGTGCTTTTTTGTCCATGCCGGCATTGTGCGTGCCGGGCCAGACGATATCGGTCAGCTTCAACCGGTCGATATCCAGTACGTTGCTCATCCATTTCTGCTTGTCGAACGTGATTGCAGTGCTGCGGGTCATGACAGTTCCTTGTCGTTGACTTCGTCCCATCCGTGGGACGAAGAAATTCACGGGGTGGATGTGGCTGCATGCCACATCCGTTTCATGACCCAGCATAGAAGTGCGCGGCAGTATTGCCAGCCATGGAAATATATCCACAAATATGGCCACCTGATATTGCGATGGCTATTCGATTTTCTGGCTGGCTTTTTTCAGGTTTGCCGTTCGGCAATGAGACACGACTTTCGAGTTCTTAATAAAGTCGAAGTTGATAATGTTGCACATTGCAGCCCATTCACTTTTCTCTGGATCAAACCACGCGTCAAGTTGATCAAGAATTTTTGTGGGGCCACTCAGGTAACAGGTTGCGGAAAGCGACCAGAGCGATCCATTGCCAGGCGGACTGTTCAGTACCTTGGTAATGTAATTACGCAGACTGTAGGGAGTGACTATTTTGTCGCCGATCCATTTGTGTTCGATCTGTCTGCAAAACCATCTGTAATCCAGGTTGTAGTGCAGTGGCGCGGCGACCAATACCCTTTGTAATGGACTGATTTCCTTGAGCTGACCGAGGCTCAGGCCCTGGTTTTCGGCAGGTATCATTCGATCGCCGAGATGCTTCAGCATCATGTCGTTGAAGTGTTTGAAGTCAAACATCTCCTTGCCGTGTTTCAGTTCGTGAAAATCCAGAATGATGAATTCATCGTAGCTTCTCTCAAGAAAAGCTTTGATGTCGCCGACAAGATCACCCAACGTGCGAGAAGAGAGGAAGTCGCTGTGTTGGAAACGGAACCTTCCAAGTCCTGCCGCGTCGGCGTCATAAACCAATCGAACATCGAGCGCCCGAGCACCGCGGTTCAGCTGGGAATAAAACGGGACGTCCTGACACGCGAGCCAGTTGGCGCCTGGTAACAACGCGTACGACGCTTCCCGGTCACAGCCCGCATTATGAGTGCCCGGCAGTGTTAACTCACAGAGCGACAAGGTATCAATGGCCGGTGTGGCGGCCATCCAGTTATGATTTTCGTAGTTGTTTGAAATAGTGTTGCTCATTAACGCATCCTTGCAGGGATTTAATAAAAGAGGGCGCCACTTGCTCTGAAGCAATTAAAGTGGCGCTTGCAAGGTGTTTATAATGATTAACGTGTTGTTCATCTATAACTAACTTGATACAAGCTGTGAGTCTTCAGTCTTCTTGTTGTGCCTGGTTGGTAAATCAACGCTTACTCAGTGCGATTTTTTGCTTCAATCCACTGTGCCATGTATTGCGTGCTTTTATGAAAGTGATGGCGCAACATGCTGCCGGTGAAGTTATCCCTTCTAAGTTGCGACAAGTGTTGCTGGCAATACAGTAACTTCTCGATCAGTGCCGGGCCATGTATCGATCGTCGATAACGATCGGTCAACAGTGTCTGCCCCAAGGATTGGGCCTCCTTCCAACGTGATTCATCCTTGTAGAGCTGAACCGCGCAATCGGCGAATTCCTTTGCCGTGCGGGTGACTGCCCCCGGCCATGAGTGTTCGCCGTGCATGGCTTCGGCACCGGTCGGTGTGGTGACACTGGGTGTGCCACACAACATGGCGTCGACAAGCTTGCCTTTGATGCCGGCACCGAAGCGCAAAGGTGCCAGGCACACCCTGGCTGCAGACATGACCTGCAATGCATCTTCTGCCCAGTTCATCACATGAAAACCCTGGGCCGCATTGTGCAGTGCCGTGGCTTTGGGCGGCGTATAGGCGCCATAGATGTGTAACTGCGCAGCGGGGAGTCGCTGGCGGATCAGTGGCCAGATCGTATTTTTCATCCAGAGCACCGCATCCCAGTTGGGGGCGTGACGGAAATTGCCGATGCTCAGGAAGTGCGCCCGGTCTTCAAAGGCTACCGGCGGCACGCTCGGTGGGTCGACCATCAGCGGACACCAGTGCAACAAGGTGCGGGGCAATTTGAACTGCTCGACCAGCAATTCGATCTCCACTTCGGAGATCATCAGATTCAAGTCGCAGCGATACAGTGCGGCAATCTCCCGTTTCGCCAGGTCGGTATCGGCCATGAACTCGAATTCTTCACGCAATGCCGGGGCGAATAACTCACTGAAATCGTTGGCGTCATCACTGGCCTTCAAGCGCTCCTTGAGGCGCTGATGCCGGGCATGCCGCAGGCTTTGCAGGTCCGAGGTCTCAAGCACGCGCAAGGCGTAGGGGCAGTACTTTTCGACGCGCCAGCCGAACTGCTCCTCGATCATGAACTGGTCAAACAGGACGATGTCCGGCGCCAGTTCGCTGATGAAGGTGTCGAAGCTGCTGTTGTTGAGTTCGATCGGCACTTCGCGGATGCCCAGCTCGGTCAGATCGGCCTTGTGCTCGCCGGGGCCTGCTGGGCTGGCGAAGGTGATGTCCCAGCCTTGCTGCAAGAACGTTTCGAGGATCTGCATGACGTGCCCGCTGGCCGCTGAAGAGCGGGGCTCGGGCCAGACGTAACCAATGGCTAGGACTTTGGTTGCACGGGGTTGAGTCATCGATATTCCTTGGGGTGGATAATTGGCCAGGGCGCGGGGGACGCAATTAAACCACAGCAAGGTTGTTTTTGAACTGAAACACCGTTGTCGCCGGTTGAGAGCAGTACGTTTTTTATCGTCATTACATGCATGTCGGAAAATATAACTAAAGTTTTTGGTTGCGTTGTAAATATTAATAACATTTCCACGGTTTATTGTTTGGTTGGGGGTGATTACGCTAGTGTCTGGCTTGCAGTAATGGAAAAGTGCAGCTCGTACTTTGTTGCTGTTCGCAGGGATAAGTTATGAAAATGGATTTGCCTGGTATTTACGACGATGCCGAAGATCAATATTCGCTTCTATGGTTGCTGGACCCCCTAAGTGATCTGGAAGAGGAGGAGCCAATGCCAATGCCAATGGCGAGAACCAAAACATTCGAAATCAGCTCGTTCGATGAAAAAGATGTTGATGGTGTTAATGTGAAAAATCTGGGTGATGAAATATTGCATGGCTGTTCGATCGTCGCTGACCCAGCCAGCTTTGATCCTGCATATTTTATTCGTGATCGCATTGATGAGACTGTGCAAGCGCTAGTGCCTGACGAACAAAACAGGTCGCGGATAAAGCATGATTCAGA
Source organism: Pseudomonas sp. LBUM1673 (assembly GCF_059695645.1). Lineage (NCBI taxonomy): Bacteria > Pseudomonadati > Pseudomonadota > Gammaproteobacteria > Pseudomonadales > Pseudomonadaceae > Pseudomonas > Pseudomonas sp. LBUM1673. Next base: position 3,094,932 of record NZ_CP166780.1, read on the forward strand.
AGTGCTGATTAGATATATAGAGGTTAAACAACCCAATCGCAGTGACATGCTTAAAGCCGAAAGAAATTCCGCGAACTGGAAGGAGAGAAAATTCACATTGGCAGAAATATGCACCGGCTATCATTATCGTGCACTGAAAGACAGGGGGTACTCTGAAATACAATGGCCTTCCTACTATCCTGCCAAGCTTGTAAAGACTTTGGAGGGGGCCGACTATCAGGCTGACTTCAAACAGTATGTAGCCGAAAGCTTACAGCATCCTGCGGCGCAAGCTTTTGGGCGACTGCTAAAAAAAGCCGAACTCAACAAGCTGGTCGTAGAGTTCATCAAGAGTGACGCTCGTTCAATGGAAGACAGGATGATTGCCTTTGAGTATCTCAAAGGCTTGATCCCTGCGCGCCTTCTTAACTTGCACAGCGACCCGGATCTTGAGGTCGATAACGCTGTGTTTATCGGGCGCAGCAATCTGGATCGCGGCGTGTTGTTTTTTCTGGGCGAAGACAGTGCTGCCATCGAATTTCCCGCCGGGCATGACGAGCGCGGAAGGTTTCTGGAAAACCATCCGGAACTGCAAAAGCGCCTGTTGAAGCGTGTTCCATTAAGTGCCCAACAAAGATCTTACGTCCGTGATTTCAAATATAGGGGAATGGAATTCCCCCTGTTCGCGACGCGCCCAAACTATCGAGAGATTGTATTTCGATCCAGCACTGACATTGGTAAAGCCCTTTTCGACCGGCAGATCGAGCGAGCGTTGGCGGATATCGATACATTGGTATCAACCCACGCCGAGCGTATGACCGATATTGCGTTGGAAGTCGCCGGGTATCTGCTGCAATGCATTGCGTTCGCGGTTTCGATCCCTACCGGAGGAGCGGCGGCCTGGGTGTCTGCACCGATTCGTATGCTGATTCCCTTCCTGTTGGGAATTGGGGCATCGGCAACTGATCTGATCCGTGCCGAAATCTCTGATGATCCTTCCGAGGCGGAACGTTTGAGGATCAACGCAGCGATCGGAGTTCTGTCTGAACTCGCCGGCCCCATTGCGGAAAAACTTTTGGGTAAAGCCCTTTCCATCGCGGCCAAGAGGAACATCAGCCGCCGGGTGCTCGAAACGCTCAAACGCAGTAACAGACCCTCGCTGGTACGCAGACCCGTGGGCAGCATCAGCCATCAGTTGGCGAGTACTGCAGGTAAAGAAATACCGGATGCAGGCAAGGGGGCGCTTGTCGCAGGCTACCTGTCAGAGTTGGCGGGCGGGCCTAATGTGGCGCAGTCCCTCGCGACGAACTCACAGGTGGTGAGACTTTCCGGGCCGGAAAAAGGTTTTGTCTATCAAGGTTTCGTGTTCCGCGGGGACATGCGCGACCCGACGGTAATCTTTGAAAAAGGGTTTACCCAACGCACGCCAATCAGGGATCTCAGCCAGGTCAACGGCTTCAAAGGTGGCTATGGAGGTGCTCACGATGCACTCGATCTTGATGGCGCAGGGATTTCGACCTCGGCTTTTTACAAGAAAGACGGCGCAGGGGCCTTTGTCTATGGTGGCCAAAAAGGCGGCTACACCTATTTCGTCGATGCTCGTCAGTTGGAGGGATTCCATTTGTATGCCAATACCGAACTAGCATTTCGCCCTAACTCCGGGTTGAAACAACTGCCTCCTTTGGAAATCAACTATGCCGTCGATCTACCGCCTGCCTTGATTCTCGGCGCCTATGACAGGACCGGGAGGTTCATTCCCAATCCCAAAGCGATCAATCGAGCGATCAGGGCGAGTGAGGTCAATCCTTTGAAAGGCAATGGTCGAGACGTGGGAAGCAAATTCCGTCAGCCGCTGGATGGTGCCTCCGAGTTCGCTGGCGTCGATTTTGGTAACCAAGCGGTAGCTGAGCAGGAAGCAATGGCGCCTGCGCCAGAAACCTCCCCGACTTCGGTGCCAGAAAAGACTCCGGCTAAAGTGGATATCAATGACATCATCGCTTTCAGAGAGCGGCAGGAGGCTAAACGCAGACGCGCGAGCGCTTGAGTCGCGTCATTCAAGAATACCCTTGACCTTTTCCCGCAACTGATCAATCGAAAACGGCTTGCCAATGACATGCATGCTGTCAGGCACCTCGATGCTTTCGGCATAACCGCTAGCAAACAGGATCGGCAGTCCAGGGCGCAGCCTTCTGGCCTGTACGGCCAATTCACGACCGTCAATCACCGGCAAGCCGACATCGGTCATCATCAGATCGATGTCCTGGTCTTCGTCGTTGATGAACTCCAGCGCCTTTCTCACAGCCATCGGCCGCAAGCACCCGGAATTGCAGTTCCTCCAACGATCCCATGCAGGCCATCCGATTCTTACACAGCGCGCTCACCCAAGCACTTCCCACTGTCCATTCTCGCCGTCTGAAAACGTTAATGTACTGTGTCAGCGCATTACTCCGAGGACGTCGTCTGACTCTGACAGGACTTGGCCGATTCATGTCAGGCAAGGCATATCCCAAACACGCCATCAAACGAGTAGATCGGTTGCTGGGTAATCGACATCTGCAAACAGAGCGCTCATTATTTTACTGGGTCAGGCATTTGGCAAAGGGGCGCAAACACCAGCGTGTCACCGGTTCAATCGCCAAAAACAAACTCAGCAGGCAATCGGCCAATCGTGAACGAGAGCCCTGGTTATTGGCCAGTAACCTGCCGGAGGATCAATGGAACCCATTGAGAGTCGTGGCTATTTACAAGCAGCGTATGCAGATAGAAGAAGGCTTCAGGGATGTAAAAAGCGAGCACTTTGGAGTTGGCGTGACTCGCCATCGGAGTCATTGCCCGCGCCGAATCGAAGTGCTTTTACTGATCTCGGCTTTGGCCAACTACATCATTTGTTTAACGGGGTTGCAGGCCCGCGAAGCGGGTCATGAACATCGCTTTCAAAGCAATAGCCTTAAACGCCGGTGGGTGTTGTCGCTGTGGCGACTGGGTTTGGAATACTGGCGCAGCGGATGCGACGCAAACTCTCGAAAGATCTTGGAGAGGCTTGAGCACGCGTTGCGAGACGAGGTATGTCAACAGGCGCAGGCGTTGGAGTAGATTTGTGGGGATTCCTCAGGGACGGTGTGAATTTTTCAAGCAACCAATGACAAGAGACTATTCATTATCCATGGATAGTCAGGATTCACATCTTACTTTGCGATGGCGAGCATTTGTCGTGGTGGTTGTTGGATCTTTTGTTCTGGATAAAAATCGATAGATGCATAAATGCCAGTCTGAGCGGGACTGGCATTTTTTATCGGTCAATCAATTTAATTGATCTTTGTATCGAGAGCAAAAACTCAATCCAATACTCTGCCAAGATCGATTTCTAATGTGCCCAGGAATTGGTCGGCTGCGGTGTTGTTTAGCGCAGTCTCGATGGTAGCCATATTTATGGCAAATCCAGCAGGATCGGATTTGATTTGGTCAATCAAGGAAACTGCTACTTCATAAGAGTCCGCGTTGTATAAAGCTGGATGCTTCTGAACCAGAGTCGGGAGACTGGGGCGAATGGATTCAAACTGATGCAGATGAGTAAAGCTTTCCGTGTCCACTGTCCTGTAAGGGTTCGAAAAAGACGGGTCAACCATGCGGGGGTTACGCGCGAGATCAACTAACGGTGCAGCGTCGAATTCAACGCGATCCAGAGTTTTTCCGTAATACAGATCGAGTGTGCCAGGGGCACCATGTGACATCTCATGGATCAAAACATCCGCAATTCTGGATTCATCGTATTTGGTTGTGCGATAAAAATCATCCAGGTGTTCCGGGTAAATCTTGATGAATTTCTTGATTGATTCTTTATGTACAGTCCCATTAGTTACCGCCTTTTTCCACTGCTTGTAATCAGGCACATTCAGTGCTGCCACCGCGCTGACATCGGCTTTTCTGAACGACACATTAGAGAGCGTGAAGGCATCGAGATCCTTGCGCATTGCTCGCAGTTTTAGCCCGATATGTTGAGCAGCTTCGTCGGATCCCGTCCCAAACACATATTTGAGAACCTTGCGAACTTCGTTGTCGAACTCTACATCGGCTAACAAATGGATGGCACTGTCCAGTTTGGCTTTGGCGGCGGGAATAGCTTTCTTTAGGTAACGCTGGGTGTAGCTTTTGGGCATGATCCTGTGCCACGGCAGGGTAGGCAGTTTGAATTTGTAATTGAAATTTTCCAGTTTGGCTCCCCAAGGTTCGCCCAAGCGGTTCAGCGCGTACCATTCGTCATTGCGGCGTATACCCCATACCTGGAAGACATCCTGGGAAGTTTGCGCGGGACGGCAGGTTCCCAGGCGAATAGTGTCAGGGTCGACAGTTGCGGCCAGTTGGCGGTGTGGCGTTACGCCCGACCATTTGCGCGCATCGACAATCGCGTTATCCAGTGCGGCCACACTGTTTCGCCACCCTTTGCGCAACAGCTTTGCGCCATGCAAAAGCAAGTCGGATGCTCCGTCCAGCGGATTGAACAGGCTGCTCACTAATCCAAGGCCCGTGGTTGCCATTGCGCTGGCTTTGGTAGCAAGGCTCATGCTCTTGGCGGAAAGACTGGCAATCCGAGCGACGGCTCCGACGACTAACAAAACGGTCATCGCGACTTCTAAAGTACAGGCCGCCAACCCTTGGAATTGTCGATCCAGATCGTCTGAGCTCAGGTCTTCGATACAGGATTTGAAGGGCACGACAACGTTGAGAAACGTATCCAGATCCTTTTCCCGTTTTGCGCGCAATGCCTCCAGCCTGGTCTGTCCCCAGCATTCTTTCACCAATTCATCGTAGGTCGCGACGGGTCTGTGCTTGAGTACGAAGTTCACCAATGGGTCGAACTCTGTCGAATAGAAACTCTGGTAATAACCGTTGATTTCTGGCGCCAGTGGAGACGCTGACAATTCACCGATTTTTTCGATCACACCAGGACTGACGTTGACGAGGCCGGGCGTGACCCCATGGGTATAACACTCGATGTTCGTGGGCAGCTGAAGCACCTTCGCAGGAGGAGAGTAGTTTTTCTCACTGCTGCGAACGGTTGTGCTTAAAAGGTCTTCCTCTTGGATAAGCGTTGCCAGCCTGGTGTTTTCGCGACAGGTTCCGTGCAAGGTGAATAATTCGTAACACGTCACTCGGCCTTCGAAGTGTGAACAGATGACTACACCGTAGCGACCCTTTGCCTCATCTATTTCCTGATGACTTTCCGTCGGTTTGCGCTGGGTCACTTTCAGGATCGTGTCAATGGTCGACGCTATGGGATTCGAGGGAAGGCTGGTGATCGAGTGGAGTTTCGCGACTGACGGTCTTACGGTGAACATCGTCACCTTGCCTTTTAGCAGGCGTGTCCGATCAGGCAATGGCATTGATGAAAACGCCTGCTTCACATGCATGTTCATTGCTTGTACATGAGTCACATAGGCGTGATTGAACTGACGGTAGAACTCACCATCAGGCGCAATCAGGTTGGAGAGCATTTGGGGAAACGCTTTGTAAATGCTTTCGCCCTTCTTCAGATCCCAGTCACCGGTCGCCAGATCATTGGACATATGCAGTTCTACAGGCGATATGGGAAACGGGTCGTAAGCGTCCTCAATCGGTCGATTTTTCGTTTGGTGAAGGACGTCGTTTTCAAGATAGGTGCATCCCTTGGCGACCTGCTTGAGGATGTCCAGTGAGATGCTTTTGCGAGTTGGCAGAGGGCGAAACAATGTTTCGGCCGTTTCGGCAAGCGTCTTTGCATGTCGGGCGTACGCGGCCAATGCCACTTCAAGCGAGTCTGTGATCGACTTCTCTACCTCATCCGGCGTGACGATTTTGTTAAGCAATGCCCAATCAATCACAGGATCCACGGCAGCCAGAGCGTCGAGCGTCTTTCGCGACTCGCAGACCCCGTCAAACTTCGACAGTTGTTGTAGCTGCGCACACGTCATCGAGCGCGTCGATCCCGGCGCAATGATTTCCTGCACCGCGACGATCCGGCAAAATTCGACCCATTGCGGCGTGCCCAATAACAGGGTGGGAGGCAGGTCTCTTACCAGAAATTCCGGTGCGGCCTCTGCCAGCAACAGGTGAGCGGCCAGTGCCGCATTTTTTTCGGTAATCCGGTGGTACTCGATCAGGTGCCTTTCGAATTCCGTTTGAATATCGGCGAAGGATTTCTCCATGTGCTCGACAGCATATAAGTTGAAACCTGCCACATGATTGCGAGGCTCTTGCTCGCCGGCTCCAGGATGAAGATTGAGCAAGAGCGAAGTCAGCATCATTTGCTTGAGCGACTCCTCTGGTTGGGGTTGGTTTTCTTGCGCTCCATACCAGCCCAGATCCCGCACGTAAGCGTTGGCCCAGTCAAAAGCGATGGGACTGGAAACAAGTTTTTCAAGAACGTCCTCAGCCTCCGAGCGTTTGAAGGGGGTAGACCGCCCGCCCAAAATGCTATTTACCAGATGCTCAAGTAACGACTGATCCTTGATGTAACTGCTGATGAGTTTGCGGAACTCACTGCGTTGAACTGCAGAAAGAGTGACTGAATTGTCTCCCTCTGCCTTGATCATTTCCCAATAGTTACCAGACGGTGGACTCACTGGAGACTTCAGTTCCATGAATGCTGTCAGCCTGGAACCTTCGGTAGCGGTTCGGGGAATGATGTAACCATGGAATTTCAGCCATTGCGCTAACTCGACGTGGTCAGCGAGAGAGATGACGCCACCGGTCAATTGCGCCATTTCAACCAATGCATGAAGATCATCTTTCAGGTCCGGTGCAAGTTTGAATGCGTTCGCAAAGCCAAGTGTTTTGCCTGAGTACCTTGCGTTTATTTCGCCTTCGGAAGTTACTTCGAACAGTGAGTGCTCGGGAAGTTTGAGGGTGACCATTAGTTTTTTGAAAGCGTTTTGTTCGGACATTCTTTGCAGCAGTTTCCTGCCGGGTTGCAGAGCGTCTTCAAGCGTCGACCCGGACTCCAGGGAGATGGCGGCGCCTTCCAGCGTGATGGCTTGCGACGGGTCAAAGTTTTCTCCACGCTGCTTTAGTTTAAATATAACTTCCCTTTGCTCATTGTTGTCACTTTGAAAGTGGTTGTCTTGAGTGGCGGTATAGGGAGCAGGTCTGGACAAGTATCTTTGAGTGGGAGAGTTTGCATGTTTGTGGGTCATGGTAAATCCATTTGTTTTGGGTTTAATGTTTGAGAGATCCTCTTTTGTTGTCTTGCGTTTATCAAGAGTGGCTGTGTAAGTGTATTTTTCTGATGTTGGAAAGTATGAGTTGTTATATTGAGATTTTGTCTATGGAAGGCGACCCCTTCATTGCCATTTGAAGGGGTTTGATTGTCGATATATCTATTTGATAATGCTCTTTACTTTGTCCCGCAACTGATCAATCGAAAACGGTTTCCCAATGCTGTGCATGTCGGTGGGCACATCAAGGTTTTCGGAGTATCCACTGGCAAACAGGATCGGCAGAGCGGGGCGCAGTTTGCGTGCTTCAGTGGCCAGCTCACGACCATCCATACCCGGCAAACCTACATCGGTCATCATCAGATCAATGTGCTGATCCGCATCCTTGAGAATCTCCAGCGCCTGCTCGCTGCCGTCCGCTTCCAACACCCTGAATTGCAGTTCCTCCAGCACATCGACGATTAACATGCACACGATGGCATCGTCTTCGACGACTAGAATGGTGGAGGCATTGGCGGACATAGTGGGGCTCTCAAAGGTTGAATTTGCGATGGCGTCGATCAAAATCGCCGGGCTTTTGCATGAAAAAGTGACGAATCACGACAAGTTCCCGACGCGCTACAAAAACAATAGCCGCACAAGAGCCACAGAGAATAACTGCTCCTTTGTCCCAGAGCAGCCAAATGCAGGGTTTTGCCGCAAAACATGTCAGAAAATTGGATCAGCGCGGCAGTTTTGGGGCAGACTCGATGGTTTTCAACAGTTCGACAAGGCTACCCCATGACCTCTGCGTCTTCGGTTGATGAGCAACGATTTCGTAAACTCCTGAGCCGCAACGTCAGCCTGCCGTTGGGTGTCGGTGTTATCAGCGCGTTTTTCTTCGTTTCGCTGATCACCTATCTGATGTCGGTGATCCAGTGGGTCCAGCACACGGACCGGGTGATCAATAATGCCAATGAGGCGATAAAGTTGACCGTCGATCTGGAAACCGGAATGCGCGGTTTCCTGCTCAGTGGCGACGAACATTTTCTTGAGCCCTATGAGACGGCCAAGCCGCGAATAGCGGTCGCCCTCAATACCTTGCTCGAATTGACCGCCGACAACCCGGTTCAGACCGACCGCCTGCACCGGCTCCAGGCCTTGCAGACAGAGTGGGCCCATTACGCGCAATCGATGATCGATTTGCAACGTGCGAGTGGTGACTACCGCGGCGCCGTCAAGGTCGGGCGCGGCAAACGGCTGACCGACGAGATCCGCAAGCAATTCGAAGACGTTATCGGCATGGAGCAGCAGTTGCATGCTGCACGCAATGAGGAAGTGCGCCGCACCACGATCTGGAGCATTGCCCTTTATCTGTTGTTTGTGGCCGGTATCAGCGGGCTGCTGGCCTACATCGGTCGTCGTGATCTGGTCAATCTGTCTGAGAGCTACGGCGCCACGTTGGCAGCGCAGCAGGCCAGCGCCGAGCGTCTGGAACAGCAAGCCTGGTTGCGCAACGGGCAGACCGAACTGGCAGAGCAAGTCCAGGGGCAGTTATCCCTCAATCTATTGGGGCGCAACATCCTGCAGTTCTGCGCGCAATATCTGGGCAGCGCCGTCGCAGCGATCTATGTCCGTGAAGATCATGGCGGCCTCAATCGCGTCGCGTCTTACGGTTTCTCCCGGGAACAGGAAGCGCTTGAACAGCAGATTTACAGTGGCGAAGGGATTGTCGGTCAGGTGGCGCAACAGGCGCGCTCGATTCGTCTTGATGACGTGCCAGGCGACTACTTCAAAGTCAGCTCCGGTCTTGGCGAAGGCCTGCCGCATAGCGTGCTGGTGGTGCCGGCCAGCGACGACGATCGGGTTAACGGTGTGATCGAGCTGGGCTTCCTGCGCCCCCTGTCTGACCGCGATGTTGAATTGCTCGAGCTGATTGCCGGCAACATCGGCACCTCGATCGAGGCCGCTCGCTATCGTCAACGCTTACAGGAAGTGCTGGCCGAAACCCAGCAACTCAATGAAGAGCTGCAAGTTCAGCAAGAAGAACTCAAAACCGCCAACGAGGAGCTGGAAGAGCAGTCGAGGGTTCTCAAGGAGTCCCAGGCGCATCTGGAAACCCAACAGGTCGCGTTGGAGCAAACCAACGAACAACTCGCCGAACAGGCGCAGATTCTGGCCGAGCAACGTGACGCCATGGACCTGAAGAACACTGAACTGAATCAGGCCCAGGTTGAGCTCCAGGCGCGTGCCGAAGAGTTGCAGCGCTCCAGCAAGTACAAGTCCGAATTTCTCGCGAACATGTCCCACGAGTTGCGTACGCCGCTGAACAGTTCGTTGATTCTGGCCAAGCTGTTGGCGGAAAACCCGCAGGAAAACCTCAGCGCCGAACAGGTCAAGTTCGCCGAGTCGATTTACTCCGCCGGCAACGACTTGCTCAACCTGATCAATGACATTCTCGACATTTCCAAGGTCGAGGCCGGCAAGCTTGAGGTGCGTCCAGAGAACACCAGTGTCGCGCGTCTGGTGGAAGGTCTGCGTGGCATGTTCCAGCCGTTGGCCGCGGACAAGAAACTGGATTTCCAGGTCCAATTGCAGGCCGATGCGCCGCTGATGTTGTTCACCGACCGCCAGCGCCTGGAGCAAGTCATCAAGAACCTGCTGTCCAACGCGGTGAAGTTCACCGAAAAGGGTACCGTCGTCCTGAGCGTCGCCGCTCAGCCGGGCGATGGAATCGCTTTTATCATCCGCGATTCCGGGATCGGCATTGCACGGGATCATCAGGAAAGCATTTTCGAAGCCTTTCGTCAGGCCGATGGCACCACCAATCGTCGTTATGGTGGCACCGGCCTGGGCCTGTCGATTTCTCGTGATCTGGCCGCGTTATTGGGCGGTTCCATCAACGTAACCAGCGAGCCTGGGCAGGGCAGTGTGTTCACCCTGATGTTGCCGCAGCACTACGTTGAACCGGGCGACGAGCCTGTCGAGACGATGAAAGCAACACCGGTTGCGACGCCGGTTGTCATGTCGAAAAGCGCCGTGCTTACTGCGTCTGCACCGTTGATTACCGACGTCGACATTCCGCGTTTCGACGATGACCGCAACAAGGCGCCGTTTGGCTCTCGCTGCATCCTGGTGGTGGAGGATGAGCCGAACTTTGCGCACATTCTCTACGATCTGGCACATGAATTGGGTTATCAGTGCCTGGTGGCCCACGGTGCCGACGAAGGCTACGACTTGGCCAGTCAGTTCATCCCCGATGCGATCCTGCTGGACATGCGCCTGCCGGATCATTCCGGGCTGACGGTATTGCAGCGTCTGAAAGAACATGCCGAAACCCGGCATATTCCGGTTCACGTGATTTCGGTCGAAGACCGTGTCGAGACTGCCATGTACATGGGCGCCATCGGTTATGCGATCAAGCCGACCACCCGCGAGGAACTCAAGGATGTGTTTGCCCGCCTCGAGGCCAAGCTGACTCAGAAGGTCAAACGCATATTGCTGGTCGAAGACGACGATGTGCAGCGCGACAGCATTGCCCGCCTGATCGGCGACGAGGACATCGAAATCACCGCCGTGGGCTTGGCGCAGGATGCACTCGACTTGCTGCGCACCACGATTTTCGACTGCATGATCATCGACCTGAAGCTGCCGGACATGCTCGGCAACGATTTGCTCAAACGCATGTCCACCGAGGAGATCTGCTCGTTCCCGCCGGTGATCGTCTATACCGCGCGTAACCTGACCCGGGATGAAGAGGCCGAGCTGCGCAGGTATTCGCGCTCGATCATCATCAAGGGCGCGCGTTCGCCCGAGCGGTTGCTGGATGAAGTGACACTCTTTCTGCATAAAGTCGAATCCCGGTTGTCCCATGAACGCCAGACGATGCTCAAGACTGCCCGCAGCCGCGACAAGGTCTTCGAGGGGCGCAAAGTGCTGCTGGTGGACGACGATGTGCGCAACATCTTCGCCCTCACCAGTGCGCTGGAGCAAAAGGGCGCCTTCGTGGTCATTGGCCGCAACGGTCGTGAAGCGATCGAGAAATTGAATGAAGTCGAGGACATCGACCTGGTGCTGATGGACGTGATGATGCCGGAGATGGATGGCTTCGAAGCCACCATTGAAATCCGTAAGGACCCGCGCTGGCGCAAGCTGCCGATCATTGCGGTGACGGCCAAGGCCATGAAGGACGATCAGGAGCGCTGCTTGCAAGCCGGCGCCAACGATTACCTGGCCAAGCCCATCGACCTGGATCGACTGTTCTCGCTGATTCGTGTGTGGTTGCCGAAGATGGAACGCCTCTAGTGGAGCGCAATACCGAAATCGAGTTGCGCTTGTTGATCGAGGCGATCTACCTCAAGTACAGCTACGATTTTCGCGATTACTCCGGTGCTTCGATCAAGCGCCGGGTCAATCATGCGTTGAGCCAATTCGAGTGCAATACCATCTCGGCGCTGCAAGAGAAGGTCTTGCATGATCCGACCGCGTTCATGCAACTGCTGCAATTGCTGACGATCCCGGTCAGCGAGATGTTTCGCGACCCTTCACACTTCCTGGCACTGCGTCAGGAAGTGGTGCCACTGCTCAAGACCTATCCGTCGATCAAGGTCTGGATCGCCGGTTGCAGCACCGGTGAAGAGGTCTATTCAATGGCGATTCTGCTGCGCGAAGAAGGGCTGCTCGATCGCACTATCATTTATGCAACCGATATCAACCCGCGCTCGCTGGATAAAGCCAGGCAGGGAATTTTCTCCATGGCGAATGTCCGGGCCTACACTCACAACTACCAACAGGCCGGCGGTCAGCGTTCGTTCGCCGATTACTACACGGCGGCCTATGGCTACGCCATTTTCGACAAGAGCCTGTGCGACAACGTGACCTTCGCCGATCACAGCCTGGCCACCGACAGCGTGTTCTCGGAAACCCAATTAATTTCGTGTCGTAATGTTTTGATTTATTTCAACAAAGAACTTCAGGATCGTGCCTTCGGCTTGTTTCACGAGTCGCTTTGTCATCGTGGTTTTCTGGCACTGGGCAGTAAGGAAACCCTGGAATTTTCGGCCTACGGCAATCAGTTTGAACCGTTGGTCAAACAAGAACGGATCTACCGTAAATCATGAACAGTGCAGGTTTGCCTTCTGTAGAGGCTATCGTGATCGGCGCCTCGGCCGGCGGTGTCGACGCGTTGCTGAGCATCAGCCTGGAAGACCCTGTGCATCATTCGCGTCCGGCCATCGATTACCTGTTCGAATCCGCCGCCGATACTTACGGTGCAACGCTGGCGGCGGTGTTGTTGACCGGTGCCAACCGTGATGGCGCCTGCGGCCTGGTCCAGGTCAAGCGTCGTGGCGGGATGACCATCGTGCAGGACCCGGACGAAGCTCAGGTCGCGACGATGCCCCTGGCGGCGCTAGGTACTCATCGTCCGGATTACATTCTTCCTGTAAGCGGCATCGGCCGTCTGCTTGTCGAACTGGAACGAATCGCATGCTAAGTAATATCCAGGCCAAATTGCTGATCGTCGACGATCTGCCGGAGAACCTTCTGGCCCTCGAGGCATTGATCAGGCGTGCGGACCGCATCGTCTACAAGGCCTTGTCGGCCGACGAAGCGTTGTCGCTGTTGTTGCAACACGAATTCGCCATGGCCATCCTCGACGTGCAGATGCCGGGCATGAACGGCTTCGAGCTGGCCGAGTTGATGCGCGGCACGGAAAAAACCAAAAACATCCCGATTGTGTTCGTCAGTGCCGCCGGGCGCGAACGGAATTACGCGTTCAAAGGCTACGAAAGTGGTGCCGTGGACTTCCTGCACAAACCGCTGGATATTCATGCGGTCAAGAGCAAGGTCAATGTCTTCGTCGACCTGTATCGCCAGAGCAAGGCAATGAAACAGCAGGTCGAAGCCCTGGAGCAAAGTCGCCGTGAGCAGGAGGCGCTGCTCAAGCAGTTGCAGAACACCCAGAATGAGCTGGAGCAAGCGGTGCGCATGCGTGATGACTTCATGTCCGTCGTTGCCCACGAAGTCCGTACACCGCTCAATGGCCTGATTCTCGAAACCCAGTTGCGTAAAATGCACCTGGCCAGGGGTAACGCCGCGGCGTTCACCCTGGACAAGATGCACGCCATGGTCGACCGCGACGAACGGCAGATCAAAAGCCTGATCCGCCTGATCGAAGACATGCTCGATATCTCGCGGATCCGCACCGGCAAGCTGTCGATCCGCCCCAGTCGGTTTGACCTGGTGCAACTGGTGACCAACCTTCTGCAAAATTTCGCACCGCAGATTGAGGCCGCTGAGTCATCGGTCACCTTGACGGCCGACCAGCCTGTGGTGGGTAATTGGGACGAATTCCGTATCGAGCAAGTGATTTCCAATTTCCTGACTAATGCCTTGCGTTATGGCGCCAAGAGCCCGATCGACATACGCGTGTACAATCAGGACGGGCAAGCGCTGGTTGAAGTCCAGGATCGCGGTATCGGGATCAGTGAAGAGAATCAGCAGCGCATTTTTCAGCAATTCGAGCGGGTTTCAGCCAAGGCCGTTGTAGCGGGGCTGGGCCTGGGGCTGTTTATTTCGGAGCAGATTGTCGCCGCCCATGGTGGCTCCATCACCGTCGAGAGCCGGATTGGCGAAGGCGCCTTGTTTCGCGCTTGTCTGCCGTTGCAGGAAACAACCGGATAAACGCAACCTCTGAGTGACCGCACGGTCGTATCAGCAGCTATTGATCGAACAAAGGCTTTCCATGAGTGAAGATGCGCAAGACGTGGTACTGATCGTCGAGGACGACCCTTCGATACTGATGGTGTTGTCCGCTTATTTGTCGGGTGAGGGTTACCGGGTGCTGCAAGCCGAAAACGGCGAGCAGGCCTTTGAAATTCTGGCGAGTAAACCGCACCTGGACATGATGATCACCGACTTCCGCCTGCCAGGCGGGATTTCTGGCGTACAGATCGCCGAACCTGCGGTGAAATTGCGACCCGAGCTCAAGGTGATCTTCATCAGCGGTTACCCGCAGGAAATTCGCGAGACCGACAGCCCGATCGCTCGCAAGGCGCCGATCCTGGCCAAGCCGTTCGATCTGGATGTGTTGCAACAGATCATGCAGGACATGCTCTCCTGAAAGGACAGCTCCGGTGTAGCAGCTGTCGAAGGCCAGCGTCCGGGGGGTGAAGCGCCCGCCGGTCAATCGATGGCGAGTGCTACGCACTCGAACGCAACCTTCGGCAGCTGCTACAGAAACGATCGTTTATAACCCTTGCTGCAACGCCGGATCATCCGGATTGAGCTGTTCCAGCTGGGCCAGCAGGATTTGCACGTTCTGCAACTGTCCGCTTTCCTTCCAGTAGTTGATCAGTAACACACGCGCCTTGCGATCGGCCGGGTGGCGCTGGACGATTTCCTGCAGTTGGTTCTGCGCCGCTTCCAGCTCTTGCTCACCATGCAGCGTGGTGGCCAGGTCGTAGCGGTAATCCTTGTTGTCCGGCTCAAGCTCCACGGCTTTGGACAGCCCGAGGAGCGCGAACTCACTTTGCCCGTGATGCAGCAACCAGAGTCCCAACGCATGTTGCAGGTAGGCCGAATCGGGCTGGGCCTTTAACTGCTTCGCCAACAATTGCCTGGCGGCATCGCTTTGGCCCTGTTTATCCAGCACTTCGATCTGCATCACCAGTGCCGGCAGATTGCCGGGCGCCAGTTGCAACGTACGCTCCAATGCCTGCTGCGCGTCCTTCAGCTCTGCATTGTGCAGGTGCAGGCGCGCCAGTTGATATTGGGTTTCGGCGCTTTCCGGCTGACGCTTGAGGAGCTGCTCCCAGGCATCGATGGCTTGCTCCAAGGGGCCGAAATACAACCCCAGCTCATCCGGCGTCAGACCCAATAAGGCATTGACCGCTGCAAATCGGACGCTGGGCTCGCTGTCATCGAGCAAGGGCCCCAGCAACAGACTGCGCTGCCCATTGGGCACCAGCCCGCTGATGCTTTTGATTGCCGCGATACGCACATCCGCCGATGGATGTTGCAGGTCCGCATCCGCCAGTTTCAGGGCTTGCGGGCTTGGATAGTTGGGCAGTTCGGCATGCAGCCAGACGCGGCGCTTGGCCGACAGGTCAGGACGGCCCAATTGTTGGTAAAGCACCCGCGCCGCCCCCGGCTGGCCCGCGCGTGCCTGGGCCAGCGCTTCGCTGTAACCATGCTTGATCGCCGCCGGTACCACAGGCGTCGTGCTGCGCAGGAAAAACCAGGCGAGGGCGAGGGCAAGCAATGCGCAGAGACTGATGAGCAAGTAGCGGCGGGACTGAGGCATGCAGGAATCCGGGAGCTGGCAGGTTTTTGCAAAGCCATCAGCTTCGGTCAGGAGGGGCTGTGAGTCAAACCACGAGTGAGGTTTTCGCGATTTGAGCCTTGGGGTAGCTGATTATTCCTGATACCCCCAAATCCCTGTGGGAGCGGGCTTGCCCGCGAATGCGGTATGTCAGCCACAGAATATCTGTCGGATGTACCGGCCTCTTCGCGGTGTAAGCCCGCTCCCACAGGGGTTGTGGTGACTCCAGCACCATGCGCAGACAAAAAAAGCCCCGCGACCGAATGAGGCGCGGGGCAAGGAGTTGGTTGGTTGCGGCCAACCAAAGGAGCTCGTTAAAACATTACTTGCTGGCGACTGTCTCTGGTTGCCAGCCACCGCCGAGGGCTTTGTAGATTGCGACAATGCCGCGATACAAATCGACTTCGGCCTGAGCCTGGGTGTCTTCGGCGGCCAGGCGCTCACGCTGAGCATCGAGCAACACGAGGAAGTCCACAGTGCCTTCGCGGTAGCGAATGTCGGCCAGGTCCGCGGCGGCGCGGCTTGATTCGCTTTGACGAATCAGCGAGATCAGGCGCTGCTGACGTTTGCCGTAATCGCTGAAGGCGTTTTCCGACTCTTCCAATGCCAACAATACTTGCTGCTCGTAAGTCGCCAGGGCGCCTTCGGCTTCAGCGTCGGCACCGCGCAAACGGGCGCGCACGCTGCCCAGATCGAACGCTGCCCAGGTGATGCTTGGGCCCAGGGCCCAAGCGTTGGCGGCTGACGAGCCGATCTGCGAACCGCGCCCGGCAGTGAAGCCGAGGAAGCCGCTGAGGCTGACCCGTGGGAACAAATCAGCCTTGGCCACGCCAATGCGGGCGGTGGCGGCCGCCAGTTTGCGTTCGGCGCTGCGGATGTCCGGGCGCCGTTGCAGCAGTTCGCCCGGATCCCCGACGGGCAGGGCCTTGGCGATCGCCGGCAAGTCTTTTGGGCTCAGATCGACGGTCAGCTTGTCCGGACGCTCACCCAGCAGGGTGGCGATGCGGTTACGCTGACGAACCTGTTCGGCCTGCAGTTGCGGCACGCTGGCTTCGACAGAGGCCAGGCGCGCATCGGCGCGAACCACGTCCAGCTGATCGCCGACACCGGCGTCACGCAGGCTTTCGGTGATCTTGCGCGACGCCTGCTGATTGTTCAGGTTGGCCAGGGCGATCTTTTCCCGCAGTTGTGCACCGCGCAGTTGGCCATAGGCATCCACCAGTTCGGCAATCATGCTGACTTGCAGTTGGTAAAGATCGGCTTCGGCCGCCTGCTGTTCGGCGTCGCTGGATTCCAGGTTGCGCTGGATGCGACCGAACAAGTCCAGTTCCCAGGCCATGTCCAGGCCCAGGTCATAGCGTTCACTGCTGACGCGGTCGGTGGTCTGGCCGGGGATCTGCCCCTTGGCCAGATCACTGCTCGCACGGCTGGTGATGGTCGGCATGGCGTCATTGCTGGCGTCATCGCGAATCGCCCGGGCTGCTTTCCAGCGGGCGAAGGCCACGCGCAAATCGCGGTTGCCTTGCAAGGATTGCGTCACCAACTGGTTGAGGGTCGGATCGTCGAACTGCTGCCACCAGATGCCTTCGAATCGGGCGCGGTCAAAGTTCTTCTGGCCGGCGCTGCCATCGGTGGCGGCCGTGATATTGGCCGCCTCTGTGGCTGGGGTTTTGTAGTCCGGGCCGACGGCACAGGCACTCAGGGCCAGCACCAGAAGGCTCGGCAGGAAGGCTTTCAGGCTCATTGTTGCGCCTCCAGTTTCAGGGCCTTGGCCGCTTTACGCGCTTCACCGCGCTCAACAAAGTTGCGAATTAGTACGTAGAACACCGGTGTCAGCAGCAGGCCGAAGAAGGTCACCCCGAGCATCCCGGAGAACACCGCCACACCCATGGCATGACGCATTTCGGCACCAGCACCGCTGGAGAAGACCAGGGGCACAACACCCATGATGAACGCGAAGGAGGTCATCAGGATCGGCCGCAGACGCAGACGGCAAGCTTCCAGCACCGCTGCCAGCGGGCCGAGGCCTTCTTCCTGTTTATCCTTGGCAAACTCGACGATCAGAATTGCGTTCTTGCACGCAAGCCCCACCAGTACGATCAAGCCGATCTGGGTGAAGATGTTGTTGTCGCCGCCCGAGGCAATCACCCCGGTAATCGCCGACAGCAGGGTCATCGGTACGATCAGGATCACCGCCAGTGGCAGGCTCCAGCTTTCGTACTGCGCCGCGAGCACCAGGAACGCCAGCAGTACGCAGAGCGGGAACACGAACAGCGCCGTGTTGCCGGACAGAATCTGCTGGTAGGTCAGGTCGGTCCACTCGTAGGTCATGCCGTTGGGCAATTCGTCCTTGAGCAGTTTCTCGATGGCTTTCTCGGCCTGGCCAGAGCTGTAGCCGGGGGCTGCCGCACCGTTGATTTCAGCGGTGATGAAGCCGTTGTAGTGCATCACGCGGTCCGGGCCCGAGGTGTCGCTGACCTTGATGAAGGTCGCCAGCGGGATCATCTCGCCGCGGTTGTTACGCACTTTCAGCTGACCGATCTGGTCCGACTCGAGGCGGAACTGTTGCTCAGCCTGAACGTTGACCTGGTAGGTGCGACCGAAGCGGTTGAAGTCGTTGGCATACAGCGAACCCAGGTAGATTTGCAGGGTGTCGAAGATGTCGCTGACGGCCACGCCGTGGGTCTTGGCTTTTTCCCGGTCGATGGCGGCATCGACCTGCGGCACGTTCACGGTGTAACTGGTGAACAGGCCAGCCAGTTCCGGCACGCTGTGGCTTTTGGTGATGATGTTCATGGTTTCTTTGTACAGCTCGTCATAGCCCAGGTTGCCCCGGTCTTCGATCTGCAGGCGGAAACCACCGATGGTCCCCAGGCCTTGTACCGGCGGCGGCGGGAAGATCGCCATGTAGGCTTCCTGAATCCCGGCGTACTGGCCGTTCAATGCACCGGCAATCGCACCGGCGGACATGCTCGGATCCTTGCGTTCATCGAAAGGCTTCAGGGTGACGAACACGATGCCGGCGTTAGGGCTGTTGGTGAAGCCGTTGATCGACAGACCCGGGAAGGCCACGGCGCTGTCCACGCCAGGCTGTTTCAGGGCCAGGTCGGACATGCGCTTGATCACGTCTTCGGTGCGGTCCAGGCTCGCGGCATCCGGCAATTGTGCGAAGGCCACCAGGTATTGCTTGTCCTGGCCGGGTACGAAACCGGTCGGGGTATTGGAGAAACCGAAGAACGTCAGCACCATCAGGCCGGCGTACACCAACAGGGCGATACCGCTGCTGCGGATAACCCGGCCCACGGTGCCGACATAACCATGGCTGGCCTTGTCAAAGAAACGGTTGAACGGACGGAACAACCAGCCACCGAAGATCTTGTCCAGAACCTTGGAGAAACGGTCTTTCGGCGCGTCATGGCTCTTGAGCAACACGGCAGCGAGTGCCGGCGACAAGGTCAGCGAGTTGAAGGCCGAGATCACGGTCGAAATCGCAATCGTCAGGGCGAACTGTTTATAGAACTGCCCGGTCAACCCGGAGATGAACGCCGCCGGGATAAACACCGCACACAGCACCAGCGCTGTCGCAATGATCGGACCGGTCACTTCGCGCATCGCACGCTTGGTGGCTTCTACAGGGGTTAATCCGAGCCCGATGTTTCGCTCGACGTTCTCCACCACCACAATCGCATCGTCGACCACGATACCGATGGCCAGTACCAGCCCGAATAGCGACAAGGCGTTCAACGAGAAGCCGAACAGGTGCATCACCGCGAACGTACCGATCAGCGAAACCGGCACCGCCACCAACGGGATGATCGAGGCGCGCCAGGTTTGCAGGAACAGGATCACCACGAGCACAACCAGGATCAGTGCTTCGAAGAGGGTATGAACCACCGCCTCGATGGAACCGCGCACGAAGATCGTCGGGTCATAGACGATGCTGAAGTCCATGCCTTCCGGGAAGTTCTTCTTCAGCTCGGTCATTTTCTCCCGAACGTCGTTGGAGATCTGGATCGCGTTGGAGCCAGGGCGCTGGAAGATCGGGATCGCTACCGCCGGCTGGTTGTTCAGCAAGGAGCGCAGGGCGTACTGGCTGGAGCCGAGTTCGACGCGAGCGATGTCTTTCAGGCGAGTGATTTCACCATTTTCGCCGGAGCGAATGATGATGTTCTCAAACTCTTCCTCGGAAACCAGGCGGCCTTGCGTGTTGACCGACAGCTGGAACGCGGTGGCATTCGGTGCAGGCGGAGCGCCCAGGGCACCGGCCGCTACTTGACGGTTCTGTTCACGAATCGCAGTGACTACATCGGTCGCGGTCAGGTTGCGCGAAGCAGTCTTGTTCGGATCGAGCCACACCCGCAGCGAGTAATCGCCCATACCGAACAGTTGCACATCACCGACACCGCCCAGGCGCGCCAACTCATCCTTGATGTTGAGCAAGGCGTAGTTGGACAGGTAGAGCATGTCGTAGCGTTTGTCCGGCGAGGTCAAGTGCACAACCATGGTCAGGTCGGGCGAAGCCTTGTCGACGGTGATACCGATGCGCGTCACTTCCTCGGGAAGTTTGGGCTCGGTCCGGGTCACGCGGTTCTGCACCTGCACCTGCGCATTGTCCAGGTCGGTGCCCAGGGCGAAGGTGATGGTCAGGGTGATCTTGCCGTCAGCGGTGGACTGCGAGGACATGTACAGCATGTTCTCGACGCCAGTAATGGCTTGCTCCAAAGGAGCGGCCACGGTTTCACCGATGACTTTAGGGTTGGCGCCGGGGAAGTTGGCACGGACCACAACGGTCGGCGGAACCACTTCCGGGTATTCGCTGATCGGCAACTGGAACAGCGAGATGGCACCGGCGATCAGGATCAGCAGCGACAGCACCGCTGCGAAGATCGGCCGTGAAATGAAGAATTGGGAAAAATTCATCGGAGTAATGGTCCCTTAACCGCGTGGAGTCGTAGCAGCCACTTTCACAACCGTACCCGGCGCGACCTTGGCAGGGGCGACTTGGGGCAGGTTGCTGGCTTCCAGCGCTTGTCGTTGTTGGGCGAGGGCCGCGAGGGTTTCCTGGCTGGCCATCGGGATCACTTCAGGGGTGACCGGTGAACCCGGACGAACCCGTTGCAAACCCTTGACGATGATGGTGTCGTCTTTGTTCAGGCCGTTGCGCACGATGCGCAAACCTTCAATCTTCGGACCCAGCTCGACAGGGCGGTAAGCCGTTTTGTTGTCGGCATCCATCACCAGCACGAACTTTTTGCCCAGGTCGGTACCGACCGCTTCGTCGTTGATCAACACGGCGGAGTAGGTGCCGCTGCCCACCAGTTTCAGGCGTGCATAAAGCCCCGGGGTGTAGGTGCCGTCACTGTTGTCGAACACCGCACGACCGCGGATGGTGCCGGTCTTCGGGTTGACCTGGTTGTCGACGAAATTCATCTGGCCCTGGTGCGGGTTGCCGTCTTCATTGGACAGGCCGAGGTAAACCGGCGTGGTTGCGCCGCGTTGGCCCTGGCGGGCGAGCTGGGTGTATTTGAGGAAGACACGCTCGTCGGCGTCGAAGTAGGCATAGACCTTGTCGGTGGACACCACGCTGGTCAGCGCGGTGGTATCGGCAGTCACCAGGTTGCCGGCGGTGATTTCCGCGCGACTGACACGGCCGCTGATGGGCGCAGTGACACGGGTGAAGCTCAGGTTCAGTTTGGCCAGGTCCAGTTGTGCCTGGAGGGCGCCGACAGCGGCGCGGGCTTCTTGAGCGGCGCTGGTGCGCGAGTCGGCGAGTTCGGCGGAAATCGCGTTGCTGGTGCGCAGACGTTCGCCACGCTGGGATTCGTTTTCGCTGCGGGTGGCCGTGGCACGGGCCTGGGCAACCAGGGCTTCGAGGCGGCGGACCTCAGCCTGGAAGGGGCGCGGGTCGATCTGGAACAACAGATCGCCTTTCTTGACCAGCGCGCCTTCGGTGAAGGCCACGTCATCGATCTGGCCGGAAACCCGTGGACGAATCTCTACCGTTTCTGGCGCTTCAAGCCGCCCGGTGAATTCGTCCCACTCGTTGACCGGTTGTTCCAGCACCTTGGCCACGCTGACTTTGGCCGCAGGCATCGTGGCGGCAGCGTCCGGCGTCTTGCCGCAAGCGCTCATCACCAGCACGGCCAACAGGGCCAAGGGGAAGCGCAAATGTTTGAGTGACTGTTCCATGGATAGCATCCGCCAATGTATTGAGATGGACGGATGATGCTTGGCGGGGTTGTATCACACGAATCGAATGAGGCGAAGGTAACTATCATTCGGAATGATGTAAGCTCAAAGCGAGCTCTCTAGCATGCACCTTCCGTTAGTGGGCTATCAAATGAAATGAAAGCTATTCATTGGCAGCCTTGACTTTACAATGACGCATGTCAGCGTAACGCCAGGCAATGGTCGAACTCTTCACAATTCCCCGGTCAATCAATGACAGTAAGACAATTCGTGCGCAATACGTGCATCGCGATGGCGGTGAGTTCACTTCTGGCGGCTTGCGGTTCGCACTATCAGCCGCCTGAGCGAATGCCACCCGCGCCTGCTGCCAACAACACAGTGATACTGCCACCCGTCGTGTACGGGCTTCAGATGTCGTCATCCGATGACGCGTGCGGCGTGCCGGACTCGTTGCGTCAGGCGGTGCAAGATCAGTTGGAAGCGCGGTATGAAGTTGTGCTCCCCGTGTCAGGTACCGGTATGGGTGCCGCCGCTTTGCTGAAAATCGAAATCAACGACATAGTGACCGTCAGCGCCGGCGGCCCCACGATCGTGGTCGTCCATGTGGTACTCGAACGGCCGGGACTGCCAGCAGCGCAATTCACAGACCAGCGCCAGAAGCATACGCAGTACTCTGATATCACAGCGCAGACCACCGAATGCAGCACAATGGATGCAGTGATTCACGAGTTGGGCGTGGACATTGCGAAATGGATGCTCAATCCGGTGGATGGAGTGTTTCAATAAATCGATAAGATTAATGTTTAAAATTGAATCTTTGATAAATGTCGACGCCTTCTATGTCGTCCATTTTTTTATCTGACACCTGGCCATTTAGTAATGCTTTTGCGATTAAACCAACATCATCCAAATCAAAACCCTGCATCGTCCTGCCCAGCAAGAACGATATCGTATAATCCTGCCAATCACTGCCCTGTTCGCTTGCTGTATTCGACGCAGTGAAAATAAAGTCCCAGGCTTCTTGTTCAGTAATATAGCCACACCAGTAACACCATTTTGAGAGGGCGACTGCTCTTGCTAAATCCCATGCAAAGGTCGAAGCAGTGTCCTTGATTTTTTCAACAGGAATATCAATTTTTCTGGATATGGCTTTTTGGGTGAGGTCAAGATTTATTGCTTTGTCTTCAATTAAGTGATCATATTCCAGTGTTCTTTCTCGCGCCAGTAACGTCATGATTTTTTCTTTCGCTTCGGTGGCACTTGTTATGCCCCATTGCCTTTTTAAACCAAAAGAATAAATGAACGTATTTGTTTTTACAGGGAAAAACGCCTGTAGGCTCTCGCCTTTCATGGCGAACAGAATGCTCCCCAAAGCCAATCCTTTTTGTTGAGCACTCGAAAGGGGTTCTTTCGATTGCTTTTTTATGATTTTTTTATTTTTGTGAATGCTAAGTATTTTGGTGGCTGCATATAAGGTAAAACCTAATATCAATATTGAGATGGCGGCGGTTAGCATGTAGATGTCCTTGGTTTGAATACTGTTATATGGCTTTGTGGGAAGCTAAAGCGGGCAAAGCAAATCAACAATTAACTCCCGTCGTTGTTAAAATGGACGTGAGTGTAAATTGCAGGAACGTACAGGCCTGAGTAGTCCCAGGATTTTCCTGTCAACAGGTTCTTTACCACGGCCTGACACTCGTCAAGCTCCTCGGGAGAAGGTGTGTCAAGCGTCAATCCTAAAAGGTACGAAATGCTGTATTCTTCCCAGTCCTTTCCTAGTTGGCGTGCGGTGTTAGAGATTTTAAAAATATACTCCCACATTTCGTCTTCAGTTAAATAATCATTCCAAAAACACCATTTGGCCACTTCTATTGCACGGGATAAATCATAGGCGAAGGTTGATCTTGCTGTCGTGACATCTCTAGCGGGAATGCTCAAAAGCTTTGAAATGGATTCGTATGTTTTTTCTAGTTTTTTAAGTGAGCCACTTTCAATGAGCGTGTCAATGTTACGGCTGGCACTCATGTCAAATAGTTTGTCCAATACCAATTGTGCTTGCACCTTCGAGGTGACTTTCCAGTGTCTCTTCAGTCCGTAGTAGCTTTTATCCGTCCCCTGTAGAGGAATCATTTCATTAAAAGCTTCCCCTTGCAAAATAGAGGGTATAGCTCCATAACTTAACGCAGTTAATCTCTCGTTATAAGCTATCGCCTCATCATTGTTTGCTTCGTCGTCATCACCACTGATATGGTTGCCTATATGGTTTTCTATTTGTTTTTTTCTTCTCGAAGAAGAAAATTTTGCCAGTACGGCAATGTATATGCAAAAGACAGTGGCGACCAAGGCAATAATTAAGTATGCGTTCACATTAATAAGCTCCAAAAATATCCCGCTAAATAGCAGGGTCTAGATGAAAAGATCTTCCTGTTAACCTCTAGCCGTAAATAAACGGTCATGCTATAGGGCTAAATGTTTGCGGCATGCATGGGTTGATGACGGGTAGGGAGTTCAGTGGTCCTCGGGAGAGTTCTTAAGCAACAGTAACAATCTTGGTAAGGTACTCACTGAAGCACTGCATGACGCCCAGTATTAATTGGTGCGGCATAGACCGTTATGTGCGTAAAGCATTTACTTTATAATGGCGACAAATGAAAGGTAGGGGCGAGGCATTGGCTCCCGCCCTTAACGTTCTTGATAGGGTCTATTTAATGATCCCTTTGCTTTTCAAAAACAGATACAGTGCAACAATGGATACGACTGCGATAAGGGGGAGCCATGTGGTCATTTTTAGTTTCCTAACTGCTTGATTAAGAGGGTTATTTGCAACTTGCGGGGAGCAAGCCAATTCGACAGGCGTCCCCACGCACCAGGTATTCGTAGGGGGAGCCGTTTCATATCCCACCTGCATTTGAGATTAGCAGCTTATTTTTTTGCATGCTATAGGGGGGGATTCTTAAAAAAGTAAACGATCGTTTAGGCACCATTCAAAGGTTCAAAACAAGGTTGCCCAGTGAGTATTTCTCAACAACTCCCGGTTCCAATGCCCGGGCAAGACGCATAAAAAAATGATACCAGTACAGGCATCGGATTTTGATTTCTTGCGCCAGTAACTAATCGGTATTAGGCCACATTTATTTTCAGCATTACTGAGACGGGAGTCTCAAAACGTAAAAATCCCCGTACTAGTAAATTGGTTTTCCGCTGATTGTGCATCGTGTGTATCTCCTGGCGCCGTACGGCACTCGGAATATTTTTGCTGGGATATGCGACATAGCGAGGCTTTTTGTTATCCTGACCTCCTTCTTTCATGGACGAATACCGAGACAAACCATGGCTAACTACACCCCGTCACGCATCGGGAAGATACTGCTGGACCTGCTTTTTGCCCTGATTGGTATCGGCTTGTTGAGCATTACGGTCGATCTCACTCTTGACCGACGCGAGTTCCTCGCCCGCGCACAGATCGCCAATGGCATCGTCAGCCACTTGAATGCCGGTGGTTCGCATCCTGAGATCGCCTTCACTACCGGCAGTGGTGAAAAAATTTCCTACCCCCAGGGCGGCTTTATCTTCGGATATCAGCAGGATCAGCCGGTGCGGGTGTATTACCTGCCCGAGCAGCCGGCTAACAGCGCCATCGTCGATGACTCGGCCGCACTGTGGGGCACTCCCGGGGTACTGGGTTGTATCGGTCTGGTGTTCACTTTTGTCGGTCTGGTAAAGGCCATCCGTCCGCGCGGTCGCGGTGCGGTTCATTCACATAAAGGACTTTGAACGTATGAGCTACAACATCCCAATCCCGCTCAATGAAAGTCGCTGGCAGTACCAGACCGCCAGCGGCGGCGGTCTGACCGTGGCCCTGTTGGCAGGCAGTGGCGGTTCGATCATCCTGCGTTCGCCCCAGGGCGAGAACGTCAGCTACCGATACGGCGGCGTCGGGTTGGGTGTCGGATTTGGCGCGCGGCTGCCGCGTTTCGGCAAGATCAATATCCAGGTCAAGGGTAAGAGCGTGGGTGGAGCCGTTGCGGCGGAGGCTTTTCCCAGTACCGGCAAGGTGTTTGTCAGCGACGCCCTGGTCAGTCGTGACCTGACCAGTGACGACATCACCGGGCCCTGCATGTATACCGAAGTGGGGGTGGGTCTGGTGGTCGGCGGTTCGGCCACAGCCCTGTTGTTCGGGCTTGATCCCAAGCTGCTGGCGTTGGCGGCCGCTCTGAGCTCCAACCCGGCGACTTCGCTCATTGCTTCCACCACGGTCAACCGGCGCTTAGTGCAATCGGCCAAGGGGGCGGTGGTCATGGCAGGCATGAACGCTGGCGTGCAGGCCGGTGGTGGCGCCGCGATCTACATGGGCTATCTGTTCTAGACGCGCATCGGGTCTCAAGCGAGTTGGGGCCAAAAAGCGGTTTTCCGGCGATTAAATGCCGGAATTACCGCCCAGCGTTTGCCGGATTCCACACCCATTGGCTACTTGACGCCTTGTTCCAAGCCTTATGACAGGCTGTCCGGATCCCCAAAAAACATCTGAATCCTCGACCTTAACCACCGCTCACCCGGATCATTATCCTGCGACCCGCGCCAAGCCATGTGCAACTCAAAACTGCGCACCGGCAACGGCGGATCTTCGGCTCGCACACCACCGGCCGCCGTCAACGCTTCAGCCGTGTAATCAGGCACGGTCGCGACAATGTCGGTGCCACTGATGAGTGTACTGAGCCCATTGAACTGCGGCACCGCCAGCACCACATGCCGTTTGCGCCCCAGCTTCTCCAGCTCTTCATCGATAAAGCCGCTCAGGTCGCCCGCGAACGAAACCAGCGCGTGGGGGCGGGCGCAGAAATCATCCAGGCTCAACGGCCCCGGCACCGTGTCGGCCCGCAACAGTTTCGGCATGCTGCGGCGCAGTACTTTGCGCTTGGCGTTGGCCGGCAGGTCGGCGGTGTAGCTGACGCCGATGGAAATCTCGCCCGAGGCCAGCAGGCTCGGCATCAGGATGTAGTTGGCCCGACGCACCACCAGCACGATCCCCGGCGATTCCGCGCGCAGGCGCTTGAGCAGCATCGGCAGCAGCGCGAACTCGACATCGTCCGACAGGCCGATGCGGAACACCGTGGTGCTGGTCGCCGGGTCGAATTCCGCGGCACGACTGACCGCGGTGGAAATCGAATCCAGCGCTGGCGAGAGCAGGGCGAAGATTTCCACCGCCCGGGCGGAAGGTTCCATGCTGCGGCCGGTGCGCACGAACAGCGGATCATCGAACAGCCCGCGCAGACGCGAGAGCGCCGCACTGATGGCCGGCTGGCCGAGGAACAGTTTCTCCGCGGCGCGGGTCACACTGCGCTCGTGCATCAGTGTTTCGAAAACGATCAACAGGTTCAGGTCGACACGACGCAGGTCATTACGATTCATCTGGAGTCCTGGCAGAGTCAGCTAACTTGACGTGAGCGACCATATGAGAACAATGGCCGGCATGAATCTTACGGGCAAAGACTGGTATTCTGCACAGGGTAATTCAGTTTTTCCAGAAAGGCTGCTTCGGTTTTTACGGCATTTGATGATGTCGCCGTCGCTGCGGAATCAATGACAGGCATGTCGACTATTAATAGCCACTGATGGTCTTGGGTAGAAAGCCCAGATAGAGTTCAAGGCATTAGAGGTTACTTTGACGAGGTTTGCGATGTCCCGCACGATCCGTTTTCACAAGTTTGGTCCAGCCGAGGTGCTCAAATGCGAAGAGCATGCGGCCGCTCTGCCTGCGCCGGGCGAAGTGCAGGTGCGTGTCGAGGCGATTGGCATCAGTTGGTACGATATTCTCTGGCGCCAGAACCTGGCCTCGTCCCATGCTCGTCTGCCTTCGGGTCTTGGTCATGAAATGGCCGGCGTGGTCACGGCGGTCGGTGAGGGCGTCGATGACCTGGCCATCGGTGACAAGGTTGCCAGCTTCCCGGCCGAAAGCCCCAACGACTACCCGGTCTACGGCGAACAGATCGTTCTGCCGCGCTCGGCACTGACCCGCTACCCGGATGTGCTCAGCCCGGTTGAAGCCAGCGTGCATTACACGCCTCTGTTGGTCGCCTATTTTGCCTACACCGATCTGGCGCGAGTCAAACCCGGGCAATTCGCCCTGGTGACCGACGCCAGCCACTGTGCCGGGCCGTCTTTCGTGCAACTGGGCAAGGCCCTCGGCGTGCGAGTGATCGCTGCGACCAAAACCGCGGATGAGCGTGAATACCTGCTGTCCCTCGGCGCCGAGAAAGTCATCGTTACCGAAGAACAGGACCTGCTGATGCAGGTCAACAAGTTCACCGACAACCGTGGCGTCGACGTGGTGTTCGATGGCCTTGGCGGGCCGCAGATGTCGCTGCTCGGTGATGTGTTGGCGCCTCGTGGCAGCCTGGTGCTCTATGGCCTGCAAGGGGGTAACCAGACGCCATTCCCTGCCTGTGCGGCGTTCCAGAAGAACATTCAGTTCTTCGTGCACTGCATCGGCAACTTCACCGGCAAGCCGGAACTGGGCATCATCCAGGATCAGGTTGCACTGCAACGCGCCCTGCGCGACATCAACCAGTTGACCGCGGATCGCGTGCTGCTGCCGCTCAAGACTCGGGTCTTCCCGTTTTCCGAGTTTGTCGAAGCGCATCGCTATATGGACGAATGCCCATGTCGCGAACGGGTCGCCCTTGAGGTCGAACCGACCTGAGTTCTCCCCCTCTGCAAGAGTCCGTGCCAGCACGGACTCTTCTGCTGCCCACACCTCCCCAATGAGATGTCCCATTGATCCTTCGATGGGCCGGTTCAGCAACTGAACTGGTTTTTGCTCTCAATCTGTATCTTCTAATCATCATATAAGCCCTGATAATTGAATGATTATTTCATCTCAAGGAAAGAGTCATGGCTGGGTATCCGGTTGAAACTTTTCAATGCGCGTCGGCAATACATACTCGACAAATAATGCGGCATCACTCGGTTGTCTTACATTTATGGGCAACTTCTTTCTTTATTTCTTGTATTAAATGTCTGTGGGATGCTGTCGGAAATTTCCTAGGACATCGCGTTAGAGCGCAAGACGCCCATTCTGCCGGGCATTGCGGCGATCTTGCCCTGCTAGGGGTATCCGCGACGTGCAATGATTTCAAACAATTACATAAAGTTTAAGTGCTAGCATTTGATCGTAATCCCGGCACCCCATTCATGACAGGCAACCCGTCGCGCAATACATACAATTGTTTGCGTGGCATCGGACTTATGAGTAACAGGTAAACAATGATGACCCATACCCATGAACAGGCAATGAATTATGTTTATCAACAAGTACTGCAGCGCTTGCTGAGTTTTTTCTCTCGCGCCGAGCGCACGGCATTGCAACTGATGATTCAGCGCCTGGTGGTGTCCGCTGGAGGTATGGAACGTATTGGCGATTACAAGGTATTGGCGATCCAGTCCGGATCCCGCGACAGCTGTTACACGCTGGCGCTGCTGCGTGCCGCGCAACTGAGCATCGCCGGGCGGGCACCGGCGACCTTTCAGCTGCGAGTGGCGACCTTGCGCTTGAATGGCGCGGCCTCTACAGCCCTGGAAAACATCCATCGCAGCTACAGTGCATTGTTCCTCTACGACGATCCTCGGGTCGACGTGTTGATGGCCGACAATCGCGAGGTTTTGCCGTTTAACCATAAGGCGCCGATCTCCGAAGCCGGCCGCGAGTCGAATCGGCTCAACCTGCTGATGGTCGGGCACCGTCGTGCCTGGAGCGGGCCGCTTGATCTGTGGGATGACGGGTACCTGGCAACCGGCGAGTTTTATGGACAAATCGCCCGATGGGACAAGGGCGTCGATGTATTGGTCAGCAGCGATACACCCCGTCGGCAGACGCAGTTTCTCGACGGTTTGAACCGTGCCGCGGCCAAGGCCGGGCTCAAGGCATCGAATCGCAATGAAGCGGGCTACGAGGGATTGTTCGCACGGCTCGATGAACTGGGCAGCAACTGCTACCGCGAGTTTTATCCTGATGCCGCTCCGGTTGAGTGGCGTCCCGCTGACCGCTTTGAAGTCTGCCGTCGCACGACCTTCATCGACATTCACGACATGCTGGTGAGCAACCTGGAAGAGCGTTGGCCGCTACTCACCGACTTCCTCGGGTTTCAACCTGACGAACTGACGGCTCAACTCAGTGATAACGACTACGTCAGCCTGACGATATCGACGCATATTCGCGGCTTGCAAGCGTGTTATGTGCACGGTCGCACCTATGAAGCCGGCGTCGGCGAGTACCTGCAGCGGGCGCTGGTGATGATGCGTCGCAAGCAGCTGCCCGAGCGCATTTGCGAACAGGCAATGGAAACCTTTGGCAATCCGCTGACAATGGCCGATCAGCGCGCATTGGCGGCGGCCGAGGCACAAAAGAACCTTGGTTTGAGCGAAGCCCAGTTGGTGTGTCTGCTTTTTGCCCCTTTTGTCGATAACGGTGCGGGGCTTGAGCATTTTCTACGTCAGTGTCACCCCGGCATGCTCGTAGCATTGCCGGACTTGCACCGGGCAATGCAGGGCAACTCGGCACCCGAGCAAGTTATGCAATGGATGGTTGATGTCAGCGGGTTGCCAGTCAGCCTGATCGGCAGGCTTTACCGCATGGCTCCGGTAGCCCTGGATCAGGGCAGGGGGCCAGATGCGCAAAGTGGCAACATGGGCGTGCAAGCTGAAGTCATAGACCCTGAGAATGAAACGGTCGTGGCTGGCGAATGGTCGACGGGGCGGTGAAAGTGCCTGGTTTGCCTGATTCATCAAGGATGCGTCACGACGTTCGTAGCGTATTCGGCCATTACCCATGAAAGGACCACGAGATACCGATTTTGCGTACCAGGCGGTGTACCGTTACCTGAATAACCTGATCAATGAACCGGGCAGTGACGTGCGAGTACGCCTGCCTTCGTTGCGACAGTTGGCAGACCGTCTGAGTGTGTCGATCTCGACCATTCAGTACGCCTGCCAACTCCGCATTGTCAACGACATTGTAAAAATAAGAAAAAAATTCAGAGCCCCAGACTGCGAGGGTTTCAGAGGAGGCAGGTCAATAACCAGAAGGAAATCAGCTGAAAGTGTAAAAATAACCCAGAAATCTACCCGTCTGTTTACACTTCTGCAAAATGCTCAATCAGAGCCCCGGGAGTCCGCATCTGCGGCGATCATCCGAAGGTTCAATTAACCATACGTAGTAGGTCATAACAATCCAAAATGCGGTGATCTGCTATTGACGATTTGCTGGGTGGAGAAATGATCAGTGCCTCCAGTTGTCGACAAAACGGGCCTACCATTTTGGACGTCTTGGTAGACATGGCCAGCTCTCACGTAGTCGATGGTGGCATGCAAAATAGAAAGGCATTCCGACCTCGCTCAGTTAAAGCTCGGTGATCAGCAAGTGAAGTGGTGATACCTCGAGGGCAAGGTTGTAGCCGATGATTTCAAGCAGAAACTCTTGCCCCCCGAATGCCTCGGTATGGATTGTAGAGCCCAAATCAGAAGCGATCATCCCCGCATTTCCAAGACGCTTTGAGGGGAAGGGCGGGGTCGGATCTAAGGGTTGATGTACTTCATTATTCGCCATCCGCCGACCACAGACGGTTGATCGTCGTCCACGCGTAACCGAGCTCGCGCGCAGCTTCAGCACGACTATAGCCCTTGGCTTTCAATCGCTGAACCTGATCTTTCCTCTCCCGGGCTTCAGCCACCACTGGCGCTTCGAGCTTCTGCGGTTCTGCAGGAAGAACGATATCCGCTAATCCCAGCGCTTCCATTTCAGCGATGGCGGAGAGCATCACCTCGCGAGGGGTCTGGTGTTGACTGGCTGCGATGACTAAGCCGAAGAAAGTTGCAGCATTTACCTGTAGGGCGTCAGCCAAGGCTTTCGTGGAGTCCACGGTGGCTGTAGTTTTCGAGGCCTCAAGCTTGCTGACGAACGACTGGGCAACCTCGCCGGCGATCGCGTGCTGATGCAACCCTTTGGATCTACGTAGTAGCTGAAGCACGGCTGCGTAAGGGCGGCGCAGTGACATTTTGACGTCTCTTCAAAAAGAGACGGTATGCCGCGTTTGCCAATCAACATACAAATATATATAGTGATTCATGTAGTGATTTCGCTGGTTTTACGGCCTTCCCTCGCGACGAAGGCAGCCAAGCCGCTGTCAATTTATGCATAACCTAGGCGGAGCGTGAGCCGTGACGTGCCCAGTTCAGAGTGATTTTATTCTGGGGATCAATAGATCCTTGCGGGGCACCTCTGCTTCGGCAGAGGAGGTGATTGCAACGCTTGCTCTACGTTCGTCGCTCAAGGCTTATTGCCTGGTTGAGGAGTGGACGATCTTTCGCGCCGACCTAACCCCTGAAGAAATCGCAAAGGTTCACGCTGCCAATCACCTCCCGCTTTTTGTGTTTGCCCACAAAGTGGTTGAGGACAGTCGAGGCCGCTTTCGATCCGGCGATTGGGTACGCAGCAGCATGGCTATCTCGTTTGACGGTGTGATGTTTGAAACCAAGAACTCTGTGTACGTGCTCATGGGAGACGGCCATGAGAGGGTGGCAAGCTTAAAAACAATCTTCTCTTTTTTCTAATCGAGGCAATGGGCTGAGAAACCACTAGGCATATTAGTACCCGCGACAACATTGATATCGACAAGGCCCGCAGTCACGCGAGCTTAATGGCGCCTCTTTGTCTGAAATTTAAGATCTTTGTCGGTCTAGAGTTAGGACGCTCATAACGAAAACTAGGAGTTTTTTGTGTTCAAATTTGATTGTGTAAAAGTGACGGGAAAGGTCGACTACATCAAAGTTAACTCTAATCACGGAGATAGCTACAAAGTCGTCATAAGCATTGACGGCCAGGTTCTTCCAAATCTTACGCTTTCGAAAAAAATGTACGAAGAAATGGAGGCCAGAGAGACAGTAACGCTTTACGGTTTATTCAAAAACTCCGCGAACAAGGAAAAGAATTCCGGCATCGTGTACGGCATGCAGAAAGAAAACGGTGCCAAGATATTTGCAACTCACATTAGATTCACCGTTCCGATCCTAATGGTTTTTTATGCAGTTCTCGCCTTCTGCATAGTTTTTCCTGTGGGATGGCTGGTTTCTATTGTGCCCATGATGAACTTCATTGGTGGGCAGCATCCGATGATAATGGAGTACACAAGTATCGTGGCTTTGGTAGAGGCAGCTCTGGCCGCTCTGTTCTTTCTGTGGGCTGGCTGGAATATGTTGAAGAAGACATCTGATCCAGAGTCTTGGAAAACCGTCGGCGCGGCGGAACTCTCCGATCGTTTTAGCAAGCTTCATAAGTAAGTTTGGCCGCGAGGCCGTTTCTGAAGGACTTTTGTACTGCCTTCATGCTTTAGGCATTGCTACGAAGAAAATTTGAATCTGAGGCACGATATGTTCAGAACTCACAATGCTGATATGGCTGGCCTGCCTGGGATGTTTAGAGAAGGCCTTGCGCACTGGCACGCGGTGTCTCGGAGCTTGGCGACGCACTGGTATCACGTAAGCATTAGGCAGCGTCACGAGGATCGATTTATCTCCCAGGTGGAGATGCTTAATGACGAGACCAAATTGTTCGAACTCATCTCGGCGCAAGGCCCTGACCTCGTCATAGATGAGCTCCAGGTCGTCTCTCCGCCCTGGATCAATAAAAGCGGCAGCTGGCGAATGGAAAGGCTCACGTCGGTTTCCGTAGGCTATGACAAAAACGAGATACCTGTGTGCCTGATGGAGATTGAGAGCGGCGCCATGTACGTCGACGTTCACGATCCATCCTTCGATGCCAGCACTCTGACAAACCTTCGGAAGATTTACTGAAAAAACGTAAGGTTTCCCAAAGGTGTAACACGATTTTCCCACTGTAACATTGCCAATGTTACGTTTCATAAATCGAGTTACACCCCAATGAATATGCACCTGGGAGCGGATAAATGCTGAATACGATCAACGTAGAGCTGCATGGTAAACGCCTTACAGATTTTCATCTGACGCGCATTGTACGAGCAGAGGCTCAGTCATTTGATGAGCCCATTACAGCTTATCTGAGCGACGTGTTCGTTTCTTCTTGTACAGCGATCGGTGTGGTCTTTGGCCATAAGAAGCGCGAGGAGCTTGGGCGGTTTGCAGACGGACATTTTGTGCGGACATCAGAAATTTGTTTTGCGAGAAAAGAGGGGAGATTCTGGGTGCTCACCACGATGAACTCCCGTTACGTCGTGGCATCCTTCAAGCGGGGGTACGGTAGGGCTACTCTTAAGACATTCCTACGAGCTGCGCGGGGCCGGTACATCTTCACACCGCCTGTGCTGCAGTAGATGGCGGTGCGTCTGATGGGCGAACTCATACCGTGACTTGTTGACGTTGGGATGTGAGTCGTGACGAGGGCTTGATCGGGAAGGATTTATGAATAAACCGGAATAGGATCGATTCGAAGGACTTTAAATTTAGCATGCGGCGTGTCCACGACGTCATCACTGGTTCGGTAGTTGCGATATCGCTCAAACGTTGCTTCGAGTTCACGAATGTTATTGCAATGCTTATAGAGCGGATCATCTGAAGTGCTGACGGTTTCCACGAGCAGTATGCTCTTGTCTCGCCGGTCGTTCAGAGAATAAGCATCTACTGTGGTATCAATAATCAAAAACCAAATGTCGTATCTCATGCGTGTCTTTGCTCTCGAAAAATTGATTGGATCACAACCTCAATTCGTCAATTGTTAGCAGATGAAATGAGAAAATCAAGGTGCAGAGTGGAAGATAAATTTATTGAAATGTAGGCGTTCAAAATGCCTGTCCAAAAAATTACTGTATATATATGCGGTAAATCCAATACAGCTGTGGCCTGCAGAGGGGCGAGTTGACAGAAAGTTAACTTCGCAGAGAAAAAAACAGTCAAATAATTTACAGATCCAAGTAAAGAGTGCTGGTCAATTCATCGGTTTTTTATTCAAAGTGCCCTGTACGTATTGAGATTCATACTCGATGGAGTCCTTCGTCTTCGGTGTGGCAGTGAACGTTGAGCGGGTATTTAATCGCTTGTTAGGAGTTCAAGGCGTGCCCCTTCGGGGACGGCTGTCGTTGAACCAAGCCTCTACGTGTCTTGGCCCTGGCGGGCTTCCATCCTCACGTCTTCGGCCGGGCGGCCTGCGCGCTCCGCTTGCCTAAAGCGCAGGATGACGTAAGTAGACGAATCGACTCTGATCATTCGTAAATAAACGAAACGCGGCGCTTGAGTTGAATTCAAGGGCACAGCTTTTTGCAAACGTGCCATTTTTTTTCGATACCCAAACAACTCAGGCTCAGATTGTTTCGAGCCTCGTAGTCTTTGGCACGTCGGCCGCGATTGCGGTCATCCGAATACCAAGCCGTCGTCAAAGAGCGGATCGTTTGGGAAGGCAGTGGGGTTGGTCGGTCAATTTTTGGCACAAGATTTCGATTTTGCATCGCAGCTTCGAATGGCTGCGGCGGAAGCTGCGGGCCGCGAAGGTCGCCAAGCACTCGTGATGGCTTTTCGCGACTACGAGCTGAACTGCTGGTAGCATATGTCCAAATGCCGAATAAATACTGTATTTATATACAGTAATGGAATAACGGTTATCTACCCAACACCGACGCCGGGCCAATGCCCTGCGTTGATTTGCTGACGCGTATCAAGAAGCGATGCGTGTGCTCGGTCTGCTAAGCGAGTCGCTGGTCAGGGAAGCATGCCCAATATTGGAATGTGTATGGATACGACTCAACACCCGAATACGACGCTACCCGGTCACGCACCCTTGCCGTTCGATGCGACGCTCCTGTTCAAGGCGCTTCAGTACCAGCTGCTCGTTGCCGTGGAGCATTGCTATGACCTGGCACCTGACGAGTGCCTGTGGCTCGAAGTCCTAGGAGATGTCACGGTTCCTGGAAAAAGCCAGACAGAGGTCAAGCATTACACCGATAACCTCACGGATAGCCATGCCAATTTCTGGAACACCCTGAAAAACTGGCTACATGAAAACTTTGATCGCACCTCCTTCAAGAGCCTGGTGCTGCTGACGACGCAGGAGTTCGGAGCGCAAACCCTGCTCAAGGGATGGAACACGGCCACTCCCGCAGAGCGGCTTTCGATCATGGAGAGTATCGTTGCATCCTCTCAAGCCAGTGCCGACAAGAAGACGAAGAAGGAGTCCGAGGCCGGGGAGGTCGTTTCTAAGCCCTCGAAGTCCCAGTCGCTTCAACAATACGTGATGACCCCTGACCGCCGTGAAGCATTGATGGAAGTGCTGGAACGGATGCACATCACAACAGGCGCCGAGTCACTGGAGCAACGCCTCAAGACCTACGAGACCCGTCATCTCAAGCCCATTCGACCGTCCAAATACCAGCAGTTCATCTATGAGCTGTTGGGCTTCATGTGCAGCCCAGAGCTAGTGATCAAGGGGTGGAAGATCACCCATCAAGCTTTTACTGACAAATTGTCAGAGCTTACGCATCGGTACATGAAGCATCCGAAAACTTTTCCCCCAGTGGATATGGCGGCGCTCAAGAAGAGCGTCGATGTCGAAGAAATTCGGCCCATGCCGTTTGCTCAGAAAATCACAGAAATTGGCGGAGAGCAGTACCTGAAGCGGGCAGCTCTGCATCGAGTGGTTGCCCAGACGACGATCTCCGATCTGTACACGGATGGCGTGCTCTTCAAACCAATGGTGGATCTCTACCTCAGCAATCACCTTACACAGCACCAATACGGGCGTGATGCGGCGATGCTCGGCTGCACGGGGGTTACCTGTTCAACCCAGCTGAGTACCCAATCCATGATGTTCTTCCTTGAGCGTAATGGTTTGCCCCCTGAACCGTTCTGCGGCTTGGAACACACGATGCCCGAATTTCGCAATGGCATCTATCACATGCTCGCAGGAGAGAAACCCGAGGATGAGGATGACGAATTTCACTGGAGGCTGTGGTGATGACCACTCAAGTCTCTGATCACCTGTATACGTTGCATAGAACTCCTTTTGCGCTGGCGCCTGTTATCCAGAGCTTCTATCAGCACTGGGAACCGGTCGAAAAGGATGTACTGCTCAGCTACCTGATCCTTCCCCTCGTCACCTACAAACCGATGCATGCCTTTCTGCACAGGGCGCGACGGGACAGTTCACTGCGGACGATGGCCTCCGACGCGGAAAGGCTCATTGGGCTGGCCCTTCGTGTTGAGGAGTTCAAGCCGATCACCAACGCTTCCTTGCTTATCCTGGCCGCTGAAAAAAGTCTGGAAATCACGCCCGAACTGTCCGTTCGATCGCTCCAGAAGCCGCAGTCGGTCAACTCGGATAAGTCGTTGCTGAGGTACAGCCAGAAACTGGCCATGGTGCTGTCTGGCGAAAACGTTGTTTCAATTTACAGGATGTTGGGGCTCAAATCGCTATGAAGTGTTACGTACAATACATCGGTGTCGTGGACAGTGATCATAACGTCCACCACGTCCCCTTTGAGCCTGGTCTCAATATTGTGACCGGCAAATCCTCCAAAGGTAAAAGTGCGATCCTCGACATTTTCGATTACTGCCTGGGGAGCTCCGAAGACACGATCCCGGAGGGCATTATCACGGATCGTGCGAAGACATTTTTTACCGTACTGCGATTCCCGAGCATGGCAGTTGTCGTAGGGCGAGCGGCGGCCAGCAACCGGTGTTTTTTACGCGAGATTTCCGGGCAAGCAGTGGACAACGTGCTCCAGCTCATCGAAGACGTGGATACGTTCTTCACTTCTAATTTCTACCAACCCAAGGCCGACTTCCTTAAGAGCCTAGGGCGCTACTTCGGTGTCACGCTGGAGAACATCGACACAGATCCTCTGCAGCAGGAGATGACTGGCAAATGGAGCGCCACACCTTCGGTGCGCAGCTTCCCGTCGTTTATGCTGCAGCATCAGAACCTGGTGGCCAACCGGCATGCGATTTTCTACCGGTTCGAAGAGAAGCGTAAACGTGACCAAGCCACCGATCATTTCAAGATCTTCATGGATATTGTTGGAGAGGATTACTTCGATCTTGCGAAGCTCCGTACTGAGGCTCTGTATGAGCTCAAGCGTGCTAAGGCTCAGATACCAAAGCAGGACAAGATCAAGGAAGATTACCTTTCTGACTTCGCGACCCTGTTGAAGGAGTACGAAGCGTTCGCCGGTGTGCCGCTAACAGAGCTCACGCCTGAGGAAATATTGGCAAAGCCCAAGCCAGCGTTGGAGCGCCTCACAGGTCTCTCAGTCAGAGTTGATGGCCAATCCAGTGCTTTTGAAACCAGACGGACTGAACTGCGCGAGCAGAAAGCCGTACTGATGGCCAGCATTCAGAAGGCGCTCAATACTCGCTATCTGCTGAAAGTATCTACCCAGCAGGCGTCGGGTTTCGCGGAATCTGTGACCGCGTTGCCCATCCCTACGACGACCAACCTTGAACACGCGGCCTGCCCCGTTTGCGCATCGCAATCGGATGTGGCTGAGGACGAAGCCAACAAATTGTCGGCAGCGATCAACTGGCTGAATGGTGAACTCAAGGTCTCGTCCTACGCGCGGGAAGGATTCGGTGAGGAGAGCCGGGCGATTGAGGAAGAGCTCAAAAAGCTTCGCAAGGAGCTCGCGCTCGTAGAAAAGGCACTGAAGCCCCTAGACGATGAAGCGGATCGGCTGGAGAAATCAAAGTCCGCCGATGGCGCGGCTCAGAAGGCCAAAATTAAACTCGAGCTCGCCATTGAAAAGCGCATCGCGAATCCCCCATCCGAGGCAACGGGTATGGCGGATTTCTGGCAAAAAGAAGTTGATAGGTTTGATGGGCTTATGTCCCAGTATGACGTCGAGTCAAAGCTGTGGGCGCTTCAGAACGATATCAACAAAAAAATGAAAACCTTCGGAAAGGACTTCGATTTCGAAGAAGCCTATAAAACTGGCTCTTTGAAATTTGACGTGGAAACCTTCGATCTTTGGCATGAACGGCCCATCGCTGGCGGCCACTTCAAAAAGGTATTTCTGCGCTCGATGGGCAGCGGAGCCAACTGGTTGTACTCGCATTTGACCCTGTTCATGGCGCTGCACTATCAGTTCGCGGCGTATCCCAAATGTAAGGTGCCACCGATCCTCTTCCTCGATCAGCCGACACAGGTCTATTTTCCCTCAACAGATGATTCTGATGCATTCAAAGCAGATGATCTGCGTGGGGATAGAAAGACTGCCAAGACTGTCGACGAGGATGTACACGCCGTTTCGAAGATGTTCACCAACCTGGCCAGATTCTGCGATGTGACGCTCAAAGAGACCGGCGTCATGCCGCAGATTATCGTGTGCGACCACGCCGATAAGTTGCCGCTGCAGGGCAACTATGTCTTTGAGAGTTTCGTCCGCGCTCGGTGGAGAACCAGGGGCCTGATAGCGGAGTAACCTGAGACGTTGCCAAGGGAGATCGCTCCCTTGGCCGGTATCGTGCGAATTGTAGCTGGGGCTGTATTTGATACCGGTATCGAAGCGCCAAGCGACGCTTCGTTGGTCGACGCCGGTTTTTTCAACCTTGGCTTCGATAATTATGAGGTCATGCAGATCATTCCCTATACACCCGGATCGGGGCGCCGCAGAAGTCCGAACATCTCGCGGGGGCAAACTGGCGCAGTGACACTGCGCTGCGCACATTTTACTAAGCAGAGCAGCCCGAGCGGCTATAGCGATGCCCTACCGGATTCCACTACTTTCAGGAGTTTATGCACCATGGCGGTTAGTCAGCAGGTTACCCATAGCCTGAGCATCAAAAAGCTCAAAGGCATTTCGTCTCTGGATGAGATCCGATTTGATGAGAAGCCACTCACAGCCATCCTGGGGCCTAATGGTTGCGGGAAGTCGACGATCTTGCATGCTTTGGCTTGTTGCTACAAACCGACGCTTGGTTCGGAGCAATATAACTGGCGATTTCGAGATTTCTTTACGCCAACCACCGATGCAACCTGGACGGGCAGCGAGTTGAAAATGCTTCACTCCCATCGGGAGGGTGCCAACAATTTTCCCAATCTGAAAACGACATATCAAAAGAGGGCAGGGCGCTGGGCGCCTCGCTATTCGAATCGTCCGGAACGCTACGTTCGTTTCGTGGGTATCAAATCATGCGTACCGCGCATCGAAGAGGAAACGTACACTTCCGCAATCTCCTATCAGACCGAGGCTCACGTCGATGCGGGTCTAATCATGGCCAAGATGAGCACCATTTTTAATCGAGGCTATACCGAGCTGAACCTCCATCGGGCTCATTCCGGCCGGCGATACACAGGTCTCGTATGGGACGGTGCCCGGTACTCTGCGCTTGCTATGGGCGCTGGCGAGCAGAGGGTATTGGAAATTCTGTCAGTTGTTTTTAACGCACCTCGATACGGCCTCATTCTGATTGACGAGGTTGATCTGCTTCTGCATACCGCCGCCCTGCGAGGATTGATCGATATTCTGTTTGATCGTGCGCAAGATAAATCACTTCAGATTGTTTTCACGACTCACCGAGAAGCGATCCTCGAACTTCATGAGAAAGTCAGCATAAAACACATCCACACCGTCAGACCTGAGCTTAAGACCTACTGTTTCTCCAATACCAAGCCTGATGCTCTCCAGCGACTGACTGGGGTGCCTGATCGTCCCATCGAGGTCTTCGTCGAAGACGAAATGGCCCTTGCCATTGTTGAGTATGAGCTTTCCAGGTTGGGCATGAAGCGCGTTGCTAATATCACTCCATACGGCGCGGCAACGAACTGTTTTACATTGGCCGCAGGCTTTATCCTTTCTGGGGGACATAACACAGAGCGCCAGTTGTTTCTGCTCGACGGCGATCTATATGTAACCCCAGAATCTCGATTGGATCGTGCCAAGGCCGTCCTTAGTGGCACGGAGGCCTATGCTGAAGCTCGACGGGATCGCTGCCTTGAGGGAATCAGAATGCTGCGCGCTCTTGATGGGGCGCCCCCTGCACCCGAAGCCCAGCTCCATAGGATGATCACTAGGCTGCCCCCTCAACAGGATGCGGCTGTGAATGAGATCATTGAAATTGCGAACGGGCTCCAAGCGGTCGGCGATGTTCATTTGTTCGTCGAAAACATCATCAGAACATTGAATGTCCATCGTCACTCAGGATTCTCTTCCATAGTCAGAGCTGCAGCGCTGTCACCGGATTGGGAAGTGTACGTGCAAGAGCTGCGTGCTTGGCTAGAGGTGCAGCGACCTCGGGTAATCGAAGACCGGGCTCATGGTGATCAACGCGCTGTGTGTGCCTAACGTTCCTAGCGCCAATACCTGCTGTACCGCCCGGTCAGAGGCAACTGCTTCAACGGCGCGGTGGGTATCTGATTGCAAGGATTGGCTCTATGAATGTTTACCTGCTCACCTGATTTGCAGTTATCCAAAAAAGAGCGGTCGGCAACAGGCGTTGAGTCTCGTGTGATTTTTTGGTAAGTCGGGAGTGCCTTGGCGGGTGAACACCGGAGCACTGCTTATGCTTTTTACTCGTCACGTGCAGGTCGAACAACTCGCGTCGTGCAAGGCTCATTCATCGTGTCACGAGCCAGGCGGGTTATGGCTCTCCATGCGAGTTCCTTTCTCGCCCAACCTTTTCCAAAAAGGCGAGTACACCGACGATCTCTATTCGAACTCTCAGCCGGAATCGACCGAAAAAGTGATTGGTGTTTTGGATGCGATCAATGGCCGATAGGGCAGGGGGACGATGCGCTTGGCTAGTGTGCCGACCGATCCGGATTGGGGTATGCGCAGGGAGATGATGAGCCAGAGTTTCACGACGCGCGTTGATCAGCTTTGGACTGTCTACTGCAATTGAGGCGA
Organism: Pseudomonas sp. LBUM1673; assembly: GCF_059695645.1. Lineage (NCBI taxonomy): Bacteria > Pseudomonadati > Pseudomonadota > Gammaproteobacteria > Pseudomonadales > Pseudomonadaceae > Pseudomonas > Pseudomonas sp. LBUM1673. The sequence continues at coordinate 3,136,448 of NZ_CP166780.1, forward strand.
TCCTCCATCGATAGGTGACCGCATTCGATGGAGGGGAAAAACGAAATTATTCGAAATTATGGCTGAGCCATAATTTCTGATTTTCCAATTGATGATTGGAGCCGGAGCATACACTCGAGTCGACAGTAAGAGGCTAACGCTTGGAAGCCAGTGCTTCGTCACGCCTCCTTTCTTTTTCTTGCTCCCATTCCCATTCCCAGCGGAGCTCCTCATCCCGTTCATTAGAATAATCTGGTGCAATGTCACCGAATTTAACTATGCCCATTTCGCCCTCCACCTCAATTTCATTTGGGGTAAGAGAATTACCTAATTCTTTCCAGTCACCCTTGAAATGAATTAGCACATCTGCCTCGTAGCTCTCGTTCCTTTCTTCCAAGGAGCCACCTAATGGCACGTAATCTTTGTCAATTGAGTCGTACTGCGAAAAAGAGAAAGTAGTCATGACTTTTGTATTGACCAGCGCTGTTAGACTGAGCACCACAAGGTCGTCCTCGATCAGGACGATTCTGACCCTGGGTTTGTTATCTTCTCCCTGAGCGAATTTGTGCCCAAGATATTCGATTTGAACCTCATCGTACTCAAAGTAAAATAGTGAATTCGCTTCGATATCAGGTGTTTGTTCGCTAACCCTTTCAGAAATTGCATTTTTGATGCTTTGGAACAGTGTGCCATCTCGGTCGAGTAGTCTGTCCGCTTGGAGCATTTCAATGAGACTTTTGACCTTCGTATGGGGTTGGAATAAAGCTAGGGCATCGGGCAGGTCTTCAACAACGTGTAGGTACGACGAATTTTTTGCAAACGCGTGCCAGCCTTTGTCTTTACTGACCAGCACAGTCCTTTTGTCATTACCTACGGCCCAGGATTCGAGTGTTAGTAGCGCAATAGCATCAGGAAACTCGTGCTTTTTTTCGTTCGTGGTTTCGAAGGGCGCCTCGGTGGAGAAGTACATGCGCATTAAGTCGCTAATGTTTACGCGTGAGCTGGCTATAACCATTCCATTGATTCGCTGATAGAATTTTTTAAGCTTTTCTTCCGCCATAAGTGCCGGATTTATATCGCGCAAATGAGAGGCGCCAAACTGTGATATCTCGCTGTTATCAGCATACTTGGCAAGCGTCCTAAGATTGCCTCTGGCCGCTTTAAGTGCTTCAGCAATCTCAGAAGAGAGGTGTTGCACCCCTTCGGAGTGAATGACATCAGGCTGAACTATCTGGACGGGGCTGCCTTGAAATTGTTCAAGTTGCTTCAGAATACCCCCATCGAAATTATAACGCTGGCCGCGAAGGATGTTGCTATCTATGGATAATGCAGCGAAATCTAAATAGGGTTCTGATGGTGGCATGTGCATCTCCATTTTTCTGGGGGAGCGTTTTTTTAACTTGCCTCTGCAGGGTCGTAGAATAGTGCATCTCACGCGATTGGCTTCAGCACCATACCTGAAGACAATGTCCTTCGCGTCTAGAAAACTCATGAGGTTGTGGGGCTTTTTGACGACGACGCGTGTAATATTTGTAGGTGAACCGCACTCTCTTAAAGGAAACCATTTAATGTCTCGTCTAGCTGAATACCGCAAACTCGAACAACAACTTGCCGCCCAACTCGCAGAGCTCGAGTCGATGAAAAACGACTCCGGCTTGAAGCGTGAAATGGATTTTGAGACCAAGCTGCGCGCTTTGCTCGCTGAGTACGGTTACAGCCTCCAGAACGTGATCAACTTGCTTGACCCACACGCAGGTCGTCGTGCGCCAGCAACCGAGTCCAAATCCGGCAGCCGCAAGCCTCGCCAGGTAAAGGTCTACAAAAACCCGCACACCGGCGAAGTCGTCGAAACCAAAGGCGGCAACCACAAAACGTTGAAAGAGTGGAAAGCAAAATTCGGCTCCGACACGGTCGAGTCTTGGCTGACCAAGTGATCTTGCTTTGAGTACAAACAAAGGGGCCCGTTGAGGGCTCTTTTTGTCGGCTAGGAGGATAGAGAAAAATGGAGAGACAGAGCAGTTTCCTAAGCTTTGGGCTTCAGATTTCAGGCCTACCGGCCATAACGAATTGCTTTCGACTCGAGTTGGACATAAAGCTCTTCCCCTCAATCAACAGTTTACTTTGACGGAAGACCGAAGCTGGCGATGAGGCTTGCCATCGCTAGAGTGCACATCACAACGAGCAAAGGTGTTGAGCCGAGCTTGTCCAGAATAACAGCAGCTGCCACAGGGCCTACGGCCTGCGCGACCAGCATTGGGCGGGCCAATAAGCCCATGCGAGTACCGTAGCCATCTTGTCCAAAAAGAGCCAATGGTAGTGTCCCTCGTGCAATGGTCAGAATTCCATTTCCAGCACCGTATAGCGCCATCGCAATGAATGCCATCCATGGAATAGCCGGTATCAGTAACCCGATTCCTATCCCGCTTAGCAATATCGCTGCCTTGGCAGATGTGGTCGGATGCAAGTTTCGCCCAAGGGAGAACTCTGCAAGCCGGGCTACGACTTGAGATGGCCCTATCATCATGCCGATGGCCAGTGCGGTGGCCGTAGCGATGCCGAGCAGCTTCAGCACATCAAGCAGATGGACAGAAATTGACGAGATCACCAGCGACTGGAGTGTCAGTAGCGCTGCCAACAGCAGAAAGAGGCGATTGCCTGATTTTGTGTGATGGGCAGTGGCAATGGAAGAAGCGTGTGTAGAAACTGCCGCACTGTTAGGAATGCTCTCACTCTTTGGAATCAACAAGAGATGAATCGGTAATCCTATGGCCAGATGAGCTGCGGCTAATATGACGCAGCTATATCTCCAGCCAATCTGATGTTCCAGGCCGGCGATCAATGGCCAGCCCAAAGTGCTGGCGAACCCACCCAATAGAGTGAGGCCGGTCATCGAAGTGCGTGCGCTGTCCCCAAATAGTCGTCCCAGAGTCGAGAAGGCTGCGTCATACAGGCCGGCAGCCATGGCGGCTCCAATGAATGTCCAGGCCAGGTAGTAGATGATCAGATTGCTAGCCAAACCCATCAACAGCAGCCCCAGTGCCATCAGCATCGAACTGGTTGCCAGGACGGGGCGGCCACCATGCCGATCTATCTGCCTCCCGACCATAGGAGAGCATGCCCCTGCGACCAACAAACCCCATGAAAGTCCGGCTACGGTGCTGGTAATCGACCATCCCGTCTCTCGTGTAATCGGTGTCGCGAGGACTGCGGGCAAGTAGTACGTTGTACTCCACGCGAGTATCTGTGCGATGCCCATCGCCCAGACGAGTCCAACTCGGTTGATTGTGCGCTGACTGCTGATTGGGTAACTCAAGGGCGCCAGCCTTTTTTAGTTGTTAGGTGCAACAAATTAGCGGCGCCGGTACAGCGTCGTCAACCAAAATGAAGGAGTGGTTGACCGTTTCCTGAAGTCAGGATTATTGTTGCACCTAACAACTAATCTGTGATGGCCATGACAAAACGAAAAAAAAACCAGCTGACTCAGGATTCCGAAGATCTATATGAAGCCTTGAACCAACTCGTCCGGGTGTATCAGTTCCGCGACCGGGATCGCATCTGCTGCTACGACGTTTCGGTCACGCAATGCTATGCCATCGAGACTCTGGTCAAAAGGGGCCGACTCCGCCTGCAAGCGCTGGCAGAAGAGATGTTTCTGGATAAAAGCACTGCGAGCCGGGTGGTCGATGCGCTTGAACGCAAGGGCTATGTGTCGCGGGTTGAAGACAGCGAGGATCGTCGCGCAGTGCAGGTTGAGGTTACTGAAACTGGTCATGAGCTTTACCTGAAGATCCGCGCTGACCTGATTGCTGAAGAGCGGGCAATGATCGAACAGTTGTCACCCGAAGCGCGGCAAGGCGCGTTGAGCTTGTTGAAGCAGATCACTCGAGCGACTGAGATTCGCTGTGGCCTAGCCAGTGGCTGCTGTCCGTCAGTGCCCGTAGTGAAATGAGGGGGAGCCACCTTTTTTGCCTGAAATGTTGCTACTACCAACTGGATGGATTCAAGCATGCACATTCGATTTGCTGAAGTCAGGGACGCTGCGTCGATAGCTGATATCTACAACCAGGGTATTGAGGAGAGAAGCTCGACATTCGAGACCACGTTGCGCATGCCAAATGACATGCTTGAGCGCATTGCCTTGATAGAGCGCTACCCGACCCTGGTTATGGTTAACGATGCAAATGAAGTGGTCGCTTGGGCAGGTTTGAGTAGTTACCGTTCCCGAACCTGTTACGACGGTATCGCAGATTTCTCGATCTACCTGGATCGGAGCGTTCGAGGCCAGGGGCTAGGAAGAGTTTTGCTTCAGGCGTTACTGAACGAGGCCCAAGCCCAAGGTTTTTGGAAGGTGTTATCACGCATCTTCACCTTCAACACGGCCAGTTTGGCGTTGTGCCGTTCTTGTGGGTTCCGGGAGGTGGGGGTTTACGAAAAACACGCTTGCCTTGAAGGCCAGTGGCTCGATTGTGTGATCGTCGAGCACCTAATTTCTGCTAATCAGCCTCACTAAAGCGAGGAGTCAGTCATGGACAGTAAACTTCCTATCGCCATTATCGGCGCTGGCCCCGTGGGATTAGCTGCAGCCTGTCATCTCATCGCGAGAGGGCTGACTCCCTTGATCTTCGAGGCAGGGCCCAGTGCAGGGGCAAGCATCGAAAACTGGGCACACGTGCGAATGTTCTCTCCATGGGGGTTCAACATCGATAAGCAGGCTGCGACGCTGCTCACGGCCCAAGGATGGGACGCGCCCGCTGAGGACGTTTATCCCACTGGGCGTGAACTGCTGGATAACTACGTATATCCACTTGCAGCACTGCCATCCGTGAATAGGTATCTATGTCTGAACACCGAAGTCCTGGCGGTGACTCGGTTCGGCCAGGACGTCATGAAGACGAAGAGCCGTGAAGCCACATCATTTCTGCTACGGGTCAGGACTCCAGAGGGTGAAAAGGATGTGCTCGCCAGCGCCGTCATAGATGCATCCGGCACGTTCCGCTCGCCAAATTGGATGGGGGCACATGGTATTCCTGCCTTGGGCGAGAAGGATTTGGCTGAACGCATCGCTTACGGCATTCCCGAAGTGCTTCGTAGTGAACGGCAACGCTATGCAAATCGGCGAATCATGGTGGTTGGCAGCGGTCACTCTGCGTTCAATATCTTGCAAGACTTGGCCCGGCTTGCCCTACAGGAGCCTGGCACGAAGATTTTCTGGGTGATTCGCGGCTCCTCTTTGGATCGCATATTGGGCGGTGGGGCAAACGACAAGCTGGAGGAGCGAGGGAAACTGGGACAAAGGGTTCGCCAGTTGTTGAGCGATGGAGCCATTGAGTTGTTCACCAACATCGCCATCGACAAGGTTGCCGCAACTGACGATGGCATCGTTGTTGAGGCAAACGGCCAAGCCCTCCCCATGGTGGATGAGATCGTGGTCGCAACGGGATTCCGGCCTAAATTGGAGCTGCTTGCCGAGCTGCGTTTGGCGCTGGATTCGGCGACCCAGAGCCCAATTCATCTTGCCCCCTTGATTGATCCGAATGAGCACAGTTGCGGCACGGTTCGCCCGCATGGTGCCGTTGAGCTGGCTCACCCCGATGAAGGGATCTTCATCGTAGGAATGAAGAGCTATGGCCGTGCCCCGACTTTCCTGCTCCTGGCAGGCTATGAGCAGGTGCGTTCGGTGGTAGCTGCGTTGGCCGGTGATTGGGATGCGGCCAAGCGAGTTGAATTGGTCTTGCCAGAGACTGGTGTGTGTAGCACGCAGTTCGATGATTCTGAGTGCTGCGACCGAGCGGCAAGCCCTGACTGCTGCGAGCCAAGTTGTTGCACCGAGGCGGATAAGGCTGCTGAAGTTGTGCCGACATCGACCCGCTCTTGCTGCTCGTAGCTGTATGGGAAGTAGCTAGGCATTTGCCCAAAGCTCTTCCTCGCTGAGAAGGATGCCTCACGCCCCCCATACAATTTAAGTAGGTATGGGGGGGCTGGGCGTTGGCTTGACCACCTCGGGAAGAAACGCCCAGCTAGCTGCTAAACAATCGTGATTACGTGTTAAACCTCCGCGACTTGAAGCTGATCTTCTCTTTGAATTCCTCCACTTTCCCGATGCGGCGAATGCTCGCCCACGTCCCTTTGTAATATGGGATTACGTTTCGGTCTGTCCATGGCGTGGTCAGATCGCCCATCACGCCATTGAAATGGCCGAACTGCATAAACGTCTGGTTACGCTTGATATCCGGCTCCAGGTAGGCCAGCGCGTAGGATGAACCGTAGTCGTTAAACACCTCGACCACGTCCCCAGATGTAATAGCCAAGACTTGTGCATCGTCGGGGTTAATTTCCAGATAGGCCATAGGCACACGCCGTTGCACGAAGTCGTTGTATTGATCGTGGTAGAGCGTTTGCCACACTTCGTTGATGCGTCCATTGTTGACCCAGAACTGGTGCTTCTCCTTCTGTTCTGCCACCGGTTTCGGCAATCCGGGCCATGTTGCTGGCTTGAACTCAGCCTTGCCGTCCGGAGTGTCGAACTTGTAATCGGTGTAGAGCATCTCTGTGCCGATCAGCTTACCGTCTCGGTATTCCTTGGTGGGTAACTGGACGCCATTGTTGCCCATGGCTTTCAGCCGCTCGTAGGTGACGAGATTTCCCGTGGTGCCGCCCTGACTGTCGATTGGGCCAGCACCGGGTTGGCCAGCCATACGGAAGCCGTCATTGAAGGCGTCCTCCTCGCTTTTCCAGTCGAACCCTGCAAAACGCGCCGCCATGTCCTGTTTCCCTTCGTCCGTATACATCTGCCGAAGGGTGTTAGCGATAGCCGCTGCGATGAGGCAATCGGCTTTCGCCGAACCAGGGGGATCCATGAATTTTTGTGAAAGGCGCATCCGGCGCTCGCCATTCATTGAGGTGAGATTCATTTCGCCTGGATGGGTCGCCGGCAGCATCACATGGGCGGCTTCTGCCAGCTTGGTAGGGTAGAGGTTGATGTTGGCGAAAAAGAGACCGCCTTTGTTTTTCACTGCATCGTAAATTGCATCCACCATCTGCGAGGTTGTGCCGCCACGAACACTGGCCATGGCTTCTCTGACAATGTTGGCGCGTTTGAGAATGACTGCTCGATGTTGCTCAGCATTGAGCGTGGTCTGGAAGGGATTGGCCCCCCATGCCGTGTACATCATTCCCTTGCCGTTGATAATCTCCTGATCCACATAAATCTTGGTATTGCCTGGATATGGGGGGCGTGTGTACCCCTCTTGGTGCCCACCCATCCGCACCACCCCCGTACCTCGTCGTCCGACGTTGTGAGTGGCCAGCACCAAGTCGACCAATGCCGACTGGATGAGGTAGTTGTCATTGCCCCAGATGATTCCTTTTTCGTAGGCGTGCATGGTGTGGGGACGGTGGCCAGAGGTTTTGGGTTTGTAAGCCCATTCGGCTGCAAGCTTGAGTTTATCTGCCGACACGCCAGTGATACGGCTGGTTTCTTCAAGCGACAGCCGGTTGGCTTGAAGTGCTTGATCGAACCCCTTGGTATGGGCCTCGATAAATTCCTGGTCATGCCATTTTTGGTCGACCACGTAGGTCAGCAGACCATTGAACAGAGCGATATCCGTTCCCGGTTCGATATCCAGGTGAAGCACGTTGTCTTTACCTGCTGCTTGCTCCGCTATAGCGATGGTCGGCGTCCTGCGAGGGTCGACAAAAATCACCTTGGCTGGGACAACGGCCTCTCCTGGGAAACGCTGCTTACGTTTGTCGACTGTCTGCCCCTGCAAGTTGGGCAACCAATGCGCCAGGAAGTAGTTGGTTTGGGTTTCGTATGAGTTGCAGCCTATGGCAACAATGACGTCGGCCAACTCGGCGTCTTCATAGCTGTTGTTGAGTTCGCCAATGCCCATCTCGCGGGTGGCGTGGCACTCGGAGTTATAGGCTGGGCGGTTGTGGATTCGCACCAATGGGGTTTGCAGTGCGGTGAACATCAGCTTGCCGGTGCCCCAAGTATTCTCAAATCCGCCTCCGGCGCCTCCATGATCGAAGCAGTCAAAGGCGAGCGGGGCAGGCCCGTCATTATCAAGGATCTTCTTGGTCACCCCAGCGTAGAGCGCCAGTGCATCATTCCAACTGGTGTCTACCCACTGATCAGCCACATAAATGCGCGGGCTGCGTAAGCGCTCCCTGCCTACCCCGTCGGGGCTGTACATGACCTTGGCCAGTTGTCCGCCTCGTGTGGACGAGAGCCCTTTATTAACGTCGCACTGTTTGTCCGGCACAATCATGATGTTGTAGCGCTTGCCATCCTTGTCGGTGATCGTGTTCTGCATTGCCGGTGTCATGGTGACAGCCAACGGGGGTAACTGTTTGCGGAAGTCGAGCCCTAGGGCGTTCTCATCGGGCGCCCGTCCACCTTCCTGATTTTCCGGCCATTTGTATACGTGATAACCACAACCCACGATGCAGAAGTGGCATGTCAGATTGGTCTTTTGGGCATCTGCAGGAGGCAGGGCCACTCTATCTTTATTGGTTGCCATTTTAATCTCCTTATCACAGGAGGTTGGACTGACGTCCGTAGATCAACCCTTCGACGGCAACTGCACGTACCGAATCGTCTTTGGGGTTGTATTCGAGCACTACGCTGGGCAAATTCTCGGTGGCTTGGCCGGAAACCATCTGACCAGTATTCTCAGGGTCGAAGATGCTGAAATGGCAGGGGCATTTGAACAATCTCCTCTCTGCGTCATAGGCAACCGGGCAGCCCATGTGAGTGCATAGGATGCTGTAGGCGACAATGTCGCGTTCCGGGCCGACGCCGCCCGGAACAGGAGCGCCCATCTTGATCAATGCACAAGGTGAGGCGGCATCGGGATAGGAAAATTGGACTGGCGTATTGACCTGTAATTTCTGCGCCTTGGTAATCGCTTTCATTTGGTAGGGGAGATTGACTCGCCCCTCTACTGCAGGCGTTGATGTCGCCGCTTGTGCGAGTTCGGGCAGCCCAATAGCCACGCTCGCAGCAACCCCGCCCCCAATTTTCAGGAAGCCTCTTCTAGAAATAGATGCCATCTCTGCCTCCGCATTACGCTTGCGATGCAGTCGACCTCGTCTGTTTCGTAAGCGACTTTTCATTCAACCTACTCAGCATAGGATAGAAAGCCCTGTTGTGCGGCCAAAGTGGCTTTAGATGTCGAGTGAGTTCACAGGGCCCGCTATTGGCAATGCAAGGATCCGGGCAAGAGAGGTGTGCATCATTGCTTTGGTTGCTCATCGCTGCGCGGCTATCACCTGTTCTATGCCTGTGGAGCGCAGATGGCGAAGTAAATGTGGAAGGATGACTTCAGCGTCAGGCCCTACACCTCTGAGAGTTGCTGAGGCGAAATTGCGCTGCTTTGGTAACCCCATAAAGTACAGGCCCGGGATCTGCAGTGCTCGTCCATCGCGCTGCATCAATCGCCCTCGATCATCCGTCACCGCGAGGTCTTCAAGTAAGGAAATATTTGGGCGAAACCCAGTGGCGAAGACTAGGCAATCAACTGCTTCGCGGTGACCATCCGCCCAAACGACTCCGGTTGGGGTTACTTGCCCGAACATCGACCGCTGATTAAATAGTCCTGACTTCAGCGCTTTTTTGTAAGTGCCGTCATCCAATACCGGCGTGCTCTGATCATTGAGCCAGCGAGTTCTTTCCAGGCCCGTCCATTTCAGCCAGGCGTGGAAATCCGCGCCGAGCAGCTTCTGCGGAAAGAATCGAATCGCCTCACGCGTGGCAAGCGTGACCTCGGCCACCTTGGCTAGCTCGTAAGCAACCTGCACTGCCGAGTTCGCCGCTCCAATTACTACGATGCGTTTTCCACTGAACATCTCCACATTCCGATACTCGGCACTGTGAAGGCGAACACCTTGGAAGCTTTCGAGCCCAGAAACTTCAGGGGTATAGGGGCGACTGAATGCCCCCGATGCCACGATCAGCGCCCTGGTAAAGAAGCGCTGCCCACTGGCAGTCACTACTTGGAACCCACCAGCTGCCTGATTCACCTTTATGACCTGTATCCCCGGAAGAAACGGCAACTGGAAGAAGCTGGCGTACTGCTCTAGGTAGCGCACTACTTCATCGCGGGAGGGGTAGTGCCCCGGTTCTCCAGGAAACGGCAGCCCTGGTAGTGAGGAATACGCTGCCGGCGAGAACAACTCGAGGCTGTCGTAGTAGTTACGCCAGTTACCACCTGGTTGCTGCTGCTCATCCAGGATAAGGAAATCGAGCCCCTGCTGTTTCAAGTGCCAGCCACAGGCCAGCCCTGCCTGCCCTGCGCCTATTACGACAACATCGAATGATCGATCTATTATGTTCATGTGTGCGCACTTATACACATATAAGGGTAAGAAAAAATCAGCGAGATCCGCCTGGGCAGCACAATAAAGCAATGCTCTTGGCGTGATGGAGGATGTCCTCCAGTCGCTTAACGATGGCTGGGCCATCCACCTCATAAAACATCTGACGTCCTACCTTAGTGGCGCGCACGATTCCCGCGTCCAGCAGCACCTGAAGATGACGAGATACCACAGAGCGCTCTTGAGGTAGATCAGCCGCAATCGCGGTCACATCTGCCCGACCTAATTGCATCACGCGCTTCAGCACAGCAACTCTTGGCGGCTCGCAGAGGGCTTTGAAAAATGTGCCGTCGAGAGACTCAATGGCAGACTCAATGGCTTGTGACCGGTTGGTGGTGACGTTCATGCAGAGAATATATGTGCATGTTCATGCATATGTAAAGTCCCGTTTGGAGGGTGGCACTGCCTCCTTCAGTAGAGAGCAGTGCCACTACAGCTTATTTCTTAATGGTCTGTAGATAGTCTTTCAGGGTTTTTTCATCAGCCGACTTCACCGTTATTCCGTTTGGGCCAGCACCGATGTCGGAGAACTGTTTGGCGGGCTCACCGGTTTTTTTGAAATCTTCCAGTTCCTTGGAGCCTTCGCGGAATACCCAAAGTCGACCATCTTCGACCTCGGTAATGAAGCCTGGTTTGTCGTATTGACTGGCGAAGGTAGCGCTCGCGAACAGGTTGGTGAGTAGCATCGCGGTCAGGGGCAGTTTGTTCATCGCAAGGTTCCTGCTTGGGGTTGAGGTGGGGGGAGCCTAAAGCCATTGCGATGACAGATTAATTACAAAATACGGATATGCGAGTAAGCAGATGTTACGTGCCGGTGCTTGCTGATAAATGATCGATGCTTGCTCTTGAGCTCCATATTTATTGCCAATATTGGTTTGTTGAGCAGCTTGTCGACCAGAAATCGGCGTTACCGCTTTACTAGATATTTGATAAACCATATATTCGCTAAACCATATACTCTTCGAGACTTGGCAATGACCGATAAGATCCGCGTGCTGTTCGTTTGTGTCGCTAACGCTGCCCGCTCGCAGCTGGCTGAAGCGCTGCTGCGGCACACTGATTCAGAGCATTTCGAGGCCTTTAGTGCAGGCAGCATGCCCAGCGAGATCGATCCCCGCACCTTGGGAGCGCTTCAGCACCTAGGTGTGAGTACCGTAGGGTTGTACAGCAAGTCTATCGATGAGTTTGCGGCAGAGCGTTTCGATTACGTCATCACGCTGTGCGATAAATCGTCTCTGGAGTGTCATGCCCTGCCAGGAGTAGGAGAGGTGCTGGCCTGGAACTTTGAAGATCCAGTGACTAGCACCAAGCACGACGCATTCCGTCACACCCTTCACGAGATCCATGAACGCATCAAGATGTTCGTGTTGGTGAAATCTAAACGTTGAGACCCCTATGGCTGACCATCTGACACCGACCACCGTATTCAAGTGCCTGGCCGACGAAACCCGCATTCGCCTTATGTTGCTTATCACCCGTGAGGACGATCTGTGCGTTTGCGAACTGACCTGCGCACTCGATGAGAGCCAGCCGAAGATTTCCCGCCACCTGGCGCAACTGCGCAATTGCGGTTTGCTGGAGGATCGTCGACAAGGCCAATGGGTGTATTACCGCTTGCATCCCAGTCTGCCGGATTGGGTGATCGCCGTACTGAAAACCACGCTTGACGCCAACCAGCATTGGCTCAGTCCCGACGCCAAACGCCTCGACGTGATGGGTGATCGCCCTCAGCGCCTAGCTGCTTGCTGCTGAGTTAACGCTTGCCTGAGCACCGCTCGACCTTTACGAGATAGCTCGATGAAAACTCTGTTTCTCTGCACCGCCAACAGCTGCCGCAGTATTCTTTGTGAGGCCATGTTCAATCACTTGGCTCCGGCTGAGATGCACGCCTACAGCGCCGGCAGCCAGCCGAAGGGTGAAGTGCATCCGTTGAGCCTGAAAACGCTGAATAAGGCTGGAGTCTCGACTGCAGGGCTCTACAGCAAATCCAGTGAAGTCCACGAGAACCTGGCACCTGATTTCGTCATCACGGTGTGCGACAAGGCTGCCGGTGACGCCTGCCCGGTATTTTTCGGGCCGGCCACCAAGGCCCACTGGGGGCTGGCTGACCCATCGGAATATCAAGGGACTCAAGAAGAAATCGAGGCGGCTTTCGAAGCCACTCTGGAACAGATCAGAACCCGAATCGAAGCCTTCCTGGCTTTACCGCTCAAGCAGTTAAGTGCCGAACAACTCAAGGCCGAGCTGGCCCTGATCGGCACCCTCTGACACTGGAGACATGACGATGAGTAAAAGCCGTCTTTCTTTTTTGGATCGCTATCTGACGGTCTGGATCTTTCTCGCTATGGCAATTGGTGTCAGCTTGGGCAGTCTGTTCGAGGGGCTGCCGGCCTGGCTTAACAGCCTGTCGGTGGGTTCGACCAATATCCCGATTGCCATCGGCCTGATCGTGATGATGTATCCGCCATTGGCCAAGGTCAGGTACGAAGAGCTGCCGGAGGTGTTCAAGGACAAGCGCATCTTGGCGCTATCGCTGATCCAGAACTGGGTGATTGGCCCAGTGCTGATGTTCGTCCTGGCCATCGTGTTTCTCGCCGACAAGCCGGAGTACATGACCGGCCTGATCCTCATCGGCCTGGCGCGCTGCATCGCCATGGTGCTGGTGTGGAATCAAATCGCAGGCGGCAACAACCAATACGTCGCTGGGCTGGTGGCCTTCAACAGCATCTTCCAAATCCTGTTCTTCAGTGTGTATGCATGGATCTTCCTCGGTCTGCTGCCGCCATTGTTCGGCCTGCAGGGCAGCGTGATTGACACCAACTTTGTCAGCATCGCCGAGTCCGTGCTGATCTACCTGGGCATCCCATTCCTGGCTGGTTTCCTCACGCGCAAGATCCTCATCAGCCGCAAAGGCGAGACCTGGTACAGCCAACGCTTCATTCCGCGCATCAGCCCGCTGACGCTGGTCGCGCTGCTGCTGACCATCGTTGCCATGTTCAGCCTCAAGGGTGACGTGGTGCTGCAATTGCCATTTGATGTGTTGCGCATCGCGATTCCCCTGACGATCTACTTCGTGGTGATGTTCTTCATCAGCTTCTGGATGGGCAAGTTGCTCCACGCTGACTATCCACGCACCACTGCGCTGGCCTTTACCGCCGCCAGCAACAACTTCGAACTGGCCATCGCTGTGGCCATCGCGACATTTGGCCTGGCCTCGCCAGTGGCGTTCGCTACGGTGATCGGCCCACTGGTTGAAGTGCCGGTTTTGATCATGCTGGTCAGTGTGTCCCTTTGGCTTAAGCGCCGCTGGTTCGATCATCCGAAAGGCGCCCTCGCTGAGGAGTAAATATATGACTGATGAACATATCCCCAACCTCGATGCCGAACTGGTCGATCTGCCGACCCTCGATAAGCTCCGCAGTACGTTCTCGGCCACGCATAAACCGCGCATCCTGCTGCTCTACGGCTCGACTCGCGAGCGTTCGTTCAGCCGCCTGCTGACCGAAGAAGCTGCGGCCTGTTGCAGCACTTCGGCGCAGAAACACGCATCTTCAATCCATCCGAGTTGCCGTTGCCAGATGACGTGCCGGACAGCCATCCCAAAGTGCAAGAACTATGCGAACTGGTGCTCTGGTCAGAAGGTCAGGTCTGGTGCTCTCCTGAGCGCCACGGCTCGATGAGCGCGGTGTTCAAGGCGCAGATCGACTGGGTTCCATTGACCATGGGCGCGGTGCGCCCAACCCAGGGTAAGACGCTGGCGGTGATGCAGGTCTGTGGCGGCTCGCAATCCTTCAACGTGGTCAACCAGCTGCGTGTGCTGGGTCGCTGGATGCGTATGTTCACTATTCCCAACCAGTCCTCGGTGCCGAAGGCCTACCTGGAGTTCGATGAAGCCGGGCGCATGAAACCCTCCGCATTCTACGACCGTGTCGTGGACGTAATGGAAGAGCTGGTGAAGTTCACATTGCTGCTGCGCGAACGGCAGGACTATCTGGTCGACCGCTATTCCGAACGTAAGGAGTCGGCGGAAGAACTCTCCAAACGCGTTAATCAACGCTCTATCTAAAGGACGACTGATCGTGCACCAACATCCGTATTCCGTTTTCACCACGACAGCTGTGCAAGGCCAATTGATCTTCACGCCTTGCCCAGGCACGAAAGACGCGTCGGTCGCTGAGGCGCTGGACTCTCTGAAGGGAGCAGGTGCTTCGGCCTTGCTGACGCTGATGCCGGTTGAAGAGTTGAGCCAGAACGAAGTCGCAAATCTGCCAGAGCAGTGCCTGCAGCGTGGTATCGAGTGGTTTCATCTGCCTGTGGAGGATGACGAGGCACCTGGTGAGCCGTTCCAGGCTGCCTGGGAGACCAATCGTGAGCGGATCAAGCAATTGCTCATCGAAGGCAAGAATATTGCCATTCACTGCAAGGGCGGTTCGGGCCGTACCGGATTGATTGCAGCGCAACTGTTGATCGAATGCGGAGTGCCGTTCCGTGAGGCGATAAGCGAAGTGCAAGCGCTGCGTCCGCGTGCGATTCAGCACCCTGCACATATCAACTACATCAGCCAATTCGACATCGCGAAGTCGTAATTGCCCGCAGACAGCAGTCCCAAGAGAACAACAGCATGAGTATCAAAGTAGGTATCAATGGTTTCGGTCGTATCGGTCGTCTCGCCCTGCGTGCAGCCTGGGGCTGGCCAGAGTTCGAGTTCGTGCAAATCAACGATCCGGCAGGCGATGCAGCAACCCATGCGCACCTAATCAACTTCGACTCTGTGCATGGCCGTTGGCACAACGAAGCCAGCGCCGAAGGCGATCATGTAATGATTGGCGGTAACCGCATCAAGGTCACCGCAAACAAAACGATTGCCGAAACCGACTGGTCGGGTTGCGATTTGGTGATCGAGGCCAGTGGTAAGATGAAGACTGTGGCGGTGTTGCAGGCCTACCTGGATCAGGGCGTTAAGCGTGTGGTGGTCTGTGCGCCGGTCAAGGAGCAAGGCGCCTTGAACGTGGTGATGGGCGTTAACCAGCACCTGTTCGACCCGGCGCAGCACCGTATTGTGACCGCTGCCTCCTGCACCACCAATTGCCTGGCCCCGGTCGTCAAAGTGATCCACGAGAATCTGGGCATTCGCCACGGCTCGATCACCACCATCCACGACCTGACCAACACCCAGAGTATCCTCGATCAGCCGCACAAGGATCTGCGCCGCGCCCGCGCTTCCGGCATGAGCCTCATCCCGACCAGCACCGGCTCGGCCACCGCCATTGCGGAAATTTTCCCCGAGCTGCGTGGGCGCCTGAATGGTCACGCGGTGCGCGTACCGCTGGCCAACGCCTCGCTCACCGACTGTGTGTTCGAAGTGGAGCGCGCCACCTCGGTGGATGAAGTTAATGCGTTGCTCAAGGCTGCCGCCGCTGGCCCGCTGAAAAACATCCTGGGCTATGAGGAACGCCCACTGGTATCCATCGACTACCGCACCGACCCGCGCTCCTCGATCATCGATGCGCTGTCGACGATGGTGATCAATGGCACTCAGGTGAAGATCTATGCCTGGTACGACAACGAATGGGGTTACGCCAACCGCGCTGTTGAGCTGGCCAAACTGGTCGGTTTGGCCGATTAACAGGGAGAGATCATGAACGCGTTGTCAGCCCTTTCACCGCAAGTGCGCCAGTACCTGTTGGTGACCGGCAATTACTGGGCCTTTACCCTCACCGACGGTGCGCTACGCATGTTGGTGGTGTTGCACTTCCATGCGTTGGGTTACAGCCCGTTGCAGATTGCGTTCCTGTTTCTGTTCTACGAAATCTTCGGTGTCATAACCAATCTAGTGGGCGGTTACCTGGGTGCCCGTCTAGGCCTGAATCGCACCATGAACATTGGATTGGGACTTCAGGTGGCGGCTTTGTTGATGCTCACGGTGCCTGCCGCTTGGCTGACCATCCCTTGGGTGATGGGGGCCCAGGCGCTGTCGGGTATTGCCAAAGACCTCAACAAGATGAGCGCGAAAAGCTCCATCAAGCTGCTGGTGCCCGACAACCAGCAAGGCACCCTTTACCAGTGGGTAGCAATTCTCACCGGTTCGAAGAACGCGCTCAAAGGCGTGGGTTTCTTCCTGGGCGGTGCGCTGCTGGCATTGCTGGGTTTTACGGTTGCCGTGCTGGCGATGGCCGCAACTCTGGCGCTGATATGGATAGCCAGCCTGTTCCTGCTGAAGAAAGATCTGGGCAAAGCAAAGGCCAAACCGAAGTTTCGCGACATTCTCTCCAAGAGTCGGGCGATCAATATCCTCTCGGCGGCGCGGATGTTCCTCTTTGGTGCCCGTGATGTGTGGTTCGTGGTGGCGTTGCCGGTCTACCTGAGCGCAGTGTTTGGCTGGGACTTCTGGTTGGTTGGCGGCTTCTTGGCGGCTTGGGTCATCGGCTACGGCATCGTCCAGTCGTTAGCCCCGAACATCACCGGAAAGAAGCACGGCCACGTCCCTGATGGGCGGGCGGCCTTCGTTTGGGCGGCATTGCTGGCAGGTCTGCCTGCTGCAATCGCCCTCGGTCTCTCGGCGGGTTGGTCGCCTCACGTTGTGCTGCTGGGTGGGTTAATGGTGTTCGGCGTGCTGTTCGCGGTGAATTCCTCGCTGCACAGCTATCTCATCGTCTCGTATGCCAAAGAAGACGGGGTATCGCTGGATGTGGGTTTCTACTACATGTCCAACGCCTTGGGCCGACTGCTCGGAACCGTGCTGTCCGGCTGGATTTATCAGAGTTACGGATTGGAGGCCTGTTTGTGGGTTTCCTCGGCCTTCGTGTTGCTGGCTGCCCTGATTTCTATCGCCTTACCCAGGCATGCCGAGGCGATATGAAGCAGTATGGAGGTGACGCTGACTGCACATTTAGTTATGGCATCATTGCCGGATAGCGATCAGTTCTTGCAGGATATAGCTGTAGAATTACGTGGGCACTTCGAGATCACTCATTGCACTCTGCAACTGGAGCGCGATCAAGGTAGTTCGTTTGGTTGTAGCGGACTATAGGGGCTGAGCTATTATTTACGCTCAGGTTTGACTTTACCTGAATGATTGATCTGTCTATTCGTCAACCTGCTGTTTGTGGGCCTGGATACACAGGGGCGAAACCGCCGCCCAATGTTCGGAAATTGGTTGTCTGGCCTTGGTATAGCCGTGCGGCCACCGACAGTACCTCGCCAGCATAGGTGTAGTTACGAACGTCGAACTTCAGCACTTGGGCCTTAGTTTCAGTTGATAGAGTTCGTTGGCCAGGTTGGATCAAGGCCTGGGCCACATAATCACCGGCGAGAATCTCCTGCCAGACCCGCTGGGTGAGCTTGTCACCACGGTAGGCAGCCCGGCTGCCAAATCCGGTGTAAGGTTTGAAGAACAGCCCCCGGCGCTCCCGCCACAGGCGTTCGGCATTTGCTGCCGTCACTATTTCGGTATGCGGAATGCTGGTCAGTAATAGATCCTGGGTAGCTTGTGGCACCCCCGATGCTTTCAATCGCTGGGCATCGCAGAGTAAGGCCAGATTGCTCTTGTCTGCGTACAAGGCATGGGCTCGCGGATGTGGTGTGAGTAGCGTGGCTCGTTCAAGGTAGGCTTGGCGTAGCGTGGCGTTGCCAACAGCCTCAAGAGAAAAGTCGGTCAAACGGTTGTAGACCATGTCGATGGCCAACTGGTCATGCCAAAGCAAACCATCCCTCAGGTTGAGCTCAGAGGGATCGACGATCACTGCTTCTAGACCGTTCCGCTGGAACAACTGCTGGAACAGCAGGAACTCTGGGTACAGGTATTGTTGCTCGGGTGCCTCATCGACAATGGCAATACTGCGCAACGGTTTATCCCGCTCGTACTGTGACCACTCCTGACGAAACATTGCACTGATGCTGCTCTCAAATACTTCAGCTCTTTTTGATGGTGGCAGCAGCTGTTCTATCGCCGGGCAGCAGGCGTGCTGCGCTCGTGATAACACTGCATTGAGCATTGCCCCACCAGCATTGGTGTTGATCTCAATCAGGCCGAAATTGTTCTCAGTGACATGAAAGTCATACCCAAAGAAGACTCCCTTGACCCCACCCGGGTCATGTCGTGCGATAGCAGGAGAGTGAGCTAGCACTTCCTCTCGGTAAGCCGGGAGTGCAACGACTGATTCGACCGCGCGCACGACCTGCGCCATGCGATCCAAGTGGGCCGGTGCGATAAAGACCGGATGGGCGGCGAATAGGTGAGGGCAGCGTTGCTGCACAAGCTCAAACAGACCAGGCTGACCGAGTGTCGACTCCAGGGTCTCGCGCAGGGCGCCTTTATCCAGGCTGATGCAAAAGCACTGGCTGTTGAGGGTTTCGATAGGCACTCCTGCCAGAGCCGCTGCAGCGGCTGCCGTCGAAAGAAACGCTGCGTCATTGTCGGACAAGGGCATAACCAACTTAGGCATCGCTGTCTCCCCTAGGGCTCTGAGACTTGTCGGGCTGAGTTTTCGAGCCTGTGATGGTTTGAGGCGGGTACAGTTGGGCCTCTCAACACCGAGTGTGTCTGGACGTCCAAATGCAGCCTACCTCAAGCACTGAGCCACTGTTCGACCTTGTCACGGGTCGGGATGCCCCCTGAGTGAACAACCTTTCCATCAATCACGACACTGGGCGTGGACATTACCCCGTAGCTGACGATCTGTTGCATGTCTTCGATTTTTTCCAGTTTTACGGGGACACCTTTCGCACTCGCCACCTGTTCGATGATGGCTACTGTCGATTTGCATTTTGCACAACCGGTGCCCAGAACCTTGATGTCTTTCATAAAAACCTCAGTAGGTGGATTACAAAGCGAAGTTGAAGGCGTAACCAACGATGAGAATGCCGACGGCTACGACCCCAATGAAGGTGGCTATCAGGCGAACTTTCAGCACCTTGCGCAAGATCACCATCTCAGGAAGGGATAGAGCGATGACACTCATCATGAAGGCCAGCACAGTGCCCAGTGCCGCGCCCTTTGCGAGCAGTGCCTGCACAATAGGAATGATGCCAGCCGCATTGGTATACATGGGGATTCCTATAAGAACCGCGAGCGGTACCGACCACCATGCTTCTTTGCCCATGAAACTGGCCATGAAATCCTCAGGCACATACCCGTGAATGCCTGCGCCAATGGCTATGCCGGCAAGGATGTAAGGCCATACTTTCCCGACGATTTCACGCACGCTGGTAAACCCGGCATTTATTCGCTCATGCAGCGGCATACTCGTGTCCCCGGCGGTCGCCTGGATCTTGGGCATATTACGAACCCAGTCTTCCAGATGGGCCTCCATTTTCAGGCGCCCTATGACCCAACCAGCAACAATCGCAATAAACAAACCCAGGCTGAGGTATAGCAGCGCAACTTTCCAGCCGAACAGGCCAAGCAGCAGTGTCAGCGCTACCTCATTCACCATGGGCGCAGAAATGAGGAAAGAGAAAGTCACCCCTAGTGGCACCCCGGCTTGAACAAAACCTATGAATAGAGGAACGGCTGAACAGGAACAAAAGGGGGTAAACACACCCAGAGAGGCCGCCATGACATTGGCCATACCCTCGCTTCGCCCCGCCAACAGTGCGCGGGTGCGCTCAGGTGTGAAGTGGGAGTTGAGCATACCCATCAAGAACACAATGCCGGTTAGCAGCATCAGCACCTTGGGCGTGTCGTAGAAAAAAAACTGTAAGGCGCCTCCAAGGTGGCTATTACGATCAACAGGAATCGCTGCGACCATAGCCTCCGAAATGGGAATCAGGGCCTCATACAAACCAAACCAAACCAGTGCGGCTACTGCTAAGAAGAGGCGGGGATTGCGCTCAGGCCAACGCATAATCATTTCGTTCATGTCCACTACTCCTAAGGTGTAGACGCACTAGGCAACGGACTGCTCGGCGAAAAAGGCTGCGATCTCATTGACTGTGCTGCGTGCTGTGCGTGTTACGCCGATCAAGGTGGCAGAAGCTGCACCTGTCCACTCGCCATAGCCGACCAGCCACAGTCTTGGTTCTTGAGTCGAGTGGGTACCTTCGACCTCAACGCGGCCCTCGGTGTTGATCACCCCTAGCGTATCCAGATGCTGTAGGGCTGGTCTGAATCCGGTGCACCAAATCACCACGTCCACCGCAGATTCGGAACCGTCGACCCAAATCACGCCGTTGCGAGTGAAACGTTCAAAAGGGCGTACAGACTTGAGGACGTCGCGCTCACGGGCTTCGACAACTGGCGGCACCATGACAATGTCACCCAGTCCACCAACGGGCTGCTCAATGACACGCCCCTCCAGTTGGGCTTTCCAGCGCTCGGTTGCGCGCTCGAACAGTACCCGCCCATCCACTTCATCCGGTAAAAACAATGGTTCGACGGGGGTCACCCAGGTGGTCTCGGCGACCTTGGAAACCTCGGCCAATATCTGCGCCCCTGAATTACCTCCACCCACCACCAACACCTTCTTGCCCTTGAACGGCTGGGCTTCGACATAGTGCGCGGAGTGCAACCGTCGACCGGCGAATAAATCGGCATCTGAGTAGTGAGGGATGTAGGGATTGCTCCAGGTGCCTGTAGCGCTGACCACAACCCTGGCATCCCAATGCCTGTCGTCAGAACGAACCCGTAAGCCAGACTCCGTATGCTCCACAGAAGTGACCCGAACCGGGCGCTCGACCGGGAATTGGTAGCGCTGTTCGTACTGGTTGAGGTAGTCGACCACATGGTTGCGCGAAGGGTAACCCTCTTGCGTGGGGGGCATCATCCAGCCAGGGATCGAACTCCAAGTGGCCGGGGAGAATAGACGTAGCGAATTCCAGCCGTGTCGCCAGGCACCACCGGGTTCTTCCTCCGCATCGAGGATAACGAATGAAAGTTGAGTTCGGCGTAGGAAATACGCTACCGCCAAGGCTGACTGGCCCCCACCGATAATGACTACGTCTAGCTGGTCACTGAGCGAATGAGTCATCGGAATGAACCCTGGATCGATGCAAGAGGGTCATCATTGTAGCGATTCAATTATGACTCCAACTGATCTAGCTCAGATTAAGAGGGGATGACTGTCACCGTCTATTGCCTCGCTCGCCATGTCCTCAATTGGTCTGCGCAGGTCAAGGTTTGATAGTCAAATGATTGCCTTCGACTTTAAGACGACCATCGTTCTGCATGCGTCTCAACGCCCTGTATAGAGCTTCGTGAGTCAAGCCCAGATCTTTTGTCCAAGACTTGCGCGACTGACTGAGCGTCACGACGCCGTCGGAACCTTCGGATTCAATGTAATGGGTGATACGGTCAGTCGCGCTATGCAGGCACAGCCTTTCGCATTGAGCGCGTAGTTTTTGGATTTCCTTGGTTAGTTCTGACTGCCAGGCTTTGCGAAATGCAGGCACATCTTCCAAGGCCGCGCGAAACGCTACGACCGGAAACAGCAGCAAAGTGGTGGACTCGGTAGCTATACCGTCACAGTGATAAGCGCGGCTGTCGAGACTGGCCTCCGCAATGAAGCCTCCGCATGAGCGTTGCAAGACCACTTCGAGGCCATTGCGGCCTAGCCGAACCAGGCGCGCTTCGCCAGAGATCACAAGATAAACATGACGAATCGGGTCTCCAATCAGAAAGAGCGTCTCGCGAGTATCGGTATCCACCCGCTTGGCCGACACACGCAGTGTCTCGGGGATGAGAGCCGCTGATGGTTGGGCGGCGATCAAAGCCGGCCAGTCCAATGCGTCATTTACTTTTTTCATATGATTAGGATCATACCCATGGAAGATCGTCACATCATAGGATCGATGTAACGTCAATTCGGAGAAAAATCATGCGCAAAATCGCTATTACTTTGGGCGTCATCGTTGCTTTCGCCGGAAGCGCTTTTGCCCAAACTATGGATCACTCTAAAATGAACCATGCCGCTCATATGACGACGATAGCCGACGCGCAGCGCGAAGCAGAAGTATCCCAACGTGGCGAAGAGGTAATGCCATTTAGCCTAGCAGCAACGACCCACATCTTTACGAAAAACGCCGAAGGCGGGATGCAGCGAGTTGTGGCCAAGAAGTCCACCGACGCCGACCAAGTGAAGTTAGTTCGCGAACACCTGCTAGAGATCCGCAAGCAGTTTCTGAATGGCGACTTCTCAAGCCCTTCCCGCATCCATGGCGACGACATGCCTGGTCTCGCCGATCTGAAAACCGCTAGACCAGGACAAATCTCCATCGTTTACCAAGATGTTGAGGGCGGCGCAGAGCTGATCTACAAAACGTCGGATGCCAGCTTGGTGACGGCCTTGCACAAGTGGTTTGACGCCCAACTCTCCGACCATGGTAAGGATGCTATGGAAGGGCATTCCAAGTAGACGAGAAAGCCCTACGGAATTTCAAAGACTGTCAAAGCACGACACTCAGCAACCATCCGGCTGCACCACCACCGATCACCACTAACCATGGCGGTTGCTTCCAAAACATCAGAGCGATTAGGCACACCAATGCCAAACCGAAGTCCTGTGGCTTAAGGATTGCGCTCGTCCATACAGGCTGATAAAGCGCTGCCAGAAGCAAACCAACCACCGCCGCATTGATCCCAAGCAACGCCGCTTGGATGTGTACGCTGCGCCGCAGCTGCTCCCAAAACGGTAAGGTACCAACGATCAACAGAAACGACGGCAGAAAAATGGCTAGCAAACAAATCAACCCGCCGACCCAGCCAGAGGGCTCGGCACTCATCGAAGCACCAAGAAATGCAGAGAACGTCAAAAGCGGCCCAGGAACAGCCTGTGTTGCACCATACCCGGCAAGAAAGGTTTCATTGCTGACCCAGCCTGAAGGCACTACTTCTGCCTGCAACAATGGCAACACCACATGACCACCACCAAATACCAGAGACCCGGAGCGATAAAATGCATCTACCATGGAGAGCGTCTGATTGAGTAGCATCTGGCTCATTATCGGTAAGCCGACCAGCAAAGCGAAGAACAGTGATAACCAGAACAAACCTGCTCGGTAACCGACCTTTATGGGCAGTGGGTCATGTTCGGCGGCGCGAGCTGGTTTGAATAAAAGCAAGCCGGCAAAAGCAGCTACAGCTATTGAGCCGATCTGCCCCCATGCAGACGGAACCAACAGCACCACACACGTCGTAATCGCCATGATCGTGATACGCAACGCATCTGGGCATAGACTCCGTGCCATTCCCCATACGGCTTGAGCAACCACAGCAACGGCCACGACTTTGAGGCCGTGCAGTACGCCAGGCGCGATGATATCGCTGTAGTTGGAAATACCTAACGCAAACAGGATGAGGAGGATTGCCGAGGGCAACGTGAAACCCGCCCAGGCAGCTAGCGCACCAGAGTAGCCCGAACGAGAGAGTCCCAGCGCCATACCAACCTGGCTACTCGCGGGGCCCGGCAAGAACTGGCAAAGCGCAACCAAGTCAGCATAGCTACGCTCAGTGAGCCATTGCCGGCGCGTGACGAACTCATCGCGGAAATACCCCAAGTGTGCAATGGGGCCGCCAAATGAGGTCAGCCCCAGGCGCAAAAAGATAAGGAATATAAAAAAAGGTCGACGGTCACCCTTGCTGTTTATGTTCATGCACATGCGTTCCGCATTTAATTAGACGTTTATGACGATGAGGAAAAGAAGACTGCAAACGGATCTGCGTCTACGAAAGCCGAGGGTGGTAAAAAGTCGTGAACCTTCATGTTGTGGTTTTCTCTCGCGATTTGCGCCGCGTAGACTAGGGCTCGGTAGAGATACACCTCGAATCTGGGCGCCATCATAGCGCTCGATTGAGGTATCAAAACTCAGTAAACCAGTTCATACGAACTCGTTGTACCTTGAAAGTCTTACAGTTGCTGCTATAGGATGAATATAGGAGATGGCATTCCTCCTTTAACCGCCTTTGTGCTGATGATGCCTACGTGAACCCTGGACAGGGTGCGTAGGTGTGTCTCCCTGTCCTCCAATTTAGGACAGGATCGTGACTCAAAACCTCATATCAGCTCCCTCTCGTAGTGCGCGGTTATCCGCACCTCCTCGGCTACATCAGCCCAGAGGAGACATGCAACCATGCTGAAATCACTTCTAGTCATTGCTGTAGGCGCATCACTGGGTGCCTGGTTGCGCTGGCTCTTGGGCATGAAGCTTAACGCCCTGTTTCCCACGATTCCGCCAGGCACTGTGGTCGCGAACATGGTCGGTGGCTACATCATTGGCCTAGCCATCGCGTTTTTGGCCGGATCCCCCTCCCTAAGCCCTGAATGGCGCCTGCTGATCATCACGGGTTTCTGTGGCGGACTGACCACCTTTTCCACGTTTTCCGCCGAGACAGTTGCCCTGATTCAGGAGGGCAGATTGTTGTGGGCACTCGGCTCGGTTTCATTGCACGTCGTGGGCTCGTTGGCGATGACCGCCGCCGGGCTTCTGTCCTATCAAATGATTGGCACGCGCTGAGGAGATGAACATGAAAGGTTTTTTGGTAATTTTCTTTACTCAACAGAACCGTCGTTATCAGGGAAAGATGCTCGGCGAGTGGATCGTTGATGTGGCTAAAGAAATGGGGCTGCGTGGTGCGACCCTGTCTACGGGCATTGAGGGATTTGGGCACACCGGGCGGTTGCACTCTTCGCATTTTTTTGAGCTGGCGGATCAGCCGACGGAGATTCGCATGGCTATCACCGAGGATGAATCCGAAAGGTTGTTCAAGAGGTTGGAGGTTGAGGATATTTCTGTGTTTTACATAAAAACTCCAATCGAGATGGGCACTGTCGGAAAAAAGGCCTGCTAGCCTGAAACGTTCCTATACCCTTGGAGGTGCGAAATTGAGCTATGCGGATATGCCAGCTGGTAACTCGACCCCCGATGACTTTTTCACCGTTATCGAGATCCCTGCAAACCACTCTCCGACCACGAGCAAGGTGGATAGGCGCTCAGCCCGGCGCGGTTTGTAAAGACAACTCGGAGAGATGACCGTGCAATCCAAGGATCACTGGGAAAATGTCTACACAACCAAGGCCGCCGATGAGGTGAGTTGGTTTCAAGAGCATGCCGTGCTCTCGCTGAAGTTGATTCAAGAGGCGGGCCTACCGCTTACGGCGTCGATCATTGATGTTGGCGGTGGCGCATCAACGCTGGTTGATGATCTTTTAGCTAGCGGCTATGAAAATGTGACGGTTCTCGATCTTTCTGGTGCCGCGCTGGCTACGGCAAAGGCCAGGCTCGGCGCTCGCGCAGCTGATGTGCAGTGGTTAGACGCTAATATCCTCGACGCCGAGTTAGGTTTGAACACCTACGACCTGTGGCACGACAGGGCAGTATTCCATTTTCTAACCAGCGAACAAGAGCGCTGCGCTTACGTCCGGGCGGTACTAAGGGCAGTCAAGCCTGGAGGTCTGGTTATAGTGGCAACCTTCGCGGAGGACGGGCCCAGCAAATGCAGCGGGTTACCGGTTATGCGTTACGACGCAAAGGAGCTTCACGCGGAGTTTGGTGAGACGTTTGTACTGCTTGGACATGAAAAAGAGTCGCACCACACGCCTGGTGGCAATGAGCAGAAGTTCGTTTACTGCTTTTGCCGCAAGCTAGCCTGATGACTATGCGGTTTAGATGACCGTTTTAATGATGAGCAAGAAGGTTCTATAGCCAGCGGCGAACCGTTGCTTGATAGGCCAAGAAGTCAACGCCAAACAAGTCCACCAATGCACGTTCCTCGGGGGTGATCTGGAACCGGTACGCAATGGGTTCTCCACCACAGAACTCGATTGTAGGTTCGCGAGCAGGGCGCACGATTAAGAGGAGAAAAGTAATCGCGCTGACTACGCCGTTTCACGCGCTGCGGAGCAACCGATCAATCATCGCCATCGCACTTGACCTCTTTCTTGTACTCATCTCGCTTGGCTTCGATCTTGACCTTGCAACCGCGCTCCCAGAATTCGTCTTTCCACTCGCCGCGACGCCAACTGGCGCCACGGCCATTTGGGCATTTGATCTCTTCCTTGTATTCATCGTCTTTGGATTCAATCTTTACCTTGCATGGCCCGTCCCTGTACTCGTCCTTCCACTCGCCACCCTCGCGTCCGCCTCGCCAGTGATCCGCTGACGCTGGCGTCAACATGACTGAACCCATTGCAGCCACCACCCACATACCAAGCATGGGTCTCACGCTCATCTCACCACCTCTGCAATAAAAGACACTACGCGGCAGGCCAAGCTTTCCCGTCGCCCAGCGTATCAGCGTCTTGATCGTAACGGTGTGCCTGCAGGTGATACGACAACGATCTCCGGCGAGGTTCTCCTATAGCGAGAAAAAACAGTGTGCTAATCGTCGGAACGGAAAAATTGCAGGTAGAGGGCTGCGGTTGTGCGGCCCTCCTATGATTTTCGACTTCTGAGAATGCTTTTGGCCGAGGCTGTGTAAAAACTGTCTAGAGCGGGGGGTTGACGGTCAGAGGCGGAACGAAAATCGCGCTCCTACGTGAGTTTTTTTGTCTGGCTGATTAACCGAACGCTGGCAGATTTCACGTTGCAACGCAGACGTTCAAAACGTTTTTACACAGCCTGGGCCGATTGCTGCCTGTCGCCAATAGCAGCAATGGGCAGTTCTCTGCCGATTATGGTTACGACGTGCTGGTCAGATCCGATGCAATCGGTGGTCAGATCGAATGCCAATGACTGGTCAAGTCGAATGCAAACGGGTGGTCAACCCATCAGTGAGTGCCCGACTACCGATGCGTTTACGCTGTCCGGTGCTGATCCCGAAGGTATTTTTCCAGTCATTCTCGGCCACGAAGGCGGCGGTATCGTCGAGGCAATCGGCGAGGGTGTTACTTCAGTGGCGGTAGGCGATCATGTGATTCCGCTTTACACCCCGGAATGTGGTGACTGCAAATTTTGCAAATCCGGGAAGACTAACCTCTGTCAGAAAATTCGTGCGACTCAGGGCAAAGGCGTGATGCCAGACGGTACCAGCCGCTTTTCCTACCAGGGTCAACCCATTTTTCACTATATGGGCACCTCGACGTTCTCCGAGTACACGGTGTTACCGGAAATGTCGCTAGCGAAAATTCCGAAGGACGCTCCTTTGGATAAGGTTTGCCTGCTCGGTTGCGGTGTGACGACCGGCATTGGAGCGGTGCTCAACACGGCCAAAGTGGAGGAGGGCGCCAGCGTGGCCATCTTCGGTCTTGGCGGCATTGGCCTGGCAGCAATTATTGGCGCATCCATGGCCAAGGCCGGTCGAATAATCGCAATCGATATCAACCCCGCAAAGTTTGAGATCGCCCGGCAATTGGGTGCCACCGATTTCATCAATCCGAAGGATTACGACAAGCCGATCCAGGATGTGATCGTCGATCTGACCGAGGGTGGCGTGGATTACTCGTTTGAATGCATTGGCAATGTCAACCTCATGCGCGCGGCTCTGGAGTGTTGCCATAAGGGTTGGGGCGAGTCGGTGATTATCGGCGTCGCTGGCGCCGGTCAAGAAATCAGCACCAGGCCGTTCCAGCTGGTGACTGGTCGCGTCTGGCGCGGCTCGGCTTTTGGTGGATTGAAAGGTCGCAGCGAGTTACCCAGCTATGTCGAGAAGTCTCAACAGGGTGAGATCCCCCTGGATACCTTCATCACGCACACCATGGGGCTGGATGACATCAACAAGACCTTTGACCTGATGCACGAAGGTAAGAGCATTCGCACCGTTATCCATTTCGATCGCTAATTCAATCGGCCTAGCGTTGATCGTTAGACGCATCGCGCTTGGTCGAAACGGCAATAACCACCCAACTGTGTGTCCACCAAAGAGAGAGCATCAAGATGAGCATCTTCACCCATGTCACCGTCGGTACCAACGATCTGCAAAAGGCCCGCAGCTTTTACGATAATGTACTCGGCGCTCTCGGCCAGAAGCGTATAGCTGATCTGAATGACAATGGCTCGATCTGGGGTGATAACGCCTCGTCCTTCTTCGTACTAAAACCGGCCAACGGCGCACCTGCTAGCGTTGGAAACGGTGTCACTGTCAGCTTTGAAGCAGCGGATCGAGCCGCAATTGACGCCTTCCATACAGCGGCTCTGGCCTGTGGCGGCACCGATGAAGGCGCGCCCGGCCCACGAAGCTGGGCACCGAATGCTTATGCCGCTTATGCCAGAGATCTCGATGGTAACAAGCTGGCTGCGTACTGTTTCAAATCTGCCTAAGCCTCAAGCGAGGCTTCCATCGAGCCTCGCTTTCCCCCTTAGATGGATTACTTAAAGTTTCATTGTCATTTTAAAGCGCGGGTCGAAGCGCCCACTCGACATGTTTGGAACGAGGGTGAAACGAATCGCGGCCAAACGTAATCGACCCCTCATGGGGTGCCCCTCCAGCTAGCGTCAAGTCAGCCGGAGCGGTGATTCAAAACCAGTTCGTGCAACTGAAACACTAACGAAACATTTCGGCCATATGATTCGCGTCACCGAAACCTAGGAGGGTTGGAGATGAATCGGCCATCAAGAAGCATGCGCAAACTGCTCGACTCCGTCGCTACCAACAATGAGCGCGCGGCGCTGGAGGTTATGCGTGCAACTGAGCAGCTCACGGACGAGGTATTGCGGCAACGGTTGCTCAACCTGGTTCACCGGCTCAATCAGGACGCCGATGGCCTGCGATTGGCGCGCGACGACTTCCAGGACGGCACCATCAAATTCGCGTGACTGACCGCCAGAACAGCCATAATTCCAGCATCAACGTCCCAACCATAGCGATATCAGCTTGATGGTGAACTCCGCCGGCATATTCATTCAGGGCGATTCATTTCCCCGGTTAAGGAAGGCGAGTAGCCAACTGCCAAGTGGTTTCCATTTCTTTCATCGCCTTACTTTTTTGGAGTTGGAGGCGCTCATACGCCGCGTGGGCAAGCCCTCTTACATCCCCAAACCGTCCAGCAGCAGTTTCGAGTGCTCTGCAGGGGCCCATGTCGGGTATGACTTCTCCAGGTTTGACGGTGGACGTGCCGAGGCAGTTACCATTGAAGGCCATCATCCGGATGTTGAGAGATGCCTCTTCCCTGGTCATTTCTTCAATTGCCCTATCGATCGAATCTCCGGTATTTCGAATCGCGGGCTCGGAGGCCGAGACTTGCGTCAACACCACCTCGGCTTGAGCTCTCTGCGCACCGTTTTCTGACGCAAGACGTTGAGCCAATCGCAGTCTGTCACTGAGATGGTTGCTTGCGCGAGTGAAGTAAGAAATAAAGCGGGGCGTATCGTCGATTTGCTTTCTGGCTCTCTTCACATATGTGTTCAGCGCGTCTTCGAGAGCCAACGCAGATCGGTTCAAGGTTTCGATCTGATCAGCCCGTAATTTCTCAGTTTTGATCGACTCTCCGGCCTGCGCCAGCTTTACAGCGTCAGCGTTGAAGTCAGCAACACTGCCCCGTGTGAAATGAGCGCTGGTAACCGCGCCGTCGCTGCCGACCAAATATAGCTCCAAAGCTGAAGCGGTAACTGTTCCGCTGATGTTCCGACCGATCGGGAGGCCAGCCAGAGATATGGTAAGGGTCAAACTCTCACCATCAACGATCCCAGTCACGTTTCCCGTTGACGTTTCTATCCCACCACTGCTTTTGAGAGTTATGTGCTGCAAGGTACCTACGATCTTTCCGTCTTGCGCCTGAGTAAGCTGCAAGAGCTCAGCGCTTGATGAGTCTTTGGCCACGTAACTGCCTGATACAGAACGGTCAAAGCACCCCGTAAGCGACATCATGATGGACGTGATCACTAGAATGCGTACCTGGCTTCCCATTCCATTCTCTCTTCGTAGACCAAGCCAGTATAGAGGCTGCTGAAGCATCCTATTTTTGTATAACCGCGAAACAGCCGCACCGATGATGGCTGCAGTTCTTTGTATTTGACCTCAATGCAGGGACTGAGCTTTTTCTATTACGCCCTAGGCTTTTCGCGTTGACGGGTACACCTCTGATGAGAAAATGTTCGAGCTGATCGCAAGGATTTCGAGAGGAGGGGAATACCGTTACGGAGCTACCGGCGAAGGCGCAGTCGCGACGCCTGGTGATGGATGAGTTCGCCCTCGTTACGCCAGCGTTGTGCTGGATGCCGATAACCGGCGAGTGTTGTGGGTGGGTGTCCCTTTCTACGATGGGCAGAGGAAATCATGTCCCAGATTTTTACTGGGATCAGGCGATGTAGCGTGGCCTCAACGCCTGATGAGAACGATAACTAATTTATGAATAGCCAATGCCTTACATGTCACACAGTTAAATGCGGACATACTTTCCACTTAAGTCTGATAGCTTAAAGCCAGCGGCATGCCCAATAAGCAGCGCCGCGAAGACAAGGCACGGAGGTCTGGCAGCTGTCATTCATAGATGGCTGTTTCTATCAGGGACAAGGATCTGAGTTGGCGACCACTACCCTATCCTCCATGACCATACGTTCGCGCCCGCCTGCCCCTTAATGGCCTGCGTTGCTCGACTCGTGCGGCACGTACCGATGTTTTTCCAAGTGCTCTGTTTCACGACAAACAGGGCGACGCGGAAAACCACTCAGCACAATGGATTCCGGAAACCATTAAATAAACGGGGCGAACTCCGAAAAGCCAGACGAGTAGGAACTTATATATGGAGATATATCGTATGTCGGCTCAAGAAAATCTCGTTGGCGGATGGACTCCTTACCACGAACTGACTCCAAAGGATCAGGAAGTATTCAAACAAGCCCTAGAGGGGTTCGTGGGTGTGCACTACACGCCTGAACTGGTTTCGAGCCAGGTCGTCAATGGCACCAACTATCGCTATAAGGCGGAAGCAACGCAGCCTGGCTCGCCAAACAGCTGGCAAGCGATCGTGGAAATTTACGCGCCTATTAACGGCAAGCCGCACATCACCCAGATCATCCGTATCTAAGCACGTATCAACCCCGTCGGGTCGCGCATGGATTGCGAGACCCGATGGTTCATCACGACTCTCTCCTTCAGTAGGCCAGTCAAAAGAAAAGGTGGCTATCGCTTAAAGGGTACATCCGTGATTGATTCTCTCGAGCGTCTCCTTGACTGATTCGTACCCAGCCTCAGTATTTGAAACCTCTAATGACGTCATCCCAGCAAAAACAGTCTGTGGCTTGTTCAACCAAGCTGCCGCTTTCTCTTTGTCTGCAAAGACCTGCTCAGCTTGTAGATGAATAATCGACCCCTCAGGTTATCCCCCCAGCTAGCATCAAATGAGCCGAAGCCGGTGATTCAAGCCAGTTCGTGCAGCTGAAATACTGACGAAACATTCTGGCCATATGATTCGCGTCACTGAAATCCAGGGAGTTGGAGATGAATCGACCATCAAGAAGCATGCGCAAACTGCTCGACGCCGTTACCACCAACAATGAGGCAGCGGCGCTTGATGTGATGCGTGCTACTGAGCAGCTCCAAGATGAGGTGTTGCGCCAACGATTGCTCAACCTCATTCATCGGCTCAACCAAGACGCCAATGACTTGCGAATGGCGCGGGACGATATCCAAGGCGGAGCCATCAAGCTTGCATGACCCGCGTCCACCACTTTCAAGCTTGTTCGTCTAAGCCAGGCATTGGGTGGCGCGATGAGCGGCTTTCAATCCAGACGATGCTTCATCTCGACTCTACTTGAAGCACTAAGACCTCAGTTGAGCCTCGACTGATTTATCTTCTGGAATGCCTTGCATCATCCACCGTGGTGGTCGAACAGATCACTCGGGTGCCATGAGCACCGCAAGCGTCATGTTGATGAACTCTTCATTTGTTCTGATCGTGTCCAGCGCACCGCGCACGTTGCCTCCAACTTCACCCGATCCTCGCTGCTCGACCCAGAGCGTCAGTTCCATGATTGCAGCCTCAAGGGCTTGCTGGTTTTCGTTGATCTTGAATAGCAGGGAAGGGAGCAGATCTGAGTTTGGCATCGCGATTCTTCCATGGGCGGTGAGACAGCTTGGCAGGGATAGAGTATGAATAGTCCTTAGCCTAGGTAGACACCATTTGGCAGCCGCATCTTTTTTTCTCTTTCTATCCGCGCAGCCTTCTCCTCGTCGGACTCAGGCAGGTAGATTTTTTCGCTGGTTTCAGGGGTAAGCGACATTGCGAGTATCACTAATAAGAAGAAGTTAAACGTACCAAATGCCATTAGGATCAACGTACTCGCCCAGAAACCGGTGATGGTGTCTAGTAATGTTGCAGCTGTCTGAGTGAGCGACAGCACTTCGCCCGTACCCAGATTAAGAAAGTTGATAGCAAACATAAACACCAGACCAAAGGCAATGTTCATATTGGTTTCGTGATCCCTTCTTTGTGCCTCCTGCTTGTCCAAGAGCTCGACGATTAGCTTGTCTCTATGAATGAGCGCTTCACGGCGCGCGGTGGACGTATCGCGAAAGTCATGGTTGATCTCCTTGCCTTTGGTTCGGCACAGCAACTTTATCCATGAGGTGAATGCTAGTAGAACCTGACGCAAAACAGGAAAAAACAGGGCCATCAAAAACGCAAAGATACCAAGGAAAACTAATGCTCCTCCTGCGTTCACCTCGGGAGCGTCCAATTTGCCGAACGACTGCAGCAGATTCTTTTTATAGAAAATCATGAGGCATGAATCTAGTGCCAGCAGGAAGGAAATCAGCAGCATGAAGTGTCGAAATTCAACCGCTTTATCGACGAAGGTGGTGCTAGTGGTGATGGCTTTACTAATGCTGGTGCTGGAATCGGCCATGAGCGTCCTTAGGTAGAAGTTGTGTGAGCGGTGAATCAGTGGTCGGCAGAGAACGACCCAAAGCTACCGGTAATGACTCGATGAGGCCGGTAAAAACGGGAAATCTACAAAAAATAGATCTGCCCTATTTGTACTGTTTGGTCAAAAAGTCAGCCGCCTTGCTGTGACTCATAAATATCAACTAGCTGCTGGTGATCTAAATTCTCTCCTGGCCATGTGTCATGGATCTCAATAAGGTCAAACTCTAGCTCATCTGCTTTTGCTAGCTCGATGATTTCTTCATCGGACATGGCAGCGTATTCGGGCCATTGATCAATGAGCCCTCTTGCACTCGCAACGGTCTCCTCGTTGGTTCTGCCAATGTACAGTTCATCAATTTGAGTTAATCCGAAGGTGATCATATAAAAAGGCATCATCTATCCTGAGTTTCAGTGAGTCGTAGTGATGGAAGACAAAGCGAGCAGCAAAAGGAGGCGGATCTGTATTTCCTTCCCTTGTTTCAGTCACCTACTGCGCGTGTGCTGCTGGATTGACCGTGTGCCTGTCTTCATTCTGGTAGTTGTAGCGCTGGTACTTTCGTTACAGCTACGGAAAGTTTGTACTCGAACAGTTCTACGTTCTTCATGCTTGAGCAGGCTAGTCGCAGATCTTCGGACATGCTGCGACACACAATGATGCCGCGTACCTTTTGCCCCAGCTCCGCGAGATCGCGCCGAACCCAGTTCATATAGCGCAGCAATTGCCCAATTACGCGGTCATAACCCCGAGAAACCTTGAGCTCAATCACGACGAAAGCACCATTGCGGTCGACGGCGAGAATGTCGATACGTCTACCTCCACCCGCTTCGTATTCGATGCCTCGTAGGTCTTCGTCTTCATACAGTTTCAAGCCCGGCTCGATGCATTCAAGGTTTTCCGCTAGGTAACGTTGTAGATCTTTCTCCAGTAGAAACTCGGTGGAGCCGGGCAGGATGGATTCGTCTGAGCCGTCGCAACCGCTTTCAACCTCCTCTATTTCTTGCTCGGCAACATCGCCCTTTACCATTTCACGAATGGGCGCCGGATCCTTACCCGCTTCATAGCGTCGAAACTCCCCAGGGGCAACCTTGAACAGAATGTCATCAGTGCTATTGGTCGAAGGATGATGCAAGCGACTAGGATCGTTCGTGGCAGCCTGGACTAAATGCGCGCGGATACTGCCTGGCTTCAGTTTGGGGTAGTGCGTCGCAAACCACTGTATCGCGCGAGCAGCGGTGAATACTTGACCAGGTTGGAGATTCCAGCTCACGAGCATGTCCTTGAGCAGAGCACGGGTAGGCTTGTCGTAAATAGTCCGGGCCATGAGGGCTTCCTTGCGGCGTTACAATCTTATGGTTTGCGCACATGTTGCCTTTTATGGCGCGTTGACTTCAACTCGGCTTGCGTCGCTATGCCCTGCAAAGTGGAAAAAGGACGGAAAAGGGGGCAGACAGAAAAGGGGCCGGATTTACGTTACCATTCGATTTGCTTGAACGGCTGCTTTGGTCGATTGCTGCGACATGACCATGCTGGGCTCCTTGAGGAATGAATAGTCCTCGCCATAAAAATGGCATTTCATTGCGCCATTTATGCGTCAGTTCTAGTTCGGGTTTAGTTCGATAATCACTGGCTAAGGACATAGCCAGCACAATTCGTAACAAGATATTTCAGGTTTTTTCGAAGAAAGTCTTGAGAATCAAAGCTGTGGATACGTACAGTCTATTTTGTGGATCCAGTTCGGCACAAATGCACAGGTTATCCACAGGCTATCACCTTGCATAACCCCAAAAAGCACATTATCTTGTGTTGAAGCCGAATCTAAGTACCACATCTTGTGTTTTGTCTGGCTGTCGAAGGCTAAGGTAATGTCAGTAAGTGGACGCGCTATGTTTGGAGACGGAACGCGCGCACCTACTACCCTGAACCCAAATGCAAACACTGGCGGGATGCGCATTAGAGATAACTCATGCTGGAGTGTCAACGCCCTGCGTAGCTATCGATAGAGGGGGGTTCCTGTCTGCTATCAAAATTGAGCAGTATGTGGAGTGCAGTACCATGTCTAAGAACACCAAAGAAACCTCTTCTTCGGTCGCTACTTTGGCTTCCGAAACCCTGCGCAGCTCGAGCGCTTCGGCTATCCAAAAGCAACTGGCCGCCTCCGCGATGGCACAAGCTTCCACCGGCAAGCAAACCAGTGCCGAGATGGAAACGAAGGCTAGCCACGTGCTGGAAAGCGATAAGTACAACGCTACGACCAAGACCCTCGCAGGGGCGGTTCTCTCGCAATCCAACAAAGAGCGAGGTAACTGATCATGGCTCAGTATTTGGTCAATAAGAATGCCCAGACTAACGGTGATCACGAGGTGCATACCAGCACTTGCAGCTATCTGCCCTTGGCGATAAATCGTCTCGATCTTGGTCGGCACGCAACCTGCTCGTCGGCGGTACGCCAGGCACGTCTCACCTATCGCCAGTCGAATGGCTGCCGCTGGTGTTCTTCGCTGTGTCACACCAGCTAAATCTGCAGAGGCCCGTTGCTAGAGTAGCGGGCTTCTAAGTGAGACACTATTCCAAGATGTTATAAAACTCTTAATAATTTAATATGCGTCGAGCCCTAAATGAAAGTTGTGTTTTAATCTAGCGATACCTACAGGAGATTTAGGTGGCTATAGATGATGAGCAGAAAATTCGTATGTCAGCAATGTGGGATACGCTGAAACGCTACGATGGTTATATTTCTACGGTGAATTTTCGATGCGGATTGATTACATCGTTTTCTGCCGCGATCTTCGGTGGTGTACTGCTAAAGGCAGATGAGCTTATCAAGATCGGAGGAGGGTTGGATTATGTTTTAGTTGTTCTCTTGTGTGGTTTGGTTTTTCTCTCTTTGCTCAGTATCTATTGGGTGGTGCGCACGATATGGCCGGACTTGTCTACGAACAAGTCTGGGGTAAACAAGCCATCTTTGTTTTTCTTTCACTCCGTTGCCAGTAAGTTCGATTCAAAAAGCTATGCGGACACTGTTCATTCCATATCAATGGATGACTTGGAAAGGGATTTGGCTATACAGGTGCATGAGGTGGCAGAAGTAACTACTAAGAAATTTAAAGTAGTGTCGAAAGCGGCCCAGGCTGTAAAGTGGAGTCTGCTATTGATGGCCCTGATCTTTGTAGTGGTTTTGAAAAATAGCATGGGGGTCGAGCTATGTCTTCGTTAAAAGATGTTTATAAGTCATTCGATAGTGTGTTTGATCGAACTCTTACAAAGAGTATGCAGTCTAGGAGCATGGTATTTGAGTCCGTTACAGGGAGCACTGCATATGCCATGGACAGTCAGCAATTTCTCGATAGCGCCGCAGGAGCAGAATTTGGAATTCAACAAGCCATACGGGGCCTCTTTGGGAAGAAGGATATTAATCCGCATAGCATCGGCGGGCATCCGCATTTTGATCATTTGAAAGAGCCTGGCGCGATAGAATACGGCTTTAATGTCTCGCTTTTCATGGATATTAAGGGGTCGACAAAGCTTGGCTTAATTTATAGCCCTGAAGAAGTGTTCTTTATTAAAAATACCATTATTCGCTGTACTATCGAAACGATTCGCGCATTTGATGGGCATGTGCATCGAATTATGGGGGATGCTGTTCTTGCATTCTTTCGAGGAGATGGCGTTTCGGCTCGAAATGCCGCTATTGATGCAGTGAATTGTGGCTGTTATCTGGTTGAGTTCATGCGTCAGTTAGTGGCGCCTAAGCTACGTGATAACAACGTTGCGGAAGATGTTGGAATCCGGGTGGGTGTTGACTATGGTCAGCACGACAAAGTCCTCTGGGGGATGTACGGCTTTGAGGGGTCTTCGGAGGTTACTGCGACATCGTTCTATGTGGATGTCGCTGCGAAACTACAGCAAGCAGCTCCTCGTAACAGGGTGATGATTGGTGAGTCCTTGAAGTCTCTTCTTGACTTGCACGACGGTGTCGTCGAGTTGAAGAAGGTGAAGGAGGCAGGTGAAGATATTTTTGAACGTTTTATCTACCCTAATTACACCGGTGCGGATGGCAAACCAGTAAGCTACAGAAAATTTGTCCTTTCGCAAAAGCATTATTTTGGTCTGCTTCCAAAGCCTGAGTGGAGCCATGCACCAATTCAGTTGGCCGCAGTATTGAAGGCAAATAAAGACGCAATCGGTACTGGCGAAAATTACTATCCATGTTCGCGATCTATTCCGAAGGGTCAAGGAATAGAGTTCAAGGCGCGCTTTAAAATGCCTAAGTCGGCTGGGAAAGTAACGGTTAATTTTCGCGTTACAAATCACGGTAACGATGCTGAGTCACTTGGGCCGATACACTGTAAGTACGAGGACGAAGTGGAGGCAGCCTACAACCATGAGCGAGGAGAATATTTTGCCAAGTATTGGCGAGACACAGCTTATACCGGTCTGCACTACATGTCAGTTTCAGTGCTGATTGATGGCACGATTCACCGCCGGGAGCAGGACTTTGGGGTGTATATCGGCGCGAACTCGTAGGCTTAGGTTAAAAAATGAAGATACCAGCTTGAAATTCTTGCTGGCATACATCTGCAGAGTAGCAATAAGCACGGACAAGAGAACTGAACACTCGATAGCTGGGCCCCTGCTCCTCGAGATACCAAGTTTGATCGAGTGCCCTGTGATGGAAATCATTGGGCACGATCATGAGTCTCCACTTTTTTGTGTTCTGGGCTCAGTCGCCCAAGCTATGCAATCGGAACAAACGCACTTCATATCTTCAGAATGTCGGTGATGAGTTTTCGGTAAGAGATGAGTCGATGTTTGACTGCTCGAGCAGCCTCTCACGAGCTTGCTTGACAGTACGGATAATGTCTTCGGCATCCATGGCAGTATCGTGAGTGGGAAGGGGATAGCCAGCTGCAGCGAGTTCAGCTGCCCGTTTCTCAATCAGTAATGACTCAGGATCACGTTCACGCTGGAATTTCATAGCACCACCTATCTGGCTAACGGCTTAACGAATTCATGAGCTAGGAAGGGGCTCATATTTGTTTGTTGGATCTTAAGCGATGCTGTTGTCGAGTGATCTGTTGGCAAGAGCTTGCTGAATGTCAGAGATTGACCCGAGCCTGTGCCGGCCATCTTCGTAGGGGGTGAAACCCATCCGATTGCCAAACGCGGCGGCGTTTTTGTTCGCGCATTCGATGGCAAGGAATCTGTAGCCAAGCGCTGGTGCAAGCTTCACAAGCATCTCAAGCAAATCCCGGCCATGTCCTACTCGCTGTTCTTTGAACATCAGTCGCGCGAGTACAACGCACTCCCTAGGCCAGAAGTCTTGGGGGCGCACAAAAGCACGGAAGTAGAGATCGTATTTCCTAGTGAAAGCGGAAATTGTCGAGCCTGATTGCGATAGCATTTGCTTCACGTATCGCGGCTTGTATGAGAATCGTTCGACAAGAAAACCAGCCAGGTGAGGCTTTAAAAAATCGCAGCTTTGTTGAGCATATTCATACCACTCATCATCGCTCGCACCGTCCGAAGGAATCGTGAGCATCTCTAGGCTCCTCAGTGTTAGTCCGAGGTCAAAAGTGTAGACCTCATGTTGCTTGCAGGATCAGGTCGGTTCCCAATAACCGTGTATGGTCTTCTGAATGCCGGCGCGGCGATCAGGAGTGAGGCGTTCTTGGATGATGTAGTACAGATCCCGGAATACTTTGGACGTAGTCGCGATATAGCTGTGACCCAGTCCGAACATTTCGCGGCCAACGGCGGTGACGTCAACTGTCGATAGATGATCGAGCACGATAGGTGGAGATGAGTCACCCGCTCGCGGCAGCGAACGGAGACTGCGAGATAGCTGGATTGCCCTATCATGCTGGGAAGCATAGAGCGTTACTTGTTCGTAAGCGCCAAAGACTTTTCCTACTTGCTTGAATCGACCAGCGTCAACGTCTGGGGCGGCAAGGACTATTTGGCTAATAGGGGTTGCTCCAGGTTTGTCCTCCCAATTCTCGAGTACAGAAAGCAATGCACGATTGCCCATGCTATGGGCGATGATGTGAAGGCGAGTAAGACCAAGGTGTTGCGTGATCTCGGTCAAAAAATCGCGAAGATGTGAAGCCGACCATTCGATCGTTGCTTCGTCAGACATGTAACTCAGCACTTTCCCACAAGAGGCCCAAGAGTAGCAGAGTTTCACGCCGGGAAACTTCAGGTCATGACCGATCTGGGCAGCTCGCCAGATAGCCTCATCAAAGGTTACGTTGAAGCCGTGAATAAATAACAGGCCGTCACCATCTTTCAACTGAGCAGTCTCTAGCCATGAGCTCAGGCCTAATTCCGAGGTTTCATGGATGACAATATGCTCGTTCGGGTTCTGCTTGCGAGTACGCCAGATTTTCCAGGTCGAGGTAGGCCGCTCTAAGTAACCCTCTTTGTGAATGTGTGGTACCGACACATGAGCAAGTCCATAGGTTACCTTGTCGTCGCCACGGAAATCTGTGAAGCGAAGGGGGCCTCGACGAGGTTCTATCAACCGATCAGTACCAAAATGGATTACGTGGCGGGTGAAGTTTTCCAATTCTATTCCAGGAGAATACGAGCTCAGGCTATCGCCGATCCGGCGGCTACGCATGTATTCAATGCTGTCATCGAAGTGCTTTATTTCCTTAATAGGCGCTCCGAACGCATAGTCAGAATCCTCCAGATCGTCGTGCTGGCTAATAAGCTCGAACGGCAGGAGGACTGATCTGGTTACAAGAGTGCGAAACCCCGGGCTACGCGCAAGCTTTTGTGAGGGCAGCTTATCTTGGCTCTGCTGGCGCAGTATGTTGTCGACCTCCTGAGCGGGCGCGAGGAGTACCAGGCGAGCACTCTGTGCGACGAGATTACGAAAACACCGTTTTGCTGAGGTGGACGAAATTTCGCTTAGCAGGAAATCCTGGAAGGTGTCCGCTGGTGCCTTTTCCCAGCAAAGAAATAGGTGTGATGTGCTGATAATACGCCTGTTTGCTCGCTTGGCTGTGAAGTTGATCAGCAACAAAGCAATAGCTAGCTTGAGTTCCTGGGGTGTCCGCATCTGAATTCCCTATCTGGTGGTTATTGCTAGGCGCAACTCATGTAGGCGTTAGCTTACCCATGGTCTGGTCGCTCATTGGCTAGCCCGATGACTTTCTGCCCAAAAGTGGGCTAGTCAGTTGGGCAGAGGGTGCGTCATTTGTCTTAGCAGATACGGTCAATCGCCGCTGCATAGTCAAAATCGACGATAGCTCCATCAGCCTGCACCACCTGAAGACGGTGAACGAGATCTCCAGGAACGACCCAGAACTCTTGCGCTGTTATGACGTGCTTTGTCGTTTCCCAAATCAAGCTGAGCTTCTCGATCGCTGTAGGATGGATCACCCGACCGAAAGGCTCTCGCGATAGGTAACTGTGCAGCCTGGTTTTGAGTTCAAACCGAGAAGGGTAGGAGTGAGGGCCGAGTAAAAAAGGGCCGTCTCCAATAATCATGTCCATCTGCACCTTGGGAGCACGATGGAGCTCTTTGATTTCTCGATGCTCTCTTAGACGATTCCAGACGGTGTATCCTCTCTCGACATAGTGCTTGATCCACTTGGTCTCGGCAGCTAATGCGGCTTCTTTGGACTCGCAGAATTCTATAGCTTT
This sequence comes from Pseudomonas sp. LBUM1673, assembly GCF_059695645.1. NCBI lineage: Bacteria > Pseudomonadati > Pseudomonadota > Gammaproteobacteria > Pseudomonadales > Pseudomonadaceae > Pseudomonas > Pseudomonas sp. LBUM1673. Next base: position 3,177,188 of record NZ_CP166780.1, read on the forward strand.
AAATGCGGGCACCTGCCCCTTGGCAAGAATCTGCGCGATCTTGGCTGCGGCTCGCTTCGTTCTCTCGTGCGCCGTTCTCAGATGGGATTGCTGGCGACGAGGAAAGTGCCTCGTCTCGCCAACATAGAAGGGTTCTTCCGTTTCTGGGTCGATGATTGCGTAGACGATGATTCGCTTCGAGCGATTACCGTCCAGCGTCGTTTGCAGGGCGACGTCACTTGGTGCCTTAGCGATCGTTTCGGTATCAAAGTGGTAGATCGGCGAGTGAAGGGAGTGCGGGTTACGCGTGTTCTGCCGGTACCATTCCTCGGCGAGTGTAAGTGACCTGAAGGCACGGTGATCAGCGTCAGGGAAATGATCGATAGCAAGGCGGGCTCCACCCTCCCATTTGTCGAAGATACCAGTCTGACGTCCATGTACAACTGCATAAAAGCGAGGTTTCTTTGCCATCCTGACCGGCCTTCTTCAATTCGTCGTCACCGGTTTCCCGATTCATGCCTACTGCCATGCCCCATACCAGTACATAGAGTGGTAAATGCCTGGGATGGGGGCGAACTCTACGACTGGTTTTGGTCACGTCACCAATTTGCTCTCGGCCCTATTATTGTCAATGGGTACGGCCCCGCCATCGAGATAAATTGCCAGTCGCGTGCTCAATCTGTGGAAAAAGCGTGTATTCACTTTTCAAGCGCACATAAGAATCATGGTCGATTATAAATCAGGTGCTCGATGATGGCACATTGGCGGGATCGGTCTAGAGTTATGCTTGACCATTGAGGACAAGCTGCTATGAAACGGATATGTCAAATGCTGTCGGCTGCAGCTAAGGGAGTTTTTTTCGCTGTCGTACTTCTACTCGCAGGTTGTTTAGCTGGAGGTATGCACAGCTCACATCCAGTCCCTGCCCCTGCCCCTCCGCATTCAGATCCTGAGCCAATGCCTGATCGTCAGATTGAAACTGACTTAGGACAGTTTGAGGCTCCTAAGCAGCCCTTAGAAACCGATCTGACTAAGCCGCCGACAAGTGCTTACGAGAACGTGATTATTCGTACATTTTACGCAACTAATCGGAACGCTACAGGCTCATCAACTGCTTATCAAGCCTATGGTCTAAAAGAGGACGTGCTGAGTTATGGAGTAGCCGATGTAAGTATTCCACGTGATCATCGTTTGGGAAGAATGGAGGCCCCCGTCTTAGGTATTCGTTCATTCGAGAGTCCAAGAACCGACCTCATGCTAATGGGTGTTCAAGCCTTGACAAGGATTCAGCTTCTGAAGGCAATACGCGAAAGGATAGGAGAGAGCAAAGGAAAAAGTGCTCTTGTTTTTATACATGGCTATACCGCGTCCTTTGAGGATGCTGCAAGGCGCACCGCGCAAATGAGTTATGACCTAGGCTTTGAAGGAGCGCCGATTTTCTATAGTTGGCCCTCCCAAGAGGCAAAATTGGAATATAAAAACGACGAAAAAATAATTGAGCGTAGTATCCCGAAAATAAAAAGTTTTCTCAGCGATATTTTTCAAGAGACAGCGGCGCTGAATATCTATCTTGTAGCTCATAGCATGGGTAATCGGGGAATGGCTACAGCGATGTCCGAATTATTAAGCGAACAACCGGCGATTCGCCCAAGGTTAAAGCAGCTAATCCTAACTGCTCCAGATATCGGTGTGGATGAGTTCAAGGCCATAAGCGAAGCATTGGTCAGCGTCGGGGCTCCGGTTACTTTGTATGCATCATCCAAGGACAAGGCTCTCATGGCTTCCAAATTGGTCAACTCGATGCAGAGGATAGGTGACGCTAATCAGGAAGTAACGGTTATCAAAGGGATCGAAACGATCGATGCGAGTGACGTAAGCACAGATTTTTTGGGCCACTCGTATTTTGCAGAAAATGGTTCTGTTGTATCGGATATGTTTTATCTGTTCAGAACGGATTTACGGCCGGAGTATCGTTTCAACATGAAAACTATCAACAGCGATAAAGGCGCTTATTGGAAATTCAAACCAGGCCTCTGCGAGCCATAGGTGAGTGGCGTGATATCACCTTGTGATAGATCAAATAGCGCCCTTCCTTGTCTTTGAGTCAGCGAAGGTGCAGATCGAATGGTGAGAGAGGAGGTACATGGGCCGGGAGTGTGCCTTGCCAGAGTGGTGTTCTTCGTCCCTCCCAAAATCTGCGTGAGGATGGATCACTCAACCGAGAGGCTCTCGCGATAGACCGATAGGCGAAAGAGGTTGGCGAAGATAGGGGCGATAGCTGATGGTGTTATCTTTTTCAGTAGATCGGTAATTTTTTGGTTATTGCTAAAGTTTTATGAGCAGCGAGCCGTTTGTATTTGCATTCAAATTAATTGGTGGATGCTTTATGAATGGTGAGGTTTTTGCTGCAAGCAATGTCGTTTTCATGGTCGAGCGCCCGATGAGGTGGCACGGTTTTACTGATCATGAGCCGTATATGGCGTCGGTCGAAGTGGCAGATAATTACGTTTCTCTTGTCCTTGATGATTCGGAGCATTGCTTCACCGCGCAGCAGTGCGCCGAGGTGACTAAATGTCTTGTCAGGATGTTATTGACCTACTCGCATCTCTGGGTTTTCCAAGGGGACGCGGAATCGATTTCGCAGTTGGAGGCCTATGCCTCCTGGTACCAACTGATCCAAGCGCGATCATTGTCGGCGGAACGTGACTCATTGCAGATTTACGAATCGGGGAACAAGGGATTTGAGTTTTGCGCCTCGGGGTCATTTCGGCACCCAGAATCGCTCCCTGGTGAGCCGACTTATTACAAGCTTGCGATTGCCTTGGATGATGACCTTAACCTGCCATGCTTGAGCATTGACGGTCGGACATTCCCCTTCGATTTTGATGAAACATTCTGGATGGCGGAGCAGCTTTGGGTCGCAGGAAATCTGGTGACTCACACCGAGCAACCGATTAATTCCACCGTTAAAGTGCCGTGGATAAACGAGGAAGGTCAACTGGTTTTGATGTAGCTGTGAGCGCCGGGCTTCGAAGCTTTTGTCCGCTCCACCAGGGTGCGTCCACGACCCAGCTCGCTTCCAAAACCGGATGCGCTAAGGACAACCGTTGGCTGAGGACGATGTGTCATGCGGTGATCGAGCAGCCCTGTGCCTTACTGAGAAACCAGCGACTCATCTGCGGAGCACCTATACGCAAGAAACAAAATATGTTCAGGCTATCGACGCCTGTGACGCAGAGAGGAGCTGATCGCGATGACTTCTGATGAAGAGCTTCGGCATCGTGAGACCGCAAGGCGTAAAGCACTATGGACGCTTGCCAACATCCTTCCTGGGGATCTCAAGGCGCTCGATGCCTTAGACGTGCTTGACGATATTGAGCAGCGAGAACGGCTTGATACTGCGTCGATGGAACACCCTCTCGGCGTTGAGGAGGTTCGACGTTTCGTACCTACTGAGCCACACCCGATAGGTTGCCGCATTGTTCTCGAATCAAGCATTCCGCAGCCATGGCGTGAGCGTTTCCTGCGTGCCAGCTTGGGATCGACACGTGTAACGGAAGGGCCATATGCGCATGACTGGGAGAAGTTTCTTATGGAGTGGCGGGATGAAATGCGGCACGTAGAACGACATAGAGCTGCTAGAGGCAAACATATTTAGGGCCTGATGTCGGGTAGCCTCCTTCCTGTTCATGACATCTTTCTAGGGCGTTTCTGATCCCATCACCTAGGCGAGCCCATTCATCGAAGACCGCTTGTGTACAACGCGACTTGTGCAATACTGTATACATACACAGTTTTTGCAGGGAGTTGCAAAAAGCGTATCGACCGAAATGTCAAAGGACTGAGGACGGACTGGATATGAGCACCAAGTCAGCAAACTTAAAAGTAGCGCTTCCTCGCTGCCGGCACTGCCAGCGTTATTGGCAACCTGACGAGGGTGTAGTAGCTAGCAACACCTACTGTCCGTTCTGCTCGGAGTCCAGGCGTGCCGAAGCGGCACAGCGCCTTGGCCTCAAGCCTCTCAAACCAGCTGACGAGAACGATTTTTACCTGCTACCTCGCGCTCTTCGCCGTACCCAGTCCTAAACCTGCCTTGATCGGTTAGGACTGGGTATACGTGCGAGACAAAACGTTCAAGTGAAATCCTAAGCCGCTCGACTTAAATCTCAAAGTAGTCCTCAAGCTGCTTTATTAGCTGGCGCTTCGCCACTTTTCCATTCGACCCGCCTAACGATTTACTTCGCCCGGGAATCCCAAACGGCTCACTCCAGGATTTCCATTCATGACTTCGTGGCGAATGTTGCGTCCATTCAACGATCTTCCGTCTTGTTCCTAAGATTTGCTCCCACCTCACCAAACCAGGGGTGACGGTGGCAGCCCAGTTAGGCGTGGGCAGACCCGATAACGCATTCAGAACCTGGCCGGCGGTTTGATAGCGTAAATCCGGATCGTCGTTGAGCATTTTTCGGATCGCCCTGCGCCACGCTTTTGGTATGTGAGGGAGCCATTGGAGTGTGTCGACGAATCCGCCATCTTGAACTATGTGCTTAGGAGCTATTGCTTCGTCATACCAGATTTGCCCATGTAAAAGGCGGAAAAGGGTCATACCAAGAGCCCAGATATCGGTCTTTACGCTGGTGCCATTCCCCAGCCAAACCTCATAAGCGATATGGTCTAGATAACCAGCCTGCGAGCCATACCCTAGGATCAAATTATCGGTAACCAGTCCGAAATCGCCAAGTTGGGCTACCCCTACAGCGTCAATAAGGATGTTGCCAGGCTTGATATCCCGATGAAGCATTCCCCGCGCATGCAGTGCTTCCAAGCCTAGGGACACCTCTGTGCCGGCTTTGCGTGCTTCGAGAAGCCGCATTGGCCTCACCTCGTAAACGCTCTGAAGTGACCCACCAGGGCAGTAGGCCATACAAAAACGGATGCTGTTGCCGTCCGGCAGCTCTTCTATGTGATAGACCTGAACCACGTTCCGATGACGAGCCTTTGAGAGATTCTGAGCCTCGGCCAGAAAGCCCGTTTTATATTGCCACCACTCAGGGTCGGTATGATTTGGTTTTCGACTTAACACTTTGACGGCAACTTGGCCGTGCACGCCATCTTCGCCAAGGAAAACCTCACCGAAGTGACCATTGCCGAGCTTCTGGCCGACCTGAAGCGCCGGTACAATACCGTGCATCAGGCATTCCTCTGGGCAACAATGAGCATCGCGGCTTCGCGACTGGTTTTTCTCAGCTTGCCCCCCTCTGTGTGCTCATTCCAGAAGTCGTCGTCCTTCAAATATTCATCAACCTTTCGCTCGCCATATGTGCGACTGATGACTGCCTTCGAAAGTATTTTGACTTCGTTCAGTACAGAAGCGGCGGCAGCGATGACCACGCCTCGTACTTCAGCGCTTCCAAGCAGTGCCAGCTTTGCAGAACCAGTTGGTAACGCACTTGCCTTAATAACGACCTGATCGACCTTGTGCTCGGTCAGATAACCTGCACAACGTTGATGAAGGACGGCAAGCGCGGGCCCTCGATCGCCTTTTTGCAGGTTCCAAGTCGTATCGGAATGTATGGTGATGGGCTGCTTGTTGTCGTCTGGTACTTCGGCATTCACAACCGTGATGACCTCTCCTACAACTACGAGGCTTACGTAACGTCTTGTCATTCTTCTACTTCCTGTAAGGGGGGGCTTTCGCTGGGCGGCGAGTGGAGTGCCCGGGTAGTCTCAGTCTATCAGCACAAATGAGGAGGTGGCACTTGGCTGCCTAACCACGTGCATCAGGTAATCCCGACCTTTGTCCAAACATTAAGAAGGCTAACGGTACAAAACAGAGAGGTATCAAATGACTTGAAGCGCACTCGGTAATCTCGGCTATGGGATTGTTGAGATGAGATATCTGAGGGAGACGCTAGGGAGTGGCTGTGATGCATTATTTATCGACACAACGCGGGCCAGCCCCGTTTCTGCTTACGCGCATGCCGGGTTGCAAGGATTCAGGACTACTGCTTTGCCAATCCTTCTCATCGTCTGTTCATCACCAGATGCAGGCCTGCCGTTGCGAGCAGATCTTTTGGAACTTCCACGGTGACATCGTGGCCCCCATCTGCCGACGCGGAATCTGCAGGTAAGGAGGGGCAATCAGTAGACGGTCGAAATTGAAAAGCCTGTAGGTTAAATGCTCGCGTCAAACGCATCCATGGCTGCGCTGGGTGAGTCGAACCACACAAGGTCAGCACAGCTCAGAGCCCGGATGATCCGCTGGTTGGCTTTCGTATCAAGAACCGTCTGATCATTATTTTTAGGCAGAGAGAGGAGGTCTGTCGAAGTGACGGCGTACTGCTTTGTTGTTAAAGATTCGAGGCACACGTAGCGCACGGATGCGCCGGAGGCCAGACGGCGCCAGGTCACGACTTCGACAAAGTCATCCATCCCCGAAGCGCTTGGCGAGGAGCCTCCCTGATGGCCGGTCAACGGAGCGGTGGTGAATGGAGGCGCGTGAGTAGTACGGTTCGACGACGGCGGCTGGACAAGGTGCTTCAGCTCTTCGCGACCTGTCGTAACGAGTTCGCGAAGCTCCTCGGGATCCATGGACAATCCACCCCGATCACTGACTGAGTAATTCTTGAACTTGTTGAGCGCATCGATGGCTAGGCGGTCTTGTTTCTGCTCCCAAGCCGACCTTTTGTCTTCGAAGAGCCAGGCCCAGAACTGCATGAATAATCCCATTTTTTCTTTCACCCTGCCTTGATCCATGGGGAGCATCTTCAGTGAAGCGGGGGGAAATGTCCTGATATTTTTTTGCTGGGCGCAGGACAACTTCGTGGGAGTGGTTTGCCGCCAAAGACATCCCATCATGTACTGCCGAATACTCGGCTGCTCGTTCAAGCGCGATAACGGGTAGCCAAAGGCGAGAGCGCTATATCGTACAGAACTCGTCTATAAATCTCCCTTGGCCAGATACGTCGAGTTGGCATTCAACTGTCCATCTGCAGCCATCAAACACGAGCTGATAACTCCAGCAATTTCTCAACGGTTCCTGTACATCGACGACCCGAAATTCACGCATCAGATCTTGCGAGCTAGCGTGGTCTCCATGCTTGATCCGCCAAGCAGCAGCTCTGATGAGTTGCCCATGGCTGAAAACTAGGATGTCCTGGGCATCGTGATCCGCAAGCTTGGCCAGCATTGCATCTGCCCGCCCGAGCAGATGATCGAACGACTCAGCGCCAGGCCCATCAATCATCGTCGCGTCACCGCTCTCCCAGTAGTTTTCCGCATGTGGCTTTCGGTCGGCCTGGGTGCTGCCGGAAAATCGGTCTGGGTTCAAATAAGTAAATTCTTCGACGGCCCACAGCTCGAATGGCGCATCGGGGTAGCGCTGCGCGGTCGGTAATGCCGTAGCCTCGGCGCGCACAAACGGCGAAGAGACGATCAGATCTGGAACTGAGCTAAACGAATGGGCAAGTTCCTGGGCTTGGTGCTTGCCCTTTTCAGTCAAAGGTATGGAGTCAGGGGCAGTCGTGGCCAAACCGACATTCGCGGCGCTCTCGGCGTGCCTGATCAACCTGACCTGCTTTGGCATTTACTTCCTACCTTAAAAAACGCATGTGTAGTCTGCCAATGTTGAATTGGGCTGGCCGTGACAGCAGCTCGTAGTCTTGCAGATTACCGGCATCACGCGTTTTCTTTGCGTTTACAAAAAGGGGCGCCCATCAATTTTTCCCCAGCAGTCTGCATTCAGTTACATGCCTAATTCGTTTTCAAGTTTCATGGTGCGAAGGCGCATCGGCAAAGCCCTGGCAGGCAACCATCGAAACGCTGCTTCAGTCATCGCATGCCAAATCAAAACCTGGATATAAAGAGCGTCGTCGGTGGTGCCAATTGCCCCGTGAGGCTTGAGAGTCTGCTTGAGCAGTAGTGTCACTGCGCGAGGGTATCGACCTCGCCCTGTGCTGTCGGAAATCGGCACATAGGAAATGCAGTCAAAGGGGCGAGAGTAACCTCGGATCACGTTCTGTAATTTTGCGCGTAGCTCTTTCTTGCTCGACCGTGAGGCAGCGATCCACCAGATCAACTCTACGTCCTCCAACTCCATTCCTATGGGTGGCTCATCACAAAAATTGTCGAACTGGTCGAAGGGGAGCGGACGATTTGGGCGAGGTCGTGGGCGACCGGGCATGCCGTGGTTCGATGGGCAGTTTGAGATGTTCATGTAAGGCCGAATCTGGAGAAGGTAGGGATATTAGCAGCGTCGATGGCATTTCAAAAAAGCTTCAGCGAAACTCCAATCCTCTGGTAAGTACGCGCACTGTCAATCGGGTCAGGTTCGAGCTGCTGACGCTTATCTTGCTAGAGGACGGCGCAATTGAACAAACGCCATGCGACCTGGCATCAATGTCTCGGCAGTCCCGCGATTCGTTCTGAGTAGCTCTCTATAAAAGGATTTTTGGAAAACGTATGTCATCTACAGAATTGGACGAGGTCGTCCCTGGTACCGTTGAAAAAACCGTGCAAGTGGTCGAGGAAATTGCTGACCCACTTGGCCACCTCTCTGCAGAGCAGGTGGAAAATATCTACCAACGGTATCTGGGAGGCGAGAAAACAAGCGACTTGATGAACGAGTTCGCGATCAATACCAACACTAATTCTCTACTGAAGCTCCTACCTCTCCTGGAGCGTACCGATCTCGCTTGTCCGCATTGCAGCGCTCACGGGACGCAGAGACGAGCAGCCCGAAACAAGCCCGCAAATCGGCCAGTTTGCACCGGGTGTGATCACATCTTCCCGACGTTTAGTGAGGACATCTGTGGGTGCAGTGGTTGTAAGGACGAGTACCTCAGTCAGATCAATGGCGAGGGCATGCGCCATAAAACTGCTTATGACCAGCTAACGCTTCGTGAAAAGATACTTCTGCTCGCCGCCCTGACAATGGCCGGCCCTGCTGATGTGACCTGTTTCTCTTTCGCCCAGCTTCAGCGATGGCATCGCCGGTTAGCACCAACGCCCGAGTATCAGAATCAATGCATAAGTGAGCTTTTCGGTAGGCATATCATTCTTGTATCAGCAGATACGTCATCCGACGCGCTGGATTTTTACCGCAGATACGACAGGCATGATTTTTTATGGTGGACTCCCAACGTAAGCGCTGCTGATTCCGATGACGTGGCACTTGATGTGCAGTCTCTCCAAATGCTGATTGTTTACGACCTGGAGCGAAACAAGGCAGAGCTTGAGTCTGTTTTGACAGAGCTCATTTATGAGCTTGCTGAAGAGGATCTTGTAGAGTATCTGCGCTACCGAGTCGAAAACGCTGCCGTCGTATTCAAAGCGGAGCGCGCTACCCGTGAGGTCTTGAGGCCATTGCTTGCTTCAAGCTCAATCAGCAACATATTTAGCTTCATCTGGAAGGCAGTGAAGCAAGCTGACAATTCGCTTGAGAAGGGCACAGTCAAGGGCGCTACTCATGCGGGCAATAGGATCCCCTCTGCCATAGTCAGAGCAGCAGAAGCGGAAAAGCAGAACGAGTATGAGCGTTCGAAGCAGTCCAGGATTTGCCAAATTTCTGAAGTGATTTACAGCCTGATCCTGGATGATCCCGATGGTAGCTTTAAGGTACCTCTACCGCGTTACACCGCCGAGGTGATGCGACCGGTGCTCGAAGGTATCAGCAGCGCAAAAGACGCGAAATTCGCGTGATTTTGTCGGAAGTCAAAATCAGCAGAGGGGCGTGCGCCCCCTGCTGAGTTTATTGCACATCACTTGCGGGGATTCCCCGCATCACTCCGTTTATCTCGAATCTGCCCATCTTGATTCCGAGAACGCGGCTGCTCACCACCGCCTGGTTTAGGAACGTTGACGTCTTTGTTGATAGGGCGACGATCTGTCATACGAAATCTCCTTCATGCGTTAAGGATCTTACGAAAATACATCGGTAGACAGCGGGCGCAGCAAGTGGAAACCACATTATGTGGTGTTTTTATATGTTCTTGAGCACAACATAGTGCGTTTTTGCCGGTTTCGCAATTATTTTGGATCACATCTTGATGGCGCTAGAGCGATGGGTACATGGATCGCGAAAACTATTGCCTCAGGCATACGAGTCTGACTTGCCCGTACACTCAGAAATCAAGCTATCATCTGGCCATTACTGTACCCACCAAGGATGGGCGGGTAGGCACCTCCAAATGGGCGCTCACTCCATCTGTTGATCCGGCGGCAAGCAAGGAGAATCGCAGTGAGATCCCAAGTCAGAATCATCGAATCGACGCAGTTACAAAACGCCAACCCGAATCTGGTAGATCCTGTCGGGTACCGCAAAAGCGGGCTCAGCTTGAATCACATCATTGGCTGTCCACTCGATTGCAGCTACTGCGTTCGTCACCTCTATGGAAATTTCGATCAGCGCACGCCGCAGGCACTGATGAGCGATGAGGACGCCTTCCAGCGATTTATCACTCACCGGTATTTTCAGCCTCACATCACACCTATTCAGCTGTTCAACCGGGCCACCGACCCGATGCTCCCCGAGGTCAAGACTCATACCCACAATCTGTTGCGTATGCTTGATGAGGCTGGGCTAACCAACAATGTGCTAGTGATCACTCGATGGCGTGTATCGCAGGACGATTGCGAGCGTTTCAATACTCTCCGAAACCTCAAGCTGACAGTGCTGGTTACCTACTCAGGAATTGATGATCCGAAGATCGAACCCATCAAGTCTTCGATCGCTGCCAACAGCCTGAAGATGTTGTTCCGCCACGCCAGGCAGTACAAAGTGGTGCTGTATTGGCGCCCAATCGTTCCAGGGCTAAACGACTCACCTGAGCACATTGCAAAGGCCGCAGCGCTTGCCAATCATGCCCATGCGACCGTATTCAGCGGGCTGTTCTATCGCAAGGAGATAGCCGAGTTTTACCAGAGCCAAGGAATCCCTGAGCCATACAAAATGACGGCTAGGCGAAAGCTCTTCCCGTTGGAGGATGAGCAGAGGCTGCTCAGGTTGTACGGGGAACAGAATCAGGTGACACCGATCTTCCACAAAACCTCTTGTGGAGTCGCCTTTGCGCATCACCAGGCCGATTACAACGGACACTTCGGTATCACCGAACTGTGCGAAACCTGCCCGACCTCCCAATTCGCCATCTGCAAAGCAGCATGGAAGAAGCCGGATCAACAGGTTCTGAATCGAATGTGCCACGAGCTGGGTGCTGTGGGAGATCCGCAGGTGAACGACCGTGCGATTGTTGTTCGCGGTCTTGATGAACAGCGTCGTTACTATCTGCAGCACTCTTTAGGCTATCAGGTACATGACGCTGACAAGCCCCATCACTACGCGCGCCATGGCCGCGCCGAGGCAACAAGGAATCTCTGATGCTTAAAACAGACTTCGCGTGGCCCTCTGAACCCATCATCATCGTAGACGTTGAAGGCAATGGGCATACGCCACCGGACTTGGTCGAAGTAGGGATCGCCCCTTTTCCACCCGTGGAAATCCACGAGCTCCTGTCTTGGTTAATCAAGCCCGTCAACCGGATCACTTGGCAGGCTCAGCGCATCCACGGCATTAAAAACACGGAGCTGGAAAATTGCCCATCCTGGGCTGAGATCATGGACGACGTAGAACAGCATCTCCGGAACCGATGGTTCGTCGCGCACAATGCGTCGGTCGACTATGGCGTGATGAAGCGTCACTTGCCCGGATGGTCGCCAGTGGGGGTCATCGATACATTGAAACTTGCTCGTCACGTTTACCCTAGCGCCAAGAGCCATCGGCTTGAGTCATTGCTCGTTGACACAGGGCTGCGCGATAAGGTCGCCGACCAGCTCCACCGCGCCGCAGATGATGCTTACGCAACAGCCTTATTACTCGATCATCTCATCGAAAAGTCGTCCGCCAGAACTTGGCAGGACATCTGTAAGATTGCGCAGCTCAAAACGCAACCTGACGAGCAATCACCTCCCCCAGAGCAAGGAAACCTATGGTGAAGCCTGTTCTTTTAGGTGTTACTGGTACCCATTCCACGGGGAAGTCCACCTTCTGTGATGAGCTCAAAGTTTCACTTGAGTGCAAAGGCATCAGTGTCGCCACCATCCCCTCGTTTGGGAGGCTGGCAGTACAACAGGGCATTCCGCTGCTGACTCAACATACCTATGACTCCACGATGTGGTTTATCGATCGGACGCTCGAAGCGCAACGAACAGCCGCTGACAATGCTGAGGTGATACTGGTCGATCGACCGATAGTGGATGCTGTGGCGTATTGGAATGCCGCCGTCGAGCATCGAGGTACACCTGTACCTATGCATCAGATAGACGCGATTAACGCACTGATCACCAGCCAGCTTCCCGGCTACACAACCATCGTTGCTACTCGACTTGATAGCTCCATCGCTCTTGGCCCAGGACGCGATACCAATTTGGTTTTCAGGCAGTCCGTCGACACCCACTTACATCAGATCTTGAACCACTTCGGGATCCAGCATCAGATGCTTGTTCCTCATGTACGTGGTGCTCTACTCGATAGCTTACACACCGAAATTCTTCACAAGTTGGAGCGTTCATGATTGCCCCCCGGACAAGACTCTTGGCAGGAAAGCAGGTGAGGCGTCTTGGCTTCGGCACAATGAGGCTCACGGGGCCTGGTATATGGGGCCCACCGGCCTCAGAATCTGAGGCCATTCAACTCCTGCGCAGAGCCGTGGACTCGGGTGTGCAACACATCGACACCGCCGACGCTTATGGGCCAAATGTGGCCGAAGGGCTAATTCGCAAAGCGTTGTTCCCCTATACAGACGATCTGGTCATTGCTACCAAAGGTGGCTTTACCCGCCAAGGCCCGGGCAAGTGGACACCCTGCGGCTATCCGGCGTATTTGCGCCAGTGCGTCGAGATGAGCCTCAGACAACTTAGCGTTGAAGCAATTGATCTGTATTACCTACACCGTGTCGATCCAAATGTCCCTTTGGTCGACCAGGTCGGGGAGCTTGAGAAGATGCGTCAGGAAGGGAAGATCAAATCCCTGGGTTTGTCGAAAGTCGATATTCCTCAACTCACGCAGGCGATGACGATTGCTCCAATCGCCGCTGTTCAGAATCAATTTAGCATCCTGGACAACCATTCCGAGGGTGTGATCCTTTGGTGTGAGCAGAATGAAATAGCGTTCGTTCCCTACGCACCTCTGAGCGCCGGAAAGTGTTTTGCAACAAGTGAGGTTCGAGACCAGCCCACCTTGGCAACCCATGCATTGAAATGGCTTCTGAACTACTCGCCGATCATGTTCCCAATTCCGGGCACATCTAGAGTTGAGCATCTGGAGGAAAACCTCAGATCGGATATTGAGGGCTAGTACCCCGTGTGCTATCTCGTTAGGCACATTGGCCCAAGGATTGTTTTTCCCCGGTGCGCATGCGGCACTTTAGTGTTTACCGATGGAGATTGACTTTGAGTACCCGCATCGCACCCTTTAGTTCGCAGCACCTAGAAGCTGCATGTCGTGTTCTCGCTGATACCGAACGTGGCTTGAGCGGCACTCAAATTGGATATCTTCTCCAAGACATTCGCGTTCCAGACGCCGATCCGAGTAACACCAAGTGGAAACGCTTATTCAATGCGTTGGCACAAATGCAGAGCCAGCATCAGGTTGGGAACCATCTCATCCTTTTCATCAACTGCGCTATGAATCCTGTGAGTTACGCCCGGGATCGTGAGACCTTCAGTTGGCGTAGGGATGAGCTCAACGTTGTCCTCGCTTTCTCGGGATTCTACGTGCGCGATGATGGAAGAGTAGGGCGTGCGGACAAGGCAACCACCCTGGATGTGGCTCGCGCGCGTGTAGGCCGGCTCAAAGCAGCGCTAGAAGCACGAGCAGTACATGAGGAGGTTTTCAAATACTGTCGGGCAGAACTGTTGAGCGAAAATTACTTCCACGCAGTATTTGAGGCCACAAAGGGGATTGCTGCACGGATCCGAAACCTGTCGGGCTTGAATGGCGATGGCGCCGATCTGGTGACCAAGGCTTTCCTCGGACAAAGCCCAATGCTTGCCTTGGGGCCCCTGACCACCGAGTCTGAGAAAAGTGAGCAGAAGGGATTTGCGAATCTGCTAATCGGATTGTTCGGGGCTGTCCGTAATCCTATGGCGCATGCGACGAAGATAGACTGGCCTATGTCCGAGCAAGACGCCTTGGACATTCTCACGATGGTATCGCTCATGCATCGTAAGCTTGATGTTACCCGAAAGATAAACCCCTAGATTCAGCAAGACTGGTCAACGGTTTCAGGTACTTTGTCCCGACTCACCTCAATCGAGAAAAATGCGATGCCGGTCTATTTCATTGGTCAGGTGCAGGCCAGCAATTGCACTCACATCAAAATTGGGCGCGCCAGCGACATCACGCGCCGACGGGGTCAGCTCCAGACCGGTAGTCCATTTCCTTTGGAGGTCATGGGCCGGATTAGGAACGATAACGGCATCCACGTGCACACATACTCCCGGAGCAGCTTTCGCTCGGCATTCTTGATGTAGGCAGTCGTGTAGGACTCGCCCATATCCACCGGGCATGCGGATAACCGAGGTACCTCAATCTGCCACAACGGCAAAGCTTCCCCCTGCTTACACAAGGTGCCTTCACAAGGCAGCTTGGACTGGATGACCTCGTCTTCGAAAGGCTATCGTAGGTTTCAATACGACCATGCTCGTCGCTGGTTATCCGTCAATCTAAGCTAGTTTGACATCGATGCCATAGTTATCGATTGGATCAATGCCCGACGGCCAACGAGGCAGTAGTCCACGCCTCGGGCTCACGAAACAGCAAGGTGAGATCTAGTGCCAGTTTGAAGCCTGCCTCAGCATATTTCTCGATTTCGGCATGCCCATCAATGTCGATGGTAAGGCGTGAAGCATTGCCATGCACCAGCTCAGATCGTACATCATAGAGCTTGTAAAACTCTTTGGCTCTGGTGCCGCCGAGAACCTGCTTGACCAGCCGCTTACCGGATTTCGATATGGACTCTCTCTTGGCTTCTTCTAATACTTTGGTAAGTCGAGCCTTGACCTCGGGTGAGGCTTCAATTGCCGGGATTTTCTCCCTCAATGCATCAAGCGCTTCCACAACCTCCGTCTCCGCGCTTTCTCTATCGCTGAGAATCTCTACCGCAGTCATCGCAAGAATCAGTTTGGATTTCGCATGCGGATCTGCCAAGGCTAGTCCCAGTACAGTCAAGGCCTCCAGTGTGCGAATGGTTCCGAAATTGAAGTCAGCGTCGGGAAGAGCGATATCTGTGAGTGTGTCAAGATTGAATGCGGTTCCTGCGGGCGTTGCACCAGGCCAGTGCTGAAAGCGATCTGTTTCATAAACTTGTGGTCTGTAGCTAATCGCAACAATCCTGCGCTCTTCAAAAATGCTGCCGATAGCATTCGTGGCAAACCTCTGCTGGGTGTTGAACGACAGCCAGTCCTGATGGGGAATCCTGAGCTTAAGCAACGTGATCTTGGTTTTCATTAGCATGGATGCCAGTTGCTGCTCCGCATCTTCCTTGCAAGAGTATCCAGCGGAAGAAATCAGGAAGATATCGTCCTCTTTACGCTCTACTTTGATGGCTCGGGATTCACTCTGGAGCAATGCTTGAGAGGACTGCTGATCAATGTTGCGATCGGTCAATTTCACCGCAAATGAGTAGGAAAACACCTTTGATCCCTCAACGTTAAATGTAGGCGCGACTTGATTGGGCGATTGTATATCACAGTCAAAACTGCCCGAGCCAGGAGGGCAGTAGGAAATGGTTTCGATAGACCGGTCAGTTGGAAAGGGCGATCGCGGTGATAGAAAACCAAGATCAGTTATTTCGTGGTGCGTTGGTGGCTGGTGAGGCGGAGACTGGTTAACTACTACCCCGGCGAAAAGGAGGAGACGTGGGAGGCATTTCTATCCGACCTAGAGGTACCAGCACCTGAGTTCAAAGCTTAGGCATCAACGATTACCCGTTCGTTGACGCATATGCCCGCGTTTTTGAGGGAGCGGCACAAGGGGCTGCTAAGCGTGGATGATGAGGGAGGCTTGCAATGACTTTCTCGTTCATCGAGATGCCAAGAGATCTAGTGGCTATGTGCTATTTTTCTGCTTCCCATGCCGCAATCTCGCCTGTTAGGATAGTCCCGTAACTTCCACCAAAGAATTCCCATGCTGCCTGACATCCCATCCCGCACAGCTTTGCACGCAGGGTGCAAAGGCTATCAGCAACAACGCTGAGAAAAATGGAGACATCGTCATGGGCAATCATGTCAAAGTCGTACCTGTACGACGATACAAGCGTTTCCGCTTTGGTCGTTAGGAGTCTGGGCAAGTAACTTCGCTCCATGCCACAGCCGTAATGCATAACCTTGGTGGTAGCTGCACCTATAATTTCTGGTGAAATCGGGCTGACGTGCCAGCGATGTCGGTTTCGACGCGAATATCTCCCTTTTCGCACATCGTTGATGACGCGAGTGCTACTGGGACAGAAGGCCCCAAGCGTCCTCCTAAAGTTTTATTCAATCCGCCCGGGCATCTGTTTTCGAGTTCCCAAAACTTTTAACTTGCCGCTCACATAAAATTTCTTACAGACATGCACGAAGAAACTAATTCTGCGACCTCTTTAGATGAGAGAAAACTCTCAATCGAAATGGCAAAACTTGAGCTCGAACAAAGAAAACTAAGGTTTGAGGAAATCAAGACAGCTATGGCTGTCAAAAGCTATCGGATCGACTTGGTCGCCAAACTCGCAATCCCAGTAGCGGTACTCATTCTGGCAGCGGCGACATACAGCACGAACACCAGTATCAACGATGCACGCATGGTATTAGAAGTCGATAAACAGAAAAAAGATTTCAGCCAAAAGCAGGAAGAACTCTTCATCAAGCGCACTGACGTCGAGCGCAATCGGATGGAAAGCAAGGCCAGATTCATACAGAACAATCAGAAACTTATCTTCGAGACCGATCCAGAATCTGTACAGAGAGTCACATTGCTCGCGAAGGCTATGTTCTCAAAAGAAGATCTCGACGACATGCTTGAGAAAGTAAAGACGTTCAGGATCGAAACTCCAA
The DNA here is from genome assembly GCF_059695645.1 of Pseudomonas sp. LBUM1673. Lineage (NCBI taxonomy): Bacteria > Pseudomonadati > Pseudomonadota > Gammaproteobacteria > Pseudomonadales > Pseudomonadaceae > Pseudomonas > Pseudomonas sp. LBUM1673. The sequence goes on from NZ_CP166780.1 coordinate 3,194,252, forward strand.
CGCGCCAAATCGAGTCAGACCAGTCATCACCGTTAAAAGCGGCAGCTGAATACATCGAGACTGGCAAACGTTTTACACAGAAGGGTAACTTTTCGCAGGCGTTGATCAATTTCGAGATGGCAACACTCCTCAATACCTCGGATGCGATGGCCTGGAACTACAAAGCTTATGCTGAAATGCGGACTGAACGTAACGAAGCGGCGCTAAAAAGCATCAGTGCGGCGATCAATTTGCAGCCTGTTGATAGCGGTAACGTGCAAATAATTGTGATAAATGCGACGAAAATTTTGTGTTCGCTTGGACGAACTGAAGATGCTCGTTCTTATATCAATAAGAGCATTGCAATCGTGCCTCAGGTGGTTGGAAAAATCCGTAGTGATAATGATTTCACTCGGCGCTGTAATTTCAAATTTAGCAGTTAAGCGCCCTGAACAGCTTTAGTCATGCCATTTCTAGGAGCTTACTTTGCATGGAGCATCGGAAACCAATGATAAGCCGTCTGGGCACTTTGGCACAGAATTATCCTGAGGTGGATATCGTAGCCTATGAGGATGTTGGCTGGCGGAAAGACTGAGTGATGTTTATGCCTTCAAACTTAGTGAGATTGACCATAGGTGATAGTTGTGATGTCCAAGGATGAAAGTAAGGAATTAAGGTTCTCAGCAGCCAGCGACGCTATAACTAAGCTAGCTTTCGATTTGATACCGGGGGCTGGTGCTGCAAAGGGTATCTACGAAATAGTGAAGTTTGCTATGGATAACGTCATTAAATACCAAGAGGAAAGAGCTAATAAGCGTGCGGAAGAGTTTCATCGCGGTCTGTTGGAAGGAGCCCCTATTCTCATAGGCGGAGCACTCGATGTGGAGGATTATAACTCCCTGTTGAAGGCTTGTTTGGATGATATTGAAAATGATAAATCGCTTATATATGGCCAGCTTGCTCGGTCAATAGGGTTGTTTAAGGTTGAGGAGAAATATAAGCGATTTTTAATTATTGCCTTGAGTCAACTAACTTCTAGGCAGGTAGATAAGCTTCGGAAGGCCTGGATAGCATCCAGTTACACCTTAATATCGTCGGACGGTCTGGGCAGTATTTCTCAGAAGGACTATCTTGTCGGTGAGGTAAGCGAAATAATGGATGAAGTAGATTATGAGGCGCTATCCACTAGAAGGCTTGTAAAGGAAGAGAAACTTACTGTGCTAGGAAATACATTGGTTGAGTCGTGCTATAAAAGCGCTCAGCTACTTCCAGAAGCCATAGGCAAAACACCATGGGTTAGTGGTTCATTAGATGTCATCACTGCTGAATCTAAACATCATTCAACAAGCGAGTTTTTGGTTCGACTGCTCTCTTTGCTACGTGCTGGGTTGGTTCAGGCTAAACTTAATAATCCGGAAAGTCAGTTTAGAAAATCTGAGCATTTGAGAGTGCTGTCTGTTTGTGTTGTACTGATTAGGGATGTGGCACTTTATTCAGAGCATGCTGAAGATATCAGGTCTTTGGTTAATGGTAGGGGTGTGATTCTGGCATTCATCGGTGCTAGGAATGTGGAGGTTACTAAATTATTTGATGTTGTAGATGTTGTGGAGTCTGTTGGAGTGAGTCCTTCAGAGTGTAGTGATTTAATGAATGAAATTTCCAAAGCTGTTAGACGAAGGGTTGAGCTTGCAAAGGTCTCGTAAAGCGCAGGGTGGGCGAGAGCAACAGTATGATATTTGTAAGGGGGAGCTGTTTGTCATGATGCTCCCCCGAGCGTACCACTACGGGGATTGCGGAAGTTCGATTTATACTTCAAAGACGGTTGCTTAGGGCTTATAGCCTGTAGAGGGGGCGTCATCGTAGGACTTCCCGTCTTGAAGGTAATCTAGTTTGTCAGGAACGAAAACTCCTTTGAGGTGTACTAATCGTGTAGGCTTCAAGTTTGGTACGTTTTCTATCTCTTTTTCATGATTTTTCATGAACTCTGATATCTCTAAAGATAGAGGGCTGTCTGGCTCTTCTGCTATGTTTCTAGCTTGTTTTCGGAGCTCTTGCTCTCCTTCTTTGGTGCTTACATCAAGCACAATGCCTGTCAGATTTTTGAGGGCTTGTGCAAGTAACAATAAATCTTTATCGGTGCTCATTGTTTTTCTCCTGATGCCAATTCCATAAGTAAGCCTAGCACATGATATGGCTGTCTTGTAAAGGCAGACTAGCGGGATGTTGGACGTGTCTCCAGATGTCATTTTTGTCGCTGAAATTTCGGGCATTGATTTTGCTTAGCGCAAAATATCCACCTCGATCTCGCCAGCGGTAAAAAGTAAGTGGGATGGAGCTTTCGGGGACTGGCTTAAATGTACAAGAGAGGTAATATTGTTTGAGTTCTTCTCCACCTTTCGGCGATGAATGAAGAAGCAGGGCGCCATCTCCGTCATATTTGATGGATGCTTGGATCGCGGTGTCTAACAATGCTTTTCCAACACCCTTTACCTCTTCCTTGTAAGTATAAGTGTCGTAGAATTCTTTTGGTGCCGTGGATAAATACCAGACGTATGTTTTTCGCCCAAACTTCTCCGCTTTGCAAAGATATTGAGGAACCAATGTAAGCATTCCTATAGGATAGTCCTCGTTATCAAGATTGATTGTCAGGCAAAATCCTTGAGCCGGGGCGGCCAAGGCGTTGAAGTGACCAATGTTATGGATTTTGTTTAATTGAATAATATTGTGCCAGTTCCATTTGTAATCTGCGCGAATAGGTTTAGGGTTAGAAACTTTCCCGTCGCTGTAATGTGTATGAATAATGGGCTGAACGTAACGGTGCCAAATTTCCGCAAGTGTTGTCGTCATAGGGACAATTTTCACTCTGGTGTATTCAGTGGGGCCATCAACTTTCAGGTAAGAGATAAAGGGCTTTAGTTTTTTTGAAATCATAAGATCAACGAAATCCTTTCATTAGTAATGCTGTAGATATGTGAGGTGCAAGCATGAATTGAAAAAAGGCTGAGCTCTAGCTCAGCAAGGTAGCGAGTGTCGCTGGAGTAGTTTTCAAACACCCCTATACGACAAGCATACCATTCGTGCCTCTATGTTTGGCAGATCCAGGAGGTTGTCTAAGTCTTTTTAGGGAGCACGAACCTCCTGTGTGCAACGATCCATAAAACGTGGGGGGGATTAGGTCAGGTGTAAGCAGCATAGTTCGCGTGCCACGCAGGTGCTGAAATGGTTTTCGGCAGCTTGTCGTGTCAGCACTTCTCCAATCTATAGAGGGCAGTTTGATGGCCCGCACTTCTTGTGAAATCTGGCAAAATCCGTACTTTAAAACGGTTATACGATGGGGTCGCATGCGAATTCTTGGTTTCACGTTGGGGGCGATTTTAATGGCAGTGGCAGCCTTACCTGCACATGCGAAAGGCCTCAGTAAGAATGAGCTAGAAATTTGCAAATGGGGCGCAGGGGTCGCAGGCAATGCCCAGCAGTCCAAGCTTTCTGGAACCACCCTATACAGTGCTCGAAACAACCTGAAAAAAAAGACGTATTCGAAGCCGTGGATGCCGAAGATGGCGTTAGGCATCACCGAGCAAACCTACAAAAGTAAGTCGAAGCTCCAGCCCTCAGTGGTTAAGAAAACGTATTACGATGGCTGTATAAAGCATGAGTTGGCCAGGAAGTAGAACCATCGAAAACGCATTCTTGCTGGGCACACCTGGCGTTCACTAAACGCGCAGCCCCATTAGAGGCTGCGCCGTTGATATCAGGCTTTCTTGCAGTTGCCCGCTATACGGTATCCTGCCGCCCGAGCCTCAGATTCAGTTTCAAAAGTAATTTGGTTTTTCACCGAAACCTGACCATAACCAGGACACCCAACTGAGAGGTGATACACCTGGCTCTTTCGGTTGCCAATGATCAAATCTACTCCGGTCGCGCTTGCTAGGGTTGGCTGTGCTGCTACTCTCGGAGGATTAACAGGAATGGCACTAACTACCCCATCACCAACCGCCTTATACCCTTGTGACCATCGACGCTCGCCAGTCACGAAAGGGTTGGAGTGCCCCATGATTGCCGTAATGCGCCTATCCCGCTCTTTCTCCCAAGCCGAAACCGGATACTGCTTGTCCCAGGCCATTAGGAGCTGTTGCTGCTGACGAGACATGTTCAGATTGTATCTGTCGAACATGTAAAAGGTTGTCCTTGCGACCAGCCCTTTAACCTCGTCACGCGGTTCTGCAGTTCGTTGATTGAAGTCGACTCGCGTCTTGCACTGCCCGTACTGCGGCGCTACCCCGGAAGCCATTCCATAATTGAAATTGCTACGGTCGCCGTTCACCTCACCTACCGATGGATAGAGGTTGAACAAATCGGCCTCCATTGCTCGAAATACCGGATCATCGTTTACGCAATGTTCTCGACCACCATTCTGCCAGCATTGCCGTTGGTGACCGAATGTCCAAGCTGGAACGATGTGCTCCCATTCAGTTCGGTCTGCGCGGTTCTCTTGCTTTCTAGCTTGAAGGCCGCAGGATTCAGCATCGATGCGACCACCCGATTTTCCTACCCACGTCCATTTGCAGCCGCAGTACAGCTCGCCCATCGAGCTGCTCGCTTGGTCAAGGTAGATCTTCTGCTTTGCTATGACTTTAGCGTCGGTGAAATTCGATGGCGGGGCGGAAAAGGCAGGATTGATAATTGACAGAGATAGCGTCAGTACGTAAAGCAATTTTTTCATGAATGAGCATATTCAAATTTCGGGTGCCGCATTGTACTCATGATGAATCGCCCCGGGTTCGCTGATGCATCGTAAGCTTGATGTCACCCGAAAGATTTAGCAGGACGGGGCAACTGTTTTTCAGGCACTTTGTCCCGACTCACTCAATAGAGAAAAATGCGATGCCGGTCTATTTCATTGGTCAGGTGCAGGCCAGCAATTGCATCCACATCAAAATTGGGCGCGCTAGCGACATCACGCGCCGGCGGGGTCAGCTCCAGACCGGTAGCCCATTTCCTTTGGAGGTCATGGGTTGGATTCATTCAGAGAATGATGCAGCTCTTGAAAGGAAGCTCCACATCCATTTCGCGCGACAAAGGCAGATAGGAGAGTGGTTCCTGATCGAGCCTGCTGACGTCTTGCCCATCCTGATGAGTGAAGGTGTGGATGGATTCATAGCGAAAAATGCTGATGCATTCGAAATTACGGGGTATGGGCGAGACGCTTTGCCGGAATACATGGGTGTCTGGGCGTGGGGCGATTTAGAGATCGAAGAGTGCTGCCCGTTTTGTGGATGCTTTTGCGGTATGCATCACCGAGACGCTCCTCCATGTATCACTACATCAATTGTGATGTGCTCACAGACTTTTCGGATCTCTCGCGGGACGAGTGTGACTGATCGGTTCTCACATTTAGCCGCATAGACAAGTTTCGATATCTCATACCCTTTCAGAGTTTTGCCTAGGTTGTCTTGCTCGGTCACACTGACGTGGAAGCGCTGCCCGTCGATCCAGGCAGCGCCTTGTAGGTTGCCCTGTCAGTACCCCAATATCTTTTCTACGCCAGAGATGAGCGCTTTGCGCATGATCTCCTTGCTAAGGCTAGGGCTGTGAAGAGCATCCTCGACTTTATGAAAGTCCGCTTTGCTTTTGAGCCCGTGTTTATCCATGAACTGCTCTACGAATTCCAACACCTCATATCCCTCAACCTTACTAACGCGGTCTCGATCTAGGGGGCCAGTATATTTTCCATCACCGTCAGTGCGTTTCCAGGTGTAGGTATATTTTTCGGATTGCAGATTAGAGGTGGATAATTTTAGCGACATCGTATCTTCCTGATTGATTCGATAGGGAGGCGCAGGATTGGTCTTGCGCCCAAGTTTGGAGGGTGAAGCGCAGCGTACCTATTTAAGTTAAGGGTCGCCTAGCCACTATGGCGCCATCATGTCCATTGAGTCAAAATCTCAGGAAGCACATCGGCGATCAAGCGGCCGTGCATTGACTTAGGTGGGACTCATGGCAAGAAAGTGGCTCAAGCAGGAAAAACGGACGAAGGAACAGCTGTTCGATGCTTTGGTGAAGAATGCGCTGGGGTTCGTTGAGACGTCACTTGATCACGTTAAGGAGAGACCCAAGAACTCTATCGTCGACTTGTATACGGCCATTGAACTATTTCTCAAAGCCCGCCTGATGGCGGAGCACTGGACGCTTATGCTGTCCAAGCCAGAGACTGCAGAGCTGCAAAATCTATACGTCGGGGACTTTCTTTCTGTCTATCTCGATGATGCTCTGAAGCGGATCAATTCGATACTTGGAGAGAAAATTGACACCGCCGCCTCCGATAACTTCAAGGCACTAGGCGAGCATCGCAATCAGATTGTCCACTTCGCCCATTCAGGTCATGACGACCTAGCAGCAACTCAAGCGGGCGTCATCGTTGAGCAGTGGGCCTCATGGCACTACCTATATTCCATGCTCACAGAGACGTGGAAGGGCGTTTTCGAGCCCTACAAAATTGAGCTCCAAAAGCTGAATCATCGCATGATGAGGCAGCGCGATTTTCTCAGTTCTCGGTTCACGATCCTCAAGCCGAAAATCGACATCGAGGAGAAAAGAGGTAAAACGATCATTGCATGCGGGCACTGCGAGCTGACGTCAGCTGTGGTGAGTGAAGTGCACACCTGGGGGGCAGATTACAGCTGCCTGGTGTGCGGGGTCAGTGACACTGCGGTGGTGAAGGCTGACATCAAATTACCCTGCCCAGGATGCAATGAAGAAATTGAATTCTTTGATGCAAAGTTCACCGAGTGTCCGACGTGCCACTTCGCTTTCAACACAGATGCTTTGATTGATCTGTGTACCGCTCACATCCATGAGGGGGATCAATGGTGGGAGGAGGGCGCCGAGCATATCGCTTCTTGCCATAAGTGCGAGTGTCCCCGGCCTTCTGTGTTCTACATCGACGGATTGTGGAGCTGCGTTTCGTGCTTCGATCGAGGATGGCAGGCAATTACGTGTGAGCGTTGCGACGCTTTTGTGACAGGGGATATGGAGAGAATCCAGTATTTCGCCTGCCATAAATGCGAGGATCAGGCGCGGCACGAATTCTTAGCTATGGCCGCAGCTGATGCGGCGGCAGGGGAGAGTCAGGATGCCGACGAGCAACCATGAATCAGGTAATTACAACTCGGAGGCGGCTTAACCTGTCCCAGGAGGGGCTGCTTTGGAAGGTCGCGTTGGCCCATCTTGGAGCTTCCGGCCTTCATCAAGCTGTGGTGGATTTACTCCATGGCTTTGGGCCCAAGCCTTCACGTAGCTCAATGGAGTACCTTCGCCGTGAGTGGGTGGGGGAGGACGTTCTCCACGTGTTAGAAATAGCTTTCGCGGAGGCAGGCACTGGGATGCCATCGTTTGATGCACTTCCCGAACACATTGCGTTGCTCTCATGCCATAGTCAGCACCTCGCAGACGGTCTTCTGCACTTCCTGCCGCTCAAAAAGCTGACATCAGAACTTAGAGGTTACCGTCTCGACCTAGGCATGTGACGACGATCCTCAGGTACCCCATCCACTGTGTATGAGTGGTGCTGGGCTGTCTGTCTGCAGTGTCTCTCGTTAGGAAGCGTCTGTGCGTCAGGCCGTTACCTGGCATTCAGTACAGCACTGGCCAATCTACGCGCTCAAGTCTCCCCTTGACTGTTTTTCCGTAGGCAGGCTCGATCTGAATAGCGTAAGCGGCAAGCCCCATCAGATGATTTCGCATACCTGCAACGGCTGAAAAACCGCGACGCTCTGCATGTTTCAAAGGGCCAACGTCGTCACGCTCAAGATAATGCAAGTGCATGCGCATCTTCATTTTGAAGGCGCGCGTCAGCCTCGGCTCATTCTGATCCACCTGGAGACCCAGAATGATCTTTCTGCTTCGTGGGGAAACGATAGCCGTTTTGGTCAGGTTTGGAGACAGTCCGAATCGCCTCAAGACGCCATAAATTTCGTAAATTGCTTTGCGAGCATCATCTCGTTGGAACCCAAGAGCGCCGGTAGAAAAGGTCAGGTCGTCAGCGTATCGCGTGTAGGTGAGGCCGTATCGGTTCGCTAGGGCAGACAACAATACGTCCGCATCTCTCATGGCGAGGTTTGCAAGCATTGGACTTGTCGCAGCCCCTTGAGGGAGATGCCCAAGCCTTGGTACGGCATAAGATCTGATTTTCGAGTTTGCGACAGGGGCCTTGCGGAACCATCTCCAAGAGCGCCGCAATCCGTTGAATGGCCCGACACGAGTACATATGCGCGACAGTTCCAATGATACGAGGGGTTGGTATCCGAGGCTACGAAACACTCGGTAACAATCGACTTCTGATATCGATTCGAAGAAGCGCTGCACATCAACTTTGATCAGCCAGCGACTGGCGCAGTGGGGGGCAGCAGCGTCGACCAGGCGGCAGTTCGGGGCAAATGCTGTGCTGGCAGAATGGGGCTTCCCTTTCGCCAACACGTGCTGGGCAATCCATTGCTGAGCCACTGCAAGGCTATGTGGCGGCACGCAGATCACCCTGAATGAGGTGGGCTGGCCTGGCCGTGCACGCTTACGAACGCGGAAGATTTTATAGGCGTCTATTTCTCGCGTGACGTAATCACGCAGGTGTGGATATGGCACCTGAGTCAGATGGGCCAGATGCTTCAAGGTCAAAATCGGGGGAAGAGAGGGGTGTACTGCGACGGTTTTTTCCCCTGTAGCGACCGCTGCTACCATTACGGGGGCGGGTACAGCACTTGCTCCCGGGGCACGTTGATAGTGCTGAGGCTTCCAATCCTTCATCTACTTTGACACCCGCAGGGTGAGTGCTCCCGCCGCAGGCAGAAGGCTACGCCACGTAGACTGTGGCGGGAGCGCTTAGCCGTAAGCAGGGGCTAGGACATAGGGCTGCAGTAATCTGCGCCCGGTAGATGAGTCGTGAAGCCTGGACTCATCTTGGCGGCAACATTCTGGGAATGCACGCCGATGCTAGAATCTAGACTGGTTGCCTCAACGAGGTGGGATAGTACGGTTGCAACTCATGATTGCCAACAGGCATTGCGTTTGAAGCGAGCTGAAGCTGCTTTTTTGCATGCGCGAGTTGGCCGGCGCCCTGGTCAGTCACCCGTCGTTGGGAGTCTATCCATCCATGTGCTGTCATCACCCGCAGTAGCCTCGTCAGCTCATGCGTTGGCAGGCCAGTTCTTCCAGCGAGCACTCTGTCATTGAGACGTGGCGGACGTGAGAGGGCTCCCAGAATAAGAAATATATGAGCGGTCGGTATGTCTGATTTCATTATCGCATTGGATTTGGCGAGGGTTTGCTGGCCTAGGTTATTCAGGCGTGCGTTGATTTTTTCCGTAGTCAAACCAATCCCGAATTCGTCTTTGCCAATGCCTGCAGAAACCCTGGCCGGGAATAGTGGCGTCCAAGGGTTATTTTTATTTTTGGAAGCCTTATGGAATATCAACGGGACATTATTCGGCGCGCCATGGGCGAAGACGAGCAGCGCGCCAGCACTTCCATAACCCAAGCTTGGCCCACTCCATCCCCATGGCCCGTGACCTGGCTCTCCGTCAGTTGGGTTGTAAGCCGTACAGAGTCTTTTCATTTGCTCTGCCACAGGCTTTGAAAACGTCGTGTCGATGGTCGGGCAAGGTAGAACGATATGAACCTTTGGATGGCAGGGATGGCGCGACACATATCTCTCGCCGCTTTCGGTAGCCGAATAGGCCATGACCGAAAATTTTATCAGTCGCCCTGACCACCAGCTGCGTACGGATCGCACTAGCCAAGCGGCTTCGAGATAGCGTCTTGCTCGATCTCCACTGCCGACCAGATCTGTTACGACCCAAAAACTTCGCACCTGTTTGCGTCGAATCTGCTCAGGCCCCGGATGGTTGATAAATTTTTTGGGAAACTCATGGCAGAGTTCTGAAATCATTTGAGCAACAATTCCTTCACTGCCGACGGAGGGATCATATGATTTTGTCGGCTTTACCGCCGCAGGCCCAGCCGCTCCATACGCTCGCCGAGGGGTTTTTCTAACCTCCTTGAACAAGCGGTGAGGTTTTCCGTGACGGTGTCCGAGTTCACGTTCGGCGTACAGTGCGACAGCGCCATCAGTGCTCTTGGCTTCGCTGATGAGCATCGTGCGCATGTGATCTATGAAGTCGTCTCGTGAGACCAGGCAAAAGGCTTCACGCAGCTTCTTCGCGAGCGAACGGTCTCCCAGATGGAACTGCTGCAGCCACGCTCGGGTTTGGTTATCACTGCCTAACGCTGTCAACTCGTCCATGGGTCATCCTGATTTGAAAGCCCTTCAATGCCGTCCAACACATTTAGCTGCCAGTGTAAGAGGGGTAGGGCGTATGGGTGCAGCAACCACCGGAAACGCAACGCTCTCAAGGCTATCACGGCACCAATCATCGCTGAGGTGATGATTTTTCCGGTATCGGGCGTTTATTGCTCAAGTATTTCGACCTGCAGGCTGATCTTTGCGCGTTGTCTTCAGGGAGTCGGATGTCCTACTACTCCCCAAAAGCAGCATCCGAAAGGGGAATCTTCGGATTGCTCCAGCGTTGCGTGAGTAGGATTACGTATTCCAGTACGATCGAGCGGTGCATGGCGCGATCCCGAGTTTTTACGTGATTGTATTTTTATCAAGACCCTCGGCTTTGAGAGCTCCAGATTATCCTGCAATCACCACCTCAGTCCGAAAATTGGAATTCACCCTGTTGAGCCGATTTAATGGACTGCCGGCTCCGTACGCTGTGCTGAGGCTGATACTGCTCCTTCCGTGGGCTCAGATGAAGGTTCTCCAGTGTGTCCCCATGTAGCTGAGCAAGCTCCTTTTCTACCTGGCTCATAAGTGATTTGATCGGTTGTCCGGTCGCAGCCCCTATCGTCATCGCTATCAAGGTCAAGGGGCTTAAATTAAGTGGTGCGCTCAGGGCGGTCATCATCTCCAGAGTCGGGCTGCACTGACCTCGCTCCAATTTTGAGATGTACGTGCGGCTGCTTACCTCCGCAAGATTTTTCTGGGAGAGCCCCCGAATGGCGCGAGTTGTTTTTAATACAGAAGCAAATGCTGATTTGAGCGACATGTACGTCCTTAAGATGTTTGATTTCGTTTCCGATCTGCCAGCATTGAACATGGATTGAAGCTAAAAGCGTCAGACATGCCTCGCCACGTCAGAAGTAATTAGCGGTATCGGCTGCGACGATACCTGAGGTATATCGATAGATTCTTTATCCAGCACACAATGACGACGTCTCAGGCGCGGTAATTCACATCCTGTTTAGTAGGTGTGCGCAACAGGCAAGGGTGACCAAAGGCTCATTACGCGGCTGACGAGACGCGCTATCATCGCGCCATTAGCTCAATCGGGGCTCCCTTGACCTGGCATTCGCCTGCACCCCCTGGGCATCGAGACAAGGATGTTTGCGCATGGACGAGCTCGTTCAGCATGTCACCTTACCAGCGGAACCTAAGCTGAAAGAGCTCAAGATCCTCGCTACGCTGGTGTCAAAGCTCAACCTGGCAGACTTCCAGAACGCAATCCCAGTGATCCATGAGCTGCGTCTCGCCAATGAAACCGGCGAGCGCTATCTCAATGTCACGTTGACTCTGACATCCTCGCCCGAAGTGTTGAAGCCGAAGAGCTGGCGCATTGAAGAGATTGCGGCAGAGTCGTTTCGAGCCCTTCCTGGTCTTGATCTTGTGCTGGATGGGCCGCTGCTCAGCAGGCTGACTGAAGCGGAGATGTCTACGTTCCTCTTCGTCCTGGAGGCCGATTGCAAGGAGGCTGAAGGCGGTCGCAAAGTTATTGCGCAACTGGAGCAGGTCGTTGAGTTGCTACCTCGCAACCAGTGGGGTGGATTGCGTCATATCCCGGAAATGACGGCTGCCTTCGTTCAACCAAACGATCCAGCGGTAGAGCGTGTGCTCAAGCAAGCTGCCGAGTTGCTTCGTTTGAGCGAAAAGTCGCCTGCACTGGATGGTTACAGCGGTGGCCCTAAGCGAGCATGGCAGCTTGCTTCAGCCGCGTGGGGTGCTGTTGCTCGGATGAAGCTGGACTACTCATTGCCGCCGGCCAGTTTCGAACAGTTCGGTCAGAAAGTGCGAAGCCCTAGCCAGATTGCGGATTCCGGCCTAGCAACCTGTATGGATTTGACCCTATTCCTGTGTGCAGCGCTGGAGCAGATCGGTCTCAACCCTGTCATTGTGTTCACGAGAGGCCATGCTTATGCAGGGGTTTGGCTGAAGCCTGAAGAGTTCAACACTACACTCATTGACGATGTCACGACAGTGCGTAAGAGAGTGAAGCTCAAAGAGCTAGCTCTGTTTGAAACTACGTTGCTTACTCAGCCCTCAATCCCGTCGTTTGGATACGCAGTCGAACGTGGATCCAAGCAGATTGACGAGGATGCCGAGGCCGAGTTCGAGATGCTGCTTGATGTTCGACGTGCTCGACTTCAACGTATCAAGCCCTTGGCCAGCTCCGAGGCTCAGATAGCCCGGGTTGTGACAGGCGACTCGAGCGAGGCACCTTTTCTTCTAATCGATGATGGTGACGATATTCCCGACGAAATGGTGAATATCGAAATCGAAGACATCGCTAAGCTCAATCCCAAAGATAGGTTGGAGCGATGGCAGCGCAAGCTGCTTGATCTCTCGCTGCGTAACAACCTGCTCAATTTCAAATATGGTAAGAAAGCTCTCAAGCTTGAGGCGCCGGATCCTGGAGCACTCGAAGATATTCTCGCCAGCGGGCAGTCTCTGAAGCTTTTGACACGCCCAGACCTCATGGATGGGGCAGACCCGCGTGAGAAAGAAATTTATGAGCAGCGTGAGCGTGAGGATGTTCGCCGGCGTCACGCTGAGGATGCACTGAAGCGTCGAGAGGTTTTTGTCGCTCTAACCTCTCGCGAAATGGATGCGCGCTTGACCGAGCTCTATCGCGGCGCTCGTACCGCTTTGCAAGAGGGCGGAGCTAACACATTGTTTCTCGCTGTTGGTTTTTTGAGGTGGACACGCGAAGACAAAGGGGGACAGAAATACAGTGCACCTCTGTTGCTCATCCCTGTCAGCCTTGAGCGTAAAAGTGCACGTTCAGGTTTTTCAATTGTGCTCCATGATGAGGAGCCTTGCTTCAATCCAACACTGATCGAAATGCTTCGGCAGGATTTCCAGTTAGGCTTAGGGACATTGGAAGATGAGCTTCCTCGAGATGAATCGGGGTTGGATATTGTCGGGATATGGCGGCGAGTGGGTCACGCCATTAAAGACATTTCAGGATGGGAGTTATCTGAAGAAGTAACCCTAGCCATGTTCTCGTTTGCCAAGTACCTAATGTGGAAGGATCTGTCAGAAAACGCTAGTCACTTGCGGCAGAGTCCAGTCGTCCAGCATCTTCTCGACACTCCAAGGGATTCATTTGCATCTGATATACCTTTCCCGGATGCCAGATTCCTTGATCGTGAATACGGCCCAGCGGATGTGTTCTGCCCGCTGCCGTCAGACTCCTCCCAGCTCGCCGCCGTGATGGCTGCGTCCAAGGGAAAGGATTTCGTGCTTATCGGCCCACCTGGTACCGGTAAAAGCCAGACAATTTCTAACATGATCGCCCAGTCAATTGCTCAGGGTCGACGCGTACTGTTTGTCTCCGAGAAGATCGCTGCCCTGGATGTTGTCTACAGACGGCTCCGTGAGATCGGTCTTGGAGAGTTCTGTCTCGAGATTCACTCCAGCAAAGCGCGCAAAGCAGACGTACTCGCTCAGCTGCAATCAGCTTGGGAGGCCAAGGGAGAGATCGACACGCAAGCTTGGGAGGTTGAGGCGCAGAGGCTCGCTTCTATCCGAGATAGCTTGAATATCTACGTTGAGCGACTGCACAACCGGTATCGCAATGGGTACACCGTGTTTGATGCGATCGGTACGGTCACTTCAGGTACTGACGAGCCGGTAGCTCCATTGGGTTGGATATCTCCTGAAATCCATGACCAGAAGGCAATGCTGGAAATTCGCGAGATTGGTGACCGCCTAGAGGTCAACGCTCAAGAGGTGGGGTATGAACACCTAGGCAAACATTCACTTTCCGGAATTGGACAATCGGAATGGTCGCCCCATTGGACGCAACAGTTTGTGCAGGCTTCTCGTGATGTTCTGCCTGCGGTTCTTGATGCCCAAAAAGCTATTGACGGATTTATTGAGTTTGCAGGATTGCCAGCAGTTCCTCATACACCTTCGTCTCTTCAAGGGTTGTCAGCTCTATCTTTGGTGCTTCCAACTGCAGCTGGCCATGATTGGCGCTTCGCTTTGCTGCCAAGCGCCCGATCGATTGCGCAGCGTCTAACGGATGGGTGTAATTGGATTGAGGAACACCGTAATCTGACAAGCAGTTTGTCGCAGATCTGGCCGACTCGGGTTGTGGGAGAAGCCAAGCGTGCAATGGATCTTCTGCAACAGCGCAGGACGACATTAGATTCCCTGAGTCCTGCTTGGTCTTCTGGCATGATCGACACGCTCCAAGACGGACTCGCCAAGTTTGCAAAAATCAAGGAGCTGACAGACCAGCTTTCGGTAACCTACACCGACGCGGTCGAAACGCTCGATGTTGAACAGCTTCACCAAGAGTGGGTAAAGGCTGATGAGGCCATTTGGCCAAAATCTTGGCTGGGCAAGCGCCGTGTTACTGCCTCCCTCGCTGCAGTTCAGGCAGTAGCTGGAGAAGCTGATGTTGCAAAGGATCTTTCGACTTGGATTGAGATTCGTGGTCAGCGGAAACTCATTGACGAACTCCAGCCTGGAGCCCAGTGCGGAGACGTTTGGAACGGATCTAAGTCCAATCCTAGCCACTTGACCAGCTCCCTAGCTCTTCAGTTCGCCTTGGCGAATCAGATGAACAACTCTGAGTGGCACGACGAAGAATTTGATGTCGTTGAACAAGGGCATTTAGGCGAGCCTCTGAAGGCTCAACTCTCGCGCATGCGCGCTATTGTTCGTCTCGACGGTGAGTTGTCTGAATTTGATGAGCTTGGTGGTCAGACCTCCGGCCTGTGGAGAGGGCTTGCTACAGATTCCGAGGTACTTACGGCGGCATTGCAGTTTCAGGCTGAGCGGCGAGAAATCGAAGTGCGTGGTCGCCTAACCGATGACCATCCTCATGTGGAGGAGGGGCGTTGTGGCCAAACCCTGAAAGATGACTACATCCTACTCAAGAAGAGAGGCACCCTTGAGCGAGAGTTGGCTGACCTTGCTGATCTTCGTGAAACTGTGCCCCTTTGGAATGACCTGAAGACAAAGGTGGATGACGCACGTCAGGCAGTGCTGTTCCAAGGTCAAATTGCGGTCGCCTTGGCCAAGCTAGCCCAAAACCCCGAGCAAATCGCAGGGTTTAAGGGGCCATTGAATGCGCTGCTCGGAGAGGGTAACGCTCTGCTGGAACCTGAGGGCGCTATCCCCCAGTCTGGGATCGCCCTCCGTGAAAAGCTTAAGCAGTTGGAAATCCGGTCAGCACATTTGACTGCTGTGGGCCAGTTCACTGAGCAGACAGTAGCCGCAAATTCAGAGCTGTCTCTTGATGAGCTGAGGCAAAATTGTGAGTTGATGGTCGTGTCTGAGCCTCGTCTGAGAGCTTGGTGCGCTTGGCGTAAAATCCGTGATGAGGCGTTTGCGGTTGGCCTGGCTCCGATTGTGGAAGCTATGGAGAACGGAGCAATTACCCTCGGCAATGTGCGTCGAGTGCTTGAGGTGAACTACGCACGGTGGTGGTTGAATGCGACCGTCGACAACGAAGCGGTAATTCGCACGTTCGTCAGCGCCGAGCACGAACAGCGCATCCGTGATTTCCGAGCCCTGGATGATAAATTCATTTCATTGACTCGTGACTGGTTACGGGCGCGCCTGTGTTCAGAGCTTCCTAGCCAGGAAAGCGTAAGTCGCTCTTCTGAGTGGGGCTTACTGCGTCACGAGATGAGTAAAAAAACCAGGCATATGCCGTTGAGAGAGCTGATGAGTCAGGCACCGAGTGCGCTGACAAAACTCACCCCTTGCTTGTTGATGAGTCCGCTGTCGATTGCTCAGTATCTGCCATCAGGTACTACTCCGTTCGACTTGGTGATTTTTGACGAGGCCTCTCAAATTCCTGTCTGGGATGCGATTGGCGCGATGGCTCGTGGGCGTCAGGTTGTCATGGTTGGTGACCCCAAACAGCTGCCGCCTACGTCCTTTTTCGGGCGCGCAGAGTCTGGATCTGACGATGAGGACACCGAAGCTGACCTGGAAAGCATTCTGGATGAGTGCATCAGTGCCAACCTCCCGACTCGAAAGCTCAACTGGCACTATCGTAGCCGCCATGAAAGTCTCATCGCGTTTTCGAACCAACGCTATTACCAGTCTGAGCTGGTTACCTTTCCGTCGCCATTCACTGCGGATAAAGCTGTCACGCTTCATCCTGTCGCCGGTGTATATGACCGGGGTGGATCGCGAACAAATCGCATCGAGGCCCAGGTACTCGTCGCGCATCTCGTTGCCCGCCTGAGGTCGCCGACGTTCAGGCAGTCGGGACATACCGCAGGAGTGGTCACCTTCAACAGCGAACAACAAAAGCTGATTGAAGATTTACTCGATGAGGCGTGCAGGAAGGATCCGTCGTTGGATAGCTATTTCTCGGAGTCGCTACTGGAGCCCGTTTTCGTCAAAAACCTCGAGAGCGTGCAAGGTGATGAACGAGACATCATCTACTTCTCCATCACGTTCGGTAAGGATGCAGCTGGCCACACATCGATGAGCTTTGGCCCAATGAACGAGCAGGGTGGCGAGCGTCGTTTGAACGTGGCGATAACTCGAGCGCGTCAAGAGCTTGTGGTGTTCTCCACTACGCGGCCTGAACACATGGATCTCTCCCGAACCAAGAATGAGGGCGTACGAGACCTGAAGCACTTCCTTGAATTCGCCGAGCGTGGCCCTCGTGCTCTGGTGGAAGCAGATTTTGGAAGTGTTGGAGGCTTCGATAGCCCCTTCGAGAAAGCAGTCGCTGCCGCGCTGTCCAAGAAGGGATGGCAAGTCCACACACAGATCGGCGTGTCGTCGTTCCGAATTGACCTGGGCGTAGTCCACCCCGACGCACCTGGTCGATTCCTCGCGGGCGTCGAATGCGATGGCGCTACTTACCACCGCAGCGCTACTGCTCGAGACAGGGACAAACTTCGTGAGTTCGTGCTGCGCGGGTTGGGCTGGGAAATCGTCAGAATTTGGTCGACCGATTGGTGGATCGATGCTGTAGGGACGGCGGACAAGGTTCATCAGAAGCTCACTGCGTTGTTGGAGGCTTCGCGTGCGAAACAGGCAGAAATTGATGCGATCGAAGAAGCTGAACGGCTTAAGGCTGACGCAGCAGTAGCCGAGGTGATCGAAATAGCTGAGCAGGTTAGC
The DNA here is from genome assembly GCF_059695645.1 of Pseudomonas sp. LBUM1673. NCBI lineage: Bacteria > Pseudomonadati > Pseudomonadota > Gammaproteobacteria > Pseudomonadales > Pseudomonadaceae > Pseudomonas > Pseudomonas sp. LBUM1673. Next base: position 3,211,665 of record NZ_CP166780.1, read on the forward strand.
CAAGTAGTATTAGGCGAGGAGGGTACTCCCGTTGCCAATGATCCTGCGCTGGGCATGCCAGAACTGAAGTACGCGAGAGTGTCTGATGTTGAGGCCACGACCGAGTACGTGGCTTACGAGCCCGTGAGCTATCTGGTTTATCGAGAAACAGATCCTGCCCAGGCTGTTGAAAATGTGAACCCAGATCTTTTCTTTGAAACAGGGTACACGCCGCTTCTGCAGAGCATGATCGCGCACGTCGTGAACGAAGAAGGCCCAATTTTGAATACAGTTCTGGCGAGGCGCATTGCCAGGGCACACGGCTGGGTACGTACTGGAGCACGTATCCGGGATCGCGTGGATCAGGTGGCTCTCGCGCATTTCAGATCTCACGAGGAGGAGCTTGGCACCTTCTTTTGGCCGATCCATCTGCAGTCAGACTCAACTCCATTTCGCCGTCCTGGTGACGATGACTCTACGCGCAGCCTTGCCGAAATTTGCCTTCAGGAGCTATCTGCGCTTGTAGGTGAGATGGAGAGCAAAGGGCATGAGGCTGAGGCGCTGATTTACGCGGTCGCTAAGGAAGCAGGTGTCACGAAGCTTGCTCACACTGGCCGCTTGCGTATCGAGAAAGCCATACGTCATCGCAGAGATGTTAGTCATCAATAGGAAGGCGGGGCATGGATATCCATGCCCTGCACTAAGTCGCAGCCCTGATCATAAAAGATCATGTTTGAGGTTCTGCTGAGCCAGGCACGCATAGTCAATTGGTCAGTAACCTCGATGATCCCCAAGTCGCCGAAAAAGCAGGTGGTATCAGGATCATGGATGCCCGCTAGAGACACCTTTGCAACGCGGGTGATTTCAGATTGTAGGCACAACGAAAATCTATACACAGCGCTGTGTACTCCGCTCTGCTGTGCCTGATTATAAGATGTGATTAATCATTTTTTCTTCCGGCCAATGTCCGCCTCGGTTTGTCGCCCATTGAACATGTAATGGCATTCGCACAGCACTCGATACTCAGAAAAAAACGATTTGAGGTCTTTGTGGATTGATCGCGCCCAAGAAAGACGATCTGCGTCTGGCGAAAGAAACGCTAGCGTGTCGTTGACGCTGGTGCGCAAATGAAAAACGTTATTTCGAAATTTACGCAAATCATCGTAGTGTTTCTTAATGACGCTGTTGAGTCTATTGCATCTGGGGATCAGTTCTTGGTAGTCAGCGGGCCTGTCGTTGTTAAGTAGCAGATACATATTGAGCTGTCTGTAACCTTCGCAGGTGACGGCTAGAAAGCCTAACCAGGAGCTCATGTAGATTCGGAAGTTGATCTCATCATCCCTGCTCAGTTTTTTGTTTTTGTCCCATTTTTTTTCCAGTGAATCATGCTGCTTCAGCATCAGGTCGGCGGCATAAAAATAGTGGGTTTGGAGAGTGAGAATCTTGTCTAGTTCTCTATGAGGAAGCAGATCGCCACAATTCCTGCTGTCAATGCTTGAAGCGTATTCCACAGGTTCACTTGAAAGACGGTATAGATTGGTGGCGAGAGGCACCAGCAGCTTCTTTTTAATTGCGTCATCGAAACATTCGTAGAGCTCTTTATCTGTCGCGAAGCCATACCTTTCCTGCCTTTCAGCGGCGAACCGTACGAGCCGCCAAGCATCCAAACCAGATATTTCCGCGAGTCTGCCGAAATCGAAATCTACGCGACCGTCTGGCAATTCCACCCAGCATCCGGCTCCATGTTTAAAGTAGTCGATACCGTCATTTAAGCTGGAAAGGTGTGACAGATCAGTTTCAATCCATTCCATAGAGGTGTGCGGAAGGGAGATCCCCGATTTCTGCATCAACGTCAAAGCTGTCCGAACAGCCTGTAAGTAGTCGTTTATCAAGCTAGCAAGTCGCTTATCCATGGGGCCTCAAGCAGACAAAAAATCGTTAAGTGAATCTATAAAGCAAAAGGCAGCGTATCGTATTTTAGTGGGATTTCTGCCCACCTAGAGCACCGGCTCAAATGCCAGCCTGAAAAATTGAGATGGCAGCACCTTGACGACTGGATAATAATTTCTCAGTATTACCTCGCGCGCCACTGACGGAGGCGTTCGGCCCTAGCTTGGTGAAGCTCCCGCACCGTCGCGTTATCGCCCTACCTTTCCAAGCCATCTCAATGATCAGCATTCTCTAGGGTTCCATGCTGATATTGTGAGGTTTGGTCATGAAAACTCCAGATACCCCATCACTTTCGATACTGAAGTCTGATGCTAAAGCGCTCTTACGCGATGCTCGTGAGGGCAGCTCTGAGGCAGTGCTCCGGCTTGTACGCCAAGGCTTTCGACGATCCGAGGAATTGACGCACGACACTTGCTTGCGCGTCGTTGCCGAGGAGTACGGTACGACCTATGTTGAGGCCGTCCGTGAGGAGAAACTGATCTCTCACTATGTTCAGCATTCACAAGCAAGTGCGGTTTGGCGTGAGCCCTACGGGTATCCGTTTCGTCGTGCCCGGTACTTACGGCAGTTTGACGCTCTGGTGGAATGTCTTCGCGATCAAGTGCCTTTGGCCGTAACCGCAAAAGAGCGAGGTGTTGATTTCGCCGGCTTTCACTTCAGCAGCTTGCTGTTCGGACGGATCGATCAAGTGCTGAAGCGGCGCAAGGTACCTGATTTCAGCCATCTTCAGGCTCCTGGCAGCCTTGTGCACTGGCACTGGGTACTAGATGTCGTCAAATACAACCACGCAAATTTTAGTGACGCGAAATTTTATACGGTCAGCGTGGATCCTATTGCTCGTCCTGGCGGACATTTCTGGGTCGCGGATTTTAGCGATGCAGATCTGACGGGAGCTGATTTCCGTGGCTCGTACATGAGAGGTGCAAAATTTGTAGGTGCCAACCTGGACGGTGCTGACTTTCGAAACGCCAACACCTTTGATACAGATTTCACTGGATCAAAAGGTGCGTATCTCACTGGAGAGTTTGAGGATGACGATTGGGTGGTTGGGCCGAGCAAGGTAGGTCTAAAGAGCATTCGAGGCAGGCCCTCAGCTAAATATTAAAGGCCAGAAGCTTCGACGTTGAGAGCGAGCTAGTCAGTCGGCATTCCTAACCGTTTTCCCGGCGGCTAGCTCAATCTCACCTTCCTCCAATGGCGAGAGAGATCAGTTCTTGTCAGTACCGCTGCACAGTGGACGAAGGTGAACCGAGCTTCGCCACTGTCTTACGTTGAGTCATGCCCGCAACCTTGCACTCTCGCACAGCAGCCAGTTTCTCCCGAGAAACCTGAGCTCCGGAAGGTCGCCGTATTAGCCGACCATCTTCTATCTGGCTTGCAAAATCGGCCAAGAATCCAGGCGAAGAAAACCCACGTAATTCTGTTTTGATTTCCGCCAACAACTCCTCAGGCGATACTTTTTCGCGGAGGCTCTACTTCAGATCCTGAATCCTGGGAAGTGATTGAACCTGCTACGCTTTCTAGCCGTTTCAGCAAGCTCCATAAGTAATAATCCGGGATGTTGGCAGCATAAGTGCCAAGCTTGAACAACCTACTCGCTGAAACCTGGGGGGAGTCAGAACCCTCGTGTTCTGCGTCAACTCTACCCATGTTACGAAGAGCAAGCGGAGCGCGCAGGCGTGCGGGATGGACGCCCAACGGGCCTAGACGTGGCTTTGCCACGGCTCGGTTCACGACAGCCGGCCCGCCAGGGCACGCATGGACAGTTTCAGAGACTTTAGGAGTACGTGCAATAAAGCCGGCGGGAATAGATCAAAGTGGACACCGTTTTGGCGGTGAGGTTGCTGCTGAATGGTGATAGAAAGCGGGTAGTACCGGTTTCCTCACTTCCTATCAACCTTAGGAAGTGGTGCATTCAACTGCTCACGCTTCAAGCCGTGCACTACCGCATTGTGTATGAAGCGTCGCGCCATCTCCGCCATCAGCTGAAGCTCGTCTTTGAGCTGTCTGATTTCATCCTGCTGCCTTGCAATCGTTTCCGCTGCAGCGGTAAGACTCTTAGGCTTCGGAATACTTGCAAGCCTATCGCGGTGTGACGTGATCGCCGCTTTTCGAATCTTGTAGGCATTAGTCACTACGGGCTTGTCGGCAAATGCTTGGCGCGTGGGGACGAAATCTAGCACCGATTCGGAAGCTTTACATATGCCATCCCAAGTCAGTTTTTGTCCGATAGGCCAGTCTCTGATAATCGCCACAACGGCTTTGATTTCTTTAGGCGTAAAGGCGCGAGGCATGTTAGTTCTCACCCATCATTTCATTGAGGCAAAGCCGTAGGTCTTCATCGTCGATATCGCTGAGCACACTGCTGACATTATTTGTCAGTGCAGCTTGCGGTTGTTTGTTGATGAGAATTCGCTGGGCATGCGTGAAGTCTTTGCCAACCATTTGTACGGGACTGCCATCCGGAATATCTGGGCTCTCGTGCATCGCCACAATCTGATTGAGCCGTTCAAGGTAACGGGAATGAGTTTCTACCCAACGAGTCGCCGGACGGTTTCCTGCCTCGATCTCCTTGACCGTCGCAGCAAGGTTCTCCGCCACCTGATCCCGTTCAACCTTCACCGCAGTTAACGAATTTTTGTGCCCTTTGCAGTGCAGCAGCTCAGAACAATTCAGGCAATCACCGGACTTTTGGCACGGGCTAATCGTCCAAGCATGCGTACAGATCCCGTATCGCGTCGTGATGATTGGGCCTTTATCAAGGATGCTGTACTGCGCCGCAGTGATAGGCTCTGGCGTAACGTCCGCAACCGGAATCACACCAGCGCTATACATCTCGGCCTTTCTCATCGGATCCTGATGGATGTACTCGCGCGTCTGCTTGTCTGACGCGCGCCCGCTCCACTTAGTAATGAGCTCAATCCCGACGCCAGCCTCTTTCGCGGCAGTGTTCAGAAAATGACGCAGCTGATGTGACCTGATGGAAAGCCCAGGATACCCGTGCCTCGTCAGAAAAGAAGGATAAGTCTTACCATTGGTAGTGGCTACTCGATCTGGCCGGACGCGGGTTGCATAATGATGCTGGTTTATTGGCATGAGCATTACTGGGCTTGTAACTAAATCTTGACTGACTTGGAGTTTGAGAAAACACAGCAACGATTCCGACATCTTTGGTGGCTCGGTCTCTTGCAGGTTCGGATCCACTTGATAGGGGAAAAAGGGATTGATCTTCATATTGTAGGCCCGAACGACCTCCCACAAAGTGTTTAATGTCCAGCCTTCCAGTTTGTACGACCCGGTCATATGCTTCATCACCTGTTCGGTCGATGACGCGGTGGGACGACCCAGCGCTGAAATCACTTCATCTGACGTTAAAAGATGATCTCCGGGTACGTCGGGTACGCCAGGGTGTGGGTAGAAAGCCGTGGCGCGGCTCTCTAGGTACAAAGCAAGCTGGCGGGCTGGATCCGTAATGGCTTCCAGTCGCTTGAACGCCTCTTTGCAGTGACTCACCATAGTTGCTGGAATGCCCTTCGTCCTTGTTATTTTATTTTTCGTGGAGTAATAGTGCAAATACCACTGCGTATCACCGTTCTTGTCTTTTTCAGATTTTATCGCGTCCAGTCTGAGCCATAGTTTCTCGGCAATGCGCATAGGTACTGAAAGCAGAATTGCGGTAATACTTGTGATGTAGATAGCTTCATCATCGAGATCATTTTGTTTATAGCCGCGCGAAAAAATCTCTGCAAGCGCTAATAAGGCCTCGTCGTCAGGCAAGGATTGCTTGGTGGCCTTTGCGCTTGCCGCTTGCGAGTTCGGGCTGAAAGGCGATTCCCAATACTTGATCGAGTGCGGGCTGATATTTTGCGCGGCCACCACCTTTACGAGAGCTTTTACAGCAACTCCACAGGGATGATGGCCTTTATTTCGTTGCTCGATAATTTCAATTGCCTTATCAAGGTGCCGTTCAGATAGCCGGGTGATGTCAGCATGCCCATCGATTTGGGTCAGTGCAGCACCGACAATTTGAATAGCGAGGTAGTCGGCCCGAAAGAGTTTTGCAGGGTCTCCATTACGGGTATTGATGATGTAAGCCTTGGCGAATTCCATGTAGCCCGAATCAAACTGCTGGTCGGGTGTTGGCATCTTTGATGCCTGTAAATTTATTCCGTATTTCATGAAGCGCAGTACGCCACGCGGCGTACTCCAAACGTTTGCACTCCAATCAAAGCCGGGATGACTCCTCCAGATTGGACTTACGTGTTCTGCTAAGTGGATGTAATCCTGAAGCTGTTTTTGGCAAGCAAGCTGGATTTTAGACTGGAATTGGATTGGATCCGACATAATGTCTACTCAGCTGCGGGGGCGGTTGTGATATCCCGAGCGCCAAAGCCATCGGCAGGATGTTTTTTGAGTTCGTGTGCGCCCAGCTTCAGCTCTCGTTTGCGGGCATCGCAAAGTTTAATAACTAGCTTGACTGCAGCAATATCTTTTTCCAGTTGAAGAGGAACCAAGATGCGACGAGCTTTACTCGGTAAATGAATGTTGTTCTCTTCTTCTTGGCGCTCTATCAACCTGAGCAACACCTCTTCATGAGGTGCTTCCACCCATGGCTGGAATTTGGAGCATCGGTAGCAGGGAATTGGAACTGATGCAGAACAGAATCCGTGTTCTCCGCAAGTACCCACGCTGTGGCGTCCGTCCAATTCAATTCTGCTTGAAGGGTCGTCACCACGAATCGCTTCAGATTCCTTATCCCTCAACGATCCAGAGAACGCCTGGGCAAGTGGAGCGAGTATCACCTGCATTTCTAGATCCAGCAGCCGCGCGTCTTCCGCTGGGTCGTCATAATAATGATCAACCGAAGTAGTGCCGTCGTGTCCTAACCAGTGTTGTAGGGTTGCACGGGGCACACCCAAGCGTGCCAGCTGTCTGGCGCGGGTATACCTCATACGGTAAGCAAACTCACGTACCGGCTTGCCGGTATGATGGGAGATTACCGTTGATCCCCCCGTTCTTTTAAGTATTGTGGATATGCCAGCTGGAGAAAGATGAAAAACCGAACTCGCATTTCCGATTTTAAAGACTTTTAGTGACTTCAGCCTTCTGTAGTCCCTTTGTAAAAACGGAAGTTCAGCGCGCTCAATGTCAGTAAGCTCACGACCAAAGTGCTTCTCATGCGAGGCAATGGTGCTATCGATCTGTAGCATACAGAGATTCCAAAGATCATCGCCCAAGGGGTGGACTTCGACTTTTGACCCTCGAAACCATTTTTCGGCATTTCTATCCTTAGCGCCCGGAAATGCTACACGTTTACCGGAGAGTCCATCAGTTTCTCCCTCCCACTGAAAGTCACATACCTTGAGATTGGCCAGCTGGATTCCTCGCTTACCAAATTGCCCCATCAACAGCAATGCTGTTGTATTCCGCAAGCTCGATTTGTTCGATTCGTAGTCAGTCCAGTAAGTATCAATCAGATCTTCATATTCTTGGGTTAGGTACCAGCCTTCTGTCGAATCACCTGATGTGATCCGCTTGCGCGCTGGGGGAGTCTTGGCCCTTAAGGCGTTCACAACGTCAATAGTCTCTGCACTGACGCCGGGGAACCCCAATCTATGCCAAGTATTTAAGATAGATGTTAAAGCATTGTTAGTATCTTTGGACGCTTGCCGTGCAAGTGGCGGATATGTGTCTGGTGAAAATGTTGAAATCGAACAGTCTTTTACGAGTTTTGAGATCCTAGTCGCATAGTGGCGCAGGGTGTAGGGAGAGAGTGTGCCTCTGACGGCAATTGATTTAATTGTAGACTTGAAGCCGGAAACTGTTTCACTGCTCATGCTCAGTATGCCCTGTAAATCACTCTCAAATTGATTTGCAATGATTACAGTGGTTTCCGTGAACTGTATGCTATAGGAGGCGTCTTGCGCAGGTTCATTTCGATCAAAAGCGGCTAACAGTTCAATGTCTTCGGCCGGTATGTCGTCGCGTTTATTTGTCTGTGCAGTATTGGCTGCGCCATTTTTGATGTTCATATACTTTTCCTGGCGCCAGCTATGTGTGCTGGGAGTTAATAAGGATATAGCGACTGCCGTTCTACAGTTGGCGATTCTGCTGGTGGTCAAATTTGTTCTGTCGCGGAAAGTGTAATATCGAGCAACCACTTATCCACTTTTACAATGGCAGCGCTCATTCAGTGTGTCCGTATCGGCTACTACCTGAGCGTTTCCGGCCGGCTTTGCTTCTTGCTGTATCCGAAGCAACTGCAATGCCTGTTTCGTTCGCTGATTGTTGAATGTGTCTCAAATCATAGTCGTGCGCAGACGATGATCCTTCTACCCATCCCATCCAGTGTTCGCGTTCCTGTCGGGTTCGTTTGTCGCTATAACCCAGTTTTTGGCAGTGCAAAGAAAACCTGTAGTTCCAATGATGCCGAAGGAGGTGAGGGTGCAAGCCTCTAAGCCGTGGATCACGCTTAATTATTACAGTCAGCGCGGAACGGAACGTCGTAATCTCGATTTCCTGACCTTGATTCTCACCGCGCTTGTGGTTCACAAAAATGAACGATTCGTCTGTGAAGCCTGCATTCGGTACATCTGCTCGGTGCTTGCCCAAATACTCAAGCATCAGCTTCTCAAGTTGCTCCGATATTTTGAGGGTGCGCCCCAGTGTCTTTGCTACGGGTTGGTTCAAGCGGCGGTCGAACGCGTCATCGTGGTTACGTCGGATCCTGATGTAGGCGTTTTCTCCTCCTGAAGAAGGAATGAAATCCGAATATCTGAGGCTAAGCAGCTCTCCGAGCCGCATACCTGTGTCGTATAGAGCTCTGAGGGCCAGCACGTTGCGGAACAGCAATGCTCGCTTGAACAGGGATTCGAGTCTGTTGGGGGAAGTGACGCCGAGTTGCTCCTCTGAATCACCTGCAGCCGTGTCTTTGAGGTGGACGTTCAAGCTCTCAAAGAGCTCGAGGAGCGCAGCATCTGCAACATCACTCAGCTTCTTAGCGATGCGCTGCCTTTTCGCTTGAGACTCAGAGCCAGCTTTTCGCTTACGCTCCTCTAGATTCATTTGAAGGCGCTCGATCAGCCGCGCATTCTCTGAGGCGTTCGAGTCAGTGATCCAATGTCCAAACAGCCACCCAAAATACTTGATCAGGATGTCCAGGGAGTAGTTGATCCGTGCGCCCTTGATGGTGGAACCATCACGCTTTTTGATGTTGATCGAGAGCGCTTGAACGAGAGACTCGATTTCCGGCACGGTCAACAGCCGCTTGGTGGCAAACCTTTGATCAAGATCGATCTGTTGCCGAGTCGCCCACTCGTACAATCTCTTCAGGCAGAAAAGCACAGCCCTCTGCGTGTTGGCCGTCTGACTCGCCATTCGCATGCTGATGAATGCAGTGGGATAGAACAGGGGAAACCCGTCCCCCTCTGTGTCTATGAGTAGTGAGAAGCGACTGCCGTCTCTTGCTTTGTAGTCTCTCACTCTCATAGCCATATTTTTACACTTCGCCTCGGACTTTTTGTATACGGGTTTCAGTTCTTACAAAAAATCCTAACAGAAACGTCGTAAGAATGATGCTAGCTGTTGAAAACAATGATATTTTTAACAAGCGTCTTGTCGTATTTGTGCTTGCAGTATGAAGTATTCGCTGTTGGAGAAGGAAGGGCGCGTCTATTCAGTGGCCAAGTCCGGTTATTACGCACTGCCGGTGTCTTCCATCAGCATGCCCGGCAGCGGCAAGGACCTGCTCGAAACGGTCTATGTCAACGCCAGACGTCCCGGCATGCTGGTGCTGAGCGCCGATGAGCCGGCGTCGTTACAACCCCTGGATAGCCCGTTGCTGTTGCTGGAGAGAGAACTGCTGCGCCAGTATCCGCGCCAGCCACAACCGTCTTCACAACCCTGCGGCGAGCTGGAGCTGCGCACAGCCCTCGCGGCGCGCTATACCACTTCGCCGACACGCTGCTGGCATGCCGATGATGTCTATATCGGCGCAGACCTGCGTGGCGTACTGGAAATATTGATCTCCGTCCTTGGCCTCAAAGACGCCGTGGTGGTGGTGGAGTCGCCCTGCGACTGGGTGATTCTGCGCTTGCTCCAGGACGCGGACGTGCAGGTGATCGAGCTGCCGTTGCAAACCAGTGGCGATCTGGATCTTGAGCAGTTGAAGGCGCTGCTTGAGACCGGGCAGGTACGCCTGGTAATGCTTTCCTCAGGGCTGAACATGCCCAGGGGCAGCGTGGCGCCTGACAGCAACCGAAAATCAACCGCGCAACTGCTGGAACAACATGGCAGTTGGGTATTGGAAAACGATTGTTACGGCGAGCTCGAATTCGAACCGAACGGCTTGCGGTTTCGCGATCTGCTGGACCCTGATCGGCTGATCGTGTTTTCCTCGTTCGAGAAAATCATCGGCTCGGAGGCGCCCTATGGCTATCTGCTTTCGCGACAGCTGCGCGCCGAATTGCAACGGCACTTTTTACTGCGTGCATTCCGTTTGTCGCTGATTCGTCAGAAAGCCATCGCACGGCTGTACAGCAACGGACGTATCGATCAACACCTGCAGGTATTGCGTCGACTGCTCAAGGAACGCATGGTGCAGATGACCCAGTTGCTTGAAGAGCGTCTGCCTGATGCGCTGCACTTCGTCGAACCCCGGGGCGGGGCGACGATCTGGATCCGCTCGTTGCGCGAGGTCAATGTACATCGAGTGTTCCAGCGACTGCTCAAGCAGCAAGTGGTCATCGCGCCGGGGGAGTTGTTCAGCCTGCACGGCCTGCACGCGCAGCACTTGCGCCTGAGTCATACGTTCGGCGGCGATCACGACCTCGTCGCCGCACTGGGGCTGCTGGGGGACGCCTTGCGCCTGGAGTCGATCGATTGAGCCGAGGCGCAAAGCATCCTCGGTACCTGACATTCGATAACATCGCGCTACGGTCAAACTGTCAGTAAACTGCATCCCTATTCCCGAACCACTCTCTTTCAGAGGTTTTGCATGACACTCAGTCCTTTTGCGGGCAAACCGGCACCGGCAGAGCTGTTGGTCGACATCCCGCGACTGGTAACGGCCTATTACACCGGCCAGCCCGATGCAGCCATTTCTACCCAGCGTGTCGCTTTCGGCACGTCCGGACACCGAGGTAGCTCGTTCGACCTGAGTTTCAACGAATGGCATGTTCTGGCCATCAGCCAGGCGATCTGCCTGTACCGCGAAGCCCAGGGCATCGACGGTCCGCTGTTCGTCGGCATCGATACCCACGCGTTGTCCACGCCGGCCGGTGCCAGCGCGCTGGAAGTGCTGGCGGCGAACGGCGTGACGGTGATGATCGCCGAAGGTGACGAGTACACTCCGACGCCGGCCATTTCCCATGCGATTCTTTGCTACAACCGTGGGCGCACCTCAGGCCTGGCGGACGGCATCGTCATCACGCCGTCCCACAACCCGCCGCAAAGCGGTGGCTACAAGTACAATCCTACCAACGGCGGCCCGGCCGATACTCACATCACCAAGTGGATCGAAGCCAAGGCGAACGAGCTGCTGGCGGCCAAACTTGCTGACGTCAAACGCATCAGCTACGAGCAAGCCCTGAAGGCCAGCACTACTCATCGTCATGATTACCTCAACACCTATGTCGCCGACCTGATCAACGTGATCGACTTCGATGCTATCCGCGATGCGAAACTGCGTCTGGGTGTCGATCCGCTGGGCGGAGCAGGGGTGCGCTATTGGTCGGCGATTGCCGAGCACTACCGCCTGGACCTGGAGGTGGTGAATAAACAGGTCGATGCGACGTTCCGTTTCATGACCGTCGACTGGGACGGGCAGATCCGCATGGACCCATCGTCCAGCCACGCCATGCAAGGCCTGATCGGCCTGAAAGAGCGCTTCGACGTGGCCTTTGCCTGCGACCCGGACCATGACCGCCATGGCATCGTGACGCCGTCCGGTGGTTTGCTGGCACCGAACAACTACCTCGCCGTGTCGATCGACTACCTGTTCCAGAACCGCCCACAGTGGCGCGCCGACGCGGCCGTGGGCAAAACCGTGGTCAGCAGCGGTTTGATCGATCGCGTCGCCAAGCGTTTGGGGCGTCGTCTGTACGAAGTGCCGGTGGGTTTCAAATGGTTTGCTGACGGTCTGTTCGACGGTTCCCTCGGATTCGGCGGCGAAGAAAGCGCCGGCGCGTCGTTCCTGCGCAAGGACGGCGGGGTCTGGTGCACCGACAAGGACGGGTTGATTCCGGCCCTGCTGGCAGCCGAAATGACCGCTCGCACGGGCCGTGACCCGAGCCAGGCCTATCGTGCGCTGACCGATGAGCTGGGCGAACCCTTCTCGGTACGGGTCGATGCCAAGGCGAATCCTGAGCAGAAAGCGCTGCTGAGCAAATTGTCGCCGGACCAGGTCACCTCGACTCAACTGGCGGGCGAAGCGATCCAGAGCATCCTCAGCCACGCACCGGGCAACGACCAGGCCATCGGCGGCCTGAAAGTCATGACCGAGAACGGTTGGTTCGCGGCGCGGCCGTCGGGCACTGAGGACATCTACAAGATCTACGCAGAAAGCTTTGTCAGTGACGATCACCTCAAGCAACTGGTGGCAGAGGCTCAGACGCTCGTGGATGGCGCGATTTCTGCGAAGTGATTGAGGGCCCTGTGGCGAGGGGGCTTGCCCCCGTTGGGTTGCGAAGCGGCCCCAAATCGGTTAGCGAGATAGCAGATCCACCGCGCCGGTTGGATTGCGACTGCTTCGCAGCCGAGCGGGAGCAAGCTCTCATCAAACAAAAGCCAACCCTTTGTTTTTAATGTTTTTTAAGCGACGTCGACCAACCTCATGCCCAGCTTAGTAGCCTTGCGTTGCAAGGCTCTGACCTGGCGATCACGACTTTTAGCCTCATATTCTTCCATGCCTTTTTCCACGTACGGCTGTCCTTTGGTCAGCATGGCATAGATCAACCGAGCCAGTTGATGTGCCGTGGCCTTGATCGCGCATGAGGTATCCATGCGGGCCAGTCGGGCGCGATGACTGGCGCCAATGAAGCTTTTGTCGTTGCGGGCGCTGGAAGCGGCCTGCTTCAGAGCCTGCGCCGCTCGGTTAAACACTTTCGCAACCTGACCGGGTAACGGCTTGCCCCCTGATATTCGGGTGGGAGGTGCCAGGCCCATCCAGGAAGAAAATTGCTGCGGAGTCGGAAAGCGCGACAAATCAGGTCCTATTTCGCTCGCCAGAACCAAAGCGGTTTCAACTCCAATGGTGGGAATAGCGGTCAAATCAACGCCCATGATTTTCCCAAGCGCCTCATGCAGGCTGGCCTGTTCATCTGCCGAACGATGAGGGCTGCGCAGTGCCTTGGTGGGCTGCATGGGCGCATTGTTCAATACGGGAAGTCGATCAAGAGCCTCAACGATGGCCTGATCGCACTCGGTAATTTGCTCTTCCAGAAAATCATGGGCCGCCACTTCCTGAGCCAGGGCATGCAGATGCTCGATCCGCCAGTTACCGTGCAAACTACGGGCAATGGTTTGGTGATCAGCCTTGATACGACCGTCTCGAAAATTGGCTAATACTTGAGGATCGCGCTCGCCGCCGATGATGGCCTTGATAATTTTCATGCCTGTCAGGCCGGCGATATTGCTGATGACAGTGGCTAGTTGAATGTTCATCTGGGTCAGAGCTTTTTGCATGCGATTGATGGTCTTGGCTTGATCGCGAACCTTCATGGCACGCTGGCGAACCAAAGATCGCATCGAGCAAATATCATCAGCCGGCCGGAAAGCGCCTCTGAGTAAGCCGTGGGTCATGAGCTGCCAAATCCACTGGCAATCCAGGACATCAGATTTACGGCCGGTTATCTGGCGTGTAGCCCGGGAATTGACCAAATACACCTCGAAGCCTCTCGAGTCGAGAAGCTCGAAGAGCGGTATCCAGTAAACACCGGTGGCCTCCATCGCCACGACGTTGATTTTCAGCGATTCCAGCCATTCTGCCAGCTTCACCAAATCCTCAGTAAAGGTCGAAAAGCAGCGAACCGGCGTATCGCTTTGGCCGGGGTTGATGCCGACCCAGTGCTCACGGCTACCGATATCGATCCCCGCACAATGAGGATGAATTACTTCAAATCGTTTCTGCTGGTTCTTGCGCGCCATGACAATTCCTCGCAGGATTGAAAGGCGCGCGGGGAACACGGTGGCGAACGGATTCACTCTCTCATACGTGGTCACAGCTTGCTGTGCCTACAACGACTCCACGCCGATACCGTGCAGACCACTCTCCCTCTCGGGTGCGCACACACCAGTGATGGCTACGGTCTCTGCCCCCGCGCGCTCCCCAATCTTAGGTCGGACACTTGTTTGCTGCGCGACAGCGCAGCGTCGAAGACGCGGCGGCCACTCCCTCGCCACAAATGAGTAAAGAAAGGGCGACCAGTAACGGTCGCCCTTTTTTGTCACGCATTTACTGCATCAAGCCAGATCCACCAACACAATTTCACTGTCCTCAATCGCAGTCACGCGCAGCACCTGCTCATCGGCAATCGCGACACCGTCTCGAGCTTGTGCGCGCAAGCCATTGACTTCAATGACGCCCGTCGCTGGCACCAGATAAGCGCGACGGTCATTGTCCAGATGATATTCCGCCGTTTCTCCGGCTTTCAGATTGGCCGCCACCAAACGCGCATCGGCACGAATGCGCAGGCTTTGATCATCACCAGCCTTGCCGCTGGCCAGGGTCACAAAGCCTTCGCGCTGGCCTTTGGGGAACGGCTTGGCGCCCCACGACGGTGCCGAACCGGCTTCGTTGGGGATGATCCAGATCTGAAAGATTCGGGTTTCGGTGGCTTCCAGGTTGTATTCGCTGTGGGCGATCCCGGTGCCGGCGCTCATGACCTGAACGTCACCCGCTTCGGTGCGGCCCTTGTTGCCAAGGTTATCCTGGTGGGTAATCGCGCCTTCACGCACGTAGGTGATGATTTCCATGTCCCGGTGTGGGTGTTGCGGGAACCCGGTACCGGCGGCAATCACGTCGTCGTTCCACACCCGCAGGTTGCCCCAGTTCATGCGTTTGGGGTCGTGGTACTCGGCAAACGAAAAGTGGTGATGGGCATCCAACCAGCCATGGTGCGCGCCGCCCAGCGAGTTGAAAGGTCTGAGTTCAAGCATGATCGTCTCCTGAAAAGGTTCGTCATGGGGCAGAACGCCTGAGCCACAAAACGAGAACCGGTGGTTGATGGCAAGCATCATCTATCAGGTAATGATCGATAAAAAGCGTAAAAATTGCCTGAATCCAATCAAATAAACCGATATTAAGTAACCTCGAAACGTTCTCATCCAACGTTCACTTCATCGCATAAGCCAATGACCTGTAAGCATTTCACTAGAACTCATCGGCAAATGCAGACACCATAGCCCTCAACAGCCTCACCCCCTGGAGTCCGTCAGCGTGCCGCAACACACCCCCGATCTTCCCCCCGAACTTCGCCCGTTGGCCGAGATGCCTTTGCTCAAGCGCTTGGCCGCCCGGTTCTTTGGTCACGGCCTTACCCGTCTGCGCGCGCAACACCGTGCGTCCTGGCTGCACGGGCAAGCCGACGGTTTTCGCAGCGGCCACAGCGCCGGTGTGGAGTACGGCTATAAGGAAGGTAAGCTCGAGGGGTTGGAGGAAGGCCGGCAGGTTCTGCTGATCCGCGACTCGCGCTCAACCGAGCATCGGCCGCCCAACGTCGATGACAATCTGTTCGACGATTGGCGCCTGCCATTGAGTGCTGAGCTGAAGAAGCGCATGAAGGCCGACGTTGCACGGTTGCTGCCCACACACGCCCAGCCGAGCGCTGCCCAATGGAAGATGATTTTCAGCGACACACCGTCGACCTCGGTGATCGCCGGGGCGGGCGCGGGCAAGTCGACCACCCTGGTGCTGCGAATCCTGCTGCTCAGCCATTACCTGGGGTTTGAGCTGAGTTCGATGACTGTGGTGACCTTCACTCGTGAATCGCGCAAGGATTTCATTACCAAGCTGATCGAGCTGTTTGCAGTCTGGGGTCGGGGAATCAGCCTTAAAGAGGCGCGCGATCTGGTGCGCACCTTCCATTCGCGCATCCTGCCGATGGTTCGTAGCCTGCCGGGCTTCGAACGGCTGCAAGCCTTCGAAAATCTTAGCTTTCGCGTGCAGGGCGCCGATGAGGAGGTCGACAGCAATCCCTTCGACCTGCGAATCAACGACGCTCAGCGTCAACAACTCAACGCCTGCTATCACAGCCTGCATACACGCGATGAGCGTTTCCGTGAATTGATCAAGCCCCTGTCTCGTCACGCCTTGCAGCTCAAGGAGCTGGAGCGTGATCACCCGGACGTGCAAAAACGCATGGCGGTGACTGAGCTGGCCGCCAAGCGCGATGAAGAACTCTGCGACACCCTCGAAGACCTGTGGTTTCGCGCCGGCGCCTGGCCGATCAAGGGCATCGAGCCGAATCGCCAGACATTCGATGTCAACGGCTCGACCTTTCATTGCCACGGCTACATTCCGGCGCTGGACGCCTGGGTGGTGCTGGGTTTCGATCCCCGGGAGAATCCTCAGGTCAGCCGTCCGAATGCCAAACTTTCAGTGCGCGCAGAATGGGCGGTAAAGCGCACCCTGTTTCAGGCTTTCTGTCGTAAGCCATTGATATGGCTAGACAGTTATGAGTCTTCAAAGCGCATTTTAGCCTCGCTTGCCGGTGATGCGAGTGCCGGGCCAGGCTTCGATTACAAGGTCAAGGGCGAGCTCGGTTCCGCGCCGCTGCTGGACTGTTTTGTCGCGGCGGCCGGGTTTATCGAAAACCTCGGCCTGGATGTACCCAATGCCGTAGGCCAGATGAGTTTCGCCAAGGATGACCCGGACCGGTTTTTCTTCGAGGCCTTGAGTCTGTTCTGGCGAGCGCTGGAAGATCATCTGCTGGATCAATCGCCACCGGTGATGACCTACAACCGGATGTTCGCCTTGTTCAGCGAGCATTCACCGGAGAATCTCAAGCTGCTGAGCGATGAGCTGCTCAGGCCAATGTCGCACTTGATGATTGACGAGTTTCAGGACGTATCGCCGCAGATTGTCTCCTGGATTCGTGCCAGCCTGGCCGAGATCCGCAGCCGCGGCCCAGCCATGCATGTGGGGCGCGGCGCGCAACGTTCGTCATTGCTTTGTGTCGGTGATGACTGGCAGTCCATCTATGGCTGGCGCGGTAGCTCGCCGACTTACTTCATGGAGTTCAACAAGGAATTCCCGTCGCCGAGCACGACCAAAGTGATGCTCAGCGACAATTACCGCAGCCATCAACACATCATCGACGCGGCGGAGCATATTGTCCGCGCGGCACCGGCGATCGCCGGCAAGAAGGCCAAGGCCAGCGGTGAAACCAAAGCGCTGCTGCCGGTGAATGTTCTCGATCGGGATGACCAGGGCATGGCCCAGCGTCTGACCGAACACTACAGAAAGGGCGATTCAATCTTGATGCTTTATCGAAAAAGTAGCGATAAGTCATTGATAGAAGAGCATATTCAGTCTGTAGTTAATGTGGATTCTAACTTACCGTACGAGGCGCGACGGCTCAAACAACTGACCTATCACAGCGCCAAAGGCTTGCAGGCTGACGCCGTGTTTCTGCTGGGCGATTGCCAGCATCTGACCAGTTCACCCTACAAGAACCAGGTCTATCGCATGGCCGGCCTCGGCAAGGCTGGTGACAGCGAGCCTTACGACAGTGCACAGAAAGACGAGATTTTGCGGCTGGCCTATGTGGGCATCACTCGGGCGGTGAGCCATTGCTACTGGTATGTCGATGGCCAGGATACCCAGGCGGCGAATATGCCCAAGGCCTCCGACCGGATCGGCAAGGGCAAGGCGTTCTTTGCGGATCACCGTCAGGGAAAAGTGCCGGCCTGACCCCTAATGTTGTTCACTCAAGGGAGTCTTGAGTCAGAAAAGACCTGTGGCTAGGGAGCTTGCTCCCGCTTGAGTGCGTAGCACTCATAAATATCGGCGACTGTTGTCAGATTTTTGGGGCTGCTACGCAGCCCAACGCGAGCAAGCTCGCTCGCCACAAAGGTAGGCATGGCTGAAGAATATGCCGCTACCGACGGGCTACGAAAAGTTGCGGGGGGCGCATTCCCGGCCTATGGTCCAAGCGAGACTTTGCTTGCGACTGGCGCGCGACGGCTCGCCGCAGGTCGCTGTCCATCCAGTGCGGATACCCGCAACGAGGTGACGACATGCCGAATGACTCCCGTCCCGCCGTGCTCGAATTGATCGGCAATACGCCGCTGGTGCGCGTCAGCCGTTTCGATACCGGCCCGTGTACGCTATTCCTCAAACTCGAATCGCAGAACCCCGGCGGTTCGATCAAGGATCGCATCGGCCTAGCAATGATCGATGCCGCCGAGCGCGACGGCCGCCTGTGCCCCGGCGGTACCATCGTCGAGGCCACTGCCGGCAACACCGGTCTGGGCCTGGCCCTGGTCGGCCGTGCCAAGGGTTACCGAGTGGTGTTGGTGGTGCCGGACAAGATGTCTACCGAAAAGGTCCTGCACCTCAAGGCGATGGGCGCCGAGGTGCACATCACCCGTTCCGACGTCGGCAAGGGCCATCCCGAGTATTACCAGGATGTCGCTGCACGGCTGACGCAGGAAATTCCCGATGCCTTCTTCGCCGATCAGTTCAACAACCCGGCCAACCCGCTGGCCCACGAGTGCAGCACCGCGCCGGAGATCTGGGCGCAGACCCAGCATGATCTGGACGCCATCGTCGTCGGTGTCGGTTCGGCCGGCACCCTGACCGGGCTTACCCGCTTCTTTCGCCGCGTACAGCCGAACCTGGAAATGGTGCTGGCCGATCCGGTCGGCTCGGTAATGGCCGAATACAGCCGTAGCGGCACCCTCGGCATGCCCGGTTCCTGGGCGGTGGAAGGCATCGGCGAAGACTTCATCCCGTCGATTGCCGACCTTTCCAGCGTGCGTAAGGCCTACTCGATCAGCGACGAGGAAAGCTTCGATCATGCCCGCCAACTGCTGCGGGCCGAAGGCATTCTCGGCGGTTCTTCGACCGGCACCTTGCTGGCGGCGGCATTGCGTTACTGCCGCGAGCAAACCGAGCCGAAGCGGGTGGTCAGTTTCGTTTGCGACACCGGCACCCGCTATCTGTCGAAGATCTACAACGACCAGTGGATGAACGATCAGGGCCTGCTTGCGCGCAAGCGCTACGGCGATCTGCGCGACCTGATCGCGCGGCGCTTCGAGGATGGCCGGGTGATCAGCGTGGGCCCGGACGACACGCTGCTCACTGCCTTCCAGCGCATGCGCCTGGCGGATGTGTCGCAACTGCCGGTGCTGGTGGATGGAGAGCGGCTGGTCGGCGTGATCGACGAGTCCGATATTCTGCTTGGCGTGCACCAGGACGCTTCGCACTATCGCCTGACGGTGTCCAGTGCAATGACCGACAAGCTGCAAACGCTGCCTCCCGGCGCCAGCCTGGCTGAACTGGAGGCGGTGCTCGACCGCGGGCTGGTGGCGATCATCGCCGACACCTCGGGTTTTCATGGCCTGATTACCCGCGTCGACATGCTCAATCACTTGCGGAGATCCCTCGCATGAGTCAACACGATGAAACTGCCGCGCCACGCGGCTTCGCCACCCGTGTGATCCATGCCGGCCAGGTGCCGGACCCTTCCACCGGGGCGCTGATGCCGCCGATTTACGCCAACTCCACCTATGCGCAGCAGAGCCCCGGCGTGCACAAGGGCTTTGACTACGGGCGTTCGCACAATCCGACGCGCTTTGCGTTGGAACGTTGCGTGGCGGACCTTGAGGGCGGCACCCAGGCTTTCGCCTTCGCTTCCGGGTTGGCGGCAATCGCTACCGTGCTCGAACTGCTTGATGCTGGCGCACACATCGTTTCTGGCAATGACCTGTACGGCGGCACTTTCCGACTGTTCGAGCGAGTACGCCGGCGTAGCGCCGGGCATCGCTTCAGTTTCGTCGATCTGACTGACCTGGCAGCCTTCGAAGCGGCGCTGCAGGACGACACGCGGATGGTCTGGGTCGAGACGCCGAGCAATCCTTTGCTGAGCCTCACTGACCTCGCCGCCGTCGCGCGCACCTGTCGCGAGCGAGGCATCATCTGCGTGGCCGACAACACCTTCGCCAGCCCGTGGATACAGCGCCCGCTGGAGTTGGGCTTCGATATCGTGCTGCACTCGACGACCAAGTACCTGAACGGCCACTCCGACGTGATTGGCGGCATCGCGGTGGTTGGGCAGAACGTCGAGCTGGCCGAGCGCCTGGGCTTTTTGCAGAACGCGGTGGGGGCTATCGCCGGGCCGTTCGACGCGTTCCTCACGTTGCGCGGGGTGAAGACCCTGGCGCT
Source organism: Pseudomonas sp. LBUM1673 (assembly GCF_059695645.1). Lineage (NCBI taxonomy): Bacteria > Pseudomonadati > Pseudomonadota > Gammaproteobacteria > Pseudomonadales > Pseudomonadaceae > Pseudomonas > Pseudomonas sp. LBUM1673. The sequence continues at coordinate 3,231,979 of NZ_CP166780.1, forward strand.
GCGCATGGAACGCCATTGCAGCAACGCGCTGGAGCTGGCGCAATGGCTAGAGCGTCAGCCGCAGGTGGCGCGCGTTTACTATCCGGGCCTGCCATCGCACCCGCAGCACGAACTGGCGCGGCGGCAGATGCGTGGGTTCGGCGGGATGATTTCCATGGACCTGAACAGCGATCTGGCTGGCGCCAAGCGCTTTCTCGAGAGTGTGCGGATCTTTGCCCTGGCCGAGAGCCTGGGTGGGGTGGAAAGCCTGATCGAGCACCCGGCAATCATGACCCACGCCAGCATCCCCGTCGAAACCCGGGCACAACTCGGCATCGGCGATGCGCTGGTGCGTTTATCAGTGGGGGTTGAGGATGTCGAAGACCTGCGTACCGATCTGGCCCAGGCCCTGTTGCTGATGGGTTAAGCGCACTCCATGTGGGAAGCGGGCTTGTGTGGCGAGGGGGCTTGCCCCCGTTCGGCTGCGAAGCAGTCGCAAAACCGGTAGATGCGTTTTGCCTGGAGAGTCGCGGTGGTTTTTTGGGGCCGCTACGCGACCCAACGGGGGCAAGCCCCCTCGCCACATCCCGCTCCCACAGGTTTTGTCGAGTGATGACCGTCAGGCATAACTCCTGAGCGCCTCCGGCGGAATGAACGCTTCCAGCTCATCCTCCACCGCTTCGATTATCCGTTCTACATCGGCGGCATTCATGACCGTTGCACAAGGAATGCCAGCAATGGCGATCATGGTTTCGCCACTGGCGCGGTCGAACAGCCGGGCAACCATACTGCCCGGAGCGTCCATGGTCGCTTCGAAACCCATGGGATGAAAATGCCAGCGCATCAGCTGGCAGGCATTTGGAAAAGTGACTTTGCTGAAAGACCCTTGATTCATGTGTTGCCCGCCTTCTTCATCGAGCGCTTCCTTTAGCTCATGTTAGGAGGGAAGAGCCTTCAATGGCTCAACCGGTGACTGTCTTTAAAAGTAGCATCCAGATGTGAAAATCATGTGGAATTTTTCAGTCCGTTTAGCAATTGGTTCATTTTTTTTGATACAGATCACGAGATAGCGATTTTTCGGCGAAAGGCCAGCATCGTGAGGGCATTCCATTGGTCATTGAAGCCCAGGCAGAACTTCGGCAAGTTCGGCTTTTCTCGTCGAGTCCTTTGTGCACGCCGATGATGATGGTCCGTTGCAAACCCAGGCCACGGGCGAGACGGTCATGCGTTACCACCTGCGCTGGAAGCACCGGGATCTGGAGGGTGTCATGGCGCTTTCGCCTTGTCTGGCGGTTATGGCGGGGAGGGCGTCGGCGCCAGCAACCTCGGCGGTCGGACCCTGGCCGACCTGATTCTTGAGCGCGATACCGAGTTGGTCCGCCAGCCGTGGGTCATTCCTCAGGGCGGTCTCGATGCGCTCAAGGCTTGGGAACCGGAGCCCTGCCGCTGGCTGGGCTACAACGCAATCATCCGCAGCTTCGTCCACGAAGACCAGACTCTGGCCAACCCGTTCACCACGCCCTGGCGGTGCAAACTGGCCAGCGGGGTCGCGGGCTTCATGGAAGGTTTCATGCACTAAACAATGACGCTCTGATGTGGCCCGATGTCATGGCCAGCATCAGCAACTGTGGAACAAGATTCGGACGGGCAGCTAATCGGTCATATTTTGTAGCCAATGGCGCCCGTTGGGCTGGCTGCAACAGTTTGGATTCCATGCCTTCTGTCGGTAGACAAGGAGGCAATGGAATGCCTGTCTGTTCGAAAGCGGGTCATCTGCGCATTGGGCGTTGTTCGGAACCTGGACGCATCTACGTGTTAACAGCCGTCGTTCATGATAGGCAGCCGATTTTTACCGATTGGCGGTTGGGGGGATTGGTTGCTCGGCAATTGCATCAGGCACAGGAGGAGCGTTGGGCAGATTTTTTGACTTGGGTGGTGATGCCAGATCATATGCACTGTTTGGTACAACTTCAGGATAAGACGTTGGCCGAGCTGATGTGTCGAATCAAATCCCGTAGCAGTCTGGCGGTTAATCAGGCGCTAGGGCGAAGCGGGCGTTTGTGGCAGAAGGGCTATCAGGATCGAGCGGTTCGGCGGGAGGAGGACGTGAAAGCTCTTGCTCGATATGTCGTTGCCAATCCCATTCGAGCGGGACTGGTTGCACGTGTTCATGATTATCCATTGTGGGATGCGTGTTGGCTGTGATTTTACGACTGCTGCGCAGCCGAACGCAGCCTTCGGCAGCTGCTACAGATCCCCGGTTCGCCACGATTTTTTGTAGCAGCTGGCGCAGCCTGCGTTCGGCTGCGCAGCAGTTGTAAAATTCGACCCGCTCAATAAAAATTGAAAGTGATAGCAATGCACTGGCACTTATATTAAAAAGTCCGGGAAAGTGAGGCGCCCTCAACAAAAAACCAACTTACGCCCATTTAATATTTAAATAGCAAATTGTCAGACAATCCCGCTGAGCCTCTGAACTAAAAACAATATTTCGACAGCATGTGCACTGTTTCCGGGAGTTCGCCGGAGCAACTCAATTTGACGTCAAAAAAAATGTAGACGTTTGATTTCGAATTGTGTCAGTTTTCTTTCGCCTTCATTGGGCGAGTGATAGGACGATCTCGCCAGAGATTGTCGTATCGGACAAAACTGTTCCATTGCTAAACAAGGAAGTGTGTTTATGTCGAAAGTAAAAGACAACGCTATTGATCTTGCCGAACAAGCCTTTGCGCCATCGCAAGCATTGGCTGCACCCAGTTCCGCCTACAACCAGATCAATAGTTTCAGCCATCAGTATGACCGGGGCGGCAATCTCACGGTCAATGGCAAACCCTCCTTCTCCGTCGACGAGGCCGCTACCCAGCTGCTGCGCGACGGCGCTGCTTACCAGGACAAGGACGGCAGCGGCAAAATCGAACTCACCTACACGTTCCTGACCTCGGCCTCGTCGAGCACCATGAACAAACACGGCATTACCGGGTTCAGTCAGTTCAGTGCGCAACAGAAAGCCCAGGCCGTGCTCGCCATGCAATCCTGGGCCGACGTGGCCAACGTCACCTTCACCGATAAAACCTCTGGTGGCGATGGTCACATGACCTTCGGCAACTACAGCGGCGGGCAGGATGGCGCGGCGGCATTCGCCTATCTGCCTGGCACGGGTGCAGGTTATGACGGTACTTCCTGGTATCTGACGGGCAGTGGCTACAACGTCAACAAGACGCCGGGCCTGAACAACTACGGCCGTCAGACCCTGACTCACGAGATCGGTCACTCTCTGGGCCTGGCTCACCCAGGCGACTACAACGCCGGTGAAGGCGCGCCAACCTACAATGACGCGACTTACGGGGAAGACACCCGCGGCTACAGCGTCATGAGTTACTGGAGTGAAAGCAATACCGACCAGAACTTCAGCAAGGGCGGTGTGGAAGCCTATTCCTCCGGCCCGTTGATGGACGATATCGCCGCCATCCAAAAACTCTACGGTGCCAATACCACCACTCGTACCGGTGACACCACCTACGGTTTCAACTCCAACGCCGGTCGCGACTTCCTGAGCGCCTCTTCGTCGTCAGACAAGGTTGTGTTTTCGGTCTGGGATGCGGGCGGCAAGGACACCCTGGACTTCTCCGGTTTTACCCAAAACCAGAAGATCAACCTCAATGACGCCTCGTTTTCCGACGTTGGCGGCTTGGTGGGTAACGTGTCCATCGCCAAGGGTGTCACCGTCGAGAACGCGATTGGCGGTTCGGGTAGCGACCTGCTGATCGGTAACGGCGTGTCCAACGAGCTGAAGGGCGGTGCCGGCAACGACATCCTCTACGGCGCGGGCGGTGCAGACAAACTGTGGGGCGGCTCGGGTTCGGACACCTTCGTGTTCGCCGCCAGCAGCGACTCCAAGCCGGGTGCCGTCGACCAGATCCTCGATTTTGTCAGTGGCCTGGACAAGATCGACCTGACCGGCATCACCAACGGCGCGGGCCTGCACTTCGTGAATTCGTTCACCGGTGCGGCAGGCGATGCGGTGCTAACCACTTCGGGCGGCAACAGCTTGTTGTCGGTGGACTTCTCCGGGCATGGCGTGGCTGACTTCCTTGTCAGTACCGTTGGCCAGGCGGCGTACTCGGACATCGCGGCCTGATCCAAGGCAAGAAGGAGGGCGGCGCTTGACGCGCCGCGCTCTGTCCTTGAATGGCAGGTGTTATGAGTCTACGCCCCAGAGTAAAACGCCCTATGATCCAGAACGCTTTTACCTACAAAGCAACCGCGTGGCTGTTGGCGACGCTGATGATGTTTCTTGGAGATGTAGCCATGGCACGCAGTCTGAAATTAGCCGACCCGTCGGAACTCGCGGGGAAATGGCAGGCCACCTTGAACGCCACGCAAGACTCGCCCGAGTCCCAGGCGCTACAGGACAAACCATCGAACGTTTGCACGATCGAGCTTAAATCGGACCAGACCCTGGGCGAGGGGGCCGACTGCCTCGGCGCCTGGCTGAATGCGCCGGCGATGGGCTGGTTCCCGGAACCGGACGGCATTGCCGTGACCGGTAAAGAAGGCTCAAGAATTGTGTTTTTCAGCCGACAGCATGAGGGGCTTTATAAAAGCACCTTGAAGTCGGGTCTGATCATTACGCTCAAGCGCGAAGCGCATTAAGCGAAAAACTCCGGGCCGACACCGGATGCTGGATATAAAACTCGTTATGACGGTTATAAGCAGCCCATTAATAACTGTAACTCTTTAAGGATCACAAAGAGTTGTTATCAATGTGTAAGCGATAACCGGCAAAAGAATGTCTCGACCCGTGTGCGGACAGTTAATTGGAACCTTGCCAAGCAGGCGAGGATTAATACATCAGGAAAAACCAATGAAGATGGCGAAGAGCCCGGCCACCGCACCATTATTCAAGGCACTGGGCGACTATAAAAGCATTCTAATCAGCGTCGGGTGTTTTACCGCACTGATCAACGTGCTGATGTTGGTCCCGTCGATTTATATGCTTCAGGTCTATGACCGGGTGCTGTCTTCGCAAAACGAAACCACACTGGTGATGTTGTCGTTGATGGTGGTCGGGTTCTTTGCCTTCATCGGTCTGCTGGAGATCGTGCGCAGCTTCATCGTCATCCGTATCGGCAGCCAATTGGAGCGCCGCTTCAACCTGCGGGTGTATCAAGCCGCTTTCGAGCGCAACCTGTTCAAAGGCGAGGGCAACGCCGGGCAATCCCTGGGGGACCTGACCCATATTCGCCAATTCGTTACCGGCCCGGCGCTGTTTGCCTTCTTCGATGCGCCGTGGTTTCCGGTCTATCTGTTCGTGATCTTTCTGTTCAACGTCTGGCTCGGCGTATTGGCCACCGCGGGCGCGGTGCTGCTGATCGGGCTGGCCTGCCTCAACGAGGCGATGACCAAAAAGCCCTTGGGTGAAGCCGCAGGGTTTTCCCAGAAGTCCAGCCAATTGGCCACCAGTCACCTGCATAACGCCGAAACCATTCAGGCCATGGGCATGCTCGGCGCGTTGCGCAAGCGCTGGTTTCAGGTGCACTCGCGTTTTCTCGGCTTGCAGAATCAGGCCAGCGACACTGGCGCGGTCATCAGCTCCCTGAGCAAAACCCTGCGTCTGTGCCTGCAATCCCTGGTCCTGGGGCTGGGCGCCTTGTTGGTGATCAAGGGTGACATGACCGCCGGCATGATGATCGCCGGTTCCATCCTGATGGGCCGGGTGCTGAGCCCCATCGATCAGTTGATCGCCGTGTGGAAACAGTGGAGCGGCGCCAAACTCGCTTACCGCCGTCTCGACGCCTTGCTGCAAGCCTTTCCACCGAGTGACGAGGCCATGGCGCTGCCGGCGCCGAAAGGCCAGATCACGTTTGAGCAAGTCAGCGCCGGCCCGCCGGGGCAACGGGCAGCGACCTTGCACATGGTCAATTTCAACCTGGGCGCCGGGGAAGTGCTGGGCGTGCTTGGGGCTTCCGGCTCGGGTAAATCGACCTTGGCCCGGGTGCTGGTCGGCGTCTGGCCGACGTTGGGCGGCACGGTGCGCCTTGATGGCGCGGACATTCATCGCTGGAACCGCGACGACCTTGGTCCTTACATCGGCTATCTGCCCCAGGACATCGAATTGTTCAGCGGCAGCATCGCCGAAAACATCGCCCGATTCCGTGAGGCGGATCCGCAACAAGTCGTCGAAGCCGCGCAACAGGCCGGCGTGCATGAACTGATCCTGCGCATGCCCCAGGGCTACGACACGGTGCTTGGCGAGGACGGCAGCGGTTTGTCCGGCGGCCAGAAGCAGCGTGTGGCCCTGGCTCGCGCGCTGTACGGCAATCCGAGCCTGGTGGTGCTGGATGAACCGAACTCCAACCTCGACACCGTTGGCGAAGCGGCATTGGCTGGCGCCATCGCGCAAATGAAGGCCCGGGGTACCAGCGTGATTCTGGTCACCCATCGTTCTTCCGCCCTGGCCCAGGCCGACAAGTTGCTGGTGCTCAACGAAGGTCGCTTGCAAGCCTTCGGCCCAAGCCAGGAAGTGCTCAAAGCGCTGTCCGGCAATCAGTCCGGCAACCCGTCGGCCAATCAGGAGCAGGCACGTGAAAAAGCTGCGTCGGCACCAAGCGGGCTCAGCATGAGCCGGCAGTATCAGCCCACGACAAGGAATTCGGGTGTATGAGCAGCGCACGCATGAACGACGACAGCGAAGCGACGATGGAACACGACTACATCGCCGAACGCCCTGAACGCGACGCCCGATTCTTCGCGCGCATGGGCTGGATTCTGGCGATCGTCGGCGCCGGCAGTTTCTTCACGTGGGCGAGCCTCGCGCCGCTCGACCAAGGCATTCCGGTACAAGGGACCGTGGTGGTCTCGGGCAAGCGCAAGGCCGTGCAATCGATGAGCAGCGGCGTGATCAGCCAGATTCTGGTGCGCGAAGGGCAAGTGGTGAAGCAAGGTCAGCCGCTGTTTCGCCTCGACCAGACCCAGGTCGCGGCCGACGTGCAATCGCTGCAAGCGCAATACCGCATGGCGTGGGCCAGCCTGGCGCGCTGGCAGAGTGAACGGGACAACCTCAAGCAGGTGAATTTTCCCGCCGAACTGAGCAACGATCCTGACCCGCGCCTGGCCCTGGTGCTCGAAGGCCAACGGCAATTGTTCAGCAGCCGTCGCGAAGCCTTTTCCCGGGAGCAAGCGGCCCTGCGCGCGAACATCGAAGGCGCCAGCGCGCAGCTGGCCGGCATGCGCCGCGCGCGCACCGACCTGACGGCCCAGGCCAGTTCGCTGCAACAACAGCTGAGCAATCTTCAGCCCTTGGCAGACAACGGCTACATCCCGCGCAACCGCTTGATGGATTACCAGCGGCAGCTGTCGCAAGTGCAGCAACAGCTGGCAGAGAACACCGGCGAAAGCGGCCGGGTGGAACAGGGCATCCTCGAGTCTCGGCTGAAGCTGCAGCAGCACAACGAGGAATACCAGAAGGAAGTGCGCAGCCAACTGGCCGAGGCGCAGCTCAAAAGCGTGACCCTGGAAGAGCAACTGACTTCCGCCGGCTTCGACCTGCAACACAGCGAGATCATCGCCACCGCCGACGGCATTGCCGTCAACCTTGGGGTTCACACCGAAGGCGCGGTGGTGCGTCAGGGCGACACCCTGCTGGAGATCGTCCCGCAAGGCACCACTCTGGAGGTGGAAGGGCACCTGCCGATCAACCTGATCGACAAAGTCGGCACGCACTTGCCGGTGGACATCCTGTTCACCGCATTCAACCAGAACCGTACCCCGCGAGTGCCGGGCGAAGTCAGCCTGATCTCCGCCGACCAGATGGTCGATGAGAAAACCGGTGTGCCGTATTACGTGCTGCGCAGCAGCGTCAGCGACCAGACCATGGAAAAACTCAACGGCCTGGTGATCAAGCCCGGCATGCCGGCAGAAATGTTCGTGCGCACCGGTGAACGTTCACTACTCAACTATTTGTTCAAACCGCTGCTCGACCGGGCAGGCTCCGCGTTGACCGAGGAATAAGGATGTTCGGCTGTATGAATAAGTTTTCCCTGCTCGCGGCGACCCTGACGTTGCTGGCGTGCAACAGCGCGATGGCCATGGGGCCGTTCGACATCTATGAGCAAGCGTTACGCAATGATCCGGTGTTCCTCGGTGCCATCAAGGAGCGCGATGCTGGCCTTGAAAACCGCGCCATCGGCCGCGCCGGGCTGTTGCCGAGGCTGGGTTACAACTACAACAAGGGGCGTAACGCCTCCAAGGTCACCAATCTGAACGACCGCGGTAACAGCCAGAGTGAAGATCGCAACTACAGCAGTTACGGTTCGACCTTGACCCTGCAACAGCCGCTGCTCGACTACGAGGCCTACGCGGCGTATCGCAAAGGCGTGGCGCAATCGTTGTTTGCTGACGAAAACTTTCGCGGCAAGAGCCAGGAACTGCTGGTTCGCGTGCTGGAGAACTACACCAAGGCGCTGTTCGCTCAGGACCAGATCGACATCGCGCGGGCCAAGAAAAAAGCCTTCGAGCAGCAGTTTCAACAGAACGAGCAAATGTTCCGCCAAGGGGAGGGCACGCGCACCGATATCCTTGAAGCCGAGTCACGTTACGAACTGGCCACCGCCGAGGAAATCGAGGCGCGTGACGAACAGGATGCGGCCCTGCGCGAGCTCGGCGCACTGATTGGCGTGCCGGCCATCGACATTGGCGACCTGACGCCACTGGATCAGAACTTTCAGACCTTCACCCTGCAACCGGCTAATTACGACACTTGGCATGAGATGGCGGTGGCCAACAACCCGAACCTGGCCTCCCAGCGCCAGGCGGTGGAAGTGGCGCGCTACGAGGTCGAACGCAACCGCGCCGGCCACCTGCCAAAAGTCAGCGCCTACGCCTCGGTGCGCCAGAACGAATCGGAAAGCGGCAACACCTACAACCAGCGCTACGACACCAACACCATCGGCATCGAAGTCAACGTGCCGCTGTACGCCGGTGGCGGCGTCTCGGCCTCGACCCGGCAGGCCAGCCGCACCATGGAACAGGCCGAGTACGAGCTGGACGGCAAGACCCGGGAAACCCTGATCCAGCTGCGCCGCCAGTTCAGTGCCTGCCTGTCGGGGGTCAACAAGTTGCGGGCTTATCAGAAGGCCCTGACCTCGGCCGAAGCGCTGGTGGTCTCGACCAGGCAAAGCATTTTGGGCGGCGAACGGGTCAACCTCGATGCGCTCAACGCCGAACAGCAACTGTTTACCACCCGCCGGGATCTGGCCCAGGCGCGCTACGACTATTTGATGGCCTGGACCAAATTGCACTACTACGCCGGCACCTTGAGCGAGCAGGACCTTGCCAAGGTAGATGAGGCCTTCGGCCAGGGTCCGAAAGCTCGGTAGCGCATAGAAAACATTGTGGCGAGGGAGCTTGCTCCCGCTGGACTGCGAAGCAGGCCCAATGGCGGTTGCTGCGCAACCGAACGGGAGCAAGCTCCCTCGCCACAAAGCGCGAAGAGCCATGGAATCGGGCTCAGTCTCAATTGGCAGTTTTAACGCAGGCGAGGGGACTTGGCGCAATCCCTGTGGGAGCGCGCCTTGACTGACAGGATTGGGCAGGCCTCGAGCCACAGGGATTTTGGCAACACTACTAAGGACGGTAGCTTGATGAATAACCAATACAACAGTCTTGCCTTGCTCTGCGCATTGGCCACACTGGGCACCGCACACGCGGCGCCCTACGTGGAAAACGGCAGGGTGGGTGATCCGAACAGTTGGCGCAGCACAGAGTTCAACGCCGACTGGGGCCTGGGGGCGATCAACGCTCAGGAGGCCTATGCGGCCGGTTACACCGGCCAAGGCGTGAAACTGGGGATCTTCGACCAACCGGTGTACGCCTTGCACCCGGAGTTTTCCGGGGCCAACAAGGTGATCACGCTGGTCACCAGCGGCATCCGCGAATACACCGACCCGTACATTCCGGTCAAAGCCGGGGATGCCTTTCTCTATGACGGTTCGCCCTCGGTGGGCTCCAACGGCAAACTCGGAGCCCACGGCACTCACGTTGGCGGGATCGCCGCGGGCAGTCGCGATGGCGGCCCGATGCACGGCGTCGCCTTTGGCGCGCAAATCATCAGTGCCGACAACGGCGACCCGGGCCCGGAAGACGGCATCATTCGCGGTAACGACGGTGCGGTGTACAAGGCCGGTTGGGACGCCTTGATCGCCAGCGGCGCGCGGATCATCAACAACAGCTGGGGCATCGGCATCACCGACCGCTTCGACCTCGGAGGCCGTGATCCGGCGTATCCGCACTTCACCGTGCAGGACGCGCAACTGCAGTTCAACGAGATCCAGACCTTGCTGGGGACCAAACCCGGCGGTGCCTACGACGGCGCCATCGCGGCGGCCCGCAGCGGCATCGTGACGATCTTCGCCGCAGGCAACGACTACAACCTCAACAGCCCGGACGCCATCGCCGGCCTCGGTTACTTCGTCCCCGAGATCGCGCCGAACTGGATGACCGTCGCCGCATTGCAACAGAACCCGGACACCAGCAGCCCCGACCTCTACAACATCAGCACCTTCTCATCGCGCTGCGGCTACACCGCAAGCTTCTGCGTGTCGGCACCGGGTAGCCGGATCTACAGCTCGATCATCAGCGGCACCAATGCCGATGACCTGACCACCGGCTACGCCAATTACAACGGCACCTCCATGGCAGCGCCGCACGTTGCAGGCTCAATGGCGGTGTTGATGGAGCGCTTCCCGTACATGACCGGCGCGCAAGTCGCCAGCGTGCTGCGCACCACCGCCACCGACCTTGGCGCACCCGGCGTCGACGCACTGTATGGCTGGGGCATGATCAACCTGCGCAAAGGCATCGATGGCCCGGCCATGTTTGTCACCGAGCAGGACATTCCCGAGGAGTTCCGTATCGAAGGGGCCTACGGCTCCAGCCAGTTTGTCGCGGACTTGCCGGGTATCGGCGCGATCATCGACGCCGGCAAACCCACCGAGCGGGTGTGCGATGACGTGCACTGCGGGCTCGACGTCTGGCGCAACGATATTTCCGGCCATGGCGGCCTGACCAAGCAGGGCATCGGTACGCTGGTGCTGACTGGCGCGAACACCTACGCCGGCCCGACCCTGGTCAATCAGGGCCGGTTGGCCATCAATGGTTCGCTGCTGTCGGCTGTCACCGTCAACAATAGCGGCATCCTCGGCGGTAACGGCAGCATCGCGGCGCTGACCGCGAAAAGCGGCGGCACGGTAGCGCCCGGCAACTCCATCGGCACCTTGCAGGTGGCGGGCGACGTGACCTTCGAGCCTGGCTCGACCTACGCCGTAGAGCTGTCGCCCACCAGCAGCGACCAGATCATCACCAGCGGCAAAGCGGTCATCGAAGGCGCAACGGTCAGTCTGTCTCTGGAAAACAGCCCGACGCTGTTGACCACCGGCGAGGCGAAAACCCTGCTCGGCAATCAGTACAACATTCTGCAAGCGGCCGGCGGGATCGAAGGGCGCTTCGGTGCGGTGGTGCCGGACTACCTGTTCCTCGGTGGCACCCTCGACTATTCGGCGGGCGGCATTCAACTGGCCGTCGTGCGCAACGCAACGTCGTTCACCAGCGCCGGCCAGACCCCAAACCAACGCGCCGTGGCCGCTGCCGCTGAGCAGTTGGGCGCAGGCAATCCGCTCTACGAAGCGTTGCTGCTGTCGCCGACCGCTGCTGTCGCGCAACAAGCGTTCCAGCAACTGTCCGGTGAGATTCATCCGGCGATCGGCACGCTGCTGATCAACGACAGCCGTTACCTGCGCGATGCGGTCGGCGAGCGCCTGCGCGAGCACGATCTGTTCGACGCGGCGGCACCGACCGATGACCGCAGCAACGCCTGGCTCAAAGTGCTCGGCGCCTGGGGCAAGAGCGATGGCGGGCATGACAACGCCAGCTCCAACAGCTCCATTGGTGGGCTGCTGGCCGGTGTCGATGGCTTGATCACTGAAGATACGCGACTGGGTTTCGTCACCGGCTATAGCGACAGTTCGCTGAGCATGGGCGATGGCACGCATTCGTCGGCGTCAGTCGACAGCTACCACTTGGGTGCCTATCTGGGCCATGAAATCGACGCGCTGCGCCTGAGCGTCGGCGGCGCTTACAGCTGGCATCGCATCGACGGCAAACGTGACCTGCAATTCGGTGACGTCAGCGGCAAGCAGAAATCCAAACGCGATGCGACTACCGCGCAACTGTTCACCGAAGCGGCGTATCGCCTGGACCTGCAACCGATCGCTCTGGAGCCGTTCGTCAATCTGGCTTACGTGCACCTGAACACTGAAAGCTTCAGCGAAAAAGGTGACGCCGCCGCACTCAAGGGCGGCGAAAACAACCGCGACGCGGTGCTCTCAACCCTCGGCCTGCGGGCGAGCAAAGCCATTGTGCTGGCCGACCAGCAACAGCTGGAACTGTCCGGCACGCTCGGTTGGCAGCACAACCTGAGCAACACCCGTTCCGAGGACCACCTGGCCTTCGTCAACGGCAACACCGCGTTCAGCGTGCAAAGCGTGTCCATGGACCGCAATGCCGCGGTGGTCGGTGCCCGTGCCGGATTGGCGCTGGGCCGCGATACCCGTTTGAACCTGGATTACAACGGGCTGCTCGGCTCCCGGGAAAAAGACCACGGTGTGGGCCTGACCCTGGACTGGCAGTTCTGATTTGACGCTAAGGAAGCAAGAACATGGGACTGTTTGATTACAAAAATGCCGGCAGTGAGGCCGGCAAGGCGCTGTACTCCGACGCGATCGCGCTGACGCTCTACGCGTACACGCCGACCGGCCAGCCACTGCCGGCGACCGCTTGGGCGCCGATTGGCGCGGCAGCGTTGGGCTATCAGGGCAACGTCGGCGCTCAAGGCACTTTCTATGGCGAGAAGGACGGCTTCACCAGCGCCGAAGCCGAAATCCTCGGTAAATACGACGGGGCAGGGAAGCTGATCGGCATCGGTATCGCCTTCCGTGGCACCGGTGGCCTGGGGTACAGCGACACCTTAGGCGACATGAAAAACAACCTGCTGGCCGCGGTCGGCCCGGTGGATTACGCGACGAACTACGCGAAAAACGCCTTCGATACGTTGCTCAAGGATGTCGCTGCGTTTGCCATCGCCCACGGCTTGAGTGCCAAGGACGTGCTGGTCAGCGGGCATAGCCTCGGCGGGTTGGGGGTCAACAGCCTCGCGGAGTTGAGCGGCAATAACTGGGGCGGTTTTTTCAAGGACGCCAACTACATCGCCTTCGCCTCGCCAACTCAGAGCGCCACCGGCAACAACGTGTTGAACATCGGCTACGAGAACGACCCGGTGTTTCGAGTGCTCGACGGCACCACCTTCAGCAGTGGCTCGCTGGGCAAGCACGACGGTCATCAGGATTCGGCGACCAACAACATCGTCAACTTCAATGACCAGTACGCCTCCACCGCGCAGAACCTGGTGCCGTTCAGCATCCTCAACCCGTTGAACTGGTCGGCCCACGGTTCGCTGGGCTATGCCGACGGCTTGAACCGGGTGATCGACTCGCGCTTCTACGACCTCACTGACAAGGACTCGACGCTGATTGTGTCCAACCTGTCGGAATCGTCCCGAGGCACCACGTGGGTCGAGGACCTGGGCCGCAGCGGCGAGCCCCACACCGGCAGCACGTTCATCATCGGCACCGACAGCAATGACTGGCTCAAGGGCGGCGCGGGCAATGACTTCATCGAAGGTCGTGATGGTAACGACCGGTTCCGCGATGACGGTGGCTACAACCTCCTGCTGGGCGGCAAGGGCAGCAACACCTTCGAGCTGCAGAAACCGTTGCAGAACTTCAGCGTTGCCAATGACGGCGACGGCACGCTGTACGTGCGCGACGCCTACGGTGGCATCAGCATGACCCACGACATCGGCGCGCTGGTGAGCAAGGAGTCGGGCTCTTGGTGGGGCAGCAAGGAGGTGACCTACAACGTCACCGCCAATGGCTTGCTCAATGGCACGGAACTGACCCATTACAACCACTCGCTCAACGGCGATGCCTACGGCAATACGCTGATGGCCAGCGTCGACGGTGACTGGCTGTTCGGCCACGCCGGCGACGATCTGCTGCGCAGCGACAAAAGCCATGTGACCTTCGTCGGTGGCGCGGGCAATGACGTGATGCATGCCTGGGGTGGCAACAACACCTTTCTGTTCAGCGGTGCCTTCGGCTTCGACGCCATCAACGGCTATCAGGGCAGCGACAAACTGGTGTTCCTGGGCGTCCAGGGCGCGGGGCAGGGTTATGACTACGCTCAGCACGCGACCCAGGCCGGCAACGACACGGTGCTCAAGATTGGCGATTACGCCGTAACGCTGGTCGGCGTGGGTCTGGATAATCTCTCGGCTTCGGGAATTACGTTTGCGTAAAGGCTGCATGCACTAAATGCTCCGGGGCGCCTCGTGATTGAGGCGTCCTGGCTGTGAGCTATCTCTGACAATTCCAACAAAGAGAGAGGCAATACCAATGGGTGTGTATGACTACAAGAACTTCGGCACAGCAGACTCCAAGGCGTTGTTCAACGACGCCATGGCGATCACGCTGTATTCCTATCACAACCTCGACAACGGTTTCGCCACCGGTTACCAGCAAAACGGCTTCGGCCTGGGCTTGCCGGCAACCCTGGTTACCGCACTGATCGGCGGTACCGATTCCCAGGGCGTCATTCCCGGCATTCCCTGGAACCCCGACTCGGAAAAGGCCGCGCTCGACGCCGTGCAAAAAGCTGGCTGGACGCCGATCACCGCCGCGCAACTGGGCTATGACGGCAAGACCGACGCTCGCGGAACCTTCTTCGGCGAGAAGGCCGGTTACACCAGCGCCCAAGTGGAAATCCTCGGCAAGTACGACGCCCAGGGCCATCTCACGGAAATCGGCATCGCCTTTCGCGGCACCAGCGGCCCGCGAGAAATCCAGATCGGCGACTCCATCGGCGACGTGATCAACGATCTGATGGCAGCGTTAGGGCCCAAGGATTACGCAAAAAACTACGCGGGCGAAGCCTTTGGCAATTTGCTCGGTGACGTTGCAGCATTTGCCCAGGCCAACGGGCTGTCGGGCAAGGACGTGCTGGTCAGCGGCCACAGTCTCGGCGGGTTGGCGGTCAACAGCCTGGCGGACTTGAGCAATGAAAAGTGGTCCGGGTTCTACCAGGATTCCAACTACATCGCCTACGCCTCGCCGACCCAAAGCAGCAGCGATAAAGTGCTGAACATCGGTTATGAAAACGACCCGGTGTTCCGCGCGCTTGATGGCTCGTCGTTCAACCTGTCGTCGGTGGGCGTGCACGACGCCGCCAAGGCATCGGCGACCGATAACATCGTCAGCTTCAACGATCACTACGCCTCGACGGCGTGGAACGTGCTGCCGTTTTCCATCCTCAACATCCCTACCTGGATCTCCCACTTGCCCACCGGTTACGGCGACGGCATGACCCGGGTGCTGGAGTCGCAGTTCTACGACCTGACCAGCAAAGACTCGACCATCATCGTCGCCAACCTCTCGGACCCGGCGCGCAGCAACACCTGGGTCCAGGATTTGAACCGCAACGCCGAAACCCACAAAGGCAGCACCTTCATCATCGGCAGCGACGGCAATGACCTGATCCAGGGCGGCAAGGGCAACGACTATCTGGAAGGCCGCGACGGTAACGACACCTTCCGCGATGGTGGCGGCTATAACATCCTGTTGGGCGGCAAGGGCAGCAACATGCTGGACCTGCAGCAGTCGGTGAAGAACTTCGTCTTCGCCAATGACGGTGCCGGCAACCTGTACGTGCGCGACGCCAATGGCGGCATCAGCATCACCCGCGACATCGGCAGCATCGTCACCAAGGAGCCGGGGTTTCTGTGGGGGGTGTTCAAGGATGACGTGACCCACAGCGTCACCGCCAATGGCCTGGCGGTCGGCAGCAACCTGACCCAGTACGCCTCAAGCGTGAAGGGCACGGCCGGGGCTGACACGATCAAGGCACACGCAACGGGCGACTGGCTGTTTGGCCTGGATGGCAACGACCATTTGATCGGCAGTACCGGCAACGACGTGTTTGTCGGCGGCGCGGGTAGTGACTTGATGGAGTCGGGTGGCGGGGTGGATACCTTCCTGTTCAGTGGCGCGTTTGGCCAGGACCGGGTGGTGGGCTATCAAGCCAACGACAAACTGGTGTTTCTCGGGGTTCAGGGTGTTGCGCCAAACGATGATTATCGGGCCCATGCCACGGCGGTTGGGCAGGATACGCTGCTGACGTTCGGCAGTGATTCGGTGACTTTGGTGGGTGTGGGGCTGGACAGTTTGTCCAGTGGGGGGATTGTGATCGCCTGAGGGTGATGGGCGCCTGTCAGGGCCCTATCGCGAGCAGGCTCGCTCCCACATTGGATTTTCATTGTTCACAAAATCCCTGTGGGAGCGAGCCTGCTCGCGATGAACGATAACGCGGTAATTCAGTGACTCACCGTTCACTCCCGGACTCCAATACCTGCATCATCAGGAACTGGCACTAAAGCATCAGCCCATACACGCGTTATCCCTATGACGCCGGCGCTGCATGCCGCCATTGAGTACAGGAGACTTTGCAACGTGAGTAATAGCAAGAGGTACACCTTCGGTCTGGCGCTGGCCTTTTTATCGGCAACCGCCGCCGCAGAACTGCCTCAGAGCTCGATTCTGACCCGATACGGGGTCACCTCCGATCAACTGCCGGAACCGGCAGTGACCGAAACCGCCAAGCCCAGCGAAGAAAAAAGCCGCTTCCAGCTCCAGCCGGAACAGCCCTGGATGACAGTGCGCCTGGGCGACGACAAACAACCGGAGAAGACCGGCAATATCAGCATCGATCGTTCGATGCAGCAGGAACGGGAGCGTTGCCAGCGGATGCAGGAACGACTGATCCGGCAAGGAGGGCAGTCCTTCTCCTGTGATAACAGTTTTCCGGGAACTCACTGAGCATAACGAGTGCCTTTGTGGCGAGGGAGCTTGCTCCCGCTTGAGTGCGCAGCACTCACAAAAATCGGCAATGGTTGTCAGATTTTTGGGGCCGCTACGCCGCCCAACGCGAGCAAGCTCGCTCGCCACATACGGCATGGGCGATCAATAACCCTGCGTGCGATCGATCTCACCGAGCATCGGCTCACCCCGTTGATGTCGACGAATGTTCTCCAGCAACACCCCGAATGCGCTTTCTGGCTGGGTCATCGCCGCGATGTGCGGTGTCAGCAGAATCTGTGGGTGGTGCCAGAACGGATGATCCACCGGTGCCGGTTCCTGTTGCAGCACATCAAGGACCGCGCCGCTCAAATGCCCGCTGTCCAACGCCTTAAGCAGATCATTTTCTATCAGATGCCCGCCACGGCCCATGTTGATCAGCGCCGCGCCTCGGGGCAGTTGCTCAAACAGCCTGCGATCAAGAATGCCCTGGGTCTGTTCGGTCAGCGGCAATACACACAACAGAATGTCGCACCGGCTGAGGAACGTTGGCAGCTGCTGGTTGCCGGCATAGCAATCGACACCCGGAATTTGATGGGCACTGCGCGCCCAGCCTGACAAGGCAAAACCCAGCGGCTGCAAGGTTGCCAGAATCTGCTGTGCCTGAGCGCCGAGCCCCATGACCCCGACCCGACGCCTGGCGGCCGGTTGCAGCAAGTGCGCTTGCCAGCATCGGGCCATTTGTTGCTGGCGATAGCGCAGCATGTCCCGATGCAGGCTGAGCACGGCGAAACTGGCGTATTCGCACATGCCACGGGTGATGCCAGGGTCCAGCAGGCGCACCACTGGCAAGCTTGCCGGCAGGCGACCGAGGTCGAGCTGATCGACGCCGGCGGACAGGGCAAACAGCACCTGCAGATTGGGCAGCACCACCTCGAGATCGTCGGGTGCCTGCCACGCGGCCAGGTACTGAATGTCCTTCGGGTCGCCGATGTCCGGCCAGGTGCGCCATTCGATATCCGGGGCGTGTTCGGCGAACAGGGCTTTCCACTGTTCGCCGCGCACAGGGTCAGCTTTATACAGCAGGGCCATGGGCATTTCCTGAAAGATGAAGGTGCTGCCCATCATCGCGCAACGCCAACGCAGGATCTGTCGAAAATACCGGGTTTAACGCATTGTGTGACGTTGTATCGGCCATGGACCGGCAGAATCGGCGGGCTGAAGGAATCTGCCGTTTGGCGGGGTGAAAACAGTCGATCCGAATTTCTCAGGGGGCAAGTTCGGCGTAGTTCGTTTCGCGCAAGCCTTAACCTGAACGCCATCGCAACCACTTCCCGGTTGCCGGACTCACGATGGGAAATGCCATGAATAGCAAAGTCGACGAAACCCCTCATTTGCTCCGTCAGCGTGATCGATTCGTGCCACGTGGCCTGGTCACCGCGCATCCGTTGGTGATCGATCGGGCCCAAGGTTCAGAGTTGTGGGACGTGGACGGCAAGCGCTACCTGGATTTTGTCGGCGGCATCGGCGTGTTGAACATCGGCCACAACCACCCGAAGGTGGTCGCGGCGGTGCAGGCGCAGTTGCAAAAGGTTTCCCATGCCTGCTTCCAGGTGGTGGCGTACAAGCCTTATCTCGACCTGGCCCAGCGCCTGTGCGAAATGATCGGCGGTCAGGAATCTTATAAAGCGGCGTTCTTCACCTCCGGCGCCGAAGCGGTGGAAAACGCGGTGAAGATCGCCCGTGCCCACACCAACCGTTCGGCGGTGATCGCCTTTCGCGGCGGGTTCCACGGCCGGACCTTGCTCGGCACCACACTGACCGGCATGAGCCAGCCGTATAAACAGAACTTCGGGCCGTTCGCACCGGAGGTCTTCCACACCCCGTATCCGAATGCTTATCGCGGCGTCACTAGCGACATGGCGCTCAAGGCGCTGGACGAATTGTTGGCCACCCAGGTGGCGCCTGAGCGGGTCGCGGCAATCATCATCGAGCCGGTGCAGGGTGATGGCGGTTTTCTCTCGGCACCGACAGAGTTTCTTCAGGCCCTGCGTGCCCTGACGGAAAAGCATGGGATTGTGCTGATCCTCGATGAAATCCAGACCGGTTTCGGGCGCACCGGCCAATGGTTCGGTTTCCAGCACGCCGGCATCCAGCCGGACCTGGTCACCGTGGCCAAGAGCCTGGCCGGTGGCTTGCCGCTGTCCGGTGTGGTGGGCAAGGCCGAGATCATGGACGCGCCGTTACCCGGCGGCCTCGGCGGTACTTACGGCGGTAACGCGCTGTCGTGCGTGGCGGCGCTGGCGGTGATCGAGGCCTACGAGCAAGAGCAGTTGCTGGCCCGTGGCGTAGCGCTGGGCGAACGTCTACGTCAGGGACTGTTGCGCTTGCAGGCCCGCTTCCCGCGTATCGGCGATGTGCGCGGCAGCGGCTTCATGCTGGCGATCGAGCTGATCAAGGATGACGAGGCGCGCACCCCGGATGCTGACCTCAACCAACGGTTGATCGACGAAGCCCGGGCCGGTGGCTTGCTGGTGATCAAGTGCGGTGTGTACCGCAACGTATTGCGCTTCCTTGCCCCGCTGGTGACCACCGAAGCGCAGGTCGATGAAGCGTTGCAGATTCTCGACGCGGCACTGGCACGAGTCTTGAACTGAGCTCACGCCTGCTCGGGGCGGTGCCACACGGCATCGCCGGTGAGCACTTATGGAGCATGGATTGATGGAATGCATCATCGGAGGCTTTACAGACCATGGGGCTGACTGATTATCGAGCGTTGCTGATCGATTGCGATGAGGTCCTGGTGGATCGCGATTCCGGGGTCTGGACGGCGTTGCAGCCGCTGCTCGACAGCCGTGGCGGTCACCCGGACAAGGCCCTGGTGCTGGCCGAATTCAGCGAGGTAGTGCACGCGCTGTACCCGCGCTTCGGCGAGCTGGGTTTCAGCGGCTTGCTGTGTTTCGCCCACCGTCAGTTGGCCGAGCGCTGGGGCCTGAAAGCCAGTTGGGAGGAGGGCATGAGCTTTGCCCGGTCGGTGGCGGGTTGGTCGCTGTTCGAAGATGCACCCGGCGCGATGCTGTATTTGCGCAAGTTCTATCGCCTGCTGGTGCATGGCGATCGTGATGCCGAAGACCGGGGCCAGCTGTGCGAGCGCTTGGGGATTATGCCCGATGATTTTATTTCACTGGCCAGCGATCCGCTGCGGGATCGCGACTGGCTGGCAGCCAATGAACTTGATGTGAAAACCATCCTCCAGGTGACCCGGCCTTCGGCCCGGCAACCGGGGGCGGGCGCGGTTTGCCTGATCTGTCGGGGCCGGGGCAAACACCCGACGCCGTGCGCGGCGGACTTCTGCATCAACAGCATGGCGGATCTGGTGGCTCAGCATCAGCTGTCTTTACGGCGCTGATTTTGCTAGAAGATTGTCTTACAAACGGCAGTCAAGAGGTACGCAATGGAAGGTTTAGTCAAACTGGACCGGATCGACATCAGCATTTTGGTTGAGCTGCAAAAGGACGGGCGCATGACCAACGTCAGCCTGGCCGATGCCGTGGGCCTGTCAGCCAGCCCCTGCCTGCAACGGGTCAAGCGGCTGGAGTCGGCCGGGTATATTTCCAGCTACAAGGCCCACCTGAACCTGGCCAAGATCACCGACTCGGTCACGGTGTTCACCGAGATCACCTTGAGCGACCACAAGCGCGAAGACTTCGCCAAGTTCGAGTCCAATATCCGTCTGGTCGATGAAGTGCTCGAATGCCACCTGATCAGCGGCGGCTACGATTACCTGGTGCGCTTCATGACCCGCAGCATCCAGCATTATCAGGAAGTGATCGAAAGCCTGCTGGACAAGAACATCGGCATCTCCAAGTACTTCAGCTACATCGTCATCAAGTCACCCGTGCTCAAGGACGGCGTGCCACTGCGCAAATTATTGCGTCACTGAAACTGACTCCGCGAACACATCCGTCGTCCACTCCATTGCCTTGCAACCTGTCGCGCCTTTGAAAGAGGCGCGCGACGGGCTAGCCGCGACGCATTCTCTGTAGCAGCTGCCGAGCTTGCGAGGCTGCGTTCGGCTGCGTAGCAGTCGTAAACCCTGAATGCACAGTGTGCCTGACGGACCGTAGCGCCTGATTTTACGACTGCTACGCAGCCGAACGCAGCCTTCGGCAGCTGCTACAAAGAGTGCGCGCGGCATTACGCACGACGGGTTGCTTTGGGCATGCACCTCGATTGGACATCGGGGCGGCAGGACCTCCCTGCGCGCGTCATGCTGGCGCAGGCCGCATAAAGAGCTGTTTACGCGGCGAAAACAGTCTTCGGTGGCGTTATGCGCGATGAATTCGGGACGAAGCACAAAATCGCCTGCGTTGTAATGCGTTCAGAGAGAGGGGCAGGTTGTTGCAGGGCTGCAACGATCCATGGAATGACACCAATCGGAGCGCAAAAAAATGCGAATGAGCAACGCAAAAAAAGCACTGTTGGGTTACGGCGTCTTCATGCTGGCGAGCAGCAGCGAGGCGCATCAAATCTGGTACGAGCAACCACCGGGGCAACCCTTGGCGTTGTACTACGGGGAATATGACAAGAACATGCTGGAAGTCACTCCGGGCGGGATGGACCGCTTCCGGCAACTCAAGGGCTGGTCGATCAGCAACAAGTCCCAACCGTTGAGCCTGACCTTGCAGCGCCAGGCGTTTGCCGTGGCGCATCAAACCAACGCAGATGAGTCGCTGCTGGCCGAGGACGCGCATTACCCGATCTTCGACCTTCATGAAGGCGATAAAACCCTGAAGGCTTACTGGACGCCCGCCACCCGTTGGGTCGGTGACCTGCGCCCCCGCACCCCGCAATTGACCCTGGATATCGTGCCCACGGGCGTCGCCGATGACGGCAAGGCGCAGTTCCAGGTGTTCTATGCGCACAAGCCCCTGGCCGATCAGGACGTGGTACTGGAAACCGGCTCCGGTGAAGTGTTTACCCGGCGCACCGATGCGGCCGGCAAGGTCGGTTTCGAACTGCCCTGGCAGGGCACCTATGTGGTGGCGGTCGAATACAAAGACCCCATTTCAGGCGAGCGCATCAACCCCCAGGGCCAGGCCGAGCCCTTTGATGTGAAGAGCTTCAGTTCAACACTGTCGTTCTATCGAAAGGACGGTCAGGTACCCTTGCCGCGGGCGCCGTCGCAGCTGCCGGCATCGGAAGTTGCCAGGCTGAAGAAACAGGGCTGAGCCAGCGGTAGTCCACTGACCACGACATGAGTGACTGATATGACCCTATCCACAAGCGTGGCAGGGCAGGCGGGAAGTGTTTCCCCTGCGCTTGCCACCAGCGCTGCAAAAACCAACACCCGGATGCTGGCCATCGATGCCCTGCGCGGCTTCGTCATGCTGTTGATGCTTATCGACCACGTGCGGGAAACCTTTCTGCTGCACCGCCAGGTCACCGACCCGATCGATGCGCTGAGCGTGACCCCGGACCTGTTCTTCACCCGATTGCTGAGCACCCTCTGCGCCCCGGTGTTCATCTTCCTCACCGGTTTGTCGGCCTGGCTCTACAGCCAGAAACACACGGCCAGCGAGACGTCGGTGTTCCTGCTCAAACGCGGGCTGTTCCTGGTGTTTCTGGAGCTCACGTTCGTGTGCTTTGCCTGGAACGCCGAGTTCCCGCCCAAAACGTTGTGGTTGCAAGTGATCTGGTGCATCGGTATCTGCATGATCGTGCTCGCCGGGTTGCTGCACTTCAAACGCGGTTGGCTGATCGTGCTCGGGGTGGCGATTGTCGCCGGGCACAACCTGCTCGATGGTGTGACCGTGGGGCCGGAGTCGCCGTTCTTCGTGCCGTGGTCGATCCTGCATCAGCGCGTATTCATCGACATCACCGAATTCACCCGGGCTCGCACCACGTATCCGGTGTTGCCGTGGATCGGGGTGATTCTGCTGGGCTGGGGCATCGGGCCGTGGTTCGGCAAGGACATGGAACCGGCCGAGCGGATTTCCCGGTTGCTGAAAGTCGGCTTTGGCCTGCTGGTCGCGTTCGTGTTCATTCGTTACCTGAACGTTTATGGCGAGAAGCCTTGGGTGCAAACCGGTGATTCGCTGCGCACGTTCATGAGCTTCATGAGCGCGAAGAAGTATCCGCCGTCGCTGATGTTCCTGATGCCGACCCTCGGCCTGGGGCTGATCCTTTTGGCGTTGTTCGAAAAGGCCCAGGATCGCTGGTCCACCGCGAGCCTGGCGATCTACGGCGGTGCGCCGATGTTCTTCTACTTGCTGCACCTGTACCTGCTCAAAGCCATGTACCTGGTGGCCGTCGCGATCTGGGGCGCCAATCAAGGCACCTACTACGGCTTCGATAACCTGCCCATGGTCTGGCTGTGGAGCGTGATCCTCGGGGTGTTGCTGTTCTTTCCAACGCGCTGGTTCGCCAACCTCAAACAGCGCCGTCGCGACATCGCGATTCTCAAATATCTCTGATTCCTAGAGTTGTCCTTCGGTGTCCCCCATTCGGCGGGACACCTTGCAGACCTGCTACGCACGACCGATTTTCCAGGAGAAAAACTGTGAAGACGTTAACGACGCACGCCCTGCTTTTGGCCTTGGGAGGGCAGACCCTGCTCGCTCAGGCCTCGGAACAAGACAACGCCAAAGGTTTTTTGGAGGGCGGCCAATGGAGCCTGCTCAATCGCAGCCTCTATGATCGCCGGGATTATGAACACGGCTCGCTCAGCAATGGCGCGCGCAACGCCTATAAACCCAGGGCCCAGCGCAGCGATCTGGCGCAGGAATGGGCTTACGGTCTGATGGTCGATGTGGCCTCGGGTTTCACCACCGGTACCGTGGGTTTCGGGCTGGACGCGCACTGGTATTCCGGTTGGCAACTGGACAGCGGAGGTGGGCGCGCCGGCAAGGCGCGGGTGCTGGGCGTGGACAACGAAGGGCACCCCAAAGACGAGTTCAGCCGAGGCGGCGCCGTGGCCAAGCTGCGTTTTTCCTCCACCGAATTACGTTACGGCGAGCAGCGGGTGAAAACCCCGGTATTCGGCTCATCTGACAGTCGTTTGCTGCCCGAAACCGCCACTGGCTGGTTGCTGACCAGTCGTGAGCTGCCCGGTACCACGCTGTACGGCGGACACTTCAACGAAAGTACCGACCGTAACGCCACCAGTCATGACCAGGGCTTCGTGGTCAATTACTCCAACGGAAAGCAGGGTAACCGCTTCGACTTGATCGGTGCGCGCAACACCTCGATCAAAGGGCTCAATGCCAGCCTGTTCAGCGCGGTGTACGACGATACCTGGCGTCAGCATTACCTGGGCGCGGTGTACACACTGCCGTTGACCGAAGGCCAGGACCTGACCTTCGACCTCAATCTGTATCGCACCCAGGACACCGGCAAAGCCTTATCCGGCCGTATCGACAACACCACCTGGAGTTTTCTGTCCACCTACAAGGTTGGCGCCCACAGCGTCGGCCTGGGTTATCAGAAGGTCGACGGCGACACGCCCTTCGACTACGTGACCCGAGGCGCGATCTACCTGAGCAACGCGGTGGCGCTGTCCGACTTCAACGCCCCCGAAGAAGCGTCCTGGCAGGCCCGCTACGATCTGAACATGGCCGGCTACGGTGTTCCCGGCCTGACCTTCGGCGCGCTGTATGTGCGTGGCAGCGGCATCGACGGCAGTCACATGGACCCGAACGGTGGTTACAAATGGTTGGGTTACGGGCAGGGCGGCAAGCATTGGGAACGAGATCTGCAAGCCAAGTACGTGGTGCAGTCGGGGCCGGCGAAAAACCTCGGGTTTATCCTGCGGCATGCGGTCCATCGGGGGAATTCGGCGCAGGCTGAGCTGGATGCCGATCAGATTCGTCTGGCGATTGAATACCCGTTGGGTGGGAAATTCTGAGGCTCTGAAAAATAAAAGCAGCGCAACCGGCTAATGCCAGTCAGTTAAGGACTGAATATCGCAGTGCTGTGGGGAGCATGGCTGACTGCAAGTTTTGCGGTGTTTTTCTGGCCTCATCGCGAGCAGGCTCGCTCCCACATTGAATCGGCGTCGTTCACGAATAATGTGTTCACAGCAGATCCCCTGTGGGAGCGAGCCTGCTCGCGATAGCGTCGGGTCAGCCAACATTGATGCTGAATGCTCGTTCCCAAAGGGTTGCACTGCGTCAAAACGGTCAGCGCTATTTAACGGCGTAAACCTTGCGAACATACCGCGCACTGCTCCAGGCGCACGGTGCGCCTTGCGGTACGAACACGGTGTCGCCGGGGTTGACGGTTACGCTGGTTCCATCCGGCGCCTGCAAGGTCACGCTGCCTTCAAGCAGGTGCATCAGCTCGTTGAGTTTGTGCGGTCGGCCACGGCGTACGTACGGCGTCGAATCCCAGACACCCACACGCAGATCAGTGGCGTCGTCTTCGAAGGCGTTGCGGGAACGGCACTGCGGCGTGGGCCCGATCAGTATTTGCGGTTCCGGTGCCGCCGAAGGCGACAGCATCGCCAACGGGTCAAGCGCTGTCAGCCCCGGCGTCAGTTCGACGGTGGGGCTGGTGACGGCGCAGAAGGCCCAGCAAGTATCGGGTTGTGCCTGAACCCGCAGCGCTGTACCGCGACCGATGACTGCGCTGGCACCGATCCCCAGTTCCAGCGTCTGTTCCCCGGATTGCAGCACCACGCGCCCGGCATGAACCACGATCACTTCGGTGTGCGGAAAATCATCGATATCGAGGGTTTTGCTCGTGTGAACGAGGCCCGCCGAGACGCCGTCGGGCCCGATGTAGGCGACTTGACGACCTACCATGAAGGGGTCGATGGGACTCAAGGTCGCTGCTTTGAAAGGCGTCGGAATACGGCTGTCGTCGGCGCGGGCCAACAGCAGAACGGTAGGTTGAGACATGCGGGTGACGCTCCCTGAAGATGGGGGTAGAAGGTGTTGGATGGCGCTCGCTTCATCGCGCGCCGGGGTCAGCCGATGGCTTGGGTGACGAGGGCAAACTGTCGAACGCCGTTGACCGCTTGCGGCGACGTGCCCCGTGCCATTTGCGCCACGGTGTCGACCTGCTTGAGACCGGCCAGCTCCAGCCACTTGCTCAAACCACAGTCTGCCGGAATATCGATCCGCACGAAGGCGTCCGGCACCTGGGCCAGCAACACGGCGATCAGGTGTTTGGCCTGTTCAAGGGTTTCAGCGATGACCGGGCCGATGCAACGACCACGGCCGAAGGGGCGCAGCAGGGCGAAGGCACGCAACTGACCGTCACGCTCGATGCCCACCGAATGCTCGACCACCTCGAACAAATCCGTGAGCACCGCTTGCCGGTCCAACCCGCTGCCGGCGTTGGCCAGTGCCAATTGACGAGCCCGATCCGCCGCCTGCAACGGGCGACATTCTTCGCCGTCTGCCAGTGGTTCAAGCGCCGGGGCCTGTGCCTGGCCTTGATGCTGCTGAATCCGGCCGAATTCGACAAAACCCTGGCTGGCGTAAAGCGGTGCGCCGGCGAGGGTGGCATTGAGCACCGGCGTGCGCGACTGGCAGGCCTCCAGCGCGTGTTCCATCAACCGACGACCGATGCCCTTGCCCTGATAGTCGTCACTGACAATCACCAGACCGATGGTGGCGAAGTCGCCTTGCAGACAGGCGAACGCAGTGCCGATCAGCCGCTCGCCATCGAGCACCACGAAGCCTTCGCTGACTCGCTGCAACATTGTCCAGTCTTCCAGGCGATGGGGCCACTTCAACTGCACGGACAAGGCATGGGCCGAAGGCAGATCGGCGGCGGTCATCGGCCGATAGACATAAGCGCTAGGGTGCGAGGCGGACATGGCGAGTCTCCGTTTTCAGTGTGTGCGATCAACCGGTTTTCCGGCGCTAGGGTGCCTGTATCCCATCTGCGTGAAGGCCTGACAAGGGGGCCGGGAAGATTCGGCAGATTCCTCACATCAAAGGCCCGCAGACCACACTTACTACTCAATTGCCCCATAAGGTCGGCAGCAAATGCTTGGGCTTTTTTTCTACGATGGAGGCCTGAGTTCCCGACTCGTCGTCCCTTTCTGGAGTGCTCCATGGATAGCTTCGATCCTCGCCTTATCGTTGTGCGCAGTGCTCACTTTATTGCCGGTCAATATCGCGATGCCCAACCGGGGCTGGAGGTGGTTCGCCCTTCGGACGGCCAGGCTTATGCCCAGTTGCCGATCGCCGATGCCGAC
Source organism: Pseudomonas sp. LBUM1673 (assembly GCF_059695645.1). NCBI lineage: Bacteria > Pseudomonadati > Pseudomonadota > Gammaproteobacteria > Pseudomonadales > Pseudomonadaceae > Pseudomonas > Pseudomonas sp. LBUM1673. The sequence continues at coordinate 3,259,129 of NZ_CP166780.1, forward strand.
CTGGTGGATGAGGCGGTCAACGATGCCTGGCAGGCGTTTAATCGCAGCGACTGGGCCAGCCGGCCACCCCGGGAACGGGCGCGGGTCATGCGCCGCTGGGCCGATTTGATCGAAGCCGATGCCGCGGTCCTGGCGCCGCTGGAAGCGGTGGGTTCGACCCGTCCGCATAAAGATGTGATCGCCTGGGACATTCCTTATGTCGCCGAGGGCATTCGCTTCTTTGCCGAACTGGCGGACAAGCACGGCGGCCATGTCGCCGCGACCCAGACCGATCGGCTGGGTATGCAGATCGCCGAACCCTACGGCGTGATCGCGGCCATCGCGCCGTGGAATTTCCCGTTGAGCATGGCTTCGTGGAAAGTCGCCCCGGCGCTGGCCGCAGGCAATGCCGTGGTGCTCAAACCGTCGGAGCTGACGCCGTTCTCCAGCCTGCGTTTCGCCGAACTGGCGGTGCAGGCGGGTATCCCGGCGGGAATCTTCAACGTGGTTCAGGGCGATGGGCGTATCACTGGCGACGCCTTATGCCGTCATCCACGGGTGGGCAAGGTGACCTTCACCGGGTCCACGGCGACCGGGTCGAGCATCATGTCCACGTGCGCGCTGGTGGGGCCGAAACCGGTGACGCTGGAGCTGGGCGGCAAGAGCCCGCAACTGGTGTTTGCCGACGTGCCGGACATCGCGAAAACCGCTCGCACCGTGGCGCTGGCCATTACCGGCAACGCCGGGCAGGTGTGTGTGTCCGGTTCGCGGCTGTTGATTCAGCGCTCGATCATGGAACCGTTCATTGCGCACTTGCAGGCCTATTTCGAGGAACTGCGCCCGGGGCCGACCTGGTCGTCCGAGAGCACGCTGTCACCGATCATTTCCCGGTTGCAGGCCAGCCGCATCGACGGCATCGTCCAGCGTTCGCGCCAGGCCGGGGCCGAGGTGTTGGCCGGAGGTGGCTTGTTCGAAGGGCTGGGCGGGGCTTATTACCAACCGACTTTGTTGGTGGGTCTGGACAATCAGAACCCGGCAGTCTGCGAAGAGATCTTCGGCCCGGTATTGACGGTGCAAGCGTTCGATGACGAAGAGCAGGCCTTGAGCCTGGCCGCGCATGCCACCTACGGCCTGGCGGCAGGCGTGCACACCGCTGACATCAATCGTGCCTTGCGGCTGGTCCGGCGTCTGGAGGCAGGCACGGTGTGGGTCAACCGTTACGGGCGCAGCAACGACTACATCCTGCCGACCGGCGGCTACAAACGCTCCGGCATCGGCAAGGACCTGGGGCGCGAAGCCTTCGAAGCCAACCTGCGCTTCAAGAGTGTGCTGATTGATATCGTGCAATAACGCCTGACACATAACCCTGTGGTGAGGCGGCCTGTGGCGAGGGAGCTTGCTCCCGTTGGGCCGCGCAGCGGCCCCAAAACCATTCACCGCAATCCTTCAGGTAAAACGCGTCAGCCGGTTTTGCGACTGCTTCGCAGCCGAACGGGAGCAAGCTCCCTCGCCACAGGGATCCGCTGACCGCTGATCGTCGACAGGTTTCAAACCGCATCCAAACGGGCGCTTCCTCACCGAAGCGCCCGTTTTCGTTCGGCCCGGCGCAGGTTCTGCCGTGAATGGGGGCGTTTTTTAGCCTCGCTCGGCCATGAAGTTCCATAAAAGCGCACAAATACGGGGTTTGCCCAAGGCTGGAGCGAGCCGCAAAGTCTGCTGAGGGGGGTGGCTAAAACGGTGGTTTGTATCAAGCAGAGGTCGCTTTTAACGCCATCTGCTGGTTTCACGGTGTTGTAATGACGGTGTGCTGCAGCGTTGCATCGCCTGTCGCGCCATGACCTCAACGAACTTCAGGACCGCACTCAATGAGCTTTCTTCGCCCCAAATTCATTACGTTCGACTGCTACGGTACGCTGACCAATTTCCGCATGGGTACGATGACTCGCGAACTGTTCGCCGATCGCGTGGTGCCCGAGCAGATGGATCAGTTCGTCAAGGATTTCTCCGCCTATCGTCTGGATCAGGTGATGGGCGACTGGATGCCGTATGACGAAATCCTCAAGACCTCACTGGCGCGGGTCTGCAAGCGTTGGGGCATCGAATGCCGTGACGAAGGCCAGCTGTATTACGACGCCGTGCCGACTTGGGGCCCGCACCCGGACGTGCCGGCCGGTCTGTCGAAAATCGCCGACAAAATCCCGCTGGTGATTTTCTCCAACGCCAGCAACAGCCAGATCATGTCCAACGTCGACAAACTCGGCGCACCGTTTCACAAGGTCTTCACCGCCGAACAGGCCCAGGCCTACAAACCGCGCCTGGCGGCGTTCGAGTTCATGCTCGACAACCTCAACTGCGGCCCGGAAGACATCTTGCATGTGTCTTCCAGTTTCCGTTACGACCTGATGCCGGCCCACGACATGAAGATCAAGAACAAGGCCTTCGTCGCCCGTGGTCACGAGGTCCCGGCCAATGCCTTCTACGGCTACCAGCAGATCACCGACATCGGTGGGCTGGCGGCGCTGGTCGGCCTCTGAGTCGAACGGTAACGGCACGTTTGCACGCACTCTTTCGGTATAGGCGGGTTAGACATGGGCAGTGAATCCTACTGGCTCGACACCGCACCGGCCTTCACCGGTGCTCAGCTCGGCGGGTTGCCCGGGCAGGTCGACGTGGCCATCGTCGGTGGCGGTTTCACAGGCCTGGCGGCGGCTCGCGCGCTGGCGCTGAAGGGCGCCAGTGTGGTGGTGCTGGACGCCGGAAGGGTGATCGGCGAAGCCTCCGGGCGCAACGGCGGCCAATGCAACACCGGCGTTGCCCAGGACTACGCGGGGCTTAGCGCCAGCCTCGGCGCCGACAAGGCCCGGGCCTATTACCAGGCGTATGAAAGCGCGGTACAGAGCGTCGTGTCCCTGGTGGAGCAGGAGCAGATCGCCTGCGACCTCAAGCGCAACGGCAAGCTCAAACTGGCGGCCAAACCGCTGCACTACGAAGGCCTGGCGCGTACCTGCGAATTGATTCGCAAGGAAGTCGATGCCGAGGTCGAGCTGCTGTCTGCCGAACAGACCCGTGCGGAAGTGAATTCGGCCCAGTTCCATGGCGGTTTGCTGCAGCGCAACGGAGTGCAGATGCACGTCGGACGCTTCGGCGTCGGTTTGGCCGAGGCCGCGGCACGTCACGGCGCGTTGATCTATCAAGGCACGCCGGTGACGGACTGGAAGGCCCAGGCCGGCGGCTACCGGGTCAACACCGCCAAGGGGTCGTTGCACGCCGGGCAAGTGTTGCTGGCGACCGGCGCCTGTCAGCACGGCGGCTTGGGTTGGTATCGGCGGCGGATCGTACCGGTCGGCAGTTTCGTGATCGCCACCGAGGTGCTGCCGCAGTTTCTGATCGATCAGTTGCTACCCGGTCGGCGTGCCTATGTCACCAGCCGCATGATCGGTAACTACTTTCGCCTGACCCCGGACAACCGCTTGCTGTTCGGCGGGCGTGCGCGGTTTGCGATGTCCGACAGCGTGTCCGACGCCAAGAGCGGCAAGGTGCTGCAAGCGGCGATGGTGCAGATGTTCCCGCAGTTGGCCAACGTGAAGATCGACTATTGCTGGGGCGGGCTGGTGGACATGACCTCCGATCGCTTGCCCCGCGCCGGTCAGCATGGCGGGGTTTATCACTCCATGGGCTACAGCGGCCATGGGGTGCAGATGTCGGTGCACATGGGCCAGGTCATGGCTGAGGTGATGGCCGGCAAGGTCGAGGCCAACCCCTGGCGCGAACTCGACTGGCCGGCGATTCCCGGGCATTTCGGCAAACCGTGGTTCTTGCCGTTCGTAGGCGCTTATTACCGCCTCCAGGACTATTTGCATTGAGTTGATGTTGTGGCGTCACCGTCGTTTGCGTTTCCAGGACGCCCCGGATATCCGAGGGCACTCGAGCCTCATTTTTTCGACAGGTACAACTGATATGACTGACAACAAGATCGACTCCCAACTGATCTCCGGCCAGGAAAGCCTGCGGGTATTCGAAGGCCTCAATCGCGGCATGTCGCGCCGCAATGCCTTGCAGATGCTCGGCGTGGCAGGCGTTGCCGCAGCGGGTGCCGGTAGCCTGTTCGGTACCGCCGGCAAGCTCTTTGCCGAAGAAGCCGCGACCCCGGGTAAAGGCAAACCGGGTGGGCGGATTCGCGTCGCTGGCATGTCCAGCTCCACCGCCGACACCCTTGACCCGGCCAAGGGCGCGTTGTCTACCGACTACGTGCGCCACTTCATGTTCTACAACGGCCTGACCCGTTTCGACAGCCACCTGGTGCCGCAACTGGAACTGGCCGAGCGCATCGACAACACCGACGCGACGCTGTGGATCATCACCCTGCGCAAGGACGTGACCTTCCACAATGGCAAGACCCTGAGCGCCGCCGACGTGGTGTACTCGCTGTCGCGCCACAAGGACCCACTGACCGGTTCCAAGGTCATGCCGCTGATGGCGCAGTTCGAAGAGATCAAGGCCACCGGCACCCACGAAGTGCAGATCCGCCTGAGCGCGCCGAACGCCGAGTTGCCGTCGATCCTCGCCGTGTCGCACCTGATGATCGTTCCCGAAGGCACCACCGACTTCAATCAGGGCATCGGCACCGGGCCGTTCAAGGTCAAGGAATTCAAACCGGGCGTGCGCTCGATTGCCGCGCGCAACACCGGCTACTGGAAACCGGGCCTGCCGTACCTGGACGAGATCGAGTTCATCGCGATTGCCGACGAACCATCACGGATCAATGCGTTGCTGTCGGGCGACGTACACATCATCAACGAGGTCAACCCGCGCTCGACCACGCGGATCAAGGCCAGCACCACCCACCGCGTCGTCGATGCGCCGTCGGGCAACTACACGGACCTGATCATCCGTCAGGATCAGATGCCGGGTAAAAGTGCCGAATTCACTCAGGCCATGAAGTACCTGCTGGACCGTGAACAGGTCAAATCCGCGGTGTTCCGTGGCTTTGCCGTGGTCGGTAACGACCATCCGATTTCCCCAGGTTCGCGTTACTACAACGCCGACCTGCCGCAGCGGGTCTACGACCCGGAAAAGGCCAAATTCCTGCTGAAGAAGGCCGGCATGGAAAGTATCAGCATGCCGCTGATGTGCTCACCGGCCGCGACCGGTTCGGTGGACATCGCCGTGCTGTTGCAGCAATCGGCGAAACAGGCCGGGCTCAAGCTCGACGTCAACCGCCTGCCCAGCGATGGCTATTGGTCCAACCACTGGATGAAGCACCCGCTGAGCTTCGGCAACATCAACCCGCGGCCGAACGCCGACGTGATGTTCTCGCAGTTCTTCCAGTCCAGCGCGCCCTGGAACGAATCGGGCTGGAAGAACGATCAGTTCGACCAGTTGCTGATGCTTGCCCGCGGTGAAACCGATGACGCCAAGCGCAGCAAGATGTACGCCGACATGCAGGCCCTGGTGCACGACCACAGCGGCATCGGTGTGCCGGTGTTCATCAGCAACATCGATGGCGTCGACCAGCGCATCAAAGGCTACGGCAGCAACCCGCTGGGCGGCTTCATGGGCTACATGTTTGCCGAGCAGATCTGGCTGGATGCTTGATCGGCCGCACACGCGTGTAAGCGGGGATATTGCATGAGGGTAGGGCGATGAATAGCAACACACTGTGGTTGATCGGTCGGCGCCTGGGCGCGGCGGTCGTGACCTTGTTGATCGTGTCCATGGTGGTGTTCGCCATCACGGCGGTATTGCCAGGGGACGCGGCGCAACAGGCTCTGGGGCAGTTCGCCACGCCGGAACAGGTGGCGGCCTTGCGCCTGAAACTGGGGTTGGATCAACCCGGTGTGGTGCGTTACCTGCATTGGTTGATGAACCTGCTCAGCGGTGACATGGGGCAGTCGGTATCCAATGCCATGCCGGTCAGCGACCTGATGGCCGGGCGGGTGCCCAACACCTTGATGCTGGCGGCCGTCACGGCGCTGGTGTCGGTACCGGTGGCGCTGATCCTCGGCATCGGTTCGGCCATGGGCCGGGGCGGGCGCATCGACAGTTTCCTCAGCTTTGTCACCCTGGCCCTGGTCGCGGTGCCGGAGTTTCTGGTGGCGACCCTGGCGGTACTGATCTTTGCGGTAAACCTGGGCTGGCTGTCGGCGTTGTCCTATGCCAGCGACATCACCTCACCCCTGCAATTTCTGCGCACCTACGCCTTGCCGGTGATGACGCTGTGCTGCGTGATTGTCGCGCAAATGGCGCGCATGACCCGGGCGGCGGTGATCGATCAACTCGACAGCGCCTACGTGGAAATGGCCCGCCTCAAAGGTGTGAGCCCAATGCGGATCGTCCTGCGCCATGCCTTGCCCAACGCCATCGGGCCGATTGCCAATGCCATCGCCCTGAGCCTGTCCTACCTGCTGGGCGGGGTGGTGATCGTCGAGACGATCTTCAACTACCCCGGCATCGCCAGCCTGATGGTCGATGCGGTGACCAACCGTGACATGGCGCTGGTTCAGGCCTGCACCATGCTGTTTTGCACGGCGTACCTGGGGTTGGTGCTGATTGCCGACCTGTGCGCGATTCTTTCCAATCCGAGGCTGAGAAACCAATGAACGATCTCATTGCGAAATCGGCGCCTGCCGGACCCGAGCTGGCGCTGGGCAAGGTCTCCCATGGGCCGTCGTGGCTCGGCCTGGTCGGGGCGGCGATGTGTGTGATCTGGTTGCTGGTGGCCATCTTCGGTCCGTGGCTGGCGCCGCACCCGGTGGGTGAAGTGATCTCCGACAATGTCTTCGACAGCCTCAGCGCGGCCTACCCGTTGGGCACCGATTACCTGGGGCGTGACATGCTCAGCCGGATCCTGGTCGGCGCGCGGTTCACCGTTGGCCTGGCGCTGATTTCGGCGATATTGGCCAGCACGCTGGGCACCGGTTGTGCGCTGCTGTCGGTGGTGTCGCCGAAGTGGCTGGACGAGGTGATCAGCCGTTTGATGGATGCCTTTATTTCCATCCCGAGCAAGATGCTGGCGCTGATCATGGTCTCGGCTTTCGGTTCGTCGGTGTTGTTGCTGATCTGCACCGCGGTGCTGAGTTTCACCCCCGGTGCATTCCGTATCGCCCGCAGCATGGCGGTGAACATCGAAGCGCTGGAATATGTGCAAGTGGCCCGCACCCGTGGCGAGCGCCGGCTGTACATCGCGTGTGTGGAAATCCTGCCGAACATGCTCAACCCGGTGCTGACGGATCTGGGTCTGCGCTTCGGTTTCATCGTGCTGCTGCTCAGTGGCATGAGCTTCCTTGGCCTGGGCGTGCAACCGCCGGACGCCGACCTTGGTTCGCTGGTGCGGGAAAACATCGGTGGCCTCAATCAGGGCGCGCCGGCCATCGTGATTCCGGCGCTGGCCATCGGCACCCTGACCATCGGCGTGAATCTGTTCATCGACCGACTGTCGTCACGGCGTAGTCGACGTGCGGGAGGTCATTGAAATGAGTGAATTGATTCGAGTCGAAGACCTGCGCGTGGTCGCCTGTGGTGAGCGCGGCGAGGTAGAAATCGTCAAGGGCGTGAGCTTTTCCCTGGCCAAAGGGGAAGTGCTGGCGCTGATCGGTGAGTCCGGCTCCGGCAAGACCACCATCGCCCTGGCGCTGCTCGGCTATGCCCGGCGCGGCTGCCGGTTGGCGGGTGGGGTGGTGCAGGTCGGCGAACACGACATGCTGGCGTTGAGCGAAAACCAACTGCAAGGCCTGCGCGGCAACCGTGTTTCGTACATCGCCCAGAGTGCCGCCGCCGCGTTCAACCCGGCGAAAAAACTGATCGACCAAGTGGTGGAGGGCGCATTGATTCACGGCCTGGGCAGCCGGGCGGTGCTGGAAGCCAAGGCCATCGAGTTGTTCCGCGATTTGGCCCTGCCGGACCCTGATCACATCGGTCAACGTTATCCGCATCAGGTGTCGGGCGGCCAACTGCAACGGGTGATGGCGGCCATGGCGCTGATCAGCGATCCATTGCTGGTGGTGCTCGACGAGCCGACCACCGCCCTCGACGTAACCACCCAGATCGATGTGCTGCGCGCCTTCAAACGCGTGGTTCGCGAGCGTGGCGCGACGGCGGTCTATGTGTCCCACGACTTGGCGGTGGTGGCGCAAATGGCCGATCAAATCGTCGTGCTCAACGGCGGACAGATCTTCGAACAGAGCGCCACCGCGCCGCTGCTCAAAGCCCCGACCCATGAATACACCCGCAGCCTGCTGCTGGCGGCCCGCCCAGACACGACAATCCGCCCGCCCTGCGGCATCGCCGAAGAGACACCGCTGCTGACCATCCAAGGGCTGACCGCCGGTTACGGCAACAAAAACCTGCAAGGCATGCCGTCGATTCGGGTGTTGGAAGACATCGACCTGACCGTGCGCCGGGGCCAGGCCATCGGCGTGATCGGTGAGTCGGGCTCGGGCAAGTCGACCCTGGCGCGGGTGGTGGCCGGGTTGCTGACACCGGCATTGGGCGGCCTGACCTTCGATGGCCAGCCACTGGGCGGCAGCCTGTCCGAGCGCACTGACGAACAGTTCCGGCGGATTCAGATGGTGTTCCAGAATGCCGACACCGCGCTCAACCCGATGCACAGCGTCGGTACCATTCTGAGCCGTCCGCTGAAAATGTACTTCGGCCTCAAGGGCGCCGCACTGCGCGAGCGTATTGGCGAACTGCTGGACCTGGTGCGCCTGCCGCGAGACATGGCCGAACGCCGCCCGAATGAGCTCTCCGGTGGGCAAAAGCAGCGGGTCAACCTGGCGCGGGCCCTGGCGGCCAAACCGGACTTGATCCTTTGCGATGAAGTGACCTCGGCGCTGGACACCGTGGTCGGCGCGGCGATTCTTGAATTGCTGCGCGACCTGCGTCAGCAACTGGGGGTGTCGTATCTGTTCATCAGCCATGACATCTCCACCGTGCGGGCGCTGTGCGACGACATTGTGGTGATGTACAGCGGCCACAAGGTTCAGGCCGGCAGTCGACAGTCGTTCGCCCAGGCACCGTTCCATCCCTACACCGACCTGTTGATCCATTCAGTGCCGGAGATGCGTCAGGGCTGGCTGGAAACCTGCGGCACCACCTGCGGCACGCTGCCGCCAATCGGCGCCAAGGCCAATGTGCCAGAGCTGTGCACCTTCCTCAGTCGCTGCCCGGTGCGGGTCGACGGCCTGTGCAATCGCACTGCGCCGAACCGTCGGATCATCGACGGCGGCAGTGAAATCCTTTGCCATCACGACAGTGCCGAGTTGCTCAAGACTCAACAGGATTTGGAAAACATGACCGCGGGAGCCTATGCATGAAGGGGCGTTTTGTGAGGCTGGCCGAGCAGGGCCGGCCGACCGTCAAACTGACGGTGGACGGTTCGCCCATCGAGGCCTTGCAGGGCGATACCCTGATGGTCGCGTTACTGACCCAGGGCAGCGCGTTGCGCCAATCGGAATTCGACTCGGGCCGCCGCGCCGGTTTCTGCCTGATGGGTGCCTGCCAGGATTGCTGGGTCTGGACCCGTAGCGGCGAACGCCTGCGTGCCTGTTCCAATGAAGTCCGCGAAGGGCTGGACATCGTCACCACACAACCGGAGGCGATATGGCCATTGCACGGCTGAGCGCTCATCGAGTCGTCATCGTCGGCGCCGGGCCAGCCGGCATTCGCTGTGCCGAAACGTTGTTGGCGGCGGGCTTGAAACCGATCCTGATCGACGAGAATCGCCGGGATGGCGGGCAGATCTACCGTCGCCAGCCCGAAGGCTTTACCCGGGATTACGTCACCTTGTACGGCACCGAAGCGGCCAAGGCCAAAGACCTGCACCAGAGCTTCGACCGTTTGCGTGGGCAGATCGACTACCGCCCGGACACGCTGGTGTGGAACCTGACGCCTGGGCAATTGTGCTGCGTCAGCCAGGGCAAGCACTCGACGGTGGATTATGACGCACTGATCCTCTGCACTGGCGCCACCGACCGCTTGATGCCGCTCGAAGGCTGGCAATTGGCGGGCACCTACAGCCTGGGCGGGGCGCAGATCGCACTGAAATCCCAGGCGGTTTCCATCGGCCACCGCGTGGTGTTCATGGGCAGCGGGCCGTTGCTGTATCTGGTTGCCAGCCAATACGTCAAAGCCGGGGCCAAGGTCGCGGCGGTGCTCGACACTTCACCCATCAGCAAGCGTATCGCGGCACTGCCCAAGCTGATGGCGCGTCCGGGGTTGCTGTTCACCGGGATGAAACTGCTGGCGCAGCTATACCGGGCGAAGATCCCGGTGCACTTGGGGATCAAACCCCTGCAAGTGCTGGGTGACGCCGCCAGTGGGGTCAGTGGTGTGCGGATCAGCACGGCGAAAGGTGAACCTCTTACGATCGATTGCGATGCCGTGGCCCTGGGGTATCACTTGCGTCCGGAAACTCAATTGGCCGACCTGGCCGGTTGCCGCATGGGCTTTGACGAGGCCTCCAGCCAATGGTGGCTGGCCGTCGATGAAGCGGGCCGCACCTCGGTCAGCGGTGTGTATGCCGCCGGGGACGGTTCGAAGATTCGCGGCGCCGATGCCGCCGAGCACGCCGGGCGACTGGTGGCAATGGCGTTGCTGGAAGATTTGCAGCAACCGGTGAACATCGGGTTGCGCGACGAACAACGGCACGCGCTGGCGGTGATGGATCAGTTTCGCCTCGGCCTGGCCCAGGCGTTCCCCTGGCCTGCGGCACAAGCCAAAGCCTTGCCGGATTCAGCCATCGTCTGCCGCTGCGAGATGATCAGCGCCGGCGAGTTACGCCGCACCGTGAGTGAGAAGGGTGCCTGTGAGGTCAATCGAGCCAAGGCCTTCAGTCGGGTCGGCATGGGCCGCTGTCAGGGGCGTTATTGCTCTCAGGCGGGCGCCGAAGTGATTGCTGCCGCTGCGGGCGTCGGTGTGCAGCAGGTCGGCCGGCAGCGCGGTCAGGCGCCGGTCAAACCCCTTTCGATGCTCACCGAGGAGGTATCGCCATGACGCTACACAAAGCCGATGTGGTGATTGTCGGCGGCGGCCTGATGGGCTCGGCGGCGGCGTTTTTCCTGCGTCAGCGCGGGCAGTCGGTGATTCTGCTGGAGCGCGATCAGATTGGTCAGTACGCCAGCGGGGTGAACTTCGGCAATGTCCGGCGTCAGGGGCGCTTCCTCGGGCAACTGGAGTTGGCCAACCGTTCCTGGGCGCTGTGGAAGCGCTTACCGGAATTGATCGACGACGACCTCGAGTTCATCGCCAGCGGGCACATGCGCGTGTGTTACCGCGATGACGAAATCCCTGAGCTGGAAGCCTACGCAGCGGCGCCCGAGGCGGCGCAACTGGACTTGAAGATCTATCGCGGCGCCGAGCTGCACGAGCGCTTTCCATTCCTCGGGCCGGATGTGAAGGGCGGTTCTTATGCGCCCCACGATGGCCACGCCAACCCGCGCCTGGCGGCACCGGCGTTTGCCCGTGCGGCACGCCGCCTCGGGGCGCGGATCGAGGAACAGACCGAAGTCGCCGACGTGCAGAAAGTCGGCGGCGAATTCACGGTGACCAGCACCGACGGCCGCCAGTTCAGCGCCGAGCGTTTGCTGATCACTGCCGGAGCCTGGGGCCAGAAACTCTCGGCGCAGTTCGGCGAACCGGTGCCGCTGGACACCCATGGCCCGCAAATGGCCGTGACCGAACCGGTGCCCTACGCCTTGCCGACGGTGATTGGTGTGTACACCAAAATTCCCGAGGAAGTGATCTACTTCCGCCAGATCCCCCGTGGCAACATCATCATCGGCGGCGGTTACCGGAGCAAACCGGACATGCTCAACCGCCGCGCCTATGTCGAGCCGCGCAGTATTCTCAATCAGATGGACCAGATGCGTCGCCTGCTGCCGGGTGTCGGCAATCTGAACATCATCCGCGTGTGGAGTGGCATCGAAGGCTATCTGCCCGATTCCCTGCCGGTGATGGGGCCGAGCGGCAACGTTGACGGCTTGTACTACGCGTTCGGCTTCTGCGGTCACGGCTTCCAGCTCGGCCCCGGCGTCGGTGACGTGATGGCTGAACTGATCAGCACCGGCAGCACTAGCACCTCGATTGAGCCGTTCTCCATCCGCCGGTTCGCCCCTTCAGCCGAGCAACGGACAACTGAGCAACGGAGCAGGGCCTCATGAAACCCCGTGTACTGGACATTCTCAAACGCCTGATGGCCTTCGACACCGTATCGTCGGAGTCGAACATGGCCCTGATCGAGTACGTGCGTGATCTGCTGCTGAGCAAAGGCATCGAGTCGCTGATCGTCAAGGACGAAACAGGCAAAAAGGCCAACCTGTTCGCCAGCACCGGCCCCAAGGAATTGCCGGGGGTTTTGCTGTCCGGGCACACGGACGTGGTGCCGGCAGCGGGGCAGGCCTGGACCTTTCCGGCGTTTCAGGCGACGGTGCAGGACGGGCGGATTTACGGTCGTGGCAGTTGCGACATGAAGGGGTTTATCGCGTTGGCGATCGACGCCATGCTCGATGCTGCCGACCATTCATTGAACCGACCGCTGCAAATCGCCCTGTCCCATGACGAAGAAATCGGCTGCGTGGGGGTACGACGTTTGCTCGACGTGTTGCATCTGGCGCCGGTGCGGCCGTTTTTGTGCCTGATCGGTGAGCCGACCAACATGCAGTTCGTGCTGGGGCACAAGGGCAAGGGTTCCTACCGCACCTACTGTCGTGGCCTGGAAGCACACTCGTCGCTGGCACCGCGTTCGGTCAATGCGATTCACGTGGCCTGCGATTTCATCGCGGCACTGCGCCAGAGCCAGCAGCAACTGCAAGCGCAGGGCGCCCAGGATGCCGACTACGACGTGCCTTATAGCACCGTGCATGTCGGGCAGATTGTCGGCGGCAAGGCACTGAACATCGTGCCCAACCTGTGCACCCTGGATTTCGAAGTGCGCAACTTGCCGGCGGATGATCTGGATCAGTTCCTGGAACAGATGCGCGAACGTGCCGAAGTGATTGTGCGCGAGGCCAAAAAACTGTCCAGCGTGGCGGACATCGAGATCGAAACCCTCAACGTCTATCCGGGTCTCGATACCCATCCGAGCGTCGAAGCCGTGCGCTTCCTGAAAAACTTCGCCGCCCCGGACACCGGGACCGCCAAGGTGTCGTTCGGCACCGAGGGCGGGCTGTTCAAGCAGCGTCTGGACGTACCGGTGGTGGTCTGCGGCCCGGGCTCGATCGAACAGGCGCACAAGCCGGACGAGTTCATCGAGATCAGCCAGATGCAGGCTGGGGCGCGGTTTCTGGAAGGGTTGCTCGGTTCTCTGAAGTTGTAAAAAATCAAATGTGGGAGCGAGCCTGCTCGCGATTGCAATTTATCAATCAACATCAATGTTGCCTGATCCACCGCTATCGCGAGCAGGCTCGCTCCCACAGGGTTTTGTGTTTGTCTGACGAACCCTGAATCCCCTCGGTAGAGCCTGCCGTCCCACCGCAAATTTCAGCATCCAACACTGCCCATCAGACGCTTTCAGCATCCTCATCCGCGGCATCTCCCTAGACTGGAAATGTCTCGGATCAGGACTCGACCATGCTCAAGAATCGTTTGAAAGACCCCGGCCTTTTGGCAGAACTCGCTTATGTGGACGGGCAGTGGATCGGCGCCGATAACGCCGCGACCCTGGACGTCATTGACCCGGCCACCGGCCAATTGCTCGCCCGAGTCCCGGCCATGCAAGGCGCGCAAACCCGGCGTGCCATCGAAGCCGCCGAACGTGCCTGGCCCGCATGGCGCGCACGCCCGGCGGCGGAACGTGCGGCGTTGCTGGAGCGCTGGTATCAGGCGATGATCGACAACCTCGACGATCTCGCCTTGATCATGACCTGCGAGCAGGGCAAACCGTTGAACGAGGCCAAGGGCGAAATCCGCTACGGCGCCGGTTTCGTCAAATGGTTCGCCGAAGAGGCCCGCCGGGTCTACGGCGAAACCATGCCGGCCCCCAGTGGCGACCGCCGCCTGCTGACCCTCAAACAACCGGTGGGCGTGTGCGCCGCGATCACCCCGTGGAATTTCCCCAACGCGATGATCACCCGCAAGTGCGCGCCGGCCTTGGCCGCCGGGTGCCCGATCATCGTCAAGCCTTCGGACCTGACCCCGCTGTCGGCCCTGGCCCTGGCGGTACTCGCTGAGCGCGTGGGCATTCCGGCCGGGGTGTTCAACGTGTTGACCGGAATGCCCACCGGCATTGGCGAAGAGCTGACCGGCAACCCGGCGGTACGCAAAATCTCCTTCACCGGCTCCACCGCTGTCGGCCGGCTGCTGATGCGTCAGAGCGCCGAACACATCAAACGCTTGAGCCTGGAACTGGGCGGCAACGCGCCGTTCATCGTATTCGACGACGCCGACCTGGAGCAGGCCGTGGCCGGCATCATGCTCAGCAAGTTCCGCAACGCCGGCCAGACCTGCGTCTGCGCCAACCGCATTCTGGTGCAGGACGGTATCTACGAGCGGTTCGCCCAACGCCTGGTGGAGGAGGTGGGCAAACTCAAAGTCGGCAATGGCCTGGACGCCGACGTCACCATCGGCCCGCTGATCAACCCGGCGGCGGTGAGCAAGGTCGCCCGGCACATCGACGATGCCTTGAGTCAGGGGGCGCGTTTGCTCTGCGGCGGTATTCCCGAGGGCGACAGCCAGTTCGTTCAGCCGACAGTCCTGGGCGACACCCACGCCGGCATGCTGCTGGCCAATGAAGAAACCTTCGGCCCGGTGGCGCCGTTGATGCGTTTTACCTTTGAGGCCGAAGCGCTTGCGTTGGCCAATGCCACGCCTTATGGGCTGGGTGCCTACTATTTCACTCAGGACTTGCGCCGTTCCTGGCGGTTCGGCGAGGCGCTGGAGTTCGGCATGGTCGGCCTCAACACCGGGATCATTTCCATGGAAGTCGCGCCGTTCGGCGGCATCAAGCAGTCGGGTCTGGGCCGTGAGGGCAGCAAGTACGGCCTGGACGAATACCTTGAAGTCAAAGCCTTCCATATCGGTGGGCTGTAATTCACAGATACGGGGGCCACGATTGATGAGCAAGACATTCAGAATCGCCGCGATTGCCGGCGATGGCATCGGCAAGGAAGTCCTGCCGGAAGGGTTGCGGGTACTGGAGCAAGCGGCGAAGAAGTGGCAATTGGCGTTGAGCATCGAAGTGCTCGACTGGGCTCATTGCGATTATTACCTGGAACACGGGCAGATGATGCCCGACGACTGGTTCGAGCAGCTCAAGGGCTTCGACGCGATCTATTTCGGCGCCGTGGGCTGGCCAGACAAGGTGCCGGATCACATTTCCCTGTGGGGCTCGCTGCTGAAGTTTCGCCGGGATTTCGACCAGTACGTGAACATTCGCCCGGTGCGCTTGTTTCCCGGCGTGCCGTGCCCGCTGGCCGGGCGTAAACCGGGAGACATCGATTTCGTGGTGATCCGCGAGAACACCGAGGGCGAGTATTCCTCGGTCGGCGGCAAGATGTTCGAAGGCACCGAGCATGAGTTCGTGCTGCAAGAGTCGGTATTCACCCGGCGTGGCGTAGACCGGATTCTCAAGTTCGCCTTCGACCTGGCCCAGACCCGACCGCGCAAACGCCTGACGGCGGCGACCAAGTCCAACGGGATTTCCATCAGCATGCCGTACTGGGACGAGCGCACGGCGTTGATGGCCGCGCAGTACCCGGACATCACCTGGGACAAGCAGCACATCGATATCCTGTGCGCGCGTTTTGTGTTGCAACCGGACCGGTTCGACGTGGTGGTGGCGTCGAACCTGTTCGGCGACATTCTGTCCGACCTGGGACCTGCCTGCGCCGGCACCATCGGCATCGCGCCATCGGCCAACCTTGATCCCGAGCGGCGTTTTCCGTCGCTGTTCGAACCGGTGCATGGTTCGGCCCCGGACATCTACGGGCGCAACATCGCCAACCCGATCGCAATGATCTGGTCCGGTGCGTTGATGCTGGATTTTCTGGGGGCCGGTGATGAGCGTTATCGCGCCGCCCACGACGGGATTGTGCAAGCGATCGAACGGGTGATTGCCGAGGGGCCGATTACGCCGGACCTGGGTGGGCAGGGCTCGACCCAGGAGGTCGGCAAGGCGATTGCACAGGCGCTTTAAAGCACTGTAGGAGCGAGGCTTGCCCGCGAAGAACGATGACGCGTAATACCTGAAAAACCGCGGTGCATTCTTCGCGGGCAAGCCTCGCTCCTACAGGATCTTCGTCGCTTTCCCGTTCAGGGGCTCAGTCTTCCTTGCGAACCGTGGCCACGTCGTCGGCCCGGACTTTCACCTTGGCCCCGGAAATATCTTCGAACTCGTAGAAGCCATCCTTGGTTTTGGTGTTCGGCACGTCCTTGGTCAAATACTGGGTGCCGTTCTGCAGGGTCACGACCGTTGGCGTCGAGCAACCGGCCAGGGCCAACAAGGCCGCTACCGCCAGGCGCAGGCCCAGAGTCTTGATATTCATAAACACCTCACATCACTCAATAAAAACAGCGCGAACACCTCGCTCGAGATCAATCGTCACTGTGTCTCTACCGCGGTTGGTGCGATGGAATGGCAGAAAGTTCGACGGTCACCCGAAAATTTCCGAATAGCGTCGCCACTGATCTTTTTCCATTTGCACCGGGCGGGGCATAGCTGGTATCTGTACGCATAACCAGTATTTACTTGCCAATGGCCCTTTTGCCCGTGACTGTAAACCCTCTCGATGACCCGTTCTATTACTTGAAAAACTTCATGCAAGTGATTGATTGGCTTGAGCATCGCTATGCCGATGTACTCAGTATCGAAGAACAGGACTTCATCCGCGATTTCAATCGACTGCCCCGCGAGTCCCAGGCCCTGCTGGTCAGAATGGTGATGCGCAAGGGCGTGCATTTCAGGGCTGGCAAACTGAGTTACATCGAGATCGGCGACATCGCCAGCGCTGCGGCGCCGCTATTGGCATCGGGCTGGATCGACGAGCAGGCGCCATTGCACATCGAGGACGTGTTCGAGGTGTTGCTCAAGGCCGAGATTCTCCAGTGTTTTGGCGGCGCCATCGATCAGCCGAAAGGTAAAAAGAGCGATTGGCTGCCGGCCCTGAGCGAGCAATTTCCCGAAGCGCAAAGTTTTGCCCAGTGGTGTCCGTCACTCAATGACCGGTTGTTCAGCCTGACCGTCATGGGCCTGTGCGACCGGCTGCGGTTGATGTTCTTCGGCAACCTTTACCAGGACTGGTCGGAATTCGTGCTGGCTGACCTGGGTATCTTTACCTACGAAAAAGTCGAGTTCTGCGCCGAGTCCCGAGGCTTGCGCAGGCGCGAGGACGTCGACGCCTGCCTGTTCCTGTACACCTGCCAGCAGCGTTTCGAGGCCGGTGAAGACGTGGCGGCGATTGTGGAGCAGATCAACGGGCTGGAACTCGACAATCCCTGGCTGCAAAGACGCCGGGGCAAGTTGCTGTTCCAGATCGCTCAGCATTGCGAGCGCCTCGCGGATTTTTCCACCGCCCTGAGCCTCTACCGCGCTTGCGCCTACCCTGGTGCGCGTCTGCGGTTGATTCGCGTGCTGGAGCGCTGTGGTGAATACCCACTGGCCATGGACCTGGCCGCCCACGCCGAGCAGGCCCCTGAAAGCGCCACCGAGCATCAGCATTTGTTGCGTGTGCTGCCCAGACTGCGGCGCAAACTGGGCGGGCCGCCGATCAAGCGGCCAGCCCCTCGGGCCATGCAGCGCCTGGACCTGCAACTGCCCAGGCACGATCCGGCGTTATCAGTGGAGTATTACGTTCAGGCTCACCTGACGGACGACTCGGCACCGGTGCATTACGTCGAGAACAGCCTGATCAACTCACTGTTCGGGTTGCTGTGCTGGCCGGCGATCTTCGCGCCGTTGCCGGGGGCGTTTTTTCACCCGTTCCAGCGCGGGCCGGTAGACCTGCTCAACGAAGATTTTCATGCGCGGCGCGCGGAACTGTTCCAGGCCTGCCTCGCTGAACTCGATGACGGGCGTTATGTGCAAACAGTCCGCGAGCGTTACATCGCCAAGTGGGGCGTGCAGTCGCCGTTCGTATTCTGGGGGGCGCTGAGCGAGGAGCTGCTGGAGCAGGCGCTCGCCTGCCTGCCCGCCGAACACCTCAAACACTGGTTCAATCGACTGTTGCTCGACATCAAGGCCAATCGCGCCGGCATGCCGGACTTGATCCAGTTCTGGCCGCAACACAAAACCTACCGGATGATCGAAGTCAAAGGCCCCGGCGATCGCCTGCAAGACAATCAGGTGCGCTGGCTGGAGTTCTGTCACGAGCACCAGATGCCGATCGCCGTCTGCTACGTGCAATGGGCGGAGCAGGGCGCGTGAGCTACAGCATTGCGGTGCGGGCGCTGTGTGAATTCACCGCCAAGGTCGGTGATCTCGACCTGCGTTTCACGCCGTCGCCGACCGCACTGGAAGGCATCGTCGGCCATCGTACCGTAGCGTCACGGCGTAGCGAGGGTTACCAGAATGAAGTCGCGCTTGAGGGCCAGTATCGAACCTTGACCGTTAAAGGTCGGGCGGATGGCTACGATCCGGCGCAAAACTGCCTCGAAGAAGTCAAAACCTACCGTGGCGACCTGAGCAAACAACCGGCCAACCACCGGCAGCTGCATTGGGCTCAGGCGAAGATCTACGGCGGGTTGATGTGCCAGAAATTGCAGCTGGAACGCATCAATCTGGCGCTGGTGTACTTCGACATCGTCAGCGAAAAGGAAACCTGTCTGGTCGAGGCCTTCAGCGCCGCCGAATTACAGCTGTTTTTCGAACACCATTGCGGGTTGTTCCTGCACTGGGCCGAGCAGGAAATGGCCCATCGCGAAGGGCGCAATCTGGCGGCACAACAGCTGGCATTTCCCCATGCCGATTTTCGCCCGGGGCAACGGTATCTGGCCGAATCGGTGTTCAAGGCTGTGAGCACCGGTCGCTGCCTGATGGCCCAGGCGCCGACGGGTATCGGCAAGACCGTTGGCACACTGTTCCCGATGCTCAAGGCCCTGGCGCCGCAGCAACTGGACAAGGTGTTTTTCCTCACGGCGAAAACCCCGGGGCGAAAGTTGGCGCTGGACGCGGCTCAGGTCATCCTCGACAGCGCCGATGCTCCACCCCTGCGAATCCTCGAGATGATCGCCCGGGACAAGGCTTGCGAGCACCCGGACAAGGCCTGTCATGGCGAGTCTTGTCCGTTGGCCCAGGGGTTTTATGATCGTCTGCCGGCCGCGCGTCAGGCCGCCAGCGAACTGAATCTGCTGAACCAGAGTGCATTGCGCGAGGTTGCCCTGCAGCATGAGGTTTGTCCCTATTACCTGAGCCAGGAAATGGCCCGTTGGGCGGACGTGGTGGTTGCCGACTACAACTACTATTTCGACTTCAGTGCGTTGCTGTTCGGGCTGGCTCAGGCCAACAACTGGAAAGTCGCGGTGCTGGTGGACGAAGCCCACAATCTGGTGGAGCGTGGCCGGCAGATGTACAGCGCCAGCCTTGACCAGGTGACATTGAACAGCGTGCGAAAAACCGCGCCTGAGGCGTTGAAGAAATCCTTGCAGCGGGTCAATCGTGAATGGAATGCCCTGCATGATCAGCAATCCGCCCCGTATCAAGCCTACGACAAAGCCCCGGAAAAACTGCTTCAGGCGCTGTCCTTATGCTGCGCGAGCATCGGCGACTATCTGAACGATCATCCCCAAGGCCTGGACAGCGGGTTGCAGAATTTTTACTTCGACATGCTGCAATTCGGCCGCGTGGCTGAACTGTTCGATGAGCACTTCCTGTTCGATATCAGCAAACGCGACCTCGAGCGCAAGCGCAACTTGTCGCAGCTGTGCCTGCGTAACGTGGTGCCCGCCGGTTTCATTCGCCCGCGCCTGACTGCTGCGCGCAGCACCGTGCTGTTTTCCGCTACCTTGAGCCCTCGGCATTACTACACCGATTTGCTGGGAACGCCGGCGAACACGGTGTGGATAGATGTGGAATCGCCGTTTCACGCCAATCAGTTGCAAGTGCACATCGTTAGCCAGATCTCGACCCGCTATGTCCACCGTCAGGCCTCCCTTGAGCCCATCGTCGAGTTGATCGCCAAACAGTTCACCCAGCGCCCCGGCAACTACCTGGCGTTTTTCAGCAGCTTCGACTATTTGCAGCAAGTGGCGCAGTTGCTGGCCGAGCGGCATCCGACTATCACGCTGTGGTCGCAGTCCCGGGGAATGGGAGAAGCGCAGCGTCAGGATTTTCTCGATCAATTCACCGCCGACAGTCAGGGCATCGGGTTTGCGGTGCTGGGTGGAGCATTTGGCGAAGGAATCGATTTGCCCGGCGCACGGCTCATTGGCGCATTTATTGCCACTTTAGGGCTGGCGCAACTCAATCCGGTCAACGAACAGCTGAAACAGCGCATGGCGGCGATTTTCGGGGCTGGTTATGACTACACCTATCTGTTTCCGGGTGTGCAGAAAGTGGTGCAAGCGGCAGGGCGGGTGATTCGTACCCGGCAGGATCAAGGGGTGGTGATGCTGATCGATGACCGGTTTGGCGAGAGCAAGGTCAAGCAATTGCTGCCGCGCTGGTGGTCAGTTGAGTCGACGCATTTTCCCTCTGTTGTGTAGGAGTTTTTACCTTATAAAACAGCAACATATCTTGAAATACACGCCCGTTTGAACAAACAACGAAACACCGCTTTATTCAAAGGGCAGCAATCAACTTCCAAGCAAATCTTTGATAAGGAAATCAAGGTATGTCACAAGCGCCGAATTACGCTTACACCCCAGAGCAGGTCACTGCAGCATTCACTGGAATCACTGCGACGCTGTTCACCAACATCACCGCCGAGACAACCCCAAAAATGCTCATCGTTGCCGGACTGCAAGGGTCCGGTAAAACTTATCTGCTGGAAAAAAACTTTCTGCCCTCCAAACGCTACGACAATTATGTTCGTCTGTACCTGCCCGACTACCGAAAAAAGCACCCTCAATACGCAGAGATGATCAAACTCGGTGTCTTGCACGCTTATGAGCATACGGAGGCTTTTGTCCGGGATGTCTGCACGAAAATCTTCGTCGAGGCGTTTAAATGCAAATACAACATCATCATGGAGTGTGCCTTCGACAGCATCGACTTCGCTGCTTTTCCACCGACGGCGACGGCAGCCGGGTACCAGTTCGAGACCCATATCGTCGCCTGCAATCAAGAGTTCGCTCATGCATCGAGCATCAAAAGGGCACTCCAGAGCCTGGGAAAACAGGAAATGGAAAGGTTTGTCACTGTGTCGATGCTGGATGCCAGCATGAGTAACGCGCAGGCGATCATTCTGGCGTGCGAGACAGCTGCCAAAGCGGTCAGCGGCTCGCAAATTACTTTGTATGAACGCGGGCTCGGGGCATTGAAGGAGCGGACCTTGCGCGCTCAAAGCACTTATACCAAAGCCGCCGATGGGACATTGACCATCACAGGAACAACGGCGCTTTATACATACAGTGCTTATGGGACCATCACCAACAATCACATCTACACCATGAGTGATCGTGACGAAATGATAAAAGAGTGTCACCTGGCACTGCTCAAGACCCAAACCGACGCTGAACATGTCCCTGACTTTGTCTACAACGATCTGTACGCCTATATCGTCAAATACGTGTATCGATAATCCGTCGCGCCATGCGGCACACCAACGTATTGGTTTTTTGAATTTCCAGGCGTGCGGTTTGTCGCATATTCCAGAAGAACGACAATAAGGACAGGGATCCATGAGCGATGACCGGACCAAGGACAATGCCATTGAAGAGATGCGCTTTCGTCTGCTGATTGATGCGGTGGTCGACTACGCGATCTACATGATTGACCCCGACGGCATCATCACCAGTTGGAACTCTGGCGCCAAGCGTTTCAAAGGGTATGAGGAGGCAGAAATTCTCGGCCAGCATTTCTCGCGGTTCTATACCGAAGAGGATCGCAAGGCCGGTCTGCCCCGGCGAGCCCTTGACACCGCCATTCGCGAAGGGCGTTTCGAGGGCGAAGGCTGGCGGGTTCGCAAGGATGGCACGCATTTCTGGTCCCACGTCATCATCGACCCCATTATGGATCCATCGGGAAACTTGCTGGGTTTTGCCAAGATCACCCGGGATTTGACCGACCGCAAAATGGCCGAAGAAACCCTCAAACAAAGCGAGCAGCAGTTTCGGCTGTTGGTGCAAAGCGTCACCGACTATGCCATTTACATGCTCGCCCCGGATGGATGCCTGACCAACTGGAATCTGGGGGCTCAGCGGATCAAGGGCTACCGGCCCGAAGAAGTCATCGGCCAACATTTCTCGATGTTTTACACCCCCGAAGATCGTGAAGCCGGTGAACCCCAGCGTGCGCTGGAGATCGCTACACGCGAGGGGCGATTCGAAAACAAGGCCTGGCGTGTGCGCAAGGACGGTACGCGGTTTCTGGCACATGTCGTGGTCGACCCGATTTGGGGAGAAACCGGCACGTTGCTGGGATTTGCCAAGATCACCCGGGACATCACCGAAGTAACACAAGCCCAGCAGGCCCTTGAGAAAACCCGCGAAGCGTTGTTTCAAGCGCAGAAAATACAGGCCATCGGCCAGCTCAGCGGGGGGATTGCCCACGACTTCAATAATCTGCTGACCGTTATCCTCGGCAATCTGGAAATCATTCGCAAACGTGCGGCGGACGACCCAAGAATTACCCGCTTGCTCGACAACGCCACTCAAGGTGCCTTGCGAGGCGTCTCCCTGACCCAACGCATGCTGGCATTTGCCAGGCGTCAGGAGCTAAAGACCGAATCGGTCGAAATACCAACGCTGGTGCAGGGGATTGCCGGATTGTTACGCAGTGCCCTTGGGCCTTCGGTGAGCATAGAAACCCGCTTTGCGCCCGAACTCGAACCTGTCATGGCCGACGTCAATCAGCTCGAGCTTGCGGTACTGAATCTGGCAACCAACGCCCGCGACGCAATGCCCAACGGCGGAAAACTCGTCATCAGCGCCCACACAGAGGAGGTCCAGGATCAGACGAGGTTATCCCTGGCGTCAGGCCGTTATGTCTGCCTGAGTGTCACGGATACGGGGGAGGGCATGGATGACGCTACCCTGGCATCGGCAATGGACCCTTTCTTCACCACAAAAGGCGTCGGCAAAGGCACTGGGCTGGGGTTGTCGATGGTCCATGGGTTTATTGAGCAACTGGGTGGGCGCTTCATTCTGAAAAGCCGTAAGGATGCCGGTACCACGGCCGAGCTCTGGATACCCGTCGCAGTCGCCGGCTCGACCACCGAAATCGCTATCGAGGAGATGGCTGTGTCGCGGGTGCCTCGTCTGTGTGTGTTGGTCGTGGACGACGACAGCCTGGTATTGACCAGCACCAGCCTGTTGCTCGAGGACCTCGGCCATCGGGTGATCAGTGCGGCGTCCGGTGCGCAGGCGCTGGAGCTGTTCGACAGCGAGCGCGGCATTGACCTGGTGATTACGGATATGGTCATGCCCAAAATGAGTGGTGCGCAACTGGCGCAGGCTATCCGAGCCATAAAACCACACCTGCCAATCATCCTCGCCACCGGTTACGCCGAGCGTCTGGAAGGCTTTGAGGCCAGACTCCCGCGTCTGTCCAAGCCCTTTACCCAACTCAATCTGGTGGAGATCATTGCCCTGGCGATGAAGTGACAGTCGCCCAAATCGGACATGTAGGAGCCAGGCTTGCCGGCGAAGGCGTCCTTATGAGCGCTTTCGCCGGCAAGCCTGGCTCCTACGAAAAGCGGTTTGCTCGCTTAACTGACTGGCATTAACCCCCCCATCAAGCAGCGAGGTTGGGCGCACCCAACTCTTTTTTGTATCGGGCTTTCAGGCTTTCCATTTCTGCACCCAACTCGTCGAGCGTCGCTTTGCCCAGCAGCTTTTTGGCCTGAGGAAACATTTCCTTTTCCTCTTCTTCAATGTGATGTTCCAGCAGCTCCTTGAGCACTTTCACTCGGCCGGAAAATTCGAGGGTAGCGGGATCGGTGGTTTTCAGGTCAGGAAGCACCAGCGTATCGACGGTGCGATGTTCTTCCTTGGCTTCGTAATACATCACGCCCTGTTCCTTGCCTCCGGCCTTTTTATACGCCGGATACAAGACTTCTTCTTCCAGTCGGGTATGGATCGATATCTCCATTTCCAGCTTGGCAAGCAGCTCGGTGCGCTTTTTCGCACCACGTTCGGTAGATTCACTCAACTGGGCCAGGATGCCTTTTACGCGTTCATGGTCGGTTTTCAACAGGTCAATGGCGTTCATGGTCGAACCTCTTGTTTAGTCACGGATCAGGCTCAAACGGTCTTCCTGCCGTTGTCGCTCACACTGCTGGAGCATTTCTCGTGCCTGTTTCAAGGTTCAAGAAAAATCAATTAAAAACAGCCGGTTACTATTGGTATGAGGCAGCGCTCATCGTGCAGCTTGCATGAATCTGGGTGGCTGCTCAGTGCAGGTTGAGCGAAGGAATGGCTTCGCCGAGGGGGCAGGTCAGACGTCTTGCCGATTGCGCTGCTCATAACGGGCAAGCATCGGTTGAGTACTGACGCCATGCGCCAGAATGCTGAGCGCCACCACCGACAACGTCAGGTCGGTGCACAGCGTTGCCGCCGACGGAGCGAGGTCATGGTTCAAGGCATAGAACAGGTAATAAAAGCTGCCGATGCCGCGAATCCCGAACCAACCGATCAACAGCCGCTGCCGGCCATCCAGCAAGCGTCCCCACGGCATGAGGCATACACTCAAGGGACGAATGGCACAGAACAGCACCAGTGCAATCACCAACGCTCGCCAGTCCCAGTGCCCCACCAGCACTACGCCTAGCAGGGTTACCAGAAACACTTCCATGGCGCGTTCCACCAGGCTACCGAAGGCGAGCATGTCGCCCATCATGATGCCGGCCGCCACTTGGGTTTCCTGCAGATTCGCCACGTCGCCGTGAACAGCGGCCTCAGGTTCGACGTTCTGGTGACCGACCACCGGTTGCACCAGTTGCTCGGCAGGCATTGGCGCATCTCCGGTGGATTTGACTTCGGCCTGCCGCAACCCGAGGCCGGCGGCGAATACCGACAGAAAGCCATAGCCATGAATCTCCTCGGCCACGACGTAAGCCAGCGCGATCAGGGCCAGGGTCAGATAGTCATTGGGGGAGACGGTGCTGTCGGCATTCCTGATACGCATCAATAAGGTCAACCGACCGATGCCATGGCCCATCCAGTAACCGGTGAGCAAACCGACAGGCACAGCCCACAGCACACTTTTCAATGCCCACTCACCGAGCCAGGCGTCGGTCCCGCCGCTCTGTTGCACAAACAACAAGCCGAGAATCACGAAGGGGAAGGCGATGCCATCGTTGAGGCCCGCCTCGCCGGAGAGCCCGAAGCGCACCGAATCGTAATCCCTGGCGTCGTTGACCTGCACCAGCGAGGCCAGTACCGGATCGGTGGGTGCCAGAATCGCCCCGATCAGCAGAGACGGCCCCCAGGCCAGGGCAAAACCATAATGCAGCAGCAGGCAGACGCCAATGATGGTCAAGACCATCACCGGTCCTGCCAGGCCGAACGCCACCCGCCATTGTCGATCCTTGAGGGGCAGGCGCAATTTGAGTCCGCAGACAAACAGTGAAAAGAGCACCGCGACTTCCGTCAGGTGCTCCATCCAGAACGCCGCGTCCTTGATGTCCAGTTTCAGCAAGCCCAGGCCTGCCGGACCGATTGCCACGCCCAATACCAGACACACCGCCGACGTGGTCACCGGCATCCAGCGCAGATAAGACGAGGTCAGTGCCAGGGTCAACAGCACCGCACCCAGCACCGCCATCCATACGATGAAACTCATACCCGGTTCTCGGAGGTGTGCCAGATAGCGAGCGGCCCGGCATAGGAGCCCCTGAAAGTATTGAGGTGCATCCATGGCCAGGGGTTCATTTTTTATCGGGTGCGCCGAGGGCGGTCTGCCGGAGGGAATGTTTGCAAGCGGCGAAGGTCAACCGAGCAGTTCCCCTTGCCTGGATGCCTTGTCATGAATGTCAGCCAAAGCGTCGTCGAATATTTGCGGCAGCACGACTTGCGACTGACGACTGCCGAGTCCTGTACCGCCGGAAAGATTGTGACCTTGCTGGCCGAAGTGCCGGGCAGTGGAGACCTGATCGAGAGCGGCTACGTGGTTTATTCCCCCGAAGCGAAGCAACGGTTGCTCAAGGTCAGCCCCGATACGATCAAAACCTTCAACCTGACCAGTTGCGAAGTCGCTCGCGAAATGGCCTTGGGGGCATTGCTCGATAGCCCCGCCAACCCATCCGCCGCGGTGTTTGAGCAAAAACCGTGCATTCAGGATTTACGACTGCTGCGCAGCCTCGCAGGCTCGGCAGCTGCTACAGACCGCACGCAGGCCACGCCAGCTGCATCAGAGCATCGGCTTGCCGCCCGTAACGCCATACCGTTGCCCGGTGATGTAACTGGCTTCATCCGAGGCCAGCAGCACATAGATCGGTGCGACTTCCCCCGGCTGACCGGGACGGCCGAGCGGGGTTTGCGCCCTGAAGTTTTGCACGTCTTCCTCGGGCATGGTCGAGACGATCAGCGGCGTCCAGATCGGCCCCGGCGCCACGCTGTTCACCCGAATGTTCTTCGGCCCAAGCAACTGCGCCAGGCCGGCGGTAAAGTTGGCAATCGCGCCCTTGGTGGTCGCGTAGGCCAGCAATGTCGGCTTGGGCATGTCGGAGTTGATCGAAGTGGTGTTGATGATCGAACTACCGGGCTTCATGTGCTTCAACGCGGCCTGACACAGCCTGAACATGGCCGTGACGTTCACATCGAAGGTCATCACCCATTCTTCGTCCGGGATGTCCTCGAGGTTTTCGTGGGTCATCTGGAACGCGGCGTTGTTGACCAGAATATCGATCCGGCCAAAGCGTTCGACCGTCTTGTCCACCAGCGCCTGACAGTGCGCTTTGTGCGCTAGATCGCCGGGCAGCAGCAGGCATTGACGACCGGCCTGTTCGATCCAGCGCGCAGTTTCCTGTGCATCTTCAGTTTCATTCAGGTAGGCAACCACGACATCCGCGCCTTCCCGGGCGAAAGCAATCGCCACCGCACGGCCGATGCCGCTGTCGGCTCCGGTGATCAGGGCAATCTTGCCCTCCAGCCGCCCCGAACCTTTGTAGCTCTGCTCGCCACAATCAGGGTAAGGGTCCATTTTCGTTTGGGACCCGGGGACTGGCTGGCTTTGTTTCAGGAAGGGTGGTTTTGGATAGTCAGTCATCGGGAAATTTCCTCTGTTCAAAAGCAAAAGACCCAAACGCCACGAGCGCTCGTTGAGGGTTGACCCCGGTCTTTTGCCTTGAGTTAGGTTGGATTTCCGCTGGCTACTAAAACTTTCAAATCGCCTGAATCCCTTGTGGGAGCGGGCTTGCCCGCGATGGCGGAGTGTCAGGCGACATCAATTTTCCTGACGGATCGCCATCGCGGGCAAGCCCGCTCCCACAGGGTATGTGTTGTGTCATTGAGTCTGTGTGGAATCAGGCCTGACGATTCCGCAAACTACGCTCCATCCGTGCGATCCCTTCCTCCAGCAGCGCCCGTGGGCAGCCGAAGTTCAAGCGCACGAATTGCCGGGCGTTATCGCCGAAATCCAGCCCGGCGCTCAGCCCGACCTTGGCCTGTTCAAGGAAGAATTGCTGCGGGTTGTCCAGCCCCAGCGCCGTGCAATCGAGCCACGCCAGATAAGTGCCCTGGGGTACGTTCATGGTCACACCCGGCAACCGCGTGCGAACCGCCTCCACCAGATAATCCCGATTGCTTTGCAGGTAGGCCATGAGCTCGGTCAGCCATGGGCCGCCTTCGCTGTAGGCGACGCGGGTGGCTTCCAGGCCCAGCGGGTTGACGCTGTCGACCATGCCGCAGCGGGCGCTGTTGACCCGATGGCGTAGCGCCGGGTCCTGAATGATCATGAACGAAGTCTTCAAGCCAGCGATGTTGTAGGCCTTGCTCGCCGACATCAGGGTGATGGTGCGCTGGGCGATCTGCGGGCTGAGCGAGGCAGTCGGAATGTGTACGCGGCCGTCGAAGCACAGCTCGGCGTGGATCTCGTCGGAGATGATCCAGGCGTCCTGCTCCAGGCAAATGTCGGCGACCGCTTGCAGTTCTTCCCGGGGGAAGACTTTGCCCAACGGGTTATGCGGGTTGCTCAGTAGCAACGCGCCGCCCCCTTGCAGGGCCTGGCGCAAGGCATCGAGTGGCGTGGCATACGTACCATCGGCCAACGCGTCGAAGTCCAGCTCGACCTTGTTCAACTGCCAGTGGCCCGGCGCATGGCGCAGCGGCGGGTAGTTCGGCGTCTGCACGACCACGCTCTGCTGCGGCTGAACCAGCGCATGCAGGGCCATGTTGAACCCCGACTCGATACCCGGCAGGAAGACCAGCTCCTGGGGTTGCACGCGCCAGGCGTACTTGTTCCACAGGTCGGCGACGATGGCGTCACGCAAGTCATCCTGAGCCACGCTGTAACCGAGCATCGGGTGTTCCAGGCGTTTTTGCAGCGCCTGAATGATCGCTGGTGGCGCGGCGAAGTCCATGTCGGCCACCCACATCGGCAACACGTCGGCCGGGTAGCGGCTCCATTTGGTACTGCCGGTGCCATGGCGGTCGAACACCTGATCAAAATCGAATGTCATGCTCAGTCTCATAAAGGCAGGGGTTAATCCGGCGGCCATGATAAGCGCCAACCTCTGTGGAAGCGACCTGTGGCGAGGGGGCTTGCCCCCGTTGGGGTGCGAAGCGCCCCCGGCATTTCAAAGTTAAACCGCATGTACAGGTTTACGACTGCTTCGCAGCCGTACGGGGGCAAGCCCCCTCGCCACAGGTCGCTCCCACATTAATGGTGTGTCCGACTGGCTTGCGGCATTACCCGACGGTCGGTTTTTCCACAACACAAAACAGCATTGTCTACAGTTTAAAGTGGCGGTAGTTCCGTTGCCGTCACCGTGATCGTCCAGAAAAATCCGGCCAACGCACCGGGTTTCCACCTGATCAGGAGTGCACGATGGACCTCAACCGTCGTCAGTTCTTCAAGGTCGCTGGTCTCGGCCTTGCGGGCTCAAGCCTCGGCGCGCTGGGCATGGCCCCGACGCCAGCCTTCGCCGAACAAGTGCGTCATTTTCAAGCTCGCCCATACCCATGAAACCCGCAACACCTGCCCGTACTGCTCGGTCGGTTGCGGCTTGATCATGTACAGCCAGGGTGACAACGCAAAGAATGTCGCCCAGAGCATCGATCCACATCGAAGGCGATGCCGACCACTCGGTCAATCGCGGCACCCTCTGCCCCAAAGGCGCAGGCCTGCTCGATTTCATTCACAGCCCCAGCCGTCTTCAATACCCGCAGGTGCGCAAGCCCGGCACCACCGAGTGGACGCGGATCTCCTGGGATGAAGCGCTGGATCGCATCGCCGACCTGATGAAGGCCGACCGCGACGCCAACTTCATCGAGAAGAACACCCAAGGGCAAACGGTGAACCGCTGGCTGACCACCGGTTTCCTCGCGGCATCGGCGTCTTCCAACGAAGCCGGTTACATCACCCACAAGGTGATTCGCAGTCTGGGCATGCTGGGGTTCGATAACCAGGCACGTGTCTGACATGGCCCGACGGTGGCAAGTCTTGCCCCGACGTATGGCCGTGGTGCCATGACCAACCACTGGACCGATATCGCCAACGCGAATCTGGTTCTGGTGATGGGGGGCAATGCCGCCGAAGCGCACCCTTGGCGGTGGCCGGGTACTTGACCCGTTCGCCCCGGCCCGACACCGCCGCAGCCCCGAACGATTGGCACAGCTACAGACGCTGGCCACCACGAACAGCCTGGAAGAGGCACTGCCGGCGCTGCTGGCCAACAGCGACACCGGGCTCGATCCGCAACGTCTGGAGCGCCAGTTCAACCGTCCGCCATTTCGTAGAACACGTAATCCCTGTGGGAGCGGGCGTGCTCGCGAAGACGGCGGCACAGTCAACATTGATGTCGCCTGATACACCGCTTTCGCGAGCAAGCCCGCTCCCACAGGTTCCGCGTCTCAACTGACTGGCATTAGGCAGCCCCCCATTGAAAGCACGCCAACAATCACAACTATGACCTACGCTTATTCCCAGACGCATGCTCAACCAACAGGGACTCCTCCCTGATCGAAAACAACAAGAACAGTTATCCGGAGACGACTCATGTTTGCATTGGCCCGTCGATTCAGCAGCAACCTCGCCGTTTTCATTACCGCCGCCGCGCTCGCA
The DNA here is from genome assembly GCF_059695645.1 of Pseudomonas sp. LBUM1673. Lineage (NCBI taxonomy): Bacteria > Pseudomonadati > Pseudomonadota > Gammaproteobacteria > Pseudomonadales > Pseudomonadaceae > Pseudomonas > Pseudomonas sp. LBUM1673. The sequence continues at coordinate 3,289,418 of NZ_CP166780.1, forward strand.
TCACCGGTTTTTGCGCTGGACACCGTCAAGTTCATGGCCCCGGGTTCGGTCGGTGGTGGTTATGACCAGACCGCACGCGTCCTGGGCAAAGCCATGGTCGAGGCCAAAACGGCAAAAGCCGTCACCTTCGAGAACAAGGGTGGCGCCGGTGGCACCCTGGGGTTGGCGCAATTTGCCAACGGCACCAAGGGCGACGCCAATGCCCTGATCGTGGTCGGCGCGATCATGGTCGCGGCCATCGAGCAGAACAAACCGCAAATCACCTTGAAGGACGTGACACCGATCACCCGGCTGTTTACCGAATACAACGTGATTGCCGTGCGTGACGACTCCCCGTACAAAACCCTGGACGACTTGCTCAAAGACTTCAAAGCCAACCCGTCCAGCATCAAATGGGGCGGTGGCTCCAAGGGGTCAATCGACCACATTGGCATCGCCGAACTGGCGAGCAAAATGGACGTCCCCGTCAACAAGGTGAATTACGTTGCCTTCGCAGGTGGCGGCGAAGTCGTCGCCGCGGTGCTAGGCGGCCACATCACGGTGATCACCGGCGGCTACGCCGAACTTGCCAAATACGTCCAGTCCAAGCAGTTCCGCTTACTCGCCATCGGTGCGCCCAACCGTGTTGAAGGTATCGATGCGCCGACCCTCAAAGAAAGCGGCTATGACGTGACGATCGGCAATTGGCGTGGCGTTTACGGCGCAGCGGGCCTGACGCCTGAACAGCGCAAAGAACTGACGGAAGCCGTCCTGACCGCTACCAAAAGCACTGTCTGGCAAGAAAACGTAAAAACCAATGCTTGGTCACCGAGCATTCTGACCGGGGATGACTTCGGCAAATTCGTCGAAGAAGAACATGGGCGCCTGCGCGCGATGCTGGTCAAGGTCGGGCTGCTTTGAGATGGCCGGGCGCTGGAGAGTCATGCCGGCCCAACTGGCGATTGGCGTCAGTATTGTCGTCATCAGCGCGGTATTGGCTTTCGGCGCCTCGCGGTTTCCTGCCGAGATGGGGTTCGTCATCATGCCGGCCTACATCTACCCCTACGCCGTCGCGGCATTTCTGGGCGTCGTCGGTCTGTTGATGTGCTATCAGGCGCTCACCGGTGGTTTTCGCAACCTACCCGACGACCACGAGACCACCCTGGCTCAGCCCGGCGGCAAGCTCGGCGCAACCTGGGTCACGGCGGGGCTGGTGGGCGTTGCCTTGCTCATTACCTACATCGGCTTCGTATTGGCCGCTGCACTGCTGTTTGCCAGTTCTGCACGGGGCTTTGGCAGTCGCAGCCCGGTGCGGGACCTGGCCATCGGCATCGCCCTGACCTTGCCGATTTACTGGCTTTTCACCGCCGGGCTAGGGGTTTCCCTTCCGCCCTTGATCAACGCCTGGATCTGATCCGGGCCGAAGGAGGTCGACAAGGTGGACATTCTCGCGAGTCTGGCAACCGGCTTCGGTGCCGCGTTGGCACCAATCAATCTGATGTGGGGTTTTATTGGCTGCCTGCTGGGCACCGCGATCGGTGTTTTGCCGGGAATCGGACCGGCGCTGACCGTCGCCTTGCTGCTGCCAATTACCGCCAAGGTCGATCCTACCGGGGCGCTGATCATGTTCGCCGGTATCTATTACGGCGCTCAGTTTGGCGGCTCCACCACCTCGATCCTGCTCAATACCCCGGGGGAGTCGTCCTCCATGGTCACGGCCCTGGAAGGCAACCTCATGGCCCGCAACGGACGGGCAGGCCCGGCTTTGGCGACGGCCGCGATAGGTTCATTTGTGGCCGGCACCATTGCGACGATTTTGCTGACGCTGTTCGCCCCCCTCGTTGCCACGCTGGCGCTGAAGTTCGGGCCGGCGGAGTATTTCGCGATCCTGGTGCTGGCCTTCACCACGGTGTCGGCGGTGCTCGGTGCGTCGATGCTGCGCGGCTTCGTTTCGTTGGGGATCGGACTGACCATCGGCTTGATCGGCCTGGACTCGACCTCCGGCATTGCCCGCTACACCCTGGCGGTGCCCGAGTTGGTCGATGGCATCGAAGTGGTGCTCGTCGCGGTGGGGTTGTTTGCCGTCGGTGAGGCCTTGTACGGCGTGCTCTACCAAAAGGAAGAAACGGCCGGCCGACATCGTTTGACCTCGTTGTGGATGACCCGCGCTGACTGGAAACGATCGATCCCCGCGTGGCTAAGGGGAACCCTGATTGGTTTCCCCTTTGGCTCCATTCCGGCCGGCGGCGCGGAGATTCCGACGTTCCTGTCCTATTCGACCGAACGCAAACTCAGCAAGTACCCGCAAGAGTTCGCCGCCAGCAAAGGCGAGGGCGCCATCGAGGGCGTCGCCGGGCCGGAGGCAGCCAACAACGCGAGCGCTACCGGTTCACTGGTTCCGTTACTGACGCTGGGCATACCGACTTCCGCCACGGCGGCGATTCTGTTGGCCGCGTTCCAGAACTACAACCTGCAACCGGGGCCGCTGCTGTTCCAGACCTCGGGCGAACTGGTCTGGACGCTGGTGGCCTCTTTGTACATCGGCAACGCCATTCTGCTGGTGCTGAATCTTCCGTTGGTGGGGCTGTGGGTCAAACTCTTGCAGATTCCCCGGCCATACCTGAACGCCGGCATTCTGGTGTTTGCCACCATCGGCGTATACGGCATGCGCCACTCATCCTTCGACTTGTTTCTGATGCTGGGCATCGGCTGGGCGGGGGTATTGATGCGGCGTTTCGATTTCCCCGTCGCCCCGGTGATCGTCGGCATGCTGTTGGGGCCGATGGCGGAAAAACAACTGCGCAATGCCTTGTCCATCAGCCAGGGCGACTGGATGATATTTGTGACGCAACCGATTGCGGCGTCGGTCCTGGTGCTGACGCTGTTGGTGCTGCTGGTTCCGTACCTGCTGCATAAACGCGGTATCAAGTTGCATGAGGACGACTGAGTGCTGATCGTTCCCACGCGAGCGTAGGAACGATCAACTTAGCAGCGGGAGGAGGGGTTCAAGGCCACCATTTAGCGGTGTAGCGACAGACGCCTTCGCGAGCAAGCCCGCTCCCACACTGGATCTTCAGTGTTCACAAATAATGTGCTCACAGAAAATCCAGTGTGGGAGCGGGCTTGCTCGCGAAGAGGCCGGCACATCCTGCATTGCAATCGCCTGACACTCCCTCATCTTGCACACAACCCTTGTGGCGAGGGGGCTTGCCCCCGTTCGACTGCGTAGCAGTCGTAAACCCTTTACATGCGGTTTAACTTTGAAATGCCGGGGCTGCTGCGCACCCCAACGGGGGCAAGCCCCCTCGCCACGTCAGAAGCGGAACGCTTGTCGTCCTACCAGTAGCCATTTGCCTTTCTGTTTCTGCCAGATCTGGAAGTTCCGATTTCCGTGGGGACGAGCTCAGTCCCCTTGATGGCTTGCGCCGAAAAGTGATGGCGGACCAACGCTACATCACCCGAGACAGTGATTTTCTGGTTCTGCATCTCCAGCGTCTTGAAAGCGCTTTTGCCGGTTTCGATGTCGGCGATGAAGTCTTTCTTGTCCTGGATTTTGCCGCTGGAATGGCCGTAGGTGAGGTTTTCAGCGGTGAGCGCATTCAGCTGCGCAATGTTTTTGTTCAGCATGGCTTGAGTCAGATGGTCTACCGCTGCGGCAACATCCTTCTCTCCCGATGCAGGGGCTGCCGCTACATAGCCACTGAAGATGCACAAAAAACCGATCAACAGTTTCATTTTTTTCATGGGTATTTCCTTGTTGTTATGAGTACAGGGACGACAGATGTACTGCGCACACTCATCTGTCATCGTACAACTTAGCAGGTTTTTATTTAAGGATGCACTCCGACGTAAGGCACATTCGGCAGATTTGACTTTTGCATGCATCAACAGTCCTGTTCGAAAGCCCTCTATAATGCGCAAGCCTTTAACGCACCCGTATTCAACTGCCCGGTATTTCCTTGAAACGCGATCTTCGACTTGCCACTTTGCTGATTTTTCTGGTGTGTGTATCCGTGGCGCTACTGACGGCCTGGCAGATATGGACAGCCCGACAGAACACTTTGAGTGATATCAAAACCGACACATTGAATCTGACCCATGCACTCAACACGTATACCGAGGGCACGTTCAAGCAAAGTGAAGTGCTACTGCTGGGCCTGACTGAAAGGATCGAGAAAGACGGCAGCGGCCCGGAGCAGCTCGAACGGCTGAGCAAGGTGATCGCACAGGAGATGGGGGCACTCCCGCAATTGAATAGCGTGGTGCTGTATGACGCTCAGGGGGACTGGCTATTCTCGACCAACACACCGTTTTCAGCCAATAACAACAACGCCGATCGTGCGTTCTTCCAGCATCATCGCGACAGTCCGGATCGCGGCATATTTATCGGCCCGGCGATTCTCAGCCGGACCACTTGTGCCTGGGTGATTTCGGTCAGTCGACGGATCGATCACCCCGATGGAAGTTTTGCCGGGGTGATCGCCGCGACCATCAGCCTTGAACACTTTCTCAAACTGTATCGAAGCATTCACGTGGGGCAATTTGGCGCGATCAGCCTGACCTCAGCCGAAGGGCGCCTGCTGGTGCGCTATCCCTTTCAGGTGGACGACATCGGTCGAGATCTGTCTCGCGCGCCAATATTTGCCGAGTACTTGCGCAACACTTCATCAGGCACCGTGGACTTTGCTTCGAAAGTCGATGGCATTCATCGCCTCTATGCGTTCAAGAGAAGCGACCAATATCCCTTCGTGACGACGGTAGCGGTGGGGCAGGCCGAGGCGACGCAAGCGTGGTTGAGTCAGACAAAACAATCTGTCGCGGTAGTGTTATTGCTACTGGGACTCTTGGTCGCGTTGGGGCGCAGGTTGATTTCCCACATCAGCCGACGGATTCGGGCAGAGAACACATTGCTCGCCACCCAAACCGCGTTGATCGAGCTTAACCAGACACTGGAAGTTCTCGCCAGCGAGGACAAACTCACCGGCCTCGCCAACCGCCGCCATTTCGATCAGTTTCTGGATATCGAATTCAAACGCGCCAAGCGAATGGGAAGCCCTCTGTCACTGATCTTGATCGATGTGGATTTCTTCAAACGCTACAACGATCACTACGGGCATCTCGCCGGAGACGAATGCCTGCGCATTATCTGCCAGACGATCAAGCACTGCGTACGTCGCCCAAGTGACATGACTGCTCGCTATGGCGGAGAAGAAATCGCCGTTGTGATGCCCAATACGGACGAATCAGGAGCGCGCACGGTTGCCGAGGCGATCCTGTCGGGTATCGCTGCCGAGCGACTTGCGCACCTGTCGAGTCCGTTCGGTATTGTGACCGTCAGCCTGGGGGTGGCGACGTGTATTGCCAACGACAGCGACCCTGATGAAAAGGCGCTGATCGATCGTGCAGACCGCGCACTTTACGCGGCAAAGTCGCAGGGTAGAAATCGCTTGAGTATCGCGTGATCAATACGCTGGTTTGAGTCTGGACATCTGGGCAAATCAGAAGCCAGTGCTATGCTCATCGCAACCGGTTGAATCCGGACGTGTGGTACCTCAGGGAAGATCAATCGAGGGAGGGAACCCAGATGCCATTGGATTCAGGCAAGCAAAAACAGCTCGCAGAACACTACGGTCCTTATCCTGGGCCCGATGCCGAACTTTTCGAGCTCGGCGAGTTAATCTCGTCGTTTCTGAGTGAGAACGGGGTGACCGAGGAGGGGGTCATTGCGGTGGCACTCTCGACCTTACCCTACTATTACTTGAGCTTTTCTCCCGGCTTGCACCGAGACGTGAAGGGCAAGATCGGTGAGCGACTTCGCGACCGCGGCAAGGCGTTGAAAGAAGCGACTGGCAAGACGTTTATACTCCGTGTCGACGTGCCTGGCGGTGGCGAGGTTCATCCAGACATTATCCGGCAAGCCAATCAACATAACCCGGGCTGCGCGGAGAAAAAGATCATTACCGCCCTGGAGCGTTATGGAGAACAGATGAAAGCTTTCGCTCTCGTTGCTCATCCGGCGCAAAACTACCTGAACAAGACATCCTCGTCACATGTGGTATTCGGAGGCGTATCACAAACCTATATCGGTCCTTGCGACAGTTGCCTTCTGGTCGGAAACATCCACAAGGCCACGCTTGGGCATTCCGAGTAGGGCCGCTGCCATTGGAGAAGGGGACGGCTAGCGATCGACAACGTCCCAGTGGCTTATAACGACTGCGCATCTCGTTCTTGCGCCAGAGCAATCAGCCGACCGGCTCGGCGGTACAACTCATTGCCCCTGAGCCTGGCTGCTGGAAAAGGATCTCGTTGCCGTTTTGCCAGAAGCTGTAGTTCCCCTGGTAATCCTTGCCAGTGTATTGGGTTCCCGAATCATTCTGCACCTGGCTCAGGGTGATCGAGGTGTTCGCCCATTTCAGGTACACGACACCCGGCTGCGTGCTGAAGAAGGTGGCGGCAATCAGCGTGTTAAAGCCTGTACAACGAAAAGCCAGGGGGCCTTCGGTGAGCCTGTCTGGATCCTTGGTTCTCACAATTGCCGAGCCTTGGCGCAGCTGGTGCGCACGCTCGGCATAACTTCGGATCGTGCACGCCTTGGGCTGCGGGTCGGAGGCACACTGATTGCGGGCCTCGATCCAGAACTTCTGGTCGATCATGACTTTGTCTGGACGCGGTACTGAATGGTCATCCGTGAGCGCCAGGCGATAAAGACGTGTCAGTTCGATATCCATCTGCGCCAGTTGCGGATCGCGACAGATAAGCTTTTCAACGGATGCCCTTGCCTCGGCGCAGTCAAAGCTGGTCTGGAAGATTGGCGAAGGGCGCGCAGCATTTGCACAGGTGCTCGCCGCCGCGCACACGCTGGCAGCGAGCAGACAGGTGAAAAGGGCCGTGACCGTTTTCATGTTGGCTTCACCCAGATCATTACGTGGTGCCCGGATTGCCGTGGGACCTATCGATCCGTTGAACAGTCATTCGTTCGCATTGGGTGTATCGCAGTGTAAGTCAGTGCTCAAAACTTGCCAAAAAAAGCCGTCACCCTGTGGGAGCGGGCTTGCTCGCGAAGACGGTAGCACAGTCAACATTGATGTCGCCTGACACACCGCTTTCGCGAGCAAGCCCGCTCCCACAGGTTCCACTCCTTAACTGGCTTTGCAGTTACACTGCGGCCCCGAATTTCAGCAAGGAAGCGTTGGATGCGTTCGCTCGTCAGTGGTGTGCTCCTCTCTATGGCCCTGGCGGCCCCCGTCGTTGCCGAACCACGGTCGTTTGCGGTCAATGACCCCAGCGGCAAATACCTGGTGGAGGTGCTGTTCCCGGAGCCGCCGGAAGATCCACACCAACTGGCGCAAGCGTTCATCACTCTGCGCGACAAAACCACCCTCGAAACCCTGCAGCAATTGCAGACCCCGGCCGGCAATGTACCTGTGGATCGCAACGGCAAAGTCGACGCCTGGCTGCTTGGCCCCTCCGGCTTGTTGTACTTCGCCGACTTCAACTTCGATGGCCATCAGGATCTGGCGATTCGTAACGGCACCGATCCCGAAGCGCAGTACAAGTCGAATTTCGACGTCTATCTGCAAGATCCGCAGAAAACCCAATGGATCCTCAACCCTGCCTTAACGGATCTGGCGAAGGAGAGCAGTATCGGGATGTTCTCGGTCAGCCCGCTGGACGGCATTCTGCTTTCGCAAACTGACCGCGACTACTGGACTCGCTCCACTCAATGGAAAATGCGTGGCGACGAGTTGGTCCGGCTGCACTCATATACCCAAGAGGAAATCCAGCCGACCGAGTTTGGCGAAAATTCCAGCATGCCTCGCGGCTACATGCTACGCACTATCGGCGATTGGAAAGACGGCCAGTGGCGCGAACAACCGAGCCTGGAAGGCCCGGTCAACGAAGATCCACAGATGCTCGCCGGTACTCTCAACGCAAAGATCCCGGTAGAAATCTGGTACCAGGAACAGGGGGCAGTCATCATTGGTGAGGTGCACTACACCAAGGGTGGCAACGGTGAACCGATCAAACTGGTGGGTTCTCGGGAAGACTACGGCGACGACAATTTCGTCAACCTTCACGAATATTCAGACGATGGTCGTCAAACGGGTATCTGGCGGATCACCCGGGAAAAAGTCGAACCCTACAATTACACCGGCACGTGGGTCAGCGGCGCCAAGGGGGACGGCCGCGAATTGGCGATCCTGCTGTACAACAAAGAGCGTGAACCGGACTACGACAAACTCGACGACGTCGACCGTGACCAACGCAGCGGCCATTACCAGATGCGCCAGGACTTTCTGGGGCGCGACGGAGATCTGGACTTGAAAATCCTGCCTGATCGCAATGCTCAGGGGCAAGAAGTGGCGGAGCTCACCGTGACATTGAAAGACGTCGAAACCTCGAAAGACATCGTGAGCGAGCATCACATCGTGCCGATGGAAACTGAAAACCTGATCATCGTGCGTGAGCCGCAAGCGTCGAAGAAAAATGGCCCGTATCACATACAACTGGTGAAAAACTTCGCGGTCATCAACTACAACTCCGCGCCGGATTCCCAGGACATGTTGACGGGGATGTACCTGAAACAGCCTTGAGGGAGGGCGCTCAAGCTGCTCACGCTCCCACCCACTCAAAAGCTCCACAGGATCCGTGCCATAGCGTTGCCAGTCTTCAACAGTCCCGCTCGCGACCGGTAATGAGTCACTCTCAGTCAGTCTCCATACCCGTTGTAGTGCTTAAGTTGGAAGCGCCCAGGAAGTAAAACAATCCACCCGCAATAATGAAGAGCGTGAGCATGTAGAAAATGTAATGGGGAGGCTGGGTCGCCAGTACGACTCCGCAAAGCACCGGGCCTAGTGCCGCCCCGAGGTTGGACATGTTTTGCGCTCCGTAATACATGCCACGCAGATTGTCCGGAGCGATTTTGTCGATGAACATGTACTCGGCGGGGAATACGATGATTTCGCCGACCGTGAAAATGGCCATGGAGATCACCCAGAGCAGAATAGAGGTCGACAGGGCAAAACCCGCCGACCCCATAATGAACATACTCAGTCCCGTCGCCAGCCACAGATTAAGATGTCTGTGAGAGATCTTCCTGCCTATGGAGTATTGCAAGCTGATCACCATCAGCGCGTTGATCGCCACAACGGTACTGATGACCTCCGCTGAAACCCAGTATTAGCCGATTTGGCTAAAGAGCCGTCAGGCGCTTCCTAAGGTCAGTGCATTGTTGGAGGTACTTGCGCCAATTTGAAGCCGTCTGGCGGCCAACCGAGTAGTTCCGTGAAGGCGTGATGCGTTGTGATGACCTTGCCTTCTGTTTCGCGGCAGCCCGTTCAATCATCCCATGGCAAGGTATGTGAGGCATTGAGATTTGCAGTGCGCCCGCAACTGATCGCATTTCGCATGTCTCCCAGCCGGCTTACAGACAGGCTTGAGTGAGGTTCCGAGTTACTGCCAGTAAACGATTTGAGAATCGGCCTTGGTCTCGGCCGCGATCGTCGCTTCGGGTGATGTTAAGTAGCTGCCGAGGAAGGTAGGGTGCGTATGCTGTTGATTTCTGGGGAGTCTGGTGATTAGCGGCAAAGTCCGGTTTTTAGGTACCGGTGACACTTGGGCGGAAGTTCCGCTCTGACACATCATTTCACTTATGGGCGATGACCGATGTTCATAAGCAGCTGTAACCCTGGATTTTGAGACCCGTCAGCCAGAAACCGGGTTAGAGTGTTCATCAATGTCTGTTCATAAGGGCCCTCCACTCGATTCGCGTAGTCGCGCCAAGCGGTTGCAGCGAACGAACCGGGCAAAAAAAACCGTATATCAATCGTTGTTTGAAGAATGAATCGTCCGCTGTTTGTTTCTCTAGATGGGCCCAAGGGAACCGGCAAAACCACACTGTTGGAGGCCGTTACAAAAGTACTGAGGGCAGACAACAAAAAGGTGATCCGACTTTGCGAGAAAAAAAGCGATCCCTATAGGGGGGAAACAATGGCCCTCGTTAACAAGCTCATCAGAAATCCCACCCGGGATTTGGAGCTGGGGGTTTGTGAGCGCTTTGCTGATAGCCGTACCTGGATTTCCCAGCACGTGCTGGCTAAACAGCCACCAGGCAGCATCATCTTGATCGATCGCTGGTACCCGTCTGATGCCGCGTTTCGCCGGCTAGTCCCGTTTGCAGAGATTCTACAGTTGAACATTGATCGAAACGTGCGAGTGCCAGACCTGCATGTCGGGGTTGTCACCGCCGCTGATATTTCATGGGCGAGGGCAGCGGCACGACGGCGTGGGCTGAGCAGTACTGTGATCCATAAGCTGGAAGAACATGTTGCTTGTACCCAGGCGTTCGAGCGAGCGATTGCAGATCACGGCTGGGTTTTATGCCGTAATGAAGGAACGATCGAAGACGCAACGATGCAGGTGATTTCTGAGATCTATAGAGTCCTTCGATGCCCCGTAGGCTAAGTTCGCTGCGCCGGCCTTGATGCGGTTGAGATAGCCGTAGATATAGATCGTTAGCAGGATCGAAGGGGTGATTTGTCGCCGCAGCGGTAGCCGGCTGATGCTTTGATCTGGGTGCCTGTCATCGAACTCTGAGCCGAAGCTGCCTACATGATCAGACAGTTCGAGCGTCGATTGCTGGAGATATACCAAGAGGAAAGCGGTGCTTTTTGATTGGTTAACCACAGAGGAGTCTTTCTCCACAGTGGCAGCTGCACTATCGCCTCACGCAACCGTTAGCTACGGAGCGGTAATAAATGGACGCTTAGCTCCTATGGGCATGACCTTCATAATTTCGTTACTTCCCGACGCTACCTTCGCTGACAAATGGAAAGATAGCGTACCGTACCCTCTGATAATCGATGCAGACTTAAGGCTCTACGATGAGGCGTGGGAGGCCATCGGTGCTATGTCGGCAGCTTGCGCAGAATCAGGACGCGAGATGAATGCCAAAGAGCTTGAGTTTGTAACCAACATGATCGAGCGATGCAGACGCAGCATGGAGTGCATAGCGACGAAGCTAGAAGGTTCTGCAGATGATGTACTTATCGACGTGGCAAGTTCTCTCAGTCGTGGATTCAGTCGCTTCCAAAAAGAATTAGAAAGAGAGCGAAACAGTGGCGTCCGATTTGGCAGCCAGCCTGCGTGGGACGATGTCAGATCTGACGTATGAAATTCTAGGAATTCGTTTAGCGCTTATGGAGCGTGCTGCATTTCAATTGGATAACATTGATGTTCAACGCATTCGTTAGGGGCGGTGGTGAGTGCAGGCGGAGTTTTTGTAAAAGTTCCGTCCTGACACATCATTTAACATAATATACATTATGCGAAGCAAAGGGTTCTCCTTGTGGGGCTCTGCTTGATGCTTTTCACCTGGTGACCAGGCGGGTCAGACCGAATTTCTCGCATGCGAGAAAAACACTGTGACGAACATTACGATGGCCGCTGTGCTTCTGCCGCTGCATCGATACGGATTTTCGCGCGTGCAACAACGGCCATCGCTTCGGCAATGTAAGCCGCGTCACCGGTGTCGTAAGCATCAGCCCAAAAGACAGCCACGGCTTCTGAATCAACCAGCGAGTCCGCAGGATCATAATCGTGAATTGGCTCTGTCATTTGGTCACCTCGGGAGACATTCGCTCAAGTCGCCATGCTTCCTGAAACATGGCTTTTAACGCTATCTGATGCTGTTTGGTGAAGCTGGAGGTTCCTTTGCGCAGATAGGGATTTCGCCAATGCTCGTTGCGTAACAACTGATGGTATGAAACCTCCTGAGCGGTGATCGTGGGCCGATCCGTACCATAAATGAAGCCCGTTTTGAGTCCGAGGTTGTAACTGTTGGAAATGATCCAAGATGAGTCTGTAATCGCCTCGACCGCTTCTGCCAAGGCGGCACAGGCTTCAAAGAACTGGGGAGCTGAGAGCCCCGAAGCAGCAATTGACTGAACAGCTTCAGCCCTAATCAAGGTGGCCAACGCCTTCTGCTTATCAGATCCCTGCATATTCACACTTTTATATTCCACATTATTATAACTAAACTAAATAGTCCTTTGGTTTAGTTACATGCTGATATGCCTGGCTTAATCAACTACATCAATGATGCTGAGGAAATATATGCAACTCGACGTCGCAGCCTCGTCCTCGCGCTGACGCGCTGCGGGCGTGTCAGCTCCTTACGAGCCCTAACTGATAGCTTAATTACGGATTGCTTTCAAGGAACTGACGCGCTGCGCTTGTCGGGTCGAGCAAAACAGCGCAGCAAGCCGCCCTGCCCTGCACGACCAAAATGTAACACCGATGGTAAAGACTGATTTTTCGCAAATGGAAAATCACATCTTCATCATCTGGATAACCAGCAAGATTTCAGACTTGCTCGACTCAGTAATTTTGGATCGAAAAATCGACGGTAAAAAAGACAAGCCAGTTTGCGTTTCTGAGGTCTTTTCCTCAGTCAGCCCGCCCAAAATGACAACTTCAGAACTGCGCATTTGCACGTTCGTGGTCAATTGCCGCTTGGTAAAAGTCGGACTTCCATTAACGCCGGTTGTGGTCTGAACGAAGTTAGAAAGCTGCTGATCCACGGTCAATTCAACCACCGCTTCACGCACTTGGGGAGTGATGGTGAAAATCACGCCGGAGTTGCGATACTCGACTGACTGGACAGCTTGGCCAGCACCTTGCGGATACGACAACGCTCCAAGCACCGGGACTTCTGCACCGACGTTAATCGTTGCTTCTTTGCCGGAGCGAACACGCAAGCTCGGCTGACTGACCACCTTGAAACGCGAATCGGACGACAAGGCGGACAGGACAGCATTGAAATCGCCAGTGCTGATGCTGACGGAGTTATCTAGCGGGTTTCCCGCCAAATTAATCGACACCTTGCCCTTGAGCAACGACGCAGCCAGCGAGAAAGCTGACCCGTCGCGATCGCCGGTCTGAACCTCATAAACCGCACTACGCAACATAACTTCGCCCATCTCAACATCGACCTGAGGCAGCAGCGACCGCAGGTTAGAAATCTCAGATTTGGTGCCGACAAAAACGAGCTGGTCGGCATCGCGGCTTAGCAAACTAGCAGCAGAACCACGCGGAGCAGATCCGCTCATAGGAGTTTGTCCAGGGACAGAAATCCCCCGATCAACGCTGAACTTACCTTGGAACAAAGGCGCGAGCGTTTCGGACAAATAGGCCACGTCGCGGTACTTAGGTCGGTACAGGAAATATTCACCTGGAGGCGGTGCCGGCTCTTTCTTCAGCATCACGTGATCGACGCCATTGCGCTGGATTACCGAGTAGCCAAAAGCGTCAAGAAGGCGGATGAAATCGGTACGCACCTGAGTCGCTGAACCCTGCACACGCAACGAGACAGGCCGACCATCCTCGAGGACTTCAGGCGCAAGGATGTACGGCTTGCGAAACGCATCTGCGTAGAAAATTTGAGCCACCTGCCCTATCGGCAAACCCGTCAAATCAAACTGATACGGCGCCTGTTTATCGGCGGCCATCACGGAAAATGACAACAGGCACAGCAACAGGAACCGGATCATGGATTTTTACCTGGGAGAGGAACGGAAGACGTGGCCGGAGGCTTGCCACCGCTAAAAGTGCTGACGCGCTGGCCGTCGAGTTGACCAGTCATGACGCGCCCTGAATTCTGGAAGTTGCTCGGATGCTCATAACGAATCACGCCGTCAGTGTTCACCAAGACAACTTGGCGAAGACCATCAACAACAATTTCCCCAGCAATACGCCATTCAGTCGAAAGCGCCGGAGAAGCAGTAGGAGTAGCCCCACGACTGAAAAAAATGCAGGACACCCCAGATCGATCCAGTACCGCCGAAAACGATCATGAACAGAAACAACCAGACCTTCGGATTTTTTAGGATGTTCTGCCGATCATCTACCTGGACTTCCTTGCCATGACCGCCCGAATACGAGGAATAGAGCGGGAAAATTTCCGGGTCGTACTTCTTGTTCATCACGTCGACGCGGGCTTTTGCCGTCTGTTTCCAGCCTTCCCACATCTCTACCCGGTAGATTTTGTTCAAACCCAGCGACTTGATTTTTGTGGTACGAAACGACAGCTCGACCACCGTTTTTAAGATGCGGTGAAGGTCGGAAATGTCCTGAACCATCAGTACCAAATCACAGGTCACACCGGTTTCAGCGTGGGCTACCCTCGACCGTATCTGCAAGCAACGTGAAACCATGAAAAGAGGTGACGTATGAGCATCATCCGTTTTGTAGATGTCGACGTCATCTTTTCCGCGCGTCCGAAGCCCGCCCTGGATTTGCTCGACGAAGGCTTTTCGCGCCCAGATATTCTCCAGAAGACCGGTTTGATCGTGGGTGTGGAGAAAGCAAACCTGGAATTCAACAAAGGTGAGATCTGCGTGCTCATGGGCCTTTCCGGCTCTGGCAAATCCAGCCTGCTGCGCTGCATCAATGGCCTGAACACCGTGAGTCGCGGCAAGTTGTACGGGCTCGCTGTATCTTGTTCAAAATATCTTCCCATTTGGCGTTCCAGACGTAGTGAGTCGGCTGCGCATTTCGCAGTGCCAGGAACGTGGTGATCGAGCTTTCCAGTTCGCGAACCGAACTGAAACTGCCATCACGCAGGTACGCCGTGATATCGCGAAAGAAGCGTTCAATCATGTTTATCCACGAACTGGAGGCCGGGGGCGAAATGCATGTGGAAGCGTTTGTGCTTCTCAAGCATCGCCTTCACTTTGAGATGCTTGTGCGAGGCGTAGTTGTCGACGATCAAATGCAGCTGAAGATGCTTGGGCGTTTCGCGATTTATCTTCTTGAGAAACTCCAGCCATTCCTGATGCCGGTGTTGGCGCTTGATGGAACTGATCAAGCGTCCCTGAAGATAATCCAGCGCAGTGAACAAGGTGACGGTGCCATGACGGACATAATTGTGCGATTGCGTGCGGATATGCCCGATTCCCAAGGCAGTCCTGGCTGGGTGCGCTCAAGGGCCTGAACTTGGCTTTTTTCATCGCAACAGAGCACCAATGCCTTATCCGGTGGATCCAGATACAGCCCAATGACGTCCCAAAATTTCTCTTCGAAGTCTGGATCGTTGGTCAGTTTGAAGGAGCGTGTCAGGTGCGGCAACAATCAGGAACCAGCCCTCGATCGAACTGCACGTCGCCTGAACCAAGTCGGTGTATACCAAATTCTTGAGCCGGTGAATGATGGCGGTTTTGGTCGATGCCAATTTTGGCTGACTGGCAGAGTCCGCCAAGATCGGCACCACTATAAAAGCAGCCACCCCAGGGCCTGGGCGAGAGCCTGACCCTGACCCTGATCAGGTTTTCAGCATGACTTCAACAATCCCCCTCCCCGACCATCAATGACTGAGCATCTCCAACGGGCAGCCACGGGTGATCGACTCAACTCGCTCGGCACTCAGCTCAAACTCCTTGAACCATTGCCCGCTCATCTCCAACCACGGACGAATGTCTGGCTGGCTGGTCTGGCCCAGGTCCGAGCTGTAGATCACACGGGGTACATCGCGCAGCACTTTGCAAAAGTCTTCCTTGCTCTGATAGCCGAGCAGGTAGGTCAATGCAGTCTGCTCGATGTACAGCGAAGGCAGGCTGCCCAAGTCCAGAAGGTCTTGCGCGTTCAGGCCAGTCAGTGGGTTTGCGGGCTGGTTGAGCATCAAGCGTGGCACTTGCAGTCTATCGGCCGCTTCCACCAGGCGCAGAACCTCTTCGCGGTTGGCGTGCCCGGTGGAGATCACCACCGGGTAGTCACGGCTCATGCGCAGCAGGTCCAGAGTGGCGAGGTTCAGCTGACCGCGGCTGTCGCTGACGGTCAGCGGTTTGATCGGTCGCTCAGTCAGGATTGAGTGACTGAGTGAGCGGGCCAGCCGACTGGTATGCGAACGTCCGGTCACCGTGGGCAGGTGCACGACAAAACGCAGGTCGACGGTACCGTGTTGGCACAGTGAACGTTCGACCACCCGCCAATCAAGGCCGCCGGCGATTTCATTGAGCACGATAGAACCGGACACCGGCAGTCCTTGTTCGCGGGCCTCCCAGGCTTGGGCGGCGGTACAGCCCAGGTGATTTTTGAGCACCACCCAACCGTCCAGCGCCTGGTAATGGTGACCGGCCTGCAGCGCGCTATGGCGACGCAAATAAGCATCAGGGCCGGCGTGGTAGTGAACATCAATAAAGCGTGCACGGGTGGCCGGGGTGGCGGTGGTCGAAGCACTCATGCATGAGCTTCCAGATCGATTCCCAGATGTGCTCGCATACTGGCGCGCACTCGCGCGAGGTCATCGAGCAGCGGGCGCATCCCGGCACCGGGAACGCTTACGGCCAGGTGTTGCGCGGAGTTCTTGAAGCTGACATTGCTGGCCCTGACCAACTGCGACTCCGCGCCGAAGATGCTCAACAGGCGCCCCGGCCAGGCCGCCACTTGAGACTCCACGTTGAGCTCGCTCAACAAACGAAAGCCTTGATCCAGACGTCGCCCGGCTTGTTCGTCGACGCTCGCCGGCGCATCGGGTTGACGCACCGGCGGCTTCACATGAGCCGGCAGCACCCATTGATCGAGCAGCATCAGCGCGGTGTCGACATCACCGGCGCTGGCCAGCTCGGCCATCGTCCCCAGTCGGCGATCCAGGACTTTGTCGGCCTTGGTCGGTGAAGAGATCAATAACGCCCGGGCCACTTGCTGGCCCACGGTGGTGGCAAGCAATCCCTGAACCACTGCCCCGCCCAGCGCCGAACCGGCGATCAGGGCAATTGGCCCAAGCGGCTCGATCACCGCGGCCCAGCGCTGGGTGAAGCTGACAAAAACCTCGTGGTCTTCGGCCAGTAACGAGAGCGTGTCAAAGATGATGACCCGATAGCCTTTGTCGACCAGCGACTCGGTCAATGGAGCGAAAAACTGTCCCTGGTCCCAGGCGGGCATGACCGGCGACATCACCACAACCAGTTCCGGGCCCAGGCCAAACTGCACATGTACGGGGGCATTGCTGTTCATATCGATTCCTTTCCAGAAGAACACGCGCTGATCGCGTCAATCAAACAGTTTGCGAGCACCACGCAGGGCCTGTTCCGCACCGCGCAACGTCTGCTCGACGATGGTGGCAGCGGGCAAGACATCGTTGATCAGGTCGGCAACTTCACCCGCCCAGATCGCGCGAACGTCGGTGTTGTCTTCGCGCAGCGCCTGGGCGTAGTCCTCGCCGACACTGGCCGGGGCCTTCACCAGTTCGTGCTCGAAACCCAGCCAGCGGGCAGTGAAGTCATTGGCCAGCGCTCGACCGCTGTACTGCTCTGGCCACTCGATACCCCGCACCAGGTCAAACGCGCGCGTGCGCACGGTATCGCCAGCGATGGCCCGGACCAGGCGTTGCTTGAGTTTGTTGGACGGCAGCGCCTCTTCACTGGCCAGAAACCGCGTGCCCATCATCACCCCATCGGCGCCCAACAACAGAGCAGCGGCCAGACCCCGGCCATCGGCAATACCGCCGGCGGCGATCAGTACCACGTCGTCGCCCACCGCATCGCGCACGGCCGGGATCAATGGAAACGACGCCCGCCGCAGACTGTGCCCGCCGGCTTCGGCGCCTTGCACGATCAGCGCATCGGCACCAGCCTCCAGGGCCGCCAGCGCCTGATCGACGTCATGCACCTGAACGATGGCCAGCGCCCCGCTCTGCTTGATCGGAGCGATAAAAGGCCGGGCATCGCCAAACGACAAGGCGACCACGCTGGGCCGATAAGACAGGGCCAGCTCCAGCAGTTCGAAGCGCTTGGCCACGGTGAACATCACCAGGCCAACGCCCCAAGGTTCCTTGACGTCTTTCATCAGCTCCAGTTCGGTTTTCATCCAGTCCGGATCGCCATAGCTGGCGCCCACCAGACCGAGCCCGCCGGCCCGTGAAACCGCAGCGGCCAGTCGTCCGCCGGCAGCACCGCCCATGGGCGCCAGGACCACCGGGTTGGCGGTTTTAAGCAGTCGAGTCAGTGCAGAGTCGAAATTGCTCACGGTGTATCTCCTTGATGTACCGATAAAAGAATTCGCCGAGCGGCAAGCCCGCGACGCGCAACATGCGCGGGCCTGCACCTCGCTTAAACGAGCGCCGCGGCTACCGGGGCGTAGGCTGCCGGGATGTAATCGTTGACCTTGTACAAGTGGAACTCCCAGGTACCGGTCTCTTTCAATCGGTTGTAGCGGCTCAGGAATTGCTCATCGGAAAACAGCGAGTCGAACTCTTCTTTGCTGCTCCATTGCGCCTGGTTGATCACCGTCTTGCCGTCGATGCTTTTGAACAGGCGGCTCCACTGGAACGACGGATAAGCCTGCGCCACGTAGCTCACTGCCGAGCGCAGTACATCGAGGGCGGCGTCCTGTTGGCCTTCGAAGACATGCACGACGTTAACCAGAAAAATCGCATCGCTCTCGTCGGGTGTCGGTGCTTCGAATTTAGTCAGGTTGTTCATGGTTGCCTCCTGGCAAACGTAGGTTAAAAAGTTGTCGCGACTCAGTGAATCAGCGCGCAAGACTGTGCCGGTTTACCGTCCTGCCAGAGCAGCGGTGAAATGCGTTCGGTGACCAGCGAGCGCTCGACCCGACCGACAATCACCTCGTGGGTGGCGTAGGTCAGTCGGGCATCCACGCTGCAAAACAGCGTGGCTTGGGCGTCAGGCAGATACGGCAAGTCGTCGAACGCTGCCCAGTCACCATGTTCGAAACGCGCATGTCCCTTAAGCTGGCCGGCAAATACGCCGACCAGTTGGCTTTGCGCCGCATCGAGCAGATTCACGCTGAACCGTTGATTGGTCAGCAACGGCTCACACAGACTGGCCGAGCGGTTGATGCAGATCAGCAGCGAAGGCGGATCGGTACACAATGAGCTGACCGCCGTGGCGACCATGCCGCTGCGTGCATCGCCAACGCCGGTGGCGATGATCGAAACCGTGCTGGTCAGGCGCCGCATGGCCCGCTTGAAGTCCTCGGCCGGCTCCGGATTCAACGGTTCGACGGCCAGCGCCAAAGCGCTTCGGGCGCTTCGGGCGCTCATGCCACCGCTCCAATGATCCGCCGAGCGCTGTTGTGGGGCTGGCGCAGACCGGCGTCTTCCATGCGTGGCAAGACGTCTTCGAGAAACTCGTCGAGGCCACTTTTGTAGTCGAGCCAAGTCAGGCAGATACCGTCAATGCCCAAGTCGCTGTAACGCTGGAACTGCTCGGCGATCATTTCGGCGGTGCCCACCAATGGCACCCCGGCGAAACCGGCCTTGAAGTGGAAGCGGAAGCGCTCGGCGTCTTCGGTGCTGGCGAACATCCCGCTCTGGATACCAATCTCCGAGGTGACGTTATCCAGTGCGACTTCATCGCCATGCTGATTGACGTAGTAGTCGAGGTACTTCTCGGCTTCCTCCAGCGTGTCTTTCTGCACGACATAGGAGTAGACCCAGATCTGGATCTCGCGGCCGTACTCCAGGCGCGCCAGGTCGCGGTAGGCCTTGATCTGCGCGCGAATGGTGTCGTCGTCATCTTCGTGCTTGAGGATCAGGAACGCGGCGTCGCAATGCTCGGCACAAAACCGGCGACCGCGCTCGGAACCACCGGCATTCATCAGGAACGGCTGGTTGAGCGGTTTGGGTTGGGCGAAACCTTGGGCAATGTTGAAGAAGTCGCCCTTGAAGTCGAAATTGGCCGGCTCGTTCCAGGCCATCCGGGCGACGTTCAGCCACTCATCGGCATGGTCGTAGCGCCGGTCATGTTCCAGCTGCACGCCGCCGTTGAACATGCCCATTTCTTTACCGTACCACCCGCAGATCATGTTCAGACCGAAGCGGCCACCGCTGATATGGTCGATGGTCGCGGCCTGCTTGGCCGCGAACAACGGGTGCACGGTCGATAGGTGCGAGGTGGTAAACAGGGCGATCTGTTCGGTCACCGACGCCAGCCCCGCGGCCCAGGTGTAGGTTTCGAAAGACACGCCCATCGGGTCGCTGGCGCCACCCCAGCCACGCCAGCGCCCTACCGGCAGCAGCAACTCGAGGCCTGCCTTGTCGGCTTTTTTGGCGATTTCCAGATTGCCGTTCCAGTCGCTGGCATTCAAGCGCTCCGGGACGGTGGTCAGGGTGCACCCCCCTTCGATATTGAGCGCGAACACCCCCAGCTTGATTTTGTTGGTGCTGCTGCGCATCGGATTGGTTTTTACCAAATGGTTCGAAGTCATCTCTCTTCTCCTTTAGTGAGCGTCATGTGCCGTTTCGCCTGACGCCTATTCATCGCACGCAGGTATGCCGCTCAGGCGGCGCTCGGGGTCTTGGCCTCAGCTGCAAGCCACGGTTGGTCATAACGGTGCAGGCGTCGCGCCTCGGCCAGCGACAGGCCTTGCGCCACCGACTCGATAATGTCGCGCTCGGTCTTTTCCACCGACTGGGCGCGCTTGATGACTTCCTCGACCTTGTCGATGGGGATCACCAGGCAGCCGCTGGCATCGCTGACAATCAAATCCCCCGGATTGACCGTCACCGCACCGATCTGCACCGGCACCTGGGTGGCCTTGAGTTGCACGCGGTTCTTTCCCGATTGCATGAACCGCCCACGGCTGAACAGCGGGTAACCGAGCCGGGTCACGGTGTCGATGTCGCGGGCAGCACCGTCGATCACCGTGCCGCGAATGTTCCGGCTCAAGGCCACGTGGGTGAGGATGTCGCCCCAAACGGTAGCGTCCAGGCGCCCGGCATTGCTGGATACCACCACGGAGCCCGGGGGGACGTCGTCAATGTAGTTGGCGGCGTTCTTGAACCCGTCGTTCTGGTTGACCGGCTCGTAGAGCACGGTGAAGGCAAAGCCTGAACAACGGGTGCCCGGGACTTGTTGGGCGATACCTTGCAACCCGGCATCAATGCCGAGGCTGTCGAGGGCATCACTCAGTGACGCCGTATCCAGAGCAGCGCATTGCTCCAACAGGGCGCGTTGTTGCACCGAGAGTGAAAGGTGGCTCATGCATGGCTCCTTGCGGGCAAAGCCCGGCCGTTTTCGGTTTGCGGGTTGAGTGGAGATAGGTTGAGCACGCTTCTTTCGATGATGGCCGCGGCGCATTGCCGGGTGGTTGCCTGACCACCGCTGTCGTAGGTCTGGCAGTCATGCTTGACCACCTGCGCCACCGCCTGCTCGATGGCCAGTGCCTGGGCGTGGTAGCCCAGGTGTTCGAGCAGCAATGCCAGAGACAGAAACATCGCGCTGGGGTTGGCCTTGTTCTGGCCGACATGCGCCGGGGCGCTGCCGTGTACCGGTTCGAAGTAGGCCCCGGCATCACCAATGTTCGCGCTGGGTGCGAAACCGAGGCCGCCCATCACCCCGGCACCGAGATCAGAAAGGATGTCGCCGAACATGTTCTCCGCGACGATCACGCCAAAGCGCTCCGGACGACGAATCATCCAAAGGGCGACGGCGTCCACGTTGTCGATGTTGTAGGCGATGTCCGGGTAGTCCGTGGCAACGCTTTCGAGGATGCCCTTGGCAAACGCGCCGCTGTAACGCAACACGTTGGGCTTGTCCGCCAGGGTCACACGCGGGTAGCCGTGCTTGCGGGCGTAGTCGAAGGCGTAGCGAAACAGTCGGGTCAAACCGGCCCGGGTCTGCAATCGCACCGTCATCGTTGCATCCTCAGGCGAGTCGCGGTGCCAGGGCGCCCCGGCCAGTTCCCGCGCCTTGAGCATCGGTTCGAACTCGGCGGGTATCGCGGCAAAGTCCAGCCCGGCGTAGAGCCCTTCGGTGTTTTCGCGGATCACAGTGAAGCGAAACCGGCCTTTACCCAGGACATCGGTGACTGGCCGCACATTGGCGTACAGACTCAGACGCTGACGCAGCTGAATCACCGGCGAGACGTAAACCCGCGAGGTGTTGCGCAAGTGCTCCGGCAGCTCGGCCTCGGCTTCCTGCAAAGCTTTGCTGGTGATGGCGCCGAGCAACGTGGCGTCGGCGGCGGCGATTTTTGCCCAGGTCTCGGCCGGCACCGGGTCACCGCCGGTTCGCCAGCACTCCCAGCCGATCTGGCCGAAATCCAGGTCGATGGGCAACGCCAGTGCCTCGAAAATCGGCAGGATTGCCTCGACCACTTCCACCCCGACGCCATCGCCGGGCAGCACACAAACTCGATGACGCGCCGGCTGGCCCGGCAACGCCGATGAATGAAGTGCCGTCATCACATTTTTCCTTCCGCGGAAAGGCGAGCAGGGAAACTGGCTCGGGAAATCACCGTCGGCCGTGCAGCGTGCCGCGCAAACAGGTCCTGTTCGTGCATCGCTCTGAGCGCCTGGAATGTCGAGTTGATCTGCAACCGGGACATGGTGTCCTCCAGCCGTTGCGACACATCGAACGGCAGGTTGTAAGCGCCCAGCATCACGTCCATGAGCGGGGCTGGAAGACTGCTCAGAGGCACACTTTCAGCGGTGTATTCGGACAATTGCAGGGCCTTGACCAGGTCATAGCCATTGGCACTGCCAATGCGTTCCAGATAGGCGATGAACATGCCCAGGTGCAAGTTGCCCGCCCCTTTGCCCATGCCGCAAATCGAGGTATCGATGTATTCGGCGCCGGCATCGATGGCGGCGATGGAGTTGGAAAGTGCCAGGGAAAGATTGTTGTGCGCATGAAAGCCCAATGGCGCATGCACTCTTCTGGAGATCCGGCTGATCAGCAGTTCGACATCATCGGGAATCATGTTGCCGTTGGAGTCGGCAAAATAAATGATATCGGCCCCGGCCCCCTCCGCACGCAACGCAATGTCGGTTACAGCACCCGGTGTTTGCGTGGTGATATGGGTGATGTTGGCGCTGGCCAGGAAGTTGAATGACTTGGCCAACTTGATGGTGTCCAGCCCTTGTTCAAGTTGATCGGCACGCAGGCATACCCGAATCATTCCGACGCCATGTTCGGCCAGCATTTCAAAGTCTTCGCTGACCACATTACGCGGGTGAACCATGACACACAGCCCTAGTTGGCCGTGTGCGGCGCGGCGTAATGAATCCAGATATTCAGGGCTGACCGAACTGCTCAGGCCATGTTCTTTTTTGCGAATGAAAGAACCATTGCAATAGCCCACTTCAGCGTGAACTACGCCTACATCAGTCAAGTGCCCGACTGCATTGGCGGCATAGTCGGCAGTGAACTCAAAATTATTACGATAACCACCATCACGGAGCGTTACATCAATAATTTTTACTTTGCTCATGATCCAATTCCTTCTGTGGGTTCTCTTAAAACTCTGGACACGCACGCAAGTACGCTCCGGTTTTATCCAGTAGTAACGAGGCCGTAATACAGGATTATTCCTGACAGGTTTTTACGAGGCATGAGTCGAGGGCCGAGAAGGCCGAATACAAAGTAAAACATGTTTTTTTTCAGCGTCAGATGTCGCCATCGCACACGTTCAATGGGCAAATGGAATCATGGCTGTTTTTTTATTATGGGGGTGTCCGCAATCGGAGAGGCGCGCGCTGTGTCCGGTGAGATGGACTCTTGAAAACCCTGGCACAGGTTTTCAATCGTCGAAGGAAGCGTGTTTCTTATTCTTGGACTGATACTGGAATCTGCCCGCTTGTTTGTAAACTCCCCGTATTCACCCTAGGGGGTTAAAAAATTCACCTTGTGTTAATTCAATAGTGAACTACCCCCCTCTCAAAAAAACGTCTCAGAAATAATGCTCAGTCGGAAAACAACTGACCAGGAAGTCCATTAACGAACGAATAGGGGCTTCCTTGCGTAAATCTTCATGCACCACCAGCCAGATATCGATCATCAGATCCGAATTATGGAACTGGGCCTTTTCCAGCGCCGGGTCTTTCAGGCCATAAAAATTGGGCAACAGCGCGATACCGACACCGGCACGTGCTGCCGAGGCCTGGACTTCAAGGCTCCTGGCGCGCAATACCACAGGGCGCTCCGCAGCCACCTCGCGCAGCCACACCTGTTGTCGGGAGTGTTCCATGCTGTCGTCATAGACGATGTACTCGTACTGTTCGCTGGTGTGCTCTGTCAGATAATGCTCGCTGCCGTAAAGCCCAAACGACACGGTGCCGATCTTGCGCGCCACCAGGTCCATCTGGGTCGGACGGCACAAACGAATCATCAGGTCCGGTTCGGGGTTGCACAGGGTGCCGATATCGTCCTGCATCAGCAGGCTGACATTGATCGAGGGGTGTTCACGACGCAAGCGTCCCAGGTGCGGGGCAATGAACTCGGATGTCAGCAGGGGCGGCGCACTGACCGAGAGGTCGGCGACCATTTCCGTTTGCACCGAAAGCGCCACCTTGGAAATCGCCTTGGCGTCTTTCTGCATTCGCCCGGCAATTTCGGCGATGCGATGACCAAACGGCGTCATTTCATAGTTGCGTTTGCGTCGGTCGACAAGTTTGAGGTTCAGTGATGATTCCAGCGCCGCGATCCGCCGCGCGACGGTGGCATGTTCCACGCCCAGCTCCCTCGCCGCGCTGCTGAGCGACTGCGTGCGGGCGAAGGTGACGTAATGGCGCAAGTTCTCCCAGTCGAACTTGCTCATGTCGCGCGATTCCAGACCCACGGGCCAGTTGCAAGAAGCATTGTGCACAGGTAACGAGTTCATGTGGCCTCGATCGATTCTCAATGGAATGACAATCCAGGCGGTCGACCCAAAGGCTTCCTACCTGGAGATCCTTGTTTGGGAAAAACATTCGATGGCGGCCACGCACTGACGAAAATACAACCCCCATCCGTGCGGGCTACGATGCATCGTTCAACTCAGTCTGCGGCGATCTGCGCTCCTCCCTTGCGCGGCTCGGCACTGAAAAACAGGACTTTGACCACGATGACCAATACGGCCAACGCGGCAAATAGAAAACCACTGTAAAGGGTGCCCTGCAAGCCCATGCGTGCCAGGAACCATCCGCCAGTTGTCGACCCGATGGTCACGCCCAGATTGATGAACGAGATGTAAATGCCCGTGGCGAACTCCGGTGCTTCCGGCGCTTCGGAGGTCAGCCATATTTGCGTGACGATCAGCCCACTGGTATGGGTCGCGCCCCAGATCACCACGATTACCAGCATGGTCATCAGTGACGGGCCGGCGAACAGGTACAACAGCCCATAGGCACCGGCCAGCAGGATCGGGTGCAGGATGGTTGTCCGAACCATGTTCTGCCCGATCAGTTTGCCGGCATACAGATTGCCCGCGACGCCGCCAATACCGAAGATCACCAGCAGGATGCTGATCATCTGCGCGCTCATGCCCGCTTCCTTGGCCAGGTACTCGGCGGAGTAGCTGTACACGGAAAACATCGCGGCAAAAATCAAAGTCGAGGCGGTAATGTTCAGCCAGAGCGGGAACTTGCGCAGAATGGCCAGCTGCTCTTTATAGGAAATGCGGGTTTTGTCGGGCGCGTCCGGCAGCCGGGCAATGATCCCGAGGCCAGCAATGCAGTTGACCACGGCGCAGAACAGAAACGAGGTTTCATAGGAAAACTGCGCCGCGATCAGCGTCGTCAACGGCACCCCCAGCACCATGCCCATGCTGGTGCCGACAAAGGCTTTGGCGGCGGCGCGGGTAGACTCCTGCGGTGGGTACAGTGAAACAGCCGCGACAAAGGCCAGGGAAAAGTACACGGGGTGAAACAGCGCCGGGATGATGCGCAGCACCATCAGCGATTCAAAGTTGGGTGCGTAGGCCGACAGCACGCTGGTGCCAGCAAAAATGAACAACGCAATCGTCAGGATCTTCTTGCGATTGAAGCGCGACAATAGCAACACCATGATCGGGCCGAAGACCGCAATGATCAGCGCGAACAGCCCCACCAACAGACCGGCCTGGGACGCACTGATCGCGAAACGCTCGATAATTACCGGAAGAATCCCGACTACGCCAAACTCAATGGTGTAAACGCCAAACAGGCCTAGTGCGAGAAAGTAGATCGGATGGAGCATTTTCATGAGTCGGACTCCAGCGTGACCACGACTTTGCCGAACTGCTCGCCCGCTTCCAGATACTGATGGGCGGCAACGATCTGTTCAAAGTCGAAGGTTTTGGCTATGACCGGACGCAACGTCCCCTCCTCCAGACCGGCGATGACATACGCCTTGGCGGCCTCGAGCAAGGCTGGCCGGGAGGTGATTTCGTGCAGCAGATAGCCGCGCAACGCCAGGCTTTTGCCCAGCACCTTGAACAGCGGGAAAGGCGCGGGCTCGGGGCTCAGAGCGCCATACACGAGAACGATCCCGCCAGTAGCGGCAACGTCGACCAAATGCTCCAGAAACGGCCCACCCACCGGATCGAAGATCACCCGGGCGCCCTTGCCTGCAGTGAACCGTTCAATCTGTTGATTGAAATCCGCCGACTCGCTGGCCACCACGTGCGCGGCGCCGGCAGACAACAACTGCTCGCGCTTGGCCAGCGTGCGGCTGACGGCGATCGGGATGGCGCCAACCTGATTGGCAATCTGAATCGCCGCCAGGCCGACACTGCTTGAGGCAGCCGTAATCAGAACGAATTCGCCGGGCTGCAATGCTGCGACATGAATCAACGCGCCCCACGCCGTGATGTACTGCATCCATACCGCCGAGGCTTCAGCGAATGACAGGTTGGCGGGATGCTTGACCAGCATCGCCGCCGGCACGACGGCCAGTTCGGCATAGGTTCCCCACTGCGCAATTGAGGCCGGAGGAATCAGGCTGACGATGTCACCGACGGCAAACTGGCCGGCGCTTGCGCCGACGGCCTCGACGATACCCGCTGCCTCGTAGCCCAAGCGGGAAGGAAACTGTGCCGCTTCCAGATACTGGCCGGAGCGGAACATCGATTCTGCCCGGTTCAGGCCAATCGCCTTGACGGTAATCCGTACTTCATCAGGCCCCGGTTCAGGCACGTCGATGTCATCGATCCTGAGTACTTCCGGGCCACCATATTGGCTAAACCGCACGACGCGCGTCATTGACTGTCCCTTTATTTCGTTGATTGGCGGTAACTGTAAAGTGAGTGCGAATACTGAAAAACAAGCTGCTGTTCCATTCTTAGCGGACAGTTATGTCCGCAACCGACGGCGCAAAGTCATCCACCACCGGGGGTGATCGACGTGTTGCGATCAGCCGCAGTGCGACGTAGAACACTGGCGTGAATAAAAGGCCGAACAGGGTCACCCCGAGCATGCCGAAGAACACCGCGACGCCCATGGCGTGACGCATTTCGGCACCGGCGCCGGTAGAAAGCACCAGGGGCACGACCCCCATGATGAAAGCGATCGAGGTCATCAGAATCGGGCGCAAACGCAACTGACTGGCTTCGATGGCGGCACGCACGATGCTGTGGCCCTGCTGTTCAAGCTCACGGGCGAACTCGACAATCAGAATCGCGTTCTTGCTGGCCAGCCCCACCAGCACCATCAGGCCGATCTGGGTGAAGATGTTGTTATCACCCTGGGTCAGCCAGACCCCCAGCAGCGCCGACATGATGCTCATGGGCACGATGAGCAAGATGACCACCGGCAGCAGCAGGCTTTCATAGAGAGCGGCCAGCACCAGATACACCAGCAGCATGCAGATCAGCAGGATCCACAACGTGGAGTCGCCGGAAATGATTTGCTGGTAAGTCAACTCGGTCCATTCGAACTTGATGCCCTTGGGCAGCGTTTCGGCCGCGATTCGCTCCACCGCGGCCTGAGCCTGACCGGATGAATAACCCGGCGCGGGACCGCCGTTCAGATCCGCAGCGGTGTAGCCGTTGTAGCGCACGACCATTTCCGGCCCATAGGTGGGGTGAACCTCCACCAGGCTGGCCAGCGGAACCATGTTGCCTTCGGCATTGCGGGTCTTCAGTTGCCCGATGTCATCGGCGTGGGCGCGGAACGGCGCATCGGCTTGCACCCGGACCTGATAGACCCGGCCCAGCAAGTTGAAGTCGTTGACATACAAGGAGCCCAGATAGATCTGTAACGTATCGAATACGTCGGTCATGGCAACCTGCGACTGCTTGGCCTTGACCCGGTCAAGATCGACCTTCAATTGCGGCACATCGATCTGGTAGCTGGAAAAGCTTGGCCCCAGCTCAGGTGCCAGCGCGGCTTGCTTGAGGAACGCGCGAACCGCTTCATCGAGTTTTTCAAACCCCAGCGAGCCACGGTCTTCGAACTGCAACTTGAACCCGCCCAAGGTGCCCAGCCCCAACACGGGAGGCGGCGGGAACACCCCGGTGAAGGCTTCCTTGATCGCGGAAAACTGCTGGTTCAGCGCCGCGGCGATGGCCCCGGCACTCATGTCCGAACCATGCCGGTTGGCGAACGGCTCAAGGATCACGAAGATGATGCCAGCGCTCGACGAGTTCATCAGGCCGTTGACCGACATGCCGGGAAATTCCAGGGTGTGGGCCACGCCAGGTTGCTTGAGGGCGATGTCGTTCATGCGCTGGATGACTTGCTCGGTGCGCTCCAGTGAGGCGCCGTTGGGCAGTTGCGCCAGGCCGACCAGAAACTCTTTGTCCTGGGCCGGCACAAAACCACCGGGCAACGAATAACCAAGCCAGGCCGTGAGCCCGAGCAACACCGCGTAAAAACCCAGGGTTATGCCTTTGCGCTGAATCACCCGGCCCAGATTGCTGCCGTAGGACTGCTCGCCCCGCGCCGAGAGCCGATTGAAACGGCTAAACAATGGCCCCAGGAACCGATCGATAGCACGACTGAGGCGATCTCGCGGTGCGCCGTGGGACTTGAGCAACAGCGCGCAAAGCGCCGGTGACAAGGTCAGGGAGTTGAACGCCGAAATAATGGTGGAGATGGCGATGGTCAACGCGAACTGCTGATAAAACTGTCCGGTCAGCCCGGGCATGAATGCCAGGGGTACAAACACACTCGCCAGCGTCAGGGTGATGGCGATGATCGGCTTGCTGACTTCCTCCATCGCCTTGTAGGAGGCGTCCTTGGGACTCAGGCCGCGAGCAATGTTGCGCTCGACGTTCTCGACCACCACGATCGCATCGTCGACGACGATACCAATGGCCAGAACCATGCCGAACAACGACAGGGCATTGATCGAAAAACCACACGCGAGCATCAGTGAGAGCGTGCCGATGATCGACACCGGCATCGCCAGCAGCGGAATGATCGAGGCCCGCCAGGTTTGCAGGAACAGGATGACCACCAGCACGACCAACAGCGTCGATTCGAGCAGGGTTTGGATCACCGCCAGAATGCTCGAGCGGACAAACTGGGTCGGGTCGAACACAATCGTGTAGTCGACGCCGGCCGGCATGTCTTGCTTGGCCTGGCGCATGATGTCGCGCGCCTGATCGGAAATCGCCAGGGCATTGCCGCCGGCCATCTGGAACACGCCGAAACCCACGGCAGGCTTGCCGTCGACCAGTGAGCGCAAACCGTAGTCCGACGCCGCCAGTTCGACACGGGCGACGTCGCGCAGAAAAGTCACCGCCCCGCCCGGCGAACTCTTGAGGATGATGTCGCCGAATTCCTTTTCCGTTTTCAGCCGGCCCTGAGTGTTGACCGACAGCTGTTGAGCCACGTCCGTACGCATGGGTTGACCACCGATGACACCGGCCGCGACCTGCACGTTTTGCTCACGGATCGCCGCTACCACATCGTTGGCGCTCAAACCGCGCTGGGCTACTTTTTGCGGGTCGAGCCAAATGCGCATCGCATAATCGCCGCCACCCCAGATCCGGACTTCACCGACGCCCGGGATGCGCTCCAACTGGTTCTTGATATTGAGAATGCCGTAGTTGCGCAGGTAGGTAGCGTTGTACTGGTCATCTGGCGAGATCAGGTGAATCGCCAGCGTTTGGGTCGACGATGACTTCATCGTTACCACCCCCAGCCGTCGCACGTCTTCCGGCAGGCGTGGCAAGGCTTGCGAGACACGGTTTTGCACCAGTTGCTGGGCCTTGTCCGGATCGGTACCGACCTTGAACGTGACACTGAGCGTGAGGTTGCCGTCGCTGTTGGCCTGGGACTGCATGTACAGCATGTCCTCGACGCCGTTGATCTGCTCTTCCAGCGGCGCCGCCACAGTCTGCGCCACCACCGCCGGGTTGGCGCCGGGGTACTGGGCGTTGACCACGATCAGCGGCGGGACCACATCGGGGTATTCCGAGACCGGCAAGCGAAACAGCGAGATAATCCCGGCCAGCAAAATCAGGGTCGAAAGGGCTCCGGCAAAAATGGGGCGGTCAATGAAGAAGCGCGAAAAGTTCATTGACCTTCCCTCGCATCGACGCGTTGGGCGAGCAAGGGTCTGACGGTATCGCCCGGCCGCGCCCGGTGCAGGCCATTGATCACCACCCGCTCGCCGGCTTGCAGGCCGGAATCGATGATTCGCAAGTCGCCCACTAGGTTGCCGGGGCTGATGCGCCGATACTCAACCTGATCATTAGCGGTCACCACCAACACAAACTTCTTGTCCTGGTCCGTGCCGATTGCGCTGTCGTCGATCAGCACGGCCTGACGCGGCGGGCCGCCGCCGAGTTTGATCCGGGCCAGCATGCCGGGCCTGAGCAGGCCGTCGGCATTGTCGAAACTGGCGCGCACCCGCAGCGTAGCCGACTGCACGTCGAGCTGATTGTCCATCGATGCCAGTTTGCCCCCGCGCGAATAGTCCGTTTCATTGGACAGCCCGAGCATGACCGGCACTTCATTGCCCTTCGCACTGCCGTGATTGAGGTAGCGCAGGAACGTTTGCTCGTCGACGTCGAAAGCGGCATAGATCGGCGAGAGCGATACCAGGGTGCTCAACGGCGCGGCATTTTCACCGGCGCTGACGATATTGCCCGCGGTCACCAGGGCACGGGACATGCGTCCGCTGACCGGCGCCGTGATGCGAGTGTGGGCCAGATCCAACCGGGAACTGTCGAGTATCGCCTGGGCCTGCCGGACATTGGCTTGTGCTTCGCTGGCGGCGTTCTGTTTCTCGTCCAGATCGCGCATGGCGATGGCATTGGAGTTGATCAACCGTTGGGCCCGGCCAAGATCGGTGGCGGTGTACAGACTTCGCGACTTCGCCGCCGCCAGACTGGCCTGGGCCTGTTCGACCTGCGCGGCATACGGTCTGGCGTCGATTTCGAAGAGCAAGTCGCCTTCCTTGACGATCGCGCCATCCTTGAAATGCACGGCAACGATCGTCCCGGACACCAGCGGCCGGATGACCACTTTTTCGACCGCCTCCAGCCGCCCGGAATAGCTCTGCCAGTCGGTCACTGGCCTGGATAACGCCATGGCCACGTCGACTTCGGCGGCCGCTGGCGCGACGCTGGCCTTGGCGATAGTGGACGGTTCCCCGCGCAGCACGACCACCAGGGCGACGACGATAGCGCAAGCAAGACTGGCGCGGAGCATGAGCGCACTGCCCGAGCGTTTGGGTCGGATCGAGTCCATAAAACAACTTCCCTGTTATTAAGCGACGTGTGTCGAAGCAATCTGTCGAGGGTGGATCAAGGTGCGGTTTCGGGGCTGCCCAGGCTGCTGCCCGGCACCTTGGCTTTGCCGGCCCGCCCCCAGCGCTGCATGACCGGTCGCTCGATAAAGTTGAACAACAGCCAGCCGCCGAAGATGGAGAACGCAAAGGTGGCCGCGACGATCAACGTGGCCGTCCCGCTATCGAACAGTCGGCCGCCGAGCAGTTGTGTCGCGCAGGTCATGATCAGCAGATGGATCATGTAGAAACCAAAGGAGATTTCCCCCAGCCAGACCATCCAGCGACTGTTGAGCAACCCCTTGCGGTCCTGCAGGTCACTGGCGGCAATCGCCGTGATCAGTACGGCAATCGGCACCAGCGTCACCAGGTTGAGGCTGTACTGGAACGGCACCCACATGGCCGCCATGTAACCGCCGACCATCAGCGCGAAAGCCCAAGGCACACTCAACTCGATCCAGCGCCCGGCCATGAGAATGCGCGCCATGAGCATGCCCAGCACGAACTCGAACATCCGCACAGGCGGGAAGAAGTAGGACCACCACCATTGGTTCAGGGAAATCGGGTATTCATTGATCAACGGCGTGGCAGGTGCCAGCAGGCGTATCGCCACTTGCGTCAGGGCCAGGCCGGCGACCATCGCCCAGGCCCAGTGCCACAGGCGTTCCTCGGAAATTTTCCAGATCAGCTTGAGTGCCAGCGGAAACAGCAAATAGAAGAACAACTCGCAGCACAGCGACCAGGACGGCCCGTTGACGCTGAGGAAGGTGTCCATCCGTGGAATCCAGGAATGCACCAGCAACAGGTTGGGCAACCAGATCGCCACGCTGGCGGCAGGCACCGCAAACAGCGCCATCGCCAACACCCAGGTGGCGATATGGTTAGGGTAGATTTTCAACAAACGGCGTTTCCAGAAGCCTGTCACGCTGTCGCCTTTGCGAGCCGACCAAGTGATCACGAAGCCACTGAGCACAAAAAAGAACGACACCCCGAGCCAGCCACCACCGCTGAAGATCCGTTGAAAGGCATCGATCACATTGGTGTCGGCATAGGGGTTGAAACCGATGATCCGGGTCAGCGAGGCGTGAAACATGAACACCATCGCCGCCGCCAGAAAACGGATCCCAGTGAGCGAGTCGAGCTTGCTGTGGATATGCGAATGATAGAACTCTGCGTTTTTCATTTCCGATCCCCAAATAGTCATGGCACGCCCCAAAACACCTGCGTGTGCAGGCGTGCTCCCTGTAAAAAAATCACACGACAATCTCAGCGGCGTTGCGAGCATTGCAGGCAATGTTGCGAGGGTCCGTTGACCCCAGGGGTACGGCTAAATGCAGACATTTTTAGCGGCGGAACGCGGGGCGAACCGCTGCTTTTTTTGTGCTTACGGCCGGTCCCCGGGCAGGGACCGGCGCGAAGGTCATTCCCCGTAAACGGCGTTGCACAGGTCGACGGTAAATTGCCCGAACATGCCTTCGAAGGCGGTATTGGTGAAGGCGACGACCGTCAATTGCTCGGCCGGGTCGACGAACCAGGAGTGTCCATAGGCACCACCCAATCGCCAACTACCGACCGACTCGACCGTCTGGGCGGCGGTCGGGTCCTTGAGCACGGTAAAGCCCAGGCCGAAGCCGCGACCGGGCCAGTTTTCCAGTTCGAGCTCGCCGGTCTGGTTTGTGGTCATTTCATCGGCCAGCGCTTTAGGCAACAACGGCGCGCCGCCTTTGCGCAGGGTTTCGAGCAGCTGGAGAAACTCACCAGCGCTGCCGATCAAGCCCGAACCACCAGAGTTGAAAGCCTGTGGGTCCAGGGCCCGGCTCGGCTCCAGCTTGATGCCGGCGGTGCCTTCGAAAACCGGCACCACTTCCAGCTCTTTCATGCGCCGCGGCTGTGGTTGATCGTTCAGGTACGCCGGGGTCAGGCGGCTGGCGTCGGACACACCGAAACCGACATCGCGCAAGCCCAGTGGCTTGGCGATCAGTGCCTCGATTGCAGCGGCCAGCGAGGTGCCGGTGACTGCAGCAATCACGCCGCCCAGGACATCGGTCGCAATGGAGTAGCCCCACGAACTACCAGGTTTGTACAGCAAGGGCGCGTGACTGAGGCGGCGCAGGTTTTCTTCCAGTGTCACGTTGCTGCGCTCCATGCCATCGGACACACCGGCATCACGATAAGGACCACCCTGATCGCTTTCCAGAAAACCATAAGTGAGGCCGGCGGTATGGCTCAGCAACTGACGCACCGTGATCGTCGCTGGCTGGCCGTCGCTCAGGGTCGGCTTGAAGTAAGGCAGCCAGCGGGTAATGTCGTCATCCAGGTTGAGTTTGCCTTGGCCGATCAGCGCCAGTGCCGCCACCGAAACGATCGGCTTGGATACCGAAGACAGCCGAAACAAGGCATCCTCGCGCATCGGCAACTGCGTCTCGCGGTCGGCCAACCCGGCCGCGCGCTGGTAAATGAGCTTGCCGCGGTGAGCCACCAGCACCACTGCACCTACCAGGCGCTGATCGTGCAAGGTCTGCTCCAGCACCGCGTCGATGCGCGAAGCCAGCTCGACAGGTTCAAACGAGCGTAGAGACTGTAATGAGCGAAGCGGTTCGTTGACTGACATTGGCGGACCTGAATAGTTGGATGAATAAGTCGATGTCTCGATGGTAGAGGGGGCCGTTGTCGGGAAACAGAGGTTACAATTCCGAGGTCCACGGACCTTTTTGTCCGCAATCAAAGGAGTGAGTGTTGGATAAGCTCAATGGCATCACGGTGTTTGTGCAGGTTGCCGAAAGCCGCAGTTTTGTTGGGGCCGGCCGTTTGTTGGGGATCTCCGCCTCGGCGGTGGGTAAGAGCATCGCGCGCATGGAAGAGAAACTCGGCGCACGCCTGTTCCATCGCAATACCCGCAGCATCAACCTGACCAGCGAAGGCTCGTTGTTTCTGGAGCGCTGCCGCCGGGTGCTCAACGAACTGGAAGCCGCCGAGCAGGAACTCTCCAGCTCCAGCGAGACACCACGAGGTAAACTGCGCATCAGCCTGCCGCTGCTGGGAAACGTCCTGTTCATGCAGCTCTCACGATTCATGCAGCACTATCCAGAAATCCAGCTGGAACTGGACTTCACCGATCGGCTGGTGGATGTGGTCGAGGAAGGTTTCGACGCCGTGGTGCGCACTGGCCAGTTGCACGACTCCCGATTAATGGCCAGGAAACTCGACAGCTTCGGTTTCTACCTCGTCGGCGCCCCCAGTTACTTTGCGAGCCACGGTTACCCGCAGAATGTCGAGCAACTGCAGGAACACCACTGCCTGCATTACAAACTGCCCTCTACGGGCAAACTGGAAAAATGGCCACTGTCAGGGCTTGCCGAAGGCACCGAATTGAAAGTACCGGCGACGATGGTCTGCAATAATCTAGAAATGCTGATCCACATGGCCCGCCAGGGACTGGGCATCGCCTGCGTCCCCGAGTTTGCGGTGCGCGAGGCACTGGCGGCCGGAGAGCTGGTGTCGATACTGGACGACAAAGTGCTGCGCACGCTGAACATCCAGGTGGTATGGCCGTCGAGCCGCTACCTGACGCCGAAGTTGAGAGCGTTTATTGATTTTGTTTGTGATGGGGTGTTCGAGACTACTCGTTGATTTTGACATGCACTTGATAGTGACTAAGATTTAAGAGAAGTCTAGGAAGAGCTAACAAGAATGAACGGCGATAGAGGTGATAAATCAAGCTCTGAACAGACCTTCATAAACGAGGTCTTTCTTGATGAGCGCCAAGGGCCTAGGAGCAAACCTTCTCACTCGGCATATTCCAGCCTCAATACGGTCAGATCCTACAAAAATGCCGTAGATCACTATCGCTTCACCTATGGGAAGCAGCTGCCTACCTCCGCAGCAGCACTTATAGAATACTTGTCGGCATCCAGAGATTCGTTCTCGCCTGGCACGCTTCAGATCCACTTGTCTGCTCTCTCTGACTGGCATTGTCCCTCCTCCTCGTTATAATTTTGTACGAGTACATACACACGAGACTCGCTCAACGATAGAGTTGCTTGCAGTTTCGCGAATGCTTCATGCTCTTCAGCATGCTGCAAATATTCTTTAATCGCACGATACCGAAACTCAGCCAATTCCCACTCGGCCCATGACGCACCCGACAAATCCTTTGTTGGCTCCTCAATTGATGAAGAACTTAAAGAAATCAGCTCAATCTTCGAGAGGTCAGCCTCAGCAAAAAGATGTTCCGCCTCGCAGTGCAGCTGAACTGAGGTTTCCGTAAGGGACGCTACGTAGCTCCATACCTTCCCCTCATAGATAAACCTGTTGCTTTGTTGAATTTTCATGGCTAATTCGAATATTATCTAAATACAATAATTCAATCAGAATGCCATTTAAATGCAAAAAAAAGATCATTTTTCAGATAGATATCACATGGGCGCGAAAAGATAATTCTAAAAATCAACGAGATACAGATTCTTGACATTAAGTGTTTACGACACCAATCTCATGCGGCATTCACTATCAACCGAGTAAGAGCTTATCAAGAGCTCACGACGAGCTTGGCATGATTGTCGAGCGACACTAACCAAGGACATTACCTTGATGATGCTGTGCTCCCGATTCCCTCAGGAGCCAGCATCGTCATAATGCGACCCAATGCCAAAGTCGAAAAATCTCTAGCTATTCAAAACATCGTTCGCGCGTCGCAAGTGCTAAGCACTTAGCTGCTTAATCCAGTCAAGGCTCGCAACGGTAGAACCGGAAGGACGGTATTCACAACCGATCCATCCTGGGTAGCCACGCTGCTCCAGCGCCGCGAACAAGGCAGCAAAGTCGATGCTCCCCGTTCCCGGTTCGTGACGACCCGGACAGTCGGCAATTTGCACATGGACGGTTCTGTCATAAAACCGACCCAGAACATCTGCTGCGTCTGCGGTCAGACGCTGGGCATGGTAAAGATCGAGAATCAGCCCAACACTCGGGAAGGTTTCCAGCACCTGTTGCGCCTTGCTGAAGTCAGACATGTAATAGCCCGGCATCTCCTGCGAACTGATTACTTCGATAAGCGGCCGCAAACCCTGATCTTCGAAGTACTTGACTGCATACTCCAGGTTGCTCCCGAAGATATGCGCTGCCTCATCCTGCGTTGTAACGCCAGACATGATGTGGACATTCGAACACCCCAGTGCCTTTGCATAGCTGGCGGCCTGGAGCAACCCGTTGCGAAACTCTTCTTCCTTGCCCTGCAAGGCAGCGATGCCTTTGGTAACGCCAGCCGGTGCGGCGAACTGAATCAACGGCAGACTGTATTGAGCCAGGTGGTCGGCCAGGAGACTCGCGTCGAATTCATAGGGCGACGGGAACTCTACCGCCCGAAAGCCAGCGGCGGCGGCTGCTTCGATGCGTTGTAGAAAAGGCAATTCATTGAATTGGAAACCGAGATGAGCATTGAACTTGAGCATTGGGTAAACATCCATCCTGGAAAGAAACGAAATCATCAGCCTGGAGCATCCTTCGCGGCTCCAGCGCTCGCAGCATCACTGCCAATGCTCGCACAATTTAACCAGCTCATCGACCTGCTCTGGTTGTGGCCCTGGGTGATTTCGCTGCCAAGACCACAACGAAGGTGTAATAGCAGCGTTAAAAAATGTGTCGGCACATGAGGAGATTATCCAAGTCGCCGGCACATTCTTTTTCAGTAGCATCTTCGCCCCACCCCGGGCATGCCGATACAAGTCACTGGGCGAGTGCTTGCCAGCCCAATTGCTCACGAGCCTCTTGCAGGTCGGACTGCAGATCGTGATCCCACAGCCAGTCGAAACGCTCTGCCAGGGTTTTACCCAGCAGCTGCGCGTTATCAGCGACTGCTGAATCACGCAATTCGTAAAGCTCGCCGGCTTCCCAGGACGTGCGTTGCACACGACACGCGCGCGGACGACGGATCGCGTCATAGACCTCGAGCACCGCCTGTGGCCGACTCGCCAGAACCTGGGGATCGGCCAGCAGTCGGGCCAAAAGCCAGGCATCTTCCAACCCCTGCCCTGCTCCGGCCCCCTGGTGCGGTAACATGGCGTGGGCCGCATCGCCGATCAGCCCTACGCGGCCGTGCACGTAGCCCGGCAGCTCTTCAAGTTCATGCAGAGCCCAAAGGGTCGGTGCCGGAATGCACTCGAGCAGCACCCGTGCGGCATCGCCCCAGTCGGCGAAGGCGGCAAGCATTTCTTCCTGGCTGGCATTACGTACCCATGGGGAATCGCTCGGCCAGGATGGATCCGGCTGACTGCGGTCGGAAATGAACGCCACCACGTTGATCAGCCGGCCTTGTTTAACCGGAAAGGTGAGGATGTGCGCATCGAGCCCCAGATACATCTGCGGAACGTCGACAAGGTGCTCATCGACACCCCGAGCACGGTAAGCAGCGCGCAACTGTTGGCTGTCGATCATCCCGCGGTAAGCGCAGGTACCGCTGAAGCGCGGCGCAGCAAGGGGCTGGCCGAGACCTTGAAGAACATGATCACGAATCGAAGACTTGATACCGTCAGCGGCGATCAACAGGTCGCAGCGGTGCTCGTTGCCATCGGTGAACAGCACGCGGGCCTGTTCGGCATCCTGCTCCACGCTAACCGCGCGCTTGCCGAATTGGGCGATTCCCTCTGGCAACTGGCTGGCCAGTGCGTCGAGAAAATCCGCACGGTGCACCGAAGACTGCCCTACCCCTTCGGCCAGGCTCGCGCCCAGGTAGCTGGCATCCTCGCCGCGGCGCCATTCGAACCAAATATCCTGCCAGGGATCAAGCGTGCGGTCGGCGATCTGCCGATAGGGTTCGGCAATACCCAGACCGGCGATGGCACGAACGGCATTGGCGCCGAAGGAGACACCGGCACCGACCTCGCCAAAGGCCGCTGCCGCTTCGAACAACTGAACGCTAAGATGGGAATGGCGGCACAGATCCAGCGCCAATGCCACGCCGGCGATACCACCGCCGACAATACCGATGTGCAAAGTAGATTGAGAGGGTTGCATAGCAAGGTACCCATGAGGCTGATTGTTATTGGAGTAACCAAATCATCGCCATCTGGGCGCTATTGATAAATACCGCAACTCCCATAGTCAGCATTACGAATGTGAATATTGTTCGGCCAAGAAATGGAAATGCTGGGCCGAGCGCAACGTCCTTCACCTGAAACGGATATAGGTGAAGGACGTTGCACCAATGGTTCAG
The DNA here is from genome assembly GCF_059695645.1 of Pseudomonas sp. LBUM1673. Classification (NCBI taxonomy): domain Bacteria; kingdom Pseudomonadati; phylum Pseudomonadota; class Gammaproteobacteria; order Pseudomonadales; family Pseudomonadaceae; genus Pseudomonas; species Pseudomonas sp. LBUM1673. Next base: position 3,328,040 of record NZ_CP166780.1, read on the forward strand.
TCAAGGCGGGTCGTGCCGAATAATACATTCGGCACATGGGGTTTAACGGGATGGGAGAACGCCATTCAACTTCGCTACTTGTGTAGCCAATGCGTCCATCAGATCTGGCGATAAGCAATCATAAGGTTCCAGACCGAGCGCGCGCAGTTTTTCGCGAATTTCCTTCATGTCCTCCGGCGGGGTGCCGGTTTCGATGATCGACGAAACGAAGGCTGCAAAGCCCGGTGCAGCCCACCCTTTTTGCGGAGATAGCTCGGTATGCACGAAGTCCAGGCCATAGAACGCATGGTCTTTATTTTCGATGCGGCCGAACATATGTGCATGGCACTCTTTGCAGGCATGTCGTTGAATAACCGCGCGCTCGTCGACGATGACCAGCTTCTCGGCGTTCGCGGTGACGCTGGCTTTATCGCGGGGAACGACAGCAACGACCGCGAATTTCGCACCAGCGGGTTTCCAGCACTTGCTGCAGCCACAGGCATGATTGTGCAGGGTCTGGGCGTCAATCCTGATTTCAACCTTATCGGTCGGACACAGGCATTGCAGGGTTCCGCCAGAGAAGTTTGCAATGCTGGGCTCTATTGCGTTGTCCAGCGAAGGATGAAGCTTCAAGTTGCTCACGATAAACCTCCAGTATCAGGGACTATTCGAACTGGATCTGGAGCCTGAGCTCCAGGGTGCGGATCAGTATTTGATAGTGCCTTCATGCATCAGATCGAAGGCCTCATTAATACGTTCAAGTAGTATGGTATGAGTGACGAAGGGAGCCAGATCGATTTCGCGCGTTCTGTATCAGGAAGACCAGAATGGCTATTGCCCCTACCAGCCCCGGTATTGCGAAGATGAGAAAACTCGCCTGCAGCGGCAACGATGAGGCATGCAGTGCGCCGCCCAGTAGAGGGCCAATGATGGCACCGGTGCGACCCACGCCCATCGCCCAACCGAGGCCTGTGGCCCGTATCTGCGGCGGGTAATATTGCACGGTGCAAGCGTTGGCGAGGATTTGCGTGCCGATGGTGCACGCCCCGGCAATGGCGATGAGCAAATAGAGCACAGGTAACGGGGCTTTGAGTGCGAGCAGGCTCAGGGCCAAAGCCCCGCAGCTGAAGAAGACGAACAAGACCTTGGCGATGCCTATTCGATCACCCAACCACCCACCGGCTACCGCGCCGATAATCGCACCTAGGTTCAGCGCCACCAGAAACGCCAGGCTCGAGTTCAAGCCGTAACCGGCGGCGCTCATGAGTTTGGGCAGCCAGGAGCTCAATGCATAGACCATTAGCAGGCAACAGAAAAACGCCAGCCACAGCATGAAGGTGCTCAACTTGCGCCCCTTTTGGAACAACTGCGCAATCGACACATTCGTGCCTTTAGCAACCATGTGATTCAACTGATCGGTTGCACTGGGCACATAACTCGGTACGGCCTGCCTCAGTAACATCTGGGCTCTGACCGTCTGCCCGGTGCGCAGAAGGAAGTCCAGCGACTCGGGCAACTGCCGTATCAAAAATGGCAATGCCAACAGTGGAATCAAGGCCACATAGAACACAGCTTGCCATCCCCACTGCGGAATCAGCACCATGCCCAAACCTGCAGACAGCATCCCTCCTAGCGAGTAGCCACTGAACATGAGGGCGACCAAGGTGCTGCGGGATTTCTTGGGTGCGTACTCGTTCATCAACGCAACAACATTCGGCATTACCCCGCCAATCCCCAGACCGGCAATAAATCGGCACAACGCAAAAGCCTCTGGGCTCTGCGCCAAGCCGTTGATCGCGGTGACACCGCTGAAAAGAGTTACGCACATCATGATGGTTTTACGTCTGCCTATCCGGTCCGACAATGACCCGAAAAACAGCGCGCCCAACATCATGCCTACCAACGCACAACTACCCAGCGCTCCCGCTTGTAATGAGCTCAGCCCCCACTCGGCCATCAGTGAGGGCAACACGACCCCATAGATGACCAGGTCATAGCCGTCGAAGATGATGATGAGTGCGCACCAGAACAGCACGCGCGCATGGAAGGCGTTGAAATGTGCCCCGTCAATCAGGGCTGATACATCGATCGTACGCATGGCATCGCTCTTTTTGTGATTGTTATAGAGCCGGAGGTCCCGATGCCTCCGGGAGTTGCGCGATGCCCAACTAGCTGACCGATAGGCGTGACGTAAACCGTTCAGAATTTGGGCATTGCAGCGATCATGGCCAAGGCGTCAACCGTGATAAATGCAGTGATCCAAATACCTGGTATTTCCAACGTGAATAAAGATCAGGGATAAGCAAAAGCCACGCACCCCCTGGTGATGGACGCGACGGCGTAGCCCTTGATAGGCTTGCGGTTCTTGCAGCGGCCATTTCAGAGCGGTGCAGACCCAACGAAGGGCAACGGTTTATTGCCCTGGTATGAGCCAACCTGCACGAGGCGTTATGGAATTACGTGAGCTGGATCTCAATCTTCTTTTGGTGTTCAACCAACTACTCATCGACCGTAGAGTTTCGACCGCGGCAGATAATCTTGAGCTGACCCAACCCGCGGTCAGCAACGCACTAAAGCGGTTGCGTACCGCCTTGAACGACGAACTTTTCGTGCGCACCTACCAGGGAATGGAGCCCACGCCTTATGCCCGGCAGCTGGCTGAGCCGGTTGCGCAAGCCATTCAAACGTTACGCGATGCACTTGGCCGACAGGACACGTTTGACCCACTCAATAGCAATCGCAGATTCACCATGGCAATGACCGATATTGGTGAAATCTACTTCATGCCGCGGCTGATGGATGCGCTGGCTGAACGCGCTCCGGGTTGCTCGATCAGTACGCTGCGCAACAACACCGATACCCTGGCCGAAGGGCTGCAGAACGGTGCGATCGACCTTGCCGTCGGGTTACTGCCCCACCTTCAGGCCGGTTTTTTCAAACAGCGCTTGTTCCACCATCGTTACGTCTGCATGTGCCGCAAAGGCCATCCAGCCACCAAGGAGCCATTGACGCTGGAGCGTTTTTGCAGCTATGACCACGTTCGTGTGGTGGCGGCGAACACAGGACACGGCGAAGTTGATACCTTTCTCTCACGCGCTGGCATCGAGCGGAATATACGTTTGGAGGTTCCGCATTTCGTCGCGATAGGCCACATACTTCAACGCACGGACTTGCTGGCAACAGTGCCTGAACGATTTGCCACCAGTTGCGAAGCACCCTTCGGACTCGCCATTCTACCGCCGCCTCTGGAGCTGCCGAAAATCGAGATCAATCTGTTTTGGCATGCTCGATACAACAAGGATCCGGCCAATCGTTGGTTACGCCAGCTCATGTTCGAGCTGTTCTCCGATTAAGATTGGATTGAATGAAGAAGCCAGGCGGGTTTTTCTGCGACAAGCCAAACACCACTTTGATGTTTACCCGTCTTCTCGTAAATCCAACCTCCCCCTCAATTGAAGGCGGCCTGCCCCTGCGCCCAGGCCCGTCCGGACGACAGGTCACTTCGATCATCGCGCTGGTGCCCCGGTGCACACAGACACTGGTGAAAAAAGCCGTGACCTACCGGCCGTTGGCAGACCCCGAAGCCTGTGCGCAACTGCTGATACTCACGCGAACCCGGGGGCGTAGCCTGTTGGTCGAGGCCTTCATGGGGGTGATTGACGAACTGTTGCAGGCCCCATGTGGGAGCGGGCTTGCTCGCGAAGGCGGCGACACAGGCAACATTGATGTCGCCTGATACACCGCTTTCGCGAGCAAGCCCGCTCCCACACAGACCTGCTCCCACATCACATCAGCGGGTCAACAGCACTTCGGTCCGGCCTTGCCACCGTAACGAGCCTCTTGGCGTTCCCGGAAGAACGCCTCGTAACTCATCACCGGTTTGTCCGGGTGTTCGGTTTGCATATGCTCGACGTAGTTGTCGTAGTCAGGCATGCCGACCATCAGGCGTGCGGCCTGACCCAGGTATTTACCGAGGCGACTCAGTTCATTGAACATGCTGCACTCCTCGATCAAGCGTCCGGCAGAGCCTGGAATGGCGCTTCTTTATCCGTACGCTCTTTGGTGCCCCAGGCGGCGATGCCGACTTTGAGTGCAAAGAACAGGATGCTGAACACCACGAACAGGAACAGTACAGTCAGCGTCGCATTGGTGTAGGCGTTGTAGATCACGTGCTGCATCTGCTCGATGCTCTTGGCCGGGGCCAGGATCTGCCCGTTGGCCAAGGCATCGCTGTATTTCCTGGCCAGCGCCAGGAAGCCAATCGCCGGGTTGGCGTCGAACAGCTTGATGAAGCCGGCGGTGGTGGTGCAGATCAGCAGCCACACCGCTGGCAGCATGGTCACCCAGACGTAGCGCTGGCGTTTCATTTTGATCAGCACGACGGTTGCCAGCATCAGCGCGATACCCGCCAGCATCTGGTTGGAGATACCGAACAGTGGCCACAAGGTGTTGATGCCACCCAGTGGGTCGATCACGCCTTGGTATAGCAAGTAACCCCACATCGCCACACAACCGGCGGTGGCAATCAGGTTGGCAGTCCAGGATTCGGTGCGTTTCAGGGCTGGCACGAAGGAACCGAGCAAGTCCTGCAGCATGAACCGTCCGGCACGGGTACCGGCGTCGACGGCAGTCAGGATGAACAGCGCTTCGAACAGGATCGCGAAGTGGTACCAGAACGCCATGGTGTTTTCACCCGGCAGAACGTGGTGCAGGATCTGCGCGATACCGACTGCCAGGGTCGGTGCACCGCCGGCGCGCGCCAGGATGGTGGTTTCACCGATGTCCTTGGCCACCGCTTGCAGGGCTTCCGGGGTAATCGCGAAACCCCAACTGCTGACCGTCTGAGCAACCGAAACAGCATCAGTGCCAACAATGGCTGCCGGGCTGTTCATGGCGAAGTAGACACCCGGTTCGATCACCGAAGCGGCAACCATTGCCATGATGGCCACAAAGGATTCCATCAACATGCCGCCATAACCGATGTAACGGGCATGGCCTTCACTGGCGAGCAGCTTCGGCGTGGTGCCGGAAGCAATCAGCGAATGGAAACCCGACACCGCGCCACAGGCGATGGTGATGAACAGGAACGGAAACAGACCACCCTTCCACACCGGCCCGGTGCCGTCGATGAACTGGGTCAATGCCGGCATTTTCAGCTCGGGCATGGTGATCAGAATGCCGATCGCCAGCGCGACGATGGTGCCGATTTTGAGGAAAGTAGACAGGTAGTCACGCGGCGCCAGAATCAGCCACACCGGCAACACCGCGGCCACGAAACCGTAGCCGATCAGCATCCAGGTAATCTGGATGCCGGTGAAGGTAAAGGCTTTGGCCCACACCGGGTCAGCGGCAATCTGCCCGCCCAGCCAGATCGAACCCAGCAGCAACGCCACGCCGATCACCGAGATTTCACCGATGCGGCCCGGGCGGATGTAGCGCATGTAAATGCCCATGAACATCGCGATCGGGATGGTCGCCATCACCGTGAACATGCCCCACGGGCTTTCGGCCAAGGCCTTGACCACGATCAGCGCCAGCACCGCGAGGATGATGATCATGATCAGGAAGCAGCCAAATAGCGCGATGGTCCCGGGGATGCGGCCCATTTCTTCACGGACCATGTCGCCCAGGGAACGGCCGTTGCGGCGGGTGGACATGAACAGGACCATGAAGTCCTGAACCGCACCGGCCAGCACCACCCCGGCAATCAGCCAGAGCGTACCAGGCAGGTAGCCCATCTGTGCCGCCAATACCGGACCGACCAGCGGCCCCGCGCCGGCGATGGCTGCGAAGTGGTGGCCGAAGAGGACGTGTTTGTTGGTCGGTACGTAGTCCAGACCATCATTGTTGAGTACGGCGGGAGTGGCTCGATTGGGGTCGAGCTGCATCACCTTGGTGGCGATGAACAGGCTGTAATAGCGGTATGCGACAAGGTAGATAGCGACTGCTGCGACTACGATCCAGAGGGCGTTGATGGCTTCGCCGCGGCGCAGGGCCACGACACTCAGCGCAAACGCTCCCAGGACAGCCACGGCAAACCAGGCGAGGTGTTTAGCCAGACGGGGCATAGCGTGTCTCCTGCCGACAGCCAGTAGCTGCGGCGGTAATTATTATAATTGTGTCCGCAGTGCGGAGCGGGCCCAATATCCGCCCATGCTGTCGACAAATAAATCCGCGTTACTACGTACGTGGTATCTACGTAGTTCTACGTAGATACCGATGATCTGTCAGTTGAAAATGCAAAAACCTGTGGGAGCGGGCTTGCTCGCGAAGTCGGTATATCAGACGACATCGATGTTGAATGACAGATTGCATTCGCGAGCAAGCCCGCTCCCACAGGTTTTGCATTTCATCCATTGTGTCTCGCACCACTACTGGAGGCGCGTATCTTTGGCATATGATGCCGGGCCTTCGCCTTCCCTCGGTCTGGCCAGGAGTAGAGATGCAGCTCAAACACAAAATCGTCGCGCTCGGGATTCTGCCGCTGGTGTTGGCGATCGCGGTCATCTGCGCGCTGGTGATTTCCCTGAACCGTCAACTGGGTGATCAACAGGCGCAACTGATCGAAGACAGCATTCTGGCCAGCAAGCGCGCAGAACTGAAAAACTACGTCGAAATGGCGCAAAGCCTGATCGCGCCGCTTTACGACAACGGCCGGGGTGACGAGCGCGCACAGCAACAAGTGCTGGAAGACCTGCGCAAGCTCAGCTTTGGCATCAATGGCTACTTCTTCGTCTACGACCGCGAGGGCCGCAGTCTGATGCACGCGCGCCAGTCAGAGCTGGTGGGTAAATACCTGTGGGACATGACCGACCCCCACGGTTTGCCGGTGATCCAGGCATTGCTCAAAAGTGCGCAATCGGGCGAAGGCTTTCAACGTTACGCCTGGAACAAACCCTCCTCCGGCCAAGTGACCGACAAGCTGGCCTACGTGGTGATGCTGGACCGTTGGGGCTGGATGCTCGGCACCGGCATCTACCTTGAGGACGTTGAACGCGCCACCCAGCAGGCGCGTGACGAAGTGGCCCAAGGCATCCGCAAAACCATGCTGGCGATCGCCGCCGTGGCCCTCGTGGCGGTGCTGTTTGTCTTTGCCAGCGGCATGACGCTGAACGTCAGCGAACATCGCCTGGCCGACAAAAAACTGCAGCGCCTGACCCAGCGTATCGTCAGCCTGCAGGAGGAAGAGCGAACCCGGGTGTCCCGTGAACTGCACGATGGCATCAGCCAGGTACTGGTCTCGATCAAGTTCCAGTTCGAACTGGCCAGCCATGTGCTGGAGAGTGGACAAGACAAAGGGCTGGGCATTTTGCGCGAGGCTACGGAGCGTCTGGGAGAGGCGATTGGCGAAGTGCGCAGCCTGTCTCACGACCTGCGCTCATCCTTGCTCGACACCTTGGGCCTGTCAGCGGCCATCGGCCAACTCGCCGCAGAATTCGAGCAGCGTAGCGGGCTCACGGTGACCTATAACGATAATGAATTCGACTGTCATTTGGTCGATGGGGCAGCGGTCTCCTTATTCCGCATCGTGCAAGAAGGCCTGACCAATATCGAACGACACGCGCAGGCAAAAAACGTTTCCATTACCCTGCACGGCTCTGAAGAATCCATCCGGCTGACGGTGATTGATGACGGAATCGGTTTCAACGTCGGCCAGGTCGAACGTCGTCACGCTGGCATTGGCCTGCGCAATATCCGTGAACGTGTCGAGCATTTTGGCGGTCGATTCGACCTGACATCGATGCCGGGAAGAAGTGAGCTGGACGTGTTGTTGCCAATGAAACTGCCCGGTACAGAACGCTGACTCACCCCATAACAATTAGAGTGAATACCCGCGATGAACCTGCCCTACCCGATCCGCGTCGCCCTGGTCGACGATCACTCTCTGGTCCGTGATGGGATCAAATCGCTGCTGGCGGTCATGGCACCGCTGGAAGTAGTGGGAGAAGCCGAGAATGGCGCGGATGCCATTGAGATGGTCGGGCGCTGCCAGCCGGATCTGTTGCTGGTCGACATCAGCCTGAAGGACATCAACGGGCTTGAGCTGACCCGGCTGTTACGCAGCCAGTACCCGTCGCTCAAGGTGCTCGTGCTGAGCATGTACGACAACTATGAATACGTAAGTGAGTCCGTTCGCTCAGGTGCCAGCGGCTATGTACTGAAGAACGCGCCTTCGCGGGAAATCATTGCGGCGATCGAAGCCATTGTCAGCGGCGGGACGTTCTACAGTGCCGAAATCGCGCAGCGGCTCATCGCCGATAAAAGTACCGATAACGAGCTGACTCCGCGCGAAAGCCAAGTGCTGTACAAAATGGCTCAGGGGTTGAACAACAAGGAAATGGCTCGCGAACTGGACATCAGTGTCCGGACTGTAGAAACCCATCGCCTGAGCATCCGCCGCAAGCTCAACATCGATAAACCCGCCGCCCTCGTAAAGTACGCGATCGATCACGGGATCATTTCGCGCTAGAGGTGATTCAAACCGCACTCGTATTAACGACGCGTGCAGTGCGAATAAACAAGGCGCGTACCTTGTCCCAAAAATTCCCGCCCAGCACGAAAAAGCTGCCGATCAACATGGCATCGCCCAGTAACTGGAGCTGCCAGATATTGGGTCTTAACCCCGGCCAGAGAGTGTCTATGTAAGGTTCCAGGAATGACGAGATCAGCGGCAGGCAAAACATGAAGATGCCCACTCTATGGCGAACCGGGCCTACTTCCAGGTCGGCGGCCGGTGCAAGTGTAGTGACGTAACCAAACATGCTGCGCTTGAGTTGCTGAAAGCCGGATTTGCCCATGACGGCAATGACGAGGATCAACAGAATCTTGTTACTGATAAACAAAATGCCTGTCAGCGCCGCGACCTTTGAGCCTGGCACACCCGCGGCGGCAGCAAGAGGCACCATCAGCCAGGATCCCAGCATCAAACAAATAATCGCGATACCCAGTTTGAAACGCCAACCGGCGGAGCTGGATGCAATGTCGTCCTTGGGGCTGCTCATGGTTTTTGTACCCTTCTTTTATGGCCGCAATTAACAGCATTTCAGAAGCCTAGCAGTTGGTCGCTCTGATGATCGTCCAACATGACGTTGTATTTGTCCGGCCTGTACTAACCTAAGCGAACCACAAGCCAAGGCATTCACGACCAAGGGACGCTCGGATGACGTTTTCGCCTGATTTACTTGTAGTGCAGCGATGCTGAGGCGCTTGGGTTGGCTGCTTTTGCTGGGCGCCCTTGGCCTTGGCGGCTGTGTCCGTCTGGGGCCGGATTTTCAGGCCCCAGGCGAAGCATGGACAAAACTCTGGAGCAGCCCTGCGCTTGAGCAGGCGAGCCAGAGACGTTTGAATCCCGATATTCGCCAGTGGTGGCAAGTGTTCGCCGATCCGGTCCTCGACGCTCTTATTGCCGAATCGGACACGCACAATTCAAACCTGAAAATTGCCGGCCTTCGCGTCATGGAAGCCCGTGCCCTGTTGGGCATCGCGCAAAGCGGACGCTATCCGCAACTGCAACAGGCGAGCGCCGAAAGCCTGTACTTCAACCGCCAGCAATCCGGCGGCAGCAACCCGCAAGACAGCCACTTCTGGCAACACAGCGCAGGCTTTGACATCGGTTGGGAACTGGACTTCTGGGGGCGCTTCAGTCGAGCCATCGAATCGTCCGATGCCAGTTACTTCGCCGCTCAAGCCAATTATGAAGACGCACTCGTGCTGCTGCGCGCTCAAGTGGCTGACACTTACTTCTCGTTGCGCACCACCGAAGCGCGTTTACGCGTCGCCCGTGAAAATGCCGAACAACAAAAGCGCAACTTTGAGATCACCGAGAAACTGTTCAACAGTGGCCAGAGCGCCGAGCTCGACTTGCAACAAGCCAAGACCCAGTACCTGGGCACCTTGAGCAGCATTCCGGACCTTGAGGGGCAAGTACTGCGCACCCGCAACGCGTTGGCCGTGCTGATCGGACAGCCCCCCAGCGCCCTGCCCCAATTACTCGAAAACGAGGGGCTGATCCCGCTGGTGGACCGCGCCGTGCTGCAAGACGTGCCAGCCAGCCTGCTGTTGCGTCGACCGGACGTGCGCGCTGCCGAGCTCAATGTCGCTGCCCAGTCGGCGCTGATCGGGGTGGCTGAAACCGACTTTTATCCGTCGCTGACCTTGCTCGGCAGCATCGTCTGGTCGACCGATTCGTTGAGCGGCACCTCCAACAGCCTGGACCTGATCGGCGGCCCCAGTTTGCGCTGGAACCTGTTTGACCACGGTCAGATCAGCAACAACGTGCGTGTACAGGATGCGCGGTTGCAACAGCTGATCGAGGTTTACCGCGACAAAGTCCGCCAGGCCGCACGGGAGGCCGATGATGCCGCCAGCGGCCTGACCAAATCACTGGAACGCGAGCGCATCCTGCGTGAAGCGCAGGTCTCTGCCAAGCGTTCGCTGAGCCTGGCCAACACCCAATACCGCGAAGGCTACTCGGACTTCCAGCGTGTGCTGGATGCGCAACGCGCACTGCTCGAACAACAGGATAATTACCTGCTCAGCCGCAGCAATGCCGTGAGCAACCTGATCGCCCTGTACAAAGCCCTTGGCGGCGGCTGGTACAGCGCCCGGCCTACCGTCGATCAACGCACTCGCCAGCAAATGGAACAACGCACCGACTGGGGCAACCTGCTGCATGAGCCGGCCCCTTCGCAAGCATCCTATCCCGAGCCAGGAGGTCAAAGCCGATGAGTGAACCCTTGCCGCCCACCACAGAGGCACCCTCCCCCAAGGCGCCCGAGCCTGCTGCCGATCCTGCGAAAAAAGGCATCAAATGGGTGATGCTGCTGATCGTCCTGAGCCTGGCCTGGTACGTGTTGGCTGACCGTTTCACGCCGTATACGCAACAGGCTCGGGTGGGTGCTTTTGTCATTCCGGTGGCATCCGAAGTGGCCGGTCGGGTGATCCGTGTCAATGTGCGCAACAATCAGGACGTCAAGGCGGGCGATGTGCTGTTTGAAGTGGATCAGCAGCCCTATCAAATAGCCGTCGACCGCGCACGCGCAGACCTGGAATCCACACGCCGCCAGATCGGCGCCAGCACCGCCGGCATTGCCTCCGCGCAAGCTTCGTTGCGGGCGGCCCAGGCCAACGAACTCAAGGCCCGGCAGGATAACGAACGCCTTGAAGGCTTGTACCGCGAAGACCGGGGAACTATTTCCGTGCGCTTGCTTGAAGTCTCTCGGGCCAACCGTGAACAGGCTGTCAGTCAGGTCGCCGCGGCCCGCGCTGAAGTCCAGCGGGCACGGGAACAGGAAGGCGGCAGCGAGGAAGACAACGCGCTGTTGCGTAGCGCCGCCACTGCATTGTCAAAAGCCGAACTGGATGCGGCCAACACGCAGGTCCGCGCACGCTCGGCGGGTCTGATTACCGACCTGCGGACCGACGTCGGGCAGTTTGCGGCGGCCGGTAGCCCGGTCATGACCTTGATTGCCATTCACGATGTGTGGGTCAGCGCGGACATGACCGAGAACAACCTGGGGCTGGTCAAGCCCGGGACCCCGGTGGCTATCGTTATGGACGCACTGCCGGGCGAGGTCTTCGAAGGACGGGTGCGCAGTGTCGGCTACGGCGTCAGCGTGGGCCAGGCGCCAGCGCCGGGCACCTTGCCCAGCGTGCAAAACAGTCGTGACTGGCTGCGTCCGGCCCAACGCTTCCCGGTGATTATCGAGTTTTCTGCCGAGACCATGAATGTGTTACGTGACAGTCGCGCCGTGCGGGCCGGGGGCCAGGCCGAAGTCATGGCCTTCCCATCGCAAAACAATCCACTCAATCTCCTGGGACGCGTGTTTGTGCGGCTGATGAGCTGGCTGAGCTATGCCTATTAAGGGCGTGCCTGCTAAACGCATGCCTCGTGTTCAACGGGCATTGCGTCTGGCCACAGGCACGGCGCTGTGCCTGGCTTTCAGCTTCGGCCTGGGGCTGCCGATCCCTTTTATGGCGCCGGTGCTTGCCGTGTTGCTATTGGCCACGCTCAATCGGCCTCTGCCCTTCAAGGCCGGGCTGGTGCTTGCGGTGGTCGCGATGCTGACCACCGGCATCGGCTTGTTACTGATCCCAGTCTTGCGTTATTACCCCTTCAGCGGCGTGCTGCTGATCGGAGCCAGTCTGTTCCTGGCCTTTGGTTTTGGGCTGCGCGGTGGCAACAACTTGATCATGACCTTTCTGATCATTGGCCTGACCATGATTTCCTCGGCCGGCGTCGCCGAGTTCGATCTGGCGATCATGGTCATCGGCGCCTTGGTCAAGGGCCTGATCCTTGCCGTCATTGTCGTGGCGGTCAGTCACTGGCTGTTTCCCGACCCGGCCAATGCGCCCTCCCCACCCGCCGCCAACGCAGTGCCGGCGCAGGAAGTGGGCAGGGTTGCGCTACGTGCCACTCTGATCGTTTTGCCGACGTTCCTGCTGGCGCTGACCGACCCGGCCAGCTATCTGCCGATCATTTTGAAAGCGGTCGGTCTTGGCCAGCAGAGCACGACAACGGCGCGTAACGCCGGTCGTGAACTGCTCGGTTCGACCTTGCTGGGAGGGCTGTTGGCCATTGTGTTCTGGTGCGCGCTCAGCCTGTTTGTGCACCTGTGGATGTTCTTTCTGTGGATGCTGCTGTTTGGCCTGCTGCTGGCGCGCAAGCTGTATGCCTTGAGTCCCACGCGATTGAGCCCCGGGTTCTGGCTGAACAGCCTGATCACGATGATTATTCTATTGGGTCAGTCCGTTCAAGACAGTGCTGCGGGCAAGGACGTGTACACAGCCTTTGCCGTGCGCATGGGGCTATTCATTGTCGTAACGCTCTATGCCTGCCTGATGGTTTATCTACTCGATCAGCGGCAGCGAAACCCAGGCGTCAGCCAACCCGATCAGTGACACTCATGGGGTCACCTGATAACCCCGCCCTTGCAGGCATCCGGTATACGCCGATGAACTGGTCGCCGTGGCGGTGTTCTGCTGCGCCCGGCGCTCCTGGCGCTGGTGTGCACCACCGACCACCGCGCCCGCCGCCGCGGTTTGCCCCGCACGGTTCTGGCGATAGTCCTGTTTCACATCGTCGTCGACCCGGTCGTAAAACTCGTCATGCTGACGTCCTCGTACCTCAGCGCCCGCCGCCCCTGCGGCGGCACCCACCGCAGCACCGCGCAGTCGCCCGCCCGAAGGTGGCGCAGTTGTGGCGCTCTGACTGGCCGCGACGTTGCGGCAATCGTTGATATCCAGCTGGATTTGTTGCGAGTTCTGCCCTTTCAAGGGCACGACCGTTTCGGCCCGAACCTGCGTATAGGTCATCGACATGACGACACACAGGCTAAAAGACGATAACCGACTCATGATGACCTCCGCTGTATTTGCGGGCGAGCGTTTGGCTGGGAAGCTCCTGGAACAACGCTCGATAACTGCTGGAAAACCGCCCCAGATGCCAGAACGACCAATGCATCGCCACGTGTGCGACCGTCGTGTCCCCGGCCGTTCTGCTGAGCAGTTCACGGCGCGCGCTGTTGAGCCGCCGCAAGCGCAACCAATGCGTGGGGGTCATTGCGGTATACGCCTTGAACGCATGCTGCAACTGACGCAGCGAAACCCCGGCCACCTGGGACAGCTCCAGTAAATTGAGGGTTTCTTCTGGTGTATCGGCGGCCCATTCAGCAACGCGTTTCATGATCGTCCGCTCTTCCGTCCGGCGCTGCAAGCCTGCGCGATCAAGGCAAACACAGGCGTTATCGAGGATGTACAAACAGTCCTCCAGCAGCTGCTGGGTCAATGCCTCTTTGCTCGGTGGGTCCAGCGTCTGCGCCAGCCGCGTCAGCGTTGCGCTCAGCCAGCGGCTGAACAGCGCGTTCTGCCCCGAATTGAGCGGCGACATGAACAGGCCTTCGAGTCGCGCCACGTCCAGGCCATGCCGTTGAACGAATTCCGGGCCGAACACCACGGCGATTTCCTGATAGTTCTCCGGGGTGATCCAGATGTTGCGGCTCTCACCGTTCAGCACGTACAGCGAGTTGTCGCTGCGATCGAAACAGAACGCCAGCGAGCCTTCCGGGGCACTGAAATTCTGTTCGACCCGCGTGTTCATCTGTTCCTCGTAAATCTCTACGCCTTGCAAGTCCAGATAGCGCACCCGCCCGGCGAAATGCCCCGGCGACATCTGCTGGTAGTGCTGCACCCAGCCTGGTGTGGCGCGGATCTGCTCGGCCACGTCGGCGGTGTTGAACGCTTGAACCTGTAACGAATTGCACGCTGTCATGGGGTGACCTTGCGCACTCTTTTGGTGCGCTTTGGTGCTGCTTAAAGTGGATAGATGGAATGCCAAGGCTCACCCAAGATAGTCGCCAACGCGTCCCGGGGGAAGTGTTCGGTGCATGAAACCGCCCTCCCCGGCGTCAATAAAACCAACGACGAGGTCTTTATGAATGTCCCTTTCGATCAGCTGTTCACGTGGCTGAAAGATCACAAGATTACCGAGGTCGAGTGTGTGGTCAGTGACTTGACCGGCATCGCTCGCGGCAAAATTGCACCCACCAACAAGTTCCTGCATGAGCGAGGCATGCGCCTGCCGGAAAGTGTGCTGTTGCAAACGGTAACCGGGGACTTTGTCGACGACGACATCTACTACGACCTGCTTGACCCGGCCGACATCGACATGGTCTGCAAGCCCGTCGCCGACGCGGTTTACGTGATTCCATGGGCCATCGAGCCGACCGCCATCGTGATCCACGACACCTTCGACAAGTTCGGTAATCCCATCGAGCTGTCGCCACGCAACGTGCTGAAGAAAGTCCTGCAGCTCTACACCGATAAAGGCTGGAAGCCGATTGTCGCGCCGGAAATGGAGTTCTACCTGACCCAGCGCTGCGAAGACCCGGACTTGCCGCTCAAGGCGCCACTGGGTCGTTCGGGCCGTGCGGAAAGTGGTCGCCAGTCGTTTTCCATCGACGCCGCCAACGAATTCGATCCACTGTTTGAAGACGTCTACGACTGGTGCGAACTCCAGGGCCTGGACCTCGACACGCTGATCCACGAAGACGGCCCGGCGCAGATGGAAATCAACTTCCGTCACGGCGACGCCCTCGATCTCGCGGACCAGATCACCGTGTTCAAACGCACCCTGCGCGAAGCGGCACTCAAGCACAACGTTACCGCGACCTTCATGGCCAAACCCATCGGTGACGAGCCCGGCAGTGCCATGCACATCCACCAGAGCGTGGTGGACATCGCCACCGGCCAGCCGATCTTCGCCGATGCCGACGGGCAGATGAGCGAGCTGTTCCTGCACCACATTGGCGGCCTGCAAAAGTACATTCCCAAAGTGCTGCCGATGTTCGCGCCCAACGTCAATTCGTTCCGCCGCTTCCTGCCCGACACCTCGGCACCGGTCAACGTCGAATGGGGCGAAGAAAACCGCACCGTCGGCCTGCGCGTGCCGACCTCAAGCCCCGACGCCATGCGCGTGGAAAACCGCTTGCCGGGCGCCGACGCCAACCCCTATCTGGCGATCGCCGCGAGCCTGTTGTGCGGCTATCTGGGCATGGTCGAACAGGTCGAGCCGAGCGCCGCGGTGCAGGGCCGCGCCTACGAGCGACGCAACCTGCGCCTGCCTATCACCATCGAGGACGCCCTGACGCGCATGGAGGAATGCGCAACCATCGAGCGTTATCTGGGGAGCAAATTCGTCCGGGGTTACGTCGCGGTCAAGCGCGCCGAACATGAAAACTTCAAGCGCGTGATCAGCTCCTGGGAGCGCGAGTTCCTGCTGCTCAGCGTTTAGTCAGTAACGGCCCCATCGCGAGCAGGTTCGCTCCCACATCTGAAATGCATTCCCCTGTGGGAGCGAGCCTGCTCGCGAAGACGGTCGCCAGAACACCAAAGAAACGCCTGAAGAAATTCAATAACTCAAAGAGGTGTCGATATGCGTCTATTGAAATCCGTGGTTCCGGTCGCACTCGCGGTGCTGTTCAGCGCCGGGGCGCAGGCTCAGCCGAGCGTCAGCGTCTACAACTGGACCGATTACATCGGCGAGACCACCCTCGCCGACTTCCAGGCGAAAACCGGAACCAAGGTGATCTACGACGTATTCGATTCCAACGAAACCCTGGAGGGCAAACTGCTCGCCGGCCGCACGGGTTATGACGTGGTGGTGCCCTCCAACCATTTCCTCGCGCGCCAGGTGAAGGCCGGCGCGTTCCTCAAACTGGATCGCTCGCAGCTGCCCAACTGGAAAAACCTCGACCCGAAACTGCTGGCTTTGCTGGAAAAAAACGATCCGGGTAATGAACATTCGGTGCCGTACCTGTGGGGCACCAACGGTATTGGCTACAACGTCGACAAGGTCAAGCAGGTGCTGGGCATCGATCGCATCGATTCCTGGGTCGTGTTTTTCGAACCAGAGAACCTGAAGAAACTCAGTCAGTGCGGCGTGTCGATGATGGATTCGGCGGATGAAGTGTTCCCGGCGGTCCTGAACTACATGGGCATGGACCCACGCAGCGAAAATCCCGAGGACTTTAAAAAGGCCGAAGCCAAACTGCTGACCATCCGGCCTTACATCACCTATTTCCATTCGTCCAAGTACGTGTCGGACCTGGCCAACGGCGACATTTGTGTCGCTTTCGGTTACTCGGGCGATGTGTTCCAGGCAGCGAACCGGGCCAAGGAAGCGAAAAACGGCGTGAATATCGCCTATTCGATTCCCAAGGAAGGCAGCAACCTGTGGTTCGACTTGCTGGCGATCCCTGCCGACGCCAGCCATCCGAAAGAAGCTCACGCCTTCATCAATGACCTGCTCGAACCGCAAGTGATCGCCAAGGTCAGCGCCTCGGTGGGTTATGCCAATCCGAATCCGGCGGCCAAGCAGTACATGGACGCTGAATTGGTCAATAATCCTGAGGTCTATCCACCCCAGGAAGTCCTCGACAAACTCTACATCTCGACCACCCCGCCCCAGGCGATCATGCGTCTGATGACCCGTTCCTGGAGCAAAGTGAAGTCCAACAAATGAATCAGTACGACAACGAACACGCACATTCCTATTACGCTGCGTCGGCCAAGGGCATGACGCCCTACCCCACGCTGGACTCGGATCTTGAGGCCGATGTCTGCGTGATTGGCGGCGGCTTTACCGGGGTCAACACCGCCATTGAACTGGCACAGCGCGGGCTCTCGGTGATTCTGCTGGAAGGCCGGCGGATCGGCTGGGGCGCCAGCGGTCGTAACGGCGGGCAGTTGATTCGCGGCATCGGTCATGACGTCGACGGTTTTGCCCGTTATGTCGGTCAGGAAGGCGTGCGCTATCTGGAGCGTGCGGGTATCGAGTCCGTGGAACTGGTGGGCAATCGTATCCGCGAGCATGGGATCGATTGCGACCTGCGCTGGGGCTTCTGCGAGCTGGCCAACACCCCGGCGCAGTTCTCGGCGTTCAAGGCTGAACTGCAGAGCCTCGCCGAGCTGGGTTACGCCCATGAAACCCGACTTGTCGGCCCCGAGCAGATCCGCCAGCAAGTGGTGGGCTCCGATGTTTATGCCGGTGGCCTGATCGACATGGGTTCGGGTCACTTGCATCCGCTGAACCTGGTGCTCGGCGAAGCGCGCGTTGCCGAATCCCTCGGGGTGCGAATATTCGAGCAATGCCCGGTGCTGGAGTTGGTCCATGGCAGCACCGTGCAGGTTCGCTGCGCGGGCGGCACGGTGCGCGCCGGCACTCTGGTGCTGGCCTGCAACGCGCATCTGGAAGAGCTCGAACCACGCCTTTGCGCCAAGGTGCTGCCGGCGGGCAGTTACATCATCGCCACCGAACCGTTGGCGCCGGAGGTTGCCGCGCAATTGATCCCGCAGAACCTGGCGCTGTGCGACCAGAAAGTCGGCCTCGATTACTACCGGCTCTCGGCAGATCGACGTTTGCTGTTCGGCGGTGCCTGCCATTATTCCGGGCGCGATCCGGCAGACATCGGCGCCTATATGCGGCCGAAAATGCTCAAGGTCTTCCCGCAGCTGGCGGATGTGCGGATCGACTATCAATGGGGTGGCAAGATCGGCATCACCGCTAACCGTTTCCCCCAGGCCGGACGCTTGAGCCAGTACCCGAACGTGTTCTACGCCCAGGGCTATTCCGGTCATGGCCTGAACGTGACCCATTGGTGCGCACGGCTGCTGGCCGAAGCGATTCATGCCGGGCACAGCCGGGGGCTGGACGTTTTCAGCGCCGTGCCGCACATGACCTTTCCCGGCGGACGCGTCCTGCGCTCGCCGCTGCTGGCTCTCGGGATGTTCTGGTATCGCCTGCGCGAATTGCTTGGCTGAAGTTCGTGACAATAATCTTGCACAAATCTGTGGCGAGGGGGCTTGCCCCCGTTGGGTCGCGAAGCGGCCCCAAATTTTGCCATCGCATTCCGTCAGGCATACCGCATGCAGCGTGTTGACGACTGCTGCGCAGCCGAACGGGGGCAAGCCCCCTCGCCACAAATGCCCGTCTGGTCCTGATGTCGCGTCCAGTGCATACGATCGTTCCCATGCAGCGTGGGAATGATCGGGATCAGCCTTTTAATTTGCTCAATCGCAAGTCACTTCTATATTGAGGGAGTGCTCTGACTTTCCTGTCTCCTGGCGAGTGCGGCCTATGGCTACGACTGACCAACTGATCATCTGCGAGCACTGCGACCGCGTGTATGAAAAAGTCACGCTCGGCAAACATCAAAAAGCCCTGTGCACCTGCTGCGGCGGCGTGCTCCAGCGTTATAACGGACTGTCGGTGGAGCAGCGTCTGGCCTTGGCCTTCACGGCAACGGTGCTGTGGATTTTCGCCAATTTTTATCCAGTCATGAGCATCAGCCTGAAGGGCCTGAAAAACAGTGCGACGCTGTGGGATTCGGTATTGGCGTTGAGCCAGGGGCCGATCACGTTTATTGCGCTGGTGGCGGCGATATCCATCATCATCGCGCCGCTTTTTCAACTGGTGTTGCTGATCTGGGTTCTGAGCTTCGCCCTCGGACATCGGCGCTCGCCCGGTTTCAAAGTGTGCATGCGCTGGCTGGAAACCCTCAGGCCGTGGAGCATGCTTGAGGTCTGTTTGCTGGGCGCAATGGTCGCGGTGTTCAAACTCGCAGGATTGCTGGATGTCGTACCCGGCCTCGGCCTGTTTGCACTGGCTGTTCTCAGCCTGCTGTTGATCCGCATTGCCGGGCGCGATGTCCGTGAACTGTGGGACCTTTAATGAACAGGCCACCGCTCGCCAGCGAACTCAACCTGTGCCTGTGCCATAGCTGCGGCATGGCCTGCGACATGACCGACAACCCTCATGAATGCGAACGCTGTGGCGCGCCACTGCATGCCCGCAAAACCAACTCACTGACCCGCACATGGGCCTATCTGCTCGCCTCACTGGTGTTTTATATTCCGGCCAATTTGCTGCCGGTGATGAACACCAGTCTGTTCGGCAGCGGTTCCGACAGCACCATCATGAGCGGAGTGCTGGAGTTCTGGGCTCACGGTGCATGGGACATTGCCCTGATCATTTTCATCGCCAGCATCGCGGTGCCGGGCATCAAGTTCGTAGCCCTCTCCCTGCTGCTGATCACGGTGCAACGCGGCAGTCTTTGGGCCCGCAAGGAACGTTCGAAGCTTTACCGTTTCGTCGAGCTGATCGGCTACTGGTCGATGCTCGACGTGATTGTTGTCGCGCTGGTCGCAGCACTGGTGAAGTTCCAGGCCCTGGGCGATATCGAACCGCGCCTGGGCATTCTGTTCTTTGGTCTGGTGGTGGTATTCACCATGCTGTCGGCGATGAGTTTCGATCCGCGGCTGATCTGGGATAAAGAGCGGGATAGAGAGCGAAATAACCCACAACGAGGAGGTCATGGATGAAGTCGCAAGCCACTGATGGGCCGCAAAGCCCCGGCCAGGCCAGTATCAAGACCCGTCGTTTCAGCGTTTCGCTGGTGTGGATCGTGCCGATCGTTGCAGTGCTGGTGGGGATTTCCCTGGTGGTGCACAACGTGATGCAGGAAGGCCCGACCATCACCGTCACGTTCAAAACCGGCAGTGGCCTCACGGCCAACAAGACCGAGGTCAAATACCGCAACGTGGTCATCGGCCATGTCTCGGAAGTGAAGCTGAGCAACGACCAGAAAAGCGTCAACGCCACGGTCAAGCTCGACAAACAGGCTGAAAGCTTCACCCGCGAAGATTCGCAATTCTGGGTCGTGCGGCCGCGCATCGGTGCCGGCGGCGTCTCGGGCATCGATACGCTGCTGTCAGGCGATTACATAGGCGCCGACATCGGCGAGGCCAATGCCCGTTCCAAACACTTCACAGGGCTGGAAAACCCGCCGCCCATTACCTATGGCGAACCGGGCAAGCGCTTCATGCTGCACACCCAGGACCTAGGCTCACTGGATATCGGCTCTCCCCTCTACTACCGCAAGATTCAGGTGGGGCAAGTGGTGGCGTATGCGCTGGATGCCGACGGCAAAGGGGTGAACATCGAAGTCTTCGTGCATTCGCCCAATGACGTTTACGTCACTGAGAACACCCGGTTCTGGAACGCCAGTGGTATCGATGTGAGCGTCGGTGCCAATGGTTTTGCGGTGAAGACCGAATCCCTGTCGTCGTTGTTGGTGGGTGGTATCGCTTTTCGCGCGCCGGATTACAGCCCCAACGATCAGCCCGCCAGCGAGAATAAAGCCTTCGACCTGTTCGCGGATCAGCAAACCGCTCTCGCCCCGCCCAACGGTAAGGGGCAGTACTTGAGCCTGCGTTTCGATCAGGCCTTGCGCGGACTCAAGATCGATGCGCCGGTGGAGTTTCTCGGCGTGGAATTCGGCAAAGTCGTGTCGATCAATCTGGATTTCGACGCAAAAAAACGCAGTTTTCCGGTCAATGTCGGCATCATGATCTACCCGCAACGACTCGGCCAGGCCCACGTCAAGATGCTTAAGGCCTTGAATCATGATCCCAATGACGAAGCCGCTAGCATAAGGCTGATGGGCTCCTTCATCGACAACGGCCTGCGGGCCCAGGCCCGTAGCGGCAATCTGTTGACCGGTCAGCTTTACATCGCGCTCGACTTCTACCCCAAAGCGGAGAAAGTCGTGTTCGATCCGACCGCTCGTCCCGTCACTATCCCCACCATTCCTGGCAGCCTCGAGCAGTTGCAGGAAAAACTGGAGGGCATGGTCAACAAGATCAACCAGCTGCCAATCGAACGCATTGCGGGCAACCTCGACAGCAACCTCGTCGAACTGCGCAAGGGCCTCGTACAGTTCAACGCCAGGACCCTGCCTGGCGTGCAGACCACTCTGGCGGACGTCAGCAAGACCTTGCAATCGGCCAGCTCGACCCTCGCCGAGGATTCGCCGCAACGGGAGCAGTTGACTCAAACCCTGGACGAACTCGGGCGCATGTCGCGCTCACTGCGTGAGCTCTCGGATTACCTGGGCCGGCATCCGGAATCGCTGATTCGCGGTCGTCCCGACAATGCCGCGCCAATGGACTTGCAGCCGCCACCGCGCAACTGACGACAGGAGCAACACCATGGCTTTTTCGAAAATCACACTGGTCACTGCGTTGTTGTTGCTCACCGCCTGCCGCAGCGACCCGATTCAGTTCCACACCCTGACCCCGGCCCAACTGAGCGGCGCAAGCGGCAGTGCCGCAGAAATCCAGATTGAGGGCATTACGGTGCCGCCCCAGGTCGACCGCCCGCAGATTGTCATTCGCCAAGGCAACAGTGGCGTGGCAATTCTCGAAACCGAATGGTGGGCGGCGACGCTGGTGGATGAATTACGCAGCGCCCTGGTCGATCAACTGGTCAACAGTAACCCGCAACGCAGAGTGTCGTTGCGCCTGGATGTGCAACGCTTTGATTCGATTCCCGGGCAATACGCGTTGATCGACGTCAAATGGCGCCTGCGCAGTCTCGGCAACGGCGATACCGCACAGCTCATCTGTCGCAGCACGTTGCAGACCCCTTCCGGCGCGAGCATTGATGACCTGGTGGCGGCCCATCAGAACAATGTGAAACGGTTAGCCGCGCTGATCAGTCAGGCGGCCGGTTCGCAAAGAGGGTGTGTTCAACAAAACAACTAAGGAATGCAATACAAGTCCTATAACGCGGACTCTTCTGTAAGTCTTCGCTTATAAAAAGCGCGATGAACGGCAGAAATCTGAACAGTGGCTGTATGAGTTTCAGATAAGCGATTCGCCTACCGGTTTTTCATGTTCCTTTGACAAAATCGGGTCTAACCTTCCCTTCATTCGACGAGCCCGAGGGGCCGTCACGCTGCCGGTCATGGCCGGGAAAGTCAATTGACGGCTTCTCGGCTTATCAGCTAAGCCTTTGAAAATGCGCTTCTTTCGGCGATTTCGCTGAAGGGCCTCGTTCGCCCGGAGATTACTATGAGTCAGGCGTTTCTCCCCTTCTCTCGCCCCAGTATTGGCGATGAAGAAATAGCTGCGGTAGAGCAAGTACTGCGCTCCGGCTGGATCACTACCGGACCAAAAAACCAACAACTGGAAGAGCACTTCGTCCACTCGGTCGGTTGTCGCCATGCCGTCGCATTGTCTTCAGCCACCGGCGGGATGCACATCACATTACTGGCATTGGGAATCGGTCCCGGCGACGAAGTCATTACACCGTCCCAGACTTGGGTGTCGACCGCCAACATGATCTGCCTGCTCGGCGCAACGCCGGTTTTCGTCGACGTTGATCGCGACACGTTGATGAGCGACCTGGCGAGCATCGAAGCAGCAATCACGCCTCGCACCAAGGCCATCATTCCGGTGCATTACGCCGGCGCGGCGTTCGACCTCGATCCGCTCTACGCGCTGGCCGACAAACATGGCATCGCGGTCATCGAAGACGCAGCTCATGCGGCGGGCACGTTCTACAAAGGTCGGCACGTCGGCGCCCAGGGCACGGCAATCTTCTCGTTCCACGCCATCAAGAACATGACCTGCGCCGAGGGCGCGATGTTCGTCAGCGACGATGAAGCCCTGGCCACTCGAGTGCGCATGCTCAAGTTTCATGGCTTGGGCGTGGATGCCTACGACCGCCTGACCCACGGCCGCAAACCCCAGGCCCAAGTGATCGAACCCGGCTTCAAGTACAACCTGGCCGACATCAATGCCGCCATCGCCCTGGTGCAGCTGGAGCGTCTGGACGCAATCAACGCCAAGCGCACGGAGCTGGCCCAGGCTTATCTGCAACGCCTGGAAGGCTTGCCGGTACAACCGCTGGCCGTTCCGGTCTATGCGCAGCAGCACGCCTGGCACCTGTTCATTCTGCGTATCGACACCGAACGTTGCGGGCTGGACCGCGAGGCGTTCATGAAAGCTTTGCAGGAACAGAACATCGGTACCGGCATTCACTTCATCGCCACGCACCTGCACACCTACTACCGCCAGCGTTTCCCCAACATCTACCTGCCCAACACCGAATGGAATTCGGCACGGCTGTGTTCGATCCCGTTGTTCCCCGACATGACCACCGATGACGTCGATCGTGTTGTCGGCGCCATTGAAAACACACTGGACACAAGCCTGTGAAACCTTATCCGATCCGTTGCGTGTCAATCGTCATTCCGATCTATAACGAGCAAGACAGCCTGCCGGAGTTGCTCCAGCGCACCGAAACGGCGTGCCAGCAACTGCACCAGGACTACGAAATCGTGTTGGTCGATGACGGCAGCCGCGACAACTCGGCGCAAATCCTCGAGGACGCTGCCAATCGCGAGTGCAGCCCGGTGGTGGCGGTCATTCTCAACCGTAACTACGGCCAGCACGCGGCGATCATGGCCGGTTTCGAACAGTGCAAGGGCGATGTGGTCATCACCCTCGACGCCGACCTGCAAAACCCGCCGGAAGAAATCCCGCGGCTGGTGGCTCAGGCCGAACGGGGTTACGACGTGGTCGCCACGGTGCGCGACAACCGTCAGGACTCGGCCCTGCGTCGCTGGCCATCGAAGCTGATCAACCTCGCCGTGCAGCGCTCCACCGGCGTTGCCATGACTGACTACGGCTGCATGCTGCGCGCCTATCGCCGGACCATCGTCGACGCCATGCTCGCCTGCCGCGAACGCAGCACCTTCATCCCGATCCTGGCCAACAGCTTCGCCCGGCACACCACGGAAATTCTGGTGCCCCACGCCGAGCGCGAACACGGCGAATCCAAATACAGCCCGATGCGCCTGATCAACCTGATGTTCGACCTGATCACCTGCATGACCACCACACCACTGCGACTGCTGAGCATTGTCGGCTTCGGCATGGCCGGCCTCGGCGTGCTGTTCGCCTTCTTGCTGATCGTCCTGCGCCTGGTCTTCGGCGCCGAATGGGCCGGCGATGGTCTGTTTGTGCTGTTTGCGGTGCTGTTCGTTTTTACCGGCGGGCAATTTATCGGCATGGGCCTGTTGGGCGAGTACCTGGGGCGCATGTACAGCGACGTCCGGGCGCGTCCACGGTTCTTCATCGAAAAAGTCCTGCGTAGCCATCCCTCATCGAAGGCTCCCGTTGTCACTGTCGACGGCCTCACTTCCACTTCTTCCGATCAGGTTCTCTCATGAGTGCAAAAGCTGTTGTCTTCGCCTATCACGATATCGGTTGTGCCGGCATCGAAACCCTGCTCGACAGCGGTTACGAGATTGCCGCGGTGTTCACCCATTCCGACGATCCGAAGGAAAACACTTTCTACGGCTCGGTTGCGCAACTGTGTGCGCGCAAAGTCATCCCGGTGCACGCCCCGGAAGACGCCAACCATCCACTGTGGATCGAACACATCAGCCAGCTCAAGGCGGATTACCTGTTCTCGTTCTACTACCGCAATCTGTTGAGCGAACCACTGCTGGCCACAGCGCGTAAAGGTGCGTTCAACCTGCACGGCTCGTTGCTGCCGCGCTACCGTGGCCGGGCACCGGCCAACTGGGTGTTGGTCAACGGTGAAACCGAAACCGGCGTGACCCTGCACCGCATGGTCAAACGTGCCGATGCCGGCGCAATCATCGCCCAGCAACGGGTGGCGATCGAGCGCACCGACACCGCGCTGACCCTGCACGGCAAATTGCGCCGGGCCGCCACCGATCTGCTGCGCGACACCTTGCCCACGCTGCTTCAGGGCACCGTCAGCGAAACCCCACAGGACGAATCCCAAGCCACGGTGTTTGGTCGTCGTACCCCGGCGGACGGCAAACTGATCTGGAACAAACCGGCTGAAGAGCTGTTCAATCTGGTCCGCGCCGTGACCCAACCTTACCCCGGCGCTTTCTGCGCCGTGGGCGAGCACAAACTGATTGTCTGGAACGTGGACGTCGTCAAGGGCAACGAAGGCCTGGCACCGGGCCGGGTCATCAGCGTCGATCCGTTGCGTATCGCCTGTGGCGAAAACTCGCTGGTGATCAACGCCGGCCAGCGTAACGACAACGGTCTGTACCTGAGCGGCCCGCAACTGGCCAACGAACTGGGGCTGGTCGATGGCTCGGTGCTGCGTGGCACCGAATCTGGCCGTGCACCGCGTCGCACACGGGTGCTGATCCTGGGCGTCAACGGCTTCATCGGCAATCACCTGTCCGAGCGCTTGCTGCGTGACGACCGGTATGAAGTGTACGGCCTGGACATCGGCTCGGACGCCATCGAACGCCTGCGCAGCCATCCGAACTTCCACTTCGTCGAAGGCGATATCAGCATCCACTCGGAGTGGATCGAGTACCACATCAAGAAATGCGACGTGGTGCTGCCGTTGGTGGCGATTGCCACGCCGATCGAATACACCCGCAATCCGCTGCGGGTGTTCGAACTGGACTTCGAAGAGAACCTGAAGCTGGTTCGCTACTGCGTCAAATACAACAAGCGCGTGATCTTCCCGTCGACGTCTGAGGTCTATGGCATGTGCCAGGACGCCAACTTCGACGAAGACAGCTCCAACCTGGTGGTCGGGCCGATCAACAAGCAACGCTGGATCTACTCGATTTCCAAGCAGTTACTCGACCGGGTGATCTGGGCCTACGGCCAGAAAGGCCTGAATTTCACCCTGTTCCGCCCTTTCAACTGGATGGGCCCACGCCTGGACCGCCTGGACTCGGCGCGCATCGGCAGTTCCCGGGCCATCACCCAACTGATCCTGAACCTGGTGGAAGGCACACCGATTCGCCTGTTCGACGGCGGCGAGCAAAAACGCTGCTTCACCGACATCGCCGATGGCGTCGAAGCCCTCGCGCGGATCATCGACAACCCAAACGACGCCTGCAACGGCCAGATCATCAACATCGGCAACCCCGACAACGAAGCCAGCATTCGTCAGTTGGGTGAAGAACTGCTGCGTCAGTTCGAGGCTCACCCGCTGCGCGACAACTTCCCGCCGTTCGCCGGGTTCCGCGATGTCGAAAGCCAATCCTTTTATGGCACTGGCTATCAGGACGTGTCTCACCGCAAACCGAGCATCGCCAATGCCAAACGTCTGCTTGACTGGATACCAACGGTTGCGATGAGCGAGACCATCGGCAACACGCTGGATTTCTTCTTGCGCGAGGCCATGCTCGAAATCGCGGAGCGATTTACAGAAGAATCTACAGAAGAATCACGCTGATGCAGGCAGGCCTACGAATCGATGTCGACACCTACCGAGGCACCCGTGAGGGGGTGCCGAGGCTGCTGGACATGCTCGATGAGGCTCAGGTCAAGGCGACGTTTTTCTTCAGTGTCGGGCCGGACAACATGGGGCGCCATCTGTGGCGCCTGATTCGCCCGCAGTTCTTCTGGAAAATGCTCCGCTCCAACGCCGCCGGCCTGTATGGCTGGGACATTTTGCTGGCCGGCACCGCGTGGCCGGGCAAACCGATCGGCCGCGACCTCGGGCACCTGATGCGTCAGACCCTGGCGGCCGGGCATGAGGTCGGCCTGCACGCCTGGGATCACCACGGCTGGCAGGCCAATGCCAGGCGCTGGAGCGAGGCGCAGCTGATCGAGCAGATTCGCCGTGGCGTCGACAGCCTCAGTGACATCCTCGGGCAGAAAGTCGAGTGCTCGGCGTCTGCCGGTTGGCGGGCGGATGAGCGTGTGATCGAGGCCAAGCAGGGTTTCGGCTTTCGCTACAACAGCGATTGTCGGGGCCAGCGCCTGTTCCGGCCGACATTGGCCGATGGCAGTCCGGGGACACCGCAGATTCCGGTGGACTTGCCGACCTTCGATGAGGTGGTTGGCCCGGCTGTCGCGGCCAAGGACTTCAACGCGTTCATTCTTGAGCGGTTCACCCCGCAAACACTCAACGTCTACACGATCCATGCCGAAGTAGAAGGGATTCTGATGGCCAACGATTTCCGTAAACTGCTGGCCGATGCGCGCCGGCAGGACATTCATTTCCACCCCCTGGGCGATCTGCTGCCCGAGGCAGTCGCCACCTTGCCGGCCGGCCGGGTCGTGCGCGGCACCCTCGAGGGTCGTGAAGGCTGGCTGGGGGTGCAAGGCGCATGAGCAAACGCTGGGCACTGCCGTTTTTGCTGGTCGTTTTGGCGCTGGCGTACTTGTTGCCGCTGGGCACCCATGGCTTATGGATTCCCGACGAAACCCGCTATGCCCAGATCAGCCAGGACATGCTCCTGAGCGGTAACTGGGTGTCGCCACATTTCATGAGCTTGCGTTATTTCGAAAAGCCAGTGGCCGGGTACTGGATGATCGCCATCGGCCAAGCGTTGTTTGGTGACAACCTGTTTGGCGTGCGCATTGCCTCGGCGATAAGCACCGGGCTGAGCGTGTTGCTGTGTTACCTGATCGCCCGGCGGCTGTGGAACGAACCGCGCAAGAGCTTCGCCTGCGCGCTGCTGTACATGAGTTTTACCATCGTCGCCGGGCAAGCCGGCTACGCCAACCTCGATCCGCAATTTACCTTCTGGGTCAATCTGAGCCTGGTGGCTTTGTGGTTTGCGCTGGACAGCGTCAGCCGGGGCCCGCGTCTGCTCGGTTGGGCGGTGCTGGGGCTGGCCTGCGGCATGGGCTTCATGACCAAGGGTTTCCTCGCCTGGCTGCTGCCGGTGCTGATCGCCCTGCCCTGGATGCTCTGGCAAAAACGCTGGCGGGAGCTGCTGACTTACGGCCCGGTGGCGATTGTCGTGGCGATCGCGGTGAGCCTGCCGTGGGTCCTGGCAGTGCATGCACAGGAGCCTGATTACTGGCGGTTCTTTTTCTGGCACGAACACATTCGTCGCTTCGCCGGGGATGACGCCCAACATGACGCGCCGTGGTGGTTCTATTTGCCGCTGCTGGTGGCGTTCAGTCTGCCGTGGGCGGCATTGCTGCCATCAGCGCTGAAGCAAGCCTGGCAGACCCGGCATCAGGCCAATATCGCTTTCCTGTTGCTGTGGCTGCTGATGCCGTTGGCGTTTTTCAGCCTGAGTAACGGTAAATTGCCGACCTACATCATGCCCTGCCTGCTGCCCTTAGCGTTGTTGCTGGGTCATGCCCTGGCGGATCGACTGAAGCTGGAACAGGGCTGGGCACTGGGGATCAATGGTCTGCTGAACCTGACGCTGGGTGCGGTCACCCTGATTGCGCTGGTCTGGCTGCAACTGAAAAAGCCGCTGTACGACCATGAGCTGCACAACCTGATATTGGTGTTCATCGGGTTGATCGGCTGGATCATGGCCAACCTGCTGCAAGTCTTTCGCCCGTTGCAATGCTGGGCTGCCCCGGCGTTCGGCAGTTTGCTGCTGATCGGCGTGCTGCCGGCCGGGCTGCCCGACTCGGTGGTGGCGAACAAGATGCCCGACCAGTTCATCCTCGAACACGTCGAGGAACTGGCGCAGACCGGCAAGCTGTTGAGCAATGACCTGGGCGCCGCTTCGGCCCTGGCCTGGCGCCTGAAACGCCCCGACGTGGCGTTGTACAACACGATAGGCGAATTGAAATATGGCCTCGCCTATCCTGACTCAGCGAAGCAGCGAGTCGCCCCGGACAACGTGCAACAGTGGATGCGCGAAGCCCGACAGAGCGGCTCGGTCGGCGTGGTGATGCGGGTCAAGGGCGATGGCGAGCTGCAAGAAATCGAACGGCTGCCCAAGGATGGCAAACGTTATGAACAAGGCAACCTGGTGATTCTGATCTTTCCTCAGGGGGCGTCATGAGCCTGCTGCTCGTATTGGCTGCCTGCCTGCTGACCTGCCTGGGCCAGATCGCCCAGAAGTATGCCGTGGAAAGTTGGCGCGGCAAGACCTCGGGCTGGGACGAGAAACTGCGTTCGCCATGGTTATGGCTGGCGCTCGCCTCTCTGGGGTTGGGCTTGCTGGTCTGGCTGCTGGTGTTGCAGCGCCTCGAAGTGGGCGTCGCCTACCCCATGCTCAGCCTGAATTTCGTGCTGATCACACTGGTCGCCCGTTTTGTCTTCCACGAAACCATCGACCGTCGTCACTGGTTGGGCGTGGCGCTGGTGATCGCTGGCGTGGCGCTGCTGGGGCAACACGCATGAGCCTGCGCCGCGGACTCGCCTTCGCCCTGATCAGCGTGCTGCTGGGCAGTGCCGCGCAGTTGGGCATGCGCTGGAGCATGACCCGCCTGCCGCATCCCGAACAATGGTTACCCGCCTTAAGTACCGGCAGCGTCGACGTGTCCGCCGTGGCCGTCGTGCTGGCCGCCATCCTCGCCTATGCCGTGTCGATGCTCACTTGGCTCGCCGCCCTGCGGGATTTACCTCTGGGCCGGGCCTATTCGCTGCTTAGCATCAGCTATGCGCTGGTGTACGTGCTGGCCGCCAGCCTGCCGCTGTTCAACGAAACCTTCAGCCTTTCGAAAACCCTGGGGGTGGCGCTGGTCATCCTCGGTGTCATCACCATCAACTCTCGACCTGCTCACGCGCCCACTATCAGGAGAGCTCCATGAAAATCAGTGTATTTGGTAGCGGTTACGTTGGCCTGGTGCAGGCCGCCGTGCTGGCTGAAGTCGGCCACGACGTGGTGTGCATGGACGTTGACGAGAAAAAGGTCGCATTACTGCAACAAGGCCACGTCAGCATCTTCGAGCCGGGGCTGGCCAGCCTGGTGCGCGAAAGCCTGGAAGCCAAACGGCTGCAGTTCACCACGGACGAAAAGTTCGCGGTGCGCCATGGCCAGGTGCTGTTCATCGCCGTCGGCACGCCGTCCCGGGACGATGGTTCGGCAGATCTGAAATACGTGCTGTCAGTGGGTGAAGCGGTGGCGCGCCATCGTGAGCAACCGGTGATTCTGGTGGAGAAATCCACGGTGCCGGTGGGCACGGGCGATACGCTGCGCGCGCATATCGAAAAGTGCCTGCTCAAGGTTGGTCGGCTGTTGCAGTTCGATATCGTCTCCAACCCCGAATTTCTCAAGGAAGGTTCGGCCGTGGCCGATTGCCGGCGCCCGGACCGCATCGTCATCGGCTGTGAGCGCGATGACGTGCGCGACGTGATGCGCGACCTCTACGCCCCATTCAACCGCAACCATGACCGCATCATGTTCATGGACCTGCGCAGCGCCGAACTGACCAAATATGCCGCCAACTGCATGCTGGCGACCAAGATCAGTTTCATCAACCAAATCGCCGAGCTGGCCGAACACTTGGGCGCCGACATCGAATCGGTGCGCCTGGGCATCGGTGCCGATTCGCGCATCGGTTACCACTTTATCTATCCCGGCTGCGGTTACGGCGGCTCGTGTTTCCCCAAGGACATGCGCGCGCTGATTCACAGTGCCGAACAGGCCCACTGCTCCAGCGACTTGCTGCAAGCGGTGGAAGCCATCAACCAGCGGCAGAAACACAAACTGTTCGAACGCATCAACGCCTTTTACCAGGGCGAATTGCGCGGCAAGACCTTCGCCGTTTGGGGCCTGGCATTCAAACCCAATACCGACGACATGCGCGATGCGCCGAGCCGGGTGCTGCTGGAATCGCTGTGGGCCGCTGGGGCTCATGTGCGGGCGTTCGACCCGGAAGCCATGCAAGAAACCCAACACCTTTACCCGGACGAATCTAAGCTGATGCTCATGGGCACACCAGAATCGGTTCTTACCGGGGCCGACGCTTTGATCATCTGCACCGAATGGCAGCAATTCAAGGCGCCGGACTTCAACCTGATCCAGCAACGGCTTAACGCACCGGTGATCTTCGACGGGCGCAACCTGTACGACGCCGAACGCCTGGCCCGCAGCGGCTTCCTGTACTTTCCGATGGGCCGGGGTGAATCGCGCAAGTTGCCGATTCCCCATCAGCAATGGCCAGCG
Source organism: Pseudomonas sp. LBUM1673 (assembly GCF_059695645.1). Classification (NCBI taxonomy): domain Bacteria; kingdom Pseudomonadati; phylum Pseudomonadota; class Gammaproteobacteria; order Pseudomonadales; family Pseudomonadaceae; genus Pseudomonas; species Pseudomonas sp. LBUM1673. The sequence continues at coordinate 3,359,248 of NZ_CP166780.1, forward strand.
GCCTCGGTCGTGGCGTGAACACCGTATCGCCCGGTATTCGCCGGCAGTCCCTGGGGCTTGGGCTGCTGGCGCTGATGCTGTTCATCGCCGGGGTTTATCAGCAAGCGGCGATCGGTTTCGACTCGCGGTTCGTGCTGTTCGCCCAAGAGATGCTACGTCACGGGCCGACGATTTCCCCGACCACCTACGGCCAGCCCTATGCCGATTACTCAGCGGTTTCGACGCTATTCATCTGGTTGTTGTCCCTGCCGTTCGGGCAGGTCAACAGCCTCAGCGCCTGGTTGCCGAGCGCCATTGCCGCCGCGATAGTCGTCACGTTGATGTACCGCTTGCTCGCGCCGTACTCCAGACGCTGGGCGCTGCTGAGCATCGCCCTGATGTTGCTGACCAGTACGTTTGTCACTGAAACCCGTGCCGTGTCCCAGGACCTGATGCTCGCGGCGGTTGCCTTTTCGGTGTTCTACCTGGGCTATGCCACCGATCATTTCGCCATGCCCCGTCGTTTGCCACTGATTCTTGCCTTGTTGCTGCTGGGCTTCGGGATTCGCGGGCCGATCGGGCTGGTGATTCCCACCGGCATGTTGTGCAGCTATTACCTGCTCAATCGCCAATGGTCGCGGTTATTCGGTTTCGGCTTGCTGGCGGCCGTGTTGTTGGCGGTGTGTGCCGGCGTGCTGCTGTGGCTGGCCGAAACCAGTGGCGGACCGGCCTTCATGCAGAACGTGGTGCGCATGCAATTCATGGGGCGCATGGACGGCAGTGAAGGCGCCAGCGGTTCGCTGTATTACTTCACCCGTTCGCTGGGCAACTATGCGCTCGCCTATCCGCTGGCGCTGCTGGTGTTGGCGGCGGTCTGGCTGACGAATCCACGGCAGGCAGGTCCGGCATTGCGCTTGTTGCAGTACAGCACGGCGGCCGGGTTGATCGTGATGATTGGCTTATCGATTCCCCAGGCGAAAAAGGCCCGCTACCTGCTGCCGATGTTGCCCATGGCGGCAATCATTGCGGCGTACCCGTTTCAGGTGGCGCAGGGTCGGGTGTTCGGCTGGCTGCGGGGTTTGATGCAAGGGCTGTGGTTACTGATTCCGGGGCTGTTGATCGCTGGATTGCTGGTTGCTCAGCGGCGTCTGCCAGCGCAACCGGCTGCCTTTGTGCCGGTCCTGTTTGAGCTTGGGGCCCTGCAAGTCATCGCGCTGGCGGTGTGGTTCCGCTCTCGCTGGCGAGCCGAGGTATTGGCCTGTTGCGCAGTCCTGGCGCTGTGGTCGGTTTACATTCTGGTGTTTGAACCGGTCGAACGTCAGCTTTACGACACGCAAACCTTCAGCCGTGCGGCATTCGCACAGGTTCAGAAAGACCCGGCGCCGCTGGTGCTGCACGGCATGGGCAAGGACGCCAAGGCGATCAAGTTCATGGTCAATATCGAGCAGGACTTGCAGCCGGTGTTCACTGAATCGATTCAGGAACTGGAAGCCCTGCCGGGGCCGGCCTGGCTGATGATGGATCAAAGCGACTATAAAGCCTTACAAGGAACTTCACTGGGTGCCTTGCAACCGGTATTGAGCGGGCGTTTTGATAAAAACGATTACGTGTTGCTGCACATCTCCCCCCTTGCAGGGTAATGCTGTTCACTTAAGCCGTGATGCGATCTGTAGCAGCTGGCGAAGCCTGCGTTCGGCTGCGAAGCAGTCGTATGATCAGTCATTGCGGTGCGTCAGGTACACCACGGCAGCCGGACTCACGACTGCTGCGCAGCCGAACGCAGCCTTCGGCAGCGGCTACAAAAAATGCGTCGCGGTTGAAATTGCTTAAGTGAACAGTATTGCCCTCTTGCAGAGGGCTACACTGCAAAAATAATGCACTGAAACTGCATTAATATGAATTTGTCAGCATCAGCAATGACCGGCACACTGTGCGCCGTTCCTCCCCCAATAGTTGGAACCACTTCAAGGGCTTTCCGGGTATCCGGATAGCCTTTTTTTTGCCCCGGTTTTATTCAAAGGATCAGTTTTCATCATGCTCGCTCGCTGGTTGCCCGCCGCCGTCAACACCCGCCCCAGCGAATGGAGCCGCGCCGCCATCGGCATGGCCCTGGGGACGATGTTCAGCGTCTGGCTCTGCGGCCAGGTGTTCGGCATCGACGTGGCGCTGCATCTGATCGGTCCGCTGGGCGCTTCGGCGGTATTGCTGTTCGCCGTGTCCTCGGGGGCGCTGGCCCAGCCGTGGTCAATTCTTGGCGGTTATCTCTGCGCGGGGGTGATCTCGCTGTTGGTCGCTCACGTACTCGGACGCACCCTCGGCAGCGCCTGCCTGGCGGCGGGCATGGCGTTGATTCTGATGTGCTGGCTGCGTTGCCTGCACCCACCCGCCGGGGCGTTGGCATTGCTGTTGGTGTTGGCAGACCCGGCGACCATCGCCCTGGACTGGAAAGCCCTCGGCCCGGTGATGCTCAGTGGCTCGACGATGCTGCTCAGCGCCCTGGTGTACAACAATCTGACGCGCATTCGTTACCCCAAACGCCCCGCTGAACCCGTGGCGATGATGCCCGCCACCGACAGCCAGGCGATCACCGCCGAAGATCTGAAACTGGCCCTTGCCGACATGGAGGCCTTCTACGACGTCACCCCCGAAGACCTCGAACAACTGATCCATGCCAGTGAGTTGCATGCCAGGCGGCGCAGTATCGGTGAAGTGCTGAGCAGCAGAATCTGACAGGAAAAGTGCTTTTCTTGCCCTGATGCCAGTCAGTCAAGCGCAACCCCTGTGGGAGCGGGTTTGCTCGCGAAAGCGGTGTGTCAGGCGAGATCAATATTGATTGTGCCGCCGTCTTCGCGAGCAAGCCCGCTCCCACAGGTTTCTCACTTGCTGCGGGATTCACTACGCCGCCGCCTGCTGCCGCGCCGGCACCGCCAGGCTCACCGCACGTACCGATGCGCCAGCACTCAAGCCCAATGTTTTCGCGGTCTGCGCATCGACAATCAATGTCCCGGCGGCGACTCGCGCCGGTGCTGCGGTAATCCGGCATTCGGCAAACTGGCGGTTGTGAATCAGGTACGTCGCCGCCAGCTCTCCAGGTGTGCCGATGCTCAGCTGCAACACCTGACTGTCGTGCACCGCACGGATGTCGCCAGTCGCGCATTCGATCAGCGGCCCGCCATCAAAGATATCGATGTAATCCCGGTGCTCGAACCCTTCAGCCTTGAGCATGCCCAGTGCCGGTTCGGTGTTGGGGTGGACGCGACCGATGACCGCTCGCGCCGCCTCAGGCAACAGGCAGGTCGGCAGTGGGAACTTGGGCATCAGTTCGGCGATGAAGGTTTTGTTGCCAAGGCCCGTGAGGTAGTCGGCGTCAGCGAAATTCATCTTGAAGAAGTGTCTTCCCAAGCCTTCCCAGAACGGTGAAACGCCCTCTTCGTCCGAATAGCCGCGCATCTCCGCGATCACCTTGTCACCGAAGTGCTGACGAAACTCCGCCAGAAACAAGAAGCGCGCCTTCGACAACAAACGACCATTCAGACCGCTGCGGTGGTCGGCATGCAAAAACAGCGAACACAGTTCCGAGTGACCGGTCATGTCGTTGCCGAGGAACAACGTCGGCAGTTGCTGATTGATCCCAAGGTTTTTCGACGCGGCGACAAACAGGCCCAGTCGATAGTTGTACCAGGGCTCGCGCAAGCCGACAGCACCCGCCAATGCACAAATACCGATCGCTTGCTGCCGGTCGTTCTCCAGCACAAACAGGTAATCGGCATCGCCACGCTCGGCCTCGCCTGCAAAGGTTTTCGCTGCCCATTCCAGGCGCTGACTCAAACGCGCCGCATCGGCCGGCAAGGTAGTCAGACCGGTTCCGGCGCTATGGGCCAGGGCTAACAGTGCCGGCAAATCTGCCGGTGTTGCAGGACGGACGATCATCGCACTTGCTCCTGGGCAGTCAGAGGTTGTGGTGGATGCTTGGACTGATGTTTAGGTAGAAAGACTTCGGCCAACATGCAGCGCGCGCTGCCGCCACCGATGCGTTCGATGGTGTCGATGTTGACCGGCAGAGGCGTGGTGTGGCTTTCGATCAAACGACGCTGATCGGCATCCAGCGATTGCCAGGCGGTGCGCGACATCACCAGCAAGGGTTCGCCCGCGGCGTTGTGGACTTCCAGCATGTTGCCGGCGAACGACTCCAGCTGCGCCCAGTCCAGGGCGATCACCTGTTTACCGCTGTCTTCCAGACGTTTACGCAGGGCCAGGCGTTCCCCCGGGCGAGTGACGGACGCCAGGCACGCAATGGCCAGCTGCGTACCGACACTCATCATCACGTTGGTGTGATAAATCGCCACGCCCTGGCGGTCCACCGTATTGAAGGCGCACAACTCGTAACCCAAATGGTCGACCAGCTTATCCAGCGCCCGAGCATGGGTACGCGTGGAATAGCCGGCGTAACAAATCCGCTGTTTTCGATCCAGCACCATGCTGCCGGTGCCTTCGAGGAACACTTCCTGCTGTTCCAGACTGGAAAGATCCAGCACCTGTTCGACCCGGTATTCGTCCCGCAGCCAGTCGAGCACGCCTTTGTCCCGTTCCAGGCGCCGGTTGTGGCCCTGCATCGGGTACAACACCAACGTGCCGTCGGGGTGGCTGCTCCACCAATTGTTGGGGAAGATCGAATCGGGGGTATGCGGGGCTTCGCGGTCGTTATGCACCAGCACTTCGACGCCGTGGCTGCGCAGCGCGGCCACGTAGCCATCGAACTCTTGCAAGGCCTTGAGCTGCACGTTCTCGGACACATCGGCCGGGCGCTGGAAACGGTTGTTCGCCGCCGTGTCCTGATTGAACGAGAAACGTGTCGGGCGAATCATCAAAACGGTATTGGTGGTTTGCATGGGCACAGATTCAATGAGGGTTGAGAGGTGCTCATTGTCTGTTTCGGCGGCGGAAAAACCCGGCTGATAAGGAGATGGGGGGTGATGGAAACGGCTGAAAATCCAGAAGCGTTCAGCCGATTCGGCCACGGGTTATTCCATCGTGGTCTTGACCATCGCCAGCTCCGGGTGGCTGACCAGTTTGTCGATGTGCAACTCCGGGTCATCGAACCAGACTTCGGTCAGCACCCGATAATGCTCCATGTCCCGGCAGCGCATGCGCAGGCTGTAGTCGAACGCACCGCTGATCAAGCGACATTCCAGCACCTGTGGGCAACCGCGGACCTTGGCCTCAAAGGCCTTTTGCGCCGCCCGCCCGCTTTGATTCGACAGCGCAACCAACACTAGCAGCGACAGGCCTGGCGTCAGTTTTTTTTCATCGAGAATCGCCCCGTAACCACGGATAACCCCGAGCTGTTCGAGCTTGCGCACCCGCTCCAGGCACGGCCTGGGCGTCAGGTGCACGCGCTCGGAAAGCTTTTGATAAGTGATACGCCCTTCGTGGCGCAGCACTTCGATGATGGCTTGATCAATACGATCAAGCACAATCGACAGATCGCGGATATCCGCCATGTACGTCTTGCCTCACTTCAAACGACCCGATAGGAATTGCTGTAAACGTTCACTCTCTGGCTGGTCGAGGATGGTTGCATCACCTTGCTCTTCGACCCGCCCCTGATGCAAGAACAACACTTGGCTGGACACTTGCCGGGCAAAGCCCATTTCGTGGGTCACCATCAACATGGTCCGGCCTTCTTCGGCCAGCGCCTGAATCACCTTTAGCACCTCGCCCACCAGTTCCGGATCGAGGGCCGAGGTCGGCTCGTCGAACAACAGAATCTCCGGCTCCACGGCCAACGCGCGGGCAATCGCCACGCGCTGTTGTTGCCCGCCGGACAGAAACGCCGGGTATTGATCGGCCACCCGTTGCGGCAAACCGACCTTGTCCAGGTACGCCCGCGCGCTCTCTTCGGCAGCCTTGCGGCTGACGCCCAGCACCCGATACGGCGCCAGTATGATGTTTTCCAGCACGGTCAGATGGCTCCACAGATTGAAATGCTGGAACACCATCGCCAGGCGTGTGCGCAAACGCTGCAACTGCGCCGGGTTAGCGACTCGCATACCCCCTGCGCCCGGGCGAGTGATGACGCGCTCACCGTCCAGTTCGATGGCACCCTCGTCCGCCCGCTCCAGAAAATTGATGCAACGTAGCATGGTGCTTTTACCCGAACCGCTGGCACCGATCATGCTCACCACATCGCCGGCCCGTGCGTTCAACGAGACGCCTTTGAGCACTTCATTGTCACCAAACCGTTTGTATAGATTTTCAACCGTGAGTTTGTACATGCATAAGTCTCCTGCAGCAGCGCCTGCTTCGACGCTGCTCTGGATGAAAAGAGGAATTAGTGCGCCGGCCCGAGGAAGCTCAACCAGCGCTTCTCCGCCAGACGAAACGCGCCGACCAGGCCGAACGACAGCGCGAGGTACAGCAGGCCGGCGATGCCAAAGGCCTGAAAGGTCATGAAGGTCGCGGCATTGGCGTCCCGGGCGACTTTGAGAATGTCGGGGATGGTCGCGGTGAACGCCACCGACGTGGCGTGCAACATCAGGATCACTTCGTTGCTGTAATACGGCAGTGCCCGGCGCAACGCCGAAGGCAAGATCAGCCGCAGGTACAGGCGCCAGCCGCTCAAGCCATAAGCATGGGCCGCCTCGATCTCACCGTAAGGAATGCTGCGAATCGCCCCGGCGAAGATTTCCACGGTGTAGGCGCAGGTGTTGAGCGTGAACGCCAGCAAGGTGCAGTTCATCGCATCGCGAAAGAACGCTTCGAGCAGCGGTTGCGAGCGGACCACGGCGATGCCGTAGATCCCGCTGTAGCAAATCAGCAACTGGATATACAGCGGCGAGCCACGAAACACATAGGTGAACAGCTGAACCGGCCAGCGCAGCAGGCTCCAGCGCGAAGTGCGCATGATCGCCAATGGCAACGACAGGAAGAATCCCATCACAATACTCGCCACCAGCAGCCACAAGGTCATCGCCAAACCGGTGAGGCTGTAGCCGTCGCTGAACAGAAAGGGTTTCCAGTATTCGGCAATCAACTCGATCATCGCGCCATCCCCCGTACGCCCTGGTTATAACGCCGTTCCAGCACTCGCAACAGGTAGTTCGACGCGCTGGTGATCAACAGATACAGCGCCCCCGCCAGCAGCAGGAAATCGAGCATGTTGAAGGTGCTTTTGCCGGCTTCCTGGGCCACTTTGACCAGATCTGACAAACCAATGATCGACACCAGCGCCGTGGCCTTGAGCAGCACCAGCCAGTTGTTGCCCAGGCTCGGCAAGGCGAAGCGCATCATTTGCGGAAACACTACGAAGCGAAAACGCTGCCAGCGGTTCAAGCCAAAGCTGGCAGCGGCTTCCTGCTGGCCGCGCGGCACGCTCAGGATCGCCCCGCGAAAGGTCTCGGTGAAATACGCACCGTAGATAAAACCGAGGGTGACGACGCCGGCCACAAATGGATCGATCTCCATGTAAGGCCAGTCCATCGCCTCGGTCAGGCTGCTCAGCCAGCCTTGCAGGCTGTAGAAAATCAATAGCATCAGCACCAGGTCCGGCACACCGCGAATCAGCGTCGTGTAGAAGGTGGCGGGCAGGTTCAACAGTTTCAGCGGCGACAGCTTGGCCGCCGCGCCGAGCAGCCCCAGCACCATGCTCACCAGCAGCGACAGCGCCGATAATTTGAGGGTGACCCAGGTGCCATGCAGCAACAAAGGGCCATAGCCTTGCAGGGCCGAAAGGTCGACCCCGATCAGATTCAGGAAGGAATTCACGCCAGTCACCTGTCTTGAGGCGCCCGCTTGCAAGCGCTGCGCCTGTTACCAGGACGCAGCGTTCGGGGCGCGAGGATCAGTTGTTGTAGAGGTCCAGATCGCCGAAGTGCTTCTGCTGGATCTGTGCGTAGATGCCCTTTTCATGCAGGGCCTTGATGGCGGCATTGAGCATGCCTTTGAGCTCTTCGTTGTCCTTGCGGATGCCGATGGCGATTTCCGACGGCACCAATGGGTCGCTGATGCCTTCGCTGTTCTGGAAGTCCGCGCCTTGGGGCGACGTCAGAAAGCTCATCTGTGCTTGCAGCTTGTCCTGGATCGACGCATCGAGACGCCCGTAAACCAGGTCGGCGTAAACCTGGTCCTGGTTCTGATAAGCGCGCAACTTCACGCCACCCGGCGCCAGTTTGGCCTTGGCGTAGGTTTCCTGAATCGTGCCCTGCATATAACCGATGGTTTTGCCCTGCAGCGACTCGGCGGTGGGCAACAGGCCGGAATCCTTGCGGGTGACGATGGCGGTCGGCCCGGCGTACAGGCGATCGGTGAAGTCGATCTGTTTTTTACGCGCCTCGGTGACGGTCATCGACGATTCGATGGCGTCGAACTTGCCCGCCTTGAGCGCCGGGATCAATCCGTCGAAGTCATTGCTGACCCACACGCACTTCAACTTCAGCTCGGCGCAGATCGCATTGCCCAGATCCACGCCGAACCCTTGCACACCGCCATCGGCGGTGGTGGACTCAAAAGGCGGGTAGCTGGGGTTGACGCCGAATCGCAGTTCTTTCCATTCTTTGGCGCTGGCACCGGTGGAGCAGCACAGCAAAGCCAATGCCGGCAAGGTCAGCCATTTGATGTTCATCTTCTAGAGTCCCGGATTATTTGGATTTATCGCGGCTTGGCGCCTGCGCCGCACCACACTTTTTGACAGGGGCAGAGAGTCGATGCGGCATTCACCGCAGCCGTATTTGTTGTTGTTTTCGACTGGGTCTAATCAGTCGTCGGGGTGCAGTCCGTTCCAGGCGCATCAAAGCAAGCGCTGAAATGGACCGTCAGAATGCCAATTGCCCGGAAGACACAGGTGTCGTAAGTCCCTGTTCAAACAGCTCAACTGCGCTGAACGAAGGCCTTTCACAGCCGATTCTGTCGTTGGGTGTTGGACGGGGTTAAAGATCGAAAAAAAGATCAAAGGATTTTGACGTTGTCTTAAGGCAAAAATGCAGACAGGACCTGCACACATCCCGGTTGTACAGGGTAAATTTGCACTGATACGATCCAGCATCGCTCGCGCGCGAGCTTCTCTATAAAGAACAATAAAAGCAGGGAGTTAGTGATGACCGCTCAGGTTTCATCCCCGGAAACACAACCCATGGATGCCACGCAAAACGAAGTGTTGGCCGAGGTTCGCAATCACATCGGTCACCTGACCCTCAATCGCCCCGCCGGCCTCAATGCCATAACCCTGGACATGGTCCGCAGCCTGCAACAGCAGCTCGATGCCTGGGCACAGGATCCGCAGGTGCGCGCGGTGGTCTTGCGCGGCGCTGGTGAGAAGGCTTTCTGTGCCGGCGGCGATATCCGCTCGCTGTACGACAGTTTCAAAAGCGGCGACACCCTGCACGAAGACTTCTTCGTCGAGGAATACGCCCTCGACCTCGCCATCCATCACTATCGCAAACCGGTCCTGGCCTTGATGGACGGCTTTGTGCTGGGCGGTGGCATGGGGCTGGTGCAAGGCGCCGATTTGCGGGTGGTCACCGAGCGTAGCCGTCTGGCGATGCCGGAAGTGGCGATCGGTTATTTCCCGGATGTCGGTGGCAGCCATTTTCTGCCGCGCGTTCCCGGTGAACTGGGTATTTACCTCGGTGTCAGCGGCGTGCAGATCCGCGCGGCCGATGCACTCTATTGCGGCCTGGCCGACTGGTACCTGGAAAGCAACAAGCTGGGCACTCTGGACGAGCAACTCGATCAGCTCCAATGGCACGAAACTCCGTTGAAGGACCTTCAAGGTCTGCTGGCAAAACTCGCCGTGCAACAACTGCCCGCTGCACCATTGGCGGCATTGCGGCCGGCCATCGATCACTTCTTCGCCCTGCCCGATGTGCCGAGTATGGTGGAACAATTGCGTGAAGTGACCGTCGCCGACAGCCATGAGTGGGCCACGGCCACCGCCGACTTGCTGGAAAGCCGTTCACCGCTGGCCATGGGCGTGACCCTGGAAATGCTGCGGCGCGGTCGGCACCTGAGCCTGGAACAGTGCTTCGCCCTCGAACTGCACCTGGATCGCCAGTGGTTCGAGCGCGGCGACCTGATCGAAGGCGTGCGCGCCTTGCTGATCGACAAAGACAAGAACCCGCGCTGGAATCCGCCGACCCTGCAGGCGCTGGACGCCGAGCATGTGACGAGTTTCTTTACCGGGTTCGACCAGAGCGGGAGCTGAGCCATGCACGATATCGAATTGAGCGAAGAGCAAGTGATGATCCGCGACATGGCCCGGGATTTTGCCCGCGGCGAAATCGCGCCCCACGCACAAGCCTGGGAAAAGGCTGGCTGGATCGATGACGGTCTGGTGGCGAAGATGGGTGAACTGGGTCTGCTGGGCATGGTGGTGCCCGAGGAATGGGGCGGCACTTATGTCGACTACGTTGCCTACGCCTTGGCGGTGGAAGAGATTTCCGCCGGTGACGGCGCCACCGGCGCGCTGATGAGCATTCACAACTCCGTGGGCTGCGGGCCGGTGCTCAACTACGGCACCGAAGAGCAGAAACAGCAATGGCTGCCGGACCTCGCCAGCGGCCAGGCCATCGGCTGCTTTTGCCTCACCGAACCCCAGGCCGGTTCCGAGGCCCACAACTTGCGCACCCGCGCCGAACTGCGCGACGGCCAGTGGGTGATCAACGGCGCCAAGCAATTCGTCAGTAATGGCAAGCGGGCGAAGCTGGCGATCGTGTTTGCCGTGACCGATCCGGAGCTGGGCAAGCGCGGCATTTCGGCGTTCCTGGTGCCGACCGAAACCGCGGGGTTCATTGTCGACCGCAGTGAACACAAGATGGGTATCCGGGCTTCCGATACCTGCGCCGTTACCCTGAACAATTGCACGATCCCCGAGGCCAATCTGCTCGGCGAACGCGGCAAAGGCCTGGCCATCGCCCTATCCAATCTCGAAGGCGGCCGCATCGGCATCGCCGCGCAAGCCTTGGGCATCGCCCGTGCGGCGTTCGACGCGGCGCTGGCTTACGCGCGGGATCGGGTGCAGTTCGACAAGCCGATCATCGAACACCAAAGCATCGCCAACATGCTGGCCGACATGCACACCCGTCTGAACGCCGCACGCTTGCTGATCCTGCATGCCGCAAGGTTGCGCAGTGCCGGCAAGCCGTGTCTGTCTGAGGCTTCACAGGCCAAGCTGTTTGCCTCGGAGATGGCCGAGAAGGTCTGCTCGTCGGCGATACAGATTCATGGCGGGTATGGGTATCTGGAGGATTACCCGGTGGAGCGCTACTACCGGGATGCGCGGATCACGCAGATTTATGAAGGGTCGAGCGAGATACAGCGGATGGTGATTGCCCGGGAGTTGAAGCACTATTTGGTGTGATGCCTAAAAGCTTCGCGGGCAAGCCTCGCTCCTACAGGGGAATGCATATCCTTGTAGGAGCGAGGCTTGCCCGCGAAAGCGTCCGTGAGAACGCTACATCACTTAGCTACATCACTTGCCCTGGAATTCGGCCTCACGCTTGGCAATAAACGCCGCCATCCCTTCCTTCTGATCCTGCGTGGCAAACGCCGCATGGAACACCCGACGTTCAAAACGCACGCCTTCCGACAGGCTGACTTCAAAGGCGCGGTTAACACTTTCCTTGACCATCATCGCAATCGGCAGCGACTTCTTCGCAATCAGAGCCGCAACTTTCAGCGCTTCTTCCAATAGCTCATCCGCCGGCACGATGCGCGCAACAATCCCGCAACGCTCCGCTTCCACCGCATCGATCAAACGCCCGCTCAGGCACATGTCCATCGCCTTGGCCTTGCCCACGGCGCGGGTCAGGCGCTGGGTGCCGCCCATGCCCGGCAGTACGCCGAGGTTGATTTCCGGCTGACCGAATTTGGCGTTATCGCCGGCCAGGATGAAATCGCACATCAACGCCAGTTCACAGCCACCGCCCAAGGCGAAACCGCTAACAGCGGCGATGATCGGCTTGCGGCGGTTGGCCACGCGATCACTGTCGCTGAACAGATCATCGAGGTAGATCTGCGGATAGGTCAGCTCGGCCATTTCCTTGATGTCGGCACCGGCGGCGAAGGCTTTTTTCGAGCCGGTCAGCACGATGCAACCGATGTTCGAGTCGGCTTCCAGACCATCGAGGGCGTGGTTCAATTCGCTGACAATTTGCGCATTCAACGCGTTCAAGGCTTGCGGACGGTTGAGGGTGATCAGGCCGACGCGGCCGTGGGTTTCCAGCAAAATCGTTTCGTAGTTCATAGGTGGATTCCTTCTCAAAGATTGCGCGAAATGACCATGCGCTGAATATCGCTGGTGCCTTCGTAGATCTGGCACACCCGCACGTCGCGGTAAATCCGCTCCAGCGGGAAATCGTTCAGGTAACCGTAACCGCCAAGGGTTTGCAACGCCGAGGAGCAGACCTTCTCGGCCATTTCCGAAGCGAACAGCTTGGCCATGGATGCTTCGACCAGCGCCGGTTTGCCGCTGTCGCGCAACGCCGCCGCGTAATGCACCATCTGCCGGGCGACGGCGATCTGGGTTGCCATGTCTGCCAAGCGAAACGCTACCGCCTGGTGTTCGATGATCGGCTTGCCGAAGCTTTCGCGTTCACGGGCGTAGTCACGGGCCGCTTCGAACGCGGCGCGGGCCATGCCCACTGATTGCGAGGCGATCCCGACACGGCCGCCTTCGAGGTTGGCCAAGGCGATCTTGTAGCCTTCGCCCTCCTCACCCAATCGATTGGCCACCGGCACTTTCACGTCTTCGAACAGAATCTGGCAGGTATCGGAGGCGTGCTGACCGAGTTTGTCTTCGACTCGCGCGACTTTATAACCCGGCGAATCGGTGGGCACGATCAGCGCCGTGATCCCACGCTTGCCGGCACTCGGGTCAGTCACTGCAAACACAATCACCACCCCGGCGTTCTGCCCGGAGGTGATGAACTGCTTGCAGCCGTTGAGTACGTAGTGATCGCCGTCGAGCCGGGCGCGGGTTTTCAGGCTGCTGGCGTCGGAGCCGGCTTGCGGTTCGGTCAGGGCAAACGCACCGAGCATCGCGCCGCTGGCCAGCGGCTTGAGGAAGCGTTCTTTCTGATCGTCGTTGCCGAACTTGAGGATCGGCACGCAACCCACCGAGTTGTGCACGCTCATGATGGTCGAGCAGGCGCCGTCGCCAGCGGCGATTTCTTCCAGGGCCATGGCGTAGGCCAGGTAACCGGTGTCGCAACCGCCCCACTGCTCCGGCACCAGCATGCCGAAAAAGCCCAGGTCGGCCATCTCGCCGATGGCCTCCTTGGGGAAGCGATGTTCGCGGTCCCATTCGGCGGCGAACGGTTTCAGCCGCTCTTGGGCAAACTGCCGGGCTGCTTCGCTGATCTGAAGTTGTTCGTCATTGGGGATCATGCCAAGTCCTTAAAATTCAAGTTGAAACGCAAGACCTGTGGGAGCGGGCTTATGTGGCGAGGGGGCTTGCCCCCGTTGGGGGGCGAAGCACCCCTAAAAACAGTCACCACGATCTTGAATTTAGAAAGTGGTGGCTGGTTTTACGACTGCTTCGCAGTCGAACGGGGGCAAGCCCCCTCGCCACAGCCCGCTCCCACAGGGATTGGTGTCAGCCTCAGTACAGGCATTCCACAGCCATGGCCGTGGCTTCACCGCCGCCAATACAGATCGCTGCAACGCCGCGTTTCAGGCCTTTTTGGCGCAGGGCCGAGAGCAGGGTCACGAGGATCCGCGCGCCAGACGCACCGATCGGGTGGCCCAGGGCACAGGCACCGCCGTGGACGTTGATCTTCTCGTGGGGGATTTCCAGTTTGGTCATGGTCACCAGACTCACCACCGCAAAGGCTTCGTTGACTTCGAACAACTCGACTTCGTCCAGGGACCAGCCGGTTTTCTTCATCAGCTTCTTGATCGCGCCCACCGGTGCCACCGGAAACAGCCCCGGAGTATCGGCAAACGCGGCATGGCCGTGAATCACTGCCAACGGTTTCAAACCTTGTTTCTCTGCTTCGGAACGGCGCATCAACACCAGTGCCGCTGCGCCATCGGAGATCGAGCTGGAGTTCGCCGCTGTCACGGTGCCGCCATCGCGGAACGCCGGTTTCAGCGAGGCGATCTTGTCCAGTTTGGCTTTCGGCGGTTGTTCGTCATGACTGATCAGCACTTGCTCTTTGCCGACGGTCACAGTGAGCGGCACGATCTCGGCGTTGAAGCTGCCGTCCGTGATCGCCTGTTGGGCGCGGGTGGTCGAAGCAATGGCAAAGGCGTCCTGAGCTTCGCGACTGAAACCGTTGGTTTCGGCGCAATCCTCGGCAAAGGTGCCCATCAGGCGGCCCTTGTCGTAAGCGTCTTCGAGGCCGTCGAGGAACATGTGATCGAGCACCCGGCCATGGCCCATGCGGTAGCCACTGCGGGCGCGGTCCAGCAGGTACGGCGCGTTGGACATGCTTTCCATGCCACCGGCGACCACCACATCGGCACTGCCGGCGATCAGCATGTCGTGGGCCAGGATCGTGGCTTCCATGCCTGAGCCGCACATCTTGTTCAGCGTTGTGCAACGGGTCGATTTATCCAGCCCGGCACCCAGTGCCGCTTGCCGCGCCGGGGCCTGGCCGAGGCCGGCGGAGAGTACGCAGCCGAACAGCACTTCTTCTACGGATTCAGGGGTGATACCGGCGCGCTCGACGGCAGCACGAATCGCTGCGGCGCCCAGTTGCGGCGCGGTCAGGCTTTTCAGCTCGCCCTGGAAACCGCCCATTGGGGTGCGGACGGCGCTGACAATAACAATCGGATCGTTGGAAAGTGTCATGTCTAATCCTCCTTATTTCGCGGCCATGCGCAGGGCACCGTCGAGACGGATCACCTCGCCGTTGAGCATGCTGTTTTCTATGATATGCCTGACCAGCGCGGCGTACTCGCTCGGCTTGCCCAGACGCGGCGGAAACGGCACGCCTGCAGCCAAAGACTCACGAACTTCCGGGGTCATGCCGGCCATCATCGGCGTTTCGAAAATGCCCGGGGCGATGGTCATAACACGGATGCCGAAACGCGCCAGTTCACGGGCAGCGGGCAAGGTCAGGCTGGCAATCGCGCCTTTCGAGGCCGAATACGCGGCCTGGCCGATCTGGCCGTCGAAGACCGCGACCGAGGCGGTGTTGATGATCACGCCGCGCTCGCCATCTTCATTGGCTTCGGTTTCGGTAATGGCCGCCGCGGCCAGGCGCAGCATGTTGAAACTGCCGATCAGGTTGACGTTGATCACCTGGCTGAAGCTGGCCAGTGCATGGGGGCCGTTCTTGCCGAGGATTTTCTCGCCACGGACGATGCCGGCGCAGTTCACCAGCCCATTGAGACTGCCAAACGCTTTGACCGTCGCCTGCACCGCCGCTTCGGCCGCTGCTTCATTACTGATGTCGGCCACCACGCTTTGCGCACCGAGACGTGCAGCCTGCGCCGCGACGGCTTCGGCGTTCATGTCCACCAGCATCACCTTGGCACCGGCGGCGACCAGCATTTCAGCGGTGGCGGCACCGAGGCCGGATGCGCCGCCGGTGACGAGAAAAACCTTGTTTTCGATCTGCATCATTTGTTTCCTTGGATTCAAGCTTAAACGTTCTTCGCCGCGGCCTCTTGAGCTTTGGCGATTTCTTGGTTGCGCAAGATAAAGCGCTGCAATTTGCCGCTTGGGGTTTTCGGCAATTCGCTGACAAATTCGATTTCACGGGGGTACGCGTGCGCCGCCAGACGCTTGCGCACGTGTTGGCGCAGTTCTTCGGCCAACTCGGGCGCGGCACGGTATTGCGCGCTGAGCACGACGAAGGCTTTGACCAGCTCGGTGCGTTCCGGGTCGGGTTTGCCGACCACCGCCGCTTCGACCACCGCAGGGTGTTCGATCAGCGCGCTTTCCACGTCGAACGGGCCGACGCGATAGCCAGAGGTGGTGATCACATCGTCACTGCGGCCGACGAAGCTGATGCTGCCGTCCGGGTTCCACTCGACGGTGTCGCCGCTCAAGTAATAGTTGCCGACGAAGGCCTTGGTCGGTGCGCCTTCGTAACCGCCGAACCAGCACATCGGCGACTGGGTACGGTCGATGGCCAGAATGCCCGGCTGGCCGACGCCCAGTTCTTTGTATTCGTTGTCGAGTACCACGATGCGGTGGCCCGGCGAGGCAAAACCGGCAGCGCCGACATGCACCGGATGATCGAGACCGTGGTGATTGCACAAAACCATGCCCAGCTCGGTCTGGCCGTAATGGTCGTGAATCACCACGCCGAGGTTGTCGGCGAACCAGCGGATCACCTCCGGGTTCAGCGGCTCGCCGGCGCTGCTGACGATGCGCAGCTTGCCCTTGATCGAACGGGCGAATTCGTCGCCACCGGCAATCAGCAAGCGATAGGCCGTCGGCGACCCGGTGAGGTTGGTGATCCCGTATTTGTTGATTACCCGGCAGGTGCTTTCGAGGGTGAACGGGCCATCGTAAAAGGTGATCGGATGCCCCATGGCCATCGGCCCGGTGACACCGAAATAGATGCCGTAGGCCCAGCCCGGATCGGCGACGTTCCAGAATGCGTCTTCCGGGCGCAGGTCTACGGCGTCACGGGTGTAACTCTGGAACGCGACGATTGCCTTGAGCGGCACCGACAGCGCTTTCGACGGGCCGGTGGTGCCCGAGGTGAACATCAGCAGGAACGGGTCTTCGCCGGTCAGCAGTACCGGTTCGCAGACGCTGGAGTAGTTGGCCAGTTCGGCCCAGAAACTGAAATCACCCCGAACAATACCTTGGCCCTTGGGGCCGCCGACGGTGACGATGGTCGGGCAGTCGGCCACTTCAGCGAGTTTCGGGCGGTTGACGGCGTCGGTGACCACCAGTTTGGCGCCGGAACTGCTCAGGCGGTGTTCGATGGCTTTGGGGCCGAAGGCCGTAAACAGCGGCTGATAGACCGCGCCAATGCGCCAAGTGGCAAATACCGTGATCAGCAATTCGATGTTACGTGGCAAGAGACCGGCGACTTTATCGCCCTTCTTCACGCCTTGCGCGAGGAGGAAATTGGCGAAGCGTGCAGCTTTGTCCTGCAAATCGCTGAAGGTGTAGGTCGCGCTGGCGCCGTCGTGGCCTTCCCAGAACAGCGCGATGCGCCCCGGCAAGGCATGCCGGTCGCAACACTCGACGCAGGCGTTGAGCGCGCTCAACGACCCTGTGAGCGCGGCCTCGACGGTGTGCTGATAATTGAACTGTGACGTGGCAGACAAGTAATCGCGCATTGCCAGAATCCCTGTGTATTTTTATTAGGTTGGGGAACCGTAAATAACAGGGAAATACTCGCTCTGCGCGGGGAGCGGGACAATGGTCAAAGCTATCAAGTTGTGTGACTGGTTTGGCCAAGGTTCAAGGAATGCGTCGCCTGGGCTGACGCCTTCGCGAGCAAGCCCGCTCCCACATAAGTTTTGTGTGGGTTGCAAATAGGTGGGCAGACACAATTTCACTGTGGGAGCGGGCTTGCCCGCGATGGCGCCAGATCAGGCACCACACAATCCGGATCAGCTCGCCTCGTTAAGAATCAAACTCCGATAATGCCCCGGATTAGACCCCGACCACTTACGAAACGCCTTGTAGAACGAGCTGGTATCGGCAAACCCTAAACGGGTGGCGATTTCGGCGAAGCTGATGGCCGGTTCGGCCAGCCAGACGATGGCCAATTCCTTGCGCACACTGTCCTTGAGCCCCTGATAGGTCTGGCCCTCTTCAGCCAGGCGGCGGCGCAGGGTCGAGGCTGACATGCACAGTTGCTGCGCCAGCGCCTCGGTTTCCGGCCAATGCTCGGCGGGCAGTTGCCGCAAATCGTGTTTGATACGACTGGCCAGGCTCTCAGGATCGCGATACTTGACCAGAATATTCGCCGGCGCATGGGCGAGGAATCGCTTGAGTTCTTCAGGGCTGCGCTTGATCGGCAAGTCCAGGCAGTCAGCGGAAAAAATCATCCGCGTGCGCGGCCGGTCGAATCGCAGGTTCTCGGAGAACATCACCTGATAGTCATCGCAAAAATCCGGCGCCGGGCAACGCAACTCAATGGCCAGGATCGGAATACGCCGCCCCGCCAGCCAGCAGGCAACGCCGTGGACGATCATCCAGTAAGTGAAATAGGTGAAGGCGCGGCGCGGGTCTTCGTCGTCCTCCAGCAGGACGATTTCTGCCAGGCTTTGCTGGCGAACCAACTGCGCAGGCATGCGCTCAAGCATCAACGACAGAAAGCTCAGGCCCGACGTCAGCCCGGCGGCCAGGGTCGGCTGAACCATGGAGCAACGACACAGAAACTCGAGGCTGCCGGACTTGAGCTTGCGCGGGTCCATGCCAAAAAACTCATCGTCCCGGCGCTGGGCCAGCAAGCGCCACAGCCGCGCGTACGCGGTGGCCGGAACCCGGGCATCGGTGGTTTCCAGCAGCGCCGGATCGATGCCAACCTTGTTCAACACCTCTTCGGTGGCGACCCCCGGGGCGCAACTTTGCAACAGTGCTTCACGCACCAGTTGAATGGCGATGGTGTCTTTTTCCGACATTGCGTGTTGCAAGCCCTGTTCTTGTTTGAGTGGTGGGCATATTAGCGCAGCCTCAGCCCGGCGCAGATCCCTGTAGCAGCGGGATAACAGTCAACATTGATGTCGCCTGACACTCCGCTTTCGCGAGCAAGCCCGCTCCCACAGTGGGTTATGTGTCGGTCACACAATTGTGCATCGACTCAAATCCACTGTGGGAGCAGGCTTGCTCGCGAAGGCGTACTCACCGGCAACACCCCCGCCCCGCCGTGTTAACTCTCACAAAATCCGATACAACAACCGCTCGATCCGCACCCGACTCACGCGCTTGAGAAACTTGGCCACCCCCGCCGGGTAATCCGGCAGCGTTTCCAGATCCTGATAGCGCTCAATACGCCGGGTGTGCCGGAAAATCTCCGCCAGTTCATTGCCACGCGGCTCCAGCAGCTCCCCTTTCGGATCATCGATCAGCAACGCGTTTTCCAGGTCGAGACGAAACGCCCGCGGGTTGAGGTTGTTGCCGGTCAGCAAGGTGTAGCGCTGATCGATCCACATGCCCTTGAGGTGATAGGTGTTGTCGCCATCCTTCCACAAATGCAGGTTCAACTTGCCACTGTCGATGCTGCGCTGATGACGCTTGGCGAAGCGCCGCAGGCTGATCTCGTAGAGGTACGGCAGCGCCGCGATCACCTTGAACGGCTCGCTGGGCGGAATGTAGAAGTCGTTGGCGGTTTTGTCGCCGACGACGATATCGATCTTCACGCCGCGAGCCAAGGCCCGGTTGATTTCCCGGGTCACTGCCAGCGGCAGGTTGAAGTACGGCGTGCAGATGGTCAGCTGATGTTGCGTGCTGGCGATCAGCTCGCAGATCACCCGGCTCAACGGGTTGTTCTTGCCCACACCGAGCAAAGGACTGACCGATAAGCCGCCCTTCGCCATGCTGCCCTGCGTAGTGTCGTACGCCGCGTGCTTGAGACGGCTGCGCAGGTCACCGATGTCGTTGCGCAGGCTGCGGGTGGTCGGCAGGTTCGGCAGGTCGAGGCGATGCACCGCTTTGGAGGCGATCAGACCGTGCTGAATCAGGTGCTGCATCGAATCGGCCAGCGCGTGGTTCTGCAGCAGGTGATAGCGGTCGAAACGGTACTTGTCGAATTTATGCAGGTAAACGTTGTTCAGGCTCGCGCCGCTGTAGATCACGCAATCGTCGATCACGAAACCCTTCAAATGCAGCACGCCGAACAGCTCGCGGGTCTGCACCGGCACGCCGTACACCGGCACTTCGCTTTCGTGGGTGCGGGTCGTCTCCTGATACCAGGCCGAGTTGCCCGGCTGCTTGCCGGCACCGATCAAACCACGCTGGGCGCGCAGCCAGTCCACCACAACCACGACGTCCAGTTCCGGACGGGCCAGTTTGGCGGCGTGCAGGGCATCGAGGATTTCCTGGCCGGCTTCGTCCTGTTGCAGGTACAGCGCGACGATATAGATACGCCGGGTTGCCTGAGCGATCTGCTCCAGCAGGCAACGTCGGAACTCGGCAGCGCCAGAGAGGATGGTGACGGCATCGGCGGTCAGCGGAAAACTGCGCAGTTTAGGCAGCAGAGAGCGTTTGAAAAGCGACGGCATAGGGCTCGCAAAGGGTCGAATCCGAAGAACCCGAGAGCTTACACCATGGATTGCCTTGGGTCTTGTTAGTGTCTGTAAAGACCCCTTCGCGAGCAAGCCCGCTCCCACATTTGAAATGCGTTCCCCTGTGGGAGCGGGCTTGCTCGCGAAGGCAATCTCATAGGCACCAAAAATAACCGCTTGACCATGAAGAACGATCATTCTACTGTCCGCCACATGAACGAAATCACTAGCAGCGACACACGCGACATCATTCTGGATGTCACCGAAAAGTTGATCTACAAAAGTGGCATCGCTGCCACCGGCATGGATCTTCTGGTGAAAACCGCCGGCGTCTCCAGAAAAAGTATTTACCGCTACTTCGCCAACAAGGAGGAGCTTGTCGTCGCGGCCCTGCAACGCCGCGATGTGCGCTGGATGCACTGGTATCGAAGCGAAGTCGGCAAGGCACAAACCCCGGCCGGCCGGCTACTCAACCTGTTTACCGTGCTCAAGGCCTGGTTCGCCTCCGAAGGCTTCCGTGGCTGCGCATTCATCAACACCAGCGGCGAAACCGGCGATGCGCAAGACCCGGTTCGCCTGGTCGCCAAAGACCACAAACAAAAACTGCTCGACTACGTGCGCGAGCTCTGTACCGAACATGGCGCAAAAGACCCGCAGATGCTGGCCAGACAGCTGCTGATCCTGATCGACGGTGCCATTACCGTAGCGCTTGTAATGGGTGATCACAGTGCCGCCGATCATGCGCAATGCATGGCGCGAAAGTTATTGGACCTGTAACACTTTCAATAAGCCCGACAACTTGCCTGAACGTTAATTTGATAGGAAGACCTTATATGTCTACTGGCGAAATTCGTCCGCCATTGCCGCCGTTTTCCCGTGAGTCAGCCATCGAAAAAGTTCGCCTGGCCGAAGACGGCTGGAACTCCCGCGACCCGGAACGGGTGTCCCTGGCCTACACCCTGGACACCCAGTGGCGTAACCGCGCCGAGTTCGTCCACAACCGCGAACAAGCCAAAGGTTTTCTGACCCGTAAATGGGCCAAGGAACTGGACTACCGACTGATCAAGGAACTCTGGGCCCATGGCGACAACCGCATCGCCGTGCGTTACGCCTACGAATGGCACGACGACTCGGGCAACTGGTTCCGCTCCTACGGCAACGAGAACTGGGAGTTCGACGAGAACGGCCTGATGTTCAACCGCTACGCCTGTATCAACGACATGCCGATCAAGGAAAGCGACCGCAAGTTCCACTGGCCGCTGGGCCGCCGGCCGGATGATCACCCGGGATTGTCTGACTTGGGCCTGTAACTTCACCGAGATCCATGTGGGAGCGGGCAAGCCCGGCTCCCACAGGGTTTTATGGTGTTCAGGCTACCGCGGTCTGATGCTTGATGGCCGCCTTGGCCTCCAGCTCCCGCACCAACGGCAACACCCGTTTGCCGAAGTATTCCACCTCTTCCTGAAAGTGCAGAAACCCTGCCAGCACCAGATCCACGCCCACGGTTTTCAACGCGACAATCCGCTCGGCAATTTGCTGCGGTGTGCCGATCAGGTTGGTCTTGAAGCCGTCGTTGTATTGCACCAGATCTTCAAACGTCGATTTGGCCCAGTTGCCCTCGCCCTCCGGCGACGCCCTGCCCGCCTGCTTGGCCGCATCGCCAAAGGCGTTCACGGCCTCCGGGTCGGCCTGATCGATGATCTGCGCCAGCACCGCCCGCGCCTCTTCTTCGGTGTCGCGGGCGATGACGAACGCATTCACCCCAACCTTCACCGAATGATTGTTCGCGGCCGCTTTCGTGCGGATGTCGTCAACCTGAGCCTTGATGCCTTCGGGGGTGTTGCCGTTGGTGAAGTACCAGTCTGAAACCCGCGCCGCCATATCCCGGGCCGCACGGGAACTGCCGCCCTGGAAGACTTCCGGCTGGCCCAGCGGCTTGGGTTTCAGGCTGTAGTTGTCGAAGCGGTAGAAATCACCGCGAAAGGTGAAGTTGTCCTGGGTCCAGATGCCCTTGAGTGCGCGGATAAATTCTTCGGAACGGCGATAACGCTCGTCGTGCTCCAGCCAGTGTTCGCCGATGGCCTGAAACTCGCCCTTGAACCAACCGCTGACAATATTCACTGCCACCCGGCCATTGGTGAGTTGATCAATGGTTGCCAGTTGTTTGGCCGCCAGCGCCGGCTGCCATGGCCCCGGCAGGATCGCCGCGATCACTTTCAGTTTGCTGGTCGCCGCCAACAGCGCGTGGCTGAAGGCAACGGATTCATGCTGGAACTCGGCACCATAACCGGCGGTGAAACGAATCTGGGTCAGGGCATATTCGAACCCCGCCTCTTCGGCCAGTTGCGCCAGTGTGCGGTTGTAGTCGATGCCCCAGTGGGTGCGCTGCTCGATCTTGCTGACCACCAGCCCGCCACTGACATTCGGTACCCAGTAGGCAAATTTGACGGCTTGCTGACTCATTGGCGTGTCCTCGGGTTTTCAGGGAAGTCCTGAGGTCAGAGCAGCAACCGTGCCAGCGCTTGAATCGCGGTTTGTGACACGACCGTCTTGAGTGGAGCGAGGTACCTGTGGGAGCGGGCTTGCTCGCGAAGTCGGTTCAACATTCAACATCTTAATTGGCTGACATACCGCTTTCGCGAGCAAGCCCGCTCCCACAGGGATCTGGGTGTGCCTAAGGCAATTTGCTGATGCACTGTTGGCACAGCAACAATTCAGGCCACGCCGAAATCCACGACATCCAATAAACCATGGCCTGCGAGCTTCGGCATGGACCGTGCAATCGCCCCTGGCATGCAACGCCTTTTACTGCCGAGCTTTTTTACCAAGCCAAGGAGCTGTCCCATGACCGAACATCAAGTCATCAACCCGCTGTCCACCGGTACTGACTATGAAACACTAGCCGAACGTTTTCGGCCGATTTTCCAACGCATCGCCGCCGGTGCCGTTGAGCGCGAACAAAGCCGCAGCCTGCCGTACGAGCCGATTCAATGGCTCAAGGAATCTGGCTTCGGCGCGGTGCGGGTTCCGGTGGAATATGGCGGTGGCGGCGCGTCCTTGCCACAGTTGTTCGAGCTGCTGATCGAACTGGCCGAAGCCGATTCCAACGTGCCGCAAGCCCTGCGCGGGCATTTCGCCTTTGCCGAGGATCGTTTGAACTCACCACCGGGGCCAGACCGGGATCTGTGGTTCAAACGCTTTGTCGACGGTGACCTCGTCGGCAATGCCTGGACCGAAATCGGCGCCGTGGCGATCGGCGATGTGATCACCAAAGTCTCGCCCCACGGCGATCAGTGGCAGCTCAACGGTGAGAAGTTCTACAGCACCGGCAGCATTTTCTCTGACTGGATCGACGTGTACGCCCAGCGCAGCGATACCGGCGGCGATGTGATTGCCGCCGTCCGCACACACCAACCCGGGATCGTGCAGAGTGATGACTGGGACGGTTTCGGTCAGCGCACCACCGGCAGCGGCACCTCGCGGTTTACCGAGGCCGAGGTGGACGCCGAGAACATCATCGACTTCGCCACCCGCTTCAAATACCAGACGGCGTTTTATCAGTTGGTGCTGCTGGCGACCCTGGCCGGGATTGGCCGCGCTGCGTTGCGCGATGTGGCGCATCAGGTGCGCGAGCGAAAACGCATCTACAGCCACGGCAATGCACAGCGGGTCAGCGAGGATTCGCAAGTGCAGCAGGTTGTCGGTGAGGTGGCGGCGTGGGTGTATGCGGCCGAGGCCAGCGCCTTGAAGGCTGCGCAACCGGCGCAGCGGGCTTATCTGGCGCGTTTCTCGGGGGATGAAGCGCTGGAGCGCGCGGCGAATGTGGCGGCGGAAATCGAATCGGCCAGGGCTCAGGTGGTGGTCTCGGAGTTGATCCAGAGGGCCACCACGACGCTGTTCAATGCCCTTGGGGCATCCGATGTTCGCGAAGGCAAATCGCTGGATCGGCACTGGCGTAATGCCCGGACCGTGTCTTCGCACAATCCGGTGATCTACAAGGCGCGGATTGTCGGGGACTGGGCGATTAACGGGACTGAGCCGCCGTTTGTGTGGCAGATCGGTAATGGGCCGCAGCACAAATAATGTGTCGTCTGGGCTAACGTCTTCGTGGGCAAGCCTCGCTCCTACAAGGGCACATGCATCACCTGTAGGAGCGAGGCTTGCCCGCGAATGAGCCAGACGGGTCGCCGCAGAGTTTGGATGTGGGTAAGATACCAGCCCTTCCCGCAGCCCTTTCCTGCGCCCTGCCAAATAAGCCCATTTCATGCCTTTCGAACTCAGTGTTGACCTCACCACCCTGGCCGTTCTGGCCCTTGTCGCTTTCATTGCCGGTTTCATCGACGCCATCGCTGGCGGTGGCGGTCTGTTGACCACCCCGGCGCTGCTGACCGCTGGCCTGCCGCCGCACCTGGTGCTGGGCACCAACAAACTCAGTTCGACCTTCGGCTCGGCCATTGCCAGCTTCACCTTCTACCGGCGCAAACTGTTCCATCCACGCCAATGGATGCACGCCATCGTCGGCACGCTGGTGGGTGCACTCACCGGCGCCATCGTCGCTCATTACTTGCCGGCGGAATGGCTGAACAAGATGCTGCCGGTAATCGTTTTCGCCTGCGGCCTGTACCTGTTGTTCGGCGGCACGCCGAAGGCGCCGCTGGACAGCGACGCACCGATCAAGAAAAAGTGGCAATCGACCCAAGGCTTCAGCCTCGGCTTCTACGACGGCGTGGCCGGCCCTGGAACAGGTGCGTTCTGGACCGTCAGCAGCCTGTTGCTCTACCCCATCGACCTGGTCAAGGCCAGCGGCGTGGCGCGCAGCATGAACTTCGTCAGCAACATCGCGGCGCTGTCGGTGTTCATATTTTCCGGGCAGGTGGACTGGATCATCGGCCTGAGCATGGGCTTGTCGGTGATGATCGGCGCCTTCTTCGGCGCGCGCACCGCCATCAACGGCGGTGCGAAATTCATTCGCCCGGTGTTCATCACCGTGGTGCTCGGCTTGACCGTCCGGTTAGCCTGGCAGCACTGGTTCAGCGTGGCCTAAGCGCCGCGCCACGTAAACGTCGATCAGGTAACGGGCAATCGAGCGCGACGCCGGCAACGGCGGCAGCTCGTGCACGTTGAACCACTGGGCATCTTCGATCTCGTCTTCCTGGCAGACAATCTCCCCTGCGGCGTACTCGGCGTGAAAACCGAGCATCATCGAATGGGGAAACGGCCAGCACTGACTGCCCATGTACTGGATATTCTTGACCTCGATCTGCACCTCTTCGCGGACCTCGCGAATCAGGCAGTCCTCGGCCGACTCACCCGGCTCGGCAAACCCCGCCAACGTGCTATAGACCCCAGTGACAAACCGTGGCGAACGGGCCAGCAAAACCTCGTCACCACGGGTCACCAGCACGATCATGCTCGGTGAAATGCGCGGATAGTGGCGTAAATCGCACGGTTCGCAGTACATCGCCCGCTCACGCGGCAGCTGGATCATCACCTGCCCACAGTTGCCGCAAAAACGGTGCTCACGGGCCCAGGTGCCGATTTGTGCGGCATAGCCAAGCACCTTGTAGACGGTGTGATCGCTGTCGAGCATGAACGCCCGCAGACCTTTCCAGTTACAGCCCGATACTTCGCTGTGGCTGCGCAGCTCCAGCAGGTAGACCGGCTCGCCATCCAGGTGCCCTATGCCATGCTCGGCAAGAATCGACAGCTCCTGACGCTTGAGCCATTCCCGTGGAAACAGCGCGCCATTGTCATCGAACAAAAAACCTTCGGGGCTGCGCGCCACGGCCCAACCGCCGGGTTGATCGGTGTCCAGTACTGCAGTGGTCCAGCGTGAAGTCATGGTTAATCAATCCAGAAATTCGGGTTTCTGTTTGCTCATATGGGCGGCCATGGCCACGCGCAGATCGGTGGATTGCAGCATGGCGGCGTTCCAGGTGGCGACGTATTCGAGACCGTCGTCGATGCGATGATCGCGCATATAGCTGATCATCTCTTTGGTACCGGTGACGGCAATCGGCGACTTGCCGGCGATCTCACGGGCAATGCCCATCACGCCTTCAAGCAGGCCGGCGGTGTCGCTGTAGACGCGATTGACCAGGCCAATGTTGCGCGCATCAAAGGCGCCAAAGGTGCGACCAGTGTAAGCCAATTCACGCAGCATGCCGTCACCGATGATCCGCGGCAAGCGTTGCAAAGTGCCCACATCGGCCGCCATGCCGATGTCGATTTCCTTGATGGAAAATTGCGCATCCTCGGCCGCGTAACGCATGTCGCAGGCCGAAATCAGATCAATGGCGCCGCCCAGGCAATACCCCTGAATCGCCGCCAGCACTGGTTTGCGGCAGTTATCGACGGCATTGAACGAGGCTTGCAGCGCGAGGATCTTGCGCCGCAGCAGACGCGCATTGCGACCGACATCCTTGCCCAGTTGATTGGCCACACCGGCCAGCATCATCAGGTCTATACCGGAGGAAAAATGCTTGCCGGCGCCACTGAGCACCACCACCCGGACTTCATCGGTATCGTCGATCCACTGGAAAATCTCGATGATCTCGCTCCAGAACGCAGCGTTCATCGAATTGATCTTTTCCGGGCGGTTGATCTGCACATGGGCGATGTTATCGGCCAGTTCGACGCTGAAGGCGGTGTATTGAGACATGGCAGGAATCCTTTACCGGGCAGAATATGAGGCCCGAACTATAACAAGGCATCAGTGCCGGCAGTAAGGCAGCGGTTCGGCCAAATGCGGGACTACTCCGGGTTCTGTGGTGTCTGGACTGGCCTCTTCGCGGGCAAGCCTCGCTCCTACAGGGGAAAAATGAACGTGCGACCGACACATAACCTGTAGGAGCGAGGCTTGCCCGCGAAGGCCACACCGACGATCCAACGGCCTCACTTACACAAACGCAGCCATTTCATGAACCGACTTAGCGCGCGAGCGAAGTTGTCACTATGCTTGCGTCTGACATTCCAAGGAGGAACCTACCCATGCCGATTTCTTCACGCTCAGCCTTGCTGGTTATCGACGTACAGAGCGACTTCATTCCCGGCGGTCAACTACCGGTGCCGGAGGGTGACCTGATCGTGCCCTTGATAAACCGCCTGGGCCGCCAGTTCAAACAGGTCATCATTGCCCAGGACTGGCACCCACCCGGCCATGCCTCATTCGCTTCCAGCCACCCGGGCCGCAAGCCTTACGATGTGATTCAATTGCCTTACGGCGAGCAGACGCTCTGGCCTGAGCATTGCGTGCGAGCCACACCCGGGGCCGAGTTCCACCCGGAACTGGACCTGCCCCACGCTCAACTGATCATCCGCAAGGGCTGCAACCCGGACATCGACAGTTATTCGGCGTTTCTGGAGGCGGATCGAACGACGACCACAGGGTTGGCCGGGTATCTGAAGGAGCGCGGCATCGACACGGTTTACATGGTCGGACTGGCGCTGGATTTTTGCGTGATGTTCTCCGCGTTGGACGCACGGTCGGCGGGGTTCAATGCGTTTGTGGTGATGGATGCGTGCCGGGCGATTGATCTGGACGGTTCGCTGGCGGCAGCGATTGAGCGGATGCAGGTGGCGGGAGTTGGGTTGATTGAGTCTGCCGAATTACTCGACTGAATTGCAGATCGTTCCCTCGGTCCCGCATGCTTTGTAGCAGCTGCCGAGCCCGCGAGGCTGTGCAGCAGTCGTAAAATCAGGCAATCGGTTTCTTCAGGAAGACCGTGTTCGCCGGATTTGCGAGGACTTCGTCCTCGAACGCAGCCTCGCGGGCTCGGCAGCTGCTACGGTCGAGTTTCGGCTTGGCTGAGCAGCATCAGGCCGGAGTCGGCAACCACAACCGAAACCGCGCCCCACCCAGCGGCGAAACTTGCGCGGTGAGTGTACCGCCCTGCGCCTCCAGCGCCCGGCGGCTGATCGCCAACCCCAGCCCAAACCCGCCAGTGGCTCGATCCCGACTGCGGTCCAGCCGATAAAACGGCTCGAAAATTCGCCCCCGCTCCTCCTCCGGAATGCCGATGCCATCGTCGTCCACCCAAATCTCACAACCCCTGGGGCACACCTGCACACCGATCTGAATCCGTTTTTCGCAATAGCGCATGGCATTGCGCAGCAGGTTCTGGATCGCCCGGGCGGTCAATCGCGGGTCCAGCGAGAAGCGTTCGAGCTGGCCGTGAAGCAGCACATCGATGACGATTTGCGGTGAGTCGAGCTCTTCATCGACGCTGCCCAGAATGCTGTCGATGAATTCATCCAGCGACACCTCGACCTGTTCCGGCAAGCTCGCCGGGTTTTGCAATCGGCTGTAAGACAGCAGTTCCAGCACCAACTCATCCAGTTCACGAATGTGTGCGACCAGACCTTGCAGACGTTCGAGGCTGGTGGCTGGCAAGTCATCGGACAGCGCCAGGGCCAAGCCGAAATCCAGCCGCGTCAGTGGCGTGCGCAGTTCGTGGGATACGGCGTTGAGCAGATCGCGCTGCTGGTTGAGCAGGTTTTCGATATCGCCGGCCATGGTGTCGAAGACGTTGGCGAGGCTGCCGATGTTGGAACTGGAGGAAATCTGCGTGCGCTCGCTCAAGTGGCCCTTGCCGAAGCGTTCGGCGGTGCCTTTGAGGCGCTCCAGGTCGCGCCAGTGCGGGCGCAGCCACAGCAACAGACAGGCGAGCATGGTCGCGCCGATCAGCACGTTGATGCTCCAGTACAGCCAACTGACGTCCGTCGGGTCCGGCGGCACGACCATTTCAACCACCATCTGCTCGTTCAATGGCGCCACAGCCAGGGTGCGCCAGCCCCAGTTGCCGATGCGCACAACATTCTCACCGCGCTGCAAGCGTTCACGTTCATCCAGGGTGAACTCGGCGTCGTCGTTGCGGGCCAGCACGATGTGCAGCGGCTGGAACTCTTCGTCCATCTCCGCTGCCAGTGCCGGCCACTGCTCGACAGGCACCGCCCGAAACTGCTTGACGATCAGCGTTTGCAAGCCTCGGGAGTAATCGAGGTTGTAGGTGACAAAGCGCTCATGGAAGGCCTTGATCACCACATCAGGTACCAGATAGATCGCTGCGCTATAGGAGACGATGGTCACCAGGTAGAGGCGAAACAGAATTCTGAACATCGACTCAGCATTCCCACTCGGAGCGGCTGAACAGGTAACCCTTGCCCCACACGGTCTTGATCTTGCGCGCCTCGCCGGCGTGGTCGTCGAACTTGCGCCGCAGCTTGGAAATGGCCACGTCCACCGAGCGGTCGGTGCCGTTGAATTCAATACCACGCAGGCGCTGCAGAATCTGGTCGCGGCTCAGCACTTCGCCGGCATGCCGGGCCAGTACCACCAGCAAGTTGTATTCGCCGCTGGACAGTTCCACCGGTTGCTCGCGCCAGGTCACGGTGCGTTCAGACAGGTCGATGCACAGATTGCCCATGAGGATGCGGTCGTTGGCGGTCATTGGTTCGCTGAGGCTGCTGCGCCGCAGCAAGGTTCGCACTCGGGCCAGCAACACCCGTGGCTCGCAGGGTTTGGTGACGTAGTCGTCTGCGCCCATTTCCAGGCCCAGCACCTGATCGTGGCTGTCGTCCCGGGCGGTGAGCATCAGGATCGGCAAGGTCGCCGAATCGGTCCGCAGCAATCGGCAGACTTGCAAGCCATCGAGCCCCGGCAGCATCAGGTCGAGGATCACCAGGTCCGGCGGATTAATCCGCGCACGTTCGCGCACATGGTCGCCACGGCTGATCACACTGACCGAATAGCCGTTGCGCTCCAGGTAGCTGGAAATCAGTTCGGAAAGCGCGGTGTCGTCTTCGACCAGGAGGATGTTGGGCATGGGTGTTTCCAGAATAGTGCTGTGGTGACCTTGAGGGCCTCTTCGCGGGCAAGCCTCGCTCCTACAGGAGTTCGCGATACCTCTGTAGGAGCGAGGCTTGCCCGCGAAGGCGGCATTACAGTCGCAAAAAGTTTCAAGCTACGAAGGATATACGCCCTCACGCGCACGCGAGCAAAACCCTTACACAATTTCACACTGCACCTACAAAGCTTCACCGCTACCCTCGTCGGCTCCCCGTAGGATGCGGGAGGTCATTATTGGGGTATTTACATGTCAAAGAATCTGCTTGTCACGCTCAGCCTGATTGCACTGACGTTGACGCTGGGCGCTTGTGACCAGTCCTCGACCGCCGAAGAGCAGGCCCCGCTTGCCACTGTGCGTATCGAAACCATCGAAGTCCGCCCCACGTCGATCAGCAGTGAGCTGAGCGGGCGGATTGCCGCGCCGCGCATCGCCGAAGTGCGCGCCCGTGTCGCCGGCGTGGTGTTGCAACGAACCTTCCGTGAAGGCAGCGACGTCAAAAAAGGCGACGTTCTATTCCGTATCGACCCGGCGCCGTTCAAGGCCGACCTGGATAGCGCCGAAGCAGCGCTGCGCAAGGCCGAGGCCAATGCGTTCCAGGCGAAACTGCAAGAGCAGCGTTACGCGCAGTTGATCGAAGGCAACGCCATCAGCGGTCAGGATTACGACAATGCCCGCGCCAATGCCCGGCAAACCGCTGCCGACGTGGCCGCCAACAAAGCCGCCGTGGAGCGGGCGAAACTGAACCTGGGTTACGCCACCGTCACCGCGCCGATTTCCGGGCGCATCGGCCGAGCGCTGGTGACCGAAGGCGCGCTGGTCGGGCAGAACGAAACCACCCCGCTGACATTGATTCAGCAGTTGAACCCGATCCACGCTGACCTGACGCAATCGACCCGTGAACTCAATGACCTGCGCCGGGCCTTCCGTTCCGGCCAGTTGCAGCAGGTCGGCCAGGACCAGGCCAAAGCCACGCTGATTCAGGACGACGGCAGCCTCTATCCATTGCCGGGCAAATTGCTGTTCACCGACATCACTGTCGACCCGGGCACCGGTCAGATCATTCTGCGCAGCGAGTTCCCCAACCCGGACCTCGACTTGCTGCCGGGCAGCTTCGTTCGCGTGCGCCTGGAGCAAGCGTTCAATCAGCAGGGTATCAGTGTGCCGCAACGGGCCATCCAGCGTGACAGCGCCGGTATTGCTCAAGTGCTGTTGCTCGACGCCGAACAGCGGATCGGCCAGCAACCGGTAGAGCTGGGCGCGGTGCAGAACGATCGCTGGATTGTCACCAACGGCCTCAAACCCGGCGACCGCATCGTCACTGAAGGCCTGCAACACGCGCGCCCCGGTGAAAAAGTCCAGATCGACAACACCCCTCTTCCACTTGCCCAGGTTTCTGGTCAGTAAGCAGGACGCTTTTTATGCCGCAGTTCTTTATCGATCGCCCGGTATTCGCCTGGGTGATCGCCCTGTTCATCCTGCTGGCCGGTGCCTTGGCCATTGTGCAGTTGCCGGTGGCGCAGTACCCCAACGTTGCGCCGCCGAAAGTCGAAATCTACGCCACCTACCCGGGTGCTTCGGCGCAGACCGTGGACGAAAGCGTGGTCAGCCTGATCGAAGAAGAACTCAATGGCGCCGACCATCTGCTGTATTTCGAATCCCAGAGCAGCCTCGGCAGCGCCACCATCACCGCGACGTTCCAGCCGGGTACTGATCCGGAAATGGCACAGGTCGACGTGCAAAACCGTCTCAAAGCCGTGGAGTCACGTTTGCCCCAAGCGGTCACTCAGCAGGGCTTGCAGGTGGAGAAGGTCTCTGCCGGGTTCCTGCTGCTGATCACCCTCACCTCCAGCGACGGCAAGCTCGGCGACGTGGCGCTCAGCGATTACCTGGCGCGCAACGTGATGAACGAGATCAAGCGTCTGGACGGCGTTGGCAAGGCTCAGTTGTACGGTGCCGAACGGGCGATGCGGATCTGGATCGACCCGCAGAAGCTGATCGGCTTCAACCTGACCCCGGCCGATGTCAACGCCGCCATCGTCGCGCAGAATGCTCAGGTTTCCGCCGGCAGCATCGGCGATTTGCCGACCCGCACCACCCAGGAAATCACCGCGACCATTCTGGTAAAAGGTCAGCTGTCGACCCCTGAAGAATTCGCCGACATGGTGCTCAAGGCCAACCCTGATGGCTCCACCGTGCGCATCGGCGATGTGGCGCGGGTCGAGATCGGCAGTCAGGAATACCAGTTCTCCACACGCCTGAACGGCAAACCGTCCACCGCCGTCAGCGTGCAACTGTCGCCGGGCGCCAATGCCCTGAGCACCGCGACGCGGGTGCGGGCGAAGATGGATGAACTGGCGCGCTACTTCCCGGCCGGTGTCGAATACAAAATCCCGTACGACACCTCGCCGTTCGTCAAAGTATCGATCACCAAAGTGGTCTACACCCTAGTCGAGGCGATGGTGCTGGTGTTTGCAGTGATGTTTCTGTTCCTGCAGAACATCCGCTACACGCTGATTCCAACGCTGGTGGTGCCGGTGGCATTGATGGGGACTTTCGCGACCATGCTGGCGCTGGGTTTCTCGATCAACGTGCTGACCATGTTCGGCATGGTGCTGGCCATCGGCATTCTGGTGGATGACGCCATCGTGGTGGTGGAGAACGTCGAACGGATCATGGCCACCGAAGGTCTGTCGCCCAAGGACGCGACGCGCAAGGCGATGAAGCAGATCACCGGGGCGATCATCGGCATCACCCTGGTGCTGGTGGCGGTGTTCATTCCGATGGCGTTCATGCAGGGGTCGGTCGGGGTGATTTACCGGCAGTTCTCGCTGTCCATGGCCACGTCGATCCTGTTCTCGGCGTTCCTCGCCCTGACCTTGACCCCGGCGCTGTGTGCGACGCTGCTCAAACCGATTGCCAAGGGCGAGCATCACGCCAAGGGCGGCTTCTTCGGCTGGTTCAACCGACGCTTCGAACAACTGACCGAGCGTTATCAGGGCTGGGTCGCGTATGCATTGAAGCGCAGCGGTCGTTACCTGTTGATCTACGGCGTGCTGCTGGTCGGTCTGGGATTGTGTTTCAGTCGCCTGCCCTCCTCGTTCCTCCCGGTGGAAGACCAGGGTTACACCATCACCGACATTCAACTTCCGCCGGGTGCGAGCAAGAACCGCACGGTGCAGGTGGTCGAGCAGATCGAAGCCCATAACGCGACTGAGCCGGGCGTCGGTGACAGCACGGTGATTCTCGGTTTCAGTTTTTCCGGTAGCGGGCAGAACGCTGCGCTGGCGTTCACTACGCTCAAGGATTGGTCGGATCGGGGCAGCGACGACTCGGCGAGTTCGATTGCCGACCGGGCTAACATAGCCCTCAGTCAGATCAAGGACGCCATGGCCTTTGCGGTGTTGCCACCACCGGTCGATGGCCTGGGGACTTCCAGCGGTTTCGAGTTCCGCCTGCAGGACCGTGGCGGCCTCGGCCATGCCACGCTGATGCAAGCACGCAGCCAATTGCTGGCCGCCGCCGAGAAGAGTCCGATCCTGAGGAACGTGCGCGAAAGCGCCTTGGCCGAAGCGCCGCAGGTGCAATTGGAAGTCGACCGCAAGCAAGCCAACGCCTTGGGCATTTCGTTTGCCGACATCGGTAGCGTGCTGTCCACCGCCGTCGGCTCGGCCTACATCAACGACTTCCCCAACCAGGGGCGGATGCAACGGGTGGTGGTCCAGGCCGAAGGTGATCAACGCAGTCAGGTCGCCGATCTGCTGAAGATTAATGTGCGCAACAACACCGGGAAAATGGTGCCGTTGTCGGCCTTCGTCCGGGCCAACTGGACCCAGGGCCCGGCGCAGTTGACCCGTTACAACGGCTACCCGGCCATCAGCATTTCCGGCGAACCGGCGCCCGGTTACAGCACCGGCGAAGCCATGGCGGAAATCGAGCGGCTGGTAGCGCAAGGCCCGGCGGGGTTGGGTCAGGAATGGACCGGGTTGTCGTTGCAGGAACGCTTGTCCGGCAGCCAGGCACCGATTCTGCTCGGGCTGTCGCTGCTGATCGTATTCCTGTGCCTGGCGGCGCTGTACGAGAGTTGGTCGATTCCGACGTCTGTGTTGCTGGTAGTGCCGCTGGGTGTGCTCGGTGCAATACTGGCGGTGATCCTGCGCGGGATGCCCAACGATGTGTTCTTCAAGGTCGGGCTGATTACCATCATTGGCTTGTCGGCGAAAAACGCGATCCTGATCATCGAGTTCGCCAAAAGCCTGTACGACGAAGGCCATGACCTGATCGACGCCACCCTGCAAGCCGCGCGCCTGCGGTTGCGGCCGATTGTCATGACGTCGCTGGCGTTCATCCTCGGCGTGGTGCCACTGGCGATTGCCACCGGGGCCAGTTCGGCGAGCCAGCAAGCCATCGGCACCGGGGTGATTGGCGGGATGATCACCGCGACCCTGGCGGTGGTGTTTGTGCCGGTGTTTTTTGTGGTGGTGATGAAGCTGGTGCACAAGCGCCACAAGGGCATCTGACCAAACACCCATCAACTGTGGGAGCAGGCTTGCTCGCGAAGGGGCCGTCACATTCAACATTGACGTTGACTGACACGCCGCCTTCGCGAGCAAGCCCCACACATTCGATCTCATTGGCTTGGCTTTGTGGTCACAATGGACAACGCTGGGCTATGGTGTTTGCAAAGCCCAGACGCATCGAGCCTCCATGCCCCTACTCGCCCGCACCCACCCTCGCCTGTCTGCTGCTGCCGCACTCGGCGTCGCGGTAGGCATTCTGGCTCCGGCCGATTCGATCCTCGGCAAAATCCTCATCGGCTGGAACGCCGGGGTCTGGACGTATCTGGCCCTGATCATCTGGCTGACGATGCGCTCCAAAGCCGACGACGTGAAACGCATTGCCGAAGTCGAGGACGAAAACGCCGGGCTGGTGCTGTTCACCGTGTCCATGGCCGCGCTGGCCAGCCTCGCCGCCATTACCCTCGAGCTGGTGGGCAGCAAGGATCTGGAGACTTATCACCGTCTGTTGCACTACGGCTTCACCGGGTTGACCGTGTTCGGCTCATGGTTGTTGATCGGAGTGATTTTCAGCCTGCATTACGCACGGCTGTTTTACACCTGGGAAGGCAAGGAGCCTGCGCTGCGGTTTGCCGAGGGGCAGGTGCAGCCCGATTATTGGGACTTTTTGTACTTCTCGTTCACCATCGGCGTGGCCGTGCAAACGGCAGACGTGGGCGTGGCCACCGGCGATTTGCGCAAAATTGTATTGGCGCAGTCGTTGATCGGTTTCTTGTTCAACACGGCGATTCTCGGGTTTTCGATCAATATTGCGGCGGGTTTGTTTGGCTGATGGCTGCCGCTGGTGTGATTTCGATTGAATCAGAAAGCAAAAAAATGCCCCGATATTGTCGGGGCATTTTTATAGATCACTTCATTGAAACAACTTTCATCAGAAGAAATAGCTCACTCTCAAACTACCGCTCCAATCTTGACTGACAGTGGTGCCTTTACTGCCACCGACTTGGCCGGATACCTGCCAGTTGCGTTGCGCCGGCGTCCATTTCAAACCCGCTCCATACTCGATCGAACTACTGGCGCGGTCATCATCAAAGCGGTCGTCATTGATCTTCACCTCATTGGTTTTCACAAACTCGTGATTAACCCCCGCCGACAGGCTGGGCTCCAGCAGGCTGCCGTTGTCGAGGGGGATGACACGCCCGCCTCTGACACCCACCTTGCCCTGCAATGAACGCATGGTATCGGCTTGGACTTCCAGACCATTGTCGAGACGGTAGCTGTCGCTTTGAGTGACACCGGCTGAAACCTGGACTTGCGGCTCGACAAAGTAGTTGTCCTCCAGGCGAATATGCTTGCCCACGGCTACCGAACCGCTGGCGCCCAATGCCTTGTAGTCACCCTTGGCCCGCGTGCCGTCACTCATGGTGACTTTTGCCTTGTTGTCGAACTGGTTGATCTTGGCCATGACGTTGACGAACACGCCGCTTTCAACATCAAACGTGCTGCCGTAAACACCGGCATTGAGGCTGTCGACGGTGGCGCTGGATCCGTATTTGAGATCCATATTGGTACGGCTGGTCCCGACAAACCCGCCCACTACCCACGAGCGGCCGCCCAGATCCACCAATGTATCGGCACCGCCGGTGATACCGGTCTGCTTTTGGGTATAGCCATCGCCATAGGCGTTATCGACGTTGTACTGATTGCCGTAAGTGCGAACCCAGACACTGTTGCTCAGCGCAGCGGTATTGCTGTCGCTGGCCGCGCGAAGTGATGCATCAGGTCGGGCACTGAGCCCTCGATCACCGATCTGATCATTGAGCATGGTCATTTCAGCATTCAACACACTGCGCGCACTGCCCGCCAGAGCCAGTGCAGTATTACTTGAAGTACTCACCGTTTCCTTGTCCGGATTCAGGTACAACCCCTGACCTTCCTTTGCCAGCCGGTATACAAATGTGCCCGCGTCCACGGTTTCACGCGTGCCCAACGAAAAACTTGCATCGCCAGCAGCGATATTGCCGACTTTCACCGGTTCGGCAGTGACCGGGGTGGTGCCAGTCGCAGAAATCTGCAATTGATGTTGCCCGCTTGCATTGCCCGTCACGTTCAGGAAGTCGGTGTTGCCGTTACCCAAATCGGTGCCCATCACAAAGGTACCGTTACCGGAAAGGTCGCCCACGTTCAGTTGCTGGAACTGTTCGTGGGTGCCCATGCGAACCAGGCCATTGTTCAGGGCAAGACGTTGTACGGTACTGTCGGCGGTCATCACCCATTGCGCCGCGTTGTTGATAGTCAGGTTGCCCGAGTTATTGATTTGCCCCGTCAGCACCGAGGCATTGTCCAGCACTACGCTGCCATTGGTGTCTGTGAGTACGTCACCGGTCATGCTGCTGCCGTTGTTCAGAGAAAGGCTGAAGCTATTTTCGACATTGCCGTTGATTGCAGAACCATTGTCCAGGTTGACCGTTGCTGCCGTTCCCGCAACCGCCTGCACATTACCGTTCAAGGTACTGCGGGTATCGAGATTGACTTGGGTGACGTTCTGCAAATTGCCATCAAGGGAAGCCGCATTTTGCATCAGCAGCGCAACAGTGCTGCCGGTATCGGCGATGACATTGCCGCTCAATGCACTTGCGTCGACGTTAAGGTTGGCCGTGGAGCGATTGGTCGCCTGCAACAGCGTGCCGTTGCCGCCGATTAACTCCGAACCCGCAAGGACGTTGAGGGTGGCAACCGTGCCAGCTCTGCCGGATGAACCCAGCACGATCGCCGCACCTGTTCCTCCCGTTACGCGGGTGCTGTTGAGCGTAACAGTGCTGGCATTGACACCCGTGTTGTCAGTGATGATTTGCAGGCCATCCAGCCCGCCAGAAATGGTGCTGCCCGTCGCCAAGAGTGTTGCGCCGCCCAGTTGGACGCCGTAGCTGGTTGCACGGGTGCCACGAACAGTTGAATTTTCGAGGTTCAACACCGCAAAACCCACGGCATTCGCGCCCCCAGCAGCGCCGGTGATTACACTATTGCCCGTAACCGTTGCGCTGGACGATGTCGGAGTATTGATGTTACGTCCCAGAAGAAGTCCAAAACTGTTGGTACTGGTGATGGTGCTGTTATCGATAGTGGCGGAGCTGTCACTAAGCGCAATGGCTCCTCTGCCCGATGCGCTGTTCACTGTCGCACCTGTCAGTGCGAGCCTGGAACCCTCACGGCCCTCGATCCGCGCACTTTGACCGCCGTTGAAAATGACAGAGGCATTTTGCGAACTGATCGACAGAGCACTGGCACCGTTTATCGTCAGTGTCCCACCTTGAGATACCGCCCATGCCTCTGGCGCAGGTGGATTGGTAACAGTCGCGCTTTCACCAGGAAGAAGTGTTCTGGCGTGAGCCGCGGGTGTGCCGAGGACTATTGCGGTAAACAGGTATCCTGTTGTTCTGCAATGTTTGAAACTTGATAGTAGGGGCATGAGAACTCCGCACTGCAAACAAATCCGAAAGCGATTTTTCTGACGGAACGGAAAAATCGCCCCAAAAAACGTCTGACAGACTAATCAGCAATCTGAAAGTTAGATGTAGGAATATTCCTCGGCCCAGTAGGAATTATCTGCAAATCGATGGGATTTATGGCTTGCTACTTCACCGAAATATATCGATATCGCGAGAGAGATTAATCTCCCTCGCGATAGACCTCTTTCAATATCGGATAATCAAGGCGTGGCTGGAGGAACAGCCAGCCGGTCACAGTACTCACCACTAGAAGTAATCGTATCCAGCGGCTTGATGATCGGCACCGAAGTTTGCAAACCGCCGATGTCGGCCGTGTACCAATACTTGCCAAATGCCCTTGTACCCAGACGCGGTTGAGCTGCCTTGAATACGGCTGCACTGGCAACACTTGCAACATCAACGGTCCCGGAGGCCTGGATGGTATAAGGTTGGGAATCCTCTGTGCCGGGAATCAGATTAGTGCCAGCAGCATCACTGTAGGCTGCAAAATGCACCATAATGATTTTCCCTTGCGGCAAATTGACCGAATCTTTGGGAATGGTCACTGCAAGTCGCCAGTCGATAGTGGCATTGTTCATTGCATAACAATCGATTTGATCCCTCAGCGGGTTGCGGATCCTGATGGTCGGCGACAATAAATCAATTTTTTTGCCATTGACCTTCACGGCCTGGGGCTTGGACTTAATTACGTTCTTGTCAATGCCCGTTTTCTGAATCGTCCAGTAGGCTTCAACCGTCGGAGTAGGTAGTTTGGATATCATGTCAGCGCTGATGGGAAGACTAAACTCTACCGCGTTAACAAAAGGTGAAAACTCACCCACAAATTTACCATCCAAATAGCCCTTGGCTGTTTCCGCTGGCGTAATAGCTGGATCCGTAAGTTTTAGAATCACTTTGAATTCGCCCGGTTGGTCGCGATCGCCGGGGAGTAGTTCGTTTGGCGTTTTGGAAGCCCCGGTGACGACGGGCAACACGGCGTCGGGGTTCGTCAAGTCAGGTAAAGCCGGATTGACTCCCCCTGCGTGATCAAATGCCAGCCAGATGTAGGTATCTGGCGAAGGAAACATTTCCCCTCCCCGGGTGAGTTCGAACCAGAGTTTGATTTCCTTGGTCTCGGTCGAGGAATCAAAGATTTTTTCAAGTTTATCTTTGTAAGTGAGCTGGAAACTCAAATCCACACTGGCAAGTGGTTGAGTACCAAAGTCCACGAAATTCGTCACATCATTCGGATCCTCGGCATAGACAGTAATTTCATCGCCCGGCTCCGCATTATCGATGGACGCGCGCTCGACAATCGCAAACACATCGTTGGCCACCATGTCGTCCAGATAGATCGGCGTGGTTCGATTCGGATCGGTTTTCGGAACCAAAGGTCCTTTGTTCAGCTCAGGATCCAACGCGAGTCCGAGAGTCAAAACAGCAGCCGCAGCAGAACTTGCACTCTCGTTTCCCGGAAGGTCTGTCCAATCATAAGAGATCATGACCCGCCCATTCGGGAGATCGCGCAATACAGTGTTGGGTACCGTGAATTCGCCAGCAGCGTTAACGGCACCTTTGAACACCTCTAGCTTCACACTGCCCGACGTCAGAGAAACACGAAGTTCATCATCAAGACGACGCAATGGATAACCGACAAACACGGTGAATTTTAAATCCGCATTCGCAGGATCTTTCATCCAGTTTTCGTTAACAAGCCTTTGAGCATCCACCGGGGCATTGACAAAGGTGGGAGCAGGCGTCGGAGGATTCTTTCTGCGTGACGGATACTTGACCTCGAACGGTGCAGTACGGTCGATGTTGAACGTTACAATGTTCGAAGGGTCGTCGGTACCGGCGCCACCTTTGTAAACGACCAACTGCACCTGATAACCCGTGGGGTCGGCCGGCTGAGGATTCTCTTTGAATTCATCTGTCGGAACCTTAATCTCCATCGCAATCGGATCACGGCCAAGGATAGGCCCAAGCGGAATGAAACCTTTCAGCAGCTTCAGAGTGCCGTTCGCTTCTGCAAAGTAAACATCCACTTCGTCGCGATCATCCTCTTCGGTGAAGCGAGCCAGCTTGATAGTTATTTCTCCCGAATCAAGAACACTGATCGGTATAGACTCATCAGCCAGCTTGTCGACACTAACGGATGTCGCCTGTACACCAATCCATTCCTCACCGATCCTCGGTGGGTTGGCCCTTACTTTCCCTGCAAACTTCTCTTGTGCTGTCATTTCCCTATCTCCTTCATTAAGCCCGGATGGGCCACTTTCACCAGGTGTTGCTCTGTCAATTTTCACCAAGCCTTTTTTTGACTCCGCAATATGCCGTCCACTCCTGAACAAATCGCACGTAACAACTGCCGAGTCATCATCAAATGACACTCTTATGTGCGGCTCAAACGGTACAACTAGCGTATATCCGTTATTTATATCCTGTTCGGACAACCGCCGATCCCACACTCCATAAGCTTCCGGCACCGGCACACCACTGCCATTCAGACTCGGATACCCCCGCCAATGAACCTTTGCCAAATCCCCAGGCAAGGCGACATTAGTCGAAGCGGGCATGGCAACTGTGGCGCCGCTTGTCAATGGCGGTACCGTGTTGTTATTCAGATAACCCCAACGTGTGGCGTGGGGAAA
This sequence comes from Pseudomonas sp. LBUM1673, assembly GCF_059695645.1. Lineage (NCBI taxonomy): Bacteria > Pseudomonadati > Pseudomonadota > Gammaproteobacteria > Pseudomonadales > Pseudomonadaceae > Pseudomonas > Pseudomonas sp. LBUM1673. Next base: position 3,399,867 of record NZ_CP166780.1, read on the forward strand.
TGTCGGCTCATCCAACGTTAATAGTGGCGTGTGATCTATCGTTAGTTGTCTTTCGGGCGAGGGATCATCAGTACCACCTGATCCCTTCCAGACTTTGTAATACACCCACGCTATGCCATCGGCTGCCAAGTGTTGTGGCGTCAAATCGAAATATAAAAACGGAACACTCAGTGGATTTTTATAAAAGACTGTGTAGAGCCGGTTTTCCACACCGTTCTGACGCAACGTCACCCAGAGTTCATCGTTGTCTTGCGGTTCACTCCAGTAAGGAATGACGATACGAGTACCGTTACGCAGAATCTCGCGGGAGACATGTCCTTCCAGGTCATTATCGTCGACGCCCTCCACGGAAAGCGGCTTCGCCAGTGGACCTATTACATTGTCGCGGGACTGTTTCAACGGCAACGGGGGCATCGTTTTCTCACCGATTGATGTGGATTGCTCGGGTATTCGGTTCGTTTTTTTTGCTGTTTCGTGGGCAAATTAGGCACTTATTAATTGAAGTTTCCAACTGTCAGTTCTGACAGGTAGGACTACCGTTTGTCTGTTTTTATCCGGTTTTAATCATTGTCGGGTTCCAAGTCTTGACGATTCCCAGTCCCCGAAAGCGTTGTTTGACGCCAACGGTATCGCTGCGCTGGCCAGCACCCATTCATTGCGTGAGTTGAAGTGCAATCTGTTCGAGGATGTCGGGCTGATTGCCCTGGATGATCTGGATTGGTATCCGTTGGTGGGCAGCGGGATCACCGCCCTCGCCCAGCCGACGACAGAGATTGGCGCGAATGCGTTGAGTGTTCGCTCAAGCGACTGCGTGGCGATGATGGGTCGGTGCGGACGTTGGATTTTTCGGCGAAGTTGATGGTGCGGGGGTCGATAACATTGAGTGCTTGAACGTGAGGACGCCTTCGCGGGCAAGCCTCGCTCCTACAGGATTCGGGTTGTACGCGATATTAGCGACCACACACATCCGTAGGCGCGAGGCTTGCCCGCGAAGAGGCTCTGTGGCGGATACCCCCCCCCGTACGGAACTGATCGTCTCGTTCAGGCCCCATGTGCTTTTTTTTGGAAGGCAGTCCTTATTCTTCTTTCTCCACGAGATTGCCATCGGCGTCATAGACCAGATACTCGTCAGGATTGCTCGGATTCTCCACGTAGTAACGGGCTTCGTTGCCGTTATCAGGGGCTTTCAGGCTGGTGTAGGAACCGAGTTTCTTGAGCTGCTGGTTGTTTTGACTGATCAACACCAGTCCACTACCACCGCCGACCGGGACGGCGGCTGCGTAGCGGGTTTGAAAAGAGTTGATCTGATTGTACTCCAGCGGAATCTGCAACCTGCCGGCCAGGTCGATGGCACCATAGCTGTGATCACGCCCGACCACCGCCATACCGTTGGAAAACGGCTCCACCTCGTCATACGGTAACTTGATGGGTAGCAGCGTCCCTTGGCGGTTGATAAAAGCAAATTTCCTGCTTTTAGCGTCCTGCACCAGCAGCGGCTGCTCGCCAAAAAACCGACCTATCACGTTGTAACCCTGGAGGTTGATCCGTTTACCTTCCAGGTCGAAAACGTCCTGACGACTCCGATCGGCTGAGTTGGTGTAGAGGTAACCACCGCTTTGCTCGATCTCGGAGAACTGCGGTGGTAGAACCTCCTTGCCGGCCAGGGTATAGGCGCCGTAGTGGCCCTCCATGGCATACGTTTTATTGCCGAGACGGGCGATGAACAGGTTGCCGGTCACGGTGGGGTTGACGAACTTCATCGGCAGCGTGAAACGGTGATTCCTGGAGTCGTAGACCCCGTAGGGTCCGTTGGTTTCACGCTCCACCAGCAGCAGGCCATCGTCCATGGTCTGCGTTATGTATTCGAACGGCAGGTCTATGAGTTTATTGCTGCCAGCGGGGAAATAGGCAAGTTGGTCCCGCAATTCCTGCATGTCTGATTGAGGATCGCCGGACTTTTTCAGCGTAAACAACGTGTAGATATCCGCCACCACGCTATCTTGCACCTGTACCCAACGTGGTTTGATCAACCACTGTCCGGCCTGATTAATGAAGCCGTAGCGATCGGAGTTGCGGTCAAGGGCGACGTAACGCGTTTGCTCCGCAAGGACGTTGCGTACCTCGGTGATAATGGCGGTGTTGTCTTCCATCGGATCAAGCACATGAATGACGATACGTTGCGGGGTAGCCTCGAAGCGGTAGTCGGCCTCGGTGTTTTTCAGCAGCCCCCCCTGAGTGGCAAGATCCTTGGTCAAATGCTCCAGCTGTTGCTGTACAGCCTGACTGGTCTTGAACTGGTCGAGATCATCTTTGGTCTGCAGCAGGGCTTTGTGAAAGTCACGCAACGCTGCAATATCGCCATCCGAGGGGAAGGAACGGGTGTTGTGACCGTTGCTGTAAAGCGCCTTGCCCGTATCGGTCAAACCCTGCACCACGAAGGTCGACATTTTGGGCGTACTCAGCCGCAGTGAGGCGCTTGAGTCACCTAGGGCCGTGAGCTGAAAGTACTGGCCGTCGTCCAGGGTCACCTTCGGGTGGTCCTTGTCCAGGACCACTTTTTTGAACGCCGGATAGCTGCGGTAAGCGATCGTCAGGCCGAGACTCGCCAAGGGTTTGTTGACCGATAGTGCGATGGGTTCACCGGACGACACAATATCGTCCGACTCAATCTTGGGCTGCACCTTGATATCGGCGAAGTTTTTCTCGCTGCCATCTCGAAAATGCAAGCGCTCCGGATGGTACTGTTCGGCCACCGGCTCATCCGGCGTGGCGGCGCGCTTCCAGAGAGGATCAAGGCTACTGGTGTCAAACCTCACTTCGGAACCATCAGCAAACAGCTTCTGAGCAAAACGCAGGCCTTGGATCGACGCCAGCGCAGTTTTCACCTGCGCACTGGTGAAGGGGACGAACAGCTCCTCGTATTGCAGTTCCTGCTCGCTGGCAGGCGTGGTTCCGTCAACTGTCAGGCTAAATTCCGAGTCAATGACCAGCTCCAAAGCGCTGAGGGTTTCACCGGTGTCATGGATCAAGTAATTCAGACGCTTTTCCACGTCAGGCAATGCCAGCGTGCCGATGTCCTCTACGCCGCCTTCGTTCATGTCCTCGGCGGTGAAGCTATCACTTACCGGCGTACTGCTCTGGCGAAACAGGTAGTAGGACGTACAGCCCACCACTAACAGGGTCACGGTCAGTATCGACAGCAATCTCAAACGAGGCTGGGTAAAGTTCATCATGGCTTCGGTAGTTAAAGGGCTGGGAAGTGCCGGCAGCTAACCACACAGCATTGCGGACTGCAAACCGCTTGGACGGCTCTATGCCGGGGCATGGAAGGGCTAAGGACGTTCGGCGTCTGTGAGTCAGTCTTCGCGGGCGAGCCTCGCTCCTACGGGTTGGGTGTCGATCACGTGCCTCGTGTGCGACACCAATACCTGTAGGAGCGAGGCTTGCCCGCGAAGAGGCCATCAAATTCAGCACAAATCGATCAGGCCCGCCGCACCTGCAGCAAATCCGCCGCACACGACGCAATCCGCTGGCACGCATCCGTCAGCTTCCTCTGATCCACCACCAACCCGATGCGAATATGCCCCGCTGCGCTCGGGCCGAAGGCTTCACCGGCCAGCACCGACACGCCATACACTTCAAGCAGCCGCTCGGCAAAATCTTGAGCACCGAGCCCGGTCTGGCGCACATCGACCATCACGAACATCCCGCCATCGGGCTTGATCGGCCGGATGCCCGGGCAACCGCTCAAACTTGCGCACACCAGGTCGCGCCGCTGGCGATATTCCTCGCGCATCAGTGCCACTTCCGGCAAGTCTTTATCGAGCGCCACTTGCGCGGCTTTCTGGACGAAGTCCGGAAGGCCGAACAACATGCACAACGACAGGTGCATCAAGTGTTCAGCCAACGGTTTCGGGCCGATCATCCAGCCCACTCGCCAGCCACTCATGGCATGGGACTTGGACAAACTGTTGAGGGTCGCGGTGCGCTCGGCCATGCCCGGCAGACTGGCCGGGCTGATGTGCTCGCCCTCATACAACAGATCGCTGTACACCTCGTCGCTGATCAGCCAGAGGTCATGCCGCACACACAGCGCCGCCAGCTCTTGCCAGAGCGTCAAGGACAAGCTGGCGCCGGAAGGGTTGTTCGGACTGTTGAGCAGAATGACCCGGGTTTTAGGGGAGATCAGAGCCGCGACATCCGCCGGCTCGATCCGAAAGCCGTTCTCCGGACGCACCGCCACCGGCACCACGCTGGCTCCGCAGGCGCCGAATACACCTTCATAGGTCACGTACATCGGCTCGGCGACGATCACTTCATCACCCGGATCGAGCAGGCATTGGGCAACCGAATACACCGCACACTGCGCGCCGGGCAGCACGATCACATGGTCGGCGTCCACCTCCTGGCCGCTGCGCCGCTGATGACGGCTGGCGATGCTGCTGCGCAACGTGCGGGTGCCGCGTACATCCGAATAGTGGGTGTCACCGGCCAAAAGGCTGTCGATCGCCGCGTGGACGATCGGCAGCGGCGTGTCGAAATCCGGATCGCCGACTGACAGCAGCAGCACGTCGACGCCCTGCTCTCGCAGCTCCAGCGCTCGATCATGAATCTTCCAGGCTGCGGCTCCGTCACCGGCGATTCGTTGGGTCAAGGCTGAATAGCGCATGTACTTCTCCTAACGCGCGAGCTCCAGTTTCAACCCTATCTCAAATCACGAAACGCGCCACCATCGCGTTCAAATCAACCGCCAGTCGCGACAGTTCATGGGTGGCGGCGCTGGTCTGGTTGGCACCGGCAGTGGACTGAGTGGCCAGGTCGCGAATGTTTACCAGGTTGCGGTCGACCTCACGGGACACCTGAGCCTGTTCTTCCGAGGCACTGGCGATCACCAGGTTGCGTTCATTGATCAGCTGAATCGATTGAGTGATCTGCTCCAGGGCGATACCCGCGGCCCGGGCCATTTCCAGAGTGCTTTGGGTGCGCTGGTTGCTTTGTTGCATCGACGAGACCGCTTCACCGGTGCCGTTCTGGATGCCGGCCACCATTTTCTCGATTTCCTGGGTCGATTGCGCGGTGCGATGGGCCAGTGCCCGGACTTCGTCCGCCACCACCGCAAAGCCACGCCCGGCTTCACCGGCACGGGCGGCTTCGATTGCGGCGTTGAGGGCCAGCAGGTTCGTCTGTTCGGCAATGGCGCGGATCACGTCCAGCACTTTTCCGATGTCACGGCCCTGAGCGGCCAGGCCTTCGATCATCAGCGAGGTGTTTTGTACGTCGTGGGTCATGGTCTGGATCGCGTCGACGGTTTCCACGACCCGATCACGACCTAAGCGGGCCGCCTGGGTCGACTGGTTCGAGGCTTCGGACGTCGATACCGCATTGCGCGCCACTTCTTCCACGGCGGCAGTCATTTCGTTGACCGCGGTGGCCGCCTGTTCGATTTCGTTGTTTTGCTGTTGCAGGCCACGGGTCGCTTCTTGGCTCACAGTGCTGAGTTCTTCCGCAGCGGCGCCCAGCTGCGTCGCGGAGCCGGCGATCTGTTCGATGGTTTTGCGCAGGTTGGTCTGCATGGCAGCCAAGGCGCCGAGCAAACGGGCCGGTTCGTCGTTGCCGTCGACTTCGATGACCTTGCTCAGGTTGCCGCCGGCAATGGTTTCGGCCGCGAGCACCGCACGGTTCAGTGGCGCGAGGATGCTGCGGGTCAGCAGCCAGGCCAGCAGCACGGTCAGCAACGAAGCCATCACCGCCACCGTCACGATGCCGATAAAGGCTTCGCTGTAGCGCTCGCCCGCTGTAGCCGACGCGGCTTTGGCATCGGCTGCATTGAGCGCCACCAGTTTGTTCAGTTGCTCACCCATCTGATCGGTGCCCTCCTTGATCCGCGTGTTGATCAGGGTGCGCATCTCATCGAGCTTGTTCTGCCGCGACAGGTCCAGCATCTGACTCTGGGCTTGCATGTAATTATCGAGGGTTGTCACGAAGGTTTTGTACAGCGCCGCTTCTTCAGGGCTGGCCGGCAAGGCGGCATAACCGGCTTGGGCGCTGCGCACCTTATCGACGAGGACACCGATGCGGGTCTGGGCTTCCTGCAACGCCGCCGGGTCACGGTTGACCAATACCCGGAACGAGAGAATCCGCAGGCGCAGGACGTTTTCCGTCATGTTGCCCAGAAACCCGATGCTGGGTAACTGTGTTGCTTCCATGTCAACTGAGGCCTGGCGGATGATTGTCATACGGTTCACGGCAAACACACCCAGCACGATGACGAGCAAGGCAATGAAGGCGAAACCCAGGAAAGCTCGAGGCGCGATTTTCAGATTACGCAGTGACATAGGATGATCTCGATAATTGAGGCGGCGGCGAGCATCCTTGCCGTGATCACTGTCGGGCGGGCGATAGCGCGCACCTTTCAGTTTGGCGCCACTGTTGTAATAGGTGTGTGTACGCCTATTCGCTGTATCGGCCGGGGTTGAGGTTTTTTGCAGGGGTTGGAGAAATATTTTTCAAGGGAGGCAGGAGTGTTTCAGCGGTGAAACACTCAAGCGATTTTGTGGCAGACACACATTTGTGGTGAGGGGGCTTGCCCCCGTTCGGCTGCGCAGCAGCCGCAAAAACGGATACATGATTCTGTCAGGCATATCTCGTTTGCATGTTTTGGGACTGCTTCGCAGTCCAACGGGGGCAAGCCCCCTCGCCACAGTAATCTCTCGACCACAGATATTGGTTAATCTTTGCGGGCGGCCACTCGCCACACCCGCGCAATATCACTGGCACGATCACGCAACAATCGCGGCGCTTCGGCGCAGGCCTGCTCCAATGTCATCGGCCCGCTTGCCAACGCAAAGGCGGCATCGATGCCATGTTCGTACAGGGCCTGATACCCCTCGCCCAAGGTGCCGGCGATGACGATGACCGGCACGCCGTGCTGCCGGGCAATGCGTGCCACGCCAAACGGTGTTTTGCCGCGCAACGTCTGGGCATCGAAACGTCCTTCGCCCGTGATCACCAGGTCAGCGCCTTTGACCGCCTCGGCCAGGCCCACCAGTTCGGCGACCACTTCCACACCCGCCAGGAATTGCGCGCCAAGAAACGCCTTCGCAGCAAACCCCAGCCCTCCCGCCGCCCCACTGCCCGGTTCGTCGCGCACGTCGTTGTCCAGGGCTTGCGCGCAATGTTCGGCGAAATGCCCGAGGGCATCGTCCAGTTGCTCGACTTGCTCCGGCGACGCGCCTTTCTGCGGGCCGAAAATCGCTGAGGCGCCATGAGGGCCGCACAGTGGATTATTGACGTCGGCAGCGATGTCGAAGCGCACCTCGGCCAGACGTGGATCAATATCGCTCAGATCGAGACGGGCCAATTGCGCCAGGGCCAGACCGCCCGCTGCCAAATGTTGGCCCTGAGCGTCCAGCAGCTTCACACCCAAGGCCTGCATCGCCCCGGCGCCGCCGTCGTTGGTGGCGCTGCCGCCAATCGCCAGAATCATCCGTTGCGCCCCGGCGTCCAGCGCGGCGCGGATCAATTCACCGGTGCCAAAGGTGCTGCTGGTGCACGCATCGCGCAGGTTAGGCGGGACCAGTTGCAGGCCACTGGCCTCGGCCATTTCGATGATCGCGGTGTGGCTCTGCGGCAACCATCCCCAAGCCGCATCGACCGTTGCGCCCAACGGCCCGCGAACGCGGGTGCGGCGCAGTTCTCCGTCGCACGCGGCCAGAATCGACTCAACCGTGCCTTCCCCACCGTCAGCCATCGGGCACTTGACCAGGTGCGCGTCCGGCCAGATTTGGGCCAACCCCAGCGCAATGGCCTCGGCCACACCTTGGGCACTGAGACTGTCCTTGAACGAATCGGGGGCGATCACGATTTTCATGCGAATTCTCCAGTTCCAATGCGTCCATGCTGCCAGCCGCCATGAACAATAACGCCGGTCCGCTGCACAAGCGGCCATGAGGATTATTGTTCATTTCAACAAAACCCTTGGCCCGTACTGTTCGTTGTAGCAGCTGCCGAGCCTGCGAGGCTGCGTTCGGCGGCGAAGCCGTCGTGAAATCATGCGGCGCGGTGTGTCAGGGAAACCTTGCTAGCAGGATCTACGACTGCTGCGCAGCCGAACAGCTGCTACGGGATGGCGGTCGGTAGTTCGGTTTGGGGCAGGAGCTGGACGCCGAGGTAGAGCGCGAGCATTCCGTCCAGTTTTAGCGGGTCGACGCCGCTGAGTTCGGCAATCCGCTCCATGCGATAACGCAAACTGTTGCGATGTATGCCCAAGGCATCGGCACAGGCCTGGCTCTGGCCGTCGTGTTCGCACCAACTGCGCAGGGTCGCCAGCAGTTGGCCGTTGCCATCCTTGGCAATGACTTTGCGCAGCGGCCTAAGCAGTTCACCCAGCGCATCGTCGTTGCGGTGTCGCCAGAGCATCACCGGCAGCCGATAGCGGTTCAGAGTCAGCAAGCGCGAATGCGGCAACACATCGCGTCCATAGGCCAGCAAATCACCGACGCGCCGATAGCAGCGGCGCAACCCCGACAATCCATCGGCCTGCCCACCCACCGCAATGCGCAAAATATTCCAGCCCAGGCCATCAAGTTTCTCCAGCAGCCGCTCGTTCTCGATCGCCGGCAGAGCCGGTCGACACCAGAGCAACGAAGACTTGGTCGAGCTCACGCACCAACTGTCCGGGTAGCGCGACATCAGCCAGGCGCTGAGCGCTTCGACGGTCTGCCCCGGACCGTGTTCCATGCCCAATTCGAACAGGTACGGCACCCGCGTCAATTGCGGTTTGAGCCCCAGTTGCTGAGCTTCGTCGAGCAACCGCGGCGAATCTCCCGCCTCGCTGAGCAGCAGCGCCAGCAGATCATCGCAACGCTGGCGCCGCCATTGTTGCTCGGCCTGCTGATTGCGCTGGCCCACCAGCATCTCGGCCGTCATGCGCACCAGTTCGGCGTAGGTGCGCAATTGCTCGGGTTCGCCAGTGATACCCAGCACCCCAATCAAACGCTGATCGAGCAACAGCGGCAGATTGATGCCCGGCTGCACACCTTTGAGATGAATCGCCGTCTGCGCATCGATCTCCACCACGCGCCCGTTGGCCAGCACCAGTTGCGCCCCTTCGTGACGGGTATTGATGCGCTCCGGCTCGCCGCTGCCGAGAATCAGCCCCTGACTGTCCATGACATTGACGTTATAGGGCAGGATGGCCATCGCCCGGTCGACGATGTCCTGGGCCAGGTCGTGATCAAGTTCGAACATAGCGCGGGTCCTTGAAAACATGATGGGGCGGGTTGTTCACCCGCACAGGCCTTGGTCGTAAACCCTGTGCTCAGGCACAAAGACAACCACCCAAGGGGTGACCGAGACTCACTGGGCGATCAACGTTACCCTTGCGTCGCAAAAAATCATAATAAAGAGAGAGCCCGCCATGTCACAGAGCGCCGCAGCTACCCTGGCCACCGCTGACGACAAAAACGCCGTCTACAAACGCATTACCCTGCGCTTGATCCCCTTCATCTTCATCTGCTACCTGTTCAATTACCTCGACCGGGTGAACGTCGGGTTTGCCAAACTGCAGATGCTCGACGCGCTGAAATTCAGCGAAACCGTATACGGCCTCGGCGCCGGGATCTTCTTCATCGGCTACGTACTGTGCGGCGTACCGAGCAACCTGGCCCTGAGCAAATTCGGCCCGCGACGTTGGATCGCGCTGATGATGATCACTTGGGGCACGCTGTCGACCTGCCTGCTGTTCGTCACCACGCCCACCGAGTTCTACACCCTGCGTCTGTTTACCGGTGCCGCCGAAGCCGGGTTCTTCCCGGGCGTGGTGCTCTACCTCTCGCAGTGGTTTCCGACGTTCCGCCGTGGTCGCATCATGGCGTTGTTCATGTCGGCGATCCCGGTGTCCGGTCTGCTCGGCAGCCCGTTTTCCGGCTGGATTCTCAATCACTTCGGCGCAGGGCAAGCTGGTTTGGCCGGCTGGCAGTGGATGTTCCTGCTGCAAGGCATTCCGACCGTTATCCTCGGCGCCCTCGCCTACTTCCTGCTCAGCGACAGTTACGCCAACGCCAAGTGGCTGACGCCTTACGAACGATCGGTGCTTGAAGCCGATCACGCAGAAGACCTGGCCAGCAAACCTAAAACCGCCACCGATTCCCTGCTGGCGGTGTTCAAGAACCCGGCGATCTGGGCCTTCGGCCTGATTTATTTCTGCATCCAGAGCGGTGTCTACGCGATCAACTTCTGGCTGCCGTCGATCATCAAGAACCTCGGTTTCAGCGACAACCTGGTGATCGGTTGGCTCAGTGCGATTCCGTATCTGCTGGCGGCGGTGTTCATGTTGATGGTCGGTCGCTCGGCGGACCTGCGCAAAGAACGCCGCTGGCACTTGGTGGTGCCGATGTTGATGGGTGCGGTGGGTCTGTTGATCGCGGTGAACTTCGCCGCCAACCCGGCCATCGCCATCCTCGGCCTGACCATTGCCACCATGGGCGCCCTCACCGGCCTGCCGATGTTCTGGCCGGTGCCGACGGCGATGCTCAGCGCCGGTGCGGCGGCGGGTGGTTTGGCGTTGATCAACTCCATGGGGCAGATGGCGGGTTTCCTTAGCCCGTACCTGGTGGGTTGGGTCAAGGACAGCACCGGGTCGACCGATGCGGCGCTTTACCTGCTGGCGGGTGTGATTGTTTGTGGGAGTTTGTTGGCGTTGCGCATGACGCGGACGTTGCGGGTTTAAGGTTCAGTGAAAACAAAAAACGGCCCTTTCGGGCCGTTTTTCATTTCGGGTAGGTGCGGATGCTTTTGTGGCGAGGGAGCTTGCTCCCGCTGGGTTGCGAAGCGACCCCAACCTGCAACCGCGTATTTTCAGGCACACCGCATAAACCGGTTTTGCGACTGCTTCGCAGCCGAGCGGGAGCAAGCTCCCTCGCCACAGATGTTCTATCGCCTCAGGTTCAGCCCTGCGGGTCGAGGTTATCCAGCACTCGATTGACCGCCAGCTCACCGATCATCACGACCTGTTGTATCCCGAGCATCGTGTTGCGATGCGGCGCGCCCACCAACGCGGCGAAATCACTGAGCATCACACTTGCCGATGCCAGGGATTCACAGGCGTGAGCCAGCAAACTTTCCGTGTCGACATCAGGCGCAACCATAAACATCTTGCTTGGCTTGCGGGCGGCATCAGGTTCTTTCGGGGGTTTGAGGTAATGATCGAGCGCGCGATCTGCAGCTTCGTGGAGTTTTTTGGAATTGGGGGATTCGTAGGGGGAAACGTCGTCGGTTTCCGGAGGATTTGGCGTTGGTTTGAACATAGGTGGAGCTCCAGGCAAGACGTAAAAGGAGCCATCACCCTCGCTACCAAACGAAGGGTGGCGGCCATACGCAGGTTGGTAGACCGGTTACCTGGTGCAAAACCCGGCGCATCCGAGGACGCCCTACGCATGACTGCCATAAAACAGAAGACGAAAAAGGTCTCTGCATTACGTTGCGTTATGCGACAGGTAACCGGGCTACCAAACCCGATCGCTGTTGTTCAGCGACAGGGCAAACGATACAACCCGGGCTCATGGCGCACTAGCCGGCGGATTCTGGCGTAGTCGTAGGCAACGGCGCAAGGATGTGTAGCCCCTGAGCGCATCCGTCAATGCGATTTAAACATTGCTGTTTATTGCCACTTATCCAGTGTGGGAGCGGGCCTGTGGCGAGGGGGCTTGCCCCCGTTGGGTCGCGAAGCGGCCCCGGCATTTCAAAGTTAAACCGCATGCAACGGGTTTACGACTGCTTCGCAGCCGAACGGGGGCAAGCCCCCTCGCCACAGGTCGCTCCCACAGGGGGGGCTGAGTCGATAATTCCGATTGCTCCCAGTCACGGTTCTGGTATTTGATTAGGGCTTTCTGACCGGTAAAAGGATTTCGTCATGAGCTATCGCACGCTGGGTCATTCGGGTTTACAGGTGTCGACCCTCACATTGGGCACCATGATGTTCGGCGAACAGACCAGCACCGAAGATTCCTTGCGAATCATCGACAAGGCCTGGGACCAGGGCATCAACTTCATCGACACCGCGGACGTGTACACCAACGGCCGCTCTGAAGAGATCGTCGGTGAAGCGATCGCCAGTCGTCGCCATGAATGGGTGCTCGCCACCAAGGTCGGCTACGGCCCGGTGGACGGTGTGCCGAACCGCACCGGTCTGAGCCGCAAGCACCTGTTCAACGGCATCGACGCCAGCCTGACGCGGTTGGGCACCGATTATCTGGACATCTATTACCTGCACCGCGAAGACCACGACACGCCACTGGAAGTCACGGTGTCGGCCATTGGCGATTTGATCCGTCAGGGCAAGATTCGCTACTGGGGCCTGTCAAACTACCGTGGCTGGCGCATCGCCGAGGTGATTCGTGTGGCCGACAAACTCGGTGTCGACAGGCCGGTTATCAGTCAGCCGCTGTACAACATCGTCAACCGTCAGGCGGAAACCGAGCAAATCACTGCCGCGCAAAATTATGGCCTGGGCGTGGTGCCTTACAGTCCTTTGGCGCGCGGTGTGCTCAGCGGCAAGTACGCACCGGATGTGACCCCGGACGCCAACAGCCGCGCCGGGCGCCAGGACAAACGTATTCTGGAAACCGAATGGCGGGTCGAGTCGCTGCGCATTGCCCAACAGATCCAGGAATACACTCAGGGCCGTGGCGTAGGCATCGTCGAGTTCGCCATCGCCTGGGTACTGAACAACGGCGCCGTGACCTCGGCCATCGTCGGCCCGCGCACCGAAGAACAGTGGGACGCGTACACCAAGGCGCAGGTGGTGAAGATCACGGCTGAAGACGAGGTGTTTATTGATTCGTTAGTGACGCCGGGGCACGCATCGACGCCGGGGTTCAATGACGTGAGCCATTTTGTGTCGGGGCGTAGACCGCGCATGGCTTGAGATTTATCGCTCCCGTCGATCACAAGATCTATTGGCGCTCACGGCCTACTGTGGGAGCGGGCTTGCTCGCGAAAGCGGTGGGTCATTCAACATCGATGTCGACTGGCACGGCCTCTTCGCGAGCACGCCCGCTCCCACATTAGGTTTGTGTTGATCAACCACGTATCCTCTGCGCCCGCTTCAGGCTCAATCAATATCACACGAGGGCAGTTTGTCTAAAGGTATCGCTTTATCGGTCGCAGCCTCGATGCTGTTTGCCATCATGTACTACTACACTTCGCTGCTCTCACCCTTGAACGGAGTGGAGATCTTCGGTTGGCGAATGCTGCTGACCGCGCCGTGCATGACCGTGTTCATGGTGGTGTCCGGCGAATGGAAGCGCGTGATCGAGATTGTTCGGCGGCTGGCCGGCAAGCCGAAGTTACTGGTCGGGGTGGTCGGCTCTTCCGTGTTGCTGGGCCTGCAACTCTGGTTGTTCATGTGGGCACCGCTCAACGGTTATAGCCTTGACGTGTCGCTGGGGTATTTCCTGTTGCCGCTGTCCATGGTCCTGACCGGGAGGGTCGCCTATGGCGAGCGTCTTTCCTACCTGCAGAAAATAGCCGTGTTCTTCGCCACCCTCGGCGTGCTCAACGAGCTGTATCAGGTCGGCGGTTTTTCCTGGGCGACCTTGCTGGTGGTGGTCGGTTATCCGATCTACTTCATCCTGCGCAAACGTCTGGCGACAGACAACCTTGGCGGGCTCTGGCTGGACATGGCCGTGATGCTGCCGGTGGCGTTCTGGTTCGTGCAGGGCGGTGAACAAGGTTTCGGCGTCTTCGACCAACATCCGTGGCTGACACTGCTGATTCCGCTGCTCGGCGTGATCAGCGCTTCGGCGCTGGTGGTCTACATCATTGCCAGCCGGCTGCTGCCGTTCAGCCTGTTCGGGCTATTGAGTTATGTCGAGCCGGTGCTGTTGCTCGGCGTTGCGTTGCTGTTGGGGGAAAGCATCAAGGCCGGCGAATGGCTGACCTACATTCCAATCTGGCTGGCGGTGGTGGTGTTGGTGTTTGAAGGGTTCAAGCACCTGGTCCGGCAACGACGCCGGCCGATGTAATTGTAGGAGCGAGGCTTGCCCGCGAAGCCTTTAGCGTCTTCAAGGTCCCCTTCGCGGGCAAGCCTCGCTCCTACAATGGTTTTGCGTGATCCGAAAATGGTTTGCATGATCCCCAAATGGTTTTGCGTCAGCCAAAAAAAAGCCCGGCCAGCATTACTGCTGACCGGGCTTTCTTGCATCTGAAACGGTTTAATCGGTGGAGAGTACACCCCGACGAACCTGGTCACGTTCGATGGATTCGAACAACGCCTTGAAGTTGCCTTCGCCGAAACCATCGTCGCCTTTACGCTGAATGAACTCGAAAAACACCGGGCCCATCAGGGTTTCCGAGAAGATCTGCAGCAGCAGACGCTTGTCGCCCGATTCGGATGAACCGTCGAGCAAAATGCCCCGCGCTTGCAGTTGATCGACCGGCTCACCGTGGTTCGGCAAACGGCCTTCGAGCATTTCGTAGTAAGTGTCTGGCGGCGGCGTCATGAAGCGCATACCGATGCTTTTCAAGTGATCCCAGGTCTTGATCAGGTCATCGCTGAGGAACGCCACATGCTGGATGCCCTCGCCGTTGAACTGCATCAGGAACTCTTCGATCTGCCCGGCCCCCTTGGACGACTCTTCGTTCAGCGGGATGCGGATCATGCCATCCGGCGCGGTCATGGCCTTGGAGGTCAGGCCGGTATATTCGCCCTTGATGTCGAAGTAACGGATTTCGCGGAAGTTGAACAGCTTCTCATAGAAGTTGGCCCAGTAGGCCATGCGACCGCGATACACGTTGTGGGTCAGGTGGTCGATGATCTTCAGGCCGGCCCCGACCGGATTGCGGTCAACGCCTTCGATGAACACGAAGTCGATGTCGTAGATCGAACTGCCTTCACCGAAACGGTCGATCAGGTACAGCGGCGCACCGCCGATGCCTTTGATCGCCGGCAGGTTCAGCTCCATCGGACCGGTCTCGATGTGGATCGGCTGGGCGCCGAGTTCCAGGGCACGCTTGTAGGCCTGTTGCGAATCCTTGACCCGAAACGCCATGCCGCACACTGACGGGCCGTGTTCGGCCGCGAAGTACGACGCTACGCTGTGGGGTTCGTTGTTGAGGATCAGGTTGATCGCGCCCTGGCGATACAGGTGCACGTCTTTGGAACGGTGGGTCGCGACCTTGGTGAAGCCCATGATCTCGAAGATCGGCTCCAGGGTGTTGGGAGTCGGCGATGCGAGCTCGATGAACTCAAAGCCCATCAGGCCCATTGGGTTTTCGTATAAATCTGCCATTTTGGCGCCTCATCATTTTTATCAATTAACGAATGTTAGTTGCTAGCAATGCTGAGACCGGTGGGTGGCGCGCAGGAGATGCCCCGCACGCTGCGGGCGAGGAAGTCACCGTAGATCAATTGAAACCCAAATATCTTCATTGTCGACCCAAGGCTCTTGCGGGCGAGGCTTCTGCTGCCAGAAGACGATTATTCTTATATGCGTAACCCGATTCTACACAGCGTAAATAAGTTTGTCCGCCTTCTTATAAAATCCCCCTTTTCGTGGCTTGCGCAAGCGGTTTGTTGCACAGAAAAATCCCGGCCAGGATCAGTCCGCCGCCCAGGCACATCGCCAGTGTCAATTGCTCGCCCAGCAACAACGCGCCGAGGAGAACGGCGGTCAGCGGATTCAAGGCGATGAACACGCCCGAGCGCGTCGCGCCGATTTTGCGGATACCGTCGTAATAACCGATGTAGGCCAGCGCCGAACCCAGCACGCCCAGGTACATCAAGCTAAACCATTGTTGCGGACCGAGGCTGATGAGTGCGCTGGCGTTCACTTCACCACGCATGACAGTGGTCACCCACAGCATCAGCGTGCCCAGCAAAATCGAGTAGGTCACCGTCTGCACCGGCCCCAGCGTCTGATTCAGGCCTTTGGAGAACAGCGAGTAAATGCCCCAGCCGAGCACGCAGCCCAAGATCAACAGATCGCCGATCCAGGCATCGGCGTTGCCGGCCAGTAACTGCGGATTGCGGCTGACGATGACCAGACTGGCTCCGGCAATGCAGATCGCGATACCGGCCACTTTCGCCCGGCTCAGTCGCTCCTTGAACAGCAGCCACGACGCCAGCCCGATCACGGCCGGGTTCAACGCCACGATCAATGACGCCCGTGACGCGTTGATGTAATGCAGCCCGTAAAAGAAACACAGGTTGTAGAAAAAGATCCCGAAAAACCCCAATAACACCAGTCGCAACCATTGCCGAGGGTTGGGCCGCACCAAGGGCACTCGCGCCAACAACAGAAACAGCAGCAATGCCGCGCTCGCCAGCAAGAACCGCAGGCTCGCGGCCAATAACGGACTGAGGCTGTCGGCCAGAAACCGCCCGGCGACAAACGTCCCGCCCCAGATCATGGTGACTGCCGCCAGTTTCAGATAAACCGGCACATCCGAAGAATTCGCAAGGGTCTGTTCACACGTAGTCATAAGTCTCCACCATCAGAAATCGGGCACATTGGGTAATTTCCGCCGAGACGCGCTCCTTGTAGCAGCTGGCGAAGCCTGCGTTCGGCAGCGCAGCAGTCGTAAAATCAGGCAACCGGCTCTTTCAGGAGACCCGTGTACGCCGGATTGCGAGGACTTCGTCCTCGAACGCAGCCTCGCGGGCTCGGCAGCTGCTACAGATTGCGACTGGCATCGACACATGGCGTATCCTTGGACTAATGCCTAATCATCGTAAAATGAGTAAATACTCATGACCCTGACTCAACTCGAAATTTTCTCGCTGGTGGCCGAGCTGCGCGGCTTCACGGCGGCGGCCCATCGTTTGGGAATTTCCCAATCTGCGGTTTCTCACGCGTTCAAGTCGCTGGAACAGGAGTTGGGGGTTGAACTGCTGCGCCGACATCAGTCCCAGGTTGAGCTGAGTGACATCGGCCAACAGTTACTACTGCGCGCTCGGGCGATGCTCGGGTTGGCCAACACCTTGCGCCAGGAAGCGGCCGATGCTCGCGGAATGAAGCGCGGTACCCTGCGCATCGGCTCGTTCGGCCCAACGTCATCGATCAAACTGCTGCCGAGGATCTTGCAGCATTACCGCGCCGCACACCCGGGCATCGAGGTGCACATCGACGAAGGTCCGGACCGCCAGGTGATCCAGTGGCTGGAAGAGCGGCGTATCGATATCGGATTTGTGGTGCTACCCCAAGAGCGTTTCGACACGGTTGTACTGATCGAGGACCAGATGGTCGCGCTGCTGCCTGCCGATCATGTGCTGGCCCGTCGCGACAGCTTGAGCTTGAGTGACTTGTGTCACGACCCTTTTGTGCTGACTGAGGCCGGGTCGTCGGAACTGGTGTCGCGCTTATTCAATGCCGCGCGGTTGACTCCGAACATTCGCTATCGCTGCTCACAGCTGCTCAGCACGCTGGACACCGTGGGCCGTGGCGATGCCCTGAGCGTCGTCGCCGAAGGTTCCCTGCCGGACGACAACGACAGCCGTTACGTGAAAAAACCGCTGTCACCACCGATCAGCCGGCAGGTCGGTCTGGCGGTGCTCGATCAGCGTCAGTCATCACCTGCAACCTTGGCCTTCATCAAACTGGCCTCAAACCTGACGCAGACTTCATTAGTGCATTAAGTGATCATTAACTAACCACTTTAAGCGGCGAGATTCACGATTATGCGCACCAAATTGAATCAAAAGACTATTCTCGTTACATGAAGAAAAAGTCAGGATTTACTCTTGGCCGATTAACTACTACAATTTTTCATACCTGTGCAGAACTGGCAGGTGAGCCATTATCACCGAGTCGCTTCAAGGCTCTTGGCTTATAGCTTTGTTTGCGGTTGGTATCAGCCAAACACACTATTGGAGTAAAGATATTGTCCAGACTCGCTGAATTCCGTGCAGCTGAAAAAGCCCTTCAAGTACAGCTCAAGCAGTTGGAATCGCTGAAGAACGATGCCGGGCTCAAAAAAGAAATCGAATTCGAAGAAAAGCTCCAGGGGCTGATGAAAACCTACGGCAAGAGCTTGCGTGACATCATCGCCATCCTCGATCCGAACCCGGCGAAATCCGGCCTGCAGCAGGCAACAGCGCCTAAAACCCGCCGCGCTCGCGTGGTCAAGGTTTATCAGAACCCGCACACCGGTGAACTGATTGAAACCAAGGGTGGCAACCACCGCGGCCTGAAAGCCTGGAAGGAACAATACGGTGCAGCCACCGTTGATTCCTGGCTGCGTGGCTAAGCACGCGCGGTCATGAAAAAGCCCTGCCAATGCAGGGCTTTTTCATGGTTAGCGTCTAAATGCAACGATAGTCGCCGATCAACTCGTTACATGCCGATCAACTTTATGCTTAATCCCTTTGGCTATCTAAAGAATGCCGAGCACGCTGAAATCTACTGATACGCAAACCTTAAACTAAAGTTTCAAGCTGTTTCGAGCAGCCTCTATGTCGCCCTGACTTGCCTTATAAACCTCAGCCTGCCCCGCATAGGAAAGAACATAGGCCTTATCGGCGTCCACCGCAGCGACCAATGTTTGAGACAGCACATGTCTACCGTTCTGCGTAATCGTACAGGTAGTTTCCAGCGCCGATAGTCGGCTCAAGGTAGTCGGGTGAATTTTGCTGCAAACACTCTGATACCCACTCTGAAAAAAGTCCTTCTGCACTGACTTGCGCATCTCCAGCAACACACCCTCCAGATTCACCTGATGACCGCTTTCCACTTGAGTCATGGTCAACTCCATCACCATCACCGGTGTACCGTCCTGGTCGTTTTTGACCGCGCGCTGCCGGGAAACCTGTGGCTTGGTCTCGTCTTGCGGAACGGCCTCAACGGTCCATCCGTTTGGCCAAGTCACGACCGGAGCTTCTGCATGAGCGCTGGTAACACCTGAAAGCAGACACATCAGGACGAAAGTCGATTGAAAGAATCGGATCATTACAATGAACACTCACGGATTGAGCCGCAAAGTCTGAGGCTCACCCGGCTGTCAGGCAAGCCTGCGGTTTTGGTTTGGCGATGCCAGGCCCCTTGCGTATCATTGTGATCATTAGGGGGCGTTCTCAATCAGTTTCCCCGCCGCGCCGGAAACTGATTGAGAACGCCCCCTAGCCCCACTTATTTTCCGGAGGGCCCATGAGCCTGCACGAACTCAATACATTTCCCGGTGTGACTGCTCAACCCGACACCGCCACCCAGAATTTCGTCTTCAACCACACCATGCTGCGGGTCAAGGACATCACTCAGTCGCTGGATTTCTACACCCGCGTCCTGGGTTTTACGCTGGTGGAGAAACGCGATTTCCCGGAAGCCGAGTTCAGTCTGTATTTCCTGGCGCTGGTCGATAAAAACCAGATCCCGGCCGATGCCGCTGCTCGCACCGAGTGGATGAAATCGATCCCCGGCATTCTCGAACTGACCCACAACCACGGCACCGAGAACGACGCGGCTTTCGCCTACCACAACGGCAACACCGACCCGCGCGGTTTCGGCCATATCTGCATTTCGGTGCCGGACATTCGCGCCGCGTGCGAACGCTTCGAGGCGCTGGGCTGCGACTTCCAGAAACGCCTGAACGACGGCCGCATGAAGAGCCTGGCCTTCATCAAGGACCCGGATGGTTACTGGGTCGAGATCATTCAACCGGCCCCGCTGTAAGCCCCATCACCCATCCCCTGTGGGAGCGGGCTTGCTCGCGAAAGCGGTGTGTCATTCACCAATGATGCTGGCTGAAAGTCCGCCTTCGCGAGCAAGCCCGCTCTCACAATTTGGAATGTACAAGGCATAAAAAACCCCACGATCGCTCATGGGGTTTTGTATTTTTCAGCGTTGGTGTTATGCCGGTGCCGAAGTGCGGATCAAGTGATCAAATGCGCTCAGGGAAGCCTTGGCGCCCTCGCCCACCGCAATCACGATCTGCTTGTAAGGCACGGTAGTCACGTCACCGGCCGCGAACACGCCGGGTACCGACGTTTCACCGCGGGCATCGACGATGATCTCACCGCGTGGCGACAGCTCGATGGTGCCTTTGAGCCAATCGGTGTTTGGCAACAGACCAATCTGCACGAAGATCCCTTCCAGCTCGACAGTGCGCAACTCGTCCGACTGACGATCCTTGTAGCGCAGGCCATTGACCTTCTGGCCGTCGCCGGTCACTTCAGTGGTTTGCGCACTGGTGATCACGGTCACGTTCGGCAGGCTGTGCAACTTGCGCTGCAATACCGCATCGGCGCGCAGTTGTACGTCGAACTCCAGCAGGGTCACATGGGCCACGATACCCGCCAGGTCGATGGCCGCTTCGACACCGGAGTTACCGCCGCCAATCACCGCCACACGCTTGCCTTTGAACAGCGGACCGTCACAGTGCGGGCAGTACGCCACGCCCTTGTTGCGGTATTGCTGCTCACCCGGAACGTTCATTTCACGCCACCTTGCACCGGTCGCCAAAATCACGGTCTTGGCTTTCAAGGAAGCGCCGCTGGCGAAATGGATCTCGTGCAGTTCGCCATTTTTGCCCGGCACCAGCTTGTCGGCGCGTTGCAGGTTCATGATGTCCACGTCGTACTGCTTGACGTGTTCTTCCAGTGCCACAGCCAGTTTCGGCCCTTCGGTTTCCTGCACGGAGATGAAGTTCTCGATGGCCATGGTGTCGAGCACCTGACCGCCAAAACGTTCGGCCGCCACACCGGTGCGAATGCCTTTACGAGCAGCGTAGATCGCCGCCGAAGCACCGGCCGGGCCGCCGCCGACGACGAGCACGTCAAAGGCTTCTTTGGCGCTGATCTTCTCTGCCTGACGCTCGATGCCGCTGGTGTCGATCTTGGCGAGGATTTCCTCCAGGCCCATGCGGCCCTGGCCGAAGTTCACACCATTCAGGTAAACGCTTGGCACGGCCATGATCTGACGCTCGTCAACTTCAGCCTGAAACAGCGCGCCATCGATAGCGACGTGGCGGATGTTCGGGTTCAGCACGGCCATCAGGTTCAACGCCTGGACCACATCCGGGCAGTTCTGGCAGGACAGCGAGAAGTAAGTCTCGAAGTTGAACTCGCCTTTGAGCGAGCGGATCTGTTCGATCACTTCGATACTGGCCTTCGAGGGGTGGCCGCCAACTTGCAGCAGGGCCAGCACCAAGGAGGTGAATTCGTGGCCCATGGGGATGCCGGCGAAACGCAGGCTGATATCGGCTCCCGGGCGGTTGATCGAGAACGATGGTTTACGCGCATCGTTACCGTTGTCGAGCAAGGTAATCTGGGTGGAAAGACTGGCAACGTCTTTGAGTAACGCGAGCATTTCCTGGGATTTCGCACCGTCGTCGAGGGATGCAACGATCTCGATCGGCTGGGTGACCCGTTCCAGGTACGATTTCAACTGGGCTTTAAGATTGGCGTCCAACATACGGGCGATTTCCTATTCTTTTGATCAGACATAAAAAAACGCCCGAGCGAATCTCGCCCGGGCGTTTTTGAGGGCGGTGCAGCTTACTTAGGAGGTGCGGAATTCCGCCCTGGTGAAGCGCGTCACAGACTTAGATCTTGCCGACCAGGTCCAGGGACGGAGCCAGAGTGGCCTCGCCTTCTTTCCACTTGGCTGGGCAAACCTGGCCTGGGTGAGCAGCAACGTACTGGGCAGCCTTGATTTTGCGCAGCAGCTCGGAAGCGTCACGGCCTACACCGCCGTCGTTGAGCTCAACGATTTTGATCTGGCCTTCCGGGTTGATCACGAAGGTGCCACGGTCAGCCAGACCAGCTTCTTCGATCAGCACGTCGAAGTTGCGGGAGATGACATGAGTCGGGTCGCCGATCATGGTGTACTGGATTTTGCCGATGGCTGGCGAAGTGTTGTGCCAGGCAGCGTGGGCAAAGTGGGTATCGGTGGAAACGCTGTAGATTTCGACGCCCAGTTTTTGGAACTCGGCGTAGTTGTCAGCCAGGTCTTCCAGTTCGGTCGGGCAAACGAAGGTGAAGTCAGCCGGGTAGAAGAACACGACAGACCACTTGCCTTTCAGGTCGGCGTCCGACACTTGTACGAAGTCGCCATTTTTGTAGGCGGTAGCTTTGAACGGTTTAACTTGGCTGTTGATGATAGGCATCGTTGACTCTCCGTCAGGGGTTAAGAAGTTGATGGAGTGAACTTTACCCACTCGACGGACGGATGGCTCATTGGCAAACCTGATGCTGCTGATTGGTTTTCGCTATTAGCAGAGCGTATTAATAGAAGAAAACGTGATCTACGGCGCCAACGGCTTTTCAGCGATTCGGGTCATCCCGAGGAACGGGCGGGCTTCAACATAGCGCATGGCGGACTTCATATCCTTCCAGCCCACGTAACTCATCAACGACTTCAAATCCCAACCGCTCTGATGGGCCCAAGTCGCAAAGCCACGTCGCAAGGAGTGACTGGTGTAGTGCTCGGCAGGAATGCCGGCGCGCTCCAGTGCCTGGCGCAACAACGGGACCACGCTATTGGCGTGCAAGCCCTCCTCGCTCAAATGCCCCCAGCGGTCGATACCCCGAAACACCGGCCCGCGAACCAACGCCGCTTCAGTGATCCATTGGATATAGGCCTGCACCGGACACAAGCGCTGCAAGGCTGGCGTCTGGTAAGTCTGGCCGAGGTTCTCGCGGTCGCTCTTGCTGCGTGGCAGGTAGAGGGTGATGCCCGAACCCGCGCTGGCCTGCACATGTTCAATCTGCACACGGCACAACTCATCGCTACGGAAACCGCGCCAGAAGCCCAGCAGGATCAGCGCCGTGTCGCGCCGAGCCCTTAATAAACCCGGTTGATCGCCCTGCGCCTTGGCGGTTTGCGCCTCCTGCTCCAACCAGGTAACCACTTGCTCCAAATGCCGAAGCTGCAACGGCTCGGCCTGTTTCTCCTGGGCTGGGTGCAGCGCGCGAATGCCCTTGAACACTTTGCGCACCACGGGTGCCTTGGTGGGATCGGCAAACCCCTGGCTGTTGTGCCACTGCGCCAGCGCGGACAAGCGCAACTTCAAGGTATTGATCGACAGCACGCCCGCGTGGGCCACGAGATAGCGCGCCACGCTGTCACTGGTCGCCGGCAGGAAACCGCCCCAACTGACTTCGAAATGCTCGATGGCCGCGCGATAGCTGCGACGGGTGTTGTCGCGTGTGGCGGCTTGCAGGTAGCGATCCAGTTCAGTCATGGGCTCAGTTCTCGAAAACGTACCGCGTTGGCGATAGAAAACCCGGATTACGGCGTATCACACGGGGTAATACCAGTATATCCCGCATGATGGATTTCATAACTTTAACTTTATTCTCAGCATGGTACATTGCGTATATTAGTGGTATGTACCACAGTATGAAATCGTAGGAGAACACATGGCACGTGGCGGCGTAAACAAGGCACTGGTGCAGGCGGCACGCTCAGCAATCCTCGCAAGGGGCGAGCACCCAAGCATCGACGCGGTACGGATCGAGATGGGCAATACCGGCTCAAAAACCACGATCCATCGCTATCTGAAGGAGCTCGATGACGGCGCCGAGCCCGCGCAAACACCTTCCGAGCCTATCGATGACGAGCTGGCAGGGCTGGTGTCGCGGCTGGCACAACGCCTGAAAGAGCAGGCGCAAGAGCCCATCGACCAGGCACGCGCGCAGTTCGAGCAACAACGAAAAGAACTGGAAACCCGGCTGCACGAGGCCCGTACGGCCAATACCGAATTGCAACAGCAATACGAAATTCAAAGCCTGGCACTGACCCAGGAATCAGCGGAACTGCAAGACACCCGCTCCATGCTGCAAACCGAGCAAACCCGCAACGCCGGACTGAACCAGGCGCTGGCGGATTTCGAACTGCGCTTGCAGGACAAGGACGAGCAGATCCGCTCACTGGAAGAAAAGCACCAGCACGCCCGCGAAGCGCTGGAACACTACCGCAACGCCGTCAAGGACCAGCGCGAGCAGGAACAGCGACGCCACGAAGGCCAAGTGCAGCAGATTCAAATGGAATTGCGTCAGGCGCAGCAAAGCGCATTGGTACGCCAGGATGAAATCACCCAACTGCATCGCGACAACGAGCGTTTACTGACGGAAAACCGCGGAACGCTGCGGGAGTTGAGCCTGTCGCAAGAGCAACTCAAACACACCAACAGTCGACAGGATCAGCTGCTGGAACAGGTCAACCGTATCGACAGCGAACGCACCCTCCTCCAGGAACGCTTGCGCATCGCCTTGCTGGAAAGCCAGTCACTCAAGCAGAACATCGATGAACAGTTGCACATCAACAAAGCGCTGGAAGTCGAACTGATCAAGTTGCAGGCAAGCCTGGATGAAAGCGTGCGCCTGGCGGCTGTCGTTGCGACAGGGCCAGACGCATCAGCCTCGCGTAAGGACGATTAACCCGCGACCGGCGTACGCATGGTGACGAACTCTTCGGCGGCCGTCGGATGCACGCCGATGGTTTCATCGAAATCGCGCTTGGTCGCGCCCGCCTTCAGGGCAATCGCCAGCCCCTGAACGATCTCGCCAGCCTCGGGGCCGACCATGTGGCAGCCCAAGACCTTGTCGGTCTTGGCGTCCACCACCAGCTTCATCAAGGTGCGCTCCTGGCATTCGGTCAGGGTCAACTTCATCGGCCGGAAACGGCTTTCGAAGATCACCACATCGTGCCCGGCCTCTCGCGCCTCTTCTTCGGTCAGGCCGACAGTGCCGATGTTCGGCAAGCTGAACACGGCGGTCGGGATCATCTTGTAATCCACCGGACGATATTGCTCGGGCTTGAACAAACGTCGCGCCACAGCCATGCCTTCGGCCAGAGCGACCGGCGTCAATTGCACTCGACCAATCACATCGCCCAGAGCCAAAATCGATGGCTCTGCGGTTTGATACTGCTCATCAACCTCGACAAAACCTTTCTTGTCGAGCTTGACGCCGGTGTTTTCCAGCCCTAGGTTGTCGAGCATCGGACGCCGACCGGTGGCGTAGAACACACAGTCCGCCTCCAACTCACGACCATCCTTGAGGGTGGCTTTCAGGCTGCCGTCGGCTTGCTTGTCGATGCGCTCGATATCAGCATTGAACTGCAGGTCCATGCCGCGCCTGGTCAACTCTTCCTGCAAATGTTTGCGCACCGCACCGTCGAAACCACGCAGGAACAGATCACCGCGATACAGCAGCGTGGTCTCGGCACCCAGCCCCTGGAAAATCCCGGCAAACTCCACCGCAATGTAACCACCACCGACCACCAGAACACGCTTGGGCAGCTCTTTAAGGAAGAATGCCTGATTGGAACTGATCGCGTGCTCGTGCCCCGGAATCTCCGGAATTTGGGGCCAGCCACCGGTAGCGATCAGGATGTTTTTGGCGGTGTAGCGCTTGCCATCGAACTCGACGGTATGCGGATCGACGATTTTCGCGTGACCTTCATGCAAGGTCACGCCGCTGTTGACCAGCAGATTGCGGTAGATGCCGTTCAGGCGATTGATCTCGCGATCCTTGTTGGCAATCAACGTCGCCCAGTCGAACTCGGCCTCACCCGGGGTCCAGCCGAAGCCTTGCGACTGCTCGAAGTCTTCGGCGAAGTGCGCGCCATAGACCAGCAATTTTTTCGGCACGCAGCCGACGTTCACACACGTGCCGCCCAGATAGCGGCTCTCGGCCACGGCGACTTTCGCCCCGAAACCGGCCGAAAACCGTGCAGCCCGCACACCGCCGGAACCGGCACCAATCACATAAAGGTCAAAATCGTAGGCCATTTCTATCTCCTCGGCAGGCCACCAGCATACCTGCGGGCGGCTGTTGAGCAAGCATTGCGCTGAAATGCTCGGGCCGTGCGATGCGCGGCCCAACCTTCGTTTTCGATCAATGCCCCTCTGCAGATTGCGCTTTCGGTGCCCGCAGAGTGCGCCAAGCAATCAAAATCGCCATGAGTGCCAGACCGAACGTCACCCATGAAACCAAACCGATTCCACCTTCGAAGGCCCTTCCCGCCTGCGTCATCAATTCCCTTGCTTGATCACCCGACAAGTCTGCCGCCACATGATGGGCGCCAGATAGCGTCTCACTTGCCAGCATCATCTGCACTTCGCTCAGAAACCCCGGAAGCTGCAATGCACCGCGATAGTAGGCGGTGACGACACCGCCGAGCACTGTCGTCCCCACACCCACACCCACCTCATAGGCCGTTTCGCTAATGGCCGACGCGGTGCCCGCCTTTGCCGGCGGTGCGGCTGACAAAATCACATCATTGGACACCGTCGCGATCGCGCCCACGCCAATGTTCAGCAAGGCAAAAGCCACCACTAGAACGGTCAGGCTACTGCCCATGCTGGCGACCAGCAAAAACGCCGCTCCAGCAAACGCCATCAAAATCGGTATCAGCACATGCACCGGTAATCGCTGTGCGACAGGCACGAC
Organism: Pseudomonas sp. LBUM1673; assembly: GCF_059695645.1. Lineage (NCBI taxonomy): Bacteria > Pseudomonadati > Pseudomonadota > Gammaproteobacteria > Pseudomonadales > Pseudomonadaceae > Pseudomonas > Pseudomonas sp. LBUM1673. The sequence continues at coordinate 3,426,256 of NZ_CP166780.1, forward strand.
CGCCATCCCTACTACGATCGCCATGATCTGACCAGGGACCAGCGCGAGGCTAGCACTCAAGGGCGACATCTGAAGAACGATCTGCAGGAACTGAGTAGTAAAGAATACGAAGCCGACGAGAAACGCGAGACTCATCAAATTGATCGCGACAGAGCCGCTAAAGGTGCCACTGCGAAACAGACTCAGGTCCATCAGCGGCACTGGCAGACGTAACTGCCGACGCACAAACAGCCAGCCCGCAACTGCACCTACTGCAAATGCTGTCAGCGCCATCCAGTCGATACCATTACTGGCGCTGTGTTTAATTGGCACCAAGGGCTGCCATCGATTGCAGGATGCTTATCGGATCCAACGGTCCTGAAGCATCTCGCTCGGATTCGGGCAACAACAATGGCCCCAATACCAGCAGCGGCACCAACACGGGCACCGCCAACAGGAAAATCGACCCCCAACTGAAGAACTCCAGCAACACCCCGCCCACCAAAGGACCGAGTGCCAAGCCGACCGTCAACGTCGTTGCCCAGATCGCGACTGCTAGCCTACGTTCTTCTCGATCCTCGAACACCGAACGTATCAACGCCAACGTTGAGGGCATCAGCATCGCACCGAAAACGCCCATACAAGCTCGCCTGGCAATCAGTTGCGTGGCGGTATCGGAATACGCGGTTAACACCGACACAATGGCAAAACCCAAAGACCCGACCAGCAACAACTTACGATGACCGATTCGATCCCCCAGACTACCCATCGACACCAGCAATCCCGCCAACACCAGCGAATAAGCATCGATCATCCACAACTGCTGGCTAGCGGTCGGACGCAGGGCCTCGGCAATCTTTGGTAACGCGAATCCAAGCACCGTATTGTCAACTGTCACCAGCAATACAGGCAGCATTAGCACGCTTAGCCCTAACCAACGTTTTGATCTTGCTCCGCGGTGTGTCGCCTCACTTGTTAATGCCATGGGTAAAACTCCTTTTTGCACACAAAAAAAATCACGGGACATTTCTCAATGCGCCCGTGAAACGTTTCCTACGCGCTTCCTTGGCGAGGATTTAATCAGTTCAGTAGTGAAAAAACGTGCTGACAATCGACAGCTCCGGAATTCAAACGGCTGCCCAATGTATCTGAAACGCCCTGTAGGTCACTTCTGAACTCGTCGTAACCCTGATCTGTAGGATCAGGCTGAAGTGTTGATGGGCTGAAAAGCCTTTTTTTGCCTGTCGCCCGCACAAAAGCAAACGCCCCGAACAAGTCGGGGCGTTTGCTTGGGCCTTCACCAGTGTGTTTTCACACAGTTTGAAGGAGGCTTTTCAGTACAAGCAGCTCAGGCGCTATCAGTAAGCCTTGCCAGTCTTGTAGAAGTTCTCGAAGCAGAAGTTGGTCGCGTCGATGTAGCCTTCGGCGCCACCGCAGTCGAAACGCTTGCCTTTGAACTTGTAGGCCATGACGCAACCGTTTTGCGCCTGCTTCATCAGGGCGTCGGTGATCTGGATTTCGCCGCCCTTGCCTGGCTCGGTCTGTTCGATCAGGTCGAAGATGTCCGGGGTCAGGATGTAACGACCGATGATCGCCAGGTTCGACGGCGCATCTTCAGGCTTTGGTTTTTCAACCATGCTGTGAACGCGGTAGATGTCGTCGCGGATCATTTCACCGGCAATCACGCCGTACTTGTGAGTTTCTTGCGGATCGACTTCCTGAATGGCAACGATCGAGCAGCGGAACTGCTTGTACAGCTTGACCATCTGGGTCAGTACGCCGTCGCCTTCCAGGTTTACGCACAAGTCATCAGCCAGTACCACGGCGAACGGTTCGTCGCCGATCAGCGGACGGCCAGTCAGAATCGCGTGGCCCAGGCCTTTCATTTCGGTCTGGCGAGTGTAGGAGAACGAGCACTCGTCGAGCAGTTTACGGATGCCGACCAGGTATTTTTCCTTGTCGGTGCCCTTGATCTGATTTTCCAGCTCGTAGCTGATGTCGAAGTGGTCTTCCAGGGCGCGCTTGCCGCGACCGGTGACGATGGAGATTTCGGTCAACCCGGCATCCAGTGCTTCTTCGACGCCGTACTGGATCAGTGGCTTGTTTACCACCGGCAGCATTTCTTTGGGCATGGCTTTAGTCGCTGGCAGGAAGCGAGTACCGTAACCGGCTGCTGGGAACAAGCATTTCTTGATCATATAAGTCCTTGAAAGGGCTGTGTGTACGAGTTTCGGCGCAGTCTAATCAGGCGGCGTGCACCTTACAATGCCCCGCACTGGCTAACCGATGCCATCATAGAGAAATATTCTGATGGATAGTTCCGCAGATTAGCTGCATAACCTCTTATAGATAGCAGAGATCGACAGAACTGCACGACTATCAGCCGACAGAAAATCTCCCCCACACTACACCCATTGGCACCCGTTGAGGGCATTTGGCGCTATCATTGCCCGATTGAACCAGCCAACGAGGCAGATAGATGTCGGCAGCAAAAAGCGTCAACGGGTACCTGATCAATCAAGCGAAAGACGGCCAGTGGTGGGTGGACAGTGTCGGCGGCGAGAATATTGCCGGGCCGTTCCCTACAGAAGCGTTGGCGATTGAAGTGGCATCCGTGTTGCAGGATCAACCGGCAGCCCCAAAGCGGCGCGGCAAGGACAAGCCTTGAGCTGAACCTGACATGACCGCAGCCCTGCCTTTGCGCAGGGCTTTTTTGTGATTGCCTGTAACGAAGTGGCCATTCGCTATAATCTTTCGATGCAGCCGCTGTCATAGCGTTTAGCCCTCATCATCGACGACGACCACGACATGAATAAATTTTTGCCACTGATTGCGGTACTGGCCTTGAGCGGCTGTGCCACGTCCGAAACCACGTACCTGAAGAATGGTGAGCAAGGCCTGAGCATCGATTGCTCCGGGGAAGCCAACGATTGGGCCAGTTGCTACGAAAAAGCCGATGCCTCTTGCGCCGGCACCGGCTATCGGATTGTCGGTACCGACGGCACACCGTCGACCGAGGAAAGCGACAAGACCCTGGGCGTCGACGTCGGCAATTACAAGAACCGCAGTGTGGTAGTGGTCTGCAAGTAGGGTTCCCAATGCCGATAAGTTAAGAAACTTGAGCGACGCAAATCCTGTGGGAGCGTGGCTTGCCCGCGAAGAACGATGACGCGTAATACCTGAAAAACCGCGGCGCATTCTTCGCGGGCAACCCACGCTCCCACAGGTTCGGTATCTTAATTTACCGGCATTAGGGCTCCCCCTGCCCTACATATGGATTTCGGCGAACTTGATCCCGAGCCCGCGCACGGTCTCGATCAAATCGTCGAGGCGGCTGAAGGACTCCACTTCATCGTTGTCATCCACCAGAAAATAACTGCGCCCGGCGCTTTTCTTGAAAAACACGATCCATTCTCCCGGATTCGCCGGGTTCTGAATCACATGGGTGGCAGAGATATGACCCTCTGCATGGCGCTCCCGTACCTGCTCTCGCTTCATGCTTGACTCCAGAAATGACAATGCCGTCAAAGCACGACTTTGACGGCATCGATGCTGACTGGCGGTAGTTTATCAGCCGGATATGCACGCGGTGGCGGCATTGCGCACATCCCATGGGCGCAATGGCACGTTGGAGATGCGCTCATGCAGCTTGATGCTGCTGCCGCCGGAGCGGTCTTCAATTTCAAATACCGCTGCCGGCCCCGAGGAGAACTTCTGCGGCACGATAACCCGCACACCTTCCTTTTGCGGCTCGACTTGCAGGGCTCCACGGCTATCGGCCAACTTCTCGGCCAGGCATTGCGCGTACTCGTGGGGTTTCTTGCCTGAAATCACGCTCATGGTGGGCAGCGACTCATTGATGTCCGAGACAGTCGCACATCCACCCACTGCCAATGCCAACGGCACGACCAGAACACCCCTATTCATATAAAATCTCCGGTAAAGACCCTCCGACAGCACAAATACTGTTTTTCTCCGAGGCTCACTGCTTTTATCGCTCATAGAATTCCGAATAACTGTTTTTAATTGTCAAAGCGGACCTCCAGGGCCGGATAATAACCTGTTCGGGCTGATAAACTGCGCCAATCTCCCATGCTATCGTTTTGATTTTGTAGAAAAAGCCCTACTGGAGGCGCCTCATGAAATTTATCCACCAGCGCGAGCACCTCAACGAAGACGACATCGTCGTCATCCAGTGCTCCCAAATGTGCAACATCCGCTTGATGAACGACGCCAACTTCCGCAGCTTCAAGAATGGCGGCCGTCACACTTACCACGGCGGCGCATTCGACACCTTCCCGGCCCGGATCACTGCACCGAGCACCGGTTTCTGGAACATCACCATCGACACGGTCAATCGCCGGCCGATCAGCGTGACGCGCAAACCGACCCTGACGCACTCGATCAAGATCATCCGCCGCTCCAGCTCGAAACTGAGCTGAGCCCACACGATAACAAGCAGGTATGACCGTGGCCCAAACGACCAAGTACGTCATCAAATACAAACTCAACGGCGAGCGCCGCTTCGAATTTGCCCAACTTGAACACGGCACCGCAGAAGAAGCCAAGGCTGCACTGGACGTCATTCATGGCCAGACTGAAGACGTCATCAGCGAGATCAGTGTGAGCAAAGCGCTGTAATGCCCTGCGGAGCGAACAACATGGACGTCTGCTCCCGGCATTGAAATTCGACCGCAAGCGCCGGAGTGCCCACTCTGGCACCGCTCACTAAACTGGCCGCCTCGACCTTTTGGTCAAGGAGTCAGAGCCCTTGTTTACCGATACGATTCACAACCATACCCTCGACTGGGCCAGGCTGGAGCAGCATCTCGATCAGGATGGCTGCGCGATCATCAGGTCGCTTTTAAGCCATGAGACCTGCGATGAAATCAGCGCCCTGTACGACCGGCCCGAGGCCTTTCGCTCGAAAGTGGTGATGGCTCGCCACGGTTTTGGCCGTGGCGAGTACAAATACTTCAGGTACCCGCTGCCGGATCCGGTGGCCCGGTTGCGCAGCGCGCTTTACCCTCGACTGGTGCCAATTGCCAATCGCTGGTACGAAAGCATGGACCTGCCGACCCGCTTTCCCGAGTCGCATGAAGCGTTTCTGCAACGCTGTCATGCCGCCGGTCAGGAACGCCCGACGCCCTTGTTGCTGCAATACGGGCCACAGGACTACAACTGTCTGCATCAGGATCTGTACGGCGAACACGTCTTCCCGCTGCAAGTGGCGATTCTTCTGTCAGAACCAGGGGAAGATTTCACCGGCGGCGAGTTTGTGCTGACCGAACAACGCCCGCGAATGCAATCGCGCCCGCAAGTCATCGGCCTGAAGAAAGGCGACGCGTTGATTTTTGCCGTGAATCAGCGCCCGGTAAAAGGCGTTCGCGGCTATTACCGAGTGACCATGCGCCACGGCGTGAGTCGCCTGCACAGTGGAAAACGGCATACCCTTGGAATCATCTTTCACGATGCGTTATGACCCCATGAGCCCGATCACCTTCGATCTGTTTGCCGACGCCGAACCCGAACGGGAACCCAGGCGCGAGCAGATTGGTGAACAATCCTTCGTTCTTAGAGGCTTTGCCCTGCCCTGGCTCGACCGGTTGCTGCCGGCACTGGAGGCGGTTCTGGCAGCGGCGCCCTTTCGGCAGATGGTCACGCCCGGCGGTTTTACCATGTCGGTGGCCTTGAGCAGTTGCGGCACCTGGGGCTGGACGACTGACCGCAGCGGCTACCAATACACCCGCAACGATCCGCAGACCGGCGCGCCCTGGCCTGAAATGCCCGAGGTGTTTTTCGAACTGGCCCAAGCGGCGGCGCGAGAGGCAGGGTTTATGGCGTTCGTACCGGATTCCTGCCTGATCAACCGCTATGTTCCCGGTGCCAGAATGTCGTTGCATCAGGACAAAAACGAAGGTTCCTACGCGGCCCCCATTGTGTCGGTGTCCTTGGGGTTGTCGGCGACGTTCCTGTTCGGTGGCTTTGAACGAAGCGCCAAAAGCCAACGCGTGCCACTGCTCCATGGCGATATCGTGGTCTGGGGCGGCGCGGACCGTTTGCGTTATCACGGCGTATTGCCGATCAAGGAGGGGTATCACCCTCGCTTGGGCGAACAGCGGATCAACTTCACCTTTCGTGCCGCGGGATGAAACAGTCGAATTCGACCGCAAGACCCGGAGTGTGGCGTCTCTGCCGGCTGGTTAATCTGCATGAAACAGGTCAACGGACATGAAGCCATGACAACTCATTCGAAAAATATCGCCACCGAGAACGATCCTCGCTGGGCCGCCGTGATCGCGCGCGATTCCCGCGCCGATGGGCAGTTTGTGTATGCAGTGAAAACCACCGGCATCTACTGCCGCCCCAGCAGCCTGGCACGACTGCCGAAACCGCAGAACGTCGAATTCTTCGATACGGCCGAACAAGCTCAGGCGGCGGGTTATCGCCCCAGCAAACGGGCCGCGAAAGATCAAAGCGACGTCGCCGCACAACACGCCGCGACCGTAGCCGCCGCGTGCCGTCATATCGAATCCGCCGAGACATTACCGGCGTTGGATGAACTGGCGGACGCGGCCGGCCTGAGCAGTTTCCACTTCCATCGCGTGTTCAAGGCCATCACCGGCCTGACTCCCAAGGGCTATGCCACCGCCCATCGTTCACGCAGGGTTCGCGAGCGCCTGACAGATGGCGGCACGGTCACCGACGCGCTGTATGACGCCGGATTCAACTCCAACAGCCGTTTCTATGAGGCGGCGGATCAACTGCTGGGCATGAAACCCGGTGACTACCGTGCGGCCGGGCAGAACAACGACATTCGTTTTGCCGTCGGCCAGTGTTCCCTCGGGGCTATTCTGGTGGCACAAAGTGAACGCGGTGTCTGCGCGATTCTACTGGGGGACGACCCGCATCAATTGGTCTGTGATCTACAGGACAAGTTTCGGCGCGCCAATCTGATTGGCGCCGATCATGAGTTCGAGCAGCTGATCGCCAAAGTGGTGGGTTTTATCGAAGCACCAGCCCTCGGCCTGGACCTGCCGCTGGACGTACGCGGCACGGCGTTTCAGGAGCGGGTGTGGCAAGCCCTGCGAGAGATTCCCGTCGGCAGCACCGCCAGTTATGCCGATATCGCTCAGCGCATCGGCGCACCGAAAGCCGTGCGCGCCGTGGCCCAGGCCTGTGGCGCGAACAGCTTGGCGGTGGCAATCCCTTGCCATCGCGTAGTGCGCAGCGACGGCAACCTGTCGGGCTATCGCTGGGGCGTGGAGCGCAAGCGTCAGTTGCTGGAGCGTGAAAACGCGGCTGAGTCCTGAATGCCGATATAGACCGCCACGGACTCCGGACCGGTGTAGACCTCGAAGTCCGTGGCGAACTTGCGGCGAACCTGCGGGTTATCCTCGAAGTAGGCCCAGATCAGGCCCCAAGTCTGAATGACGCTGTCCGGCATCGGCCCTTTGGCGCTGAACACCAAGTAATCGCCGCCCTCAATCTGAACCTGCGCAAAATCCTCGGAGGGCGCGGTAACCGCCACACCCGCGGTCACATCGAAGTGGCCCGACGCGTCGGACTCGTAGTTGGAATAGACGCCATACATAAAGGAGTCCGGCTGTTTGTGGGCGATCTTGTCGAACATCTCCTCAACGAAAAATTGTTCCCACATAGGGCCGATACGCGCGGTATCTGGCTGCTGCTCTGCGGCATTGAGGGTGCGCACCTGCAAACCCGAGACGCTAAAGGGCAGCACTTCACGCAGTTTTACATCCATGGTCGATATTTCCTTGTCTCTACAGTTTGTCTGTTGGATTTGCGGTGCAGCGGTCAACGATTGACGTCGACCACCACCCGACCGCGCAACTGGCCGGCGAGCAAGCGCGGTGCGGCGTCGATGGCTTCGCCCAAACCGATTTCGTGGCTGATCAACGGCAGCAAGGCGAAGTCCAGATCCTTGGCCAGGCGATTCCAGGCAAGTATCCGCCTGGCTTTGGGTTGGGTCACGCTGTTGATGCCGGCCAGGGTCACACCGCGCAAAATGAACGGTGCCACGGAGGCGGGAAAGTCCATGCCTTGCGCCAGACCGCAGGCGGCGACGGTGCCGTTGGCTCGGGTGCTGGCGCAGGCATTGGCCAGCGTGTGGCTGCCGACAGAGTCGATCACCGCAGCCCAACGCTCTTTGGCCAGCGGTTTGCCCGGCTCGGACAATGCGGCGCGATCGATGATCTCACTGGCACCCAATTGCTTGAGGTAGACGTGTTCGGCGGTACGGCCGGTGGAGGCCACCACGCGATAGCCGAGTTTGCTCAGCAGCGCGATGGCGAAACTGCCTACGCCGCCGTTGGCGCCCGTCACCAGCACGTCGCCTTGCTCGGGATTCACGCCGTTATGCTCCAGCGCCAGGATGCTCAGCATCGCTGTGTAGCCGGCCGTGCCGATGGCCATCGCTTGCGCGGCGGTGAATGCTTCGGGCAACGGGATCAGCCAGTCGCCATTCAGGCGAGCTTTCTGTGCCAATCCGCCCCAGTGTCCTTCGCCCACGCCCCAGCCGTTGAGCAGGACTTGATCGCAGACCTTGTAGTCCGGATGACCGCTGACTTCGACAGTGCCCGCCAGATCTATCCCCGGCACCATCGGGAATTTGCGCACCACCGGGCTGCTGCCAGTGATCGCCAGGCCATCCTTGAAGTTCAGCGTGCTGTACGCCACGCGCACCGTTACATCACCCTCGGGTAATTGATCGTCACTGATCTCTTGTAGCGTGGCCCGGTAACCGCTGTCGCCTTTGTCGATCAAAATGCCTTTGAACATCGCAGCCTCCCAATGAAATCACTCAGTTGTCGTGCCATTGAACTATCACATGGAACCCCATCGCCGTACCCGACTTTAAGCCAATCCCCATCGGCAAGCCCGGTGAATCAACTATTGACGGGCATAACCCATTAAAAACTCGACTGGCCTTGTGTCAGTCATTGCTGATACAAATTCGCTTCTATCGTCCCTGCCCTGTTTCGACGCCGGAGAACACTGCACATGAGCCAATGGCCAGACACCCGCATTCTTGACCTGCTCGGGATCGAACTGCCGATCATCCAGGCTCCCCTGGCTGGCGCGACGACTTCGGCCATGGTGATTGCGGCAAGCAACGCTGGCGGCCTGGGTTCGATGCCCGCCGCCATGCTGAGCATCGAGCAGTTGCGCGAGGAACTGAAGACGATTCGCCAACACACCCAGCGCCCGTTCAACGTCAATTTCTTCTGCCATCAACCGCCGTCGCCCGATGATCAACGTGCCCGGGAATGGAAGAATCTGCTGGAACCGTACTACCGGGAATTGGCTGTCGACTTCGATGCACCGACGCCAGTCTCCAATCGCGCACCGTTCGATAACGCGGCCTGCGAGGTGATCGAAGAATTTCGTCCCGAAGTGGTGAGTTTTCACTTTGGCCTGCCGGAAAAGTCCCTGCTGGATCGGGTAAAAGCCACCGGGGCGAAAATTCTCTCCTCGGCCACTACGGTCGAAGAAGCCGTCTGGCTGGAGCAGCATGGTTGCGACGCGATCATCGCCATGGGTTACGAGGCTGGCGGTCATCGCGGAATGTTCCTCAGCGATGACCTGAGCAGCCAAGTGGGCACTTTCGCGCTGGTGCCACAGATCGTCGATGCGGTGAACATGCCGGTGATTGCGGCGGGCGGGATTGGAGATGCGCGGGGTGTCGCGGCAGCTTTTCTGCTGGGCGCCTCGGCGGTTCAGGTGGGAACGGCTTATTTGTTCACACCGGAGGCCAAGGTCAGCACTTCTCACCACAAGGCGTTGCGCACGGCCAAGGAAAGCGAGACGGCGGTCACCAACATTTTCACCGGACGCCCGGCACGCGGGATTCTCAATCGGGTGATGCGTGAACTGGGGCCGATGTGCGCTAAAGCACCGGCCTTCCCTTTGGCGGGCGGTGCACTGATGCCACTGCGGGCAAAAGGGGAGGCGGATTTCAGCAACCTGTGGGCGGGGCAGGCGTTTACGTTGGGCGTTGAAATGACTTCGGCGCAGCTGACCCGGCGGTTGGCTGATGAAGGACTGGCGAAGTTGGTTCGTCAGTAGGACGGAGCCCTGTAGCAGCTGGCGTAGCCTGCGTTCGGCTGCGCAGCAGTCGTAAATTCAGCGACCACGATTGGCCTGAAAGACCGAGGTGCCTGGTTTCACGACTGCTGCGCAGCCGAACGCAGGCTACGCCAGCTGCTACAGGGGGCGCGCATCATTCAACGGGGGGCATCCCCATTTGTTCCGTTTACAGGCATTTCGCTATATATTCCGCTATATAGCGTTTCACACGCCTACCACGGAGCCGTTTCATGACCATTCGTGCCGCACGTTTTGCCCCCGCGTGCCTGTTCACCTTGTTCGCTTTCGGGACCGCCCAGGCGGACGAAGTCCTGGTCGCCGTCGCCGCCAACTTCACCGCGCCGATCCAGGCCATTGCAGCCGATTTCGAAAAAGACACCGGGCACAAACTGGTCAGCTCCTTTGGTGTAACCGGCCAGTTCTACACCCAGATCAAGAACGGCGCGCCGTTCGAAGTGTTCCTCTCGGCAGACGACACCACCCCGCAGAAACTCGAGACCGAAGGCGACACCGTCAAGGGGTCGCGCTTCACCTACGCCTTCGGCACTCTGGCGCTGTGGTCGGCCAAGGACGGTTACGTCGACGCCAAGGGCAAGGTACTGAGCGACAATCAGTATCAACACCTGTCCATCGCCAATCCGAAAACGGCGCCTTACGGCCTGGCCGCCACTCAGGTGCTGGCCAAGCAGGACCTGACCGACAAGGTCAAAGACAAGCTCGTTGAAGGCCAGAACATCACCCAGGCCTACCAGTTCGTCTCCACTGGTAATGCCGAACTCGGTTTTGTGGCCTTGTCGCAGATCTACAAAGACGGCAAAGTCACCAGCGGCTCGGCCTGGATCGTTCCGGCCAACCTGCATGACCCGATCAAACAAGACGCGGTGATCCTCAATAAGGGCAAGGACAACCCGGCCGCCAAGGCACTGGTTGACTACCTAAAAGGTCCGAAAGCCGCCGCTGTCATCAAATCCTACGGTTACCAACTCTAAATGACGCTATCGAGTGCCGATTATTCCGCCATCTGGCTGACCCTGAAACTGGCGTCCCTGACGACCGTCATCCTGTTGGTCATCGGCACTCCGATTGCGTTATGGCTGTCGCGCACCCGTTCCTGGCTGCGCGGCCCGGTCGGGGCGATCGTCGCCCTGCCTCTGGTGCTGCCGCCCACGGTGATTGGCTTTTACTTGTTGCTGGCGCTCGGTCCTAACGGATTTGTCGGCCACTTCAGCCAATCGCTGGGGCTGGGCACCCTCACCTTCAGTTTTACGGGGCTGGTGATTGGCTCAGTGCTGTACTCGATGCCGTTCGTGGTCCAACCGCTGCAAAATGCCTTTTCCGCCATTGGCACTCGCCCACTGGAAGTCGCCGCAACCTTGCGCGCCAATCCCTGGGACACGTTCTTCAGCGTGGTTCTGCCGCTGGCCCGCCCCGGTTTCATCACGGCGGCCATTCTCGGTTTCGCCCACACCGTCGGCGAATTCGGCGTGGTGCTGATGATTGGCGGCAACATTCCCGACAAGACCCGCGTGGTTTCGGTGCAGATCTACGATCACGTCGAAGCCATGGAATACGCCCAGGCTCATTGGCTGGCCGGGGCGATGCTGGTGTTCTCCTTTGCGGTGTTGCTGGCGCTCTACTCCAGCCGTAAGACCAAGACGGTCTGGAGCTGATCGATGATTCATACGCGCTTGAAATTGAATTATTCGGGGTTCGCCCTGGATGTAGACCTGCAACTGCCCGGCCGAGGAGTGACTGCGCTTTACGGGCATTCCGGCTCGGGCAAAACCACCTGCCTGCGCTGTATCGCTGGTCTGGAACAGCCCGAGCAGGGTTTTATTCAGGTCAACGATGAGGTCTGGCAGGACAGTGACAAGCGGATTTTCGTCCCGCCGCATCAACGCGCCCTGGGTTACGTCTTCCAGGAAGCCAGCCTGTTTCCCCATCTGTCGGTGCGGGCCAATCTTGAGTTCGGCCTCAAGCGCATCCCTCGCCAACAGCGTCAGGTCGACATGGCCCATGCCACTGAACTACTGGGAATCAGCCATCTGCTGGAGCGTGATCCGCAGAACCTTTCGGGCGGTGAACGCCAACGGGTAGGCATTGCTCGCGCCCTGCTCACCAGCCCGAAACTGTTGCTGATGGACGAACCGCTGGCGGCACTCGATACCCAGCGTAAAAACGAAATCCTGCCGTACCTGCAACGGCTGCACGATGAGCTGGACGTCCCCGTGCTGTACGTCAGCCATTCCCAGGATGAAGTCGCGCGGCTCGCTGACCACCTAGTCCTGCTCAGCGATGGCAAAGCCCTGGCCAGTGGCCCCATCGGCGAAACCCTGGCCCGGCTCGATCTGCCGCTGGCGCTGGGCGACGACGCCGGTGTGGTGATCGAAGGGCACGTCAGCGCCTATGACGCCGACTATCAGTTGTTGACCTTGCAACTGCCCCACACCGACCTGAGCATTCGGGTGGCCCATTCGCCGATGGCCGAGGGTCAGGCACTGCGCTGCAAGGTCCAGGCACGAGATGTCAGCCTGAGCCTGCAAGGCCTCGAGCAAAGCAGCATCCTCAATCGCCTGCCGGTCACGGTGGTCAGTGAAATCGGCGCCGATAACGCTGCCCACGTACTGATACGCCTGAACGCGGGCGGCACGCCACTGTTGGCGCGGATTACCCGTTACTCCCGGGATCAATTGGGCGTGCACCCCGGACAGCCACTCTGGGCACAAATCAAAGCGGTGGCAGTGCTGGCCTGAATTTCTCGGCACGCCGGCAACGGGGCGCGGTCAATGGCTTAACGCCCCATGATTCGTCGCCCAGGATTGCCCGCCATGCCAGATACCGCGTTACCCGATGTTCTGCCGCCCGACCTGCATTACGTCGATGACAGCCAGCCCGGCATCACTCGTAAGTTCCTGCGTGGCACGTTCTGTTATTTCGACCCGACGGGTCAGCGCATTACCGATCCGGATGAAGTCAAACGCATCCATGCCCTCGCGGTGCCGCCCGCCTACACCGACGTGTGGATTTGCCCCGACCCGCGCGGTCATCTGCAAGCCACCGGTCGTGACGCTCGTGGCCGCAAGCAATACCGTTATCACCCGCGCTGGCGGGAAGTGCGCGACGCCGACAAATATTCGCGACTGCGGGACTTCGGCCTGGCCCTGCCGAAACTGCGCAAACAACTGGAGGCGCTGCTGGCCGCACCCGGCTTCAGCCGCAACAAGGTCATGGCCACGGTGATTACCTTGCTCGATGCGACGCTGATCCGGGTGGGCAACACTCAATATGCCCGGGACAATCGCTCCTATGGCCTGACGACCCTGCGCAGCCGTCACGTCGAGATCAACGGCAGCGCAATCGTGTTTCAGTTTCGCGGCAAGAGCGGCATCCAGCACCAGATCACCGTCAAAGACCGGCGCCTGGCGCGGATCATCAAGCGTTGCCTGGAAATCCCCGGGCAAAACCTCTTTCAGTATCTGGATGAAAACGGCGACCGGCACACCGTCAGCTCCTCCGACGTCAACACCTACTTGCAGACACTGACCGGCGCCGACTTCACCGCCAAGGACTACCGCACCTGGGCCGGCAGTGCGCTGGCGTTGGCAGTGTTGCGCAAGTTGCACTGGGAATCGGAAGCCGATGCGAGGCGACATGTAGTAGAAATGGTCAAGAACGTCGCCCGGCAGTTGGGCAATACCCCGGCGGTTTGCCGCAAATGCTACATCCACCCGGCGGTTGTCGATGGATTCATGCAGGGCACATTGGCCGAGCTGCCTCGATCGAGGGGGCGCAAACGGCTCAGGGCAGAAGAAGTCGCGCTGGCGGTGTTTCTGGAGCAGATCATCGAGGCCACTGAAACACCGTGAGACGTATTCGAAGGTGTTGCGAGCCGACGAACTGACCTGCTTGTTTTTTGCATGATCGCAAAGGGCTTCTATGCTTGATCTGAATACGAATAGCTTCGGTGACGCCATGGAAGACATTTTCGTTGTGAAACGCTGCCACAAGATCATCGTGCATGGCCGCCGGGCCGGAGAACCCGATCACCCACCACCCGACGACGCCGTCTGGTATCGCATCACCGATACCCGCACTCGCGGCTTCATCGGTGACGGCTTCGATCTTGAAGAGGACGCCGAACGCGAATGTCGGCGGCTTAACGCGGTCAGCTCGCCGGTAGCGTCCCCGCTGGTTTGAAGCTGACCTCTTTTATTTTCCGGGTCTATACTCAAAGGAGCTGAAGGATCAGCGACCCATCGGCAGAAAGCTCGCTCCCCGCGGGCTTTTTGTTGCCCTTTACCCGATTTCTTTGAACGGAGGTGTATGTCATGTCCGAGAAAGAGTCCATCACCACCCTGCTCACCCTGCTTGACTCCCGTCAGGCGCGCCTTGCCGCTGCGTGTAAGGAAATCGCCGATTGGGTTGATAATCAAGGGGGGCATCCGACAGCCCTCAGGATTCGCGATCGTCTGAACGACATCGAGAAAGACACGCCGCAGATTCGCAGCGCACTGTCTTCACTCAAACCTGTCGAGCCGCCGCTGCCTCGATTCAGATGAGTCGACCAAGGTACTCAAACCAGGGGCAGAGCCCGATTCAGGGCACCTGAACGGTGACATCATCGTCACCAGGCTTATGCCTGCCTGCCAGACATGCGCTACACCCCAACCCGGCCAGGTTTGCCGGTTTTTTTTCGTGCCCTTCTGCCATTTCACATCGCCTTCACAACTTCCCCTCTACAGTGCACCCACTCCTTTGAAGAAATCCCCTGGCCCGCCCGCATGCGGGCCTTTTTTTTGCCTGCTGAACCGCGAACGAACGCCCCCGTCCGCCGGATGTCGAACGATTACACATCACGAAGGAGATACCCCATGGTCACTCACTTCAAAGTCGGCGGGCACCTGGCCTGCGGGCATAAAGGCAGCAACCTGACCTCAAGCAGCATACTGACCCGCGTGAAATGCAGAAGCTGTCGCAATACCGATGCGTTCAAAGACGCGCGCAAAACCGAACGCAATGCTGCACGTCGGGCCGCACGCAAGGCCAAAGCAGTCCACACCGCCAATGACTGGCGCGCAGCCTGGACCCAACGGCTGATCGAAATGCCCGGATTGCAAAGGCTGCCCCGTGGTTTTGCAGGCCAGCCATTCGTATAGCTGACTCCTTGAACCCCACAGGGGCGATGCAGGAGAGGAAACGCCGATGAACAGTAGACTGCTTCTGCTTTTGATCGTCAGCCTGGGCCCCGCGCTCGCGATGGCCCAAGGGTGCGACGTGAAAACCCGATCCCAAAGCCCTTCGGTTCCCGTGATCGAAACGCACAGCTGCTATGAATACGAAGGCATGCCAGTGGATGCCATCGATTGGTCCTGCAGCAACGAGAGCAAGGAAATGCTGACCAACACCAAGAAAAAAGTCGAACATTGCGGCGATCGCTATCGGGCCACCTGCCTGGGCACATTGACTCCAGAAGCGCTGGCCAACCCTCAGTCCATCAGCAAGGACAAGAACAGCAATCCACTGAACATCCCGGACAATGCCCAAGTAATCACTTATTACTACAGCATCGAGAACATGCCGCAGGCCAAGATCGATTGCGAAACCGGTGGTGGAAAATGGACGGAGAAGTAGCTGCCTTATGAGCTGAAGGTACCCATGGTCACGGGGCCATGATTTCACCCAGCGACATGCGTTTGAACGCCTCGACAAGGCGCCGGCCCTCGTCGGGCGCGCAAGAGATGGCCAATCGCATCGTCGCCTCACCCAGATGCCAGATCAAAAAGGCCGCATCGGTCACTTGCTGCGCATCGCTGCCGGGAAACACCCGAAGCATCGCCTCGGCCAATAACCCGCCAGCGACACGACTCTCCTTCAGCTCCAGCGCCAGAAGCTGTTTGTCCGCCTGCATGCCAGACCAGATATCACGCATCGCAGGCGTAGCGAAAACGATCTCGTAATACTGATCGAGCAAGTCCGTACGGGTGTCTGGGGTAGCGAAGGTTGAGATCGCAGAGGGTGGAGTTCAGAAATTGCGAAGCAGAAACGACAAAGGCCTGCATGAGAAACCTCATGCAGGCCTTTGATAAATATGGTGCCGAAGCCGGGGTCGAACATACCGTCTAGAGACCGCTTAATTGCTGTATTTTTCTAGTTATAAGTTCGTAATGTATACCTATACGTATACCTAAAACAGAAAGTACCCCTCCGCCTTCTCCGCATCCAGCCGGTCGCCTGTCGTGCCGGCGCCCTCCTCCCCGTTTCGCCGTCGCCGGGTGGCGCTTGTGATCATCATCGCTCTCCCCGTTTCAGGATGAGGGTTAGGAATACGAATTCTGCAGAGATGGAAAAATAGTTTGACGCAGGGGCCGATACTAGAACGCGCAGACTTTTGACGCAGCACCTCCCGGCACTTCCTCATGCTCGCCCAAGATGGCGATTTACCAAAAAAACTACGAATTTGTGGTTGAAACGGACAGGGACCGGTCTTTGAGGCGAAGGCTCCAGACTTTTGATCTCCCCCTCCCTAATAGCTTTATAGAGCAGCATCAACTGTCCAGGTTACGTTGCCCTGTGACGAGTTACAGATCAACAACCAATCCGCCACGCCCTGCGTGATCAGAGTCAGTTTTGGTGATTGGCCGAGAGCAATCATATCTGCCAGTCGTGCCGGGCAGTAAGCGGCTAAAAGCGGACGATGGACGAACTGGCGGCAGATTAGTGGCTATGCTTGCTCTGCTGGCGAACTGATTGCGCCGCTTGCCGCCGATGTCGTGTTTCTCCTCGACGCTGGGAGGCGGGATGTACGTCGTCAAATCGTGTCCCTTGGCTCGGGAGGATGGCTCTCAGTGATGTCGCAATACGAGCAGCTTAATATCGCCCCTGCTATGGGGCGGATATATAAACCTACTATCTGGCCAATCGCCAAACCGACTACCGCATTGCTTGGGCGTTTTTTTATAAAACACCAACAGAAGGAGCTGTCTGATGCGTTTCATCCATGCTGCTGATTTGCATATCGATAGCCCGCTACGCGGCTTGAGCCGTTACGAAGGCGCTCCCCTCGAGCGCTTGCGCAACGCTACCCGTCAGGCTCTGGAGCGGCTGGTGGACTTGGCGCTGGAGGAGCAGGTCGATTTCGTCTTGCTGGCCGGCGATCTGTATGACCGCGACTGGCAGGATTTTCACACTGGACTTTTTTTCCGCGAGCAAATGGTGCGGTTGAATCGGAAAAATATCCCGGTGTTCATTGTGCAGGGTAACCACGATGCGCAGGGAGTAATCAGCCGGCAGCTGCCCTTGCCGCTGAACGTGAAGGTCTTCTCCAGTCGTACCGCAGAAACGGTACAGCTTGATGAATTAACTGTAGCTGTTCATGGTTACAGCTTTCCGGATCGCGCTATGCCGGAAGATCTGGTGCCTTCCTACCCAGCCCCCGTTAACGACTACTTCAATATTGGCATGCTGCATACCAGCCTCACCGGGGCAGCCGGCCACGACACATATGCACCGACCAGCGTGAGTGCGCTCACGGCCAAGGGTTACGACTATTGGGCTCTGGGGCATATACACAAACGCCAAGTTGTCGCTGAAAGTCCTCGTATTGTCTTCCCCGGCAACTTGCAAGGGCGACACGCCAAAGAAACCGGCGCCAAGGGCTGCGAGCTGGTGACGGTGGATGCCGGTAAGATAATAGAAGCTCGCTTTGTTGCCTTGGATGTTGTGCGCTGGAGTCAGGTAACGGTCGAGTTGGATGGAGTGGAGCGGCTCGAGATCATCCCTGAGCGCGTGCGTGCAGCGCTGACAGCGCTCGTACAAGAAGCAAGCGATCGTCTGCATGCTGTACGGATCATACTCTCAGGTGTCACGATTTTGCATGGCCTTGAAGCAAACCAACCCGGCACTCTGGCCGCTGCAGTGCAGGCCGCCGCGCAGGATATAAGCGGCAGCGAGGTTTGGATTGAGCAGGTGCATGTTGAAGTCTGCTCACCAATTGATCGAGGTCAAGCCGCAGGGGGCCAGGATGCCATCGCGGAGTTAATCCGCCTGGTGGACAGCTTGGCTTCTGATGAGGATGCTCTGGCGAATTGGACCAGGGAAGCGCTGGAGAGTGTACTGGGCGCCTTGCCGGCAGAGGTCATGCCGGAGTTCACCACACATGATGTGCCGCGACTGGATGATCGTGATGCCATGCGCAATCTCTTAATGGATGCGGAGGCGACGGTGTTGGCGCGCCTCGCGCAGGCAGGAGCCAGCGTATGAAAATCAAAAGCCTTATTTTCAAAGCCTTTGGGCCATTTACAGATAAACACCTACAACTTGACTCCACGTCAGCCAATCTGCACGTGATCTATGGACCCAATGAGGCAGGCAAGTCCTCGGCGCTGCGGGCGATGGGTGATTTGCGCTTTGGCATTCCGCAACAGAGCAAAGACAACTTTGTGCATGCCCATAATCGGATGGCAATTGTCGGGGTATTTGTGGATGCCGAAGGTCAGGAGGTCGCGGTGGCCCGTCATAAGGGCCGCGGTCAAACACTGACGCAGGCAAATCCGCTGACGGGTGAAGGTGAATCTGGAGTAGCGCTGCCTAACGGCATTGAGCAAGCGCTCAGCGGCGGCCTGGATCGTGCGCAGTTCGAGTCCATGTTTGGCCTGAATCACCAGCGTTTACGCGAAGGCGGCAAGTCTCTGCTCAAAGGGGATAATGAGGTCGGTTCGGCCTTGTTTGAGGCCAGTTCAGGTACCGCCAGTATCAAAACCCTTCTGGCTACCCTTGAAGAAGATGCCAAAAAATACTTCAGCTCACGAAGCCATAGCGCAACGATCAATAAGGCACGCAGAGAACTGGAAGAACAGAAAAGGCTTTATCGCGATGCGCTGACGAAGCCGTCGGAATGGAAAGCGCTGGAGCGCAGCCACGAAGTAGCCAAATCAGAAGTTGAAGAAACTGAGCAAGCTCTTCAGGCACTGAGACGCCGTGTTAACGAACTGACCGAGTTGCGCACAGTACAGCCTTTACTGAAGCAACATGACGATGTTTTGGCGGAGCTCGAGGCACTGGAGAGCCAGCCATTACTGCCCGTTAATTCCCGTGAAACACGTTTGGCCGCGGAGCAGGCAATGCGCCATGCGTCTGACGTCATGCTTGAAGCTTCAGCGGAGTTGGATGAGTGCAACCAAGAGCGGGCTGAACTTACTATTGAGCCCAAACTGCTTGAACACGAAGTAGCCATTAATCGGCTGGTGGTGGAGCGGGACAACGTCATCCGTAGTCGTGAAGAACAACTAAACACGCAGGATGAAATTGAGTCGCATGGTGCGCAACTCACCGCCGTGGCCGGGAATATTTCAGCCGATCAGCCGTTAACTGCACTCGTGGCTGCCCTACCTTCTGCCGCTGAACGGGTTTCCCTGGTAGAGAGTCTGGATCAATTCAGCTTGCTGGACAGTGGCTTGGCCCTTAAGAAGCTGCATCTGGATACCCTGCAAAAGAGGTTAAAGGTACAACAAGCTGCGCGGAGCGATGCAATTTGCGATCCCGTCCTACTCAAGGCTGTTGCCAGCGCACTGCGAAATGCCCAAACACTCGGTGACTTCTCTAAGCGGCAATCTGATCTGCTGCGTGATATGGACAGCCTTGCGAGGTCGTTGAAACAAGCGTTGTCCGATAGTGGTGTGGATTCGGTTGAGAACCTGCAAAAAAGCAGACCCTTGCAGCCTTCAGAGCTTAGCATTGCAGAGCAGGAGTTAGGCCGCCTTGAGACTGAACTCACTGCGCTAAGCAATGAAGAGATGGGGATTTCGCGCGACCTGAAAGTGCAGCTACGCCGCCAGCAAACCTTGATGACCACTGGCGAAGTGGTGACGGCTCTAACGTTGAAGACGGCCAGAGAGCACCGCGATGATGGCTGGCGACGGGTGCGTAAGGCTTATGTGCTGCGTAGCGATGACCCAGCAATACTTGCCCAGGATTTCGACCCAGACCGAGCGCTGCCAGAAGCCTTTGAGGTCTCGCTCAGTGAGGCCGATCGTCAGGCCGATGTACTGCGGGACAATGCCGAAAGAGCCGCCACCGCAGCCGAATGCGAGTCCAGAGTCGGCGAAATGAATGAGCAGTTATTGGAAATTAACAGGCTTAAAGAAGCCAATACTGTTGAGCGTGAGGAGTTTCAAGGCGAGTGGTCTGAAAGGCTGGCAGCGGCAAATTTGCCAAAGCTTCAGCCAGCGGCATTGCGTGAGTGGTTGAGCCAGCGAGCTGCTGCGCTGGATTTGCATGAGCGGCACATTTCTGCGTGCCGAGCGCCAGCAGAAATAAACGCTGAGGTAGAACAGGCTGCTGCGACGCTTACCAGCGCATTGACCAGTGCAAGTGCGCTATCTCGTGATGACGCGAGCGATCTGAACTCGCTGATGGAGCAGGCGGATTCATGGCATCAGACCATGATCAAGACATCAGCCACACGAGAGTCACTTGAAGAAGCAATAAAAGCGCAACAAGAAGAAGTTCAAGAAGAAAGTCAGGCCATCAGTGAAGACTCCGAACGCTTGCAGTCATGTCAAAGCGCATTGATGAAGTGGCATGAGCGCCTTTTCCTTATGCCGGAGAGTTCTCCCTCGGTCGTCAAGGCCAGGCTTAATGAGCTAACAACGCTTGCCAGGGAGGTGTCGGAGCAGAGTGCCCGCGAAGAACGTATCCGTAAGTTCACGATCGCTGAGGGTGCATTTCACGAGAACGCCTTGAACCTTGCCGCCTTGCTGTCAGAGCCTGAGTTCGCCCACGTACATGACTTTGTTGATCGTCTGCAAGCCAGATTGCTCAAGTCAAAAACCAATAACTCCAAACTGCTTGAGCTCAATCGTCGGGAATCTGCGGCCAAGGGTAAGCATCAGGCTGCCAGTGAAAGACATGACGTTGGTCAGGCCAGCATAAAAGCGCTGTGTGTGGCTGCAGGCGTAGAGGCCGCTGATGGCTTGGAGGAGATAGAGGCATTATCGGAGAAAAAGCGAAAGCAGCAGGAGCAGTCGGATGGCTTGGCGGCTCAGCTGCGCCAAGCCTCGACTCGATCTGTGCCAGAGCTACGGCAGCGCTTGGAGGGGCTGGATATTGTCTCGGCCGAAGCCGAGCGCGATCGTTGCCAAGCCCATATTACTGAGCAGGAGACCCTTCTTCGGCAAAAAGAAGAAGCTGAGCGACTTGCACGCCAGTTGCTCGCAGAAGTCGATGGTTCAGATGATGCAGCGGTAGCACGTGAAGCCATGGAGTCGGCGGTTGCTAGCTATCGCGCAGCCATAAGGCCATGGGCGCAACTGAAACTTGCTGAATCACTGCTAGATGAGGCACTTAAACGCTTTCGCGAGCGGGCACAGGCCCCCATGCTGCGTTTGGCTTCAAATTATTTCCGGCTAGTCACCGGTGGAAGCTACACCCGCCTGATTGTCGATGATTCTGCTGATCAGCCTGTCCTGCAGGCTGAACGAAGTGATGGAAGTCATATTGGTATCGATGCCATGAGTGAAGGAACTGCCGATCAGCTTTACCTCGCGCTTCGTTTAGCGGCCTTGGAACTGCAGCGTGACCCAAATCACCCAATGCCGCTGATTTTGGACGATGTCCTTATCACCTCTGATGATGCGCGGACCGAGAATATTCTTCGTGCGTTGGCGCAGTTTTCTGAAGGTGGTCAAGTATTGCTTTTTACTCATCACCAACACTTGCTTGATTTGGCTGATGCTGTGCTGGCTACACACAGCTTATGAGTTTCAACTGATTACTAATGCAGGTTATCTCTAGAGCATCGAAGGGGGTCGCGGCAAGCTTGGCCGAGGTGCAGCGTGATCTTCAGGAACAATTGAGAAAAAATAAAAATGGTTTTTTCCCTATACACAATGCGCCTACTCCACTCGCCGAACGCAGTGCGTCCAATCAGGGCTTCCACGACGCCGGAAACTATTGACTTCTGTGAGTTGCAGCAACTACTAACTCAGAAGCACCTACGTAACCAGGAGCGATCAAGACTATGTATCATATATATCCTAGGGTAACATAAGAAAATATTAAAGGCCGCCGCGTTATACAAGCGGCCTTAACCCGATAATTTCGCGCGAGGTCTCTGTTATGCAAAATTTTTCCAGTTGGCTTGGCCAACTATTCCAGCAGAGTGAGTTAGAGGTACAACACCTATTGAAAGACCCCACGGCAATGCACTTCTTGCTAGCGTGGTCTCTTTTCGAGTCCAAGTGTTTTCAAAACGACCTAAACCCGAACAAACTTCCAGATTTCGCAAATGAAGTCGTTAACAGCAGTAAGATTGCGCTTGACTCGCTAAACATCCCTGCACATCACTTTCATGCTCGCTACCAAGACCCCAAAAAACTTGCCAACCTCATCCCTGACAAAAAGACCTCGACGCGGATGGTTGACGCACTCAAAAGGATTCTTGCTATTCCCTTTGAGAAACTCACGAAGAAGCAAGTCATTGAGCTACTTACCTATGTTGTTTATCGCTTCAGGAACAACATGTTCCACGGCGCGAAGGGAGTCCAGTCGTGGTTACAGTATCGCGAACAGATAAGATTTTGCGTGGATGCCCTCCAAGTATTTGTATCTTATGCAGAGGCAAAACTACCGACAATGAATGATCAAGGGGCTGCTTAAAATAGCCCTTACCTAGTTTAGCTATCACGTTGCTTGCTTCGCTCGCGGGGATGTCCGAGTCCAGAAATATTCTTTTCACCACCTGATTTATATTTGCATCTAGACTGTTACTTAGGAGATAATCATGGCATTCCTCAATAAAATGATCACACCACCTACCGCAAACTCCCGTGACATGCGTGCTTACATGCAGGCCATCTTGGAAGTGACCGGTCTGATGGCTGGTGAGCGCTTCGATATTTCTCGTTTCATGGGTAACTACCGCACCCATCTGGAGTCGGGGCGATTAGAGATGCACAGCGACGGCCAGTACTCTATTAGCAACGAGGGGCGACAGTACTTCATCAGCCGCCTTACAACCAATCCGGCAGTAAAGGGGCAAGTTGTCAGTCGTGAAGAGGTTATCTCAATGCTGCGCCAGATTACTGCAGAGAATGCGGCGCCCGGATGGCAGAAGTTTGAGGTCTTCCTACAGTAAAAGGTGACAGATCTATTTATTTATATAAATCTACCACCTTTTGCCTTGAGCACATTGTCAGGCAACACAACCCTCACTTTGCCCAAATTTCAAAAACCCGCTTAACTTCTTGAATCCAAAACTTCTCAATGTCAGTGAATTGATAACCAAGATTCCGAGCCAGCTCAAAGAAACCTGGCCCAGGCTGAAAGTCTCCTGTTTTATGTACTACTAACGCCGTGAGCATACCTCGCTCGGCGGCACTTTCTTCGGATGTAATCTCTTCCAAAAAATGCGCAAGACGAGGATCATGCGCCTCTATGGTGATTGCTGAAAGCCGTTGAACGAAATTGGAATAAGTGATCATTTGTCGTGCGCGCGCGCATGCTTGCAATACAACTTTACCTTCTTGCTTCGCGACACCCCATGCTACCGAATCAAAACCGTAAGTATTTATCGCCATAAACAAGCCTCTTATGTAACATCTAACGATCAAACTAAGGGACGGGTTTTCGGACTAAAAGGTGGCAGATCTATATCTCAAAATAAATTTGTCTACTTTTGCCTTTTTACCTTGTCACCTTTTACCTTCTCTCGGGCAAAGGTGTAACACGAAAATATTGAACGCTTTCAGCGTTTCCATCGACTTCCTAGCGTCTTCCTCATCACCCCTCCTCCGTTCTGATCCAATCGCTGCATTGCCTATACTTTCGAGACCATGCCATATATGCACAATCCCTTCCAGCCCGATAGCGCAGAACGGTGAAGTCGATTTAGCCCTCTCCCTTTAAGGCGCGCAACTCGACTTTCAGAGCTTCAATATCAGCGAGTAATTTTTTATTCTCCTCTTCAAGAAATCGCTTCGACGGGCTCTCGGGATTATGATAAGGCCTTATAGAGTATAATAAATCCAACTCGTCCTTATAAGGCATCAGTGGTTGATAAAGCTGATAAAAGGCGCGACCAACTGCGCCTCTAAACAGTTCCAGCTTTGGCTTTATTGCACCAACAGAAAGTATATGATCTGTAGCAATCCCTGGGTACGGGTCAATATAAATTACTTTAACAATACCTAACTGATAAGCTTTTTTCGCACAAAGCTCACATGGGCTCGCAGTAGTAAATAAAATACCACCAAGAAGTTTCTGCCCTCCATTTTTTGCTATCTGTAAAAAAGCATTCTCTTCTGCGTGCAACGCCCTAGTATGAACTTGATTCTTCTCGCCTTCTATTTCATTTTGAACACTTTTAAAGCAAAATGGGACATTTCTCCTTTGGGTAGCACCGGATTGAATCAATCCAAAATACTTGTCACTCAATGCCTTTCGAAAAACGTTGTCATTTCGTTCATAGTCGCTGTAATCCAAACTATTATTTCCACGCAGCAAGTCCTCTGCGCTTCTCAAAAGGCACGGGGTTTGCCCTTGGGGTGTACTATTCCATCCTACACACTTCACGCTATAACTGTCATCTGTTACCACGGCGCCAACCTGCCTGGATATACAGCCAGAACTTTGCTTAACCGTATAAGCAACCTGCATACAATTTTCAACAGACGTCGGCATTACCAAACCAGGGTGCATCATAAGAGCCAAATACCAAGCCAGCTGCCCCACTAAATCATTCTGATTAAACTCGTTAGTTTTTGAATTATGAATATGGATATCAGAGATTTCTATGCAGGCCTGAATGTTTTGCGCAATGAATTTATTTTCACCGGAAATCTTCCCTGGATATTCCTTACTATCAAGCTCAGAAATTTCCTTGCTAGAAAGTTTTCTGTAATCGCGCAAGCTGCTCAAACGCTGAAAATCAGGAGTATTTATTGAGACGAGATAAAAATTCGCATACCTTCTTTTTAAATAAAATGCCTCATACGGATTCCTTATTGCATCTATCACAATCCTACAAGGGACATCCTTTGCTTTAGTAGATCTACGTACCAGCTTAATTAAAAAATTCAGGTGCTTTGGGAAATTAAATAACTCATCAACATTAAAAACCCTACTATTCGCAGCACCAGAAGACCTGACGTTGTCTCCCGCGCTTTGATACAGCTTAGTAAAATTGGCCGTCCCTAAAGACGCCTTAATTACCTCCGTGGCTACAGGTAGCTTCTCAAAATATAAATCCATCCACGGTTCAATCGCACCCAAATCACCACTCTTCCTAAACACATGAAGCCGCTGAAGCTCTTCGCGTACAGAAATTAGATCATCATACATTCGCTCTGCCTTCCCCACAGGAATGCCAGCGCCAACAATCTCAACCAAATACTTAACAAAAAGTTCCTGCGTCAAAAGTAGCAGATGATATGTAATTATCGATCTTGCCTCGATTTTATAAAATGCTGTCCAACCCTCACCACTCAAATATTTATGTATGATTTTGTGCTTCTTCAGTTCATTTTCCGTCAGCCCGTCGTAACCATCAAAAGGCACATCCAAAGACATTGAACACAGCTTATTGGCAGCAGTTGAACAACCTGACCCTGTTCGCCCGGTAAGCCCGATAATAAGAAAATTCTTCGCTTCATCATAAACACTATCAATTGCTTGAGCAGATTTCGAAGACATACTTAAATTCCGTTTTAACCTCTTGCACTAGAGAAAGAGCAAATCACTCATACAAGCAAAATCGCCCGAAACCAGCATCTGTAGGCACGCTACTATTTGGCCATCAACCAGTCAATGTATACCTAATACATTAAACAGAAGATGTGCTCATATCTATTTTCGGCGCCCGACTATAAGCCACTGAAATTATTCGATTTTGTATTATTCTTGTCCGTAATGGCTCGTTTTCTGCCTGCCGTGACTGGCAGGAATCGGCCGATACTGTTGAAAACAGTCGGCTTCGATTTCCACGGCAGAAAAGTACGCGTCTGAGATTGAAATCCGTGTGTTTAGCAGAAGGTTCAGGGCTCAGAAACATGCAAAAACGGCGTTTTCACCGCTTAATGTTTGGCTGGCCAAGCCGGATCGACTTTTTCAACACAATCGGCCAGAAGCAGTCAGTCAGCGCGCTTACAAAAGGAAGGACGATTCAGTTTCCCATTCAGCTGACCTTGCTGCGATACCAGACGGCAGTAGGTTCATTATCAGCTTGGGATTTTCGTATTTCGAACTGCCGTGATTCGTGCAGGGTATGCCTCCAGCTGCTGCAACCGTAGCGCTTGGGCGTCTGCTCTGGATAGGTACTACCGATCCAGCGGACGGCTGCTTCCAGTCGAGTCCAGCCATCTTCGGCAAACTTGGTTTCTGCTTCCCGTAAATAGCAACATATTCCACTGCCAGGCCAATTGACTGAGCCATCCACCCGGATACCATCGAACACATCTTCAAATGCTTGGCTCTGCATAACCGAAGCCACTTTAGCTGCCACCACATCAATGGTTTTGGCCCAACATTGCAGATTCAGACAATGCCGATTGATGGTTTCGTAGCTTTCCTCCAGAAAACCGTCCGCCGACTGGCAGCCTGACTCAGTCCAGAGATCGAAACGCTCAATGAAGCGGTGAACCAGTTCATTGCGCAGGTCGACCAGCTCCTTGAGGGCGGCCTTCGTTGCCTCATAGTGCTCAGCTGGCATTTCCAACTGATGTCGATAGCTGAACCAGATCTGGTCACCGGCATCGGCTTCCGTCTGTGATTCTTCATTTTGGGGCGACTGGGTCAGAAAGCTTTCGGTCAGCATTCCGACCAACGTGCCCATGGTCTTTTTCTGGGCACATGCGATCTTTTGCTCACGGATGGTATGCAGCCGATGCGCAGGGCCGCTCAACTCGCCATGCGCGACTATGACTTTCAGCACCCGTTCGTATTGTTGCAAGCGCAACAGGCAGCGCCCGAGCTTGCGCTGCACTATACGTTGACGGTCAGGTACATCATCCGAGGGCATGGTAGTGACTTCATCCATGATTAACGACTCAGGCATAAGTGGTAGGGCTGGAGCGATTCACTGCAATACGCTTGCCCTGCCAGGAGGGCTTGCAATGCGTAAATCGGACGCTTTTCAAGCTCAGTGTAGGCTGAGTCAATCCGCTCGGACTTTTTCAACAGAATCGGTCGACTGCTTCGGGTCGACTGCTGCCCCTAGCCAGAGGCAGAAAACGGCCAAAAGCGGTCGAAAGCTGACGCTTGTCCAAGGTTAACTCTCGCCCCATTGCGGAAGTTTTCCCTTCGACACGGACGACCGTTGAGTGACGTACTCGATCAGTACTGCCTCTGCCTATTCTGTTTCTCGATCTATGGTGGCACTTCATGTAGATGCCAGCGAATCATGATAGGCAGCAGTTCTTAAACTTATTCCCGCTGCCGCATGGGCAAGGGGCGTTGCGCCCAACCTTTGGGCCATTCGAGCGCGGCCTTGATGTAATAGCGTGCAGTCTGGTCGCCTTGCCCATGCCTTGGGTCAGGACATCCATTTCGTCGCTCTGTTGCCACAAAAAATCCAAATTGATCCCAAAGCGTAGAGCTTGATCATTCGGACGAAGGCACACGCCAAACCAAGTTCTCGCTCGCTGGGTATACTTTCGGGCGCGACAGTGCCTTTGCAGGCTCGGCCCCGCAATTTCAATCGGGTCGTTATTGCAGTGGATAGTAAGACCGGTATCTCCTTGACCTAAGCCAGCAGTGAAGTCGTGGCTCTTGCCATCGGCCACGCCAAGTTGAGCTATGTGATCAATGGCCTTACTAGCTGCAATGACGGTATCCTCGTCAAGCGTCAACAACGTGAAGCCAAGGTCAATGGTGGCGGGCTCTGGCGAGGCCTCAATGGCCTTTGTAATGCGACCCAGCGCCGTCGCGGCAAACCGTGTAAGTATGCCATCCGGCGTACTCTTGCCGGGAATGCCCTCGCGTCGAACAAGCATTGCCAAGTCCAAGTCTGCCGAAATATCGTCATCCAGCAAGAGCATGTTGTGCTCATCACTCAGCCACAGGTTCTTCTTGAGGTGATACGACAGGATCGTTAGTTCGTGCGACGCCATTAACTTCTCGGAATATCCCGTCCTACGGTCGATGTAGCTGAGTAGCTGGAGCGGTGACCCCAGCATTTCCGTCATCGCATCGAGCGCGAAAACGTCCATTATAAATGGCGGCGAGATCGTCGCAGTCGGAGCGCACTTCAGGAATTGCCGTGCCTGGAAGCTTAGTGCCGGATAGTGATCGGCGATGAGGCACAGGACGTATATGCGCTTGAGCTTGTCCGGCAGTGGCACAACATTGCCAGCTGCATCCCGGAACGCGCATTTGCCTTCCTCCAGCAGTTGGGCACACAGGTATGCCTGATCACTCGAATCTTGAATACCCTTCTTGAAGTCATCCTTGATTTGGAGGTCGTTACCACGTCGGGCTTCCAACGTCAGCCGCTTCGACTTTGCTTGCAGGACCAGGGCGCGATCGCCGAACAGGACAAGGACATCAATTTCTCCAAGTTTGTTGCCCTTCGATCCGAATATGTCGATGTTGGAGAGGACGTTGTCCGCACCAAAGATCTGTGTCAGTCGCTCGACGGCGAACTGCTCTGTGAATAGGCCGCGGTGCTTCATCGCAGTGCTGACATAGGCCTTGTCAGCGCCCATCCAATAGAACGGCGCTTCATACAGTGCTTCGACCAAGCTATAGATATGAAAAAGGGCGTAACGGCCATCCGGCATAGGGATTAGAGGGCTGGCGTTGATGATGTTGAAGTCGTTTAGCGCCGTGAACTGCTCATTGCACGCGCCTGCCGGCGCTGCAAAGGCCTTCAAGACGCGCTCTACGACTGCTGGGACCATGCGTGCACAGCCGGCCACTTCCTGGATCGCAAATGTAATGCATGGCAGGAACGTCCAATCCTTCGGGGCGGCCGTGCGCATCGATTGGAGCGTATCGCCCGCCTTTTCGTCCAGCAGACGCGAGATCGCATAAACGACGTTGCGGGCATCTTGGATGGAGAACTGCTTGTTCGCAACGAGCCAATCGTCATCGCGTCCATATTTGGTCGGCGAAAAGTCGCGGTACTGGAAGCTGTAGGCGGATTCCCCCCCGTAGAAGATAGGCTCTCGCAGGACAGCACCGCTGGTGAACGGATTGAAATCATTGTCAGCGATGTTGGCCGGATCAATATCATTAAAGAACGCAGCCGACATGGTGTGGTGAATCTCTTCGAGTAATGCCTCTGTCTTATTGACGTAGCCTTCGAGCGTCTTCGGCGCGGGCAAGGTGCAGTCGATGTCGTTCTTCAGCATCAGGCCGATGACGGTAGATGTTTCTGTGCGGATTAGTCGCCCCTTTGAGAAGAGCTGCTGCATGTCATCAGCCTTCATCTCACCTGAATAAAGGATGATGTTGTCCCGGAAGCAAAGGTAGGAGATGGCATGCACGTAACCTGGCGAGACACACAGTTCTGCCAACTCGTCAAAGATCGCTTGTTCGCACCGCATCGGCTTGGCCACCTTCTTCATGATTTTCACTCCCTTGATATTACGCATCGCCAGCGGATCGAGCTGATCTCACAACATACGCTGCTACTCAAAGGTGCAGCGCCTACAGCGAAAGCACAAACCACGAGCGTCGGGATTCAGTATCGATCGGACACTTTCATGAGGAGGTGAGCTTCCGTTTCGGGCTAATCGCTGCCGGTTATGATTGGTAGTTTTTGGCCGAGCAGATGTGCTCGACGTGGCGCCAACGCACATTTTCGCCACTGGCTTCGACCGGCAGGAGGGCCCGACGCAAATAGTCCAAGGTGGTCATAGTCAAAACTCCTCGAGGTCGGGTAATTCATCGGCCTGTCCGATATGCCCGAAAGGCACAGGCCTGTAAGCGTCCGAATAGTCCGAAGTCCCTAAGGGTTTCGTTTTCTTCGGACAGACTCAGTTACCAGGACATGCGGTCCGTCCCGTTCAACTACTCCACGCTTCTGC
Source organism: Pseudomonas sp. LBUM1673 (assembly GCF_059695645.1). NCBI lineage: Bacteria > Pseudomonadati > Pseudomonadota > Gammaproteobacteria > Pseudomonadales > Pseudomonadaceae > Pseudomonas > Pseudomonas sp. LBUM1673. The sequence goes on from NZ_CP166780.1 coordinate 3,456,366, forward strand.
AAGCCTTCACACGCCTCTTTGGCGCGGTTGCGATCCAGCCCGACAACCTCGCAGCGCGCCTTCCAGTCATCGAACAGGATGTTGATCGGATGATCTTCTCGGCCCTGCTTGGCAAGCCGCGTAGCGACCTCCCCCCACATCTGGTTCAGGACGTCCAAGGCCTTCTGCTGGTTCTTCCCCTGCGGCTTCGTCGCAGGAACAGGTGCGGTGTACTCAGTCAACTTCAACGCCGCGCCGCCAACCAAACTTCCGCTATCGTCGCGCACCGACACCCCCACTAGCTCGAAGGCGAGCGGCGGCGGCTCCTCTGCGTCCTTCATCTTGCGCGGGGTCAGTCGGATCAGTTTGTCTACGTCGCTCCGACTGACTTCGTACTCGGCATCAGCAGCCCCCTTCAGGGCGGACGACCCACGCGCGCCCTTTTCCCCATCCTTACCGCTGTGGTGGACGATCAGCACAGTAGCCTTCCAGTGTCGGCGTAGCACGTCGGCATTGCGCACAAACTGCCCAACTTCCGTTGCGCTGTTTTCGTCACCGCCGAAGTTGCGGGCCATCGTGTCGATAACGATCAGAGCCGGGGCTTCGCCGGTTGCGTCTGCGAGTTGTTGAACCGACTCGGCTACCTTCGCCACGTTGGTAGCGCTGGATAGGTCGGTAGAAGCATCGGACACGAATAACAGTGCCGGCATGTCGGTGCCATTGTGCTGAGCCCATGCTCGCAAACGTCGCGCCAGCCCGTTGTGGCCCTCGCCCGCAATGTAGAACACTGTTCCCCGCTTCACATCATGCCCGTGGAACGGGATACCCATAGCGATGCAGCACGACAAATCCAGGGCCAAGAAGGATTTGCCCTTGCCGGGTGGGCCATACACTACAGCAAGCGCATCTTCCTCGATGTATTCGCGAACTAGCCACGCGACTGGCTTCACCGGCATGTCGCAGGCGGCGATGAACCGGAAGGGCCTTGTGCTGGACAGACGCTGGTCAACCTCGGCCCACTGGTCGCCATAACGGTCTTGTGCCTTTGCATTCATACACGCTCCTCCCATTGAGCCAGACGGCGACGTGCCAACTCCAAGCGGTCTAAATCTGACTTCGGCAGCTTCTCGCCTCGAGCTTGCAGGGACAGGCCAATCGCGACGATGTGACGCTCGTGCTCAACTGCCGCACGACTGGGCCCTCTTGGGGAGGAGCGCTGGCCGCCATCAGGAAACAGGTCGCGCATATCCAGGCCGATAGCCGCGACGATTTGCGCCGCCGAGCAGCCAGCCCAGCATTTCAGCAGTAGCGTGCCGTCCCCTGCTTCCGTGATCTTCAGGCTCGGATTGCGGTCATCATGAGCTGGGCAGCAGGCGACCCATTGGCTTGGTTTAAGGGGGCGCACCTTATTTAGACGCGGCAACAGCTTGTCGGCGGGCATCATAGTTGTACCTCGCAAAACCAGCACAGAGAGATCAGGACCAAGTAGGGCTGCAGGTCGACGGCGTACTCGTTGCGGTGCAAGTCAGTGGCGCGATTGTGGAGTGCGGACGAGCTGCACGTAGCATCGTGCTTCAAGGGCGATGCTCCGAATGGAGATTTGAAGAAATCTGCGCGACGGTTTACCAACCGGGCACTCGAGCGCATTTCGGTTTGACTGAACCTGCATCAGTTCGAGGCCATTTTTCTTCGCAAAGGCGGCCATTTTCATGCTGCGTCCCTCGCTTTGATCTTGGCGCGCAGCCATGCATCCACCTCAGCCACGACGTAATACGCAGCAGCCTGGCGGGTGTCGCCGTCTTTGATCGGCTTCGGGAAGGTCGGGTCTTTCTTGCGGAGCTTGTCCAAGCCCGAGCGGGATAGGTCCAACCAGCGACACAGCGCTGGCTGGCGGATTAGAGCTTTTGCGGGAGTCGTTGCAGGGTGCATTTGAGCGCCTCCGTATGGGTGACGCTCACAAGATAGTTATCGAAACAACGGCCAAATAATTACCCCGTCGTTTGTTTACGCCGCCACTCTCGATAGGTTGATTTCGGGATTTTTAAACGCCGCTCGATGATATTTGCGAACTCGCGCCGCGACTTGCCGGTAGCCAACAACTCCGCTTCCAGCTTGGCGACTGCCGCCCAATCGTGAAGGGCGGTTCGTCCGGCGCGGGCCGTCTCCATCTTCTGCCTGTACTTTTGGGCAATCTCAGACCTGACTGCCTGCTCAGCTTCAACGGTGGAGTGCAGGTCCTTTTGCAAAAAATGGCGCTCCGCTACTGCCATTTCAAGTGACTCCAACCGTTTGATCAGCTCTCGAACCTCCTCAACAGCGCACTCGGCATGGCTGTCTGGATCAAACTGCCGAGCTTCTTTGATATGGCCCAGCACCAATAGACAAGATGATCGGACATCCAGCAGCGAGCAGACATATTTGGGCAAATGAAAGCCGAAGCTGTAAAACTTCATGTGTTGGCAATCGCTCAATGATTCGAACCAGTCAGGACTGTAGCCGGTGGTCTTTACCAAGCAGTCAAGGGCTCGCCCGGCCAGCTCCTGACAAGGCATCTCAAATGCGAGGTCAATATCAATTGGCGCCCGTTCAATCTCAGCACGAAGGATGACCCCGGCCAGAAAGTCCCGCGTGTACTCACTTTCCCCGCAATCCCATTGCGTAAGGTGCGCTTCAATGATCGGCAGCATGTCAGGTTTTATCATGCTCCCACCGCCCCTAGAGCTCTGGGCTCGTCAACACTGACTTTATGCGCGAACTCGTAGGGCGTGATGTGCTTTTCCCGGTTGGCGTCCAGATAATCGGCCCACCAGGTCATCATCAGTCGACGCTCTTCCAAGTGCTCAGCCTTGTGGATATAGGCCGCGCGCACGCCATTGCGCTCTTGGTGGCTCATTTGCCGTTCAACCGCGTCACGCGACCAGAGGCCGGACTCGACCAACGCGGAACAGGCCATAGTGCGGAAACCGTGCCCGCAAACCTCAATCTTCGTGTCGTACCCCATGCGGCGCAGTGACTTGTTTACGGTGTTCTCCGACATTGGCCGCCAGTGGTAGTGATCGCCCGGCAACACCAGATCAAAAAGCCCGCTAAGCCGGCGTATCTGCTCTAGTACTTCAAGCGTCTGGCGTGACAACGGGACCAGGTGCGGAGTCCCCATCTTTGCTCCTCGGTGCGACCTCTTGACGCCCTCGATTGGTGCCCGTTCGCCGGGAATCGTCCACATGCTCCGGGTAAAATCGAACTCAGACCAGCGAGCAAAGCGCAGCTCACTAGAACGAATGAACACCAGTAAAGCGAGGCTTACAGCAAGACAGGTAAGCGGTCGTCCGGTGTCAGCCTCGCAGCGTTGCAACAACTCCGGCAACCGCTCAAGGGGCAAGGCCGGGCGGTGTTTGGTCTTGCGGGTGGCAGTCCCCCCCACCAGATCAAGCGCCGGGTTGTATACGATGAAGTTGCGCTGAACGGCGATTCGCATGATTCCGGCGATGCGCTGACGCAGTCGCCCAACCACATCAAGCGCGCCGCGCTTCTCTACCGTCTTCAGACAGGCCAGCAGGTCGCGGGTTTTCAGGTCGGATACGGGGCGTTTGCCCAGCATGGGGAAAAGATCAACCTCAATCTCTTTCAGCACCCTGGCCGCGTGATCCTTCGACCATTTGCCGGCCATGCTGGCGTGCCATTCCAGGGCCAGCGCCTCAAAGGTGTTCCCCGCCTCATTGGCCGCCTCGATCTTTGCTTGCTTAGCGCTCTCGATGGGGTCTTGGCCATGCGCCAGCAACTCGAGTGCATCGGCTCGACGCGCGCGGGCGGCTTTCAGACCGAGAGCCGGGTAGTTGCCGAACGTTGCCAGACCAGGCTTACCGCTTGGCTTTTTATACTTGAAGCGCCAGACCTTGGTGCCGGTAGCCTTTACAAGCAAAAAAAGCCCTTGCCCGTCGAACAGGGTGTAGTCCTTTGAGCGGGGCTTGGCGGCCTCGCATTTGGGGTCGGTAAGGGGGGTTACGGTGCGCGCCATAGGTATACGCCTCGATATCGAACCGATATATACCTAAACGTATACCTAAATCTTGGGGCTGTACAGGAACATACGGGGATATTCAGACACAAAAAAACCGGCTATAAGGCCGGTTTCTCTAGGTTTCAGGTGTTTACGGGAACATCTGAAATCATACTATTGGTGCCCGAAGCCGGAATCGAACCGGCACGTCCTTACGAACGGGGGATTTTAAGTCCCATGCGTCTACCAGTTTCGCCATTCGGGCGGTAGCGCGGTAAAGCAGTCTGACGGCTGACCAATAACGATCTGGCCGTTCTGACGCTTGTGCAACAGAGGGGGAAATATATACATCCCGCCCCGGTGAAGCAAGTTCGCAAAGATCCTTTTCAAGACTAAATCTTGCAGGACTGCGAAAATAAAAAAGCTCCGTAGATCATGGATCTACGGAGCTCGTTTAAAGTGGAGGCCGAAGTCGGAATCGAACCGGCGTAGGTGGATTTGCAATCCACTGCATAACCATTTTGCTATTCGGCCTCAAACATCTGATGTCAGTAACACGACATCAAACGGATAAACTTGTATCTGGAAACGAGATTCTAATCTAGCTTCCAACCCTTTGAAATCTAAGGGGTTTTCGTCTTCCTGAATCAGGAATGGACGCAATTCTGGACTGGATCGGAAGGCATGTCAAGAACTGGAGGAAAATAATTCGAGATCGCCAAATCAGGTCTGACGCGACAAAGCAAAAGATCGCAGCCTTCGGCAGCTCCTACAGATGTACGCGGATCCATGTAGGAGCTGCCGAAGGCTGCGATCTTTTGATCTTGTGCCCTTTAATGACTGACCGCCACCGCCCGTTGCAACCGTTGCCGATACTGGCTGGGCGTCTCGTGCATTTCGTGACGGAAGTGCCGATTGAAATTCGATAAGTTGGCGTAACCCACTTCAAAGCAGATATCTGCAACGCTGAAACTGCTTTGCGCCAACAAACGGCAGGCGCGCTGGACTCGCAGTTTGCGCGTCAGGTCGACGAAGGTATGTCCGGTGGCACGCTTAAAGAATTTGGAGAAGGCCGGTTCATTCATGTCCAGACGCTGGGCGATGACGGACATCCGCAACTCATCAGCGAGGTCGTTCAGGATGTAGTCGAACACAATGCTCATGCGCTGGGCCGTCAACGCGTCGAGCATGGGCGCATATTGCAGGCTGGCTAGCGTCTGTTTCTCGCTGTCCGGGGCCGACGCCAACAACTGTAGCAACGACAGGAACAGGCAAAGTCGCTGCAATCCGTGGCACTGGCCGATGTCTTCCAGCAATCGGGCCGCTTTTTTGCGAGTAACGCCGTGAAATTCGATGCCCTGCGCCGCTTGGCGAAACAGGCTTTGCAACTCGCTGAGTTCAGGGACCTTCTCGCGCAACTGCATCAGCAGCTGACCATCGAATTGCAACACGACGTCACGATCGGCAATCACCTCTCCTTTGCCCAGGTCGCTGATCCAGTCGTGAGGCAGGCCGGGGCCGATCAGAGCGACATGGCCGGCCTCGAACACGCCGATATAGTCACCGGCTAACAGCCGTCCGCTGCCTTCGCGGATCAGGTGGATCTCGAATTCCGGATGATGATTCCAGCGAGCAAGGTCGAAGGGATAGTCATGCTCATACCAACGAAAGCTGTGCTGGGGCTCGTTCAGAATGACTTCAAGCGCTGGTGGCTTGTCTGCGGTTACATGATGGTTCATCACCCTGGCGATTCCATTTTTGTTGGTTTTATCAAGGTACCGCGAAGCCTGGGACGAGTCGAAGCTGATTCGAAGCCTCAGGGCGCAGGCATGAGATTTACACTAAGGGTGCCCGGCGCCTAGTGCACTACATGGCGGCCACTGATACTTTTTTTCCACGGTTAAAAAAGTATCAGTGGCGTGTATGCCGTTCATTTGTTCACCGCTTGGGTTGCTGTAATCCTGTGGTCATCCCGTTGCGGGTATGACTCGCAGCGTGGATTACAACAACAATAAAGCATCTGCCGCCCAAGGCGCAGAGCGGAGAACACGATGAAGATCATTCCAAGCGCGTTTTTTCTGTCGGCTGGCTTGTCCTGCGCCCTGCTCTGCCAGGCTGGCGAAACGGTGACCATCGCCACCGTGAACAACAGCGACATGATCCGCATGCAGCGGCTGTCCAAAACATTCGAACAACTGCACCCTGATGTGAAGCTCAACTGGGTGGTGCTCGAAGAGAACGTGTTGCGTCAGCGCCTGACCACCGACATTGCTACCCAGGGCGGCCAGTTCGACGTGCTCACCATCGGCACTTACGAAACGCCACTGTGGGGGGCCAAGCATTGGCTGGAGCCGATGAAGGACCTGCCCGCCAGCTATCAACTCGATGACATCTTTCCCTCGGTTCGTCAGGGACTGTCAGTCAACGACACGCTCTATGCCCTGCCGTTCTATGGCGAAAGCACCATCACCTATTACCGGACCGACTTGTTCAAGGACGCCGGCCTGACGATGCCCGAGCACCCGACCTGGACCCAGCTCGGTGAGTTCGCCGGCAAGCTGCACCAGCCGGATAAAGAGCAGTATGGAATGTGCCTGCGCGGCAAGGCCGGTTGGGGTGAAAACATGGCCCTGCTGACCACCATGTCCAACGCTTTTGGCGCGCGCTGGTTCAACGAACAATGGAAGCCGCAACTCACCGGGCCGGAATGGACCGCCGCCGCCAACTTCTACGTCAACACCCTCAAGCAGTACGGCCCGCCCGGTGTTTCGAGCAATGGCTTCAACGAAACGCTGGCCCTGTTCAACAGCGGCAAATGCGCGATCTGGGTGGATGCCAGCGTCGCCGGCTCCTTCATCACGGACAAAACGCAAAGCAAAGTGGCTGATAACGTTGGCTTCGTCGCCGCGCCCACGCAAGTCACCGACAAGGGCTCGTCCTGGCTCTATGCCTGGTCGCTGGCTATCCCGGCAACGTCCAAACACAAGGAGGCCGCCAAAGCCTTTGTGACCTGGGCGACCTCCAAGGAGTACATCCAACTGGTCGCCGAGAAGGATGGCATCAGCAACGTACCGCCGGGCACACGGATGTCCACCTACAGCGAGGCCTACTTGCAGGCCGCGCCCTTCGCCAGTGTCACGCTGAAAATGATGCAGCACGCCGACCCTGCGCACCCGTCTGCCCAACCCGTGCCCTACGTCGGCATCCAGTACGTGACCATTCCCGAGTTCCAGGCCATCGGCACGTCGGTCGGCAAGCTAGTGTCCGCGGCGCTCACCGGGCAGATGCCGGTGGAGCAGGCCCTGGCCGCCGCTCAGCAAACCACCGAACGCGAGATGAAGCGCGCCGGGTATCCCAAATAGCAACGGCTTGGCGCAGAACCTGTAGGAGCGAGGCTTGCCCGCGAAGAACGATGACGCGTAATACCTGAAAAACGGCGGTGCATTCTTCGCGGGCAAGCCTCGCTCCTACAGGGGGTCTTCACAGACTGACGACCACTTTTCACGCCCTCAACGGGGGCGTCTCTATAGCTCTTACGAATGGATGGGAAAAATGAAACGTTTGGAAGGAAAAAGCGCCCTCATTACCGGTTCCGCCAGAGGGATAGGGAGAACGTTTGCGCAAGCCTATATCCACGAAGGCGCTACGGTTGCGATCGCAGACATCAACCTGGAACGTGCGCAAGCCACGGCGGCTGAGTTGGGGCCCAATGCCTATGCGGTCGAGATGAACGTGACCGATCAGCAATCAATCGACAGTGCCGTCGCCAAGGTCATCGCCACCGCAGGCAAGCTCGATATCCTGATCAACAACGCGGCACTGTTTGATCTCGCGCCGATTACCGAGATCTCACGCGACAGCTACGAACGGCTGTTCTCGATCAACGTTTCCGGCACTCTGTTCACGCTGCAGGCCGCGGCTAAACAGATGATCAGCCAGGGCCACGGCGGCAAGATCATCAACATGGCCAGTCAGGCCGGTCGACGGGGTGAAGCGCTCGTTGCGGTGTATTGCGCGACCAAAGCGGCGGTGATCAGCCTCACGCAATCGGCCGGTCTCAATCTCATCCCCCATAAAATCAACGTGAACGCCATCGCCCCGGGTGTGGTGGACGGCGAGCATTGGGATGGCGTCGATGCGCTGTTCGCCCGTTATGAAAACCGGCCGATCGGGGAAAAGAAAAGGATGGCGGGTCAGGAAGTACCCTACGGACGCATGGGCACGGCAGAAGACCTTGTCGGTATGGCGATCTTCCTGGCATCGGCCGAGAGCGAGTACATCGTGGCGCAGACTTATAACGTCGATGGCGGCAACTGGATGAGCTGACTGGCCCCCGGAACAGGCCCAGCCAATACCTCAAAGACGAAACCGATCCACCGATTGCGAAAGCTGGCCCGCCAGAGTGGACAGCTCATCGGTGGTCGAGGCGGTCTGGTTGATAACCTTGCTGTTGCCTTCGGACATGCCGGCAATCATTTCCACCTGGTGCGCGATTTCGTTACTGGCCAGGCTCTGCTCACCGATCGTGCGGCTGATGTCATTGACCAGCTCAGTGGTATTGAGCGTGGCCTGGAGGATTTCGCGGATGGCGCGCTCGACGTCGGCGGTCACCGCCATGCCTTTGTCGACCTGAGCGACGCCCGCTTCCATGCTAGTGACCGCCTCACGGGTACTTTGCTGGATGCGTGCGACCATGGCGGCGATTTCCTGGGTGGAGGCGCTGGTGCGGCCCGCCAGGCTGCGCACCTCATCGGCCACCACAGCAAAACCACGCCCCTGCTCACCGGCGCGAGCAGCCTCGATGGCGGCGTTAAGCGCCAACAGGTTGGTTTGATCGGCGATGCCCTTGATCACCTGAATGATGCTGAAAATCCCTTCGGATTCCTTGTCCAGGGTGCGAATCACCTGGGCCGACTGCTGCGCCGAACGCGCAATACCGTCCATGTCGCTGACCACTTGATGGATCACGCGACCGCCGTCCTTGGCCAGTTCCTCGGCCTGGTTGGCCATGTTTAGTGCACGTTCGGCATGCCGGGTGATTTCCTCGATGCTCGCGGTCATCTCGCTGGCGGCCGCGGCCATGGTGCTGGCGGCGACGCTTTGCTGCTGGCTGCTGCCCGCGACCTGATGGCAGCCGCTGCTCAATTGCTGGCTCATGCCGCTCACGCCATGGGCGTTGCTGCGAACCACCTCGATCATGCCGCGCAGGTCGCGCTGCATAGTCGCCAGGCTGCGAACCAAAGTGCTGGCTTCGTCCTTGCCGGTGGGCTCTACGATAGGTTCGCTCAGGTTGCCATGGGCGATGCTGTCGGCGATGTGACTGGCGGTCTGCAACGGCCCCATGATGCTCAGGATGACCCAGCGTCCCTGGACGAGCAGCAGTAACAAACTGGCAATGAGTACTACGCCGAGGGTGAAGTTGGCACTGCTGATGGCTTGCTGAGTGCCCGCGCCGGTCTGTTGGGTGTCGGTTTCGATGAGCTCGCTGAGGGCGCCCATCTGGTCTTCCAGTTGGCTGAACGCGTTATTGAACGTGCCCAGTTGCTGCTGTGCGGTATCCGGATTTTCCAGCGCCAGCCCGACAATGCGTTCGGCGGCACTGATGTACGTATCAAGGCTGGGCTTGATCTTGTCCAGCGCTGCCTTGAGGGTGGCGTTCACCGGCAGCTTGAGGTTGTCACCAAGCACCTCACGAAAACGCGCCGCATGTTCATCGATGGAGCTGCGCACCTCGGTTTTGCTGCTGTCGCTTTTACCCAGCCCGACCAACATCGCCGACAGCACATCCGCGCGCAGCGCATCGTGCATCATGTCGGCTTCGAGGTGGTTGCGCAGCGCGGTCATGCTGACCTCGTTGTCACTCACCGCTTCAGCCATCCGGGTATTTCCCAGATAGCTGACCAGGCTCACGATCAGGGCGGTGAGCAAACTGGTGCCGATCAGCAAAATCAAACGTAACTTTATGGACACTCGGTGTTCCCCTGTCGGCATGTGCGTGGTCGGCAAAGTTGCCGCGCTTACGGGGTTATCGACTGTTCCAACCGGTTACTTAGGGTAATTTCCACTCGAGTCGGTATTTACGACCTGCGGTATGCCCTGTCGCGTTTGACCTTGTGATTCAGCTACCCAGCGTCCTCAGTGCCCGCGAATGTAGTGCTCCAGTTGCCGGATCAAACCCGCCTGCTCGACGATGGCTTCCTTGACCAGGTCGCCAATCGACAGCAGCCCGATCAATTCACCCCCCTCCAGCACGGGCAGATGGCGCAAATGACTGTCGGTCATGACCGCCATGCAGCGCTCGATGCTCTGCAGGCTGTCGGCGGTCACCACCGGCGCGCTCATGATCTCGCGCACCGGCGTACCGACCGAAGAGCGACCCTGTAGAACCACCTTGCGCGCATAGTCGCGCTCACTGATGACGCCAACCACCTGCCCTTCTTCGATGACGGGCAACGCGCCGACGTTCTTCTCGGCCATCATTTTCAGGGCGTCGAGGACCATTTGATCCGGAGCGATGCTGTGCACCTGCTGGTTTTGCACGACTTTCAGTTTCAACAACTGTGCGGCTGTCTTCATCAACGTTCTCCGATACGGTTCAGGGCGGCAGTCAAGCCGCCGCGACTTCCACGATGCCGGCGTTCAAGCGCACCGGCCAGACCCGCAGGCGCTGCTCCGGGTACTCCAGGCAACTGCCGTCCTCAAGACGGAAGTGCTGTTTGTAGATCGGCGACGCCACCACCAGATCGCCCTTGAGGCTGCCGATCAATCCGCGGCCGATGACGTTCGCACCGGATTGCGGATCATGGTTGTCGATGGCGTAGAGGGTGCGGCCTTCAGCCTGCGGCAGGTAGAACAGCGCCACCTGGGCGCCGTCGAGCCAGACGACGACACCGGAGTTGCTGACCAGATCCTGCTGGCTGCACACCGCCTGCCAGGCTTGAGCATTGGCCGCCGTGGCAAGGGCGTTGACACGCTGGGTATTGGACTGACTCATCAGGCATTCTCCTCGGTGACAGGGATAAGGTTGAGTTCGGCGGCCATGATCGGCCGGCGTTGACCGCGTTCCTGAACAAAATGGATGTCCGGGTCCGGGCGTTGATCGTTGACGAAGGTGCGGAAGCGCTTGAGTTTTTCCGGGTCTTTGAGGGCGTTGGCCCATTCGCATTCGTAGCGGTTGACCACCAGTTGCATCTGCGATTCGAGTTCCGCGCCGAGGCCCAGGCTGTCGTTGATGATCACGTCCTTGAGGTAATCCAGGCCGCCCTCCAGGCTTTCGCGCCAGACCGAGGTGCGCTGCAATTTGTCGGCGGTGCGGATGTAGAACATCAGGAACCGGTCGATGTAACGGATCAGGGTTTCATCATCCAGGTCAGTGGCGAACAGCTCGGCATGACGCGGACGCATGCCGCCGTTACCGGCCACATAGAGGTTCCAGCCGTTCTCGGTGGCGATCACGCCCACGTCTTTGCTCTGCGCCTCGGCACATTCACGGGTGCAACCGGAGACCGCGAACTTGAGCTTGTGCGGCGAGCGCAGACCTTTGTAGCGATCCTCGAGGGTCAGGGCCATTTTCACGCTGTCTTGCACGCCGTAACGGCACCAGGTGCTGCCGACGCAAGACTTCACCGTGCGGGTAGATTTGCCGTAGGCATGCCCGGTTTCGAAACCGGCCTCAATCAGCTCGGACCAGATGTCTGGCAACTGATGCAACTGCGCGCCGAACAAGTCGATCCGCTGGCCGCCGGTGATTTTGGTGTAGAGGTCGTATTTCTTCGCCACCACACCAATCGCGATCAGCTTGTCGGCTGTGATCTCGCCCCCGGCGATGCGCGGCACCACCGAATAGGTGCCGTTTTTCTGCATGTTGGCCATGAAGGTGTCGTTGGTGTCCTGCAACGGCACCAACGAGGTGTCCATGATCGGCTGGTTCCAGCACGAGGCGAGGATCGAGCCCACCGCCGGTTTGCACACGTCGCAACCGGTGTGGCCGCGACCGTGTTTGGCCAGCAGTTCTTCGAAGGTGATCACCCCTTCTACCCGCACCAGCGCGTAAAGCTCCTGACGGGTGTAGGCGAAGTGTTCGCACAGGCTCTTGTCGACACTGACGCCGCGAGCAATCAATTCATGCTCGAACACTTGCTTGAGCAGCCCGGCACAACCGCCGCAACCGGTGCAGGCCTTGGTCTGCGACTTGAGCAGGCCCAAGTCGGTGCAGCCACCGTCGATAGCCGAGCAGATCGAGCCCTTGGTGACGTTATGGCACGAACACACCGTCGCTGCCTCAGGCAACGCGCCCGGGCCCAGGGTTGGCGCACCGGTGGACGATGGCAGAATCAGGCTGGCAGGTTCCGACGGCAAGGCAATGCCGTTCTGCATGTATTGCAGCAAGGTGTCGTAGTAGCTGTTGTCGCCGACCAGCACCGCGCCGAGCACGCGTTTGCTGTCAGCATCCACCACCAGGCGACGGTAGCTGGCCGTGGCTTCATCGATGAACTGATAACTGCGCGCACCCGGCGTCTGGGCGTGAGCATCACCGATGGAGCCGACATCGACGCCGAGCAGTTTGAGCTTGGTCGACATGTCGGCGCCCTGGAACGGCTCCGCCACTTGATTGCACAGCAGCGACGCGACGCCACGGGCCATCTGATAACCGGGGGCGACCAGACCGAAGAGGCTGCCATTCCAGGCGGCGCACTCGCCGATGGCATAGATGTTCGGATCGCTGGTCAGGCACTGATCGTCAATCACCACGCCGCCACGCGGACCAATGTCCAGCGCGCATTGGCGGGCCAGCGCGTCTTGCGCGCGGATGCCGGCGGAGAACACGATCAGGTCGGCTTCGAGAAATTCGTCATTGGCAAAATTCATCCGGTAGCGGTACTGCTCGCCGGCACTGATCGACTGCGTGCCACGGGACAGATGCACACCCACGCCGAGTCGCTCGATTTGCGCTTTCAACGCCAAGCCACCCTGCTCGTCCAGTTGCACCGGCATCAGGCGTGGGGCAAATTCCACCACATGCGCTTCCAGGCCCAGGCTTTTCAGGGCGTTGGCGGCTTCCAGGCCGAGCAGGCCACCGCCGACCACCACGCCACGCCGGGCATTGGCCGCCGCGGCACGAATGGCGTCGAGGTCTTCCAGGGTGCGATACACCAGGCGCGAGTCGCCTTCTGCACCTTCAATAGGTGGCACAAATGGATAAGAGCCGGTGGCCAGAACCAGTTTGTCGTACGAGACGCAACCTTGTGCGGTGATCACCTGACGTCGCGCCCGGTCGATTTCCAACACGGGCACGCCAAGATGCAGGGTGACGCCCGGCGTCTGGTACAGAGAGGCTTCGCCCAGAGCCAGCGACTCGGCATCGCGACCACCGAAATACTCGGACAGATGCACACGGTCGTAGGCACGCATCGGCTCTTCGCTGAAGACATGCAGGCGATAGTGGTCGAGGGCGCCGCGCTCGATGAGCTGCTCGACACAATGATGTCCGACCATGCCATTGCCGATCACGATCAGTGTTTGCAGTTTGTTCAACGCGGCAACATTGGAATTCATAGTAAGCACCCAGCCAAAGCCAATCACGGTTAAAAAAGCAAAAAAAAACGCCTGAAACCTCTCGGTTTCAGGCGTCTTTGCCTGTTCTTCGCGGTGTTCGACCTGGCGCCTTCGCCTGATCCACCGATGTTGCCCACGACCTGCTCGGCCGGTCGATCTTCGTTGATCGAGTGGGCTGCCCATCTGTTTTCGATGGACCTGAGGGGATCAATGCAGCCTTTGTGCCAGCCGGCCGCTTGATACTTCACTCGCGCTGAAAACCTCACGGCTGAACAATCGGCGAATAGGCTTGGCGACCGTGGAATAGGCGTGTTCTGGCGGGAGAGGACGGTCTTTCAGAAGTGGTTGCGTGGATCGTTTGCAACAGCGGATGTGGGCACTGGCAGAGGAGAAAACTCGGTGCAGCGCTCGCGGTGGGTGCACGTTTTTATGGCATCGCGCTTTATAAAAGTGCATGTAGCGGTTTTTTCGAGGTTTTCACCGCTTGTAGGAAGTGCGTGCCAGATCATTCAACATCGTTTAAAGGAGCCTGTTTAAGCGCCATCAAGGTTACTTCCTGCAAGCTACAAGATCTTGCGCCGTTGCCTACGCTTACGCCAGAATCCGCCGGCTTGTGCGCCTTGGGGCCGCTCGGTAACTTGGTTCCTGTCACTGCCCATCAGTGATCGGGTTTAGCAGCCCGGGGTTACAAGCAAGCTGCACAGCTCTTGTCAGTCAGGCATACCCATGCCTGCACTTGATGGTGGTTGTGCGCAGGGCGCCTTCGGGCGCGCCGGCTTTGCTAGCTTCCCCGGTCTGCTAACCTGCGTACAGCTGCCTCCCTCTCGTTTAGCAGCAGGAGGGTTGGCACCCAATCAGAGAAGCCAGCTTATGTTCAAAGTTACGCCCAACCCACCGGACACCGATCCGATATCCCCATACGAACCCAATTCAAAAAAACTCAACGAGGCCGCCGAGCGGGCCCTCGATTATCACCTCAACTCGATCGCCGACATCAAAGCCACCGCGCGTAAACCCAGCAAGCTGTTTGCCGTGGACCCAGAGGCCACGACCGAAACCCTGGCGGTTTTTTTGGTCGAGACGCTGGCCTCGGTCGATGTGATGGTCCATCAGTTGGTAGATCATCTGGAGGGTGAGTCGCGTCACGCGCTGCTGGGCATTTCCAACAGCATAATGGTGGCGGAGATCACCGCGAACCGGGTGCTGGATCAAATGAATCCGCCTGAGTAGGTGCGGTCTGCTGTGGTGCAAGGGGTTACTTGCGTTGGGCTGTGCAGCGGTCCCTTTTTTGGGGCCGCTTCGCGCCCCAGCGGGAGCAAGTTCCCTCGCCACAGATTTCTCGGTGCTTGTTGTATCTGCCAACTGGCTGGCAGGGCTTTGTGTCGGGCCTGGGGTAGCGCGTTATCGTTCACGCGAGCAGGATGAAAGAACGCCTTTTGTCGAATGCCAGTTTTCTATTACGGGAGCCGGCATGACCCCAGCAGCCTCGCAACTTTTCCGCCAGCAGAGCTGCATCGCGCTGAGCATTATCAGCGACACTTCGTAAATAACGAATTATTGGTAAAGAATATTCGATTTTTCTTCGCTGCAATCTCCCCGCTAGCATGACTCCGTCGGCTCCAGAACAAGTCCAGACAGGGAGAACGACATGCCCCCCTGAACATCGGTGAACTCTGGATGTGGGTCACCTTCATTGTCTTCGTCATCGCCATGCTGGCTGTGGATCTGTTTGTTTTCGGCGGACGCAAGGCGCATCGGGTATCGGTGCGCGAGGCGTCGTGCTGGGTGATTGCGTGGTGCGCGCTAACACTGACCTTCGCGGGATTGCTCTGGTGGTACTTGAATGGCGAGTTCGGACCCGAGATCGCCCAGCGCAAAATCCTCGAATTCCTCACGGGCTATCTGATCGAGCAGTCGCTGTCGATCGACAACATGTTCGTCTTCGTGATGATTTTCGGCTACTTCGCCGTGCCGCCGGAGTTGCAGCGCCGGATGCTGCTATACGGTGTGCTCGGGGCAATCGTGATGCGGGGGGCGATGATTTTCGCCGGCGTGTGGCTGGTGTCGCAGTTCGCGTGGTTGCTGTATGTGTTCGGTGTGTTCCTGATCATCACCGGGATCAAGATGCTGGCATTCTCCGGTCAGCGGCCTGACCTCGATAAAAACCCTTTATTACGCTGGATACGCGGCCATCTGCACGTCACCAATGAGTTTCATGGCGAACGTTTTTTTGTGGTGCAAGACGGTCGGCACTGGGCGACGCCGATGTTTCTGGTGCTGGTGCTGATCGAGGCCAGCGACCTGATGTTTGCGGTCGACAGCATCCCGGCGATCTTTGCCATCACCACCGATCCGTTCATTGTGTTCACGTCGAACATCTTCGCGATCATGGGCCTGCGTGCCCTGTACTTCCTGCTGGCCGACATGGCTTACCGCTTCCACCTGCTCAAATACGGTTTGGCGATCGTGCTGGTGTTCATTGGCGCCAAGATGATGTTGATGCCGTGGCTTCACATGCCGGTTGAATGGTCGCTGGCCGTTGTTGGCGGGATCATTCTGACTTCGGTGCTGTTGAGTCTGATCTTGACCCGCAAGGAGGATCAAATGCGATCCCTGTAGCTGCCGAATGCGATCTTTTGTCGTATTCGCCTGCCCTCACCTGATAATCTGAGCACCCTTGCCTGCATGTCTCTGATGGATCATCGGCGCGAGAAGACGCCTTGATGATCACTTCATCCCTTTCAATCAAGACAACGGTGACTCTTTTGACCAGCAGCACTCCTGCACTGGCCCGCGATATCGACGGCAAAGCCATTTCTGCCCAGGTTCTCGACGAGGTCCGGGAGGAGGTTCTGGCCTTGGCCGGCCAGCAGATCTATCCCGCTCTGGCGGTTCTGTTGGTCGGCGACGACCCGGCCAGCCACGTTTATGTGCGCAATAAATTGTTGCGGGCCAAGGAAGTCGGCATCCGCTCCCTTGAATACCGCCTGCCGGAAACCGCCAGCCAGGCCCAGGTGCTGGAACTGATAGCCCAACTCAATGCCGATCCCACGGTGAACGGCATCCTGGTGCAACTGCCCTTGCCGGCCTCTATCAATGAACAAGCAGTGATTCAGGCCATCGACCCGATCAAGGACGTGGACGGTTTTCATCGGGAAAACGTCGGCGGGCTGGTGCAAGGCATTGAGGTCCTGACCCCGTGCACGCCCAGCGGCTGCATGCGCCTGTTGTACGAAACCTGCGGTGACTTGAGCGGCTTGCACGCGGTGGTCATCGGGCGTTCGAACATTGTCGGCAAACCGATGGCGACCTTGTTGTTGCAGGCTAACTGTTCGGTCAGCGTGGTGCACTCGCGCAGCGTCGATGCCCCGGCGTTGTGCCGGTTGGCGGATATCGTGGTCGCGGCGGTGGGCCAGCCAGAGTTGATCGACGCCAGTTGGCTCAAGCCCGGCGCGGTGGTGATCGATGTTGGCATCAACCGCATCGCCAGCGAGTCCGGCAACCGTCTGGTGGGCGATGTCGACTACGCCAGCGCCCGCACCGTCGCCCGTGCGATCACCCCGGTACCCGGCGGCGTCGGGCCGATGACCATTGCCTATCTGCTGAAAAACACCCTGATCGCCAGCCAGTTGCAGCGCGCACTGACATGAACGCACACGGCCCACTTGAAAGTGGGCCGTGTCAGTTAATGGCAGTCAGGCGCGGAACCTGTGGGAGATTCTATGGTTGAGGGGAAGCCCCTCAACCGGCTTTGGGTTGGTATTCGCTCTGTCCTTTCAGTAGAGCGAATACGATCCGAGCAAGCTTGCGAGCCAGTATCACCAGCGCCTGAGTGGTGCTGAAGCCTCGAGCTCTTTGCTCTTCGTAAAAGCCTTTCCAGGCTGGCGTACGACTGGCCGACATGGCCGCGTTGTGCAGAAGCCGGCGAGCTTCCGGGTCACCTCGCTTGGTCAAGCTCCGGCGACCGTCTTTTTGTCCCGACTTCGACACCCGTAAATCCATTCCCAGAAAGGCAATAAAGGCATCTGCGTTTCTGAAGTCGCCCCGCTGAAACGCCGTGAGCAAGCGAGCCCCGGTCAGAAATCCGATGCCTTCAACTTTCAGGCAACGCTTCAACTGGCCGAGCAAACCGGCTTCTTTCAGATGATCGTTAATCGTCTTCTCGACCAGCGTCTCAAGCTGCTGCATCGATTTCACTTGCTCGGCAAAAGCCGCCTTCAGCAGCGGCTCATTCGCCCAGCTTTGCACCAGGCCGACTCGAACCTGAACCAAGGCTGCGCGACGACGAAAAAGGCTCAAGAGCTGGCGGTACAGCGGTGATGGCGGGGTCCAAGGATGAAGATCATCACCCTCGTTCTTCAGATAGCGAGCGAGTAGCCTGGCATCCAGCGCGTCGGTTTTGGCGCGGACATTCACCCCTTTGCGGTAATGGCTGAGTTCGTAGCCACCCACCATGTAAATCACGCAGCCGGCCTCATAGGCCAGATCGGCGAACTCCAGGTGATAGATATTGGTCGATTCAATGGCAATAGCGACAGTCCCCGACAAGGCCTTCAACCACTTCTTGATGGCTGCCTTGTTGTTGGGAATCGTTTCAAGCAGGTCAAGTTCGGCGTGATAGATCACCAGTTCATTCTTGGCAACATCCACGCCTACGATCGGCTTTGAGACAGAAACCAGCATTGCCATTAAATTTCCTCCGGGATATGGTTTTGAGCACTTGAAGGGCTCACCCAGAGGCGCAGGCTTGTTCCTATCGTCGGTCTAGCCAGATGCATTCTTTATCGGCGCTTGGGTGAAAGGAGGAGGGGCGAAATCTCCCACGGATCTGTACTGCGTCAACAGTCAGAATCGGGCTTTGTCCCTCCTCCTCCCTTCAAGTCCTACCATACAAGCGGGCTTCTGTGGTGAGGGGGCTTGCCCCCGTTCGGCTGCGAAGCAGTCGCAAAGCTTTTGGGGCCGCTTCGCGACCCAACGGGGGCAAGCCCCCTCACCACAGAAGCCCGCTCCCACATGGATTGTGCTCAATGACTGGCGTTGGGCCCTGTCAGTTGAGCACATCCTCTTTTTATTTCCCGGCGTGCAGCACTTGCGCTTCTGGCATCGCCGAAGAGTGGTGGTTGAGGATCTTCCACTGACCACCAATCTTCTCGTAGACGAAGGTGTAACGCGCCTGCACCTGACGGGTCTTGCCATCGGCCTCAGGCATCGTGAAGGTGTAGACACCACTGTCCATGGCCGAGTTGGTGCCCAGTTGGCGGATCTCACGGTAGTTGATCTGGCCCGCTGGCTTGAGCGCCATGAAGTGATCGAAGTAGTCCTTGATCTGTGCCGGCGTGGTGCGCACCTTATTGGAAACCGTAGGTTGCAGCACGGCATTCGGCGCGTACAGGTCGACCACGCTCTGAACATTGCCGCTCTTCAACGCGCTGTTCCAACGGTCAAACAGCCCGGCAATTTCGCGATCCTTCACGTCGGCTGGCTGTTTGGCCACAGCGCTGTAAACGTACGGGGTCGTTTCTGCTGCTTGAACCAAGGGGGCAGTCAGGGCGAACAGCAGGACGATGGCCGAGGTCTTGAATTTCATTGCGATGCTCCAGTGGGGGTCGATAGGCACACTGTGCCGCTCTGAACGCGGCCCGCCATCGGCCAACCGGAGCCATTTGCCTATGCCATTCGGCAGATAGCGCCCTGCCCCGTTAACAAGGTTTAATGACGCCCCTGCCCGAACGGGCGTGCCCGCGCCGGAACCCGCCCATGCAAAACCCTGATCAAGACCCCGGTAGCGCCCTGGCCATTCGCACCCAGTATCGGCAGTCGCAAAGTCGCGCCGCGCGGCTGAGACTGCTGGTGGATACCGGCCAGGAGCTGACGCAACTGGCCCCCGAGGCCATGCGTCAACGCGTGCTGCAACGAGCCTGTGCCTTCCTCGCGATGGACCATGCGCTACTACTGGAATGGGACCTGGATGCGCAAGTCAGGACTACCGCCAGCCACGGCAGCCGTGATCGTTTACACAGCCTCGAGCGCCTCGCCGATACCGCGATGCGCACCCCGCAATGGCAGGAGCAATCGAACGCCGTCCTGCCCAATGTACTGCGGGTACCTTTGCGCGGGGGCGATGGCGCGGCCTTCGGTGCGTTGGTGCTGGCCAACAGCGTCAGCATCAGTGCACCGGACACCGAAGACATCGAATCCCTGCAATTGCTCGCCACCCTGCTGGCCGCGCACCTGGAAAACCAACGTCTGCTGGATGCATTGGTCGCGCGGGAGCGCACCATGTCCGATCTGGTCCACAGGCTGTTCAAGGCACAGGAAGACGAACGCAAACGCATGGCCTACGACCTGCACGACGGTCTGGCGCAAACCCTCGCCGGCCTGCATCAACGCTTGCAAGGTTTTGCCGGACGCTGCCCGCCACTGCCCGACGAACTCGGTGCGGACTTACAGACAATTCTTGCACTGGCCCAGCATTGCGTGGGTGAAGGCCGGCAATTGATCAGCGGCCTGCGCCCGACGGTGCTCGACGATTTTGGTTTGCTGAAGGCGGTGGACAAAGAGGCGGATCGCCTGCGCGACGCCGGGATCAAAGTGAACTGGAGTGCCCGTTGCGAAGCACGCTTGCCCAGCCAGGTGGAGATCGCCCTGTTCAGGATTGCCCAGGAAGGCATCAACAATATTCTCAAACATGCGCAGGCCAGCCACGTCGTCCTGGCGCTGGAACTGCACGAAGGACAGGCCTCGTTGCGGGTGGACGATAACGGCAAAGGTTTTGCCATGGAACAACCGCTCGACACCTGCGGCGCCCGTCACTTGGGGCTGGCCGCGATGCAGGAACGCGCGAACCTGCTGGGCGGTGATTTCACTTACGCAAGCCATGCGCACGGCGGAACGCAACTGCACGCCACCGTCCCTTCCGACCTCAATGGAACAGCTCAATGACTGAAGTTTTACGCCTGGTTCTGGCGGACGATCATGAGGTCACTCGAACCGGCTTCGTCGCGCTGCTGGCGGGCCATCCGCAATTCGAAGTGGTCGGCCAGGCCCGCGATGGCCAGGAAGCGGTGGACGCATGCGAACGCTTGCTGCCGGACATCGTCATCCTCGACATTCGCATGCCCGTGCTCAACGGGTTGGGCGCGGCGCGGATTCTTCAGCAGCGCCTGCCGGCCCTGAAAGTGGTGATCTTCACCATGGACGACAGCCCGGATCACCTGGAAGCGGCGATGAATGCCGGCGCCGTGGGCTACCTGCTCAAAGACGCCAGCCGTGATGAAGTGATCAACGCCCTGCAACGCGTTGCCGCGGGTGAGGAAGCCCTCAATAGCGCGGTCAGCGCACGCCTGCTGCGGCGCATGACCGAGCGCAACGCCAGTGGCGCCGCGCCTGCCGAAACCTTGACCGCCCGTGAACGCCAGGTCCTCGGGTTGGTGGCCGGCGGTTGCAGCAATCGTGAAATCGGCGAACAACTCGGCATCACCACGGGCACGGCCAAAGCCCACGTGGAACGGGTCATCGGCAAACTCGGTGCCGCCGATCGAACCCAGGCGGCTGTGCGCGGCATCGCTTTGGGTCTGGTGAGTCAGTCATGAATGTTTCAAACGCCCGCCGCTGGGCCGATCTGCCATTACGCGGCAAAGCGCTCGTAGTGATATCCCTGCCGCTGGTGATTCTGTTGCTCTCGCTGGTGCTGATCTACAACACCGAGCGGCAAACGGCACGCGCGGAAGAGGACGTGCGCCGTGTGCTGCTGGTGCAAGGTGACATTCAGGCCGTGCATACGCTGCTCGCCGAGGCCGCCGCCAGCGTGCGCGGCTATCTGCTGACCCGTCGGGAGGATTTCCTGCCGGGTTATCGGCAAGCCAAACCCTTGATCGAAGCGGCCCTGCAGCGACTCGACAGCAATGTTCGCGATGAACGTGTGCGCAAGCATCTGGAAGCGATCACGCCGCTGATCGACACCAAAGTCGAGGGTCTGGTTGAACTGCTCGATGATCGCGACGCCACACCCGAGTCGATCACCACCATCCTGATCAACAACAAGCACATCCTCGACGAATTACGCGAACGCATCAGCGCCATGCGCACCCTGGAGGATACTTTGCTGGCCGAACGCACCGCGGCGGCGGCCTCCACTCGGCAGCGGTTGTTGTTCTCCACCCTGCTGGCCGCTGCCTGCGGACTGTTTGGCGCCATTGTGGCGGTGCTGTTCCTGTCCAAAGGCATCGTCGCCCGGGTGAAACAAGTCCAGGGCAACGCACAACGGCTGGCACTCGGTCAGCCGTTACTGCCGCAACCGCCGGAGAACGATGAGATAGGTCAGTTGGGCACGCGTCTGGTGGAGGCCGGGATACTGCTGGCCGAACGTGAACGGGCTCTGCGCGACAACGAAGAACGCTTGCGGCTGATTATCGATGGGGTGAAGGACTACGGTATTTTCGCCCTCGATACTCAAGGCTTCGTTACCAGTTGGAATGCGGGCGCACAACGGATCAAGGGCTACACGGAACAGGAAATCGTCGGCCAGCATTTCTCGTTGTTTTATCTGCCGCAAGAGTGTCCACAGCATCCCGACATGGCGCTGCACGAGGCCACTCGCGATGGTCATTACATGGAAGAGGCCTGGCGTTGCCGCAAGGATGGCAGCCGCTTCTGGGCCAGTGTGGTGATTACCGCGCAATACGACAGCAGTGGTGCCCTGCGCGGATTTTCCAAGATCACCCGCGACATCACCGATCGCCGTGCCGCCGAGATTGCGCTGAGCACCGCACGGGAAGAAGCGGAGCGCGCCAGCCGCGCCAAAAGCGAGTTCCTGTCGCGCATGAGCCACGAACTGCGTACCCCGCTCAACTCCATTCTCGGTTTCGCACAACTGCTGGACATGGACTCGCCCAAGGGGCAGCGGGCGCAGATCGGTCACATCCTGCGGGCCGGGCAACACCTGCTGACCCTGATCAACGAAGTGTTGGACATCGCCAAGATCGAAGCCGGGCGCCTGCCACTCAACGTTGAAACCGTGCCCTTGGCGGTGGTGCTGCAAGAAGCCCTGACGCTGGTTTCCCCCATGGCTTGTGACGCCGGCATCCAACTGGTCGAACTGCCGATGCTGGCCGCCGACAGCGCAATCGTCGCCGATCGGCAGCGTCTGGTTCAGGTGCTGCTGAACTTGTTGTCCAATGCCATCAAATACAACCGGCCCGAAGGCCAGGTGCACATTGAGGTCAGGGTTCATCAGCAGCGAATTGCCGTGTCAGTCTGCGATACCGGCAAGGGCATTGCAGCCGAACGACTGGATCAGCTGTTCAAGCCGTTCGAGCGCCTGGAAACCGATCTGAATGTGGAAGGCACCGGCCTGGGCCTGGCCTTGAGCAAGAGTCTGCTGGAAATGATGAACGGCAGCCTGACCGTCAAAAGCCAGCCCGGCGAAGGCTCCAGTTTCACCCTGGAGCTGCCCTTCGTGCGCCTGCAGCCAGCCACCGAGCCAGCGGCTGCGCGCATCAGCCACCCAACGGTCACACCCGCCCTCGCCGCCCCCGATTACCAGGGCAAAGTGCTGTGCATCGAAGACAATCTCTCCAGTCTGGCCCTGATCGAAACCCTGCTGCAACGGCGACCGCACATACAATTGCTCTCAAGCATGCAGGGACAAATGGGCCTGGACCTGGCCCGGCAACATGCACCCGAGCTGATTTTGCTGGACGTTGTGCTCCCCGATCTTGATGGTTTCAATGTTCTGCAACGCTTGCGTCAGTCTTCCATTACTCGCGCCACGCCTGTGCTGATGATCACCGCTGATGCCAGCGACCTCACTCATCAGGCTTTGCTGAAGGCGGGCGCGACAGCGGTGCTGACCAAGCCGATTCACATTCCTTCATTCCTCGCCCATCTTGACCAGCACCTACCGGAGCCCGTGTGAACACCGACCTGCGTATTCTGATCATCGACGACCAACGACCCAACCTCGACTTGATGGAGCAGTTGCTCGTCCGCGAAGGACTGACCAATGTCCTGAGCAGTACCCAGCCGCTGCGAACCCTGGACCTGTTCAACAGCTTCGAGCCTGACCTGGTCATTCTCGACCTGCACATGCCGGAGTTCGACGGCTTTGCGGTCCTGGAACAGCTCAACCGGCGCATCCCGGCGGGCGAATACCTGCCGATCCTCGTGCTTACCGCCGACGCCACCCGAGATACCCGGCTGCGCGCGCTGGCCCTGGGCGCCAAAGACTTCATCAGCAAGCCACTGGACGCCCTGGAAACCATGCTGCGTGTCTGGAACCTGCTTGAAACCCGCGCGCTTTATAAAGCCCTGCGCACCCTGGTCCCGGCGGATCAGATCGAACTGCTGCGTCAGCTAAAGCCGCAGCCAGTGAGCTGATTGAAGGGGCGGGATCACTGATGATTTGCTACTGAAAGCCAGGTCACGGGGTTGGCTCGGTATCTTGGCGACCGGCTGCAGAAAGCCCAGCAAGGCCTGCTGGGTGTCATGCCAGGCCGTCGGGTGTTCCATATCGAGGAAGTGCCCGGCGTTCTTGATGGTATGAAACTGAGCCTGACGGGTATGAGCCGAAAAAAGACGGGCGTCTTCCACCGAGGTGTACTCATCCCGTTCGCCGTTGATAAACAGCAGCGGGACTTCGATGGCATCGGCACAGGAAACGTAGCAATGAGTGTCCTGGGTCAACACCTCATTGACGTGAAAATGCATCTGCCGATATTCGTGTTCGTCCAGGCTGCTGACATGGCGTTCATTGAAACGCTTGAACAGCGACGGCAGGTGCTTGCCGATCGTGCTGTTGATCAAACGCCCGACATTGCGCCGATCGCACGCCTGGAGAAAGTCCCGGCCGCTCTCCAGATAATCGCGCATTGGCGTGTTGATCCGCGCGGCGAATGAACTGATCACTGCCTTCTCGATTCGTCGCGGCCGCTGGGCCAGTGCCACCAGGGTCGCCGCCCCGCCCCAGGAAAAGGACAGCACATGGTGTGCGCAAAAGTGCTCGATCAACTCCAGCAGTATTTCGGCCTCGTCTTCCTTGCGGATCGGCTGGTCATGCAGGTTGTGTTGTTTCGATTGACCGGCGTAGGGCTGATCATAGAGGACCACATTGAAGCGTGGCCGCAGGTAGCGCACCGTTTGGGCGAAGGATGCGGTCGTTGCCAGCGAACCGTTGACCAGGATGATGGTCTTGTCAGCGGCTGCGTTGAGATAGTGCTCGGTATAAACCTTGTACTTCTTACCAATCTCGACGATGGCAGTCTTCAGCATCATTTCATTCTATTCCTTGAATAAATTGGACCAGGCAAACAGCGTGATCGGCTATCCGGCTTCCTCCGGTAAAGCCTGACAGCACGAACCAGCGACAACGGTACAAGGGCGCTGAGATGAACGCCATGACCAATAAGTCACCAACCGACCAGCGGTTCAAAGTTAAGCAGGGATTTTTCCGTATGCAAGCCCGCAAGCCTGAAAGTAGCGGCCCTGACGCTTCGCCGACATCCGCCTATGATTGTTCATTGCCCCCGCCCTTTTCATCTCAGGGCGTATAGCCTTGCGCTGCCCGCCCCTCATGCCAAACGAGGAGTTGAAAAATGTCACTGACGCTTTACTACCATCCGCTGGCGTCGTTCTGCCATAAAGTACTTATCGCGCTCTACGAAAACGGGATCGAATTCGAAAGAAGGATCATCGATCTCGCGGACGCTGCCGACAGCGCAGAACTTCAGGCACTGTGGCCCATCGGAAAGTTTCCAATACTTCGCGACCATGTTCACCAGCGCAATCTGCCGGAATCGAGCATCATCATCGAGTACCTGGATCGACTGTATCCAGGCAAGCAAAGGCTGATTCCGGACGATTGGGATACCGCGCTGGAAGTCCGGTTATGGGATCGATTTTTCGACCATTATCTACAAGCGCCGATGCAACTGATTGTCAGTGATCGCCTACACGCGACCAACGGTGATTTGACCCGAGAACGGTCCACGCTGAAGACGGCGTACGGCATGCTCGAGCGCCGGATGGCGTCCAGAATCTGGGTGGCCAGCCCAGCGTTCAGCATGGCCGATTGCGCCGCGGCCCCGGCGCTTTTCTATGCCTGCACGCTCCTGCCGTTCCCCGACGACTACCACCACTTGAGCGCCTATTTCGACAGGTTGATACAGCGACCGTCATTCCAGCAGGTGATCGACGAAGCCAGGCCCTGGTTTTCGTTCTACCCGTTTGCCGATGCCATCGAGCAACGGTTTCGCCAGGCGCCGGACAACACATGACGAGCCGCAATGCGATCTGTAGCAGCTGGCGGAGCCTGCGTTCGGCTGCGAAGCAGTCGTGATTGCGGCTTACGCAGTCTGCCTGACGCAACGCAAGTTCTGGTTTTACGACTGCTTCGCAGCCGAACGCAGGCTTCGCCAGCTGCTACAAGGAGTGCGTCGCGGCTGAAATGACTACCGTTGCTGGAAGGCATTCGCAAGGCTGTGAAGCAATGAACATCCAATGTGGGAGCGGGCTTGCTCGCGAAGAGGTCATCACATTCAACATTGATGTCGCCTGACACTCCCTCTTCGCGCAAGCCCGCTCCCACAGGGGGCTGCGGTGTCTGCCGGAATGAAAAAGCCCCCGTGACCGTAAGGTTACGGGGGCTTTTTTTGTGTCGTCAGGGATCAGCAGGTGCAGCACATCATCGGCATTGGCATCTGCATGGCGTTCATCATGGTGTAACTCCCTAAGCGATTCGATAGTTGGACGAAGCTGATGGAGGCGGATTCCAAGGACTGGCGAAGGGAAGACAAGATGATGGCCGAACAGCAGGATTTGATGTTGAAACGGCTTAAGTGCCGTGCTCGGGACGCAGATGTCTGCTGTAGCGCCCCTATGGATTTGATTGCATACAGAATCAATACGAAGACATCGTTTTATCGATTACGGATATTCGACTGAGCGCTATATAAATAACCGAAAGAAATAATCGATCTAACAGGGCCGAACTTTTGTCAGAAGTCATTTCAGTTGAAGAACTCAACCCCTACCGCCGCGCCAGCTCATGCCGGATGCATTGCTCGTAATAGGTTTGCTTGATGCCCGAAGGCTTGAGACGCGAAGCGCTGTTATAGGTTTGTTCGGTAATGCCCATGGCCGTCATGCGCATCCACGGCCGGGGAAATTTGCGCGATTGCAGTTTCTTGCGTGCCCCGTAAAGCGTGAGCCCGGAAAGCTTCGCTGCTTGCGCACCCGCCGCTATTTCCGAGCCCCAGCCGCAGACATAACGACTGTTCTTGTTCAGATCCTTTGCCTGAGCCCCAAGCGAGATAGCTGCCAGGACAATCGTTGCAGTAATCCATGCCAAAGTCCGCATATCGCCAATGCCTAACCTTTTGAAAAGAAAGCGAGTTTGACAACGAAGCGGAGATCGGGGGGCCAGCAGTTTGCCTCATTTCATCGGTATTTTTTCTGAGCGCGAAGGAGTGACGCCAGGCCTGGCAACCGAGTATGACGCTACCTGCGGCCCCTTGACTCAAGTGCCGGAACTCTCCTGAGTGGAACCGCCCTTGCCAGATTCTCTTTGCCAGGCCCGGTGCAGAAGCTCGGTAACCTCTTCATCCGACGTCTGAGAAAAGTCCGTGTACCAATGGCCGATCGATATCAGCCAATCGGGGATGAGCGGGCAAATCAACTCGTCCACTTCGTCGCGCAGCGCCTCTGCCGTCTCAAGGGGGGCCACCGGCACGGCAACCACGATGCGAGACGGTGCTTGCAGGCGCACGGCCTGTATCGCGGCCATCATCGTAGCCCCTGTCGCCAGGCCGTCATCGATCAGAATCACCACCTGATCCTTGAGTACCACAGGCGCACGCGAGGCCCGGTATACAAGCTCGCGACGCAACAATTCCCGGGTTTCCCGTGCAACCACGCCATCGAGCGTGCGTTGATCAATACCGTTAGCCCGCAGCGCATCGTCATTGACGATTTGTATACCGCCGCTGGCAATGGCGCCCATGGCGAACTCCTGATGGGACGGCACCCCCAGCTTGCGCACCAGCATCAGGTCCAGGCGAACCTCCAGGGCCGTGGCCACTTCATAGGCGACCGGAACGCCGCCACGGGGTAAGGCGAGGACGATGACATCGGCTCTTTTAGCGTATTTAAGCAACGGCTCCACCAGGCTTGTACCGGCACCAACCCGGTCACGCAAGATGGTTTGCAATGAAGGACTAGTCATTTGAAAACCTCCCTGGGGCGGGAGCCCCAAAAACGGGCATTCGTGTGACGGCAGCCATCTTTCCGGTAAGGGCCCCCGCCCCTAAACCGCCAGAATGCTGCAAGGCACCTGATACAGAATATGTTCCGTCGTGCTGCCCAAAAACCTCTCCAGGCCACGGTACTGAGCTCTGCCCATCACGATCACATCCACTTGATGCTCGCGGGCGAACTCACTGAGCACCGAGACCGGTTGCCCCATGATGAAATGCCGACAGTCAGAGGGCACACCGAACCGAGCGGCCACCTTGAGAAAGGACTTTTCCAGGTCGCTGCGCAGCTCCCTGGTGAGCTCCGCGAGCGTCAGGCCGCCACCTATGTCCGCCAGAAAAGCTGCCGAAATGTCACAGGCGTACAGCAGATGCAACTCGGCATTGCACTGCAGTGCAAGGCTGGATGCCTGCAGGATGATCCGGTCATTGAGCTCGCTGTTCGAAGGCTCGGTATCTGAAACGTCAACCGCCGCCACGACCTTCTGCGGCAAGGCATGGCCTTCGGCACCCACCAGGTAAACCGGCACCGGACAATGGCGCAACAAACGCCAATCCAGCGGTGTGAAAAACGCGCGCTTGAGCACTGGCTCATGCTGCACTTGCTTGATCAACAGATCGGCCTGCATTTGCGTGACGTGATCCAGGATGTCCTGGCGCATGTTGTCGGCCCAGGCGACTTCGGTTGTCACCTCGATCCCCCGGCCCTGCATCTTTTTCGCCTGGTCCTCGAGCCAGTCGCGGTGCTCCTGCAGGTAACTCGCCCGAGCCTTTTTCCGGTCGCCTTCTTCGAGCAGCGACAGAATGTCCAACGAGGGGATCAGGGCGGCAATATGCAAGCTCGCCCCGCTGGCCTTGGCCACGGCAGCACCATGGTTTATCGCAGGAGATTGGCGCAGGAGCGGGTTGATGATCAGTAATAACCGTTGATACTGGCTCATGATCTGACTCCAGACAGGTTGATCCTCGACGCCGGTCACTGCCAATCGGCAATCGTCAGCGATGGAAAGATGTCACTTGAAAAAGAATAGTTCACAACGGTGCTGTGCATCCCGTGCCTTAAACCTGTGGGAGCGGGCGTGCTCGCGAAGGCGGTGGCACAGTCAACATTGATCTCACCTGACACACCGCTTTCGCGAGCAAGTCGAATCGTCGCACCGCCGCTCCCACAGGTATTGCGCTTGGCTGACCGGCACGGGTCGATCGCAGGTGTTGTTTGTGACTAAAGAATTCGGCACCCAGTCCCAAGAACAAACAACTCCAACATGGCCCCAATAGCATGCACCCGCAAAGATTGCCCCTGCACAACGAGTTGCATGCGCGCCCTTCTCTGTATTTCGACGAGCCGGCTCATGTGTTTCATCTGGCGTTTCTGGCTAATGACGGGCAATGCGACACTCTGCTGAATCGCTGCAGCCCCGGCCCCGTCGACCCGGATGCGGCCCAGGGCATCACCGAGCTGGAGGGCCATGCCTTGAAGTGGGAGCGACACGCGGAGTTCCTGACGCTGACGCTGGTAGTGCCCTCCTCCAGTCACGAGACTCGCTGGAGCCCGCCACCCAAGGCCTTGATGGACCGGGTCGAACCCTTCATGCAACACGTGATCAATGCGGTGCAGGTTGTGGTATGCACCGACGCATCCTTTTCCGGCGATCTGTCTGTTTATGGATTCAAAGACCCTTGCGGCTCTTGCATCGGCGGAGGCGATGCGACGGTCTGGAGCGATTTTCGCCTGAGCGCGGACGGCACCAACCGTTTCCTGTTCGTGAACAAGCGTCTTAATGCGTATCGCCAGGGACGGATGATCCGCCGCCTGCTGGAAATCGAAACCTACCGGATGATGGCTTCGCTTTCTCTCACCACCGCAAAAGCCTTGAGCACTCAGCTCAACGTCTTCGACAAGACATTGGTCAACCTCTCGGAGCGTAACGCAGGCCCCGATACCGGAAATGCGAAAGAATTGCTGACCGACATTGCCAACCTGTCGGCGCAAGTGGTCAGCAGCGCAGCGAAAACCCGACATCGCTTCAGCGCCACCCGAGCGTATGCTCAGCTGGTCTTCGAACGCTTGGGCGAACTCAGGGAAAGCCACGTGGGCGATTGCCAGCGACTGGGAATCTTCATCGAAAGACGCTTTAAACCCACCGTCAGGTACTGTGACGTCACCGAACAACGGCTGGAGCAACTGGCCAAAAGCGTGGCCAACCTTGGGGATCTGTTGCAGGCGCGCGTACAGGTCGAAATGGAAGAGCAGAACTCGGAAATCCTGAAGAGTCTGAATGCTCGCGCCGATACCCAAATCAAAATTCAGCGCGCCGTGGAAGGCTTGTCGATTATTGCCATCACCTACTACCTGTTAAGCCTGTTCAAGCTGTTTTACTCGGGATTGCATCTGATGGGCGCGGACATTTCCGCGAGGGACGCCATGCTGGCCATGACCCCGCTCGCGCTCTGCATCCTGCTGTTTATCTTGATCAGAATCAGAAAAGCCAAAGAACACTGATTCAAGGCTTGCGCAACAGATAGGTGTCCATGATCCAGCCGTTCGCCAGCCGCGCGGCCTTGCGTACTCGCTCAATCTCATCCGCTACATCCTTGAGCTTGCCACTGACAAGGATTTCATCCGGCGTCCCCAGATAGGCTCCCCAGTAAATCTCCGTCTCCTGATCGGCCACGTGATGGTAGGCATCTTGCGCATCCAGCATCACCACCACACTGTCGGCATCGCTCACCTGCCCTGCCGCCAGCCGTCGGCCGGTGGTGATTTCAATCGAACGACCGATGCCATTGAGTGGCACCTTATGTTGCGCCGCCAGCGCCTGCACGCTGGTAATACCGGGGATCACCTCGAACTCGAACACACAACGACCTGAAGCCAGAATCGCTTGCAGGATTCGAATGGTGCTGTCGTACAACGCCGGATCGCCCCACACCAGAAAACCGGCGCACTGGTCGTCGGTCATTTGCTCATTGATCAGCTGCTCGAAAGTCTGCTGCTTGGCGTGGTTCAGGTCTTCGACACTGGCCTTGTAGTCCACATCCCCGCGCTCGCGCTCAGGACTATGGGCTTGGACGAAGCGGTAGTCGCGATCGGTGATGTAACGCTCACAGATCTCGCGGCGCAGGTCGATCAGCTTGTCTTTGCTCTGGCCCTTGTCCATCAGGAAAAACACGTCGACCCGGTTCAGCGCCTTCACCGCCTGCATCGTTATATAGTCGGGATTGCCGGCGCCAACACCGATGACCAGAAGTTTTTTCATCAAAGCGCTCCCTCAGGGTCCGTGCCCGTCAAGCGTAGCCGCCAGCGGCCATTGAAGCGCAATTCGATGGCCGATAACGGCTCGACGTCGATCTGGTTGAATCCCGCGCCCTGCAACACCTGCATCAGCGCGGCGCGAATGACAGAAGGATGGGTGATGGCAACGATATGCCCCGGCGTGGCCTCAAGGGTATGCAACCACGCCGCCACCCGCTCACCGAGTTGCGCCACCGACTCTCCACCGTGGGGCGCCGAGGCCGGGTCATCGAGCCAGGCCTGGAGCATCGCAGGGTCGGATTTTTGCAGGTCGTCGATCGACGTGCCTTTCCAGCGTCCGAAATCGCAATCCCCCAGCGCCGCGACAATGTCCACGTCGTCGCCAAACAAGGAAGCCGTTTGCCGGGTTCGCTGTTCCGGGCCACACAGCAGGCGGGGGGCGCGCTTGAACTGACTGCAACGCGACCCCTTCGCCGATTGCCAATCCATTTCCAATGGCTCATCCGTAGGAAAACGCGCCAGTTTCTGTGCGACGGTTCGAGCGTGGCAAATCAGGGTCAAGCGGGTCGCCTGCACGGAGAGTCTCTTTGTCGATGGGATGGAAAACGGCACGATGCCGCGAACAATCGGCTCATTGTGCCGCAAGAAGTGCACTCTGAACGCTGTCCTCGTAGCAGCTGCCGAGCTCGCGAGGCTGCGTTCGGCCGCGTAGCGGTCGTAAACCCTGAATGCACAGTATGCCTGGCGGACCGCAGCGCCTGATTTTACGACTGCTTCGCAGCCGAACGCAGCCAAGCGAGCTCGGCAGCTGCTACGGACCGCGTGACGGCTTAACTGACTGGCATTGGGCTCGCAGCGTCCATTTTACCCCTGAGTAGTCGCGATATCTCACATCACTATGGCCGATGTCCTACAACGTCAGTCGACATCCATGTAGCCCAGCGCGCACGGGGCTTTCGCCCTATTGTGGTGTTTTGAAAATCCACGCAAAAATTCGCTAGACATGTAGCGCACGTTACATAAATACTGTTTTAGCGATTTATGAAATGAAACCGACATATTCATCCAGCAGGAGCCCGGATGCCCTCTCTCAGAGACCTGATCACCGATCCCGGCGTGGACTTTACGCCCTCGGAACGCAAAGTCATACGTGCCTTGCTGGACCAATACCCGCGTAACGGACTGGGCCCGATGTCACGTTTGGCCGAACATGCCGGTGTCAGCGATCCGACCATCGTGCGGTTGGTAAAGAAGCTTGGTTTCAGCGGTTACGCCGATTTTCAGGAAGCCTTGCTCAGTGACATGGACCACCGCCTGCGCTCTCCCAGTACTTTGCTGCAACCCCGCGCCCATCTCAAGAAAGATGACCCCTGGAGCCATTATCTGGCAGACAGCCATCGGGCACTGGTAGAAACCCAGGCACTGACCCAGCCCGAAGATGTACGAATCATGGTGGAGTGGCTGCTCGATACCCGCCATCAAGTCCACTGTTTTGGCGGTCGCTTCAGCAGTTTCCTCTCCGGCTATTTGCTCAACCACCTGCGCCTGCTGCGGCCCGGCTGTTTCGCCCTGGAAGACACCGCGCAATTACCGGATCGGTTGTTCGACGTGCAGCGTCAGGACGTGGTGCTGGTGTTCGACTACCGCCGCTACCAGTCCCAGGCCTTGCGGGTCGCCAATGCTGCGAAGTGCCGACATGCGCGGGTCGTGCTGTTCACCGACATCTATGCATCACCGCTGCGGGAAATGGCCGATTTGATCATCAGTGCACCGGTGGAATCGGCGTCTGCCTTCGACTCGATACTCCCGGCGCTGGCCCAGGTTGAGGCACTGGTTGCCTGCCTGTCCCTGCGCAGCCCCGATCTGGCCGATCGCCTGGAAGGCATCGACGCGCTGCGGGCCGATTTCGACACCCACCTGCTGGAGGACAAATAAGGATGTTCACGCTCCCCCATCACTCACCCCGGGACTTGCCGTTTGCCATCGACCACACCGCGCTGTTGCTGGTGGACATGCAGCGCGCCTGGCTCGAACCGCAGTTCGACCCGCACCTCAACGGGCCAGACGCCAAATACTTCCTGACCCGCACCCACATGCAGGTGGTACCCAATCAACGCCGGCTGCTCAGTGCCTTTCGCAGCGCCCGGCAAAACGTGTTGCACACGCTCATCGAAAGCCTCACCGCCGATGGTCGCGATCGTTCGCTGGACCACAAACTCTCGGACATGCACCTGCCCAAGGGCAGCCTGCAAGCGCGGATCATCGATGATCTGACACCAGTCGAAAACGAAATCGTGCTGCCCAAGACCTCTTCCGGGGTCTTCAACTCCACCAACATCGATTACGTGTTGCACAACCTTGAAACCCGCCACCTGATCATCGCCGGTATCGTCACCGACCAGTGTGTCGACATGGCCGTGCGCGACGCCGCCGACCGTGGCTACCTGGTGACGCTGGTCGAAGATGCCTGCGCGACTTACACCCCGCAGCGGCATCAAGCCTGCCTGAACGCCATCAAGGGCTACTGCTGGATCACCGACACGCAGACCGTGCTCGGCCGGTTGCAGGAGATGCAGTCATGAGCGAACGCCTGTCGCCGCTGCCCATGACCACGATCGTCACCACTGACCTGATCGGCGTGACGCGCGGTCGCTCCTTTCCCACCGACGAACTCGAGGCTTATCACGTGGCGGGTTGCGGCTGGGTGCCGGCCAACAGCGCCCTGACCCCGCAAGACATCATTGCCTCCAGCAATCCATGGGGCGCTTATGGAGATTTGCGGCTGATCCCCGACTTGAGCAGCCGCGTGACCGTCAACAACGGCCCGGACACCCATGCCCCGGCGCTGGACTTCATTCACAGCGACATTCGTGAAACCGATGGCCGCCCGTGGGGCGCGTGCCCGCGCACGCTGCTGCGCAACGAAGTGGAGCGTTATCGCGACGAGTTGGGCTTGCAGATCAACGCGGCGTTCGAACATGAATTCAACCTCGGCAGCGGCGCGGCAGACCCTCTGGCCTTCTCCCTGGAAGCCCAGCGCCAGGGCGCGGAGTTCGGCGGCTGGCTGCTCAGTGCACTGCGTGCCGGTGGCGTCGAACCGGAAATGTTCCTGCCGGAATACGGCAAGCACCAATACGAAATCACCTGCCGCCCGGCCCTCGGCGTCGCCGCCGCCGACCGCGCGGTGAACGTGCGTGAAATCACCCGTGAGATCGCCCGGCAAATGGGCCTGGACCTCAGTTTCGCCCCCAAGACCTCCGAGCATGCAGTGTGCAATGGCGTGCATTTGCATGTGAGCCTGCAGGACCTGACCGGCCAACCAGTGATGTATGACGGTGGCACCACCAACGGCCTGTCGACCCTCGGCCAGCATTGGGCCGCCGGCGTTCTGCACTACTTGCCTGCACTCTGCGCCTTTACCGCGCCGACGCCGGTTTCCTACGAACGCTTGCAGCCCCATCACTGGAGCGCTTCCTACGCCTGCCTCGGCCAACGCAACCGCGAAGCGGCGCTGCGGATTTGCCCGACGGTGAGCTTGGGCGGCAAATCCGTGGCCACGCAATACAACCTGGAATTTCGCGCCATGGACGCCACGGCCTCGCCGCACGTGGCCATGGCGGCGTTGCTGATCGCCGGGCGCCTGGGCATCGAGCAGCGCCTGCCCTTGAACGCGATCACCGATGAAATCCCTGATTCCCTTAACGAGGAACAACGCCAGGCCCGGGGCATCGTCGCCCTGCCTGCGTCCCTGTCCCAGGCCCTGGATTGCCTGCGCAATAGCGAGGCGTTGAGCGAAGCCCTGCCGCGCGCCTTGCTGGACACCTACTTCGCCCTTAAAACCGAGGAACTGACGCTGACGGAACAGCTCTCGCCCGCTGACCTCTGTGAGCACTATGCGCGCTTGTACTGAATCCGCTGAATGGGGTCTTTATACCCGGCCTGCGTACACCCTGAGCCGGGAAGCCTCCGAGCACCCGCTGATTCTGGTGTGTGAACACGCCAGTCGTTTTATCCCGGCCGGGTTAAATGACCTGGGCCTGAGCGATGAGGCCGCCCGCGAACACATCGCCTGGGACATCGGCGCCCTGGCGTTGGCCCAGGGGTTGTCCGAAGCGCTGGGCGCGACTCTGTTGGCGGCCAATTATTCACGGCTGCTGATCGATCTCAACCGGCCGCGCCATGCTCCGGACAGCATTGCGTTGCAGAGCGAGATTTATCAGGTACCGGGCAACCGGGATCTGGACGAGGCCACCCGCGAGTACCGCCGGCACTGCCTGTTCAAGCCGTTTCATGCACGCCTGCAAACCCTGATCGACGCCCGTGTTGCTCAGGGTCGGGCGGTACGCGTGGTGGGCATTCACAGTTTCACGCCGATTTATTACGGCCAGCCACGACCGATGGAAGTCGGCGTGTTGTACGGGCAGGCCATCGACTACGCCCAGCGAATGATCGAAGGGCTGAGCCGGCATCCCTTGAAAGTCGTCGGCAATCAGCCGTACAAAATCGATCCGCTGGGTGACATGACCGTGCCGGTTCACGGCGACGCACGAGGCCTTGCGTCGGTGCTGGTCGAGGTGCGCAACGATCTGCTGCGCACACCTGAGGACGTCGGTCGCTGGACCGATTACCTGGCGCCACTGCTGTAGAGGCGCCGCATCAAACTCGCAGCGTGCAGCTGCTTTCATATCAAGGAGAAGGGCTTCATGGAAATTGAAGAATTCGGCTACAAGCAAGAGTTGAAACGTAGCCTGTCACTGACGGACCTGGTGGTGTACGGGATGATCTTCATGATCCCCATCGCCCCGTTCGGCGTTTATGGGTACGTCAACGCCGAAGCGCCGGGGATGGTGCCGCTGGCCTACATCATCGGCATGGTGGCCATGCTGTTCACCGCCCTCAGTTACGGCAGCATGGCGCGGGCCTTTCCGATTGCGGGCTCTGTGTATTCCTACGCACAACGCGGCCTCAACCCGCATGTCGGGTTTATCGCCGGTTGGTTGATGCTGCTCGACTACCTGCTGATTCCGCCGCTGCTCTACGTGTACGCGGCGATGGCGCTAAATCATTTGTACCCGGACATCCCGAAGGTCGGCTTCATCCTGGCCTTTCTGGTCAGCGCCACCTTCGTCAACCTGCGGGGCATCACCTTCACCGCGCGGATGAACATCGTCTTTCTCCTGGCGCAACTGGTGGTGCTGGGGATCTTCCTGTTCTATGCCTGGAATGCCCTGCACAGCGGCGGCGGTAACGGTCAACTGACCCTGGGGCCGCTGTACAACCCCGAGACATTCAACTTCGCTCTGCTGATGCAAGCGGTATCGATTGCAGTGCTGTCGTTCCTCGGTTTCGATGCCATTTCCACCCTCGCCGAAGAGATCAAGGGCGACCCGGGCCGCAGCGTCGGCAAAGCGGCGCTGATCACGCTGCTGGTGATGGGGGTGATCTTCGTCGTACAGACCTGGATTGCCAGCGACCTGGCCGCCGGCCTGGGCTTCAAGTCCGCCGACACCGCGTTCTATGAAATCGCCGAAATCGCCGCCGGCAGCTGGCTCGCAACCCTGACCGCCGTGGCCACCGCGCTGGCCTGGGGCGTCGCGGTCGCCATCACCTCACAAGCGGCGGTTTCGCGTCTGCTGTTCGGTATGGCCCGCGACGGCAAACTGCCGAAAGTACTGGCCAAGGTGCACCCGAAACACAACACCCCGTACTTGAGCATTTATCTGGTGGCGGTGCTGTCGCTGGTGATCTGCTACCTGTTCATCAATTCAGTGGACACCCTCACCTCCCTGGTGAACTTCGGCGCCCTGAGCGGCTTCATGCTGCTGCACCTGACCGTGATCAACTACTACTGGCGTCGGCAGAAGTCCGGCCAGGTGATCCGTCACCTGATTTGCCCGGTGATCGGCTTCATCATCGTCGCGGCCATCATGTACAACATGGGCGTCGATGCACAGAAACTCGGCCTGATCTGGATTGCCCTGGGCCTGGTCTATCTGTTCTTCCTCAACAAACTGGGTGCCAGCACGGTACTGCCCGACCCAAGCAATGGCTGACAAGAAAAAGAGCAGCGTCTGACACGAATTCAGGCGACAGCCGATTTAACGCGTGGAAACCGACAGTGATAGTCAGGTTCGGTGCGAACCACCGAACCCATTGATACAGGAGTATGTCCATGCTGGTCTTACGTCCAGTCGAGTTAACCGACCTGCCCCAGTTGCAGCAGCTGGCGCGCGACAGTCTGGTGGGGGTCACGTCCTTGCCGGACAATACCGAACGCCTGCGCGAGAAGATTCTCGACTCCTGCGCTTCGTTCGAAAAAGACGTCCAGGGTCATGGCCCGGAGAACTATTTCTTCGTGCTGGAAAATCTGACGACCCAGCGTCTGGCGGGCTGCTCGGAAATCCTCGCCACTGCCGGGTTCAGCGAGCCGTTCTACAACTTGCGCAACCGCCATTTCACCAGCGCCTCACGGGAGCTGAACATCGAGCACGGGGTGCCGGCGTTGTCGTTGTGCCACGACCTCAGTGGTCATACTTTGCTGTGCAGTTTCCATATCGACGCGGCGCTGGAACGCACGCGGTTTTGCGAATTGCTGTCCCGGGCGCGGCTACTGTTCATCGCCGCACATAAAGCACGCTTTGCCGAAGCGGTGATCACCGAGATCGTCGGTTACAGCGACGAGCAAGAGCAGTCGCCGTTCTGGGATGCACTGGGCAAGCATTTCTTCGACCTGCCTTACGTCGAAGCCGAGCGGCTTTGTGGTTTGCAGAGCCGGACGTTTCTCGCCGAATTGATGCCGCAATACCCGATCTACGTGCCGATGCTGCCGCCGGCCGCACAGGAATGTATCGGCCGGATTCATCCTGACGGTCAGGAGGCCTTCGACATTCTTGAACGCGAAGGCTTCGATACCAGCAGCTACATCGACCTGTTCAACGGCGGCCCGACGCTGTACGCGCGCACCTCGAACATTCGCTCCATCGCCTGGAGCCAGACCGGCACGGTGCACCCTGAGTCAGCCATCGATGCCCGTGGCAGTTACCTGGTGAGCAACGATTCGTTGAAGGGCTACCGCGCCATCGTCGCCGAGCTGGATTACCGCGCCGGGCAACCTGTGGCCTTGAGCGCCGAGATGTGCGCGGCCCTGAACGTGACCGACGCCAGTCCGGTCCGGTTGATCGCCCTGTGAGCCGCCACCGGCCCCGTGCCCAACGACAGCGCCCGAGCAGGCGCGAAGAAGGAGCTGCATCATGATTGTCCGCCCGGTTCAAATCACCGACCTGCCCGCCTTGCTGGATTTGGTACAAAGGGCCGGTCCGGGGTTCACCACCCTGCCGTTCAACGAGGAACGCCTGGCCCACCGAGTGCGCTGGGCCCAGCGCACCTTTGCCGAACAGGTCGAGCGCGCAGACGCCGATTACCTGTTCGTGCTTGAAGACGACGATCGGCAAGTGGTCGGCGTCAGTGCCCTTGTGGGGGCCGTCGGCCTGCGGGAGCCCTGGTACAACTACCGGGTCGGCCTCACGGTCAGCTCGTCGCCGGACCTGGGTATTCAGCGCCAGATTCCCACGTTGTTCCTGAGCAACGAAATGACCGGCCAATCGGAAATCTGCTCGCTCTTTCTCAGGCACGATCAACGCCACGGTTGCAATGGTCGACTGCTGTCGTTGGGGCGTCTGTTATTCGTCGCCGAATTCCCCCATCTGTTCGGTGACAAGCTCATTGCCGAACTGCGCGGCAGCGCCGACGAGCAGGGCTGCTCACCGTTCTGGGACAGCCTGGGCCGGCACTTCTTCAAAATGGATTTCAGCCACGCCGATCACTTGTCGGGATTGGGCAGTAAAGCGTTCATCGCCGAACTGATGCCGCGCCAGCCGCTCTACACCTGCCTGCTCACCGAACAGGCCCAAGCGGTGATTGGCAAGCCTCACCCGAACACGGAGCCGGCGCTAAGGATCCTCACCGCCGAGGGTTTTGCCCATAAGGGTTACATCGACATCTTCGACGCCGGCCCGGTGATCGAAGCCCCGATATCGAGAATTCGCACAGTGCGCGACAGTCAACCGCTGTTGCTGGCCATCGGTACACCCGATGACCAGGCTCCGGTGTGGCTGATCCACAACCGTCGTCTCGAAAACTGTCGTATCACCACCGCCCGAGCCCGGCAAGTGGGCAACAGCCTGATTGTCGACCGGCTCACCGCCAAACGCCTGCAACTGCAACCCGGCAACTCGGTGCGCGCCTTACCGCTGCTTAACCAACAGCAGCAGGCGGTGGCGGCGTGATCTGTAGCAGCTGGCCAAGCTTGCGTTCGGCTGCGTAGCAGTCGTAAAACCTGTCAGTAGGGCCTTTCAGACTGATCACCGACTGGATCTCTTCTGCATGACTTGCGATCCGTGATGGCGAGCGCTTCGCTCTCGAACGCAGCCTTCGGCAGCGGCTACAGGGGATCGCGTCAAGGCATCAATCCACATGACCTGCTCTTGGCCTGCAAATTCGTCATCATTCTTTACCCGCCCGCGTGATAGCCTTTTGTTCCTTCGGCGTTGACACTTTTGCTCAAGCCTTCCATTCCTTTGTATTGGTGGAACTCGTATGCCCAAGCTTTCTCATCAAGATTTGCGCCGTAATTTTCGCGAGTTGTTTGCTTCCGACACCTGCTATCACACGGCGTCGGTCTTCGACCCCATGTCGGCACGCATCGCCGCCGATCTGGGTTTTGAAGTGGGGATCCTGGGCGGTTCGGTTGCGTCGTTGCAGGTGCTGGGCGCCCCCGACTTTGCGTTGATTACCCTCAGTGAGTTCGCCGAACAGGCCACCCGCATCGGCCGTGTGGCCCAATTGCCGGTCATCGCCGATGCGGACCACGGCTACGGCAACGCGCTCAACGTCATGCGCACCATCGTCGAACTCGAACGCGCCGGCGTGGCCGCCCTGACCATCGAAGACACCCTGCTGCCGGCACAATTCGGCCGCAAGTCCACCGACCTGATCACGGTTGCCGAAGGTGTCGGCAAGATTCGCGCGGCGCTGGAAGCCCGGGTCGATTCGGAAATGGCGATCATCGCCCGCACCAACGCGGGGATCCTGCCGATCCAGGAAATCATCAGCCGCACCCAGCATTACCAGCAGGCCGGTGCGGACGGGATTTGTATGGTGGGCGTGCAGGATTTCGACCAATTGGAACAGATCGCCGAGCACCTGAGCGTGCCGCTGATGCTGGTCACTTACGGCAACCCGCTGCTGCGCAACGACAAACGCCTCGCCGAATTGGGTGTGCGCGTCACCATCGACGGCCATGGCGCCTATTTCGCCGCGATCAAGGCCACTTACGACAGCCTGCGCGAACAACGCCAGATCTTCACCCAGGCCTCCGACCTGAACGCTACCGAACTGACTCATACCTATACGCAGCCGGAGGACTACATTCTTTGGGCCAAGGAGTTCATGAGCGTGAAAGAGTGACTGCGCCAACTCAGCTCCATGCCGCGGGCCAGTGAAAACGCCGGCGCCTCTCCCCGCTATCAATCGGAGAAAATGTATTGCCCTTTCACCTTTTTCGGGCCGATGAACGCGAAGTCCGGAAACAGCAAAGAACGCAGATACGCGACAAAAAACACCATGCCCAAGGTAATGGCTGCGCCGAATGAGGTTATCAGCGGGTCTTCGGTAAAACCCTCGAAGAGCCGCGGGAACTGGCTCAGGGAAAGAATGATGTAGATGTTGTAGGCCTGGGCCGAGTTCTTGTAGAAGCCGTAAGCGAACAACAACGGCACCAGGGCAGCGAACAGGGTGAAAAACACCGTCGCCTTCGGGCCGATCATCGAGCCCAGGAAATACCCCGCCAGCGCGCCCAGCAAGGCCTGTGCGAAAGTGAGCGTCAGCAGCGTGTTGATCTTGCGGTAGTGTTGCTCGTAGCGGGCAGGATCCGGATGTGCTGCGATCCAGTAAGCCAGTACGCGATCCTTGATCGACCCACCGGAGAAGGCCTTGAACGTCTCGGTCTTGGAGCGCCCGCCCTCGAGCATGGCCACCAGTTGCCGTTTGCTTTCCTTTTTATCCAACTTGTTTCTCCTCTAAGCATCATTGGTGGCTGGCAGACCGCTTTCGCGAGCAAGCCCGCTCCCACAGGGTTATGGGTTGCGCACAAAACATCTGAACACCCCCGGATTAATGTGGGAGCGGGCTTGCTCGCGAAGACGGCGTGTCGGACAACATCATCGTTGGCTAAAAGGCCCGCTCCCGCAGAGGATGATTCTCGCTGCATCAGGGCCCTAAAAGCAAAACGCCGCTTCTACCAGAGGAGGAAGCGGCGCAGGCAAGTGCCTCAAAGGGGTCACGTGAGCAAGGCAATCAGAATGATGATCGGGATCGGTACCCCGAGAAAGAACAGCAGTAATGAGCGCATGGTAGTTCTCCTGGGTTAGCGAACAGGTGGCAACGTCGTGGTTGTGGTGGTGGTCACGTAGGCATCAGTTTCCAGATACTCCACGGCGTCCCGGCGACGACCGCCGAAAGTCGCGGCGAGGCTGGCGAAAAACGCACCGGCCAGCAGCGCGACGAACATCCACAACGCTGTCCAGGCAGCGATTTTGGCCGCGGTGTCAGCCGCCAGTTTGGCGTCGGCTACGGCTTTTTGGGTGCGGCCATAGACTTCATCGACACGACGCTCGGCATCCGCTTGGGTCAGGTTGGTCCGCTGCGCGACCAATTGCGCCAGGTAGGCCCGATCCTCGGGCGCCAATTGACCGTCGTTGCGCAGGCTGCGCACGAAGATGCGGGTGACGGTGCCATTGACGGCGTCCTCGCTGACGGCGACTGGCCGATCATCGCGAAACAGGCTGTCGACGAAGTAACCGTAAGGGTCACTGTCGGTATTACCAACCGCTCTGCCGGCAGCCTGGGTCATGGCATTGGCGGCACCGCCGGCGACCGTCGCCCCTGCCTGCACGCCACCGCTGACGATGTTGCTGACCGAGCCGACCACCAGGGTCGCGGTCACCAATGTCGCCACACACCAGGCCAGGAAGCCATGGGCCGTGTCACGGAAATAAACCTCATCGCCGTGCATGTAGGCCCACTTCACCCGCAAGCGACCGGCGATGTAACCACCGAGCCCAGACGCCACGATTTGGGTAAAGGCCAGCCAGACAATCGTCGAGATGCCCATCCCCTTGGCGCTGACGCCTTCATGGGCCCACGGCGAAACCATCGAAAAACCCAGACCAAAACCGAGCAGCACAAGGATCAGCGACAACGCCGCCGCAGCCGCGGCCCCGGCGAATATCGCGCCCCAGGACACACCCGATAGCGTGCTGGACTCATCTGCGGCAGGATAAAAACCATCAGAGGATCTGTTCATTGTTGTAGTGCTCCAGGCAGGTGTTACAACTCGTCAAACGAGCAAATGCAGTCAGCGTGCCAGTCGCGCTACTTAAATAAATCGTTCTATTTCAATGCGTTGAAAACAATGAACTTCTCAGGGTCATGCAGTTTGCAAGGAGCCGGCCATTTCGGCGGGTTTTATGCATTGCGTGCTTTGTTGACTGCATGAATTACTTGCGTTTGTAACTCTTGTTGCCACTGGGCGTCAGGCAATACACCCCGCCTCTGGGCCCGGTGCAGAACGTACTGGTGCCGCAGGCGCAGCCATCGGAATCCTGCAACAGCGTTTGCGGACGCGCCTGGTCTTTACCGCCAAACATCGCCGAGCAACTTTTCTTCGAGCCGCTGATGGAGCCGTCATTGCACAGGAACAGCTCGCCGTCGCAACGATCGATACCGCCCTTCTTCCCCGAACACGGCGTGTTGGCAGCCCAGGCGGATGAGCCGAACATGCACAGCAACAGCAGAAACATCGGCATCCAGCCACGAACCATTAAAGTGCGCACAGTGCAGCTTCCCTTTAGAGTTATGGCCGGATGATATCAACGTTCCGGCCGAGCTCACGAGGCAACATGAAAGTTAATTTAAAAAGCCGTGCGTAATTCTTGGCAAAATGAACCCCACTTCGTATTGAACCGATAATCAGGCAAGCCCTATGACCCGCATCTTGACCATCGAAGACGACGCTGTGACCGCCCGGGAGATCGTCGCCGAACTGAGCAGCCACGGCCTTGACGTGGATTGGGTCGACAATGGCCGCGAAGGCCTGGAGCGCGCGGTCAGCGGCGACTACGACTTGATTACCCTCGACCGAATGTTGCCGGAGCTCGATGGTCTGGCGATTGTCACCACCCTGCGCACCATGGGCGTGGCCACGCCGATCCTGATGATCAGCGCTCTTTCCG
The DNA here is from genome assembly GCF_059695645.1 of Pseudomonas sp. LBUM1673. Lineage (NCBI taxonomy): Bacteria > Pseudomonadati > Pseudomonadota > Gammaproteobacteria > Pseudomonadales > Pseudomonadaceae > Pseudomonas > Pseudomonas sp. LBUM1673. The sequence continues at coordinate 3,499,689 of NZ_CP166780.1, forward strand.
ATGTCGATGAACGGGTGCGCGGCTTGCGCGCCGGCGGCGACGATTACCTGACCAAGCCGTTCGCCACCGATGAAATGGCGGCCCGGGTCGAAGTCTTGCTGCGCCGGCAGAACACCGTGACCGCCCAGGCCACCACATTGCGCGTGGCCGATCTGGAGCTGAACCTGATCAGCCACGAGGCCAGCCGCGACAGCCAGTTGCTGACGCTGTTGCCCACCGAGTACAAGTTGCTGGAGTTTCTGATGCGCAACACCGGGCAGATTCTGTCACGGATGATGATTTTCGAAGAGGTCTGGGGTTATCACTTCGACCCCGGCACCAACCTGATCGACGTGCACATCGGCCGTCTGCGCAAGAAAATCGACCCGCCAGGCAAAGTCCCACTGATTCGGACCGTGCGAGGCTCGGGTTATGTCATTGCTGAACCCCTCTAAAGGCTGGCGCTCCTCCAGCAGCCGCTTGCTGGCACTCTACAGTTCGCTGTTCGTGGCCTGGAGCGGGATTCTCATGGGGGTCATGTACTACGAGGTGTCCAGCTACCTGGACACCCTGGCCAAGCATTCGTTGATGCAACGTCAGCATCTGTTTTCGCGCTTCCAGGGCGAACAACTGGTGGATGCCCTCGCCGCCAGCATGACCTTCGACATTCGCGGCATCGATGCTTATGGCCTGTTCGATGACCAGCAACGCTACCTCAGCGGTGCCTTGCGTCAAATCCCCCAGGGCCTGCCGCTGGATGGCAAGATTCACATGCTCAGCGACTGCGCCGACTCCAGCGACCCAACCCTGCCCGCCGACAGCTGCGACGCCGTGGCGACCCGCACCCTGGACGGGCGCTGGCTGGTGCTGGTGCGGGACAACGGTTCGTTGTTTGCCGTCACCCGGATCATTCTGCACGCGCTGCTGTGGGGCGTGTCGCTGACCATTCTGCCCGGCATCGCCGGCTGGCATTTATTGAGGCGGCGTCCGCTGCAGCGGATTCGGGCGATCCAGGCCAGCGCCGAAGCCATCGTCGCCGGCGACCTGACCCGGCGCCTGCCGCTGTCCAACCGCCGTGATGAGCTGGACATGCTCGCCGCCATCGTCAACGCCATGCTCGAACGCATCGAGCGCTTGATGAACGAGGTCAAGGGTGTGTGCGACAACATTGCCCATGACCTGCGCACGCCGCTGACGCGCCTGCGGGCGCAGCTGTACCGGATTAAGCAGCAGGCCGATGACGGTTCGACGCTGGCCGTGCAACTGGATTCCGTGCTCGGCGAGGCCGATACCCTAATGGCGCGTTTCCGTGGCCTGCTGCGGATTTCCGAGCTGGAAGATCGCCAGCGCCGCTCCGGTTTCGTGCAACTGGACCCGGTGCCGTTGCTGCAAGAGCTGCATGACTTTTACCTGCCACTGGCGGAAGAAGGCGAACTGACGTTTCAACTGCAACTACCCGAGTCCCTGCCACAGTTGAACGGCGATCGGGCGCTGCTGTTCGAAGCCGTGGCGAATTTGTTGAGCAACTCGATCAAATTCACGCCACCGGGTGGCGAGGTGATTTTGCGTGGAGTGAATGACGCTGGGCATGCACGGATTGAAGTATTCGACTCCGGCCCCGGCATTGCGCTGGCCGAGCGCGAAGCAGTATTTCAGCGTTTCTACCGCACCGAGGGGGGGCATCCGCAAAGCGGTTTCGGCCTGGGCCTGTCAATCGTCGCGGCCATTGTCAGCCTGCACGGGTTTACGCTGGAAGTGGGCAGCAGCGAGTTGGGTGGCGCGCATCTGGTACTCGATTGCCGGCAGAGCCTGATTCCCCAGGCTTGACACAATCCCCATCACAAAGAAGATCCCATGTGGGAGCGGGCTTGCTCGCGAAAGCGGTGTGCCAGACAACATCATTGTCGACTAGCAGTCCGCATTCGCGAGCAAGCCCGCTCCCACATTAGATTTGCTTGGGCCGGGAAACTCGATTCAATACCCAGGGACTTCGCGCAGAAACACCGGCAGGTCGGTGATCGGTGGTAAGGCCGGAATCTCGACGTACATCTGGACCACCCAACCCCGGTGATAACTGGCGTGGTTGACCACATGCAACAGCATGGCGCCGGCGCTCATGACCCCGTATTCCCCCGACACCGAGGTGAATTCGATGGGTTTATCCAGCGATTCGTCAGTCTGGGCCGAGCTCCACCCACAGAACCATTGATCGATCTCCTGTTGCGCCATTCGCAGCTCATTGAGTTCGGTATGGAGCAGGTCATGGGACGTTTTGAAGTCGTGCCCTCGGCCCTCCAGATGGGCTTGCCAGATGCAGTCCACCACGTAGATGTGGTTCAAGGTGCCGATCATGTTGTTGAACACCGACACCCGTTTGCGATTGAGCTCCTCCGGTGGCAGCGCCATCAGGCTGTCGAAGAGTCGCTGATCGGCCCAACGCCTGTAATCGGCGAGCATGCGGGCAGTGCGTACGTTGATCATCAGAGGTCTCCCATAGCGATGGGCGCATTGCCAAGAATAGCCTCCACGGTGAATGGCATCGCAGACACTGATAACCGGCACCTTCGCGCAACGAGCCGCTGGCCCAATGTGGGAGCGGGCCTGTGGCGAGGGGGCTTGCCCCCGTTTGAGTGCGTAGCACTCACAAAATCTTTGGTACTTCAGCGATTTTGGGGCTGCTTCGCAGCCCAACGGGGGCAAGCCCCCTCGCCACAGGCCCGCTCCCACATCGGGTCAGCGGCTACAGGATTTTCGCGAATTAAATCAGGATCAGACGCTGCACCACCCGTTCGGCCAGCGCCAGGCAACTGGTCAGCCCTGGAGATTCGATGCCGAACAGGTTGACCAGCCCCGGCACACTATGGGCGTCCGGGCCACTGATGACGAAGTCGGCGGCCGGCTCGGTCGGCCCGCTGATTTTCGGGCGAATGCCGCTGTAGGCCGGTTGCAGGCTGTCATCGGGCAACGCCGGCCAGTAACGCCGGATCGCCTGATAGAAACCGGCGCTACGACGGGGATCGACGCGGTAATCAATCTGATCGACCCATTCGACATCCGGCCCGAAACGCGCCTGACCGCCCAGGTCCAGGGTCATGTGCACGCCCAGCCCGGCGCTTTCCGGTGCCGGGTAAACCAGATGCCGGAACGGCGCCGTACCGCTGAAACTGAAATAGCTGCCCTTGCACAGCCAGGCCTTGGGAACGTGCCGCGCTGGCAAGCCTTCGATCCGACTCGCCACTTCAGGCGCGGACAGTCCCGCACAGTTGATCAACTGACGACAGCTCAACGTCATCGGCTGAGCCCCACCCATGTGCAGTTCGAAACCGTGCTCGGTGCAACGGGCCGATTCCAATGGCGTGTGAAAGGCCATCGAAGTACCGCACGCTTCGGCGTCTGCCTGAAGCGCCAGCATCAGGGCATGGGAATCGACGATGCCGGTGGACGGCGACCAGAGCGCGGCAACGCAGGACAAGGCCGGTTCCAGCGCCCGCGCCTGTCCGGCATCCAGCCATTGCAGATCATCGACGCCGTTGCGCCGGCCCTGCTCAAGCAATGCCTGCAAGGCATGGCGCTGCTGGTCATCAGTGGCCACGATCAGCTTGCCGAGACGCTGGTAGTCGACGCCGCGCTCATCGCAGAAGGCGTATAGCCGTTGGTTGCCCTCCACGCACAATTGCGCCTTGAGACTACCGCTCGGGTAATAGATCCCGGCGTGGATCACTTGCGAGTTGCGCGAACTGATGCCCACGCCAATCCCCTCACCCGCCTCGACCAGAATCACTCCTCGCCCGGTCCGGGCCAGGGCTCTGGCCACCGCCAGCCCGACCACGCCTGCCCCGATCACCACGCATTCAATATCGACGCTCACCTGCCCTCCATACATTCCAGCCAGCCCTCGCTCCCGATAATCGACGAGGCTGGAAAAAATCGCCAGGCCTGCAAGCCACAACGCACCCTTTGTAGCAGCTGCCGAGCCCGCGAGGCTGCTACCGGTAATGTGGCGTCGGTGAATGGTCCCTCCACCTTCCCGAAAATTGGCTGTTTGATGACCCGATAGCGCGGCTTACTGTGGTCCCTGACGACTCACCACCTCAGGTAATCACCCATGAATGCGCTTCGTTTTTTTACAGCCCCTCTCGCCGCCCTGACACTGAGCGTTTCAGCCTCGGCATTCGCCCACGAAACCGCCGCGCCTTCAGAAAAGGTCACCGTCCTGCAGGACCAGATGCTGAAAAACGCACCAGGCAAAAAAGCCTTGATGATCGAAGTCGATTACCAACCGGGCCAATCGTCCATCGCTCACAAGCACGAGGGCACCGCCATGGCCTATGTGCTTTCGGGGGAGATCATCTCCCAGGTCAAAGGTGAAAAAGCGATCACCTACAAGACAGGCGAGTTCTGGTACGAGCCGGCCGGGTCGGAACATCTGGTCTCGAAAAATGCCAGCGCCACCCAACCCGCCAAGCTGCTGGTGTTCATGGTGTTGGCCCCGGATGAGAACGTGTTGATTCCTTTGGAAAACTGATCGCTGTACATAAAAAGGCCTCGGTGCGGCTGATGGCCTCTTCGCGGGCAAGCCTCGCTCCTACATGGTAGGTGTCGTTCATTCGCCGCTCACCTTGTAGGAGCGAGGCTTGCCCGCGAAGAGGCCCGCCCAGCCGCTGCAAATCTCAGACAAAAAAAAAGCCCCATCTCTTTCGAGACAGGGCTTTTTCATTCAACGCCTGATCAGGCAGCCGGTTCCAACTCGGCGCTGACAGTGGCAGTGGTAGTGGTAGTGGTAGTGGCAGGCACTACCGCTTGACCGCTCAACGCCAGGTCCAGCAGTTCGCGGTTGGCCACCGCGTACATGGCGTAGTCGGTGCCGCTGGCGGCACGGATTTCCACCAGCATGGCGCGCCAGCGTTCGATCATGCCTTCGTGCTCTTCCATCCACAGCGCCAAGCGTGTTTCCACGTCCTGGGTGCCGTCGCCCTGTTGCAGGACGGAGATGGTAATCGCACGTTGTTGCCAATCGACGTCATCACGGAACGCTTCGCGGGCCAGGGCTTGCCAGTTGTTTTCAACCGGCAGAGCACTGATCTGTTGCAGGTACCAGGTGATGTCCAGCGCGCTGCCCACGGCGAAGTAGGCCTTGGCCACGTCCGCTGCGTTCTGGCCGGTCACATCCGAAGCTTCGATGATCGGCAGCAAGGTGTACAGGTGAGTGGTGCCTGCAACCATGCGCGCCAGCAACTCAGGCACGCCAGCAGCGACGTAGGCCTGGTAGCGGGTCTGCCAGCCTTCGCGAGTCGGGCCTTCCAGCAGTTCGTCGAGCTTGAGGCCCAACGCCGCCAGGTGCGGACCGAAGTGGGCGACGTCACGGGCAGCGTTCTGCTCGTTGCGACGGCTGCGCAGGAACCAGCGCGTAGCGCGGCGGCCCAGACGCATCAGCTCGTCCATCAGCTCCAGTTGTACGTCGGCCGAAACCTGGTAGTCCAGGGCTTCGATCTGACGGAACCAGTGCGGGAGATGGAAAATGTCACGCACGATCACGTAAGCACCGGCCACGTTCGCCGGGCTCATGCCGGTCGACTCTTTGAGTCGTTGAACGAAGGTGATGCCCATGTGGTTCACCAGATCGTTGGCGATCTGGGTGCTGACGATTTCGCGCTTCAGACGGTGACGGCGCATGGCGTCGGAGAACTTGCTCACCAGCGTCGGCGGGAAAGCGGTTTCCATGTCGCGGGTCAGGTAGTCGTCGTCCGGCACCAGGGAGTTGAGCAGCGCTTCCTTGAGGTCGATCTTGCTGTAGGAGATCAGCACCGACAGCTCGGCACGGGTCAGGCCATGGCCCGCCGCGACGCGCTCGTTGATCGCTTCTTCAGCCGGCAGGAACTCGATGGCGCGATCCAGCTTGCCGCGGCCTTCCAGGTCGTTCATCAGACGCTTGTATTCAGCAATCCGCGGCAAGGCACGGCGTGCCGCCAGGGACAGGGCCTGAGTCTGCTTGTAGTTGTTGCCGAGCACCAGGTTGCCGACTTCGTCGGTCATGCTCGCCAGCAACTGGTTACGTTGCTTGTCGGTCATGTCACCGGCGTGTACCACTTCGTTCAGCAGGATCTTGATGTTCACTTCGTGGTCGGAGCAATCCACGCCGCCGGCGTTGTCGATGAAGTCGGTGTTGGAACCGCCGCCATTGAGGCCGAATTCGACACGACCCAACTGGGTCATACCGAGGTTACCGCCCTCGCCCACGACTTTGCAGCGCAGTTCGTTGCCGTTCACACGCAGTGCATCGTTGGCCTTGTCGCCGACATCGGCGTGGCTTTCGCTGCTGGCTTTGACGTAAGTACCGATGCCGCCGTTCCACAACAGATCTACCGGCGCCTTGAGCAAGGCATTGAGCAGTTCGGTCGGGGTCAGCTTGTCAGCCTGAATGTCGAAGCGCTCTTTCATCTGCGGGGAAATCGCGATGCTTTTTGCGCTGCGCGAGAAGATCCCGCCGCCTTCGGACATGATGCTGGTGTCGTAGTCCGACCAGGCCGAACGCGGCAGATCGAACAGACGCTGACGCTCGGCGAAGCTGTTGGCAGGCTCCGGGTTCGGGTCGATGAAGATGTGCAGGTGGTTGAATGCAGCGACCAGTTGCAGCTTTTCGGACATCAGCAAGCCGTTGCCGAATACGTCACCGGCCATGTCGCCGACGCCTACCACAGTGATGCTGTCTTCCTGAACATTGATGCCACGCTCGCGGAAGTGGCGTTGTACGCCGACCCACGCGCCCTTGGCGGTGATGCCCATCTTCTTGTGGTCGTAACCGGCCGAGCCGCCGGACGCAAAGGCGTCACCGAGCCAGAAGCCGTAGTCGATGGCAATACCGTTGGCGATGTCGGAGAAGGTCGCAGTGCCCTTGTCCGCCGCCACCACCAGGTACGGGTCATCGTCGTCATGACGCACGACGTTGGCCGGCGGTACCAGCGCGCCGTCTTTCAGGTTGTCGGTGATGTCCAACAGGCCCGAGATGAAGATGCGGTAGCAGGCGATGCCCTCGGCCGCGATCTCGTCACGGCTGCCGCCCAGTGGCAGGCGACGCGGCAGGAAGCCGCCCTTCGCACCCACCGGTACGATGACCGAGTTCTTCACTTGCTGGGCTTTTACCAGGCCCAGGACTTCGGTGCGGAAGTCTTCTTCACGGTCGGACCAGCGCAGACCACCACGAGCAACGTTGCCGAAGCGCAGGTGCACGCCTTCGACGCGAGGCGAGTAAACGAAGATTTCGAACTTCGGTACTGGCTTGGGCAGCTCTGGAATCTGGTGCGGGTTGAACTTGAAACTGAAATAGGACTTGTTCTGACCGTTGGCGTCGGTCTGGTAGAAGTTGGTCCGCAGGGTCGCTTTGATCAGGTCCAGGTAACGACGCAGGATACGGTCTTCGTTCAGCACCTGAACATCGTCCAGTGCCGCCAGAATCGCGTGTTCCAGGCGTTGCTGCTTGTCTTCCAGATCGTCGCCGGTGAGCTTGCGCGCCAGGTAGAAACGGGTCTTGAACAACCGGGTCAACTCGCGAGCGATGTCGGTGTGGTTGTTCAGGGTGCTGGCGATGTAACCCAGGTCGAAGCCCAGGCGGATCTGCTTCATGTAACGCGCGTAGGCACGCAGCAGCGCCACATCGCGCCATGGCAGGCCGGCGGTCAGCACCAGGCGGTTGAACGCATCGTTTTCGGCATCGCCACGCACGATGTGGACGAAAGCGTCCTGCAAGGTGTCGTTGAGTTGCTGGATGTCGAGTTCCAGGCCTTCGGCGGCGGTGAACGCGAAGTCGTGAATCCAGAACTCGCGGCTGCTGCTGTGACGCAGGCGATACGGGAACTCACCCAGCACGCGCAGGCCAAGGTTTTCCAGGATCGGCAACACGTCGGACAACGCCAGCGGGGTATCGGCGTGATACAGCTTGCAGTGCAGCATGCGCTGACCGGAGACCTGAGCCAGCGGCTGATAGAAGCTCATGACCAGCGGATTCTTTTCGTTCAGGCTCAACAGGTGCTGCATGTCGACCACAGCCGAGTGGGCTGCGAAACGCTCGCGGTAACCCGCCGGGAAGCCTTTCGGGAAGTCCGCCAACACGTTGGTGCCCTGGGCTTCGCCGAAGCTCTCGACCACCAGGCTCGCGTAATCGTCCTGCCAGCTGCGGCAGGCCTGCACCACTTCTTTTTCCAGCAGAACCGGGTCGATGTCCAGACGGTTCTTCGGATCGACCCGCAGAATCAGTTGCACACGGGCCAGCACGGACTCGGAGAAAAAGGTCCAGAACTCGCAGTCCGAGGCTTTCAGACGATCCATCAGCACTTGCTGGATCTTCTGGCGCACTTCGGTGGAGTAGATGTCGCGCGGCACGTAGGCCAGGCAGTAGCAGAAGCGGCCGTACGGGTCTTTACGCAGGAACACGCGGATCTTGTTACGTTCCTGGATCTGCACGATCGACATCACAGTGGTGAACAGCTCGTCCACTGGAGTCTGGAACAAGTCGTCGCGCGGCAACACTTCAAGCACCTGGGCCAGTTCCTTGCCCAAGTGAGCCTTGGCCTGGAAGCCCGAACGCTGTTCGATGATTTCGACCTTGCGACGGATGTAAGGAATGACCCGCACGCTTTCGCCATACACCGACGAGGTGTACAGGCCCATGAAGCGGCATTCCTTGATGACCTTGCCATTGGCATCGATCTGGCGGATCGACACGTAATCCGGGTACGCCGGACGGTGTACACGGCTAGGGTGTGCAGCCTTGGCGAACGACAGCGGCGTCGGCTCGCGCAGGTAGTTGACGGCGTAGTCTTCGATGCGCAGATCATCGACGGTCAGGCCGGCGCGCAGCAGTTTGGTCAGGCCGAGGAACGAGTTCTGGTCATATTCGATGTGACCGCCGTTCTGATCTTCGCCGACCACGAATTCTTCGTAGCCCAGGAAGGTGAAGTGGTTGCCCACCAGCCATTCCAGGAAGCTCTTGATTTCGGATTTTTCGTCGGCGTCGACGACAAACTGGCTGTTGTCGATGCCCTCGATCAGCTCCTGGACCTTGGTTTTCATCGGTTCGAAATCGGCGACCGCGACGCGGACTTCACCGAGAACCTGCTCCAGCTCCTTGGTCAGGACATTGAGTTCGGCCGTGTTGGCACAACGGTCGATTTCCAGGTACATCAGCGACTCTTGCAGAATGCCTTCGCCCTGGGTGCCCTTGGGCAGGATTTCCAGCAGCTCGCCCTTGCTGCCGCGACGCACGCTCAGCACAGTGGTTTGCAGGGTATGAATGCTGTAGCCGCGACGGTTCAGCTCGGTACGCACCGAGTCCACCAGAAACGGCAGATCGTGGTGCAGCACTTCGACCGCGGTGTGGGTCGACTGCCAGCCATGGCGTTCGTAATCGGGGTTATAGACGCGCACTTGCGGATGCGCGTGATCGAAGCGCTCAAGCAGGCGCCACGCAGAAAGGGTGCAGCCGGCGAGGTCGGAAAGCCGACGCTGGGTCAGTTCGTCCAGGGAAATAATGCCGAAGAATTGTTCAGCGAACAGCGCCACTTGTGGCAGTGCCTGTTCACTGATGTGCTGCGCCAGTGCCGCTTGCAGTTGGTGCTGGAAGTCGGCTTTGCTGGCTGCGGTGAAGAACGCCATCTGTGGTACTCCGCTTGGGCTTGTTATTGATGGAAGCGTCGCGTGCAAACCCCTTTCGGGGCAATCCGTCACCCTGTTCCTGATTCTCGGGCAGAGGAAACAGGATGACAGGTGGGTGAAGCTGGACGAGACACTCAGGTCACATTCACCTTCCATTGAATGGGCATCTGCAAAAACGACTGCCGGGATAACGTTCCAAAGCTACCGTTTCAAAGCTACCATTTCGAAGCTGCTATCGGCGCCATCGGCAATACCTTTACGGGTGCTCATCCGTTGCGCAGCTTAACGAGTGCAGCAAGGGCCATGCTTGCAGCGCTGCGACATATTCGGTCATCGACACGTAAACGGCGATCCATGCCTCGAATAACACTAGCAGTCGTGTAGGAAAATGGGCACTTTATGCCCGGTTTTACGGCACCTTCGTGCCAGAAATGACCAGTAACACAGAGGATGTTCACGACGCATACACTGGCACTCAGCCGAGCAGAAATTCTCCAGGGCTGGCAGAATCGCCTTTTGTAGCGTTCACCACATTCGCCGAGCCAGGATTTTCCCATGCAAATGACAACCGACCTCTTGATCGTCAACCCGTGCGACGAAGAAGAAGACAACTTGGCCATGCTCTGCTGCACCAGCGTCGACGGCGAAATGTTCCTGATGAGCCGCTTTCCGGACGAGGATGAGCTGGAGATCATCTTCCACGACAAGCCTTCGGCCCTGGACGGCGTGAAAGTCACCTTCAGCCCTGACCGCCTGCTGATCGAAATCGCCGCCGCGGACGCCGATGCGCTCGATGGCAATGATTCGCTGGAAATCCTGCACCGCACCGATGCGCAGGATCTGGCTGAAGTGGAAGAAACGCTGCAGAACATTCTCAAGGGGACTGGTACTTACATCAGCGAACTCTGATGGTGGCTGAACCGGCGCCTTCGCGGGCAAGCCTCGCTCCTACAGGTTTTGAGTCGGACACCAAATCGCGGCAGCCTTTGTTCGGACACCCTATCGCGGCAGCCTTTGTACTGTAGGAGCGAGGCTTGCCCGCGAAGGCGTCCAAAAGAACACCGCAATACCCACCCCCTACAAATTTCCAACAATTTCGCCCATCAATTCCCGCATTTTGCACAAAATGCCGTTAGTCGCCGCCCCCCGCGATGGATTAAAGTAACGCCCCCAGCCCTAGCGTTATTCGAACGTCTTCGGTCACCCTTTCCAGGAACAGTCATCGATGGAACATCGTGAAGCGCTGCTCGCGCTGCGAACCTTTCTTTCAACGCAGATTCTCGGCCAGGAAAAACTCATCGAGCGTTTGCTCATCGCCTTGCTTGCCGACGGCCACATGCTGGTCGAGGGCGCCCCGGGGCTGGCCAAGACCAAGGCCATCAAAGAGCTTGCCGAAGGCATCGAAGCACAGTTTCATCGCATCCAGTTCACCCCCGACCTGCTGCCGGCCGACATCACCGGCACGGAAATCTATCGTCCGGAAACCGGCAGCTTCGTGTTCCAGCAAGGCCCGATCTTCCACAACCTGGTGCTGGCGGACGAAATCAACCGTGCCCCGGCCAAGGTCCAGTCGGCCCTGCTTGAAGCCATGGGCGAACGCCAGGTCAGTGTCGGGCGCAGCACCTACGACCTGTCGCCGCTGTTTTTGGTCATGGCCACACAAAACCCCATCGAGCAGGAAGGCACCTACCCGCTGCCCGAAGCCCAGCTCGACCGTTTCCTGATGCACGTAAAAATCGGCTTCCCTGACGCCGCCGTCGAGCGCCGGATTCTGCAACAGGCCCGCGGCGAAGCACTGCATGGCGAAACCAAACCCGAACGCCGGGTCAGCCAGCAGGCGATCTTCGCCGCGCGCAAGGAAATCCTCGGGTTGTACATGGCCGACGCCGTGGAGGAATACCTGGTGCAGCTGGTCATGGCCACACGCACCCCGGCCAAGTTCGACCCGGAAATGGCCGAATGGATCGCCTACGGCGCCAGCCCGCGTGGCTCCATTGCCCTGGACCGTTGCGCCCGGGCCCATGCCTGGCTCGCCGGTCGCGACTTCGTCAGCCCGGAAGACATTCAGGCGGTGCTGTTCGATGTGTTGCGCCACCGCATCATTCTTTCCTTTGAAGCCGAAGCCGCTGGCATCGACCAGGACCGGGTGGTCCAGCGGATTCTCGACGTCGTAGCCGTCGCTTGACCCCGATGAACGCCCTCCTGCCGCCCGAGCCGGGCATCCGTGTCAGCCTCGCCGAGCTGATCGAGATGCGCCATCGCGTGCGCGAAGTGCAGCTGTTTTCCACGCCGAGCCAGCGCAGCCCGCTGATCGGCCTGCACCACTCCAAACTGCGCGGGCGCGGGGTGGACTTCGATCAGGTGCGGGTCTATCAGGCCGGTGATGATGTGCGAAGCATCGACTGGCGCGTCACCGCCCGGACCCAGGAACCCCACACCAAGCTGTTCCACGAAGAACGCGAGCGACCGATCTTCATCATGGTCGAACAGAGCTGTCGGCTGTTTTTCGGCTCAGGGCTGATGTTCAAGTCAGTGCTTGCGGCCCAAGCGGCGAGCCTGATTGGCTGGGCCGCGCTGGGCCACAACGACCGGGTCGGCGGGTTGGTGTTTGGCGACAACGAGCACTACGAGATCAAGCCGCGACGCAGCAAACAGAGCCTGCTGCAATTGCTCAACCGACTGGTGCGGGTCAATCAGTCGCTGCACACCGAACGCGAGCCGGATCGCGACGCCTTCGGCATTGCCCTGCGCCGCGCCCGAGAAGTATTGCGCCCCGGCAGCCTGGTGATCGTGATCTGCGACGAACGCGCCTTGTCCGACAGCGCCGAACAGCAACTGAGCCTGTTGTCACGCCATTGCGACCTGTTGCTGCTACCCGTGTCCGATCCGCTGGATCATGCCCTGCCCGCCGCCGGGCTTTTACGCTTCGCGGAACGGGGTGCGCAGCTGGAGCTCGACACGTTGAATTTCGACTTGCGCCAGGCCTATCGCGCACAAGCGGAAGCGCGCATCGCCCGCTGGGAATTACTGGCGCAGAAGCTGCGGGTGTTGCTGATGCCATTGAGCACCCAAAGCGAAATGGTCGAGCAACTGCGCGAATACCTGAACCCTCAACGTCCGGGGAAAGGTCGATGAGCAGTATCGATCAACTGCAACCGCTGATTTCCCCACCACCGATCGGCTTCTGGCCGCCGGCGCCGGGCTGGTGGCTCTTGCTGTTATTACTGCCGTTGATCGGTTTGGGCCTGTGGCAGTTGCGCCGTTTCATTCCGAACAAGCGCCCCATCGTGCGCGCCGAACAACCGCTGGACCCGGTGCGTCTCGCCGCCCTGGCCGAACTCGCCCTGATGCCCAAACCCTACGACGGTGCCCCGGCCGGTGCCTGGCTGCAGCAACTCAATGGCTTGCTCAAACGCCTGTGCCGCAACCATTACCCCTACAGCCAAAGCCACACCCTTAACGGGCGCAAATGGCTGGCGTTCCTCGATAACCGCTGCCCGGCCGCCGGCCTCACGCGCTGGATGGTACTGGTGGAAGGCGCCTACAAACCCGAATGCAAACTCGACGACAAGGCCATCGCTGGCCTGACTCAAGCCGTCGACACCTGGATTCGCAAACATGTTTGAGTTCGCCTGGCCGTGGATCTTCGCCCTGCTGCCATTGCCTTGGCTGATGCGGGTGCTGCTGCCGGTGGCCGACAGTGGCGAACCGGCGCTCAAAGTCAGCTTCCTCAGCGACCTCGAAGGCCTGGCCCGCCGCCGTGCCCGGGCGAATCTGCCGGCCTGGCGTCAGCAAGCGCCGTTCATTTTGCTGTGGCTGTTGCTGCTGATCGCCGCCGCGCGCCCGCAATGGCTGGGCGAACCCCTGCCGATTGCCGCCAGTGGCCGCGACTTGCTGGTCGCGGTGGACGTGTCCGGCTCGATGGATTTCCCCGACATGCAATGGCAGGACGAAGACGTCAGCCGACTGTCATTGGTGCAGCATTTGCTCGGTGATTTTCTCGAAAGTCGCGACGGCGATCGGGTCGGGTTGATCCTGTTCGGCAGCCAGGCCTATCTGCAAGCACCGCTGACCTTCGACCGGCACACCGTGCGGGTGTGGCTCGACGAAGCGCGGATCGGCATCGCCGGCAAGAACACTGCCATTGGCGACGCCATCGGCCTGGCCCTCAAACGCCTGCGTCAACGTCCGGCACAAAGCCGCGTACTGATTCTGGTCACCGACGGCGCCAACAACGGCGGCGAAATCGATCCGCTGACCGCCGCACGCCTGGCGGCCAAGGAAGGCGTGAAGATCTACCCGATCGGCATCGGCGCCGATCCGGAACAAAGCGGCACCCTGGGTTTCCTCGGCATCAACCCGAGCCTGGACCTCGACGAACCGGCCTTGAAAGCCATCGCCGAAGCCACCGGCGGCCAATACTTCCGGGCCCACGACGGTCAGGAATTGCAGGCAATCAAGAGCACGCTCGACAAAATGGAGCCGGTAACCCAGCAACCCACCCAGGCCCGCCCGGCCCAAGCGTTGTATCACTGGCCTTTGGCGATGGCACTGCTGTTGAGCATGCTGTTGGTGATCCGCGTGCGCTGGCCGGATAACCCGTTGCAACGGCTGTTTACCAAGGAGTTGTTTACCAAAGAGCGGTTTCTACAAACGCAACGGCCCGACTGGCGTCAGCGGCTCAAACGCCTGCGTCTGCGGAGGCGCCGATGATTGCGCTCTGGCCGCACTGGTTCCGCCCCTGGTGGCTGCTGTTGTTGCCGTTGCTGGGCTGGTTGCTCTGGCAACTCTGGCACCGGCAGAAGCGCGCTGGCCGCTGGCAAATGATTCTGCCACCGGCCTTCCATGCCGCACTGTTCAGTGGTGGCAGCGGTCGCGAGAGCAAACTGCCGTGGGTCGCCCTCGGCCTGGCCTGGGTGCTGACCGTGCTGGCCCTGCTGGGGCCGAGTTGGCAGCGCGTCGAACAAAACAGCCAGAAACCCGCCGACCCGCTGGTGGTATTGCTTGAGCTGACCCCGGAAATGCTCGCCACCGACGTTGTGCCGAACAGGCTGGAACAGGCTCGGCGCAAACTGTTCGACCTGTTGCAAAACCGCAGCGATGCGCAGACCGCAATCGTCGTCTACGCCGGCAGTGCTCACACCTTGGTGCCGCTGTCGGATGACCTGTCGACCAGCCGCAACCTGCTGGATGCACTCAAACCGTCGCTGATGCCCCAGGCGGGTCATCGTGCCGATCTGGCGGTGGCCAAGGCCCTGGCGCTGCTGGATCAGGGCGCCCTCGGCCAGGGCCGGATCCTGCTGATCGGTTCGTCGCTGACGGAACAGGAACGCCAAGGGATTCGTCAGGCACTGGACGACAAGTCCACGCAATTTCTGATGCTCGGTATCGGCACCGCCGAAGGTGCGCCGGTCGCGCAGGACGACGGCAGTTTCCTCAAGGATGACCTGGGCGCAATTCTGGTGCCCCGTCTGGACGGCCCCAGCCTGAAAGCCTTTGCCAACGGCCTGGGCGGACGTTATCGCCAGGCGCGTCTGGACGATGCCGACCTGCGCGGCCTTGGCCTGCTCGATGGCCCACGGGATCTGCGCAACGACGGCCAGACATTGCGCCTCGACACCTGGGCCGATCAGGGCTACTGGCTGTTGCTGCCACTGTTATTACTGGCAGCCTGTGCCGGGCGCCGGGGTTGGCTGTTCTGCCTGCCGCTGCTGTTCATGCTGCCGCAACCGAGTTACGCCTTCGATTTCGAAGACTTGTGGCTGCGTCCCGATCAGCAAGGCCTGCACTTGCTCAAACAAAAGCGCCCGGCCGAGGCCGCGCAGCATTTCGAAGATCCGCAGTGGCAAGGTGTGGCGCTCTATAACGCCGGCGACTACAGTGGCGCCGCCCAGCGGTTTGCCCAAGGCACCGATGCCCACGCCCACTACAATCGGGGTAATGCCCTGGCCAAAAGCGGTGAGCTGGAAGCGGCGCTGGATGCTTACGATCAAGCGCTGGAACGTCAACCGGATCTGCGCCCGGCCCTGACCAACAAGGCACTGGTGGAAAGCCTGCTCAAGCAGAAAACCACAACGCCACCCGTTGAGCCAAACAAAACCGCCGATGGTAAAACCGAAACCATCACCCAGGAACCGCCGCCGGGCAGCGCCACCCAACCAAGCAATGGCGAGCCGAAAGCCGACGCCGAGCAAACCACGCCGGACGCCGAGCAGCCGCCCACGACGCCACCGCAACCGGGCGCCAATGAAGTCCCGGGCAGCGTGGGCGATGAGCAAAGCACCACGCCACCGCGACGCCCGGCCAGCGACATGATCGAAGGCGAACAGCGCCAGGCGCTGGAGCAATGGCTGCGCAAGATCCCGGATGACCCCGGCGAACTGCTCAAGCGCAAATTCTGGTACGAACAGCAACAACATCAGGATCAGGGAAAAACTCGATGAACCGCTTCACCGCCTTCTTGCTCGCATTGCTGCCCACCCTGTTGCTCTGCACCGTTCAGGCCCAGGCTGCGGGGTTGGTCGCCAGTGTCGACCGCAGCCGCCTGAATTCCGGCGAGACGGTCGAGCTGACCCTGGAATCCAGCGACGTGACCCAGTTCGGCAAACCCGACCTGACCCCGCTGGAGCCGCTGTTCGAAGTGCGCGGCACCCGTCAGGTCAACCAACTGAACACCCTCAACGGCGACACTCAAGCGACCACCCGCTGGATCATCACCCTGCTGCCCCGGCAAAACGGCAGCGTGGTGATTCCGTCGCTGCAACTGGGCGACGTCCAGAGCCAGCCGATTACCGTGCAGGTGATCGAGAGCGAAACCCAGGACAGCAGCAACGCACTGGCGCCGGTGTTCATCGAGGCGAGCCTCGACCAGAACAGCGTCTATGTGCAGGCTCAGGCGATCCTGACCTTGCGCATTTACCATTCGGTGTCGCTGTACGACGACAGCAGCCTGACCCCGTTACAAATTCCCGATGCGCGCATCGAACAGCTGGGCGAGTCGCGCACCTACGAAAAAGTCATCAACGGATTGCGCCATGGCGTGATCGAAATACGCTACGCGATCTACCCGCAACACAGCGGTGAATTAACCATTCCGGCGCAGATGTTCAGTGCCACGCCAGTCGATACCCGGCCCTCCCAGGACGCGACACCCCAAGGGCCGAAACCGGGCAAGCAAATGCGCGTCAAATCTGCCGAGATCCCGCTGACGGTCAAGGCCAAACCCGGCACGTATCCGGCCGATGTTCCCTGGCTGCCGGCCCGCAGCCTGAGCCTGAGCGAAAGCTGGAGCCCGGAACCGGATAATGCGCAGGTCGGCTACTCGCTGACCCGCAGCCTGACCTTGAACGCCGAAGGCCTCGCCAGCTCCCAACTGCCCCCCTTGCCCGCCACAGAGATCAACGGCCTGCGGCGTTACCCGGATCAACCGGTGCTGGTCAACCAGGACAGCGAACGCGGTTTGATCGGCAGTCGTGAGGACCGTGAAGCTCTGGTGCCGACCCGCACCGGCGCCATTGAATTGCCAAGCGTTGAAGTGGTCTGGTGGAACACCTTCGAGGATCACCTGGAACACAGCAGCCTGCCGGCCCGCACGCTGCAAGTGTCGAGCAATCCGAGCTTGATCGTCGACACCCCGACAGGCAGCCCACAGGTGATGCCTGGGGCCAACAACGAAGCCCTCTGGTGGTGGAAACTCAGCACCGTGACCCTGGCCTGCACCACCCTGCTGGGCTTCGGCCTCTGGTGGCGCGCCCGCTCGCAACCGGCAATCCTGCGAGCGGCGCAGACTGGCCCGAGCCCACGCACCCTGCTCGACGACCTCAAACGCGCCTGTCAGGCCAACGACTCCCATGCCACCCGCCAGGCCCTCGACGCCTGGGCCCGGCAACAACCGGAAACCCTGGCCGACATGGCGGCGCGCTTCGTACCCTTGTCCGACGCCCTCGACGGCTTGAACGGCGCGCTCTACAGCGAGACCGGCCAGTACTGGCAAGGCGAAGAACTCTGGCGCGCAATTCGTGCGATCCCGACGGCCGAGGGGATTCAAGACCTGGTCGGTGACACCGGGTTGCCGCCGCTTTATCCCAAATAATCCCGCTCAATGGAATGAATGAGCTGTTGTGGCGAGGGGGCTTGCCCCCGTTCGGCTGCGAAGCAGTCGTGAATCCAGGCAACTCGGTGAGCCTGAAGAGTTGTAGGGGGGCGCTTCGCGCCCCAACGGGGGCAAGCCCCCTCGCCACAGGAAGCCCCACTCGCCACAAAATCAGTGTCTGACCACATCCCCTGTGTTTGCCAGTAAACTCTCCCCTCTTTAGCCGCCACCCTTTTCCTCGCGGCCATCACCTTATTTTGTTGCGGAGTACGCCTTGCGTCTGTTTCACACCTCCGACTGGCACCTTGGGCAGAACCTGCACGGCCAGGATCGCGATTTCGAACACGCCTGCTTTATTGACTGGCTGCTGAGCCAGCTGAAGCTGGACCAGCCTGATGTGCTGCTGATCGCCGGCGATATCTTCGACACGGTCAACCCGCCGGTCAAAGCCCAGGAACGCCTCTACGATTTCATCGTCAGCGCCCACGAACAACAACCCTTGCTGACCATCGTAATGATCGCCGGCAACCACGATTCCGGTTCGCGGATCGAACTGCCCGCGCCGTTGATGCGCCGTTTGCGCACTCACGCCCTCGGTCGCGTGCTGTGGCTCGATGACGGCCAACTGGATGCCGAACGGCTGTTATTGCCGTTGCCTGACGCCAGCGGCGAAATCGCCGCCTGGTGCCTGGCGCTGCCATTCTTGCGCCCCGCCGAAGTGACCGGTGCGCATTTAGGTGATAACTACTTGCGCGGCATCGGCCAGGTCCATGAATGGCTGATCGAAGCCGCGAACGCCAAGCGCAAACCGGGCCAGGCGCTGATCGCCATCAGCCACGCGCACATGGCCGGCGGTTCGGTCTCGGAAGATTCCGAACGCAGCCTGATCATCGGTAACGCCGAAGCCCTGCCCGCCAGCCTGTTCGGGCCGAGCATCAGCTATGTCGCCCTCGGACATTTGCACAAACCGCAGAAGGTCAACGGTGAAGAACGCATCCGCTACAGCGGCTCGCCGATTCCGTTGTCGTTCTCCGAGATCGGTTATCAGCATCAGATTCTCGACATCAAACTGGATGGCGAAACCCTGGTCAGCGTCGAATCAAAACTGATCCCCCGACCAGTGAACCTGCAACGCCTCGGCCCGGCACCGCTGGCGGAAATCCTGCTGCAACTGGCCGACCTGCCCAATATCGACCTGCTCGCTGATACCCAGCGCCAGCCGTGGCTGGAAGTGCGGGTCCGTCTCGATGAACCGCAACCGGACCTGCGCCATCAAGTGGAAACCGCCCTGCAAGGCAAAGCCGTGCGGCTGGTGCGGATTGCCGCCGAGTACGCCGGCAATGGCAGCCGCGACGGCGTCGATGACGGCACAACCTTGATCGAACTGGATCAGCTTTCGCCCCAGGAACTGTTCAGCCGCGCGTGGCAGGACAACTACGGCAGCGAGGTCGACGAGCAAACGCTCAAGGACTTCGCCGAGCTGTTGCAAGACGTGCAGATGGAGAGCGAACAGCCATGAAAATCCTCGCGATCCGCCTGAAAAACCTCGCCTCCCTGGCCGGGCCGTTTGAAATCGACTTCACTGCTGAACCCTTGGCCAGCGCCGGACTGTTCGCGATTACCGGGCCGACCGGCGCCGGCAAAAGCACCCTGCTCGACGCCCTGTGCCTGGCGCTGTTTGGCGCCGTGCCGCGCCTGAACAATACCGGCCGCGACGCCAAGGTTCCGGACGCCGATGGCGAAATCGGCACCGGCGATCCTCGCACGCTGCTACGTCGTGGCACCGGCGAAGGTTATGCCGAAGTGGATTTCGTCGGCATCGACGGTCGCCGCTATCGCGCTCGCTGGGAGGCCAATCGCGCCCGGGAAAAGGCCGGTGGCAAGCTGCAAGCCAGTCGCCAGAGCCTGCGCGACATCGATCAGGATCAACTGCTGGCCAGCCAGAAAGGCGAATACAAAGCTCAGCTCGAAGCCGCGTTGGGCCTGAACTTCGAACAGTTCACCCGCGCTGTAATGCTGGCCCAGAGCGAGTTCAGCGCCTTCCTCAAGGCTGACGACAACGACCGCAGCGAACTGCTGGAAAAGCTCACCGACACCGCGCTTTACACCCGTCTGGGTCGCCGCGCCTTCGACAAGACCAAAGAAGCTCGCGAAGCCCACAAGCTGTTGCAGGACCAGGCCACCGGGGTCACGCCACTGTCGCCCGAAGCCCGGGCCGAACTCGATGAGCGCTTCAACGACGCTCAGCAGCAACTCAAGACCCAGCAGGCGCAGCTCAAACAGTTGGAGTTGCAACACACCTGGCTCAAGGACCTGCGCCAGTTGCAGGACGCGCAACAAAGCGCCACCGAGCAAGTGCACTCCGCCCAGCAACACTGGAACAGCCTGGCCGGCGAGCGCTTGAAGCTGACTCGCCTGGAGCAACTGGCCCCGCAACGGCATCAGTTCGCGCGCAAGACCGAACTTACCGTCCAGCTCACGCCGCTGGCAGCGCAGATTCAGCAGCACACGCAACAGCAAAGCGAGCTGACCGAGCGACAGACTCAACTCGAACAGAGCCTGAGCGCTGCGCAAACGGCGCTGACCGAAGCGCAAAGCCAACACAGCAACAGCGCACCGTTGCTGCGGCAGGCCTTTGAAGAACAAAGTACCCTCGCCCGCCTGGTCAAGGATGCAAGCCTCAGTGCCGACCATAAGCAGCAGGCGGAACAGGCCTGCACTCAGGGTCAGGGGACGATTCAGGCTTTGCTCGACCAACAGAAACAGGTCGCCGAACGGTTACAGCGGATTGCCGGTGAGCTTGAGCAAAGCACCCATCTGGCGCCATTGAGCGATGCCTGGAACGCCTACCGCAATCGTCTGCAGCAACTGATGCTGATCGGTAATCGCCTGAACAAGGGTCAGGCCGAATTGGCCGCCCTGGAGCAAGGCGCCACCCGCGCCGCCGAGGAATTGGCCACTCAGCGCCAAAGCCTTGAGGTGCTGTACAAAGAGGCCGGCGCCGAGCCTGAAGCGGTGGCCGAGCAGATTCAGATTCTCGGCAGTCTGCTGCAGGACAACCGCAAGCAACTGCGGGCGCTTGAAGAGCTGACACGACTGTGGGCCAGCCAGCAGGAACTGGACAAACGTGGCGCCGAGCTGCAGCAGCGCCAGCTCGCTGCTCAGCAAGACCGCGATCGTCTGACCCAGGACGGCGTGAAGACCAAGGCCGAGCTGACCGTCGCCGAACAGACCCTGACCGTCACCCGCGAACTGCTGGAACGTCAGCGTCTGGCGCGCAGTGCCAGCGTTGAAGAACTGCGTGCGCAGTTGCAGGACGATCAGCCGTGCCCGGTTTGTGGCAGCCCCGACCATCCTTATCATCAGCCCGAAGCCTTGTTGCAAAGCCTCGGCCGGCATGATGAAAGCGAACAAGCCAACGCCCAGAAAGCGGTGGACCTGCTCAAGGAAAAACTCACCGATTTGCGCGCCGAAGTCGGCGGTTTGATTGCCCAGCAAAAGGAATTGCTGCAACAGCAAGAACAGCTCGCGACTCAGCAACAAGGCCTGACGCCGACCCTGGAAGCGCACCCACTGTCCGCTCAACTGCTGGCCCAGGACGCAAGCAAACGCGATGCCTGGCTGACCCAACAAAGCAGCCAGTTGAACCAGAGCATCACGCAGGATGAACAACGGCAAACCGCCCTGCTCACCCTGCAACAGGATGCCGCGCGCCTTGCGCAGCAACTGCGCAGTGCCGAAACGGCGAATCAACAGGCGACACAACACCTGATTAACCAGCAACGGGAATTGAGCAACGATCGTCAACGCCTCGACGAAGAGCTGGCGGCGTTCAGCACCTTGCTGCCAGCCGAGACGCTGGAAGCCTTGCGCAATGAGCCTGCGGCAACCTTCATGCAACTCGACCAGCAGATCGCCCAGCGCCTGGAACAACTCGACCAGCAACGCGATGAACTCGGCGAACAGCAACAACGTCAGCAGACACTGGAAAAAGAGCAGGATCGTCAACAGACCCGTATCCAGCAACTGGAGGCCACACAGCAGCAGTTCACGGTGCTGGCCGGGCAGCAACAGGCTTGCCAGCAAAAACTGACTCAACTGCTGGGCGAACACGCCAGCGCCGAACAGTGGCAGCAGCAACTGGATCAGGCCGTCGAGCAGGCGCGCAATGCCGAAGCGATGGCCAATCAGGAACTGCAAACCGTGCGCACGCGGTTGGTGCAACTGGCCGCCGAGCTCAAGGCACAGCAGGAACGCTCGCAGGCGCTCGAAACCGAAGACCGCGAGTTGAGCGGCAAGATCGCCGACTGGCGCGCGCAACATCCAGAGCTGGACGACGGCGGGCTGGAAGATCTATTGAGCGTCGACGATCAACAGGTCAGCGAACTGCGTCAGCGATTGCAGCAGAGCGAAAAAGCCATCGAGCAGGCCAAGGTGCTGTTGCAGGAGCGTGATCAACGCCTGCTCGATCATCAGGCGCAGCACAACGGCAATCTGGAGGCCGAACAACTGGCCACGGCGCTCGACGAGCTGCAAAACCTGTTCGCCGCCAGCGAGCACCGCTGCGCCGAATTGCGCGCCGAACAGGCCGAGGATCAGCGTCGACAGAATGCCAATCAGGCACTGGCGCAACAGATCGCCGACGCCTACACCGAGTATCAGCGCTGGGCACGCTTGAATGCGCTGATCGGTTCGGCCACCGGCGACACCTTCCGCAAAATCGCCCAGGCCTACAACCTCGACCTGCTGGTGCATCACGCCAACGTTCAGTTGCGGCAACTGGTGCGGCGCTATCGGTTGAAACGTGGCGGAAGCATGCTCGGGTTATTGGTGATGGACACCGAGATGGGCGATGAACTGCGCTCGGTGCATTCGCTGTCCGGCGGCGAGACGTTCCTGGTATCGCTGGCCCTGGCGCTCGGCTTGGCGTCGATGGCTTCGAGCACGCTGAAAATCGAATCGCTGTTCATTGACGAAGGCTTCGGCAGTCTCGATCCGGAATCCCTGCAACTGGCCATGGACGCCCTCGACGGCCTGCAAGCGCAGGGACGCAAGGTCGCGGTGATTTCCCATGTGCAGGAAATGCATGAGCGGATTCCGGTGCAGATTCAGGTCCACCGCCAAGGCAACGGCCTGAGTACGCTGGAGGTGAAATGAATACGCTGTATTCGTTCCGCCGCTGCCCCTACGCCATGCGCGCACGCATGGCCCTGCGCTATTCGGGGGTTGAGGTGAATATCGTCGAGGTCAGCCTCAAGGCCAAGCCGGCCGAAATGCTCGCACTGTCGAGCAAAGGCACGGTGCCGGTGCTGAGTGTGGACGGCCGGGTGATCGATGAAAGCCTGGAGATCATGCGCTGGGCGCTGGCGCAGAACGATCCGCAGGACTGGTTGCTCAAGGATGATCCGCAAGGACAGCAACGCAGCGCTACATTGATCGAAGAGAACGATCAAGTGTTCAAGGTGCACCTGAATCGCTACAAGTACGCCGAACGTTATCCCGAGCAGCCGATGGTGTTTTACCGCTCAGAGGGCGAGGTGTTCTTGCGCAAGCTGGATGAATTACTGGAGGGGCGCGACTACTTGCTGGCCAAGCACCCGAGCCTGGCGGATGTCGTCTTGATGCCGTTCGTACGGCAATTCGCCCATGTAGATCGCGAGTGGTTCGGGCAGACGCCTTATGTGCGATTGCAGGCCTGGTTGCAACGGTTTCTGGAGTCAGACCTGTTTACCGGCGTGATGCAGAAATAACACCGCGCACTTGTGGCGAGGGAGCTTGCTCCCGCTCGGCTGCGGAGCAGTCGTAGATGGGCTAATGAAGGCTGTCTGAAACAATGAGGTGGCAGGTTTTGGAGCTGCTGCGCAGCCCAGCGGGAGCAAGCTCCCTCGCCACATTAGACTGGGGGTTCATGCCAATACCGCGCACATCCCCAACGCCGAACAATCCACCTGGAACGGCCCGAAGAACCCGCCATCGGGCTTGATCGGAGGATTGCCCACCAGCACGCCCAAGGCCTTGGCAGTCTGAATGTTGTGGGCGATGTTGTGGTTGCATTCGATGGCCCGTGCCACCGACCCCGCCGAGCCCTGCCCGATCCCCAACAAGGAAGCGCCATTGGTCATGAATGCCAGAAAGCCGACGACCCAGAGTTTGCGTCCTTTCATGCCCTCACCACTCCCGCCACGTCGGTGTGATCGACCCCTGCGTTTTGAGCGCGGTGTTCGAACTGGATGGCGGGATAAGCGACCTGAATCGGTGCTTGAACGCTTTGTTGCGATTGAGCCGAAAGGCTGACGACCAACACCATGGCCACGTACAGACCAATGGCCAGGTAGGCACCGTGTTTGGCAGAAGTGAGGATTGCGCTGGCCATGGGGTTCTCCGTGGGCATGTTTCAGTGCCCACAGAGTCGATCAAAAAACAGAAGATCACTAACGACCTTTATGCATAGTCGATATCAGTTTTATTGATCATGAACCCAGCGTGTTTCAGCCCTCGATAAAACTCATCAAGCGCTCGCGGGCCGCCTCCGGCTCGTTGGAAACGGGCTGGGCAGCCGACAGAATCGGGGTGGAATAGAGAAACAGTAGAACCACTGCCAGACGCATTGCCATGCTGTCGATCCTTATTGGGGAAGGAGTCAAAAAATCAGCGTCAAATTTAAACTCATGGCCTTGTGATATTAAGCAATACATTGATAGCAATATGATGCTGTCGTAAACGCGTTATGCAGGAGCGACATCACTTCGGGGCTTTTCGACGCCGTACAGGTCGATCAGCAAGTGACTTCGCTCCTGCATAAAGGGGACAGGGCTTACATTTCAATGTTGGGTTTTGTGATCCAGCGCGGCGTAGAAGTTGGCGCTCTGTTGCAGGTATTTCTGGGTGTAGCTTTGGGTGTGGGATTTTTTGTCGCTGATTTCAACGTTGGCGCTGGCAGGCAGTGCAACGGTCGCGGAGATAGCGGAAGCGGCGATCACGGAGAAGAGATTGAAGTTCATGGCGGTATTCCTCGGATTCAGTTGGCTTGCTTGCCCGGTTGGGCCGTGAAGCAAACTTAACTCCCGAGGGTCCGCGCCTTGAAATGCTTTGTAGCATTAGCCGATATCAGTCTCGTTAATAGAAGGTTGCAGGCCCCATCAACCGGGGCCTGCGATCTATTGATGCACCAGGAACTTGAGATCGCTCGGGGCATCCATTGGCAGTTTCTGTACGGTTTTACCCAGCAGACCGGTCTTGGCATCGCGCTCGACGACGACAATCTGATTGCTCTTCTGGTTGGCAATCAGCACGAACTTGCCACTCGGGTCGAGGCTGAACTCGCGCGGGTGATCGCCCTCCACGGAGCGGCGCTGAAGCTCCTTGAGGTGCCCGGTCGCCGGGTCGATGGCAAACACCAGCAACTGATTGGCGGTGCCACGGTTGCTGACGTAAAGGAACTTGCCATCGGCCGAGGCGTGAAGCGCAGCCGCGGCCTTGCTCGATGTGGGTAGACCCGCCGCCAGATCGATCATCTGCGTTTGCTCAAGTTTGCCGTCCCGGTAATCGAACACCGCCACCTGCGCGCTCATTTCCATGGTTAGCCAGGCGTGTTTGCCATCGGCGCTGAACAGCAGGTGTCGCGGCCCGCTGCCGGGTGGCAACTGGACGGACGCCGGTTTGGCGGCGATCAGCGGCCGTTCCGGATTGGCCTTGGGATCGAAGCGATAGACGAAGATCTTGTCCGCGCCCAGGTCGTTGGAAAACACGTATTGGCCATCCGGCGATGAAACCACCGAATGCACGTGCGCCGACATCTGCCGCTCGGGGTTGACCCGGCTGGCCGGATGACTGCTCATCTGCACCACCGGTTTGAACGTGCCATCGGCGCCCACCGGCAATACCGCCAGGGTGCCGCCCGGGTCTTCGGCCACCGAATAGTTGCTGACGAACAGGTGGCTGGTACCACCGCTGACGCTTGAATGCGTCGGTTCGTTGCCCAGAGTTTGCACCTGACTGATCAGGCTCAGCTCATGGGTCTTGGGATCAATCGCGTAGCTACTGACACGCCCTACCGGATCGGCCTGACCCGGGCCGTTTTCATTGACCACGAACAGGCGATGTTGATCCTTGGACACGGTCAGCCAGGACGGGTTGGCGCTCTTCACCACTTGCAGGGGTTTGGCCTCGATCTGCCCGGTGCGGCTGTCGAAGTTCAGGCGATAAATCCCCTGGCTCTGGCCGGCGGTGTACGACCCCACCAGCAAATCGTAATTGGCGGCCGGGGCCGCCTGCACGCCCATCGCGCCGACGCTACCGGCCATCAACAGTGGCCAGAGGTTACGCATCCTCATTCGTTTCGTCCTCGTCGTCACCACCGCCGAATGCTTCCATAGGCACCAGCCGGTGCTCGCCGGAATCACCGGTAATGATCCAGCTCTTCAAGCCAGGATCGAACGTCGCCGCCGCGATCTGGGCCATGCTGAACTCCCAACGCTTGAGCGCCCGACCGTCCATGCATTCGATGTGCAGGTTATCGTCTTCATCGAGGGAGAAATCGAAAGCGTGCAGCCCGTCGATCTCCAACATGTCGCAGTGTTCGAGGGCATTGATCAAGGTGTCGTTTACGGCAGTCATGGCAGTCAATCTTTGAATAGGAAAGACGCAATGATAGCTCAATGTGGGAGCAAACCTGTGGCGAGGGGGATTGCCCCCGTTGGGCTGCGAAGCAGCCCAAAAATCCCTGATGCACCAAAGATTTTGTGAGTGCTACGCACTCAAACGGGGGCAAGCCCCCTCGCCACAGGCCCGCTCCCACAGGGATTGTGATCAGCCGTCAGAGAGCTTCGCGCGATGGCTTGCCATCGACCAGGCGCTGAATGCGCAACGGATTGCCATTTTTCAGCGCCTCCGGCAGCAGGCTGTCGGGGTAGTTCTGGAAGCACACCGGGCGCAGGAAACGGTCGATGGCCAGGGTGCCCACCGATGTGCCGCGGGCATCGGAAGTCGCGGGATACGGCCCGCCATGGACCATCGCGTCGCAGACTTCCACGCCGGTCGGATAGCCGTTGAGCAGGATCCTTCCGACCTTCTGCTCCAGCAATGCCGTCAGCTCACCGAAGCGTTCGAAGTCCGCCGGCTCACCAATAATCGTTGCCGTCAGTTGCCCATGCAGACCGTTCAGCGCGGCACTTAGTTGCGCCTGATCCGCCACTTCGACGAACACCGTGGTCGGGCCGAACACTTCCTCTTGCAGCACTTCATCGCCCTCGAGCAACAGGCTCACATCCGCCTTGAACAGTTGCGGCTGGGCCTGATTGCCTTGTTGCGGGCTGCCGGCCAAGTGTTCGATCTTCGGATGAGCAAGGAGCTTCCGCAGGCCTTTGCCATAGCTGCTCAAGGTGCCGGCGTTGAGCATGGTTTGCGCCGGTTGATCGCCAATCAGTCCTGCCACTTGCTGCACGAACGCACTGAACTGCGGTGAACGAATGCCGATCACCAGCCCCGGATTGGTACAGAACTGCCCACAGCCCTGCACCACCGAAGCCGTGAGGTCACGGGCGACGCTTTCAGCGCGAGTTTCCAGCGCCTGCGGCAACACGATTACCGGGTTGATGCTCGACATCTCGGCGAACACCGGAATCGGCTGCACACGTGCCGCGGCCATGTCGCACAGCGCCCGCCCCCCTTTCAGTGAACCGGTAAAACCGACCGCCTGAATCGCCGGGTGCTTGACCAGCGCTTCGCCCACCCCGCCGCCGTAGATCATGTTGAACACACCGGCTGGCATCGAAGTCATCTCCGCGGCGCGGATCAGCGCGTCGGCCACCCATTCAGCGGTTGCCATGTGGCCGCTGTGCGCCTTGAACACCACCGGGCAGCCGGCGGCCAAGGCAGAAGCGGTATCGCCACCCGCCGTTGAGAACGCCAACGGAAAGTTACTCGCGCCAAACACCGCAACCGGCCCGAGGCCGATGCGGTACTGACGCAGGTCTGGACGCGGCAATGGCGTACGTTCAGGCAGCGCGCGATCAATCCGCGCCCCATAGAAATCACCGCGCCGCAGCACCTTGGCGAACAGACGCATCTGGCCGCTGGTGCGACCACGCTCACCCTGAATACGGCCGGCCGGCAATGCGGTTTCGCGGCAGACCACGGCGACAAAGTCATCGCCCAACGCGTCCAGCTCATCGGCTATCGCATCGAGGAATTGCGCACGTCGTTCGGCGCTCAGGCTGCGATAGGCCGGGTAAGCAGCGGCGGCGGCCTTCGCGGCGGAGTCGACTTCTTCAAGGGTGGCCTGATAGAAATCGTGGGGCAAAGCCTCGCCAGTGCTGGCGTCGACGCTCTGGAGTTTGACGGTGCCGGTAGCGCTGCGCTGACCGCCAATGTAGTTGTGACCAAAAGTCCGGGTCATGGGTGTCTCCTTA
The DNA here is from genome assembly GCF_059695645.1 of Pseudomonas sp. LBUM1673. Lineage (NCBI taxonomy): Bacteria > Pseudomonadati > Pseudomonadota > Gammaproteobacteria > Pseudomonadales > Pseudomonadaceae > Pseudomonas > Pseudomonas sp. LBUM1673. Next base: position 3,527,817 of record NZ_CP166780.1, read on the forward strand.
AAGTGTGCCGACGGTGCCGGGCTCGAACGCCGCTTCGACCGGTGCAATGCCGTTGATCAAGGGCGCGCCGAACTCAGCCTGGCTGATCTCGAACACGTCACCCGGTTGGGTACGAACGCCGTCGGCGAAAGACAGCGTCGCGGTGCCGAAGAAGTGGATGTGCACATCACCAGGGCGAAGGAACTGGCTGTACTTGAAATGGTGATACTCGAGGTTTTCCAGGCTGTGGCACATGTTCGCCTCGCCACTGAGGAACTCGTTCTGCCACAGCACTTCACCATCGCGCAGGATGCGGCTGGTGCCTGCCAGATGCTGGGGCAGTTCGCCGACCCGAAGCTCCGGGCCATAGCTGCAACTGCGCAGTTTCGAGTGAGCCAGGTAAAGGTAGTTCTTGCGCTCCATCACATGATCGGAGAACTCATTACCCACGGCGTAACCGAGGCGATACGGTTTGCCGTCGTGGCCGATCACATAGAGGCCGCTGAGTTCAGGTTCCTCGCCAGCGTCTTCGGCAAACGGCGGTAGTGGGAACGGTTTGCCCGGTCGCACGACGATGCTGCCGTCGCCCTTGTAGAACCACTCCGGTTGCACGCCGGCCTGACCGGCCACAGGTTTACCGCCCTCCACGCCCCACTTGAAGATGCGCATGGTGTCGGTCATGGCGGCTTCGTCGCCGACTTGTTGATGCATTTTGTCCCGGGCCGAAGCGCTGCCCAGATGGGTCAGGCCGGTGCCGCTGACCAGCATGTGCGCCGGGTCCGGGTGATCCAGCGGCGGCAGGATTTGCAGATTGGCCAGCAGCGCTGAATAGTCGTGACTGATGCCCAGGCCCAGGGTTCGAACCTGCTGCTCAAGGTAGACGCCCGCCTCGATCGCCGCCAGCGCCAGATCCCGCACCGTGCGCGCATCTTGCACTTCGCGCACCTGGCCGTTTTCGACCACGCCGACGCGGCGTTCGCCGTTACTCAATTCGAACTGAACTAAACGCATGATTTTCTCCTTTAAACAAACTCGAAAACGCCACAAAACCAATGTGGGAGCGAGCCTGCTCGCGATGAGGCCATTCAGTCCGACATCAATGTTGAATATCAGGCCGTCATCGCGAGCAGGCTCGCTCCCACAGTTGATTGGTGTTAATCCCCAGATTCAGGTACGGGTAGCCCCACGCGCACTGGCTGCAAATTCATCGGCCGGCAGCACGTGCTTACGCTCCAGCAGCCGATAAACCACACCCGTCAGCACCAGGCCGAACACCATCACGCAAGACAAGAAGTACAACCCCGACGCCAGATTGCCGGTGTATTCCTTCAACGCGCCGATCACGAACGGACCAATGTAGCCGCCGAGGTTGCCCACCGAGTTGATCAATGCGATCCCCGCTGCCGCGCTGGCGCCGGCAAAGAAGCGACCCGGCAAGGTCCAGAACACCGCGGTGCAGGAAAACAGTGCAAACGCCACCAGGCACAGCGCCGCCAATTGCAGCACCGGCACCGACAGCCAGGCGCTGAGGAACAGCCCGATGGCGCCCAACACATACAACACCGCCAAATGACCGTAGCGATCATTCAAGCGGTCGGAACTGCGCGGAATGATCAGCAAACCGATGATCCCGAAGATGTACGGCACCGATGACACGAACCCGGTCACCAGATCAGTGCCACCGAACTGCTTGATCAGCGTCGGCAACCACAGACCGAGACCGTAGATGCTCAGGGTCACCGGCAGATAGAACAGCGCCAGCAGCAACACGCGTTTGTCCTTGAGGGCATGCAGCGGATTACCGTGGCGGGTCTGGCCGTATGCTTCCAGGTCCTTTTTCAGTTCACCGGTCAGCCAGTCCTTCTCGGCCTGATCCATCCATTTCACCTGTTGCGGGCCGTCCGGCAGGTAACGCAGCACCGGCCAGGTCAGCAGGATTGCCGGCATACCGATGACAATGAACAGCCACTGCCAACCGTGCAGGCCAAGCATGCCGTCCATGCCGAGCAAACCGCCGGACACCGGGCCGGTGATCATCATCGCGATGGGTTGGGAAAGGATGAACAGCCCGAGGATCTTGCCGCGATGGCGAATCGGGAACCATTGGGTGATGTAGTACAGAACGCCCGGGAAGAACCCAGCTTCGGCCGCACCGAGCAAAAAGCGCATCACATAGAAGCTGTTCGGTCCCTGGACGAACGCCATGCCGATGGTGATGGCGCCCCAGGTGACCATGATCCGTGCGAACCAGCGCCGGGCGCCGAAGCGATCGAGCATTAGGTTGCTGGGGATTTCCAGCAGGAAGTAGCCAATGAAGAACAACCCGGCGCCAAGGCCGTAAGCCGCGTCACCCAGGCCGATGTCGGCGCCCATGTGCAACTTGGCGAAACCTACCGCGGAGCGATCCACATAGGCGATCAAGTACAGCAGGATCAGGAAAGGAATCAGTTTCAGCGTGATGCGACGAATAAGCCGCAGTTCCTGGCTCATGAGTTCGGTCTCCGATTGTTGTTGTTATAGAACCTCGGGGGACGCCTCTCGCGGAAAAAGCCGCCAGGGCCATCCCTCCGTTGAAATCGACTATATAGTAATACTATTTAACCAACAACACTTCCAAACGGCCGAAATTGCGCTTATGTTACGCCGTAGCCCGAACAATATAGTCATACAATAAGAGAACCGATCATGTCTGATAAGAAACCCACCCTGCGCTCCGCCCAATGGTTTGGCACCGCCGACAAAAACGGCTTCATGTACCGCAGCTGGATGAAGAATCAGGGCATCGCCGACCACCAGTTCCACGGCAAGCCGATCATCGGCATCTGCAATACCTGGTCGGAACTGACTCCGTGCAACGCGCATTTCCGCCAGATTGCGGAGCACGTCAAACGCGGGGTGATCGAAGCCGGCGGTTTTCCAGTGGAATTCCCGGTGTTCTCCAACGGCGAATCGAACCTGCGCCCTACCGCTATGCTCACCCGTAACCTGGCGAGCATGGACGTCGAGGAAGCGATTCGCGGTAACCCGATCGATGGCGTAGTGCTGCTGACCGGTTGCGACAAAACCACCCCGGCGCTGCTGATGGGCGCGGCCAGTTGCGACGTGCCGGCGATCGTCGTCACCGGCGGGCCGATGCTCAACGGCAAGCACAAGGGCCAGGACATCGGCTCGGGCACGGTGGTGTGGCAGCTCAGCGAACAGGTCAAGGCTGGCACCATCACGATTGACGATTTCCTTGCGGCCGAGGGCGGCATGTCGCGTTCGGCCGGCACCTGCAACACCATGGGCACGGCCTCGACCATGGCCTGCATGGCCGAAGCACTCGGCACTTCCCTGCCCCATAACGCGGCTATTCCGGCGGTTGATGCGCGCCGTTATGTGCTCGCTCACATGTCCGGCATGCGGGCGGTGGAGATGGTTCGCGAAGATTTGAAACTGTCGAAGATCCTCACCAAGGAAGCCTTCGAAAACGCCATCCGGGTGAACGCCGCCATCGGTGGTTCGACCAACGCGGTGATCCACTTGAAAGCCATCGCCGGGCGCATCGGTGTCGAGTTGGACCTGGATGACTGGACCCGCATCGGTCGTGGTATGCCGACCATTGTCGATCTGCAACCGTCCGGGCGCTACCTGATGGAAGAGTTCTACTACGCCGGTGGCTTGCCCGCGGTGCTGCGTCGCCTCGGCGAAGCGAACCTGATTCCGAACCCGAACGCCCTCACCGTCAATGGCAAAACCATCGGCGAGAACACCAAGGACGCGCCGATCTACGGCCAGGATGAAGTGATCCGTACCCTCGACAACCCGATCCGCGCCGACGGCGGCATCTGTGTGTTGCGCGGCAACCTGGCCCCACTCGGTGCGGTGCTCAAGCCCTCCGCCGCGAGTGCCGAATTGATGCAACACCGTGGCCGTGCAGTGGTGTTCGAGAACTTCGATATGTACAAGGCGCGAATCAACGATCCGGAACTGGACGTGGATGCCAACTCGATTCTGGTCATGAAGAACTGCGGGCCGAAGGGTTATCCGGGCATGGCCGAAGTCGGCAACATGGGGTTGCCCGCCAAACTGCTGGCCCAGGGCGTGACCGATATGGTGCGGATTTCCGACGCACGCATGAGCGGCACCGCCTACGGCACTGTTGTTCTGCACGTTGCGCCGGAAGCTGCGGCCGGCGGGCCTTTGGCAACGGTGAAGGAAGGTGACTGGATCGAACTCGACTGCGCCAGCGGCCGTTTACACCTGGACATTCCCGACGCCGAACTGGCAGCGCGGATGGCCGATCTGCAACCACCGCAACAGTTGCTGGTGGGCGGCTATCGTCAGCTGTACATCGACCATGTGCTGCAGGCGGATCAGGGCTGCGACTTTGATTTCCTCGTCGGATGCCGAGGGGCCGAAGTACCGCGCCACTCTCACTAACACCACCAATCTAATGTGGGAGCGGGCTTGCTCGCGAAGAGGCCGTGTCAGTCGACATCAATGTTGCCTGACACACCGCTTTCGCGAGCAAGCCCGCTCCCACATTTAATCCCCGTATGCTTCAGGACCGTGCTTGCTCTAGCGACCATCACTCGCCGCGCCTGCTATCATGTGCGGCACCCCATCGCACAGGATCGCGCCGTTCCCCATGGATTACCGCAAACCCTCCGACCGCAAAAGCATGCACTCGCGCATCGTCCAGGAACTGGGCATGCAGATCGTCTCGGGACGGTTCAAACCGGACGACAAACTGCCCGCCGAAGCCCTGCTGTGCGAGGAATACGCGGTCAGCCGGCCGGTGCTGCGCGAAGCCACTCGCGTATTGGTCGCCAAGGGCCTGGTGTATTCCCGTCCGCGGGTCGGCACGGTGGTCAAGCAGCGCAAGGAATGGCACATGCTCGACCCGGACGTGCTGCACTGGCTGATGCAAAGCAGCCCGCAAAATGAATTCTTTGATCTGCTGACCAGCGTGCGCAGCATCATCGAACCGGCCGCTGCCGCGTTGGCCGCGCAGTTCGCCACCGACGAAGACATCGCTTCCATCGGTGAAGCCTACCAACGCATGGAAGCGGCACCGACCCCGGAAGCCTTGCTGCAGCCGGACCTGGATTTCCACAGCCGCATCGCCGACGCGACTCATAACGACTTGCTGGCGAACCTGTGCAACATGTTGTCGGTGGCAATTGCCGAAGCCTTGAAGCATTCAAACCAACGACCGAATCTGCATGAATTGGCGATGCCACGGCACAAGGCAATCCTCACCGCGATCGAGAATCGTGATGCGTTGGGCGCGCGGCATGCGACGCTGGTGCAGCTGGATGATGCGCGTAGTGCGTTGAACGTCGTGCTGGGAACCGATCCCTCATAACCGCCACAAATCCAATGTGGGAGTGGGCTTGCTCGCGAAGGCGGAGTGTCAGTCAACATCAACATTGAATGTACCGCCGCCTTCGCGAGCAAGCCCGCTCCCACAAGGGTTTAGTGTGAAGTTTTAGATGTAAAAAAGCCGCAACCTTGGTTGCGGCTTTGTTGTTTCAGCGACCGATCAGTGAGCAAACAACGAATTGCCCTTCTGCCCTGCCAGTTTTTCCGGCTTGATCAGGAACCGCGCCAGCGCTGGCAGCAGCCACAATGCGCCGAACATGTTCCAGAGCAGCATGAAGGTCAGCATCAGGCCCATGTCAGCCTGGAACTTGATGGCCGAGAAGATCCAGGTGCATACGCCGATCGCCAGGCACAGACCGGTGAACAGCACGGCTTTACCGGTGGACTTCAGTGTCTGGTAGTACGCCTCTTGCAACGGCAGACCGGCACGCAGGAAGCTTTCCAGACGGCTGTAGATATAGATCCCGTAGTCCACGCCAATCCCCACCCCGAGCGCCACCACTGGCAAGGTCGCCACTTTCACACCGATGCCCATGAACGCCATCAACGCGTTGCCGAGGACCGAGGTCAGTACCAGCGGCAGCACGATGCACAAGGTCGCCGCCCAGGAGCGGAAGGTGATCATGCACATGGTCGCGACACAGATGTACACCAAGACCAGAATCGTCAGCTCGGAGCGCTTGATCACCTCGTTGGTGGCCGCTTCGATCCCGGCGTTACCGGCGGCGAGGATGAACTCCAGGCCTTCCTTGTTGTTGTCCTTGGCAAAGTCCTGCACCGCATGCACGGCGCGGTCCAGGGTTTCGGCCTTGTGATCGTTGAGGAACACCAGCACCGGCGCCAGGGAGCAATTGTTGTTATACAGGCCATCGGCACGGGCGATGGAGTTGTTCAGCACGTCCGGGTTACGCGACAGGGTTTCCCATTTCAGGTTGCCCTCGTTCATGCCCTTGATCATCTGCTTGGACACCGTCACCAGCGAGATCGCTGACTGCACGCCCTCGGTGTTCTGCATTTTCCACATCAGCTCGTCGATCGGCGCCATGGCTTCATAACGCGAGCAACCTTCGGACTTGGTCTTGACCATCACCACCAATACGTCGGAACTGGTGGAGTAGTTGTTGATGATGAAGCTGTTGTCCTTGTTGTAACGCGAGTCCGGACGCAGTTCCGGCGCGCCCTGGTCGAGGTCGCCGATTTTCAGGTTCTGGCTGTACCAGAGGCCACCACCGAAAGCGATCAGCGCCAGGGCAATGGAAATCGGGGCGACTTTCGGGCTGGCAAAGTTCGACAGCAGGCGCCAGAACGGATGTTCGCGGTGCGCGTCTTTCTTGCTGCGTTCGACGGCGCGTTTACTGATACCGACGTAGGAAATCGCCACCGGCAGCAGGATCAGGTTGGTGAACACGATCACCGCCACGCCGATGGACGCGCCGATGGCCAGCTCACGAATCACGCCAATGTCGATGATCAGCAGCGTGATGAAGCCCACCGCATCCGCGAGGATCGCGATCATCCCCGGCAGAAACAGCTGACGGAATGTGCGGCGAGCAGCGGTCAGCGCGTTCTCCGCCTCGCTGGACTGCAAGGCGATACCGTTGATTTTCTGCACGCCGTGGGAAATCCCGATGGCGAAGATCAGAAACGGCACCAGCATCGAATACGGATCAAGCCCGAAGCCGAAGAAGTGCATCAAGCCGAGCTGCCAGACCACCGCCACCAGCGTCGTGCTCAACACCGCAACGGTGCTGCGCATGCAGTTAGTGAACCAGTACAACAGGATCAGGGTAATGACGAAGGCGACGCCGAAGAACATCACCACCATGACCAGCCCATCGATCAGGTCGCCGACTTTCTTGGCGAACCCGACAATGTGGATCTTTACGTTGGGGTTCTGGGCTTCGAACTTGTTGCGGATCTTGTCTTCGAGTTCGTGAGAGAACTTGCGGTAGTCCAGCGCCAGCAACTTGCCCTGGTCTTGCGGGTCCGGGTAGGACTCCAGCAACGGGATGTCGACGATGCTCGACTTGAAGTCGTTGGCCACCAGGCGCCCGACTTGCCCGGACTTGAGCACGTTGTTGCGCAGCAGGTCGAGGCTTTGCTGGGAGCCGTTATAACTCTGGGGAATCACTTCACCACCGGCGAAGCCCTCCTCCGTCACCTCGGTCCAGCGCACGCTCGGGCTCCACAGCGACTTGAGGCCGGAACGGTCGACGCCGGAGATGTAGAACACCTCGTCGTTGATCTGACGCAGGGTCTCCATGTATTCCTTGGAGAAGATGTCGCCGTCGGTGGCTTCCACGGAAATCCGCACCGTGTTGCCCAGGTTCGCCAGATCGTTGCGGTGCTCCATCATTTTTTCAATGAACGGATGCTCAAGCGGAATCATTTTTTCGAAACTGGTGGACGGCCGGATCAGCGTCGCCTGCCAAAACAGGAAAATACTGACCAGCAGGCAGATGACAATGACTGCCGGGCGGTTATTGAAGATCAGGCGTTCAAGAAACGTCGCCTTGTCCTGATGAGGAGTGCTTAAGGATGTCATAGACCCGCCTTCTTATTATTTGCCCGGCTCATTTGGACGACCCGTTTTTTCCATTCTCTGCGCCGGTGGGCGAAGTGACGCGAACGCCGCCCTGTCCTGCCAGAATCAGATTGCCATTGCCCGCCGCCGTGACCGCCGAGACGGAGATGCGATCCGGGCGGTTGAACACGCTGAAGGTTTCGCCGTCGTCGCTGCTGCGAATGATGCTACCGCCGTTGCCGACGATCACGATGGAACCGTCGTCGAGCAGCGTGGCGCCGGACAGGCCGAATTCCAGCGCACCGCGTGCAGCCTTGAGCTCGACCTGTTCCCAGGTGCTGCCGAAATCCGTGGAGCGGTAGAGATTGCCCCGCAAGCCGTAGACCAGCAGCGTGGCCGGTTGCGCGGTACCGATCACGCCGAACAGCGAGCCTTCGTAGGGGCCTTCAAGCCTTTCCCAGGTTTGCCCCTCATCGGCGGAGCGGAACATGCTGCCCTGTTCGCCGACGATGAAAATGCCGGAGTCCTTGACCGCGGCAATGGCGTTGAGGTGGTACTGGTCTTCGTTGTCCAGGCGATCGCTGACGTCTTCCCAGTTTTTTCCGCCGTCGGTGGTTTCCAGCAACGCACCGTAAGCGCCCACGGCAAAGCCGCTGTCAACGTCCTTGAACCAGACGTCGAGCAGCGGCGATTCGCGTCTCAGGTCTTCGAATTGTTTGGTCCAGGTAACGCCGCCGTCTTCACTGGTGAGGATCTGTGCGTCATGGCCGACAGCCCAGCCGTGTCTGTCATCGACAAAAAACACCGCCGTCAGCAGTTGCCGGGTCGGCACCTTGGCCTGGGCCCAGGTTGCGCCCTGGTCATCGGAATACAGAATGTGCCCGCGATCGCCGACCGCCACCAGGCGCTTTCCAGCATGCACGACATCGAGCATCAGGCCTTTGCTGGCCTTGGCGGATTCAACGGAATAAACCACGTCGGTGGCCGGCGCGGCAGCGGCCAGCACAGGCGCTGACAGCACGGCACAGCCCAACAGCGAGAGCGCTGTAGCCAGCAACGCGAACCTGCGTAACGCCGGCGGGCGGCAAATACTCACACCCATGACAGGCTCACTCATAGACCTTCCCCCATTATTATTGTTGGGTCGTTCAACCCTTCAGGGCGCCGTAAGGGGTATTCATCGGGATTGACCTATTCAGGAGCATAGTCCTGAAACCCGCAATCCAGAGCCCCTTCGGAAGCTGGCTTATCCTATCGGGGTTTGGAAAGGTCTGACAATCGACGCCACGTTATGTTTTGTTAACTGGGGGGATATGGGTTGTGGGTGAATGAGGAGGTATTCGGAGGGGTGATTGGGGTTTGGGGTTTGGTGTACATATCCGTTTCTGCGGTCACGGCGGCTATTGGTTCCGTTTTTACAGCGGGTCACTTTCGAAAAGCGCGAAAGTAACCAAAGTGCTTTTTGCCCCGCCATTCGGTGCCTCGCTTAGGCTCGGCATGCCGTAACGAAGGCATTGCTCCGGGGGCCCGCCGCCATCGGCCATCCATGGCCGGGGGCGGCTACCGCGGCATCCTTGCCGCGGTGCCCCCTGCGCAACGCCTGCGTTCGGCCTCTGGGAAAGGGGCGGCAGATCCAAAGCAACGGCAACGGCAACGGCAAGATCAACAGCTTCGCGAGCAGGCTCGCTCCCACAGTTGGACTGGGTACATCCGGGGAAGATTGGTCGGCTGTCAGGCCGCCATCGCAGGCAAGCCAGCTCCCACAATGGAACGGCGTATCACTGCGCTTTTCACCACTCAACAGGCCGAGCGTTAGCTCGCCTGCGGCTTTTGATCTTGACGCACCGCCCCCTCGAGAGGCCGAGTGGAGGTTCTGCGTAGTGGGCAACCCGGCATGGATGCCGGGTTAGCCGCCCCCGGCCATGGATGGCCGATGGCGGCGGGCCCACGGAGCAGGACCGGAGCGAGGGCATGCCGAGCCTAGGCGAGGCACCGAACGAAAGGGGCAAAAGCGCTTTGGTTACTTTGGCGCTTTTCCAAAGTGACCCGCTGTAAAAGCGGAACCAATAGCCGCCGTGACCGCAGAAACGGATATGTACACCATCAAAAATCCCGGTCGGCTATCAGGCCGCCTTCGCGAGCAAGCGCGCTCCCACAGGGGGCCGCGTGAACCCTGAGGGAGCAAGGCCAAACTCAGGCCAGGCTTTTGCTGACCACTTCAAACACATCGCTGGACAGCTGCCCCGAAGCACGAATCCGCTCCAGCTCACCTTTCATCAACGCCTGACGGGCGCTGTCGTACTTGCGCCAGCGTGTCAGCGGCGCCAGTTGGCGAGAGGCGATCTGCGGGTTAAATCCGTTCAACTCGATCACCAGATCCGCCAGGAAACGATACCCGGAACCGTCGGCCGCATGGAAGTTGATCAGGTTCTGCCCGGCAAACGCGCCGACCAGTGCGCGCACCTTGTTCGGGTTCTTGATGGTGAACGCCGGGTGTTGCATCAAGGCTTTGACCCGCGCCAGACCGCCCGGCAATGTGCTACCGGCCTGAACGCTGAACCACTGATCCATGACCAGAGGATTGTCCTTGAAGTGCTCGGCGAAGCTGGCCAACGCTGTGGCTTTCTGCTCTTCGAACGGCGAATTCACCACCACCGCCAACGCCGTCAGACGCTCGGTCATGTTGTCGCTGGTGTCGAACTGCTCAAGGGTCGCCGCCAACACTTGCGGCTTGCCGCTGAGCATCAGGTACGACAACGCAATGTTTTGCAGCGCGCGGCGGGCGAAATGCTCGGCCTCGGCCACATACGGTGTTTTCTTCGAGAGGTCGCGATTGGCCTGATAACGCAGCCACAATGCCTCGAACAAACCTTCAGCCAATTGCTTACGGGCAAACTCGCGAGCCGTGTGAATGGCGTCTACGTCAGCCACTTCACTGATCTCGGTCAGATACGCCTCGCCCGGCAGCGAAAGCATTTCGGCGACCATCGCCTGATCCAGCGTCTCATCGGACAGCACGGTACGCAGTGCTGAAACCAAACGCTGATCCAGCACCAGCGTTTCACCCTTCTGTTGCTGTTCGATCAACTCTTGCAGCACCTGCACCGACAATTGCTGACCGGCATCCCAGCGGTTGAAACCGTCGCTGTCGTGCTGCATCAGGAACATCAGCTGATCGCGATCGTACGGGAAGCTCAGCTTCACCGGCGCCGAGAAGCCGCGCAGCAACGAAGGCAGCGGCTTTTCAGCAATGTCGACGAAGATGAAGGTCTGCTCGGCTTCAGTCACCGAAATAACCCGCGATGTGCCTTGAGCACTGGCTTCACCGGAAAGCCGCAGGGCAATTTCGCCGCCCTTGCTGTCCAGCAGGCCCAATTCAACCGGAATCACGAACGGCAGCTTCTCAACCTTGTCCGGGGTTTCCGGGCAGCTCTGGCGGAAGGTCAGGCTGTAGGTTTTCGCCGCCGCGTCGTAGGACTCGCTCACCGCCAAACGCGGTGTGCCAGCTTGGCTGTACCAGCGTTTGAACTGGGTCAGGTCAACGCCATTGGCGTCTTCCATGGCCTTGATGAAGTCGTCGCAGGTCACGGCCTGGCCGTCATGGCGCTCGAAGTACAGGTCGCTGCCTTTGCGGAAACCGTCAGCGCCGAGCAAGGTGTGGATCATGCCGACCACTTCCGAACCCTTTTCGTACACGGTCAGGGTATAGAAGTTGGAAATCTCGATGAAGCTGTCCGGGCGCACGGCGTGGGCCATGGGGCCGGCATCTTCGGCAAACTGATGGGTGCGCAGATAGGCCACGTCCTGAATACGCTTGACCGTGGCCGAGTTCATGTCGGCGGAGAAGCCGGAATCGCGGAACACGGTGAAGCCTTCCTTGAGCGACAACTGGAACCAGTCGCGGCAGGTCACGCGGTTGCCCGACCAGTTGTGGAAGTATTCGTGGGCAACGATCGCTTCCACACGCTGGTGCGCGGCGTCGGTAGCGGTTTCGGCGCGGGCCAGCACGGCGCTGGAGTTGAAGATGTTGAGGCCCTTGTTCTCCATGGCGCCCATGTTGAAGTCGTTGACCGCGACGATCATGAAGATGTCCAGGTCGTACTCGCGACCGTAAACCTCTTCGTCCCAACGCATCGACTTCTTCAGGCTGTTCATGGCGTGCTGGCACTTGTCGATGTTTTCCGGCTCGACGTAGATGCGCAGCGCCACGGAGCGCTCGGTCATGGTGGTGAAGGTGTCTTCGACGCACCACAGGTCACCGGCCACCAGCGCGAACAGGTAGGCCGGTTTCTTGAACGGGTCTTCCCAGGTCGCCCAGTGCCGGCCGTCTTCGCCGGGACCGGAGGCAATCGGGTTGCCATTGGACAGCAGCACCGGATAGCTGTGCTGCTCGGCGACCACCGTGGTGGTGAACGTGCTCATCACGTCCGGGCGGTCGAGGTAATAGGTGATCTTGCGGAAACCTTCGGCCTCACACTGGGTGCAGAACATGGTGCCGGATTTGTACAGGCCTTCCAGGGCGGTGTTGGTCTCCGGGTGGATCCTGACGCTGGTGTCGACCGTGAAGCTTGTGTCGGTCGGTTGCAGGGTGAGATGGTTCTCGGTCAATTGGTAGTCGACGGCGCTCAGCTCACGGTCGGCCAGTGTCACCGACAGCAGCTCGAGTTGCTGGCCGTCCAGCACCAGCGGCGGCAAGCCCGGGCCACGTTCAGGATTGCGGCGCATCACCAGTTGCGCATGGACCAGGCTGTGGTCCTCGAACAACTCGAAGGTCAGGTGCGTCTCGTCGATCAGATACTCAGGTGCCTGATAGTCCTTCAGGTAGATCATCTTCGGTTGTTCGGTGCGCATACTGGAATCCTTACTGATGCACGGCGAGCTGGTAGGCCGTGTATTTACGAATATTGATCACGCCGGTGTCGAAAATCAGGTACTGGCCCTTGATCCCCAGCAGCGTGCCTTCGGCAATCGGGTTTTTGTCCAGGTTGAAGCTGACAATCTTGGCCGGATATTGCTCGACCGGATAGCGGATCTCGAGCGGTTCGACATCGGTAATGGTCTGGATTGCCTGTAGGCCAAATCGTTCCTGCAAACCTTGCAAACCTTGCGCGCAACTTTCAAACAGTTGATCGCGAACCTGCGCCAGGTCAACCGACACCGCATCGCCCTTGAGTAAAGCACGCCAGTTGGTCTTGTCGGCGACCTGGCTACGGAACAGGTCTTCGACGAAGCCCGACTGCTGACGGGTCGCGACGCGCACGATCGGCAAAGCCTGGCTGGCGCCCTGATCGAGCCAGCGGGTTGGCAGCTGCGTGGCGCGGGTAATGCCGACCTTGATCCCCGACGAGTTGGCCAGATACACCACATGGTCGGTCATGCAGAATTTTTCGCCCCACGCAGGCTCACGGCAAGTGCCGGCATCGTAGTGGCAACGCTCCGGGCTCATGATGCAGAGGTCGCACTGGGCCAGTTTGGTCATGCACGGGTAGCAGTAACCCTGGCTGAAACTGGTTTTGGTCTTGCGTCCGCAATGGGTGCAGTGGATCGCCCCCAGGTATTCCAGGCGCACCGTAGTGCCGATCAACGGGTTGACCGGCACCTCGACGTCGCCCAGACGAAAAGCGTACTGCACGTTCGGCCCGTCAAGGCGCGCCGACATTTTGCTGATTGCACCGCGGCCAATCTCGATCAATGGATGGCATCCGATTTGAACAAAATGTTCGGCACTTCGATCGACTTCGACGCGCACTCCTGCGGGCCCATGTAGCCGGTGCGCTCGTCCTCGGGCAGGTTCTGGATTTCCCAGGCGATCATCGCTTGCAGGGACAGTTCGCGCTGCTCGGCGGTGAGTTTGCCACCGTCGGACCATTTGCCGATTTCCACCGCCAGTTTCAGGCTTTGGTAGATATCCGGGGTGATGTTTTTGATCATTTCGTTAAAAGAGGACATCAAGGGCTCCGCGCTCTTTATTCATAACTGTTTTAGACGGCCAGTTTACGGCGGTTGTACAAACCGCCCAACAAACCGGTGAAGCATCCGATGAGTAACCCGCTGACGTGGGCCGCGTTGGCGATCTCGCCGAAACCGATCATCGAGACCAGCCCCGACAGGCACAGCAGCAGCCACACCAGCATCATGACCAGCACGCCGCGCGGCAGGCGATACGCCGGGTTCGGCGACAGAACCTGGAAGATCCAGCAATGCCCGAGCAGGCCGTACAGCACGCCGGACAACCCGCCAAACAGGCTCGGGCCGCTGAAAAGAAACTGGGCATAATTGGACACCAGGCTGAACAGCAGCGTCAGGCCGATCAAATTGATGCTGCCCTGACCCGACTCGATGCGCCGCCCCAGTTCCCAGTACCACATACCGTTCATGGCCAGGTGCAGGATGCCGAAGTGGATCAGCATCGGCGTCACCAGACGCCACCACTGCCCCGCCGCCAGGCTGTCGGCCAGTGGCGTGAAATGGATGTATTCACCCACCACGCGGAAATCGAGGAAGGTCAGCCAGCGTATCGTCTCGAGGTTTTCGCCCAGCAGCGTCACCATGCCGACGATCAGGCTCAGCAACAGCACCAACGCCGTGGCCTTGCTGTGGCGCAACTGCTCGATGAAACCCGGACGCTGCATGGCCTGCGTCATCGGGATATCCAGTTGCTGATCGGGGTCGCCCGCCGGAAAGCGTTCGTACAATGAGCGCACGTCTTCGCTGATGTTGGCCGGTACCCACAGCACCTGCTCGCCCGCCTCTTCGCTGACCCGATGGGGCACTTGCATGCGCTGCAGCAGTTTGACGAACCCGCTCAAATCCACCGCCAGAGGCAGACGCAATACCGCCACCGCCGTCATTGCAGCACCTCCGGCCGTTCCACATCGACCCAGACAAACTTATGCGGGTCGAGATGGGTTTCCTGATCCAGACGATAAGCGACCAGTTTGCCGTAGAGCACTGCGCTGTAATCCAGGCACGCCAGGTTCGGGCGGATCGGCGCCGGTTTGCCACTGCGCCAGTAATGGCCGACGAACAACAGCGGCTCATCGATACCGTAGCGCAGCAAGGTGTCTTTTTCGGTGGACGACAGCGGCGTGCGGGCCACCGGCTCGGGCAAGGCGTCGGGCTGGAACACGATGTCTCCGTAGGTTTGCGGGTCGTCTTCCCAGAATTTTGTGCGGAAGAACGAGCGCGTCAGGCCGTCGCCGCTGGTCATGGTCAACCCGTGGGGCAAGCGCATGTCGGTGCCGCGCAACAGGCGATCGAACACGGTGCAGGCAAAACTGCCCGGCACCGCGGAGGCCTGGAGGAAGTGCTCATCGATGCAGCCATCGGGGAACAACCCGCGCAACGGCTCGATCAGGCCGGCGTCCCAGCAGGCATGCACCACGCGGAAACGCCCGGCATCGACGAACAATGGCAGCTTATAGAACCATTGCAGGAAGTCATGCCATTCCGCGGGATGGTCTTCGAACTGGGTCAGGGTTTCCTTGAGCAGGCGCCCGTGGCGCGGCGTATGTTCACGCACGAACTGCTGGCCGCTACCCGGCAGCGCCGGCGTGCTCCAGCCGAGGGCGTTGAATTCATGGTTGCCCATGATGCATAGCGCCTGGCCGGCCTCGACCATGTCGTGGACGATGTGCAGCGCCTCGCGAATCCGTGGGCCGCGATCGATGATGTCGCCGAGGAACACCGCCATGCGCGACGGATGCCGCCAGACACCCGCCTGTTTGTGGTAACCGAGCCGGTCAAGCAAGTGCTCAAGGGTCAGAGCGCAACCGTGCACGTCACCGATCAGGTCGTAGCTACGCGCGGGATCGAGCATCAGTCGCCTCCACCACCCAACTTGCTGCCCCAGCCGAGCTTGGTCCGGCAGACTTCATAGTAGTTGTGGTCCAGCGGATGAATCAGCCGGAGTTTCTGCGCTTTCTTGCTGATAGTGATGGTGTCACCGGGCGCGCAGGTGAAGTGATTCTGCCCGTCACAGGAGACTTGCGGGTAAATCTGCATATCTTTGGACACGACGATTTTCAGCTCACTGTTGCCATCGACCACGATCGGCCTGCCTGACAAGGTATGGGGGTACATCGGCACAATCACAATAGCGTCGAGCTTGGGGTGCATGATCGGGCCGCCCGCCGACAGCGCGTAGGCGGTCGAACCGGTCGGCGTGGCGACGATCAGGCCGTCGGCCTTCTGGCTGCAGACGAACTGGCCGTCGATGTACAACTCGAACTCGATCATCCGCGTCGATTTGCCGGGGTGCAGCACCACGTCGTTCAGCGCATCGCCCTGGCCGATGGCCTCGGCGTGGCGCCGGACTTCGGCTTGCAGCAGGAAGCGGTTTTCCACCAGATAGTGGCCGTCGAGCACTTCGGCGACTTTGACTTCCAGCTCATCGGGGCGAATATCGGTCAGGAACCCCAGGCTGCCACGGTTGATGCCGAGCACCGGAATATTGTGCCGGGCCAGCGCCCGGGCGGCGCCCAGCAGGCTGCCGTCACCGCCGACCACAATCACCATGTCACAGACTTCACCAAGCATCTTGCGCGACGAAGTTTGCAGGCCATGGCCCGGCAGGACTTCGGCGATGGTGTCTTCAAGGATCACGTGCAAGTGACGATCGAGCAGAAACCGTTTCAGTCGGCGGACGGTATCCAGCACCTGAGAACTGCCCAGGCGACCGATGATGCCGATATTACGAAATTGCTCCATGGGGCTCCTATTGGGACGCGGGGGCCTGCGACGGCGAAAAACACGATTATGGGCGAAAGCGCGGCGTAGACAAAACCCTTTCAGCCACAACGGTGTGCTCGCGTTTCGGGCTATGCTCGCAAGATGATCCTATTTCCAGATTTGCTCCAGTTACCTCACCAGTTGCGCCACCCCGAAGTGCGCGACCTGGCCTGGGTCATCCTCGCACCGCCGATGCTCAGCGTCACCCCGTGGCCGCAGCGTCATCCGCTGGCCGGCAGCGATTGGGTGCAGGCACCGGAGCGGCTGGAACACTGGCTCAGGCAACTGGATCGTGACAGTTACGACCTGCTGCACTGGTTGGCCCAGGCCAGGACCCGGCGGCTGGGCTTGTACTACGAACGGCTGTGGCAGTACGCCGTGAGGCACGCGCCGGGCATCGAGCTGATTGCCGCCAACATGCCGATCCGCCGCGAAGGCCATACCTTGGGTGAGTTGGACATGCTGCTGCGTGATCGCGATGGCGTGCATCACCTGGAACTGGCGATCAAGCTCTATCTTGGGCCACAGAACGGCGACGGCCATGACACCGCGCAATGGCTCGGACCGGGTTGTCATGATCGGCTGGACCGTAAACTGAAGCACCTGAGCCAGCATCAATTACCGATTTCCGCGCGGGCGGAAAGCCGTGAAGTGCTGGCGTCGCTGGATATCCGGCAGTTCAGTGCGCACCTGTGGCTGGGCGGCTATCTGCTCTATCCATGGCCGGGGCAGGCCGAACCACCGAGCGGCGCGCACCCTCAACATTTGCGCGGTAGCTGGCTGCATCAAAAGGACTGGGCGGACTTTGTCGAGCAGCGTCCATTCGGTCGCTGGCAACCCCTGCCCCGCCATGCCTGGCTGGCACCGGCGCACTATCCCGAGGAGCAGACCTGGAATGCTGAACAGCTGAAGGCGTGGCTGAGTGATCTGGACCCGCTGGCACCGGCGCAATTGATGGTGCGGCTGACAGAACATGCGAACGGGGATTGGGAAGAAGCCGAGCGGCTGTTTCTGGTGTCCGATCTTTGGCCGAATGTGCCGGGCAGTGGCTGAGTTTTGTGGTGAATGGACGGGCCTCTTCGCGGGCAAACCTCGCTCCTACGGGTTTTGTGTTGATTACAAAATTTGTGAACGACGCTTAATTGTAGGAGCGAGGCTTGCCCGCGAATGGGCCAACGCGGTCTAAATGGACAAGCACAACACCAAGTGCACCCTATGTAGCAGCTGCCGAGCCTGCGAGGCTGCTGCTACATAGGGAAAGGTCATTGCTTTTTATGCTGCTCAACCCACTGCGCATACGCATCGATGAATTTCTGCAAGAACGGCTTGACCGATTCCGACAACTTACCCGCCTCGTCGAACGCTGAACCGGCGCCGCCCAGGTAGGCTTCCGGCTGCTGCATGCACGGCACATTGAGAAACACCATGGACTGGCGCACGTTATGGTTGGCTCCAAACCCACCGACGGCCCCCGGTGAAACGCTGATCACCGCACCCGGCTTGCCGTTCCAGGCGCTCTTGCCATAGGGGCGCGAACCCACGTCGATCGCATTCTTCAACGGCGCCGGCACCGAACGGTTGTATTCCGGGGTCACGAACAGCACTGCGTCGGATGAGCTCACTTGTTGCCGGAAAGTGCTGTAGGCTGCCGGTGGTGACTCACCATCGATGTCTTCGTTGTAGAGTGGCAAATCGCCGATCTCGACGATATTCAACTTCAAATTGGCAGGCGCCAGCTCGGCCAGCGCCAGCGCAACCTTGCGGTTGATCGACGCTTTTCTCAGGCTGCCGACCAAAACGGCAATCTCGTAGACGTTGCTCATGGAAGGTTCTCGACTGTCCGATGGGAAGAGCTTCTAGTTATAGATGATCAAATGACGATTCAACCAGCGGGCGACGGAAAATCGCCACCCCTGACTATTTTTTTCCTGTAGGAAAACTTACCTCGCCCAACCACGGTCTACAGAACCGCAAATTGAGTGATTTATCTCCAGAGGTTCTAAGCAGATGGCAGCAGTACTCGTCGGTCAGTTCCATGCAAGAGACGCGGAAGGCCGCGTTTATTCCGTGCATGAGTTCCAGGAATCCACCCCGTCGCACGACGGCCTCGCCGGCTCTGCGCCTGTCACCACCTATAAACTGGCCATTGGCGACCGGGTCAACAAACTCGACGACAACGAATTTGTACTGGTGCAATCGGGCGTCACCCTCACTCGCGAACCTGAAACGAACGTGGCCTCATAACCCGCTGTTATGAGCAGAAGTCATATGCGCGCACTTGAGTTAGGATTCAGTGACTGACTCCCTCACCTGCTGAACATGGACTTCACGCATGCGTTTACGTCATATCGAAGTGATCCAGGCGCTCCTGCAGACCGGTCACCTGGGCACCGCCGCCGAATGGCTGCAGCTGCCGGTGGCCGAGGTCGAACGCACGCTGCGTGACGCCGAGGATCAGTTGGGTTTCATGCTGTTTGCCAGCGTGCGTGGCCGCCTGCAAGCCACGCGCGAGGCGCGGGAGCTGCAGGTCGAAATCGCCCACGTCTACGAAGCCCTTGAACCGGTCCAGCGACTGGCCAGCAGCCTCAAGCAATATTTGGCCCCGCCCCTGCGAATCATCTGCACCCCGCCTTTGGCACAACAACTGTTGCCACACAGCATCGCGGCCCTGCGCCGACGCCTCCCCGACGCACCTTGCACCCTCCTGAGCCAGCCGACCCGCGAGATTGTCAGAAGCCTGCTGCTGCGTGAAAGCGATCTGGGCCTGAGCCTGCATGACCCGGACCACGCCGATATCCATTGCCAGGTCATCGCCCAGGGCAAGCTCCAGTTGCTGGCGCCCCATGGCTGGCTGCAACCGAAACAGAAGTACATCTCGCTGCAGGACCTGGCCGGCCAGTCGATGGTCGGCCTGGAAGGTCACGATCCGTTAAGCCCGGCTCTGGACAACAAGCTGCATGCGCTGCGCCCTGCCCCGGTCATCCAGACCCGGGTCCAGACTCATCAGATGATGCGCAGCATGGTCGAGGCCGGCGAAGGCCTGGCGATCGTCGACCCGTTTACCGCCCTCGGCGCCAAATCGGCCGGGCTCGATGCCTGCCCGCTGGCGCCTGCCGTGCCGATCAGCGTGTATGCCTTGAGCCTCAAGACCGCCGAGCCCTCTTCGGCCGTTCAGGCGCTGCTGGACATCATCACGGAACAAGCCGTGGCGATGCTGGCGAGCTGAGCGGGTTTTCCAGCGGGTTATCGAACAGTCGATACCAGAACAACGCTACTTCGGCGGTGTTCGGGTCGATCCCGCGATAGCGCAGATGATCGATCCCGCCGACCATATAGCCACAGCGTTCATAAAGCCGACAGGCCCCCAGGTTGTTGTTCTGGGTTTCCAGCATGATGCCCGGCAGTTTCTTCTTGCGACTCCAGAACTGCGCCACGTCCAGCAGCGCCTTGGCCACGCCATGACGGCGTGCCGGTGCATGCACCGCCAATTCATCGATATGGGCGAAGCCGTTCCAGTTGGTGCTGACTACCAGATGGCCCACCGGCTCGTCATCCAGATAGGCCATGAAAATCTCACTGTCGGCGGCATCGCGAAAACTGCTGAACTCCTCAGGATCGATGCCGTAGCACTTGCGATACGGGGTAATCGGCGTCACTGGCCACTGCGCCACCGGTTTACCGATTTCGGCGGCGCCGTAGGCGGCGACTTCAAAACTGAAATCACTGCCCCAGATATAAGCCGCAAAGCCCTCATCGGCGACACGCACCGAGAGGCCTGGGTATTTGGGATTCATGACTGGTTGCATACTCGGAAAGGTCCTCATTCCTTGATGCAATCGACGGTGTAGTGCCGTCCATTGCCCTCGTCTTCGTGTTGCAAGCCATGCACATCGGCGACAAACCCGGGGAAGCTGCTGTCGAACGTACGGGCAAACTTCAGGTAATCGATGATCGAACGAGTCGACTCGGTGAAACGCTCGCCGGGCATAATCAACGGAATCCCCGGCGGGTATGGCACCAGCATCACCGCCGCGATCCGCCCGTCCAGAGCATCGATCGAAACAGCCTCCACTTCCCCGCGCACCAATTGATCATAGGCGTCCGCCGGCTTCATGACGACTTCCGGCAGCACCGTGTACATGCGTTTGAGGTGTTTGGCCGTGGCATTGCTGCGATAACAGGCGTGCAATTGATCACACAGATCGCGCAGGCCCATGCCTTGATAACGGGCAATGTTCTGTTGCGCCACGCACGGCAGGCAGGTGGCCAGACTGACGTTGGCATCGTAACTGCGCTTGAACTCCAGCAACTCGGTCAGCAGCGTGCTCCATTTGCCCTTGGTGATGCCCATGGAGAACAGCACCAGAAACGAGTACAGCCCAGTCTTTTCCACGACCAGCCCACGCTCCCAGAGGAATTTGCTGACAACCGCCGCCGGAATCCCTCGCGCGCTCAGCGCTCCGCCCGCCGTCAAACCCGGCATCACCAATGTGACCTTGATCGGATCGAGCAGCACGTAGTCGTCGGTCACGCCGCCAAAGCCGTGCCAATCGGCGTTGGGCTGCAGCAGCCAATCTTCGGTGACCACTTGCTCGATACCCTCGGCCGAGGGCGGTTGCCAGATGGAAAACCACCAGTCATCGACGGCGATGTGCTGGCGCAGATTGGCCAGGGCCCGGCGAAAGCTCAGGGCCTCGTCGAACATCTCCTGCAACAGCGAACGACCGGCCGGCCCTTCCATCATCGCCGAGGCCACGTCCAGCGAAGCAATGATGCTGTACTGCGGCGAGGTCGAGATGTGCATCATGAACGCTTCGTTGAAACGATCACGATCCAGCTGCCGCGCACCACCGTCCTGAACGTGAATCATCGACGCCTGACTGAACGCCGCCAGCAGTTTGTGCGTGGAGTGCGTAGTGAACACCAACGGGCTGTCTTCGCTGCGGGAAGTGCCCATGCCATAGCGGCCGGCAAAGAACTCATGGAACGCCGCATAGGCATACCAGGCTTCGTCGAAATGCAGCACCTCGACGCTGTTGCCCAGGCTCTGCTTGATCAGCTCGGCGTTGTAACAGAGGCCGTCGTAAGTCGAGTTGGTCACCACCGCCAGCTTGACCTTGGGTTCACGGCCCTGGGTCAGCGGGCTGGCGTCGATCTTGGCCTGGATCGATTCGCGACTGAATTCACTCAACGGAATCGGGCCAATAATCCCCAACTCATTGCGCTCCGGGCACAGGTACAGCGGAATCGCGCCGGTCATGATGATTGAGTGCAGTACTGACTTGTGGCAGTTGCGATCCACCAGCACCAGATCATCGCGGGCCACCATGGAATGCCAGACGATTTTGTTAGCGGTCGAGGTGCCATTGATTACGAAAAAAGTGTGATCGGCGCCGAAATTGCGGGCCGCTCTCGCTTCTGCCTCGGCTAGCGGGCCCGTGTGATCGAGCAGCGAACCGAGCTCCGGTACCGACACCGACAAATCCGAACGCAGAGTGTTTTCCCCGAAAAACTGGTGAAACGCCTGCCCCACCGGGCTCTTGTGATAGGCCACGCCGCCACCATGGCCGGGGGTGTGCCAGGAATAATTGGAATCGGCGGTGTGCTGCACCAGCGCCTTGAAGAACGGCGGCAACAGACCGTCCAGATACTTGCGCGCCGCGCGGGCGACCTGACGCGCCAGGAATGGCACGGTGTCTTCGAACAAATAGAGAATGCCGCGCAGCTGATTGAGCTCGGCCATCGCATCGGCCGGGGCATTTTCCAGGGTCACCTGCTCGCCCAGGGCGAAGATCGGCAGGTCCGGTGCCCGAACCCGTGCCCGGCGGATCAGCTCGGCCATGTTCTGTAGAAGATGAGCATTGGTACTGGCGTCTTCGGCGGCAATCAACATGCAGGCGAGGCCGTGATGGGTCGAGGCGACCATGCGTCCCTCGGTGTAATCGACCGCCGAGACAATGCTGAAGCCCTCCTGCTCCAGCTCCCGGGCGATGCCACGCACACGATCACCGGCAACGGTGTCGGCCTTGATGTCACGGTGGACGATCAGGACCGGGAATTTCAAATCTTTATACATGAGGCTCGGTGTCCTGAGGCGGCAGACCGTGGCCTGCCAATAACCTCAGGGTAGAGGGTTGGAGCGCATGTGGCGAGCGGGATGCCCTGAAGTGGGTCGGCTGCAGCACCAATCTGAAGCCTCAAAGCCCGGATGAGGAATGAGTTTTTTGGAGGGGCAGTTTTTTTGTGGCGAGGGGGCTTGCCCCCGTTCGGCTGCGCAGCAGTCGTAAATCCTGCCAGTGCGGTGAGTCTGACGAAATGCCGGGGCCGCTTCGC
The DNA here is from genome assembly GCF_059695645.1 of Pseudomonas sp. LBUM1673. Lineage (NCBI taxonomy): Bacteria > Pseudomonadati > Pseudomonadota > Gammaproteobacteria > Pseudomonadales > Pseudomonadaceae > Pseudomonas > Pseudomonas sp. LBUM1673. Next base: position 3,550,750 of record NZ_CP166780.1, read on the forward strand.
GACCCAACGGGGGCAAGCCCCCTCGCCACAGGCAAGCTCCCTCGCCACAAAAGCTCTTCGCTCGAAGGGAGTCAGGCCTGAGCCTTGGCCTCGGCCAGTTGCTGCCACAGCGACGGGGCGCCGGCGGATTTGGCGATGGCTTCGAGGCGCGCGATGTGCTGGGCCAGATCCTCTTCACTGGCGCGGATGATTCGGGCCGGCAGACGATCGGCCGGCAGGCGACGGATTTCCGTGGCGGAGTTGTCCGCGCCTTCGCCGGAACCATTGCCATCGGACGCGTTACCGGCCAGCGACAAGCTGGTCTGGCCACCGGTCATGGTCAGGTAAACGTCGGCGAGAATCTCGGAGTCGAGCAAGGCGCCGTGCAGCTCACGGCCAGAGTTGTCAACGCCATAGCGTTTGCACAAGGCGTCGAGGCTGTTGCGCTGCCCCGGGTGACGTTCCCTGGCCATCATCAGGGTGTCGAGGATCGAGCAGTGTTGTGTGATGTCTGCGCGATCGTGCTGGCCCATCAGGGCAAATTCGTTGTTGATGAAGCCAACGTCGAACGCCGCGTTATGGATGATCAGCTGCGCGCCCTTGATGAATTCGAAAAACTCATCGGCCACTTCAGTGAAACGCGGTTTGCCCACCAGAAACTCGTTAGTGATGCCGTGGACGCCGATGGCGCCTTCGTCACTCTCGCGATCCGGTTGCAGGTAAACGTGGAAATGCCGGCCGGTCAGGCGCCGACCAATCAACTCGACACAACCGATTTCGATAATCCGGTGGCCGTCGGTCACCGGCATGCCGGTGGTTTCGGTATCGAGTACAACGGATCTGGTGGCCATCAGTGCTCAGCTCTCAACGGGTCAATCGTGCAAAAGCGGCGATGTTAACACGCTCGCGGAATCGAGCGCGCGCCGCCACGTGATCGGCGCTCATGCAGTTTTTAACAATCATTGGCAACGCTCATAAAGCCTGTTGGGGCGGGTTTGCCTGCGATGCGCCCTGCAAGGTACACCGCGTCGCGAAGAACGATGACACGGCGCACCGGTAGAACCGGACTCAAGCCTGCTTGTACCCACGCACTTCATCCACGCCACGGTTGGCCAGTTGGTCGGCCCGTTCGTTGCCATGATGACCAATGTGCCCGCGCACCCATTTCCAGGTGACGTTGTGACGGTTGACCTGCTCGTCGAGCAGCTTCCACAAATCGGCGTTTTTTACCGGTTCCTTCGCCGCGGTTTTCCAGCCGCGTTTCTTCCAGTTGGCCATCCACTCGTTGATGCCTTTCATCACGTACTGGGAGTCGGTCACCAGCAATACATCGCAGGAACGCTTGAGCTCTTCCAGGCCACGGATCGCGCCCATCAACTCCATGCGGTTGTTGGTGGTGTTGGCTTCGCCGCCCCAGAGTTCTTTTTCCACGCCCTTGCACACCAACAACGCCCCCCAGCCGCCGGGGCCAGGGTTGCCCTTGCAGGCGCCATCGGTGAAGAGTTCTACGCTATCGCTCATGCCAATCTATCCAGAAAGTGCGGTGGCTCGCCGATCAGTGACCGACGATGCCCGAGGCCGGGGCACACCCGGCCGGGAATATAAAAAAGTGTATTACGGTTCGAGGTGACGACGGTTGACCTTGGCCATCGGCAACGGAATCAGCTTGCCCATCGGTTCGCGCCGTTCCTGGCGCACCGGCCGCAGGCCTACCACAATCTTGCGCGCGACCAATAAATAGAAGCCGCCACCCGACAATTGCCAGTCACCGGCTTTACGCTCCCAACCGGCCAGACGAGACTGCCAGGCAGGCGATGCAAGCGGCGGACGATAGCACCCGAAGCGGCGTTTCTCCAGCGCGAAACCCAGCAAGTTCAGCCAGTCGGCGACCCGCGACGGCGAAATGCAGCGGGCCTTGCGCAAGGCGTCATGGGCGAACACATGACGCAAGCCCCAACTGCTCCAAGGGTTGATCCCGACAATCAGCAGATGCCCGCCAGGCCGCACACTGCTCGCCGCTTCGCGCAGCAAACCGTGGGGCGACAAGCAAAAATCCAGCCCGTGCTGCAACACCACCACATCGGCGGCATGCTCGCTCAAGGGCCAGGCCTGCTCTTCGCAGACAATCTCCACCCCCGGCAACGGCGCACCGAGCCGCACATTGCGCTGGACCTGCGGCGCAGACGGCGGCGTCTGCGCCGAGGGACCGTAATGCACCAAATAGCCGCCGAAGAAGCGCGCCAACTCGTCTTCGAGCATGCGTCGTTCTTCGTCCAGCAGAAATTGCCCGATGGGGCCGGACAGCCATTCACGGGCTGCGCTGATCAATGCCAGCCAGTCAGGATCAGCCTGAGCGAACGCTTTATCGGTCATTGCATTCTCCAACGCGCCAGGAAGCTCTAAGATGCGCCAATGTTTTCCGCTTGGCGAATCCGACGATGATACAGATCAGTGCCCTGCCCGCCTTCACCGACAACTACATCTGGTTATTACAAGACCACAGCACCCAGCGCTGCGCCGTGGTCGATCCGGGCGATGCAGCGCCAGTACAAACCTGGCTCGCGGCGCACCCGGGTTGGGTATTAAGCGATATTCTGATCACTCATCACCATCATGACCATGTCGGCGGCGTCGAGCGACTGAAAAAAGCGACAGACGCGACAGTCTATGGCCCGGCCAGCGAAACCATCCCGGCGCGGGACGTGGCCCTCAAGGACAATGACCGTATCAGCGTGCTGGACTGGGACTTCGAGGTCATTCATGTCCCGGGCCATACCCTTGGGCACATCGCCTTTTATCACCACGGCCATTTGTTTTGCGGCGACACTCTGTTCGCCGCCGGTTGCGGACGGTTATTCGAAGGCACGCCCGAGCAAATGCATCATTCGCTGAGCCGCCTCGCAGCGCTGCCCGAAGACACGCTGGTCTACTGCACCCACGAATACACCCTGAGCAACCTGAAGTTTGCTGCAGCGGTCGAACCGGGTAACCCCGATACCCTCGAACGACTGGCCAAAGTCACCCGGCAACGGGAAGCCGGAATCATGACGCTGCCCTCTACGCTGGCACTTGAGAAGCTCACCAATCCGTTTTTGCGTACTGGTGAAACATCCGTTAAAGAAAAAGTGGACGAACGGAATGGAACTGAAAACCGGGCGTCAAGCGCGGTCTTTGCGGCCCTTCGGGCTTGGAAAGATAAGTTCTAAGTAGACGGGCGGTTGGTACAAAAATTCTGAATGGTTGACCGCAGGGGGTACGCTTTCTAGAATCGCCCGACATTTTTGCCCGGAACTTACTTCCAGCCAATGTCGTCATCTACTCGTAAAGCCATCAATTCAGACGCATTGACCCGCTTGGCTCAAGCCATCGCGGTGGCTGTGTCCGCCACTCTGGCGGGCTGTTCCAGCCATGTGCCGCAGACCGAAGCGACACACACTCCGAATATCGCCGCGCGAGCCAAGCAAAAACCGATCTGGCTCAGCGAAAAACCAACACCGCAAATACCACAGGACGTCTGGGAGCGCATGCGCCAGGGCTTCCAGCTGCAGGACAACCTGGGCGTCAACCCGCGCATCGAGCAACAGCGCCTGTGGTTCGCCAGTAACCCGTCCTTCCTCGAAAACGCCGGCGAACGCGGCAGCCTCTACATTCACTACATCGTCGAACGCCTTGAAGAACGCAACATGCCGCTGGAACTGGCGCTGTTGCCGGTGATTGAAAGCGCCTACAACCCGATGGCCTATTCCCGGGCCGACGCGGTGGGTCTTTGGCAATTCATTCCTTCCACGGGGCGTTACTTCAACCTGCGTCAGACCCGTTTCTATGATGGCCGTCGCGATATCACCGCTTCGACCACTGCGGCCATGGATTACCTGACCCGCCTGCACGACATGTTCAACGGCGACTGGCTGCTGGCCCTGGCGGCCTATAACGCTGGTGAAGGCACGGTCAGCCGGGCCATCGAGCGCAACGAGCGACTCGGCTTGCCGACCGATTACTGGAACTTGCCGCTACCGGCGGAAACCCAGGCCTATGTGCCAAAGCTGCTGGCCCTGTCGCAAGTGGTATTGGCCCCCGAAGCCTATGGCGTGAACCTCAATCCGATCGCTAACGAACCGTACTTTCAGGTCGTCGAAATCAATCAGCGCATGGACCTGTCCAAGGTTGCTGCGGTGGCCAACATCGACGAAGACGAACTGTTCCAGCTCAACCCGGCCTTCAAGCAGCGCACTACCATCGACGGCCCCCAGCATCTGCTGGTGCCGACGTCCAAGGCGCAGCTGCTGACCGCCAGCCTGTCGACCATGCGCCCTGAGGAGCTGATCAGCCAGCGATCGCTCAAACCGGTATTCGAAGGTACAGACGACCGCGAAATCGCCAGCCTCAAGCGCGCCTACCGGGTCAAACGCGGCGACAATCTGGGCACCATTGCCAAGGCCAACAAGGTCGACGTCAAAGACCTGCAACGCTGGAACAAGCTAAACGGCAAGAACCTCAAGGTCGGCCAGACCTTGGTGATGCAGGACACCACCAAGCGCAGTTCCGGGCGCGTCAACACCGTGGTCGCGGCGAACAGCAAGGCGAACGGCAAGGTCACCAACAAGACGCAACAGACCCAGTACAAGGTCAAGCAAGGCGATTCGCTGTACATGGTCGCCAAGCGCTTCAACGTTGAAATGCAGCACCTCAAGCGCTGGAACCCCCGGGTTGGCCAGGCGCTGAAGCCAGGGCAGATGCTGACGGTTGCTTCGCCGCGTTAAGCTGGTTCAGGCAATAGGGCTTTTTTGTGGCGAGGGAGCTTGCTCCCGTTCGGCTGCGCAGCAGTCGTAAATCCCGCTGATGCGGTGGATCGGCAATAAATGCCGGGGCCGCTTCGCGCCCCAACGGGGGCAAGCCCCCTCGCCACAGGTTCTGCGATCCGCCGGACTTTCACCTGCACAATTAACAGCGCATTAACCCCCCGTCTTTTTCCTGTCGATACAAGCTGTTACTGTACGAACCACAAAGCCCAAGCCGCCTGGATCGGATCTCTGACTTGAAGCGTCCCCTCCTCCTGCTCCTGATCAGCCTGGCCTTGAGCACCTGCGCAAGCGCGACGATCAGCGAAAGCCACGGTTATGCGCAGTTCGGCACGCTCAAGTACCCGGCCAGATTTACCCACTTCGACTGGGTCAACCCGCAAGCGCCCAAGGGCGGTACGTTGCGGGTGATGGCGTTTGGCACTTTCGATACGCTCAACCCTTACACCTTCAAAGGCTCGAGCCCGGTTTCCACCGCCAACTTCCTGCAATACGGCATCAACGAACTCAACGAACCGCTGATGGTCGGCACCGGCCAGTACGCGCCGTCCGGCGATGAGCCGACTTCCAGTTATGGCCTGATCGCCCAATCGGTGGAATACAGCGAGGACCGCAGCTGGGTGGTGTTCAACCTGCGCCCCGAAGCGCGTTTCCACGATGGCACGCCGATCACCGCTTACGACGTGGCGTTCTCTTACCGTTTGCTGCTCAAGGAAGGTCATCCGCAATACCGCACCAACCTTCAGGAAGTGTCGCGGGTCGACATCCTCAACCCGCAGCGCATCCGTTTCGTCTTCAAGCGCGCCGGCAATCCCTTGCTGATCCTGCGCCTGGGCGAGTTGCCGGTGCTGCCCCAGCATTACTGGGAAGGTCGCGATTTCAAGGCCACCACCTTCGAACCGCCATTGGGCAGCGGGCCATATCGCATCACTTCGGTAACGCCCGGGCGACAGATCGTCTTCGAACGGGTCAAGGATTACTGGGGCAAGGACCTGCCGGTCAATCGCGGCAAGTACAACGTCGATCGCATGGAAGTCGAGTTCTACCGTGACAGCGATGTGGCTTTCGAAGCGTTCAAGGCCGGTGAGTTCGACATTTACATCGAACACCAGGCGAAGAACTGGGCCAACGGTTACAACTTCCCGGCCGTGCGCCGTGGCGATGTGATCAAGGCGCAAATCCCGCACCAGATCCCGACCCAGAGCCAGGGCCTGTTCATGAACACCCGGCGGTCAACTTTCGCCGAGGCCAAGGTCCGCGAAGCGCTGGGGCTGATGTTCGACTTCGAGTGGACCAACCGCACGCTGTTCAGCGGCGCTTACAAGCGCGCCATGAGTTATTACCCCAACAGCGAGTTCTCCGCCACCGGGCTACCGGTCGGTCACGAATGGCTGTTGCTCAAGCCCTACCGCGATCAGTTGCCCCCCAAGCTGCTCACCGAGCCGTTCAGCCTGCCGCAAACCGAAGGTCGCGGCATTCCAAGGGAAACCATGCGCAAGGCTCTGAGCCTGCTCGCTGAGGCCGGCTGGAAGCTCAACAATCAGCGGCTGCAGAACACCATCGGCCAACCGTTTCGCTTCGAGATCCTGCTGGTCAACCCGAACCTGGAACGCATCCTTCAGCCCTACGTCGAGAACCTCGCCAGCATCGGCATCGACGCACGGCTGCGCACGGTCGATCGCGCCCAGTACAAACAGCGCCTCGATCAGTTCGATTTCGACATGATCCTGATGACCCTCAACCAGACCCTCAGCCCGGGCCTGGAGCAATGGCAGTACTTCCACTCCAGCCAGGTCGGGGTCAAGGGCAGCAAGAACTACGCGGGTATCGCCAACCCGATGGTCGACCACTTACTCGAACAACTGCTCGCCGCCCAGACCCGCGATGAACAAGTCGCCGCCGGCAAGGCGCTGGACCGGGTGCTGCTGTGGCAGCACTACATCATTCCCAACTGGTACCTCAATTATCACCGCCTGGCCTACCGCAACCGGTTCGCTTTCGTCACTACGCCGCCCTACACCCTGGGCCTGAGCGCGTGGTGGCTGAAATCTTCGGAGAAAGATCAATGAAACCCGTACGCGCCCTGCTCTTGCAGGCCAGCGGTCTGTTGTTCGCCGGGCTGGCCTGCGCCGCCCCGCAGCATGCCTTGACCCTGTACAACGAGACGCCGAAATACCCGGCCGATTTCAAACACTTCGATTACGTGAACCCCGACGCGCCCAAGGGCGGAATCTTCCGCCAGGCCGGGTTCGGTGGCTTCGACAGCCTCAACCCGTTCATCAGCAAAGGTGTGCCGGCCGACGACATCGGCATGATCTACGACACCCTGGCCAAACAGGGTCTGGATGAACCGTTCACCGAATACGGCCTGATCGCCGGCAAGATCGAAAAAGCCCCGGACAACAGTTGGGTGCGCTTCTACCTGCGTCCCGAAGCACGCTTCCACGATGGCCACCCGGTGCGTGCCGAAGACGTGGTGTTCAGCTTCCAGACCTTGACCAAGGACGGCGCCCCGCTCTACCGCGGTTATTACAGCGACGTGGAAGAAGTGGTCGCCGAAGACCCGCTCAAAGTGCTGTTCAAGTTCAAACACAACAACAATCGCGAACTGCCGCTGATTCTCGGGCAACTGCCGGTATTGCCCAAACATTGGTGGGCCACCCGCGACTTCAACAAGGGCAACCTGGAACTGCCGCTGGGCAGCGGCCCGTACAAAGTCAGCGAAGTGAAGGCCGGCCGTTCGGTACGCTATGAGCGGGTCAAGGATTACTGGGGCAAAGACCTGCCGGTCAATCGCGGCTTCTACAATTTCGACGTGATGACCACTGACTATTACCGCGACAACACCGTCGCGCTGGAAGCGCTCAAGGCCGGGCAGTTCGACTACTGGCTGGAGATGGCTGCGAAAAACTGGGCCAACGCCTACAACATCCCGGCGGTGACCGAGGGTCGGTTGATCAAGGAACAGATCCCCAACGGCAACCCTACCGGCATGCAGGGTTTTGTATTCAACCTGCGCCGCCCGGTGTTTCAGGATGTGCGTGTGCGTCAGGCACTGACCTTGTTGCTGGACTTCGAATGGACCAACAAGCAACTGTTCAACGGTGCTTACGCGCGCACCCGCAGTTACTTCGAAAACTCGGAAATGGCCGCCACTGGCCTGCCGGACGCCGATCAACTGGCGATCCTCGACCCGTTCCGCGGCAAGATTCCCGAGCAAGTCTTCAGCGAAGCGTTCCAGAACCCGCTGACCGACGCCAGCGGCATGATCCGCACCCAACAGCGCAAGGCCTATCAACTGCTGCAAGAGGCCGGCTGGCGGATCGTCGACGACAAGATGGTCGACGCCACCGGCAAACCGGTGACCATCGAGTTCCTGCTGGCCCAGACTGAGTTCGAACGGGTGCTGCTGCCGTTCAAGCGCAACCTCAGCGACCTGGGTATCGACCTGGTGATCCGCCGCGTCGACGTCTCGCAATACGTGAATCGCGTGCGCTCCCGGGATTTCGACATGATCGTCGGCAGCTTCCCGCAATCCAACTCGCCCGGTAACGAACAACGTGAGTTCTGGATGACCGCCGCGGCTGACAAACCCGGCAGCCGCAACTCCATGGGCCTGAAAGACCCGGTGGTGGACCAACTGGTCGAGCAGCTGATCAATGCCGATTCGCGCAAAAGCCTGGTGGCCCACGCCCGAGTGCTGGACCGGGTACTGCAATGGGGCTATTACGTGATCCCCAACTGGCACATCAAGACCTGGCGCGTGGCGTACTGGAACCACATCGGCCACCCGAAGGTTTCGCCCAAATATGACATCGGCATCAATACCTGGTGGGTCAAGCCCGACGCGACATTGCCGATAGAAGTCGAAACCAAACTGCAAGCCGACCCTGCGGGCACGGAGTAATCAGATGCTGGCGTATATTTTTCGGCGACTGCTGCTGATCATTCCGACCCTGCTCGGCATTCTGCTGATCAACTTCGTGATCATCCAGGCGGCCCCCGGTGGGCCGGTGGAACAGATGATCGCCAAGCTCGAAGGCTTCGAAGGCGCCACCAGCCGCATTGCCGGCGGCGGTGCCGAAGTGTCGGTGGCAGGCTCGGCCTATCGCGGCGCCCAAGGCCTGGACCCGGCGCTGGTCAAGGAAATCGAGCACATGTACGGCTTCGACAAATCGGCGCCGGAACGCTTGTGGATCATGATCAAGAACTACGCCACCCTGGATTTCGGCGACAGCTTCTTCCGCGACGCCAAGGTCATCGACCTGATCAAGGAAAAGATGCCGGTGTCGATCTCCCTGGGGCTGTGGAGCACGCTGATCATGTACCTGGTGTCGATCCCCCTGGGCATCGCCAAGGCGACGCGACACGGCAGCCACTTCGACGTCTGGACCAGTTCGGCGATCATCGTCGGCTATGCGATCCCGGCGTTCCTGTTCGCCATCCTGCTGATTGTGGTGTTCGCCGGCGGCAGCTATTTCGACTGGTTCCCGCTAAGGGGCCTGACCTCGAACAACTTCAATGAGCTCAGCACCAGCGGCAAGATCCTCGATTATTTCTGGCACCTGGCACTGCCGGTGACCGCACTGGTGATCGGCAACTTCGCGACCATGACGCTGCTGACCAAGAACAGCTTCCTCGATGAAATCAACAAGCAGTACGTGGTCACCGCCAAGGCCAAAGGCCTGACCCGTCACCGCGTGCTGTACGGCCATGTGTTTCGCAACGCCATGCTGTTGGTGATTGCCGGTTTCCCTTCGGCGTTCATCGGGATCTTTTTCACCGGCTCATTGCTGGTGGAAGTGATTTTCTCCCTCGACGGCCTCGGGCTGATGAGTTTTGAAGCAGCGATCAACCGCGACTACCCGGTGGTCTTCGGCACGCTGTTCATCTTCACGCTGCTGGGGTTGGTGGTGAAGTTGATCGGCGACCTCACTTACACCTTTGTCGATCCGCGCATCGACTTCGAAAGCCGGGAGCATTGAGATGAACCTGTCCCCTCTCAATCGCCGACGCTTCGAACTGTTCAAGGCCAACAAGCGTGGCTGGTGGTCATTGTGGTTGTTTCTGGTGCTGTTCGGCGCAAGCCTCGGCGCCGAGTTGATCGCCAACGACAAACCGTTGGTGGTGCACTACGACAACGCCTGGTACTTCCCGGCCCTCAAACGCTACCCGGAAACCGCATTCGGTGGCGAATTCCCGCTGGAAGCCAACTACAAGAGCCCGTATATCCGCGAACTGCTCAAGGCCAAGGATGCCTGGGTGGTGTGGGCACCGATTCCCTACAGCTACCAAAGCATCAACTACGACCTGAAAGTCCCGGCCCCCGCGCCGCCGTCCGCGGACAATCTGCTGGGCACCGACGATCAGGGCCGCGATGTGTTGGCCCGGGTGATTTACGGCTTCCGGATTTCGGTGCTGTTTGCTTTGACGCTGACCATCCTCAGCTCGATCATTGGTGTAATCGCCGGGGCCTTGCAGGGTTTTTATGGTGGCTGGGTCGATCTGGCCGGGCAGCGCGTTCTGGAGATCTGGTCCGGTCTGCCGGTGCTGTACCTGCTGATCATCCTCGCCAGCTTCGTGCAGCCGAACTTCTGGTGGCTGCTGGGGATCATGCTGCTGTTCTCGTGGATGAGTCTGGTGGATGTGGTGCGCGCCGAGTTTCTGCGCGGCCGTAACCTGGAATACGTGCGCGCAGCCCGGGCGCTGGGCATGCGCAATGGTGCGATCATGTTCCGCCACATTCTGCCCAACGCCATGGTCTCGACCATGACCTTCATGCCGTTCATCCTGACCGGCGCCATCGGCACCCTGACCGCCCTGGACTTCCTCGGCTTCGGCCTGCCGCCGGGCGCGCCGTCCCTGGGGGAACTGGTGGCCCAGGGCAAATCCAACCTGCAAGCGCCTTGGCTCGGCATGAGTGCGTTTGCGGTGCTGGCGCTGATGTTGAGCCTGCTGGTATTCATCGGCGAGTCCGCTCGCGATGCCTTCGACCCGAGGAAGTGAAATGAATCAGGAAAATCTGATCGAAGTGCGCGACCTTGCCGTCGAATTTGTCGTCGGCGACCGCGTTCAGCGGGTGGTCGAGGGTGTGAGCTTCGACATCAAGCGCGGCGAAACCCTGGCCCTGGTCGGCGAAAGCGGCTCCGGCAAATCAGTGACCGCCCACTCGATCCTGCGACTGCTGCCCTACCCGCTCGCCCGGCATCCGTCCGGCACCATCGAGTATTCCGGACGGGACCTGTTAAGCCTGAAAGAGAAAACCATCCGCCACATCCGCGGCAACCGGATCGCGATGATCTTCCAGGAGCCGATGACCTCGCTCAATCCACTGCATTCGATCGAGAAACAGATCAACGAAGTGCTGGGCATCCACAAAGGCCTGAGCGGCAAAGTCGCGACCAAACGCACGCTGGAACTGCTGGAAATGGTCGGCATTCCCGAGCCCGAGAAGCGTCTCAAGGCCCTACCCCACGAATTGTCCGGCGGCCAGCGCCAGCGGGTGATGATCGCCATGGCCTTGGCCAACGAGCCGGAACTGCTGATCGCCGACGAACCGACCACCGCGCTGGACGTGACCGTTCAGCTGAAAATCCTAGAATTGCTCAAGGACTTGCAGGCCCGTTTGGGTATGGCGTTGTTACTGATCAGTCACGATTTGAACCTTGTACGAAGAATTGCGCATCGCGTATGTGTCATGCAGCGCGGTTGCATCGTCGAACAGGCATCGTGCGAAGAGTTGTTCCGCGCGCCGCAGCATCCGTACACGCGGGAACTGCTGGCGGCGGAGCCCAGCGGGACACCCGCAACCAATGTAATCGGCCCGCCGCTGTTGCAAGTCGAGGACCTGAAAGTCTGGTTCCCGATCAAGAAAGGCTTTTTCAAAAGCACGGTGGATTACATCAAGGCGGTGGACGGCATCAATTTCAGCCTGCCACAGGGCCAGACCCTGGGGATTGTGGGAGAAAGCGGTTCCGGCAAGTCGACGCTCGGCCTGGCGATTTTGCGGTTGATCGGCAGCAAAGGCACCATCCGTTTTGAAGGCAAGCAGCTAGACTGCCTGACGCAGCAACAGGTTCGTCCGCTACGGCGAGAAATGCAGGTGGTGTTCCAGGACCCCTTCGGCAGCCTGAGCCCGCGGATGTGCGTGAGCCAGATCGTCGGCGAAGGCTTGCGGATCCACAAGATGGGCACCGAGGCAGAACAGGAACAAGCGATCATTGCGGCACTCAAGGAAGTAGGTCTGGACCCGGAAACCCGGCACCGCTACCCCCACGAATTTTCCGGTGGGCAACGGCAGAGAATCGCCATTGCCCGGGCATTGGTGCTAAAACCGGCGTTGATTCTTCTGGACGAGCCGACGTCGGCCCTCGACCGGACAGTGCAACGCCAAGTGGTGGAGCTGCTGCGTTCACTGCAAACCAAGTACAACCTGACGTATCTGTTCATCAGCCATGACCTGGCTGTCGTCAAAGCGCTGAGCCACCAGCTGATGGTGGTCAAGCATGGCCAAGTGGTCGAACAGGGAGACGCGCAAAGTATCTTTGCCGCCCCCCGACATCCGTATACACAGCAGTTGCTGGAAGCCGCTTTTCTGGCGCCAGCCACTGCGCAATAAACCTGAAAGAGAGGAGCAACACATGGGTTTTCTCGCCGGTAAGCGCGTACTGATCGTCGGTGTCGCCAGCAAGCTGTCCATCGCATCCGGCATCGCTGCTGCCATGCATCGCGAGGGCGCTGAGCTTGCCTTCACTTATCAGAACGACAAACTCAAGGGTCGTGTCGAAGAGTTCGCACAAGGCTGGGGCTCGAGCCCTGAGCTGTGCTTTCCATGCGACGTGGCCAGCGATGAAGAAATCGCCAAGGTCTTCGAAGAGTTGAGCAAAAAGTGGGACGGCCTGGACTGCATCGTGCACTCCGTCGGCTTCGCCCCGGGCGACCAACTGGACGGCGACTTCACCGAAGCCACCACCCGTGAAGGTTTCCGCATCGCTCACGACATCAGCGCCTACAGCTTCGTGGCCCTGGCCAAGGCGGGTCGCGAAATGATGAAAGGCCGCAATGGCAGCCTGCTGACCCTGTCGTACCTGGGCGCCGAGCGCACCATGCCGAACTACAACGTGATGGGCATGGCCAAGGCTTCGCTGGAAGCTGGCGTGCGTTACCTGGCCGGTTCCCTGGGCCCGGATGGCACCCGCGTCAACTGTGTATCGGCTGGCCCGATCCGCACCCTCGCCGCTTCCGGCATCAAGAACTTCCGCAAAATGCTGGCTGCCAACGAAGCGCAAACCCCGCTGCGTCGTAACGTCACCATCGAAGAAGTCGGCAACGCCGGCGCCTTCCTGTGCTCGGACCTGGCGTCCGGCATCAGCGGCGAAATCATGTACGTAGACGGCGGCTTCAACACCACCGCCATGGGCAACATCGAAGAGTGATCTTCGGTCAGCCATGAAGAAACCCGCCGATTGGCGGGTTTTTTTATGCCTGCAATCTTGCAGCGCACTCGATCAACTGTGGGAGCGGGCTTGCCCGCGATTGTGGAGTGTCAGGCAACATCAATGTTGGATGTGATGACCTCATCGCGGGCAAGCCCACTCCCACAGTAGTCCGCGCCGGACACAGATTTTGTGCTCACTACTCCCACAGGGGTTAGCGTTCAGTCGTCGATCTGTGTCAAACACCGGGCAAACAACTGCTGGATCGGTTGTGTACGCTGGCTATAACGCTGCAACAGCACGATCTCCCGGTAGAACGTCAGCTCACCCAACGGGATGATCCGGACCTTGGCCCCATGCTCAAGCCACAGCCCCGCCTCGGGCAAGAGTGAAACACCCAATCCGCATTCGACCATTTTGACGATGGCTTCCAGCTCATCCAGCTCCAGAGCCACCTGCACATCAATCTGCTGCTCGCGCAAAAAGCGAGTCACCAATCGTCCACCGAAGGAATTGCGGTCGTAGCGTACGTGGGGGTGATTGGCGAGTAACAGCAGCGGGTCGTCGCCCTCAAGGTCTGCCGGCACGATCAGCACAAACGGCTCCCGGCGAATGACTTGCACCGACAATTCCTTGGGTAATTCGAACGGTGGCTTGATCAGAATCGCCAGGTCCACTTCGCCGGTGTCCACCTGACTCAACAGGCTCAGGGATACCCCCGGTACCAGTTTCGCCTCCAGCAATGGCGCCTGCTGCCTGAGTCGCAACAGCGCCCGGGGCAACAACCCGGTCTGGACGGTGGCCACCGCGCCGATCTTCAATTCACCACGAAACTCGCCGACGCCATCACTGACGGCCATGCGGCTGAAAGTCTCAAGCATTTCCCGAGCCATCGGCAACGCCCGCTGCCCCGCCGCATTGAGAATTGCCTGACGTCCGGTGCGATCGAACAGGCGTATGCCCAACGCCTGTTCGAGGTTGCGGATCTGCGCGCTGACCGCCGACTGGGTCAGGCCGATGTGCATGCCTGCCGCTGCGAATGTGCCATGACGCGTCACAGCAATGAAGGTTTTCAGCTCCCGCAGCATGTGGCCCCCAATTGATCGAAATAATTTGAGCTCGCTGCAAAAACTATCGTCTTTCAATCAAAAAGCACAGGACTAAACTCAGCCTCAACTCCCAACCCGTCGAGGCACGTCCGATGCAACTGTCCCCTTTTCACTTGGCTATCCCGGTTTACGATTTGGCCGCGGCCCGGCGCTTCTATGGCGAAGTGTTCGGCCTGGAAGAAGGTCGATCCAGCGATCACTGGGTCGATTTCAACTTTTTCGGGCATCAACTGGTGATTCATCTGGCACCGAAAAACGCTTCTCAGGAAGCCGCCCATACCAACGCCGTGGATGGTCACGACGTACCGGTGCCGCATTTCGGTGTGGTATTGGGGATGGAGGAATGGGAAACCCTGGCAGAGCGCTTGAAAGCCCTTGGTACGCACTTCGTGATCGAGCCGGGTATTCGCTTTCAGGGATCGGTGGGCGAACAAGCCACGATGTTTCTCTTCGACCCCTGCGGCAACGCTCTGGAATTCAAGGCGTTCAAGAACATCGACCAGTTGTTCGCCAAATGATCGGCCCTACCCTTGATGCCACCGCCCTCAGCGAGGCAGTCACCCATGGCGAGACGAGCGTTGCGGCCATCGCCGAGTACTTTCTTGAGTGCATTCAGGCGCTCGAGCCGGACATCCAGGCCTTCGTCTCGTTCGATGCCCGGCAGGTTCGCGCCGATGTGGCGCAAAACAATGGCCGAGGCCTGTTGGCCGGCGTACCCGTGGGCATCAAGGACATCTTCGACACCGCTGCCTATCCGACGCAATTCTATTCGCCCATTTACGCCGGCCATCAACCCTCCCGGGACGCCCACGTCGTGACACTGCTACGCCAGGCCGGCGCGCTGATCATGGGCAAGACCCACACCACCGAGTTTGCGTACATGCACACCGGCCCGACCCGCAACCCCTACGACCTCGCCCGCACGCCGGGCAGTTCCAGCGCGGGTTCGGCAGCCGGGATGGCGGCGGGTTTCTTTGCCTTGGCGCTGGGCACCCAGACCGCTGGCTCGTTGCTCAAGCCGGCGTCTTACTGCGGCCTCTTCGCCTTCAAACCGTCGTTGGGCCTGGTATCGCTGGAAGGTGTGAAACCGCTGGCGCCGAGCTTCGACACCGTGGGCTGGTACGGTCGATCGGTGCGCGATCTACACCTCGTGGCGCGAGTGTTGATTCCTGGCTTCGTAGTACCTGACGTCGAGCGGCGTGCGCTGCAATTGGGTTTCTGCCGCACGTCGCGCTGGGATCAGGTGGATCCCGAGGTGGCCCGCGCTCTGGAGCAGGCAGTGGATCAGTTGCGCAGCGCCGGCCATCACGTCAGCGAAGTGCGGCTGCCGGATGAGTTTGCCGGTGTGTTCGACGATCATCAGTTGATCAACGATTGCGAAGGTGCCCGCTCGCTGGCGAAGGAATGCCAACAACACCGGGCACAATTGAGCCCTTCGACACTGGCCATGTTCGAGCGAGCGGCGGCCACAACATGGGAGCAGGAGTCCGCTGCCAAGGCACGCCTGGCCAATCTTGCCCCACGCTTGAATGAGCTTTGCCAACCCTTCGACGCCATGCTCGGCGCCTCTTGCGGGATAGTCGCGCCGATGGGCCTGGAAAGCACCGGACCGTCGGACTTCATCAAGTTCTGGGGAGCGTTCGGCTGGCCGCAGGTGAATATCCCTCTGCCCCGCGACGAAGCGCAACTACCGATCGGACTGCAGATGATCGGGCGGTTCAGGCACGACGGTTGGTTACTGCGAACAGCATCCCGGGTTGCAGCGGACTTGCAGGGCAGCCCTCAAAACTCAACCGGGCCTTGATGGCGAACCTCATCGAGCGCCCGCATCAGGCCATCGACTGTTTTGTGATGGGCGGGATCGAATTCGATTTGCGCGACACTGAAACGAATGTCGTACCCACGATGCACCGTGGCATTGCGCTCATCGAGTATTTCTTCGAGTCGCGCTCTGACCGCGCCAACCTCCACCGCGTTGGAGCCGGTCAATAAGGCGGCAAACTCATCGCTGCCCAGCCGGCCGATCACATCGCTTTCACGAAAGGCGATGCGCAGCACATCGGCAAAGGTTTTCAGGGCATTGTCGCCCTCGGCGCGACCGTACAGCTGGTTGATGCGCTTGAAGTCATCAAGGTCGAAAAACAGCAAGGTCGCGGGTTTTCCCAACTGCTGACAGGCCTCCAGCCCCAACCGGGCCAAGGCCTCGAAGCCATGACGATTGGAGAGCAGCGTCAACTCATCCATGCTCGCCATCTGCACCGCCATCAACTCTTGCTCGGCCTTGCGCGCCAGGTCGCGCAGTACATCGCGATCCTGCACTGCACTGTCGAGGACGTTCGGCGTGCGCAAGGTGTCTGCGACAGCGCCGTGTTTGACCAGTTTGCCTGGGGTTAGCATCACTCACTCCTTGATGGATATGAACGTTAGAGTCGCTCACACCCGGTATGACTCCCTATAAACGCGCCGCTGGTCAGCTACCTGCCACCGGACACGGCCCTCCAGCATCTGCCCAGCGCTTGAACTGGGTGACGAAGATGTCGTGGGGCACCGGCACCGGCGCCCGTCCCTCACCCGGATGCCAGCCCCAAAGCACCAGTTTGTCCTCGCTGACATGCTTGATCAGTGCCGCAAAATCACGATCGCCATTACTGGAACGGTCTTTGATCATCGCGCACAACTTGTCGGGCGGCAGACCGATCCAGGCCATTTTGTGCGCGGCCGGCGGCAGGCTCCAATGCGGCGCCCCGGGCGGCGCGTGAGCCCCATAACTGGCTGGCGGATTGCTTTGGGCATGACAGCTGGCACACGGCAAACCAGCCGCTCCCTTACCGTCCATCCCACGCACCACATTCATTGCATGAGGTATACCGGCGTCGAACTGCAACGGCGAATCGCCGGGGATATGACAGTTCTGACAACGCGGACTCTGGAACACCCTTTGCACCGTCTCGAACGCCTTCACGGCCTCTTTATCGTCAGCGAACAGGTCCGGGGCATAGCCACTCAGCCCGATCAACACCACCGCACCAAGAAACACATGTCGCCTCATCTCACACCCCCGACAGTTGCAGCGGCAGTTCCCGCAGGCGCTGCCCGGTCAGGGCAAACACCGCGTTCGCCACTGCCGGCGCCACGGGCGGTACACCGACCTCGCCGATGCCGCCGGGTTTGTCGCTGCTGGGGACGATATGCACCTCGACCACCGGCATCTCGTTCAGGCGCAGTACCTGATAGTCGTGATAATTGGACTGCTCCACCTGACCGTCCTTGAACGTCAGTTTGCTGTGCAAGGTAAATCCCAGACCAAAGGTGATGCCTGACTCCATCTGCGCGGCGATGCCCTGCGGGTTGACCGCAATGCCGCAGTCCACCGCACACACCACCCGGTGCACGCGAATCGCCAGGTTGTCCTGCGACACCTCGGCCACCTGGGCGACGTAACTGCCAAAGGACTCATGCACCGCCACGCCCAACGCGTGACCGTCCGGCAATGGCGCCTTCCAGTTGGCTTTCTCGACAGCCAGGTTCAGCACACCCAAATGCCGCGGATGGGCCTTGAGCAAGGCCCGTCGGTATTCCACCGGATCTTTGCCGGCCGCGTCTGCCAGTTCATCGATCAACGATTCCATGACGAATGCGGTGTGGGTGTGCCCTACCGACCGCAGCCACAGCACGCTGATACCGGTTTGCGGTGAATGCAGATCGACCTGGTGATTGGCCAGCCCTTCAAGATAAGGGCTGTCGGCCACGCCTTCGACGGAGGTTTTGTCGACGCCATTCTTGACCATGGTCGCCTCGAACGACGTGCCGACCAGAATCGACTGCCCGACCAGCACATGCTTCCAGGCCATCGGCATGCCGTCGGCACCCAGCCCGATGCGTGCCTGATGCAGGAACGCCGAGCGGTAGTAACCGCCGCGAATGTCATCTTCCCGAGACCAGACGGTTTTCACCGGCCCACCCGCAGCCTTGGCGACGTACACGGCTTCGCTGACAAAATCCGAGGTCGGGTTGGCTCGGCGCCCGAAGCCGCCACCGAGAAACTGGGTGTGGATCTCGACCTGTTCGGGTTTGAGCCCGGTGATTTTCCCCGCGATCATCTGATCCAGCGTCTGAAACTGTGTGCCGGTCCAGATTTCGCATTTGTCCTTGGAGATTTTCACCGTGCAATTGAGCGGTTCCATCGGTGCGTGGGCCAGGTACGGCACGCTGTATTCAGCCTCAATCGTCTTCGCCGCTTTGCCTAGCGCCGCTGCCGTATCGCCGGCCTGACTGGCCGAGATGCCGGGGGTGGCGGCAAGTTTACGGAAGCTCTCCAGCAACTTCTGACTGTCGAGCCCGCTATTGGGGCCCAGGTCCCATTCGACCTTCAGCGCATCGCGCCCCAACTTCGCCGCCCAATAATGATCGGCAATCACCGCGACACCCGTGGGCACCTGCACCACTTTGTGCACGCCTGGTACCGCCAGCGCCTCGGCACCTTCGAAGGATCTGACGCTGCCACCGAACACCGGCGGGCGAGCGACCATCGCCGTCATGAGCCCGTCGAATTGCACGTCCATGCCGAACTTGGCGCGCCCGGTGATTTTCTCCGGGGTATCGAGGCGCTTGGTGGGTTTGCCGATGACTTTCCAGTCCTTGGCTTCCTTGAACTTGATCGAGGCCGGATCCGGCACCGGCAACTTACCGGCGTCATCCGCCAATTCGCCGTAAGTCGCGCGCTTGTCACCAGCAATGACCACCCCCGACTCGGTGAGAATCTGCGAAGGTGCGACGTTGAATCGCTTGGCCGCCGCCTCGATCAGCATCAAGCGCGCCGCCGCCCCGGCCTGGCGATAGCGGTCGAACTCCATCCAGGTCGAGGTCGAACCGCCGGTGATCTGCATCCCGCCAAACGCCGGCAGGCCATAATCGGCGGCCGAAGCTGGCGCATGTTCGACGCGGATTTTCGACCAGTCGGCGTCCAGCTCTTCGGCGATCAACATGGTCAGGCCAGTCCAGATGCCCTGGCCCATTTCCGAATGGCCCAGCAGCACGATGATGCTGTTGTCGTTGCCAATCCGTAAAAAGGCATTAGGCGCGAAGACGTCCCCTTGATTCTCGGCACCGTGGGCAAAGCGATGGGCGCCAGGGATGACAAACGCCACCACCAGACCACCGCCAAGCAATGCACTGCCCTTGAGAAAACCACGACGCGACACAGGGTTGATACTGTTCATTGCTCAGCTCCCTTCGATGTAGCATCAACCGATCTCGGCGGCGCGTTTGACCGCGGCGCGGATTCTTGGGTAGGTGCCGCAGCGGCAAATGTTGCCGGACAGCGCCTGGTCGATGTCGCTGTCGGTGGGCTGGGGGATCTTCGCCAGCAACGCTGCCGCCGACATGATCTGCCCGGATTGGCAATAACCGCACTGGACCACGTCGAGCTCGGCCCAGGCCTGTTGCACCGGGTGCGAGCCGTCGCTGGACAGGCCTTCGATGGTGAGAATTTTCTGCCCGTGGGCCACCGCCGTGGCGGGCGTAATGCAGGAGCGCAGCGGCGCGCCGTCGACGTGTACGGTGCAGGCGCCACACTGGGCCATGCCGCAACCGAATTTGGTGCCCGTCAGGTGCGCGACATCGCGCAGCACCCAGAGCAACGGCATGTCCGCCGGGACATCCAGTTCCTGGTCCTTGCCATTGATGTTAAGGGTCAGCATTGCGGGTTTCCTCAGACTCACGGTGTTCTGAAGGGGCGCCTCGTGGCGAGGGGGCTTGCCCCCGTTCGGCTGCGAAGCAGTCGCAAATCCAGTGCGTGCCGGTGTGCTTGGCAGTACGAGATTGCAGGTTTTAGG
This sequence comes from Pseudomonas sp. LBUM1673, assembly GCF_059695645.1. NCBI lineage: Bacteria > Pseudomonadati > Pseudomonadota > Gammaproteobacteria > Pseudomonadales > Pseudomonadaceae > Pseudomonas > Pseudomonas sp. LBUM1673. Next base: position 3,570,906 of record NZ_CP166780.1, read on the forward strand.
ACAGCTTCGCAGTCCAACGGGGGCAAGCCCCCTCGCCACAAGCTTCGCTCCTACAAGGTCGGCGATTACGCGCGCCTTGGGTTATCCCTACAGCTAAGCGCAATTTGACCCACAAGCCATGTTCATCGACCACCGGTCGCTGCCGCCGCGCTCGTAGCAGCTGCCGAGCTTGCGAGGCTGCGTTCGGCGGCGCAGCCGTCGTAAACCCTGTATGCGAGGTTTTCCTGATGCTCCGCGATATCTGATTCACGACTGCTTCGCAGCCTCGCAGGCTCGGCAGCTGCTACGCGGATACCCGGCTACGCGGGTGATCGGAAGCGGGCCCGGGCCAGCTAAAAGCAAACCAATATCATTTGCGTGACTTCCGGTCATTTGCTTTAATCGCGACCAATTCTTATTTGCACCCGCGACGCCACTCCGGTCGCCATGGACATGTGCGCTCAATGACAGTCGTCGATTCCTCTTTGGTTCAAAACCTCTATACCTGCCACCACCGATGGCTGTACGAGTTGTTGCGTCGACGCCTCAGCAATGCAATGGATGCCGCGGACCTGGCTCATGACACCTTCATGCGAGTGCTCAAGCGGCCGCAGGCGTTCGACTGCGAGGTTCGCGAGCGCTCCTATCTGGCGACCATTGCTCGCGGTTTGTGCATTGATCACTGGCGTCGTCGGCAGTTGGAGCAAGCCTGGCTGCAGACCTTGGCCACACGGCCTCCCGCCTTGCAACCTTCGCCGGAACAACGGGCGATCATCGTCGAGACCCTGCACGAAGTGGACGCCCTGCTGCAACGTCTGCCCAAGCGGGTCAGCGATGCATTTATCCTGGCTCAGCTGCACGGCATGCCCTACAAACTGATTGCCAGCGAGATCGGCGTCAGCGAGCGCATGGTCAAGAAATACCTGGCCCAGGCCATGATGCATTGCGCGATCCTCGAGGCCGAACTCGATGGGCTGTTGATTGAATAATCCCGCGCCCGCTGCCTCCTTGAAAAAACTCAGCCATGCCAGCCTCGAGCAAGCGGCCCAGTGGTATGTGCAACTCCACGACCCACAAGTGGCCGATCACGAATGCCTGCGCTGGCAGGCCTGGCTGGCCCAAAGTGCCGATCATCAGGACGCCTGGCGCTACATCGAACGGGTCGGCCAGCGCTTCACGCCGCTGCAAAACCACAGCGAGCAACAGGCTGTCAGCCAGGTCTTGCGCAGCACCGGACGCTCGCCAATCAGTCGCCGCCAGACCCTCAAAAGCCTGCTGATCCTCACCGCCGGCAGCCTGACGGGATGGGCCGCCTGGCGCGGCACACCGCTGCCGGAAACCCTCGGACGGCTTACGGCCGACCTCTCCACCGGCACCGGGGAAACCCGCGAAACCGTGCTCAACGACGGCAGCCGAATCTGGCTGAATGCACTCAGTGCGCTGAATGTCCGCTTCGATGCCACACAACGCTTGCTGCAGTTGCAGTGCGGCGAAGTGTTGATCGACACCGCCAAGGACCCCGGCCGACCGTTTTTGGTGGAAACCGCCCAAGGGCGACTGCGGGCGCTGGGTACCCGCTTCAGTGTTCGCCAGGAGGAGCGACAGACATTGCTGAACGTCTATGAAGGCGCGGTCGAAGTCCGCACCCGCCAGGGCGCGTTGCAGGTCGTCGAGGCCGGTCGACAACTGGCCTTCACCAACAACGCAATGGCGCTGACCACTGCCGCCAGTCCCTCGCGGGAAGCCTGGCGTCAAGGCCTGCTGCTGGCAGACAACCTGCCACTGGGCCAGTTGATCGACGAATTGAATCGCTACCGTCCGGGGCATTTGCACTGCGATCCGGAAGTCGCCGAGCTGCCGGTCATGGGCTCGTTCCCGCTCAAGGACACCGATCAGGCATTGCGCCTGCTGGAAGCGGCATTGCCGATCCGGGTGCAAAAGACCTTCCCCTGGTGGGTCAGCGTCGGCCCGAAAGTCTGAGCAGCAAACTCTTTTTCGGCAATCGGTTCCCTTTTGCCTTTTTCGTTCGGTTAACCCCTCAGAAGCACCTCACATTGCCGATCGAACTGATTCCAGGGAACGCCATGTCACGCAACGCCTTCACCCGCACTCGTTTTGCCCTGCGCCCCTTGGCGCTGGCTCTCCCGGCCGCATTTCTGAGTTTTTCAGCGACGCTCGCTCAAGCAGACACCACGGGTGCCAGTGAACAGTCCAGCCCCCGGACACGCCACTACTCGATAGCCGCGGGACCATTGGCCAGCGTACTCAATCGCTTCGCCGAGCAGAGCGGCGTCTTCCTCGCCGGCCACAACGACCTCGCCGCCGGCAAGAGCAGCCCCGGCCTTGATGGCGACTACACCGACTCGCAAGCGTTGCAGCGTCTGTTGCAAGGCAGCGGCCTGCAAGCCAGCCCCCAAGGCAACGGCGGCTATGTATTGCAAGCAGCGCCTGCCTCGCAAGGTGCGCTGGAACTGGACGCCACGAACATTTCCGGTCAGGGGCTCGGCGCCACCACTGAAGACACCCATTCCTATACCACCGGTTCGACGTCTTCGGCCACCGGCCTGCCGCTGTCCCTGCGCGAAACACCGCAGTCAGTGACCGTCATCACCCGTCAGCAAATGGACGACCAGGGCTCCACCAGCATCGCCGACACCCTGCGCCGAGCCCCCGGCGTCAGCGTGCAGAACTACGACAGCGAACGCTGGGAGTTTTCCAGTCGCGGCCTGCCGATCACCAACTTCCAGTACGACGGCGTCAATACCGACTATGACGGTGTCTACGATTACGGCACCACCAGCACCGACATGGCGACCTTCGACCGCGTTGAAATCATCAAAGGCGCCACGGGCCTGATGACCGGCTCGGGCGATCCCTCGGCCACCGTCAACCTGATCCGCAAGCGCCCCACCAAAGAATTCAAGGCGTCGATCGCCGGCACGGTCGGCTCCTGGGACAACTATCGCAGCGAAGGCGACATTTCCGGCCCGCTGACCGAAAGCGGCAACGTGCGCGGGCGGTTCGTCGGGGTCTATCAGGATCGCAGCGCCTACATGGATCACTACCAGAACACCAAGGACATCGCCTACGGCATCCTCGAAGCGGACCTGACCCCGGACACCCTGCTGACCTTCGGCATGGACCAGCAAAATACCCGTTCGCGCGGCGCCAGCTGGACCGGTTTCCCGATGTACTCCAGCGACGGCTCGCGCACGAACTTCTCCCGCTCCTTCAACCCGGCCACCGACTGGAGCCGTCGCGACTTCACCAACCAGACGATATTCGCCTCCGTGGAACAACGACTGGCCCACGACTGGACACTGAAAGTCAGCTACGACCGCAAACACCGCCAGCACGACACCCTGCTCGGCTCCGCCAGCGGCGGCAATCCGGACCCGGTCACCGGTAACGGCATGTTCATGTACATGGGCAAGTTCAAGGGCGATCAGGTTCAGGACAACATCGACATCAACCTCACCGGCCCCTTCAGTCTGTTCGGCCGCGAGCATGAATTGATCGCCGGTTTCATGTCGATGAACGCCCGCCAGGACATCCCGGTGCACGGCTCGGTCTATCCAGCCCTGGACAGCAGTATCTTCGACTGGCGCGGCGACTTCGCCAAACCGGACATCCCGCGCATCGGCGATAACGATATCGTCCAGCGCCAGACCGGTGCCTACCTGGCGACCCGGCTCAAGCCCACCGATGATCTGTCGGTGATCCTCGGCGGCCGGGTCAGCGATTTCAAGGGCAGCGACCACCTCGACTACAGCGACCCGAACACGCCCGACGTGCGCGACAGCTACCGCCAGACGGGCGTGGTCACCCCTTACGCCGGGCTGATCTACGACCTCAACGACACCTATTCGCTGTACACCAGCTACACCAGTATTTATCAGCCGCAAATGAGCAAGGACGCCACGCGCCAACTGCTCGACCCGGTGGAAGGCGACAGCTACGAAGCCGGCATCAAGGCCGAATACTTTGGTGGGCGCCTGAACGCCAGCTTCGCGGTATTCCGCATTGAACAGGACAACATCGCCCAGTACGTCAGCGGCTTCGAGACCGAGTCGGTGTACAGCGCCGCCCAGGGCGCGACCACCAAAGGTTTCGAGTTCGAGCTGGCCGGTGAAGTGATGGACGGCTGGAACCTGTCGGCCGGTTACACCTACAACCACACCCGCGATGCCAAAGGCGATTACGTCTACGGCTCGGTGCTGCAAACCACCGCCCCGGAACAAGTGGTGCGCGTATTCAGCACCTATCGACTGCCCGGCGCATGGGAAAACCTGACCGTTGGCGGCGGTGTGAACTGGCAAAGCGAGTTTTTCGGCAACGTGTTCCAGCCCAACCCCACCGACACCGTCAACTTCGGCCAGTACTCACGCATCACCCAGGACAGCTACTACCTGGTGGACCTGATGGCACGCTATCGCTTCAACGATCACCTGAGCGCGACCGTCAACGTAAAGAACCTGTTCGACAAGACCTACTACACCGGACTCGGCAATTTCGGCACCGGTTTCTACGGCGAACCGCGCAGCCTGCAACTGACGACCAAGTGGGATTTTTGATAGCGATTCCAAGCGCTGCCGAAGGATCGGCAGCCGTTTTCTTGCGAGTTGTCGATCTACGGCGCCACCCGTCCACGGCGGACTGACTACGCTGATAATCCAGCGTGTTCAACCTGCCGAGGACAACCGCCATGCAACGCTTTCCAAAACTCACACCCTGCCTGTGGTTCGACGATCAGGCCGAAGCGGCGGCGAAGTTTTATTGCTCGATCTTCGATCACTCAAGACTCACCGCCATCACCCATTACGGCAAGGCTGGTCAGGAAATCCATGGCCGTGCGGAAGGTTCGGTGATGACCGTCAGTTTCGAGCTCGATGGCCATGCCTTCACCGGACTCAATGGCGGACCGGTATTCACCTTCAACGAAGCGGTGTCGTTCCAGGTCAACTGCCAGAACCAGGAAGAAGTCGACCACTTCTGGGGCAACCTGTCTGCCGGTGGCCCTGTACAGGCGCAGCAATGCGGCTGGCTGAAGGACAAATTCGGCGTGTCGTGGCAGATCGTGCCCGTGGCGCTGATGCACATGATGCAAGACGCCGACACGGCAAAATCCCAGCGTGCCATGCAAGCGATGTTGCAGATGAAAAAGCTCGACATCGCCGAACTGGAGCGAGCCTTTGCCGGCCAGAGCTAATACACTCAGGCGCTGGCCTGCCGAGGACACCGAGATGAAGCACACCGTCGCCAAAGATGCAGACAAAGCCCCACGCTTCTGGCGCGACGACGCCCTGCCCTTCATCGAAGCCCGTTCCATCGCCGACGGTCGCGAGGTCTGCTACAGCTTGCATTCCCACGCGCACTTTTCCATTGGCGCGATCACCGCCGGGCGCAGCACCTACCTCCACGAGCAATCGGAGTGTCAGGTCAGCGCTGGCACCGTGGTGTTGATGAACCCCGGCGATGTGCATGCCTGCAATCCGATCGACGACCAGCCCTGGTCGTACCTGATGCTCTATGTCGAAACGCCCTGGCTGACCGATTTACAGCATCAGCTCGGCTTCAGCCAGGACTCGGCGTTTCGCCGATTTTCCGTCACCCACAATCGCGACGTGGAGCTGTTCGCCGGCCTGAAGAACTTGTACGAGGTGTTGGTCGATCAGCAGCAAGACGTGCTGCGCAAACACAGTGCGGCGGTGGAGTTTTTCACCGAGGTGCAACAGCGGCTCAATCCCATCGATCAACCGCTGCGCGAACCCAATTTCAAACTGGAACGGGCCGCCAACTATATTCGTGACAACTGCACGCACCTGCTCAAACTCGAAGACATTTGCGAGGCGGCGCAACTGTCGCCGTCCTACCTGATCCGCGCCTTCAAGCAGCATTACGGCATGACGCCTCATGCGTTCCTGGTCAACCAGCGCATCCAGTTCGCCCGGGACCGACTGCGCAGCGGCAGGTTGATCGCCGATGTGGCGCTGGAAGCCGGGTTTGCCGACCAGGCGCATTTTCAGCGCGCGTTTAAACAACATCTGGCGGCGACACCGGGGCAGTATCGCGGTTGAAGGACAAGTTGGCCTGGCAAGCGTCAGGCCCTGTGACGCGCTATTACGCACATACACTTCCCGGCCTCACACTTAGTAAGCCAGGCGAAAGCCGCAATGCTGTTCACTTAAAGCGCGCTCATCAGTCATGCCTACCTTTGTGGCGAGCGAGCTTGCTCGCGCTGGGCTGCGCAGCGGCCCCAAAAAATCTCCAACCCTGCCGATTTTTGTGAGTGCTACGCACTCAAGCGGGAGCAAGCTCCCTCGCCACAGTTTTTTTTGACTCAAAACGCTCTTAAGTGAAGAGCATTGGGCGAAAGCCGAGCTTTAATAAGCCGCTGCCATTCGACTTCATAAAATATGAAACTCACAGATACATAAGCATTGGGACTTATTACCTTCTCACCCTTTACTCTCTCGAGTTCAATATAGTCCAGCGTCTAACGCCCGCTCGCACAACCGAAACATTCAGAACACTACAACTTAAAATCTTGCAACATTACGAAGATGGATCTTCAACTATGCAACCTCCATACGATATGTACATCAGTTCTATAAACGCGCGTCAAAAACAGGCGATAACCGAAGCCATCACCCATTTCATCAGCAACAAAAATGCCCAGCAGGCATTAGGATGGGCATGGGATCGCATCGCAGCTGACTGCGTAACAGGTTCCAACTTCGACCAACTACACCGACCTGCCAATGTGTGTTTGTCGAGACTGACCCGACACCCCGAGTTTCAGAAAATCCGTGCCGCACTCTCCATACCCCGGAATGCCGCTTTCCTCGTGGATAAAACAGGCCGCCTCTATTACAGCTATGTGAATGTGAACAGCCTTGACCACGTCAGCACGGTCTATTTTTCTCCCCGAGACATTACGGCCAATGTGGTCGGCATTGCCCATTTGGATAAAGAGCTGGGCCTGTTGGCCGACATGACCAAGTTGACCGGTGGATGGATTACGTCCGGGGACAAAATGACCGTCGGTCAATGGCTGCGCTTCCATGGATTGTCGCTGCCAGACGATGAAGAAGCTGCCCGAGCGCTGCTTGACCTGTTCAACTTTGCGTCCCTGCCTGACGGCACCAAGTATGGAAACTACTGGCAATTGCTGGACGCTCCCGACAACTCCCCGTTCAAACTGACCGAGCACAATCGCGCCATCATTCGTCAGGTGACCGAGGATTTGACTGGTGGTGAAACCAGCCTGGTGGCCAGTTTTGGCATTCACCTGATCCTCGAAAGCACCTCGGCGGATCAATTGCCCACCAGCCAGAGTTACCGCTTGCAAAGACTGATCGAAATTGCGGTCTGGGCCTCGGCGCAGGGGCAAGCGTACCTCGAGGCCCTGGGCTGGTTCACCGATGAGAGCGGGCCGAAACCGCCCCCGGGGTTTGTCGAGCAGTTGCTGATTGCGGCGATGCTGCTTGACCTCGATCCCGGTGCCGACAGTGCCAACACAACATTCGCCGGTTTCGACCTCTATTCGGCTCACTACCTGACCCGGCATCCTTCCTATGTTCGCACTCGCCTGGAAACGCATCTGGTCGAGCGTCTCAACCTCGATAGCCTGCTCGCACCCCTGGTCGCGGAGTGGGTACTGGGAGGAATGGCGCCGGAGTACCTGTTTGCTGACTGGCCATCGGAACTGCAACCGGGAACCCCAGGATGGGTGGTCGGCACGCAGGCTGTACATTTTGCCGAAGCGCTCATTCCCGGTGTCACCCGCAAGTTGACCTATCAACATCTGCTCGGTTTCAGCCAGTCATCGAAGGCGACACCACAATTGGCGGCGTTGCAGGCCACTATTACGGTTGATCCGGTAGTGACGTGGGCATTGATGAACGAAATCATCACTCGGGACACCAAGGGAAACTTGAGCCAGCAAGCGGTCACCCTGGCGACGGAGGAGTACGACAAGTACATCGAGAAGATAGTGAGCGCCGCCGCCAAACTCGGCCAACCGATACCTCACCGCAAGCCCCTCGCGCTAAAAGAGCTGACGTCCGCGGTACCGGACTGTGACCCTGACGAATGGCTGGTCAAACACATCGATAGCGGCGGCGGAGCCAAGCGGAAAGTATCGGTACTCGATCTTTATATGGGCGATGAACTTCATGACAAGAAGTGGGATCGCCTCAGAGGCCCCAGTATCTACCAATCGTTCCCCCGGTTGACCGAGCTGTATCCCGTTACCCACTTATATGAAGAGGCCATTGACCGGCATTACCGTGGATTGACAGAAGCGCTGGCCAATAATATCGAAGTTGCACTGTCGCAATTGCCTCCGGGCGATGCCCCCTTCATTGAATACGGCGCCCTGGGTATTTATTGCATTCAGAAATACACAACAACCCGCTTTCCAACATTGCCTACACCCGGCGGAATTGTCAGGCCTCTGACTGCACTCCCCGGGGAAACGGGTCGATTCGGCATCCTCATCTGCGCCCAGATGTATTCACAGATTCGCTGTTATGAACTGTTCCCCATCAGACTGAAATGCAGGTCCAATCCAAAACTCGAACCCCTTTTCCGTCCACTGATGACCATAGACCCGAAAAGCTTCGAGACAGAATTTGTCGAGCGTCAAAAGTTCGAGAGCATCCCGATCGATGTACAGGCTTACCTGCAAAACAGCACGCCACGGGATAACGCCCGTTCCAGGTTGTTCATCCGCAAGATCGGTGAGTTCAAGGCATCATCGGATGACGCAGATTCCAGTTATCCGAACCCCTACTTCCGCTCGCCCCGCAAAGAAGCACTCAGCAAGCTTATTGCGCAGGAAAACCCGTATTTCACCGTGGATGAGCTGAAGCAGATCGGTTTGGATCAGACCCAACGAGAACGGGCGATTGCAAAGACCGATGCCATCTTCAACACCCTTATCAACCTGATCATTCCGTTCAAGGAGTGCATAGAGGAGCTTTCCTCGGGTGTTGACTCAAGGCAGAGGAACGCTATCTTCGGCTGCGTCATGGACGTGGCCGCTGTGGCGCTGGCTTTTGCTGTCATACCCGGGAAGATTGCCGTCATCAGCTCCAAAGCCGCGACCGTACTCACCCGGCTGCTGTCTTCATCCAGAGTGTTGATCGGTACAACCCTCAGTCTGTTCAACCCGCTGGACGGGCTACCCCAATTGCTCAAGGGTGGGGGAAAACTGTTGGGGCGAAGCGCGACAAAACTGAGCAACCACGCCTTCTCCGCCACCCACCTGGCCAGGGAACAACTGCGTCATCTGACAGGCGCGTACAGCTATGACCTGCTAAAGGCCGTGGAGCATACCGGCTCGGCTACCCAAATTCGCATGTCGCTGGACACAGTGGCCCACGCCAGAGCGATTTTCAGAAGTGATGGCATTGAAAGCGCAGAGCAGATACTCAAGCACCTGTACACCAATGACGCCAAGCTGCTGAAGCATATCCCCGAACAGGAGCTGGCGCGCCTGCTGGAAAACTCCCTTGTCGATATAGCGCTCAAGTCCGACCCGGTAAAGTCGCTCAAGGAAGTGATGAATCCGCAAGTGGTCGACAGCCTCGTAAGGCAGCAAGCAAAAAAGTACAACCTGGCTCAGCTGCACCATTTCGAGGATCACACGGTGTTGCCGGAGATCTTCGATACCACCTTGCAACTGGAGTACAAGAACCTGACCGCCATGCACACCCATCAAAATGCAATTGTCACCAAAGACCTGGGCCAGGCACCGTTCAACAGCATTGCCGATGAGCTGACATTCAATCCTGGTGGCCTTACCGACAACACGGATCGAGCCACCGCCTGGATCCTCAACGCGTCGAGTTCCCGAAACGAGCTGGATACCGTAAAGAATCTGCTCCTCGAATACAGTGCCAACAGCAAGCCGCTGAACGACCCGACGGTCTACGCCGAACTGCATCGACGCATTGCGCCCGCCGATCCTGGCGGTTTGCGCAGCCCTCACGGGGAGGCTCGTTATCCATCCAATGTCTCCGGGGCGGCACTGCTGGAAAAACACGTGGCGACACTTGATCCGGCCAACGAGCATTTCGCCAGGCAAATGCTGGGAGCAATGCTCGGCTACCACAGTTTCGTCGATGGCAATGGACGTACAGCCCGTGCGATCTATGCCATCGCAGAGCTGAGAAAAGGCCGATTCAATGCGATTAGCCACACATCCGAAAATGCATTGAGCGGGCTGGCCTGACCGGTCTGTTCAACGTCAATGAACCCGTGTCTCGCTTGACGGGGCACGGATCATTTCAGCACGCTGATCCATCGCCAGACGTTGACCTTTCTTCGCCAAACCCGGCCGTCAGGGATACAGCAGATACGCCGCACACAATGCCAACATCAACGCCATGGTTCGATTGAACAGGCGCATCCCCGCAGGATTGCTCAAGTAGCTGCGCAAAAACGTCCCGGCATACGCCCAGCAACCGACGGACAGGTAACAGATCACCAGGTACACCGCCGCAAACTGCCACACCAGCCGCGTTTCGCCATCGGCGACAAACGCGCCCATTCCCGCCACGCAAGCCAACCAGGCTTTCGGGTTGAACCATTGCATCACCGCGCCATACAGCATCGACGGCGCCCGGCCCGATTCCCTGGCATCGAGCTGACCGTTATCAGTGGCCAATTTGAAAGCCATGAACAACAGAAACGCCACCCCCGCCCATTGCACCACCCGGGTCAGCGCCGGCCATCGTTGCAATACCTCGTGCAATCCCAGTCCCATCAACACCAATAGCAGCACGAACCCCAGCGTCGCCCCGGCCACATGCCGCTGACTGGCACGAAAACCGAATTGCGCCCCTGAACTCAACGCCACGATGTTCACCGGACCCGGTGTAATGGAAGCGGCCAGGGCAAACGCGGCCATGGAAAGAATCAGACTCATTGCATACCTTCTTCAATTCAGTTGAACCAGGCCTCAAGGTAATGAGGCGCCTGAACGCCGTATTGAAGAAAACACCCCTTTGCGTCGCTGAAAGCCTGTCACGATGAGCCTTGTGGCAGGCCTATACTTCAAGAGTCGGCACACTCGGTGCGACGTGCAATTGTGTTGATGCAGGGGGGCCGCGTCGAGTGATCGTTCACGCAGGCCACGGCCTGCCTTCATCGTAGGGAGGAGGACATCATGGCGCGTAAATACATCGACTGCCGCGAGTTTCCAAGCGATTCCAAATGCTCGGTCGCGCTGTCCGCAGACTCTGAAAACGAACTGCTCGAGGCCGCCGCACAGCATGCGGTCAGTGTTCACAAGCACACCGACTCACCGGAACTGCGTGCTCAACTGAAGACGATGTTTCACGACGGCACCCCGCCTGTTGAAGCACCGCGTCCCGCGTAGGAGCTGTCGAAGGCTGCGATCTTTTGATCTTGATCTTCATCACGACCGCCGAAGGTCAAGATCAAAAGATCGCAGCCTTCGGCTGTCCCGACTCAAGGCGCATTAACCACGATATAAGTCACATCGCTGCCCTGATACTGCGGTTGATACCAGGTTGAACCGCACTGCATGTAAGCCGTGTTGTACTGGATGACTTGCACACAACTGGGAGGCAGTTGCGCAGGCGTGAAAATGGACCCGACCACCGCCGCGGTCACCGCGACCGTTGCGGTGACGGCCGCCGCCGTGGCGATCGGATGGTAGTGATTGTCGTAGCCGTAGCGGCCACGCCCGTCTACGTCGATGTCCACGTCGCGACTGTTGTCGATGTTGACGTTACGGGTGCTGTTGTTGATGTTGGTTCGGTTGCCAGTGGTGTTTCCGGCATTGGCCCGATTACCAGAATTGACTCTGTTGCCGGCATTGGCCCTATTGCCCGCGTTGACGTTGGCAGGGCGTTGCGCGGTATTGCCGGTGTTGATGCGCTGAGCCCTTTGGGCAGTGGTTGACCGATGCCCTGGCGTGCCCTTGGGCGCGCTGGGGTCGGGCATCCACATAAGTGACCAGGCTCAGCGTCAGTACCGAGGTGGTTGCGAGCGATAACAACAAGCCCCACGACATCGTCCTGTTCATGTCATTCCCCTTTCTGATCACTGGCTTTCTTCAAAGGAATCGCCACATCGCCTTTACCCGATGCGAAGGTGAAGATCGAGTCCTTGATGTTCGGCTTCAGGTTCCAGTGATACACCGCGCTGTACTCCGGAAAACCCGGCTCATCGGTGGTGGTGATCACCAGTTTGCACGGCAGTGGCTTCTCGGATCGGGTGATCCACAACTGCCAGTCAACGCCCTCCTGCCGAAAGGCCAGGTGATCACACAGTTGCCCCTTGATCGTCGATGGGCCAACGTACAGCGCCTCTTTCAGCGCATCGATCTGTGACTGATCGCTACCAAACAGAAACAGGTCTTCCATGGGTATCTGAACACCATAATGGTCTTCGATCATGTGCAACGTATCGGACAATTTCGGCGGCGCATCCACCGTCGTGTAGTACTTCAGAAAAGGCGAATACTGGGTCAATTTCTTGCCGTTGTAGAAGAACTCTCGCGTTCGAATATCGCCTTCTGTCTTGGCGTACATCCGATCACGACCCGTCACTTTCAAGACATTGAAGGATTCGGTCTTGATCTTCTGGCCGGACTCCAGAACAGTATCCCGGGACACCTCGGCGTCTACCTGAAACGTCGGCAGGCCGCGCAAGTAGTCGCCCATATCGATGAGTTTATCCACCACTTGCGGGTTGACTGTCGGGGTGGCGTCCGGTGTTGGCAGATCGGCGGCACGAGCGCCGGGGGCAAGCGCCAGGGTGAACAACAGGCAGAAAACACTCGCGTTGGCTTTCATTGATCCCGCTCCTGGCCTGTGCACGACTCTTAAGCCTAGACCTGGCGTGTTCCATTCGTCAGAAGGTCGCGCCTGCGTCGCAATCCTATATTCAGGTTTTTTCTAAAACCCCACATCCAGCACCACACTGTCCAGATACGTGCCCGGTGGCGGCGTGCTCTGGTCGGTGTAGATTCTGGCGTTGTAGTTGAAGATCTGGCTGCCGGTGCCCAGGCCGTTGCCGGGGTTGACCTCGGCATCGGAGCTGGCGCGGCGGGCCGTGCTGACGCTACCCCAACGGGTGGTTCCGGCGCTCTTGAAGATGTCGTAAGCCAGGTAATTGCTGCCCGAGATCATCCGCCTGCGCCCGCCCACGCCGACAGCATGCTGACCATCGTCCAGCCCCACCGTGTAGGCACTGCCCTTGGTGCAGGCCAGGTTGATCGTCTGGCCAGTGACAGTGGCGAAGGAACTGATTACCGAAGCGCTGCCAAAGCTGAGGTTCGGCGCAGTGATCGTGCAGTCGTTTTCCACGGTCATATTCACAGTCAGACTCGTGGAACCGCTGTTGATGTCTCGCCCCTGACAACTGCCACCTCCACCATAGTCATGGCAATAATCCCAGCTCCAGAAAATGTTCAGGGTTTCAGAGTAAACCCCGGCAGCCACGTTGCTGCCGATAATCGTATGCAGGTAGATCGGGATGGTCTTGGCAACCACTGGATTGGAAAGCAGGCCGAGGTCATCAATTATCGAGTGTCGGGCGAAGTCGAACGCCACGCCGCGAGTGATCGGATAGCTGGTACTGTTGTTGGCAAACAGCGTGTAACCAATCACATCACTGGTTGGCCCGACCACCCCTGCGGTTGCCGACGTAATGGTGGCGTAAAAATGATCATCGCTGGCCAACGACGATGCCAACGAACCGGTGCAACTCAAACCGGCATGGGTGGTGGAACTGGTTTGCAAAGTGGTACGCACCGCGATCGAACTCATCGAGCCAAAGCCGGCCGGTGAAGTACTGGCCACCTCGCACAAGGCATAGGCATGACACGGCAGAAAAATCGCCATCAGCCCGATCACTTTACCCGGCCATCGATCAGAACGTTGCACACCCCATCTCCCTGTTCCATTCATTGGCGTTTTCATTGACACAGCAGCGGTCCGATCAACGGCACCTGGTCCTGCTTCATGTCCAGCGTGAACTGCGCCTGGCAGGTCCGGCCATCGGCCAAAGTCACGTGCAAACTATTGTGTTCTTCGAGGTTTTCCAGATAAACCAGTCCGTCCCAACCGACCACCGCATACGCCCCGCTCTGCTCGTGCCGCACGCGGCTGCCCAAGGGCAATTCATGCTGCTGCGCATCCACCAGCACCACACTCGCGGCAATGATCCGGCTCAGGGGAAACTCCAGCAGGTAGCCACTGCCACGGCGCACCGAGACCCGTTGCTCAACATTCGAGCTCTGCACATTGGTCGGCAGGTTCAGTGGATCGATTTCATATTTGCCGCGATAGTAGGCGCTGCTCCACGGCACCAACAGATGGCCATTTTTATCCGTCTGGCCCACCCGTTGATTCTCGTAACGCACCGGAATATCGGCAAATCCACCGGTGCTGACCACGACAAAGGCATCATCGATACGATTGGCGACGAACACTTGGTGATCCATCCACACCAGCGAACCGCTGGCATCGGCCCAACGGGTCTGGGCATCACTGCTGCCGTAAACCCCAGCCTGCAATTGCACCGATTGCAGGCGCCAGGTCAGGTCGGCCTGACGATAATCCGGGCCTTCGTCGTGGGCATAACCGAGGTTGAAGCCCACGCCACCTGCGCTGGGCACAGCGCGACTGTAATTGACGCGCTGGCGGCTTACGCCGGTCTTGCTGCGCTCGCCACTCACACTCAAGGTGCCACGCAGGTCGAAGGGGATGACCAGTTGAGCCTGCATCGCCCAGTCGCTATCGCCGATCTCGCGATTGGCCGACAGGTAAAAACTGGTATTGCGCCACAGTGGCTTGCTCCAGGTCAGATTGAGTAACCGGGTGCGCGAATCATCCGCCGCCCGCACATCGAAATAGCCCGCACCGAGGCTGCCCCAGCCGTTGAGACTGACGCTCAGGGTCAGCTGCTCGCTACGCTGGCTGAGGCTGATATAGGGGCTGTCTATAACGGTCAGGTCAGCGTACTGGTCGCGGCGCTGCATACGCTGATAAGCAACGCTGTAGTGCTGGCTGCTGTATTGATAACCGAGGCTGACTTGCTGACCGCTATTGCCGTCGAACCGGCTTTGGCTGACCGCCGTGTTGAGCACGCCGAAATTGCCCAGGCGCAGGTTGCCGCCAACGCCGCCAAGGGACAACGCGTCCGAGGCCTCGGCATGGCTTTCAAGGGTCAGGCTGTCGTTCAGACCGTA
Organism: Pseudomonas sp. LBUM1673; assembly: GCF_059695645.1. Taxonomy (NCBI): domain Bacteria; kingdom Pseudomonadati; phylum Pseudomonadota; class Gammaproteobacteria; order Pseudomonadales; family Pseudomonadaceae; genus Pseudomonas; species Pseudomonas sp. LBUM1673. The sequence continues at coordinate 3,586,117 of NZ_CP166780.1, forward strand.
ACGCAGGCTGCCGGAGGTCACGCCCGGACCGTAACCGAAATCGCGAATCCCGAAGTCACGGCGCAGGGTACCGGCGGCCACCGAGAAGTCCATCAGGCCTTTTTGCAGCAGGTTGCTGGTGACATAGAACGGCACGGTGGTCGAGACCTGTCGACCGAGAGCATCGGTAGTGACCACCACTGCTTCGCCGGCACCATTGATGAACGGAATGTTGGTCAGTGTGTAGGGACCGGGCTGCAGCTCGGCGCTGCTGGATTTGTAGCCGTTGATGAACAGGTCGACCGAGGACGGTACCGCCGCTTCCCCGGCGAACTGCGGCAAAGGGTAGGTCACCAGGTCCGGGCGCACGCCGAAATCACGCGACACTTGCACACCGCCCAGGCGCACCGAACTGCTCCAGGGCAAGGCGCCGCTGACCAGATCGCCCGCCTCGTAAGTCAGCAGACGCTCGTCATCGGAGTAACGCCAGGTGGTGTCGTAACGCCGATAACCATTGTTCAGTGTGCCGCTGCTGATTCCGGAAATCGTGCGCCGGTATTGCCCGGTGTTGGACAGCGTGCCCCAACTGTCGAATAGCCGCACCTCGTTCCAGGCCGCGAGGTAGGTGCCGCTGTCGTCAGTGTCGTTGAGGTACAGGTCGTAGTTGAGCAAGGCGCCGAAACTGCTCAATGCCGGGGTGCGCGGATACGCCTCACGGCTGCCGACAAACTGCTCCGGCAACCAGTCCGGCGGGACGTTCAACAACAGCCGCTGACCCTGACTGTCGTAATCGCTATGCAAGCCTTGCAGACTGTCGAGGGCGACCTCGGCGTTGAGCTCTTGCGGCAGCTTCATACCGATTTCGCGTAATACCGCGACCGGTACAAAGAAGCGCCCGCCGCGCTGCGCCACCGCCACCACACGCCCGGTATCCATTTGGTTGACGACCAGTTCCAGAAACAACTGCGCGTCGACAATCGCCTCCATGCCACTGGGGGCTGGCGGCAGGTCTCCCGCCAGGCCGTGGTGGGCGAATACCAGACAGCACAGGCCAATCGCGGCCCACAGCGGACGCTTAATACTGCGAGCCCGATCCTGGCTCATCACCGCTTTACGTCCGTCAATGGACATTTCCTTACTGTGGCTAGCGAATGCCTGAGTGCCTCTCAGTCAAGGAACTTTTTGCCAGGGGCTTGTCCCCCTCGCCAAAGGTTCAACGTTAAGCTCAACGTCCCGGCGCAATACTCTGAACCTGCGGCGCACCATTGACCCGTACTTGCAGTGCCTGATCCGCACTGATCGGTTCCGGTGCCGGCCAACGCATGATCGCCCCCGGCAGCACATAGCCTAGCAATCCCTCAACCAGCGGCCGTGTCTGACCGCCCTGTTTGAACGCGACATCGGTCAGCCGGGCATGCACCGCGCCCTGATTGCGCACTTCCACGTAGGAACGGCCATCGACCGCCACTTTACGCCAGCTCAGATCAGGCACGCCGGCGCCTTTGGGGTCGCGTTTACGGGTCATGTCTTCCTTGCTCCACAGACCGGAGCCATAGGCAAACAGTGGCACCGAGTAACGCATCTGAAACCGAATGGCGGCAGCGGTTTTGCCGTCTTCAGCCGTCACGGGCCTGGCCGCGGGGATTTCATCGATAATGATGCGATAGGCCAACTCCTGCCCCGGCGGTATATCGCGGGTACGGGTCAGGCGCACGAGTTGCTTCTGCCCGGGTTCGATTTTCGCTACCGGTGGGCTGCCAATGACATCGCGCTGGTTCTGATACTGATCGCTGAAACCACTCTGGCTCCAGGCAAACACCCGGATCTGCAGATTGGCCGTCTCGTTGCCGCGATTTTCCAGCCACAGCGCACTCGCCTGCTGATCAGCCTCCAGCACCGGATCGATCGGCCAGATCAGCACCGAACTGGCCGCCTGCACCTTGACCCCGCCCAGCAATACCATCGCCAGCACAGCGCAACGCGCGGCCGGTAACCTGCGCAGAGGTGAATACATATGCCTACTCCTTATGCTCGAACTACCGAGCTACCACGACAGCTGCACCTGCAGCACGTCGCTATAAATCCCTCCGGGCTGATCACCCGGTAACTGCACTTGTCCGTAAATAGGCAATCGGATGTTGTTCGCATCGCTATAGGCCACGGCCACGCTCTGACCGATGCCCAGGTTCTCACTGAAGGCCGCGTCACTGAACAATTGATAGGCCACACGGGCACTGCCGCCATCGAGCTGAAGGTGCCGCCCATTGCTGTTGTACTGGCCGCCATCGACACTCATGTTCAGGGTCACGCCTGGCGTGCATTGCACCTGCACGCCGGCGCTCAATTGCACCTGCACGGTGTTGGTCGCCAGCGCCGATTGAGTTCCGAAATCGAGGTTGCCGTAATTGGAGACCCCGCCCATTACCAGACATGCCGCCGTCACTGTCGCGCTGACCTGAAAACTCTGACTGGTCACCGCCGCCAGCGGCAGCGGCAAGCCGGTCGCGCAGAGCAGGATCAGGGCGGCACAACCATGATTGGCCATCGCACTAGAAGGTCAATACAACGGCGACAGAGTCTGAGTAGGTGCCTGCGGGCAAGCCTGCCTTGCCCACGGCCTTGCCGTAGATATTCACCGTCTGCGCCACGCCGGTACTTTCTGCGAGTGTGATCACCCCATCGATCGCCAGGACCTGCGTACGACCGGTGTCGGTGTACAAGTCGTAAGGCACGAAGTTGCCGCTGCCATCGGCCAGCGCCCGGGTGCCGCCGACAGATCCGCCGTCATTGGTGCCAGCCCCCACGGTGACTGTCGGCAAGGTGCCGCTGGAGCAGAGAATCGACAATGCGCCGCCCCCGCCAGCGAGCACCGCCCCGTTCGCTGTGGTGAACAGACTGCCGGTGGTGCCGAAGTCCAGCGTACCGAAGTCCACCCCGGTAGCCCCGCCGGGGGCACCGTTGATTTCACAACTGCTGCTGAGCGTCATGCTGGTGGTGATCTGGCCGGCAGATGTAGCCGCCTGAGCATTGCTGGCCAACGCCAGAACGAGCGCTGATAAACCAATCCTTGATACAAGCTTTTGCATGATGTCCTTCCTCTGGGGTTTACCAATCCAGCGTGACCGTCAGGGTGTCGGTATAGACGCCCGCCGGGACCGCGCTGGTATTCGCCACCACGGAGCCAAATACCGGGATTGGTATCTCGGCTCCATTGGTAACAGCGAAATAGCGTTGTTGACCGATGCTGTAGCTGTCGCCACCGGAAGCATCGAAGAACAATCGATAAGGGATGGTTTGGGTACCATTGCTCAGGCGCCGAGTGGTGCCGTCGCCATGGGCGCCGCCATCGATGGTCACGGTGAAACCGGTGACCGAAGGGTTGCAGGAGACTTCCAGCTTGCCGTTGCCGGCATCACTCAGGTTGGCGTTGATCGGGTTGGTCCAGGTCGGACCTTGCGAGCCGAAATCCAACAGCCCGAAATCACTGACCGGGCTGCCGGTGGGGCTGGTGACGCCATTGATCACTTCACAACTGGCGATGATTGTCAGCCGCGCATCAATCTGCCCGCTGATCGCCGCTTGCACCTCCTCAGCCAGCAGTAGAACTGTGCCAAGGGTCGTCACCACCCAACTCTTCATCGTCTTGCACCGATCCTAATTCCATCAGGATTCAAACATTGGCCGTCCGCTTGCGAACGACGTTTCCCTGTGCTGCCCGAATCCATCGGACAGATGGCACTCAATGCCTTGCTACCAGCTCACGGTCACTTTCAAAAGGTCGGAATAACGGCTGACACGGGGGATCTCGGACAGCCGTTCAATACGTGCATACAGGGGCAAATCCACCGTACCTGAATCCGGCACCTGTCCACTCAAGAGCACATTCACCGGCAGCGGAATCTGCCGTGCAGCGTCTTGATAGAGGCGATAAGGAATGGGTTTGCTGCGCTCTGCGCTGCCCGCCAGATAGCGGACCTCGCCTACGCCGCCATGCAGGCCGCCGTCGACTTGTAATTGGTAAGGGGTATCGGGATTGCATTCCAGGCGTGGCACACGTGCGTCGAGCAGTGCTGCACTCAATGGCCCGGCCGGATCGTCCAGACGGGCGGCGGTACCGAAGTCGAGGACGCCCAATTGCTCGATACCCGCCTCACGCTGTTGGCCAACCAACTGGCAACCGCGCTGCACATTGACCCGGACCTCAACCTGAAGCTGCGCCGCCAACACTGTCGCACTGAGCATCGTGCTCATGACCGCCAAAACCCCGAGCCCATTCAAATTCCCATTCCCTTTAAGGGGTTATTCGCAGGCTGAGGTTAGCATCCAAGGGGGAAACAACACGTCAAATCCGCATATTTGCGACGAAGGGGCACATTTCGTGTGTATCAGGGTATCGATAGGATTTCTGAAGGAAAAACCGTGCTTGACCACGGTCTTCAAGGTCAAAAGGTGACGGTGGCCGTCATTGTGTCGGCATAGGTGCCTGGCGGACTAAGCTGCCCCGCCGCCACCCGACCATAGACCGGGATTACCTGAGCGGAGCCACTGCCGGTTCCAGTGATGAGACCAGTGCCGCCGGTGTCGCCCCAATTGATCGCCCGCGTGGCGTCCGAGTACAGCGCATAGAACAGGATCCCTGCGGGAGTGCCGGACATCTGCCGGGCTGTCGCGGTCCCGCCGCTCGTCCCGGCACCGAGGCCCACACTATAGGCCGTCGTGTTGGTGCAGTTGACCGAGAGGCTGGATTCGGCATCGGCTTGCACGCCTGTATAGGCGCCGAAAGCCAAGGGAGAGGCCGTGATCCCACAACCGGCTACGATGCTCGCGGAGACGGCAAACGTTGCGGTGGCGGTGGCTGAAATGGCCTGAGTGGGCAGTAGACTGAGCGCGAAAGCCCCCAGGATCCCGACACCGGCGAGAACGCCCCTATTGCGCCGCATCCGAGTCTCTTGGCCTACCAGAGTATCGCTACGATCCCAACGGGGATATGAGGAGGATTGCGTGCTATGCAAGAACGTCATGGCGATAACTCCCTGTAGTACTTAGGGAACGGAAAGGTTTTTTCAGTACCCTGAAAGAACCTGACCTTCCAGCCTGGAATCCAAAGCGTAGTCCACATCCGAACCTCACACGTGCGTTTTCGGGCAATATCTGCGGAGATAGACCCATGTTGAACGGGCGAACACAGATTCGCTTTCGGCCAAAAGTGGCCGATGGTCGTTGCATTTCGCTTGTCGCCGGCGTTTGGCTAAGCTGAATAAATCGGGACTAACTGAAACCTGAGTGATAGCGGCCATTAGCGGATCCGGATTGGCATCAACGCGGTACTCCCAAAGGAGACGACCATGTATGCGGTGATAAGAACCTACCTGGGTGCTGGAGCAAAGCAGCTTTTCGATCTTTTAGAACAGCGCAAGGCCGACGTCGAAGCGACCCTGCGCACAGTGCCTGGCCTTGTAAGCTACACGCTGCTGAATACGGGTGATGGCGGTACGTCGGTGACTGTTTGCACGGACAAGGCCGGCAGCGATGCGAGCTTGAAAGTTGCACGCGACTGGATTCAGAAAAACGCCTCGAATATCCACGCAAACCCGCCAATCGTGACGGAAGGTCCGGTCATTGTGCAGATCCAATAGCGCGCCCTTGCGATTGATCTCACGACACTATCGCTGTCGCAAGTTTTGTATGTTTGCTTCGCACAGAGATGATCGTGCGCAAACCATCAGATTGAGCTTGCTTCAGTACAATGGGCGAATCTTTAACGTTTTTCGTAGATAGCTCGCTGACGCAGGGCACAGATGCTTGAACTGAGCTGTGTGGTTGATAACGACAGGCGCCTCATCCCTATCGAGCAGTTCATAGCCATTGGCCGCGAAAAAACCAACAGCGCTTTGGGTCAGCAAGTGAAGTCGGACTGCGCCTTGGGAGACGGCATACTGTTCCAGTTCAGACAACACGGCTTTTCCCAACCCCTCACCACGACACGCCTCATTAACGACCATTGAACGAAGCAACAGATCAGGGCCAGAACCCTCCAGCCCTCCATAAGCAATCCATTTCCCATCCACGTCGAAGCGGTAAAACTGCAGCCCAGGTTCGCCTACATCTTCGCAGGGCAATCCTGCTTGACTCAAAGATTCACGGAGCTGATCCAAACCACTCGCCCCTACTTTAATCATCTGCATCGTCAGCCCTCTTCTTGATTCCCTGATACTCAATGCTAGCAGGCACAATTCTTATCAATCGCCCATCAACAGCCATTCTTGAAGCGGGATTTGGGGTGTTCGGGAGAGCGTGTTTAATGTGGCTGCGGGTTACTTCCTGAACGCTACATCGTCTTACGCGTCGCTTCGCCTGTTGAAAAACGGCCTTAACCAAGCAATGCCAGTCCGTTAAGGCGCGGAACCTGTGGGAGCGGGCTTGCTCGCGAAGGCGTCAGATCAGCCAGCATTAATGTTGAATGACACACCGCTTTCGCGAGCAAGCCCGCTCCCACATGGGTTGCGCTAACTGACTGGCATAACGCAAGTGTACGGCGATTTGCGCTCACCGCTGTATGGGCCAGGCCACTCGTCACTCATGATAAAAATAAGGCTCTCGTTACTGGAGCCGCCGTCATGGACCTCGCCACCCTCACCCTGTTTCTCCCGGCCTGCTTCGCTCTGAACATGGCCCCAGGCCCGAACAATCTACTGTCGGTCAGCAACGCCACCCGTTACGGTTATCGTCGCGCCTGTGTGGCCGGTGTCGGTCGCTTGCTGGCGTTTGCCGGGATGATCGGCCTGGCCGCCGCCGGGTTGTCGGTGGTGCTGCAAACCTCGCAATGGCTGTTCTATGCGATCAAGATCGTCGGCGCCGCTTACTTGTTGTACCTGGCCTGGCAACTGTGGCGTGCCAATCCCGAGGCCGAGCAACACATCACCGGCAAGTCGATGGGGATCCTGGCCCTGGCGCGGCAAGAGTTTCTGGTGGCGGCGGGTAATCCCAAGGCCATTTTACTGTTCACCGCATTCCTGCCGCAGTTCGTCGACCCGACCCAACCGGTGGCCGCGCAATTCACCGTGCTCGGCGCGTTGTTCCTGATGCTGGAATGGATTGCCATCAGCGCCTACGCCTACATGGGCCTGCACATGCGCCGCTGGTTCGCCGAACCACGAGGCAAACGGATTTTCAACCGTTGCTGCGCGGGTTTGTTGTCGGCGGCGGCTTCGGTGCTGTTGATGGCGAAACGGGCGTGACCCTTACCCTTGTGGCGAGCGAGCTTGCTCGCGTTGGGCTGCGTAGCGGCCCCAAATTCTGATAACAATCGCCGTTTTTTTGTGAGTGCTACGCACTCAAGCGGGAGCAAGCTCCCTCGCCACGGGTTTCTCACTGACTCAAGAGTCTCTTACCCTTGGGACGGCCCTTTCAGTTCGACCTGATTGCCGTCCGGATCGAAGCAATAGATCGACAGCCCGTGGCCTTCGGCGCCGAAACGCACGGCGGCTTTCTCGGGTGTCAGGCCGAAGGACTGCAAGTGACTGACCAGCGCTTGCTCGTCGAACGGTTCGATGCGCAGGCAGAAGTGATCGACGTTGCGCCGTTCGTGACCAGCGCCAGCACCGCCCTTGCGGCCGAGTTCGCCCTGGATGTCGACGAGGTCGATCATCGAGGTGCCCGCACGTAAATGCACCAGGCCCAGATCGTCACGGCGCTTGACCAGTTTGGCGCCGAATACTTCGCCGTAAAAAGTGATGCTTCGCTCCAGATCCTTGACGCGCAGGACGATGTGATCGATGTGTTTGATCGTGAACGCTTGCATTAGGATGATTCCTGAAAATATCGTTTACAGGATTACCGGTGACCCGATGACTGTAGCTCAGGGCCACAAAAATTCACTGTCGATTTTCCGGTGGAGGCGCCGGGCGACGCGGCCTATGCTCAGCCCATGAACCTACAAAACGCTGTGCTTCCGCCCCACGCCGAGATGGTTCGCGCCATGCTCGAACGCGACACCGCCTACGAGGGGGTGTTCTTTACCGCGGTCAAAACCACTGGCATTTTCTGCCGCCCCGGCTGTACGGCGCGTAAACCGAAGCCGGAAAACGTCGAATTCTTCGCCCATGCCGATGAGGCGATGTCGGCGGGTTATCGGGCGTGCCTGCGTTGCAAGCCGCTGGATGCCGCGGCCATCGCGCCGGACTGGGTGCAGCGGCTGCTCAAATCCGTCAACGCCGATCCCGACCTGCGCTGGACTGATGCCCAGTTGCTCGCCGAGGGCATCGAGCCGCTGAAACTGCGCCGCTGGTTCAAGCAGCATTTCGGCATGACCTTCCACGCCTGGCTGCGCAGCCGGCGCCTGGGCATCGCCCTCGGTGGCATCAAACAGGGTGAATCCATTGACAACGCCGCGTTCGACTCCGGCTACGAATCCCTGAGCGGCTTTCGCGATGCGTTTCAAAAGTCGTTCCACATCACGCCCGGCCGCACCGCCCATAGCGAGCCACTGCTGTTCACCCGGCTGACCACACCGCTGGGGCCGATGATCGCCATGGCCGAACAGCGTGGGCTGGTGTTGTTGGAGTTTCTCGATCGACCGGCATTGACCAAGGAAATCGAAGAACTGCAGAAACGTTACGGCTACGCCGTGGCACCCGGTCACAACGGGCATTTGCAGCAGATCGAATTAGAACTGGCGCAATACTTCGCTGGCAAACGGAGCGAATTCAACGTGCCACTGCACCTGCCCGGCAGCGCTTTCGCCCGTCAGGTGTGGGCTGAACTGATGAAGATCCCGTACGGCCAGACGACTACCTACGGCGCCATCGCCGCGCAACTGGGCAAGCCCGGCGCCAGCCGCGCCGTGGGCCTGGCCAACGGACAAAACCGCCTGGCGATTATCCTGCCCTGTCACCGGGTGATCGGTGCAGATGGCTCGCTGACCGGCTATGGTGGTGGACAACCGCGCAAGGCGTTTCTGCTCAGGCTGGAAAGCGCCGCGGTGCACATCACCCAACAACTCGCATTCTGATCAATCCGCCGTTTCTTTTCAGAAAGTCATAAGGAAGGACATTCGATGGACACACTCGACAACCCATTCCACCAACTGCATCAGAGCGACCTGCTGATTCTGACCAACGTCGCCGACGCAACCGGGGCGCGACTGGTAGAGCAACTGGGCAGCAAGGCCGTCGCCACCAGCAGCGCGGCGGTGGCTTGGGTTCACGGTTATCCGGATGGCAACACGTTGCCGCTTGAACGGCTGATTTCCACCGTCGAATCCATTGCCCGAGTCATCACGGTGCCGTTGACCGTGGACATTGAGGCCGGTTATTCCGATGACCTGGGGCGGGTTGCGGAAGTGATCGACGCCGTCATCGCCGCCGGTGCCGTGGGGATCAATATCGAGGACGGTGCTGCACCGCCCGAACTGCTGGCCCGCAAGATCGAAATCGCTCGCCAGGTCGCCAATCGTCGGGATGTGAAGCTGTTCATCAATGCCCGCACCGACGTCTACCTCAAGGGCCTGGTGCCGGCCGAAGACCGCGTCGCAGAAACGCTCAAGCGGGCCGCGTTGTATCAGGCGGCCGGTGCCGACGGGCTGTTTGCAGCTGGCGTCACGGCAACGTATGAGATCGACGCCCTGTGCCGTGGTACGACGCTGCCGGTGAACGTGCTCGGCTTCCCGGGCCTGCCTTCGCCTGAAGAACTGCAAGCCCTCGGTGTGCGCCGTTTGAGCGCCGGTTCGAGCATCGCCGAATTCCTCTATGGCGCCATGGCTGGCCTGGCCAAGAGTTTCCTGGAAACCGGCAAACTCGACAGTAGCCACCTCAAGGCCTTCACGTATGGCCAGGTGAACGCCCTGTTGGCGCCGTCCGGCAAAATTTGACCGCAAGCAATGGAGTGCGACGCTGCGGAGCGACGACTAATCTTCCCGCAGTCACCCGCACTTCAGGATGTTCCATGCCCGACACCTATCAACTGGCGAGTGAATTTCTCTCGGCCCTTGATGCCGACTGGCAACGCCATATCAGCGCCATCGGCCCCTGCCTGCATCAACCCCATGCGGCTCGCGATCCTTATGAATCGCTGGTGCGGGCGATTGCCTATCAGCAACTGCATGCAAAAGCTGGCGATGCGATTGTCGGCCGGCTGCTGGCGTTGTTTCCTTCAAGCACCTTCCCAAGACCCGAGCAAATTCTGGCGACCGACTTCGAGCAGATGCGCGGTTGCGGGTTTTCCGCCAGCAAGATCGCGACTATTCAGGGCATCGCTCAGGCGGCTCTGGACGGGGTGGTGCCGGATTACGCCACAGCGTTAGCCATGGACGATGAAGCATTGATCGAGCGCTTGATTACCTTGCGCGGGGTGGGTCGCTGGACGGTGGAAATGCTGTTGATCTACAGCCTGGAACGGCCGGATATCTTGCCTGCCGATGATTTTGGCGTGCGCGAGGGTTATCGGCGGCTGAAGGGGCTGGAGGTACAACCGACTCGTAAGCAGATGATTGAAATCGGGCTGGCGTGGCGGCCCTATCGGACGGTGGCGGCGTGGTACTTGTGGCGGGTGCCCAACCGGTAGACCGCGCTATCGTTCTTCGCGAGCAAGCCCGCTCCCACATTAGATCTTCAGCGAACACGGATTTTGTGTACGACAACGATCAAGTGGGGGAGCGGGCTTGCTCGCGAAGGCGCCCGCACATCCAGCATAAATTCAACTGCCCAGAAACGCTGACGGTCTAGGCTGTCTTGAGTCATCCCAGCCCCCGTCGGAGGTCCCCATGCAGCTTGAAGGCTCTTGCCATTGCGGCGCGGTGTCGTTCAGCCTGACCAGCGCCCACCCCTACCCTTATCAACGCTGCTATTGCTCGATCTGTCGCAAGACCCAAGGCGGTGGCGGTTATGCGATCAACATCGCTGGCGATGCCGCCAGCCTCAAGGTGCGCGGTCGCAAGCACATCGCTATCTACCGTGCGCTCCTCAAGGATGATGATGACAAACGCGCCCACCGCAGCACCGCCGAGCGACATTTCTGTTCCCTTTGCGGCTCGGGATTATGGCTGTTCAGTCCTGAATGGCCGGACCTTGTTCACCCATTCGCCTCGGCCATCGACACGGCGTTGCCGGTGCCATCCGAGCACACGCATCTGATGCTCGGCTCCAAAGCACCGTGGGTGGAAGTCCAAACGCAGCCCGGTGATCGACAGTGCGATGTCTGGCCCGAAGAGTCCATCGCCCAATGGCATGAGCGCCTGGGTTTGAGCTGCTAAGCCCGTTTACAGTCTATGACAGTTTCCCGACAAAGCTGTCAAAGATTGCTCGCCGTCACCCGCCTAGCATGGGCGCATCCAACCTCCCTTCGGGTGCTCCCATGTTCCGTTCGTTGTGTCTGTCGTTGACTTCATGCTGCCTGCTCCTCCCCGCCGACTCCTTGCACGCCGAAGACTGGCGCTACAGCCTTCGCACCGGTGCCGCCAGCGTGCCGCGTTACAGCGGCAGTGACGAGCGGGTCGTGGCGCCATTGCTGGGGGCAAAAATCATCAGCCCTTATGGCGTTTTTCTCGATACCGACAAGGGCGTGGGTTGGGCATTCGATGAAGACGACTTCGGTTTGAGCGTGTACATCGGCGCCAGTGATGTGCGCAAGGATCGCAAGAGTGGGTTCAAAGGCTCGGATGAGCTCGACGGCATGGGCTCGATCAAGTCGCGCCCGGCGCTGGGGCTGGACGGGACCTATCACATGGGGCCGTTCATCCTCGGCGCGACCTTCGAGCATGCGCTGGAAAAAGATGAGGGCGATCACGACACCGGCTCGGCCTGGAACCGGCTGAAGCTGAGCATCAGCGCACCGCTTTATGAGGGTGACTATGGCAAGCTCGTGGGCAGACTCAACAGTCAGTTCGGCGACAGCAACTACGTGCGCACCTGGTATGGCGTCAGCGCGGCTCAGGCATCGCGCAGTCAGTTCCGGGCTCATGACACCCACGGCGGGCTGGTGAGTCGCGGGGCGGATTTGACCTGGTCATTGCCGATCAATGAACAGTGGCGTTTTTCGACAGTGCTGGCCGTTCAGTACCTGGCCAATGATGCGGCGGACAGCCCGATTGTGGAGCGGCGGATGCAGACGTCATTGGTTGGGCAGGTGGTGTACACCTTTTGAAGGCGGCGTTGCTGATGGCCTCTTCGCGGGCAAGCCTCGCTCCTACAGGATTTGTGGCGTTCGCGAATACAGACCTGTAGGAGCGAGGCTTGCCCGCGAAGGCGTCCGCAAGAACGCCACAGCTAATCAACATGCGCCCAGGTCATCCGAAATGACGCCCCGCCCCAAGGCGAGTCCGTCACTTCCACTTGCCCGCCATGGGATTGCGCCACCCGTCGCACCAGCGCCAGCCCCAGGCCAAAACCACCGGTGCGGCGGTCGCGGCTGGCGTCCAGGCGCGAGAACGGCTCGAAGATTTTCTCCCGCCCGTCCAGCGGCACGCCCGGCCCGTCGTCGTTGACCCGCACTTCGTAATGATCACCGGTGCGCACCAATGACACGTCCACCCGCTGGTCGGCATAGCGAATGGCATTGCGCAGCAAATTGATCATCGCGCGGGCCATGAAGCGCGGCTCGATGCGAACCTCGTCGACCTTACATTCGACAATCAACAGCTGCACCCCGGCGGCTTCAGCCTCCAGCACCACACTGCCAACCACGCTGTCGAGCCAGTTGCTGGCCTGAATGTTTTCCCGCGTAATCACCGTGGCGCCGCGCTCAAGGCTGGCGTACGTCAGCAGCTCGGAAACCATTTCTTCCAGCTCGCCGAGGTCCGCGTACATGTCGGTGATCAATTCGCGGCTCTGGGTCGGATCGGGTTGTTGCTTGAGTTGATCGAGTTCGAACGACAACCGAGCAATCGGCGTGCGCAGTTCATGGGACACCGCGTTGGTCAGCTCGCGCTGATTGGCGATCAGGCCCTCGATGCGCGCCGCCATCAAGTTGAAGTGTTCGGCCAGATCGCGGATGTTCGAACGCTTGGACGGCTGAATGCGCGCCGACAGGTCGTTGTCGCCAAAGCGTTCGGCGGCCAGGCGCAGTTTCTCCAGATCGCGCCAGTGCGGGCGCACCCAGAAAAACAACACGAAACCGATCATCACCGCAATCATCAGATAGGCCGCTGCAATGTAGAACGGCATCAGACTCGGCTCGGCCGGCAGCTTGATGCTGAGCAGCTGCGAACCGTCGTCAATGCGCGAGATGAACTGCATGTACTTGTCACGAATCACTAGCAGGCCTTGGGCCAACTCGGCTTTCTCCTGATCGGTCAGGGACAGTTGATCGGTCTCGACCAGGGTCAGGCCCAAGCCGTAGTGGGGGCGCACGGCTTCCAGTTGTCGCTCCCGGGCCAAACCGTCCAGGCCGCGCATCTGCTCGGCCAGCGACCAGGCCTGGCCACGCACCGCCTCTCGGTTGTAGCTCTGCATCTGACCGTCGAGAAGTGCATTGAACGTGCGCTCGACGGTTTGCAGCGCCAGTACCAGGCCAACCGTCATCACCAGAAACAGCCCGAGAAATAACCGCAGCATTTACAGCTCCCACGCAAACGGATTGAACAGGTAACCCTTGCCCCACACGGTCTTGATGCACACCGGCTCGCGCGGGTTGTCCTTGAGCTTGCCGCGCAATTTGCTGATATAGACGTCGACGCTGCGGTTGAGGCCGTCGAAGGCGATTCCGCGCATGCGGTTGAGGATGTCGTCACGAGACAGAATTTTGCCGGCGGCGCTGGCCAGCAACCACAACAGTTCGAATTCCATGGTGGTGAGTTCAATACCCTCGCCCGCCAACCGCACTTCGCGGCAACTGCGGTCGATGCTCAGCTGGCCGAACTCCAGCGAGTTGCACACGCTGGTGTCTGGCATCTGACGGCGTTGCAGGGCGCGCAAACGGGCCAGCAGCACGGGTGGCTTGATCGGTTTGATCACATAATCGTCGGCGCCGGACTCAAGACCCAGGATGTGATCGAGGTCGTCCTCCTTGGCGGTGAGGATGACGATCGGCGTGTCCGATACGCTGCGGATCTCGCGGCACACGTGCAGGCCGCTCTGGCCCGGCAACATAAGGTCGAGCACGACGACTTTCGGTTTGAAATCGAGGAAAGTAGCCAACGCGAGGTCACCGCGGTGCACCTCGCGGACCTCGAAGCCGTGTTGGGACAGAAAATGCGCGATCAGCCCGGCGAGCTTTTCGTCGTCTTCCACCAACAGTACTTTGCCAAAACCCAGGTTTTCCATAACGACCGTTTGCCAACCCTTGAGTGAAGTGGGCGGCATTATGGCGCCAATCGCGGGCGGCACGGTTATGGCAGGCAGCAAAAACCGGCCGCAAGGGCCGGTTTTTGGCGATGTTTCATACTCTTAAAAGTTTTTAACAATTCAGACGCAAAAGATCGCAACGTGCGGATGGCATTTGTAGGAGCACGGCTTGCCGGCGAAAGCGTCCTTGAGATCGCCTTCGCGGGCAAGCCTCGCGCCTACAAGGTTATGCGGCGGCTGGCACACCACTGTGAAAACGAAACTCCACATCCGGCGACTCGATCAGCGCCTGCTCGGCGTCACGAACCTTGTCGATCACCTGGGCGATGTCCTTGGCGTCTCCGTACTGATAGGCCAGTTTCAGGTAACCCTGGAAATGCCGGGCCTCGCTTTTCAGCAGACCGAAGTAGAACTTGCCCAGTTCTTCATCCAGATGTGGCACCAGCGCCTCGAAACGCTCGCAGCTGCGCGCTTCGATGAAGGCGCCGACGACCAGGGTGTCCACCAGCTTCACCGGTTCATGGCTGCGCACCACTTTGCGCAGTCCCGAGGCGTAACGCCCGGCGGACAGCTGACGCAGCTCGATCTTGCGCTTTTTCATCAGGCGCATGACCTGTTCGTGGTGCACCAGCTCTTCCCGGGCCAGACGCGACATCAGGTTGATCAGATCGACGTGGGAGTGATATTTGGCAATCAGGCTCAACGCCGTGCTGGCCGCCTTGAATTCGCAGTTTTTGTGGTCGATCAGCAGGGTTTCCTGATCGGCCAACGCGGCCTGGACCCAGCCATCGGGCGTGCGGCAGCCAAGGAATTCGTGAATTTCGGGAAGGATCATGGGGCTCACGGATAAAAGGTACAGAACGAAGGGCGCCGATTATACCGGCCTGCCGACAGACCACCAGCCGCCAACCGTTGATATGCATCAAGTCGCCGAATGCCGACCAGCAACTATAGTTGTCCAACGCAGTGTTTTTTTACCTTCCAGGGAGATTCCGATCATGCAAGCCATTCGCAGCATTCTGGTGGTCATCGAACCCGAACACTCGGAGAGCCTGGCGCTCAAACGGGCCAAACTGATCGCTGGCGTGACCCAGGCCCATCTGCACCTGCTGGTCTGCGATAAAAAGCATGACCACGCCGGCATGCTGGGCGTGCTCAAGGCAGCGCTGTTGGAGGACGGCTATAGCGTCACCACCGAACAGGCCTGGAACGAAAGCCTGCACGAAACCATCGTCGATGTGCAGCAGGCCGAAGGTTGCGGGCTGGTGGTCAAGCAGCATTTCCCCGACAGCCCGCTGAAAAAAGCCCTGCTGACCCCGGCGGACTGGAAACTGCTGCGCTACTGCCCTACCCCGGTGCTGCTGGTGAAAACCGCCAAGCCCTGGACCGGCGGCGTGATCCTGGCGGCCATCGATGTCGGCAATATCGACGGCGAACACCGTACCTTGCACGCCAGCATCATCGATCATGGCTACGACATCTCCAGCCTGGCCAAAGCCCACTTGCACGTGATCAGCGCCCATCCGTCGCCGATGCTGTCGGCGGCCGACCCGACGTTCCAGCTCAGCGAAACCATTGAGGCCCGCTATCGCGAGCAATGCAAAGCCTTTCAGGCCGAGTTCGACATCGATGACGACCACCTGCATATCGCGGAAGGACCGGCGGATGTGTTGATTCCGTACATGGCCCATAAGCTGGGGGCTTCTGTGACGGTGATCGGCACCGTAGCCCGGACCGGGTTGTCGGGGGCGTTGATCGGGAATACGGCGGAAGTGGTGCTGGATTCGCTGGAGAGCGATGTGCTGGTGCTCAAGCCGGAAACGGTCATGGATCATCTGGAAGAGATCGTGACCCAGCATTGAAATCTGCGGTGCCTGGCAGGACGCCATCGCGAGCAGGCTCGCTCCCACATTGGATCTGTGGCGCTCACAAATCCCCTGTGGGAGCGAGCCTGCTCGCGATGCTCTTAACCGCCAAACGCATCCTTGAGAAACCCCGGCGCAATGTAGCGCTGGTAATGCGCCTCAGACAGCAGGAAAAATTCCCGATCAATGGCATCGCGCAATTCCGGCAGGCTCCAGTCGCGGAACTCCGGCAGCAACACCATCCCGTAGGCTTCCAGATTGTTGATGACCCGCGCACCCCGGGCGATCAACTGGTATGCCCAGCAATACTCCGACTGATGCGGCACAAAGCGGATCTTGCGCTGCTCCAGCTGCAGACGCAGCAACGCGGGATCGAAAATTTCCAGCTTGCTGGCCATCACCTGCGACAACAATTGCTCAAGACGCAGCCACACCGCGCGTTTTTCTTCCTCGTTGTAACCATTCCAGTGAATCACTTCATGGTGGAAACGCTTGCAGCCACGGCACACCAGGTCACCGTAAACAGTGGAGCAGAGGCCGACGCAGGGGGTCTTGATGGTCTGATTGGGCATAGGTAGGCAAAACACGGGAAAGCAGAACAGATCGGCATGTTAGCCCTTTGTCTAACATTCATCACCCCTCAAAGTTTTGGGGGCTAACTTACCTTTAGAATTTTTTTGCCGTAGAATCAGCCAGCCTTTTAAGGCGCCAATGTCCGTTAGAAGCTGTTTTCAAAGCGTCACGAGCACAGTCGTTCCTTCAGAGCGGTGTTGGCGAAGGGTTTTTCCAGCGGGGAAAAGCCTGACGCCAACCCTCATCAGCTCCCCGTTCTGCAGGCGTAAAACTTTGAAAGCAGCTTCTGTAAGGAATTGCCGTTAATTCTGGCTAAGCGGCCCACAACGCCACGCAGCGCATGAGTACGGCAATTTCGGGATGAGCGTCCCGGACACCCATTTGGGACCACTGATGAGGGTAATAACTGTGCTTGAAGCCTACCGCAAACATATCGAAGAGCGTGCAGCACTGGGTATCGTTCCCCAGCCGCTTAACGCCGAACAAACTGCAGGCCTGGTCGAGCTGCTGAAGAATCCCCCGGCTGGCGAAGAAGCTTTCCTCGTTGACCTGATCACCAATCGCATTCCGCCAGGTGTGGACGAAGCAGCCTATGTAAAGGCCGGCTTCCTGTCTGCCCTCGCTAAAGGCGAAGCAAAATCCCCTCTGATCGACAAGAAACGCGCTGTTGAACTGCTCGGCACCATGCAGGGCGGCTACAACATCGTGACGCTGGTTAACCTGCTGGACGACGCCGAACTGGCGCCAGTCGCCGCCGAAGAACTCAAGCACACCCTGCTGATGTTCGACGCCTTCCACGACGTTGCTGAAAAAGCCAAGAACGGCAATGTTCACGCTAAAGGCGTGCTGCAATCCTGGGCTGACGGCGAGTGGTTCAAGAACCGCCCTGTGCTGGCCGACAAGATCAGCCTGCGTGTGTTCAAGGTCACCGGCGAAACCAACACCGACGACCTGTCCCCTGCTCCTGATGCCTGGTCCCGTCCGGACATCCCGCTGCACGCCCTCGCCATGCTGAAAATGGCCCGTGAAGGCATCGTGCCTGACGTCCAGGGCGTCACCGGCCCGATGAAGCAGATCGAAGAAATGCGCAATGCCGGCTTCCCGATCGCCTACGTTGGCGACGTGGTCGGTACCGGTTCTTCGCGTAAATCCGCGACCAACTCGGTGCTGTGGTTCTTCGGCGACGACGTGCCTAACGTGCCGAACAAGCGTGCCGGTGGTTTCTGCTTCGGCAGCAAAATCGCTCCGATCTTCTACAACACCATGGAAGATGCTGGCGCACTGCCAATCGAATTCGACGTCACCAACATGCACATGGGCGACGTGATCGACCTGTACCCGCATGCTGGCAAAGTCTGCAAACACGGCACTGACGAAGTCCTGACCACCTTCGAAATGAAGACCCCGGTGCTGTTGGACGAAGTTCGTGCTGGCGGCCGTATCCCGCTGATCATCGGCCGCGGCCTGACCGACAAGGCCCGTGCCGAATTGGGCCTGGGCCCTACCGATCTGTTCAAACTGCCTGAAGCACCTGTCGACACCGGCAAGGGCTTCACCCTGGCACAGAAAATGGTCGGCAAGGCTTGCGGCCTGCCAGAAGGCAAAGGCGTTCGCCCTGGTACTTACTGCGAACCGAAAATGACCACCGTCGGTTCCCAGGACACCACCGGTCCTATGACCCGTGACGAACTGAAAGACCTGGCGTGCCTGGGCTTCTCGACCGATCTGGTGATGCAGTCCTTCTGCCACACCGCGGCTTACCCCAAGCCGATCGACGTGACCACCCACCACACCCTGCCTGACTTCATCATGACCCGCGGCGGCGTTTCCCTGCGTCCGGGCGACGGCATCATCCACAGCTGGCTGAACCGCATGCTGCTGCCGGACACCGTCGGTACCGGTGGTGACTCGCACACCCGTTTCCCGATGGGCATCTCGTTCCCGGCCGGTTCCGGTCTGGTCGCGTTCGCTGCAGCCACCGGCGTTATGCCGCTGGACATGCCGGAATCGATCCTGGTTCGCTTCAAAGGCAAAATGCAACCGGGCGTCACCCTACGCGACCTGGTTCACGCCATTCCTTACTTCGCGATTCAGGCTGGCCTGCTGACCGTCGAGAAGAAAGGCAAGAAGAACGCCTTCTCCGGCCGCATTCTGGAAATCGAAGGCCTGGACAACCTGAGCATCGAGCAAGCGTTCGAGCTGTCCGACGCCTCGGCCGAACGTTCGGCTGCCGGTTGCACCATCAAGCTGTCGAAAGAGTCGATCACCGAGTACCTGAGCTCCAACGTCACCCTGCTGCGCTGGATGATCGGCGAAGGCTACGGCGATGCACGTACTCTGGAACGTCGTGCTCAAGCGATGGAAGCCTGGATCGCCAACCCTGAGCTGATGGTTGCCGATGCTGACGCCGAATACGCTGAAGTCATCGAAATCGACCTGGCCGACATCAAAGAGCCTGTGCTCTGCGCACCAAACGACCCGGACGACGCCCGTCTGCTGTCCAGCGTTGCTGGCGAGAAGATCGACGAAGTGTTCATCGGTTCGTGCATGACCAACATCGGTCACTTCCGCGCTGCCGGTAAACTTCTGGATCAGGTCAAGGGTCAGCTGCCAACCCGTCTGTGGCTGTCGCCGCCGACCAAAATGGACGCTCACCAGCTGACTGAAGAAGGCTACTACGGCATCTACGGCAAGGCCGGCGCACGCATGGAAATGCCAGGCTGCTCGCTGTGCATGGGTAACCAGGCACGTGTAGAGCCGAACTCGACTGTTGTGTCGACGTCGACCCGTAACTTCCCGAACCGTCTGGGCGATGGCGCGAACGTTTACCTGGCTTCGGCCGAGTTGGCGTCCGTTGCTTCGATCCTGGGTCGCCTGCCGACCGTCGAGGAGTACATGGAATACGCTGGCAAGATCGACAGCATGGCGGCCGATGTTTACCGCTACCTGTCCTTCGACCAGATCGCCGAGTTCCGTGAAGCTGCTGCGAACGCCAACATCCCGGTCGTTCAAGCCTAACGCTGCAACGCAATAAAAAACGCCGCCCATCGTGAGATGAGCGGCGTTTTTTTACGCCTTACAAAGAGCAAATGTGGGAGCGGGCTTGCTCGCGAAGACGGCGGCACATCCAGTATTGATGTGACTGATACACCGCTTTCGCGAGCAAGCCCGCTCCCACAGGTTTTTCAGGGTGTCAGTTCCAAATCAGGCACTCAGCGAATAGATCAACGCCGAAATCGCCACCAGGCCTACCGCCGTCACGAAGACATTGGAGGCCTGGTCGCGATAACGGGCCATCGCCGGCACTTTGCGGATCGCGTACATCGGCATCAGGAACAGGATCGCGGCGATGATCGGGCCACCGAGGGTTTCGATCATGCCGAGAATGCTCGGGTTCAGGGTCGCGACGATCCAGCAGACCACCAGCATGAACGCGGCGGTCATACGGTCCAGGGTCTTCGGCGCCGGGCGCTTTCCGCTCTTGACGATCAGGCCCTTCAAGCCTTCGCTGGCGCCGATGTAGTGGCCCAGGAACGACTTGGAGATGGCCACGAAAGCGATCAACGGCGCGGCGAGGGCGATGGTCGGGTTGCTGAAGTGGTTGGCCAGGTATGACAGGATCGACAGGTTCTGCGCCTTGGCCTCCGCCAGTTGCGCCGGCGACAGAGTCAGTACGCAACTGAACACGAAGAACAGCACCATCACCACCATCAAGGCGTGGGCGCGGGACAGGATCTGCGAGCTGCGCTCTTCGGCATGCACGCCGTAGCGACGTTTCTGGTCCACCGCGAACGCCGAAATGATCGGCGAATGGTTGAACGAGAACACCATCACCGGAATCGCCAGCCACAGGGTGTGCAGCAACGCCGACGACTCAGGCGGCGTGGTCGCGGTGCTGAGGATGCCGCCATTCCAGTGAGGAATCAGGAACACCGCCAGGAACAGCAGCGCGACGATGAACGGATACACCATCAGGCTCATGGCCTTGACGATCACTTGCTCACCGCAACGCACCACCGCCAGCAGGCCGAGAATCAGTACGAACGACAGCACGGCGCGCGGTGGCGGCATGATGTGCAGTTGATGTTCGAGGAAACTGCCCACGGTGTTGGTCAGGGCCACGCTGTAGATCAGCAGGATCGGGAAGATCGCGAAGAAATACAGCAACGTGATCAGCGCACCGGCCTTGATGCCAAAGTGTTCTTCCACCACTTCGGTGATGTCCGCGCCTTCGCGGCCGGACAACACAAAGCGGGTCAGGCCACGGTGTGCGTAAAAGGTCATAGGGAACGCCAACACCGCCAGGACCAGCAACGGCCAGAAGCCGCCCAACCCCGCGTTGATCGGTAAAAACAGGGTACCGGCCCCGATGGCTGTGCCAAACAGGCCCAGCATCCAGGTGGTGTCATGGCGATTCCAGCTCGCGAGGCTCGCTGGTGTCGCCGCTACATAGCGTTCGTCGACGCTATTGGCCTGATCATTCATCCGGTCGAATCTCCATTTTCCGGTCACTCGTCACTCGGTCAGGACGAGTCGGAAAAATCCGACAGGCAGCGCCCTGGCCAAAACAGGGGCGCGATTGTCCGGGATTAATGAGCAGAAGCAAAGACTTAGCTGAGGAACGGTTGTGCGGATCAGATGCAGCGACCGCCAGGTGTGATAGACGCAATGAATTTAGTCCTAATGCCAGCCACTAAAGCCATTTCAGCCACGACGCACTCCCTG
The DNA here is from genome assembly GCF_059695645.1 of Pseudomonas sp. LBUM1673. Lineage (NCBI taxonomy): Bacteria > Pseudomonadati > Pseudomonadota > Gammaproteobacteria > Pseudomonadales > Pseudomonadaceae > Pseudomonas > Pseudomonas sp. LBUM1673. The sequence goes on from NZ_CP166780.1 coordinate 3,607,535, forward strand.
TAGCAGCTGCTACAGCCGAACGCAGGCTTCGCCAGCTGCTACAGATTGCATTACGGCTTAATTGACTGACATCCGTGGTGATGCTCTTAGACTGCGCGTGACTTTCTCATCGCGGACAATTCCTCTCCATCTGCCTCACTCTGATCTAGTGTTGTCAGTAGAAGGATCGCAGGCTCCTGCACGGGGAGCCAAAAGCCCATGATCGTTGGCCATTGCCAAACCGCTCTGGAGCCAGCAACCTGAAGCGACGTTCGAGCCCCGACATTGTCGCTGCCCGCAGGAGCCCAGCATGACCGCAACTGTTCTGGTACTGGTTGAAACCATCAATGAATACCTGCCGATTCTCGAACATCAGGGGTTTCATTTGATCCTGGCTCCGACCCCGGCCGAGCGCGCCGCCGCCATTGCCCGACAGGGCAGTCAGATCGATGCGGTGCTGACGCGCGGCCCATTGGGCTTGTATGCCGATGAAATCGCCGACCTGCCCAACCTCAAGATCATCTGTGTGATCGGCGCCGGTTACGAACACGTCGACCTGCAAGCCGCCGCCGACCGCGGCATCACGGTGACCAACGGTGCCGGCGTCAATGCCTCTTCCGTCGCCGATCACGCCATGGCGTTGCTGCTGGCGCTGGTCCGTGACATCCCTCGAGCCGATGCTGCCGTACGTCGGGGCGAGTGGCCGAAAATCATGCGCCCTTCCCTGGCCGGGAAACACTTGGGCATCCTTGGCCTCGGCGCCGTCGGCATGGCGATTGCCAAACGTGCCGCCAACGGCTTTGACATGACGGTGAGTTACCACAACCGCCAGCATCGCAGTGACGTGCCCTACAGCTTCTGCTCGACCCCTGCCGAACTGGCACGCCTTTCGGATTTTCTGATAGTCGCCGCACCCGGCGGGCTCGGTACCCACCACCTGATCAACAGACAGGTGCTGGACGCCTTGGGCCCCAACGGGTTCATCGTCAACATCGCCCGGGCCAGCGTGATCGTCACGGCGGACCTGATCAGCGCGCTCGAACAGCGACGAATCGCCGGTGCCGCACTGGATGTCTTCGACCACGAGCCAATGGTGCCTGAGGCCCTCAAGGGGTTGGCCAACGTGATTCTGACCCCCCATGTCGCCGGATTGTCCCCGGAGGCCACCCAAGGCACTGTGGAATTGGCCGGTAAAAACCTGACAGCGTTTTTTTCCGGTCAACCGGTACTGACCCCCATTGCGTTACCGCCGCCGTCGCCAACCGCCCGACACAATCACTAAAGGACGCCCAGCAGTGTCCAGAGTCGCCGGGATTCGGCATCGGCGCTGATCAGTTCTCCAAGCAGCTCGCTCAGGGGCTTGTTGCCCCACTCCACGCCCCGCTTGATCAAATAGGGAACCGGGCTGTGGGGTTCGGTGCGCGCCAGGTACTCGGCGATCAACAGCAATTGCCGGTACGCCTCTTCACGATTCGCCGGCTCGCTGAACACCTGGGGTGCCGGGACGATGTCCGGCACAGCGGCCGGGCTCGGTGCCACCACCGGTTTGTCGACAGGCGCCGGGGTTGGTTTTCGTGGATGCATGGCGATGAACTCCTGAACCAGCGTCAACAACGCTTCGATCACGTCCTGCAAAGCTTTGAAGCCTGGGGCTTGGTTGCCAAGATAGGTATCACTCCAGTTTTCCAGGCGTTGCAAGTGCTGCTGGCTGAGTAGCAGCGTGCCCTGGCTACGCAACCAGAATGACAACGGTGTGGCGCGAATCTGTTCGGTGAGTTTTTTCTGTTCGTTGCGCGCGTTCTCGGCCAAGGCCTTGGCCGCTTGACTGTCGCTGGCCAGCACCTGTTGCAACTGCAACCGGCGCCAGGCATCCAGACAGAAGCCATCGAATTCGTTGTTGTGCGGCTCGAACAGCGGCACTCGGGTCAGCAATACTTCAGCGTAGCGTCGAGCCAGCCATTCGAGCGGTATCACCCGCCATGATTGATCGCCGTCCTCAGCCTGCGGGTGCAGGTGTTCGGGATAGCGCTCGCATAACCCGGCGACCAGCGCCAGGCTCCCCGGCAACCCTTCGAGCCCATCCTGATGCAGCCACGCCTCACCCAGCCAGGCGCTGAGCATCAAATCCTTGCTGCGTTCGAGCAATAGACTGGTGGTCAGTTTTTCCAGTTCTGCCCATTGGGCGCGCTTGATCGACGACTGCCATACCCCCGTGGGCAAACTGGTGTCGTCCTCACGGCGCAGTTCGCGCAACCGGTCGAACTCAGGTTCATAACGCAGATCCTGGCCACAGGGAGCCTCCCCGCTGATCGGTTCGAGCAGTTGGGCAATCAGTTCCGGCAACGGCGTTGAAGGTTGATTCACAGGCCTTCCTTATCAGGTTCTATGTCTCGGGCTTCGATGGCCACGGTCGACCCCGTCACCATGAACGGTGAACGCGGTGCCCGGGTCGGCAAGGGCGCAACGGACAGGGGCAATTTCGAGCCCTGGGTCATCAACGACAGGCGCACATACATCAGGGTTTGCTCCGCGGTGCTGGACTGCGTCGTTACGGGCAGGCGCAAGGTCAACGGAAAATCCGTGTAGTCCATGTTCGGCTGGCGCTGCACCGACACGTGTGAGCGCATCAAACGCAATAGCGACCACGGACCGCTGTACTCCCAGCCCGCCTCCAGATCCCGCACCACCAGGCTCGGCTGTAACGGATCGTTGGCCGGGCGCTGGTAGCCATTCCGGGCCCAACGCAAGGTCAGCCGGATCGGTTGGCCGACCATCCAGCGCAGGTTCTGCTGGGGCTCGCCGGGGTAGCTGATCTGTTGATTGCCGGCATTCAAGCCCCAGGCAATCACCTGATCGGCACCGCGTTCTTCCTCTCGATCGGTGCGCCAGCGCACGTCCATCTCCACCCCCAGCACGCCGCTCTTGTCGCGCACGAACATTGGGCCCAGCCAGGTGCTGGCTTGCTTCAGACGATTGAGGAAGTCCTCGGCGGCCAACCGTTCCGGGGTCTGGTTCAGCAGCAATCCGGCCTGCGCCACCGGCAAACGCTTGTCGATCAATTCCAGCAAATGCTGAACCCGAGCCGGGTCGGCGTCGGTGGCCTGAAGGCCATTGGCAAACGGAAAACGCTCCGCCAGGTACTGGTTGAAGTAGTTGGCCAGGTCGTTCCACGCTGCCGCAGCCTGTCGCTGTTGCAGGAACTGGCAGCGTTGCATGGCGGTTTGTTGCAGATCCACGGCCCGCAACGCCAAGGTTCCGCGCCCGCCAGACAGGTTGGCGGTTTGCAGGATCTGGCCACAGGACGCGACGTCCATTTCGATGAAGTCGCGGCTCACCAATTGCTCGATCTGCGCCGGCGAACTGGCGGGGTTCTGCTCTTTGTATTTGAGCAGTTCGTCGTTGAGCGCACTGAACTGCGTCACGCGTTCATAATCCAGCGCCGAGAGGTTCTGTTGCTGGACTTTGAGCCATTCCAGCGCCGAGGTGCGTCGCTCGGTGATGCCGAGCATGGTGTTGAATTGCTGCTTGAGGCTCAGTTTCAAATCCTGCACGTCGTTGGCGCCATACAGTTGCAGGCCGAGATTTTTCGAGCCGTCCCACTGGCTGATTTCGGTGCGCCCGCTGAACAGCGGCTGGGCGACGATTTCATCGAGGCCGCTGACGACGTCGGCCAGGGCGCGACGGTTCAAGGCACTTTGCAAGCGCGTGGCCAGATCGCTGCGGCGCACCTCGATAAAGGCTTTCTGCAAGGCAATCGCCTGTGCGGCCTGCACATTGAACACGCCGCTGTGGACCTGCGCATTGTGCTCGCGCAGGCTCGACAACATGGCCTTGACCACCGCGCCTTCGGCCGCTTGCAGCAAGGCACCACGATACGCCGGCGGAATGCGTGGCAGCTCTTCGGCGGCATAACTCTTGTAACTGGCGAAATAGTTCAGCGCACTGTCGAGGTCGTCGCCATCAACGCCCTGCCCCTGCCCATTCGGGGCTTCGGACCGATCCGCCTGTAAGGCGATGGCCACAAAGTCACGCTTGAACAGCGCCTGCACCGCGTTGTTGAGCTGCACCACATGTTCCTGCAAGACCAGTTGCCCGCTGCCTTGTTGAATCAATAAATTATCCCGGGAGCCGGCCTGGACGATCCATTGATCGCGAAAGCTCTGCTGCAGCTTGGCCGCCTGCATTTCCAACTGTTGTTCCAGTTGCGGTCCGAGCAAGGCGCTTTTGCGCACGTTGTCCAGCATCTCCCGATAGCCAGGCACCAGGTCCTGACCCTTGCCACGGCCCCACGCCGAATTCGTCAAGCCGATCACGGCTTGCAGGTCATCGATCAGTGCTCGCAAATCTTCGAGTTCGGTGAGGGAGTTGCCACTGCCGGCTTCCAGCCGTTCCAGGTGCAGCTTGAGATAACCGGCCTGGCGCACGAAGTTGTCCGCCAGGAAATACTGGTCCAGCCAGCGCTCCATGAGCCCGAGGAAATTCTCCTCGATCACCGGGCGCTCGACGGTCAGATCCAGTGGTCGCAAGTCGCTGCCATCGGCATCGAACAACGCCCGGTTGTAAAAACCGGCGCGGTGCAAAGTGCCGACGTTGAGGTTCAGCGACAAGGCGTTGTTGCTCAGCAACACCAAGTCTTCCAGGGGCGCCTTGGGGTTGTTCAGCGCCTGACTGAACCACTGGTTCTGCTGCTCCAGACTCACCGCACGCTCCACCAGATCCTTGGCCTTGACGTAGTTTTGCCATTGGGCCGGATCTTCGCTTTCGACGTTGCCCCGTCGCTCGGTGTTGCGAATAGTCTTGAGTTGCGCCAGATCCGCGCTCAACAGGTCGCGCAACGGCAGCAACAAATGGCTCTGGGCAGTCAGGCGCAACTCATTCTCCAATTGCGCATCCAGCGAAGAGAACCAGGAGGTGGGAAACACCACCGAAGTGAAGCTCCAGAGCGGCGCCTTTTCCAGCACCCGCCACAAACTCTGGACGTTGCGGCGGGTCGATTCCAGCCGATGAGATTCATCCGTGACCGCCGCGTAATTTTTCTGCGCCCCTTGCAGCAGGCGCGACAGTTCATGGGCGTCTTTCACCGAATCCTGCCAGACCCAGAGCATGCCGGCGCCCCAGAGCACCGCGACCACCAACGCCACCCCACCGGTCACGCGCTGCCAGCGCTGACGCAGGCGTAACAGACGCGGCACCACTTGGGCCAGACCGCGCTCGGCGACCACCCGCCGCTGCCACAACTGCCGGGCGAAGGCACTCTGCTGCAACCCTGTGTCGTAGGCCGAAAACCCGTCGGCGCTGTCGTCAGAAGGCTGGTTGGCGGTGAAATAAACACCGCGAAAGCGCGGGGCCTCGCCTTGGGCATTGCCCTGGAAAACCGGCTCCAGCAGGCTTTGCAGATGACGCCGCAGGGCTTCGAAACGTTCCGGCAAGCCATACAGCTCACTGCTCAACTGCCCGGACAAGGTGCCGATTTCGATGATCGATTCCGCCAAGGCCCGATTGACCTGATCCAGCGCCTGATCGCTCCATTGCGCCTGCCAGACCGCATCGGGCCCGTGGGGCGAGGACCAGCCCAGTGTGCGTTCGCGGGCCTCGACCGGCAGCGCGGTAATCAATTCCTGAAAGCCCGGCAACTCTTCCATGCCGGTAATGACCACGTACACCGGGAGGCTCAGCCCGAACCGTTGCAACAGATCGATGAAGCGTCGACGCGCCGCCAACCCGAGGGTCGCGGCTTGCTCGACGTTGCCCAGTCGACTGACCGGTACCGTCCAGATCACTCCGTCCAGCGGACGTTGACTGCGCAAACGCAGGATCAATCCCAGCAAGCGCCACCAGCCACCCCGTTGCAGGTTCATGCCTTCATCCGGCAAAAACAGCGCCTGGGGCACCACCAGCACTGCACCTTCGGGGTCCGACCACCAGCGGCCGAACCAGGCCGGTTTGTCGGTGGGCTGCAAACGCCACTGAGTACACAGCTGCGTGCCCTGGGTTTCGTTGCCGAGCATCAGCAACCACGGAATCTGATAACGGTCCTGGGCACCCTGCTCCTGCTCCATGTGCCGCACCGCCAGGTAAAAACTGCGAATCGCCGCACCGCTTTGCGTGCGCAGCCACCAGACCGCCACCCCGACAATCGCCAGCACCAACAGCACGGCGATGATGAGGCCGATAATCCCCAGCGTGCTCATGAGTCTTGCTCCGAGGTGGCCACGGAATCGGTCATCTGCAAGACCGGTTCGAGTTCCAGACGAATGTCACGCCAGAACAACTGGCCCAACCCGGTCAGCAGCAGGATCATGGCGAGAATCCCCAGGCCCAGGCGAAAACCGTCGGGCAACGAAAGGCGCACCGGCAATTGCATCGGTGGCACGGCCGAAGGCTGTTCGAGGCGGGCACTGACGTCGGCATAATCCGGCTCGTGCTGCCAGGCAAAAGTAAACAGCGCCAGGCGCCATTTTTCATGTTGGGCCTGATTCTGTTCGCCCCGCAGACGCCCCTGAAACCCCAGCACCAGGCACTGCAAATAGACATTGGCCAGATCGCGGGTGGTAGGGATTTGCTCGTCCAGCAGTTCCTTGATGGCCAGCGGTATCCGTTCACCGGCCTGACGGCTAGCGTATATCCGCGACTCCAGGGGTTTTTCCTGCCAGGCCGACTGGCCCGGCCACGGCGTGAACAGCAAGGTTTCATCAACCAGCGCGACAAAGGCATAGACCAGCGCTTTGACTTGCTCGGTGGCGGCGTCACCGACTTTGGCGAATGCCGTTCGCCAGAGGCGTTGGGAGATCTGCGTGGAGAGTTCGACCACCGCTTCCACCAGCGCTTCGTCTTCGCTGTCCTTGGGCAACTGGCTCCAGTCCTGGGACCATTGCTGCCAGGCCTGGCGAAAAGCACTGCTCAGCGGCGCTTCGTGGAGGCCTCGTGTACCCGCCCCGGCATTCCCCTCAGACATATGACGTTCCTTCCTTGATCAAGCACTCTCACTCGCCTGGGCCACAAACAACACCACTTGCCACGGACTGCTGACCGGTTTCGAAGCCGGTGCAGCAATCAGCAACGGCAACTGCCCGTCGAACCATTGGCCTTCGGCCGTCACCACGAACAACCGCGTATCGTCACCCACGCTGTAGGCCACTTGCTCATTGCGACTCATGGCCTGATGGGACAAACCGCTCATGCGCTGACGGCTGAGCAACGCGATGTGCGGCTGCGAGGCAATGATCGCCCCGCGCAGCCATTCGCTGGCGGCCTGTTCGCTGGCACCGTTGGGCATGCGTAAACCGATGACCAGCCGTTGGCTCGGCTGGTCGTCGGGCAATTGAATCGAGAAGGTCTGATCACTGCGTTCGAAGGCCAGGCTGCGGTAACCGGCGCGGATCAGTTCGAGGGTCTTTTCAAGCCAGTCGAGCACTGCCTCATAGCCGCGCTGCAGTTCAAGAAAGTCCAACGGAGCGAACGCCGGAACGCCGGCCAATGGATCGAGCGCCGACCAGGCGCCGGCCAGCCCGAGCAGCAAGCCATACAACGCCTGCGGCGTGGCCACTCGACTGTTCAGCAGGCCTTCGACTTCCGGCAGTCGCGCCCAGAGCGCCGTCAACTGGCGTCGAATTTCCAGCGCGTCGTCCTGATTGCCGGCCTGCTGCGCCTGACGCAAACGACCGGCGAGGAACATGCATTTCTCCCGCGCCCTGGCGCACAGCCCCGCCACGCGGCGGCCCACCACCGACTCGGGCAACAGGCATGGCGTCGGCGGCGTGTAGGGCAACTGAAGAAAGCCGCCGCCCTCCTTGCGAATCCTCAGCAGCGGCAGGCAGACGGAATCCGCCTTGTTCAGCTGCGTACACAAACGCGGGTTCGGACGCCAGACCGTGATCGATTCCGGGTACTCGCCGCTCGTGAGGTCCGGCAACGCATCGCCGACCACCGATTGCAATCGGCCCTTGAGCGGCAGCAACTGCCCGGCGCGCCACAGGGGACTGATCGCCAGGTACACCGTGACGGTGGCGTTGTCCGTGGCGTCGATCGCTTCACTGACATCGAGTTCCAGCATCGGCCCCACACCGGCCTGCAGATTGACCGGCAAACCGTCCGGCAACGTCGCCTGCAAATTGATCAGGCGCACGAGCCCGGCGCTCAGCGCCGAGGGGTCGAATTCAACGCGGGTCACGCCCCAGAACCACGGATTACAGGCCTGGGCAAAATGCGCCACCAGCGCCTCGGCGCGCAGCCCTTGCAACTGAAAATGCTGGGGCAGCAACTGCATGCCCTCATGCCAGCAAACCGCGTCAGGTAGCAGACTCATACGATTCCCTTCGACCTCTCGTGGCGCCGCGCAAAAAATGGCGGCCTGGCCCTACTTGAGCACCGCAGCCCCTGTGGGAGCGAGCCTTGTGGCGAGGGGGCTTGCCCCCGTTGGGCTGCGAAGCAGCCCCAAAATCTCTGATGCACCAAAAATCTTGTGAGTGCTACGCACTCAAACGGGGGCAAGCCCCCTCGCCACAGGGTTCGCTCCCACAAGTTTGCGCACCTTAACCTCTGTGTTCAGTTCGGGTGGTCGCTGACCAGCGTCATCTCGCGACTGTCGAACTTGAGCCAGGCGTTGCTCTGATCGTCCAGCCGTAACCGGTGCGCTCCGGGAGTGTTATAGCTGGCGAAGACTAAAAGTCCAGCCGCCCGCTTGCCCCCCAGCGGGAAGGGTTGTTTGTCGATGAATTGACCGGGCACCAGTTCCAGTCCCCAGACCGTCATCAGCTGTCGGTAGTCGCGCTGGAACTGCTCGCGTTCGGCGAACCACTGCCGGGCGGTGATGCCCGACAACTGCTTGAGCAGGTCCGCGTCGTTCACCGCAATAAAGTCCACCGCAATCGGCGTGTCATCGTTGGCGCGAGGTGCGACGTCCAGCGTCAGGTTATCGAGGTCGATGCGAGGTCCGAACAACGAGCACCCGGCGAGGGACAGGAGCAGAACCAAAGAAAAAAAACGCGCACACAAAATGAATTTTCCTTTTCTCATGACAGTCCAAAAATGTTTTTTGTTTGCTTTTTTATAGACCTGTTCTAGCGTCTTGGGTAGTTCGGTCGGCACGACGAATGTGGAAGGTTCGTCAAAGGAATGACAGGTCCTCTGCCCTCCCTTTCTAACCTACGGTCCAGTAAGGGAATGCGATGAAACGGGCCTCCCGATGCATTGCGCCCGCCTCATGCATCGGAGTCAGCCACCATGGCAGAAAGTACTCAGCACAAGCTCGACAGGGTCCGCCCGCCCCGGGTGCAAATCACCTACGACGTCGAAATCGGCAACGCGATCGAGAAGAAAGAATTGCCGTTGGTTGTCGGCATCCTTGCCGATCTCTCCGGCAAGCCTCTCGAGCCACTCCCAAAATTGAATGAACGGCGCTTCACCGAAATCGACCGCGACAACTTCAACGAAGTGCTCGCCTCGATCGGTCCGCGCGCCACCTTGCAGGTCACCAACACCCTTAGCGGCGACGACAGCAAGCTCAACATCGAGCTCAACTTCAAGCACATCGACGACTTCGACCCGGTCAAAGTGGTCGAGCAGGTCACTCCGCTGCGGCGCCTGTTCGAGGCCCGCCAGCGTCTGCGCGATCTGCTGACCAAGCTCGACGGCAACGATGATCTGGACAAGCTGTTGCGCGACGTCATCGCCAACACCGAGGGACTGCAAGAGATCAAGTCGGCCCGCCCGGAAACCGCCGCTCCCGCCCCCGCAGGCGATGCAGAAGTACCGGCCGAACCGCAAGCTTGATCACCTATCCACTTAGGGAGAAATTGCCATGCCAGCTTCATCCGCCGCCCAGAGCCAAGCCAGCGACAGTACGACCCAGACCTTGTCTCTGCTCGATGAAATAATCGCCAAAGGCCGCATGGCCCATGACGACAGCCAGCAGGATTACGCCCGCGACATGCTCGCGGAATTCGCCACCCAGGTACTTGACGAAGGCATGGCCATCGACAAGGACACCGTGGCAATGATCAACGACCGCATCAGCCAGATCGACGAACTGATCAGCGCTCAGCTCAACGAAGTGCTGCACCACCCGGATTTGCAGAAACTCGAAGCCTCCTGGCGCGGCCTGCACATGCTGGTGCAGAACACCGAAACCAGTACGCGGCTCAAATTGCGCCTGCTCAACGTGACCCAGAAAGAGCTGCAGAACGATCTGGAAAAAGCCGTCGAGTTCGACCAGAGCGCACTGTTCAAGAAGATCTACGAAGAAGAATACGGCACCTTCGGCGGCCACCCGTTCAGCCTGCTGGTGGGTGACTACACCTTCGGCCGACACCCACAGGACATCGGCCTGCTGGAGAAACTCTCGAACGTCGCCGCGGCCGCTCACGCGCCGTTCATTGCCGCCGCCAGCCCACGGCTGTTCGACATGAACAGCTTCACCGAACTGGCCGTGCCACGGGACCTGTCAAAAGTCTTCGAGAGCCAGGAGCTGATCAAGTGGCGCTCGTTCCGTGAAAGCGAAGATTCGCGCTACGTGTCGCTGGTACTGCCGCACTTTCTGCTGCGCCTGCCCTACGGCCCAGACACTTCGCCGGTAGAAGGCATCAACTACGTCGAAGACGTCAACGGCAGCGACCACGGCAAATACCTGTGGGGCAATGCCGCGTGGGCCTTGTCGCAACGAATCACCGAAGCCTTCGCCAAGTACGGCTGGTGCGCGGCGATTCGCGGTGCCGAAGGCGGCGGTGCAGTAGAAGGATTGCCGGCCCATACCTTCCGTACCACCTCTGGCGATCTGTCGCTCAAATGCCCGACCGAAGTGGCGATCACCGACCGTCGTGAGAAAGAGCTCAATGACCTCGGTTTCATCGCCCTGTGCCACAAGAAAAACAGTGACGTGGCAGTGTTCTTCGGCGGCCAGACCACCAACAAGTCCAAGCTCTACAACACCAACGAGGCGAATGCCAACGCGCGGATTTCGGCGATGCTGCCGTACGTGCTCGCGGCCTCGCGTTTCGCGCACTACCTGAAGGTGATCATGCGCGACAAAGTCGGCAGTTTCATGACCCGCGACAACGTGCAGACCTACCTCAACAACTGGATCGCCGACTACGTGCTGATCAACGACAACGCGCCGCAAGAGATCAAGGCGCAGTACCCGTTGCGTGAAGCCAGGGTGGATGTGACCGAGGTCGCCGGCAAGCCGGGTGCCTACAAGGCCACGGTGTTCCTGCGGCCGCACTTCCAGCTTGAAGAGCTGACCGCATCGATCCGCCTGGTCGCGACCCTGCCGCCACCGGTAGCCGCCTAAAGTCGGTGAAACCTCTGTGGCGAGGGGGCTTGCCCCCGTTGGGCTGCGCAGCAGACCTAAAAACAAGGGCCGCTGCGCGCCCCAACGGGGGCAAGCCCCCTCGCCACGGGTTAAGGGTTCGGCAACCGTTCACGTGTCTAAATTGAATTTCTTCAGGAGTTTCATGCGATGGATGCAATCATTCTCGACCTCGGTGGCGACATCAAAGGCGATAGCCTGCTCGAGGGTTACAAGGACAAGATCGAAGTCATGTCCTACAGCCACAACGTGGCCATGCAGGTGACCAACGACGTCAGCAACTCGGAGCGTACCTCCGGCAAGCCACACATCGGCGAGTTCACCCTGACCAAATTCGTCGACAGCTCGACGCCGTCCCTCAACGAGTATTGCTGCGCCGGCAAACCGATCCCGGAAGCCAAGATCACCATCGGTCGTAACGCCGCCGAAGGCAGTGGCCAGCTGATGCCGTTCATCATCTACACCCTGACCAATGTCGTACTGTCCAACGTCAGCGTCAGTGGCGGTACGGGTGGTAAACCGGTGGAAACCTTGTCGCTGAACTTCACCAAAATCAAATGGGAACTCACCGCGCAGAAAGACGACGGCACCAAGGAAGGCACGGCCGCCTCGACCTGGGACATGGCCGCCAACAAACTCATCAAAGCCAAGTAAGCGGGCGCGTCGTCCATGGCAGGCACCGGCATGCTCCCACCGTTGTTCGAGCGCCTCGCCGCAAGCGAGGTCGACACCCTGCAGGTGTTCGATCGCCAGGGGCTGCTCGACTCGGTGCACACGGAGCTGCTGCGCCTGTTCAATACCCGACGCGGCCAACGTCCACTGACCTCCCCGCCGAGCATTCTCGACTACGGCATCGCTGACTGGACCGCCTTGCAACAGCAGCGCAGCGATGACCGTCGTCAGTTGGCGCGGGAAGTCCGCGAGGCCATCACTCATTTCGAACCGCGCCTGCGACTGGGCGAGGTCCAGGTCAATCCGGTCCCCGGCCATCCGCAGCAATTGAGCATTCGGCTACTGGGCGAGTTGCGTAGCGGCCAACAGCACTGGCCCGTGGCATTTGTCATCGAGAAGGCCAGCAATGGCCTTGAGGTGCGTCATGAGCGACTCGATTGACCCGCAACTGCTCGATTACTACCAGCGCGAACTGACCTGGCTGCGGCACGCCGGCAGCGTATTTGCCGAGCGTTATCCCAAAGTCGCCAGACGTCTGGAACTGTCCCCCGGTGAATGTCCCGACCCGCATGTCGAACGGCTGCTCGAGGGTTTCGCCTTGCTCGCAGCGCGCCTGCAACGGCGGCTCGATGACGACTACGCCGAATTCAGCGACGCCTTGCTCGAACAACTTTACCCGCTGGCCATGCGACCGTTGCCGTCCTGCGCAATCGTGCAGTTCGAGCCGGACCCGAGCAAGGGCAACCTGGCCGGTGGTTACCCGCTACCAAGGGACACGCCGCTGTTCGTTACCACCAGCAAAGGCGAAAGCATCCACTTTCGCACCAGCGCCGCCGTTCGATTGTGGCCGGTGGAAATCAATGAAGCGCTGTTGCTGGGCAGCGACGAAGCCCAGGCCCTGACCGGTGTTGCGCAAGCGCGCTCGGCCCTGCGCCTGAGCCTGCGTTGCCTCGGCGAAAGCCAGTGGTCGGAGTTGACGATCAAACAGTTGCGCGTGCACCTGGCCGCCTCCCCGGTGATCAACGCCTGCCTGTATGACCTGCTCGGCGCCCACGCCGTGAAGGTGCTGGCCGGTGCGGTCGGCAGCGTGCCGAAAGTGCTGGTGGGGTTGCCCGACATCGTCGGTTTCGCCAGCGACGAAGTGTTGTTGCCAGACGAGGACGGAGTGCATCCAGGCATGCGTCTGCTCGCCGAGTACTTTGCGTTCCCGGACAAATTCAGTTTCTTCGATATCCCCTTGGCTGGCGCCACCAGCGACAGCCAGACGCTGTACCTGTACATCGTCTTCGACCGCGCCCCGGCCAACCGTCTGCACCTTCAGGCCAGTGACTTCGCCTTGGGCTGTGCGCCGGTGATCAACCTGTTTCCACGAACCTCGGAGCCCCTGCGCCCGGACGGCACCCGCAGCGAGTATCGCCTGGTGGCCGACAGTCATCGGGAAAACAGCGTCGAGATCCACAGCATCCGGGCGATGCGCGCCAGCTCCAGCCAAGGTGTGCAACGGGTGCCGGCTTATTACGGCAGCCAGCATGGCGGCACCGACAAACAATGCTATTGGCACGCTCGACGGGTCAGCGGCATGACCCCGAATCGCCTGGGCACCGACCTGATGGTGAGCCTGGTGGATACCCGGCTCGACCCGCTGTCCGAGGCCACCGAATACAGCCTCACCGCCGAACTGCTGTGCACCAACCGGCACTTGGCCCAGAGCCTGCCGGCCGGCACGTCACTGGGTTTCGAACGACCGGGGCCGGTGGCCTGGGCCCGCCTGCGCAACCCACCCAGCCCGCAAAGTTTGCCGCGTCTGGACGGCGAATCCCGTTGGCGACTGGTGTCGCAACTAACCCTCAATCATTTGTCACTGGTCGAGGGGCCGCAGGCGCTGGATGCCCTCAAGGAAATCCTTCAATTGCACAACCTGCGTGACGAGGCCAGTGCCCTGCGGCAGATCGAAGGCTTGCTCGGCCTTGGCTGTGAACGGGTGATCGCCCATGTCGGCGAAGACGCCTGGCGCGGCTGGCGCAATGGGCTGGAAGTTCAGCTGCAACTCGATCCGCAGCATTTCGTTGGCAGCAGCGCGGTGTTGTTCTCAGCGGTGCTCGCGCAGTTCTTTTCACTCTATGCCACGGCCAATCGCTTCGTGCGCACGGTACTGGTCCAGGCAGACAAGGAGGTCAAGACATGGCAACCCCAAGCCGGCATGCCGCTGTCCCTCTGAACCTGAGCCAGAAGCTGCGGCGCGATCCGCAGGCGTTCGAGTTGTTGCAGGCCTTGCTGCTGCTGGAACGCGAACACCCGCAAGCCGAATCCCTGGGCAGCGGCACCGCGCCCCAGGCGGAAGCCCTGCGCTTGCGCGGCCCGTTAACCCCGCTTTTTTCCGCCAGCGAAATTGAAAGCCTGACCCAGGACGCGGGCCAGCAACCGACCCTCACGACCCCGGTGTTTGGCCTCGGCGGGCCCGACGGCCCCCTGCCCTACGCCTATCAGGAATGGCTGCAACAACGGGCTCGCGCCAAGGATTATGCGCCCGCCGAATTCCTCGACCTGTTCCAGCATCGCTTGCTCAGCCTGCTGTACAAGGTGATGCGCAAACACCGGATTGCCATCGGCTTCACGGCCCCCGGCGCGTCCCCGGTGCAGGCGCAACTTCGGGCGCTGACCGGGCTGTTGCCCAAAGCCTTGCAGGAACGTCAAGCCGTGCCCGATTCCGCCGTACTGGCGTGCAGCGCGCTGTTTGCCGACGGTCGCCGCTCCCTGGCCGGCTTCGCCGCAATCGTGCGCGAGCACTTCGAACTGCCGGTGGCACTCAGCGCCTATGAAGGGGCCTGGCGTGACATTCCGCCCGCCAGTCGCAGCCGCCTGCAACCGGGTGGGCGCAATCTGCAACTGGGCCGCAGCGCCGTGGCCGGCACCCGGGTCTGGGATGAACACGCCGGCATCCGCCTGACCCTCGGCCCGTTGACCTCGGCGCAGGCGGCGCGGTTTCTGCCGGACGGTGAATCCCATCCGGCGCTGGCCAGTCTCAGCGCGTTGTATTTCGGCCCCGACCTGGATTGCACGCTGGTGTTGCTGGTACGTGGCGCCAGCCCGATAAAACTCGGTCGCCAGGCCCCGCCCTTGCTCAGTTGGAACGGCGGCCTGCAACGCCAGACCAGCCTCGCCGTGCAACGGATCGAAACCCGCCTTCGTCAGCTGGAGATTACCTGAACATGGAACTGGCCAGCCTGATCGGACGCCTCAACCCGGACAACCGCCGCGCCCTCGAACGGGCCGCGCAACGTTGTCTGCAACGGGGTCATCATTACGTCGAAATCGAGCACCTGCTGCTTGAGCTGCTGGACATCGAGGGCGGCGACTTCGCCTGGCTGCTGCCGCGTTTCGGCCTGGAGCGCGATGCCCTGACGGCGGAAATCAACAAGGCCCTGGAACTGTTCAAATCCGGCAGCACCCGCACCCCGGCGCTCTCGGCGCAAACCATCGGCCTGCTCGAAGACGCGGTGGTTCAGGCCAGCGTGCTTGGCCTCGAGAGCATCCGTTCCGGCTTGCTGCTACTGGCCCTGCTCGACCGCGATGAACGCCGCAGTCTGTTGCTCAATAGCGCCTCGTCGCTGTTGAAAATTCCGCGGGAAGCCTTGCGCAGCAACCTGCTGGAGTGGACCGAAAGCTCGCGCGAACACGTCGGCGGCACGCGGGCTGTCAGTGCCAGCAATCCGCAGCCAAAACAGGATTCAGTCCTCGATCAGTTCACCCAGGACCTGACCGCCGACGCCCATGCCGGGCGCATCGATCCCATCGTCGGCCGCGACGGCGAGATTCGTCAGTGCATCGACATCCTGCTCAGGCGTCGACAGAACAACCCGATTTTGGTCGGCGCACCGGGAGTGGGCAAGACGGCGGTGGTCGAAGGCCTGGCCTTGCGCATTGCAGCCGGCGATGTACCGCCGTCGTTGCAGGAAGTCAGCCTGCGGGTACTCGACCTCGGCCTGTTGCAGGCCGGCGCCGGGGTCAAGGGCGAGTTCGAGCAACGGCTAAAAGGCGTGATCGACGCGGTGCGCAGTGCCGACAAACCGATCATTTTGTTCATCGACGAAGCCCACACCCTGATTGGCGCCGGCGGCGCGGAAGGCGGCAGCGACGCGGCCAATCTGCTCAAACCGGCGCTGGCTCGAGGGGAACTGCGAACACTCGCGGCCACCACCTGGCTTGAGTACAAAAAATACTTCGAGAAAGACCCGGCCCTCGCCCGGCGTTTTCAACTGGTACAAGTCGAGGAGCCGGACGAAATTACCGCAGTGGAAATGCTTCGCGGGGTCGCTGCCAAACTCGAACAGCACCACGGCGTGCAGGTGCTGGACGCGGCGATTCACGAAGCGGTGAAACTGTCCCACCGCTACATCTCCGGACGCCAGTTGCCGGACAAAGCCATTAGTGTGCTCGACACCGCCTGCGCCAGGGTCGCCCTCGGCCAGCACGACGTGCCGCCGCCGCTGGAAAGTCTGCGTCATCGTCAACAGAGCCTCAAAGACGAAGTCGAACGCCTGCGTCGTGAACAAGCCACCGGCCTCGATCACCGGGAACGCATCACCCTGTTGGAAACCGAATCCGTTGGTAACGTGCAGGCCATTCGCGACCTGGAAATCCGCTGGAACGAAGAACGGATCGCCGTACGCGAACTGCTGGAAACCCGCCGCGAGTTACTGACCTTGAGCGAACGCGCCGACAACGACAAACCGGACGAGGCCACCGACAGCCGCATCGATCATCTGGCCGCCGAACTGGTACGGCTCGAGGCCGGTCTGGACGCCATTCGCCAAGACGATCCGCTGGTGCCGGAGCAAGTCGACGCAAAAACCGTAGCCGCTGTGATCGCCGGTTGGACCGGCATCCCGGTGGGCAAGATGCTCGCCGACGAAGCCCACGCCGTACGCACCCTCGGCCAGCGCATGGGCCAGCGAGTCATGGGCCAAAGCACCGCGCTGAACACCATCGCCCAGCGCCTGCAAGCCTACCGCGCCGGTCTCACCGACCCACAAAAACCGGTAGGGGTGTTTCTGCTGGTCGGCCCCACCGGCGTCGGTAAAACCGAAACCGCTTATGCATTGGCGGACGCTCTATACGGCGGTGAACGCAACCTGATCAGCATCAACCTCTCCGAATACCAGGAAGCCCACACCGTCAGCCAACTCAAAGGCGCCCCGCCCGGCTACGTCGGCTACGGCAGCGGCGGTGTACTCACCGAAGCGGTGCGACGCAAACCCTATTCGGTGGTGTTGCTGGACGAAATAGAAAAGGCCCACCCGGATGTGCTCGAAGCCTTTTACAACGTCTTCGACAAAGGCGTGATGGAAGACGGCACCGGCCTGGTGGTGGATTTCAAAAACACCGTGATGCTCGCCACCAGTAACGTAGGGGCTGAGTTGCTGCTCGATACACCAGTCGCGCAACTGGGCACCGATGCCTTCAACGAAGCGTTGCACAAAGTGCTGCTGAAAGCGTTTCGGCCAGCGTTTCTGGCACGCATGACGGTGGTGGCGTATCGGCCGCTGGATGAGGCGACGCTGGAAGGGATTGTGCTGGCAAAACTGGAGAAATTGCGCGGGCGCTACAAGGCCGCGACCGGGAAACAGTTTGAATTTGATGCCGGGATTGTGCAGGCGGTGTTGGCCAAGTGCAGCGCGGCGGGCGCAAGGGATGTAGAGAACGTATTGATGACCCAGGTGACTGGGAAACTGGCGGAGTGGGTGTTGGAGTGAAAACAGGATGCCCGCCCCGCTCTTAGGGCAATGCAAACCAATGCAGTGAAAACAAGGAGTGTTTATATGGCATTTACAACCGCACAACTGGCTGCGCAGATCAATAACAGCCGCAATGACCTGCAGGTATGGGCGAATTCAACCCTGCAAAATCAGGGCCCCATGGTGCCGGCCTTTACTGACTACTTTAACAACCTCCAGGCCTGGATCACCCAAAACGGAGGTGCAAACCCTTTTGGCTGGGATAACGTCACCGGCCTTACTTACGCCAATGGCGTTCAGGTTGTGCTGAAGGGGCCTCAACAGACGGCACCGTTCAATGATGCATTCAATGACGTAAGGGCTCATTTGGATAAGCCGGACTTTCGGTTATTCCAGGCGGCTCAAGCGAGTCTGACGCTGATTAATGTGCTTGGGCAAATGGGTTGATTGAAACAGGACAGGAGACAGGTTTATTGACCAAGCGCCGTGGGTGACCCAGGCGTGCAGAAAATAAATCTGTCCCCTTTTTTGGCAGGTGACGGGGAAGTTGGCGGCGTGGGTGGTGGAGTGAACGCTTGCCACGCTCTCAACCTTTAAAAGTGGAGCTTCCGTATGGTCTGGCAACTGTTTCACTATGATCAGGCAAATACCATAGCCAATAGCGCAGCACTGGCTGACTTTGGTGAGGGCGCCTGTCTGGCCCTCTCGATGAAGTGGTGTGCTCGACGCAAAGCAAAGGATAAAGCGCTGGAGTTCAACCAGTCCGTTCTTAGTGAAGATCAAAAGCTTGAAATCGCGGACTGGATGAATGTCACGCAGAATAGCGTCATTGAGGACCTTGGGAATAATCCCGGACACGTCAACCCTCTGCTTAATACGGGCTATAAATACAAGGACGCTGACGGTGAGGCCATATCAACAGTCGCCAATGTTCATGGCCAGATTAACAATATGCGTGCCTACGCCAACCGCCTGGAAAAGATGAGTCAATGGGCAAGAAGCAATGCGATGGTACTTCTGGATGACAAGGTAGGTTTTTCCAACAACCGGACTACGCCCCAGTGGGTCTCTCAGTTGACAGACGCAGCGTTCAGACTCAGTGCTCCGCCCATCATCGGAATCATCGCCTTAACGGGCCCAGATGATGGTCATGCCCTTGCCTATGAACTCACTAATCGCGGTCATATCAGTTTTTTCGACCCGAACTTTGGTGAGTTTCGCAGTAACGGACAAGATGATTTTTTACCCTGGCTCTTGAATCACATCATCCAAAACTATCCTGATCTGAACCAGCACTGGTGGGTCGTGCAATTCAGATGACACGCGGAGATTGGCGGCATGACGGAAGTACATAAGGTCGGCCGTTACTCAGGCGGCAATGTGGCAATGACAGGGGCAAACCCCTTGTACGCTACTTGGTTGGCGGCCAACCAGGCCACGAATGGCGGGACCATTCCCGACTTGGCCAGTATTTGCCATGAATCCTCTTCAAATCGCCGTGCCGTGGCCGGGTCGGGAGCGTCTCATGGAACCTGTTTCGCCCTGGTCGAACATTTCGATGCCGCACGGGGCGTACTGATGTACAAATTCGGCGACAGTGCGCTGAAGCTGGACCTGCTCGGAAACTACACCACCACGACCAAGAAAGTCGTCACGACCCTGCGCGGACATGCGGAAATCAGTGCGTTGGTTCAAGCGATCAATAGCGTCGCACTTCCGGACGGTGATTACAGCAACTTCGTCACCCGCATATATATCGAACTAAGCCCCTGTCAACTTTGCGGACCGCAACTCGCTCCCTATATCGAAAACTCGGTTTTGATGTACAGCTACGACTATGGACAAGACAGCCAGATGGATGCGTGGGTCAGTGACAACCAGGCTGCAATCCATGAAAAAGGCGGCACGTTCAAGTGGTAAGCCGTCCCCTTATCCACCACCTGAGGCCGTTCAATGCCCCGCACCACCGACAGCAACACTAGCCTTTCCCTCACCGCCGCCTCGCTGTCGGCGCTTTACCCTGAGTCGCTGTCCGGCGATGAGGCCCTGAATACCCTCGGCTCCCAAACCCTCAATGGTCTCAACGACGGAGCCTCACTGACCCTGACCACCGCCGTAGCCACCCACCTCACCACCACCCTGCACAACGACGCCCTGACCCGCCCGATGGATGCATTGGTCGCCGAAATCCGCCAGCTCCCGGCCGACGCCACCGCCGAACGTTATCAACTTGTTTTAAGACCATGGCTCTGGTGGCTGACCCTGGCCAGCAACAACCGCGTGTTCCAGAACCTCAGCACTTCGGACATCGTCACCACGATTTTCAAGGCCCACGGCTTCAGCGATTTCAAGCTTTCGTTGAGCGGTAGTTACACCCCGCGCGAGTACTGCGTGCAGTACAGCGAAACCGATTTCGCCTTCGTCTCGCGGCTGTTGGAAGAGGAAGGGATTTTCTGGTTTTTCACTCATGAAAGCGGTAAGCACACGCTGGTGTTGGGTGACAGTAACGATGCGTTTGTGCAGATCCCCAATGGACCCAAGGTGAGCTATCTCGGCCAGCAGTTGGGCGAACGTGAACTGCACGGTATTCGCTCCGGGCAGGTCTGCGTGCAGGCGGTGGCCGGTGTCTATCGGGCGACGGATTACGAGTTCACCACCCCCACTACGTCGCTGTACGGCCAGGCCGAAGCTGTGGCTGGGCCGCGTTCGATGTATGAACATCCGGGCGGCTATAACGCCAAGGCCCGGGGCGATGCGTTGACCAAGCAACGGGTGGACGGTTTGCGCAGTCAGGAGAAGCGTTTCGTGGGTGAGAGCGATTGCCGCTGGCTGGTGCCGGGGCACTGGTTCACCCTCGCCGGGCACGATGATTCGACGTTGAATATCGATTGGGTGGTAACGGCGGTGACGCATGAAGCCAGCCATGACAGTTATCGCAACCGTTTCGAAGCGATCCCCAAGGCCACGCTGTTCCGCCCGCAACGAACCACGCCGAAGCCGCGAATGCACACCCAGACAGCCATCGTCGTCGGCAAGTCCGGTGAAGAAATCTGGACCGACGAATACGGCCGGATCAAGTTGCAGTTCCCATGGGATCGCGACGGCAAGAACGACGAAGCCAGTTCCTGCTGGGTCCGGGTGGTATTGCCCTGGAGCGGCAAGGGTTTTGGTATGCAATTCGTGCCGCGCATCGGCCAGGAAGTCATCGTGACCTTCATCGACGGCGACCCCGATCGGCCGCTGGTGACCGGTTGCGTCTACAACGGTGACAACGCCCTGCCCTATGCGCTGCCGGCGAATCAGACCCAGTCCGGCATCAAGACCCAATCGTCCAAGGGTGGCGGTGGTTTCAACGAGTTGCGCTTCGAGGACAAGAAGGACGCCGAGGAGGTGTTTCTGCAGGCGCAGAAGGATCTGAAGATCAACGTGCTCAACGACACCACCGCCACTGTCGGCCATGACGAAACCCTGACTGTGCAGAACGCCCGCACGCGCACGGTGAAAGAAGGCGACGAGACCGTGACCCTGGAGAAAGGCAAACGCAGCGTGACGATTCAGACAGGCAGCGACAATCTCGATGTGAAGGACAGTCGCACGGTGACCGTGGGCGCTGACCAGACCCACAGCACCGGAGGCAATTACACGCACAAGGTCACCGGTGATTACAGCCTGACGGTGGACGGCAACCTGACCATCAAGGTAACCGGCACCCTCACCCTGCAAAGTGGCGGCAGTTTCACGATCAAGAGTGGTGCGGATCTGGCAGCCCAGGCCAGCACCTCGATCAGCCAGAAGGCCGGTACGTCCCTGAGCAATCAGGCCGGCACCTCACTGGAGAACAAGGCCGGCACGACAATGACCAACGATGCCGGGATCAGCCTGACCAACAAGGGTGCCGCTTCGCAGACCGTGGATGGCGGCGGCATGCTGACCATCAAGGGCGGTCTGGTGCAGGTCAACTGACAAGGAGAGCCCATGGCCATCACACCGCTGGACTTGCAGCAAAACGATAAACAGCTCAAGGGACGCTTGCTCGATGGCCAGCTCGACGGTGCGTTGCACATCAAGGATGACGGGCGCGCGCAGGCCGATTTGCAGTACAGCCAGGGCGAGCTGCAAGGCACCACCCGGCTCTACCATCCCAATGGCAAGCTCTCGGCGCAGCTACCGTTTGTCCGTGACAAGTTGCAGGGGATCGCCAGTTTCCATGCCCCCGAAGGTTGGCTGCAGCGCAAGGCGACTTACCGCCGAGGGCTGCTGCATGGCGAGGCGTTCAATTACTTTCCCGACGGGCAACTGGCTGAGGCCGAGTTCTACCGCGATGGCGTGCGCGACGGGCGTTATCAGCGTTTTCATCCCAACGGCAAAGCCGCCGTCGAGGCCCGTTATCTCAACGGTCAATTGCTGGAACCTGAACAGAGCTTCGCCGCCGACGGGCGACCGCTGGATGCCGACGGCAAGCCGATCTCGAGGGTTCGCTGGTGGTTCAGGCGGTGGATGGATCCTGCTGAGGTCTGAGCCTATTGCGGTGAATGATCCACCGCCTTCGCGAGCAAGCCCGCTCCCACAATTTGATCGTGTGAGTCAGGGAATGAGCATTTGCATCTGCCCCGGCATCACGATTTTGATGACTCCGGCCCAATTGCACATCAGGGTGCTGTTGGCGTCGATGGCTGGCATGCCGCCCAGCAGCAGGGTCGGCGCACCGCCGGGTATCCACGGCGTAGCGGTGGCCGGGATGCAGGGCATCGGTGTGAGCACGCCAAGCGCTGCGGCGGTGGCGGCTGCGACCATCGGGTTGGCCATGCTCATGCACATGCCGAACGGCATGACGTTCACCAGCGGAATGTGGTCCATGATGTTCGCCGCCGGCATGCCCCCGGTCATCGTTCGATTCACCGGCAGCACGTTGAGTACCGCGGGCGCCGCACCGAAACTGCATTGCAGGGTCGCGGTGGCGCAAACTTGCGGACAGCCCATGTCGAATCTCCTTCCTGGAAGCGGTGCTCCCCTGAACCATAGTCCGCCGAGCCTGTTCGTGCACATCAAGAACGCTGATTATCCGGCAACACGCTAACCTATAAGACCGTACTGCGCTTGTGGCCACCCCGGCGCACCATTAGATTAGCCAATGATGTCTGGCCTCCAAAATAAGCAGAAGGGATAAGCATGGCGCTTACTGACCAGTCCACCCGTATCCGCTCCGGCGAAGAACTCGATGCCAGCCTGATCGATCCGTACCTCAAGGCGCACATTCCGGGCCTGAGCGGCTTACCGAAAATCAGCCAGTTTCCGGGCGGTGCGTCGAACCTGACCTACCTGCTGGAATACCCCGAACAGGAATTCGTCCTGCGGCGGCCACCGTTCGGCCACAAGGCCAAGTCCGCCCATGACATGGGCCGCGAATTTCGTATCCTCAATCAGCTGCGGGACGGTTTTCCCTATTGCCCCAAAGCCTACGTGCACTGCACTGACGAATCGGTGATTGGCGCCGAGTTCTATGTGATGGAACGGGTCAAGGGCATTATCCTGCGCTCCGAGCTGCCGCCGGAACTGGGCCTTGATTCAGCGAAGACCGAAACCCTGTGCAAAAGCTTCATCGACAAGTTCGTGGAACTGCACCAGGTCGACTACAAGGCCTATGGCCTGGGCGACCTCGGTAAACCCGAAGGTTATGTAGCGCGGCAAATCAAAGGCTGGAGCGAGCGCTACGAAAAGGCCCTGACCCCGGATGCGCCGAAGTGGGAAGCGGTGAAGGCCTGGCTCAACGACAAGATGCCGACCGATCATCCGACGTCGAGCATCGTCCATAACGATTACCGCTTCGACAATGTGATCCTCGACCCCGAGAACCCGATGCAGATCATCGGCGTGCTGGATTGGGAGCTGACCACCCTCGGCGACCCGCTGATGGACCTGGGCAACACCCTCGCCTACTGGATCGAAGCCGACGACCCGGCGCCGGTGCAATTGATGCGCCGCCAGCCAAGCCACGCCCCCGGCATGCTGACCCGCCGTGAGTTCGTCGATTACTACGCCGAACGCGCCGGCATTCAGATCGACAACTTCGACTTCTACTACACCTACGGCCTGTTCCGTCTGGCCGGCATCGTGCAGCAGATCTACTACCGCTTCTTCCATGGTCAGACCCAGGACAAACGCTTCGCGCAGTTCATTCACATGAACAAACTGCTGGAGCAGATGAGCCTGCAAGTCATCTCGAAATCCAGCCTCTGATCACGGCCGCTGATCGGGCCCAAAAACAAGGAAAAATCATGTCCAAGACTCAGTTGTTCGACCTCGACGGCAAGATCGCTTTCGTCTCCGGCGCCAGCCGCGGCATCGGTGAAGCCATCGCCAAACTGCTGGCGCAGCAAGGTGCCCACGTGATCGTTTCGAGCCGCAAGCTCGACGGTTGCCAGCACGTGGCCGACGCAATCATCGCCGCCGGCGGCAAGGCCACCGCCATCGCCTGCCACATTGGTGAAATGGAGCAGATCACCCAAGTCTTCGCCGGAATCCGCGAACAGTTCGGGCGCCTGGATATTCTGGTCAACAACGCGGCGACCAACCCGCAGTTCTGCAACGTACTGGACACCGACCTCAGCGCCTTCCAGAAAACCGTCGACGTGAACATTCGCGGCTATTTCTTCATGTCGGTGGAAGCCGGCAAGCTGATGCGCGAGCACGGCGGCGGCAGCATCATCAACGTCGCCTCGATCAACGGCATCTCGCCGGGAATCTTCCAGGGCATCTACTCGGTGACCAAAGCCGCCGTGATCAACATGACCAAAGTCTTCGCCAAGGAATGCGCGCAGTTCGGCATCCGTTGCAACGCTTTGCTGCCGGGGTTGACCGACACCAAGTTTGCGTCGGCACTGGTGAAGAACGACGCCATTCTGAAAACCGCGCTGCAGCAGATTCCACTCAAGCGCGTGGCGGACCCGAGTGAAATGGCCGGTGCGGTGTTGTATCTGGCGAGTGATGCGTCGAGCTACACGACCGGGGTTTCATTGAATGTGGATGGCGGGTTCCTGTCCTGATTCGATTCTGCGAATGAACCAAAGGCAGCCAAAAGGCTAACGCCAGTCAGTTAAGGAACAAAACCTGTGGGAGCGGCGGTGCGGCGATCCGACTTGCTCGCGAACGCGGTGTGTCATTCAACATTGATGTTGGCTGACCCGACGCCTTCGCGAGCAAGCCCGTTCCCACATGGATTGCGTTTAACTGACAGGCATTAGCCAACGGGCTGCCTTTTTTGTTTCCCACGTGTACGTTTCCACAGAAAGTATCGGATCCAATTCAAAATATTTATTCCAGTATTTGCATATCGGGAATATTTATTCCATAAATAGCCCTCCTGAAAATAAAAATACAAAGGAACCCGGCTATGCGCGAACTCGGTATCGGACTCATCGGCACAGGTTTCATGGGCCGCGCCCACGCCTTGGCCTTTCGCAACGTCAGCGCCGTTTTTGAATTGCCACTGAAGCTCAAACTCGCGGCCCTCGCCGACGCCGATCCGCAGCGCGCCCGCCACTGCGCCGACGCTTGGGGCTTCGATGCCGCTCACAGCGACTGGCAACAGCTGATCAATGACCCCAAGGTCAACCTGATCGCCATCACCACCCCCAATCATCTGCACTACCCCATGGCCATGGCCGCCCTCGCCGCCGGTAAACCGGTGTACTGCGAAAAACCACTGGCCGTGAATCTCGAACAGGCCAGCGCCATGCGCCTTGCCGCCAAAGCCGCGGGCGTGGTGACGCGGGTCGGTTACAACTACCAGCACAACCCGATCATCCGCCTGGCTCGCGATTTGATTCAAAACGGAGCATTGGGGCAAATCATCAGTTTCCAGGGCGAATTCAGCGAAGACTTCATGGCCGATCCCGTCTCACCCTGGTCCTGGCGCTGCGACGCCGATTACGCCGGCGGCGCCTTGGCGGACTTGGGCAGTCACTTGCTGGCCATGGCCCGTCATCTATTGGGCGATGTCCAGGCTGTATGCGCGGACACCCAGACCGTGCACGCGCAACGCCCCGTTACGTTAGGCGGTCAGGAACGACGCGAGGTGGCGGTCGACGATCAGGTCCACGCTTTGCTGCGGTTCGCCAACGGTGCCCGAGGGACGTTCAGCAGCAGTTGGCTCAAGCACGGTTACAAGAATCACCTGAGTTTTGAAATCAGCGGCACCCGCGGCACCCTGGCGTTCGATCAGGAGCGCTTGAATGAACTACGGATGTATCGCGCCGGCCAAGGCGGTTTCCAACGGCTGCTGGCGGGGCCGGACTTGCCGGGTTATGCCGCTTTCAGCCCGGCACCGGGGCACCAGTTGGGTTACAACGAACTCAAGACCCTTGAAGTGCATGAGCTGGTGATGGCGCTGGCTGGCCTCGGCCAGGACGGGACGGACTTCGAGCAGGCATGGGAAGTCGAACGCCTGGCGACAGCGATTCGTTTGGCGGCACGCGAGTCGCGGTGGGTCAGGATCGAGGAAGTCTGAACCGCCACTCAGGCCATACCCGCCAGTCGCGCAGAAGGCCACTGGCGGCACACGCTATTACACCGGAGCAGGCTTACTGAGTGACGCAACGGGTCAAGGTGGTGGTCCGGGTCACTTGCCCTTCAACCCTCATATCACCTTGCACATCGGTGTTTTCGGAGGTCTGACAGGTACGAACCGGTGGCGGTGGCGGCGCAGCAGGTGGTGGAGGCGGCGGACTGGCACAACCACCCAGGATCGCCGCGCAGAGTGCGAGCGACAGTGGCGAAAAAGCACGTTTGCGAAGACTGTTCATAGGCTGACCCGCGGTAAGTAATCGACATTTTCCGCGACACGAAAACCACACCGCGCACCCGCGGCCCCGTCACAGAAAAGAAATACCTCGCATTCCTTATAGTCCAGCCACCCGCCAATGCCAGAAAAACACTGGGCAGACTGGAGGCTGCCATGGGTTGGATAGCGACGGTCTGAGCCAGACCATCGCTTCGTTTTTCTATCCTCCGTCTGTTCGGTCATCTGCAGCGCATCATCAACTTCAATACCTGAATATCTGACGGTGCTTCAAATTTTGTAGACCCTGGCAGTAACAGAACTGCCCGGATCTTCAGATGACGCAGAGATTAGAACCAGGTTTCCATCTGGATGCCGTACTGCCATACACCGCCGGCGTTGAAGTCCGACTTGCCGAAGTTGTCTGTGGAACTGTATCGGTCCAGGTCCGAAGACCAGTTCATGACGCTGGCGAACACGCGCAATTCGGGACGTGTGAGAAGGTCTCCAAAGTCAGGTTTGAATGTCGGGGCAACCGTGAATTTCCAGAAATTACCGTCGACCGCATTACGTTGCATGTAGCCCTTGGGGTCGAGGTCCATGGTCTGCCAGCTCATTTCGTAAGCCATCTCGAAATTGCTGTTGATTTCATTGGCCAACCGCACGTTCAGGGTCATCCAGCGGTAATCGTCACCCTTGACGTATCGATCCTTGCTTTGTTCAGCCAGCAAGCTGGGGCCGATGCGCCAGCCCGGTGCAATGGGCGTTTCGCCGTAAAGCGCCAGACGCAGAGCGCGGGCGTCGTCGATCAATTCGCCATCCGAACCGATGTTCTTGACCTCTGCCCCCAGACCTTGCCCATAGAGCAGCGCCGTTTTGAAGAAGCCTTCCCTGCCGAAAAAGTTTTTCTGATGATTGGCCAGCATGCTGTGCAAGCCGGAATCCGCAGGCGTCAGACCCGCTTCATTGGTGCGAGTGCCTACGTCGTTTTTCTTCGAGCCAATGCCATTGAACATCCACTGCCACTGACCGTTATCGAAGTACTGGTTGGAGGTCAGGATGTAGCTTTCCACATCGGCATTGATACTGCCCTCACTGAAATCCCCATAGTTACGCCCGATCAAGGAGTAGTTCGAGCGCCAATCCTTGTTCATCTGCACATCGTAGATGCCACCCCCCGTACCCGCCAGGAAGACGATGTCCGAGTCCAACCAGTGGATATCGAAATTATCCCTGTCGAATCGCTTGCCTGCCCACAGGGTGGCGTTCTCGAACACTGAATTGCCCTTGAATGCAGCGAGATGGTCGAGTTCGGTAAAGACCTGACGCACGTTCAGGTTGCTTTCTTCGGCCGTCCAGTCATTGGAACTTTCCACGCCATCGGCGATGGACACCGTGAATTTGGAATGGGTGCCGTTTTGCGCATAGGCTTCTTTCGAGAGGTCGATGCGCATATAGGTGTCATCTTCGTTACCCAGTCGCCCTACCGCACCACCGACTGAACCGGCCGGGGTTGTATAAGGGCCACCACGACCGCCACCCAGCCCATCGTTGATCAGCAATCCGGAGCGGGCGTAGCCTTTGAAACTGAAGCCGTCAGTGAGGTGTCCGGTACTGCTCTCTTTCTCCATGCTTTGCTGACGGGCTTCAAGTTTTGCCAGTCGGGTATCCAAACCAGGCGCCGGAATTGCTGCCGCAGTAGACGCCGCGGGCTGTAAGGTGGGAGTGGCGAGTTTGATCTGCTGCAATTCCCTGGCGAGCGCCTGGGTTTGCTGTTCGGCTGCGGCCGCACGCTTTTCCGCGGCGCTGGCACGGGCTTCAAATGCAGCCATGCGTTCTTCCAGAGTCGCGGCCTGAGAGGTCGCCGCCGAGGTGCCGAGCACACCTGCGAGTAGCCAGCTTGATGCTTTCTGCATGGGGATTTCCTGTTTTGTTTTTATTGTTTTGTCCTTGCGAGCGACCTTTTTTCCGTGAGTTGTGAATTGTGCAAATCGACGAAAAAAAGGATGCCTAACGGCAAATACGCTGCTACATTTGACGATGTTAACGTTAACTTTTATAAAAACAAAAATAAAGAGGGCTTTATGAAACAACTGAAATCTCTCCTTCCAGCAGCACTGCTCACCCTTTGTGCCGGGCTTCCATCCCTCTCGAGCGCAGCCGATTTGACGATCTCATGCGGTGCGGTAGGTGCGGAGCTACAGCTCTGCAAGGAGGCTGTCGAGGCGTGGTCGAAACAGACCGGCAACAACGTCGAGGTGGTTTCCACGCCTAACTCGGCGACCGAGAGGTTGTCGTTCTACCAACAGATCCTCAGCGCGCAGTCCAGCGACATCGACATCATTCAGATCGATATGGTGTGGCCGGGGATGCTGGCCAAACACCTGATGGATCTGCGCGAGTTGCTTCCAGCCAACGCGACCCAAGGCTACTTCCAGGCACAGGTGGATAACGCCACGGTGAACGGACGGATGGTGACGATGCCGTGGTTCACCGACTCGGGTCTGCTGTATTACCGCAAGGACTTACTCGAGAAGTACAACCAGCAGGTTCCGCAGACCTGGGAGGAAATGACCGCTACCGCCAGGAATATTCAACAGGCCGAGCGCACTGCCGGGAACCCCAATGCCTGGGGTTACATCTTTCAGGGGCGCGCCTACGAGGGCCTGACGTGCAATGCGCTGGAGTGGATCAGCAGCCAACCGGAAGGCGGACTGGTCAATCCACAAGGTGACATCGTGGTCAACAGTCAGGCTTCAAGAACGGCTTTGACCCTGGCGAAAAGCTGGGTGGGAGACATTTCCCCGCGGGGCGTACTCAATTACACAGAGGAGGAAGGACGTGGCGTATTCCAGTCGGGAAATGCGCTGTTCATGCGTAACTGGCCTTATGTCTGGGCCCTGGTACAAAGTCAGGACAGCGCCGTAAAAGACAAGGTCGGAGTCGCTCCCCTGCCCCGTGGCGGCGAGGCCGGCAGCCATGCATCGACCCTCGGCGGGTGGGGCCTGGCGGTATCGCGTTACAGCGCCCACCCAAAACTTGCCGCCGAGCTGGTGAGCTACCTGACCAGTGCCCAAGAGCAAAAACGTCGTTCCCTGATAGGCGCCTATAACCCGGTTATCGAGTCGCTCTATCAAGATCCCGAATTGCTTGCGGCAATGCCTTATTACGCTCAGCTCCACAACATTCTCAACGATGGGGTCATGCGCCCCGCCTCAATAACTGCCGATCGCTATCCTCGGGTCTCCAATGCGTTCTTCGATCGAGTGCATGGCGTGCTGGCGGGCGAGTTGCCCGTCGATCAGGCGCTGGCCGAACTGGAAAGCGAACTCACGCGCATCAAACGCCGGAACTGGTAAGCCACAAGGAAGGAAATCACCATGTCTGTCTCTTCTACCCATGCCCCCTGTGACGAGCTCCTGCTCGCCCGGGAAACGCCTGTACAGCGTCGCCGCGTACGCGCCGCCTGGCTGTTTCTGACACCGATGTTGCTGTGTCTGGCCCTGGTAGCCGCCTGGCCGCTGCTGCGGACATTCTGGTTCAGCCTGACCGACGCCAACCTGGCGGACACCAGCGGTGGGTCCTTCGTAGGCTTGAGCAATTATCTGTTCCATGACGGCACCACCTGGTCGGGCATCCTGGTCGATCCACAATGGTGGAACGCGGTGCGCAACACCTTGCATTTCACCGTGGTATCGGTGGGGCTGGAAATCGTTCTGGGACTGTTGGTGGCATTGTTATTGAACGTCAGGTTCACCGGTCGTTCTCTGGTGCGGGCGTTGATTCTGATTCCGTGGGCGATCCCTACCATTGTCTCGGCGAAGATCTGGTCATGGATGCTTAACGACCAGTTCGGCATCATCAATCACCTGATGCTGAGCCTCGGTCTGATTGATGCACCCCTGGCCTGGACGGCAGATGCGGACCTGTCGATGTGGGCGGTGATTATCGTCGACGTCTGGAAAACTGTCCCTTTTGTCACGCTGCTGATGCTGGCGGCCTTGCAGATGTTGCCGAGCGATTGCTACGAAGCCGCCAGAGTCGATGGCATTCACCCGCTGAGGGTGTTCTGGCGTGTCACGCTTCCTCTGCTGATGCCCGCACTGCTGGTGGCGGCGATCTTCCGCATCCTCGACTCCCTGCGGGTATTCGACGTTATCTATGTGCTGACCTCGAATTCGTCGAGCACCATGAGTATGTCGGTCTATGCCCGCCAGCACCTGGTGGAGTTCCAGGACGTTGGCTACGGCAGCGCGGCCTCGACCTTGCTGTTTCTGGTCGTTGCGGTGATCGCCATGCTTTATCTCTACCTCGGACGCCGTCAACTGGAGGTCCGGTCATGAGCCAGCGCCTACTGAAAAAAGCCCTGTTGCGCTTCGGTTTCTGGTGTCTGATCGGGGTGTTGCTGCTGTATGCGGTCTTCCCTTTCTACTACGCCATCGTGACTTCGCTGAAGCCGTCCAGCACGTTGTTCGAGGTGAGCTACTGGATCGAAAACCCCGACTTCTCCAATTACGCGGCGGTACTCCACCAATCCTCATTCCTGCGAGCTATCGGTAATTCGCTGGTGGTTGCGCTGTGCGTGGTGACGCTGGCGCTGTTCCTCAGCCTGACCGCCGCCTATGCCTTGGGCCGGGTGAAGTTCCGTGGGCGTGGCACGGTCTTGATGATGGTCCTTGGCGTGTCGATGTTTCCTCAAGTTGCGGTGCTGTCGGGGCTGTTCGAAGTGATCCGCGCCCTGGGCCTGTACAACACATCCTGGGCGTTGATCCTGAGCTACACGATTTTCACCCTGCCCTTCACCGTCTGGGTGCTGACCACGTTCATGGGGCAACTGCCCCATGAACTGGAAGAAGCAGCAATCATGGATGGCGCTTCACCCTGGGTCACGCTGACCCGAGTGCTGTTGCCGCTGCTCTGGCCCGCACTGGTCACCACTGGCCTATTGGCCTTCATCGCGGCGTGGAACGAGTTCCTGTTTGCCCTGACCTTCACCCTCACCGACACGCAACGCACGGTGCCGGTAGCCATCGCCCTGATTTCCGGCGGCAGCCCCCATGAGCTGCCCTGGGGGTTGTTGATGGCCGCCTCGGTGCTGGTCACCGTCCCACTGGTGATTCTGGTGCTGATCTTCCAGCGCCGAATCGTTTCCGGCCTCACTGCCGGCGCGTTAAAGGGTTGATGCCCGACAACTACAAGGAACAGAGCATCGTGATCAAGTTGAAGCTAGATAACGTGAACAAACAATTGGGCGGCGCGCGGATTCTGCGCGACGTCAGCCTGGAGATCGCGGCGGGTGAGTTCGTGGTGTTCGTTGGCCCTTCGGGCTGCGGAAAATCGACCCTGCTGCGACTGATCGCCGGACTGGATTCGATCTGCGCCGGCGACCTGCTGATCGACGGGCGTCGGGTCAACGACCTGGAACCGCGCGAACGTGGCGTCGGCATGGTGTTTCAGTCTTATGCGCTGTACCCGCACATGAGCGTCTACGACAACATCAGCTTTGGTCTCAAACTGGCCAAGACCGAAAAGAGCAGCCTGCGCGAGCGCGTGCTGAAAACCGCGCAAATCCTGCAATTGGACAAACTGCTGCAACGCAAGCCAAAGGAACTGTCCGGCGGGCAGCGTCAGCGTGTGGCCATGGGCAGAGCCATGGCGCGGGAACCGGACATTTTGTTGTTCGATGAGCCGCTCTCCAACCTGGATGCATCCTTGCGGGTGCAGATGCGCAACGAAATCGCCCGGCTGCATGCCCGACTGGGCACGACCATGATCTACGTCACCCACGATCAAGTGGAAGCGATGACCCTGGCCGACAAAATTGTCGTGCTCAATGGCGGTCGCGTTGAGCAGATTGGCTCACCGCGCGAACTCTATGAGCGCCCCGCCAGCCGCTTTGTCGCCGGTTTTCTGGGTTCGCCCAGAATGAACTTTCTGCTGGCGCGCCTGCAGACGCCAGGCGAAACCAGCCTGGTCGATAGCCTCGTATTGGGTATGACGTCCCTGCCCTTCGACAGCTCGAACCTGGCGGCGGGCACGCTGCTGAGCCTGGGGATTCGCCCGGAGCACGTGTCGCTCAAGGTGGCAGAGGGAGCCGGCATCGTCGTGACCGGGGTTGAGTACCTGGGCAGCGAAACCTATGTGCACCTTGAAACTGGCCAGGAGGAGCCACTGATTTGTCGTTGTGAAGTCAACGCCGGATGGCAGGCAGGCGATCGGGTCGAGCTGCAGCTGGACATCGACAACCTGCACCTGTTCGACGCCGATGGCACAGCCTTGAGGCGCCACTCGCACGCCATTGAAACCCTGCCAGATGACGCCTCTCTGCGCCCGGCCCGAGTACGCGCCGTATGACCTTGCCTTTCAATTCCATGAGCGATCCAATGTTCTCCTCCCTTGACCTCGCGCAGCATGCGCTGAGTGATGGCCTGTCTCGTGTCATCCATGATTATCGACCCGGTTATCACCTTGCCCCCCCAGCGGGCTGGATGAACGACCCTAACGGGGTGGTGTACTTTCGTGGCGAATATCACGTTTTCTATCAACACCACCCCTTCGAAGCGAAATGGGGACCGATGTATTGGGGGCATGCCAAGAGCGCCGATCTGGTCCATTGGCAGCACCTGCCCATTGCGCTGGCGCCCGGCGATGACTTCGACCGTGACGGCTGTTTCTCCGGTAGCGCGGTGGTGTGTGGAGATACCCTGGCACTGATCTACACCGGGCACACCTGGCTGGGGGACGTGGGTGACGAGCGCTCGATCCGTCAAGTCCAGTGCCTGGCCACCAGTACCGACGGCATCCGGTTCGTCAAGCATGGCGCCGTCATCGCGAGCGCGCCGCAAGACACGATCATGCACTTCCGTGACCCCAAGGTATGGAAGGAGGATGACTGCTGGTACCTGATTGCCGGCGCACGTCTGGGTGATGTGCCATTACTGCCGCTGTACCGTTCCACGGATCTGCACACCTGGGCGTTCCTCGACTATGTGTCCAGCGGCAGCGAGGGCGATGGCTATATGTGGGAGTGCCCGGATCTGTTCCGACTGAACGGACGCGATGTGCTGCTGTACTCCCCTCAGGGTATGCAACCCCAGGGTTACGAACGGCTCAACAAGTACCAGACCGGTTATCGAGTAGGCCTACTCGACAGTGAATGGCATTTCACGGGCGGGCCTTTTATCGAACTGGATAACGGCCACGATTTCTATGCCGCGCAAACACTACTGGCCGCCGATGGTCGGCGCCTTGTCTGGGCGTGGCTCGACATGTGGGAAAGCCCGATGCCGAGCCAGGCCCATCACTGGTGCGGCATGCTCGGATTGCCACGTGAACTTGAACTGCACGAAGATCGCCTTTGCGTGTATCCGGCACGGGAACTCACCGCACTACGCAAGGCGCCATTGCCGAGCACACCCTGGTGGGATGAGTCGGGTGCCTGGCGGGTGCCGCAAGTGAAGGGCGATATGCTCGAAATCCATGTGCATCTGGACTTGCTCGACTACGTCGACGGGCATCTGGGAATCGCCTTGCGCTGCAGCGACGATGACCAAGAAGAAACCCTGCTTTACTACGATGCGTCGCTGCAGCGTCTGGTGCTTGATCGCAGCCGCTCGGGTGCGCAAGTCACCGGTCAGCGCAGCGTGCCGATAGACCCGACACTGGAGCGACTGGAACTGCGTGTGTTTCTCGATCGCTCGTCCATCGAGGTGTTCGACGAATACGGGCACTTCAGCCTCAGCAGTCGCCTCTATCCCCGGCCAGACAGCCTGGGGGTGAAGCTTCTTGCGTGCGGGAGTGGCGGGCGTGTCTCCATTCCCAGGGCCTGGCCTCTCGCCTCGGGATGGCTGTGAGCTGCGCGCATTCGAGTCGCGAGAAACCCGGGGCATGTGTCATGATTCTACGTCAACCTGACCGGCCTCACCTCGCATGACTTCAGTGAAAGACGTTGCACAGCTGGCCGGCGTGTCCCTGATGACGGTTTCGCGCGCGCTCAACAATCCGGAAAAACTGAGCCCCGAAACCCTTCAGCGGGTGCGTCGCGCCATTGACGAACTGCAATTCGTACCAAGCCTGTCGGCGCGCCGGATGCGCGGCGACAACCTCCAGTCGCGCACCATCGGTGTGTTCGCTCTGGACACCGCGACCACGCCGTTCGCCGTTGAGCTGCTGCTGTCCATCGAACAGACCGCACAGCAAGCCGGGTGGAATGTCTTTATCCTCAACCTGTTGAGCAACCCGCCTACCGACCAGAACATCGACCTGATGTTGTCGCACCGTCCCGACGGGTTGATCTTCAGCGCCATGGGGTTGCGCCAGGTGTGCATTTCCGAGCGTTTGAAGAGCAAGCCCCTGGTGCTCGCCAACTGCCTGGCGGATGACAGTCACCTGGTCAGTTATGTGCCAGACGACGAACTGGGGCAGTATCGAGCCGTGCATCACGCGTTGAGCCAAGGCTATCGGCGCCCTCTGTGTATCAATCTGCCAAAACAGAGTCTGGCCTGGGGGCTGCGACAGCAAGGCCTGCAACGTGCCTGTCAGGCATTCGGCCTGGCGCCTGACGCTCTCTTGCAATATGACCTGTCCGATCATGACGCCTATGGTGAAACCGCAGCCATCCTCGACCGGCACATCATCGAGGGCCGTCCCCAATTCGACATTTTGATCTGTGGCAACGACCGCATCGCTTTTTGTGCCTATCAGCTGTTGCTGGGCCGTGGCCTGAAAATTCCCGACGATGTTGCGGTGCTTGGCTATGACAACATGATCGGCATCGCCGAACTGTTCGTCCCGCCGCTGACCACGGTGCAACTGCCGTACTACGAGATCGGTCGCCAGGCTGCCCGGCACCTGATCGAAGCCCTCGAGGTATCGGGAGCCCAGCCCGTTGATTGTCCATTGGTGGTCAGGGCGTCGCTATGAGGGATTGACGACAACGCGCACGCCCTGTTCTCAGATCCAGCGCGGATCGATCTCCCCGGTCCAGGCCAGCAGCGCCGCCAATAGAAAGAAGCTGCCGCAGGCCGATTCGACCTTCTGCTCCACCGCCGTGGTGCGATAGCAATGGCCGATAAAGCGTCCATCCTCGAAGTCGGCGCTGCGCACGATCGTCGCCAGTAACTGGCCCGCCTGTTGCCACAGCACCTCAGCCTCGACGGCACCCGCCGCCTGCCCCAGCAAGGCCAATGCCGTCATTGCCGCGGCGCACGGGTCGCTCAGTCCCTGGGGCTGATCAAGGCGATTGACCGGGACGGACAAGCCCCGACTGCCCAACCAATACTGGCTTGTCCTTTCGGCGTCACTGCTGAAAGGCGCACCGTACAAGCGGGCGCCCGTTCCCAGACCGAGCATGGCCCAGGCCTGTCCCCGAGACCAATTGCCCGGGTCATCGCCAGCCTGCCATTGCCCCTGATCAAAACGTGCGTGACTGCTCCAGGTACCGCCCGCGCCGGCGCAGGCACGGAAGGAGGTTTGCAACTGTTGCCGGCCCAATCCCAGCCGTCGGGGTTCGGCATTCAGGGCAAACAGCTGCAGGGTCGCGGCCAGCGGATCGATACTCAAACAGCTGTCACCGTGCTCACCGCCGCCCATCTCGCGGCCGAGGGGGATGCAGCCCAGCACCGGATCAAAAGCCCGGGTCAGGCGCTGCACCGCCTGCTCCGCCAGTTCCTCGGCCTGGGGATCGGCCAACAGGCGTGCGCCCAACCCAGCGCCGTACCAGAAAATCAGGCTGCGATGATGAGTATCGCTGTCGAGTTTGTCCCGCAACCGCTCGGCGATGCGCTGCGCCTGTTGCAGATCTGCCTGGCGCCGACTGCAATGGGCTCGCAGCCACCATAACCCGGCCCAGAACCCGCCCAGCCAGGAGCCGCTGGCAGAGACCTTCCATGTCCCGCTGTCCTGCGTGCAATACAGGGGAAAGGCCTGGCCACAAGCGGCGTCGATCTGCTCCAGTCGCGTGAAGATGGCGTTGATGGCGCGCTGGCTTTCAGCGATCTCAAGGGGATGATCCAGGACGTCGACGTCACTCATTTGACCACCCTCAAGAACGACTCGACTGCGCTGCCTCTGTGGCGTTGCCGAACCCGCGACAACAACACGCTCAGCAGGCAGCCCACCAGCAACACCCCGATCAGTGCCAGCCAGGCATAGGCAAACCCCCATGGCCCGTTCTGCACCAGCCCGAATAACGGTGGGCCCAGAGCAAAACCACCAAAGAAACCCACCGACAGTAAACCCGCGGCCGGTGCCGGGCTGCCGAAGCCCGGGTCGCGCAGGACCATGCTCATGGCAATGGCATTGGTCGCGACTGCGGTCAGCCCCATGCCCAGGGCCCCGGCCCACAACGGCCAATGACTGCCCGGTGTGGCCAGGGAGGTCAGCCACAAGGCCAGGCTCGACAGCAGCAACAACACCAGCAGCAACCAGGACTCATCGGCCATGCGCGCGCCCAAAGGCGTAAGGAAAACCCGCGCAACAATGCCCATGACGCCGAAGCCGGCGATCAGCCCGCCAATCAACGTCGCTGGCATCCCCTGCCCCGCGGCGAACACCCCGAGAAAGGTCACGAATGACGAGAGCACGATGCCCACGCACAGCTGCACGCTCATCAACAGCGCCAACCGGCCGTTGGGTCGGGCAACGGCAAAGCTCAGCGGTTTACCCTGATGCGCCCGGGGGGCCACTCGCGGCCCCAGAAACGCCAGCAACAAGGCCGGCACCAGCAAACTCGCCAAGGCCATACGCCAGCCGAATGTCACCGCCAGGGTCGGCAGCAACAAGCCTGCAAACAGCGCGGAGACCTGCACCCCGGATTGTTTCAAGCCGACCACCGCCGCCTTGTGCCGGGGTTCGACGCGCTCGGCGATCAACAGATTGGTCACCGGGTTGGCCAGCGCCTGGGCAATCCCGCACGCTGCCAGAGCCAACACCACGCCGACGAATCCCGGCAGGCTGGCCAGCAATCCATAGGCGCCCACCGTGCTCCAGAACAGCATCGCCATGGCCCGCCGGGTGCCCAGCCAGTTGACCAGCGGCCCGGCCCACAACGACAACAACGCGGCAAAACCGAAGGCACTCGTGATCAGCCAGCCCAGCCAATGGGTCGGCACGCGAAGGTCAGCGACGATTAACGGGCCGAGGGTGCCGACGGCGTAGAAGATCAGCATCGGCAAAGCCATGGCCGCGGTCAGTACCACCCGCAACCACCAGCCCCGTGGCGCTTTATGTTCAGTCATCGGCCCGCTCCGTGTACCCGCGACGGCCAGTCGAAATCCAGCCCGGCGTCGCCGCAACTGTCCAGCAGTTGCCGCCCCACGGCGCTGATCAAGGCATCGTCGGTGCCGTCGAGAATGTGGGTGGTGCGGGCGGTGCGGTAAATGCCCGACAGTGGTGACAGCTCGCTCAGTCCCTCGGCGCCCATGATCTGAATCGCCGAATCCACCGCCTCGCTCAACGCTTGAGACGCGGCGACCTTGGCGATGTTGACCTCGATGCTGTTGGGCACTCCGGCATCGTGTTTACCGGCAGCGTCCTGCAGCAGCGCGCGGGCACCGGCAATGACCTGATAGACCTTGAATACCCGCTGGCGCACCAGCTGTTTATCCGCCAGCCGCGCCTGCTGGCCACGGGCCGAGTGGATACGCGCGCACATCATATCGAAACAGCGCTGGGCCAGGCCCAGCCAGTGCACCGAGCGCAATATCCGCCCCAGCCCCAAGCGTTCCTGCATCAGCGCCAACCCCTGCCCCGGTTGCCCCAACACATGGTTGGGCGGGACCCGCACCTGCTCGAAGGACAGCTCGCCCTGACCGGAGAACCGGCCGAGGATCGACAACGGCCGCTCGACCCGAAAGCCCGGCGTATCACTGGGCACCAGCAACATCGACAGGGCGTTTTCCAGAGGGCCGGAGCCGGTGCGGGCAATCACCGTGACCAAACTCGCACGCTCAGCGCGGCAGATGAACCACTTGCGCCCGTTCAGCACCCACTGGCCGTCGACGAACTCGGCGTGGCTGCTCAGTGTCGCCGGGATCGAGCCGATGCTGTCGGGCTCGGACATCCCGTAACTGGAGACCAGCGTTCCCGCTGCCAAAGGTGCGAGAAAGCGCTGGCGAATGTCCGCGCTGGCATGCCGGGTGAGCATGTACAGATCCAGGGTGGCATCGTCACCGAAGATGGCCGGGGCGTACTCGGAACGCCCCTCCTGCTCGGCCACCGCCAGGTAGTCGCGCAGGCTGGCGATACGCCCGCCGAGGGCCTGAGGATAAAAACTGCCCCAGAGCCCGGCGGCCCGCGCCTCGGCGCTGAGTTCGGCCATACGCCGGGCGGCTTGTCGGGGCTCCGCCGCCAGTTCGGCCTCCAGCGGGATGATGCGCTCGTCGACAAAACGTCGCACCGCTCGGGCCAGCTCCGCGCTGTCCCGGGTGGCGGTCACTGGCTGTGCACTCAACATGCGATACCCGCCCCGCACTCGAGAAACGCCACCTCGGCGGCCAGGGATTTCTTGTCGATCTTGCCTGCCGGGGTCAGCGGCAGCTGTCGGTAGAAGCGCAGGTACTCCGGCAGTTTGTTGACCTCCAGGCCCTGCTCGCGCAGGTAGTCGGTCAGCTCGCTCAGGGAGAAGCGCGGCGCGCCGTCGCGTAGGGTCACGCAGATGCACACCCGCTGGCCGAGGTCCGGGTCCGGCACCGCCACACAAGCGACGCTGACCACGTCCGGGTGGCCGGTGGCCAGGGTTTCGATCTGCACCGGGCTGATATTGGCACCACCACGAATGATGATGTCCTTCTTGCGCCCGGCCAGAATCAGGTAGCCGTCGGCGTCGATGTAGCCCAGGTCACCGGTATTGACCCAGCCTTCAGCATCGCGGTACTGCGCGTCGAGTTCCGGGGCGTTGACGTATTGCATCGGGCTCAGCGGGCCGCGGGCCTTGATTTCGCCGACGCTGCCCTGGGGCAATTCGTTGCCCTGCTCGTCGGCAATCTTGATCGCACACACCGCCGGGTTCGGCCGGCCGACGCTGTAGAACACCACGTCCTGGGCATCGTCCAGGGTGTTGTGACAGTTCACCCCGTCCGCCGAACCATAGAGGCTGATAAAGCCGCAACCGAACGCTTCGACACAGCGGCGCACGGTCACTTCATCAATCAGCGAACCGCCGCAGATCAGCCCCTGCAGGCTGGACTTGTCGACCTGTTGCAGGCGGGCGTCGGCGGCGATGCGCTGGAGCATGGTCGGTACTCCGAGAATGTGGGTCGGGCGCAGCTGCTCGATGGCCTCGATCGCCGCCCCCACGTCGAACTGCGGTAGCACCGCAATCGAACCGCCGAGCCAGGACAGACTGCCAAACGTGGCAGTGGAACCGAAGGACGACCCCAGCGGCACCAGATACAACCCGCGGAAGCTCTCGCCTTCGGGGTGAATGCGCTGCAGGAAACGCCCGCGCCCGCCCACCAGGGCGTTGTGGGAATAGGCCACCAGTTTGGGTTCGGATTCGGTGCCGGAAGACACCAGCAAGCGCACTGGTGAGTTGGGGCAAACCTTGGGCAATTGCGCTTGCGTCAACGGCTCGGCCTGGAGCATGTCGTGCAGACTCAGCCAGCCGTCCCGGGCACACCCTTCAACGACCAGCACCCGTAGCGACAACAGACTCGGTCGAAGGGCCTCGATGACCTGGCACAGATCGATGCCGGCGTACTCCGCGGGAACGATCACCGCCCGCGCATCGCAACGGCGCACCAGGGCCTGGATGTCCAGGCTGCCGCGTCCCGGTGGAAACGGCGCGACCACCGCGCCCAGCGCCGCGGCGGCGAGGTCAATGGCGCAACTGCGCCAACTGTTGGTCAGTTGATAAGCCACCACATCGCCGGCGACGATGCCAGCGGCACGCAGGCTCGCGGCCATGCGCAGCGCGGCGTCATGCAACTCGCCATAGCTGAGCGTGCCTTCGGGTGAGAGCACCGCCGGTTTCTGTGGAGTACGCTGCGCGTGCTCGCGGAACAGTTGGTAGACCGAACGGTTGGGGTAGGTGCCATCGCGTTCCCAAACACTGCGAACATCGGCGGGGACCAAATCGATAATGCCTGCGTTATTCATCGAAAACTCCAGTGAGCGTTGACCGAGGTATAGGCATTCACGCTTAAACACGTCTTCAATCGCCTGTCTTGAGCCAGCTGTGACAGGTCTTCTACGGCCACGGAGGCCGGTATGTCGGCGTCGCCCAGCACCTGTTGCCAGGTAGCGGCGGACTGCGACGCCAAGGCACTGCGAATCAGCCCATCACGCCCCTCGGGGTCGCTGTGCAAATCGCAGGCGAGGATATTTTCCAATTGCTGAAGTTGGGCCAGGCTCTGGCAGTCGATGGCCAGCAGCCCGGCCAAGGTTGGATACACGCCCTTGAGCAAACTGCTGTCGGCGGTGCTCGCCCCTTGCAGTGGCTGCACGCACAGCAGGTTGGCGGCGCCGAGCAGCGAGCTGTCGACCCGTACCGCCTGCCCGCTGAGCCCACGATGCAGCAAGGCGGCGCTGACCCCTTGAGCCGCTATCACCCCGCCCAGCACATCCAGCACGGTGAACAGCGAGCCGCCCGGCGTCGCCGAGGCCAGGCCGATCTGTTCGCCGACGCCGGACCAGGCCTGGACCACGAAGTCGGTGCCCGGTAACGGTTCGCCCGGACGGTCATGGCCCCAGCCGCCGGCATAGGCGTACACCAGCCCCGGATTGACCCGCATCAGGTCGGCGCGATCCAGGGCCAGTTCGGCGGCCTTGCCCGGCGCCCAGTTGTGCAGGAACACGTCAGCGTCCCTGACTCGCTCGTACAGCTCTTCGCGGCCGGCGGCGGATTTGATGTCCAGCTCACGGACCTGTTTGTGCCGATTGAGGGCGTCAAAGCGCACCGACACCCCATCGACGCAAGGCGGCATGCCGCGCAGCGGGTCGCCACCGGGTAACTCGATGCGGATCACCTTGGCACCCAGCAGCGCCAACAGGTGCCCGGCCAACGGGCCCTGGATCCGGCGGCACGACTCGATCACCGTCAGGCCGCTCAAGGGCAGTACTTGCCCATCCAGGCCAGGCAACGCTTTGCCGCCCGCACTCACCGCGTCGAAGGCCCAGGGCCCCTGTTCCAGCTGGCCGGGCAGATCGGGGTCAGCCCGGCGTTCGGCGAGGCTGCGCACCGGGCACAGCGCAACGCCGCTCAAGTCGCATAGCGCTTTGATTCGGGCCATGGACAAGCGCGCCAGCGCCTGACGGAACACCGCCGGCATCGGCGCCACGGCCTTGGCGTAGCGCAGCAGAAAGGCCTTCCAGCCCTGCCCGGCCAGTTCGCCGTCGATGCCCACCGCCGCCCAAAAGCGCCGCCAGGGATCGGCATCCAGGGTTTCCAGTTCGAAGTGCACGCCGTCGGCCGATACAAAGGGCGGACGATTCTTCGCGCACGTGGCCCCCGGCAACAGGTGTTCGGCTTCGGCACCGGCGGTCGCACCCGCCAAATACTGGGCAATGCCCAGCACCCCGGCTGCGGCCATGGAGGTGGTCACGGTGCTGAAATCGCCACCGCGCAACTGCCCAAGCGCTGCGGCAAACACACCTTGCAAGGCCAGGCTGGCACTCAGGGTCGAGACATAATCCACCCCCAGCCCTTGGGCCTTGCCGCTGGCCCGGCCATGTACCGACATCAGCCCGCAGGCCGCCTGCACGGTGTGCTCGGTGACACCGGCGCAGCTGCCGTCGGGCCAGCCATGAATCAGACCGG
This sequence comes from Pseudomonas sp. LBUM1673, assembly GCF_059695645.1. Taxonomy (NCBI): domain Bacteria; kingdom Pseudomonadati; phylum Pseudomonadota; class Gammaproteobacteria; order Pseudomonadales; family Pseudomonadaceae; genus Pseudomonas; species Pseudomonas sp. LBUM1673. Next base: position 3,649,759 of record NZ_CP166780.1, read on the forward strand.
TGAGTGGTTTCAGATCGGGGTGGCGCAGGGTAAAACCCAAACCCTCGCGTACCGGATCATCAGTCAGGGTCTGCGGGTTCAGGCCCAGCGTCGTCGCTTGGTAGCGCAGTGACGCGGCCAGTGATGCGAACCCGGCAGTTGAAGAGGCAAAGGAGCCGCTGAGGCTACATCCATGTAAAAGACGAGACATAAAACCTACGCCAGAGTGGTTGCATAACGCTGCGCGGACGGCCTCGGGTGAGGTACGTCGCGCAGGCCCGGAACGATCAGTCAGCAATCAACCACCCGCAACCGCCGGCAGGATGGTGATGGCATCGCCGGCCTTGAGGGGAGTGGCCAGGTTGTCGGCAAAACGAATGTCGTCATCGTTGACGTAGATGTTCACGAAACGATGCACCTGACCGTCGCCAATCAGCCGTTCCTTAACGCCGGGATACTCCCGTTCCATCTGTTCGATCACTTCAAGAACCGTACTTCCCTGAACTTCGACGCGCTTTTGGTCTTGAGTAAAAGTGCGCAACAAAGTTGGCACAATGACGGAAATCGACATGCAGAACTCCCTGGGCCTGAATAAGGCTCTCTTTATTAATTAATTGATCTTTTGTTTAATGCCGCGCCGGCATCAAGTGTCAGCGAACTACATGAATACTTTCTTCGGTCACTTTACGATTAACGATTCGAAAGCTGCGCACCGCCACATCAATATCCGGCAGGGTTGAAATAATCACGTAGTGCACCGAAGCATCACCGGCGTACTGCACATCTTCAGCACTGGGATAGGCCGCGCTGGCGGTATGGGAGTGATAAATCACCCGGCACTCCTCATCCCGTTCATCCAGTTCACGCCAGACCGCCAGTTGCTGTTTCGGCGCAAAGCTGAAGAAGGTCGGTGAGCGCGCCGCGTTGTCCATGGCGATCAGCCGTTCGGCGGTCCTGACACCAGCGGGCGCGGCGATGATGCCGCAGGTTTCCAGCGGATGATCCCGCCGCGCCTGCTCCAGCATGGCCTCCAGCAGGCCGGCACGAATCCTCAACATGCTCGCCCCGCCTGCGTTAATAACTCGGCAACGTCGGCTCGACGTCCCGCACCCAGGCCAGTACGCCGCCGTCGAGGTTGCGCACATTGCTAAAGCCCAATTGCTGCAATTGCAGCAACACAGCCCTGGAGCGCGCCCCGGACTTGCAGTGCAGGACCAGATTGGCGTGCTTGCCAAAACGGGTCTCGATCAGCGCGGCGGTATTCGGACCCTTGGGGATGTGCTGGGCGCCCTGGATACGCACAATGTCCCACTCGGTACGCTCGCGCACATCGATCAGTAGCACATCCTGGCCGCGTTCGCGCAGGGCTTGCAGCTCCCGGGCACTGATGGACGGAATGTCCGAAGGCTGCACGCCCTTGGGCGCGGTCAGGCCGCAGAACGCCTGATAATCGCTGAGGGCGGTGATCGGCTGACGCCCGGGTGAACGGCGCAGCGGCATCTGTCGGTAGGACATTTCCAGAGCGTCGTAGACCATCAGGCGCCCCAACAGGCTTTCGCCGATGCCGGTGATGAGCTTGATGGCCTCGGTGGCCATGATCGCGCCGATGGAGGCGCAGAGAATGCCCAGCACTCCACCCTCCGAGCAGGATGGCGCCAGTTCCGGGGGTGGCGGCTCCGGGTACAGGTCGCGGTAATTGAGGCCGACACCACCGGGGGCGTTTTCCCAGAACACCGAGGCCTGGCCCTCGAAGCGGAAGATCGAACCCCAGACATAGGGCTTGTTGGCCAGCACGCACGCATCGTTGACCAGGTAGCGGGTGGCGAAGTTGTCGGTGCCGTCGAGGATCAGGTCGTACTGGCTGAACAACTGCACCGCGGTTTCCGGTTCCAGGTGCTGATCGTAGAGATTGACCTGCACATGGGGGTTCAGATCCTTGATCGCCGCGGCGGCGCTTTCAACCTTCAATTGACCGACCGTGGCCACCCGGTGAATGACCTGGCGCTGCAGATTGGACTCGTCCACCCGATCGAAATCGATGATGCCCAGGGTGCCGATGCCAGCCGCCGCCAGATACAACAAGGCCGGTGAACCCAGGCCGCCCGCACCGATGACCAACACTTTACTGCTCTTCAAACGACGCTGGCCTTCAAGGCCGACATCGGGAATTAACAAGTGCCGGCTGTAGCGGGTTATTTCTTCATTACTTAGGCTTGCAAGTGGTTCTACAAGAGCGGGAAGTTTCATAACTAACACCTGTTACTGAATGCAACCGATTCTCAGGCAGCAACTTCAATTAATCAATTCAACGGGGCTGGATTTTCATATTCAGAAGCCACGTTTTTGTATGCATTTAAACAATCGCCGGCAACTTATGACGAATAGATGAAAGCCCTGTTTCGAGGGCTTTCATGGTCGTCAATAGCGTCAGGCGAGGAAGGTCGACATGTCCTTGCACACGGCGCTGAACGCCTCGACAAAATGCCGCGCCTCGGCGTCGCTGAGCACCAGCGGCGGCTGGATGCGCATCACCCGGTTGTTGTTGGCGGTGACGAACGTCAGTACCCCATGCTCCCTCGACAGCTTGCTGACGAAGCGCAGCACGAACATCTCCTCGAAGTTTTTCTCCACCTCGCTGATAGCCTCCTCGATATGCCGCTTGGCCTTGCCCGACAGCATGCGATAAGTGCCCGCCGCATTCCCCGGAATGCGGCTGGCGAACTCACGCACGAACGCCTCGACCCCACCGTGGAAGCTGTACTCGAACTCGATGGCGATCATCAGCCCGATGCCTCGCACCTCGCGGATGAACGGGTAACCGCTGACCGCCTCGCGCAGGGCCTCCTTGAGTTGCCCGCCGACCCGCGCGGCATTGCCGGCCAGGTCTTCATCGGCGATCACGTCCAGGGTTGCCAGGGCCGAGGCCGAGGCGAAATTGCCACCGCCGAAGGTCGAGGTATGCAGGGCGAAGGTATCGATGCTGCCGTAAGCGCGGTCCCACAACGCCGCGCTGGAGAGGGTCGCGCCGATGGGCACGGCACCGCCGGAAAGGGACTTGGACAGCACCAGGATATCCGGCACCACCGCCTCCCACTCACAGGCGAAGAGCTTTCCGGTGCGCCCGAGACCGGTCTGGATCTCGTCGAGAATCAACAGGCAGTCATGGGCACTGCACAGCTCCCGGACCTGTTTCAGGTAGCCCGCGGGCGGCAGTATCACCCCGCCCTCGCCCTGGATTGGTTCGAGGATAAAGGCACCGATATCGCCCTGACTCAAGGCCGCCTCCAGCGCCGCCAGATCGCCGAAGGGGATCGAATCGCAGCGCGACAACAGCGGCTTGAACGGGTCGCGATGTTTGTCGCGACCGGTCACCGACAGCGCGCCCAGCGTCTTGCCGTGATAACCATTGTCGCAATACAGCACCCGTGGACGCTGCATGGCGGCCATGGCCAGTTTCAACGCGGCCTCGATTGCCTCGGTGCCGGAGTTGCTGAAAAACACTCGCTCCAGGTTGCCCGGCGCCAGCTCGCTGAGACGCTGCGCCAACAGGCTGGTTTGCAGCGGCACCGAGACGTACTGGACGAAAGTCGGGTGCTGCTGTTGCAAGTACGCCTGCAGCGCCTGGTTGACCCGCGGGTGGTTGTGCCCGGTATTCAGGCAGCCATAACCGGCGACGAAATCCAGGTAGCGGCCCCCGTCCAGGTCGGTCAGCCAGCAGCCGCTGCCGTGGGTGAACACCCGCTCGATATGGTTGAACTGATAGAACTCGCGCAGCACCGGATTGATGTGCTCGCCAAAACAACGCAAGACTTCGGCGCGCAACGCGGCCGGCTGGTCGACGGTCGGGGTTGCCGTGGGTCGTCGATGGAAACGGCGCAAGGCCTGGAAGTCTTCTTCGCGCAGACGCTCGCCATAGGACGCCATGGGTGATGGAGAAAAACCGTGCAACTCGGCGATTCGGCCGATCTCCAGCACACGTTCTTCGGGCAACTCGCGGCCAATGGAAAACGCCTCGGCACGCCCCTCCAGGGCCAGCACCAGGGTTTCCGCCAGGCAGCCGTTGAGGAATTTCTTCGGTGCCAGCCCTAGGGTTTCGGTGCCGAATCGCAGGGCCTCACTGGCCGATACCAGACCGCCGTCGATGATCAGGATGTCTTTGCGATCATGCTGAAACGGCAGCACATCACGCGGCAACGCGGCGTCCACTACCACCGAGCCCGGTGCCAGCCGATAGGGATCAATCACCCCGCCGCTGGACGTCGCGGCGACGTAGAAGCGCACTTCGTCGTAACAGCTGTCGATGTCCGCCGTCATGCGCACCTGACCGTGCATGTAAGCCGGCAGGTACGCCAGGCTTTCGCGGCCCTGCTCGGCGCTGCCGCGGTGCACCAGGCGCAGGCGGCAACCGTCCCGGGCCAGCAGCTTGGCGATGACCATGGCAATCGAACCCGGGTAACCGACCACTGCCACTTCGCTGTCCACGGGCGACACCTCGAGGCGGGCCATGGCTTCCAGCACATTCTTATAAGCCGCGTAGGCCGTGAGCGAGTTGCCGGTGGTCACCGGCACGCCGCTGCGGTCCAGGGTCTGCAAACCGCGATTGCCGACGATGGCGGTAAAACCGCCCAGGCCGACCAGTTGCGCGCCCTGCTCTTTCAGGCTTTGCACACCTTCGAGCACGCGCCCGGCTATGGTTCGCGGCTGGCTGAGCATCTGCTCGGCGGTCAACGGCAGGTAATGCAGGATGCCTTCGCAGGTCGCGCCGCTGGCACTGACGATGCGCCCGAAGTCGGCGAACGGCACCAGGTTGCGCGGCTGCCAGAGTTGGGCCTGATAGCCACGGTCCTGCTCGGCGAGGGTGCGGTCCAACAGGTCGATGATCTTCACCTGACGTTGCAGGGCGATGGAGGTCGGGTGGGCGATAAAACCGAATTTCATGGGGGTATGTCCTGGGTTCTGGCTCATTGACGGTTCCAAGCGGTTTCGGAGACCAGGCTCAAGCCGTCGCCTTCCGAGTTATGGGCCAGCAACACGTCGAAAATATTCAATTGTCCGGGGCGCGTCAGGGCGCTGCGCAGGCTCGCTTCATCGAAGGTCACCAGTCGTTCGCGGTGCAGGCTGATGGGCCCGACTCGCTCCAGCGGTGCCGCCAAGGGTGCGGCACTGGTCACCGCGACCTGTTGCGCGCCATTGTGGGCGTAGCGTTTGTCGAGGTAGGTCTGAATCAACGACAACAGGCCGTTGGTGAGGTAGAACAGGGTGACGTTACGCTTTGCCACCCCGGGGTCCTCGGCCAGCCCCTGGGCCAGCCGCGCCTCGATATCCGGCACCAGCGCCCGGGCGCCGTCGCCGATAAAAGCCAGGACATTGCCAGTGCCAGTGATGGCGATATAGGGCAAGGCCATCAGCGCATCGCCCATCAAGGCGCGCCCGTACCAGCCGGAAAAACCCGGATCGGTGCGTGGCACATTGCGCACCGCCGAGATGCCACAGCGGCCAACGTCATAGACGCCAATATAACGATAGTCCTGCTGCTCGATCAGTTCGCGCACCAGGTTGCCCAGGCGGCGAAAGAAGTAGTTGGAGGTCATCGGCAGAGTTTCGATGTGGTCCGCCGCCACGCTCTCGCTGGTTGCGCGCAGCACCTCGAGCTTGGCCCGGCGCAAGGCGAGAATCTGCGGCTCGACCTGCAAGCCCCGCTCGATGTGATCGAGGAACACATCCAGCGGCACATCCAGGGCCAGGTCGGTAAAGGGCGAAAGATGCCGCGGCTCATGGTTGACCTGCACCACCCGCAACTGACGCTTGAGCTTGCCTTCGGAAAACGGCGTGGCGGCCTGGTCGACCTTGCCCTTGAGGAAGAACACGCAATGGCTTTGCGGCCCATTCACTTCGTGGTCGGTGTGCACGAACTGATAGACCCGTCGGCTGAAGCCGTACAACGACAACGGCCCCAGATAATGCGGCACCGGCCGCCCCTCGTGGTAAGGGCCGACACTGCCGGGCTGAGTAATGCTATCGGCCAGGCCGATAGCACCACGTTCGGCCAGGGCATGCACCCGTTGCCGCTGCTGATCACTGAGCTTGCCGCACTGCCAGAGCAGGTGCAGCGGCTGGTGGTTGATCAGATCCAGAGCCTGATCCAGGGCCTCGATCTGGGTGCTGCTGAGGAGGATTGCCGGGGTCACTGGCAGCTCGGGCAGGCGCACATCCAGCGGCACCTGAGGCCGGGATTCCAGCACTCCCTGGGTGGCCAGAATGAACACCGGTTCGGCCCGTTCGGCGAGCATGGCGAAGGCTTGCTCCAGACAGGCACCGATCTCCTCGACCTTGCGGATGAACACCTGGCGCAGGCCTTTGGCTTCGATCACCCGTCGCCCGTCGTTGTCACCGTCATGGGTGCCCTGGAAGGCGTACCAGACGCTTTCCGGGCTGTCGGCGCAGATGATCAACCCCGGTGCGCCGAGGCGCTTGAGGTTGGCCAGGGTGCCGCGGAATTCATCGATCATGCCCGAGGTCACGGTGATCACATAGGCCCGGCCAAACAGCTGCCAACCGGCCATGGCGCTCACCGCCAGGCTGTGTTCGTTGCAACCGCTGAGGCAACGCACGCCCGTGCCGGCGACGTTTTGCTGCATGGACTGGATCAACCCGGCCACCATGGAACCGGTGTAGGAATGAAAGTCCCAACGCTCCTGCCAGCGACTGCGCATAAAGCGCGTCACTTCGGTGGCCAGGCTCACCGACAGCAGCGGGCCACTGATGGAGCGGGCCAGCAGGCGATTGAAGTGGGCATGTTCCAGGTGATCCAGGACGATCCGCAACAAGTCCGCGCGCCGCGCTGCGCGGTCTTCCCCCGCCACCCGCAGATGGCGATTGCCACCGATGCGGTTCATCCACCCCGGCAAGGCCGACAACGCGCAATACAGCAGCGCCGAATGGGGCGACAGGCGTGCATTGGGCGCGGCGGCGATCAGCTCGTCGAAAGGGTCTTCGACGCCGGCCTGCGCTTGCTCGCCCAGGTCGAGAATGAACAGCTCGTTCGACAGACGCGGGTCGAGGTGGCGTAACCGCGATTGCGCCGCCTCGACCGAATCGAAGGTCATCAACCACAGATCGGGCAGCGCTGCGGTATTCGCCGGGCGGCCTTGCAAATAGCTCTGGGCCTGGACCATCAGGGTTTCCAGAACCGCCTCGCTCCTTGGCCGTGGCCCCAGGGTCCGATGCATGTCTTCGCAGCCTCCAATCGTCAGTGGCCAGTCAGCGGCGGTGGCAGGTGGCTGCAAGCCGGCCTGCAACTGCTCGATGACAAAGCTCACATCCTCGATCAGAGGCTCAGCCTGGGTAACCAGACAGATACCTAAGGTTGCCTTCATGGATTCATCCTTACTCAAGTCAGACTTACGATTGAATGGCTCGCCGCTGTGGACCATGGCCCTCAGCTCGAACCGTACGGGGCGCCAACTGCCTTGTTGGCATCCCCTTGTGAAGACCGGCCGTGGCCACCGCGATCGAACGCCGGGCAGCCAAGGCCAGCGCACAGACCACGAACATCGCCAGGGACAGACCGGTCAGCATTCCCACATAGCCGCCGCGATCGAGGAGCACCCCGGCGGCAATCGGCACCAGCATGCGCGTCAGTACAAACAGGCTGGCTTGCAGCCCGTAGTCCGCGGCTTGCCGATGCTCGCGGGAGAAAAACATCATCAGGGCGAAGACCAGTGTCGACACCGCGCCCATGGCCGTGGCCAGCAGGAAAGCCGCGGCCACCAGCCAGCTCATCCCGGCCTGCAACCCCACCGCTGCTGTCAGCGCCAGCAGGGCGAACAACGCCCAAACCATAAACAGCGCAATCGCCCGCCCCGGCCCCAGACGCTGAAGCAGACGACCACCCAGCAGGCTGGCCAGGGCTCCCACCACGCCGCCGCCAACGCCGGCAATCAAGGCCACTTGCTGCGCTGCCATACCCTGGTCCAGCAACAAGGGTTTGAGGTACAGCCAAGCGGCACCGACAAAGGGAAAGCTGCTTAGCAGCACCCAGGTCCACAGGCGCGCACCGGGCTGGCGGAAATAGCCCGACCAGTCGGCCAGGGGCGGTCTGGCCAGCGCCGCAGTTGCAGCCTCAACGCAGCCTTCGCGCAGCCAGGCCAGGGGCAACAACGCCAGCAGCAGGCCCGCGGCCATCAGCAGAAACGGCGCCTGCCAGCCCCAGCGGTTGTGCACCAGCAACATCACGCCGGCGCCGACAATGGCACCGAGAAACAGCGCCGCCGACCGGATGCTGCCGGCACGAATCCGCTGGGACTGCGGCAGCAATTTGATCGCCAGGGCATTGACCGGGATGTCCGCCCAGGTCGCCAGCACCCCGGCGGCGAACGCGAGGCCGAACAGGTACCCGCGATGGGCCGTGATCGCCTGCTGGCTGACTACCACCAGCAACAGCGCCAGCAACAGGCACAGCACCAGGGCCCAGGCTCGGTAATGTCCGCGTGCGAAGCGATAGCGCTGCACGGGCAAGGCCAGCAGGAACTTGAACACCGCCGGCAAGCCAGCCAGTTGAAACAGGCCGATATCCGTGCCGGACCAGCCGTGCTCGCGCATCACCAGCGGCAACCCGAGCAGCAGGTAGATGCTCGGCACCGCCAGCACGAAACTCAGCCAGCCAAAGAGCAGTTGCAAACGCCAGGCGCCGGCGTCGCCCTGGCGGTTCATGAGGCACTCCGTCGCGCCACCAGCACCGACACCGGCGCCACGGCGAAAGCCACTTCGGGGTAACTGTCGATATTGATGAAACCGGCCTGTTGCAAGGCTTCGCTCAAGCCGCCGGCATGGGTCACCTGGCGTCCGAGCATCTGCATCGACAGGTAATAAGGCATGACCCGCCGAGCGTGCTCCGGGTCTGCGGGGATTTCCGCATGGGCGCTGACCAGCACCCCGCCCGGGCGCAGCGCAGCATGAATCTTGGCCAGGGCTGCAGCCATGTCCGGGACGAAATGCAGCACCGAGGAACACCAGATCAGGTCGTAGCCTTCACCGATCGAATCGCTCGCCAGATCACCGCCGCGTACATCCAGGCGTTGCTCCAGGCCGGCCCGGCGAATGTTGTCCGCCGCCACGGTCACGGTCTGGGCAAAGTCGAACACCTCGCCGGTGAGCAGCGGGTTGTCCCGGGCCAGGGCAATGGCCACCAACCCCGGGCCACCGCCCAGGTCGAGCATGCGCCGCGCGGTGGAGAACTCCGGCACCTGGGCCATCAGGCGCAACGCCACATCCACGGTAACCGCCCGTTGTTCCTGGTCGATTTGCAAGCGCGCCGCCGTGGTCCAGTTGTCGATGGTGGTCGCCACATTCGGCACCTGGCCACTGAGCTGGCCGGTGCGCACTTGATCGCCAAGCTGGCTGCCGAAATGCCGCAAGCCGCGCAGGCGAAAGGTCCAGGCGTCGCCGCAATAGTCCGGCGCATCCGCTCGCAGGTAATCACTGGCCACCGCGGTGTTGCAGTAATGGGGCGGCTGGCGGTCGTCGCGCTCCAGCAGCTCCATGCTCCACAGCGCCTCCAACCAATAGCCGGTATTGGCCGGGTTGAGCTGTAACTGCCGGGCAATCGCCAGAGCCGTGGCCGGCACTTGCAGCAGGTTGAACAGTTGCCAGTCCAGGGCGATGCGCAGCGCATCGGCGCGTACCGCCGCCAGGGTCAGGTCCCAGTAAGGTTGCAGGGGATGGGGGGATGCCAGGTTGATTCCGTTCATAGTTCGCAGCTCATTATGGTCATCGTTCACAGTTCGTAGCTGACCCGCAGGCCGATCTCCCGCGGTGGGCTGTAGACCCGGGCGGTGCCATTGAGGTAGCCGACGGCGTCGTAGCGCTTGTCTGCGGCGTTTTTCACGTAGGCGGAAATGCCGTAGTGGCTGAAGTCGTAACCGACATTCAGGTCGATCAGGCCGTAGCCGCCACGGCTGAACTGGTTGGCCGAATCCAGGTAGGTCTTGCCGACGGCACTCACGCCGCCCTGGGCGTACCAGCCGGCGGGCGCGTCATAGCGCAGGCTGAGGTGGCCGGTGAGGTCTGGCGCAAAGGGGTTGCGGTTGCCCTGGTAGTCGTTGTTGCCTTCCCTGAAGCGCTCGAAACGGGTGCGGTTCAGGCCCACGGCGCTGACCACCCGCCAGTTGTCGGCGAACAGGTATTCAGCTTCCAGTTCAAGCCCGGTAGAGCGCGCCGCGGCGGCGTTGGTGATGTACACCACTCCGGGCTGGATGATCTGCTGCACCTGCATGTCACGAACGTCCATCCAGTACAGCGCCGCCGAGTAACGCAGGCGTTTGTCGTCGAGCCAGCCCTTGGCGCCGACCTCGTAGGTTTTGACTTTTTCCGGGTCATAGCCGGGGTAATTGGCAGCGCTGGAGAAGGCGTTGAAACCGCCGGCGCGAAAGCCTTCGGCGTAACTGCCATACAGATAAGAGTCGGGCTGCCACTGGTATTGCAGCGCCGCTTTGGGGGTGAAGCGTTGCCATTTATCGCTCTGGCGGCTGCCGACCGCCGGGTCGAGATGCACCTTGTCCTGCTCGGCCCGGGCGCCGAGCGTCAGCGTCCAGCGCTCGGCCAGGGGCATCACCCATTGGCCGAACAGCGCCGTGGTGTTGCCACCCGATTTCACGTCGGTGCGGGTCAGGCGCAGGGGCAACTTCTGTTCATAGGACAGGTCGTGATCGTCGCGGTCGGCATAGGCACCGAGCAGCCATTGATGATCGCGCCACTGGCCTTCCAGGCGAAACTCCTGGGACAGGGTGTTCATGTGGTAATCGCGGCCCAGGTGGAACAAGTCCGCCGGCATGAAATCGGTGTCCTGCCGGACCCGGTCGTAGAAGTCATTGCGCGCGGTGATCGAGCGCACCTTCAGGCCGGAATCGAATTCATGCAGCACGTCCAGGGACAGGCTGCGGCCGCTGGAGTGGTTCCAGCTCGAAGTCCCGGAGCGCACCTCGCGCCGCGAGGCATTCACCGCGCCCCACTGCGAACCGCCGTCGCGATAATCCTGGCGGCTGTAGCGCACGTTAACGTCAGTGGCCAAACCCGGGGTCCAGCGCAGGACCATCCGTGCGCTGTGCCGTTCGCGGTCATCGGCCTGGCCGCCGCGGTAGGCGTTGTCGATAAAGCCGTCCTGCTCCAGCCATTGCCCGGACACCCCGGCATAGAGGGTGTCCGGCACCAGAGCGGTGCTGGCATCGGCGCTCAGGGTGCGCTGGTCGCGGCTGCCGCCACCGGCTTCAATACGTGCGTAAGGCTCGGCATCGGGCTGGCGGGTGTGGATGCTCAGCACCCCGGCTTCGGCGTTACGGCCGTAGAGGGTCGATTGTGGCCCACGTAGGATCTCGATGCGCTCCACACCCAACAGGTTGTGGTCGAAGCCCTGCCCCATCAGGGTCGGTACGCCGTCCACCAGCATCAGCATCGAAGACGAAAACGCCGTGGGACTGGAGGTCAGGCCGCGCACCACCGGCAGGTTGGTACCGGACTGGCCGAAGGGTTGAAAGGTGAAGCCGGGGGTGGCCCGGGCCAGGCGTTCCAGATCATCGATGGTACCCTTGCGCAGGTCTTCGCCATTGAGCACCGACAGGCTGGCCGGGACTTTCTCTTGTTCCTGCTCGATCTTGTTCGCCGTGACTATGACCGACGGCAGCTCAGTCTGCGCAACTACGGTCGTCGCACCACCCACCCAGCAGCCAACAAACAGCGTATAACCGCTGGCTTTCAACACATGCTTGCTCATTGCTTTCCCCATCAATGAATCAGCGCACTGCCACGTCCGGAGATGGCAGTTGACTTGGAAACATGTTATTCATTAATGCGAATGCTTATCATGTGTGTACGTATGGATTCTGGATTAATCCATATGCGAGCCGCAACCCAATCAAGGAGGACAGTAAAAGTGGCGGTCTTACAGAGGATTTCTCAGTCGTATCGAGTCGCGTCAACGCACTCGCGGCTGGTCAGCAACGACACCTGCGGCTGGATGCGCCAGCAATTGCCGGAAGAGTTGGGTGAGTGTTACTCAGAACGTTTGTGCCTGGATGACGACCTGATGGTGGTGCGTTCGCGCTACCGCCCCACGCGAAACCTGATCGAGGAAACCGTCAGCCCGCACAATCGCCATATGCTGGTGATCACCTTCGGCATGCAGGGCGACTCCGGGTACAAGGGCGCAGATGGTTCGGCAGTATCGTTTCGCGCCGGCTACACCACCATCACCTCGTTCCAGCTGAGCCTGGGCGAACGCTGTTACGAAGCCGGGGCAACGGTGTCCCAGTTGCGGTTGCTGATCGGCGAAAGCATGCTCAACAAGTACATTGGCGAGCAGCGCACCCGCCAGTTGCTGGGCAACGGCAACGTGCGCCAGTTGGCGTTCCAGAAGACCTCGGCGGCCAGCGCCAGCCACGCCAGCGCCCTGACCCACTACCTCAATCAAGGGGTGACCGGCACCCTGGACATGCACATTCACACCCTGAGTCTGCTCTCCGAACAGCTGAAACTGCTGAGCCCTGCGGCCTGTTCAGAAAGCCTGCAGTTCAGTGTGGTGGACATCGAGAAACTCGACCGCGCCCGGGACATCATGATCGAACAAATGGACCAGCAACTGACCATCCCCTACCTGTGCGCCGCGGTCGGGCTTAATGAATTCAAACTCAAGGAAGGCCTGCACTACCGCTTCAACTCCACTCCACACCGCATGCTTCACGAGATCCGCATGCGCAAGGCATATACCCTGCTCGAGAGCGGTTGCCAGGTGGCCCAGGCGGCCTATCAGGTGGGCTATAAGTTCCCCAACAACTTCAGCGCGGCCTTTACCCGGTTTTTCGGCAAGCCACCCAAATCGGTATTCGGCAAGCGCCGCTGAGCAATCGCAAGGAGCACATCCGACGATGTGCTCCTCAATACAACATAAATCTACGAAGCAACCGTTACATCAGCTTGGCCGCTCGCGGACAGGGCTGCGTGAACGAATCCTTCTGCCTTCTTCCTCTCTACGAAGGCCCTTACATACGCCGCACCCGCTTCACGACTGCGCGGTACTGCCATCGCCTGGCGGATTGAAGTGAAGGCGCTTTCAAGCACCCGGTAACGCGGGTCAGCATCGACCACCTGTTGCAGGGGTTGTCGCACGCCCGCGGCTGCATCCAGACCCTGGTCAAAAAACAGGTCCACCGCTGCGGCAGAGGTCTGCGCCCGCTCCAGCTGCGCGTGTTGCAAGGTCCGAGTCAGGAACAGGTCATACGCCGCGCCCTTGCCTACCGCGAGCCTCAACCCGGGCTGATCGAGATCACCGACGTCGACATACGGCGAGTCCGTCGCTACGAGATAGGTGCCCTCAATAATCACGTAGGGTTCACTGAAAGCGATCTGTTCTTCACGCACCGGTTCGATGGCAAGGAACGCGATGTTCCAAGCCCCCTCCTCCAGCGCCGCAAACACCTTGCCCGCCGCATCGAATGTCACCATTTCCAACTGCACACCCAGCTCTTCGGCCAAAGCCTTTGCCAACGCCACGGATACACCTTGTGGAGATCCATCCTGGCCCTTCTGAGCCAGTACCGGATTGCCGAAATTGATCGCTGCACTCAGGACTCCCCGAGGGGCCAGATCTTCAAGAACTTCAGGTGTGATAGCACTCATCATTTTGCTCCAGGGTGGACTTGGCGGCTGACGACCGGCATGGCTTGCGGGACTTCTTTGTAATCGCGGAAAACTCACGTCAGATTGAAATAGTTAAGGATGAACTGCAACTCCTGACCCAGCCGCGTCAGGTCACTGCTTGCAGTTCTGAGTTGTTGGCTGCATGTCGCCTCGACTATTCCGTGATCCCCAGGCCCCGCGCCTGATGCCAGTCAGTTCAACCATTTCAGCCGCGACGCACTCTTGTAGCAGCTGCCGAAGGCTGCGTTCGGCTGCGAAGCAGTGGTGAGTCCGACTGACGCGGTGGGCATGACGGAGGGCTCTCGACGCACCTATGGATCCATTGAATCATTAACAAGCAGAATCAATTTGACAAACCCCACACAAATCAACATTAATGGATCCACTAAATAACAACAAACCGCCTTGGAGAATCTCCATGTACCCCAAGAACACCTGGTACGTCGCCTGTACACCCGATGAAATCGCCGACAAGCCACTGGGCCGTCAAATTTGCGGTGAAAAGATGGTTTTTTACCGCGGGCACGAAGGCAAAGTGGCGGCTGTCGAGAACTTCTGCCCCCATCGCGGCGCACCGTTGTCCCTGGGCTATGTGGAAAACGGCAATCTGGTGTGCGGTTATCACGGCCTGGTGATGGGCTGCGACGGCAAGACGGTGGAAATGCCCGGACAACGGGTTCGCGGCTTCCCGTGCAACAAGACGTTCGCCGTGGTCGAGCGCTACGGATTTATCTGGGTCTGGCCCGGCGATCAGGCATTGGCTGACCCGGCGCTGATCCATCATCTGGAATGGGCGATCAGCGACGAGTGGGCCTATGGTGGCGGCCTGTTCCACATCCAGTGCGACTACCGCCTGATGATCGACAACCTGATGGACCTGACTCACGAAACCTACGTTCACGCCTCCAGCATCGGTCAGAAGGAAATCGACGAAGTACCTCCGGTGACCACGGTCGAAGCCGATGAGGTAGTCACCGCCCGACACATGGAAAACATCATGGCGCCGCCCTTCTGGCGCATGGCGCTGCGCGGCAACAACCTGGCCGACGATGTGCCGGTGGATCGCTGGCAGATCTGCCGCTTCACCCCACCCAGCCATGTGCTGATCGAAGTCGGTGTGGCCCATGCCGGCAAAGGCGGCTATCACGCCGCCCCGCAGTTCAAGGCGTCGAGCATCGTCGTCGACTTCATCACCCCGGAAACCGACACCTCGATCTGGTACTTCTGGGGCATGGCACGCAACTTCAACCCGCAGGATGAAGCCCTGACCGCGAGCATTCGCGAGGGTCAGGGCAAGATTTTCAGCGAGGACCTGGAGATGCTCGAACGCCAGCAACAGAACCTGCTCAGCCACCCCCAGCGCAACCTGCTCAAGCTCAACATCGACGCTGGCGGTGTGCAGTCACGCCGCATTTTGGAGCGTCTGATCGCCCAGGAGCAGGTCCCGCAAGAGTCGCTGATCGCCTCGGCCAGCTAGAACGCTGCAAGCACGCAATCCTCCTCCGCAAAAATGCCGTGCCCTGTCACGGCATGAACCCCGCAAACAATAACCGGAAGTGACCACTTCGCTGGCGACACTCCGAGGATCGAACATGATCGAAGTGCTGGTGGTATCCCGCAATAACGAAGCCCAGGACATCTGCAGCTACGAGCTGGCCAGTGTCGATGATCGACCGCTACCGACCTTCAGCGCCGGAGCCCATATCGATGTGCATCTGCCTGGTGGCCTGATCCGGCAATACTCCCTGTGCAACCACCCCGAAGAACGCCATCGCTACCTGATTGGCGTGCTCAAGGATCCGGCCTCCCGGGGCGGTTCGCTGACCATGCACGAGCAGATCCACCCTGGCACGCGCCTGTCTATCAGCGAGCCGCGCAACCTGTTTCCGTTGGCCCATGAAGCCAGGCGCAGCCTGCTCTTTGCCGGCGGTATCGGCATTACCCCCATTCTCTGCATGGCCGAACGCCTGGCCCACAGCGGTGCGGATTTCGAGCTGCATTACTGCGCCCGTTCTCGGGAGCGCGCAGCCTTTGTCGAACGCCTACAACACTCGCCTTTTGCCGACCGGGTGTTTCTGCATTTCGATCAGGAACCCGACACGGCGCTGGACGCGGCCAAGGTCTTGGCCACGCCTCAGAGCGACGTTCATTTATATGTGTGTGGCCCCGGCGGTTTTATGCAGCATGTGCTGGATACGGCCAAGGCCGAGGGCTGGCAGGAGCAATGCCTGCATCGCGAGTACTTCGCCGCCGCACCCATCGACACTGGCGCCGATGGCAGTTTCTCGATCAAGGTCGCCAGCAGCGGTCAGGTCTTCGAGGTGCCGGCCGACAAAAGTGTGGTGCAAGTGCTGCAAAACCAGGGCATCGAGATCGCCATTTCCTGCGAACAGGGTATTTGTGGCACCTGCCTGACGCGGGTTCTGGAGGGCGTGCCGGAGCATCGTGACCTGTTCCTGACCGAGGATGAACAGGCCTGCAACGACCAGTTCACCCCTTGCTGTTCACGCTCGAAAACGCCACTGCTGGTGTTGGATATCTGAAGGGCATCACTCCGAGCGGAGAATGACCTTCATCCGCTCGTCGGCTGCCGCCGAACCGAAGATCTCGGCATAGCGCAACGTAGCGTTGGCGTGCTCGCGCATGATGGCTTCGGCACGCGCGCCCTGGCGGTTGACCAGGGCATCGAACACCGAATGGTGTTGCATGTGGGCATAGTTGAAGCGTCGGTATTCCCGGACCATGTCGTTGCGGTCCACTGCCAGGGCTGTCACCGACGCGAAGGGTAAGTGGTCATTGCGCGCCAGGGCGTCGGCGATGGCCGGGTTGTGGCTGCCTTCGACGATCACCTCATGAAAACGCATGTTGAGGTCGTGATAGACCTCCAGGTCTTCTATGGTCACATACCCCTTGTCGAACAGCTGATCCCCCTGCAACAGGCACCGCTCAAGGGTCGCCCGGGCTTCGTCCGATAGCCCGCGCTCGGCGGTCTGACGCGCCGCAAGGCCTTCAAGGACACCCCGCACTTCGACTGCACCGGCAATGTCATCGGGGCTGACCGAACGCACCTGAAACCCGCGCCCGCCAAAGCGCACCAGCAAGCCTTCCTGCTCCAGCGTGCGGAACGCCATGCGCACCGGCATCCGCGAAACCCCGAACAACTGCGCCGTGGGAATTTCCATCAACCGCTCGCCAGCCGCCAGCTCGCCCGAGGCGATCATCTTGCGCAACGCGACCAGCACCGTTTGACCGGGCTTACTCATCCAGGCAACTTCCAGAAAGGTGGGGGCTGCATAGTAACGCAAGTGTGACGCCAGGTTTAGGCAGAGGCCGCGGTGTCCTGCCTCAGCCTTGATAGGCCGGATTCTCGATCAGCAGTGCCATGCCCTGCCCGCCGCCGACACAGGCGGCAGCAATGCCATAACGCAGATTACCCTCGCGCAGTTGCCTGGCCAGGGTCAGCACCAGGCGCAAACCACTGGCGGCCAAGGGATGCCCCAAAGCGATGGAGCCACCCCGTCGGTTGAGCCGGTCACCGTCCAGTTCAAGCTCCTGAGCCACGGCCAGCACCTGAGCCGCCTGGGCTTCGTTGATTTCCAGCAAGCCGATTTCACCAAGGGCCAGCCCGCTGCGTTGCAGCAACAACCGGATGGCCGGCGCCGGCCCGATACCCATGAATTCCGGTGCCACGCCCACCACGGCACTGGCCAGCAAATGGGCCAACACCGGACGCCGGGCCGCAGACGCTCGCCCTACCAGCGCGGCCGCCGCGCCATCGACAACCGCACAACTGTTGCCAGCCGTTTGCACACCGCCGTCATGCACCGCCCGCAACCGGCCCAAGGCGTCCAGATCGGTGGGGCGCGGGTGACTATCGTGAGTCACGCGATCTACGCCCCGTGGCAACTGGATACTCCGTGGTTGATAGCCGGCCAGTTCAAAGCGCTCATTGCCGAGCGCCACCAGCTCCGGCTCAAACCAGCCTTCGGTCTGAGCCTGCAGCGCCAGTTGATGACTGCCGAGGGCAAAGCGATCCACCTCTTCGCGGCTCAGACCATGCCGCCGGGCCAGATTGTCAGCGGTGGTGATCATGTCCACGCCCGGGGCCGGGTCGTATAGGGCCTCCCAGAGAAAGTCCTTGAACGCCACCTGCGCACCGAGCCGGAAACCGCCGCGGTGGGTGTAGGCGGCAATCGGGTTGCGCGACATGGATTCAGCCGCCACGCACAGGGCCAGCTGCACGCCATCATCCAGTTGCCTGGCGGCCTGCCGCAAGAGTTCAAAGCCGGTGGCGCAGATGCGCTGCACCCCCAGCGCCGGTATCCCTTGCGGCACGCCACTATAAAGGCCGATATGCCGAGGCAGCAGGTAGGCATCGAAACTGGCCTGAGCCATGGAGCCGGCGAGCACGCTGTCTACCGAGGATGGATCGATAGCGGCGCGGGCCAGTACCTCGCGCCCAACCTTGATCCCCAGGTCAATCGGTGAAACCTCGGCCAAGGCCCCGCCGAGATCGACCCAAGGCGTGCGCAGGGCTTCGAAAATGGCCGCATCGCAAAAGCTCGAATACTGCCCCGCGCCGCTCACGGCAGAGGTCCGGCACGCAGGATCGAAGGCTCCTCGCCGCGATACAGCGCCTCGACCTTGTCGGCGCGCCACTGCAGCACCGCGCGCTGGTTGATCGACCCCTTGTCAGTGATTTCACCACGGTCAATGGACGCGGGTTCGTCGAGTAGCGCGATCCATTCCAGGCGACTGGCATTCCCGGTGGCATCGCGGTTGAGCCGTTGCAGCCAATCGCCGAACCACTGTCGCACCGGCGCACTGGCCAGGACCTCGGCATCGCTGGCGTCAGGCCTCAAACCGGCCAGACGTCGGCATTCGTACAGCCGGGGAAAGACCAGCGCACCCAGACACTCGCGGTCCGGCGCGGCCACCACCAGATCCTGAACATAGGGCGAACCTTCGAGCACCGCACGATTGCGCAACGGGCCGACACTGACAAACACGCCGGAGCTCAGCTTGAAGTCCTCGGCGATGCGTCCGTCGAACATCAACCCCAGTTGCGGATCACGGGCATCGGCCAGTTTCAGCGCATCGCCGGAACAATAGAAACCCTGTTCGTCGAACACCTCGGCGGTCTGCTGCGGCGCGCGCCAGTAACCCGGCATGATGTGCGGTCCGCGAAAGCGCCCCTCCAGCTTGCCGTCCACCGGCACCAGCCGCACTTCGCAACCGGGAGCCGGCAGGCCGATATAGCCGGCCATGGACAGTGGCCCGGTGGTGAACGTGCAGGACGGTGCCGCCTCGGTCATGCCGAGCCCGGCCATCATGCGAATGCGTTCGCCACAATGCTGTTCAGCGACCCGGTCCAGGCGATCCCAAACCCTCTGGGACAAACCGGCGGCGGCGAAAAAGAACAGCTTCATGCGCGAGAAGAAACGTTCGCGCAATTCGCCGTCCTGCTCCAGGGCGTTGACCAGCTCTTCCCAGCCCTTGGGTACGGTCAGGTAGGCGGTGGGCGATACCTCTTTGAGGTTGCGCAGTGTTTCAGCAAAACCCTGGATGGTGGGCTTGCCGTCGTCCAGGTAAAAGGTGCCGCCGTTGTACAACACGATGCCAACGTTGTGACTGCCGCCGAAGGTGTGATTCCACGGCAGCCAGTCCACCAGCACCGGTGGTTCTTCGCCGAATACCGGGAAGGTCTGCAACAGCATCTGTTGGTTGGCGCAGAGCATGCGTTGTGTGGTGACCACCGCCTTGGGCAGCTTAGTGGAACCAGAAGTAAACAGGAACTTGGCGATGCTGTCCGGCCCGGTAGCCGTGAAGGCGCAATCGGCCTCGGCACCGCCGGGCTGCTCCAGCAGGCTGGCAAAGCTCACCTGACTCCGGCCCGGTATTTGGCCATGCACGGTGACCAGCGGCGTGTCAGCCGGCAGTACCGCATCGATCGCCCGCTGATAGGTCGCGGCGTCGCTGACGAACACCAGGCCCGGTTGCAGCAGATTGCAGACATGCCGCAACTTGGCAAAATCCTGGGACAACAACGAATAGGCAGGAGAAACCGGGCAATAAGGAATCCCGGCATACATCGCGCCCAGCGCAATCTGCAGATGCTCGATGTCGTTGCCCGAGAGGATCGCCAGCGGTCGCTCGGCCGAAAGACCATAACTCAGCAAGCGTTGGGCAATGGCGCGGACGCTGCTCAGCATCTCGGCGTAACTCACCCGGCGCCAGTCGCCGCCGTCCTGGCGAGCAGCGATAAAGGTCTGTTGCGGGCGCACCTGAGCCCAATGCACCAGGCGATCCAGTAAGCGTTCGGGCAGCTCGGCCAAGGGTTCCAGGGAGCGCATATGCACGATGCCCTGCTCTTCGCTGACCTCGATCGCAGGATGACCGATGGACACCTGGCGATAGCGCGGCGCGCTGGCTTCGGTCTGGGGGGGCGATCTGAATTCGGAACTCACGTGCTTGTCCTCCATCAAGGCACGCCACCGGCCCGCCGGGAAGCGGTCAACCGGGGCATGGCAGCCTATGGCTGCAGCCTTGTTATTGTTATGTCCGGTCTGCACGCGGGCGACGACCGCTCTCAAGCGTTCGTCGCCCGACGGTGCGACGGATGCTCAAATCGGGTAGTGCCGCGGCCCGTTCTGCAAGGTCACCCAGCGCAACTGGGTGAAATGCTCGATGGACGCTTTGCCGCCAAAACTGCCATAGCCGCTGGACTTGACCCCGCCGAAGGGCATCTGCGCTTCGTCGTGCACGGTCGGGCCGTTGATATGGCAGATGCCCGACTCGACCCGCTGGGCCAAGGCCAGAGCACGGCTGGTGTCGCGACTGAAGATCGCCGCCGCCAGGCCGAACTCGGAATCGTTGGCCAGGCGCAACAGTGCTTCATCGCCCTCGCCTCGTAGCACCACCGCCACCGGCCCGAAGGACTCTTCGCGGTACAGGCGCATGGCATCGGTGGTGCCGTCGAGCAAGGTCGGCTGCAAAATGCTGCCCTCCAGCTGGCCACCTGTGACCAGGGTGGCACCCTTGTCGAGGGCATCGTCGATCAACAACTTGATGCGTTCACCGGCGCTGCTGTCCACCAGAGAACCGAGCACCGAACCTTCGGCGTTGGGGTTACCGGCGGGCAAGGTGGCGATCTTCGCCGCGAGTTTGGCGACAAAGGCATCGGCCACTTTGGCATCGACGATCAGGCGCTCGGTAGACATGCAAATCTGCCCCTGGTTGAAGAAGGCACCGAAGGCCGCAGCCTCTACCGCCGCGTCCAGGTCGGCATCCTCCAGCACCAGGAACGGCGCCTTGCCTCCCAGCTCCAGCAACGCCGGTTTGAGATGACGCGCCGACAACTCACCGACGATGCGCCCGACATGGGTCGAGCCGGTGAAGTTGACCCGACGCACCGCCGGGTTGGCGATCAGTCGCTCGACAATGGCCGCGGCATCCTGGGGCGCGTTGCTGATGACATTGACCACGCCATCACCAAGGCCAGCGTCCTGCAACACCTGACCGATCAGCCGGTGCACCGCCGGGCTCAGTTCCGAGGCCTTGAGTACCACGGTGTTGCCGCAGGCCAATGGCATCGCGATGGCGCGGGTGGCGAGGATCACCGGGGCGTTCCAGGGCGCGATGCCCAGCACCACGCCGCACGGTTGGCGCAGGGCCATGGCGAAGCTACCGGGCACATCCGAGGGAATGACTTCGCCGGTGATCTGGGTCGTCATGGATGCGGCTTCACGCAGCATGTTGGACGCCAGATGCACATTGAAACCGTACCAATTGGCCATGGCGCCGGTCTCGCCGGCCGCCGCGATGAATTCCGCGCTGCGGGCCTGCAACTGCTCGGCCGCGCGCAGCAACCGGGTGCGTCGTTCATTGGGGGCCAGGGCCGCCCAGGCCGGGAATGCCGCTTTGGCCGCGGCCACGGCGGCGTCGGCATCTTCCAGGGTGGCGGCGGCAACGCGCGACACGACTTCACCGGTTACCGGATTACGTCGTTCGAAGGTTCGACCGTCTCGGGCGGGGCACGACTGGCCGCCGATCAGCAGGGGCACGTCCAGCATGGTGATTCCTCTTTATTGTCTTTATCGGGAATACGTTCGAGGGGCTCACAGTAGCGCCTGGGCGCCGGGGCGAACAGCTGGCGGACGCTCGATCGCCCGGCCAGCTCGCCTTGAAGTCAACGCCGGGGTTCAGCGTTTGTAGGCCTGCAAACCGGGCTTGATGCTCTTGTCGTCGAGGAACTGCTTCATGCCCTGCTCGCGGCCACCTTCGGTGTCCAGCAGGCGCGACTGATCGAGCTTGGCGTACAGGTAATCTTCGTTCTGCTCCCAGGTCAGTTCACGGCAACGCTTGAAGCCGTGCTTGGCCGCCCGCAGCACCACCGGGTTTTTCTCCAGCAGGTTACGCGCCAGCTCGATCGTCACTTCACGCAGTTGCGCCAGGGGTACGCTCTCGTTGACCAGACCCATCTCGGCGGCTTTCTGCCCGCCAAAGGTCTTGCCGGTCATGATGTAGTACAGCGACTGGCGATGACCCACGGTGTCAGCCATGGCCTTGCTCACCAGGTTGCCCGGCGGAATGCCCCAGTTGATTTCCGACAGACCGAAGGTCGCTTCATCGGCGCAGATTGCCAGATCGCAGGCCACCAGCGGGCTGAAACCACCACCGAAGCACCAGCCGTTGACCATGGCGATGGTCGGCTTGGCGTACATGCGCAGCAGTTTCCATTGCCACTGAGAGGCTTCGCGGCGGATTTTTTCCTGAAGGATTTCCGGGCCGGCGTCCACTTCGCGGAAGTATTCCTTGAGGTCCATGCCCGCGGTCCAGGCTTCGCCCGCACCGGTCAACACCAGCACGCCGGCGTCTGGATCCTGCTCCAGGGTTTCCAGAACGTCGATCATCTCGCGGTTCAGGGTCGGGCTCATGGCGTTGCGTTTTTCCGGGCGATTGAGGATGACCCAGGCGATGCCTTCCTCGATTTCCACTTTGACCGTTGTCCAGCGACCGTCGTAATTGCTCATGGCATTGCTCTCTTGTTCTTGGCTTGAAGATGAGCAAAAACTAAACCTCAAATATAGTTATGTCAATTAACTATTAATAAAATTAACCGTGCTTTTTTTCGCCCCTTGAACAGACACAGAGCCCGGAGATCTGAAAGAGATCATGGCTATCCCCGCTAAACCTCGGCAAACTAGATAGTCTTCTTAATCGCCAGCCCAAGGATTTACCCTGCAATGGCCAAGTCTTCCAAGATTGCCGCCGCCCCCGAGGCCCCTGCCGACAGCGCCGAAACCCAGGCACCACTGGACTCCGCCCTGGACGATCTGATCGGTTATGCCATGCGCCGGGCGCAGCTGAAACTGTTCCAGAACCTGATTGGTCGGCTCTCGGCCCACGACTTGCGACCGGCCCAGTTCTCGGCCCTGGCGATCATCGACCAAAACCCCGGGCTGATGCAGGCCGACCTGGCCAAGGCCTTGACCATCGAGCCGCCGCAAGTGGTGCCGCTGCTGAATAAACTGGAAAGCCGCGCGCTGGCGGTGCGGGTGCGCTGCAAACCGGACAAGCGCTCCTACGGGATTTTTCTCAGCAAGACCGGCGAGGCCCTGCTCAAGGAGCTGAAACTGATCGCTGCCGAGAGCGACAGGGATGCAACGTCCAACCTCGACAGCCAGGAACGCGAAGAACTGCTCAGGCTGTTGAAAAAGGTCTACCAGGCCTGAAATGCCAACGCCGGCGCGTTCCCAGGGAACGGCTGGCCTCATGGCAGGTAAACGGCTTACCAGATCGGCAAGGTGTAGTTCACCAGAAAGCGCGTCTGGTTTTCATCGCGAAACGCCGCGCCGGCGGGGAAGTCATTGCGATAGATCGACTTGCGCGCCATCAGCCCGACGTTCTTCAGCGGGCCACTCTGAATCACATACCCCAGCTCCATCTGGAACTCCCGCTCCTTGCGGTCGTCGGCATTCAACGCCGCCAGTTCGATATGGTCACCGCGTACATAACGCAGCCGGCTCTTCAGGCCGGGCACCCCGGCAGCGGCGAAGTCATAGTCGTAGATCGCCTGCCAGGTCCGCTCTTTGGCATTGAGAAAGTCCGAACTCATGGTCAACTCGCTCATGCCCATCAACTCGGTGCCCGACACATAGGGCGTCGCCGTTTCGCCACTGGCGTGCATATAACCCAGGCTCAGCCGATGGCCGCCGAAGCGATAGCCGAACAGCGCCGAGAGGTTGCGGTTGTCCACCTTGCCGGCCTTGGCGCTGCCGTCCTCGTCGCTGAAAAAACTGCGCAGGTCGGTGGTCAGTATGCCCTCGCCCACCTGCAAATTGTGCAGCAAGGCCAGGGTGTTCTGCTGGTACAGGTCCGCCACTTCGGCGTGATAGGCGCGCAGGCTGAGGTCCTTGTTCACCTGATAATCGCCGCCGACATAGGCCATGTGCGATGAGGTGGCCGCGCCGTTGAAACGCCGGTTCGGCGAGGCGATGCTCATTGGCTGGTAGTCGCTGGAATCACGCTTGTTGATGCGATCGATGTAGCCGGTGTTGAGGGTCAGTCCGTCGATGTCCTTCGAACTGAGCGTGGTGCCGCGAAAAGTTTGTGGCAGCAGCCGCGATGGGCTGGCAAAGGCGAACGGCAGGAAGATCAACACATCGCCGGTCTTCACTGTGGTTTGGGCAACGCGCATCTTGGCAGTCATGGCCAGGCGCGAATACTCGTCCGCCGCGCGCTTGTCGCTGCTGGACACCGGCAGCAACTCAGTGCCGCTACGGTCCGGCGACGAGTCCAGCTTCACCCCCATCAGCCCGCGGGCATCCAGGCCGAAGCCGACAGTCCCCGGGGTAAAGCCCGACTCCACATTCATGATGAAACCCTGAGCCCATTCCCTGGCCGCGGTTTTCGCCCCGTCATCCTTGTAGTCGCGATCCAGGTAGTAATTGCGCAAGGTCAAGGTGCCGTGGCTGTCGTCGATGAAGCCTTCGGCCAGCGCCGGGGTGGCAATCACACTCAAGCCCAACAGGACCAGGCAAGGTGCGCGAACAGGTAAGGCTGAAGTCGCCGCAAGGGCGTTCCAAGGGAGCGTTGGCATGTTCGATGTCCACTTATTGTTGTTGTTTTTTGAACGGGATCGCCAGGGTTGTTCCAGGGATCTCAGGCCAGAGAATGGAAACAGCCGAGGGGTGGCGTCAATCCACAATGACCGATAACCGAACATTAATATTATTATCTATTTTTTAGATCCATCTTACTCAATGCGTCATGACGTTGATTTTAATGAGATTAATGCCATTTTTTGGCCAACAACCTTGGTCGTTCATTTTTTAGTTATCTTTGTTAATCTTAATTCCAGCCTGTCATCGCTTGAGGCGAGCAGGCTCGCGCTCACCCGTCAGCACACCAACAAAAACAATAATGAGGTTCGCCATGGACACCCCATCACGTCGTACGACGCTAACCATCGCCCTGTGTTTTATCGTTGCACTGATTGAAGGCTTCGATCTGCAAGCTGCCGGCACTGCCGCCGCGGGCCTGCGCCAGACCTTTGCCCTGGACCCGAAAATGATGGGCTGGGTGTTCAGTGCCGGCATCATCGGCTTGCTGCCGGGCGCCTTCTTCGGCGGCTGGATTGCCGATCGCATCGGTCGCAAGAAAATCCTCATCGGCGCCGTGTTGCTGTTCGGTGTGTTCTCTCTCAGCACCGCCTACGTCGGCACTTTCTCCAGCCTGCTGCTGACGCGCTTCATGACTGGCCTCGGTCTGGGCGCCGCCCTGCCCAACCTGATTGCCCTGTGTGCCGAAGCCGTGGGTGAGCAACGTCGCGGTACCGCCATCAGCATCATGTATGCCGGCGTGCCGTTGGGTGGCGCACTGGCGGCGGTGGTCGCCATGCTGTTCACCGATCATTGGCAGGCGACCTTCATCATCGGCGGTCTCGCGCCGTTGCTGGTGGTGCCGCTGATGATCCTGCTGCTGCCCGAGTCCAGCGCCTTTCGCCAGCAACAAGGCACCGTCAACGTGGCGCGCGCTTCAACCGGCCAGGCGCTGTTCGGCGAAGGCCGGGCTCGCGTCACCCTGGCGTTGTGGCTGAGTTACTTCTTCACCCTGACCGTGATGTACATGCTGCTCAACTGGCTGCCATCGCTGTTGCTGGAACAGGGTTTCAGCAAACCCCAGGCTGGCCTGGTGCAGATGCTGTTCAATATCGGCGGCGCCCTCGGCTCCCTGCTTGGCGGACTGCTGCTGGATCGCTGCAACGGCATCAAGGTGGTGCTGTTTGTATACGCCGGGTTACTGGCGGCGCTGGCCGGGGTCGGCCTGTCGGTAGGCATCGTCCCTATGGCTATCGCCGGGTTTGCCGCGGGGTTGTTTGTGATGGCTGCGCAACTGGTGCTTTACGCCCTGGCACCGCCGTCGTACCCGACTTCGGTGCGTGCCACCGGCGTCGGCGCAGCGGTGGCCATCGGTCGCCTGGGGTCGGTGGCCGGGCCCTTGGCCGCGGGGCAGATTCTGGCGGCCGGGGCTGGCACCACCGGGGTATTACTGGCGACCTCACCCGGGTTGGTGATTGCAGCACTGACTATCATCAGTGTGATTGCCCGTTCGGCCCCGCTGACCGAACCCGAACTCAGGACGGCGAACCCGGTCGCGGGCAAACCCTGACCGCGACGCACTCTTTTTAGCAGCGTTCGGCTGTAGCAGCTGCCGAGGGTGTTACGGCTGGGTTCGCAGGCACGCGTTCAGCGACGGTACTTGGGCCTGTTCCAGTTGCGCGGCCAGCGCCAACAAGGTCATCTCCTCGCCGAAGCGACCGGCAAGTGCGCGCCCATGGGCAAGCCTTTCGCACTCCAGTAAGGCGGCACCGACCTCGCCGGCTCAGTGCAAACCGTAGGAATAAACCCCTGCATCATTGTTGCCGTACCCGCGGCCTTTGGCCCAGATCACGCGGTCCTGCGCCCCTTGAAAGCCGAGGATCCCCAGGTAACCATCGACGGCCAGCTGTTGCCAGGAGCGTCCCCAGTCCTTGGAGTAAAATACCCCGTCCGCGGAGATGCTGGCATCCGACCACCAGTAGAGCCAGCGCGGCGGTCGGTGTTCGCTTGAGGTGTTGATCAACAGGCTATTCTGGCCCATCCAGAAACTGCTCCCGCGCAACCTGCTGTCCGATGCCAACGGGGCGAACACGCTGGGTAGCTCGCTCAGGGGCTGCCAGGCCAGCTTGGCGGTATCCAGCTCGGCGACCACGTCCTGCCCGTGGTCGCCCTGATCGATAAGGCCCATCACTCGCCCGGTACCGTTTTCCACCAATTCATTGATAAACAGGCTGTCGTCGCGCTGCACGTCCCCGGCCTGCCACTGCCCCGCCTTGCGCTGCAGCTGGATCCGTGTCGTTACGTTGAAAGCAAGATTGTCGCTCTCACCGTCGGGATTGCGCGCCCAAAAGCGTTGGGAAACCCAGATAAACGCGCGTTGTGCATCCAGTTGGATGACATGGGTCAGGATTTCCCCATAGCCGCCTGCGTCTGTGCGCCATTCAACAATGTCTGGCCGTTTGCCCTGGAAATACTCGACAGGCACCAGCAACGACTCGGAAGCGAATATCGGGGTGCTGCTCGCGCCGCGATCGGCGGAGTAAAAGACTCCGGTGGAAATGGCGCCCGGAGCGTCTTCGCCGCTCTCGTTGTCGACTCCACTCGGGGTGCCCCAGGCCCAGATTTCATCCTGGCCATGGAAATAGGGTTTAAGGTTCCAGGCCAACTGATCGGCTTTGGGAAACAGGCCTTTGGCCAACCAGGTCCAGCGTTTGCCTTGATCGTCGCTGCGAAAGACCACAGTCTGGCGGATGGCATCGGGGGTCGCGGCCTCGGGTCGGGCAAGGCCCGTCAGCAGGAAAACACTGGCCCCATCCGGGCTGGCAACCAGGCAGGCAGCGTCGCTGACATGAGCCACCAGTTGAAATTGACCCTGAGCGTCCAAGCGGGAAATGAAGGAGGTTTGCTGGTCGCTGCGGGAAAGGAAACTGGCAAAGGCGCCAGAACCTTCCGGCTCCTGATCTTTGCCCTCAACCGGCTTGCCATGGACCACGGCATCCAGGTCCACCACGTCGGCAGAAGGTTGCAGCTGTTTGGCGCCCCCCTCCAGGCGCCCTACCAGCCAGGTGCCTTGCGGGGTCACGACCACGCCCGTGCAGTACTGGGTCATCGCCCGCTGCCGGGTGTCCTGCACAGCGCCCACCTGCTGCCGATCAGGACTGCCGCCGCCCCATTCCAGCTTGGCGCTGGTAATGACCCACATGTACCACAGCGCGGCGCCGACAATCAGCGCGACAAATAGAGTAGTGAACAGCTTTGATCGAGGCATGAGGGGTCCGTATCCATGGGAAATGCTGAGAAGCTTTTCTCATCTCTTTCGTCGGGAGTAAATTTTTATTGCACACGAACAACCGAACCCGGCCGCCTGATTGTCATCGCTGTGACGTCTTAAGGTAATGCGATCTGTAGCAGCTGGCGTAGCCTGCGTTCGGCTGCGAAGCAGTCGCAAAATCAGACACTGCGCAACGCACATGCTCAAGGGGCAAGCGTTCTTCTCTCGATAGGGACTGACAAAACAATGCTTGTACGTGTCTCACCGTACGCGTTGATCTTCGCAATGATATTTTCGATATCGGCCATTGACCTGGCATAGATCCTGATCAGGTAGGAGTCGTTACCCGTGATGTGTAGACACTCGACGACTTCGGGTATGTCGTTGAGCGTCGCTATCAATTTGGCTTTCGCAGGCTTAAGGGTGGTGATGCCGACGACAGCAGAGATGCCGAACCCTAGCTTGGTTGGATCTAACTGAGCGCAATAGCCCTTGATGACCCCAGAGTCTTCGAGCTTTCGCAGCCGATCAGTGGTGGCGGGAATAGAAAGACCAGCGTGCTTGGACAGCTCTGTGATGGAAATGCGACCGCAGTCCTGCACCTTTCCCAGGATTTTTATGTCTATACGATCCATGTACGTTCCCCCCAGTAAAAAGTATAAATTTTAATGAAAAACACCAGTTTTTCATTAAAAAAATAATGCACCAAAATAAAGCAGAGTGCTAGTCTATTTACAGCCCGACAAGCCTGAAAAGAATCCGCGCAATCAATAGCCCTTAGTCTTTAGCGTTACGCACTGCATAATAAAATATTTCTCTCCAGGGATGGTGTTCGTATGGAAGATGAAAAAACAAAGTGTGAAAAAAAGTTCTATCCATTATTCGCAAAGTATATTGGAACGCAAGTCCTAGGTTTTCGCAGCTTCAAGATGGATCAGATTTTTATGTACCTGGCTGGCGTCACCCTTTTCTCGGTGGGTGCCAAGTTTTTCATAGTCAGTCAACTGGGAACTGATCCTTTAGATGTCCTGATCATCTCAATAAATAAAACCCTCATGCTCGGAATGGGCGTTTGTTCGGGCATCGTTGCGGCATTCTTTCTGCTGTGGTGGATGCTCTGGAACAAAAAATATCCTCCGATAAGTCCATTTATTACAACCACGCTTACAGGTCTGCTGATTGACCTCTGGTCTGTGCTGGGGCTTGGAGAGTATTTGATTGTCAGAGTGAATGATTACACGATGTTGGCGATGGGGCTGATCTTGTGTGCTTATTCATCCGCACTGATCATCATGAGCGGTATTGGTATCAGAATCATGGACCTTGTGGTTCTTACCATGGTTTCCAAATGGGCCTGGTCATTCACCAAAGCCAAAATGATAATTGAAATTGGTATCTTTTCGACCGGGTGGCTTTTAGGTGGGCCGTTCGGCGTGGGAACCATTGCATTCTTGTTGGTCATAAGCCCTCTTATCCAGCCATTCATGAATATGAATGCCAAGCGCTTTTCACTTAAGAATTATGGATTGATCAGCGCTTCTTCCGTCTACCAATAACTACGAGGGAACGGCTGCCACTGTGGCGGCGGGATTGTTTCGCCTCGACTATTTTAACCGATGATGTTGACAGTAACTTCCGTGATGAGGAACGAGAGATGGACAATACAAATAATAAAAACTGGACCTTGGAAAGTAAGCCCGCAAAGCTGGAAGAAATACTCCCGGGTGGTATTGTAAAGTGTCATCTTTCCCCCCGAAACTGTGTCATACAGGAGGGTAAGGTAGGTTTTTGCAAGGTACGTGGAAACCGAGGGGGTCGGCTAGTTACATTGAATTATGGCAAAGGCGTTCACAGTACCGAAGAGACTATCGAAACCGAAGCTGTATTCCACTTTGCTCCCGGAGAGCGAATCCTTTCCCTGGGCAATATCGGCTGCATGCTTAACTGCGGCTACTGTCACAACTGGAAGACCTCTCAGGCCAAGTATGTGACAGACAAAGATGTTTACTACTATACACCTGAGCAGGTTGTGGAAACTGCGCTGAAGCATGGTATACGCGTCATCTCCTGGACGTATAACGATCCTGTTGTCTGGCATGAATTCATCCTCGACACGGCAAAACTGGCAAAGGAAGCGGGACTGATCAATTTATATAAATCAGCATTTTTTATCAGTGAAGAAGCCATTGATGAACTATTGCCGGTCATTGATATATTCTCAATTTCGCTAAAATCCATTTCCCCTGAATACTACCGAAAAGTCACAACAGGCTGGGTAGAGCCCGTTCTGGCCGGCATCAAGAAAGTATACGATGCTGGCAAATATGTTGAAGTCAGTACCTTGATGGTTACCGACATCAGTGACGATGAGGACACCGCCAGGAAGATTAGCCAGTGGGTACTGGATGAACTGGGCCCGAATGTACCGCTGCACTTTGTAAGGTTTCACCCCGATTATAAAATGAGCAATAGCATCAGAACTCCCGTGGATAGACTCCTGAAGGCCCGGGACATCGCACGGAGCATGGGGGTTGAGCATGTTTATCTGGGTAACGTGAATGATGTCGAGGGCACCAATACCAGTTGCAATCATTGCAACGCTCTACTCGTTACCCGCTACGGCTTGAATGCTGAAATAATCGGATTGGACAGCAACGGTTGCTGCACCCGGTGTGGGCACGATGCACATTTCAAATTACTTGGCGAACACAAGGCGAACGATCCTGTTGAACTGCGAGAGGATGCGCTGACGACTTACGAGAAGCGAAAGTTTGAGTGGCATGGGGATATCGTATCGCTGCACGCCCAAGTGCTGAATACTGAAGACTTTGAACAGACCGTCTACCTGCGGCGCAACTATACCGACGGACTCAACAGCGATTGGAAATCACTGACATTGCGGCCGTATGAAAGCTATCGGTTCATTATCGCCAAGGCGCGAATTGATGAATCAGGGCCTGAGGTCTGGCTTCCCAAGGGGGTGAATTCGAATCTTCATGAAGTATTCGACAGGGCTCACTTCCCAACCGAGTCGATTGAAGAGATTGGCATTTCGCAAAATGACATCACTCCGACTATTGGTTATGAAGGCAAGCAGAACATGTATGAGCAGGTTATCAAACTGGTCAGCAAGTCATGAACGTGTCTACTGAAATACTCCATATCAAGGTCGATGACCGAGAGGCCCATCCATCAGTGACGCCTATTTATCAGTGCAGCGCGTTTAGCGCTGACTCGGCGTTCTTCTACTCAAGAAAAGCCAATCCCAATGTGACTGAGCTGGAACAGGTTGTCGCTGCCCTGGAAGGAAGCGAATACGCCTTGGCCTACAGCACCGGAATGAGTGCCATCTACATGGTTTTGGAGCTGCTGAAACCTGGTGGGTCGCTGGTGATCAACAAATATATCTATGGCTGTTCTTATAAGCTGTTTCAAAGATATGCTGCCCGTATCGGTGCGGAACTGACCGTTCTGGACCTCACCACAGAACGTGGATTGAAAGAGCTGCCATTGAACGTGGACATGGTCATTTTCGAAACGCCGACCAATCCCTTCCTGAAAGATATTGATATTCATGCGGTCAGCAGGGCGGTTAAGCAAAACAACCCAGAGGCCTTGGTGGTCGTTGATAACACGTGGGCCACTCCGATATTTCAAAAGCCTCTAAACTTTGGCGCCGATATTTCTCTGTACAGTGCTACGAAGTATTTCTCCGGGCATAGCGACGTCATGGGCGGTCTGGTGCTTGTCAACAGTGAAATGATTTATAAACGCCTCCTCGAAGGCCGTTTTTATTCAGGCTCAATATTAACCCCTAATAGCGCATGGCTGCTTCGCAGAAGCATGCAGACATTTAACCTGCGCATGGAGAAACACAGCAACACAACCTCCAGCATGCTCAACTACCTGCGGGAACTGCCCTTTATTGAGCATGTTTATTATCCGCGAGTCGATGGCAAACAATTGACAGGCTATGGTGGCATTGTGTTTGTTGATATTCGGCCCGATCTGGTTCCCTTTTACAAAACCTTCACCAGCGCCCTCAAATGGTTTGGAACGGGCACGGGAATGGCCTGTGTCACGTCGATGGTTGCGCAACCCTTTAGTGGAAGCCATGCCTCGATGACTGAGCAGGAAAAGACAGACATGGGGATTGAAAAGGGTTTGGTTCGATTGTGTTTTGGCTTAGAGGACCTTGAGGATCTTAAAGAGGATCTGCTTCAAGCATTCGACGCCATGGAAAACATGGTTGATCGAAAAAGTGCACTTAAACCTGCGTAACTGATGTGAATCAGGAGCAACGAGCCTTCAACGGCTCGTTGCTTTTTTATGGAGAAGCGAGATTGTCCAGTGCATTCGAAAAAACGATATTCGAAGACCCTATCCTGAACGTTATCCATCTTCTAAACTCCATTTCCAATGAAAATCCAGAGGCTATTTCTCTGGCTTCCGGCCGACCTGATGATGAACAATGCGACCCCTCCCTCATCGATAAGGGGCTGGCCAGCTATACACGATACATCGCCGATACAGAACATTCACTGGCGACACTACTTTGCCAATATGGAAAAACCGCCGGGATTATCAATGAGATAATCGCCGAACACTTGCAGGTGGATGAAGGGATAAAGATTCTCAACTCTGAAAATATTGTCGTGTGCATGGGTTTTCAAGAAGCTGCCACCTTGACGCTGTTATCCATTTTTGAAGGAGGCGGTGTTTTATTAGTGCCTGATCCTGTGTTCTCCGGGATAACGGGTATTGCGAAACTGTTGAGAATAAAGATTGTACCCGTTCCCATGGACACCTTCCTTGATCCCTCTGCCCTGCGCAAGGTAGCTGAAGATCTTGAGTCCAGGGGGGAAAAGGTAAAAGCGTTGTACGCGATTTCAGATTTTAGTAACCCTACTGCTGACAGCCTTTCCTATGAAGACAGGAAGGCTATGCTCTCCTTGGCCAAGGAAATGAATTTTTTTATCCTGGAGGATAATGCCTACAGCTACTTCAGGTACGAGGGAGATAAAATTCCTTCGATGAAGTCGATCGACAGTAGTCGAGTGTTTCTTCTTGGCTCTTTTGCAAAGTCGATTTTTCCTGGATTGCGTATGGGCTATCTAGTCGCTCCGGAGGACGCTGGGGTGATGTCCTTTAGCACCCGATTATGCAAAGCCAAAAGCTTGATCACGGTCAATACACCTGCCCTGTGTCAAGCGGTTGTCGGAGGTTTGCTGCTAGAGAATAATTATTCTTTAAAAGGGCTGAACCAACCAAGGGTGTTGTCTTACACGAAAAAAAGAAACTGCTTGATTGAATGCCTTGAACGTGAATTCCCACTCAAGGCTGACGCTCGAAGAAGTGTCACCTGGAATCACCCGGCAGGAGGCTTTTTTATCAATGTACAGCTACCTTTCATCTTTGAATATTTTGAAATGTGCGAGTGCGCCAAGAATTTCAAGGTTATTGTATTTCCCACGTCCTTGTTTTCATTGACGAATGAGGCTGTTACTCAGGTCAGGTTGTCGTTTAGTAATGCGACAGAATCAGAAATCAAACAAGCGATAGGCCGTCTCAGGGCGTACATTGAATTCAAAATGCAGTAAAGCATCCTCCCATAGGGCCGTAGGGGATTGATGCCAAGGCCTATTCATCAGTCAATGAGAAATAGGCCTTGCATGACTTCCCGCTTAGGTTCCTGTGGCGAGTAAAACGCCAGTGGCTACTTGGTAGGCACCCAGAATGGTTATGGTTGACCCGGAAAAATAGTTGATCAACCTAAGCTTTGATTGAGAAACCCTGGTCTTGAATATGGAGGAAAATCCGCTCAACCCCAGCCACCAGACAGCCGAGCCTAGAAATATACCTGTCACCATAGGCAGTACTGAGTGCTGACTGCTTTGATCATTGACCATGCCGTCACTCATGGCGGCAAATATCGCGATAAACGATAAGATGGTCATTGGGTTCGACAGTGTCAAAAACAGTGTGGTCGAGTAGGCTTTGAACATGTTGGCTCGTTCACCCGCCAGGGCTGTTCTGCTCTCCTTCGATCTTATTGTTTGATAACCAATGTACGCGAGGAACATCCCCCCCAAAATACATAACCATGGCTTAAAGCTAATGAGTGTCGCGATGATGGCTGTGATCCCCAGTGCACCTACAAATCCATAGATCGAATCGGCTGTTGCCGCCCCCAATCCTGTCGCGAAACCTGCTCTCCATCCAAGCATTAGACTCCTCTGTATGCACAACAGCCCAATAGGCCCCACAGGCGCTGCAATACAAAGCCCAATGACCATTGATTTAATAAAAATTAACATGGACACACCTCCCCTAGTGATACTGAAAGGTTAAGGGAAGTGCATGTATTTATGAATTAATTATTAATTTATACACACGTTTTTCCGATAATTTTGTATGAAGTATTCTTATTTTCCCTTCATTATTAAGGTCTGGCAGCGTTCTGACCCTTGGACAAACCGGCCAACGCAAACTTGTTGGCGCCGGGCGATCATCCAGTGTGCAGACGATATCAATTTCGCAGGTTCGTAACCGCCTAAATCGTCGCCCGCAGTTCCCGGGGCGACAGGCCATAGTGTGAGCGAAAGCGCACTGCAAAACGCGAGGCCGAGGCGTAGCCGCTGGCACCGGCAATTTCACCGATGGGCCGAGAAGTGGTTTGCAACCATTGCAGTGCCGTTGCAAGTCGAACGCTTTCCAGAATATTCCTGAAACTGTCCCCCTCATTGGCCAGTTGGCGACGCAAAGTCGATTCACCAAGGTTCAGGTGTTGTGCGACGTGCGCAACAGTCCAGTCTCTCTCCGGGCTGCCCATTACCAACTGCTGCACACGTTCGCACAGTGGATCATTGCGATCCATCAGCAGCGGTCCGGCCTGGCCGCCAAGGCACAGGCTCAGAAGAACCGCTTCCCCATAGTGGGTGCGTAACGCATCCGGAGCGTTCGCGTTGATGGAGGCCAATAACTGATCCCATGCCTGCGTTGTATGCCTGTCCAGAGGGACACATAGATCTGTCTTCAGGGCACGGCAATGACTCATGATCTGCTGGCCATATCGGCTGCTGAAATTACGCAGTGTCGATCCGGGAAAGGTCACCACATCGGCGATGTAGTGACCATGAAGGCCGGGGAAGTTTGAGATGCCAAGCTCGCGCCCGGCCGGCATCAGAATCAGATGTTGCGGCCCTGCACGCATTTCCCGCTCATCCCATTGCAGCAGTTTTTCCCCCTGTCGCACTCTACACAAGGTGGTCACGAATATCGGCACCCGTTGCAATGTATGAGGCTGTCGCGCCCGTATGACACACGCATCGATAATATTTTCCCGGTGCTGTATGCCGACATAAGGGGGCATCGTTCTTAACGTCCGTAAGTTGAAGTAATGGTCGCTTTGGCCAGGGCGTTGGCATTGAGCATATAACCCACCAAGGCGCCGCTGGCCTGATTGTCGAGGGGTAGCTTATCGACTTTCAACGCCCATACGGTGAATTGATAGCGATGGGGCTTATCCCCTACAGGAGGGCAAGCGCCGCCAAATCCCGGTTGGCCATAATCGGTTCGCCCTTGTACTGCACCGGCAGGCAGGTTCGAACCGACCCCTCTTGGCAAACTGCTGGTTGAAGCGGGCAAATTGACCACCGTCCAATGCCACCAGCCGCTGCCGGTCGGCGCATCAGGATCGTAGACCGTGATCGCGTAACTTTTAGTACCCGTCGGGGCGTTGGCCCAGGAAAGTTCGGGGGACGTATTACCCCCTTCGCAACCGAAGCCCTGGAACACCTCGCGGCTGGTCAGCGGGCGGTTTTCAGCAATATCCTGGCTCGTCAGCGAGAAGTCGGCAGCGTGTCCGGTGAGGACGACCCCCATGGACAATGCGGATAGGATTGCTCTGATGTTCATCGTGACCTCATCTGTGTCTTGGCGTGAAGCACGAGTCTAGAGAGCGCACAGAGTGATTACTGTGCCGAAATGCTCGACCATTGTGCCAAAACGCTCTCTCGATTCAGATGCCAATTCAACCCAGCTCGAACCGGGCCGAAGACATTCTTCATCGCCGCTACTGGCATCGCAGAACGCCAGTAACGGTGTCAGCTCACAACTGAGGGATATCGGTCGATTGTGTTGAAAAAGTCGACGCTATCTGGCACTCCGAGCAGCCGCCGCTATAGCCCTGCCTTCCTTTTATCGCCTTCCAACCAGAAACTCATCGAGGGGACTTGCACAGCCAGTATTATGGTATACCATCATACGCACAGACACTCTTACCCTCACACCGGAGCAGCTCATGAGTTTCGAAATTCGCAAGATCGTCAGCTATGTCGAAGAAACCTTTATCGAAGGCGGCAAAGCTACCGATAAGCCAGTGACCATGGTCGGGCTGGCCGTGGTGATGAAAAACCCTTGGCTGGGCCGCGGCTTCGTCGAAGACCTGAAGCCGGAAATCCGTGCCAACTGCTCCGACCTCGGCGCGCTGATGGTAGAGCGTCTGGTGGGCATCATCGGCGGTGCCGAGAAGATCGAAGCCTACGGCAAGGCCGCTGTAGTCGGAGCCGATGGCGAAATCGAGCACGCCTCCGCCGTGATCCATACCCTGCGCTTCGGCAATCACTACCGTGAAGCGGTAAATGCCAAGAGCTACCTGAGCTTCACCAACAAGCGCGGCGGCCCGGGCACTTCGATTCAGATCCCGATGATGCACAAGGACGATGAAGGCCTGCGCTCACACTACATCACCCTGGAAATGCAGATCGAAGACGCGCCGCGCGCTGATGAAATCGTCGTGGTACTGGGTTGCGCCGATGGCGGCCGCCTGCACCCACGCATCGGCAACCGTTACATCGATCTGGAAGAACTGGCGGCCGAGAACGCCCAGTAATCCAGGTCAGTAACTACAACAAAAAGGCATGCAGGAGCGCTCCATGATTCGGCTCACCGCTGAACGCACCCCGGCTGGCACCAGTTACCTGGCGACCGGCCAAGGCCAGCCCGTGGTTTTGATCCACGGCGTGGGCCTGAACAAAGAAATGTGGGGCGGCCAGGTCGTTGGCCTGGCCACGAAGTACCGTGTGATTGCCTACGACATGCTCGGCCATGGTGCCAGCCCACGCCCGGAAAGCGGCACGCCTCTGCTGGGCTATGCCGACCAGTTGCTGGAACTGCTCGACCACCTGCAACTGCCCCAGGCAACGGTGATCGGCTTTTCCATGGGCGGGCTGGTGGCGCGGGCGTTTGCCTTGCATTACCCGCAACGCTTGCAAGGCCTGGTGGTGCTCAACAGCGTGTTCAACCGCAGCCCCGAGCAACGCGCCGGCGTCATCGCCCGCACCGCTCAGGCGGCCGAGCATGGCCCGGATGCCAACGCCGAAGCCGCGCTGTCGCGCTGGTTCAGCCGTGAATACCAGGCGGCCAATCCGGCGCAGATCGCCGCGCTGCGCCAGACCTTGGCGGGTAACGATCCGCAAGGTTACCTGACCACTTATGAGCTGTTCGCGACCCAAGACATGTACCGCGCGGAGGATCTGGGGAGCATTCAGGTGCCGACACTGGTCGCCACCGGCGAGCTTGATCCAGGCTCGACACCGGAAATGGCCCAGCAACTGGCTGAGCGAATTCCCGGCGCGACCGTTGCCGTGCTCGCCGAGCAGCGGCATATGATGCCCGTAGAATCTCCGCGTCTGGTCAACCAGCTGCTGCTGGAATTTCTCGACACGGCAAACGCCCGACAAAACCAAATAAAGGGGATCGTTGCATGACACTCGCACGCTTCCAGATGTGCATCGGCGGTGAATGGGTCGATGCCCTCTCCGGCAAGACCTTTGAAAGCCTGAACCCGGCCCTGGCTCAAGCCTGGGCTGAATTGCCCGATGCCGACGAAGCCGATGTCGAGCGCGCCGTGCAGGCTGCGCAGTCGGCTTTCGACAGCCCGGCCTGGCGCGGTTTGACCGCCACCGCTCGCGGCAAACTGCTGCGCCGCCTCGGTGACCTGATCGCTGAAAACAAAGAACAACTGGCGCAGCTGGAAAGCCGCGACAACGGCAAGCTGATTCGCGAAACCCGCGGTCAGGTCGGCTACCTGCCGGAGTTCTTTCACTACACCGCAGGCCTGGCCGACAAGCTTGAAGGCGGCACCCTGCCCCTCGATAAGCCCGACCTGTTTGCCTACACCGTGCATGAAGCCATGGGCGTGGTCGCGGCGATCATTCCCTGGAACAGCCCGCTGTACCTGACGGCAATCAAACTGGCGCCAGCCCTCGCGGCAGGCAACACCATTGTGATCAAACCGTCCGAGCACGCCTCGGCAACCATTCTGGAGCTGGCTCGTCTAGCGCTGGAAGCCGGTATTCCGCCGGGCGTGGTCAACGTCGTCACCGGTTACGGCCCGAGTACCGGTGCAGCCCTCACCCGCCATCCACTGGTGCGCAAGATCGCCTTCACCGGCGGCGCTGCCACGGCTCGGCATGTGGTGCGCAGCAGCGCTGAAAACTTCGCCAAGCTGTCGCTGGAACTGGGCGGTAAATCACCGAACATTATCTTTGCCGATGCCGACCTCGACAGCGCCATCAATGGTGCAATTGCCGGGATCTATGCGGCATCAGGCCAGAGCTGCGTTTCCGGCTCGCGGTTGTTGGTGCAGGACGAAATCTACGATGAGTTCGTCGATCGTCTGGTCGAACGCGCCAAGCGCATCCGCATCGGCAACCCGCAGGAAGACAGCAGCGAAATGGGCCCGATGGCCACTGCGCAACAACTGGCGGTGGTCGAAGGCTTGGTAGCCGATGCCGTGGCCGAGGGTGCTCGTCTGCGTCTGGGCGGCAAGCGTCCGGATAATCTGGGCGACGGCTGGTTCTACGAACCGACCCTGTTCGAATGCGACCGCAACTCGATGAAGATCATGCAGGAAGAGGTCTTCGGCCCGGTGGCCTCGGTGATTCGTTTCAAAGATGAAGCCGAAGCCCTGGCGATTGCCAACGACTCGCAGTTCGGCCTCGCCGCCGGCATCTGGACCCGCGATCTGGGCCGTGCCCATCGCCTGGCCCGGGACGTGCGTTCGGGGATTATCTGGGTCAACACCTACCGTGCGGTATCGGCCATGGCGCCGATCGGCGGCTTCAAGAACAGCGGCTATGGACGCGAAAGCGGCATCGATTCGGTGCTGGCCTACACCGAGCTGAAAACGGTGTGGATCAACCTCTCTCAGGCACCGATGCCTGATCCTTTCGTGATGCGCTAGGAGACCGCCGACATGATCGAACCCGGCATTTATAAAGACGTCATGAGCTCGTTCCCTTCCGGGGTCACGGTGGTCACCACCCTGGACCCGGACGGCGGCATCGTCGGCATCACCGCCAGCGCCTTCAGTGCGCTGTCGATTGATCCGGCACTGGTGCTGTTCTGCCCCAACTATGCCTCGGACACATACCCGATTCTGCGTGACAGCAAGCAGTTCGCGATTCATCTGCTGTCGGCCGACCAGACTGCCGAAGCCTATGCGTTTGCGGGCAAAGGCAAGGACAAGGCCAAAGGCATCGACTGGCACCTCAGCGAGCTGGGCAACCCGCTGCTGGGCAAAGCCACGGCGATCATCGAGTGCGAACTGTGGCGCGAATACGACGGCGGCGATCACGCGATCATCGTCGGCGCGGTGAAGAACCTGATTCTGCCCGAGCAACCGGTGACACCGATGATTTATCACAAAGGCAAGCTGGGCCCGTTGCCCACCCTGGCCTGACGTCTACGTTTGGGCTGCGTCTAACCACCCCCCGGTGCGGCCCTTTTTTAATTTCTATTACGGGAGCCGGCATGAGCCCAGCAGCCTTGCAACTGTTCCGCCAGCAGGCCTATATCGACGGGCAATGGCTGGATGCACCCAACGGCGCCTGTCAGGACATTTTCAACCCGGCCACCGGCGAAAAGATCGGCCAGGTGCCTAACCTCAGCGCCGCAGAAGCCCGCCAGGCCATCGCCGCCGCCAACAAAGCCTGGCCGGCCTGGCGTGCACTGACCGCCAAGGAACGCAGCCAGACGCTCAAACGCTGGCACGGGCTGATGCTGGAGCACGCCGACGCCCTGGCCGAAATCCTCACCCTGGAACAAGGCAAGCCCCTGGCCGAAGCCAAGGGTGAAATCCTCTATGCCGCAAGCTTCATAGAGTGGTTCGCCGAAGAAGCCAAGCGCATCTACGGCGACACCATTCCCAGCCACAAAGGCGATGCGCGCATTGTGGTCAGCAAGGAGCCGATCGGTGTCGTCGCGGCCATCACCCCGTGGAATTTCCCGGCGGCTATGATCACCCGCAAGGCCGGTCCTGCGCTGGCGGCCGGCTGCCCGTGCATCGTCAAACCGGCACCGGAGACGCCGTTCTCGGCGCTGGCCATGGCCGCGTTGGCGGAACAGGCCGGGATTCCACCGGGCATTTTCAACGTAATCACCGGCGACGCCGTGGCCATCGGCGGTGAGCTGACCGCCAGCCCGCTGGTGCGCAAACTGTCGTTCACCGGTTCCACCGCCATTGGCAAGTTGCTCATGGCGCAGTGCGCGCCAACGCTGAAAAAAGTCTCACTGGAACTGGGGGGCAACGCGCCCTTCATCGTGTTCGACGATGCTGATCTGGAGCGCGCCGTAGAAGGTGCGCTGATCGCCAAGTTCCGCAATGCCGGGCAAACCTGCGTCTGTGCCAATCGCTTCCTGGTGCAGAGCGGCATCCATGAAGCCTTTGTTGCGCGGCTGGCCGAACGAGTGGCTCAACTGAACGTTGGCAATGGTTTCGAGGCAGGCGTCACCCAAGGCCCGCTGATCAACGAACGCGCCGTGGCCAAAGTCGAAGACCACGTTCAGGATGCGCTCGCCCAAGGCGCCCGACTGCTTTGCGGGGGCGAACGTCATGCGCTGGGACATGGCTTCTTCCAGCCAACCGTGCTGGCCGGCGTGACCGGTGACATGAAAGTCGCTCAAGAGGAAACCTTTGGCCCGCTGGCGGCTGTGTTCCGCTTCGAGAGTGAGGCCGAGGCGGTGCACCTGGCCAACGACACCGAGTTCGGCCTCGCGGCTTACTGCTACACCCGCGATCTCGGCCGGGCCTGGCGCATGAGCGAAGCGCTGGAGTACGGCATGGTCGGGATCAACGAAGGGCTGATTTCCACCGAAGTCGCGCCCTTTGGCGGCATCAAATCCTCGGGGCTGGGCCGCGAAGGTTCCAAGTACGGCATCGAGGATTATCTGGAACTCAAATACACCCTGATGGGCGGGCTCTGAGCCTTGATGGGTAGGAGCCAGGCTTGCCAGCGAAGGGGGCCTCAGGAACGCTTTCGCCGGCAAGCCTGGCTCCTACAGACTAGTTCCACGGAGAGAATCGGAATGAACAACGAAAAGTATGAAAAAGGCCTGAAAATCCGCACCCAGGTGCTGGGCGAAGCCTACGTGAACCGCTCTATCGAGAATGCCGATGACTTCACCCGGCCACTGCAGGAGATGGTCACCGAGTACTGCTGGGGCCACGTCTGGGGCCGTGAGGGTTTGTCGCTTAAAGAGCGCAGCATGATAAACTTGGCGATGATTTCGGCCCTCAACCGGCCTCACGAACTCAAGCTGCATGTACGCGGCGCCTTGCGTAACGGGCTGAGTCGTGAACAAATACGCGAAATTCTGCTTCAGGTCGGTATTTATTGCGGTGTTCCCGCTGCCGTAGACAGTTTCCGGCTCGCCCGTGAAGCCTTCGCCGAAGCCGATGCCGAGGCCTCCAGTTAACCCTTGGCTGTTGTGATGACCTGAGCACGATGATCCTGAGTCGTAGTGCTCTTTTTGCATGGACAGCCACACTCAGAGCGGACCCCATGAAACGCCTGCCACTCGACGACAGCTTCAAGGTCAATCGCAACCCCGTTACCCTGCGCGAAATCGTGCTGGATAAATTGCGAAGCGCCATCATGAACTTCCAGCTCCTGCCGGGAGATCGTCTGGTCGAACGCGATCTGTGCGATCGCCTGGGCGTCAGCCGCACTTCCGTACGCGAAGCCTTGCGTCACCTGGAGTCCGAAGGCCTGGTGGAATTCGCCGACGCCAAGGGCCCACGTGTCGCGATCATCACCCTGGCCGATGCAGGCGACATTTATGAGCTGCGTTGCGTGCTCGAGGGCCTGATCGTTCAGCTGTTCA
Organism: Pseudomonas sp. LBUM1673; assembly: GCF_059695645.1. NCBI lineage: Bacteria > Pseudomonadati > Pseudomonadota > Gammaproteobacteria > Pseudomonadales > Pseudomonadaceae > Pseudomonas > Pseudomonas sp. LBUM1673. The sequence goes on from NZ_CP166780.1 coordinate 3,691,969, forward strand.
CCCTGCGCGCCAAGGCCAAGGACATCAAGGCCCTGGAAAAAGCCCTCGAGGAAAACCGCAAGGCCCTCAAGGAAGGTGAACTGCAACAGGTGATCGATTCGGTTCAAGGTTTCTACGACGTCCTGCTCGAAGGTTCCGGCAATCATGTCGCGGCCACTCAGCTGCGTCAGTTGCAGGCACGGATCAGTTACCTGCGGGCGACTTCGGTGTCCCAGGAAAATCGCCGGGGCGTGAGCAATCAGGAAATGGAACGCATGGTCGAAGCGATCAAGAGCGGCGATCCCCTGGCCGCCCACCAGGCTTGTGTCGACCACGTGCGCGCCGCCGCCAAGGTCGCCCTGGAGTACCTCAAGCGCAAGCAGGAAGAGACCGGTGAAATCCCCGAGATCACCGTGCCCATCGCGCTCAAAGAACCCCGCATAGGTCGCTGAAAATGTTCAGCCCTAGCTTTTGTCCAAAGTGCGGCGGCAATGACCTCGGTCAGCAACTGCCGCCGGGCGATACGCACGAGCGCCTGATGTGCCGTGGTTGCGGCTACATCCATTACATCAATCCGAAAATTATCGCCGGCTGCATCATCGAGCAGAACGGCAAGTATTTGCTGTGCCAGCGCGCGATCCCGCCGCGTCCCGGCACCTGGACGCTGCCGGCGGGCTTCATGGAAGGCGGCGAGACCACCGAGCAAGCGGCGCTGCGCGAAGTCTGGGAAGAGAGCGGCGTGCGCGCGGAAATTCTCTCGCCCTACTCGATCTTCAGCGTGCCGAAGATCAGCGAGGTGTACATCATCTTCCGCGCCATCGCGTTGGAGATCACCGGCCAATACGGCCCGGAAACCCTGGACTACAAATTCTTCGCACCCGAGGACATTCCCTGGGACAGCATCTATTACCCGGCAATCCGGCAGATCCTCGAACGCTATATCGAGGAACGCCAGGCCGGGGTCTACGGCATCTACATCGGCAACGACGATACCGGCAAGATCCACTTCATTCGCTGACATCTCCTAAGGCGTCACACCCTCGACAATGATCACCTCGGCCCGGGCCACGCCCTCACGGTGCCGTTTCGCCTCCTGATAGTGCTCGCTGTGGTAACAGGCCAGCGCCTGCTCGTAAGAATCGAACTCGATGACCACGCTGCGTTGCGGCGTGGGCCGGCCTTCCATCGCTTCGCTGCGCCCGCCTCGGGCCAACATCCGCCCGCCATATAAAGCGAACGCCGCCGGGGCGCGCTGGGTGTATTGGCTGTATTGATCGGGGTCGGTGACATCCACGTGAGCAATCCAGTACGCCTTCATAGTGACCTCTTGGTTTATTTTGTATTATGGTATACCAATGAATATACCCACCAAACACTGAGAGTTCCAGCATGGCCTTCAACAGCATCGAAGAAATCATCGAAGATTACCGACAAGGCAAGATGGTGCTTCTGGTCGACGACGAGGACCGGGAAAACGAAGGCGACCTGCTGCTCGCCGCCGACCGCTGCACCGCCGAGGCCATCAGCTTCATGGCTCGTGAAGCGCGCGGATTGATTTGCCTGACCCTGACCGACGAGCACTGTCAGCGCCTGGGTCTGGAGCAGATGGTGCCGAGCAATGGCAGTGTGTTCAGCACCGCGTTCACGGTATCCATCGAGGCCGCTGTGGGCGTGACCACCGGTATTTCCGCCGCCGATCGGGCGTGTACCATTGCCGCCGCCGTAGCCGCCAATGCAGGTCCCACGGACATTGTGCAGCCTGGCCATATCTTCCCGCTACGCGCCAAGGAAGGCGGCGTGCTGACCCGTGCCGGCCACACCGAAGCCGGTTGTGACCTCGCACGCCTGGCCGGTTTAACCCCGGCCTCGGTGATTGTCGAAGTGATGAACGATGACGGCACCATGGCCCGCCGCCCGGACCTGGAAATCTTCGCGCAGAAACACGGGATCAAGATCGGCACCATCGCCGATCTGATCCACTACCGCCTCAGCACCGAACACACGGTGATGCGTATCGGCGAACGTGAATTGCCGACCGTGCATGGCACTTTCCGCCTGATCACCTTCGAGGACCGTATCGAAGGTGGCGTGCACATGGCGATGGTCATGGGTGACATTCGTCGGGAAGAGCCAACTCTGGTGCGGGTGCATGTGATCGATCCGCTGCGCGATCTGGTTGGCGCGGATTACAGCGGCCCGTCCAACTGGACGTTGTGGGCCGCGCTGCAACGGGTGGCTGAAGAAGGTCGCGGCGTGGTGGTCGTGCTGGCCAATCATGAGTCGTCACAAGCGCTGCTCGAACGCGTGCCCCAACTCACTCAGCCGCCACGGCAGTTCAGCCGTTCTCAGTCGCGCATCTATTCTGAAGTAGGGACCGGGGCGCAAATTCTTCAGGATCTCGGCGTGGGCAAGCTGCGTCATCTCGGCCCACCGCTGAAATACGCAGGCTTGACCGGTTACGACCTGGAAGTGGTCGATAGCATCCCTTTCACCGAATGAGTCCGGGGCTGCCCCCTTTACCCGCGCAGGCCACCATTAGGTGGCCTGACGGCAAAAAAAACCGCTTTTGGCTGATAGCCGGTAAGGCAAAGTGCTTGCACAAATCTTGGAATACCATAATATGATATTCCATAGACCGAACGCTTTAGCCAAGTGCCCCCGGCAGGGAAAGCACAAACAATAGCCCTTGGCACGGTCGCCTTTAAGGCCAGATGGACCTACTGCTCCCGATAGGCGGGCGACAAAAGCCCGCTCAAAAACACAACAATGAGGGCGTGAAAATGGTGTTGAAGAAAAGTGCAACCGCAGTACTGTTCGCGGGCTTACTGGCCACGGTCAGCCATGTGGCAATGGCGGCGGAAAGCATCAATTTCGTCAGCTGGGGCGGCAGCACCCAGGATGCGCAGAAGCAGGCCTGGGCCGATCCGTTCAGCAAGGCCAGCGGCATCACCGTGGTCCAGGATGGTCCTACCGACTACGGCAAACTCAAGGCCATGGTCGAAAGCGGCAACGTGCAATGGGACGTGGTCGACGTCGAGGCGGACTTCGCCTTGCGCGCGGCGGCTGAAGGCTTGCTCGAACCCCTCGATTTCTCGGTGATCCAGCGCGACAAAATCGACCCGCGCTTCGTTTCCGACCATGGCGTCGGCTCGTTCTACTTCTCCTTCGTCCTCGGCTACAACGAAGGCAAGCTCGGCGCCGGCAAACCTCAGGATTGGACCGCGCTGTTCGACACCAAGACTTACCCCGGCAAACGCGCCCTCTACAAATGGCCAAGCCCCGGCGTGCTCGAACTGGCTCTGCTGGCCGACGGTGTAGCCGCCGACAAGCTCTATCCGCTGGACCTGGATCGCGCCTTCAAGAAACTCGACACCATCAAGAAAGACATTGTCTGGTGGGGCGGCGGCGCGCAGTCGCAACAGTTGCTGGCTTCTGGTGAAGCGAGCCTCGGGCAGTTCTGGAACGGTCGCATCTACGCCCTGCAACAGGATGGTGCACCGGTGGGCGTGAGCTGGAAACAGAACCTGGTCATGGCCGACATTCTGGTCATTCCAAAAGGTTCGAAAAACAAGGCCGCGGCCATGAAATTCCTGGCCAACGCCAGCAGCGCCAAAGGACAAGCTGACTTCTCCAACCTGACCGCCTATGCGCCGGTCAACGTCGACAGCGTGGCGCGCCTGGATTCGGTGCTGGCCCCTAACCTGCCGACTGCCTACGCCAAGGATCAGATCACTCTTGATTTCGCGTACTGGGCCAAGAATGGTCCGGCCATCGCTACACGGTGGAACGAATGGCTGGTCAAATGAAAATGACGGCAACAACGTCGCAACCCACACCGACCGGGAGCGCCGCTGGCGCTGCCGGGGCGGTTCCCGGCAAGGCGGCTGCGATGAACCAATCCCCTTCACTGGCACAGCGCTGGCGTGGCGCAAGCAACCTGATCCCCGCCCTGCTGTTCCTTGGCCTGTTCTTTCTGGCGCCGTTGATTGGGTTGCTACTGCGCGGCGTACTGGAACCGGTACCGGGGCTGGGCAACTACGAGCAGCTGTTCGCCAACTCGGCGTATGCCCGGGTCTTGCTCAATACCTTTTCGGTGGCCGGCCTGGTGACGCTGTTCAGCCTGCTGCTGGGTTTTCCACTGGCCTGGGCAATCACCCTGGTGCCGCGTGGCTGGGGTCGCTGGATCCTCAACATCGTGCTGCTGTCGATGTGGACCAGCCTCCTGGCCCGGACTTATTCCTGGCTGGTGCTGCTGCAAGCGTCCGGCGTGATCAACAAGGCGCTGATGGCGATGGGCATCATTGATCAGCCGCTGGAGATGGTGCACAACCTCACCGGCGTGGTGATCGGCATGAGCTACATCATGATCCCGTTCGTCGTGCTGCCGCTGCAGGCGACCATGCAGGCCATCGACCCGATGATTCTGCAGGCCGGTTCGATCTGCGGCGCGAGTCCCTGGACCAACTTCTTCCGGGTATTTCTACCGCTGTGCCGGCCGGGGCTGTTCTCCGGTGGCTTGATGGTGTTCGTGATGTCGCTCGGTTACTACGTCACCCCGGCGTTGCTGGGCGGTGCGCAGAACATGATGCTGCCCGAGTTCATCATTCAGCAGGTGCAGTCGTTCCTCAACTGGGGCCTGGCCAGCGCCGGTGCCGCGTTGTTGATCGTCATTACGCTGGTGTTGTTCTACTTCTACCTGAAGCTTCAGCCGGAATCCCCGGTTGGCGCCAGCAACGCGAGGTAAGCCGTCATGCTCCTGACCCCCAATGCCATGAGCCGGCGCATGCGCTTCGGCCTGTACTTCACGACGGGATTGATCGCGCTGTTCCTGTTGCTGCCGATCGTGTTCATCGTGCTGCTGTCCTTCGGCTCCTCCCAGTGGTTGGTGTTCCCGCCGCCGGGCTGGACACTGAAATGGTATGGGCAGTTCTTCTCCAACCCCGACTGGATGAACGCGGCGATGGCCAGCCTCAAGGTCGCGGTGCTGACCACCTTCTTCGCCGTGGCCCTGGGCCTGCCCACTGCTTTTGCCTTGGTGCGCGGTCGCTTCCCCGGCCGGGAAATGCTCTACGGCCTGTTCACTCTGCCGATGATCGTGCCACTGGTGATCATTGCGGTGGCGGTGTACGCGCTGTTTCTCAAACTGGGCTACACCGGGACGATGTTCGCCTTCGTGGTCAGCCACGTGATTGTTGCGTTGCCGTTCACCATCATCTCGATCATCAACTCGCTAAAACTGTTCGATCAGTCCATTGAAGATGCCGCGGTGATTTGTGGCGCTTCACGCCTGCAGGCGGTGTTCAAGGTGACCTTTCCGGCGATTCGTCCGGGCATGGTGGCCGGCGCCCTGTTTGCGTTCCTGGTGTCCTGGGATGAAGTGGTGCTGAGCGTGATGATGGCCAGCCCGACCCTGCAAACCCTTCCCGTGAAAATGTGGACCACCCTGCGTCAGGACCTGACCCCCGTGATCGCCGTCGCCTCGACACTGCTGATCGGTCTCTCGGTATTGGTCATGGTCATCGCCGCCGTCGTTCGCCGGCGCAATCAAATCAGCGCCTGAGCGCCCAGGAGTACGACATGAGTGCCGTCATCAAAGATTCCGCCCAGCAGAACGACAAACCGCTGGTCAGCCTGCGCAACCTGAACAAGTACTACGGCGACTTTGCCGCCGTGGACAACATCTCGCTGGACATCAAGGACGGTGAATTTCTGACCTTCCTCGGTTCCAGCGGCTCCGGCAAAAGCACGACCCTGTCGATGCTCGCCGGCTTCGAAACCCCGAGCAGCGGCGAGATCCTGGTCAATGGCCAGTCGCTGGTCAACGTACCGCCTCACAAACGCGACATCGGCATGGTGTTCCAGCGTTATTCACTGTTCCCGCACCTGTCGGTGCGCGACAACATCGCGTTCCCGTTGGCCATTCGTAAACTGGCCCCCGCTGAACGCGAGCGTCGGGTCAACGCCATGCTCAAACTGGTGCAACTGGAGCAGTTCGCCCATCGCCGCCCTTCACAACTGTCCGGCGGCCAGCAGCAACGGGTCGCCATCGCTAGAGCACTGGTCTACGAGCCACGCATCCTGCTGATGGACGAACCCCTTGGCGCCCTGGATAAAAAGCTGCGTGAAGACTTGCAGGACGAACTGCGCCAGCTGCATCGGCGCTTGGGCATCACCATTGTCTACGTAACCCACGACCAGGAAGAAGCCATGCGTCTGTCCCAGCGCATCGCGATTTTCAGTCACGGCAAGATCGTCGGTTTGGGCAGCGGTTACGACCTGTACCAGAACCCGCCGAATGCGTTTGTCGCTTCATTTCTCGGCAACTCCAACTTCCTCAAGCTCAAGGCTCAGGGCAACGCGGTCGCTACGTTTGAAGGGCAATCGTTGTCGATTCGCCTGACCGCAGGATTGCAAACCGATCAGGATGTGCTGCTGATGGTGCGTCCGGAAAAAGCCTTGGCATTGAGCGTTGAGCAAGCCGCCCAGGAACCGCTGGCGGCAGGCTGGAATGAAGTCTCGGCGATTGTTGGAGAAGTGCTGTTCCTGGGTGAAAGCCAGACCTGCACCGTGATGACTTCCGGCGGTACCTCGATGACCGTCAAGGCGCTCTCCGCCGCTGGCATGCCGCTGAAGACTGGCGATCCGGTGCGCGTACGTTGGGCCACTGCGGATGCTTGCGTTTATACCGAATGGGCTGAAAGTGATTTGAACAAGGCTGCTGGCGCTCATTGATCCCCGCCGGCCCATGCCAGTGGGCCGTGATTCATCTATCACCCTCGGGTCGCCGCAACGTCGGGTTGTGGCGACCTTTTTTTTGATCTCATTATCCCCACCGCCTGACACATCGCTTTTGCGAGCAAAGCCCCGGATCGCCGGCCATCTGCGCCGCAAACTCGACACCTCGACGCCCCCCCAAGAATGGCTAGAAGCCCCGTAAACATTGACGAAAAGACCAAAACCGTACGTTTATCGGTCAGAAAAAAAAGCTCTTGCAAACATTGTATTACGGTATACCATCAGACCTACATTCACATAAAACTCCACAGCACACCGCCAGAGGACCGTCCCATGATCGATGCCGCCATTTACAAACAAGTGATGGGTTCGTTTCCTTCCGGGGTGACTGTGATTACCACGCTGGATGACGACGGCCAAATCGTCGGCCTGACCGCCAGCGCCTTCAGCTCGCTGTCCATGGACCCGGCCCTAGTACTGTTCTGCCCCAACTACAGTTCCGACTCCTATCCTGTTCTGATCAAGAACAAACGCTTTGCCATTCACTTCCTGTCCGGCGGCCAGCAGAGCGAGGCCTATGCCTTCGCACGCAAGGGCAAAGACAAGACGCAAGGCATCGAATGGACCTTGAGCGAACTAGGCAACCCGATTCTGGCCAACGCCACGGCGGTCATCGAATGCGAGTTGTGGCGAGAATATGAAGGGGGCGACCACGCGATCATGGTCGGCGCGGTGAAAAACCTGATCGTGCCCCAGCAGAACGCCGGTCCACTGGTGTATTGCCACGGCAAGATGGGCGCCCTGCCCGTGCTCGCCTGATCCAGAAAATATTGTGCATACATTGCGAATTTCGATACTCCAATAATCAGCCAGCCGACTCCCGATCGACTGGCCAACAACAAAAGATCCGAGGTAAGCGTCATGAAGTTTTCCCTGTTCGTGCACATGGAACGTTGGGACGAAAGTGTCAGCCACCGTCAGCTGTTCGAAGATTTGACCGAACTGACCCTGATGGCCGAGGCCGGCGGTTTCAGCACCGTCTGGATCGGCGAACATCACGCCATGGAATACACCATCTCGCCAAGTCCGATGCCGCTGCTGGCCTACCTGGCGGCCAAAACCACCACCATTCACCTCGGCGCCGGCACCATCATCGCGCCGTTCTGGCACCCGTTGCGGGTCGCCGGCGAATGCGCACTGCTGGACGTCATCAGTAACGGCCGCATGGAAGTCGGTCTGGCCCGTGGCGCCTATCAGGTGGAGTTCGACCGCATGGCCGGCGGCATGCCCGCCTCCTCCGGCGGTCAAGCCCTGCGTGAGATGGTTCCGGTGGTGCGCGCCCTGTGGCAAGGCGATTACGCCCACGACGGTGACATCTGGAAATTCCCGACCTCCACCAGCGTGCCGAAGCCGATCCAGAAGCCTAATCCACCGATGTGGATCGCCGCTCGCGACCCGGACTCGCACAACTTCGCGGTGGCCAACGGCTGCAATGTCATGGTCACGCCGCTGATGAAGGGCGACGAAGAAGTCCTCGACCTGAAGAACAAATTCCAGACCGCCCTGGACAACAACCCGGACGTGCCACGCCCACAACTGATGGTGCTGCGCCACACCCACGTTCACGCGCTCGACGATCCCGAGGGCTGGAAAGTCGGGGCCAAGGCGATCTCGAAGTTCTACCGCACGTTCGATGCCTGGTTCGGCAACAAGGAAGTGCCGGTCAATGGTTTCCTGGCGCCAAGCCCGGAAGAGAAATTCGCCGCGCGCCCGGAGTTTGAACTGGAGAGCCTGCACAAGACTGCCATGATCGGCACCGCGGAAGAAATCATCCCGCGCATCAAGTATTACCAGGAACTGGGAGTCGATGAGTTCAGCTTCTGGTGCGACAACAGCCTGCCCCATGCCGAGAAGAAAAAATCCCTGGAGCTGTTTATCAAACACGTGGTGCCAGCATTTCGCTGATCCCTGCAAAAACGCCGGGCTGATGCCCGGCGTTTTATGGAGTCACAAACACCTCAATGGTTGTAGGCACTCTCGTTGTGCTCCGCCAGGTCCAGACCCATCTCCTCCACCGACTCATCGGCGCGCAAGCCGATCACGGCGTTGATCACCTTGAGAATGATCCAGCTGATGGCAAAGCAGTAAACCGTCGTCAACAGCACGCCTTTGATTTGCGCCACGACCTGAGCGCCCATCGTCACGCCTTCAACAAATCCGCCCATCGACGGTACGCAGAACACCCCGGTCAATACCGCACCGATCATCCCGCCGATGCCGTGCAAGCCAAACACGTCGAGACTGTCGTCATAACCGAAGCGGCGTTTCAGTACAGTGACGCTCAAGTAGCAGAACACCCCGCACAGCAGACCGATGGCCAACGCGCCACCGACGCCGACATAGGCGCACGCCGGAGTGATGCCGACCAGACCGGCCAAAGCGCCGCTGGCCAGACCCAGAGCGCTGGGTTTGCCGACCTTGAACCACTCGGTGAACATCCAGCCGAGTATCCCGGCGCAGGCGCCCAGTTGCGTGTTGAGCATGACGATCCCGGAGGTACCATTCAGGCCGCCACCGGAGCCGATATTGAAGCCGAACCAACCGACCCAGAGCATCGCCGCGCCGGCCATGGTCAGGCTCAGGTTGTGGGCCGGCATCGGGGCATTTTGATAGCCCTTGCGCTTGCCGAGAATCAGGCACGCCGCCAGCGCGGCGACACCGGCATTGATATGCACGGCAGTGCCACCGGCAAAATCCAGCACGCCCCAGTTATGCATCAAGGCCCCCGAGCCGCCCCAGACCATATGCGCCACCGGTGCGTAAACCAGAGTGAACCACAACGCCATGAACAGCAGCGCCGCCGAGAACTTCATGCGCTCGGCAAAGGCCCCGGCAATGAGCGCCGGGGTGATGATGGCGAAGGTCATCTGGAAGGTCACGAACACACCTTCCGGAATATCCCCCACCAGGCTCTCGGGAGTCATGCCCGCCAGAAAGGCCCGGTTCAGACCGCCGACAAAGCTGTTGAAGGTCACTTGCCCATCAACCATGCCGGTGCTGTCGACCACCATGCTGTAGCCATAAACCACCCACAACACACCCACCAGACCGGCTACGCCGAAGCACTGGGTAAACAGCGACAACATGTTTTTCGCCCGCACCAGGCCGCCGTAGAACAGCGCGAGGCCCGGCAGGCACATGAACAACACCAACACCGCCGCAGTAATCATCCAGGCGGTGCTGCCGGTGTTCAATGTCGGCGCATCGGCAGCCTGTACCATGGGTGCGAGTGCGCTGGTCGCCAATAAGACAAGAAGGGATTTGCCGAGAAGACGATTGACCATGTTCAAAGCTCCTGCAAAGGAATGGAAAGTGTCGGGCCGTGAGCAATTGTTACTTCATAGGCCTCTTTGCGGGCCCCTTGATCCGTGGCGAGCGAGCTTGCTCGTGCTGGGCTGCGAAGCGGCCCCAAAAATCTTTGCGAGTGCTGCGCACTCGAGCGGGAGCAAGCTCCCTCGCCACAGGGTTTGTCAGTAACCGGTACCGGATCCCGGTATCCAGTTGGTCCCCGCCAGTGGCACCCGCGCCATGGCAGCCGACTCCACCGTCAGCGCTACCAGATCCTCGGGATCGAGGTTGTGCAGGTGCGACTTGCCGCAAGCCCGGGCCATGGTCTGGGCTTCCAGCACCAGCACGCGCAGGTAATTGGCCAGACGCCGACCACCTTCCACCGGGTCCAGACGCTTGGACAGCTCCGGGTCCTGCGTGGTGATCCCGGCCGGGTCGCGGCCGTTCTGCCAGTCATCGTAGAAACCGGCGGCCGAGCCGATCTTCTTCAGTTCCTCATCCAGTCGCGGGTGGTTATCGCCCAGGGCTATCAGCGCCGCCGTCCCGATGGCCACCGCATCCGCACCCAGCGCCATCGCCTTGGCGACGTCGGCACCGTTGCGAATCCCTCCGGATACGATCAGCTGAACCTTGCGATGCATACCCATCTCTTGCAAAGCCTGTACCGCTTGCGGAATGGCCGACAAAATCGGGATCCCGACGTGTTCGATGAACACTTCCTGAGTCGCTGCAGTTCCGCCTTGCATGCCGTCGAGCACAATCACGTCAGCCCCGGCTTTTACTGCCAACTTGACGTCGTAGTATGGTCGGCTCGCGCCGATTTTCACGTAGATGGGTTTTTCCCAGTCAGTAATTTCCCGCAGTTCGGCAATCTTGATCGCCAAGTCATCCGGGCCGGTCCAGTCCGGGTGACGGCAGGCGCTGCGCTGGTCGACACCGATCGGCAAGGTACGCATGCCGGCCACCCGCTCGGTGACTTTCATACCCAGCAACATACCGCCACCGCCGGGTTTGGCGCCCTGCCCCAGGACGATCTCGATGGCATCTGCCTTGCGCAGATCGTCCGGGTTCATGCCATACCGGGATGGCAAATACTGATAAACCAAATGCTGCGACTGGCCCCGTTCTTCCGGGGTCATACCGCCGTCACCCGTCGTGGTGCTGGTGCCGGCGATGGTCGCGCCACGGCCCAGGGCTTCCTTGGCATTGGCCGACAAAGCACCGAAGCTCATGCCGGCGATGGTCACCGGAATTTTCAGGTGAATCGGCTTCTTGGCGAAGCGGTTGCCGAGGATTACATCGGTGCCACACTTCTCCCGATAGCCTTCCAGCGGGTAGCGCGAAACGCTGGCGCCGAGCAGCAGCAAGTCATCGAAATGTGGCAGTTTGCGCTTGGTGCCACCGCCGCGAATATCGTAGATGCCGGTTTCCGCGGCACGCTGAATTTCTTGGATGGTCAGGCGGTCGAAGGTGGCTGACTCGCGCAGTACGGGAGGCGCTTTTTGGCTGATTGGGTCGCTCATATCTATTCTCCTCGCGCGGATCAGTACGCGGACGCGTTATCGACTTTGAAGTTGTACAACTGACGGGCCGAACCGTAGCGCTTGAAGTCAGCCGCCTTGTGCTCGAAACCGGCGCGGTTGAGCAGACCTTGCAGCTCTTCCAGGTGCTCGGCGCGCATCTCTTTCTCAATGCAGTCCGAGCCCAGGGACTCGACGGTCCCTTTCACGTAGATGTGGGTTTCATACAACGAATCGCCCAGCGCATCGCCGGCGTCGCCGCAGACCACCAGACGTCCGGCCTGCCCCATGAAACAGCTCATGTGGCCGATGCTGCCGCCGACAACGATGTCGATGCCCTTCATGGAAATCCCGCAACGCGCCCCGGCGTCGCCTTCAATCACCAGCAACCCGCCATGGGCCGTGGCACCGGCCGCCTGCGAGGCGCTGCCTTTGACCCGGACGTAGCCGGACATCATGTTCTCGGCGCAACCGACACCGACGTTGCCGTGGACGGTGATCGAGGCCTTTTGATTCATCCCCGCGCAGTAGTAACCGGCGTGACCCTGGATATCGATGGACACCGCTTCATTCACCCCGACCGCGAGGTTGTGTTTGCCATCGGAGTGAGTCACCACCCACTCGTGATCGGTCACGTTATTGACCTGATCGTGCAGCGCCTGATTAAGGTCACGCACGGTGGCAGTGGAAAGATCGATGGTTTTCATGTGTGCGCTCCTTAAGCTGACTCGCGTTCCCAGATGTACAAGGTGGCCGGTGCCGGCTCCCAGATCCTGGCGTGTTCGATTCCCGGCAGGCTCGACAAGGCCTGATACTCGGAGGCCATGGCGACGTAGTCGTCCGTCTCGGCGAGGATCGCTGGCTTGCAGGCGACCGGGTCGCGGATCACCGCAAAACCGTTGCGGGTACCGATGGCGAAGGTGAAGAAACCGTCGAGATCCTCCAGCGAGTGATCCAGCGCTTCCTTCAATGAGTCGCCCTGCTGCAGGCGCCAGGTCAGGTAGCCGGCCGCCACTTCGGTGTCGTTGTCGGTCTCGAAGTGAATGCCTTCGCGCTTGAGTTCCTGACGCAGGCGGAAGTGGTTCGACAACGAGCCGTTGTGCACCAGGCACAGGTCGGCGCCAGTGGAAAACGGGTGGCTGCCTTCCATGGTCACCGCGCTTTCGGTGGCCATGCGGGTGTGGCCAATAATGTGGCTTCCCTTCATGCCGGCCAGGCCGAAGCGTTGGGAAATCTCCTGGGGCAAGCCCATGCCCTTGAGGATTTCAATGCTTTGCCCAGCGCTCATAATGCGCAGGCTCGGTGCCAGTTCGGTGAGGGCCAGACGCACCGGCGCCTCTTCGGCATGGATCTTCAGCACCGCGGCACTGGCGTTCTGGAACCAGTCCAGCGAACAGCCAAGGCGCCCTTCCAGGTCGCCCATCAGGGTTTTCCAGTCGAAGCCTTCGGTGGTCGCCTGCAAGGTCAGCTTGACCCAGCCGTCCGCCACTTCATCGCCGTAAATGGCGAAGCCAGCACTGTCCGGGCCACGATCGGTCATGGCCTGCAACATCGGTTCGAAGAGCTTGCCGAGCTGGGATTCCAGCTGCGGATTTTTCAGGTAAAGACCTACGATTCCACACATATCAAGTCTCCTTCGGAGGCAGTGAACGCCCGGCGCCGTGCCGGGTGCCCGAATGGTTGTCAAAATGGAAAATCAGAAAAATTCGGTGTAGCGCTGGATCTCCCAGTCGGAGACGTGGCGGCTGTATTCCACCCATTCCATGCGCTTGAGCTTGATGAACTCGCCAACGATCTGCGGGCCAAGCACCTCGGCGAACAATGGGTCGGCTTCGAGCGCGTCGCAGGCTTCCTTGAGCGATTGCGGCAGGGTCTTGATGCCCCGCGCGGCGATCTGCTCGAGGCTCAGGCTGTAGAGGTTTTCATTGCAGACGTGGTCGATTTCCAACTGGCGGTCGATGCCGTCCAGGCCCGCAGCGATGATCGCGGCACTGACCAGATAGGGGTTGCAACCGGCGTCCGGCAGACGGAATTCGAGGCGCCCGTAAGGCACCCGCACCATGGCTGACCGGTTGTTGGCACCAAAGGCGATAAAGGCTGGTGCCCAAGTCGCACCGGACAACGAATTGCCCACCACCAGACGCTTGTAGGAGTTGACCGTCGGCGCGGCGAAGGCACACAGCGCCGGACCGTGGGCAAGCAGGCCCGCGGCGAAGTGATAGGCCATTTTCGACAGCCCCATGCCGCTCGGATCACTGGCGTCATGGAACAGGTTCTTGTTGTCGGCGCTGCTGATCGACAGGTGAAAGTGCATGCCATTACCGGCGCGCTTCGGGTCGGGCTTGGGCATGAACGAGCAGATCATGCCCAGGTCATTGGCGATTTCGCCGGCGGCCATGCGGAAAAAGGTGAAGCGATCCGCCGAGGTCATGGCGTCGCTGTAGGTGTAGTTGATCTCGAACTGGCCATTGGCGTCTTCGTGGTCGATTTGATAGACCTCGAAATCCACTGCCTGCAGGGCTTCGGTCAGCCGCTCAAGGAAAACGCGGGAGCGCGACAAGCCTTTATAGTCGTAGCAAGGCTTGTCGAGGTTGTCGCTGGGGTCGACCAATTGCAGCTTGCCCTGCTCGTCGCGCCGCATCAGGTTGAACTCGGGTTCCAGGCCGGTGTTGAGGGTCCAGCCCTTTTCTTCCAGGCGTTGCACTTGTTGCTGCAGCACATAACGGCTGTCATACGGATGCGGCTTACCGTCGACGTGGCCGACGCACACCACCCGCCCGTAACCCGGTTGCCAGGGCACCGGGGTCAGGGTGGACAAGTCGCCGCGAGCCATGAAGTCCGGACCGTGGGGTTCCATGCCCATGCCACTGATCGCGAACCCGGCAAAACCCGCCCCCTCTTCGGCGACGGTCTTGAGCCCACAGATCGGCACCGACTTGGTCTTGGCCGCACCGTGAATATCCACAAATTGCGCAAGCACGTACTTGATCTCGTGCTTGTCGATAATGCGCTGGGTTTCTGCTGGCAACATTGCTCGTCACTCCTCGCGAAAGGCAAAACATTCTGGATGGGCCTTGACCGTCTTTTTATTCCTAAAAAGAAAGTTATTTTCCCAATAGGAATGCAAAGCCCTTGCCAGATTCGCGAGTGAAACGTCGAAACGCCGTGACAGGCGCTTTTGTGCTGTATATATGGGAATATTCTTTTCTCTGTGGGAATACTGCCCGCAGGGCATGCGCCAAGCGTCGCCATTTGCACTTTCTCAGTGCGAAACTAATATTACTGAACGGAAAGTGTGCAGGATCTGATGACTATGTCGACCGAAACCGCCCCGCGTCTCAAGCTTGAGCAATATCTGGGATTGCAGATCAAGCGCCAGCGCCAGGCTCAGGATTTGAAATTGTCTGACGTGGCCAAGATTGCCGATATCAGTCAGGGCATGTTGAGCAAGATCGAAAATGCCCAGGTGTCCACCAGCCTCGATACCCTGAGCCGTCTGTGCGACGTGCTTGGCCTGCCACTGTCCAAGTTGTTCAGCGAATATGACCAGCAGGACGGCAGCGCGCTGTTGGTCAAGGCCGATCAGGGCATGGAAGTGGTACGCCGCGGCACCGAGAAAGGCCATACGTACCATCTGCTCAACCACACTCGCGGGCCTAAGAAGAGCTTCGAGGCCTACATGGTCAGCATGGATGACGCGAGTGAGGAGTTTCCGACCTTCTCCCACCCCGGCACCGAATTCCTCCACCTGCTGGAAGGTGAACTGATCTATCGCCACGGCAATCAGCTGTACCGCATGGAGGCTGGCGACAGCTTGACGTTTGAAGGCGAAATTCCTCACGGTCCGGAGCAGTTGGTGCACGTGCCGATCCGCCTGCTGTCGATCATGAATTACGGCAGCGACAAAGAGTAACGCCCCCTCTTCCCCCGCTTTGCCCCGCCTTGAGGCCGACCTACGTCGGCCTCATGCATTTTCCTGTCAGTTAAAAAACTTTCTTAAAAGCTCTGGACGCGGCGCGACCATTCCCCTATAAAGCCACCAACAGGAATATATTATTCCCCACAAGAAAATGCGCTCATGGATGAGCCTGCTGTCCGCTGACACCTTTTTCGCTATGCGATGAGCTGCCGCCATCATCCCGAGGACGTGTCATGCAACACGAAAAAAACCATTTCATCATCAAGATCACCTGTCCCGCGGTGTCCGGCATCGTCGCTGCCGTCACCACCTACCTGGCGGACAACAGTTGCTACATCGGGGAGATGGCGCAATTCGACGACGACTTCAGCGGCCGTTTTTTCATGCGTGCAGTATTCCGTTTCAACGACGGCCATCAGGGCGATATTCAACAGATCAAGGACGGTTTCGCCGACGTCGCCAAGGCGTTCGAGATGACCTGGGAATTGCATGACACCCGCGAGCCGATGCGCGTGCTGCTGATGGTCAGCAAGTTCGACCACTGCCTGACCGACCTGCTCTACCGCTACCACAAGGGCGAGATGGACATGACCATCACCGCCATCGTCTCCAACCACCTCGACTTGCGGCCAATGGCCGAACGCGAGGGCATTCGCTTCATCTACCTGCCTGTCACCAAAGACACCAAAGCCCGGCAGGAAGCCGAGCTGATGAAGATCGTCGACGACACCGGCACCGAACTTGTGGTGTTGGCGCGCTACATGCAGATCCTCTCCGATGACCTGTGCAAGCAACTCTCGGGCCGAGCGATCAACATTCACCATTCGTTCTTGCCCGGCTTCAAAGGAGCCAAGCCTTATCACCAGGCCTACCAGCGTGGCGTGAAACTCATTGGCGCCACCGCTCATTACGTCACCAGCGACCTCGATGAGGGACCGATCATTGAGCAGGAAGTCCAGCGTGTCGATCACGTCTACCTGCCCGACGATCTCGTGGCCACCGGCCGTGACACCGAAACCGTGGCCCTGTCCAAGGCGGTCAAGTACCACCTGGAGCACCGGGTTTTCCTCAATCAGGACAGAACGGTGATCTTCCGGTGAACACGCATAAACTGATCGACGGCAAAGCCACCGCCGCCCGCGTGCTGGAGCAGGTCCGCAAGGACGTGGACAACCTGCGCGGGCGAGACATTCAACCGGCACTGGCGGTGATTCTGGTGGGCAGCGACCCGGCCAGCCAAGTCTATGTGCGCAACAAGATCCTGCGCGCCGAAGAGGTGGGTATCCGCTCGCTGGAACATCGGCTGTCCACGGACACCAGCACTGAACAGTTACTCATTCTGATCGCCCGATTGAATGCCGATCGCTCGATCCACGGCATTCTTCTGCAGCTGCCGCTGCCTTCGCATATCGATGAATTACGCGCACTGGAGGCTATCGCTCCGGACAAGGATGTAGACGGGTTCCACAGTCAGAACGTCGGCGGTCTCAGCCAGGGTCGCACCGTACTCGCGCCCTGCACCCCCAGTGGTTGTTTGTATTTGCTGGAGCAAACCTGCGGCGATCTGCGCGGCAAGCATGCGGTGGTGATCGGCCGCTCGAACATCGTCGGCAAACCCATGGCAGCGTTGTTGCTGCAGGCCGACTGCTCGGTGACCGTCCTGCATTCGCGCAGCCCGGATCCGCAGGCTCTGTGCCGGCAGGCAGACATCGTCATCGCCGCCGTGGGGCGCCCAAGGCTGATCGACGCCAGTTGGCTCAAGCCAGGCGCAGTGGTGATTGACGTCGGCATCAACCGTATCGAAGACGATGGCCGCAGCCGTCTGGTGGGCGACGTCGACTTCGACAGCGCCCTGCCCCACGTCGCGGCGATCACCCCGGTACCTGGTGGTGTCGGGCCGATGACCATCGCCTTTCTGATGAAGAACACCGTGACCGCAGCCCTTGCGCAACACCAGGCTCAACGCAGCCAATCGGAGGCCCTATGCCATTCAATCTATTGAAATACGGGCTGAGTTCGGAGTACCCGGTGGAAGTGGATTTGCCGCCACCGAAGGAACTCAAGTCGAGCTATGACGTGGTGATCATCGGTGCCGGCGGCCACGGTCTGGCCATCGCTTATTACCTGGCCAAGTACCACGGCATCACCAACATCGCGGTGCTGGAAAAGTCTTACCTGGGTGGCGGCAATACTGCGCGCAACACCGCGGTGATCCGCTCCAACTATCTGACCAGCGAGGGCGTGCGCTTTTATGCCGAGTCGGTGCGGATGTTCCAGTCGCTGTCCAACGAATTCGACTTCAACATCATGTACTCCGAGCGCGGCCAACTGACCCTGGCCCACACCGATGCCACGGTGCGTTCGTTCCGTCAGCGCGCCGAGGTCAACAAACACTTTGGCGGCCGTACCGAGATGATCGACCGGCAGCAGATCCGCGAACTGGTGCCCAGCCTCAACCTCGATCCCGGTCACTTGCCGGTGATCGCCGGGCTCTGGCACATCGACGGCGCCACCGCGCGCCACGACGCCGTGGCCTGGGGTTACGCCAAACAAGCGGCCAAGCGCGGCGTAGAAATCCATCAGCTCACCGAAGTCCAGGACCTGATCATCGAGAACGGCGCCATCACTGCCGTGAAAACCAATCGCGGCACCATCAAATGTGGGTGCGCGGTGCAAGCGATTGCCGGGCACAGTTCCTTGCTGATGGCCAAGGCTGGTATTCGGTCGCCGATTCAAACCTTCCCCCTGCAAGCGATGGTCACACAGCCGTTCAAGCCGTTTCTCGATCCGCTGGTGAGTTCATCTGCACTGCATTGCTATGTGCAACAGACCAGCCGTGGCGAGGTAGTGTTTGGCGGCGGTTCCGATCCCTATCCGCTGTTCAACACCCGCTCGACCCTGGACCTCAAGGAAAGCCTGCTCGCCCATGCGATCGAAATGTTCCCGTTCCTGGCCAACGCCAAGCTGATGCGCCAATGGGCCGGCATCACCGACATGACCCCGGATTACAGCCCGATCATGGGCCTGTCGCCGGTGAAGAATTACTACCTCGACGCTGGTTGGGGCACTTGGGGCTTCAAGGCCACACCGATCTGCGGCAAGACCATGGCCGAGTTGGTGGCCAGCGGCGGCAAGGTACCGGAGCTGATCAAACCCTTCGGCCTCGAACGTTTCTCGACCTTCCAGCAAGTCAACGAAATGGGCGCCACCGCGGCCAGCCACTAACGGAGAGCAGACAGTGAAAATCATGATTTGCCCGCTCAATGGGCCGCGCAACATCAGCGAATTCACCTACGGCGGCGAATTCAAGCCGATGCCTGACCCGGTCAGCTGCAGCGATGCCGAATGGGCCGACTACGTGTTCAACACCGACAACCACGCCGGCGTGGTGCGCGAGTGGTGGATGCACACCCCGTCAAGCTACTGGTTTCTGGCAGAGCGCCACACCGTCAGCGATGAAATCTTGCGTACCTTCGACCCCAAAGAACTGTTCACCACCCGTGTCGAATTCAGCGCAGCCGCCAAGGAGATAGCAGGATGAATCGCCTACCCGCCCCCATGGGCTTGCTGATCGACCGTGATCAGCCGCTGGATTTCAGTTTCGACGGCCACCGCTACCTAGGCTTGCAGGGCGACAGCATCGCCAGCGCCTTGCTGGCCAACGGGCGTTTCCTGATCTCCCGTTCGTTCAAATACCATCGCCCGCGTGGCCCGCTGACCATGGCCGGCCAGGATGCCAACAGCCTGGTGCAACTACCCGAAGAGCCTAACGTACTAGCCGATGCACACGCCTTGTCCGCCGGTTTGCAGGTGCGCCCGCAGAACGTCAACGGCTCGCTGGACAACGACAAGGACGCCTACTTGGGTAAGTTCTCCAAATTCATGCCGGTGGGCTTCTACTATCGTTCGTTCTACAAACCCAAGGGCATGTGGAAAGTCTGGGAACCGATCATTCGCAAGAAGGCCGGCCTCGGTGTGCTCGACCTGAAGTTCCAGCCCGAGTACTACGACAAGGCCTACTTGTTCACCGATGTCGCGGTAATCGGTGCCGGTCCCGCCGGGCTCCATGCGGCGCTGACAGCAGCCAACGCGGGGGCCAAGGTGTTGCTCATCGAGCAACAGCCGGTTCTAGGCGGTTCGCTGACCTATGCCCGCTTCGATATCGAAGGCAATAGGGCTGAAAATCTACGCCGCGAACTGCTCGCTGCGGTAGAGCAACACGCCAATATCCAGATCCTGACCGAAGCCACTTGCAACGCCTGGTTCACCGACAACTACCTGCCGGTGATTCAGGGCAAACGCATGTACAAGGTCCGCGCCCGCCAGTGCCTGGTGTGCAGCGGCTCCTTCGATCAGCCGGTGATCTTTCGCAACAACGACCTGCCGGGTGTGATGCTGACTAGTGCTGCGCAACGGCTGATGAAGCTGTACGCGGTCAAACCGGGTAAACGCGCCGTGGTACTGACCGGCAACGATGACGGTTACCTCTCCGCGCTGGACCTGCATGACCAGGGCGTGGAGGTCGTCGCGGTGGTGGACTTGCGCCAGGGTCCTTCAGACGAATCCCTGCTGCGCGCACTGGCACAACGCAAGATCGACTGTCAGATCAACAGCACCGTATATGAAGCCCACCACGAGAAAGGCATGCGCCATATCAACGGCGTCGACGTGCGCAAGATCACCGCACAAGGCCAGGTCGCCGAGAGCGGGCAACGCCTGGAGTGCGATTTACTGTGCATGTCCGCCGGCTACATGCCGGTCTATCAACTGCTGTGCCAGGCCGGCGGCAAACTGGCCTACGACGATCAGCGTGCCGAGTTCACTCTCAGCGGCCTGCCAAAGAATCTGAATGTCGCCGGCTCGGTCAACGGTCGTCACCAGCTGGATAACGTGATTGCCGATGGCGTGAATGCCGGTGCGGAAGCCGCCCTCGCGCTGGGTCTGACATTCGGCACGCAACGCGAGCCATTGAGCGGCGAGGCACGGGTCAACTTTAATTGGCCAATCTTCCCGCACCCCAAAGGCAAGGACTTCGTCGACTTCGACGAGGATCTGCAAGTAGCCGACATCGTCAACGCCACCCGGATCGGCTATCGCGACGTGCAACTGGTCAAGCGCTACTCCACCGTCGGCATGGGACCGTCTCAGGGTCGTCACTCTGCGCTGCCGACCGCGCGGTTGGTGGCCTGGGCCACTCAACGCAACATCAGTGAAACCGGCGTGACCACGGCGCGACCGCCGTTTGTTGCGGAAAAGCTGGCGCATGTCGCCGGTCGCGCGTTCGCCCCGTACCGGCAAACGCCGATGCACGCTCGTCACCTGCAAGCTGGCGCGAAGATGATGCCTGCGGGCATCTGGCAACGCCCGGCCTACTATGGCAACGCGAAGGATCGCGAAGCCTGCATGCAGGCCGAAGCCCTGCACGTGCGCAACAAGGTCGGCATCATCGATGTCTCGACCCTCGGTGGCCTGGATGTGCGCGGCCCGGACGCGGCCGAACTGCTCAATCGGATGTACACGTTCGCCTTTCTCAAGCAGCCGATCGGTCGCTCCCGTTATGCGCTGATGACCAATGAGCACGGCGTGGTGATCGACGACGGTGTCTGTGCGCGGTTTTCCGAGAACCATTTCTACGTCACCGCCACCACCAGCGGTGTCGACCGGATCTATCAGCAAATGCTTAAGTGGAACGCGCAATGGCGCCTGGACGTGGACGTCGCCAACGTCACTGCGGCCATTTGCGCGGTGAACCTTGCCGGGCCGGACTCGCGCAAGGTGCTGGAACAAGTCTGCACCGACCTAGACCTGCGCGCCGATGCCTTCCCTTATCTGGGCGTTCGCCAGGGCACCGTGGCCGGCATCAAGGCCCGGTTGTTGCGAGTCGGTTTTGTCGGCGAACTGGGCTATGAAATCCACGTACCCGCGCGTCATGGGCTCAAGCTCTGGGACGCACTGATTGAGGCCGGCAAAGCACATGACATCCGCCCCTTCGGCGTCGAAACCCAGCGCCTGCTGCGTCTGGAAAAAGGCCACGTGATCATCAGTCAGGACACCGATGGAATGACTCACCCGGCGGAAATCGACATGGGCTGGGCGATCAGTCGCACCAAGCCGTTCTTCGTCGGCCGCCGCTCGGTAGACATCCTCGAAGCCCAGCCACTGAAACGCAAACTGGTGGGTTTCAGCCTGCCCAAAGGCAACCTGCAACCGTTGGAAGGCCATCTGGTGCTTAACGGCCCGGACATCAGCGGCAACGTCACATCCTGCGAGTATTCCGCCTCCCTGGGCAAGATCATCGGCCTGGCCTACGCCGGCATCGACCAGAGCACGCCTGGGCAACGGATTCCGATCCGCGTCGAAGGCGGCATCGTGGTCCAGGCCGAGGTGGTGCAGTTGCCCTTCTTCGATCCCGACAACCAACGCCAGGAGCTTTGAGTCATGACCAGTCTGAGAGAACAACACAGCATCACCCGGCAATCCCTAACGCCGTTACCGGGGTGCTGCCTGGCGGACCTGACCGACCTGCCGCGGGTCGGTTTCCGCGGCGCCCACAGTGCCGAATACCTGTGCAGCCGCGGCTTCGTCCTGCCGGATGCGCCCAACCGCACCGTGATTCAAGCCGATGGCAGTCAGGTGGCGCGGCTGTCGCAGACCGAATACCTGCTGCTGGGCAGCCCAGAGGATCAGGGCCAACGAACGGCGGTTGAAGAGGCCCGCTGGGAACTCGATCATCAAGCCAACTATCTGTTGCCTCGTCAGGACAGCCATGCCTGTTTTCAGCTGACGGGGGATCATCTGAGCGAAGTGTTGGCCAAGCTCTGCGGGGTTGATCTGAGCCCGCAGGCGTTCGGCCCGGGAGCGGTGGCCCAGACGTCGGCGGCACGCATCAATGTGATCGTGATCAATTCCGGCACCGCGCAGCAGGCGAGCTTGCACATCCTTTGTGACCGGGCGTCGCAGGAGTATTTTCGGGGGGCCTTGGAGGATGCAATGCAGGAGTATTCAGGTCTGGCTACGGCTGTGACAACGCGCTGACTCTGCCGCCCTACTGGTCATGCATGCTGAGACGAACTCCGTTCTAAGCATGCATGGGCATATGCCGGCAGTGATGACTATGCCGCTTGTACACGCGGCGCTGGCGATGGTGCTGCATACGAGGGCCAACTCGTTACGAGATAGTCCTCATTGAGTTCAATGTGGGTAAGACTCGTCAAGCATGTTTTTACGTGATACCTGCTAGCAAAAACACTGATTGGTTTGGAGGGCAACTTTGGTCTTATCTTCATTTCTAAAAACGCATTATGGTGAATGCCGCCTGAAAAAAACGCATTCGATGTTTAGAAAGATAAAATCAATTTAATCAAACCCTACCAGACGCGAGAGCCCTCATGATTAAAATTCTAGCCGCTGTACGCCGAAAACCCGGAATGACTCATGCTGAATTTTTGGAATATATAGAGCACCAGCATGGAAAAATCGCCCTGGATAAACCTTTAGGTGTCAAACGATACGTGCAAAATCATGTCATCGACTCTGCTTTCGGAGTTGACTCCGATATTTCTTACACACAAACATTTCACAGAGACTCCATCACGGAATTATTTTTTGACAATATGTCAGATTTAATTCACACCTTCAGCGATCCATATACCCAACAAATCACCGGACCTGATGCAAAAAATTTCGCTGACCTGTCTAACCAGGCAGCTCAGTTGATGGATGACGTAGAGATAACCAATGCCGGCGCAGCCCCCCTCAAATGGAAGGCGATCATCTTCATAAAAAAGAATCCAACTGTGAAACTTGATGCCTTTTTCACAGCCTGGGATTTAGCTCACGATGTGACTGCCAGCAAATACCCAAACTTCCAAAATGCGCTACGTAGGCATGTTCGTTCCAGATATATTCCCGAAGGTGACAGAGTGACATCCTATTTCGGGCCAAACATAGCAGTATACGAAGGCGCTTCTAGTATGTGGTTTGAAAATGAAGCAGATCTTTCTATTTTCCGTCAGTATCAGAGATCAATGCTCCAACAGCTTTCTGACGAAGGGGTCGCGTTATCGTCAGAATCTTTTTTCGTGTATGTCAAAGAGGTTGTCATTCTAGATCTGTGCCAGTAAAAACTTAATAAATGGGATGGCTGTTCTACATCACTTCAATGCGGGTTAGTGTACTCACGTTCGGTGGCTCGCACTATAAACATGGGTACCGGACACCGGATGTAGAACAGCGACGCATTTAACTCAGATAGGCTCAGCTAACGTAGCAGTGGACTCTCGCATGATCTGAGCATGCTCTTCCTTGTCACCGCCACTTTTTTCTATTTCGCACAAACGTGCAGAGTTCTCGACCACCAGTTGGCAACGCTCCCAACGCCGCGCTTCGAACCGGCCCAGGGCAACCTGTAGGTCGCTATCAGCGAGCAGTTCTTCGGCGAGCACGATGGCGCTCTCAATTCCAATTCCAGCCCCGGAGGCCAGATGTGGCGTGGTGGCATGCACCGTATCCCCAATCATCACTATGCGGCCTTTATGCCATGGCAACGGTACCAACAGATTGGCCAGCGGACGATAGTCGATATTGGCGTCCGGCTCGTACAGTTGCGGCACAAGCGTTTGCAGGATCGGGGCTGGGAACTCACCCAGAAGACGCGCCATTTCGCTTGCCCAATTGGCCGGTTCAATCCACTCGGAAAACTCGCGGCTTTCCATGAGGAACATATACATATGCGTTTCGGAAATCGGATTAACGCCAACCTTGGTGCGTCCCAGCCAATGACTGGGACGTACGATTTCCTGCGGACGCTTCAGCACCGCACGCCAGACACTCTGGTGAATGGGTTTTGGCGATGGTGCTTCTGGAAACAACTCCTTTCGCATCCGCGAATGCACGCCATCGGCGGCAACGACCAGGTCGTAGCGCCCAGAGGTCCCGTCGGTGAAAGACACTTCAACGCCATCCGCATGCTCGATGATGCTGTCGAACGTAATGCCGAGGCGCACGTTAGTGCCCACTTCCCGCGTTTTATCGGCAAAAATTCGAGCCAGCACTGGACGCAGGATGCCGCCACCACAGGGAATCTGTTTATTGCTGACTGGAGGTCGGAGCGCCAACTGCACGATCAGGTCGCCTGCGGGTGAAAACACATCGAAATCGGTCGACAGATACCCTTCGTTGGCCACCCGTTCAAGGATTCCGACCGTATCAAGCGCTCTCAACGTCGGCCCACTGAGCGTAATACCAGCCCCCAGAGGACACCACAAAGGATCTATTTCAACCAGATCTACTTCCACTCCCTGACGGGCAAGCTGGATAGCTGCTGTCATACCGGAAAACCCTCCTCCGATAACCAGGACTTTATTGACTGCTGCAATCATCACGCTCTCCTAATTATTCTTATTTCAATCGGGCTGACATTGCATTGCGCACCGACGAGCTCTGCAGCGCTATCGACTCAATGCCGCAGACTCATGAAATTCCGACTGACAATGCCGGATCAACGACGAGACTATCGAATCGGATATCAGCGCTGAAATCGCTTTCCACAATCCGAGGTATCGCTGCAGGTGATGGGTGTCGGAGGGTAAGCCTGTCCGATTGCTCGGGGTGCCTGCCTTTGCGGCAGAACCAGGCTTTGTCAGCCTGCGCGAGAAGCGGCCTCGCGCCTATAAATGCAGGAGACCGACGAAATGCGGCTCATATAAACCGCAATCCATCGGCCTGCGTCCGTGCTTTCAAACGCTTTCCAGGCCATCCCAGCAGAGGTATTTCACCTCAAGGAATTCGTCGATCCCAAGGTGAGATCCTTCTCGCCCAAGACCGCTCTGTTTCACGCCACCGAAGGGTGCGACCTCATTCGATATCAAACCGCAGTTGATCCCGACCATGCCTGATTCAATGCGTGCAGCGTTACGCCAGATGCGCGCCGCATCACGACTGAACAGATAGGCGGCAAGGCCATACTCGCTGTCGTTGGCCATCGTGATCGCCTCATCATCACTCTCGAAACGCAGCAGTGGCATGACCGGGCCGAAGATCTCCTCCTGCGCAACCCTCATCGTATGTGTCACATCCGCAAGCACCGTGGGCTGGAAGAAGCCCCCCCCCATTGCATGACGGGCACCGCCGGCCAACAGTCGGGCACCGTGCGCCAACGCATCATCGACCAGCGCTTGGGATTTCTGCACCGCGGCTTCGTCTATCAACGGCCCCACCTGCACACCGGGCTCCAGACCGTTGCCTACTTTAAGCCGTGCCACGCGCTCGACAATGCGCTCGGCCAGTGCGTCATAAACACCAGACTGCACCAACACCCGATTCGCGCCGATACATGACTGGCCGCCGTTGCGAAACTTGGCCAACATCACCCCGTCGGCGGCCGCATCAAGGTCAGCATCGTCAAAGACAATGAAGGGTGCATTGCCGCCCAACTCCATCGAGCATTTCTTGACGGTCTGCGCCGCTTGCGCCAACAGCAGCCGGCCAACTTCAGTGGAACCGGTAAACGTGAGCTTGCGCACCAACGGGTTGGCCGTGAGTTCGCCCGCGATGTCTCGGGTGTCATTACCGGTGATCACGCTGAAGACACCGGCCGGTATTCCGGCGCGCTGGGCAAGTTCGGCGAGCGCGAGCGCCGTCATGGGTGTCTGGCTTGCCGGTTTCACCACCATCGTGCAACCCGCCGCGAGTGCCGGAGCCGCCTTGCGGGTGATCATGGCCGCCGGGAAGTTCCACGGTGTTATCGCGGCACAAACTCCAATGGGCTCGCGCAATGCGACGATACGCTGGGTGTCTTTCACACCGGGGATCATGTCACCGCGCACCCGCGTGGCCTCTTCCGAAAACCAGCGGACGAAGGAGGCAGCGTAATCGACTTCACCACGTGCCTCCTCCAGTGGCTTACCCTCCTCCAGGGTAATCAGCGTGGCAATGTCCTCACGATGTTCGACCATCAACTCATACCAACGGCGCAACACCTCGCCACGGCGTTTAGCCGTCAAGCGTCGCCATGGACCAAAGGCCTCATGCGCCGCATCGATTGCCCGGCGCACTTCGGACACCCGGCACCGCGGCAGCTCGATGAGCACCGCTTGATCCACCGGATTGCGCAGCGTGTACTGACCGTGCGGCGTCTCGTTCAGCCACTCTCCACCGATGTAGGCTCCGGTACGCCACAGCGTAGGATCTTTTAGTAAATGCTTCACTTTGCAATCCTCGTAATCAGCAAGGGTGACGCCCGATCATGAAGGCGCTATCCGGATCCGAAGTCACCGGCAGACCCGCCGCAACCAGCCCTTGACGCAGAGATTTCATGAGGCGATCCGGCACGCGCATCGCAGGGGCACGCAGTGGGCCGCCGTTGAATCCGGCCAGCCAGTCCTGGTATTTCCACATCGTGCGATTGAGCACCCCGGTACCGCCGGCATAGGTTTGAGCGGCGGCGCCGTTGGCGCTGCGTGCCGGATTGACCTTCCAATACAACTCCATCGCCTCCTCGAACCGGCCCGTGCGTGCCAGTTCGAAAGCTTTCGGGTAGTAGTCGCTCATCCAGGCGGTGTTGCTGGTGCCGGAAAACTGCAGCTTCATCAGGCTCATCAACGGAATGGCATCACCTTCGATCGGGCAACTGATCACGACCTGATCACGGAAGTGGTAGTACATCTCGCAAATGCCCGCCGGCAGCGGAAACCCTTGCTCCGACTTGATGGCCGCGATATTCGGACAATCGGCCAGCAGACGACGGACCAACTCCAGCGACATACCCGCCGGATGCACGCGTTCAAAGCCCCATAGCGGAATCGGGAACAGCATGACTGCAAGGTCCGTCGCGTCGCAGAATGACTTGGTGTAGTCGTAGATTTCCTGCTCGCTGGTCGGCCAGAACTGCGGTGGATAAGAGAGCAGGACGATGTCGGCACCGGCGTTCTCGGCAAGCTTTACCGCCTCGATGTTCTCCGCAAGCGTGCCAAACGCCGCGTGGAAGAACAGGATCAGGTTTTTCCCCGACTCACGGGCCCAGGCGGTGAATTGAGCGTTTTCCTGGGCAGAGATCGCCAGCTCGCTGCACAGCAATGTGCTGCTGTAGCCCAGTCCAACCGTATGCTCGATGTCGTGGCGTATGCCACGTTCATTGAGACGCCTGAGATCAGCACTGAAGCTTGGAATGGTGACAGCCGAGCAGCCCACCAGGTTTTCACGCGCCCAGGCACGGGCATCAGCTTTCTTGTAAGTTGCCATGATGATTTCCTTCGAACAGTGGAGGGTTTATTTCGAGACAGGGACAATGCTGGCAGGCAGCTCGATGCCAAGGCCTTGTTGCCTGGCGCGCTCGTACAGCGCTTGTGCAATGACGACGTCCTGCAGCGCCGAGCCCACCGACTTGTAGAGAACGATGTCGCTTGCGTTGCGACGCGGGTTGACCCGCCCCGCGACCAGATCCGCCAGCGGTACCAGTTTTTCGGCGACATTGATGCCGGCATTGATCGCCGCAATCGCGTCGCCAGTATCGTGAAGCACCTCTTGCGGCATATCCGCGACGATGCAGACGGCTCGATCCATCGTGACCGGGTCAACCTCCCGTTGCTCAGGCAAGGTGGAACCCAATGACACGACCGTAACGCCCGCACAAAGCCACGCCCCTTGTAATACGGGAGACTCGTCACGGCTGCGTGCGGCACAAATCACTACATCGCAGTCCTGCACGGCCTCTTGCGCAGTGTTCACCGCTTGGATATCCAGCCCAGGCCTGAAGCTGTCGGCAAACCGCTCACGGCTCGCGGGTGTTGGACTGAACACCCTTACATGGGCCACATCCCGCACGGACTTAAGGCAGTCAAGCGCGCCACGCGCTTCAAACCCGGCACCAATCACGCCCACCCGCAGCGCTCGTTGAGGCGCCAGCAAATCGACCGCCAGAGCGGCGGTTGCAGCGGTGCGCAAACCCGTTACCCGATTGCCGTCGATCAGAGCACTGAGCGCCATGGTTTGCTGATTGAACAATGCGATCAGATAGCTGGCACAGCGAGCCCGCATGGAGGCCGCGATCAATTTGCATCCCATATGGCCGCCAGCGGGTGGTACCGCAGTCAAACTGCGCAGCCAGATACCGTCGCCCCGTGCCATGGATCGAGGTGGCACCATGGCATCCGATGTGGGGCAGGCATAAGCCTCAGCGAGCGCGGCAACAGCTGCGCTCCAATCAACGAGCGAGGCAACATCGGCGTCGCTGAGAAAAAGCGTCGGGGCATTTACTGGGGACACTTGGGAGTCATGCATATCGCTAACCTCGCAATCGGGTATCAGTCATTGATTGACTGACACCCTACGAGGCGCGCACCACGCCGGATACTGCTCGGAGTCGAAAGCAGCTATCGCTCAAATCGATGGCATGGCCAGATTACAGATCAACCGTCGCACTTCACGGGAGGCACGCGTCACAGGACGGCGGGGAGAGTCGACAAGCACGACAAAGCGCTCAAGAACGGGCTCGACAATGCGCGATGACATCAGTCGTTGATCCAGCGAGCCCGGTAGCACCGAGGCAATCGCATAGCCTCCGCCCGCCGCAACGACCTCGTACTGGAGCTGGACGGAGTCGGCTTCTACGGCGACACACAACTCCATGGAATGCTCGATCGCCAGGTGATCGAGCCTGGCTCTCAACAGATGGGGACGCCCCGGTACCACCAGTGGCAATCCGGATAATTGCTTTAATGCAATATCTCGATCAGCGAAGGCTGGATCGCTGGCGGGCCCTATCAAATGCAGCGGCAGCCTGGCCAGTAAATACGCCTCGCCGATGCTTGCTTCATTCTCGCGCAGTACCAGCGCCATATCGAGACGACCATCATGCAACTGCTCTTCGAGTTGAGCACTCGCGCCCTCGATCAGGTGCAATCTCACGCCCGGCATCTGTGCTTGCACCACCGCAAAAAGCGTACCGGCAAACCGACGTACCGCAGAAGGCAGCATCCCTACGACCACCTCCCCCACCGGTTTTCCACGCCGGTTACGAATGTCATCGGCCAGGCCTTCAGCGTCAGCGAGAAGACTCGATACACAAGGCAGCAACTGCTCCCCAAACTCAGTCAGGACCACCCCACGTCCGGTACGATGAAACAGCCGCTCGCCACATTGCAATTCGAGCAGAGCAATATTGCGACTCACCATGGACTGAGGCATATCCAGTAAAACAGCCGCTTTACTCAGACTTCCAGCCGCCGCGACCCGTACAAACAATGTCCATCGAGGATCGACAATCGTCAAAGCAGTGGCCGCAGGCTGCGCTGTGGGGTCAAGCACATGGGCATCCTGAAGGTTCTTATTGTTGTGCATGTCACCCGCTCCCCGGTTCGTCTCCAGATCCAGACGTCAATCACACCCATACCTGGATAAAACATCAAAAAAGTCCCCTACCCCCCCTCCAGCTCTGCGTGCACCTGATGCAGGTGCTCGCGGCTATCATGAAGATGCAAGCGCATGGCAGCGCGCGCGTATTCAGGGTCCTGGTTAAAGATTGCCTCATAAATCTGTTCGTGCTCGCTTTGCATGCGCTGTTCGTAGCGCAAAGGCTCATCGTGAAAAAGACGAGCAGAATCCAGTCGGCTGCGCGGAATGATGACAACGCCGAGGTTACGAAGTGTGTCGGCGATGTAGTGATTTCCTGTCGCCTGCGCAATGCTCAAATGGAACTGAAAATCCAACGCTGCTCTGTCATTGGCGCTGACTGCACGCTGTCCAAGTTGATCGAGAAGCGCCCGCAACTCACTCAAATGATCTGGGGTACGTCGTTGAGCGGCGAGCCCGGCTGCTTCTACCTCAAGACCGATCCGAAACTCCATGATAGCCAGCGAATCAATGATGATGCCGATCGTAGCCGGGTCGATGAATGCCTCCAGCGATAGAGTGCTACCCCGCACAAAAGTCCCGATACCATGGCGTGTCTCAACCATTCCAGCGGCCTGTAGACGAGACATTGCCTCGCGCACTACCGTTCTGCTGACCCCATGCTCAAGCATGAGGGCCGTCTCGGTGGGCAACTTTTCACCGCCACGCAGCCGCCCCTCAAGAATGTGCGTTGACAGCAGGGCCTCAAGCCCCTGAGAGAGGCTAGCGCGTTTTTTCCCACCGTCCGCAGGCACGCTCATTCCTCGAAAATCGCCACGGCGCGGACGAAACCGGCCGAGGCGTGCCTGATCTTGTAGGGGAAACAGGACACCTGGAAACCATGGGCCGGCAAGCATTCCAGATTGGCCAGTTTCTCCATCTGACCGTAGCCGATGTCGCGTCCGGCCTTGTGTCCTTCCCAGATGATCGAGGCGTCGCCAGTGGCCGCGAAGCGTTCGCGTGTGTACTTGAATGGCGCATCCCAGCTCCAGGCATCGGTACCGACCACGCGCACGCCGTGCTCCAGCAGAAACAACGTGGCTTCGCGGCCGATGCCAACCCCGGCATCCAGATAGCCCGGCTGGCCAAACAGCGCACCGGCGCGGGTATTGACCAGAACGATATCCAGCGGCCGTAGCACGTGATCGATGCGCTCCAGCTCAGCTTGCACTTCGGCGGCGCTGACCACATGGCCATCCGGCAAATGACGAAAATCCAGCTTCACACCGGGTTGCAGGCACCAGTCCAACGGCAGCTCGTCGATGCCGAAAGCCGGCTTTCCGCCGTCGGTCGTCGAGGCGTAATGCCAGGGGGCATCCATATGCGTACCGCTGTGAGTAGTGATCTGCAGGCGTTCAGCGGCCCAGGACTCATTGCCAGGCAGCTGTTCCTTGGACAGGCCGGGAAACATCGCGGCCATCTCCGGCCAGCCTTGTTGATGGTCCATGTAGTCGATTTTCGGCAGCAACGGCGGTGGATCAGTGTACGGGTTGTTGTCCAGGGTAACGGACAGGTCCACCAGACGGCGTTTAGTTGATTGCATTTTCGGTCACTCCGGGAGTCATCCGAGCACGGCGTGTCGGGGCAGCAGAATTCAAACTATTACGTATCAAGGCGCCGGCAGAGCCGTCATGGCGAAAGCCAAGGGCACGGGATTGAGGGGTTTTCATCGCAGGGAAATTGCCGAACAACGCTTCCAGTCCAGCATCCGGTGCGAAACTGATCAACGCGCGGCGTTCCTGGCCGTAGGCAGCGGCCAGGGCATCGATGACTTGGGCAATCGACAGGTGCAACAGCGGTAATTGCCAGACGCGTGACTCGCCGAGCTCGGCGGCCTGTAGTTCGGCGGCCCGTAACAGGTTATCCACGCAACACCTCACGGACATCCACCATGCCTGCGCCTGCGGCGAAACCGGACAACAATACGGCTGGCCTTCGGCGAAGGCGTGCAGCAGATCGCTCATGAAAGCCGAACGCAGTCCATTGGGTTCACGTGGACGCGCGACGATGCCGGGCAGGCGCACGGCACGACCGTCCACCTCGCCTCGTCGGGCAAGGTCGTTGAGCGCCATTTCCACCATCACCTTGTGCGCACCGTAACTCAACTGCGGGCGCGGCACGGCACGCTCATCGATTCGCGCCGACAGGTCGCCACCGTACACCGCCACGCTGCTGGCATACACCAGCACCGGTGCGCCAGGCTGTTCACGCAACTGGTCAAGCAACTCCAGGCTCGCCAGCAGGTTGACCTGGTAGCCCAGTGAATAGTGCTGCTCGGCGGCCCCACCAGGGATGCTTACCAAGTGAAAAACCACATCAATGCCATCGGCCAGCGCACGACGCAACAATGCGGCGTCGGTAACACTGCCGCAATGCCGGCGCAGGCGCTTATCTTCAGCAAACCCTACCAACTCTTTATCCAGCAGTATCAGTGCGCTGATCGACCGGCCTTGTAATTCATTGGTTTCGAGCAATCGTTTCACCAGCGCCCGGCCGACAAAACCGTTGGCCCCGGTAATCATCACGCGCATGGGAGGCCTCCGCGCACGACACGCTGGTCTATCGCCCCGAATACCGACTGCCCTTGCAGATCGAAGACTTCCATGCGCACGCGATCACCGAAGCGCATGAAGGGCGTCTGTGGCGCACCTTGCTCAATCATCTCAACGGCACGACGTTCGGCGATGCAGGCAGCGCCAACGCTGGGGTCGGCATTGGAAACGGTGCCGGAACCTATCAGGCAGCCCGCCCTGAGGCGCCTGGTCAGCGCCGCGTGAGCAATCAACTGATGAAAGCCAAAATGCATGGCGCCGCCATGGGCATGACCAAACCACTGACCGTTCCAATCCACCCGCAGCGGCAGATGCACACGCCCATCACGCCAGGCTTCGCCCAGCTCGTCAGGGGTAATCGCCACCGGCGCAAAACTTGATGAGGATTTGGCTTGGATAAAACCAAAGCCTGTCTTCATTTCACGTGGCCCGAGCGCTCGCAGGCTGACATCGTTGACTTGCAGAATGAGTCGAATATGGCTTGCGGCCTCTTCTGCCGAGCAGCCCATGGGCACGTCATCGACCAACACCGCGTACTCACCTTCGAAGTCGATGCCATGCGCTTCACTCGGTAGAACGATGTCGTCGTGGGGTCCCAGGAAATCATCTCCGCAGCCCTGATACATCAGCGGGGTGTGTTCAACGCCTTCGATTGGATCAAGCGCAAAAGCCTTCTGCATCCGCTCCCCATGACTGAGGAAAGACGACGCATCCAACCACTGCCAGGCTCGCGGCAACGGTGCAGCGGCCTGCTGCGGATCGAAAGCAAAGGCACCGGCCTGCGATCCTTCATTCAAGGCGTCATACCGCGCGCGCAAAGCGGTCTCGACGCTGGACCAATGATCGATGGCATCCTGCAGCGTCGCGGCAATATCGCTGGCATCCACCGCCCAGGCCAGGTTGCGCGATACCACCAGCAGACGACCGTCGCGGCTGTGATTCTTGAGGGTACTCAGCTTCATGGTTGTTCTCCTTGCAATTCGGGGGCGAAGCGGCCATCGAGCAGGACGAACAGCATGCGTGCCATCTGCTCGGTGCGATTACTCCAGGCGTGATTGGTACCTCGCTGCACGACGATGTCACCGCGTTTGAGATGCACCTCCTCGCCATCCAGCACCAGCCAGACCTCGCCCTCCGTGACCACGCCGTAATCGAGCGTTTCGGTGCGATGCATCAGCTTGTGTTTGGAATCAGCCTGCCCCGTACCGGCATGGGCCTGGCCAATTTCGGCGAAGGCCGCCGCGGCATCCTCGGCACTGACCTGGTTCTGCACACTGTCAGGCGGAATATCCACCACGCGGATGACACTGCCCAACGGTGCAGGACTCAATTGAAGCGGCTTGCTGGTGGGGTCGCCGCCGTTATCCAGCACGGCCGGGCTGGCGCCACTGTTCCAGATCTCATGGAAGACCGTGCCGGGTACTGCCTTGAGCGGGAAGCTATTGGGCGTCGGTCCGCTGAGCGCGACCACCGCCCGGCCCTGGGCATCGTGCCCGGTGACCACTCGTTTGAAACCAGGAAGTTGTTGCATGTTCGACTCCTCAATCAGTTTGCGAACGGGCTTGGCGAAAGATTGGCGCGGCAGCGGGTAGAGATGAATTCATGAAAAAACCTTAAAGATCGAGAACCAGTCGTGCGCTCCTGGCACGGGAGCAGCAAGGCGTGAACTGGTCGTTGCGGGCTCGCTCGGCATCGGTCAAGAACATGTCGCGATGGTCCGGCTCGCCTTCCAGTACGCGAGTCATACAGGTGCCACAGATGCCCTGCTCGCAAGACAAAGGTATGTCGATGCCGGCTTCCAGCAGCACCTGCGCCACACTGCGATCGGCAGGCACCTGGAGACACCGCCCCGAGCTGGCCAACTGCACCTCAAAACCGCCCGCCTCACTGGCCGGGACCGCTGCGCCAGAAAAGTACTCACGGTGCAATTGCGCCTCGGCCCAGCCATGCTCGCGCGCCGTACCGAGCACGTGTTCCATGAAGCCGTTAGGGCCACAGACATACAGGTGACGGCCGTCGGCCGGCATGGATAAAACTCGAGCGGCGTCGAGACGCTGGGACTCCTCGCCGTCGTCCACATGGACATGCACACGGTCGGCGAATGGCGAATGGCGGATGTACTCGATAAAGGCCATTCGCTCAGTCGAGCGGGCGCAGTAGTGGAGCTCGAAAGCAGCGCCGATCTGGGCCAGGCGCTCGGCCATGCAAAGGATCGGCGTGATACCGATACCGCCGGCGAACAGCACGCTGGCCCCCGCTGCATGCTGCAGCGGGAACAGGTTGCGAGGCTCGCTGATACGCAGCCGGCTACCTTCCTGCACCTGTTCGTGCATGGCCTTGGAACCGCCACGAGACGCGGGATCGAGCAGAACACCCAGCAAATAGCGGTGGTTCTCTTCTGGGTGATTGCACAGCGAGTACTGGCGCACCAAGCCATTGGGCAGATGCACGTCGATGTGCGAGCCGGCACTGAAAGCAGGCAGTGGGCGATGGTCAATCGCAGCCAGTTCGAAGCTGTAGATGCCTTCGGCTTCGCGACGCTTGCGGGTAACGACTACATCGATCATCACTGGGTACCCGCTGATTGGTCGGCAGCGATCAACCGGTCAAGCACACGGCGAGCCCGAATGGCTCCGGCGTCACCGACCAATAACACCGGCTTGAGGTCCCAGAACTGCGCATCGCCAATCATCTGCTGTTGAGCCTCAAGCATCGGCAGGTCTTCGTCGTTAAACGGCTGATTAAGCGCGGCCCCCTGCTCATCAGCCAGTTTCTCGGCGAACTCGCCCATCGCTTTGGGAAAACAGATGGAGAACCAGTAGTGCGTCGTGGTTTCGGTCTCCGGGGTGAACAGGTGCGGAATCGGTGTGGAAACGCCCTCCGTCCTGGGACGGCCTGTCGCCACCGCGCCGGAAAACAGCAACATATTCGCCGGGGGATCCCAGCGCACATCGATCCAACGATCCACCGGGGTGTTCAGCGGAATGCTCCAGGCGTTGTAGAGAAACTCCGGCAGAATTTCAGCAACCGTCTGCCGGTTGGACCAAACGGTATTGCCCTCCTCCTGGACGCTGATCAGCGCACTCTTGACGCCATCGCCACCCAATGTACCGGGATGCAGGAACTCGATATGGCTTAGATCCATGATGTTGTCGGTTTCCAGCACGTAGTTGGCCTTGACGTGCAGATAACGTTTGCCAACGTACCAATGGTCACTGTCCATGCAACTGAAATCCGGGATCAGCGTCGCATCGGCCAAACTTGTATCGCCCATCCAGATCCACAACAGGCTATAGCGTTCAACCAGGGGGTAGGCCTTGACTTTGGCCGCCCGGGGAATAGCACCATCGCCGTGAGGGTTGTGCACACAGCTGCCACTGCCATCAAATTCCAAACCGTGGTACGGGCACCGCACGACATCCCCCTTGAGCACCCCCATGCCAAGAGGAGCGAAGCGGTGGGGGCATCGATCAGCAATGGCCTGAACAGTGCCTTGGGTATCGCGGAAAAACACAATGGGCTCGTTGAGCAGGAGTCGTTGAAACAACTCTCCCGCCTTGACCTCGCTTCCCCATGCGGCCGCATACCAAACGTTGCGTAGAAAACTCATCGCAATTCCTCTTTTCTGAACAACAATCCGCTGATTAGTTGGGTTCAACGGCCGCCCGCTCGGACTCGATCAATCGGCGCAGAACCCGTCGGCAGCGCACGGCACCGGCATCGACGGGAAGCAGCACAGGGTTAAGGCCAAGCAGTTCAACCTCGCCAATCTGACGCTGTTGAGCCTCAACCATGGGTTTATCTTCACCGGCGAAAATGCCGATCAACATGTTCTGGACGAAGGCATTCAACTGCTCATTGTGCTGCTCGAAACTGCGCGTATTGGCGAAGAAATAATGGGTATTCGCCGCGTCCTGCGGGGTCATCAGATGCAGGTTCCATGTCACGGGCCCCTCCTCCCTCGGGCGTCCTGGCGCAGTGGCGCCGCTGCCCAGCAGCATCAGGCCAGGTGCTTGCCAGATGACCTCGGCCCACACGTCTGCTCGAGTCGGATCTTCAAGATGAGCGCCAAAAGCAGGCGGAGGGACGTCATCAGGCGCCCACCAACTGATGCGCACGCGATCGTTGGGCAGTTCCTCGATGTTGGCGCGCGTGCCTGACAACGCTCCGCCACCCAGCGTATCGGGGTGCAGGAAATCAACGTGGCTCAGGTCCATGATGTTGTCGGACAGCAGCTCGTAGTGCGCGTGGGTTGGCAAATACCCATGCCCCTTGGCATGGGGTAGCGCCTGCTCAAAAAAGGAAAAGTCAGGGATCAGCGCATCGCTGGCCAGGGTCGGGTCGCCAGGCCAGACCCAGATCGCCCCATGGCGCTCAACGGCGGGGAACGAGCGAACACAGGCGGCCTTGGGGATATTCCCATCGCCATGGGGATTGTGCGTACATTGGCCACTGCCATCGAAACGCAAGCCGTGGTACGGGCACTGAACGCTGTCGCCGACAATCTTGCCCATATGCAGCGGGGCAAAACGGTGAGGGCAGCGATCAGCCAGAGCCTGGATAGTGCCCTGGCTGTCGCGAAAGAACACAATGGGGCGCTCGACAATGGTTCTGCCCAGCATCCCCCCTTGCGCCAGCTCGTCTGCCCACCCAGCGATGTACCAGGTGTTGAGCAAATAACTCATGATGTTCTCCTCGTTTTTCTTATTTTGATAAAACGTCGAATGGGCCAGATCAGCTATCAGGGTCCACGGCGACAGAGGCGGGAAAAGCTGCCCCGCGGCCACGCAACCGACTGCATGCCAAGGCCACCAATATTTGAAAGCCCGCAACGATCCCCAGGGCGGTTGGCAAAGCGCTGCTCACCCCACCGGTGATAGCCAGCACCACCAGCGGGCTGACGAACTCACCGGCAAAGAACATTGCCGTGAAGCCGCCGGCAGCGCGGCCGCGCTGCTGGAAGTCGATCTGGGCCATGATCCAGGTGAGCAGAGTCGGCATCATCAAGCCGATGCCCAGGCCGTTGATCAGCACGGCGATCACCACCAGCCCATGGCTGTCGGCCACCGCCATCAGCCCGCCACCGATACCGGCCGCGACGAAGGCCAGGAGCACCTGTCGGTACGCCGCTACACCCCTGAACAGACGGAAACTCAGGGCGCCGACCAGCACGCCGAACTGACTGGCGCCCATGGTCATGCCGATCTGCTGCGACCCTTCGACATGCAGCAGATTAAGCAGGTAACCGACTTGTACCGGCACGATAAACAGGCTCAAGCCAGCCAGGAATGACAGGGCATACAACGGTGCCAGGGGGCGCCAGGGGAATGCCCTCCTCACTGCCGTTGTCGCAGTGACGACATGCGCGCGTGGCTCCCACAGCAACCAGACCATCAGCGGCAGAAACACCAGCCCTAGCCCATACAGGGCAAACGGGGTGCGCCAGCCGTGCTCGCCGAGCACGCCACCGACGGCAATGAAAATCGCCGCCGACAACGAGGTCGCAACCATCTGCAGGGCGAACATGCGTTCACGCCGCGCGCCGCTGTAGTAGTCGCCCATCATCGTGGTGCAACAGGTCATGATCGCCGCCTCGGCCACGCCGATGCCGGCGCGGCTGATAACGATGACCTGCAGCGACTCCAGCCATAGCGGCAGCACACCACAGACGGTGTAGAGAAACATCGCGCCGATCAGCAACGGCTTGCGCCCGAGCCGGTCGGCGATGATCCCGGCGAAGGGTGCCAACAGGGCAATCATCAACGCCGGTAGCGTCAGGGCAATGGGCACCAGCACGGCCACACCCGGTGTACCGGCGAAGTGCTCCTGCATACGCGGCAGTATGGGTGCCAGCAACACCGCACCGAGCACCGGCAGGCAACTGCCGAGCAACAGTAACAACGACTGTGGCAAGCCTGCCTGGCGTTCAACGCTCATCGTGCACCTCCGATGGTTGGGCCGCGCAAAACGCCATGCCGAAGGCGCTCAGGCCGGCGATAAGGTCAAGCCAGAGAGGCTGCTGGAACAGATACATACGAGGCATGGCAAAGTCCTTTCTTGTTG
Source organism: Pseudomonas sp. LBUM1673 (assembly GCF_059695645.1). Lineage (NCBI taxonomy): Bacteria > Pseudomonadati > Pseudomonadota > Gammaproteobacteria > Pseudomonadales > Pseudomonadaceae > Pseudomonas > Pseudomonas sp. LBUM1673. Next base: position 3,730,473 of record NZ_CP166780.1, read on the forward strand.
TTATGGCGCGACCGGATTAGCCGCCGCTGGTATTGTCTGGCCGTGGCCGGAAGTCTTCTTGCACGATGAGTGCTGCACCCTGGCCCCCTCCTCGGCTGTGGCGGGCACCAGCGGCACATTCATCAGGCAGTTGGTCTCATCCCAGGGTTTGTGCTCAGCCTGCCCCGTGCTCACACGTTTGCTCGGCAACAGGAAGTGAGCCAGGGCCGGCAACAGAACCAGCGCACCGACCATGTTCCAGACGAACATGAAGGCCAGCAGCACGCCCATGTCAGCCTGGAACTTGATCGGCGAAAACATCCAGGTGGCCACGCCGATCGCCAGGGTCACACCGGTCAGCATCACCACCTTGCCGGTGGACAGCAGTGCCCGGTAATACGCCTGCGACAGGCTTGTGCCCTGGCGCATATGGCCGAGCAGGATGCTCATCACATACAGTGCATAGTCGACGCCGATGCCCACGCCGAGGGCTATCACCGGCAGGGTCGCGACCTTGACGCCGATGTTCAGCCAGACCATCAGCGCCTCGCAGAGGATCGATGTGAGCATCAGCGGAATCACCGCACAAATGGTGGCGCGCCAGGAACGGAAGGTGATCAGGCAGAGCAGGATCACTGCACCGTAGACCCAGAACAGCATTTCGCGATTGGCCTGTTTGACGACAATATTGGTCGCCGCCTCGATCCCGGCATTGCCAGCGGCAAGCAGGAACTGGACCTCGTCGGTATTGTTTGCCGCAGCGAACTGTTCGACGTGATCCACCAGGCGGGTCAGGGTTTGCGCCTTGTGGTCGGAGAGGTAGACGTACAGTGTCAACAGGCTGCAGTCTTCGTTGTACAGCCCGCGCGGCGCCCCAGCGGTGACCATGTTGAGCATCGCCTGGTTGTTCTGCAGCTCGTACCACTTCGGGCTGCCTTCGCTGAGGCCGACCAGCATCCGACGGTTAAGCAGCGCCAGCGAATTGGTCGAATCAACACCTGGCAAGGTGCGCAATTGCCAGTCGAGCGCATCGACCTTGCTCAGGATGTCATAACGCGAACAGGCGCCGGCTGGCGTCTTGATCATGACCGCGAACAGATCGCTACTGGCACCGTAGTGATGGGTAAGAAACGCATCATCCTGGTTGTAGCGCGAGTCGGCCCGCAGCTCAGGCGCGCCCGCATCCAGATCACCGACTTTCAATTGCAGGCTGACCACGAAGCCGAGCGTCGCCAGTGCCAGGCTCAGGGCAATGCACAACGCCGCCCAGCGACGCTGGGTGAACAGGTCGAGGAAGCGCCAGAACCCGTGGCGATGCTGGCCGGCTTGTTCAGCGTGCTCGCTTTTCAGACTCAGTCGCGCGGCGCGGCGGCTGACGCCAACATAGGAGAGCAGTACCGGCAACAGGATTAAATTGGTGAAGATCAGCACGGCCACGCCGATACTGGCAATCATCGCCAGGTCCTGGATCACCTGGATCTTGATGATCATCAGCACCGCAAAGCCGACCGCGTCGCAGAGCAGCGCGGTGAGACCGGCGAGAAACAGGCGGCGGAAGGTGAAGCGCGCGGCGACCACACGGTGCATGCCACGACCGATGTCCTGCATGATGCCGTTCATCTTCTGTGCGCCATGGCTCATGCCAATGGCAAACACCAGAAACGGCACCAGCACCGAATAGGGATCCAGTTGATAGCCCAGCAGCGGCAGCAGGCCGAGCTGCCAGACCACCGCCACCAGCGAGCAGAACACCACCAGCGAAGTGCTGCGTATGCAGCGGGTGTACCAATAGAGCACGACTGCGGTGATCAGGATGGCCACGGCAAAGAAGATCAGGATCTGCTGCAGGCCGGCGATCAGGTCACCGACTTTCTTGGCGAATCCGGTGATGCGAATGTCGATGCTGTCGCTCTGGTATTGACTGCGCAGCGACTCCAGTTGCTCCGAAAGTTTGGTGTAGTTCAACGGCTGACCGTCGGGGGTGCGCTGCAGCAACGGTACGTGGATGATGCTCGAGGCCTGGTCGAAAGCCACCAGTTGGCCGATTTCGTTGGACAGTTGCACGTTGCGTCGCAATGCCGCGAGGCTGGCGGTGCCGCCATCGTAGTTGTCGGGAATGACCGGCCCGCCGTCCAGGCCCGCTTCGGTCACCGCCACCCAGCGCGTGGCCGGGGTCCACAACGATTTCATGTAGGCGCGGTCGACTCCGGGCAGCAGAAAGATTTTGTCGCTCAACGCCTGCAGGGTCTTGAGGTAGGCGCTGTCGTAGATGTCGCCCCGCTTGTTGACCACGGCGATGCGCACCGCGTTACCCAGCCCGCTCAACTCCTTCTGGTGCTCAAGGTAGTTGGCGATATAGGGATGATGGGTGGGGATCATTTTTTCGAAACTGGCATTGAGCTCGACACGACTGGACTGCCAACCCAGCACCAGCGTGGTCGCCAGGCACAGCAGCAACACCCATAGGCGATGGTTGAACAGTGCTCGCTCGAGCACCGAGCCGGAACGCGGATCAAAGTCATCGAACGCATTCGCAGGGGACTGGGGGAAATTACCAGGGGACGTCATAACCTCACTCCGAAGCGGCAGTGGACGGCTGCGCAATACGCTGCAGCCCGGTGAAACCGGCAACGATCAGGCTGCCATCGGCGGCCTCGACCAGACTCGAAACAGGCTTGCCCAAGGGCTCGCCCAGTGGCAGCAGCGCCGCCCCAGTCCGCTCACCGTTGAGAAACAGCGTGCCGCCCTGGTTGACCAGCAGCACCTGGCCGTCAGCCAGGCGGGTGGCATCGTTGAAGGAAACAGGCATGGGGACTGACAGGTGTTGGAAGCTTGCGCCTCCATCATTGGAAATAAAGGCATTGCCCTTCAGGCCGCCGACCAGCAGGGCACCATCGGCGCGGCTCTGCAAGGTGAAGAAACTCCCTTCATAGGGGCTTTCCAACTGATTGAACGAAACCGCATCGTCATCCGAACGCGCCAGATAACCTTGCTCGCCAGCCAGGAACCAGCGTGAACCCTGGCGGCTGATGGCATACAAGTGCATCCCGTTCGGGTTGGCGATGTGCCCCATCAGCGACTGCCAAGTGGCACCGCCATCCGTGGTCCGCAGAGCCAGGCCATAAGCACCGACGATCAGCCCGTGTTGGGCATCGATGAATTGGAGCGCGAGAAAGGGCTTGTCCGCGCCATCGGCGACGAGACGCTCGGCATTTTGTACACGTGCCAGTGCGGCATCCGGGTCGGTAGCCGTGGCCTGATCGGCCTTGGCGGCACCCAGTTCGAGCTGTGCCGCGCGCACGCCGTCGAGTTGCAGCGTCCAGTTCTCGCCACCGTCACGAGTGGCCAATACCACGCCGGCGTGGCCGACTGCCCAACCATTGCGCGCATCGACGAATTGCACCGCCGTCAGACTGACCGAAACCGGTACCAAGGCCTGACGCCAGCTTTGCCCATTGTCGTCGGAAAGCAGCACCAGGCCGCGCTCGCCCACGGCCACCAGACGTGTGCCGGCCCGCGCCAGATCGATCAATACGCTCTTCTGCGCAGCCGGCACCGGCATGGCCGGGGTACTCAGCGGCGTGCCCACGGCAGTCGGCCCTGCCAGGCACTCGCTCGTGGCGAAGGGCAAATACAGGGCCAAGAGCAAAGAGCCCGCCTGACTGATTCTGTTCATAACCTACCTCGGAAAAACACTCGCACCCGAGGGCAGACCGACAGGTCTGCCCTTCACTCTCAGCTCAGACTTAACGCACGCCGCGCCCGGCCATCGCCGCTGGCGAGAACTCCGAGGCCTTGTAGCGATCAACCACGCGATACTGTTCCGGCATTCCGGCGTAGAGGTTCTGGATAAACCACGCACCCGAGGTCAGGTCATAAAAACCGGCAGACAGTTGCACCAGACCTGGCAGGTCGGGAAGCACGGAAGGCAGAGACCACAGGGTCTTGGCCAGTTGACCGCTGGCATCCCAACGGTCGCCAAGCAAGGCCTGCCAGGTGTCTTCGTCGAGGTAGTAACGGCCTTTAGGCAACTGGTGGCGCTTGCCCGCCGCCAATGTCGACTCGACCACCCAGACGCGGTGCAACTCCCAGCGCACGTAATCAGGGTTCAGATGGTGCTTACCTAACAGGTCTTGCGGCTGGCCAGCGGTCTGCGCCTTGTTGGTGTTGTAGGGGACATACATCTCCTGCTTGCCCACCAGTTTCCAGTCGAACCGGTCCGTACGTCCCCCCCACACGCTCAATTCGTCGAATGACATGACCCCGGCGGTGGACGGCGTAGGCGTATCGCAGCAAGCGTTGGGCAGCGTGCGCACACGGCGCTGGCCGCTCAAATAGACATGGGCCTGGGATTTGTCACCGTTGATGTTCTCACGCCCCAGGATCTGCTCGCCGGCACGAATCGCCGGGCCGAGATTGACGAAGTGCACCAGCCAATAATCACCCGAGTAGTTTTCTGGCGAGCCTTCCTCGAAGTAGTAGGGCATTTCCTGGGACAACAGACCGTCGCTCGTCATCACCTGATTACCGTCCGCGGTCATCAGGTAGTGGCGAAAATGCATCGCCAATGAGGTACCGCGCCAGTTCAGCAAGTGGTTCCATATGGCTTCGGTACCGTTCTGTGGAATCGGGAACGGAATACCACCATAGGCACCTCCGGGTATCAGACCGGCACTGCTGTCGACCAGTTTGGCGCGGGTCGCATTCTTGATCGTGTTGTCATAGACCCACTGCGGCGCGGCAGCCGTGCGCCGGGTCGGATAGACATCGATGCGATAGGTGTCCGGGAAGCGCTTGAACAGCTCCTTGGTTCCGTCGCTGAGCTTGTCGGCGTATTTCGCCAGGTTCTGCGCGGTGATGCTGAATAATGGTTTGTCTGCGGCAAACGGATCGCCGCGCTTGCCGCCCGGTGTGTAGGCCGGATCGACCTTGGTGTAGCCACCGTCCCAGGCCGGTATGCTGCCGTCGGCATTGCCTGCTTTCTCGGCACCGAAGGGTGTCAGGGTCTTGCCCAGCGTAGCTGCTTGTTCGGCGCTGGCGGCCAGGGTCATCGGCGCGGCAGCAGCCAGCAGGGTTAAGCACAAGGCCTTTAGAGTGAACTGAATGGTCATGCGCGAATCCTCTTAGAACGTGGTCTTGACGGAGAAAGCCAGGTAGTCCCGGTCTTTCAACGACTGCTTGTAGTTGAAGTGGTTGGCGGCATCGAGCGTGGTGTCCTCGGGGCCGTAGAAGTGGGTATAAGTCAGTCCCACGGTCACTTGGTCCAGATAGGTCGCGGTGACGCCGATGTTCATGTCACCGCCTTTATCCGGGCCGAACCCGCTGACCGCGGCCGACTTGCCCATGGGGAAGTAGCTGATGCCCATCGGAATACCGATATCCACGCCCGGGAAGAACTGGCGATAGGTAGGCGTGTACACCAATTTGAAGCCCAGACCGTCATCGGTGGAGTTAGGGTCAAGGGCCGCGCGGTTCTTGGTCACGGACAGCACGCGGTTCCAGGCCATCTCCCCGACCAGACTGGCTTCATTGGCGATGAAGGAAGGCCCCAGCGATGCCAGCACATTGAGGTTGACGTGGGCCGTCCGGCCAACGGCGTACAGAGCGTCATCGTTGTTGTCCGCCTCGACGCCCGGCAGGACGGTCTGGGCGTTGGACACCAATGGCATGTTCCAGCGCGTCGATGCCTCACCGGCAAAGCTGTATTCGCCCACGGTGGTGGCGAAGCTGGCCCCCAGGACGCGAATATCTTCGGGATAAACCCAGGAGTATTCACCGATTTCCCCAGTACCGAAGTCAGGCCCGGTGGCATTCGGTTTCAAATACAGCGCTGGCGTTTTCTCGTGATACTGGAGCGCATACAGACCGTAATCCACTGTCCCGGTAGTGTATTTGAGCTGCAGACCGCCCTGACCGGAGTTCCTGGCTTTCTTGTCTTTGCCATGGAAGAACGCTGCCGGGCTATCGGCATTACCACCAAGGAAAGCCGGGAATGGCCCGCCAGTGATCAGTCGCTCATTACCTTCGCCGATGGTATCGCTGGTGGAGAAGTAGCTGCCGGAGCCAGGCAAGCGAGTTTCTTCCCACTCCAACTGGTAGAAAGCGCCCAACGACATGTCATCGGTCAGTTGGTAGGTGGTCGATAGCTGGTTGACCGGCCGGGTGATTTCCTTGAACTGGGTATTGGGCACCGATTGCGCCTTGACCACGTCCACCGGCGCCATGGCACCGGCAATGCCGTTGGCGCCGAAGAACAGGCTCTCACCCCAGATCAGGCCGTGGCGCCCCGCGCGAACCGACAAGGCACGGTCGGCCAGCTCGCCGTTCCAGTAGACAAAGGCATCCAGCAGTTCGCCATCGCCACCGTGCAGATGACGAGTGTCACTGGTGAATTCGTCGAAGCCCACCGAACGTTGGTTGGCACTGGCCGCGTCGTTGTTGTCGTTGCGGTCCTGGTAGACGGTGTCGTACCAGGCGGCACCGCTCAGACGGGCACCGAAGTTGTGATAACCAATGTCCATTTCGGAAAGAATATCCAGACGATTGGAGATCAACCCCTTGCCGAAGTTGTGATCGCCGTCATTCTGGTTCAACGCCGTCTGCCCCTGGCTGAGTTTGCTGCTGGGGTCCTTCAGGCGCCAGGCCGAGCTGTATTTCAGCGTATTGTCCCAGCGCAAGCTAAGGTCGGGATTGCCGGTATCGATCTGAAAGGCCTGGGCAGCCGAAGCGCCAAGCCCCAGGCTGGCCGCAAGGGTCAGGGTGAAGGGGATACGCCGCGACGCAGCGATCTTGCGAGTAACCATCGAAGTAACCCTCTTTATTGTTGTTGTATGTCAGCTCTTCTGGTGAAACAGCGCCCGCAGTCGAGCCAGGCCAGGCCTGCACGGGTTTGAAACATCCATGGGAGAGCGAAATCAGTCCTGCCGGCGCCTCAGATGGGCTCTGCCGTGACCTCAAGCATCCGCCTGACCAGGCCGATCCGGTCGAAGCTGTTGTCGTGGGCAATTTCCTTGTCACCCGCCAGCACCGAGCTTTCGCTGATGAATTTGCAGCGCTCGTAACGGCGTGCCATAAAGCGTTCGAGCTGCTGTTCGACGCTGCCACCGGCGACCAACTCTTCGCCAAGCACGACAGCATCTTCAATGGCCATGCCGGCGCCCTGGCCCAGGTGTGGTGTCGTGGCGTGCACTGCGTCGCCAATCAGCACAACACGGCCGCGGTACCAGGGCTCGCTGACGAACACCACCTCCAACGGCTTGTAGACCACCTGGTCGCTGTCGCGGATCTGCTCGCGCAGTTCGCCGATCAGGCCGGTGAAACCGTTCAGGCGCTGGCGCATCTGGGCCGCCAGCGTGGCGGCATCCATCCGGGGGTTGGCGGGCTCATGGGAGGTCACGAACATGTACATCTGATCGCGGTCCAGCGGCACCAGCCCGGCATTGCCGGCGGGCCCCTGGAAAGTGGCCAGATGATCGATTCCAGCTGTACGCGGCAAGTTGTAGCGCCACACCGATTGACCGGTGAAACGCGGCTGGTACTGCTCGCCGAACAGCAAACCGCGCATCTGGGAGTACAGGCCATCGGCCCCTACGACCAGGTCGTAACGGCCGCGACTGCCATCGGTGAACAGCACATCAACACCCTCGTCCACCTGCTCCAGGGTTTGCACGCTCAGGCCCAGGCGAATCGAGGCGCCCAGGGCGATGGCGGTGTCACTGAGGACTTGATGCAGGGCCAGGCGCGAGATGCCGACGTTGGCCGGGTATTCGGGGCCGGCCAGACGCTGACCGGGAATCCGCGCCAGCTGTTCACCGGCCGTGGTATGGATGGTCAAATCCTCGAACGCGTAGCCGGCATCCAGATAGCCGTCCAACACACCCAACTTGGCCATCTCGCGCACTACGTTGCTCTGCTGGATGATGCCGACGCCGTAGACTGTCCATTGCGTCTTGAGCTCGACAAGTTCGACTTCGATGTCCTGGCGACGCAAAGCGATTGCGGCGCATAGACCACCGATACCACCACCGACGATAAGCACTTTTTTCACTGCTTTCATGCTTGTCTCACTCTTATTCTTGTTATTTACGCAAGCGTTCTGCCGGAGCGATCCGAGGCCTCACTACCGGCTGTTTCTGCACGCATTCGCTACCGCGTTGTGCTCACTTTCTCGGCAAAGCAGGCGTTTGACTAATCGCATGTAGGGATACGATGTATCAGCAACCGCGATACGTTGATTAAGGTGCACACGCCTCCAATTGACCCGCTTCGAGCACCAGCCAATCAGCCTCTGCATGCCATTGCAGAGCACTCAGGCTTTCCCCCAGGCACGGCCCGTAGATGCACAGGCCACTGTCCGGAAGGAACCGGGCGCCGTGGGCGTAACAGACAATCTGGCTGCCATCGACGCTGAGAAAACGATCCTTGCGGTACTCCAGGCGCACCTCAAGATGCGGGCAACTGTTGCGATAGACCCGCACCTCGCCGCCATGGCGCAGGGCAAACACGCTGTCCTTCCCCGTGCCCAGGGGATCGAACCCGCGGGCCTGCCCTTCGACCAGTTCATCCAGTCGACATAGCGCAATGGCGACGTGACTCATGGACGAAGTCCGCACTCAGGCCTGCTTGGGCGGCGGACCGCTCGGGAACCATTTTTCCCTGGAAGTGAACAGGAACAGCTGCGAGTTATCCGCCGACAACGGCGCCTGGCGCGCTTGCCAGGTGTCATCGTGCTTGTCCATGTCTGCGTCGTATTCGATGTGACAGCCCAACGGGCTGTTGAAGTACCAGAACCAGTTGGAGCCGAAAAGGTGACGGCCCGGCCCCCAGAAGCTGGTCCAGCCTTGCTGTTCGAAGCGTCGCCCGGCCAGCAGCACTTCCGTGCCGCTGCCCATGTGAAAGGTGAAGTGCTCGCAACCCTTCATGTGCGGTGGCGTCTGGATCATGAACAAGCAATGGTGGTCATCGGAACCGGCTGGACGCATGAACGGACCAGCGCCAACAAAGGTGTCGGTGGTCATGAAGCCCAGGCGCTTGTAAAAAGCTTCGGCCTTCACCGCATCCGGTACGAAATACACCACATGGGAAAGGGTGCGCGGCAGGGCCTGCATATCGGGGTTGATGGCCGGTTGGTTAACCGGGCGCTGGGGGGCATGGCCCGGGGCATTGGTCAGGTCGGCCGGCGCACTGTACGGGCGCCGCACACTGACCTGAAAACCAATGGCAAAACCCATATCGTCAACACTGTGCACGGAGCCATCGGCACCGCAGGTCACCAGGCGATCGCGCCCTAACTCATCGGCGATGGCCTCAAGATCAGCCACGCTGGCCACGCCATAAATGGTTTCACGAATCGATGGTGCTGGCCCGATGGCCGCCGGCAGACTGGCATCGTCAGCCCGGCGGATAATCACGGCGGTGCCGTCGAGGGCTTCGAAACGACCGCCCTCGCTGTCGACATCGACAGGTAGCAGGCCGTAGTCACGCAGGCAATGGGTACAGGCTTGAATGTCGTCGACGCCAAAAATCAAGGCATCAAGGCCGATGATGTTCATTGTTACCACTCCATTGAAATTATTCAGCACAAGGGCCGGACATCCCGCTTATGGGAGCAATGCCAGGCAGTGCGCTGCTGATGCTGGTTTTGGAGTCGATAAAGCGTCACGGCCAACCGACTGTGGGCCGATACTGAAGTGGCGAAAACTCACTGACTAATCGCTTGTCGGGATGTGACCTATCGGCAAACGCGATACTTGGCTGCACAGCGCCAAGTGACGTGGAAAATCGAATGAGCATCGGTCGATGCGCCCCCTCACGGGGCTTGACGCCGCGATAGGAAGGTCGGAAGGTATTTGCAAAATAAATACAAAAATCGAGACCGCCATGCGTTTTAACCACCTGGATCTCAACCTCCTGGTGGCGCTTGATGTGTTACTGGAAGAGCAGAACATCACCCGCGCCGCCGAACGCCTGCACATGACCCAATCCGCCACCAGCGGTGTACTGGGCAGGCTGCGTGTCTATTTCGAAGATGAACTGCTGGCGCAGGTCGGGCGCAAGATGCAGCCCACGCCCTATGCCCGTGAACTGGCGGCGCCAGTGCGCCAGATACTGCTGACGATCCAGTCCTCGATCACCGCCAAACCGGTGTTCGACCCAGCCACCAGCAAGCGCCATTTCCGCCTGATCACCTCGGACTACCTGATCAGCGTCCTGTTTGCCCGGGTGATCCAGAAGATTTACCTGGAAGCCCCGCACATTACCTTCGAACTGCTTGGCCCCGGCGACACTTCCACCGAGCTGCTGATGCGCGGCGAGGCCGACATGATGATCGTGCCTGAGCGCTACCTCATCGAAGGCCACCCATCGCAGTTACTGTTCGAAGAAGAACACGTTTGCGTTGTGTGGGAAGGCAACACCCAAGTGGGCGACAGCATCAGCCTCGATCAGTACATCGAGATGGGCCATGTATCAGTGATTTTTGGCCGCAACCGGCAACTGAGCGTCGAAGAATGGCTGATGAGCCAGTACGGTTTCACTCGTCGCATGGAAGTGGTGACCCACGACTTCAACACCTTGCCGCAGTTGATCGTCGGCACCCAACGCGTCGCCACCATGCTCCAGCGCATGGCCAGGCTCTACGCCAACTACCTGCCGCTGCGCATCTTGCAACCACCGGTGAAAATCCCGGTGATGCGTGAGTTCATGCTCTGGCACCGCACAATGGATGGGGATCCGATGCACCGTTGGCTGCGGGCGAAAATCAGTCAAATCATCAACGAGCTGGAGCAGTAGTTGCCGCCACTGCTCGGAGGCGGGTCAGGTGCGGAAGTGCCCGACGGCCGCTTTGAGCTCACCGCTAACCTGCTGCAAGTCGGCCGTTGAGACTTGCAGTTGCAGGCTTTCCCTTGCGCTGCCCTCGGCCACTTCGCGCACCCGCGTCATACTCTGGCTGACTTGCTCGGCCACCACGCTCTGCTGCTCGGCGGCCGCGGCAATCTGCTGGTTCATCTGCTCGATGCTGGACACCGCCCGGGTGATCCGCGCCAGTGCCTGAGAGGCTTGCGCGGCAAGAACCACCGTTTCATCGCTCAGCACATGGCTGCCTTGCAAGCGCTCGGCGGCTTGTTGGGCAACACCGCTCAGACGAACGATCAACCCTTCGATTTCCGTCGTCGAACGCTGTGTGCGCCGTGCCAGGCCGCGCACCTCATCGGCGACCACGGCGAAACCGCGACCATGCTCGCCAGCACGCGCGGCCTCGATGGCGGCATTGAGCGCCAGCAGGTTGGTCTGCTCGGCCACCGCTTTGATGACATCGAGCACGCCACCAATCGCCGCGCTCTCCACCAGCAGGGACCGCATGGCTTGCGCGCAACCACTCATCTCCACAGCCAGATGGTCGATCTTGCCACCCGCCTGACGCACCAGCTCATCGCCCTCACGCGCCTGTTCGTCGGCATGCGCCACCGCTTCGCTGGCCTCACCCGCATTGCGAGCGACCTCCTGCGCCGTGGCGGCCATCTGTTGCATGGCGGTGGCGGCCAGCTCGGTTTCCTGGCGTTGGTGTTCGACACCACGGCTGTTGCTCAGGGTCACTTCGGCCAGGCTGCCGGCCATGCCGTTAAGCGAGCCAACACCACGGTCGATGCGCCCAACCAATCCGCGCAGGCTGCCCAGCATGCTGCCCACGGCGCCCAACAACTGGCCCAGCTCATCACGACGAACACTGCCTGACGGCGGATCACTCAGATCCCCCGCCGCCACACGCTGGACCAACTGCACAGCCTGGCGCAGCGGCTGCACAATCAACTGGCGGATCAGCAGGCTGGCCCCAATACTCAAGGCGAGCGCCAGAAAAGTGATCAAGCCCAATTGGCGATCGGCATTGCGATTATCGTCCAGTACCGCCTGCCTTTGCTGTTCATCGGCCTGGGCCAGCAACTTGCTCACCTGCTCGGTTTGCGCGTTCATTGCCGCACTGCTTTGCGCACTTTGCCCACGGCTGTCGACGAACTCGAGGAAGGCCTTGCGGTAGTCGCCCAAGGCCGTGCTCGCCTCCTGCAGCGACTCGCCTTGCTGCTCGCCAAGACCGAGCGCCTGCATGGCGGCCAGCAGGTCACTCATGCTCATTTCCCAGTCGCTGCGGTAACGCTCCTCGCCATCGAGCGAGTAGTACAGTTCGCTGTCACGCAGCTTGGCGAGCTTGTCCCGCAACGCGGCGGTCTGCTCAAGCCGCACCATCTGATCGCTGTTCGGCGGTGTCCCCTGCCCCAACTGGGTGTTGAGCACATCCAGTTGATCGAGAAACAGCAGGGTAAAACTATCGCCAGCCGTCTGCGCCAGCGTCTGCATTCGCAGGCGGGCTTCGCGAGCCCGATGCAACGAATCGGCATAGCCGAGAAACTGCTCCAGATAAGCGCTGACAGCCGTGCGTACGGTGGCGCGCGATGCGCTATTGGCCGGTTCATCATCGAGTTGCTGGCTCAGTTTTCCGATCGTCTCGCGTACCTGCTCCAGGCGCTGCGGAGCAAGGTCCAGGGCGAATGCCTTCTCCGCGATACGGGCACGCAGGATCAGTGCCTGGATCGATGACTCCTGACGCGATTGCTCACCGCGCTGCTGCAACACACCCAGAGAACGAAAAGCAGTGACCGCCACCCCCAGAGTAACCAGCAGCACCAGGCCAAAACCCAGCGACAGCTTGGCACCCACCGATAGATTGCCAAGCACACGGCTCAGTACAGACATGCCCATCTCCTTACACAGCATGGAAAGAATGCCGTGACTGACGGCATTGACAGTTCATCAATCGGCGGGTCGAGCACTGCGCGAAGCAGTGCTTGCACCTGGCCGGTCACACCCTTGCGGATGATTTTTTCCAGGCAGGGCTGGAGGGTGTGACCGGCCAACGGCGCGGTCCAAGGGCAATTTTAATAAGTCGCACCTCGACGGCACCAATCGCATTCCTCGCTAGAAGGAATCGCAAAGTACGATGCCTGGTATCTGGAGTTGCGGCTTGAACTGTGGGCAAGAAACGCTTAAGCCGGGCGCATCTGTCTGCCCGATCCATCGCGGTTCTCAATACCTGCCATCCCGACTCGCGATTGGCCAAATAGTTGCCCCCTCCCTAGCCTGTTTCAAACCGTCAAACCCGGACTTGCTGGCCCGAACCTGACCGCCTGCCTTTGCTTGCACAAGGACAATAACAATCATGTTCCGTTACTTCCCGACCAACTACGTGTGGAATCTTTCCGTCGACCTCGCCATTGAAATGGGGGCCCGCATCGGCGAAATCGAAGAGATGTGCGCGCCGCTGCAGGAGGCCGCCAAGCAGCCGGATGCCGCCGGCAGCAAGGCCTTCCGTGAAACCTGGGCGAAAATGGCCGACAAACTTTGCGGCTTGGCTGAGGAAGACGAAGCCAATGGCCGAATGTTGTCAGCTGGCGAAAAATACAACCGCGCCGCTACCTATTATCTGAGCTGCGAACGCCTGCAGGCCCATGGTGCCCCTGGCCGTACGGAGCTGTATCAGCGCTTTTTACACACCTTCCAACGCGGTATCGAACTGGCGCAAGAAAACTGCGAGCGAGTTGAAATCCCTTACGAAGGCAAACACATTTTCGGTCTGCTGGTACGTGCCGAAGGCGCTACCGGCCCGGCGCCGATTCTGGTGCAGGTCAACGGACTGGACTCCACCAAAGAAATGAAATACCGAGTCGGCCTGCCCGCCTGGCTGGCGAAACGTGGTGTGTCCTCGTTAATCATCGACCAGCCTGGTACCGGCGAAGCACTGCGCCTGCATCATCTGACTGCGCGTTTTGACAGCGAACATTGGGCCAGTCGTGTGGTGGACTGGCTGGAAACCCGCAGCGATATCGATGCCAAACGCATCGGCCTGGAAGGCGTCTCGCTCGGCGGCTATTACTGCCCCCGTGCGGTAGCCTTCGAGCCACGCTTCGCTTGCGGGGTGGTGTGGGGTGCCAACCATGACTGGCGTGATGTGCAGAAGCGTCGCATGGAAAAAGAAGGCAGCTTCCCGGTTCCGCATTACTGGTCGCATGTGGCCTGGGTATGGGGCGCCAAAGACACCGAGGAGTTCATGGCCATCGCCGAGAATGTCCACCTGGACGGCATACTGGATCGCATCAAGGTGCCGTTCCTCGTCACTCACGGTGAAAAGGACTCGCAGATTCCATTGAAGTGGGCACACCGCACCTACGAGCAGTTGGTCAACAGCCCTAAACGCGAGCTGAAAATATTCACTGAACGTGAAGGCGGCGTCCAGCATTCGAGCTTCGATAACAGTATCAATGCCGGCCACTACATTGCCGACTGGGTCGCTGAAGTTCTCGGCGGTCGTACTGCATGATGGATGTTAAACCGCACTAGACTCGCGGCTGGTGTTGGCTTGGCCTTACGGTGCAATTGCGCGACTCGGCGATCTTTTAGCCCCTACCGACCTGAGTCCTGTATTCAACAGGACTCAGGTCGCTTGGCTTCAGCCTGATACGCGACCAGCGCAACCGTCAGCGCATCGTGCTGGCTGCGTCCCAGCCGCGCTGTAGACATTTGTCGAGGCTGCATTTTCCTGAGAGATGCTGCGGTGAAAGTCTGCTTTCGGCTGTGGATTCAATCGGTCGATGATGGACGCTTGCGGAAACATTCAATCGCTAACATATTGAAAATAAACGAATATTTCTTGACTTGAAAATCGTCGACTGTAGCAGGTTCATGAGTTCGAACCCCCATCGCCTCCGTCATATTTTGTGCGTTAGAGCATTGATTATTCGGGGCTTTTTCGTTTCTGGCTTTTGGTAAAACCTCACAGCCCACACCCCAGCCCACACCGTGGGTGAAATCCTGCTTTTCAACAGCCGGCTAGTTTTTCGAATGGCCTGTTACCTGCACTTACATTCCTGAGAAACGGGCTCAGGGATAGTTTTCGCAGAAAGCGGCAGAACGAATGTAGAGATCGCGATCTTTTCCTCGGCACAGCCCAACAAATCACACACAGCCAAAAACGCCGGGTGCCGTTTTTTTGCCTGGTGTTTATGCAAAGTCGAAGCCTTGTAAAACGACTCAATGTAGTCAACGATGCAATTGGCCTTCGTCCCTTGTTTTGTGCCATGGACCCTGTCCCATTTCCTGAATGTTCAGGACTAAAGTTCGCGCACTTCACCCAAAAGACCTGATGACTGCAGAACCGACTATCCTTTCGGATAGTGAACGCTACATTCTTGGCAAAAAGGGACGCCATGCCAGACTATGATCGCGCCATCGGCTCCAGACCCGGCATTACATGCGGTGATCGAACCTGTCTGATCAGGCCCCGGTTACTCTGGATGGCTTCAATTACGGTTTTCTGTCTTTTCACGGTAACTCCCGGATACGGCCAGAACCTGCCAACCGCAGCAGGTGTCGAAAACGCCACGGTTACGGTGATTCAAGCGCAGGAAATCGTGTCCAGGGCCACCCTCGAAGCCGTTCGCTGGAGCGGCCCTGAATCCGGCCCGCAAGCCCAGCGGGGCAAGAGCATCGCCTTTGTCGCAGAAGATTTGCGTAATGGAGGAATTGTCGGTGTCGCGCAGGGCGCTCGCGAGGCAGCCAAGGCGATGGACTGGACGCTGAAGATATTCGATGGGGCTGGATCATCGGCCGGGCGCGCAAAGGCCTTTTCCGATGCCCTGGCAGCGAAACCCGACGGCCTCATTCTGTGCGGCTCCGATGCCCTTGAGAACAATGCGGCGCTGATCCTCTTCGCCAACAGGGATGTACCGGTGGTTGGCTGGCACGCCGGGGCACAACCCGGGCCGATTGACGGCACGCCAGTGGCCATGAACGTCACGACCGACCCGCTCGAAGTGGCTCGCCTCACGGCCATGGCGGCAGTGGCACAGTCAAACGGACGCGCCGGCGTGGTCATCCTGACCGACTCCAAATACAGCATCGCCATGGCGAAAGCCAAGGCCATGGAAAACGTCATCCGGGCCTGTCGGGAATGCTCGTTGCTGGAAGTGCGCGATGTCGCGATCTCCGAAAGTGGCGAGAAGATGCCGGCGATCACCAAGGAGCTGCTTCAGCGCTATGGCAAGCGCTGGACCCATACGCTGGCCATCAACGATATCTATTTCGACTACTCGATTGCCTCATTGACCAACGCCGCAATACCCAGTGACGGCATCAGCCTGTTGTCTGCCGGTGATGGCAGCGCTTCGGCTTTCTTGCGCATACAGGCAAAAACCTACCAGACCGTCACCGTGGCCGAGCCGCTCAACCTGCATGGCTGGCAAGTAATGGATGAATTGAACCGACTGTTTGCAGGTCAGCCGGTGAGCGGCTTCGTAGCACCGATTCACCTGGTCAATGCCGACAATGTCGCCTTCGACGGCGGAAAGAAATTCCAGTACGACCCTGACAATGGCTATCGAGACATCTATCGCCACCTATGGAATCCCTGACATTGGACGTTACTTCCCGGCTCGGACGCCAGCTATTGCCGCAATCGCTACGCGCACAGTTCACACTGGCGTTTCTGACGCTGGCGCTGCTGATCCTGGCGGGAGGTGCAACTGCGGTCTACGCGTTGCGGACGTCAAACAGCGCCACCCGCCAGCTGACGGATGAACGACTGGTCCGCATGCAAGATGGGCAAGACATGCTGCAGCGCACCTTGCTGATCGAACGCCAGACCGATCAGCTCCTGACAACCCGCTCCCCCGACACCCTGCGCTCAAGCTATGCGGCGACCGTCGAACAGCTTGAAGCCCTTGATCAACTGGTGCAGCAGCTGACTGCCGCGAACAGTGGCGTGGCGATACTCGACATGCATCAGTCGAGTCAGATGTTCCGCAATACCGCCAACATCGTTGCGCAGCTGCGAGAAAGCCTGCTGCAAACCGAAGTCACCTTCGAGCAAACCCTGGAGGATCACACCGCCCGGTTAACCGCGATCCAGACCCGGGCCAGCCTGGAACTGGCGGTGTTACTTTTCGAGCTGCCGCAGGCCGGTGACAGTGATGCCGTGCAACGGCTGCGGACCCAATATGAGCGCTTGTCACGTACCACAGGCAAGTTGCCCGACGCTGATGTGGAGATGCCCGACCTCTTCTCTCTGCGCCTGAGGCTCATCAACCAGCACAACATAATTCAGCGCTTCAATGAGGAACTGAAGAATGAGGCCGGGGTTCTGGTCGCGGTGGCCCGCTCGCAATCCAGTGCTTACACCGAAGACTATCGCGAAGCCGTGCAGCGCCTGGTCGAGGCCTCAAATCGTAGCCAGCAATGGGTGCTGATCATGTTGGGCGCCAGCCTGATGTTCGCCTGGTTCGTGACTCGGGTCTTCATGGGGCGTCATGTGCTCGTGCGTCTGAATGAAATAAGCCGGCAATTGCGTCAGGAACACACTGACAAAACGCATTTGATGATGGCGGAACATGGGAAGGACGAGATCGGCAACATGGCTCGCGCGGTGAATCAATTCCTCAAAGACCGACTTCAGCTGGAAAAAAGAACGGTCCAATTGAGTATCGCCACAGAGCGGCTCGCTTTGCAAAACAGCCGATTAGAGCAAGAAGCCGTCATCCGTGCCGGACAAGGTCATGTCCTTGAGCTGATCGCCAGGAGCACCGAACTTGCAGAAGTCCTCGACAGCCTGGCTCATCTGGTCGAGTCCCAACTGGAGGGGATGATGGTGTCCATCCTGGTGCTGGATGAGGATGGCAAGCACCTGCTGCACGGGGCTGCCCCCAGTTTGCCGAAAGCCTATAACCAGATCATTGACGGGATTGCGATCGGTCCGAACGTCGGTTCATGCGGCACCGCGGTGTATCGACGAGAACCGGTCATTGTCACGGATATCGAGCTGGATCCGCTGTGGGAGGAGTACCGTTCAGTCGCTGCGCCCTATGGATTTCGCGCCTGCTGGTCGACGCCGATTCTGTCCCATGAGCGAAAGGTATTGGGTACGTTTGCCTTGTATTCCAACACCGTACGCAGCCCGAGCTCGACCGAGACGCGAATGATCGACATGGCGACGCCTCTTGCCGGCATTGCGATAGAACGCCAACTGACCGAAAAACGCATCCGCTATATGGGTGACCATGATGCACTGACCGGGCTGCCGAATCGCACACTGCTCGAAGACCGTCTCAAGCAGGCAATACTTTATGCTCAGCGCTACAACCGCCTGGTGACGGTGGTGTTTCTCGATCTGGACAAATTCAAACTGGTGAATGACAGCCTTGGGCACAGTGCTGGAGACGAATTGCTGAAAACCGTCGCCCAGCGCATGCTGGGGTGTGTACGCCGCACCGACACCGTCGTGCGACTGGGTGGCGATGAGTTTGTGATCATCCTGTTCGACCAGCCCTCAGACCTCGACGGCGTGACTCCAGCCCTGCAAAAAATCCAGGAAGCCATCCTGCGGCCGATTCAGCTCAGCGGACATACACTCCACGTCACCTGCAGCATGGGGTTGGCCACCTACCCTGCCGACGGTAGCGATACCGACACTTTGCTCAGCAACGCGGACGCCGCCATGTACCGGGCCAAGGAGTTGGGCCGCAACAGTTACCAGTTTTATACGAGCGAGATGAATAACAAGGTTCAGGGCAAGCTCGCCATGCAAGACGGGCTTCGAAACGCACTCAACCATGACGAGTTCCTGCTGCTGTACCAGCCACAGGTAGATTTGCAGTCAGGTCAGATTATCGGCGTAGAGGCACTGATCCGCTGGCAGCACCCCGAGCTCGGCATGGTGTCTCCAATCAAATTCATTTCGCAGGCCGAAGAGACCGGGTTGATCGTACCCATCGGCGACTGGGTGATTCATACCGCGTGCAGACAGAACAAGGACTGGCAGGATGCGGGCTGGCCGCCGATCACCATGTCGGTGAATATTTCAGCACGCCAGTTCATCGAAAGGGACCTGATCGACCGGGTGATGCATGCCTTGCAAGAAAGCGGACTGGACCCGATGTACCTTGAGCTGGAGCTGACCGAAAGTCTGATCATGCAAGACCTTCAGCAAGCCATCAGCAAAATGAAAGAACTGCAATCAATGGGGATCAGTCTCTCGATCGACGACTTCGGCACCGGCTACTCCAGCCTCGCAGCATTGAAAAGCTTCCCGATCGCGAGACTCAAGATCGACCAGTCTTTCGTGCGCGATCTGCCCGACAACGAGAACGACAAAGCCATCGCTACCGCGGTGATTTCATTGGGGCACAAACTGAACCTCAAAGTCATTGCCGAAGGCGTCGAAACCGAAGAGCAGCAAACCTTCCTGCGTGAAAACGGCTGCGATGAAATTCAGGGCTACTTTTTCAGCAGAGCGGTCAGCGCAGAGGAAATCAGTCTGTTACTGCGTACGCCCCGGTTGCCTCAACCGAGCCGCATTGCGAGCCGTGACTCGGTAAGGCGAAAAAGCAATGTAAAACGCCCAAGCAGCCCAATGCCCGGGCATTAATGACTCAGCGCACGGTAAAACGCTGCTGTGTCAGAAGCCGATCGCCCTGGAACACCATTCGCCAGGCACAAAAAAACGCCACTCATTGAGTGTAATACTGTTCACTTAAGCAATTTCAGCCGCGACGCATTTTTTGTAGCAGCTGCCGAAGGCTGCGTTCGGCTGCGCAGCAGTCGTGAGTCCGGCTGCCGTGGTGTACCTGACGCACCGCAATGACTGACTATACGACTGCTTCGCAGCCGAACGCAGCCTTCGCCAGCTGCTACAGATCGCATCACGGCTTAAGTGAACAGCATTACACTCATTGAGTGGCGTTTTCTGTGAATTCTGGAGCGGGAAACGAGACTCGCATCTGGCGTCCTGCCCATTGAAATCTAAGGGGTTTCTTTTATTCCTGAAGCAGGAATGGACTCAATTCTGGACTTGCTCGATGGGCGTTTCAAGAACAAAAAAGGAATGATTCCAAGCCACTCTACCGAGTTCTATCTAAAGCCAATCAGAGAAGTAAGTCCGCTCCCGACAGGGTCGTTGAGCCGGGTGGACTCGCTAGCTTCAATACGAGTGTACGCTACCCTGCACCTTCCAAAGATCGCAATACACCTCATGGATGCAGGTAACATCGAGATCTTTTCGTAGACAATTTGAGCATCAGATCGAGCAACAACGGGTCAATCCAGTTGAAACTTGTTCCGCTACAATCCGCAAATGCGCAAGATCGGCGCCAACCCGTTCCAGCTCGACTCACCACGGCCGACCATCACCCTCAGGACTACGTACAACGAAACCCGCTACAGTTCCCTGACCGATACCGACGCCAGGACCGCTGTCTACTTGCTCGACGCAGCGCAGCGCTGGGTCGACGCTCGATTGCTCGCGATGGGGCCGTAACAGGCAACAAAGAAACTACCCTGCCTCCCCTCCCCCCGTATTCAGGATCAAACCCATGACCAGCTCCACGTCTATCAACGATCTGGAACGAATACATAACCGCTCCTTCGAGGAGATCGTCATCGGCGAGTCGGCCTCTCTGGAACGTACCCTGACGGCTCAGGACATTCAGCTGTTCGCACTGGTCTCCGGTGATGTGAACCCGCTGTACGTCGATCCGGAGTTCGCCGCCACCACCCACTTCAACACAGTGTTCGCCCATGGCATGTGGGGGGGAGCATTGATTTCAGCGTTGATCGGCACGCGGCTGCCGGGGCCGGGTTCGGTGTCCCTGGGGCAAACCCTCAAGTTCCTCGCCCCGGTACGAATCGGCGACACACTTACGGTCTCCGTGGTTGTCACCGCTCGCGACGACGCACGGCATCGGCTCACGTTGGCCTGCACTGGCACCAATCAGGAAGGCATGGTGGTACTGGAAGGCGAATCCCTGGTACACGCGGCCAACGAACATATCGATGTGCATCGGGTCAGCCTGCCGGGCATCGAACTGCGCCACAGCGCCGACGGTCTGAATCGCTTGTTGCAAGTCTGTCAGACGCTGGAACCGATCCGCGTTGCGGTGGTGCATCCTTGCGACGAAGTGAGTTTCGAGGCTGCCCTCGATGCCCGCGATACAGGGTTGATCGATCCGATCCTGATTGGTCCAAGAGCCAGACTCCAAGCGTTGGCGGCCAAGGGCAACCACGACCTTGGCGGTCTTACCATCGAAGACGTGCCTCACAGCCACGCCGCCGCCCTGCGTGGCGCGCAAATGGCCCGCGATGGTCAGGTCGAAGCCTTGATGAAAGGCAGCCTGCACACCGACGAATTGATGTCCGCCGTGGTGCCGGCGGCGGCGCAACTGCGCACCAAGCGGCGGATCACCCACTGCTTCGTGATGCAGACGCCTTTTTATCCGCGCCCTTTCATCATCACCGATGCAGCGATCAACATCGTGCCGGCCCTGGTCGACAAAGTGGACATCGTGCGCAACGCCATCGATCTGGCGCATATCCTGGGCGTGAGCAATCCTCATGTGGCGATCCTCGCTGCGGTGGAAACGGTGAACGCCAACATGCCCGCCACCCTCGATGCAGCAGCGCTGTGCAAAATGGCTGATCGTGGCCAGATCACTGGCGCGGTCCTTGACGGGCCGCTGGCGTTCGACAATGCCATCTCCCTGGCAGCGGCGCGTATCAAGGGCATTCACTCACCGGTGTCTGGAAAAGCCGACATTCTCGTCGTGCCTGATCTGGAAAGCGGCAATATGCTCGTCAAGCAACTGGAATACCTGGGCGGTGCCTCCAGCGCCGGTATCGTGCTCGGCGCCAAGGTGCCGATTGTCTTGACCAGCCGCGCCGACTCCCGGGAAGCGCGCATCGCGTCCTGTGCCATCGCCGCGCTGGTCGCCCATCACTATCGGGTAACGCCGCCATGAACGACGCGGAAAACGGTGAAGTGATTCTGGTCCTCAATGCAGGTTCGTCGAGCATCAAGTTCGCCCTGTTCGACGCAACCTGCAGCCCTTTGGCTCGCACACCACTGTGGCGCGGCAAGGTCGACGGCATCACGGGGCAAAACCCGGTGGTCAGCGAAAACGGCGGCGACGATCAGCCACTGGCCCTCGATGAAAAGCAGCCCTATCACGATGCCCTTGGGCATATTCGTGAGCGGGTGCGAACTCAGCTGGGCGGTCGCTCGATCAGGGCCGTCGCCCACCGCGTCGTGCATGGAGGGATGAAATATTCAAAACCGATGTTGATCGATGCGCAGGTGCTGGCCGACCTTAAAAGCTACATCCCCCTAGCCCCTCTGCATCAGCCCTTCGCCCTGGAAGCCATCGAAACCCTGCTGCAAACCCGTCCCGACCTGCCACAAGTGGTGTGTTTCGATACCGCATTCCACCAGACCCTGCCGGACGTGGAGAAAATCCTGCCGCTGCCCTGGTCGGCCTGGGAAAACGGCCTGCGTCGTTATGGGTTTCACGGACTTTCCTATTGCTACCAATCCATTGCCCTGGCAGAGCGTTATGGCGATCAGGCTCGTGGCCGGACGCTGGTCGCGCACCTGGGCAGCGGCGCCAGCCTGTGCGGCATGCGGGATTTGAAAAGCGTCGCCACCACCATGGGTTTCTCAGCGCTGGATGGCTTGATGATGGGCACCCGCTGCGGAGCGATGGACCCTGGCGCGGTGATTTTCCTGATGGAAATCTGGAAACTGAGCCTGGAGCAGGTCAGCCGCATCCTGTATCACGAGTCCGGGCTGCTTGGGATTTCCGGCATTTCCAGCGACCCGCGCGTATTGCTCGAAGTCGAAGCAGCCGAGCCACGCGCGGCCATGGCCCTTGCGTTGTACCTGCGCCGTTTCATCCACGAAGCCGGTGCCCTTGTCGCGGCCCTGGGTGGCCTGGACATGCTGGTGTTCACGGCAGGTATTGGCGAACACAACGCGGCGATTCGCTCCCGAATGTGCTCAGGCCTGCAGTATCTGGGCATCGAACTGGACGAAACCGCTAACCAGGCCAATGCCACCGTGATCTCGACCCCCGCCAGCCGAGTCAAGGTGGTGATCGAGCCCACCAACGAAGAATGGGTCACAGCGCTCGATGCTCACAGGCTGACCGAGCCAGGATGAATTCGTTCGTATTCGATCTAGCGCTTGACCCGGTGCAGCACGCTGCCTTGGGGGTCGGCTGGCTATTTTTGCAGGGTCTCCTTAAGTAGATCAAATAGCGCATATTAACATTCACTTGATATTTCAAATTTATCCAAAGGCGACCAATTTCCCAGGGCGAAATTTTTGCGCCCGGCTATACTAAGAAGTTAAATATACGCGCTGATGATCGCTTGTGGAGGGAGGTATTAAAAGTTATGGGAATTGATATGCATGGCTATTCCTGAAGGTGGTGGTTTAATAATAATTTCCTGTGATGGTTTGGTGTAGTAGTAAGGATTTGATATGAACGTCTTGTTGAAAGAACTGCACACCTATCATCATGAGGTGGCTATCAAAATTACTCAGATCAAAGGATTGCTGGGGAAGGTGAGGCATGAATCCGCTGGTGCCGATGACTGCAAGCTGTTGTTTAAGGTGCTGGAAGCCTTGCATGGTGATGCAGAGCGACACCACCATGAAAATGAAGAGCTTATTCGGCGGGCCTTGCTAGCGACTGAAGCACCGATCCACCAACGGGTCAAGGATATCGAGCGAGATCATCAGGCATTTGAGCGCATTGCTGGACAGCTCAAGATGTTGGAGGACTCAACACAGGAGATGAGAGTGATTGCTGACGCCATCGATGACTTCATCAAGAAATACTACGACCATATGGATGCTGAGGAGAACATTTTCTTTCCGGTGGCAGATAAGTGGCTGTCAGACATCCAGTGGCAGGAAATAAAGCGTCAGTGGCATTAATCGGAGTTCTTACCGTCTTTCTTCAGGATTGGGCTGCTACTTAATACTCGAATCCACAAAGTAATTGCGTGGATGCCAGGTGAATCACCCCGAGCTTCTATGTCGTTCTTGTTAACACTGCATGGGCATCCGCGGATGCCATAAATCATCAACAGGAATTTGTCAGCCTTGAGTCCTGCTAACGTGATAATTCCCAATCCAGGCAAGAAAAAACAGCCGGTGCAAACAACAATCCCAATGCCTGCCTGTTTTAATAGGACTTTAACTTCATGCTATCAAGCAATTGGTTGCCGGCTGTCATCGACACGCCCCTGAATAATTCACGCTCCCTTGACAGGCGTTCTGCGCTTGCTCCGCTGATTAACACTGACCTGATCCAGATCAAGTCCTGTCTGTCCTTTCACGTCGAAATTGAGATCAGGTGTTCGAGCCGGGCAAAGGGCCTATTGACAGTTCCAGCGACCTACTGAGCGGCAAGCTCTAATATGCGCGACGTGCCACATCCCTTCACACTCCTCCTGGGAGAGTCGATGTTCGCTGCGAAAGCGTTGATACAACCGGGTCACATCGGTCGCCATAGGGCTGTTGAGGTAGGCCGGCAGATCGGGAATCGCCTGTTTATGTTTCAGGTGGTACATCAGTAATTGCGCACGACCGACCGCAAATGAAGGGACCAGAGTGATCCCATGGCGCAATGGCCTATCCCGTCAACCTGCCATTGATATAGATCATAAAGCCAGTACCCATAACGTACTGTCAGGCTCCGTAGGGTCTATTGTTGGTGCAACCTGGCTGCGCGTTTCATGCTGGCAGTGCACTCCTGGACGTTCGAGGCTCCCCATGCTTTCGATTACCTTAATCAATACGCTGGTGGTGGTGATCGCGGTGATCATTCATTACGAATGCTTGATGCGCCTGAATGAATGGCTGCCCAAGCTGAAAGCCTGGAGCCGATTCAGAATGGTTGTGGGGGTATTCGGGGCACTGATGGCCCATGCAGTCGAAGTCTGGTGTTTCGCGCTGGCCTATTACCTGATGATCCGCGCTGGCCAGTGGGGCAGTTTGCAGGGCAGCTTCGACGGCTCATTCATGGACTGTGTGTACTTTTCCTTTACCACCTATACGACCATCGGTTTTGGCGATATCTCGCCCATTGGCAACCTCAAGTACCTGACCGGACTGCAAGCGCTGACCGGTCTGGTGCTCATCTCCTGGACCGCGTCATTTCTATTCGTCGAAATGCAGAAGTACTGGAAAATCAAATGATCCGTTTCGCTGACAGGTTGAATGACTGATGACTGAAGCCGTATCTGCCTACGCCTTGCCTCCTTCCCAACTGGATGCGGTTACGCTGCTGCGTCAGTCGGGTGTGGATATCAAGCAAGGGTTGTCGTCCAGCGATGTACAAATACGTTTGGCACAGGATGGCCCAAATGAAATACAGACCCAACCACCCCGCCCGGCATGGCGGCTCTTTTTGACCCAATTCCAGGACCCGCTGGTTTATCTGTTGCTGGCAGCGGTAGCCATCACGCTCACCATCTGGGCTCTGGATGGTTATCAGGGCTGGCCCGTAGACGCTTTGGTCATTCTGGTCATTATGGTGTTGAACGCGCTAATAGGTTTTGTCCAGGAGTCCCGCTCGCTACAGGCGGCCGCCATGCTGGCAGAGCTGACGGTCACGACCTCCAGCGTGATACGCGATGGCAGGCTGCTGCGTATTCCCGGCAGCGCGTTGGTACGTGGCGATGTGTTGGTGTTGTCGGAAGGTGACAGTGTCGGAGCTGACGCACGTCTGGTTGAAGCCAATGAACTGCGCTTGCAAGAGGCCTCGCTAACCGGCGAGAGCGAGTCGGTATTCAAAAATACCTCCCCACTTGCCGAGCCTGCCCCGCTGGCAGAGCGGCGCAATATGGTATTCAAAGGCACGGCGGTGACTCAGGGTTCCGGCCTGGGAATAGTGACGGCCATCGGCATGGCGACGGAAATGGGGGCCATCGCTCAGCTACTCAGTGCCACACCCGATGAAGCTACGCCGCTTCAAAAAGAGGTTCGGCAAATCGGAAGAAGATTAGCTCTGGCGGTTGTCTTGATCGCAGCATCTGTGGCAATGATCGTCCTGTTGATCACTGAAATTCGTACTGCCGCCGATGCAGTGCCTGTATTGCTACTGGGCGTGTCACTGGCTGTGGCAGCCGTTCCAGAGGGCCTTCCCGCTATTCTGTCCCTTGTATTGGCGATCGGAATGCAGCGCATGGCGAAACAAAAAGCAATTATCAAGAAGCTCTCGTCGGTCGAGACCCTTGGATCGGCCACCGTGATTTGCTCAGACAAGACTGGCACCCTGACGCGTTCCGAAATGACCATTCAGCGCGCCATGACCGCCTCAGGCAGCAGCACAGTCACAGGGGTGGGCTATGCTCCCGATGGTCAAGTGCAGCATCAAGACAAACCATTGACCAGCGGCCCGCTACACACTGAACAGCTTCTTCTGCTCAGAGGTGGCAGCCTGGCCGGGAATGCCGGGCTCCAGCAGGAAAGCGACGGTAGCTGGACCATTCACGGCGACCCCACCGAAGCGGCCTTTGTGGTAGCCGAACGCAAGCTTGCCGCAGAACTGCGTAGTACCCGGCAATTCGAGCGGGTAGGTCAAATCCCCTTCTCCTCCGAGCGCAAGATGATGTCGGTGCAGGTCATCGACCATGGGCACGGCGGTGAGCACCTGCTCATTAGCAAAGGCGCACCTGACGTATTACTGCATCACTGCACCAGGGTACAGGTCGGTATGGATGTACTGCCATTGACAGACGTCATTCGAAATCGGGCGTTGGCTGATGTGAACGAACTCACGGATGCCGCCATGCGGACGTTGTCGGTGGCCTATCGACCGTTGACCGCGCAAGAAACGGCTCAGACCGGAGAAACTCTCGAACAAGAGCTGATTTTTATCGGGACTGTAGGCATTTCCGATCCGCCACGTGAGGAGGTCGCACCCGCGATTCAGGATGCACGACGGGCCGGTATCCGCGTGATCATGATTACTGGCGATCATCCACGCACCGCTTCACGCATTGCGACCGACCTGGGCATTATCGAGGCCGGCGCCGGAGTATTGACCGGCGCCACTATTGACGAACTCGACGATACCGCACTGGCCGAAGCCATTCGTACTACCTCCGTTTATGCCCGTGTAGCCCCCGTACATAAACTGCGGATTGTCGACGCCCTTCAGGCACAAGGCCATGTCGTTGCGATGACAGGCGATGGCGTGAATGATGCCCCAGCACTCAAGGCGGCTGATATCGGCATCGCCATGGGGCTCACCGGGACGGAGGTCACCAAAGAAGCCAGCAAGATGATTTTGGCCGACGATAATTTTGCGACAATCGTGGTGGCCGTCCGTGAGGGCCGCGCCATTCTGGATAACATCCGCAAGTGCTTGCGCTATTTGCTGTCGTCAAACATGGGGGAGGTACTGACCGTGTTCCTGGCGGTTATCGGCGCCGGAACCCTGGGCCTGATCGATGGAAATGGCAATTTGGTGTTGCCGTTGTTGGCCACCCAAATACTGTGGATCAATCTGATAACAGACGCGGCACCGGCGCTGGCGATAGGTATTGATCCCCAGAGTGACGATGTCATGGCTCGCCGGCCTCGCCGCCCCTCTGAACGGGTGATTGATGCGCGCATGTGGTTTGGTGTGATTCAGATTGGCCTGGTGATGGCGTTCGCTACTCTGCTGACAATGGACTTGCTGTTACCGGGTGGCTGGTTTGCTGGCGAACAGAGTATTGAAACATCACGCAGTGCCGCCTTTACGGTGCTGGTGCTGGCACAACTGTTCAATGCCTTCAATGCACGCGCTGAGTCAACCAGCGCATTTCGAGGACTGTTTGATAATCGCTGGTTATGGGCTTCGATCGGGCTGGGGGTTGCCTTGCAAGTGGCTGTTGTAGAGTGGCCACTGTTGAATGTGGCCTTCGACACCGTTCCGCTGACCCTTGGACAATGGGGCCTGTGCCTGGCACTTGGCAGTGTCGTCTTGTGGTTCAGCGAGCTACGCAAAGCCTGGTTACGCCGCAGTGATGCACATGACAGAGCTGTCTGTCCCGACACATCCGTTGCCCAAAAATAGAACCTGAATTCCCTTTATTGAATACCTTGCTGCTCAACAGAACCCGAGCACTCGACGAGCTGGCGGCCCATCCCTGGGAGCACAGTTGGCCTTGGCTGACCGGATGTCCGGGCTGGGGTTCAACACCGATGACCCGGTCACCCTCTACCCGCAGCCCAAGACCGCAACCACCCCCACAGAACGTACATATGCTTGGCACGACGTGCATCACATGTCCCTCACCAATGGTTCCGACTCAATCGCGGCCCGAACCTAGACCGCCAGAACGCTGCAGGGCACCTGATACAGAATATGCTCGGTCGTGCTGCCGACAAGCTTTTGCAGCCCGTGGGATTGGACTCTGCCCATCACGATCACATCCACTTGATTCTCGTTGGCGAACTCGCTCAGCGCCGAAACCGGTTGACCCATAATGAAATGTCGACGGTCAGAAGGCACTCCAAACCGACCGGCCAACTTAATAAACGATTTTTCCAGGTCCCTGCGCAGTTCCCGGGTAAGTTCCGCCAGCGTCAGACCGCCGCCCAGATCAGCCAGCCAGGCTGCCGAAATGTCACAGGCGTACAGCAGATGCAGCTCGGCCTCACACTGCAGCGCGAGGCTGGAAGCCTGCTTGATGATCCGGTCATTCAGCTCGCTGTCTTGCAACTTCGTATCTGAAGCGTCAACGGCTGCCACTACCTTGCGCGGCAAGGCATGACCGCTCGCACCGACCAGATAAATCTGGTACCGGGCAGTGGCGCAACAAGCGCCAATCCGTAGGCGTGATGAACGCGCGCTTGAGCACGGGTTCATGCTGTACTTCCTTGATCAGCAGATCGGGCTGCATTTCCGTGACGTGCTGAAGGATTTCCTGCTGCACGTCATCGGCCCATGCCACCTCGGTTGTCACGTTGATACTCCTGCTACGCATACTTTGCGCTTGCTCCTTGAGCCACTCGCGATGGTCCTGCAGGTAACTCTCCCGAGCCTTGTCCCGGTCGCCTTGTTCGAGCAGTGAGAGAACATCCAGCGATGGTAATAACGCCGCAATGTGTAAACTCGCCCCGCTGACCTTGGCCAGCTCAGCAGCATGGTGTATCGCAGGGGAATGGCGCAGGGCCGGGTTGATGATCAGCAATAACCGTTGATACTGGCCCATGATCTGACTCCAGAAAGGTTGGGCTTCGACGCCTGCAGCTGCCCCTTACCGATGGTCAGCCGTCGCGTCCTCGCTGGGTTGAGTACCAGCGTTGACCCAGACTCCTCCCTTGGAATCTCCTTGGCGTTGATTTATGTCAAATCCCTGCGTAGGACTTTCAAGACGTCCAGCGCCACTGCAGAACCTCGGGCATGTCCTGCCCATGCTCGATGATGTAGAGCTTGTGTTTCTCCATCGTTTCCCAGTACCGCGCCGTGGCTGTTGCAACCTGGCCTTGCAGGCGGGGAACCCGTTGAATGACGTCCAGTGCCAGCTGATAACGATCAAGGTTATTGATCACCACCATGTCAAACGGTGTCGTGGTTGCTCCCTCCTCCTTGAATCCCCGGACATGAAAATTAGCGTGATTACTTCGTTTATAGACCAGTTTGTGAATGAGCGCCGGATATCCGTGGAACGCGAAAATCACTGGTTTGTCGACGGTGAACAGTTCATCGAACGCACGGTCCTGCAGCCCATGAGGATGCTGAAATGAGGGCTGCAACACCATCAGGTCCACGACGTTGACGACCCTGATCCGGATATCCGGCACGTACTCGCGCAGCAATGTCACGGCGGCGAGTGTTTCCAGCGTCGGAACATCCCCCGCGCACGCCATCACCACGTCCGGGTCCTCATCGTTATGGCAGGCCCAGGCCCAACGACCAATCCCGGCCATGCAGTGACGGATGGCCGAATCGATATCCAGCCACTGCCATTCAGGCTGTTTGCCGGCGACAATGACGTTGATGTAGTCGCGACTTCTCAAGCAATGGTCAGTCACTGACAGCAGGCAATTAGCATCGGGAGGCAGATAGATACGAACCACGTCGGATTTCTTGTTCGCAACATGGTCGATGAACCCTGGATCCTGATGGGAAAAGCCATTGTGATCCTGACGCCAGACATGGGACGTGAGCAAGTAGTTGAGCGAGGCAATCGGTTTGCGCCACGGGACTTCAGCGGCGGTTTTCAGCCATTTTGCATGCTGATTGAACATCGAATCAACGATGTGAATGAAGGCTTCATAGCAGGAAAATAGCCCATGGCGACCGGTCAACAAATAACCCTCAAGCCAGCCCTCACACACCTGTTCACTGAGAATCTCCATCACCCGACCGTCGGCGGCCAGATTGACATCGTCACTTTCCCGGGCGCCCATCCATGCTTTTGCGCTGACCTCATAAATGGCATCGAGACGGTTGGAGGCCGTTTCGTCCGGGCCGAACACGCGAAAATTGCGCTGTTGCAGGTTGTTCTTCATGACATCTCTGAGCAAACCGCCTAATACCCTGGTTGCCTCCGCACGCAGGCAACCCGGAGCGGGGAGTTCCACTGCGTAATCGGCAAACCTGGGGAGGTCCAGCGGCTGCAACAGCAGGCCACCATTGCCATGGGGGTTAGCGCCCATACGCCGATGCCCGGTTGGCGCCAGCGCAGCAATTGCGGGCAGCAAAGTGCCATTGGCGTCGAACAACTCATGAGGCCGGTAGCTGTTGAGCCATTGTTCCAACTGCTGCAGATGAAGCGGTTGCTGGAAGTCGCTGAGGGGTACCTGATGCGCACGCCAGGTACCTTCAACCTGTTTGCCATCAACGAATTTCGGGCCCGTCCAGCCCTTTGGCGTACGCAATACCAGCATCGGCCAAAGCGGACGCTCCAGCTCATGGGTCCGTGAACGGTTTCGCGCGACGCGCTGAATCTCGCGAATCTGCAGCAGTATCGTATCCAGGGTTCTGGCCAGCAGTTGATGGACCTGATCGGGATCGTCTCCCTCGACAAAATAGGGGTCGTACCCATAGCCATACATCAGCGCCGACAGCTCATCCTCGCTGATTCTGGACAGCACCGTCGGATTGGCGATCTTGTAGCCGTTAAGATGGAGAATGGGCAGCACGGCCCCGTCACGTTCCGGATTGAGAAATTTGTTGGAGTGCCAGCTGGCGGCCAATGTGCCTGTTTCGGCCTCGCCGTCGCCGATCACGCAGGCAACGATCAGATCCGGGTTATCGAACGCAGCCCCATAGGCGTGGGCCAATGAATAGCCCAGCTCGCCACCTTCGTGTATCGACCCGGGAATCTGCGCCGATACGTGGCTGGAGAGCCCGTAAGGCCAGGAAAATTGTCGAAAGAGCCGGGTCAGCCCATTCACGTTCTGCTCCACTGAAGGATCGAATTGCGTGTAAGTCCCTTCCAGGTAGCTCTGAGCCACAATCGCCGGACCACCATGGCCGGGACCGGTGATGAAGAGCATGTTCAGGTCGTAGGTTTTGATCAGCCGATTGAGGTGAACGTAAATCAGGTTCAGTCCCGGCGTCGTCCCCCAATGGCCCAGCAGTCGCGGCTTTATGTGCTCCAGTTTGAGGGGCGTGCGCAGCAATGGGTTTTCCTTGAGGTAAATCTGGCCCACGGCAAGGTAATTGGAAGCCCGCCAGTAGGTATCGATGCTTTCCAACTGTTCAGCACTCAGAAAATCACTCATGAAATCCTCCAGAATGGATTCGGAACCTTGGCTACCGCTGGATGGCGCGTTGATTTGCGCACCAAAGGGGGCAATTGTCCTGACGCCAGGAGCATCGGTTCATGCCCCCGCCGACCTCGCATCACTATTGGCGCTAGTGCAACGGCCTGATGGCCAGAATGCTGCCGGGTACCGAATACAATGCGCGTTCCGTGGTACTGCCGAGTAGTCTGTCGATCCCCACGCGATGCACGGTGCATGTCCAACAGCGGATGGGTGGTCCAGACCACTTCAGTGGTCACCTCAAGCCCTTGGCTGCCCAGCCGTCGGGCTTCGTCCAACAGCCATTGGCGATACCGCTGCAAGTAACGCTGGTTTGCCGCTTCGTCCGGTTCCCCCTCCCACACATGGATTCGTGGCAGTGGCTCGACAAAGGCACAAAGGTGCAAGGCGGCCCCGGAAACCTTGGCCAGCGCAGCAGCGCGTAGCATCGCCGCAGACTGAAGCAAGGTTTGATCGACAATCAGCAATAAACGTTGATATTGCCCCATCACACACCTCGGCTCGGGTATCGCCGGGAGCGATTAGAACAGGCTGACCGCATTGAATCGGCCGGCACCACATAATTTTAATGCTGCGCCCAACCACCCACCTGCCGGTTTGATTTACATCAAACTTATGCGGTTCAGGTGCGGCTTGCGGGACATCTGATCCAGATCAAATTCAGCCCCGATCAGAGGTGTACAACATCATCAACCGCGTGGACTGTTTTGCTGCACGTGCCCCCCTTACGCTTGATGGAGATCGCACCATGTCTACTATCGAAGAGCAAAACACTCGGGCTGCCGTCGCTTATGCTGCGGTGCCGGGTGAACACTGGATTGAATCACTCTCGGACGGCAGGCATGTGCTGATCAGGCCGTTGTCGGCGCAAGACCGCGAGCGCGAATATAACTTCATCAAGCGCCTGTCCAGCGAGTCACGGCATTTGCGCTTTCTCGAAGCCATGAACGAACCCGGCACGGCGCTGCTCGACCAAATGATGGACGTCGATTACCGGGAACGCATGGCGTACATCGCCCTGGTTCATGAAAACGGTGATCTGATCGAAATTGGCGTCAGTCGCTATGCTGCCGGCACCGAAGAGCATCAATGCGAATGCGCGGTCACGGTCGCCGACGAGTGGCAGCATCTGGGGCTTGGGGTTGCCTTGATGCGCCATCTGATCACTGCCGCCCGCCAAAACGGCTTCCGCCAGATGTATTCCATTGACTCCGCTTCCAATACTCACATGCGCGAGCTGGCGCGCTTTCTCGGTTTTGAATGTCACCGCGATCTCGACAATGCCACCCAGGTTATTTACCGCCTACAGCTTTGAGTGCCGGACGGTAAAGCGCGCATCTCAAAGGGCCTGAGTCAGGCCCTTTGGAGGAGGATTGATGAACAGTTTCAGGGAATTGGCAACACCCGACCCTGAGAACTGACTACGCTTGACTTGAGATGAATCAATCATGGCACTTCGGTGTGCTGAAGGTTGAAAAAACAAATCCCGTTTATTGGGTTGCCGGGGAAGCTCCATGTTCTGGTTTCGCCATCATCAAGCTGCGTTCATGCGCCTCGCCATCGTGCTGTGGGTGTTAGCGTTCGGCATGGCGGCGAGCCAAGGATGCCTGGCACAACCCAGCCATAATCCGGCTACACCCCACGTTTCACTCAACACCTCGCAACACGACGATGGTCACGATGCCCATACTATCGGCTGTCTTCAGTACTGTGCCGATACGGCTATTGCCATTAGTCCATCGCTGCATCTTCCAGTGCTTGACCTCACCAGCTGGGCATTTCTATTGCTGGTCCCCGCGTTGCTGTTGTATCCGACCAAACCCTCTGCTTTCGCCTTTCTTGCATTACAGCGCCCGGCTCCCGCCAAGCCGCCCGTACGCCTGACTTTCGTTCGTTTCAACGATTAAACAGACTTTCTGCGCGCCGAATGCCGGCCGCACTGACTGGCGGCGCCAACCTGGCGCGGCTTGGTATTACCTGTGTTGTCCTCACCCTTTGGAGATTGCCATGCATGCCTCATTGAAATTGATCCTCGCCACCCTGCTAGTGAGCAGCCCACTCATGGCCTCGGCCGTCGACGAGCACCACCCGGAGGAACAGAGCTCAACCGCGCCCGCTCAAACCAGCGCACCAGCCACCCCCATGCAGAACGAAGCCATGACCGAGCAGATGCAAAAAATGCAGGCTGCACACGATAAAGTAGCAGCAGCCAAAACCCCCGCCGAGCGACAGGCCGCCATGCAGGAGAGCATGAAAACGATGAAGGACAGCATGGCCATGATGCATAAAAACTGTAATGGCATGGGCATGTCCGGCAACAAGGACGGTATGGGCATGGGAATGATGAACATGATGATGAAAATGATGGATCAGCAGTCGAGCATGATGAAGATGCCGATGAGCAACTGATGCGGACAAGCCTGTAATCAATGCCACGGTGGTTTTACCTTAGCCAATGGCAAGGGTAAAACCGCCGCGCGTTGATCCTGTCCGACGCCCTAGAGATCACTCCCCAGGAGTACCAAACCATGATGGGTTCACAGCACTCGACCAACGGCTCTCCAACATTCCGGAGAAGCAAAACCGGCATAGCGCTGGGCATGCTGCTGGTCATCGCATTGTTCTACCTGGCCAGGGAGCACTATGGCCATATCCTGGGCCTGTTGCCTTACATGATTTTGCTGTTGTGCCCGCTGATGCATATGTTCGGACACCACCACGGTGGTCACCGCCATCACGGTGAAACTGCGAGCTCAGTCAAGGACGAGAACAGGAGTTGACTCATGCACGGCACTGAGTTTCAGGTCCATCAAACACCTGCAGAACCGTCAGCGGCTACAGCTGAATACACCTGCCCCATGCATCCGGAAGTTCGCCAGATCGGCCCCGGCACCTGCCCCAAGTGCGGCATGACTCTGGAGCCGGTGATTGCCGAACTGGAGGAAGAAGAGAACCCCGAACTCAAGAGCTTTACCCGGCGCTTCTGGTGGACATTACCACTGACCGTGATCGTCACCACGCTGGCCATGGGCGGTCATGCCCTGGTGCTGTTTCACGGTCCCACACAAAACTGGATTGAACTGGGACTGGCCACACCCGTGGTGCTTTGGGCCGGCTGGCCATTTTATGTGCGCGGCGTGTATTCGGTGATTCAGCGCAGTCCGAACATGTGGACGCTGATAGGTCTTGGCACGGCAGCGGCCTACCTTTACAGCGTTGTCGCCACCCTGGCCCCCGGCGTATTCCCCGACACCTTCATGATGGACGGTCGAATCGGCGTGTACTTCGAGGCGGCGGCGGTGATCATCTCACTGACCCTGCTCGGCCAGATGCTCGAGCTCAAGGCTCGCTCGCAAACCTCGGCCGCCATCAAGTCGCTGCTCGGACTGGCCCCCAAAACCGCCCGACGGGTCAATGCCGACGGCACGGAAGAAGACATCCCACTGACCCACGTACATAGCGGCGACACCTTGCGCGTGCGACCGGGCGAAAAAGTGCCCGTCGACGGTCAGGTGCTGCAAGGCGAAAGCGCTGTGGACGAGTCGATGCTCACCGGTGAACCCATACCGATCATGAAGAGGGCCGGCGATGCGCTGATCGGCGCCACCCTCAACATCCATGGCAGTCTGCTGATGCAGGCACAGAAGGTCGGATCGGCCACCCTGCTCGCGCAAATCGTGCAGATGGTGGTGCAGGCACAACGCTCAAAGGCGCCGATGCAACGTCTGGCCGACGTGATTGCCGGCTACTTCGTGATCGTGGTGATCGCCATCGCCGCACTGACGCTGGTCGGTTGGGGGCTGTGGGGGCCCGAGCCAAGCTGGGTATTTGGCCTGATCAACTCCGTAGCGGTATTGATCATCGCCTGTCCCTGTGCCCTCGGACTGGCGACTCCGATGTCGGTAATGGTCGCCACCGGCAAGGCTGCCGGCAGTGGCGT
This sequence comes from Pseudomonas sp. LBUM1673, assembly GCF_059695645.1. NCBI lineage: Bacteria > Pseudomonadati > Pseudomonadota > Gammaproteobacteria > Pseudomonadales > Pseudomonadaceae > Pseudomonas > Pseudomonas sp. LBUM1673. The sequence goes on from NZ_CP166780.1 coordinate 3,766,040, forward strand.
CTTGTTTCGCGATGCCGCCGCCATCGAGAACCTGCGCAAGATAGACACCTTGATTGTCGATAAGACCGGCACCCTCACTGAGGGTCGGCCAGCGTTCCATAGCATCGAGGCTGCACCTGGATTTACTCAGGACGAAGTGCTGCGCCTGGCGGCGTGCCTCGATCAGGGTAGCGAACACCCGTTGGCTCATGCCATCGTCGAGCAGGCCCGCGCCGCGGGCCTGACGCTGAGCACACCTGAAACCTTCGAGTCTGCCTCCGGTATTGGCGTAAGCGGTCAGGTCGAGGGGCGTCGCCTGAAGTTGGGCAATACCGTGTTGATGCATGAGGCTGGCATCTCCACCGAGAGCTTGCAGGCACATGCCGAGACGCTACGCAGTGACGGCACGAGCATCATGTTCCTGGCGGTCAATGGCGTCCTGGCGGGTTTGTTGGCTGTAGCCGATCCCATCAAGCCTACCTCGAAGCTGGCAGTCGAGCGTCTGCAGGCGGACGGCGTCAAGGTCATCATGGCCACTGGCGACGGCCTTACAACGGCCCGTTCGGTGGCTCGTCAATTGGGTATCGAGGAGGTGCATGGCGAGGTCAAACCGCAAGACAAAGAGCGCCTGGTCGCGGCCCTGCAACAGACCGGACACCGTGTGGCGATGGCTGGCGACGGGATCAATGACGCCCCTGCACTGGCGCGCGCCGATGTGGGTATCGCCATGGGCACGGGCACCGACGTGGCGATGAACAGCGCTCAGGTCACTTTGGTCAAGGGCGATCTGCTCGGCATCCTGCGTGCTCGCAGCCTGTCAGTAGCAACGGTGAGAAACATGCACCAGAACCTGACCTTCGCCTTCCTATACAACGCCATGGGCATCCCGCTGGCCTCCGGTTTGCTCTACCCGCTTACCGGTCACCTGCTGTCGCCACTGATTGCCGCACTGGCCATGAGCGTGAGCTCGGCGTCGGTGGTGTTCAACGCCTTGCGCCTGCGCCAGGTTTCAATTGAATGAGCGATAAAGGCTGCTTGACCTTACCGTCGCGGCAAGGTTGAGGATAAAGCCAGGGCCGCGGAAAAGCCGTATACATTGGCCCTTTTACGATCAATTCCTTATGAGGAGTCATTGATGAACAGCGTTGAACTGCAAGTCCAGGGTATGAGCTGTGGCTCTTGCGTCAAACAGGTGACCCAAGCGCTGCGCGCGCTCAACGGAGTCAGCGAAGTAACTGTCGATTTGCAATCCGGACGAGTGAGGGTCAACGGTGATCCGGACAGCAATGCATTGCTTGCAGCCCTGCAGGAAGCCGGCTATCCAGCACAGACTTCGGAAGGCGCCCAGAGCGAGAAGAAAACCGCAGGTTGTGGTGCTAAAGGCAGTGGTTGCTGCTGTCGGTAAACTTCTTTTGAACGGGAGAACACCCATGACTACCAAGCTTCGTTTCGCTGTCCTCACTGCGCTGTTCATGACCGGATCAGCGCAAGCCACTGAAGTCATCGACGTTTACCACGACCCCAACTGCGGCTGCTGCAAGGAATGGATCAAGTATCTTGAAGCCAATGGTTTCGACGTCCGCGACCACACCGAATCGAACGTTAGCGAGGTCAAGCAGCGCCTCGGCGTTGCGCCGCGCCTGAGTGCCTGCCACACCGCGGTAATTGATGGAAAGTTCGTTGAAGGACATGTGCCAGTGGCGCAGATCCTCGATCTGAAGAACCACCCCGAGCTCGTTGGAATCGCGGTGCCCGGTATGCCAGCGGGTTCGCCTGGCATGGAGTATGACTCGACCAAACAGGCCTATCAGGTGATAGGCCTGACTAACACTGGCAACGATCAAGTGATTGCCGACTATCCTGGCAACTGACGATGACGCCGGGGGCGGACCAGATGGCCTGTACGTTTATTCATCGCCCGCAGGCTTGATCGCCAATACACTGCACGGCGCCCGATGCAGAAGGTGTTCGGCAGTGCTGCCCAGGAGCTTGTCCAGCCCACTGTGCTGAACCGTGCCCATGACGATGACGTCCGTCAGATGCTCCGTGGCGAACGCACAAATGGTCGGCACTGGTACACCCTCGATGAAATGGCGGCAATCCGGTGGAACACCATGTCGGTCGGCCAAGGCCTCAAAGGCGTCCTTCTCGGTCTCCCCCATTATATGGTCGAGGCCGGTGGCGACGGGCAACACACCAAAGCCCATATCCGACGCATAGACCGCCGACCAGTCATAGGCATGCAGCAGCTCTAACCGGGCATTGCATTGCTCAGCCAGCCTCACCGCAGCTTCGATAATCTGATCGTTAAATCTGAGGTCCTGGTCTTCGCTTCGCAATACATCGACGATGGCCAGTACCCTCTGAGGCAACGGGTTACGGGCCTCCGTCACCAGATGCACTGGCGCGGCAGCATTGGCAATGCTGATGATTTCGTCCATTCAAGTTGCGCCTGGTGACATGAATCGGCCTTGATCATATCGAGCCTGCCTTGGCCCCTCTGTGGGGCTTATCGCGCAATGTCTGCGTGCAAACGTCGCGATGCTGGAGGTCCGGATGACATGCCAAACGATAGGTGCCCAGTCGCTACAGTTTGGCGTATGGCCGGCAAGTCATGAGGCGCATCAATCCGCGCCTTGAGCAGTCTGACGAATGACTCGGCTTCACCAAGGCTATTGAAACCCGCCTCCCAGGCGTCCATATGCACCGACCAACGATTCCTTGAATGCTGCTTATGTATTTCAATGATCATCACAAGTCCTCTGTACGCCCCCATTCGGAGGATGGAAAAACAGCCTCCTTGCTAACAGATTGCACATGTCTTACGGCGTATGACGGTTTCTCCTGCCCCCCCAAAAAAAGCAGCGCGTTACGTTTCATACATGAATACAGACTGCACCTGGATAACGGTGGAAAGGTTGATCATGGTCAAAAATCCGGGCTTTGGGCGCCCATTGAATGACCACACGTCGGACACCATCAGCGGTCTCCCCCGACATTGATACAGATCAAACAGATGAACCCGGCTGGCGGCACGATTGGGCAACAGCCCAAAAACCTATGACCCGTCGCTGCCAGGCACGACCGAGTCTCTTTGTTACCCTACGGGAGGTTTTTCATGTCCAGACAACAACGCTTCATGCTGGTGGCTTCGCCATTGATGCAGCACAGCGCGGCCTTCGACAGGGCTGCTGCGCTGGCCAAGGCCGAAGGTGCAGCGTTGCACATCGTGGCTTTTGACTATCTCGAGGGTCTGGCGACAGCTGGCCTGGTCAATGAGCAGGCGCTTGAGCAAATGCGCTTGGGCTACGTCGAGCGACACCGCCAATGGCTTGAGGAGCAGGCCAGGCCCCTGCGCAAAATCGGCGTTGATGTGACCACCGAGGCGGTGTGGGTAGAACGTCCACTGGAAGAAATCCTGATCCACCTCAAAGAACAGCCCATGGACATGCTGATCAAGGCGCTGGAGCACGAATCGCTGCTGACGCGGATCATGTTCACACCCCTCGATGTGCACTTGGTGCGTGAGTGCTCTGTGCCGTTGCATTTCGTGAGCAATGTCCGTCATGCCTTGCCGCGCAAAATCGTCGCGGCAGTAGACCCCTTCCATCACGTTGACCAGAACCAGGATTTCAACGATCGGATCATCCGTGAAGCGGTGAAACTGGCAATGAGTTGCAATGCCGAAGTCGAGGTGTTGTACGCCTATGACCTGTCATCGATCACCTCGTCGGAGTTCGGCTTTGGCAGCGGTTCAACCTTTTTCTCCTCGACCATGGCCAAGACCGTGTACGACGCCCAGGGCGAGGCTTTCAACGCACTGGCCGAGCGCAACGGCATACCGGCCGAGCAGCGGCATCTGATCATGGGCAATCCGGCCAAAGTCCTGGCCAGTTATGCCGACGCCTATGACGTCGATGTCATCGTCATGGGCAGAGTAAGCCGTCGTGGGTTGGGCAGCCTCATCGGCAGCACCGCAGAGCATCTGCTCTACAAAATGCCTTGCAGCATGCTGGTGGTCTCTCCTGAACAACTCGAGGCTTGAATCATGCCGGAATTGCGCATCACCTGTTTCTGATTGCGTAACTCGACATTTTAGTAGCGAAGTACCGTTTTCCAGTACTTCCCTGCCCTGTTAGAAGGATTGCTGCCATGCCCCTGAAAGAATCAAAAAAAACGCCACATGCGGCCTATCCTGAATCGATCAATCGCAGCCATCAGCTCTTCTTTGAAGCAGACCAACTCAGCGCTCAAGCCTATGCGCTCTTGAGCGAGCAACCGATTTCGACTCAGACCCTACAAAGGTTTTCTGAAGCCAAAAAACAGTCTGATGAAAAATATCGGCAAGCCAGGCAGGAATGGTTGCGTACCAAGGATAAGATCAGTCAATAAGCGAAGGTTGTTGGCTACATGACCCTTGCCGCTATCCATGATCGGCACTCACTATGCCTGCGCAGGAGAATTCAATGGTCATCGACTGGATCAATTTCACCCCCTGGAAGTCATTGGCCGGAGGGTCTCTGATTGGCCTGGCCGCCGGGCTCTTTGTTGTACTCAATGGGAGAGTGGCCGGAATCAGCGGTTTACTGGGTAGCTTACTCAGTCGAGGTCATGAAGGCCGCTTGGAAAAGGCGGCATTTCTACTCGGGTTGTTCATTGCCCCTCTGATCTGGCTGCTGTTCGCCCCCCTCCCCATCATCGAGTTTCAGTATGGCTGGATCAGCCTGGTGCCAGCAGGGTTACTGGTAGGGCTCGGTGCTCGTTATGGATCAGGGTGTACCAGCGGACATGGCGTGTGCGGCATCTCCAGATTGTCGTTACGCTCCACGGTGGCGACGCTGAGCTTCATGACAGCGGGATTCGTCACTGTTTACGTCGTTCGCCATGTATTGGAGGGCTGACTATGCGTGCACTGATTGCGTTGCTCGCAGGATTGATTTTCGGACTGGGCTTATTGCTCGCGGGTATGGCAAATCCCGCCAAAGTATTGGGGTTTCTCGATCTGACCGGGATCTGGGACCCGTCACTGGCTCTGGTGATGGTCAGTGCCATTACCGTAGCGGCCTTACCATTCGGTTGGGCAAAACGGCAGAAGTGCTCTTTGCTGGGCGAAGTCATGCAGCTGCCTCAGAAGCGAGGACTCGATCGACGCTTGATCGCAGGAAGCCTGACGTTCGGCACCGGCTGGGGTATCGCCGGCATCTGCCCGGGACCTGCAATCGTTGGGCTAGGTGCCGGATTCTGGCAGGCTGGTGTGTTTCTTGGCGCCATGTTGACGGGGATGATCTTCTTCGAAGTGCTTGAGCGCTTTACCGGGAAGCCAAGCCTGGGTAATGCAACCCCATAAGGAGGCCCCCGCCTCAATGTGACGTCATACGGCGTCGGCATGCCTGCAATAGAAATCAACGCAGCTGTTGCCAGGATTCGAGAGAAGCCATAATTAGCTGCCCCTTCACTACCCGTCTATTTATCCGTTCTATTACCCATTCCTGGCAGGGATGTCATCACCACTCGTTGACCACAGTTAATCCAGCCAGCTAAAACGAACCTAATCGGTGACAAACAAAGCCCCCACCATTACAATTTGATTATCATCGAACGATTTAGGGTACCGGTAATATCATGGAAAATAAGACTGCACGACTGACTGTGCTCATTGATCCCGTCAAGAAAAAAGCACTTGAGGAGCTTTGTGCGTCTCAGGATCTGACGCCTTCTCAGGTCGTTCGTCAGCTTATTCGGGACTACCTGGAGACGCATGGCGTGTCCTACTCGACCAAAAGCAGAATTGCAGCCAATGGTAAGTGATTCGTCTGCGCATGAGCGGGCACGACGAATGCCTGCTCATCGCTCCTTCTTAGCCTACTGCACCCCATCTCTAGCCTTGGGTCTTGTCGATCTCGACATAACTGCCCAGTGCGCCACTGAAGTCGGCATGATAATGCTCTGAGCCGAGTGCCTGAAGAATCCCTGCCCTGTCGAGCTTGCCGAGGACTTTCTCGTTGGCTTCACACAACTTCACGACGATGCTGCGCTTGCGCAGCTGCTCAATGACTTCGAGCAGTGTTTGTAAGCCCGTGATATCCATGAACGGCACTCGCTTTAGTCGAATAATCAAAGTCCCAGGATCGGTGTGTGTTTGAGCCAAAACGCGCTCAAAGGTTTCTGCTGCGCCAAAGAAGAGAGGCCCCTCAATGGTGTAAACCAAAATACCGGGGGGAAGATGTACATGCCCATTCATACGCAACTCTACCTCCAGCTCTTTTTCAACCATTAGCTGAATCTCTACAGAAGACGCCATACGACGCATAAATTGCAGCATGGCGAGAATGACCCCAATGTTCACGGCAATCGTCAGATCACTGAAAACGGTCAGGCTGAAGGTGATTAACAGGATGGCAACGTCGGCTTGGGGGGCTCGTTTGACCATGCGTTTGAAGTGTTTCAGTTCGCTCATGTTGTAAGCGACCACGAATAAGATCGCAGCCAATGCACACAGCGGGATATCCGAAGCCAAAGGCGCCAAGAAGAGGATCAGTAAAATCAAAGTGAGAGCGTGTGCAAAACCCGCGATTGGGCTGTTGCCACCATAGCGGATGTTGGTTGCTGTTCGAGCGATCGCGCCAGTCGCAGCAAAGCCACCAAACAGAGGAGTGACCAGGTTAGCAATGCCTTGTCCGATTAACTCCTGATTGGAATCATGTTTGGTACCGGCCATCCCGTCGGCAACAACAGCAGAGAGCAGCGACTCGATCGCCCCCAGCATCGCGATCGCAAACGCAGGGCCAATCAACTCAATGACCTGCGGCAGCGTTATTTCAGGAAGGCCTATTTGGGGAAGCCCTTGAGGAATGCCCCCAAATGCACTTCCGATCGTGGCCACTCCGTCGAATTGAAAATAGGAATGCAATGCTGTCACAACGACCATGGCGATCAGGGGGCCAGGAACACGCCTTACACCGGGTAGTTTAGGCGCGAGGATCACCAACACCAGGCTCAACAGGGCTAACAGTGTCGTGGGCACATGAAGGCTGGGTAGTGCCTGGATGAGGTGCCACAGCCGCTCGTGGAAATGGTCACCACTGATTTTCGGCAAGCCCAAAAAGTCTTTCCATTGCCCGACCCAAATAATCACCCCGATGCCGGCGGTGAATCCCACAATCACGGGGTCAGGGATGAACTTGATGAGTGCGCCAAGCTTGGTGATACCGAGCAGTAATAAAATTGCCCCGGCCATCATTGTCGCGATCTGCAAGCCATCAACGCCGTACTTGGCCGTCACGCTGGCCAGAATGACGATGAACGCCCCTGTGGGGCCAGCAATCTGAAGCCGGCTTCCGCCGAACAGCGAAACCAGCAAACCACCCACAATGGCCGTGTAGATCCCCTGTTCCGGCTTGACGCCAGAGGCAATGGCAAATGCCATGGCCAAGGGCAGCGCCACGACGCCGACGATGACCCCTGAGACGATATTTCGAAGCCAGTGCTCGCGCCCTAACAAGCCCGCTTTCCAAGCTTCTCGTATCGCAATCATGACTATCCTCGCTCTGATGGCATGTGCATACTATTCACACCTAGTGATAATAGCAAAGCAATTGGCCTAGCCTCGGTACGACACCTGCGACGCTGTAGATTCGGTGCTCAGAGAGCTAAACCATATGCCCGGAGACCCCGCATGAAACGCGAAGACGTCAAAACCAAACACGGTGAAGGCATGCACTTCGACACGCATGTGATAGCCAATCCGGCCAACACGCACGAGTGGATCATTCTTTTCAAAAAGGATGCAGGGAGAAGCTATTTTCTGGTCAATGACAACGAGGAGATTGAGTCATTTGGACACCTCGATGATCTGATCCATGAGCTTCGCGAGCTTGGTATCAAGTCCGCCGAAGTTCATTTCTGACAGTTGCACTCAGGGAGTTTGATCATGTCAGTAAAGATTGAGCATCTGACCAGTCAAAGCGAAGAGCTTTGGTCTGTTTGTTTCGGTAGCCGCAGTATTCAATTTCGTACTGAGCAAGGGGCGAAGGACTATGCGGCCACACTTAAAGAAAGAATCGACGCACTGCATACCTTTCCGCGAATTCACCACGCCTCGCCAAACCCAGACCACTGATCAACGCTGATCTGGACTTAATGACCCACGCAGAGGCCCTTATGTAACTGGGTCACGAATTCACGCAATTATCGAAGTACGCGGATCAAATCCAAGAAGCGATGAGAAAACTCTGAATCCCAATGTGTCGAGCTTAGGACGTGGCACATTGGGCATTCGAACGCGCAAAAAAATGGCCACACGAAGCGGCCTAAGACGGGTTCAAGCATAGGAGGATCTCTATTGACCAAGAAATACAGGCCCGCCCTGAAGTCTTAGGGCCAATAGAGTTGGTCTGCTGGCTGACAAACCCCTTCATCAGCAGCGTTCAAGCCGGCAATTTGACCCTGGTCTGTGGGTCAGGACTTCATTGCCTTGCATTATAATAGTGTTAACATGTCATTGTAATCAACGTCTAATTAGGGGCTCGCATGACTACCGACTTCAAGAAGGCTGCACTGGATTACCATAAATTCCCAACCCCAGGGAAAATCAGCATTGAGCTGAGCAAGCCTGCCGACACAGCCGCCCAACTCGCACTGGCCAGGCGTAGCTGAGCCCGTTCGCGAAATCGCGAAGGACCCGGAGAACGCCTATCGCTTTACCGGAAAAGGGAATCTGGTCGCCGTGATCACCAACGGCACGGCCATTCTGGGCCTCGGCAACTTAGGTCCCTTGGCCAGTAAGCCGGTCATGGAAGGCAAAGCATTGCTGTTCAAGCGTTTTGCCGGCATCGATTCAATCGATATCGAAGTCAATGCGGAGAGCTCCCAGGCCTTTATCGATACCGTCGTGCGCATTGCCGACACCTGGTAGTTCATCTCCATCGAACACCGTTACGGATGAATTACTCCGCCTGCGCTGATAGCAGTATCAGGCCGGCAAAGCCCAAAATGAGCCCTGCGGTTCACTAGCCGCCAATGCGGGGTCGACAAAACGCGGAGAGACTGGATAAATCCCGCCCCGCGTCCGAGCAATACCGCCTGCAATGTGGACCGCATCCAAGGAGCGCTGGCTATGTTCGCCAGCGAACAGACGAACAGTCCTCCAAGTCTCCACACTCAAGTTGAAAAGCTACGTCCACCAAGCGCTGCTCGGTGCTGGCGCAATGCGTTGGCGCACCTATAAAAATGCACGCAATTGTATGATGCGTTTCAGGCTCAGGACCTTATGAACAGCATATGGACACGCCTACAGAAGGTATTTTCTCGCTCGTCCGGTTTTTGGCGAACCCCTCTGTTTCCTCCACCCCGATTCAAATACGAGCCCATATTGCGCTCGGAGCTTTTCAGCGCCGATCAGATGGCCAGTCACGGCATCGCCCTGGCCGGGCAGCATCGCCTGACCACGCTGTCCGCACGGGACTCGATGCTGCACAGGCTCGATGACAACGAGGAGTTGCTCAAACGCAGCAGCACGGCGCTAGCCAACGCGCAAGTGTCCAGCCGACGAGTGACGCCAGCAGCGGAATGGCTGCTGGACAATTACTATCTGATCGAGGAAAACATTCGCACCGCCAGAACGCACCTGCCCAAAGGCTATAGCCGTGAGTTGCCACGCCTGATCAACGGCCCGTCGGCGGGCCTGCCTCGCGTCTATGACATCGCGCTGGAGACCATCTCCCATGGCGACGGTCGAGTCGATGAGGAAAGCCTGAGCCGCTTCATTTTTTCCTATCAGACAGTGATGCCGCTTGCGCTGGGCGAACTGTGGGCGATACCGATCATGCTGCGTCTGGCGTTGATCGAAAACCTGCGGCGAGTGGCCTCCAGGGTCATGGCCAACGCCGACGAGCGCAATCTGGCCGATGACTGGGCCGAACACCTGATCGAAACCTCGGAACGAGACATCAAAAGCGTGGTGCTGACCGTTGCCGACATGGCCCGCTCCGCACCTCCGATGACCGCCGCCTTTGTCGCTGAATTCACCCGCCGCCTGCAGGGCCAGAGCGCGGCGCTGGCCCTGGCGCTGAACTGGATGGAGCAGACGCTGAGTGAGACAGGCTCCAGCATCGAACGCCAGGTGCAGCTCGATGCGCAACAACAGGCAGCGGATCAGGTGTCGATTGGCAACAGCATCGGCAGTTTGCGCCTCCTGTCCGCCACGGACTGGCGCGAGTTTGTCGAGTCGATGAGTCATGTCGCGCAGATTCTCAATGAAGACCCGGCAGAAATTTACCGGGCGATGGATTTCAGTACCCGCGACAGCTACCGGCATGTCATAGAACGCCTTGCCCGAAGAAGCCCCCAACACTCGGAAATCCAGGTCGCCCGCGCCGCGATCAATCTCGCCGCGACCGGAACCGCCTCAGTCCCCTGCGAACTGCTGGCGCGCCATGTCGGGTATTACCTGATCAGCGCAGGGCTGCCGACGCTGGAGCGACGACTCAATGCCAGGGTGCCGCTTCATGAGCGCTGGAAACGGTTGTTGCAGCAGTCGCCGCTGATGTTTTATCTGGCGCCGGTGGCTGTTCTGACGCTCATCTTTGCCTGGCCTTTACTGGCCTCCGCGCAGCGCGACGGGATGCCCGATGCGGCGCTTCTGATGATGGCGATTCCATGCCTGATCATGACCAGCCGACTGGCGATCAGCCTGATCAACTGGTTGGTGACGTTCAGTCTGTTGCCGACGACGCTACCGAAAATGGATTTTGCCAGCGGTATTCCCGATGGCGCGCGAAGCCTGGTGGTGATCCCGACGCTGATCGCCAGCCTGGCAGACGTGGACGAACTGGTGGAAGGTCTTGAAGTGCGGTTTCTCGCCAACCGCGACAGCAACCTGTATTTCGCGTTGCTCAGCGATTTTCTGGATGCGCCTGAAGAGTCTCAGCCGCAAGATGCCGAGCTGCTCACACAAGCCTCCCGTGCAATCACCCTGCTCAACCGAAAATACGCGGACGGACTCGGCGACCGATTCTTTCTGCTGCATCGGCCGCGTCGCTGGAATGCGAGCGAACGTGTGTGGATGGGCCACGAGCGCAAACGCGGCAAGCTGATTGAACTCAACGCCCTGTTGCGTGGCCATGGAGAGGAACGCTTCAACGCCATCGTCGGCGACATCACGCCATTGCGCGGGGTGCGTTACGTGATCACGCTGGACACCGACACCCTGCTGCCGCGCGATGTCGCGCGCCAATGCGTGGCGGCCATGATGCACCCTTTGAATCGTCCGTTGTTCGACAGTGACGGTGAGCAGATCATTTTCGGCTACGCGGTGTTGCAACCGCGAGTGGGCATCAGCTTGACCAGCGCCACGCGCTCGATCTACGCCCGGCTGTTTGGCAGTGATGCCGGCGTCGATCCCTACACTCGCACGGTATCGGACGTTTACCAGGACCTGTTCCAGCAAGGTTCCTTCATCGGCAAGGGCATCTACGACGTGGACGCATTCACCTGCGCCCTGGAAGGTTGCTTGCCGGATAACCAGATTCTCAGCCACGACCTGATCGAAGGGTGTTATGCACGATCCGGCCTGCTCAGCGACGTGCAAGTCTACGAGCAATACCCTTCGCGTTACGGTGCCGATGTCAAACGACGGCATCGCTGGGTTCGCGGCGACTGGCAACTGCTGCCGTGGACATTGCCCTGGGCGCGCAATGCCGACGGTAAGTGGGTGCGCAACAGGCTGAGCGTCATGGCACGCTGGAAGATTCTGGACAATCTGCGACGCAGCCTGGAACCGCTGGCGCTGTTGCTGATGTTCGCATGGGGCTGGTTTGCCAGCAGTCAGCCAATGAACTGGACCCTGACTGTCATCGGGTTGATGGTGATTCAACCGTTGCTGCGAGCGGTGACCGATCTGATGCAGCTCCCCGCTAATGTGTCCTATGGGCAGTACCTCAGGGCGCTTCTGGGTGATCTGGCACAAGACCTCGCCCGGGCTGGTCTGACGCTCGCCTGGCTGCCCTTCGAGATGTTCTACAGCGCTGACGCCATCCTGCGCTCGCTCTGGCGAATCAGCTTCAGCAGACGCCGGCTGTTGCAATGGCAGCCCTCGCGCGAGGTGGAGCGCACCACCGTAAACCGGCTGTCCGGCCTCTATCGCCAGATGTGGATCGAGCCGGTATCGGCCCTGATCTCACTGGCCCTGCTGGTGAAGGATCCGCAGACGCTGGCCATCGCCAGTCCGCTGCTGCTGTCGTGGTTAGTGGGCCCCTGGATCGCTTGGTGGCTCAGTTCGGCACCCAAGCAGTCGGTGTTCGTACCGTCGACGGATGATTTGCGCTTCCTGCGGTTGCTGGCGCGCAAAACCTGGGCGTTCTTCGATCAATACGTCGGGCCCGAGGATCACTGGTTGCCACCGGACAACGTGCAGGAAGACCCCAGGCCTGCCATTGCCCATCGCACCTCGCCGACCAATATGGGCATGTCGCTGCTCGCCCACCTGGCCGCTCACGATTTCGCTTACTTGAGCACTGAACGGCTGCTGTCCCGGCTGGCGGCGTCGCTGGACAGCATGGAAGGTCTGGAGCGTTATCGGCAGCATTTCTATAACTGGTACGACACGCAGACCCTCGAGCCGCTGCGTACGCATTACGTCTCCACCGTCGACAGCGGCAACCTGGCGGGCCTGCTGTTGACCTTGAGCACCGGCATTGCGCAGCTGGCAGACGCCCCGATGTTCGGCCCTGCCGTGATCAAGGGCCTGCGCGATACCCTGGACATCCTTGCAGATTCCCAACACGCCTCGGGGGCGGATGAATACGCCCTGCCACTGAGAAAAGGCCTTGAACCGGTCTCGCAAATTGCGACCCCTGAGGCGCTGGCAGACCTGCTGCACACGGCTCGCATCATGGTCACCAGCCAGCCAGCGGACACCGACGAGGAAAGCCTCTACTGGCGAGAAGCGTTTACCCGTCAATGCATCGACTGGACAGAAGAACTGCAGCGTTATCGCCTCCCTGCCCCCTCGGTCACGATTGAATCGCCTCGCACCTTGCGTCAACTGGCCGGCCTGAACCCCGCCGACTGGGCCGCCGAGCATCACCCTGAAATCGAGCGGGTCCGCAGTGACGCCGCACAGCGTCTGGAAACCCTGAAGCGTCTGGCTGTATTGGCGACGTCGCTGGCGCAGATGGATTTCTCGTTGCTTTACGACCACCAGCGTGACCTGTTTGTCATCGGTTACAACGCCGAGGAGCGCAGGCTCGACACCGGTTACTACGACCTGCTGGCGTCCGAGGTGCGGCTGACCAATTACGTGGCCATCGCTCAGGGACAAATCCCCCAACGCGCCTGGTTCACCCTGGGAAGGCTGCTGAGTGAAAACGCGGGCGTACCAACGTTGCTGTCCTGGTCGGGCTCGATGTTCGAATACCTCATGCCGATGCTGGTGATGCCCAACTTCGAGGGCAGCCTGCTGGACCAGACTTGCCGCGCCGCCGTGTCGGTGCAGATCGAACAGGGCAGCAGGCTGGGCATTCCCTGGGGCGTTTCGGAGTCGGGTTACTCCACCGTTGACGCGCACTTCAATTATCAATACCGCGCCTTCGGCGTTCAGGCCCTGGGGCTCCAGCGCGGGCTGAGCAATGACGTCGTGATAGCGCCCTACGCCAGCGCCCTGGCGTTGATGGTCGATGCCGATGCCGATGCCGATGCGGCCTGCAAGAACCTGCAACGCCTCGCCCTGCAAGGCTCTGCCGGACGTTTCGGTCTGTATGAAGCCGTGGATTACACCGAGGCCCGCTTACCGCGCGGCAAACACTTCGTCGTGGTCCGGTCGTTCATGGCTCACCACCAGGGCATGAGCTTGCTGGCCTTGACCAGCCGACTGCTCGATCAACCCATGCAACAGCGATTCGAGGCCGACCCGGCACTGCGATCAGCCCTGCTGCTGCTACAGGAGCGGGTGCCGAAATCCGCCGCGCCGTACCTGCAAACCGCACAGTCGCCGGTACTCGGCGATGTCGGCCAAGGCCAGGATACGGGGCTTCGGGTGTTCTCTGATCCGGGACGCAAGCGTCCGGCCGTGCAGTTGCTCTCCAACGGTCGCTACCACGTCATGCTGACCAGCGGCGGCGGTGGTTACAGCCGCCGTAATGAAATGGCGATCACCCGTTGGCAGGAGGACACCTCACAGGACAATTGGGGGATGTTCTGCTACCTGCGCGATGTCCAGAGCAACACGGTCTGGTCGGCTGCGCATCAACCGACGATGCATCAACCCGAGAGCCACGAGGCGATCTTCTGCGATTCCCGTGCAGAGTTCCGTGCGCGCAACCAGGATTTCGACACACACTTGGAGATTGTTGTCTCGCCTGAAGACGACATCGAACTGCGCCGCCTGCATGTCACCAACCGAGCGTCTTCGGCCAAGACACTGGAGATCACCACCTACGCCGAAGTCGTGCTGACAACCCCGGTCAACGACGCGATGCACCCGGCGTTCAGCAAGCTGTTCGTGCAGACCGAATTACTGCCTGCGCTTCAGGCTATTATCTGCAGCCGCCGACCACGGGCCAGCGATGAACCGACGCCGTGGATGTGCCATTTGCTGGCGGCACACGGGGTGGACATCGATGCGATCTCGTACGAAACCGATCGCGCCCGGTTCATCGGCCGAGGACGCAGCCTCGTGTCACCCGCCGCCCTTGATGCCGATTGCCAGCGCTTGTCAGGCAGTGCAGGCCCGGTGCTCGATCCGGTGATCGCGATTCGCTGCAGGATTACCCTGCAACCCGGCCAACAGGCCACCATCGACTTGGTCACCGGTGTCGCCGACAGCCGTGATGACTGCCTTTACCTCATCAACAAGTACCGCGACCGCCACCTCGCCGACCGCGTGTTCGACCTGTCCTGGACCCATAGCCAGGTGCTTTTGCGTCAGCTCAATGCCTCGTTGTCCGATGCCCGTCTGTTCGAGCAGATGGCCTCGTCGTTGCTTTATGCGAATGCCTCGATGCGCGCCAACCATGCGGTGCTGATTGCCAATCGCCGCAATCAGCCGGGGCTTTGGGGGCAGGCCATCTCCGGCGACCTGCCCATCGTGTTGCTGCAAATCCAGAGCCTGGACAACATCGCCCTGGTGCAGCAATTGATTCAGGCCCACGCCTACTGGCGGCAAAAAGGGTTGGTGGTCGATTTGCTGATCTGGAACGAAGATCAGGTGGGTTATCGCCAGCAACTGCAAGACGCGATCCTCGGCCTTATCACCTCAGGCAGTGAATCCACGCTACTGGATCGTCCGGGCGGGATTTTTGTGCGCCCCGCGCAGCAGATGTCGAATGAAGATCGCGTGCTGTTCCTCTCGGTTGCCAGACTGGTGCTGAGCGAAGATCTGGGCAGCCTGGCCGAACAGATTCACCGCCGCAAAGTATCACCGGTGCACGCGCCGTTTGTGGCGACCCGGCTTTTTCAGGCTCGGCCGGCAGCGGTACGACCGAACCGTCCCTTCCTGCTGTTGAGCAACGATTATGGCGGCTTCAGCGCCGATGGCGGTGAGTACATCATCACCGGGCTCGCGCCCGATCCGACACCCGCGCCCTGGGTCAACGTGATCGCCAATGCGCATCTCGGCACGGTGGTCTCGGAAGCCGGCAGTGCCTATACCTGGGCCGAAAACGCCCATGAATTTCGCCTGACGCCCTGGCATAACGATCCGGTCACCGATCGCAGCGGCGAAGCCATTTACCTGCGTGATGAAGAGACCGGGCACTTCTGGTCTGCAGCGCCTCAACCCTGCCCCGGACAAGGCACGTACCAGACCCGTCACGGTTTCGGTTACAGCGTGTTCGAACATGAAGAAGACGGCATTTACAGCGAGCTGTGGATCTACGTGGCGCTGGATGCGCCGATCAAATTCTCGCGGCTAGTGTTGAGCAACCGCTCGGGACGCCGCCGGTCATTGTCTGTCACAGGGTACGTGGAATGGGTGCTGGGCGATCTGCGCAGCAAATCGGCGATGCATGTGGTCACCCAATCAGATCCCGCCAGCGGGGCCTTCTTCGCCCGCAACGCCTACTCGGTGGAGTTTTCCGAGTGGGTGGCGTTCTTTGACACCGACACGATCGATCACGGTGTCAGCGGTGACCGTACTGAATTCATTGGCCGCAATGGCACCCTCGCCTCACCGGCAGCGATGCAGCACGCCGGTCTGTCCGGGCGCGTGGGCGGCGGTCTGGACCCTTGTGCCGCCCTGCAAGTGTCGATCGAACTCGGCGAGGGCGATACCCGGGAAGTCATCCTGCGTCTGGGGGCGGCGTCTTCCAGTAACGCCGCCACCCAGCTGGTGCAGCGTTATCGGGGCAGCCTGGTGGCCGCCGAGGAATTGCATAAAGTACGGGAACACTGGCGCTCATTGCTCGGGGCGATTCGTATTGAAACGGGCACCCCTGCAGTCGACGTCATGGTCAACGGCTGGTTGATGTATCAGGTGATCGCGTGCCGTTTCCAGGCCCGAAGCGGCTACTACCAGTCAGGTGGCGCCATCGGTTTTCGCGATCAGCTGCAGGACAGCATGGCGATGATCCATGCCGATCCGGCAGCCGTGCGCGCGCACCTGTTGCTGTGCGCCGGCCATCAGTATGTGGAAGGCGACGTGCAACACTGGTGGCACCCGCCGATGAATCGAGGGGTCCGCACCGCCTGCTCCGATGACTTTTTGTGGCTGGTGGCCGCCACCAACCGCTATGTCGAAATGACCGCAGACGTGGGTGTGCTGGAAGAGGTCGCCGGGTACCTGGAAGGACGCCAACTGGTGGCCGGCGAAGAGTCCTACTATGACCTCCCCGGTGAATCGCCCCTGCGAGAGTCCCTGTATCAACACTGCGTGCGTGCCATCGAACACAGCCTGCGCCGCGGTCATCACGGGTTGCCGCTGATGGGCTCCGGTGACTGGAACGACGGCATGAATCGCGTCGGCCACCTGGGTGCAGGTGAAAGTGTCTGGCTGGGCTTCTTCAGCTATCAGGTGCTGGAGCAATTTGCGGTGACCGCTCGCCTGAACGGTGATCACGCATTTGCCAAACGCTGCAGTGACAGCGCGGTGACACTGCAACGCAACCTCGATCAAACGGCCTGGGACGGCGCCTGGTATCGCCGCGCCTGGTTCGATGACGGACAAATGCTCGGCTCGGCGAGCAATGAAGAATGTCGTATCGATTCCATTGCTCAAAGCTGGTCAGTGCTGTCGGGGGCCGGCTCTGCCGTCCGCCAGATTAAGGCCATGCAGGCATTGGATGAGCATCTGATCAAACGTGACATCCGCGCCGTGTTGCTGCTGGATCCCCCGTTTGACAAGGGCGCCCTGGACCCCGGCTACATCAAGGGCTACGTGCCAGGCGTGCGCGAGAACGGAGGTCAGTACACCCATGCTGCCGTTTGGGCGGGCATGGCGTTTGCTCAGTTGGGTGAAGCCGGCAAAGCCTGGGAACTGCTGGATCTGATCAACCCCGCCGCGCCTGCCAACAACGCTCAAATCGAGACCTATAAGGTCGAGCCCTATGTCATGGCCGCGGATGTCTACGGCACCGCCCCCCATGCCGGCCGAGGTGGCTGGACCTGGTACACCGGTTCTGCGGGCTGGATGTACCGGCTGATTGTCGAGTCGTTGCTGGGCGTACAACGCAGCGGCCGCACGCTCAGAATCGAACCGCTGATACCCGTCGACTGGCCGGGCTTCCTCTTGCACTACCGCTTCGGCAAAACCCTCTACCACTTTGATGTGCGTCAGGGCAGTTCGACCTTCACCTCCATGACCCTCGATGGCCAGCCATTGAGTGACGCTGCGCTGACACTGGATGACGGCGGTCAGGAGCATTGGGTCCGGGTAGATTGTCGCGCCCGGTCACCCAGGCCTCAGGCGCTGGAATTCGAGCATGCCGCCGATGAATAGACATTGATCACCAGCCATGGCGTGCATGGGAGTACCCTGAGCGGGCACGCCCCTGTTGCGCCACGGATGCTCTGCTATGCATGCCTCCCCCGATCCAAGCCACAATCATCTACTCGCGGCGCTCCCGGCCGTCGACCTCCAGCGCCTTGTTCCGCACCTGGAGCAGGTCAGTCTGGCGCTGGGCGATGTGCTGTATGAACCGGGGGACACCTTGCGGCACGTTTACTTCCCGACCGACGCCATCGTCTCCCTGCTGCATGTCACGGAAAACGGCTCGTCAGCAGAAATCGCCGTGGTCGGAAACGAGGGTTTGATCGGCATTGCGCTGTTCATGGGCGGCGAAAGCACCTCCAGTCGGGCGGTGGTGCAAAGTGCCGGCGGTGCATTTCGCCTGCCGGGGCAAAAACTCAAGAAAGAGTTCAACCGTCATGGCGATCTGCTCCTGCTGATGCTGCGTTACACCCAGGCGCTGATCACGCAGATGTCACAGACCGCCTTGTGCAATCGCCACCATTCGATCGATCAGCAATTGTGTCGTTGGCTGCTGTTGTCGCTGGATCGCCTGCACGGCAATCGCCTAAACATGACCCAGGAGCTGATCGCCAACATGCTGGGCGTGCGCCGCGAAGGCGTCACGGAAGCGGCGGGCAAACTGCAGCGTCAAGGCGTCATCGAATACAGTCGGGGCCAGATCACGGTTCTGGATAGAGCGCGCCTTGAACGGCTCAGCTGCGAGTGCTACTTGGCGGTCAAGACCGAAACCGATCGGCTGTTGCATTACACCCGTCGTCAGGACGAGTGATGCGGGTAATGGCTATGCATCAAATGCAGGGTGATTTACTGTCACACTAGACTTCAGATGCACTGCTTTCTTGAGCTTAACGCTGGGAGCTTCATGGGGTCTGGGGAGCAATGGGACAGGAAAGTCAGTTAAGCCCGGCGAACTCGCCTGAAAGAAGGCGGCGCAACCGGCCATGCCCAGTGCCACGGAGCGGTGCTTTAACAGCTTGAGGACTTGAGCACGGGCGCTTTACTCAGTTGAACGAAGGGGATCTGGAGCACTACCTCGAGGGGTTGAGTCTGGAGGCAGCCCTCCCCATGCGGGAGAAACACTGAGCATGCCGCCGTATCGGATTTCCAACGCGGCGCGCGCCGACATTGTCTACATCCTCAGGCTCTCCCCGACGCAGTTCGGCGATCAAGCACGCCAGCGCTACCAGGCGCTGATCCTCACCGCGCTGCAAGCTATCGCCGGCACGCCTTATCGCATTGGCAGCCACGACCGTGATGAGCTTGCACCGGGCCTTCGCAACTATCACCTCATCTATTCACGCCAGCAGGCCAAACAGCCCATGGAATGGTCAAAGGCCCACGCCATATCGTGTTCTATCGTGTGGTAAACGACGACGTGATCGAGGTCGTCCGACTCCTTCATGACGCCATGGAAGTGCAGTTGCACTTGCCTAATGACTGATCACAGACCCGGCCCAAAGGGTTAACTGGCCATGAACAGCGAAGCTGAGGCACATCCCTCTACGCCTCAATCTGAGCGCCCAGCGCTGTCGCCCGATTCGGCGAAGCACTGCCACACTATCGAGTGTCGGCGGCCGGATTGGTCTCGAGCCCTCCCGCGACGATGACGTACCGGAGAGCAGACTTGGTTCGGCACTTCTCCGCCGCCGTCAGTGCACCACGACGTTTAAATTTGCGCACCACCTCCAGCACATACTCAGACTCAACGCCTTTAAATCACGTCAATGCTGAAAGACCGCTTCTTAGGTGTTTTCCGTGGCCAGACGCCTGGCATTATGCTCCTGCCGTCGATGAACGCGCGGATCGATGCCCTTGGCGACCAGCGCCCTGGCAACATCACGCAGAACGCGAGCATCTCGTAAGCTAATTTCAGGATAGGTGCCGAGAGAAATACGAGGTTGCTTATCCGCCCAGGAAAAGCGGAAGTGCCAGCACTTGGCGCCTTTCGTATTCACGAAAAGAGCGAGGCCGTCGTAGTCAGGAAGGGTGTAGTTCTTGACACGGGGTTTGGCGTGTCGGACCGCGGTATCGGTGAGGGCCATCGTACAGTCTCCGTCTCGTTTGGATGGAGGAGATTTGTACGGTTTCCAATAAGTTAAGTCCCACGAAAAAGTGATCTACCAAGCGCCGGATTAATGTACTAAAAAATCGTGGCTGCTAGTACTTTCGAGAAGAAATTACTGGAACTAAAAAAGAGGCCGAAGCCTCTTTTTTCAGTTTCTGCAGACTTCAATAGAAGCCTGTAGAACAATATTTGGAGCGGGAAACGAGACTCGAACTCGCGACCCCGACCTTGGCAAGGTCGTGCTCTACCAACTGAGCTATTCCCGCGTCTTGGTGAGGCGCATTCTATAGAATCCAGATGCCCCGTCAACCCTTTGATTCAAAAATGTTTTATTTATTGTCCACGTCCGTTTTCAGATGCGGCCAGGCTGCCCGCAAGTATTGGACCATGGACCACAATGTCAGGCCAGCGGACACCAGCAGCAAGGCGTACCCCATCAAGACCCAGAAGCTGAAGCTCGACGGATTGGCCAGCAGGATCACCAGCGCCAGCATTTGCGCGGCGGTTTTCCACTTGCCCAGGTTCGACACCGCTACATGGGCGCGGGCACCGAGTTCGGCCATCCACTCGCGCAGTGCCGAGACGACAATTTCACGACCGATGATGACAGCGGCCGGCAGCGTGAGCCACAGGTTGCCATGCTCTTGCACCAGCAGAACCAGCGCAACGGCGACCATCAGCTTGTCCGCAACAGGATCAAGGAAGGCCCCGAACGGTGTGCTTTGTTCCAGACGACGGGCCAGATACCCGTCCAGCCAGTCGGTTGCGGCGGCAAATGCAAAGACCGAGGCGGACGCCAAATAGCTCCAGTGGTAAGGCAAGTAAAACAGCAAAATGAAGATCGGGATGAGCAGGACGCGTAAAACGGTAATCAGATTAGGGATATTCATCGGCACAACTGGCTACGAGGTGAGTTGGGCATTCTACTCGCTGTGCAGGTTTGCATAAATCAACTCTGCGAGCTTTTTACTGATCCCGGGTGCTTTGGCGATCTCTTCGATGCTGGCACGAGACAGCTCCTGCAATCCACCAAAATGTTTCAACAAATCGCGGCGACGTGTCGGTCCGACCCCGGCAACGCCCTCAAGTGTGGAGGTACGGCGAGTTTTTCCACGACGTGCGCGGTGCCCGGTAATGGCGAAACGGTGGGCTTCGTCGCGGATCTGCTGAATCAAATGCAGCGCGGGGGAATCGCCGCGCAAGGTGAATTCATGGGCCGCGTCATTGAGGTACAGGGTTTCGAAACCGGCCTTGCGCGTCGCGCCTTTGGCAACGCCGAGCAGAATCAGGTCGGGTACGGCCAGCTCATTGAGCACGTCACGCGCCATGGACAGCTGACCTTTACCGCCGTCGACCAGCAGGATGTCCGGCAACTTGCCCTCGCCGTCCTTCAGTTTGCTGAAGCGGCGGGTCAGGGCCTGATGCATCGCGGCATAGTCGTCGCCCGGCGTAACGCCTTCGATGTTGTAGCGGCGGTAGTCGGATTTGATCGGGCCTTCCGGGCCGAACACCACACAGGACGCCACGGTGGCCTCGCCGCTGGAATGGCTGATGTCATAACACTCGAGACGTTGCGGCGGTTCGTCCAGGTTCAGTACTTCGGCCAGGGCATCGAAACGGGCCGCGACGTGTTGCCGGTTCGCCAGTCGCGCACCCAACGCCTGCTCGGCATTGGTGACCGCCAATTGCTGCCAGCGCGCTCGGGTGCCGCGTACTCGATGGCTGATGGTCAATTCACGACCGCGCAGCTCTTCGATGGCTGCGATCAAGGTTGGAAAGTCCTCGTGAACCACGTTGACGATCAGCTCGCTCGGCAAGTCGCGCTCGGGGCTGCTGATGAAATATTGGCCGAGAAACGCTGCCATGACTTCGGAAACGTCTTCCTCAATACCCACCTGCGGAAAGAAGTTCTTGCTCCCCAACACTCGGCCACCGCGCACGCTGATCAAGTGCACACAGGCGCCACCCGGGTTGACGAACGCCGCAATCACATCGACATCGCCCGTCCCGCCTTCCATGCTCTGCTGGTCCTGGACCCGACGCAGCAATGAGATCTGGTCACGCAGCTCGGCGGCACGCTCAAACTCGAGGTTGACCGCCGCCTCCTCCATGGCCGCAGACAACTCGTCCGCCAGCGCGTTGCTGCGCCCCTCAAGAAACATCACCGAGTGGCGTACATCTTCGGCATACACCTCGGGTTCCACCAGGCCGACACATGGCGCCTTGCAGCGCTTGATCTGGTATTGCAGGCAAGGTCGCGTACGGTTCTTGTAATAGCTGTCTTCGCACTGGCGAACAAAAAAAGCCTTTTGCAGCAGGCCCAGGCTTTCGCGAATCGCACCCGCGCTGGGATAAGGGCCGAAATATTTGCCCTTGGCCTTTTTTGCCCCCCGATGGATGCTCAAGCGTGGGAACTGGCCATCCGAGAGAAAGACATAAGGGTAGGATTTGTCGTCGCGCAGCAGGATGTTGTACGGCGGGCGCCACTCCTTGATCAGCGTCTGCTCAAGCAGCAAGGCTTCGGTTTCATTGGCCGTGATGGTGGTTTCGACCTGGGCGATACGGCCTACCAACGCAGCG
The DNA here is from genome assembly GCF_059695645.1 of Pseudomonas sp. LBUM1673. Lineage (NCBI taxonomy): Bacteria > Pseudomonadati > Pseudomonadota > Gammaproteobacteria > Pseudomonadales > Pseudomonadaceae > Pseudomonas > Pseudomonas sp. LBUM1673. Next base: position 3,788,626 of record NZ_CP166780.1, read on the forward strand.
GTCTTGGGGGCAAGACCGGCTTTGCGGAAGTAGCTCGCCAAACGCTTCTTGAGATTTTTGGCTTTGCCGACATAAAGCAGCCGCGCATCGCTGTCGAACATGCGATAGACACCCGGCCGCCCACTGACCGTCGACAGAAAAGCGCTTGAATCGAAGATTTCAGTCATTTTCAGAGGCTGGCATCAACCATGCCGTGACGAACCGCCAACAGCGTCAATTCGACATCGCTGCTGATCGAAAGCTTCTCGAAAATACGGTAACGGTAGGTATTCACTGTTTTTGGCGACAGGCACAGCTTGTCGGAGATGATCTGCACCTTCTGACAGCCGACAATCATCAACGCAATCTGGATCTCCCGTTCCGACAACGCGTCGAAGGGCGAATCATTGGTTGGCTGGAACGACTTGATCGCCAGTTGCTGGGCAATCTGCGGGCTGATATAGCGTTGCCCGGCAAACACCAGGCGAATGGCCTGGACCATTTCCGGCAATCCGGCGCCCTTGGTCAGATAACCTGCGGCACCTGCCTGTAGCAGCCGGGTAGGAAACGGATCTTCTTCGCACACTGTGACCGCGACGACTTTTATGTCCGGATGACTGCGCAATAATTTGCGCGTGGCTTCAAGACCGCCGATCCCGGGCATCTTGACGTCCATCAGCACCACATCGGGTTTCAATTCACGCGCTTTGAGCAGGGATTCCTCCCCTGACTCAGCCTGGCCGACTACTTGCAGGCCATCGATGTCAGCCAGCATTCGTGTAATGCCCGTACGAACGAGATCATGGTCATCGACTACTAGCACCCTAATCAAGCAGACACCTCGCGATTTGGTCTTATTGGGTTGCCGGACACCTTAGCAAAAAGCGACTGACAGACCTAGCGGCAAGCAGCATATAAAAAGTTTCAATTCATCTGGCAAGGCTTGCCGCCTGCGTGTTTCAGCGATGCAGTTCATTGACATCACGCTGCATTCTCAGGAAACACTCGTCTTCGCCGACCACCTTCAAGCCCTTTTTCTCGTAAAGCATTTTCGCCGGATTATTTTCAAAAACGGTCAGACGCAATGCCGGGCGTCGCTCCTGGCACGCCATGGCGAATACCTGATCGATCGCCCAGGAACCGGCGCCCTGCCCCTGGAACGCTTCAAGTACATGCAATTCGCGGATATACAAGGCCTTGGCATCACGGCTCAGGCTGACATAGCCCATCAGCGTGTCATCACGCACAATCAGCCAGTTCTCACGGCCCTCCCAGGCGACATCGAAGGCCTCGTCCAGCCACAACAGCTCATGTTGAATGTAGTAGCGAAGCATATTTCGACAAGTCAGGTTACGAGCGAAGTCCAGGTCCCGAGACGTTGCCGGACGTAATTCGAACCCCATTCAAGCCTCCGCGACAGTCACGATTTGCCCCTTCCAACCGTCAGCATTGCGGCGAGCAACGACCATGAGGTTCCCCGTACCCGGCGCCGCCGTAATTAACGCCCCGTCCGCCGCCCAGATCGCACTGCGCCCTGCCGACTCCCAGCCACCCGTTGCGCCACCATGGTTGGCCATCAGTACCGCCATCGAATGGGTACGGGCATAGCCTTGCAAGAGTGCGGTATCTGGAGCGTAGCCGTTTTCTGTGATCAGCACGCCCGCGGCATAAAGATCAGCGCCCTGCCGTGCCGCAGTCGCCGCATGACTGGGGTGAGAGAAATCGGCGCATACCGCCAGCGCAACGGTGTCGGTACCGATCTCCAGCGTCGAACCGCCCGTTCCCGGGGCAAACGCCACCTCTTCGCCCGGGTGCAGATGTTGTTTGCTGTAAACCCCGAGCGAACCATCGGCGCCCAATACCAAAGCACCGATCAATACCTGCGAATCGTCCGACAGACGAATCGGCATCCCGACGACGCTGGTCACACCGACTTCCCGTACGAAATCGCGCAGTGGTTGCAGCACTCTGGCGTCTGGCGCTATGGCCAGCTCCGCCGCCAGGCCGCGTTCGTACCCGGTCAGCGATAACTCTGGAAACACCAGCAATTGCACGCCCTGCTCCGCGGCAACCTGCATGAAACGCTGGTGCCGGGCAATATTGGCGGCCAAGTCACCGGCAATGGAGATCGATTGAGCGGCGGCGATGGTCAGTGTCGTCATGGTTCGTCCTTGTGACGGTATGGTTGTTGGGCGCAGCGCAAAGTGTGTCACAAACCCCGACGCACTCAAGCGATAGAAAAGCCCATGATCATCGATAGCATTTTCTGATTGAATCCGCGTACCGGCCTCTAGTAAGCTCGGCGCATTCGTCGGAGACAGACCATGCTCAACGCCCTCTCACAGCCTCGTACCGCCAGCGCCCCGCGCTCGGTTGCGGCTGCCCGGGCGAATGACGTTTGTGCTTCGGTCAATTTTTATTTTGGGTATTGGTTTAGCCACTGGCGCGCCTGATACCCACACGGCGCCCACTTTAAACGGGTCGCCACCAGAGAATTCTCAACCCCCGGTCGGCCTCCCGACCGGGGGTTTTGTTTTTTCAGCCCTGAACATTTTTAGCGTCACACCAGACACCCAGGAGTTTTGAACATGAACTACGCCACTTATTACCGTTACGACAGTTTTACCGCCTGGCGATTTACCAGCCTCCGCTCGGGACAGCCTGCCGCCTCCGATCGGTCACCCACAGGTGGCAAGCACACACACGCAGCCAATCCGGCCAATTGTCGAACACCCCAGTAGGGCCGAGCGCGCGGGAACGAACCCGCCGCCAGCCCCAGGAAGCCCGAATATGAACTCGTCCATCTCTGCTCTGCCGCTGTCCACCCTGTGCCCTGCCAATGAAGCGCTGACCTTGCGTCTACCCAGCTCATTGCAACTCAAACAGCAATTGCCACTCAGCAACGCCCTGACCCAGCAAGTCGCCGCCCACCGCCAAGCGGTTAGCGCGATCCTCAACGGTGAAGATTCTCGTCTGTTGGTGATCGTCGGCCCTTGCTCGATTCACGATCCCCGCTCAACCCGCGAATACGCTGCCAACCTGGCCCGTCTGTCTGCGCAAGTCAGTGATGAGATGCTGCTGGTGATGCGCGCCTACGTCGAGAAACCCCGCACCACGGTTGGCTGGAAAGGTTTGGCCTACGACCCGCATCTGGATGGCAGCGACGACATGGCGGGCGGTTTGACGCTGTCCCGCGAATTGATGCGCGACATGCTGCAACTGGGCTTACCCGTTGCCACTGAGCTGCTGCAACCGATGGCCGCCGGCTACTTCGACGACCTGCTGAGCTGGGTCGCGATTGGTGCCCGTACCACCGAATCACAGATCCACCGGGAAATGGCCAGCGGCCTGAGCATGCCGGTAGGGTTCAAGAACGGCACCGATGGCAGTGTGGCTGTCGCCAGCGACGCCATGCGTTCGGCCGCTCATCCGCATCGCCATTTCGGCGTCGATAGCCAGGGGCATCCTGCGATTATTCAGACACCGGGCAACCCCGACACTCACCTGGTATTGCGGGGTGGCCATCGCGGGCCGAACTACGATCGCGACAGCGTTGCCAAGGTGCACAGCGATTTAACCCGACTCAAGATCCCGGCACGGATCATGGTCGACTGCAGCCATGCGAACAGCGGTAAAGATCCATTGCGTCAGCCAGCCGTGTTCAATGACGTGCTTGAGCAGCGCCTGCAAGGTGATCGCTCGCTGGTCGGCATGATGATTGAGAGCCATCTGTTCGAAGGTTGCCAGCCGTTGAGCCCGTCACTGCGTTACGGCGTCTCGGTAACGGACGGCTGCCTTGGCTGGACCGGAACGGAACAATTGTTGCTGCAGGCTGCCGAACAACTTCGGGCGCGACGCCATAGCCAACAACCGAAGTGACCAATGCCAGCCTTCCAGTTTTCAATCGAAAACTGGAAGGCGGTTGACGTTAAATCAGTTTACGACTGCACTTGCACCAACGTGGCTTCAGACTGCTGGCTCACGTCGTCAAGACGCTCGACCGAATAGGCTACCCGGACCGTCAAGCCCCGATGCTCGCGCCAGAACCTGTAGGGAACGATGAACACCAGCGGTTGACCGGCCATTTCCCTGGAAATCTCACGATCATCGCGATGATTGAAATGCTCTCCGTCACATTTCAGATAAACCAGCTCGCCCTCTTCGACCCGGGCATTGTCGATCACGACGGTGACACCATCGATCGCATCTTGCAGATCCAGCCAACCCTCATCGGCTTCCAGCACGGAGGGTGGCAAAAGCGCTCCTCGTTCCAGCGGCCCGATCAACAGCGGTGCAGGCTCCGAGAAACGAGGCACTTGCCCCTTTTGCTCGACGCAGTAGCTGACCGTGACGACTGCCCCGAGATTGGGTGCAATACAGTCGGGACTTACCCAGAACGACAGTTCGCCACCCACAGCAAAGGATTCGACTTTCAATGTGTCCTTGAAGCTCGCTTGAGGCGTAACACCTGCCCAAGACAGCAAGACCCGGTCTCCAACCGCCATCCGGGCATACGGTCTGATCGTTATGCACGCGCCCTCGGCGACCCTGTCCGGGTCGAGCGTGCCGCCCACCGCATCGTCCACAATCGCAGGCAGCAAATCTGGCCGTGCGTCACCGACGTACAGGTGTAAACGCTCGGACTCCACTGGCTCACAAAGGAGGGCACTGTAGAGCCTGTAGTAAACCTCGAGCGATCCTCCATCCAGTGCGGCGATGTGTTCACCCGATACACAAAAGACCACCGCCCTGCCCACCTGAGTTTCGCTGACGAAACGCGACACGTCATGCCAATACGCAACTCCCTCTGCATCGATACCTGACCAGAACATTTCCAGTTTGTCTCCGCAGGCCATATACGGGTAAGGCGCGACGGTGACGATGGCTTTACTTTCAGACGGATCGAGCACCGAGTTATCCGCCTGATCCAGCTGTGGTGCCGCCATGCATTGCTCTACAACATTCAGGTGATCTGCTTCATAAGTAGTCATTCATACGCTCCAGTCCTTGGAATAAACGCCGCCTTGAAGGTCAGCATCTGACAAAGCCTATTGAAACCCGCGGCACGGATCCGCGATGCAGGGCAATCGCGTCGGCTGGCACGGAAAAAAGACGTATCAGAGGTAGGTCATTGAGAAGAAGCGCGCTGTCATCGTTAAAAAGATGTCCAGATATTCCGACCAAGACCTCATGCTCATCCGAACTTTCGTACCATTTCTATTCCGTTTTCATCAGGTTACAGCGGCTTTTTCATACATCGCCGAGTAGCTGGCGTGCTTTAGAGTGGCCCCCTGAAGCACACACCTGACCTACTGCGAAAAAGGAATGCACATGCTACGGAATGCAACCACTCACTATCCGATCCTGTTGGTTCACGGGCTCTTCGGCTTCGATCGAATCGGCAATCTGGAATTTTTCCATGACGTCAAACAGGCGCTGAGAAGCGCCGGTGCCAGGGCCTTCATCCCCCATCTGTCGGCTACCCACAGCAATGAAACCCGCGGCGAACAACTGTTGGCACAGATCAACCGGGTACTGGAAGGAACCGGTACAAGCAAAGTCAACCTGATCGGTCACAGCCAGGGCGCTCTGGCTGCACGTTATGCCGCCGCGCTAGCGCCGGAGGCGGTTGCTTCGGTGACATCGGTCAGCGGGCCGAACCATGGCTCGGAACTGGCCGATTTCCTGCGCAAGGCGCTGACATCCGGGCGCCTGCCGGAACATGTCGCCGGTACCGTGGCCACCCTGTTCGCCGACTTCCTGTCGTTGCTCAGTGGCAACCGGCAATTGCCGCAGAACGCCATCGCTGCGCTCAATGCACTGACTACCGAAGGCGTCGGCGCATTCAACGACAAATACCCTCAAGGGTTACCGAAAACCTGGGGGGGCAAGGGTCGCGAACTGGTTAACGGCGTGCGCTACTATTCCTGGAGCGGCACCCTGCAGGGGAACATCCTCGACGAGGGGCTCAATGCACTGGATCCGCTGCACGGGTTCCTCCGGGCCTTCTCCCACTACTTCACCACCGAGGCCGACCAGAACGACGGCATGGTTGGCCGATTCAGCTCCCACCTGGGAAAAGTGATCCGTTCGGACTACCCACTGGATCATCTGGACAGCCTCTGCCAGACAACCGACCAGGTCCGCAAGGGCATCGACCCGATCGCCCTGTATGTGCAGCATGCCGAACGCTTGAGAAATGCCGGCCTTTGAGCAAGGCCAGTAAGGCCACACGATATCGACGCAATGATATTGACGGAACTTTGAGAGAGAAATAGCCCACTGAATCCGGTAGGCTCCGCACTTTAATTGAACATTGAATGGAGTATTTACCATGGCCAAAGCCACTGCCCGTCACATCCTGGTTGCCAGCGAAGCCAAGTGCAACGAACTCAAGGCCCAAATCGAGGCCGGCGCCGACTTCGCCGAAGTAGCCAAAGCCAACTCCACCTGCCCGTCCAGCCGCCAGGGCGGTGACCTGGGTTCGTTCGGTCCTGGCCAGATGGTCAAGGAATTCGACACCGTGGTCTTCAGCGCACCGATCAACGTGGTGCAAGGCCCGGTCAAGACCCAGTTCGGTTACCACCTGCTGGAAGTGACCAGCCGTCAGGACTGATCAACGCTTGAGTTTTCTACACAACGGCCCGCCTTTTGGTGGGCCGTTGTGTTTTCGTTACGTGATACGGCTGGCGAGGGACGCGCCGCTAGCGTACAAATTGTGGTTATCGACCACCCGGCTTTAAGGCTGACAATGCGACTGGCTTTCCCCACTTTGTTGTTCACTGCCGTGGCCCTGTTATTGGGCGCCGCCGGTGTGAACGCTGCACCGCCACAGGCGTTGACCGTGTACGGTGAACCGGCGAAGTATCCCGCTGGCTTCAGCCATTTTGCCTACACCAACCCGCGAGCGCCCAAGGGCGGCACGATGCGTCGCTCGGCAATGGAAATCGGTCATTTCGACCATGTCCTGCCGTACATCGACAAGGGCATCGGGGTCACGCAAATCGACGGCTTGATCTACTCCCCGCTGGCCCAGCGCTCGCTGGACGAGCCCTATACCGTGTACGGCCTGGTGGCGCAGCAGATGGAGCGTTCCGACGACGGTTTGTCTCTGCGTTTCTACCTGAACCCGAAGGCCCGTTTCGCCGACGGCAAGCCGATCACCGCCGAAGACGTGCGCTATACCTTCAACCTGTTGATGAGCCAGGGCAGCCTGCGCTATCGAACGCAATTCGCCGACGTCAAAGGCGTCGAAGTGGAGTCGCCGCGAATCGTTCGGTTCGACTTCAAGAGCAACGAAAACCGTACCCTGCCCCTCGACATCGCCACTTTGCCGGTGCTCCCGGAGCATTGGTGGAAGACCCGCGACTTCGCCAACGGTGGCGGTTACGAGCCGCCACTGGGCAGCGGGCCGTATCGCGTGAGCAAGGTCGACTCCGGGCGCAGCATCACCTTCGAGCGTAACGCCGACTGGTGGGCCAGGGATTTACCGGTCAGCCGCGGCCTCTACAACTTCGATCACTTCAGCATCGAATACTTCGGTGATACCGACGTCGCCCGCCAGGTCCTGCGTGGCGGTGCCTATGACTACAACCGCGAATTTTCCGCCACCGCCTACTCCATCGGCTACGACAGCCCGGCCCTGCGCGACGGTCGCCTGCAAAAGGCCCACCTGGCCAAAGAGGCGCCGCAATCGGCCCAGGGCTTTGTGTTCAACCTGCAAAACCCGATATTCCAGGACCGTCGCGTGCGCCAGGCCCTGGCCATGCTCTGGGATTTCGAATGGAGCAACCGGCAGATGATGCGCGACCTGTACATCCGCCAGCAGAGCTTCTTTTCCAACACCGACCTTGCCGCCCGGCGACTGCCTGACGCGGGTGAACGGGCGATTCTCGAACCGCTACGCGGGCAGATCCCCGACGAAGTCTTCACCCAGGTATTCGAAGCGCCGAAAACCGATGGCAGCGGCGTGATTCGCGACAAGCAGCTGCAAGCCCTGGACTTGCTCGAACAGGCCGGCTGGAAACCCGATGGCGATCAACTGGTCAACGCCGAAGGCCAACCACTGAGTTTCACCTTCCTGATCAGCCAGAACGGCATGGACCGATTGCTGCTGCCTTATAAGCGCACCCTGAAACAAATCGGCATCGACCTGAACATTCGCCGCATCGACGCCTCCCAGTACGTCAACCGCCTGATGTCCCGGGACTACGACATGATCGTCACCGGCTACCCGGTCACCACCTCACCGGGTAACGAGCTGTACAACTACTTTGGCTCGGCGGCGGCCAACGATCCAGGTTCCAACAACTATATGGCGCTGAAGAACCCGGCAGTCGATACGCTGGTCAACGGCCTGGTTCGCGCCACCACCCAGGCCGACATGCTGCACTACGCCCATGCCCTGGACCGTGTTCTGCAATGGAACTTCTATTGGATTCCCAACTATTACCCGCCAGGCAGCTCGACCGTGTGGTGGAACCGCTTCGGCATTCCCTCTGTGCAAGCGAGCAATGACGAAGCCATCGAGAGTTGGTGGGAAGTGAGCTCCACCCCCCTGACCAACCAACAGATGACCGCCGAACTCATCAAGCGCGGTAAACCCGGAGGGCCGCACTGATGTGGGCTTACATACTGCGGCGCTTGCTGCTGATCATTCCAACATTGGTGATCATTCTTCTGGTCAATTTCGTCATCGTCCAGGCCGCGCCCGGTGGCCCGGTGGAACAGGCCATCGCGCGCTTGCAAGGCATCGGCGGCGCGAGTGTCGGCGGCGATTCCAGCGAAGCCATGCACGGCAGTTCGCGTGCCAGCCGTGGGCTCGACCCGCAGCTGATCAAGGAGATCGAAAAGCAATACGGCTTCGATAAACCCGCGCCGGAACGCCTGTGGCTGATGCTCAAGAGCTACGCCAGCCTCGACTTCGGCAAGAGCTTTTTTCGCGGAGCCACCGTCACCGACCTGATCCTGGAAAAAATGCCGGTGACCATTTCTCTCGGGCTCTGGGCGACGCTGATCACTTACCTGGTGTCGATCCCGCTGGGCATCCGCAAGGCCGTGCACCATGGCAGTCATTTCGATATCTGGAGCAGCACCGCGATCATCATCGGTTACGCCATGCCGGCATTCCTGTTCGCGATGTTCCTGATCGTGGTGTTTGCCGGCGGCACCTCATTGAACTGGTTCCCGGTGCGCGGCCTGGTCTCGGACAACTTCGAGTCGCTGTCGACCGTGGGCAAAATCGCCGATTACTTCTGGCATCTGGTGCTGCCGGTGACAGCGCTGGTGGTCGGCGGTTTCGCGACCCTGACCATCCTCACCAAAAACTCCTTCCTCAATGAAATCACCCGCCAGTACGTGGTCACCGCCAGGGCCAAGGGCTTGAGCGAACGCCGGGTGCTTTACGGCCATGTGTTTCGTAACGCGATGCTGCTGGTGGTGTCGGGAATTCCGCAGGCCTTCATCAGCGTCTTTTTCGCCGGCTCGCTGCTGATCGAAGTCATTTTTTCCCTCGACGGGTTGGGTCGCATGAGTTACGAAGCCGCGGTCTCACGGGACTATCCGGTGGTATTCGGCTCGCTGTTCATCTTCACCTTGTTCGGTCTGCTGATAAAACTCATCGGCGACCTCTGCTATACCCTGGTCGACCCGCGTATCGACTTCGCCGCGAGGAACGCCTGATGTTCAAGCTCTCGCCGCTGGGCCGTCGCCGTTTCGACCGTTTCAAGAAAAACCGCCGGGGCTGGTGGTCGCTGTGGTTGTTTATCGGTCTGTTCCTGCTGACTCTGGGCGGCGAGCTGATCGCCAACGACAAACCGCTGATGGTCAGTTATCAGGGCTCGCTGTACTTCCCGGCCTTCAAACGCCATACCGAACAGGAGTTTGGCGGGCAACTGCCATTCCAGGCCGATTACCGCAGCGATTACGTGCAGAAGCTGATTCATAAAGATGGCGGCTGGATGCTGTTTGCGCCGATCCCGTTCAGCGACGACACGCCCAATTACGACCTCAATCAACCGGCACCGAGCCCGCCGTCGAGGGTCAACTGGCTGGGTACCGACGATCAGGCTCGCGACGTGCTGGCTCGAGTGATTTTCGGGGCGCGGGTGTCGATTCTGTTCGCGCTGGCGCTGACCTTCATCAGCGCGTTGATCGGCATCGCCGCCGGTGCACTGCAAGGCTATTACGGCGGCTGGGTCGACCTGCTCGGTCAGCGCTTGCTGGAAGTCTGGTCGGGGCTGCCGGTGCTGTACCTGCTGATCATTCTCTCAGGCTTCGTCGAGCCGAATTTCTGGTGGCTGCTGGGGATCATGGCGCTGTTTTCCTGGCTGGCGTTGGTGGACGTGGTGCGCGCCGAGTTCCTGCGCGGGCGCAACCTCGAATACGTCAAAGCCGCCCGTGCGCTGGGCCTGACCGATCGCAAAGTGATCGTGCGGCACATTCTGCCCAATGCGATGAACGCCACCCTGAGTTACTTGCCGTTCATTTTGACCGGGGCGATTTCCACCCTCACGGCATTGGACTTCCTCGGGTTCGGCATGCCGGCCGGCAGTGCGTCCCTGGGCGAATTGATCGGTCAAGGCAAGCAGAACCTGCAAGCACCGTGGCTGGGGCTGACGGCGTTTTTTACCCTGGCACTGATTCTTTCTTTACTGGTGTTCATTGGCGAGGCGTTGCGTGATGCCTTTGATCCACGATCCTGATTCCCGATCATGAGACGGACTGTTGATATGAGTGACAACCTGATCGAAATCCGTGACCTTAACGTGGCCTTCAGCGGCCAGGCCGTGGTGCGCAACCTGTGCCTGGACATCCGCCCCGGCGAATGCCTGGCGCTGGTGGGCGAGTCGGGCTCCGGCAAGTCGGTGACCGCACACTCGATCCTGCAACTGCTGCCCGAAAGCGGTACTGAAACCACCGGCAGCATTCGCTATCGCGGCCAGGAGCTGATCGGTGCCGACGTCAAGATCTTGCGCGAGCTGCGCGGCAACCGGATTGCGATGATCTTTCAGGAACCGATGACCTCCCTCAACCCGCTGCACAGCATTGAAAAGCAGATCGGCGAAACCTTGCTGCTGCATAAAGGTCTGGGCGGCAAAGCGGCGCAAGCGCGGATTCTCGAGTTGCTGCAACTGGTGGGCATCCAGAAACCCGAAGAGCGGCTCAAGGCCTATCCCCATCAATTGTCCGGCGGTCAACGGCAACGGGTGATGATCGCCATGGCCCTGGCCTGCGAGCCGGAATTGCTGATCGCCGACGAGCCAACCACCGCGCTGGATGTGACGGTGCAGCGCAAGATCCTGCTGCTGCTCAAATCCCTGCAACGGCGGCTCGGCATGTCGCTGCTGCTGATCAGCCACGACCTCAATCTGGTGCGCCGCATCGCCCAGCGGGTGTGCGTGATGCATGCCGGGGAAATCGTCGAGCAGGCACCCTGCGAAACACTGTTCACCGAGCCGAAGCATCCTTACAGCTGCGTACTATTGAACGCCGAACCGGAAGGCGAAGCCCTGCCCCGGGACGAGCGCGAAAAAGTGCTGGTAGTGGATAATTTGCAGGTGCAGTTCGCCATCGGTGGTGGCCTGTTTCAGCGTAAAACTTACCTGCGCGCGGTGGATGGCATCAGCCTGAACGTCCAGCGCGGCAAGACATTGGGTATCGTCGGCGAGTCCGGTTCGGGCAAGTCCACGCTTGGTCAGGCGATTCTGCGCTTGCTCGACTCGGAGGGCAGCATTCGCTTTCAGGGTGAGGCCCTGGATGGCCTGACGCAAAAACAGCTGCGACCGTGGCGCAAGAAAATGCAGGTGGTGTTCCAGGATCCCTTCGGCAGTCTCAGCCCGCGGATGTCGGTGGCGCAGATCATCAGTGAAGGCCTTGAGGTTCACAGCCAGTCCACCCCGAAAGAATGCGAAGCCCAGGTAATCCGGGTGCTGGAAGAAGTCGGCCTCGACCCGCAAAGCCGTCATCGCTACCCGCACGAATTCTCCGGCGGCCAACGCCAGCGCATCGCCATTGCTCGCGCGCTGGTGCTGAAACCGGCGCTGATCCTGCTCGACGAGCCGACCTCGGCGCTGGATCGCACAGTGCAAAAACAAGTGGTCGCCCTGCTCCGCCAGCTTCAGGAGAAACATGGCCTGACCTACCTGTTCATCAGCCACGACCTGGCGGTAGTGCGCGCCCTGGCCCACGACATGATCGTGATCAAGGACGGCAAAGTGGTGGAAAGCGGCGCGAGCCACGACGTGTTCGACTCACCGCAGCATCCGTATACCAAAGAGCTGTTGGCGGCGGCGCATCCGGGGTAGGCATAATCGGCGTCATGCCGCTGGACCGCGTCGCGGCCTTCGCGGGCAAACCTCGCTCCTACAGGTCGAGGTGATCCGTAGGAGCGAGGCTTGCCCGCGAAGGCGCCCGCCCAGACACCCTACATTCTGGACATGAAGCCCATGAACACCACCGAAAGCCTCAAGGACTACCAGCGCGTTCGCACCCTGGCGATCCGCTCGCTGTTCGAGATCATCGAGCAATCGAGCGAGGGCACGGTGATTGTCGATCGCGACGCGAACATCGTCTGGATGAACGAGCGTTATGCCCGGCGATTCGGTCTGGAATCAGCCGAAGGTGCCATCGGCAGAGCCTGTGAAAGCGTGATTCCCGGTAGCCTGCTACGTGAAGTGGTGCGCACCGGACGGCCAATCCTGCTGGACATGCAGGACACCCCCAAGGAACCGCTGATAGTGATGCGCCTGCCGATTCACGACGATGCCGGCGCGGTGATCGGCGCCATCGGTTTTGCCCTGTTCGACGAATTGCGCAGCCTGTCGCCGATGCTCAAGCGCTACCTGAGCATGCAGGAAGAACTGGCATCCACTCGCTCATTGCTGCGGGCGCGGCAGACCAAGTACAACTTCGCTCATTTCATCGGCACCAGCGCCGCCAGCCTGGAAGTCAAACGCCGCGCCCGGCGCAGCGCCAGTGCCGAGTCTCCGGTGTTGTTGCTGGGCGAAACCGGTACCGGCAAGGAGTTGCTGGCCCAGGCGATCCACGGCGCCTCGCCTCGGGCGCACAAAGCCTTCGTCAGCATCAACAGCGCGGCAATTCCCGAGTCGCTGCTGGAAGCCGAATTCTTTGGCACCTCTCCCGGCGCATTCACCGGCGCCGATCGCAAGGGCCGCGCGGGCAAGTTGCAGATCGCCCAGGGCGGCACGCTGTTTCTCGATGAGATCGGCGACATGCCGTTGCCGTTGCAAAGCAAGTTGCTGCGGGTGCTGCAGGAAAAGGAATTCGAGCCGGTAGGCTCCAACGAAGTGATCCAGAGCGATGTGCGGGTGATCGCGGCCACCTCCACCGATCTGGAAGCGGCGATCAAACGCGGCGAGTTTCGCGCAGATCTGTATTACCGCCTCAACGTACTGCCGATTCAGGTCCCGCCCCTGCGCGATCGCCTCGACGACCTGCCGGCGCTCAGCGAGGCGATCCTGGAAGAGTTGCGCAGTCAGCATGAACTGAACCGCGAAGCCTTGGGATTGTTGGGTCAACACGCCTGGCCGGGGAACATTCGTGAACTGCGCAACGTCCTGGAGCGCGCGGCGTTGCTCAGTGATGATTTGATGCTGAACGCGGCGGATATCCGCGCGGCGATTGGCAGTTTTACGCCGGTGGAGCGTGTGGTGCCTCTGCCCCTTCAACCGATTGCCCATGAAACCTTTAGTGAGGCTCGGGAGCGGTTTGACCGGCAATTGATTGAATCCGCCCTCGCGCAATGCGGCGGGAAGGTGATCGAGGCGGCGGCAAGGTTGGGGCTGGGGCGGTCGACGTTGTACAAGAAGATGGTGGCGTTGGGGATTGCCGAGTCTCCCTAAAGAGACATTAATCTCCATTTGTAGATATGACCTCTTCGCGGGCAAGCCTCGCTCCTACAGATGTTGCATTGGCGCAAACAACCCCATTCCCCGTAGGAGCGAGGCTTGCCCGCGAAAGCGTCAGCCCAGCCACCAAAAATCTCAATACAGAGACAAAAACCCAGACACCCATCTCACTAATTAATAATTCCTTTAAATTTCAATAGCTTACCTTCTGGCACGAAACTCGCTATAGCCCTTCCCACAAAGCTTCACCCTACAAAAATAACAATCGAAGGAGACACACCATGAGTGTGATCATTGCCTTGGCAGCTCTCACGCTGCTGATGGTGGCTGCTTATCGTGGCTACAGCGTTATCCTCTTTGCCCCGATCGCCGCCCTCGGCGCCGTCCTGTTCACCGACCCTTCCGCCGTTGCCCCAGTCTTCACCGGGGTGTTCATGGAAAAAATGGTCGGCTTCGTCAAACTGTATTTCCCGGTGTTCCTGCTCGGTGCCGTGTTCGGCAAGCTGATCGAGTTGTCGGGCTTCTCCCGCTCCATCGTCGCGGCAGCGATTCGCGTGCTCGGTACTCGCCAGGCGATGCTGGTGATCGTGCTGGTCTGCGCCCTGCTCACTTACGGCGGCGTGTCGCTGTTTGTGGTGGTGTTTGCGGTCTACCCGTTTGCCGCCGAGATGTTCCGTCAGAGCAACATCCCCAAGCGCCTGATCCCGGCGACCATCGCCCTCGGCGCGTTCTCGTTCACCATGGACGCCCTGCCCGGCACTCCGCAGATCCAGAACATCATTCCCAGCACCTTCTTCAACACCACCGCCTGGGCGGCGCCGTGGCTGGGTGTGATTGGCACGATTTTCGTGTTTTGCGCCGGCATGCTGTTTCTTCAGCGCCAGCGCAACAAGGCCCAGCGCACCGGTGAAGGGTATGGTTCGGACCTGCGCAACGAGCCGGAAACCGCGCCGGACATCCAGCTGCCCAACCCGTGGATCGCGCTGTCCCCGCTGTTGATGGTGGGTCTGATGAACCTGCTGTTCACCCGCTGGATTCCAGTGTGGTACGGCAAGACTCACAGCCTCTCGCTGCCGGGCATGGCAGCCCCCGTGACCACCGACATCGCCAAGCTGACAGCGATCTGGGCGGTGCAGGCGGCCTTGCTGGTCGGCATCATCATGGTGCTGGTGTTCAGCTTTCAGACGATTCGCAGACAGTTGGCCGAAGGCAGTAGAAGTGCGGTCAGCGGCGCACTGCTGGCGGCGATGAACACGGCGTCGGAATACGGTTTCGGTGCGGTGATCGCATCGCTGCCAGGCTTTCTGGTGTTGTCCGACTGGCTCAAGAGCATTCCCAACCCGCTGGTCAACGAAGCGATTACCGTGACCCTGCTGGCCGGTATCACCGGCTCGGCGTCGGGCGGCATGAGCATCGCCTTGGCGGCGATGTCCGAGACGTTCATCAGCGCCGCCCACGCTGCCAATATCCCGCTGGAAGTGCTGCACCGGGTCGCCGCGATGGCCAGTGGCGGCATGGACACCCTGCCACACAACGGCGCGGTGATTACCTTGCTGGCGGTCACTGGCTTGACCCACCGCGAGGCCTACAAAGACATTTTCTGTATTACGCTGATCAAGACACTCGCTGTTTTTGTGGTGATCGGTACTTACTACGCCACTGGCATTGTGTGAGGTATTCATGACGACTCTTTCGGGCAAGACCGCACTGGTCACCGGTTCCACCAGCGGCATCGGCTTAGGGATCGCCCTGAGCCTGGCCAAGGCTGGCGCCAACCTGATCCTCAACGGTTTCGGCGATGCGTCCAAAGTGATTGCCGAAGTAGAGCAATTCGGTGGCAAGGTCGGCCATCACCCCGCAGACGTCAGCGACCCGGCGCAGATCGCCGACATGATCGAGTACGCCGAGCGTGAATTCGGCGGCGTGGATATTCTGGTCAACAATGCGGGCATCCAGCACGTGGCTTCGGTGGAAGATTTTCCGGTGGAGCGCTGGGATTCGATCATTGCGATCAACCTGTCGTCGGTGTTTCACAGCACCCGTTTGAGCTTGCCGGGGATGCGCACCAAAGGCTGGGGACGGATCATCAACATCGCTTCAGTGCATGGCCAGGTCGGTTCCGTGGGCAAGGCAGCGTATGTCGCGGCCAAGCATGGCGTGATCGGCCTGACCAAAGTGGTCGGCCTGGAAACCGCCACCACCCACGTTACCTGTAACGCCATTTGCCCAGGCTGGGTGCTGACGCCGCTGGTGCAGAAGCAGATCGATGATCGCGCCGCGACCGGGATCGACCCGCAGCAGGCGCAACACGACTTGCTGGCCGAGAAGCAGCCGTCCCTGGAGTTCGTGACGCCGCCGCAGCTGGGTGAGTTGGTGCTGTTTTTATGCAGCGAAGCCGGTAGCCAGGTGCGTGGCGCTGCGTGGAATATAGATGGTGGGTGGTTGGCGCAGTGAACCACCGGTAACCCCTGTGGCGAGGGAGCTTGCTCCCGTTCGGCTGCGAAGCAGTCGTAAATCGGTTTTGGGACAGCTTCGCTGTCCAGCGGGAGCAAGCTCCCTCGCCACAGTAGACTGTGTACACATAAGAAAAAGAGGCCAAGCCATGTCCGACATCCTCTGGCAACCCGGCACCGAGCGCATCGGCAAGACCCGCATGGAGGCCTTCCGGCGCTTCGTCAATCAGCGACACACCCTTGAGATCGCCGACTACCCTGCCCTGCACCAGTGGAGCATCGATCAGCGGGAAGCTTTCTGGCAGGCCATCGTCGACTTCTTCGATATTCGTTTTCACGATCAACCGGACACTGTGCTGATCGAGGGCGCGCAAATGCCCAGCGCCCAGTGGTTCCCCGGGGCCACCTTGAACTTCGCCGAACACTTGCTGCGCCGTCGCGACGACGCCGTGGCGGTGGTGGCCATCGGCGAAAACGGCCAACGGGAACAACTGACCTGGGCCGAACTGGCGAGCCACGTTGCCGGTTTTCAAAACGGCCTGAAAGCCGCCGGTGTCGGCCTCGGCGACCGCGTCGCCGCGTGCATGCCGAACACCTGGCAAACACTGGTGGCGATGCTTGCCACCACCAGCATGGGCGCGATCTGGTCCTGTTCTTCGCCAGACTTCGGCACCCACGGGGTGATCGACCGTTTCGGCCAGATCGAGCCCAAAGTGCTGATCACCTGCGCCGGTTACCGCTATGCCGGCAAGAACATCGACCAGACCGCCAAGGTCAATGAAATCCTCGGGCAACTGCCGTCGTTGCAGCAGTTGATCGTTGTGCCTTACGCACGACCAGAGGCGCGCATCGAGGATTTTCGCAGCCAGGCCAACGTGACATTGTGGAACGATTTCTACGACCTGGGTGGCGAACCGCAATTCGTTCCCGTGCCCTTCGCCCATCCGCTGTACATCCTCTATTCCAGCGGCACCACCGGCGTGCCGAAGTGCATTGTTCACAGCACCGGCGGCGTGCTGCTGCAACACGTCAAGGAACATGGCCTGCATTGCGATCTCGGCCCCGGCGACCGATTGTTCTACTACACCACCTGCGGCTGGATGATGTGGAACTGGCTGGTTTCGGCCCTCGCCGTCGGCAGCGCCGTGGTGCTGTACGATGGCTCGCCATTTCATCCCGGCCCGGAGCGCTTGGTAGACCTGATTGACGATGAACGCATCGACGTCTTCGGCACGAGCCCCAAGTTCCTCACCTCGCTGGAAAGCAACGGCGTGAAGCCGTGCGAAAGTCATGACCTGAGCAGCCTGAAAACCATGCTTTGCACCGGTTCCGCGTTGTCCCCGCAAAGCTTCGATTACGTCTACCGCGCGTTCAAGTCCGATCTGTGCCTGTCTTCGATGTCCGGCGGCACCGACATCGTTTCGTGCTTTGTGATCGGCAACCCGGTCCTGCCGGTGCGCCGTGGTGAAATGCAGTGCAAGAGCCTGGGCATGGCGGTCGAAGTCTGGAACGACGCAGGGTTGCCTGTGATCGACGAAAAAGGCGAACTGGTGTGCACCCGACATTTTCCGGCTATGCCCATCGGCCTGTGGCATGACCCTGACGGGGAGAAGCTGCGAAAGTCCTACTTCAGCCTGTTCCCCGGCGTCTGGGCCCAGGGCGATTACGCCGAACAACTGCCCCACGGCGGCATGCTGATCCATGGGCGTTCCGATGCCGTGCTCAACCCCGGCGGTGTACGAATCGGCACCGCGGAGATCTACCGTCAGGTGGAGAAAGTCCCGCAGGTGCTGGACAGCGTGGCCATCGGTCAGCAATGGCAGGATGACGTGCGAGTGGTGCTGTTCGTGCGCATGCGCGACGGCGTCGAACTGGATGAACCGCTGCAACAGCAAATTCGCCAGGTAATCCGCGCCAACACCACGCCACGGCATGTGCCGGCGAAGATCGTCGCGGTCACCGACATTCCGCGCACGATCAGCGGCAAGGTGGTTGAACTGGCGGTGCGCAACGTGGTGCACGGCGAGAAGGTAAAAAACACCGATGCACTGGCCAACCCCGAAGCGCTGGAGCAATTTCGAGACCGCCCCGAACTGAACGACTGACACCGGATATCTACTGTGGGAGCGAGCCTGCTCGCGATGGCGCCGGGCCAGTCAATATTGATATCGCCTGACACACCGCTATCGCGAGCAGGCCCGCTCCCACATTTTTGATCAGCGTCGGCCCCTTCAGTCGACTAATCCCCATTCACCCGGCGGTGTATGGGGGCCGGGCGTGGCCTCGGCATGCATTTTTAGCCGCAGTCGCAGGTTGTTCACCGAATCCGCATGTTTCAACGCCTGCGCCTCATCGATCGCGCCCTCGGCAAACAGCTCGAACAGCGCACCATCAAACGTCTGCATCCCCGCCTCTGATGACTTCTCCATAATCCCCTTCAGTTCGCCAAGCTCATTGCGCCGGATCAGGTCGCCGATGGTCGGCGTGCCCACCATCACTTCCACCGCCGCCCGGCGCTGCCCATCGCGGGTGCGCACCAACCGCTGGGAAACGAATGCCTTGAGGTTATTGCCCAAGTCATGCAGCAGTTGCGCCCGGCGTTCCTCGGGGAAGAAGTTGATGATCCGATCCAGCGCCTGACTGGCGTTGTGCGCATGCAAGGTGGAAATCACCAGATGACCGGTATCGGCAAACGCCAGCGCGTGTTCCATGGTTTCGCGGTCGCGAATCTCGCCAATCAGCACCACGTCCGGTGCCTGGCGCAGGGTATTTTTCAACGCGGCATGAAAACTGCGGGTATCGACGCCGACTTCGCGCTGGTTGACGATCGACTTCTTGTGCCGATGGATAAATTCGACTGGGTCTTCGATGGTGATGATATGGCCGCTGCTGTGGCGGTTGCGGTAATCGATCAACGCCGCCAGCGAGGTCGACTTGCCCGAGCCGGTCGAGCCGACGAACAGTATCAGGCCTTGTTTGAGCATCACGGTTTCGAGCAGCACCGGTGGCAGCTTGAGGTCTTCGAAGCGTGGGATGTCGAGTTTGATGTTGCGCGCCACGATGGACACATCGTTGCGTTGCTTGAAAATATTGAGCCGAAAGCGCCCGACCCCGGCCAGAGAAAGCGCCAGGTTCATTTCCAGTTCCCGATCGAACTCCAGACGCTGTTCGGCATCCATGATGGATGCAGCGATGGCCGCGATTTCTCCCGGTTTGAAGGGTTGATCGGTCAGGGATTTGAGCACACCGTCAAACTTCGCACTGGGTGGCGCGCCCGTGGACAGGTAAAGATCGGAGCCATTGCGGCTGGCCAGAATCTGCAACATCGCATCGATTTCCATGGCAAAAAGCACCCGCGAAGCATTCAATGAAAAAAAATGACCCAAAACGGATCATCCAGCGTCTACTGCCTTGCAAGGATAGTAGACGCCGCCACACCGACTGACGCGCAGGACATGTTGATGAACGCACCACCGACCGCCAGCGATGCCCAGGCCCTGATTGCCCGAGTGGACTGGACAAACAACCCGCTGGGCGCCGCCGATAACTGGCCGCAGAGCCTGCGCACCGCCGTGGACATTGTCATCCACTCGCCGATGCCAATGCTTTTACTGTGGGGCCCACAGCTCACCCAGATCTACAACGACGGCTTCGCCTTCCTCGCCGGCAGCAAGCACCCACACGCTTTCGGACAACCGACGCACCTGATCTGGCCAGAACTGAAAGACTTTACCGACCCCATTTACAGCGCCGTCCTACAAGGCCAGGTGCGGAGCTACAGCGAACAGCGCTTTACCTTGCAGCGTGACGGTCGGGATTCCGACTTCTGGCTGGATTTGACCTACAGCCCCATTCGCAATGAAAGCGCCGAAGTCGCCGGGATTCTGGTCACGGCCATCGAAACCAACGAACGCCGCCGCATCGCCCTGGAACTCGAACAACGCTCCGCCGCCAGCCTCAAGGCCCAGCACGAAACCGAACAGCGTCTGCAACTGGCACTGGCCGCCACCGATGCCGTCGGCACCTGGGATTGGGACATCGGCGAAGACCGTTTCATCGCCGATGCCCACTTCGCCCAATTGCATGGCGTCGACGCAAGCCTGGCCAGCCAGTTGCCCATCAGCGAATACCTCCACGGCGTGCACCCCGAAGACCGCGCCATGATTGCTCGCAGCATCAAGCACTGCATCACCCATGGCAGCGAGTACGCCGAGGAATATCGCTTGCTGCAACCCGACGGCCAATTACGCTGGGTGTTTGCCCGGGGCCGTTGCTACAAGGGTCACCATGGCCGGCCGATCCGTTTTCTTGGCGCCGCACTGGACCTGACCGAACGCAAGCACACCGAACAAGCCCTGCGCCAGAGCCAGACCGAGCTGCAACTGATCATCAACGCCATGCCGATCCTGATCAGCTACGTCGACAGCGAGGAGCGTTTTCGCCTCAACAATGCCGCTTACCTGGAATGGTACGGCCTGACGCCCCAGGAGCTTTACGGCCGCACCATCCGTGAAGTGCTGGGCGACGAAGCCTATGCCCTGCGCGCCGAATACATTGCCGAGGCGCTGAAAGGCAAGGCCTGCTGTTTCAGCATCAGCGCCGCGCACCGCGATGGCAGCACCCGCCAGGCCCTGATGAACTACCTGCCACGCCATGGCGCGGACGGCGCGGTGAATGGTTTCTACATCTTCGTGATCGACGAGACCGAGCGCAAACAGACCGAAGAAGCCCTGCGCAACCTCAACGAAACCCTTGAAGAACGTGTGAGTGCTCGCACTCAACAACTGGCCGAGGCCAACCAGCGGCTGCAGAACGAGATGTTCGAGCGTGAGCGCGCCGAAGACGCGTTGCGGCATGCGCAGAAAATGGAAGCGGTCGGACAGCTCACCGGCGGTATCGCCCATGACTTCAACAACATGCTCACCGGGATCATCGGCAGTCTCGACTTGATGCAACGCTACATCGCCAATGGTCGTGCCGGCGAGATCGGTCGTTTTACCGATGCGGCCGTGTCCTCGGCCCACCGCGCCGCTGCCCTGACCCATCGGCTGCTGGCGTTCTCCCGGCGTCAGTCGCTGGATCGCAAGCCGCTGAATGCCAACCAGCTCGTGCATTCTCTGGAAGATTTACTCAGCCGGACCAAGGGCGATCACATCGAGCTCAAACTGAAGCTGGCCGACGAGGTCTGGCCAGTCAGCACGGACGTCAGCCAACTGGAGAACGCCCTGCTCAACCTCGTCATCAATGCCCGGGATGCGATGCCCGAGGGCGGCGAGTTGTTGATCGAAACCGCCAATGTTTACCTCGACGGCAGCGACATCACCCCCCTGGAACCGGTCAGGGCCGGGGATTTCCTGATGATTGCCGTCAGCGACAACGGCACCGGCATGACGCCGTCAGTGTTGGCCAAGGCCTTCGACCCGTTCTTCACCACCAAACCCATCGGCCAGGGCACCGGCCTTGGGCTGTCGATGATCTATGGTTTCGCCCAGCAGTCGGGCGGGCACGTCAGCCTGCACAGCCTGCCGGGCCAGGGCACCAGCGTTCGCCTGTATTTGCCACGGTTGCACGTCGCGGTGCCGGAACACACTCAGGTGCCGGTCATCGGCGAAACACCGGCAGCGGTTGCCGGTGAAACCGTGGTGTTGGTCGAAGACGATCCGGCGGTGCGCATGCTGGTGCTCGATCTGCTTAATGAGTTGGGCTATCACGCTCATGAAGCCGAAGACGCGAAAGCTGCCCTGCCCTTGCTGGAGTCCGACCTGCGGGTCGATCTGTTGGTGACCGATGTCGGGCTGCCGGGCATGAACGGTCGACAGCTGGCGGAAATCGCTCGTCAGCACCGCCCGGACCTCAAGGTGCTGTTCATGACCGGTTATGCGGAGAAAGCCGCCGAACGCCAGGGCTTTCTGGAGGAAGGCATGGACATGGTGGCCAAACCCTTTTCCATTGACTTTTTGGCCAGCAAGATTCGCACGATGATCGGCCAAGCGAACTGAGTTAGGGCATAATCGCGCGCCCCACGCTGGCACCAACATAGCCACCACCGTTGCAAGGTACTGCCAATGAAAGCCCAAGCCCGCCATATTCTGGTGAAAACCTCGGAAGAAGCCGAGCAGCTCAAACAACGCATCGCCAAGGGCGAAGCCTTCGATGTGCTGGCCAAGAAATACTCCACGTGCCCGTCCGGCAAACGCGGCGGCGACCTGGGCGAAGTACGGCCCGGGCAGATGGTCGGTGCGATCGATGCGGTGATCTTCAAAAAACCGCTGCGGATGGTGCATGGGCCGATCAAGAGCAAGTTTGGCTATCACCTGGTGCAGGTGTTTTACCGGGATTGATCGGTTGGCTTCAGGGCCCTGTGGCGAGGGGGCTTGCCCCCGTTGGGCCGCGTAGCGGCCCCAAAACCTGTGACCTTGATCTACCTGACACACCGAGTGCGCAGGATTTACGACTGCTTCGCAGCCGAACGGGGGCAAGCCCCCTCGCCACAAGGATTACAACAACCAGAAGGATTGCATTTCAATCTTTGGGAATGAGGGCCCCCGGCACCTGAATCACCCGACTCGCCAACCGATGCCCCGCCTCGGCAGCCTCGACCGGGCTACCGCCCTTGAGCCGACAAGCCAAATACGCCGCGCTGAACGAATCCCCCGCCGCCGTGGTGTCCACCACCCGTTCGACCACCTGCGCCGGCACTTCGAACGACTCACCGTCACAGCGAATCAGACACGCCTCGGCGCCGCGCTTGAGCACCACTTCGGGCGTGTCCATTTGCTCGTAAGCGGCAAACACCGCCGCGCAATCGGAAAAGTCGAACAACGCTTGCTCGTCGTCAACCGTCAGCAACGCCAGGTCGATATAGGGCAGAACACTGCGATAAGCCGCCCGTGCGTCCTCGACCGAAGCCCACAGGCGTGATCGATAATTGTTGTCGAACACGATCCGCGCATCCCGCTGCCGGGCTTCGATCAGGGTTTCCAGGAGTTTTTCCCGCCCTTGCACACCGAGCACCGCGAGGGTGATGCCGCTGAAATACAACACGTCGTAATCCGGCAGCGCTGCCAGAGTCGGCGCGGCCGCCGGGGTGGTGAAGCAATCGCGCACTGCCGCTTCGTTGCGCCAGTAGAGAAAACGCCGCTCGCCAGCCGCGTCGGTCTGGATGCAATACAGGCCAGGCAAGCGACCGGGCAAACGCTGGACCATGCCCAGCCCAATGTGTTCGCTGGCCCAACTCTGGCACATCGCATCGCTGAAACTGTCATCGCCCAAGGCAGTGACGTAATCCACCGTGCCGCCATCGCCCAGCTCTCGGGCCAGATAGACCGCGGTGTTGAGGGTATCGCCGCCGAAGCTTTGTTGCAGAGTGCCGTCGGCGCGCTGTTGCAATTCGATCATGCACTCGCCGATCAGGGCGATGCGCGGGGTGTTGGGGCCGAGGGGGCTGATGCTGCTCATTGTTTTTGTAGTCTCTGGTGTTTCTGAGTTGTCTGGTATGGCCCCATCGCGAGCAGGCTCGCTCCCACAGGGAAAACGCACTCCATTGTGGGAGCGAGCCTGCTCGCGATGGCCGCACCTCGGTCTGGCACCTTAAAAACAGGTTTCCATGGTTTCAATCACCTGCAACTGCTCATCCACCAGACACCCAATGCGCCACTTGTCGAACGTCAGGCACGGGTGCGAAGTGCCGAACGAGATGATATCGCCCACCTGCAACTCAACCCCCGGCGCCACGGTCATGAACGCATGCTGGTCCATTACCGCCGTTACCTTGCAGGCACTCACATCATCGCCGATCGCCGGCACCACGCCGGCCTTGTAGCGCAGCAACGGCACCGGTAAACCAGCGTCGTAGGCCACATCGCGTTTGCCCAGGGCGATCACCGCAAAACCCGGCTCCGGCAACGACTGCACATGAGCCCAGACTTCCAGCGCCGGGCGCAAACCTTCGTGCAGGTCGCTGCGACGGTCGAGCACGCAACATTGCGCTTCTTTGTAGATGCCATGGTCGTGGGCCACGTAACTGCCGGGGCGCAGCACACTGAGAAAACGCCCGCTGGCATTCTGCGCTTCGAAAGACTCGGCGATCAGGTCGTACCAGGCCGAACCCGATGCCGTGATGATCGGCTTGGCAATGGCGAACGCACCGCTGTCCTGCAACTGCACAGCCAGACGCACCAGGGAGGCGGCAAACTCGCGGATGCCGCTCACGGCGTGATCGCCGTGAATCACCCCTTCGTAACCCTCGATGCCGGTCAGCGCCAACGCCGGTTGAGCGGCGATAACCTTGGCCAGCGCCAGCACTTCGGCTTCGGTGCGACAACCGCAACGACCGCCGACTACGCCGTACTCGATCATCACGTTCAGGCGCACACCGCGGGAGGCGAAATACGCGCCGAGGTCCGCGACGTTATCCGGGTGATCGACCATGCAATAGAAATCGAAGCTCGGGTCTGCCAACAGATCGGCGATCAGCGCCATGTTCGGCGTGCCGACCAATTGGTTGGCCATCAGCACCCGGCGCACACCATGGGCGTATGCCGCGCGGGTCTGCGTGGCACTGGCCAGGGTGATGCCCCAGGCACCGGCGTCCAGTTGGCGACGAAACAGCGCCGGGGTCATGCTGGTTTTGCCGTGGGGCGCCAGTTCCGCGCCGCTGTTGCTGACAAAGTCCTGCATCCAGCGAATGTTGTGTTCCACCGCGGCGCGGTGCAGCACCAGCGCCGGCAGGCTGACGTCACGCACCAGGTTGGCGCCGGTTTGGGCGGTGCCCTTTTCCACGGCGGCGGTATTGATGGCAGTAGACATGGTCGATCTCCTCACACACGCGGCCGCAGGCAGCCGCTGTTATTCGTTGATACGCCGGGCGAGGCTGTTGGCGCTGTCGGTAGGAGCTGTCGCAGGCCTCCCGGCATCGAATCCACCTGTAATTTCTGATAGTAGACCCACCTGCTCGCCTCCTTTAACGTCAACAGGCCTTCGATTGTCTTTGAAAAGGAGATTTCAATGAGTGCGATGAACACCCACCCGACCATGGCTGCGGTCTACCGCAAGGCGCTTAAAACCTGGCGCCCGGTGATCCTGTATTTCGGCAACAAAAACTGTTACGCCTGCGAAATGGCCGAGCCGGTTTTCCGCACAATCGCCGAGCAGTATAAGGATCATGCGCAGATCTATGTGCTGAGTACGAGCGAATCGCCTCGGCATCCGCAAGTCACCGGCACCCCCACCGTGCTGTTCTACAAGGAAGGGAAACTGCTGAAGAAGCTCAAGGGCATTGGCACCCGCCAAACCCTCGAACAAGACTTCATCACGCACATCGGCAAGCTCAGGCCCAAACAGGTTGCCCGCAAACCTCGCCACGACTTGCCGTGGTTGCAGAAAACCCTGAGCACTTCATGCACCGTGCCTCGGGCACGGAGGCTGTTGAATGTACGTTTGATGAGTGATGTTTAACTCGCGTTACAGATCGCATCGCGAGCAGGCCTTGCCCTACGGGAGTGCAAGTCGCCTGAATGTTGAAGACGTCATCCAGAGGGATATGCAACTGACAGAAAAAACGCCGGACCGGATCGGAGTTGGCGTTCCCCTAAAGACAATCATCCTGAGTTCAGACCTGGATGACTATAAGGAAAATGGCAGGGGCGGCTGGATTCGAACCAACGCATGGCAGGATCAAAACCTGCTGCCTTACCGCTTGGCGACGCCCCTGTATCTGTTGCGACAAGTGCTCAGCATTCTCTTCCTGATTTTGCAGCTTGCGAGCAAGACGAGATACTGCCTCCTTTTACTACAAGCCCTGTAAGGGGCTCTGAAGACTGCACAAAAACCTATCAACTTTCGTTTCGCTTTGGAAGCCCTAATAAACAAATTCATTTGAAAACCGCGACTTACTATTGATCGAGGTTACGCGGTCGGGATCAACGAGAACGCAATCTGCTCCCCAAGTATTTTATTCTATACCAATCGTGTACTGGGGCTATTCTCTTGCCATATGCGATTTCGTCGCCGAGGATAATCCATGTCCATAATTGACATAAGCGGAAAGAGCAAGAAGATCATCGGCATGATCCATCTTCAGCCGCTTCCAGGAACGCCTTTTTTTGAGAGCGGTAGCATGGAGCAGATCCTCGATACTGCAGTCTCTTCGGCCATGGCGCTGCAGGTCGGAGGTGCAGACGGTTGTTTGATCCAAACCGTTGATCGCACCTACAACGTCAAAGACGAGTCGGACCCGGCCAGAACTGTCGCTATGAGCATGATCGTCGAGGCGGTGGCGCGGGCCACGAATGATAGTTTCAAAGTCGGATGCCAGTTGATGCGTAACGCAGCTAAAGCCTCACTGGCTGTCGCCAAGGTCGCCAAAGGCGACTTCATTCGAGTAGGAGCTATGGTCGGCTCGACTCAGACTTCCAGCGGGCTCGTCGAAGCCAATCCCCACGAGCTCGCAGAGTACCGACGCAAGATTGATGCTTGGGACATTGGCATCATCGCCGACATTCATTCGATGCAATTCAAGTGGTTCGGAGAGTCAAAACCTGTTTCGGAAGTGGCACATGCCGCAAGACTTGCCGGGGCTGACGCAGTAGCACTTGGTAGCCGCGATGAGGAGATCACGATTGGCTTGATCGAGTCCGTGCGCATTGCTGAGCCGGGGTTACCGATCTTCCTGGCCGGATTCACGAACCTGGCCAACGCGGAAAGACTCTTGTCCCGGGCCGATGGTGTTTTTGTCGGCACTTGTCTTGAGCGAAACAGCTGGGGGGGCATAATCGATGTCGACAAAGTTAGAGCCTATGTAGAAATAGTTCGTTCTCTGACTGCGTAACTTACATGATCGCTGACGGATTGTTACCTATGTCGAATGCGCAAACGGAAGATTGGCAAGCACATTGTTTCCAAAATCGTCATGTCAACTCGGCCCCAGAATGCCATCTCACGGTATTGAACGCGTTGGCCTCTCAGGTAGCACGCTATCCCGACGCGCCAGTGTTTACCGAGGTTGAACCATCGGGACGGCAGCATACCCTCACATTTCGTCAGCTCGATAACCTAAGCCTGGCCGGTGCCGCATGGCTGCATGAATCAGCGGGGGTTCGCTGCCAACAAGTACTGGGACTAGTCCCGCTGAACGATCTGCGAAGTATCGTGGCGATCTTCGCTGCACTGCGTCTTGGCGCCAAAGTTGCCTTTCTCGATCCCTATGCGCCGCCTGGTAGACATCTGGCTATTTTGGACCAGCTCGGCATAACGACTGTTATTCGAAGTGAACCAGATGACCACGGAGTCAGATCCCGTCTGTTCCCACAACTTTCTGCACTTCCCATACACCGCAAGGTGCCACACTGGGTACATCTCGATGCAGAAGCTCTTTACTTCCCGACCTCCGGGTCAACAGCTGCGTCGAAGATCGTGGCCCAGACGCACCGCGCAATCACCTCTAATGCGCTCGCCATGAGACAGCATCACGGACTACGTCATGGTGATCGGTTTCTCGGCTGCCTTCCCATTCACCATGTTAACGGACTTCACTTTACGGTCTTGGCGACTGTGTTCTGTGGATCACATGCCATATTGCTCCGTGGATTTGACCCGTTCCAGTACCCAAAACTGCTGTCTGATTTCTCTCCGAAGGTGGCCAGTGTGGTTCCAAGTATTCTCCAGGCTTTACTGGACACTTGGCGCGACACTAATGTGCCCAATGGTTTTCAGTACTTCGTCTCGGCCGCAGCTCCGCTGACTCGCAAGACTGTAGAGTCCGTGTGGAATCGCTGGGGCCTGCAAGTGCTTCAGGGGTACGGTCTGACGGAGACGATCAATTTCTCGACTACCCTGCCGACGGGACTGAACCGCGCTTCGTATGCCCGACAGATGCTTGATCCTGACATACCGAGCATCGGGGTTCAACTGGCAGGAAACGAGGTTGCCATTCTCAGGCCTGACGGCACCCTGGCCGATCCGGGCGAGAACGGCGAGATCTGTGTCAGGGGGCACAATGTGATGGCGCGTTATGTCGGCAATTGTGAGGAAACCGCGCGTGCCTTTCGACACGGTTGGTTTCATAGCGGTGACATTGGTCACACTCGCGATGATGAAACAGGCCTTAGTTTCGTGGTGATCACGGGACGTGAAAAGAATATTGCCAAGATTCGGGGAGAATCCGTCTCTTTGGATGAGATGGAACGGATTCTGCTGACAATCCCCGGCGTGAGGGATGCCGCATGCTCAGCGCTACCAGACCGACTTCTCGGTGAAAGCATAGTTGTGGCGTTGGACGCCGACGCATCCGTTCGAGATACAGAGGTTCTTGCCCAGCTTCGCTGTCACTTCTCCGAGGCCCTGCTGCCAAGAAGGATACTGCGAGTCGAGAAGATTCCAAGAACACAGACCGGCAAGCTGCTTAGACCCCAACTCAACGAGCAGCTCTGTACGGCGTTGATATCGAATTAAAAATGCAGGCACTCAGTAGCATTCTGCCTAATGATGCTAGGCAGGTCCGAGCTCATGTTTGGCCGGGATGATGGTCTATTCTGAGTACTTATCCTGTGTGTACTTCAATACCACCAAAATGAGCGAGTTCTTCTGTCCTATGAGGCCTGATGTCATGTTGCGACAAGTTCAGCATCTTGCTTGCGATCTGAGCGAGAACCTGGATTTATACGACCACCAAGCCAGACTCGCAATATCCGCACCTAACCGCCAAGGTGTGAGTACGGTGTATTTAGTAGGATGCGGTGATTCGCTTCATGCAGGATACGCCGCGCGAATGGCCTTTCATACGATCGCCGGCGTTAAGTGTATTCCTGTTAGCGCGCAGGAGTTTGTCGGATACAGCGCGTTACAACTACACAGGGCTGCGGCAGAGCGAGTCATTGTGATTTGCACTTCAGCATCGGGAATCACACAGCGGGTGGTGGAGGCCATCGAGCATGCAAAAGCGCATGACATGCTGACCGTGGCGATCACAGGCAATCCCGACAGTCCGGCAGCGATGGGTGCAGATGCAAGTTTGATCGTCGCCTTGCGGCACACATGGCCCTCGCCGGGTGTTCGTACGTTCCAGGCCAGTCTCATGGGCATGTTGCTGCTAGCCATCTCTCTGGGCGAAATGAATGTCAACCTGACGGGTTCGGATGCAGCAGCATGGCGCAATAGGCTGGCACGTATGGCCCCTGTTCTGGAAACTGTCAGACAAAGCTTTCTGGAACCCTGTGCGGAACTCTCCAAGGCGATCTCGGTAAGCCCTACACTCTACTTCTTGGGAAGTGGACCCAGCCTCGGTACTGCGCTATTCAGCGCAGCCAAGATGGTGGAGGTCTGTGGAGTGTTTTCAGTCGCTCAGGACATAGAAGAATGGTGGCACGTTGAGCGCTTTGCCTATCCAGTCGAAACGCCAATATGCATCATAGCTCCTCCAGGCGCATCCCAATCTCGCGCGCTTAGACTTGCAGAACAAGCCAGTCAATCAGGACGACACGTCATTCTCGTCACAGCAAAGGGGGCGATACCCGAAAGCTTGAATACGCTCCCGTGCTTTTTTGTACCCGATGACGTTTGCGAAGAGTTTTCGCCTCTTGTGTACTCGGTCTTTGGAAGTTTGTTGTCTCACTTCACAGCTGCTCGCTTGGGCCGTGGACCGTTTCAGACTTTGGAATAAAGAATGAATAGATGCGGGGGAGCGCACTGCACTTCACATGAATTCAAAGCGGATCACTGGCAAAGCGGTTACAGGAAGGCGGGAGCGAAATATTTTTTTGATATATCCGGATCTTGCTGCTAGCGTCAACCGTGATGAAAATCACGCAGTCCTTGAAGAGTTGTGACATATAGGATGGATGCCAATATGGACCTCAAAAGAATGGAAATCGACTCGACTTATTTCAAATCCTGGCGGACTTACCACGGGCTTCTGTGCGAGGCGCAAGAACGCAACGTCGTCACTAACGAGCCGATGAATACCCGGTTATTTGGTTTCGAGACCATCAGTGATCCGACGGCTGAAGTTGGGATGGTTCCTGTTGGGGGGGCCACATACGGTTTCATCATGGAGGGTACCGTCGAGCTCCGTTTACCTGGACAGACTGCACTCTATGGTTCACTCACAGAGGGTCAATGGTTCTCCTTGCCTGATGGTGTATCGTTACGGCTGGGCCCGTGTTCGCGGGTGATGGTTGCGCAGAGCGTGGGGTTCCGAGGTTTGGCTGCGCTAGGTGGGCCGATCGAAACCGTGGGGCGACTACGGTACATTGACCGCTGTTCGGACACATTATTAATGTGCCCACCGCTTCTGGGAGACCCCTGCCTAAATCATCTTCACTTTCCCACCGATATCTCACAAACCGAACACACGCATCCGTCAGGACGCTTTGGTGCCATGGCTCGCGGGAAAGGACTTTGCGAAACCCCTTTGGGTCAGTCGGAGCTTTTGGCGGGGAGTATCTTCTACATTCCGAATGGCGCCAGACACAGGTTCTGCACTGAAGAGAATTTCATGGATGTCATTGCGTTTCACCCAGACAGTGACTGGGGTCCAACTGATCGCGACCACCCAATGATAAATCGCACCTGGGTTAACGGCACCAAGATGGACAATTCAACTTCAGAGCATCAGAGTGCCTCAGTCATTCCGAGACAGATCACCTCTCTGGAAGATGACTAGATGCTGGCAATCTACCGAATCTGTAGCGCGTCACACGCTGGTATATTTCATTAGGCCTGAGCACTGCCGAAGGAAACTCTGGCCGGTTGGGGGCATCGGGAAAGTCCGTTGCCTGAATGGCAATGCCTCCTCGGCGCAGGGGCAAATTTTCTCCGGTATGCAAGGCAAGTACGGGGTGATCGGTATCAACTTCTAATACTCGCCCGCTGATCGGATCCTCGATCCGCATGCACCAACTTCTATCTTTGAGCACAAAGCAGTTATCCAGTGAATGCGATCCTACATTGCGCATCATTCGGAAATCAAGATCGGTCTCAGCAACGGCTGCAAGTCGCCCGGTAGGAATGTGATCAGGACCGGACTCGACATGTACGGCAGAATTGACCTGCAGCCGATGCTGGTCAATAGATCCCTCTCCACTCAAGTTCCAATACGCATGGTTAGACAATGCAACTATCGTCGGCGCATCCGTGACCGCAAAATGCACGATCATGAGTTCACCATCAGGGCTAAGTCGATACTCGACGGCTGCTTCAACCTGACCCGGATAGCCATCTTCACCGTTTACACTTGTGTGGGTTAGCCGCAGGATTGATTCATCGCCTTCGTCGTCCATTTGGGCGCTCCAAACCCGAGTGCTGAATCCGTGATGACCGCCATGAAAATGATGCGGCCCGACGTTACGGGAAAGGTTGTGTACTTTGCCATCGATAGAAAACGTCCCGTTAGAAACGCAGCGTGCGAAACGCCCTGTAGTAGCGCCAAGGTATGATGGATTGGCGCTTCGACTCTCGTAATTGACGAGTTTTGGCAAACGCATGACGACGTTCGTCCATCGACCTTCGTCATTCAATAGATTGACTTCCACAAGCGCCGCACCGTAGGTCCATACGGTAATGGAAACACCTACTGCACAGGTCATCTTGTAGGCATAAACGGGTTCTTGAAAACCAACTTCCAGGCTGGTCAGGCCTACAAATGAGCGATCAAGAATCATTGATAGCCTCTCATTTGCGCAATACGTATGGCGGCGGCCTGCCGTGCTCCAGTGCTTCGAGCAGAGCATCCTCGTGGCGATAGTCGACCGCAGGAAGTGCCGCCGACAGCAAGCTTTGAACAGTCATCCAAAGTGCGTCATTCATCGTCACGGTCTCGACGTAACCAAGCTCATTCCGAATACGAGAACTATCCATCCTAAGATGTTGAGCGAAGTTGCTTCGCACGGGAAGCTCACTGATGCAAGGACGAGCCCTCCAATCCAGGTCATTGGGGATGATGCGCACAGTACCTGACCAGTTGACCTCTCGACCCAATGCTTGAATCCAGTCGGCCTCAGTTAAATCGTCAGGCTCGGCTACGTTGTAAATCAATCCGGGGCTTTCATGCATCACAACCCTGGCTATCGCTTGAGCGACATTGGTGACGAACGCGCGCGAGTTTTTCCAAGTGGCGCCGGCCTGATGAAGGACTATCGAATCGCGGCGATCCATCATGCGTCGAAGGTATAGCGACAGCCGTGAGTCCGAATCCCCCGGACCGTAAACCATCGGAAGACGAATAATGCTGACAGCAAGCGCTTGCTGCTGAAGGTAAGCTTTCTCCACCAAAATCTTTTCGAACTCGTCAAACCAGCGCTTCGGATCATCGTGCGCGCGTAGATCTGACCCGCGATACGGGTAAAGACGGCTACGCAAGGGAGAGTCTTCTCGAGAAGGTGTGTTATTTACGTCGCCGGATTCAACGCCTGCCAGAATACCGAAACTGCGATACACACTGCCGCTACTGACTACAACCACTCGCCCGGCCACTCCCGAAAAGCAATCGATAACGGTCTTCGAGTCGCCCCCGTTTATCGCGGTCATGTCAAGTACCACATCTGGCCGGATCTTACTCAGCGAATGCCTGTGAACATGAAGATCCTGCCGATGGCATTGAATGTGATTTACTCCAGCGAGGACCCCATTCGTATGCCCTCGATGCAAAACCCACAGTTCTTGCCCTGCAAGTGCACGACAGACTTCACAACCGATGAACCCTGTACCGCCAATAATGAGAATGCGCATGGACTTTGCTCTTCTATCGCTGGCTCGAAGATCGAGCTGATACAACCAAGTCCTGTATGGCATCGCAGATCGTACGCACAGACCAAAACGCCTGCCTTGTGATTCTCTCCGAGGGAAACGTCAACCCGAACGTTTCTTCTATGCTCACAATGACGCCAGCGACGGCTAACGAATCAAGTCCTAATGCTTTTAACTCTACGTCTGAATCAAATGTCTTTGCAAATGATTCGGCAGGTAAGTGATTCCTGACGATCGTGTAGACGCACGCAGTGATGTCGGTGTTCATACACTCAGCAACTCCATAGTGAGTTTAAAAGTTACCTGGCTCGCACATGGACCGACATGTCCTGGCAAGAGCTACAGTTGCGATTCAAGCCCTTTTTATTACCGGTGACAGCAATTGGGATGACCTGTCGAAAATCACTCTAACCCGGAGCGCCAGCTCATCAGCCGTTCGAGCCCCCTATGCAGATCGCCCCATTTGCGGGCTGTAGTCACGCGAAAGCCGCCGCCTGCAAGATGAAAACTCAGAATCCCGGGATAGACAGACACACCCGTGCTCCTAAGCAGGTTTCTGAAACTAAGATACGAGTCCTCTGAACCTGGTATCTCCGCAAATACATTGATGGAGCACCTTGGCGTTTTCACTCTCATTGAAGCCTGACGAAGGTAACTTGTCGCTCCTTCTCTCAATTCAAGAAGGATTTGTTCACGCGCCCGTCTCTCGGCAACATAGTTTTCATAAGTTTGTGAAAGGCTGCCCAGTTGCAACCCATAGCTGGCCGAGAACTCCCGGAGCTCAGCAATACCAATCGTTGTGCGGCCCTCGACAAGCCATCGTTCGAAGCGGGCAAGCACCTCAACCAAGGTGTACAAAAAGGATTGCGGACCACCGTATGACGTCGATGCAAACTCGTAGTACCGAGCGACAAATGCAGGATCAGCAAGAAACCAACCTAGTTTCAGTCCCGGCGCCGACCAGTTTTTGGACAGGCTACTCACGCGAACCACATTCGCACGCTGACGGGCTGGGCTACAGCGCCGTGGCGCGCCCAGCCATTCATGGCATTCATCAAGTACAACAATAGTTGCCGGGCTCGTCGACTCGATAAACCGTTCCAGTTCCTGCTCGTCGACCAGAGAACCACAGGGATTCGTTCCAGTCTGCAACAGAACCATTGGCGTGCCGGGCGAAACTGCCCGGCTCAATGCCTGCAACGATGTAGTCCCATTGTGCGACGGTGTTGGCACGAGTTGAACCGAATGGCGCCATGCGATGGCCTGAACGAGCGGTGGGTAATTCGGAATGGCGCATACCGCAGGCTCGGCGTGCTGATTGTTTCGGAAAATAAAATCGGCAAGTGAAGATATGGTGTGAGTTGCCCCCATCGTCAAGGCAACGGACGCGGCTGTATAGCTTCCTTGCTGCATTTTGGCCGACTCCATCGCTGCCAGCGCATCTCGCGCCGGCTCACGCCCAAGAGAATCTGAATAGCCGTAAAAATTTCGCGCCAAGGCGAAACGAATCGTTTCCTTTAACGCAGCCGACAGTCCGTACTCCTCTTCGTCAACGGCCCCGCTAGAAAGAATAATGTTTCTCTTCGAGCTCAGATCGCCATACAGGTCATCACGGAAAAACGTATTAAACAGTTCCTTCACCATGCCCACGGTAGCCGTAGAACGCAAAACTTCCTCTGCCGAAACGGACCTGCGGAAACGAGATTTGCGCCACAAATCGGCGAGCTCAGGACGTAGAGCATTTGGACCAAGCTCGGCTTCGACGCGTCCCAACCAGAGGTCACGCAGTTCATTATGGTTCGTGGGATTTAATGCACGGGAAAATATTTCAAGCGTCCGTTCGTCGATAAATGAACCCTCCGTCTCTTCGGGCCCGTTCAACGCCATAAGTAAAGGAGCAGGCCGAAATTTGATAGGGAGATGCGGCGATTGACCAGGTACTGGTCGCGCGAACAGCACCCTTGCGTCAGAAGAATCCGGCGCTACAGCAGCGTTATCGTCGGTACAAGGTGAGCGAACACGGGCTCGTAAAAGATGCCGACACTGCTGGCCAGGCACAAAATGGCCCTTACTTCTCGCATGCAAGTATCTCTGGTTGTCGAAAACCACGAACAGACCGCGGGTCCAACGCACGGCGCATGCCCCTTCCGGAGAGTACATTGAAGCCAATAGATCGCGGATCGCACTCATTACATCGCTGGGGTGGGTGGGCCCCTCATGTACCCAAGCCAAATGCTGATGCTGAAAGTCTCGGAAACTGATCACCCAGTGCTTGCCATCATAGCGCAGCAGAGGAGGACTCTTCCGATCCGCGTCATAGTAAGTCCGCGCCAGGATGTTGATGCTATACGGCGCAAGGCGCGCAACGATTGATGCCATCCCGGTCAAGATAGTCTGAGGCGCGCAAGCAAACTCGCCAGGCTCTATACACTGAAATGCGAGGTATCTCGGCTGATCGGCAATTGCATTACCACTGCTCTCCGAATGCATCGCGAGGGCGTCGGATGAGAACGGTTGGAGTCCCACCATTTCGGTCGGACCGAAACTGGTGCGCAAGTGCAGAAGCTCGCCCTGTTCGACATAAGGTTGAACATACTCGTCACCTTCAGGAATAAGCGAGCCTAACCGCTTCGCAAAGATCGCGAACTGATCGGAACCCAATGGCTCGTCCATTTGCACTATGGCCAAGCCGTGCGCGCCCAGAGAGGCCTCAACTAGCGGAAAAGCCTGGTCAAGGCAGGACGCCGAGAGGCTTTTTATGATGGGTATACTTGGGAACGGATGTTTAATCGAACCAAGCAACGATGCCCGAAGTTCGACATGAGGATCGGCAGCGGTCTCCAAGAATGTTCCATTCACAGTTGTGACTCCTTGATTGCTCACCTGCCGAAATGAATACGGCAACATTTTCCCTAATGTGCAAGATCACACTAGACCACGATGTCTGTGGGGGCAAATGTTGAGAGGCTGCTCAGCTGAAATCGGAGATGTCTTTTTCATTGAGGGAGAGCTCCATCGGTTGCACCAATAGCGGTGAGTACGGGCGCAGTGCCTCGGTCTGCCCGACCTGTCTGAAACCTTCATCAAGGTAAAGCCTCATGGCTGGAGTATCCTGCAGGGTTACCCCAAGATGAACGGCTACGGCTTTGTTCGTCTTTGCCCATTCAATGGCGTAGCGAAGCAACGCTCGACCAACCCCTTGACCGCGGAACTCAGGAGCAACCCACATCTGGTAAATATTGATACGGGAGGCATCCGAAGGATCGATCTTTGCCCAGACGATGCCAGCAGGTTGCCCGCACATTTCCGCGATAAGCGGCAGATCAAAGTTCGAACTCATACCTGCTGAAAGACGCTCTTCCCATTCAATGGACGTACGACTTTGCTCAGCCGCCAACGTGCTACTGAAGGCATCGGGTGACTCTTCCAACGCACGAAGCCGTAGATTACGGTAGGTGCGCCACTCAGAGGCTTTGAGTTTACGAACCATAGGTGCAAAACCTCGTCAGGGTGTTCAAGTCATAGCGATTTTTCTCAACGGGCTATCTCCAGCTTCGTCCGCATATGGACCTCAGATCCCAAACAGACGGATTGCTCAGGTCACCTAATACCTGGTTTGCGAACGGAGCACCTGTTGGGAAGATCAACAGATTGGGAAGGTCAATGTCGGCAGTCAGCCTCCCGGTTGTGCGCTTGACTGTCATTTTCAAGTGATCAAGCATGGTCAGCCGCGCAGGCGTTAGATCGCGAACCCACATAATCACCTCCCTACCGGGAAGCCAATTGAGCGCCTCTTCAATGAGATCAGCCCAAATTTCGTCATTAACCGCCTCACAATCCATTATGGTCGTGGGTGTATCACCCCAAACGCTATCAACACCCGCGCGATGCCCAGCCAGATATCCCTGCAGCATCCCCCTTCCAGCCGTAAAGTGGTAGTAGTTAGCCAAAGGATTCTGAAAACGCCAATCAAAGTACGACCTGTCCCGGACATGCCGAACCCGGCTGGCAGGTCCTGCACGAACGATCAGATCTGCAACAGCGCAAGCGTCGACCGTAGATGATCCGTCTATAGTCAGCCCGGATCGAAGACCTCTTGTCGTTCGTGGAAATGTCCATGCTTCGCAAAGATTGTCGCGCGATACTCTAGCGCTGGAAGTAGCGATCGCCCATGGCCCGATTGCCTTCCAGCCCCGCATCAGCATTGCGGGTCCCGCAGGCTGATCACCAAAGTCCAATAACCAAGGAACACCGTCTGCTGCCAATCGATCGGTCATCAAATCCAGCATACGTCTGAATAAGGAAGTCCCTCGATGACTTGGAGCTATGACAGTGTCCGCAAGGCACGGCAACATAGTGTGTCCCGAACCGGGTATTTCCCAGCAAGCACCAAAAGCACCAATCATTCCGACGAGCTTTCCCTCCTCCCAGGCAAGCACAAGGTAACGGCCATCGAGGTATGGATTCTGGAAATATTTCCATTTTAGGTATTGGGCGTTTCCAAGCGACCCACCTTGCCAGAGCAACTGCTGCAGCTCGGCTACAGCCGCCTCGTCACTATGCGAATATATCGTGATCGTGCAGTTCATATATTCGAACCCGAAAGTTAATGGCATAAGGAATTGCGCCGTCATCCGTTATATTTCGCTTCCTGCTTAGCTTGTTTTGACATAATAAATTCTGCAATTCGGTTAATCGTCCGAAAATTCTCAAGCTCAAGATCAACGGCCTTAACCTCAATGCCAAACTCCTTCTCAAGCAAGAAGAACAGCTCCATAAACCCGGCCGAATCAATGACCCCGCTTTCCACCAGGTCCATTTCAATACATTCAACTGGCACAAACAAAAAAGTTTCGAGCAAATAGCGGATGCGGTCATGAATAAAATTAGTCATCGGTGAACAGATCCTTCAAGCGAGTTAGATCTGTCTTTCCGTTCACGTTCTTGGGCATCTTTTCCAACTGGGCCCATCGTCGTGGAAGCATGTAGCCCGGTAGCATCTGCGCTAAATCAGCCCGTAGCCTCGCAGCTGAAATGTTACTGCCAGGGGCACTTACATATGCGGCGCAGATGCGCGCGCCCTCGAATCCGCCGACCGGCACAGCCACAACGGCACTGTCCTCAATTTGAGGCAACCGGCTCAGCGCCGCAGCCACCTCGTCCAGCTCAATACGATAACCACACGCCTTGATTTGCCGATCCGACCGGCCATGAAAATGATAAACACCATCATCATCAACATGCGCCAAGTCACCGGTTCGATACCAGCGTTGAGCTGATCCCTCCGGGATGTTGAAGAACGAAGCTGCGGTCTTGGTAGTATCACGCCAATATCCCGGACTCAACCCTTGGCCACCGCTGTACAAAGTGCCGATCTGACCGGGTGGTACTTCTCGTCCGTTCTCATCAAGAATTCTCAGAAATCTCCCCGGAATCGGGTAACCGATCGGAACTTTCACGGCAGGATCATCTGGTATCTGCTGCACCGTGTAATACGTGCAGTTGATAGTTGTTTCCGTTGGGCCATAAACATTCGTGAAAATAGTATGAGGAAGTCGCTTCATCCAATATTGCAGTGCTCGTACAGGAAGTGCTTCCCCACCCCAAATAACCCTCTCCAGCCTTGGGAAGTCGTCCTGTCTCAGTACGTCACGACTTGCCATTGCGACCAGGACTGACGGCACCGAGTACCACTGAGTCAGCTCGGACCTCCTAATGAAGTCGGCCGTCAGGGTCGGGGTAAGGTTGACCTCGGAAGGAACCAGGTAGAGCGTTGCACCCGCGGCCAGGCTTCCAAATACGTCCCACACTGACATGTCAAAATGCAACGGCGAATGGCTTGATATGTGATCTCCTGGCTTGACTCTAAAGTACTCATTAGCCCACGCGATATACTCGACAACATTCCGATGCGGGATGGGTACGCCCTTTGGCTGCCCTGTCGAGCCCGAGGTAAACAGGATATAGGCAAGATCACGAGGCACAGAATCGTCGACTTCGGTGCCATATCGAAGTGTTTTAGAAGAGCTGCCATTGGCTGCTGTGAAGGTAAATGGAAAATGGAGATGGAACATCCCGTGGATGGATAAACCTTGCAAACGCTCAAATATCTCCGCTGCCACACCCGTTCGGGCCGAATCAACGACCAGCCAGCATGGAGCGCAAGAGGAAACCATGGATGAAAGCCTCTCGACCGGACTTGCGCAGTCAAGTGGAACGTAAACGCCGCCAGCCTTCAGAACCCCCAGGATAACCGCTATGCCGTCAGCCGACTTGGGGATCAGCAGACAAACACGGTCGTCCCGCTGTAGCCCCCCGGCGACCAGTATCTCAGCGACGCGACTACTCCGCTCATCGAGTGTTTGGTACGTCAACGAAAGGTCACCATCAACGACAGCAATGATGTCCCTATGCCGATTGAAGCTCGACTGAAGTACGTCTTCGACTCGAAAACTCATCTAATACCTCCTTTTACCAGATGGACCAATGCACGAGCTCGAAGACCGGTACAAGAAGCTGGTGGACGTCCGAAAGCCCGAACCTTTGGATCATGTGTTCAGTTGGACTCTCTCCGTCGATGTGCTCTGAACGTCGACATCGAAAGCAAACAGACAAACTCTGCCGCCCGCTGTGAATGTCAGTGCTGCCCAAGCCAGACCTACAGGCCAATCGACCGGGATGTTCAGCACGACAGTCATTGCGCCACTGGATTCGAGTTCGACAGAATCAGTTACAACTTGTCGGGTCCGGAACGGATCGAAGAGCGTGGCACAGGCAAATCCATGGAATCGATCCTGCGAAAGTCGCTCAACAGACCATTGAAGACTGTGTCCAGACACAAGAGAGCGCTCCCGTATCGATGCTCTAACCATGGGGCGCGGCTTTGCTTCTGATGGTGAGCCCTTGAACTCGGCAGCCGTGTCTCCGATCAGACTGCAAGTCGGGCAACTGAGCTCGATTCGAAGCAAGTCATGGAGAGGGTGTCGACGAACATGCCCGACCATCACACAGCCGCAAAGACATCTTTCGTCAACGTCTGCATATCCACTGTGCAGCCATGGAGGTGACCATAGATGAGCCAATCTGGCTCCTGCAAATGGAATCGCTCCTCCCACAGTCATCGCAGTGACCCGATCCAACCGGCCCAAGGCATGCACCAAATGTTCAGTGGAGGCATCCAATCCTGCCGCGATCTCTAAATCTCTAAAGGGCGTAGCGGCATAAGCGGCTTGCTCGATTGAGATGGCTAGTTCTTTTCGAACGGAAACGATCTCCAGAATTGGTGTGTTGTCCAGTTCTCGCTTGGCCACGCAATCCGCCATGCCGCAAAGCCACTGTGAACCCGCGTGCAGCCAGAAAAGACACTCTCGCCATGCTTTGGGACCCGACATGGGACGCGGAGATAATACGATACGAGTTTCGGCAGTTACGCCCTCCTCGCTCGCTGGCTGCGCGCCGGGAGAGCCTACCCAAAGGTAGGCATGCCCGTCATCGTGCAACGCACCGTGAGCCCACGCATGCGGGAAGCACGCGACGTCACGGGCTCCTTCCATTACAGTGACGTGGTCAAGCGAAACAAGTCTACCCGTACTAGCCGAAGAGGGGTCTGCTGGCAATACAAACTGCAACCTGCCGTCACGGGTTCGCTCGGCAGCACACTCAACTATTGGTATTCCAGTCACAACGGCAGCCGGGTTTCCAACAAGAATCCACGGCGCTGCTGCAACCTCTTTTATT
Organism: Pseudomonas sp. LBUM1673; assembly: GCF_059695645.1. Taxonomy (NCBI): domain Bacteria; kingdom Pseudomonadati; phylum Pseudomonadota; class Gammaproteobacteria; order Pseudomonadales; family Pseudomonadaceae; genus Pseudomonas; species Pseudomonas sp. LBUM1673. The sequence continues at coordinate 3,829,403 of NZ_CP166780.1, forward strand.
GATGCAGGACTCGCAACGTCACGCCGATGGGTGTTGGCGTGCAAAATAGCCTGCGCCAGAGTACAACCACGCGCCATCATTGCCATAAACAAGACGATAACCGAAAACGGGGTGGCGCTAACGCCTACCGACAGCACAGACGCTTGAACCTGACTGAGCATCAACCCTCGCAGAAGGCTCTGCTCATAACGATACAACGAGCCAGGCACCGGAAATGTCCCGCAACCATCGACAACCACAAGAGAAGATTTTAGCTGCCTGGGATCGATCAACCCCTCGGAAGAAGTGTCAGAGCGCCCCTGTGCCGATTGCCGGAAGCAACGCTCAGTACCTGCACAGGGATAAAATGCAGGCATACCAGGAATATGCAATCCTCTACTGCACAAGGTAAGCCAGCGGCCGAACGATCCATCCATAGGACCCGAGTGCCCCTGTAGAAATAACAGATCGGCCTGATCAAGATCATCGCTCACGATCACCGGGCTGTTGTGAGCAGTTCTACTCAAGATGGGTGGGGCGTCGGGCTCGTTCGTCGAACTGCCTCGGTGAAATCTGCAGCATGAGAAGTTAATCTCAAGGCGGTCGCTGCCGAGAAGACGCGTCAAGTTCCTATCCTGGTTATCGCCAGAAAAGACGGGAATGACTCCCACCGGCACACCCAAGCCACTTGCGCAAGTTAAGGCATCGATAAACGCTGACGGTGTGGTACGGACTGGATCAAAGAGTACCAGCAACGTATCTGTGACGTGTAATCGCCCATTAATCTCGTCTGCCTTCCATATTTTCGCAGCAAGCTCGACGACTGCGGGATCTACACTCTCCATAGCGATAAGATGTCGCACGACTTGCATTGCTCCAGTCTGAGAACTGAAATAGCGACAGGACCCGCTCCACCAGGCGGCAGCCATGACAGACGTAGTCAGGCTTAGGAGCTATCCGAACCTATTTCCGTTTACAACATGCCTGCGCATGAGACCAAAAAGCTTACATCCTGTTGCTCAGACTCATGCGCGGCACGGAACTAACCCGATGCAATAGAGCACTACCAAGCGGCCAAATAGGTCTCAATATGGCGGCTCAGCTCTGCAGTACTTACCCTCTCGGGGCCTGACAACACATGCTGAATATGGGCTTTTGCCACATCAGCCTTGAGACTTTTAATGTTACTCTCGGCTTTCCTGAACTCAGACATGGCTTTGTCCAGTGCATCTATGCGCTGCAACAGCGCCTGACCATTTTGATTATCCATCATCGTTCACTCTCGTCTTGTTGAGTTACTTAAGGTGACACGAAATTTAGCGTGGTATGGGTCATGACTTCTGTCAAGGAACGCAGGTGGTAAAAAGATCGCGTGAATCCATGGAGCACGTCTGGCGTAAGACACATGCCTGTGTCTTCACGACGAACGGTTCAGAACGTTGACTTATTTTGACGGCTTCTGAGTCAACGCTCCCGAAAACAAGAAAAAAATCATACCATCTGGAAATGTCAAGAACTTTCAGAACAAGAAGTATCGGACCTTGAACCAAAGGTTCGTTGCATATTCACTCGGTGATGACCGTTTGCCTCGCCATAAATTGGTCCAACCTGCTTAAACCCTAGAGCCAGCAAAAGTTTGAACACATACTGCAAGATCGGGTTAACTTCAGCCCTAATGACCTCGACACCTTTGTCACGAGCAAGTTCGCAGGCGCGCATGACACACCGCACTCCCACCAACTCACCCTGCACTTGTGATTTTTGGGCCACAACGAGTCTTTGTAAGTAGATCGCACGGCAATTGCCACCAAAAGCCTTCGGATCCAGACCATAGGGTGCAGCGTCAGTAAGTGTGAATGTACCGACTAATGCGTCACCTCTATAAAGTTCATGCACCGCACCGGCAAGGACATGCATTTTGGTTGTTTCAGGATTGCGCTTAGGCGCAGGACTGGTCGCTGTCGCGTGATACGCATCAGAGGTGCAAAGTAATTCATGCGCGCGCAAATAATCAGTAGCGACCCTCCAGTGCCACGGATTATCTTCCATCCTGTTACACGGTTCGTTTTCCACGCTGACCCTCCACCTACTTACTCCAACTGTCCTTTAGCTCGACAGCCAAATTGAATACCGGACTTCCCTCTACTGAGTCCTTTCGATCGGCGACAAAGTAACCATGTCGTTCGAACTGGAATTTGTCGTCTGGTTGTGCAGTCGCGAGGCCGGGCTCTAAATAAGCGGTGATCACCCGTTTGCTGTGGGGGTTGATCGACTCAATGAAATTGCGACTTCTGGTATCCGGCTGAGCGTCGATGAACAGGCGGTCATAAAGGCGGACCTCCGCGTGCAGACATTCGCTGACCGAGACCCATGTGATTGCACTCTTTACCTTCACTCTGTCGGCGCCAGGGGTGCCGCTCTTTGTGTCAAGTATGAGTTCGGCAAGCACAGCAGTGACATGGCCATCGACATCCTTTTCGCAACCGTTGCATATCACAACGTAGCTGTACTTGAGACGCGCCATGTTGCCGGGGTAAAGACGACGGTAACCCTTGGGTGGAACTTCCTGGAAGTCATCCCTGTCGATCCAGATTTCTGGCGTGAGGTGGAAGCGGCGGCTACCCATTTCCGGGTGGTGTGGATGAGCAGGGGCAGCACAGGCATCACTGTGGTCGCTGCCAAAAACCGCTTCCCAGTTCGTGAGTTTCAGCTTGACCGGGTCGATTACCGCCATAGCACGGGGAACCTTTTCTTCCAGGTCATCACGCAGCGCGATCTCGAGCCAACTGTAGTCGATCCAGCTATTGGCCTTGGAAGCGCCCGTACGCTCTGCGAGCAGCCGCAGGCTTTCAGGTGTGTAGCCGCGGCGGCGCAGCCCGACGAGTGTGGGCATCCGTGGATCGTCCCAACCGTCTACTACCTTTTCGTCCACCAACTGCTTGAGTTTGCGTTTGCTAGTAACTATGTAGGTCAGATTAAGTCGCGCGAATTCGTATTGGCGGGGTAGCGGGTGGGACAGCAACCCAGTGTCAGCGAGGTGCTCTAACAGCCAATCGTAGAAGGGTCGTTGAGCTTCGAACTCGAGAGTGCAGATAGAGTGGGTGATCTGCTCTAGAGCGTCCTCTATCGGGTGGGCAAAGGTATACATCGGGTAGATGCACCATTTGTTGCCGGTGTTGTGGTGCTCGGCGAAGCGGATGCGGTAGATCGCAGGGTCACGCAAGTTAATATTGGGTGAGCTCATGTCAATCTTCGCTCGCAAGACCATGCTCCCCTCGGCGTGCTTACCCTCTCGCATCTCACGGAAGAGCCGCAAGTTCTCACCCACAGGGCGCTCCCGCCAATGTGAGTCCTTGCCCGGCTCGGTGAGGGTGCCGCGATTGACCCGCATCTCCTCGGCGCTTTGCTGATCGACATAGGCGAGACCTCGTTCGATCAACATTTCTGCGGCTCTGAACATATAGTCGAAGTAGTTACTTGCATAGTAGAGGTGCGAGGTTCCCCTATCTTCCCAGGAAAACCCCAGCCAACGGATCACATCGAGGATCGAGTCAACGTATTCCTGCTCTTCTTTCTCAGGATTGGTGTCATCGAAACGCATATGGCATACGCCGCCGTAGTCCTGCGCCAAGCCGAAGTTGAGGCATATACTTTTTGCATGGCCGACATGGAGGTAACCGTTCGGCTCGGGCGGGAAGCGAGTGCGAATCCTTGCCGGGTCGGGGGGGGCCAATAAGTGATGAGCCGCATCACCCGGGCTGCCACCCCAGCGGCGGCCCGCGTAAAGACCATCCTCGAGGTCGCGTTCTATGATGTTACGCAGAAAATTGGAAGCCGGCGCGACGGCCGATGCGGTCTTCTTCTCAGTGGGAGCAGGCATGGTCTGTTTCCTGGATGTGAGGTCGACTGAATCATTGTAGCCATGGAAAGAATAACGCACAGAGGATCGAGAAAGGCTCCAGTGCAGCGCGTACCGCGCTACTGCCGCGAAAGCGAGTCCCTACTTTGGCACTGGCATACACGGACTGGTCTACAGCTTCGCTCAAGGCGAGGCCGGCAAACGCCTGACCCGCTATCGGATTTTCCTGCGTCAGTAACTGACCCATCGCGTCAATCAGCGCATCTTCGAGCAGATGACCACACCGCAGATCATTGCCCAAGCGAAAGTTGAGTATGTCGTTGGTGGAATCGCTCAGGGGGATCTACGTGAACACAATCAAAAGATCGCAGCCTTCCGGCAGCCCCTACAGGTGTACGCCGATCTTATGCAAGAGCCGCCGAAGGCTGCGATCTTTTAGAATTCACCCGCGATTCTTGATTCGTTGATCGAGCGGTTAATGCTTGAACGACGCCGGTACCCGCTCGGCATTCGCACCGCACCCCATGCGCTCAGGCCGCATCTGGATATTCTCGATTACCTCCAGCAACTGTGCCTTGCTCTGGGCCAGGTGCAATTGTATTGCTTCAATCTGTTTGATCTTGCGCCCAAGGCTCGCTCCCACAGCAACCCGTCAGCCTGTTTATCGTCCGGCAAAACGCAACCGCGACAACATGCGCAGATCGCCTTCGAGGTAATAATCATCAGTCCAGCTGTCATCCGCCGCCAATGGCCGGACCTGCTTGAGTTGCAGTTTCTTTGCAAAGTAGCGGAACCGGTAATGCTCGTAAAAGCGCAGCAGTTCGAGCCCGTAACGATCGGCCAGGTCGGTGTCGCCACGGATGATGAGGTAGTTCTCGTCATTGCCGTTGCTGGCCGCGGCGCTGAGGTTGTGGCTGCCGCTGATGATGGTCGGTGAGTCGCTGGTGAAGTCGACGACGATGGCTTTGGTGTGCACCAGCAGGTTGCCCTTCTGGCCTTTCATGTTTTCCTTGAGCCAGCCTTCCAGGCCGGTGTTGAGCAGCGCAGTGGCGGCGAACTGAGCGGTGCGGTCGGCGTGGAAACCGGTGATGCGGCTCACGGTGTTTTGCAGGCCGTAACGCAAGATGTCGTCGTGAGGCTGACCGAGCAATGCATTGAGCACTTCGTCCGGCAAGGCAAACGCCGTGACAAACAGCAGGTCTTTTTGGGCGGAGTCGATGATCTCGACGAACTCACGCAAGTCGCCCTGGCCCGAACGCGGTGAAAATCCGGCGAACAGCGGCTGGTCCGGCTCCATCGGATTGTGTTCCGTGAGCCAGTCCCGTGTGGCGCCGACGTCCGCCGGTGTAGCCCAGACCTGTTCGAAGGTTTGCAGATAACTGGCGCCGATCCGAGCGTCGTCCAGCACGTGCACGACATTGGCCTGACGGTAAACGCCGTTGGGGGTGAAATTGGTGCTGCCACACAGCACCGCTTCGGGCTGATGCTGCCCCGCTGCGTCGAGCCGGCTCAGGATGATGAACTTGTTGTGAAAGATGTTGTGAGTGACCCGCCCGCGCTTGTTCGCCGCCGGGATTTTTTCCAGGCTGGCTTCGTTCAACGCCGTGGTGTCTTCGTCGGGTTGGGCGTGGTACAGGACCCGAACCTTTACGCCGCGCTCGAAAGCTGCGTTCACCGCATCGACGATCACCTCCAACTGGTACTCATAGATCGCGATGTCCAGCGCCCATTGGCCATCCTCGGCACGTTCGATGAACCCTAGCAAGCGGGCGAGCAGACCATTTTCCAGCCATTGCCGTGGGGCGTCGGGCCAGGCTTCGATGGGCAGTTTTTTGTTGGCGCTGAGCAGCGCATCAAGGTCGGCAAACTTGCGCTGGAATGCCTGGCTCGCGGCCACCGCCCGGTTGAAAATCACGCTCTGCCCCATGGACAGACCATTGTCCGTGGTGACCGTCACTTCCAGAAACTCACCCAGCTGAGGCACGTCGGCGGTGCCGTAGGCCAGGTGCACCCGATAATGCATCGTCACACCCGGATTGACCGCGTAATCGGCCCAGCGAAATTTCTGCAACGGCGCGGTATCGCTGGGAGTGGCGTGGAACTGGGGGAACGTATGAGCCTTGCCGGGGAAGGTCAGGCTGTTGAACAGAAACAGCCAGGGTTTGCTGCCTTGCTGTTTTTCGATGGCAAAACCCAGTAGACCTTTGCGGCGGTGTTCGGCCACGTCGATGGCCAGCAGCACGCCGTTGGTACCCGCGTAGGCTTTGACGCGGAAATCGTCCTGATCGTTGCGGGCTAGAACGCGCATGGGTCACTCCTGTGATGGGCTTGCTTACAACAGCATAGGGGCAGCGATGCAGATGAGCTGCGATTATCCGATTCCGAGGTGATGCCATCGCGAGCGGGCTCGCTCCCACATGGGATTTGTGAACGCCCAGATCAAATGTGGGAGCGAGCCTGCTCGCGATGGGGCCAACACTGTTAGCACAAAACTCAACCTGAAATCAGCTCATCGATATGTCGATAATCGACCTGCAGCTGCGCTGCCAACACCTTTGCCCGGCCAAGATGAATCGGCCCGCGCTCAATGTCGATCAGCAGCCCCGGGCAATCCAGTGCCGGCAACGTTGACCACTCCTTCAACCGTCCATCCGTCACCAGCAACAACCGTTGCTGTTCTGCCGGAAAGCGCTTTTGCCGTGCCGTCAGCCAGTGCCCCGCCTCACCCAGCGCCGCCAGCATCGGCGTACCGCCGCCGGCCCCGAGTGCCTCAAGCCAGTCGCGCAAGCCCGCGCAGGCTTTCAAACCTTGCACCTGCCACTTCGGCACATGGCCGCTGGCGGTCAGCAAAGCCAAGCGCGCACGCTGTCGATAGGCATCGTCGAAGAGTTGCGCCAGCAGGCCCTTGGCATCGCTCAATGCTTGATGGCGCCGGGTCGAGGCCGAGGCATCGACGATCACCAGCCAAAGTTCATGAGGGGTGCGGGTGCGCAGGTGAAACAGCACATCGTCGCGTTGACGCGGCCGGCCATTGAGCAAAGTGCCGGGCCAATTGATCGATCCGCTGCGCGCAGCGTGACGCTTACCCTGCTTGCCACCCTCCAGCCGTCCTGCGCGGGGTCTGGCATTCGCACCCGCGTCCGATCGAGGGCGAATGCCTAGGGCTTTTTTGGCCAGCTCGGCACTTCACGTCGAGCGCCGACCGGCAGCGCCTGGGCGGGCATTTCGCCCCACTGGCCCTGACCTTCGCTCGGGTTGGGGTTCTGAGTGGAGGGTCGCTGCGCTGCATGGGAGGATTGCGGCGCCGCAGGCGAGTGTTCACGACGGCGATGACGCAAGGCAAACTCGGCAACCGCGTCGATGTCTTCTTCGGCAATGGTGTTCACGCCGCGCCATGCCGCGTGAGCCCGGGCCGCGCGCAACCAGACCAGGTCCGCCCGCAGGCCATCGACGCCGGCAGCGAAGCAGCGCTCGGTGATCTGCGCCAGCGCGGCATCGTCGAGGGGAATGCTCGCCAGTGCCGAGCGCGCCTTTTGGCAACGCTCGCGCAGTGCGTGTTGCTGGCTTTCCCATTCGACGCAAAACCCTTGCGGGTCGCTGTCGAAATCCAGTCGACGACGGATGATCTGGCCGCGCTCGGCGGGTGCGGTGTGGCCACTGAGGGCGACGTTCAGGCCAAAGCGGTCGAGCAATTGCGGACGCAGCTCGCCCTCTTCCGGGTTCATGGTGCCGATCAGCACAAACTTCGCCGAATGCCGATGGGAAATCCCGTCGCGCTCAATCAGGTTGGTGCCGCTGGCGGCCACGTCGAGCAGCAGGTCCACAAGGTGATCGGGCAGCAGATTGACTTCATCGACATACAGCACGCCGCCGTCGGCCTTGGCCAGCACACCGGGAGAAAATTGTGCGCGACCTTCACTCAGGGCTGCATCGAGATCGAGGGTGCCTACCAGCCGTTCCTCGGTGGCGCCCAGGGGCAAGGTGACGAACTGACCGCTGGCCAACAGGTCCGCCAGGCCCCGGGCCAGGGTCGACTTGGCCATGCCACGCGGGCCTTCGATCAGCACGCCACCGATTTTCGGATCGATGGCGGTCAGGTACAGGGCGAGCTTCAAGTCATCGGCGCCGACCACGGCGGAGAGCGGGAAATGGGGGGTGTCGGTCATTTTTAAATCTCAGTCATGGTCGGTGGCAGGCACACCTTGTACCTGTGGGAGCGTGGCTTGCCCGCGAAGGCGTCCGCTCAGTCGAAATCAATGTTGATTGTGAGGGCCTCTTCGCGGGCAAGCCACGCTCCCACAGGTTAACGGTGCCACAGATTTACCCGTCTTCTTCTATATCCAGCAACAAATTCTCCAGCGCCTCGCGGTACTCACCTGGCTCTTTCCACATACCCCGTTGCTGCGCTTCGAGCATGCGTTCGGTCATGTCGCGCAGGGCATGGGGATTGTGTTCGCGGACAAACTCCCGGGTCGCCGGATCGAGCAAATAGGCCTCCGCCAGCAACGCGTACTGGTGATCATCGATCAACTGCGTGGTGGCGTCGAACGCAAACAGGTTATCGACCGTCGCCGCCAGTTCGAACGCGCCTTTATAGCCATGGCGCTTGACCCCGTCGATCCATTTCGGATTGGCTGCTCGGGAACGGATCACCCGGTTCAGTTCTTCCTTCAAGGTGCGAATCTTCGGCAAGTCCGGCTGACTGTGGTCGCCGTGATAACTGGCCGCCGCTTCACCGCTGAGGCTTTCGACGGCCGCCAGCATGCCACCCTGGAACTGGTAATAGTCGTTGGAATCGAGCAGGTCGTGCTCACGGTTGTCCTGATTTTGCAGCACCGCCTGCACCTGGCTCAGACGCTGGGCGAACTGTTCGCGGGCGGCGGTGCCTTCATCGGAGCCGCCGTAAGCGTAGCCGCCCCAGTTCAGGTAAACCTCGGCCAAGTCTTCACGGCTTTGCCACAAGCGACCGTCGATGGCGCCCTGCACGCCCGCTCCGTAAGCACCCGGTTTGGCGCCGAAGATGCGCCAGCCGGCCTGCCGCCTGGCTGCCTCTTCATCCAGACCGGATTGCAGCAGCGCTTGCCGCTCGGCGCGAACTTTGGCCGCGAGTGGGTTGAGATCGTCCGGCTCATCCAGCGCAGCGACCGCTTGCACGGCGGCGTCGAACAGCCGGATCAGGTTGGCAAAGGCATCGCGGAAGAATCCGGACACGCGCAAGGTCACGTCCACGCGCGGCCGGTCCAGCAGGCTCAACGGCAAAATCTCGAAGTCGTCGACCCGCTGACTGCCCGTCGCCCAGACCGGACGCACCCCCATCAGCGCCATGGCCTGGGCGATGTCGTCGCCGCCGGTGCGCATGGTCGCGGTGCCCCAGACCGACAGGCCGAGCTGACGCAGATGATCGCCGTGGTCCTGCAAGTGCCGCTCAAGAATCAGGTTCGCGGACTGAAAACCGATGCGCCACGCGGTGGTGGTCGGCAGGTTGCGTACGTCCACCGAATAGAAATTGCGCCCGGTGGGCAGCACGTCCAGACGACCGCGACTCGGCGCACCGCTGGGTCCGGCCGGAACGAATCGACCGCTGAGAGCATCCAGCAGGCCGCGCATTTCCGCCGGGCCGCAGGCGTCCAGGCGTGGGGCGACAACGTCACGGAGGCTGTCGATGATGGCATGCACCTCGGACCAATTTGCTTTCTGTGGGAGCGAGCCTGCTCGCGAAAGCGGTGGGTCAATCGACATCAATGTTGAATGATCAACCGCTTCGCGAGCAGGCTCGCTCCCACAGGGATCAGGGTTGGTTTGGGGCGTGCTCAGTGCCTGCGAGATCAGCTGCGCGGCGAACAGTTCAAGACGTTCACGGGTATCGCCCGCCGTGCGCCAGACTTCATCACTGAGCGACAGCAATGCGTCCGGTCGAGGACCGGTCCACGGCTCGGCCAACGCACAATCCAATGGATCAAACCCCAACCCGAACGCCTTGGCCAGCGCCCGCAACAGACTCGATTGCGCCCCGCGACCATCGCCACGAGGAATACGCAGCAAGGCCAATAAAGTGTCGATGCGCAATCGCCCGGCCGGCGACTCGCCAAACACGTGCAGGCCGTCGCGGATCTGCGACTCCTTCAAGTCGCACAGGTACGTGTCCAGACGCGGCAACCAGATCGCCGCGTCGGCATCGCTGTCGAGTTTCTCGTCCAGTTGCAGTTCACGGTCGATGTGCGTGTCCCGCACCAATTGCAGAATGTCGCGCTGCAACTCCCGGGCGCGGCGCGGATCGAGCAATTGCGCTTCGTAATATTCGTCGGCCAACAATTCGAGATTACGCAGCGGACCGTAGGTTTCAGCGCGGGTCAGCGGCGGCATCAAGTGATCGATGATCACTGCCTGCGTACGGCGCTTGGCCTGGGCGCCCTCGCCCGGGTCATTGACGATGAACGGATAGATGTTCGGCAGCGGTCCGAGCAATGCGTCCGGCCAGCAGTTTTCCGACAACCCAACGCCCTTGCCCGGCAGCCATTCGAGGTTGCCGTGCTTGCCAACATGGATCACGCCATGAGCACCGTAGGTGTTGCGCAACCAGAAGTAGAACGCCAGATAGCCGTGAGGCGGCACCAGGTCCGGGTCGTGATACACCGCGCTCGGGTCCACCTGATAACCCCGGGCCGGTTGAATGCCGACGAAGGTCAGGCCGAAGCGCAGACCAGCAATCATCATTCGTCCACCGCGGAACATTGGGTCGCTTTCGGGTGTGCCCCAACGTTCCAGCACGGCTTGGCGATTGGCCTCGGGCAGCGCGTTGAACATCTGGTTGTAGTCGTCCAGCGCGAGGCTTTGATGGCAGGGACGCTGGTCGAGGGTGTCGAGGTCATTGCTGACACCGCCGAGCAATTGCTGGATCAGCGCGGTGCCGCTGTCCGGCAACTCGGCTGGCAGCGGATAACCTTCTTTGTGCAGGGCACGGAGGATATTCAATGCCGCAGCCGGAGTGTCGAGGCCAACGCCATTGCCGATGCGCCCATCGCGAGTCGGGTAGTTGGCGAGGATCAGGGCGATGCGTTTTTCGCCATTGGGCACTCGTGCCAGATCGATCCAGCGTCGTGCCAGTTCAGCGACAAAATCCATGCGTTCCGGTTGCGGCCGGTAGCAGACTACGTCGGACTGACTGCGCTCGCTGCGCCAGGCCAGGTCCTTGAAACTGATCGGTCGGCTGATGATCCGCCCGTCCAGCTCCGGCAGTGCGATGTGCATCGCCAAGTCACGGGGACCAAGGCCCTGTTCGCTGGCACGCCAGCCCGGTTCGTTGTCCTGAGCGCAGATCGCCTGGATCACCGGAATATTGCGGCGAAACGGCCGCAGGTGCGGCGCTTCGGGGCTGGACTGGGCGAAACCGGTGGTGTTGAGAATCACCCCCGCCTCGACTTCATCCAGCAAGTCCTCGACCATCGTCAGGCAGCCGGGCTCTTTCAAACTGGCCAGCGCAATCGGCAACGGGTTCAACCCCGACGCCTGCAAACGCTGGCAGAACATATCGATGAAACCGGTGTTCGCCGCCTGCAAGTGCGAGCGGTAAAACAGCACCGCCGCCACCGGCTGATCAGCTTGCCAGTCGGCTTGCCAATCGCTCAGTTCAGCGGGACTTTTTTGCGGATGGTAAATCGCGGTGCGTGGCAGGGTTTGCGGCTCGGACCATGGGTAGTCGCGGCCCAGCCAGCGATTGGCGAGGCAGCGAAACAGGTCGAGTGCGTTGGCCATGCCGCCCTGACGCAGGAAGTGCCAGAGCCGGTCGCGGTCTTGCGCGGTTACGGTGCTCAGGTCACTGAGTTCCGGGTCCGGGCGATCATCCCCCGGCACCAGGATCAGCTGCACGCCACGCTCGGACAATTCCACCAGGCGCTCGATGCCATAACGCCAATAGGCGATGCCGCCGTGCAGCGAGATCAGAATCACTTTGGCGTGACGCAGCACTTCGTCGACGTAGAGATCGACCGAGGCGTGATTCTGCACCTGCATCGGGTTGGCCAGGCGTACGCTCGGGTAATCGTCGGGCAACTGCTGCGCCGCTTCGGCGAGCAACGCCAGGCTGGAATCGCCGCTGCACAGGATCACCAGCTCGGCGGGGGTTTGTCCAAGGTCGGCAATGTTGTCATCCGACACGAAACCGCCGGGCTGGGTCCTGAGCAGGTGCATGGTTTAAACGCTGAGCGCAGCGCGCAATTGCGCTTCGAGCGCAGCGGCGTCCAGATCCTGACCGATCAACACCAGACGGGTGGTGCGCGCTTCTTCAGCGCCCCACTGACGGTCGAAGTGCTTGTCGAAGCGCGTGCCCACGCCCTGGATCAGCAGGCGCATCGGCTTGTTCGGCACCGCTGCAAAACCTTTGACCCGAAGGATGCCGTGCTGGACCACCAATTGAGTCAGCGCATCCATCAGCAGGCTTTCGTCGGCTTGTGGCAGCTCGATCGAGATGGAATCGAACGCGTCGTGGTCGTGGTCGTCTTCACCTTCATGGTGATGATCATGATGGCTGTGGCGGCTGTCGATGTGTTCTTCCGAACCGGCGCCGAGGCCGATCAGCACGTCCAGTGGCAGACGCCCGCTGCTGGCTTCGATGACTTTCACCGCTGCCGGCAGTTCTTCGGCGACTTCCAGGCGCACACGGGCCAGGTCTTCAGCGCTGATCAGGTCGGCCTTGTTGAGGATCACCAGGTCGGCGCTGGCCAGTTGGTCGGCGAACAGCTCGTGCAGCGGCGATTCGTGGTCCAGGTTCGGGTCGAGTTTGCGCTGGGCATCGACCTGATCCGGGAACGCAGCGAAGGTGCCAGCAGCGACGGCCGGGCTGTCGACTACGGTGATGACCGCGTCAACCGTGCAGGCGCTGCGGATTTCTGGCCACTGGAAGGCTTGAACCAAAGGTTTTGGCAGGGCCAGGCCCGAAGTTTCGATGAGGATGTGGTCGAGGTCGCCGCGACGAGCGACCAGTTCGCGCATCACCGGGAAGAACTCTTCCTGAACCGTGCAGCACAGGCAGCCGTTGGCCAGTTCGTAGACGCGACCGTTGGCTTCTTCTTCGGTGCAACCGATCGAGCACTGCTTAAGGATTTCGCCGTCGATGCCCAGCTCGCCGAACTCGTTGACGATCACCGCGATGCGACGGCCCTGGGCGTTGTCGAGCATGTGGCGCAGCAAGGTGGTTTTGCCCGAGCCGAGGAAGCCGGTAACGATGGTGACAGGGAGTTTGGCCAGTGTTTTCATCGGATGCCCTTTGGCAAGGTGGCGGGCATACGGGACGACAATCGCAGCGGCAGATGCACGCGCGCAAGAGTTTCGCCACCGGATCACCCCGCCCGGTTGAAAGTGAGAATCTGTTTCGAGGCAGGTCTCCTGGCTGACGGTGTGCCGGCTTTGTTGGCCTGGCATTCGCTGCGCCTTCCCGCGACCCCGTTGGACAGAGTAGGCAGTGGCGTAGCAGCGAACATCACCGTTCACAGTTGCGGGGGCAGCCGCGGCATCGACCGCGTTCCCTTCTTAGCTTCGGCAGACACCGAAGAACCTCGAAAGCGCAAGGCTACGCATCGCGTGGGGGCGGGTCAATGTTCCGTGAGGCACTCGTGATCCCTCGTGGCGAGGGAGCTTGCTCCCGCTGGGTTGCGAAGCGACCCCCGACATTCCTTCAGACATACCCCGCAAGCAGATTTTGCGACGGCTTCGCCGCCGAGCGGGAGCAAGCTCCCTCGCCACAGGTGTTTGGCGTCAATTGAGAACCCTTGCCAATTGACGCCCAACCCCCGCCCATGCTCTCCTACACGCCTTGTTACGGGTGCCCTTCACAGGGTGAAACGGGAAACCGGTGAATCATGTGCTTTACTCAAAGCCATGTCAGTCCGGTGCTGCCCCCGCAACGGTAAGCGAGTGAAGCGTCAGATCCACTGTGCCTGTTATATGGCATGGGAAGGTGATGCTTGCAGGTTTCGGCGTTAGCCCTGCCCCTCGCGAGCCCGGAGACCGGCCCGCAACACAAAGTGACTTTTACGGTCACTGAATAACAAACCCGCGGTGGGCGGGCGCTGTTCGAACTCTCTGCGTGCCCTGGCGTGCGGAGGTTTTCATGCGCTCTATATCACCCGCTGACAGACCAGAGGGAAGCGCCATGTCGATCATCAGCAGTACCGGCTCCAGCACCGATAAGAGCACCGCCAGCACCACCACGACCATGACTCAACGCCTGACCGCCGCAGTGTGTGCGTCGATCCTGGGCATTAGCCTTGTGTATTTCGCCGGTTTCTCGCACATCGAAGCGGTGCACAACGCCGCGCATGATACCCGTCACAGTTCCGCCTTTCCGTGCCATTGAGACCTGCTGACATGATCAAGCGTATTGCGCAAACCGCAGGTTTCACCGGTCTGCTGGCCGCCCTGCTATTGACCCTGCTGCAAAGCTTTTGGGTCGCTCCACTGATTTTGCAGGCCGAGACCTACGAAAAATCCGAGCCGGCCGCTGTTGAAGTCCACGAGCACGCCGCTGGCGCTGTCGCTCACACCCACGATGCCGAAGCCTGGGAACCGGAAGACGGCTGGCAGCGCGTGCTGTCCACGACAGGCGGTAACCTGGTGGTTGCCGTCGGTTTCGCCCTGATGCTCGCCGGTCTCTACACCTTGCGTGCTCCACGTCGTACCTCCCAGGGCCTGCTCTGGGGCCTGGCCGGTTACGCGACATTCGTGCTGGCGCCAACCCTCGGTCTGCCACCTGAGCTGCCGGGCACTGCCGCGGCGGACCTGGCGCAACGGCAGATCTGGTGGATTGGCACTGCCGCGTCCACCGCTGTCGGCATCGCGCTGATTGTGTTCAGCCGCCATTGGCTGATGAAGATCCTCGGCGTGGCGATTCTGGCCGTGCCTCATGTGATCGGTGCACCGCAACCGGAAGTCCATTCGATGCTGGCGCCGGAAGCCCTGGAAGCGCAATTCAAAATCGCTTCGCAGCTGACCAACGTGGCGTTCTGGCTGGCCCTGGGCCTGATCAGCGCCTGGTTGTTCCGCCGCAAAAGCGATGGCCATTACTCCGCATGACTGACGTCAGCGCAGCGCCGACCCTGGTGGTCGGCCTGGGCTGCCAGCGCGGCTGCCCTGTCAGCACGCTGCGGGCGCTGCTTGATCAGGCGTTACAGGCCCATCAAATCGAACTCCGTGAGATCAAGGCCTTGGCCAGCATCGACCTGAAGCGCGAAGAACCTGGCCTGATCGAACTGGCCGAACAACTCGCATTGCCGTTGATGTATTTCAGCAGCGAACAGTTGGCCGGTTATGAACCGCAACTCAGCCACCACTCGGACATCGCGTTCGAGCGCACTGGCTGCTACGGCGTGGCGGAAAGTGCCGCCCTGGCACTGGCCGAACAATTGGCTCAGGCACCGGCAAAGTTGCTGATTGCGCGACAAAAATACGCCCAGGCCACCCTGGCATTGGCCAGCGCCGCGTAAAATCCCCGATAATCCCCGCCTTCGATCATGAGCAATCTTCATCTGAAGCGTGCCCATGCCTTTTTTGACAGGAAACGTGATGACCGTCTATTTCATTGGCGCAGGCCCCGGCGACCCGGAACTGATCACCGTCAAAGGCCAGCGGCTGATTCGTAGCTGCCCGGTCATCATCTATGCAGGCTCCCTGGTCCCCACCGCCGTGCTGGAAGGCCACCGGGCCGAACGGGTGGTCAACAGCGCCGAATTGCACCTGGAACAGATCATCGAGTTGATCAAGACCGCCCATGCCAACGGCCAGGACGTGGCCCGGGTGCATTCCGGCGACCCGAGCCTGTACGGCGCGATTGGCGAGCAGATTCGCTACCTGCGTGAACTCGACATCCCTTTCGAAATCATTCCCGGCGTTACCGCCACCGCGGCCTGCGCGGCCCTTTTGGGCGCCGAACTGACCTTGCCGGACGTGTCACAGAGCGTGATTCTGACCCGCTACGCCGACAAGACCGCGATGCCGGCCGGTGAAGAACTCGGTAGCCTGGCGCAGCACGGCGCGACCATGGCGATCCATTTGGGGGTCAATCATCTGGAGAAGATCCTTGCCGAACTGCTGCCGCACTACGGCGCCGACTGCCCGATCGCGGTGATTCATCGGGCGACCTGGCCGGATCAGGATTGGGTGGTGGGGACGCTTAAGGACATTGCCGGGAAGGTTGAAGCCAAGGGATTCAGGCGTACGGCGTTGATTTTGGTGGGGCGGGTGTTGGGCAGCGATCACTTCAGTGAATCGTCGTTGTATCGCGCGGGGCATGCGCATTTGTACAGGCCCTGAAGCACTTGTGGCGAGGGAGCTTGCTCCCGCTGGACCGCGCAGCGGTCCCAAAAACAGCCAACGCATTCATCACGGGAAAATGCATCGGCTGGATTGCGACTGCTTCGCAGTCGAGCGGGAGCAAGCTCCCTCGCCACAGGTTATCGATCATCCATAAAAAAACGGCACTCACGGGTGCCGTTTTTTCGTTTCTGCAGCGAACACCTTAGTAGTAGGCGTTTTCTTTCTGCGTGTGGTCGGTCACGTCACGAACACCCTTGAGCTCGGGAATACGCTCGAGCAAGGTGCGCTCGATGCCTTCGCGCAGGGTGACGTCTGCCTGGCCGCAGCCCTGGCAACCGCCGCCGAACTTCAGCACGGCGATGCCGTCTTCGACCACATCGATCAGGCTGACCTGACCGCCGTGGCTGGCCAGCCCCGGGTTGATCTCGGTTTGCAGGTAGTAGTTGATGCGCTCGTTGACCGGGCTGTCGGCGTTGACCATCGGGACTTTGGCGTTCGGCGCCTTGATGGTCAGCTGGCCGCCCATGCGGTCGGTGGCGTAGTCGACTACCGCATCGTCCAGAAACGCTTCGCTGAACGAGTCGATGTAAGCGGTGAAGCTTTTGAGCCCCAGCGCCGTGTCTTCAGGTTTTTCTTCGCCCGGCTTGCAGTAGGCAATGCAGGTTTCGGCGTACTGGGTGCCAGGCTGGGTGATAAAGACGCGGATGCCGATACCCGGGGTGTTCTGCTTGGAGAGCAGATCAGCCAGGTAATCGTGGGCGGCGTCGGTAATGGTAATAGCGGTCATGGAAACTCCTCGCAGGCTTGGACGCAGTTTACGCCAATCATCGCGCCGGACAAAGTCCTAGTATTTTTGTCGGGAAAGATGCACCTGTCGATGATCCTCTGATCACCGCAGCCTCCCCTGTAGGAGCGAACTGTGGCGAGGGGGCTTGCCCCCGTTGGGTTGCGAAGCAGCCCTCTACATTCTTCAGATACACCGAGTTGTCTGGTTTACGACTGCTGCGCAGCCGAACGGGGGCAAGCCCCCTCGCCACAGGTCGCTCCTACAAGGGTTCGGCGGTGCGTGTTCAGGCCCTCAATCAGAGATTCTCGTAGCGATTCATGTCGAGCACACCCTCTTCCACCGGGTCGGTGTCGTGGATGTAGCGGCTCAGATCATGGAAATACTCCCAGAACTGCGGATGGCTGCGGCGAATACCCCAGCGTTCGACGATTTTCTCGAAGCTGGCGGCGTCCCTGGCGTTTTCCATCTCGTCGACAAATGCGGGCACTTGCCCGGCCGGGATGTTGAACATGAAGTTCGGGTAGCTGCTGAGCACACCCGGATAGATAGTCAACGTGTCGAGCCCCGGCTGATAGCGCAGTGACTCACCGAGCAGGAACGCCACGTTACTGTGGGCCCGATTGCGCAACAGGCTGTACACCTCGCGCTTGCCGCTTTGGGTTTCGATGCGCAACATCGTGGCTTCCGGCAACTGATCGATGACTTTCAGCCCCGCAGCCGGACGCGAAGTCAGGCGGCTCAGGGCCTGTTCGGCGTTCTGCAACGCCAGATCGATGTTCGGCCGCGAGCAATAAGCGCCGTCGCAGCGGTTGATCGGGTCGGGTTTGGCGTTGAGGTCGCCGTAACGGGACAGCAACTGCAAGGCGAAGTCGCGTTTCGGGTCTGATTCGTCCATCGTCAGCGCCGTGGGTTTGTCGTTATCGATGTACTCATAATCCAGCCACATCTTGAATTTGCCGCCGTTCTGATACCAATCGTCGAGGTAGCCGTCCCGTGAGTCGGCCGGCATCAGTCGCAAGAAGTTCTGCTCGGCACCGTTGCGGATCAGGTCGAAGTACAAGCGGGTCTGGGCCTGATGGGACACGTTGCCGAACACATCGAAGTTGACCGCCAACTGGTAATACGTGCGTTCCAGCAACGGGAAATCGAACAGCCACATCGTCTGCGGTACGTCACCGATCAGGCCCTTGTTCACCGAGGCGCTGTCGAAATGGCGGAAGATGCTCAGCAGCGCGTTGTCATTGCCGGCCCACAGGGTCGACCAGCTCGGTGCCGGCAGGTCGGCGTAGCTGTCGCGGCGCAAGGCTTCGTACTCGTTGCGTTTGTCGCGGTAGTCGTGCCACAGGCTCAGGACACTGCCGACGTCATCGTTCTGCCCCGGCATCGCCAGCAATGGCGTGGCCTGGCCGCGATAGTTCGGGTCGGTGATGTAAAGGTCATGCTCCGGGGCCTGGAACAGCGCCCAGAAGTTGTCGCGAATCACGTCGGTAGCGATCTGACCACGACAGACCGGGCCACGAATAAAGGTGCGCACAAAGTACTCGGCGTTATCGAGCATGAACTGGTAACGCGCCTGAGCCGGGATTGCCTCAAAGGTCGTGAACGGATTGGCCCGCCGCTGCGGCCCGTAACCCGGCAAGGCGTTGACCTGCCAGTTACCGCTGTAAAACAGGCTTTTGATCCGCGCCATCTTCGCCGCGCTCAGCGGATAGGTGATGTGGGTTTTGTGCACGATCACCCCTTGCACCGGCCACAGACGGTAATAGACCTGAGTGCCCGGATCGTCATTCGGACGACGAGTGTTAATCAGATCGATGGGCTGCCCCGTCGGCGTGCGCGAACGCACCCACTGAAAGAAATGCCCCGGCTCGCCGTCCTTGAAATAGAGATGCGCCAGAAACCAGTGCTCGAACAACCAGCGCCCCACCAGGCTCTCCCGGGCACCCGGCGCGTTGAGCAGGTTTTCCCACTGCACCACCTGCAAGGCTTCCTTGGCGCTGGGCACCAGACCCTGCTCATCGATCGGCGCGCCGGAGGCCAGCCAGCGCTGCAACGTCTGGTATTGCTGATCGGTCAGGCCGGTGACCGCCAGCGGCATGCCTTCTTTCGGGTGAGCACTGGCATAGCCATTGAACTCCACCGGCATGGCGCACATGTTTTCCCGGTTCAGGCCCAGAACGATGTCTTCCGGCACTTTGGCGTTGGGTTGCAACGGAGTTTTGTGGCCCAGTTCGAGCATCCGCGTCATCAACGCCGCCTGACTGCCCTGGGCGTCGAGCACCGAATAGAAGCCCTTTTGCTGCCAGGCACGCTGGCCGAAGGCGTCATAAAACAGCCGGGTAGGCGCTGCGGCTTGGCTGCGTTCGCCATCGTAGACCGGCGCTTTCGTTGCACCTCGGGCCGCCCCTTCGCCACTGCCCAGATTGAGCTGACAGGCGGAGTCGTAGCAGGCATGGCAGGCCACGCACTTTTCGGTGAAGATCGGTTGAATGTCCCGGACGTAGGAAATATCCGGACCTTGTGCAGCGGCGCCCCCGCTTAAAAACAGCATCAATAGGCTGGTGACGACGCGATAAGGCATATCCCTGGTCCTGATCATGAGAAAACGCCGCGATTCTACCGGTCTGGCCTGCGCCCCAACATGAACGATATTCATGCAAAAGCGGCACATGCTCTAAAAGCGCACAGGTTTGTTATTATCCCGGCCCTTCGTCATGGCCTTACCGAGTAGTCCAAATGTCCGATCGCAGCGTTCGCCTTCAAGCTCTCAAGCACGCCCTCAAAGAGCGCATCCTGATTCTCGATGGCGGCATGGGGACGATGATCCAGAGCTACAAGCTCGAGGAACAGGACTACCGTGGCAAACGTTTCGCCGACTGGCCGAGCGATGTCAAAGGCAACAACGACTTGTTGGTGCTGACGCGTCCGGACGTGATTGGCGCCATCGAAAAAGCCTATCTGGATGCCGGCGCCGACATTCTGGAAACCAACACCTTCAACGCCACACAGGTGTCCCAGGCCGACTACGGCATGCAGGGCCTGGCGTACGAACTCAACGTAGAAGGCGCACGACTGGCGCGTAAGGTGGCGGACGCCAAGACCCTGGAAACCCCGGACAAGCCGCGTTTCGTCGCCGGCGTGCTCGGCCCTACCAGCCGTACCTGCTCGCTGTCGCCTGACGTGAACAACCCCGGCTACCGCAACGTAACCTTTGATGAACTGGTGGAAAACTACACCGAGGCCACCAAAGGCCTGATCGAAGGCGGCGCCGACCTGATCCTGATCGAAACCATCTTCGACACCCTCAACGCCAAAGCCGCGATCTTCGCCGTGCAAGGGGTTTACGAAGAGTTGGGCATCGAGTTGCCGATCATGATCTCCGGCACCATCACCGACGCCTCCGGCCGCACCCTCTCCGGCCAGACCACCGAAGCGTTCTGGAACTCCGTGGCCCACGCCAAGCCGATCTCGGTCGGCCTGAACTGCGCCCTTGGCGCCAGCGAACTGCGCCCGTACCTGGAAGAGCTGTCGAACAAGGCCAGCACCTACGTGTCGGCGCATCCGAATGCCGGTCTGCCGAACGAATTCGGTGAGTACGACGAGCTGCCATCGGAAACCGCCAAGGTCATCGAAGAATTCGCCCAAAGCGGCTTCCTGAACATCGTCGGCGGCTGCTGCGGCACCACGCCGGGGCACATCGAAGCCATCGCCAACGCCGTGGCCGGTTACGCACCGCGCGAGATTCCGGACATCCCCAAGGCCTGCCGCCTGTCGGGCCTGGAACCGTTCACCATCGATCGCAGCTCGCTGTTCGTCAACGTCGGCGAGCGGACCAACATCACCGGTTCCGCCAAATTTGCCCGCCTGATCCGTGAAGACAACTACACCGAAGCCCTGGAAGTCGCCCTGCAACAGGTCGAAGCCGGTGCCCAGGTGATCGACATCAACATGGACGAAGGGATGCTCGATTCGAAGAAGGCCATGGTGACCTTCCTCAATCTGATTGCCGGCGAGCCGGACATCTCCCGCGTGCCGATCATGATCGACTCCTCCAAGTGGGAAGTGATCGAAGCCGGCCTCAAATGCATCCAGGGCAAGGGCATCGTCAACTCCATCAGCATGAAGGAAGGTGTCGAGCAGTTCATTCATCACGCCAAACTGTGCAAGCGCTACGGCGCCGCCGTGGTGGTGATGGCCTTCGACGAAGCCGGCCAGGCCGACACCGAAGCGCGCAAGAAAGAAATCTGCAAACGCTCTTACGACATCCTGGTCAACGAAGTCGGCTTCCCGCCGGAAGACATCATCTTCGACCCGAACATCTTCGCCGTGGCCACCGGCATCGAAGAACACAACAACTACGCTGTGGACTTCATCAACGCCTGCGCCTACATCCGCGACGAACTGCCGTATGCCCTGACCTCCGGCGGCGTGTCCAACGTGTCGTTCTCGTTCCGTGGCAACAACCCGGTGCGCGAGGCGATTCACTCGGTGTTCCTGCTGTATGCGATCCGAAATGGCCTGACCATGGGCATCGTCAACGCCGGGCAACTGGAGATCTACGACCAGATCCCTGCCGAGCTGCGCGATGCCGTCGAAGACGTGATCCTCAACCGCACCCCGGAAGGCACCGACGCCCTCCTCGCCATCGCCGACAAGTACAAGGGCGATGGCAGTGTCAAGGAAGCCGAGACCGAAGAGTGGCGCAACTGGGACGTGAACAAGCGTCTGGAACATGCGCTGGTCAAGGGCATCACCACGCACATCGTGGAAGACACCGAAGAGTCGCGCCTGTCCTTTGCGCGCCCGATCGAAGTGATCGAAGGCCCGCTGATGTCCGGCATGAACATCGTCGGCGACCTGTTCGGCGCCGGCAAAATGTTCCTGCCGCAAGTGGTGAAATCCGCCCGCGTAATGAAACAGGCCGTGGCCCACTTGATCCCGTTCATTGAACTGGAAAAAGGCGACAAGCCGCAAGCCAAGGGCAAGATCCTCATGGCCACGGTCAAGGGCGACGTGCACGACATTGGCAAGAACATCGTCGGCGTGGTGCTGGGCTGCAACGGCTATGACATCGTCGACCTCGGCGTGATGGTGCCAGCGGAGAAAATCCTGCAAGTCGCCAAAGAACAGAAATGCGACATCATCGGCCTGTCCGGTTTGATCACGCCTTCGCTGGACGAAATGGTTCACGTGGCCCGCGAGATGCAGCGTCAAGACTTCCATCTGCCGTTGATGATCGGTGGCGCGACCACCTCCAAGGCGCACACCGCGGTGAAGATCGAACCCAAGTACAGCAACGATGCGGTGATCTACGTCACCGACGCCTCCCGCGCCGTGGGCGTGGCGACGCAGTTGCTGTCCAAGGAACTGAAGGCCGGTTTTGTCGAGAAGACCCGCCTGGAATACATCGACGTTCGCGAGCGTACCGCCAACCGCAGCGCCCGTACCGAACGCCTGAGCTACCCGGTGGCCATTGCCAAGAAGCCGCAGTTCGACTGGGGCAGCTACACACCTGTCAAACCGACGTTCACCGGCGCCAAGGTGCTGGACAACATCGACCTGAAGGTGCTGGCCGAATACATCGACTGGACACCGTTCTTCATCTCCTGGGACCTGGCCGGCAAATTCCCGCGCATCCTGCAGGATGAAGTGGTCGGTGAAGCCGCCACCGCGCTGTACGCCGATGCCCAGGAAATGCTTGCCAAGCTGATCGACGAAAAACTCATCAGCGCCCGTGCGGTGTTCGGCTTCTGGCCGGCCAACCAGGTGCGCGACGATGACATCGAAGTCTACGGCGATGACGGCAAGCCATTGGCCAAGCTGCATCACTTGCGCCAGCAGATCATCAAGACCGACGGCAAGCCGAACTTCTCCCTCGCCGACTTCGTCGCGCCCAAAGACAGCGGCGTGACCGACTACGTGGGCGGCTTCATCACCACCGCAGGGATCGGCGCCGAAGAAGTGGCCAAGGCCTATCAGGACGCCGGCGACGATTACAACTCGATCATGGTCAAGGCTTTGGCCGACCGTCTGGCCGAGGCGTGCGCCGAGTGGCTGCACCAACAGGTGCGTAAAGACTACTGGGGCTACGCCAAGGACGAGACGCTGGACAACGAGGCGCTGATCAAAGAGCAATACACCGGCATCCGCCCCGCTCCGGGCTACCCGGCGTGCCCGGATCACACCGAAAAAGCCACGCTGTTCAAGCTGCTGGACCCGGAAGCAGAAGAGCTCAAGGCAGGCCGCAGCGGTGTGTTCCTCACCGAGCACTACGCCATGTTCCCGGCGGCAGCGGTCAGCGGCTGGTACTTCGCTCATCCGCAGGCGCAGTATTTTGCCGTGGGCAAGATCGACAAGGATCAGGTGCAGAGCTACACCTCGCGCAAAGGTCAGGAGCTGAGCGTGACCGAGCGCTGGCTGGCGCCGAATCTGGGTTACGACAACTAACCCCCATCCCCTGTGGGAGCGTGGCTTGCCCGCGAAGAACGATTACGCGGTTTCCCTGTGAGACCGCGTTATCGTTCTTCGCGGGCAAGCCTCGCTCCTACGGGATTTGCGTGGATTGTCTATGCTTGCTTAACATGCATGGGTGACGAGGGATTTATGGACGATCCGGGTGACAACAAACCGCCGACCTTCTGGCAGATGCTGCACAGCGTCATGGCGGCGGCGTTCGGGGTGCAGAGCGGAAAGAACCGGGCCCGGGATTTCGCTCACGGCAAGCCCAGCCATTTCGTGATTCTGGGGATTGTGTTCACGGCAGTGTTCGCATTGACGCTGTTTGTCATCGTGAAACTGGTGCTGCATCTGGCCGGGATTTGAGCCTGCTTCCGGGCAAATCAGTGCAACAGGGTCTGCAAGTTGAACGGGTAGCGATACGACGTCGTCCGCCCTTTGGCCGAGAGTTTTTGAAAGTCCACGCCGTAATCCTGAGTGGTACTCAAATCCAGCAGTCGCCTGGCTTGCGCATGATCGATCAGCTGCAACGCTGAAATCTGTCGGTCGCGCCCACCATACCGGCTGACGTCCACGCCCTGATCGTAGTCATGCAACAGCACCATGGCCCAACCACCCAGACTGAAGTGCCCGCCCAACAGCACACTCAACCGTCCCTCCAATAGCGCCTGTAATGCGGCCGGTGAACTGTTGACGGCGCTGAACAGCGCGTCCCTGCCAGGCTGGCCTCCCGTTTCGGTGTACGCCTGCATGGCGCCAAAGGCCATTTCATCATTGGCCGACCAGACCAGCGACGTTTGCGGGTAACGCTTGAACAATAACCGGGCCTGTTCATAGGCACGCTCGCGGGTCCAGCCGCCATAGACCAACTGGCGCAACCGCACTTCAGGGTGTTCGGCCAATGCCCGCATCATGCCCTTCTCACGCTGTTGCGCGGCTGGCGTGATCTTCAGGCCGGAAAAGGCCACGAGATCAATGACCTCGCCGGGCGCGACCGGGCGATGCAGACGAATCAGCTCCTTGAGCATCAGGTAGCCGCTCTCTTCATTGTTGGGCACAAGGCTGCCCAGCCAGTCGGGATACTTGTCCGGCTGGGCGCCGAGCAGGCGCTTCTGGTCTGCGGTCAGGCCGTTGTTGACCAGAAACAGCTTCACGCCGCTGCCTTGAGCCAGGCGTAGGATTTCGGGCGCGACGTACAGTTCGTTGACGAACACCAGATAGTCCGGCCGATTCGGCCCTTGCAGGGCTTCGCGGGCCTGTTTGAGTGTGGTTTCAGAGTTTCGCTCGGAATACTGGATGTGCAAATCCATGCCCAGGTCCTTGGCTGCGGTCTGCATGAACTGCGAGTAACTGGCCCAGAAAACCTCTTGGGTGGTCCCTGGATTCAGGAACAATACGGACGCCGCCTGGGCGCACGGTCCCAGGACCGTACCCAGCGCCAGCACTACACCACAGAAAAACTTCAACATTGATCGTCCGAGCCCCCGAAAATTCGCCGCGCATTATAGCCAGCGAAGTCCCTTGAAACGGCGCTTATTCCGGCTTTTATCCGACGATCGTCGGTGCCAGGCCCGGACGGGGTCGTTTATTGATGGCTGACCCAGAACACGGCTGTGCCCACGACCAGGATGATCAGGAACAAAATCGCCCAGGCATCGACCGTGCTATCGCTTTTCCTTGCTTTGGTTGGGTTGCTCATTGCATCGCCTCTTGTCGGTTTTATCGGTGATTGCATAAAGACTCGAGCACAGTTAAGACGATGATTGCCCGCACCACAAACGTGGGTTTTACCTTTACGAATTTCATTAGTCGTTTTGGTTCTTTACATATACTCAAACATCACTTTTGCGCATAACTGCAAACTGGTATCTTGCATCGGCTCCGTTGGGAGTGCGCGGCCGTGCGCGCAGAATTGCCGAGGCAGAATCGGATTCCAGCAAGCGATCACGCAGCTGTATCCGACCGGCCCAAGCCTGAGAACAGGACTTATATGTACGTATACGACGAGTACGATCAGCGGATCATCGAGGACCGCGTCAAGCAGTTCCGTGATCAGACCCGACGCTATCTGGCAGGCGAGCTGAGCGAGGAAGAGTTCCGTCCCCTGCGCCTGCAAAATGGCCTTTATATCCAGCGTTTTGCCCCGATGCTGCGGGTAGCGGTGCCTTATGGCCAACTCACTTCGCGCCAGACGCGAATGATGGCCAAAATTGCCCGCGACTATGACAAGGGCTACGCCCACATCAGTACCCGGCAGAACGTGCAGTTCAACTGGCCAGCCCTGGAAGACATCCCGGACATCCTGGCCGAACTTGCGACCGTGCAGATGCACGCGATCCAGACCAGCGGCAACTGCCTGCGCAACGTCACCACCGACCAGTTCGCCGGTGTCGCAGCCGACGAGTTGATCGATCCGCGCCCATGGTGCGAAATCGTCCGTCAGTGGACCACGTTCCACCCGGAATTCGCCTACCTGCCGCGTAAATTCAAAATCGCCATCAACGGTTCGACGTCCGACCGTGCGGCCATCGAAGTCCATGACATCGGCCTTGAGCCGGTGCACAACGCCGCGGGCGAGCTGGGTTTCCGTGTGCTGGTCGGCGGCGGCCTGGGCCGTACCCCGGTGGTGGGCGCGTTCATCAACGAATTCCTGCCGTGGCAGGACCTGTTGAGCTACCTCGACGCCATCCTGCGGGTCTACAACCGCTACGGCCGTCGTGACAACAAATACAAGGCGCGGATCAAGATCCTCGTCAAGGCCCTGACGCCTGAAGTGTTTGCGCAAAAAGTCGATGCGGAAATGGAGCACCTTCGCGGTGGCCAGACCACGCTGACCGATGCCGAAGTGCATCGCGTGGCCAAACACTTTGTCGATCCGGACTACAAAGCGCTGGACCACCAGGCCTCTGAGCTCGCCGAGCTCGACAAGCAGCACCCAGGCTTCGCCCGCTGGCGCACCCGCAACACTCTCGCGCACAAAAAGCCGGGTTACGTCGCCGTGACGCTGTCCCTGAAGCCGACCGGCGTTGCGCCGGGCGACATCACCGACAAGCAGCTCGATGCCGTTGCCGACCTCGCCGACCGTTACAGCTTCGGCCAGCTGCGCACCTCCCACGAACAGAACATCATTCTGGCCGATGTCGAGCAAAGCCAGTTGTTCACCCTGTGGGGCGAGTTGCGCGAGCAAGGTTTCGCCACGCCGAACATCGGTTTGCTGACCGACATCATCTGCTGCCCGGGTGGTGACTTCTGCTCCCTGGCCAATGCCAAATCGATCCCGATCGCCGAATCGATCCAGCGCCGTTTCGACGACCTGGATTACCTGTTCGACATCGGCGAGCTGGACCTGAACATCTCCGGTTGCATGAACGCCTGTGGTCACCACCACGTCGGCCACATCGGCATTCTCGGGGTGGACAAGAAAGGCGAAGAGTTCTACCAGGTTTCCCTGGGCGGCAGCGCCAGTCGCGATGCGAGCCTGGGCAAGATCCTCGGCCCGTCCTTCGCCCAGGAAGCCATGCCTGACGTGATCGAGAAGCTGATCGACGTGTACGTCGAACAACGTACCGAAGACGAGCGCTTCATCGACACCTATCAGCGTATTGGCATCGACCTCTTCAAGGAACGCGTCTATGCAGCGAATCATTAAGAACAACGAGGTTGTCGACGAAACCTGGCACTTGCTGCCCAAGGACTTCAACATCGACGAGATCAGCAACTGCGACGACCTGATCGTCCCGTTGCAGCTGTGGCGCGAACACAGCCGCATGCTCAAGGCCCGCGATGGCGGCCTGGGTGTGTGGCTGGACGCCGATGAAGAAGCCGAAGAAATTGGTGACGATGTCGCTCAGTTCCAGGTCATCGCCTTGAACTTCCCGGCTTTCACCGATGGACGCAACTACTCCAATGCTCGCTTGCTGCGTGACCGTTATGGTTTCAAAGGCGAATTGCGGGCGATTGGCGATGTGCTGCGCGACCAGCTGTTCTACTTGCGTCGTTGCGGTTTCGACGCCTTTGCATTGCGCGCCGATAAAGACCCGTACGAAGCCCTGGAAAGTCTCCAGGACTTTTCGGTGACCTATCAGGCCGCCACCGACGAACCGCTGCCGCTGTTCCGTCGCCGCTAAGTACGTAGCCCAACAAAAAGCCCTGAACCGGAATCCCGATTCAGGGCTTTTTTGTTTGTCGAGCGGTGTTTACCAGAAGCGCTGCTGAGTCAAACGACTCCACCAACTCAACAGTACACGATCGATCGAACCACTGGCTGCGATCCCGATACGTTCCTGCAGGCTTTTGCGTTCGGCGTAATGCAAGTGATAGAGTTCGGACTGCTTGGCGCGTTCGGCAAGGTATTCATCGCTGGTCTTGAGTTCATCCACCAGGTGCTTGTCCAGGGCCGAGACACCCAGCCAGATTTCGCCCGTGGCCACTTCGTCGATGGCCAGTTGCGGGCGATAGCGGGAAACGAAATTCTTGAATAGCTGATGGGTGATGTCCAGGTCTTCCTGGAATTTCTCCCGGCCCTTCTCGGTGTTTTCGCCAAACACCGTCAGCGTGCGCTTGTACTCGCCGGCCGTCAGCACTTCGAAGTCGATGTCGTGCTTTTTCAACAGGCGATTGACGTTGGGCAACTGCGCCACCACGCCGATCGAACCGAGGATCGCGAACGGCGCGCTGATAATCTTCTCGCCGATGCACGCCATCATGTAGCCGCCGCTGGCTGCGACCTTGTCGATGCACACGGTCAACGGCACGCCGGCTTCACGAATCCGTGCCAGTTGCGAAGACGCCAGGCCATAGCTGTGAACCATGCCGCCACCGCTTTCCAGACGCAGGACCACTTCATCCTTTGGCGTGGCGAGGGTCAGCAGCGCGGTAATTTCGTGGCGCAGGCTTTCAGTGGCTGACGCCTTGATGTCGCCGTCGAAATCCAGCACGAACACGCGCGGTTTGGCTTCGGGCTTCTTCTTTTGCTTTTTCTCGGTTTTAGCCTGGGACTTGCGCAAGGCTTTGAGCTGGTCCTTGTCGAGCAAGGTCTGCTCCAGGCGTTCGCGCAGCCCTTTGTAGAAATCATTGAGTTTGTTGACTTGCAGCTGCCCGGCCGATTTGCGCCGACCTTTGCTGCGCAACGCCGCAAAACTGGCCAGGACCACCAGAATGGCGATCACCAAGGTTACGGTCTTGGCCAGAAAAATGGCGTACTCGGACAAAAGCTCCACAGGGACTCCTTCAATCAATGCGCGGGTTAAACACGCGCGGGATACCTCCAGCATACCCATCCGCCGGCCTGACGACCAGCCGTGAAACCTCTGGCAACAAGCCTGTAACGGGCATTTCAAACAAGCGTATGTTTTTTCATTGACAGCTCACCGCCATCCTCATAACCTCGCCAAACCTTCAACGTACCGGGATGACGCGGACGTGGGCAGCATCTACTTGATTCGACATGGCCAGGCCTCCTTTGGTGCAGACGACTATGACGTTCTGTCGCCGACCGGTGTTCGCCAGGCAGAAGTCCTTGGCCAGCATCTGGCCGAACTGGGTGTCAGCTTCGATCGCTGCCTGTCGGGCGACCTGCGCCGTCAGCAACACACCGCCAACAGCGCGCTGGAACAGTTCGCGGCCGTCGGTTTGCCAGTGCCGACACTGGAGATCGATTCCGCTTTCAACGAATTCGACGCCGACGCAGTGATCCGTGCCCTGCTGCCGGCCATGCTGGAGGACGAGCCCGAAGCGCTGGACATCCTGCGTAACGCCGCGCAAAACCGTGCCGAGTTCCAACGCATCTTCGCCCTGATCATCGAACGCTGGCTCGTCGGCACCTACGACACTCCGGGCCTGGAAAGCTGGCTGGGTTTTGTCGAACGCGTGCAAGCGGGCCTGCACCGGCTGCTCGAACATGCCGACAACACCCAGAAAATCGCCGTGTTCACCTCCGGCGGCACCATCACTGCCCTGCTCCATCTCATTACGCAAATGCCCGCCAAGCAGGCCTTTGAATTGAACTGGCAAATCGTCAACACCTCGCTCAACCTGCTTAAGTTTCGGGGTCGCGAGGTGGCCCTGGCTTCCTTCAACAGTCATGCGCACCTGCAACTGCTGAAGGCCCCGGAACTCATCACGTTTCGCTGAGTCCGGACTATTGTGACCCTGGCTGTATTCACCCAGCTCTTATTACCCAAGAAAGGATCGAACCATGACCTCCGTAGCTGATGCCGTACAAGCAATGAAAGCCAAGTTCAACCCAGCCGCTGCTGCCGGTCTGGACCTGGTATTCGGTTTCCGCATCGACGACACCAAGAACTTCTCGCTGATCGTCAAGGACGGCACCTGCGAACTGCAAGAAGGCGAAAACCCGGACGCCCAGGTCACTCTGGTGATGGATGGCGAAACCCTGGAAGGCATCGTCGATGGCTCGACCGACGGCATGCAAGCGTTCATGGGCGGCAAACTGCGCGCTGAAGGCGACATGATGCTGGCCATGAAACTGTCCGAGCTGTTCCCGGCGTAAGACGACGGCTCCCGCTTTCGGGAGCCTCTCTGGCTGCATACGAATCCCGCCTATATGGCGGGATTCGTCGTTTCCGGGCTCAACGCGTACCCGCGTCATCCATTTCTTCGAAGACTTTGAGATGCGCTTCCTGCTCCGGGTCTACGCTGTTGACCTCGGTCACTTCACCGTCATAGGTCAGGTTACCGTCATCTCCGTCGAGCTGAACGCCGATGACATACTTGCGATAACTCACCTGCAGATAAAGATTGTAAAGATCCGCCGGCTTATCCGGGGCACTGAAGAAGCTGTAGTTGTAGCGCACACGCCGGGTCAGCACCGGCCATGTATCCCAGACCGGCTGAGTATTCACTTCAGGCCGAACATCCTCCAGCGCCTCAATGGCCGCCTGGATCAGAAATTCGTTGTCCTTGGCGGTGAAAACAAAGGGTTTGCTGCGAGTCATGATGTACGGATTCAACTTGCCGTCGAGCTCCTGGGGCACATACATGCCATTACCAAACCACTTCGTGGCATCGAACGTTGGCCCACTGACCCCCGTAGCACGAGTCGTCATCATGACGGTGTCGGGGATGCTGCTGCCCTGACTGGCGTACAGATAAGTCCCGACCAGGCCGACGGCTATCAGCGCCGCCACCAAGAGACCTTTCGGGTTACTGACTTTAAGAGATGTCACTGGGCAGTTGTCCTTATCCTTCGGATCGAGCGGCAGCGTTTGCCATCGTCTACGTCCGTGTTTGAGCCAGGCGGGGAATCTAACCGATCTGTCAGGTAGTTAAAACAGGCCGCCGGCGAATTTGCGGTCTATATTCCTTGCTGGCCGCATGCGTCAGACATCGGCTGTTTGCCCTCGCTTCTTTTATGAAGACTTTGTGGAGAACACTGCCATGAGCCCACCTGACGAGCACAATGACTTCAGTCGCCGCCGTGTATTGCAAGGCCTTTCGGCAGGGGCCGTCGGTGCCTGGGTCAGTCCGCTGATTGCAGGGAGCAAAACCATGCCCGACACCCCCGCCGACCTGATTCTGTACAACGGACGCCTGCACACGGTGGACCGCAAGAAACCCCAGGCCAGTGCCGTCGCGATCAAGGACGGACGTTTCGTGGTGGTCGGCAGCGATGCCCAGGCGATGGCCCTGCAAGGCCCAGGCAGCCAAATCATCGACCTGCATGGCCGAACGGTGATTCCCGGTCTCAACGATTCCCACCTGCACTTGATCCGTGGCGGCCTGAACTACAACCTCGAACTGCGCTGGGAAGGCGTGCCATCCCTGGCCGATGCCTTGCGTATGCTCAAGGATCAGGCCGATCGCACACCCACACCGCAATGGGTGCGAGTGGTCGGCGGCTGGAACGAGTTCCAGTTTGCCGAGAAGCGCCTGCCGACGATTGAAGAACTGAACAAAGCCGCACCGGACACTCCGGTGTTCGTCCTGCACCTCTACGACCGAGCGCTACTCAACCGTGCGGCGCTGAAAGTGGTCGGGTACACCCGCGATACGCCAAACCCGCCGGGCGGCGAAATCCAGCGCGATGCGAATGGCGACCCCACCGGCATGCTGATCGCCCGCCCCAATGCGATGATCCTCTACTCGACGCTGGCCAAGGGGCCGAAGTTGCCATTGGAATACCAGGTCAACTCGACCCGCCAGTTCATGCGCGAACTCAATCGGCTGGGCGTCACCAGCGCCATCGATGCCGGCGGCGGTTATCAGAATTACCCGGACGACTATCAAGTCATCCAGCAACTGGCCAAAGACCAACAGCTCACGGTGCGCATTGCCTACAACCTGTTCACCCAAAAACCCAAGGAAGAGCTGACCGACTTCAAAAACTGGACCAGCACCTCCCAGTACGGTCAGGGCGACGACTTCCTGCGGCACAACGGTGCCGGGGAAATGCTGGTGTTCTCGGCAGCGGATTTCGAAGACTTCCTCGAACCACGTCCCGACCTGCCCAAAACCATGGAGCAGGAGCTGGAACCGGTGGTGCGGCATCTGGTGGAACAGCGCTGGCCCTTCCGCCTGCACGCCACCTACAACGAATCCATCAGCCGCATGCTCGACGTGTTCGAGAAGGTCAACCGGGATATTCCATTCGACGGTTTGCCGTGGTTCTTCGATCACGCCGAAACCATCAGCCCACGAAACATCGAACGGGTCAAAGCCCTGGGCGGCGGCATCGCTATTCAGGATCGCATGGCGTTTCAGGGCGAATACTTCGTCGACCGTTACGGCGCGAAGGCGGCTGAAGCGACACCACCGATCGCGCGCATGCTCGCCGAGGGTGTGCCGGTGGGCGCTGGCACCGATGCCACGCGCGTCTCCAGCTACAACCCCTGGACCTCACTGTACTGGCTGGTCAGCGGCCGCACCGTCGGCGGGCTGGCGCTGTACCCGCAAGGCTTGAGCCGCGATACCGCACTGGAACTGTTCACCCACGGCAGCGCCTGGTTTTCTTCCGAACAAGGCAAGAAAGGCCAGATCAAGGTCGGCCAACTGGCGGATCTGATTGCACTGTCGGCGGACTATTTCCACATCGAAGACGAAGCCATCAAATGGATCGAATCAGTGCTGACCATTGTCGACGGCAAGATCGTCTACGGTAGCGTCGAGTTCGAAAAACTGGGGCCTGCGCCCGTGCCCGTGATCCCCGAGTGGTCACCCGTGGTTAACGTACCGGGGCACTGGAAACCACTGGCACCGCTGACGGCGCAAGTGCACCAGTGTGTGGGCGCTTGCGCGGTGCATGCCCACCGCCATGAACGGGCGCGGTTGTCCTCGGCCCCGGTCAGTGACTTTCAAGGGTTCTGGGGCGCGTTTGGCTGTTCCTGTTTCGCGTTCTGAACGAAATACCTCCAAACACCCCTCCATCCAATGTGGGAGCGGGCTTGCTCGCGAAAGCGGACTGACAGTCAACATCACTGTTGAATGTTAAACCGTCTTCGCGAGCAAGCCCGCTCTCACATTAAATCACTGTTATTCCTTTTGCCCCGAAACACTCCCTGACACAAGCTTGATCTCGATCAGTTGTTCGCCCCCCCGCCATCACTACTATCGCGCTTCCATCGAAGGCCACGGACGGCTCATTGGGAGCCTGCGGCCCGTCATTCTCAAGGAAGAGTCAATCATGCGGTCATTGAAAATCATTCTGCTGGCATCGGCGTTCAATAGCCTGACCCAACGGGCCTGGCTGGACTTGCGCCAGGCCGGTCACTCGCCCAGCGTGGTGCTGTTCACCGAGGCACACGCGGTGTGCGAGCAGATCGAAAATTCTGGCGCTGACCTGGTGATCTGCCCGTTTCTCAAGGACCGGGTACCGCAACAGTTGTGGAGCAACCGCCAGCGCCCCGTGGTGATCATTCATCCAGGCATCGTCGGCGACCGTGGTGCCAGCGCGCTGGACTGGGCGATCACCCGTGAGCTCAGCCGCTGGGGCGTGACGGCGTTGCAAGCGGTGGAGGAAATGGATGCGGGGCCGGTCTGGGCCACCTGTGAATTCAACTTGCCCCAGGGCCTGCGTAAATCCGAGTTGTACAATGGACGCGTCAGCGACGCGGCAATCTGCTGCATTCGCGAAGTCGTGGAGAAGTTCATCGCCGGTTTCGTTCCGGTGCCCCTGGACTACAACCAACGCCAGGTGATTGGTCGCTTGCAACCGAACATGAAGCAAGCCGACCGATCCTTCAGCTGGCACGATAGCTCACATTTCATCAAACGCTGCATCGACGCCGCCGACGGCCAGCCAGGGGTCTTGGCGAGTCTGGCCGGCGGTCAGTACTACCTCTATGACGCCCATCTGGATTCACGCAGCGGCACACCGGGTGAGATTCTCGCGGTGCATGACGATGCGGTGCTGGTGGCAACCGGTGATCACAGCCTGTGGATCGGTGCGCTGCGACGCAAACCCCGGCCCGGCGAAGAAACCTTCAAGCGCCCGGCCCGACATGTGCTCGCCGAACGGCTTGCGCAAGTGCCGCCCCTTGATTGGTCGATCGCCTCTCGGCCCTTTAACAACGAGTCCTATCAACCGATCCGCTATCGCGAATCGGGGCATGTTGGCGAGCTGACCTTCGAGTTTTACAACGGCGCCATGAGCACTGAACAGTGCCAGCGATTGGTGGCTGCTCTGCGCTGGGCCAAGTCCCGGGACACCCGAGTGCTGTTGTTCAAGGGTGGGCGCGGCAGTTTTTCCAACGGTGTACACCTCAATGTGATCCAGGCCGCAGCGGTTCCGGGGCTGGAGGCCTGGGCCAATATTCAGGCGATTGACGACGTCTGTCAGGAACTGTTCAACGCCCGGCAACTGGTGGTCAGCGGCCTGACCGGCAATGCCGGGGCCGGCGGCGTGATGCTGGCGCTGGCGGCCGACATTGTCTTCGCCCGGTCCGACATCGTGCTCAACCCTCATTACAAAACCATGGGCCTGTATGGCTCCGAATACTGGACCTACAGTCTGCCCCGCGCTGTCGGCCCGGCGATGGCGGAAAAGCTTACGGAAGACTGTCTGCCGATCAGCGCCATCCAGGCCTTGCAACTGGGCATGGTCCAGGAAATCGGCCCGCGTTGCCCCGACGAGTTTGGTCTGTGGTTGTTGCAGCGGGCCAATGGTGCGTTGAGTGATCCGGCGTACCAGGCGATACGTCAGCGCAAAAACCAGTTCGATACTCAGCTGATGCAGCACTGTCGCAATGCCGAGCTGGAAGAGATGCAGCTGGACATGGTGCAGAACCGCAAACAGTTTGCCGAGAAGTGCCGTCATTTTGTGTTCAAGCGCAAGGCGTGTGGCACGCCGCAGCGGTTGGTGGCCGATTGGGCGGTGGTGAAGGAAGTTGAGTGGGTAGATTGTTTGGCATGAGGTAATCAGGTCGAGCAGTGAAATCTGTGGCGAGGGAGCTTGCTCCCGTCCGGCTGCGTAAACCATCCGATGAGGTGCATCTGAAGAACTGCAGTGGCAGGTTTTGGGGCCGCTTCGCGCCCCAGCGGGAGCAAGCTCCCTCGCCACAAACGGTATCGGAAGACAAATGCTGCTCTTACAATGCCCGCACCTCCCACATCGGCCTTCCCATGGACATCGACCTCGCCCGCACCTTTCTGGAAATCGTCCGCCACGGCAGCCTGGCCGCGGCGGCCGAAAAGCTTCACGTCACCCAGACCGCGATCACCGCCCGCGTGCAGAAGCTCGAAAGTCAGCTGGGTAGCACGTTGTTCGTGCGTAACCGCGCCGGTGCGCGCCTGACGCCGAACGGTGAGGCCTTTGTGGTTTACGCCAATCAACTGGTGCAAACCTGGGAAGCGGCACGCCGAGACTTACCGCTGCCCGAGGGCTACCGTGACGTGCTGCACATCGGTGGCGAGGTCAGCCTGTGCAACCCGTTGATGCTCAGTTGGGCCGGTGAGCTGCGCGAGAAGATTCCCAGTCACGCTCTGCGTATGGAAATCCGCGATGGCGAAAACCTGCTGCGCCAATTGGAGCTGGGGGTGCTGGATGCGGCTCTGGTGTATCAACCCGAGTACTGGCCAGGCCTGCAAGTCGAGCAGGTGCTGGAAGAAAAACTCATCCTGGTACGTCTGTCCGGACGGCCCGATCCTTACGTGTATATCGACTGGGGCCCGGACTTCCGTCGTCAGCACGATGCCGCCCTGCCGGAAAAGGCCAAGGCGGCCTTGAGCTTCAACCTCGGACCGCTGGCCCTGCAATACATCCTGGAAAACGGCGGCAGCGGCTATTTCCGCACACGCGTGGTCCAGAGCTATCTGGAAAGCGGCGTGCTGGAGCCAGTGCCCAAAGCTCCGGAGTTCAGTTACCCGACCTACCTGGTTTACTCCCGGGACCGCGACTCGGCGACCCTGCAACGGGCGTTCGACCTGCTGCGTGAAGTCATCAAAACAGACGACGACTGGTCCCAGCGCTGGAACCCGTTGACCTGACGCCAAACAGGCGTCCTGCACCGGAGCCTGGCGCTTGTGTCCTCAAGGTTCGGCGCGCCTGTGCGGCGGGATCGGCTAATCTGCTGGTTATAACAATAATCACAGGTGAACTCAGTGAGGCAGACCACCGAAGCATTCCGCGCGCGCTACCGTGCCGACATTCATCCGCTCTACAACCCTTGGTTGCACGGCGTGTTTGTGTTGCTGTTCGGATTGCTGGCCATCGGCGCGTTCTGGAGCACCGTGTATCAGGTACAACCCCTGGAATGGCTGGCGGTGCCGCTGACCCTGTTGTTCTTCAACTTCGGCGTGTACGTCGTGCATCGGCATCTGGGGCATCACAAAAAGCGTCTTGCGCGAATGTTCTACGTCCGTCACGCTGGTGACCATCACAGCTTTTTCACCCCTGGCCACATGACTTACAACAACGCGCGAGACTGGCGGGTGATTCTGTTTCCAGCCTGGCTGATCGTGTTGCACACCCTTGTCATCACAACGCCCGCCTGGTGGCTGCTGGCTCAACTCAATGCCAGTGTCGCGGGACTGTTTGGTGGCTGCATGGTCCTCGGCTACCTGACCTATGAGGTGTTCCACGCCTGCGAACATCTACCGCCCGGCAACCCGGTGACACGCCTGCCGTGGATCCGCCAGATGCGCCGTCTGCACGAACTGCATCACCGCCGCGAACTGATGCAGGAGCGCAATTTCAATATCGTGTTTCCACTGATGGACTACCTGTTCGGCACCCTGTACTGGGAACCGGAACAAACGCCCCTGCACCTGACGAGAACGCCGATGACCCGCCTGCAGCACGTGGTCGACATTGCTGGAAATCCAGTGGCCGTGCTCGCCTACGCCAGCACGGCGACACGTTGGCCGGAGTGGCATCCGTCCTCTCTCAAGGTCGATGGCCAGAGCGGTCCGCTGTATGCCGGGGCGCGGTTCGAGGAAGACATTCGGGCCGGCGGGCGTGAGGGGCATTTGCGCTGGGAGGTCGACGAATACCTGCCCGGTCGCCGCTGGAGCGCTCGGGCCCGGGGCGATCATGGGCTGTCGTTGGTGGTGACTTACGAGTGCGAGGCCGAGGGCGAGGGCACGCGGTTTGTCCGGACCCTGGAGTATTGCTTCAGCGGTATGGCAATGCGCATCGCCAATCGACTGCTGCTCAAGCGGCGCATCGAGCGTGAATCGGCGCAATCGATGCTGGCGTTACGCGAGATGGCGCAAAAACATCTGGCCCCAACAGGAGTCAGCGCGTGAAAAGAGCCCTCAAGTTTCGACATGTGTTGTTGCTGCTGATCATTGCCATCGGTGCCTTTCTGTTGTTATTACCGACCAAAGTCCAACCGATAGCCTGGACACCGCCCCCAGCCCCCTCTCTCACTGATGGCGTCTACGCCGACAATCAGCGCCTCAAAGGCGTGGAACGTGTTGGCGCCGCTGACATCGACGGCCCGGAAGCGTTGCTGCTGGAGGAAGACGCCCTCATCACCGGCTTGCATGACGGCCGAGTGATTCGCACCAGCCTCGATGGCAAAACCACCAAAGTGCTGGCCGATACCGGTGGCAGGCCGCTGGGCCTGGCGCGGCATCCCAATGGTTTGCTGGTGATCGCCGACGGGGTCAAGGGTTTGCTGTCGCTCGACGCTCAGGGCCGGTTGATTCCATTGACGACCACGGCCAACGGCGTGCCCTTCGGTTTTACCGATGACGTGACCATCGACAAGTCCGGGCATTACGCCTATTTCAGCGATGCTTCCAGCCGTTGGGGCTATGGCACGGATGGCGAGGCGATCATTGAGCACGGTGGCGACGGCCGCTTGCTGCGTTATGACTTCCAGACCGGCAAGACCGCAGTCCTGCTGGACAAGCTGGAGTTCGCCAACGGCGTAACCCTGGGGCCTGACGACGCGTTTGTGCTGGTCAACGAAACCGGCGCCTATCGCATCAGCCGCTATTGGCTGACCGGGCCGAAAGCCGGAACCCACGATCTGTTCATCGACAATTTGCCAGGGCTGCCGGACAACCTGGCATTCAACGGCCGCGACCGTTTCTGGGTGGCGCTGTATGCGCCGCGCAATGCACTGCTCGACACCACGGCGCCCTACCCTCTGGTCCGCAAAATGATCGTGCGCGCGCTGACGATTCTGCCCAAACCGGTGGAGAAACGCGCCTTCGCCCTCGGCCTGGATCTCGACGGTAAAGTGATTGCCAATCTGCAGGACGCCAGCAGCGGCAACTACTCACCCATCACCACCGTGCGTGAGTATGGGGACTGGTTGTATCTGGGATCGCTGAAAGCGCGGCACATGGCGCGGTTGCCATTGAGCGCAGCATTGCAGCAGTCACGGTGATCAAACTGTGGGAGCCCGCTCCCACACTGGATTCAGGTTGCCCGCGCGGTTTTGGGGAATTCTGGATGGGGCATGGGGCACCTCGCATGGAGCCGCAACGTCGGGCTCTGATCGTTCGAGGTGCCGGTATTTATCCCCCGTTTCAATTTTTCAGTCACCGGTCGTCGGTGGCTTAGTCCGGAGTGTCAGGACGGCGTCTGGAGCCGTTCAACGATCTTGTTCTTGACCTGCACGCGCTTCTCCTTGAGTTTCTTCAGCGCCTCATCGCTGGGCGCATCCGATTGTGCGGACTCGGCCCTCAACACCTCCGCGTCTGCCTGGGAGTACTTATTGATCAGTGAATCCAGTAACGGATCCTTGGTGCGTTTTTGCTGGATCTCTTCCTTCGTGCAGCTCAAGTCCTGATAAAGGTCATGGGTCACCGGCATGGAACACCTCCGTTTGTTAATCGGTAGCAAACGCGATCGATTGCGTTCGCCAACTATCAGAATGGCCTCGCTTACCTTGTTCTGTCGACCGTCTATCAGACCAGCGGTGTCCATTCGTCGTCCTGTCGCAAACGCGATAAAACCTTTGCCCGAGCCCCCGTCTCCATTGAATAACGATCATCTGGATCGCCCATAAGAACCTGAGTGGAGAATGATCAATGGACGGATTCACCCTGCGTCACCTCGCCCTGGCCGTCGCCTTGAGCACCAGCATGGGCACGGCATTCGCCGCCACTTCCAACGATTTTGTCGATGACGCGGCCGCCGGCGGCATCGCGGAAGTCGAGACCAGCAAACTGGCCCTGGAAAAAAGCTCATCGGCCGACGTCAAGGCATTCGCCAACATGATGATCACCGATCATTCCAAGGCCAACGATGAACTGGCGGCATTGGCGAAAAAGCATGACATCGAGGTGCCGGACACGACGACGCTGGTCAAACAGGCCAAGGAAAAAATTCTTGATCTGCGCGATGAGTCCTTCGATACAGCCTATGCCAACAATCAGGTGAAGGCTCACGAGGCAGCCATTGAACGGTTCAAGAAAGAAGCCAACACGGTGACAGACGACAGAGTCAAAGGCGCCACCGAGCTCAAGGCCTTCGCACAAAAAATGTTGCCGGCGCTGGAAAACCACCTGGAGATGGCGAAAAAACTCCAGGCTGCTCATCCCGACAAGTAACCCCACGCCTTGATGCCAGTCAGCCAAGGTGCGGAACTCTGTGGGAGCGGGCTTGCTCGCGAAGATGGCGGCA
Organism: Pseudomonas sp. LBUM1673; assembly: GCF_059695645.1. NCBI lineage: Bacteria > Pseudomonadati > Pseudomonadota > Gammaproteobacteria > Pseudomonadales > Pseudomonadaceae > Pseudomonas > Pseudomonas sp. LBUM1673. The sequence goes on from NZ_CP166780.1 coordinate 3,868,826, forward strand.
CAGTCAACATCAATGTTGCCTGACACACCGCTTTCGCGAGCAAGCCCGCTCCCACATGGATTGCGCAATCAACCACCCAGCACGCTGCGGATCATGCTCAACAGCGCTTCAGGGCCATAAGGTTTGCTCAGCAGATAAGTGTCGGGACTGAGTTGGTGATTGCGCGAAATAATGTCCCGGGTGTGGCCGGAGGTAAACAGCACCGCCACCGGAGGATTCTGCACCTTGGCCCAGACGGCCAGGTCCGAGCTTTTGATCAAGCCGGGCATGACCACGTCGGTGAAGATCAGGTCCACCGCTACCCCATCAAGCAAGATCTGCATCGCCAGGTCACCGTTGGCCGCGGTCAGAACCTGATAACCCTCCTCACACAACAAGTCCACCGCCGAGCCACGCACCGCGTCGTTGTCCTCGACCACCAGAATGGTTTCGTGCCCGCCCCGGTGCTGCGGATCATGGCGCGTTGTTTCACCGAGCAACGGGCGCAAGCTACGCGGAAAATACAGCTGCACCCGAGTGCCCTGCCCGACAACGCTGGATATCTCGATATGCCCGCCGCTCTGCTTGACGAAACCGAACACCATGCTCAAACCCAAGCCCGTGCCCTGGCCGTCGGCCTTGGTGGTGAAAAACGGTTCAAAGGCCTGTGCGAGCACTTGAGGCGGCATACCAACACCCGTGTCAGACACCGCAACGCAGACATAGTCGCCGGCGACGATGCCCTTGCCTGCACAAAACTCGCGGTCGAGGGCGATGTTCTCGGCGCTCAGGGCAATGATTCCCTCGCCGTTCATGGCGTCTCGGGCGTTGATCGCAAGGTTGAGAATGACGTTTTCCAGTTGATTGCAGTCCACGTAGAGGTGCCATGAATCGTCAGGCGCCGTCACCTTGATCTGGATAGTTTCCCCCAGCGCCCGTTGCAACAATTCCCCCAGTCCTTCGAAAATCTGCCGTGGGTCGCAGACCGCCGGCGACAAAGGCTGACGACGGGCAAAGGCAAGCAATTGCGAAGACAGTTTGGCACCGCGTTCGACCGCGGCAATCGACGCACTGACCCGGCGTTGCACGTTGGCGTTGTCCGGCTCGTGACGCGCCAGCAAGTGCAGGTTGCCGGCGATCACCTGCAACAGGTTATTGAAGTCATGGGCCACGCCACCGGTGAGACCGCCGATGGCTTCGAGTTTCTGTGACTGACGCAACTGCTCTTCGGCCGCCAGTCGCGCTTCGACTTCGTCGGCGACTCGCTGCTCCAGGTTACGGGTGAATTTGAGCAAGGATTCTTCGGCAATCTTGCGTTCGTGGATGTCGATCAACACCCCCGGAAAGCGGAACGCTTCACCTTGCTCATTGAACTCGCAACACCCGCTGGCGAGCACCCACAGGTAACTGCCATCGGGACGCAGAACCCGATATTCGGCGTTATAGGGCATGCCGGTTTCCACCGACTGACTCATCCGCTCCTGAACCCAACTACGGTCGTCGGGATGAATCTGCATTTCGGCGATGAGGGGTGGCAGGTTAGCCAGGTCCTGGTCGGGCGGGCAGGAAAACGTGCGGGCGAATCGTTCGTCGGCAGACAGCACATCAGCCTTGATGTCCCAGACGAACGAGCCGAGCAAAGCCCCGGCATTGAGAGCCAGGCGAACCCTTTCGTTGTCGGCGCGATAAGCCCTTTCGGCTTCCTGGCGGCGAGACTCGGAAATCACATGGTCAGTGGTGTCGACCACCATTGCCATGACCCCGGCAGGGCACCCGTCATCATTGGCGACAGGGCTGTAGTAAAGGTTCATCCAGACGTCTTCGGGTACGCCGTCACGCAACAGCACCAGTGCTTTGTTGTGATAGGACAAGGTGCCACCCGCGAGGCAGGTGTCCACCACATGCCGATTGAATTCGGCGACCTCTGGCCAGCCCAGTTCCACCGGAGAGCCCAACAGGTAAGGATGGCGCCCACCGGCAAATCTCGAGTAGGCGTCGTTATAGATCATGTAGCCGGGCCGGCCCCACAGCATCACCATTGGCAGCGGTGAGGCGAGCAATAACTGCACCGCGCTGCACAGGCTCCCGGGCCAGGTATCGATGCGCCCGAGCTCGGTCAGGCTCCAGTCGAACGCACGAATGCGTTCGGCCATTTCGCCGCTCCAGCCGGTACATCCGTGGCTATTGTCTAGAAACTGCATCGACTGGCCTATGTCCTGTGAATGACATTTTTTCAGGCAGTGCAACGGCATGAGGAGACGGTGCGTGCCCGTTTGTTTCGAGCACGGCCGACGCCATTGGTTTCATAGAGGTATAGCTGATTCTCGACTGCCCCCTGTGACAAGCTGTCTCGCCACCGCTACAGGGAGGAGTATCAGTCGGTGCCGTATTTCGGCGAACGCGGCCCGTACAACAAGCCCGCCGGATGCCCTGCCGACAGCAGTCGTGCACTGGTAATGCCGGCAATCGGGTGACCGGCGTCGGTCGAGCTGTTGATGATCTGTTTGACTGCTGCGGTAATCAACATGCCGACCAAACCGCCACCACCGTTGTTGCCACCCTCTTCGCTCGACGCCCTGGCGGTACCGGTCCACAAGGTGGTGCCAGTCTTGAGGTCCACCAGTTTGGCGCTGGCGGTGACCACGGTTTCACTGCTGATTACTATGTAGCGGGTGCCGTATTCACTCACGGTGATGTAGAGCGCGGCGTCGGCGCCGAAGATCTCTTGCAGTTTGTTGGCCGGTGCCTGGTGGATGTCCGCCGGGGTGGTCAGACCGTTCTGGCGAAACGTCTCATCGACCAGCGTGATCGGCAACACGTAGTAACCCGCTTCAGCCAACGGATACGTGACCTGCGACAGCATGCTGTAGGACGCCTTGACGTCCGGCGAGTTGTTCAGCGGCGGCAGCACCAGAATGGTTTTTGGACGACTTTGTTTGTAAGCCGAATAGTCCACGGTCTTGGGACTGACACAACCGCCAAGGACTGCCAGCGCCAGCAGGCCGGCCATCAGTTTCAAGGAGCGCGCAATCATTGGGTGTCTCCAGTCTTGGCGTTTTTAAGCAGAAAGTCCATGTACGGCGTCGACTCGGGAAACAAAGTCTTTTCGGTTCTGAACTGCTGCACCATCTGATCGTCCTTGCCCATGCTCAGGTACAACAGACCCAAATGAGCGTGGTAACCAGGTGGCGGTGTCTTGCCGGTGGACTTGATCTTTTGCAAGTCGCGTTCCAGGGCTTCGGCCTGAGCTTCCCTGGGCTCTTCACCTTTGAAATACTCATAAACCTGTGGCTGATAACTTTCCCACTGGTAAAGGGTTTGCGGGCTGCTGCAGCCGGCCAACAGGCCACTCAACAGCAGCATGGACGCCATTGACGCCCACGACACATAACGCTTGAACATGCTTGTACCGCTCCTTGTCATCGTCCTTGATCAGTTGCCTGGTTTCCAGGCCCCGGAATTCATACCGTCCACCAAACGATTGATCGCCTCGCGCATCGCCAGGTCGAGCACTTTGCCGTTGAGGGTCGAGTCGTAGGCAGCGGTCCCGCCAAAGCCGATGACTTCGCGATTGGACAAGGCATACTCGCCCGCACCCTGAGTCGAATAGACGACTTCCGACGTGCTGATGTTGACGATATTCAGGTTGACCTTGGCGTAGGCCACCTGGGTCTTGCCGCGGCCAAGAATGCCGAACAACTGGTGATCGCCGGTCTCTTTGCGACCGAACTCGGTGACATCGCCGGTCACCACAAAGTCAGCGCCCTTGAGGCGCTGGGACTGGCCCTTGATCGCGGCTTCCTGCTGGATCTCGCCCATGTTGTCGCGATCCAGCACGCTGAAGCGGTTGGTTTGCTGCAAGTGAGTGATCAGGATGGTCTTGGCCTGACCGCCCAGGCGATCCACACCGTCGGAGAAAATCCCGCGCATGTAGCTCGAACGGTTGTCGAACTTGCCGACCGCCATGGGCACTCGAACACCCGTATAGGCGCGGCTGGCGCTTTCGACTTTTTCTACCGGCAATGCCCGGGAGCTTTCGGTCGCACAGCCGGCCATCGCACCCAATACTGCAATCGCGGCCCCTGATACCACCATCCGAGAAATCATTCTCACTGTGCGTTCCTTCTGAAAAACGGTTGATCCCGGCACGGCAATGGCCAGTACGTTGACGGCCGGCATTATGCCAAGGTGCTATCACTGAAGACAGTTTTAAAATATTTTGACGCCAGCGCATTGAGCGACACTGTTTGCCTACGCCGGTGACGTATTCGGTCAATGTCGCAGGGTTCAGCGAAAATCCCGGCTGCGCACATGGATACCGTCGAGTAATGCACTCAGGTCGCTCAAGCGTCCGGCAATCAGGTGCCGCACCTCGCCTTCCTTTTCCCAGCGCCCATCGACCTTGAGCAATTGCGAGCCGACCAATACCTGCCGTTGCCGTTCGGCCAGGTCACGCCAGACCACCACGTTGACATTGCCGAACTCGTCTTCAAGGGTCACGAAGGTCACGCCGCTGGCGGTCCCCGGACGCTGCCGACCGGTGACCAGCCCGGCGACGCTGACCGGTCGGCCGTGCTCGACATTCATAAGTTCTTTCGAACTGCGGCAACGCCGGACTTTCAATTCACCCCGCAGCAATGCCAGCGGATGCGGCCCGAGGGTAGTGCCGACACTGTTGTAATCGGCTTGCAGGTCCTCGCCCACGGTGGGTTTGGGCAGAGACACCGCCGGCTCTTCCTGGCTCGGCAAACCGGCAAACAAGCCAAGTTGTTTCTGCACCCCTGCCACTTCCCAGCGCGCTCGATGCCGGTCACCGGCCAACCCACGCAGCGCACCGGAATCGGCCAATTGCTCCTGGGCGCGGGCATCGAGTCGTGCCCGTTCGCCAAGGTCGGCGATGTCGACAAACGCCCCTTGCGACCTTGCCATCTCGATGCGCCGGGCAGCGTCTTCGCGAAAGCCCTTGATCATCCGCAACCCCATGCGAATGGCCGGTTGCGCGCCGGCGATCGGCTCCAGGCTGCAACCCCAGTCACTGGCTCGCACGTCCACCGGGCGAATCTGCAAATGATGCCGGCGGGCGTCCTGGAGAATCTGGTCCGGGCTGTAGAACCCCATGGGCCAGCTGTTGATCAGCGCACAGGCAAAGGCCGCCGGCTCGTGGCATTTCAACCAGCAACTGGCGTAGGTCAGCAAGGCGAAACTGGCGGCGTGGGATTCGGGAAAACCGTAATCGCCGAAACCTTTGATCTGCTCGAAGATCTGCGCGGAGAACTCTGCCGTATAGCCGTTTTTCTTCATCCCTTGCGCCAGACGCTCCTTATGCGGCTCAAGCCCGCCGTGGCGTTTCCAGGCAGCCATGGAGCGGCGTAATTGATCGGCCTCGCCGGGGCTGTAGTCGGCCGCGACAATCGCAATCTGCATCACTTGCTCCTGGAACAGCGGCACGCCCAACGTACGCTCCAGCACCTCTTCGAGTTCTTTCGACGGGTAGATCACCTCCTCTTCACCCTTACGCCGCCGCAGATAGGGATGCACCATCCCGCCCTGAATCGGCCCTGGTCGAACGATCGCCACCTCGATCACCAGATCGTAGAAGTTCCTGGGCTTGAGCCTCGGCAACATCGACATCTGTGCCCGGGATTCGATCTGGAACACACCAATGGTGTCCGCATGGCCAATCATCTCGTAGGTTTGCGGGTCTTCGGCCGGCACCGTCGCCAGGCTCAGATCAAGGCCTCGATGCCGGCGCAGCAGATCGAAACAACGGCGAATCGCGCTGAGCATGCCCAGCGCCAGAATATCGACCTTGAGCAGCCCGACCGCATCCAGATCGTCCTTGTCCCACTGGATGATGGTGCGCTCGGCCATGGCGGCGTTTTCCACCGGCACCAGGCTGTCCAGGGGCTGCTCGGAAATCACGAAACCACCGGGGTGCTGGGACAGGTGCCGAGGGAAACCGATCAACTGCCCCGTCAGGCTCAGCACCCGGCGCAACACCGGGCTATCGGGATCGAAACCACCTTCACGCAGGCGCTCGACGGGTGGCGCCTGATCACTCCAGTGACCGCAACAGTCGGCCAGGGCGTTGACCTGATCCGGCGGCAAACCCAGTGCCTTGGCCACATCGCGCACTGCGCCGGCACCATGGTAAGTGCTGACCACCGCCGTCAGCGCCGCACGGGCCCGGCCATAACGCTGAAACACGTACTGCAGGACTTCTTCACGCCGCTCGTGCTCGAAATCCACGTCGATGTCCGGTGGCTCGTTGCGCTCTCTGGAGAGAAAACGCTCGAACAGCAGCGTGCTCCGATCCGGGTCGATTTCCGTGATCCCCAGCACGTAGCACACCGCCGAGTTGGCGGCAGAACCGCGCCCCTGACAAAGAATGTGCTGCTTGCGGGCGAAGTTCACAATGTCATGAACCGTCAGGAAATAACTTTCGTACCCCAGCTCGGCAATCAGCTCCAGTTCCTTGTCGATCTGCGCCAACACCTCGGCTTTAGGACTTTTTTCCCAGCGCCACCGAATACCCTTTTCAGCCAGCGCCCGCAGCCAGGACGTGGCCGTGTGACCGTCAGGCACCAGCTCCCGGGGATACTGATAGCGCAACTGACCGAGGTCGAAAGTGCAGCGCCGGGCGATGCTCAGCGTCTCGTCGAGCAGTGCCTGCGGATAGAGATCGCGCAAGGCGTCGAGACTGCGCAAATGCCGTTCGCCATTCGGGTGCAGACGCAATCCGGCCTCGGCCACCGGCAGGTGATGGCGGATCGCAGTCATGGTGTCTTGCAAGGCACGCCGACCTCGGGCGTGCATGTGCACATCGCCACTGGCCACCGCCGGGATCCGCAACTCCCGCGCCAGGGTCAGCAGCGCCGCCAGTCGCCGGGTGTCGTCCTGCCCGCGATGTAGCTGAACGCTCAGCCACAGGCGCTCGGCGAAAGTCTGTTTCAGCCAGTGGCCCTGCTCAAAGTCATCGACGGCGTCCGGCACCCACAACGCCAACAGCCCCGGCAACGGCTCACTGAAATCCGCCCGCAGCACCTGATACTGGCCTTTCTGCGTGCGGCGCCGGGCACGGGTAATCAGGCGGCACAGGGTTTGGTAACCCTCGAGGTTTTCCACCAGCAGCACCAGTTTCGGACCATCTTCGATGCGTATTTCGCTGCCGATGATCAGCGGCAGCTCCACGGCCTTGGCCGCCTGCCAGGCCCGAACGATCCCCGCCAGGGTGCATTCGTCGGTGATCGCCAGTGCTTGATAGCCCTGCTTTTTCGCCCGTTGAAAAAGCTCAAGCGCACTGGAAGCACCACGCTGGAAACTGAAGTTCGACAGGCAGTGCAGCTCGGCGTAGTCGACACTCATGCGAACCAGCCTTGCAGCCACAACGGACCGTCTTCACCCACCGCTCGATAGGCCCAGCCCTGCTGGCCGGAACGGGTTTCGATCAGGTAGTAATCGCGGCGCACGTCATCACCGTCCCACCAGCCCGACTCGATGCGCTCCGGCCCCATGAGGATGCGCGTCGAGCCTTCGTGCACCGCCTGCGGTTCAGTCAGTAGCCATCCCGGTCGTTGCACGGCAGGCAGTACCCCACAGGTCTGGTTGTCGACACTGGCCTGCCACGCGCATTCCGGCCGGTGATCGGCCTGGAATCGCAAGCCCTGCACCGCCTCATCCCCCAGCCGTGCGCGCAAGCGTTCGCGCAGTTGCTCCCAGGGCAAGGACTGCTGCGGACGATCGTCGAACAGTTCCTGGTACTGGGGCACAAAGGCCGGTAGATCTTCGGCCCGCAGGCGAAAACCACGCACCGGGGCCTCGACCTGAACCTGTTCCAGCCTTCCTCTGGCCAGTTCGAACAGTATCGCCGGATCGCGCTCGGCACTGAGCAGGCCGACCTTGATCAGCGTGTCTGGCAGCCCGGCGTGCTCAAGGTGCAGATCGAAACGCTGTACACCGCTGTCTCGGCCGCAGAGGAACGCCGACAGATCGCCGGTCAGCCTGCGTAACGGAAACAGCAACGCCTGATGGGACTGCACATCGAAGTTGAGCTCGATACGCACATCGAAACGGTCCGGCGGCAGGTAAAACGCCAGCGCCAGCCGTCGCTCGCCGAACAGGCTGTCCAGATGCTTGAGCACCTGTGCCTCGAAACGCCGTGCCAAGCTATGCCGAGGCAGCGCCTGCACCTGACTCAAGGTGCGCAATCCCATGCGCGATAACGCCGTGGCAACGCTTGGCTCCAGGGCGATCCGGTCGACGGGCAACTGCCCCAGGTGATGCTGCAAGGCTTCATTGTCCGGCACCACCAGACCGTCATAAACGTTGGCCAGCACCCGCGCCGCCACCGGGTTGGGCGCGGCGACAATCCGGTGACGAAATCCCAGCTCGCCGAGCTCCGCCCGCAACCGCGCCTCGAACTGCGGCCAAGGGCCGAACAAGCCCAGGCTGGATTCGATTTCAAACACCACGGCGCGGGGGTAATGCACGCTGACCTGGGAGCTGAACCGATAGGCCCAGGCGGCCAGGAACTGCTGCCAGTGCTCGATCTCGGCGGCGTCGTATTCGGCGGTGACGAACCCTTTGCTCAGGGCCTGGGCGGCGGTCATCGACTGGCCGGGCCGCAAGCCCAGCGCCCGCGCCGAACCGTTGACCGCTTGCAACACCCGACGCTGGGCCGGACCGGTCAGCAGCGCCAGCGGTTCATCAGGATCGGGACGCTGACGCAGTACCGCGTCCAGCGCCAATTGCGGGAAGAGAATGCAAACCCATCGCATGGCAACCTCAATGCCCCACGGCAAAGGCAATCGGCGCCGAACGAGCCAACCCGCCCCGGCACTTGAGCACCCGCAATTGCGCAGGTTTGGCATCGATGGCGATGCGCAGGGCCGCGGGCGAAGGGTTGATGGCTTCACTGAGCGAGCGATAGGCGAACGCCAGGGTCTGGCCGGTTTCCGCCGCCACCTGCAAACGTCGCAACGCCCGATCGTCGGCCTTGTGCGGCCAGCACAACACCGCCCCGCAACTGCCCGAACGCAGGCATTGTTCCGCCGCCCACAGCGCATCGCGCTCGCTGGCCTGGATGATCGACAATTGCCGCAGATCGACCCCGGCGTTCTGCCAGGCCTGGGGATACGGCACGTAAGGCGGCGCCACCAGTACGATGCGCTCCCCCGCCGCCGACAGCCGCGCCAGCGCCGGCCATACCAGTTGCAACTCACCCACACCCTGCCCGGCCAGCAGGATTTCAGTCAGCGCCGCTTCCGGCCAGCCGCCAGTGGGCAATGCCGCATCCAGCGCCACATGCCCCGTGGGTTGAGGGCTGACGGCCGGTGGCGCAGGCCGGCCCTTCCAGACCTGGCCGCCATTGAACAGCGTATCCAACGCAACGACGGCGCCCATCACCCTTGCCTCACCAGACCGCAGAACACCCCTTCGATGGCCAGGTCCTGATCGGCTCGAACAATGATCGGCTGGTAAGCCGGGTTGCGCGGTAACAGACGAACAGAATCGCCGACCCGCTCAAAACGCTTGATGGTGACTTCGCCGTCGAGCCGCGCCACGACGATCTGGCCGTTGACCGCCTCGGGGTTGCGCCGCACGCCCACCAGATCGCCGTCAAGAATGCCGTCCTCGATCATCGAATCGCCCTGGACCCGCAACATGTAATCCGGTACCCGCGAGAAGATCGACGGATCGAGCAGCAAACGGCTGTGGACCTCGGCATCGGCACCGATCGGCGCACCGGCCGCCACTCGACCGAGTACCGGAACGTCCAGCAGCTCGGGCCGCGGCGGCTGGTTCAATAAGCGGATGCCACGCGCCTGATGCGGATTGACCTCGATGAAACCCGCCTCGGTCAGCGCCAGCACATGCTTGCGCGCCACGCTGCGGGAGGCGAAGCCAAAGGCCTCGCTGATTTCAGCGAGGCTCGGGGGTTGACCGTGTTCGGCGATCCGATCGCGGATGAAGGTCAGGATGGCGGTACGGCGGGGAGTTAAAGTCGTCATGGAGTACATTTGTACTCTTTCTGGTTTTTCATGACAAGTATTTGTAGGCGCTGTCGAGTGTTCACCGGCAGCGATCACCACACCGCCTGGGCCAACAACGTCATGCTGGCACGCGCGGGCATCGACACCGCCCTGCTGCAAACCCTGCCGGCCGCCGAACTCGACACCATTGGCAAGCTCGCCGATGGCAGCCCCAACGGTTTTCTGGTGGACGCTGGCTGGGATCGGGTCGCGAAAAAATGCCGGCGCCCAGTGCGGCCGATATGCTGAAGGCCGCGCAAACCGCCGTGCGCTACAACAACAGCCTGGGCATTACAGCCTGGATGGACCCCGCCGCCAACGCCACCCCTGGCGAGCCGGTGTTCGCCCTCACACCCACGGAGAAAACCGTCGGCGTATTGCCGGTGTATAAAGCGCTGTCGCAAACCGGTGGCATGACCGCCCACGTCGCGGCCCTGTTGGTGGCCAATTCGAAAAGCGTGCCGGCCGATCTCGACACCCTGGACAAGGTCCGCCAGCAATTTCAGGGCATCCCCAACCTGACCCTGCCCGGCATCAAGATCTTCGCCGACGGCGTGATCGAGTACCCGGCCCAGAGCGCGGCAATGATCGATCCTTATACCAACTCGCAAAAACAGGGCGAGTTGCTGATCGACCCGAAGCATTTCGGCGAACTGGTCAGCGCCATCGATCAACGCGGCTGGATGGTGCACATTCACGCCATCGGCGACCGCGCGGTGCGTGAGTCCCTGAACGGCATCGCGCAGGCGCGTAAAGACCGCCAAAGCGGCGTGACCCACTCGATCACGCACCTGCAAATCGTCAACCCGAAAGAGTTTGCCCGGTTCAAACCGCTCAACGTCATCGCCTCGATGCAACTGCTCTGGGCCACTGCCGAAAACTACACGCTGGACATGATCAAGCCTTACGTCAGTGCCCTGGCGTTCCGTTATCAATACCCGGCGCACTCACTGCTCAAACAGGGCGCGACCATCGCCGGAGCCAGCGACTGGCCGGTGTCCTCGCCGAATCCGTGGAACGCCATGGCCCAAGCGCTCACCCGAAACGGTCCGCTGGGCGTATTGAACGCGGACGAACGCATCGACCGCGAAACGATGTTCTACGCCTACACCCTCAACGCCGCCCGCACCCTGGGCCTGGATAAACAGATCGGCTCATTGAGCGCCGGCAAACAAGCCGACTTCATTGTGCTGGACCGCGATGCATTCAGCGTCGATGAGAAAGCCCAGCACGACACTCAAGTGCTGCAAACCTGGTTCGCCGGTCGCGAAGTCTACGCCCCGACGCTCTAAGAAAAATCGCCTGCCCCGCTAGTCCTGTGGGAGCGGGCTGTGGCGAGGGGGCTTGCCCCCGTTCGGCTGCGAAGCAGTCGTAAATCCATTACATGCGGCTTAACTTTGAAATGCCGGGGTCGCTTCGCGACCCAACGGGGGCAAGCCCCCTCGCCGCAGGAATCACTTGTCACAAAAACGCGGTGCTACCAGCTCAGCCGCGCTTGAGGATCTGGTCCATCACCCAATCGGTTTTCAACGCCTGTTCGGCCACCGCCGGGTGCTGCGCTTTGCCACGGATGTGAGCGTTCATGCCCAGCACGTGCTGCCACTGGATGTGTTCGTGATGGTCGATGTGCAGGCTGAGGTGTTCATCGGCTTCAAGCTGCACCGGGTGTTCGTCGAACACCGAAAAGCTGATCCGGCCTTGGCTGCCGATCAGCTCGACCCGGTCTTCGCGACGGTCCGCCACGAAGTTCCAGCAACCCATGCCCAACGCCCCGGACGCAAACCGCCAACTGGCGCTGACGGCGTCTTCGGCAGCATAGAGGCCAGCCTGATGCGCGGTAAAACCAGAGACCTCGACGATGTCGCCCAGCAGGTACTGGAACAGGTCAAAGCCATGGCTGGCGAGGTCGGCGAAGTAACCACCGCCGGCAATCGCCGGGTCGGTGCGCCAGTTGTCTTTGCCGCCACGATCGCTCGGTGAAGACGCTTTGGTCAGGGTCCAGGTCAGGTGCCGGACGTCGCCGATCCGCCCTTGCGCAAGCCATTGCCGCACTTGCTGGAAGCGCGGCAATGAACGTCGGTAATAGGAAACGAACAGGTGTAATCCGGCCTCGGCAAAGACCTTTTGCATCTCACGGCTTTGCCCGGCATTCAGCGACATCGGCTTTTCGACGCAGCAATGTTTGCCGGCGGCAGCCACTTGCAGGCTGTAAGCGTGATGGCTGTCGGGGGGCGTGGCGATGTACACCGCGTCCACCTCAGGGTCATTGATCAGCGCGCCGGCGTCGGTGTAGACCCGGGCAATGCCATGGCGCGCGGCGTAATCGGTCACCGCCTCCAGACGCCGCCCCATCACCGCCACCAGCGCCGAGCCGGGCGCCTTGTAGAACGCCGGCCCACTCTTGCGCTCGGCCACACTGCCACACCCGATCATGCCCCAGCGCACCACGTTCATAGCCACTCCCCTGATGTTTAGCCGATGCGCAATGCGCGCAAGTCGAGGCGAACGTCCTTGAGCGGCGGACACCAATAGTAGCCGCCAGTGATCGGTCGGCTGATGCGATACAAACCGTCGGTGATACCGTCTTCCAGACCGCTCATGCGTCGCAGCTGCGCTTCGAAGGCATCGAGGGAAAAACCGAAGGCCAGGAACATCAAGCCGGCGTGATCACCTTCTATCCACGGCATCGAGCGACGAACCACGAAGGCTTCGGGTGTGAAGCTTTCCTGGGCCGTGCGTTTGACGTGGGCGGAGATCGGCGCGTCGTCGAGTTCTTCGTTGTCGCTCAGGCGACGGCCCATGATGTTGTCCTTCTCGTGGGGCGGCATCGCGTGAAAGCCTTTCAAGTCATGCTGCCACTGCTGGATCGCGGCGAAGCTGCCCCCGACCAGCCCCTCAGCGCCCTCACCCAGCAGCGCGGCCGCTACAGCGGCTTCATCGTGCGGGTTTTCAGTGCCGTCTTCGTAACCGGTCAGGTCATGGCCGGTCATGTGGCGGAAGGTTTCGTTCATCTGCACCAGGCGCAGGGCCGGTGCCAATGCGGCTTCGATCGCGTGGCTGCGATTGAGCAATTCGCCACGGTCAACACCGTGCAGCCAGCACCAGAGCGCGTGCTGGGTCGACGGATTGTCGACGCCAACGCCGACCAGCGCAGGAAAGGCGCGCAGCCCGTCGATCTGCGCGTGCAGCGCCTTGACCAGGGATTCACCGAAACCGACCACCGCCGATTTTCCGTCCACCAGGCGCATCAGGTTATCCAGGGCAGCCGGTAGCGCCTCGACGGATTCAAGTGCGAAGAACATATGACGAGCTTGAGGCGGAACAGGGGTGGCGAGAATGCCCGGCTGGTAGTAACTCATATGAACTCCTTTAGAAAGAGCGTGAAGTTTAACCGGGGGATGGTCAGTTGTGTGCGCTCAGGTCAAAAGATCAGAACCCGGGAGCGGGTCATGACAATGTGTTGCGATCTTGGTAAAACGATTCAGCTATGCTGATCAAGCCTTGACCTAATAACGGAACGTAGCGATAACACCTTATCCGCATCACCCAATCCAGACGGGGTAGCGACATGACCACAGCACAGATCCTTGGCAACCTGTTTCCCACCGCCGACAACGTCCCGGAAAAATACCGCCTCAACGGCCAGACCGAACAGCGCGAATACCTGGTCGACGGAGAACTGAAAACCTGGTCCGGGCCCCTCGCCCAAGTCCGCAGCCCGGTGTACCTGAGCGGCGCGAATGGCGATGAACAAGTGATCCTCGGCAGCACGCCGCTGCTCGATGCCGATACCGCATTGACGGCTCTGGACGCGGCCGTGCGCGCCTATGATCGGGGCCAGGGCCTGTGGCCGACCATGCGCGTGGCCGAGCGCATCCAGCACGTCGAAACCTTCCTGGCTCGGATGCGCGAACAGCGCGAGGCGGTGGTCAAGTTGTTGATGTGGGAGATCGGCAAGAACCTCAAGGACTCGGAGAAAGAGTTCGACCGCACCTGCGACTACATCGTCGACACCATCAACGCCCTCAAGGAACTCGACCGCCGTTCCAGCCGCTTCGAACTGGAGCAAGATACCCTCGGCCAGATCCGCCGCGTTCCGTTGGGCGTGGCGTTGTGCATGGGACCTTACAACTACCCCCTGAACGAAACCTTCACCACGCTGATTCCGGCACTGATCATGGGTAACACCGTGGTGTTCAAGCCGGCCAAGCTTGGGGTGCTGTTGATTCGTCCGCTGCTGGAAGCCTTTCGCGACAGCTTCCCGGCCGGGGTGATCAACGTCATTTACGGCAGCGGCCGCGAGACCGTCAGCGCGCTGATGGCCAGCGGCAAGATCGATATCTTTGCGTTCATCGGCACCAACAAGGCCGCCAGCGACCTGAAAAAACTCCACCCAAGGCCTCACCGCTTGCGCGCAGCCCTGGGCCTGGATGCGAAGAACCCCGGCATCGTCCTGCCGGAGGTCGACCTGGACAACGCGGTCAGCGAAGCCGTTACCGGCTCCCTGTCGTTCAACGGTCAGCGCTGCACCGCACTGAAAATCCTCTTCGTCCACGAAGACGTGGTCGAGGCGTTCATCGAAAAATTCAACGCCAAACTCGCCGCCCTTAAACCCGGCATGCCGTGGGACAGCGGCGTGGCCCTGACGCCATTGCCGGAGTCGGGCAAGGTCGATTACCTGCACACCCTGGTGGCAGACGCGGTCAGTAAAGGCGCAGCGGTGGTCAACCCCAATGGCGGTGAAGCCCGCGCATCGTTCTTCTACCCGGCCGTGTTGTACCCGGTGACACCGCAAATGCGCGTCTACCAGGAAGAACAGTTCGGCCCGGTCGTGCCGATCGTGCCTTACCGTCATCTGGACACCGTGATCGATTACGTCCTGGAATCCGACTTCGGCCAGCAACTGAGCATCTTCGGCACCAACCCGGTGGCGGTCGGCAGGCTGGTGGACACCTTCGCCAACCAGGTTGGCCGGATCAACCTCAACGCCCAGTGTCAGCGCGGCCCGGACACCTACCCGTTCAACGGTCGCAAGAACTCCGCCGAGGGAACGTTGTCGGTGCACGATGCGCTGCGGGTGTTTTCGATTCGGACCCTGGTGGCCACCAAGTACCAGGAAAGCAGCAAAGAACTCATCAGCGAAATCATCAGCGGACGAAACTCGAGCTTCCTGACCACCGACTATATTTTCTGAGGACACCCAGCCTGAGCATCATCAGAGACCTTCGACTGCCACCGTTGTTGCGCCGAATACTGCGTCCGTTGCTGGACCCGTACCGGCGCTACCGCCATGCCAAACTGATCCATGCGGTGCGGGTTTCGTTGGGATTGCTGGCGACGATCCTGCTGACCACCGGCATCCACCTGCCCCACGGTGAATGGGCGTCGGTGACCATGCTGGTGGTAATCGGTGGCTTGCAACACCACGGTAATATCGGCAAAAAAGCCGCCGAGCGAGCCATCGGCACCTTGATCGGGGCCGGTGTCGGCTTGTTGCTGGTGGCGCAACAGGCCTGGCTCGGGATGCCGTGGCTGACCTATTTCGCGATGTCAGTGGTGTGCGGATTCTTCTCGTACCACGCCATCGGCAAGGGCGGTTATACGGCGCTGCTGTCGGCGATCACCGTGTTTATCGTCGCGGGGCACGGTGACAACCCGGTCACCGATGGCCTGTGGCGCGGGGTGGATATTCTGATCGGCATCGCCTTGGCACTGGCCTTCTCCTTCGCTCTGCCGCTGTACGCGGTGTACTCCTGGCGCTACAACCTGGCCGATGCGTTGCGCGACTGCGCGGCAATCTACGGCCGCATCATCAACGGCGAGTCCGTCACCGCTGACGAACACCTGAAGCTCATGAATCGCTTGAACACGGTCATGGTGCAACTGCGCTCACTGATGCCTTCGGTGTCCAAGGAAGTGCGGGTTTCCATGACCGAACTCGATGCGATTCAGCGCAATCTGCGGATGTGCATCAGCCTCCTGGAAATCCTCGGCAATAGCCGGCCGAATGCCGATGACTCCGAGGCAATGGCCCATCTGCAATCGGCATTGAAAGCCGAGCACCGACAGATCCGGATGCAACTGATCGGTATGGCTCGGGCATTGAAATCGGGCGCTTCGCAACGGCTCAGCCGGCCTGCCGAACCGCCATTGGACTCAACGCTCGATGCGCCGGTCTACAGTCCGCTGGATGGCTACCGATTGCTGACCCGACAGTTGACCGCGAACATCGGCGAGATGCGCCAGCGCCTGGCGAACACCGCACCGCGCTGGAACATCTGAGAGGCCGTTTATTGTGTAGCCACCCGCCGAAGCTTCAGGCCCCAACCCTGTTGCATCCCGGCGGCAGCCAACAGAATCGCGGCAACACCGATCCATTGCAGCGGCTCCAGGCGATGACCGAAGGCGAACCAGTCAACGAAAATCGCTGCAATCGGGTAGATGAATGACAGCGCGCCGGTCAGCGCTGTCGGCAGTTTTTGAATCGCGCCGTAGAGCAACACATACATCAGACCGGTATGCACGATGCCCAGGGTCACCAGGCTGGCCCAGGCACTGGGCGTTTGCGGTATCGCCGAGAAATGCGCAAAGGGCGCGAGCAACAGCACACCGGTGCAGACCTGGATCAACGCGATCAGATGCGGTGGCGTGCCGGTCAGGCGTTTGATGATCAACGCGGCAATCGCGTACAGAAAGGCAGCCCCCAGCGCCAGACCAATCCCCATCAGGTAATCTTTGCCGCCCTCGCCCTGCTCACCATGTGCGCTGACAATCGCCAGCATCCCGAGAAATGAAATGCCCAGCCAGAACAGTTTCTGCAGGGTGATCTTCTCTCCCAGAAACAGCGCGGCCAAACCCACCAGCATGAATGGCTGGACGTTATAAACCGCCGTGCCAATGGCAATCGAGGCGCGGGAGTAGGACGCGAATAACAGCACCCAGTTACCGACAATCGCCACACCGCTCAGTACCGCCAGCAAGAAGGTGGTGGACGTCAAAATGCCAGGGCGGAGAAAGCCGAACGCCGCGCAGATCAGCAATAAGGTGGCGGCACCGAACACGCAGCGCCAGAACACCACGTCCAGCACCGGTTGCCCGGACACCAGCACGAACCAACCAATGGTCCCGGAAATCAGCATGGCGGCGGTCATTTCGAATGACCCGCGACGTAGTGTTCTGTCCATCATCAACCTCCTGTGTTTGAGCCCAAAGTATGCCAATCCACCGGGGGGCTTCTCCAGCGCAAAAAGCAGGCTAAACTCGGCTTCTGCCTTTTTTATCAAGGCTTATTCAGCCAATTGCCTAACAGGGGATTCGCCATGACCGACGACATCGACCAAGTGCTGATCAGCGCGCTGATGGAAGACTCACGCCGCTCGCTCAAGGCCCTGGCACAGATCAGCGGCCTGTCCTCGCCCAGCGTCGCCGAGCGCCTGCGCCGCCTCGAAGAACGTGGCGTGCTCAAGGGCTATACCGTCGAGATCGACCCCAAATGCTTCGGCTATCAACTCCAGGCCATCGTCCGCATCCGCCCGCTGCCGGGCCAGTTGCAGGAAGTGGAGCGACAGATTCAGGCCATCCCCGAATTCACCGAGTGCGACAAAGTCACTGGCGACGACTGCTTCATCGCCCGCCTGCATGTGCGCTCGATGGAACAATTGGACACACTTCTCGATCGCCTCAACAGCCACGCCGAAACCAACACCGCCATCGTCAAGAAAACCCCGGTCAAGCGCCGACTACCACCGATGGCGTGAGTACTGTCAGGTTCGTAAAAACGTAGAATTGATCTTTTTCCGACGAAGGATAGGCGGTATGAAAACTCAGGCCATATTACTGGCGGCGGTGATGCTTGCAGGTTGCGGTACGTTCCAGACGGTGGTGCGCAGTGACGAAGCGGCGGTGAAGAGTCTCAAGGAACAGAACACCTACTGCGGTGCCGTTCCACGGATCTATAGCGGTGTGACGTATGACTTTTGCAGCCTGCATGCGCCTCCGGGCCCGGGCATCGATGAGTACCAATACAACAATCGCACGCCCCTTGTGCTGATCGACCTAGTCATTTCCGGTGCACTCGACACCATGCTACTGCCCTACACCATTTATCGGCAGCAGGCCGATGGCAGCATTGTCATTGCCGAATAAGGAGCAGATGCATGTTGTCCCACGTTTTTATCGGCATTACCGACTTTGACCGTGCATTGGCGTTCTACCAACCGATCATGGACGCACTGAATCTGCAGATGAAATTCTGCGATCCCGACAAATCCTGGGCGGCATGGATGAGCAAGGGTGCACCGCGCCCACTATTCGTCATTGGCACTGCATTCGACGAGCAACCGGCCACACCGGGCAATGGGCAGATGATCGCCCTGCTTGCGCCGAGTCGCGAGATCGTCAACCGCTGTCATGCACTGGCCATGGTTCATGGTGGATCCTGCGAAGGTCCGCCCGGCTTGCGTGCGCACTATCATCCCGACTACTTCGGCGCCTACATGCGCGACCCGGACGGCAACAAACTCTGCGTGTGTTGCCACGAACCCGAGTGAGCCCCACGTCCTGAGCCAAACCCCAGACGATAAAAAACCCGCCGAACAGACTGTGTGAAAACACGCTGAAGGCGGCCTAAGCAAACGCCCCGACTTGTTCGGGGCGTTTGCTTTTGTGCAGGTAACAGGCGAAAAAAGGCTTTTCAGCCCATCAACTCCATCATTTGACGTACACCCAGCACATTGATCGCTCTTTTGAGGTTGTAGGCGTTCACCGCCAGGGCAATTTCCGCTTTTGCCCCCTCTAACTGTCGCAGCAGGAAGCGGCCGTTTCCAAACAGCCATTGTTTAAGGTTGCCGAAGGGATGCTCAACGATGGACCTTCGGCTCACCATCATTTCGGGATGCGCCTGCATGTATCGTTGCCGTCTTGTGTCACGTCGTGATGCAGGATCAAGCAATGTTCAGCGTCCACGGCGGTTTGTACGTTGTAAGCCACCCGCGGACCTTTGGGCGTGCGCATCATTCGGGCATCGCTTTCGCCGGTGTTGAACTGCTCGATCCCCATCGACTTCATCAGCGCCTGGCAGGTCAGATTGTTCAGTTGCCGGGCTTCAAGTTGCTTCAGCGCTGTCTTGATGGCGCTGCGATCAATGGTTTCACCCGCTTCGGCTTTATCGGCCTCATCCAGTTCAGTCAGATATTGGGCGATGCGCTTATCCAGTTTTTCCTGCTGGCGTTTGAGTTGTTTCACGTTCAGATGGCGCCGCGACGAGGCTACCGCCTGGAATTTACTGCCATCAATGGCAACCAGGTCGCCAGCGATCAAACCGACCGTACGACAGAACTGAACGAAGACCCGGCACGTTGCACTGAACGCCTGTTTGTTGTCCTTGCGAAAGTCGGCAATGGTCTTGAAATCGGGTTTGAGGCGGTTGAGTAACCACATGACTTCGATGTTGCGCTGGCATTCGGCTTCGAGACGACGGGAGGAGCGGATACGCTGGAAATAGCCGTACAGATAGAACTTTAGCTGATCGGCCGGATCGTAAGAGGGGCGACCTGTGCTTTTGAGCACCGCCTTGTCAAACCCCAGACGTATGAGATCGAGCTTGGCAACGAAGGCATCAATCACGCGAACGAGGTGATCCTCAGGGATTAAATCTTCCAGCGAAACCGGAAAAAGGCTGGTCTGATCGCGCGCTTGGCCCTGGATGTAAGCCATAACAAAAATGCCCCGTATCTTTCGATACGGGGCATTTTCTTAAACCGCGATGCAGAATGCTAGGTTTTCACACAGTCTGCGAAGCGGGTTTTTTACTCAAGGCTGGCGATCAATCATCGCGGCTCATGATGCCAAACAGCTGCAACAAGCTGACGAACAGGTTGTAGATCGATACATACAGGCTGATGGTCGCCATGATGTAGTTACGCTCGCCGCCATGAATGATGGCGCTGGTCTGGAACAGAATGCACACCGAGGAAAACAGCACGAAACCTGCGCTGATCGCCAGTTGCAGCCCGCTGATCTGGAAGAACAAGCTCGCCAGTGTCGCGCCCAGCAGCACAAAGAAACCAGCCGTGATGAAACCGCCGAGGAAGCTCATGTCCTTGCGGGTGATCAGCACATAAGCCGACAGGCCACCGAACACCAGCGCAGTCATCGCGAAGGCCGAACTGACGACTTCAGCACCGCCCTGCATGCCCAGATAACGGTTGAGGATCGGGCCGAGCAGGAACCCCATGAAACCAGTCAGGGCAAATGCCGACACCAGGCCCCAGGCCGAGTCACGGAGTTTGTTGGTGAGGAAGAAAAGGCCATAGAAGCCGATCAGCACCACGAAAATATTCGGGTAGCCGACACGCATCTGCTGTGCGACAAACGCCATCACGCCGCTGAATGCGAGGGTGAGTGCGAGTAAGCCGTAAGTGTTGCGCAGGACGCGGCTAACCTCTAGCTGCTCAGCCTGCACGCTGTTATTAACTGCGTAATCCTGTTCGCGCATGGCGACACTCCTGTTGGTTTGAAACGTTCAGTCGCAAAGATCATAACAGACGCTCTGTAACAAGCCATGCAGAGAGTTTGACAGTGTGTTTCATTCAGGTATTATGGCGCCCGCAACGCAAACGGAGGTGTGGCCGAGTGGTTTAAGGCAACGGTCTTGAAAACCGTCGACTGTAACAGGTCCATGAGTTCGAATCCCATCGCCTCCGCCATCTTTATACGACAAAGCCCTGATTATTCAGGGCTTTTTCGTTTCTGGGGTTTGGTGAAAACCTCACCGCTCGGGATGTGTTCCATAACTATTATGGGCGCGTTCCATAACTCAGCCCGTTTCGACCCTACCTGTGGCGTCCTGCCGACCGAAACACAATCAAACCTCCCTGCAGTACCAAGACTGCGCATACAGCACTCCATCGACCTCCTCCAGACCACTCAGAGTGAAACCGAGCGTTGCCATGCTGGTCAGGCGAGCATCAAGAAGCGGCCGAAGCGGGGGCTCATCACCCGGCCAAGCGCCGTGCCGCAGAGACGCGGTGCTGGACGTTCTTTTGAGGATGTCAGACGGCGCACTGGAGAAAATGATATCGCCCTTTACGGGTTCAGCGCTGGCGATATCCCTTTTCGATCGGGCGACGCCGCGCTCTCTCATGGGTACGATCAGGAACTGCATTGCTTACTCATTACTGGACAAAAATACAGTATCAAAGCGATATGCTGATTGCTCAATTGGTCACTGACGATCGGTTACGTTTCATCTTGATGCCGCAGGGTCTGGTCTACGCTGAAAACAGTGGCGGAGGACCTAACCATGTGTGGACGCCTTTCCCAATACAGTGGCATTCACGACTTCGTCGCGGCGCTGAGCATGCCCAACGCCCTGATCAACTATGCAGACAACGAGCCTTTCAAGCTCTACAACGCCGCGCCATCCACTCCGCTCGCCCTCTTTCACCAGGAAGGTCAGTTTCTCCGGGCCGACATGGTTCGCTGGGGATGGCGGCCGCACTGGGCCAAGGACCGAGCTGCACCGATCAATGCCCGAGTAGAGAAAGTCGCCCACGGAGCGTTCTTCAAAGCGATCTGGCCACACCGGGCAATCATCGCGATCAACAACTGGTTTGAATGGGTCGACGAAGGCGGACCGAAGAAACAGCCCTACCTAATCCGTCGGAAAGACCGAGCGCCAATCCTGTGCGCCGCGATCGGCCAATACCCAAGCGCCGAGTTTGGGCCGAGTGAATATGACGGCTTCGTGATCATCACTGCCGACAGCAAGGGCGGCATGGTGGATATTCACGACCGGCAGCCGGTGACGCTGAGCCCTGAGCTGGCCCGGGAATGGTTGGATCCGGCCACACCAACCGAGCGCGCCGAGCAGATACTGCTGTTGCAGGGAGAGCCCGCCGAAGTTTTCGAGTGGTTTAAGGTCGACCGCGCAATCGGCAACGTGCGCAATCAGCAAAGCGGATTGATCAACCCTATCAGCGACTCACTACTCTGACGTAGGCGTAGCCCGCCGTTACGTTAATTGAATTTAGAATAAGTGTTATTCACTTTAATAATTTTAATTCACCCCAGCGAAAACGGTTTCGAAAAAATAGATACATTTACCGCTCGTCGCTTTTTTACGGGCTGAAAAATATCTGTTTGACAGTCGAATTTTCAGAACTATATTAAATGAGCAAAACCGCAACTAAAGCTCAACAAGCCGATATCAAATTACTTGAAAAGGAATTCAGCATGACTATTAATTTCGTCCCATCCAAAAGCGACCAAACATACCTAACCATCAATTGCCACTCAGTAGTCACATACAACTACAACAAAGAAAACCCAGTATTCTATGTAACACTTAATTATGGCCGCATCATTCTATGGACAGCCGTTCTAACACCTATCTCGCCCATACAAACATTACCAACTACAATAACCTCAGGCCCTGTTACCCTATACGGCGGCCTCAGAGTCAACCTACAGAATCTGGGCAATAGCTACAACATTCTGCTTACAGGAACTATTGGCGACATCAACGGCTATACTTCTTTCAACTCCAGCAATATTGGCAGTTTCCAAGCAGGCGCATTTGAGGAAGTGTCATTTAACGAAGCTGCTCCCGCTTAACATTTCACAAGCAAGCACTATTCAAAGCTTAACGTTTACTTGAAGCCCCGCCCCCCTCTATTAATTGCCATTATCTTAGAGGGGGTTTGACCTGATAAGTTTTACTTATATTTTTTGTGGCAAAGACTGGAGTGGTCAACTACGGCAGACCTTGATAGCTTCCATCAACTCCCGCTCATACCCAATCCGTTGTCGACGTTCAGCCAGCAGCGCCCTAACCTTCATTTCGAGCGAATCCGTTTTCTTTAGTCGTACTGCAGTAAACACTGGAGCCGAAACTTCTGGTGTCCGACAAGGAACCACAACCGGCACCTCCACCCTTATATTGCGCACCTCCGGCTCCCGGACGGCGCACCCCACCAGCAGAACCACTAACCCCATCAGACAGATCCTCATAGACCCAACTCCTGATCGATCACTATAACGGCAGCCGCGCACTGATCGCCGCCTATTCGCTCCTGCTGAATACGAATCGCTGCGGCATAATCCGGTTTTGCTTCCTCCTGAGCCTGAGTCATGGCTTTTCTGGCGAGCGCTTCCCGGTCCCTTCCGGCCTGTACCAACTCGCCGAGCTTTCTCCCCTGCTCGCCAACCAGCGCTTCGAGGTGGTCGCGGCCGGACTTTGCCGTGGTCAGGTCGCGATACGCCGTGTCGAGTAGTGGCCTATAGTGATCGGCAGCCAACCAGACACCGATGCCGGCGCCGGTGGCCAGCAGCAGGATAAGCGCCAAGCTAATAACAGCTAACTTCCACACCGCGGGACTCATAGCACATCCCTGAAGAAGACGTGGTGGCCGAGCTTCAGCGTCTGTTTCGCTCCCACAGTCCAGGATGGAGCCCTCGGCATGGTGGTCGCGTAGTAGTGCGTGGCGCCGCCGGTGGGATCTGGCTCGGCACCGGACATCACCAGATCGGCAGCCTTCTGCGCTTGGGTGAACTGTCCGGCCGGGATTGGCTTCACGCCGCTCAGGTAGGCGAAGTTCGGGTCGTTCGAATTCCAGCAACTGAACTGGTAAGGCTTCAGGCACACGCTGGCGTAAAGCGGCCCACGAAGGGCCACTTGATGCAGGCGCGAATTAAGGTGCGGACAGATCGATCAGGACGCCAGCGGTAACCTTGTCGCTGGTCGCGTACTTGGTCCAGTTTGCACCGGCACCGATTGCAGCCAGGTTCGGGTTCACACCGCCGGTGGAATCCTTCCAGCTGTAACCCAGCAGGTCCAGGTTGAAGGTGCCTTCGGCGCGGAAGCCCATCGCCAAGTTTTCCTGGGTGTCGATGTTGTAGGAGCGGAACCCCGGAGCCTGGGACTCCGTGATTTTGATCGCGCCCGCTTGCAGGCCGAAGATGGTTTCCGCTGGGATGGTGTCCGATACCAGGACAGGCTTGCCCATGGTGCCGGGCTGACCACCGTAGATGACCACGCCAGCCTCTTCGTACACCTTCTCGGTGATGGCTTGATCGACCATGTCGAAGTAGGTGGCCGAGTCCATGGTCCAGAGCGCGATGCGACCGAAGCGGTCACCGAACTTGCGCATGCCCTTGGTCAGAGCCTTCTTGCCATCGGTGGCGAAGCTGGCGGTAGCGACCATGTTGGCATTCGCGCCGATTGCAGCCTTCAAAGCAGCCATTGCGTACTGGATATAGCCTTCCAGCACCGCGTCGGCGTAATCCTGACCGACCAGCTCGGAAAACTCTTCAGGAGAACGCGCACGACGCTTGAACGCCTCTTCGGTGGTTTCGTAAGGGCCGTATTTGAACGGGACCTTCACGCCGACCATTTCGCCGGAGCCAATCTTTTGACCAGCAACAGCAGCAGTCGAGTTGACGTCACGGTGAGCAATGGCGCCGCCGAGCTTGTAGAAAGCACGTTTGCGCAGATCGCCCTCGATCAGTTCGTTGTCCAGAATCAGCGCGCCGTTCGAAGAGGCGTTGAAGACATCAATCACATCCTGGATACGCTCCAGGTAGGCGGTTTGGGCAAGGTCGTTGTAAACGATCATGTCCGAGTTGACGGTAGTCGCCATGGGTTACTCCATTATTTGGGCAATTTCAGGTAAGCGTCCTGGCCGTTCTTCGTGATGAATTCACGCTTGGCCACAGACGTCATTTCG
Organism: Pseudomonas sp. LBUM1673; assembly: GCF_059695645.1. Classification (NCBI taxonomy): domain Bacteria; kingdom Pseudomonadati; phylum Pseudomonadota; class Gammaproteobacteria; order Pseudomonadales; family Pseudomonadaceae; genus Pseudomonas; species Pseudomonas sp. LBUM1673. Next base: position 3,893,562 of record NZ_CP166780.1, read on the forward strand.
GAGCGTTTCAAAGCGGCCCCACCGCCATTTCCAGCACCTCCGGCCCCGCCGCCAGATGCCTTACTACCCGCGATCAACGGCGCGAAGGCCGTGTTGTTTGCAAATTCCGCTTTCAGCTCGTCCAGCGATGTCGCTGAGAGCTTGCCCTGCTTGTCGAGTACGACAACCACAGGCTTCCCATCACGCTGCTCGACACTCAGACGGCGCTCAATGTGGGGCAACAGGGCTTCTGCGCTACCCGAGATTGCCAAGGCAGACGCGATATCAGTAGCGGTACGGCCAACAGTCAAATCCCGGATCTGGTTGCTCAGCGTTCCACGCTCTTGTTCCAGCATGCCGTTCAGCTCAGCTTCGCGGCGGGTGTACTTTTCAGACCAGGATTTTTCTAGCTCTTCGACGTTGCCAGACTTGCGGGCAGCCTCCTCGCGCTCCAGACGAGCCCGATTCTCTGCATCCTTGCGAGCCTTCTCGGCGGCCTTCTTCTCACCGAGCAGTTCTTCAACCTTCGACTTCAGGCCCGAAACGTCTTCGGGTTGAGGCAAACCCTCAATGCCGAGTACGAACTTGCCGTCCTTCTCGGTGTAAAGAGCGCGCACGGATTCATCTACCCCTTCCAGGGTATCCAGTTGGAATTTCAGCATTGGTTGTCTCCCAGAGACGTTGGTGCAGGCCCTGCCTGCGGATATTGGACAAATTCCAAAAAATATTGAGAATGCTCTTCTAATCCATTCGTGCTAGAGCGGTGTATGCCTAACAGTGAAGTTATAGAAGCAAAGAAACTTGAGGTTAGCAGCGCAATACTTATCGCGGCCCTCACTGGTCTTCTCACCCTCGCAGGCGTTATGAGTACAAGTCTCGTAGGCTGGATTTCATCAACGCAGTCAGCGGAGCTCACAGCGCAAGCATCAAAGCTCTCAGCCCAGCAAGCATGCGTAGCTCGGTTGGACACCCAAGAGCAAAACTTGCGCGCAAAGGCGGATACGTTTTTAAGTGCTTTAGGAGGCTTTGTAGCTCTCACAGGACACGATCAGTACAGCGCAGATGTTCAAGCAACGAGACTCGATGAACTGTTGCGTTCGGGATATGCATTTAGCGCTTACGCCCCCGAAACAGTGTCAAACCTAACTAAAACCATGGTTATTCGGTTAAAGAACATGGTCAGCGAAAAGGACGTGAAAAAATCAACGGAAAACTTAAGTGCCTTTAATGACTCTTACAAGCAATGGAACAACCAATACCAAGTTTCTTTAAAGGAAATTGGCTCTTCTCGAAATCGTTGTTCTCTATAACCCTGCTCGTTCGAATGCCAACGGCTCAAGTGCCTTCATCTGCACCAGAGTCAATGGCGCAAAATTGCGGTCAAGCTGGAGGTCGGCGAACCGCTCGACGCTCAGCCCTCCTTCACGGAACAGCTTCGCCCGAACCGGGCCGATCGCCTTGTCCTGAAACGCTACCGGCTGCTGCTTGAGCCAGTCGTAGTAACTGAGGTCTGCCCTCACCTGCTGGGCGCCGCTGTCGCCGACGGAAGCCCGCGTGGCGTCCTTGGCAAATAGTTCAGTGAAGCGAGTAACCACTCCCACACCTCAGGGGCTGGAGTAAGGCGGATACCGAAGTTGGAGAGGTCGGACAGCTCGAGCAGCGACGCTGGCGGCCTTGGTCTGTCCATGATTCATTTAATGCCTGAAATGGAAGTTGCATGTCGGTATTGATGAAAATCAACCACACAAAAAGTGCAACAATAAGGCCGAGGAGAGCCCCAGCCTTATTGTCTGCCTGCCGTTCACGAAAACTCGTTTACTTCGTTGTTAAGGCTTCAGGAATATCTATAAGCTGCGGTGTTGTAGTTTTAAAAATAGCGTCGCAAGAAGCTTTTAAAGACGAAGGGATATGCGCCTCCCCATACTTTTGATAAGCATCCAGGCACAAGTAGTACCCATCGTTCACGCCAGTAACCTTGTCCGAGATGTATTTTACGGCCTCTGCAACTTTGTGTAGGCTGGCTGAATCGAGCTGTGTTGAAGGTGCTGCCACAGTGGTTGCACTGCCAGCAGTACTTACCAGTGCAGCGCGAGCTGCCTCCAAGCTCTCCTTGAGAGAATCAATTGACTCTTTCGTTCGAACCCCTTCGGCACTGGCTGCGGTTGCAGCATCCATTTTCTTGTATTCGGTTTCTGCTGCGTTAATCTGCGCAGTTAGATCCATTATCGCTTTAGCCTGGTTGGCGGTACTCGATCCACTTAGAGCAACGTTTGGCCCCCGTACCACACCGGTAAGTTGTTCAATGGCCATGATCGCAACAGTATTCCGCTGATTTCGGGTCAATAGCATTTGGTATGCGGTCGAATCGATTGCACCGTTGGCATACGCTTGACAGATGCTATAGAGCTGGTCACGCAGCAGCTGTATCGATTGGGTCCGTAAGCCTATGTTTGCGGCAGACTCTTGAAAGGCCATAGACAGCGCTGCAACATCCGCTTTCTCCGCCGTAGCGGAGCCCGCTAGAGTTTTTAGTGCGTCGGGGCTCGGTTCTGGGCAGATCACGCGCTGGCTTTGAATCTTTCCCCCTACCACCAAAGGCGCATCTACAACAGTCACAACTCGATCCTCCGCTTGAAGGGTTCGAGTGGCCAGATAAGGCGTACACCCGACAGTCATAAGCACAGTACTTAGCATGGCAATCTGGATTGCTTTCATAGCGATTCCCTTCGGCAATATGACCGGTGTAGTTACCGGCAACCAAGAGAATAGCTAACAATGATGGCTTCGCAATATCACCAGCGCGCAGCTGGTCAGCTTGAGTTGGGCGATCTTTATGCATCACTCAACCGTGCACTGCAGCCAGATGCACCGGACAGACATCAAAGCACTTGATTGATCGCTCATGGCTTGGCCTCGCTGTCTAGGGTGATTCCTCGCCGCATGTCGCGACACAATTTGCTAATTCGCGAAACGTGTCGCGGACTAGATCTCGTCTGCCTTTCTTTCAGCCCAGCGCTTGCCGAGCTGACGGGCCTGCTCAACACCGAGCACGCCAATGAAGCCGGCCGTTGCGAATGACCAGGCGATGCTGAAGCCGAACTCTTTCACTGTCAGGCCTACCACCATGACGATCAGCGCACCGAGCGCCGCCTCGATCAATTGACGCAAAGGCTTCGTCTCTTTGCCGTCGTACTGAATGCGGAGCCATGTCAGGGCGAAGGTCAGCCCCATGGCTAAGCCGTTCTCTCTCAGGGCGGTCAGGACCAACACCCAGAACGACGGGTCTTTTTCTGGCATGTGTGGCATCTCAGGTTCCTCCCCTTCAGGGAGTTAGGAATAAAAAAGCCCGCTCAATGGCGGGCACAAGAAGAGATGATAAAAATTTTTATGTATAAGCGTTGTCAATGACTGCCTGTTTTTTTCAAAAAATGACGATCAAACTTTAACAGTCTGTCAACAGCACTAATTACATCGTTTAATGTGTCTACATTAGATAGCTCTACCATGCCATGCACGCCATGCATTTCTGAGGGTTCCTTCGGAGAAAGATCAGGACTCTCGCCATGGGCGCGCTGCCAAGCGGCATAGCACTCATCAATCCAACCGTGCAATTGATAGAACACAATATTTCGATGGGCGGTACTTGGGGAACCCATACTGAACTTTTTTGGTAATTTCTTCTTCTTTTCTAGCGCACTGACTGCACCGTGAGAAAGGTCATGTAAACCACCACCCCCTGAATAATTACCAGCTGGACTTGGCTCAATAAATCCACCTATATCAGAAAGCAACCCAGATAAAGTCAGGTCTGAAATTGTATTCAGCCCCTCCTCGACGGGGAGGTTGTAATTGGTTTCTAGGAAGTCTCGAACGTCATGAGGAATTGTGGACCACGGATCATAAGCCACCTTTGTAGGATACTTATTAAGCAGCCACTTATACTCTCGCATCATTTCTCGATGGAAAGTCAGGAACTCTGCACCTGCTCCAGGTTCATCTCGAAATTTCAAATCAGGAAACATTTTTCGCGCTGCGTCCCAGGCAACTTTGTCATCCGCAGTTTCCATCTCAGCCTCTCTCATTCTAGCGAGATGCCAGTGCGGGTGATGAGAGTCAAAATACCTTTGCACAGCAGAGAGTAGCGGTTCTGGAAGTTTCATCTCGTGCTCCTGTTTAGCAAAATTTATCTAACTCAGGATTGCGCTGGTCAATTCACCACAACAAAAATCGAAAAATTGCTTAGAGTGCAATCAAATTGATCGTAGCTTCAAAACTCAATTTTGCACGCAATAAAAAAACCGACTCAATTGCCGGGTTCTGGATAAAGCAAAGGAAACTCAGGAGTTTAACTGGTGCAGGAGCCTTCGGATTTCGCCAGCATCAACTTCCGCGAGCATGCCCTCGAAGAAGCTGACGATGCCACGCCCACCAAGGGCTTCATAAAGCTCTTCGCCAAACTCAGTGCGCTCCATCGCGCCCAGTATCGCCACGCATCCACCTCTTACACCGGCTGGCCGCATGAGGCCTTCTTCCTGCATTTGCTCAGAAAGACAATCAGCCAAGTCCAAGACTTCTTGATAGGTGAGACCAATTTCCTGTTTCGCCGCAACCAAATCACGATGGTAAAGGTCGCAGATCAAACCAGGCGTGAACGATTGACCCCCACCATTTGCCCCAGCAATAAGGCGTCTGACCAACTCCCACATTTCCATGTGCTCGATCCTCAAGGGCTATGTACAAAAAAGCCCGACATCTGCCGGGCTTTTTTGGTCAATCCTTAACGCGCAGGAATGACAGGATGGGATTAATTTCGCTCATCCGCTCAGTGATGTCAATAGGATTTGTGAATCTCATCTTCCCAATCGAACCCCATCGGGTGACTGGTTGAGCAAGTTGTACTTTTGCACTTTGTCCTTATCATCGAAATAGACGGCAAGGACTTGTTGCTCCATTCCTGAGCCAAACGGCCCAGCATATATGTACATCCAATTGGCAGTCAGATGCCCTTCACTTCCATAGCCCTGCCCAACAGGCGCGCCAAAGATCTCAATCATTTGATTGAATGTGGTCTCGCCAATTTTTATCTGATCAATTTGGCTTTGACTGATCTTGTTTCCACTGCTTGCACATGACGATACAGCAACCGCTAAACTTACCACCCCGACCAACTCCATATAGCGCATAGCATGCACTCCTGTTTGCTGATCAGTAGACTGTAGCAAAGGACGTTTCTTTGTCCCGCGCTAAAGCTCACGCAGCACTATCCATCAGGAGCCCTTCCGCCTCCAGAATATCGCCGGCATGGGCTAGCGCCTCGTTCACCAGATCATCCGCCGACTTCTGAATGGACTGTCTCCAGCGGCGCCGAGTCGACTCCGGCGTGCCATCGTTGTCCCAGGTGTTCATGTCGTAAAAGCTGTCCTTCAGGACGATCATGTCGGCAGAGCGGGAGTCGTCCCGCTTCGCCTTGGCTTGGCCGGCAGCCACGGCGGCCTTCACCATCGATTCCCGGCGCCAGTCAGGGGCATCAAGCGGGAGCTCGACCGACACCGAACTGACAACCTTCGGTCGGGCGCCCTTCAGCTGCGGGATAGCCCAGGCGGTGGTCGCCTTGTACAGGAACAGCTTCGGCGCCGGGGTGCTAATCAGGGCCTGCAATGCCGAGATGGCTTGCACCTTGCGCGCCTTGTGGGCGCTGTACTTCGCCACCAACGCATTCCAGTGCTTCGGATCGAGGTTACTGTGAAGCCGCGCGGATACCCAGCAGTCCACCTGAGTGCGATCGATGGTGTCGGCACCGCGTGAACGAACCAGCGTCGCCAAGTCGCCGCCCTCCTCCTCGTCAGCAGAGTTGTACAGCTTCTGCCATGCCTGTTTGCTGGTGTTGTCGATGGCTTCGGCAGCGAGAGCCGAAACAACCGCGTTCAGTACGCTTGGATAGATCATGCTGCCCCCTTAAATTCCCTGGTCTTTGCCCGATACTCGGCCTTGATGGTTTTCAGTTCTTCGATGGTGTAGCGCTTGGGCTCATGCGGCCCTTCGAGCCAATCCACCTTGTCGGCGCCGATGCGCTTCACCAGCTCAATTCGGTAGTTCACGATGTCGCCGGATTTGTGGTTGTTGCACGGCGCGCACTGCTTCCAAACATTGAGCGGTTCGAAGCGCAACTCGGGGTTCGCTCCCACAGTCCGGTAATGCCCGGCGTGGTACTGGCCTTCGTGGTGACGGCCGCAGCTCACGCACGGCAGCGCGGCATCACGCAGGCGAATCCACTCGTTGAATACAACCTGCGTTTCCCGCATGTGATCGGCCCGGCTCTTGAGCCTCTCTTTGCGGGCCTTGATCTCTTTGCGCTCGATCTGGGCCAGTGACTTGCCCGCCTTCTCCTGATTCACATGCTTCATTGCCAGGCCGCACAACGGACTGCAAACCACCTGCATCGGACGCGGCGTTTCGAACCGAATCGCGCAGGCAACGTTCTTACACGTCTTTTTGTAGATCTTGCCGACGGCTATGCGCATGGCTCCGCCTCCTTGGCTTTCTGCTGCTCATGGGAGAAGTCGCCACGCAAGGGCATCAGGCTTGTTTCTGCGAATGGCAGCCGATCGCCAATTTCGCTGTGAGCACACCACCCCCCTGACCATGGCCGGGACCGGCGTACGCGATGACCTGCTCGCCTCGCTCGACGGCTGCACCATGCTCGGCGAAACACTGTTCGAGCACAAAATGTGGAACGAGCAGCTCGCCGCCGACGTACTGACCGGCAACCTGGACCCGCACTACTACTGGCAGCTCGAACAGCAACTGCTGGTGAGCGGCGCCGAGAAAGTGATCTTCGTTTGCTCCGATGGGACCGAAGACAATTTCGTGTCGATGGAATACACACCGGTGCCTGGCCGCGCCGCGACACTCATTGCCGGATGGAAACAGTTCCAAGCCGACTTGCTCGACTTCACGCCGGTCGAGGTCGTGCCGGAAGCTGTCGGTAAGACGCCGGACAGCCTGCCGGCGCTGCGTATCGAAGTCACCGGCATGGTTACCGCCAGCAACCTGGAGCAGTTTAAGGCTCACTCGCTCGCGGTCTTTGACTCGATCAACACTGAACTGGAAACCGACCAGCACTTCGCGGACGCTGAGAAGACCGTCAAATGGTGTGGCGATGTTGAAGAGCGCCTGGCCGCGGCCAAGCAGCATGCACTGAGCCAAACCGAAAGCATCGACGCGCTTTTCCGCACTATCGATGAGATCAGCGCCGAAGCCCGCAGAAAGCGCCTCGAACTGGAAAGGCTGGTCAAGGCTCGCAAGCTCAGCATCCGCGAAGACATCGTCATGGATGCAGCCAAGGCGTTGCAGGCGCACATCGATCAGATCAACACCTCGCTGGGTGGCAAGGCCCGAATGCCGGTCGTGCCCGCTGACTTCGCCGGCGCCATCAAGGGCAAAAAGTCCATCAGCAGTCTGCGCGATGCCGCTGACTCGGAACTTGCCCGAGCGAAGATCGCTGCCAGCCAGGTCGGCGACAGTATTCGCGCCAACCTCGCCAGCTTGGTCGAACTGGCCGCCGATTATGTCTTCCTGTTCAACGACATTCAGGTGCTTGTACTGAAGGCGAACGATGACCTGGTCGCGCTGATCAAGGTGCGGATATCGGAACACAAGAAAGCCGAGGAAGAGAAAGCCGAAGCCACTCGGAAGAAAATCCGCGAGGAAGAACTTCAGCGGATCGCCGACGAAGAAAAGGCGAGGCTAGCCGCCGCGCCTGTTGTTGAACCTGCGCCCGTTGTGACACCCGCACCAGTGAAGCCGGCGCCAGTAGTTCAGGTGGCATCTAAACCGGTGGCGGCACCAGTCGGCCAGGCGGTGAATTTGCAGGCTGAGGTCTTCGATCTTGAGGCTTTGGTAAAGGCCGTGGCTTACGGCCAAGCCCCTCTATCGGTTCTATCCGTCAACTGGGAAGCGCTCGATGCGCTTGTCGCTGACCAAGGCTCCAAGTTCAGCATGGCCGGCGTGAGGCTGGCGCAGGTAGCAGCATGAACGCGGCCGAACTGCAGCAAGCCATCGCCCAGTTCGAATCGGCCGGCGGCCAGGTGCAGGTCGTGGCCGATGCAATCAGGGCCTATCCAGACCCTCTGCTCGCCGTCGTGCCGCCGGTGGACGCCGAACTGGTTGAAGCGATTCGCGGGTTTACTGAAGCAGGGGTCTGCGCTGCGGCAAAGGCCCTGGGCAAATCTACCCGGACCATCAACTACATCGCCGGCCTGCACGACATCAAGTTCGCCACGACCACCGACGCCACCCTTGGGGATCGGCGCAAGGAAGAAGCGAAGCTGGTCCCGCGTATCCGTCGGCTGGCCAAGGCCAACATCAGCCAGGTCGCCATCGCCGAACAAATGGGCATCAGCCGCATGACCCTACGCCGAATCGCCCGCTTCCACGGCATCACCCTCAACTCCCGAGCATCCTGAAATGGACACACTCATTCAGCTTGGCTACGACCGCCAAGCCCAACTGGAGGCCGCAAAAGCGGCCTTCCTCGCATCTGGCGGACAGATTCGCCAGTGCGGCCTGAGCGAAACCAGGTACCGGCCAATCAGTGTCTGGAATTCGGCCATCACTCAGCGCAACGGCGCCCGCCGCGAATTCACCCGAAAGGAGAGCGAACGCGCTGAGCTGGTCCGCCAGAACGCAACAGTGTCCACCGAGTTCGGCACCGTGCGCCGCACGCCCATCGATGTGCGCAACAAGCTGCGCGCCCTGGGCGAAAAACTGACGACGCCTCAGGTCGAGCAGATCGCCGCGAAGTACCGAATCGAACTGGCTCAAGGCGGAAAGCTTCGGTGAGACGAACCAGCGCCCGCGCACAGCAACGTAAACGACAAACCTGGCTGGCGATGCCGGCCAGCGGGATAGAAGAGGTAGGCCATGGCCAAGAGTGGACAGGAACGATCGAAGGATGCGGCGCTGAAGCGCGCGGAGGTTGGCGAAGAGGAGCTACGCCTTCGTGTGCGGGCTGGCACGAAGAAGATGCTAAAGGAGCTGATGGAGTGGAACAGCATCGAGCATCAGTTCGAGGCCATGCAGACGCTAATCCTGAACGCGCATGCCCTGGGCCCGAACGGGTCGGCCAAGGTGATGGCAATCCCGCGACACGAAATCGTATTTAGCGAAAACGTGTCGCGGGCATTTGAACGGGAAAGCCTGCGCGAGCTAAGTAAAGACCCAGACGACCTACCGAAGCACATGATGAATGCGCTTCAGAGTTAAGTGGCGGAAAGCTGCTCCTTGTATTCCTTGGTGTACCCAACAGCCAGCGACTCTTTCTGCTTATCGTCCAGAATCTTACCAGCCAGCTGGAAGAACTTTTGCTCCTCCTCTTTCAAGTGGTGATGCACTTTTTCAGAGAGCTTTTTGGCGGTAACCAGCCAGCTGGGGGTGGACATCTCTATCTCGTCCAGCTGCTCCATCAACTCATCCATTTCGTGGTGTTCTGAAATGGCGTGACGACTCAAGTCCACACCGTCGTCGTACTCCATTAGCGGCATGTAGAAAAAGCGCTCTTCCGCAGTTTCGTGAGCTTGGAGCTCAGATTTGAGCTGTTTGTACGCCTCGACGCGCTCCGGGCTTTCTCCACTGGTCTGGATAAGTGCATCAGCGTAGCTGCGCTGCCGTTCATGGCTCTCACGCAAAGCTTCAAAGATATTCAATGGCGTTTCTCCAGGATCACTTCCAAATACGGAAGCACTTCTGACTAGACCTCTTCACGAGATCGCCGGTTCCACAACCACCCCACTGTCGCATCCGGTCACGGAGGGCGGCGCCTACCCGAGGAATTCGCAATGCCCGTTCTCCACACCGTGATTCATAAAATCGACAAGAAGCCCGACGGCAACCCTGCAATTCTTCACCGTAGCGCAGGCGAACTGGTCGAAAGCCAGGCCCGCGACGAGTTGATTCAACAGTTCAACGAAAGCTACAACGCGAAGCCCGGGAAAGGCTGGGGTTTCTTCCATGCTGAATCCGGCGCCCATCCATTTAGCGGCTGGCTCGGCAGGTACCTGGCTGGCACTGATGACTTTATGGGGTTCAGCAGCACCGCCGTCGAGCATCTACAAAAACTAATGGAAGAATCCAGCCTGACGGTAGGCGGCAACGTGCTCTTCTGCCATTACCTGCAAGGAATGACCGACTATTTGGTCATCGCCCTGGTACAGGAAACCGAAGCGGTGATCATGACCGACGGGCTGACGCTGATGCCTATCCGGCGGCTCGATCTGGACCACATTCAGCTGGCCGCGCGCATCAACCTCAGCGAATGGAAGAGCAACCCTCAGTCGCGCCAGTACATTTCGTTCATAAAGGGCAAGAACGGCCGCAGGGCTAATGAGTACTTCCGCGACTTCATCGGCTGTCAGGAAGGGATCGACGGCCCGGGCGAGACCCAAACCCTGCTCAAGGCGTTCAGTGATTTCGTTGAAAGCGAAGACCTCGGCGAGGCTGTCGCCCGCGAGAAGACCAACACCTTGGTCAGCTATGCAATGGCGCAGGCCAAATTAGGCGAGCCGCTCACTATTGATGAGCTGTCCGAAGTGCTCGACGACGATCAGCCCAAAGCGTTTGCCGACTTCATCCAGGGCAAAGACTACGGCCTTTCGGCTTCGCTCCCGCCGGACAAGAAGACCCTGAACAAATTCCGGCGCTTCACTGGCCGCGCAGACGGTCTTTCGATCAGCTTCGAGCAGCACCTGCTTGGCTCCAAAGTCGAGTTTGACGAAGCTGGCGGCACGCTGACGCTGCGGGGTCTGCCAAGTCAGCTCACCGATCAGCTCAAGCGCGCAGTCGCCTGAGGACAATTCACTCATTCCGGCTCGATGGTAAACAGCAAGTCACCACTCGGGGATCGAGCAAAGCCATCATCGATAAAGCCAAGGTATTTGCCCTGCATCGAATAGATTTCATCGCCATCGATTCGATAGATGAGCTCGTCTTCTTGGCGGACAAACTCGTCTTCATCGATACAACCGATCTGACGTCCTGCTGGTCCGAAAACGTTATAGCGCCCCTTGCTGTAGTCAGTAACCATTTGCTCCTCCTTGAACCGGCCTCATGCCGGGCCATCAACCAATAGCCCACAAACTTGAATCACGCCAACCGCATACGGTCACGGAAGATGGCGGGCTATCTGAGCGGGACCAAAAATAGGACATTGCTGCTCATGTCTTTAACTCGAACCTCGCCAGTTCCGTATTCCACAACCTTGTTTGCGTTGAGGATCACAAAATAGTCGGCACGGTCCCAAGCCCAGCCGCTAGCCAGACGATGCGAGTACTTCAAGGCTTCAAATTCGCCGCGTGACTGATATCCATCCGGTCTACCAAGAACACTAGTTACTTCGTCCTTCGTCATGCCTGGCCGAATATCCGACATCAACTCACCTGTGGTGCATCCGGCGAGCAGCGTCATAAACACCAGCAGTATGATTTTTCGCATTGTTTGCTCCCAGAAAAGGCGCTGCCCCACCCTCACCTATTGCGCAGGGCTGCGCACAGATTTTTCAGAGCTGTCGCTTGAGATGATTCAAGTATTCGACAGCGGCAGTCTTTTGCGTAGTGCCAGGACCATCGCTCCCCATCAGTGAAGCCTGAGCGCTTTCGAAAGCCTTATGGGCCGACAAGCTCATTTGGTTCGATTTCAGGACGGCGAGAAGCAGATGCTCGATCGCATCGATTTGCGCTTGGTTGCTCATTCGAAGCTCCTTGATCCGGCTCCATACCGGGCTGAACACAAATACCCCACTTCAACGAATCACGCCAGCCGGCGAGGATCCTCTATGTCTCCCTACAAATTGTCCGGGGCGACTGTCGTCAGTTTTTCCGGCGTTCGTACCAGCGCCCGCTGGTCCACCCTCACCATTGTGTCCAAGGGGGCATTAAGTGGTTTTTTCAATCCTTGAAAAGATTCGGCTCGATGTCCTTCAATTCTTTGTTCATCTTTAGACTTAGCTGCTCGATGCTCTCAAACTCGCCTAGAGATATTTCGACAGAGAGCTGTATGAGCTTACCTACCTGTTCCTCTGTCGATTGAATGTTCCTGTCAACCTCTATGAGCTTCTCAGTTCTTGGAACTCCCGACTTTCTGCCCAGTTCGAATTGTCTCGCGCCTTCAGCGTTATATCTATCCAGCATTCGCTCAAACATTGTTATTTGCTGATCCAGCAACTGCAGTTGATGAGACTTGTAGTCCGATAATTTTGAAAAATTAGCCTGATCGACTTGAGCCTGATGAGAGCGCACTTGCTGAGAGCTTAGCTCTTCAAATTCATGCCTTTGGATGAGGAGGAGGTGCTTCTGTATCTCTATCGTTCTCAATATTGCGAACAGGGTGACCAAAGAAATAACGGGGCCGAACACGCCCCCAAAAAAAGATCCAAAAGCTGACCAACTATCAGCTTTCTTTGATATGCCTCCATCAAAAACATCGAAGTAAAACCAAAGAAGCACCGCAAGCAAAGCAAAAATACTTATCAGTCCAAAACTCAAAACTGTATCGAACTGACTTCTAGCTATTTTTTTATCGTTCATTCGGCAGTCCCTAACCCGTTTTCTCAAACTATCTGATTCGTGACCCGGAAGGATATCTCATGTCCGCACAACAGAAGAAACACCCCTTCGATTTCAAAACTCAATACGGACTCGGCTTCAGCACTCAGGACGATGAGATCGTTGTCGACTTCTTCTGCGGTGGCGGCGGTGCCGGCACTGGGCTGGAGATGGGGCTGGGGCGCGCGGTGAATGTCGCGAAGAACCACAGCCCTCAGGCGATCAGCATGCACACCGTGAATCACCCTGGCGCCGTGCACTACACCACCGACGTGTTCGACGGTGATCCGGACACCGAGTGCGGCGGCAAGGCAGTCGGCTGGTTTCATATGTCGCCGGACTGCACGCATCACAGCCAGGCCGCCGGGGGCCAGCCGCGCAAGCGTGAGATTCGCAATCTGTCGTGGATCGGCTTGAAGTGGGCCGGCAAGAAGAAGCCTCGCGTGATCAGCCTCGAGAACGTGAAACAGATCCTCCAATGGGGGCCGCTGATCGCCAAGCGCTGCAAGACGACCGGCCGAGTAATGAAGTTGGGCGGCAGCATCGCCGAGCCTGGTGAAGTAGTCCCTGTCCACCAGCAGTTCCTGGTGCCTGACCCGAAGCGCCGCGGCCAGACTTGGGCTACGTCCGTCGCCGAGCTGCAGCACCTGGGCTATGTCGTTGAGTGGCGCGTTATTAAAGCCTGCGACTTCGGCGCGCCGACCAGCCGGGAACGCCTATTCATGATTGCCCGCTGTGACGGTGAGCCGATTGTCTGGCCAGCGCCAACACACGCCAAGCACCCTGTGAAGGGCCAGCAGAAGTGGCGCACCGCTGCCGAGTGCATCGACTGGACGATCCCGAGCAAAAGCATCTTCGACCGGCCGAAACCGCTGGCGCCTGCCACCCTACAGCGAATAGCCAAGGGCATGAAGAAATTCGTTATAGATACGGCCGACCCGTTCATCGTGCCAATTGCGAACTGGTCCGGTGAAAGCGTTCAGTCAGCGCACGACCCGCTGCGCACCGTGACCTCTTGGCCACGAGGTGGATCATTCGCCGTAGCCAGCCCGATCATCGCGCCAGCCACGCATCATGGCAGTGTCCGAATCAACGACCCGCACGCCCCGCTACCGACAGTCACCTGTGCAAACCGTGGGGAACTGACACTGATCAGTTCGGTAATGGTCGGTGTAGGTGGCCGCGCTGGACAAACCGAACCACGTCCAGGCAATGAGCCGTTCTATACGATCACGGCGAAGGCCGACACCGCGATAGCGTCAGCGCACCTGGTGAAGTTCCGGTTTGCTGACGAAGGCAAGGCACTCGACGAACCACTGCCGACGATCACCAGCGGCGGAAATTATCAACGCCCGGCTGGTGCTGCCCACGCAATGGGCATCTCGACGGTGTTCATGGCCCAGATGAACGGAGGCTTCAACACCACCGACGCCAAGAGCATCGTCGATCCGATGAGCACGGTGACCAACACCGGCAGCCAGCAGCAGCTGGTGACAGCAAATCTCGCAACGCTGCGCAAGAACTGCATCGGCCGCGGGATCGATGAACCCGTACCGACGATGACAGCCGGCGCCGAGCACCACGCGCTGATCCAGTACACGCTTTCTCCGGAACATGAAGAGGGCGCGCTGCGGGTCGCTGCATTCCTGATCAGCTACTACGGCACCGAGAACGTGAGCGGCGTCGGTGAGCCAGCACCGACCATCACCACCAAGGATCGCTTGGCGCTGGTCACCGTGACCATCAAGGGAACGCCGTATGTGATCGTCGACATCTGCCTGCGGATGCTGCAACCGGCCGAGCTGTACAAGGCTCAAGGCTTTCCCGCCGACTACATCATCAGTCACGGCGCCGACGGCAAGCCGTTCACCAAGACCCAGCAGGTGCACATGTGCGGCAACAGTGTAAGCCCGCCGCCGATGGCTGCGCTGGCCCGGGCCAACGATCCGTGGCGTACCGTCGAGCGGCAAGCGAAAGCTGCGTAACTCAGTGCTTTCGGCTCTTCCCCAGACCGAAGGCACCGCCCCCGACTGTGAACACGCTGCGACCTTTCTTCTTTTTCTTCTTTGGACTGAACAACAGTCGCAAGCGCCGGGCTCTGGCAGCACCCGACAGGTCACAAACCCTCACTCCTTCGGGCCCCTTGCATGTGTCGAGATGCTTTCGCAGACGCTTTGCAGTGAACAGTCGACCACAGTGTTTGCACTGCTGGTCAATTGGTCGCCCTTTCGAATCAACTTCAACTGCCATGGCTTCCCTCCCATCGAAGCCGCGAGCATATCAATGAGGTATTCCCATGCCCACAGAAAACAAAATCGCTGCCGTCGGCATAACGGTTGTGAATACCCATGATCTAACTGAAACCAAGGAGGTTGTATGAACGAGTGGACCAACGAAATGAGCGACAAGGCCATCTACGCATTGATGGAGCGCTGCGGGATGCTCCAGAACATGACGCTCCTCGGCGAACTGAAGAAGCTGGAAAACGCTATGCATCAGACCTTCAAGCCGACTTGGGGTGGACCGAACGATCCGGACGTACTGAAAAGGCAGCTCGCCAAGCAGGAGGAATTTCGAGCCGAAGTACAGCGTATCTGCGAAGACGGCAAGCACCGCACCATGCACACCCAGCGTCAGATGTGCAGCTTCCTCGATGAGCTACGGAACAAGGCACTGGCTGCCAGGATCGACAAGCCCGCCTCCCATGATCTGGTATCGATGGAGATTGCAGGATGATCAGTCCTGCTTCTTGTTCCAGTACTCCATTCGCTTCACCGGATCAGAGACAACTTCACCGCATCTATCAGCGTATTTATTTAGAAGAATCGAATAGTTCGTGGCGTCATTATCGATATCTTTCATCATCGATTTGATTGCCATTTCGGTTCTGGCGCGAGTCAGCTTCTCGCTCGTGAGAGCTTTCGAGTACTCCAAGGCACTATCCGCGGCATTGTCACTCCGCTCAGCTAGCTCCGGGGCTTGAGCCTGAAGAACTTTCACTGAGATCACATAGAAGCCGGCGCACTCAGCCAGTTCATGCGCAAGATTGTTTACTGCTCGCTCGGGCTCATACGCAAACGCTGCGCCCAACGGCAGTGCCAGCAGAATCGGAATATATCGAACCAAAGCGAAACATCCTTTCACGGCTTGCGATGCGCAGGCGTGACACCAGTAAAGCACAGCAGATAACTCCCTCCCCCTTCAAAGTCAGCCGCTATAGCGGCAAAGGAACAGTTATGCCTGAAGAAAGTGCTGTGATCCAACAACTGCCAGTCGAACGCGACGAGATAGGCTTCTGGACTCACCCAGCCTGGCCGCGCGACGGCGACGAAGACTCGATCCCGAAGACCTGGTTCGCGGTTCAAGGGTTTGAAGTCATCTGCATCGAGATGGAAAGCGACGGCCCAGAAGGACTCTTCGAAACGTGGGCTGATGAGGGGCTTTGCGACTGCACGCCGTGGAACCCAAGCAATCCTCCTGGAGAAGGCTGGTTCATCTTCTCGATCCACGACACCGAAGACGGGCCGATCTGCGTATGGGTCCGGAAGGTGACGCCATGATCGCCCTTGCCTGGTTCGCCTATGTGTACTGCTACAAGGGGCCCCGACGATGACACACCAACCCAAAGGCGGCATGTGCGCGACCTGCGTCCACGCCCACCACAATTGCAGCCACCTTCCTTTCAACACCATGCCGGCGCTAGCCCGGGACGCTCAGACTGTGATCGTCCGTTGCACTGAATTCCAGCGCCGCAAATAACCCCTCCCCACCTTCTGCCGCCAAGCGCGGCAGGGAGCATCGCTATGGAAACCGAAATTCTCTCAGACGAAGAGCTGGCGGATCTCACCGGCTACAAGGCCCGGGCCTACCAGCGGCGCTGGCTAACAGATCGCCATTGGGTGTTCGTCGAAAGCCGCGGCAAGCGGCCCCTGGTTGGACGGATGTATGCCCGCATGAAGCTGGGCATGATCTCCCCCGCCATCGCTGACCCTAACCCACCGCCGGCAGCTCCGGCATGGACGCCAGACTTCTCGCGAGTGAACTGATATGCGACCCCGCAAGACCGAGTATCACCACCTTCCCCCACGGATGTATCAGCGCTCCCGCAAGCGGAAAAGCGGTGATGTGTGGACCGCGTATTACTACCGCGACCTATTGGGCAAAGACATACCGTTGGGCAAGGATCTGGACAAGGCCCGGATCAATGGGCAGAACTCGAAGCCAAGGAAAAACCGCTCGACCTGCGCACCATGAAGGGCATCTTCGACAGGTACATCCGCGATATCGTCTCCAAAAAAGCACCGCGAACCCAGAAGGACAACCTGTCGGAGATCAAACAGCTACGGCCGATGTTCGACAGCGCTCCCATTGACTCAATCACCCCGGCCACGATTGCCGGGTACCGGGATGCTCGGACGGCAAAGGTTCGGGCGAATAGGGAGATCGCCACCCTCTCCCACGTTTTCAATATCGCTCGGGAATGGGGGCTGACGACAAAGGAAAATCCCTGCCAGGGCGTACGCAAAAACAAGGAAACGCCGCGGGACTACTACGCAAATGATGTGGTGTGGGATGCGGTTTACAAGAAGGCAGCTCAAGAGCTGAAAGACGCGATGGACCTGGCCTACCTCACCGGGCAACGACCGGCAGATGTCCTGGTGATGCGAAAGGATGATGCAGAGGGGGGATACTTGGGCGTGCAACAGAACAAGACGCACAAGAAGCTGCGGATTCAGATGACCACCGGCGGCGAGGCGAATAGCCTGGGGCGGCTGATTGCTGAAATAACCGAGCGCAACGCTCGGCATGTTTCGAACTACCTGATCCTCAGTCGTCACGGCAAGCGAATGACCGCAACGATGCTGAGAAAACGCTGGGACGCCGCGAGGGAGAAAGCAAGATTGGAAGCGATCAAAGCTGGCGATGAACTTCTGGCCGGTCGGATCGGGGACTTTCAGTTCCGGGATATCAGGCCAAAGGCAGCTTCAGAAATCACCGATGTCGGAGAGGCAAGTCTACTGCTGGGGCACACCAAAGGTGACATCACCGAGCGGGTTTATCGCCGCGTCGGCGCCATTGCCAGACCGTCAAAATAGCGAAAAAAAGCGTTCCATAACTCAAAGTAGACCCCTTGTAGAATGCGGTCTGTAGCGATGCCGAAAATTGAAAGTAATGGAACGAAAAAAAGCTACACACCGCTAATTTAGCGCCTTTAAATAGCGGTCTTGAAAACCGTCGACTGTAACAGGTCCATGAGTTCGAATCCCATCGCCTCCGCCATCTTATGTACGACAAAGCCCTGATTATTCAGGGCTTTGTCGTTTCTGGGGTTTGACAAAACCTCACAGCCCACACTCCAGCCCACACCTTGGATGAAGTCTTGCTTTTCGACCGGCGGCTAGCTTTTCGAATGGCCTGTCGCCTGCACCTAAATTCCTGAGAAACTGGCTCTAGAGTAGTTTTCGCAGAAAAAACGAAGTCATCTCAGTTCTCCTCTGCGTCTCGAAACGGTCCAGGCTCGCATTGCTCATGCGGATTGAGTACGCGCATCCACATCACTTGCAGACTCAGATCTGATCTTGAACCAGAGGGAGTACATCGCTGGCAGGAACACCAATGTCAGCACTGTACCGGCAAACGTACCGCCAATCAGCGTGTACGCCAGCGTGCCCCAGAACACCGAATGGGTCAGCGGAATGAACGCCAACATCGCTGCCATCGCCGTGAGGATCACCGGCCGCGCCCGCTGTACAGTGGCTTCGACCAATGCGTCATAAGACGCCAGACCGGCTTTCTCATTGGAATGAATCTGACCGATAAGGATCAGCGCGTTGCGCATCAGAATCCCTGACAACGCAATCAGTCCCACCAAGGCGTTGATCCCGAACGGCTGTTGGAACAGCAGAAGAATCGGCACCACACCAATCAGTCCCAGGGGCGCGGTGGCGAAAACCATGATCATCGCCGACATCGAGCGCACCTGAATAATGATGGTCAGCAACATCAGCGCGATCATGATCGGGAACAACGGCAGCAATGCCTTGTTCGCTTTACCCGACTCCTCGATCGCACCTGCCAACTCAATCCGGTAGCCCACAGGCAACTGTTCAATGACCGGTTGCAGTTGCTTCATCACGGCGCTGGAGACATCTGGTGGCTGAAGACCTTCAGCTACATCACCGCGTACGGTGATGGTTGGAGTACGGTCACGGCGCCGCAGAATGGGCTCCTCCATGCGCGCATCCACCGTCCCAACCTGAGACAGCGGTACCCGTTGACCCTGAGCACCAGTCAGCGTGAAGGCGTCAATTTTTGAAGGATCCAGACGTGTATTTCCCGCAGAGCGAGCGACCACCTGGACCGAACGGATGTCTTCACGCACTTGGGTAACAGGCGCTCCGGTCAACAGGAACTGCAGCTGCTGAGCAACATCAGTGGAGGTCAAGCCAAAGGCCTGCAAACGGTCCTGATCCAGTGTGAGATGGAGTGCCGGCGCGCGCTCGCCCATGTCTGTGTTGACGGTTCTCATCATGGGACTAGCAGCCATGACCTCGCGCACCTGTGCGGCGATATCGCGCAACACTGTCCGGTCCGCGCCCATAACCCGAAAGGCCACCGGGTACGGCGAATAAGGACCGAACACCAACTGTGTTACACGCACCCGTGCTTCAGGCGCCAAACCATCAGCCGCGGCTTGCCGCAGCCGGATTTTGAGCACCTCGCGCTCTTCCTGGCTCGCCGTCAGCACGACGATTTTTGCAAACGAAGGATCGGGCAACTCAGGTGCCATCGCCAGATAGAAGCGTGGCGCGCCCTGACCAATGTAGGCGGTAACTATCCGAGCCTCCGGTTGTTTTGCCAACCACGCCTCGACCTTGGCCACCGCCGAATCGGTTTGCTCGATCGACGTCCCGTACGGCATCTGCACCTCAACCAGCACCTCGGGCCGGTCTGATGTAGGGAAGAACTGTTTCTTCACCAAGCCCATGCCAAGAACCGCCACAATGAACAAGGCCACGACGGATATCGCTACAAGGCCTTTACGGCGAATAACCGCCCCCAACAGACGCCTGAAACGCAGGTAATTCGGTGTACCGTAAATCGCTGCATGCCCCCCCTCAGGCACCTTGATCTGCGGCAGCAGTTTGACGCCCAGGTAAGGTGTGAACACCACTGCCACCACCCAGGAGGTAATGAGCGCAATGCCGACGATCCAGAACATATTGGCGGTGTATTCACCGGCTGTGGACTTGGCAAAACCGTTGGGCATAAAGCCTATGGCAGTGACCAGCGTGCCCGACAACATGGGGGCAGCAGTATGGCTCCAGGCATAGGCGGACGCTTTGATTCGGTCGTAGCCCTCCTCCATCTTCACCACCATCATTTCAATGGCAATGATTGCATCGTCCACAAGTAGCCCCAGCGCCAGAATCAACGATCCCAGCGTAATCCGGTCAAAGTCTTTACCTGTGGCGGCCATGACAATGAACACCGCAGCCAGGGTCAACGGCACCGCCGCAGCGACGACGATACCGACTCGCCAACCCATGCTGAGGAAGCACACCAGCAACACCACCCCTAGCGCCGCGAAAAATTTGACCATGAACTCGTTAACGGACCCGCCAATATTCACCGCCTGATCGGTGACCTTGGTCAGCGTCATGCCTAAAGGCATTTGCTCATTGATCGACGTTGTCTCGGCGTCGAGCGCCTTACCTAAATCAAGGCCGTTCCAGCCATCGCGCATCACTGCGCCGAGCAACAATGCCGGCTCTCCGTTGTTGCGCACCGAGAACGTAGAAGGGTCCTCATAACCACGCTTGACCTCAGCCACATCGGATAATTTGAGGGTTCTGCCCTGCACTACCAGCGGCGTATCTCGAATCTTCTGCAAGTCATCAAACGCACCATCCAGTCGGATGAAAACCTGTGGGCCCTTCGCCTCAACCGAACCGGCCGGAGTCATCATGTTCTGCGCGTTCATCGCACTGAAGATATCTCGAGCGGAAACACCCAGTGTCGCCAGACGCTCGTATGAAAATTCGACAAAAATGCGCTCGGACTGCTCACCGATGATATTGACCTTCTTCACCCCCGCCACATGCAGCAGGCGCTGGCGCAAGACCTCGGCCTCGCGCACCAGCAAGCGTTGCGGCTCACCCTTGGCCTTTAGCGCATATAGAGCGAAGGTGACATCGGCATACTCATCATTGACCATCGGGCCGATCACCCCGGACGGCAACCCCTTCTCCTCATCAAGGATTTTCTTGCGTGCCTGGTAAAACTCCTCCGGGACGGCGGCAGGCGGCGTGCCGTCGAGCAGATAAACTGTGGTGAAAGCCAAGCCTGGCCGGGTAAAGGTCTCGGTCCGGTCGTACCAACGCAGTTCCTGCATGCGCTTTTCCAGCTTTTCAACCACCTGGTCCTGCATCTCCTGAGCAGTCGCCCCAGGCCAAGCAGTAACCACTGTCATTTGTTTGATGGTGAAGGCTGGGTCTTCCGCCCGCCCCAGTTTGAAGAAGGCATACAGCCCACCTACGGAAATCAGCAGAATCAAGAACAGCGTGATCGAACGCTCACGCACCGCTAGTGCGGACAGATTGAACCCGATCATCGGCGCACCTCGGCCACCGGTGCTTGGGCGCTGACTGCCATTTGAGACCTGACCCGCTCCCCTTCACTTAACAGATGCGCGCCCAGCGCGACGATACGATCGTCGATCTGGAGGTTGCCCGTAACTCGAGCAGTTTCTGCATTGCTTAGGCTGAGGACCGTGACAGGGCGCCACGTCACCTGCTCAGGCTCGCCTCCAACGGCCCAGACACCAGGACCTTTACCCGCGTCGTAGAGGGCAGAGATAGGCACTTGTAATTCATTGGAATTGGCGACTGGCGTACCGCCTATAGCAACTGAGATGGTCGAACCCAGGATGGCATCAGCAAGCGCGCCCTCCAACACATAGCGCGCCTCAAATGTACGGGTTTGCCGGTCAGCCGAATCGGACAACTGGCGTAAACGCGCGCTGCCTGCACGTTGGTTTTGCCCATAAAGTTCAACCGTCGCCGACGACCCTAACGCAGGACGTAGCGTTTCAGGCAACTGGATCACCGCCTCGCGCTGCCCAGAATGGGCAACACGTACCACTACCTGACCTGCGCCTATCACCTGCCCCGGCTCTGCCAAGGTGTCCACAACAACCCCGTCAGCATCAGCCAGCAACGTCGAATAGCCGGTAGAGTTTCTCGCCACATCAGCCTGGGCTTTGGCCGCGTTAAGCTGCGCTTTCGCCGAGTCGGCAGCGGCTTTGAACCCTGCGTAAGCAGAAGCCGATACAGCACCCACAGACACCAAATCACGGTAGCGAAGCTCGTCATCGGAGGCCTGCCGGGATCGGGCCATGGCGGCCATCACCGCTTCCTGCTGCGCCCGCGCGTTCAGCGCCAGATCATTAGCATCGATTCGCATCAGTGGCTGCCCGCGCTTGACGCTCTGCCCAGTGTCCACCAGACGTTCCAGCACTTTGCCAGGAACTCGAAATCCGAGATCGCTCTGAACTCGAGCTGCGACGATACCGGTGAATACGCGATCTGCAGGCGCTGAGGGTTGAACCACCGCGATGCGCACCAAGGGCGTTTGGAGGCGAGGATCTGAAGGTATGGCCTCGTTGCATGCGGCTAAGGCAAACGGCAATAAGCCAATGAAAATGAATGACATGTGGCAGCGCTGGATCATAGAGACCTCTTGGAAGCGGATGCGTCATGCTCATTCAAGTGACCAATTATGTCAATAGTCACAATCCAGACAAATGAAAGTTGCCCTGATGATCAGGGCAACACTGAGGGTTTGAGATCTGATTATTTAGATACGCATGCTGCTGCGGATGCGCAACGGATCCATCAGCCAAGCCTTTTAAGGCATCAGACCGCGTAGAATCAGGTTGGAAATGAGCCCAGGAGCCTCTTCAACAACATCGAGGTTGTACTGCAACAGCAAAGGATTGATGAAGGGCCGTAGAGCGAGATGAATCGATTCCACTGTCTCGTCCAACGGTGTCTTGCGCTCAAACTCACCGAGTTCCCGCCCCTCTCGCACGATCTGCAGCACGAAGCTCTTGATACGCGCGTCATAAACTCGTGAGCTGGGCCAGCTTTCCGAAGCGGCGAACGCCGCGATGTCGTAAAGTTTTCGGTCGTTAAAAAACAGATCTACACCCTTGGAGATCAAGGTTTTGACCAACCGCCGAAAGCGCTCAGTGGGGGAGATACCCTCAACATTGATGGCCTGCTCAACAGCCGCAACGATTTCCGACAGACATTTTCTACAAATAGCCTCACCAATCGCCTGCTTGGAATCGAAGAACTTGTAGATGTAAGCCTTGGAAAAACCGATGGCTTTGGCCAGGTCGGAGACTGTTGTCTTGCTGTAACCGTATTGACTGAAGTGTTCGTTGGCCGCCGCGACAATCTGGTCTCGGATGTCGTGATCGGCTGGGCCACGGGCGCTGGGCGAAGAAACTGATGGCTGGTTCATGCGAGCAGCTTACGCACCCTAAAGGTGGTTGACAACTTGTGACCAAATTGTAATATCGTCACAAATCGATCATTCCGAAGGTATCACATGCACCCTCCTCGTTTTGCCGTCTTGCTGTGGTTCGGTATGGTTGCGGGTTGCGCAGTGGGCCCTGACTATTCAGAGCCCGATGTGGAATTGCCTGAGCATTTTTTGGCGCAAACACCTGAAGCACACCAAGTTGATGCAGCACCAACTGATCTCGCCGCTTGGTGGAACGCGTTCAATGACCCCGTACTCAGTCAGCTGATCAATCGAGCACTTGAACAAAATCTCGATTTAGCTCAAGCAACAGCAAGGATCGAGCAGGCTCACGCGGGTTTGGGGGCAGCTAACGCAGCGCTTTTGCCATCGGCTACAGTCAATGGCCAGGCGGCCAGAGCCCGGCAGTCCGTGGAGACACCGTTGGGCCAAGTACTGAGTTCAGACCCATCCTATAATCGCTACGGTAGCGCCTATGAGGCGAATCTGAATGCAGGTTGGGAACTGGACGTATTTGGCGGACTACGCCGAGGCAAAGAGGCAGCCTTCGCCGACTATCAGGCCTCCCAAGCCGGAGCGGTTGCCACACGCCTCGCGGTGGTAGCGCAGACTGCAGACCTTTACATCAGCATCCGTGGCCTGCAAGCACGCCTGGAAATTGCCCGAAAGCAAGTAGACACGCGACAACAACTGCTCACCACCATCGAGCACCTGTATGCAAAAGGATTAGCTGCAGAACTACAGTTGAACCAGACCCAAGGGTCGCTGAATCAAGCACAGGCAACCGTGCCGGTACTGCAGGCTGGCCTTGCAGCTGCGATGAATGCGCTGGATGTCATGTTAGGCAAACCGCCGGGTACTTACAGCGCGCAATTGATTAAGTCGGCGCGTATCCCTGATGTGCCAAGTCTCGCCGACATAGGCTCTCCGGCCGATCTGCTGCGTCGGCGTCCAGATTTGATCGTCGCTGAGCGCCGACTGGCGGCATCGAATGCCCGAATCGGCGAAGCCATCTCCGAGTATTACCCCAAGTTTTCTGTGGGTGCGCTGCTGGGCAGCGCTACGTCGGTATCCAGCGGGAATCTTTTCAGCAACGGTGCCAGTCAGGCCTCGGCGGTCCTGGGACTACGCTGGAGGCTATTCGATTTTGGCCGCATCAACGCCCAAATTGACTTGGCGAAGGGTCAAGAAGCCGAAGCGTTAGCCGTTTACCGCCAGTCAGTTCTGCGGGCCTGCGAGGATGTCGAAACCGCTTTTTCGGCACTGATCAACCGCGAGCAGCAATCCGAAAAGCTAGCCCAGGGCGAGTCTGCTTATGCGAAAGCACGAGCGACGTCGTTTACCGCGTATGAAAAAGGTGTTGTCAGTCTGATAGAAGTATTGGACGCCGATGAAAACCTTTTAGCGGCATCTGATGGTAGAGCCCAAGCACAAACCGAATCGGCTCGCGCTGCAGTGGCCACATTCAAAGCATTGGGCGGCTGGCAGCGCGAAGACTCAAATGGCCGTTTTATCTCGAGTGCACAATGAGCATACCGGCAAGCGTCAGCGCCTGGCCATCTGCTGCCTATCGTGGCGGGCAGCTGTCGGGCCATAAACGGACGGTCATTACTTGTCCGAACCGATACCGATAAGAGGCAATCCGCTAAACGCTCTTGTAAATCCTGCGCCACCCGTGCCGGTTCGTATGTATCAATCGCCGTGTTGACGGTTTACGGGACTGCATCAGGCGTTTGACGTGTGTCAGGGTCTACACTGGATCCCCTTTTAATCAGATCCACCCTTGATCACCGCACAGCCCACCAGGCAGAACTCGGCTTCAACAACCTCGAAAAAAGTGCAACCGAAAGCCTGCAGCTCTATCGCATGCTGCTAGCCGGGCGCACCGACATCATCATCGGCGACACAGCTGCGGGGGTGGCTTACTACAGCCGCCAGTTGAACATCACCCCCGGCACGCTGCGACAGATCCCCATCGAGCTCTATCGCTCATCGCTGTACATCGCCTTCAGCCGCGACTGTGACGACGAACTGGTAGCCTCCTGGGCCAACGCCCTGGAGCAGCTGCGCAACTCGGGCAAGCTGGAGCGCATCCAGGATCGATATAATCAACCCATCGGGCAATGAAAGCGCGGAACCAACGCAAGCCCGCCTCGCACTTATCCCCCCTTGCTCTCACTCAACGTGGAGGGTAAGCCATGAACATTATTGCTACATACAGCCATCAGCCCAGGAACAAGGGAATGGCTTGAGCCGACTACGCCAAAAGAGCGTGCCGAGCAGTTTTCACCAGTCAATGATCAGGCGGTTTGGGCAGACCGACTTTTTCAACAGAATCGGCCGATAGCAGTCCTTAGGAAGTGCGAGCGCTGGACAAGAATGCGGGTACCGCTATGGCCAAGCTACTTCGCAATGATCAGATCCGGTCCGTTGTTCCGAGCGTTCTCAACGGCAGCGTCGACCTGAACCACTCGAGCACCTCTGACTGTTCACTTTGGTGAAACATCGTGTAGATGCCCAGTGAACTCAAGTTGTCCGAGACTGTAAACACTATCGATCAGCGCGAAGAAAAGCTCTGTCTTGCGCACGCAGTAGTCCCATCTAGCGAATCGTTGCGTATGCCAATTTTTGTCTGACAGCGACCGACAATACTCGCAAGCCAGTAGGCTCCAGGATTATTGAGAGCATGTCCGTACACGTTACTGGACGGTTTTAACAAACTGAGCCTGAGAGTATCGCCTGCTGCTTCACAAGGTGCTGCTGAAATCGACTGGCGTAATCGTCCCCCACGGCCGAGATGACGCTTGGCCTGTTTGCCAGTGAAGCCCGCCAAGCTGATACGCGGGGAAGGTTGTCGAAGATCGGTTGGGAGACGACCGGGCTCAGCAAGTCGAAGTAACGAAAGATAGGCGCAAACACCGCATCGACCATGCCGAACGCTGCTCCTGCAAAATAGGGCACTTGATCAAGCTTGTCCTCAAGCCGCTGCAATTTATCTCGAAAGGCAGCTTTCTTGCTGTCAGCAATCGCGAGATCTTTGGCGTTCAGGAACTGCCAGGCATCGGCGAGCGCCGCGCCGCCAAACTCTACCCAGGCGCGCTGTTGGGCGCGGGAGAGCGCGTCGTCGGAATAAAGGCTGACACCACCCTGCGTTTCGTTGAGATATTCGCAAATGGCCATGCTCTCGAAGAGTATCGCGTGCGCCCTATCCGGCAGCTCTACTTTGAGTAACGGCACTTTTCCCGTCGGCGAAAGCGCCAGGAACCAATCTGGCTTAGCGGCGAGGTCGACATCGATTCTCTCAAAGGGCACATTCTTTTCCAGCAGCACGATGGCCGCTCGCTGAACGAACGGGCACAACGGATGACTGATGAGCGTAAGTTGAGCGTGCGGCATGATGGTCTCTCGATAGGGCAGCGACGGATGAGTTAATGCGGCTGTGGCTAGAGCAACTGCCCGCCCGAGATGTCAAAAGTCGTTCCATTAGCCCAGGCCATGTCATCGGACAGGATGGCGGCTACCGCACCGCCTATATCGTCTGGTAGACCGACACGGCCCAGCGCGATGCCCTGTACCACATAGGCGTTCACATCCTGATTGTCGCGCACCGCACCACCGCCAAAATCAGTTGCGATGGCGCCAGGGGCAATCGCATTCACCCGAATTCGGCGCGAACCGAGTTCTACGGCCATGAAACGGGTCAGCACCTCGACTGCAGCCTTCACCGCCGCATAAATGCTGTAGCCCGGCAGAGTAAAGCGCACGAAGCCGGAGGAAACGTTCAGGATACGACCGCCGTCCTCCACGAGTGGTAGCAGCTTCTGAGTCAGGAAAATCGGACCGCGAAGGTGCGTGGCGACCAGTGAGCCGAACTGGTCCTCGGTCGCGTCAATAAAGTTCGCAAAGAGGCCATTACCGGCATTGTTGATGAGGAAGTCGAAACGCTCGCGGCCGAAGTCGGTCTTCAGCGTATCAGTCAGTGCGTTAGAAAAAGCCTGATAGCTGGCAGTATCGGTGATTTCGAGCGGCAGCATCGCGGCCTTGCCGCCCTGCGCCTCGATCTCCTGCTTCAGCGATTCGGCTTCTGCCGCGCCGCTGCGATAGGTGCCGATAATGTGGACGCCGCGCTTGGCGAGCTGAAGAGCCATGTTGCGGCCAAGGCCGCGGCTGGCGCCAGTGATGAGTGCGATCTGGTTGGTCATGGACTGTCTCTGGTAGGTTAGGCGCGCCTTTCGGCGCTTTCTTGACCTGCTCAAGATAGGCAATGACAGCTTTGTAACCCACGCCCAATAAGCTCAATTTATTGCCTGATTGTATCAATCATATTGCGCGGTGGCGGGGCGCAGGCATAATCGGCTCATGAACAACGATCTTGTACCGCATCTTGATATAGCCCTGCGCCATGCGCCACCGGGTTTGACTGCCACACGTATCCCGCGTGTAGACCTCTGCGTCGGACAAGGCTCTACAGACAAGGCGCCATGCCTGTATCGCTCGATGATCTGCTTCATCCTGCAAGGATCGAAGCGCGTTGCGATTAACGACAATCTACTGAGCTACGACAGTGAGCAGTATCTCATCAGCGCCCTGGACCTGCCTTTGATTGGACAGATTCTTGATGCTGAAGGGGGGCAGCCCTACGTTGCGGTATCGCTCGTGCTGGATCCGGCCATACTGGCGGAACTGGCGGCGACCATGCCGCCGGTTCGCGAGAGCGAACAAAAAGGGATTGGAATCACGATAAACCCGATGACCTCTTCGCTCCGCGACACGTTGCTCCGCTTATTGTCATTGCTCGACACACCTGCCGACATTCCGGTTCTCGGCCCCATGGTCGAACGGGAATTGCTCTATCGTCTTCTACAGGGCCCCCAGGGGCGGCTGTTGCGTCAGATTGCCCAACCCGATGGCACACTGGGCAGCATCCGGCGGGCCGTTGCCTGCATCAGGGACAATTACAACATTCGACTTCGCATCGAGGCGTTGTGCGATGCAAGCGGCATGAGCCGGGCGAGCCTGCATCGCCATTTTCTGTCGATGACAGGCCTCAGTCCCATCCAGTATCAGAAACAGCTTAGATTGCAGGAAGCTCGCCAGCTTTTGCTTGCCGGCGAGCATCGCGCGTCTGACGTGGCGTTCGTTGTCGGCTATGAAAGCGCATCACAGTTTAGCCGCGAATATTTACGGCAATTCGGCGCATCGCCTGCACGCGACGTGCGTGAGATACGGCAGGCGATCGGCACTCCAACAAGGGCGTAAACCGCAGACTTGTCTACGGATTGTCTGAGAGCGAATAGGCACTTAATCCGCTATCGGTAACGGGCCCCCTGCAGCAGGCCTCCGACGCTGGGGCGCACGCTCAGACCAAGTCGACACGCGCAGCAATAGCGGCATTCCGCGCGTTGGAGGCTGTTGGCATCACCTAAACAACTGCTCGGCCGGTGATCCCGGGCAAAAGCTCAAGGCCCGCTGGTGGCCTTACGTCCGCGATTGATGACGGTGTGCACTAAGGATGAGGGCAGGCCCGATTTTTGCCTTTACTCGGTCAGCATATTCCCGCGCCGCGTGCGCAGCAGAGCTCGCCAAGGTGAGCTTCACATCAGCAGGTAGCACGGGCGTGGACCCTACTCAGGAAGGAACCGGTGCTTGAGCATCGATCAAGCTCTGGCTCTTCAGTTCCTCCCAAAAGGCTGCCGGAATACCGACCTTCATCGCCTGTACATTGGAAACTACCTGCCCCGGCGAGCGCGCCCCCGGAATGATCGCGGACACTTGCGGATGTGCCGCTGCGAACTGCAAGGCGGCAGTATGAATGTCGATGCCATGTCGGCTGGCAACCGCCATGATTCGCGCGCGCTTTTCTACCGCCCCGGCAGGTAGATCCTGGCTGAAGTTATATCGGCTGCGACCTCCCAGAAATCCATCATTCAGTGGTGTTCCAACCACGACGCTGGTGCCCTTCCTTCTCAACGCAGGAAAGGTGCTGCGTAACGCATCGCCGTGGTCAAGGAGGGAATACTGGCAAGCAAGCAACACGATGTCGGGAGTCGGGTCATTACTGGCCAGTGCCTGAACCACGGCGTTCGGCGTATTGACTCCGAAGCCCCATGCCCTGATGAGCCCTTCATCACGCATCTTTTCAAGCTCAACCATCGCCCCTGTGCGCGCAATTCGATACGCCGCTTCCCATCCGCCTTCCAGCTCGGTGTTATCTGGCGAGATGTCATGGATAAAGACGATATCGATACGTGGTAACCCCAGACGCTGCAGACTGTCTTCCACGGAGCGACGCGCGCCTGCTGCGGTGTAGTCATATCGATATTTGAAGGGTGCCGGCGACTTCCAGATGGCATGGTCCGCGCGCAGGCCACCAGCGGCCGTCAATACGCGGCCGACCTTGGTGGAGACCACATAGTCGTCTGGATCTTTGCCGTGCAGAAAGCGGCCTAGACGATGTTCACTCAAGCCAAACCCGTAGAACGGCGACGTGTCGTAAAGCCTTACACCCGCACCCCAAGCAGCCTGCAGAACCAAACCCGCCTGCTCGTCGCTGATCGGCGCAAAGATATTGCCGATCTGCGTCCCGCCCATACCAAAGCGTTGAGGTGTCATGTATCTCATTGTATGCGAGGGCAAATTGACGGGCAGGTCTGCGCGCACGAGCCGCCCTTCCGTACGCATCACGCTTCCGAGCTCTGTCAGCGAAGAGGGCGCTGGGGCTGTAGCCACCGAACTTGCGACACTCGATGCTGGCAGCAAAGCGGCTGCAACAGCACCAGCCGCCGAGTAGGTAAGAAAATCTCGTCTGTCCATCCAACTTTCCTTTCGCGACTGAGGTTTCACGGGCTCATCGAAGCCGGTATTCGTACTAGAAATTAGAACAACGAGGGTTAGCCGGGTGACCCTAATACGCCATATTTTGTGCATAATCCTGCCGATACGCTTGTGCTGAGCACGCACTCTCAGCAGACTCGAACACTCCGTTAACAGGGTGCATGTGATGACGAGCGATTCCTTCTCGCAGTTCGGTTTCGGCCATGTGCATTCCCTGAGCTTGCGCGAACCCGCTCAGCCCAACGAACGCCTCCAGGCACTCAGACGGCTTATCGAAAAAGTCACCATGCAGATTGGTTTGAATGAGGTCTGCACAACATCGATTCCAGGCCTGACCTTTTATCGAATGGCCGAGCTAGGTACGCCCACGTACTGCATTTATGAGCCTTGCGTAGCCATCATTCTGCAGGGGGCGAAGGAGATCACGTTCGGTGAGGAAGCCTGTGAGTTCGGGCAGGGGGCGTTCTTCGTCACTTCGGTCGATATACCCACACTAGCTCGCGTTACCGCGGCTAACGAGCAAACCCCTTATTTATCAGTTGTGTTGAAGCTCGATCTTTCCATGCTCAATGAGGTGATCCAGACCTTGGAACCACCCAGGCAGGAAATGGCTTCTGAAGCACGGGGCTTCGCATCTGGTGCGGCGTCAAGTGAGATGCTCGACGCGTTCGCTCGACTCGCCACGCTGATCGAACGGCCGCTTGAAGCAGACCTGATGTCGGACCTTATCAAGCGGGAGATATGTGTTCGGCTGCTGCTCAGTGGGGCGGGCCAGTGGTTACGCAGCGTCACTCGTGATGGTTACCGAGACAAGGGCATTGTGAGAGCCATTGAATGGTTGAAGCATCACTATGACAAGCCGCTTCACGTGGCCAAGCTCGCCGAACGATCGGGCATGGCCAGCTCTACTCTGCATCACAACTTTCGCAAGCTGACTGGCACCAGCCCCGTTCAATATCAAAAATCGTTACGGCTGCAAGCCGCGCGCAGCCTGATGTTGACCGAGCGGGTAGACGTGAACACCGCCGCGTTGCGAGTCGGCTATGAAAGCGTCGCTCAATTCAGCCGCGAATATGCCCGGCGTTTCGGAGCCCCACCCTCGAGAGACATCAAGCACGCACGGGAAAATGGTGGGCGGCTCGACTAGCCCCGCCACGCATGATACGGATAGGCGCCCACATCTATAGGCATAACGAAGGTGAAACCCTGTGATGAATAGGCATGGAGCTCGGAAAGAAGTATTAAAGGGCTGAATCGACAGGATCGCTTGCGCATTTACTTTGCTTGTTGACGAACCAATATGAAATAAGGAAGTTCGCAGAGACACCGATTATCAGCAGGAAAAAATCGGCTGATCCGATGCATCATCGTTACGCAAGCCCGGACATCGCCTCCGTCATATTGAGTACGTTAGAGCCCTGATTATTCAGGGCTTTTTCGTTTCTGGCTTTTCCTTTAGGCAAGACTAGATCAAAATTTTCGCAAGTTTCCTGTCGCGTTTTTTAACGACCGACGGTGATTTATCCATGCTTCGGTGTACATTGGGTTGTAACGCTGTAAATCATTACTTCATCTAGTTACCAATGCTGGAAAACGAATCCACTCAAAGGACGAACACGATGAGCCGCACCAGCCATATCTGCCTGATGGCGACCTATAACGAGTGGATGAACGCGAAGGTCTATGCAGCCGCCAGGGGCTTGTCCGATGAAGAACTCTCAGCGGATAGAAAAGCATTCTTTGGCTCTATTCTTGGGACGTTGAACCACCTGACGATCGGAGACAGAGTCTGGCTAAAGCGATTCGCCAATCACCCAACGAACCACTCAGCACTGGAGCCGATCAGGCAACTTCCCACCCCCGAAAACCTCAACCAACTCCTGTTCTCAAATATCCGAGAGCTCTGCGCACATCGAGGATGGCTCGACCAGATAATTGTCGAATGGTCTCGCTCAGTTACAGAGTCGGATTTAGATCACACCCTCAATTACACAAGCATGAAGGGAGTACCTGCTGACAGGAGCTTTTATGGCTTGGTCATGCATTTTTTCAACCACCAGACGCATCACCGCGGCCAAGTTACCACCTTGCTTTCACAAGCTGGTGTCGACGTAGGCGATACGGATCTGGTCGCCTTAGTTCCATGCGAGTCTCGCGCATAGTAAAAAGCCCAGCGGGTGGGCTGGGCCTTCTCGTTTCGGGGGTAGGCTCAATGGAGCTGGCGTTGCCTCTGTAGCTCAGTCTTCAGCCAGGTGCTCGTCGGTTGGACGCCCGCTGAACAACGCACTTCATAGGCTTTGCCATTCATGCTGCTTTTAGAGGCAGCGAGATCGATGAAGTCTTCTGCACTGCTCACCAAATTCTTGCCTTCTAGATAATTCAGCTTCTTTTCGAGATGTGCCCGAGCCTCGGGTCCAGGGTATTCACTGCCATTGCGCACGAACTTACACTCACTGCGCTCCACAAAATCCAGTAAGCCCTTTATCTCTTGGTTTGCCTGAGGCGTGGTTTGAGCCTGTGCACCACCCGCCACTGCAAAAAGGCCAATAGAAGCGGTGATCAGCCATTGGCGGAAAATGGGTCGAGTCACCGCTACTTTCAAAGTCCACATGATTCTTCCTCGTCCTGAAAGGCGTGACTGTAGCACCGAGCAGTCAGTAACTAAAAAGTCCGACGCTGATCGTGATGCTGTTCACTTAAGCAATTTCGGCCGCGACGCATTTTTTGTAGCAGCTGCCGAAGGCTGCGTTCGACTGCGCTGCAGTCGTGAGTCCGGCTGCCATGGTGTACCTGACGCACCGCAATGACTGATTATACGACTGCTTCGCAGCCGAACGCAGGCTTCGCCAGCTGCTACAGATCGCATCGCAATCATGCGCCTCGACAACATCTGGGACACGAAAACTCTCGCCTTCCACGGCGGTGTTTACAACCAGATCGACTACTCCGACACCACGGACCCGGAAAACGATTCGGCGTGCATTATCAGCGACCTTTCCATCACTCACGCCTGATACGTTTCGCGTGAACAAGACAACCGTCGCCACGTCAGCCTGACAATACAGTGCCAGTCGTCGGCAGAGGGGGCCCTCCCCGACACCCATTACTATGCTTTCAGTTCAATACATGGAGGTATTTATGGCAAATGACGCTAGCACGACTATCAATATCCGCGCTGATATTCCCACAAAACAATTTCATGCTCAGCCTTTAGATCCTGATTTTGGCAAGGATGAAGTGATGACGTACAACACTGTAACCAGCGAGCTAACACAACTTTCTACTACTTTTTCGCTGAAAAATACTGCTGGTTCTATTGATGCATATCTACAGGATGGTCCCGCCGCGCTTACCAACGGTACGGGCTCGATTCCTCTCACGATCACTTTAGGTGGCGTCACGTTGGATGGGACGCCCAAAGAGGTTGCCGCAGATGCTGAGAGCAATCCAGGACTACAGAGAGCAATGACGATCAGTGCAGCGAAACCCAGCGATACACAGACCGGGCGGTACACGGGGGTAGTCACTGTAATTTTCGACGATGTTCCCCGCAAATAGCATTAGGGGCGTTCATCCGTTCATGGTGAACGCCCTCTTCCACTCTAATCAGAAGGTATTTATGGACAGCAAAGGCATGGATGAACAGCTTATATCTAAAGAGTATCTGGAAGAGCTGGAGGCAGGAGGCAAAGGCTTGGTAGTTACTATTCAGCCCTATCCAGATATGCGGCCCAGTGACGTTATTCAGCTTTACTGGGGCGGACCTTCCGCTCAGCGGAATAAGCTCAGCGTTGCGATAGCTCGCGCTGACAGTCTTGATTTATCGAACGAGGTGTCTATCGATGGCTCTGCCACGCTAGAAGTGAAATATCTCTAAATCGATGAATATTTAGGACAACAAGCCCCCTCATAAGCAGGCAGATCTTCCGCCCAATAAAACCTCATCGGCAACCAGCGGAACGGATGAGTGCAGCCGTGAGGTTTTGGATCAGGTCACGATCTGAATGCACGACTGGAAATGCTGACATTATTTTGGTCTGGATCTTTGGCATTGGAAAAACTGTACCCCTCTGCCTCGTGTGTCGGGCCAAAAAGCAGCCCCTTTTCTGCCGAGATCTCCTTGAAAGCCCGAACGTCATCCACGTCAAAAACGATTTTGACGCACGCCTGACCGTTCTTTAGGCCTTTGGCCGCCTTGTGCAGAAGTAGCTTGGCGCCACCTGCTGGCGAAGTCAGTTCCGTGATGCCATTGAGTTCCGGCAATGCGGAAAACCCAAAATGCCGAGTGTAGAAATCAGATGTTTTCGCGACATCCTTCGCATAAATGATCACCGCATTGATTGCTGGCTTCATATCCCCTCCCTGGTGGATCACTCAAATCAGCTAGCCATCTTAGACGTAAATCCTCAACACGCCACCGTCCAACTCATCCCGCCACCCTGGAGGCGACCATGTCAGCACAACGCAAGGCCGTTAGACGAAGGTGAGCTTGTAGCGTTTGTCACGCGTACAAGCCATACCCTGCCGCGATGATCAGCGGAGCAACCAGCAGCATTGCCCAGAACCCCGATTTTGGAACAGCAGTGACGCAAATGATCGAGATCATAAGCACATAGATGCCAACAATTTTAAGTAGCGCGAGATCACCAACTGCTACGGCGTGAATCGCTGTATGCCCTGCGAGCATAAAAAGCGGCCCCAGCACGGTAAACCAGAGGGCAGTACGTCGATCTTCGTGCGCTCTGAATTGGTCAACAAAGCCAGCGTCTACAGCGGCGGCGAATGCTGTTTTGAACTTGATAATACCGAACGGAATATGCAAGATGCCCAAGGCGAACAGGGTCCATGCGACGATGTTTGACATATCTCATATGCTCCGTAACGGTAAGGTTGGATAAGTGCCTGACGCTTGGTTAAGGAGCTGGTTTTAGCCGATCCCGAGTGAGCGCAGCGAGCGGCTTGAACCGCATGCTAGGCTGCGCCACCGATGGCACGCCAGCCGCAAATATTTGATGACTCAAAGCTGCGGAGCAGCCATAAACACCTCCCCTCGAACCCCAACCTTGATTCGCTCGAACCAGAACAGAGCACTGCAGCTCAACAACTCCCGTGACTGGTGCGTCGATCGCCTTTAACCAGAATGAGGTCGGCCTGCCCTCAATGCCTGTCCCTCTTCTTATCCGGTCTTTTCTACGAGTGCCTTCCACGCCTGGCCCATCATTCATCGTGGCGATCGAATGGAGTGCCCCTTTTCACTGGATGGACGACACGCTTGCTTACCGGTGATGGCACATGCTGGCAAACAACTTGCTTGGGTATGGTCAGGCTTGAGCCATCAACGACGATGGCTTCGCAAACATCACGGACAACGGCGTCCGCTTCCCTGCACATTGCGGCAGGTGGGCGTACGCCGTTTTTGCTTTCACCCCGGCATAAAAGGAAATCCTCATGCCTGCTCAAGGAATACTCCCCACGGGTCATGCCATCGCGACTCTGCACAGCGATGTCGGCAGGTCACGCCCTGCCGGCATTGCACTCCGGGTATTGTTCGAACCTGGCATGGCCCTGCTCGAACGCAGCAGGATCGGCCTCTGGTTACCACTCGGATTGGCCCTCGGCGCCTGCGGTCTCGCACTGGCCGCACAGCCCGCAAGCGCACTGACGCTGATACCTGGCGTTCTCTACCTGGGGTGCGCCTGGCATCTTCGCGAGCGTCATCAACGCCATCTGCAGGCATTCTGGAATACTGAACTGGCCCGTCTGTTACGCGGCGCCCAGAAGGCCGACCCGGCGACGCTGCTGGTGGCCGCCAGCATGCAGCTGCGCAACGGCGAGCGTTTACGCAGTGAAGTCCATTTCGCCAGCCGTGCCCTGGAAAAAATGGCCCAGCAGGCCCGCGACCAGGGTGAAGAGCAGAGTCAACGGATCGCCATGATCGCTGCCGCCAGCGAGCAGATCGATCAGACCCTGCACAGTATCGAGGCCTTGGCCCAAGGGGCGCTGGCGGCCTTCGCCAACGCCCATGCCCAGAGCGACGCTGGTTGTCTGCAAGCGCGTTCAGTGGGTGGCAGCATGCGTGCCATCCAGCACAGTCTGGGCAATACCGCGCAGGCTGTGGAAGCATTGCTGCAGCGCACCACCGCAGTGGAAAGCACCGTCAATAGCATCCAGGCACTGGCCAAGCAGACCCAATTACTGGCACTCAACGCCTCCATCGAGGCTGCCCGCGCTGGCGAGCACGGTCGTGGTTTTGCCGTGGTCGCCGACGAAGTCCGCAGCCTGGCTCAGGCCACCGACCGGGCGACCAACGAAATCACCACGGCCGCGACGGCGATCGCCACAGCCGTGCGCCAGGTGGATGGCGAGGTCAAAGAACACCGTTCTTTGCTGGAAGCAGGCAGCCAGCAGAGCGAGCACCTCGCCGCCAACCTCGACGACCTGGCCCAACAAAGCCAGACCAATCTGCAACACCTCGGCGCCATGCAACAGGCGCTCAGCGAGCACCAACAAGCCAATCATGCCCTCAGCGAACAGTTGCAACAGGTCAATGGGGCGGTGCAGGAGCAGAGCATGCAGACCCATACGCTGCACGACCTGACCCGCTATCTCAACCAGCTCACTGTCGGAAGCCGCCCATGAACCTACAACTCGCCGCAGCACTCGAGGGTGGGCAATCCCGACGCAGCCGTCTGCCACAGGGAGACACGGAACTAAGGCAGGCTCTCTCGCTGGGCCTCGACCTGCTGCAAGGCCTGCAACAGCATCGCGGCCTCGGCGGACAGACCACCCGCGCGGCACAACAGCGTTGCCAGGCACTGGGGCATTCGCTCGACCAACGCTGGAAAGAGTGGCCGTATTCCGCACAGTGCCAGGCCTGGAGCGCGCTACGCCGCGATCCAGCGGATTTCGATGGCCATTGCCGGTTGCTGCAAGACCTGCTCGGCGCCATCCAGCACCTCGAACTGCAGCGCTGCGCGCTTAATCTGCAGCCCCCTAGCATCGCCGAGCGCTGTTGGGAGCTGGAAGACCTGGGGCGACTGCGCGGTCTGTCGGTGCGCGCCGCCGCCAATCAGAATTGCCCATTGGAAATGCTTGTTCAATTGCAATACCTGCACGAGCGCTTGCTCAGGCATGCCCCCCGCTCGCTGCACAACGCTCTCGAACGGCTGCAACGCTGCCTGATCGGTACAACCACGGTGTCCATCGCCCCAGCGGAGTGCTACGCCCTTCTCACCCCATTGCTCGACGAGCACCTCGACGCCATCCGCCGGGATCTGGGCTGAGGTCGGTAAGTTAAGGAATTTCTGGCTTTGCACATTCCCCGTAGCAGCAGCCGAAGACTGCGTTCGAGCCGGGGTCGCGCCCGACCGCAGCGCTCGCAAAATGGCAAACTTCGTCCTTTCAGAAGGACCGCATATCGCCTGTTTGCGACCGCTGCGCGGCCGAACGCAGGCTTCGCCAGCTGCTACGGTTCGCGTAACGGCTGAACTTACCGGCATTAGAGATAATTCGACTTCGCAGCGGGTGCAGAGAGAGCCGTTTTAGTTCACCTCGCACCTAAGCCGCCCAACAAACGATCAGCGCTTCGCTCCCCCTGGCTCTACGCCCCCTTCGATATCCTTTTCGATGACATCAAAAGCCACTTCAAGCCTTTGTTCCAATTGGCTTTTTAGTGCAGAAAAAAGATCGGACACAAACCTGGCAAGCCCTTTGCTATGGCTGTCTTACAGACTCATGCAGCACGCCAATGGCGGCGTGCTGCACTTTCCGGACAACGGCGTCCGCCAGGTCCCTCTATCGAGGGTGCCTGGCGCACGCCGTTTTTGTTTACCCCTCAAAAAAGGATGTGGATATGACTGATGAGCGTGACTCGCAACATCCGGTGCACCCCGGCCGGCGCACCTTCCTGAAGCAATCCTTGGTGGCGGCAGGCACGGTCGCCGGGATCGCCGCCCTTGATCTGGCCGCGCCGGGTTTGCTGCGCAGTGCGGTCTGGGCTGCCGGCAGCGATGCACCGGAGAAGGCTGCACTGAAGGTCGGTTTCATTCCGCTCACCGACTGCGCATCAATCGTGGTGGCGGCAACCCAGGGTTTCGGCGAAAAATACGGCCTCACCATCACGCCAAGCAAAGAGGCGTCCTGGGCCGGCGTGCGCGACAAACTGCTCAATGGCGAGCTGGATGCTGCCCATGTGCTCTACGGTCTGATCTATGGCGTGCAACTGGGCATCGGCGGGCCGCAGAAAGATATGGCCATGCTCATGGGGCTGAACCAGAACGGCCAGGCGATCACCCTCTCCAGGCAGTTGCAGCAAGCGGGCGTGACCAATGGCGAGCAACTGGCAGCCAAGGTCAAGCAAGGCGGTACCCCACTGACCTTCGCCCAGACGTTCCCCACCGGCACCCATGCCATGTGGCTCAATTACTGGCTCGCCAGCCTCGGCATCAACCCGATGAGCGACGTGAAAACCATCGTGGTGCCACCGCCACAGATGGTCGCCAACATGCGCGTGGGCAACATGGACGGCTTCTGTGTCGGCGAGCCCTGGGGAGCCCGGGCGATCTCCGACAACATCGGCTTCACCGCCCTTACCACCCAAAAACTCTGGCCCGATCACCCGGAGAAAATCCTTGGCACCACCCGTGCCTTCGTCGAGCAATACCCCAACACCGCCCGGGCGCTGACCATGGCAGTGCTCGACGCCAGCCGATTCATCGAGGCCAGCGTAGAGAACAAGAAAAGCACCGCCCAACTGATCGCCGGCAAAGCCTACGTCAATGCTCCTGTGGAAGTGATCGAACAACGCTTCCTCGGCCACTACGACGACGGTTTAGGCAACCAATGGACGGACGAACATGCGATGTCCTTCTGCAAGGATGGCAGCGTCAACTATCCCTACCTGTCGGACGGTATGTGGTTCCTCACTCAGTTCCGCCGTTGGGGCCTGCTCAAGGAGGATGTGGACTACGCCGGCGTGGCCAAGTCCATCAACCAGACCAAACTCTACGGCGAAGCCGCCAGCCAGCTGGGCCTGGCCATACCGGGCAGTCCGCTGCGCAGTAGCACCCTGATCGACGGCAAGGTCTGGGACGGCTCCAATCCGGCCGCCTATGCCAACTCCTTCACCATCAAAGCCTGACCGGAGTAACCCGCCATGAACGCACCCCTCAAGTTGCCAGCGCCGCCCACCACTACGGCGAGTACCCAGCCAGAGCGTCGCTCTCCCCTTCTGAGCGGGTTGCGTCAACGCGCCAGGGATGGCATTGCCCCAGTATTGGGTATCGCCCTGTTTCTCGCCGTCTGGGCATTGATAGCAGCGCGAAGCGAAGGCCTGCCCGGCCCGCTGGCGACCTGGTATTCGGCTCTGGAGCTGTTCAGCGCCCCCTTCTACGACAACGGTCCGAACGACATGGGCATCGGCTGGAACGTGCTGGCCTCCCTTGGCCGGGTCGGCGTCGGCTTTGGTCTTGCTGCCCTGCTCGGTATCCCGCTGGGCTTCGCGATCGGCCGCTTCGCCTTCCTCGGCGGCATGTTCGCGCCGATCATCAGCCTGCTACGTCCGGTCTCGCCGCTGGCCTGGTTGCCGATCGGCCTGCTGGTGTTCAAGGCTGCCGGTCCGGCATCGATCTGGGTGATTTTCATCAGCTCGATCTGGCCGATCATCCTCAACACCGCCGCGGGGGTCGCCAGCGTGCCGCAGGATTACTTGAACGTCGCGCGGGTGCTCAAGCTCAGCGAGTGGAAGGTGTTCACCCATATCCTGTTTCCTTCGGTGCTGCCGCATTTGATGACCGGCATTCGCCTGTCCATCGGCGTGGCGTGGCTGGTGATCGTCGCCGCAGAAATGCTCACTGGCGGTGTCGGCCTGGGCTTCTGGGTGTGGGACGAATGGAACAACCTCAACGTCGAACACATTCTCATCGCCATCATCATCGTCGGTCTGGTCGGCCTGCTGCTCGAGCAGGGTCTGCTGTGGATCGCCAAACGCTTCGACTACACCAACTGAACCGACTCGCGCTGGTGAATGGGTGGGTTACCCGCACCTGACGCTTACCCGATGCAGGAGTACCGAGATGACAAAATTCGTCGAGCTGACCCAGGTCAGCAAACACTTCGATACCCGGAAAGGCCGCTTCCAGGCCCTCAGCAACGTCAACCTGAACATCGCCCGCGGCGAGTTCGTCTCGTTGATCGGCCATTCCGGTTGTGGCAAATCCACAGTGTTGAACCTGATCGCCGGTCTGCTTGACGCCAATGGTGGCGGGTTGATCTGCAACGGTCGCGAGATCGACGGCCCCGGCCCTGAGCGTGCGGTGGTGTTTCAGAACCACAGCCTGCTGCCTTGGCTGACCTGCTTCGGCAACGTGCACCTGGCCGTGGAGAAGGTATTCGGCAAACGCGAAAACAAGGCTGCGCTGAAGGCGCGCACCGAAACGGCACTGGCAATGGTTGGCCTTGACCACGCGATGCATAAGCACCCCAACGAAATTTCCGGGGGCATGAAGCAGCGTGTCGGTATCGCTCGCGCACTGGCCATGGAGCCGAAAATTCTGCTGATGGACGAACCCTTCGGCGCGCTGGACGCCCTCACCCGCGCGCACCTTCAGGACGAACTGCTGCGTATCGTTGCAGCCACTCAGAGCACCGTGGTGATGGTCACCCATGATGTCGATGAGGCGGTGTTGCTCTCCGACCGCATCGTGATGATGACCAACGGGCCGGCGGCCACTGTCGGCGAGATCCTTAGCGTTGGCCTGGCAAAACCACGCAACCGCCTGGCGCTGGCCAACGACCCCGAGTACCACCGCTATCGCACGACGGTCCTCGAGTTCCTCTACCATCGCCAGCAAATGCCGGCGGCCTGAGAACGCAAAGCCCGCCTCGCGCGTATGCCAGCCAGTCACGTTGACTGGCATACGCGAAGGGGCCCATGCGATAACGCCAGAGTCATCGGCGAAACTGAAGAAACGCTTGCGCTGCCTGTTCGGGACAAGGCTTCGTCACTGGGCAACCGAGGGCTGGTCTACGCTGAAATGACAGACGGAGGACCTGACCATGTGCGGACGGCTTTCCCAATACAGAGGCATCCATGACTTCGTCGCAGCGCTAAGCATGCCCAATGCCCTGGTTAACAACGTCGGCGATCAGCCGTTCGGGCTCTACAACGCCGCGTCGTCGACTCAACTCGCCCTGCTCCACCAGGAAAGCAGCGTGCTGCACGCCGATAGGGTGCGCTGGGGATGGCGGCCGCACTGGGCCAAGGATCACGCAACGCCGATCAATGCCAGGGTTGAGAAAGTCGCCCACGACCCATTCTTCAAGGCGATATGGCCGCACCGGGCGATCATCGCGATCGACAACTGGTTTGAATGGTTTTACGAGGGCGGCCCGAAGAAACAACCCTACCTCATCCGCCGCAAAGATCGCGCACCGATCCTGTGCGCCGCGATTGGTCAGTACCCAAGGTACGAACATGAACCGGACGAGCATGACGGCTTCGTGATCATCACCGCCGACAGCGAAGGTGGGATGGTGGATTTCCATGACCGGCGCCCGGTGACGCTAAGCCCCGAACTGGCCCGGGAATGGCTGGACCCGGCTACGCCCAAGAGTCGCGCCGAACAGATGGTGTTGTTGCAGGGGGAGCCAACCGAGGCGTTCGAGTGGTTCAAGGTCGACCAGGCTATTGGCAACGTGCACAACCAGGGTCCAGATCTGATCAGACCGATCAGCGATTTACGCCCCTGAGCTATGCCCGACAAGCCGACAGCGCGATCAATTCCTGCTCACCAATACCGGTGATACCGATCATCGGCTTTGCTCCACTGCATCTCGTGCCCCCTTCGATACCACGGACGCAAGCCATCTCTGAGGCCAGAGGGAAGCACGACGACTGATAGCCAGCTACGCTGCTGCTCGACGAGAAATTTTAGAGAGTCTCTCTGGTCAGT
Source organism: Pseudomonas sp. LBUM1673 (assembly GCF_059695645.1). Lineage (NCBI taxonomy): Bacteria > Pseudomonadati > Pseudomonadota > Gammaproteobacteria > Pseudomonadales > Pseudomonadaceae > Pseudomonas > Pseudomonas sp. LBUM1673. The sequence goes on from NZ_CP166780.1 coordinate 3,935,473, forward strand.
CGTCTCGTATAAAAAAGCACGGATTCGCTGCACAACATAGATCAAGTCAAAAGGGAAATTTCGACTGTGAAAAATTTTATGTGTCTTAAAAAAGGGGCCTCAACTTATCAATTATGCATCGGCAGGCTGCGATTGATTATTTTCAGACTGTCCGCCAATCGTTATCGATGGAAGCCTTGGCGAAGAATATCCTTCCAGATCACTGATTGAGACTCTAAAGCGCTTCAGCTCCCCATACGGATGAGCTGAAGCCCTCCCGGACCTCTACACGATCCCGGGTAACTCAAATCCGAAGGTGTTGAAGCCCAGTCATGCTCATCAATCAACTACCGCCAGCTGTCCAAATACCCCTTAAGGAAAATTTTTCGGCGTTCCAGGCGACCGATGCTGTGGTGTTTGCTGATCTGGTAGATCTTGTGAAAAAAGTTCTCGATTGACTTGCGGGTAGTCCCCCTGTGCCCGTTCGACCAGTGCGTCGTAGTTTGCTTCAGTGATGTACCGATAAACCTCATGAAAATAGAAGAGGCCCATCTGGAAGCCCAGGGTTTCGCTAAAAAAGGCTGTGGGGGTCGAAAAACTGTTCTCCAGATCGACCGCCAGCGCTGCCTCCCGGCCATCCTGGGGCAACATAATATTTGCGGCCCACAAGGTCCATATGCACAACGTTCTTGGCGTGCAGTGATGAGAGCAGCTCAAAAGCGGTTTCGATGAGTTGTTCAACCGCCTGCGGATGAGCCCTGATCCAGGTCCGGCCGTCGATATGGTTGCTCAACAATTGAGTGATGAGAAAAAAGTGGTCCATCAGCCCCAGGCTGGAACGGCTATAACCGAAACCCTCCAGGCCGGCCACCCTGGCACCACGCCCGTGCGCTTCGACAGTATTGATGAATTCTTCGATCGCCCAGTCGGGCATGCCATTACGCCTCACTGGCCCGCGGTCGTCTCCCACTCTATCGGTCTGCTGCCATGGGACGAGTGGAGAGGAAACAATCTGAACCTGTGCTCCCCTCCCCAAGTCGAAAAAATTGGTAGCCATTAATCACTGAGGCATCACTTTAAAAGGAGTCCTTTTCATGAAGATTTCGGAAGTTATGACGAAAGATGTTCTAACAGCCAAGCCAAGCCAGACGATCCAGGAGGCCGCAAGCATGATGGCCAGGATCGATAGCGGCGCCATCATGGTTGAAGAGCAAGAGCGTTTGATTGGCATGATCACGGACCGGGATATAGCCATCAGAGCCGTAGCCGAAGGGCTCGCAGGAAAAACCCCTATCAGTAAAATAATGAGTGGCGGCATCCGTTATTGCTTTGAGGATGAAGACATAGAGCAGGTGGCTAAAAACATGGCAGACGTTCAACTCCGTCGCCTGCCCGTGCTCAATCGAGACAAGCGTCTGGTTGGCGTTGTCTCGCTGGGAAACATTGCCAGCACGCGCTCTCAATCCGCCGCGGCGACTGTTTTGTGCGGCGTGGCACAGGCTCATTAACCGGTTGGATAAGGGGCGGTTCAAACGATCATCAGGATTAAAGCTCGGATGGATCTGGCACGCTCGCCTGGCCTGGAGTCCCATTCGAAACTCGGCTTCAGGATCAGGCGAGTCCTTCTGTAAACATCCGCTGTCAACCGGCTCCCCGAGATACCCCCTTTCCCCTACCCAGCGCTCGTTCGCTGATCGCAGGCGCATTGCGCGACACCATCAGGCGTCGATGAGCAGGTCTTTGTCATCCGGGCCTAGCGCCGGTTCTTGATCCTCTAATCTGTCAGTTTCACGTTTATTTTTCAGCCGGGCTCGCGCGCGCTCGGTGTCGTAGGTCTTTCCTTCAGCCAAGGTACCCAGGGTTGATGAAATCCGATAAAAGCCACCACACGGTTCGCAATAAATGCGCAACCCGCCCCCGAACGAAAGATCTTCCCGTGCATTGATATTTCCACACAGTGGACAGCTCATAGCCACCTCCTGATTATTCAGCCACAACCGCTTTAGCCCGCCATAGACTCTGACAACCTGAGTCGGCGTGGTAATGAATGGCGGGGGCATGTTGATATCGACAGGGGTTATGCGGGGAGGTTGCTTATTTTTTACTCGCATTCGCCAACCAAGGCCGGCTGCGCTCATGAAATTTTTGCTGCTCATCGACCTCTCGTCGACGGGCCGGGCAATACACTGTGCCTCGCTGAATCTCTGTAGGAGTCACCGAAGGCTGCGATCTCTTTCAGGAGCCGCAAAAGATCGCAGCCTTTCGGCAGCTCCTGCAGAGGGACGGTGTTACAGCCGGGTGGAATCTAATCCAAAGTCAGCGGCTGCCTGGAGCGACTCGGCGGGATGACCGACCTCTCCTCGGTGTCACGATGCAATAAGGAAACGTTGTAATCATAGGTAGATATCAGCGGTATCGGCTCATCGTTGCGGGACATCTTAAGCCATTGTCTTGTGCGTTCGATGTCAAAGAATTCGTTCTTGAACTTCATTTTCGCAACAAGGTTCGCCGAGACCCTGAAGCGTCCACATCCGGCCGAACATTTAACTTCTGACCAGTCTCCAGCCGCGTGAACAGTGTTAGAGGCAGCGTGACAGATTAAGCACTTCATGTTCGATCTCCCTATCCATGAATTACCAACTGTAGTCGATCCGCGACCGAGGAACCGTCCACTCCAGCAGAAAATCCGACCATCCCGTCGCGCCGCCAGCCATAGCCGCTTGTCCAGGTAAGCACGTCGAAAAATGAAGAGCCCAGCGCAATGGCTGGGCTCTGGTTATCTTCTGTTTTCCAGCATCTTGTCGGCGAGCGCTTTAGCCCTTTGGATCAGCAGGTTCTGCCTGTCTTCGTGGGTGGCTTCTCCTACCACCGGTGCCGTCAGATTGCTTTCCGCAATCAGCGCAGCACAGAAGTATTGATCCCAAACAGCGCTTTGCTCCGACTCCTGTCTGTTCATTTGGTCGGCGATCATATGCGGCTCCTTTAGATGAGGTAGCACCGCTAGTTTACGCCCGAATCGCGAACACCCCGCGTCGCTGAGGATAATCGGCACCTCATTATCATGCCAATGGTTGGCGACAAGTCATTTCCTCGACTAGGATTTTTAACGTACAGGACTTCGCCCACTGTGTTGTGGCGACTCAACAAAGGAGAGATAGATGACATCTACTCGTATTTCCGAGCAAACCTATCGTGGTTGGTCCAGCCCCATCCTGCTTGAACTCAAGGAAAGAGAGCATCAGTTAGCCCCTTCGGAACGCCAGGCCCTGCAAAACGTCCTGGTAGAGAGGAGGCTTCTAAACACCGGAAACCCTTCCGGCAGTGATCGGCGCAAGGCTGAACCGGCCGAGTAACCACCCGGCATCAACAGCTGTCGTACACCCACGTTCAACACCCACGCTGCTGGTGCTCTGCCGGCAGCGTGTTCATAAACACCAAATTCCAGGTAAAAAAAAGCCCAGGCAGCTGATGGACGCCTGGGCTTTAAAAATGCATAAACCGTGGTGGTGAACGCGGGGCGATATTACCTAATCCCGTGATTTGTAACAAGATATTTGAATCACTATCCGGTTACTAAGTTATCTAACTCATTAAATAACCACACTATATTTAGGCCCTCTACTACGTTCGCCCCGACTCGCGAACGAAGGGACCTCTACAAACAGTCCCGGACAGCCTTGCGCAATGCCCCTGACTTGGCCCATGGCGGTCCCTGATAAAGCGATACCCTGCTGCCATCCTTCGATTTCACGATATCCAGAATTTCGTCAGCCGTAATCACGCTCGGTGCGGTGATCCGGTAGCCATTGGAAATCGCCGATTGCGTCGATCCCGGAATGTCCTGACGCCACAACGGCAATACACACGCGGCATATTCCTTGGGCGCCTTATCGCTGTATTTGCTGACATTGGGCTCGCCGGGCACCACGGATGCGGGTAATGAACAGCCCGCCAACACAGCCACCGCTATTCCCGCTATCAACATGCGCATAACGCTTCCTACCCTGAAAAACGGGAAATGTAGCGTGTACTTGCGCAGACATCCAGCGGACAAGCGGCGATGTCTCTATAAAGGGGGGCTTTCTATAAAGGCGCTTCGCCCTGCCCCGGCTCGCCCCCCGAACCGGAATCGGGGTATGACCTCGCATTCAGGTACGTCATCCATCGCTCATACGCTTCATGCTGCCATTTCGTGACGCGCTCCCATTCCGCGCCGCTCAGCTGATGGGCCGAGATCAGTTTCATCATTTCCGTGGTTGCTGCATCCAAGTCAACAATCAGCTCATGTGCATGGTGTCTGAAATCATCGGTAGTCGTCATTTGAGATGGCCTCGCCCTGGCGAATAAATCACTACCTCAATACGACAGCAGAGCTGTTCACTCCGTTAATTTTCCCGACCAGTGGAACCACCTTCCATCCCTACCCCTTCACGCACACCACCTGTCGCAAGGTGTGCAGCACTTCCACCAGATCACGCTGGGCGTACATAACTTTGTCGATGTCCTTGTAGGCCATCGGAATCTCATCGATGACCGCCGCGTCCTTGCGGCACTCCACATGAGCGGTCGCGCGGATCTGGTCTGCGACAGTGAAGGTGTTTTTGGCTTTGGTGCGGCTCATGGTGCGACCGGCGCCATGGCTGCAGGAACAGAACGATTGTTCGTTGCCCAGGCCTCGTACGATGAAGCTTTTGGCCCCCATGGAGCCGGGGATGATCCCCAACTCGCCCTTCTTCGCCGACACCGCGCCCTTGCGGGTGATCAGGACGTCTTCACCGAAGTGCCGCTCTTTCTGCACGTAATTGTGGTGGCAGTTCACAGCCTCCAGCGCGACCTCGAAGGGTTTGCGGATCACGTGTCGCGTCGCCTGGATGACCGCTTGCATCATCAAGGCACGGTTTTGCCGGGCGAAGTCCTGAGCCCAGCCTACCGCTTCGACGTAGTCATCGAAGTGCCGGCTGCCTTCTTCGAAGTAGGCCAGATCGCGGTCCGGCAGATTGGCGATGTGCTGGCGCATGTCGGCCTGGGCTAATTGAATGAACAAGGTCCCGATGGCGTTGCCAACGCCGCGAGAACCGCTGTGCAGCATGAACCAGACGCGATTGGCCTCGTCCAGGCAAACCTCGATGAAATGATTACCGGTACCGAGGGTGCCCAGGTGCTGACGGTTGTTGGTGCTGGCCAGTTTCGGGTACTTGTCGGTGATCGCCTTGAACCGTGGGTTCAGCGCTGCCCAAGCCTGATCGGCCTGCTGTGGTACGCGCTCCCAGGCGCCTTCGTCGCGCCGGCCACGACTCAACATGCGGCCATGGGGCACGGCCTTCTCAATGGCGCTGCGCAGACCGTGCAGGTTGTCCGGCAAGTCGGCGGCGGTAAGGGAGGTGCGCGCGGCGATCATGCCGCAGCCGATATCCACCCCCACAGCCGCCGGAATGATCGCACCTACGGTTGGGATCACGCTGCCGATGGTGGACCCTTTGCCCAGGTGCACATCCGGCATCACCGCCAGGTGTTTGAAGATGAACGGCATCTTCGCGGTATTGATCAATTGCTGCCGGGCTTCGCTTTCAACCGGCACTCCCTCGGTCCAGAGTTTAATCGGCTTGCCGTTGGCGACTTCCAGCAGTTGGTAGGCAGGTTGTTGCATGATTTCGACTCTCTTCGGATCAGACGAACATAACGCTCCATTGAGGTAAATGGGATTACTATTTCGTAGCGGGGAATTGCAGGAGGTCATCATGTGGCTCAACGAATATGAACAGCAACTTCGGCGCGACCTGCAAGGCGTGGCGTCGGATCTGAGGTGGTCGGCGGTAGAGCTTTTGCGCATCGCAGAACAGTTGCGCCAGGCCGGCAATGATGTGGACGCAGAGGCAACGCTAAGGCTGTGTGCGTTGTTCCAGGGCGATGAAGAGCGACTGGCGGGCTATGCTGAAGAAGTAAAAGCAAAAACCATCACTCGAACGAAAGTTCACTAGAGAGCGCTGTCATGAACAAGCCTCTATGCGCGCTGATTGCTGTGCTGGCGGCGTCAGGTGGCTGCAACACGGATTCACACGTTTATCGAGACCAACCGCTGGTCGCCAGGGTCGAGACCGGCATGAGCAAGGATCAAGTCCGGCAGATTGGCGGCCAGCCTTTATCGATAACGGAACGCACGGTGGAGCCTGGCACCTGCTTTGACTACAAGCTGACTCAAGCCGGCCATCAGCAGCCATACAACGTCAGCTTCGATGGCAGGGGCAAGGTCGACCACAAAAGCTTCATGACCTGCGCGCAATGGAGTCATGCCCAACAAAAAGCCAGAGAGTATTCCCCCTCCACGGGCGGGATGGGCGGCAGCGGGTATTGACCCCCTGTAGCAGCTGCCGAGCCTGCGAGGCTGCGTTCGGCCGCGAAGCGGTCGTGAGTTCAGGCGGCGCAGTGTTTCAGCCAGACCTTGTATGCAGGTTTACGACCGCTTCGCGGCCGAACGCAGCCTCGCAGCCTCGCAGGCTCGGCAGCTGCTACAGCGCACTTATTTTTCTGATTTGTGGCTGCGCGACGATTTACCCGACCGGGCTCTGTAGGCGGGAAGCGAAGCCGCGTAGGCCAGTGCTTCCTCTCTGCTGCCAAAGGCTCCAAGCCGGTCACATTTGGTGCACACCCGCCAGGGGCCGTTGTTCACGCTGAGTACGTCATAGCCGTTCATGTGCATTTTGGTCAGCATCGGAACGCTCATAGTCACCTCCATTTCGGCAGTGATAGTCCAGGATCGACCCGATTACCTTACACCCGACCTTCGCTGAAGTGCCAACCAGACGTCGCGTCAGGATTCCGGCATCCCACTGCACTTTCAGCCCCCCTGTCGACTCCAACCCTTGAAACAGACACTTCAGCGGAACCCGGTCTGAATATTGCATTTTTATGACTGTTTTATGGCAAGCGGCAGTCGGATAACACATGAAAATACGCGCAACCGTCATTTGCGAGCAGGATCGGCATATCCTCCTGGTGCGCAAAGCCAGGTCTCTCTGGACCCTGCCCGGCGGAAAAGTCGAGCCAGGCGAAACCACTGCGGGCGCGGCGATACGAGAGCTTTACGAAGAAACCGGGCTTGGGGTCGACAGCCTGCTGTACCTGATGGAGTTGGAAACGGCCAGCACCCGGCACCATGTCTACGAGGTGTCGGTCGTAAACCTGGCAGAGGCTCGGCCACAGAATGAAATCTTCGACTGCATTTGGTATCCGCTGGACGCAGTACAGAACCTGAACACAAGCGACGCCACGCTCAGAATCGTCAAAGCGTTTCAGCGTCGCTTGTAGGTCGCAGCCTCTCTAGGCGTTGGCCAGTGCCGTCGCAGCCTTGTCGATGAACCCGGCAATCTCGGCCGGCATCGAGGCCAGCCACGCATGGCTGGCGTTCAGGGTCAAAATATCCCTGGCTCCAACGGTGGTATTGGCGTCAGCCCAGATCGCCGCCACCGACCGGCATGACCATGCCAGTGATGTAGGAGGCTTCGTCGCTGGCCAGAAACAGAATAGCGCTTGCCTGCTCATCCAGCGTGCCGTAACGCTTCATCAAACTGCTGTCGAGGGTCTGATCGACAATCTGCTGGTACCACAGCTTTTCCTGAGCGCTTTGTTCCGCGGTGTTGCGCGGGATCAGCCGCGGCGGTGCTTCGGTGCCACCGGGAGCGGTCGCATTGACCCGCACGCCACGACCGGCCGTTTCGAACGCCAGGCAAGCGGTCAGCGCATTGACCCCGCCCTTCGCCGCACCATAGGGCACGCGATTGACGCTACGGGTGGCGATGGACGAAACGTTGACGATGGCGCCGCTGCCTTGTTCGAGCATGAACGGCAGCGCAGCATGGCAACACCACAGTGTAGGGAACAACGAACGGCGGACTTCGGCCTCGATCTGCTGCTCTTCATAATGTTCGAAAGGCTTGGTCCAGATCGTGCCGCCGACGTTGTTGACCAGCACATCAAGGCGATCAAAGCGCTCGACAGCGGTATGCATCACGCGGCTGCATTCGCTGTATTGCTCAAGGTCGGCGGTCAGCGCGAGTACCTGGCTGCTCTGCCCCAATTGCTTCTGGAGCTCGAACACCAGATCGGAGCGGTCGACCAGAATCAACCGCGCACCTTCGGCGGCCATGCGTTCCGCCACGCGCCGGCCGATGCCTTGGGCGGCACCGGTAATCAGCGCGACTTTTTCGTGAAATCTGTTCATACAAACCTCGTGTCGAAGATCGCTTTCTCGGCAAACACGATCTGTAGCAGCTGGCGAAGCCTGCTGCTACAAAAGTGCGTCGCGCTCAAGCCGCGCTGGCGGCAAATTTTTCGTAGTAGAAGTTCGCAGGCGCAATGCCTTGTTCGCGGATGAACTGGCTGACCGCTTCGACCATCGGCGGCGGGCCGCACAGGTAGACGTCGACGTCGCCATCGTTCAAATGCCGAGGTTCAATGTGCTGGGTCACGTAGCCCTTGAGCGGGTGCCGGCTGTCAGGGTTGGCCACGCAGGCGCTGAAGCTGAAGTTCGCAATTCGCGCGGCGAAGGCTTCCAGTCGATCGAGTTCCACCAGGTCGAAATCGTTGGTCACGCCGTAGATCAAATGCAGCGGATGCTCGCTGCCCTGCTCGGCGATTTTTTCCAGCATCGCCGTAAACGGCGCCAGACCGGTACCACCGGCCAATAGCAACAACGGACGGCGGATATCGCGCAGATAGAAGCTGCCCAACGGCCCGGCCAGGCTCATGCTGTCGCCGGCCTTGGCCATGCCGGTCAGGAAGCTGCTCATCAAGCCGCCAGGTACGTTGCGAATCAGAAAACTGACCTCGCCGTCACGTTGCAATGAGCTGAACGAATAGGCGCGGGTCTGCTCGCTGCCGGGCACACCGAGGTTCACATACTGCCCCGGCAGAAACGCCAGTTTGCTCAGGGCCTCGCCCTTGATCGACAGCCCGATGGTGCTGTCGGACAACTGACGCACGGCGCTGATGGTTGCGTCATAACTGGCCTGACGGGTGCGACAGACATCCGATGAAACCGGCACCCGAACCACACAATCGCTCTGCGCACGCATCTGGCAGGTCAAGACAAAACCTCGCTCAGCTTCATCGGCGCTGAGGGCGTCTTCGATGTAGTCCTCGCCCAAATCGTAGCGGCCGGCCTCGGCGAAACACTTGCAGGTGCCGCAGGCGCCATCACGGCAGTCCAGCGGAATATTGATGCCTTGACGATAGGCGGCATCGGCCACGGTTTCGCCAGCGTTGGCGTCGATGAATCGGGTGACGCCGTCTTCGAAATTGAACGCAATGGAATGAGTCATGACGGCCGCCTCAGAGGTGGTAAACATCAATGACCTGGCGAACGTAGTCGTTCTTCAGGATCACTTTCTTGGCCAAGATCTGCGTGTTCTCACCGCGCACGTCCAAGGTGTAGAAACTGCTGCCGAAATAGCTGTCGACGGTCTTGTAGCGAAAGCTCAGGGTGTGCCAGTTGAAGCGCACCTTGCACAGCCCGTCGGCCTGTTCGATCAGCTCGATGTTGCTGAGGTTGTGCGAGGTGCGGGTGTCCGGCACGCTGGCACTGGAGCGCTCGGTCTTGATGCGGAAAATGCGGTCTTCCAGGCCCGTGCGGTTGCCGTACCAGATCAGCGAAATTTCCCGCTGTGGGTCTTCAGTCAGCTCGTCGTTGTCGTCCCAGGACGGCATCCAGAATGTCGCGTCCGGCGCGTACAACTCCAGCCAGTCATCCCATTGTTTGTCGTCGAGGTAACGTGCTTCGCGGTAGAGAAAGTCGCGCACGGTGTCATAGGTAATGGTCATTGCACGGCCTCCACTGCAATCAGTTCGGACTGTTCAGTGGCCAATGCCTTGAGCATGGTTTGCTGCCAATACTTGTGTTGCAGCACGAATAGGCCTTCGTCCTCGGTGCGCACGCCGCTGAGCAGCGGATGCAGGTCGATTTCCTTGGCCGCGTCATCGGCGCCTTCCACCCAATGTTCAGCGCCACGGGACATGTCGTTCCAGGCGGTGACGCTGCCCTGATAACCCGTCTGGCAGGAGCGAAACTCTTCCAGATCGTCCGGGGTGGCCATGCCGCTGACGTTGAAAAAATCCTCGTACTGACGAATGCGGCTCGACCGGGCGCTATCGCTTTCGCCTTTGGGGGCGATGCAGTAAATGGTGATTTCGGTGCGGTTGACCGAAATCGGCCGGGCGATGCGAATCTGCGAGCTGAACTGGTCCATCAGGTACACGTTCGGGTACAGGCACAGGTTGCGCGAGTTCTCGATCATCCAGTCGGCGCGAGCCTGGCCGAAGTCCCGGGCCAACTCGTCGCGACGCTCATACAGCGGACGATCCTCAGGGTTGGCCCAACGGGTCCAGAGCAACATATGGCCCTTGTCGAAGGAATAGAAACCACCGCCCTGCTTGGCCCAACTGCCAGCGCTCATGGTGCGGATGTCTTCGCCGGCTTCGCGCTGCTTGCGCTGGTTCTGGGTCGCCGCGTAGTTCCAGTGCACGGAGCTGACGTGATAACCGTCGGCACCGTTTTCGGCGGTGAGTTTCCAGTTGCCTTCGTAGATGTAACTGGAGGAGCCGCGCAGCACCTCCAGGCCATCGGCGGACTGGTCGACGATCATGTCGATGATCTTCGCCGACTCGCCCAGGTGCTCCACCAACGGCACCACATCAATCTTGAGGCTGCCGAACAGGAAGCCGCGATAGGATTCGAAACGCGCGACTTTGGTCAGGTCGTGGGAGCCTTCGCAATTGAAGCTCGCCGGGTAGCCGGCCGCCGCCGGGTCCTTGACCTTGAGCAGCTTGCCGGAGTTGTTGAAGGTCCAGCCGTGGAAGGGGCAGGTGTACGAACTCTTGTTGCCGGTCTTGTGCCGGCAGAGCATCGCCCCACGGTGACTGCACGCATTGATAAAGGCGTTCAACTCACCCTCCTTGTTGCGCGCGATGAAGATCGACTGACGCCCCATGGTAGTGGTGTAGAAATCGTTGTTGTTGGGGATCTGGCTTTCGTGGGCCAGGTACAGCCAGTTGCCCTCGAAGATGTGTTGCATCTCGAGATCGAACAGTCGCGGGTCGGTGAACATCTCGCGTTTGCAGCGATAGATGCCCTGTTCAGGGTTTTCTTCAAGCAGGGAGTGAAGGTATTCGGGTCGCAGGGACATGGCCGCCGCCTCCATTGTTTTTATTCAGGCAGGGCCATGCTAGGACGAGGAGATGGGGCGGACTATCCGCCGGGTGCAGACCTGTATCCGTTTTGTGCAGTAGGTGATGCGACGGCGTACCCGTGGCGAGGGGGCTTGCCCCCGTCGGGTCGCGAAGCGGCCCCCGGCATTCTGTCAGGCACACCGCATCGGCAGGATTTACGACTGCTGCGCAGCCGAACGGGGGCAAGCCCCCTCGCCACAAGCAAGCTCCCTCGCCACAGGTTACTCATTGATCTCAGTGGCGGCGTTTGAGGGTGTCCGAAGGCAACTCGCCGAACTGTTTGCGGTAGCTGTCGGAGAACCGGCCCAGGTGCAGAAAACCGTAATCCATGGCCACTTCCGTGACGTTGCGCACGTTGCAGGTCGGGTCGCTCAGATTGGCGTGGATGCGTTCGAGCTTTTTCTTCCGGATGTAGTTTTTCGGCGTGTCCCCCGCGTTGCGTTCGAACAACCCATACAGCGAACGCAGGCTCATCCGCGCCTGGCGCGCCAGTTCTTCGCCGTCGATGTCCTGCTTGAGGTTGCACGCGATGTAATCGACCAGCGCCTCGAACGTGGCCGAGGGTGAGCCGGGATCGGTGCGGATGACGTTGGTCTTCATCAGGCCGAGCATCTTGCTGACCACGATTTGCGCATAGTGCTCCTGCACCCGGGGAATCTGCTCGGTGGCTTCCGCCTCCTGGCAAATCATCGCCAGCAGACCGACGAAACCTTCCAGTTCATTGAGCCGATAACGGTTCTCCAGAAACCGTACGCCCTGCCCCGGATACCGCCAGCGCTGCTCCTCACACACCGAATCCAGCAGTCGGGTGGGAACTTTCAGGATGAATTTTTCGCAGTCGTCGGAGTAGGTCAGATCCACCGGATCGTCGGGGTTGATCAGCAACAACTCCCCGGGCGCGAAGTAGTGTTCCTGACCATGGCCACGCCACAGGCAGTTGCCACGCAGCAGCACTTGTAAGTGATAGATGCTGTCCAGCGCATGGGAAATAACCCGCACGCTGGCGCCGTAACTGATGCGGCACAGGTCGAGGCTGGCGAACTTGCGATGATCGAGGCTGGCCAGCGGCCGGCCGGCCCTGGGCATCTGCAGGCAATGATTGCCGACATGCTGATTGACGTAGCCCGACACCGCGTAGGGGTCGGCATGGTCGAAGACTCTGCTGCGATGACTCAACAATTGCGCTTGCATCATCGGTTCGCTCTCATTGTTGTTATAGGGTGCGTCGGGCGATTCTAGAGCAGTGCTCGCATCGATGTGTCAGTTGACCGACCTGTGGGAGCGAGCCTGCTCGCGAAAGGGTCATCATCTTCAACATCAACGTTGACTGACACTCCGCTTTCGCGAGCAGGCTCGCTCCCACAAAGGTTCGGCGGGTCGAGGGTATCAGTCCTCGAGTGCGCGGACCCGTTCGTGGCGTTGTTGCTCCTCAGGCTGGGCGGACGACTGTAGCGTGAAGTCGAAATCGATTTCGGCAAAACGACCGCTGACGCCATGGGCCGCCGCACGCTGCGGATCGTCGCTGAAAGTGATTTTGGCGATCAGTTCGTCACGGGTGGCGTAGGCGAAATCGTCATGCAGGTACTGATCGCCGTCGAGGTTGATCTGGGTGGTCAGGTGACGATGATCCGGCGCCGAAATGAAGAAGTGGATGTGCGCCGGCCGCTGACCATGACGGCCCAGTTGATCGAGCAATTGCTGGGTCGGACCGTCCGGCGGGCAGCCGTAGCCCGACGGCACGATGCTGCGAAAACGGTAACGGCCCTCGGCATCGGTGACGATGCGTCGACGCAGGTTAAATTCCGACTGAGTGGTATCGAAGTACGAATAGGTGCCACCGGTGTTGGCGTGCCAGACATCCACCACCGCGCCGGCCAGCGGTTCGCCGGCGGTGTTGCGTACTTGGCCTTGCATTAACAAAACCACGCCCGGATCGACGCCGTCGTCCAGCCGCGCTTCGAAGTTCGACAGCGGCGCACCGGCCACATACAGCGGCCCTTCGATGGTCCGTGGGGTGCCGCCGGATTTACCGGCCTGCTCGTCTTCGGCGTCCATCAGCAGGTCCAGGTAATGCTCAAGACCGAGCCCGGCCACCAACAGACCGGCCTCCTGACGCGCACCCAGCACGTTGAGGTAGTTGACGGCTTTCCAGAACTCTTCCGGGGTCACAGACAGGTCTTCGATGATGTTCACCGAATCCCGCAGGATGCGATAAATCAGCGCTTTGACCCGCGGATCGCCGGCGTCGTTGAGCAGGCCGCTGGCGTCTTCGAGAAACTTCTGGGCACTGGCAGTGTGGGAAATCTTGACGTTCATGGTGGTTCCTCATCTTGTAATTATTAGCGTAGCGAACTGAACAGGCTGGGTTCAGCGGTCATCCTCGCGAATGGAAGAAGGATGCTGGCACATCGCGGTGACTTCGATCGCCATGTACGGGTACAGCGGCAATTGCATCAGCAGCTCGTGCAGTTCCTGAACGCTGTCGACATCGAACACGCTGTAATTGGCATAGAGCCCGGCGATGCGCCACAGATGACGCCACGTGCCTTGTTCTTGCAGGCGCTGGGCCAGGGCTTTTTCGTCGGCCTTGAGCTTGGCGGCGCGTTCCGGGTTCATGTCGACCGGTAAATTCACGGTCATTTTTACGTGAAACAGCATGATGTCTTCCTCAGGCTTGATAAACGGCAGTGGATGTGGCGCTGGATATTTTGTCCCGACGGAAGAACGCCAGGCGATCTTCATCCAGAGCAAGGCCCAGCCCCGGTGTTTGCGGGACGTGCAGTTGGAAATCGCGGTAAACCAATGGCTCGCTGAGGATGTCTTCGGTGAGCAGCAGCGGGCCGAACAGCTCGGTATCCCAGCTCAGTGCGTTGAGCGTGACGAAGGCATGGGCCGAGGCCAGCGTGCCGATACCGCCTTCGAGCATGGTGCCGCCGTACAGACCGATACCGGCCGCTTCGGCGATGGCGGCGGTTCGCAGTACGGCGCGCGGGCCGCCGTTCTTGGCGATTTTCAGAGCGAACACCGAAGCTGCGCCCTCCCGCGCCAGGTTGAAGGCGTCCTCTACGCACTCGATGGATTCATCGGCCATGATCGGCGCCGGGCTCATGGCATTCAGGCGCGCCATGCCCGCGCGGTTATTGCGCGAGATCGGTTGTTCGATCAGATCGATGCCGTTGGTGCCGAGGATCCGGCAGGCCCGCAGGGCAACCGCTTCGTCCCAGGCCTGATTGACATCGACCCGCACGCTGGCGCGATCGCCCAGCGCCTTTTTGATCGCAATGACGTGGGCCAGGTCGCTGTTGACCTCGCCAGCGCCGATTTTCAGTTTGAAGATCCGGTGGCGGCGCAGGTCGAGCATTTGTTCCGCTTCGGCGATGTCCTTGGCGGTGTCGCCGCTGGCCAGAGTCCAGGCCACCGGCAATGCATCGCGAACGCGGCCGCCCAGCAGCTCACTGACCGGCAGGCCCAGGCGCTTGCCTTGGGCGTCGAGCAAGGCGCTTTCGATACCCGACTTGGCGAAGGTGTTGCCCCGAATGCTGCGCTCCAGGCGCAACATCGCGGCGTTCACATTGCCGCTGTCCTGGCCAAGCAGCAGTGGCGTGAAGTGTTTGTCGATATTGGTCTTGATGCTGTCCGGGCTTTCGTTGCCATAGGCCAGACCGCCAATGGTGGTGGATTCACCGACACCTTCAATACCATCGGCACAGCGCACCCGAATGATCACCAGTGTCTGGTTCTGCATGGTGTGCATTGCCAGCTTGTGCGGGCGAATGGTCGGCAGATCGACGATGATCGTCTCGATCGATTCAATGGCAGTTGCACGCATGTCGATACCCGTCAGGTTCTTAAAGTTCTGGAACGGATTCTCGTACGGCTTTTTCCGGGCGGCCAATATAGAATTGGTCTGGCTCGATACCTTAAAGGTATTTAACAGATCGACGTCCGGAGGCCTCAATGGAACTGCGTCACCTGCGGTATTTTCAGGTGTTGGCTCAAACCCTCAACTTCACCCGCGCCGCCGAACTGCTGCACATCGCCCAACCGCCACTGAGCCGGCAGATCCAGCAGCTGGAAGACGAACTCGGGGTGCTATTGCTGGAGCGTGGGCGACCGCTGAAGCTGACCGACGCCGGGCGGTTTTTCCATGAGCATTCCACCGCTCTGCTTGAACAATTGGGCAAGGTTTGCGACAACACGCGGCGGATCGGTCTGGGCGAAAAGACCTGGCTGGGCATCGGCTTTGCGCCATCGACACTGTATGGCGTGCTGCCGGAACTGATTCGCCGACTGCGCAGCGGCGAGCCGCTGGCGCTTGAGTTGGGGCTCTCGGAAATGACCACGTTGCAACAGGTGCAGGCACTCAAGGCCGGGCGCATCGATGTTGGCTTCGGTCGCATCCGCATCGACGACCCGGCCATCCTCCAGACCGTGCTCACCGAAGATCGCCTGGTCGCCGCCCTGCCCGCCGGGCATCCGCTCCTCGCCAGGCCCATCAGCCTTCGTGAACTGGCGAAAGAACCCTTTGTGCTCTACCCCGGCAACCCGCGACCGAGTTACGCCGACCACGTGATCGCGTTGTTCGAATCCTATGGCGTGCACATTAACGTGGCGCAATGGACCAACGAGCTGCAAACGGCGATCGGTCTGGTGGGTGCGGGAATCGGGGTGACGCTGGTACCCGCCTCGGTGCAGTTGCTGCACCGCGACGACATTGGCTTCACCCCGGTGCTGGAAGACAACGCCACCTCGCCGATCATCCTCAGCAGGCGCGTGGGCGATGTATCGCCGGGGTTGAATCATTGTTTGCAGATGATCGATGAACTGCTGCCGTGCGACAGGCTCGTGAATTAGGCCATGACACCTGCGAAGGCCCGACGGCCGGCGCGCATTTCTGTACGAAGTTCGCCGATCAGGTTGGAAATATCGCGAACACTGGTCAGTTCGTCGGGTGAGACCCCGGTGATCAACAGCTCGATCCGCCCGGTGGAGCCATCGAAGACCTTGATCCGCAATGTTTCATCGCGATTCACGGTGCATTCGCAAGACAGCGGCTTGAAACCGGACTCCACAATATGGCAAAGCTGGGGAACTGGAACCATGGCGAACGCCCTCGAGGCGGTTTCCGATTGGATCCACTCAGGATAGATCAACTTGCGCAACGCGCCAGCGAGCTTTGTAGCAGCTGTCGAGCTTGCGAGGCTGCGTTCGGCTGCGCAGCAGTCGTCAAACCAGAACTTGCGGTGCATCAGGCAAACCGCGTCAGCTGGATTCACGACTGCTGCGCAGCCGAACGCAGCCTCGCAAGCTCGGCAGCTGCTACACAGTCAATCGTCGACATTGCTCAGTGAGCATCCCCATCCCACAACCAGTTCCAGATACCCGGCAAACGAACAGGCTCTGAACTCTGCGTGACGGTGCGCGCCATGGCCGCCCGCTGCAACGCTGTCGTATCGTCGTAAAACGGTTTCTGCGCTGTGGTCATTCCCGTGGCACGGGCGCTGTCGAGCAGGATTTGCAGGTATTCCCGGGTATGCCGGGCGGTGTAGCGATTCAAGTCGTGAAAGGTCACCACCACTGGAATCACCCCGTCCACCGTCGGCAACTCGCCAAGGGCGATGCGCTCGCGGACTTCGGACAGCTCCCGCAGCAGGTTGGCCCGCCGACGTGGGCTGGCGTTGAAGCCCCAGATTTTGCCGTCATTGGCGCTCAGGTCGGTCAGCAGCACGTGCATGCCATGCTGTTGATAGGCCGCGAAGGTGCGCTGGTCGTAATTCCAGAATGGCGGACGCACCAGGGTCGGCGAGGATCCGGTGATCGCGGCAATGTCTGCGCTACCGTTGGCGAGCGACTGCTCCAGTTCTTCCGGGTCCAGAGAACGATGGTTGGTGTGCCGGGGGGTGGCCGTGTGGAAGCCCAGCAGGTGACCTTCGGCATGCTCGCGACGCATGATCTGGCGGCCCACGTCGCTGCCGCCGGCGCGTGAGGCACGGGTCTGCACGAAGAACACGGCTTTAATGTCGGGTTGCAGCGGATTACTCGCGAGGCTGTCGAGCACAGTGACGGTCGGGTTGTAAAAGCCGGACGCGCTGGGCCCATCATCAAAGCTCAGCAAAAAGCGGATCGGCGCTTGCGCGCGCAAACGCTGTTGCGTCTGTGGCGTCATTTCAATGGGCGCAGCAATGCAGCCAAGCAGACCGACTGCGATGGCGAACGCGGATAGAACCTTGACCAACTGCTTCATGTTTTGCCTTGGGCCAGACCTTGCGGGTCACGTTTAATGGCAAAAACCCCTCGCCCATTCATCCTTCGACCGGCCCGCAGGTTGCTGCGGGCCGAGGTTGGATAAGGGTACACAGTGTTTGGTTCCAGCGCCCGATTTGGTTATCGGGAGAGCATAAGCTCATGACCGGGAACAGTCAGTGTCTGCCCGGCAACAGTGACTCAACAGACTGTGTTCCCCGGTGCATGCTGATACCCCATCATCCGCCTCCAACCCCTGATAAACCGGCAGTTCCAGGACATGGCACAGAGCCTGCAATATTCCTTTAACGCAGGACGCACTCAAGAAAAATGATTTTTCGGGAATAAGAATTCGCCGCCTTGCCTGGAGCTGTCCCATGAAACCGATCTTCCGCTTTCCCAACGTCAGGTCTCTGCTCAGCGCCTGTGCACTGGCCCTGAGCCTGCCAACCTTCGTCCAGGCGGCTGAAACGCCGCCCGCCGAAGTGCATCTGGACTATGCCTATTACTCGCCGGTCAGCCTGGTGCTCAAGCACTTCGGTTTTCTGGAAAAGGCCCTGCCACAGACCAAAGTCAGTTGGGTGCTGAGCCAGGGCAGTAACCGCTCGCTGGAGTACCTCAACAGCGGCGGCGTCGACTTCGCCTCGTCCGCCAGCCTGGCAGCGGTGCTCAGCCGGGCCAACGGCAGCCCGATCAAATCGGTTTACGTGTACAGCCGCGCCGAATGGACGGCCTTGGTGGTGCGCAAGGATTCGCCGTACAAAACCGTGGCCGACCTTAAAGGCAAGAAAATCGCCGCGACCAAAGGCACCGACCCGTACCTGTTCACCCTGCGCAGCCTGCAACAGGCTGGTCTGACCAAGGACGATGTGGAGCTGGTGCACTTGCAGCACCCGGACGGTCGCACCGTCTTGGAGAAAGGTGACGTCGACGCCTGGGCCGGGCTGGATCCGCACATGGCCGCGAGCGAAGTGCAGGCCGGCTCGCGCCTGCTGTACCGCAACACTAACTTCAACAGTTACGGCGTGGTCAGCGTCACCGACAGCTATGCCAAAGAGCATCCGAAAACCATCGAAACGGTGCTGAGCGCCTACGAAAAGGCCCGGGACTGGGCGGTGAAAAATCCTGATGAACTGGCGAAGTTGCTCGCCACCGAGTCCGGTCTGCCGCTGGAAGTGGCCAAGCTGCAACTGTCGCGCACCGACCTGAGCAGCCCGCAACTGACCGCCAGGGATGTGATCGCCTCCAAGGCTGCCGCACCGATTCTGGTCTCCGAAGAACTGGTTCGCCGTGGGGTGAATGTCGATCAAGTGATCGATCAACTGATCGACACCGGTTTCAAAGAAACCGTGGCCCGTCAGTAACGATCACCACGGCTAAAACCGAATCCGCGCCCGTCGCGGATTCGTCGTGACTGGAGAATCCCCCATGACCAGCAAAAGCAAAGACCTGCCCGTCCACCTGGCATTGCCTGCACCGCGCCGCCTGAGCAACGCCTGGCAATTGCGCCTCAAGGGCCTGGCCCTGCCGGTGCTGATCGTGTTGGTGCTGGAGTTTGTCGTGCGCATCGGCTGGCTGCCGTCTTATCAAATGCCGGCCCCCAGCGACATCGCGCTGACCCTCGGTGACCTGGCCGAAGGCGCGCTATGGAAACACATCAGCGCCAGCCTGCTGCGGGTGCTGCTGGGGTTCGCCATCGGCGCCAGCCTCGCACTGGTGTTCGCCGCATGGGTCGGTTTGAGCCGCGAAGCCGAAGCGTATCTGGAACCGACCTTCGCCGGCCTGCGCTCGATCCCGAGCCTGGCTTGGGTGCCGCTGTTGTTGCTGTGGCTGGGCATCGACGAGACCTCGAAAATCGTCCTGATCGCCATTGGCGCGTTCTTTCCGGTGTACCTCAACGGCGTCGCGGCGATTCGCGACATCGATCGCAAACTGGTGGAAGTCGGGCAGATGTACGGCTTCAGCCGGCGTCGACTGGTGCGGCGGATTCTGTTGCCCGCCGCCCTGCCCGGCCTGTTCACCGGGTTGCGCAGCGGCATGAGCCTGGCCTGGATGTTTCTGGTGGCCGCCGAGCTGATCGCCGCGACCAAAGGCCTGGGTTATTTACTCAGCGACGGCCGTGAAACGTCACGCCCGGACATCGTGCTTGCCGCGATCATCGTCTTGGCGCTGCTGGGCAAACTCAGTGACGGCATTCTCGCAGGCCTGGAGAAGCGCTTCCTGGCCTGGCGCGACACCTTCAACGGCCAAAGCGCAGAGGATTGAGCCATGACCGAACACCTGTTGGACATTCACGTCGAGCGCAAAACCTTCGCCGCCACCACCGTCCTGAAAAACATCCATCTGCAATTGCAGCCCCGGGAAACCGTCAGCCTGCTCGGCCCCAGCGGCTGCGGCAAAAGCACCTTGCTGCGAATCGTCGCCGGCCTGGAAAAAGACTTCCAGGGCGAGTTGCGCAACAGTGCCGGTGAAGTCGCCTTCGTGTTTCAGGAACCGCGGCTGATGCCATGGCTGACGGTCGAACAAAACATCGGTTTCAGTGCCGACAGCGATTACGACAAGGCCTGGGTCGCGCAACTGATCGAAGAGGTCGGCCTCAAAGGGTTCGCTCAGGCCCTGCCCAAAGCGCTGTCCGGCGGCATGGCTCAACGGGTCGCGATTGCCCGCGGTCTCTACTCGCGGCCGCAGGTTTTGCTGCTGGACGAACCCTTCAGCGCGGTGGACGCCTTTACCCGGATGAAACTCCAGGACCTGCTGCTGCAATTGGCCGAACGCCACGCCATTGCCCTGCTGCTGGTAACCCACGATGTCGACGAAGCGTTGTACCTCAGCGATCGCGTGCTGGTGATGGACAACCGCCCCAGCAGCATTCGTCAGGAACTGGCGGTGGAACTGGCGCATCCACGCGATCGGCGCGATCCATTGCTGGCGCACCTGAAGGCCTTGTCGTTGACCGAGTTGCAGCGGGCGCATGTCATCTGAAGATGCCCCCTCTAAACCTGTGATTGCATTCCAGGCTGCAGAAATTGAAAGGCCCCGATCCATGGCGGGGCCTTGGGGTATGTGCAAGCCGATCAGGGCTTCAGCGGGCGCTCCTGGTCGCGGTCCGACAGCTCTTTACCATCGTCGGGGTGCTTCCAGTCCGGCCTCGAACGCCTCTGCTGCTCGAGCTCTTCCTCCGTTGGTTCATCGATGTCTTCATCCGGGTCCGGATGCTTTGGTTCAGTGGCCATGTCCACCTCCCATCCTCAAAGGATCAGTCATCTATTTTTAAGCGTAGAACAGTTCCGCGCGGGATGACTCAAAGCCACCACCGCAGCAAAAAGAAAAACCCCATGCTCAACAACATGCTGAGCAAGGTGTTGCGGGTGTAAAGCACCAGGCCCACGGCCACCAGCGAACTGATCAGGTAGGGGTTGTCCCACTGCAGGTTCAGCTGCTTGTCGGGCATGAACACGATCGGCCCGCAGATCGCGGTGAGCATGCCTGGCACTGCGAAACCGAGGAACTGCCGGGCATTACTGCTCAAGCGCACCGGCAGTCGAGGCTCAAGAAATACGTAGCGGTTCAGGAACACCAGCAGGCCCATCCCGATAATCACAGCCCAGACCATCATGTGCGCCCCCTGTAGAGTTTGTTGCAGATAAAGCCTGCGGTCATGCCCGCCAACCCCGACAGCACCAGCGCCGAGCCCCATTGCCAATAGCTGAACAGCACCGAACAGAACAGCGAAACTGCCACACAGACCACCGTCGGAACATTGCGCACCACTGGTGTGATCAAGGCGATAAAGGTCGCCGCGATGGAGAAGTCCAGCCCCAGGTGTTCAAGGCCCGGAATGCTGCTGCCCAGCACAATGCCCGCAAGGGTGAAGAGGTTCCAGGCGATGTAAAACGTCAGGCCCACACCCAGAGCGTACCAACGATTGAATTGCTGTTTGTCATGCTGGCTGGTCAGGGCGAACAGCTCATCGGTGAGCAAAAAGCCCAGCCCCACTCGCCAGCGGCCCGGCAACGGGGAAATCACCGAACGCATGCTCATCCCGTAGAGCAAATGCTGGGAGGTCAGCAACAACGTGGTCAACAGAATCGAAAAGACCCCGGCGCCGCCCTTGAGCATACCGATGGCGACCAATTGCGCCGCACCGGCAAACACGATGCTCGACAGCCCCTGGCCTTGCAGGGGCGTGAGGTTGGCCTCGATGGCCATGGAGCCGGCCAGCAACCCCCAAGGCGCGGTCGCCAGGGACAGCGGCATGATGGCCGCGGCACCGCGAAGGAATGCACTGCGCGGCATGAGTGAGTTGGACATAACGCTCTACAACCAGGGAAAGACCCCATACTGTGCCAGCAGTCGCGGTGGATGGCTTGAACAATCTTGCGCACTTGCACGCAACCGGTACTGATTTTCGAGATTGACAAACATCGCGCCGACTTTTAAAACTGAGCACCTCATTCAGGGTGTAAGCAACCATGTCCGCAACCTTCAACCTCAACACTGTCGTCATTGGCTTGACTGCCAAGGCGCAAGGTTGCGTTGCGCACGCCCTTAAATCGAAGAAACAGTCGCTCATGTGACCGGGGCGCGCTGTCCCGTCAGATGAGCTGACAGGACATTGAGCGCGACGGACACTCCCTCCTCTTGCTGACTTCCTTCTACGCTTCTGACGGTGACGAAATCGGTCAACCTTCAGGAGAAAGTACATGTCATCGTTTCAAGGTATCTGGGTTCCCATCGTTACGCCGTTTCACCATGGCGCGATCGACTTCGCCGGGTTGCGGCGGCTGGTCAGTCATCTGCTGGAAAAAGGCGTCGATGGCATTGTGGTCTGCGGCACCACCGGGGAAGCCGCGGCGCTGGGCAAACATGAGCAACTGGCCGTGCTCGATGCGGTGCTGGAACAGGTTCCACCAGAACGTGTGGTCATGGGCCTGGCCGGCAACAACCTTGCCGAATTGTTGCAATTTCAAAGCGAAATCCTGAAACGTTCTCTGGCGGGTTTGCTGGTTCCACCACCGTACTACATCCGCCCGTCCCAGGCCGGCCTCGAAGCCTTTTTCAAAACCATCGCCGATGCTTCCAGCGTCCCGGTCATTCTCTACGACATTCCCTATCGCACTGGCATCGCCTTCGAACAGTCGACCTTGCTCCGGATCGTCGCCCATGAGCGGATCGTCGCGATCAAGGACTGCGGTGGCAATCCAGCCACCACCCTCGCGCTGCTTTCCAGCGGCAAAGTCGACGTATTGTGCGGTGAAGACCACCAGATCTTCGGCGCTTTGTGTCTGGGTGCCAAAGGCGCGATTGCCGCCTCGGCCCATGTTCATCCCGAGCTGTTCGTGATGCTGTATCAACAGATCCGCGACAACCAGCTAGCGGCCGGCCGAACGACCTTCTTCCAGTTGCTGCCGCTGATTCACAGCCTGTTCATCGAGCCTAATCCCGCCCCGGTGAAAACCGCCCTGGCCCTTGAAGGATTGATCCGCGATGAACTGCGCGCGCCGATGCAACGCAGCAGTGAAGCCACGGCGGTGCGCTTGAAAGAAGTACTGGCCGTGCTTGAAAACAGCAATCGATAGAGCACACGCGTCCAGCCCGAGTACCATGGAGCGATTCACATAACGCGTCAGGCAATCGACATGCTTTACCGAATCGCCGCCGACGGGCTGGTGCTGTCTCACTTGCTGTTCATTCTGTTCGTGCTGTTCGGCGGGCTGCTGGTGCTCAAATGGCACCACCTGATCTGGTGGCACCTGCCCGCCGCTGTCTGGGGCGTGATCGTGGAAGTTTTCCATTTGTCGTGCCCGCTGACCGAATGGGAAAACCTCATGCGCCATGCGGCCGGGCAAACCGGTTACGGCGGTGGTTTTATCGAACATTACGTGTGGCCGATCATTTACCCGGCCGGGCTGACACCCGCGATTCAACTGGGGCTGGGCAGCGTGGTGCTGGCGATCAATGTGCTGGTCTATCTGCGGCTGATCCGCTTGTGGAAGTTGCGGCACCCCACTCGTTCAGGGCAGTGACCGGTCTGGTTGAGTTCAGTTGGCAATGACACTCATGTTCCGGCCACTGGCCTTGGCCACATACAGCGCCTTGTCTGCTGCGCCGATCAAGTCCTCAGGCTGGTTCTGCGACATCTGATTGTAGGCGCAGACCCCAATACTGACCGTGACAGTGCCTTCGGGACTGTCGCTGTGCTTGATGCCGGCTTGCTGAACCGCACGACGGATCTTTTCCGCCACCAGAAACGCCCCCACATAATCGGTGCCGGGCAGCACCACCGTAAACTCCTCACCACCGAAGCGGGCTGCGAGATCGCCGGGGCGCTTGATGTTGTCCGTGATGATGTTGCTGATCTTGCGCAAACACTCATCGCCCGCCAAATGACCGTAGTGATCATTGAAACTCTTGAAATGATCGACATCGATCATCAGCAGCGCCAGGCTGGTGTGGGTACGCCTGGCGCGGCCCATCTCCGCCAGGATGAATAAATCGAACTGTCGCCGGTTGGAAAGCCCGGTCAGTGCATCCTCCAGAGCCAGCAATTTAAGGCTGTGGTTGACCTCAATGAGTTTGTCCTGAGCCTCCAGCAATTCGTTCTGAATATGATTCTGCTGCTTCATCACGCGGATCAGGCGATAGCCGAGAACGCCCAGAAACCCCAGCAGCAATGAGACGATGCCCGCACTGAGTATGGATTCCTGCCGCCAGCTGGCCAGGACTTCTTCCTTGTCGAGAGCGGTAAAAACGATAAGCGGATAACCCTCGACCCGCCGAAATCCCACCACCCGCTCCACCCCGTCCACGTAGGATTTGACGATGGCCGTTCCGGAATTTCCCTTGGGCAACAGCTGGGTAAACAGCGGCCCCTTGGCGACGTTGGTACCGATATCGGCTTCGTTGAACGGGCGGCGAACGACGATAGTGGCGTCGTCAGCGATCAAATTGACCACCCCGTTACTGCCCATGTCGATGCTGTTGTACAGGTCCAGGAAATGGTTGAGATAGATCGAAGCCGCCACCACGCCGGCAAACCGCCCATCGGCGTGATTGAACCTGCGTGACACGGTCATGACCCACTCACCGGTCGAGCGACTTCTTATCGACGGACCGATATGAGGGCCGCGCTCGGGGTGATCACGGTGGTAGATGAAATATTCACGGTCGGAGTTATTGCCATTGGCTAGCACAGCGTTGTTGGAGTTGGCGAGCCAGCGTCCTTCTTCGTCGTAAACGAACAGCCCATGGATCTGCGCCAATTCACCGCGCTGGGCCTGGAGCAAACGTTGCAGCCTGGGAATTTTCGCCGGTTCCATGCCATCGTTTTCGAGACGGTCCACCACGGCAAACAGCAGCGTGTCGGCCTGCTTGATCGAGGCCTGAGCCTGCGAGGCCAGTGTTTGCGCCAGGTTGGACATCTCCACTTCGCTGCCGCGCAAATGATACTGACGTGCGTTCCAGCCTTCCCCGATCACAATGGCCGTCATGGACAGGCATACAGCAACGAGCAGGAAGACTGCGTATCGAACCCTGAGTCTCGACTCAACCTGCTCAGGCACCCAAGGCGTGGCGAGCCGGGTGCTTTCAATACGATCTTTGACAGACGGATGCCCCATGACGCTCCCGTAATCCCTTATGACATGGCGAATTTTCCCGTTCGCCCTTTTAGCGCCAGTCAGCCGTGGCCGGCGCTCAGACCACTATGACCCATCAACGAATACGATAGGTGATTTGCACGAAAATGCTCATCGCCAACGATCGTAAGGCTACACCCGCGCCTGTTTCACCGCCTCAAGCCAGGCCCGATTCAATTGCGTCTGTTCGGTCTCGATACCCAGCGCTTCCATCCGCGCCTTGTGCTGGTCCATCTCACGGGTCAGCTGGCTATGGTCGCTGGAATTGCCATCCAACTGGTGCATCTGGCTCAGCCCCAAGTGATAAAAACGCAGCAGCTTCATAGCGCTCGGATCGCCCTTCTCCACTGCCGCCGTCACCTGGTGCATGACGTTGGTGATGCTCATCAGGCTGCGTTTGAGCTGCCAGCCGTACACTGCTGGCGCCATCCATTCCTGGGTCCAGAACTTGCCGCGCATCAACGCCGCCATCAGCAACAATGCGGCAAACACGCCGCCCACGTTAAAACGCAGATTGTCGCCGCCGGGCTCACCAAACAGCGCCACCGCCGCCGTGGACAGCACCATCACCAGCGCCAGGAACATCAGGGCGATGATCACCGTGCTGCGTCGCGTCTGGCGCCGATAGGTTTCGGCATTCATTGGCTGGATTTCGAACATCGCGACGGGGTTCCTTGCATCAATGGTAAAAGGCTCTGTAGCAAAAAGACTGCGGGGCATTATCGCCTCCCCGAAGGATTTAGCTATGCTGGGGCTCCTTTTCATCTTTTCATCGTCAAACGGGGACATAGCGATACAGCGCAGTTCGTGCCATCTTCATCATGGATACACACTATTCGGATGCCATGCGCCTGCCGGCGGGTGACATCGTTTTAAGGATCATTGAATGACCCAACGACATGTAATCAACGCCTCGGTCAGCCCTAAAGGCAGCCTGGAAACACTGTCCCAACGTGAAGTACAGCAACTGAGCGAAGCCGGAACCGGCCTCACCTACACCCTATTCCGCCAGTGCGCCCTGGCCATCCTCAATACCGGCGCCCACGTCGATAACGCCAAGACCATTCTGGAAGCCTACAAAGACTTCGAAATCCGCATTCACCAGCAAGACCGTGGCGTACGCCTGGAACTGCTGAACGCCCCGGCCGACGCTTTCGTCGATGGCGAAATGATCGCCAGCACCCGGGAAATGCTCTTCAGCGCCCTGCGCGACATCGTCTACACCGAAAACGAACTCGACGCCTTGAGCATCGACCTGAGCACCTCTCAGGGCATCAGCGACTACGTCTTCCACCTGCTGCGCAACGCCCGCACCCTGCGCCCCGGCGTCGAACCGAAAATCGTGGTGTGCTGGGGCGGCCACTCGATCAACACCGAAGAATACAAATACACCAAGAAAGTCGGCCACGAACTCGGCCTGCGCAGCCTGGACATCTGCACCGGTTGCGGCCCGGGCGTGATGAAAGGCCCGATGAAAGGCGCAACCATCGCCCACGCCAAGCAGCGCATCCACGGTGGCCGCTACCTCGGCTTGACCGAGCCCGGCATCATCGCCGCCGAAGCGCCGAACCCGATCGTCAACGAACTGGTGATCCTGCCGGACATCGAGAAACGCCTGGAAGCGTTCGTGCGGGTCGGCCACGGCATCATCATTTTCCCGGGCGGCGCGGGCACGGCCGAAGAGTTCCTGTACCTGCTCGGCATCCTGATGCACCCGGACAATGAAAGCCTGCCCTTCCCCGTGGTCCTCACCGGGCCGAAAAGCGCCGCACCATATCTGGAGCAGTTGCACGCCTTCGTCGGAGCTACACTCGGTGAAGCCGCGCAGCAGCACTACGAGATCATCATCGACGACCCGGCTGAGGTGGCGCGGCAAATGACTCAAGGCCTCAAAGCGGTCAAACAGTTCCGTCGCGAGCGCAACGACGCGTTCCATTTCAACTGGCTGCTGAAGATCGACGAAGGCTTCCAGCGCCCGTTCGACCCGACGCACGCCAACATGGCCAACCTGCAACTGAGCCGCAACCTGCCCTCCCACGAACTGGCCGCCAACCTGCGCCGCGCGTTCTCCGGCATCGTCGCCGGCAACGTCAAGGACAAGGGCATCCGCCTGATCGAAGAACACGGGCCATACCAGATCCGTGGCGATGCCGCCGTCATGCAGCCGCTGGACAAACTGCTCAAAGCCTTCGTCGCCCAGCACCGGATGAAACTGCCGGGCGGCGCGGAGTATGTGCCGTGTTATCAGGTGGTGGCGTGATATAGCCGATGTGAGCTTTAACATCACCCTGTGGGAGCGGGCTTGCTCGCGAAGGCGGCGTAACAGTCGACATCTCTGTTGAATGTTAAGCAGCTTTCGCGAGCAAGCCCGCTCCCACACTTTGACAAGAAACCCCGCGTGATGCGGGGTTTCTTGTTTTTGGGGACTGTGTCAGTGGACCTCATTGTGGCGAGGGGGCTTGCCCCCGTTGGGTTGCGAAGCGACCCCAAATCCTGCAACCGCCTTCTTTCAGGCACACCGCATATGCCGGTTTTGCGACTGCTGCGCAGCCGAGCGGGAGCAAGCTCCCTCGCCACAGATGCCCAATCACTTCAGATCCAGTGTCAGGCAGGCGGATCGAGGTTATCCAGCACCCGGTTGACTGCCAATTCCCCAAGCATGACCACCTGTTGAATCCCCAACATCATGTTGCGATGTGGCATATCCATCAACCCGGCGAACTCACTGAGCATCAAGCTCGCTGACGCCAGGGTTTCGCAGGCGTTGACCAGCAGGGTTTCGTTATCGACCTTCGCACCCACATGGTAAATGGTGCTGGGTTTGCGCTTGGTGTCTTTGGGGATGGGCGGTTTGAGGTAGTGATCGAGGGCGCGGTCGGCGGCTTCGTGGAGCTTTTTGGAATCGAGGGATTCGTAGGGGGATGTCGGATCGGTTTCCGGGGGATTTGGCGTTGGTTTGAACATAGATGAAGCTCCTAGAGTCATGGAGCTGCCACGGTTCGCTGCGAGACGAAAGGAGGTGGCAGCTATACGCAGGTCGCAGACCGGGACTCTAGAACCGGCAGACCCGAAGGTCTCCCACGTACAGCCGCCATAACATGAACGGACAGGCATACCTGTTCACGAACGGAGGATGTTGTGCGTCTAGAGATACACGGGCTGCGAGACCCGATCGCTGATTTGTCAGCGACCGGCAAACGATAGAGCCCGCCCCCAAGGCGCACAAGCCGGCGGATTCTGGCGTAGTCGTAGGCAACGGCGCAAGGCTGTGTAGCCTGAGTGAGTATCTGGAGATGTCTTTTAAACATCGCCTGTTTATTAGTCTTGCTGAGGGTTTTGTAGTGGCTGGGCTGGCCTCTTCGCGAGCAAGCCCGCTCCCACAGTTGATTTGTGTCGGTCACAAATAATGTGTTCACAGAAGATCCAGTGTGGGATCGGGCTTGCTCGCGAAGAGGCCCGAAAAAACACCCTCCAACTTTCGGTCAAACCACCGGACAAACGGGAAATAGCAGTAGCAGTAGGGACAGACGGCCTTTTTCTTACTGTCCCGTCCTGAATAAGGTTTACACCTTCTGATCTATTTTTCAGGAGGACGTAATGGAATCAGCAAAAAGGCGTAGTCAGTGAGACTACACGCTGATTTTTAATTTGTCGGTCGTCGACCAGGTCGCTGTGGCGACTGAGTTTGGAAACTGGCGCAGCGGACGCGGCTCAAACTCTCGAAAAACCTTGGAGAGGCTTGAGCACGCGTTGCGAGCCGAGGTGAATCAACATGCGCAGACGTTGGAGTAGATTTGTGGGGATTCCTCAGGGTCTGTTCCCGGTTACCTCTGCGCCTTATCAATTGCCCGACTACCACTCACAGCAATGGGACTGGTTGTTTCCAGCGCAGAACCTGCGCCTTTTGCACCAATGAATTTTAGGGAAAACCTCAGGATCCCCCTATTATTTACACCATGTAACCCGCAGACCTCATCAGCAACAACACCGTCTCATCAAATTGTTGATCAGATATACCTCTAATAGATTTGGCACTCTTCCATTTCCATATTACAGGAAGGATTCTGCTATCCAAACGATCAAACTCTTCCAAAAAAATATCTGCTAAAGCGTATTTATCTAAATCATGAACGACCTCCAGCATCATGTTCAACACGATGTTTGGTGACTTTCCATCCAGTATTTGCGCTAACAAGTATCTATTTTCCGAAAGTGACATAGGTAATTTCGCCGATGGTTTCAATTTTTCCGACAAAGGGGACAGATTTATTTTCTGACCACTACGCCCGAAGCAAACAAATAAATCCGTCCCCTTTCCCCAAGAACTGAGGGTCATACACTGGATTTTGTGATGGTTCCGATAAACGTTTTTCTGCTTTTTCTATCCAGACAACATCTTTAGCCACTCGCTCACGCCAGTAGCTTATGTTCGCCATCGAGTCCCGGATCATGGCTGTGCTCCTGAAAGATTTGTTTTTGAAGCTAGTATTTTTGACGTATCAATGGGCTTTGGCTTACCTAACGAGTCGAGCACCTGGATCTCAGTGGCCCCATCCGGCCCCGTCCTCACAACCCATGTCTCAGTGCGGCCTGTCTTTATGGCAGTGGCGATATCCCTAGCTGAATCAACACCCACTGCCTTTTCCAACCGCCATCTACATAGCTTTAATCTCTGAAATCAGAGCCAAAAACTCTGACTCAGTTAACTCAAATTCCTCGCCCTCCTCCATGGCCATCAATGTGAGGAGTGCTCGATCCATGGGGGCAGTAATTTCTAAGCCATGGTCTTGGTAGATTTCAAACGCCACTTTAGAGATCCTAAAAACATCGAAACCTCTAGCCAGTGTTCTTTCTAGATCCATAGCAAGATCAGCTTGTGAGTACATTATTTCCAGCTCTCCAACTCTGCACCTGCAGGAGGATAGTGCTACGCGCTAACTGGCTGCCCATTAATGCTTTTAGGGTGAACCCGTATGATATTTCCTGAATGGTCATAGCTTTCCATCCACTGCCTAGTGGAGCCGGTCGTAGGATTGTACTCCGTGGCAAACGAAGCGCCACGAGTAACACCTTCAGCTCGAGCAGGGACTTCCTGAGTGAAATATAAATAAGGGGACAGATTTATTTTCTGGCTACTATGCTCGAAGCAAACAAATAAATCCGTCCCCTTTTCCTGCTCTTTTCCTGCTTTTCCTGTCGCCTCTTTTCCTGTCCCCTTTTCCTTTACTCCTGAGCCAGGAATAGGGGGGAATGCCTTTTGCACCATTAAATTTTAGGCACTAGCGCAAAAAGCCATCCCTGCATTAAGTAGTTGCAAATATAATTCGCCGCCTTATCTGAACTTCGCTTTAAAAAAACAGAATCCGACTCATCGACCCCTTGATCGCAGTACCAGCTGTCGTACGTCTGTTCAGCTATCTCGCCAACTAATTGATATACATCCCCTCCGAGAATCGAGATTCCGAAAGCCTCAAGCTCATAAATAGCACGTAAAGCGTCATCACGATCCAGAGCCCAGTTCCGTACCCCCAAATGCTCTAGGGATACCCCGCGACTTAGAATAGGATCAATTTGTTCTGACCATATAACACTCATAAATCACTCCGCTGGGGTCGGTTTGAATAATCGATGATTGATTGACCCATCCGACTCCTTTATGAATTCGAAAACGTCTCGTTTCCCACGATACTCACCTGGAATTTTCAGCATATCTCTTACAACACCATCTCCCCCTGTGATCTTCGTCACCTTTCCGGCCCCTTGGAACGCTGTGACACTTTCCGGGAATCCATGAAGATCGCCAGTCTTGATCTGATTTAAGACTTTATCTGTGTATTTCGTACCTGCGAAGAAATCATCCGCTACCGAACTTCCTCCTTTTACACCACCCAAGTGTCACAGAACCGTGGTTCGCGTAAAAAATCACGCGTCCAGTCTCTACGGGCTCACTTGGCAGACGACCCGGGCACAACACACTCAGGCGGTGACAGCAGACCTCCACTCAGACCAGTTGGCTAGGCTTCTACAACTAACAAGAGACGTTCAAACCGCAAGCAGAGATAAAGTCACGCATCGGTATATCAAGAGAGCTACTCTCTCCAGCGGAAAGAACATCTTGCAATGTGACAATACCTTTTTCAAAGTCCAGAGAAACGTCAAAGCAATTAAACTCGAACTCCCTCAGCAAAACGTTCTTTGAGCGCATCCGCTCATCAAAGGCATCTTTCAAAATAGAGCGAACGCTGTCGTCCAACTCTTGGACGACAAATCGTTCTATTAGTGTGCCGCCACTACTCATAACCATTCCTAACTAGTACGGAAATGCAGTCTGAATTACACCATCCCGAACATTTATTTTGATTGTCGATGTTGAAGCGCCTGAGACGCTTGTTCCAATCACCTTGCCTGCGTTGTACTCAATAACGTGTCCACTTGGGCCATTAGGAGTTACCTTCCCATATCTCAACGCGTTATCAACATAACTAGAGACGTCTTTAACAGATGTTCCTTGCGAAAACTTACTAACATTCGCAAATCCTGAGTCAGGTCCATGGCGATAGAATACATGCTCAATACCTGTCATCAGACCGCCCTTGTTGTAAGTGCTCGCGCTCCACGATGCATCTATTTGCCTTGGAGCTGGTAATGCCTTGATCGCGTCATCTACAACAGCCCCAGTTCCTTTTGTCCCTAGCGCAATCCCTGCCCCTATGCCGAAGAACTCCCCGGCCATGAACGTACCCCAGGCCTTGACGAACTCATTAGCAGGCTGGACACCATCAAACCCTTCTCCTTGAGCGAGCGCAAGCTGTGCTTGGGCTATTTCTTCAGCTGTGGCTCCCTGTCCCTGCATGTATTCGACCAGGGAGGTTGCCGCTTGCCCATATTCAGACAAGCCTGGAGGCAAGTGGTCCCCAAAGTTGTACTGCGTGCCGTTTTGCGCAACCCACGCCCCGGTTTGCAGCTTGTCGGTATCAGCATCAGGATCTTGCACAGCAGTCGCCAGCACGCCGATCAGTTGCGAGTTCATGGCCAACAGCCGATCCCTATCCGCTTTCGGCATCCCGGCATAGACCGAGGCCAAATTGTCGACCAGGGCTTCGTTGACGCCGGCCGCCAAGGCACCCGTTTTGAAGTCTCCGCCTGCGGCGAGCGAGGCCAAGCCCCCCATCACCGCGTGCAAGCCAATTTTGGCGAGGCCTCCGTTTGGCAGGCCGTTCTGTAGGCTGATATCACCCACGAGATTGAAGCCATAGGCAGCAAACGCATTCACCAGACTGCTTTGCAAGGCATCACCAAGGCTGCCGTCGCGACCCAGTGCTTTGTTGAGCAACGCAGAGGTGCTGTTTTGCAGAGCCTGGTTTGCAGTGAACTGGGCGACACCTTCCAGGCTGCTCAACCCGCCGGAATTGGAAACTACGACCTTGCCCGTGTTAGCCAAAGCCCCGTTGGTGGAGTCAGTCAACGCGACGCTTGAATCGGTGCTGGTACTGGTCCAATCGTTGAACAGACCGGTGGTAAAACCCGCCACGGCCCCGGCAACGATGTAGTTTTTCATGCTGTCAGCGCTGAAGGTTTCTTTGAGGGCCGCGCCAAGATTGCCTTTATTGTTGATGGTACTGACCGTGGCCGTACTGGCTGCAGAGGTGAGCACGGCGGTGAGGGCAGCGTTCGCCCAGCCAGCGGCGACAGCTTGTGTCGTTGCGGTCGCCGCAGTACCGGCTGCTAATGCGCTGCCCGCCCCTGCGTTTGCGGCAGAAGCCACGAAACCTGAGGCTGCACCGGCTGTGAAGTAGGTGACGATGATGATGATAATAATCATCGCCGGACCACCTAGCCCGGAATGGCTTTCATCCCAGCTGTCATGCAGCTCTTTAACCCGGCGCCAATCCACATCGCCCCGCGCTTCTACGTCTTTGAGCCAGGCCATGCTCGGGTCAGCTTGCACCATGGCATCGATCGTCTGGCTCACGCTTTGTTGGTTGATGTCTTTGATATCGATGTGTAACCCATCAACCGCCTTGATGAGCGTCTGGCCTTTAGCAATCAACTGGCTTTGCCGCAGCGTTTCATCAACTTGGCCTTCGTTCTCCATACTGGTCCACGCCCAGCTATTGCTGCTCTTGTTGTGGCTCTCCTGGCGAGAGTCCTTCACCGCTTCGAAAGTGATGCTGCCACCACTGTCGAGAATGATGTTATTGCCGCTGTCGAGCTTCGCCACCTGATACCGCTGATCCCCACCGCTGGACAACGTCAGGTCGCCACCGGACTTGATCTGCGTACTAATGTGGGTGATCTGCGTCACCTCATCGCGCTGGGTCATTTCACTGCCCCACCCACCGCTTTTTTTCATGTCGTACAGCGAGTAGTCACTGTCTTGCGCGGCCAGCAGTTGCAGGTCGCCGTCGGCGTGCAGGTAGGCTTCTTTGCCGGCGCTGATGTCGCTGGCGATCAGGGTCATGTCATTGCCAGACTTGAGCGTGAGTTTGCCGCCGGCCTCCAGTGAAGTGCCGATCTGACTGATGTGGTCTACCTGACGGGTTTCCTTTTTGTCCTTGAAATAGGAATGCTCTTCGTCGGCAGCGGCACCGAAGAACACATCGCGCTTGGCCTCGATGGTCACGTCGCCCTTGGCGTCGATCTTGCTGGCGACCGCCGCCATATCGCGGCCGGCATCGATTGTCAGGCCGGCACCGGAACTGACCTCGGCGCCGTGCTGGGTGAGAGTTGAGTCGAGGAAGTTGGTACGGCTTTCGGAGTGGCGCTCCTCCACCGAAGTGATAGTGACGTCGCGCTTGGCATCGATCTCCATGTCGCCACCGCTTTTCAGCACTCCACCGATGTTGAGCACGTCGCGCCCGGCGTTGATCACCAGGTTGTTGGCGGCTTCGATGCGGGCGGCGTTGTCCACGAAGTCTCGTGCGTGGCTGTAGTCGCCAACGCTGCTGTCGTGGGAGGTCACCGTGCGCTCGTTGACGACGTCGCCGTTCGTGGTCTCGAGCGTCACGTCCCGCCCGGCAATAATGCCCCCCGACTTGTTGGTCAAATTATTGGTGGCGAGCACCTTCAACTGGTCCCCCGCCTCCAGCAACCCGCTGCTGACCAGATCATTCTTGACCGTCGCATCAAGGTTCTGGCTGGCGCGCAGGGTGCCGGCGTTGTTCAGGTCTTTGCCGGCGATCAGGGTTACGTCGCTGCCCTGGATCAGCGCACCGTTGGCCGCCAGGCGATTGTTGGCGTTGGCCAGGTACAGCACCGGCACCAGCACTTTTTCGCCGTTCACTTCGTGCTCTTCGAGCCAGACGATGTCGTGGGTCAGGGCCGCGACTTGCTGTGAAGTGAGGGTCACGCCGAGGCTCAGGTTGAGCTGCTCCTTGCTGGCGATGGCGTTGTTCATCAGGTACTTGTAGAGCGCTTCGTCCGAGGTCTGGCCGTCGATGAAGCGTTGGCCGGTGCGGGCGACCACGGCTTGCTGGACCAGTTTCTGCTCGTAGAGGCCGTCGCCCAGGCGCTTGGCGCTCTGGTCGGGGTCGTAGCCGAGGCCGGACAGCAGGTAGTCCGAACTCATGAATTGCTTGAGGTCGGTGAGTGCCGGGTTGGTTTCGATCAGGTATTTGTGCGGCTGGGATTTGCCGGCGTTGCTCGGCACGCCTTGCACGCGGTTGAGGGTGACCGGCGCACTGGTAGACGAGGTGACGCTGGCGCCGGTGAGGGTCCAGCTTTGCGGGCCGGTGCCGGTCGGGTTGGTGCTGCCTTCCTGACTCAGGCGGAACAGGCCGTTCTGGCTGGTGGGCAGGTTGAAGCCGGGGAGCGTCAGCGGGTTGACTTGTTGCTGGGCCAGATCGGGGGCGAGTTGCTGGTTGATCTGGATCCGCGTCGAGTAGCCACTGCCCGCGCCGGTGTCGGTTTGGGTACGACCCGCCGCCACATAGGCGTAGTACGGGCGAACCACGCTGTTGTTGATGTTCTGGGTGGCATCGAGGGTGACGTTTCCACCCGCCTGGATGATTGCATCCAGAGACTCGCCGCTGACGACGCGGCTGCTGGTCGGCAGTGTTTCGCCCATCCAGGCCAGAAAGTTGCTCATGTCCTGTTCGACGGTGGCCGAAGGTGTCGGGTTGTTTCGTTGGGTGAAGAGGTCAGCCATTCTGATGGCCGAGGCGGTTTCGTTGACCCAGTTCACGAATCTTCGGGTGGATTCGATGTCCTGCTCTTGCACACCTTTGTTGTTGATCGTCGACGCCGGACAAAAAAGGGGACAGACGGGACAAATAAATCCGTCCCCTTTTCTTTCAACTTTTTTACTATAGGATCGGACCCTTTGCACCAACTAATCAGTAGAGGCTACCAATAGCTATCACTCTTCGTCCCAGAAGTTACCTGGTGGAGCATACTCACCACCTTTCAAAATAGCGCACCAACCAAAACTCCTATAAAACATCTCAAGATCAATAATTTTGTAAACACCCAACCCAATTTCCTTCAAGGTGATCAGGCCAAAAGCATAGTGCGTGTATTTACCTCCTGCACTCGCAATAGCCCTTAACTCCAATTCTTTACGATCCCACTCGGACACAACCCCAGACGATTCTGGGATAGTGTCTGAAAAAGAAACTTCAAACTCTTTTGATATCTTGCACAAACAAGGAATTCGCTCTTGCCTGAGCAATTCATCAGTAATCAAGTTATTAGGGAAATTAATATTTAATTTCATTCCAAAGCACTCCTAGGAACAACAACCTCACCCGAGAAATTTCTCTCAAAGGTAGTAACAGGACTGAAATACTGCGTACCATGAGGATCACGAATAGCAACAACAGGAATACCGTTTCTAGTTGTAACTCCATCCACCACCACAAAGTGAGAGAAGTCAGAGCCTCCGGTTTTGTCAAAAATCCGAACAACCACTGGAGTTCCATTTGAGGTGTATCTAGCCAAGTCGGCGACATTTCTGTTCCCAAAGGCACTTGCAGGAACACCTTCAGACTTCATCAGGACTACGACATCCTGAGCAAAAATCCCTTTTTCTGAAGGCGGAAGTTTTTGAATAAGAGCTTCTACATCAACGTCCTTACCCAACGTATTCAAAACCATACCACAAGAGTTATGACCGCAAGTAGGCACAGGCCCCTGATTCACAACAAGACGATCACCATTTCTCGGTATCGCATCATCAAGCAACGGATTTCTAGCACCCGTACCAGCAACTTCCCTTGCCCCCCCTGTTGCTTTGACATCGATACCGGTGGAGGGCTTTACCCCCCCCCAAACCACCATCAATCGCGAGCCCGAGGCCAACGCCAACCGCTGTGGCTGCAGATTCATTACCTCTAATAACATCCGCACCACCGCCCTGCATGATGTGTAGATTGTCCAAATACCCTTTTAAACGCAACTCTTCAGGCAAGCTCAGGATCGAATTCCAGGCGTTTTCGATATCGTCAGCAGCGCAGCTCGGGCAATTGGCCGCGCCCATTGCCCACAGCGCTGTTTTCGATGGACCGCTAGCCGCTCCCTCCAGCGCCAAGACAAAGCCTTCTTGGCTGCCCTCTCCTTTGGCATTCAACACTTCTTGCATGTATTTAGCGTCTGTTCGGTACTCAAGAGGATCGACCAAAGCGACGTTTTTCAGGACCTTCTCCAAGGAGGCTTTATCCTTGAACAGCTCCATTAACCCCACACGCTCATTGTTGTAATCAGCCAACGAAACTTGAAACAGATGATCATTTTTGGCTTGAGCCAACTCTGTCCTGAGGAAACCTCCCGCTTTAGCAGTGTTGCCATCTTCCTCACTGAGGACATTGTTCCAACCGCGATCAACCATTGCCGCTGCTGTGCGCAAGAGTTCTTGCTGAGCTTCTTCAATGGTCAGTCCATTCTCACCAGCAAAACGCCGAACACGCTCATCGTCGCTAGCAAACTCAATTTCATCGGGATGCAACTGTCGGTTGTATAACGTCCCGTTCTGCGCGACCCATGCTCCTGTTTGCAGCTTGTCAGTGTCAGCATCAGGATCTTGCACAGCAGTCGCCAGCACACCGATCAGTTGCGAGTTCATGGCCAACAGCCGATCCCTATCCGCTTTCGGCATCCCGGCATAGACCGAGGCCAAATTGTCGACCAGGGCTTCGTTGACGCCGGCCGCCAAGGCACCCGTTTTGAAGTCTCCGCCTGCGGCGAGCGAGGCCAAGCCCCCCATCACCGCGTGCAAGCCAATTTTGGCGAGGCCTCCGTTTGGCAGGCCGTTCTGTAGGCTGATATCACCCACGAGATTGAAGCCATAGGCAGCAAACGCATTCACCAGACTGCTTTGCAAGGCATCACCAAGGCTGCCGTCGCGACCCAGTGCTTTGTTGAGCAACGCAGAGGTGCTGTTTTGCAGAGCCTGGTTTGCAGTGAACTGGGCGACACCTTCCAGGCTGCTCAACCCGCCGGAATTGGAAACTACGACCTTGCCCGTGTTAGCCAAAGCCCCGTTGGTGGAGTCAGTCAACGCGACGCTTGAATCGGTGCTGGTACTGGTCCAATCGTTGAACAGACCGGTGGTAAAACCCGCCACGGCCCCGGCAACGATGTAGTTTTTCATGCTGTCAGCGCTGAAGGTTTCTTTGAGGGCCGCGCCAAGATTGCCTTTATTGTTGATGGTACTGACCGTGGCCGTACTGGCTGCAGAGGTGAGCACGGCGGTGAGGGCAGCGTTCGCCCAGCCAGCGGCGACAGCTTGTGTCGTTGCGGTCGCCGCAGTACCGGCTGCTAATGCGCTGCCCGCCCCTGCGTTTGCGGCAGAAGCCACGAAACCTGAGGCTGCACCGGCTGTGAAGTAGGTGACGATGATGATGATAATAATCATCGCCGGACCACCTAGCCCGGAATGGCTTTCATCCCAACTGTCATGCAGCTCTTTAACCTGACGCCAATCCACATCGCCCC
The DNA here is from genome assembly GCF_059695645.1 of Pseudomonas sp. LBUM1673. Taxonomy (NCBI): domain Bacteria; kingdom Pseudomonadati; phylum Pseudomonadota; class Gammaproteobacteria; order Pseudomonadales; family Pseudomonadaceae; genus Pseudomonas; species Pseudomonas sp. LBUM1673. Next base: position 3,973,482 of record NZ_CP166780.1, read on the forward strand.
GCGCTTCAGCGTCTTTGAGCCAAACCATGCTCGGATCAGCTTGCACCATGGCATCGATCGCCTGGCTCACGCTTTGTTGGTTGATGTTCTTGATATCGATGTGCAACCCATCAACCGCTTTGATGAGCGTCTGACCTTTAGCAATCAGCTGGCTTTGCCGCAGCGTTTCATCAACTTGGCCTTCGTTCTCCATACTGGTCCACGCCCAGCTATTGCTGCTCTTGTCGTGGCTCTCCTGGTGAGAGTCTTTCACCCCCTCAAAGGTGATGGCACCGCCGCTTTCAAGGATCAGGTCTTCGCCACTGTTGAGCTTGGCGACCTGGTAGCGCTGGTCGCCGGCACTGGCGAGGGTGAGACGGCCGCCGGTGTTGATTTCGGTGCCGACGTGGGTGATTTGGGTCACTTCATCGCGCTGGGCTTTCTTGGCGCCCCAGTTACCCTTCTCCTTCATGTCATAAAGCGTATGGGTACTGTTCTGCGCGGCCAGCAGGCTCAGCTTGTTGCCGCTGTACAGATACGCTTCGTTGCCGGCGCTGATCTTGCTGGCGATGAGGTTGATGTCGCGGGCGGCCTGGGCGTTGAAGTTGTTGCCCGCGCTCAGGACGCTGGCGGCTTGGGTGGTGCGGTCGTTTTCTTCGGTGATGCGTTTTTTGCCGTCCTTGGTTTTGCTCGCGACGTTGTGGATGTCGTCGGCAGAGGTCACGTTGAAGTCCTGGCCGGCCTTGATGGTCAGGTTGTTCCCGGCCTTGGCCTGGCTGGCGATGACAGTGACGTCGCGGCCCGCGTCCAGGGTCAGGTTGCCGCCGGCCGTGACGGTCGCGGCGAGGTTTTTCACGTCAGTGGTGATGCTCGACTTGTGGCCGCCGTCGCTGAACTCGTGTTTCTCGCTGGTATCGGTTTTGGCCGCCAGGTTGATGTCCCGACCCGCCGTCAGGGTCGCGTTGCCGCCACTGCTTAATGCGCCGTGGTTGGTCAGGTCGCGGCCGGCCGCAACGGCCAGGTTTTCCCGGGCGCTGATGCTGCTGCCCGCATCGGTCAGGGTGCGCATGCCGGAGCCGTCACGAACCTGGATCGCGGTGCGGTCGTTGATGATGTCGCCCTTGAGTGCGGCAAGGCTTACCCGGCTGGCGCGGATCTTGCCGGCCATGGCGTTGCGGATGCTGTCTTGCGCCAGGATTTGCAGGTCGTTGCCAGCCTCGACCAGCCCGCCCTGATAGACACTGCCGGCGCTTTGAATGTTGAGGTTGTTGCTGGCGCGCAGCGTGCCGACGTTGATCAGATCGCCGCCGGTGAACAGGTTCAAGTCCCGGCCCTGGGTCAGGCTGCTGCCGCGTACGTTGCGGGTGTCTGCCTGGGCCAGGTACAGCACCGGCACGAGGACTTTTTGCCCGTCGACGATGCGGTTTTCCATCCAGACGATGTCATGGGTCAGCGCGCTGACCTGCTCGCCCGTCAACGAGACGCCAAGGCTCAGGCGCAGTGCGTCTTTGCTGGCGAGGGCGTTATCCATCAGGTAGCGGTATTGGTCGTAATCGCTGGTCAAACCGCCGGCGAGAAAGCGCTGGCCGGTTTTCGCCAGCACCGCATCGCGAATCAGGCGCTGCTCGTACAAGCCATCGCCGAGTCGACGCCAATTGCTGTCGGCGTTGATGTTCAACTGCTTGAGCAGGTAGTCCGAACCAAAGAACTGCGACAGATTCGTGAAGTTCGGGTTGGTCTCGATCAGGTAGCGGCTTGTCGGGTTGGGGTTCTTGATGAACAACCCGTAATCGCCCTTGGGCAGTTGAAAGGTGGGCGCGGCCGTCGGGTCCACGGAAGTGAACGGCAGGCCGCTGTAATCCACCGGTTTGAAGAAGGTCTGTACGCTGCCATCCGCCGCGATACCCTCGATGGGCTGCGCCACGGCAGGCGTCACGGCGTCGGCACCGGTCGCCTGCGGGTTGAGGTTGATGTCGACGCCCCCGACCTCAACGCCGGTCTGGTCATCGCCCAGCGTACCGGTCAATTGCGCGAGCGTGTTCTGGTGCAGTGTTCCGTTTTGCACGGTACGCGTGACGTTCAGGTTGACGGTGGCGCCGGCCTGAATCGTGGCCGCGTAGGTTGGCTGAGGGTCGTCGGTCCAGACGGTGACGTTGCTTTGCTCCCGGAAGCGGCTGTCGCTGGAGCGCGATTTCAGCAGCTCGAAGCGGGCGTCGTCGTAATGGCCGGCGGCAACAGCCGCGTTGAAGGCCGGGACGTCGACGAACTCCATCTGGTCCCAGTAACCGGTGGCAATGCGCCCCGGTGTACCGATCTTGATGGTGTTCTGCCCGGTGCGGGTGGACGCGCCCTGGTTGAGCAGGTCATCGGCAATGATGGTCAGGTTGTTGTTGGCGGCCAGCAGGCTGTAGCGGTTCTGCACGCTTGAGGCCTGGATGTTGAGGTCTTTGCCTGCGACCAGACGCGCCGACACAGAGTCCTTGATGGCGCGCTCGATGAACGTTTGGCCGATGGTGATCTGGCCACGTTTGAAGGAGTCATGACCGCCACAGTGTTGGCCGCACACCCAACTCAAGGTGCCACTTACCCGTTGTTGGCCCAGTTCGAATTCGGCCTTGGCATTTTCCACCGAGGCGGCGTAGAGGCTTATGTTGCCTTCGCTTTCGACGGTACCGGAGAGGTTGCTGAAGCTTTGCGCTGCACCACCACCGATGCCGGCGAAACTCAGATTGCCGGCGCTGTAGAGGTCGCCATACCGGTTGAGCAGGCGACTGGCGCGCAAGGTCATGTCGCCGCCGCTGAACAGCAATGTATCGGCGTCGTTGGTGATGCCGCCGGTGGCGGTGAGGTCGACCTTGCCTTGGGCACCCAGTGTGCCGCGGTTGTCGATTTGCGCCGCGTCGATGCGCAGGTTCTGGCGTGCAGTCAGGTAACCGAGATTATCCAGCGTACCGCTCAGGTTGAGGCGTGTGTGTCGGTGCCGGCCCCCATGCGTCCGTTGTTCTGGCGGAAGTCATGGGCGGTGATATCCAGTATTTTTTGCGCGGATAACCGACCGCTGTTGAACAGATCGCCCGTAAGGTTCAGCGTGAGGTCGCCATCGCTGAGCAGCTCGCCGCCGTTGTTCAGGCTGCCAAGGTTGAGCACCAGAGCGCTGCTGCTGGCCAGGCGATCGCCAGCCTGAAGCGTCAGCGAATCGTTGGTGTACGTCAGGGCCTCGTTGAGCTGTGCACGACCCAGCCCATTGGCCGGCGCGGCTGGTCAGCGAATCGACGGTCAACGTCAGTTCGCCCACCAGGCTGGCAACCATGCCGGCCTGGGTGCCGTCGCTGCTGTTATCGACACTGCCGGCGGTCACCTCGACGGTGTCGCCCTGGATCGTACCGCCGAGGTTGGCGATGCTGCCCTTGCCGAGTTTCAAGCTGGCAAGCCCGGCGTCGGCGAGGATGACGCCGCCGTTGTTGATCAGGCGTTGAGCATCGACCTGGATGGTTTTACCGAGCACCGTGCCAGCGCTGTTGTCCAGCCAGCCACCTTGCAGCAAAAGACCGGCGTCGCTCTGAATACGCCCCTTGTTATTGAGCAACTGCGCCTGGATGGCCGCCGGATCGAAGATCAGGCTCATGCCCTGGGCGCCTGCCGCCAGTAGCCCTGCGTTGCGGTTGTCGAGCCCCGAGGCGTTCAGATCAACGCGCTCGCCGACAATTTTCCCGCCGCGGTTGTCGACCTGCCCACCCGGCGCACGAATGCTGACCTTGGCCCCCAGTACGTTGCCGAGCTGGTTATCGAGGCTCGAGGCTTTCAAATCGAGGTCACCGTTGACCGCCAGCAGTCTGCCGCCCTGATTGATGATCTCCTGGCCCGTGACTGAAAGCTGGTTTTGCGCCTGGAGAGTGCCCGAGGTGTTGTCGAACCTGCCGCGGGTGTTCACCTGCGCATTACCTGCGCGGGCAGACAGCAGGCCGGCGCGATTATCTAGCGTGGCGGTATCGACGAGGAGGCCGCCGGCGTCGATTTGCCCGCCACGGTTATCCAGCTGGCGGGCGGTGATTGTCAGGCTGCCGCCCAGCACTTGGATCAGGCCTTCGCGGTTGTCCAGGCTGTCGAGTTGCAAGGTGGCCGCCTGCCCCGTACCAAAGCGGATCACCCCTGCCAGGTTGACGATGGCCGGCGTATTGATCACCAGCGACTGGTCACCGACGATTCGCGCGGCAACGCCCTGATTGGTAACCCGGGCGCTGGTCAGATCAACCGCCGTGCCCTGAACCACGCCTTGATTGGTCAGGGTTGTGCTCGCACGGATGCTTAACGAGCGACTGGCTTCGAGGCTGCCGCTGTTGGTCACGGAGGGGCTGGTGATGCTCAGGTCGCCCGTGGTGTTGCGGCTGTTGTCAGCTTCGATGCCCGCGGCAATCACACCCGAGTTACTGAGTTTGTCGGCATTGATGTCGATGCGGTTGCGGGCGGCCAGGCTCTGCCGGTTGACCAGCTCGCCGGGGGTACGTACATCGACGCTGCCGGCGTAAGCCTTGCCGTTCATCTCGACACTCTGCGCGTTGACCCGCAAGGCACCTTGGGCCGATGTCTGCGCCATGCTCAGATGGCCGCCGGCGTCGATTTGAATATCGCCGGCACTGGCGGCCATGTTGCCCGCCAGCTTGACCCCGACACCCTGCTCGGTGCCCACCAGTTTGATGGTGTTGGCATACATCCCGCCCAGCGCCGCCGCATCGATTGCCAGTTGAGGCTTGTCGGCATCACCGGCCGCGCGAGGCGTGGTCGCCAGGCTGTCGGCGTTGACATTGTTGGCGCCGGTGATGACATTCAACTGCCGGGCATGGATGTCGGCGTTGATCTTCGCCGAACGGGTAATCAGGTCGAATTGATCAATGTTGGCCGCATCAAGCCCCATGCCATCGATGGTGATGCTGCCGCCATCCACCTCGAAGTGATCAAGCATGCCGGAGCCGTCGAGTACAGGCCTGCCGGTGCTGAGGGTCACGCGCGGCGTGTAGAGCGAATACCGCTCCCAGGTCCAAGGCAATGGTTTCAACTTCAGCCAGAGCGGCGACAGCGAGAATCACCAATTGCGCGCCGAGCGCCTCGTCCATCGCGATGCAGTGAGCAAAACCTCGATCAATGCCGGCTTCTCCCACCTGCGCACCAACAACTACATCGAAGACAGCCGTCTGGATAACAGCAGCCAGCGTATTACCGAAGCCCAGTTGGGTATCAACCATGGCCGGCGTATCGGCCATTCGTTCGTCAACCTGGACCTGGGCATGCAGCAGGGCATCGGCGCGCTGGATGCGCAAGGCAACGACCAGCGTCGTGATGATGCCGGCAACCTTACCGCCAACGCTCGCTATCGAAAGTACACCGCCACGGCCAGTTACCTGTTGCCGTTCAACTGGCTGGGCGAGTCCTTCACGTTCAGCAGCCTCGCCACGGGCCAGCGCAGTGCTGGCCTGCCACTTCGGTGTAGCCGTTGAGCTGGCTGGGGCTACCGCCGTTGACTTCGTTGAGGATGGTGCCGGCTGCCCGTCCACCGAGCTGGCTGTTGCCCAGGATGTGGCCACCCAGTTGGGTGTTCTGCACCGCGTTTGTCGCGTTGTTGAGGATCACGCCCTGGCGATCGACGTTGTAATCCTTGAACTGGTTGTGCGAGAGCCCGGCACCGTTGGGTGCGGCAATATTGATCACCGGTACGCCATTGCCAGCCTGCCCTATGCCGGTCTGGGTGTTGCCGCTGACGGCGATGCCCTCGGCCTGGGCCCAGATCGGCTGCCAGAACATGACGTTCGCCAGCAGCAATGCCAGCAAGCGTTTGGGCATGCCCAGGAAGTGCGTGCGAGGGGCCACGGCAGCCGAAGGCTGGCGGGACAGAAAGGCAAGCTGGTGAACGTCCATATTCAGAATCTCGACGCGATAACAAATGAATTAAAGAAACAGGTCGACCTGGAAGTAGATCGGCGCCTCGCGCTCGGTGAGCACGGTGGGGCGTTCCAGCGAGTGGGCGAACGTCACGCGAGTGGCGAGGTACTTGCCACGGGCGAAGAACTCCAGAGAGCTGCTGGACATTCGGCACAGGCTGGTACGCCAAGGCTTTTGCGGGTCGTTCTTGACCAGCACGCTGCTGCCGCCGAGCTGAACGCCGGGGGTCAGTTCCATTTGCGCCTGGTTGGAGGGCAAGCGGTTCAACTGATCCACCAGTTGTTCTATTTCACGAAGATTGAGCAATTCGCCGGTTTTACCGGGGAAGGTCATGGACAGTTCTCGATCGGAGATATGGCTGTCCTCAGCGCCCTTCAAACCCTCGAGTTTGCCCTCGACTACAAACACACTTAAGTGGCCGCTGGAGAGGTCTTGTTGCGGCAAGTAAGCGCGGCTGGTGATCATGCCCTTGCTTATGTAATGGTCGGTGATGACCCTGAGCAATTCGTTGAGTTGCGAGACGCCCAGGCATTGACCGATATAAGGCTTGAGCAAACGCTCACGATCGGATGCAGAAAGACTGTCGGCGCCCTTGAGCTCGATGTCTTTGATAGGAAAGCAACGTGTCTCCACCGGGGCGCCAGGCGTTGCGGGCAATGTTGGCTTGCCCGGCAGTTCCTTGAGTTCTTCCAGCCGACGCCGCTGTTCTTCAATCAGGCGGTTCTGGCGATCGCGGATCAGGTCCTGGTCGCCTGGCGTTGGCGGGCTGGCGCCATAGGCGCTGCTCTGTGTGCCCAGGCCAAGTAATAGCGCGCACAGCACCGGCCACATCCGTGGGGAGATAAACATAACAGTCCATTGTTAAGTGCTGAGGGCACATTGATGCCCGCAGGGGAAGGGTCGTCGTCACCCTGAAATTGATGTCAGAAACACTGGCTAAATGACGCCAGCTATTATTGACGTGAAACAGACCGCAAACATTTTGAAAGATTCAGCCGACCGGGAAATTATTGTTCATTGCGTCAGCCCCACTGAACGACGTGGCGGGCTCGATACAGTGGCGAGGGGGTTTGTCCTCGTTGGATTGCGGCCAGCAAGAGTGAGTATCTGGAGATGTCGGTTAAACATCGCCTGTTTATCGGTATCACTTTGGGTTTTGTGGTGGATGGGCTGGCCTCTTCGCGAGCAAGCCCGCTCCCACAGTTGATTTGTGTCGGTCACAAATAATGGGTTCACAGAAGATCCAGTGTGGGAGCGGGCTTGCTCGCGAAGAGGCCCGAAAAAACACCCTCCAACTTTCGGTCAAACCACCAATCGCGCCGCCAGAGACTTGGCCTGGCTCGCCACATCGGTCACCGCCGTGCTCTCCCACCACATCCCGCGCAACGGTGGGCCCATGGCGAACAAACGGCTGGCGACCTGTCCATCAGCGCTTAGTACCGCGCCGTCAACCGCTGCGGCAATGCCCAACGCCAATGGTCCCGGTCGTACCAGCCCACGTGCCAACAGTTGCTGCGGCAACGGCCGGGCGACCCGGCGCCAGTCGTATTCGATGCCGCTGGAGTTGATCAGCGCCAAGCCGTGCACCACGCAGGTTTCGGCCTCGCCACGACGACGGATGCGGATACTCACACCGCCGTTCAACGAAGGCTCAAGCCCCTTGAACGACGCGGCATGAATCCGCAACCGCCCTTCCCCATGCAGCCGTTCCACCAACTTTGCACTCAACGGCGGCGAGCGATGGTGATGGCTTTCCCACCACGGCCGCACATGCCGCACGAACTGGCGACGCTGCACATCCGTCGCCTGACTCCACAACCGCCCGATGTGCGCCCGCACCGTGTCCAGCGGCGCTTGCCAGTCGATGCCTTGGGCGACGGCGTCGCGGCAATGCCGGCGCAGTTCGCGCACCAACTGACGCGGCGTGCGGATGCTGGGGTCCTCGGCCAAAAAATCGGTCCAGGCCGGAGGCTGTCGCCGCACATGCGGCAGCAGGCCATGGCGTGAAAACACTTCAATCGGCCCGCGATGCCCGGCTTGTTCCAGCGATACCACGGCATCGACCATGGTCAGGCCCGAGCCGATGATCAGCACCGTTGACTGCGGATCGAGCTGTTGCATGGCGGCGACATCCCACGGGTCGAGCGCAGCCGCATTCAAGCCGCTGGATTCGGTTTGCGGCGTGCGGGCGGCAGGAAACATTCCCGTGGCCAAAACCGTATAAGCACCTTGCAAGCATTGCCCGTCACTCAAGGTGAGCTGCACCGAATCGGCATCGGTCTTTAAATCGACCACTTCAGCGAGTATATGCTCCACCGTCGAGCCGTACCGCGCGCCCACCGCCTGCGCTTCGGCCAAGCGCTGCTGCACATAAACACCGAACAGCCCGCGCGGCGGAAACAGTTCACTGATTGGCACATGTTGCTCATCCGACTCCGGCCAGCCGCCGCCAGCGATGTATTCAGTCAGCCATTGGGTCAAATCATCAGCGTTGTCCGGGTCGACGCTCATCCGCGCCGCATTGCCGTTGAGCGTATGGCCCAACTCGACCGCGCTGTACGCCTCGCCCCGACCGAGTTCGGCGCGGGGTTCGATCACCAGCACCTGACGTTTGCCCGGCAAACGCAACAACTGCGCCGCGAGCATCGTGCCGCTCAGGCCACCACCGATGATCAGGATGTCCGCATGGCGGATGATGTTGGTCGCCTGTCCGCTTGAGGTGTCAGTCATGGCGTTCTCACTGATCAATGTTTACCTAAGTAGAAGTCGTGCCGCTCACCTGCTCGTCTCGATTGGGTTGCGCCACGATTTCGAAAATCTCCTGGACGATAATAGGCGATCGAGCTCATGCGATGTCCCGTTTGAATTCGGCGAGCCAGGTCGGGTCGGCTTGAGCATCGCAAATGCGGGTGGCTTGCCAGATGAAATGCAGGTTGTGGAAGCCTAACAAACGGCGAACGCGATTTTTGATCAACCGTTGCAGGCCTTTTTCCGAATGAGCGATGGCCCAGTCATAGAGGCGTCGGCGCCAAGTGCCGTGGGGCGCGAGGCGGCTGTCGATTTCAGCGGCGAGCAGGTGCAGGCGTTCGGCGGACAACAGCAACCCGGACGGCGCCACTTCACGACGATCACGGCTGGCGCTGCCGGGGCTTTCCGGGAAGGCCAGGGATTGGCCGCTGGCCAGCCATTGTTCCAGCAGCACCGTCAGGCCGTGCTGCCACTGGGTGCCCTCCTCGCTCCACAGCTGTTGTGCGCCTTGGCCCCAGCGGTTGAGGCGCTGCGGGGTTTCCCCCGGGCCGAACAGATCAGTGAAATTGAGCAGCGCCAGGCCTTGGTTGATCCACAGTTGCTGCGTCTGTTGCCTCTGGACAAATGCGTGGGTCGGACGGCTGCGCCACAAGGCTTTGTGCAGGGCTTCGGGATCGAGGTTGTCCGGCAGCGTCAGGAGTTCAGCGCCGATGTGTCGGGCGGCCAGCGCGAGTAGCAACAGGTTCGGCTCGAACGCACCGCTCAGGGCCAGGCGCGAGTCTTCGGTAAAACCCTGCTGACGCAAGCCATCGGCCAACCGCTCGACATCGCGCAAGGCATCGATCCAGCGCCAGACGAACCACTGGCCGTGGCGCTTGTGGCGCAGGGCCGGTTGCAACGGGCTGACCTGAGCCCAGTGCTGCAGCTGTTCCAGAGCCCGGGGCACCTTGACTTGCCATTCGGCGGTGTCCGCGATGGGCGAACGTTTGAGTTCATGCACGCTCATTGGCTTACCTCTCATCCATGGGCAAAAAGCATGCGGTGGTCCGCCGGGCTGAAGGGTTAATGCAATCTCTAAAACACCACCGAACCATTGTGGGAGCGGGCTTGCTCGCGAATGCGGCAGATCAGTCGACAGCTATGTTGAATGTTGAACCGCTTTCGCGAGCAAGCCCGCTCCCACAGGGGATGTGGGTTGTGTTCAAGTCATTCAGGCAGACGCCACTTTTTTGTCTTGTCGCCGCACACTCGGTGGATGGATGCCGTTGAGGCGGAAGTTGCCGATCACCTGGAGTTTCCAGCGCAGCGGGTCGTTCAGGGATCCTGGTAGTGGAGTGCGCTGGCCGGTGAGTTCGAATTCGGCGTTGCTCACGACGTGTAATGCATCGGCGCTGGCAAGGTGCGATTCGGCAATGGCCATAGTGATTTCGGTATCGTCCTGGCCACTGTTCAGAAAATCTTCGGCGCGTTCGAGCAACGCGGCGGCCACTTCAATGCGGATCTGCAAGTCGCCGAAACGGCTGATCACGTAAGGGTCATCGGTGGCTTTGGCGAGGCCGCTGCCGGCCCAGGGCTGGGCCTGCTGACGAACGAAACGCAGGGTCGCGTCGAGCAACGTGCGAGCGTTGTGCAGATCGTGCTGAGGCTTGGCCAGGGACTGCCCGGCGGTAATCGGTTGGGTCAAGGCGTTCATGGGTCGCTCCTCAGTTCCAGGCATGGCGCGCAGGGTTCACGCCATTGAGCAGGTGGTTGCCGATCAAGTGGTACTTCCAGCGCGCCGGGTCGTGCAGAGTGTGCGTCCGGGCGTTGCGCCAGTGACGGTCGAGGTTGTACTTGCCGAGCACCGAGCGGGTGCCGGCGAGTTCGAAGAGTTTGCTGCTGGCGAACAAGGCGATTTCGGCAGAGAGGACTTTGGCCTGGGCGACCACGACCGAGGCATGGGCCACGGTGTTTTCACTGGGTTTGAGCAACGCCTGGTCGACAGCCTGGCCGGCCTTTTTGAGGATCGCTTCGGCGCCGTGGACCCGCCATTCCAAATCGCCGATGGTGGCGATGCTGAACGGGTCCTGCCAGCCGTGATCCTGCTGGCTGTCGATCCACGGTCGGGCTTCGCGGGCGTAGCGCTTGGTTTCTTCCAGGGCACCGACGGCAATGCCGGTGTCCACGGCGGCCTGGATGATTTGCGAGATCGGGCCGTCGGCGGTGGGTGCGTCGAACGCCTTGTGGGCCGGGATCACCGCGCTCAACGGCACTTTCACCGCCTCCAAAGTCACGCCACCGCTGGCGGTGGTGCGCTGGCCAAAACCGTCCCAACTGTCAATCACGCTCAACCCGGGATTGTCGCGCTCGATGAAGGCGATGAACGCCTTGTTCTGTTCATCGACCGCCACCGCCGGCACGATGTGCGCGAACAAGGCGCCGGTGCAGTAGTACTTCTCGCCGTCGATTTGCGCGGTGTCTTCGTCGAAACGGATACGGGTTTCGAAAGCCCCGGCATTCTTGCTTTTGGATTCGGAGAAGGCGTTGCCGAAGCGATAACCCTGCAGGACTTTGCCGAAGTAATAACGCTTCTGCTCTTCGGTGGCGGTTTGCAGCAGGATATCGAGCACGCCCAGGTGATTCTGCGGGATTTGGCCGAGTGACGGATCGGCGGTGGAAATGATCTTGATCACGTCGCTGACCGTCACGTAGGACACGCCGGCACCGCCGTATTCCTTGGGAATGGTGATGCCCCAGAGGCCGCTGGCGGAAAACTCATCGAGTTCGGCCACCGGCAGACGTCGCTCGCGGTCACGAGCGCTGGCCTCGACGGCGAAGCGGGCGGCGAGTTTGTGGGCGACGGCGATGGCCTCGGCGTCCGAGCGGATTACATGGGCGGTAATAGGTGAAGTTGTCATGGGCCGACTCCGTGGCTCCGGGTGAATACCTATGACCTGTAACAGGAGTCGTGCCAACTATTAATTATGTTACTAATCAGCTGGTTATTGATTTTTTGAAGGAGTTCCATTAACTGAAAAAACGCAAAATGTTCAATCGCTGTTGCCCTGCCAACAGCCAGGCCTGGCTTTACAAGCGAGTAACCACTTCCAAATCGAGGACTTCGCTTTCGTGGGATGACCCGTCGATCCAATATCGAATCCGCATCCCCAGCCACAGACTCCCAATGAACGCGCAAGCAGGAATCAGGAATGAGGCGTGCCCTCCATCAAGTGGGGCCGTCAGTGTCTGGCCGGTGCTGCCATTGCTGTATTCAAGGGTCACTTGGAGGCCCGGATAGACGCCGCCGATCAACTTGATATTGATCGAGCCACCACAAGCGACATCTTCGAGAAAGACAATGTCATGGCAGGCCTGTAGCAGTACGGGTGCAGGTAAAAGCCCTGTCCGCTTTTTGTGATGAATAGACATAGTTGAACCCGATGTTGAGGCGTGGGCCGCCATTCGCTGGCGCACTCACCATTGTCGGGATCCGAAGCAGATCGTCTACTGTAAGAAGAGACAGGTATACACGTGTTTAACGCGGGAAATCAGCGTCGATCAAATCACCACATTACGCACAAACCGCGCCGCCACCGGTCCATCGTTGCGATAGGAATGCGGCTGGTTGCTGGCAAACATGAAGAACTCGCCAGCAGCGATTTTCTGCGGCTGATCGCCGAGCATCAGGGTCAGGCAGCCTTCGAATACGTAGAGCTGCTCGCTCCAGCCTTCGGCATCCGGTTCCGAGGGGTAATGCTCGCCCGGTTCCAGGCGCCACTCCCACAATTCGACTTCGCGGGTGGCGGTGGCTTTCGACAACAGCACCGCCTTGCTGCCGGGGATGGTGCCAGCCCAGGCCAGTTCGTTGATGCGGCTCGGGTCGCGGGCGTCGGGGGCCTGGATCAGGTCGCTGAACGCCACATCCAGCGCTTCGGCCACGCGGTCGAGGGTGGTCAGGCTGACGTTCTTCTCGCCGGCCTCGATGGCCACCAGCATCCGGCGGCTGACCCCGGACTTTTCGGCCAGGGCGGTCTGGCTCATGTCGGCGGCGTGGCGCAGACGTCGGACGTTCTGGCTGACGTGCTGAAGGACCGAAGCCCGTTGGGTGGAATCTTTGTGCACTATATTGCTCACTGAGTGGTGTTGCGCAGTATACTGCCCAACTTCCGGCGCATTGTGCGTCTCCCTCAGGTAGCGCGCAAGGTCATGACGTCGGTGAACTCCTCCCCTGCTTCCTCCCGCTTCTCACGGCTCAGCAAGGCCGAGTGCGTGCTGGTGCTGATCACCATCGTCTGGGGCGGGACCTTTTTGCTGGTGCAGCATGCGATGACCGTCAGCGGGCCGATGTTCTTCGTCGGCCTGCGTTTTGCCGCGGCGGCGAGCATCGTCGCCCTGTTCTCCTGGCGTCATCTGCGCGAACTGACCCTGTTCGAACTCAAGGCCGGGGCGTTTATCGGCGTGGCGATCATGCTCGGTTACGGCTTGCAGACCGTGGGTTTGCAGAGCATCCCCAGCAGTCAGTCGGCGTTTATTACCGCGCTGTATGTGCCGTTCGTGCCGTTGTTGCAATGGCTGGTGCTGGGGCGTCGTCCGGGGTTGATGCCAAGCATCGGGATCATGCTGGCCTTTACCGGGTTGATGCTGCTGTCGGGGCCGTCTGGCGCTTCGTTCAATTTCAGCCCCGGTGAAATCGCCACATTGATCAGCGCCGTGGCGATTGCGGCGGAGATCATTTTGATCAGCACCTATGCCGGCCAGGTCGATGTGCGCCGGGTGACGGTGGTGCAACTGGCGGTGACGTCGGCGCTGGCGTTTTTGATGGTGGTGCCAACTCAGGAAGTGCTTCCGGACTTCTCCTGGTTGCTGCTGTGCAGCGCTTTGGGGTTGGGCGCGGCGAGTGCGGCGATTCAGGTGGCGATGAACTGGGCGCAGAAGAGTGTATCGCCGACCCGGGCGACGTTGATTTATGCCGGGGAGCCCGTTTGGGCCGGGATTGTCGGGCGGATTGCCGGAGAACGGTTGCCGGCGATTGCGTTGGTGGGCGCGGGGTTGATTGTGGCGGCGGTGATTGTCAGTGAGTTGAAGACCAAGGGTAAGGTTGCTTCGCCTGAAGAAGAGTTGGAGCAAGAAGCACAGGGATAGGCGTGAAATCTGCGGTGATTGACAGATAGCCTTCGCGAGCAAGCCCCACATTTGGAATGCATTCCCCCTGTGGGAGCGGGCTTGCTCGCGAAGGGGTCGGAACGGTTGAAACCGGCCCTTTTTAAACAATGATAAACAGTTTTTTACTGCCTACCTTGTAGGATTCTGCGACAGCTTGGCGTTTGGTGATCCGGGAGCTGGCACGTATGATGCTTCACAAACTTCCGCAGATTAGAAGCCTATGTCTCTGATAGTTCTACTGCTTCTGCCTTTTATCGGCAGCTGTCTGGCAGCCTTGCTGCCGCACAACGCGCGTAACACCGAATCGCTGTTGGCTGGCCTGGTTGCCCTGATCGGCACCGTCCAGGTCGCCCTCTTGTACCCGCAAATCGCCCATGGCGGCGTGATCCGCGAAGAGTTCTTCTGGCTACCGAGCCTGGGCCTGAACTTCGTTCTGCGCATGGACGGTTTCGCCTGGCTGTTCTCGATGCTGGTGCTGGGCATCGGCACGCTGGTTTCTTTGTATGCCCGTTATTACATGTCACCGGACGATCCGGTGCCGCGTTTCTTCGCGTTTTTCCTGGCGTTCATGGGCGCCATGCTGGGGTTGGTGATCTCCGGCAACCTGATCCAGATCGTGTTTTTCTGGGAACTGACCAGCCTCTTCTCATTCCTGTTGATCGGCTACTGGCACCACCGCGCCGATGCGCGACGTGGCGCCTACATGGCATTGATGGTCACCGGCGCCGGCGGCTTGTGTTTGCTGGCGGGGGTCATGCTGCTCGGCCATGTGGTCGGCAGCTATGACCTGGACAAGGTCCTGGCCGCCGGTGATCTGATTCGCGCACATGCCCTCTACCCTATTCTGTTACCCCTGATCCTGATCGGCGCCTTGAGCAAAAGTGCGCAATTCCCCTTCCACTTCTGGCTGCCCCACGCCATGGCGGCGCCGACACCGGTCTCGGCCTATCTGCACTCGGCGACCATGGTCAAGGCCGGGGTGTTCCTGCTCGCACGCCTGTGGCCGTCACTGTCCGGCAGTGAAGAATGGTTCTACATCGTCAGCGGGGCCGGGGCCTGCACCCTGTTGCTCGGCGCGTATTGCGCAATGTTCCAGAACGACCTCAAGGGCCTGCTGGCCTACTCGACCATCAGCCATCTGGGCCTGATTACCCTGCTGCTGGGTTTGAACAGTCCGTTGGCCGCTGTGGCTGCGGTGTTCCACATTCTCAACCACGCCACGTTCAAGGCCTCGCTGTTCATGGCCGCCGGGATCATTGACCACGAAAGCGGTACCCGGGACATTCGCAAACTCAGCGGCCTGATCAAACTGATCCCGTTCACCGCCACCCTGGCCATGGTCGCCAGTGCCTCCATGGCCGGTGTGCCGTTGCTCAACGGTTTCCTGTCGAAAGAAATGTTCTTCGCCGAAACCGTGTTCATCAACGCCACGGCCTGGATCGAGATGACCCTGCCGATTGTGGCGACCATCGCCGGCACGTTTAGCGTCGCCTACTCGCTGCGCTTCACCGTCGACGTGTTCTTCGGCCCGACTGCCACCGACCTGCCGCACACCCCGCACGAACCGCCACGCTGGATGCGCGCGCCGGTGGAATTGCTGGTGTTCACCTGTCTGGTGGTGGGGATTTTCCCGGCGCAAGTGGTCGGCTCGTTGCTCGCGGCGGCGGCATTGCCGGTGGTGGGCGGCACGCTGCCCGAGTACAGCCTGGCGATCTGGCACGGCTGGAACGCGCCGATGATCATGAGCCTGATCGCCATGTCCTGCGGCATCATCCTCTATCTGCTGCTGCGCAATCAGCTCAAGCGCGGGCGCTTCACGCACCCGCCGGTGATCAGCCACTTCAACGGCAAGCGCCTGTTCGAGCGCAGTCTGGTGATCATGATGCGCCTGGCCCGGCGTCTGGAGCGGCGGATCAGCACTCGGCGCCTGCAAACCCAACTGTTTCTGGTGGTACTCGCCGCGGTGCTGGCCGGGTTGATCCCGATGCTGCACAGCAGCCTGAGTTGGGGCGAGCGGCCGAAAATTCAGGGCTCGATCGTGTTCGTGATCCTCTGGCTGCTGGCGATTACCTGTGCCCTTGGCGCGGCATGGCAAGCCAAGTATCACCGGCTCGCGGCCCTGACCATGGTCAGCGTCTGCGGCCTGATGACCTGCGTGACCTTCGTCTGGTTCTCGGCGCCGGATCTGGCGCTGACGCAACTGGCGGTGGAAGTGGTGACCACGGTGTTGATCCTCCTCGGTCTGCGCTGGCTGCCGCGACGGATCGAAGAGGTGTCGCCATTGCCGAGCAGTCTGCGCAAGGCACGCATCCGCCGTATCCGCGACTTGCTGCTGTCGATCGCGGTCGGTGGCGGTATGGCGCTGCTGTCCTACGCGATGCTGACCCGCCAGACACCCAACGACATTTCCTCGTTCTACCTCAGTCGCGCCCTGCCCGAAGGCGGCGGCAGCAACGTGGTCAACGTGATGCTGGTGGACTTCCGTGGCTTCGACACCCTCGGCGAAATCACCGTGCTAGTGGCCGTGGCCCTGGCCGTGTTCGCCCTGCTGCGACGCTTCCGCCCACCGAAAGAAAGCCTGCAATTGCCGGCGCAACAGCGCTTGCTGGCACCCGACGTGGTCACCGATCTGGTTAACCCGCGGCACGCCAGCGACACCGCGCTCGGTTTCATGATGGTGCCAGCGGTGCTGGTCCGTCTGCTGCTGCCGATTGCGTTTGTGGTGTCGGTCTACCTGTTCCTGCGCGGGCACAACCAACCGGGTGGCGGTTTCGTCGCCGGCCTGGTGATGTCGGTGGCGTTCATTCTGCAATACATGGTCGCCGGCACCCAATGGGTCGAGGCGCAAATGAGCCTGCGACCGCTGCGCTGGATGGGCACCGGGCTGCTGTTCGCCACGGTCACCGGGCTCGGGGCGATGGCGGCTGGGTATCCCTTCCTCACCACCCACACCTGGCATTTCGCATTGCCGCTGCTGGGCGACATTCACATCGCCAGCGCGCTGTTCTTCGACATTGGCGTGTACGCCGTGGTGGTCGGCTCGACGCTGTTGATCCTGACCGCCCTCGCCCACCAATCGGTACGCCGCCATAAAACCAGCGCGCAACCCAAGCCCGTGGCCAAAGCGGCTGCCACGCAAGGAGCCATCTGATGGAAGAAGTCATCGCAATCGCCATTGGTGTGCTAGCCGCGTCCGGCGTGTGGCTGGTGCTGCGGCCACGGACGTTCCAGGTGGTCATGGGCCTGTGCCTGCTGTCCTACGGCGTCAACCTGTTCATCTTCAGCATGGGCAGCCTGTTCATCGGCAAGGAACCGAACATCAAGGACGGTGTACCTCAGGATTTGCTGCACTACACCGACCCGCTGCCGCAAGCGTTGGTGCTGACCGCGATCGTCATCAGCTTCGCCATGACCGCGCTGTTCCTCGTGGTGCTGCTCGCCTCCCGGGGCCTGACCGGCACCGACCATGTGGATGGCCGGGAGCCTAAAGAATGAATCCGATGGCGCACCTGATCGCTGCACCGATTCTGCTACCGCTGCTGACCGCCGCCGTGATGCTGATGCTGGGCGAAAAACACCGCCCGTTAAAGGCCAAAATCAATCTGTTCTCCAGCCTGCTGGGGCTGGGCATTGCCGTGATGTTGCTGCAATGGACGCAAACCACCGGCGTGCCAGGCTCCATCGGTGTGTACCTGCCGGGCAACTGGCAGGTGCCGTTCGGTATTGTGCTGGTGGTCGATCGTCTGTCGGCGCTGATGCTGGTGCTGACCGGGATCATCGGCGTCAGCGCCCTGCTGTTCGCCATGGCCCGCTGGGACGGTGCCGGTTCGAGTTTCCATGCGCTGTTCCAGATTCAGTTGATGGGCCTGTACGGCGCCTTCCTGACGGCAGACCTGTTCAACCTGTTCGTGTTCTTCGAGGTGCTGCTGGCCGCCTCTTACGGGTTGATGCTGCACGGTTCGGGCCGGGCGCGGGTGTCGTCGGGGCTGCATTACATCTCGATCAACCTGCTGGCCTCGTCGCTGTTTCTGATTGGCGCGGCGCTGATCTACGGCGTTACCGGCACACTGAACATGGCCGATCTGGCGCTGAAAATCCCGTTGGTGCCGGGAGCCGATCGCGGTTTGCTGCACGCCGGCGCGGCGATTCTGGCGGTGGCGTTCCTGGCCAAGGCCGGGATGTGGCCGCTGAACTTCTGGCTGGTGCCGGCCTATTCCGCGGCCAGCGCGCCAGTGGCGGCGATGTTCGCGATCATGACCAAGGTCGGTGTCTACACCTTGCTACGGCTGTGGACGCTGCTGTTCTCCGGGCAGGCCGGGGCATCCGCGTACTTCGGTGGCGACTGGCTGATCTACGGCGGCATGGCGACCATCGTCTGCGCCGCCGTGGCGATCCTCGCCGCGCAACGCCTGGAACGCATGGCCAGCCTGAGCATTCTGGTATCGGCAGGCATTCTGTTGTCGGCCATCGGTTTCGCCCAGCCGAACCTGATTGGCGCGGCGTTGTTCTATCTGGTCAGCTCGACCCTGGCCTTGAGCGCGCTGTTCTTGCTGGCCGAATTGATCGAGCGCTCGCGTTCGGCCAACGAAATTCCGCTGTTCGATGACGGCGAGCTGCTTCCACGGCCCCTGGAGTCTTTGCAGCCACCCAAAGGCTTCAACCTCGATGACGAACAGAAAGCTGTGGTCGGCCAGGTGATTCCCTGGGCCATGGCTTTCCTCGGTTTGAGCTTCATCGCCTGCGCCCTGCTGATCATCGGAATGCCGCCACTCTCCGGGTTTATCGGCAAACTCAGCCTGCTCAGCGCCCTGCTCAATCCGCTGGGTCTGGGCCATGGTGGCGACGAGCCGATATCGAACGGCGCGTGGGGTTTGCTCGCCCTGTTGATCCTGTCCGGGCTGGCCTCGTTGATCGCTTTCTCGCGTTTGGGCATCCAGCGGTTCTGGACCCCGCAAGAGCGGCCGTCGCCATTACTGCGCAGCCTGGAATGCGTGCCGATCATCGTTCTGCTGGGGCTGAGCATTGCCCTGACGTTCAAGGCTGAACCCCTGTTGCGCTACACCCAGGCCGCTGCCCAAACGTTGAATAACCCACAGCAGTACGTGATGGCGGTGCTCGGCACCCGTGCGATTCCAAACCCCCAAGCCAGCGCAGCACGGGTGGAGGTGCAACCATGAAGCGTCTGTTTCCCGCCCCATGGTTGTCGTTGGCGTTGTGGCTGCTGTGGCTGGTTTTGAACCTGTCGATGAGCCCCGGCAATCTGCTGTTGGGTGCGGTGCTTGGCCTCTGTGCCCCGCTGATGATGCGCAAGCTGCGACCGCTGCCGATCCGCATTCGTCGGCCCGGGGTGATTTTGCGTTTGTTCTTGCTGGTCGGGCGCGATGTGCTGGTGTCTAACCTCGCCGTGGCCTGGGGCGTGCTCAATGCCGGACGGCGTGCGCCTCGTTCACGGTTCATCAAGGTGCCGCTGGATTTGCGCGATGCCAACGGCCTGGCGGCGCTGTCGATGATCTGCACGGTGGTCCCCGGCACGGTCTGGTCGGAGCTGGCACTGGATCGCAGCATTCTGTTGCTGCATGTCTTCGATCTGGATGACGAAAGCCAATTCATCCAGCACTTCAAGGCGACCTACGAGCGCCCCTTGATGGAGATCTTCGAATGAGCGAATTGCTGTCGAACGCGATCCTGCTGAGTCTGTTCATCTTTTCGGTGGCGATGATTCTGACCCTGATCCGCCTGTTCAAGGGCCCGTCGGCCCAGGACCGGGTTCTGGCCCTGGATTACCTGTACATCGTCGCCATGCTGATGATGCTTGCGCTGGGCATTCGTTATGCCAGCGACACTTACTTCGAGGCGGCGCTGCTGATCGCCCTGTTCGGCTTCGTCGGCTCGTTTGCCCTGGCCAAATTCCTGCTGCGCGGCGAGGTGATCGAATGAGCGCTGAACTGTCTCTGTGGGTGGAAATACCGGTGGCGATTCTGCTGGTGCTCAGCAGTCTGTTTACACTGATCGGCGCGGTCGGGCTGCTGCGAATGAAAGATTATTTCCAGCGCATGCATCCACCGGCACTGGCCTCGACATTGGGCGCGTGGTGCGTGGCACTGGCCTCGATCATTTATTTTTCGGCGCTCAAGTCGGGGCCGGTGCTGCATGCCTGGCTGATTCCGATTCTGTTGTCGATCACTGTGCCGGTGACCACGTTGCTGCTGGCCCGGGCGGCGCTGTTTCGCAAGCGCATGGCCGGGGATGATGTGCCGGCGGAGGTGAGTAGTCGGCGCACGGAAACGGGGAGTTAAATCCGCGGGTTTGTGTTGATTGACAGGGCCTCTTCGCGGGCAAGCCTCGCTCCTACAGGTTTACGCCGAACCTGTAGGAGCGAGCGGTGCGGCGTTCCGACTTGCCCGCGAAGCTTTTCAAATCCAGGCCACTGCCAACAATCCGACCCCCAACACCACACACAATGGCGAATAGGCCCAAGTATCCAGCCGGGAAAACTTCGAATCCTTGACCTGCTTGAAGAACCCCACCAAATTCGAATCGCCGATCGCCCGGGCGAACATCAGCATGGCGATCGCGCTGATCACCCATTGCAACGACCAGTGATGCACCGTGGGCAGATACAACCCGACCCGCAGGCATACCAGCATGGCGATCAACAGCAAGCCCACCGCCACCAGCAACGTGGCAAAGCCCGACGGCTTGAACGCCGGCCTCGATGCCTCACCGTCCTCCCCGGGCACGCGCGGCACCACCGCCTCGCTGCCCCACTTGCCACCCACCGCCCAATACAGGTGAACCAGGCTGATGAATAGAAAGATTGCAGCAATCCATTGCGCGACCAATAGGCTCATATTCAGACGTCCAGTGTGAAATGTTGCAGCAGGATGAACTTCCTTGCGCGTTTTTGTAAGGGTGTTCGTCATCGACAGTAAGCTGCACCCGGTTCACCTGAGAACCATGAGCGTGCTGTCATACGGCTGCAAACGCGCCCCGTAGGAACTGGCCAAGCCTGTGCCAGCGCCTACAGGGGTTTATTTCAGTTCGGCAGAAACCTTGTCGGCCACATCCTTCGGTACCCAGGCTTGCCACACGTCCGGGTGCGCCTTCATGAACGCTTCCGCGGCTTGACGTGGCGGAGTATGTTTTTCGCTCATGTCAGCCAGGGCCTTGTTCAACGCTTCGATCGGCAAATCGACCTTGCTGAAGAATTCGGTAATCTGCGGGTACTGTTTCTGGAATGGCGTAGATACACCGATAGACAGCTTCGAGGGCAGCGAACGAGTCGGTTTCGGATTGGGGTTGTCGGCGTCGGTCAGGGTTTTCCAGGCTTCGGCGTCGAATGGTGGCTCCTGCAACTGAATCAGTTTGAAACGGCCGAGTAGCGGCGTCGGTGACCAGTAATAGAACAGGACCGGCTTGCCGCGACGAATCGACGAACTGATCTCCGCGTCCAGCGCCGCCCCCGAACCACTGCGAAAGTTCACGTAGCTGTCGTCCAGCCCATACGCCTTGAGCTTCTGTTTGTTGACCACTTCCGACGTCCAGCCGATCGGGCTGTTGAGAAAACGCCCCTTGCCCGGGGTTTCCGGGTCTTTGAACACGTCCTTGTAGCGTGGCAGATCACTGATACTGCGCAGATCCGGCGCCATCGGCTTGATGCCCTTGGCCGGATCGCCCTTGATCACGTACTCCGGCACCCACCAGCCCTCGGTGGCACCCTTGACCGTATCGCCCAGGGCCGCGACTTTGCCCTCGGCCTCAGCCTTGACCCAGACCGGGCTGCGACCGGCCCATTCTTCGCCAATGACCTGAATGTCATTGTTGGCCAGTGCGGTCTCCAGGGTAATGGTCGTCCCCGGCAAGGTGTCGGTCGGCAAGCCATAGCCCTTCTCGACGATGATCCGCAGGATATCGGTGATCAGGCTGCCGCTTTCCCAGTTCAGGTCGGCGAAATGGATCGGCGCCTGGGCAGCGAACACCGGAACGGGTGAAGCCAACAAACCGAACGTGGCCAAGGTAGCGGCCAGTAACCGTCGAAATCCCTTCATGCTTTTGCACCTCGTGCTGTTCACAGCAATAACAGGATGGCCTGACAAAGAAGACCGCAAGCCTCTGAATACTCAGTCATCTGACTGTAGTTGAGGTTCCTGCTTTCGAGGGGCGAGGATTAATTTTCGGAAGGTTCCTGCAAGCGTGCAAGCTCTCTTCTGACCATGCTGGCGTACGCCGCCGGACGCAACAGGTAGATCTGTGACGCCACCCAACTCAGCCAGGTTCCCTGTAGAACGGCCTTTTGAGCCAGCAGCCGCTGCGCCTCGGCGTGGGCACTGGCCTGGTTCTGTTCGTGGAAATCGGCGCGGGTCAGGGTCATTACTCGCTGGCCTTGAAGGTCACCAGTTCGCCCTTGCGCCACTTGGCGGCCTTGGCGGTCACGGCTTTCAGGGTTTTGGTCAGGCCTTCCTGCAATTGTTGGTGGGCCGCGAACACCATTACCACGCTATGACCTTCCTTGAACACAATGCCGTGGCCGTCTGCGGTGGTCACGAACGCGTAATCCCCCAGCCCGTACACCGTCAGTTTGATTTCGCGGAACTTGATGTCCAGTTTGCCGCCTTCGCGGCTGGGCAATACGGAGGCGCTGAAATGATCGCCGACCTTGAGTTTAAGCCCTGGCTTGTCGTCCACCACCAGCGCTGATTCGGTGTCGAGTTCGGCAATGTAAATGCCTTCAGCGTTCTGTTCGGTGATGTAGACGAAACGTGACTGAAACTGTTTAACCAGCTTTGCGCGCAAATCACCCAGTACGAACAAAGCATGCATATCGAGATTACTTACTGCCAAGGAAACATCCCCACATCTGAAAATGATGCCGCACGCAGGAAACGCGCACAGCAGAAAAAAGCGGCAATGCCGAGGTGTAGCCAAATGACCCGGGTCGAAATCCTGGAACGAACAGAGGGCCCATTCATCGCGAGGTTTGAGAAGATTACTGGAACATCCCCCGCGTCGTCTTGCCTGGCGGTCGTCAGAGGTTGAAGGAAAACGCCCTTCTGACGGCCAGAGAAAACCGGATTACCAACTTTAGGGAAAAATCTCTTTAAAAAAAGCACTTTTCCGACATATCGCCAGTAAAAAATTGCTTTAGATGGGCATCAATCGCCAACCATTGATGGCGATTCTAGAGCAGCCATGCTCACCGAGACTACCCAAAACAACGTACACACGTCGGCAAAATCACGAAAAGGACTTCATATGTGCACATTGACTCACTTCGCCCAGCCTCACCCACGGCACACAAACGACGTATCGCCCGTGCATCCAAGGGTGCTCCGGCCGCAGGATTTCTTCCCTGAAGAGCGTCTGCTCCCGCGTTTTCAGGTGGTATTGGCCGGCAATGCCTTTTTCCACATCAGGGAAATATCCACCGGCCGTGTCAGAGGTTTCCGCGGCAACCATAACGAAGCCTGCGCCCTTGCCCGCTCACTCGAGGCACGTAGCTGACCATTCATTTGCATAGACGTTTCGTCACACCGGCGACTTATCTCAGCCGCCGGCAGGCAACTACTGCCATACTGCCCGACCAATGAAGCCCGTCCCCAGGGCGGACGGCGTTCAACACAACAATATTTCCAAGGGAAGACTGCTACGTGACGGAATTTGATATCGGTGAATTTTTTATCCGGGGCGAAGCCAGAGAAGTCGACGGCGAATTCCAGGCAGTCATTATCATGCGCGCCAAATCGCCGTTGACCACAGTGTCGTATCACCAGGTCGAAAAGGATCGCTGGTTCAAGACCGCGGATGTTGCAGCCATTGCCGCCCAGGAAGCCGCGAAAGCCCTGAAGCTTGCCGTCGATGAAGGAGCATTGAAAGCCTGATCATCGGATTTGCAGTCTATGCTCATTCCTGCTTTTGAGTATCGCTATCGAACACCTGAAGCGCGGCTCTCTCAGATGCCTCTCAGGTGCAATGAAGCCGAACCTCGGATCTCGCACTCGACGCGAAGGATTATCTGCAAGGAGATGAAGATGGATTCACCCACTCATGACTTGAAAGGCTTGTTCGACCAGCTCGGTCTGGACTCCAGCGAGAAGGCCATCGACGATTTCATTGCCTGTCATTCACCTTTGGCCGACGACAAAAAGCTCATCGATGCCGAGTTCTGGACCCCGCAACAAGCCGGCTTCCTCAAGGAACAACTGCGTGAAGACGCCGATTGGGCGCATGTGGTCGACGACCTGAATCTGCGCATACACCAGATCCACTAGCCTGAGGCTCAATGCAGGCTGTCGGCTATTTCGGCGCTCAATTGCGCCAACCAGGCAGCCCTGCACGCTTGCTCTCAGCGAGGACGTTCCGGTTTGTAACCCAGGCGCAAACCACCCCAATGCCGGCCCTTGAGCATGATCGGCACCGAGAGGTCGTGCATCAGTTCACCGGTGTCGCGGGTGTAGGTTTGCAACAGTACCGCCTGCTGATGGCTGCCACAGCGGATCCCGGTGCGGTCAGAGAACTTGCGCTTGGTACGGTTTTGCAGCGTATCGACCTGTACATCACCGGTCAGCGGCTGGCTGAACACGGTGTTGTGGGTCGGCACATAACCCTGTTGCGTGCAGGCAATAGCGAACACCAAGCCTTCATGACGCGGCAGCAATGGCTCCTGAATCGCCGGTAATACCTGATCGGTGTAGCGATCGAAGCGGGTCTGGTATTTGGCCGGGCTGGTGTTGGGAATCGGCTGGTAGTTGCGATCAAACAGGTCATCGAGGCTGACTCGGCCCTGGTCGATATCCGCCTCAAAGCGCGCCGCAATCTGGCTTGCACCTTCGCGGGCCAGGTCGTAAATCCGCTGGTGATAGTCATCCAGTCCGACTTCAGCGAGGCGTTCGCTGATGGTTTCGGCCTGCCCTTCCATTTGCACCGCCGCCTGGGCCAGGCGCTGGGTTTGCTGGTCACTGATTGCCAGATCGCTGCGCATCTGTTCAATGGCATGGAACAGACTGTCGAGCTGTTCGCGGTTGGTGTCTGCGCCCTGAGCGATTTCTCCAACCTGCCTTTCGACGCCGTCGGTCAGGCGCGCTATGTTTTCCAGGTGCTGCCCCGTGTGCTCGACTTGCGCAACGCCGGTATTCAGATCGCTGGCCAGTTGACGAATTTGCTCCACCACTTGTGCCGTGCGTTGTTGAATATCGGCAACCATCTCCCCGACTTCGCCGGTCGCCGTCGCCGTGCGGGCGGCCAGCCCGCGAACCTCATCGGCCACTACCGCAAACCCGCGACCGTGCTCTCCAGCTCGCGCCGCTTCGATGGCCGCGTTCAGCGCCAGCAGATTAGTCTGGCTGGCGATGGACTGGATCACCAGCGTTACCCGCTGGATATCGTCACTGCGCAGGCTCAAAGCCTCGATCAACTCACGGCTGCTGCTGGCACGCTGACTGAGTTGATGCATGCGCGCAATCGACTCGACCAGTTCCGTGCGCCCTGCCGCACTGCTCTGATGGGCTTCGCTGGCCGCGCTCAAGGCTTCCCGGCTGAGTTTCGATGTAGTGTGTTCGGTGGCGATCATTACTTCGGCGTTGCTGACAATCTGCGCCGCGGCGTCGAGTTGCGATTGCAGTTTGCCCGCCAATTGCTTGACCGAGAAGGCCACGCCGGCGGCCGACAAGGCGTTATGACTGGTGGTATAGGAGAGATCGCGAGTCAACCCGGCGATGGCGCTGGTGCTGTCCGCGGGGGCTGCCTCAGGAAGAGTGCGCGAGCGCAGGCGCGGTAGCCATATAATTAGCACGACCAATGGCAGGCCAAGGTAAAGCGACCAGCCAGCCAATGCCATGCCGCACAGCAAGAGCATCAGGGCGATGCTTTGCAGCATAGGCGTCAGCCAGCGGGCTTTCGGCAACAGCACCGGTGCAGGCTCAGCCCCAACCAGAGATTCATCCCTCGTCATCTTCGTCACCCCACGCGTCTTCTAATTGTTGTGAACGCATTAAACGCCACTACAAAGCCATTATCTATGGTCCATTAGTAGTGGGGGTTGAAGCAGATCAATAGAAGTGTGCGAGATTTTTCGGGCGAACAAAAGCTTCGCGGGCAAGCCTCGCTCCTACAGGTCTTACCCGTAGGAGTGAGGCTTGCCCGCGATGGGGGCGCTACTGAATCAGGCCTGACGCTGGTGCTTGTCGATCTGCTCGTGACGCTCTTGAGCTTCGATGCAGTACTTGGTGGTCGGGCTGATCAGCAGGCGTTTCAGCCCAATGGCCTCGCCGCTGTCGTCGCACCAGCCGAAGCTGTCTTCCTTGATGCGTTCCAGGGCCTGTTCCAACTGAGGCAGCATGCGCTGGTCGCGATCGATCGCGTTCACCAGCCAGGTGCGCTCTTCTTCGACGGAAGCCGCGTCCGCCGGATCGGCCGGGGTGTCCAGGCTCTCGATGGCAATGCGATTCTGCTCGATGCGCTCATGGGTTTCGACTTTCATGTTCTGCAACAGCTCGGAGAAAAAAGCATGTTGCTCGGCATTCATGTAGTCATCCGCCGGCATGGCCAGCAACTTGTCCTTTGTCATTGATATCTCTATAAAAAAACGTGCATTAAGGCGAATTAGGGAGCGATCCGTTGAACCTGAGGCGGTCATTGGAAAGGCGCCGTTTATTCCAAGCGCCACCCGGCACTCAATTTACGAGGGGCGGCAGTCTAAGGCCGACTCGAGGCCTCAGCAACTGAAAAGACAGCGAATCTGTCCGACAAAGCCCTGAAAGTGCTCTATGGCCGGCTTTGAGGTGGTTATCGGAGTGCGTTTATAGCAAGAAATTCAGTCGAGCGGCTGTATATAGAAGACAAACGGCTGCGCCACGCGGGTCAGGCGTGGCGCATTTTCGTGTTTCGTCCGGCTTCAGCGCTTGAGTTTGCGCTTGTTGCGGTACTGGTCGATAACCACTGCCACCACAATGATCAGTCCCTTGATGATGTCTTGAATATAAGCGTCAACACCGACAAAGGTAAAGCCGCTGGCCATGACCCCGAGGATCAACGCACCGATCACGGTGCCAGTGATGCGCCCGACGCCACCGGCCAGGCTGGTGCCGCCGATGACCGCCGCGGCAATCGCGTCCAGTTCATAAGACATGCCCATCCCGGCCTGCCCGGTCGCGGCCCGTGCCGACGCCACCACCCCGGCCAGGCCCGCAAGCAACCCGGCGATGCTGTAGACGATCACCAGATGCCGCTTGACGTTAATCCCGGAGGTACGCGCCGCCTGCATGTTGCCGCCGATGGCGTAGGTGTACTTGCCGTACTTGGTGTAACGCAGGGCGATGTGAAAGATCACCGCCACCACCAGAAAGATGATCACCGGCATCGCGCCGTGTCCAATGGCCGTGTAGGAATCAGAGAGCATGCTCACCGGCTGACCTTCGGTGTAGTAGCGCGCCAGGCCGCGGGCCGAGACCATCATGCCGAGGGTAGCAATGAACGGCGGAATACCGGTGATCGCAATGATGCTGCCGTTGATCGCTCCCGCCAGTAATCCCACCCCAAGCCCGGTGATCACTGGAATCCACACCGGCAAATCCGTCAGGGACGGAAACACCGCCCGGGCAAAGTCCGAGGTCTGGGCCAGGCTGGCGGCAATCATCGCCGACAGCGCCAGCACCGAACCGGAGGACAGGTCGATACCGGTGGTAATGATGACCTGCGTCACCCCGATCGCCAGCAGGCCGATGATCGACACTTGCAGGATCATCAGCACCAGGCGCTGAGAGTTCATCAGGAAGCTCTGGTCCCGCACGATCCAGCCGAACATTTCGAAGACCAGGCCGATGCCGATCAGCACCAGGAAGATACTCAACTCGGTCGGAAGGCGCCGGCGACTCTTGACCGGTGCCACTGCAGGCTTGTTTTCCAGTATCGCGTTCATAACCACTCACCCTTCTTTTGCGTCGCCGACGGCGGCCAGGGCCACCGCTGGCATCCATTAGTGAACCACGGACATGCCCGAGGCCAATTGCATCACCCGTTCCTGGGTCGCTTCGTTGCGGTCGAGGGTGCCCATCAGGTCGCCCTCGTGCATGACCATGACCCGATCGCTCATGCCCAGCACTTCCGGCAGTTCCGAGGAAATCATGATCACCGCCATGCCTTCGCTGGCGAGGTAGGAGATCAGCCGATAGATCTCGGCCTTGGCGCCGACATCGATGCCGCGGGTCGGCTCATCGAGGATCAGGATGCGTGGATTGGTCATCAGCCAGCGCGCCAGCAAGGCCTTCTGCTGATTACCGCCGGACAGTGTGTCGATGCATTGCTCCAGAGACGGCGTTTTCACCCGCAGCTTCGTGCACATGTCTTCACACAGGGCACGCAAGGCTTTCTGCTGGATGAAGCCGCGGCCCGCGTAATGGGGCAATACCGCCATTTCCATGTTCTCCAGCACCGACAGGCACGGGAACAGGCCGCTGAGCTTGCGATCTTCGGTCAACAGCGCGAAGCCCTTCTCGATCGCCATGTGCGGATCGATGATGCGCACCACCTCACCGTCGAGCCGGATTTCGCCACCGTCGCTTGGGGTGATGCCGAAAATCGCTTCGGCGACGTTGGTCCGCCCCGAGCCCATCAACCCGGCGATGCCCAGGATTTCGCCGGCATGCAGGTCGAAGGAGACGTCTTTGAAAATGCCGTCCAGCTTGAGGTCGCGTACCGACAGCAACAGATCACCGATCGGCTTCTCGCGCACCGGGAACAACTGGCTCAGCTCGCGGCCGACCATCATCGAAATCAGGCTGTCGCCGTCCATGCTGTCGGCCCGTTGCAGGCCGATGTAGGCGCCATCGCGGAACACCGCCACTTCATCGGCGATGCTGAACACTTCGTTCATTTTGTGGGTGATGTAGATGATGCCCTTGCCCTGGCTCTTGAGGTCGGCAATGATCGAGAACAAATGCGCGACTTCTTTATCGGTGATGGCCGAGGTCGGCTCGTCCATGATCAGGACGTCGGAGTCATAGGACACAGCCTTGGCGATCTCGACCATCTGCCGTTCGGCGATGCTCAGGTTGCCCACCTGCTCTTCCGGGTCGAGATTGATCCGCAGACGCTCCAGCAGTTTGGCGGTGCAACGGTGCATCTCGCGATGGTCGATCATGTGCAGGCCGTTGAGCTGTTCGCGGCCGATCCAGATGTTCTCGGCGATGCTCATGTGCGGCATCAGGTTGAGTTCCTGGTGGATCATCGCGATCCCGGCCTGGAGCGCAGCCAGCGGTGTTTCGAAGACCACCGGTTTGCCCCGCAGGCGCAACTCGCCGGCGTCCGGCTGGTAGATGCCGGCAATGATTTTCATCAGGGTGGACTTGCCGGCGCCGTTCTCGCCCATCAGCGCCAGCACGGAACCGGGACGCACCCGAAGCTGTACGTCGGACAAGGCCACCACACCGGGAAAACCCTTGCTGACGTTGATGATCTCCAGCAGGTACGGCTCATCGACAGGTGTTGCGGTTGGCTGGACACCCACTAACGGGGTGCTCGAAGCAGTCGCTGAAGCGAACATGATCAGGTACTCCATCAGCAAGGTCGCGTTGCAACCTTGCGTGCTTATTGTTGTTATCGAACGGACGGACTATTTGAACGTGTCGACGTTTTGCAGCGTGATCAAGCGATACGGCACCCACACGGCCGGCTCAACCGGTTCGTTCTTGGCCATTTTCACCGCCGTGTCGATCGAACCGTCCGCCTGACCCTTGGCATCCTGGAACACCGAGACCAGCAGAGAGCCCTTCTTCACCGCGTTCAAACCGTCGGGCGTACCGTCGACACCGGCGATCAGCACACTGCCTTTGGCGACGCCAGCCTGTTGCAGGGCCATTGCCGCGCCAATCGCCATCTCGTCGTTGTTAGAGACCACCGCGTCGAATTTGCGGCCCTGGGTCAGCCAGTCGTTGACCAGGGTCATGCCCTTGTCCCGCGACCAGATGCCGGACTGCTCTTGCTCGATCTTGATGTTCGGGTACTTGGTCAGCACCTCTTTTACGCCCTTGGTGCGGTTGGTGGTGGAGTTGTTGGCCAAATCACCGAGCAGAATCACGATGTCGCCCTTGCCGCCCATTTTTTCGGCCAGGTACTGCATCTGCATCTGGCCGGCTTCCAGATCGTTGGAGGCGACAGTGACCACGCCTTTGGGCAGGTTCAGGTCATCGGGACGACGATTGACGTACACCAGCGGAATACCGGCCTTGACCGCCGCTTCGGTGATTTTTTTGGTGGCGGCGGTATCCACCGGGTTGACCACAATGGCGTCGACCTTCTGACTGATGAAGCTTTCTACCTGGCTCAACTGCCTGACCACGTCGCTGCGGGCGTCTTCGAACTGCAGCTTGACGCCATCGGGATAGGACTTGGCTTTGGTGTCCATGGATTCGCGCAGGTAGGTCAGCCAGGTGTCATCGAACTGCGACATGCTGACGCCGATCTTCATGTCAGCGAGTGCGGCGCCGCTGGCGAACATCAGGGACAAGGCCAGTGAGACGAAACGGATCTTGGTCTTCATGAAAAGTCTTTCTCCACATTCTTGTTGGTTTTATGGATAAGGCGTGACGATTTCAGTGAGTGGGCAAGCGGACAATCGGTGCCCCCGGAATACAGCAGACCTGGGCGCCGTTGCGTTCGACGCAAAGCAAGCGAAAGAAGGAATGGAACGAGACGCGAGGCAGATCGCGAGAGAGGTGCAGCGCGGAACGTAAAGCATGCAGAGCAGAGTTGAAGGTTTTCATCGACGGTACCTGGCTTTTGTTTCTTGTTTTTGGTGCGTCCTTCACTCGTTCAAGGCCTGCTTGAGCGTGATCGGACGTTGATAGTCGGCAACCTGGAAATGACTTTATTGGAAAATAATTTCTATATCAACTCATTTTAGAATTTTATTCTGATTTTATTCCATGACTCTCGAACGGGCTCAGCGCCACCACTTGATGCCGCTCGAAGCTGAGCCGCGCAGCGTCTAGTACGCGGGTGGTCGCCAGTGCATCACGGGCGTCGACCGGCAGTGGGCCACCGCTCTGTAACGCGGTTTGTAGCTGCAAATAGAACTGATTCCAGCAGCCACGCTCGGACGGCACCCGCTCACGCACCTCGCCCTGCTCGAACCACCCCCAGCGCCGGTGCTCTTCGACGCCCCAGCGCTCGCCTTCGGATTTCGGCGTAAGCCCGGCAAGGGTCGACGCCTCTTGCCCATCCAGACCGTCGACGCTGTAGCAGCCCTGGGTGCCGGTCACGCGAAAGCGCGGGCCGGGGGTGTTTTGCAGGCAACTGCCGCCCAAGTGTGAGATCACGCCGTTGGCATGGGTCAGGGACATAAAGAAGCCGTTGTCGAAAACCTGGTCTTTTTCGAGGTAATCCAGTTCGGCGTAAACCTGGGTGACAGGGCCGAACAAGAGCAGCGCCTGATCCACCAGATGGCTGCCCAGATCGCGCAGGAAACCGCCGCCGCTGCCGTTGTTCACCGACTGTGGCCAATAGCGCTCGATCCGCGATTCGAAACGGGTGATCTGGCCCAACGCACCGGACTCGATGAGTTTGCGCACGGTGAGAAAGTCCGAGTCCCAGCGCCGGTTCTGGTAGACGCTCAGTTGCACGCCCTGACGCTCGGCCATGGTAATCAGGGTTTGCGCCTGTTGCGCATCGGCCGCGAATGGCTTGTCGCTGACCACCGCCACACCGTGTTCGATGGCGTCGAGCACCAGCGCCGGGCGACCTTTGAGCGGTGTGGAGATCACCAGCACATCGACCCCGGCTTCGACCAGTTGGCCGATTCTGTCGAAGGCCGGCACGCCGGGATGTTCCGCTGCCAACAATTGCCGGCGCTCGGCGGAACGGGTGACCACGCCCACGAAGGTCGCCGCCGGTAAACTGCTGATCAGCGGAGCATGGAAAAACCGGCCGCCATGGCCGTAACCGACAAGTCCGATACGCATGAAAGTATTCTCCTTATAGAACGCAGCCCCTGTGGGAGCGGGCTTGCCCGCGATAGCGGTCTGACAATCACAGAGATGTTGAATGTGCCGCCGTCATCGCGGGCAAGCCCGCTCCCACAGGTTTTGTGTATGCCGCGGTTATTGACAGAGTTCGCGGGTCACGCGTTCGAGCATCATGCGGTTGGACTCGTCCGGCCGGTCTTCCCAGGCGAATACCGAGACGGTCGCGATGCCATCGAACTTGATCTCGCGCAGGGTGCCAAAAAAAGCTTCCCAGTCGACCTCGCCCTGGCCGATATCCAGATGCTGGTGCACGGTGGCGGTGACGCCCGGCGGGTTGACGATGTAGCGCAAGCCCGAGGAAGCCTTGTGGTTGTAGGTGTCGGCAATGATCAGGTGCGTCAGTTTCGATCCGGCGTACTTGAGCATCGAGGCGATATCACCGACACCGTCGTCATAGAAAAACGTGTGCGGCGCGGCGTAAAGGTAGTTGATCCAGTCACGGTCCAGACCGCGGATGATGTCCACCGACTCGTTGTTGCGCTCGCAGAAATCATAAGGGTGGGCCTGGATATCGAGCTTGATGCCTTCGCGTTCGAACTCGGGGATCAGTTCGTCCATGGAGCGCATGAACTGGTTTTCGCACACCAGCGGATTGTCCGACTGGCCAGTGAACTCGGTGTTGACCAGTTCGCAGTCCATCTCCACGGCAATCTGGATCGCGCGCTTCCAGTTACGCACCGCGGCCACGCGCAAACCTTCGTCGGCGGCGGCCCAGTGGTACATCGGTAATAAAGAAGAGAGTTTGACCCCGGTGTCGCTCAGGGCTTTGCGAAATTCCTTGATCCGCGCCTTGTCGACCCGCGGGGCTTTGTAGAACGGCAGGAAATCTTCCCGAGGCGACAGCTCGATGTGTTCGTAACCGAGCTCGGCAACCTTGTCGACCATCTTGCCCAGGGACAGGCTGCGGTACATGTAGGGGTCTAGTGCGATGCGCATGTTTTTTTGTTCTCCTTAACCAAGATCTCAGCCTTGTCCCCCTGTGGGAGCGAGCCTGCTCGCGATGACGCCAGCACATCCAACATCAATGTGACTGTCAAATCGCAATCGCGAGCAGGCTCGCTCCCACAGGGGATTTGTGGTTAGCCGTAGAAGCGTGGGCGGTCTGGCAGGCCGACTTTGACGATCTGGCCGCTGTTTTGTGCTTCGATGCACGCATCCGCCGCCACCGCTGCCGCGTAACCATCCCATGCCGACGGCCCGCCGACCTGCCCGGCCCGTACGCCATCGATGAACGCCTGCAACTCGACGTCATACGCGGCGATGAACCGGTCCTTCCAGTCCATCAGAATCGCATTGGACAGCTTCGCCCCGCTGCGCAATTGAACCTGCGACGGTTCCGGCAGTTTGGCGATGCCGGTCTCCCCCACCACTTCGCACTGGATGTCGTAGCCGTACTGGCAGTTGACGAACACTTCCACGTCGATGCGCGTGCCCTTGGCGGTTTCCAGCAGCACGATCTGCGGGTCTTTCAAATGGGCGTGGGCCTTGCTGGTCTTGCGCGGGAACACCACTTGTACCGACACGTAATCGTCGTCGAGCAACCAGCGCAACACGTCCAGTTCATGGATCAGCGTGTCGGTGATCGCCATGTCGGTCTTGTAGTTTTCACCCACGGTCGGGTTGCGATGCGCGCAATGCAGCATCAACGGCTCGCCGATCTGGCCACTGTCGATCACTGCCTTCAACGCCCGGTAACCTTCATCGTATGGGCGCATGAAACCAACCTGCACCAGACGCTTGCCATGGGCCACTTCGGCCTCGACGATCTTGCGACAGCCTTCGGCGGTGACCGCCAGCGGCTTTTCGCAGAACACCGGTTTGCCGGCGGCAATCGCCGCCAGCACGAACTCTTCGTGGCTCGGGCCCCAGGAGGTCACGAGGATCGCCTCGACTTCGGGTGCCTTGATCAGCGCATGGCCGTCGGGATAGACCTCGGCAGTCAGCTTCAGATCGGAAACGACCTTGGCCGCTTGCTGCAAATTGATGTCGGTGACCGCGACGACCTGGCTGTTGAGCAAGGTCTGGCTGCAACGACGGATGTGATCCTGGCCGATGGCCCCGGTGCCGATGACGCCAATGCGCAACGAATTAGAAAGCAAAGACATGTAAACACTCCTGTTTGTTCGTTTCAGGGCAATCAGTACTGACGGGCCTTGGCCAGTCGTTCGTTCAGGGTCTTGGCCACCGCATCGGTGCGGGCGCTGCTGGAGACTTGCGCCACGCCGACCCGCCACCACGACAGGTATTTGTGAATCATGGTTTTGGGCAGGACCTTGATATCGATCAGCGTCGACACCGTCTGCAACCGCGCATCCGCCAACGCAGATTGCAACTCTTCAACGGTGTTCACTTTGTAAGTCTTGCAGCCGTAAGCCGCCGCGCTCATGGCGAAATCCACCGGTACGAAACCACCATCGAGCTTGCCGGTTTCAGGATTGCGGAAACGGAACTCGGTGCCGAAGCTGTCCATGCCGTGTTCCATTTGCAGGTTGTTGATGCAACCGAAGGTCATGTTGTCCAGCAGCACCACGTTGATCTTGCGCCGCTCCTGGATCGAGGTCGCCAGTTCCGAGTGCAACATCATGTAGGAGCCGTCGCCCACCAGCGCATAGACCTCACGCTCAGGCTCGGCGAGCTTCACGCCCAGTGCAGCGTTCACCTCATACCCCATGCAGGAATAGCCGTACTCGACGTGGTAGGTGTTCACGCCCTTGCTGCGCCAGCTGCGTTGCAAGTCGCCGGGCAGGCTGCCAGCGGCGGCGACGATCACTGCATCATCGGCCAGGGTGTCGTTGAGCACGCCGAGCACCCGGCTCTGGGTCAGGCAGGAACCGGTCAGCTCGATGAATTCGCGCAGCACCGCCGAGTCCATGTGGTCGTTGATTTCCGGGACGAAGTCCTGAGTCTGGTATTCGACCTGATAGATGCGGTCCACTTCTTCGTCCAGTTGCGACTTGGCCTGTCTGGTTTGATCGCCCCAGCTGGAGCGATAGTCCCCCAACACATCAGCCAACGCCTGCAAACCGGTTTTGGCGTCCGCCAGCAGCTGCACGCCGTCGAGTTTCAGGGCGTCGCAGGGGCTGATATTGAGGTTGAGAAATTGCACCTGCGGGTGTTTGAACAAGGATTTCGAGGCGGTGGTGAAATCGCTGTAGCGCGTGCCGACGCCGATGATCAAATCAGCATCCTTGGCCAACAGGTTCGCCGCCAGGCAACCGGTTTCGCCGATCCCGCCGACGTTCAGCGGATGGCTGGACACCACCGCGCTCTTGCCGGCCTGGGTTTCGGCGAAGGGAATCTCGAAGCGCTCGGCAAAGGCCTGCAATGCGGCGTTGGCGCCGGAGTATTTGACCCCGCCGCCACAGATGATCAGCGGTTTACGCTTGCCTTTGAACAGCGCCAGTGCATCACCGAGCATCGCTTCGGTGGCCGGACGGCGCTCGATGCGGTGCACGCGTTTTTGCAGGAAGTAATCGGGGTAGTCGTAAGCCTCGGCCTGCACGTCTTGCGGCAAGGCCAGGGTCACGGCGCCGGTTTCGGCGGGATCGGTGAGCACGCGCATGGCGTGGATCGCCGCGGTCATCAGTTGCTCGGGACGGTTGATGCGGTCCCAGTATTTGCTCACGGCCTTGAAGGCATCGTTGGTGCTGATGCTCAGGTCGTGGAACTGCTCGATCTGTTGCAGAACCGGGTCCGGTTGGCGGCAGGCGTAGACGTCACCGGGCAACAGCAGCAAGGGAATACGGTTGGCGGTGGCCGTCGCGGCAGCGGTCAGCATGTTCGCCGCGCCCGGGCCCACCGATGAAGAGCAGGCGTAGATCTTGCGCCTCAGGTGTTGCTTGGCGAAACCGATGGCGGCGTGGGCCATGCCTTGCTCGTTGCGCCCCTGATGGACGATCAGGTCGCCGCTGTCCTGTTCCAGGGCCTGCCCCAGACCCAGCACATTACCGTGGCCGAAAATGGTAAAGATCCCGGCGACGAATTTGCTCTGAACCCCATCGACCTCGATGTACTGATTATCGAGGAATTTCACCAGGGCCTGGGCCATGGTCAGTCTTGTTGTGGTCATGCTTGCACCTTTTTGTGAATGCAAATCCGATCAATGTGGGAGCGGCGGTGCGGCGATCCGACTTGCTCGCGAAAGCGGTGTGTCAGGCGGCTTCAATGTTGAATGTGCCGCCGTCTTCGCGAGCAAGCCCGCTCCCACAGTTGATCTCCATAAGCCTTAAAGCGGTGTCAGGTCAGGGATTTCTGCAGGTGTTCCATGCTCGCACCGATCGCCGTCTGGATATCCGCCAGGCCATGGACGCTGTCGGCGAACGGCTCGAACGACAGGTAGCCGCTGTAGCCGGTAGCGAGCAAGGTTTCGATCTGCGCCGCGTTGCCGAGGATGTCGCCCTCGCCCACCAGCACCCGATGACCGTCGCGGATAGTCGCCAGCGGCGCCTCGGCATCTTCGACACCGGAGATGTGCACCAACCCGGTCAGCTCGGGGAAAAATTCATGTTCACTGGCCAGGTGATGGTGAAAGGTGTCATGCACCAGACGGAACACATCCAGCCCACCGATGGCTTTGATTGCATCGACCGCCGTGCGTTTGCGTCGTAGCGAGCATTCTTCGAAACCCAGCGGTTCGATGAAGCCGAGGATGCCGTGATCACGCAGGATCGGCGCCAGTTCACTCAGCGCCGTGCGCAGCCCGCAAGCACGCTGCGCCTCGGTGCGTGGATCGGCCCGGTCGTTCAACGGGCACATGACCAAACCCTGCGCACCGCAATCCCGGGCATAAGCAGCGAGCTTCACGGCTTGCGCACGGCGTTCGTCATTCCAGACATCGAACGGATACAGCGCGTTGATCGACAGCACGGTAATGCCTTTGGCCGCGCACAGCTCACGCACGTGTTCGGGCGCGGTGCCGTCCTCGATCTCGACGCCCTTGAGGTCGTTGCGGATCTCGATGGCGTCGGCCTTGAGGGTCACCGCCAACTCGATGAACGCGGGCAGGGACAAACGTGGGGCAACCATACGGTTCAAGGCGAAACGCAGGGGTTTGCTCATTATTTTTGTTCTCCGCACAAGTGAATTATTTGGCCGTCGGCATGCTGAATTCAGGGCCCTTGGCAATGCTGTCGGGCCAGCGCTGCATCACGCTTTTATAGCGGCTGTAGAAGCGGATGCCTTCTTCGCCGTAAGCGTGGTGATCACCGAACAGCGAGCGCTTCCAGCCGCCGAACGAGTGCCAGGCCATGGGCACCGGAATCGGTACGTTGATGCCGACCATGCCGACCTTGATGCTGCGTGCAAACGAGCGGGCGATGCCGCCGTCGCTGGTGAAGCAGGACACGCCATTGCCGAACTCATGGGCGTTGATCAGCGCCACGGCGCTGGCGAAATCCGGCACGCGCACGATGCCCAGCACCGGGCCGAAGATCTCTTGCTGGTAGATGCTCATCTCGGTGGTGACATCGTCAAACAGCGTCGCGCCGACGAAGAAGCCATTCTCGGCCCCCGGCACCTTGAAGTTGCGTCCATCGACAATCAGTTGTGCGCCCTGGGCCACGCCTTCGCCGATAAAACCCTCGACTTTGGCCTTGTGCTCAGCCGTCACCAGCGGCCCCATGTCGCTGTCGCCCTGCATGCCGTTGCCGACCTTCAGTTGATCGATGCGCGGCAGCAGTTTGGCAATCAACTGGTCGCCGACATCACCGACGGCCACGGCAATCGAAATCGCCATGCAGCGCTCACCGGCCGAACCATAAGCCGCGCCAATCAGCGCATCTGCCGCTTGATCCAGATCCGCGTCGGGCATGACGATCATGTGGTTCTTCGCCCCGCCCAGCGCCTGTACACGCTTGCCGCGCGAAGTCGCTTGCTGGTGGATGTATTCGGCAATCGGCGTCGAACCGACGAAGGAAATCGCCTCGATGTCCGGGTGTTGCAGCAAGGCGTCGACCGCGGCCTTGTCGCCCTGGACCACGTTGAACACGCCGTCCGGCAATCCGGCTTCGGTCAATAATTTCGCCATCAGCAAACTGGCCGACGGGTCGCGCTCGGACGGTTTGAGGATGAAGCAGTTACCGGTGACCAGCGCGATCGGAATCATCCACAGCGGCACCATCACCGGGAAGTTGAACGGCGTGACTCCAGCGCAAACGCCCAGCGGCTGGCGCAGGTTCCAGTTGTCGATGCCACCGCCGATGTTGTCGCTGAAATCGGTTTTCAGCAGGTTCGGCGCACCGCAGGCGTATTCGACGATCTCGATGCCGCGCGTCACTTCGCCCTTGGCGTCCGAGAAAACCTTGCCGTGTTCGCGGCTGATGATTTCCGCCAGTTCGTTGTGATGGCGATCGAGCAATTCCTTGAACTTGAACATCACCCGCGAACGGCGCAAAGACGATTGCTCGGACCAGGCCGGGAACGCCTTCAGGGCCGAAGCGACGGCGTTGTCCACGGTCTTCTGGCTGGCCAGTCCGACCCGCGCCTGAACGCTGCCGGTGGCCGGATTGAAGACATTGCTGAACCGCTCGCTACCACTGTCCTGCACCTGACCGTCGATGTAATGGCCTATTACCGGGGCGTCGCTCATTGTTCTTGTTCTCCGTTCGGATGTTGGAATTCAGAGATCCAGCAGCCAGCTATGCTGCGGATCGTTATGGAACTGCCAGACGCGTTTCGGCCCGGCCATCACGTTCAGGTAATACGACTCGTAGCCGTAGGGCACGCTGACCGGGTGATAGCCCTTGGGCACGACGACCAGGTCGCTGTTTTCCACGGCCATGGCCTGATCGATGCTGCGATCGTCGGTGTAGACCCGCTGGAACACGAACCCTTGGGGCGGGTTGATCTGGTGGTAGTAGGTTTCTTCGAGAAAGCTCTGGTGCGGTAGATCGTCGGTGTCGTGCTTGTGGGGTGGATAGCTCGACGAGTGCCCGGACGGCGTCCGCACTTCCACCACCAGCAGCGAATGGGCGGGCTCGGTGTCCGGCAGGATGTCGCAGACGTAACGGGTGTTGGCGCCCTTGCCGCGCACGCTGCGTTTCATGCTGTCGGGTTTGATCAGCCGGGGACCGAGGTTTTTGGTGGTCGAACCGGGTGCGGCGCAAACGGCGATTTGCACATCACTCAACGCCACCACTTGCGCCTGACTGCCCGGTGGCAAGTACGCGGCGAACGGGGATTTGTCTTCGAACACCGACTGGCGATCGCCGATGTTGTCCCAATCGAACGCGCCCTGCCCCGGCGCCTCGCCTTTGATGCTGACCCGACCGCTGAGCAGCACCAGGCACAGCTCCTTGTCAGCTGCACCGACCGGCAGGGTTTCGCCAAGGCTCAGGCGGTAGGCGGCAAAGCCGACGTATTCCAGCTCCCCCTGCCCCAATTCGACCATGGTCCGGCCGCGGGCCTTGCTTTTGACCAACAGGCTCATCGTGCAACCCTCTCGTCGAGCAGTGCACGCAAGGTGTCGTAGCCTTTTTTGGCGTAGACGTAACTTGGTGCCACCGCTGGGTCCTGTTCGGCCTCGACCACCAACCAGCCGTGGTAATCAGCGGCCAGCAGCACGTCGAGCAAGGCGCCGAAGTCGATGTCGCCATCGCCGGGCACGGTGAACGTGCCGTTGATGATGCAGTCCGGGAAGCTCCACAGGTTGTTGCGCGCCAGTTGCACCACAGGTTTGCGCACGTCCTTGAAATGCACGTGGCAGATGCGTTCGATGTGTTTGCGCAACACCTGCAACGGTTCACCGCCGCCCATGTAGCAATGGCCCGAATCGAACAGCAGGCCGACTTCGCTGCCGGTCAACGCCATCAGTTTGTCGATGTCAGCCGGGGATTCGACGTAGGCACCCATATGGTGGTGATACGCCAGACGCACGCCTTGGGACAGGGTGAAACGTGCCAGTTCGGTGAGTTTGTCGGCGTATTCCTGCCAGGCCTGCTCGGTGTGAAAACGCGGGCGCTCGACCAGTGGAATGCGCTGGCCTTGAATGGAGTCGGCGACTTCGCCGTACACCAGCACCTTGGCGCCGTTCTTGGCCAGCAGCTCGACATGGCTGCCGATGGCGTCGATTTCCTCGGCCACGGAACGGCGGGCCAGACGGCTGGAGTACCAGCCGGAGACCAGCGCCAGATCGTAAGGCCGCAGCACGTCACCGACGCCTTTGGCATCCTTGGGGAATTTACCGTTGAGTTCGAAACCTTCGTAGCCGATGTCCTTGCCTTCGCCGAGGGCGGTGCTCAACGGCGTCTCGCCACCGAGGGACGGCAAGTCGTCGTTGCTCCAGGAGATCGGGTTGATGCCAATTCGGATAGCGGGCATGGCTGCACCTTTTATTGTTTTTACTAAAATGTTCAACCGATCACCTGTGGCGACGGAGCTTGCTCCCGCTCGGCTGCGAAGCAGTCGCAAACCTGTGAATGCGGTTTACCTGATATACCGGGCCGGTTGATTTGGGACTGCTTCGCAGTCCAGCGGGAGCAAGCTCCCTCGCCACAAAAGCCCGATCAATCAGCTAATTTGTTCAAGCGCGGGCCGTGCGCCAGGCATCGATCAGTTCGACGAAGGTGCCCTGCACCCGGTGGATCAGCGTTTCGTCGTCGATTTCACCGGCCATCCACGCGCGGCTCGGTTCCTGGAAAATCGTCCGGCCCACGGCAAAACCACGGCAGGTCTGGCTCTGGCTGGCCTGCTGAAACCCTTCGGCCAACGCCGCCGCCGGGGCATTCAGGCCCAGCAGCACCACGCCACGGCAATACGGATCGCGCTCTTGAATCAGTGCGTCGAGTTGTTTCCACTCCTCCGCGCTTTGCGCTTCGATCTTCCACCACGCCGGGTAGATGCCCAGGTTGTAGAGGCGTTTGAGGGCGCGATACAGCACGTCCGGATGGGTCGACGGGTGATCCTTGGGCGGAATGATCTCCAGCAGCAGTTCATGACCGCTGACTTGCGACGCCTGATACAAACCCTTGATCTGCGCTTCCTGCTCCAGACGCAGCAGCGGCTCGTCGTCGGGATGGAATTGCACCAGGCATTTGATGATCTGTTCTTGTGGCCAGGCGATCAGGTTGCTGCCAATCGAACGCCCGTGTTCGAACGCCAGTGGCCGCGAACCCTGCACTTCCACCGGCCGTGCCACCCACCAGCCGCGACCGGTGGCGGCGTTCAACGCGTCCTGACCGAAACGTTGATCGGCCAGCAAGCCGACATTGGCGTCGACGCCCTGCTCACGCAAATCCGCTTCGACCCGCTCCACGGCTTTGATAAAGAGTTGTTTGAGTTCACCAATGCTGTTCAGGTCGCGGCCACCCTTGTGCGCCAGTTCCACCAGTTGCCCGCGATGGTCGAAGGCAAAGATGAACAACTGCTTCCACTGTTTGCGCGGCACGCTGACCTGATGCAAACGCTGCAACACTACGTCCTGATCCGGCCGGGTGATGGGCACCGGGCTGTTGAACAGGTAATCGAGTTCGGCGCGGGTTGGCATGGCTGGGGCACAGGCGTGGCGCGACACCACCAGACCACCGCAGGCATTGGCCAACTGGCAGCAGCGCTCGTCGCTCGCATCCTCCAGCCAACCACTGAGGAAACCCGACATGAAGGCATCGCCGGCCCCCAGCACATTCAACACTTCTACCCGAACGCCGGGATAAATGGCGCCGTCTTCGAGACGTTCCGGGATCACCCCGTGAATCACCGTGCAGCCTTGCGGGCCGAGCTTGACCACCAGGGTGGCCGCACTCAGGCGCCGGACATTGCGCAGGGCGGTGAGCAAATCCTCGGAGCCGCCGGCGATCAGAAACTCCTCTTCAGTGCCAACGATGAGGTCGAAACGCGGGAGGATTTTCTGCACGTGCTGGCTGACGTTCTGGTCGGCGACGAAACGGGTTTCGCCATCAGCCTTGCCCGCCAGGCCCCAGAGTACCGGGCGGTAGTCGATGTCCAGCACCCGTTTGACGTTGTGCTTCTCGGCGTAGTCCAGCGCCTGGATGCTCGCCTTGTAGACACCGTCGCTGGAGAAATGGGTGCCGGTGATCAGCAAGGCTTTACTGGAGGCAATAAAGGCTTCGCTGATGTCTTCGGCGCGCAACGCCATGTCGGCGCAGTTTTCGCGGTAGAAGACCAAAGGAAAGGTTTCGCGATCCTTGAGACCCAGCAGGACCATGGCGGTCAGGCGTTCCGGATCGACCTTGATGCCGCTGACCTCGCAGCCTTCACGGGCCAGGGATTCAACGAGGAAGCGACCCATGTGGTCGTCCCCTACCCGGCTCAGCATCGCCGACTTCAGACCCAGCCGAGCGGTGCCGAAGGCGATGTTGGCGGACGAACCGCCGAGGTATTTGGCGAAGCTTGAAACATCCTCCAGCCGCGCCCCGACTTGCTGCGCATAGAGGTCGACGCCAAGGCGCCCCAGGCAAATCAGATCCAATTGACGCCCACTGGCAAAACGAGTCTGGCCCATGCTGGCTCCTGTTATTTTTATCAGCCTGCGTTCGGGGCGACGAAGGCGCCGAACACTCTTGGTGGATGCAGACTAAAACGACCGAGGCCGAACAATCAATAATTATTCTAAATATTTTTTACATGGAATATTTTTTCCAATAAACTTTGGCGCAAGCGTTCCAGACACATGCATCGTTTCAGCAAACCCCATTGCGGCCGCAAGCTCAAGATTTTATTCCGGCCGACCCTGTAGACTGCGCACAGCCAACCTAGTGTCAGGGGATGACGCGACCTGTCATCTCTATAAGAACAAGCCAGAAGGATTTCTTATGTCCCGCACCGATCAGCCGGCTACGCCCGAGAGCACGCCCGACAGCGATCTCGCCAGCCCCCCGATCAATGCCGAGCGTCTGCTGCAGCTGATCACCAACGAATACGAAAGCCTGCCGCGCCAGCTCAAACGCATCGCCAGCTACATGAGCCAGCAGAGTGACCGGATCATGGTCGACCGCATCAGCGACATCGCCCGCGAATGCGAAGTGCACCCGTCGGCCATCGTGCGGTTTTCCCAGCGTTTCGGCTTCAGCGGTTTCAGCGAAATGCAGGCGTTGTTCCGCGAGGCCTACACCCACAAGACCACGCCGGTGCAGAACTACCAGCAGCGCATCCGCAGCATGATCGCCAACAAGTCCCAAAAGGCCAGCGGCGGCGATCTGGCGCGCGAATGCATCAACGCAACCCTGTCGGGTATCGAACGGTTGGGGCTGGAACTCGATGACCAGGCCTTCGACAAGGCCGTGGACCTGGTGGTGAATGCCGACAACATCTACGTGGTCGGGGTGCGCCGCTCGTTCGCGGTGGCCGATTACCTGGTCTACAACCTGCAACACACCAACAAGCGCATCCACCTGGTGTCGGGCCTCGGCGGCAGTTACCGCGAGCAGATGCGCAGCGTGCGCGCCAATGACCTGGTGATCGCCATCAGCTTCACGCCCTACGGCAAGGAAACCCAGCACTGCCTGCGCATCGCCCAGCACCATCAGGCGAAAACCCTGATCATCACCGACAGCAACCTCTCGCCGTTGGCCAAACGCGCCAATACCGTGCTGCTGGTCAACGAGGGCAGCTCGTTTGCCTTCCGCTCGTTGAGTGCGACCTTGTGCCTGTGCCAGGCGCTGTTTATCGCCGTGGCTTATCGGCTGGAATTGAAGGTCGATGAGATTCATGAGCAGGTAGGCTTTGAGGATTAGACTTCGAGGATTAGCGCGAGACCGTTTGCAGGTCGCTGAACCTCAGCTAAGGTTGTCCGTCCCCCAAGGACCGTCTGCAGGAGAGGCTCAATGAAACTGATCGGCATGCTGGATTCGCCCTACGTGCGGCGCGTCGCCATTTCCGCCAAATGCCTGGGCATACCGCTGGAGCACGAGTCGGTTTCGGTATTCAGGACCTTCGAGCAGTTCCAGCAGATCAACCCGGTGGTGAAGGCACCGACCCTGGTGCTCGATGACGGCGAAGTGTTGATGGATTCGACGCTGATCATCGACTACCTGGAGGCCCTGGCCGCGCCGGGTAAAAGCCTGATATCCAACGATCTGGATCAACGATTGAGCTCATTGCGACTGATCGGCCTGGCATTGGCGGCGTGCGAGAAGTCGGTGCAGCTTTACTACGAACGCAATCTGCGACCAGCGGAGATTCAGTACACGCCTTGGGTGGAACGGGTCGAAGGGCAATTGGCGGCGGCGTATTCGGCGCTGGAGCGGGAACTGGAAAAACAGCCGCTGAAGACCGACGGTTCGATCGCGCAAGACGGGATTACCCTGGCAGTGGCCTGGAGCTTTACCAACCTGGTGGTGCCGGATCAGGTGGGTGCCGTGCGGTTCCCACGGATCAACGCGTTCACGGCGTATGCCGAAGGGCTTGAGGTGTTTGTTGGTACACCGATCAACTAGGCAGCACGCAGTAAGCTGAAACACCACAAATCCCTGTGGGGGCGGGCTTGTGTGGCGAGGGAGCTTGCTCCCGCTCGACTGCGCAGCAGTCGCAAAGCTTTGGGGCCGCTTCGCGCCCCAGCGGGAGCAAGCTCCCTCGCCACACAAGCCCGCTCCCACAGGTTCCGCACTGGGCTAGCTTCCCCATCACAGGAACTTGCGCCCGATTGTGAGAGCGATCTGGCTAATTACTGCTTGGCCAACTCCATAATCATCCGCGACAACAGATAAATCCGCGGTGCCACGCTCTCAACCTCGGCATATTCCTCCGGCGTATGGATGTTCCCGCCGACAATCCCGAACCCGTCCAGCGTCGGCGTGCCAACACCGGCCGAGAGACTGGCATCCGCCGCCCCGCCGCTGCCTTCTTCCGTCAACTTGCGGCCGATTTCGCCG
Organism: Pseudomonas sp. LBUM1673; assembly: GCF_059695645.1. NCBI lineage: Bacteria > Pseudomonadati > Pseudomonadota > Gammaproteobacteria > Pseudomonadales > Pseudomonadaceae > Pseudomonas > Pseudomonas sp. LBUM1673. The sequence goes on from NZ_CP166780.1 coordinate 4,018,123, forward strand.
TAAATCCCCTGGGCCATGGCCATCAAGCGATCCGACTCCGCCGTTTGCGGCATCGGCGGCAAGCCGCGCTTGAGGGTGGTGGTGACTTCGGTTTCGGGAATCAGCTTGTCCTTGGAAACCCGCGCCAGATCCTGCTCGATCCGATCGAATTCTTCCGGCACCGCTGCGCGCACGTCAGCCTTGGCGGTGGCCTGATCCGGGATCACGTTGGTGCGGTCCCCGGCCTTAAGCACCGTGAAGTTGATGGTGGTTTTCTTCTGCGCATCGCCCAGTTTGCCGAGTTGCAAAATCTGGTGCGCGGCCTCCATCGCGGCGTTGCGCCCCAACTCCGGAGCGACGCCTGCGTGAGCCGCCTTGCCTTTGACCTCGACCACGGCGGTGGCGCTGCCTTTGCGCCACACCACCAGGCCATCCGCCGGGCGGCCCGGTTCGAGGTTGAGGGTCACGTCGTGGGCCTTGGCGGTTTTTTTGATCAGGTCGGTGGCGACGTCCGAGCCGGTTTCTTCGCTGGCGTCGAGCAGGAAGGTGATCTGCGCGTAGTCCTTGAAGTCGAGGTTCTTCAGGACTTGCAGCGCGTAGATCCCGGCGACGATACCGCCCTTGTCATCCATCACGCCCGGCCCGTAAGCGCGGCCGTCCTTGATGTGGAACGGGCGCTCAGCGGCCGAGCCTTCCTTGAACACGGTGTCCATGTGCGCCATCAGCAGGATTTTCGCCTTGCCGGTGCCTTTGAGCGTGGCCAGCACATGGTTGCTCTTGTCCGGGGTGTTGGGCACGAGTTCGATGGTGGCACCGAGTTTCTTCAACTCTGCGATGGCGATGTCACTCACCTGGGTCAGGCCTGGTTCATAACCGGAGCCGGAGTCGATGTTTACCAGCCGTTCCAGCAATTTCAGGGCTTCGCCCTTGTACTGTTCGGCATCGGCGAGGACTTGTTTGTGGGGTTCGGCAAAGGCTGCGGGGGTGAAGGCGCCGAGGGCGAGGGTCAGGCCGAGGCTGGTGGCCAAGAGGGAGCGAGAGCGCTTGAACGTCATGAATCGATCCTTGTTTCGTGTCGGGGGTCGAAAATACCCTACCTGACTACGACGCAAGGCTCTACACCGGATGCGACATACACAAACCCGATTGACCACATATCCCCTGTGGGAGCGGGCTTATGTGGCGAGGGGGCTTGCCCCCGTTGGGGAGCGAAGCACCCCTAAAACCAGTCACCACGATCTTGAATTAGACCGCGGTGACTGGTTTTACGACTGCTTCGCAGTCGAACGGGGGCAAGCCCCCTCGCCACATAAACCCGCTCCCACAGGGGATTTGGGGTGATCGGTCAGACCGAATCGAGCAACGCTTTATGCGGTTTACCATCGCTGTGGCAGATGACGCGGTTGCGGCCGGTGGTCTTGGCTTCGTAGAGCGCCTGGTCGGCGTCGTTGAGCCACAGGGTCGCGTCGTCGTGAGCCGGGTTGAAGGCCGCCAGGCCGATGCTCAAACTGACTTTCAACGCCGGGTTCTGCTCGTAGCCCAGCGTGGCGAAACGATCACGCAGCGCATCCATCGCCACGGCGGCGCGATCCAGCGGCAGGTCCGGCAGCAGCACGCAGAATTCGTCGCCGCCGTAGCGCCCGGCGACATCGGCTGCCCGCAGGTTCTGCTTGAGCATTTTGCTCAGCTGACGCAGGACGATGTCCCCGGCGACATGGCCGTAAGTGTCGTTGATGACTTTAAAATGGTCGATGTCGATCAGCGCGATCGCCCCACCCTGCTGCTGGCGTTGGCAACGCTGAAATTCGATTTCCAGTTGATCTTTCCAGGCGCCGTGGTTCAGCAGGCCGGTCAGGCTATCGGTGCGGCTCAGGGCCAGCAACTCGCGCTTGTGCCGGCCAAGGGTGTGGGCCTGACGGAAACAGATCCAGCCCAGGCTCATCGGATAAATCGACAGCAAAGGCAAACAGGCGTACAGCTGAAGCGGATTGGTCTGCGGGACAAAAGCCGGCATGAACACCAGCAGCCCGAGGCCTATCCCGAGTATCTGCGCGACGGCGCCCACCAACAGAAAACGCAAACCGCCGATGGCCACGTTGTGCATCGCCATCATCGACAGCGTTGCCGCGCTGGGCAGCGGATTGAACTGCATGGCGGCCACCCAGAAACCGCCGAGAAACGCGTCCACCAAGATGTTGCGATGTTCGGCGTGGAAAGGAACGTTCGCCCGACGCGCCCATTGATAAGCCACATGCGGCCAGAGCAGCCCGTTGATCAGCATCACCACCCAGACCCATGGCGCCGGGTCGAGAGGATACATCCCTGCGCCGACGCACAATAATCCAAGGGCCAGCCCCAGGATTCGCGACCCATAAAGCCTCCTGGCCAGTGAAAGTCCCTTTCCTCCCTTTTTTTCCATAGCGGCCTCTGTACCACTGAACGGAGCCAGACAACACACGGGATTGAAAGTGTGTTTGAAGTCTATCAGGGCAACGGCAAATAGCCATCACCGGTTGGCGGTCTGAATTACCAGGCATCGCCATGAGGCGAGTGCCCAATGTTTGTCTATACATGAAGGGAGGGATCGATAAACAACGATGGGGAGGTCCATGCAGAGTCCTGCCGACCACATTCTGTCCTGATCACTGCAAGGAATCGCCTGATGCTTTTGTTGGTTGTCGTTATCGCAGTCTTCGTGGCCTGGAGCTGGTTGAGTTACCCGGCCATCGGTTACTGGCTCTATGACTTGAACATGGCGCTGGAGGCCCGGCTGTATCGGCTGCACAAGATCGTCGTGCCGATCGCCGAAATGACCGTCTCGACCTGGCAAGGCGGGCCTTACGAAGCCTCCAGCAGTGTGCTGATGCTGCACGGCTGCAGCGCCGACAAGAACATCTGGCTGCGCTTTGCCCGGCATTTTGTCGACGACTACCGGGTGATCATCCCCGACCTCGCCGGCCATGGCGAAACCGGCTTCAAGGCTGGCGGCGGTTATGACATTCCGGTCCAGGCCAAACGGTTGATCCAGTTGCTCGATGTCTGCGGGGTCGAGAAGGTGCATGTGATCGGCAACTCCATGGGCGGTTACATCGCGGCGTGGCTGGCAGCCACTTACCCGGAGCGCATTATCTCGCTGGCGCTGCTCGACCCGGCCGGCGTCACCGCCCCGGAGCTCAGCGACATGGAGCGGCACCTGGCCCGCGGCCACAACCCGTTTTTGATTCATTCCCGGGAAGAATTCCAGTATTTCTACGCCATGACTATGGCCTCGCCGCCGTGGGTGCCGGGGATCGTGCTGGACGCCGTCGCCCAGCGTTATGAACAGCAGCGCGACGAGCTGGAAGAAATTTTCAGGGACTTTCACGCCAGCCCGCCGATGGAGCCGAAACTGCCCGACATCAAGTGCCCGGCGTTGCTCCTGTGGGGGCGCAAGGACCGCTTGATCGACGTCAGTAGCGTGCCAGTCTGGAGCAAGGGCATCGCCGATCTGCAGGTGGAAATCTGGGACGGTGTCGGTCATATGCCGATGGTTGAGCAACCGGCCAACACGGCGCAGTTGTACCGGGAGTTTTTGGAGACACATCGCCCGTAGCAGCTGCCGAGCCTGCGAGGCTGCGTTCGGCTGCTCAGCAGTCGTGAATCCGGCTGATGCGGTTTGCCTGATGCACCGCAGGTTCTGGCTTGACGACTGCTTCGCAGCCGAACGCAGCCTCGGCAGCTGCTACAGGGATGTTCGGGGTGATGTTCGCGATTCATACGAGGCGCGATGATGAACATTCTTTACGACGAACGCATCGACGGTGTGCTGCCGAACGTAGACAAGGCGGCGCTGCTCAAGGCCTTGCAACAGGAGGTGCCGGACCTGGACATCCTCTGGCGCGAGGAAGAGCTCAAACCCTACGAGTGCGACGGTCTCTCGGCCTATCGCACCACGCCAATGCTGGTGGCCCTGCCCCGGCACCTGCAACAGGTGCAGGCGCTGCTCAGGCTCTGCCATGCCCGGAATGTGCCGGTGGTGGCGCGCGGGGCCGGCACCGGGTTGTCCGGTGGTGCACTGCCGCTGGACAAAGGCGTGCTGCTGGTGATGGTGCGGTTCAACAGCATCCTGCACATCGACCCCGCCGCCCGCACCGCACGGGTCCAGCCGGGGGTGCGTAACCTGGCGATATCCCAGGCGGCGGCGCCCTTCGGTTTGTATTACGCGCCGGACCCGTCCTCGCAAATTGCCTGTTCCATCGGCGGCAACGTCGCGGAAAACGCCGGCGGCGTGCATTGCCTCAAGTACGGCCTGACCGTGCACAACCTGCTGAAACTCGAAGTGCTGACCCTCGAGGGCGAACACCTGACCCTCGGCGCCGATTCGCTGGACGCGCCGGGGTTCGACTTGCTGGCGCTGTTCACCGGTTCCGAAGGCTTGTTGGGGATCATCACCGAAGTCACGGTCAAACTGTTGCCCAAACCCCAGGTCGCCAAAGTTTTGCTGGCCAGCTTCGATTCGGTGGAAAAAGCCGGCCGCGCGGTGGCCGAAATCATTGCCGCCGGGATCATCCCGGGAGGCCTTGAGATGATGGACAACCTGGCGATCCGCGCCGCCGAGGATTTTATCCATGCCGGTTACCCGGTGGACGCCGAGGCGATCCTGCTCTGCGAACTGGACGGTGTCGAAGCCGATGTCCATGACGACTGCGAACGAGTCCGCGAGGTGTTGCAACAGGCCGGCGCCAGCGAGGTACGCCAGGCGCGGGACGAAGCCGAACGCGTGCGGTTCTGGGCCGGGCGCAAGAACGCCTTCCCGGCAATCGGCCGCCTCTCGCCGGATTACTACTGTATGGACGGCACCATCCCCCGCCGCGAACTGCCTGGTGTGCTTAAGGGCATCGCCAGCCTGGCGCAAGAATACGGCTTGCGCGTGGCCAACGTGTTCCATGCCGGCGACGGCAACATGCACCCACTGATCCTGTTCGACGCCAACCAGCCCGGCGAACTGGAACAGGCCGAAGCCCTCGGCGGCAAGATCCTTGAACTGTGCGTGAAAGTCGGCGGTAGCATCACCGGCGAACATGGCGTCGGCCGGGAGAAAATCAATCAGATGTGCGCGCAGTTCAACAGTGACGAGTTGACCCTGTTTCACGCCGTCAAAGCCGCGTTCGACCCAAAGGGTCTGCTCAACCCTGGCAAGAACATCCCGACCCTGCACCGCTGCGCGGAATTCGGCGCGATGCACATCCACGCCGGGCAACTGCCGTTTCCTGAGCTGGAGCGTTTCTGATGCCGGACTTCGATGCCAGTGAAGCTCTGCTTGAGCAGGTCAAACAGGCGCGGGAGAACGCCACGCCACTGCGCATTCAGGGAGGCAACACCAAGGCGTTTCTCGGCCGGGAAGTGGCCGGAGAAATACTCGACATCCGCGCCCATCGCGGCATCGTCAGCTACGACCCGACGGAGCTGGTGATCAGCGTTCGCGCCGGGACGCCGTTGAGCGAACTGTTTGCCGCACTGGATGCGGCGGGGCAAATGCTGCCCTGCGAGCCACCGTCATTCGGCGAAGGCGCCACCGTCGGCGGGATGATCGCGGCGGGGCTGTCCGGACCGCGGCGCCCGTGGTCCGGCTCGGTACGGGATTTTGTCCTGGGGACGCGGGTGATCAGCGGCCTCGGCACCCATCTGCGCTTTGGCGGCGAAGTGATGAAAAACGTCGCCGGCTACGACCTCTCACGCCTGATGGTGGGCAGTTATGGCTGCCTCGGCGTGCTGACCGAAGTCTCGCTCAAGGTGCTGCCCAAACCCCGGCAATGCTTGAGCATCAGCCTGGACATCGACTGCGCCCGCGCCTTGGCCAATCTGGCGCAATGGGGCCAGCAACCTTTGCCCATCAGCGCCGCCAGCCACGATGGCCAACGTCTGTATCTGCGGCTGGAAGGCGGTGAAGGTTCGGTGGCGGCTGCCCATCAACGGCTCGGCGGCAAACCGCTGGACTCCGGTTACTGGGCCGACCTGAACGAACAACGACTAGACTTTTTCAATGAGGGCTTGCCGCTGTGGCGCTTGTCATTGCCCAACAACCTCGGGCCTCTGGACTTGCCCGGCGAGCAACTGATCGACTGGGGCGGCGCACAACGCTGGCTGAAATCCGCGGCCGACAACATTCAGTCGCGGGCCCTTGAACTCGGCGGCCACGCCACCTGTTTCAGCCATGGCGTCAGCGACACGCCTTTCCAGCCGCTGGCCCCGGCACTGCTGCGCTATCACCGGCAACTCAAGGCGCAACTGGACCCGCAAAGGCTGTTCAACCCCGGCCGGATGTACGCGGAGCTTTAGGGGGCGCTCTCCATTAGTTTCCCCGCCGCGTTGTCGCCTTAAAGCGGGCCAGGCAAGGCGCAGGCCGCTGTGGGAATGGTTGTTCCCTTTCCAAGGCCTGCAACGCAGTCTGGCCCGCTTTAAGGCACAACCCGAAGGGCCGGGCCTGCTGTTGTGCAGGGCTGCGTTGCTCGAAGCTTATTTGGAATGACCAAACCACGCTCCTCGCGCCTTGCCCTGCACAACAGCAGACCCGGCGCGGCGGGGAAACTAATGGAGAGCGCCCCCTATGCAAACCAACCTCAGTGAACAGTCTCGGCAACTGCCCCGCGCCGAAGAAGCGGACAAGATTCTGCGCACCTGCGTGCATTGCGGGTTCTGCAACGCCACGTGCCCGACTTACCAACTGCTGGGCGACGAACTGGACGGGCCGCGCGGGCGCATCTACCTGATCAAGCAAGTGCTCGAAGGCGCCCCCGCCACGGCCAAAGCCCAATTGCACCTGGATCGCTGCCTGACGTGCCGCAACTGCGAAACCACCTGCCCGTCCGGGGTTGATTATCACAACTTGCTGGATATTGGCCGCGCCGTGATCGATCAAGCGGTGCCGCGCCCGGCCAGTCAGCGGCTGTTGCGTCAAGGACTGCGGGCACTGGCGCCGAACCCGAACCTGTTCAAGATCTTGCTGCAAATCGGCGCCACCTTCCGGCCGTTGCTGCCACGGGGCGTTGAGGCGAAGTTGCCCCACGACCTCCCCGCCACCGGCGAGCGCCCTGCCCCTCGGCATGCGCGTCGGGTGTTGATGCTCGAGGGCTGCGTGCAGCCCGGTCTGTCGCCCAACACCAATGCCGCAACCGCGCGGGTGCTGGATCGGCTGGGGATCAGCGTGATCCCGGCACCCGAAGCCGGCTGCTGCGGCGCGCTGGACTATCACCTCGATGCCCAGGCCATGGGCCTCAATCGCGCCCGACGCAACATCGACACCTGGTGGCCACATCTGGAAAACGGCGCCGAAGCCATCGTGCAAACCGCCAGCGGTTGCGGCGCCTTCATCAAGGATTACGGGCATCTGCTGGAGCGCGATCCGGTCTATGCGGCCAAAGCCCAGCGGGTCAGCGAATTGGCCCTGGACCTGGTGCAAGTGTTGGCCGATGAACCTTTGGAACGGGTCTGCGCCGCCACCGACCGACGGATCGCCTTCCATTGCCCCTGCACCTTGCAGCACGCACAGAAACTTGGCGGCGCGGTAGAAACCGTACTGACCCGATTAGGCTTCAACCTCACGGCAGTGCCCGACAGTCATTTGTGTTGCGGATCGGCCGGCACCTACTCGATCACCCAACCGGAACTGGCGCGGCAACTGCGCGACAACAAACTCAACGCCCTGGAAAGCGGCCACCCCGAGGTCATCGCCACCGCCAACATCGGCTGCCAGAGCCACCTCAACAGCGTCGGACGAACGCCGGTCAGGCACTGGATCGAACTGGTCGACCAAGTGCTGCAATAACCGAACACCCCTGCGTTACTAGAACAGTCCTTGGCAGAATGAAGTTCGTCAGAAACTTCGTTTGTCGGCGCCGCCGAAGGCTGCGATCTTTTCCGGCATCCGTTACGTCACTGCGCCAGGAAACTTTTCATGAGCCATCCGAACTTCGTCAGCCCTGACCTGATCCGCCAACGCTTCTCCAAAGCGATGTCCGACATGTACCGCGAAGAAGTGCCGCTGTACGGCGCGCTGATGGAGCTGGTGGAACAGACCAACCGCCACGTGCTGGACAGCGACCCACAGATCGCCCGACAGTTACACAGCACCGGAGAAATCCAGCGGCTGGACCTGGAGCGCCACGGTGCGATCCGCGTCGGCACCGCCGCTGAACTGGCGACCCTCGCCCGCCTGTTCGCGGTGATGGGCATGCAGCCGGTGGGCTATTACGACCTGACCCCGGCCGGCGTGCCAGTGCATTCCACCGCGTTCCGCGCCGTGCATGAGGCGGCGCTACAGGTCAGCCCGTTCCGGGTGTTCACCTCACTGCTGCGCCTGGAACTGATCGAAGACGCCGAACTGCGGACCTTTGCCCAGTCAGCGCTGGACAAGCGGTCGATCTTCACTCCGGCAGCGCTGACCCTCATTGAACGCGCTGAAACCCAGGGCGGCCTGACCGAATACGAGGCGCAGGACTTCGTCGCACAAGCCCTGGAAACCTTCCGCTGGCACCACAGCGCTACCGTCACCGCCGAGCAATATCAGAAACTCAGCGCCCAGCATCGGCTGATCGCCGACGTGGTGGCGTTCAAAGGCCCGCACATCAACCACCTGACGCCCCGCACCCTGGACATCGACATCGTGCAGGCACAAATGCCCGCCCATGGCATCACCCCTAAAGCGGTGATCGAAGGCCCACCCCGCCGGCAATGCCCGATCCTGCTGCGTCAAACCAGCTTCAAGGCGCTGGACGAGCCCATCGCCTTCACCGATCAAGCCCAAACCCGTGGCAGCCACAGCGCCCGCTTCGGTGAAATCGAGCAGCGCGGCGCGGCGCTCACCCCCAAGGGCCGGGCGCTTTACGACCGTTTGCTCAACGCCGCCCGGGATGAACTCAAGGACTTCCCCAACGAAGCCAACGCCGCACGCTACAACGCGCTAATGGCGCAGCACTTCGGCGAATTCCCTGACACCGTCGAGGACATGCGCCAACAGGAACTGGCGTACTTTCGCTACTTCGTGACAGAAAAAGGCTTGGCGGCGGATGAACTGAAAGGCACCTCGCTGGGGGATTTGCTCCGTGACGGGTATGTACGGGTAGAACCGCTGGTGTACGAAGACTTCTTGCCGGTCAGTGCGGCGGGGATTTTTCAGTCGAACCTGGGGGATGCGGCACAAACTCACTATGGCGTGCATTCGAATCAGCAAGCCTTCGAGAAGGCCTTGGGGCGTTCGACGATTGATGAGTTGGGGTTGTATGCGCAGACGCAGCGGCGCTCGATCGAGGACTGCTGCAAGACCTTGGGATTGCCGAATCTGATTTGACCCAAAGAGTTCTCGGTCAAACGCACTTTGGCGCGAGGGAGCTTGCTCCCGCTTGAGTGCGTAGCACTCACAAAATCTCCGCTCGTACGCAGAATTTTGGGGCCGCTACGCAGCCCAGCGCGAGCAAGCTCGCTCGCCACATAAATTTCGACCCGCTGGCTATCTGGCTTACCCCAACTTCGCCAACAGCGCCTTGGAGTAGAGGCCACCGTTGGCCTTTTGCGCCCATTGCCGGGGTGACGGCTCATGGCCTTGATGCGCAAGAAATTGCGCAACCGTATCTCTGAAAAAGCCCCCCAAGCGACGCTGGACGCCCGGCTTATCAAGCCCTCCAGCCGAGTGAGCAAGAAGTTGCGCAGTGGTGCGCAACTTCTTGCGCACATTCTCAGGTGATCGTTGCCGGAAAACCTTTCGGTGCTTGGAAAATAATCTCAACCGACTGATTTATATAGTTTTAATCGCCTATGGCACGGACATTGATAACAGTCAGGCACCCACCGGGCGATACCGCCTCCCGGGCACCCTCACTCTTATTTAGCAAGGAGAGCATCCATGGCTACACCCGCGTATATGTCCGTTACTGGCGAGAAACATGGCCTGATCACTGCCGGCGCCTTCACCGCCGACTCCGTTGGCAACACCTACCAGGAAGGTCATGAAGACCAGGTCATGGTTCAGGGCTTCAGCCACGAAGTGATCATCCCGCGTGACCCGCAGTCCGGCCAGCCAACCGGTCAGCGCGTTCACAAGCCAGTTGTCATCACCAAAGTGTTCGACAAGGCCTCCCCGCTGCTGCTGGCGGCCCTGACGTCGGGCGAGCGCATAACCACTATCGAAATCAAGTGGTACCGCACCTCGGCTCAAGGCACCCAGGAGCACTACTACACCACCACACTTGAAGACGCGATCATCGTCAACATCAAGGACTACATGCACAACTGTCAGGACCCGTCGAACTCGCACTTCACCCACCTGGAAGACGTGCACTTCACCTACCGCAAAATCACCTGGACCCACGAAGTATCCGGCACTTCTGGTTCCGATGACTGGCGTTCCCCGGTCGCTGGCTAAATCTGGCCGACCGTTTCAAGCATCGGCCAGCTCTGCTGGCCGATGTTGTTTGTGCCCTTCAAGAATTTCAGCCCCCGCGTAATGCTGTTCACTTAAGCCGTGATGCGATCTGTAGCAGCTGGCGAAGCCTGCGTTCGGCTGCGAAGCAGTCGTAGAATCAGTCATTGCGGTGCGTCAGGTACACCATGGCAGCCGAACGCAGGCTTCGCCAGCTGCTACAAAAAATGCGTCGCGGCTGAAATTGCTCAAGTGAACAGCATTACGCCCCCGCGAGGCTTCTGCTGCACTTGCGCCAGACACTGACTCACTATCGCGAACACTGAAAGACCAAAAACTGGCTATTCGGTCAACTAATCCTTCCCCCGTTAAAAACATCAGCAGCGTCGGTAAACACACGACTTGTTTCCTTCTCAATATAAGCGCCGTCATCACCCGGAAAGAGCAAAACAACAAAACAATGGTTTTCAGTCAGTGTTCAAACTATGCTTGGGCATGCAGTATGGAGGCTGTGATGTTCAAACTCAGACTAAAAATATGGGTTTTGCTCTTGGTTTACATCGTAGGTGTCAGTGGCTATATCTACTATCTCTACGCCGAGACTCAACAAATACTCACTGAAAATATCAATAGCAAGCTGCTGCATGCCGCGTTGGGTGCTTCGGCCATCCTCGGCGATCGCTACCATGACAATCTGATCGACAAACAGTCCAAATCCGAAGCAGAAGATTGGGCTGCCATTCAGCGACTCTCCGGGTTCAACGAGTCCATGGGGACTGCCTTTGTCTACAGCGTGGTCAAACGCGCGGGCGAGGCTTATCTAGTCAGCTCCAGCGCCTCTAAAAAAGAGATTCTGGACAAGAATTTCGTACGCTTTTTCGATCCCTATCCGGATGCCAGTCAGGCGTTGCTCGAAAATTTCGAGCGCACCGAACCCACCTGGATAGATTATTCGGATCATTGGGGAGACTTTCGCGCCGTCTTTGTCCCATTAAAATCGCAAGACGGTACGGTTTATATTGTGGGTGCGGAGATGACGTTGGCGGACTATCACAACCAACTTAATCAGGATTCCCTGCACCATATCATCCTTGCCATTCTGGTATTTCTCGCCTTCAGTCTATTGTTCGTGATCAATTTACACATGCGTGCTCATCTCCAACAATTGCAAATAAACGAACAGGTATTGAATCAGGCAAAAAATGCCGCCGAGGACGCTGATCGTTCAAAAACCAGATTTCTGGCTACCATGAGTCATGAAATCCGCACACCCATGTATGGCGTCATCGGCGCGACAGAGTTGCTGGCGGGGTCCGCGCTGAATCCCGAGCAAAGCAGTCTGCTAAATACGATTCATACGAGCGGACAAACTTTGCTGTCTCTTATCGATAACATTCTCGACCTTGCAAAAATCGAAGCAGGCAAACTTGAATTGAAGCCTCGTGTGTTCGAAGTGAGAGCCCTGGTTTCATCCAGTATTGAAATGATCCGGCAAAACATCCAGGACAAACCAATAGTCCTTGAGGCCCAGGTTTCACCGGACGTACCTTTCCTGGTCAAAACCGACACCGATTGCCTTCGCCAGATATTGATCAACTTGCTGGGCAATGCGGTCAAATTCACCGAAGCCGGAACAGTATCGCTCGTGGTCACGACCAGGGGTTACGGCCCTCGAGCCCGACTCGACTTCTCCATACGCGATACCGGCATAGGTATCCCCATGGAACGGCAAGGCAGTCTATTCAAACCCTTTGTTCAGTTCAAAGGGCCAGCCAGTCAACGCTTTACCGGGAGTGGACTCGGTCTTTCGATCTGCAAAACTCTGGTCGAGGCGCAACAGGGGACTTTATCCTTCACCAGTCAGCCTGGCGTCGGATCGACGTTCTCTTTCTCACTCCCCATGGAGCTTTTTTCAGCCTCGGAACTACCCATCGGGAACGATCATGTATTCGTTGGTTTCGACTCATCTTTTGCCAGGGATTACCCGCTTGATATCCTCTTGGTAGAGAATCATCCCGTGAGTCAGAAAGTTGCCATGGCGATGTTACAGGAGTTGGGTTATACACCCGCCCTTGCGTCAAATGGCCTGGAGGCGGTCAATGCGTATATGACTTCGACTCCAGCTATCATTTTGATGGATATCAATATGCCTGTTATGAATGGGCTAGAGGCCATCCATCACATCCGCGAACTACCACTTGGCGATAGATGCTACATCGTTGCTTTCACCGCAAGCGCATTTGCGAGTGAGATTGATCGTTTCAGGGCTGCCGGTGCCAATGATATTTTAACCAAACCGGCAAACTTTCAGGCCTTGACCCGAGTGCTTCAACGTGCGGCCAATTACCGGCAGCAGCTCCAGGCCAGCACTGCGGTAGTGGATGCAACTTCAAGTCGCAATGGACTCAGGGCACAAACACCATCACGGAAACAGGAGAGCCCGATCTCTCTTTAAGCCGAGCACGCCAAAGCTGTTCTGTTGGTGGCGTAAACGTAGCCTGCCCTGGATCAACTCCATTCCCTGGGCGGGACGCTTGGTGTGTGATACGGAACTGTTGCAAGCGTTCACGCGGGTGTTGGCCATCCCGTTGCGTGACGGCTGCGATTGGCTGGATGTGGTCGGGTGGCGGTTGCGGGGTGCAGCTTTAAGCCAGCCAATAAAAATGGGCGACTTCAAGGTCGCCCATTTTTTATGTCCGAAACTTTTAACCATTGCGTTCCAGAGGAGGTGTTCGCCCAGTGTAATGGCCTGGCAATCCATGCACCGGTAAAGAGCCCTGACACCGGGCGAACGGGAAGGATTTTAATAGAATTTGGCCGATATGTCCTCGGTATAAACATGAAATTTATGCACGTAATATTTCGTAAGTCTTTGTTAAAAATCGGATACAAATTTCTTGAACTCACCAGTTCGACCATCAAAACTGATTGTTCTTGTACCACTATTTGTACAAGAACAATCAATACGTACAACTAATGATCAGCTTGGATGCTGGCTGGTGACTTCCAACCTATCGGTATCGATCACCACAACGCCCTGTTCTACGTTCAGATCTTTCATTTTCACCTGCATAGACGCTGCTCAGGGAGTGTCCGCCGTTTCTTGTGCGGTGGATTCTCCGCTGTCTGTGCCCTTGCCGCTTTCCTTGCGCCGGGTTGGGTCGGTGGGGCGCAGGGCGTCGTTGTCGCGCTCGACTTCGCCTGGTGGCCGGGGTTCGTCGGGGTTTTCCGAAGGGGTGGTCGGTTTGGGATTCATGGGGTTTTCCTCAGGCTTCGGGATCGTCGACTTCATGGGCGACGTTCACGGCGGGCGAGTATTTGTGGGATTGATCGGCCTTGGTTTTGAGGATCTGCCATTGATCGAGGTCTATGGCGCCCTGCCCCAGCAAATCGTCGGCGATGCGCAGCAATTCGCTGTAATGCGCGTCGGGAGATCGCTGCCAGTAGGCTTTGTCGTCGAACAGCCGCTGCCAGGCGGCAAGGTCGGGCGGTTTGAGGTCGTCGCTCATGACGGGCTCCCGTGAATGGGCTTCATTACGTAGGAAAACGGCGTGGTGTCGAGAGTTCCGGGTCAATACCCGGTCATTTCCAGATACCCCTGCCCCCCATGACTGCCGCGCAGCCGCACCGGCCCTTCCCAATAGGGAATGCGCAAGTCCATCCAGGCCTTGGGGTTGAGAGCGTCGATAGTGATATCGAGTTGTTTGTCGGGGATTTTGATCGACCAGCGCACGGGCATCGAACGCCCGGCCACGTTGGCGGTGTCTTGGGGTGTAAGGATGATGTCGTCGGCGTGCAGTAATTGCGTCTGCCCTTGAGCGTCGATCCAGGTGCCGGTGAGGTATGGCGCACCGTCCTTTTGGCGCATGCGGTAGAGCATGACCTGTTCGCCGCTGTCCAGGTGCAGGGAGAACCAGTCCCAGCCGGTCTGGTTGGCGGTCAGGGGTTGGCTGCTCCACTCGCGGTCGAGCCAGGCCGGGCCGCTGACCGTGTAGGTTTTACCGTCGATTTCCAGGGTACCGCTGGCTTGGAAAAACGGCTGACTGTAGTAGTACGACGCCTGGCCTTGTTCGGATTTCTGGCTGAAGCCTTTGTCTCCCTGAAGCACCAACGGCCGGTTTGAGGTCAATCGAAGCTGGTAGCTGAAAGCCTTGTCGCGAGCGCTGAGTTGCAGGTCCGCCAGCGGGTTTTCATCGGTGGCCTGACTGCCGAAATGCCAATCGTCGATCCATGCCTTGAACGGCGCCAGGCTCACTCCAGCCTGGCCGACGCCACCTCGGGCGTAGCGTTCGGCGGCGTGGTGAATAGTGGCGGAAGTCACGGCCGCATGGCCCAGCCAAATGGTCGGATTGCCCCAGCCAGGTTGCTCGGGCGTCGCTTTCAAGGCGCTGCGAAACAGTGTCCATTGCGCGCCGAACTCTTGGCCCTGATCGTCCTTGAGGTTGGCGGTGACGTACCACCATTCAATGCGAAAGCCATCGTGGGGGCCGTGGTCCGCCGGGAAGCTGAACACTCGTCCGGGCACCACCGGGGTAAATGCAGCGGCCTGATGGCCCAGGCCGGCGAAGCCCTTTTCCGGCGCAGGCGCGTTGTCGCATCCGCTCAGCAGCGCCAGTAACAACATGCCGACCTTAATCTTCATGAGCAAACGTCCTCAGCAGATCCGCCGGTTGCGTGCGATACAGCGAGTACAACGGCCACGCCGACGCCAGCAACGTGGCGAGTAACGCCAGGCCCATCAACTGCAACAGTTGCAGTGGAAACACCCGTAGCGGCAAGCGCCAGCCGAAGGCCTGAACGTTGACCACCGTGTCCAGGCACCACGCCAACGCGATGCCCAACGGTAATGCCAGCACCAGCGTCAAAGTCGCCAGCAACCAGGTTTGCCCGAGGTTCAGCAGCATCAGCTGCCGCCGCGTCACGCCCAACGCCCACAGTGGCGCGAGTTGTCCGAGGCGGCTCTGACTCTGGGTCAGCAAGCTGATGAACAACGCCACGCCTGCGACGCAAAGGGTCAGGCTGTTGAGCGCGGCGGTGGCGGCAAAGGTGCGCTCGAACACTTGCGTGGACCAGCCCTTAAGCCGGGCCTGATCGACGATGCGGCTGTCTTCCAGGGCGAAGCGGGCTTGCAGCGCGGTCAGCAACCCGGGGATCGATGCCGGGTCGATGCGCAGGTTGAAACGGTTGGGCGTCAGCTGCGGCCAGCCGCGCAGCAGGTGATTGATGTTGACCAGCAAGTGGCCTTTGGGATTGCCGTAGTCGGCGTAGATCCCGACGATCCGCGGCGACCATGGGCCGTTGGGCGTGGGAATCGTCAGGTGATCACCGAGCTGCACCTTCAACCGCCGGGCCAGTTGTTCGCTGAGCATCAGCGCGTCGTCCTTGGCCAGTCGCTCCCAAGGGTTGTCGCCCAAGGCTTCCAGCAGCGGCCAGTGCTGACGATAGGTCGGGTGGTCGATCACGCCAAAGACGTCCGCCGGCCAGCCCTGCAACTGAATCGACACCTGCCAGTTCGGCAGCACCGCCGTGACTTGGGGTTGCTGTTTGAGCCAAGTGTGCAGCTCTCGGGCCTGGGCGGGATTTTGCGGACTGAGGTACAGCTCGGCGGTCAGGCGTTGTTCAAGCCAGTTGCTGAATGTCTGACGGAAACCAGCGGTCATGCTGCCGGCGCCGATGTTCGCCGCCAGCGCCAACAACAGCGCCATCAAGGCCAGGCTCAGGGCCGGCAGCTGTTGTCGGCAGTCAGCGAGAAACCATTGGCCGAGCACGGAACGACTTCGCTGAAGCACCAGGTTGAGCAGAGTGTTGAGCACCACCGGCAAGGCCAGTGCGGCGCCGATCAACAACGCGGCCATCAGCACGAAGCCGCTGGTCAGGCTGTCGCCCAGGATCAACGTCAACAAGGCGATCACCGCAGCTATCACCGCGACCCAACCCTGGCGTCGCAACCAACGCGCATGGGCCTGATGCCAGGCTTGCGGATTGGCCAGCGCCAGCAACGGCAAACGCGCCGCCCGCAGCAAACTGTTGGCGCCGGCCAGCAAAACGCCGAGCAGACTCAGGCCGATACCGCTGAACCACCACAGCAGACTGAGATTCAACTGCCCCGGCACTTCGGCACCGTATAAGCCGCGCAAACTGGCGGCCACGTCCGGCAACAGCACGCCGGCCAGCAGGTAGCCGCTGACGACGCCAGCAAGGCCACCGATCAGCGCCAGCCCCCCCAGCTCGACGGCGAGACAGGCAATCAACATACGCGCGCTCACGCCACAGGCGCGCAGGGTTCTGAGCAAGCCTCGGCGTTGCTCCAGCGCCAGGCCGATCGCTGCGTGAACGATGAACAGACCGACCACGAACGACAGAAAGCCCAAGGCATCGAGGTTCAGGTGGAAGCTCTCGGTCAGGCGCGCGAGATTGTTTTCTTCGCCGCTGCTTTTGAACTGGAGTTGGCCCTTTAACTCATCAGGCAGGGTCGCGGTGAAATCCTTGGGCAGCAGCAGGCGCGACAATTGATCGGGCAACTGCAGAATCTGCTGGGCGAAGCCGATGTCCACCAGCAACACACCGGGCGCCATGTCGGTCTGGACACGCAGCGGCGGCAAGGTGATGCCGCTCTGGGCCACCGGTGTTTCACCTTCGTGCAAGCCCAACGCCTGCAAGGTCTGCGGCGAAATCCAGGTGCTGCCCGGCGGGGTGAAAAACTCGACAACCTGCTCGATCGCCAACGACCGCCCGGCCACTGCGGAACCGGTGGGCAATGACACCGGCTCAATGCCCATCAACTGTAAGCTCTGGTCTTCATGGCCCTTGAGCATCACTCGGCCTCGCAACACAGGTGAAACCGGCCAACCCGCACGACGCAGGTCAACAAACAATTGCTGAGCGAACACCCCACCGCCGGGCGCACGGAGGCTGGCTTGCGGTTCGCCGCCGATCAACTGACTGGCCCGGGCGTAGCTTTCTCGCGCCTGGCTGTTCAGCGCTTGCACGCCGGTCAGCAGGCTGGTGGCGAGCCAGAGCCCGGTCAGCACGCTGAAAAATTGCACCGGGTGCTGTCGCCAATGGCTGAGCAGCGCCCGCAGCGTCTCGCGAAAAATCCGCACCTCAGCGCTCGTCCGCGCCAGCCAGACGGCCACCGTGCAGCACCACTTTGTCCGCTAGTCGCGCGGCGACTCTTGGGCTGTGAGTGACCATCAACAAAGTCGTCGGGCTGTCGTCGAGCAGCTCCAGCAACAACTTCAACACCTCATCGCTGGTGGCTTCATCGAGGCTGCCGGTCGGCTCGTCGGCCAACAGCAGTTTCGGTTGCGATGCCAGAGCACGGCCCAACGCAACCCGTTGCTGTTGCCCGCCGGACAACTGTTCTGGATAGCGCCGCAGTAGATCTCCCAACCCGAGACGTTGCACCAGATGCGCCTGCCAACGCGGATCGTGGCGCCCGGCCAGACGCGCCTGAAATGCCAGATTGTCCTCGACCCGCAAGCTGCCGATCAGGTTGAACTGCTGGAACACCAAGCCGATTTCAGTCCGCCGCCAATTCGCCAATTGGCCTTCGCTCATTTGTTCCAGCCGGTGTTCGCCGCTGCGGATGCTGCCGCGATCGACCTTGTCCAGCCCGGCGATCAGGTGCAGCAAGGTGCTCTTGCCACTGCCCGACTCGCCCATCAGCGCCAGGCTGCTGCCGGGTTTCAAAGTGAGGTCGACGCCTTGCAGCACGGGCAATGGGCCTTGGGGGGTGGCGTAGCTTTTGAAGACGCCCTGGACGTGAAGCATGAGGGGGAACTCTTTTGATGAGCGAGGGGCAAGGATAGAAGAGTACACCCGATAATCTTGGGTTGAACGGTCTGACGCCTTCGCGGGCAAGCCTCGCTCCTACAGGTACGATATTGCGCACGACATAGATCCGTAGGAGCGAGGCTTGCCCGCGAAGAGGCCCGCTCAATCGCTCAAAAACTCACTGCCCCACCGCCACACTCGGCACCACCTGCCCCGGCGTGACGATGCTGTTCAAATCGATGTACTTCCACGCCGGCACAGCGCCGAGCCGCGCATTGAACCGATAGTTAAACGTGAAATCGTCCCCCGTCAGCACACTCAACGGTTTGCCATACACCGCCTCAACCCCCGCCAGGTCATAACCCATCAACTGCAGCAACGTCGGGAAGATGTTGTAGTGACTGGAGCGATCCTTGTTGGCCGGCAACTGCGCCTGCCAGTCCAGGGCCTTCAAACCGCTGCCCGAAATCACCACCAGGGGCACCAACCCCTCCTCCTCCACCGGATCACCACCGCAGTGAGTATTGAGCCCCGGGTTACCACGCTCGTGCAGATCCTGCCCGTGATCCGAGGTGTAAATCAGCAGCGCATGGCTCAAATCCGCCTGGGCGAAAACCCGCGCGAAAAACTCGCCGACATTCCACAGCACAGTATTTTTGTAGGCGTTGCGGTACAGCAACCAATCATCCGGCTGACCGTTGAAACCGTCGCGTTTGCCCGTGTCCGCCACCTCGACAAACTGCCCCCGCGGCAACGTCGGACGGTAAGCCATAAACGCGTCCGGGTACTTGTCATGCACCGGGAAATGCGCGCCGACCTTGTTGATCACCACCAGTTCCGGCTTGCCGTCGTTGACCAACTCGATCAGCTTGGCGGCCGCCGCCATATCACGGTCACGCACGCTGGTCCGGTCGAATTGCACGAACTCGTCGATGTCCTTTTTCTCGGCCGCATCCATCAGGTTCTGCAAGTTGCCGCCGGTGCGCTGGGCATCGATGTAAACGGTGCGCAGCCCGGCCTTTTTGGCGTACTGCCAGATCGACGGCAGCGTGCTGTTGATCCGCATGTAGTCGCCGCGGGTACCGCCATAGCGCAGGGTGACATTGGTGTCGGCGCTGCAATTGGCGATGGACGCCGCGTAGCCGTAATTGAAAATGTCCACGCCCGGGCGCGGTTCCTTGAGGTTGCTGTGCACACCGAACGGCGTGTTGATGTCCAGGTAGTTGCCGGAAATGCTCTCGTCGATGATCAGCACAATGTCGTGCCCCACCGGCTGATCGATGCGCGTCAGGCTCACCGGTTCACGCGGGCCGACGGTGTTGTGCAGCGCTTCATAGGTAAACAGATTCAAATAGGCCAACGGCGTGTACATGATCGGCAAGCCACGGGCACCTTCGCCAGAGCGCACGAACAGCACCGCACTGAGCAGTAGCACCCCGAGCACTGGCGACGCCACCAACAGCGCCCCCGGCAATGGCAGCCGTCGACGCGGCTTGAGCCCGATACCGAACAGTAGCAACAAACCACTGACCGTCCCGCTGATGATTGCATCGCGGTACTGGAACGCCGCCTCTTGAATGAACCCACCGGAATACACCAGCGACACAAAACTGCTGTAGGTCATGTAACCGGCAGTCACTTGCGTATAGACGTCGAAGAACACCGCCGAGCCAAACATCGCCAACGCGAACAGATGACGGATCAGCGTCTGACGGATGTACGCGGTCATGAACAGCGCCACCGTCAGTGCCACGAACATCGCGCCATACAGCAGCATCGGGAAACCGATGCCCAGTGCAGTGAGGCGATCAAGGTAGTCGTCGTAGTTTTTGAGTAAATACAGAACCAGCAACAGTTCCTTGAGGTATCGGATCATGGCAGTTGGAGTCACTCCGCGAACAACGTTGGCCAATAGATTGTCGGCCATTTTCTGACACTAGCACCGGGCCTTCGAAGCGCAAGAAATGCCGGTTTTTTTCCTAAAGCGTCAAAAAAACGTTGCCTCAAATCTGACACACTCAAACGTCTGTAACCCTTGTGTTTCAAGCCTTACGACCGTTTATCGCTTTCTTCAAATCCTCACCAACCCCTCAAAACCGCGGCAAATCCAGCAGTGGCAAGCACTTGATGTCAAATAGCCCATGAAATAGGGGTTTTCCAGGTCGAGTTACCCGTCATTTTGCTGACACGCTTTCCCACGGCTGGGCTATACCCCTTTTGACAGTCTCATTTCAGTTACATCCACCGTCTTACGAGGCACGCCAATATGGACGTGAGCGTATTTGGTACGGGCTACGTCGGCCTGATTCAAGCTGCAGCATTGGCTGATGTCGGACATCGGGTGTTGTGCGTCGATATCGACCCCAACAAGATCAAACAACTGCAGCAAGCCGTGCCCCCGATCAGCGAACCGGGACTGTCCAGCACACTGGAAGACAACATCAAGGCCGGTCGCCTGCTCTTCTCCACTCAGGCCAGCGACGCGGTCGAGCATGCCGAGCTGATTTTCATCGCGGTGGGTACTCCCGCCGATGAAGACGGTTCCGCCGACCTCAGCCATGTACTGAATGTAGCCCGCCAGATCGCCAGTTTCATGGAGGCCGATCGCACCCTGATCATCAAGTCCACCGTGCCGGTCGGCACCGCGGACAAGGTGGCGAGCGCCGCCAACGAAGAACTGCAACGTCGTGGCAAAGAGGCGTTGAACGTGCGAGTGGTGTCCAACCCCGAGTTTCTCAAGGAAGGCAGCGCCCTGGCCGATTGCATGCGCCCGGACCGGATCATCGTCGGCACCAATGACGATGAGGCGCGCAACCAGTTGAGCGAACTCTATGCACCGTTCTGCCGCAACCGTGAAAAGCTCATGTTCATGGACAACCGCAGTGCCGAGCTGACCAAGTACGCGGCCAACGCGATGCTCGCCACCCGCATCAGCTTCATGAACGAACTGGCTAACCTCACCGAGCTGCTGGGGGCCGACATCGAAGCGGTGCGCAAAGGCATCGGCTCGGACCCGCGCATCGGTTACCACTTTATCTACCCCGGCTGCGGCTTCGGTGGCTCGTGCTTCCCCAAGGATTTGCGTGCCCTGCTGCACACCGCCGAACACAATGGCATGCCATTGCGTCTGCTGCGTAGCGTCACCGAGGTGAACGACAGCCAGCGGCACATTCTGTTCAGCAAACTGCAGGCGCGATTCCCGCAAGGGCTGGCCGGTAAATCCATCGCGATCTGGGGCCTTGCGTTCAAGCCCAACACCGATGATATGCGCGAAGCCCCCAGCCGTTACCTGATGGAGGCGCTATGGGCCGAAGGCGCGAGCGTGCAGGCTTACGATCCGGAAGCCATGTCCGAATGCCGGCGCATTTACGGCTATCGCAATGAGCTGCACCTGTGCGCCACCCGCGACGACACCCTGGAAGATGCCGACGCGCTGGTGATCTGCACTGAGTGGAAAAATTTCCGTGTGGTCGATTTCGACCTGCTGGCCAGCAAACTGCGCGCGCGGGTGATCGTCGACGGGCGCAACCTCTACAACCCGGAACATGTGGCGGCGGCCGGTTTGCACTACAGCGGCATCGGGCTTCGGCACTACGCTCCCGAGGCGCCACGGCCATGAAAATACTCGTCACTGGAGCGGCCGGTTTCATTGGTGCCCATTGCGTGTTGCGGCTATTGCGCGACGGGCATCAGGTGTGTGGCCTGGATAACTTCAACGACTTCTACGACCCGCAACTCAAACACGACCGCGTGGATTGGGTACGTGGGCAAGTCGGTGATTTCCCGCTTTCGAAAGTCGATGTGGCCGACGCCACGGCCCTCGACGCTCTGTTTGTTCGTGAGCAACCGGAGGTAGTGATTCACCTCGCGGCTCAGGCCGGAGTGCGTTACTCCCTGGAGAATCCCCGGGCCTACCTCGACAGCAATCTGAGCGGGTTCCTGAACATCCTCGAAAGCTGCCGCCACCACCCGGTCAAGCACTTGATCTACGCCTCGTCCAGTTCGGTGTATGGCGCCAACCAGCACACGCCTTACTCGGTCAAGGACTGCGTCGACCATCCGTTGTCGCTGTACGCCGCGACCAAAAAAGCCAATGAGTTGATGGCCCACAGCTACAGCCATCTGTTCGGCATTCCCTGTACCGGTCTGCGTTTTTTCACCGTGTACGGACCCTGGGGTCGGCCAGACATGTCGCCGATCCAGTTCGCCCGGGCGATTGCCGAAGGTCAGCCGCTGAAGCTGTTCAACTACGGCCAGCACCAGCGTGATTTCACCTACATCGACGACATCATCGAGAGCATCGCCCGTCTGATCGAGCGCGCCCCCCAAGCGGCACCGGACTGGAACCGCGAACAACCGGACCCGGCCAGCAGCATGGCGCCATGGCGCATTTACAACATTGGCGGACAACAGCCAGTGGAGCTCAAGGACTACCTGGCGCTGCTGGAAAAACACCTCGGACAAAAAGCCCTCGTCGAGTTGCTGCCCCTGCAACCGGGCGACGTGCTCAACACCTGCGCCGATGCCAGCGATCTGGCCCAGGCCACCGGTTTCCAGCCACGGATCGAGCTGGATGAAGGACTCGGACGATTCATCGCCTGGTTCCGTGACTACTACCCACTGCGCAACGCCCACTCGCCACTCGCGTCCGGGCTTCAGCGGAGGCTTCTATGACTGGACATGAAAAAGGCGTGTTGCTCAATCACATGCAGCGCGACAAACGCCTGGACCCCGAACACCGAATGCGCCTGGACACGGCGATCCACATGCAGGGTCGCGGCTGGCTGACCGGTCGCGATGGCGGTCGGCCCTGGACCCTGTCGCGAACCAACCGGGTGGTTGCATGCCTCGGCGCGCTGGTGATTCTGCTGCTGATCTCCCCTGTGCTGCTGGGCCTGGCACTGGTGATCAAGTTCAGCAGCCCGGGGCCGGTAATGTTCGTGCAAAAACGCACCGGCTACCGCGGCCGCCTGTTCGGCATGTACAAGTTCCGCACCATGGTGGCCAATGCCGAGGAGCTCAAGGAGTCCCTGCGGTACCTGAACAAGCACGGCGCCGACGCCATCGACTTCAAGATCGACAACGACCCGCGGATCACTCCTATCGGCGGCTTTTTGCGGCGCAGTAGCCTCGATGAGTTGCCGAACCTGATCAATGTGATCACCGGTGACATGCGTTTGGTAGGTCCGCGACCGACCTCGTTCAACGCTTATCGCTACAAGGACAACCACCTTGCTCGCCTGAGCATCTACCCCGGCATGACTGGCCTGTGGCAGATATCCGGGCGCAGCAATATCGACTTCGACCAGCGCGTTGAGTTGGACCTCAGCTATATCGCCGAGCAGAGCCTTTTGCTTGATCTGAAGATCCTGTTGAAAACACCTTTCAAAGTATTCAGCGGCCACGGAGCAAGTTAAATGGACGGTTCATCGAACAAAAGCCTGACCATTGCCAGCCCGAGCGAGTCCAACCTGACCTCGACCGTGCTCGACCTGGATCTGCGGATCCTCTTTCTGACCGCCGCCAACACCGGCGCCGGCACCACCACCAGCGCCCTGGCGCTGGCCAGCCAACTGGCGTCAATGAGCAGCGGCCAAGTGCTGCTGGTGGACGCCAGCCAGTCGGAGAGCAACCTCACGCAACAGCTGGGGCTGATCAAAGAGCGCGGCTTTCGCGACCTGCTGTTCAACGCCTCCCCGCCGCTGCTGCAGGACTGCTTGGTGAATATCTCCAGCCTGCCCTTCCACATCCTGCCGAACGGGCGGCACATCCGCGGCGCCGAGCACCTGACGTCCGAACAGCTGCGCCCGTTGCTCAAGCAACTGGGCAGTCGCTATCGCTTTGTGGTGATTGACGGCGACGCGGTGTATTCGGCCGCCGACACCTTGGTCATCAGCACCTTGGTGGACGGCGTGATCATGGTGGTGCGCGCCGAAGACACGCGTTGGGAAGTGGCCCAGGCCGCGGTCCAGCGCCTGACCCAGGCCGGCGCAAAACTGGTGGGCAGCGTCTTCAACCGGCGCAAGTACTACATGCCCAAATGGCTTTACAAAAACCTGTAAGCAAACCGCAGAAAAGGATGACGCCATGAACGCCAAAATGCTTGTCCTGCTGTTGCTGCCGCTTGCAGGTTGCTCCAGCACCAGTGAAACCCAGCATATGCCGGTGCAAATTCTCACGGCCGAGCCGGCCAATGCCCAGGCCACCGACATGCCGAGGGTCGAACAGACCCTGCGGCCCAAGGACGTGCTGGATGTGATCTTCCACATCAGCACCACCAGTGGCTCGGGCGCTTACCGCATTCAGTCGGGTGACCAGGTCGCCCTGAACTTCACCGCGGCCAGCCAGCTCAACGGCACTCAACTGGTGCTGCCCGACGGCACCATCGAACTGCCGGGGGCCAATACCGCGGTAAAAATCGCCGGGCTGACGGCTGTCGAAGCGCGGCAGGAGATCCAGCGCACCTATGAGCGCAAATCCCTGTTCCAGCCCAATCGCAACCAAGTGACTGTGCTGGTCACCAGCCCGCTGAGCAGTGAGCAGAACCTCAAAACCACCCTGAGCCAGCCCGGTACCGGTATGACCCGGGAGATCACCGTGGGCAACGACGGCTATGCGAGTTTCCCGGAAATAGGCTCCGTACCGCTGCAAGGCATGACGGTCAACCAACTGGAAACTTTCCTCAATCAACGTTACGCGCAACTGCCGGGGCGGATGAGGGTCGACGTCATGCTCAAGTCCACGTCGGGCAACGAAATCTATGTGCTGGGTGAAGTCGCGCAACCGGGCTCCTACCCGATTCGCCGGCCGGTCTCGGTACTCGAAGCGTTGACCCTGGCCCGTGGCACGAGCGTCAAGGCACGACTCGATTCGGTGGTGATCATGCGCCGCACCGGCAACCAGGTGCAGGCCGTGCACTACGACGTGGAAAAAGCCTTGTCCGGTGACGCGTCGCAGATCGCCTACCTGCAACCTGACGACATGCTCTACGTGCCCAAGACCAAACTGGCCAGCGCCGGTGAGCTCGCACGGCAATTGGCGGACGTGGTGTTATTTCAGGGGGTCGGCTTCAGCTTCGGCTACCGCGTCGACAACAAAGGCAGTGATAACTAACGCTCAGGTGACCGACCATGAACCCAAAGGAAAACTACCTGCATGAGTTCTTCAGGATCTTCTTCGCCAACAAAAAGTTGGTGAAGCGAGTCTTCCTGGTCTTTGCAGTGATCGCCCTGATCTTGCCGCTGATGCTCAAACAGAGCTTCGACATCACCGCGCAGGTGATCGTGCAGTCCAAAAAACTCTCCCAGGGAGACGCCACCACATCCCTGACCCAAGGTGATGCCTCATTCATTCCGCCCTCACTGGCAGACATGGAAACCGAGAGCAATATCCTGCGTTCGCCGGCCCTGATCCGTCAGACCATCAGCGACCTGCGGGATAAAGGCGAGTACGCGCCCAACCCCGGGATCTTCAGCAAACTGGTGACCGAACCGATCAAACGTTTTGTGACCACCCCCTTGCGTGAATACGTGGTCAATCCGGTGCGCGATGCGTTCGGGCTTGACACCGATCCCGTGCGCGATACCGACCTGGATGTCTTCACCCAGCAGGCCACCGAAAACCTGAAAATCGAAACCCTGCCGGGTTCCAACGTAATCTCCATTGTCTACAGCTTTGGCGATCCCGCTCAGGGCACCCGGTTTGTCGCGGCGCTGCTGCAAAATTACCTGGCCAACCGTCAGGAACTGCAATCGATCGAACTGCCGCAGAGCTTCTACGAAACCAAGAAGAAGCAATATCAGGTGCGTCTCGATGGCCTGGAAGGCACTCGACTGACGTTGCTCGAAGGGGTGGGTTCTTCCGATCCGAAGGAAGAAATCACCTTCCGCCTCAACGCCATCAACACTGAGGAACAGGCCCTGAACCTGTATCAGGATCGCCTGTTGCAAAGCCAGCGCTGGCTCGACTACCTGAAAACCGCCCTGACGTCAGCCACCAATACGTCCCGGCTCAGCGATTACACCTTTCCCTACACCTTCACCACCACGGTGGACAACATTGCGTTCGAAGACCGGGAGATCAGACAGCTCGGTGAGCAACTGACGACTCAGGTCAGCCGCTACATGAACGACCTGGCGATCTTCCAGCCGGGCAGTGAACCGATGCTGTTGACCCGCGAGCAGATTTCCCGCACCCGTCAGCAGTTCCTGAAAATCGTCAGCAACCGGATTCAGGAGCGGACCAATGACCTGGCGATTGTCACCTCGGTGATCAAGCAGAAAACCGCGCGCATCGCCGAGTTCAAGGACCGCATCCATCAGTTGCAAGTGGCTCAAAGCAAGTTGCAGCAGATGGGCACCGAGATCACTGCCTTGCACGCGGCGTTCTCCACCTACGCCCAACGCTTTGCCGAAAGCAGCTCCGCCGGTTTGCTGGACAACGATATGTCCAACGCCCGGGTACTCAGCCCGCCGTACGAACCGACCGACGCAGCGTTTCCCAAACCGATACTGATCATTCCGTTCGGGATGCTGACCGGTCTGCTGCTGGCGATTGCCTTCGTCTACGTGCGTGAGTTCTTCGATCACCGCTTCAAACACCCAGCGCAAATTACCCATGAACTGGGCTTGCCAGTGCTGTTGGTGATTAACGAGCAAGACGTCCTGCCGAACAACCCGCACAAGAACTGGACCGTGCCTAGCTTCATGCATTGGGTGCGCCATTGAACGGGCCGCTCAGCGCCAGCGCTCTGCCGATCATGCATTTGATCAGCAGCGGCGGCTTCTATGGGGCTGAGCGGATGCTGCTGGACCATTGCCTGGCGACGCCGGGGCAGCACCAAGTGCTGTTTCTCGATGCGCCGCCAGCGCTGATCGCGCGATTTCGCGGAGCCGGGGTCGACTGCCGCGGCTGTGCGGGATTGAGGGAATTGCTGCGTCATTTACGTCAGCGGCGGGCTGAACAGCCGCTGATCAACACGCACAATTTCAAAGGTTTGTTGTTTGGCTGGATGGGCGCGACGTTGCTGGATTTGCCGTTGGTGATTACTCAACACGGTTTCACCCCGCGCAGTCGCAAGCAACGCTTCTACGGCTGGCTGAGCCTGCAACTGTGCCGCACAGCCTCGGTGCATCGCGTGGTTTGCGTGGCCGAAAGCATCGCCGTGCTGCACCGCAAGGCCAGTGTCCGGATGGAGAAACTGCAAGTGATTCCCAATGGTCTGCCCAAAGCCAGCGGCCTGCTGCCCCACAATGCCAGACACCCGCGCTGGCTGGCGGGCTACGTCGGTCGGCTGAGCGATGAAAAAGGCCCGGACCTGTTTCTCGATGCCCTGATTCCGCTCTGTCAGCAACACCCGCAACTGGACGCCGTGATGCTCGGCGACGGCCCCGAACGGGAAACCCTGCTGGCGCGGATTGCCGCTGCCGGCTTGCACAAACGCATCACCTTGCCGGGCTATCAGACCGACATGAACCGGTGGTGGCAGCAACTCGATGCGCTGGTGATCAGCTCGCGCACCGAGGGCACGCCGATGATTTTGCTGGAGGCGATGCAGGCCGGGGTGCCAGTGGTGGCGTTCAGCGTCGGTGGGATTCCCGATGTGCTGGAGGACCGGGACAACGGCCTGCTGGCGACACCCACCGACAGCGCCGCCCTCGCCCGGCAGATCGATACGCTGCGGAGTGAGCCGGCACTGGCTCGCAAACTGATCGACAACGCAAAACGTACGCAACTGGACCGTTACGACCTGAAGGCTTTGGCCGAACGCTGGTCGCAGCTTTATATCCGTACTGCACGGGAGGCACGCGCGTGATCTTTCCGCTCTCGATCGTCAGTCTGCTCGCCCTGGTCTGCCTTGGTTTGCTGGCCAGCCCTTACCCGTATCTGGCGCCGGGCGCCGTGCTGGGCGTGGTGGCTGTCGGTGTGCTCTACCGAAAACCCGCCTGGGGTTTATTGGGCATCGCGGCGCTGGTGCCCTTCGAAGGTTTCTTCAAGGGCAATGCGCTGTCGGGCACCAAGTTCATCGGGGCGTCACTGGCACTGATCCTGATGTTGCAACTGGCCATTCACCAGATTCCGTCCGAACGCCTGCGCAGCAACATCTGGCGCTACCTGATCTGGTTCATGGTGTTGTACTTGTTGAGCATGATCAATACCGACAACCTGGACATGTCCCAGAGTCATCTGCGGGAGCTGTCTGTCGGCCTGATTCTGTTTGTGATTACCTTGCTGATCGGCCGTGAGCTGAACCTCGATCTGTTCGCCCGGCTGGTGACCCTCAGCGTCAGCGCGACCTGCGTGCTGGCCATGTTTTCCATCAAGTATCAGGACCAGGGGCGCGCTGCCGGGTTGCTGGAAGACCCGAACTCGTTTGCCCTGCTGATCGCCTTCGCCGTGCCGTTAGGCCTGCTGCTGGTGATCCGTGGCCCGAACCTGTTGCACCGATTGTTCTGGGGCGGCTGCTGCATTTTGCTGCTGGGCGGCATGACCAAGACCGAATCCCGTTCCGGGCTGGTGGTGCTGTTCCTCAGCTTGATGATCGGCGCCTGGCACTACCGCGCCCAGCTGCCACGCATCCGTCCACGCCACCTGGGTTTTGCCATGCTCGGTCTGGTGCTCGTGATTCCGCTGGCCATTTATTCGATGCCGGCCGGTTACGTCGCGCGTATCCAGTCCTTGAGCATCTTGAAGGCCGGTGCCAAGAGCCAGGACGAATCCCTTGGCCGTCGCGCGTCATACCTTGTGGTCGGCAGCCAGGTCATTAGTGAGCACCCGTTACTCGGTTCCGGCCCCGGCACCTTCCCGCTGCAGTACGCCACCACCGGGTACGCCAAGGCGTTTTCCGCCAACCGCAAGCCGGGTGACCTGTACCGCCGTGCTCACAATACTTACCTGGAAATCTTCAGCGAAGTGGGGATTCCCGCCGGGCTGTTGTTCGTCGGCATGCTGGGCCTCGGGATGTACAACCTGGTCCGCGCCCGACACGCCTGGTTGCTGCGACGCAACTGGGAACAGGCCGACCTGATCACTCACCTGGGCATGAGCTATCTGTCGCTGATGTTGTTTTTGATGTTCCTCAGTGCACCGAATCACAAATACCTGTGGATCATGCTCGCCCTGACCTGCGTGTTGCGCCTCAAGGCAGAAGAACATTCGCCGACGGAGGCCAAGGCATGAGCCGCATCAGCCTCGTCATTCCGATGTACAACGAAGCCCGACACATCGCCCGGACCCTGCTCGCTGCACAACGCGCCGCCAATGCCGCAGGGCTGGAATGCGAGTTGATCGTGGCCGACAACGGTTCCAGGGATCAAGGGCCGCACATTGCGCGGCAGATGGGCGCGCAGGTGCTGGTTCTGCCGGGGCTGCTGATCGGCGCGCTGCGTAATCGCGGCGCCGCCGTTGCCACAGGCGAATGGCTGGCCTTCATCGATGCCGACATCGAAATGCCCGAGGACTGGCTCACGCTGTTGTTGAGCATCCAGCCCGTGGTTCAGGTCGACGTCCTGGGACTGGACCTGCACACCCCGGCCGAAGCCCCGTGGTATGCCAATGCCTGGCAACGCCGCACGTTGCGTCCGAACGATGAATCGGTGAAAACAGTGCGATGGCTGCCCAGTTCCAACCTGTTGATGCGTCGTCCATGGTTCGACAAGGTCGGCGGCTTCAACGAAAACCTGCGCACCGGCGAAGACAAAGATTTCACCATGCGCCTTTCCCACTCTGGCGCACGCCTGCTGTCCGTCAACCAGAGCGTTGCCCTGCATTGGGGTTACGAGAGCAGTTGGCGCGAATGGATGGGCAAGGAGTTCTGGCGTCAGGGCAGTCACCTGCAATTACTGCGCAGCCACGGCATGAATCTGCGTTTACTGCGTTTCCCGATGCTGTCGATCATCGCCTGGGTGTTGGATTTCATGGCGCTATCCGCCCTGCTCAACGGTTCCCCCCCACTGGCGCTATTGATGCTGTTCGTCACCAGCCTGCCAGCGCTCGCCCAGAGCCTGCGGCAAAGCCTGATACACCATGACCTTCGCCTGATGCTGCAACTCTGGGGCCTGCACTGGGTGCGTCTGCACCTGGCCGGTGCTGCGCTCATTTTGAGCCTTTGTCATTGGAATGCCAGGAGGCCGGCCCGTGGCTGAATTCATTTTCTGGTTGTGCCTGTTGCTGCCGGTGTATACCTGGCTCGGCTACCCGCTGCTGCTGACGCTGCTCGCGCCATTGTTTCCCGCGCGGCGTCATGCGCCAGCAGAACCGATGAACGTCAGCATCATCATCGCCGCGCACAACGAGGCCCGGCATATCGAAGACAAGCTGCGCATCCTGCTCGCCCAGGATTATCAGGCGCGCTCGCTGCAAATCATTCTGGCCAGTGACGGCTCCACCGACGACACCGTGGCCTGCGCCCACAAGGTCATCGACCCGCGCATCAGCGTGCTCGACCTGCCCCGTCAGGGCAAGGCGGCCACCTTGAATGCCGGGGTCGCCCTGAGCACGGGCGAGATTCTGGTGTTCACCGATGCCGACAACCAATGGTCGACCGACACCCTCGGCCAGTTGCTCGCGCCCCTGGCCGATCCAGAGGTCGGGGCCTGCGCCGGGCACATGTTGATCCCGGTGCCGGGCAAGGGCCTGAGCCTGGGCGACAGCCTTTATCGGCATTACGAAGGCTGGTTGCGCAAGGTGGAAAATCGCACCGGCTGCATGGTCTCCGCCGACGGCGCCCTGCTCGCCCTGCGCCGCGAGTTGTTCCAGCACGTGCCGGCGGAGGTCAATGACGACTTCTTTATCAGCACCTGCGCGCCAGTGGCGTTCAAACGCATCGTCTATGTGCCCGAAGCACAAGTGAGCGACCAGGGCGTCGACGAAATTGCCAAGCAATGGCGCCGTCGCCAGCGCGTCACCGTCGGCGGTCTGCAAAGCCTGGCCCAGCGCCGGGAGCTGCTGAACCCTTGGAAGTATGGCCTGTATGCGATTGCGCTGATCAGCCACAAGCTGATTCGACGCCTGGCACCGATCCTGTTGCTGCCGTTGCTGCTGAGCAATTTCTGGCTGTGGAATGTACACGACCTCTATCGCCTGAGCCTGATCGCGCAACTGCTCGGTTACGCGATGGCCATCGTCGGTCTGCTGGATGTGCAACACCGTTTGCCCAAACCCTTTCGCCTCGCCGCGTTTGTTCTGGTGACCCTTGCCGGGATGAGTATCGGTCTGTGGCAGTTCTTGCGCGGCCAGCGGTACGCGCAATGGAACCCCGAGCAAAATCGTTGAAAGGACCGTGCCATGGCGATCAAACAATTATTAAAACGCACCAGTGGCTGGCTTTATCTCAACTCGCCCGTAGGCCGTCACCAATTGCACGGTGCCGGGGTGATCCTGATGCTGCACCGGGTGCTGGCCAATGACCGCGCCGCCGACCTGCCCCATCGCAATGAACTGTGCGTCGGGCCGAAGGCCTTTGCACATCTGCTGCTCTGGTTGAAAAAACACTTCGACTGCGTGCCGCTGATGGATATCTTGCAACCCGGCTCCGTCAGATCCGAACGGCCAAAAGTCGCGCTGACCTTCGACGACGGCTGGCGCGACAACGCGCTGAACGCTTTCCCGTTGCTAAAGAAGTATCAGGTGCCGGCGAGCATTTTTCTCTCCACCGATTTCATTGGCAGCCGGCAACGCTTCTGGTGGGAAAGCCTGGGGGAAACCCTGTGGCACAGCCACGGTGAAAAAGCCCGGACGCATTTGATTGAGTACCTGCAACAGCTTGGGCGACCGCTACCGGTGCTGCTCGATGATCTGGATGTGCAGCGCCGTAGCCTGGCGCTTTTGCATTTTTTGCAAAGTCTGAAAACCCTGCCCCCGGGCGAACTGAACCGGCTCACCGATCAATGCCCGGAGGAGTCGTTGCCCCAGGCGCTGGACTGGCATCAGGTACGCGCGCTGGAAGCCAGCGGGTTGATCCGCTTCGGCCCCCATGGCGCCAGCCACGCGATTCTCACCGGCCTTGACGATCAACGCCTGGATGAGGAACTGAGCCGCAGCCGCAATGCCCTGCTGAACGGTTGCAACCGGCCACTGCCGGTCTACTGCTACCCCAATGGCAACCATGACGCGCGGGTGCGCGAACACGTGGCCGCCCATGACTTCCCGTTTGCCCTGGGCACCGTCGCCGGGATTTATCGTGGCCTGAACGATCCATTGGCCTTGCCGCGTATCGGCATCAGCCATCGCACGGCGCGCAATCCGGAGTTGCTGTCCTGGCGCATCTACCGCGGAGCCCGGCCATGAGTCGCAGCCACTACCTCAAACACCTGGCCCTGAGCATGGGCACCAAACTGGCGATGATCGCCTTGCGGCTGCTGCGCAACGTGTTGCTGGCGCGGATTCTGGGGCCCAGCGAGCGTGGTCTGTTTGCGCTGCTCAGTACCCTGCCCGACTTGATCAGCGCCGCCACCAGCGGCGGGCTGAATTCGGCGGTGGGTTATCAGGCGGCCAAGCAACGGCCCATGGGACTGTTGCTGAGCCAGGTGCTGGTGTTCGGTTGTCTGCTGGCGGGTTTGCTGACGTTGCTGGTGGTGGCGCTGGTGCGCGAGTTCGGCAGCGAACTCGACGTCACCACGCAACTGGGATTGCTCGCCTGGCTGTTGCTGCTGGCGGTGCCGCTGACCGTGCTCAAGAGCGGCCTGCTGACCCTGCACAATGCGTCGGGCGGCGTGGGGGCGTTCAATGCCTTGCGGCTGGTGGAATCCCTGGCACCACTGCTGCTGTTTCTGGCCTTGTTCTGGATGTGGAAAGACGCCGCGCTGGAAGCGGCGCTGATCAGTTGGCTGGCCGGCATCAGCCTGGTGGTGCTGGCGGGTTGGTTCTGGCTCAAACGCGCTCAACCCTTGAAATTGCAATGGGACCGCGCCAGCCAGAATGAACTGTTGCGCTACAGCGCCCGCAGCCATCCAGACCTGCTGTTCCAGCAAGTGATTTTGCGCTCCGATTACCTGTTCATCGGCGCCCTGCTCGGCAGCACCGCGTTGGGTCATTACGCCATGGCCAGCGCTGCTGCCGAGTTGCTGCTGATCGTGCCGGAAGCGGTGACCACGCCGCTGATGAAACGCCTGCTGCAACAGGACGAAGGCATGGATCGCCTGACACCGTTGGCCCTGCGCCTGACCGCTACGGTGATGCTCGGCGGCTGCCTGACCATGGCGGTGATCGGTGAATGGCTGATCGTCACGCTGTTCGGCATTGCGTACCAGCCGGCTTACCCGGCGTTGCTGGCGCTGCTGCCGGGGCTGTTCGGTCTTTGCTATGCGAGCATCCTGCGCCTGGACTTGCTGGGCAAAAATCGCCCTGGCACGATTTCGCTGTTGATGGGCCTCGGCGCGTTGCTGAACCTGGCCCTGAACCTGTTGCTGATCCCGATTTATGGCATCGTCGGCGCCGCAACGGCATCGTCCATCGCCTACCTGGCAGTCACCCTCGCGTTGCTGGTGATGTACTGCCGGTTAAGCGGCGTACCGGCCTGGCAAACCCTGATCATCCTGCCCAGCGATGTGGCACCGATGCTTCAAATGCTGCAACGGAAATCGGCATGAAACGCCTCATGCTGCTGTTGAGCCTGAGCCTCGGTTTGAGCGCCCAGGCGGCGCCCATGCGCTGGGCCGATATTCGCGACGGCAGCCTGTACCTGCAAGCAGACCGCCCCGACACGCTGACCGTTCGCTGGGTTGCGGCGTGGCAGGCCGATGCCAACGAAGAACACCTGTACCTGCTCGACGGCAATGGCAACCTGAAGGGCGAACGCCTGATCGCCGCCAGCGAAACCCGAGGCAAGCAGAGCTGGCCATTGGCACCGAGTGCCGCCAGTTATCGACTGGAAATTCCGGGCTACAGTTTCCGCCGCTACACGGTCGAACATGACGAACGCACCCTGGCGTTGTTCGCCCCGGCCAAGGTGCATTTCAGCGCCGAAACCCGCGGCGGCGATGAGCTGTACTTCAAGGTAGCACCGGGGGAACACGCGGTGCTGGCCGGCAAGTTTCACGGGGGTGTCAGCGCCCTGCTGGCCCAGCGTGTGGGCGATAACAAACAAGTGTCCCTGGCACTGAAACCCTATCGC
The DNA here is from genome assembly GCF_059695645.1 of Pseudomonas sp. LBUM1673. Lineage (NCBI taxonomy): Bacteria > Pseudomonadati > Pseudomonadota > Gammaproteobacteria > Pseudomonadales > Pseudomonadaceae > Pseudomonas > Pseudomonas sp. LBUM1673. Next base: position 4,052,382 of record NZ_CP166780.1, read on the forward strand.
GGCTATTGGCAATTCGATCATGTGGCATTACCCGTCACTCAGGACGAACAAGTCTGGCGCCTGCGCCTGCAAGGCAGCGGCAAAGTTGCGTTCTGGCTCGATGGCACGGCGAACCTGTTCGCCCAGAACCCACAGCAACTCAAACCGCTGCGCGAGGACGATGGCCAGACCCGCTTGACCCTGCATGCAGAGATGCTCGGCCCAACCCCGAACCTGGGCATTTACTTGCCCTACGTGCTGCCGCCTCAATCCAGTTTCGCGGTGCTCGATGCCCTCAAGCCCCAGGCGGGCACCTATTACAGTTTCGTCGACGTCACCGCGCAAAATCCGCACCACGAAGATGCGTTCCGCCAGCTCTATCAGAACCGCTTCGGCATCACCCAGGACATCACGCTGCTGGCCGGCAGCCAACGCCAGGCCGATCTGCGGGCCGACACCCTGAGCAACGCCGGCCTCGACGCCTGGCTCGCCGCCACTCGCGCCCTCGGCGGCAACGGTACTCACTACATCGCTTTCGCCGACGAGCCGAACCTCAATTACCCGAGCTACGCCGACTACCAGGCGATCTTCAACAGCATGGCCCGGCAAGTGCGCAGCGACCCGGCCAACGCCAAGGCTGGTGTGCGCATCGCCATGCCGGCCACTTCGCGCTTCGTCAACGGTCCGTTCGCCGACAACGCCGTCGACAAGCGCGGTATCGACTGGGCACGGCGCCTGTTGGCCGAATCCGGCGAGCAGATCGACGCCCTCGCCTGGCACGAATGGATGATTCGCGACCTGCTGGCGACCCGGGTTTATCGCGACAGCGTGCGCCGTGCCGCCGAACTGGTGGGCCTCGATGCCAAGGGCCGGCCACGCAAGGCCTTGCTGCTGGACCAGACCAACCTGTCCAGCGGCTCAAGCCTGAGCCCCTACGATCAGGAAACCCATTACGCCTCGCTGTGGTGGACTTCGGTGGTCATCAACTCGGCGCAGGATGGGTTGCTGGACATGCTTAACTGGTTTCAGGCCGCCGACGAACCGACCTACCCCAAAGGCATGGTGCGGGTGCTTGGCGGCGATCGTTTCGAACTCAAGCCGGTGGGCCTGGCCCAGCAATTCATCCAGCAGCATTGGCTGAAAAACGTGATGCGCCTGGACAACGACGCCTTCGAAGTCGATGTACTGGCCATGGCCACCGAGCGCCAACGCAGTTTGCTGGGGGTCAATAAGGGCATGCGCTTGCAGCGTGTCGATCTGGTCGGGGCGACATGCCCGCTCGCCAAGGGAGCGCTTGTATATTTCGGTGCCGATAGCCGCAGCCGCAGCGCTCAGTTCAACTGTCACGAGGGCCGCGTCAGCTTCGACCTGCCGGGCGAAACCCTGTTCGCCCTGAGCTGGAGCGCCTCATGAACGTCCATGATTTATGCGGCAGCCTGAACCTATGATGACTCGATTCGAATGGCGCACGTCGCTGTGCGCTCCGGACTTTCCGACCGCCACCTATGAGGGGTTGCGCTGGCGCGTGACGGACCACACGCCGTTCAACACCCTCGCCTGGCTGCGCGCATCGGAACAGGCACTGACCGCTGAGGAACACTTGCACGTTCTGCTCGGCTGGCAAGGCGACGAATTGGCTTTGTGCCTGCCGCTGGTGGTCTCTGTGGAGCGCTTTGGCGGGCTACCGTTTCGGGTCCTGCATCACCTCGGTTATCCCCTTGCCGATCGCCTGGCCCTGCTCAGTTGCCTCGATGCCGACAGCATGCGCAAGGCGCTGGTGATCATCCGCCGTCGCTTGCCCCATGCGATGCTGCAACTCAATGAATTGTCGGAACCCATCGGCGAAGAAAGCGCGCTGACCACATGGATGGCCCACAGCTCGACCGGCGAGCGCCGCCTCAGTTGCCAAGTGCCGGTGCATTTGATCAGCGAGACCGACCGCCAGGAAGTGTCCGGCGACCCGCGCTATAAATTGCGCCGGGCGCGTAAACGCATCCTGGCCTATGGTGCCCAGGTCCGCCGCATAACCCCTGACGCGGCCACCATCGGGCCTTTATTGCAGGCCCTCAGCGAAGTCGAAGCGCAGAGCTGGAAAGGCCTTGAAGGCATCGGGATTTTCACCAGCGGCAGCCGACAATGGATCGAGCAGGCCTTCACCGCCCTCGCCGAACAGGGCCTGATGCGGGCGGTGGTGCTGGAACTGGATGGGCGCTGCATCAGCTACCGCATCGGGTTGCTGGAACAGGGCCGGCTGTACGACTACAACCTGGCGTTCCTGCCGCAATACGCCGACCTGGGCAGCGGTCGTGTGCTGCTCGAAGAGTGGATTCACTGGGGCCTGGACGACAACTGGCGCTGGATCGACGCTTCGCGGGTCAGCCTGAAGAACTCCAGCCATCAACTCCAGGAGCGCATGACCGGGCAACTTGAGCACTGGCGCTGGAGTTTCTACTCCTGGCGCCCCAGCGGTCTCGCCCTGGGGCTGGCCATGCGACTCTGGCACCGGCTCAAGCCCTGGTTGAAAAAGTGGCAGGCCAGGCAAGCAGCGCTGGTCGTTCCTGCACCCGCTCCGGCCGACAAAGGCCCTGCGCCTACCGAAAAAACCAAGGAGGGCGAACATGCCTCGCCAAGTCATAGTCAACGCTGACGATTTCGGCCTCAGCCCGAGCGAAAACGCGGTGATCCTGGGCGCCTTCCAGGCCGGGGTCATCAGCTCCGCCACCGCCATGGCCAACATGCCGGCCTTCGAAGCCGCCTGCGTCCTGGCCCGGCAGCCGTTGCTCAAGGGGCGGATCGGGCTGCACTTCAACCTCACCTATGGCCGGCCGTTGAGCCCGTCGATTCTCTTGCGTTCGACCTTCTGCGACAGCCAGGGCGAGTTCGATCTCAACCTGCCCCGCCACAGTCTCTGGCTCAACCGCCTGGATCGCGAGGCAGTGCTGGAGGAGCTCGAAGCCCAATGGCAATGCTGCCTGGACAACGATCTGCGCCCCAGCCACCTCGATTCCCATCAGCACGTGCACAACATCTGGCCCATCGGCGAAATCCTCGCGCGCTTCGCCGCCCTCCAAGGGGTGCCCGTGCGGCTGGCGCGCCATTTGGGCAATAACCTGAGTGTGCCCAAGCGAGTGTTCAAGACGTTGCTAAACCATCGGTTAAATCGTCTGGCCGGAGCGGCCGCCCAATACGTATGCACCCCCGTCGACCTGCGCAACGTGGCAATGCCGCTCGATGGCCTGCTGGAAATCGTTGTCCATCCGGTCCATATCGGCACCGACTTTGGCGATGCCTACCTGAACCCGGGAGAGTCTCTGAGCTACGTACTGGAACAACGGCTTGGGGGTGTTCCAAGAGTGTCCTATGCCATTGTGCCAAAAACTTTAAAAAAGGAGCCGCCACACTTGACCGAGCTAAGCACGGTACAACCTTGACTTATCGCCATCGAAAGCATCATCCACAACACCCTGGCGTCAGCCTCGGAGGACTTCATGAGCGTCATCGACAAGCTTCGCGAACGCATCAAACAAAAAGGTCTGCTCCACACGCTCCAGTCTCTCTGGAAGCGCTATGTGTACTTTCACCGGGAGTTGTTGTGGCTGGGGCGCGATCTGGTCACCCCGGTGGCACCGCACAAACTAAAGCCCTATACGGGCTTGCGTCTGGTGACCATCACCCCGGAGAACGCCACGGCTTTCAGCAAGTATTACGGTAACCGCGTCAAAGCCATGGCCGAAATCGCCGCCGAGGGTCACACCGGGCACATGTACGTGGACGAGGCAGGTGATGCCATCGGATTTATCTGGGGCAGCGCCAGGGACTACTTCGACCGGCACTATTACGGCTGCTGGTTCCGGGTCAATCCCGGTGAATTTTTCGAGTTCGGCGGTGAAATGATCCCACTCTACTTTGGCACCAGTCTGTCGGTAGACGCCCAGTTCAATCTCTGGAATGCGATGCGGGCCAAAGGGTACAACAAGATCGTAGACGTCTGCGATACCCGCAACATCCAGGCCATGAAAATGCACATCCGCATGGACTACAAGGAGCAAGGGCGCATCACCCACGTCTACGACCTGTTCGGCCGCTGGCGCTTCTTCCGCGAAACCCACTACAGCGGCTCGCGGCTGACTGAGCTGCGCAAACCGGAGCAGTCGAGGGTGACCGCGGCGCAGGCCTGATTGGTTTTGCGGTCGACTCGGACCGATGTGGGAGCGGGCTGGCTCGCGAAAGCGGACTGACAGTCGACATCGATGTTGAATGTTGAATGTTGAATGTTGAATGTTGAATGTTATGACGCCTACACAGTTCAGGGAAAATTACACGCTAGACCAGAGAATGACCTGACTGCTCGTCTGTATTCATATGGATACAGTCGAGCAATGAATTATCTTATTCAACAAACCACAAATTTCGTGGCATGGCATGCCTCGATTCGCGACTTGCGGGCCAAGGTTGCTATTGCTCGTCGCATTGACCGCGCCTCTACAGGTAATCTGGGTGATATCAAGCCGGTGGGTGATGGCGTCTCCGAAATGCGCGTGGACGTCGGTGCTGGCTATCGGGTCTACTTTACGATGCGAAATGGCGTCGTCATCGTGTTGCTGGCAGGTGGTGACAAGTCCTCGCGAAACACTGATATCCGGCGGGCGAAAAAATTGGCAAGGGAGGTTTAAACATGGGCCAGACTTTGACTGCATTCAACATGGCGGCACTGCTCGACAGTGACGAAGCCATCAGCGAGTACCTCTCTCAGGTACTGGCAGAAGGCGACAACGAAGAATTTCTTCGTGCTATCGGCTACGTGGTAAAGGCCCGTGGCATGACACAAATTGCCAAAGATTCTGGAATGGGGCGCGAAAGCCTGTACAAAGCCTTCGCACCAGGTGGAAACCACGTTTTGATACGGTTCTAAAGGTTATTCATGCCCTTGGCATCGATCTCTGCGCACAGCCTGGACATGCGGCAAATCACTCCACTCGCTGAGAATGACCCTGGCACTACGTTGCTCGCTTAACCGCCACCAACGTGTAGCACAACGGCAACTGCGCCTTTTGCTGCTGATACTGATCGTAGAGTTCTTCGCGATTGGAATGCGGGTACTCCTTGAAGTGGCTGATCTGCAACCCTGCCTCGACCGCACCGGTGAAGATGGCGCCCAGGGTGTGGACGAACCAGTAGGACGCCGAGGCCTGCTGTTCCACTTTGCCTTCGTAGACGATCGGCTGGTTCTGGACGAAAGGTTCGCTGCGAAAATACGAACTGTCCGGGCGATAGGGATCGGCTGACTCGGGGTCGAACATTTCCAGGAACGGATGGGTTTCATACACCACAAGAGCACCGCCAGGTTTGAGGGTTCTCGCGGCATGGCGCAAGAATTCGGCGATGTCCGGCATCCAGTTCAATACACCGATGGTAATCAGCGCCACGTCGAAGCGCTGATGCAGTTCAGCCGGCAGGCGATGGATGTCAGCCTCGATGAATTCGGGCTCATGGGGCGAACGGGATGCCAGCTCCCGAGCCTGATCGAGAAAGGCGACGGACTGATCGACTCCCACCACGAAGCGGGCACCCAGCGCAAACAGCGAAAGACTTTCCCGTCCGTTGTTGCAGCCCAGTTGCACCACATCCTTGCCGTCGACACCGACCTGCTGGAGTAATTCGGTGAGGGTGTCATCCAGGCAGGAAAAATCGTCATGACTCACGGCGTTCAGGCGCGCCCGCCACTCGGGGGTGTCTTTGTGGTGTTGGGCGGAGTCGTTCCATGCATCGCGATTGCTGGCGATGGCTTTTTCTTTTGTCGGCCTTTCCATTGCGCACTCCAGAACCCAGGGTTTCGATTGACCGGCACGAGTCTAGATCGGTGTCAGGAAAAACCACATTCGGGCTTTGTTGCGATCTTGTAATCAGCGGTGGTGCGAACCCTCGCGGTTTTGCTCGCGAAAGCGGTGTACCCACCAACATCAATGCTCAATGACCCACCGCCTTCGCGAGCAAGCCCGCTCCCACATTTGATCGAGGGTGTCCGCATCATTTGTGCCTGGCACCAATCCCCCTGTGGGAGCGGGCTTGCTCGCGAAGACGGCGTGTCGGCCAACATCAATCCCATGACTCAGCGAGCATTCAGCGCAACCGCCCGCCAGGGACGGGGTGGACTCAACAGATCATCCAGCACCGCCATACCCTCTTCACACAGCATCAATATCTGAATAAGGTCTTTTGCCTCGAAGATAAACGGCTCGGTTTTGTAGGTCATGGCAAAAAAACGCTGGGCCAGTAACGCGCCGCCACGTTGCAGGGCGGCTTGATCGGCGCGACTGATGCGGCCCGGAAAAAACGCCGACATGACCGCCGTTCCCAAGGCGCGCATACCTCGCGACGGTGTGAAGTAATCCCAGTGCCAGCGCCCCTTGGCTGGACAATACGTCGGGTTTTCGTCCCCGAGCATGTAACCCCACTCCTTGCTGTCCCACATCCATTGTGGTGCCAATAGCCACGAGCCAGGCCTGATTGTCACCTCATGAGTCTGCGTATTGCCCCAAAGACTGAAGGGCCAATCCTGAAAGTGCGCCCTGACCTGCCTGAAGAGACCGGCCTTTCTGATTTGCCAGGCCAGATAATCATTGACCTGCGACTGGGTAGCGCCATTCGCGACAGCAAGCACCGTTTCGCCCAGGGACTCCCCGCGCCCATGGAGCGTCGTCAGGTTCAAGTACGTTCTACCCGCCAGCGGCTCCGGCAGGTGAGCTTCACATCCCGGCTCAAGGATCATCGGTATGATCTTCACGTCGTCAGCGGTGGCCATTCCAGCCAGCAACTTCAACTCCCTGTGCAGCCCGGAACCGACGATTTGCGCAGACTTCAGATAATCGGCATCGCAAATGCAGAAAACACTGATCGGCCGCGGGCTGAGGGCCTTCGCGATACAGTGATCGATCGACTCCCCGAAGCCAATGCTGTCACGGTCCCAGAACACCGAATATTTCCAGTCGAGGCTTTTGACGATGTCTTGCCTGATCCATTCCTTTTTTTCCAGCCCGCCACCCCAAGCGTAGGAAATGAAAATGGTCCCTTTGCTTTCCGTTTCGCTCATCTGCTCCCATCCATCAGCGTCAACACCGTTCCCTGATTCAACCTAAGTACACAGCAGGCCGTTACGCCAGCGAAAAAATCCCCTTCATCGCCGCATATTGCAGCAACATAATAGTCTTCGCATCGCAGATCTCCCCGCGATAAAACGCCTCGAGTGCATCGTCGAACGTCCACTCCAGTACTTCCAGTTCTTCGGTTTCTTCCTCCAGCCCACCGCCCTCACTGACTTTCGAAGACGCGTCGTACTCGGCAATAAAGAAATGCAGTTTCTCCGTGACCGACCCGGGGCTCATGTAGGCCTCGAAAACCTTCTGCACATGGTGAACGCGATAGCCGGTTTCTTCTTCGGCTTCAGCGCGAATGCGCTCTTCAGGCGCAACGCCTTCCAGCAGGCCCGCCGCCACTTCAATCAGCAAACCATCGTGGCCATTGACGAACACCGGCAGCCTGAACTGACGGGTCAGCACGACGGTTTTCTTCTCGCGGTTAAACAGCAGAATCGCCGCGCCGTTGCCCCGGTCGTAGACCTCGCGAGTCTGACGCTGCCAGTCACCATTGTTGCGTAAGTAATCGAACGTGATTTTCTTCAGCAGATACCAGTCGTGGGACAGCACCTGGGACTCGATGATGTTGACCCGCTCGGCTGTGTTCGACATGACTATCCATCCTTATTTTCGTCAGAAGGCGTCCATGTTAGGCGAAAACAGAAAAGCCCGGCATGGCGGGTTCCTCAGTTCCATGGGATAGAACAATTGCCGCGACCCAGATAGGATCCGGTCTCACCGCCATAAGGATGTAGCCATGACCCTGCGAATCGAACTGTCGCCCAATGCCACTCAGGAAGAGCGCGAGGCCATCCTCACACCCCTGCGCGCCTACAACGTTTCAAAGGCCGGGCCCACGGTGTCAGAGCAGATTGCTTTGCTGGTACGCGATGACCGCGACGAGATTCTCGGCGGGCTTTATGGCCGAGTGTTTTACCAATGGTTTTTTATTGAGTTGTTGTCGGTGCCGGAGCAGGCCCGGGGACAAGGGATGGGCTCGAAGCTGATGCAGATGGCCGAAGACCTGGCGCGGGAGAAAAAGTGCATCGGGATCTGGCTAGACACCTTCGACTTCCAGGCGCCGGCGTTCTACAAGAAACACGGTTACAGCGAGTTAGGGCACATTGCTGATTACCCGCCAGGCCACAAGCGCTTCTTTTTCCAGAAACGCCTGACTGATTAAAACGCAAAACCTGTGGGAGCGGGCTTGCTCGCGAATGCGGTGTATCAGTCAACATTGATGGCGACTGACACTCCCTCTTCGCGAGCAAGCCCGCTCCCACATTGGAATGGCGCCGGCCGGCCGTCTGGGGATTGAGCCTCAAAACTGGCTCAGAGGCAGGTAGCCAACGCCGCCAATCGGCGCTTGGCGACAAAATCGTCATGTTGGGCGTAGTAGCTCAAGGCCGTGCCTGAAGCATCGGTGGTCACGTCCACGAAGGACTCGGCCGAACGGGTGTAGACCGTCGAGCCACCCTTCTTGCCCGGCTGCAAATACGCGCCCGCATCGACGCCGAACACCGCCTCGTCCTGCCAGGCAAACTGCACGCACTGGGCGACGACTTTTTCCGGTTTGTCCGAGGTCAGGGTTTTGTACGGGGTTTTGGTGCGGGCGTCGTTCATCGCCGATCCGGCGCAGCCCGCCAGCAAGGTTGCGGCCAGCGCCATCATCAGAATTCGCATTGCGTTCGCTCATCAAGAAAAAGCGGACTGTATCACCGCAGCACGGCGTATCGTTCTGCTTTACTTCATTTATACCGCGACACCGCCCAACGATTCGCGCACCCTGTCGCGCCATTAACGCCGCATCGCCCATTTTTCCGGGCCCATTTTTCTGGAAAGGTCATGACACCCAACGCCGAATACTACAAACCGACCGCTGAATACGCCGACAAGCTGATCAGCCAGATCGGTCAGACGCCTTCCTGGATTGCCAAGCGAATTGGCGTTACCGACAAGCGGATTCGTTACATTCTCGACGGAGAAAGAACCGTCAAAGGCGAAACCACGCCCATCCAGATGACCTACCCCGAGCAGTTTGCCCTCGAGTGTCTGGCCGCGGCCGCCAAGGCGAGCAAAAAGCAGTCTTCGTAATCCCCCTCAAGGAGTGACCATGGCGGCAACCGAACAGCAACACGAGCAGGCGCTGAAAAGATTTCTCGATGAGCGTCCTGAGCTGCACATCGAACTGGACAACCTGAATCCACTGTTGGCCCAGGCCAAGGGCGAGACAGTGGCGCAGTACCGCGACGAACGCTTGCATGAGGCGTTCGAAGCCGAGGCTGAGCGCCTGGGTTTGTTTGCCTGGGAACTGACGCTGCAACTGACCACAGCCACGCCTGAGGATTACCAGGCCCAACGCATGGAGGTGCACAAGGAAGTCGCGGAGATGGCCGGCATGGACTGGCTGGAGTATTGCGAGTTATATGGGTTAACCAAATAATCATCGCTGCTCAAGGAAGCTTTCGCCGATGCTGCCTTCGCCCTTAAGTACCCGGGCCACGCCGGGCCATTTGCATACCCATAAATGGCGCGGCCGCATCGGCCTGTCTCTGGTCGCCAGTTTGTCGGTGCTCGCCGGCATGACCGATGCCATCGGCTTCATGGCCAGCGGCGACTTCGTGTCCTTCATGAGCGGCAACACCACCCGCCTGGCCGTGGCAATCAGCGATGGCGACCTGGGGCTGACCCTGCGTTTGATAATCCTCGTGACCACATTTGTCGCCGGCAACGCCCTGGGCATTGTCGTCAGCCGTTTCGGTGGTCGACGGGCGTTGCCGTTGCTGCTGTGCATCGCCACCCTGCTCTGCGGCGCTGCGGCCTGGCCCTACGAGACGCAATTGCCGGTGTTGTTGGCAGCGATCATCGCCATGGGCATGCTCAATGTCGCCGTGGAAGAAGTGAACGGCCTGCCGGTCGGGCTGACCTACGTCACTGGCGCGTTGTCGCGATTTGGCCGCGGGCTGGGGCGGTGGATGCTTGGCGAGCGGCGCAACGGCTGGCGGGTGCAACTAATCCCGTGGGCCGGGATGTTTGCCGGCGCGGTGCTTGGTGCCGTCCTGGAACATCATCTTGGGCTCAAGGCCCTGTTTGTCAGCGGGCTGCTGGCGGGGGTGCTGGGGTTGGTGTCGTTGAAGATACCGCGGCGTTGGCAATTGGGTTATATGCCACGCTGATCGGGTTATCACATTCAACATTGATGGTGCCTGACACTCCGCTATCGCGAGCAGGCTCGCTCCCACAGGGGGCTGTGGTGGATTTCAATGTTCTGTACGACACCAATCCCTTGTGGGAGCGAGCCTGCTCGCGATGGCAGCGACTCGGTCTACGAGTAAACGCCCTTCGCCGCCCCGCCGATAAAGCTTTATCATGGCCGCAGTTTTGCTGATCGAGTCCGTCATGAAGTTCGCCATTGCGCTGTTTTCCGCCGCCCATGCGCCCTCCTCGCGCCGAGCCTTGCTGTTTGCCCAGGCCGCGCTGGCCGGCGGGCATGAGATTGTCCGGCTGTTTTTTTATCAGGATGGCGTCTACAACGCGTCCGGCAGCGTGGTCACGCCTCAGGATGAGCAGGACTTGCCCAAACAGTGGCGCAACTTTGTCACCGAGCATCAACTCGATGGCGTGGTCTGCATCGCCGCCGCCCTGCGCCGCGGTGTGTTGAACGAGAAAGAAGCCCAGCGCTATCAGCGTGAAGCGGTCGCGGTGGGTGCGCCGTGGGAATTGTCCGGCCTTGGCCAGTTGCATGACGCGGTGCAGGACGCTGACCGTTTGATCTGTTTCGGAGGCGCTTGAGATGGCTAAATCCTTGCTGATTATCAGCCGTCAGGCGCCGTGGTCCGGGCCGAATGCGCGGGAAGCGCTGGACATCGTGCTGGCCGGTGGCGCCTTCGATCTGCCGATCGGCCTGCTGTTTCTCGATGACGGCGTGTTCCAGCTCGTCGCGAAACAGGACGCCAAGGCCCTGCAACAGAAAGACCTGAGTGCCAACCTGCAAGCCTTGCCGATGTTTGGTGTCGAAGACCTGTTCGTGTGCGGTGAAAGCGCCGCGGCCCGTGGTCTGGACCCCAAAGGTCTGTCGCTTGAAGAAGCCCGGGTGCTGGCCGCCCAGGAAATCACCGCCCTTATTGACCGTTACGACCAGGTGATCACCCTCTGATGTCGACTTTGCATGTGTTGTCTCATTCCCCTTTCGGCGACGAGCGTCTGAGCAGCTGCCTGCGCGTGATCGGCGCCGACGATGCGCTGCTGCTGAGTGGCGACGCGGCTTATGCCTTGCAGCCAGGCACCGCACCGTTCAGCGCGCTGCATGCCCGCAGCCTGAAACTGTTCGTGCTGGCCGAAGATGCTCAAGCTCGGGCGCTGGAAATCCCGGACTGGGCCAAGGCCATCGATTACCCGGCCTTCGTCGAGCTGTCGATTCACTACGACAAGGTCAACAGTTGGCTATGAAATCCCTGACGGTCGGCGCCCGCGCCATTGAACTGGACAAGGACGGTTTCCTGGTCGAACTGAGTGACTGGTCTGCCGAGGTGGCCGCGGCCCTCGCCGCTGCCGAAGACATCGAGTTGAGCCCGGAACATTGGGAGATCCTCGAACTGCTGCGCAGTTTTTACGACGAGTTCCAGCTGTCTCCGGCGACCCGCCCGCTGATCAAGTACACCGCATTGAAACTCGGCCCCGACAAGGGCAACAGCTTGCACCTGAACCAACTGTTCAAAGGCACCCCCGCCAAACTCGCCGCGAAACTGGCGGGTCTGCCCAAACCGACGAATTGCTTATGACCGACTATCCAGCGCTGACCCTTGAAACACCTGCAGAGCACCCGTTCGCGCAATTCGTGCGGATCCTTGGCAAAGGCAAGCGTGGCGCCCGCGACCTGACCCGAGAGGAAGCCCGCGAGGCCATGGGCATGGTGCTCGACGACAAGGTCGAGGACACCCAGCTCGGCGCCTTCCTGATGCTGTTGCGGCACAAGGAAGAAAGTGCCGAGGAAATGGCGGGGTTCACCCAAGCCTTGCGTGAGCGCCTGAATCCACCGGCGCTGGCGGTCGATCTGGACTGGCCGACTTATGCGGGCAAGAAGCGTCACCTGCCGTGGTATCTGCTGGCGGCCAAGTGCCTTGCACACAATGGCGTGCGCATCTTCATGCACGGTGGCGGCGCACACACGGCGGGTCGGCTATACAGCGAACAACTGCTCGAGACGCTGAACATCCCACTGTGCCGCAACTGGCAGCAAGTCGGCGTGGCACTCGATCAGAGCGGCCTGGCATTCATGCCGCTGGTCGATTGGGCACCGCAGCTGCAACGAATGATCGACCTGCGCAACACCTTGGGCCTGCGCTCGCCAATCCATTCCCTGGCGCGGATTCTCAACCCGATGGGCGCCCGTTGCGGTCTGCAAAGCATTTTCCACCCTGGTTACCAAGCTGTGCATCGCGATGCCAGCGGTTTGCTCGGGGACACGGCGATCGTCATCAAGGGCGATGGCGGTGAAATCGAGATCAACCCGGACGCCGACAGCCACCTGTATGGCACCACTGGCGGCGAAAGCTGGGATGAAGAATGGCCGCAACTGTCGGCCCAACGCCACGTCAAACCAGCGAGCCTGGATCCGGAGCATTTGAAAGCCGTGTGGCGTGGTGACGTGGTCGACAGCTATCCGCAAATGGCGTTGATCTCGACCATGGCCCTGGCTTTACGCGGCCTCGGCCAGCCCCGCGAGCAAGCGTTCGAAACCGCTCAGCAGTATTGGGATGCGCGGGACAGATCGATTTAATCGATCATGAACCCCCAACCTTTGTACTTTTTGTTCGAACCTATGCGCATAGACTCCTCTCCAACGCTTATGGGTTGAGGAGTCAGGAAAATGGGTTTGTTAGTCGAAGGCCGCTGGCAGGATCAGTGGTACGAAAGCAGTAAGGACGGCACATTCCAGCGTGAACAGGCGCAGCGTCGCCATTGGCTGACCGCCGACGGCAAGCCAGGCCCGACCGGCGTCGGTGGATTTGCCGCCGAGGCCGGCCGCTATCATCTCTACGTGTCCCTCGCCTGCCCGTGGGCCCATCGCACGCTGATCCTGCGTAAGCTCAAAGGCCTCGAAAGCCTGATCGATGTGTCGGTGGTCAGTTGGTTGATGCTGGAAAACGGCTGGACCTTCGACAAGCACCTCGGCTCGACCGGCGACAAACTCGATCACTTCAATTTCATGCACCAGCGCTACACCGCCGATACCGCCGACTACACCGGCCGCGTCACCGTGCCGGTGCTCTGGGACAAGCAGACGAATCGCATCGTCAACAATGAATCGGCGGAGATCATCCGCATGTTCAACAGTGCGTTCGATGACTTGACCGGCAATGAGCTGGATTTCTACCCGGCACCGCTGCGAAGCGAAATTGATGCGCTGAACGAACGGATTTACCCGGCAGTGAACAACGGCGTGTACCGCGCAGGGTTTGCCACGTCGCAGCAGGCTTATGAAGAAGCATTCGATGAGTTGTTTGGAGAGCTGGATCGGCTGGAGCAACTGCTGGGCGCGAATCGGTACCTGACGGGTGAATACCTGACGGAAGCTGACATCAGGCTGTTCACCACCCTGATTCGTTTTGATGCGGTGTATTACGGCCACTTCAAATGCAATCTGCGACGGATTGCCGATTATCCGAATCTGTCGAACTGGCTACGGGAGCTGTATCAGTGGCCGGGGATAGCGGAGACGGTGGATTTCACCCACATCAAGCACCACTACTACGGCAGCCACAAGACCATTAATCCGACCGGGATTGTGCCTAAAGGACCGGCGCAGGATTTCACCGCGGCTCATGATCGGGCGCGGTTGAGCGGGAAAGGGGTTTGGCGTAAAGCCTGATAGAACACTGAAACCTGAGAGTGATCACGATCAATTGTGGCGAGGGGGCTTGCCCCCGTTCGGCTGCGAAGCAGTCGCAAACCGGCGGACGCGGACTTTCAGTAAGACCCCGTTCTCCGCTTTTAGGGCCGCTGCGCGCCCCAACGGGGGCAAGCCCCCTCGCCACAGGTCAGACCTGCGCCTGAGCCCCTTCGAACCACGCCAGTTTCTCACGCAGTTGCACCACTTCCCCAACGATCACCAGCGTCGGCGCATGCACTTCATGCTCCGCCACCAGCCGTGGAAGGTCGGCCAGGGTGCCGGTAAACACTCGCTGATTGACCGTGGTGCCCTGCTGGATCAACGCCGCCGGGGTATCAGCCGCGCGACCGTGCTTGATCAACTGCTCGCAGATGATCGGCAGGCCCACCAGCCCCATGTAAAACACCAGGGTTTGCGCCGGCGCGACCAGGTCGGCCCACGGCAAATCGGTGGAACCGTCCTTCAGATGCCCGGTGACGAACCGCACCGACTGCGCGTAATCGCGGTGAGTCAGCGGAATCCCGGCATACGCCGCGCAACCGCTGGCGGCGGTGATGCCCGGTACGACCTGGAACGGGATGCCATGGGCCGCCAGTTCTTCGATCTCTTCGCCGCCACGCCCGAAGATGAACGGATCGCCGCCCTTCAATCGCACCACGCGCTTGCCGGCCTTGGCCAGATCCACCAGATGCTGGTTGATCTGTTCCTGAGGCACGGTGTGATCGGCACGGCGCTTGCCGACGTAGACCCGCTCGGCATCGCGACGGCACAAATCCAGAATCGCCGGCGCCACCAGCCGGTCATACAGCACCACATCGGCTTGCTGCATCAGACGCAAGGCGCGGAAGGTCAGCAGATCGGGATCACCCGGCCCTGCACCTACCAAATAGACTTCGCCAGTGGCTACAGGCGCTTCACCATTGATCTTCGCCAGCATCAAGCGCTCGGCTTCAGCGCCCTGCCCGGCCAGTTGCCGGTCGGCAATCGGGCCCTGGAATACATCCTCCCAGAACGCCCGGCGCTGCTGCACATCCGGGAACAGACCTTTGACCTGAGTGCGAAACCGCGCCGCCAGACCGGCCAGTTGACCGTAGGTGGAAGGAATCCAGGTTTCCAGCTTGGCGCGAATCAACCGCGCCAGCACCGGGGCATCGCCGCCGCTGGACACGGCAATGATCAGCGGAGAACGGTCGACGATTGCCGGGAAGATCACACTGCACAGGGCCGGCGCGTCCACCACATTGACCGGCACGCTACGTCGATGAGCATCGGCGGAGACTTGCGCGTTCAGCGGTTCGTCGTCGGTGGCGGCGATGATCAGCCCGCAACCGTCCAGATCCGTCTCGACGTAGCCACGCAACAGACATTCGCCACCGCTATCGCCCACCAGTTTGCTCAGTTGCGGTTCGATTTCAGGGGCGACCACCCGCAGCAGCGCACCGGCTTCGGCCAGCAGGCGGGATTTGCGCAAGGCAATCTCCCCTCCGCCGACGACCAATACACGACTGCCGCGAAGGTTATGAAACAGCGGCAGATAGTCCATTTAGCCGATGACCTCAAGGCCACCCATGTACGGCTTGAGCACCTCAGGCACACGGATCGAACCGTCGGCCTGCTGGTAGTTCTCGAGCACCGCCACCAGGGTACGACCGACCGCGAGGCCGGAACCGTTCAGGGTGTGAACCAGCTCAGGCTTGCCGGTTTCCGGGTTGCGGAAACGCGTTTGCATGCGGCGGGCCTGGAAATCGCCACAGTTGGAGCACGACGAAATCTCGCGGTATTTGTCCTGGCTCGGAATCCATACTTCCAGGTCGTAGGTCTTGACCGCGCTGAAACCCATGTCACCGGTGCACAGTGCCAGGGTGCGGTATGGCAGCTCCAGCAGTTGCAGGACTTTCTCGGCGTTGGCGGTCAGGTTTTCCAGCGCTTGCATCGAGGTCGACGGCTCAACGATCTGGACCATCTCGACCTTGTCGAACTGGTGCTGACGGATCATGCCGCGAGTATCGCGACCCGACGCACCGGCCTCACTGCGAAAGCACGGCGTGTGCGCCACGAACTTGATCGGCAGCAGTTTCGGGTCGACGATTTCGCCAGCGACGATGTTGGTCAGCGACACTTCAGCGGTCGGGATCAGGTACAGATCGGCTTCACCTTCGCGGCTGATCTTGAACAGGTCTTCTTCGAACTTCGGCAGCTGACCGGTGCCCTGCAACGCAGGCGCTTGCACCAGGTACGGGGTGTAAGCCTCTTCGTAACCGTGTTCGTTGATGTGCAGGTTGATCATGAACTGGGCCAGCGCACGGTGCAGACGAGCGATCGGGCCACGCAACAGGGCGAAACGGGCACCGGACAGCTTGGCGGCGGTTTCGAAGTCCAGCCAGCCGAACTTCTCGCCCAGGGCCACATGGTCCTGAATCGGGAAATCGAAAGTCTTCGGCGTGCCCCAGCGGCGCACTTCAACGTTGCCTTCTTCGTCATCGCCGACCGGCACCGATTCGTGCGGCAGGTTAGGAATGCCCAGCAGAATCGAATCCAGTTCGGTCTGGATCGCGTCCAGCTCGACTTTACCGGCACCCAACTCACCCGCCATGCGCTCGACGTCCGCCATCAACGGCGCGATGTCTTCGCCGCGCTGCTTGGCCTGACCGATGGACTTGGAGCGCGCATTACGTTCAGCCTGCAGCGCTTCGGTGCGGGTCTGGACGGTCTTGCGCTGTTCTTCCAGCGCTTCGATACGCACAACATCCAGGGCAAAGCCACGGGATGCCAGGCGGTCCGCTACGTCCTGAAGGTTGCTACGTAACAGTTTGGAATCGAGCATGTCGGTTTCTCGTTATCAAAGTTTGGTCAAGGACAGGCCGGCCCAAGTGGCGAGCAGCCCGCCGAATACGCTGATCGCCGCATAGCCCAGGGCCATCGGCATTTGCCCGGTTTCCAACAGGCGCACCGTATCCAGTGAAAAGGATGAAAAAGTCGTCAGCCCCCCAAGGAAGCCGACCATCAACCCGGCACGCACCTCAATCGGTACTTCCGGGCGTATCAAAAACAGACCGTATAGAGCGCCGATCAGCAGACAGCCCACGATATTAACGGCCAGCGTCGCGGTATAGAAGTGCCGCGGCCAATTAGCGTTGATCCAGTTGCCGGTGGCGAAGCGCAACAGCGTACCGGCGGCACCGCCGACAGAAACAGCAACGATCAATGGAATCACTATTTTCTCCGCTGCCGGGGACTGAGACGGTCGAGTTGAGCGAGGTGGTTGAGCTTCTCGCCGATCTTCAGCTCCAGGCCACGTGGCACGGGCTGATAGAACGGTTGCGGCTCAAGCGCTTCCGGAAAGTAGTCTTCACCAGCGGCGTAGGCCTCCGGTTCATCGTGGGCATAACGGTATTCGTCGCCATAGCCCAATTGCTTCATCAGCTTGGTCGGCGCGTTGCGCAGGTGCAGCGGCACTTCGAGCGAACCGTGTTCGGTGGCGCTGCGCATCGCGGCTTTGAAGCCCATGTACACCGCGTTGCTTTTCGGCGCGCAGGCCAGATACGTAATGGC
Organism: Pseudomonas sp. LBUM1673; assembly: GCF_059695645.1. NCBI lineage: Bacteria > Pseudomonadati > Pseudomonadota > Gammaproteobacteria > Pseudomonadales > Pseudomonadaceae > Pseudomonas > Pseudomonas sp. LBUM1673. The sequence continues at coordinate 4,069,938 of NZ_CP166780.1, forward strand.
CTGGGCCACCGCCAATTCACCTTCGGGGCTGCCGAGGCGCTCCTGCACTTCCCACGCCGCCAGGCACAGGCTCAGGGCGCGGGGGTCGGCGTTACCGATGTCTTCACTGGCCATGCGCACCACGCGCCGGGCCAGGTACAGCGGATCGCAACCACCGTCGATCATCCGCGCGAACCAGTACAACGCGCCATCGGGATTGGAGCCGCGCACCGATTTATGCAGGGCGGAAATCTGATCGTAAAAGGCTTCGCCGCCCTTGTCGAAGCGCCGACGGGTATCGCCGAGCAGACTTTGCAGCAGATCGACGCCGATTTCGCTGTTGTCTTCGGCCAGGTCCGAGGCGTTTTCCAGCAGGTTGAGCAGACGCCGGCCATCGCCATCGGCGGCGGACAGCAGCATCTGGAAGCCCTCATCGCTGAGGGTCAGTTGCCGCTTGCCTAGCCCGCGCTCCTCGGTCAACGCGCGATGCACCAGCTTGCGCAGAGCCGCTTCGTCGAGGCTTTTGAGCACATAGACGCGCGCCCGGGACAGGAGCGCGTTATTGAGTTCGAACGAGGGGTTTTCGGTGGTTGCGCCGATGAAAATCAGCGTGCCGTCTTCAACGTAGGGCAGGAACGCATCCTGCTGGGACTTGTTGAAGCGGTGCACTTCGTCGACGAACAGGATGGTGCGTTTACCGTACTGGCCGGCCTGTTGCTTGGCGACTTCCACCGCCTGACGAATCTCTTTGACCCCGGCCAGCACCGCCGAAACCGTTTCAAAGTGCGCATCCGAGACTTCCGCCAGCAGCCGTGCCAGGGTGGTTTTGCCCACCCCCGGCGGCCCCCAGAAAATCATCGAGTGCAGGGCACCCTGCTCCAGGGCTTCGCGCAAAGGCTTGCCGCGAGCGAGCACGTGTTCCTGACCGACGTACTCGTCCAGATTGGCCGCACGCAAGCGGGCGGCCAAGGGCTGAGCAATCGGGGCACTGCGAAACAGGTCCATCACTACTTATGAAACCTCACTGGGTCCTGATGCCGATCAGTCAAAGCGCTAAACACCACAATCCCTGTGGGAGCGGGCTTGCTCGCGAAGAGGGCGTGTCAGTCGCCATCAATGTTGTCTGATACACCGCCTTCGCGAGCAAGCCCGCTCCCACAGGTTTTGCGTTTATTCCTGGATCACGTCCGCACCCTTGGGGATGTCGAACTTGAACTTGGACGCCGGAATCGGCTCGTTGGCCTTCACGCCGGTGAACAGAATGTTGGTGCGCTGGCCGACGCTGTCGATCAATTGCATGTCATTGACCAGACCGTTACGGAACGACAGACGCAGGCTGTCGAACAGGGTGTCTTTGGTCTTCGGCTTCAGCGTGAAATCAATCACGCCGCCGGCTTCCTTGGCGCTGATGTCAAAGCTCTGGCTGATCTTGGACACGTCACCGGACAACAACAGTGCCGGAGTCTGGGTCAGACGCTGGTCGAGGGTCTTGATGGTGACCTGTTCCAGGTCCGGGTCCCACAGGGAAACCTTCTTGCCATCGGACACCATCAGTTGCTCTTGCGGCGCATCGGTGTGCCAGTAGAACAGGCCCGGGCGCTGCAAAGACATTTGACCGGCGGTTTCCTGCAACTGGGTGCCGCTGCCATCAAGCGTCAGTTGGGAGAAACGCGCGGTCAGGGTCTGGGATTTTTCCAGCAGTTGAGTCAGACGCGCCACGTCCTTGTCATCGGCGTGGGCCGAGAGCGTGGTCAAAGCCAGTACCGGCAGCAACAGCATGCGGATAAGACGCATGGGAGTCCTCATAAACATTCGTGGGAGTGCGGGCGGCGCCTCAAGACGCCGCCCCTTTCAAAACCGGATCAGTCGCGTACCGGGCCAGGGGCCAGGACTTCACGCGAACCATTGGTGTTCATGGACGTCACGACCCCGGCCATTTCCATGGCTTCGATCATGCGCGCCGCGCGGTTGTAGCCGATTTTCAGCTTGCGCTGAACCGCGGAGATGGACGCACGACGGCTTTCCAGTACGAACTGCACCGCTTCGTCGTAGAGCGCATCGGTTTCGGCATCATCGTCACCGCCACCGCCGCCGTTTTCAAAGCCGCTACCGGCCTCTTCGACACCGGCGAGGATGTCGTCGTTGTATTCCGGCGCGCCGCGCAGTTTCCAGGCTTCAACCACCCGGTGAACCTCGTCGTCGGACACGAACGCGCCGTGAACACGAATCGGCAGGCTGGTGCCCGGCGGCATGTACAACATATCACCGTGGCCCAGCAGTTGTTCGGCGCCGCCCTGGTCGATGATGGTCCGCGAGTCGATCTTGCTCGATACCTGGAACGCCATACGGGTCGGGATGTTCGCCTTGATCAGACCGGTGATCACGTCCACCGACGGCCGCTGGGTCGCGAGGATCAAGTGGATGCCGGCCGCACGGGCCTTCTGGGCGATACGGGCGATCAGTTCTTCAACCTTCTTGCCGACGATCATCATCATGTCGGCGAATTCGTCGACGACCACGACGATGGTCGGCAATTTCTGCAGCAGCGGTGCCTCGTCGTGGATGCTTTCGCGCTTGTACAGCGGATCGCTCAACGGCTCGCCGGCGTCCTGGGCTTCCTTGACCTTGGCGTTGAAGCCCGACAGGTTGCGCACGCCCATCTTCGCCATCAGTTTGTAGCGCCGTTCCATCTCGGCGACGCTCCAGCGCAAGGCGTTGGCGGCGTCCTTCATGTCGGTGACCACCGGGCACAACAGGTGCGGAATGCCTTCGTAGATCGACAGCTCAAGCATTTTCGGGTCGATCATGATCAGCTTGGCGTCTTCCGGGCCAGACTTGAACAGAATCGACAGGATCATCGCGTTCACACCCACCGACTTACCGGAACCGGTCGTACCGGCCACCAGCAAGTGCGGCATTTTCGCCAGGTCAGTGATGACCGGTTTGCCGCCGATATCATGACCCAGGGCCAGGGTGACCGGAGACTTGAAGTTATCGTACTCGGGGGTCGACAAGACCTCGGAGAACCGCACGATCTGCCGGTCTTCGTTAGGGATCTCGATACCGACCGTGGTCTTGCCCGGAATCACTTCCACGACACGCACACTGGTCACGGCCAGGGAACGGGCCAGGTCTTTCGCCAGGTTGGAGATGCGGCTGACTTTGACGCCGGCCGCTGGCTGGATTTCGTAACGGGTAATCACCGGGCCCGGGTGAATCGAATCCACCGAGACTTCGACGCCGAATTCCTTGAGCTTGATTTCCAGCAAGTGGCCGACGGCCGCCAGGGATTCAGGCGAATAATTGAGTTGTTTCTTTTCCGCGGGGTCGAGAATCGAGATCGGCGGCAAGGTGCCTTCCACGGCACTGTCGACGAACAACGGCGCCTGTTTCTCTTTCTGTACGCGTTTGCTTGGCTCGGGCGCCCTGGTCGGAGCCGGGGCAATCACCGGCGGCACCTGCTTCTCGCGCTCGGACATGTGCTTGCTCAGGGCCTGCTCACGCTCGATCAGGCGCTCCTTGACCTTGGCTTGTTCGCGTTTGTCGGTGACGGTCGGCGCGACCACGTCATGCACGCGATCGTCGACTTCACGCAATTGGGCGACCAGTTGCTTGCGTTCGTTACGGGCCGCCCACCAGCGATTGGCCGCGCCCTGAAACAGTTCGAACAGGTCAAGGGTGATCTTGCCGGTGACGTCCATCACCTTGAACCACGACAGGTCGGTGAACACCGTCAGGCCAAACAGGAACAGCGCGATGAACAACAACGTGCTGCCCTGGATGTTCAGTGCGTTCCTGGCCAGATCGCCGAGGCTTTCGCCCAAAGCGCCACCCGCGCCGGCCGGCAGACCGGTCGCCGCATGAAAATGAATGTGGGCCAGCGCCGCGCCCGACAACACCAGAAACACCAGGCCGATCAGGCGCCAGGAGAACAGCCAGCCGCTCCACTGCCACGGCTCGTGGCGCTGGCGGAAGATCTGATAGGCCTTGATCGCCAGCAGCAACGGGAAAATGTAGGCGAAGTAACCCAGGACCATGAACAGGATGTCGGCGCTGTAAGAGCCGGCAGGCCCGCCGAAGTTCTGCACATCGTCGATCTTGCTGTTATGGCTCCAGCCTGGATCGTCCTTGCCGTAGGTCAACAAGGCCATCATCAGGAACAGGCACAAGGCGCCGATAGCAATCAATGCACCTTCCTTGAGCCGGTAGTGCAAGTGCTGGCGCCAGGCCGGAACGACTGTTTTAGGTGCTGCGGTGGATTTCTTCAAAACGCTTCTTTTCCTGCGCCCATGGCGCGTCCATCTGTTGAATGACTATAAAAACTGCCCAATCCAGGCAGGTAAAAAAGTTAACAGGTGCAACTGGGACTACTTTTAACACTGCGCCCCGGTTTTTCGAAATACGGCACGCACCGCTTTTTTGATACAAACACTGTTACAAGCAGGCATTGTACGGGTTTGTTCGCCCAATGCCATGCTTGAGACCCTTGGGTGCAGCCTAGCCAACAGCACAGTACGCGCAGTCCAATTTGAGCATGCATTCTCTTTTGTGACAAAGGCTTATGAGGTGTTTTTATGAGTGAAGCGAAGCATTCCCGCCTGATCATTCTGGGGTCCGGCCCTGCCGGTTACAGCGCAGCCGTTTATGCCGCTCGCGCCAACCTCAAACCCGTTGTCATCACCGGCATACAGGCAGGTGGCCAGCTGACCACCACCGTCGAAGTCGACAACTGGCCCGGCGACGTCGAAGGCCTAACCGGCCCGGTACTGATGGAACGCATGCAAAAACACGCCGAACGCTTCGACACCGAGATCGTTTACGACCACATCCATACCGCCAAGTTGCAACAGCGCCCGTTCGAGCTCATCGGCGACAGCGGCACCTACACCTGCGATGCGCTGATTATCGCCACCGGCGCTTCGGCACAATACCTGGGGTTGCCATCGGAAGAAGCCTTTGCCGGCAAAGGGGTTTCGGCTTGCGCCACCTGCGATGGCTTCTTCTACCGCAACCAGGTGGTCGCGGTGGTCGGCGGAGGCAACACGGCCGTTGAAGAAGCGTTGTACCTGTCGAACATCGCCAAGGAAGTTCATCTGATTCACCGTCGCGACAAACTGCGCTCGGAAAAGATTCTCCAGGACAAGCTCTTCGAAAAAGCCGCCAATGGCAATATCCGCCTGCACTGGAACCAGAATCTGGACGAAGTACTGGGCGATGCCAGCGGCGTGACCGGTGCCCGCCTGCGGCACAGCCATACGGGCGAAACCAATGATTTGTCGCTGGCTGGCGTATTCATCGCCATCGGCCACAAGCCCAACACCGACCTGTTCCAGGGCCAGCTGAAAATGCGTGACGGCTACCTGCTGGTCAAGGGTGGCAGCGAAGGTGACGCCACCGCCACCGACATCGAAGGCGTGTTCGCCGCCGGTGATGTGGCCGATCATATTTACCGCCAGGCGGTGACGTCCGCCGGGGCCGGCTGCATGGCCGCGCTGGACGCCGAGAAGTATCTCGATGACATCCCCACCGTTTGACGGTTAACCTCCTTCAAGGCGGGCTCAACGGCCCGCCACCGCCCTCCCCTTCTGCAAAGCCCGGATGCCATGCTGACTTGGTTACAACGCAACACCCTGACCTTCCCGCCGCTGGAAAAAGCCATGCGCGCCCCCAACGGGCTGCTGGCCGCGGGCGGCGATTTGTCCGCCGACCGTCTGATCCAAGCCTATCGCCACGGCTGCTTTCCGTGGTTTTCGGAGGGCCAGCCAATTCTCTGGTGGTCGCCGGATCCGCGTACGGTACTGTTTCCCGACGAACTGCATGTCTCTCGCAGCCTGAATAAACTGTTGCGCCAACAGCGCTATCAAGTGACCTTCGATCGGGATTTTGCCGCGGTCATCCGCGCCTGTGCCGCACCACGCGAGTACGCCGACGGCACCTGGATCACCCAAGCGATGCAGGACGCCTATGTCGAACTGCACAGGCGTGGTTATGCCCATTCGGTGGAGGTCTGGGACGATGGTGTGCTGGTCGGCGGGCTCTACGGCCTGGCCATGGGGCAGTTGTTTTTCGGCGAGTCGATGTTCAGTCGCGCCGACAACGCCTCCAAATATGGCTTTGCCACACTGGTGCGACATCTGAAAGACTCGGGTTTTGTGCTGATCGATTGCCAGATGCCTACCGATCATCTGCACAGCCTCGGTGCCCGAGCGATTCCCCGCAGCGAATTTGCCGGCTACCTTGCGCGGCATCTGGATCAACCCGACCGTGCCACCTGGGTTTGCTGAGCGACTTTTGCGCGCGTGGCTTACACTTAATGCGGGGGAAACGAATTGAGAACACCCCCTAATCAAAAGTTTATCCCGAGGGTTGATCATGACCGAGTTGGCGCGCTTGAAGTTCTATGCCACTCAGCCTCACTCTTGCAGTTATCTGCCCGAGGAGCAGGCCACGACGCTGTTCCTCGACCCTAGTCAGCCCATGGATGTGCACGTCTATGCAGATCTGTCGGAAATGGGCTTTCGTCGCAGCGGCGATCATCTCTACCGGCCCCATTGCCAGCATTGCAATGCGTGCGTACCGGCGCGCATTCCTGTGGCGCAATTCACCCCCAACCGTCAGCAAAAACGCATTCTCAAACGCAATGCCGATTTGCAGGTGCGTCCGGCCAGGCCAAAATTCAGCGAAGAGTACTTCGACCTCTATCAGCGCTACATCGAACAACGTCATGCCGATGGCGACATGTATCCGCCGAGCCGCGATCAGTTTTCGACGTTCCTGGTGCGTGACCTGCCATTCTCCCGTTTCTACGAGTTTCGTCTTGAAGGCCGACTGCTGGCAGTGGCTGTCACCGACCTGCTGCCCAACGGTCTGTCAGCGGTCTACACCTTCTACGAACCCTGCGAGGAACGCCGCAGCCTGGGGCGTTACGCGATCCTCTGGCAGATCGCCGAAGCCCGGCGCCTGGGGCTGGAAGCGGTTTATCTCGGCTACTGGATCAAAAACTGCAAAAAAATGAGCTACAAGACCCAATATCGCCCTATCGAACTGCTGATTAATCAACGTTGGGTCATCCTGAACTAGAACCCCTTGGCTTAAACCCCATTTTTCGGGCACAATGCACGCCGCTTTTGCCTGGCGCAGTTGCACCGGGCCATTCATTGGACACCGAGGGCTTTACTGCATGTCGAAAGAAGACAGCTTCGAAATGGAAGGCACTGTCGTCGACACCCTGCCCAACACCATGTTTCGTGTGGAGTTGGAAAATGGGCACGTCGTAACCGCGCATATCTCCGGCAAGATGCGCAAGAACTACATCCGTATTCTTACCGGCGACAAAGTGCGCGTCGAGCTGACGCCCTATGACTTGAGCAAAGGGCGCATCACCTACCGCGCTCGCTGATCAAGTCAATACAAAACGCCCGGCTATGCCGGGCGTTTTTGTTTGCGCGTGAATTGGCCGCCACATTTCGAGCCATTGCGCAGATCCTGTGGGAGCGGGCTTGCCCGCGATAGCGGTGGGTCTGCTTGCTGGATGCTGAATGTGCCGCCTTCGCGGGCAAGCCCGCTCCCACAGGGTTTTGTGTTAATTGCTTGAAATCAACCAGAAAGCAAAAAGGCGCCAATCGGCGCCTTTTTGCTTTGTTGCGGTTTAACGTCAGGCCATTTCAGCCGTGGTCTCGAACTCGAAGGTCAGCTCGCCGTCCTTGATGTCGATGTGTACCACACCGCCATGCTCGGCCAGTTCGCCAAAGAGGATCTCTTCGGCCAGCGGACGCTTGATCTTGTCCTGGATCAAACGCGCCATTGGACGAGCGCCCATTGCCGAGTCGTAACCACCGGCCGCCAGCCAGCTGCGAGCAGCATCGGTGACTTCCAGCAGTACACGCTTGTCTTCCAGCTGCGCCTGAAGTTCGGTAAGGAACTTGTCCACCACGCTTTTGATGACCTCATGGCTGAGGCGACCAAACTGGATAATGGTGTCCAGACGATTACGGAATTCCGGCGTGAAGCTCTTCTTGATCACTTCCATCGCATCGGACGAGTGGTCCTGATAGGTGAAACCGATCGAAGCACGCGCTGCGGTCTCGGCACCGGCGTTGGTCGTCATGATGACGATCACGTTACGGAAGTCCGCCTTGCGCCCGTTGTTATCGGTCAGCGTACCGTGGTCCATGACCTGCAGCAGCAGGTTGAAGACTTCCGGATGCGCCTTCTCGATTTCATCGAGCAACAGCACGCAGTGAGGCTGCTTGGTGATGGCCTCGGTCAGCAGACCACCCTGGTCGAACCCGACATAGCCTGGAGGCGCACCGATCAGACGCGATACGGTGTGGCGCTCCATATACTCGGACATGTCGAAGCGAAGCAGCTCGACCCCCAACGCTTTGGCCAGTTGCCGCGCGGCTTCGGTTTTACCGACACCGGTCGGCCCTGCGAACAGGAACGAACCGACAGGCTTGTCAGGCGACTTGAGGCCGGCACGGGACAGCTTGATCGCGGTCGACAGCGAGTCGATCGCCGCATCCTGGCCGAATACCGTGAGCTTCAGGTCACGCTCGAGGTTACGCAGCAGTTCTTTGTCGGAGCTGGTGACGTGTTTTGGCGGAATTCGCGCGATTTTCGCAACAATGTCCTCGACCTGAGGCACTTCGATGCGTTTCACGCGTTTCTCGATCGGTTGCAGACGCTGATAGGCACCCGCCTCGTCGATGACGTCGATGGCCTTGTCCGGCATGTGCCGGTCATTGATGTAACGTGAGGCCAGTTCGGCAGCGGCGCGCAGGGCTTCATCACTGTATTCGATGTTGTGGTGCGCTTCGAAACGCCCTTTCAGGCCACGCAGGATGCCAATGGTGTCTTCCACCGAAGGTTCCGACACATCGACCTTCTGGAAACGCCGAGCCAGAGCACGGTCCTTCTCGAAGATCCCACGGAATTCCTGGAACGTGGTCGAACCGATGCAGCGAATATCGCCCGAAGACAGCAATGGCTTGAGCAGGTTCGAAGCATCCATAACACCACCGGACGCAGCGCCCGCACCAATGATGGTGTGGATCTCGTCGATGAACAGGATCGCCTGTGGACGTTTTTTCAGCTCATTGAGCAGCGCCTTGAAGCGCTTCTCGAAATCGCCGCGGTATTTGGTCCCGGCCAGCAAAGCCCCCAGATCGAGGGAATACACCACGCTGTTGGCCAGCAGGTCAGGCACCTGGTTGTCGACAATGCGCTTGGCCAGGCCTTCGGCAATCGCGGTTTTACCCACGCCCGCCTCGCCCACCAGCAGTGGGTTGTTTTTGCGACGACGCGCCAGGATCTGCGCGACGCGCTCGACCTCCAGCTCACGGCCTACCAACGGATCGATACGACCCTGGCGCGCGAGTTCGTTGAGGTTGCTGGCATAAGCATCCAGAGGATTGCCTGAAGAAGAAGACTCACCGCCCTCGTCGTCCTGCATATCTTGTTCACCTTCAGAGTGATCGCCGTGCCCTGGCACTTTGGAAATGCCATGGGCGATGTAGTTGACGACATCGATGCGCGCAACGCTCTGCTGTTTCAGCAGAAACACTGCCTGACTCTCTTGCTCACTGAAGATTGCGACCAGCACGTTGGCGCCAGTCACTTCGCGTTTGCCCGAGCTCTGTACGTGAAAGACAGCACGCTGCAATACACGCTGGAAGCCCAGGGTTGGCTGGGTTTCACGATCCTCGTCATGAAGGGGGATCAATGGCGTGGTGGAGTCGATGAACTCCTGCAGATCATGCTTGAGTTTGTCGAGGTTTGCGCCGCAGGCACGCAAAACGGTGGCGGCAGCCTCATTATCCAATAGGGCCAGCAGCAGGTGTTCGACGGTCATGAATTCATGACGTTTCGAACGAGCCTCCTTGAAGGCTAGATTGAGGGTGACTTCGAGCTCGCGGTTTAACATAGCTTCACCTCATACCCAAGTGGTCGGCGATTAACCGTCCTTCTCGATTTCACAGAGTAGCGGATGCTGGCTTTCCCTGGCGTACTGGTTGACCTGCATGGCCTTAGTCTCGGCGATGTCGCGGGTAAACACTCCACATACTGCCCGTCCTTCTGTGTGGACGGCCAGCATGACCTTGGTCGCCAGCTCGCGATTCAGGTTAAAAAACACCTCGAGCACTTCGACGACGAAATCCATCGGTGTGTAGTCATCGTTGAACAAAACCACCTTGTACATCGGTGGTGCCTGTAAAGCAGGCTTAGCCTCCTGAACAGCAATGCCTGCGGAATCGTCGTCGTGTAAATCAGGGCGATCCTGATTGAATGTTAGTCGAATCTGGCTGATTGCATGCATGGAAAGAAAGGTTCGTCAGTTGTGCAAATACAGTGGTGGGGGCGGCTATGAACGTTTTCAACTCCGACGGCCCGGTCACCTTGACTATCGGAAAATCGGTGTTACAACCAATAGAGCCCACAGTGGGTAAAAAAGGTCCGCGGAGTCAATCTATTTGCAAGATTAGACTGCGGATTAACTGGATGATACTCCAGTGATGGAGTCTGTTGCAGAGGGATATGGGTATGTCAGTCGGCAAGGTGAAATGGTTCAACAATGCCAAGGGGTTCGGTTTCATTAACACCGACGCCAGAGAAGGTCGTGACGAGGATGGCAAAGAAATCGATTTCTTTGCCCACTATTCGGCCATTGAGATGGATGGATACAAGACCCTCAAGGCTGGGCAAGACGTTAGCTTCGAGATCGTTCAGGGCCCCAAAGGGTTGCATGCGGTAAAGATCGCAGCCACGCCCTCAAACCAACGGACCGCACCTGCCGCCCGGCAAGAAACAGTGTCGAGCTGACGCGACCTGTCATCCAGTCATAAAAAAACCGCCCGAAGGCGGTTTTTTGTTGTGCCCGGATGACTTACATGTGCGAAATCAGCGCATCACCAAACGCAGAAGACGACAGCAGTTTCGCGCCATCCATCAAACGTTCGAAGTCATAGGTCACGGTTTTGGCGGAGATCGCGCCGTTGGTGCCTTTGATGATCAGGTCGGCCGCTTCGGTCCAGCCCATGTGACGCAGCATCATCTCGGCTGACAGGATCAACGAACCCGGGTTGACCTGGTCCTTGCCGGCGTATTTCGGCGCGGTGCCATGGGTCGCTTCGAACATCGCCACGGTGTCGGACAGGTTTGCACCCGGTGCAATGCCGATACCGCCCACTTCGGCCGCCAGGGCGTCGGAGAGGTAGTCGCCGTTGAGGTTCAGGGTCGCGATCACATCGTACTCGGCCGGGCGCAGCAGGATCTGCTGGAGCATGGCGTCGGCGATGGCGTCCTTGACGATGACGTTCTTGCCGGTTTTCGGGTTCTTGAACTGCATCCACGGACCGCCGTCGAGCAGGGTTGCGCCGAACTCTTCAGCGGCCACTTCGTAGGCCCATTCCTTGAAGGCACCTTCGGTGAACTTCATGATGTTGCCTTTGTGCACGATGGTCAGCGAGTCGCGGTCATTGTCGACCACATACTGCAGGGCCTTGCGCGCCAGACGCTTGGTGCCTTCCAGAGAAACCGGCTTGACACCGATACCGCAGTTTTCGTCGAAACGGATCTTGGTAACACCCATTTCTTCTTTTAGAAACTTGATGACCTTGGTCGCTTCCGGCGAACCGGCCTTCCATTCGATACCGGCATAAATGTCTTCCGAGTTTTCGCGGAAGATGGTCATGTCGACATCGCCTGGCTTCTTGACCGGGCTCGGCACGCCTTCGAACCAGCGCACCGGGCGCAGGCACACATACAGGTCGAGTTGCTGACGCAGGGCCACGTTCAGCGAACGGATGCCGCCGCCAACCGGAGTGGTCAGAGGGCCCTTGATGGAAACCACGTAATCCTTGACTGCGTCCAGGGTTTCCTGAGGTAGCCAGGTGTCCTGATCGTAAACCTGAGTCGCTTTCTCCCCGGCGTAGACTTCCATCCAGGAAATTTTGCGCTCGCCGCCGTAAGCCTTCTTAACAGCAGCATCGACAACCTTGATCATGACCGGGCTGATATCAACGCCAATACCATCGCCTTCGATGAAGGGGATGATCGGGTTGTTAGGAACATTGAGAGAATGGTCCGCGTTGACGGTGATTTTGTCGCCGACGGCTGGAACCTGAATCTTCTTGTATCCCATGCTGAACTCCATTGTTTGGATTGAACATCTGGCTGCGTTCGAGCGTACCCCAGTTAAATCGGCGCGCAAACCCTATGTTCCGCCCATCTGCCGCAAAGCTGCACAGTTCGCGACGTACAAGCCTGAAAGCAAAGGGAAAAGCGCCAAACTCAAGCACGGCGAACGACTCTACGCCCCACACCGGCCTGCGACCTTTAGACCAATGGACGAAAAACGTTGCATATGAACCATCGGCAGATTGCCAGCTACCTATGTATAATGCCGCCGCTGACCACAGAGTCACGACGGCCGACCGCTCTATCACAAGACGTTGGGCCCGAATAAGCCGGATTGCTACCGCAGTCCACCCGCTTGACGCTCGACTGATGCACCCAACATCACCGCGAAGAAACCTCGACATTCGGCTCATGGATGACTTTGAACGAACGCGCTTACCCGGCGCCCCTCGAGTTTCTGCGCACGCTTTAGCAAAGAAGAGAGAGTTAATCCGAATATGCCCACCCGCTCGAAGATCATCTATACCTTCACCGACGAAGCCCCAGCCCTCGCCACCTATTCACTGTTGCCTATCGTAGAGGCCTTCACCGCCTCCGCTGATATCGCCGTTGAAACCCGCGATATCTCTCTTGCAGGGCGCATCCTGGCCAGCTTCCCCGAGCAATTGGGTGACAAAGCCGTAGCCGACCACCTCGCCGAACTGGGCGACCTGGCCGTTACGCCTGAAGCCAACATCATCAAGCTGCCGAACATCAGTGCTTCGGTTCCGCAACTGCAGGCCGCGATCAAAGAGCTGCAAGCCCAGGGCTTCGCACTGCCGGACTACCCGGAAACCGTGACCAGCGATGCCGACAAGCTCGCCAAGTCGCGTTACGACAAGATCAAGGGCAGCGCCGTGAACCCGGTTCTGCGCGAAGGCAACTCCGATCGTCGCGCACCACTGTCGGTCAAAAACTACGCGCGCAAGCACCCGCATAAAATGGGCGCCTGGGCTGCGGACTCCAAGTCCCACGTGGCTCACATGAGCACCGGCGATTTCTACGGCAGCGAAAAAGCGGCCCTGATCGACGCCGCTGACGCCGTTAAAATCGAACTGATCGCTCAAGACGGCACCACCACCGTCCTGAAAGAAAAGACCACCGTACAAGCCGGTGAGATCCTCGATTGCGCGGTCATGAGCAAAAACGCGCTGCGTAGCTTCATCGCCGCCGAGATCGAAGACGCCAAACAACAAGGCGTGCTGCTGTCGGTCCACCTGAAAGCCACCATGATGAAGGTCTCCGACCCGATCATGTTCGGCCAGATCGTTGCCGAGTTCTATAAAGACGCCCTGGCCAAGCACGCTGACGTGCTGGCCCAGATCGGCTTCAACCTGAACAACGGCATCGGCGACCTGTACGCTCGCATCAAGGCTTTGCCTGCCGAGCAACAAGCGCAGATCGAAGCGGACATCCAGGCGGTCTACGCCGTTCGTCCGTCGTTGGCCATGGTCAACTCCGACAAAGGCATCACCAACCTGCACGTGCCAAGCGACGTCATCGTCGACGCCTCGATGCCGGCCATGATCCGTGACTCCGGCAAAATGTGGGGCACCGACGGCCAACTGCACGATACCAAGGCAGTGATCCCGGATCGCTGCTACGCCACCATCTACCAGGCGGTGATCGAAGACTGCAAGCAACACGGCGCCTTCGATCCGACCACCATGGGCAGCGTGCCAAACGTCGGCCTGATGGCGAAAAAAGCCGAAGAATACGGCTCCCACGACAAGACCTTCCAGATCAAGGCGAATGGCGTGGTCCGGGTTTCCGACGGCGCTGGCCGCACCCTGCTGGAACAAACCGTGGAAGCCGGCGACACCTTCCGCATGTGCCAGACCAAAGACGCGCCGATCCAGGACTGGGTCAAACTGGCCGTCAATCGTGCTCGCGCAAGCGCAACTCCGGCCATTTTCTGGCTGGACCCAATGCGCGCCCACGACGGCGTAGTGATCGAGAAAGTTCAGGCGTACCTGAAGGATCACGACACCGCAGGCCTGGACATCCGCATCATGTCGCCAGTCGACGCGATGAAGTTCACCCTGGCTCGCACTCGCGAAGGCAAGGACACCATCTCGGTGACCGGCAACGTATTGCGCGACTACCTGACTGACCTGTTCCCGATCATGGAACTGGGCACCAGCGCCAAGATGCTGTCGATCGTTCCGCTGATGAATGGCGGCGGTCTGTTCGAAACCGGCGCCGGCGGTTCGGCACCTAAGCACGTTCAGCAGTTGCTGGAAGAGAACTTCCTGCGCTGGGATTCCCTGGGTGAGTTCCTGGCCCTGGCCGCTTCCCTCGAGCACCTGGGTGTTACCTACAACAACCCTAAAGCGTTGGTGCTGGCCAAGACCCTGGATCAGGCCACCGGCCAGTTCCTGGATAACAACAAGTCGCCATCGCGTAAAGTCGGCAACATCGATAACCGCGGCAGCCACTTCTACCTGGCGCTGTACTGGGCTCAAGCCCTGGCCGCCCAGACCGAAGACGCTGCACTGCAAGCGCAGTTCGGCCAGCTGGCCAAGACCCTGACCGAGAACGAAGCGACCATCGTCGCCGAACTCAACGCGGTTCAGGGCAAGCCAGTGGACATCGGCGGTTACTACCACGGCAATGCCGAGCTGATCAGTAAGGCCATGCGCCCAAGCAACACTTTCAACGCCGCGATCGCTGCGCTGGTTTAAGGTTGTAAGGATGCAAGGAAACCCCGGCCCAGTGCCGGGGTTTCTGTTTGTGCCCCCCTGCGATGTGAACACCGACTAAATGTGGGAGCAGACTGCTCGCCGCGAAGAGGCCCTCACCGTCGCTGCAATCTCAAACAGCCAGCAACCGCTCCCGCAACTTGCCAATCTCGTCGCGCAGCTGTGCCGCGGCTTCGAACTCCAGGTCGCGAGCGAGCTGGTACATCTTCTCTTCCAACTGACGAATGCGCTTGGTGATCTCGCTCGGCGAGCGTAGTTCGGCCTCGTACCTGGCGCTTTCCTCGGCGGCCTTGGCCATGCCTTTGCGCTTCTTGCTGCGCGAACCCGGCACCGTAGCGCCTTCCATAATGTCCGCAACGTCCTTGAACACACCCTTGGGCGTTATGCCGTTGGCCAGGTTGAAGGCGATCTGCTTGTCGCGACGACGCTCGGTTTCGCCAATCGCCCGCTCCATGGAACCGGTGATGCGATCTGCATACAGAATCGCCCGGCCGTTGAGGTTGCGCGCCGCCCGACCGATGGTCTGGATCAGCGAGCGCTCGGAGCGCAGGAAACCTTCCTTGTCGGCGTCGAGAATCGCCACCAGCGAGACTTCCGGCATGTCCAGACCTTCACGCAGCAGGTTGATACCCACCAACACATCGAAGGTGCCAAGACGCAAATCACGGATGATCTCGACCCGTTCCACGGTGTCGATGTCCGAGTGCAGATACCGCACGCGAACGCCGTGATCGGCCAGATAATCGGTCAAGTCTTCGGACATGCGCTTGGTCAGTGTCGTGACCAGCACCCGCTCTTCCAGGGCCACCCGCTTGCCGATTTCCGAGAGCAAATCATCGACCTGGGTCAGCGCCGGGCGAATTTCGATTTGCGGGTCCACCAAACCGGTCGGGCGCACCAATTGCTCGACCACGCGCCCCGCGTGTTCCGCCTCGTAATTGCCCGGCGTGGCCGAGACAAAAATCGTCTGCGGACTGATGCCTTCGAATTCGTCGAAACGCATCGGCCGATTATCCAGCGCCGAGGGCAGGCGGAAACCGTACTCCACCAGCGTCTCTTTACGCGATCGGTCGCCCTTATACATGGCGCCGACCTGCGGCACGCTGACATGGGACTCGTCGATTACCAGCAAGGCGTCGGCCGGCAGGTAGTCAAACAAAGTGGGCGGCGCCTCGCCGGATGCACGGCCTGAGAGGTAGCGCGAGTAGTTTTCGATGCCGTTGCAATAGCCCAGCTCCAGGATCATCTCCAGGTCGAAACGGGTGCGCTGTTCCAGTCGCTGGGCTTCCACCAGTTTGTTGTTGGAGCGCAGGTATTCCAGGCGCTCCTGCAACTCGACCTTGATCCCTTCGACGGCGTCGAGCAGGGTTTCCCGCGGCGTCACGTAGTGGCTCTTCGGATAGAAGGTGAAACGCGGCAGTTTGCGGATGACCTCACCGGTCAGCGGGTCGAAGGCGGACAGGCTCTCCACTTCGTCATCGAACAGCTCGATGCGGATCGCTTCAAAATCGGATTCCGCCGGGTGGATATCAATCACATCGCCGCGCACCCGGAAGGTTGCCCGGGCGAAGTCCATGTCGTTGCGGGTGTATTGCAAGTCGGCCAGACGACGCAGCAGCGCACGTTGATCCAGCTTGTCGCCGCGATCCACGTGCAACACCATCTTCAAATAGGTTTCCGGACTGCCCAGACCGTAGATGCACGACACGGTGGTGACGATGATCGCGTCCTTGCGCTCCAGCAACGCCTTGGTGGCCGACAGACGCATCTGCTCGATGTGGTCGTTGATCGACGCGTCCTTCTCGATGAAGGTGTCTGACGATGGCACGTAGGCTTCGGGCTGGTAGTAGTCGTAGTAGGAAACGAAATATTCAACAGCGTTGTTCGGGAAGAACGCTTTGAACTCGCCATACAATTGCGCAGCCAGTGTCTTGTTTGGCGCCAACACCAGAGTCGGACGCTGCACCTGGGCGATCACATTGGCGATGCTGAAGGTCTTGCCCGAGCCGGTC
Organism: Pseudomonas sp. LBUM1673; assembly: GCF_059695645.1. Classification (NCBI taxonomy): domain Bacteria; kingdom Pseudomonadati; phylum Pseudomonadota; class Gammaproteobacteria; order Pseudomonadales; family Pseudomonadaceae; genus Pseudomonas; species Pseudomonas sp. LBUM1673. The sequence goes on from NZ_CP166780.1 coordinate 4,086,808, forward strand.
ACACCGAGCAGCGTCTGGTGCGCCAGCCCGGCCTCAATGCCCTCGACCATCAGGCGGATGGCTTCCGGCTGATCGCCGGCGGGCTCGAAGCGGGTGACTAGCTGGAATTCAGACATAAGTACCTCTCGGTTCTCGGTGCGGTGTTTCTCATTCCTGCCCGATTGCTCAGGACAGGAATGAGAAACACCGCAAACGACCGATGTCGCCCGAGGAAAAAACTGGATTGTGCTCAATGTGGAGCCGATTGCCATCGTTTTCAAGGTAAACGTCCTACATCAGGTAAAACCTTTAACGATGCCACTCGACCAACGACCGAAAATTAATTCAAAAAACTTACCGTAAAAGCCAAATCGCCTGTCGCCATCAATCGGTAATGGCCTCTATACTAGCTCCCCGTTTGTACACCGCTCTAGTGCATTCGGCTGGAGCGCGACACGTCCCTCCTCACTCCATTCAGAGCCGCAATAATGAGCCTGTTCTCCGCTGTCGAAATGGCACCCCGCGATCCAATCCTGGGTCTCAACGAAGCATTCAATGCCGATACCCGTACCAACAAGGTCAACCTGGGGGTTGGTGTTTACTGCAACGAGGAGGGACGAATTCCACTCCTGCGCGCCGTTATCGAAGCCGAGACGATTCGCGCCGCTCAACATGCTTCCCGTGGTTACTTGCCGATCGACGGCATCGCCGCCTACGACCAGGCCGTGCAAAAACTGCTGTTCGGCAATGATTCGCCGCTGATCGCCGCTGGCCGGGTCATCACCACCCAAGCCGTCGGCGGTACCGGCGCGCTGAAAATCGGTGCCGACTTCCTCAAGCAACTGCTGCCGAACGCCGTCGTGGCAATCAGCGACCCGAGCTGGGAAAACCACCGCGCACTGTTCGAAACTGCCGGTTTCCCGGTGCAGAACTACCGCTACTACGACGCCGCGACCCACGACGTAAACCGCGCGGGCCTGTTGGAAGACCTGAACGCCCTGCCGTCCGGCTCCATCGTTGTGCTGCACGCTTGCTGCCACAACCCGACCGGCGTGGACCTGAGCCCGGCGGACTGGAAAAACGTGCTGGAAGTGGTGAAAGCCAAAGGTCATGTGCCGTTCCTCGACATGGCCTACCAGGGCTTTGGCGACGGTATCGATGAAGACGCCGCTGCCGTGCGCCTGTTCGCCGAATCGGACCTGACTTTCTTCGTCTCCAGCTCGTTCTCCAAATCCTTCTCGCTGTACGGTGAGCGCGTTGGCGCCCTGTCGATCGTCAGCGATTCGAAAGAAGAAAGCGCGCGCGTCCTGTCGCAAGTCAAACGCGTGATCCGCACCAACTACTCCAACCCGCCGACCCACGGTGCAAGCATCGTCGCCGCTGTGTTGAACAGCCCGGTACTGCGCGCCCAGTGGGAAGAAGAACTGGCAGAAATGCGCCTGCGGATTCGCGGCATGCGCATTCAGATGGTCGACCTGCTGGCGAAAAACGCTCCACAGCGTGATTTCAGCTTCGTCGGTCGCCAACGCGGCATGTTCTCCTACTCCGGCCTGACGGTTGAGCAAGTGACCCGTCTGCGCAACGAGTTCGGCATCTACGCCCTGGACACCGGCCGTATCTGCGTTGCCGCTCTGAACCAGAACAACATCGACGCCGTGACCAAGGCCATCGTTCAGGTGATCTGAGTCGTGCGGTGATACGAAAACGGGAAGCCACATGGCTTCCCGTTTTTTATTTGTCTTCGATAATTCCCAGCTCGGGATCCGGTCGCTCTAGACTGCACACAGATCAAAAAATGTGGGAGCGGGCTTGCTCGCGAAAGCGTTCTACCTGTCACATTGATGCTGGATGTGCCGCCGTCTTCGCGAGCAAGCCCGCTCCCACAAGGTTTTATGTACACCCGAGATTTTTTGAGAACCCACATGAAAAACGATGACCTACGCGCCGACCGCGACGAGCTGGACCACTTCGTGCCCCGCTCCTCGGCCAAACGCGGTAATAACCTGGTGCTGCAAGTGGCTGCGGGCGTGTTCCTTGGCGGCCTGGCCTTGTGGCTGGTGCAACTGGCCGCCACGATGCTGTACGCCAAATTGATGCTCGGCACCATTACCTTCGGCGGTTAGGCCAGTTCGCTCGCGCGCTGGCTGGCCGCGTCGTCATAGGCCACATAAAGCGACTCGGCCACCTGGCTTTTGATGGCTTTGGTGCTTTCCAGGCCCAGGACAAAACCTTCGGCCTTGCCGCCCGCGCGGTTCAGCTCATCCGCCGTGCTGGCCTGAGTGATTGCGTCGAATAGCTTCTCGGCGTGCGGGCCGACACCTTTGGGCAGGCTGATCTGAGCGATGCTCATGCGAACACCTCGCTATTTTGAGGTGTGAGAGTCAGGTGATTCATGGCGCGTACCTTTTCGGCTGAGGGCCGGCAGCGCGTGTCACCACTTCCGGGCGGCCATGGTAGACCTCTACCGCGCTTCTGGTAACCGCCAATGGCCGATAAACCACCCTCTGATCCGATGAAAACATCAAGTTGCCAACAGAAGCTTGACTTCCCTTTTTGAATCAGTAACATAGGCGCCATTCCGCGATAGCTCAGTTGGTAGAGCAAGTGACTGTTAATCACTGGGTCCCTGGTTCGAGTCCAGGTCGTGGAGCCAGACAGCAAAACCGAGAAGCCCCTGAATCGAAAGATTCAGGGGCTTTTTTGTGCTCACCATAAAGTCAAAAGATCGCAGCCTGCGATCTTTTGATCTTCCGGCTTTAAGCCGTCAGACATGCTCACTGCTTTTCGCATGCACTGCCCGCGGCTCAGCATGCCCATGCTCTGTCTCCACCACCGGGATCTCATTCCCGTCGCAGTCATGCAGCTTACCTTCGCTGAAGTAATCCCCTTCCCGCAACGCCGCCAGGTCCTGATAACGCAGGACTCGCTCGGTACCGGCCGCAAACACCGATTGTTGATCCGAGTTGCCGGCAGTGAGGTGGTTGAAGGTCAGGTTCAGCACGATGGCCATGATCGCCGAGGAGCTGATGCCCGAGTGGAAGATCGTCGCGAACCAGCTGGGAAAGTGGTCGTAGAAGTTGGGTGCGGCGATGGGGATCATGCCGAAACCGATGGAAGTGGCGACGATGATCAGGTTGACGTTGTTGCGGTAGTCGACCTTGGACAGCGTCCGAATGCCGCTGGCGGCGACAGTGCCGAACAGCACGATGCCGGCGCCGCCGAGCACGGAGGTCGGCACGGCGGCGATGACCCGGCCCATGAATGGCAGCAATCCGAGCACCACCAGAAACACCCCGCCGGTGGCCACCACGAAACGGCTCTTGATCCCGGTCACCGCCACCAACCCGACGTTCTGGGCGAAAGCACTCTGGGTGAAAGAGCCGAAGATCGGCGCGATCATGCTCGACAGCATGTCGGCGCGCAGGCCATTGCCCAAACGTTTGGAATCGACTTTGGTGCCGATGATTTCACCGACGGCAAGGATATCGGCGGAGGTTTCCACCAGAGTCACCATGATCACGATGCACATCGACAGGATCGCGGCGAAGTGGAAGGTCGGCATGCCGAAATGGAACGGTGTCGGGAAGCCGAACATCGGGCCTTGGGTGACGGACGAGAAATCCGCCATGCCGAGGAACACGGCAATGACCGTGCCGATGACCATCGCCAAGAGGATCGATAAACGGGAGATGGTCGCGCTGCCGATCTTGCTCAGCAGCAGTACCAGCACCAGCGTCACCGCCGCCAGACCGATGTTCGCCATGCTGCCGAAATCCGGGGCGTGGCTGTTGCCGCCCATGACCCAGCGCGCAGCCACCGGCATCAGCGTCAGGCCGATGGTGGTGATCACAATGCCCGTCACCAGTGGCGGAAAGAACTTGGTGATTCGCGAAAACACCGGCGTGATCAGCAAGCCGATCAGCGACGCGGCAATCACCGCCCCGAGAATAGACTGAAAGCCGCCCTCCCCACCGCTGCTGACAATCGCCACCATGGTCGCAACGCCGGAGAATGACACGCCTTGCACCAGCGGCAACTGACAACCGAAAAACGGCAAACCCAGGGTTTGCAGCAGTGTTGCCAGCCCCCCTGCAAACAATGAAGCAGCAATCAACAAACCAATGTCCGCCGGCGAGAGCCCGGCCGCCTGGCCGATGATCAAAGGCACCGCGACGATACCGCCATACATGGTCAGAACGTGTTGCAGGCCGTAAGCCATATTCGCGCCGATCCCGAGATTCTCGTCCTCAGGCCGTTGGTGTGAAACATGGGGTGTTTTCATGGTTGGGGGGATCCCTGGTTTTTGTTGTGCGCACACTGTATGCAATAGTCAGGACAAATGTCTATAGAGTTGTATACAACCAACCAGTCAGATTATGGACATGTGTCCATGCCGTCCTTTTGCCCATGGCACCTCCAACCTAAAACTCTTGCAATACATCCTTCCTCCCCTTTCCCTCCCCGCCGCTAATCTTTTGCTTTCCAAGCGACCGCCGGCACGGACGCCCCTCGCTTATACATATAAAGTATGCATAATGAAGTCATTCGAAATTCAGTATCACAAGGCAAAGAACGCGGCCAACAAACTAAAGCATCAAGGCGTCAGCCTCGCCGAGACAGAACCCGTGTTTTATGACGAACGAGCCCTGACGCTTCAGGACAACCACCACGATGAGCAGCGATGGATCATCATCGGGCTGGATGCCAAAGGTCGCTTGCTGGTCGTTGCATACACCTACCGCGATCCGAATTTCGTGCGAATCATTTCTGCGCGCATCGCCACCAAAAACGAGCGTCGCCACTATATGGAGGCTTGACCGATGAAAGATGAATACGACTTCAGCAACGCCAAGCGTGGAGCGATTGCCTCCAGCAAGGGCAAGACCCGAATCACCATCATGCTCGATGATGTCGTCATAGAGACCGCACGCGCACTGGCAGAAAGCGAGGGGTATGGCTACCAGACGGTGATCAACAATACCTTGCGCCAGGCATTGCTCAGCGATAAAGGCAACATGGCGAAGCCCGATCAGAACACTGCCGGTGCAAATGTCGGGCATTTCAAAAAAGGCATCACCGCCTCCGAGCTGAAAAGCCTGGAGAAAAAATTGTCAGAAGCCCTCAGCGAAATCCATCACGTGATGGAGCTTGAAGTTCGTTCCTAGCCCCCTACCCACGCCTGGATCGACCAACAGAAAAAGGGGCGAATTGATCAAATCCGTCCCTTTGCATCGCGCTCAATTTGCCTGCTACACAGACCCGATCAACCGCTCAAACACCTGCTTCAACGCCTCCTGCGCCGGCACTCGAATCCCGAATTCACTTTCCAGTAACCCGATCAATTCCTCAGCGTCTGTCACCTGCCGCCGCTCGCTCTCGCTGCCCATGCGATGAATGGCAAAACTGCCGTTGTTCAGCGTACGCCGCCATCCCTCCCCTGTTCGCGCCACCATCAGTTGTTTGATGAAGGACGATTCGGGATGGGTCGAGACGTACCAATTACCGAGGACATAATCGATGTCTTCCTGACGTTGCAGGTCGAAGATATACATCGCCCGCCACTCGCCGCCAACGTTGGCGCGCAGGGTGTAGCCGTCTGCATGGGGCTCGATGCGATAGGGTTCGTGGGGTGTCAGCTGTTCGGCTTCGGTGTCGAGCATCAGCGGTGCGGTGGGCACCATGCCGCCGAAGCCGACGTCGGTGATGTAGCGCACGCCGTCGAGGGTTACCAGGCTCAAGCGGTGAGTACGGGCGGTCCACGCGCCTTCGGACTGGTTCATGACCACGCGGCCGGTGATGCCGCGAGCCTCGAAACCCAGCGTCTGAAGCAAGGCCAGGAACAGGTTGTTGAGTTCATAGCAGTAGCCACCACGACCATCGTGCAGGACTTTCTGCTCTATGGACGGCAGATCGATGAGCACCGGCTCGCCCAATAACGTGGTGAGGTTTTCAAACGGAAAGGCACCGGTGTGGCGCAGTTGCAGTTGACGCAGGGTTTGCAGGGTCGGTGCCGGGGGCGCGTCGAAGCCCAGGCGTTGCAGGTACAGCGCAGGATTCGTCAGTCGTGTCTCGCTCATCGCTCAATCCTTTATGCAGAGGTCCGCGGATCGCTCCGCCGATGGGCGCCATGTATAAGGGAAAAAGCGCTCGGACTGACAATTGATTTAGCCAATCGCCGCACACGCCAGAATTATCACCGCTTGCGCGTGCCCAATCGAATCCACGCCGGCGCATGATCGCTGGCATGAGGTTCATTGCGAACCCAGGCATCCACGCCGGCCTCTTGCAGATAAGGACTCAGGGCCGGGTTGAGCAGCAGATGATCGATGCGCAACCCCGAGTTTTTCTGCCAGTGCTGACGGAAATAATCCCAGAAAGTGTAGATCCGCTCCTCTGGATACAGATGACGCAGGGAATCGGTCCACCCCTGATCCAGAAGCCGCTGATAACACGCGCGGCTTTGCGGTTGCAGCAGCGCATCCTTGAGCCAGGAGCGCGGATTGTAGATGTCCAGATCGGTGGGCACCACGTTGTAGTCGCCGGCCAGCACCACCGGATGCTCGCTGCTCTGGAGGTCCTTGGCGTGCGAGATCAGCCGCTCGAACCACGCCAGTTTGTAATCGAACTTCGGCCCCGGCTGCGGATTGCCATTGGGCAGGTACAAACAGCCCACCAGAACCCCGTGCACGGCGGCTTCCACGTAGCGGCTATGGGTATCGCTGTCATCACCCGGCAAACCGCGCCGGCTCTCCAGCGGTTGCGCATCGCGCGCCAGAATCGCCACCCCGTTCCACGCCACCTGGCCGTGCCAGATGGCGCCATACCCGGCCGCCTCCAGTTCGGCGACGGGGAATGCGCCGTCGACCGATTTGAGTTCTTGCAAGCAGGCGATGTCTGGCTGTTCCCGTTCCAGCCACGCCAGTAGATTCGGCAAACGGGCGCGCATGCCGTTGACGTTGAAGGTGGCGATTTTCAGGTTCTTCATGATCCGACGCTCGCAACGGATTGGGCGGTATCCAGTTGTGACCGGGGTGCGCCACGGCAGTTGCCGCGGCGAACGAAACAGGCGACTAAAGGCGCGAGCTTACAGCGGATAATCGTCCCATGATGCCTTGAGCAACGGCAGCAGCGCATACCTGTCAACCGGGCGACTGAGGTAGAACCCTTGTACTTCATGGCACTGGTCCGAGATCAGGAAGTCCAGTTGCTCCAGCGTCTCGACCCCTTCTGCGGTGACGGTCAGGCCCATGGCCTTACCCAGATTGATGATCGCCTGCACCACGGCGCGGTCATTGCTGCCGTTGCTCATGGACGAAATGAAGCGCTTGTCGATCTTGATCCCGTCGAACGGATACGTGCGCAGGTAACCCAGCGAAGAATATCCGGTACCGAAGTCGTCCATGTTCAACCGCACGCCCAACTCCTTGAGCGCGCTCATGGTCGCCAGGGCGCCATCGACGTCGTTGAGCATCACGTTTTCAGTGATCTCCAGCTCCAGCCGACTGGCGGGCAAGCGGGTCTGGATCAACACTTCCCGAACATCCTCGATCACATCGCTACGGGAAAACTGCACCGGCGACAGGTTGACCGACACCATCATCGTGCCCGGCCAGGTCAGTGCCGTCTCGCACGCCTCGCGCAACACCCAGCGCCCTAATGGCACGATCAGATCGGTCTGCTCGGCCAACGGAATAAACTCGTCAGGGCTCAACAAACCTTGCACCGGATGCTGCCAGCGCAGCAGCGCTTCGACCGAGACGATCTGCTTGCCATCGACGTGATAACGCGGTTGGTAATGCATCACGAATTCGTTGTTCTTGATCGCCTGACGCAGGTCATTTTCCAGTTGCCGGCGGTGCTGGATCTGATCGCTCATGTGCGCCGCAAAGTAGCACCAGGTCCTCTTGCCATCAGATTTGGCCTGATACAACGCGATATCGGCACAGCGAATCAGCTCCTCCGGGAAGTGCCCCTGGCGCCGACTCAGGGCGATACCGATACTCGCGCCAATGTGCAGCGTGTGGTGATCGTAATGAATCGGCTGATGCAGGCTGTCGAGCAAGCGCTGGCAAAACCGGTCGATTTCCGCGTGGCTGTCCATGCCATGGAGCACCAGCACAAACTCGTCGCCGCCCAATCGGGCGACCAGGTCAATGTCCCGCGTGCATTCACGCAAACGGACCGCCACTTCCAGCAGTACCGCATCACCGGCCGGGTGGCCCAGGGAATCGTTGATCGGTTTGAAGTTATCCAGGTCGATCATCAACAGCGTCAGTGCCGCCGACTGCTCTTTCAGCGCCAGCGCCTCTTCGAGGTAGCGCGCCAGTTTGTTGCGGTTCGGCAGGCCAGTCAGGGCATCGTGCAACGACAGGTGCTGGATCTGCGCATGGGCGGCGACTTCATCGGTGATGTCGCTGGCCGTCCCGCGAAAACCCAGCACCACGCCCTTGCGCTGGATCGGTCGCGCCGACACCCGGCAGACCCGTTGTTGCCCCGAGTGATCGCGGTAGGAACAGCGCAAATGGCTGACGGACTGTTCTTCATCGAGTTTGTTCAGCCACAGCGACAAAGGCGTGGTATCGCAGTTGAGCAGTTGCTCGATGTTCTGCCCCAGCCATTGCTGATCGGAGAACCCGGTGACGGTGCTGAAGCGTCCCGACAGGTAAGTGATGCAATGCCGGTCATCGATTTCCCAGATCCAGTCGGAGGCGGCCTCGGCCACCGCACGAAAACGCTCTTCACTGGCCTCCAGCGCCTGATTCGACAAGTCGAGGTGGGTGTAGCTGGCGTCCACATGGCGGGACGTGCGCAAGACATAGCGAAAGAAATAAGCGGTCAACAACGTCAGAATCAACAGCGCCCCGCCCAGCGGCGGCAACAGCGACCAGAGCAATTGATGGCCCGGCTGCTCGAGCCGGGATACCAGGCTGTAAGTGGTGCCTGCGAGAGTGACGGCGGGTTGACCGGGAGCGACAGCGTCGTCGGGCGTCAGGCTCAAGTCATGCAAACCGTAGTCGGCACTCAATGCGCTGAGCTTTTCAGGGTTCAACTGGTCGACGTAGATCAGCACCGAAGTGCTCTTGGGATCGACCGCCGGGCGTTCGTCATTGGGCACGATCGCGGCAGCCGTCAACAGCGCCGGTTTGCCCTCGAACAAGGTGTACCGGCTGACAGGGTCGATGAGGCTCTCCTGACTTTGAACCTCCTCAACCAGACTCGCCATCGATGTCGACAGATAAGCCGTCGCCTCATCTTGCACCTGAAGCCCGCGCACCACGGCGTATTTGGTTCGCTGACGATCGACCACGAAAACGCCATCGTAGCGATCGATAGTAAATAAGGTTTTACCCAAGTTCTGGTCGATGTAGGCCCACTGAACATCGACCTTGCCGTTCAAGTGGTCGTAGGCGGTCGTCCAGTTGGCATAACTGGCGATATAGTTTTTCGTGGCGGTGATACGGTTTTCCAGTGCGCGCTGGGTATAGAAAGTGGTCTTGGCCAGGTCCTGGGCATCGAGCCGTCCGGCAATACTGAACAGGGCGATCAGCGCGATCAGTACCCCAACGACAAACAACAGACCGACGACCAACATCAGGTTACGGGTGATCGGGGTATGGCGTGCGGGTGCAGCGGTAATGGCGGTCAATTCCATGCATTTGATCCTGTCGATCGATCGCCTGATCGGGTGAGACCGGCGGGGTCTGGTCTAACGATCATGACAGCCAGGCTCTCGACTGACCATAGCAGCCATGCTCGGTCATCGCCCCTGGACTGTAGCAGCTGCCGAAGGCTGCGTTCGGCTGCGGAGCAGTCGTGAATCCGGCTAATGCGATCTGCCAGATGTACCGCAATCTCTCTGATTTTACGACTGCTTCGCAGCCGAACGCAGCCTTCGGCAGCTGCTACACAGTGTGCATCGTTTTACCCCCCAGCCATGGTGGAAAGTTTCAACGATCCGAGCGCATCAGCGCCTCGACGCCCCCTTCCATGGACAACACCGCCGAGCGATTTCGCCCCGAGTGCTTGGCTTGATACAGCGCCGCATCCGCCCGCTCGATAAACATATTGGTGCTGTCGTGCCCCGTCGGCACAAACGAATAACAGCCAAGACTGACCGTCACGTAGCCCGTGGGTGAACCGCTGTGGATGATGTTTTTGTCCATGACGCTGCGGCGGATATGCTCGGCGATGGTCAGCGCGCCATGGATGTCGGTATCCGGCAGCAACACCGCGAACTCTTCACCGCCGTAGCGCACGGCCAGATCGGCTTTGCGTTGACAGCAACTCTTCAGCGCCCGCGCCACTTCGGCCAGGCAATGGTCCCCGGCCACATGGCCGTAAGTGTCGTTATAGCGTTTGAAGTAATCGATATCGAGCATGATCAAGCTCAGCGGGCTCGACCGCCGGGCACCGCGCCCAAACTCGATCTCCAGCGCCCGCTTGAACAATCGACGGTTGGCCAACCCGGTCAGGCTGTCGTGGGTGGCGATCAACTCCAGCGTTTTCTGCGCCTTGCGCAAATCCGCCTCGATGCGCTCGCCCGCGCGCACCTGATGAATGAACACCCAACCGAATAACCCCACGCCGAGGACGACCAGAGCGACGATCACACTGGATTGAATCGCCGTGTCGTACCAGTCCTTGAGGATTGCGTCTTTGGAGGATGCCGCCGCGACCACCACTGGATAGGCATCGAGCTGACGATAGCCATACAACCGAACGATGCCATCCACCACCGAGTCGATCATGGCGTTACCGGAGGTTGCATTGGGCAAGAGCTTTTGAAAGATTTCACCCTGGGCCAACGACGTACCAATCTGCGATTCCACAAACGGCCGTCGCGCCAGCAGTGTTCCGTCGGTCAATCCCAAAAACATCGCACCGTTGTCATCGATGCTGAAGCTTTTGAAGAACTGATCGAAGTACGACATCTTGATCCCGGCCAGCAACACGCCCTGGAAATCGCCGTTCTTGTCGTTTATCCGTTTGGAAACCGGAATGATCCACTCGCCATTTTCCCGACTGCGAATGGCCGGGCCGATGTGCGCCAGGGTCGACACGTTTTGCTGGTGAAACCTGAAATAGTCACGGTCCGCCACACTCGGCCCGCGGGGCAGATTCTTGAACGACGTCACAGCCCATTGCCCCTGCCTGTCGAACAGAAATATACCGTGCAACTGATGCAGCGCCTGTACCCGCCGCGCGAAGGTTTTCTGCAAGTGTGGCGTCTGGTCAGCGTCGAAACCATCAGCCTGAATCCAGTCCACCAGACTGGTCAGCACCAGGTCGGCTTTCATGAACGTGTCTTCGGCCTGCTGCGCCATAGCCCGGGTCAGGTTCGACGACGACACCTCGGCCAACGCCAGATCGTGCCGGCGCGACTGCTCCAGCTGCAGGAAAAGCAGACCACAGAGGCAGAGGCACACCGCCACGATAAACAGCACCGCAGCCTTGAGCAGAGGCAGCCGTTTCAAGGCACCGCCGGGCGTGGGGTGCGGATCGTGAATGGGGATAGGCAAAAGCATGTCCTGAAAGGGTAAGGCATGGGCAGAGGCCCAAAACCCTTATTTTTTGTGAGCGTAGTCTACGGGGTTGTGCGGGACAAACGCAGGGTTGGGGGATCAATGGTCATAGCGCTTAGTATTACTGAGCCAGTACTTGTGGCTTTCCAGAAGGCAAGACCATTGGCCGGAACATGACGCCGGGCAAAACCCGCATTACCTTGGAGGAGCTACGATTAACTGACATCACGACAGGAAATCGACATGAGTAAAGCAGACGAGCTCGCCGTGAAGCTGAAACAATCCCGGCAAACCAGTGCCGATGCGACCATCGCCGATCAGGCCATCGACAGCTGGCCCACCCAGGTCTACGAGCTGTATCACCAGATTGAAACCTGGCTACAGCCACTGATAGAGGTGGGCCTGAAGCTGCGACGCAATTCCACTCACGTGTTCGAGAGTGCCCCGGACGGGGCGACCTACGAATACGCCATCGATCAACTGCTGATCGAAGGCAACCACCACAGCATCACCTTCGACCCCGTCGCTCGCTTCACCGCAGACGGTGCCGGGCGGATCGAGGTCCACTCGATCGGCAAGGAACTCGCGCTGTTGCGAACCGTGAACGAACACGGCGAGACGCAGTGGTGGCTTCAGGCGATCGAACAGTCCGGACAACAACCGGATGCGATCGCCCTGACAGAACACAACCTGCTCCTGGCAGTGCAGGAGGGGTTGGGGCTTTAAGGGCTACAACTTGCTCTGCCCCACCGCCATCGAGGGAGGCGCCGCTCGCCTCCCGTCCAGCGTTGGCCGTTCCGAAGGCAGGTTCAACGCCCGCAATACCGGGGTGTCGTACCCATACACATCAGGCTTGAACGTCACGCGCCCATCAAGACTCAGGTCCACTGTCCAATAGGCCAACAGCACCGGCACTTTCACCGGGAGCCTGATGTTCTCCGTCTTACCGTTGGCTAACTGCTTTTGAATCCCTGCGCTGCTCCAGCGAACCGGGTCGTTGAACAACAGCTCCACCAATTGCAGCGGGTTTTCTACCCGGATACAGCCGGAACTGGTCGCGCGATTGGATTGCGCAAACAACTCGCGATGCGGTGTGTCGTGCAGATAAATCGCGTAGTCATTGGGAAAGCGAATAACCACCTGCCCCAGCGAGTTATCCGGCCCTGCATCCTGACGCAGCGTAAGGCCACGCGGGTTGTCCCAATCGACGGTGAACGGGTCGAGCACATTGCCTTCTCGATCGATCACGCGAATTCGATTGGCATCCAGATAACCAGGATTGTTGCGAATCTTCGGCAGCATGTCCTTGACGAGAATCGTCGGCGGCACGGTCCAGGTCGGGTTGAACGTGACGTAGGTGACCTCCGATTGAAAAATCGGCGTGCTGCGAAACGGTTTACCGACCTGCACTCGAGAACGCCATATCGGCTTGCCATCGCGATAGAAAGAAACCTTGTACCCGGCGATGTCGACGATGACAAAAGTGCCCTGGAGTTTGTACAGCAGCCATCGCGCCCGCTCCATGTTCACCCGCACTTGGTCGATTCGCGCCTCGACCGGTACGTTCAACGCCGCGAGGGTCGCCGGCCCCGCTACACCGTCTGCCCCGAGGTATTGCTCGGCCTGATACTTCTTCACCGCCGCCGTGACGGTGTCGTCGTAGTCGGTGCGCGCGGTCATTTGCGGGGCCAGATAACCACCCGCCGCCAAACGGGCACGCAACTGCGCAACCGAGGCGTCGTCCATGCCGGGCCTGAGCGTCTGCCCTTCGGAAATCTTCGGCCAGCCGCCACTGCCGCGAACCCTGCGCAGTTGCGCCAGGCCCTGTCGCAACGTGCCATAAATCGCTTCTTGTGGCGGCGCCTGGGTGAATGCGCGCGCGACGTCATGGCTGTCGAGTGCGGCGAAGAAAAGATTGACGTCCTCTCGAGGGTCGATGCCGACCGGGTCGAAATTCCAATGAATGTCCAGCCGCGAAGGGTCGACCTTGCCACGCCGCAATTGCAGCAGCGCCGTGATGAACGTCTGGGTCGCCGAGATATCAAAAGCTGCCCGTTGCCCGGGGGTTGGCGCGGTTGTCTGCATCGACGTTCTGGCCGTGACCAGTTCGGCAATTCGAAAATCCGCAGGGTCCAGGCCATCGACCTCGGTGTCGCTCAGGCTTTTCAACAACTGGACGACATCGTCATCATCCGTCCAGGCAGCGCGATAGCCACGATGGCTATAAAAATCCAATACCGCTCGGTTGATGTCGGTCCGTTGATGTCCCGGTGATGTGAGCAACGGAGGAAACGCCGAGCTCAATGGCGCCAACGCCGCCTGAATCGCCTGACCGGTGTAATCGCCCGGCGCGGCATCCGCACCGACGCTAACGGGAGATGGCGGCTCAATCGGCGAAGTTTCCGCGATTGCCATGCCGCTTATCAGAAAGCCCATAAAAAAGATGCGGCTTATGACGAATAACCTTGTTAACTGCCCCATGGATAATCCTTAATCTCCCGTTTTCAACCGGCTAGCGTCGTGCGCGCTGCTAGACTCGAAACAATCAGATGAGACTTGCATATGGCCCTAGACCGCTTCGGTTTTTTAATAACGGCCCTGTTGCTGACCGCGTTTACACTACCGGCAGCCTACGCCGATTCGCTTGAAGCCGCGCTGATCAAAGCGGCCCCAAAGGCCAACGCCAAGGTCATTGCCCTGGCCGTACGCGCCTCTCAATGCAGCCGGGCCCAAGGCACGGCCCCGGTTCAAAGACTAGCAGTCATCGATTATTCCCTGCCCTCGACCGCGCAACGTCTTTGGGTGTTCGACCTTAAACAACGCAAGTTGTTGTTCCACGAACTGGTCGCCCATGGTCGCAACAGCGGCGAGAACATGGCCCGTCAGTTCTCCAACCAGAATGCCAGCTACGCCACCAGTCTCGGTTTGTATCGCACCCAATCCAGCTATGTCGGGCAAAACGGTTATTCGTTGCGCATGGAAGGTCTGGAACCGGGCTTCAACGACAACGCCTTCGAACGGGCGATCGTCATTCATGGCGCGCCGTATGTCAGTCCGGACCTGGCGCGGGCAAATGGCCGGATCGGCAGAAGTCTGGGTTGCCCGGCTGTAAGACCTGCGATTGCGCATCAGTTGATTGACTCGATGAAGGATGGGCAACTGTTGTTTTCTTACTATCCGGATCAACGCTGGTTGAAGTCTTCTTCGTATATCAATTGCGGTAACGCCACCGTGGCGGACTCGTCCAAGCCCAATAGAAGCCATTGAACACCGCGTGAAACTGTCAAAATTGTAATCTTGGCTTCAGCCTGCTGAAAGGCGCCGCCCGTTAGCCTCGCCTTATAGACGTTCTCTGCCCTCCGCTCAGGATGGACCCGAGGGCTTCACCAGGCTGACGGACGGGAAAAAACGGCATGCATTCCAACACCTCAAGACGCACCTTCGTGAAGGGCCTGGCCGCTGGCGGGGTTCTCGCTGGCCTCGGGCTGTGGCGCACGCCGGTCTGGGCGGTGACCAGCCCCGGCGAACCGAGCGTGCTGGCCGGTTCCGACTTCGACCTGTTCATCGGTGAAACCCCGGTCAACATCACCGGCAATCCTCGAACCGCAATGACCATCAACGGCGGCATTCCCGGCCCTCTGCTGCGTTGGCGTGAAGGCGACACGGTCACGCTGCGGGTGAAAAACAAACTCAAGGACAGCACTTCCATTCACTGGCACGGCATCTTGCTGCCGGCCAACATGGACGGCGTGCCGGGCCTGAGTTTTCACGGCATCGAACCGGATGGGATGTACGTCTACCGGTTCAAGGTCCGGCAGAACGGCACTTACTGGTATCACAGCCATTCGGGCTTTCAGGAACAGTCCGGGGTTTATGGCCCATTGGTGATCGACGCCAAGGACCCGGAGCCTTTCCAGTACGACCGCGATTACGTGGTGATGCTCACCGACTGGACCGACGAAAACGCGGTCAGCCTGATAAAGACGCTGAAAAAGCAGTCCGATTACTACAACTATCACAAACGCACTGTGGGCGATTTCATCCACGACGTCAGTGAGAAAGGCTGGGGGTCGACGGTCGCCGATCGCAAGATGTGGGCCGAGATGAAGATGAACCCCACCGACCTGGCCGACGTCAGCGGCGCCACTTACACCTACTTGATGAACGGCCAGGCGCCAGACATGAACTGGACTGGCGTATTCCGTCCCGGAGAAAAACTGCGACTGCGGTTTATCAACGGCTCCGCCATGACCTACTTCGACGTGCGCATCCCCGGCCTGAAAATGACCGTGGTCGCGGCGGATGGGCTGTACGTCAAACCGGTGAGCGTCGACGAATTTCGCATCGCGGTGGCGGAGACGTTCGATGTGATCGTCGAGCCGACCCAGGACGCCTACACCCTATTCGCGCAGTCGATGGATCGAACGGGTTATGCGCGAGGCACCCTTGCGATGAAGGCAGGATTGTCGGCGCCGGTGCCACCGCTGGATCTGCGGCCGCTGGTGACTATGGATGACATGGGCATGGGCGGGATGGATCACGGCAGCATGGGTGGCGACATGGCGGGCATGGATCACAGCGCCATGTCAGGCATGGCCGGCATGCAGTCCCATCCGGATACGGAAAAAGACAACCCGCTGGTGGACATGCAGGCCATGAGCACCTCGCCAAAACTCGATGACCCGGGCCTGGGCCTGCGCGACAACGGCCGCCGCGTGCTGACCTACTCCGATCTGCGCAGCACCTTCGAAGACCCGGACGGCCGCGAGCCCGGCCGCACCCTCGAGCTGCACCTGACCGGCCACATGGAAAAATTCGCCTGGTCGTTCAACGGCGTGAAATTCTCCGACGCCGAACCGCTGCGACTCAAGTACGGCGAACGGGTTCGGGTGGTGCTGGTCAACGACACGATGATGACTCACCCCATTCATTTGCATGGCATGTGGAGCGACCTCGAAGACGAGAACGGCCAGTTCATGGTGCGCAAACACACCATCGACGTGCCGCCGGGATCGCGGCGCAGCTACCGGGTCACTGCCGATGCACTCGGGCGCTGGGCCTATCACTGCCATCTCCTGTACCACATGGAAATGGGCATGTTCCGTGAAGTTCGCGTGGAAGAATGAGGCGCTACCCATGACCAGACTGACTAGCTCCACCCGCCTCGCTTTGGCACTCGCTGGACTCACGGCTTTTTCGGCTATGGCCGCCACCGACGACATGCAGAACATGGACCATAGCCAGATGCCGGGCATGGATCACAGCCAAATGCAAAGCATGGACGAGGGCCAGATGCAGCCCGCCACGCCAACCCAAAGCCGCACACCGATCCCGGCATTGACTGACGCCGACCGCGCCGCCGTGTATGTCAGCCCCGCCGGCCACAGCGTGCATGACACCGCGCTCAACTATTACTTCCTCGCCGACAAACTCGAATGGCAGGACGCCGATGACGGCAGCGCGCTGGCGTGGGATCTGTCCGGCTGGATCGGCGGTGACATCGATCGTCTGTGGCTGCGCTCCGAAGGCGAACGCATCAACGGCAAAACCGAAGACGCCGAGGTCCAGGCCCTCTGGGGCCACGCCATCTCCCCCTGGTGGGACGTGGTAGCCGGCGTGCGTCAGGACTTCAAACCCGGCGACCCGCAAACCTGGGCCGCGTTCGGCGTGCAAGGCATGGCGCTGTACAACTTCGAAACCGAGGCCACCGCCTTCATCGGCGAAGGCGGCCAGAGCGCTGCACGGCTGGAGGGCGACTACGACATCCTGCTCACCAACCGGCTGATTTTGCAGCCGACCGCCGAGCTCAACCTCTACGGCAAAAACGATCCGCAACGGGGCATCGGTTCCGGGCTGTCCAACACCGAAGCAGGCCTGCGGCTGCGCTATGAAATCCGCCGGGAATTCGCGCCCTACATCGGCGTGACCTGGAACCGCACCTACGGCAAAACCGCCGACTACGCCAGGGACGAAGGCGAGGATCGCAGCGAAGCCCGTCTCGTCCTCGGCGTTCGGCTGTGGTTTTAAACGCACTCACTCAAAATCTAAAAACCAACCGCTTCGCGCGGTAAGGGGCCTTGCATGCGCATGATCAAAACCACCGCTGTTGCCATCGCACTTTCCACCGGGCTGCTCATGAGCACACTGGCTCAAGCCCACCCGAAACTGCTCTCCTCCACCCCGGCCGAAGGCGCGGACGGCGCAGCACCCAACAAAATAGAACTGCACTTCTCCGAAAACCTCATGACCCAATTCTCCGGCGCCAAACTGGTCATGACTGCAATGCCCGGCATGGCCCATTCACCCATGCCCATGAAAGCCAAAGTCTCCGGCGGCAGCGACCCGAAAACCATGATCATTACCCCGCTCTCACCACTGCCCACCGGCAGCTACAAAGTCGAATGGCGCGCGGTGTCTTCGGACACTCACCCGATCACCGGCAACGTTACGTTCAAAGTGAAGTGATGAATGAGCGACTCGGTCGGCATTGCCCTGCGGTTTGCGTTGTATGTGGATTTGATGCTGTTGTTCGGGGTGGCGCTTTTTGGGTTGTACAGCCTTAAAGGGCAAGAACGAGTGTCGGGAGCGGTGTTGCCGTTCCGGTCGATGTTGGCGGGGACGGCGGTGCTGGGTGCGGTGTTGTCTATCGCGAGCATGGTGATGATGACGAGTGCCATGAGCGGAGAATCGGACTTCGCCGATCTGCGTCCGCACATCGAGATGATGGTGTTCGAGACGGATGTGGGATTGGCCTGGGGGGTTCGCATCGTTGCGCTGGTGGTTGCTGGTTCAGCGGTGATGCTCCGTGCGCCTGGTTTCAGTTTGTTGGTCGCGGCTTTTGCCGGTGGTGTCGCCCTCGCCAGTGTGGCCTGGAGCGGGCATGGGGCGATGGATGAAGGCAGTCGTCGTTATTGGCATTTCGCGGTGGATGTTCTGCACTTGCTGGCGGCGGGGGCATGGGTTGGGGCGTTGGCGGCGTTTGCGTTGATGGCGAAGATTAATGCTCTGCAAACCGAAGTACGCATCAGGTTGTTGGTTCGCGCGGTTAATCGGTTTGAGGTGATTGGCGCGGTCATCGTGGTGCTCATCACAGTGACGGGGGTTGTGAATTATCTGTTCATCGTTGGGCCGAAGCTGGATGAAGTTTTTCTTAGCACTTACGGGATTTTGCTGTTTATCAAAGTGGTGCTGTTTGCCGGAATGCTCGTGCTCGCCGCATTGAACCGGTTTCACCTTGGGCCGTTTTTGCAGCGGTCGTTGCAGGACGGGCAATACACAGTCGCCGCCAATGCGTTGCGGCGCAGCGTGGTGGTGGAATGGGCGGCGGCGGTGTTGATTGTGGGGTTGGTGGCTTGGTTGGGGACATTGAGTCCGGAGATGGACGCTCTGTAGAAAATTACGCAGGGAGACACTATCTACATCATCCGATGACCGGCCAAAGCAGTCAGTGGACAGGATGAGGGTCCTTTACTAGCGTCTAACCACACCAGATTTCAAGCCAAGGGTTCAACACCCAAGCGCCAAGGTGAAAAAGAGGCGCAATTATCGAAAAGGAGATCGAAAATGGCTGAAGTAATGAAAGTAGTGGATGTCGAGTTAAAAATACTTAAATCAAACCCACCGCAGCTACACATATCGGCAATTGGCCTCGTGGGTTCTGCTGGATGGACAAACCCGAGATTGGAGCCACGGGTTTATATACAGTTCCCGCCTGACGGCATTCAAGACTTCGATTTTGTTGCTGATCCGCCCCAAGGAACTGTTATACAGGTCGTCCTTCCCATCGACGCATCAACGCTTTGGAAAGAGCCGCCACTCGATAAACTCAAGGGAGTAAGAGTCCACTCTGCTACCAATTCAGTTGAAGCGTCTGTTGAGAGTTGTAAGTCTTTGGCTGTTGGATAAACAACTCATGTGGAGGGGTACGTGCCAGGCCTTGCCTGGCACGTATCACCCATCGGAGTGAACGGGATTTTGGACGGTGGATGACAGCCAAGAAGTGCTTTGACTACACTGATTCCCGCTTGAACCCCACTCCATCACAAAAGCCCGATAACCATGAAAACCATAAAAAGCACAATGATGCTCTGTGGCCTGCTGGCGCTATCCTGCGGCGCTCAGGCAGAGCAAAACCCTTCGCACCTGGACACCGTCCTGCAACAGGGCCAACTGCGCGTTTGTACGACGGGCGACTACAAACCCTATACCTACAAAGGTGAGGACGGCGAATACTCGGGGATCGACATCGCCATGGCACGCACGTTGGCCGACAGCCTGGGGGTGAAGGTTGAGTGGGTCCAGACCACCTGGAAAACCCTGATGCCCGACATGCTCGCGGGCAAATGCGACATCGGCGTCGGCGGCATCTCCGTCACGCTGGAACGTCAGAAAAAAGCTTTCTTCAGCACCACACTGGATGTCGACGGCAAAATCCCACTGGTGCGCTGCGAAAATCAGGCGCAATACCAGACCATCGAACAAATCAACCAGCCTTCCGTTCGCCTGGTCGAACCGGCCGGCGGCACCAACGAAGCCTTCGTTCACGCCTTCCTGCCCAAGGCGCAATTGCGGCTTCACGACAACGTGACCATCTTCCAGGAGCTGCTGGACAAAAAAGCCGACGTGATGATTACCGACGCCTCGGAAGCGCTCTACCAACAGAAACTCAAACCGGGCCTCTGCGCCGTCAACCCGACGCAATTCATGCAGTATGGCGAGAAGGCTTACCTGCTGCCGCGCGATGACATCAGCTGGAAGTTGTACGTCGATCAGTGGCTGCACTTGGCCAAGGTGACAGGCAATTACCAAAAAATCCTGGGTCAGTGGATAGCAACGCCAGAGGCTAAATAACCCGCCGCGATCCATTCCATGTAGCAGCTGGCGAAGCCTGCGTCCGGCTGCACAGCAGTCGCAAAATCAGAACACGCATTACATCAGGCAAATCACGCAACGGCGGAAACCTCAGCCGTTGCGTCACCTTTAATCGTGCAGCAACCCCGAGCTGTACTCATTAAAGCTATTGCCGATGGCGCTGCCGCCAAGGTTCAACTTGTTGGGGCTATGGCCATCAAACTGTTGGCAGTCTTCTGAAAAGCAGGAACTGGTGCTCACACCCGAACAGGCGCTCAAGAGCAAAGCACCGGCGATCAGCACGACTTTGAAGAGGTTCGAGATCATTTTTCAGTTCCCTGTGGGCTGCAAGCGTGGCGACGTGATCTTAGGTGGTCATCCTATGCCGCAAGCCTGCCGGACTTGATGAAACATTGCTGAGCGACAGCGTTTGTTCAGCTAGTGCGGTTTTTTGAGGAAAAAAGGGTGCTCCCCAGACAAACTGTGAAAAGAGTAGCGTCCTACACCACACTAGGAATTGTCCGTACACTTATCCATTGCTGCGCTTTTGTCACGAGGCCTATAGTCCACCCGACGCCCAAATGGCGTGTCGGGTTTGGCGACTCGATGGCAATTGAACTGAAGCCTTCGACCATTTTCGGAGCGCTTCGGAACGCACCTAGCTGCCTGTTTTATGGTGGCTGTGCGCGGGAGACCTTAGGGTCATCCTGACGTCAAAAAGGGGCGCCCTCCCCGGACGCCCCTTCGGCCTCATCGAAGTCAGCCGAAAAATGCCGCCCCGTGTACCGCTGTCGCGGTTTGCCCGGATCCCTTCAATCACATAAGCTGGTCAGCATGAATACACATCCTTCGGAGGCTCCGATGGCCACCACTAAAAAAACCGACAAGCCCCGCAGAAAGGTCGTCCATAAAGAACTGACGTTCCTGGATGTTCGGGAAGCAGCGCGTGATGGGCAGAAAGTCTTTGATACGTTTGTGATCACTGGCAAGCTTCCTATTACAAAGTAGGCCTGGATGCCGGCAGTCAAAATTGCTGCAGTTTTTCAAGAAGTAAAACACTGGGAAATAATTACCGCACAGTTCTACAACTACAAGTTGTTCGGTGACCTGCCTGCCATCTTTGGTAGAGACGAGAAGCTCGACCTGAGCGAAATGCATCATATCCACCTCGCGAGCACAGAAGAGATACAAACCCGTTGGGCAAAAATCAGTCGTCAGTATTATCGCACCGCACTTGTTGATGATCCTGACAATGACTTCTGGCTCATCTATGCTTACGACGACTTCAGAGATGAATACTTACTGCTCACGGTCACGGGGGGCCGGATGCTCACAATCGTAAAGAATGGGGTTCGTTCCTGCGTACGATGCGCAACGATATCGTAGAGCCCTGGATTGTCGGCAAGATCAGATTCCCTGATCTGGATGATCTGTGAACTGTCCGCAAAAAACCCGGCGCTTGACCGGGTTTCTTTGATTACTACTTACCGCGAAAAAGCAAATCGAAAAAAACTTAAACCATTTCTGCAGCCTCTTCCTCGTTAGCCTCCTTTACTTTGAACTCTGGCACGAAAGAGAAGCCTGCTGCCTCCCAATCACGCCAGTCGGGCTTGACGCCCTCACGCCAAGGAGACTCGAACGGCCTGATAGGGTGATACTCAAATTTGTCATCGGCCTCCAATTTCAGATACCAGCCTGCCTCCACCCCATCCGGCTTTTCAACGGCAAGAGCCAGGACATGGTCTTCACTTTGAATGCCTTCCAACCGCCAATCGGGACGAAGCTTCTTTTTAATGTCATGTAAGCGTTGCGTCTGCAACTCTTTCAACACATCCGCCAACTCTTCATAGCCGCAACTACGTTGCTTATCCCCGACGCCCACAAACTTCGAATAGCCGATCGACTTCTGATCGAGCGCCAACTTATCCAGCTCCTCGCCCGTTCGAACGTGGAACACTATGTCTCCGACATCCAGATCGCTGTCGTTGAAGGTGATGCCGGACTTCATTTCCGCAAGGATGTAGAACTGCGCAGGAAACACAGTTTCCTTGAGGTTCTTGTCGTTGATGATGTTCCAGCGACAGGTCTTGTTCAACCGCCAGTTGGCGGGAGAAGCAGTACTCTTGATCTCGACCGTAGCACCCCACGTTAGCTGGAGATCGAAAACATCACCGTGGGGCTGCACCCTGTAGTGTTTGTCGATGCTATTGCTCAAATCACCATCACCCAAGTTGTAGGTGGTCAGCCTGCTTACCGTTTCACCAACAATCTTGTCGCATTGCGAAATCAGCTTTTTGGCAACGAGGTATTCGATCAATACGCCACGTAGCACAGGCACGTCCATATTGGAAAACGCCCATTGCCAGAAATCGTTGGCCGTATGAGCGGTGGTTGATTCACCAAAGGAAAATTTCGTTTGAGCGTCCAGTAAACGCTTCAGATTGATGTTCGACATTTCTTCCCTGCTTTAGTCAATGATGATTCAACCCTGACATGGGGCAAAATGATGGCACCTTCAAGTCCCGGCAAAAAATCCCACCCACTGTCGTGATGACAGTTCGAAAACTCCTTTCACTACACTGATTGTTGGCCGACAGCCTGGGCGTGAAGGTTGAGTGGGTCCAGACCACCTGGAAAACCCTGATGCCCGACATGCTCGCGCGAAAATGCGATATCGGCGTCGGGGGCATCTCCGAGGTATCGGCTAGCGCATGGTGGTCGAGCGCCCGTACCTTTCCTCATGCAACATGATCTACACAAAGCCATGATTCTAAAAATCCGGAAATCGCTTTTTCGAAGGCAAAGAAAAACCCGGCATTTCTGCCGGGTTTTTCATACCGCTCTAAGCGCGCCGTTTGATTGCGACCTTCGACCAAAGGGTAAAGGCAACTGGTGGTGTCCAGCCTAAGTTTGATGTGTGCTCTTGCAGGCACAAGTACCTATTGCCTTCGTAAGTCACGCCATCCTCCTTGCGATACCGATGGTTCAATTGCCATTCAGGATACTCTGGGTCTGTTATGTCTCCAGCGGTTCTAACGCTCAGGCTCTTGCTTGGAAGCGACTCTTTTCCCGAAGAGTCTGTTGCCGTAACAAAGTAGCTGTATTGAGTGTTCGACGTTAGACCTGAGTCTTCCAGTGTCAAGGTCGCCGTATGGCCTATTGGAGTCCCATTTCGGTACAGCGTGTATGTCTCGATCGGACGAGGACCGGCTGAAGCCCCCCAACTCAAGGTCATGCTGGTTTCAGCCACGTCCCTGGAGGACAAATTTTCGGGAGCCGTTGGCCGGTCACCAATACCCGTCTCACCGTGAATCAACGGAGCATAGCGATTGTAGAACTCCCAATCGTAGGGAACATTGTCCTTGCTAACGCCATCGTCCCAGTTGATCGACCAGGTCATCAGCCCTTTGATGGAATGGCCGGCAGCATCGAGACGTTTGAAAGCATTTACCACTGCTGCTGGATCAATCACATAGCCGGTGGCCGCAGCGTCAACGTTGGCGGGTAAGCCAATGACAAACTTGTCCGCGGGAATGGCGATGTAGTCCCGAATGCCAGTGACCAGGCTTTCGGTCAGGTAGTAAAGAAAGTCCTCTTTCATCGCATCATTGTTCTGCGCAATCCAGGCACCTTTACCGTCATCGGCCTCTTGAACCCAGATCCCGTCGCCACCCTGGTTGTAGTATTGAGGCGCAATGAAATCGTAGTACCCCTCGAGCGCCTGAATGTAACCAACGTACTTGCCGTCAACCCTGAGATAGGGAAACTCAGGCGCCATGCTGATGATGAAATGTTTCCCCTCACCCTTGTAGTGATCCTTCACCAGTTTCAAGGCTGCAGGCAGCACCGTCTTGTTGTCAGCGAAATCAATGGCGTTTTGCTCAAGGTCGATATCCAAGCCATCGAAGCCGTAGATTTCAACCAAACGGATGATCTCATTCGCCAGAGGTTGTTCATCCCCTTTGTGCAACTCGATATGAGCGTCGGCGCCACCCAACGAGATCAAGACAGCCCTTCCCTGGCTGTTCAGCACGCCTACCTGGCGGCGAAACTCGTCATCGGAGAGGTTATAGGGTTTGAAAGTAGGAATGCCCTGGCCTTTCATAAAAGCCACAGCAACAACGTTGTAGTCCTTGGGTACATCCACCAGATCCAGATTGGCGAACTGCCCACCTTGATAACCGTCAGCATGGCCAGCTGGCCAGTTATGCCAGAAACCCATCAGAATTTTTTTATTGGCAATACTAGGCATCAAAGATGCTGAATCACTTACTTTTGACTTCAGCAATGAAAAATCAATCTTGGACATTGTTCTATTCCTTCAGAACTATACTAGGAGCCGTACATGGCCCGATTTTATTTAAAGTTTACGTCAAACGCCTGATAGAACGCATTACCCGTATCAGCAACAACCCACAGCAGGACAATAACATGATGACCTTGCTTACCCATTGGCAGCTTCACTTCATGTTCAACCTTCGCCTTCAATTCGGCGGCATGTTCGTAGAAGGGAACCTGAGTATAAAAATCATCATAGAAGGACTTTGGCTCAAGCTGAGCGCGGCTGATACGCTTTTCAGGATCCCAACCATCCTTAGTAATAAACCAGCTAAAGCCCCGAGTCACGTGAGGCATGGTGTATACCCATTTGACATGAAACGCCTGGCCCGGATCGACATTCAATAGAGGCCAGGTAAATGGGCGATTTAGTTTTTGGCTCATTTCCTCGTTGGTAAAGTTAACGCAGTCGCGTTCATCAGTCTGGCCACCGCTGAGGATATAACCATCCGCCGGTGGCACCAGGCTCGCGAAGTCAGTCTCATAAGGTCTTGGGAATGGGCCTGCCGTCAATGATGGAAAGTTCTTACCTCCTTCCATTGCATTAGCATGCCAGTCAAGAATAAGGCCCTCGTCTGTAGCAATAGCAGAACGACTAGGAGGGGAAATTACACGACCGTGCCTCAACTGCGGATTGGATTCTGGCTTATTCATTGATTCATTCCTTTGATTAATTGATCTCCTCTCTAGAGGAGCACCCTCAGGCTAGCGCAAGGTTTTAGATTGTCCACCATAAAAAACAAATACGACTCAAAAGCAAAAGAACACAAACCGGTGAACTCTCCCAACACCCGTCTCTCACCGCTTCTACCCAAAAAACGGACGGAACGGTACTACCAAGCGGAGACATATCTATAACCTTTCGAAATAGATATCCAAAAACGTATAGCTTTAGCTTCTTGAACAAGAAGCATGGGCCCTGAAAATGTCGGCTAAGGTGAGACAGCGCCCTAGTGAGATGCGCATTTAAACTCCGATTGGGCGAGAAAAACTCAGGACACTTGCGCAGAGCATGGCGCATATTCTTTTGCAAGGAGGCGTACAAACATGGGCACTACAAAAGGCACTTCGGAATTCATTACAATCACTGAGGATAACAAGACATTTTCAACCTTACAGAAAGGCTTTAATCTCCGATGGCCGCCAAATGCCGGAACGGGAGCGAAACGAATCTACGTATGCAAAGCACCAGAAGAAGTACTGGACGCTGCGAATGAAGCTCTATCGCTAGACTTTCGGATCACCGTCAGGAGCGGAGCGCATTGCTATGAAGGCTTCGTATCGAACCAGCTAAACAACGAAAACCTGGCAATTATTGACGTGGGCGAACTCAAAGGTTTTTCTCATGATACTGACGGTAACATTCAGCCTTTATATAAACATGACAGCAATACCCCAACAAATTATAAATACGCCGCATTCACAGGCAGTCAGAACTGGGATGGTTATGTGGCAATGTATAAACAGAGCGGTAAGACAATACCTGGTGGTTCGTGCTACTCCGTAGGGGTCGGTGGCCACATCAGCGGCGGCGGATACGGTTTACTGTCTCGCCTTCAGGGGTTGACTGTCGACTGGGTAACAGGAGTGGACATCTTGATTCCGGACCCTGCCAATAGCGGCAAATCGTTAGTCCCTGTCCATGTCAGCCCGAGTTCAACTTCTAAAACACATCGAGAACTTTTCAAGGCTTGCTGCGGGGCGGGCGGCGGCAATTTCGGCATCATTATCCGATACTACTTCAACGACCTGCCCGAGGCCCCACAAAAAGCTTATTGGACGACCCTCTCGTGGGAGTGGTCAGACTTCGATAAAATTAGCTTTAGAAAGTTTCTGCGCGGATATCATGACTGGTTCGCCAAAAACGACTCAGACGCAACCTCCAATACTTTATCAAAAGCAAACGGTGGTCTTTTCACCCTACTGAAACTGAATCACATCGACTCCAACCCGAAAGTTATTCTGGCCATCCAATACACGGGGCGCGATGGCATGGTGGGCGATCATGAACGAGATGCACCCTTTAACGATTTTCTCTCAGCAATAAACAGTGCAGCACCAGGTCACGGCAAACTGTACGACGGCTTCGTATTACCAAACATCGCACCAAGACCTCATAGCATGGCGGGCAGTGCTATCACCAAAGCGTCGCCAGGACTTCTTATGGACTGGTTCTACATCACCCAGATGATTAATGCGTCAGGAAACAATCAAAGAGGAAAATACAAATCTGCCTACCAAGTGGATAATTTTACCGACGAAGAATGCGATGCATTTTACAACAATCTCAGCATCCCTTCCAAAGATGGGACATTCAGTCAATCGCTTGTCCAAATAGACTCTTATGGTGGAAGAATCAATAGCTTCGGCCAAGGAGATACCGCAGTACCGCAGCGCAAATCCTTATTAAAATCTCAATATCAAACCTACTGGACTGACCCTGCTCAGGATAACGTTCAACTCGCATGGATCAATAAAATCTACGAAGACGTCCACGCTAGTCAACCCGACAAGCGACCTGGCGTCGAGGGGCGATATGAAGGGTGCTACATCAACTATCCGGATGTGGACATGCTATTGGTAAACGGCACGTCCAATGATAGTTGGCTTGAGCTTTACTATGGAAATGCGGGTTTGGTAGAGGAGTTAATTACCTTGAAAAACCAGGTAGACCCTAACAACCTTTTCAGGCACCAGATGTCGATACCCCTCGCACGAGACCGTAAAAGACAATAAGGGACACACATTCCCGACTGCATGCACTGCTTCGGCAGTGCGTGCGCCTTCTTTGGGATCAATTAGCCGCCTGACAGGCCACCAGTGCGATCAGTCCTTGGTCGCCGGCATCCTCAACACCCACGCCTCCTCCCCCAATCCTGATAAACTCTGTCATCGCCTCACCCTCATTCTATTTAGATATCTCCATGTCCCCAGCAACCACGCCAACCGCCGTCCCAGCACTCTCCCGCCGCTTCTCCGTCGCCCCGATGATGGATTGGAGCTACTAAGCTTGAGAACCATCGCAATAAAGGCCTCCATAGATGGAAAACTTTTCTCGTACCACTTTCGTACCAGCGCTATTTGTTAGACAGCCTCAAGTTGCTGCTTAAGCGGGCCGATGTTGACAATCGAGTTACGGCCAGGGCAGCCCTACTACCCTTTCTAGAATGGAGCCGCTAAGTAGCGGTGGTCAAACCACAGAAAAAGAGACGACAGAGACTCCGAGCAAACCTATAACTGTCTACCGGAACTCACAATTATAGTTATTTTCCATTCGCACTCATTGCGGAACCATTAATCGCTGCCCCAAGAACACCAATTGATTTATCAACAATTTCATTTTCAGCCATGTCAGGATGGGCCTCCTGGAGCTTATTTATAAAGCTACTATAATAGCTATCCCCCCCTACCATCATCAAAGATGAATTTACCAGCGAGTTATATGTCTCCACCACTTTCATCGCACTGTTTGGCTCCAGCAGTGCACCTGCTTCTGCTACCACAGAACAAACTATATCCTTTTCAGTACCATCCTTCTTTTTTTCCGTCTCTTTACATTTATTAGTAAAATAAATATTTGCCAGTACGGTTGACATTTTAGCGCTAGACACTATCAACTCAGGATTGTTGATAGTAAAAGCACTGCTTACTCCTGATACTTCAACAGCACTTACCTCAAAAGTCGCTAACGCTATTAATCCTACTATGGCTGATCTCATATGTTGGCTCACTTTATCCAATCACTTTTTGGCTGTTTTCCGCCCCCAAACAAGATCAATGACATCCTTGTCCTTTTATATTTTTAGCACATATGGGGGAAAACGCAGTGATTATAGCGTCCAAAAACCAGCCCCTTCTGGTTTCAGAGCCCCCACCGATGACCTCTAACTGTTGAACGAGGGGCCCCCTTCTTGACCTGTGACCGCTTCAGACCAATAAGGCCTTGGTGTTTTGCTTCTCGCTTGGCGTACTGCGGTCTTTGGCGGCCCTTGATTTTCTCTGAATTTGCACAAGACCTAAGGCTTATCATAAAAAGAAAGCATCGCTACTTAACGGAGACCAAGACATCGTTCTAGCCGGTCAAGCTGGGCAGGGATGCCGGGTACCACGAGCGGGCCGCGCTTGCCGTACGCCTCTCGCAGGCCGAGCAGGCCCATCGCTGCAATCGGGGGGGCTACCGCTTTGCCGCTACGATGCACGCCCTCCTGACAGTCGATAATTGAAACCAAGCATAGCCTTGGTATCAGTACCACGCGCCGATTTTACTTGGTGCCCTGTACTCCCAAATAACTCGTTGGCAGGTGAAGCGCAACGATGTGCAGGCCAAGAAAGATCGCAAGCTTGAGCTACTCAGTCCTTCCAGCAGCACGCGGGAGAGGCGGTCTATCAAACGCCACCAGCAATACAGGGCCCTTGGAGACGGATCACGAATGGACTCTGCGATAGCAGGCTACTCTCTAAGAGAAGTCACTCACCAAAAGCAGGGAAGAAGAATGGTCGATTTTAAAAAGCGGTTAAAAAACAAAACAGTTGAGTCCAGGGTGGAACCTATTGAACTCTACGACTCATTAGATCGTCGGAGCGAGGCGGGCCCATTACGTGAATCTCAGCGCGCTATTCTTACAGAGTGGCATCAGTCTAAAAGAACAGATAAAGACGTAATCGTAAAACTCCACACTGGCGAAGGAAAGACTCTGATTGGATTACTCATACTGCTATCAAAGTTAAACGAAACGGGGGAACCATGCCTGTTCCTTTGCCCAAACATCTATCTCGCGACGCAGGTTAGATCTGAAGCAAAAAAATTCGGCATCCCCTATTGCGAAATCGAAGAAGACAATGAAATACCCGATGGATTCTTACTAGGAAAGAACATACTCATAACTCACGTACAAAAACTTTTCAATGGAAAAACAAAATTCGGACTAAATAACAAATCAATCAGTACGGGAACGATAATACTTGACGACTCCCACGCGTGCATTGATTCGATAAGATCATCTTTAACCATCAAAGTGAAAAGAGACCATAAGCTATACGACCGCCTTTTAGCTATTTTTGAGCAGGAGTTGCGGGACCAAGGGGAAGGTAGCTACCTGGAAATAGAAAGCGGTAGTTACTCAACAATGCTGCCTATACCTTATTGGGCCTGGTCAGAAAGAAAGGACGAGGTGATACCTATATTGATGGAATATAAAAAGGATACCGAAATTGCTTTTGTGTGGGAGCTAATCAAAGACAACCTCCAAAATTGCCAAGCATTCGTTTCAGGAGCGTTCTTAGAAATCTCTCCTATTTTGATGCCTATTGATGCATTCGGCACTTTCTCCAAAGCGAACCAAAGAATACTCATGTCCGCGACTACGCAAGATGATGCATTTGCTATAAAAGGACTTGGTTTTGATGTTAGCTCAATTCGCGCTCCCTTAACAAACACCAATCTTCGATGGTCTGGAGAAAAGATGATTCTCTTGCCATCTCTTATAGATGCCACTCTTGATCGAGAAACAGTAATTAACTGGTTAGCGAAACCGTACGATTCAATGCAGTTTGGCATCGTATTCCTTACACCAGATTTCAGCAAAAGAAGCCAGTACGAACGTATAGGGTCAAGAGTCGCGGATACGGGTAACATATTTGAATATGTTCAAAAGCTTAAGTCTGGCGAGCACTCCACACCTATAGTATTCGCCAATAGATACGACGGCATCGACTTACCGGATGACGCCTGCAGAATATTAATTCTTGACTCCAAACCTTATTTTGACTCTCTCCTTGATCGATACGAAGAAGACTGCCGCGTAGATAGCGACATAATCAATATCAAAATCGCACAAAAAGTGGAACAAGGTCTAGGCCGCAGTGTCCGGGGCGAAAAGGATTATAGCGTTATTCTGGTAACTGGCGGCGACCTTACAAAATTTATAAAAAGCCAATCAAGTAAGAAATATTTTTCACCACAAACCATAAAACAAATTGATATAGGAATCCAGAGTACGTCATTTGCAAAAGAAGATCTAGAAACCGACACGCCTGCAAAAAAAGTTCTGGCCAACCTGGTTAATCAGTCATTAGCCAGAGACGCCGACTGGAAAGAATTCTATATAGAAGGAATGAATGAAATTACTGAAACAGCACAACCCGAAGGTATCTACGACACATTAAATCAAGAATATCAGGCTGAACGTGAATTCGCTGCTGGGAAAATTCAAAAAGCCTGTGAAATAATGCAGGGGCTTTGTGACAAGTTCAATGACATAAAAGCAGAAAAGGGTTGGTACACACAGCAACTTGCTCGATACAAATACGGCATCAGTAAAATCGAGTCAAACACCATTCAAATCACTGCATTCGGATTAAACACCCAACTACTAAAGCCAAAAACAGGAATAACGTACAAATCTATAAACTATATAAATGAAAATCGCCATGCACGAATAAAAACCTGGATAAAACAATTCAAAACCAATGAAGAACTACAACTTTACACCAATGGATTACTGGATAACTTAGTATTCGGTGTTGCATCGGAAAAATTTGAGGCCGCGCTCAAAACGCTAGGAAATGCTCTCGGTTTTGTCAGTCAGAGACCAGACAAAGAAATCAAGAAAGGCCCAGACAACTTGTGGTGCATAGGGACAAATAGTTATATTTTACTTGAATGCAAAAATGAAGTAGATGGTAGCAGATCAGAAATAAACAAACATGAAGCTGGGCAGATGAACACTCACTGCGGATGGTTCGAAGAGAACTACAACGATGCCGACTGTAAACGCATACTAATCATCCCACCAAAAAAATTATCTTACCATGGTAATTTCACTCACGAAGTTGAAATCATGAGAAAAACCGAATTAAACAAACTCCGCGCCAACTTCAAATCATTCATAATGGAACTGTATGCTACCGATCTGGATCACATAGATGATGGCAACCTTCATAAACGCATACAGTTCCATCAGCTCGACATTCAGAGCCTGCTAAACTATTATTCCACACCATATATAAAATCAAACAGCTGACAAACCGCTCAGTTTGAAAAATGCCAGCCACATAGTAGGGGCCTCTCACAGTTTAGAAAAATAGGCGCGAAGCCCCTACCGATTTCGTAAATAAAAAATCGGTCGCTCCCCGCCTTA
This sequence comes from Pseudomonas sp. LBUM1673, assembly GCF_059695645.1. Classification (NCBI taxonomy): domain Bacteria; kingdom Pseudomonadati; phylum Pseudomonadota; class Gammaproteobacteria; order Pseudomonadales; family Pseudomonadaceae; genus Pseudomonas; species Pseudomonas sp. LBUM1673. The sequence continues at coordinate 4,118,636 of NZ_CP166780.1, forward strand.
TTTCAAGAAAATAGCGTTATTTTCGGCGCTTGAAAGACAGAACCGTACCTTGTGATCTTGTTGAATCCACATCATGGCCATGATCTGCGATCACCAGGGGCTTTGAGGGACCGATTGTAACGGTGAGCATGGGGTGTTCAAGCATAACGCACACAGACATAAAACGATCTCCAGTTTTCGAGACAGCACTCGGAAACGAGTAAGATTGGTAAAACGCGCCACAATCTCGACTTAGAGTTTTGATTTCATTGGCTTTCGAAGACAGCGAGCACGGTAATTTTTAAGTAATGTAGAAGCAAGGTAATTACTCTTTAGTAATGTAATTTTTATTTTTACAAAACTCTTTATAAATCAATAACTTAAGCTAATTTTACCTTTCTCATTACTCAAAATCACCTTCCGAAGTAATCCAGCAAAGCTAATGAATACAGCGCTTTCGAAGATCCCGTCGTCCTCGCATTTCTCCATTACCTTTTTCCGATAGCCTTCCCGAAAATCCATGCTCGCTTGATCGATCAATACAGAGCAGCCAAACGCCGCCGTGGCGACCTCTCGCTTTTTTGCCTACACCTCGCAGGGATACGCGGGCTTCTTTCACCCTATAACGCCCTCTCCAGCGCCCAGCCTTTGCCGTCCTCAGACTGATGCAGCTATGCAGAAAAAAAGACCTATTTAGCCCGCAGGCGAGGTGGGGGGACGACGGCGCGCGCCGGGCATGTAGCAGGTCACCACCCCACAACGGGCACCAAAACAGTGCGAAAATATATTCCGTTCAGTCCCCTTCGAAGTGAATCTTCACAACCTATACTTGGCCTTGATGTGAACAATCCTGCCGAGAGAAGAATTAAATGCGAAGAGACATGGACTTGATCCGCGCCATTGTCCTCAAGTTGGAGTCATGGGAACTACGACCGGGGGCAATCATTGTTATCACTGACTTCGAGAATGACTTCCCGATTGAGGGGTATACTGCTGAACAGATTCGTTACCACATCAAGTTGATCGAAAGTGACGGATGGATCGATTCGGGCGGGCGGGGCTCGCTCTCCGCGTTCACATTCCGTAGCCTCACCTCTCGGGGTCACGATTTTGCCGACTCAGTCCGAGACGACAACATTTGGGCCATGACAAAGGACGGAGCGCTCAAAGCCGGGGGGTTCACTCTGGAGTTGTTGGGGAATCTTGCGAAAGGATTTGTCAAAAAGCAGTTGGAAAAACACACTGGCATCGAACTTTAAGCACGCAGCGAATAGCTGCATTGGGATTTTCCACCCACCTAGAATTTCTAGAGGCAGAAAAAAGTCACCAATCCAGGCGGCTTGTTGTGGTGGGGGCGCTGATTGCTATGAAGTGGGGCTCAACTCAAACGGCTTGAACCGTACCACCACCTCACCGACCCGGCCATTGAGCAACGCCAAACGCGGCTGGGTCGCTTTCAACTCCATGGTTGTTCTGACCTCCTCTGCCTCCTTCGGAGGGCCAAAGCCCCCAGCATTATTCGGCACGATGCACGTCTGCATGGGATAGACCCGCACCACTTCAGTAAAAACCAGGATGCCTAGTTGATTCTGCCGCTCTTATGAGACAGAGTACTTAGCTTTTACAAACTGGCTAAGACACACCTACCAACAATAGAGAACGATTATGATAGAAGTTAAAGAAGCCGTACTTGCTGCAAAAACAGCCGCCAAGGACTTCCTTTCCGACGACGTAGAATTAACAGAGCTACTTCTGGAAGAAGTTGAGCTAGATGAACGGCAGGGAGTATGGGTAATCACTCTTGGCTTCAACATGCCCAACAGAAACGCCCTAACAGGCCTCGGAACGGTCTTCAGCAATGACCGTTTCATTCGCAAATATAAAATATTCAACGTTGACATTAATACCGGCGCGGTCAAGTCGATGAAGATTCGGGATCTATGATCGAACATTACATAGCAAAGTATCGTACAAAAGGTATTTTGGTAGACACCAATCTTTTGCTGCTGCTCATGATCGGCAGGGTGTCGGAAGATCAGATACAGACATTCAAAAGAACAAAGATATTTACTAAATCCGATTTCCACCTCTTACTAAAAACAATAGACAAATTCGACAAACTCATAATAACACCAAACATACTCACTGAAGTCAGTAATCTTTCGAATGGTTTATCCGGCAGGAGCTTGGAGAGTTTTCACGACTCAATCAGATTTTCACTAGAAACAATTAAGGAAGTTTACATCACTAGTACTGTAATAACGGAAATTAACGGATTCTCAAAGTACGGCTTGGCTGACTCGGGGATCATTGCTGCCGCAAAAGATAACTACCTTGTTCTTTCTGACGACCTAAGATTCACAGGCTTTGCAGCACAACGAGGAATTGACTGCATCAATTTTAATCATGTGCGCGATGCGGAGTGGAGGCAATAATCTCTATTCACGAAGTTGATGTGTTCAACTCATAGGGCGAAAATTGAATCACCTCCTCCCCGATCCAATTATTCAATTGCATCATCCGTGACTGGATAGGCTCCAGCTCATTGGCTACCCAGATCTCGGTTGCCTCCCTAATCGAGCCAAAACCGCCCGCGTTCTGGGGAACAATGCCCATCAGTTGCGGCGGTATCCGTAGGCTGGCCAGCACATCATCACGGGTCTGATTCTTGATCGAGTTGAACTCGTCCTTTGCCGCCACCTCACTGACCGGGATCAGCTGAATTCCGTCTTTCTTGCCGGTCGGCGAGTACACAAATAGATTGCGAAAATTCCCCGGCCCCTTCGCATCCTTGAGCGCTTTACGCAGTGCATCGATATCGGCCTCCGTCTGCGCGGCGTCGGTCATGTACAAGATGAAGCCAGCATGACTGCCATTCTCGTAGTACTTACGCCGGAACAGAGTCGCGGACTCGTTGAGCAAGGCTGATTGCAGTGCGCTGATCCACTCCGGCAGCCCATAAATCTCCTGGTGCAGATCCGCCTCACGCAGGTGAAAGACGCTACCCGATTCGAACGCATGCTCATTTTTGAAGCCCTGCACCTGGTAGAACTTGCCCTCTGGCCCCGCCCGCATGTACTTCGCCAGCGGCGGTACCAGTTGCCGAGTGCCACCCAACACCGAGCGGCGGCGCTCCAGGTAACCGTTACCCAGGCATAACGAGTCCAGAGCGAATTGCTCAAATGCGGCTCGGGAAAACATCGGGTGCGGGATAAACGTCTTGCTCAGCAAGTTGCGCTTGAACATCAGTCCTGAGTGCAGGTGCACGCTCGCCCCGACCGAACGGGCCAGGCCGTCCAGGGACAGCGGCGGCTCGTACCAACGGCCGTTGAACCAACATTCCAGGTAATCGAAAACCTCCCGACCACCCAGTACGGGCGACGGGTCACCGAAACTGAAAACCTGCGTGCCCTGGCTAACTGGCGGCGTTTCGATGGCTGCGGGCACCAGGGCCTGATTGGCGTGCTGTTCGGTCATTTGAAAATCTCCATCCGCCCAGTATTGGCAGCGGTCTGCCCCTCAAGCGGTTCGTGATGCAATGCATGAAAGAGCGCCCACGCCAGGTCGGCATGGCCGGTGTTGTCGTTGCGCCCTGCGGTGTAGGTGTATTGGCGGCCGCCAGCGGTGACGGTCTTGCGTATCGCCATCAACGACTGCGCCATGTCCGTCCAGCCAGCATCGAACTCCAGCCGCCCCTTGTGGATCACGTCGTAGGCCTTGAGCACCAAACGGGTTTTCACTTCAGGCGAATAGCTGAAGGTGGTCACGGCCGGGAAGAACTGGCGAACCAGCTGGGCCACGCCGCTACCCAGCCCGGTGACATCAATGCCGATGTAGGTCACCCAGTAGCGGTCGCAGACGCTCTTGATAAAAGCGGCCTGCGCCGCAAAGTCCATCCCGCGAAACTGATGCCGCTCGAACACACGGAATTTGCCGCCCGGTACCAGCGGCGGCGCAACCACCACCAGCCCCGAACAGTCGCCCGTCTCGGCCGGGTCATAACCAATCCACACCTGCCGGTCGCCGAACGGCCTCATGGCAAACGGCTTGTAGTCCTCAGCCCACTCGACCCAGCTGTCGACCATGCAGGACTGCAACAACGCCAACGGGAAGATGCTCGCCCCATCGTCGACAAAATCGCACATCAGCAGGTTCGCGAATGCCTCGGGGCTGTACTCGCGGCGCAGCTCTTCGATGTCGAACAGGTCACAGCCACCCTGCTCCGCGTCGAGGATGTTGACGATCTGCCGCCACAAGCGATCCTCGCAGAGCCGCCCCTGCTGGAGCGCTCCATGGGACACGTCCACCTTCGTGTGCTGCGCCGCAGGCTTACCCTTGTTAAAGCGCTCACCCGTCCAGAAGGTGTACGCCTCATGGGCCATGCTGGACGGCGTCGAGAAGTAGGTTTTACGCCACTTCTTATGCATCGCCATGCCCGAAGCGACCTTGTTCAGCTCTTCAAACTTGAACGTCCAGAAGAATTCGTCGAAGTAGAAATTGCCATGGTAGCCCTGGGCAGTACGGGCATTGGTACCGAGGAAAAACAGCTCAGCGCCGTTGGGCAGCACAATGGGATCGCCGGTCAGCTCGACGCCGATCACCTCGCGGGCAAAGGCTTGGATGTAACCACGAAACAGGTACGCCTGGTTCTTCGAGGCCGACAGAAAAATCTGATTGCGCCCGGTGTCCAGGGCATCAATAAACGCCTCGCGGGCGAAGTAGTAAGTCGCGCCGATCTGCCGGCTCTTGAGGATGACACGAGTCCGCTGATTGCCGGCCCGGTACCAGTCTTTCTGGTAGTCGAAACAGCCATCGATAAACGCCTCGCGCAGCAGCTCGATCTGCTCTTCACTGATGTCGTTTTTCGGGGTTTTCTTCTTCGGCCCTTCGTTGCGCTTGGCCAGGTTCGGGTTAAGGTCGGTTTCGGTACCGCCGCTCTGAAAACGCTGAATGCGTGCCTGACGCTCAAGCTGCCGGTGCAGCAGATCGATCTCTTTGAAATCGCCGCCGCTCTTGTTGTCCTTGAGGATCAGCTGTACCAGCCGCGCCTCCAGCGCCCCGCCAATGCGCTCGACGTTGTCCGCCCGGTCCCACTCGTCGCGAGCCTTCCAGCTGTGTAGCGTTTTTTCCTTTTCGCCCGTAGCCTCGGCAATCTCGCAGACGCGCCAACCCATCCAGTACAGAAACTTGGATTGACGGCGGGGATCGATGGGCAGCAGTGCGGTCGTAGTCATGGCCGCGATGCTGCCGCCCATGCCTGCGACTCATATAGCACCATCCGTTGTATCCCGCGCCCCTACAGTCCCACCACGTTGTCGCCACTCGCGCGCGTCACGACCATGCCCCTCATCGCACCGCTTTCAGCGCCCCACGCATTGAGGATTCCCGGCATGAAGAAGTTTCGCAGCAACTGGTTCCGCGTCGCCGTCGAGGGCGCGACCTCGGACAAGCGCACTATCAAACGCGACTGGCTGGAACAGGCCGCCAAGAACTTTAACCCGTCCACCTACGGCGCCCGCATTTGGCTGGAGCATTTCCGCAGCCTGCTTCCGGACAGCCCGTTCAAGGCCTACGGCGATGTCCTCGCGGTGAGAACCGAAGAAATCGACATCAACGGTCAGAAGAAACTGGCGCTGTTCGCTCAGGTCGAGCCCACCGCCGACCTGATCGCCATGAACAAGGCCAAGCAGAAGATCTACACCTCGATTGAAATCGACGACAGCTTCGCCGACACCGGCGAGGCCTACATCGTCGGTCTTGCGGTCACTGATTCCCCGGCCAGCCTCGGCACCGACGTCCTCGCCTTCTCGGCACAGAAGCCGGACGTCAGTCCGTTCAAGGACCGCCACTATTCCGCGACCTCGATGTTCACCGAGGCGGTGGAGACCGAGTTGAAATTCGAAGAGTTCGAAGAAAAACCGAGCCTCGGCGCCCAGCTCTTCAGCAAGGTACAAGTCCTGCTCAAGGGCAAACAAACCAAGGACGACAACGAGTTCGCCCAGTTCAGCGAAGCGGTCGAAGCCGTCGCCGAACACGTCAAGGATCTGCCCGAACAACTTGCCGCCGAGAAGGCATTCACCGCTGGGCTAAAAACCCAGCTCGATCAACTGAGCCGGGACTTCACCGAGCTGAAAACCAAGCTCTCGACCACCCAAGACCACAACCAAAAAACACGTCCTCCGGTAACCGGCGGCGGAAACCAGGTCATGACCGACTGCTAACAGCCGGCCCACCCAGCCCCGAATAACCAAGGACGACTTCCATGCGCAACGACACCCGCAACCTCTTCAATGCCTACCTCGGCCAGTTGACCAAACTGCACGGCGTACCCGACGTCACCACCAAATTCGCCACCGCACCCAGCGTCACCCAGACATTGGAAACCCGCATGCAGGAGTCCAGTCAGTTCCTCAGCGCGATCAACATCTACGGCGTGACCGAGCAGATGGGCGAAAAGATCGGGATGGGTATTGGCGGGCCGAACGCCGGCACCACCGACACCACCCAGAAGGATCGCGAAACCACCGACATCACCACCCTTGATGACCGCGGCTACTTCTGCTCGCAGACCAACTTCGACACCCACCTGCGCTACAGCAAGCTGGATGCCTGGGCCAAGTTCCCCGACTTTCAGGCGCGCATCCGTGACGCGATCCTGAAGCGCCAAGCGTTGGACCGCATCCTGATCGGCTGGAACGGCACCAGCCGCGCCGCCACGTCGAACCCGGTGACCAATCCGCTGCGCCAGGACGTCAACATCGGTTGGCTGCAAAAGATGCGCACCGAGAACGCCGCCCGGGTGATGAAGGAAGTCGTCGAGGGTACAAACAAAATCACCATCGGTGCCGGCAAAGACTTCACCAACCTAGACGCCCTGGTCTTCAGCATGATCGAAGAATTCATTGCGCCCTGGTATCAGGAAGACCCGGATCTGGTGGTGATCTGCGGTCGCCAGCTGCTGGCTGACAAGTATTTCCCGATCATCAATAAAGAACACGCCCCGACCGAAATGCTGGCTGCTGACATCGTCACCAGCCAGAAGCGCCTGGGCAACTTGCCGGCGGTACGTGTGCCCTACTTCCCGGCTCGCGGGCTGCTGGTCACCAAGCTGGAAAACCTGTCGATCTACTGGCAGGAAGGCAGCCGCCGTCGCACCGTCCTCGACAACGCCAAGCGCGACCGCGTCGAGAACTACGAATCGGTCAACGACGCCTACGTCATCGAAGATCTGGAATGCGCGTCCCTTGCGGAAAACATCGACATCGCGGACGGCGGCCGCCCATGACCAATCCCTGCCGCCGTCATTTCCAACGCGTCACCGCCGCCATCGAGGCAGCAGCGGTCGCGCCCAACCAAACCATGGCCGGTGCCAACGCTTACGAACATCAGCTCAACCAGCTGCTGCAAGACCGCCTGCGCCTGAAACAGGTGCAATCGAATCAAGGCAAGGCCGAACTCAAACGCCAGTTGCTGCCGGACTACGTCCCCTACGTGCAAGGTGTACTGGAGGCCGGTCTGGGTGCGCAAGACGAAGTGCTGACCACCGTCATGGTGTGGCGCTTCGATGCTGGCGACTTCAGCGGTGGCCTCGACATCGCCATCTACGTGCTCAAACACAACATGGTGATGCCCGATCGCTTCGCCCGCACGTTGGGCTGCCTGGTCGCCGAAGAAGTCGCCACCGCGGCGTTCAAGGCCCAGAAAATCGGCGAGTCGTTTGACCTGGCGATTCTGCACCGCACCGCGCAACTGACCGACCCCGAAGACATGCCCGACCAAGCCCGCGCCAAGCTGTTCCTCGCGACCGGCCGCGCCACGTTGGAAGGCATTGCCGATGAGCAACCCGGTCAATCCGGCCAGCTGCAAGCGGGCATCGACCTGCTGAAAAAAGCCATCGCATTGCATGACGCTTGCGGCGGCAAAAAGGATCTGGAGCGGGCCGAACGCCTGCTCAATAAATTGACCGCCACTGGCGGCTAACCGAGCGTCCCCACGCACCCCGCCGGCTCGGGGCGGATCGGCCAGGCCACGTAACTGAACGTGAAGCCCCGACCACCGGCGACCCATTGAAGAGCGCACTGACATGAGCGGATTCATCGCCAGCGGCAAAGCGCCCGCCGGCCACATCAACACCGACCCCTTCTGGCCCTCCATCGACCTCGACGACGTGCGCGGCACCCTGCGCCTCGACGCCAGTGTCACGGCGATCCGGCTGGAAACCGCGACCATCGCCGCCGCCATCAGCCTCAATCGCGAACTCGCGGATTGGCACCAGACCAAACAAGCCGACGGCTATGCCACGCTGGCCGATGTGCCAGCCGGCAAGATCAAAAACGTGTCCGAGTACATCCACCTCTACCGGCGTGCCCTTTACGCCGCCACCGGCGCGGAAATCTGCGAACGCTATCGCTCCTACGACACCACCCACATTGGTCACCAGAACGCCGACGACCTCACCCCGGCCATCGACGAACTACGCCGCGACCAGCGCTGGGCCGTGCGTGATTTCCTCGGCCTCGGCCGCACCACCGTGGAGTTGATCTGATGCCCGTCACTGTCCGCACCCAGCAACACGACACCGTCGACGTGCTGTGCTGGCGTCACTACGGTCGCACCGCTGGCGTGACCGAAGCCGTGCTCAAAACCAACCCCGGCCTCGCCGATCACGGCCCGGTTCTGCCCCAGGGCCTAACCGTGCAAATGCCTGAAGCGCAAACCGCCGCGCCGCAGCGGCAGATGGTGAACCTATGGGACTGACCTACCACTCTGGACACTGGAGCCATGCGCATGCCTGACCGTCCCGACACCTGGGCCTGGCTCGAACAGCACTGGCCGACCCTCTACGCCGGCTTGCTGGCCCTGATCATCGCCGCCCTTCGCATCATCTACGGCGGTGGCACTTTGCGCCGCATGACCATTGAAGCCCCACTGTGCGGCGCACTGGCACTGGCCGCCAGCCATGGCTTGCCATTGCTGGGTATTTCCGCCACCACTGCGCCTTTTTTCGGCGGTATTATCGGCTTGCTCGGCGTGGAAGGAACCCGCGCCGCAGCCAGGAAATTTTTCATTCGCAAGGAAGCCTCACGATGAGCTCATTACGTCACGGCGACCGCTCGCAAGCGGTACGCCACCTGCAAACCAACCTGAACAATAACGGCGCCCGACTGATCGTTGACGGGCACTACGGCGACGCCACTGAAGTAGCCATGCGTGCCTATCAGCTGAGCGTCGGTCTGGTCACAGATGGCATCGCCGGCAGCAAAACACTGGCAGCGCTCGCCGGCGATGACTGCGAGCAGTTGCTGAAGCACGCAGACCTGGTCAACGCCGCACAACGTCTCGACATGCCGCTGGCAAACCTCTACGCCGTCAACGAAGTCGAATCAAAGGGCCGCGGTTTTCTCGACATCGGCAAGCCGGTGATCCTGTTCGAGCGGCACATCATGTACCGCCAGCTTTCGAAAGTTCGCCATGAACGCGATAACCCCGGCGAACTCAAACGCCGCGCCGATCAACTCGCCACCGCCCACCCGACCATCGTCAACCCGAAAGCCGGTGGCTACATCGGCGGCGCCGCCGAACATCAGCGGCTAGGCAGCGCCCGCGTTCTTGACAACATTTCCGCCCCGGAATCCGCCTCCTGGGGCGCCTTTCAGATCATGGGCTTTCACTGGAAACGCTTGGGCTATGCCAGCGTGCAAGACTTCGTCGCTGCCATGAGCGCAAACGAGTCACAACAATTCGACGCCTTCGTCCGCTTCATCGAGACCGACCCCAGCCTGTACAAGGCACTGAAGACCCGCCAATGGGCTGTGTTCGCCAAGCACTACAACGGGCCAGACTATCGACGAAACCTGTACGACATCAAACCCCAACGCGCCTACGAACGGCACGCTAAATGTGACTGCGGGCAGAACCGCGTCGATGCACCGCGGCCTGCAAGCGTCCCTCAACAGCAGCAGGCCTCCCCATGAACAAACCCGAAAGCCTGCGCACCCATCTGCTCGCCACCATACCCGAACTCCAGCACAGCCCCGACCGACTGCTGATCTTCATCGACAATGGCAAGGTCCGCTGCACAGCGGCCGCGAGCCTGTCATTCGAATACAGTTATGAGCTGCAGATCATCCTCACTGATTTCGCCGGGCATCCCGACAGCGTCATGCTGCCGGTGCTTGGCTGGGTAAGCGTGCATCATTCTCAGTTGCTGGAAAACCTGAACAAATCCGCTGACGGCATTCAGTTCGAGGCCGACATCCTTGACAACAGTAAAGTCGATCTGAGTTTGACTCTGCCACTGACCGAACGGGTGGTGGTGGGTAAGGACGACCAGGGCAACACCACCATCCGACATCCCGGCGAACCACAGAGGGCCGCCGCATTCCTCGATCCAAACTGGGTACCCGGAGCGCAGGGCACCGGTAGCGAATGGGTGCTGCCAGAATGACCAACCGCCTGGAAGCGCTGGAAGACTGGGCAGCCGGCCTGCTTGGGCAGCTTGAACCGGCATCGCGGAACAAGCTGGCTCCCAGCCTCGGCCAGGCGTTGCGCCGCAGCCAACAGCAACGAATCATTGCCCAGCGCAATCCGGATGGCAGCAAGTACGCGCCGCGTAAACAGAGTAATCTGCGGGGTAAACAGGAACGGGTGAAGCGAAAGGTTCAGATGTTCCAGAAGCTGCGTACCGCCAGACTTTTGAAGGTCCGGGTTGATGGCAATATAATCAACGTTGGATTCACGGGACGCATTGCGCGAATTGCCAGGGTGCACCAGTACGGTTTGAAAGACCGCGCCGAACATGGTGCCCCTTATGTGCAGTACGTACAACGGGAAGTGCTAGGCTTTACAGAAACGGACATTTATCTAATTCAAGAAGTAATACTCCGAAACCTAACACCACAACAAAAACAGAATAAAAAACAAAACCTTAAAACAACTAGACACTAAACAGCGGGAAAAATAGCCGATTCATCACACAAAACTTTAATATATTCTTTGTCAGGCTGCGCCCCCGCAATGCTAGCTAGTTCGCACCCTACGCCAGTAAAGGGAAACACTTTCGTATAAGCCACATCCAACCTCTTATCAGAAGATTCAGGAACAATATAATAACCATCAGAAAAATAATTCAGAAAAACTTTATCAGGATCATCTTCTTGAGCACCATACCAAATAAATCCATTATTCAGCAGGCCAATATCCTTAAGATGAGTTTCATTGTCAGTTGTAAGACCATTTACTCGTACAAACTCATAAAAACCCGTTGAAAAAACTGGTAAAACTCGACTTCCATCGTCCATCAAAAAAGAAAAACTACACAATCGAGTGAACAGATTTGCCTCCTCTGGAGTAAGAGACTTTACGGCTTGAAGAGTACGGGGCTTAAAACTCCCCGGCCTTGCTACCTCTCCGGCTAAAAGCTTGGACCAAATCTTTTGCATCTCAACATTGCCAATATCTTGTCCGAGATCAAAAAAATTGACAATCCAGTCTTCATCTACCTCCTGTACCGAAACTTCATTCGGGAGATATTCAGCGGCCCCTATCACTATTGCATCAATATTGTTTTGACGCCTAATTTCTCGGTAATTCATACGTTCCAACGCTCTGAGCGATACCGCATCGACTTGAGCATTCGCCTTTGCCAAAATCAAATTTGCTTTGGCTTCTGCCTTAGCATTACGAACTTTTCCAGTAGGCTCGTACAAAGCACCAATGCCCTTTGAGACCGACTCAATTAGCTTCGTCAGTGGTTCTGAGATGCCTTTAATATCGATCAAAGAAAACCCATCACTCATATCTACCGCCCCTTTATTCAACGCCATTAAATATTATAACGACTCAAAACCTCATAGGAGCTAAAGCAGCTAGCCACTTGAGAAATTTCGCTCAATACAAACACAAAAAATACATGTTGTTTGTAGTAAGTGACACTACAAACAATATTACGTGCTTGCACGAAGGTCCAGCGCCACCATTGGTGACATGAACGACTTAGCCACCCTTGCCCGCCTGATCGAAAACCTCATCCGCTTCGGCACCATCGCCGCCGTCCAGATGAAGCCCCCGCGTGTGCAGGTCAAAACCGGAACACTGACCACCGGTTGGCTGCCGTGGATCGCCCCGCGAGCCGGCGCCGACCGCGAGTGGAACCCGCCCACCGTTGACGAGCAAGTCATCCTGTTCAGCCCCTCTGGCCAGCTCGGCAATGGCATCGTCCTGACCGGTCTGTTCAGCGATCACACCCCGGCCAACGGTGACCGCGAAGGCCTGCATCGCTGCACCTACCGCGACGGCACCGTGATCGAATACGACAGCATCACGCATCACCTGAACGCCACGCTGGCCGAAGGCGGCACCACCAACCTGACCAGCACCGGCGGCATCCGCATCGTCGGCCCAATCACCCATGAGGGTGACTACACCCAGACCGGCAATCAGACCATCACCGGCAAGGTCACCGTGTCGGTGGATGTGGTCGCGGCCGACATCAGCTTGGTCAACCACCCGCATGGCGGCGTGATGACTGGCAGTGGCAAAACAGGGAAGCCGGAATGAACCGAGAAACCGGCGCCACCCTCGGCCTGGTCGAACACATCGCCCAGTCCATCACCGACATCCTGACCACCCGAATAGGCACCCGCGTAATGCGCCGCGAGTACGGCAGCTTACTGCCCGAGCTGGTGGATCAGCCGTTCAACGATTTCACCCGCTTGCAGGTCTACGCCGCCACCGTCATGGCCCTGATGCGCTGGGAAACCCGCATCAGCCTTAGCCGTGTGCAGTTTGTCGGGGCGAATCTGCAAGGTCAGGCGTCACTGGACTTTGAGGGCACCATTGTCGACGGCAACCAGCCGCTGAGCCTGAGCGTGCCTCTGCACTTGGGGGGCAGCGCATGAACACCTTCGTCGCCATCGACCTCGGCCAACTGCCGGCGCCACAGATCGTCGAACAGATCGACTACGAGCAGATTCTCGCCGAGCGCAAGGCCTACGCCATCAGCCTCTGGCCAGCCGAAGAACAAGTGGAAATCGCCGCCCGCCTCGACATGGAATCGGAGCCGCTGACCAAATTACTCGAAGAAAACGCCTACCGCGAAACCATCTGGCGTCAGCGGGTCAATGAAGCCTCCGTCGCCAACATGCTCGCCCTGGCCAAGGGGACCGACCTCGAAAACCTGGCCGCTAACTTCAACGTCAAGCGGCTGCTCATTCAGGCAGCCAATCCCTCGGCCGTACCTCCGCTTCCAAAACTGATGGAAAGCGACGACAGCCTACGCGAGCGCGCGCAAATGGCATGGGAAGGCCTCAGCACCGCCGGCCCGCGCAATAGCTACATCTTCCATGCACGCTCCGCAGACGGTCAGGTCGCCGACGCCACCGCCGAAAGCCCAGCGCCGGCCGAAGCCGTGGTCACCGTGCAATCCGTGTTGGGCGATGGCACCGCCTCGCCGGCCCTGCTCGACAAGGTCGCAGCCTACCTCAGCGACGACGACCGCCGCCCGGTTGCGGATCGCCTGACCGTTCAAGGCGCGGAAATCATCAACTACCAGATCAAGGCCAAGCTCTACCCGCTGACCTCCGGTCCAGAAACGGAACTGATCCTCGCCGCGGCTGAAGCGCGATTGCTTCAGTTCGTGCATCAGCGTCGTCGCCTGGCACTGGAGGTGTCCGAATCGATCATCCATGCCGCGCTGCATGTGGAGGGTGTGCGCAAGGTCGTGCTGGAGGGTTGGACGGACATCGTCGCCACCAAATATCAGGCGCCGTACTGCACGCACATTGAATTGGCATTGGGGGTTGAGTGATGGCCGACCAGCCGCTGCTGCCAAGTAACTCGACGCCGTTGGAACGCCAGGCGGCTATGGCCGTCGCGCAGATCCAGCGCGTGCCGATCCCGTTGCGCACGCTGTACAACCCGGATCTATGCCCCCTGCCCCTGCTGCCGTATCTGGCTTGGGCGTTCTCGGTGGATCGTTGGGACAGCAAATGGACAGAAGCCGCCAAGCGCGCCGCCTGCCGGGCTGCGTATTACGTTCACTCACACAAGGGCACCATCGGCGCGCTACGGCGTGTGGTAGAGCCGCTGGGTTACCTGATTGAGGTCGTGGAGTGGTGGCAGACCGTGCCACAAGGCCCACGCGCCACCTTCGCGCTGAGAATCGGTGTGCTCGACACCGGCATCACCGAAGCGATGTACCAGGAACTGGTCTGGCTCATCGATGACGCCAAACCGCTGACCCGGCACCTGTCCGGCCTCGACATCATTCTAGAAACCCGACTCGACGCCCACGTCGGTTTCGCCGTGTACGACGGCGACGAAATCGACGTCTACCCCTGGACTAACCCGGATATCGACGTGACGGTTCAGGGCTTCAGCGGCGTGAGCCTTTACACCCTCGACGAACTGGATGTGTACCCCCATGGTTGATCAGAACTCTATTTTCGGCGGCATGCTGACGACGCTGGGCGCTGCCAAGAAAACCAACTGCGACGCCCTCGGCATCCCGTGGGAACCGAGCCATATGCTGATCGGTGATGCCAATGGCACCGACCCGGTACCCAGCCCGACCCAAACTCAACTGATCAATCAACGACACCGCGCGCAGATCAACCAACTGCGCGTGTCGCCAACAGACGCCAACGTGCTGATCGCCGAAGTCGTCCTGCCGCCTGATGTCGGTGGCTGGTGGATTCGGGAACTGGCCATCGAGGATAAGGACGGTGTGTTCTCTGCGGTGGCCAACGTCGCCCCCAGCTACAAGCCGCTGCTCGTCCAGGGCTCGGGCCGTAACCAAGTGGTGCGTATGCACATCATCACCAACGGGACGGCCAACATTCAGCTCAAGATTGACCCCAGCGTGGTACTCGCCACACGGCGCTATGTTGACGAGAAAGTGGCAGCAGCCATCGACGGCCTCGCGACAGAGGACTTCGTCAAGGATCTGGCCTCCGACGACTTGCCCAAGGCCGACGCCACCGCAGCACCCGGCCAGTCGGAAAACTATTCCCGTGAGGATCACGTTCACCCGAAAGATCTGACCCGCGCCGGGATCACCGATTTGCCTTACCGAGGATCGATGGCTTGGGCCGTAGCAGGAGTCTATCAGTGGACTGTTCCTGCCGGCGCCACCAAGGGTTATGTGGTCGTGAAGGGTGCAGGAGGTGGTGGTCGAAACAGCCAGGTATTCGGTCCTGGTGGCGGTGGAGGTGGGGTTGCTGAAGGTTTGGTGACCCTTGTACCTGGAACGGTCATTACGGTCACGGTCGGTGCCGGCGGCGCAGGCGTGTCCTATAGCGTCAGCGGCAGCCCTGGTCTGTCCGGTACGGGTTCTTCGTTTGGCGGCTTCATGTCGGCCACTGGTGGTGGTGGCGGCGATGCAAGTGGTGGCGGGGGTAAAAGCGGCGTTGGAACAGGCGGGGATATCAATTATGGGTTGGGTGACGGCCAGTCTGGTGGCCGGGCAAATTCAACCTCATATGGTTTCCCTGGCAGCGGTGGCGGCCCAGGCGGAGCCGGCGCTGTAGTCGATGGCTCCGGTGTTGGGCAAACGCAGTTGAGAAATGGTCAAGGCCCCGGCGGCGGCGGTGGTGGCCGCATGGACAGCGGTGGTCTCTCTGGTGCCGGCGCTGCCGGCTCTGTATCGATAAGGTGGTGAATTATGTGGGCATTGATTAATGACGAATCCGTCACCGAGTTGACGGATACCGACCCCGAGGGCCGCTATCACGCGTCCTGGCACTGGGAACCTTGTGACAATCAGGTCAAGATCGGCTGGCGGTTCACCGAAACAGGCTTCAGCGAAGCGCCTGGTCCCACCGCAGAGGCGCGCATGGCGAACGAAAGAGCCTGGCGCGACGGCGAGCTGAACCGCAACGAGTGGCTAGCGGCTCGCCACCGCGACCAGCAGGACATGGCGGTCACCACCACGCTCACCGACGAACAATTCGCGCAGCTCTTGAGTTTCAGGCAGGCCCTGCGCGATTGGCCGGAGTCCGGAGCATTCCCTCAAGAAATCGCACGACCGCAGGCCCCCGAATGGCTCGAAGCGGCCTTTCGGCAATAACTCCCCACCACCTGTAGCGGCCCTTATTACAAGCCACCGCGCTCGCCGATCCGGCGCGCGCGCGGCAGCCTTGCACTGTCATCTCATTCATTGCGCAGGCAAAACCCATGGCCGATTATCTTCACGGCGTGCGGGTGCTCGAACTCAACGACGGCACCCGCCCTATCCGCACTATCCCCACCGCCGTAATCGGCATGGTCTGCACCGCCGACGATGCCGACGCGACGGTCTTTCCGTTTGACACCCCTGTCCTGATTACCAACGTCCAGACCGCCATCGGCAAAGCCGGCGTGAAAGGCACCCTAGCCGTCAGCCTGCAAGCCATCGCCGACCAGACTAAACCCTACGTCATCGTGGTGCGTGTCAAAGAAGGTCAGGATGAAGCCGAGACCACCAGCGCCTTGATCGGCACCACCACCGACACAGGCAAGTACACCGGCATGAAAGCACTGCTCGCGGCCAAGTCGAGGCTAGGTTTGGTACCGCGCATTCTGGGTGTCCCAGGCTTGGACACCCTCCCCGTCGCCACCGCACTAGTGTCCATCGCCCAACAACTGCGGGCGTTCAGTTATGTCAGCGCCTGGGGCTGTAATACCAAGGAGGAAGCGGTTGCCTACCGCAAAAATTTCGGTGCCCGCGAAGTCATGGCTATCTGGCCAGACTTCCTCAACTGGGACACCGCCACCAGCAAGACCGTCAACGCCACCGCAGTCGCTCGCGCCCTCGGCCTGCGCGCCAAAATCGACCAGCAAACCGGCTGGCACAAAACCCTCTCCAACATCGCCGTCAACGGTGTTACTGGCATCAACGCCGACGTGTTCTGGGACCTGCAAAACCCCGCCACCGACGCCAACTACCTCAATAGCCACGAGGTCACCACGCTGATCAACGAGGGCGGTTTGCGCTTCTGGGGCAGCCGCACTTGCAGCAACGATCCGCTGTTCGCTTTCGAGAGCTACACCCGCACCGCGCAAGTGCTGGCCGACACCATGGCCGGCACGCAGATGTGGGCCATAGACAAACCGCTGCACGCATCTCTGGTGCGCGACATGATTGAAGGTGTGAATGCCGAGTTCCGCAGCAAGGTGTCCGCCGGCTACCTGATCGGTGGGAGCTGCTGGTACCCCGAAGACATCAACACCAAGGACACCCTCAAGGCCGGCAAGCTCTGGCTCGATTACGACTACACGCCGGTCCCGCCGCTGGAAGACCTCACCCTGCGCCAGCGCATCACCGACCGCTACCTCATCAACTTCGCCAGCCAGATCAATCGCTAACCGGAGAACAGCGCTATGGCCATGCCGCGCAAACTCAAAAACCTCAATCTGTTCAATGACGCCAACAGCTACGTCGGCGTGGTGAAGTCGGTCACCCTGCCCCCGCTCGGTCGCAAGATGGAAGCCTATCGCGGCGGCGGCATGAATGGCCCGGTCAAGGCTGACCTGGGCTTCTCCGACGACGGCATCCAGTTCGAATGGAAGACCGGCGGCCTCGACCTGATTTCCCTGCGCCAGTTCGGCGCCGTCAACGCGTCGGGCATTGCACTGCGGTTCGCCGGATCTTTCCAGCAGGACGACACCGGCGACGTCAGCGCCGTGGAAGTGGTCCTGCGCGGCCGCCACGAAACCCTCTCCATGGGTGACCACGAGCCCGGCGAAGACACCGAACACAGCGTCACCACCACCTGCTCCTACTACAAGTTGATCGTCGACAACGAAGACATCATCGAGATCGACTTGCTCAATTTCATCGAGAAGGTCAACGGCGTAGACCTGCTTGAAAAGCAGCGCGCCGCCATTGGCCTCTAACCCCTCCCACAGCCCTCTGGAAAACCCATGCAAACCATCGAAGTTCAGCCCATTGCAGAAGACAACACCGTCACCCTCGACACGCCGATCACTCGGGGCAAAAGCACGATCGACACCCTCACCTTACGAAAACCACAGTCCGGCGAATTGCGCGGCGTGCAGTTGGTGGAGTTGTTGAACATGGACGTGGCCACGCTGATCAAGATCCTGCCGCGCATCACCAGCCCAGGCATCACCGCACCGGAAGCCGCCGGCATGGACCCGGCCGACCTGCTCGCGTGCGGCAGCAAGATTTCCGGTTTTTTGTTGCAGAAATCGGTGAAGACGGACGCCTCCCTCGTTGCGTAGAGGACGCCATGGCCGACTTGGCGGTGGTCTTTCACTGGGCGCCGGCTGATATGGATCAGCTGGGCCTACAAGAACTGATGGAATGGCGCGAGCGCGCCAGGGTGCGGAGTGTCGCCGATGGCGAATGATTTAAAACTTCGGGTGCTGCTGAGCGCCATAGACAAGGCCACGCGCCCGCTGAAGGCAATCAATAACGAGAGCATTGGCGCCGCCCGCGCCCTGAAAGATGCGCGCGATCGCCTCAAGGCACTCAACGCCCAACAGAAAGATGTCAGCGCCTGGCGTACCCTGCGCGCTGCAGTCCATCAGACCGAGCAAGCCCTAAACGCCGCCCGCGACAAGGTCAAGGCACTCAGTCAGCAGTTTGCCGCCACCGGCGTGCCCACCAAGGCGATGGCCAAAGACTTTCGCGCCGCCGTGCGTGAAGCGCAGAAACTCAAACAGCAGCATCAGCAACAGGGCGAACAGCTTCAGAGCCTGCGTACCCGTTTGCATGCCGCCGGGATCAGCACCCAAAACCTCGGCAGCCATGAGCGTCAATTGCGCGAGAGGGTTCACGCCACCAACCACAGCATCACCGAACAAACCAAGCGACTGGCCGCGCTGGCCGATCAACAGAGACGCTTGGCAGCGGCTCGCGCGACCTTTGATAAAACCAGAAGTCTCGCCGGCGACATGGCAGGCAAAGGAACCACCGCCATAACAGGCGGCGGTGCAACGCTGTACGCGGGCACCAAGCTGCTCACGCCGGGCATCGACTTCGACGCCAGCATGAGCAAAGTGCAGGCTATCTCCCGACTTAAGAAAGACTCAGAAGCACTCGGGGCATTGCGCAAGCAAGCGCGAGAACTGGGCGGCTCAACGCAATTCACCGCTGGCCAGACCGCCGACGCTCAAGGCTTTCTCGGCATGGCCGGATTCGATCCTGCGGCAATAAAAGCTGCGATGCCGGGGATGCTCGACCTCGCAACGGCCGGCGGCGCCGAGTTGGCGCAGACCGCCGATATCGCCTCGAACATCCTGTCTGGGCTCGGCATGCGGGCCGACCAAATGGGCAAACTGGGCGATGTATTGGTGGGCACCTTCACGCGCTCCAACACCAACCTGCAGATGCTCGGCGAAACGATGAAGTACGTCGCCCCGATGGCAAAAACCTACGGCGTCGAGCTTGAGGTGGCCGCTGCAATGGCCGGTAAATTGGGCGATGCCGGTTTGCAGGGCAGCATGGGCGGCACCGCGCTCAGTACCATCATGAACCGACTAGCCACCCCGCCCAAAGCCGCGGAAAAAGCCTTGGCACAACTGAAAGTCACCACCGCCGATGCCCATGGCAACCTGCGAAACCTGCCGGACCTCCTCAAAGAGATCCACGACAAAACCCAAGCCCTGGGCACTGCCGACAAAGGTGGATTGCTCAAAGACATTGCTGGTGCAGAAGCGGTCAAAGGCATGGCGCAATTGGTGGAACAAGCCGGTACGGGTGACCTGCAAAAACTCATCGTGAGCCTGCGCCAAAGTCAGGGTGAAGCCTCGCAAACGGCCTCGATCATGGCCGACAACCTCAAGGGCGATCTGACAACCTTGAGCAGTGCCTGGCAGGATCTGGGCATCGAGTTGCAAGCTCAGCAGGATGGACCGTTGCGCGGGCTGACTCAGTCGGTCACCGAAGTCATCCGAGGGGTCAAAACCTGGGCCAGCGAAAACCCGAACCTCGCCGCTGGCCTCGTCAAAACCGTCGCCATCCTCGCAGCGCTGGCCGTGGCGCTGGGCGGGTTACTGGTCACAGTGGCCAGCGTACTGCTGCCGTTTGTGGCTCTGCGTTTTATGCTCGCGCAACTGGGTATCCGCTTGCCCGGCTTGATCGGCCTGCTGTGGAATCTCGGCAAGTCAGTGCTGCCCTTTGTGGGCAAAGCGCTGCTCATGGTGGGACGTGCGCTGATACTCAACCCCATCGGATTGGCAATCACGGCCATCGCTGGCGGCGCCTACCTGATCTACAAAAACTGGGACGCGGTGAAAACGTACTTCACCGGTGCCTGGCGCGAAATCAAAGCCGGGTTCAGTGACGGCATAGGCGGGATTCTCAAAGTCCTGATCAACTTCAGCCCCATTGGACTGATCTACCAGGCGTTCGTGGCGGTGATGAAGTACCTGGGCATCGACCTGCCCAGTCGCTTCACCGAGTTCGGCGGCATGATCATCGACGGCTTGGTCAAAGGGCTGAAATCGGGCTTCGGCAAGCTCAAGAACGTCATGGGCGACATCAGCGATTCAACCATTGGCTGGTTCAAGGAAAAGCTCGGCATCCAGAGTCCGTCGCGTGTGTTTGCCGAACTGGGTGGTTTCACCATGGCCGGCCTGACTCAAGGTCTGGAAGGTGGCCAGAGCGGACCATTGGGCGTCATGACCGACATTAGCAAGCAGCTCACCACGGCCGGCTCCATGGCATTGGGTACAGCGCCTTGGCCAGGTTTAACGGTCGATAGCCGTGCCCCTATCAGCAACGCCAACAGCGTCGTCTACGACAGCCACGACACCTACGAAATCCACATTCCTGCAACGCCAGGCATGGACGCACAAACCATTGCCCGCGCAGTGCGCGCCGAACTGGCCCGCATTGAAAGTGAGAAAGGCGCCCGTCAACGCAGCAGACTATCCGACCTGGAGTGATCCCCATGATGCTTGCCTTGGGCATGTTCGTATTCAGCCTTTCCACCGCTGCCTACCAGGAGCTGCAACGCCAGACCGATTGGCGCCACGCCAGCAACAGTCGCATCGGCGCGGCGCCGGCACGGCAGTTCGTGGGTCGTGGTGAAGACGCGATCACCCTACCCGGCATCATCCTGCCGGAACTGGCCGGCAGCACCCTCAGCCTCGACGCTTTGCGCCTGATGGCCAACACCGGCAAGGCCTGGCCCATGGTCGAAGGCAGTGGCCGGATCTACGGCTTATGGGTCATCGAGAGCCTGAGCGAAACCAAAACCATCTTCTTCCGCGACGGTACGCCACGCCGCATCGAATTTACCCTCAACCTCAAGCGCATCGATGACGACCGGATCGACCTCATAGGCGCGGGTACCCGCGCAGGCGTTAGCATCATGAGGTCGTTCCTGTGATCGATACCGCCCTTTCCCGCGTCACCGGTTTTCTGGATGACACCGTCGAACGCTACCGCCGCGAAGCCGGCTACCCGGTGCCGGCGTTCCGCATCACGGTCGATGGCAACGACATCGCCAAACTGATCAGCCCGCGGCTGATGAGCCTGGAGCTGACCGACAACCGCGGCATCGTGGCCGATCAGTTGAGCATCACCCTCAGCGACCACGACGGACTGCTGGCCATCCCGCCCAAAGGTGCAGTGATTCGCCTGTGGCTCGGTTGGAGCGACACCGGCCTGGTCGACAAAGGTACCTACACGGTCGACGAAGCCGAGCACAGCGGCGCGCCCGACGTGCTGAGCATCCGAGCCCGATCGGCGGACCTGCGCAAAGGCCTGAAGACCAAGCGCGAGCGCAGCTGGAGCAACATCACCCTTGGCGACGTGCTGGGCGACATTGCCCTGGGCAACGGGCTGACCGCGATCATTGCCGGCGCCCTCGATGGCTTGCCCATCCTGCAGCTCGATCAGGCCAACGAATCCGACGCCAACCTGATCAGCCGCATAGGGGAAGAATTCGACGCGGTGGTCACCGTCAAAGCTGGCTGCCTGCTCTGCCTACCAGCGGGTGGCGGCAAAACCGCCACCGGCGCCGAACTGCCCCACATCACCCTGACCCGCGCTGACGGCGACCAGCACCGCTACCTGCAAGCCGACCGCGACAGCTACGACGGCGTGCGCGCCTACTTCTACGACGTGAACAGCGCCAAAAAACAGGAAGCCATCGCCGGCGGCGGCGAAAACCTCAAGGACCTGCGCCACACCTACAGCGACCGCCAGTCCGCCTTACGCGCTGCCCGGGCCGAGTTCAATCGCCTGCAACGCGGCAGCGCCACGCTCAGCTACACGCTGGCACTGGGACGGCCGGACCTGATTCCCGAGCTGACTTACACGCTCCAGGGCGTGAAGGACGAGATCGACGAAATCATCTGGTATGGCGGGAACGTGCAGCACTCCCTCAGCGCGGACAACGGCTACACCGTCAGCCTGGAGCTGGAGAGCAAACTGCCGGAGGACACCGTCGAAGATCTGGCCGAAGAGAACAAGGGAGACTTTACCGGGATCGTTGCCCACTACCGCGACAAGAAAACCGGGAAAGAAAAGACCGTGACGGCTGGGGATCAGAGCAAGCCGAAGCGGTTGCATTGGTTGTACACCACCGAGACAACGGCGAAGCGGGCGACGGATCGGGAGTGGAGGCGGATGCAGGCAGAAAAAACATGAACCCGGTTGTTTATAAAACCGGGGCATTTCGCGAAACGCTTACGACTGACTGATTCCCCATCAAGGACGATTTCATGCAAGACATACGTTGCGGCCACTGCTGTCGCAAACTTGCCGCCGCCAGCGGCTTCCTTGAATTACAGATCAAGTGCCCGCGTTGCCGGACACTGAACCACTTGAAGGCCCAGAGCCTCCCCCCAGCGTGCCGCGAGCATCCAGAACAACGAGTTCATGAATGCAGCAGCTCACCATTGGAAGCCTGTTCGCAGGCATAGGAGGTTTTGATGTCGGATTTGAAAACGCCGGTTACCGCAGCGCCTGGCAAGTTGAACTCAACCCGGTCAACCGGGCTGTGCTTGCCGACCGATTTCCCCATGCACGCCAATTTGAAGACGTGCGCCAATGCGGCGCCCACAACCTGTCCCCCGTCGATGTCATCACCGCCGGTTTCCCCTGCCAGGACATCAGTATTGCCGGTGCCCGAGAAAGCAACCGAGACAGCCGCGGACTACGCGGAGAACGCAGCGGCCTGTTCTGGGAGGTCATACGAATCCTCAAAGAAACTCAACCTCGCTGGGTGGTCCTTGAGAACGTCGTTAACCTGCTCGCTGTCAACGATAGCCAAGACTTTGAAACAGTCATCCGGGCCCTTGCGGACTGCGGGTATGTGGGATTTTGGCGAGTGCTTAATGCTCAATATTTCGGAGTCCCCCAGCAACGTCGTCGAATATTCCTGGTCGCAGGTTATCGACAAATGCCCCCCTTCGAGTTCCTGGCTGACGCCGCACCAGTGGACGCAATACCTCCAGCGTCTCGCTCGATCCAATGGCCACGCCCCGCGGATGCCTGGGCTGCCAATACTCTATTGGCAAGCAAAGCCGGCTCCCAAATCTCTTTGGGCTGTACCACTTTCGTCGCTCACGCGAACGGATGGGATCAGATGGCTGAGCGGCAGCGAGCGTCTGAAGATGATGGGTTTTGCCTCGGACTGGATGCGGCCAACCTTGCAGAGGCTTTCGCTGCCGGAAACGCCGTTGTTACGCAGGTCGCGGAGTGGATTGGACGGAGGTTGATTCGGGTGGGGTAATCCGAGGACGTCAGCGCGTTGCAAGCCATGGCCACAACGCACAAACGTCACGGGGGTATTCGCTATTTGCTTAACCGCGGCTTCATCCACGATCGAATCACGGAATCATCGCCCATTCGCCACTGAATGACCTCTCCAAATTCCACGGCAGCTTCCAATACCGTTATTCCTCTATACAGCTGAACAAACCCTCCCGGTCTCAACGCTGCATAGATCGGCGCTGGCATCGTGTTTTTTTAGCCAGGCGCCGATCAGGCGATAGGTTTCGTCGTAACAGGCAATGGCTTCACTGACCGTATCGTGGCGAATTTCGTAGTGTCTGTGGACTTCGAAGGATAGGACGTAGGGCATTAGAAAATCCTTTTCTGATGCCTAGGGCGACTTGCCGTAGGGAGGTATTTTTTTAGCAAGAAAGCGCTTTCTGGATATGTGGGAGGGTTCTTGTTTGAGAGGGCGTTGGGCAGGGCTGAGACGAGGAAAAAACACCGGAACGGCTTCATTTGATGGATTTTTTGTAGGCAAAAAACCGCCTCAGCCGAGGCTGAAGCGGTTCCCTTTTCAGATCTTACAGATCATCAAAGTAGTCTCGGAGCAATTCGTATACGTGATGAACACGTACACAAACCACCACGAAGTCCCACGTACGTCTGAACTTAGACATACTTGGCCCTCCCTAGGTTGGGCCAAACCTCCAGTACGCTTACCGGAACATGCGTACCTTCGGGGAGCTTGCACTAAGCGTTCCCTGTGAGGCGGCAGATCTAATGCCTCCCGAGTGAATCCGGCACGGGTTCCTAATCCGTGTCAGGAGGGCAAAAAATCCCCGTGCATTGGTGACCAGCTCAAGAGCTGATCAGCACGGGAATGTACGCATGGTAACGAGAAAATTCGCTAGGAAACAGCCAATCCCAGCACATCCGAGAAACATAACCGACAGACCGCCATGCGATGCAGTAGTCTGAATACTGCCGGAAACGAGGCGCTAACAGAGCCCAAAATGCGCCACCCCCTTGCAGATAAAGGTGCCGGGGCACTATTGCCACTAATCGACATATATTGCATTGCAGTAGTACGAGCATATAAGCTTTCGTGGCACTAAGCGTTCCCTGTGAGCGTGCAAGCCTGGCTCCTAACCGGTCTTGCGAAGAAAAACCGCCCTCCTAAGGCGGTTTTTTTTTGCTCCGAACTCCTGTCAGGTCGCCTTGAGGCATGGAACGTCTAGTCTTATCGAATCTGGCGGTCTACGTTCAGCGTTTTCTGAAGGAGCGAATGATGCAAGGAATGCCGAAAACAAGCTCGCTGTTGCTCGTCATATTTCCACTACTGGCTGCATGTACCACCCCGCGGTCGGTTGAGGTCGACGGTAGATTCCAGCAAGTACAGGATGCGGTGCTTTCTAGCACTCAACGCTCTAGAGTTGAGATTTCTACCGTTGATAACTGCGCAGTCGGGTGCCCATCTGGCGGTGGCGAGGTAACAATCGTTCGCGATGCCTACACGCTGAATAACAACGGCTCAACGAAATTCGCCAATTGGGTCGCCTACAAAATCACCAAGGACACCCCCGCCCCCAATCGCCCGCGCAACTGGGAACCAGACCCAGATATACCTGCGAAGGAAACGCTGAACCCGGTGGACTACAACGGGGCCTATGTTGCCTTGGACCTGGACAGAGGCCATCAAGCCAACTTGGCTTCGATGGGAGGGATTACTGATTGGCAACCTCTGAACTATCTGAGCAATATTACGCCGCAAAAAGAAGGCCTGAACCGGGGCGCGTGGGCTCGGTTGGAGGATCAGGAGCGCAACCTGGGTAAAACGCCTGGTATCGATGCGGTCTACGTAGCGACAGGACCGTTGTACGAAAGGAAGATTGGGTCTCTCCCGGGCACCAATAAAGTACACACGATCCCCAGTGGTTATTGGAAGGTGATCTTCTTGGGCAGCACGCCTGCCGACGGCCAATTTGCGGCTTTCATCATGGAGCAGGAAACGCCACGCGCGGCGAACTTCTGTGACTACCAGGTGACGGTCGCGGACATCGAGGAACGTTCGGGCCTGACGTTGTGGAGCAACCTTCCGGACAACGTTCAGGCCGCACTGAAGTCGAAGCGGGGAAATTTACCGCGAAAGATCGGTTGCACCGCAGCCGTTGAGCAGCCTACTCAATAGACCAACCCGGAAGGCTGACGGGCTCAGCACCATCCTTGAAAGAGCCTTAACTTTGGCAGTGGCCGGACCCAGCCATTGCCTCACGAACTCCAATCGTAAAACCTGAACGGCTAGCCACACCTTGGGAGCCGAGGAAAAAATGCCCGAACTATCTGATCTGGTGGATTTTCTGTAGGCAAAAACAACCAAACCTAGGCAAAACATCAGGCGTCAACCAACGTCCGATTCCGGAAGTGAAGGAGTTTTCTCTATATATAGAGAACTTCTACTCTGTATATAGAAAATTTGGAAAAACCCAAAGACGCTCAAAAAATATACAGCTATCAATAGATATCTTTGGATATCTATTAACAGCCACCTACCGTTCGTCGGATAGCAACTTTACACTAAAGGGTAAACAATAGGCAATCTTGCCTATTTGACCTATTTGCTGGTCGAGGTGGCACCACCGTTAAACCCGCTGTTTTCCACGGCCTCCGTTAAAGATTGGAATCTCCGTCGTTTATAAACGACGAAACCCGCGCAGAGGCGGGTCCCGAAGGCAAAAATTTTGTGGTTGATTCCCGGAGGAATACCTGTGGTAATCTCGCCTCACCACTTGCAGCCGTACACCTTTGTTACTCGCATCTCAAAGGGTATTGGCCTGTGGCCGAACCGTCAACCGTGCGTTAATTCGTTAATTCGTTAATTCATCCTTTAACCATTCCGATGAGCTTGCGAATTAGTTCAAGGTTTGTCATAGCGCAAGTGGAAAGTTATTTGTTCCGGCGTTACATCGGAGCAAATTCCGCCAACCCTTTGGAGAATTCGCCTATGCGGTCCTTCATTCAGAAGTATCTTCCCGAAGAACTGATTCGGGCGTTTCAGGCTGCTTATTGGTCGATTCGTTTGATCAGGATTATTCAGGAGGTGTAAAAGCAAAACGGGGGCCATTTGGCCCCCGTTTTCGTTCGGGTTGCCGTAGGAATTTATAAGACTTTAAGCACTGCAAACGCAGCGAAGCCTACAAGGTGCATTGACTTGGCGTTTGCAATTGAGAGGTGAGCTCCGGACAGGTATCGTTATGCCATCACCATCACCAAGGGTTCTGTTATGAGCCACAAGATCTTCCTGAGCCACAACCACGCAGATAAACCAATCGTTGAACCGGTGGCGATCAGGCTTGCCCAAATATTCGGTGAGTCGGAGGTCTTTTACGACTCTTGGTCCATTCGCCCTGGCGACGGCATCATCGATCAGATGAACAAAGGACTCGAGGCGCCCGAATACGTTTTCTTCTTCGTGTCTGCCAAAAGTCTAGCCAGTCAAATGGTACAGCTCGAATGGCAAAACGCTCTGCATGCTGCGACACGCGGCAAGACCAGGATGATCCCTGTTAGGGTTGACGGCAGTCCGATGCCGGCACTGCTCACTCAAACTTTGTACATCGATATGCACTCGATTGGGCTGGAAGCAGCGATTGCCCAAATTGTTAGCGTTACCCAAGGGAGCGCGTCGTTTACGCCTCAGCATCAAGGGTTCTCCAACTTAACCTACACGGAGGTCTCGGAAGCGGATGGCTCAATCATGGTGACCATCCAAGCTTCACATCTGATGGAGCCCAACGCGAGCTTTCTGCTCGGTACCACGAACGCTGAAGACGAAATTACTTGGTCCATGGTGAATGGCCAGGCTTTCTTTGGTGGCTTCAACAAGGACACGTTGACCGACAAAAATGGAGGCAAAGCACACGCCATTTTGTTTCGAACCATGGGGGGAGCGATTACTCCCAAACATCCTCTGCGCATCAAGCTTGGTAAATCGAAAGACGTGCCATTAGTACTGTTGGGCGTCTTACACGAAGTCGCCGAGAATCAGTGGAATCCGATTCCACGAAAGGCATAAGTTGTTTCATTGGGTTCAGGCTAACTCTGGGGGCGTCAGCCCCCATTGCTCCTCGCTTTTCATTAGTCGCTATCCCTCTCGACACCACCAAGACTGCGCATATGCACAGCCATCGATGTACTCGATCCCACTCAATACAAACCCGGTGACCGCCATACCTGCGAGCGTTGCGTCCAGCAATGGGGGAAGTGGATCGGGATCGAGCGGCATGCCCACCTCCACGCGAGCGACGTTAGACGCTCGGCCCAGTTGCTCGCAGACCGCTGAATTGACCATGACATTACCTCGGATCGCGGCGTACTGACGTCGAGCTTTGGCATCAAGTGCGATGCCGCGTGATCTCATAGGGGTGACCAGTACGTACATTTTTTCAGCCCCCTACTCGTCAGGGTCGATGTCGAGCATCGCTTCGACGGCAAAAGCCAGTGCGCCGTCTGCCATTTCCAGCAGTTCTCCTAGATCGTCTTTGTCGATCAGTTTGTCTCGGTGCAACGCATGAGCCAACGTCAGTAGGGCTTTGTGATGCGCACCTGGGCGAGCAGTGCGGTTTTGTCTGCGAGCATGGTTTGCCAGTGGGGGAGATCCTTTCCCAAAGCGGAAACCGTTGGAATAGTGGAGGTGTTCATCAGTTCAGACCTCAATGCAAATACTGTGCATACAACCAGTATATTCGGAGTCCTCGGATGACACCTACAGATGCCGACGAAATGCCCTACTCTAGCCAGCAAGTCGGCTGATTGAAATATTACTTTTGACAGCTTAATGAGACCAAAAAAAACCCGCATCAGCCGAAACTGACACGGGCTTTTCCCCACATCAACGACCGTTACTTCAGGTCGTCAAAGTGGTCTCGCAGGAACTCGTAAAAGCGAAACGCTTTAAACAATCTCCATACGAGGCTCAACGTACGCAACAAAAGCTTCATACGTTTTGGCCTCCAAGGTTGGGGGCCAAACCTCCAGCACACTTACCGGATCACGAGTGCCTTCGGACATGCACGCCAGTGCCGTCTGTGAGGCGGCCGGTTGAGATCCCCCCGAGCCATCATTCCGGCACGGGTGCAAAACCGTGTCAGAGGGCCTGAAACTGTTATGTCACCGGCCAAACCTCACCGCTGCACTAGCGTGCGAGCGACGGCATATTAACCTAGAAATTCAAACGCAACGGCTTATCTTTGAGGCCTGAGAGCCAAGGGATTAACTGTTTTTGTAAAACGTTATTTCTGTCAGAGTTATATGCCCTATATTAAGCGCCGTAAATCGCTTTTGATGCCCTCTGATAACACTATTCGTGGAGGGCAAAATAACGTTGCAAGGTTGAGCAAAGATTAATAAGATGGTGCCACGCCAGTGCTGTCCGTGAGACGTACTAAGCCTCGGCCGCAAGCTGAGGCTTACAAAAGAACCGCCCCCGCAAAGGCGGTTTTTTTTCGCCTGTCGTTCAAGTCATGTGCATTGCGCTTGGGCCAGCACTGCCACGTCTCGGCGTAGCGGTTGAGGGTTTGATTCGTACGCTGTGGGGCAGCGTCTTTCTTTTTGTTCCAGCCATGGGGTGCGCCCTCGCTTGGCGAACGTCTCCAGGTATCCGCGAATACCTCAGCAAAGGCTTCTTGCAACGTATCGACTGACTCGCCATGGAAGCCAACGATGTCCTTGATGCCCGCGTTATGTCCGATCAAAAGGCCGTCTTCGTCCCTGTACTCGATTTGTGCGGTGTAACCGTCGGCTTTCATCACGTTCACTTTTCCACTCTTAGCTGTGTTCTTTTCAGAATATTGGTTGGACTCATGTCGAAGTTGTAGGCAAAATCCGAAAGTTGCGTAAGGTGTTACGCTTGCTGTGCTTTTGAGCACGGTACTGCCTTGTTAATCCAGTCTTTGCTGGGATACTCTCCAAACATCGCTGCATATTCAGCGATCGGGCGTGAGACCCCGGGGACTATCAAGGCGCAAAGCGCCAAAAAACCTATTGAGGCGTTTTTTTCGTCTGCAATTAGGTTTTATGGCGGCTGTGCGTGGAAGGCCTTCGGGCCTACCGGTTACCTTGATTGCCGGGTCTCACACCACGCATGGCTGCCACCCAAGCTTTGAGACAGCTAAGTGGCAGTTCCTCAATCAAGGGAATTGATAATGAACAAAATAGATCTGTCCGAAGTTCGTCCGATTACTAACCCTCTTTCTTCGCTGCGCAGCTCCCCGCCTCTTCACCTCTGCATCTTTGGAGGTGATCAATGACAGACCAAGCAGAAGCAAAAACCATCGGTTTCACCCCCTGCATCTATTGCAAAGACAACGCACTGTTCCACGTCAGCGCTGGCGTTCCTGTCGACGCAGCATTGGCAATGGCTTCTGATCTGCTGTTCCTGGCCAAAGCACTGACAAAAGACGCTGCTTACGACAGAGAATCCGACCGTTTTTCATGGGCCGCGCACTATTTGACGGCAATGGGAAAGGCGGTGATTGACGATGTGGTCAAAGCAGTAACACCGAGACCTGTCAGAGCGAGTATGAAAGTCGCCAAATAGTATTCAATGAGCGCACAAAAAACCCGGCGGATAGCCGGGTTTTTTAAGAGTACTCGGTGCAGTCAAACAATTATTTAACTAGCTTCCCTATTGCTCCACACCGATCAGAGCGCCGCCAGTGCCTGCGCAACATGCCGGATATAACCTCGATCCGTATCAGACATTTCTCTGTACCATGTAAGAAGTTTCCACTCATCTTGTGTCAGCTCAGAATTTTCGCTATTGGTTTTATCCCCGCGAATGTTCTCTTTTTCATCCTGATCCAACATGCCCACTACTCCTTTAAGTGCATTGCGGGCGCAACGTTACTTAGGAGTGCGGAAAATCAAAACTGAAATCCGTCGTAACGAATGTTTTAAATATCGACGAGTTATTTCTTGGCGTTTGAAAGGCTGGTGACTTCGGACATCGCACCGACGATCCGATGCACAGCTTTTTGGTCATACTCGGACAGCGTCCTGAACTGATGGATCAACTGTTTTTCTGCCTCATCCAATCCTTCGACAGCCTGCTGCAAACGCCCGCCTGTCAGAACGTACAACACATCAACCCCCGCCGTGGCCACGGCCGCAAGGTAGGCGGAATCAGGGTTTCGCTCGCCCTTCTCATAGCTCCCCTGGGTGTTGCGGGTGATGCCGCCGAGCTGCGCAAAGGCATCCTGATTGAGGCCCAGCAGCGTCCTTTCTTCGCGTAAGCGCTCGCCCACGCCAACGTCCAAGTCTTGTTTAGATGCACAACTTTTCAAGCTTTCACCCTTTACAGGCCCAACTGTTTGGGCATAATGGCGCCAAATCAACACGGATGCCCACGAATGGACACTATGCCCGCCACCCTCACACCCGAGCAAGCCCGAGCAGCACTTGATCGAAAAGGTCTCAGCATTGCCGAGTTCTGCCGCCAGAACGCGCTGAACAGCAATCTGGTCAGCGATTTGCTGAATGGCCGGAAGAAGGGACGCCGCGGCCAGGCTCATCGCGCGGCTGTGTTCTTGGGCATTAAGGAAGGCATCGTCAGCTGATCGAGTACAAACCCGGCCACATCGCTAGCACAGCGCAAGGATGCACCTATTGAGCACTTACAAACTGGTCTGCCCTCACTGCCAATCCCGAATGCGGATACGCACCAGCGAAGGGACGCACATTTTTCTGCGTGTCGCTTACTTGCAGTGCACCAATGAAGCCTGCGGCTGGTCGGTACGCGCTGAGTTCGAAATGACCCATGAGATGAGCCCCAGCGGTATGGCTAACCCCACCGTCAAGCTCCCTCTGGCCGATACGGCGTTGCGTCGTGAAGTCATGAAACAAGCCAGCGATCAGTTGGAGTTACTGCCGAACCAAGGACAGGAGACTGCACCATGACCCCTACGCAACATTGCACACAGGATTACCGCACCAGCATGCAGGAAGCGGCTCGCGCGTACCTGCTGCGCCACCAGGCGGAATACTTGGCCGATTCAGACCAGCTCTTCGAAAGCTGCGTGCGCCATCTAAGCGTGGCGCTTGAAGTGCCCACCAGTATCGCAACAAAATTGGTGCACTTGGCATGGAGTGAAATCCAGGACCACGTACAATAGAGCACATCGCTCCACGCAAATGACCTGACGAACACCAGGTAACCCCCAGCTCAACAAACCTCACACCTATGCCCGACTGGGTATGGGTGAGGTGCGCCCAAAATTTGAGACACACATGGAAGACGACGTGGATATCTTCACCACACTGCCCCGTGAACAGGCAGTCATTTTGCTTGAGACGCTTCGCGCGAATTACGCCGACCAGTTCAACGCGTACTGGTATGAGGAGCGCTTTAACGCTGTCCCTGAATATCTGCGGCATGACTCACTGATCGCAACCTTTCCGATGATGGCAGCGCAGAAGCGATTGATCGGCACGCTCTCGCTCAGCCTCGGCCAAAGGTTCTAATCGTGATGGAGTTATCGAACACGCTTCGCGCCGAGATATTGCAGCGTCTTGCGAACGACTACGGCCTGAAGAGACGCCTCAGCACCGACTATCTGCGCGGCGGTAAATGCCCCGCGTGCGGCAAAAAGGAGCTGTACACCCGCGACTCCAATCCCTGGCTGATCATTTGTGGCCGTGAGAGCAAATGCGGGCAGCGTTGGCACCTGAAGGAGATCTATGAGGACCTGTTCGACGACTGGAGCAAACGCGCGCCCTCCTCCGATCAATACCCTACTGCGACTGCTCGGGCTTATCTGGAGTTTGCCCGAGGTTTTCGCTTTGAGTTGATCCAAGGTTGGTTTACCCAGGAGACGTACTACTCCGGCGAATTGAATGCCGGCAGCGCGACCGTGCGTTTCGCCCTGGACAAGGGTGGTTACTGGGAACGGTTGATCGACCGGCCGCACCGCTTCGGCAAGATGAAAGCCCGGTTTCAACCGGGTGAAAGTTACCGAGGCACATGGTGGTGTCCGCCTTGTGTTGAATTGCTTGAGATCAAAGAGCTGTGGATTGTCGAAGGCATCTTTGATGCGATTGCCCTGGCTCATCACGGTATCGCGGCCGTGTCGGCCATGTCCTCCAATGTGTTCCCTGAAACATCGCTTAAAGAACTCTCTCGCCATCGCGGTGGAAAGCTCCCCAAATTGGTTTGGGCACTGGATAACGAACCCGGCGCTCACCGCTACACAAAGCGCTGGGTCCGCGAAGCGCGTGCCTTGGGTTACACCTGCGACGCCGCGCAGATCCCACAGCCAGACAACCGCAAGGTCGATTGGAACGACCTGCACCAACGCTGGCAATTCATCGAAGACAGCGAGCAACGCGCCGAGCAAGTCGAACACGACCTCAGGACTGCGCGGCACTACGGCGCCCTGCTGATCGCCGAAAGCGCCGCCGAGAAAGGCGTGCTGATGTACGAATGGCGTGAAAGCCATGAGTTTCATTTCGGGTACGAGAGCCGCCTGTACTGGTTCAAGATGGACCTGGATAAATTCAACAAGGCCATGCTGGCGCTGGACACCTCCGAGCGCCATGAAGATCAGCAACTCACCGACAAGCAGCGTCGGGCCAAAGCCTTGCGTCAGTGTGGTGGTGTAGTGGAGATCGCGAACTGCTATCCCCAGGCCTTGTACTTCCAACGCAACGACGTCACCGATGAGTCCTGGTACTACTTTCGCGTTGATTTTCCCCATGACGGCGGAAGCGTGAAAAACACTTTCACTGGTGGCCAGGTTGCTGCGGCCAGCGAGTTCAAAAAGCGTCTGCTGAGCATGGCGGCCGGCGCGGTGTTCACGGGTAGCGGCAAACAGCTCGACAGGATCCTCAAGGATCAGCTGTACGGCCTGAAAACCGTAGAGACGATCGACTACGTGGGGTACAGCAAGGAATACGGCGCTTATGTGTTCGGTGATGTGGCCATGCGCAATGGGCTGGTGTGCGAGGTGAACAAGGAGGACTTTTTCGAGTTTGGGAAGCTGCGGCTCAAGACACTGCAGAAGTCGATCAAGATGCATATTCAGCGAGATCATAAGCAGTACCGGACCGACTGGCTGCCGATGCTCTGGTTGTGCTTCGGCACCAAGGGAATCGTCGCCCTGGCATTCTGGTTCGGCGCGTTGTTCGCCGAGCAGATACGGGCCAAGTACAAATCCTTCCCATTCCTTGAAGTCACAGGCGAAGCCGGCGCCGGCAAAACCACGCTGCTGACCTTTCTGTGGAAACTGTTGGGCCGGGAACACGAAGGGTTTGATCCGTCAAAATCGACTCGCGCCGGTCGGCAGCGAGCCATGGGCCAGGTGTCCAACATGCCGGTGGTTCTGATCGAGGGCGATCGCAACGAACCGGACAAGGCACACGCCAAGAGCTTCGACTGGGACGAGCTGAAAGACTTCTTCGGAGGCGGCACGCTCGGCACAAAGGGCATGAAAACCAGTGGCAACGAAACTTATGAACCGCCGTTTCGCGGCGCCATTGCGATCAGCCAGAACGCGGATGTCAGCGCATCTGAGGCAATCCTGACCCGGATTATCAAGTCTCACTTTGCACGGCCAGAAGTCACCACCGAGAGCCGTGCGGCCGCCGACAACCTCAACGTGATCCCGGTTGAGCAGCTAAGCCACTTTCTCGTGATGGCAATTCGTGCAGAACCGCAAGTCATGACGAAATTCGCCGAGCGTGTGCTTGTGCATGAACAGCGCCTGCGCAAGATCAAGGAAATCCGTGTTGAGCGGATCATCAAAAATCACAGCCAGATGATGGCCTTGGTCGATTGCCTGTGCCTGATCTGCCCGTTGGATGAGAACCAGGTCGTCACGACTCACCAGCAATTCACAGCCATGGCTCTGGAGCGACAATCCGCGATCAGTGCTGACCATCCTCTGGTTGCTGAATTCTGGGAGGTCTACGAATACCTCGAAAGCCTGGGCGATGGTCCGCAGGTCAACCACAGCACCGACTCGAAACTCATCGCTATCAACCTCAACGAACTCGCTGAAAAGGCCAGTGAGCACCGACAGAACCTCACCGACCTCAAGACGTTGCGCGCGCTGTTGGTCGACAGCCGTAGCCACAAGTTGCTGGAGATTAATAAAGCCATTTACAGCGCCGTTCGCGCTTCGCAAGCGACGAACAACTCGATGGTCAAGAAACCAACCACCGTTCGTTGCTGGATATTCCAGAACGCGTAACGGCTCAATTCAGTTGAAGGAACAACACGATGAAAACTCTGTTCGTGCTCATGGCCCAATACAACGGCCAAGTGGTCATTCCCCTAGACCGAGTCTGCAAGGACTACTTCACCCACCTCACCACTGACATGTTCCAGCGCAAAGTGATGGCAGGCCAAATAAGAATCCCGATTACACGCATGGAAGCGAGTCAGAAGAGTGCCAAAGGCATACACATCACCGATCTGGCGGAATATCTGGATGTGCAGCGCGCCGCTGCGATTAAAGAGAGCAATCAACTGACCGGCGCGCTTAGGAGGGGCTGAGCTACTTCAACAGTCTGGCGCCCAGTGCCACCGGCGCTTGCAAGATTTTATCCTTCCATTCCCACTTAACATAGGCATCACCTCGGCCACGCAAATGTGTGTAGCGGCGCATTGAGTTCCAGTCTCGATGCCCTGAAACGCTCGCCACCCGAGGGATGTCCCAGTCCATTTCGAACAACCGACTTACGCCTTCGTGCCGCAGGTCATGAAAGTGCAGGTCTTCTATTTCAAGAAACTGGCAGGCCCTAGTCCAGGACGCGGAAATTGACTCGGCATTATAAGGAAAGATCTCGGGCCGCTCTTTGGGCATTGTTTGAAGAATGGCCCATGCTTCTGGCGGCAAGTGGCACCAGACGTCATTGCCGATCTTCTGGCCAGGGTTTTTCATGTCGCGTACCAGCACCCGATGGCCGACCTCATCCAGATCGGCCCACTGAATTCGAGTAATTTCCTCTTGGCGGCGAGTGGAGAACAACGCGAACCCCGCCATCTTGAGCATATTGATAGCCGTCGGACGGCGGGCTTGGATGCCTTGAAAGTGCATCAGTAGCCGATCCAGTTCATCGAACGTAGGACGGCGGTCTCGCTCGCGGCTGCGCATGTTGTAGCCAAGTTTTTTCAGTACCTTTCGGGCATCACCCATCGCCTGCGAATCAACTTCATACCCCCAGGCAGGGCGAGCAACTGCAAGCACCGCGCCCAGGTGGGAAAGATCGTTACCGGCCGTCTGTGGTTTGACGTCTCCGCCCTCTTTACCCATCCGCCACAGCGCATACTCCACCAACTTCTGGCTGTTGATGTCTTTGTCGTGCAGCCCGCCAAAATATGACTCGCCGATGGCATTGAGAGTGGCGAGCTTGGTTTTGCCCAGCGGCCGGACTTTCTTCATTTCAAGCAAATAGCGTTCGATCATCTCCTTGACTGTCGCACCTTTGCGGTTTGCTCGCTCGATAGCGCCTGGTTGGTCCAGCTCGGCTTCGCGATTTCGAACCCAGGCCTTGGCGGCCTCTTTTCGGGCGAAGGTCTGGCTCTCTTGGTAAACTTGGGCACCGTCGCGAAACAGGCGTATCTGTGCCGTGTAGCTGACGCTGCCGTCGGTGCGTTTCCTTGCTCTGATCGTGGCCATGGTCACCTGGTACAATTGCAAAATGGATTGGTACATTGTACCAACCACTGGTACAAAACGCCGTTTTACCCCCCAAAATAGGCCTCAAACGCGTAGAGCAAAATGATACAAAATCTTGCTACAACCCCAGTAAATTCAAGCTCTACAGTGTCTAGGCGCTTCAGCGTTGCGCCCATGATGGATTGGACAGACCGCCATTGCCGCTTCTTCCTGCGCCTGCTCTCCAAGCACGCCCTCCTCTACACCGAAATGGTCACCACCGGCGCGCTGCTCAACGGCGATCACGAGCGCTTCCTGCGTCACAACGAAGCCGAACACTCGCTAGCCCTGCAACTCGGCGGCAGTGTTCCGCTGGACCTGGCCGCCTGCGCACGCATGGCCCAGGAGCACGGCTACGACGAGGTGAATCTGAATGTCGGCTGCCCGAGTGATCGGGTACAGAACAATATGATCGGGGCGTGCCTGATGGGGCATCCGCAGTTGGTGGCCGATTGTGTGAAGTCTATGCGTGATGCGGTGTCGATTCCGGTGACGGTGAAGCATCGGATCGGGATTAATGGGCGGGACAGTTACGAGGAACTGTGTGATTTCGTCGGTACGGTTCGGGATGCCGGGTGCACGAGTTTTACGGTGCATGCGCGGATTGCGATTCTGGAGGGGTTGTCGCCGAAGGAGAACCGCGACATTCCACCTCTGCGCTATGACGTGGCGGCGCGGTTGAAGGCGGATTTTCCGGAGTTGGAGATTATTCTCAACGGCGGGATCAAGACGCTGGAGGCCTGTCACGAGCATTTGCAGACGTTCGACGGCGTGATGTTGGGCCGTGAGGCGTATCACAACCCTTATGTGATGGCTGAGGTGGATCAGCAACTGTTCGGCAGCACGGCGCCAGTGATCAGCCGGGCCGAGGCGCTGGCGCAGTTGCGGCCTTATATTGCCGAGCATCTGCTGGCGGGTGGGGCGATGCATCACATCACCCGGCATGTGCTGGGGCTGGGTACCGGGTTTCCGGGGGCGCGGAAGTTTCGGCAGTTGTTGTCGGTGGATATTCACAAGGCTAAAGAGCCTTTGGCGTTGCTGGATCAGGCTGCGGAGTTGTTGGAGGGGCGTTAATGGTCAGTTGCTTTGAACCTGCGCCCCATTTCAGCATCGTATCTACCGATACCACGCCCCGCCTTTCAAACATCCATTTTCAGGATGTTGCCGCTGGGGCCATCGATACATGTATGCGCCCTTGAGTGGCTGCAAGCGCTCGGGTAATGTCATTAGACCCATAGGACAGAGCACGCCCATGACTTCCAAGCTGGAACAACTCAAACAAATGACCACCGTGGTTGCCGACACCGGCGACTTCGAAGCTATCGCTCGCGTTAAACCCGTGGACGCTACCACCAACCCTTCCCTGCTGCTCAAAGCGGCGGCCATTCCCGGTTATGCCGAGTTGCTGAACGTTTGTGTCAGCGACTGCAAGGGTGATGTGGGCCTGGCCAGCGATCGTTTTGGCGTTGCGGTAGGGCAAGAGATTCTGAAAGTGATCCCTGGCCGTATTTCCACCGAAGTGGATGCGCGCCTGTCGTTCGACACTGACGCCGTATTGAAGCGTGCGCACCGTCTGATCGACCTGTACGAAAAGGCCGGCGTTGGCCGTGACCGTGTGCTGATCAAGATCGCTTCGACCTGGGAAGGCATCCGCGCTGCCGAGAAGCTGGAAAAGGAAGGCATCCAGACCAATCTGACCTTGCTGTTCTCTTTCGCTCAGGCCGCGGCGTGTGCTGACGCTGGGGTTTTCCTGATTTCGCCGTTCGTGGGTCGTATCTACGATTGGTACAAGAAGGCCAACGGCAACGACTACACCGGCGCGGATGATCCGGGTGTGCAGTCGGTGACGCGCATCTACAACTACTACAAGGCCAATGACTACAAGACGGTGGTCATGGGCGCGAGCTTCCGTAACCTGAATCAGATCGAGCAGTTGGCTGGGTGTGATCGCCTGACAATTAGCCCGGATCTGCTGGAGAAACTGGCGGCGGATACTGGCAAGCTGGAGCGCAAATTGGCACCGGGGCATGCCGGTGAAGCGCGTCTGAGCTTGAATGAAGCGCAGTTCCGTTGGTTGTCCAACGAGGATGCCATGGCGACCGAGAAGCTGGCTGAGGGGATTCGTCAGTTTGCTCGGGATCAGGAGAAGCTTGAGGCGTTGTTGCAGGCCAAGCTGTGAACTAGTTTGACGCAGTGCAAAAAGGGCGAACCTTAGCGGGTTCGCCCTTTTTTGTGTGTTGGCGGTGGAGATTGGATGGGCTTCGCGCGGGTGGATGTGGTGATCGTTGTGGCGCCTTCGCGAGCAAGCCCGCTCCCACAGGGAAATTGTGATCGAGGCAAGATTAATGTGAGAGCGGGCTTGCTCGCGAAGGCGTCGGGTCAGGCGACCCAGCCTTCGGAATTGATTAGCAGGCTGTCATCACCTGACCAGGAATCAATGACGCTCCAGCGCATTCACCAGGTCATGAAACGCCTCACGGTTGGAGTCGTTCAGGCCCATGAGGATTTTGTGCGCTTCGAGGACTTTGATCCGCACCACTTCTTCGGACTGGTCCTGGTCTGGCAGGTCGGTCAGGCATTCAGGGCATGGGATCGGGCGGTCAACGATGTTGAACACTTGCTCGAAGCCCATGGACTGCAGCAGACGGGTGATGTCTTCGTGGGTGGTGACGACGGTCGGCAGCAGGCCGACCTTTTGCCGCGACAGGATTGACAGTTTGGCCAGCAGGCCCAGGGTGGTGCTGTCGATGCTGCGGGTTTCGGTCAGGTCGATCACGATGGCGTTGAAATTCAACGCGGTGAAGATCCGCTCAATAGTCGCATCCAACGCCGAACACAGGGTCAGGCGAACTTCACCGACGAACTTCAGGACGAAGGTGCCGTCCTGCTCGGCGAACTGGATTCTACCGGTACTCATTAAAGATTCCTGCTCAACACCAACAGGGCGATATCATCCGGCATCTCCCCTAGCGTGGCCAATCCAAAAACCTGGCGCAGACCATCCAGGCTGCCGCCCGCCGCCATCACCCTTTGAGGTAAGGCAGCTTCTTTATCTTTGAGTGTGGGTTCTGGCAAAAGGTCCAGAATGCCATCAGACATCAGCG
Source organism: Pseudomonas sp. LBUM1673 (assembly GCF_059695645.1). NCBI lineage: Bacteria > Pseudomonadati > Pseudomonadota > Gammaproteobacteria > Pseudomonadales > Pseudomonadaceae > Pseudomonas > Pseudomonas sp. LBUM1673. The sequence goes on from NZ_CP166780.1 coordinate 4,158,106, forward strand.
TCAAGCTGAACACCGGTGGCAGTTCCAGTACGTGGTCTTCGTAGGTGGCTTCATTGAAGAGGCCCACCGGCAGACCGCGCCCTTCCAGGTAACGAACACTGTCTGGCGTGTACAACACAGGCAACGGCAGATGACCGCCGATGCTATAGGTCAACAAACCTGTCTCCTCGTCGATGACTCCACCGACCATTGTGACGTGTTTACCCAGCTTACAACTGATCAGCCCCCGGTTGATATGACCAAGGACCTCTGAAGGCTTGAATTCCGGCAACGTGCCGTTGCGCTTGGATTCGAACAGCAAGCGCGTGGTCATGAATTTCAGTAGTACGGTGACGAAGGCTGAAGAAGCGCCATGACCGGAAACGTCTGCCAAATAGAAGGCTACCCGACGCTCGTCGACCCGAAAGTAGTCGACGAAATCGCCCGACAGGTACAGTGACGGGATGATCTGGTGAGCAAACTGGAACTCGTTGATGCTCCAGGGGCTGACCGGCAGCATGTTCATCTGCACCTGGCGACCGGCGTTCTGGTCTTCCTGGAGCAGGTTCAGGCTGGCTTCGAGCTCGCGGTTGGCCTTTTCCAGCTTCTCGCGGTAGCGCTGGTTTTCCAGCAGCAGGCGCGCACGATCCAGGGCCCGGCGCACGGAATGCTCGAGCACGGCCAAATCTTCGAGAGGCTTGATCAGGTAGTCCGCCGCACCCAGGCGCAGGGCCTCGACCGCGTCGTTCATCACACCGGCGCCCGACACCACGATTACCGGGGTTTGCGGCGACAGCTCGGTGACCTGGCGAATGAGTTCGAGTCCGCCCATCTGCGGCATGCGCAGATCGCAGATGACCAAGTCGGGCTTGTCTTGCTCGAATACCTGAAGACCCTGCTGACCATTACTGGCCTGCAAGACACTGAAACCACTGTCTTCCAAGTAGGCCGCGAGGCTCGCGCGCACTACTTCGTCATCATCGATTATCAGCAGCGTGGCACTGGTTTTTGGCATGTGGGCAAACGGCGCCAGAATTAGGTTGGCGTAGCAGGCTGGGCATTGGGCCCTGCACACACTACTGGATTCGCTTTCTAGCCTCTCTGCCGCACCGTTTTCGAGCGCTTGCCCTACTTACAGGTACACCAAAGGTGCCCTTCTAAGGCGCAGACGGTACTCCCATCCGCGAGGCGTTTCAAGCTCACGCCGATGGTCGCTTGACGTCTTTACTTGTCAAATCACCGGGAGTTATAAGAACAGGCAAAACCGTAACCCAATGGAAGGATCAAGCCCATGAGCCAAACTGATCGGGACTACAGCGAAAAGCGCGATTTCATCCGCATGCGGGTCGATGCCGATGTGTCGCTGATTCATGAAGGCGACGAGGTGCCAGCCGTCTGCATCGACCTTTCCAGCAGTGGCATGCAGGTTGAGGCGGCCCGCCTGTTCAAAGTCGGTGACCGGCTCAGTGTGCGGATTGATTCCGATCATGCGGCGCTAAAAGGCCTTGAGGCCGATACCGAGGTGGTGTGGGTGAAAGCACAGGACGGTGCCAGTCAGAAACTCGGGCTTACAATCCTGAAAATGAAATAACCCAGATTTAATCCGCAAGCCAAACGAAGAAGGCAGCCAAATGGCTAATGCCTGTCAGTTAAGGAACGAAACCTGTGGGATTTCGCTTAACTGACAGGCATTAACCAAATGGCCGCCTTCTTCGCTTTACCGGTCGAGATTAAAAATCGTCTTCGACCTGGCCGTCTTTGACTTTGAATTCGCGGTTTTGCAGGTACGCATTGCGAATAAAGGTGTATTTGTCGCCGCTGACCAGTTTCTCGGCCGACAGCAAGCTGGCGCGAGTGTCGACGATGTTCAGGCCGAAGATCGAGTTACGCACTGGCACATCGTGGATGTAACTGTACGGACCGGTATAGCCGTCGACATACTTGGAAGGCGCATCACGCAAGGTGCTTGGCCCCAGAAGCGGCAGCATCAAGTACGGACCGCTACCCACGCCCCAGTAACCGAGCGTCTGGCCGAAGTCTTCGTCATTGCGATGCAGGCCCATCTGGGTGCCCACGTCGAAGAAGCCCAGCAGGCCGAAGGTGGTGTTGAAAATCAAGCGTGCGGTGTCGACGCCAGCCGCGGCGGGTTTGGCCTGCAACACGTCGTTGGCGAGGTTGGTCACATCGCCGACGTTGCGGTACATGTTGTGGATGCCATCTTCCAGAAACTTCGGCGTGACGAACTGATAGCCTTGGGCCAACGGTTTCAGTGCGTAGGTGTCGACAAAGTCGTTGAACTTGTAGATCGGGCGGTTGATGCTTTCCCAAGGGTCTTCTTCCGTGGCAGCCTGGACCGCGAACGGAACCAGCAATACACTGGCACATATACAAAGCTGAGCGAGTTGATTGCTCCAGCGCATAGAGAAACTCCTTGGATTTGTACTGACGCGGGCGCTTGGCCCAGACGCAAAGGCCGCTAGTATATGATGGAAACCCGGTTTAGGCAGCACCGTGCGTGCGCGGCGCGCGGATGATTCTTCCTGGCTGTGAGCGATTCACATCAGTGTCACTCAACTGTCACCGTCCACGAATAGCCTTGTCCCTATTTCAAGGATGTTGATATGCCACGCACCGAAACCTCGCCTCTCATCGCACCCAGCCTGACCGCTGTACTGTTCGGCCTCAGTGGATGTCTGGTGGATTTCGGCGCCCGCACCCGTCAACCCGGCACACTGACTGCCGAGCACGCCGATGTCACGCCCGGCACTCTGGAGAGCCTGTCCAGCTTGCAGCGCCAACAGATTCCCTGCGCGTGGCTCGATGAACTGCCCCCTGCCCTCAGCCACTCTCTGGCCATGACACTCCCGGCCTGGATCAAACCTTCGCAACACCCGGCAACAATCAATCCATGGCCGGCCCCGAATGCCTGCTGGCAAGCCTTGATGGCGTTGAATGTCGAGCGTCTGGACGGTTGCGTGCTGGTCAGCGGCGAACCGCGATTGCTGCAATCGGGCCTGAACGCCGGGTTGTGGACCATTGGCCTGGCGTCCTGCGGCTCGCTGTGCGGGCTGGCCCCAAGCGAATGGCAGGCCTTGAGTCAAAAGGAACGGGAACACCTGCGCGGCAAGGCGACGGTGCAGTTGTTCGGCCTGGGCGTGCATTCGGTGATCGATCACCTGGGCGAACTCGACACCTGCCTGGCCGATATCAGCCTGCGTCGGCTCAAGGGCGAAAAGCCCTGATCGCCACCTCACACCTATGAATGCATGCAGGCTGCCCGGGAGTGGATTAATCTAAAGGTCAGCCATAGACCTTTGGCGCGCTGCTGCGGTCTATGCCAGTGCCTATCGAGAAAAGGAAGAACGCCATGCCTGCCCGCGAACTGCAAGAACAGCTCAACAAACTGCGCGAGCAATTGGAACAGAATCCACCGCTGACCGAAGCCGAGCGCGCTGACCTGCACGCGCTGATGGAACAGATCGAACTTGAGCTTGAGCTGGAAACCAAAACCCAGGACACCAACCTCGCCGACAATGTGAACCTGGCCGTCGAGCGCTTCGAAATCGACCACCCGACCCTTGCCGGGACCTTGCGCAACATCGTGCAAGCCTTGGGCAACATGGGGATCTGAACCCGCCAGATGCAAAAAGCCCCGCTATCGATAGCGGGGCTTTTTAATATCTGCGACCTGAAATGCAATCCGTTGTGGGAGCGGGCTTGCTCGCGAAAGCGGTCTAGCAGGCACGTTGATGTTGAATGTGCCGACGTCTTCGCGAGCAAGCCCGCTCCCACATGGATTCTTTACTGACGGACCAGACGATGGTTCGGCAGTTGCACTTCTTCGGTGCTGCGATACGGGTTGATGTCCAACCCGCCGCGACGCACATACCGTGCATACACCGTCAGTTTCTCTGGCTTCAGCAACCGTTGCAGGTCGAGGAAAATCCGCTCCACGCACTGCTCATGGAAGTCCGAGTGCTGACGAAAACTCACGATATATTCCAGCAAACTCGCATGATCCAGCGCCGCGCCGCGATACTCCACCGCCACGCTGCCCCAATCCGGCTGGCTGGTGACCGGGCAGTTGGATTTGAGCAAATGGCTGTGCACGCACTCTTCAACAATGCGCGATTCATCGCACCGCAGCAGTTCCGGGCGCGGATGCTCATAGTTGCTGACGCTGATGTCCAGGTCATCAATGCACACACCCGGCAACGCCACGACACCTTCAGCCTCAACCTCTTTCAGGCTGCGAATCCGCACGCCCACCGGTTTGCCGGCAGCGGCCGAGAGGTCTTTCGCCAGTGTCGCTTCAAGGCTTGCGGTATCGGCAAACGCCGTTTGGTTCAAGGAATTGAGGTACAGCTTGAACGACTTCGATTCGATGATGTTCGGCGAATCCGCCGGGATGCTGAATTCGCCAATCGCCACCACAGGCTTGCCCGACGGCAGCAGCCACGACAGCTCGAAGCAGTTCCAGAAGTCCACGCCCTTGTACGGCAGGGTTTGCGCCGTCAGGCCCAGCTCGGCCCATTTCGCGGTGCGCGGGATCGGGAACAGCAAGGACGGCGTGTAGGTGGCGATGTATTCGCTGGATTTGCCCAGCGGCGAGTGTTCGGCTGCGGGATGCATGGCGGAAACCTGACTGAAGAATCAGCGGATTCTACCAGTCTTTGCTTCCGCCTTTGAGTGCTTACTGACTGACTGTCAGTTTGCCGACCATGCTGGCCTGATAGTGGCCTGGGATATTGCAGGCAAATTCCAGTTGGGTGGCCTTGGTGAAGGCCCAGATCAGTTCGCCCGTTTTGCCCGGCTCCACCAGCACACTGTTCGGATCATCGTGTTTCATCCCATGCCCTGCGGAGGAATCGCCCATTCCGGCCATGGAGCCGTGGTCCATTGCCTTCATGCCTGTAGGCGTCAGCATGCCGCTTTGCTGCATCTGGAGCATTTCCTGCTGATGCCGGGCATGCATCGCCGCGTTGCCGAGGTTGAATTCATGCAGTAACTGGCCTTTATTCACCAGCACAAAACGCACGGTTTCCCCGGCCTTGATCTCGATCGCCTTGGGAGTAAACGATATATCGCCCATCACCACTTCAACGCTGCGGGTCGCCTGGGCGGCCGAGGCCGGTTGACCGAAGTCGTAGGTCTGCGCCGGCGAGGCCTCCAGCCCGAAACTCAGGGCCAGCAAGCAAGCGGCCAATACCAGACGCTTTCGCAAAAACATAGTCGCACTCCAACAAGATAAGGTTCAGCTTGTGGGAAACTCTAACCCGCGTGTTCTGCCACCCACCTGACAGGCAGATTACAACTTTGTCAGATTGACCTGCATCGCCGCCGCCCACGGTATAACGCACCTGTTCCAACTGCCCCCGAGTCGCCCATGAAACTGCTGATCGTCGAAGACCAACCGAAAACCGGCCACTACCTGCGCCAAGGCCTGACTGAGGCCGGTTTCAACACCGAACTGGTGGCCGACGGCAGCACTGGCCAGCAACTGGCGTTGAGCGGCGACTACGCCTTGTTGATCCTCGATGTGATGCTGCCCGGTCGCGATGGCTGGCAGATTCTGCAAGCGGTACGCGGGGCAGGCCTCGACACGCCGGTACTGTTTCTTACCGCCCGAGACGCGGTGGAGGACAGGGTCCACGGCCTGGAACTGGGCGCCGACGACTATCTGGTCAAACCTTTCGCCTTCTCCGAATTGCTGGCCCGGGTACGTAGCCTGCTGCGGCGCGGCAGCGCTACGCCTCAGGAAACCAGCCTGCAACTGGCCGACTTGCGCCTGGACCTGATCCGTCGCCGGGTCGAGCGCAACGGTCAGCGCATCGACCTGACCGCCAAGGAATTCGCTCTGCTGGAAATGCTCCTACGGCGTCAGGGCGAAGTTTTGCCCAAGTCGTTGATCGCTTCCCAGGTGTGGGACATGAATTTCGACAGCGACACCAACGTTATCGAAGTGGCGATCCGCCGTTTGCGCCTGAAGATCGACGATGACTTCCCGAACAAGTTGATCCACACCGTCCGCGGCATGGGCTACGTCCTTGAGGAGCGCCCTGCCTGATGCGCCGACTTTCATTAAGCAGCCGTCTGGCGCTGCTGTTTGCGGCCTGCACCGCGGTAGTGTCGTTGTTCGCCGGGGTGCTGTTCAGCCGCGCCAGCGAGGCGCACTTTGTCGAGTTGGACCAGCAGTTGCTGGACGGCAAACTGATTGGTTTGCGCCGGGCGCTGGATGACATTCAGTCCAGCGAAGCCGAGGCCCGACTGGCTGATGAATTGAGCCGACAAGCCGATCTTTCGCTGCGCATCCTTGGCAGTGACGGTCAGCGGTTGTACGACAGCTCGGCCCGTATACCCAAAGATTTGCCGCGCCAGCCGGGCCTGTCCACGGTGAGCGACGACGGCACCGACTACCGCGTCCTGAATGCGCCGCTATTCCCCGACAAACCCGACTCACCGCAACTGACCTTGCTGCTGGACATCACCCATCACCAGCACTTTCTGCAACGCATGCAGCACCTGATCTGGCTGACGGTTGGTTTGTCGGCGCTGGCCACCGCCCTGCTCGGTGCTTGGGCGGCGCGCAGTGGTTTGCGCCCGTTGCGGCGCATGAGTGCGGTCGCCAGTGGCGTGTCGGCGCAATCGCTCAACGCGCGCCTGCCAGAAGCAGACATGCCGCCGGAACTCGCGGAAATGGCCCACAGCTTCAACGCCATGCTCGGACGCCTCGACGACTCTTTTCAGCGGCTCTCGGCCTTCTCTGCCGACATTGCCCATGAACTGCGTACACCGCTGTCGAACCTGCTGACCCACACCCAAGTCACCCTCACCCGCCCTCGCCCCCTTGAGGATTACCGCGAAGCGCTGCACAGCAACCTCGAAGAACTGCAATGGATGGCGCAACTGGTCAACGACATGTTGTACCTGGCCAAGGCTGACCATGGCTTGCTGATGCCCAAGCGCGAACCGCTGGAATTGGCGCAAGAAGCGGATGTGCTGCTGGAGTTTTTTGCGCCACTGGCCGAGGACGCCCAGGTGCAGTTGAGTCGTGACGGCGGCGCGAGCATGCAGGGCGACCGCAGCATGTTGCGTCGGGCGCTTTCCAATTTGCTGGACAATGCGTTGCGGTTTACCCCGGTCGGTGGCGCGGTGCGAATCAATATCATTGATCAGCCCACCGGCTTGAGCCTGACCGTTGAAAACAGTGGGGACGGGATTCCTGAGGATTTGCTGCCGCGCTTGTTTGATCGTTTTTACCGAGCCGATCCGGCGCGCCGTGAAGGCAGCAGTGAACATGCGGGGTTGGGATTGGCGATCACCCAGTCGATCATCCGCGCCCATGGCGGGCAGATTCGTTGCGAATCGGATAAGGGGTGGACGCGGTTTGTGATTGAGTTGCCAAAAGGGGATTGAGGCCAGCAGGGCCGGCCCTATCGCGAGCAGGCTCGCTCCCACATTGGACCTGAGTCGACTCGGAAAATGTGGGAGCGAGCCTGCTCGCGATGGCGGTGTAAAAGGCTACGAATACCGCAACGCGGTAGCCGGCTCGACTTTCGCCGCCCGCCACGCCGGATACACCGTCGCCAAAAAGCTCATGATGAAACCGGCGGAACAGATCAACAACACATCCGCCCCCTGCAATTCGGACGGCAAGTTACTGACGAAGTACACATCGGAACTGAAGATGTGCTGCCCGCTGACCCGCTCCATCCAGCCCACCAGCTCACTGACGTTCAACGCTGCGATCACACCCAGCACACCACCGATCAACGTGCCGACAACCCCGATCACCGTACCTTGCACCATGAAGATCGCCATGATCTGCCGAGGTGTCGCGCCGATGGTGCGCAGGATCGCGATGTCCGCGCCCTTGTCGTTCACTACCATGATCAGCGTGGCGATGATGTTGAACGCCGCCACCGCGACGATCATCAGCAACAGCAGGCCGATCATGGTTTTTTCCATCTTCATCGCACTGAAGAGACTGCCCTGGGTGTGGGTCCAGTCATCAGCCTTGTAAGTGGCGCCCAGGCCGGTCGCGATGTCGCTCGACACTTGCGGCGCGGCGTACAGATCCTTCACCGCCAAGCGCACGCTCTGCACCTGATTCGGCTGCCAGTGCTGCATCTGCGCGGCATCGGCGAGGTGGATCAGCGCCATGGAGCCGTCCAGCTCGGCGCCAACCTTGAACACGCCGACCACGTTCAGCCGCTGCATGCGCGGGGTAATCCCGCCCGGTGCGGTACTGACTTCCGGTACGATCAGGGTGATCTTGTCGCCGACGCTCAAACGAAAACGCCGCGCAGTGATCTCACCGATCACCACGCCAAACTCGCCCGGCTTCAAGGCGTCGAGCCGTCCCTGAACAATGTGCTGGGCAACGATCGACACCTTGCCTTCCAACGCCGGGTCGACACCGCTGACCTGGATCGGCTGCATGGTGCCCTTGTAGGACAGCATGCCCTCCATCTCGGTAAACGGCACTGCCGCTGTCACTTCAGGATTCTTCATCGCCGCGGCGGCCACCGGCTGCCAATCGTCGATAGGGTTCACACCGACGATGGTCGCGTGGGGCACCATGCCCAGGATGCGCGAACTCATTTCACGCTGGAAGCCGTTCATCACCGACAGCACCACGATCATCGCCAGCACGCCCAGGGCGAGGCCGATCATCGAGGTCATCGAAATGAAGGAAACAAAGCGATTGCGGCGCTTGGCGCGGGTATAGCGCGTGCCGATAAAGATCGATAACGGTCTGAACATTCGCTGGGGCACCGTATAAAAAAAAAAGACCCGACGCACTGTTCAGTGCGCCGGGTTTCGGCCAATCAGATGGGAGTCAGGTAACCTTCCTGCAAATGCAGGACGCGATCCATCTGGCGAGCCAGGTTCATGTCGTGGGTCACCACCAGGAACGCCGTGCGCATCGAGGTGCTGAGTTCCAGCATCAAATCCTGAATGCCCTGGGCGGTATGGGAGTCGAGGTTGCCGGTCGGCTCGTCGAGCATCACCAGGCCTGGCTTGTTCACCAGGGCGCGGGCGATGGCCACACGCTGGCGTTCGCCACCGGACAATTCCGCCGGTTTGTGCTCCAGACGATGGCCCAGCCCTACCCGCTCCAGCAACGCCGTCGCACGCTGACGCGCTTCGGGGATTGCGGTTTTGCCGATCAGCAGCGGCATGCAGACGTTTTCCAGCGCGGTGAACTCAGGCAGCAAGTGGTGGAACTGGTAAACGAAACCCAGCGACCGGTTGCGCAGCAGGCCACGGGCCTTTTCGTTCAGTGCCGAGAGCTCTTCACCGGCCAGCCAGACGCTGCCCTTGGTGGGCGTATCGAGGCCGCCCAGCAGGTTGAGCAAGGTACTTTTGCCCGAACCCGACGTACCGACGATCGCCACACGCTCACCTGGATGCAGTTCCAGTTGCAGACCCGCCAGAACCTCTACCGATTCCGGGCCTTCCACGTAGGATTTGCCCAGGTTGCGGCAACTCAAGATTGCTTTATCACTCATGCCCGACTCACTCATAACGTAGCGCCTCCGCAGGCTGGGTGCGCGCGGCACGCCAGGCTGGATACAGGGTGGCGAGGAAACTCAGGACCAACGCGGCCGCGCAGACCATCAACACGTCCTGGCTCTGCACTTGCGACGGCAGGTAATCGATGAAATACACGTCGGCGTTCAGGAATTTGTGGCCGATCAGCCCTTCAAGGGCCGAGATCGCGGCGCTGACGTTCAGCGCGGCGAAGATCCCGACCACGGCGCCAATCAGCGTCCCCACCACACCAATGACCGTGCCCTGGACCATGAAGATCGCCATGATCTGCCCCGGCGTGGAGCCGAGGGTGCGCAGGATCGCGATGTCGCCCTTTTTGTCGTTCACCACCATCACCAGCGTGGAAATGATATTGAACGCAGCAACGGCGACGATCAGCAGCAACAGCAGGCCGATCATGGCTTTTTCCATGCGGATCGCCTGATACAGATTACCGTGGGTGCGGGTCCAGTCGCGGGCGTAGTAATGGTCTTCGCCGAGCTGCTGGGCGATGCTCCACGCGGTTCGTGGGGCCTGGAACAGGTCATCGAACTTCAGCCGCAGGCCCTGGACCTGATCCGGCTTCCAGCGATGCAGCTTCGCCAGATCCTGCAGGTTGGTGATGCCCAGATAGCCGTCGATCTCACCGGCGCCGACATGGAAAATGCCGACCACGGTAAAGCGTTTCATGCGCGGGAACATCCCGGCCGGGGTCACGGTGACTTCCGGTGCGACAAACGTCAGCTTGTCGCCGACCGCCACGCCGAGCTTGGCCGCGGCCTTGTCGCCGATGACAATGCCGAAACTTCCGGGCGCCAGGTCATCGAGTTTGCCCTGCTGCATGAAGTTATCAATGATCGACACCTGCCGCTCCTGCACAGGATCGATGGCATTGAGCAGCACTTTGGACACCTTGCCGTTGTTGGTCAGCAGGCCTTGCATCTGGACGAAGGGCGCAACCGCCGTCACTTGAGGGTTCTGCTTGACCTTGGCGGCCAGGCTTTGCCAGTCGCTGATCGGCTCACCGGACTCGATGGTCGCGTGGGGCACCATGCCCAGCACACGGGTGCGCATCTCATGATCGAAGCCATTCATGACCGATAGCACGACGATCATCACGACCACGCCCAGGGCGAGGCCGATCATCGAGGTCAGGGAAATGAATGACACAAAATGATTGCGACGCTTTGCACGGGTATAACGCGTGCCAATAAATACGAAGAGAGGTCTGAACATGTCGGGGCTTGTTCGGAGGGAAAAGGAACGTCCTTGTGGCGGGGGTCGATAACCAGCTTTACACTCAGACCACCGCCGCTACCATGGGTTCGCCATGTCGACATTAGATGAAGAAGATCGCCGCGAATACTACCGTATCGAGGACACGATCGCACTGGAAATTAGGCCCCTGTCCGCTCCCGAAGCCGCAGGCCAGGAAGTGTTGCAGGATGCTTCCCCGCTATTCAACCTGCTCAGCGAACTGCACCTGAGCGAATTCGAGTCGCAACACCTGCTGCGCCAGATCAGCGAACGCGACCGCAACACCGCCGCTTTCCTGAAATCACAGAACAAACGCATCGATCTGCTCAGTCAGGTGGTCGCCCTGACCGTGCTCGGACAGATCGGCGAACCGCGGCCAGTGATCATCTCCGAAGGGGGAATCGACTTCCAGCATCCGACGCCCATCGCCATCGGCGCGCACCTGTCGGTCAAACTGGTACTCATGCCGCAAGCCCTCGGCCTGTTGCTGCGGGCCCGCGTCACCCATAGTGACCGCAAGGGCGACGGCTACGACGTCGGCACCGAGTTCGAATACCTGTCCGATGCCCAGCGGCAATTGCTGGCCCGCTACATCTTGCAGCGGCAGGCACAAGAACGACGCCAGGCGCGTGAACAAAACGAATCAGGCCATTAATTAAGGAAGAACCGTGACTCTCATCTACGGCCATCGCGGCGCCAAGGGCGAAGCACCGGAAAACACCCTGACCAGCTTTCAGGAATGCCTCAAGCACGGCGTGCGCCGTTGTGAACTGGACCTGCACCTGTCCAGGGACGGCGAGTTGGTGGTGATCCACGACCCGACCCTCAAACGCACCACCGACCGTCGCGGCAAAGTGGCCGAGCATACCGCCGCCGAATTGGTGACCTACGACGCGCGCAAGGGAGGCCCGGGCTGGATCAAGCCCTGCCCGATTCCAACGCTGGAAGCCTTATTCGAGCAATGCGACTTCGAGCACTGGCAGCTGGAAGTCAAAAGCGCTTCGCGCACCCGCGCCGCAACCACCGTGCTGGCGATTCGCGAAATGGCACAGCGTTTCGGTGTGCGGGACAAGATCACGATTACGTCGAGTTCACGGGAAGTGTTGAAAGCCGCGCTGGACCTGGTGCCGGACGTGTCTCGCGGACTGGTGGCCGAGTACGCCTGGCTCGACCCGTTGAAGGTCGCGCAAAACTATGGCTGCGAAATTCTGGCGCTGAACTGGACCCTGTGTACGCCGGAACGCCTGCAGAAGGCGCAGCGTCAGGGGCTGCATGTGTCGGTATGGACAGTCAACGAGCCCGCGCTGATGCGCAGGCTCGCCGACTTCGGCGTTGACAGCCTGATTACAGACTTTCCCGGTTTGGCCACTGCCACGCTCGAGAATTGCTGAAATCGGTCTCCCCGGCCGGCTCAGGCCACCGGCCGGAGCCGCTCAAAAAAGCCGGTTGAGGCCATCGTACGCCGCTACCCGATAGGCTTCAGCCATGGTCGGGTAGTTGAACGTCGTGTTGACGAAGTACTTCAGGGTGTTCAGCTCGCCCGGCTGGTTCATGATCGCCTGACCGATGTGCACGATCTCCGACGCCTGATAACCGAAGCAGTGAACGCCCAGCACTTCCAGCGTCTCGCGGTGGAACAGGATCTTCAGCATGCCTTGCGGCTCGCCGGCGATCTGCGCCCGCGCCATGCTCTTGAAGAACGCCTTGCCCACTTCGTACGGCACCTTGGCCTGCGTCAGCTCTTGCTCGTTCTTGCCGATCGAGCTGATCTCCGGAATGGTGTAGATGCCGGTCGGCACGTCGTTGACGAAGCGCCAGCTGTTGTTATCAACGATGCTGCCAGCCGCCGAACGGCCCTGGTCGTGAGCGGCACTGGCCAGGCTCGGCCAGCCGATCACGTCACCGGCACCATAAATATTCGGCACGCAGGTACGATAGTTCTCGTCGACTTCGATCTGGCCACGGCTGTTGACCTTCACGCCGATGTTTTCCAGACCGAGTGCGTCGGTGTTGCCGGTACGGCCGTTGCACCAGAGCAAGGCGTCGGCCTTGATCTTCTTGCCGGATTTCAGGTGCAGGATCACGCCGTTGTCTACGCCTTCGACGCGGTCGTAGTCTTCGTTGTGGCGAACCGTAATGTTGTTGTTGCTGAAGTGGTAGCTCAGCGCCTGGGAAATTTCCGAGTCCAGGAAGCTCAGCAACTGACCGCGGTTGTCCACCAGCTCGACCAGCACACCCAGACCACTGAAGATCGAGGCGTATTCGCAACCGATCACGCCGGCGCCGTAAACGATGAGTTTGCGCGGGGTGTGGCCGAGGCTGAGGATGGTGTCGCTATCGTAGATACGCGGGTGATGGAAATCGATGTCCGCCGGGCGATAAGGGCGCGAACCGGTGGCAATGATGATGTGCTTGGCCACCAATTTTTCGACCACGCCGTTGGCGCAGACCACTTCGATGGTTTGCTCGTCGGCGAAGCTGCCGGTGCCAAAGAATACGTCGACGCGGTTGCGGGCGTAGTAGCCGGTGCGCGAGGCGACTTGTTTGGAGATCACCTTCTCAGCGCTTTTCAACACGTCCGGGAACGAGAACCAGCGCGGCTCACCAATGGCCCGGAACATCGGGTTGGTGTTGAACTGCATGATCTGCCGGACCGAGTGACGCAAGGCCTTGGACGGGATGGTACCCAAGTGGGTGCAGTTGCCGCCGACCTGGCGACGGCTATCGACCATCGCCACCTTGCGTCCTGCCTTGGCGGCGTTCATTGCCGCGCCTTCTCCCGCTGGGCCGGAACCCAACACCACCACATCGTAGTTGTAGACAGCCATGCGTACTCCTCAGAACAGGCCGCGGCGCCATCGGCACCTACGGCTAAATCACGCCGATCTGCGGCGTGAAGGAACAATTTGGGGCCAGTGCAAAAACCCGGACACAGTCTATAGAAGCGTCAACGCCGCGCACATTAACCCTTGGTCGCGCCGTAGGCTAGTTTTGCCTGCACTACAACGCCATCGAAAAATGCTTTTGCCGCCGTAATCACTCGGTTTTCTCACCCGCCAGGCGTTCAAAAGCCTGATTGGTGCGTGTGACAAAACCTGTATCGGCACGAATCACAAAGAATGCACCAATGTCATGGGTTTGGGCATAGTCCCAACCCCGTTCAGGACCAAGAATCAGCAACAGCGTCGATAAGCCATCGGCCATTAACGCTGAAGGATGAATCACCGTGACTGACGCCAGGGTGTGTAGGACCGGCGCACCGGTGCGGGCATCGAAGGTGTGGGAATAGCGCTGGCCGTTCTGCTGAAAATAATTACGGTAGTCACCGGAGGTGGAAACGCCAAAGCCGTCGACGGCGATGATGCGTTTGGCCACTTGCTGGTCGTCCCGGGGCTCTTCCAGGGCGATGCGCCAGGGTGAGCCGTCGAGTTTTTTGCCGACGGCCTTGAGTTCGCCAGTGACTTCAGTCAGGTAATTGTGGATACCCAGCGCTTCAAGTTTCGCGGCAATCGCGTCGACCGCGTAGCCGGCAGCGATGCTGTTGAAGTCGACTTCGACCGCGGCGTCCTTGCACAACTGATCACCGTCGATGCGCAAGTGGGTATAGCCGACGCGTTGCTGCACCTCGGCCAGCGCTTCGGCGGTCGGGACTTTTTCCTCACGTGCCTGCGGGCCAAAACCCCAGAGGTTGAGCAGCGGTTCCACCGTCAGGTCGAAGGCGCCTTCACTTAGCGAAGACAGTCGCTCGCCGACGCGGACCAATTCGAGGATCGGCGCGGGCATTGTCTGGCAGTGGTTGGCGGGCAAGTTATTGAAGCGTTCGATGTCGGAGTCACTGCGATAGGTCGACATTTGCTGATCGACATCAGCGAGAATTTTTTCGACCTGGACGCGGACTTCCGCCGGTGCGGGAAGACCGGCATGGCGCACGTATTTGATTGAATAGCTGCTGCCCATAGTCGGGCCGTCGAAGCGTTCCAGGCTGTCGCTGTCGCCGTTGCCGCAACCGGACAAAACGCCGGCCAGCACCACAAGACTACCCCACCGTCCAGTTAACAAATCTTCATCTCCCCTCAAAACCGCGCCCGCCATTATGGGCGTCAGAGCGCATGAGAGCGAGGTCTGCCCCAGCGCCAGTCAGTCAGACGCAAAACCTGTGGGAGCGAGCCTGCTCGCGATAGCGGTGACCGGTTTTACGATTGCTTCGCAATCGAACGGGAGCAAGCTCCCTCGCCACACAGACTCGCTCCCACAGGCTCAGCGTGTTCAAACAAGATTTACCAGCGTGAGTACCTAAAAATGTCTTCCAACACGAGCAATGGCAAGGAGATTTTTCGCGTTGTCAGCGGTAACTTTCTCGAAATGTTCGACTTCATGGTCTACGGCTTTTACGCCACGGCCATTGCCAAAACCTTCTTTCCTGCCGACAGCGCTTTTGCGTCCCTGATGTTGTCGCTGGCCACTTTCGGGGCCGGTTTCCTGATGCGTCCGTTGGGGGCGGTTTTTCTCGGCGCCTACATCGACCGTCACGGCCGCCGCAAAGGCCTGATCATCACGCTGGCAATGATGGCCGCCGGCACGGTGCTGATTGCCTGCGTGCCGGGTTACGCCACGCTGGGTGTCGCGGCACCGCTGATCGTGCTGTTCGGTCGTCTGTTGCAAGGCTTCTCGGCAGGCGTGGAACTGGGCGGTGTGTCGGTGTACCTCGCCGAGATTTCCACACCGGGCCGCAAAGGCTTCTTCGTCAGTTGGCAGTCCGCCAGTCAGCAAGCCGCGGTGGTATTCGCCGGCCTGCTCGGCGTGGGTTTGAACCATTGGCTCAGCCCCGAAGAAATGGGTGAGTGGGGCTGGCGCGTGCCGTTCCTGATCGGCTGCATGATCGTGCCGGTGATCTTCGTGATTCGCCGCTCGCTGGAAGAAACCCCGGAGTTCCAGGCGCGTAAACACCGCCCTACCCTGCAGGACATCGTCCGCTCGATCGGTCAGAACTTCGGCATCGTCCTCGCCGGCATGGCGCTGGTGGTGATGACCACGGTGTCGTTCTACCTGATCACCGCCTACACCCCGACCTTCGGCAAAGCCGAACTGCATCTGTCGGATCTGGATGCGTTGCTGGTAACGGTGTGCATCGGCCTGTCGAACTTCTTCTGGCTGCCGGTGATGGGCGCGCTTTCCGACAAGATCGGACGTAAACCCCTGCTATTGGCGGCGACGATTCTGGCGATCCTCACGGCTTATCCGGCGCTGTCGTGGCTGGTGGCGAACCCGAGCTTCAACCATTTGCTGATCGTCGAGTTGTGGCTGTCGTTCCTGTATGGCTCGTACAACGGTGCCATGGTGGTGGCCCTGACCGAGATCATGCCGGTAGAAGTTCGCACGACCGGTTTCTCCCTGGCCTACAGCCTGGCGACCGCAACGTTCGGTGGTTTCACACCGGCGGCCTGTACGTACTTGATCCATGTGCTGGACAACAAGGCGGCACCGGGGATCTGGCTCAGTGGCGCGGCGGTGCTGGGATTGATCGCGACACTGGTGTTGTTCCGTGGCAATCGGCATGCGTTGCGCACGGCGCAAGCGGCGATAGTCGGCGGCGGCGCTCACTAAAAGGAACACAGCGCGGCCAATGCCCTGTAGCAGCTGGCGAAGCCTGCGTTCGGCTGCGAAGCAGTCGTCAGTCCGGTAAATGCGGTCTGCCAGGCGTACTGCAATTTCTGATTTTACGACTGCTTCGCAGCCGAACGCAGCCTTCGGCAGCTGCTACAAAGAGTGCGTCGCTGCTGCAGTGCCTTAACTGACTGGCATTTACACAGAGAGACTGTCACACGGCACACAGCCAAGGCGGCCCCTTTGTGAATCTGGCCTCCAGCCATTCCTTGAACGCCATGAGCGTCGCCGGTGAAACCATTGCCTGACTCCTTCACTTCAGCGCAGCCCATCTGCGCGATGTGCAGGAAGTATCGGTATTCGATTTCAGGTGAACAATACAGCTTCACTGCAGTTCATCACTGCATGAAGTGCAGCAGTGGGAAACTCTCAGCGCCAGCGCGACAGCAAGGGCCAGGACAATCAACACCGCGGCGACGGCAAACGTCATTCGCATGCCACTGGCGATGGCTGCGGGAGATGCCGTAGTGACATCTGCCGTCGCCGAGGCAAGCGCAAACACCGCGCCCATGACCGAGGCCCCGGTGATCAGCCCAAGATTGCGTGACAGGCTGAGCAGGCCGGAAATCACGCCGCGCTGGTCCGGGCGGATGTCGGTCATGATCGCGGTGTTGTTGGCCGCCTGGAACAATGCGTAGCTGGCCGTGATCAGCGCGATGGGCGCGACGTAACCGAGGAGGCCGGAACCCGCAGGCATCATGGATAAAACAGCCGCGCCGAGCTCCATGGCAGCGAGCCCGATCAGGGTCATGCGCCGAGTGCCAAAACGGTCCACCAGACGACCGGCCGGGACACCGGCCAACGCAGCCACCAGCGGGCCGACCGACAAGGCAAGGCCAACAAGCGCCGTACCGAGCCCAAGCGCACCCGACAGATAAAACGGCCCGACCACCAGCGTCGCCATCATCACCGTCGAAACGAGCGTGCTCATGGCCAGGCTCGCGCTTAATCCCGGCTCGCGGAACAGCGCCAATTTAATCAATGGCGATGCCACCGTGGCCTCAACGAATATGAAAAGCCCAGCGCCGAAAACAGCCGCCAGCAGCAGTGCGATGTTGAACGGCCCCAGATCACCGTGCCCGGTCGTCATGGCGAGCGCATACGCCCCAAGCGTCAGCGCCAGCAACAACGTACCTGCCTTGTCGAAGCCCACCCGCCCTGCTTTCTCTCGCTGAGAGTCCGCAGGCAAATAGCGATACGCAAGCCAGATATTCAGAACACCCAGCGGCACGTTAATCAGAAAAATCGCCTGCCAACCTGCGCCTGCGATCAACACTCCACCGAGCGACGGCCCCAGGGTGGTGCCGATCGCCGACATCGTGCCGAGCAGCCCCATGGCGCTGCCGGTCTGCGTTTTCGGCACCGTCTCACCGACAAACGCCACGGTCAGCGCCAGCATGATCGCCGCCCCGAGCCCCTGCACCGCCCGGGCGCCGACCAGCCACCCGAGCGACGGTGCCACACCGCATGCCAGCGATGACAGGGTAAAAATGCCAATGCCCGCCAGCAGCAAGCGCCGACGGCCGACGATGTCGCCCAGTCGTCCGACGCTGACGATCAGCGTGGTGATCGCCAGCAGATACGCCAGAACGATCCACTGCACTTGTTGGAAGGAAGCATCGAACGCCTGGGCCAGTGTCGGCAAACCTGCGTTGGCGATGCTGGTGTCGAGGGAAGGCATCAACATCGACAGCGAAAGGCTCGCAAGCGCCCAGCGCACCGAGTCTGATTGAGTGATGAGTTTCATGGCTTGGCCGCATCTGAAAGGTAGATCAGCAGCGTATGCCCGCGCGTGACAAGGCGGAAGGCGCATGCTTTGCACTTGATAGATGCGCTTGACGCCATGTCAGCCTCACGCCGTGCTAACGTTGAGGCATGACGACTCCCGACCTGAACCTGCTGATTACCCTGGATGTGCTGCTCGCCGAAGGCAGCGTCGCCCGCGCCGCCCAACGACTGCGCCTGAGCCCGTCGGCCATGAGCCGGGCACTGGCGCGATTGCGCGAAACCACGGGCGACCCGCTGCTGGTCCGGGCCGGACGCGGGCTGGTGCCGACGCCCCGGGCGCTCGAACTGCGCGAACACGTCAGTCGATTGGTGCAAGACGCCGAAGCGGTTTTGCGCCCCGCCGAACAGCTCGACCTCAAGCAACTGGTTCGAACGTTCACGCTGCGCACCAGCGACGGTTTTGTCGAAAACTTCGGCCCGGCGTTGATAGCCCGCGTCAGTGAGGAAGCACCCGGCGTGCGCCTGCACTTTGTGCAGAAACCGAGCAAGGACAGCGCCGCGCTTCGTGACGGTTCCGTCGACCTGGAAACCGGCGTGGTCGGCGGCACAACGAGCCCGGAGGTGCGTACCCGTGCGTTGTTTGAAGATCGTTTCGTCGGCATCGTGCGCACAGGGCATTCGCTGAGCGAGGGCGAGGTCACCGCCTCCCGTTATGCCGCAGGCAGGCACATCCTGGTCTCACGGCGCGGGCTTGATAAGAGGCCGATGGATGAAGCCTTGAAAGTGCTGGGACTGGAGCGCGAGATCACCACCATCGTCGGCGGCTTCTCGGCCGCGCTGGCACTGGCTCGCGCCTCAGACCTGATTGCCACCGTGCCCGCTCAACACACCCGAAACCTGCGCACCGGCCTACACAGTTTCGCCCTTCCGTTCGAACTGCCGCCGATCACCATTTCGATGCTCTGGCACCCACGGATGGATGCCGATTCAGCGCATCGATGGCTGCGTGAATGCGTTCGGGAGGTTTGTACACGACCCTAGAGTTTCATCCCCGCTATCGAGAGCGCGATGAACTGCTGGGGAACCTGGTCAGCGGCGCCATCGAGCGATTCTTCGTACCCCTGTTGTAGCAGCTGTCGAGCCCCAGCGAGGCGGCGTTCGGCTGCGTAGCAGTCGTAAAATCAGAAATTGCGGTACATCAGGCAGACCGCATTAACCGGATTCACGACTGCTTCGCAGCCGAACGCAGGCTTCGCCAGCTGCTACGGGATCGCATTCGGCTTAACTGAGTGGCATTACCCTCAAACCTTCCTTTTCTGAAGCCCCTTCAACCGCAAACTCGCGCGTTGCACCGCCGCCATTTTTTCCGGACGCTTCATGCGTTTCCATTTTCTGATGTCGTCCTTGGTGCGGCCACAACTGACACACAGCTCACCACTGAGCTGGCAAACGGAAACACACGGATTTTCGATATCCTTGGCCACGTTTCAACCCCGCGTCGAACGCTTGGGCGCCAAACGTTGCTGCCAGTTGCCGGCATTGGCACGCCGACATTGCTCTTCAGAATCAAACTGCACATGGGCCGCAACCGGGCTGACGAAAACATCCGCTGCACTTAACGCCACGGCCGTCAGTTCGACCATGCGCTCGCCCTGCCCGCTCGCCAGCGCCTGATCCTTGTTGGCTTGCGTATCGAAGACCCAGACCACCCGCAGGCTGGAAGGAAAGGCGTCGTAATCGACTACATGAGTCAGCCAGCAGAACCCGATTATTTCCCCTTTGGCTGTTTCACACCCCTCGGTCAGAGTGGCCACCAGGCGGCGTTCGATGTGCGCCTGATCGCGCTTGCTTAAAGACATCGGGTGAATCCTTGGGTGGCCGTCAACGGAAAAGGCTCATCATACGATACCTTCCATCACTCGTTTCCTCTCAGCGTCATTGATCTGATCTGAAAGCTTTTGTGTTTGTGCTGCCGTCTTCGCGAGCAAGCCCGCTCCCACAGGGGATTTATGTCGTGCACATAAAAATATTCCAACACACCCTCCCTGTGGGAGCGGGCTTGCTCGCGAAGAGGCCTGAATAAACAGCACAAATCCCGACCCGGAAAATACTCAGAGCCCCCCATGGCTCCCAGTCTTTCTCATGTGTATAAGCGCTACACGGCGCCCATCCTGCGACACCCGTTCCTCAACCCCAAACGGTACAAACCCAAGCTGCGGATACAAAAGCAGCCCAGCCGTATTCTCGTTGAAACACGAAAGCTGCACCTCGCTTGCCCGATGACGTTCAAACGCCAGCCCCACCATCGTTTCCACCAAAAACCTCGCGACACCTTTCCCCCGAGCCCTCGGCGACACGATCACATTGCCGATCGCGCAAACGCCATCGCGCTCAAACGCATAAAAATTAGCGAAACCCACGACAGAACCATCCCCTTCAACCACCGTTGAGTCCGAGCGTTGAGCAATCGATGCACGCAGTTGAGCGTCCGTCAGCGGGTACTGGGCCTTCGGAAACATGAAAAACAGCTCTTGGGGGTTTTGAGGAAAGTCGCAAATCGTCAGCACATCTTCTGCACTGACGGGGCGGTGGGAGAGTTGCATGATTTGGCTCCATCCAAATGTCGGTGCGACAGAATACGTTTTGCCGGCACTGGATAGAAGCAGGAGCGCCTCATTACAGCGGCTCCATCTTGAGGGTTCAAGTAAAAGACTATGCCTATCACCCCCCAATACTCCACCTATTAGCTGACTGCTTTATAGACGTCTAACCTTATTGGAGCGCTGGCGGAAGCTGGCCGGTTGAGACCTGATAAGAAGATACGAATGAGTCAGAAAGCATACTAGGCTTGCCGTGGGCCACCGTGCTGGCAACTCGATTGCCGCTATCCGGATTTCCCGTGTGACCACGACGATCAATTGATCGAACGGCTCCAGCCTATGTCATTGATTTCGCTCGTCGCTATTGCGCGCCCACCCCGGGCCGGATAGCCGGATGAATACGACCAAAGGTAGCGCTCACATGGCAAATGAATCGAAATGCCCGTTCAATCACGCCGCCGCTGGCGGTGGCACGACGAACCGCGATTGGTGGCCGAACCAACTGAATCTGAAGATCCTGCACCAGCACTCGTCCCTATCCGACCCTACGGACGAGGGCTATAACTACGCCGAAGCGTTCAAAAGCCTGGACTTTCAGGCACTCAAACAAGACCTGCATGCACTGATGACCGATTCGCAAGACTGGTGGCCTGCGGACTTCGGTCACTATGGGCCGCTGTTTGTTCGCATGGCCTGGCACAGCGCCGGCACCTACCGCACCGGTGACGGTCGTGGCGGTGCCGGCTCCGGTCAGCAGCGCTTCGCACCGCTCAACAGTTGGCCGGACAACGTCAGCCTCGACAAGGCCCGCCGGCTGCTTTGGCCGATCAAGCAGAAATATGGTGGCAACATTTCCTGGGCCGACCTGATCGTGCTCACCGGTAACGTCGCGCTGGAATCCATGGGCTTCAAGACCTTCGGTTTTTCCGGTGGCCGGCCAGATGTTTGGGAACCGGATGAGGCCGTCTATTGGGGCTCCGAAAACAAGTGGCTGGGCGGTGACACCCGCTACGACAAAGACAAAAAAGAACCGATGCAAGAACCCGGCGAAGGCCCACTCATTGCTGAGCCGGGGAAAAATGAGGACAGCCGCACCGAGGGCGGACGCAACCTGGAAAACCCGCTCGCCGCGGTGCAAATGGGCCTGATCTACGTCAACCCGGAAGGCCCGGAAGGCAACCCGGACCCGGTCGCTGCTGCGGTGGACATCCGCGAGACCTTCGGGCGCATGGCCATGAATGACGAAGAAACCGTGGCACTGATCGCCGGCGGCCACGCCTTCGGCAAGACCCACGGCGCCGGCCCTGCCGACAACGTCGGCGCCGAGCCCGAAGCCGCTGGCCTCGAAGCTCAGGGCCTGGGCTGGAAGAGCACCTTCGGCAGCGGCAAGGGTGGCGACACCATCACCAGCGGCCTGGAAGTGACCTGGACCACCACGCCCACAAAGTGGAGCAACAACTACCTGGAAAACCTGTTCGGCTTCGAATGGGAACTGACCAAGAGCCCGGCGGGTGCCAACCAGTGGACGGCGAAAGGCGGCGCTGGCGCGGGCATCATTCCGGATGCTCACGACCCGTCCAAGCGGCGTAACCCGACCATGCTGACCACGGACCTATCCCTGCGATTCGACCCGATCTATGAACCGATCTCACGGCGCTTCCTGGAGAACCCCGATCAGTTGGCCGACGCCTTCGCCCGCGCCTGGTTCAAGCTGCTCCACCGCGACATGGGGCCCCTCTCCCGCTACCTCGGCCCGGAAATGCCCAACGAAGAACTCCTGTGGCAAGACCCCATCCCGGCGGTCGACCATGCCCTGGTCAACGACAGCGACATCGCCGCTCTCAAGGGCAAACTCCAGTCCTGCGGCCTGTCAGTCTCGCAACTGGTGTCGACCGCCTGGGCGGCGGCTTCCACCTTCCGCGGCTCCGACAAACGCGGCGGCGCCAATGGCGGGCGCCTGCGCCTGGCCCCGCAGAAATTCTGGCAAGCCAACCAGCCTGAACAACTGGCGAACGTACTGGCGAAACTCGAAAGCATTCAGAGCGAGTTCAACAGCGGAGGCAAGAAAATCTCGCTGGCGGACCTGATCGTGCTGGCCGGTTGTGTCGGCGTCGAACAAGCAGCGAAAAATGCCGGCCAGACCGTGACGGTGCCGTTCACACCGGGACGAATGGACGCGAGCCAGGAACAAACGGATGTTGAATCCTTCGGCTTCCTCGAACCCGCCGCCGATGGCTTTCGCAACTACCTCAAGAGCAAATACAGCGTATCGGCCGAGGCGTTACTGATCGACAAGGCCCAACTGCTGAGACTCACCGCCCCAGAAATGACCGTGCTCATCGGCGGCCTGCGTGTGCTGAACACCAACGTCGGACAAACCCAACACGGCGTGTTCACCAAGCAACCGGAAGCGTTGACCAACGACTTCTTCAAAAACCTGCTCGACATGGGCGTGGAATGGAAACCGGTGTCGGAGGCCAATGAAGAGTTTGAAGGGCGTGATCGCAAAACCGGCGACCTCAAATGGACAGCTACGCGTGTTGATCTGGTGTTTGGCTCACATGCGCAGTTGAGAGCGTTGGCTGAAGTCTATGCCTGCAACGACGTGAAGGAGAAGTTTGTGAAAGACTTCATTGCGGCTTGGGTCAAGGTGATGAATCTGGATCGGTTTGATCTGAGGTGATGTGAACTGACCCGGGGGACGGCAGCTGCTGATCAACACCGAGCTGCCGCAGGCTACGATCTTTTGATCTTCTAACGCAAAAAGCCCCGCCCCACCTAAAATGGGGCGGGGCTTTTTACTGCGAAAACGTTGAAGCCATGCCCTCGCCTACCTGCGGATCCACCTGATTCAACACCCGATTCCTCGGTACCAAACACATTACAACGCATACACGTCGCGTCCGACAAAACCGGCCATTGCGCCGTTTTTTTGTACCTCATTTTCGGCCTTCCACCTGCGCCCAGGCCTGACCTCAGGGTTGTGTGACAGTCGCTACGAGACTTTCAACCCAACGTCCCGCTACAGGTTTTCTGTTTGGCGCCCACACCTCCTCAAATCTCGTTCTTGTATTTCCATAACCCTGCGTCACAAACCCCGAGCTACTTCGTCCTGCATGTTCCGGCCAGATTACTGATTGCTCTATGTAGAGCCGTCCAGTGCTGGCGTCGCGGTCGATCAAGGAACGATTATGGCGAGGCACATGGAAGTAAGCCCATGTAATGTCAGGTTGGGTGCCGTGCAGGGAGCAATATGGATATTTCTAGTGGACAACGAAGCAATCATGCGAAAACGATGTCGGCAGTTAACCCGAAGCCCGCAGGATGCTGAAGACGCACTCAGTGAACTGCGTTTGCATCTGTTCAACCTGTTCCACAGAGAACCTGAACGGTTGACCACAATTGATAACGTTCAAGCCTGGCTAAGGCGTGTGACCTCCAACCTCTGTATCGACCGGATACGCAAAACACCGTCCACCTGCAGCCTCGAATGGCTGGATCACGATCTGTATGAAAGCGTGACCTGGCAGCCGCTGAACTACAGCCCCGAGCACACCGCATCCCTGCAAGAAACCCTTGAAGCATTGAATGTCGCCATAAACCAGCTACCGGCTTCGCTCTCCGAAGCGCTTGAGCTGCGCTGTATTGACGGTGCGGGATACGAAAGCATGGCCGGTATGCTGGAGATCAGCGAGTCGAATGCGCGTAAGCGTGTGCAATTGGCGCGGCAACAACTGCGCGTGTTACTGGGTACATTCGGCGAGGATGGTGAGGAGTTTGAATGATCCGCCGTCTTCTTCCACAGTCGCATCAGCACTATCGAAAATAACGCCTGCCTCGTTTGACGAGGCAGGCGTTCAACGTTTAAAAACCGGCTATCGGAAAGGCCGTGTTGACCCACCAGAGGCCGCCGATGTTGTTCAGGTAACCGCTGACGGTGAATGGATATCCGTTCTCGCCTACACAGTAACCAGGCGCATTGAGATAAGGCACTGAGGGCCCGTAAAAGGCTGCCGCTGGAGGCGGGGTCACAGAGCTCAGCAGGTGCATGTAGGCATAACGAATAGACTCCACGACCTCCTGCTGCGTACAACTCTCAGGGAAAAAGGTCGATGGTCCGGCCTTGGGCACCCAAGCATTCGCCACCGTATTGAAGATCTGCACGCCGTTGTTCATGTAGCGATACGGTTGCGGGTTATTCATGCCAGGGGGCACGATGTAAACCAGCGCACCTACTGTACGCGCCGCCACCGGGGCCATCGGGCCATTGCCCAGGCTTGGATCATGGCCGGCGGGCCGGGAGTGAAACCCGACTGCGTTACCTGCTGCATTGATTTCGCCACAGAAGATGTGCCGTCGGTTGATCTGCGGGTTGACCCGGCTGTTGGGGATGGCCGCGTTGCTGACCTGCACCGGCACAGGATTGACCCCGGCCGCGCCTGCAGCGCAATTGATCTGCGCTGTGGCGGACAAGCTCAATAATGAAGTCGCCAAGCCAGCGGCGATTGCATGAATGGTACGCATGATGAGACTCCTTTCTGACATCGGGGCGGGATGCCCCACTGTCAGGACGCAGTCGCCCCAGACGTTGTGAAATGCCATGCACCGTCTAGAGTTGGCATCCAGGCATTCACCGAGCTCTGTCCTTGACTTCCATAGTGTCTCGTTCGCAGTCGCTCTCAGCCCAGTGAGTGGAGCTGAAACACAGAACCGGGAACGCAAGGCTCAGGCATCCTTTCGAGGAATCGAATAACTGCCCCCATTACCAGCAGCTCCTTGATGCCGATCAGAGTCGTTAAAAAAGACGTTTCACAAGGCGCTTCAAATCCCGTCTGGAGATACAAGCCAAGGCGTTTTGCTGCGGCTTCTACAGGGAACAAGGAGAAGGACGATGACTATTTTCAATGTCAATTTCGCTGTCGACGATATGGAAGGCAAGACCGTGCTGGTGTTTCTCAAACCGCAACAGCCTCAGCGTGACTATCGGATCCATGCCTGGCAGATCCTGACTGGCTCAGCCGGGTCTACCGAGTCATTCGACTACGAAGCTCAGATCGAAACCGATGTGACTACATTGGGTGAAAAAATTAGCAACACCATCATTTCCGGCCGTCGCACCATCAACCCCGGGAGCTTGCTCCAGGCGGTCAGCCCTAACGGTCTGTCGCCTTATCTGGAACCGGCGTCTGCTTCCCTGGCGCAGCAAAAACTCACTCCGCAACAGTGTGGTGTCATCAACAAGACCAATCCGTACATCCAGTTCGACAGCAACTGGTACGTCAATGGCCGGCCGGTGGTAACCATGCCCCAAGTGGATTCAAGCATGACGGTGAGCTTCGAATACGAGCCTAACTTCTACTTTATGGTGGCGACGCCACCGATGACCGGGCAAACCTACATCGTGCAGAACTTCTCTGACATGACCCGGTATGTCGCGCCCATCACGGCGACTGAAGTGGATGTGACCGTCAGCCG
Organism: Pseudomonas sp. LBUM1673; assembly: GCF_059695645.1. Taxonomy (NCBI): domain Bacteria; kingdom Pseudomonadati; phylum Pseudomonadota; class Gammaproteobacteria; order Pseudomonadales; family Pseudomonadaceae; genus Pseudomonas; species Pseudomonas sp. LBUM1673. The sequence goes on from NZ_CP166780.1 coordinate 4,184,346, forward strand.
TGCCGAGGGTCTCTGGACGTTCGACTTCCTCGCCCAGTAAAACCTGCGCGCGCAGCGAGAAAATCGCTGCGCGCGTTTCTTACCAACCTTTGGTGTTCAGGATCTGCAACGCCTCCCTGTGTGGAGGCGTTGTGCTTTTTGCTGATCGCAGGAAGAGACTAAACGGGGGAGATCGTGGCAAGCGCACCAATCAAAATGGTCAGCACCAGAAATCCACCCAGGAAAATTGCCATCTTGCCCATAGGGCCTCCTACGTTATGAGTTTGCGGTGCAGCGACTGGCGCGACGGCTGACCGTGCTGTCATTGTGAGCCGGCGGCTGGGGGCATTACAGATGCAGAAAGCCCGGAAAAATACGGATCAGCCCCAAAGCTGGAGCTGTCGAAAGCTGCGATCTTTTGTAACCGTTCGATCACTACCGTATCGACTATCCGATCGGCATAGTCTTCATTGGGGTAGGAACCTTCCGATTTTTCCATGGGCCTCTGAGAGGTCTCTATCAGCCAAGATGGGCCCTCTGCTAGGCTAGCCGTCAGGATTAAAGGGCCACAGGGAGAAGGCAGGATGCTCACATTCGACACGTTATGGAAAAGCCACCCAGAAATATTTGGAGACGCCGCTCCGTGCAGAACCAACGGCGCCAAAAATTTCAGTGATCAGTGTGCTATCAACCTCGGCGTGGCACTACGCCGGGCTGGTGCCGATCTCGGCAAGCTCAAGAGTGTCCGCCACTGTTGGCAGCACCCCAAGAGCGAAGGGCATGTATTGGCAGCAGAAGAAATAGCGCAGGCGTTAAGCCAAGCCAAAATTCCCGGCCTGCACGCCGTCAAAAAAATAATGCCGAAGGACTTCGAGGATGATCTTGAAGGGCAGCAAGGCATCATTTTCTTCAAGGACTTCTGGCGGCGAGGAAACGAGACCATCGGCAATCGCAGCGGCGATCATATCGACCTATGGAACGGGCGTAGACTAACGGACTGGCTGAGCTACCCTCGTATTCAGTTGGGGTTTTCCATTGAGGGCAGTTTCTCCGACTACCACGAGTCGAAGGAAATATGGTTTTGGAAGGTCATATGAAAATTGTAAAAGGAACTTTGTTCGTCATCCTTATCGTTTCCTTGGCCGTCGGGGCGTTTAATTTGATATTCGTGGCAGTGTCTAGCTACTTTGGGCCGTTCTACGAGGGCGATGCGGACCAGAGTCGGAACTTTGCAATTTGGCTTTTGGGTAATGTGGGGGTTGGGTTGCTTTCGGTTGTTATGGGTGTTGTTTTGTATCGGCGATATCTGCGCAGGGCACGTGTTTGAACGACACGATGGCAAATAGTAGCTTTGGGGTACGGGGCACCCACAAAAAACTCGTCACCGTGTAATTCGAAGCAACTGAATTCCGGACAGTAAAAAGCCCACTGACCGTCACCGGTTCAGTGGGCTTTTTACTACGTGACACGTTGAAGTTTGGGATGGGGCAAGCTGTGCGGCAAACACTTACGTGCAGTGCCAATTATGCATTCGTAGGGCTATTTGAGTGCCCCTCACAATTTGCCTACACAGATACATCAACGCCCACACGAGCCAGCAGCCACTCCTGATGGACCGCAGCGCTGTAAATCGATAAGTCGCCATTGTTAGCGTTGATGGTTTTCTCCTCAAGGCCTCCGATCTCTATCAGATGCTGGAGGTCTTCCAGCCCATGCGAAGTGTCGCTTTTGCTGAGGGACTGCACATTGGGCGGTTCGATAGAGTTGCTTTTCGTGTCGAACATCATCCGGTTTTGATCAGATTTATAGCGGGCTGTCAGCTGTTCAAGATTGCGTTCTGTGTCGCGAAAACTTTCATCGATCTGTGCCTGGATTTCCGCTGTCGCATTTGCGACCTGGATCTTGCCGGCGGTCACCTTGCCACTCTCCAAAGACCTTCTGAGCCCATCAACATACTGCAGGGGAGGTAAGTTGCTTCCGATCATTTTGACACTCCTTGGTTGGTAACCGAGTAGCAGAGCAAAAGTCAGGCCATTTGCTTAGTACTTGTCCTTTAGGGCGTTGGCGGGTCGCTGAGGTGAGTCGGTGGCACACTCTTGCCGAGAGCGGCGAAGCGTTGCCATAGCGTCGGCCTGGTCCTCCTGAAAATCCTCCGTAGGCGGTTCAGTTCAATTTCACCTCCAGGCAAAACTGTGGGGTTGTGGGGCACGATTTCCCTCGGCACGAATGGAAAGCCTAAGCAATGGGGAGAATTTTCTGTGGGTTCATGGGCGTTCTCGAACTGCTTGGCAGGAGCAGCAGGAGCAGCCGCCTGACCAATCACCGGCGACGGAGTCAGTTGTAGCACGTTGGCGGTATAAGACCACTCTTGACAGACGGAACCATTCCCCCCCCCAGAACCACAGATAAAGGAACCATCAGAAACAAACATCAAGGAGTGTCCATGCGGCCGATCGAGGCAAGGGAGCGGCTGTGTCAGTGGCTGCGCACGCGGGGTATCGTGGACGCGCTGGAAGGTCAGCGTGAGCGTTATGCCGTGCGCACCGCCAATGGCGAGGAGTGTCTGCTTTGGCTGCCCAAACAGGACACGACGCTGTTTATCTTCGTCCTGGTCGCCGAACTGTCGATGCCGCAGGACAATGACATTCTGGCCATGGCCATGGCGCTGAACCTCGAGCCGAGCCGAACCCACGGTGGATCCCTCGGTTATAACCCCGGTTCGAAGCAACTCATGCTGCGCAGCGTGCACCCCATGAACGATCTGGACGAGCCCGGACTCGACCGCATCATGACGCAGATGGGCACTTTGGCCGGAGCGCTGAAGCGCTATATCAAGGGCTATCGACGTCAGGAAACAGCCAGTCGGCGCGCGCAGAAAGGCCCCCTGCTTTCACCGGCGTTCCAACTGGGCGCGCGACTTTTCAGGACGGAATAAGGGGGCACAGCATGCAGATTCAGCACTTGGGCGCCTCGTCAGGTGTCACCGCTGCGGCGGAACAGGGCCAAACCTCTTCGTCAGCCGGGCTCCAACCCGGTTCGCCCGAAGCATTCGCTCATTTTCACCCTCACGCGGCGGGCGCCCTGGTCCCTCTGGGCAGCGGTGAGGATGTCTTTTTCGACGCGCATTCCTCGTTCTCGTCGGTCGACGCCGCCGACCTGCCCAGCCATGAAGAAGTGCAAGCGCAGCATCGCTCGTTGCGCACCTTGCTGCCGGATCTGATGACGTCTCTCGCCTCGCTACGTGATGACGCCACGCACTACATCAAGACCAAAACCAAGGAAATGGCGGACAGCAGCATGGGGGGAACGGCGAATATCGAGGCGAAACGGCAGATTGCCGAGGAGCACAGCTGCCACCTTGTCTCCCCGTTCAACCAGAACAAGTTTCTCTTCGACAAGACCATCGACGACGGGAAGTTCGCCGCTGACTACGGTCGGGCCGGAGGCGACGGGCACGGCTGCTTCGGCCTGTCTGTCAACTGGTGCCAGAGTCGCGTCAAGGGTCAATCGGACGAGGTTTTCTTCGACAAGTTGGCGAATTACCGCGAAGACGCATTGCTGCCTCGCGTACTGGGCTTCCAGCATATTGAGCAACAGCCCTACAGAGACAAGATCCAGAACGCCGGCCCCATGCTCCTGGACACGCTGCCCAAGCTGGGCATGACGCTGGGCAAAGCTCCAGATGGCGTACGTCATGCCCACTATGGAATGAGGACGGATGCCATCGATCACGAGCTGAAAGCCGTATTGAAACCCGGCAAGAACCAGACCTTCCTGTTATTGAGCGAAAGCCACGCGATGGCCCTGCACCAGGACAGCCAGAACCGCCTGCACTTCTTCGACCCGCTCTTCGACCCGCTCTTCGGCGTGGTCCAGGCGGACAACCGAGAAAACATGAGCAGCTTCCTCTCTGACGTTTTCAAGCGCGATGCCGGCAACCATTGGCGGGGGGAGAATCACCGCTTGCAGATCAGCGAAGTGGTGCCGGGGCCGGCATTTCATCTGCGTTGATCGAGGGCCGGATGTACGGTCGGTAAGTTAAGAAAACTCAGGCACGAGGCACTCGTTGTAGCCGCTGCCGAAGGCTGCGTTCGGCTTGTAGCAGCTGTCGAGCCCCAGCGAGGCTGCGTTCGGCTGCGAAGCAGTCGTAAACCGGAACTCGCGGTGTGTCAGGCAGACCGCATCAGCCGGATTCACGACTGCTACGCAGTCGAACGCAGGCTTCGCCAGCTGCTACAGATCGCATTACGGCTGAATTTACCGACATCAGGGCAAGCCCCCTCGCCACAAAAAACCGTCAACCTCAGGTATCGCACAACCTGCAAGAACTGAATCCGAAGCACAAAAAAGCCCACTGACCGTCACCGGTTCAGTGGGCTTTTGATTGGGCCTCTAGTTACAGAGCCATATCAGTTGCAGCATTAGCCTTCGGTGCCTTGGCAGGAGCAGCCGGAGCAGCCGGAGCAGGAGCCGTCTGACCAATCGCCGGCGGCGGAGTCAGTTGCAGCACCTTGGAGGTGTAAGCCCACTCTTGAGCCACTTTCTCAGGGCTGCTGTTCAGCTGAGTGCCATAGCTAGGCACGATCTGGTGCAGCTTCTCTTGCCAGGCTGGCGAAGCAACCTTGTCCTTGAACACTTTCTGCAGCACGGTCAGCATGATCGGTGCAGCGGTCGAAGCACCCGGCGATGCGCCCAGCAAACCGGCAATGCTGCCGTCTTGCGAAGCAACAATCTCGGTACCCAGCTTCAGCACGCCACCGGCGGCTTCATCACGCTTGATGATTTGCACGCGCTGGCCGGCTTGCCACAGGCGCCAGTCTTCGGCTTTGGCGTTCGGGAAGTATTCTTTCAGGGCGTTGAGGCGGTCTTCGTCAGACAGCATCAGTTGGCCTGCAAGGTACTCGACCAGCGGGTATTCCTTGATGCCGACCTTGGTCATTGGCCACACGTTGTGCGTGGTGGTGGTGGTCAGCAGGTCCAGGTACGAGCCTTCTTTCAGGAACTTGGTGCTGAAGGTCGCAAATGGGCCAAACAGGATGACGCGCTTGCCGTCCAGAACACGGGTGTCCAGGTGCGGAACCGACATTGGCGGAGCGCCAACGGAGGCTTTGCCGTAGGCCTTGGCCAGGTGTTGCTCGGCCAGGGTCGGGTTTTCGGTCACGAGGAACGAGCCGCCAACCGGGAAGCCTGCGTATTCCCGGGCTTCAGGAATGCCGGACTTCTGCAGCAGGTGCAGTGCACCGCCGCCCGCGCCGATGAACACGAACTTGGCGTCGGTTTCGGTTTCGGTGCCGTCTTTCAGGTTTTTGTAGCTGACGCGCCAGGTGCCGTCTTCGTTCCTGGTGATGTCTTGCACTTCGCTAGACAGCTTCAAGTCGAACTTCGGCGTGGTTTGCAGGTGCGCGACGAACTGGCGGGTGATCTCGCCAAAGTTCATGTCAGTACCGATCGGGCTCCAGGTGGCCGCGATTTTCTGGTTCGGGTCACGCCCTTCCATCATCAGCGGAACCCACTTCTTGATCACAGCCGGGTCTTCGGAGTACTGCATGCCGGCGAACAGCGGGCTCGCTTGCAGGGCTTCGTAGCGTTTCTTCAGGAACTTGATGTTGTCATCGCCCCACACAAAGCTCATGTGCGGAGTGGAGTTGATGAACGAACGCGGGTTCTTCAGCACGCCTTGCTGAACTTGCCAGGCCCAGAACTGACGGGAGATCTGGAAGGCTTCGTTGATTTCAACGGCTTTCGTGATCTGGACGTTGCCCTTATCGTCTTCCGGGGTGTAGTTCAACTCGGCCAGGGCGGAGTGACCGGTACCGGCGTTGTTCCAGCCGTTGGAGCTTTCCTGGGCGACGCCGTCGAGGCGCTCGACCATCTCCATCGACAGACCGGGTTCCAGCTCATTGAGCCACACACCCAGCGTTGCACTCATGATGCCGCCGCCAATGAGCAGCACATCGACTTTCTTTGCCTCTTCCGCGTAGGCGGACGTGATCCCCATCGACAAAGCCAGCCCCAGCAGGGCCGTGTTCAGTTTCTTAAACATCTGTAGCACCTATGATAAACGCCATCCGCCCTCAATCCTCACTCATGAGCAACCCAGGTGTACGGGTCCGCAGGCAGCGTGCCGTGGGTTCCTGCACTCACAAGAAACTTGAAGGTGGGCACACAAGGCCGACGTGACTCCATCGACCTCAGTTATATGTCCCTCGTGTACTGATTTTTATCATTATTGGCTCAGCTACTTTGAGCGACATTGATTCTGTCAGCACGTCTGTGGACGTACGAACTGAATAAGTCAAACCAAGTTAATGCGACAGAATATCACGCCTCGGCCAGCCTGCGCGCCCGAAAGGACTCAACAGTCTAGACGGGACGCCCCCCGTGCACGGCGTCTGTGTCCAAACGTTCCAGCACAAACGCCTTCGCGTTGCGCGTCATCTGGTCGAGATGCCGGTCGCGTTGCTTCTCTGCATCGATCATTGCCCGCTTGCCGTGTTTTTGCAGCAGATACGTATGTATCTGCCGCACCTCCACAGAACTGTAGATCGAAGTGACATCCAGTAAGCCCATCAAGCCTTCCGTGCCGTGATCACGGGTATTCATCAGCACCTGAGTGCCGCGCACGCCCAGCACTTGAAAGCCCATCGACTCGAACCAGGGCACCTTGGCGACGGTGCAGGTCAGTTCGGCATGCGGGTAGCGGCCGAGCATGTCTTGCAGCATCGCCCGGGCGACGCCCCGCCGCCGATGGCTGGCCTGCACCGCCATGTACGCCACGCCGCACGCCTCGGGATCGTCCTTGACCGGCAGGTACAGCAGAAAACCGATGACCTGCGCAGGGTCTTCGTCGTCCGTGGCGACGATCAATTCGACAGCAATCCCTTTGGATCCGCCGAGCGCTTCCAGGTAGAGATGAACCTCGTATCCCACCGTGTATTGATACACGTTGTACAACGGGTTGCTCGGCGCGATGCCCACCATGCTGATGTCGGTTAAATTGTCGACGACCATCTGCAGTATCTGGCTGTTGATGGGCTCCGGGCACGGAGTGGCGAAGTGGGTGAGCTGGGGCATTACGTTTCTGACTCCTAAGGCTTACTGAGCATCAGCCCCGCTATTGTCACAGATCGAGCGCCTCGCAGGAAAATCACCGTTCAGGCGCGACGATGCGGAAGCGGATGTTGATGTCGTTGGAGACAACCTTGTCGGCCCACTCCCCTTCCCCGATGTTGAAGTCCCTGCGTTTCACAATGATGTCGCCATCGAAGATCCCGATGGCCTTCTCCGGCTTCAACAGCACTTTCACCTGCAACTCGCGCGTCATGCCCCTGAGCGTGAGGTTGCCGGTGATCAAGTAGCGATGGTCGCCCAGTGCTTTCACCCCGGTCGATTCAAAGGTCGCCACCGGATAGTCCGCCGTGTTGAACCAGGCAGGCTTTTGCAGCTCGCTGTTGGCGTCGCTGCCCCCGGCGTCGATGCTGGCAAGGTCGATGGTCAGCCTGGCGTGGGCCGAGGCGGGGTTTGCCGTGTCGAAATCGAGCGTGGCGTCGAACTTGCCGAACCTGCCGTACGCCCTCGAGCCGAACTGGCTATAGGTGAACGATATCTTGCTGGCGGTGGTGTTCACCTGGGTGTATTCGACGGCGTGGGCACAGGAAAAGGTGCCGGCCGTGAGGATGGCGAACAATGCGGCGAAACGCGGGAATCGAGGGCTCATGGGATTCTCCGGTTGAAACGCCTTGGGATTCAATCACCGCACAGGTGTCTCAATGGACTTAAGCAAATATTCGATGTTTATTCCAGTGGAGCAGTGTCCTACAGTCTTTGGACTCGCCGGAAAGCCCGATGCGCCTAAAGTTGTGTTCTCGGCCGCCGACTTCCTATTATTAATCCCTCTTACGAAGGACCGTAAAGTAGTGAACCTGCAGCGTAAAATTGACGAGGTTTTCGGGGGAAAAGCCTTCGAACGGCCGCTGTTCTATTCCTGCCCGGGAGGTTTGCGATTTAGCCTTTCCGAAAAGGGAACTGCCATTGAACAGTTTCTTCTGGCGCTGCAAAAAGCACGATGCATTTGCGAGGACATTTTCCCTGACGAAGGATCGCTCGTTGTGTGTCTTCGTGTTCGCTCCGGAACAAATCCATTTGCACTCCGACCTGTTTTAGCAGAGCTTCGGACCGCCGGCATCAGGATTCCCTCGAATCATTCCCGATGGCATACCCTCATTCATCCGGACGATTGGTTTGATGAAAGTGAAGAAGAGTGTTGGGTAAACGTCGCCTTTCATGCCCCTTTGTCGCTACTTCAGAATCTTCTATGGTGTGCATTGGCGAAGGATTTTGGAGACATTCGACCGCGTCCGTTTTGTGACATCTACTTCTTCAACCTGAGCCTGCAGGTCATGGCATTTCCCTACGATGATCGCGGCATGGATGTCGTCGGTCCGAACAGGGCTGCTCTGGCGCAGCTATATCAGAAGCACCAGCGCTTTTTACTACCCCATGATCGGCCAGTGATGGATGAGGTATTCGAAGTCCGAACTTCATCGTAGATTCGCTGGCAACGATGCCTGAACGAGTCGCTTCCGAAATTTTGGCTCGATGGGGCGATAACGCAGGCTCAACCCGAAATGCTCTTCGGCAAAGGAAAGTGTAATGCCAGCACTGATATGGGACCCGTTTGAGCTTTTCAACGTACTTGGAGTTATTCCCACTGAGGGAGAGTCCGGGATCTCACACCGATACATCGTCGAACAGGGCGCTGTAAGACTGCAATTGACCATTTGGCAATTTGATTGCGATGTTGAAGTCCAGCTGTGGGCGGCTCCGCTACCAAACCCCATAGTCCGGTACTCAATGCTCGACTGTCCGGGTATACGGGTCGTTGACGATAAACGCGGTCGTTTTTTAGAGTTCGCGGCGTCTAATACTTTCTCGGGCCGCTACGACGGCTATTCCGTCATTCCTTATGGCTTAAGACTCTGGACAGATCCGCAAATTTTTCTTGAGCCATTCTCCTACTCGTAATTGATGCTCCCACGTCTTTACCCGCCCCACCATTACGGGAGCGCTTACTGTCAAATTCAGTGAGATTGTAATGCGCTAGGTGCGGGAATAAAGGCACCCTACTGGTCGCTGGAAAGTCCTCGATGTCGAGGACCTTCCTGGTTTCTTCAAACGGTAGCTTGACCAGAAGATTCACAACCACCGATCCGCGATATCCGAAAAGATCAGGCGCCCGGATGGGTATGGTAAATCTTGCTGACGATGGTCCACTTGCCTTCTACCTTCAGCAGGTTGAAGAAGTCAGTGAAGCGGAACCCTGAGACGTTGTCGGTATCGACCCGCGCACTGGCTGCCGTACCGACGATGTCGATGCGCACGATGGCGGCTTGGGCTTGCGGGGACGGGCGGAACGCGTTGTCGATGACGTCGTAGAGATTCTGGATTGCGCCGCCGACGAGTTTGTCGCCATCGACACCAAACATCGTGGCCTGCTCGTTGAAAGCGGGCTTCATCAGCGCACTGTCGGCCTTCGCGCCACCTTCGTTGTACTGGTTAAGCACATCGACGATCGCTTTGTATTCCTGAACGTAAGTAAGACTGCTCATTTGCATGACTCCTGATATGTAACGGGTATGGAACCTGTGGGAGCGGGCTTGCTCGCGAAAGCGGACTGACAGTCGACATCGATGTTGAATACCATGACGCCTTCGCGAGCAAGCCCGCTCCCACAGGGATTGCGCTTAACTGACTGGCATTAGGTTTTCTGCGCTACTTGGGTAGTCCCTGAAGGCTCAATGCCGACCTTTTCCCACTTGGCGATGACCAAGGGGGCAATCGCATTGCCCAGCACGTTCAGGGTGGTGGTGCCGCTGTCGATAATCCGGAAGATGCCGGCAATCAGCGCGACCCCTTCCAGTGGAAGACCGGCAGACGCCAAGGTGGCGGACAGGATGATGATGGCGAAGCCGGGAACGCCGGCAGCGCCTTTGGAGGTCAGCACCATCGTCACCACCAGCAGTATCTGCTGGGACAGCGACAGGTCGATCCCATAGAGTTGCGCGACAAAAATCGTCGCCACGCCGAGGAAGATCGACGCACCGTCCAGGTTGAATGCATAACCCACCGGCACCACAAAACTGACGATACGGCGCGGCACACCATAGTGTTCCAGCTTGCTCATCAACTGCGGCATGACCGATGCCGACGCGGCGCTGGAGAACGCCAGAATCAGCTCATTACGGAAGTACTTGATGAGTTTGAAAATATTCTCGCCAATCAGGTAGCAAATACCGCCCAGCACCACCAGCGCAAAGACAATCAGCGCCAGGTAAACCACACCGATCAACTTGAGCAACGGCAATAATGAGGCAAAACCGAAGGTCGCCACGGTAGCGCCGATCATGCCAAATACCCCGATCGGCGCATAAGCCATGACGATTGAGACGACCTTGAACATTGCATCAGAGATGCCTTGAACCACCGCCACCACCGGCGCGCTTTTCTCTCTGGGGAGTGAGTTCAATGCCAGGCCAAACAGCACGGCGAAGAACAGTACCGAGAGCAACTTCGCTTCCGACATCGCGACAAAAACGTTATCGGGGACGATGTTCTGCAAGATGACGAGTGCGCCCTTCGAGGGCTCCATGTTGACCGACGCGGTGCTGTGGGAAATGCCCGAAATATCAGTGCCCGTGCCGGGCTCGAAAATATTGGCGAAACACAGCCCCATCACAATGGCCAGGCCGGTAATCGCGAAGAAATACCCCAGCGACTTGACGCCCATGCGCCCAAAGGACTTGTTATCGCCGCCGCCGGCAATCCCCAGGATCATGCAACAGAACACAATGGGAACAACGACCATCTTCATCATCTTGATGAAGATATCGCCAAGGGGTTTGAGGATTTCAGAACTGATCCACCCTTGATATTGCGGGTGTGTATTGAAGTACCAACCGACGAGCACGCCAAGCAACAGCCCGGCAACTATTTGCCAAACCAAAGGGATACGTTTCATGTCTAGCCTTCTTGTTGGAATGAAAGGACTGCGTTACAGGGCAGTTGCTAGAGTCATGAGCTTCCAGCTCATTTGAAATCAAACGGCACAACCACGTTGTGCCGTTACTTTTATTACTTTGCGAAGAGCTGGCTCATATCCTTGAACGCCTTGAACTCAAGTGCGTTGCCACACGGATCGAACAGGAACATCGTGGCTTGTTCGCCGACCTGCCCCTTGAATCGAATGTAGGGTTCAATCACAAACTCGGTGCCAAAGGACTTCAGGCGCTCGGCCAGGGCTTCCCACTGCTGCCACTCCAGGATGATGCCGAAGTGCGGAACGGGTACGTCGTGGCCGTCTACAGGATTGCTATGCACACTCTCCTGAGAAGCGGTCTTTGGATGCTCATGAATAACCAGTTGGTGACCGTAAAAATCAAAGTCGACCCACTGCGTGCTGGAGCGCCCCTCTTGCAGCCCGAACACTTCACCGTAAAAGGTGCGTGCCGCCGCGAGGTCATAAACAGGGATCGCCAGGTGAAAAGGAGAAAGGCTCATCGGAACTCCATCGGTTTTGTTTTTGATTACGGAGCCAATCGTAGAGCCGCAGACCAAGCAAAAAAATCAATATATATTTCTTAGAAACACAATTAATATTTGTGAATGATCAAAGAACTGAAAACACTCATCGCCGTTGCGCGGGAAGGCACCTTTGCCGCTGCCGGCAACAGGATCGGGCTGACGCAGGCCGCCGTGAGCGCCCAGATGCAACGTCTGGAGGCCGAGCTGGGTTTCCAGATTTTCGACCGCAAGGGCCGCTCGGCTCACCTGAACAGAATGGGGCATCAGATACTTCTGCAGGCGCAGGAGCTGCTTCGCCTTTATGACAATCTGGGGTCCACCACGGTTGGGCTGCCAGCCAACGTTCTGGTGAACATCGGCGCCATCGCTTCCGTGCAGCGCTCGTACTTACCGGATGCGCTCGCCAAATTTCACCAACAATGTCCGCAATGCCGAACCCGTGTGATCCCAGGTCTGTCGATGGAGTTGGTCAACCTGGTGGATGCCGGCGAGATCGACATGGCGGTGATCATTCGCCCGCCCTTCTCGCTGCAAAGCGATCTGCGCTGGACGACCCTGGCACTTGAGCCCTACCGGCTGATCGTTCCGCGTGACATGCCCGGAGAAGACTGGTCGGAACTGCTTTCCAGCCACTCCTTCATTCGCTATGACCGATCATCCTTCGGCGGCAGGCAGGTCGATCGCTTCTTGCGGCAGATGCATTTCACCTTGCGTGAAGTGTGCGAGCTGGATGAACTGGAGGCCATTATCAAGCTGGTCGAAAATGGCGTCGGTGTGGCGCTGGTGCCGCAAACAGCGACCCATCAGGCTTGGCCCGCCGGCGTGCGCGCGCTGGATCTGGGGCAACACACCTTCCATCGTGATATCGGCCTGGTACATCGGGCTCGGCAAAGTTTTACCGAACCGGTACGGGTACTGGCCCAACTGATCGTTGAGCAGGTTCAGAGCGGCGCTTGAATCAAACCTGCACAGCCACGACACACACTCTGTAGCAGCTGGCGAAGCCTGCGTTCGGCTGCGCAGCAGTCGCAGAATCAGAGATTGCGGTACGTCAGACAGACCGCCTCAGTCGATTCACGACTGCTTCGCAGCCGAACGCAGGCTGCGCCAGCTGCTACAAAAGTTGCGTCGCGGCTGATTACGAATAAGCCCCAACCATCCACTTCACTTTTTCCAGCGCCTCGCGCAATGCGCCCATCTCCACGGAGCCCAGCGCCAGGCGAAACGCATGGGGGACGTTGGCCGATGTGGCAAACGGTTCAGCAGTTGAAACCGACACGTTTTCCCGCATCAACGCCATGGCGATCTGATCGGCCCTTGCGTCTTCCGACAACGGCAGCCAAAGAAAATACGACGATGGATGACGAATGCAGCGCAGCCCCGCCAGTGCCTCGCCGGCCACGGCTTGCCGCGCTTGCGCGTCCTGGCGCTTTTCCGCTTCCAGTTGCATGACAGTGCCGTCGTCGAGCCATGTGGTAGCGATCGCCGTCATCACACCCGGGGTATTCCAGGTGGTCGCTTTGATCGTGCGCTCCAACGCAGGCACGTTTTTGAGGGGGGCGACGACGAAGCCTACGCGCAGTCCCGTGGCCACACTCTTGGAAAGCCCTGACACGTAAACCGTCCTCTCCGGGGCGAGTACCGCCAGCGGTGCGGGGGGATTCTCCGCCAGGAAGGCGTAAGCGGCGTCCTCAATGATCAGCAGCCCATGCCGGCGCGCAATCGTCACCAGGTACTCCCGTTGATCGGCACTCATCACCCATCCCAGCGGATTGTGCAGGGTCGGCATCGTGTACACGGCCCGCACGCGTCGATGGCGGCACAGGTTTTCCAGCGCCTCCAGATCAGGTCCGTGATCGAGCACCGCAATGGGCACGATTTCAAGGTGCAGTGTGTCGGCCAGGACCTTGAATCCGGGATAGGTCAATGCATCCGCTGCAATCACGTCACCGGGTTGCAACAGCGCCATCAGGGTCACGGCCAGTCCCTGCTGGGCACCGTTGACGATCAGCACCTGCTGCGCCTCAACCGCCAGGCCTCGAGCGCGCAGATGGCGTGCCACCGAGGCGCGTTCATGCAGACGCCCCGCGTGTGGCTGGTAGCGCAGCAATGATTCCAGATCACCGGCCGATGCGAGCTGGCGCAAGGCATTTCGCAACAGTTCTGCCTGCCCGGGAAGCGCTGGATAGTTGAAGTTCAGGTCCGTCATGCCGGCGGCAACGCTATGTTGATCGATAGCCTGGTTTGGCGACCACGACGTTTCCCTGACGAACGTCCCCCGCCCCGCTTCCCCGCTGACCAGACCCATGGCTTCGAGCTCTGCATAGACTCGGCTTGCCGTCACCAGGGCCAACCCATGCGATGCCGCCAACTGGCGGTGAGTCGGCAAGCGCGTGCCCGGTAACAGCTGTCCTGAGCGGATATCCGCCGCGAACGCATCCACCAGTGATTTGTACCGAGAACGAGGCATGTGCAAGTGTATCCATGACAATATTTTGATTGTATTGAGTTTCGTCCATACGATGCCTTCCATGCAACCTGAGTAAAGGGGATCCTCAATGGAACGCACATCGAACCTGCAACAACACACGACGGAAAAGACCGCGAGCGGATGGCTCAACGGGTTCATCGGCGTGCTCATTTTCAGCGGCTCGCTGCCCGCGACACGGGTAGCCGTTCTGGAGTTTGACCCGGTTTTTTTGACCGTTGCCCGGGCCAGTATCGCTGCCATTCTGGCGCTGTGCATGCTGCTGCTTTTCAACGAAAAACGGCCGGCCAAGCGTCAGCTTCCCTCCCTGGCAATCGTGGCCCTGGGCGTTGTATTGGGGTTTCCGCTGCTGACGGCACTGGCGCTGCAATATGTGACGTCTGCACATTCCATCGTCTTCGTTGGCCTGTTGCCACTGGCCACCGCAGCCTTCGGGGTCTGGCGCGGTGGCGAGCGTCCCCGGCCGGTTTTCTGGTTCTTCTCGGTGTTGGGAAGCCTGCTGGTGGTGGGGTTTGCCGTCTCCCAGGGCCTGACCGCTTCTCCTGCGGGGGACATCCTCATGTTGCTGGCCATCCTCGCCTGCGGGCTGGGCTATGCAGAAGGTGCGAAGCTTTCAAGAACACTGGGAGGCTGGCAGGTGATTTCCTGGGCCCTGGTGCTGTCGTTGCCCATCATGGTCCCGCTGACCTGGTTCCTGGCCCCGTCTTCGCTCTCAGGAATCACCCCGCCCGCGTGGTTCAGCCTGGCGTACGTCTCGCTGTTTAGCATGCTGATTGGTTTCGTGTTCTGGTACCGCGGGTTGGCTCAGGGCGGGATTGCCGCGGTCGGTCAACTTCAGCTGCTACAGCCGTTTTTTGGCCTGGCGCTGGCGGCCACGCTGCTTCACGAACAAGTCAGCCTTGGCATGCTGGGGGTGACCGTTGCGGTGATCCTTTGCGTGGCCGGTGCACGAAAGTTCTCGAAATAGACGGCTCGCAGTCAAAGCGACTGCTGGTTGGCCCCCCGGACCGCAGAAAGACTAACCTTTTAAGGTAAGGCCTGAATTGCGAAATTGCACTCCACTTGAGCACCCGTTTGCATTCGACCTGACCAGTCATTTGCATTCGTTCGGGCCATCGATTGCATCGGATTTGACCAACACGCTTTCCAACCATGATCGGTTGAGAACGGCCAGAAGCTGTCATCGAGCACCTTGGAAATTTAGGACGCTTCAGGCTGTCACAAGCTCGTGATGGCAAAAGCGAAGTCGGTATCGGAACCGCAGATCACAGCATGACATCAGCGAAATCAGCTGCAATTCCGCTGGTGCAATTTAATTAAGGGCTGACAATGACCTTGATGTCCGAGCCCGAGATACTCTTGATGTATGAGTAGCTCGTTCCCAAGACGGCCAACTGTTCCTTCGACACCTTCTTCGCTGATATCGCGGGTTGGACGATCACAAATTTGAAGATCAGCTCATGGTCGTGGCATTTGTTGCGCAGTATCTCCAACTGCTGAGGCGTGCCCTTCAGGATTCTGTCGAAGTCCTTCAGCAGTGATTGCTGGTAACGATCCATCAGTCGGTTGAAGAACTTATCGTCCGTGTACAGCCATTTCACCGATCTCGACGCCTGACCGCATACTTCATAGACGTCGGCGACGCGGGCCCCGGGGGCGTCCGTCACGGGGCAGAATTTGCAATGGTAAAGGTCGACGTAAATGGCGTCCTTGTTTTCCCGAATTGCCACGAGATCAGCAATTTCGCCTTTGCCGTCATCGTTGAAGACTATGGAGTAGTCATCAGCGATCTTGTCAAAGGTGAAGCCTTGTACTGAGTCCTTACGTCGGTCTGCACGCATGGACTCTTGATGGATTTTCGTCGTTCCCCAATCCCAGGGTTCGAGCAAACCGGCAGGCAGTTTTACATCCATGCTGTTGAGCGAGTACTGACGGTAGTTGCCTTGCACCATGGAACCGTCGACCTTGAGCAAAACAAGCGGCTCTGCATCCAGGTAGGAGTCCAGTGGCATTTCGTGGGGGTAAAGGATCTTCACACCTGGGCAGGAGGTCTTGTATCCGTCCTCCAACAACTTGATGGCGATGGTAGTGAGGCGACGTTCTTCGCCATCGTTACCCACGACAAGGACGGGGATCTCCAGCGTCCGCACTCCACTGTACTCAGGCTTACCAAGCTCGACGTCGAGAAGGTTGAAAGTCTCTCCCTGAAAATATAGCGAGATCCTTTGCTCGTTTTCGATCGCGATCGACACAGGCCAGTCGGCGTAGAACAGGCCTTCTGGCCATCTGTCCTTGATTTGGTCAACACGCATGACATTTTTGAGTACGTCAGCAGGGTCGATGGTGTTGTCGTTGAGTTTGACCGACATGCGCTTGCACCACTCGACCCAGTAGTTGATTGGAGAGGAGTTCATCTCCCAAATCTTGCCCTTGTGCGAGCAGCCCACAGTGGTTCGTTCTCCATCCTCAAAACCGGTGGCGAAGATGTTGGACTTTGTCGCATTGCCTTTCTCGATGTCGCTAATCACCTGGTTGATATCGCGCCCCACGTGCATCGTGAATCGCAGGTCTTTCCGGGCGCGGGACAGGCCAACGTTCTGCAGCTTCATCAGCTTGATGTCGTGGAGCGCACGGAAGGTCGGCTCACCATTGATGCGACGAGGGTCTTTGGCTACCAGGTTGAGAAAGCGAGTTGCCTGGGTATCGTCACCTGAGGTGTGAATGAACAGGGTTTTCTGCGCCTTGTTATAGAAAGCAATGTACAGATTCCAATTGGTATCGACGATTTCTTCGGTTTGAGCCCACCCAACCATAGTCTCTCGCCGAGTCACGGCAATGACGGTATCGGCCTGATCATTGATCGAGATGTACTGCAGTGTTTCCCTGCGTCCATCCAGACCCTGCGCACGCTGTGGTGTCCAGTCTTTAGAGGAGACGTGATACGCCACGGCGCTGATTTTGGGGTTCGGGTTCAGCCCAAAAATCACTTGGGCATCGTCACCGTCAGCAAACTGCTCGTTGAAGTCAGCCCTCTCAATTTCCCGACCTACCTTTTGCTCGCTCACGTTGCGAATGACTGCACCCCAGTCAGCACTCTCCTTGTAGAGTTCTGCCATCTGGTGGTCGGTTTTCTGATTAGCGATGTTCGCCACGAACTTGGCATCACCAAGGGCGGCATCAACCCTCGTCAACCGACCAATGAACTGGAGCGTCACCGCGGGGCTTTGATGTTGATCATGAATTGCGGCGATTTTGAGCTCAGGCAGATCGAAGCCTTCCCCAAGCATGTCGACGCAGACGATGATCCGGTGCTTCTTCTCGACGATCTCCGCCATCACTCTGGCTTGGTTCGTCACCTTGCTGTGAATCAGGACTGGCGTTAGGTCGACGTGCTGCTTATAAATCTCAAACAGGTCTGTCGCCCGCTTGTGCGACTTGGCTCGCACCATCATCAAATGGTTGTACCCAGCCTTGAGGTCAGCCCGGAGCAGCTCAACAGCCTTGTCTGCGATGGCCTGGTCAGACAGCTTGAGGTTGTATTCTCGTACCGGATGGAACTCGATGCCTTTGAAATAGCCATCAAGCTGCGCATCCCGGAGCGGGTAGTTGTAGATGATCTTGCCGGCCAGAGCCAGACCATCCTCCCGGAATGGCGTCGCTGTGAACTGAATACAAGGTTTGCCGCTGAAGGCGGTTTTGATTCGGTTCCAACTCGCTGCCACCACATGGTGAGCCTCATCGATCATCAGGTGGCTGCACATGTTCACCAGCGCCCCCAAGGCAGCGTCTTCGAATAGCAGTAGGGCCTGGGGGGTGGCCACAATGATGTTGGCAGTAGCTAATTTTGCAACCTGCGCCTGAGACAGCTTCGAATCGATGGCTGCAACAATGGGGTTGCGCGCTATGTCCGATACCGCCCCCACGGTGCGGAGTGTCTTCATCTCCGTGCACTTGCCCACCAACTGTGTTCTGAGGGCATCCGAGGGAACCAGGATCAAGGTTCTGGCCATCCTCGCAGCGATGATTAGTGCGAGCATGGTGTCAGTCTTCCCTGTACCGGTCGGCATGACCACTGTGGCGGTCGAAGAAGGATCAACCACCAGGTGCCCCAAGGTGGCGTAAAGCGCAGCCAGTTGCGGCTTGCGCAGCCCGGGTGCGTTCGTCTTGGGATCGTCGATACTGAAATTGAAGAGATGGTTTTGCCAGCTCTGGTACACATCCAAATGCGTTATGACTACATCGTCCATGGCGAATACCTAGAGGCAGAAAAACTTCTTGGGAAAAGATGGCGATATGGTAGCACGCCCCTATTTTTTCCATGACCTTAACCGCTTAGAGATACGGACAAAACGAGTCGAGCCCCACGCAGGATGGCCGAACTGTCGTGCCCGCTTTTGCCGAAAGCTGTCGTACGTGAGCGTCGGCTATCGGCCGATTCTGTTGAAAAAGTCGGCTTCGGATTCCACGGCAGAAAAGTACGTGCCTGAGATTGAAATCTGTGTTTTGGGCAGAAGGCTCAGGACTCGGATTTCACGTAGCAGCGTGCAAAAGTGGTGTTTTCACCCATCAATATTCGTGCGTTTTGGGCAAACCGACTTTTTCAACAGAATCGGCCAATAGCGGTCAGTGAACATCTACCCTATTCTGTTGTGCAGGTACACTTTCTAGTGTTGAGCGTCACTTATCTTCCGCCTGCAAGGAATGACAATGAGACCGCCAATAAATGTCACATACCGCGCTGTTCATAAAAACACTGCGTGGCGGAAGTCGCGGGGTCATACATCGCTAGAGAACGCGCTATACGGTCAAAACGACGGAGCGCCTGGATTATTCGAACATCGGGCGCGAATTGACTATGAAAAGCATGGTGAGCCGCTTTATGTCGTTATCTGGGAGGACGGTGAGCCCCTCGGCTACGTAGTTAAGAAGGACAGTTCGAGCAGTGACGGTACGATACGGGTGCAAGTGGACGTCGGTTTACTACGGAAGTACGACGCCAACGGCGGCGCCACCGTTACTGAACTGGAAGCCCACTTCTCGTCAGCAGTCGTTAATCTGGGACTGCCCGCAAAAATACCACTAAGGGAGTCTTCTATCGATCAAGCAGAGGAAGGGGCTCTTTCGCTTGGGGAGCATCTCCTGCGGGAGCGCAATGCTGCACTAGTAGAAGCAAAGAAAGCCGATGTGTTTCGCGCCACCGGCCGCTTAGCTTGTGAGGCGTGTTGTTTCGACTTCGCGGTGATGTATGGTGAGGTTGGCAACTACTACTGTGAGGTTCACCACACGGAATCGCTTGGTTCACGGTTAGGTAGCGAAAAAACATCGCTCCAAGATCTCGTCGTATTGTGCTCAAACTGTCACAGCATCATTCACCGAACCAAACCCATGTGGAGCGTTAACGCTCTCGTTACGCATTTGAAGACAACCCGGACCAAGCTCCCATAATGCGGGAGCTTTGGATAGAAAATGAGGCAGTTTCGTCTCGACTAACCGCATTGGGTCGGTTGCAGCCGGTCGTGGCAGGCAGAAAACGGCCGATTCTGTTGAAAAAGTCGGTTTGCCCAAAACGCACGAATATTGATGGGTGAAAACACCACTTTTGCACGCTGCTACGTGAAATCCGAGTCCTGAGCCTTCTGCCCAAAACACAGATTTCAATCTCAGGCACGTACTTTTCTGCCGTGGAATCCGAAGCCGACTTTTTCAACAGAATCGGCCAATAGCGGACCTAGGAAAAATTTACCCTAAGCAGCCGTTGGCCCCAATGCCAACGCGTATGGCATTTTTTGTTTTTATACCGCACATTTAGCGAATGGCGTCTTCTCGCGATCGCATTGCCAGTCGCAGTGTTTGAGGGAATTAAAGTGACACGTTCAGCACGTAAATTGGCCTCTACTTTAGTTGGTGCATGTGCCATCACAATCGCGCTTCAGTGCATGGCGGAATCGACTCCTTCTAACGTAGAGTCGCTAATTATCGGCGACAACTGGAAAGAGGCATCGCGGGCGATTTTCCTGGAAGCCAAGTCGGTGGACCGTTTTGAGTGGACCATCCCCACAGGACAGGCCAAAGCCGGCTTTCTCGAAGATGCCCTCGATACGATTGCTGGCATGCCCCCGAACACGCAGCCTGGAGCACTTCTGGCACTTGTTGTCGATGTCCCATCAATTTCGCCGGAAATGAAAGCGGGGTTGGTTCAACGGGCATTAGATGCAGCCAGGAAAATTTCTGGAAAATCTGCGAACTACCTGAAATCCGGGGATTTAACCAAGGTCGCACTTTTCTATTCTCGGAACGGTGCAGAGTCTGAAACCCGAGCAGTCTTTGAAGAAGCGCTAAGAGCCGCCGAGAGCGGCATAAATGAAGAAGGTAGTGGTGGATACCGACAGGTTACTGAAGCCATGGTACGCGAATCTACTGGTAACCGGGACTGGATGATTGCGTTAGTAAAGCAACACCTTCAGCGCACAGAGAAATCGGCCGAATCTGCATTTGCCTATCGAGATCTAGCCCAAGTCGCAGTACGGCTTCAAAGAAATGAACTGGCCATAGACCTCATTGAGCTAGGTATCTTATCAGCGAATACTATCAACCAAGCTCCTATGCAGAAGTTGGCGCTTGAGAGTTTGACTGGTGTTGCAACAGAGGCGGGGTACACCAAGAGGCTGCCAGAGAAGTCTCCGTACGCAGTTGCCATTCAAGAGGCAAGGTCTGGTAATCCGCAAAAGGCTCACGCGATTGTTTCAGGGCTATCATCGAATCTATACGTTGATCATGCATTAGACGCCTTCAAGAGCGTGTTCGAAGATGCGGTGAGACGGGGAGACCTGACCACGGCGCTCTATTTTGCCGAGCATCCGGTGAGAAAAATTTCCTGGGTAGAGTCCGATGTCTGGCGACAAGTTGCTGAGATACAGGTAAAAAATGGAGTAAGAAAGGATGCTGCGGCTAGTTACCACCGGGCAGTACTAGCGATTTCAAATAGTCCGGAAAAAATTCGTTACTTTGAGGAAGTAAAAGCAACGGTAGCTCTTGCGGAGTCCATGCGTCAAAACGGGTTTGATGCGGAAGGCGGTAAAGCAATCCTTGATGCTCTGGCCATGATTGACCTGATTCCAGAAAGACTTGCAGATGACCGTATCAAAGCATGTACGTTACTTTCCGAAGCACTTTGGCGCAGTGGAATGTACGCCGAGGCGAAGCAGCAAATTCTTCGAGCCTACCGGCTCGCTAACAGTTATGGAGGCAAGGCGGGCTCGGAGAAAAGTCGTCTACTTTCCGGAATAGGACGAGCCACCTCGACATTCATCCCTCAAGCTGGTGAGCAGTGGGTGTCAAACAACAATCAGAAGAAGTCGAAATAAAGTTCGTCATTCGAGGGGGCTATGACAGACTCCTTCCGCTTGGCGAATACGCAAAGTCCGCACGGCCGCTTTCATAACAAGCGTCTGACCGCTTAGGGTCGATTTCGGCCGGTGGCGACCGGCAGAAATCGGCCAAAAGCGGACGTTTACTGTGATTTATGATCTGAATTACGAATTTATTTGTTTGAGTTTCACCCGCTCGCTAGGCTATCGACATATTCGAGTAGAGAACCACTTCTATGGATGCACATTCTGTAATTGCCAGAAATTTTGTTGGGTGCGAAGCGTACGATGAAAGATCATTTATTGGACGATTGCACGAAGCAGAAACCTGGGCTCACGACGAATACTGGTTACTGGAGTGGGCACTGTACCAACTTGCAATAGAAGCAAGCTTCACCCAAGAGCTTTCTCAAAGAGTATTCGAAGTATTCAGCTACAGCTTTTTGCTATTTGGATGCCACTTCGATCGCAAGGATCGCTTCAAGATTCGAAATCTCAGAAGGAACCAGGTTTACGATTTTCGTGAAAGATTCAAAATGGTTTTCGAAGGCTTTTTCGCTGAAGAAATGCCAACAACAACTTACTTTGCCGAACCCAATCCGCTACTTGTAGAGAGTTCATGCACTGACTGCACGGGATCGGCAGCGGATGACGCCTGAGGGATGAAAATGGAAATTGACCTCCTCCTTCAAAAGCGGCAACTGAATGTGCAAGAGCAGAATGCTGTTATTGCCCATAGGCTCATGAAAACTGCAAGGCTCTGGCTAGAGGCTGGGGTTCCCGATGCCTTGGCACGCTTCGGGGAGAGCCAAGGCGTTGATTGGTCAGAAACCGTCGTACTTGATCTTCAAGTCGACTTTCCTGGAATGCCACGCCTTTATGGCCTGATCCTCAATCAAGCGGAACAGTTCATAGCGTTTGAAATTGACACAGATAGTGATCATCGGCACGTTGAGTTCGTGAGCCAATGGGAAGATGTAACTGCTGATCAGAACTTTACGATTTCCCAGCGAGGGACGGGTAAAGGCTTCGCTGTATTAGCTCTGCAGGTCAGGCGTGAACTTCTTGCTCAACGGTAGGCGCTAGTTTTCATGCGATGGCCGATCGTCAACAGCAGCTTTTGCGACAGGCGGCATTTGGTCGAAAGCAGTTCGTTGATAATGTCGCTTTAGCAGCTTGTACTGGCGCTTAGCTAGCAGCTACGCTGTTCGATTTCATGGAGCACTGTAGATGCCTGTTTTTGAAATCTCGCCGCTCCAAGCAATTGGCCCTGTGCGGCTTGGCGTATCTCGCACTATGGCAAGACAAGCAATGTCTGCGATTGGATTCCCGCTCGAGCATTCCCATGATGGCGTTGATTATTTCTGCGAATCCTGCATGCAGCTTTCTTACGGACCAAACGATGAAGTCCGGTTTATTGGTGTCTCCGGAAACCTGCAGTTCACATTCATGTTTAAGGGGGTCGATGTTTTCGATCTCTCTGCAACCGAAGTGTTTTCACTGATGGCTGCTTCGGACAATTCCGGCCCACATGATTTCACTTCATATGAATACTGCTTTCCAAACCAGATCCTCACACTGTGGGACGCTGATGAACAGCATGACCGCCAAAGAGGGGAGACCCGCGAGGTATGGGGTCAGGTTGGGATCGGTAATGACGCTTATTTAGCAGCCATTAGTGCCATCAAGAGAAAGATGTAACTGGCTATCCCTTCGCTTTGAATGCGTTGCATTAAAGGGCTGCTTTGGGTCGGTTAGCGACCACCACGCACCGTGACTGATTCACCCTTGTCCTCCCTCAACGTGGAGGACGAGCCATGAACACTATTGCTAGATACAGTCATCAGCCCTGGAACAAGGGAAAGCTTGTCGGGCAGAAAGCCCCGCTCCGAGTCAGAGATATCTGGGCTATTCGGGTCAGACTCCAGCTCGCGGAGAAGACACGTGATTTGGCGCTCTTCAACTTGGCCATCGACAGCAAGCTGCGTGCCTGTGACTTAACCAAGCTGCGAGTTCGAGACATCGCCCATGGGGAGCATGTATCGTCACGTGCCGTCGTGATGCAGCATAAAACTCAGCACCCAGTGCAATTTGAAATCACTGAGCAAACTCGAACGGTTTTGGAGGCGTGGATGCATCAGGCGCATCTCCGCAGCGAGGACTTCTTGTTTCCGACCCGGTTGCACGGCTCAGACCATCTATCCACCAGGCAATACGCTCGAATAGTCAAAGCGTGGGTGACAACCATTGGCCTTGACCCAACCATGTACGGTACTCACACGCTCCGGCGAACCAAGGCATCGCTGATCTATCGCAGGACGAAGAACCTGAGAGCTGTGCAACTCCTGCTTGGTCATACGAAGCTTGAAAGCACTGTCAGATACCTGGGTATCGAGGTCGATGATGCCCTGGAAATGGCTGAACAGACGGAGGTGTAATTCCTCTGCGATGGTCGCAACTAAACTGTCGCCAATAACTGCCAGTGAGGTGAACCGGACTGACTAACCGAATTGTAAGCGCTCCATAAACCCCACCTGCACATGAAGCGCCGATTCAAGGATGCTGAGCTCCCATTTCTCGCTCGGATCGACCGATCCGCCGGACGGTCTGTTAGTCGTTACGTGTCTGTTCAAGCCGCTTATCAAGCTCGCTTGGCGGCAAGTTCGGCGTCGAGTGAAGCGTCAGCCAGACGGCCCGCAGAATGTTGATCGCGGCCATGTTCAGGTGTTGTTCGGCGGCGTGCAAGGCCAGTTCGGCTGCCAGGCGCTTGTCGGCAGCACTGAGGTGCGCCGTTTTGTGGGTCATGTCCGCATCGACATTGGCCAACAGCCCCTGGAGTTCCTGCACCGCCTGATCCGATGCCTGACGCATGTCCGCCAGCAGGCGGCTGGCTTCAGCAGGCGTCATGGCCAAGGCGCGGACGCTGCGAAAAGTCAGGCGGGCGGGCAAGGTGGCCAAACTGAACCCCGTCGAAATTAACTTGCCAATCATGCGAACAACTCCTGTAAACGAGTGCTTCAGCAGCGTATCAGAGTAAATCGCAAAAAAATGTCTGCTCATCGCTTGCCAGAATCAACTCTCCGCCTCTTTTTGGCATCAAGCGTCTAATCGTCGTCAGAACCCTCGAACGATGCGCCCATAGGCACTTTGGAGTCGGATTCAGGCAGCCTTGGCAAAGGTGTGCCTAGCCGATGTCCAATTTCTTCAATCGAGCCAGGCCTTGTTTGATATGACCGGCGTTTTCACCCATGGTCCACAGTGCACCACGGACATTTCCGCCCACTTCCTGTGCCCCTTGCTCCTCAATCAGCAGGGTCAACTCCATAATGGCCGCCTCTAAGGCCTGCTGATTTTCGAACAGCCTTTCCAGTACATCCGACAGTGAATAATCGCTTGGCATGGTGTCGATTCCTTTCGAGAAAGCTCAAGCATAGCAGCGACAGTGCCCCCAATTGGAACCTGCAATAGGTTGATTGGAGTATGGTCAATTGATGAAGCTGTCACCGGCTACTTTCGACCCAGGCTGTGTGAAAACGCGCTAAATATCTCAAAAACTGAGAGTCGCGAGGGTTGCCTATGGAATCAGCGGGCGGAAGCGCGAATTAGCTTAGTCAGTGACATAGACGTTCGTAATGCCGTTTGGGTCGCTAACTGGCGAGCGAAACGGCTGGATTCACGCCCTGATCGCCTCAAGCAGTCCTGCGATGCCGAAGATGCTCATCATTCGTTTGAGGTTGTAGGCGAGCACATGAAGGCTCATCTCAGTGCTCACCCTCGGCAGGGTTTTGGTCAGGAAGTGGGTACTTCCCATCCAGTACTTGAGCGTTCCAAAAGGATGTTCAACGGTCTGTCGACGAACCCTCATCATCGCTGGATCATGTTCTAGCCGAACCTGCATCGCGTCGACTACAGCCTCATGTTCCCAGCGCTTCACACGGCGCTCCTTTCCCGTCGTACATTGCTTTTGCATTGAGCAGGACTGGCAGCCCGAGAAGTAGTAACAATGCAATAACATGCCGTCTTCCATCGACGAATGCCGCCTGGTTAGTAACTGCCCCGCAGGGCATCGATACTCGTCCGACGCAATAAGATAAATGAAATCCTGCTTGCCGAATCTGCCTTCGGCTTTGCTGCCAGATGTGAGGGGTTTCGGTACGTAGGTAGTGATGCCGGCTTGCTCGCAAGCAAGGATTTCCAGACCTTTGTAATAGCCTCGGTCGGCAACCACCGTTAGCGATTCAGCCTCGATTTCTTCACGCGCTTGGTTCGCCATATTGCTCAGTTGCCCACGATCATTACCAACGTTGGTCACCTTATGGGCAATGATCAGATGGTATTTGTCGTCGACAGCTGTTTGTACGTTGTAGCCAACCGTTCCGGTGCCTCGGCCGCTCGTGGCCATTGAGCGTGCATCTGGGTCTGTGAGGGAGATCTGCTGGTCTGGACTTTCGTGGAGCTGCACCTCGATTTCCTTGAGTTTCTGCATCTGCTTTTTCAGTGTTTCTATCTTTTCTTTAAGCCGCTCTGCTTTGGCCTCGGCCACTTCGGGCGTTGCCCGATCCGCCGAATCCATCGCCGCCAGATAGCGATCAATGCTCTGCTCGATCTGCTGCATGCGTGCCTTCACCTTGCCCTGAGTGAAGTTGCGGTCGCGATTATTGACGGCTTTGAATTTGCTGCCGTCGATGGCGATGATCGACTGAGAGAAGAGATTGAGGTTGCGGCAAAGAACTACGAACTGGCGGCATACGCTGCGAATGGCTTTGCCGTTGTCTTTGCGAAAGTCGGCAATGGTTTTGAAGTCCGGAGCCAAGCGCCCCGTTAGCCACATCAACTCGACGTTGCGCTCGGCCTCACGCTCAAGCCGGCGGCTGGACTGAATCCGATTGAGGTAGCCGTAGATATAGATCTTCAGCAACACCGCTGGGTGGTAGGCCGGACGACCAGTTGCGGCAGGATCGACGCCCTCAAAACCAAGTGCGCCCAGGTCGAGTTCATCGACGAAAACATCGACCACGCGCACTGGATTTTCTTCGGCTACGTAATCGTCCAGACACTCTGGCAGCAGCGTTACTTGCGTCCGAGCCTCACCTTCAATAAATCGCTTCATGATCGCCCCCGATACGATCTAGACGATCAGAAGATTAGACAATTGCAGGTGTTTTCACACAGCCTGGACCCATAGCTGACATTGAGAACAAGCGCAAAATGGCCGATTGCTGCCGGCGACGACCAGCCCTGGGGCGACCAAAAGTGCCCTTTAGGGGGGGCGACATGATGGTGATGCAAACGCCATTTTCTCCAGATTGTCGTCAGAACCTAAAGACTAAAAGATTGATCTCTTCCCCGTTCTTTAGCTACATAGAGAGCCTTATCGGCTTGCGCCAGCAGTACGTTAGACGGGTGCAGTGGACCAAATGTATGAACTGAAAAACCGATGCTTATCGTCAAGTAGCCTGTGCTGGAAGCGGAGTGCGGTATTCTCAAATCTCGCACTCGTTGGCATAGCGACTTGACATACAGAGCTGCCTGGTCTTTCGCCATGCCGTTGGACAGAATCACAAATTCTTCGCCGCCATACCTGGCTGCAAAATCAGAGCCTCGCTGGAAGGACTTATTCAAACTATCTGCGACACGTATTAACGCTTCATCGCCAACTTGATGCCCATAAATATCATTGAATGATTTGAAGTGATCAACATCAATCATGGCAAGAGTCAATGAGTCGCCATTGCGACATGCAATTTTACATTGAATTTCGAACTGCGTATCAAAGAAACGACGATTGTAAATGCCTGTGAGTCCATCTTTTATGGATAGTTGCTCGAAGTGTATTTTCATTTTTTCGAGAGACTGATGCTCGTCGCGAAGTTGTTGTTGTATTATCATTCTGGGTGTTACATCTTTTTGGATTCCAATAAAGTTGGTTACAGTCCCGTTCTCATCATGAATTGGCGATATGCTCAACTCGTTCCAAAACATAGTTCCATCCTTGCGGTAGTTTCGCAAGGTTACGAGGCAGTACTCGCCTTTTTTAACGGCATTGTGAACAATTTCCAGTTCAGGCTGTTTTCGATCGTTTCTTTGTAGGTATCGACAGTTAATATTAGTAATTTCTTCGAACGAGTAGCCAGTCATTCGCTCAAAAGCAGGATTTACAAAAATCAACGGATTGTCGTCGATGCAATTGTCGGAGATGGTGATGCCGTCCCGTGAGTCCATAACCGCTTGTTTAAGAATTTCAATCTTCATGTAAAGTCCGCTATTAGGATCAAAGGGAGGGCGCTGTTTTCAAGGGAAATAACATCTAGATATCACAATTAATTATACTACTTAAGTTACAAGTGTAGTCGTTGAAAAAAATACAATGTCTGTTTTTCTATACTATTCGATAATAGTGGGGATTGATTTCAGTCAAAAGCTCCGCTGAAATGGCCTTAGCTGCGTTGAATTGCATCAGAAATGACACTACATTGGGGCACAATGACATCAGCCATATTAAGGGCTTAACCGGTCACTTCTTTTCCGCGCGACCGCCTGATGACAGACAGCTTCTGTCCGTTAGCTTCCCGCCGCATGCATATTACTTAGGCATCAAGCTTTGAAGCATGATTGGCAAAATCAATGGAACCGTCGATGGGGTAGGTAACTATGCGCTGGGCGAGCGAGCTAGCCAATCCTAATTTGAGGATGCGCAGGGAGATGATGAGCCATAGCTTCACGACACTGGTTGATCAGCTATGGACTGTGTATTGCCGGTTGTCCGCATTACCTGGTGGCTTCATCCGATTGCCCAGGCTGAATTATTTTAAGTTATGGCTCAGCAATAATTATCGCTGGGATATAATTTTGAGGGCGTTTAGCGGTCAACTCGCAGGCGGGTTTGCGGCACTCAATGAGCGGTACCAGTCCGTATAGGATGTATTGGTAATCTAACGTCTGTTGAAGTCAGAGTTCACGTCGTCCCACCAAACTGGCCCGCGCTCCCCAAACGCTTCCTTCGCGGTTTGCACGAATGCTCTTGCCGCCGACAACTGCCCAGGGTCTCCAGAGGCTTTCGCGGCGTATACCTCACGGCGTGCTGTCATGAGTTCGTCGACGAGACTCTGCCGAACATCCGCAGGCAACGATGGGTTGCTACAACGCTATAGCTGCCCTTTGACTACAAAGTAGCGACCGTCGGGAGTCGTTGGATACATGTTGGGTACGCCTTGTGAATCCAAAAGCCGTGCGCGGCTAGCACCACCAAGGCGGTTCTCAGCAGCTAAATCTAGACAAGGCCGACAAACGACAGAATAACGAGGGCGATCACAACTGCCCCGACGATGTAGATAATATTGTTCATTGAAGCCACCTCTCATTTGAATGGGATTTTGACACCAAGGTGCCTAATACAGACGACACCTTCACTAGCGATTCCGTTCCGCAAACCGTTCTCAAAGATTGCGCTATCGCGGCAATCTTCCGTATTTGCGCCTTTTCAAGCCTTCTCTCGTCGCCACTTCATGCACGTCTTTGTTTTTGGTGTAACGTGGGGAAACTAACTAAAAAGAGGTTTTCCATGTCGAAGCTCGCAGAATTTCGCCAACTTGAAAAACACCTGGCCGAGCAGCTCCAGGCCCTCGAAGCTTTGAAGGGTGACGCTGGCTTAAAACAGGAAATCGAATTTGAAACCAAGCTGCGCGCTTTGCTGGCCAAATACGGTTTCAGCTTGAAAGACATCGTAAATTTGCTTGATCCGCAAGCTGGTCGCCGCGCACCTGCGACAGGGCAAAAAGCCGGCAGTCGTAAGCCTCGCCAAGTGAAGATTTACAAGAATCCTCAAACTGGCGAGGTCGTAGAAACTAAGGGAGGCAACCAAAAAACACTGAAAGAGTGGAAAGCGAAATATGGCTCCGACACCGTCGAGTCCTGGCTTTCCAAGTGAGTTTAGTTTGAGTACAAAACGGCCCGAGAGGGCCATTTTTGTTGGCGTTGCGGAAGAATGCGGTTAAACGTCCGGCTAACACAGATGTTAGTGAGTACCAATGCTAACGTGGGAAATATCCAATTCAATTCGCAGGTTGGGATGGGTGGTAAGCCGGCTTCACATGTTTGATGAGGATGAACCCACCGTGCCGAGAATTTTGACTTCCCAGATAAGTGACACCGCACTAAACGAGCACAATGCCAGGATGTTCGGGTCGCCAAAGGAGCGCTTGGATTTTTACCGAAGAGAGATTCAGTACGAAACCAGCATCTTGGCTAATCGAACTGACGCCTTTTTGGCATCTCAGTCTTTTTTGGTCATCGCATTTGCCTCTTCTATGGGCAATCTCAACCCCGAATGGGGCAAGTTGTTCACGCTGGTAGTACCACCGTTTCTTACGTTGCTTGGAGTGCTAAGTTCGTTGAATGCTTGGCCCGGTATTCGTGCGGCATACGACATTATCGGCCATTGGCATTTCAAGCAGAGCGAGCTATTGCATAGCGAGCCTGTAGTGGGGTTGGCGTATGACGAATCGCCTTTATTTTGTGAGAAAGAGTCCACGCAAAAGGGGTATCGAAAGGCGTTGCTGTTTTCGGTGCGCACGCCTTGGATCTTTGCGACGTTCTGGATATTGCTTGGCATTTGGTCGGTTTGTATCCAAATCACCAAACTAGGTGCTTGAGAGAGATATTCGGACATCATCAGCTCTGCGTCCAAATGAAAACTCGATCACAGGTTATAGGGTGTACCATCGAGAGGTGCCCATCAAAAATTACTGAGCCATGTCCAGGGAAAGCGAAGAGGGCCGCCAGAACGTAGCTTCTCTGGCGCGCCGGGTTGGTGACATTGCTGATCTTGCAAAGACCGTCCATGCAATTATTTCAACCTTGCAGGATATGGACGCAGCCCTCAGACCCATCATCGGCCAGCAAGGGGTTGCTGCGCTTTATCGCCGCAGCCTCAATCTGTGCGTTTCAACTCATCCGCGACTGGCCGGCACCTGTGACAGAGTGCAGGCAGGCATGGATCTAGTTGTCCTCAAGTCTGTACTCATCGAGCAAAGCGAAGTCGATGCCCTGTTTTTCGGTGAAGTGCTGCTGGCCACCTTTTACGAGCTGCTGATCACGCTGATCGGGCCCTCGCTCACCGCACGTTTGCTTCGTGGTATGTGGGAACCTTTATTGAGCGACACCCCTTCGCAGGAAAATTCGCCATGAGCACCAAAGTGACTATCAACCGCCTGGCCACCGGTGTGCCAGGACTGGACGAGGTGCTGGGCGGAGGATTGCCGGAGTTTTCGTTCAACCTGATCGCCGGCCCACCTGGCTGTGGCAAAACGACCCTGGCGCATCAGATGATGTTCGCCCTGGCGACGCCCGAGCGCCCGGCGCTGTTCTTTACCGTATTGGGCGAGCCGCCGCTGAAGATGCTGCGTTATCAGCAACAATTCGATTTTTTCGACAGCTATGCGATCAACCAGTCGATTCGTTACATCAACTTGACCGATGACACTCTGGCCGGGAATCTGGACGAAGTGCTGCGGCGCATCGTCAGCGAAGTCGAGGCGCACTCTCCAGCGCTGGTGTTCGTCGACTCGTTTCGTTCGGTGGTGCTGGCCAGCCAGACCCAGGACAACCCCAACAACAACCTGCCGCAGTTTGTTCAGCAACTGGGCATGTTGATGACCACCTGGCAGGCGACGACCTTCCTGATTGGCGAATACTTCACCGAAACCGACACCAACCCGATTTTCACCGTGGCCGATGGCTTGATCTGGCTGCGTCAGAGCGTGCAGCGCAATTCCATGGTACGCAAGATTGAAATCATGAAGATGCGCGGCCAGCCCACGTTGCCGGGCTTGCACACCTTCCGCATTGCGACGTCGGGGATCAAGGTCTTTGCACCCGCGCCACTCAACCCGGTTGAAGCACCGCTGGAGTTCCCTATTAAGCGCCTGAAAATGGGCGTGCCACAGCTCGACGAGATGCTGGGTGGTGGCCTGCCCCGTGGTTATTCCTTGCTAGTGGCTGGGCCGTCGGGGTCGGGCAAAAGCATCCTGGCGGCGACGTTCCTGGCCGAAGGCGCACGCAACGGCGAAACCGGCGTGATCGCGGTGTTCGAACAACGGCCCAATCATTTTCAAAATGCCGCCCTCATTCAGTTGATCCAAAGCGGTCAGGTAGGCTTGGTGGACAGTCGTGCACCGGACCTGTCCATCGACGAAATCGTCCAGTTGCTGTTGGCGGAGATCTCTCGCCTGAAAGCCACTCGTGTGGTGATCGACTCGTTGTCGGGCTTCGAACTGGCGCTGGCGCCGACCTTCCGCGAAGACTTCCGTGAATCGCTGTCGCGCATGGTCACCGCGCTGACCAGTGTTGGGGTCAGTGTGCTGATGACCTCAGAGCTGGAAGACCGCTACACCGACTTGCGTTTTAGCCCTTACGGCACGGCATTTCTCACCGACGCCATCATCGTCCAACGCTATATTGAAGTAGAGAGCCGCTTGCTCCGCATCATGGCCGTGGTCAAGCTTCGGGCTAGCGCCCACTCCGATGAGCTGCGCTTGTATCGCGTCGATGAAAACGGCTTGCAGATTGGCGAAATGCTTCATGAACAAGAAGGTCTGCTCGGAGGCCGACCCACAAAGCGGATTTCAGGTGTATCACATCCAGGAGATAAAAATGCTTGAGCCCGACTCATGAGTAATGTCGATGGCACGAATGAGCGTGAAATCGCTAATGCCGCTCACGAACTCTTCCTGCTTGGTCAGAAAACCGTTGAAGCACGCGCCGTGCTGGCAGCTCTTCAAAAAGAGTTGAGCGACACCAGCAGCCGGCTGGTGGATAGTCAGCAGGTCGAACAGGTGATTGAGGCTAATCCGCAACACGTACCGGCGAAACTGCTGGTGCCGTCAGACGCTATAGTCGCCCCACGCTTGGAAGAGCAACGTTTGTACCAGGAACTGCGTGAGGCTAATGCACAGCTGGTCATAGCCGCGCTCAGCGCTCAAGACCTTCAGGCTGTAGCCGAGCGCGCACTGAGTCAGCAAAAAAGCATACTGGCGACAGTGGCCCATGAGCTACGTAACCCATTAACACCCATCAGCATGATTGCAGAACGTATGGTGCGTTTACCTAGCGATCAGCTGCCTCGGATGCGGGAGTTGATCGAAGGCCAAGTGCAACATATGTCACAGCTGGTCGATGATCTGCTGGATGTCTCCCGTGCCAGCACTGGCAAGTTGCGAATTGATCGCCGCGATGTCGACATAATTCAAGTTCTGCGTGAAGCCATTGATGCGTGCCGCCCTTTGATGAGCGCACAAGAGCAGCATTTCAACGTCCATCTTCCCAATGGCATCTTGATGGTCAATGGTGACCCGGGGCGCCTCGCGCAGATTCTCCACAACCTTCTGGCGAATGCGGCTA
Organism: Pseudomonas sp. LBUM1673; assembly: GCF_059695645.1. Lineage (NCBI taxonomy): Bacteria > Pseudomonadati > Pseudomonadota > Gammaproteobacteria > Pseudomonadales > Pseudomonadaceae > Pseudomonas > Pseudomonas sp. LBUM1673. The sequence continues at coordinate 4,217,157 of NZ_CP166780.1, forward strand.
AATACACACCGACCCACGGTAGAATCGAACTCTCTGTAACAGTAGCGTCCGACGTTTTGAAGATAAACATTTCCGACAATGGAATCGGCATTTCCGCTAAAGCGCTCCCGTTTATTTTCGACCCCTATGTTCAAGACGTGCATGCCGTCGGATTCAATGGGTCAGGCTTGGGCATCGGACTGACAGTAGTCCGCGAGCTGGTTGAGGCGCACGGCGGCGAAGTTACCGGTATGAGCGAGGGTGATGGCATGGGTAGCGAATTTGTGGTCACGTTACCTATGGTTATCCATTCAAGCGGATAAAAAGGCGTGTACAGCGATTTATCTGAATCCAGGGGCATAGGTCAGCTCTCACCAGACAAGATTACTGCCGTCCATCGCTCTGGCTGATCCATAAAAAACCGCAATCAAGTTTCTTGGTGGGTACTGCAACTCGTAACATAGAGTCAGACCCGCTGAGCACAGGATCCGACATGAACGCAGCGGACGACTTTAGATTTAAATCTCATGAGCTGCTTTAGATCTGGATGCAGCTATTAACCAAATGATGATGTTGGTCGCAACTCGCGACTTTCCGGTAAAAGGTGGTATGCGGCTGTAACCCAACATTCGGACGCGTATGCAGCTTGGAATTCTCATCTGAATGAGTCATCTCTACCGAACTCTCATATCCTTTGAGTCGGAGAAATCACCTCTGGGTCACTGAGCGAAAAGAGAGCGGTCGTGCGACCAACCGGGCCAAGCCTTATGCTACGGCATGACGCCCCAAGTCACGATTCTCCTGGGGAACCACCCACTGGCTATGACTGAGATACCTGACTAAATCTCAGAAAAAGCTTCTACGCTAAAAACATGCCCCAGAGCATACCGATCACGACAAAAGCCATTGCTATGGTGCAGCTCCAGCCCAATACCCTCAGCCCAAGGTGAATGACGAAAGCGCCCATTATTTCTTTGTGCGATGCCATCAACATCATGATGAACATGACAGGCACCGCAATCACGCCATTGACGACTGCACTCCAAAACAATGCTTTGATGGGGTCGATCGGAGCAAAGCAGATCAATACACCTAACAATGTTGCCGCAGTGATAATGCTATAAAACGCTTTGTTTGTTTCTGGCTTGGCCGCCAGGCTATTGCTCCATCTAAAGGTACCGGCTACTGCATAAGCAGCAGAGCCTGCCAGCACGGGAACCGCTAACATACCGGTCCCGATGATGCCTGCGCTGAACAACCAAAATGCGAATTCCCCCGCAATCGGTCGTAAAGCACCCGCCGCCTGTGCGGACGATTGAATATCTGTGGTGCCATGCATATTTAGCGTGACAGCTGTAGTCAACATAATAAAAAACGCAATGAGGTTCGAAATTCCCATACCCACTATTGTGTCAATTTTGATGCGCGTAAAGTTGGCTCGCGCCTGGTCTGGCGCATCAATCAGCGTCTGAGCCTTAGGGTCAGCCTCCATGTCTTCAACTTCCTGTGATGCTTGCCAGAAAAAGAGATAGGGGCTGATGGTTGTGCCAAAAATGGCAACCACCATGGTTATATACTCCGGCTTCCAGGACATGTGAGGCCACACAGTCTGGCGAACGACCTGCCCCCATGGAATCTGCACGGCAAACATAATGCCCACATAAGCCAGCAACACGAGTGTCAGCCACTTGAGTACCCGCACATAGCGCTTGTATGGAATGAACACCTGCAAAAGCAGAGAAACCAGACCAAAGCCGACTGCGTAGAATTGAGACGATCCGCCTATCAACAGCTTCAACGCCGCCCCCATCGCTGCGATGTCCGCTGCAATATTGATGGTATTGGCAAACATCAATAGGGCGACGATGCCATATAAAAAAGGCCAAGGGTAATGTCTGCGGATGTTGGTAGCGAGCCCGTGCCCGCTGACTCGGCCTATTTTTGCGCTGATGATCTGAATGCCGACCATCAGGGGGAAGGTGAAAAGCAACGTCCAGAGCGTATTAAAGCCAAATTGCGCACCTGCTTGCGAGTAGGTCGCTATACCGCTTGGATCATCATCCGCCGCGCCTGTGATGAGGCCGGGCCCTAGTTTTTTTATCCACGAACGATGGGGAACAGCCGGAGGCTTGCCTATGAGTTCTTTCTTATTCATTTTTGATTTCTCAGGGGCACCGGATGCCACACCAAGTTTTGACTAAGGCTTTTTAACGGGAGTTCCGGAATTTTTTCAGAGTTTTTTTGCCAAGTGACTTCCCGTTCACATTGGGCTTAAGTAGAAGCGGCGAGAGGATTCCGTTCACTCAGGTCTTGCGCTATCCCCTCAATTGAACCAAGCGTAAAGCTTTTTAGGTAGCCGTAAGCACGTTACCAAGGCGTTACATCACCACTAGCCAAGTCATCATGTTCGGTTCGACTTGCGGCTCCCTTGTCTTACGTGCCATCACGTTCTGTTGCTGTGCCTTCAGGTTGAAAAAATCGCGCTGGAAAGCATGCCTGTCCTGTGCACCTACTACGGCTGAATTTTGGGGATGGTGAGAACAGCTTGATCATGTCCACAGGGGACGCGACACCGGAGAAAACTTCAGAGCAGGCTGAGTTGGTAGGGCTGACGCAGATTAAGGTCGTCGATCAGCCCAGTTAATGCCAGGCAGCAACCAGCAACGCACGCCAAGGCAGATTAGACAGTCTGCTTTTGGCCGATTCTGTTGAAAAAGTAGCTCCCCTGGCTGGCCTCCGGCAAAATCTCTGCATTGGCCGACGGGGGATCACACAGCATGATGGGACAGTTATCGAGTGGGCAGGAGCGACTGTTTTACTCGTTCAACCTTGAAGATCACATCCCAGCCAATCACCTTCTGCGCAGCATTGATCAATGTCTCGATCTGAGCGACCTGCGCCATTACCTCGCCGATTTCTATAGCCCGATTGGGCGTCCGTCGATTGATCCTGAACTGATGATCCGCATGCTGATCGTCGGCTACTGCTACGGTATTCGCTCAGAGCGGCGATTGTGCGAAGAGGCCCATTTGAACCTGGCATATCGCTGGTTCTGCCGGTTGAGCCTTGAGGATGAAGTCCCTAATCACTCGACCTTTTCCAAGAACCGACACGGCCGTTTTCGGGACAGTGATCTGTTTCGCTGGTTGTTCAATGAAGTGCTGCGTCGCTGCATGGACGCAGGCCTGGTTAAAGGCGAAGGCTTTGCCGTGGACGCCAGCATCATCAAAGCGGATGCCAGTCGGCAGCGCGGCGTACCGGGTGATGAACAGGTCAACTGGAGCGATCCGGCCCTGAGCACCCGCGCCGTGCGTGAGTACCTTGCAGGCCTCGATGAAGAGGCTTTGGTCGAAACGCTACCGAAGCGCCTGTCGCTGACGGATCCTCAGGCCCGCTGGACCGCTGCTCCAGGCGGCCCAGCTTTCTACGCTTACTCCACGAATTATCTGATCGATACCGAGCACAGCGTGATCATGGATGTGGAACCCACACCGGCTCATCGAACCGCAGAAGTCGAGAGCACCAAGACCATGATCGACCGGGTTGAAGCGCAGTTCGACATCAAGCCAGAGCGCCTCATTGGCGACACCGCTTACGGTACAGCGCCGATGCTGGCCTGGATGGTGGAGGAAAAAGACATCGAACCGCATGTGCCGGTGTGGGACAAAACTGAGCGCAAGAACGACAGCTTTTCGAGTAACGATTTCCACTGGAATGAAGAGGCCGAGGAACATCGCTGCCCAGCCGGCAACGTATTACGCAGCGAATGGCGAGCCTTCAAGAACGAGCGTTCGCACGTCACCAAAGCCAACACCATCATCTTCCGATCCAGACAGACCGACTGTGCTACGTGTCCGATGAAAGCCAAGTGCTGCCCGAACACTTCGATTCGTAAGATCGTCCGCAGCGTCCATGAAGCCGCTCGTGATGTGGCTCGACGCATCGCAGCGACGCCGGAGTACGTGCGCTCTCGCCACGAACGTAAGAAGGTCGAAATGTTGTTTGCCCACCTCAAGCGCATCCTGAAACTGGATCGCTTGCGACTACGTGGCATGAGTGGCGCGTCCGATGAATTCACGCTGGCCGCTGCGGTGCAGAACCTACGACGTCTGGCCAAACTTGCATCTCAAGGGCCACCTTCTACGGGATAGGTGCGCCTGCACGAAGCAAAAAACCTCAAACTAACCCACTAACAGAGCAGCAAAGATCAACGAAGGGCCGAGAAACCACTCAATGTGGTGAGTAGGTTCTCCGGTGGTGGTCGTGCCTGAGTTCAGGCGAGATGAAAATCCGACTTTTTCAACAGAATCGGCCAAAAGCAGCCCTTCGCGTTCGCCTTTTACTTTTATCCGAGCGCTCGTGAACCTCAGAGCCTAGTTTTTGTTGCAACCTTGGCAGATTGCTGTAACTGAATTATGATCCAATCGCTCACTCAGGACTCGCATTTCTAAGATTGATTCGTCTTAGCTTGTTGTACTTACACCTTTGACTCTTCGAGTCGCGCGCAGATGGATAGCTCTGCGTAGTTGGAGTCCTGAGTGTGCTTTTCCATTTAAAGGACTTGAGATGGCTATTCCCCAGGTAAAAAATAATCAAGACCTCGCGAGTTTCATCGGGGTCAAAAAGGGGGTGGTTGCGTATTATGCTTATTATCTCGACTCCACTAAAGCGTACACCTGTTTTTCTATCAAAAAACGTTCAGGGGGTGAGCGCACAATTGATGCCCCCGTCCGGGGTCTAAAAGAGCTTCAACGAACGATCCTCAACAAACTATCTCAGGAAGTGACTTTCAGGCACTGTGTCTATGGGTACATTCCTGGGCGGGGTATTCTTCAAAATAGCGCTATCCATGTTAGGCAAAGGTGGGTGCTAAGAGTCGATATAAAAGACTTTTTCCCAAGCATAACTATTGGGCGTGTCTCTGGGATGTTTAGAAACCCGCCTTTTGACATGGAGCCAAAGGCCGCACGAGCGCTTGCGCTGATCAGCACTAAAGATGGAGTTCTACCACAAGGAAGCCCATTAAGCCCATGGATTACAAACGTTATTTGCAAGGGCTTAGACTATAATTTGAAGCGCCTGGCATCCAAGCATAAATGCTATTACACTCGATACGCAGATGATTTGTTTTTTTCTACCAGCAATGGTTCGTTCCCCACCGCACTGGCACGAAAAAGCGATACCGAGAGTAATGTGATAATTGGAGAAGAGTTGAAGCTTGAGATTCTGCGCGCGGGCTTCCTGCCGAATGAAGAAAAAACCTCTCTTAAGCCGATCTCTCAGCGCCAGGTCATAACTGGAATTGTCGTAAATTCCCGTACAAATGTACCGCGTGAGTATATTAAAAAAATTCGAGCAGCGCTTTATTCTTGGGAGAAGTTTGGCTTAGAAGCTGCCGAGGAGCATTGGCGCAGTAAAGTAGATTCAAAGAGCAGGGTAGGTGAGCCTCCGCGATTCCGATGGGTTGTGCGTGGCCAAATCAATTTTGTAAAGCATGTTAAAGGCGAGGCTGATCCGGTCTATCTAAGCCTCGCTAAGAAGCTTAAGAGATTGGATGATAAATTCACATTCGACGCCAAAGTGTCGGCCTTATCGGTTATCGAAGAGGTCCAGCTTTTTGTAGAGGGTGTGACTGATAAAAAACATATAGAGAAAGCTTTCAGAGATGCTCAGAGTAAAGGGTTGTACCTAGATCTCAATCTGACGTTTCCCAACCAAAGGGAATATGGAAGCAGCAACTTAAAGTCCTTGTGCGAGACTCTTAGCGCAAATGCTCAGCGCTGCCTTACAATTTGTGTATTTGATCGAGATGAGCAGCCTTATGTAAAAAGTATGGGTGGCTCATCTGGCGACTACATGGATCATAACAATAATGTTTTTAGCTTGATTATACCTCGGCCTGATTTTAGAGTTGAAGTCGATATCTGTATAGAGCATCTGTACAAGGACTCAGACCTATTTAAAGTTGATGTCGCTGGAAGGCGCTTATACTCAAAAAGTGAGTTTGATAAACATAGTTGCCATCTCAAAGATCCTTGTGTCTTTATCAGAACCCCTCCAAAATCATTGATCTGCGACTCAGGTGTTATAAATATTTCCACAAAGGCTAGTGTGGCGTTAAGCAAGTTTGATTTCGCAACAAATATTTATGATGGTGTCGCTCCTTTCGAGGATGTCTCATTTGAAGGCTTTCTTCCATTATTTACAAAGATCCAAGAAATTAAAAATCTTTTTAGGAAGTGATTCCAGATAGCTCACTACCTGCTTTTGACTAAACAAAGTATTTACGAAGGACCGCTTTCGGCCGATTCTGTTGAAAAAGTCGGTTTGCCCAAAACGCACGAATATTGATGGGTGAAAACACCACTTTTGCACGCTGCTACGTGAAATCCGAGTCCTGAGCCTTCTGCCCAAAACACAGATTTCAATCTCAGGCACGTACTTTTCTGCCGTGGAATCCGAAGCCGACTTTTTCAACAGAATCGGCCATTAGCTGTCATTCCTGACGTGCAACAATCAGACGTAAGCAGTCGGTCACGAGCGTCTGCTTCTGGCCGATTCTGTTGAAAAAGTCGGATTTTCATCTCGCCTGAACTCAGGCACGACCACCACCGGAGAACCTACTCACCACATTGAGTGGTTTCTCGGCCCTTCGTTGATCTTTGCTGCTCTGTTAGTGGGTTAGTTTGAGGTTTTTTGCTTCGTGCAGGCGCACCTATCCCGTAGAAGGTGGCCCTTGAGATGCAAGTTTGGCCAGACGTCGTAGGTTCTGCACCGCAGCGGCCAGCGTGAATTCATCGGACGCGCCACTCATGCCACGTAGTCGCAAGCGATCCAGTTTCAGGATGCGCTTGAGGTGGGCAAACAACATTTCGACCTTCTTACGTTCGTGGCGAGAGCGCACGTACTCCGGCGTCGCTGCGATGCGTCGAGCCACATCACGAGCGGCTTCATGGACGCTGCGGACGATCTTACGAATCGAAGTGTTCGGGCAGCACTTGGCTTTCATCGGACAGGCAACGCAGTCGGTCTGTCTGGATCGGAAGATGATGGTGTTGGCTTTGGTGACGTGCGAACGCTCGTTCTTGAAGGCTCGCCATTCGCTGCGTAATACGTTGCCGGCTGGGCAGCGATATTCCTCGGCCTCTTCATTCCAGTGGAAATCGTTACTCGAAAAGCTGTCGTTCTTGCGCTCAGTTTTGTCCCACACCGGCACATGCGGTTCGATGTCTTTTTCCTCCACCATCCAGGCCAGCATCGGCGCGGTACCGTAAGCGGTGTCGCCAATGAGGCGCTCTGGCTTGATGTCGAACTGCGCTTCAACCCGGTCGATCATGGTCTTGGTGCTCTCGACTTCTGCGGTGCGATGAGCCGGTGTGGGTTCCACATCCATGATCACGCCGTGCTCGGTATCGATCAGATAATTCGTGGAGTAAGCGTAGAACGCTGGGCCGCCTGGAGCAGCGGTCCAGCGGGCCTGAGGATCCGTCAGCGACAGGCGCTTCGGTAGCGTTTCGACCAAAGCCTCTTCATCGAGGCCTGCAAGGTACTCACGCACGGCGCGGGTGCTCAGGGCCGGATCGCTCCAGTTGACCTGTTCATCACCCGGTACGCCGCGCTGCCGACTGGCATCCGCTTTGATGATGCTGGCGTCCACGGCAAAGCCTTCGCCTTTAACCAGGCCTGCGTCCATGCAGCGACGCAGCACTTCATTAAACAACCAGCGAAACAGATCACTGTCCCGAAAACGGCCGTGTCGGTTCTTGGAAAAGGTCGAGTGATTAGGGACTTCATCCTCAAGGCTCAACCGGCAGAACCAGCGATATGCCAGGTTCAAATGGGCCTCTTCGCACAATCGCCGCTCTGAGCGAATACCGTAGCAGTAGCCGACGATCAGCATGCGGATCATCAGTTCAGGATCAATCGACGGACGCCCAATCGGGCTATAGAAATCGGCGAGGTAATGGCGCAGGTCGCTCAGATCGAGACATTGATCAATGCTGCGCAGAAGGTGATTGGCTGGGATGTGATCTTCAAGGTTGAACGAGTAAAACAGTCGCTCCTGCCCACTCGATAACTGTCCCATCATGCTGTGTGATCCCCCGTCGGCCAATGCAGAGATTTTGCCGGAGGCCAGCCAGGGGAGCTACTTTTTCAACAGAATCGGCCGTTCTCTGCCGGTCATGTCTCCACAAGTCTCGCTGGTCAAATACGGTGCACATGACTGGTCAGGTCGAAAGCAAATGGGGGGCAACCTCGTGCAATTACCCAACTGTGATCTGAATATGGCCGAGAGCAAAATCCTCATGCTCTGAGGAATCCATTCAAAGCATCTGGTCAAGTCCCATGCAAACAGCTGGTCAGGTCCAATGCAAATGGGTGGTCATATGCAACGCAAACGGGTGGTCAAGTAGGGTGCAATTTCCCATGAATCTTGTTCTGTTGTGGTGGACCGACCTGCGAGGTGTTCCCGGCCCACCGCAGTATTCGAGAGGAGGAATGAAAATGGCCAATTTCGCGAAGAAAATGCCGGTGCACACCGACGACGAAAAAACCAATCAACAACCGCTGGCGACAGACCCTTGGCGGCCTCTGGAAAAACTGCGCCAGCAGGTCGATCACCTGTTCGAAGACTTCAATCGTGGCTCCGGGCTGACGCCTTTCCGGCGTGGTCTGTTTGATGTCGAACCGTTCTGGAGTCGGGAATTTATCGGCCGCAGCCTGCCTGCGGTGGACATCACCGAGAAAGATGAAAGCTTCGAAATCACCGCCGAACTGCCGGGCATGGACCAAGAGAATATCGAGCTCAAACTGTCCAACGGCAATCTGATCATCAAAGGTGAAAAGAAAGAGGACAAGGAAGAAAAAAGAAAGGGCTATCACCTGTCAGAGCGTCACTATGGCTCCTTTCAGCGGGCGTTCAGCCTGCCCAAAGGCGTCGACGCCGACAAGATCGAAGCGAATTTCAGCAAAGGCGTTCTGAGCATTTCGCTGCCGAAAAAGCCCGAAGCCATGAACGCAGACAAAAAAGTGCACATCAAATCCAGCTGAATCGCCGAGACAGCCCCTCGCGCAGAAAAAGCCCCTTGTCGGGAAACCGGCACGGGGCTTTCTTGATGTGGTCTAACAGGTTGTAGAAACCAAATAACCGGGCGGTCGCGTAATGCCAGTCGGCTAAGCACAATCCATGTGGGAGCGGGCTTGCTCGCGAAGGCGTCGGGTCAGCCAACATCAATGTTGAATGACACACCGCTTTCGCGAGCAAGCCCGCTTCCACAGGTTTCGTAGGTGGTCGCGGCCCGTTGTAAATGCCCCTGCGTTCCCACTCTGAGCCCAGGCCATGAAAAAGAATGAGCAGTGGAACCTGTCCTACTTCGCGATCGCTTTTATCGTGCTGAGCCTCGGGCAGATACTTTTTGGCGAGCGCCAGGCCGTGCAACCCCTCCCCTACAGCCAATTCCTGCAACTGTTGAACGAGCAAAAAGTCAGTGATTTGCGGGTCGAGAAAGACCAGATCAGCGGCAAATTGCAAGAGCCCATCGACGGACGCGACCGGTTCTCCACTGTGCGGGTCGATCCGGCACTGGCGACCGAACTCTCCCAATCGGGCGTCGGTTTTACCGGAGCCACCGAAAACACCTTTATGAACAGCCTGTTGGGCTGGTTGTTGCCGTTTATGCTGATCATGGTGTTCTGGCATTTCCTGTTTCGCGGAATGGCGGACAAACAAGGCCTTGGCGGGCTGATGAATGTCGGCAAGTCGCGGGCCAAGGTCTTTGTCGAACGCGACACCGGGGTGACCTTCGCCGATGTCGCGGGCATCGACGAAGCCAAGGCTGAACTGGTGGAAATCGTCTCGTTCCTCAAGGACAAGGCTAAATATGCACGCCTGGGAGCGCACATTCCCAAGGGCACTTTGCTGGTTGGCCCGCCAGGCACCGGCAAGACGCTGGTGGCCAAAGCCATCGCTGGCGAAGCCAGTGTGCCGTTTTTCTCGATCTCGGGGTCCGAGTTCGTCGAGATGTTCATCGGGGTCGGTGCCGCCCGGGTACGCGACCTGTTCGAACAGGCACGACAGGCGGCGCCCTGCATCATCTTCATCGATGAACTCGATGCGCTGGGCAAGATGCGCGGCGTCGGTACGCTGGGCGGCAATGACGAAAAAGAACAGACCCTCAATCAGTTACTGGCCGAGCTGGACGGCTTCGATCCCCGTGAGGGCGTCGTGTTGCTGGCCGCGACTAACCGGCCGGAGGTCCTCGATCCGGCGCTGTTGCGGGCCGGCCGCTTCGACCGGCAGATTGTGATCGACCGCCCCGATCGCAAAGGGCGAGAGGCGATCCTCAAGGTTCATCTCCAGAAAGTCACCGTGGAGCCAGGGCTTGATGGCACGCGTATCGCCGAGATCACCACCGGTTTCACCGGCGCCGACCTGGCCAACCTGGTTAACGAAGCGGCCATCGTCGCCACCCGACGCGGTGCCGAAGCGATCAGCCTGAACGATTTCACCGCGGCGGTAGAACGCCTCATCGCGGGGCTCGAACGCAAGAGCAGCCTGCTCGATCCCGACGAGCGCCGGGTGGTGGCCTATCACGAAATGGGGCATGCCCTGGCCGCCAGCAGCCTGCCGGCCATGGACCCGGTCCATAAAGTGTCGATCGTGCCCCGCGCCATCGGCTCGCTGGGCTATACCCTGCAGCGACCGACCGAGGATCATTTCGTGATCAGTTGCCAGACGCTCAAAGACCGGATTGTCGTGCTGATGGCCGGGCGCGCCGCCGAGTACCTTGCCTATGGCCAGATATCCACCGGGGCCGCCGATGATCTGGGCCGCGCGACCGATATCGCCCGCCAACTGATCACCCGGTTCGGCATGAGCCCCGAACTCGGACAATCGGTGCTGGAGCGGCAAACCGCAACGTACCTGGGAGACCGCATGGCCACGTTGGGCGAGAAGGATTACTCGGAACAGACCGCTCGGGAAATCGACCTGGGTATTCGCGCCCTGCTCGATGAAGCCTACCAACGGGCGAAGGCATTGCTGGAGAGTCGTCGGGCCGACCTGGATGAGGGTGCCCGCCTGTTGCTGGAAAAGGAAACCCTCACGCCCGAGGAGTTCCCGCCGCTGATGCCATTCAAACCTGCCCCGGCATTACCGCCACCGTGACGCCACCGATCAATCGTTGGTGGTAATCCAGCCGCTCGATGTTTTTCCGACACTGTTCGCCAACAACGCTAGGCTTACAAAGAATGTGGTGATTATTCGCCATTTTGCAGGGAGCGCAAAAATGGAATTCATTCACCATTGGCGGTGTCTCTCTCTCAGGATGGCCCAGGGAGAAATGCCGCAATGAAGCTTTCTAGTCGTTACAAATGGCCTGCCTTGACTGCCATCACGTTTACCCTCCTCAGCGTACTGATCTTTTTGCTGATCAAATCATATTCTTACGACACATCGACCTACTTCGAATCGCGCGACTTCGTTCGCCAGCTCAAGCAGTTCGATGCCAATTGGAATGTGAAAATTCTGAGAGCAAAAATCGGCATGAACAACAATTTGCTTCTGGTGGCGCATCCTGAAGCAGAGCCGCGATGGAAGCAGCTCGACACCCTCAACGCTACTGGCCCGCTTTCGACCCTTTGGCAATCTCGACGGCAGGGTTATCTGGATGCGGTGGAAAACAAAACCCGGTTGGTTGAGCAATTCAAACAGCACAACACGGTCTTGCGAACTTCACTGGATGCCCTGCCTGAGCTGGAAGATGACATTCAAGCGCTGCGGGAAGATTTCAACGACAAACACCCGTCGGTGCATGTTGCGGCGGCCTCACTGGTGCTCGATCTTACGTTGGACACCTTTGAATACGCCCTCTATGTCTCCAGCGAAAGGGCTGAGGAAATCTCCGAACATCTGAAAGATCTGAATGAATACATCAATCAATTGCAGCCTGAACAGCGCCCGCCTTTCACTGCATTTGTCGGCGCTGTTAATGCCATCGTTCGAGAGCAGCCCATCGTCAATGACCTGCTGGATCGCATCAGTGTCATTCCGGTCGCACAGCAACTGGACAGCATCAACGAGTTATTGAACGAGACACAACGGCGCACCGGTGCGACAGACCGTCAATACCACCTTTATTTGGGGATATGCGCCGGCATCATGGCGCTGCTGTTGTTGTACCTGGCCGCCCGCCTGATTCGCAGTTATGCCGTGATCAACAAGATGAACAATGAGTTGCAGACGGCAAACGAGCGACTGGAACAACGTGTCGAGGAACGCACCCGCGAACTGATCGAGGCCGAGCGCGAACTGGTAGAGGCTGCGCGGATGGCCGGCATGGCGGAGATCGCAACCAATGTGCTGCACAACGTCGGCAATGTGCTGAACAGCGTTAACGTCTCTGCAGATGTGATCACCCGAAAATTGGCGACCAGCAAAACACTTGGCCTGGGTAAAGCAGTGAAAATGATGAACGAGCATGCGCAAGACCTGGGGCAGTTCATGACGGTCGATGAAAAAGGCAAATTGCTGCCCCTTTACCTCAATCAACTGGTCGACTCCATCGCGGTCGAGCAATCGAGCATCGTTGACGAACTGTCGCAACTCACCAAAAGCATCGATCACATCAAAGACATCGTTTCCACTCAACAGGCCTATGCCGGCGCCGCCAGGCTGGTCGAGCCGTTGAACGTCGTCGATCTGTTTGAAGATGCATTACGCATGAATTCCGGAGCCTTGAGTCGGCACCATGTCACCGTCACCAAAGACTACCAGGCCACACCGACCATCGTTGGCGACAAACACCGGCTGTTGTTGATTCTGATCAACCTGATCAGCAATGCCAAATATGCAATGTCCAAGGTCAGCGACCGTCAGCGCCATATGACGCTGGGCATCAAGATTATCGATAACGCAACGCTGCGTTTCAGCGTAGAGGATCAGGGCGAAGGGATCGCTGCCGAGAACATGACCCGCATCTTTAATCACGGCTTCACCACGCGCAAGGAAGGTCATGGCTTTGGCCTGCACAGTTGTGCACTCGCGGCGGTAGAGATGAATGGACACCTTCACGTCCATAGCGATGGGCCAGGCCAGGGAGCACTTTTCACCCTGGAGATTCCGCTGGAAACTGCCGAGGCGACTGCCGAGGCCCTGTCATGACGTCGCGTGGAACCTGTGTGCGGGCTTGTGTGGCGAGGGGGCTTGCCCCCGTTCGGCTGCGTAGCAGTCGTAAAACCATTGCATGCGGTGTACCTGATACACCGCGATTGCAGGTTTTGGGGCCGCTTCGCGACCCAACGGGGGCAAGCCCCCTCGCCACACAAGCCCGCTCCCACATGGATTGCGCGGTCGCCTCGTTACTTTGCCAACGCGACTACCCCATAAGGGCAATCAACTGTTGGCGTTGCGCATCCGTGAGCATCGGGCCGAAACCTGCACCGGCGTTTTCCGCCATGTAGCGCGGGTTGCCGGTGCCGGGGATGACACAGGCCACCGCCGGATGAGCCAGCAGGAACTTGAGCGCCAGTTGCGCCCAGCTATTGACCCCCACTTGCGCAGCCCATCCCGGCAGCGGTTTGCCTTTCAATCGAGCGAGCAGGTCACCGCCGCCGAAAGGCCGATTGCAGATCACCGCCACCCCGCGTTCGCGACACAGCGGCAGGATTCGTTTCTCGACGCCACGGTCGTCCAGGGAATAGTTGATCTGCAAAAAGTCCATCGGCTCGGCCTTGAGCACCGCTTCCACTTCGTCATACGCCGACGCCGTGTAATGGGTGATACCGATGTAGCGGATGCGCCCTTCTGCCTTCCATTGACGCAGGGTGGGCAGGTGGGTTTTCCAGTCCAGCAGGTTGTGAATCTGCATCAGATCGATACGGTCGGTCTGCAACAGCTTGAACGACTGCTCCATCTGCGCGATGCCTTCTTCGCGGCCACGGGTCCAGACCTTGGTCGCCAGAAATGCAGGAGAACGAGGCCGATGGATCGACAGCAATTCACCGGTCGTCTGTTCGGCGCGGCCATACATGGGCGAGCTGTCGATCACCTTGCCGCCCTTCTCGAACAACGCGCTGAACACGGCGGGCAGTTGTTTGTAAGCGGCGTCGGAAGGCGCGACATCAAAGCCGCGATACGTGCCCAACCCGACCAAGGGCAACGGCTCGGTGCTGGAAGGAATGGCTCGGGTCAGCATGTTCTTGCCTCCTGTTTCCATCGACGGCATCGATGCAGCAAAGGCCGGATCGAAGGTGAAGACCGCCGAAGCACCGGCAGCCAGCGTGAGTATTTTTCTACGGGTGTAAACAATCATAGATATGGGCCAATACCCGTCAGTTAAGCCGCGGGAACCTGTGGGAGATTCTATGGTTGAGGGGAAGCCCCTCAACCGGCTTTGGGTTGGTATTCGCTCTGTCCTTTCAGTAGAGCGAATACGATCCGAGCAAGCTTGCGAGCCAGTATCACCAGCGCCTGAGTGGTGCTGAAGCCTCGAGCTCTTTGCTCTTCGTAAAAGCCTTTCCAGGCTGGCGTACGACTGGCCGACATGGCCGCGTTGTGCAGAAGCCGGCGAGCTTCCGGGTCACCTCGCTTGGTCAAGCTCCGGCGACCGTCTTTTTGTCCCGACTTCGACACCCGTAAATCCATTCCCAGAAAGGCAATAAAGGCATCTGCGTTTCTGAAGTCGCCCCGCTGAAACGCCGTGAGCAAGCGAGCCCCGGTCAGAAATCCGATGCCTTCAACTTTCAGGCAACGCTTCAACTGGCCGAGCAAACCGGCTTCTTTCAGATGATCGTTAATCGTCTTCTCGACCAGCGTCTCAAGCTGCTGCATCGATTTCACTTGCTCGGCAAAAGCCGCCTTCAGCAGCGGCTCATTCGCCCAGCTTTGCACCAGGCCGACTCGAGCCTGAACCAAGGCTGCGCGACGACGAAAAAGGCTCAAGAGCTGGCGGTACAGCGGTGATGGCGGGGTCCAAGGATGAAGATCATCACCCTCGTTCTTCAGATAGCGAGCGAGTAGCCTGGCATCCAGCGCGTCGGTTTTGGCGCGGACATTCACCCCTTTGCGGTAATGGCTGAGTTCGTAGCCACCCACCATGTAAATCACGCAGCCGGCCTCATAGGCCAGATCGGCGAACTCCAGGTGATAGATATTGGTCGATTCAATGGCAATAGCGACAGTCCCCGACAAGGCCTTCAACCACTTCTTGATGGCTGCCTTGTTGTTGGGAATCGTTTCAAGCAGGTCAAGTTCGGCGTGATAGATCACCAGTTCATTCTTGGCAACATCCACGCCTACGATCGGCTTTGAGACAGAAACCAGCATTGCCATTAAATTTCCTCCGGGATATGGTTTTGAGCACTTGAAGGGCTCACCCAGAGGCGCAGGCTTGTTCCTATCGTCGGTCTAGCCAGATGCATTCTTTATCGGCGCTTGGGTGAAAGGAGGAGGGGCGAAATCTCCCACGGATCTGTACTGCGTCAACAGTCAGAATCGGGCTTTGTCCCTCCTCCTCCCTTCAAGTCCTACCATACAAGCGGGCTTGTGTGGCGAGGGGGCTTGCCCCCGTTCGGCTGCGTAGCAGTCGTAAAACCATTGCATGCGGTGTACCTGATACATCGCGATGCAGGTTTTGGGGCCACTTCGCGACCCAACGGGGGCAAGCCCCCTCGCCACACAAGCCCGCTCCCACAGGGGTTGCGCGTTACTGACTGGCATTGGGCAGCTCTCCTGTACAGCGCAAATGGCTGAACTACACTTTGGCGGCGCTCAAGCAATAGTTGTCTCAAGGTCCAAAGCAGTCCATGTCGTCCACTAAACTTAGCCGAATGTCGCGAACCCTGGTGTCTCTCTTCGCTTTCATTGCCATTGCGTACCTGGTGCTCTGCGCGGCGCTGTTCGTGTTTCAACGCGCCCTCATCTACTACCCGCAGCCACGCGCCATCGACGCACCCGAAACGGCGCTGACGCTGCAAGTCGCCGACGCGCAGGTGCTGGTGACCGTCAGGCCGCACGACGGCCCGAAGGCGTTGATCTACTTCGGTGGCAATGCCGAGGACGTTTCCCGCAACCTGCCGGGGTTCTCGCAGGCCTTTACGGATCATGCGATCTACTTGCTGCACTACCGAGGCTACGGTGGCAGTTCCGGGTCGCCGTCCGAGGAGGCGATTCAGCGCGATGCCATGACCTTGTTCGACAAGGTCTACAACACTCATCCCACGATTGCCGTGGTCGGGCGCAGCCTGGGTTCGGGCGTTGCCGTGCGCCTCGCCAGCCAACGCCCGGCCTCGCGGCTGATCCTGATCACGCCCTACAACAGCCTTGAAGACCTCGCCATGCGCCAGTTCGGCTGGTTCCCGGTGAAGTGGCTGCTTCGGGACAAATTTGAATCCTGGAAATACGCCGCTCACATCACCGTACCGACACTGTTGATTGCCGCCGAGCACGACGAAGTCATACCGCGCTCAAGTACCGATCAGCTCTACACGCATTTCGCCAAGGGCGTGGCATCGCTGCAGGTCATACCGGGCACGGGCCACAACTCGATCTCCGAGAGCCCTCAGTACCTCAAGCTGCTCGGCGCCGCGTTGTGAGTCAGGTGTAGGCCAGCAGTCGGCCGCACAGCACCACGGTGACCCATAACCCCATCGAAATCACGGCCTGCACTTTTGCAATGGCCGGTGCCGCGATGCCCGTGTTCCACCGGCTGACTGAGCGGTATACACCGACGTGGAAAAGGGCTGCATTGAGCCCCGCCGTAGCGATCAGGCACAGCTTCAATATGAAAATGTCGTTGGTGGCGAAGTCATGGGGATGGGCGGTAAACATCATCAGGCCGGCGGGTACGATCAACACCAGGGCCGCGACGGACCATCTCAGCAGATGCCGAGCCAGGGCCGTCACCGGAATATCTTTGGACAGGCCGAGCACCCGCAGATCGAACATGACGACCGAGCCGACGAGCACCACAAACCCAATGATGTGAACCACCTCGACTATCGGGTAAAGCCACAACTCGCTTCGCATGGCCCACCCAAGTCGCGAGTCATCCAACCAGTCCAGCCAGCTTTGCGAACCGGCCCCTGGGCGGGTGCTTGTGGCGTCCATCAGCGTAACTCGGTGGTTTTATCGTCGATGGTGATGCGTTCGGCTCGCAGTTCATCGGGCTTGTTTCGATTCGGGTAGCCGACCACGGTAGCCGTCGTACCGACATTCAGCATGTCCTTCGACAGCCCACGGTTCTCCATGCGCGATGGAGGCGCCAGGACAATGATCCACGTCTTGTCGACGGTTTTGAGACGCAGGAGCCCGTGCGGATGGGAATAGCCGGATTCCTCTATCGTGCCGTTCAGCTGCAAGGATTTGCTGGAGTCATACTCGCTCCAGCCGTGATGAGCGAACGCCGCAGTGGCCACCAGTAGCGATGACAGTCCGATGCTCCTGAGCAAGACGTTCATGATGCGGTTCTCCTGTTTTATCTCGCGCTGCTGGTGATACGACAACGGGCTGCGACAGCTTTCTCCTTTGGCGAGACGAAACCATGGGCTAGTCGTCGGAAAGAGAACAAGGCCGTCTACTTTGGAGCAGGCGTTGCCGTGGCAAATTCTTGTCTATATTCCAGTCCGAGACCCACGACACCGTTCCAGCACACTCAGAATCAGGGAGAGTACATCGTGCAGCGTACCCACAGAGACCCCGTCACCGTTCCAGAGGAACAGAAGGATCTGATTGTGCTGTTTCATTCCATGGGTGGCTCCGAAAAAAAACTGCAGCATCTTAAGGCTGCGGTACTGCAAGCCTGGGAGCAGCGTAAAGCGCCAGCGCCGGTTGTCTTCATTCCCAACTTACCGATTGGAA
Organism: Pseudomonas sp. LBUM1673; assembly: GCF_059695645.1. Classification (NCBI taxonomy): domain Bacteria; kingdom Pseudomonadati; phylum Pseudomonadota; class Gammaproteobacteria; order Pseudomonadales; family Pseudomonadaceae; genus Pseudomonas; species Pseudomonas sp. LBUM1673. The sequence goes on from NZ_CP166780.1 coordinate 4,234,993, forward strand.
CCCTGTCTTTCGCTGATCCTTGCGACATCACACGCTCGGTCATGGAGCAAATCGACAGCGTCTGGCAGAACTCGGAACACGGGTTTGCAGGTATTTACCTGGTTGGGCACAGCATGGGCGCATTGCTGGCGCGCAAGGTGTATGTCTGCGCCTGCGGAGAAACGCCGGAAGCGCCTTTTGAGCCTCAGCTGAAAGGCTGTGTAAAACGCCCGTGGGCCTCACACGTCCAGCGGGTCGTGCTGCTGGCAGCGATCAATCGAGGCTGGCGTCTTTCTCCCCATCTTTCCCTTATTAATTTTCTACGGTGGGGGGCCGGTGTTGTGCTCGGCAACACGGTAATGGCGATAACCTTGGGCCGATTAACGCCGCTGGTCTTCACCATTCATCACGGTGCGCCCTTTTTGACACAGCTGCGTCTTCAATGGATGGCCATGCGCAGACACGCCAAAAATGAGTCATCCACGTCCGCCATCACCGTTCAATTACTGGGCTCCACCGATGACCTGGTCTCGCCCGAGGACAACATCGACCTTGTCGCAGGGGATGATTTCTATTATCTCGACGTGCCCAAGTCTGGTCATGTCGATGTAGTCGACGCCGATGGCACCGCGGCGGGTCATCTACGGCGGCAAGTGATCATTAAAGCCCTCAATTCATCCCCGCAGGAGCTCAGTGATCTCTCTATCCTTCCGACAGACCAGGACCTGCCAAAACCCGACAACTCCATCACCGATGTAGTGTTTGTCATTCATGGGATCCGTGACCAAGGCTACTGGACACAGAAAATCGCCCGGCGGGTTGTTGCCCTGGCTCGCCAACGGAACAAGATAATTGACCGTCATATCGACGCCGATATCGTTGGGCCGACACCTCAAAAACAAATTATCAAAACCGAGACGTCCAGCTACGGATACTTCGCCATGCTGCCCTTTCTGCTGCCCAATATTCGGCGAAAACGGGTGGAATGGTTGATGGATCGCTACGCGGAAAACAAAGCGGTCTACCCGAATGCCTCATTCTCTTACGTTGGCCACAGCCACGGCACTTACATGCTGGCCAAGGCCCTCAGTACTTATTCGTGCTTGCGTTTCAAACACATTGCTTTCGCCGGAAGTGTGGTGAACGTCAATTATGACTGGAAGACCCTGGCGGGTTTGGGACGGGTCAAAGGCGTCGTGAACTTCGTTGCCAGTGCCGATTGGGTCGTTGCCATTTTCCCCCGCACCTTCCAAATGCTCAGGCTGCAGGATCTTGGCAGCGCTGGCCATGACGGTTTCGAGCAGGAAAACAAAGAACTCTTCGAATCGGAATATGTGAAAGGAGGTCACAGTGCGGCGTTGAGAGAGGAAAACTGGGACGTCATCGCCTCTTTCATACTCGATGGAAACAAGCCTTCGGAACCCGATCTTGCCCATGAAAGAAATCCGTGGACTGTCGACCTCGGACACTATGCCCCTCAACTCATACTGTTGGTGCTGTTCCTGGTTGTCTTGGGTGGATACCTTCTTCTCGCACCGTTACTGGCCATGGAGCGCGGGCAATGGCACAGCGTGATTGCGTTCATGCTGTACGTGCTGGGGGTGTGGAAAGTGCTGACATGGCTTTGAAAAGCCGACAGCCCGTTAAGAAAAGGACCTGCCAAGTGCAGAACCTGTGGCGAGGGGGCTTGCCCCCGTTGGACTGCGAAGCAGTCCTAACCTGCAACCTCGTTCTGCCAGGCACACCGCATGCACCGGATTTGCGACTGCTTCGCAGCCGAACGGGGGCAAGCCCCCTCGCCACAGGTTCTGCACCTGGACGTCCTTTTCTTGACTGACTGGCATCAGCCCATTCGACCACCTATCGGACAACAAAAAGATGTTCCCCCCCGCTGCCATAGCGCACATTCCAGGTCTTTAATGGTTGCAGGATTCAAAGCCAGCCCCCTCAACCCGTCCAGAAACACGACGCCCAAGTGGGGCTGACACCTCGCAACCCACTGCGCACGCATCGGGAGACTGGACATGAAAATCGTCGTCATTGGCGGTTCCGGGCTGATCGGCAGGCAGCTCTGCAAAAACCTGCAAAACCTGGGGCATGAAACCCTGGCCGCGTCACCGAGCACCGGCGTCAACGCCCTCACCGGCGAAGGATTGCAAGACGCCTTGCAAGGCGCCGACGTGGTGGTCGACGTGGCCAACTCGCCCTCCTTCGAAGACGCTGCCGTGCTCGAGTTCTTCGAAACCTCCGGGCGCAACCTGCTCGCCACCGAGAAAACCGCAGGGGTCAAACACCATGTCGCCCTATCGGTGGTGGGCACCGAGCGCATGCTCGACAGCGGTTACTTCCGGGCGAAAATGGCGCAGGAAACACTCATCAAGGACTCAGGCATCCCTTACACAATCCTGCGGGCCACGCAGTTCTTCGAATTCATCGGGGCCATTTCGCACTCGGGCGTGCAGGAAGGCGACACCGTGCGCTTGACCTGCGCCGAGCTGCAACCGATTGCCGCGGTCGATGTCGCGACGGCGCTGACAAAGGTCGCCGTGCAAGCACCGAGCAACCAGACGCTGGAAGTGGCCGGGCCTGAGCGCTGGCCACTGGTGGAGTTCGTGCGCTTGTTTTTGCAACACACCAACGACCCGCGCCAGGCCCAATCGGACGACACCGTCCCCTACTTCGGCGCGCCGATCGATGACCACTCGCTCACGCCGGGAGAGCACCCCATCATCGGGCCGACGCGCTTCGAAACCTGGCTCAAGCGCACAATGCTGTTCACTTAAGCGCCTCTGAGTCAGTGAGAAACCTGTGGCGAGGGAGCTTGCTCCCGCTTGAGTGCGTAGCACTCACAAAAATCGGCGATTGTTATCAGATTTTGGGGCCGCTACGCAGCCCAGCGCGAGCAAGCTCGCTCACCACAAAGGTAAGCATGACTGAAGAGTCTCGCTTAAGTGAACAGCATTGGGCTCAAGCGCAGCGCTTGATACTCAAACGAGGCCCTACACCAACCGCTCAATCTTCTGATGCTGCCAGACCATTTTGTAATACAGCGTCTGCAGCATCAGCATGCCCAGATACGCCACCGGAAACGCCATCCACACCCCTTGCAACCCAAAGCGCGCATCCAGCAAATACGCCACCGGCAATTGCACCCCGACCACGCAAACGATCGAAACCGCCATCGGCACCAACACAGTGCCGCTGGCGCGCATGATGCCGCCGACGATCGCCTGGAAGCCAAACACCAGCAGGCTCCAGAGCATGATGTGCAACAGGTGTTCGGCCTGCACCCGCGTACTCTCGTCGGTGATAAACAGCCCCAGCAACCAGTGCGACAGCAAATAACCCAACACCACCAGGCCACCGGTCAGGCACACGTTGATCAACAACCCCGTGCGCAGAATCGGCCCCATGCGCTCGATGCGCCCGGCCCCAATCGCTTGCGCGCCAAGGATCGACGCCGTGATCGCAATCGACAGCGCCGGGAACTGCACGTAATTGACGATCTGCGTCACCGCCCCATACGCCGCCGTCGCCTGGGAACCGTGCTGGTTCACCAACGCCAGAATCACCAACTCCGACACCGACAACACCACCATCTGCAACCCCGTGGGCAGCCCGATGCGCAACACCTTGCCGAGGATCTCCATGTCCAGCCGCATCGCCGCAAACATCTCCCGATCCGGCGCCAACGGATGCCCCTTGCGAATCAACCGCCACGCCAGCCACCCCATCGCCGACAAGTTCCCCACCAACCCCGCCCACGCCGCACTCTGAATCCCCATCGGCGGCAGCCCCAACCACCCGAGAATCAACGCCGGCGTCAGCAGCAGCCCCACACACGTGGACACCACCAGCGCCAACAACGGCGACACCGTATCGCTCACCCCACGCAGCAACTGCGTAAACAACACAAACACCAACAGCGACGGCATGATCCACATCATCACATGCGCATACGTCACCGCATCGTCCAGCACATCCACCGGCGTCCCCAAACCCTGCAACGCCGGCCGGGCGAACACACTGCCCAACACCGCCGCCGCCAACCCGATCATCGCCCCCAACAGCAACGTCGAACCGGCAATGGCCTTCACCAAATGCGGCTCGCGAGCGCCCCAAGCCTGGCCGATCAACACGCCTGCGCCAGCGCCGAGGCCGATGACCAGGGCGATGAAGAAGAACACTACGGGGAACATGCCCGATACCGCCGCTAAAGCCTGGGTGCCGAGCATTTGGCCGATGTAGATGCTGTTGATCGTGCCGGACATGGATTGGAGGAAGTTGGAGAGGACCATGGGGGCGAGGAATAGGAGGTAGGTTTGCCAGAGGGGGTGTTGGGTGGTGGGGGTTTGCATGGAGGTTCCGACTCGGGTGGGGGCTGGCGTTTTGGAAATTCTACGCTACGGAACTGGGAACGACGCGCTTCTATTTTGCGGGTTTGGGTAGCATGAGTAATGCTTTCAGCCAGAACCGAATATTCGTGCTACTCCTTCAAGCTGATGCTCGTATCCTAGGTCTGAAAGTGATCGCCGTATGGAGTATTTCCTTTCGGTCTGCGCCTAGCACGCATCTTGCCGCTACCCAAATATCGACCACTTCGTATTGGTCCATGCGCTGAAAGAGATTCTCGGTGAAATAGACTTTTCAGGTTTTACGGCACGCTGGCTTGTGCTGAATGACCTCCAGATGATTTGTGTACATCGCGAAACCATGTTCCTCAAGGCAGGCGCGGGTGATGACCTAGCACTTCCAGCCCTAGTTGCATCAGCGTCTGGTCGATAGCCGTTACCGGTTTTGCACTGATGGACGATGGACGATGGACGATGGACAGCCTGTGGCAGCGATAGCGGCGTAGCAGCTACCTAGTTATGATCCGCAAAAGGAAAACTTTGATGCACAGTGCTTGACACACATGTGCCACTTTCGGAACGTTTAGGACGCACTAAATGCATCGTCTAGGAGCAATCGAAGAAGCAAGAGCCAAAGTATTAGCCGACGCGCATCGCTGCATGGAGCGCATCCGAAATGCTGCCGCCGTCTCTTTCGATACGCCAAGCGACGCGGTTCAAGTACTTCAGCGCGTTCGATCAGAGACATACGAAGATCTGAACCAGATCCAGCATGAGTACCTGATCATTTGTGCCGCTGAATGGCTTTTAGCGCAGCGCATCTGTGGACAGGAAACGCTATGGCACTGGAATCCCCGTCAAACAGGTGACCACACCGAACCTGATCTAGTGGGCATAGATGATGGCGTAATCGTGTTGTCGGCTGAGATCACAACTTCTGCAAAACCTGATGGCGTTATAGATACACGCATGCGCAAGACGCTTACAAAGCTTGCACAACAACGTGGCCAGCTTTACTACTTTGTCCAGACTCCCGCCATGGCAACTAGAGCAGCAACAAAAATTCGCAAGGCAGGCTGGAATATACGAGTTTCTCAACTACCATGAGAGTCCGCCCTAATAATTCATTAAAATTGACACCGCTTTGCGGAACAGCTTAACTCGATGTTGGAGCTTAAAATGGCAGGCCATACGACCTTCACCATTGGATACATGACAGTAACTCGCGCAGAGCACGATGAAAAATATTCGTACTCCAACTGCCACTCCACAGAAACTGTCGAACCTGGAAAGCAACCCAAGATATCTTTCATTTCAAATAAGGCTAAATGATACCTGCTACTCACGATACGAAAGCTGCCTAAATTAAATACCAAAGCACATGTCAGTTTTAGAGCCCTAACAATGCACTCGACACTGCTCGCTTCGCTGGTTGGACTCGCAAAGGCTACGCTTTTGCAAGTCCAACCAGCTTAATCATTAACCATCTACATGAAATACGGAGAACTCATGACCAAAGAGATATATTTGTATGCAATCGCTTCCGGGGCACTTGGCGCATTTTCTTCCTATTTACTAATGCTTTTTTCCGGTTTCGAGAGACTCCCTTCAAACGTTCCAGACCAAAGCAGACCTATAGTCCTTCAGCGCATATATTTTTGCTTTGGCCGCATGATTTTTGGCGTAACCACCGCAATGATATTGATATTTTTTCTAATGGATTCATTTCTTGCTCACGAGATATCTAAATATAAATTATATGGTTACACAAGCTTGGCAGGATTTAGCGTTTCCACACTAAGCCAGTTCTCCAAGGCAGTAATGCCTCAGTGGCTAACAAGGCGCTGAAATTCCTCATACCACTTGCTGAGACGGGCTAAAGCCCGTCCCTTAGCTTAATTGTTATGTGGAGAAGCCATGAGTACTGATCTGATGAAGCATCTAAGCGACATGCTCTCTCTGTCGAGATAGCTACCAGGAAAGGGAGCGACCTTATGAAACCCGTCAGAATTCGTACCCTACAAAGTACTGACGCTGAGGCGTTGCTGGCATTTGAACTGGACAATCGCGAGTGGTTCGAGCGTTTCATTGATGCGCGCGATGCTGTTTTTTACTCGGTGCAGGGTGTCACCGACCACATTGCGGCTTATTTATCTGATTTTGCCGCCGGAACCTGGCGCCCATTTGTCATTGAAGATGCTGGCGGAAAAATAGTGGGTCGGGCGAATCTGAAGGGCATCGACATGTCCGAGCGGTCGGCAGAAGTCGGCTATCGGATTGCTCAACGTGCTTGCGGACGGGGACTGGCAACGCTGGCGGTGAGGCATCTGATCCAGGAGGCGCAGTTGCATTGGAATCTTAAACAACTGGTTGCCAACGTATACGCTGGAAATATCGGCTCGGCAAAAGTACTCAAAAGGTGTGGCTTCTTGATCGAACCTAATTCTCGGCAAGAAGGTACAGAGCACGATTATCGATTTGGCCTTTCGATTTAGATGAGTGAATTGTTGGCCAATCTGTACCTATCGTCCCAAGCCAACCCGTTATAGATCAGCTCAATTCGGAAATAGCGCCATGAAAATCCATCGAACTCTGAGGGTGTCGTGGTTACCATGGACGCCGGTTTGGCAGGAGGCATGCAATGGAGCTGAAGTTCAGTCACGTAGATGTACTGGTCAATAATCTCGACGAAGCCTGTGCTTACTACGCGCAGATACTGAAAGCCAGGATCTCCAAAACGCTCGTCTGGGAACGAGGTGGTCTGCACGTGCGCTACGCGATTGCGCTGATCGGTCAAGAGCGTTTCATGCTGGTACAGCCGTTGGCGGGGAACCTGAGGGAGCTGTTGGACTCCTCGGGCGAGGGGATGATTTACCGCCACTGCTACTCGACACCGGACATCGAGAAGGCCTATGACGAATTGATGGTCGCCGGTGTTCAGCCAGAAGACGAAAACGGAAAGCCATTGGCCCGCGCGAACCTGCAATCCCCGTCCGGGGCACGCATCATCTGGTTGCCCAAGCGCTTCGGGCACTTCTCTATCGAGATCCTGGAAGACAAAGCGCTGGAGGCATTTATCGAGGCTGCGTTTGCCTGAGAAATGCTGCGTTGAAAACAGGCTCGTGCGCGAGTCCAATCGGAATGCTCATTTACTGCCCGCTTCTGAAGCACCACTACCGGCAGCCAAAGCGAACCCATGCAAAGGAAGATGATCAACGACGTCAGAACCCAGACGCCCGGACTGAGCATTTACGTCTAAAATTGAGAAGGAACCAGGGTTGCCCTTTTGGGACAGGATGCACGGCGAAATTTTTAGATTATTGAGCGCTATTACCATCCTCGCCAAGAGGGGGGCCTTATGAATATTCTAGCCACATGCAAGGGTGTATGTATTCCTCTGACGCTGTGCGTGGCTGTGCTCCTGGCCTTTGTGGTTTCCTGCAGTACATTGCCAAGGATAGTGCCTGACATGGCTCGCGCGCCCTCTGCGCCAGTGCAGCTCGACGGGATACACGGACCTCTGTCAGCCGAGCGCAGCAAAGCCATTCTCGACCGACTCAAGTCCACCGGCGCAGAGACCAACATCTTCGACGTGCACCTCGCAATCGAAGAATCCATCGTCGGCAGCCCGCTAACGGAAGGAAACAAGGTCGACTTGCTACAGGACGGCCCCACCACCTACCAGTCGATGATCAAAGCCGTGGAAGCTGCGCGCGACCACATCAACATGGAGACCTACATCCTCGACGACGATGAAGTCGGCCAGCGCTTCGCCGCCGCACTGATCGCTCGGCAACAGAAAGGCGTACAGGTCAATCTGATCCGTGACAGCGTCGGAACCCTTGGAACACCATCAGCGTTTTTCTCTCGATTGACCGAAGCGGGCATTAAGGTGCTGGAGTACAACCCCGTCAATCCGATGACGGCCAAAGCGGGCTGGGACGTGAACCAGCGCGACCACCGAAAGCTGCTGATCGTGGACGGCCGTATTGCCTTTCTCGGCGGGATCAACATCAGCAGCGTCTATTCGGGGGGCTCGTTCAGCTCTCACTCGAAGACTCGCCCAACGGGTGATCTGCCCTGGCGCGATACCGACTTGCGCATCGAGGGGCCCGTGGTTGCGGACCTGCAGAAGCTGTTCATCGGAACCTGGACGACCCAGAAAGGTGAACCACTCGCGGCTCGCCACTACTTTCCGCCACCTGAGCGCAAAGGCACCGAGGTGGTGCGCGCCATCGGCAGCTCGCCAGATGAGCCGTTCAGCCTGATCTATGCCACGCTGATTTCGGCGCTGCGTAGCGCGCAGACCGAGATATGGCTGACTAACGCCTACTTTGTACCCGATCCGCAGTTGCTGGCGGCACTCAAGGAGGCGGCAGCTCGAGGAGTCGACGTCAAGCTGGTGCTGCCCAGCAGCACCGATTCGTGGCTGGTGTTCCATGCTGGACGCACTTACTACAGCGAGCTGCTGAAGGCCAACGTCAAGCTTTACGAGCGCCGTGACGCGCTACTCCACGTCAAGACCGCTGTAATCGATGGCGTGTGGTCGAGTGTCGGCTCCACCAACCTCGACTGGCGCAGCTTCCTGCACAACGATGAAGTCAACGTTGTTGTGCTGGGCACCGGGTTTGGAAAAAAGATGCAGGCGGCATTCCTGGCTGATTTGGCCAAGTCGAACGAAATCAAGCTGGAAAAGTGGCAGCGCCGCTCGCTCGGTGTGAGAGCCAAGGAGCAGATGGCGCGACTTTGGGAATACTGGCTATGAGTTGGGATGCACTGTTCTGCACCCTGATGGGTATGTCGCTGACCCAAACCCAAGAAGCAGCGCAAGCTTTGAAAACTACGTCACCCTGGACCACAGATTGGCCAGTTACGCCCACCTGACATGCCCGTAGCTGAAGTGTTGCGTCCAATTGAATCTCGATAACGCGTTTTAGGGTGTACTATCAATACCTGTCCATCGGATATCAGTTAGCCATGTCCACGCTAAGCGAAGAGAGCCGCCAGATCGTAGCTTCTCTGGCGCACCGCGTTGGCCCCAACGCTGACAGTGCAAAAATCGCCCAAGCGATCGTTTCAACTTTGCAGGATATGGACGCAGCCCTCACCCCCATCATCGGCCAGCAAGGGGTTGTTGCGCTTTATCGTCGCAGCCTCCATCTGTGCGTCTCCACTAATCCGCGTCTGGCCGGCACCTATGACAGTGTGCAAGCTGCCATGGATCTGACGACCCTCACATCCATACTCGTTCAGCAAAGCGAAGCCGATGTGCTATTTCTCGGTGAGGTGTTGCTGACCACCCTCTACGAGCTTCTGAGCACGCTGATTGGGCCCTCGCTCACCGCACGTTTGCTTAGTGGCGTGTGGGAACCTTCTTTGAGCGACACCCCTTCGCAGGAAAATTCGCCATGAGCACCAAAGTGACTATCAACCGCTTGGCCACCGGCGTGCCAGGGCTGGACGAGGTGCTGGGCGGAGGACTGCCGGAGTTTTCGTTCAACCTGATCGCCGGCCCGCCAGGCTGCGGCAAGACCACCCTGGCCCACCAGATGATGTTTGCCTTGGCAACACCCAAGCGCCCGGCGCTATTTTTTACTGTGCTCGGCGAGCCGCCGCTGAAAATGCTGCGCTATCAGCAGCAGTTCGATTTTTTCGACAGTGATGCGATCAACCAGTCGATTCGCTATATCAACCTGGTCGATGACACTCTGGCCGGGGATCTGGATCAGGTACTGCGGCGTATCGTCAGCGAAGTCGAAACCCACTCGCCGTCGCTGGTATTTGTCGACTCGTTCCGTTCGGTGGTGCTGGCCAGCCAGACCCAGGACAACCCCAACAACAACCTCCCGCAGTTCATCCAACAGTTGGGCATGTTGATGACCAGCTGGCAAGCGACGACCTTTCTGATTGGCGAATACTTCACCGAAACCGACACCAACCCGATTTTTACCGTGGCCGATGGTCTGATCTGGTTGCGCCAGAGCGTTCAGCGCAATTCCATGGTGCGCAAGATGGAAATCATGAAGATGCGCGGCCAGCCGACGCGGCCAGGGCTGCACACCTTCCGCATCGCTACGTCGGGGATCAAGGTTTTTGCTCCAGCGGCAATCAATCCGGCTGAGGCTCCGCTGGAGTTCCCCATCAAACGCCTGAAAATGGGCGTGCCACGGCTCGATGACATGCTCGGTGGCGGTCTGCCACGCGGCTATTCATTGCTGGTGGCCGGGCCTTCGGGCTCGGGTAAAAGTATTCTGGCGGCAACCTTCCTCGCCGAAGGCGCACGCAATGGTGAAACCGGCGTGATTGCAGTGTTCGAACAGCGCCCCAATCATTCACAAAACGCCACGCTGGCCAGCCTGATCCAGAGTGGCCAGATCGGTCTGGTGGACAGCCGCGCGCCGGATCTATCCATCGACGAAATCGTCCAGTTGCTGTTAGCCGAGATCGCCCGACTGAAAGCCACTCGCGTGGTGATCGATTCGCTGTCGGGTTTCGAACTGGCGCTGGCGCCGACCTTTCGCGAAGATTTTCGCGAGTCGCTGTCACGCATGGTCACTGCGCTGACCAGCGCCGGGGTCAGTGTACTGATGACCTCGGAGCTGGAAGACCGCTACACCGATCTGCGATTCAGCCCTTACGGCACCGCGTTTCTCACCGACGCGATCATCGTTCAGCGCTATATTGAAGTGCAGAGCCGCTTGTTGCGCATCATGGCCGTGGTCAAAGTGCGGGCCAGCACCCACTCCGATGAGTTGCGCCTGTACCACATTGACGATAACGGCCTGCAAATCGGCGAAATGTTGCCGGATCAGGAAGGTTTGCTCGGGGGGCGGCCAACCCGGCAGCGTCCCGGAGACAACAATGCGTGAGTCAATGTCATGAGCAAGGCCGATGGCAAGAACGAAGAAGCGGTGGCCAATGCCGCTCACGAACTGTTCCTGCTCGGCCAGAAAACCGTTAAGGCGCGGGCAGTGTTGGCGGCATTGCAAAGAGAGTTGAACGACGCCAACACCCAACTCGTCGATAGCCAGCAGGTCGAGCAACTGATCGAGGCCAATCAGCAATTGGTGCTGGCGATCCTCCTGGCGCATTCAGAGGCGGCCCCCCCCCAGCGCACGCAAGAAGAACAACGGCTGTACCTGGAAATGCGCGAAGCCAACGAACAATTGGTGATCGCCGCCCTCAGCGCGCAACATTTGCAAGCCTCGGCCGAACACTCGCTGGAACAACAACGACACATTCTCGCCATGGTGGCCCACGAGCTGCGCAACCCGCTGACGCCCATCAGCATGATCGCCGGACGGTTGGCGCGGGTACCCAGTGAAGAACTGCCGCGAATGCAGGCGTTGATCGAAGGCCAGGTGCGGCACATGTCGCGGCTGGTGGACGATTTGCTCGACGTCTCTCGCGCCAGCACCGGCAAGCTGCGCCTCGATTGCCGCACGGTAGACATGATGCAGATCATCCATGAAGCCATTGCCGTGTGCAGTCCGGTAATGATTGCTCACCATCTGCACTTCACGGCGCGGCTGCCCGAGTGTGCGCTGGCGGTGAACGGCGACCCGGTGCGTCTCACGCAGATTCTCGGCAACCTGCTGGGCAACGCGGCCAAATACACACCAGAAGGCGGCACTGTCACGCTTTCGGTCTCGACCGAGGTCGATGTACTTGAGATGAGCATCTGCGATAACGGCATCGGCATTTCCGCCAAGGCACTGCCGTTTATCTTCGAGCCGTTTGTACAGGACGATCATGCCGTCGGCTTCAACGGCGTCGGTCTGGGTATTGGTCTGACGGTGGTGCGTGAGTTGGTCGAAGCCCACGGCGGCACCGTGACCGGCATGAGCGAGGGTGATGGTAAGGGAAGCGAGTTTGTGGTGACGTTACCGTTGGTGAGCCATTGAGTTTTGATGCAGGGCCATGATGGACCATTCGCGCGTCGGTCGACGCTTGCGGGCGCAGGCGGCGGAGTAAATGAAAACGGGCGTCTTTTGTAGACGCCCGTTTTGTTTGGCACTCGGTAATAGCCCAGGAGAATTGCCCTCTCCCCTCGCGAGAGAGGGCAACTGCCAACCTTAGGTGTGATGAATTTCCCGATCCTTGGTTTCCGGCAGGAAGAAGGTGCCAAGAATGGCCGTCATCACGGCGATGACGATGGGGTACCACAGCCCGTAGTAGATATCACCCGTGGCCGCGACCATGGCGAATGCCACCGTGGGTAGAAAGCCGCCGAACCATCCGTTGCCGATGTGGTACGGCAGCGACATCGAGGTGTAGCGGATGCGTGCCGGGAAGAGTTCCACCAGCCAGGCGGCGATCGGTCCGTAGACCATGGTCACGTAGATCACCAGGATGGTGAGGAGCAGCAGCACCATCGGGTAGTTGGTCTTGGCCGGGTCGGCCTTCTCGGGGTAGCCGGCGTCCTTGAGGGCGGTGCCGAGGGTGGCGGCGAAGGCGTCGTTGCGGGTCTTGAAGTCGGCGGCCGGCATGCCGGTGCCTTCGAAGCGCTGGATCACTTTCTCGCCGATGCGCACTTGCGCGATGGCACCCGGTTCGGCCTTCACGTTCTCATAGGGTATGGCCTTCTTCGCCAGCACGGTCTTGGCGAGGTCGCAGGAACTGGTGAATTTGGCCTTGCCCACCGGGTCGAACTGGAACGAGCACTGGCCGGGGTCGGCGACCACAGTGACCGGGCTCTTCTCCTGCGCGATGAACACGTCGGGGTTACCGTATTGGGTCAACGCATGGAAGATCGGGAAGTAGGTCAGCGCCGCGAGGATGCAGCCGGCCATGATGATCCCTTTGCGGTCGATGCGGTCGGACAGGCTGCCTAATATGACGAAGAACGGCGTGCCGATCAGCAACTAGCCGGCAATCAACAGGTTGGCGGTCTGCGCGTCGATCTTGAGCGTTTGCAGCAGGAAGAACAGCGCATAGAACTGCCCGGTGTACCAGACGACGGCCTGGCCGGCAGTGCCGCCGAGCAAGGCCATGATCACGATTTTGAGGTTTTCCCAGCGGGCGAAGGACTCGGTCAGCGGCGCCTTGGAGGATTTGCCTTCGGCTTTCATCTTCAAGAACACCGGCGACTCGCTGAGTTGCAGGCGGATGTACACCGAGACGATCAGCAGCAGGATCGACAGCAGGAAGGGAATCCGCCAGCCCCAGGCCTCGAAGGCTTCGGTGCCGAGAATGGTGCGGCAGGCGAGGATCACCAGCAGCGAAAGGAACAGGCCGAGGGTCGCGGTGGTCTGGATCCACGAGGTGAAGTAGCCGCGCTTGCCTTTCGGCGCATGTTCGGCCACGTAGGTCGCCGCGCCGCCGTACTCACCGCCCAGGGCCAGGCCTTGCAGCAGGCGCAGGGTGATCAGGATGATCGGCGCCGCCACGCCGATGGTCGTGTAGCCGGGCAGAAAGCCCACTATGGCCGTGGAGATACCCATGATGACAATGGTGATGAGGAAGGTGTGCTTGCGCCCGATCATGTCGCCCAGCCGGCCGAACACGAAGGCGCCGTACGGCGAAGCCCGCGGCGAACGCGAGCAGTGCGAAGATGAAGGACGTTGTCTCGTTGACGCCAGCGAAGAAGTGCTTCGCAATAATCGCGGCCAGGGAGCCGTAAAGGTAGAAGTCGTACCACTCGAATACGGTGCCCAGGGACGAGGCAAAAGTAACCTTGCGCTCCTCCTTGGTGATCCCGTGGTGGGGCGCGCTGCCCGTGGACGTATTGTCGATTGCGGCCATGAGTCTTCTCCGTCTTGCTCTTGTTACAGGCCGGAGTACCTCACTGTCTTTTTCCCGCATCCAGGCCCTGAGGCTGATGTCATCGGATTACGCGAAGCATGGAAGCAAGTAGACGGCCTCGCATCGCTGCAAGGTTTCTTGAAGCATAATCGGCTTCGCGCAGATATCCACTCGCCTTCCGGTGATTCCGGGAAGGTTAGATCATCAATACAAGTCAAAGGGACAACACCGTGACGATGCTGGACAGCACAAAGGGAAGTAGTCGAGTGAAAACAACGGCAGACCATCGTGTACTTTTGGGGGCTGGCCACTCGGTAGCGTTTCAGGATTTTAGCGATATGTTTTTGAAATTATTGTCCGTACTGCTCTTTCTCTGTGCGACTCATGCAAATGCCGAAAGCATCGAGGGTGTTGGAGCGAAGAAGCTCGAAGTGATCGATCCCGTTGAACAACGCCCGATGGAAGCGGTGGCGTTCTTTCCCAGCCCCGAACGAACGGGAGTGACCCGCATTGGCCCCTATGAGATTGCGGCGTCGCGATCAGCCTCGATCGGAGGCAACCGCTACCCTTTGATCTTGATATCCCATGGGAATATGGGGGGCATGTGGGGCCACCATGACCTCGCCTCCTCCCTCGCGCAACAAGGGTACATCGTCGTCAGCGTGACCCATCCGGGCGATAACTTTCAAGACGCAAGCCGGATCGGCGCTACCAGCACGATTTATGGCCGCCCCATGCAGATATCGGCGGCCTTGACGGCCGCTCTCAAGGACTCCGTGCTCGCTGGGCACATCGATCGCGACCGAATCGGGTTCGTCGGATTTTCGGCAGGGGGCACCACAGGGCTTATCCTCGCAGGGGCCAAGCCTGTCCTTGCCAATCTCGCAGGTTATTGCGCCAAGCGTCCTGATGACCGCCACGTCTGCGAAGCGCAAGGGCGCATCAGGATCGATCGCGCCGAACTTACCCCGTCTGCTGATCCGCGCATTCGCGCCCTCGTTCTGCTCGCGCCCCTCAGCGTGGTATTCCCTGCCGAGCAATTGAAGTTCATCACGACGCCAACGCAGGTGTATGTCGGGGAAAAGGATGAAGAGTTATCGCCCGAAGATAATGCCGTGGCACTTGCGCGCCAGATGCCATCCGAAGCCAAAGTGCAGGTGATCCCGAACGCCGGCCATTTCACTTTCCTCGCGCCGTGCTTACCTCAATTGAGCCGTACCATGCCGGCGCTATGCGTCGATCATCAAGGCGTTGATCGCGTCGCGCTCCACCGAAGCATCAATTCCGACATTGCGAGGTTCTTCACTGAAACGCTTGAGACAGTGGCTCCATAAGTTTGCGAGTAGTCGCGGTGCGAAACCTGTGGGAGCGAGCTTGCTCGCGAACGCGGTGTGTCAGTCGGCATCAATATTGACTGGGCCGCCGTCTTCGCGAGCAAGCCCGCTCCCACAGGGATTGCGCCTTAAGTGATTGGCATTGGCCTCATCAGCCGGGTTTAATGAGGTGCTCGCCTTCAACCTGCTGGATTCACCGCTCAATTGACACGACAAGGAATGCCCGCTCATGAAATTTGGCTACATGATCATCTACGTCCCGGACGTTGTTGCCTCACTCCAGTTCTTTTCGTCAGCCTTCGGGCTTGACGTTCGCTTCCTCCATGAATCCAACACCTATGGCGAACTCGAAACGGGAGAAACCGCGCTGGCATTCGCCGCCGATGAACTGGCTGCGATGAACTTCAGCACCGGCCATGTCTCGGCGCACTCTTCCCCCAAACCACTCGGAATCGAAGTCGGCCTGGTGACGGAGGACGTTCCGGCGGCGCATGCCAGAGCGTTGAAAGCGGGCGCTACCGAAATTTCTGCGCCAGGCACCAAACCCTGGGGACAAATCGTCTCCTACGTTCGATGCCCTGACGGAACGCTGGTGGAACTCTGCACGCCGATACAGCCGTAATGGGGGATCGGTGAGCGCATCGTCGCGACAGGCATGACCGTCCGTAAGCCTGTCCCGGCGGTCTCTGCGCCTTCGCTATTCTTAACCTCACACACCGCAGGCACGGCTGAATGCAGGGCTTGCAGCATCATCGCCAGGAGTAAGGATCCGGGTAAGGAGCACGCCACTTCTAACTGAGTGTCGAATAATGAAAATGCTACTGATGGTCGAATTCCCCCATGAACCTTTCAATGCGCTTGTCAGGTCCGGGAAGGTCGGCGAAATCATGAACCGAATCCTGGAAACCATTAAGCCGGAGGCGGCTTATTTCACTGAGCATGACGGAATGCGAAGCGGGATTTTTCTGATCGATATCGTGGATCCTTCCGAAATTCCCGGCTATGCGGAACCCTTCTTTCTCAACTTCCAGGCCAACTGCAAATTCCGTGTGGTCATGAGCCCGCAAGACCTGCAAAACGCCGGTCTGGAGGAGCTCGGAAGAGCATGGGCGTGAGGCGCTAATACCAGTCAGTCAGCCATTTCAGCCGCGACGCACTCTTCGTAGCAGCCGAACGCAGGCTTCGCCAGCTGCTACGAAGAGTGCATTACGGCTGAAATGTCTGAAGGTAAGCCAACAGATTTTCGACCTTCTCCGGATCGCTGATGCCCCAGAAAATCATCCGGGTTCCGGGGACCACTTCTTTGGGGTCTTCGATGTAGGCGATGAGCGTTTCGCGGGTCCAGACGACGCCCGATGACTTCATCGCGGATGAGTATTGGTAGTCCGTCGTACTTCCCGCATGGCGCCCAAAAATGGCATTAAGTTGCGGACCAAAGGAACCCCGAGCCGAACTCCCGACTTGATGACAACCGCCGCAGATACGGTTAAATAGTTTCTGACCGGCTTCAGCATCCCCCGCCGCTTCTGTTGGCATGCTGAATAACCCGGTATTGAGCATCAAGGCGAAAGTAAGTACGGCGGCGTTTTTCATGTGGTGCTCCAAATCAGGTGTTGCTGACAGCAAAAACGGGTGGCTATTTCATCACGACTGGCTGCTACACCGAAGCCTGAGCCTAACCTATAACGTTCCTTTAACGCTGCTGCAGGAGGGCCAGGATGAAACCCGTCGAACCCTTTTTCCAGGACGCAGGCATGGGCCCGGGGGTTGTCTGCTTTCACGCCAATGCGAGTCACTCGGCGCAGTGGCGTGGGCTGCAAGATCGCCTGGCCGCGAAGTTTCGCGTACTCGCGCTCGATTCGTTTGGCGCCGGCAAGAGCCCGGCATGGCCCACCGATCGAATCGTCACCCTCGGTGACGAAGCGCTCTTCGCCGAGCCGGTGCTTACCCGCGCCGGCCAACCGCTCATACTGGTCGGCCACTCTTACGGTGCGGCGGTGGCTTTGATCGCGGCGTTGCAGAACCCCGGCCGGGTTCGCGCCATGGTTCTGTATGAGCCCACGCTGTTTGCCCTGCTCGACGCCCAAACGCCCCCACCCAATGAAGCAGACGCCATCCGTGACGTCGTCGCAGACGCCGGGCTCGCGCTTGAGGCGGGCAACCGGAACGCGGCGGCCCAGCGATTCATTGATTACTGGATGGGTGCCGGGGCCTGGGAACAAATCCCGGAACAACGCAAGCCCTCCATCGCGGCCGCGGTGGTCAATGTGCGGGGCTGGGCTCACGCGTTGCTGAACGAGCCAACGCCATTGCAGGCGTTCCGTTCGCTCAACCTGCCGGTGCTGTATATGGTTGGCAAAGACTCGCCTGCATCGTCACTGGCGGTGGCGAGCCTGCTGACCGGCGTATTGCCGAACGTTGAAGTGGTAGAGCTCGAGGGGCTCGGACATATGGGGCCGATTACGCATCCCGAGATCGTCAATCAAGTCATTGTGCGATTCATTGAGCGCAGTTGATGTGAGCTCTCGCTCTATACTGGCTCCCCATGATGATAATTAGAGCGATGTCCGTCATGCCTGATCAACGTCCTCCAGTCATTTTGGTCGCGGCTCAACAAAGCGATGTGGACAATCTTGTGGCTATTCGAATTGAGGCCATGCGTGAAAGTCTGGAACGTATCGGGCGATTTGATCCAGTACGCGCGCGTGAGCGCTTTCTCAACGGTTTTGATTCCCGCAACACGCGTCACATTGAGCTGGCCGGTGAGCGGATCGGTTTTATTGTGGTCAGGCATCACCAAAAAGAACTGCTGCTTGACCACTTGTATGTGAGACCGAAAGCTCAGGGATCAGGTGTGGGCGCCGCTGTCCTCAAACAGATTTTCAAAGAAGCAGACGCTGCCGCGCTCCCTATCAGGGTCGGCGCACTCAAAGAGAGCGCTTCGAATCGGTTTTACATCCGTCATGGTTTCCAATTCGTCGAAAGCGGCGAGTTCGACAATTACTATGTTCGTCCGAGCGCCGCGCCTTGACAGGTACGGGTGACATGCATGAATGATCCAATTGCGCTTTTCGCATGAAAAAAGTCATTTGCGCACCTACCTCCCGCGCATTCCCCGCCCTAAAGTGCACCGTTCTACTCAACCCTCGGCGCAATTATGAATCTCTGGTTTCGACTTATCCTCATGCTGTTTCGTCGCCCGTGGCGCAAGCCCGTTGACGCCCTGGCCACTACCGTCATCCGCATGCGCGTCTGGCCGCTGGACCTCGACCTCAATCGGCACGTCACCAATGGCCGCTATTTCACCCTGGCCGACGTAGGACGCATGGATTTCGTGCTGCGCAGCGGTGCCTACCGAGTAGCCCTGCGTCACAAGGCGGTACCGATCGTTGGGGATACCTGGGGCAAGTTTCGTCGTGAACTGAAGCTGTTCGAAGTGTTCGAGATTCACACTCGAATGCTCGGTTGGGACGATAAGTGGAGCTTTATGGAACACCGCTTCGTGAGCAAAGGACGGGTGATCGGCGTCGTCATCATGCGGGGGCTGTTCCGCGCTGCCAAAGGCACAGTTGCACCTGCAGAGTTCGTCCGGGAGTTGGGATTGGCCGAACAGTCCCCCGAGATGTCGGCATGGCTGACGGCCTGGTCGCAAAGCTGCGACGACATGAGCCGTCAGCTCCGAGAGGAGGAAGGTCTGGTCGCTCAACCGCCCTTCTGAAGAGAGATCAAAGCGAGTCAATTCAGCTCGATTCCTGTGGGAGCGGGCTGTGGTGAGGGGGCTTGCCCCCGTTGGGTCGCGAAGCGACCCCGGCATTTCAAAGTCAAACCGCATGTAATGGGTTTACGACTGCTTCGCAGCCGAACGGGGGCAAGCCCCCTCGCCACACAAGCCCGCTCCCACAGGGTCCGCACCTGACTGCTCAAGCCCATCGATCACCTGGATGAACCGGGCGCTACTCACACCGACGTGTTGAGCGTCACGGCGGCGCGAATGAGCGCCTTCAACCCTGTTTCATCAATCCTGTCGCCCTCATGGATATCAATGGCACGTCGGGTGTTGCCTTCAAGGCTGGCGTTGAAGAGACCTGAAGGATCCTCCAGCGAGGCGCCCTTGGCGAAGGTCATTTTCACGGTATTCTTGTACGTCTCGCCAGTGCAGAGGATGCCCGCGTGGGACCACACCGGAACGCCCCTCCACTTCCATTCCTCGACCACGTCGGGGTCGGCCTGCTTGATGAGTGTTCGGACCCGAGCGAGCGTCTCGCCTCGCCAATCCCCCAGCTCCTTGATTCTCGCCTCTATCCGTTGAGAGGCAGAACCTCCCTCCTCGGCTTCCTTTGACTCGACCTTCTCCTTGCTCATGATGGTTATCCACCCTCTTCATGATGATTGTCGCCTCACCCGCCACTTGAGTATTGCCGATAGCCCGTCGAGCATTTTCCCCTTTTCAGGGAGTGCTCCAAATGACGGGGCATTTGTTTAGGGGGCGATGGCGTCAGGATCTGAAATATTGGATTTTTGTTGCTTGATGCGACTGCTATAGATGGATTGGATCTAACGAAAGACTAAAAAAGCTTATTTCGAAGCCACAAGGAATAATAGCCATGCCGTCAACTGCGTCCACCAGTCACGCTCCTGCCAAGGGTCTGTTCGGACTTTTTTGCCTGGGCAGTTACTTGTTATCTCTGTCTTATGGCACCACGTTTTTATTGGCCATGAAGCTCAGGGAAAGCGGAGGCAGTGAATCCGACGCCGGTACAATCATCTCGATCGCCATGCTCAGCACGTTCCTGGCGGTGATATTTTCCGGGCACCTGACCGACCTGATCGGCGCACCCAAGGCAATCGCCGCCGGCGCGCTGTTGCTGGCCGCGGCCTGCCTGGGCTTCGCAACAGTCCCCACTTACGGCGTGGCCTTGTTGGCCTGCGGCCTTCTTCTGGGTTTTGGCTGGGGTGTTTTCTACACCTTGGGCCCGATCATCGTGGCGATGATCATCGAACCCGCCCGGCGGGTGAAGTACTTTGCCTTGCTGTCGGGCAGCATGATGAGCGGGATCGGTACTGGCCCATTGGTAGGGCGAGCAGCCGAGGCGCTGGGTTATTCGGTGGAGTCGGCGTTTCTGGTGGCCGCGATCACCAGCCTGTTGGGGGGCCTGGTGTTTTTCCTGATCGGACCGAAAATCAAACAGCAACAAGCCAATCTTGGCCCGGTCACCGTTTGCAAAATCACGGCCCGGGCAGCACGTTCGGTGCTGCGCTCCAAGGCCGTCTTCGCCATTGTCATGGTTGGACTGGGTGGCGCAATCTTCGGCGGGCTGTCAAGTTTCCAAACGTCTTATGCGGCGCTCAACCACCTCGATTACTCGCTGTTCTTCCTGGGCTTCATGTGCGCGGCGATCTCATGTCGCCTGCTGATCGCGGGATTTATCGTCAAGCGCGACCCGTACGTGATGTCCTGCGTGCTGACCGCGTTAATGGTGGTATCGGTCCTGATGTTTATCTTCACAGTAAACTCTTCGGGCGCTTATTTGCTGGCCGCGGTCGTTCTCGGGGTGGGCTATGGTTTGACTTACTCAGTCATTAACGGGCTTGCCGCCAACGAAGCACCTGCCGGGCAAACAGCGCAATCATTGGTGTTGTTCAGTCTTTCTTATTTTGTCGGCGTGTTCGGGTTCCCCTTGTTCGCCGGCAAAGTGATCGTCAGTTACGCAATGCCCGCCCTGCTCTATATCATTCTGGTTATCGCCTTGTGCAACTGGTCGATTACGTTGGCTCGTATCGTGTGGCGACGGACGATGGTGGGCGCTACGGCGTAAAATTTCTCATAGGGATGCGCCCTGGCAGGTGGTTAAATAGGAGCTAATATCCTCCTGAATCCCCCTGCCAAGGACTGCAACCATGAGCCGGCTTGAGCTACTGACCAAATGGAATCGCATGATTGTTCGGTTGCAGATTGAACACGAAATCAGTGCCCGGGATTTCGAGAAATTCAGTTGGAAACTGGGCATCCCTTGCGTGGTGCTGTCGGCGGTAGTCAGCGCCAGTGTCTTTGGCTCGATCAGTGACGCATCGCCCATATGGCTCCAATATGTAGCCGGCATCCTGTCACTCCTGACCTTGGTGTTGAGTTCGGTTCAGACCTTCCTGAACTTTGACACCAGGGCTGCCGGGCACAAAGACACCGCCGAGAAACTCGGTGCGATCTCTCGTGAGATTCAGGACGAAATCGCCAGCGGCAAGGATGAGGCTCTCCTGGGCCCCATCGTTTTTGACATCCGCAAGCGCATTGATTCGATTCTTCTTGATGCGCCGACCTTGCCTAAATCGACGATAAGGAGACTGGGGGATGTTCGCGTCTACACAGAGACACCGCCCGCCGAGCAAGACACCGTCCCCGCTTGAATAGAGGCCAGACGCTGGTCCGCAACATCGTGAAAGGAGGCGTTTGAAATGCAACTCATCACGTTGAAAATCGATAAGCCGGAAACGACGAACTTCATTTTGGGTCAGACGCACTTCATCAAGTCCGTCGAGGACATCCACGAAGCGTTGGTCAACGCCGTGCCCGGTATCCAGTTTGGCGTGGCCTTTTGTGAAGCCTCCGGCAAATGCCTGGTGCGCTGGTCTGGCACCGATACCGCCATGATCGAACTTGCCCGAAAAAATGCGCAAACCATTGCCGCAGGCCATAGCTTCATCATATTCCTTGGCGACGGCTTCTATCCGCTGAACGTGTTGAACACCGTCAAGATGGTTCCAGAGGTGTGCCGTATTTTTTGTGCCACAGCCAATCCAACCGAAGTGATTCTCGCGCAGACGCAACAGGGCCGAGCGATCCTGGGCGTCGTGGATGGCTTCTGTGCCAATGGCATTGAAGGCGACGAAGACATCCTGTGGCGCAAGAACTTGTTGCGGCAGATCGGCTACAAGCTGTGAATTGCCCCTGCGCAAACGAAAAAGCCCGCCCTGTGCGTAATGCCAGTCAGTTAAACCGTAATGCGATCCGTAGCAGCTGCCGAAGGCTGCGTTCGGCTGCGAAGCAGTCGTGAATCCGGCTGACGCGGTCTGCCCGACATACCGCATGCTCTGGTTTTACGACTGCTTCGCAGTCGAACGCAGCCTTCGGCAGCTGCTACAAAGAATGCGCCCGCGGCTGAATTACACCTTGTGCGGGCTTTGAGGCTCACCTGCCGGAATTGTGCACGAGCTGCTCAACGAAGAACTCCACATGCCCTCTGGGGTGAGTCGGCAAAGGCCAGGTGTCGACGTTGTGAGCAAGGGCCAGGAAGGCTTGAGCACATTTGGAGCGGGGAAAGGCTTCAACCACTGCACGTCCCTTCTGCGCGGCCTTGTGCGCACATTCGTCGTTCGGCACCGCGCCGACGTACTGCAGCGAGACATCAAGGAACATATCGGTAATTTTTTCCAGCTTGGCAAACAGATTGCGACCTTCCGCCGGGCTGTTCGTCATGTTGGCCAGCACGCGAAAACGGTGCATACCGTAGTTCAGATTGAGTAGCTTGATCAGGCCGTAGGCGCCGCTGATCGAGGTGGGTTCATCGCACACGACCACCATCACTTCCTGAGCCGCGCGCAGGAAATTGATCACCGAGCCACCGATACCGGCCGCCGTATCGATGATCAGCACATCCAGTTTGTCCTCAATATCGCTAAAGGACTGGATCAGCGCACGGTATTGCGCAGGCTCTAGATGAATCATGCTCTGCAAGCCTGAAGAGGCAGGGACCACACTAATCCCTCCAGGCCCTGGCACCAGTACTTCGGACAGCTCGCAGCGCCCTTCGATGACGTCGGCCAGTGTGTACCGCGGGGTCAGCCCCAACAGAATGTCGATATTGGCCAGGCCAAGATCGGCATCCAATAAAACGACGCGCCTTCTCATTTTCGCCAACGCTAACGCAAGGTTAACGGCCACCGTCGTCTTGCCCACGCCACCCTTACCGCCAGTCACAGCGATAACTTGCACGCAATGCACATCATCCATTTTTTCTTTCCCTTCCCTGCGCATCGTGTGCCACGACGTAATGGCTACCATCCAGATGCCGGAAGAATAGCTGAAAAGCGCGGAATAGCAGCTTTGTCTCCCGACGAGAGGCATTTCGCCGTACTCCATCGAACCGTTTCAACGAAAACGCCGCGGGCTCAGGTGACTCGTTATCAGCCTGATTCAACCCGGATCAGTCCCCACGGCGCCCGCCGCTAAATTTGTCTGCGCCCCTCGTGAACCAGTCTTCAGACCCGCAGTCTTAGCCGTGCCGTAAAAGAAGCTCACCCAAAAAAGCGCTCCTACGGTCATTGCGCGTTCCTATTCCCCCTATCGTCGTCATCTCATCAGAGCTGTGTGTCTCATGCGCCCAACCGTCCGCTGCTGCCGCTTTATCTCGCTGTGCCTGATGCCTTTGCTCCCGCTGCTCGCCAGCCCCGCCCACGCCAGTGGAGAACGGCAACTGGTGGAAGTCATCAACGATTACCGCGCCGACCCCGATCGCTGCGCGGGGCGTACGGTCAAGCCATTACGGCCGCTGTCGCTGAAATCGAACCTGGCTTTACCGGTCGGCTATGGTGGCGGTCTTCGGGATGCGTTGAAAGCCAAGGGCTATCAAGCGGTGACCGTGCGGACCATCCGCCTGGTGGGCGCGCAAGATGCCGACGAGGCGTTTGACATGCTCGAGAGCAACTACTGCGGGGCGCTGCTCGATACCCAGTTCGCCGACATCGGCGTCACTCGCGCCCGCAGCGAATGGCAGGTGGTGCTGGCGCAACCGGTGCTCGATGGGCGTATCGGCGATTCGCGCGCCGTGGGCAAGGCGTTGCTGGCGCAGGTCAACGCGGCACGGGCCAGGCCGCGCCTGTGTGGGCGCCAACGCTTCGCCGCCGCACGGCCATTGGCCTGGAATGCCGCCTTGGGGGCCGCTGCGCAAGGGCACAGCAAGGCAATGGCCTACGGCAATTACTTCGCCCATCGCGATCCCGACGGCGATACGCCGCTGGATCGGGCCAGAGCCGCTGGTTATCGGGGCCGGCAGATTGGCGAGAACATCGCCGCCGGGCAAAGCTCACCGAACAAAGCGATGGCCGGCTGGCTGGCCAGCCCCGGGCATTGCGCCAACCTGATGAACCCGATGTTTACCCAAGTGGGTGCGGCCTATGCCGCCGATTCGCGCAGCGATGAGGGTGTTTATTGGACGATGCTGTTTGGCGCGCCTTGAGTGAGGTGCGTTCCATAGCCCCTGAAATGCCATTCGGTTAAACGCAAAACTCGTAGGAGCCAGGCTTGCCGGCGAAGGCGTCCTGCAGATCGCCTTCGCCGGCAAGCCTGGCTCCTATGAAAAGCGCCCGCGAAGGCGGCGGTACAGTCGACATTGATGTCGCCTGACCCACCGCTTTCGCGAGCAAGCCCACTCCCACAGGTTCCGACGGTGTTCTTCAGACTCGGATCATGATTCAAATGCTCGACGGCGCTGCCACGCTTTGCCGCCCTTTGAAGGCCAGCGAAAAACAGAAAAATATCGCCAACGCAAACCCTGCCGGGAACAGCCAGATGTTTTTCCAGTCATGGCTGTCCGCCAAAGCGTAGTGATCGGTTACCTGCCCAGCCACCCAAAAGCCAATCAACATGCCCAAGCCGTATGTCGCGAGCGTGATCAACCCTTGCGCGGAGCTTCTGAAACGCTCCGACGCTTTGGCATCGGTGTAGATCTGCCCCGAAACAAAGAAGAAGTCGTAGCAGATGCCATGCAAGGCGATGCCGGTGAACAACATGAAGGCGAGGTCGCCGTTGTTGCCGTAGGCGAACAACAGGTAGCGCAACGCCCACGCCAGCATCCCCACCAACAGCGCGATCTTGATGCCGAAACGCTGGATGAACAGCGGCAGAAGCAACATGAACAGCACTTCCGAGACTTGTCCGATCGCCATCTTGGCGGTTGGATTGGTCACGCCGATTTCCGCCAGAAACGGGTTGGCATTCTGGTAATAAAACGCCAACGGAATGCAGATCAAAATGGAGGCGATGAAGAACACCAGGTAGCTGCGATCCTTCAACAAACCCAAGGCATCCAGCCCCAGCATTTGCTTTAAGCCGACACTGCCCGGCTCAGGTTTGAGCGGCGCGGTACGCGGCAGGCTGAAGCTGTAGACCCCGAGTACGAGGGAGGCGATGGCCGACATCAGAAACGTGTTGCGCAAGCCACCGGATGAGATCGCTTGTTGCGAATCCCAGGCAAACACAAAGCTGATCACCACGCCCGCCACAATCCAGCCGATGGTGCCCCACACTCTGATCCGCGAGAACTCCAGGGCCGGGTCGCGCATCTGCCGGAACGCCACCGAATTCACCAATGCCAGCGTCGGCATGTAGATCATCATGTAGGCCAGCACGAACGGGTAAAACGCACTGAAGTCAGGCGCTCGATAGAGTTGCAACAGCAGCACCGCGCCGATCAGATGCAATACCGCGAGGATGCGCTCGGCATTGAAGTAGCGGTCGGCAATCAAACCGATCACAAAGGGCGCGATGATCGCGCCCCAGGACTGCGTCGAGAACGCCATGCCGATCTGCCCGCCGCTGGCCCCCAGGTTACTGGAGAGGAAGGTGCCGAGGGTTACGAACCATCCGCCCCAGATAAAGAACTGCAGGAACATCATTACGCTTAATCGCGCACTCATCGTGGTCATATCAGTCACCGCTTTATTGTTTTTTTTGGGGGAGAAAAGGGCAAACAGGTTTTTCAGGCGTCGGGCAACCCCAATAGCCGTCGATTGAAACGCTCGTCAGACGCCACGCGGGCGAAATCGTCAAACGCCTTTCGGGTTTTGCTGATCATGTGCTGCTGGATGAAGGCCGCTCCTTCTGCGGCGCCCTGCTCCGAATCCTTCAGGCAACACTCCCATTCCAGAACCGCCCAGCCGGCAAAGTCGTACTGCGTCAATTTGCTGAAAATCGATTTGAAATCGATCTGCCCATCGCCCAAAGAACGGAAGCGGCCAGGCCGCTCGACCCAGCCTTGATAGCCGCCGTAGACACCCGAACGGGCATCGGGCCGGAACTCGGCGTCCTTGACGTGGAACATGCGGATGCGCTCGTGGTAGCGATCGATGAAGCCCAGATAGTCCATTTGCTGAAGCAGCAGATGGCTCGGGTCGTAGAGAATCGCGGCGCGCGGATGGTGATCAACGGCCTCAAGGAAACGCTCGAACGAGGCGCCGTCGTGCAGGTCTTCGCCGGGATGGATCTCGTAGCAGAGGTCGACGCCGGCCTGCTCGAAACAATCGAGGATCGGCAACCAGCGCTTGGCGAGCTCGGCAAAACCCTGCTCGACCAGACCACTCGGGCGTTGCGGCCACGGGTAGACATAGGGCCAGAGCAGCGCACCGGAAAACGTCGCGTGCGCCTTCAATCCCAAGCGCTGGCTGGCGCGCGCGGCGAGCTTCAACTGATCGATGGCCCACTCGGTTCGTGCCTGGGGCTGGCCGCGCAAATGCGCGGGAGCGAAGTCATCGAACAACGTATCGAACGCCGGATGCACCGCCACCAGTTGGCCCTGCAGATGCGTCGACAGCTCGCTGATTTCGACACCCGCCTGGGCGCAGACGGCTTTCAATTCGTCACAGTAATCCTGACTGTCGGCCGCGCGCGCCAGATCGATGTACTGCGTGCCCAGGGTCGGCAATTGAATGGCTTTGTAACCCTGCGCTGCGGCCCAGCGGGCAATGTTGGCGAGGGTGTCGAAGGGTGCTTCGGCGGACATGAACTGCGCGAGGAAAATGCCCGGGCCGCGCAGGCCTGCCGGTGTTGGGGAGGTGTGGTTCACGGGAGGGTTCTCCGGATTCATGGGTTGCAGACCAGTTCGGTCCACTTCGCGTCGCCGCGATGATTGGCGACCACCGCCTCGATGAACGCCATGCCACGCAACCCGACGTCGATGCCTGGCACGCCGGGGGCATCGTTGCCTTCGATGTTGCTGCGGATCGCGGTGGCGAAATCACCATAGAGATTGGCCATGGCCTCGAGATAACCTTCGGGATGCCCGGCGGGCAAACGCATGCGCTGGCTGGCGGCCTCGCATAACCAGGGCTGGCCGACACCGGAACGAAGGATGCTCAACGGTTGATCGAGGGAACGATGGATCAGGCTTGCAGGCTCTTCCTGACGCCACTCCAGCCCGCCCTTGTCGCCATAGACGCGGATCTTCAACGGGTTCTCTTCGCCGGCGCAGACCTGGCTGGCGATCAACACCCCGCTGGCCCCGGCGGCCATCTTGAACAGCATCGCCGCGTCATCGTCCAGTTGCCGCCCGGCAACGTGCGCACCCAAGGTTGCGCACACCTGTTCGATGGGTTGGTCCGCGACGAATTCAGCCAGTGAAAAGGCATGGGTGCCGATGTCGCCAATGCAGCCACCCAGCCCGGACTGCTCGGGCTGATCGCGCCAACTCGCCTGCTTGTTGCCCTGCCCGGCCACATCCCGGCTCAGCCAGCCCTGCGGGTACTCGACGATGACCTTGCGCACAGCGCCGATCACGCCGGTACGCACCATCTTGCGCGCCTGCCAGACCATCGGATAACCCAGATACGTGTGGGCCAGTCCATAGAGGCGGTCGCTGCTTTTCACCACTGCCTTGAGCGCCAACAGCTCGGACAGATTCAGTGCCGCGGGCTTTTCGCTGAACACATGAAAACCCGCGCTCAGTGCCTGGCTGGCGATCGGCGCGTGCAGGTGATTGGGAGTGACAATGACCAATAGCTCCATGCGTTGGTCGGCAGGCAGTGCGCGCTCGCTATCCAGCATCTGCTGCCAGTTGCTGTAGCAGCGTGAGGCGGACAATCCCAGCGCGGCGCCGGTGTCCTGATTGTTGCGGGCGTCTCGGCTGAATGCACCGCACACCAGTTCAAAACGACCATCGAGGCCGGCGGCCTGGCGGTGGGCTTTGCCGATGAAGGCGCCCTCGCCGCCCCCGACAAACCCCATTCTTATTTTTGCCGTTGCAACATTCATCGCAAATTTTCTCTTTTTCGGGGCGGATTAACGCTCAGGTTTGACTATGATGTAACCGGTTACATCATGCCGGAAATTTAGGCTCAGTTACTTCAGGTGTCAAACCCGGGATTAAAAATGAAGGTCATTTCAGCGCACGGCCGGACTGCGGTAAGCTCGCCGGCCATGTTTACATCTGCCGGTTCGATAACGAGGTCGTCTTGTCCAATATCCGTGAAGTAGCCCGGCTGGCCGGCGTCTCGGTGGCCACCGTGTCCAGAACGCTGAAGTCACCAGAGCGCGTACTCC
This sequence comes from Pseudomonas sp. LBUM1673, assembly GCF_059695645.1. NCBI lineage: Bacteria > Pseudomonadati > Pseudomonadota > Gammaproteobacteria > Pseudomonadales > Pseudomonadaceae > Pseudomonas > Pseudomonas sp. LBUM1673. Next base: position 4,263,708 of record NZ_CP166780.1, read on the forward strand.
CCGAAACCCGAGACAAGGTCAACGCCGCCGTGGAACAGGCCGGCTATCGGCCGAACCTCATGGCCGTGCAGTTTCGTTCGCGCAGAACCGGCAACCTGGTGATTCTGGTCCCGGCCATCGCCAACACGTTTTTCGCACGGGTGATCAGCGGTGCCCAACAGGCGGCTCAGGCGGCCGGTTATCGACTGCTGTTGTGCGACACCCAGGGCCGCGAGGAAATCGAACGGGAATTTGCCGCGCTGGTGTACGCCCACCAGGCCGACGGCGTGATTCAGTTGCGCGCCTACGACCCGTTTGAATCGCCCTTCCCCCACGGCGAGTCACCGCCCTTGGTCAACGCCTGCGAGGTGATTCAAGGCGGGCGGCATCCGACGATCAGCCTCGACAACCGGGCTGCGGCCAAGGCCATGACGGAGCATCTGATCGATCTGGGTCATCGCCGGATCGGCCTGATCAAAGGCCCGAAAAGCAGCCCGCTCACACGCGACCGCGTGGCCGGTTATCAAGATGCATTGCATCAGGCCGGTATCGAGTCGGATCCGCAATTGATCTGCCACGGGGACTTCACGTTGCAGGCCGGTTTTGATGGCGCGGGAATGCTGCTGGAACTGCCCGACCGCCCGACCGCGTTCTTTTGCGAAAACGATGAAATGGCGATCGGTGCATTGAAGCGCATCAAACAACAGGGTTTGCGGGTACCCGACGATATTTCGTTGGTCGGTTTCGATGACATTCCGTTCGCGGCCTACTGTGATCCAGCGTTGACGACCATTGCGCAACCGGCAGAAATCTTTGGCCAAAAAGCCGTTGAAATGCTGATCGCCCTCATTGAAAAAAAGCCCATCCCGGACCGCCAGGTGGTGCTGCCGTTCACATTAACCCTGCGTAACAGTACGACCGCCCGAAAGGGATGAGGGAGAAATCATGGACATCAAAACCGACCTGCAACGCATCGCGCTCCAGGAAGAAACCCTGAGGTTTGAGCGCTTCGACAAAGCGACGGCCTGGGACTTGGGCACCCGTTTAAAAACTGCCTGCGAGGAGCAAGGCGTGTCCGCCACCATTGAGGTCAGGCTGGCACGGGACACCGTGTTTTTCTACTCGATGCCGGGAACCTCCGCCAGCAATGCCGACTGGGCACGACGCAAGCGAAATGTCGTAGAGCTGATGGAGCTCAGCTCATACCGCGTAGGCCTGTCCTTTGCGCTTCAGGGCAATTCACTCGAAAGTTTGATGGGGTTGCCCCTGCGTGATTACGCCGATCATGGCGGCAGCTTCCCGGTGTCGGTCAAGGGCGTTGGGTGCATCGGGGCCGTCACCGTTTCAGGCCTGCCCCAACGTGAGGATCATGCTTTGGTGGTTCAAGTGTTGGCACAGATGTGTGGGGCCGACCCGAGCGAACTCGCGCTCGAAGGTGAGTAGCCAACCCATTAAGTCGCAATGCGATCTGTAGCAGCTGGCGAAGCCTGCGTTCGGCTGCGCAGCAGTCGTGAAATCAGAGATTGCGGTACATCAGACAGACCGCATCAGGCGGATTCACGACTGCTTCGCAGCCGAACGCAGCCTTCAGCAGCTGCTACAAAAAGTGCGTTACGGCTGAAAGAGGCTCATTAGGCAAGGCTCACCTGGCCGGCCATATTGTGCTCTCCCAAGAATGGCTTACTTCGGTTGCGCCACCGTGCGCAAATAAGGTTTCACCGTCTTGAAGCCATCTGGATATTTCTTCCTGGCATCCTCATCGGAGACCGAAGTGGGAATGATCACGTCCTCGCCCGGACGCCAGTTCACCGGAGTGGCAACGGTGTGCTTGGCGTTCAACTGCAGAGAGTCGAGCAGACGCAGCACTTCATCGAAGTTGCGCCCGGCACTCATCGGGTAGATCAGCATCGCCTTGACCTTCTTGTCCGGCCCGATAATGAACACTGAACGCACCGTGGCGTTGTCCACGGCAGTCCGCGCGCCGCCACTGGCATTCGGATGAATCATGTCGTAGAGCTTCGCCACCACCAGGTTCTCGTCCCCGATCATGGGATAGTTGACCGCATGCCCTTGGGTCTCTTCGATGTCTTTGGCCCAGGTCTGATGGTTGCTGACGGGGTCGACGCTGAGCCCGACGATCTTGGTGTTGCGTTTATCGAACTCCGGCTTGAGCCCTGCCATGTAGCCAAGTTCAGTGGTGCATACCGGAGTAAAGTCCTTGGGGTGCGAAAACAGGATCGCCCACTTGTCGCCGATCCACTCGTGGAAATGCAGCGGGCCTTCGGTGCTTTCGACGGTAAAATCCGGTGCTTCGTCGCCAATACGGATTGCCATGTTCGTTCTCCTTACTGTTGAGTCGTAGGGAAGCCGCTGGCTGCTGCTCCAGCGGCATTCAGGATCTGCGTTGAACCTGTCAACGCGGATCAGTATAGGAGACGCGTGAACACAAGGAAGTTATCGCCGCGTCCACTCTGCAGCCCTTGAACGACGGGGCCTTCAAGCCTTCGAGTTACCTTCGACCGACACAGCAAGCGCGGATGTCCTGGCCACCCAGTAGTAGAGAATGCCCGGTACCACCAGCCCGACGATCCAGGAAATATCGACGCCGCCAAGCTGCGCGACCATCGGTCCGGAATAGAAGTGCGTGTCGACAAAAGGCAGCTGAACCAGCACACCGAAGACGTACACGCTGATCCCCAACACATTCCATCGGCCATAACGCCCCGCCGGATCGGACAACGCGGGAATGTCATAACGCTCTTTGTTGATGAAGTAATAATCCACCAGGTTGATCGCGCTCCACGGCGTGAAGAAGGTCAACAGAAACAGGATGAAGTATTTGAACGTCGTCAGAAACGAGTGCTGCCCCAGCAATGCAAGCGCCGTGGACGCCCCGACAATCGCCAGCACAAACAGCATGCGTTTGCCGGCGGATATCTCGAAGCCACGACGAAAGCCACTGATAATGGTGGCCACGCACATGAAGCTGCCATAAGCGTTGAGGGTCGACACCGTGACCTTGCCGAACACCACGCTCAAATACAGCAAGGAAGCGATCACCCCGGTACTGCCCAACCCGACGATGGTGGCGACTTCATGCCCGCGAAAGCTCGTGCCTGCCAACGCAGCAGCGAACACCCCCAGCACCATGGACGCCTGGGCGCCCAGCACCGTTCCCAAGCCAACGGCGGTGAAGGTCTTCCAGGACGAAGTCTTGCTTGGCAGGTAGCGTGAGTAGTCGGCCACATAAGGGCCAAACGCGATCTGCCAGGACGCGGAAAGGGACACCGCCAGCAGGAAAGTGCTCCAGCCGAAATGCCGATTTTCCAGCAACAGGCCGATGTCGTTGAGCGTCATCAATCGGGTAAACAGGTAGACGAAGGCAATGATGCCCAGCACGCTGGCCACCCGTCCGACCAAGTGGATGACCCGATAACCGAAGATCGTCAGAAACGCGATGCAGGAAGCGAAAATCAGGATGCCGGCGCTGTCGCTGACATCGATCAACTGGGCAATGGCCTGCCCCGACAGTACCGCGCCGGTGGCGCTGAAGCCGAGGTACATCAGGCACACCAGCACAATCGGGATCGCCGCCCCATAGACGCCAAACTGCACGCGACTGGAGATCATCTGCGGCAACCCAAGCTTCGGTCCTTGTGCCGCATGCAGGGCAACCACCGCACCGCCGAGCAACTGGCCGATCAGCAAACCAATGAGTGACCAGAACACATCGCCACCCAACACCACGGCCAGAGCGCCGGTCACAATCGCCGTGATCTGCAGGTTGGCGCCGAGCCACAGGGTGAACTGGCTGTAGAGGCTGCCATGACGCTCGGCCTCGGGAATGTAGTCGATCGAACGTGTCTCGATCAGGGGACTTCGCTGCTGACTATCGCTGACCTTGGTCATTACGGTGTTCTCTTTTGAGGGCAGATGGGTACGGATGTTTTGTGGCGAGCGAGCTTGCTCGCGCTGGGCTGCGAAGCGGCCCCAAAAGCGACGGCTGCTGCGCAACCGAACGGGGGCAAGCCCCCTCGCCACAAGCAAGCTCCCTCGCCACAATTGATCGCTTGACTGTTAACTGACTGACAGGGCTTTTAACGCTTAGAAGGCCTTGCTGGCACTGGCTACCACGGTGGCAGTGCATAGATCACCGTAGCCGTACCAGCTCGCGCATTCGCTTTTCGACAGGTCGGTATCGATATAACTGAGTCCCCAGGTCACGCCCACGAAATCACGGGTCAGTTTGGCTTCCCACTCGGTGTAGGCATCACGGCTTTCACCGTTGGCGGACCAGAAAGCCGGGTCTTTGACATCGTTGCGACCCACGCGCAGGTCCAGGCCAATCTCCGCCGGCAATTCGATTTTGTAGCTGAGGTAGGTGTAAAGGGTGTCCTGATCCTCACCAAAGAAGTTCGGCGTATCGTTTGAGTAGTTGGCGCCGAGCTTCACGCCATAAACGTCAAGGATGGCGTAGACCTCACTCATGTTGAATTGGCCTTCCTTTGGATAGTCGTACTTGATGTACCCCAGATCGAGACTGATTGCCTCGGTCGCCTGCCAGTAGTAGCCCGCGTAATACTCGAGTTCCTGCCGGGTCTTGTAGGGGCCGCCGAAATCGACATTCGAGGTCCAGGCGCCAATGTACAAGCCGCTGCTGTGCACCAGCGTGGCGCTGGCCTGAACCGCCGGATCCCCCAGGGTTTGCGAAATGCCACGGGTGCGGTAGTCACTGAAAACGCCCAGGGTCATGTCCAGGCTGAAGTTGTCGTTAAGTGTCAGTGCCTGGCTGGTCAGGGGAGCCAATACAAGGCTGGCAAGGGTCAATGCTGAGCGTACGTTCATACAAGTCTCTTATTTTTATGGATCAGCGGGTAATTTCGGGCATGGCGTTGCCCAGCCCCTCGCAATGCGAGGAGCAGGAGCATTTTTTTCGGTGCTGCCGGCGGGTAGTCGTCAGGACGCGGGCGCGTAAACCTGCTTGCCAGCGAAGAAAGTCTTCAGGACCTTGGTGTCGAACAGCTCGTCGTCGCTGACCTTGAACACATCACGGTCGAGGATGATCAGATCGGCCTGTTTGCCGGGCGCCAGCGAGCCAATCTGTTGCTCCAGTCGCAGGACTTTGGCGGCATTGAGGGTGTAGGCGTAGAACATGGTCTGGCGATCAATGCTTTCATTGGCATTCAACACACCCAGCGGCCCTTTGCGAGTGCTGGCCTGAGCAATGGCATTCCATGGGTTGGGGCTGGACACCGGCCAGTCACTGCCACCCGCGATGACCGCACCGGCGTTATGCAGAGACCTCGCGGGATACTGATAACCGTAGGCGAACGCGCTGATATACGGTTTGACCAACTCCACCGTGTAAGACTCGCCGGTAGCCCACAACAGCTGCATGGAAGCGATCACGCCAAGCTGCTTGAAGCGCGGGAATTCCTTTGGATTGACCAGTTGCAGGTGAGTGATGCTGTGGGCCATCGGTGTCGGGTTGAGCTTGCGCGCGTATTCAAAGCCATTGAGTGACTCACGTACGGCACGGTCGCCGACCGCATGCGTGTGCACAATCCAGTCACGCTTCTCCGCCGCAACTACCAATTCACCAAAGTGTGCCGGGTCGATCAGCAACTGACCGTTTTTATGACTGTTGTAGAAGGGAACGATCACCGCTGCCGTCTGCCCTGGAAACTCCAGAACACCGTCAGCGAAGACCTTGATGCCAGGGAAGCTCAGGTTGGGCACGCCCTCGAATTTCTTCATCACCTTGGCCAGCACCTCCAGGTCCGCCGGCTGGCTTTTTGGGTTGACCAGCAGCAGAGCCGCGACGTGGGCATTGAGCTCGCCCTTCTCTGCCAGTTCGCGGTAAAGCGGTAGAACACCATAACTCTGCTCGGTGGCCTGGAAATCGAACAGCGAATCACCACTTCCGGCATTCGCTGCCGCGTCCATCCAGGCGGTAACGCCATATTGATTATTGACCTTCACCGCCTCGCGGGCAGCCTTCAGCATGACCTCGTTGCCGGGCGCGGGGATCTGACTGCGTACCTTGTCCCAGCGCGACTCGGCGAACAAACCATTGGGAGTGAAGTCCGCTGCGTGCCCCACGAAACTGCGGTCCTGTTCCGACAAACCTTTTACCAGTGCCGCGTCGATCTTCAGACGCTTGAGCATCGCGTTATTGGCCCAGCCGGTATGCCCGTCAATCCCGCTGAGGACTACCGGTTGGTCCGCCCAGCGTCCCTGATTGAAGCGCTGACCGAGCTCGCGGCTTTTCTCCCAATAGGCCGAACTCACCCCGGCAATGCTGATCACGTCACCGGCCCGTGCACGCCCCGCTTCATCCTGCTCGATCACCCATTGCTCAAGTTCCGGCAACGGCTTCACTTCATCCAGCAGGTTGGCCCCCTGGCTGTTGAAGGCCGCAACCACCGGGTGGCTATGGGTATCAATCATTCCAGGCATCAGTACTTTGCCCGCCAGATCGATTCGTTGCGTCTGGGCATCGGCCAGCGCGTTGATCTCGGCATCGCTGCCCACTTTAAGAATCTTGCCGTCTTGCACCGCCACGGCCTGAACCAGTCCTTGACCGGGTTCGGCGGTAAAGACCTTGCCGTTGAACAGCACAAGATCAGCGGCGGCCATGGCCTGCGCCGAGGAAATGGCCAGGGCTGCGGCCAACAGGTTGGGAATGAATAGTTGCATCGGAACACTCTCTTGTTTTTATTGGGCGGTTCGGGATGTGGAAGCTTGTGACAATGCCTTCGGATCAAGTCCAACGAACGGCGCCTTGGCCCACACGACCTTGCCGCCGACCATCGTCAGCAGCACCTCGTTTCGGCCCAGCTCATCCTCCGGCACCTGCATGAAATTCTTGTCCAGCACGACCAAATCGGCGAACTTGCCCACTTCGACCGAACCGACGACAGCGTCCAGTTTCAGTTGCTCGGCGGCGTTCAAGGTGATGGTGCGCAGCACGTCGGTGCGCGTCAGCGCCGGGTCGGCATTCAACCTGCCCGCATACTTGGGGCCATAGCTGTGCGGGTTCAGCGGATCGCCCGAGCGGGTGACCCCGATCTTCAGCGCCAGGAATTCATCGAGCGGATCGACGGGCCAATCGCTGCCATAAGCAACCCGGCCGCCAGCGCGGCTGATGCTGCCCGATGGCTCCATGCGGGCAAAACGCGCAGGCCCGAGATGATCGCTGGTGCCGTCGACCGTGGACGGCGCCTGCTGGGCCCACTGGAACGACATGTTGGCGGTCACATCGAGCGCCTTGAAGCGTGCATAGTCAGCGGGGTCCACCGACTCGGCGTGGGTAATGGCTGGACGAAAACCATTGCCAGGCAATTGCTGGCGCACGTATTCGATACCGTTCAACGAGTCACGCACCGCCCGGTCCCCGGTGGCGTGAAGGTGCGGATCGAGGCCGGCCTGCACCGCTTGCAACAGCAGCGGATTGAGCACTTGCGGCGGGAAGTACAGCTCCCCGACATTCTTGCCAGGCGTCCACTTGGGCGCGGCATCGGTGCCGGCATTGCGCAGGTACGGCGTCAGCATTGCCCCGGTATCCGCAGGAGCGTTGATAATGCCGTCCATGAACAATTTGACGTGGCGCATGCTCACACCGGGCGCGACTTTGGCTTCGCCCTGGTCATAGGTGTTGGCCAGTGCCTTGGCCTCGGCAATGGTTTTCGCCGGGTCTGCAGCAGCGGCGGCAGGGTCCAGTTTGATCGCCAGCAAGGCCCGTGCGGTCAGCTCGCCCGACTGTTGCAGGGTGGTAAACGCTTTGCCATTTTCAGGCCCCGACAAAGCATCGAAGAAACTGGTGATGCCTTGCTGGCGCATGGCGTCGAGCGCCGCGCGGGTCTGGTTGAGTTTTTCTGCGTCGCTGGCCGGCGGCACCACGGCGGCCATGGCATCGGCGGCACCGTCTTCGCAAATACCGGTCGGGTTGCCGGCGCTGTCGCGCACGTACTTGCCATCCCCCGGATTGGCCGTGTGCTTATTGATGCCAGCCACCGCCAGGCCACGGGAGTTTGTCAGCACGGTATGGAAGTCGGTGGAACGGACCTGAATCGGGCGAGTGGTCTTGAGCGCGTCCAGCGTTGATTTGTCGGGATCGCCATCGAGCCCGGTCATGCCCATGCGGTCCCAACTGCCCACTTCAAGCCAGACATCCGGGCCCTTGTCCTTGTCGGCATCCAGACACGCCTGAATGGTTTCCTGGAAAACCTTGCGGGTCATCGTCTGGTATTTCAGGTCGCACAACGTCATGGCGCGACCGCCGTCCCCCGGATGCATGTGCGCATCGATGAAGCCCGGCATCAACATGCGTCCCGCCAGATCGATCAGCTGTGTCTGCGTGCCGATGTACGAAGCAACGCCTTCATCGCTGCCGACATAGACGATCTTCCCGCCCGTGACGGCGATCGCCTGTTGCACCGAGTTCTTGCCATCGACGGTGTAGACATAGCCGTTGCGCATCACCATGTCAGCAGGTGTCGAACCCTGTGTCTGACACCCCACCAGCGCCATGCAGGAAAATGCCGTTGTCGACGCAACGGCGATAAACAGCCTGGAAAATTTCAACTGCCTCACCTCTATTTTTATAGTTTTGGAAGTGGCCCGAACAGACGGCCGCAAGCCTCTGATATGCAGGGCATACCCTATAGGGCGCGGGCGTCGGATGGACCTCTACAAATGAGGAGGGGTGAGGCAATTAAATGACAGGGATCCGATCTGGTGTAGCGGCGGAACCTGTGGGAGCGGGCTTGCTCGCGAACGCGGCGGCACAGTCAACATTGACCGAAGAGGCTTGTTTAAAAGACCTCAAAGTTACTTCCTGAAAGCTACAAAACCTTGCGCCGTTGCCTACGGCTGCACCAGAATCCGCCGGCTTGTGCGCTTTGGGGTCACTCGGTAACTTGATTCCTGTCACTGCCCATCAGTGATCGGGTTTAGCAGCCCGCGATAACTTGGCTGTGCGTGCATCTGTCATGCAGGTATTTTCATTGCCTGTAACTTGATGGTGGCTGTACGTAGGGCGCCCTCGGGCGCGCCGGATTGCTGAGTTTCCCGGTCTGCTAACCTGCGTGCAGCTGCCACCCTCTTCGTTTAGCAGCAGGAGGGTCGGCACACCATTAGGTAACTCAGCATATGATAAAGCCTTCACCGAACCCACCAGACGCCGATCCGATATCCCCGTACGAACCCGATTCAAAAAAGCTCAATGAGGCCGCCAAACGCGCCCTCGACTTCCACTCCCCGTCGAATGCCGACATCAAAGCCACTGCGCGAACACGCAGCACCCTGTTTTTCGTGGACCCAGAAGCCACGGCCGAAACCCTGGCGGTTTTTTTGGTTGAGACGCTAGCCTCAGTCGATGTGATGGTCCATCAGTTGGTGGATCATCTGGAGGGTGAGTCGCGCTACGCCCTGCTGGGCATTTCAAACAGCATCATGGTGGCGGAGATCACCGCGAACCGGGTGCTGGATAAAATCGATACACCTTAGAAACGTGAGCTCCATTCCCCTGTAGGAGCGAGCGGTGCGGCGATCCGACTTGCCCGCGAAGGCGTCAGGTCTGGCACACCGCGTTATCGTTCTTCGCGGGCAAGCCTCGCTCCTACAAGGGACGTGTCGTATCCGAGGCCGAGGTCGCTGAACGCAGCACCGAACCCAGTTCCACCTTGCTCTTCACGCCCAGTTGCAGGTAACAGTTGCGCAGATAAGTGCGCACTGTCGCAGGACTCAACTCAAGGATTTTGGCAATTTCCTTGTAGGAATGGCCGGCGGCGAACAGCATCGCTGCCGTTCGTTCGCGTGGCGCAAGCATCGCCCCGCGTGACTGGGCTTCGAGCGACAGGATAACGTGCTCGGCGTTAGGGCTCAGTGTCAGGGCGCAGCGGCCCAGGCGCATGACGCAGGGTGCCTTTTGCAGTTGCGCGATCACCGGCGCGGGAAGCATTGAACCGTTCCAGCCGGGCAATTCACGTTCAATGGCTGCACACAGCGTTGCCCCCACGTACAGCAAGCTGCCGTCCATGCGCGCGACGCCAAAGTCAGACGCCCCGTTGCCCGTGTTGAAGCGGATCATGTCCTGCACCTGGAATCGCCACAGCTGCAACAGATGGTCGCAGAAGGCCGAAAACAGATCGGCCTCACTGTCGTTGAAAGCCGAGGCATCAACGCCTCGGTAGAGACAGACGAAGAACATCAAACCGCTTTCGGGTAACTCGAAGGTGATGCACATCAGGTAGTAGAGGTCGTGGCGCCGGGCGAATGCATTCACTTCTTCATTGGGGTCGGTGAAGCCGCTGTCGCGCACGACCTCACCGGGTCGACTCATGGTGTCATGGGAGAATTTGTCGTTGCGCGCACACGTGTGCCACTCGGCGGCAAACGACTCGGGCAGATTGATTCGCCCGTGCATCCAGTTTCTGGGCGAAACATCGACGCCTGACCCAGACATCTCGCCCCACCAGGCCGAAGCGAAGGGCACCAGTTGGCTGAATGCCTGCAGGCCGTCGGTGATGAACCGGGATGCACCGCGATCTCGGGCAAGACGCCCCAGGTGCAATACGCAAAGGTTGAACGCTTGCAGCGTTGCCATCGACGTCTTGGCGCCGACCTCATCACCCTCCTCCATCGTTCTGATCCTGTTCGCTACATGGCGTATTATTTTTTTGACCATGCCACAGACGCAGCGATTGCGTCCAGCCTTGGGTAAGTTGTCTTGGGAACGATAGTCTTCAACCTGAATGAGCCCGTATTGCCATAGCGGTTTAAGGCATCAGGTCCAACGGCGTAATCTGTCCTTTCGCTCGCTCGTCATACCAACGTTGCAGTGCATCGGGTAAACGCCCTTTCCAGCTCGACATATTGGTGTAGTAACGGGCTCGAGAATTGTTCTGCTCATCGAACACCAACAGCACCAGCCAAAACCGGGCGTCCGCTGCGCGCATGAGAATGGCGGCGTTGGTATTGCCTAGCCCGCGCACCCACATTTCAGTCACTTCAGCGCCCGGCAGGTCACTCGACTCGTCACCGATCAACCTGGAACTGCTGCTGTCCATCAACGTCTGGTAATCGTCCTTGAGCAATTGCCGCAGCACGTCGTCTTCCTGCTGCGTTCGCGCCAACCCCAGGCTGAGCAAATCGTAGTCCAGAGCCAAAGTCTGTTCCGACGCTACATAACGCCCAGCGTAAAACACCCCCATGCCGGCTCCACAGTCGGCATCGGCACCTTCTTGTGTCACGTCGAGAACGCCATTGATGGCTTTGAAGGTCAAGGCACAGGCGCCTTCGGCGTAATGCGCCTGGGTGCCGTCGAGTTTGGCGATGCCGTCCAGGTTGCCAGAGTTGGCGCCGCTCGCGGCAGAGACTTCGAAGCCGAGATGAGTCGAGTCCCGGCGCGTTGTCTTCAACTCGGCTCCCGTCGAAACGCCCCAGGGAATGCGCTGCCAAGTGGTGTCCCAGTTAAACGGAATGGCCGCGTATTCGAGCTCGGTGATGCGCATCAGGTACTGCTGGCGCAGACAATCGATTTGGTCTGAACAGTGATTGCGTTGTTTCAGCCACTGACGTTGGTCTGCTTTTAAAGCTTTAGGGTCGGCGACTTTTGCCAGCGTCGAGCGCCAGACCTTTGCCAGCTTTTGGTCCAGCTTCGAAGTATGGGGGTCGGCGCAAATGGCTTTTTCACTGGGGCTGGCGGCACTGGTGCAATCGAAGCTACTGCCGTGGGTTGCGGCGGAGGATGCGAGCAGCACCAGCAGTAAAGCGCAACGAGTGTGAGAGCGAAACAAGGTCGGGGGCATGGGCAGATTCCGTTCTTTGGGCGTGCAAGTATGCCGAGACATGCGCAACAACGCGCTCGTTTTAGTGTGCAAGAACGATGGGCGCTGTGTCCCTCCAATGCGTGCAAAGCCGCTCGTCACAAACTCCGCAGGAAGCGTAAAGTCACAATCGTTATTAAGGAGCAAAACATGACTCATCCTTTGTCCCCACCACTACGGGAAATTTATCTCTCGGAGACATCCGACCAGGAACTGTTTAATCGCATTGCCAGTGAACTGGAGCAAGGGCTGGGCGGGACCTGGACGGCACAGATCAATGGGTTGGATCAGCGTTATTGGGACCTGGTAGTCGAGGGGCAAACGATTACGCTGCATCTGGAACATTATCTGGGAATCATGCTGCTTGTGGAGGACGCGGATCCGAATTGGGTCGCGTCGAAGCGTTTTCAGGCAGTGGTGCGGCGGTTACAGACGGATTGAACGAAAACGGGAGCCATGATCGGCGCCCGTTTTATTTGAAGCGAAAGAAAAATCACATCTGGGAATCACCCGAGCAAGCTCGCTCGACTAGCGACGTTTTCAGACTTTGATTTCGCTGGCCGGCATCACGTCGATCCGCGCCACGGAGCCGGTCAGGTGCGCCAGATCCTTGTTGTGTTCGGCGATGATGTCTTCGGCGCTCATCGGGCCGTTGTCGATGGTCGAATGGGCATCGGCGGCGAGCACCACGTCGTAACCCAGGATGAGGGCCTGGCGGACGGTGGCGTTGATGCAGTAGTCGGTTTGCAGGCCGCAGATGATCAAGCGGTCGGCGTCCAACCCTTGCAGCTGTTCATGCAGGTGGGTCTGGTAGAACGAATCCGGGGTGGTTTTGCGCACGCGCAGGTCTTGGGGTGAAGTCTTCAGGCCGTCGGCCAGTTGCCAGCCTTCTCCACCGTATTGCAGCAGGTCGCCCTCTTCATCGTGCTGGATCAGGATGACCGGGATGTTGGCGGCTCGGGCTCGGGTGCTGAGGTCGTTGATGGTTTCGATGATGCGCTGGATGTCGAAGCATTCATACTCGCCGGTGCACAGCGTGCGTTGGACATCGATGATCAGGAGTGCGGTGCTCATGGCTTCCTTCCTTAGACAGGTCGGTGGAACGATGAATTTCAACTCCCTTTTCTAGCCTGTAGCAGCTGTCGAGCCTGCGAGGCTGCGTTCGAGCGCGAAGCGGTCGCGATTTCAGCGAATGCGGTTGCCTGAATGAACGCAGCTAACCGACTTTACGACTGCTTCGCAGCCGAACGCAGCCTCGCGGGCTCGGCAGCTGCTGCCGGGGATCGGGGCCACCCAGGGAGCTGAGGTGGCCGTTGATCGCCTGTGTCAGTAACCGAGCGACAACCCGGTATTACGCCGTGGGTCGTTCGCTCCATAGAAGCGGTTCTTGCCCACTGGCTTGCCTTCCAGCGAAGGCGCACCTACCAGAATAGCTGCGATATGGTTGGGGTCCTGCGGTCCGGCAAATTTGTGCCCCCAACTTTCGAGCATCTTCTTCGTGTCCGGGCTGGTGGCGAAGTTCTCCAGGTTGGTTTCTTCCGGCAGCCATTGCTGGTGGAAACGCGGCGCATCCACCGCTTCCTGGATGTTCATGCCGTAGTCGATCACGTTGAGGATGGTCAGCAGGGTTGCGGTGATGATGCGGCTGCCACCGGGAGTGCCGACGACCATGACGACTTTGCCGTCCTTGGTGACGATGGTCGGGCTCATGGACGACAGCGGTGCCTTGCCGGGCGCGATGGCGTTGGCCTCGCCCTGCACCAGGCCGTACATGTTCGGCACGCCGATTTTCGAGGTGAAGTCGTCCATTTCATCGTTGAGGATGACCCCGGTTTTGCTCGCCATCACGCCGGCGCCAAACCAGTCGTTGAGGGTGTAGGTCACCGACACCGCATTGCCCCATTTGTCGACGATCGAGTAATGGGTGGTGTTGCTGCCTTCGTGGGGCGCTACGCCGGGTTTGATCTCGCGGGACACGCCAGCCTTCTGCGGGTCGATGCCTTCACGAATCTTGGTGGCGTAGTTTTTATCCAGCAGATGGGTGATCGGGTTTTTCACGAAGTCCGGGTCACCGAGGTAGCTGTTGCGGTCTACATACGCGTGGCGCATCGCTTCGATCTGGTAGTGCATGGCCTGAGCCGAACGGTAGCCCAGGTCTTTCATCGGGTAGCCGTCGAGGATATTCATGATCTCGCAAATCACCACACCACCGGAGCTTGGCGGTGGTGCCGAGATCACGTGATAGCCGCGGTAATCGCACTCGATCGGCGCCAGTTCGCGGGTCTGGTATTTGTCGAGGTCGGCCTGGGTGATGATGCCTTTGTTGGCCTGACTGGAGGTGACGATGGCGTCAGCCACCCAGCCTTTATAGAAGCCGTCGGCGCCCTTCTCGGAAATTTCCCGCAGGGTTTTGCCCAGGTCCTTTTGCACCAGTTTCTGCCCGACCTGCATCGGTTCGCCGTCGCTCAGGAAGATCGAGCCGGAGTCGCGCATGTCTTTCTTGAACATGTCAGTGGCGGTGTCCAGCAGATCGACATCGCCTTGCTCAAGCACGAAGCCGTCTTCGGCAAACTTGATGGCCGGGGCAATCACTTCCTTGCGGGGTTGGGTACCGTATTTCTTCAACGCCAGTTCCATGCCGGACACGGTGCCCGGCACGCCGACGGCCAGGTGGCCCCGGGTGCTGAGTTCCGGGATAACGTTGCCCTGCTTGTCGAGGTACATGTCGGCAGTGGCGGCCAGCGGGGCTTTTTCACGGAAGTCGAGGAAGGTCTTGCGCCCGTCGGCCAATTGAATCGTCATGAACCCGCCGCCGCCCAGGTTGCCCGCCGCGGGATACACCACCGCCAGCGCATAACCCACCGCAACGGCGGCATCGACGGCGTTGCCACCGTTCTTGAGGACATCGACGCCGACGTGGCTGGCCAGATGCTGGGCAGTGACGACCATACCGTTTTCGGCCGCGACCGGGGCAACAGAAGCCGCGTTGGCCATCAGGCAGCTCAGCGCCAACGTGGTCGCCATGAGTGATTTGGCAAAGGGTTCGAACTTCATGAGTCGGTCTCTATTTGTTTTCAGGCTCTGTACAAAAACAGAGGGAACGGTTCAAGAGCAGTAGGCAAGTATGGCCGGGATTGCGTATTGCGCCTCCCCGATGAGGCAGTATGCTTGGCCCCTGTTCAGCACTTTTGCGGAGTCCGCCGGCATGACCTACACCTTCGCCACGCTCGCGTCTCCGGTCGGCGAGTTGAAGCTGGTCGCGAAATGGTCGCGACTGGCAGCCATTCTCTGGGAAAACGACAAACCCGGACGGGTAAGACTTGGGCCAATGAGTGAAGCGCCAGACAACCCGATCCTGGTACGCACCGCACAGCAGTTGCAGGAATACTTTGCCGGCACGCGTAACTGTTTTGAGTTGGAGCTGGACTTTGCCGGGACGGATTTTCAGAAGCAGGTGTGGCAGGCATTGCTGACCATTCCGTTTGGCCAGACGCGCAGCTACAGCGAGATTGCCCGGCAGATCGGCAATCCCGGCGCGGTGCGTGCGGTGGGCGCGGCCAATGGTAAAAACCCGATTTCGATTATCGCGCCGTGTCATCGGGTGATTGGGGCCTCGGGAAAATTGACCGGGTTTGCCGGTGGGCTGGAGGCGAAAGAGCGATTGTTGACGCTGGAAGGCTGCGAATGGTCGGGGGCCGGCAGGACGGGTGATTTGTTTTGACTGGCAGGCATTGGCGGCCCATCAGACTCGCGGCACCGGCACGCGATCTGCAGATTCCACTACGCCCCTTTTTAAAGGCCCAAGACAGTATAAGTACGTGCTGGAAAGGCCACAGCTGTCGCCAGATTCGCTACCTTATCCATATTCAACTTGAACACAATGGACAGTGTGCTTCCATTGCCCAGTTCCCGCAGGTAACTGTACGCAACATAGGTGCTGAAACTGCCGGATGAGACCCACCCTCGAGTGACCGCGTTGCGCCCTCCCACCCACATCGTAAGATTGTGAGTGTCACCATTGGCTTTCTGCCCTTCCAGATCCAGCCAAATCCGCTGCCCGGTGGCAATAAGTGGCCAGCTGCCAAACAGAAGAGTCGCGCCAGCCAACACGTCTTTCAGATCCAACACCGCCGTACCGTTCGCCTGGGTAATCACCGGGGCAATAAACTTATCTGCCGGAATAGTCAGCACGTTCAATGTCAGCGGTAGCGACGTCATAGGCGCCGAGTTCTCTCGGATAACGGTGTAGGTCACCGCCACCGTTTTGCCCAGGTTAAAGGCCACCACTGCATTGCGCAGCGGTATTTCTCTGGGATATGTACTACCGGCCTCGACGAAACCCGTGGTGTATGAACCTTCGGCCGGGGTGCCCGCTGCGCCTGTCCAGGTCACACTGATCCTGTCGGTGGGTTGCATGGCGTACGGCACGACGGCAGTAAGGGTATCTTTGACCGCCACCGGGTTCAGGTTGGTGTTGTCGGGGTTTTCCTTGATGGACGGTGGCGGTAATTGCCCCGCTGCAAGCGTTCTGACGGTGTAGGTTCGTAGCGCAAACCTCACCGCCTCATCCTCATTCAGGCTCCTGCCCAGTGCCGCGTTGAACTCCAGGGTTAGCGTGCTGCCGTCCTTGAGCCCTTTCAGTGGGTTGGCCGAAAAGTTTTGCTGATGGAAGCCGTAGATGATCCAGGGCTGACTGACGTTGTTGGTGGGAGCCTTCCAGTACGTAACGTTGAAAAGGCTATCGTCGGCGTTGGTTCCTTTCAGGTGCAGCCATACGTACTGACCATAAGCAATCAGTGGCCACCCATTCATGCGCAGGGTGAATTCCGTCAGGTCTCTCACGTCCAGCACCGGACCTGCTCCATTGTCGGGTGCTTGTGTAATAAACGGTCTGGGCAGCGCGTCTTGCGCAAGCGGCAACACATTCAATGTCAGCGGTAGCGACGTCATAGGCGCCGAGCTCTCGCGGATAACGGTGTAGGTCACCGTCACCGTTTTGCCCAGGTTATAGGCCACCACGGCATTGCGCAGCGGTATTTCTCTGGGATGTGTACTACCGGCCTCGACGAAACCCGTGGTGTATGAACCCTCGGCCGGGGTGCCCGCTGCGCCTGTCCAGGTCACACTGATCCTGTCGGTGGGTTGCATGGCGTACGGCACGACGGCAGTAAGGGTATCTTTGACCGCCACCGGGTTCAGGTTGGTGTTGTCGGGGTTTTCCTTGATGGACGGTGGCAGCAGGTCGATAAGGACTTCTGCGGCAGACGGAACATTCATTATTCTTTCCATGAGCGTGATTAACCTTGTCCCTCTTGGGACGCTGGTTCATCACACACCGGTTCGGGAACATGCGCTACTGTCAGAACTTATAGGTAAATGAATATTACGGACGAATGGTAGGGTCCATTGCCCCCCACGTTACGCAGCTACAGCGGAGGTGTAGGCAACGGCGCAAGGCAATGTAGCTTTCCAGAAGTAACGTTAAACGCCGTTAAACAGGCCCTGTCTGCCAGGCACAAATCCCCTGTGGGAGCGGGCTTGCTCGCGAAAGCGGTGTGCCATTCAGCATTGATGTTGGCTGACCCGACGCTTTCGCGAGCAAACCCGCTCCCACAAGGACATTGAGGTGCCTTCAGGCTATCGGTAACCGCGAGCCTGCACGTTGAACAACTGCGCATAGCGCCCACCCGCCGCGACCAGGCTGTCGTGATCCCCCCGCTCAAGGATCGCCCCCTGGTCCAACACGATGATCTGGTCTGCATTGCGTACGCTGGAGAACCGGTGAGAAATCAGCAACGTCATGCGGCCTTCGGTGTGTTGGCTGAAATGCTCAAACACCGCTGCTTCCGCCGCAGGGTCCAGGGCCGAGGTTGGCTCATCCAGAATCAGGATATCGGCGTCGCGGCGCATGTACGCACGAGACAAGGCGATCTTTTGCCATTGCCCACCGGACAGCTCCTGCCCACCGGCAAACCACCGCCCCAATTGCGTGGCGTAACCGCGATCCAGACGCTCGATGAAAGGCGCGGCCATGCCCTGCGCGGCCGCTTGCTGCCAACGCGCTTCATCGTTGAACGCCAGGGTATCGCCCACGCCGATGTTCTCGCCCACGGAGAACTGGTAACGAATGTAGTCCTGGAAGATCACGCCGATGCGCCTTCTCAGCGCCTCTTCCTCCCAGGACTGCAAATCGCTGCCGTCCAGCAAAATACGGCCCTGGTCGGGGCGATACAACCGAGTGAGCAACTTGATCAACGTGGTTTTGCCCGAACCGTTTTCCCCCACCAGTGCAACGCTGTGCCCGGGCGTCAGGTGCAGATCAATGCCCTGCAAAGCGGTGCAGCTCGCCCCTGGATAACGGAAACCGACGTTCTCGAAACGCAAACCATCGCCGGGCACTGCGCCCACGGTAAGGTTTCCGGTATCGGCCACCACGGGCTCGGCCAAATACTCGTAGAGGCTCGACAGGTAAAGGCCATCCTCGTAGAGACCGCTGATCGCGCTCAAGCTGCTGCTCACGGCAGCCTGCCCTTGCTTGAACAGCACCAGGTACATGGTCATTTGCCCAAGGCTGATGTTGCCGTGAACGGTATCGACCACGACCCAGGCATAGGCCAGATAAAACGCAGCGGTGCCCAGCAGCCCCAGCACAAATCCCCAGCCGTCGCGCCGCAGCGTCAGACGCCGGTCTTCGGCAAAAAGGCGAGCAAACGTGTCCCGATAACGCTTCAACAGCAACGGCGCAAAGCCGAACAGTTTCACTTCTTTGATGTAGCCCTCATGGGAGAGCAGCGTCTCGATGTAATTCTGCTGCCGACTCTCCGGCGCCCGGCGAGTGAACAGCCGAAAGGCATCCCCGGAAAAATGTGCTTCGGCAAAGAACACCGGCAACGCCCCGACCACCAGCAGCACCAGTGCCCACGGCGAAAAATGCACCAGCAACACGCCGAAGCTGATCAACACGATCAGGTTCTGAATCAGCCCCAGCGACTTCATCACCAGCGCCAACGGCCGGGTCGATGCTTCACGCCGCACCCGAACCAGCTTGTCGTAGAACTCGGAATTTTCGAACTGTACCAACGATAACGTCTGGGCCTTCTCCAGAATCATCGTGTTGACCTTCTGCCCCAACTGCACCCGCAACAGCGACTGCTGAACCGACAGTGCGCGCTGCGTCCCGGACAGCAACGCAAGCACACCCGCTTCAAACAGCACATATCGCACAACCGGCCACAACGGCGCACTGCCTTGTTGAGCATGCAACTGCATGGCGGTGACTACCGCATCGACGATGCGCTGCCCCAACCATGCCGCCAGCGCTGGAAGCACCCCGGCGATCAGCGTCGCCAGAACCAGCCCCAGAAACAGCCCGCGGGACGTTCCCCAGACCAGTAACAAGGCACGTCTCGCCTGGTCGAGCAAAGAGGCGAAACGGCTAAGGACAGGCATAGGGCGATGGACTCGGTAGCGGATGTCAGAGAAGCGCGGCAGGTTCTACAGTACGTGGAATGAGCCATTCACTCTACGTGGACATGACGCGATAAGTCTCGCCTCATCCATAGGAAAAACATCTAAAAAAAAACCATCGTTCACTACGTTTTAGCGCTTTGCTATGGGGAGTCAATGCCATCGGATTAGAGGACGAGCCCGACGTCCACCCCGATGTACCCACTCCATGGCCAGGAGCAGGCGCAGATCATGAAAATCAATCCATACCTCATCTTCAACGGCGACTGCCAGAGCGCTTTCACGTTCTACGCCAAAAGCCTGCCAGGCAAGATCGAAGTCATGATGACCTTCGGCGAAACCCCGGCTCGCGACCACGTTCCAGAGGACTGCCACAACCTGATCATTCATACGCGCCTGCTGGTTGGCGATCAGGCAATCATGGGGTCGGATACCACACCTGATCGCCCCACCGCTGGCATGAGCGGTTGTTCGGTTTCATTGAATGTCGACAGCGTGACGGAGGCAGAGCGGGTGTTTGCTGCGTTGGCGGAAGGAGGCAATATTCAAATGCCATTGGAGGCGACATTCTGGGCGGCACGTTTCGCAATGCTGGTCGATCGATTTGGCGTGTCATGGATGATTAATTGCGAAAAGGATCAATGAGCAGGCCTCCCCCCAGTTAGTACATAATATTAATGGCGCTTTAATATCAACTTTAGCCTTTTTTATTCAATAACCAGACGAAATAACTACACGTTCGCAAATTCTGCTTTCGACACAAAATATTACGAATACAATGGGCAGGGAGTCAATTAACATAGCCGCCGGCTGACCCGCCCTAAAAGGAGGCGACATTTGAACTGACCGCCTTGCGAGAGCGCACCTGCCCAGCCATAGAGCACCGTGGAATATCCTTATAAATCAGCTCCAGCTTTCGAAAATGCAGACCTTCGCACAATTCATACGCAGACTTCTCCAGTTGTGCCTCGTTCTGTAGCCTCCGTCGGAGACCAGCCACGCATCAGTAGTGCTCATAGAAAAGTCAACCTAGACAGCCTAGTGCGACGGAAAAGACCCACCAACTAAAGTCGGATATCCAAAAAACAAATTGGCTAAAACCTCCACAGTTGGCTATGCCATTGAAATCAGATGGAACTACTGACGATGGAATGACACCTATTGACGAGGCCGAAATGTTATAAAAAGTCAGATAACTTCAGTATTTTGTGTATTAAGATTGCAACGCCAGCACATATGAGTAATTTGCATGATGAGCACTGAGAGCAAAATCGAAAATAGCCAGAGAGGTATTCTCGCTATTGGGCGCACTTGGCGCTCGACAGAGAAACTCCGTCAGCTATTTGTACCCTATCTCACGCATAGTTATACATTAGATTACCCAAATCCGCTAAGCCTTGATATCGAAACTCAAGCGCTCGATACCGTATTGATCGATATTGAAACCCCCTCCATTCTTAATGACTGCCTGGCGCTGATTAAGAAATTACGTACAACCCCGGCAGAACAGACCATTATCGTCGCAATCAATTATCGCTCTCCGCACGCTAAGATTGAATGCTACCTGGCCGGTGCCGATCATTGCATCAATGTGCCTAACGACCCGGATGAAAAGGCCAGGTTAATTTCGGCGCTGCTCGAAACCTCTGAATGGCAACCGACCGTCAAGTTGACCCTGGACCAAACATGCCTGCACTTATACAACAATGAATACAAACTGGATCTGGCCTATCAGGAAATGAAAGCCCTGGATGCACTTATCAATGCAAAAGGCAATATCCTGCACCATGATTGCATGGCCGAATCCATGGGCTTGAATATAAGGTTCTATGACTCACGCGTCTTGGAAAAATCCATAAGCCGGCTTCGAAATAAAATCAAAAAACATTTTGGCATTAATATTATTCACAGCGTTCGCGGTTATGGTTATCGACTGCTTCGAGGGGTCATTTCAGTGAACCCGGCAAACTTTCATTCTTAAAGGGGCTAAATGATGGAGTCCAGCAGGCAACCTATAGTGCAAGAAAACTTCGCATTGGTTTTCTTCAGGCAATCGATTCTCAAACGAAACGATGAACTGTTCGGCAGCGAAATCTATGCCAAGGCGACCAAACAGGAACCCCCTCTGAACAAGGGGTATCAGCAACTCTATCCCGATCATCCACTGGCGATCTATCGCGAAGTACTGAATCGGATCCAATTTAATGCCCTCTCACAGATCGAGGCCATACCGTCCTCGTTCACACAGGCGCCAAAAAAACTGTTCGTGACCATGAATCAATCCGCTTTGTTGGATAAAGCGCTTATCAAGGAAATGAACGACGCTCAGACGGTACTTAAAAAGCATGAACAACAGCTGATCCCCAGCATTAACAGCCGCTCGTTCCTTTCGTTCAACCTCAAAGAAAAAAGAACCATTATCAATCACATTCACCTCTTGAAAGACAATGGGATCGAGATCGCTTTCGATGGCTATGACTTAAGCGATGACAGCGCCGAAAAAATGATCAGCCCGACGCTGTTCGATTACATAAAAGTGGACCTGACCCAATCCAACTTCGACATCATGGTCGACAACAGCCAGGATTTTTTCAACCGGTCTTACGACTTCCTGAGCAGCATGATCCATGACAGCAAGATCAAATTCATAGCGGACCGAGTGGAGCACAAAGCGCTGCACACACTGGCTCGCAGCATGCCTTTCGACTTTTTTCAGGGGCGGTACTACTCCCCGACCGAGGTTATTTAAACTTAAATACTTCACCAAACTAGGAAGGAACCTTATTGTGAACACGCCAAACAATAGCTTTCTCATTTTTACCCGCGACCAACTGGCACGACAAGCCATTGAATCGCTTCTCGCACAACGCCTTTATTTATCTGTCGAGATCGAGTCTGGAAAACTCAGCAGCGAACGCATCAGAAAAAATCGATTCACGCACATTTTACTCGACCAGGCAGATATATCGCTGAGTGATGTCAGCTTTATTCGCAAGAATCAAAAGGATGCGGAAATCATCCTCATAACACCCAACTCGAAACATTCAGAACTCCATCACTTCTCGCACTTCGGGATTGATGGCTTTCTCAAGAAGCCGGTGGCCGACGAAGAGCTTATCTCGGCAGTCAGTCGGGTTAAAGAGTCGCAGGGCAACCCCGAAATCTGGTGGTTTAACGCTGACGATAGAACGCTGGTCAAGGACGATATAACCATCCCATTGACCGGTACCGAATCGTTAATGCTTACCCAACTGGTCATCAGCGATCGACGGGTACTCAGCAAGAATGATCTTATTCTACGCATCGATAAAGACCCGGAACATTATAGTGGTCTTGAGATGTGCCTGAGCCGGCTGCAGAAGAAGTTCAAGACTGCCGCCAATGGAGAACGCCTGGTTCGCTCGGTGAGAAACCGTGGTTATTGCCTGGCACAAAGGATAAGAGTCGCCTACTGAGCGAGATCGCAACAACAATAACAATAACAATAAATGCGACTTCCCGCCCTCCCCGATACCGCTTGACTGCCTGGCTTCCTTGCACCGCACTTCCCGCCTCCTGTCCTTCGTACATCCTTCTCGCCATAGTTCCTGCCCGGTGTCCTTCCCATGGGCTGGAACGCGCTCATCAGAGCGCTGCAATTATATAGACGATTGAGCGCTATATTCCTAACAAAAGAGCGCGACCTTTTATAACAAAGCCCCTGAAAGGATGAGCGTTATAATTCGTCAGACACCCACAAAGATTTAGGTACTAGTATAAAAACTGGACACTGAGACAACCGTATCAGCTGACTTGAAAACAAAGCCAGGATGGCCAGCCATAAGCCCACGTTATTCCCCTCCAATAATAAAAATAACTTCTGACTGAACCGCGTTCGCTCAGCCTTTGTGCGTGGCTGCCATTTATTAACCGTCGACTGATACACAACGTGGCGTATGCCCGA
The DNA here is from genome assembly GCF_059695645.1 of Pseudomonas sp. LBUM1673. Lineage (NCBI taxonomy): Bacteria > Pseudomonadati > Pseudomonadota > Gammaproteobacteria > Pseudomonadales > Pseudomonadaceae > Pseudomonas > Pseudomonas sp. LBUM1673. The sequence goes on from NZ_CP166780.1 coordinate 4,286,928, forward strand.
AGGACACCGCGATGGTACATAATCGTATTAATCGAAACAGCATAACCAAAGGACTGACTTTCTGGGGGCAATGGATAATTGCCATCACTTCGGCCAATGCGTTGCTATGTGCTCTGGCGCTGTACCAGACAGGAGAAATAGACGCCCATTATCGTGTGCTGGCGGTACTTACTTTCCTGGGTTCGGTCCCCTCCTACTCCCTGCTGCTGGTCTATCACAAGCAGCATGGCTACCTCACCGGTCTGGGACGCCTTCTGCTAGGGTGGCTGCTGACGCTGGCCGGACTGACCAGCATCGGCTTTCTCAGCAAGACCAGTGAATTGTTCTCCCGGGAAATCATCCTGATCTGGGCCGTGGCCGGTTATTGCGTGCAGGCCTTGCTGTACCTGCCTTTGCACAGTTTTTCCAGACACTACCACCGGCAATTGCACAGCCAGAACAACACCCTGATTATCGGCACTGACCAGTTGGCGGTGAATCTGGCCGACAAACTGGCCAAAACCGAGTATCCGCCGCTGGTTGGCCTGATCAGTTCAAGACCCAACGAGCTGTCTACCAACGTCAGTGCCCACAGGATTGTGGGCCAATTGCAGGAACTGCGGGAGCTGATCCGGATACACGATGTCCGGCGGTTGTACATCGCGCTGCCCTTGAGCGAAGCCAAACAGGTCGAAGCGCTGTACATCGACCTTCTCGACTCGAATGTGGACGTGGTCTGGGTTCCCGACCTGGGCAGCATGACGTTGCTCAATCACTCCGTCAGCGAACTGGATGGCCTGCCCGCCATCCACCTCAATGAAAGCCCGCTGACCAGCTACCCGACAGCGGCGCTGAGCAAGACCCTGCTCGACAGAGCCCTCGCCGCCCTGGCGCTGATCGGCTTCAGTCCGCTGCTTCTGGTGATCGCCGTCGCGGTGAAAATTTCCTCCCCCGGCCCGATCATCTTCAAACAGGAGCGCCACGGCTGGAATGGCAAAATCATCAAGGTCTGGAAGTTCCGCTCCATGCGCCTGCACGACGACCATCAGGTTCGCCAGGCCGGCCGCGAAGACCCGCGGATTACCTCGGTCGGCCGCTTCATACGACGTACGTCTATCGATGAACTGCCGCAGTTCTTCAATGTGCTGCAAGGCCATATGGCGCTGGTCGGGCCGCGGCCACATGCGATCGCCCATAACGACTACTACACGGGCAAGATTCAGGCTTACATGGCCCGCCATCGAATCAAACCGGGCATCACCGGGCTGGCCCAGATCAGTGGCTGCCGTGGCGAAACCGAAACCCTCGACAAGATGCAAAAGCGTGTGGAGATCGACCTCAACTACATCAACAACTGGTCGTTGTGGCTCGACATCAAGATCCTGATCAAGACCCCCTTCACGCTCTTTTCCAAGGACATCTATTAATCGCCGCGACTTTCGCGCCCATAGCCTGTCTATTCTTCAGCTCATTGCGAACAGGGCTGTAGCCCGGGCAGTCAGGTCTCTGACTGCCCGGAACACCCCGCCCCACACCCCCCTTTCATTCCAGGTTGAACCATGCGCCCGATCACCCGACGCCAGCTACTCGCCGCCACCGCCTGCGGGGCTGCCGGCCTGGCCAATGCCGCCGACCCGGATGCGGGGCCGAACATGATGGGGTTTGTGCAATCGGGGACAGGCACCGAATCGCGCACCGTCGGCGACAAGCTCAGGGAACGTCACAGCCTGCTCGACTTCATGAGCCAGGCACAGCGAGATGACGTGACCTCTGGAGCGGCGTTGCTCGACCACACAGCCGCAATCAATCGAGCCTTTGCCTCAGGGTATGAAATCGAGTTGCCGGACGGGGTGCTCAATGCCCAATACATCGAACTGGTCGACGGTACGCGTGCCATCGGCAAGGGGCATATCGCCGGTCGTATGGATACCAACAATTGGAGCGGCACGGTGATCAGAGCCTTGCCCTCCAGCGAACGCAAATTCATTCGCATGCCCGCGGGCAAAATCAGGGGGGTTTTGCTCGAGGGGTTTACGTTGGCCGGCGACCACTTGCATAACCCGTTGCAGGACGGCATCAGCCTGGAGGGAGTGGTGGCGGGCCGCGACGGCGGCTTGTGGGATTTCGAGCTGCGCCGCCTGTTCATCAAAGGGTTTGCCGGTGACGGCTTGCGGCTGGTGGGGGGCTATGAGGATTATCAGGCTCCCGTGCAGTTCGGCCATGTCGCTCATGTGCTCGTTGAGCGACCCGTGGCCACGGCACGTAGCCTGGTGTTGATGGGGCAGTGTGAACATATCGAATTCGACGAGTGCCGCTTCGATGGCGTGTACGGTCTGGGACCTGTGGGCACGGGCTCTTATATCGGCAGGTTCGATCCGTTCTACGACATCAGGCCCAACAACATCACGTTCACCAACCCCAGCTTTCAACGCGCCAACGTCGGCATCGAAATCGACCGCTGCGAAAACATCGTGATGATTGCACCCTGGTTTGAAACGGTTAAAACCGCGATCGAGCAAAAGAACTCATCGGCCGGGCTGGAGTTGATCGCGCCGCGTTTCGCCAATGTCGTCACCGGCCTGGATTGCGGCAAGAACTGCAGGGCGTCGATCCGTTCCCCCATCGTCGCAGGCCGCATGTCGAACCTGGTGGTTGGCAGTAACCATGCCGGCGTCAGGCTCGACTCACCGTCCAAGAGCGGCGTCGAGACCCAAGGTGTTCACGCCACTGTTTCGTTCAATGCCGGACGCCGGCTTGAGGTCAACGCCCATGCCTTGGTCAACGTCGAGTTTGGCCCGGGGTTGACGATAGAAACGATCAACGGCTACCACATGCCAGGCGAAACCTTGACCTTGTTGGTCAGTTCCAACCCGGTCAGATTCGCCACGGGAGGCAACCTCGCGCTCGGGAGCCAAGGACCTTATAAAGTATTGGACCCGGGCAGCACCATTACCTTCATTCGAACAGACGCTCCCGGTGTCGCGGCCTGGCAATGCATCGGGCTGGTATGACGTAGCAAACCCGCCCTGCTGACGCCCTAGCGCAGCCAGTACCTCGAGACCAGCAGCCCCATCAGCACGCCAATGCAATTTGCCAGCATGTCGTAGGGTGAGGCTGTGCGCAGCGGCATCAAACCTTGCGCGACCTCGATGAGCACGCCGGTGAACAAACACCCCAAGGCTATCCAAAGAAACTTCGCATTGGGAAAAGCCAGGCGGCAGCTGCACGCAAATACCAGAAAACCGATCCAGTGATGGAGCTTGTCCTCTTCGGCGAACAGCTCCGGGATCGGCTGAGGGCGCAATCCCGCGAACAGCAGAATCACGGTTACCGCGGCAAAGACCAGGCCCCGGAGCCAGAATGGCAACTCGACCAAGTCTTTGAGCCACGTGATCATTCGGTAATTTTCTCGAAGTTGTTGTAGAACAGGTCGCTGTCACGCCCGTCGGTCATGGTCTGCAGCGAGTAGGCGCGGCCCAGGCGTGCACCACCGTCGCGGGTCAACGGCGCCCAGACGACACTGGCCCGGCGCATGGTGGAGGTGCTCATCAACTCGTCGAACGGGATGGAAATATAGATCCCTTTGTCGAAGCTGCCCTCGCCATACTCTTCCTTCGAAGCGCTGGTCAGGGTGACCCAGGCACCAAACTTCACACCATTCTTGAACTCCCGCGACAAGTCGACGGTGGTACCCCAGTCCCGTGCCAGATAACGCCCGACACTGACCGCTGCAAGCATGTCATTGGGCAGCTCAGTATAGCTGGTGATATGGCCCGTTACGGTCTGGTAATCACGCAGGCCGAAGCCCTGATCAAAATCCCGCTGGCGCACGAAGTTCAGGTCTGCCCCCACCGACCAGCGTTTCCCCGTGGGTCGATACAGCACTTCGCTGCCGACCCCGGCAAACATGGACTCCAGATAGCCGCCATAGACCATGCCATACAGATCCCGATCCAGCTGCACCGCATGGTTGAGCTGGAACGTCGGCATCGTCACGTTGGAGGTGGTCAGGTATTCACGCAAATCGGTGCGCACTCGCGGCAGCCCGCTCGGCGCGTCGTAGGTGAACTTGTCGTAGTTGTTCAGCAAGTTGGCACTGAGCAAGCCGCTCCACCAGGTATTGCGGGTGAAACGGTACTCCGCGTCGGCATCGGCGGTGAACTGATAGAGCAGTCCGTCGGGGCCGCCGACGTTCTGTTTGTAGCCCAGGCCGAAGCCGTAGCTGAACGGCTCCAGCGCCTGGGTGTAGAGCGTGGTTTCGCGGTGCGCAATTGCCGGATTGACCTCGGTCGTACGGTGCAGATCCTTCAGCGGCTGGTCGTTGTTCACGACCGCGCGGAAGGTTTCCCGCGGCACGCTGGTTTCCTCGATGGACATGTCATAACGCTGGTTCACCAGGGTGAACCAGTCGATGTCCTGATTGACGCTGTTATCGAGAATCCGGCTGGCTCGCCCGACGGCCTTGGCCGGATAAAAATAGCGGGACTGCTCGCCATACACCATCAGTTCCGAACCACGTTGGGTGATGCGCTTCACTTTGTAGCCGGCATTTTGCTGCAACCGGTTGGAGACATCGGCCCAGTTGACCTGGTCGGTCGGGGTCGACGGTGCCTGCGCCGGCAATGGCTCGGCGGGAGGGTCGTAGGTTTTGACCGGCGCCTTGCGGCTGACAAAGTTGGTGTGCACGGTGATGCCGAACATCGCGGTGTTACCGCGCTCCCAACCTGCACTCAGATCGACGCTGTCGGCCAACTTGTAGACCACGCCGATGTTGATCGGCAGGTCTTGCTTGATCGAGTTGTCCAGTGGCTCATTTTTGTAATCGTTGCCCTCATACTCGATCTTCAGGCTCAGCGGTTCCCACGGTGTTTGATAGGCAATCCCGCCAAACAACGAAGGGTGGCCCCTGAAGTAAGCGTTGGCGTTCACGTCCCCCGCCCTGGCGACAGCCGCGGTGCTCTCTGGCCGGTCGTTGAACTTGCTGCCCAAGACCGCCAGCGGGTTACTGAAGTCCCCCCGATTACCCAGATAGCCCCAGGCAACGCCGAGGCTGAAATCCAGGTCGCCATAACGCTTGTTCGCGACGAAATATTCGCTGGAAAACAGCCCGGTACCACCGATGTCCCGGGCGCCGATGGCAACCTGTGGCGCCCAGCGACTTTCTTCCCAAAGCCGCGCCTTGAAGTCGATGGCTTTGTCTTTGAAGCTCTGGTCGCCGCTCAATTCCTCGGTGCCGTATTTGCGGTTGGTAATTGCGGTGTAACGAAACGAGCCCTCCAGCCAATCGAACGGCTGCAAGGAAAAACTGTAGCGTGAATAAGGGTCGGTGCGACTGGCAGTGGCGCTCAACTCTCCCGCGGGAGCCATGCGCGCGGTGGGGGTCTGTAACAGACCGACGCCACCAAAATCACTCTGGGTGTAACGCGGTTCACCGTGAACCAACCCGCAGGGCAGGAGCAATACAGCAGCAAAACATAACTTCAAGGGGCCACCTCAGCCAAGGGTTGAGTGGCAAGAAACTCGGCCAGTTGTTGATTGAGCTCAGGAGTCGGCACTTCAAGGTCGTCGTTTCGAATCGGTACCAGGATCCTGCTGCCAGGAGCAACCACGACGCCCTCCTCACGATTCCATGCCGCCACGCCCACCCGCCGTACCTGGCCGTCGGGCTGGATCAGCCACAGATAATCGCGCTCGGCGTCGTCGAGGATGGTGCAGTCGCGCGCGTAGGCACGGATTTCCTGCAGAGCGCGGTAAGGCACATGACAGGGCTGCGCGACCGCCCCGAGGATTTCTACCGTGGACGGTCGCACGGGATAAATCAGACGGTCGCCATCATCCAGCAGAGCATTGCGGGCGAACCCCACCTCCACAGCGATCGGGTCGAGCACCGCGACCTGGCGTCCGGTGACCGGCAGCCGCTCGATCTGCTCATACAGGCGCGCACTCAAGTCCGCTCGCGTGTCCTTGCCATCGAGCAAGGCACCCCGTTGCAGTAGCTTCAGATCGAACAGAACACCCGCCTTCAAACGCGCCTGCTTATCCACTAATGAGCGGTGCAGCCACGCCGCGCCCAGCCAGTAACTTTCGGCGTTGGGTTGGGCGTCGCGAATGACCTCCAGCAAGCGCGCACCGGGTTTGACGTCGATGGGGCCGGGGCTGCGCACATCGCCGCTGACCGTCACGGCCGCCTGGCCCACGCCCGGGCCGATCAAAAGCAAGCCAAGCAGCAAAAGGTTTAGACACTTCACCGGGCAGCTCCCCGATCAGGGCGCAACTGCACGATTTTAAGGAATAGCTGCGGCGTCAGATGCTGTTCGCTGCGCAGGATGAAACCGTCCTGGGGGTCGACCCAGTAACGGTTGGTGGCGTGAAAGTTCAGGGTGGGGGCATCCACCTGCTCGTCGATGCGCAGCAAGGCGTAATCCTTGTCCAGAATGCTGATGGTTTCGATGCCGTGGGTGCTGAAACGGCTGTTGACCGCGATACCGATTCGGTTGCCGTCGTAGATGTCGATCCAGCGCGTGCCGACATAGCCGTCGGGCACATGTTGAAGGCCGCGTTTGAAGGGTGACTCATCATTGAAGCGAGTGCCGTCCAGGGAAACGCCCAGCCCGACGGTGCGCACCACCAGACCGTCGCGCATCATCAGCACTTGCTTGCCGGAAGCGACCCAGAACTCCAGGTCGCCCCGCCGACGGGCCATGGCCATCACCCCCTCGCTGGAGGTGGTGGTGACCAGGATCTGCGGATATGGCACGGCATCGACCTGAGCGCGAGTCAGATTGAGGGAGGCAGGCCCCGCGATGGATGCTTCAAGGGTATCCCAGGAGGCCCTCATCAACGGGTTACACCCGCACAGCAAAAGCGCCATCGTCAGACAGGCGCTGGTAGGCAAAATTTTCACGACGGGATAGAGCCTTATCTGCTGTTGGCTTCGCTGAGATCGTTAAGTGAGCTGGCACCGGTCCCCAGGACAGTGGCGGTAGGCAGAAGCTGGCTGATCAGACGGTTCCAGCGCGTCACGCCGGCCGGGCCGACATAGACGATGTCTTGCGGCTGCAAATCGAAACGAGTGGCCAGCACCAGGGCCGAAGGGGATTCGGCGTCAAGCTGAAACACCTTGGCCGGTTCGTTTTCCAGGTTGTCCGCGCCGCGAATCACGTACACCGCGTTGCCATTGGAGGTGGTCTGGTTCAAGCCCCCCACAGTGCCCAGGGCATCGGTAAGGTTCATCGACTTGCTCTTGAAGCTCAGTGCGCGAGGCAGGTTGACCTCACCCATGACGTAGATCCGCTTGAGGTCGTTATAAGACAGATAGAGCTGGTCGCCCCCCTTGAGATAGACCTTGTGCAGCTGCGAGTCCTGGCGATTGAGGGTGTCCAGATCAAGCCTGTACTCGCGCCCGTCGCGGGTCAGCGTCAGGCCTGACAAGTCCGCATTCAGCGGGTCCACCCCCGCCACACCAATGGCCTCCACCAAGCTGAGTGGGTTGGTGGTGATCGATTGTTGGCCGGCTCTTGCCACCGCGCCGGAAATCACCACCGTCTGACTGGCGAAGCGCAATACGCTGACATCAACCTGCGGGCTTTCGACAAATTGCGATAACCGCTCGGCGATAAAGGCTCGCAACTCTTCGATGGTTTTACCGGCGGCCGGAATATTACCGATATAGGGATAAAACAGCGTGCCGTCCGGACGAACCAGGCGACCGTTGGCATCGATTTGCTGTTGCGGCCCGGAAGGTGCCGTCAACTCGGGGTGATCCCAAACCGTGATAAACAACAGGTCATTGGCGCCCACGCGATAACCGCCCGGAACATAGGACAACAACGCCGAGGGAACCGACTCGCGCACTTGAGTGGCGGCGTCCATGGCAATCAATTTCGGGGTGATCGGAATAAGCTCCACCCGGCTACTTTCCGGAGAGCCGTCACTCACCATTTGACTGGTGTCCATGTGTTGACCAGGCGAAAACATACAGCCGTGCAAGCTGATACTTGCCAGCATAACAACAGATAATCTACGGATCATAATGGCACTACGCTAGTCGAGGGCAAATCTAAAACAAGATCACCCAGAAAGTTCTGAGTGATCTTGAACAACACACTTCGCGGGGTACTAGTTGGTGCCTGTAGTTCCGGTAGTACCGGTAGTTCCGGTGGACCCCGTCGTTCCGCCATTGGAACTGCCACCAGAGTTGGAAGCAGCCACTGCGCCGCCAATGATAGCCGCGCCCACCACCACGGTTTCGGCGACCGTTACGCCCCCGACCAGCGGGGTATTCAAGGACAGTGGCTCGCTTAGTGCTTCGCTTGCCGCTTCACTCGGTGGTTCATCCGCCGCCAACGCTGCGGTGCTCATGACAGCCAGCAAGCCGGCCGTAAGTAGTTTCTTCATATCAGACTCCTTCTCGACATCAACTCTCTATAAGATTTGATACTAAGGGACCAGGAATGGAACAGCAGAACGAATGACCTAGACCGATTGAACGAGCCAGTTCATGCGCATTGCCTCCTTTGGAGCATGTCATTTATAGGTGTTACACGCTATACACCGAGCCTCGTCGCATCATGGGCGAAAGCGCTTGCACTGGACAGGGCCAATTGGCGAACAAGAGTGATTTTCCAAGATGTTTACCGCATTTTCAGTGCAGACTTCCGGGCGTGAATCACTCGCCTCCCGCACCTATTGTTATTATTAGTCAGGATTCTCCCGGGTTTTTATCCCACGACGTTCTACTGCGAGAAGAAATTCATGACTAAATAACATTCATAAATAGTTAATGTTAACTATAGACCATTATTAATCAGTCATTCCCCGCTCAACATCGCACGCAAGCGTGGATTGCGCAGGTCTTTTTCCGAGAGTTGAGGTGACTCCAGAGGCCAGGCAATGTCCAGGTCCGGATCATTCCAGAGCAGACCACCCTCGTCTTCAGGGAAATACAGGTCGGTGCATTTGTATTGAAAATCGGCGGTATCACTGAGCACGCAAAAACCGTGAGCGTAACCCGGTGGAATCCACAGCTGAAGATGGTTGTCGGCGGTCAACTTGACGCCCACATGTTCACCGCAAGTAGCGGATTCAGGATTGATGTCCACGGCCACGTCGTACACCGCCCCTTGGGTCACTTGCACTAATTTGCCTTGAGGCCGGGTTCGCTGGAAGTGCAGACCACGCAGCACGCCATACTGCGAGCGCGAGTGATTGTCCTGGACGAAAGGCAATTCGATGCCGGCGTCGCGATAACGCTGCTGGTGATAGCTCTCGAGAAAAAAACCGCGGGCATCACCGAACACTTTTGGCTCGATAATCAGTACGCCAGGCAAGCGGGTGTTGATGACATTCATTTCGCGGGCTCCATAGTCAGCACCTGTGCCAGGTATTGTCCGTAACCGGTTTTGCGTAACGCAGTGGCTTGCTGATCCAGTTGCGCAGCCGACAACCAACCCTGGTGGTAGGCCACCTCTTCCAGACAGGCCACTTTCAACCCCTGTCGCGCTTCGATGGTCTGGACGAAATGCCCGGCCTCCATCAACGAATCATGGGTCCCGGTATCCAGCCAGGCAAAACCACGCCCCAATACGCTGACGTGCAGATCCCCGCGCTGCAGATACGCGTTGTTCACATCAGTAATTTCAAGCTCGCCACGGATCGAAGGTTTGACTTGCCTTGCAATGCTCACCACGTCTTTGTCATAGAAATACAGGCCGGTGACGGCATAGTCGGACTTCGGATGTTTAGGTTTCTCTTCGATCGAGATCGCCTTGCCGTGGCCATCGAATTCGACAACGCCAAAACGCTCCGGATCGCCGACTCGATAACCGAAGACGGTGGCACCGCTTTGGCGTTGTGACGCTTCGCGCAACAAGGCACTGAAGCCATATCCGTAGAAAATGTTGTCACCCAGAATCAGCGCCACATTGCTGTCGCCGATAAAATCCTCACCAATCAGAAAGGCTTGGGCCAGACCATCGGGTGAAGGTTGTTCGGCATAACTGAGTTCAATGCCGAAAGAAGCACCGTCACCCAACAAATTCTGGAAGTTGGGCAAGTCTTGCGGCGTGGAAATAATCAATATCTCGCGAATGCCCGCCAGCATTAATACCGACAGCGGATAATAGATCATCGGCTTGTCGTAGACCGGCAGCAGTTGTTTGGATACACCACGGGTAATGGGATGCAAACGGGTGCCGGAGCCTCCGGCCAGAATGATGCCTTTCATATTGAGATTCCCTTCGAATTAATAGAGGCAGCGAATTAATAGAGGCAGGGTTTGAATGTTTCAGCCGGCGTGGCCAAGACGCTCCGACCGGTACTGGCCGTTGAGTATCCGTTCCCACCACCCTTGATGATCCAGATACCACTGAACCGTTTTGCGTATGCCGCTCTCAAAGGTTTCCTGTGGTCGCCAACCCAGTTCACGCTCGATCTTGCCCGCATCAATGGCGTAACGAAGATCATGCCCCGGCCGATCCTTGACGAAGGTAATCAGCTCACGATAACGCTCGACACCCGCAGGCTTGTTGGGTGCCAACTCTTCGAGCAGATCGCACAGGGTTTGCACGACCTCGAGATTGGTTTTCTCGTTATGGCCGCCGATGTTGTAGGTTTCACCGACCTTGCCCCGACACACAACCTCACATAACGCGCGCGCATGATCTTCTACAAACAACCAGTCACGAATCTGCAAGCCGTCGCCATAGACCGGCAGAGACCGGCCGTGGATGGCATTCAGAATCACATGGGGAATCAACTTCTCAGGGAAGTGATAAGGGCCGTAGTTGTTCGAGCAATTGGTCACCAGTACCGGCAGACCATACGTACGTTGCCAGGCTCGAACCAGGTGGTCCGAACTGGCCTTGGACGCCGAATAGGGTGAGCTGGGCGCATAAGGTGTGGTTTCACTGAACAGGCTATCGGTCCCTTCCAGATCGCCATAAACCTCATCCGTAGAGATATGGTGAAAGCGAAACGCCCATTTCACTTCCGCAGACAGCCCGTTCCAATAGCGCCGGGCCGCCTCCAGCAAGGTATAGGTGCCGACAATATTGGTGTGGATAAAGTCCGCAGGACCGTCGATAGAACGATCGACATGCGACTCCGCGGCCAGGTGCATCACCGCATCCGGTTGAAACTCCTCGAATACTCGATCCAGCGCCTGAGCCTCACAGATATCGACGTTAAAGAAGTAATAACGCGGTGACTTGGCGACGCCGGTCAAAGACTCCAGATTGCCGGCGTACGTTAACTTGTCGAGGTTCGCAACTTCGTATCGAGTATTTTCAATCAGGTGCCTGACGACGGCAGAACCAATAAAACCAGCTCCGCCCGTCAGCAGAATACGCATTGTCATCGTCATCTCCCTACCGGCTGATGGGGATACCACTTAGCCAATAATTCTTCGTACTGAAGCAGGATTTGATTCCACGTAAACCGCTGATGAAAGCGTGTACGGCTGGCCATTTCCATCTGCTGTTGCGTTGAATCGTCCGCCAATAGTTGAGCAAACAAGGCAGCACAAGAGGCTTCATCCTTGAAGTACGCGGCGCCACTTTCCGTTACCCAGCGATTGAATGGGTTGTCATGGGCAATGACTGCACAACCCGCGCCGAGCGCCTCGACCAACGATGGATTGGTTCCTCCGACACGATGCCCGTGCAGGTAAAACCGGCAGTAAAAGCGCAGCGCCTGCACGACGGAAGTCTCATAGATCGCCCCGGGAAAGATGACCTCTGCACTGGCCGCGTCCATGACCTGTTTATGGTATGGATTATTATTCGGTTGAAAGTTACCCAGCACGACAAGCGTGTGATTGCGCAGGGTGGAACTGAACGCGCGAACCATCTCCAGGAACGAGTTTTCGGGTTCGGGTCGGGCAATGATCACCGAAAACTGACCCGGCTCCAGGGCATACGTTGCCAGCAACGTCGGATCAGCGCCGGTGACTTCATCCCCGCCATAAGGAATCATCGTGATCCTGGCTGCGGACACCCGTGTCGCGAGATGCTCTTTTATCTTCGGGTGATCGGCGACCAGGTGATTGCCCATCCAGCAACCGGCCCGCTCATTGAGCCAGAACCAGGTCTTGGCAATCGTTCCCCACTTGTCTCGCCGCCACTCAATGCCATCCATATTAATGATGTTGGTCTGGCCTTTAAGCCTTTGCAGCAAACTGAACACGGCGGTGTTGTAACCCAGGGTCAGAAACAACCCCTGTTGTGATGCCGCATGACGCGTGGCTTTCCAGTCAAAAACAACTGTCCCCAGCGCGCCCGCCTGGGTCACAGGGATATGAATCCTGTTGACTTCGTTCCAGGTGCTATACGTGGTTTCTCCACGGCCTTCTTCCTGGCAGTAGACATACACCTGCCAGCCGTGCGCCGTTAAATAAAGCGATAGCTTTTCCGCGAAGGTTTCAAAACCACCGTGTTGAGCCGGGACACCTCTTATGCCAAGAATATAAAGTTTTTTAGGTGTCATGTTGCATCTCGTTGAATAAGGTTGAGAACTTGCTTTCGAACACTTTCAGGCTGAAGTCCCGAGTACGGGATAACGCATTGTCAGACAGCATTTTGTATTTCTTCGGATCCAACGAGATCCTGCACAATGTGCTGTAAAGCTCTTCTATGTTGTACGAAGAAATTAAATAGCCTTCGACATCACTGCGTATCAGCTCGGTGGGGCCACCGACGGGAGGAACGATCACCGGCAAGCCATGGGACATCCCTTCGAGAATGGTCAAACCGAATGTTTCTATCCAGCCATCAGGTCGGGAAAGATTCAGCAGCAAGTCGGATCGCGAATAAAAGTCCGACAAGTCCGTTTGGCGAGGATAAATCGCCACATTTCCCGGAATGTCGATACCGGAAAAGAAACTATCAATTTCATTCAGACTGGCATTGAGCACCAGGGTGAAATTCAGGTGTTGGTCATCCTTGCTGCGCCGGGCCAGCTCCAAAAACTCCATAACGCCCTTGTAGGCCTTCAAGGAGCAGATCATCAAGGAAGTGAAACCCGCCTCTTCCTTGACTCGATACTGCCGCTCGACCTCAGTATCCAGCGCATTATGAATAATCAACTGGGGGAGTTTGGTGAAACCCTCCACCTGCATAAGATAATGTGAGACGAAAACAACCTTTGTACTGGTCTTTTCAATGACCAGCCTGAGAAACCGCTTCAAAATATTGGGTTTTATCGATGTTTCATGCACATGATAATACACCGGTATCTTCAGCAGTTTTCCCGCCAACGCAGCACCAAACGGCATCATGGTATTTATATAAAACACCACATTCTGCCGTCTGTACTTCAGGCACTGAATAAATAACAACCCTTGGGATATCAGGTAGTAGCCCAGGGTCAGCAACTTATTCTCCGATCTTTTATAAAAAAGCCTGCTCTGCACATCGGCCACGCCGGCCAAGAAGCCGTCGCCATGAGCGCTGGTGATCACCTCAGTGGCTATATTGTTATTAGCTGCCGCCTTGACCACTTGAGACAAGACTTTTGGGCTCCCACTTCTGTCGTTGAACAGATGTATGAAAACCAGCTTCTTCGAGTTCATGCTTAAGTTCTTTTAATGAGTGAACGACTAAGTGTGGTGAACCGCTCGGTGAGCGCCAGGCACACCCAGAAAATGGCGATTGAATGCGCGGGAATGGTTTGGCTTGAGAAGGTCATGGCCAGAAAAAAAGCGACCAGAGCGGCCCCCACTCTGACTTGATAACGGTCAATACGTTGGTCAATCGCCATTTTTCGGACCGCCGTCAAACTGCGCTTGATGACCAGAATAATGAATGTGAAAAAGACGATGAAGCCGACGGCGCCCGTGTCATTGAGGATTGCCAAGGGCAAATTGGATATCCACGCACTGCGATGATTCTCTGAGCCGACCAGTTCCGGCGCAAAAGAATAGATTTCGCTGAAGCTGTAGATGCCATTTCCGAACAGAGGGTTTTCCAGGATGGAGTTTGCCGCCAATCCCCACATGATGAAACGCGTCTTGACCGAGTGGGTCCTGCCGATCAGCTCATAATTGCCAAAGGAAGAGGCAATGAAATAGGACAAAAGCGATATCACCGCCACCAACACGGCCGCCCCTAACAGGTACTTCACCAGGTCTCTGTTCGTGTATTTCCTCGGGTAACTCAGGCCGTGATAAAGCCAGACGGAGATAATGTAGGAAACCCACGGCGCCCTTGAGAACGAAAAAAGCAGGGCGGTGTGCAAGCCGATCACAAGCACCCACCACCATAATTTTCGGTAATAACCCAATGCCATCACCGTCAGGGTGATCAGCGAGACAAACACCCCAAACAGATTGGCCTCATAAATCCCGCCACGGATACGCGTCCCCCCACTCCCCTCCTGTAACCAGTGAACGGCCAAATCAGGAAGCGGAAACTTCAACAGTGAGAGCACGTAGATCACAGACAAAACCGGGCCTGAAAACCATGCCAGCAACAGATAGGACCTGGACTTGAAAATCGTAAAGGGATTGGCCTTTAACCAAATCACTACATAATAAAACGAAGCAGCCAGGAGCAAGCCTGCATACATTTTCAGGGACCAGGCCTCCACCGGCCCGGACGCTGACGCGTAAAAAGCCAGCACAATCCAGACCGTCAGAATCATTCCTGTCTTGGGCAGACGCAGGGGAATATTCGAGCTGACCAACAGCAGTACGGCGATAAAGAAAATAGGGGCGGCCAGCAACCTTTCCAGCGTCAGGTTATTGCCGCCCAACGACCATTCAATATTGTTGAACACCACCGTGATGCCGATGATGACTGCCAGCACATAACGCGGATTGATACTTGAGGATCTCAAGCTAGCGGCACGCTGGTTCATCATGAAACTTCAATTGGCTTTTTTACTATTTTGCTGACAAACGCCCCATCGAGGTAATTCCAGGTCGCCTGCCTCAAGGTCTCCAGCTGTTGATGACTGTGCGTAAAATCAATGGGCTTTACGACGACCGAGTTGACGTCACTCAAGCTGCTCACCAGACGATCGGTCAAACCGACTTTATCTAGAAGCCCCTTGATTCTGTTCAATCCGCTTTCCGGCAATGCCGTCACAAACGGAATGCCGAAGTTCAAGGCAAAGGCAGTGCCATGGAACGAATTAGTGATGACAAAGGAGGCATTGGCGAACAGCGAAATATAATCAACCGGACTGGCATCCATGATGTGTCGATCGCTTTTGTAGCCCAGGAACGGGTCTTGATCGATCGCCACCACTCGCAGCCCTAAAACGGTCCTTATTCTGTTGATGGTCTCCCGGACCAGCGTATCTTTCTTCAGGGTATAAACGAGAATGTATTTATCATCGTTACCTGACGCCTGACCGGACAGCTGCAGGCTCTGCATCCACTCCTGCTTGTTAAGCATCAAGGTAGGATCCAGGGTGTGATCAATTTTTTGGTTGCCCAGCATGCTGCGCAGTTTTCGCGCCGTGTCCTCTTCCCGGACGGAAATGCTGTCAAAGGTCGACAATGCCTTTCTGACCTTGAGCTCTTCCTCGTCGGAATAGCGGTAAGAGCCCGCACTTGAGGAAAACGAAATCTTCTTTTTCGCTCGGGAAAACGCCAGCATATAGTTCAGATCCAGCTCACCCGTAATCATCGGGTTCCATATCTGGTCGCTGCCGCACACCACACAATCAAAATCACTGGACAGGGTTTGAAGCGCTTGCAAATCCTGGCACGCGGGGGTCAGGTTGTAGTGAACCCGCATAAATTCCCTGAACTTTGCGATCAACCTCCGACGAGGAATGATTCGAAAAAAGTCCTTACCGGCTCTGAAAATACTGCGCGGGTTGCTGTCGACCCGAATCAGTTTTAACGTGTTCTCCAGCTCTTTGCTTTTGTAATCGATGATGTTGACGTCGCCATATTTCGATAGCACGTTCTGGCTGGCAAGCGCCTGTAGTGTTCCGCCATAACTGTTGGCGTGATGGATGGTAATCAATGCAATTTTCAAGGTGCTGAGTCCTTTGCGACCAAGGGTGAGACTTACTGACCGGACAGCTTGGTATACACTTCACTGATCGGGCGCCGCGGCGATGCACAGACCGTGTTCTGCTCGTTCGGATAACCTATCGCCAACATCATCATCACGGTGTGCTGCGGACTTATCTTGATCACTTTGCGAAACTTGATGTCTGCCCTTCCCGATTGACTCCAGTTCAAGCAGCACGAGGCAATACCTATTGAATGCAACGCCAGAATCAACGACATGGAAAACATTCCACCGTCGATCCAGTGCTGGTAGCGTTCTCGAGGGGAAACGAAAGCCCGCAGGTCGGTGGTTATAATCAGCAAATCTTTTATCTTGTGGCCAAACCCCCGGTTGCCATCTTGAAAAGCAAGGGCTTGTTGCGCCAACTCGCCCTCCAGGTGATAGACATGCCACGATTGCCTGTTACAGGCTGAAGGTGACTTCATGGCCATCTCCAGGGCTCTGCCTAACTCTTCGGCACTTATTTTCGCGTCGGAGAACTCCCGAAGCGAGTACCTGGACATGAAGAAGTCCTCTGGAACGGTCAGTCGCCCCTTATCGAACGCTGTCTTGTCGTGGTGAATGGCGCCGCTGTTGTCATAGAACGGAATTGAGCGATTGCTCAGACTCTCGACTTTAATCAGGCGCTTTATAAGTGCGGTGGTTTTTTCGGGTTGGTGGGTAATTTCCGCTTCAGCGAACTTCTTTAATACCGTGATCGCCACCAGGTCATGATAACCCGTGCCATTGAGCGTAAATGACTGTTCCAGTGCCTGGATAAGTGCATTGGCGCCCGCCCATCCAGACCCCGGCTTGCGGTTGGTAAAACTCAGGCTCTTTTCAAGGGTGTGGTACACCTTGACCATGTAATAGTTTCGGGCTTCTACCGAGTTGAGTGAAGATCGCCATCCGGCGTACCTGATATACCGACCCAAGTCATATAAAAAGCCAAACCCGGCCAGTATTGTTCGGGCATAGATTTTTGCGCTAGCAATCATGAGAATTCATCTCCCGATTGTCGATGGTCATAAATAATTTAGGCATGAGGAGCAGCACCTGCTATCGGAACTTTGTTCTTGAAAACCAACCGTTGGGCGCCATAAAAATATAACGACAACAGCAGTAGATTGCTGACCACGGTCGCGACCGCAGCGCCCCGCAGGTCAAAGCGAGGAATTAAGGCGAGGTTGAGCAATACATTGATGATCGCCACCATCGCCATGTATTTAACTTTCATTTTCATGTGTTCCTGGGTCACCAGTGTGGCGCCAGCGCTGAACGCCAGAAAAATGATCGGTGCCGACAGGGAAAGAATTTTCAAGATCGACGAAGCGTCTCGATAAGCCTCACCAAACAGCAGCGGTACTGCCCAGTCCGCGCAGACCAGAATCACTAACATGGCCAGCGTTCCAAGCAGCAGCATCAACCAGTTACCCTTTCGGTATATCTGATAAAACATATCCCGATCATGGTTTGCCCAGCGGTGCATCTTGGGCAGCAGGAACCGCTGATAAATCACGCTTGGCAACAAATACACGGCGGTCATGATGGTGAAGGCGACGCTGTAGATACCGGCGGCGCTATTACTTGAGAGATGTTTGAGCAAGATAATGTTGCTTTGAAAATAAATAAGGTGTGAGAACGCCGCAACGCCAAATGGCCAACTGGAGCCGGCAACACTTAACATGCCTGGCCTCACTGAGAGGCCCGTGAATTCAGCGGTCAGTTCGTGGCCCTTCAGGGTTAACTTCCCATTTGTCATATGCAATAACTGAGGGATGGCCAACAAAAAAAACACCACTGCAATGACCGAAAAAAAGGCGGCGTAATATTCCGCGGCTATCGGCGTGGCACTCATGACCGCCGTGACGAAGACCATCGAGCAACGAAGAAAATGCGGCAAGAACTGCCAAAGGGCCAAGTGCACATATTTTTCTTCAAGCTGAAGTTTGCTACTCACCAGTTCTATCGACAGCTGCCCCAGTATGTACAGGGAAAGAATCAACAGCAGGTTCTGCGTTAACCGGTCATGGCTGGAATAAAGCGCCCACGCCACAATGGAGCAGATGAGAAACAGCGTACTTAAGGCGATGAACTGGAACGAAGGTTTCAACCATCGTTTCGCTGCCCAGCCCTCCTGGCCAAACGCCTTGAGCCAATACTGCGATATCCCGAAGCCTGCCAAGGGAGCGAGTAGCGTGATGGTGGTGAGTGCTGACGAAAAAGCACCGAAATCATTGCTGCCCAACTTTCTTGCCAGGAACACCTGAGTGAGAAAGGCAAACCCGGCTCCCGCCAGAGAACCGATCCAGAGGAGCGATATAGCCTTGAACGCTGTGGTTTTATTCATTGACCTGTGTCTTTCGCAATCACGCTACCGCCCCAGGATTTTTCGTCATCTTCCTCAGGACGTGGTGTTTCCATGAAGTATCGGTTTGATCATGCCTATTGGCTTATGATCCGGCGCAGCCATAACGATAAGGACTCAAGAACAACAGCAGCCGTCAAACATCTGAACGGATGACGCGATGCTGTTCACTACTCATCAATTTTTATCGGAGGCATAGGCATAGTGGTAATAACCATAATCACTGTAGCCATATTTATTGGAGGCCTTTTTCTCCACGCCATTAAAAATCGCACCTTTAATGACAACGCCATTCTGGGAGAACCGGCGGACCGTCAACTCGATTTCCTTCGCCGGGTTCAGACCATAGCGCGTCACAATCAGGTTGGTCCCGGACAAGCGCCCGACGATCGCTGCATCTGTCACCGCCAGCAGTGGCGGCGTATCGAGAATCACCAGATCGTAGAGTTCGCTCGCCTGCTCCAATAGCGCGCTGAAATTGGCGTGCATCAGTAACTCGGAAGGATTGGGCGGGATCTGGCCTCGACTGACAAAATCGAAGTTGTCGATTTGGGTCTTATGGATGGCGGTGGCCACTTCGCAGCGCCGGGCCAGGATATCGGAGAGCCCATTGTCTGAAGAAACACCTAACACTTTGTGCAAATAGCCCTTGCGCATGTCGACATCGATCAACAATACCCGCAGCCCGGTTTGTGCTATCACCACCGCGAGGTTGGCCGACACAAACGTTTTACCCACCTGAGGGCTAGGCCCGGAAATCATCAAGCGGTTATTGTTGGCCTCATGCATGGCGAAGTGCAGACTGGTACGCAAACTGCGCAACGCCTCGACAGCCAGATCGGTGGGATGACTGATGGCCAGCAATGAAGAACCACCGGAACGCCCTGGTCCGCGGGAGACTTTGTCTTCTTCGGTTTTCTGCAGAATGCTGTAGGGAATTGACGCGTAGACCGGCAACCCAAGTTGCTCGATGGCTTCCGGGCTTTCCAGGCCGCGGTTCAGCGCCTTGCGTACCAGCACAAGGGCCACCGCCAGGAAGCCGCCAAGAATCGTGGCGACCAATACAATCAAGGCTTTTTTCGGTTTGACCGGTTTGAGGAAGTTGACGTCCGCGGTGTCGATCAGACGCACGTTACCGACCGTCCCCGCTCGCATCACATCCAGCTCCTGGGACTTGTTCAGCAGTTGGGTATAAATGGCCGTGCCGACCTCTACATCCCGGGTAAGGCTCAACAGTTCTTGCTGGGTGGAGGGAAGGCTCTCCACCTTGCTCGCCAAACTTTTCTGTTTGCTGCTCAACTCACCGATCTGGGTCAACAATGCGCGATAGGCGGGATGTTGACGGGTGAACTTGCGGTCCATCTCGGCTTGTTGCAACTTCAACTCGGAGATGCTGGTATCCAGCCCGACAATCTGATCGAGAATGGCTTTGGTTTCGAGCGTGATGTCGACGGACTTGCTGCGTGTCTGGTATTCATTCAAGGCATTCCCGGCTTTTTCCAGGTCCTTTTTGACCACCGGAAGTTGCTCTTTGAGAAACGCCAGGCTCTGCGCTGCCTCAGCTGAAGTGCGCTCTACGTTTTGCCGCACATAAATAGCGGCAATTTCATTGAGTATTTTAATGGCCTGGTCCGGGTCTGTACTTTCCAGCGCCAGACCGATCATGCCCGACTCTTTTCCGCGCTCGGCTACATCCAAAGCCTCTTGATAGTCGAGGATGCTGGTCAGGCGGGAATTACGGATGATTCTGAAACGGGCTCCAGGATTGGCATGCATTTCCTCAATCTGAAACGTAACGCCATTTTGCTCGAAAAGTTGGCCCGCCTGGCTGGCCGCCAATAGATTGTCATCTTCATCCACCAAAGTGAAATGACCCTCTTCACCCGTGGTCAAGGTTAATTTCTTGCCCAGTTGCGAGTCGGGGAGATCCAGTTTAAATATCTTCAGCGACTCCCCTCCCCAGGCGAAACTGTTCAACCCCAACAAGGGCTCAGCTATTTCACCGGGATTATTATTCTGGAATCGACGCGCCAGGAACTCACCGACCACCGGGAAGTACATCGGCTGTATGACGATATCCAGCTTCAAGTTGTCGACAGTTTTGCCAATCACGGAACGGGACTGGATCAACTCGATTTCGGTGGCCGAAGGAGACTCCTTGCCCAGCATGCTGCCGATATCCGAGAAGCCCAGCAAATCGTTCTTTTTCGCTTCGACCTGTAACAGTGCATTGGCCTGAAATACCGGGGTCGCCAAGACCGCGTACGCAGCCCCTGCCACCATGAAGGCACCGGTAATTGCCGCAATCAGCCATTTATGGTCGATAAGTGTCCCAAACAGGCCGAGAAGATCAATCTCGTCATTGTCGTCGTCCCGCACGTTGACTACCGGTGCTTGCTGCATAAGTCGGATTCTTTGCCTGTATTACGATTCAAAAAGGAGTGGCCATCAGCGCGCCAGGCGCTGTGCCCATGCGAGTACGGCTTCTTCGATCAACGCATAAGCGTGCACAAAAGCAGGTTTGCCTTGACGGTAGGGGTCGCTGATTTCACGATCGTCTTGCCATTTGCCCAGCAGCAACACCTTGCCTCGTGCTTCGGGGGCCATGCTGAGTACGCCACTGACATGCCTGTGCTCCATCACCAGAATCAAGTCCGCTTCGCTGACGGCTTGAGGAGTGAGTTGAACGGCCTCGTGCTCATGGGGCAGATGACCATGTTCCTTGAGTACAGCGTGTGCCGTCGGCTCGATGGGCTTGCCTGTCAAGGCAGCGAGGCCAGCCGAGCTGACCTCGATATCGGAATCGACGAGTGCCCCGCGCAACAGATGCTCCGCGGTGGGACTGCGGCAAATATTGCCGACGCAGACAATCAAAACCCTTTTAAGCAAGATAACATTCCCCGTCTTGTCAACATTGGCGGTGACATAGCACTTGCCGAACATAAGAGCTTTAAACTACGAATGAATCCGGGTATTGATAACCCCAGTAACTGCAGCTGAAACTTTAAAACCATCAGTGCGTATTTATTACCATGATGCTTGAACAGCCCCCAACTTTTTATTCAGACAAAAAATAACATCTCACTTTTTAGCGCTGAAAATAACAGTTCAAGAATTTATCCAGACAATTTCTAACAGTTGTCGTTTTCCCACAACCGTTCAATCTAAATTACACCGAAATAGCGAATGGCTAATGTATAGCCGTTCCGCTAGTACATTGCCAGGGTGTCGGACAATCGGTTAGTCGTTGGGTAAGGGACGCCTTGGGCAATAACTTTGTTTATAGCGAGTTGCATCAGGAGCATGCCATGGAACAACCAGGCTTGCTGGCTGGCCAACCGACCGACCGATCTTCCCTCTGCCCGCGCCTGGCGCGAAACATGGCGTACAGGCCTTTCGCTGCCGACTGAGCGTTACGAACATTTTTTCGAGTGATCGGGCCATTTAGAGCCCCCACTCTCCAGCGTTGCCGACTCCGACAACCTGGGTTGTACCTTTCCTACTGCCATTAGCCATTCCATCTGTCTACTTTCAAGGACGCTTCCATGATTCGTAAATGCCTATTCCCCGCTGCCGGCTATGGGACCCGCTTTTTGCCCGCCACCAAGGCGATGCCGAAGGAGATGCTGCCAATCGTCAATAAGCCGCTGATCCAGTACGCCGTCGAGGAAGCGCGCGACGCCGGCCTGCAACATATGGCCATCGTCACCGGTCGAGGCAAGCGAGCGCTGGAGGATCATTTCGATGTCAGCTTCGAGTTGGAACACCAGATTCGCGGCACCGATAAGGAACGATTCCTGGAAGGCACTCGGGAGCTGATCGATACCTGCACTTTTTCCTATACCCGCCAGGTGGAGATGAAGGGCCTGGGGCACGCCATTCTCAGCGGTCGCTCGTTGATCGGTGATGAGCCATTCGCCGTGGTGCTGGCCGACGACCTGTGCCTGAACCTGGAAGGCGATGGAGTACTGGCGCAAATGATCAAGCTCTACGAGCAGTTCCGCTGTTCGATCGTGGCGATCCAGGAAGTGCCCCGTGAACAGACTCAGAAGTACGGCGTGATTGCCGGCGAGCTGATTCGCGAGGGTATTTACCGGGTCAACAGCATGGTTGAGAAGCCCCGCCCGGAAGACGCCCCGTCCAACCTGGCCATCATTGGTCGATACATTCTGACCCCCGACATCTTCGACCTGATCGCCGACACCGAACCTGGCAAGGGCGGTGAAATCCAGATCACCGACGCATTGATGAAGCAGGCCCAAAACGGGTGCGTGCTGGCTTACCAGTTCAAGGGCCGACGTTTCGATTGCGGCGGCGCCGAAGGTTACATCGAAGCCACCAACTTCTGTTTCGAGCACCTGCATCAGAACACCTTGTAACGGCGCTGAACCCTGACAAGGCGTTGAATCGATTTTATGGTCTTTATTACCCTATGGACGAAGCCTCTATGAATACGTTGAGCGGTTTCAAGGCAGATGACAGTCGCCCCCCGTATGGCGCTGACCTTAAGCACAACCTCGCGTACCGCATCGTACGCGCCTATGCGTCGGAGCTGATTTCCCCCCGCGTGCAGAAACCACCGGTGCTGCTGGTGGAGCGCATCGGTGCCTTCCCCTCTTCCGGGGAGATCCGCCGTCAAGTCAAGGATGGTCCGGCGTTGCTGGCAAGCATCAGGCAGCGTTACGCCGCCGACGCCCTCGACATCGACGAGAGCGATGGCCTGAACCTGGTCTTTGCCGACTGGCGTCTCAGCTTGCGTCTTTTGGACGATGGTTGCGTGACTTGTCTGACCGTGGAAAGTCGCGGCGACAGCTCGCTCATGCAATGCAAAACCGCCGAATTGCTGGAGCAAATCGATGCTGGGAGGGAATTTGAATGAACGCGATTGCAGAACACGCCGCCAAAGCCTGGTATCTGGTCCAGTGCAAACCCAAACAGGATCAGCGCGCCGAAGAACATTTGCAGCGCCAAGGCTATGCCTGTTTTCGCTCGACCTACAGGCGTGAGCGCATTTTGCGCGGGCAGCGTCGCGTGATCAGCGAGTCGTTGTTTCCGGGCTATCTGTTTATTCAACTGAGCCTTCAGGACAGTTGGGGCCCGCTGCGCTCGACCCGCGGCGTTTCGCAAGTCGTCGGGTTCGGCGGTCAGCCACTGCCGATCCGCGATGCACTGATCGACGAACTTCAGGAACGGGACAGCCAGGCGATCGTGACAACGCTGTTGAAACAGGGAGATACCGTGCGCATCACTGAAGGCCCATTTTCCGATCTGGAAGCGGTGTTCCTGGCCATGGACGGTGATGAACGGGTGCTGTTGATGATGAATTTCCTGCAGCGCGAACAGCACATCAGCCTGCCACTGGCAGGGGTTAACAAGATTTAGATCCGCTCAGAGTCTTGAGTCAAAGAAACCTGTGGCGAGGGAGCTTGCTCCCGTTTGAGTGCGTAGCACTCACAAAAATCGGCAATGGTTGGCAGATTTTTGGGGGCCGCTACACAGCCCAACGCGAGCAAGCTCGCTCGCCACAAAGTGCAGGAAAACCTACGCCCCCTCTGAGAGGTGGTTCCAGTCGACCCAACCCAAAAACCACGTCGCCAGGATCAGCAAACCGAACGCGATCCGGTACCAGGCAAACACCGCATAGCTATGGTTGGCGATGAACTTGAGCAAACCGCGCACGGCAATCATCGCAAAGAGAAACGCGGCGACAAACCCCAAGGCAAACACCGGCAAGTCTGCGGCCTGGAACAGGTCGCGGTACTTATAGCCGGAGTACACCGCGGCCCCCACCATCGTCGGCATCGCCAGGAAGAACGAAAACTCGGTCGCCGTCTTGCGTGACAGGCCAAACAGCAACCCGCCGATAATCGTCGATCCCGAGCGCGAAGTGCCGGGGATCATCGCCAGGCACTGTGCGCAACCGACTTTCAAGGCATCGGTCCAGCGCATCTCGTCGACGTGATCGATCACCACCACATGCTCACGTTGTTCCGCCCATAACATGATGATTCCGCCTATCACCAGCGCCACTGCCACGGTGATCGGGTTGAACAGGTACTCATGGATCTTGTCGGCGAACATCACACCCAGGACAACCGCCGGCAAGAATCCAATCAATAAATTCAGAGTGAAACGCTGCGCATTACGCTGGGTCGGCAAACCGGTGGTGATCTCCAGAATCTTGCGACGGAACTCCCAGACGACCGCCAGAATAGCCCCCAACTGAATGATGATATTGAACGCCATGGCCCGCTCACCGCCGAAGTCGAGCAAGTCCGCGGCAATAATCTGGTGTCCTGTACTGGAAATGGGCAAAAACTCCGTGAGCCCTTCAACCAACCCTAGAATTGATACTTGCGTGGTGGTCCAGAAGTCCATTAATCCCCCGTTAGCCCCTCTCAGCTGAAAGGTCTGTTGATGATTGCGAGCATTAAAATCCTGATCGCGATTAAACCTGTCGGCCCCATGGAGGATTAAAGCGCACTCTCTGCCCGCTCAAACCAAACGTTATAAAACGTCCATGTCGGAGCGTCAGGTCCGGTCTCCAGCAAATGACCTACGCTCTACACAGCCAAAGCCCGAGCCCCGCGACTCGCGGAACGGAAGAACACACCGTGGATAATTTCGACAGCGTCGCCAATTTCGCCGCCGCTCTGGGCATCGGCCTATGGGTCGGGTTGGAGCGCGAGCGCAGGAAAGGCGATGGCAAGACGCGCGGTTTTGCTGGCCTGCGTACGTTCGCCATCACCTCATTGCTGGGCTATGTCGCGATGCTGTTGGGCGGGGAACTATTGTTTGCCATCACGCTGCTTGGCGTGACCGCACTCGTCGCCGCGGCCTACCTCAAAGCCCGCAGTCAGGACCCTGGCTTGACCACAGAGATTGCCTTGCTACTGGTTCTGGTACTGGGCGGGCTGTGTTCACGCGACCCGGCCTTGGCCATTGCCTTCGGCGTCGT
This sequence comes from Pseudomonas sp. LBUM1673, assembly GCF_059695645.1. Taxonomy (NCBI): domain Bacteria; kingdom Pseudomonadati; phylum Pseudomonadota; class Gammaproteobacteria; order Pseudomonadales; family Pseudomonadaceae; genus Pseudomonas; species Pseudomonas sp. LBUM1673. The sequence continues at coordinate 4,312,237 of NZ_CP166780.1, forward strand.
CCTGTCCCTGCTGCTCACCTATCGCCAAAGCCTGCACCGCTTTGTCCGAACGCAGCTGTCCGAGCGGGAGATCCGTGATGGCCTGATCCTGGCCACCGCTGCGCTGGTGATCATGCCGTTGGTGCCGGACCGCTTTATCGGCCCGTTCTCGGCGGTCAATTTGCGCACGGTCTGGACACTGACGGTCTTGATAATGGCGGTCGGCGCTGCCGGACATGTCGCCATGCGCCTGCTCGGCCCCCGGTATGGTCTCGCCATTACCGGTATCGCTTCGGGCTTCGCATCAAGCACTGCAACCATCGCGGTGATGGGCAGTCGTGTTCGTAAAGAGCCCGCGCTCATGTTGCCGGCCAGTACCGCCGCGATTCTGTCCTCCCTCGCCACCGTGGTTCAAATGAGTATGGTCTTGGGTGCCGTCAGTCTCCCGACCCTTAAATTGATGTGGCTGCCCCTCTCACTGGGGTTCGCGACCACCCTGATCTATGCTCTGGTATTCATTTATCTGGGCAGGCATACCAAAAGCAACCCGGCCAATGATGTCGGTGGCGCTTTCAGCATCAAACTGGCGCTGCTGGTCGCATTGAGCATTGCGGGCATCTCGTTTTTATCGGCGGCGCTGTTGGCCTGGCTCGGTCAACGCGGCGTGCTTATTGCCACCGTTCTGGGTGGATTTGCCGATGCTCACGCCTCTTCCGCCTCTGCCGCCTCGTTGGTAGCGTCCGGTCAGCTGCCGGCTGCCGGCGCCGTTTTACCGATTGTCGCGGCCATGAGCACTAATGCCTGCTCAAAATGTTTCGTCGCCTGGAGCAGCGGTGGAGCAACATTTTCCGGACATGTCATACCGGGCCAAATCCTGTTGCTGTGCGCGCTCTGGGGCGGTGTCTTCCTATATGAGTGACACGAACGGCCAGATGACTTGATCAGACAGATACGACTTCCGCCCGCCTGCTACGCTTCTCTTCATCACTGGAGGAATAGCCATGCCAGACGATCCTACCCCCGCCCTGCTCGATCGTTTCAACCAGAACATCACAGCCCTCGGCTGCGCTATCGATGAGATTGGTCTCTGGATTGACAGGAGCGGTGCTACTGACGTGTCAGGGCGGATAACCGCTCACCTTAAGGTGCTGGCCGGCAATACCGACGCCATTGCCGAGCTGATGGCTGACCTGATCGCCAGATGCAAGCCTGAAGAAGAAATTGACCCGGAAGACTGATACTTCTGTCTCACTGGGTCTATGGTTGCCGCTCATCGTTAGATCGTTGACGTTTTGAGTTTAGGCGCGCGCAATGACCACCCCAAAATGATCGCCCAGAGAACACTCCATATGGCAAGGATCATAGTGCTCGCCGGTGACTTCCCGCAGTGCGATGGGGAGTATCACTCGGGTACCATCACGCTCAAAACGGCCCTTAAACCACGATTGGGGAAAAGTTTCCCGGTCTCGGAATTCAAAGATCTGACGGTCCAGAACACGGACTCCAATAAAAATATGAAGAGCGCCATAGGCCTGAGCATTGCCGGCGCGATGTTGTTGGGGCCAGTCGGGGCCATCGCAGGCTATCTGCTCGCTGGCAAGAACACCGAGGTGACCTTCATGGCCACACTAAAGGACGGTGGCAAGCTCTTGGCTGCCACCGATTGCGATACCTACCGGGATATCTCGGCACGCGCCCTCAAAAAATCCCGACCCAGTCGCCGATGCGCCCCTTCCGATTCACTTGATAGCGGATCCATTCATTGATCCGCTTGCCCCGTGACCGCGAAAATGTTGCAGGGCACTTGATACAGAACATGCTCCGTCGTACTGCCCACCCACTTGCCCAGTCCCTTGCGATGCGCATTTCCCATGACGATCACATCGGCTCGGTGATGCGCTGCAAAGTCGGCCAGCGCTTTAGTCGGCGGCCCTGCAACGAAGTGCTGTCGCTCAGTGGGCACGCCATAGTGGTCGGCCAATGCGATGAATGACTTATGCAGAGACTTGCGCACATCGCTGCCAAAGCCTGGCATCGTCACTGCACCAGCGCCTGCATCAGACATATGGGTGTGTGATAGATCGTAGGCATGCAGCAGATGCAGCTGCGCATTGCATTGCATCGCCAATCCGTTCGCCGCCTGGATGATGCGGTCATTGATGCCGGTGATCTGCGTCTCGGGTTGCGACGGATCGACGGCCGCCACGATCACGCGCGGAAGTGGGCAACTGACTTCGCTGACCAGATGGACAGGCACCGGACACTCGCGCAGCAGGTGCCAATCCAGAGGCGTGATGAATACGCGCTTGAGCGCGGACTCATGCTGCACGTCCTTGATCACCAGGTCTGCCTGCATTTCTGTCACATGCCGAAGGATCTCTTGCAGCGCGTCGCGAGTGAAAAGCACCTCAGTGCTCAGCTTGATCCCGCGTCCACGTATTAGATCGGCCTCATCCTTGAGCCATGTTTCATTCTCTTGCTGACAAGCCTCACGAAACCGCGCACTGGCGTGCATCAAGCCCAAGAGGTTGGAGTCTTCGATAAACACAGTGATATGCAGCGCTGCACCCGTGGCTTCGGCAATGGCGACAGCCCGCTGCAACGCCGGCGTGTGACGCATGGTGGGACCGGCTATTAGAAAGAGTCGTTGATATTGGCTCATGTCGTACCTCCAAACGTTCTGGGATATCTGCTTGCTCCCCCAGCCACTGGTCTGTCGCACCGCCAGCGATTTGCTACCGCCTCAATGACCTGGATCGACACCCTCAATATACGCCTGGATTCAACTAACCCGACAAGATGTGTCTCATCGCACGAATACGATGATCCACATCCCGACGGCCAATTGAATGACGACGCCAAGTTACTTCTTCGCGTATTGCGCGCCGTGCGGATCGTTAAGCTTCGCCTGCATCAGCCCCCACTCACGCTGAATGATCGAGTAAGGGATAAAGATGCTGATCCTCTCGGCGCCCTTTACGCCGGGGTGGAAACTGACATCGTTGAGTGTGGTGGAGAAAAAACCGACATTAATACCGACAATGCTGCCGTCACTGGCGATGACTGGCCCACCCGACATCCCCTTGATCATCGGGGCATCATGGATGGCATAGCGTTCACCACTGCCTTCATCGCTATTGATGAAAGGCGCCGGGTACACTTTGCCTTGCCCGGTGACGGTCGTCATATACGGGCTCGCCCCCACCGCAGTGATGTGCTCACCCACACGCGGTGCGCGCCATGACGGATAACGGCCGTCGGCCTTGTGCTGAATGAAGACGAGGTCGCAGCCAGTGCTGCAGCTGTATTTCACGTGGCGGATGAGTGGGGTGTGGCGGGTGGTGACGGCGTAGTCCTCGTTCCATTGCACGGCCGAGGCCATGTACAGATAGGGCAAAGGAAAGCCTGAGAAGACAGAAAAGTATGAATCATTGGCAGGCCCCGACAAGTCGGGCTTCACCATACCGTTGCATCCTGCAAGAACAGCTCCTGTTAAAAAGTAGGCCATGATTTTAATCATGATATATCACCGACTTATAAGGAGAGTTTAGTTTTTGTTGTGGCGAATCTTTAGTTGTCAGGTTGTTGTAGGTTTCCTCGTGGCCAAGCCTGGTGGGTTATTTATGGTTGAAGTTGTAATAGTGTGCATGAATGAATTGCGCTAAGGCTAATCGCTTTTCGATCCATCTAACGATCTGCAAATATTTGACGCCTGAAAAACGGTCAACAAAAATTGAAGTTAAAGTTTCAACATTGCCAGTAAAATCAGTAAAACTGCCGCCTTCAGAGCAGTCTAAATCACTTCGGCATGCCTCGGTAATGCCATAGAAATCAGTGCTGCGAAAATAACAAAGACGCTGGATATCCATAAACACGCCCCCAGCCCAAAGACCTGATAAATCCAGCCAGAGAGCACGGTGCCCATCAGCCGTCCCATGGCGTTGGACATGTAGTAAAAGCCCACGTCCAGCGACACGCCATCCTCCTTGGCATAGGACACGATCAGGTAGCTGTGCAGCGAGGAATTCACCGCGAACAGCGCACCAAAGACCATCAAGCCGCCCAACAGCACCCCCTGTTGCGGCAACCCGGTGTTCAGCCCCAGAGCGATTGCCGCGGGCAGGCCCGCCAGAGCAAGCGCCCACACAAACGCAGCGCGGCCATCAGGGACATGTCCTCGTTTTTTGCCGGTGATCCGCGGAGCGAACGATTGCACGATGCCGTAGCCGATCACCCAGGCCGCCAGGAATCCACCGACCGCCCAGAAATCCCAACCAAAGACGCTGCTCAGGTACACCGGCAAAGCCACGACAAACCAGACATCGCGGGCGCCGAACAGAAACATCCGCGCCGCTGAAAGGATATTGATGGCCCGGCTCTTGGAGAGGATGTCGCGAAACCTGGGCTTGGCTTTGGCTTTGCCCAAGTCCTTTTTCAACAGGATCAGGCTACTGATCCAGATCAGCGCCAGGACACTCGCCATGGCCAGCAATGCCCCTTTGAACCCGATCAGGGCGAGCAATGCCCCGCCGAGAAAGAAACCGACACCCTTGAGTGCATTCTTCGAGCCGGTGAGGATGGCGATCCATTGATAAAGCTTGCCCTGCTGCCCGTCCGGCACCAAAAGTTTGATGGAGCTTTTGGCGCTCATCTTGTTCAGGTCTTTGGCGATCCCCGACAGCGCCTGAGCCCCCATCACCCAAGGGATCGTCAGCCAGGCCACTGGCACCGTCAGCATCAACAGCGCCACAACCTGCATCCCCAGCCCGATGTTCATGGTTCGGTTCAGCCCCAGTCGGGCGCCGAGATAACCGCCCACCAGGTTGGTGATCACACCAAAGAGTTCGTAAAACAGAAACAACGCCGCGATGTGCAGCGGGCTGTAACCCAGCGCGTGAAAGTGCAGCACCACCAACATGCGCAAGGCACCGTCGGTGAGGGTGAAAGCCCAATAGTTGCCTGTAACGAGCAAGTACTGCCGCACTTCCGGAGCGAGGGCTGACAACGCTTTCATGACCGCTCCTCAGACTGCCAGACCGACCATTCTGGCCAGTTCGACGGTGCGGTTCGCGTAACCCCATTCGTTGTCGTACCAGGCATAGAGTTTGACCTGGGTACCGTTGATGACCATGGTCGACAGCGCATCGATGATCGATGAGCGCGGGTCGGTGCGGTAGTCGATGGACACCAGCGGACGCTCCTCGAACCCGAGGATGTCTTTCAGTTCGTTCTCGGACGCGTCCTTGAGGAACTGATTCACTTCTTCAACCGTGGTGACGCGCTCGACTTCAAACACACAGTCCGTCAGCGAAGCGTTGGCCAGCGGTACGCGCACGGCATGGCCATTCAGGCGCCCGCGCAGTTCCGGGAAGATTTCGGCAATGGCGGTGGCCGAGCCGGTGCTGGTCGGGATCAGGCTCATGCCCGAAGCCCGTGCCCGGCGCAGATCCTTGTGAGGTTGGTCGAGGATGCTTTGCGTGTTGGTCAGGTCGTGGATGGTGGTGATCGAACCGTGGCGAATGCCCAGTTTCTCGTGGATCACCTTCACCACCGGTGCCAGACAGTTGGTGGTGCACGAAGCAGCGGTGACGATGCGATGCTCCGCCGGTTTGAACAGTTGATGGTTGACGCCCATGACGATGTTCAGCGCACCCTCTTCCTTCACCGGAGCGCTGACCACCACACGTTTAACGCCCTGGTCGAGGTAAGCCTGCAACACCGCGACGGTCTTCATCTTGCCGCTGGCTTCGATCACCAGATCGCAGCCCGACCAATCGGTGTCGGCAATCGCCTTGTTGGCGGTGACCTTGATTCGTTTGCCGTCGATGACAATACAGTCACCCTCGGCGCCCGCCTGATCATTCCAACGGCCATGCACCGAGTCGAAGTTCAGCAAGTGCGCATGGGTCGCCGCATCGCCTGCCGGGTCGTTGATCTGCACGAACTCAAACTCTGGCCAGCGCCAGGCTGCACGCAGAGCGAGGCGACCGATGCGGCCAAAACCATTGATACCCACTTTAATAGTCATGTTGGTGTGCTCTGTCTCTGTTATCAGGGATGGCGCTTCTGGGTTCATCGAGCCGGACAGCAAGCCGCTGCCCGTTCAGGACGGTCGCCCATTTCTTCAAGGCGTTTGGCATCCGGGCTCAGCCAGTGCTTGTTGGCTTCGAGCACCACGGTCAGCACCTGATGCACCCAGCCTGGAAGATTCGGGTGCAGTCGGTAGTAAACCCATTGGCCTTGTCGACGGTCCGACAGCAATCCGCCTGTGCGCAACTGCGCCAGATGCCTGGAGACTTTGGGCTGGCTCTCATTCAACGCACAGGTCAGCTCGCAGACACACAGCTCTCCCTCACGGGCGATGAGCAGCATCATGCGGACGCGGTTATCGTCAGCCAGGCATTTGAAAACAGTGGTCGGCGTCAGAGGGGCAGCCATTTCGGTTCTCGGTGGTTTGGGCTTTACGACACAGTGAAGCTTCAGCTCATATGCATTTTTTCGAATATACGTTTTCCCGTATATGCGGTAAAGCCTCAACGGCGCATACCAACTACCGATTCTGAGTGAAAACCTGAAATCAAACGCCGCAATGCAAATTCCTGTGGGAGCGGGCTTGCTCGCGAAAGCGGCATGTCAGGCGACATCAATATTGACTGTGCTGCCGTCTTCCCGAGCAAGCCCGCTCCCACAGGTTTCGCACCCAGCCCGCAACACCGTGACAGTGATTAAAAGCTCAACTAATCTTCAGCGCGCGGAGAGTGACTGAGAATCTCTCGCGTTGTCAGACAATAACAATATTCGAGGAAAACCCATGCGCAAACTTCTGTTGCTCTCCCTGCTTGCCGCCTCTCCCCTGGCACTCGCCGGTACTCAATGCACCACAGCCGACAAGGCCCAATGGCAGGACCAGGCCAAGTTTCAGGAAGACCTCAAGGCCAAGGGCTACAACATCAAGAAGTTCAAAGTCACGAGCGGCAATTGCTACGAGATCTACGGCTGGGACAAAGACAAGCGCAAAATCGAGATCTACTTTGACCCGGTCACCGGCAAGGTCGTGAAAGAAGAAATCGAATAGGCCCCATGTGAACGCTCAAACCCTGCGCCTTTGGGACCCTCTCGTACGTGTTTGCCACTGGTCCCTGGTGGTTGTCTTCATCAGCGACTACTTCCTCAATGAGGAGGGCGACGGCTGGCATCGCTGGCTCGGCTATTACGCCGTGGCTATCGTGCTGGTGCGTGTGCTGTGGGGGTTCATCGGCCCGCCAGCGGCGCGTTGGTCAGACTTCTGGCCGACCCCGACGCGTATCGTTCAGCATGGCCGGGCGCTGTTTTCCGGCAAGGGCTATCACCGCATGGGGCACTCGCCCATCGGTGCACTGGTGATGGTCTTCATGCTGCTGTTGATGACCGGCCTCGGTATTACCGGTTTCTTGATGGAAGAAGTGGACTATTTCTGGGGCGAGGACGGGTTACGCGATGTCCACGAGTTTATGGCCAATGCGCTGCTCGCGCTGGTTTGCGTGCATATCGTCGCGGCGCTGGTGGAAAGCGTCCGCTTGCGTGAAAACCTGCCTCTGTCGATGATCACGGGCAATCGTCGTAAGCGCTAGAGGCTCAGGCACTCGCCCCGAACTTGCAGCAGGCACCGCGCGCTCAACGCATCAATCTGCGGACGGCCGAATAGATAACCTTGCCCCCACTCGCTGCCGCAGGCGGTGGCAAGCGCCCGGTCGGCTTCCGATTCGATCCCTTCAATGATCACGCACGGCGCCAGGGTCTTGCACAGCTGCACCAGGTGCCCAAGGGTCTGGGCGTTGTTGGTCTGCAGGCGTGCACGCTGGATGTACCCCTGGTCGATCTTGACGATGTCCGGCCGGGTCTGGCGAATAAATTCCAGGGTGCCCAGACCCGAGCCAAAGTCATCGATCGCCACCCGGCAGCCAAGTTCGCGCAGGCACAGGACGAATTCGATCGCCGCCAGGGTGCTGGGTGGTGTGGCGCTTTCAGTGATTTCAATAACCAGTCGCGCGGCCACCGAGGGGGCGTCACGCAACTGCGCGATGGGATCTCTTGCCAGTAGTGGTCGACGATGGCGCTTTGCGCGGAGATGTTGCAGCCCAGTCGCAGGTGTTCGTCCAGCAGCAAGCTGTCGATCACGCTATGCACCACGCTGCGGTCGAGCTCGCGCATCAGTTGATGTTTCTCCAGCATCGCAAAGGGATAGACCCCTTCTCCCTGCGCATCGATATGCCGCAGCAGCCCTTCCTGATACAGCACCTGATTGCTGTCGGGTAACCAAACCACCGGCTGAAACGCCAGCACTAATCGGCCGTGTGCCAACTCACGATAAAAGCTTCTGACTCTGTGCATGACACATCCGTGGACAAAGCAGCGGCCTGTCGCCGGTTGAGTATGACTGCGGCGAGCGGGCGTTCCTGCAACTGCAAGGGTTGACTGCCGGCCATAATCCCCCCACCTCACGCCGTCAGGAAGTGTTCCCGGATACCTTTCGTTTGTCCTTGGAAGCGTGGGCGTCCCGTTAATCGACTGTGGTGATTTGTTTATTGCGATCATGCGCCGGCTCGCGCGACATCACTTAGCTATCACTTTCAGGAAGAACTATGCACAGAATGACTGGCGCCAGTTTTCGGGTGCTTGCCGATGTCTTGACCGACGGAGGTGCAAACGTAAAAGCCTTGCTCAAGCAGTTCGACAGCAGCGAGGAGGTCTTTGCAAACCCCAAAGGTGTCGGGCTGGAGCTGGTCTATAAGGTGATGGAAGAGGCGGTAAAGCGTACCGGCAATCCAGACATCGGTCTGCTGGCCTATACCCGGGCGCACCCGGCCCATCTTGAGGTGCTCGGCTATGCAATGATGTCCTGCGCCACACTGGGCACCACTCTGCAACGTCTGGTGGATTATCACTCACTGATCAGCAACGGCTTCTGCATGTGCCTGGAACGCAAACCCCGGGCGCTGAGGCTGATCAGTTTCGACATCAGCATGGAGCCGTCACTGACGCCCCGCCCGTTCATCGACGCTGGTGCCTCGCAAACGCTGGGGCTGATCCACTGGCTGCTGCCCAAGCACAAACCCCATCCTCTGGCAGCGACCTTTACCTACCCCGAACCCGTGGACACTAGCCGGCTGGAACGCTTGCTGGGCAGCAACCTGCTGTTCGGCGCACAGTACAACAGCCTGATGTTCAGCATCGATGACTGCTCGATTGCATTGCCCACCGCCGATCCTGCATTGGATGTGCTGCATGTCGAATACGCTCGCACGCGCTTGAACCTGCTGCTCAACGACTCGATGACCGCGCGGGTTCGACGGGTCCTGTCCGAACGTTTGGCCCAAGGCGTGCCCAGCGACCTGGACAAAATAGCCCAGGTGGTCGGGGTCAGCGCGCGCAGCCTGCAACGGCGCCTGAGCAATGAAGACATGCACTTCTCCGCGCTGCAGGACGAGGCGCGGCTGATGCTCGCGCACAACTTCCTGCGCAACTCGGTGCGCAGCGTAAAGTACATCGGCGCGCTGCTGGGCTTTCGCGATCAGAGCAGCTTTCATAAAGCCTGCATACGCTGGTTCGGCATGACCCCGGGGCGCTATCGCGAAGAGTCCTGAGGTGCGCGAGGCCCTCAAGTATCGTTGAAACGATCGACGTTGTGTGGCCAGGCCACTCGTCTGAGGCGTAACGCGATCAATTGACATCGATTGGGGTCTGCGCAACTATTATTTACATCGCATGCGATACAAGCGCACACGATACATAAATCACATCTTTTGAAACGTTGAGGATCCACCCCATGAGCAAGATCGAAAAAGTCCTGGCCACCGGCAAGACCCACACCACCGTCAGCGCCGCTGGCAACACTTCGCGTGGCCATAACGGCAGTCTCGACATCCAGCTGTCGTCGCCTGGAAACGCGAAACCGGCGCATGTGTTCGTCGCGACTCAGCCACACCCGACCGCCGAGCAACTGTTCGCCGGCGCATGGTCGGCCTGTTACACCGCCGCCGTCGGGCTCGTGGCCAATGACATGAACGTGGTGCTGCCGTCTGATCTGTCCGTCGACATCGAAGTCGATCTGGGTCAGAGCGGTCCGGCCTACTTCCTTCAGGCTCGGTTGACTCTGCGCGTGCCGGGTCTGGCGCACGACATCGCGACGACGCTGGCGCACACCGCAGATCAAATTTGCCCGTACTCGAAAGCGACGCGGGGCAACATTGACGTGGCCCTGAACGTCCTCACGGTTTGACGCACCGCGATTAGCTTTTTTTCCATATATATCGCATGCGCTTTAAGCGCATGCGAATCAGAAACCCATCCATACGGCCGGTTCGACGTTGCTGCCGAACCGGCCCCAGTCGAAAGTCAGAGCTGTTCCGATACAATCGCATACGAGGTATATTTTGCCTTAGCGAGCCTTCAACTTTGGCCAACGAGGAAGCATATGAAACTCACCGACAAGACGGCTCCCGCCAACCTGAAGCTCTCCGACTTCCTGTGCTTTGCGGTCTATTCCACGAACCTGGCCTTCGGCAAGGCCTACAAGCCGATACTCGAGCAGCTGGGCCTCACCTATACGCAATACATCACCATCGTTGCGCTATGGGAGCAAGACCATCAAACCGTGGGCAGCCTGGGCGAGAAGCTGTTTCTCGAATCGAACACACTCACACCGATCCTGAAGAAGCTGGAAGCGATGGGCTATCTACAGAGGCAGCGTGATCCCGAGGACGAGCGGCAGGTGCGGATCAGCCTGACGAAGAGCGGTCGACAGCTGCGCGAAGACCGCCCCGAAATGGGCCTCTCCCACGCAACTGGCCTGACACCGGACGAGTTCACACACATGCAGAACGCGATCGTGAAGCTGCGCAATAATCTCATCAAATCGGCGAAAGCCGGGGAATGAGTGATGCCCCCTTCGGCGGCATCAGGTGCCAGCGCAAAGCTGACTGGGCCCTGCCGAAAGCTTGATCAATGGACCTGACAGCAAGATGGGGCAGTGGCGAGTTCATGACGGTAAATCAACGGCACTCTTACGCAACGCCTCCACCGGCAATCGCACGGCGGGTCAGTGCCGGGAAACACGTACTCCTTGCAGACCTGCGGGAAGAGAACGCCGCTGCTGCCGCGAAAGTCCTTAGTGATGCTGGATTCGAAGTCACCACTGCTGTTGTCGATGTTTCCTCACGCGAATCTGTTCAGGCGCTAGTTCAGACGGCTACAGCGATCGGAGATATCACAGGCGTTATTCACGCAGCCGGAGTATCACCGTCGCAAGCGTCACCCGCGACGATCCTATCGGTCGATCTTTTTGGAACGACGCTTGTACTAGAGGAGTTCGGCAATGTCATCGCGGCGGGTGGCTCCGGGATCGTAATCGCCTCTCAATCTGGTCACCGCTTACCCGCTTTGACAGCCGAGCAAAACAAGGCGCTCGCGGTAACACCTGCTGACGAATTATTGGCTCTGCCAATGCTTCAACCAGATCAAGTGACAGACTCCCTCAATGCTTATCAAATTTCCAAGCGTGGTAATTCACTACGTGTGATGGCCGAAGCAGTTCGCTGGGGGAAACGCGGAGCACGGATCAACACAATCAGTCCTGGCATTATTTTCACGCCGCTAGACAAGGACGAGCTAACGGGCCCTCGCGGTGAGGGATACCGGCGCATGATCGAATCTTGCGCAGCAAAACGCGGAGGTACACCCGACGAGGTAGGCGCTGTAGGCGCACTGCTGATGGGGCCAGAAGGTACGTTCATCACCGGGAGTGATTTTCTGTTACGGCTCAATACTGGTACGGTGAGCAGACCCAGTAATTGCGAATGATTAGGTCACAAAATCGAGTCTGTCATGCTTACGCGCTTTAACCGCGAAAAGACCGATTTGGCGCTCATCCTTATCTGCCGCACGCGCTTAATACAGATGACGTGACTAATGGTGGAGGAAATTACTACCCATCCCGCTGTATGAAAGTCATAAGCCCAAATACCGTGTCAGACCTGCTCAGGTAAAACCCTTGCTGGGAACGCTTCCACTTTTAGCTTCTCCATCACCAGTCCTATAAAGGCTGATACCGCCAACGGCAAATGTTGCCGACTGGGATAAAGCACATGCAGGCCGTATCCAGTGCGATGGTAATGCGGTAATACAGGCACAAGGCGGCCAGCCTGAAGATCGAAATTAACTATCGTGGGCGGCAGCAACGCAATGCCCAAGCCAGCCACCGTGGCCTTACGCAATGCCTGAGCCGTGTTTCCATTGAAACGGCTGGTAACCTGCACCTCTTCCTCAACACCGTTTGGCCCATTAAGACGCCACGTGGTGACGCCGCCAGGATGACCGAAATTCACACAGTCGTGATTGACCAGATCCTCTAGCGTAGCGGGCACACCTCGGTTATTGAGGTACTTGGGGCTGGCGACCAAACCTTCATTGCCTGCTCCAATGAGTTGGCGACCGACGTATCCCGAGTCTTGCAAAGTGCCCCCTCGAAACGCGATGTCGATCCGATCAGCGATCAAATCGGCGCGTGCATCACTTAGCACGAAGTCAAGCTGAACCCGTGGATGCAAGGCTAGAAAATCGGCCACCCATTCCATAGGGAAGAAGTCGAAGAAGTCAGCCATCGCCGCAATGCGCACGAGGCCACTCGGCTCCTGGTTTCCCGTTATTAATTGCTGTCCGGCATCGATCAGGCCTTCTACCGCGCCGGAGCACCGGTCATGAAAAGCCTGACCTGAGTGGGTAAGTGTGAGCTTGCGCGTGGAGCGCTGCAGCAGCCGTGTGCCGAGCTGCGCCTCGAGTTGTTGAACGCGTCTGCTTAAGGTGTTGGACGGCATTCCAAGCTGCCGCGCCGCTTCGGCAAAGCTGCCGTTGCGTACCACTTGTACAAACAAGGCGACGTCGTTCAGGTCAATCATCTTATTGCCTCTGCTTCGTTAAATGGATTAGTTCAATCCAATTATGCCATCTAATAAATCAATCAACAGGCGCATATCCTTTGGGCATAGCTGCAGTCGACCCTCTACTGCACAACCCAATCCAAGGCCGCGCAAGCTTGGCAGTTGCGCCCTGTGTCCCAGTTCAGTGCAGCAAGCTAGTCATTGGCCCAGGCAGCCAAAGCGCTGCTCGACGACATTGTCTGGTGGACCCAGGCGCTCAAAACCCCGAGAGAAAACATATGACCGCCACCGTCGCTGTTCTGCAACGCGCCATTGTCCATCGCACTAAAGGCAGCACCCATGGCCCTATAACGCGGCTTATGAGCCCGGGCGATCTGGGCGAGCTTTTGAAGCCTTTCATTTTCCTTGATATTTTCAGTTTGAACGCCAGTCGCGGTAAGTCCAATTTCGGCATGCACCCGCACTCAGGGATCGCGACGGTTACTTTCATGACCAAAGGCGATGTCGCCTACGAAGACACCACTGGCGCAACGGGTGTATTGCTTGCCGGTGGTGTTGAGTGGATGCGCGCCGGCAGCGGGGTGTGGCACGACGCTACGCTAGCCAACGAGTCCTCGATGCAGGGATTCCAGCTCTGGGTGGCACTACCGCCGTCATTAGAAAACGCACCTGCGCTGAGTGTCTATCTTGCGCCTTCCCAGGTTTCGCAATCAGGCCCGGCGCGCGTGCTCCTGGGCCGCTACGGTAATGCGCAGAGCCTGATTGAAGCGCCGAGTGACATGAACTATCTCGCGGTGAATTTGAAAGACGGCGAGCGCTGGCGGTACACCCCGCCGTCCGGACACACCGTGGCCTGGCTCGCTGTTAATGCAGGACGTCTGGACACAGGGGGCCTGATTAATGCCGGAGAACTCGCCGTGTTCGAGGAGTCCGAGCAACACATCGACTTCATGGCACAAGGCGATTGCTCATTCGTGATGGGCTCAGCGGTGAAGCATCCGCACGATCTGGTGACGGGCTACTACTCGGTACACACGAGCAAAGTGGCTCTGGCGCAGGGCGAAGCTGAGATACAGCGTATCGGCGAACGCCTGCGGCAGGAGGGACGTCTGAGCTAGCCCCCAAGCCGCGCCTTCAGTCGATAAGTCTCCCCACTAAACACCCCACCAATCCCGAATTATCAATCCTCAACCTACTGAGATACATCATGACCACGAACAATCTCGACCTGCTTTTGTCCCCTGCACAAATCGGCGCCCTCCCTCTGAAAAATCACATGGTCATGGCGCCTTTGACGCGAAGCCGCGCCGGTGAAGGTGATGCTCCGACGCCCACCGTGGTTGAGTATTACCGGCAACGTGCCAGTGCCGGCCTCATCATCACCGAGGGTTCTCAGGTCTCGGCACAAGGCAAAGGCTATATGAGAACGCCGGGCATCTTCACCTCTGAACAAATCATGGGGTGGAAGCAAGTGACCGACGCTGTTCATGCAGAAGGTGGACGGATATTCCTGCAACTCTGGCATGTCGGACGGCTCTCACATCCATTGGTGCAGATCAACAACGCCCTGCCAGTAGCACCTTCAGCGATCAATGCTGATGGCGAGATTTACACTTGCGAGGGACTCAAGTCTTACGAAATCCCACGGGCTCTGGATCTCGATGAGATTCCTGGCGTGATCGCTGATTTTCGCCAAGGAGCTGAAAACGCAAAACGTGCTGGATTCGACGGCGTTGAAATCCATAGTGCGAACGGTTATTTGATCGACCAGTTCCTGCGCGATGGCACCAATAACCGAACCGATACCTACGGCGGTTCTGTAGAGAATCGCGCTCGATTTCTCAAGGAAGTAGTCGAGTCCGTCATCGAGGTCTTCGGAGCCAGCCGAGTGGGGGTTCGCCTGTCGCCGATCTTCAATTATTTCTCCATGAGCGACAGCGATCCCCAAGCGACTTTCAACTACGCGGCGAAGATGCTCAGTCGCTATGGGTTGGCCTACATTCACGTGGTGGAACTCGGTGCAGGGCCATTCGATTTCAGGGAATTGAAGCGTCGTTTCGGTGGCACCTACATCGCCAATGGTGGCTATGACGCAGAGCGAGCCGCAACGGCGCTCAGCTTAGGCGATGCTGATCTGGTGTCGTTTGGCACCGGGTTCCTGGCCAACCCGGATTTGGTGGAGCGATTCAAACACGGCGAGTCCCTGAACGAAGCAGACCCAACGACGTTCTACCAAGGTGAGGAACGCGGTTACACGGACTATCCGACCATAGCGCAATCCCGATCGACACTATGAGCAAAATACTGGATTAGACGTCAGTCAGCGTTATGTCTCACGGCGATCGCGAGCCATTCGCTGGCGCTTACAGGACTGCTTAGTAAAAGCTCCAACTAATCAGCCCTGGACGCTCCGTCCGCTATCCCAGCGCCTCCAACTCGGCCAGCATGTCAGGCGCGATGACCAATTCACTCGCGGTGAGATTCTCTCGAAGGTGTGCCACCGAGGAAGTACCAGGAATCAACAAGATATTAGGACAACGTTGCAGCAGCCATGCCAGCGCCACGCACAGGGGTGAAGCTCCCATGCGCGTCGCTACGTTCGAGAGTACTTGCGACTGCAGTGGTGTGAAACCACCTAAAGGAAAGAACGGCACATAAGCAATGCCCTGCTGACGTAATTCAGAAATAAGCGTTTCGTCTTCCCGATGAGACAGATTGTAGTGATTCTGCACGCAGACAATGTCAGCGATCCCCTGCGCCTGCTTGACCTGCGATGCCGTGACATTGCTTACGCCCAAGTGGCGAATGAGTCCCTGGCGCTGTAATTCGGCAAGCGTGGTAAAGGATTCCTCGATGGACCCCTCGGTGGGCGATTGCTGGTTGCCCATTGCCCGAAGGTTCACCACATCCAGTACGTCCACCCCAAGATTACGCAGGTTGTCATGCACGGCATGGGTCAATTCGGTGGGGCTCTGCGCTGGATTCCAGGCGCCATCGGAACCGCGGAGTGCGCCGACCTTTGTCACGATCACCAGGTTTTCAGCGTAAGGGTGTAAGGCTTCACGGATCAGTTGGTTAGTCACGTGAGGGCCGTAAAAATCTGCGGTATCAATGTGGTTTACACCCGACGCCAGCGCTTCACGCAGTACGGCAATGGCCGCTTTCGGGTCCTTGGGAGGGCCAAAAACGTTAGGTCCCGCCAGTTGCATCGCACCGTAGCCCATACGATTTACCACCCGGTCACCCAATAAGAACGAACCTGCTTTGGCCACTTTGCTCATTGTGTCTACCTCAATCGGAGTATGTGTGGCGCACTATAGGCATTGACCACTTCACTGATAATAGGGTGCAATCGGCACAGGTTGTACGGCTGAGAGAACAATGCAAACCAACATTCAAGACTTGCTGGCCTTTGTAGCGGTGGTCAATGCAGGAGGTTTTCGCGAAGGAGCCAAGTCCTGCGGTAAATCCGCTTCAAGCCTCAGTGACGCAGTGCGACGCCTGGAAGCCAGGCTAGGTGTAAGACTGCTCAATCGCACCACCCGGAGCGTGGCGCCGACTGAAGCTGGCGCAAGGCTGATGGAACGCATCGTGCCCGCATTGGGCGAAGTCGAGTCGGCTCTTGATGTGGTGAACGACTTCCGTGACCGCCCCTCAGGCACCCTCAAGCTGAATGTTCCTGCCAGCGCCGCAAGACTTGTGCTGCCGTCGATCATTACCCCTTTCCTGCGAACCTATCCCGACATCAGCCTGGAAGTGACGATCGAGGAGAGCTTCGTCGACATGCTTGCGGCAGGTTGTGACGCGGGTATTCGTTACGATGAACGCCTTGAGCAGGACATGATTGCAGTCCCCATCGGCCCACGATTTCAACGCTTCGCGACGGCCGCATCACCGGCTTATCTCGATGCCAGAGGTCGACCAGAGCACCCACGAGACCTGTTGAAACACGCATGCCTGCGGGGCAGATTTCCGAGTGGCGCGATGCCACTCTGGGAGTACGAACGTGATGGCGAAACCGTTAGCGTGGACCCGACTGGGCCGTTGATTGTCAGAGTGGGAGGCGCCGTGGACCTGACTGTTCAGGCTGCGATTGATGGACTGGGTATCGTCTACCTGTTTGAGGACTGGCTTCAGCCCCATCTGGACAGTGGGGCACTTGAACCGGTGCTGGAACCCTGGTGGCAGAGCTTTACCGGGCCGTTTCTCTATTACCCTGGCAGACGCTATCTGCCCTCGCCTCTGAGGGCATTTATAGACTTTATCAATGCCCAGCGAACGTAGTTCATCAATAACCATTCGACGAATGTTAAACGCGGAAATGCCTTGAAAGATTCCACCCAGAGCCAGTGATTTTTTTGGGGGGGGTAAAAAAGGCTGAAAATAAAAAGGGGTCGCGAGATAAAATCTCGCGACCCCTTTGAATTATATGGTCGGGACGGAGTGATTCGAACACTCGACCCCTAGCACCCCATCTCCTTTTTCATACTTCTTGAAAGCTTCCAAAATTTTACTCTGGATTTTTCTAAGCTAGTATTTACTTGAGCTCCAGCGGCGTTCTGCTCTACGAGAGTCCAGTAACGTCCATCAAGAGCCGACGTTTTTGTGGGGGTAAAAGTAGGGGGAGTCCGTTTCATGGCCAAAATTACCATCAAAGAACTCGAGTCACTGACCGCCAACGATGCCGGCCGCATCCTCAGGGAGGATGGCAATCTCGCCGGTCGAATCTCAGTCCGTAAGGACGGTGTGTCGGTCAGCTTTTTCTATCGCTATCGGTGGGGCGATCAGAACAAAGAGTACTCCTGCGGGTCCTGGCCGCGCAAATCCCTGACGGACATCCGCAAGGCACGCAACCAGGCCCGGGCGCTCATTGATGAGCAAATCAATCCCAACGCGCACAAGAAAACCACCAAGGCACAGGCATATGCCGCTGCTAACGTAGAGGCCGACCAAGTAAAAACGACGAAGGTGCAAACGCTGACCGTCCAAGATCTGGCCAAGTCCTGGCTGTTGGATGGCGTGGCGCGGAAAGATGGCAATGCTGAATTGCAGCGCCGTTTCAACAAGGACCTGTACCCGGCACTCGGCAAGACGTCAGTCAGTAGTGTTTCCGAGCATGATGTTCGGGCGCTGATCCGGGCCGTGGTCAACCGCGGCGCTCACCGGCAAGCGATCAGCTTCTTTCGCCGACCTCAATCAAATGTTCAGTTGGGCCAGAAAGCGCCAGCCTTGGCGGGCGCTACTGGTTGAGGGTGATCCGACTGAACTGGTCGACATCTCCCCATTGATCCCTGCCGACTACGAAGCGGAAAGAAGCCGGATCCTTTCGCCGGCTGAGCTGTTGGAATTGCACAACCGCTTCCAGCAAATGACCGCCGATTACAGCACCCTCCCCGCCGGGCAAAAATACGAGGGCATTCGGCCGTTAAAGAAAGAAGCTCAACTCGCGCTCTGGATCAGCCTGGGCACCTTGTGCCGGATTGGCGAGTTGCTGCAGGCCGAATGGAAAAATGTCGATCTGGACCGGCAGACCTGGTTCCTCCCCAGTGAAAACGTCAAAGGCACCCGGGGCAAGAAACAGGACCACCATGTCTTCCTCTCCCCCTTCGCCCTGCATTTCTTTCAGGAACTCAAGAGCCTGACGGGACATTCACAGTGGTGCTTCCCCAACAAGCAGGATGATGGGCATGTGGACATAAAGGTGGTGAGTAAACAGGTCGGCGATCGCCAGGCCCAGTTCAAAAACCGCAAGGCCCTCTCAAGACGGCGTCACGACGATACCCTGGTCCTTGCCGACGGCCAGAACGGCGACTGGACGCCGCATGACCTGCGCCGCACCGGCGCGACCATGATGCAGGCCTTGGGGGTCAGTCTGGACGTCATCGATCGCTGCCAAAATCATGTGTTGGCCGGCTCCCGGGTGAGACGCCACTACCTGCACCACGATTATGCCGAAGAGAAGAAGCGTGCCTGGAACCTGTTGGGCGATCGGCTCAGTGCTGTGTTGTCCTCAACCTACGAGCATCCACCCTCCGAGTCGATGATGTCTTTCCCAGCGTACGCATTGACATAGGCACGGCCATCTTCATAGGCCGAACGTACCATGGCCCGAAGATTCGGAAACCTCAGTGGACGCAGTGATTTGCGTCCACTGGCGTCAGTAATCCGTGACTAAGCTGCTGCCTGTGGACGCGCCGAACTTAACTTTCGTTCGTTATTCTTGACGCTGAGAAAGAGCCCTGCGGCAAGATTGAAGCATGGCGGGCCTGAGACGCCCCAATCAGAGAACACCTTGCCCACAAGGCTCGGAAGCCAAGCAGAAACACACTCAGCCAAATCAGAATGATTTACAATGCGTTTCCTTTGGCTGAGGCTGGCGTTTCGTGGATGCATTCTCGCTTGTCTGTAAGCACCTGATCGAGTGGGTGATCGCGCCTGTCACCGAGCAGTTTCTCAGCATTTTTAATCTGAACGGCCGCCTCGGGGTCTTGTTTCTTTGCGTCTCCTACAGCGTCGCCTATGGCCTGTTCCGCTTCAGAAAATATCGGGGCCTGACCGACGCCCGTTCGTTCTGGAAATTCATCGGCGGTCGCCAGGTGTACTTGCATCGCTCGGCGCTGCTGGATTACCGCTACTACTTCGTGCGGGCCATTCTCAAGGTCGCCCTGGTGCTGCCCATTGTCCATCTGGTCGATCCGTACATCCTGCGCTCCGGGGATTACCTGGATTTTTTTAGCAATCTTTGGGGCGCGCGCCCACGCCTGGAGGAGAACCTCTCGCTCGCCCTGCTCTACGGGCTGGGGGTGTTCTTGGTAAAGGATTTCGTCCATTACTGGGCGCACCGGGCCTTTCACTCGCGCTGGCTCTGGGCATTTCATAAGGTCCATCACTCGGCGCCGGTGCTGGTACCGGCGACGGCGAGCAGGGTGCACTTCGTGGAAAAGATCGTCGAGAAACTCAGCACCACCGCCTGCCTCGGCCTCTATGTCGGTGGCTTCTGGTACGCCTGTGGTGGCGAGATCAGCCGCTACACCCTGTTCGGCGTGACCTATCTGGTGTTCATCTTCAATGGCCTAGCGGCCAATCTGCGTCACACTCATGTCTGGCTGTCATTCGGGCCGGTGCTCGAACATCTGCTTAACAGCCCAGCCCAGCACCAGATCCACCACAGCGACGCCCCCCGTCACTTCAACCGGAACTTCGGCACCAACCTGTCTCTTTGGGACTGGATGTTCGGCACGCTATATGTCACCCGCTCGCAGCCCGAGAACCTGCGCTTCGGCACCGGAGAACAGGACCACCAGCATTACCTGACGGTCTATAGCCTGATCGTCACGCCCTTTGTCGAAACCGCCCGCAAGCTCCTGGCGAAACGCCCGCGAAGGGTTGAGCCTGAAACGCCCTATTCATAGCCCCAACCATAAGAGACGAAGGGATGACTGCGGAAGCCGTCATTTCTGATTTCGAGTTGGACTTGGTTGTTTAACGCGTCCTTGTTTCGACACAAGGAAGTTCTTATGCATCCGACGGGCCTTCCTGACAGAGTCGTAATTGTACAGCCCGTTACCAGCGACTAAACTCCCTCGCATGAAACGCTATTTGCGGTGCTGCCTCATTTTCCTGATCAGCTTGGCGCTTCCCCTGAGCGGGATGGCGGGCATTCAGGCACCGACAGTACCTTGCCCGATGAAAACGACGGGCATGACCATGATGGACGATATGAACCCGGACTGCTGCCTTGACATGAGCAGCTCCGCCGATCATGGCAAACCCTGCAAGCCTGGCCAGGAATGCAGGAGCGCCAGTCTGCTACAAGTGTCGTTTGGGAAACCTGCCACCCGTTTGTCCAGTCCGCAGATGCTAACAATCTTCAGCGACTTCCTGCCTGCTTATACCCCGTCCGGGGTGTGGCGACCGCCTCGCGCTTGATTCCTGTACCACACTGAACCTTATCCCGCTCTGCGCGGGAAGGCATATCTGCGCGCATGTCTAATGAGGCGCGCAGTGGATCCTCACAGGAATCGTGAACATGAAACCCAAGTGCTACTGCACCGGTTGGCCCCTCGTGGCCGCCCTGGCGGCAAGCGTGCTGGTATTGCCGAGCTTGGCCGCCGCCCTGACACTCGACGAAGCCTTGCGCCTTGCCGAAACCAATGCACCATCGCTGACCGCCCAAGCGGCCAAACTGCAAGCCGCCAGCAGCGCCGCCATTCCAGCCGGCGAACTACCCGACCCGAAGCTTCTGCTGGGCGTACAAAACTATCCCATCGGCGGCCCTGACCGCTGGCGCCTTGAGCAGGACTTCATGACCATGCAGATGGTCGGCGTCATGCAGGAGGTGCCCAACCGCGACAAACGCAAAGCACGTGTTGAGGTCGCCGAGGCGGCCGTCGATCGAGCTGCGGCTGAAGCTCGTGTGGAGCGTCTGAATGTTCGTCAGGCCACGGCATTAGCCTGGATCAGCAGCTACTCCGTCGAGCGTAAAGAGGCACTGTTCCAGGACTTCTTTCGAGAGAACCGCCTGTTGGCTGATACCGTCCGGGCACAGATCGCCGGCGGTCGCGCTCAACCTGCCGATGCAGTCACGCCCAAACAGGAAGCCGCTCAGTTGGCGGAGCAACAGGACGAATTAATTCGCCTGCGTGCCCAAGCCCGAGCCGCACTCAAACGCTGGATTGGTTCGGCCGCCAATGACCAACCAATCGGCAGCTTGCCGAAGTGGCCCATCGATACGTCGGGGTACGCCCAGAAGCTGCAACATCACCCCGCGCTGACGGCCTTCGCCCCGATGACCCGCGAAGCGCAGGCCAAGGTCCGTGAAGCGGAAGCGGAAAAGCAGTCCGACTGGAGCTGGGAACTCGACTATCAGCGGCGCGGGCGGGAATTTGGCGACATGGTCAGCGTGCAATTCACATTCGACCTGCCACTGTTCCCCGACTCCCGACAAAACCCGAAGATCGCCGCCAAACACGCCGAACTGAATCAGTTGGAGGCCGAGCGCGAAGCGCTCGTACGTGAACATACCCAGCAACTGGAGGACGATCTGGCCGAATACGAGCGTCTGAACCGTGCCGTGCACCGCAGCCAGGACAGTCTGTTACCCCTGGCCAAGGAAAAAGTCGGGCTGACCATGGCCAGCTATCGCGCCGGTAAAAGCGACTTGGCGGCTGTCATCGCTGCCCGACGTGAACTCATCGAGACCCGCCTCAAACACGTCGACTTCGAAGAACAGCGAGCCCTCACTAGTGCTCGCCTGTATTTTGCTTATGGGGACGCCAATCAATGAGCTCTCGAATCTGGAAAGGGGCTTTGCTGACAGGCCTCTCGATTGCCTTGGGCGCTGCCGGCGGTTACTGGTTCGCCCAGCAGCGCATGAGTGCAATGTCTGAGACCACCGCCGAACAACCCCCTGAAACGCAAGAGGAACGCAAAGTACTGTATTGGTACGACCCGATGTCCCCGCAGCAGAAGTTTGATAAACCAGGCAAATCGCCCTTCATGGATATGGAGTTGGTGCCCCGATACGCTGATTCCGCGGCGGATAGTGCGGTCATCAGTATCGACCCAAGCCTGACCCAGAATCTCGGCCTGCGCTTGGCGACAGTCACTCGTGGAGTCCTCGCTTCCAGCCTGGATGTAACCGGTGTGCTGGCGTTCAATGAACGGGATGTCGCGGTGATTCAATCGCGAACTGCCGGCTTTGTGGAGCGGGTGTATGCCCGCGCACCAGGCGATGTGCTCAAAGCCAATGCGCCATTGGCGGATATCCTCGTACCGGAATGGGCTGCTGCTCAGGAAGAATTCCTCGCACTTAAACGTAACGGTGATGCTGACTTGCTGGCAGCGGCACGCCAACGTCTGCGCCTCACGGGAATGCCGGCGACACTGATTACTCAGGTAGAGCGCAGCGGCAAGGTTCAGCCGAACATGACCCTCACCAGTCCCATTGGCGGTGTGCTGCAAGAGTTGGATGTACGAGAGGGAATGACGGTGGCCGCCGGCGAGACCCTGGCACGCGTCAATGGTTTGAGTAGCGTCTGGCTGGCTGTGGCCGTTCCAGAGTCGGAGGCTGGATCGATCGTCGTCGGTCAAACGGTCGAAGCACGTCTGCCAGCCTTCCCTGGGACTGTGCTCAACGGCACGGTCAGCGCGATTCTTCCCGAAACCAATCCGGACAGCCGCACCATTCGTGTACGCGTCGAACTGCCCAACCCTGACGGGCGCCTCAGACCCGGATTGACGGCGCAGGTGCGCCTGAATCATTCGACTGAGCAAAGCGTGTTGTGGGTACCGAGTGAGGCACTCATTCGCACCGGCCGACGCGTCCTGGTGATGCTCGCCGAAGACGCTGGTCGCTACCGTCCCGTAGAAGTGCAACTCGGGCAGGAAAACGAAGGCAAGACGGTGGTGCTGAAAGGTTTGGAAGAAGGCCTGCAGGTGGTTACCTCCGGTCAGTTCCTGCTCGACTCCGAGGCCAGTCTCCAGGGCATCGTCGCAAGCACGATGGAAACGCCACCCTCTACCGCCGTAGCTTCGGCCTTGCATGAGGCGGACGGGCAGATTGTCGAAATCAACAACAACGACGTAACCCTCGCCCATGGTCCGTTCAAGACGCTCGGCATGCCGGGGATGACCATGACCTTCCCATTGGCGGACCCTGCGCTCAGGCAAGGACTCAAGGCGGGCGACAAGGTTCGGATTGCGGTGAGCCAAACCGACGATGGCTTGCGGGTTGAACACCTGGAAAAACCAGGGGGCCAGCCATGATCGCCGCCCTGATTCGCTGGTCAGTGGCCAACCGCTTCCTGGTACTGCTGGTGACGCTCTTCGTCACGCTCTGGGGCGTCTGGTCGGTTCAGAGCACCCCCATTGATGCACTACCGGACCTCTCCGATGTTCAGGTGATCATACGCACCCCTTATCCAGGACAAGCGCCGCAGATCGTTGAAAACCAAGTGACCTACCCGTTGACCACCACCATGCTTTCGGTACCGGGAGCCAAGACCGTACGCGGCTATTCCTTTTTTGGCGACAGCTTCGTTTACGTGCTGTTTGAGGACGGTACGGACTTGTACTGGGCCCGCTCACGGGTGCTGGAATACTTGAGTCAGGTCCAAAGCCGCCTGCCGGCTTCCGCCAAACCGTCCTTGGGACCCGACGCCACAGGTGTGGGCTGGATCTATCAGTATGCACTGGTGGATCGCAGTGGCGGACACGACCTGGCGCAACTGCGGGGCCTGCAGGACTGGTTTCTCAAGTTCGAACTCAAGACCCTGCCCAACGTTGCGGAAGTCGCCACCGTGGGCGGCATGGTCAAGCAGTACCAGGTGCAGCTCGATCCACTCAAATTGGCCAGCTTGGGCATCACTCAAGCTGAGGTGACCGAGGCCATTGGCAAGGCCAATCAGGAAACCGGTGGCGCCGTACTGGAGATGGCGGAGACCGAGTTCATGGTCCGCGCCTCCGGCTATCTGAAGACCCTCAATGACTTTCGCGCGATTCCACTCAAGCTCGGTGCGGCTGGCGTACCGGTGACCCTTGGCGATGTAGCCACAATCCAACTGGGGCCGGAGATGCGTCGTGGCATCACCGAACTCGACGGCGAAGGCGAGACCGTCGGCGGCGTGGTGATTCTGCGCAGCGGCAAGAACGCTCGCGAAACCATTGCCGCGGTCAAGGCCAAACTTGACGACCTGAAAAGCAGCCTGCCGGCCGGGGTGGAAATCGTCACCACCTACGACCGTAGCAAGCTGATCGACCGCGCTGTGAAAAATCTCAGTCACAAACTGCTCGAAGAATTCATCGTCGTCGCGCTGGTCTGCGGGATCTTCCTCTGGCATCTGCGCTCATCCCTGGTGGCTATTATCTCGCTGCCGGTGGGGGTGCTGATTGCCTTCATAGTCATGCGGCACCAAGGGATCAACGCCAATATCATGTCCCTGGGCGGGATCGCTATCGCCATCGGCGCCATGGTAGATGCCGCCGTGGTGATGATCGAAAACGCTCACAAAAAGGTCGAGGCCTGGTACGCGGTCCATCCCGGCGAAGAGCTGAAGGGCGAACATCA
This sequence comes from Pseudomonas sp. LBUM1673, assembly GCF_059695645.1. Lineage (NCBI taxonomy): Bacteria > Pseudomonadati > Pseudomonadota > Gammaproteobacteria > Pseudomonadales > Pseudomonadaceae > Pseudomonas > Pseudomonas sp. LBUM1673. The sequence continues at coordinate 4,337,197 of NZ_CP166780.1, forward strand.
CTGGCATGTGATGACCGAAGCGGCGGCCGAGGTGGGGCCGGCGCTGTTCTTCTGCCTGTTGATCATCACCCTGTCGTTCATTCCGGTGTTCACCCTGGAGGCGCAAGAGGGTCGCCTGTTTGGCCCCCTCGCCTTCACCAAGACCTATGCCATGGCCGCGGCGGCCGGACTGTCTGTGACCCTGGTACCGGTGCTGATGGGCTACTGGATTCGCGGACGGATCCCCAACGAACAACAGAATCCATTGAACCGCTGGTTGATCAGGATCTATCAACCGGCCCTGGACGCGGTGCTGCGTCGTCCCAAAATCACCCTGCTGGTCGCGCTATTGATTTTTCTCAGCGCGCTATGGCCGATCTCTCGCTTAGGTGGCGAGTTCCTCCCTGCACTGGACGAGGGTGATCTGCTCTATATGCCTTCGGCTCTGCCGGGGTTGTCGGCGCAGAAAGCCGCGCAGCTGTTGCAACAGACTGATCGCCTGATCAAGACCGTCCCCGAAGTCGAACACGTCTTCGGCAAGGCTGGCCGCGCCGAAACCGCCACCGACCCGGCTCCGCTGGAGATGTTCGAGACCACAATCCAGTTCAAACCACGCGAACAGTGGCGTCCCGGTATGACCCAGGAAAAATTGGTGGAAGAGCTGGATCGAGTGGTACGCGCCCCAGGGCTGACCAACATCTGGATACCACCGATCCGCAATCGCATCGACATGCTCGCCACCGGGATCAAGAGTCCGATCGGAGTGAAAATTGCCGGCACCAACCTGACCCAGATCGACGCGGCTACTCAGGCGGTCGAGCGCGTGGCCAAGGATGTGCCCGGGGTCAGTTCAGCCCTGGCCGAACGCCTGACCGGCGGCCGCTATATCGATGTGGACATCGACCGCAAGGCTGCTGCCCGCTACGGGCTGAACATCGCCGATGTGCAGTCGATCGTGGCCGGTGCTATTGGCGGTGAGAACGTCGGGGAGACGATTGAAGGGCTCGCGCGCTTCCCGATCAACGTGCGTTATCCCCGTGAGTGGCGTGACTCGCTCGTCGCCTTGGAGCAGCTGCCGATCTACACCCCTTTAGGGAGTCAGATCACCCTCGGCACCGTGGCAAAGGTCAAGGTCAGCGACGGCCCTCCCATGCTCAAGAGCGAGAACGCCCGGCCTTCCGGCTGGGTGTACATCGACGTGCGTGGCCGGGATATTGCCTCAGTGGTCGCCGACCTGCGCCGGGTCGTCAGTGAGCAGGTCAAGTTGCAGCCAGGTATGAGCCTGAGCTACTCAGGACAGTTCGAATTTCTCGAGCGGGCCAACGCGCGGCTCAAACTGGTAGTACCGGCCACGTTGCTGATCATTTTCGTGCTGCTCTATCTGACGTTCGCCCGCTTCGACGAGGCCTTGCTGATCATGGCCACCCTGCCGTTCGCCCTGACTGGCGGGGCGTGGTTCCTCTATCTGCTGGGGTTCAATCTGTCGGTGGCCACCGGAGTCGGGTTCATCGCCCTGGCCGGCGTGTCGGCCGAATTTGGCGTGATCATGCTGCTTTACCTCAAGAACGCCTGGACCGAGCGAGAAGACGCCGGTGATAACACAGAGCGAGGGTTGATCGCTGCGATTCGTGAAGGCGCGGTGCAGCGGGTCCGACCCAAAGCCATGACTGTGGCGGTCATCATTGCTGGCCTGTTACCGATCCTATTGGGTAGCGGTACCGGTAGCGAAGTGATGAGCCGCATCGCCGCGCCCATGGTCGGTGGCATGGTCACCGCGCCCTTGTTGTCCTTGTTCGTCATTCCGGCGGCCTACCGTTTGATGCGCCGTCGGCACCTTCCAGTTGTATCCATCAACCCTCAAGGGAAAGTCGTATGAAACTCACCCTGATCGCCGTTGCAAGCACCGTTATTGCACTGTCTCTTTATGCCCAGGCAGAGGACATGCCAGGTATGAAGATGGACGATATGCCCATGAACGACATGCAGATGAAACAGGAGGCGAAGCAGGCTCCCGTGGCCAAAGCCGAGGGTACGATCAAGGCCATCGATACAACGAAACACACGGTGACTATCGCCCATGGCGCTGTGCCGGCCGTGCAGTGGCCCGCCATGACCATGGGGTTCAACGCAACAGCCAAACAACTGGCAGGCCTGAAGATTGGGGATCAAGTAGCGTTTGAGTTTCGTGCAGAGGGGATGGCAGCCACAATCGTGTCCATCAAGACTCTGAAGTAGCAATGGAATGGATGCCTGGTCCGACATCCACAAGCTGATATCGGGCCAGTCATCCGTCATTAAAAATGACTCTGACCTATCGCGTCGCTGCAAAGTCCTAAACCGCCGGGAATGCGGGGCTGTGGACGATCCATCTACGTATTAAACCGCCAAAATCATAAAATTTTGGGCATCGCGAAGCGGTGCCAGGCATCGCGCGAAAAAATCCAAAACAGAGCGTCAACTCACACGGAACTGGTGAGGATTCTACTGAGAGCCAGCCGTTTTGTAGGGGTAAAAACGCCTAGAAATAAAAAGGGGTCGCGAAATAAAGTCTCGCAACCCCTTGAATTATATGGTCGGGACGGAGTGATTCGAACACTCGACCCCTAGCACCCCATGCTAGTGCGCTACCGGACTGCGCTACGCCCCGACTAGGCGTTGACTCTGTTCCTCATCTCGAGGAACGCTCAAGAATATATCGCAAGCTTTTGAAAACTGGAAGTATTTAAAAGCAGGAATTTATTTCTTGAGAACCACCAGAACATCTTCGAGCTCGGCGATCATCTGGCGGATCATTTGTTTGTATTGGGTGGTGTCGTCTTTGGCTTCATCGCCGGACAAACGCAAGCGTGCGCCGCCGATGGTGAACCCCTGATCATAAAGAAGCGCGCGGATCTGCCGGATCATCAGCACGTCCTGGCGCTGATAATACCGGCGGTTTCCGCGGCGTTTGACGGGGTTGAGTTGAGGAAACTCCTGCTCCCAGTAGCGCAGCACGTGCGGTTTTACCGCACACAGCTCGCTGACTTCACCAATGGTGAAGTAGCGTTTGCCCGGGATGACGGGTAGTTCGTCGTTATGACTTGGTTCCAGCATAAGCCTCAACTCGGGCCTTCAACTTCTGCCCTGGACGAAAGGTGACCACACGGCGAGCCGTGATCGGGATTTCTTCTCCCGTTTTCGGATTGCGGCCAGGCCGCTGGCGTTTGTCCCGAAGGTCGAAATTGCCGAAACCGGACAATTTGACTTGTTCGTTGTCTTCAAGAGCGTGCCTGATTTCTTCAAAAAACAGTTCGACCAATTCCTTGGCTTCCCGCTTGTTCAGGCCCAGCTCTTCATACAGACGTTCCGCCATCTCAGCTTTCGTCAAAGCCCCCATACGTCACTTCCTTAACGTGGCGTTCAACCTTTGTTCGAGCGAGGTGAGGATGTTTTGCGTCGTGGTATTCACCTCATCGTCATTAAGAGTGCGCGATGGATGCTGCCAGGTCAAGCCAACTGCAAGGCTTTTTCTATGCGGATCAATGCCTTTACCCTGATACACGTCAAATAGCCTGAGGTCCGTCAGCCATTCGCCTGCATTTTCACGGATTACGTCCAGTACGGCAGTGGCCGCAACGTCTTTGTCCGCCAGCAGTGCAAGGTCACGACGCACTTCAGGAAAGCGCGATAACTCTTGGAATTTAGGCATTTTGCCCGCAGCCACTTCGGCCAGAACCAGCTCGAAAACGAAGACCGGACGATCGAGACCGAGGGTTTTCGACAATTCAGGGTGAATCGCGCCAACGAAACCTACCAAACGGCCTTCACGTTCGATGCGCGCGGTTTGACCCGGGTGCAATGCTGGGTGTTTGCCCGGCACGAAAGTGAACGAGCCCAGTGCACCGGCGAAGCCCAGCACCGCTTCCACATCGGCTTTGACGTCGAAGAAATCCACGACATCGCGACCTTGTGCCCAGCCTTCCGGCAGACGGCTACCGCACACCACACCCGCCAGCATCGGCTCTTGCTTGAGGCCTTCCAGCTGACCGACGAAGCGCAGACCGCTTTCGAACAGGCGGACGCGATCCTGCTGGCGGTTCAGGTTGTGCTGAAGCGCCTTGACCAGACCCGGCCACAGGGACGAACGCATGGCAGCCATGTCGTTGGAAATCGGGTTGGCCAACAGCAGTGGCTCGACACCCGGATTAAACAACTCGAACTGTTTCGGATCGATGAAGCTGTAAGTAATCGCTTCCTGATAACCACGGGCCACCAACAGACGGCGCAGCTCAGGCAGATCGCTACGCGCTTCAGCCTTGGCTTGCGGCGCCAGACGGGCTTGCGGGTAGCGAACCGGCAGACGGTTGTAACCGTACAGACGGGCCAGCTCTTCGATCAGGTCGACTTCCAGGCTGATATCGAAACGGAAGCTTGGCACTTCTACGCGCCACTGCCCTGCCCCGTCAGCAGAAATGGCCAGGCCCAAGGCGCTGAGCAGACGCTCGACTTCGGCCGAATCCATTTCCATACCCAGCATCTGGGTAATGCGCTGGGCACGCAGGGTGATCGGCGCGATCGACGGCAGGTGCTGCTCGCTGACAGTTTCGATAATCGGGCCAGCTTCGCCACCGGTGATGTCCAGCAGCAGGCCAGTGGCACGCTCCATGGCTTCACGGGCCAGTTGCCAGTCCACGCCACGCTCATAGCGGTGCGAGGCATCGGTGTGCAGGCCATAGGAACGGGCCTTGCCAGCAACGGCAATCTGATCGAAGAACGCGCTTTCGAGGAAGATATCCCGAGTGGTCGCGGTGTTGACGCCGCTGTGCTCGCCGCCCATCACGCCGGCGATAGCCAGGGCGCGGGTGTGGTCGGCGATCACCAGCGTATCGCTACGCAGGCTGACTTCCTGACCGTCGAGCAACACCAGCTTCTCGCCGTCTTCGGCCATGCGTACGCGGATACCACCATTGATTTCGGCGAGATCGAAGGCGTGCAGCGGCTGACCTAGCTCCAGCATCACGTAGTTGGTGATGTCGACAGCGGCATCGATGCTGCGCACGTCGGCACGACGCAGACGCTCGACCATCCACAGCGGCGTAGGCTTGGACAGGTCAACGTTACGGATCACACGACCCAGGTAACGCGGGCAAGCAGCCGGCGCCAGCACTTCAACCGAACGCACTTCGTCGTGCACGGCAGGAACGGTGGCGATGACCGGACGGGTGACTTCAGCGGCGTACAGCGCGCCGACTTCACGGGCCAGACCGGCCAGGGACAAGCAGTCGCCGCGGTTCGGGGTCAGGTCGACTTCGATGCTGGCGTCGTCCAGGCTCAGGAACTCACGAATGTCCTGACCGACCGGCGCATCGGCCGGCAATTCCATCAGGCCGTCGTTGCCTTCGCCGATTTGCAGTTCGGCCTGCGAGCACAGCATGCCGTTGGACTCAACGCCACGCAGCTTGGCTTTCTTGATTTTGAAGTCGCCCGGCAGTTCGGCACCGATCATGGCGAACGGGATCTTCAGGCCCGGGCGCACGTTTGGCGCACCGCAAACGACCTGGAAAGTCTCCGCGCCACTGCTGACCTGGCAAACGCGCAGCTTGTCGGCGTCCGGGTGTTGCTCGGTGCTCAGCACCTCGCCCACCACCACGCCACTGAATTCACCGGCGGCCGGCGTAACGCTATCGACCTCAAGACCGGCCATCGACAGACGAGCAACCAGCTCGTCGCGACCTACCTGCGGGCTTACCCAGCCACGCAGCCATTGTTCACTGAATTTCATCCTGCTCTCCTAAGAATTCGTTACGACTAGCGAAATTGCGCGAGGAACCGCAAGTCGTTGTCGAAGAACAGACGCAAGTCGTTCACGCCGTAACGCAGCATGGCCAGACGCTCAACGCCCATGCCGAAGGCAAAGCCCGAAAACTCTTCCGGGTCGATCCCGGACATACGCAGCACGTTCGGGTGAACCATGCCGCAGCCCATGACTTCCAGCCAGCCCGTCTGCTTGCAGACGCGGCAGCCTTTACCGCTGCACATCACGCATTCCATGTCGACTTCGGCGGACGGCTCGGTGAACGGGAAGTACGAAGGGCGGAAACGCACGGCCAGTTCTTTTTCGAAGAACACGCGCAGGAACTCTTCGATGGTCCCTTTCAGGTCGGCGAAGTTGATGTCGCGATCAACCAGCAGGCCTTCGACCTGGTGGAACATCGGCGAGTGGGTGATATCGGAGTCGCTACGGTACACACGGCCTGGGCAGACGATGCGGATCGGCGGTTGTTTCGATTCCATGGTGCGAACCTGTACCGGCGAGGTATGGGTGCGCAGCAACATGTTGGCATTGAAATAGAAGGTGTCATGCATCGACCGGGCCGGGTGATGGCCTGGGATGTTGAGCGCTTCGAAGTTGTGGTAGTCGTCTTCGACCTCAGGGCCTTCGGCGATGCCGTAGCCGATGTGAGTGAAGAACTGTTCGATACGTTCCAGAGTGCGAGTAACCGGATGCAGACCACCCGAGGTCTGGCCGCGGCCAGGCAGGGTCACGTCAATGGACTCGGAGGACAGTTTGGCGGCCAGATCGGCCTCTTCAAACAGTGCCTTGCGCGCATTGAGAACCTCTGTGACACGCTCCTTGGCAACGTTGATCAGCGCGCCGACTTGCGGACGCTCTTCTGCCGGCAAATTCCCCAAGGTCTTCATCACCTGAGTCAATTCGCCCTTTTTACCAAGGTAGTGAACCCGGATTTGCTCCAGGGCATTGATATCTTCAGCGCTTTGCACAGCCTCTAGTGCTTGAGAGACGAGCGCATCCAGGTTTTCCATGTACAGACTCCAGATACAAAATAGGGGAAGAGCTTGAAGGCTCTTCCCCTATTTATGACGTTTAACACCTGGCCCCACAGAGGTGAGGCCGGGTGACTGTCGGGGGTACTTAAGCCAAGGTGGCTTTAGCTTTCTCGACAATCGCAGCAAACGCCGCTTTTTCGTTCACTGCCAGATCAGCCAGAACCTTACGGTCGATCTCGATGGACGCTTTTTTCAGGCCGGCGATGAAACGGCTGTAGGACAGACCGTTGATACGTGCACCAGCGTTGATACGAGCGATCCACAGAGCGCGGAACTGACGTTTTTTCTGACGACGGTCACGGTAGGCGTATTGGCCTGCCTTGATTACCGCTTGCTTGGCAACACGGAATACGCGCGAGCGAGCGCCGTAGTAGCCTTTAGCAAGTTTCAGAATTTTTTTGTGACGTTTACGGGCAATGACGCCACGCTTTACACGAGCCATGAGTTACTTCCTCTATTCTTGACTAAAATTAACGAAGGCGCAGCATGCGCTCGACTTTTGCCACGTCAGACGGATGCAGCAAGCTGCTACCGCGCAGTTGACGCTTACGCTTGGTCGACATTTTAGTCAGGATGTGGCTCTTGAAAGCGTGCTTGTGCTTGATACCGTTAGCAGTTTTCAGAAACCGCTTAGCAGCACCACTTTTCGTTTTCATTTTTGGCATGTTCGGATACTCCGCATTCAGTTGATAAACATAATCAGAAGGCCTGCCGTGCCCTGTTGATTACTTCTTCTTTTTCGGGGCGATGACCATGATCAGCTGGCGTCCTTCCATCTTAGGATGCTGTTCGACCGAACCGTACTCGAGCAAGTCACCTTCAACTCGCTTGAGGAGTTCCATCCCCAGCTCCTGGTGGGCCATCTCACGGCCGCGGAATCGCAAGGATACCTTGGCCCTGTCCCCATCACTCAGGAAACGTACCAGGTTGCGCAGTTTTACCTGGTAATCCCCTTCCTCCGTCCCTGGACGAAACTTGATTTCTTTAACCTGAATCTGCTTCTGGTTTTTCTTGGCTGCGGCAACCTGCTTCTTCTTCTCGAAGATCGATTTGCCGTAGTCCATCAGTTTGCAAACAGGGGGTACTGCATCGGCGGAAATCTCCACCAGATCCAGCTTGGCCTCTTCAGCCTTAAGAAGCGCGTCTTCAATTGACACAATCCCAAGCTGTTCACCTTCAGCCCCAATTAACCGAACCTCGCGTGCCGAGATATTCTCGTTGATCGGGGCTTTCGGTGCAGCTCGTTTATCTTGTCTCATTTCACGCTTAATAATAATTACTCCGAATCTGGGCGACCACGCCGGGAAACCGCTTGCGCGAGAAACTCAGCGAACTGGGCGACGGGCATCGAGCCCAGGTCAGCACCTTCACGAGTACGCACAGCGACAGTCTGCATCTCGACTTCCCGATCTCCGATAACCAAGAGATAGGGAACCTTGAGCAAAGTATGCTCGCGGATTTTAAAGCCGATCTTTTCATTTCTCAAGTCAGACTTGGCACGAAATCCGCTTTCATTGAGGGTTTTTTCAACCTCAGCGGCAAAATCGGCCTGTTTATCAGTGATATTCATGATCACTGCCTGGGTCGGAGCCAGCCACGCGGGGAATGCACCCTCGTAGTGCTCGATCAGGATTCCGACGAAACGTTCGAAGGAGCCCAGGATCGCTCGGTGCAACATCACCGGGTGCTTGCGACTGTTGTCTTCGGAGACGTATTCGGCTCCCAGACGGACAGGCAGGTTAAAATCGAGCTGAAGGGTACCACACTGCCAGACACGGCCGAGGCAATCTTTCAGCGAGAACTCGATCTTCGGACCGTAGAACGCACCCTCACCCGGCTGCAGATCGTACGGCAGGCCCGCGCTATCAAGGGCTGCAGCAAGTGCAGCTTCGGCGCGATCCCACAGTTCGTCGGAACCGACGCGTTTTTCCGGACGAGTGGACAGCTTCATTTCGACGTCTTTGAAGCCGAAGTCGGCATAGACGTCCATGGTCAGCTTGATGAACGCAGCGGATTCGGCCTGCATCTGCTCTTCAGTACAGAAGATGTGAGCATCGTCCTGAGTGAAGGCGCGAACGCGCATGATGCCGTGCAGCGCACCCGACGGCTCGTTACGGTGGCAGGCCCCGAACTCCGCCAGACGCATCGGCAACTCGCGGTAGCTTTTCAGGCCCTGGTTGAACACCTGCACGTGGCAAGGGCAGTTCATCGGCTTGATGGCGTAGTCGCGGTTTTCCGACTGGGTGGTGAACATGTTGTCGGCGTAGTTGGCCCAGTGCCCGGATTTCTCCCACAGGCTGCGGTCAACGACTTGTGGAGTCTTGATCTCCAGATAGCCGTTGTCGCGCTGAACCTTGCGCATGTACTGCTCGAGCACCTGGTACAGAGTCCAGCCGTTCGGGTGCCAGAACACCATGCCCGGCGATTCTTCCTGGGTGTGGAACAGGCCCAGGCGCTTGCCGATTTTGCGGTGATCGCGCTTTTCAGCTTCTTCAATGCGCTGGATGTAAGCTGCCAGCTGCTTCTTGTCCGCCCATGCGGTGCCGTAAACGCGCTGCAATTGCTCGTTCTTGGCATCACCACGCCAGTAGGCGCCGGACAGCTTGGTCAGCTTGAAGGATTTCAGGAAGCGCGTATTCGGCACGTGCGGGCCGCGGCACATGTCGACGTATTCTTCGTGATAGTACAGGCCCATGGCCTGCTCGTTCGGCATGTCCTCGACCAGACGCAGTTTGTAGTCTTCGCCGCGGGCCTTGAACACTTCGATCACTTCGGCGCGCGGAGTGACTTTCTTGATCACGTCGTAATCTTTCTCGATCAGCTGCTGCATGCGCTGTTCGATAGCAGCCAGGTCGTCCGGCGTGAAAGGACGCTCGAAGGCGATGTCGTAATAGAAGCCTTCGTCGATGACCGGGCCGATGACCATCTTGGCCGTCGGGTACAGCTGCTTGACCGCGTGGCCAACCAGATGAGCGCAAGAGTGGCGAATGATCTCCAGCCCCTCTTCATCCTTTGGCGTAATGATTTGCAGCGAGGAATCGCTGTCGATGATGTCGCTGGCGTCGACCAGCTTGCCATTGACCTTGCCGGCCACGGTGGCCTTGGCCAGACCGGCACCGATGGATGCGGCGACCTCGGCTACGGAAACCGGGTGATCGAATGAACGTTGACTGCCGTCGGGAAGAGTAATAGTTGGCATGGCGCCTCCTCTCCTAGTGGTGACCCCTACCAAAGGTCACGTGGGTTGGGATGAGCCAGTACAAGATCCGATCCAGGCCATTCAATAACGAACGCCTGCCTTACAGCGGCAGGAGCCTTGCGGCCAACCGGAAAACCGAACCAGAGTGACTGGGATTCAAATCAGGGTTATTCGTGCCGCTGCCGCTGCCGGGACTGAAGGTCATCCGGAGCCTGCAAACGCCCGAGCGAGGCATGCTAGCACAGATGAACGGTCATCGCGGTGGCAAGGTTTTGTGCTTGGGCAAATCAGGCATTTTTATGCCAGAGTGCTGAACTTGAACCCCGCTTTACCCCTCAGATAACAAGACATTGACCCAATAGGAGCATCTCAGCATGCGTCTGAATCGTTTATTCGCCGTCGTCGCACCCGTTGTCCTGTTGCTGCCGCTGGCTGCCCATGCCGATTGGCCAAAGGGCGAACGCGAGAAATACATGGCTCAGTGCACTCAGGCGGCTACTCCGCAGATCGGCGCTGCGGCAGCCAAGTCACACTGCGCTTGCGGTGCCGACGCGATCAAGTCGTACCCGGCCAGCGACATTCAGGCCCTGATGGATAACAAGGCCAGCCCGGAACTGCAACAAAAGGCACTGGGCCAGATCGCCAAATGCAAGGCCAATACACCGGCGAAAAAGTGAGGAAAAAGTCCTTTTGACTCGGCCGAACACTGATAAAAAGTGCCGGATTTCAGCTTTTTCGTACGATTTATGCAGGTTTTACAGCTTTTTTTATTGTCTTTACTTTCGGCTGAAAGCCTTTTAAACCGGGGCTTTCAGCCACACGAAGCAACAAAGAAAACGTGACTGCAGGGCAAACAGCACACCCAGGGGGCTCCCAAAGCGAACATTTCGACTATGATACTCCCGTGTGCCCAGTTGGCCTGAGCAGCACAGTACTACTGAAAATATAAGTTTCTTGGAGATACACCATGTCTAATCGCCAAACCGGCACCGTTAAATGGTTCAACGATGAAAAAGGCTTCGGCTTCATCACTCCTCAAGGTGGCGGTGACGACCTGTTCGTACACTTCAAAGCTATCGAAAGCGACGGTTTCAAAAGCCTGAAAGAAGGCCAGACCGTTTCCTTCGTGGCTGAGAAAGGCCAAAAGGGTATGCAAGCTGCACAAGTCCGCGCAGAGTAATTTTCTGCCGCACTAAAAAAACCCCGTCCATGTGACGGGGTTTTTTATGGGCGAAACAAAAGCCAGAAGCAATCAACCGCAGTTGACGCGAGTAACCACCAGGTTGTTATCAGTGTTCAGGTTCAGGCGATCGGAGCGGTATTCCAGGGTCACCATATCGTCAGGCTTGAGGAACCGGGCATTCTGCGCGCCTGCGCGCGTACGTGCCTGCTCCAGCAGTTCGGGCGAAGCCTTTTTGCCAATGGTGAATTCGGCGGCCTTTGCTTCACAACGGCTGTGACCGGTGTCGGTCGCCACAGGGTCCTTTGCCGACTCGGTGGACGTACTGCTGCAACCGGCCAGCAGAGTGGCGGCCAACAAAGTACCCAATGACGCGAGCTTCCAAGGCATGAAGCCTCCTTTTTTCAATAGTTGAGCTGAGATCGTGCGACCGCCATTTTGACGTTTGGTTTCAAGGTGGGCGCTATCGCCCTGCCATCGATCCGGACAGCGGCGAGTGTGCCTGAGCATCACCCTGCCGCTCATCCCTCAATCGTGACTGAATATGAACGGCGCTTAATAAACGTCGATGTAGTCGAAAGGCGGCTTCGGCCAGTTCTCCTTGAGTGCATTGAAGATCTGCATGACCCAGACTTCATCGCTGGCCGCGACCAATCCGACATAGCCGGAACCCTTGGCCCACGTCTCCAGGCGAAACAGCAATCCGTCGATGTCGGTGCCGCCCACAATGCCCGACGAAATGTAGGCGATGCCGCCTTTGGTGACCCGCAGCTGGGTGTGCTCCTCGTCGCTGGCAGAGGCCAGCAGCTGACGCACCGCTTCCAGGGTCAAGCCGTCAGGCGTATTCAAATCGATCTGCACAGCACGGTCCTTGAAAATCCATCAAAGACCAAGTGTCGCATAGCCCTCGCCTCATGCCTAAGTCGGAGTGCCAAACGTCCCGCAAAATGGTTAACTCGACACTCAGACATCTCGATTTCACGAGCGCCATCATGACCACCGTAAGCATCGACGCCAACATCACAATCAAGTGGCCACAGGGCCACAGCTCTTACAGCCCCGGCAGCCCGGAAGAGTTGGCAATCATTGGTATCGATTTGCTGGTCAAGGAACTGGGGACACAAGCAGCCCAGACATTCATCGCCCAGATACTCGAGAAGTACCCCGCCGACTATATGGGCCTGACAGATAGCGAATGAATGTAAAAACCCGCAGGCTGGCACCTGCGGGTCCATGGCTTACTTCAAACGGGCCAGGCGCTGGGTCAGCAGATCGAAGAACCCCTGAGCGTCGCCACTTTCAACCCAGAAAGCATTTTTCGGTGCCTTCAAGCCGTCATACCAATCGACAATGGTTTGACCGAAGGTCGGCCCTTCGCGGCTATCAACCACCACGTTGACCGAACGGCCAGTGAACAGCTCCGGCTTGAGCAGGTAAGCGATGACCGTAGCGTCATGCACCGGGCCACCCGGAATGCCGTAGTGCTCCATGTCGCCTTTGACGTACTCGTTGAGAATATCGCCCACCAGCTTGCTGGCATTGTTGTTCAGGGCGGCGATCTGCTTCAGGCGCGCTTCACTGGTAAGAATCTTGTGGGTCACGTCCAGCGGCAGGTAGGTCAGCTTGACGCCACTTTTGAGCACCACTTCTGCAGCCTGCGGGTCGGCGAACAGGTTGAATTCGGCCACCGGAGTGATGTTGCCACCGTTGAAGTGCGCACCGCCCATGATCACCACTTCCTTGATGCCCTGAACGATTTCAGGCTCCTGGATCAGCGCCAGGGCCAGGTTGGTTTGCGGACCGAGCATGGCGATGGTGATGCTGTGGGGTTTGGCGGCCTTCAGGGTATCGATCAGATAGTTGACCGCATTGCCTTCGGCCAGACCTTTCTTCGGCTCGTGCACCGTGACACCCGACAGGCCTTCCTTGCCATGGATGTTCTCGGCATAGATCGGCGTGCGCATCAGCGGCTTCGGTGCACCCGCGTATACCGGCACCTCCTCGCGCCCTGCCCACTCGCGAGCCAGACGCGCATTACGCGAGGTCTTGTCCAAACGCACGTTGCCAGCGACGGTGGTCAGCGCACGAATGTTCAGTTCTTCCGGCGAGGCCAGGGCAAACAGCAAGGCGACCACGTCATCGGCACCCGGATCGGTGTCGATGATCAAGTCGATCTTTTCCGCCGCCTGGGCGCTTGTTGCGGTAATCAGGGACAAAAGCAGCAGACTCCGGAGCAGGTGGTGCAGTTTCTGAGCATAGCGGTGCATAGCGCACTCCTTGTGCGTGGGAAGAACGGGAAGTTAAAACGTTATTCCAGCCACCAGCACGATGTTGCAGTACGGCTGACATTCGCCTGTACGAACAATCGCCCGCGCCTGTCGGCTGAGCACTTTGAATTGCTCATGACCGAGCAGTTCGCGCCGGCCCAGCGCACCTTCGGCATTCAGTTCATCCAGCGTGCTCAATGCCGACGGTTTCTTGTCCAGAATCTCATGGGCCAGCACGTGGCTTTCGACCTGCATTTCGCTGAGCACAACCTTCAAGGTACTGATGAAATCCGGAATGCCGTGGGTCAAGGCCAGGTCGATCAATTCGACACCGGGCGGAACTGGCAGGCCAGCATCGCCGATCACGACCGTGTCGCCATGGCCCAGGGATGCGATCAGCCGCGACAGCGCGACGTTGAGCAAAGGTGTTTTTTTCATGGTGCTTTAAAGGCCTGTACGTCGGACAAGGTAGGAATCGAAGGTTGCGCACCAGCACGGGTAACGGACAGCGCAGCGGCGACCTGTCCGAAACGGATCGCATCGGACTCGCTTTTGCCGGCCGCCAGCGCTGCGGCGAAACCACCGACGAAAGTGTCGCCAGCCGCAGTGGTATCGACCGCCTTCACTTTCGGCGCCGGGAAATGCTCGAACCGCGTGCCATTGGCGAACAGCGATCCCTGAGCGCCAAGGGTGATGATCACTTTGCCGGCGCCCATGGCGATCAAGCGGGTCGCGGCGGTTTCGGCGGTGCTCAAGGAATCCACCGGCAAACCGCTCAACGCCGAGGCTTCGCTTTCGTTGGGAATCAGGTAATCAATGGATACATACCAATCCGCTGGCAGCGGGCGACTGGCCGGTGCTGGATTGAGGATCACGATTTTGCCCAGCTCACGACTGCGCTTAAGGGCATGGCCGACCGTGGCATCCGGCACTTCCAGCTGACAGATGATGACATCCGCCGCTTGCAGCACCGCGTCGAAACGGTCGATCACATCGGGGGTCAGCGCACCGTTGGCACCGGCAACAATGACAATCGCGTTTTGACTGTTGTCATCGACCACGATCAACGCCACACCGCTGGAACCTTCGACAGTGCTGACCGCCCGGCAATCGATCTGCTCGGCCAACAACGCCCCGCGCAGCGCTTCGCCATAGGCGTCGCTGCCCACACAACCGACCATCGACACCTGCGCCCCCAGCCGTGCCGCGGCCACGGCCTGGTTCGCGCCCTTGCCGCCGGAAACCGTGGCAAACGATTCGCCGATCAGCGTTTCACCACCACGGGGCAGCCGTGGCGCCCGGGTTACCAGGTCCATGTTCAGGCTGCCTATTACCACTACTTTTGCTGGCATACATCACTACTCATCAATTCTGTTTCTGCGGTGCTTTTGGTTTCAGCGGTATTGGGCAAACACACCGGCCAGCGGCGCGGTCGATTCGCGCAGGACAATACTGGGTGTCACGATGCGCTGATCGGTCGCCATATCCGGGGTAGCAATCCTGCGCAACAGCACCTCGGCCGCCATCTCGCCAAGCTGCAGGATCGATTGCCCCACGGTGGTCAACGCCGGATAGACGTAACGGCTCATCTGGATATCGTCGAAGCCAATCACCGACAGCTCGGTGGGTACCCGAATATTGCGTTCGGCAGCGGCGCGCAATACACCGATGCCGATCATGTCGTTACCGGCAAAGATCGCGCTGGGCGGGTTCTGTTGCAGCAGAATCGCGGCGGCGTTGTAACCACCCGTGCTGGTGAAGTCGCTTTCCAGCATGCGCTCGCGCGGCACTTCGACACCCGCCTCTTTCAAGGCTCGGCAATAACCAGCCAGACGCATCTGCGCCACGCTGGTACTCGCCGGGCCGCCGATGGTAGCGATGTCCCGATGCCCCAATTCCAGAAGGTGCCGGGTCGCCAGATAAGCGCCGTATTCGTGATCGATGCGCACCAGGTCCGCGTCGACGCCTTCCAGCCCACGGTCGACGATTACCATGGGTGTACGCACACCCGCCAGGCCTTCCGCTAGCCCACTGTCACCGCCGGCCGAGGCCACGATCAAGCCGTCGATGCGTTTTTCCAACAGCACGCGAAGGTAGCTGCGCTGCTTGTCCGGGTTGTCGTCGGAGTTACAGAGGATGACGCAATAGCCATTGCGTTCGCAGTAATCCTCGATGCCACGGGCCAGCTCGGCGAAGTACGGGTTGAGGCTGTTGGGCACCAGCAGGCCGATGGTCGCGGTGGTTTTCGCTTTCAACGACCGGGCCACGGCGCTGGGCACGTAGTCGAGGCTTTTGATCGCCGCCTCGACCTTGATCCGCACTTCTTCGCTGACCGGCCGCGTCTTGTTCACCACGTGGGAAACCGTGGTATAGGAAATGCCCGCGAGTGCCGCTACATCCTTGATGGTTGCCATGACTCAGGTCCGCCGGCTTGCGCGCTGACTGCGATAAGTATCAAGCACCACCGCCACCACGATAACCGCACCGGTGATGATGCGTTTGGTTGGCTCGGTCGCGCCGATCTGCGCCAGACCAGCCGCCAATACGGAGATGATCAGAACGCCGAAGAACGTGCTGATGACCGAGCCGCGCCCGCCCATCAGGCTGGTGCCGCCGATCACGACCGCGGCGATCACTTGCAGCTCCAGACCGGAGCCGGCATTCGGGTCCGCCGCTTCCAGGCGAGAAATCTGAAACAACGCAGCGATACCGGCCAGCAATCCCATCAGACTGAAGACCAGGATTTTGTAGGGCTTCGGATTGATCCCCGCCAGACGCACCGCCTCTTCGTTGGTGCCGATGCCGATCAGGTAACGACCGAACACCGTACGCGTCAGCACCGCTTGGGCAATGAAGATAATCAGCAAGGCAATGATGAATGACGGCGAGATGCCGAACGCGATCGGGTTGGACAGCCAGGCAAAGGCATCACCGATATAGGCAGTGCGCGAACCGGTCATCTGATACGCCAGGCCCCGCGCCATTTCCAGCACGCCGAGGGACACGATGAACGACGGAATCCGCCACGCCACGGTGATCGAGCCGGTGATAGTCCCGGCCAACGCCGCTACCGCCATGCCGAGCAAGGCCGCAGGCAAGACGCTCCAGCCCCAACCGAGAATCGCCACGCTGACCGCCGAAGCCGCGAGCGCCAGCACCGAACCTACCGACAGATCGATACCGCCGATGATCAATACGAAGGTCATGCCGACCGCCAGGACCATCAAATCGGGAATCTGGTTGGCCAGGGTGCTGAAGGTGTCGTAAGACAGGAAATGGCTGCTCAGGACCGAGAACAGCGCAACCATCGCCAACAAGGCACCGGCCAGGCCCAGATAAGTGCCGAGACCGTAAAAATTGCCACTACGTTTGCCGGCCAAAGATACAGTATTCATGGAAGATCCCTAGGCGCTGCTTCGTTGAGCAACGCATCACGTTTTTGGTAGCCGGCGAAAGCGGCGGCAAGCAAATCATCCTGGGTCCAGCTGTCACGCTCGAAGGTGTCGATCAGACGCCCTGCCGACAGCACACCGATGCGGTCGCAGATCAGCATCAGTTCGCGCAGGTCGCTGGACACCACCACCAGCGCTTTGCCCTGACGGGTCAACTCACCGAGCAATGTATAGATGTCGAACTTGGCGCCCACGTCGATGCCACGGGTCGGCTCATCGAACAGCATCACCGTGCAGTCGCGCTCCAGCCAGCGGCCGATCACGACTTTCTGCTGATTGCCGCCGGACAGCTCCGAGACCAATTGCGTCGGGCTGGAACTGCGAATGCGCATGGCGTCGATCTGACGCTGGGCCAATGACATCTCGTCACCGTTGTTGACGAAGCCACCACTGGAAATGACCGGCATATTGCCCAAGGCAATGTTGGCGCTGATCGATTGCGTCAGCAGCAGGCCTTCGCCCTTGCGATCTTCAGTGATCAGGGCGATGCCATGACCGACCGCATCGGCCGGGGAACGAATACTCACCACCTGAGCCGACGCCCCCAGCGCGACAGTACCGCTGTCGGCTGTATCGGCGCCGAAGATCAGGCGCAGCAACTCGGTGCGCCCTGCCCCGATCAAACCGGAAATTCCGAAAATTTCGCCGGCGCGCACCTCGAAGGACACGTCGCGAACCTTATCCGAACGGGTCAGCCCTTTGACCGTCAAGGCCGGCGCGCCAATCTTGCGCGGCCCCATGTCGATGTGTTCACCCAATTCACGGCCGACCATCAGGGTGACCAGTTGCTCGCTGTTGTAATTGGCCATCGGCTCGACACAGACCAGGTTGCCGTCGCGCAATACCGCAATGCGCTGGGCCACCCTTGCCAGTTCTTCGAGGCGGTGGGAAATGTAGATGATCGACACGCCACGAGCTTGCAGGCGGGTGATCTGCTCGAACAGCATTTCGACTTCACGGGCCGTGAGCATCGCGGTCGGCTCGTCGAGGATCAGCACATGGCAATCGCCGATCAGGTTGCGGGCGATCTCCACCATTTGCTGGTGACCGATACCGAGTTCGCCTACCAGTGTGTCCGGGTCGATCGCGTCGAGCCCGACCTGGGCCATGGCCTCGATCGCCGCCTTGCGCAATTGCTTGCGGCTGATCCAGCCACCATGGCTAGGCAGGTTGTCGAGAAACAGGTTTTCCGCCACCGACAACGTCGGTAACAGATTGAGTTCTTGCATGACCATGCGGATGCCCAGCTCTTCGGCCTGGCTCCGGCTGCCGGGACGGTAATCCTGCCCCTGGAATTGCATCTGGCCGGTGGTCGGCGTGACCAGTCCGCCAATGATTTTCGACAGCGTGCTTTTACCGGCACCGTTTTCACCGGTCAGCGCCAGCACTTCGCCGCGCATCAACGTCAGGTCGATGCCGGTGAGGACAGGTTGGGCGTAGGTCTTGCCGATACCGCTGACCGAGAGGACAGCGTTCGGGGCGCAAACGGACATAAAAACTCTCCATGTGCCCGCCCCAAGAGGCGAGCACCGTTGTGTCGCCAGAAGGACTACTTGGTAACCAGCTCTACTGGAGTTTCGATGACGCCATTGACGCCGCTATCGACTGTCTCGCCTTTGATGATTTTCAGCGCAGTCTCGATGCCGAACACCGCTTGCCGGGCAGCAAACTGGTCGGCGGTGGCCAGGACGCGGCCGTCCTTGAGCATTGGCTTGATCGCATTGATGTTGTCGTAACCGACCACTTGCACCTTGCCGGCCTTGCCCGCGGCACGCACGGCAGATACCGCGCCGACCGCCATGCTGTCGTTGCCGGCCAGCAGGGCCTTGATGTTCGGGTATTCGCTGAGCATCGACGAGGCAACCTTGCCGCCCTTGTCGATTTCCCAATCGCCGGACTGCAGGGACACGACTTTGATCTGCGCCGCTTCCATCGCATCCTTGAAGCCCGCTGTGCGCTGCTGGGCGTTGGTGGTGGTGGAAACACCTTCGATGATGCCGACTTCATCACCGGCCTTCAGTTGTTTGGCCAGGTACTCACCCACCAGACGCGCGCCTTTGCGGTTATCCGGGCCTACGAACGGAACGGTGATGTTTTTGCTTTTGACCACGGCCGGGTCCAGCTGGTTATCGATGTTGATCACGGTGATGCCGGCATCGACTGCTTTCTTGATGACCGGAACCATGGCCTTGGAGTCTGCCGGGGCGATGACCAATGCGTTGACTTTGGACAAAATCATTTGCTCGACGATGCGCGTCTGGCCGGCCGTGTCCGTTTCGTCCTTGATGCCGTTGGAGATCAGCTCGAAGTCGCCGGAGTGGTCTTTCTGGTAAGCCTTGGCGCCGTCTTCCATGGTCAGGAAGAATTCGTTGGCCAGGGATTTCATGACCAATGCGACTTTAGGTTTTTCAGGGGTTTCGGCCAAAGCCGAAGAGACAGGTAAAGCGGCGGATGCGGCAGCCAGCATAGCGACAGCGAGAAGACGTCCAGCGAATGGCAGCTTCATGGGTTTACTCCGATCTTATGATTATTCTGAGCAACGCTTGCGCTGAAGTACGCCCGGGACTCCGATCATCAAGGGATCAACCCATCGACGGCGACTGCGCAAACGTTTGCGTAGACCGAACTATGCGAACCCTGTCGAAATTTGTCAACGACCCGTTCTGTGTCTCGGCTGGCAAAAGTCCACCCTTCTACATCACGCCGTGGTGCTGACCAGACTGCCACTGCCGGAATCCTTGGCCAGCTCTTTCACCAGATTGCCCGTCACCTGCGAGAGCGCACCGCTGGTATCGGCGATTTGCCCCTGGATCGACATGACAACGGTGGCTTTAGCTTCCGGGGTCGGATAATTCGCGGCCTGAGCGGCCGCCAGTTGCTGCTGCTGTTCACGCAGTTGCTGCTGCAGTTCCTGCATGCGCTTGAGCAGTACCTGCACCGCAATACTTTGAGTGCTGCTTTTCTTGGATTTGGTTTCGCCCTGAGCCCCTGCGCCGCCACCGGTTCTGACCTGGTTGTCGCTGCCCTTCTCTTCGCCCAGCGATTGGGCTGAGGCGTCGGACGTCGCGTCACTCAAGGCTTTGATGGCCGCCGGGGACTTGCCCGCGATAGTGATTGCGCCTGCATTTGCAAAACCGACAGTAAACGACATGTGAACTCCTTGAGAAAAAAATCCTAGAAGGAACATCGACCTGTGCACGGGTTTCTTTAGCACTGGTTTTCGATTCCCCAAGGCGACTTTCTCAACAGCAAAGAGCTGCAACGGATGTTCTGGGAATACTGATTCGCCCTCGCCCGACCCGTTCGCGGTCGAGCATCGCTGTCACCACTCGCCAGTATTGGCCAGTGGCTAACGACCTCTTCCGATAAAAAACTTCCCACAGTCCTACACCAAACGGAAAAAACCACTGTCAGAGGATTTTCTTGAATTTTAAGCAGTTGCGAAAATCCCTACAGTTAAATACTGTATGCCCGTACAGCTTAATGAGGATAATTCCGTGGCCACTACCTCTGTCTCTCCTGACGCCTATGAACGCCTGGGCATCCGCGTCCAGAAAATCATTAACTCCCCCACCGCCCAGAAAGCCAAAGCGGCACTGATCTTCCGGCTCCCGGACGAACCCGTGGATGAGTGGGAGCGCTTGCTCGAGGAAATCGACGAGAACGACAACGTCACCCTTGCCCATCGCGACGATGGTGGTGTGCAGATTTTCTGGGTTGTGCCAAAGGAAGATTGAGTCGATGAGTGTCCGCTGGTTTGCTTTATTGTTTCTGCTCATCACCCTCGGCGCCCAAGCTGGCGCCCCACGTACCTTCAACGAAGCCAAGAAAGTCGCCTGGAAGTTGTATGCGCCGCAATCCACCGAGTTCTATTGCGGCTGCAAGTACACCGGCAACCGTGTGAACCTCGCCGCCTGCGGTTATGTGCCGCGCAAAAACGCCAAGCGCGCATCCCGCATTGAGTGGGAACACATTGTCCCGGCCTGGCAGATCGGCCATCAACGCGAGTGCTGGCAACAGGGCGGTCGCAAGAACTGCACGCGGTACGACCCAACTTATCAAAAAGCCGAAGCCGACCTGCATAACCTGGTGCCAAGCATCGGCGAGGTGAATGGCGATCGGAGCAACTTCAGTTTCGGCTGGTTGCCCGTGCAGCCGGGTCAATACGGCTCGTGCCTGACCCAGGTCGACTTCAAGGCGAAGAAAGTCATGCCCCGTCCTTCCATTCGCGGCATGATCGCCCGGACGTATTTCTACATGAGCAAGCAGTACGGCTTGCGCCTTTCGAAACAGGATCGGCAACTGTACGACGCCTGGAACAAAACCTATCCGGTAGAGGCCTGGGAACGTCAACGCAACCAGAGCGTGGCGTGCGTGATGGGACGCGGCAACGAATTTGTCGGGCCCGTCGACATGAAGGCCTGTGGCTGACCGGCGACTAAACCAGGCCTAATGCCAGAATTTTCTTCCACCCGATTGCGCCCATGCCGGGCGCACAAACAAAAACGCCCCGACCAAGGTCGGGGCGTTTTCATGTGCGGCTAAGGCTTAGCGCGGGAACGCTGGCGGGTTTACACCGGCCATGTCTTCCATCACGCGAACTACCTGGCAGCTGTAACCGAACTCATTGTCGTACCAGACGTACAGAACAACGCGGTTGTCCTGAACGATGGTCGCTTCAGCGTCCACAACGCCTGCGTGGCGCGAGCCCACGAAGTCGGTGGAAACCACTTCCTGCGAATTGACGTAGTCGATTTGCTTATGCAGATCGGAGTGCAGCGCCATATAGCGCAGGTACTCGTTCATCTCTTCACGGGTAGCGGCTTTCTCAAGGTTCAGGTTGAGAATGGCCATCGACACGTTCGGCGTCGGAACACGGATCGCGTTACCGGTCAGCTTGCCGGCCAGCTCAGGCAGCGCCTTGGCGGCAGCAGTGGCAGCACCAGTCTCGGTGATGACCATGTTCAACGCGGCGCTACGGCCACGACGATCGCCTTTGTGGAAGTTGTCGATCAGGTTCTGGTCGTTGGTGTACGAGTGAACGGTTTCGACGTGACCGTTGATGATGCCGAACTTGTCGTTGACAGCTTTCAGCACCGGCACGATAGCGTTGGTGGTGCAGGAAGCGGCGGACACGATCTTGTCGTCAGCGGTGATTTCACCGTGGTTGATGCCGTGAACGATGTTCTTCAGCTTGCCTTTGCCAGGCGCGGTCAGAACAACGCGGTCGATACCCGGGCAGGACAAGTGTTGACCCAAGCCATCGGCGTCACGCCATACACCGGTGTTGTCCACCAGCAGCGCGTTTTTGATGCCGTACTGGGTGTAGTCCACTTCGGTCGGGTTTTTCGCGTAGATAACCTGGATCAGGTTGCCGTTGGCGGTGATGGTGTTGTTGGCTTCATCAATGGTGATGGTGCCATCGAACGGACCGTGAACCGAGTCACGACGCAGCAGGCTGGCACGTTTGACCAGATCGTTCTCGGCGCCCTTGCGGACAACGATGGCGCGCAGACGCAGGCCGTCGCCACCACCGGTTTTCTCGATCAGGATGCGTGCCAGCAGACGGCCGATACGACCGAAGCCGTAGAGGACAACGTCGGTGCCAGTACGGCCGGAACCATTTTGCTTGCCGACCACATCGGCCAGTTCGTCACGGACGAACTCTTCGGCGGTACGGCCATTGCCTTCGGCCTTGAACTTGACGGCCAGCTTGCCCAGGTCTACCGAAGCGGCGCCGAGCTTGAGCTCGCTCATTGCTTTGAGCAGCGGGAATGTTTCGTGGACGGACAATTCGCTGTCATCGGACTGGCGATGGCGAGCAAAGCGGTGAGCTTTGAGAATCGCGATGACTGAACGATTGATCAGGCTGCGGCCATAGATCGAGCTCACCACGTTGTTATTGCGGTAGAGCTGACCGATAAGCGGAATCATCGCTTCTGCGAGTGCTTCACGGTCGATCCATTCACCAAGACACTGGTCGGGCTTCTGAGTCACGGGAACCTTCCACATGTAGGGGCAGAAAAAAGGGGCTACATTATGCCGCCGAGTCCCTCCCGTAGCAATGCGCGCCTGTCGCACGGGCGGTAACAAAATCCCGTTCAAAAAAATCACACCCTGCGCCAGCCCAGTAAAACCGGGGCTTTCAGCACAGTCAATTTTTCGACGACAACGCGGCCGTGTCCGTAACCCTCCGTAACACTGAGCGGTTTCGGCACTACATTTTCAGTAAATAACCACTGGTTTTTGTCATAACCACTACATTTTGCCCAACCTGTGTATATAGACACAGTCTGCAACTGACAGCCGGCACCCGAGGCCGTTACAATTGTCGACTTTGTCGCAACGCTTGGAGCTCAACCTTCCGTGCCCGTTCTGCGTCTACCGCTTCTCCCTGCCGCGGCAGGTAAACAGCACTGGGGCAACCTGCCCGGTGCAGCCCTGAGCCTGGCCATCGCCGAGGCCGCCAGCGCTGCCAAGCGCTTTACCCTGCTACTGACCGCCGACAGCCAGAGTGCCGAACGGCTGGAACAGGAGCTGAGTTTCTTCGCCCCGGATTTGCCTGTACTGCACTTCCCCGACTGGGAAACCCTGCCCTACGACCTGTTCTCGCCGCACCAGGACATCATCTCTCAGCGCATCTCCAGCCTGTATCGGTTGCCGGAGCTGGTGCATGGTGTGCTGGTCGTGCCGATCACTACAGCCCTGCACCGTCTGGCGCCGACCAAATTCCTGCTCGGCAGCAGCCTGGTGCTGGACGTCGGCCAGAAGCTCGATGTCGAGCAAATGCGCAGCCGGCTTGAGGCCAGCGGCTATCGTTACGTCGATACAGTTTATGAGCACGGCGAATTCACCGTACGCGGCTCGCTGATCGATCTGTTCCCGATGGGCAGCAAACTGCCCTTCCGAATCGACCTGTTCGACGACGAAATCGAAACCCTGCGTACCTTCGATCCGGAAAACCAGCGCTCAATCGACAAAGTGGACACCGTTCGCCTGCTGCCGGCGCGGGAATTCCCACTGCAAAAGGACGCGGTCACCCGTTTCAAGGCGCGCTTTCGCGAGCGTTTCGATGTCGACTTCCGTCGCTGCCCGATCTTTCAGGACTTGAGCAGCGGGATTACACCGGCCGGTATCGAGTACTACTTGCCGCTGTTCTTCGACGAAACCTCCACCCTGTTCGACTACCTGCCTCAGGACACACAAGTGTTCTCTTTGCCGGGCATCGAACAGGCGGCGGAGAATTTCTGGAACGACGTGCGCAATCGTTACGAAGAGCGCCGCGTCGATCCATCCCGTCCTTTATTGCCACCGGCCGAGCTGTTCTTGCCTGTGGAGGATTGCTTTGCCCGCCTGAAGAGCTGGCCCCGTGTGGTTGCCAGTCAACAGGACATGGAAACCGGTGTCGGTCGCGAGCGCTTCCCGGCTCAGCCGCTGCCGAACCTGGCCATCGAAGCCAAGGCCACCCAGCCGTTGGCGGCGCTGGCCGGTTTCCTCGACGCATTCCCCGGCCGCGTGCTGTTTACCGCCGAGTCCGCGGGCCGTCGTGAAGTGCTGCTGGAATTGCTGGAACGCCTGAAGCTGCGACCAAAATCCGTCGACAGCTGGCCGGACTTTGTCGCCAGCAAAGAGCGCTTGACGATCACCATTGCGCCGCTCGACGAAGGTCTATTGCTGGACGATCCAGCCCTGGCCCTGGTCGCCGAAAGCCCGTTGTTCGGTCAGCGCGTGATGCAGCGTCGCCGTCGCGAGAAACGCGCCGACGCCAACAACGATGCCGTGATCAAAAACCTCACCGAACTGCGCGAAGGCGCGCCGGTGGTGCACATCGATCATGGTGTCGGCCGCTATCTGGGGCTGACGATTCTGGAAATCGACAATCAAGCCGCCGAATTCCTGACCCTTGAATATGCCGAGAACGCCAAGCTGTACGTCCCGGTAGCCAACCTGCATTTGATCGCCCGGTACACCGGTAGCGACGATGCCCTGGCGCCGCTGCACCGCCTCGGCTCCGAGACCTGGCAAAAAGCCAAGCGCAAAGCCGCCGAACAGGTGCGCGACGTGGCCGCCGAATTGCTCGACATCTATGCCCGCCGCGCCGCTCGCGAGGGTTATGCCTTCGCCGACCCGAAAGCCGATTACGCGACCTTCAGCGCCGGTTTCCCGTTCGAAGAAACCCCGGATCAGCAAACCACCATCGAAGCCGTGCGCGAAGACATGCTCGCGCCGAAACCGATGGATCGACTGGTCTGCGGCGACGTCGGTTTCGGCAAGACCGAAGTGGCGATGCGCGCGGCGTTCATCGCGGTGCACGGCGGCCGTCAAGTGGCCATTCTGGTGCCGACCACCCTGCTCGCCCAGCAACACTACAACAGCTTTCGCGACCGTTTCGCCGATTGGCCGGTGAGCGTGGAAGTGATGAGCCGCTTCAAGTCGACCAAGGAAGTGAACGCCGCCGTCGCGGACCTGGCCGAAGGCAAGATCGACATCGTCATCGGCACCCACAAGCTGCTGCAAGACGACGTAAAAATCAAAAACCTGGGACTGGTGATCATCGACGAAGAGCACCGTTTCGGTGTCCGTCAGAAAGAACAGCTCAAGGCGCTGCGCAGTGAAGTCGACATCCTGACGCTGACCGCCACACCGATTCCGCGTACGCTGAACATGGCGGTGTCGGGCATGCGCGACCTGTCAATCATCGCCACGCCGCCGGCCCGTCGCCTGTCGGTGCGCACCTTCGTCATGGAGCAGAACAAGAGCACGGTCAAAGAGGCTCTGCTCCGTGAGTTGCTGCGTGGCGGCCAGGTCTACTACCTGCACAACGACGTGAAGACCATCGAGAAATGCGCCGCCGACCTCGCCGAACTGGTGCCGGAAGCGCGAATCGGCATCGGCCACGGGCAAATGCGTGAACGCGATCTCGAACAAGTGATGAGCGACTTCTACCACAAGCGCTTCAACGTGCTGATCGCCTCGACCATCATCGAGACCGGCATCGACGTGCCGAGCGCCAACACCATCATCATCGAACGTGCCGACAAGTTCGGCCTGGCACAGCTGCACCAATTGCGCGGCCGCGTCGGTCGTAGCCACCACCAAGCGTATGCTTACCTGCTGACACCGCCGCGCCAGCAAATCACTCCCGACGCGGAAAAACGTCTGGAGGCGATCGCCAATACCCAGGACCTCGGCGCGGGCTTCGTGCTCGCCACCAACGACCTGGAAATCCGTGGTGCCGGCGAACTGCTGGGCGATGGGCAGAGCGGGCAGATCCAGGCCGTCGGCTTCACGCTGTACATGGAAATGCTCGAGCGTGCGGTGAAGTCGATCCGCAAGGGCGAACAGCCGAACCTCGACCAGCCGCTGGGTGGCGGTCCCGAGGTCAATCTGCGTGTGCCGGCATTGATTCCCGAGGACTACCTGCCAGATGTGCATGCTCGACTGATTCTCTACAAACGCATTGCCTCGGCCACCGATGAGGAAGGCCTCAAGGACCTGCAAGTAGAGATGATCGACCGTTTCGGCCTGCTGCCGGAGCCGACCAAGAACCTGGTGCGGATCACGGCGCTGAAATTGCAGGCCGAACAGCTGGGCATCAAGAAAGTCGACGGCGGCCCGCAAGGCGGTCGTATCGAGTTCGCGGCGCAGACACCGGTCGACCCGCTGACACTGATCAAACTGATTCAGAGCCAGCCCAAACGCTACAAATTCGAAGGCGCCACGATGTTCAAATTCCAGGTGCCGATGGAAAGCCCGCAAGAGCGCTTTAATACCGTAGAGGCGCTGTTCGAGCGCCTCATTCCGACCACTGCTTGAAGGACGCCGCATGCGCCTGTTTCGCTCACTGACCTTGTTGATGACGCTGTTAATGTCGTTGCTCGCCTCGACGGCGTTTGCCGATGATCTGTATCAGGTTGAAATGATTCTGGTGCGGCAAAACGCCGTGCCCGCCATCGTCAGCCGCGCCGCGCCGGAAGACTGGGACGCCGGTGCCCAACGCATCAGCCCCGACAGCTTTCGCACGCCGAGCCTTAATCCCGAAGTGGAAAAACTCAGTGCCAGCAACAACTACACGGTGTTGCTGCACAAGGCCTGGCAACAGAATCTGGGCGAAGAAGCCAGCAAAGTTGCGATCAGCGAAGGCACCGAGCAGTTTGGCCAGTTCCCGATCGAGGGCACGCTGAATCTGAAACTGGGGCGCTTCACTGACGTCGACGCTGATTTTTGGGTCAATCAGATTGATGCCAACGGCCTGGTCACCGCCAGCGAACGCCTGAAGCAGGAAAGCCACACCAAGAACGGCCAACTGAACTTCCTCGACAACGGCCACCTGGGCCTGCTGATCAAGATCACTTCGCTGACCACCCCTGCGCCTCGGCCAGTCCCCGATGTAATTCCGGACTGATATGCCCCCGACCCTGAGCAAACCCCTGGCAACATCCTGGGTCAGCCGATTCAAGGAACAGAGCCTGGAGCGTGGCCGTCGCTACGCGCTGGAGAACCGCGTCAGGATCGTCGAGGTCGGCGACGCCACCATCACCGCCAGTTGCGAAGGCTCTGGCGGTAATGTTTACCGTCAGACCATTCGCCTGCGCGAGTCGGCCAAAGGCACCTTGCTGATGATCGACGCCACGTGCACTTGCCCGGTTCACAGCAACTGCAAACATTGCGCGGCGGTGTTGCTGCAAGTGCAGGAAACCCTCGCGTACCCGGCCGCGGCAAAAGACGCCGAACTGCTGGAAAAACTTCAGGCCGTACTGGAAAACCGTAGCCCGAAAGCGCCGCCACAAGTGTTGGTGGACAACGTGCAACCGGTGCCGCGCCTGTGGCTGGCGAGCATCGAGTTCAGTGCTTTCGAACCGCGCAACGGCAAGATGCAGCGTTACATCCAGCATCGCGCGGCGCTGTCCTTCAGCTATCTGGATGAATACGTCAGCGGACAGAAGAACGCTGACATCCTGATTCGCCAGGAAACCCAGACGTTACGGATAAAACGTCACCCGGAAGTCGAACAAACCTACAGAGAACAGCTGCGAATCCTCGGTTTCAAAATCGCTACCCGACAAAGCAAGGCCTTGCCGGAAAGTGCCGGCGAACTCTACGAGATGGTCAACGACAGCGCCTGGCTGACCTTCACCCTCAACGAGCTGCCGAAGCTGCGCACCCAGGGCTGGGAGTTGCAGATCGACGAGGATTTCGGTTTCGACCTGACCGCCGTGGACGACTGGTACGCCACTGTCGAGCAGGCACCGGAGCGCGACTGGTTCGACCTGGAACTGGGGATCATCGTCAACGGCGAACGCCTGAGCCTGCTGCCGATCCTGTTGAACCTGATGCGTTCCCACACCGAGATCCTCAACCCGGAACGGCTCGCCCGGCGCCGTGACGACGAACTGATCCTGGTGAACATCCCGCAACGCCGCAGCACCGACCAAGGCCCGTTGCAGGTCGCCCTGCCCTTCGGCCGCTTGAAACCGGTGCTGGCCACCCTCGGCGAGTTTTATCTGCAAGAGCCCGGCGAAACCACGCTGCGCTTGAGCAAGGCCGACGCCACGCGACTGAATCCGCTGGAAGGCCTGCCGCTGCTCTGGGAAGGTGGCGAACAGATCCGCACCTTTGCCCAACGCTTGCGAGACATCAAGGACCACACCGCGCAAGCGCCCGAAGGTTTGAATGCCACCTTGCGCCCGTACCAGCTGGAAGGCCTGAGCTGGATGCAGTCGTTACGGCAACTGGAAGTCGGCGGGATTCTCGCGGACGACATGGGTCTGGGTAAAACCCTACAGACTCTGGCGCACGTTCTCAGCGAAAAGAATGCCGGGCGCCTCGATCGACCGTGCATGGTGGTCATGCCCACCAGCCTGATCCCCAATTGGCTCGACGAAGCCGCGCACTTCACGCCGCAGCTCAAAGTGCTGGCATTGTACGGTGCCAGTCGCAAAAAACATTTCGAGAACCTGGCCGATTACGACCTGATTCTGACCACCTATGCGCTGCTGCCCAAGGATGTCGAACGCCTGTCCGCGCAGCCGTTGCACGTACTGGTGCTGGATGAAGCGCAGTACATCAAGAACCCCAACAGCAAGGCCGCCCATGCAGCCCGAGAGCTGAATGCTCGCCAGCGTCTGTGCCTGAGCGGCACGCCGCTGGAAAACCATTTAGGTGAGCTGTGGTCACTGTTTCACTTCCTGCTGCCCGGCTGGCTCGGTGACGTGAAAAGCTTCAACCGCGATTACCGCGTTCCGATTGAAAAACGCGCAAGCGAAGTACGACTTCAGCACCTGAACGGTCGGATCAAACCGTTCCTGCTGCGCAGAACCAAGGAACAGGTGGCCACCGAACTGCCACCGAAAACCGAGATCATTCATTGGGTCGAGCTCAACGAAGCCCAACGCGATGTGTACGAAACCATGCGCCTGGCCATGGACAAGAAAGTCCGCGACGAGATCACCCGCAAGGGCGTGGCGCGCAGCCAGATCATCATTCTTGAGGCGCTACTGAAGCTGCGTCAGGTGTGTTGCGATTTGCGCCTGGTCAACGATGCCGCCCTGCCCGCCCGCGGCAGTACCTCCGGCAAGCTCGACAGCCTGATGGAAATGCTTGAGGAACTGTTCGAAGAAGGTCGGCGGATTCTGCTGTTTTCGCAGTTCACCTCAATGCTGTCATTGATCGAGGACGAGCTGAAAAAACGCGACGTTGCCTATGCGATCCTGACCGGACAGACCCGCGACCGACGCACCCCGGTGAAGGAGTTCCAGAGCGGCAAGCGTCAGATCTTTCTGATTAGCTTGAAGGCCGGCGGTGTAGGACTGAACCTGACCGAAGCGGATACGGTGATTCACTACGACCCTTGGTGGAATCCGGCGACGGAAAATCAGGCGACGGATCGTGCGTATCGCATTGGTCAGGAGAAACCGGTGTTCGTCTACAAGATGATTGCCAGGGGCACGGTAGAAGAGAAGATTCAGCATCTGCAGAAGGAAAAATCCGATCTGGCCGCAGGCGTGCTGGATGGACGCAAGACCGGGGACTGGAAATTGCAAAGCGATGATATTGAGGCGTTGTTTGCGCCGTTGCCGGAAAAAATCGACAAGTAGCGTAGATATGTAGATCGCCTTCGCGGGCAAGCCTCGCTCCTACACGATTTGTGTTGATCACACCATTGTGGCTGTACACATTTCTGTAGGAGCGAGGCTTGCCCGCGAAAGGAACAACTCGGTAATGAGCCAGACTCAGCCCTTCAACACCCGCGCCAACGTCGACTTAACCTTGCCCATTCCGTCATGCAATGCCTGTTCGATCTCGGCCATGGTGATCACCGCTGTCGACTTGCCCGCCGCCGGGTTCACCACCAGCGCCAGGCAGGCATAATCCAGTTCCAGTTCACGCGCCAGTGCCGCTTCCGGCATCCCGGTCATGCCGACGATGTCGCAACCGTCACGTTCCAGCCTTGCGATTTCAGCGACAGTTTCCAGACGTGGCCCCTGGGTGCAGGCGTACACGCCATGGCTGCTGTAGCCAACGCCTTCAGCCGCCAACGCCGCGATCAACTGCTGGCGCAGGGGTTCGCTGTAGGGATAGCTGAAGTCGATGTGTGTGACGTGCTCCAAGTCATCGGCGAAATAGGTGTGTTCGCGACCACTGGTGTAGTCGATCAATTGATGCGGCACGCAAAAATGCCCGGTGCCCATCGCGGCATGAATCCCACCCACCGCGTTGACCGCAAGAATCGCTTCGGCACCAGCCTGCTTCAAGGCCCACAGGTTGGCGCGGTAGTTCACCTGATGCGGTGGAAAACGGTGTGGGTGCCCGTGACGCGCGAGAAACAGCACTTCCTTGCCTGCGTATTCACCGATCTGCACCTCGGCCGAAGGCGCGCCGTAGGGAGTGTCCACCGCCAATGACTGACGAATGCTCAAGCCTTCGAGTTGAGTCAGGCCGGTGCCACCGATAATCGCGTAAACCGTCATAACGAAAAGTCCTTAATCAATCAATTGAGCTTCTTTGAGCGCGCCGATGGCCGTCAGCCAGCGCGGGTCTTGACGGTATTCGGTGTTGGCGTACGCCTGCCCACGCATCCGCGCAATACGCGCCGAAGGTTTGACCTTCAAACGCTGGGCGGCGCTCAAGGCCAGCTCGGCAGCCGCACGATCGTTACACACCAGGCCCATGTCGCAACCGGCAGTCAATGCCGCTTCGATGCGACTGGCGGCATCGCCAACCACGTGGGCACCGGCCATCGACAGGTCGTCACTGAAGATCACGCCATCGAATTGCAGCTCGCCGCGCAGGATGTCCTGCAGCCAGCGACGGGAGAAACCTGCAGGCTGGGAATCGACTTGTGGATAAATCACGTGGGCCGGCATGACGGCGGCCAGTTGCTTGCTCAGTCGCGCGAACGGCACCAGGTCGTTGGCGCGGATCTCGTCGAGGCTGCGTTCGTCGTTGGGAATCGCGACGTGGGAATCGGCCTCGGCCCAGCCATGACCGGGGAAATGCTTGCCGGTGGCAGCCATCCCGGCGCTGTTCATGCCGCGGATGAATGCACCAGCGAGCAGAGCGGCACGCTCGGGATCACCTTCGAACGACCGAGTGCCGACCACCGCACTGCGCTGGTAATCCAGGTCCAGCACCGGGGCGAAACTCAGGTCGAGACCGACCGCCAGCACTTCAGTCGCCATGATCCAGCCGCACTGTTCGGCCAGGTATTCGGCATTCGGATTGTCGGCGATGGCGCGCATGGCTGGCAGCCGCACGAAGCCCTGACGCAGTCGCTGAACCCGACCGCCCTCCTGGTCCACCGCCAGCAGCAGATCAGGGCGAATGGCACGGATCGCGGCGCTCAACTCGCGCACCTGGCGCGGATGTTCGATGTTGCGGGCAAAAATGATCAGGCCGCCCACTTCGGGTTGGCGCAACAATTGGCGATCTTCAGCCGTCAGCCAGGTACCGGCGACGTCCACCATCAACGAGCCTTGCAGGCCAGCAGTCATAGAGATTCCTTGATAACGATAAACCCGGCTCGCACGAATTCGCCGCCATGGGATGTGCCCGGCAGGTCGGCGATATTAATGAGGAGCGGGTTCAGAACGAGAGTCGGCATGGGCGGCTAGCTTAGCGGATGTCAGCTACCGCGCCCACCCGTGTGGTTAAACCTTGGCGGCCACCGGTGCCGATTTGCTGCGCGGACGCAACTGCGCGGTGGCCATGGCCGTGTCGGTGACGCCGGTTTCGGCACGCATGCCAGCGGCCAGGAACGGCACCATCAGACGCATCACCTGCTCGATGGAAGTGTTGACGCCGAAATCGGTCTCGGCAATCGCGCGCAAGGCCTTGATCCCCGACATGCTGAACGCCGCGGCACCGAGCATGAAGTGCACGCGCCAGAACAGTTCGATCGGGGGAATGCGCGGCGCGGCCTCGTTGACCAGCATCATGTAGCGGCGGAACACCTTGCCGTACATATCTTCCAGATAACGACGCAAGTGCCCTTGGCTTTGACTGAACGCCAGCCCAAGCAAGCGCATGAAGATCGACAGGTCATTGCCGCTGCGTGGCTGCACCACCAGAGCTTGCTCGACGAGGATTTCCAGCAGCTCTTCAAGGGTCGGTTTGTTGTCGGGCTTGGCCTGACGGCGCTCCAGCTCTTTATCGAGACTGAGGCAGAACGGCCCGAGAAAACGCGAAAAGACCGCCTGAATCAGCGCCTTCTTCGACCCGAAGTGATAGTTCACCGCTGCCAGATTGACACCGGCCTTGCTGGTGATCAAACGCAATGAGGTTTCAGCGAAACCCTTTTCCGCGAACAACTGCTCGGCAGCATCGAGAATGCGTTCAACGGTTTCCGACTGGGCCATGGTTACTCCGCCTGACAAACACTTGTTTGAAACATACGTTTCAGCCCAGGCCTTGTCAAGTCTGGCGGTTCGTTTTTGGAATGGTCGGTCAGTTATTTAACCATACAACAGTAGCGCTTCAATCAGTGAGCAAAATGACCGTCCAGCGGCCGGCAAAAAAAGGGGCATTGCCAAGACCGATTCACTGTATATAATCCCAGTCACTGTATAAAAAGACAGAGCGATCAATATGCTAAAGCTGACGCCACGCCAAGCAGAGATTCTGGCCTTCATCAAACGCTGCCTCGAAGACAACGGCTACCCGCCGACCCGCGCGGAAATCGCTCAGGAACTGGGCTTCAAGTCGCCCAACGCGGCGGAAGAACATCTCAAGGCACTGGCCCGCAAGGGTGCGATCGAAATGACCCCCGGCGCCTCCCGCGGTATTCGCATCCCTGGCTTCGAAGCCAAGGCCGACGAGTCCAGCTTGCCGATCATCGGCCGAGTGGCTGCAGGTGCGCCGATCCTCGCCCAGCAGCACGTCGAAGAGTCCTGCAACATCAACCCTTCGTTCTTCCACCCTCGCGCTGACTATCTGCTGCGGGTCCATGGTATGAGCATGAAGGACGTCGGCATTTTCGACGGAGATCTGTTGGCCGTCCATACCACCCGTGAAGCCCGCAACGGCCAGATCGTGGTGGCGCGGATTGGCGACGAAGTAACCGTCAAACGCTTCAAGCGCGACGGCAGCAAGGTCTGGCTGATTGCCGAAAACCCTGAATTCGCCCCTATCGAAGTCAACCTGAAAGATCAGGAACTGGTCATCGAAGGCTTGAGTGTCGGCGTGATTCGCCGCTAAAGGAGGCTTTATGCAGTTCCCACACACCTCACAGCAAGCCCAACTGCCGTTGTTCGAGGCATTCATGGCACAACCGCTGGCGCCGATCCTGAAAGACGTGGTCGAATCGCCCTGGGGCACCGAGCCCGAAGTCTTCAGCGAGCTGTCACTGCGTGGCGCGGCCGGGAACTGCCTGAACCTTCTGGCGCCTATTCTCAGGGAACTGAGTCAGGACCAGGATGCACGCTGGCTGACACTGATCGCCCCACCCGCCAGCCTGACCCAAGCCTGGTTGCGGGACGCCGGCCTGAACCGTGAACGCATTCTGCTGCTGCAACCGCGCGGCACACAGAGCGCTCAGCAGTTGACCTGTGAAGCCTTGCGACTTGGCCGCAGTCATACGGTCGTCAGCTGGCTAAACCCATTGAGCACATCGTCACGGCAACAGCTGATCAACGCCGCCCGTACCGGGGATGCGCAAAGCCTGAATATTCGACTGGGTTGACGGACAAACACTGTGTGCGCTGAACAGCGCGGGGCTTCTCCAAGGATAGAGAAGCCGATCTGTAGAGGTACCCGCAGAATCCGACGGACGGGGATCAATGAAGAATCCGTGGTCCCTGTTCTTTATCAAACTCGCCTTCAACCAGGCGTCCTGCCATCTGAACACCGACACTCAACATCGCCTTGGCGACTTCCACATGCTGGCCTTGCAGGAAAACCTTGGCATCCTCGGAGAAATCCAAAGTAACCAGAGAACCCTCGTCCTCGGCCCTGCGCAGCTCGATTCGGCCGTCTGGTAACTCGACAATTTCTAGAAAGGACGTTGGCATAAAGGTCTGTTCTCCACGAAAGGCGGGGATTATATAGGCATCAGCCAAGCTTCGCTCGGGATCTTGACCAAATGCCATCACGAAGAGAAATTTCTGACAACGCTCTTCCTTGAGCGGACCCTTCCCTAAATACTCAATCCTTCAGCACTCGTTCAACCCCTCGCGAAACCGAATCGCCAGACCTTTCAGGTTCTGACGCCAGCTCTCAAGCTCTTCCCGGCTCAGTTCGTCAGGCGCCTCCTCTTCATCCAGATTAACGGCCTGGATCAGCGGCTGCGTCACATCGCCTTTGGGCTTGTGCGGAGCGCTAGGCGGTTGAAAAAGCGCCGCATGGGCTGCCAGCAGTTTCGCTAGCCAGGTTTCAGGGTTTTGCGCCAACTCGACCATCTCGGCCATTTCCGGAATAGCGATGGTTTCGAGCACTTCGCGGGTCAGCAGCATCTCTGCCCGCGGCGCATTGGCCTGAGGCAAACGATAGAAACCGGCGATTTCATGGCACAGCCCCAACAGCGCACCATACAAATGAAACAACGCCGATTCGCGCCCGGCCTGAATCAGCGCCAGGGAGTTCATCGCCCGCCCCTCTTCGGCTTTGGCGAGCGCTTCCAGCGACAGACCGGCGAAATAAATCTTCTGGTTGGTACGGGTATAGAGTTCGTGGGCCATGACGGCAGCCTCCACAACGAAATAATTGCTTCACGCAGGTCAGACAGTGTCGTGGATCACCTCCGCTTCCCGCAAGCCCAAAACAAAAGGCCGCATGAAAACCCGAGGGTTGTCATGCGGCCTTTTGTCTACAGGGCCTTTTAAGCCTTGGCTGATGGACGCTTGTCTTCAACCGTCCACTTACCGCCGTCGTAATACGCCTTCCAGCCAGTCGGTTTACCGTCGACCTCAGTCTGCACGTACTGCTCTTTGGTCTTGCGACTGTAACGGATCACGGCAGGAAGGCCGTCCGGATCTTTTTTCGGTGCTTCGCAAAGGAAATGGTACTTCGGATCGATCTCATCCTTGTGCGGCACGATCTCCATGACCAATGGTGCACGGGTCTCGCGGTTTTTCGGGAACTGGCTGGCCGCCAGGAACAGCCCGGAAGCACCGTCGCGCAGGATGTAGGTGTCGTTGACCTTTTCGCATTTCAGCTCAGGCATCTTCACCGGGTCCATCTTCGGCGGCGCCGCGTCACCGCTTTTCAGCAGTTTGCGGGTGTTCTTGCACGTCGCGTTGGTGCAACCGAAGAATTTGCCGAAACGGCCAGTCTTGAGCTGCATCTCGCTGCCACACTTGTCGCATTCCAGGCTCGGACCTTCATAACCCTTGATGCGATAGGTGCCCTCTTCGATTTCGTAGCCTGCGCAATCCGGGTTGTTACCGCAGATGTGCAGCTTGCGCTTTTCGTCGAGCAGGTAAGCGTCCATGGCCGTGCTGCAGATCGGGCAGCGATGCTTGCCACGCAGAACCAGAGATTCGGATTCACCCTCGTCGTCCGCGGCGATTTCATCACCGGGCACCAGATTGACCGTGGCCTTGCAGCGCTCTTTCGGCGGCAGGCTGTAGCCCGAGCAACCGAGGAACACACCGGTCGATGCAGTACGAATCTGCATCGGACGACCGCACAGCACGCACGGAATATCAGTCATTACCGGCTGGTTGGCGCGCATGCCGCCTTCGGCGCTCTCGGCCACTTCGAGTTTTTTCTTGAAGTCGCCGTAGAACTCGTCGAGCACGTTCTTCCAGTCGCGTTCGCCCTGCGCCACGTCATCGAGGTTCTCTTCCATGCCGGCGGTGAAGCCGTAGTCCATGAGATTGGAGAAACTCTCGGCCAGACGTTCGGTGACGATGTCGCCCATCTTTTCCGAATAGAAACGACGGTTGTGCAACGCCACGTAGCCGCGATCCTGGATGGTCGAAATGATCGCTGCGTAGGTCGAAGGACGACCAATGCCGCGTTTTTCCATCTCCTTTACCAGGCTGGCTTCCGAGTAACGCGCCGGCGGCTTGGTGAAGTGCTGGGTCGGATCAAGCTTGATCAGCTTCATCGCGTCGCCCTGGGCCATGTCCGGCAGCACGTCGTCATCGCCAGGTTTGGCAATTTGCGGCATAACACGGGTGTAACCGTCGAATTTCAGAATGCGGCCCTTGGCACGCAGCTCGAAGTCACCGGCACCGACGGTGACCGTGGTCGACAGGTATTGGGCCGGCAGCATCTGGCACGCCAGGAACTGGCGCCAGATCAGCTCGTAAAGCCGCTCGGCATCACGCTCCATGCCCGACAGCTTGCTTGGCTCGGTATTGGCGTCGGACGGACGAATCGCTTCGTGAGCCTCTTGTGCGCCTTCCTTGCTGCTGTAGACGTTCGGGGTTTCCGGCAGATATTTCTTGCCGAATTCACCGTCGATATAAGTACGCGCCATCGTCACGGCATCGGCCGAGAGGTTGGTGGAGTCGGTACGCATATAAGTGATGTAGCCGGCTTCGTACAAACGCTGGGCCATCATCATGGTTTTCTTCACACCGAAGCCCAGGCGGTTGCTCGCGGCTTGCTGCAGGGTGGAGGTGATGAACGGTGCCGACGGCTTGCTGCTGGTCGGTTTGTCTTCGCGCTTGACGATGCTATAGCTGGAAGCCTTGAGCTTTTCCAGCGCGGCCATGGCCTGGGCTTCGTTGAGCGGCTTGAAGGCTTCGCCTTTCTCGCGGGCCACGTCGAAGCGCACAGTCGCGCCCTTGGTAGTGCCGAGGTCAGCATGAACTTCCCAGTACTCTTCCGGGTTGAACGCGCGGATTTCACGCTCACGCTCGACCACCAGCTTCACGGCAACCGATTGCACGCGACCGGCGGACAAGCCACGGGCGACCTTGGCCCACAGCAGCGGCGAAACCATGTAACCCACCACGCGGTCGAGGAAACGCCGCGCCTGCTGGGCGTTTACACGGTCGATGTCCAGCTCGCCCGGTTTGGAGAAGGCTTCCTGAATCGCCTTCTTGGTGATTTCGTTGAACACCACGCGCTTGTAGCGGCTGTCGTCACCACCGATGGCTTCGCGCAGGTGCCAGGCAATGGCTTCCCCCTCGCGATCCAAGTCGGTTGCGAGATAGATGGTGTCAGCATCTTTAGCGAGCCGGCGCAGCTCTTCGATGACCTTTTCCTTGCCCGGGAGGATCTCGTACTTGGCTTTCCAGCCATGATCGGGATCGACACCCATGCGCGAGACCAGCTGCTTGCGCGCTTTCTCTTTCGGCGTGAGCACCGGACCTTCACCTGCAGCGGCCTTGCCACGCTTGGCGGCAGGCTCTTTGCTGGCGCTAGCCGAACCGCTGGTGGGCAGGTCTCGGATATGGCCGATACTCGACTTCACCACGTATTGGTTACCCAGATACTTGTTGATGGTCTTGGCCTTAGCCGGGGATTCCACAATGACCAGCGATTTGCCCATGGATCAGAAAATTCCTGAATTCTAGAAGTGAAAGGCGGTTGGCGCCTGACGCGGCACCGCTATATATAGTGGCTACAAGGTGAGGTCAAGCGCAGGGTTTTGCGCGCACTCAGCTTATGGCTTGGAAAAAAGGCTCGGTTCGGCTTGCACCAAAGCAAAGCGTGGCACCTGTTCGCCGTCAACCTCGACCGACTCCAGGAACATGCTCAAGGGACGCACCCAAAAGCCGTAATCGCCATACAGGGCTTGGTAGAAGACCACTTCTTCTTCGGTTTCCGAATGCCGCGCAATACTGAATACACGGTACTGCGGACCTTTGTAATGTTGGTAGAGCCCAGGTTGTATCGGCATGGTTTGGCCCTCGCTCAAATCTTTTCAAAATAAAAACAAAAATAAATTCAGAAAAACAAAAACCGGGGCACTTGGCCCCGGCTTCCTTCGACGAAACGCTTAAACGCGTTCGAAGACGGTGGAGATGCCTTGGCCGAGACCAATGCACATGGTGGCTACCCCGAAGGTACCGCCATTTTGCTTCATCACGTTCAGCAGAGTGCCGGAGATACGCGCACCAGAGCAACCGAATGGGTGTCCCAGGGCAATCGCGCCGCCGTGCAGGTTAACCTTCTCGTTCATCTTGTCGAGTACTTTCAAATCTTTCAGCACTGGCAGGGCCTGTGCGGCGAAAGCTTCGTTGAGCTCGAAGAAGTCGATATCGTTGATGCCGAGACCCGCGCGCTTCAGTGCTTTTTGTGTAGCCGGTACTGGACCATAGCCCATGATTGCCGGGTCTACACCTGCCACCGCCATCGAACGAATCACCGCCATAGGCTGAATGCCCAGGTCCTGTGCACGCTGCGCCGACATCACGATCATGCACGAAGCACCATCGGTGATTTGCGACGAAGTACCGGCCGTCACGGTGCCGCCCTTGGGATTGAACGCTGGCTTCAGAGCCGCCAGGCTTTCCAGGGTAGTTTCCGGACGAATGGTTTCATCGTAGTCGAACAGTTTCAGGAAACCGTTCTCGTCGTAACCCTGCATCGGGATGATTTCGTCTTTGAACTTGCCTTCCAGCGTCGCTTTATGAGCGAGCTGGTGGGAGCGCACGCCGAAAGCGTCCTGTTGTTCGCGACTAATGCCGTGCATTTTACCCAGCATTTCAGCGGTCAAACCCATCATGCCCGAGGCCTTTGCCGCGTACAGGGACATATGCGGGTTCGGATCGACACCGTGCATCATGCTCACGTGGCCCATATGCTCGACGCCGCCGACGACGAATACGTCACCGTTGCCGGTCATGATCGCTTGCGCGGCAGTGTGCAGTGCGCTCATCGACGAACCACACAGACGGCTGACGGTCTGGCCGGCAGCAGTGTGGGGGATCTGAGTCATCAGGGACGCCATGCGGGCGATGTTCCAGCCCTGCTCCAGGGTCTGGTTTACACAGCCCCAGATCACGTCTTCGACTTCGTTCGGGTCGACCTTGACGTTGCGTTCCAACAATTTGCTGATCAGGTGCGCCGACATGTCTTCGGCGCGGGTGTTGCGGTGCATGCCGCCCTTGGAGCGGCCCATCGGCGTACGACCGAAGTCGACAATCACGACGTCTCTAGGATTCAAGCTCATATACTTTCACTCTCGCTCTAGTGTGGGCGCTTAACCGAAGAAGCTCTGGCCGTTT
The DNA here is from genome assembly GCF_059695645.1 of Pseudomonas sp. LBUM1673. Lineage (NCBI taxonomy): Bacteria > Pseudomonadati > Pseudomonadota > Gammaproteobacteria > Pseudomonadales > Pseudomonadaceae > Pseudomonas > Pseudomonas sp. LBUM1673. Next base: position 4,376,724 of record NZ_CP166780.1, read on the forward strand.
TTGGCCATTTCACGCAGCTTCGCGGTCGGGTGGTACAGCGCGCCCAAATCAGCGTACTGGTCAGCCAGGGCAACGAACTCTGCAACACCGATCGAGTCGATGTAGCGCAGCGCACCGCCACGGAATGGAGGGAAACCAATACCGTAGACCAGACCCATGTCGGCTTCGGCGGCGGTTTCGACGATGCCGTCTTCCAGGCAACGCACGGTTTCCAGGCACAGCGGGATCATCATCCAGTTGATGATGTCTTCGTCAGTGACTTCCAGCTGTTGGAACACGATCGGCTTGAGCACTTCCAGCACCGAAGGATCGGCGACTTTCTTCTGCTTGCCGCGCTTGTCGGTCTCGTAGGCGTAGAAACCCTTGCCGTTCTTCTGGCCCAGGCGCTTGGCTTCGTAGAGCACGTCGACGGCCGAACGGCGATCGTCCTTCATGCGGTCCGGGAAGCCTTCAGCCATGACATCACGACCATGGTGACCGGTGTCGATGCCGACCACGTCCATCAGGTACGCCGGGCCCATCGGCCAGCCGAATTTTTCCATGACCTTGTCGATGCGGACGAAGTCCACACCGGCGCTGACCAGTTTGGCGAAACCGCCGAAGTACGGGAACAGCACGCGGTTGACCAAAAAGCCCGGGCAGTCGTTGACCACGATCGGGTTCTTGCCCATTTTCTTGGCGTAGGCAACGGTGGTGGCAACGGCCACTTCGCTGGACTTCTCGCCACGGATCACCTCAACCAGCGGCATCATATGCACCGGGTTGAAGAAGTGCATGCCGACGAAGTTTTCCGGACGCTTGAGGGCTTTGGCCAACAAGGTGATGGAAATGGTCGAGGTGTTGGACGCGAGGATGGTGTCCTCTTTGACCTTGCCTTCGACTTCGGCCAGCACGGCTTGTTTGACCTTAGGGTTCTCGACAACGGCTTCAACAACCAGGTCGACGTGACCGAAATCACCGTAGGACAGGGTCGGACGAATGCCATTGAGCACTTCAGCCATTTTGGCCGGGGTCATGCGACCTTTATCAACGCGGCCCACCAGCAGCTTGGCGGCTTCAGCCAGACCTTGCTCGATGCCGTGCTCGTTGATGTCCTTCATCAGGATCGGCGTACCTTTGGAGGCCGACTGATAAGCGATACCGCCACCCATGATGCCGGCGCCCAATACAGCGGCCTGCTTCACGTCTTTGGCGATTTCGTCGTAGGCCTTGGCCTTTTTCTTCAGTTCCTGATCGTTCAGGAACAGACCGATCAAGCTCTGTGCGGCAGAGGTCTTGGCCAGTTTGACGAAACCGGCGGCTTCGACTTCCAGCGCCTTGTCGCGACCGAAGTTCGCGGCTTTCTGGATGGTCTTGATCGCTTCGACCGGCGCCGGGTAGTTCGGGCCCGCTTGACCGGCCACGAAACCTTTGGCGGTTTCGAACGACATCATTTGTTCGATGGCGTTAAGCTTGAGCTTTTCGAGCTTCGGCTGACGCTTGGCCTTGTAGTCAAACTCACCGGAGATGGCGCCCTTGATCAGATTCAGCGCCGCTTCCTGCAACTTCTCCGAAGCGACCACGGCGTCGACGGCACCGACTTTCAACGCGTCTTCAGCGCGGTTTTCCTTACCGGCGGCAATCCACTCGATGGCGTTGTCGGCACCGATGATACGCGGCAAACGCACAGTACCGCCGAAGCCCGGGTAGATGCCCAGTTTGACTTCCGGCAAACCGATTTTGGCGGTGCTGGCCATGACACGGAAATCTGCCGCCAGGCACATTTCCAGACCGCCGCCCAGTGCGATGCCATTGATCGCGGCGACAGTCGGGACGTTGAGGTCTTCGAAATCGCTGAAAATCTTGTTGGCTTCGAGGTTGCCAGCAACAAGCTCTGCATCCGGCAGCTTGAAGTTGTCGACGAATTCGGTGATGTCGGCGCCGACGATGAACACGTCCTTGCCACTGCTGACGATCACACCCTTGATCGAAGCATCTGCCTTGATGGTGTCTACCGCCTGACGCAATTCGTTCAGGGTAAGACGGTTGAACTTGTTGACGGACTCACCCTTGAGGTCGAATTTCAATTCGACGATGCCACTTTCAAGAGCCTTAACCGTGATGGCTTTACCTTCGTAAATCATCAACTGATCTCCACGATATGGAAGCTGAACAGTACACGTCGGACGCAGGCGACTGGTTTGGCAGGGACGCTTATCGTCGATGCTAACGCCAATTCACCCGGCACACCCGCCAACGCGATAGTCGGGATTCTGTAGGAGCGATGTGTAATACAAACGCTCAATTCATACGCCCGTTTGATTTGGGTATGTCACCTTCACGGAATTTCCGACAATTGTCAATCGCCCAAAACACTGGTTGAAACGCGACTTTCCGGTCACTTCCGTACGACGAAGACCTTCAACACGCCGATCCATGCGAGGCCATTCATAGAATCAATAGTTAGAAAAGTCGCCCTAATTGCCGGCAGCCTGTGTTTAACAAGCTACGCTGGCGGGACCCTGAAGAAAAAACTTGAACGCTTTGACGAATGCCCAGCGTAAGATCAGCCCCACACCGAATTACCGGCCTGCCTGGCCAACCTCAGCCCGATGATGATGTCGGGCTTTTTATTGCCTTCTGTAGCAGCTGCCGAGCCTGCGAGGCTGCGTCCGGCTGCGAAGCAGTCGTAAATCAGGCGCCGTGGTGCATCAGGCTGATCGCGTGCTCAGGGTTTACGACGACTTCGTCGCCGGACGCAGCCTCGCAGACTCGGCAGCTGCTACAGGTCGGGTTCAGGCGAGTGCTTTGAGGGTGGTGTCGATTTGTTGCAAAACAGATGCTTCGCCCTTCTCGCCCCAATACAGGGCAATCATTTGCTTGTCCGCCTCGACCTTGTAGACGTTGGCCGGCAATTTTTCGAAATGATCCAGCAGCGCTCCATCCTCGCAGACCTCCTGCCACTGATTGACCCACACGCCCGGCGCCTTCTGCCAGTAACTCCAGCACGCCGGTTGCGTGCCACGACGCGGCCGGTGGTACTGGGCGCAAGGGCTCGGCGGCTCCTGGCTCAGCCAGTGCGGCCACTCCTGGGGCGCCAGCTGCATGGCAAGGCCAATGCGCCGCGCCTCCATGCGCAGAGCCATGCGCCCGCTCTGAGCGCGAGACGGTCGCAACCAGGCCAGCGGGCTCAGCACCACCAGCAGGATTGACACCACTATCCAGACCGTCATATCTCTACTCCCGATTCTTGATGAGCCCATTGAGTCACTTTGAAACCAATGCGCTTGAAACCAGCCATACTTACCAAATGTTGCAATCCTCAGGAGGAGCACCTCATGCCCTACCACCACATTCTGGTCGCTGTAGATCTAACCGAAGAGTGCGATCCTGTAATCCACCGCGCTCGCGAACTCTCGGTGAGTAATGGCGCGAAGCTGTCCCTGGTGCATATCGTCGAACCGATGGCCATGGCGTTTGGCGGCGACGTGCCAATGGACCTTTCCCAGTTGCAACAGCAACAGTTCGATCAGGCCAAGGAGCGACTTGAGCGATTGATCGTGAAATACCCGGAACTTTCCAAGGAATACAGCCACTTGACCTACGGCCAGCCCCGCCAGGAAATTCACCACCTCGCCAAGGAGCAAACGTGCGACCTGATCGTGGTAGGCAGTCATGGCCGACATGGTCTGGCACTGTTGCTCGGCTCCACCGCCAATGACGTGCTGCACGGCGCGCCTTGCGATGTACTCGCGGTGCGCCTGATCAAAAGCTGACAACACAACACTCATGTGGGAGCGGGCTTGCTCGCGAAGGCGGACATTCAGTCAGCATTGATGTTGAATGTAAGTCCCTCTTCGCGAGCAAGCCCGCTCCCACAGTGAATCCATGTCGGCCAGTAGATCGCATTTCATACGAAAAGCCCGGCGTTCATCACTGAACGCCGGGCTTTTTTATAGCCGGATCAATCAGGCATCCAGCTCGGCCCAGCGCTCGACCATCACGTCGAGTTCAGCCTGCAATTGCTCAAGCTGAGCGATCACCGCAGCCGTCTCGGCAGGAGGACGCTGATAGAAACCGGCATCCGCCATCTGCGCTTCAACCACCACGATCTGCTGCTCCATGGCTTCGATCTGACCTGGCAGGGCTTCCAGCTCACGCTGCAGCTTGTAGCTGAGCTTCTTCTTTGCCACCGTCGCCTCTACCACTGCAGCGACTGGCACGGGTTCAGCAGTGACGACAGCCGAGTTCAGGTCGGCTTTGCCGGACTTGCTCTCGCTTACCCCCAGCAGGCGCGGCGAGCCGCCCTGACGCAGCCAGTCCTGATAACCACCGACGTATTCGCGAACCTTGCCTTCGCCTTCGAAGACCAGGGTGCTGGTGACCACGTTGTCGAGGAATGCCCGGTCGTGACTGACCATCAGCACGGTGCCGTTGAAGGTCAGCAAGACCTCTTCCAGCAGCTCGAGGGTTTCCACGTCCAGGTCGTTGGTCGGTTCGTCGAGTACCAGCAGGTTCGCCGGTTTGCTGAACAGTTTGGCCAGCAACAGACGGGCACGCTCACCACCGGACAGTGCCTTGACCGGCGTGCGGGCGCGCTGCGGGCTGAACAGGAAGTCGCCCAGGTAGCTCAGCACATGACGGCTTTGACCATCGATATCGATGAAGTCGCGACCTTCGGCCACGTTGTCGATCACGGTCTTTTCCAGGTCCAGCTGATGGCGCAACTGGTCGAAGTAGGCCACGTCGATGCGCGTCCCCTCTTCCACTTTGCCGCTGGTCGGCTGCAGGCCGCTGAGCATCAGCTTCAGCAGCGTGGTCTTGCCGGTACCGTTGGCGCCGAGCAGACCGATACGGTCGCCGCGCTGTAGCACCATGGAGAAATCCTTGATCAGGAACGGGCCGCCCGGGTGAGCGAAGCTCACGTTCTCGAGGACCATCACTTGCTTGCCGGACTTGTCGGCGGTATCCAGCTGAATGTTGGCCTTGCCGGTGCGCTCACGACGCTCGCTGCGCTCAACGCGCAAGGCTTTCAGGGCACGGACGCGGCCTTCGTTACGGGTGCGGCGGGCCTTGATACCTTGACGGATCCAGACTTCTTCCTGGGCCAGTTTTTTGTCGAACAGTGCGTTGGCGGTTTCTTCAGCAGCCAGAGTCGCCTCTTTGTGCACGAGGAAGCTGGCGTAGTCGCCGTTCCAGTCGATCAGGCCGCCGCGATCCAGTTCCAGGATGCGGGTCGCGAGGTTCTGCAGGAATGAACGGTCGTGCGTGATGAACAGCACGGCGCCCTGGAAGTCCTTCAGCGCTTCTTCAAGCCAGGCAATAGCACCGATGTCCAAGTGGTTGGTCGGTTCGTCGAGCAGCAGCAGATCGGGTTCGGAAACCAGAGCCTGAGCCAGCAGGACGCGACGACGCCAGCCACCGGACAACTCGGCGAGGGTCTTGTCGGCCGGCAACTGCAGACGGCTCAAGGTGCTGTCGACCAGTTGCTGCAAACGCCAGCCATCACGGGCTTCGAGGTCGTGCTGGACATGCATCAGTTTGTCCAGGTCGGCGTCGGTGACGATGTTCTGGCTCAGGTGGTGATATTGCGCGAGCAGCTCGCCGACACCGTCCAGGCCTTCGGCAACCACGTCGAACACGGTCCGCTCGTCGGCTACCGGCAATTCTTGCGGCAATTCGCCAATCTTTAGGCCAGGTGCGCGCCAAACAGAGCCGTCATCAGGCTTCTGGTCGCCCTTGACGAGCTTCATCATGCTGGACTTGCCAGTGCCATTGCGGCCGATGATGCACACCCGCTCACCACGGGCGATCTGCCAGGACACCTTGTCCAACAACGGCATAGCGCCGAAAGCAAGGGACACATCGCTGAATTTGAGCAGGGTCATGAGCTTCTCCAAAAACCGGGCGCGCATTCTACCTGACTTGAGGCTGCAGAAGGCCGGCAATTTCAATGTCGAAGCACTCTGCACAACAATTGTTGCGAACTTGTGCCGGCAGGTCGGCAAAGCTTTCGCCCGCTGCTGGCAAAAGGCTAAGCTACAGATTATTCAGTGCCGCTCTTGTCGGCACTTGTCATGATTTCTCTGCCCGGACGTCTCATGCGCAGTCGCCTTTTCAATCTTTTTTCGTGTTTGCTTCTTACCGCCGCTGTCGCGCAATCCGCCCAGGCGGTGGACCTGTCCACCCAACGCCAGTATTACGATGAAGCCAAGCGTGCCTTGGCCAAAGGCGATTCCGGCCCTTATTTCCGTTACAGCCAGGCTCTGCGTGATTATCCGCTGGAGCCCTACCTGGCTTATGACGAACTGACCGCGCGGCTAAAAACCGCGAGCAACGCCGAAATCGAGAAATTCCTCGCTGAACACGGTGACCTGCCGCAAGCCAACTGGATGAAATTGCGCTGGCTGCGCTGGCTGACCGAACGCGGCGATTGGGCGACGTTCGTCAAATATTATGACCCCAAGCTCAATTTCACCGAACTGGACTGCCTGAACGCGCAGTATCAGATCAGCCATAACCGCAAGGCCGAGGGCTACGCCAACGCCGACAAACTCTGGCTGACCGGCAAAACCCAGCCCGACGCTTGCGATGGCGCGTTCGGCATGTGGGCCGCCGAGGGTCAACTGACCGAGCAGAAACGCTGGGAACGCACCAAGCTCGCCGCCCAGGCGCGCAATTATCCGCTGGCCAACAGCCTGATCAATGGCCTGACGACACTTGCCCCGCGCGGTCGCCTGCTGGTGGATGTGGCGCAGAAACCCGAGCTGCTCAATCAGCCGTCACGCTTCATCCCGGCCGATGAACCCATGTCCGATATCGTCAGCCTCGGCCTGCGTCGCCTGGCCCGTCAGGATCCGGACAAGGCCATGGCCCTGCTCGACGGTTATGCCAGCAGCATGCATTTCTCCCGTGACGAAAAAGTCGCGATTGCCCGGGAAATCGGCCTGACCCTCGCACGACGCTTCGACAGCCGCGCGCTGGACGTGATGACCAAATACGACCCGGAACTGCGGGACAACACTGTTTCCGAATGGCGCTTGCGCCTGCTGTTGCGTCTGGCCCGCTGGGACGATGCCTATCAGTTGACCCGCCGCCTGCCCCAGGACCTGGCCACCACCAACCGCTGGCGTTACTGGCAGGCTCGCAGCCTGGAGCTGGCGCAGCCGCAAAATCCAGAAGCGCAGACGCTTTACAAAAGCCTGGCTCATGAGCGCGACTTCTACGGTTTCCTGGCGGCCGACCGCTCGCAATCCCCCTATTCGCTTAACAACAAACCGCTGGTGCTCAGCCAGGCGCTGATCAACAAGGTGCGCAATACCCCGGGCGTGCGACGCGCCCTGGAATTCCATGCGCGCGGGCAGATCGTCGACGGTCGTCGCGAGTGGTACCACGTCAGCAGGCACTTCAGCCGTGACGAAATGGTCGCCCAGGCGAAACTGGCTTACGACCTGAAATGGTATTTCCCGGCGATCCGCACCATCAGTCAGGCGAAGTACTGGGACGACCTGGATATCCGCTTCCCGATGGCCCACCGCGAAACCCTGGTCCGTGAAGCCAAGGTCCGTGGCCTGCATTCGAGCTGGGTATTCGCCATCACCCGTCAGGAAAGCGCCTTCATGGCTGATGCGCGCTCCGGTGTCGGCGCCAGCGGCCTGATGCAACTGATGCCCGGCACCGCCAAGGAGACCGCGCGCAAGTTCAGTATTCCCCTGGCCTCACCGCAGCAAGTGTTCGATCCGGACAAGAACATTCAGCTCGGTGCCGCTTACCTGAGCCAGGTCCACAGCCAGTTCAACGGCAACCGCGTCCTCGCCTCCGCCGCCTACAACGCCGGCCCCGGCCGCGTGCGTCAATGGCTGCGCGGCGCCGATCACCTGAGCTTCGATGTGTGGGTAGAAAGCATCCCGTTCGACGAAACCCGGCAGTACGTGCAAAACGTGTTGTCGTACTCGGTAATCTACGGCCAGAAGCTCAACTCACCACAACCGCTGGTGGATTGGCATGAACGGTATTTCGACGATCAATAACCGCTAATGCCGGCTATGTAGGAGCTGTGTAGGAGCTGTCAAGTGAAACAAGGCTGCGATCTTTTGATCTTCAACTGTGCCGAAAAAGATCAAAAGATCGCAGCCTTGTTTCACTCGACAGCTCCTACAGGTGGAGATCGGTTTCGGCCTTGCCATCATTGAACTGCAACGCCGCCAGCCGGGCATACAGCGCATTGTTCGCAATCAACTCCTGATGCGTTCCCACCGCCACCAGTTTTCCCTGGTCCATCACCGCGATCCTGTCGGCGTTTTTCACCGTAGCCAGTCGGTGGGCGATGACCAGCGTGGTGCGGTTTTCCATCAGGCTGGGCAGGGCTTGCTGTATCAGGTGCTCGCTCTGGGCGTCGAGGGCGCTGGTGGCTTCGTCCAGCAGCAAGATCGGCGCGTCCACCAGCAGCGCCCGGGCGATAGCGAGGCGTTGGCGTTGCCCGCCGGACAAACCGAGACCCGCGTCGCCGAGGTGAGTCTGGTAGCCGTGGGGCATTTGCTCGATGAAGTCATGGGCGTAGGCGATTTTCGCGGCTTCCTGCACCTGGGCCAAGGTCGCCGTCGGGTGGCCGTAGCGAATGTTCTCTTCGATACTGCCGAAGAACAGCGCCGGGGTTTGCGAAACGAGGGCGAAGCAGCGGCGCAGGTCCAGAGGATCGAGTTGGGTCAGCGGCACACCGTCTAGCAGGATGCGTCCTTCGGCGGGGTCGTAAAAGCGCAACAACAAGTCATACACCGTTGATTTTCCTGCACCGGACGGCCCAACCAATGCAAGGGTTTCGCCGGCATTGATCGTCAGATTCAGACCATCGACCGCATAGCTTTGCGGACGCGACGGGTAGGAAAAGCGCACATCTTGCAGCACCAGATCGCCCTTCACCCGTTCAGGCAAAGTCACCAGACCGTGGGTCGGTGGCTGGATGATGTTTTCCGAACGCAACAATTCGGCAATCCGCTCTGCGGCCCCCGCCGCTCGCTGCAGTTCGCCGATCACTTCGCTCAACGTGCCGAAGGCACCGCCGACGATCAGGCTGTAAAAGACAAACGCCGCCAGCTCACCCGCAGAAATCCGCCCGGCGATGACATCCATACCGCCCACCCAGAGCATCACCCCAACCGCGCCCAACACCAGCACGATCACCAGGGTAATCAACCAGGCGCGCTGGAAGATGCGCTTGCGGGCAGTGTTGAAAGCCTCTTCCACGGTCGTGGCAAAACGCTGCTCGTCCTGGACCTGATGGTTGTAGGCCTGCACGGTTTTGATCTGACTCAGGGTTTCGGAGACATAGCTGCCGATATCGGCAATCCGGTCCTGGCTCAGCCGCGACAGGGTGCGCACCCGGCGCCCAAAAATCAGGATCGGCGCGACCACCAGCGGCAACGCGACCACCACGATGCTGGTGAGTTTGGGGTTGGTGATAAACAGCAAGACAATCCCGCCGATCACCATCAGCCCATTACGCAGGAACAGCGACAGTGAAGAGCCAATCACCGATTGCAACAGCGTGGTGTCGGCGGTCAGCCGTGACTGGATCTCGGAGCTGCGGTTGTCTTCGTAGAAACCCGGATGCAAGTAGACCAGATGATTGAACACCCGCCGGCGGATGTCGGCGACAACGCGTTCGCCGATCCACGACACCAGATAAAAGCGCGCAAAGGTGCCGATCGCCAGACCGACCACCAGCAGCATGAACAGGCCGATAGACCGGTTGAGCAAATGCGGCGACTGAGTCATGAAACCCTGATCCACCAGCAGACGAATCCCCTGCCCCATGGACAAGGTGATGCCGGCGGTGGCGATCAACGCCAGCAAGGCGCCGAAGGCCGGCCAGCGATAAGGCATGATGAAACGACTGGCCAGACGAATGGCGCGGCGGTGACGGGAAGAGAGCATGAAGATCATCCGAGGGCGCAATCAATGGCTTTGACCCGACCAGCCTACACCGACAGACGGGATTGAACGCTGTAAATCACAATGAGTCAGGTTAATTATGACCGTCAAGACTAGTGGCTAGAGATTATTGGTCTAAAGTCCGGGTGGAAACGTCAGGGTATTTCTGATGGACTGAAGATGCCGACCTGAAAGATCGCAGGGAGTTGTCACAGCCCGGTCACCTGGCGGTTTTACAGTAAGCACACAACCTGATGAGGAGACAGGCCATGTCCTTGCAAAACAGCAGCGATGACAAGATTCCAGTGATCCGCACGCAGCCAGACCAATCTCTGGGTTGCTCGATTATTGATAAGGATGGGCACGAAGTACCGATCACTGAAAACATGATCCAGGACGCTTGCCGCGAACTGGAAGAGCGATTGGTCAAGCCTGCCGAACAAAAGTGATGTAGCCACCGTCTTCTTGACCCGGCTCTTTTAGCCGGGTTTTTTATGGGTGTCTTTTGAGGGTGCTTCGCCCCCTATCGCGGGCAAGCCCGCTCCCACAGGATTACCGCGATTCCAAAATTGACGCATGACCTGTGGGAGCGTGGCTTGCCCGCGATAAGACCAACCCGGCACTCAGACAGCCGAAGCACCCAACGCCGCCACAATTTGCTGCAACGCCGGCGAATCCCCCTCGATCCGCACCTTCAACCCATCAATCTCACGCCGCAGCGGGTAATGCTTGCGCAGCGCATCGAACGCCGCACGCTGCTCGCTCACGTTGCCTACAAGGCTGCGACGGAAATCCGCGTCGTCACGGCGCGGGTCGTACACGCCACGGCACAACATCGCCAGCGCCCAGGCCGGATCACTGTCGGCGTTCAATGTCACTGCCGACAGCCACGGCGCTGGCAGCAAGTCGCTCAGGTGGACCTGCTCCGGTTGCCCAAGAAACTCGCAAAACGCCTGATAGATCTGCGCCGTCCCGCGCTGTTTGCCGTCGAGGCTGTAACCGGCAATGTGCGGCGTTGCCAGCACACACAGCTCAGCCAGCGCCACATCGACCTCGGGCTCAGCCTCCCAGACATCCAGCACCGCTTGCAGATCTTCACGTTGCAACAGCACCTGGCGCAGGGCGGTGTTGTCGATCACCGGGCCACGACTGGCGTTAATCAGCCAGGTGCCCGGTTTGAGTTGGTTCAAACGGTTTTTATCGAACAGATGCCAGGTTGCCTGAGGGCCTTGTTTGTCCAGCGGAGTGTGCAGGCTGATGACGTCGCATTGTTCGATGACCTGCTCGAGGCTGACGTAATCGCCCCCTTCAGCGGCTTGCCGTGGGGGATCGCAGACCAGCACGTTCCAGCCCAGAGCTTGCAGAACCTTGATCAAGCGCCCGCCCACTTCGCCGGCGCCGACCACGCCGTAGGTGCGCTGAGTCAGGTCGGCACCTTCGATTTCGGCCAGGGTCAGCAGGCTACCCAACACGTAATCGACCACACCCCGGGCATTACAGCCTGGCGCGCTGGACCAGGTGATACCGGCTTGCTGAAAGTAATCCAGCTCCAGGTGATCGGTGCCGATGGTGCAAGTGCCGACAAAGCGCACCTTACTACCTTCAAGCAATGCGCGGTTGACGTTGGTCACCGAGCGCACCAGCAGCACATCGGCCTGCTCGACAGTGGCGCGATCGATGGCACGTCCCGGCACCCGGCGGATTTCACCGAACCCTTCGAAGAAGGCATCGAGCAGCGGGATATTTTCGTCGGCAACAATCAGCATGGCGGGCTCCTTTGGCGGACCGGCAGTGTAGGCGCAGATGGCGGTAGTGGGCCAGCGGGCATTACGCATCCTTGTAGCAGCTGGCGCAGCCTGCTACGGGACGTCGCAATGTCCGCACATCGATTACAAATCGCTAACACAGGACTTTTCCTGACCACTGCGTCAAGGCGTAGAATGCGCCGCCTCGCGCATCAAAACCCTTTGGACGTTTCGCCTTGAATTCCGTGACTGACCGCCCCACCGCTATTTCCCTCGACCGCCCGGCCCGGGTTCGCCTGGAGCTGAAAAACCTGCTCGGCCTGGCGTTGCCGATCATGATCGCGCAACTGGCGACCACCGCCATGGGCTTCGTCGATGCAGTGATGGCCGGTCGCGTCGGGCCTCGCGATCTCGCAGCCGTCGCGCTGGGTAACTCGATCTGGGTGCCGGTGTTTTTGCTGATGACCGGCACGCTGCTGGCCACCACCCCGAAAGTCGCCCAGCGCTTCGGTGCCGGTACTCACAGCGAGATTGGCCCGATCGTGCGTCAGGCGCTGTGGCTGGCGCTGGTGGTGGGCTTGATGGCGACCGGCATGCTGTTCAGCGCCGAACCGATCCTGCACATCATGAAGGTCGACCCCGAGCTGATCGGCCCGTGCATGCAGTATCTGCACGGCATCGCCAGCGGCCTGCCCGCCGTCGCGCTCTATCACGTGCTGCGTTGCTTCAGTGATGGTCTGGGTCGCACGCGCCCGGCCATGGTGCTTGGCCTGTGCGGGCTGGCGCTGAATATTCCGCTGAACTACATCTTCATCTATGGCCACTTGGGTGTGCCAGCCATGGGCGGTGTCGGCTGCGGCTGGGCCACGGCGATCGTGATGTGGGTGATGGCGTTGGGCATGGCCGGCTGGGAGCGCTGGGCGCCGGCCTATCAGTCGAGTCAGTTGTTCAGCCGATTCGACTGGCCGCAGTGGTCGGTGATCAAACGCTTGCTGGGCATCGGCCTGCCGATCGGCATTGCGGTGTTCGCCGAGTCGAGCATCTTCGCCGTGATCGCCCTGCTGATCGGTAGCCTCGGCGCCACCGTGGTCGCCGGGCACCAGATTGCCCTGAACTTCAGCTCGCTGGTGTTCATGATCCCCTACTCCCTGGGCATGGCCGTGACCGTACGGGTCGGCCAGGCACTCGGCCGTGAAGAACCACGGCAAGCACGTTTCGCCGCCGGTGTCGGCATGGGCACCGCCCTGGTTTACGCGTGCCTGTCGGCGAGCCTGATGCTGTTGCTGCGCGAACCCATCGCCGCGATCTACACCGCCGACCCGACAGTGATTCAAGTGGCTGCGATGCTGATTGTGTACTCGGCGCTGTTCCAGTTTTCCGATGCCATCCAGGTGACGGCGGCCGGCGCACTGCGGGGCTATCAGGACACTCGGGTGACGATGATCCTGACGCTGTTCGCTTATTGGGGGATCGGTTTGCCGGTGGGTTACGCCCTGGGCCTGACCGACTGGTTCGGTACGCCGAGCGGCCCGAGCGGGTTGTGGCAGGGATTGATCGTGGGCTTGAGTTGCGCGGCGCTGATGCTGTCGATCCGCCTGACGCGCAGTGCACGCAAGCGGATCCGCATCAGTCGTTCGGCGGGTTCGTAGGAGCCAGGCTTGCCGGCGAAAGCGCTCTTAAGGACGCCTTCGCCGGCAAGTCGGATCGCCGCACCGCTGGCTCCTACGTGTCCGATTTACCCTTAACTTATCGACATTACCTGCATAGGCAGGCCCTTTTTTGTGCCCGTTAATCAAACTTCTTGCGGATCCAGTACAGGTAGGTGCCTGCCTGTTCATGCTGCGCCACCAACTCGTGGTCGAGAAACACGCAGAACTTGGGAATGTCGCGACGGGTCGACGGGTCGGTAGCGATCACCTTCAGCAAACCGCCGGGCACCAGGTCGCGGATGTGCTGGTGCAACATCATCACCGGCTCCGGGCAATTGAGGCCGGTGGCGTCGAGGGTACCGTCTACCGGCGTATCGATCATTTCACTCATGGTTTACTCCTGAAGCTTGCCGGTATTGTCGCGCAAAGCCGGGTGTTCGGTCACCTATGGCATAAAGCCGCCGTCTCTGTAGGAGCGAGGCGTTTTAGCGGGACTTGGGTTTCTTTACGTCGAGCCGGCGAAGATGGCAGGTCACTTCTTCTCGGTCGTGATACAGCTGCTTACAGCCGATCTCGACCCGAATACCCCGCGCCTTGAACCCGTCGGCAATTCGTTCCAGCAAGCGCTTCACTTCGGCGTAACGCTGTTTCATCGGCAGCTTGAGGTTGACCACCGCTTCCCGGCAATGCCCCTCGCCAATCCATTCTTCCAGCATCGCGGCGTTGCGCGCCGGTTTCTCGACGATGTCGCAGACCATCCAGTCCACCGGTTGCTTGGGCTTGAAGGTGAAACCGTCAGCCATCAAGTGCTGCACCAAACCGGTGTCCATCAGGCTTTCGGCCATCGGACCGTTGTCGATGGCGGTCACCAGCATGCCACGGTTGACCAGTTGCCAGGTCCAGCCGCCGGGTGCAGCACCGAGGTCGACACCGGTCATGTCGCTGTGCAGGCGCTCGTCCCACTGGTCGCGGGGGATGAAATGGTGCCAGGCCTCTTCCAGTTTGAGGGTCGAACGGCTCGGCGCCTCACGCGGAAACTTCAGACGTGGAATACCCATCGGCCACATCGCCGAATTGTTCGACTCCGCCAAGCCCATGAACACTTCGCGACCGCTCTTGAAGGTCAGCAGCAGCCGTGGTTTGTGGGCGTCTTCCACTAGTTTTCCGGCCGCCATCAGCGCCTTGCGCAGGTGGCCTTCGAATTTCTTGCAGAAGTTCGACAGTTCCTTGCCATCGTTGGTGTCGACCATTTCCAGCCACAGGCTGCCGCACACCGGGAAGTCCGCCATGTGCGCAAGGATCACGCTGATGCGGTCGGTTTCCGGCAGATCAATGAAAATCCCGCGAGCCCATTGGCGCGGGAAAATCAGGTCGGCAAAACGCTGGCCGCGCATCAGGCGCTCGGCGCCGTCTTCTTCGGTGCAAATAAATTCGGCGCAGGCGCTAGCGGTTTTGGCCTTGGCATAACCGGCCACGTTCAGCCGCGCGGCATGTTCGGAAATCTCGGAACAGACTTCGCTTTCGAAGCCCGGCCGGCAATGCATAAAGAGGGTGTTCATTCTTACTCCTGGGCAGTTGGCGAAGAATTCAGCCACTGCGCGATGCCCAGACTTGCGTTGAAGCAAAGCCTGTCATGAAAACCGGCGCATGATAGCCGAGATCGGAACCTTGGACTTGTCCTTACGGTCCAGTTATTAGCCTTAACGTCTAAACAGGGCTAGGTTAAGAGCTCTGTCTGTCCCGCCAGTCCGTAGCCGTGCGGACCCAAAGGAGATATTTCAATGCCGTCCCTCGATAGCCTGAAAACCCTTAAAACCTTACAAGTCGACGACAAGATCTACCACTATTTCAGCCTTCCCGAAGCCGCCAAAAGCCTGGGCGATCTCGACACGCTGCCGATGTCGTTGAAAGTGTTGCTGGAAAACCTGCTGCGCTGGGAGGACGAGAAAACGGTTACCGGCGCCGACCTCAAGGCGATTGCCGCCTGGCTCAAGGAGCGTCGCTCCGATCGCGAAATCCAGTACCGCCCGGCGCGGGTATTGATGCAAGACTTTACCGGCGTCCCCGCGGTGGTCGACCTGGCCGCCATGCGCGCCGCCATGGCCAAGGCCGGTGGCGACCCACAGCGAATCAACCCGCTGTCGCCGGTGGACCTGGTGATCGACCACTCGGTGATGGTCGACAAGTTCGCAAGCAGTAGCGCCTTCGAACAGAACGTCGATATCGAAATGCAGCGCAACCACGAGCGTTACGCTTTCCTGCGCTGGGGCCAGAGCGCCTTCGACAACTTCAGCGTGGTGCCGCCCGGCACCGGCATCTGCCACCAGGTCAACCTCGAGTACCTGGGCCGCACGGTCTGGACCAAGGACGAGGATGGACGCACCTATGCCTTTCCGGACACCCTGGTCGGCACCGACTCCCACACCACCATGATCAATGGCCTCGGCGTACTCGGCTGGGGTGTCGGCGGGATCGAAGCGGAAGCGGCGATGCTCGGCCAACCGGTGTCGATGCTGATTCCGGAAGTGATCGGTTTCAAACTCACCGGCAAGCTCAAGGAAGGCATTACCGCCACCGACCTGGTGCTGACCGTCACCCAAATGCTGCGCAAGAAAGGCGTGGTCGGGAAATTCGTCGAATTCTACGGCGACGGCCTCGCCGACCTGCCGTTGGCCGACCGCGCGACCATCGCCAACATGGCGCCGGAATACGGCGCCACCTGCGGCTTCTTCCCAGTGGACGAGGTGACACTGGAGTACTTGCGCCTGTCCGGCCGCACCCCGGAAACCGTGAAACTGGTAGAGGCCTACAGCAAGACCCAGGGCCTGTGGCGCCTGCCCGGCAAGGAGCCGGTGTTCACCGACAGCCTGGCCCTGGACATGGACAGCGTCGAGGCCTGTCTCGCCGGGCCGAAACGCCCGCAGGACCGCGTCTCGCTGCCAAATGTGGCGCAAGCGTTCAATGACTTTCTCGGCCTGCAATTCAAACCCTCCAGCAAGGAAGAGAGTCGCCTGGAAAGTGAGGGCGGCGGAGGCGTTGCGGTGGGCAACGCCGATCTGATCGGCGAAGCGGACTACAACCACGAAGGCCGCACGTATCGGCTGAAAAACGGCGCGGTGGTGATTGCCGCGATCACGTCCTGCACCAACACCTCCAACCCCAGCGTGATGATGGCGGCCGGGCTGGTGGCGAAGAAGGCCATAGAGAAAGGCCTCACACGCAAACCGTGGGTCAAGAGTTCGCTGGCCCCCGGCTCGAAAGTGGTGACCGACTACTACAAGGCGGCCGGCCTGACCCGCTACCTCGATGAACTCGGTTTTGCACTCGTCGGTTATGGCTGCACCACCTGCATCGGCAACTCCGGGCCGTTGCCGGAGCCAATCGAAAAAGCCATCCAGAAAGCCGACCTGACCGTCGCCTCGGTGCTCTCGGGCAACCGCAACTTCGAAGGTCGCGTGCATCCCTTGGTGAAAACCAACTGGCTGGCCTCCCCGCCCCTGGTCGTCGCCTATGCGTTGGCCGGCACGGTGCGCATCGACATCAGCAGCGAGCCCTTGGGCAACGACAAGGACGGTCACCCGGTTTATCTGCGAGACATTTGGCCGAGCACCAAAGAAATCGCCGACGCGGTGACTCAGGTGAACACCGCGATGTTCCACAAGGAGTACGCCGAAGTGTTTGCCGGCGACGAGCAGTGGCAGGCGATCGAAGTGCCGCAAGCGGCGACTTATGTCTGGAACAGCGATTCGACGTATATCCAGCATCCGCCATTCTTCGATGACATCGGCGGCCCGCCGCCGGTGGTCAAGGATATCGAAAGGGCGAAAGTCCTCGCGCTGCTCGGTGATTCGGTAACCACCGACCACATCTCCCCGGCCGGCAACATCAAGGCTGACAGCCCTGCCGGCCATTACCTGCGCGAGCAAGGGGTGGAACCGCGGGACTTCAACTCCTACGGTTCCCGTCGCGGCAACCATCAAGTGATGATGCGCGGCACCTTCGCCAATATCCGTATTCGCAATGAAATGCTCGGCGGCGAAGAAGGCGGCAACACGATTTATATTCCGACCGGGGAGAAGCTGCCGATCTACGACGCGGCCATGCGTTACCAGGCGTCGGGCACGCCACTGGTGGTGATCGCCGGGCAAGAATACGGCACCGGTTCGAGCCGCGACTGGGCGGCCAAGGGCACCAACCTGTTGGGGGTCAAAGCCGTCATCGCTGAAAGCTTCGAGCGGATTCACCGTTCCAATCTGGTGGGCATGGGTGTGTTGCCGTTGCAGTTCAAGCTGGATCAGAACCGCAAGAGCCTGAACCTCACCGGCAGAGAAACCCTGGACATCCTTGGCCTGACGGGCGTCGAGCTGACCCCGCGCATGAACCTGACGCTGGTCGTCACCCGTGAAAACGGCAACAAGGAAAAGGTCGAGGTGTTGTGCCGGATCGACACCCTTAATGAGGTGGAATACTTCAAGGCCGGCGGGATTTTGCATTACGTGCTGCGGCAGTTGATTGCCTCGTAACAGCCTGCTGACAACGACACCGCCTTCGGGCGGTGTTTTTGTATACGCGGTGTACGTCTCTATAATCGCGCGCCCCATCGCATAGGTGTTGTGTACGACACATAACCAATGTGAGAGCGACCTGTGGCGAGGGGGCTTGCCCCCGTTTGAGTGCGTAGCACTCACAAGATCTTTGGTATATCAGAGATTTTGGGGCTGCTTCGCAACCCAACGGGGGCAAGCCCCCTCGCCACAGGTCGCTCCAACATGGCCCGCGGCAACCTGCAGAATCTCTGAAACAAGGACTTCAAATGATCGCTCTGCCATGGATCTACCTGGCGCTTCTCTCTCTCGGCTACGGCCTGGCGTTGATCTACGGCCAACTCGGCTGGCTGGCCGCCATCTCTTTCGGGTTGCTGCTGTTCGCCGCTTTCGCCGTTCGCCAACAACAGGTTCCCATTGGCCGCTACCTCGGCCACGGCTTGTTCATCGTCCTGGCGGTGGCGCTGGCGCTGCACTGGCTTCCCGGTTTCTACAATGGTCGCGGCATCGTTCCACAGCGGTTCACCGTCGACGCCGTGCCGTTTGCCATGTACCTGAATCTGGACAAACCTCTGATCGGCTTCTGGCTGTTGCTGGTTTGCCCATGGATTGTCGGCCGGCGTTCCCTGCGCCTGTCCGTGTATGCCACTGCCCTCGCCCTGACCGTGAGCGTCGTGCTGGCCCTGGGTGGCGCGCTGTTGTTGGGCGTGATCAGTTGGGCACCTAAGTGGCCGGATCAGGCCTGGTTGTGGGTGCTGAACAATCTGTTGCTGGTAACGCTGGTGGAGGAAGCGCTGTTTCGCGGCTACATCCAGGGCGGTCTGAGCCGGCAGTTCAAACACCTGCCTTATGGCGAAAACCTCGCCTTGTTGCTCGCATCGATGCTGTTCGGCCTCGTTCATCTAGGCGCTGGCTGGCAATGGGTACTGTTGGCGAGTCTGGCCGGGGTCGGCTATGGCCTGGCCTACCGTTTCGGTGGGTTGGGCGCGGCCATCGCCACCCATTTTGGTTTGAATCTGCTGCATTTCGGGCTCTTCACCTATCCCATGCTCGCCGGCTGACGCAACGGTCGTTTTGCGACGTGTCACCGATGATTGAAAAAAACACATCAATAAATGCCTGACGATGCCGATACCTCGTCAAAGCCTTGCGGATTGAAAAAGCCATGCGTAACAACCAGCCCATTACCCAACGCGAACGGACCTTCCCGGCTCAGCAACGGTTGATTTCCACCACCGATGCCAAGGGCGTGATCACCTACTGCAACGACGCTTTCGTCGAAATCAGCGGGTTTTCTCGTGAGGAACTGATCCGTGCGCCGCATAACCTGGTGCGTCACCCCGACGTCCCGGCTGCGGTGTTCGCGCACATGTGGGGCACACTGAAACAAGGCTTGCCATGGATGGGCATTGTCAAGAATCGCTGCAAGTCCGGTGACCACTACTGGGTTAACGCCTACGTCACACCGGTGTTCGACGGCAATCAGGTGATCGGTTACGAGTCGGTGCGGGTCAAACCCACCGCCGAGCAGATCCGCCGTGCCGAAGCGCTCTACCAACGCATCAACCAGGGTAAGTCGGCGATTCCTTCAACAAACAAATGGCTGCCGGTGCTGCAGGACTGGCTGCCGTTTATTCTGGTCAGCCAATTGAGTTTCATGATTGGTACGTCTCTCAATTCCCAATGGGGTTTTGCGTTGGCCGCCGGCCTGTCGGTGCCATTGGGTCTGTTGGGTTTGAGCTGGCAACAGCGCGGCCTCAAGCGCCTGCTGCAACTGGCCGGGCAAACCACCTCCGACCCGCTGATCGCGCAGATGTACACCGACAGTCGCGGTGCCCAGGCGCGCCTGGAGATGTCGATCCTCAGCCAGGAAGCCCGTCTGAAAACCTGTCTGACCCGCCTGCAGGACACCGCCGAGCACCTGAGCGACCAAGCGAAACAGTCCGACACCCTGGCCCACAACAGCTCCACCGGCCTGGAACGTCAGCGCGTCGAAACCGAGCAAGTGGCCACCGCCGTGAATCAAATGGCCGCCACCACGCAGGAAGTTGCCAGCCATGTGCAGCGCACCGCCGACGCCACTCAGGAAGCCAATCGCCTGACCGGTCGCGGTCGCGATATTGCCGGGGAAACCCGTGAAGCCATCCAGCGCCTGTCGGTGGTGGTCGGTGAAACCGGCCTGACGGTCACGCAACTGGCCAAGGACAGCGACGAAATCGGCGGCGTGGTCGATGTGATCAAAGGCATTGCCGACCAGACCAACCTGCTGGCCTTGAACGCCGCCATTGAAGCCGCGCGTGCCGGCGAAATGGGCCGTGGTTTTGCGGTGGTGGCCGACGAAGTCCGGCAACTGGCACAACGCACCAGCGAATCCACCGGGCAGATCCATGCCCTGATCGCCAAACTGCAACAGACTGCCAGCACGGCGGTGCAAACCATGGAAACTGGCCATCGCCAGGCTGAAGAAGGTGTGGCGCGGGTACTGGAAGCGGATCAGGCGCTGGTGGGCATCAGCGAAGCGGTGGCCCACATCACCGATATGACCACCCAGATCGCCGCTGCGACTGAAGAGCAAAGTTCGGTGGCTGAAGAGATCAGCCGCAATATCAGCAACATCTCGCAACTGGCGGATCAGACTTCGGAACAGGCTCAACACTCGGCGTTGTTGAGTGAAGAACTGACCAAGACTGCAAATACCCAGTACTCGTTGGTGGAGCGGTTTAACCGCTGATTGATGCTGGAAAGGCAAAAACCCGGAAGGTGAAAACTTCCGGGTTTTTTATTGACTGGCAGATCGCTTTCGCGGGCAAGCCTCGCTCCTACAGGTCATGCGTCGATCGTGTGGGCGCTGATAACCTGTAGGAGCGAGGCTTGCCCGCGAAGAGGCCCTGTCTGGCACCGCAAATCTCACTGAAGAAACTCAGCAACCTTCTGCGCCGTAGCCGCCAGATGCTGCTCATGGGTAAACCCCGAAGCCTTCAACGGCTTCAAATCATGGTCCCCCGCCACCAGCCAGAACATCTCGATGCCCGGCGCCAATTCATAACCCTCGACGGCCTGACGATTACC
The DNA here is from genome assembly GCF_059695645.1 of Pseudomonas sp. LBUM1673. Lineage (NCBI taxonomy): Bacteria > Pseudomonadati > Pseudomonadota > Gammaproteobacteria > Pseudomonadales > Pseudomonadaceae > Pseudomonas > Pseudomonas sp. LBUM1673. The sequence goes on from NZ_CP166780.1 coordinate 4,397,640, forward strand.
CAACGCATCCCGCTCGCCTTGCACAATCAACGTCCGCGTCTTTAGCGCAGCTAGATGTTCGACCCGCGGCTTCTCCGGTTTGCCCACCGCATAAAACGGATAACCGAGACACACCAACCCATCCGCGCCCAACTCATCGGCCAGCAAACTGGCCATCCGCCCGCCCATGGACTTGCCGCCAATGGCCAGACGCCCAGCGACATGGCGTCGCACCACGGCATAGACCTCGCGCCAGCATTCCAGCAACTTCGGCGCCGGATTCGGCGGGCGCTTGCCACCGTCCACTCGCCGTTGCGCCATGTAGGGAAACTCGAAACGCAACACATTGACCCCATGCGCAGCAAGGCGCGCAGCCATGTCGTTCATCCAGCCGCTGTCCGTCGGCGCACCCGCGCCGTGAGCGAGAATCAGTGTCGCCGAAGCCGGCGCTGAGGCGGCATTCCACAACCATCCATGATCCCGCACGCACTGCGCCCATTGATCCCCGTCAATACTGGCCTTGTGCTGTTTGTCCATGCTTGCCTCGCTTTTAGTCTGCCTATAACTCCAGGCGAAGGGAGCGTTGCCTTGCGCAAACGCCTCCACTTCGGCTGAACCGTGGATGGGGAACCATGAACACTTCTATCAGTACCGCCTACAACTACAAGGTGGTCCGCCAATTCGCCATTATGACGGTGGTATGGGGCATCGTCGGCATGGGGCTCGGGGTTTTTCTCGCGGCCCAGTTGGTCTGGCCCGAACTCAATTTCAATCTGCCGTGGACCAGCTTCGGCCGGTTGCGTCCATTGCACACCAACGCGGTGATCTTCGCCTTCGGCGGCTGCGCTTTGTTCGCCAGTTCGTTCTATTCGGTACAACGCACCTGCCAGACCCGATTGTTTGCGCCGAAAATCGCCGCGTTCTGCTTCTGGGGCTGGCAACTGGTAATTCTTTTGGCAGCCATCAGCCTGCCGCTGGGTTACACCAGTTCCAAGGAGTACGCCGAACTGGAATGGCCGATCGACATCCTGATCACCATTGTCTGGGTGGCCTACGCCATCGTGTTTTTCGGCACGATCATGCAGCGCAAGACCAAACACATTTATGTCGGTAACTGGTTCTTCGGTGGATTCATCATCACCGTGGCGATCCTGCACATCGTCAACAACCTGGAGTTGCCAGTGAGTTTCACCAAGTCCTACTCGGTGTACGCCGGTGCGACCGATGCCATGGTGCAGTGGTGGTACGGGCACAACGCCGTAGGCTTTTTCCTCACCGCCGGTTTCCTCGGGATGATGTACTACTTCGTGCCGAAACAGGCCGAGCGTCCGGTGTATTCCTATCGCCTGTCCATCGTGCATTTCTGGGCGCTGATCACCCTGTACATCTGGGCCGGCCCGCACCACTTGCACTACACCGCGTTGCCGGACTGGGCGCAGTCATTGGGCATGGTGATGTCGCTGATCCTGTTGGCGCCAAGCTGGGGCGGGATGATCAACGGGATGATGACGCTCTCGGGCGCCTGGCATAAGTTGCGCAGCGATCCGATCCTGCGCTTCCTCGTGGTGTCGCTGGCGTTCTACGGCATGTCGACCTTCGAAGGGCCGATGATGGCGATCAAAACGGTCAATGCCCTCTCCCACTACACCGACTGGACCATCGGCCACGTTCACGCCGGCGCGCTCGGCTGGGTGGCGATGATTTCCATCGGTGCGCTGTACCACATGATCCCGAAAATCTTCGGCCGCACGCAGATGCACAGCATCGGCCTGATCAACGCGCACTTCTGGCTGGCGACCATCGGCACCGTGCTGTACATCGCCTCGATGTGGGTCAACGGCATCGCCCAGGGCCTGATGTGGCGCGCCGTCAACGAGGACGGCACGCTGACCTATTCCTTCGTCGAAACCCTGGTGGCCAGTCACCCAGGCTTCGTCGTGCGACTGGTGGGCGGCGCGATCTTTCTCAGTGGCATGTTCCTGATGGCTTACAACACCTGGCGCACCGTGCGGGCCTCGCAGCCCTCCGAAGCCGCCACTGCCGCGCAGATAGCCTGAGGAGTCCGCCATGAAACACGAAACAATCGAAAAAAACGTCGGCCTGCTGCTGTTGCTGATGGTGCTGGCCGTGAGCATCGGCGGCCTGACCCAGATCGTCCCGCTGTTCTTTCAGGACGTGACCAACAAACCGGTGGAAGGCATGAAGCCCTACACCGCGTTGCAACTGGAAGGTCGCGACATTTACATCCGCGAAGGCTGCGTCGGTTGCCACTCGCAGATGATCCGCCCGTTCCGCGCCGAGACCGAGCGCTATGGCCACTACTCGGTGGCCGGGGAAAGCGTGTGGGATCACCCATTCCTCTGGGGCTCGAAACGAACTGGACCTGACCTGGCGCGAGTGGGCGGTCGCTACTCCGAAGACTGGCACCGCGCGCATTTGTACAACCCGCGCAACGTGGTGCCGGAATCGAAGATGCCGGCGTATCCATGGCTGGTGGCCAATCCGGTCGACAGCCGCCACACCGAAACCAAGATCCGCGCCATGCGCACCCTCGGTGTGCCGTACACCGACGACGACATCGCAGGTTCAGTCGCCTCGCTCCAGGGCAAGACCGAAATGGACGCGCTGGTCGCCTACCTGCAAGTGCTCGGCACTGCCATCAAGAGCAAGAGGTGAGCCATGTTCTTTGAAATAAGCAGTGGAATGAACAGTGGAATGATCCGCGGCCTGGGCACGCTCGTGGTGTTCGTGGCCTTCGTCGGCCTGGCGCTGTGGGTGTTCAACAGCAAACGCAATCCGGCATTCGCCGAAGCGCGTCTGCTGCCGTTCGCCGACGAGCCGCCATCCGAAAACAGCACCCAACCAGAATCCGCCACTAGGAGTACCCGGCCATGACCACCTTCTGGAGTGTATGGATCTGCGTGCTGACCATCGGCAGCCTGATCGGCCTGACCTGGCTACTGATCGGTACGCGCCGAGGGGAAACCAAGGGCAGCACCGACCAAACCATGGGCCACAGCTTCGACGGCATCGAGGAATACGACAACCCGCTGCCGCAGTGGTGGTTCATGTTGTTCGCCGCCACCTTGGTATTTGCCGTGGGTTATCTGGTGCTTTACCCAGGCCTGGGCAACTGGAAAGGCATCCTGCCCGGTTACGAGGACGGTTGGACCGGCGTCCACGAATGGGAAAAGGAGATGAACAAGGCTGATGCCAGGTTCGGGCCGATTTTCGCCAAGTTCGCCGCCATGCCGGTGGAAGACGTGGCCCAGGACCCGCAAGCGCTGAAAATTGGCGGTCGCCTGTTTGCGTCCAATTGCTCGGTGTGCCACGGCTCGGATGCCAAGGGCGCGTTCGGCTTCCCTAATCTGTCGGACAGCCAGTGGCGCTGGGGCGGCGATGCCGAAACCATCAAGGCCACCATCCTGGGCGGGCGCATGGCGGCGATGCCGGCCTGGGGGGAAATCCTCGGAGACGCCGGCGTGAAAAACGTCGCCGCTTATGTGCGCCATACATTGGCCGGCCTGCCCTTGCCGGAAGGCAGCACGGCCGATCTGCAAGCCGGACAGCAAGCGTTCAGCACCACCTGCGTAGCCTGTCATGGGGCAAACGGCCAGGGCACTGAAGCCATGGGGGCGCCGAACCTGACGCAACCGGCCGGTTTTATCTACGGTACAAGCCTGGCGCAACTGCAACAAACCATACGTCACGGCCGCCAGGGCCATATGCCGGCGCAGAATGAACTGCTCGGCAACGACAAGGTGCAATTGCTGGCCGCTTATGTGTACAGCCTGTCACACGGTCTGAATACAGAACGTTTGCAGGCTGAAGGCAAAAGCGAATAAATCTCGTCCGCTCTACCGCCGCATTCACCCGGATGCGGCAGTTCCCTGCCCCTTTGCGACGCATTGTCGCACCCTCCCTTGGTCTGCCTTTCGATTCGCCGGATTCGAGTCTAAGCTTCCTGCGATGCGGACTGGTCAGCGCCGGTTCCAGGTCGATCCAACCCGATGTGTTCTACGAATGTGCTCGATGACAGGCCGCAAAGGCTGGTAGACACCGGCTATCGTCCCCGTTGCCCTCTGTCACCCGATCGTCGTGTTTGAACATACCCCGTTACAACTGACCTGAACCCCTCGCTTTTTTCATCCGCTGCGACATTTTGTCAGAGGGCAATTTTGTCCTTACGCAGCGCATGGAAAGGCCGCAGAATCAGCTTTTGAAAGCATTGACCCAGGTCATGGCGCGTTGCAATGACCCCCCGCTTTCTCCATACTTGCGGCCGATTTTTACTCCTAATAAAACACCCAAACCGTGGAACCTTAGAATGAGCACAGCAATCAGTCCGACTGCTTATAACTATAAGGTAGTCCGCCAGTTCGCCATCATGACGGTGGTCTGGGGGATCCTTGGCATGGGGCTTGGTGTCTTCATCGCCTCACAGCTTGTATGGCCGGAATTGAACTTCGGTCTGCCGTGGACGACTTTTGGACGCTTACGCCCGTTGCACACCAACCTGGTGATTTTCGCCTTCGGTGGTTGTGCTCTGTTTGCCACTTCCTATTACGTCGTGCAGCGAACCTGCCAAACGCGACTGATTTCCGACAGCCTCGCGGCCTTCACCTTCTGGGGTTGGCAAGCGGTGATCGTCGGCGCGATCGTTACCTTGCCGCTGGGTTACACCACCACCAAGGAATACGCGGAACTGGAATGGCCTCTGGCTATTCTGCTGGCCATTGTCTGGGTCACCTACGGTCTGGTGTTCTTCGGCACCATCGTCAAGCGCAAGACCAAGCACATCTATGTCGGTAACTGGTTCTACGGTGCTTTCATCGTCGTGACCGCGATGCTGCACATCGTCAACCACATGTCGCTGCCGGTCAGCCTGTTCAAGTCCTACTCGGCCTACTCGGGCGCGACGGACGCAATGATCCAGTGGTGGTACGGCCACAACGCCGTGGGCTTCTTCCTGACCACCGGCTTCCTGGGGATGATGTACTACTTCGTTCCAAAGCAGGCCGAGCGTCCGATCTACTCCTATCGTCTGTCGATCGTGCACTTCTGGGCGCTGATCACCCTGTACATCTGGGCAGGTCCCCACCATCTGCACTACACCGCACTGCCGGACTGGGCTCAGTCCCTGGGCATGGCGATGTCGATCATCCTGCTGGCTCCGAGTTGGGGCGGCATGATCAACGGCATGATGACCCTGTCGGGCGCCTGGCATAAGCTGCGCACCGACCCGATCCTGCGTTTCCTCGTGGTATCGCTGGCGTTCTACGGCATGTCGACCTTCGAAGGCCCGATGATGGCCATCAAGACCGTCAACTCGCTGTCGCACTACACCGACTGGACCATCGGCCACGTTCACGCCGGCGCTTTGGGCTGGGTAGCGATGATTTCGATTGGCGCGATCTACCACATGATCCCGAAACTGTTCGGTCGCGTGCAGATGCACAGCATCGGCCTGATCAACACGCACTTCTGGCTCGCGACCATCGGTACCGTGCTGTACATCGCGTCGATGTGGGTCAACGGCATCACCCAGGGCCTGATGTGGCGTGCAATCAACGATGACGGCACCCTCACCTACTCGTTCGTCGAAGCGCTGCAAGCCAGCCACCCAGGCTTCATCGTTCGCGCCCTGGGCGGTGCGTTCTTTGCCAGCGGCATGCTGTTCATGGCCTACAACGTATGGCGTACCGTACGTGCCTCGAACCCGGCTGAAGCCAAAGCCGCTGAACAGATTGCTGTAGTTGGAGCTCACTGATGAAGCATGAAGCAGTCGAGAAGAACATTGGCCTGCTGGCCTTCTTCATGGTTATCGCCGTCAGCGTCGGCGGCCTGACCCAAATCGTTCCGCTGTTTTTCCAGGACGTCACCAACAAGCCGGTCGAGGGCATGAAGCCTCGTACCGCCCTTGAACTGGAGGGCCGCGACGTGTACATCGCCAACGGTTGTGTCGGCTGCCACTCGCAGATGATCCGCCCGTTCCGTGCTGAAACCGAACGTTACGGCCACTACTCGGTCGCCGGTGAAAGCGTCTGGGACCACCCGTTCCTGTGGGGTTCCAAACGTACCGGTCCGGACCTGGCCCGTGTCGGCGGTCGTTACTCCGATGACTGGCAGCGTGCGCATTTGTACAACCCGCGCAACGTGGTGCCTGAGTCGAAAATGCCGGCCTACCCGTTCCTCGTGGAAAACAAGCTCGACGGCAAAGACACCGCCAAGAAAATGGAAGTCTTGCGCACGCTCGGCGTTCCTTACACCGACGAAGACATCGCCGGTGCCAAGGATGCTGTGAAGGGCAAAACCGAAATGGACGCGCTGGTGGCCTATCTGCAAGGCCTGGGCACCATCATCAAAAGCAAACGGTGATTTAGATGGATATCGGGATGATTCGTGGCTTGGGCACCGTTGTTGTGATGGTGGCCTTCATCGGTCTGGCGTTGTGGGTGTTCAGCCCCAAGCGCAAGTCGGAGTTTGAAGACGCGACCTTGCTGCCTTTCGCGGATGATCCCGAAGCCATCAAGCACGTCGAGCAAGCTTCTAGGAGTAACAAAGAATGACTACGTTCTGGAGTCTGTACGTCACAGTCCTCAGTCTCGGCACCATCTTCGCCCTGACCTGGCTGCTGCTGTCCACCCGTAGAGGCCAGCGCAGCGAAGCCACCGAAGAAACGGTCGGCCACTCCTTCGACGGTATCGAGGAGTACGACAACCCACTGCCGAAATGGTGGTTCATGCTGTTCGTGGGCACCATCATTTTCGCTCTCGGCTATCTGGTGCTGTACCCGGGCCTGGGTAACTGGAAAGGCCTGCTGCCGGGCTATAACTACCTCGATAACGAGAAGCAGACCGCGTTCGCCAACGGCCAGACCGGCTGGACCGGCGTTCACGAGTGGGAAAAGGAAATGCTCAGGTCGGACGCCAAGTTCGGCCCGATCTTCGCCAAGTTCGCTTCCATGCCAATCGAAGAAGTCGCCAAAGACCCGCAAGCCCTGAAGATGGGGGGCCGCCTGTTCGCCTCCAACTGCTCGGTCTGCCACGGTTCCGACGCCAAAGGCGCCTACGGTTTCCCTAACCTGACCGACGCCGACTGGCGCTGGGGCGGTGAAGCACAAACCATCAAGACCACCATCATGGGCGGTCGTCATGCCGTGATGCCGGCCTGGGCTGAAGTGATCGGCGAACAAGGCGTCAGCGACGTCGCCGCTTACGTGGTGACCAGCCTCGATGGTCGCAAGCTGCCGGAAGGCGCCAAAGCTGACCCGGTTGCCGGCCAGAAACTGTTCGCCGCCAACTGCGTGGCGTGCCACGGTCCGGCAGGCAAAGGTACCCCAGCGATGGGCGCCCCTGACCTGACTCACCCAGCGGCGTTCATCTACGGTTCGAGCTTCGCTCAACTGCAGCAGACCATCCGTTACGGCCGTCAGGGCCAGATGCCGGCGCAAGAACAGCTGCAAGGCAACGACAAGGTTCACCTGCTGGCGGCTTATGTATACAGCCTGTCCCACGGTGAAAAAGCACCGGAAGCCGAGGCTCAGTAAGGCCAACGCTGATGCAATAAAAAACGGCCCCGCCAATGAGAATTGGCGGGGCCGTTTCGTTGAAGCATGGCGAATCTATTCGACCGCAATCGTATCCACCGCCACGCGGCTCGGCCAGTTGTTACCTTCGACCTTGCTGATGGTCAGACTTTTCCTGTCCTTTGAAAAACTGGCGATCAGGTAGGTTTGCTGAGAAGCGGAGCCGCTCAAATACACCGGTACGCGACCAAATTTGTCGTTCCACCAGAGGCGTCCTGCCCTCGTGTGCAAATGGCCCGCGAACACCGCGGTGACTTTGTAGTCTTCGATCATCTTTATGAATCGGTTGACCTGCTCATCGCTGCCCTGCCAGCGGCCAGGCTTATGCATATTGAGAATGATGATCTGCCCCCTGTCGCGTGCAGCCTTCAAGTCCTTTTCCAGCCAGTCCAGGGAATCCTTGATTTCGAACGTCGTCGGGTTCAGGAAGTGGGAAATCCGTACCGAATACGTTGGCTCATTGTGCAACTGAACAAGGTGCACATCCCCGATATCCTTGGAGTAGGCCAGACTCCCCGAATAAAGCCTGTTAACCGCACTGCCACTGATCTTCAGATCCAGATTCTCGACCTTGCCACGATGATGCTCTTCAAAATCGGTAATACTGCCGGCAGCACAACTTTCGGAAAAACAATCGTTCTTCTCATAATCATGATTGCCGAGACCGTAAAAGACATTAGTGCCGAAGTATTTGCTTAGCGCCGGCCTGAGCCAACTCCGCTGCCAGCCGTGACCATAGGCAGTAATATCACCATTAATCATGACTGGAATATGCTCAGGTGATGTGCTGAAGTTTTTCCTGAAGTTTGCAATATCCGAAAACTGGCTTTCTATCAGCCCCCGCGAGCGCGCTTCCTTTTCCGAGTTGGATTCGGGCTCGCCGCTGTCAGTCTTATCCGTCCAGGGGTATTGCGGATCGGACGCAAACACCATGTGGTTGGGATTTTGCTCAGCCAGCACCGTGGGTGAAATAAAACCGAGCGACCACATAAGCGCACAACTAAGCAGACCTTCCTTGAATGAAGCTTTCATATAATTCCCTTTATGCTCTATTTAATAAACCGGCAACCGATGTTGCCCGAAAGGAAAGTTATTCGAAAACCACAAACAAGAAAACTCAAAACCCATTTCAAATTAATTAGCCGGCTCCCTTAACTACTCACCCAATAGCAGAACTTAAACCAGAAGCGACAAACCCAACTTAAAACCTTATTTAAAGATACCGATAGCCCCCCCTGGTTTGCCAAATGACGCCAGACTCAAGGGAATCGACCTCCCGCCTGCAAAAAAGTCAGCCATACTCATTAAGTCAATTGACCTGCATCATGCTTTGTTACATTCGCTACACCATTGGTGTTTTTTCCCCAACGCGACCAAAGGTCGCACCCTTGTGCCAGAGCGACAGGCGTATCATTGCGCCACTGCAACACCTCTTTTTGACCGCGGTCGGCACGTACTGACCGAGGCATTTTTCCACTGCCGTGGGATGCAATGATGAGTAATCAGATTCCGGTACACGACGTCACCCCGCCTGCCAAGAACACGAACAACAGCGTCGACCTCTACGCCTCTCGAGAAAAAATCTACACCCGCGCTTTCACCGGCCTGTTCCGCAATCTGCGGATGTTTGGCGGTGCCGGGCTGTTTCTGCTGTATTTCGGCACGGTGTGGCTGAGCTGGGGTGGTCACCAAGCTGTCTGGTGGAACCTGCCGGAGCGTAAATTCTTTATTTTTGGCGCGACCTTCTGGCCTCAGGATTTCATCCTGCTCTCGGGGATTCTGATCATCAGTGCCTTCGGCCTGTTCTTCATCACCGTGTATGCTGGTCGGGTCTGGTGCGGCTACACCTGCCCGCAAAGCGTCTGGACCTGGATTTTCATGTGGTGCGAAAAGGTCACCGAAGGCGATCGCAACCAGCGCATCAAGCTCGACAAGGCACCGATGAGTGCCAACAAATTCCTGCGCAAGTTCAGCAAGCACACGATATGGCTGTTGATCGGTTTTGTGACCGGCATGACCTTCGTCGGTTACTTCTCACCTATTCGCGAATTGGTGATCGAGTTCTTCACCGGTCAGGCCGATGGCTGGTCGTATTTCTGGGTCGGTTTCTTCACCCTTGCCACCTACGGCAACGCCGGCTGGTTGCGCGAGCAGGTGTGCATTTACATGTGCCCGTATGCACGCTTCCAGAGCGTGATGTTCGACAAGGACACGCTGATCGTCTCCTACGACCCGCGTCGTGGCGAAAGCCGTGGCCCGCGCAAGAAAGGCATCGACTACAAGGCTCAGGGCCTGGGTGATTGCATCGACTGCACCATGTGCGTCCAGGTCTGCCCCACCGGCATCGACATCCGCGACGGCCTGCAAATCGAATGCATCGGCTGCGCGGCCTGCATCGACGCCTGCGACAGCATCATGGACAAGATGGATTACCCGCGCGGACTGATCAGCTACACCACCGAGCACAACCTGTCGGGGCAAAAAACCCATAAACTGCGTCCACGTCTGATCGGCTATGCCCTGGTGTTGCTGGCGATGATCGCGTTGCTGGTGACAGCGTTCTTCATGCGCTCGCTGGTCGGTTTCGATGTCAGCAAAGACCGCGTGTTGTACCGCGAGAACGCCGAAGGCCGGATCGAAAACGTCTACAGCCTGAAGATCATGAACAAGGACCAGCGCGACCACACCTACGTGCTGGAAGCCACCGGCCTGCCGGACCTCAAGCTGCAAGGCAAGCGCGAGATCAAAGTCGCCGCCGGGGAGATTTTCAGCCAGCCGGTCGAGTTGTCCAGTGCACCGGAGCAACTGCCGTCGAGCACCAACGAGGTGAAATTCATCCTCAAGGATGCCGATGACGCCAACGTCCACGTTGAAGCCAAGAGCCGATTCATCGGCCCACAAATTCGTTGAGAGAAGTGATCATGCCCGCAGCAACTGCCGCAAGTCCCTGGTACAAGCACCTTTGGCCGTGGATCATCATCGCAATCCTGGCCTGCTCGGTGGCCTTGACCCTGTCGATGGTGACCATCGCGGTAAACAACCCGGACAATCTGGTCAACGACAACTATTACGAGGCCGGCAAGGGCATCAACCGTTCTCTGGACCGCGAACTGCTCGCCCAGACCCTGCAACTGCGCGCCAGCGTGCACCTGGATGACGTGACCGGTGAAGTCGACCTGCGCCTGAGCGGCAACAGCCAGCCCAAAACCCTTGAGCTGAACCTGATTTCGCCCACCCAACCGGAGAAAGATCGCAAGATCACCCTGGCCCGCAGCGAAACCGAACAGGGCCGCTACATCGGCCAGTTGAGCGACAAGGTAGAAGGCCGCCGCTTCGTCGAATTGCTGGGCGTGCAGGATGACAAGATTTGGCGCATGTTCGAGGAAGAACAGGTTAGCCATGCCAAGGACCTGCTGCTCGGTGATGAGCCGTTGCAAGGCGCCGAAGACCTGAAAAAATAGCACTTGCGAAGGCGATCAAATGTGGCGAGGGAGCTTGCTCCCGCTGGGGCGCGAAGCGGCCCTGAAACCTGCAAACCGGTCCTTTCAGGCATAGCGAGTTCTCAGTATTGCGACTGCTTCGCAGCCGAGCGGGAGCAAGCTCCCTCGCCACAATGGTTTTCATGGCAACAAACATGACCAGTCCAACCCCCTGCTACCACTGCGCCCTGCCCGTCCCGGCGGGCAGCCGCTTCACGGCCACCGTCCTCGGGGATACCCGCGAGTTCTGCTGCCCGGGTTGCCAGGCGGTGGCAGAGGCAATCGTGGCCGGGGGGCTGGAAAGCTATTACCAGCATCGCAGCGAAGCCTCGGCTAACCCCGAAGCCTTGCCGGTGCAGTTGGTGGATGAGCTGGCGCTCTACGACCGCGCCGATGTGCAGCAACCCTTTGTCCGTCACGAAGGCGAACTTGCCGAAACCACCCTGCTGATGGAAGGCATCAGTTGCGCCGCCTGCGGCTGGCTGATCGAAAAGCATCTTCGCAGCCTGCCGGCGGTGGCCGAAGCACGCTTGAATCTGTCCAACCATCGCCTGCACGTGCGCTGGGCCGATGCCCAATTACCACTGAGCCAGGTACTCAGCGAATTGCGCCACATCGGTTACGCCGCCCACCCGTACCAGGCCGACCGCGCCAGTGAACAACTGGCCAGCGAAAACCGCCTGGCCCTGCGCCAACTCGGTGTGGCCGGGCTGCTGTGGTTTCAGGCGATGATGGCAACCATGGCCACCTGGCCAGAATTCAACATCGACCTCAGCCCCGAGCTGCACACCATCCTGCGTTGGGTCGCACTGTTCCTCACCACCCCGATCGTGTTTTACAGCTGCGCGCCGTTCTTCAAAGGGGCGATGCGCGACCTGCGCACCCGGCACCTGACCATGGACGTCTCGGTGTCGCTGGCGATCGGCAGCGCCTACATCGCCGGGATCTGGACCTCGATCACCGGGGTCGGCGAGTTGTATTTCGATGCGGTGGGGATGTTTGCGCTGTTCCTGCTGGCCGGGCGTTATCTGGAACGTCGTGCCCGGGAACGCACCGCCGCCGCTACCGCCCAGCTGGTGAATCTGTTGCCCGCCTCCTGCCTGCGGCTGAGTGCTGACGGTCAGAGCGAGCGGATTCTGCTCAGCGAATTACGCGTGGGCGATCAGGTGCTGGTGCACCCCGGTGCGATTCTGCCGGCCGACGGCAAGATCCTCGACGGTCAATCGAGCATCGACGAATCCCTGCTCACCGGCGAATACCTGCCACAACCACGGACCCCGGGCGATGCCGTCACTGCCGGCACCTTGAACGTCGAAGGTGCGTTGACCGTGGAAGTCCTGGCGCTAGGTCAGGACACACGCCTGTCAGCCATCGTCCGCCTGCTGGATCGCGCCCAGGCCGAGAAGCCGCGACTGGCGGAAATCGCCGACCGCGCCGCGCAGTGGTTTTTACTGCTGACGCTTATCGCAGTGGCCGCCATCGGCCTACTCTGGTGGGAACTGGATTCATCGCGGGCGTTCTGGATTGTCCTGGCGATGCTGGTTGCCACCTGCCCATGCGCCTTGTCCCTGGCCACGCCAACCGCCCTCACCGCCGCTACCGGCACGCTGCATAAGCTCGGTCTTTTGTTGACGCGCGGCCATGTGCTGGAAGGCCTGAATCAAATCGACACGGTAATTTTCGACAAGACCGGCACCCTCACCGAAGGCCGTCTGGCCTTGCGCTCGATCCGGCCTCTTGGAGCCCTGACCAGCGATCAATGCCTGAGCCTCGCCGCCGCCCTGGAAAACCGCTCCGAACACCCTATTGCCCGGGCTTTTGGCCGCGCGCCGCTGGCCGCCGAAGAAGTTCACAGCACGCCGGGCCTGGGCCTCGAAGGATTGGTCGGCGCGCAACGCCTGCGCATTGGCCAACCGGGGTTTGTCTGCGAGCTCAGCGGCGCTCAAGTGCCGGTAATGCCCGAGGAGCCTGGCCAATGGCTGCTGCTCGGCGACAGCCAGGGACCGCTGGCGTGGTTCGTGCTCGATGACCGTTTGCGCGCCGACGCGCCCGCCCTGCTCGCAGCCTGCAAGGCTCGCGGCTGGCGCACGCTGCTGCTGTCCGGCGACAGCTCGCCCATGGTCGCCAGCGTCGCTGCCGAATTGGGCATCGACGAAGCCCGTGGCGGTTTGCGTCCGGACGATAAATTGCAGGTGCTGCAACAGCTGCACAAGGAAGGCCGCAAGGTGTTGATGCTCGGTGACGGGGTCAACGACGTGCCAGTGCTGGCCGCCGCCGACATCAGCGTGGCGATGGGTTCAGCCACCGATCTGGCGAAAACCAGTGCCGACGCGGTGCTGCTGTCGAACCGCCTCGACGCGCTAGTGCAAGCCTTCAGCCTCGCCCGTCGTACCCGCCGGGTGATCATCGAGAACTTGCTGTGGGCAGCGCTGTACAATGGCCTCATGTTGCCGTTCGCCGCCCTCGGCTGGATTACCCCGGTATGGGCCGCGGTCGGCATGTCCATCAGTTCGTTGACCGTGGTGCTGAATGCCCTGCGCCTGACTCGCCTACCCAACACGCCTGCGGTCAGCGCCACGCCAGAAACCCGCCCGCTGCCGGCCTGAGCCGCGCGGGCATGGAGTCCAGATGCCAGCTCTCTACGTGATGATCCCGGCCGCGCTGCTGATCGTGGCCATCGCTATCTATATCTTCTTCTGGGCGGTCGACAGCGGTCAGTACGACGACCTCGACGGCCCGGCCCACAGCATCCTGTTCGACGATCAGGACCCGAACCACAAGGCAGCGGTCGACGAGGCCAGCGGCCATCCGGCCAAACCGGACGACGACAAGGCGCCGCCCCATGCTTGAGTTGGCGCCACTGTTGGTGTCTGCGGTGATCCTCGGCCTGCTCGGTGGCGGGCATTGCCTGGGCATGTGCGGCGGCTTGATGGGCGCGCTGACTCTGGCGATCCCCAAGGAACAACGCAGCCGACGCTTTCGATTGTTGCTGGCCTACAACCTGGGGCGAATTCTGAGCTATGCCGCGGCCGGTCTTCTGATCGGCCTGGCCGGTTGGGCCGTGGCCAATAGCCCGGCGGCGATGTTCATGCGCATCCTCGCCGGGCTGCTGCTGATCGCCATGGGACTGTACCTGGCCGGCTGGTGGAGCGGCCTGACCCGCATCGAAAGCCTCGGTCGCGGCCTGTGGCGGCATATTCAGCCCGTTGCCAACACACTGCTGCCGGTATCGAGCCTGCCCCGCGCGCTGCTGCTGGGCGCGCTGTGGGGCTGGCTGCCGTGCGGGCTGGTTTACAGCACATTGCTGTGGTCGGCGAGTCAGGGCAATGCGCTGGACAGTGCATTGCTGATGCTGGCATTCGGGCTGGGCACCTGGCCGGTGCTGCTCGCCACAGGGCTGGCGGCCGAGCGCGTCACGGCGTTATTGCGCAAACGCAGCGTACGCATGACCGGCGGCTTATTGGTGATGGTGTTCGGCATCTGGACCTTGCCGGGGCCGCATCAGCATTGGCTCATGGGGCATTAGCTCGGCGGCGCGCCCTTGTAGCAGCTGCCGAAGGCTGCGTTCGAGGACGAAGTCCTCGCAAGTCCGGTATCCCCGGTATGCCTGAAAACCGAGGTGGATGGTTTACGACGGCTTCGCCGCCGAACGCAGCCTTCGGCAGCTGCTACAAAGGTGCGGCGCACATCCGGCCACAGTTGATGCAAATCAAAATGCCTCTGCGCTCTTCCCCCTAGACTCGCCCACACTGCCAGCCTATCCGGGGGAATGCCCGCATGCTCGACGCCATTCGTTGGGACACTGATCTGATCCGCCGTTACGACCTGGCGGGACCGCGCTACACCTCGTACCCGACCGCCGTGCAATTCGACAGCCAGGTCGGCACCTTCGACCTGTTTCACGCCCTGCGCGACAGCCGCAAGGCCCTGCGCCCGCTGTCGCTGTATGTGCACGTGCCGTTCTGCGCAAACATTTGCTACTACTGCGCCTGCAACAAAGTCATCACCAAGGACCGTGGCCGCGCCCTGCCCTATTTGCAGCGCCTGGAACAGGAAATCCAGCTGATTGCGTGCCACCTCGACCCCACGCAGAAAGTCGAGCAACTGCATTTCGGTGGCGGCACACCAACCTTTCTCAGCCATGATGAACTGCGCCAGTTGATGGCTCAGCTGCGCAAGCATTTCAACCTGTTGGACGACGATTCTGGCGACTACGGCATCGAGATCGATCCTCGCGAGGCCGATTGGTCGACCATGGGCCTGCTCCGGGAACTGGGCTTCAACCGGGTCAGCATCGGCCTGCAAGACCTCGACCCGGTGGTGCAACGGGCGGTCAATCGCCTGCAAAGCCTGGAAGAAACCCGCGCGGTGATCGACGCCGCCCGAACCCTGCAATTTCGCTCGATCAACATCGATCTGATCTACGGCCTGCCGAAGCAGACACCCGAGAACTTCGCCCACACCGTCGACGAAGTCATCAACCTGCAACCAGACCGGCTCTCGGTGTTCAACTACGCCCATTTGCCGGAACGCTTCATGCCGCAACGGCGGATCAACGGCAACGATCTGCCAGCGCCGGCGCAGAAACTGGAAATGCTCCAGGGCACCATCGAACAGCTGACAGCCGCCGGTTACCGCTACATCGGCATGGACCACTTCGCCCTGCCCGACGATGAACTCGCGATTGCTCAGGAAGAATCGACCCTGCAACGTAACTTCCAGGGCTACACCACCCACGGTCATTGCGATTTGATCGGTCTGGGAGTATCGGCCATCAGCCAGATCGGCGATCTGTACTGCCAGAACAGCAGCGAACTGACCCAGTACCAAAACGCTTTGGCGTCCGCTCAACTGGCCACCAGCCGTGGCCTGGTGTGCAACGCTGACGATCGCTTGCGCAGGGCCGTGATTCAGCAACTGATTTGCCAATTCAGCCTGGAATTCGCAGGGATCGAGCAAGCCTTCAATATCGATTTTCGGGGTTACTTCGGCGAGCTTTGGCCCCAGTTGCAGAGCATGGCCGAGGACGGTTTGATCGAACTGGACAACGACCGGATGACCGTACTTCCCGCAGGCAGGTTACTGGTGCGTTCGGTGTGCATGGTCTTCGATGCGTACCTGGAACAACAGAGTCGTCAGCGGTTTTCACGGGTGATTTAAGGCCTCTGCGGCAAATTAGCCACAGACTGGCCGCCCCCCCGTGGGTTACCCTTACGTCTTATGTGTGTTTTCTCACAAGGATCTAAGAAATGTCCGAGCCAGTAAAACTGCGCGCTCATAGCCAGGCCCATTGCAAGGATTGCAGCCTGGCCCCTCTTTGCCTGCCACTTTCTCTGAATCTGGAAGACATGGATGCGCTGGACGAAATCGTCAAGCGTGGTCGCCCGCTGAAAAAAGGCGAGTTCCTGTTTCGCCAGGGCGACACGTTCGATTCCGTTTATGCAGTACGCTCCGGCGCCCTGAAAACCTTCAGCCTGAGCGATGGCGGCGAAGAACAACTCACCGGTTTCCACCTGCCGAGTGAACTGGTCGGCCTGTCGGGCATGGACACTGAAAAGCACCCGGTCTCGGCGCAAGCCCTGGAAACCACCTCGGTGTGCGAAATCCCTTTCGAGCGCCTCGATGAACTGGCCCTGCAACTGCCACAACTTCGCCGTCAGTTGATGCGAGTGATGAGCCGCGAGATTCGCGACGATCAGCAAATGATGTTGCTGCTGTCGAAGAAAACCGCCGACGAGCGCATCGCCACCTTCCTGGTCAACCTGTCGGCCCGTTTCCGCGCCCGGGGCTTCTCGGCCAACCAGTTCCGATTGAGCATGTCGCGCAATGAAATCGGCAATTACCTGGGCCTGGCGGTGGAAACCGTGTCCCGGGTGTTCACGCGCTTCCAGCAAAACGAACTGATCGCGGCCGAGGGCAAGGAAGTGCACATCCTCGACCCGATCCAGCTCTGCGCCCTGGCCGGTGGCTCGATCGACGGCTGATCCTGGCGATGGCGGCTGAGCGAAACGGTTCAGCCGCCGTTATACTGCGACGTTTGCAGCCCGCCAGGACACTTCGACGATGGTCATCGACTCCTTCGACATCAAATCCCTGATCCGCCCCGTGATCGACTTCCCCAAGCCGGGCGTGATCTTTCGCGACATCACCCCGTTGTTCCAGTCGCCCACGGCCCTGCGCCTGGTGATGGACAGCTTTGCCCATCGTTACGTCGAGGCCGACTTCAGCCACATCGGCGCCATGGATGCCCGTGGCTTCCTGATCGGCTCGATCCTGGCGTATCAGTTGAACAAGCCGCTGGTACTGTTCCGCAAGCAGGGCAAATTGCCGGCCGACGTGCTGGCCGAGGGTTATCAGACCGAGTACGGCGAAGCCTTCCTCGAAGTCCATGCCGACAGCCTGTGCGAGGGTGACTCGGTGGTGATGTTCGATGACCTGATCGCCACCGGCGGCACGCTGATCGCGGCGGCGAACCTGATTCGACGCATGGGCGCGCGAGTGCATGAAGCGGCGGCGATCATCGACTTGCCGGAGCTGGGTGGTTCGCAGCGGCTGGAAGACATGGGGATTCCGACCTTTTGCCTGACGCAGTTTGCCCTTACCGATAAATAAGCAGCGTCTGTACTGACGCCATCGCGGGCAAGCCCGCTTGTATGGTAGGACTTGAAGGGAGGAGGAGGGACAAAGCCCGATTCTGACTGTTGACGCAGTACAGATCCGTGGGAGATTTCGCCCCTCCTCCTTTCACCCAAGCGCCGATAAAGAATGCATCTGGCTAGACCGACGATAGGAACAAGCCTGCGCCTCTGGGTGAGCCCTTCAAGTGCTCAAAACCATATCCCGGAGGAAATTTAATGGCAATGCTGGTTTCTGTCTCAAAGCCGATCGTAGGCGTGGATGTTGCCAAGAATGAACTGGTGATCTATCACGCCGAACTTGACCTGCTTGAAACGATTCCCAACAACAAGGCAGCCATCAAGAAGTGGTTGAAGGCCTTGTCGGGGACTGTCGCTATTGCCATTGAATCGACCAATATCTATCACCTGGAGTTCGCCGATCTGGCCTATGAGGCCGGCTGCGTGATTTACATGGTGGGTGGCTACGAACTCAGCCATTACCGCAAAGGGGTGAATGTCCGCGCCAAAACCGACGCGCTGGATGCCAGGCTACTCGCTCGCTATCTGAAGAACGAGGGTGATGATCTTCATCCTTGGACCCCGCCATCACCGCTGTACCGCCAGCTCTTGAGCCTTTTTCGTCGTCGCGCAGCCTTGGTTCAGGTTCGAGTCGGCCTGGTGCAAAGCTGGGCGAATGAGCCGCTGCTGAAGGCGGCTTTTGCCGAGCAAGTGAAATCGATGCAGCAGCTTGAGACGCTGGTCGAGAAGACGATTAACGATCATCTGAAAGAAGCCGGTTTGCTCGGCCAGTTGAAGCGTTGCCTGAAAGTTGAAGGCATCGGATTTCTGACCGGGGCTCGCTTGCTCACGGCGTTTCAGCGGGGCGACTTCAGAAACGCAGATGCCTTTATTGCCTTTCTGGGAATGGATTTACGGGTGTCGAAGTCGGGACAAAAAGACGGTCGCCGGAGCTTGACCAAGCGAGGTGACCCGGAAGCTCGCCGGCTTCTGCACAACGCGGCCATGTCGGCCAGTCGTACGCCAGCCTGGAAAGGCTTTTACGAAGAGCAAAGAGCTCGAGGCTTCAGCACCACTCAGGCGCTGGTGATACTGGCTCGCAAGCTTGCTCGGATCGTATTCGCTCTACTGAAAGGACAGAGCGAATACCAACCCAAAGCCGGTTGAGGGGCTTCCCCTCAACCATAGAATCTCCCACAAGGATTGTCGTTAAATGCAAGTTTTGCATACGACAAAAATCACTGTGGGAGCGGGCTTGCCCGCGAAAGCGTCAGCCGCAACACCGCAAAACTCAAAGCCCCATCTGCTTGCTGATGATCTCGTTCATCACTTCCCGCGTCCCGCCGCCGATCGACAGGATGCGATTATCCCGATACAGCCGCTCCACCAGGCTCTCGCGCATATAACCGAGGCCTCCAAGTATCTGCACAGCATCGCTGGTGATGCGGTCCGCGGTGTCTGTGGCGAAATTCTTGGCCATGGAAATCTCCTTGATCACGCTCTGCCCAGCGGCCATTTTCGCCGCCTGGCGGTAGGTGAATTCCCGTGATACCTCCAACGCCGTGGCCATTTCCGCGAGTCGGTGCTTGAGCACCTGGAACTTGCCGATGGGTTTGCCGAAAGCTTCACGCTGACGGGCCCATTTCAGGCTCTCTTCCAGCGCCAACTGGGCGGTCATGTTGGCCATCAGCGCCAGGGCCAGACGCTCGCTCTGGAAATTGCCCATGATGCAGGCGAAACCCATGTTTTCGGCACCGATCAGATGGCCCACCGGCACTGGGCAATCATCGAAAAACAATTCGGCGGTGTCCGACGCCCACCAGCCCATTTTCTTCAACTGGCGACCGACGGTGAAACCGGGTGTGCCCTTCTCGATCAGCAGCAAACTGATGCCGCCAAACCCAGGCTCGCCGGTGCGCACCGCGACAGTGTAGAAATCCGCCCGAACGCCGCTGGTAATGAAGGTTTTACTGCCGCTGACCCGGTAAAAGTCGCCGTCACGTACGGCGCGGGTTTGCAGGTTCGCGACGTCTGAGCCACCGCCGGGTTCAGTGACGGCCAGGGCGCTGATCTTCTCGCCCGTCAGCACCTGAGGCACCACACGATCACGGACTTCGGGCCTGGCCCACTTGAGGATCGGCGGCAGACCAATGTCCAGCGAGCCCAGCCCTGCGACCAGACCACCGGAGCCGCAGCGCATCAGTTCTTCACTGGCGGCGATCTTGGCGAACACATCGCCTTCATGGCTACCGCCCAAGGCTTCGGGATAGCCGATGCCCAGAATCCCCGCCGCACCGGCCTTGAGGTAGAGCTCACGGGGAAAGCTTTCGGCTTCTTCCCACTGGTCGATGTCCGGAAGAATCTCGCGTTCGACGAAACGCCTGACGCTGTCGCGGACCAATTGGTGGCTGGGGTCGAAGTATTCCTGAAAGACAGGCATCGGCGAACTCCACTGAAGGTTCAGCGAAGTTAACCGAGCGCTTGCTTGGTTTTCAATAGAGTTGTGTGAACCAGATAGACCGAGGCGCGTCCTTCGCGAGCAAGCCTCGCTCCTACAAGGGCAGCGTATTGCCTGTAGGAGCGAGGCTTGCCCGCGAAGGGGCCTGTTCAGACACTACAAGGCAATCGGCTTACGCCCGGCAAACGAATGCGCCAATGTCCCGCCATCCACCAGTTCCAGCTCACCGCCCAACGGTACGCCGTGGGCGATACGCGAGGCGATCAGGCCTTTGTTGCTGAGCAACTGCGCGATGTAATGCGCCGTGGCTTCGCCTTCCACCGTTGGGTTGGTGGCGAGGATGACTTCGGTAAACGTGCCTGCCTCTTCAATCCGCGCCAGCAGTTGTGGAATACCGATGGCGTCCGGCCCCAACCCGTCGAGGGGCGACAAGTGGCCCTTGAGCACAAAGTAGCGACCGCGAAAACCGGTCTGCTCCACCGCATAAACGTCCATCGGACCTTCCACCACACACAACAAGGTATCGTCACGACGTGGATCGGCGCATTGCGGACACAAATCGTCTTCGGTCAGCGTGCGGCACAAGCGGCAGTGGCCCACCCCTTCCATGGCCTGGCTCAGCGCCAGGGCCAGTCGCGAGCCACCGCTGCGATCACGCTCAAGCAGTTGCAACGCCATGCGCTGGGCAGTTTTCTGACCCACACCCGGCAAAATTCGCAGGGCATCGATCAGTTGGCGAATCAAAGGGCTGAAGCTCATGGGGAAAAAGTCCGACATAACAACGAGACGCGGTTTATACCCGCGCCTCTGTTTAGCGTCAAATAGCAGCGTGTCCTTGATCGATGAATCCGGCTGTATAGGGAGCAGACCTTTGTGGCGGTGTCGTGTTCGATGTTTTTACGGGGGACCGAGTTGACTTCTTCGCGAGCAAGACCGCTCCCACAGGATTTAGGTGATCCCTGTGGGAGCGGGCTTGCCCGCAAAGGCGGCCTCACAGGCACCACACTTCCAACAGGCAGAAACAAAAATGCCAGGCGCGATGCCTGGCATTTTTTTGTAGCCCATCCGATGCGCGCTGGCGAATCAGAATGGCAGTTTCATCCCCGGTGGCAGTTGCATGCCAGCGGTCACGCCGGACATTTTGTCCTGGCTGTTGGCTTCGATCTTGCGCACGGCGTCGTTGACGGCAGCGGCGAATACAGCCTCCAGCATCTCTTTGTCGTCTTCGCTCAGGCCTTCGACCAGGCTTGGGTCGATGGTCACGCGTTTGACGTCGTGACGACCGGTCATTACCACGGTGACCATATCGCCGCCGGCTTTACCGGTGACTTCGGCGTTGGCCAGCTCTTCCTGCATCTTGGCCATTTTTTCCTGCATCTGCTGCGCCTGCTTCATCAGGCCGGCCATGCCACCTTTCATCATGGGAATCACCTCAAA
The DNA here is from genome assembly GCF_059695645.1 of Pseudomonas sp. LBUM1673. NCBI lineage: Bacteria > Pseudomonadati > Pseudomonadota > Gammaproteobacteria > Pseudomonadales > Pseudomonadaceae > Pseudomonas > Pseudomonas sp. LBUM1673. The sequence goes on from NZ_CP166780.1 coordinate 4,419,216, forward strand.
AGTGCTTGGATAAAAACAGCGCCCGGCGAGTGCAGCCAAGCGCCTTCAGTTATTAGTCCTGACTGACCAGGGCCTCGACAGGTTCAATAGTATCGTGACGGACCACCGCCCCGAACTGCTGCATCATTTGCTGGATGAACGGATCACAGTGGATCGACTCTTCGGCCTCGCGCTGACGGTTCGCACGGCGACGGGACGCGGCCTGGGCCGGTGTTTCCTGCTCGGGCTTGATCAGCTCCATGCTCAGGGTCAGCGTGCGCCCGTGGAACTGGTTCAGCGCATCGTTGAGGCGACGTTGTTGCGTCGCGTTGAACAAGGCGCTGTGGGCCGGGTCCAGGTGCAACAGCCAGTTGTCGCCATCGACGGCGATCAGCGTGCAGTTGGCGGCGATGCTGCCGGTCATGCCGGACACCGGCAGTTTCGGGAACAACTCCAGCCATTGCAGGGCCAGACCGGTGGCCGGCATCGCGGCCGGTTCAGGCTCGGGTTCCGGCGCAGGCTCAGCGGTGTGTTCGCTGGCCAGTTCGTCGAGGTAGCTGTAGGCCGAATCCATGTCCGGCTCGATGTAGTCCTCGTCCAGCGGCGGCTCGTCGTCCTGGTCCATGCCTGGCGTAGCGGCATCCACTTCGGCCATGGACGGTTCCGGGATCGGCGCAGCGGCCCATTCCGGCGCGTCCGGCACCACGCTGTCCGGCGTCGGCATGGGCATCGGTGGCAGTTCGGGTTGTTCACCGGCCGTTTCCAGTACCGGCTCGACGGCGGGTTGCTGGACAACTTCGGGCTCTACCGGGTCGTTCCAGGGCAGATCGACGACGTCCTCGACCGCCACGGGCTCGACAACAGGCTCGGGCTCGGGCTCAGGCGCAATCACAGGCACAGGCACGGACGCGACCGGCTCAGGCGCAGCAACCGAGACAGGGGTCGGTGCAACCACGGGCGCAGCCGGAACCGGTGCAACAGCCGCAGCGACTACCGGCGTAACAATCGGCGCGGCAGCCACTGAGTTTGCGGAATCAACTGTGGCCTGGCTGATCCCCACTGGCTTTAGCGGTTGCCTCGGGGCGTCCTCAGTGTCTGCCGGTCGGAACGCGAGCATTCGCAGCAGGACCATTTCAAAGCCGCCGCGCGGGTCCGGTGCCAGCGGCAAATCGCGGCGACCAATCAGGCCCATCTGGTAATAGAACTGCACGTCTTCGGCCGGCAAAGCCTGGGCCAGGGCCAATACGCGATCACGGTCGCCGTGACCGTTGTCGACGCCTTCCGGTAAGGCCTGGGCGATGGCAACCCGGTGCAGCACGTTGAGAATTTCCGAGAGCACGCCGTTCCAGTCCGGACCTTGTTCGGCCAGATGGCGCACCGCTTCGAGCAATGCCTTGGCGTCGCCTTCGATCAGCGCATGCAGGACGTCGTAGACCTGGCCGTGATCGAGGGTGCCGAGCATCGCCCGCACGTCGGCGGCCAGGACCTTGCCTTCACCGAAGGCGATGGCCTGATCGGTCAGGCTCATGGCGTCGCGCATCGAACCGTCGGCGGCGCGGCCCAGCAGCCACAGCGCGTCGTCTTCGAACGGCACGTTCTCGACGCTCAGCACGTGGGTCAAATGCTCGACCACCCGTTCCGGGGTCATGTTCTTCAGGGAGAACTGCAGGCACCGCGAGAGAATCGTTGCCGGAAGTTTCTGCGGATCGGTGGTGGCCAGGATGAACTTGACGTAGGGCGGCGGCTCTTCGAGGGTTTTCAACAGCGCATTGAAGGAATGGCTGGAGAGCATGTGCACTTCGTCGATCAGGTAGACCTTGAAACGCCCGCGACTCGGGGCGTACTGCACGTTGTCGAGCAATTCGCGGGTGTCCTCGACCTTGGTCCGGCTCGCGGCGTCGATCTCGATCAGGTCGACGAAGCGGCCCTCATCGATTTCGCGGCACACCGAACACTCACCGCAGGGGGTCGAAGTGATACCTGTTTCACAGTTCAGGCATTTGGCGATGATCCGCGCGATGGTGGTCTTGCCGACCCCGCGGGTACCGGTAAACAGATAGGCGTGGTGCAGCCGCTGGCTGTCCAAGGCATTGATCAGAGCCTTGAGCACATGGGTCTGGCCGACCATTTCGCGGAACGAGCGCGGACGCCATTTACGTGCAAGAACCTGATAACTCATCGAAAACCGTCGCAACGAAGGAACAGAAGCGGCTAATGCTAGCGGAGCAAGGCCAAAATTGCATCCGGTGCGCTCGTCTATTCTGGCTAAGCTGCACTTTGAGGAGCTTTTATCGGCCAGGGTTTGAGCCGTAACGGAGCGTTTAGGCGTTTTGCCTTGTGGGCACTGCTGCTGGTCAGCCCGAGTGTCGCGGCCGCCGAGGCGCCGTTGCGCTTTGTCGTATCCGATAGCTGGGCCATGCCCATGGTGCAGATCGAGCGCGGCCGACCGACCCAGGGCATTCTGCACGACATCATGCTCAGCCTGGCGACACAGGTTGGCGCGCCGGCTGAGTTTCACGTTTTGCCTCGAACACGCGTACAAAATGCCATGGAGCACGGTGAAATCGATGTGCGCTGTTATGTCTCACAATCCTGGCTGCCGAACCTGTCCGGCGACTATATCTGGAGCGTACCGCTGCTGCTTCAGCGCGAGTTGCTGATTAGCCGGCGAGGCTCCCCCGACTCGGTCAATCCGGCGCAGTTGCCGCGACAGTCGATCGGCACCGTGCTCGGCTATAGCTAGCCGACTCTGCAACCGCTGTTCGACGCCGACCAACTGCACCGCGACGATGCGCGCAATCAGGAACAGGTGCTGGAAAAACTGCTGGCCGGGCGCTATCGCTACGCCGTGGGCAACCAATGGACCCTGGACTGGTTCAACCAGCGCCTGCTGCCCGACCGGCAACTACACTGAAAGACCGCTGGGCCTGTTATCACGACTGCTTCGCAGCCGAACGCAGGCTTCGCCAGCTGCTACAGGACGCCGATGGCTCAGCCTGCCTGATCAAGTGCCTGCCATTGCGACGGGACAACAAACCCCGCCACCCAGTCCGCCACCTCGCCGGGTGGCATGGGGCGAGCGATGAAATAGCCTTGAGCGACCTCGCATCCCAGCCGCAACAGCAATTCGCCGTGTTCAAGGCTTTCCAGCCCCTCGGCGATCACCTGCCGGCCGAACGCCCGGGCCAGGCTAATCACCGCCGTGGTCAGGGCCAGATCGTCACGATCAATCAGAATGTCGCGCACGAACGACTTATCGATCTTGATGGTTTGGGTGCGTAAACGCTTGAGATAACTCAAGGACGAGTAACCCGTGCCAAAGTCACCCAGCGAAAACTGCACCCCCAATGCCTGACAGGCCTGTAAACAAGCGCTGACATGCTGGATATTCTCGATCGCCACCGATTCGACGATTTCCAGATCGAGCATCTGCGGAGCGACCTGGGCATGTCGAGCGAGCACGTGCCTGAGCCGATCGACGAAATCTGCGCGCTGAAAATGTCGCGCCGCGATATTGATACTGACCGGCCAACCTTGCCCCGCCTGTTGCCAACGGTGCAACTGCGACAGAACCTGGTCCATCACCCATTCGCCAATATCGATGATCAGGTCCGTGTCCTCCACCAGCGGCAAAAACTCTCGAGGCGGCACCATGCCGTTTTGCGGGTGCTCCCAACGCAACAACGCCTCGAAACCGACGACCACGCCACGGCGCATGTTTACCTTGGGCTGAAAATGCAGGCGCAATTCACCGGCGAGCAGCGCCTGACGCACCCGCTCGACGGTCTGGTGAGTGGCCTTGACCTCTTTATCCCGGGACACATCAAACAGATGAAAGCGGTTTCGCCCGCTCTGCTTGGCTACGTACATTGCCTGATCGGCGTGACGCAGCAGCGTTTCGGCATCTTCGTTGTCGTCAGGGAACAGGGTGACGCCGATACTGGCAAACACATTGATGTCCTTGCCGTGCAGCACGTATGGCGCCGAGATCGCCCCCAACACGCGGTCCAGCGCCGCGCGCAATTCCGGCAGATCACGCACGTAACGCAACACCAACACGAACTCGTCACCGGCCAGTCGCGCCACCACGTCTTCGCCGCGGACAATGTCGCGTAAACGCTTGGCTACTTCCACCAGCAACATATCGCCACTGGCGTGACCGTAGCCGTCGTTCACCGCCTTGAACCCGTCGAGGTCAAGCATGCACACCGCCAACGGAATGTTTTCATGCCGGGAGAATTCCAGCGCCTGATCCAGCAAATCCGACAGGAACGCGCGATTGGGCAACCCGGTCAGCACGTCATGCCCGACCCGCCATTGCAGGGATTGCAGCAACTGGCGTTTTTCGCTGATGTCGAAACGAATCGACAAGTATCGGTGAATGCGCCCGGTGTCATCATCGAGCACTGGCACCATGGTGCTGTCGACCCAATACAGGCTGCCATCCTTGGCGCGATTACAGATTTCGCCCTTCCAGATATTGCCCAGGGCGATGGTGCGCCACATGACAGCGAAGAAATCGGCGGGGTGCAGGCCGGAGTTCAGCAGGCGATGGTTCTGCCCGAGCAGTTCCTCGCGGCTGTAGCCGGACACGACGCAGAATTGATCGTTGACGTAGGTAATCCGGCCGTTCAGATCGGTCTCGGAAAATATGGCGGCGGCATCCACGGCCCTGCGGTATTTCTCATCCATGAGTCAGGCTCACTGTCGCTAGCGGTGGTACCGCTCGACCAGCACAGGATGCCCGGAAGAGATGTTTTGAGACGTACTGCGCAGAGACACGTTATCACTCCATGAACAGCATTTGATGGTCCCTGGACACCAAGCTTAAAAGCCTCGGGCAAGGTAGCAACAACGACTTTTGGTAACATTCCGCGAGGATTTCAAACCGCTAACGGCTTCTCCACATACCCGGAAAGGGAGGACAATGCTGGCTGTTTCATATTGCCTAAATTTCAGAAAGCAGATCACCAAACGCCCCTTCTAAGCGGGGATTCTACGAAATGCATCACATTTTGCAAAGCAAGGTGATGAATCATGCAGTTGCCTAATACAAAAATCTATCGTTAAGTTCTTGATTCTAAATGGGAATTGAGCGATGCAAATTTCAAGTTTGGGTCTGGCCATCCGACGCTACCGCAAGGTCGCAGGGCTTACTCAGGCTGAACTCGGCGAAAAAACCGGTTTTGACCCCAAAACCATCAGCCGCTTCGAAACCGGCACCTATACCCCCAGCGTGGAAGCATTGTTCCTGCTTGCCGACGTGCTGGGCGTGAAGCTGAAAGCCTTTTTCGCAGATCTGGGCGACGAAGATGAACAGCGGGCGTACCTGTTCAGCGTCATACACAAAGCCACCCCGAAGGATCTGGGAAAGCTGATCGCAGCGGTTGACCAGGCCTTGTCCAAGCCTTAGTGCCAGTAATGAAAAAAGGAGGCCGAGCTGTCGAAATGCGACAGCTCGGCCTCCTTTTGTATCACGCTCTTTATTTCATTTCGGAAACGACGAAACACCGCCCTGGATGAACTCCATGGCAGGGGAAACAAAACAGTTTTTAGATAGAAAACACGAAAGAGGGTTCGTGTTGCGTTATGGAGGCAACCCCACCAGCCACACCCCGGCACACAATGTCACCGCTGCGGCTGCTCCCTTCCAGGCCTGACCGGGTTCACGGCTGATCGTTGCGGGGGGACCGATGGGGTCACCATAACGACGCTCACCTGACGGCGAGCCGCGCCATTGTACCTATCTGAGACGAAGTTACAACCGTTCGGGCGGATTAAAAAATATGAGCCGCTTCAAGGACATGCGCCGGCCTTAAAAGATCACGATCTTATTGCGCCAACACCTCATCCGCCCTGCCACCCTCCTGCTGAATCACCAGATGAATAAAGTGCAGCTTGGCGATCACCGCCGGTGGCAGCACGAACGGATAGAAATCCGGCTGGCCCATGCTGCGTGACAACTCGTTGAGCATCCCGGCCAGTTCGATCCATGCATTGACGAACGACAGGAACGCCGGGCCGCCGGGGTGCTGCGGGCTGAATAGCGTGCTGGGTGGAAACGGCTGGTAATCGAAATCCATTTCCCGGGCACTCATGCCAAACCCCAGCGCGGTGTCCACCGCATCCATCATGTGCAGGTAATGAGCCCAGGTTTCGGCCCAGTCTTCCCAAGGGTGCATGGTCGCGTAGGCGCTGACGTAATCTTGCTGCCAGTCAAGCGGCACGCCTTGCTGGTAATGCCGCTCAAGGGCCTCGGCATAACTTTCACGCTCGTCACCGAACAAGCCGCGGAACGGTTCCAGCCAATCACTGTTGGCGATCAGCCGGTCCCAGTAGTAATGCCCTGTCTCATGGCGAAAATGCCCAAGCAGCGTGCGATAGGGTTCGTGCATTTGCACGCGAACCTGCTCGCGATGGGCGTCGTCGGCTTCTTTGATATCGAGAGTGATCAGGCCGTTGGCGTGCCCGGTGGTCGGCAGCTTGCCTTCGAGGTCAATGCCAATGAAGTCGAAGGCCAGACCAGCCTCTTCATCCACGGTTTTTGGGATGACTTGCAAGCCCAGGCTGATCAACTGAGCCACCAGACGACGCTTGGCGGTTTCCACTTTGCGCCAGCGCTCGTGGTTCTCGGGGATCGACAGGTCAGGGATGGTGCGATTCAGGCTACAGGCAATGCACAACCCATCATGATCATTGGCCGGCAGCAGCCAGTTGCAGGCGGCTGGAGAATCGAGATTGGCACACCGACGGAACACACCCGCATCGGGATCGGCTTCGAGCAACCAGGTATCCGCTTGCGGGCCGGGCTGCAATGAAGACAAGCGACTCTGCTGCGGCTGATAACCCAGCGCCGCCGAGCAAGCCAGGCACTGGCTGTTGCGAAAGAACAGCGACTGCCCGCAGCGGCAATGCCAGACCTTGCTGTTGCGCGAACGCTCACCCATGAAGGGCGTGGCGATACGTGAAGTGAGCTGTTCGAAAAAGCGGTACATGGCGATCTCTCCCCTGGGGCCTGCCAAGACTAGATCACTCCTCAGACATGATCGTTCCGTGTTTGTGGCGAGGGAGCTTGCTCCCGCTCGCCTGCGCAGCAGGCGCAAAAACCAAGGGGACCGCTTCGCGGTCCAGCGGGAGCAAGCTCCCTCGCCACAGGTCTCTGTTAGATCGAGATGTTGTATTCCTTCAGACGCGCCACAAACGCTTCTTCATCCAGCACCTTCAACCCCAGTTCACTGGCCTTGGCCAACTTCGAGCCCGCACCCGGTCCGGCGACCACGCAATGGGTCTTGGCCGACACGGAACCGGCCACCTTAGCACCGAGGCTTTCAAGTTTGTCCTTGGCGACATCACGACTCATCAACTCCAGCGAACCGGTCAGCACCCAAGTCTGCCCGGCCAGCGGCAACCCTTCGACGACTTTTTTCTCGCTCTGCCAATGCATGCCGAAATCGCGTAGCTGCTGTTCGGCGGCCTCGGCAAGCTGACGATTTTCTGCGACCGCAAAAAACTCACGCACCGAGTTCGCCTGCTTCTCCGGCAGCGCCTGGCGCATGTCCAGCCAATCAGCACCAAAAACCCCTTCCAGCGAACCAAACTTGTCCGCCAGTTTCTGTGCCCCGCCCGGCCCGACCGAAGGAATGTGCAGCTTGTCGAGGAAACCGCCCAGCGTGGTACTGGCGGCGAACTCGGCGCCCAACTCGCCCTGATCCTGAATCTGTAAACCGTGCTTGAGCAGATCCTGGATCACCTGCTGGTTATGCGCATCTTCAAAGAAGCTGTGGATCTCGTGAGCCACTTCCAGCCCGACATCCGGCAAGTACGTGAGCACCTGTGGCAACGCCTGCTGAACCCGTTCCAGAGAACCGAGAGAACGCGCGAGCACCTTGGCCGTCTCTTCGCCGACATCGGGAATGCCCAAGGCGTAGATGAACCGCGCCAGATTCGGCTGCTTGCTGTCTTCGATGGCGCCGAGCAGGTTCTTGCTCGACAGCTCGGCAAAGCCTTCCAGGTCGACGATCTGCTCGAACGTCAGGGCATAGAGATCAGCCGGCGAACTCACCAGACCTTCATCCACCAGTTGCTCGACGCTCTTCTCGCCCAGCCCTTCGATGTCCATGGCGCGGCGCGAGACAAAGTGAATGATCGCTTGCTTGAGCTGCGCACCGCAGGCCAGACGGCCGACGCAGCGATACACCGCGCCTTCGCTGATGGTCTCACGGCCCTTGCTGCGCTTGACCAGTTGCGTACGCTCGACATGAGAGCCACAGACCGGGCACTGCTCGGGAATCTGCACCGGCCGGGCATTCTCCGGACGGCGTTCAGCGACCACTTGCACCACTTGCGGAATCACGTCACCGGCGCGGCGGATGATCACCGTGTCGCCGATCATCAGGCCCAGCCGCGCCACTTCATCCATGTTGTGCAAGGTCGCATTGGCCACGGTGACGCCTGCGACCCTGACCGGTTTCAAGCGCGCCACCGGCGTCACGGCACCGGTGCGACCAACCTGGAATTCCACATCGAGCAGTTCGGTGAGTTCTTCCATGGCCGGGAATTTGTGGGCAATCGCCCAGCGCGGCTCGCGAGCGCGGAAACCTAGTTCACGCTGGGAAGCAATGCTGTTGACCTTGAACACCACGCCGTCGATTTCATATTGGAGCGCATTGCGACGCTCACCGATGTCGCGGTAGTAATCCAGGCATTCATCAATGCCTTGGGCCAGTTTCAGCTCATGACTGATCGGCATACCCCAGGCTTTGAGTTGCTGCAGATTGCCAATGTGCGTGTCGGCGATATCGGCCGAAATCTGGCCGATGCCGTAGCAGCAGAATTCCAGCGGACGATTGGCTGTGATCTTCGAATCCAGTTGCCGCAAGCTGCCCGCCGCCGCGTTACGCGGGTTGGCGAAGGTCTTGCCGCCCACTTCCAGTTGCGTGGCGTTGAGCCGCTCGAAACCGGCCTTGGACATGAACACTTCGCCGCGTACTTCCAGGGTCGCTGGCCAACCGGTGCCATGCAGCTTGAGCGGGATATTGCGCACGGTGCGCACGTTGACACTGATGTCTTCACCAGTGGTGCCGTCGCCGCGGGTGGCACCGCGCACCAGCACACCATCCAGATACAGCAGACTGACCGCCAGGCCATCGAGCTTGGGTTCGCAGCTGTACTCCACCGCTGCGCCACCGCCGAACAAGTCGCCGACCGGCAGATCCAGCCCTTCCGTCACCCGGCGATCGAATTCACGCATGTCGGTTTCTTCGAAGGCATTGCCAAGGCTGAGCATCGGCACTTCATGACGTACCTGAGTGAATGCCGACAACGCCGCGCTGCCGACACGCTGGGTCGGCGAGTCGCTGGTGATCAATTCGGGATGAGCCGCTTCGAGGGCCTTGAGTTCGTGGAACAAGCGATCGTATTCAGCGTCCGGAATACTCGGCTCGTCCAGCACATGATAGCGATAGTTGTGCTGATCGAGCTCGGCGCGCAGCTCTAGAATGCGGTTTTTGGCGGCGGTCATGGGTGTTCTCTCATAAAGCAAAAGAGCAGCCGAGGCTGCTCAATCTTTTAAATACGGTAGCTTAACGCTGCAGACACTGTGGCGAGGGAGCTTGCTCCCGCTCGGCTGCGAAGCAGTCGTAAAACCAGTGAATACGGTCTGTCTGAATAAATGGGGTTGCCTGAATGGGGGCCGCTTCGCGACCCAGCGGGAGCAAGCTCCCTCGCCACAGAAGCCCGCCCCAGTCATTCGATTTAGCGCTTCTGGGTCAGGGCGCGACGCTCGAACTCGACGATGCGCTGACGGTAGTGCTCAATCGTTTGGGCAGTCAGCACGCTGCGCTGATCGTCTTTCAGTTCGCCGTTCAGCTCCTGGGACAGCTTACGCGCCGCAGCCACCATCACGTCGAAGGCCTGCTTCGGATGACGCGGGCCTGGCAGACCGAGGAAGAAGCTCACCGCCGGCGTGCTGAAATGATCGATGTCATCCAGATCGAAGACGCCCGGCTTGACCGCATTGGCCATGGAGAACAGGACTTCGCCGTTGCCGGCCATGCTTTCGTGGCGGTGGAAAATATCCATCTCGCCGAAGCGCAGGCCGCTTTCCAGAATGTTCTGCAACAGCGCCGGGCCCTTGAAGCCGGCCGGGTCGCGGCAGATCACACTGATCACCAGCACTTCTTCGGCTTGCGGCTGATCTTTATCGGCCGGGCTGGCGGACTTGGTGTCATCCGGGAAATCGTCGTCACGGCTGTTGAAGCTCGGGCCGCCGTCCAGGTCCAGGTTGAGGTTCAAGTCGCCTTGCGATGGCTCGCCATGGCCACGCTTGCCGCGCTTGGAACCCGACTCTCGGGGTTCACGGGCAGGCATGCTCACCGACGGCAGATCGTGCTCGTCCAGTTGCGGCTCTTTATGGGTATCCAGCACGCGGGGCGGGCCCAACAGCTCGGCGCTGGTGTCCTCGTCTGGCAGGTTGGACAAACTTCGGTCAAGACGGAATTTCAGTTTTCCCTTGCCGCCGCGCATGCGACGCCAGCCATCGAAAAGAATACCGGCAATGACAATAATGCCGATGACGATCAGCCACTCGCGCAGACCGATTTCCATGTAATCCCGTGCCTCTATAAAAAATGCTGAAAAATAAGGGGTTTACAACTCGTAAACCGCTTTAAAACGTGGCGCCAACTCTATGTTCTGACAGGCGTTTTGCCCACGTATACGAAAAATTGACATTAAACTAGCACGACCAAAGGCAACTTTACACCGTCTGTCACATTGGCTTGCGCGAATATGTCGATTGGCCAGCAAGTCGAGACAGGTAAAAAAGTCCTACAGACCAAAAATACTTGCCCTACACGCAATGACTCAGGCGTCCACCATGGCCATCGCCTCCTCCACATCCACTGCCACCAGACGCGAGCACCCCGGTTCGTGCATCGTCACCCCCATCAGTTGATCGGCCATTTCCATGGCGATCTTGTTGTGGGTGATGTAGATGAACTGCACCGTCTGCGACATCTCTTTGACCAGCCGCGCGTAGCGTCCAACGTTAGCGTCATCCAATGGCGCATCAACCTCATCGAGCATGCAGAACGGCGCCGGATTCAACTTGAAGATGGCAAATACCAGGGCCAATGCGGTCAGGGCTTTTTCGCCACCGGAGAGCAAATGGATGGTGCTGTTCTTCTTTCCTGGCGGCTGCGCCATGATCGTTACCCCTGTATCGAGTAGATCTTCGCCCGTCAGTTCCAAATACGCGCGCCCTCCACCAAAAACTTTTGGGAAAAGGGCCTGTAAACCGCCATTGATCTGATCAAAGGTATCCTTGAAGCGATTTCGGGTTTCCTTGTCGATCTTGCGAATCACGTTCTCGAGGGTGTCCAGCGCTTCCACCAGATCGTCGTTCTGAGCATCCAGATAACGTTTACGCTCGGATTGTTGCTGGTATTCGTCGATGGCCGCGAGGTTGATCGCACCGAGGCGTTGAATCCGCGCGGCAATGCGTTCGAGTTCTTCTTCGGCGTCCTTCTCGTTGGCTTCGGCCACCAGCGTGGCGAGCACGCCGTGAAGGTCGTAACCGTCTTCCAGCAGTTGATCTTCAAGGGCCTTGCGACGCACAGTCAGGGCTTGCCATTCCATGCGCTGCGTTTCCATCTGGCCGCGAATCAATTGCGATTGTTGTTCGGCCTGGTTACGGCGTTTTTCGGCGTCACGCAGTTCGCGGTCGGCATCTTCCATGGCCATTTGCGCGGTCTTGAGTTCTTCGTCAACCGTCATGCGCTTGTCGAGCAATTCTTCAAGCTTCAGCCGCAGTTCTTCCAGCGGCGCCTCGCCCTCTTCGAGGTTGAGGCTCAACTGTTCACGCTTCTCGGTCAGGCGCTCGGACTGCATTTCCAATCGCTCGAGGGCCTGACGAGTGGAGTCGTGTTGCGCTTTGAGCGAGCCCAGGCGCACCGCCAGTTGATGCGCATGGTCCTTGTGCTGCCGGGCTTCCTGACGTACCCGGTCAAGGCGCTCGCGCAGGCTGTCGCGCTGGGCCAGCAGTAACTCGCGCTGTTCGGTGTCCAGCGCCATGCTGTCGAGGGCTTCCTGCAATTGCAGGCGCGCTTCGCCGATGTTTTCGTGTTCCAGCTCGCGCTGCTCGCTCAACTCGGTGAGTTCTTCGTCGAGACGGGTGCGGCGCAGGGTCAACTGCTCGACCTTGGCTTTGCCGGCAGACAACTGGGCTTTCAATTCACCCTGCTGTCGGGCTTCATCTTGCAGCAGACGGCGCAAATGTTCGCGGCCGTTTTCCTGCTGACGCTGTTGTGCCCGCAGGTTTTGCAATTGGGTTTCGAGGGTTTCGACCGTGGCTTCGCGCTCTTCGCGTTCGAGGCCCAAACGCTGGATTTCCTGGCCACGGGCGAGTACGCCGCTTTCTGCTTCGCTGGCGCGGCGCACGCGCAGGAAATGTCGACCGACCCAGTAACCGTCGCGGCTGATCAGGCTTTGACCGGCGGCCAATTGCCCGCGCAAGGCCAAGGCCTGTTCAAGGCTGTCGACCGGTTTCACCTGACCCAGCCAGGGCGACAAATCGATCTGTGCTTCGACCTTGTCGAGCAAGCTGCCGGGCACACGCACGCCATCGCTGGCCGGGCTGATCAAGCGTAAATCGCCTTGAGAAAACCCGGCCAGATCGAAGCCACCGAAGTCATCCACCAGCACCGCTTGCAGGTCAGCGCCGAGCACGGTTTCCACCGCCAACTCCCAACCGGCCTCGACCTTCAGGCCTTCGGCCAGACGCGGGCGATCCGCCAGATTTTGTTCGCGCAGCCATTCGGCGGTGCCGGTACCCGGATCGAGGGCGGCTTGCTGCAAGGCTTCCAACGAAGCCAGCCGCCCGTTGAGCCGCTGCAAATCGCCTTGGGCTTGCTGCTGATTTTGCAGGGCTTGCTGCAATTCCTGACGCAGTTGCTCAAGGCGCTCGACCTGCGCTTCTTCACTGGCCTGTAAATCTTCCAGCGTCGCTTCACTCGCGGCCAACTGCTCGCTGAGCTCCATGATCGCCGCGTCTTCCGGGTCCGCCGACAGCAACGCACGCTCTTCGCCAAGGCGCTTCTGGCGATCGGCCAAACGTTCCATGCTGGTTTCAAGCTGCTGGATTCGCGACTGCTGAACTTCAGCCTGGCGGCGTGGCTCGGCGGCGGTGAGGTTGAAAGTGTCCCACTGCTCCTGCCAGCCGTGCATGGTGGTTTCGGATTCTTCCAGCGCCGCAGCGGCTTCTTCGGCGGCGGCGCTGGTGACTTCCTGCTCCGGCGTGAGCATGTCCAGCTCTTCGCCCAAAGTCAGCAGCAAGGTGCGGTCGTGGCCCAAGTGCGACTCGGTTTCCAGCCGCGCGCGCTCGGCTTCTTTCAGGTCGTCCTGCAACTGACGCAAGCGCTGCTGACCGTGCTGGATGCTCTGTTCGACCCGGGCGATATCGCCACCGACCGAATAGAAGCGCCCCTGCACCAGATTGAAGCGTTCAGACAGGTCGTGATGCCCGTCACGCAGGCGTTCGATGGCCGCATCGGCATTGCGCTGCTCGGCCACCAGGGCTTCGAACGTAACTTCCTGAGTGCCGATGATCGCTTCGCGCTGGCCGACCTGTTCGTTCAACGCCTGCCAGCGCAGGGCCGACAGCTGGGCCTTGAGCTGACGCTCTTCGCCCTTGTATTCCTGATACTTCTTGGCGGCCTCGGCCTGGCGGTGCAAGCGTTCAAGCTGACGCTCGAGCTCTTCGCGCAGGTCGGTCAGGCGGGCAAGGTTTTCGTGGGTGCGGCGGATGCGGTTTTCGGTTTCGCGCCGACGCTCCTTGTACTTGGAAATACCGGCGGCTTCTTCGATGAAATTGCGCAGGTCTTCGGGCTTGGACTCGATCAGCTTGGAGATCATCCCCTGCTCGATAATCGAATAGCTGCGCGGGCCGAGGCCAGTACCCAGAAAGATGTCGGTGATATCGCGGCGGCGGCATTTGGCGCCGTTGAGGTAGTAGGTGGTCTGGCTGTCGCGGGTCACTTTGCGGCGAATGGAAATTTCCGCATAGGCAGCCCATTCGCCGAGCAGGGTGCCGTCGGAGTTATCGAACACCAGTTCGATGCTCGCCTGGCTCACCGGTTTACGGCTGGTCGAGCCGTTGAAGATGACGTCGGTCATCGACTCGCCGCGCAAATTCTTGGCCGAGCTCTCGCCCATCACCCAACGCACGGCGTCGATGATGTTCGACTTGCCGCAGCCATTGGGCCCGACCACTGCCGCCATGTTACTGGGGAAGTTCACCGTGGTCGGGTCGACGAAGGATTTGAACCCCGCCAGCTTGATGCACTTGAGCCGCACGCTTAAGCGACCGTCAGGGCAGAAACTACCAGATCGCAACTGCGCTGGGCATACGCCGTCAGCACCACGCGGATCTGCGCAAAGTCACGGGCCAGCACGGCGGCGAGTAAACGTTCGAACAGTTCCAGGAACTCGCTCATCGAGGCCTTGCGCTGGTCCAGGGCGAGGAAATACGCACGGCTCATGGCCGGCTGCAAATTCTCGACGGTTTCCTGCAAGTACGGGTTGTTGGCGAACGGATACGCGGCGCGCATCACACTGAAGCTGTCGTCGACGAATGTGCGGATGTCCTGGCGCTCGTAGCTGGCGGTCAGGCGCTGCTGGATCTGCACGAACGGCGCCATGTCGGCCTGGACTTGCCAGCCGCTGGCCACAGCGTTGCCGAGCAGAATGTACAACTCGCTCATCAGCGTGCACAGGCTCTGCACCTTGTGCGCCGTGAGTTCGGTCACGTGGGCGCCACGTCGCGGCAAAATCGCGATCAAGTGGCGGCGCTCGAGGATCAGCAAAGCCTCACGGACTGAACCGCGGCTGACATTGAGGGCCAGCGTGACCTTCTGTTCCTGGATGCGCTCCCCCGGCTTCATTTCGCCGCGAATGATACGTTCGGCGAGGTGGTGAGCGATTTGCTCGGCGAGGCTGTCCGGCGCCTTGAACGTCATGGTTGTCCTTCAAACTCTTCGATCTGCACAAGCGGCGCAGTGTAGCGCAATTGATGGGTCATGGCGGAGTGCCCACCCAGCGGTTTTTGGCACGATTCAAGCAAAAAGCAGGCTATCCCGTGAGGGTCAATAATGAAGGAACGAGTCGTTGATCGACAAAATGCCATTTCCTGACCTTTAAGTCAGAAAATCATTGACCGGAAAGTCAGACCTGATAAATTCGGCTCATGTCGGTTAACAACAATAATGAGTTTGCGAGGCCTTCCGTGATCCAGTTTTTATTAAACCAGGAACTCCGTAGCGAGCACGCCCTGGACCCGAACCTGACCGTGCTCAATTACCTGCGCGACCATGTGGGCAAACCCGGCACCAAAGAAGGCTGCGCCAGTGGTGACTGTGGCGCCTGCACTGTGGTGGTCGGCGAGTTGCAGACGGACGAAGACGGCCGCGAACACATTCGCTATCGCAGCCTCAACTCTTGCCTGACTTTTGTTTCGTCGCTGCACGGCAAGCAACTGATCAGCGTCGAAGACCTCAAGCACAAGGGCGAGCTGCACAGCGTGCAGAAAGCCATGGTCGAGTGCCATGGCTCGCAGTGCGGTTTCTGCACCCCGGGCTTTGTCATGTCGTTGTTCGCCCTGCAAAAGAACAGCGACCAACCGGATTCCCATAAAGCCCACGAAGCCCTGGCCGGCAACCTTTGCCGCTGCACCGGTTATCGCCCGATTCTGGCCGCCGCCGAACAATCTTGCTGCGGCAAACAACCCGACCAATTCGACGCGCGAGAAGTGGACACCATTGCTCGTCTTAAAGCCATCGCTCCCACCGACATCGGCGAACTTAACAGTGGCGACAAACGCTGCCTGGTGCCGCTGACCGTGGCTGATCTGGCCGACCTCTACGACGCTTATCCACAGGCCCGCCTGCTGGCCGGCGGCACCGACCTGGCGCTGGAAGTCACACAATTGCACCGCACCCTGCCGGTGATGATTTATGTCGGCAACGTCGCCGAGATGAAGCGCATCGAAGTGTTCGACGATCGCCTGGAAATCGGCGCCGCCACCGCCCTCTCCGACTGCTATGACGCCTTGAAGGCCGAGTACCCGGACTTCGGTGAGTTGCTGCAACGCTTCGCCTCTTTGCAGATCCGCAACCAGGGCACTCTCGGCGGCAACATCGGCAACGCCTCGCCGATCGGTGACTCGCCACCGCTGCTGATCGCCCTTGGCGCACAGATCGTCCTGTGCAAAGGCGAGACTCGCCGCACCATGGCCCTGGAAGATTACTTCATCGATTACCGGGTCACCGCCCGTCAGGAAAGCGAGTTCATCGAGAAAATCATCGTGCCGCGTGCCAGCGACGAACAACTGTTCCGCGCCTATAAGGTTTCCAAGCGTCTGGACGATGACATTTCCGCGGTCTGCGCCGCCTTCAACCTGCGTATCGACAATGGCGTAATCGCCGACGTCCGCGTTGCTTTCGGCGGCATGGCGGCGATCCCGAAACGCGCGAAAAACTGCGAAGCTGCACTCCTCGCAGCCCAATGGAATCACGCCACTGTCGAACGCGCCTGCGCTGCATTGGCCGAAGATTTCACGCCACTCTCGGACTTCCGCGCCAGCAAGGAATACCGCCTGCTCAGCGCACAGAACCTGCTGCGTAAATACTTCATCGAACTGCAAACACCGCACATCGAGACTCGGGTGACCGCTTATGTCTAATCATCACGCCGTAGAGAAGACCCAAGCCGAACTGGCTGAATTGTTCGCCAAGGACCTGACTACCGGTGTCGGCCGCAGCGTCAAGCACGACAGCGCCGACAAGCACGTGTCCGGCGAAGCGCAGTACATCGACGATCGGCTGGAATTCCCCAATCAGCTGCACGTTTACGCACGACTGTCGGACCGCGCCCACGCGAAAATCATCAGCATCGACACCAAACCCTGCTACGCCTTCGAAGGCGTGCGCATCGCTATTACCCACGAAGATGTGCCAGGCCTGAAAGACATCGGTCCACTGTTGCCGGGCGATCCGCTGCTGGCCATCGATGACGTGCAATTCGTCGGTCAGCCAGTACTCGCTGTCGCGGCAAAAGACCTGGAAACCGCGCGCAAAGCCGCCATGGCCGCGATCATCGAATACGAGGATCTCGAACCGGTGCTGGACGTGGTCGAAGCGTTGCGCAAGCGCCACTTCGTACTCGACAGCCACACCCATCAGCGCGGCGATTCGGCCACTGCTTTGGCCACTGCCGAACATCGCATTCAAGGCACGCTGCACATCGGTGGCCAGGAGCACTTCTACCTCGAAACACAAATCTCTTCAGTAATGCCGACCGAAGACGGCGGCATGATCGTCTACTGCTCGACGCAGAACCCCACCGAAGTGCAGAAACTGGTGGCCGAAGTGCTCGATGTGTCTATGAACAAAATCGTCGTCGACATGCGCCGCATGGGCGGTGGTTTCGGCGGCAAGGAAACCCAGGCCGCAAGCCCGGCGTGCCTGTGCGCGGTGATCGCACACCTGACCGGCCAGCCAACCAAAATGCGCCTGCCGCGGGTTGAAGACATGCTGATGACCGGCAAGCGTCACCCGTTTTACGTCGAATACGACGTGGGCTTCGACAGCACCGGTCGCCTGCACGGCATAGCGCTGGAGCTGGCCGGGAATTGCGGTTGCTCGCCGGACCTCTCGGCGTCAATTGTTGACCGTGCAATGTTCCATGCCGACAACTCGTACTACCTGGGCGATGCGACCATCAACGGTCACCGCTGCAAGACCAACACCGCGTCGAACACCGCTTACCGTGGCTTCGGCGGCCCGCAAGGGATGGTCGCCATCGAAGAAGTGATGGACGCGATTGCCCGCCATCTGGGCCTCGATCCGTTGGCTGTGCGCAAGGCCAATTACTATGGCAAGACCGAGCGCAACGTCACCCATTACTACCAGACCGTCGAGCACAACATGCTCGAGGAAATGACCGCCGAACTGGAAGAAAGCAGCCAGTACGCCGAGCGCCGCGAAGCGATTCGTCGCTACAACGCCAACAGCCCGATCCTGAAAAAAGGCCTGGCGCTGACCCCGGTGAAATTCGGCATTTCCTTCACCGCCAGCTTCCTCAACCAGGCCGGTGCGCTGATCCACGTCTACACCGACGGCAGCATCCACCTGAACCATGGCGGCACCGAAATGGGCCAGGGCCTGAACACCAAAGTCGCGCAGGTTGTGGCTGAAGTATTCCAGGTGGAAATGGACCGCGTGCAGATCACCGCGACCAACACCGACAAGGTCCCGAACACTTCGCCAACCGCTGCTTCGAGCGGTGCCGACCTCAATGGTAAAGCGGCGCAAAACGCGGCAGAAATCATCAAGAAACGCCTGGTGGAATTCGCCGCGCGGCAATACAAGGTCAGTGAAGAAGACGTGGAATTCCACAACGGTCACGTGCGGGTTCGCGATCACATTCTGACGTTTGAATCACTGATCCAGCAGGCATATTTCGCCCAGGTGTCGCTGTCGAGCACCGGCTTCTACAAGACCCCGAAAATCTACTACGACCGCAGTCAGGCCCGTGGTCGGCCGTTCTACTACTACGCCTTCGGCGCGGCCTGCGCCGAGGTGATCGTCGACACCCTGACCGGCGAGTACAAGATGCTGCGCACCGATATCCTCCACGACGTCGGCGACTCGCTGAACCCGGCGATCGATATCGGTCAGGTCGAGGGTGGTTTCATCCAGGGCATGGGCTGGCTGACCATGGAAGAACTGGTGTGGAACAACAAAGGCAAACTGATGACCAACGGCCCGGCCAGCTACAAGATCCCGGCAGTGGCCGACATGCCACTGGACCTGCGGGTGAAGCTGGTGGAAAACCGCAAGAACCCGGAAGACACGGTGTTCCATTCCAAGGCCGTGGGTGAGCCGCCGTTCATGCTCGGCATCGCCGCGTGGTGCGCGATCAAGGACGCCGTGGCCAGTTTGGGCGACTACCAGCATCAACCGAAAATCGACGCACCGGCGACCCCGGAGCGGGTGTTGTGGGGCTGTGAGCAGATGCGGCAGTTGAAGGCGGTGAAAGCCGTGGAAGCTGAAACCGAACTGGCTTCGCTATAGACCGAGGTGCGGCCATTCGCGAGCAGGCTCGCTCCCACATTTGAAATGCATTCCCTGTGGGTGCGAGCCTGCTCGCGATGAGGCCCGAACAGACAACAATGTTGTAGGGGTGAAAACATGTACAACTGGATCGACGCCCTCGCCGACCTGCAAGCCCGGGGTGAACCCTGTGTGTTGGTGACCATCATCGAAGAGCTCGGCTCGACGCCGCGCAATGCCGGCTCGAAGATGGTCATCAGCGCCACGCAAACGTTCGACACCATCGGTGGCGGGCATCTGGAATACAAGGCCATGCAGATCGGCCGCGAGATGCTTGCCAGCGGCCGGCAGGACACGCATCTGGAGCGTTTCAGCCTCGGCGCCAGCCTGGGCCAGTGCTGCGGCGGGGTGACCGTGTTGCTGTTCGAACCGATGGGCCAGGTC
Organism: Pseudomonas sp. LBUM1673; assembly: GCF_059695645.1. Taxonomy (NCBI): domain Bacteria; kingdom Pseudomonadati; phylum Pseudomonadota; class Gammaproteobacteria; order Pseudomonadales; family Pseudomonadaceae; genus Pseudomonas; species Pseudomonas sp. LBUM1673. The sequence continues at coordinate 4,438,745 of NZ_CP166780.1, forward strand.
CAGGCACAGATTGCTGTGTTCGGCGCCGGCCACGTCGGCCGGGCGCTGGTGCCGCTGCTCGCCAGCCTGCCTTGCCGGGTGCGCTGGATCGACTCGCGGGAAGCCGAATTCCCCGAACAGATTCCCCACGGCGTGCGCAAAATCGTCACCGAAGAACCTGTGGATGAAATCGATGACCTGCCCGCCGGCAGCTATTGCATCGTCATGACCCACAACCACCAGCTCGACCTCGAACTCACCGCCGCGATCCTCAAGCGCAACGACTTCGCCTACTTCGGCCTGATCGGTTCGAAGACCAAACGGGTGAAGTTCGAACACCGCTTGCGTGACCGTGGTTTCGACAGCGCCGTGCTGCAACGCATGCGCTGCCCGATGGGCATCGGCGAAGTCAAAGGCAAGTTGCCTGTGGAGATCGCCATCTCCATCGCTGGCGAAATCATCGTCACCTATAACGCGAACTTCGGCCAGCACACCGCCAGCGCCGGATCATCGATCGCCAAACTGCTGCCTGCTTCACGCCGCAGCCAAGCTTCAAATTAAGAAGCCACGAATTGAGAACCCCCATGCCTCTGACTCGCAAAGCCTACCGCGCCGCCATTCTGCACAGCATCGCCGACCCTGCCGAAGTGGGCATCGAAGCCTCCTACGAGTATTTCGAGGATGGTCTGCTGGTGGTCGATAACGGCCGGATCAGCGCCATCGGCCATGCCAGCGAACTGCTGCCAACCCTGCCGGCCGATATCCAGATCACTCATTATCAGGACGCGCTAATCACCCCGGGCTTTATCGACGCTCACATCCACCTACCGCAAACCGGTATGGTCGGCGCCTACGGCGAGCAATTACTGGACTGGCTGAACACCTATACCTTTCCATGCGAAAGCCAGTTCGCCGACAAGGCCCACGCTGACGAAGTGGCGGACATTTTCATCAAGGAACTGCTGCGCAACGGCACCACCACTGCGCTGGTGTTTGGCAGCGTGCATCCGCAATCGGTGAATTCGTTTTTCGAGGCTGCCGAACAGCTGGACCTGCGAATGATCGCCGGCAAGGTGATGATGGACCGCAACGCGCCGGACTACCTGACCGACACTGCCGAATCGAGCTACGTCGACAGCAAAGCGCTGATCGAGCGCTGGCATGGCAAGGGTCGCTTGCACTATGCGGTCACCCCACGCTTTGCACCGACCAGCACCCCGGAACAACTGACCCTCGCCGGCCAGTTGCTGAGCGAATACCCGGATCTGTACATGCAGACCCACATCAGCGAAAACCTCAAGGAAGTCGAGTGGGTCAAGGAGCTGTTCCCGGAGCGCAAGGGCTATCTGGACGTCTACGACCACTATCAACTGCTGGGTGAGCGCTCGGTGTTCGCCCACGGCGTGCACCTGTGCGACGACGAATGCGCGCGCCTGGCAGAAACCGGCTCGGCCATCGCCTTCTGCCCGACGTCGAACTTCTTCCTCGGCAGCGGTTTGTTCAACCTGCCGATGGCCGAGAAACACAAACTGAACGTTGGCCTGGGCACGGACGTCGGTGGCGGTACCAGTTTTTCGCTGCTGCAAACCCTGAACGAAGCCTACAAGGTCATGCAGCTGCAAGGTGCGCGGCTGAGCCCGTTCAAGTCGCTGTACCTGGCTACCCTCGGCGGCGCCCGCGCTCTGCGCCTGGAAGACAAGATCGGCACCTTGCAACCAGGCTCCGACGCGGACTTCCTGGTGCTGGACTACAACGCCACGCCACTGCTCAGCTATCGCCTGAAGCAGGCCAATAACATTGCCGAGACGTTGTTTGTATTGATGACGCTGGGGGATGACCGGACTGTTCTGCAGACGTATGCGGCGGGGAATCTGGTGCATCAGCGCTAAGATCTTTCAGGCATAAAAAAATCCCTCGCAAGCGTTGGTTGCGAGGGATTTTTTGTGTCTTTGAGGCCGCCTTCGCGGGCAAGCCTCGCTCCTACAGGTTGGTGGTGGATCACAAAATGATGTGAACGACACAAAACCTGTAGGAGCGAGGCTTGCCCGCGAAGGCCGCACCTCGGTCTATCAGAGTTTCGCGACCGGCCGCCCCGGCTTCTTGGTCTGCAACAAATGCGAAAACACCGCATGCAAATCATCCGACGCACTTTCTTCGTCGAGGTTGAGTTTGCTGTCGATGTGATCCATGTGATGCATCATCAGGTCCACCGCCAGCGTCGCGTCCCGCGCTTCGATAGCGTTGATCAACTGGGTGTGTTCATCGTAGGAACAGTGGGAACGGTTGCCGCTCTCGTACTGGGCGATGATCAACGAAGTCTGGGACACCAGGCTGCGCTGGAAGCTGATCAGCGGTGCGTTTTTCGCCGCTTCGGCCAGTTTCAAGTGAAACTCGCCCGACAGACGGATACCGGCGCCACGATCGCCACGAGAAAAACTGTCGCGCTCGTCGTTGACCATCTGCCGCAAGTCGGCAATCTCCTCGGCAGTGGCATGCTGAACCGCCAGTTCAGTGATCGCCCGTTCCACCAGACGCCGCGCCATAAACACCTGACGGGCCTCTTCGACACTCGGGCTGGCAACGACAGCACCGCGATTCGGTCGCAGCAACACCACGCCTTCATGGGCCAGACGCGACAGCGCACGGCGAATGATGGTGCGGCTGACCCCAAAAATTTCCCCTAGCGCTTCTTCGCTCAACTTGGTGCCGGGCGCCAGACGCTGTTCGAGGATGGCCTCGAAGATATGTGCGTAGACAATATCGTCCTGGGTACCGCTGCGGCCGGCTTTGCCTGCTCGCGGTTGTTTCTTGAGGGGCTGCAACTGTTCGTTCATGGGCACTCGAGTCGGGAGAACTGCGGCGAATTGACCGTGACTGTAATACGGCACAGTGGGTCGCTGGCAAGTATCGCGTAAAAAACACCGTAATTGTACACAATGGTAGGTGACAACACGACTGTACGGCTGTTTGTCGCCTTCGCTGTATTGCAACGACCGGTTACTTTTCAGTTTAGGCTTGAACGCACAATCCGCAGCCTGAACACAATCCCCTGTGGGAGCGGGCTTGCTCGCGAAGAGGGCGTGTCAGTCGACATCAATGTTGTCTGGCACACCGCCTTCGCAAGCCCGCTCCCACAGGGTTCAGCGTTGCTACGGACATCTTTATCAGAACAAGGAACGCCGCTGTCATGACCGACGCCACACACACGCAGCTTCGCCCCCTGACCGATACGTCAACCTCAGCCATCGTCGCCGGGTTCATCGCCATGATGACCGGTTACACCAGCTCACTGGTGCTGATGTTCCAGGCCGGGCAAGCAGCGGGCCTGAGCAGCGGGCAAATTTCGTCATGGATCTGGGCGCTCTCGATTGGCATGGCGGTGTGCTCGATCGGTCTGTCCCTGCGCTACCGCACCCCGATCACCGTTGCCTGGTCGACCCCCGGCGCGGCGTTGCTGATCACCAGCCTGGGCGGTGTCAGCTACGGCGAGGCCATCGGCGCCTACATCACTTGCGCGGTGCTGGTGACCCTTTGTGGTTTGACCGGCAGTTTCGAACGGTTGGTGAAAAAGATTCCAGCCTCATTGGCGGCGGCGTTACTGGCGGGGATTCTGTTCAAGATCGGCAGCGAGATTTTCGTCGCCGCTCAGCACCGCACCGCGCTGGTCCTGGGGATGTTTTTCACGTATCTGGTGGTCAAACGCCTGTCGCCACGCTACGCCGTGCTCGCTGCGCTGCTGATCGGCACCGCGCTGTCGGGGTTCATGGGGCTGCTGGATTTCAGTGGTTTCCACCTGGAAGTTGCGACCCCGGTCTGGACCACGCCGCATTTCTCCCTGGCCGCGACCATCAGCATCGGCATTCCGCTGTTTGTGGTGGCGATGACCTCGCAGAACATGCCGGGCATCGCCGTACTGCGCGCCGACGGCTACAACGTACCGGCCTCGCCGCTGATCACCACCACCGGCATTGCCTCGTTGCTGTTGGCGCCGTTCGGTTCTCACGGAATCAACCTGGCTGCCATCAGCGCGGCGATCTGCACCGGCCCGCATGCCCATGAAGATCGCAACAAGCGCTATACGGCAGCCGTCTGGTGCGGGATTTTCTACGGGATTGCCGGGGTGTTCGGCGCGACGTTGGCGGCGTTGTTTGCCGCATTACCTAAAGAACTGGTGCTGTCGATTGCCGCGCTGGCGTTGTTCGGCTCGATCATCAATGGGTTGAGCATTGCCATGGCGCAAGTGCAGGAACGGGAAGCGGCGCTGATTACCTTTATGGTGACGGCATCAGGGCTGACGCTGTTTTCCATCGGTTCGGCGTTCTGGGGGATTGTCGCGGGGGTGTTGACGCTGGTGATTCTGAACTGGCGCAAAGTGTAGGAGCGAGGCTTGCCCGCGAAGGCGTCGTGTCAGTCGATATCAATGTTGAATGAAACTCCGTCTTCGCGGGCAAGCCTCGCTCCTACAAAAAGCAGGCATAAAAAAACGGCGACCCTTGGGGTCGCCGTTTTTTAGAACATCAAGCTACCGGATTGATCGGCTTTTCCGGGTACCAGACGTCGATCAGCGGGCTGACGGTTGCTTCGGTCAGTTCGCTGCGGCCTTTGAGCCAGGCTTCAACAGCGGCACGCTGCTCTTCGGAAACCGAGCCACGCTTCTGCAGGCACACCAGACCGAAGTCGTCGCCGCCCACATAGCCCAGACCGTTGGCTTCCATGGCTTCTTTCAGGAACGCGTCGAGGAAAGCATCAATGGCTTCATCAGCCAAATCTTCTTTGAAATCCAGGTTCAGTTCGAAACCCAGCTCTTGAAATTCATCGACGCACAGTTTTTTGCGCAGACGCTGGGAACGGTTAGTCGCCATTGGAACAATCCTCATAAGTAATAACGGGCGGCACTTTAGCAGTTTAAGGCGCCGATTGCCCGCCTCAGAACGGCGCTACACCTACCGCCGGTAAAAAAATAGCCGATTAGACGACCAGGGTAAGGCACAAGCCGTTGCACCTTGGGGCATAATGCCGACACTTTCATGACCGCTGAGGGAATTTATCTCCATGCCCTCGTCTTTTTTCCCCTCGGCTGTAGGGTTTTATTTCAGATGATCAAATCTTTGCGTCCATTGTTGCTGGCCAGTCTTCTTCTACCCCTGGCTCTCCCTGTTTCCGCCGCGTCGATCAACACCGCCCTGTCGCCCAACGTCGAAAAGGCCCTCAAGGCCAGCAAGTTGCAGGACAGTGCCCTGTCGCTGGTAACGATCCCGCTCAATGGCCCGGGCACCCCGACCATCTTCAATGCCGACGTTTCGGTCAATCCGGCCTCGACCATGAAACTGGTCACCACGTATGCCGCGCTGGAAATGCTCGGCCCGAACCATCAGTGGAAAACCGAGTTCTACACCGACGGCACCCTCAGCGGTGGCATCCTCAACGGTAACCTCTATCTCAAAGGTGGCGGCGATCCGAAGCTGAACATGGAAAAACTCTGGCTGCTGATGCGCGACTTGCGCGCCAACGGCGTGACCCAGGTCACCGGTGATCTGGTGCTGGACCGCGGCTTCTTCATGCAACCGCAACTGCCCGAATTCAATGACGACGGCAATGACGAGAACAAACCGTTTCTGGTCAAGCCCGACGCGCTACTGGTCAACCTCAAGGCCCTGCGTTTCGTGGCCCGCAACGACTCGGGCAAGGTCCTGGTGTCGGTCGAGCCGCCGATTGCGAGCATCCGCATCGACAATCAGGTCAAGGCGCTCAACTCCAAGCAATGCACCGGGGGGGTGCGCTACAACCCAGTGCCTCAGGCTGATGGCAGCGTCACCGTGACCGTCGGTGGCCAGTTGGGCGAAGGTTGCAGCTCCCAGACCTACCTGTCGCTGCTCGACCACGCGACCTACACCGCCGGTGCCGTGCGGGCGATCTGGAAGGAACTGGGCGGCAGCATCCAGGGCCAGGATCGTCTGGCACCGACGCCGGGCAGTGCCAAGGTGCTGGCCCGGGCCTACTCGCCAGACCTGGCGGAAATCATTCGCGACATCAACAAATACAGTAACAACACCATGGCTCAGCAGTTGTTCCTGAGCCTGGGCCAGAAATTCCGCACCGACGCCGACGGTGATGACGCCAAGGCAGCCCAACGCGTGGTGCGCCAGTGGCTGGCGCAGAAAGGCATCACCGCACCGCACCTGGTGATGGAGAACGGCTCCGGCCTGTCCCGCGCCGAACGAGTGAGCGCCCGTGAAATGGCCGCGATGCTGCAAGCCGCATGGCACAGCCCGTATGCCGCCGAGTTCATCAGTTCGATGCCCATTGCCGGCACCGACGGCACCATGCGCAAACGCCTGAAGACCACCGCGATGCGCGGTGAAGCCCACGTCAAGACCGGCACCCTGAACACCGTGCGCGCCATCTCCGGCTTCAGCCGCGACGTCAATGGCAATACCTGGGCCGTGGTGGCGATCCTCAACGACAAGGCACCGTTTGGCGCTTCCTCGGTGCTGGATCAGGTGCTGCTGGACCTGTACCGCCAGCCGAAACTGCCGACTACGGCTTCGGTGTTGTAACCCGATCGTCCAGACACTGGAGATCAAATGTGGCAGCGGGCCTGTGGCGAGGGGGCTTGCCCCCGTTGGGCAGCGAAGCAGCCCCAAAATCTCTGATGTACCAAAGATCTTGTGAGTGCTACGCACTCAAACGGGGGCAAGCCCCCTCGCCACAGGCTCGCTCCCACAGGGGGTACGCAGCCTTAGCTCATCTGCCCCTCAACCCGATCCCTTCCTGCCTGCTTCGCCGCATACACACCCGAGTCAGCCCGCAACAGCAGCGCATCCGCACCCTCTCCGGCCCGCCAACTGGCAATCCCGAAACTCGCGGTGACGATCCCGACTTCGTCGATCGGCGAACTGCGCAACCCTTGCCATAATTCCACTGCCAGTACATGGGCCTGTACACCGTCGATGTCCGGGCAGAGCACCATGAACTCTTCACCCCCCAGGCGACAGAAGACATCGGTGCGCCGCAGGCGACCGCCAATGCGCTCGCACACGGCCTGCAGGACTCGATCACCCACGGCATGACCGTGCTGGTCATTGATGCGCTTGAAGTGATCGATGTCGAGCATGATCACCGACAACTCGCCACCGCCGCGCTCGACCCGGGCCATTTCGGTGGTCAGGCGCTCCTGGAAGTAGCGGCGATTATGGATCCCGGTCAGGGAGTCGGTCACCGACAGTGCGCGCAATTCCTCTTCCACACGCTTGAGGTCGGAGATGTCCGAAATGTAACCGTGCCAGAGCACACCGCCACCGGGCAGTTCCTCCGGAGTCGCTTCGCCGCGGACCCAGCGCAGACCACGCGCGGGCAATTGCACGCGGTACTCCTCGCGCCAGGGGCTGAGGGTGTCTGCCGACGCCTGGATCGAGGCGCGGACCCGGCTCGAGTCCTTAGGATGAATCCGCGCGAACACCGCTTCGGCATTGAGCAACAGCACGTCCGGCTCGAGTTCGTAGATCTCGCGGATGCCGTCGCTGGCGTAGATCACGCTGAAGCGCCCATCGAATTCCATCTTGAACTGGTAAATCCCGCCGGGCACATGGGCGCTGAGCTTCTTCAACAACAGGTCCCGTGCCGCCAGGGCCTCATGGACGCGCTTGCGTTCGGTAATGTCGATACAAATCGCCAGGTGCCCGACCCACAAGCCTTGTTCGTCGAGGACCGGGGTCGCCAGCATGTTCACCGTCAAATGGCTGCCGTCGCGGCGGACCAGCGTCCACTCCCGGGCTTCGTGACCGCCCTCTTCCCCACCTTCGACCAACATCGCCTGACACGTCGGGATCGGCTTGCCATAGCGCGCGCTCAATTCCGCCGAACGCGCCTCGAGTTCCCGGGGCAGGTACAGGTTTTCCAGGGTCATGTGGCTGACGACCTGCGCACTGGAGTAACCGAGCATTTGCTCTGCGCCGGCATTGAAGGTGCTGATAATCCCGCGCAGGTCGGTGGCAATGATCGCCACCTGAGTCGCGGCATCCAGCACGCCACGCAACTGGCCATGAGTGCCACGCAACTCTTGCTCACGATCGTGAAGCTCCTGGGTGCGCTGTTCGACCATTTTCAAGGCCCGTTGGCGCTGGCTGACCAACACATAGAGAAACACACCGAGCAGCAGGCTGAGCAAACCACCGAGCACCACCTGGCTGGCCACCGAGGAATGGTTGGCTTTCAGGAAGGCAGCGCTGGGGCGCATGTCCACTTGATAATCGTGGTCGGCCAGACGCAGCAATCGCGTAGAGGACAAATCACTGGCTCCCGCCGCGTTGGTCGACTCGTACAGCACTTCGTGCTGCTCATCGGTGGACAAGTCGAGAATACGCACCGAGAGAGAGTCATGATTCTCCTCCGGCAGCCCTTCCGCCAGCAGATGGCGCATGCTGATCACCGCCATGACATACCCGTCGGGCCCAGCGTTCGGGATGTTCTGAAAGTTGACCGGCGCCACCAGCAACACACCCCGCGAATAGGCGGGCTCGATGCCCACCAGATGCAACGGTTGCGACACGGCCATGCGGCCGTTGTGATCGGCCCGCTCCAGGGTCGAACGGCGCAGGGGTTGGGCCAGCAGGTCGTAACCCAGCGGCGTGGGCAGTCGGCTTTGGGTTTGGGTATAGAGCACCGGCACGTACTCGTCCCGCTCCGCGGCCGGTTGCAACCGGCCATCGGCGTTGAGTTCACGAAAGGTGAAATCGCTCAAGCCTTCTTCAAGCACCGCGCGTTCAAGCAGAGGGCGTTCGGCACGGGAAACCCGTGGCGCCCAGGAGTAAGCCTGGGTGCGACGCAAAAGAGGTTTGGCGTAACCGTTGAATTCCTCGCGGGACACCGACTCGGAATTGGAGAAGAACCGTCGCAGGCCGTCGAGACGCTGCTCCTGATCTTCGAAACGTTCTTCAATACGGCTGTAACGTTCACTGGCGAGCAGTTGGAAACGTTGCCGCAATTGTTGATGAAACTGATTGAGGGTTGCCCAGGCCAGCAATCCCGTGAGAATCCCGCCGGCGAGCAATACCAGCAGCGCGACCAGCCAGGCCGAAACATCTTCGCGGATAAAACCCAGGATCTTGGGGCGCACGGCGTGCAACGACATAAAGGCAACTCAAAACGCCAGGTGCCGGAAAAGCCCATTGGCCATGGGTTGAGTTATAGCTATTAGCCACTAATTTGACCAGCACTGAAAGTATCCAAGAGCCTTTAAAAATCAAGGCTCTGTGGATCCAATCGGTTCAAGTATCAGCGAGCGGTGATTTTCCAGGCACGGTGGATTTTGCCATTACGGGCGAAATCCGGATCGATGGTCTGGGTGGTGATTTCTTCAACGGCATATCGCTCGGTGAGGTTTTCCTCGAGCGCGAACTTGCGGAAGTTGTTGGAGAAGTACAACACCCCGCCCGGCGCCAGACGCGCCATGGCCAGGTCGATCAACTGCACTTGGTCACGCTGCACATCGAAGATCCCTTCCATGCGCTTGGAGTTGGAGAAGGTCGGCGGGTCGATGAAGATCAGGTCGTACTCGTCACGGCAGGCATCGAGCCAGGCCATCACATCGCCCTGCTCCAGACGGTTCTTGTCGGAGAAACCGTTCAGCGACAGGTTGCGACGCGCCCAATCCAGGTAGGTTTTCGACAGGTCGACGCTGGTGGTGCTGCGCGCGCCGCCCTTGGCCGCATGAACGCTGGCGGTCGCGGTGTAGCAATACAGGTTGAGGAAGCGCTTGCCGGCCGCCTCTTTCTGGATCCGCATGCGCATCGGCCGGTGGTCGAGGAACAGCCCGGTGTCCAGGTAATCGGTGAGGTTCACCAGCAGCCTCACACCGCCTTCGTTGACCTCGTTGAACTTGCCCTGAGCGCTTTGGCGTTCGTACTGCTTGGTGCCGCTCTGACGCTCGCGACGTTTGACCACCACGCGGCTCTTGTCGATGTTCAACGCCTGTGGGATCGCCGCCAGGGCATCGAACATCCGCGCCGAGGCTTTTTCCGGGTCGATGGATTTCGGGGCGGCATATTCCTGAACGTGGACCCAGTCGTGATACAGGTCGATGGCCATGGAATATTCAGGCATGTCGGCATCGTAGACGCGGTAGCAGTCGATGCCTTCACGCTTGACCCACTTGCCCAGCGCCTTGACGTTTTTTTGCAGACGGTTGGCAAACATCTGCCCGCCTTCGCTCAGGCGCGGCTGCTCGACCACCACCGGTGCCGGTTTGATCGGGTTGCCGTTCTTGTTGTACTTCTCGTACTTGCCCGGCGCTTCGATGTTCGACGGGGCATCGGACTCGGCCTGTTCGCGCTCGATCTGACGCTGTTCCGGGGTGCGACGCTCGCCGGTAACGAACTGGTCCGGCGTGACCTTGATCAGCAGCAATTTGCACGGCAAGGCGCCGTTCCAGAACGAGTACTGCTTGTGGCTGCGGATGCCCATGCGCTTGCCCAGGTCCGGCGCGCCGGTGAACACCGCCGCTTCCCAGTTCAAGCAGGCCTGACGCAGGCGCTCGCCGAGGTTCTGGTAGAGGTAGAGCAAGCTCGCCTCATCGCCCAGACGCTCGCCGTACGGAGGGTTGCAGATCACCAGGCCTTTCTGGTTCTGGTCCGGGCGCGGCTCGAACGTCGCCACTTCGCCCTGGTAAATCTTGATCCACTCGCTCAGGCCGGCACGTTCCACGTTGTTGCGGCCCGGTTGAATCAGGCGAGGGTCGGCTTCGTAACCGCGAATCCACAGCGGTGGCTTGGCCAGGCCGGCCGCGGCGCGTTCGGTGGCTTCTTCGTGGAGTTTTTTCCACAACGCCGGCACGTGACCGAGCCAGGCGGTGAAGCCCCATTGCTCGCGGCGCAGGTTCGGCGCCATGTCGGCGGCGATCATCGCAGCTTCCACCAGGAACGTACCAACACCGCACATTGGGTCAGCCAGCGCGCCGCCATCGGCGGCAATCCGTGGCCAGCCGGAACGGATCAGAATTGCCGCCGCGAGGTTTTCCTTCAGCGGCGCCGCGCCCTGCTGCAAGCGGTAGCCACGCTGGTGCAAGCTGTGACCGGAAAGGTCAAGGGACAGAATCGCTTCGCCACGGTCCAGACGCAGGTGAATGCGCAGGTCCGGGTTGAGCTTGTCGATGGACGGACGGTCGCCCTGCGGGGTACGCAGCTTATCGACGATGGCGTCCTTGACCTTCAAGGCACCGAAGTGGGTATTGTCGATGCCCGATCCGTGACCGCTGAATTCGACGGCCAAGGTGCCATCGTTGAGCATGTGGTCTTGCCACTCGATGTCCAGCACGCCGTGGTAGAGGTCTTCGGCGTCCTTCATCGGGAAACGCTTGAGCACCAGCAGCACCCGGTTCGCCAGGCGCGACCACAGGCACAGACGATAGGCGGTTTCCATGGTGGCCATGCCACGCACAGCCGAGGTGTGCTCGCGTGCGTCCTCAAGGCCAAGCCCGACGGCTTCCTCGATGAGCAGGCCTTCGAGGCCTTTGGGGCAAGTGAGGAAGAGTTCGAAACGATCGGACATGGTAATTCCAGAGCCTTTAGCTAAGTGAACCGGCAACGCATTACCGATCCGGTTTTCAATCAGGCGCTTTTCTAAAAGAGCGCCCGCGTGGCACGAAGGTGTGCCGTCCCCACCCTGACTGCTCGGGTTAAAAGAGCTTAGATGCCAGGGCAGATAAAAAAGTCGATGCAACAAAATGTCATAAGCCGACCCTTCGTCGAATAATCCCCAAGGGCAACAGGTGTCATTCTCGTTAAAGGCACACCCCATCACTCAGCGCAGGGCCGATCATACCGGGGTTTGGCCAATAAACACGGGACAAATATCGTGTTACTTATGGCCATAACATCTTTATGGTTACGTTCTTATGACAAAACGATCATTCCCTCGATGTGACGCATTGGTTAGAACTCAACTCAGGTTGACGTCGCAACGGCGTCAACACATTGGCTCGCGACGCCGGCAGCGAGCCGCCAACGGCAGAATTTTTCTGCCTGACCTCGATTGAGGTCGACGCGATAAATACAGTCAACAAGTGAGGGCAACACCCTATGAGAAGACTTAAGCGTGATCCGTTGGAAAGAGCATTTTTGCGCGGATATCAATATGGCGTTGGTGGTAAATCCCGTGAGCTTTGCCCTTTTACTCTACCGTCGGTACGCCAAGCCTGGATCAATGGCTGGCGAGAAGGACGCGGCGACAATTGGGACGGTATGACCGGCACTGCGGGAATCCACAGACTCAACGAACTTCACGCCGTCGGCTAATACAGGGCACACACTCCGACACGACAATCTGAATACGCAACGACTTAACCACGCACGTCCCATCCGGACGGCGGGCTTCGGCCCAGGGGCTCCTTCGAGGAGCCCTTTTTTATGCCTGCTCCAAATTCAGCGAAGAAACAATTGTGGCGAGGGGGCTTGCCCCCGTTGGGCTGCGAAGCGGCCCCAAAACCAGGCAACGCGGTGAATCAGAGAGAACACGGACACAGGGTTTACGACTGCTTCGCAGCCGAACGGGGGCAAGCCCCCTCGCCACAAAAGCCCTCAGCACAAGGCCCCTACACTGCCTTCAGCGCAGGGCTGCGATGGCGTCTACGGATTCACGAATCAGCGCCGGGCCTTTATAGATGAAGCCGGAGTAGAGCTGCACCAGGCTCGCACCCGCGGCGATTTTCTCAGCCGCATGCTTGCCTTCGGTGATGCCGCCCACGGCAATGATCGGCAAGCGACCGGCCAGTTCTGCCGCTAACACTTTCACGGTGTGGGTGCTCTTGTCGCGAACCGGTGCGCCGGACAATCCACCCGCCTCGTCACCATGTTCCATGCCTTCGACGCCAACGCGGCTCAGGGTGGTGTTGGTGGCAATCACTGCGTCCATCCCGGTTTCGATCAACGCTTGGGCGACTTGAGCGGTTTCTTCATCAGTCATGTCCGGCGCGATCTTGATCGCCAGCGGAACATGTTTGCCGTGACGCAGGGCCAGTTCCGCCCGGCGGGTGGCCAGGTCAGCGAGCAATTGCTTGAGCGAATCACCAAATTGCAGGCTGCGCAGGCCCGGGGTGTTCGGCGAACTGACGTTGACCGTCACGTAGCTGGCGTGGGCATAGACCTTGTCCAGGCAGATCAGGTAGTCGTCGACTGCACGCTCAACCGGCGTATCGAAATTCTTGCCGATGTTGATGCCCAGAACGCCCTTGTACTTGGCTGCCGCCACGCGAGCGAGCAAGTGATCGACGCCGAGGTTGTTGAAGCCCATGCGGTTGATGATCGCCTCGGCGTCCGGCAAGCGGAAAATCCGTGGTTTCGGGTTGCCTGGTTGCGGACGCGGAGTGATGGTGCCGATTTCGACGAAACCGAAGCCCAGTTGGGCAAAACCGTCGATCGCCGCGCCGTTCTTGTCCAGACCAGCCGCCAAACCCACCGGGTTCGGGAACTCCAGGCCCATGACCGTCACCGGCATTTTCGCCGGTGCCTTGCACAGCAAGCCATTGAGGCCCAAACGCCCGCCCGCGCCGATCAGGTCCAGGGACAGATCGTGGGAGGTTTCCGGGGAAAGTTTGAACAACAGCTGACGGGCCAGGGTGTACATGGGCAGGCTTGACTCGGTTGGCGATGAGAGGCGGCGATTATAGCCGTGCATCGTGTCCACAGGCGAGGCGCGCGGCAAAATCAGCCAGCGATGGCATATGCCTTGCACCGTCACAGGCCTCAGCACTCATGCCAATGACGGGATGAGTGGAAGGACAATGGCGTCGTCACCCGGCTTTGCCCACGCAAAGGCCTTGGGACGACGCTTTTTTTTGGAAGGTGCGAAATCGATGAATGAACCATCAACCGGCCCGCTGGCCTGGGTCAATGGCAGCGATGCCCCGGAAAAAACCGAAATCAACCTCGGCTTCATGGCCCTGAGCGACTGCGCCTCAGTGGTGGTCGCCGCCACTCAGGGCTTCGCCCAACCCTACGGCCTGACCCTGAACCTCAAGCGCCAGTCGTCCTGGGCCAACCTGCGAGACAAACTGGTCAGCGGCGAGCTCGACGCCGCCCACAGCCTGTACGGCCTGATTTACGCCGTGCACCTGGGCATCGGCGGCGTAGCCTCCACCGATATGGCCGTGCTCATGGGCCTGAACCAGAACGGCCAGAGCATCAACCTCTCCCACGGCTTGCAAGCCCTGGGAGTGACCAGTCCTGAGGCACTGGACCTGCACGTGCACCAAAGTCGCCCAAAACTGACCTTCGCTCAGACATTTCCTACGGGCACCCACGCCATGTGGCTGTATTACTGGCTGGCGAGTCAGGGTATTCATCCGTTGCAGGATGTCGATAGCGTGGTGGTGCCGCCGCCGCAAATGGTCGCGCACCTGCAAGCCGGGCGCATCGACGGTTTCTGCGTCGGCGAGCCGTGGGCTGCCAGTGCGGTGCAGCAGAATCTCGGGTTTACGATGGCCACCACCCAGACCCTCTGGCCCGATCACCCGGAAAAAGTCCTCGGCTGCACCCGCGCCTTCGTCGAGCAATACCCCAACACCGCCCGGGCATTGGTGATGGCGATCCTCGAGGCCAGCCGGTTCATCGAAGCAAACCGCGAAAATCGCCGCAGCACCGCGCAACTGTTGAGCGCTCCTGAATATCTGGATGCACCGCTCGAGTGCATCGAACCGCGCTTGCTTGGTGACTACACCGACGGCCTGGGCAATGACTGGCAAGACCCGCACGCGATGCGTTTCCACGGTGGCGGCGAGGTCAATCTGCCGTATTTGTCCGACGGCATGTGGTTCATGACCCAGTTCCGTCGCTGGGGTTTATTGCGTGACGACCCGGATTACCTCGGCGTGGCCCGTCAGGTCCAGCAACTAGACTTATACCGTGAGGCCGCCACCGCTGTCGGTGTGCCCACCCGGAGTCAGGAAATGCGCAGCAGTCAACTGATCGACGGCAAAGTCTGGGACGGCTCGGACCCGGCCGGCTATGCCCGCAGCTTCAAGCTGCACGCCATGAGCGACAGCGCTCCCCTTCTCGCCAGCCGCTGACAGGAGCCTGCGAAAATGTTGCGTATCCTGCTGATCAATGACACCGCGAAAAAAGTCGGGCGTCTGAAAGCGGCCCTGACCGAAGCCGGGTTCGAGGTCATCGACGAGTCCGGCCTGACCATTGACCTGCCCGCGCGCGTCGAAACGGTGCGTCCGGACGTGATCCTGATCGATACCGAGTCACCGAGCCGCGATGTGATGGAGCAAGTGGTGCTGGTGACGCGTGACCAGCCACGGCCAATCGTGATGTTCACCGACGAGCACGACCCCGGTGTGATGCGCCGGGCGATCAAGTCCGGCGTCAGTGCCTACATCGTCGAAGGCATTCACGCACAACGCTTGCAGCCGATTCTCGACGTGGCCATGGCGCGCTTTGAAAGCGACCAGGCCCTGCGCGCGCAACTGCACGCCCGCGACCAGCAACTGGCCGAGCGCAAGCGCATCGAGCTGGCCAAGGGGCTGTTGATGAAGATGAAGGACTGCAATGAGGAAGAGGCCTACACCCTGATGCGCCGCCAGGCCATGAGCCGCCAGCAGAAGCTGATACAGGTGGCGGAGCAGATCATTGCCATGAGCGAGTTGCTTGGCTGAAGCCTTGTGGAGCCTGTACTGACGCCTTCGCGGGCAAGCCTCGCTCCTACAAGAACCAAGCGCAAAACCTGTAAGAGCGAGGCTTGCCCGCGAATGGCCACAACGCGATCTCACGTGTTGGCACAGATCTCGCTAAGTAAATCACTGCAAGGTAACCAACGGCGGTTGCCCCACCTACGACAAAGACGTCGCTCACCTCATTCGCCCCCTGGCGGATCGGGTAGCGGCGTTTTTCCGTTTTGGCCCCAGAGACCGGGGCCGGTGGTGCGGCCGTTGTGGCGCCCCACCTGCAAGCTCATGACTCCTTCTTGATACGCCTGACAGCTGAGGTGCGCGATGAATTCAAGCTTCTGGAAATCCGGCCATACCCCGACACTGTTCGCGGCCTTCCTCTATTTCGATCTGAGCTTCATGGTCTGGTACCTGCTCGGCCCTTTGGCGGTGCAGATCGCCGCTGATCTGCACCTGACCACCCAACAGCGCGGGTTGGTAGTGGCCACGCCGATTCTGGCCGGGGCCATACTGCGCTTTGCGATGGGCTTGCTGGCTGATCGCCTGTCGCCAAAAACCGCCGGGATAATCGGCCAGGTGATCGTCATCTGCGCCCTGTTCGTCGCCTGGAAAGTCGGCATCCACAGTTACGAGCAAGCGCTGTTGCTGGGCCTGTTCCTTGGTATGGCCGGTGCGTCCTTCGCCGTCGCCCTGCCATTGGCCTCGCAATGGTATCCGCCCCAGCACCAAGGCAAAGCCATGGGCATCGCCGGTGCCGGTAACTCAGGCACCGTGCTCGCAGCCCTGATCGCCCCGGTGCTGGCCGCCGCGTTTGGCTGGAGCAACGTGTTCGGCTTCGCCCTGATCCCGCTGATCCTGACCCTGATCGTCTTCGCCTGGCTGGCCAAGAATGCACCTGAGCGGCCGAAAGCCAAGTCGATGTCCGACTACTTCAAGGCTCTGGGTGACCGTGACAGCTGGTGGTTCATGTTTTTCTACTGCGTGACCTTCGGCGGCTTCATCGGTCTGGCCAGCGCCCTGCCCGGCTACTTCAACGACCAGTACGGCCTGAGCCCGGTGACTGCCGGCTACTACACGGCGGCCTGCGTGTTCGGTGGCAGCCTGATGCGTCCGTTGGGCGGCGCACTGGCGGATCGCTTCGGCGGGATTCGCACCCTGCTGGCGATGTACACCGTGGCGGCGATCTGCATTGCGACAGTGGGTTTCAATCTGCCGAGTTCCTACGCCGCGTTGGCGCTATTCGTCTGCACCATGCTCGGTTTGGGTGCAGGCAACGGTGCGGTATTCCAATTGGTTCCGCAGCGTTTTCGTCGTGAGATCGGTGTGATGACCGGGCTGATCGGCATGGCCGGCGGCATCGGTGGCTTCGCACTGGCGGCCGGCATGGGCGCGATCAAGCAAAGCACCGGCAGCTATCAACTGGCCCTGTGGTTGTTCGCCAGCCTCGGTGTACTCGCCTGGTTCGGTCTGCACGGGGTGAAACGCCGCTGGAGAACCACTTGGGGTTCGGCAGCCGTCACCGCTGCTCGGGTGTGAGGGCTGAATGAGCCTGCAACTGAGTTTTGCCGAAGCCAGCGCCATCGGGCCTCGCGAAGAGAACCAGGACGCTGTGCGCCTGGTCACGCCGGCCCCGGCACTGGCAGCGAGCAAGGGTTACCTGTTCGCCATCGCCGACGGCGTCAGTCAATGTGCCGATGGCGGTCTCGCGGCCCGCTCGACCTTGCAGGCCCTGGCGCTGGACTATTACGCCACCCCGGAAACCTGGGGTGTCGCCCAGGCACTGGATCGCCTGCTGCTGGCGCAAAATCGCTGGTTGCAGGCCAATGGCGGCGGGCAACCGCTGCTCACCACAGTCAGTGCTTTGGTGATGCGCGGCAGGCGTTTCACCCTGGCTCACGTCGGCGATTGCCGGGTTTACCGCTGGCACGCCGACACGCTGCAACGGGTGAGTGAGGATCACGTCTGGGACCAGCCGGGCATGCAGCATGTGCTCAAGCGGGCCCTGGGGCTGGATCAACATCTGGTGCTGGACTTTCTGGATGGCGAACTGCGCCTGAACGAGAGCTTCGTACTGCTCAGCGACGGCATCTGGGCCGCGCTGGGCGACACGGCCATTGCGGCGATTCTGCGCGATCAACCTGATCTGGACAGCGCCGCGCAGACATTGGTCAGCGCCGCGCATCTGGCCGGCAGTCAGGACAATGCCAGCGCCCTGCTGGTGCGGGTCGATGCCCTCGGTGAAACCAGCATTGGCGATGCACTGATTCATCTGCAGCAATGGCCGCTCCCGCCTGCGCTGAAGCCGGGTCAGACCTTCGAAGGCTGGCAGGTCGAAGGGATCCTCGGCCAGAGCCAGCAGTCGCTGCTCTATCGGGTGCGCGACGCACAACAACAGCCCTGGCTGCTGAAAACCTTGCCCAGTGCGCTCCGTGACGATCATCAGACCGGGCAGGCGTTGTTGTCGGAGGAATGGTTTCTCAAACGGGTGGCCGGACGGCATTTTCCTGAAGTCCATGCCGCCAGTCAGCGTCAGCATTTGTACTACGTGATGCGGGAATATTCCGGGTCGACCTTGGCTGAGCTGCATGAGCGTGTCCCAACGCTGCCATTGGCTCAATGGCTGGACCTGGCCGAACGCCTGCTGCGGGCCATCGGCATATTGCATCGACGGCAGATTCTGCATCGCGATATCAAACCGGAGAACCTGTTGCTGGGGGACGACGGAGAGTTGCGCCTGCTGGATTTCGGCCTCGCCTACTGCCCCGGGCTGTCTGAAGATCAAGCTTGCGCGCTGCCCGGAACGCCCAGCTATATCGCGCCAGAAGCCTTTCGAGGTGACCCTCCTACACCGCAACAGGATTTGTATGCGGTGGGCGTGACCTTGTATTACCTGCTGACCGGGCATTATCCCTACGGCGAAATCGAAGCGTTCCAGCGCCCTCGGTTTGGTGTGCCTGTCAGCGCCAGTCGCTACCGGCCCGACCTGCCGGAATGGATCGCGCAAAGCCTGGAGCGCGCGGTGGCGTCGGCTCCGGATCAGCGCTTTGAAACGGCGGAAGAATGGTTGTTGCTGCTGGAACAGGGAGAACGACGCAGCTTGAGCGTGCGCCCCAGACCGTTGCTGGAGCGCGAACCGTTGAAAGTCTGGCGGACGTTGGCGCTGGTGTCTTTGCTGGTGAATCTGGTGCTGCTGTTTTTGCTGTTTCATGGTTGAGTTTTTCAAAAGATCGCAGCCTGCGGCAGCGCCTACGGGTGCCCACGATCTCCTGCAGGAGCTGCCGTAGGCTGCGATCTTTTGACTTTTCTGCTTCAAAACCGGGCATCGCGCCTTGAACCGGTGCACGCAAACACCCTCCTCCCACGCTGAGAGCCCATAAATTCGGCATTTGTGCGACTTGGCACAACCACTGCATTACCTTTCCCACCACACATAAAGCCCGGCCTTCAACGTAGAAGGCTGCGCTGCCCGAGAGAACGGGACAAGGACAAAGGCGTCCTCGCTAGTTAACTAGCGGGACGCCTTTTTTTGTTTGCGCAAAATTTTGTCGAGCAAGGCCTGAATGCCCTGATGAGGCAGGCCCGAGCTCCCCGGAGAACCTGATGAAAAAACTAAAACTGGTGATGATCGGCAACGGCATGGCCGGGGTTCGTACCCTGGAAGAGCTGCTCAAGCTGAGTAATGAGCTTTACGACATCACGGTCTTCGGCGCCGAACCCCATACCAACTACAACCGCATCCTGCTGTCGCCCGTACTGGCCGGCGAACAAACGTTCGAAGAGATCGTGCTCAACGATCTGGACTGGTACCTGGAAAACAACATCAAGCTGCTGCTCAACCGCAAAGTGGTGGAGATCGACCGGGTCAAACGCCGGGTCATCGCCGAAGACGGCACCGAGGCCGAATACGACCGCCTGCTGATCGCCACCGGCTCGACCCCGTTCATCCTGCCGATCCCCGGCAATACCTTGCAGGGCGTGATCGGCTACCGCGACATTGCCGACACCCAGGCGATGATCGACACCGCCAAGACCCACAAGCACGCCGTGGTCATCGGCGGCGGCCTGCTGGGCCTTGAAGCCGCCAACGGCCTGATGCTGCGGGGCATGCACGTCACTGTGGTGCACATCGGCGAATGGCTGCTGGAGCGGCAACTGGACAAAACCAGCGGCCAACTCCTGCAAACCGCCCTGGAAGCCCGCGGCCTGCATTTTCGCCTGTGCGAACAGACCCAGGCCCTGCACGACGCCGGCAATGGCCGGGTCGGCTCGGTGCAGTTCAAAAACGGCGACATCATTCCTGCCGATCTGGTGGTGATGGCCGCCGGCATTCGCCCCAACACCGAACTTGCGGAAAAATCCGGCATCCCTTGCAGCCGCGGGATTCTGGTCAACGACACAATGCAAACCTACGATCCCCGGGTCTATGCCATCGGCGAATGCGCCAGCCACCGTGGAATTGCCTACGGTCTGGTCGCGCCGCTGTTCGAACAGGCCAAGGTGTGCGCCAACCACCTCGCCCAATTGGGCTTCGCCACCTACAAAGGCTCGGTGACTTCGACCAAATTGAAAGTCACCGGCATTGACCTGTTTTCCGCCGGCGACTTCATGGGCGGCGAAGGCACCGAAACCATTACCCTCTCCGACCCGATCGGCGGGGTCTACAAAAAACTGGTGATCAAGGATGACGTGCTGGTTGGGGCCTGTCTGTACGGCGATACGGCGGACGGTGGCTGGTATTTCCGGCAGATCCGTGAGAACCATGCCATCGGCGAGATCCGCGATCACCTGATGTTCGGCGAAAACGCCTTAGGTGACGTAGGACACCAGGGCCAGGACAAAGCCATGAGCATGGCCGACACCGCCGAAGTCTGCGGCTGCAACGGCGTGTGCAAAGGCACCATCGTCAAGGCCATCCAGGAGCACGGACTGTTCAGCGTCGACGACGTCAAGAAACACACCAAGGCCGCCAGCTCCTGCGGCTCCTGCGCCGGCCTCGTCGAACAAATCCTGATCAACACCGTGGGCGGCGCGGCAGACGTCAAACCGAAAAGCGAAAAAGCCATCTGCGGTTGCAGCGACCTCAACCACGGGCAAATCCGCCAGGCCATCCGCGACCAGCACCTGCTGACCATCGCCGGCACCATGAGCTACCTGAACTGGCGCACCCCGAACGGTTGCGCCACGTGCCGCCCGGCGCTCAACTACTACCTGATTTCCACCTGGCCGGGCGAGGCCAAGGACGACCCGCAATCGCGCCTGATCAACGAACGCGCCCACGCCAATATTCAGAAAGACGGCACTTACTCTGTGGTCCCGCGGATGTGGGGTGGAGTGACCAATCCTTCAGAGCTGCGGCGCATTGCCGACGTGGCCGACAAATACAACGTGCCGATGGTCAAGGTCACCGGAGGCCAGCGCATCGACTTGCTGGGGATCAAGAAGCAGGACCTGCCAGGGGTCTGGAAAGACCTGGACATGGCGTCCGGCCACGCTTACGGCAAATCCATCCGCACCGTGAAAACCTGCGTCGGCAGCGAGTTCTGCCGCTTCGGCACCCAGAACTCCACGCAATTGGGCATCGAGCTGGAGCACGACCTGTTCAACATGTGGTCGCCGCACAAAGTGAAACTGGCCGTCTCCGGTTGCCCACGCAACTGCTCGGAAGCAGGGATCAAGGACGTCGGCATTATCGGCGTGGATTCCGGCTGGGAAATGTACATCGGTGGCAACGGCGGGATCAAAACCGAAGTCGCGGAGTTTTTCGTCAAGCTGAAAACCGCCGAAGAAGTACGCGAATACAACGGGGCTTTCCTGCAGCTGTACCGCGAAGAAGCGTTCTACCTCGAGCGCACCGTGCATTACCTGCAGCGGGTTGGCATGGAACACATCAAGAAAGCCGTGCTGGAAGACCCGGAACGGCGCAAGGCATTGAACGATCGCCTGCAATTCTCCCTGTCGTTCGAACAGGACCCCTGGAAGGAACGTCTCGAACAGCCGCTGCTGAAAAAAGAATTCGAGGTTATCCCCGTGAAGAACCTGGAGGTGCAGGCATGAACTGGCTGGATATCTGCGCACTGGAAGAGATCAACGCCCTTGGCTCGCGGATCATCGCCGGCCCGAAAGGCGACATCGCGATTTTTCGTACAAGTGATGATGAGGTTTTCGCCCTCGACGACCGCTGCCCGCACAAGGGCGGGCCGCTGTCCCAGGGTTTGATCTACGGCAAACGGGTAGCCTGCCCGTTGCACAACTGGCAGATCGACCTGGAAACCGGCGAGGCCCAGGCCCCTGATATTGGCTGCGCCCACCATCACTCGGCACGGGTCGAGAATGGCCGGGTGCTGCTGGCCCTGCGGGAAGCAAGCTGATGAACCAGATCACCGCCTCCACCTGCTGCTACTGCGGGGTCGGCTGCGGCGTGCTGATCGAGCACGACGGCGAGCGCATCCTCGGCGTCAGCGGCGATCCGGCGCACCCGGCCAACTTCGGCAAGTTGTGCAGTAAAGGTTCGACCCTGCACCTGACCGGTGACTTGAAGGCACGGGCGTTGTACCCGGAACTGCGCCTGGGCAAAGGCCTGGCCCGCAGCCGCACCGACTGGGACAGCGCCCTCGATCACGCCGCCAACATCTTCGCCAAGACCATCGCCGAGCACGGCCCGGACAGCGTCGCGTTCTACATCTCCGGGCAATTGCTGACCGAGGATTACTACGCCTTCAACAAACTGGCGCGGGCGCTGGTGGGCACCAACAACATCGACAGTAATTCACGGCTGTGCATGTCCTCGGCAGTGGTCGGCTACAAGCGCAGCCTCGGCGCCGACGCTCCGCCCTGCAGCTACGAAGACCTGGAATTGAGCGACTGCGTGATGATCGTCGGCAGCAACATGGCCTACGCCCACCCGGTACTGTTTCGTCGCCTGGAAGAAGCCAAATCCCGTCGCCCACAGATGAAAGTCATCGTCATCGACCCACGGCGCACCGACACCTGCGATTTGGCCGACATGCATCTGGCGATTCTGCCCGGCACCGATGTCGCCTTGTTCCATGGGATTTTGCACCTGTTGCTGTGGGAAGACTGGGTCGACCGCGACTTCATCAAGGCCCACACCGAAGGCCTCGCCGAGTTGAAAAACCTGGTGCGTGATTACACCCCGACAATGGTTTCGCAACTCTGTGGCATCAGCGTCGAGCAACTGCATCAATGCGCGGAATGGGTCGGCACTTCACCGAGTTTTCTGTCGCTGTGGTGCATGGGTCTGAACCAGTCCACCGCCGGCAGTGCGAAGAACAGCGCGCTGATCAACCTGCACCTGGCCACTGGGCAAATCGGCCGGCCCGGTGCGGGACCTTTCTCGCTGACTGGTCAGCCGAATGCCATGGGCGGCCGGGAAACCGGCAGTCTGTCAAACCTGCTGCCAGGTCATCGCGAAGCAGCCAATGCCGAACACCGCGCGCAAGTAGCCACCTACTGGGGCGTTGATCAACTGCCCGAGAACACCGGGCTGACCGCCATCGAACTGTTCGAGCAGATGCGCAGCGGCAAGATCAAAGCCCTGTGGATTGCCTGCACCAACCCTGCACAATCGCTGCCGGACCAGACCGCGGTGCGCCAGGCACTGCAAGCCTGCCCGTTCGTGGTGTTGCAGGAAGCCTTCCACACCACCGAAACCGCTGCATTCGCCGACCTCTTGTTGCCCGCCGCCAGTTGGGGTGAAAAGGAAGGCACGGTAACCAACTCCGAGCGGCGTATTTCCCACGTCCGCCGGGCCATCGGCGCACCCGGTGAAGCACGGTCCGACTGGGCGATCACCGTGGATTTCGCACAGCGCCTGGAAAAACATCTACGCCCCGCAGCCACCAGCCTGTTTGCCTTTGAAACCCCGGCACAGGTCTTCGACGAATACAAACAACTGACTCGCGGCCGCGACCTCGACCTGTCCGGGATCAGCCATGAATTGATCGACCGGCTCGGCCCGCAGCAATGGCCATTCCCTGTCGGTGCCAGCGAGGGCACCGCCCGCCTCTATCTCGATGGAATTTTTCCAACCGCCAGCGGACGTGCACAGTTCGTGACCGACCCGTATCGCGCCGCCAAAGAGCAACGCGATGCGCGCTTCCCGCTGACCCTGATCACCGGCCGCCTGCGCGATCAATGGCACGGCATGAGCCGCACCGGTACCGCCGCGCAGTTGTTCGGCCATGTCAGCGAAGCGGTGTTGAGCCTGCACCCGGATGAACTGCGCCGACATCGCCTGCAACCTGGCGACCTGATCAATCTGAAAAGTCGCCGGGGCTCGGTGATCGTGCCGGTCAGCAGCGACGACAGCGTACGTCCGGGCCAGGCTTTCCTGCCGATGCATTGGGGCGACCGCTTTCTCAAGGGCGGCGTGAATACCCTCACCCTTCCAGCCTTCGACCCATTGTCGAAACAACCGGAACTCAAACACAGCGGTGTGCGCCTCGAGCCTGTGCAATTGCCTTGGCAGCTTTTCGCCCTGATAGAAGGTGATGTTCAACAGCACTTGGAGACGCTACGACCGCTCTGCGAGGCGTTTTCCTACGCCAGCCTCAGCCTGGCCGGCCGTGAGCGCCCTGCGTTGCTGATACGCGCCGCCAGCGCCACCGCGCCAGATCCACAGCTGTTGCGTGATATCGATCAATGCCTGGGGCTCAACGACGGCCCGGTATTGGCTTACGACGATCCTCGGCGTTCGATCGGCAAACGGGTGCGCATCGAGAACGGCCGGATCACCGCGATTCGCCTGGCCGGTGAAACCCTCGCCCAGCATTGGCTGCAAAGCCTGTGGCTCGAAGGGCGCGCCGACGAACAGCTGCGCCGTTGGCTGCTGGCGCCCTTGAGTGCGCCACCGGGCAGCACTGGCAGTCCGGCGTCCGACACCAAAACCCTGTGCAACTGCATGAACGTCAGCCAGAACGCGGTGTGTGCCGGCATTGGCCGTGGCCTGGACTTGCAGGGTTTGAAACAAGAACTGGGCTGCGGTACGCAATGCGGCTCCTGCGTTCCGGAAATCAAGCGTTTGCTGGCCGCCACTGCGCAGCCAGTCGCCGTCATCTCGTGAGGAAAACACTATGAGCGCAAAAGTCTGGCTGGTGGGTGCGGGTCCCGGCGATCCTGAATTGCTGACCCTCAAGGCGGTTCGAGCATTGCGCGAAGCGGACGTGGTGCTGATCGACGACCTGGTCAATGACGCGGTACTGGAGCATTGCCCAGACGCACGCATTATTCCTGTGGGTAAGCGCGGAGGCTGTCGCTCCACGCCTCAAGCCTTCATTCATCGCCTGATGTTGCGTTATACCCGCCACGGTAAATGCGTGGTGCGGCTCAAGGGTGGCGATCCGTGCATTTTCGGGCGCGGTGGTGAAGAAGCGCAGTGGCTACGTGAACGCGGCGTCGAGGTTGAGCTGGTCAATGGCATCACCGCGGGTCTTGCCGGCGCGACCCAATGCGATATTCCGCTGACGCTCAGGGGCGTCGCGCGTGGCGTGACACTGGTCACGGCGCATACTCAGGATGACAGCAGCCTGAACTGGCAGGCCCTGGCTCAAGGGGGCACTACGCTGGTGATCTACATGGGCGTGGCGAAGCTCAGTGAAATTCGCAAGCAACTGCTGGCCGGCGGAATGGCAGCCGATACGCCTGTGGCGATGATCGAAAATGCGTCCCTGCCGCACCAACGGGAATGTCGGAGCGATCTGACAGCGATGGAGGAAGATGCCTGCGCCTTTGAATTGAAAAGCCCAGCCATTTTGGTGATTGGAACCGTGGCAGCCTGTGCAACGTCATCTCTGTGGGAGCGTGGCTTGCCCGCGATGATGGCGGCCGATCAATCAGCCTGAACCTGCCTTCCCCTCATCACCAAATCCCTCATCACCAAATCGCAGACAAAGAAAAGCCCGGCCTAAGCCGGGCTTTTCCAGAGCTGCGAGCTAATTACTTAGCGCTAGCTTCAACCTGCGCTTCTACGCGACGGTTTACAGCGCGACCAGCGTCAGTTTTGTTGTCAGCAACTGGGCGGGATTCGCCGTAGCCAACAGACTGAACGCGGGACGATTCAACACCGTACTGGTTGGTCAGAACTTGCTTAACGGCGTTTGCACGACGCTCGGACAGTTTCTGGTTGTAAGCGTCAGGACCGACGGAGTCAGTGTGACCTTCAACAGTAGTGCTGGTGGATGGGTACTGCTTCATGAAGTCAGCGAGGTTTTTGATGTCGCCGTAGCTGTTAGGCTTGACTACCGACTTGTCGAAGTCGAATTTCACGTCCAGCTCAACACGAACAACTTCAGCAACTGCTGGGCAGCCATCAGCGTCAACAGTTACGTTGGCTGGGGTGTCCGGGCACTTGTCAACGTTGTCGCAAACGCCATCGTTGTCGCTGTCGGCGCAGACTTCAGCTGGTGCTGGAACTGGAGCAGCAGCAGGCTTGGAGCCGCCACCGAAGTTCACACCGATACCGACGCTAGGAGCCCACTCGGTGTCGCCCTGGTCGATGTTGTACTGAGCTTCAACGCCGGCACGGGCGTAGAAGTTGTCAGTGAAGTACAGCTTGGCACCGCCGCCAACGTTGGCGAAGGTGGAACCGTTACGACCACCGCGAGCGTCCTGACCGATGCTCTGATCGGAGAAACCGGCAGAAACGTACGGACGCAGCATGTCGCCTGGGTTGTTGAAGTGGTACAGAGCGTCCAGGGCAGTGTTGGAGCCCTTGATGTTCTTGCCAGATTCGCTACGAACGTTATGGACTTCGTCGTAGGCCAGACGCAGTTCAACGTCGTCGGTCAGGAAGTAACCAACCGAACCACCGAACAGGTTGCCGTCGTTTTTGAAATCGCGCTGGCTGTCGTAGTACTCTTTCTTGGCGAAGCCTTCGATTTCAACTGCGCCTTGGCCTTGTGCCAGAGCGCCGAACGAAGTGGCGGCAATAAGAGAACCAATGGCCAAGCCCAAGGTGTTTTTCAGTTTCATCCGTTAAATCCCCATCTGGTGATTGTGAAGCAGTCCCGCAAACCGGGGGACAACTCGGCGGCAAGTCTATCAGAACTTGCCTACACGTAAGAGATATTTGCGCCGAACTAAGTTTCAGCGATGCCTGCAAATTTCTCACGCAATTTGTCTAGAGCGCGTTTGTAACGCATTTTTGTCGCACTCAAACCCATGTGCATTATGTCTGCGATTTCCTGAAATTCCAGTTCTGCGACAAATCGTAGCACCAGAATCTCTCGATCAATCGGGTTCACATACACCAGCCAACGATCAAGCCCGCCCTTCTCCTCGGGTGTCGGCGCCTTTTCTTCAGACGCTTCCTCAAGGGGGTCCAGACTCAAAGCGTCCATCAAGCGACGCTTTCGCCGTTCTTTCCGATACTGCGTGATGCACTCGTTGTACGTGATGCTATACAGCCACGTCTTGAACTTCGATTTGCCCTCGAAGTTCTTCAGGCCGTATAGCACCTTCAACATCACTTCCTGACAGACATCATCTGCATCACGATCGTTCCCGAGATACCGTGCACAAACGTTAAATAATGTTCGCTGATAACGCCGCATCAGTTCTTCATAGGCGCGCGTTACGTGAAAAAGCTCGGTATGCGAGCGCGCGACCAACTCCTCATCAGAGAGCTCGCGGGGGTCGTAGCGCGTGGAGAGCAATTGAGCTTTATTCAAAACAAGTCAGGGCCGACAGTCAGGTCAATGTCCGCCGCAGCCCTTTCAGGACATTTTGCGGCGGCATACATTAGCAGGATTTGCCGGGTTAGCGGCTACTCACATGCTGCTCCAAGAGAATCCGATTCGAGAGAGAGACTAGCTCACCCTCGTCGGTGAGCACGGTGGTTTTAACCGTGCCGATCTCTTCGATCTGACCTTCGACCTCGCCAACACGCACTTGTTGCCCAACCTGATACAACTCACGCACATAGATTCCCGCAAGAATCTGACCGGCAATTTCCCGGCTTCCCAACCCCATGGCCAGCGCAACCGCCAGACCAACGGTAATCAAGACAATCACGATCACATGGTTGAGCAGGTCAGTCTTGACCTCCAACTGGCTGATCGCAACCGAAATACTGATGATGATCACCAGGCCCTGGGCAATCCGCCCCAGACCTGCGGCGTAATCGAGCCCTACGCCTTCTGCCGCGCCACGCACCAGCCCATTGGCCAGTTGCGCCAGCAAGACTCCCACCAGCAGCACTAGCGCGGCGCCGAATACTTTCGGCAAATACAACGCCAGCATGTCCAGCGTAGCCGAAACTCGTTCAAGTCCAAGTGATTCTGCGGCCGAAACCAGAAAAATCAGCAGAACGAACCAATAGACGATCTTGCCGATCAGCGTCGAGATAGGCACTTGAAGGCCAGCGCGGGACAGCAATTTGGTCAGCCCGGTCCCCCCCATCAGGCGATCGAGGCCCAGTTTGGCGAGCAATTTGGAGAGCAGCGTGTCCAGCAGCTTGGCCACGACAAAACCCAGCAGCAGCACCACCAGTGCGCCGAACAGGTTCGGAATGAAGTTTGCTACCTTGGTCCATAACGCGGTCATTGCAGTGACGAGGCTCTGAGTCCAGAGATCAAGTTCCATATTCAATCAGCCTTATCAGCAGTGCGAGCGGTAGGTTTACGCAGACGGGAAACCGGCGAGACATGGGCCGATCCGTTATTCAGGGCGATCATCAGCGCGGGCAGCCAACGGCCCAGCAGGCTGAACAGATCGCCGGCACCGACCTGGCGGTTGGCGGTTTTCAGCACGCGACCCAGGCAGGCATCGTCGTCACGGCTGGACGGCGAAGCTTTGAGCATGTCACGCAAAGACTGTTCAAACGGATCGTGCATACGCACCTCTCGTGATATCTGTGAAAGACGCGGTCAAATTTGGTCGGGTCACATGGCTCATCATCAGACCCAGCGCAAACGTCGGAATAACCACCACTGCCCCAGCGCCACCGAGACCATCAGCAGGCAGGCGACCAAGAAGCCATAGGGGCTGGCAGAGAACGGAATGCCGCCGACGTTGATACCCAAAAGACCGGCCAGAAAACTCATCGGCAAAAAGATCCCGGTGATGATCCCGAAGCGGTACATGGTGCGGTTCATCCGCACGCTCAAACGCCGGTCTTCGGCCTCCAGGACCAGCCCCACGCGCTCCCGGGTCAATTCCAGCTCCTCGAGATAACGGGTCAGGCTGTTGTTCAATTCGTTCCAGTAATCGCCATCGTCTTCGGCGAACCACGGCAGTTTTATCCGCGTCAGCTGACCGAAAATATCCCGCTGCGGCGCCAGAAAACGCTTCAGCGCAGCCGCCCTGCGACGGATCTGCAAAACGGCCCCATGCTCCGGCGTATACCGTTCGTCGGCATCCAGCTTTTCTTCTTCCTCATCGACGATTTCCGAGAGGCAGCTGACTAGATCCTGCACCTTGTTGGTGAGGTATTGCGCCATATAAAGGATCAGTTCTGAAGCGGTTCTCGGCCCTTTGCCTTCGGCCAGTTGCACCAGCAACTCATCGGTGGCGCGCAATGGCCGCAGACGCAGGGAAATCACCCGCTGGGCCGAACCGAAGATCCGCACCGAGACCATGTCTTCCGGCTCAGCACCCGGATTGAGGTTGATCCCGCGCAGAAACAGCAGCAGCTCGGAGTCCGGCAGGGGCAAAAGACGCGGCCGGGTGTTCTCTTCCAGCAACAAGTCGCAACTAAATTCACTCAGACCGCTGTATTTGCGCAGCCAGGTCTGGGTTTGCGGGTGACTGCGATCCCAGTGCAGCCACAGGCTTTCATGGGCCTGCAGCTGCAAGTCATCGAGTTCAGTCCGGGCTATCGAACGCGCACCGCCTTTACCATCCAGCACCAGGGCATGCACCAGCCCCCACTGCGCGTTTTCTTCCTCGAACATCCTCACCCCTTTAATGAAACGCGCTTTATTCAGGCATCTTCAGCGGGCTTGGCGAAATAATCACGCCATTGTTGTCCGCATAAACATAGTGACCCGGGTGGAAGGTCACACCCGCGAAGGTCACGGCAATATTGAGTTCACCAACACCGCGCCGGTCGGTTTTCATCGGGTGGCTGGCCAGGGCCTGAACCCCCAGGTCGGTTTGGGCGATGACGTCGACATCGCGGATGCAACCGTAGATCACCAGCCCTTCCCAACCGTTCTTCGCCGCTTTCTCGGCCAGCAGGTCGCCCAACAGCGCGCGGCGCAGGGAACCGCCACCGTCGACCACCAGCACTTTACCGTTACCCTTGAGCTCGACTTGTTCCTTGACCCGCGAGTTGTCTTCGAAACATTTGATGGTCACGATTTCGCCGCCGAACGAATCACGGCCGCCGAAATTGCTGAACATCGGTTCCAGCACCTGCACCAGCTCCGGATAGGCATCGCACAGGTCAGGCGTGAGGTAATGGTTCATCGAGAAACTCCTGTAAAAAGGAAGACAATCGAGTAGGCAGCATACGCGGGCCAGGGCTGAGCGGTTGCAAACGCGCCAATCGAATCAGTCACCTAAAGTGACCAGAACCGCTCAATGCGTCATATCTTAGCCGCAAGCCGATCAGAGCGAAATGTTCTTGTTAGAGCATTCGGCTTAAATCGCCGCGGCCAAATCCGGCTGTCCACCCAGCAAAGGCGCCTGTTGATCCGCCAGCCAACGCGCCACCAACGGCCAGACTTGCGCCTGAGCCGCTTTGCTGACGAGCATTTCCACATGACCGAAATTATCGCCAAAGCCTTGCTCGCGGCCAAGGGTGATGAATTGCTTGTGCTCGGAGCCGACCTGATCGAACAGCTTGCGGCAGGCCCAGGTCGGGTCCTGATGATCGCCCGCGGCGCTCACGGCCAGCACTGGCAACTGAACTTCGGCCAAACCCGCCCACCAGTCCTTGTCGGCATCGCCAAAACGGCCGAACAGCCCGTACCAGCGCATGCTTTCCAGGGCCAGGCCAATCGGCTCGTCCTCCGGGCCGCGCTTGAGCCGCGAACCTGACAGCTGGGCAAATCGCTTGAGAATGAAGCGCCCGCTCCACTCCACCGGCGGAAACTTCAACGGCCAGTAGGTGCGGCTGACCTGCGTGCCAAAAAACGCCGCGGAAGCCACGGCAGGTTCGCCCAGATACTGACCGCCCAATGCCGCGGCCAGGGTAATGCCACCCAGCGAATGACCGATCCAGTGTGGGATCTGGCCGCTTTGCTCGCGCACGAACGCGCCAATGGCCGGCAAATCGTAACGTGCGTAGTCGGCGACGCGGTTCTTGCGATAGTCCTGGTTGCGCTGAGACAAGCCGTGACCACGCATTTCCGGAATCCACACATCGAACCCCTGGCGCGTCAGATAGGCACCCAGCCCCAGACCTTTGGGAGAGAACCAGAAGCGACGATTGGAAAAGCTGCCGTGCAACAGAATCACCGGCACACCGCGCACCGTTGGCTCATCGGCCAGGCCCAGGCGCGTCACAGCCAGTTCGACGGTACCGTCGGGGCTGTTACCGGGTTTCAAACGATAGACGTCTTCGCTCAGATCACCGCGCCGCTCGGCACTGATCAGGGCGACAGGAAATAGGTTGCTGCTGCTTTGCATAATGCTCTTGCACAAAAAAGGGCGGCATCCAGAGGATGCCCGCCCTACTTGAGTCTTAAAGCCTCGACCCACACTACCACTGGACCGAGGCTTCATTCACGAATCAGGCCGGAGCCTGACCTTCAGCCAGGAAGAACCAGGTTTCCAGCACGGAATCGGGGTTCAGCGAAACGCTTTCGATGCCCTGCTCCATCAGCCATTTGGCCAGATCCGGGTGGTCCGAAGGGCCCTGACCGCAGATGCCGATGTATTTGCCAGCCTTGTTGCATGCCTGAATAGCATTGGCCAGCAGCTTCTTGACCGCAGGATTACGCTCGTCGAACAGGTGCGCGATGATCCCGGAGTCACGGTCCAGACCAAGCGTCAGCTGGGTCAGGTCGTTGGAGCCGATGGAGAAGCCGTCGAAGAACTCAAGGAACTCTTCAGCCAGAATCGCATTGGACGGCAGTTCGCACATCATGATCACGCGCAGACCGTTTTCGCCACGGGCCAGACCGTTTTCGGCCAGCAGGTCGACGACCTGGCTCGCTTCACCCAGGGTACGGACGAACGGCACCATGATTTCGACGTTGGTCAGGCCCATCTCGTTGCGCACGCGCTTGAGGGCGCGGCATTCGAGCTCGAAGCAGTCGCGGAACGATTCGCTGATGTAACGCGAAGCGCCACGGAAGCCCAGCATCGGGTTCTCTTCTTCCGGCTCGTAGAGCTTGCCGCCGATCAGGTTGGCGTATTCGTTGGACTTGAAGTCCGACAGACGCACGATGACCTTTTTCGGCCAGAACGCTGCCGCCAGGGTGCTGATGCCTTCGACCAGTTTGTCGACATAGAAGCCGACCGGGTCGTTGTAACCGGCAATGCGCTTGTCGACGCTGTCCTTGGTTTCTTGCGGCAGGCCGTCGTAGTTCAACAGCGCTTTGGGGTGAACACCGATCATGCGGTTGATGATGAACTCCAGACGGGCCAGGCCCACACCAGCGTTCGGCAGCTGTGCGAAATCGAAGGCGCGGTCCGGGTTGCCAACGTTCATCATGATCTTGAACGGCAGATCAGGCATGGCGTTCACGGAGTTTTTCTTGATGTCGAAGCCCAGTTCGCCTTCGAAGATGTAACCGGTGTCGCCTTCAGCGCAGGAAACAGTCACGCCCTGGCCGTCTTTCAACAGCTGGGTGGCGTTGCCGCAACCGACCACGGCCGGGATGCCCAGTTCGCGAGCGATGATCGCCGCGTGGCAGGTACGACCGCCACGGTTGGTGACGATGGCGCTGGCGCGCTTCATGACCGGTTCCCAGTCCGGGTCGGTCATGTCGGAGACCAGCACGTCGCCCGGCTGGACTTTGTCCATCTCGGACACGTCCTTGATGATGCGGACCTTGCCGGCGCCGATGCGCTGGCCAATGGCGCGACCTTCCACCAGCACGGTGCCGGTTTCTTTCAACAGGTAACGTTCCATGACGTTGGCCGAAGTGCGGCTCTTCACGGTTTCAGGACGGGCCTGAACGATGTAGAGCTTGCCGTCGTCGCCGTCTTTGGCCCATTCGATGTCCATCGGGCACTTGTAGTGTTTCTCGATGATCATCGCTTGCTTGGCCAGCTCGCTGACTTCGGCGTCGCTCAGGCAGAAACGAGCGCGATCGGCCTTGTCGACATCGATGGTCTTGACCGATTTACCGGCGGTGGCGACTTCGCCGTAGATCATCTTGATGGCTTTGCTGCCCAGGTTGCGACGCAGGATGGCCGGGCGACCGGCTTCCAGCGTGCCTTTGTGGACGTAGAACTCATCCGGGTTCACCGCGCCTTGTACGACGGTTTCACCCAGGCCGTAGGCGCCGGTGATGAACACCACGTCACGGAAGCCCGATTCGGTATCGAGGGTGAACATCACGCCAGCGGTGCCGGTTTCGGAGCGGACCATGCGCTGCACACCGGCCGACAGGGCTACCAGCTTGTGGTCGAAGCCCTGGTGGACGCGGTAGGAAATGGCGCGGTCGTTGAACAGGGAGGCGAACACCTCTTTGGCGGCGCGAATGACGTTTTCGACACCACGGATGTTCAGGAAGGTTTCCTGCTGGCCGGCGAAGGAAGCGTCCGGCAAGTCTTCGGCGGTAGCGGAAGAGCGCACGGCCACGGCCATGTCAGGGTTGCCGGCCGACAGCGTGGCGAACGCGGTGCGGATCTCGGCGTTGAGCTTCTCGGGGAACTCGGCTTCCATGATCCATTGACGGATCTGGGCGCCGGTTTTGGCCAGGGCGTTGACATCGTCGACATCCAGCGCGTCGAGGGCGGCGTGGATCTGGTCGTTCAGACCGCTCAGTTCCAGGAAATCACGATACGCCTGAGCCGTCGTGGCGAAGCCACCGGGCACCGATACACCGGCACCTGCAAGGTTACTGATCATCTCGCCCAGGGATGCGTTCTTGCCCCCCACATGCTCTACATCATGGACGCCGAGCTTATCGAGGGAAACTACGTACTCTACCAAGGTGATCTCTCCACTAACTGTGTTGGAAAAGCTCAGAAGCCGGCGACTCGGAGGAGCATTTGCCGGCTGTATGGCCTGGACCTGGAAAATAAGTGAGAATGCAGGCCATTGGCGGCCGGCAAATCGCGCCTACTATATCCAAGAATCGTCACTAGCTTAAGGCCCAAGGTGCAAATGAAACGATCTGCTTTCTTTATCTCCGATGGCACGGGCATTACAGCCGAAACCCTCGGTCAAAGCCTGCTGGCGCAGTTCGAAAACATTACCTTCAGCAAAATCACGCGGCCCTACATCGACAACGCGGATAAAGCGCGGGCCATGGTACAACAAATCAACAAAGCCGCCGAAAACGATGGTTTTCGTCCGATTATTTTCGACACCATCGTCAATCAGGACATTCGTGAGATCCTCGCGACGTCCAATGGTTTCATGATCGACATTTTCTCGACCTTCCTGGCCCCACTGGAACAGGAACTGACCGAGCACTCTTCCTACACCGTCGGCAAATCCCATTCCATTGGTGGCAACTCCAATTACATGGAACGCATCGAGGCGGTGAACTTCGCCCTCGACAACGACGATGGCGCCCGCACGCACTATTACGACAAGGCCGACCTGATTCTGGTGGGCGTGTCGCGCTGCGGCAAAACCCCGACCTGCCTGTACATGGCCATGCAATTCGGCATCCGCGCGGCCAATTACCCGCTGACCGAAGACGACATGGAGCGCCTGCAACTGCCAACCGCCCTGCGCGCCCATCATCACAAGCTGTTCGGCCTGACCATCGACCCGGACCGCCTCACCGCGATCCGCAACGAACGCAAGCCCAACAGCCGCTATTCGAGCTATGCGCAGTGCGAATTCGAAGTGCGCGAGGTGGAGAATCTGTTACGACGCGAGAACATTCCCCACATCAATTCCACGCACTTCTCCGTGGAAGAGATCTCAGCGAAGATTTTAGTAGAGAAAGGTGTGGAGCGGCGGTTCAAGTAATTCTTTAGCCCCTGCCAGGCCGCCTTCGCGAGCAAGCCCACACATTTGATCTTCAGCGAACACAGATTTTGTGTACGACAAAGATAAAATGTGGGAGCGGGCTTGCTCGCGAAGAACGATAACGCGGTCCCCTAGATCACAAACAAATCCACAAACCGGTTCACCGGCGTCGCCTCCAGCGCAGCCTGGTCCTTGCACAGCGCAAAGATTTCGGCGCTCCGTTGAGCCGTGAAGCGCGTCGCCAGATTGGCCTTGAACTTGTCTTCCAGCAACGGAATGCCATCGGTACGGCGACGGCGATGGCCAATCGGGTACTCCACCACCGCATTCTCGGTGCTGGAGCCGTCCTTGAAGAACACCTGCACCGCATTGGCGATGGAGCGCTTGTCCGGCTCCAGGTATTCGCGAGTGAAGCGCGGGTCTTCGACGATGAGCATTTTGTCGCGCAGCACGTCGATAATCGGATGCACCGCGTGGAAATCGTCCTCGTACTGCTCGGCCACCAGATGACCGAACACCAGGGGTACGGCGGTCATGTACTGAATGCAATGATCGCGGTCCGCGGCATTGGCCAGTGGGCCGACCTTGGAGATGATGCGGATCGCCGATTCGTGGGTGGTAATGACGATCCTGTCGATTTCGTGCAGGCGATTCCTGACCAATGGATGCAGAGTGACGGCGGCCTCGCAGGCGGTTTGTGCGTGGAACTCGGCGGGAAAACTGATCTTGAACAGCACGTTTTCCATCACGTAGCTGCCGAACGGGCGGGAGAAACTGAAAGCGCGCTTGTCTTCAGGCTTGAGCGTCAGGTCGTTGTTGGTGTGACTGAACAGCACGTCGTAGAACCCCCACTGTTTGGCGGTCAGTACGCCGGGGATGCCCATTTCACCACGCATCGCGATGTCCGCCAGACGCACGCCACGGCTGGTCGCGTCCCCTGCTGCCCAGGATTTGCGCGACCCGGCATTCGGCGCATGCCGGTAAGTGCGCAGCGCCTGGCCGTCGGCAAAGGCATGGGACAACGCAGACAGCAGCTGCTCGCGGTTGGCACCCATGAGTTTGGCGGTGACGGCGGTCGAGGCGACTTTCACCAGGATGACGTGATCGAGACCTACGCGGTTGAAGGAGTTTTCCAGGGCAATCACGCCCTGAATCTCATGAGCCATGATCATCGCTTCCAGCACCGCGCGAACGGTCAGCGGTGCGTCGCCATTGGCCAGGCGCTTTTGCGACAAATGGTCGGCCACCGCGAGAATACCGCCGAGATTATCGGACGGATGGCCCCATTCGGCGGCGAGCCAGGTGTCGTTGTAGTCGAGCCAGCGGACGATACAACCGATGTCCCACGCAGCTTTGACCGGATCGAGACGATAACTCGTGCCAGGCACGCGGGCGCCGAAAGGAACGACAGTGCCTTCGACGATCGGGCCCAGGTGCTTGGTGCATTCGGGAAAACGCAGGGCCAACAGACCGCAACCGAGGGTGTCCATCAGGCAGTTGCGGGCGGTATCCAGCGCCTCGGGAGAGTCGATTTTGAAACTGAGGACGTAGTCGGCGATGTCCTGCAGGACCGTGTCGTAGTCGGGGCGGTTGTTCAGGTCGACGTTGGCGCTCATGTTCGACTCACTCGGACAGCGGTTCGTTGATGGGACCTCGGTTCAGGATCAATCTTAGTTGGTGACGCCATTTTTGTTGTTGAAATGCAGTCCACTGTGGGAGCGGGCTTGCCCGCGATAGCGGTGTATCAGCCAACATAGATGTTGAATGTGAAGGCCTCATCGCGGGCAAGCCCGCTCCCACAGGGTTTTGGGTGACTTCTAAATTTATGTCAGAAAGAATCCCCCGGCACTCGGACGTAGCCTTCCATCAACACCCGCGCACTGCGGCTCATGATGGCTTTTTTCACGGTCCATTCACCGTTGACCTGAGTGGCCTCGGCGCCCACGCGCAAGGTGCCGGAGGGATGACCGAAGCGCACAGCATTGCGGTCCATGCCGCCCGCCGCCAGGTTGACCAGCGTGCCGGAAATCGCCGCTGCCGTGCCGATCGCCACCGCTGCCGTGCCCATCATTGCGTGGTGCAGTTTGCCCATGGACAGCGCGCGCACCAGCAGGTCGATGTCGGTGGCCGCAATCGCTTTGCCGCTGGACGCAATGTAATCCGCAGGTTTAGCCACAAAAGCCACCTTCGGCGTGTGCTGACGTTTGGCGGCTTCGTCCAGGTGCTGGATCAGCCCCATGCGCAGCGCGCCGTAAGCGCGGATGGTTTCGAACATCGCCAAGGCCTTCAGGTCGCCGTTGATTGCGCCCTGCAACTCGGTACCGGTGTAGCCGATGTCTTCGGCATTGATGAAAATGGTCGGAATGCCGGCGTTGATCAAGGTGGCCTTGAGCGTACCGACACCCGGCACTTCGAGGTCATCCACCAGATTGCCGGTGGGAAACATCGAACCACCGCCACCCTCTTCTTCCGCCGCCGGGTCCATGAATTCGAGCTGCACTTCGGCCGCCGGAAAGGTCACGCCGTCGAGTTCGAAATCGCCGGTTTCCTGGACCTCACCGTCGGTGATCGGCACATGGGCGATGATGGTCTTGCCGATGTTGGCCTGCCACACGCGCACCACCGCCACACCGTTGTGCGGAATGCGGCTGGCGTCCACCAGGCCATTGCTGATGGCGAACGAACCGACCGCCGCCGACAGGTTGCCGCAGTTGCCGCTCCAGTCGACGAAAGGCTTGTCGATGGAAACCTGCCCGAACAGGTAATCGACGTCGTGATCGGCCTTGCTGCTTTTCGACAGGATCACGGTTTTGCTGGTGCTGGACGTCGCACCGCCCATGCCGTCGATTTGCTTCTCGTACGGATCAGGGCTGCCGATCACGCGCAGCAACAAGGCGTCGCGAGCGGTGCCTGGAACCTGCGCCGCTTCGGGCAAATCCTTCAGGCTGAAGAACACGCCTTTGCTGGTGCCGCCGCGCATGTAGGTGGCGGGAATTTTAATTTGAGGTGCGTGAGCCATTGGTGCTCCTACTCCTTATCGTAAAAGCAGGCAGACACAGGCCTGAAATCCCGTGTCCGCACATCGAGTGTTAAACGGCGACCGCCGATTCTTCGAGGAAGTCCTGAGCGAAACGCTGCAACACGCCGCCGGCCTCGTAGATCGACACTTCTTCGGCGGTGTCGAGGCGGCAGGTCACCGGCACTTCGACGCGCTCGCCATTCTTGCGATTGATCACCAGCGTCAGCGTTGCACGCGGGGTGCGGTCGCCGATCACGTCGTAGGTTTCGCTGCCGTCGATGGCCAGGGTGTGACGGTCGGTGCCCGACTGGAACTCCAGCGGCAACACGCCCATGCCCACCAGGTTGGTGCGGTGAATGCGCTCGAAGCCTTCGGCGGCAATCGCTTCCACCCCCGCCAGACGCACGCCCTTGGCCGCCCAGTCCCGGGACGAACCCTGGCCGTAGTCGGCGCCGGCAATGATGATCAGCGGCTGCTTGCGTTCCATGTAGGTTTCGATGGCTTCCCACATGCGCATCACTTTGCCTTCGGGCTCGACGCGAGCGAGAGACCCCTGCTTGACCTTGCCGTTTTCCTGAACCATTTCATTGAACAGTTTCGGGTTGGCGAAGGTTGCGCGTTGCGCGGTCAGGTGGTCACCGCGGTGCGTTGCGTAAGAGTTGAAGTCCTCTTCCGGCAAGCCCATTTTCGCCAGGTATTCACCGGCGGCGCTGTCGAGCATGATCGCGTTGGACGGCGACAGGTGATCGGTGGTGATGTTGTCCGGCAGCACCGCCAGCGGGCGCATGCCCTTGAGCGGACGCGCCCCGGCCAGCGCACCTTCCCAGTACGGCGGACGACGGATGTAGGTGCTCATCTCGCGCCAATCGTACAACGGCGTGACTTTCGGACCGGTGTCTTCGTGGATGGCGAACATCGGAATATAAACCTGACGGAACTGCTCCGGCTTGACCGAGGCCTTGACCACCGCGTCGATCTCTTCGTCGCTCGGCCAGATGTCTTTCAGGCGAATTTCTTTGCCGTTCGCGTCCAGGCCCAGCACATCTTTTTCGATGTCGAAACGGATGGTGCCAGCGATGGCGTAAGCCACTACCAACGGCGGCGAAGCGAGGAACGCATTCTTGGCGTACGGGTGGATCCGGCCATCGAAGTTGCGGTTACCGGACAACACGGCCGTGGCGTACAGATCGCGGTCGATGATCTCTTGCTGGATCACCGGGTCCAGCGCGCCGGACATGCCGTTGCACGTAGTGCAGGCGAAGGCCACGACGCCGAAGCCAAGTTGCTCCAGCTCTTTAGTCAGCCCGGCTTCATCCAGGTACAGCGCCACGGTTTTCGAACCCGGCGCCAGGGACGATTTGACCCACGGTTTGCGGGTCAGCCCGAGCTTGTTGGCATTGCGCGCCAGCAGACCTGCGGCAATGACGTTGCGCGGGTTGCTGGTGTTGGTGCAACTGGTGATGGCGGCGATGATTACCGCGCCGTCCGGCATTTGGCCGGGCACGTCGTCCCACTGGCCAGAGATGCCTTGGGCAGCGAGATCGGAAGTCGCGACGCGGGCGTGCGGGTTGCTTGGACCGGCCATGTTGCGCACGACTGAGGACAGGTTGAAGGTCAGCCCGCGCTCGTATTGCGCGCCTTTGAGGCTGTCAGCCCACAGGCCCGTGGTCTTGGCGTAGTTCTCGACCAATTGCACCTGCTCGTCTTCACGGCCGGTGAGTTTCAGGTAGTCGATGGTCTGCTGGTCGATGTAGAACATCGCCGCCGTGGCGCCGTATTCCGGGGCCATGTTGGAGATGGTTGCGCGGTCGCCCAGGGTCAGGGCCGAAGCGCCTTCACCGAAGAATTCCAGCCACGCGCCGACGACTTTTTGTTTGCGCAGAAACTCGGTCAGCGCCAGCACCATGTCGGTGGCGGTGATGCCCGGTTGCAGCTTGCCAGTCAATTCGACGCCGACGCTTTCCGGCAGACGCATCCACGACGCGCGGCCAAGCATCACGCTTTCAGCTTCCAGACCACCGACACCGATGGCGATCACGCCCAGCGCATCGACGTGCGGGGTGTGGCTATCGGTACCAACGCAGGTGTCGGGGAACGCCACGCCGTCGCGCACCTGGATCACCGGCGACATTTTCTCCAGGTTGATCTGGTGCATGATCCCGTTGCCCGGCGGGATCACGTCGACGTTCTTGAAGGCTTTCTTGGTCCAGTTGATGAAGTGGAAACGGTCTTCGTTGCGACGGTCTTCAATGGCGCGGTTCTTTTCGAAGGCCTCAGGATCGAAGCCACCAGATTCGACGGCCAGGGAGTGGTCGACGATCAGTTGCGTCGGCACCACCGGGTTCACTTGCGCCGGATCTCCGCCTTGCAGGGCGATGGCATCGCGCAGGCCGGCGAGGTCCACCAGGGCGGTCTGGCCGAGAATGTCGTGGCACACCACGCGGGCCGGGAACCACGGGAAATCGAGGTCGCGTTTGCGCTCGATGAATTGTTTGAGCGATTCGGTGAGCGTGGCCGGGTCGCAGCGACGCACGAGGTTTTCCGCCAGCACGCGGGAGGTGTACGGCAGGGTGTCGTAGGCGCCAGGCGCAATGACATCGACCGCCGCGCGGACGTCGAAATAATCCAGGTGGCTGCCGGGCAGCGGTTTGCGGAATTCTGTGTTCATCGTCAGGACTCGGTCACGGTGGTTACTTAAGGGGAGCGCCTGGTACAGCAACTGGATTGAACGCGATCCACTGTGGGAGCGAGCCTGCTCGCGATAGCGGTGTATCAGTCGACATTGATATTGAATGTCAGTCCGTCATCGCGAGCAGGCTCGCTCCCACAGGGTTTCCGGTTCCTTCAGTAGCCAGCGTCGGCCCCTCCAGGTCAGCGTTGTTCGATTGGCACGAACTTGCGCTGTTCGACGCCGACGTACTCGGCGCTCGGACGGATGATGCGGTTGTTGGCACGTTGTTCGAACACATGGGCCGCCCAGCCGGTCAGGCGCGAGCAGACGAAAATCGGCGTGAACAACTTGGTCGGAATGCCCATGAAGTGGTACGTCGAGGCATGGTAGAAGTCGGCATTCGGAAACAGCTTCTTCTGTTCCCACATGGTCTTGTCGATGGCTTCGGACACAGGGAACAGCACCGTGTCGCCCACTTCGTCAGAGAGTTTTTTCGACCAGGCCTTGATTACCTCGTTGCGCGGATCGTTGTCCTTATAGATCGCGTGGCCGAAGCCCATGATCTTGTCCTTGCGCTCAAGCATGCCGAGGGTGCCTTTGATCGCCTCTTCCGGCGTTGCAAAGCGCTCGATCATTTCCATCGCCGCTTCGTTGGCGCCGCCGTGCAGCGGGCCGCGCAGGGAGCCGATGGCGGCGGTGACGCAGGAATACAGATCCGACAGGGTCGAGGCGCATACCCGGGCGGTGAAGGTCGAGGCGTTGAACTCGTGTTCCGCGTAGAGGATCAGCGAAACGTTCATCACCTTGACGTGCAACTCGCTCGGTTTCTTGTCGTGCAACAGGTGCAGGAAATGGCCGCCGATGCAGGCTTCGTCGGTCACGCAATTGATGCGTTTGCCGTCGTGGCTGAAGCGATACCAGTAGCACATGATCGCCGGGAACGCGGCCAGCAGGCGGTCGGTTTTGTCGTGCTGCTCGGAGAAGTCTTTCTCCGGCTCGATGTTGCCCAGAAACGAGCAACCGGTGCGCATCACGTCCATCGGATGAGCGTCGGCGGGGATGCGCTCCAGCACTTCTTTCAGCGCTTGCGGCAGGTCGCGCAGCTTGCTCAGTTTCTGGGTGTAGGCAGCGAGTTGCGCCTTGGTGGGCAGCTCGCCGTACAGCAGCAGGTAAGCCACTTCCTCGAATTGTGCGTCAGCCGCCAGTTCGCGAACGTCGTAGCCGCGATAGGTCAGGCCTGCGCCCGACTGGCCCACGGTGGACAGTGCGGTTTGCCCGGCTACCTGGCCACGGAGCCCGGCACCACTGAGTACTTTTGCTTCGGCCATTGCTGTCTCCAATCTTGAATTTGTTAGGGAAACTTGTAGGAGCGAAGCTTGCTCGCGAAAGCGGTGTCTCAGACGACATTGATTTTGAATGTCAGTCTGTCTTCGCGAGCAAGCTTCGCTCCTACAGGGCTTTCATTACTTTTTTGCAGCAAACAACGCATCGAGCTTCTGCTCGAAGGTGTGGTAATCGATACGATCGTAAAGCTCCATGCGTGTCTGCATGGTGTCGATGACGTTCTGTTGCGTGCCGTCGCGGCGGATCGCGGTGTAGACGTTTTCCGCGGCTTTGTTCATCGCACGGAATGCCGACAGCGGGTACAGCACCAGCGACACGTCGGCCGCTTTCAGTTGTTCGGTGGTGTACAGCGGCGTCGCGCCGAATTCGGTGATGTTGGCCAGGATCGGCGCTTTCACGCGGCTGGCGAACAGTTTGTACATCTCAAGTTCGGTGATGGCTTCCGGGAACACCATGTCGGCGCCAGCCTCGATGCACGCGGCCGCGCGATCCAGCGCAGACTCCAGACCTTCCACCGCCAGGGCGTCGGTGCGGGCCATGATCACGAAGCTGTCGTCGGTGCGGGCATCGACGGCTGCTTTGATGCGGTCGACCATTTCCTGCTGCGAGACGATCTCTTTATTAGGACGGTGACCGCAGCGCTTGGCGCCGACCTGGTCTTCGATGTGAATCGCCGCCGCGCCGAACTTGATCATCGACTTCACGGTACGGGCGACGTTGAACGCCGAGGAACCGAAACCGGTGTCCACGTCCACCAACAGCGGCAGGTCGCAAACGTCAGTAATGCGACGCACGTCGGTCAGCACGTCATCCAGGCCGGTAATCCCCAGGTCCGGCACGCCGAGGGAGCCGGCAGCCACCCCGCCCCCCGACAGGTAAATAGCCTTGAAACCGGCGCGCTTGGCCAGCAGCGCGTGGTTGGCGTTGATCGTGCCGACCACTTGCAGCGGATGTTCGCTGGCGACCGCATCGCGGAAACGCTGGCCTGGAGTGCTCTTGCTGGAACTCATGACTCACCTCGTTCAGTGGCTGTCGGGTTAGCGCCGTCCTGGTAATGACGGGCGATATTGCGTTTGGAGGCGCCGATGTGACGACGCATCAACAACTCAGCCAACTCACCGTCACGGTCGGCGATGGCGTCGAGAATGCGGTGGTGCTCGGCAAACGCCTGGCGCGGCCGATTGGGCGTGGTGGAAAACTGGATGCGGTACATGCGCACCAGTTGATAGAGCTCGCCGCAAAGCATCTGGGTCAGGGTGCGGTTGCCGCTGCCCTGGATGATCCGGTAATGAAAGTCGAAATCGCCTTCCTGCTGGTAATAGCCTCGGCCTGCCTGAAACGCCTCATCGCGCTCGTGGGTTTCCAGCACCCGGCGCAGTTCGTCGATTTCTTCGACCGTCATGCGTTCAGCCGCCAGACGGCACGCCATGCCTTCCAGGGATTCGCGAATTTCGTAGAGTTCCAGCAATTCGGCGTGGCTCAGCGACACCACCCGCGCCCCGACGTGCGGTATGCGAACCAGCAGGCGTTGGCCTTCCAGACGGTGAATGGCCTCACGCAGCGGCCCGCGGCTGATGCCGTAGGTGCGCGCCAGCTCAGGCTCGGAGATCTTGCTGCCCGGGGCGATCTCGCCCTTGACGATGGCCGCCTGAATGCGTCGGAAGACGTTTTCGGAAAGTGTTTCCGAGTCGTCCTGAACCGTGACCGTGGGATCGAGTTGATCCAGCATATTGTCGACACCTTTAAAATCAATGCCGCAAAAACTAGCGAATATGGCCAGTTACGTCAAAGGATAAATAGATATTGTCGACAATCGTCTAATAACCGCTTGCACCATAACGAAGCAGAACCCCCAAGTTATAGCCGTCCGCCAGCGCTGGCGCCATAAAACCACCGTGCTAGAATGCCGCCCGCATTTGCTTGTCATCTGCATTGCCTGTCATAAAAAGCGGATAGGCATACGAGGGAGCTTGTGCAGCAATGCCAGGGCCTTGAATTGAAGAACGGACCGCTGCGCACCAGGATTTATGAGACTCAAGCCCTTCACCACATTCCTTTGTCTTCTTGGCCTGCCAGGTTTCGCCGCGGCAGGGGAAAAGACTGTGTACGGCCTCAATGAGTACGCTTCGCTGGACGGCATCAATCTGGAAGTCGCCGCCAAACTCGACACCGGGGCGAAAACCGCTTCGCTGAGTGCACGCGACATCAAACGTTTCAAACGCAATGGCGAATCCTGGGTGCGTTTCTATCTGGCCATCGACGCCGCGCATTCGCACCCGATCGAACGACCGCTGGCCCGTGTCAGCAAGATCAAGCGCCGGGCGAGCGACTACGACCCGGAAGAAGGCAAGAAGTACACCGCCCGTCCGGTCATCGAGCTGGATATCTGCATGGGCTCGGCTTTACGCAGCATCGAAGTGAACTTGACCGACCGCAGCGCCTTCCAATACCCGCTCTTGATCGGCTCCGAAGCGCTCAAACGTTTCGATGCGCTGGTCGACCCCAATCTTAAATACGCTGCTGGCAAACCCGCCTGCGCCACCGACGCACATACCGCAGAGTAATTCCAATGCGCGCTCTTACCCTCCATCTGAAATTGCTGATCGCCATCCTGGTGGTGCTGGGCATTTCAGTTACGGCCTATCAGATTTTCGTGCTCGGTATCCCGGTGACCGAAGACGCTACCGACGACTTGTGGAACATCGACGCCAAGGTCGAGTTCGTCGCCAACGCCAAGGACCCGATCAAGATCCAGATGTTCGTGCCACCGCTGAGCCGCGACTACGTGAGCCTCAACGAGAGTTTCATTTCCAATAATTACGGCGTGGCGGTGAACCGTGTCGACGGTAACCGCAAGGTCA
This sequence comes from Pseudomonas sp. LBUM1673, assembly GCF_059695645.1. NCBI lineage: Bacteria > Pseudomonadati > Pseudomonadota > Gammaproteobacteria > Pseudomonadales > Pseudomonadaceae > Pseudomonas > Pseudomonas sp. LBUM1673. The sequence goes on from NZ_CP166780.1 coordinate 4,483,343, forward strand.
CCTGGTCGGCGCGTCGGGCCAAAGGCAACCAGACCCTTTATTACCGTCTGGTACTGACCAAGCGCTACAGCGGTGAAAAATCCAAGGTCAAAGGCCCGACCTTCCGCGACAGCATCGCTATAGAAGGCCCGGAAAAAATCGCCGCCGAAGCCCTGCTCGCGCCGATCCGCCAACACTCGGCCGACGTCGAAACCTTCATCGGCGAAGCCATCAAGCGCGTCAACAACCTCAACGACGACAACGTAAAACTGCTGCTGGCCGGCGATCCGTCCACCGTGAACAAAGCCAAAATCGTCGAGCTGGTACTGTCCATCGCCCACGTGCCGGTGGAAAAGGTCCACACCATTCGCCTGGTGGCCGATCAGCCGCAAATGCCTGAGCTCTGGTTGCGCAGCTTCAACGGCACCGACTGGCTTTACTTCAACCCGGAAACCGGCGAACAGGGCCTGCCCACCGACCGCTTGCTGTGGTGGACCGGCGACGAAAACCTGATCACCGTCGATGGCGGCAAGAAAGCCAACGTCACCTTCAGCCTGAACAACAGCGAAATGAACGCCATTCGTCTGGCCAAGCTGACCGACGAAAACTCCGACGCCAACTTCCTCGACTACTCGCTGTACGGCCTGCCGCTGCAAACCCAGCAGACCTTCATGATCATGGTGATGATTCCGATCGGCGTGCTGGTGATCCTGATCCTGCGCAACCTGATCGGCATTCAGACACTCGGCACTTTTACCCCGGTGCTGATCGCCCTCGCCTTCCGGGAAACCCAGCTCGGTTTCGGCATCGTGCTGTTTACCATCATCACGGCGCTGGGGCTGTCGCTGCGTTCCTACCTTGAACACTTGAAACTGCAAATGCTGCCGAGGCTGTCGGTGGTGCTGACATTCGTGGTGGTGCTGATCGCGGCTATCAGCCTGTTCAGCCACAAACTCGGCCTGGAGCGCGGGTTGTCGGTGGCGCTGTTCCCGATGGTGATTCTGACCATGACCATCGAACGCCTGTCGATCACCTGGGAAGAGCGCGGGGGCGGCCATGCGATGAAGGTGGCGATCGGCACGCTGTTCGCTGCCTCCCTGGCGCACCTGATCATGAGCGTGCCGGAGCTGGTGTACTTCGTGTTCACCTTCCCGACGGTTCTGCTGATCCTGGTGGGCTTCATGCTGGCCATGGGTCGCTATCGCGGTTACCGCCTGACCGAACTGGTGCGCTTCAAGGCTTTCCTCAAGAAGGCTGACGCCTGATGTTCGGTCTCTGGAAGACCTGGAAAGCCCTGGAGGCCCGGGGCATCATGGGGATCAATCGGCGCAACGCAGACTACGTGCTCAAGTACAACAAGCGCAGCCTGTACCCGATCGTCGATGACAAGATCATCACCAAGGAGCGTGCCATCGCCGCCGGCATTCACGTGCCGGAGCTATACGGCGTGATCTCCACCGAGAAAGAAATCGACAACCTCGCCGACATCATCGGCGGGCGCAACGATTTCGTGGTCAAACCGGCCCAGGGCGCCGGCGGTGACGGCATTCTGGTGATCGCCGACCGCTTCGAGGGCCGCTATCGCACGGTGTCGGGCAAGATCATCAGTCACGAGGAAATCGAGCACCAGATTTCCAGCATCCTGACCGGCCTGTATTCGCTCGGCGGTCACCGTGACCGCGCACTGATCGAATACCGCGTGACCCCGGACCAGATCTTCAAAAGCATCAGCTATGAAGGCGTGCCGGACATTCGCATTATCGTGCTGATGGGTTATCCAGTGATGGCCATGTTGCGCCTGCCGACCCGCCAGTCCGGCGGCAAGGCCAACCTGCACCAGGGCGCCATCGGCGTCGGTGTCGATCTGGCTACAGGCCTGACATTGCGCGGCACCTGGCTGAACAACATCATCACCAAACACCCGGACACCACCAACGCAGTGGACGGCGTGCAACTGCCCTACTGGGACGGTTTCATGAAGCTCGCTGCCGGTTGCTATGAGCTGTGCGGGCTGGGTTACATCGGTGTCGACATGGTGCTCGACCAGGAGAAAGGGCCGCTGATTCTTGAGTTGAACGCCCGCCCCGGGTTGAACATTCAGATCGCCAACGACTGCGGGTTGACGTTGCGTACCCATGCGGTCGAAGCGCGACTGGAAGAGTTGAAGGCCCGCGGGATCACCGAAACAGTGCAGGAACGCGTGGAGTTCGTTCAGGAATTGTTTGGGCACATTCCAGCGGTTGAGGGCTGACCTGTGGCGAGGGGGCTTGCCCCCGTTGGGTTGCGCAGCAACCCCAAGTCATTCTCCCCCCGTACATCAGATAGCCCGCACCAGCCGGTTTTACGACTGCTGCGCAGCCGAACGGGGGCAAGCCCCCTCGCCACAGGTCTTGCGCAGCCGCTTTCAACCTTCCAATCCCCGACATCCCCCTAGGAGCAAATCCTGCAGAGGACTACAATCGCTCCCCCGCCTCGATGGCTGATCTGCCCCGCCCATGTTGACCTGTTCCGTACACCCGCTGCCCTATCGTGCCAACCCCGCCGAGTACTTCGCGGCGATTCGTCATGCCCCCGGTGCCGTGCTGCTCGACAGCGGCCGGCCGAGCGCCGAGCGCGGGCGTTATGACCTGCTCAGCGCCTGGCCACTGGAACAATTGGCCGTGTTACCGGATGAAAGCGGCAGCCATTTCCTGCAACGCCTTCGCGACCACCTGACGCGACTCGGTAACGCGGCCCTGCCTGCGTCCTGTGACCTGCCCTTCGCTGGCGGCCTGATCGGCTATCTGAGCTACGACTTCGGCCGACATCTGGAAAACCTGCCGAGCCAGGCGCAGGACGACCTGCAATTGCCCGACGCACGTTTCGGGCTCTACGATTGGGCACTGATCAGCGATCACCATCTGGCCACCAGTCAACTGGTGTTCCACCCGACGTTGATCGACAGCGAACGACAGCGGCTGATCAAACTGTTCACTCAGCCAGCTCCCCAGAAAATCGAGCCTTTCAAACTGAACGGTCCGATGAATGCAGACCTGAGCGCCGACGACTATCGACAAGCCTTGGAACGCATTCAGCAGTACATCCAGGCTGGCGACTGCTATCAGGTCAACTTCGCCCAGCGCTTTCGCGCCCAATACCAGGGCGATCCGTGGGCCGCGTACTGCGCGTTGCGGGCAGCGTGCCCGACACCGTTTTCCGGCTTCCAGCGCCTGCCCAACGGCGACGCGGTACTGAGCCTATCGCCAGAGCGTTTCGTCAAAGTCAGCGAACGCCACGTTGAAACCCGTCCGATCAAAGGCACCCGCCCCCGCGGCCTGACGGCTGCCGAAGATGCCGCGAACGCCGCCGAGCTGCTGGCCAGCCCCAAGGACCGCGCGGAAAACCTGATGATTGTCGACCTGCTGCGCAACGATCTGGGTCGCACCTGCCGTATCGGCTCAGTGCGGGTGCCTGAGTTGTTCAGTCTGGAAAGCTACCCGAACGTGCATCACTTGGTGAGCAGCGTTACCGGCGAGCTGGCGGATGGCAAGGATGCGCTGGATTTGATCGCCGGCAGCTTCCCCGGCGGCTCGATTACCGGCGCACCGAAGATTCGTGCCATGCAAATCATTGATGAATTGGAACCGACCCGTCGCGGGTTGTACTGCGGTTCATTGCTGTACCTGGACGTGCGCGGCGAGATGGACAGCTCCATCGCCATTCGCAGCTTGCTGGTCAAGGATGGGCAGGTGTGTTGCTGGGGTGGCGGCGGGATCGTGGCGGATTCGGATTGGCGGGAGGAATATCAGGAGTCGATTACCAAGGTGAAGGTGTTGCTCGATACCTTGCAAGGCCTCTGATGTCAGGCTTCTGTGGCGAGGGGGCTTGCCCCCGTTGGGGTGCGAAGCGCCCCCAAAACCCGACACCGCGAATTTTCAAATAGACCGCATGCACCGGTTTACGACTGCTTCGCAGCCGAACGGGGGCAAGCCCCCTCGCCACAATGTTGTGTTTACAAACTCAAGGCCCTATTCGAAGCCTTGAGGAACTCCTGCTTCAACTCGGCAAAGCTGTGCACCGCCGGGAATTGTGGAAATTCACGAATCACATTGTCCGGTGCATGGAACAGAATCCCGGCATCCGCCTCGCCCAGCATCGTGGTGTCGTTGTAGGAATCCCCTGCCGCAATCACCCGGTAGTAGAGGCTCTTGAACGCCAACACCGATTGACGCTTGGGATCTTTCTGACGCAACTGATAACCCGTGACCCGACCGGCATCGTCAGTGATCAAGCGATGGCAAAGCAACGTCGGGAAGCCCAGTTGGCGCATCAGCGGCTGGGAAAATTCGTAAAAGGTGTCCGACAGAATCACCACCTGAAAGCGCTCACGCAGCCAGTCGACGAACTCGCTGGCGCCTTCCAGAGGCTTGAGCGTGGCGATCACTTCCTGGATGTCGGAAAGCTTCAGGCCGTGCTCGTCGAGAATCCGCAGGCGCTGCTTCATCAACACGTCGTAGTCGGGAATGTCCCGAGTGGTGGCCCTGAGGGAGTCGATCCCGGTTTTTTCGGCAAAGGCGATCCAGATTTCCGGGACCAGCACACCTTCAAGATCCAGACAGGCAATTTCCACAAGACACTCCCATTTTGTACTGTTTATTGAGTCGAGCGAGCAAAAGGACTGCCGAACTCTAGCGACTCGCCCTCCTCTGTGCAACGCAGAGGGCGCACCAGCCGCCGCAGGATTTTGTTACCATCGGAGCATATAGAGCGCCCAGCGCCACCGACCTGTAGGAAGCCGCCCTGATGAGCCCATCGTTCGATGTCGTGGAACTCGCCACGACCTATGCCAACAAATCCGCTCAGGACATCCTGAAACTCGCGTTCGCCGAGTTCGGCGATGACCTGTGGATATCTTTCAGTGGTGCCGAGGATGTGGTGCTGGTGGACATGGCCTGGAAGCTGAACAAAAACGTCAAAGTGTTCAGCCTCGACACCGGCCGCTTGCACCCCGAGACCTACCGCTTCATCGAACAGGTGCGCGAGCACTACAAGATCGATATCGAAGTGGTGTCGCCGGACTACACCAAACTCGAACCTTTCGTGAAGGAAAAGGGCCTGTTCAGCTTCTACAAGGACGGCCATGGCGAGTGCTGCGGCATCCGCAAGATCGAGCCGCTGCGTCGCAAGCTGTCCGGCGTGACCGCCTGGGCCACCGGCCAGCGTCGAGACCAGAGCCCGGGCACCCGCAGCGCGGTCGCGGTGCTGGAAATCGACACCGCGTTCTCCACCCCGGAACGCACCCTGTACAAATTCAACCCGCTGGCACAGATGACCAGCGAAGAGATCTGGGGCTACATCCGCATGCTGGAGCTGCCGTACAACAGCCTGCATGAGCGGGGGTTCATCAGCATTGGCTGCGAGCCTTGCACCCGCCCGGTGCTGCCAAACCAGCATGAGCGCGAAGGTCGTTGGTGGTGGGAAGAAGCCACGCAGAAAGAATGCGGGCTGCATGCGGGCAATATCATCAGCAAATCCAAAGCTTAAAAGATCGCAGCCTGCGGCAGCTCCTACAGATGAGCACTATTCCCCTGTAGGAGCTGGCGAAGCCTGCGATCCTTTGATCTTAAAAAATGTGTACACAGAAATGTCACCATAAGCGCCATGTTTGTGTGCACTTTTAATTTCATCACTCCAAAAAGTTACATCCCCTTCTCCTGACTTCCTCAGTCGATCATTCTCAGAAAACTGCCATCGAAATAGCTGATTGGCGCCAGGATTGCAGGGATGCTCTACCTGATCATCGCCAAACGGCAGCCTTACTACACAGATGTCAGTGGTGAAGCCATCGCGGTCGATAACGTCAGCCATTGATCCCCGGGCGGCCCGGCAACGTCGGGCCGCAGAACCATCTCGCTATAAAAGGACCTCCCATGCGAATTCTCGTGGTCAACGTCAACACCACCGAATCCATTACACAGGCCATCGCCCGTCAGGCTCAATCCGTGGCCTCGCCTGGCACGGAAATCATCGGCCTGACCCCGCATTTCGGCGCCGACTCCATCGAGGGCAATTTCGAAAGCTACCTGGCCGCCATTGCGGTGATGGATCGGGTCATGTCCTACGATCAGCCCTTTGATGCGGTGATTCAGGCCGGTTACGGCGAACACGGCCGCGAAGGTTTGCAGGAGTTGCTCAACGTGCCGGTAGTGGACATCACCGATGCCGGCGCCAGCACCGCGATGTTCCTTGGCCATGCCTACTCGGTGGTCACCACCCTGGACCGCACTGTGCCGCTGATCGAGGATCGCCTCAAACTGTCAGGCCTCTGGGACCGTTGTGCGTCGGTGCGGGCCAGCGGGCTGGCGGTGTTGGAGCTGGAATCCGATCCAGAGCGTGCGCTGGAGGCGATTGTTCGGCAGGCGGAACTGGCGGTGCTCGAGGATAAGGCCGAGGTGATCTGCCTGGGCTGCGGCGGCATGGCCGGGCTGGATGAGCAGATTCGTCAGCGCACCGGCGTGCCGGTGGTGGATGGGGTGACTGCTGCGGTGACCATTGCCGAATCGCTGGTGCGGTTGGGGTTGTCGACGTCGAAAGTGCGGACGTATGCGACGCCTCGGCCGAAGAACATTATTGGTTGGCCGGGGCGGTTTGGGCGGTAGACCGCGTTATCGTTCATCGCGGGCAAGCCACGCTCCCACAGGTTTTGAGTCGTATCATAATGATATAAACGACACAAAATCTGTGGGAGCGTGGCTTGCCCGCGATAGCCGCACCTCGGTCTTAAGCCAGGTTCAAAGCGCACTAAACCGCTGCCCCAACCCCTGCTCCGCAAACTGCTCAATGATGAAATCGACAAACGCCCGGGTCTTGCCCGGCAGCAGTTTGTGTTCGGCGTAATAGATGGAGATGTTGCCGTCGTCGACATACCAGTCGGGTAACACCCGCAGCAACGTCCCGGCGTCCAGATAGCCCACGGCGAACGGCATGCTCACCAACGCGATGCCCAACCCCTGGGCCGCGGTGGCGCAGGCGGCCTCCGAATCACTCATGGTCATCCGCGCCTTGAGCGTCAGCGGGCTGTGTTGCCGGGTGCGGCTGGTCAACTGCCAGGAACGCACACGCCCCGTCTGCGGCGACCGTATCAAGATGCCGTCGTGGTGCTTGAGATCGTCGGGCTCGACGATCGCCTCGTGCTTCGCCAGGTACTCGGCTGAAGCCACCAACACCCGATGGGCGGGCGTCAGCTTGCGCGCCACCACGCCCTGGGGCAGCTCGAATCCGCCACCAATCGCCGCATCGAATCCCTGGCCGATCAGGTCGACCTGGCGGTTATCGAAATGCCAATCCGGGTTGATCGCCGGAAAACGCCGTAAAAACTCTCCCAGCAACGGCACGATGTACAAGCACCCGAACACGGTGCCCATGCTGACTTTCAACGTGCCAGCGGGACGCCCTTCAGCGCTGGCGAGGTTGGCCACGGCATTCTGGATCGTGTGCAGGCTGGTGCTGACTTCGCCGAGAAACAGCTGGCCCGCCTCGGTCAGCGTCAGGCTGCGCGTGCTGCGCTGGAACAGCCGCACACCCAGTCGCGCCTCTAGCTTGGCGACGCTCTTGCCCACCGCTGCCGGCGTCAGGCTCAAGCGTCGCGCGGCTTCGGCGAAGCTGCCGACCTCGGCGCTGCGCACGAAGCATTCGATACTGCTGAAGGTTTCCATAGGCGCCACTATAAACTTCTGGTTTACACAGACTATAGCAACGACGGTCTACCCGGAGGGTCATGCGCAGCCGATACTCGACTCCAACAACAAGGCAGCCCGCCTTGAATTTCTGGAGATCGACATGACCACTCAACACCTCAGCGGTAAAGTAGCTCTGATTCAAGGTGGTTCACGCGGCATCGGCGCTGCCATCGTCAAACGCCTGGCCGCCGAAGGCGCTACCGTCGCCTTCACTTACGTCAGCTCCACCACCAAAGCCGAAGCGCTGCAAAACAGCATCACTACCTCAGGCGGCAAAGCCTTGGCCATCAAGGCCGACAGCGCCGATGCCGTCGCCATTCGCCATGCCGTTAACGCCACCGTCGAAGCCTTTGGGCGCCTGGACATCCTGGTCAACAACGCAGGCGTTCTGGCCGTCGCACCGCTGGAAGACTTCACACTCGAAGACTTCGACCAGACCCTGGCCATCAACGTACGCAGCGTGTTCATCGCCACCCAGGAAGCGGCCAAATATATGACCGAAGGCGGTCGCATCATCAACATCGGCAGCACCAATGCCGAGCGCATGCCCTTCGCCGGTGGTGGTCCGTACGCCATGAGCAAATCGGCGCTGGTCGGCCTGACCAAAGGCCTGGCCCGCGACCTCGGCCCACGGGGCATCACCATCAACAACGTGCAACCGGGTCCGGTCGACACCGATATGAACCCGGCCAGCGGCGACTTCGCCGACAGCCTGATCCCGCTGATGGCCGTGGGTCGTTACGGCAAAGTGGAAGAAATCGCCAGCTTCGTCGCTTATCTTGTCGGTCCCGAAGCCGGCTATATCACCGGGGCCAGCCTGACCATCGACGGTGGTTTCGGCGCCTGATGCAGGTCACTGTGGGAGCGGGCTTATGTGGCGAGGGGGCTTGCCCCCGTTTGGGCGCGAAGCTCCCCTGAAACCAGTCACAGCGGTCTTGAATTAGAAAGTGGTTACCTGTTTTACGACTGCTTCGCAGTCGGACGGGGGCAAGCCCCCTCGCCACACAAGCCCGCTCCCACATTTACCGGCGTTAAGCCCACTCGAGCGCCGGCAAACCACAGGCACTGGGCTTGAACGCCTTCAGCGTACGAAGAATGCCGTCGGCGTGTGCGTACTTTTCGTCGGCCATCGCCGCATCCGGGATCGCAATTGCTGTCATTCCCGCCGCTTTCGCTGCGGTGACGCCGAACGGTGAATCCTCGAACACCAGACAATCCTCGGGCGCGACACCCAGGCGTCGCGCCGCTGTCAGGAAAATATCCGGCGCCGGTTTAGCCGCGCCCACTTCCGGGTCGTCAGCAGTGACGATGAAGTCGAACAGCGCGAACCAGTCGCGGTGCAAGGTGGTTTTCTGGCCGAACGATTGACGCGACGAACTGGTGCCCACCGCAATAGGAACATTGTTGGCTTTCAAGTGCCGCACCAGCTCTTCTGCGCCGGGCATCGCCAGCGCTGTTGGAAAACGCTCGCGCATCAGCGGCTCGCGGATCACCAGAAACTCTTCGGCGGTAATCGGCAGGTCCAGCGCCTCGACCACATAGCGCGCCAGGTCACCCGCGCCACGGCCGATGATGTTCTGCTTGACGCTCCAGTCGAAGGTCCGGCCGTAACGCTCGGCAATGATGGAGGTGACCTCGGTGTAAATGCCCTCGGTGTCCAGCAGCAAGCCGTCCATATCGAAAATCACGGCCTTTATCGGGCCGAACTCATCCAAGGGTGCATTCATCGCATCTGATCCGTTTTCTCATGACATCCCAGGAGCGGCTCAGGCACGACCGGGTCCGTGATGGATTAAAGGGTTCAGCAGCATAGCGAGCACGGTTGGCAGAGAGCAACGGGCAATGCCTGGCGGATACAAAAATCCGGGTCGAGGCGCCCGCGATGATTTAGCGATTTTCCCTACACCAAACGCCTCCTTTCCCGACTTCTTTCCTCGCTGATCCCCCGCAAAGTCTCGCGCTCCCAATTGATCAGCGCGAGGGATTGCGAATGTTCGAACCTGACAAGGTCCTGGCCTTGAACAATGCCATCGGCCTGCTGGTGGTCGCCGCCATGAACCCCGAGCAGCCGGACGTCGAAGCGCTGCTCGGTGATTTTCGACTCTGCCTCAACAACTACGAGGCCTGGGCGGAAAACTTCTGGACCGGTGGGGCGCTGAATGTCGAGCAAGTGTTCAAGGTCGGCAACGAAGTCCGGCTCAGCGCGCCGAAGAACTCCACCGCCCCTGTCAGCTCGACGCTCGCCATGTGCCCTGCCAGCGGTCCGTTGACTCTGGTGCACCTGTTTGAAGCCGCGCGTTTCGTACCGATAGGCGATACGCCGGTGATGCTTGAGCCGGTTATCTCGCAGCGTAACGGCGAATTGACGTTCGGTGAGCCCGTCCACGAAACCATCGGCCCCAGCGGCATCCTCGAAATTCCCGAATGCTGGCGCGGCCAGCGCTATCGCATCACCTTCTTTCCCAATGTTTCTGCTGATCACGTCAAAGCCCTCTATGCCTCCTATCAAGGCGTGATCGGCGAGCTGGAAGGCTGGTTGCGCAACGAATGGACAAGCGAATTCCAGCCTTTGTGGGCAGGTTTTTCCGAGGCAGGGTTCACCCAGCGCTACGGCCTGCTGCAACAGGCCGACTGGCGCGGCTTCGAGCATTCGCTGCACGGTTTGTGGGATGACGTGAAGCAGGTCTACGCCTTGGTGGCAGACCTGCAAACCAACAGCGAAAAGCTTCTCGAATACCTGACTCAAGGCGAACTTGAAACGTTGCTGAATGCGTCGGCTGAAGCCATCGCCAATGTGCTGCTGATGTTGAGCGATGAGCCGTTGATGTTCATCCATCTCGCAGCCTTCACCAGTTGGCTGAGGATGTTGCCGCCGCAGTACATCGCCGAAGTCGTGGCGCAAATTCGCACAGAACTATTGATCAGTTTCCTGCTGGTGCGACTCATCGGTCCTACGGGCCTGAAGCTCGGCATGAGCGCCAAAGTACTGGGCAAGATCAAGTCCCAGCGGGCTCGGCAGTGGTTGGCGGCGGCCAGTTTGCGCCTGGCCGAACTGACGGCCAAATCCGACCTTTCAGCCCACGCTGGCGCGCTCAAACCGCTCGTGGTCGGCGCGCGACATGCATCGCTGAAACCTGCACCGACGGTTCCGTTACAGATCAGCGCCGGCGGCTCTCCAGTTGTGCAGGTAAATAATCCGGTTGCCATTGCTCGCGACAAGTCCGCAGCCATGACCCGGCTGGGCCGTCACGAACCTCACGACGATGTACCGAGTCAGGCGAAAAATCCCAACGGCGACAGCGCCGATGCGGCGGATAAAACCGCGACCAACGGCTGCCCGGTGTCGATGGTCAACGGCGAAGAACTGCTGACCCTGAGCGACGGTTCGCTGGATGGGCTACTGCCGTTTGCCTTCACCCGGCTGTACCGCACCAGCGCGGTGGAGATCGATTGCGGGCTGGGCCGGGGCTGGAGCCATTCGCTCGCCCATCGGCTGGAAATCGATGGCGACACCGTCATCTGGATCGACCATGAAAACCGTCGCACCACGTTTGCGCTGCCGGGCGTCGAGCGTCCGGCAATTCATAACAGCCTCTCGCGCGCGGCGATTTACCTCGGGAACGAGCCGGATGAGTTGATTCTCGCCTTGGCCGGCGAGACGAGCCGGTTCTACCACTTTCGAGAGGGTCGCTTGAAGGCGATCAGCGACGCCTACAACAACCGCCTCCACATCACCCGCGACCGTCAGGATCGCATTCAACGCCTCGATAACGGCGCGGGCCGTTCGCTGCTGTTGCGCTACGAGCGCAGGCACCTCGTCGCCGTCGAATACCAGTCGTTTCACCCCAGCGATGATCCGAGTGAAACCTGGCGTACAGAGCAGACGCTGGTTTTCTATCGCTACGACGCCCGCCAACGCTTGATCGAAGCGACCAACGCCGCCGGTGAAAGCGAGCGTTACGACTACGACGATCAACACGTGGTCTTGCAGCGGCAGCTAGCCGGGGGGGCGAGTTTCTTCTGGGAGTGGGAACGGTCTGGCAAGGCGGCCCGGTGCGTGCGGCATTGGGCGTCGTTTGCGCAGATGGACGCGCGCTATGTCTGGGATGACCAGGGCAGCGTCACGGTCCGGAACATCGACGGCAGCGAAGAGGTTTACGTCCACGACGACCGGGCACGGCTGGTGCGCAAGGTCGGGTTGGATGGCGGTGAACAGCTCAAGGCCTATGACGAGCAAGGCCGATTGGTGGCCGAGCAGGATCCGCTCGGGGCCGTCACTGAATACCGTTACGACGATGTCGGACGGTTGGTGGCACTGATTCCGCCGGAAGACGAACCGACGGCCTACGAGTATCGCAACGGTTTCCTGCAGGCGCGTTATCGCGGCAAAGTGGTGTGGACCTACCGGCGCAATGCCCAGGGGGAAGTCACTGAAGCGACCGATCCCGACGGGAACGTCACTCACTATCACTACGACGAACAAGGCCGGCTGCTGTCGATCCGCTACCCGGACACCAGCCGGCATGTGTTCGTCTGGAACGCCTTGGGGCAGTTGCTTGATGAGACCTTGCCGGACGGTGGGCGGCGGCGCTTTTCCTACGACGCATTGGGGCGGCAGACGACTCGCCAAGACGAACACGGTGCCGTCACCCAGTACCAATGGGACGCCGTCGGCCGCCTGATCCAGACGACGCTGCCTACCGGCGCCAGTCGCGCCTTCAGCTACAACGCCTACGGCAAGATCACCGCCGAACGGGATGAACTGGGGCGCATCACCCGTTACGAATACGCCGACGATCTGCATCTGGTCAGCCGCCGGATCAATCCCGACGGCACCCAGCTCAAGTACCGCTACGACAACGCGCAGCTGTTGCTGACGGAAATCGAAAACGAATCCGGTGAAAAATATCGGCTGGACTACACGCCCAACGGATTGATCCGACAGGAAACCGGTTTCGACGGTCGCCGCACTGCCTACGCCTATGACCTCAACGGTCAGTTGCTGGAGAAAACCGAGTTCGGCGATGACGGCTCGCAGCTGGTTACGGCTTATGAGCGGGACTCGGCCGGACGGTTGCTAACCAAAACCCTGCCCGACGGCATCAAGGTCGAGTACTGCTACGACTCGCTGGGCCGACTGACCAGCGTCGACGACGGTCACGATCATCCGCTGGAATTTGAGTACGACCAGCAGGACCGGCTGATCACCGAGCATCAGGGCTGGGGCACCTTGCGTTATGGCTACGACGCTTGCGGCCAGCTCAACCGCCTGCGCCTGCCGGATGGCAGCAAACTCGACTATCACCACGCCAAGGGTGGCGCGCTGACGGCCATTGATCTCAATGGCACACGCCTCACCACTCACCAGTTCGCCTTCGGCCGCGAACAGCAACGCCAACAGGGTCTGCTGCTCAGCGAATACGCCTACGATGACCAGGGCCGACTGAAAGCTCACGCTGTCAGCCAACAGCAACAACCACTGTATCGCCGCGACTATGCCTACAGCCTCAACGGCAATCTCGACCACATCGCCGACACCCGCCACGGCCAGCGCAGCTACCAGTACGACCCGCTCAACCGCCTGACCCGCGTCCGCCACACCCGCGACCAACAGCCGGAAAGCTTTGCCCACGACCCGTCCGGCAACCTGCTGATGCAGGATCGCCCCGGCCCGACGATCGTCAAAGGCAACCGCCTGCTCACGCAGGGTGACCGTCATTACGACTACGACGCCTTCGGTAACCTCATCCGCGAACGTCGTGGCGCCGCGCAGAAACTGGTCACTGAGTACCGTTACGACTGCCAGCACCGATTGGTCGGCGTCACTACTCCGGACGGCCGTTGCGCCAGTTACCGCTACGACGCCTTCGGCCGCCGCATTGCCAAAACCGTCGATGGCAAAACCACCGAGTTCTTCTGGCAGGGCGACAATCTCGTCGCTGAAAGCTGCCGCGAGCACTACCGCAGCTACATCTACGAACCCGGCAGCTTTCGCCCGTTGGCCATGCTCGATGGCAAAGGTCCGAAAAAGGCCTGCCCGTTCTACTACCAACTCGACCACCTCGGCACACCGCAAGAACTCACCGACTACAGCGGCGACATCATCTGGGCCGCCCGATACACCGCCTATGGCCGTCTCACCCGCCTCAACCGCGACACCCACCAGGTCCTCGATCAGCCGCTGCGCTTCCAAGGGCAGTATTTCGACGCGGAAACCGGCCTGCATTACAACCGGCATCGTTACTACAATCCGGATGTTGGACGGTATTTGACCCCGGATCCGAGCAAGTTGGCGGGTGGGTTAAACGGCTATCAGTACACGCGGAACCCGACGGGGTGGGTTGATCCGTTGGGGTTGAGTGAGTGCCCTGGAGGGGATGGGTGTAAGAAGCCATCGTTTGGGGATGAGGATCCGACGGGGAAGGCTAGGGTTGATGAGGGGGAGCCCGGAACCCCAAATCCAAAACGAGAGAACTATTATTTGTACCGTGGTGACGACCGAGAACCATGGGAAATTTTTGAGGCAGGATTTGAACCCTTGGGAGACAGTACAGATCTGTACATGCACGCATTGGATAACAGAAGCCCTCCTAGTTATTTTGTCAGCACTTCGACAAGCGAAAATGAGGCAAAAAAATTTGCCACAGGCTACTGGCTTGCCGACGGCTATGTATATGTACTGAAAAACATTAGCGGAATCGATGTAAATAAAGAACTTGGCATGATGTCACCACATCGGCGTGAGGTTGAGATAGCGTTCCCAGGAGGAATAAAAAATCACGACATCGTCGGCGTCACCCCCGTCCATGATGATGGTAGCTATAAGGGCTACTCAATACCCAACCCTTTCAGGAAGTAATCATGAACAAAATAGAAATACTAATAAATAATCATGGGATCGTAGAAACGGCCACAATCGAATGCGACAGAAAGAAACCAACACTCACATTCACGATGCAAAATGGTTTAAAAAAAGTTTATACCGCCTATGACCTTTACGTATGCTTTGGCATGTTAAGAGCCGACTACCCTGAGATAAAATTTCTGTGCAAAGGAGCCAAGTTAAATGTTCATCCTTCACGAATGTCCTCCCAGATGTCTAGCGGCTTAGTCGCATACGAACTTAAACTTGGAAAACCTAGCGAAGAAGAGGACATCGTACGAATTTTCGACTACGAAGACAAAAATATCACTAGCGATATTGAGGAGCAAAAAACCTTCTATAAAAACTGGATCGAGTCATTGATTACTACAACGCCAAAAAAACCTGAAGATAACACCTAGTAAAACAACCGACAACATAGAACATTCAGCCATACAGTCGATCACACCTAATAAATCTGACAACTAGAGCAAACATAATGAAACATCACATAAAACTACAACTCGGGCATACCATTGAAACTGCAACCCTTGAAGAGCATTTCAGCTCACTGACATTCACAATGAAAAATGGATTCAGAAAAACCTACACCGACCATGACCTGTATTTATGCCTGGCACAAATCCGACGAGACTTCCCTGAAATAAAATTTCTTTGCAAAGGAGCAAAACTTAATGTATTCCCTTCACGAATGTGCTCCCAGATGAGCAACGGAGCTGTTGCTTATGAGATGACACTGGGAGAAACAGCATCGCGTGACAATATTGTTCACATTTTTGATTTTGAGGACAAAAACATTACCAATGACATTTCCGAACAAGTAAATTTTTACAACCAATGGATAAACCATTTTCATACGAGACAACTAACCCAGCAAGAATCCAGATCCAACCTAAAGAGACACTACATATTTAGCCCACTCAAAAAACAAGTCTAACAGAGTACAAAAAAGCAACCCAAAACAAAAACCAACAGAAAAAATTTCTCGGCGCCACACCCAACAATACTAATGACCGCCCACCAGACCACACATTTTTTAATCTGAACAGGAAATAGGACTTGGGCAGCGTAGAAATTACGATAATCAAAAATTACGAGCGTCAATCCGCTGAGCTTCTCTGTAATTCAGAAAACGTAACCATTACTTTCGTCATGAAAAATGGATATCGAAAATCATACGCAGGTGATAATTTCTACATTTGCTTGGGCCATATTAGGCAAGACCATAGCAATGTAACTTTCTTGTGCAAAGGAGCAAAAATAAACGTACACCCCTCCAGCATGTCCTCGCAGATGTCGCTTGGGGTAAAAGCATATGAACTCACATTAGGTAAATATGCATCAAGGAGTGACCTGGTAAATATCTTTGACTATGAAGAAAACGATCTTACGAACGATCCGCAGGTTCAGAGAGACTTCTTTATGCGCTGGATTGAGTCAGATATTGCAGAGGAGTAACGAGTCGAGAAAAGAGGTCAGGAAACCTGGATTTCCTGTGAAAAATATCGAAGCCCAGCTCGACGCTGGGCTCAGCTCTACAGTAAAAAATCTGACTTAG
Source organism: Pseudomonas sp. LBUM1673 (assembly GCF_059695645.1). NCBI lineage: Bacteria > Pseudomonadati > Pseudomonadota > Gammaproteobacteria > Pseudomonadales > Pseudomonadaceae > Pseudomonas > Pseudomonas sp. LBUM1673. The sequence goes on from NZ_CP166780.1 coordinate 4,499,481, forward strand.
CCGCCAGAACCACCGGCTTTACCTCCACCTTCCGCTCCACCACCGGTCTCATCTATCTCAAAATCACCTGACTCTCCAGACCCACTTCCAGAACCACTCCCCATCGAACTTCCACCGCTCATCGACCCACTTCCCTCCCCCGGGCGGCTACTACTCCCGTTGGCATCGCCGCCATTCCCACCACCAATGGTGTCCGGTGGCGGCGCCTTCCCACCAGAAGTACCTGCATTCATTTCCGAGTAGGGCGGCATCCCGCCCTTGTCGACCGGCGCATCGCGGCCAGTAGATTGGGCAAACGCCACCAATGAACTGATCGACAATAGGCCGACCATCGTTAGCGCCGTCAATTTTGATCTGATCATGGCGCACCTCCTATAAAAGAGTGCTTTACCTGATCTCTGGCAGCGATCGCTTTTTAAAGGTGCCGCGCAATCGACAAACGGCGCTGCATCGCTGCCCAGGTTTCAGCTCGGTTCGCCCGAGGCGTCATCCCCGGCAATGTCCGGGTCTTCGGGGTCGGCTTCCACATCACCGCGCTTCACATCATCGGAGGGCACCTGCTCAACACCCGTGTCGTCATCGTCGGGTGGGCGCTGATCGCGACTCAGGGGGTTGGTGGGTGAAGGCAGCGGATACTCGGGGGTATCGTCGATATCGGAGTCTTTCGGATCAGCGTTCATAACGCACCTCTCAATGGACCTGAAAAGCAGATCCTGACCTTTCGAGGGCAACACGATAGACGCGGTTCGATTAGAGGGACGATCGGTCGGCACGACCGCAAAATCACTCGTCGTCTTCCTCGTCGTATTCGTCGTACTCGCAATTGCCCACGTCGCCTGCGTCATCGGCATCGTTGAGCGGCACCGTGGCGTCGTCCATCAGAGACCCCGGATCTTCGTTGCCAGGATCGTTGATCGGGCCTTCTTCTTCCTTGTCTTCGGTTTCTGGAGTCATGGCATGCCTCACAACGTTCAGGGGTGTATGACGTTCGAAACGTCCTACACCCAAACGTTCCAGAGCCCTACCGACAGAAACGAAAAACCCGGCGCTGGGCCGGGTTTCTACTGTCACTCGATATCGAGTTAGCGATGCTTGTACTTATTTTTATGCTTGTGTTTGTGTTTGCCGCCACCGGAATGTGAGCTGCCGCTGTCATTACCCAGGTTGCTGCCCACCGCGCCACCGGCTGCACCGCCCACGCCGGCACCAATGGTTGAACCGGTGGAGCCGCCCAGGCTGTTGCCGATCACCGAGCCGCCCGCCGCGCCGACACCGCCGCCAATGGCCGCTTCTGTCCGACTGCCCTTGCGCGCACCGACCGCGCTGCCTGCCGCACCGCCGACGCCAGCACCCACCGCTGCCCCCGTGCTGCCGCCCAGCTGCCCACCGACCACGTTACCCAGCGCACCGCCAAGACCACCGCCCACTGCAGCGGTGCCGTCGCCGGCCGCCATTGCACCCTGAGCAACCAAAAGTCCCAAAACCACCGTGGACAATGTCAAACGCATGATATGAACCTCTAATTTCCGCATCGGGGGAAGAACGTGCCGCGGATAAGCCTCAGCCTGGCCAGAAAACCAGATACCGACTGTACGAGATTTGAGCCACACGCGGGAGAATCGTTCCAAAACGAAAAAGCCCGGCATCAAGCCGTAATGCTGTTCACTTAAGCGGAGCAGCCTTACGGTCCACTGGAAACCGGGTTTTTGAGATTTTCACTGTCCTTGGCCTCGAAGGCCTTGGGCGGTGATCCAGAAACAATCCTCCGATACCTGCCCTTAACTCTGCTAAACGCCTTCCTGTCGCTGAAACCGGATTGGCTGCTGCCATCACGATCAATTGCACGGCAATGTACTGGCAGGCCGGTTTGAAACGGATGTCCGACGGTGCTCGGCCAAACGCCACCGCCGCCTGACTGGCTTCTCGACGAATCACGTTGTATGCCAGCAAAAGCCCCCATACCTCCTGATAGATCAGATCGACTTTTTTGCTACGCAAGGTCATCGCGTTCTGTTGCATCGAGCTCTTGATGTCCCTGAAGCCCAATTCAATTTCCCAACGCTCCTGATAAAGCTTGGCAACGGCCTTGGTGTCGTAGGTGTTGGCCGGCAACGACGTCATGACGGTCTTTAGCTTGCCTTGGATTTCATAGCTGACTTCGCGTGCCTCCCAGTGTGTTGGAAGAGCCGGGTTTCGCTTCCTGGCCTGCGGCGAGACTTTCATGCGCACCAAACGGTCGTGTTGGCCGTAACGGGTCGCTTCCTCACAGACCATGCCTTTTTTGGCCGGGATCAACCAATGACGGTTGGTCCCGGCGTTGCTCAGGCTCGACAGCATTTTAGCCCCCCAGAACCCCTTGTCGAATAACGTCACCGAGTGGTCGGGGACCTGCTGCAAAAACTCGTCGGCCAAGCGCATTTCACTGCGTCGGTAAGGGCTCAATTGAGCATCCAGGATCAAGTGCGAGCGTACATCCATCAACGCCACCAGCCGCATCATGGGAAACGGTGTCTGGCGGTCGGTCGAAGTATTTCCCGAGCCGAAGTGATCCCGAAGCTCGGGCGTATCCGCAGTGCGCAAGAGCGCACCGTCTACCGCGAACACCTGCAGGTCGTGCCAGGCGTCACCGCTATAGCGCTCTGCCCCCCCATTGGGTACCCGTCTTGCGGAACAACCACTCAACGGGATCGGCGCCGAGCCGCTTTCGAGCTTCGGTTACACCGCTACGGGCCAACAGGTGGTCGGAGGCCAGACCTTGGGCGCAAATGTTCAAGCGTCTGGCCACCTCGTGAACGGGTTCGTCACGAAACAGCGCCATGCCGAGCACCAGCCAAAGCACTTGGTCAGCAGGCAAGCGACGTCGGCGAATGGTGGCCTGACTGGAAAGATCCAGCGCAGAGGCTACCCACTCAATGGGGATGTTTTGGGTAAAGGTGCTCAGGTCGCAGAAGTTGAAAAGGTCGCCGAGGTCGAGCAGGTCCTGTTGAACAGACATAAAAAATCCGATGCCAGAGGTCTGGCATCGGATTTTCGGATAAGCCCAGCTAGGACTCAAATGCTTAAGTGAACAGCATTAGGCATCAAGCCGGGCCTTTTCAGCGGATCAGGATCAGTGGCGCTTGTGGCCTTTGGACAGATTGCTGCCCACACCGCCGCCCAATGCACCGCCCAAGCCTGCGCCGATAGTGGAACCTGTCTTGCCGCCCAGGCTGTTGCCGATCACCGAACCGCCCGCCGCGCCGACACCGCCGCCAATGGCCGCTTTGGTGCGGCTGCCTTTACGTGCGGCAACAGCGCTGCCGGCTGCGCCAGCACCAATCGCGGCACCGGTGCTGCCGCCCATTTTCTGGCCGACCACATTACCCAACGCACCACCCAAACCACCACCGAGCGCAGCCGTGCCGTCACCGGCAGCCATCGCACCTTGAGCAACCAAAAGGCCCAGAACCAGAGCAGGCAGTGTTAAACGCATCACAAGAACCTCAAAAAAAAGGGGTACGGAAAGGCCGGAGATTGAATGCTTTAGAGGAGGCAAAGTCCAGACACAAAACCGGAACAACCTCGCCATTGGCGACGGTTGGACAGCGTTTATGCAAAAGGTTTTATGACAGGCAAAAAAAAGCCCGCTGGGGAGACGGGCCAGGGTACTGCTTTCTAACGGATGAGCTGAGCCTACGTAGGCCGGTGTGAAAAGTTTGTGAAAAAACCACCAACACTCGAAAAGTTGTAGGACATTTTTCGTTATTGCCACCGAGCCCGCTTTCTACCCTTCAAAAACAAGTAACCCCGCTCGATGGCGGGGTTCATACGGCTAACTGTTTACTTCCTGGAAGGCGCCCCCAGCTTGGGCATGAATTTTGATTTAGGCCCTCGAGTTCGAGGCACTGCCGATTTGATTTTGTTGATTTTGATACGGTCTTCACCGAAGCTCGGCACATAGTCCGTCTGACCACACTGCACGCAATTATTGATCGGAAACTCTGCCCCGTCGTCTTCGATATACGGCTCAGTCATATCTTCGCTCCTCTCAAGCGGGTCGATACCGGCAAGCCCTATTTGCCTGAGAAATATCGACCACCCAGGATTTTGAGACTAGTTGGTCATTCCCAGACTTGTGATTCCGATCGTTACATGCCCGACGAATGGCCAGCGCTTGCCTCAAGCCCCTTCCCTGACTACCTCAGCTTGACCGCCGTCCCGGTCACAAACACCACCACCATCCCGCCCTTGCCGGCCGGCATGCTGATCTCATAATCAAGCCCCACCACCGCATCCGCCTGAAGCGCCCGCGCCCGCTCCTTGATCTCGTCGGTCGCCTGAATCCGCGCATCCTTCAACGCCCGCTCCAATGTCTGAGAACGCCCACCGAAAAAATCCCGCATCCCGGCGAACAAGTCGCGAATCACGTTAACGCCCTGCACCGACTCAGCGCTGACGATGTCCAGGTAAGCGGTGATTTGCCGGCCTTCGATGGTGTGGGTAGTGGTGGTGATCATGGGGAGTTTTCCTAGAAGAGGTATAAATGTCATTACGTGTCGCATCAGTCCATCAGAGACTTGTTGGAATAATGAATCTTAGAGGCCTAACGTTTGACATGAGAGACTTGGCCAGGCTTGCCAGAACAGCCTTTCGATGGAAGGGTTAGACCTCAGGGGGGCACACAGCGCTCTCAGCCTTAGGGGCAGGTAGCCAGAGGCCAACCGACGCGCGCTGCACGGAGGAGGCTGGCCTTAACAACCAAGCGGTGAAATGGGGCAATAACGAAGATGTAGGCCCGGCCTAGACGGTTGTGGCACTGGACCACGGTTGAAAAAACGAGTTGGCGACTGCCTTCTGGCTCTGCCTCTCCAGAACATAGGATCGATATCCGGAAGTCGAGGTGCTTGTCGTCCTCTCCCAACACGATTTCAGTCTGGTTCGTGCTGTAGACCTTGAAGACTCCAATCCGATTAGCAAGTGATGCCAAATATTTGGCTGTCTTGAGACCAAAACAGGCAACGATAGTGTCTCGGACTTTCATGAGCCATCCGATCCAGGATGGCTGGTGGGAAAGGATGAATCGAGCTAGCAAATCTGGATTGCTAGATGTGCCCGCAGGGAGCCGAATCGCAAAAGCGTCCGCTAGGTGCATCGACTTATAAAGGTGGGTGATGCCGGACCTCGAGGGGACTGGCACGGACATAATGAGCTCAAATTCTCGGGGCATCGGGGATCTCTCCTGAGTTCTAACTACTAATTAGACGACATGCCATGTCGCGTTTCTTGTTGCGATGGTTTGTCGTATAACGCTCCTTGTCGCCCTGTAAGTGCTTGTCTAGCTTAGAAGTGACGGTTACCGACTTTCAAGCCGGACAGGGACAACCGCGCTCACTGCTCATTCCCAAGCACACGAGGTATCTGCATAGTGGAGGAATCTCGCTGTACAAGCGGCTCTTTTTCCATATTGCGGCGTGCCTACTTAGGCTAACAGGTACGTATTCAAGTGTGGAGGTCACGGCAACTCCAGGTTCCAGGCGCAGTAGCGCACCAGGAGCGGAGCTCGCATGGGTCGTTGCGATGCCGTCCGGATAACCAATGTCCACGCCTTGATGAGGTCCAGAGCCTCGCTGAGCGAGCATGGATTAACTGGATGTTGTTGAGGCGCCAACTTCTCCTTGTCGGATACTGAGCCCGATCAAGGCATCATAGAGCTCTTGCTGCCCAGCTGGCAGAACAGGGAGCAACGTCGCACGGCGCTTGTCGACATCGAACCAGGATTCAACCAACCATCCCACCAGATAGAGCGCCGAAAGGCATCCGCCAGCGGTTGCAACGTTCCCCTGGCATACAAGAGGCTGGTCCATGGGCTCAAGTCCCAGAGCTTGCAAGCTCGATCGTGCATCCGGGTGTGTAGTTGCTTGGCCGCTGAGCAGCCCAAGCCGTTCGAGTATGAAAGCTCCGGCGCATATGGAGCCGATTCGCTGGCGTCTGGAGTCAAGTTCAAACGACGGCAGGAAATCTGGGGCGGCAAGTGCAGCGGGTATCCCTTCCTTGCCGCTGACGAACAATACCGCGTCGGCACTATTGGCCTCGGAAAGCGGACCGTGCACCGAAACAGGCAGGCCGTGCGCCGATCGCACGATAGAGCTAGAACCCAATATTCGGACGTGCCAGTCCTCAGTGTTGCGGCCTAAAATGTCCCACATCAGGAATAGGTCGATATCAGTGAATTGGTCGAAAGCAACCAGAACGATTTTCTTCAAGGCGAGCTCCATGAAAAGTGCTGGCGTGCAAAACGCAACGGCCATCTTTGCTGGTGTTCGCAGCGTATCAATCGGTTGCGCACCATACACAGTCTGTATGGCGCTAAATATGGAGCGAAATAACTGGTGAGAAAACTAACTCGTAACCATTGGATCGCGGCTGGTTTTGAGGCCCTCGACCAAATAGGGCATATTGGCGTTTCGGCCGAGAGTCTATCGCGCCGATTGAATGTGACCCGCGGATCGTTCTATCACCATTTCCGCAATCGCGAAGACTTTGTCCGCACCTTGCTGGCCGCTTGGGAAGAAGACTACACGGAGCGCATGCTCGCTTATGCGGCGCAGGGTCGTAGCGCGGGCGAAACCTTGAAACGCTACTTGAGTATTGCCGCTGAGAAACAACCTGGGCGGGAAGTTTCCATCCGAGCCTGGTCGCTGCACGATCCGTTGGTAGGCGAGTTTCAGCATCGTGTTGACACAAGACGACTGGACTTCGCGATACGGACGTGCCGCCGCTTGGTCCATATGCCAGGCGAAGCAGAAGTGATTGGTCAGGTGGCCCATCTGTGCCTGATTGGTGGTCAACAGGCAGGGCTGCGGCGTGATGCCGCTCGCTTCAACAGTTTCCTGCATCGAGCCTTTTCACTTTTCGAAGGGGCTCTTCCACCGTGGCGGGCCTAAGTCATGAGCTAAATTGGGTAACTGAATAAATAGAGGTCGCGTGCCACTGCAAATGTGTTTGGGGTAGGGACGTCGCTACCAATCTGCAACGCTTCAAGCCTTCGCGCGCTATAGCAATGGCGATTAATGGAGACCTCGCATCCGTCTTAGGGAAGTATGCTGATAAGATCGAGCATGCAACGGATGTCATTGAATTGCGTCGCCTACAACGGGAGTCATCCCGTAAGGCTATAAGGTCGACGAACGTCCTACGTCTGGAGCACGACCAATCATGGCCTTTTACACTTGAGGATCATGTGGAGCACTTCCTCCGGCTAGCACCGAAGATGAGACCTGAGATCGAGTATTTTTTAAAGTACGCCAAAAATCCAACCTCAACGGCAGCTAAATTCTCGGCAGCACTCAATTCCTTCACCGAATGGCTGCTTGAACGCCATTCCCTTCAATGTAGTGGTCAACTAATCCCGGACACGACGTTAAGTTTTTCTTCGGCCCGAGCTGGCGCCAGCCCACCGTTGAATTGATGGGGTCGAACCCAGTTGTACCGATGCATCAAGAAGTGGCTGATATCGCGCTGGGCTTCTTGAGCCGTTCTGTAACCCGTGGTCGGTATCCATTCCGTTTTCAAGCTGCGGAACACGCGCTCCATTGGCGCGTTGTCCCAGCAATTCCCCCGGCGACTCATGCTCTGGCGCATGCGATAACGCCACAGCCGCTGGCGAAATAAACGACTCGCATACTGCGACCCTTGATCCGAGTGAAACAGCGGGCCCTGAGGTCTTCCTCGTTGCTCGTAAGCCATATCCAGCGCCTTGATAACCAGATCGGCGTCCGGCTTTCCGACAACGCCCAGCCCACCACCCGGCGCATGCAAAGATCCAGCACGACCGCCAGGTAATGCCATTTCCCCTGGGCCCAGATGTAGGTGATGTCGCCGCACCACACCTGGTTGGGTGCCGGAACATCGAACTCCCGATTCAAGATGTTCGGGATATCCAACCGTTCAACCGTCGCTCGTTTATAGGCATGTGATCCGGGCTGTTTACTGACGAGGTCAAGCTCGCGCATCAGGCTGCGCACTTTGAATCGACCGAGCTGCTCACCGTCGTCACGCATCAGCGACAGGATGCTGCGGCTGCCCGCAGCACTGCGACTTTGCGAGAACAGCTCGCTCACCCGGCTGCGCAACCGAAGCCGTTCGACATCAGGCGTTCGGCGCCTAAGGTGCTGGGCGTAGTAGCACGAACGGGTGACTTCAAACACCTTGCACAGCCAATCAACCGGCTCATGGACGCTCAGCTGATTGATCAGCGCGTACGCTCGTGATCTTCCGACATCAAGAGCGCGGTAGCCTTTTTTAATATCGATTTTTCCCGTTCAAGGCGGGCGATCCGGACTTCCAGCTCCTGGATTTTCTGCTGTTCCGGGGTCAGCGCTTTGCTCTGCGGAGTGACGCCTTGGCGCTCCTCCTGAACCTGATCAACCCAGCGGCGCAGGGCCGACTCGCCGACGCCGAGTGAACGGCTGGCTTCGATGTAGCTGTAGTTTTGCTTGAGTACGAGGTCGGCAGCCTCGCGTTTGAATTCAGCAGAAAAGGAACGGCGTTGTTTGGTCATTTGACACCTCGATCTGGCGAGCATTCTCACCTAAATGGGTGTCCGGTTTCATTAGACCACTACACTCCGACAGAACACTATGCCTGGAGCCTGCGCCTTGATCCATACGACAATTGTGCTGGGGTATTAACGGCAACGGAGGTGAAACGCCCGCATTCACTGGATTTCGTTGCTTCGAGACTATTCAAAAATGCATGAGTAGCACTCAAGAATCTATTGCAACTGAGTGAGACTAACCCGTCAGCCTTTGAGCAGGTGCCGAATACGTACAGGCTTTCCAGCGATATGAAAGCGCCGAGCGGCTGATTCGATTTTCAACTCTGCGCGAGTGACTCTACTGTGATGGCGTAGATGATCGTGCCAGGACTCGTCAAAAAACAGCTCAATCCACAGTTGCGGATTTTCGGTGTCCTGCATCAATTGCCAGGAAAAAGAACCATTGCGCTGCCGCATTCTGCGCACCTCTTCCATGGCCTCTTTGAAGGCATCGGCATCCGCCGTGTCAATCTCATACTCGACCGTGATCATGACTGGCCCACGTTCACCATCAACGTCGACATTAATCAACGGTTGAGGCCAATGCAGCGAAGGGGCCAGGTCTTCTGCGCTCAGCGCAGGCAGTTTGACCCACCAGCCCAACTCCACTCCCACCACCATGATTACGGCGGCAAAACTCAGCGATATCGGGATCGAAAGCCAGCTGGCGATCAGCCCCCATATCACACCGCCCATGGCCATGCTGCCAAAAAAAGTCAGAATGTAGACCGCCAACGCCCTGGCCCTTACCCATGCAGGTACCGATGTTTGCGCAGACACCTGAAGGCTGGACAATACCGCGATCCAGGCAGCACCACTGATGAGCATCACAGGGATAAGCAGATAGAAATCTTGAATCCATGCCAAAGCCAGCAATACTGCCGCATAGATAAGGCTGGCCGATGCCACCAGCAGATTGACAGCAATATGACGACGAATTCCGGGCAGAAACATTGCGCCCGCGACTGCCCCGATCCCGACACAACCGAGCAAGATCCCAAATTGCTCAGCGCTGCCCTTCAGCTCACTTCGCACGATCAGTGGAAGCAAGGACATACCGGCGCTTGCGCCCAGAAAGAAAGCGAGGGCGCGCACCAGAACTCGCTGCAGGTGCCGTGAACTACGGGCATAGCGCCAACCCACACGTATAGCGCCAAACAGGCGTTCTGCCGGCAATACGGTCTGTTGTGGCGTACGATGCCACAAGGCGAGCACCACGATAATGCCAAGGAAGGACAGGGCATTGACGGCAAATGTCGCCCATGGCCCTACCAGGCTGATGATGATGCCAGCGATGGCCGGTCCGAGTGCTCGAGCAACGTTGATCCCCACGCTGCTAAGCGATATCGCGGCGGGCAGATCGCTGGCTGGAACCAACTCGGGTGTCAGCGCTGACCATGCTGGCATGGTCAGCGCTGTTCCGATCCCCATGGCCAGTGTAAACAGGAGTAAAAGCGTAGCGCTCATCAGGTCCGCAAAGGTGATCAAGGCGAGCGCAAGTGCAATGACGGCCATTCCTGACTGGACAGCCAACAGGTAACGTCGTTTGTCGATGATGTCGGCCAGCGCGCCAGCGGGTAGCGCTAGAAGGAACATAGGAGCGGCACCAGCTACTTGTACCAGAGACACCATAAAAGGACTGGCCGACAAGGAGGTCATCAGCCAGCCAGCACCGACTTCATGCATCCACGTCCCTATGCTGGATGCAATGCTGGCGAGCCACAGACTGCGAAACAGTCCATGGCGAAGCGGTTGCCAGGCCGAAGTTGTCGGTGCCTGCTCATTAGTCACCTTTTTATCCCTACAGTTTGCTCAGGAGTGGCCAGCGATGCGACAGACTCGTACTCAATGCCAATCTTCCAGATCCTCCAACAAGAATCGTCGAGTAGATGATCAGCAGCAGCCAGGCGAACTGGCCCTCGGCCAGGCTCCACTCGGGATGAACCCAGATAACCGATACAACCAGTAAAAATAGAATAGGCAGTGTCGCAAGGCGCGTCAGAAGTCCCAACGCGATGAATATCGGACAAAACACTTCCGAGAAAATTGCCAGAGACAAGGTCAGCCGAGCCCCCATGCCAAACGGGTCTTCGATCAACCCCAGTTCGTGCTCAAAATTGAAAAGCTTAGGCAATCCGTGCACCAGCAACAGCATCAGTACACCTGTGATTCGTAGCCAACACAGCGCCACATCCGGTGCAGTCGTCGTATTCACATAAGATGTGGACATGTTCCATTGCTTCCTCTCAAGGAATGCGCCTCATCCCCCATCAGGGAAGAGGCGCCATACAGATCAGTGACCTTCCGATGCGTTAAACATGGTTTTGGCATAAATCAAACCAAGACCATAAGCACCACCGTGAGCGATAGAGGTTTTCACCGTCTCGTTGTAGGTGTCGCCGCGAGCCCAGTCACGCTGCAGTTCCAGGAGGTATTGAAGCGAGGTCATTGGACGCGCACCTGCTTGAATCATACGCTCGATAGCGCGCTCATGAGCCTCATCTGAAACGTCGCCACACGCATCGCAAATGACGTATACCTCAAACCCTTGGTCAAGAGCCGAGATCGCGGGTCCAACAATGCAGACCGAGGTCCAGAGACCGGCAAGAACGATTCTGCTGCGACCGATCTTATTCACGGCGACGGCTATACGCTCGTCCTCCCAGGTATTCATGCTGGTCCGGTCAATCAGCTCCTGGCCGGCGAAGACTGAGGTAATCTCTTCAAACATGGGGCCCGAAAAACTTTTTTCGGCGACGGTGGTAAGAATGGAAGGAACGCCAAACTCCTTCGCTGCTTTCGAGATCAGTGCAGCGTTATTACGGAGTGAGACAGCGTCGATAGATTTAGTCGCAAATGCCATCTGTGACTGAAAGTCGATCAGAATCAGAGCGTGGTTGCCTGGATCAATCAGGCCTTTGCCTGGTGCTGCTTTTGCGGTTGCCATAACACTTCTCCAGATACGTTTGAGAGGCGTTATTTTCGGCTTCGTTGGAACAGAGGGATTGTATGGATGTGCGAATCTGGAAAATTTGTGCTGATGGGCGCTGCTGTAGTTAAAGCCCGCCCTCGGCCAGCCGTTCACGCAAGAACTCGATCAGCGCCTGCACCGGTCGCGAACCCTGACGATGCTGCGGATAGACCGCCGATAATGTCAACGGCTCAGGGCGCAAGTTGTCCAGCACCGGCACCAGCCGCCCGTCCTTCAAGGCCGAACCGAGAATGAAGGTCGGCAAATAAGTAATGCCCATGCCGGCGATGGCCGCGTCCTTGAGCAATTCACCGTTGTTGACCCGCATCCTTCCGGTGACGTTCACGGTCAATGGTTTGCCCTGCCCTTCGAAACGCCATTGCACCTGACGACCGTGGCCGTAAGGCAGACAGTCATGACTGTGCAAGTCTTCAGGGTTGACCGGCGTACCGCGCTCGGCCAGGTAGGCCGGGCTGGCGCAGTACACCCGCTGGATGGAGGCGAGGCGTCGGGCGATCAGCGTCGAGTCTTCCAGCACGCCGATGCGCAATGCCAGGTCGTAGCCCTCATTGAGCAAGTCCACCGGACGATCACTCAAGTCCACTTCCACCGTGACGTCGCGATAGCGCTGCAAAAACACCGGCAGCAGGCCACCCAAGTGCGCCATCGCGAACGACAGCGGCGCGCTCAAGCGAATGGTGCCGCGAGGCTCGCTGGTCTGGCCGGCGATGCCCTGCTCCACTTGCTCGACTTCGCTGAGCAGGCGCAAGGCCGACTCGTAATAACTCTGCCCCAGGGGCGTGGCGTCCAGCCGCCGGGTCGAGCGATTGAGCAGCCGCACACCGAGGCGCTCTTCCAGTTGCATCAAGCGTCGGCTGACGAATTGCTTGGACAGCCCCAACTGATCGGCCGCCGCGGTGAAACTGCCGGAGTCCATGACCTGGCAAAAAATACGCATATCTTCAAACGGGTTCATTGTCACGACCTGGTTGACAGTCAAACACTTTATAGCCGCTTTTTCCCGTTTCGGCACCCTATTAATCTGTGTTCACGGTGCTGCCAAGCCTTGATTCAAGGGACCGGGCGCGCTACCCGCCCCTTCCTTTTTTCGCCCGGAGTTCCCCATGTCCATTGTCTACGGTCATCCCTTGTCGTGGAGTGCCCTGCTGCTGGTGATCGATGCGCTGCTCTGGCATCTCGCGCCGTTCAAGCATCGCGTCACCCGGGTCGGGCTGCGTCTGGGTCTGTTCCTGATCTTCAGTGCGATCATCATCAATACCGGCGTCAGCCCATTGCAGGCTCCGGTGTTTGCCGACGACCGCGTTGCGCAACTGGGGGCAACGGCCCTGGGGGTTCTCTGGTGGCTGTACGCCGCGCGGGTGCTCACCGAAGTCATCGGTCTGGTGCTGATGCGACGCATTGGCCACAGTGGGCGGTTGCTGCAGGATGTCATTGGCGCGCTGGTGTTTTTGATCGCGATCGTCGCCGCGGCCGGCTATGTGCTGGAGCTGCCAGTCAAAGGCCTACTGGCGACCTCCGGGGTCGTGGCGATCGTCGTCGGTCTGGCGTTGCAGAGCACGTTGAGCGACGTGTTTTCCGGCATCGTGCTCAACACCACCAAACCCTATCAGGTGGATGACTGGATCATGATCGACGGCACCGAAGGCAAGGTGCTGGACATCGACTGGCGTGCCACCCACCTGCTCACCAGCGCCGGCAGCACCGCGGTGGTACCGAATTCGGTGGCGGCCAAGGCGAAGATCGTCAACCTGAGCCGGCCGAGCAACATGCACGGAGTATCCATCAGCATTCAGGTGCCCAACCACATCCGCCCGCGTCGGGTGCTGGACGCACTGGATCGCACCTTGCAAGGCAGCAGCAGCCTGCTGCTTTCCCCGGCGCCTAAAGCGCTGCTCAAGGAGGCCGGTGAAACCATGTCCGAATACGTGGCCAGCGGTTTTATCGCCGAGCTGGGCAAAAAAAGTGAAGTGCGCAATCAACTGTTCGACCTTGCCCATCGGCACCTGGAAGCGGCGGGTATTTCCCGGCAGCTCGACGGTGTGATTGAACCGACAACCCGTGCGCGTGCGTTGCTGGATGAGGTGAAAATCTTCCGTTCCCTGGGCGAGGACGAGCGTGATCAGATGGCCCAATCGATGGTTGCGCAGCAGTACGCGGCGGGCCAGGTGCTGCTGGAATTGGGAGAAGTGCCGGACAGCCTTATGGTCATCGCCACGGGTGTGGTCAGCGCGACAGTGCCTGACGGCGCAGGGCAAACCGAAGCCGGGCGCATGGGGCCGAGCGAGGTGATGGGTGAACAGAGCATCCTCACCGACACACCGTCCCAGGCGACATTCACGACATTGACCTCGTGCATCATCTACCGGATCGACAAGTCCCTGACCCGTGAATGCATGGAGCAACGCGTCGAGGTGGGTCGGGCGTTGAACAAGCTACAGGCGGTTCGGCAACAGAACAGCCGGTTGGCGTTGATGGCCAAACCGGTGCAAATCAAGAAAGGGGGCTTTCTCAGTTGGTTGCAGAATCGTCAGGCGTAAAACACGACCCTCGTAGGAGCGAGCCTGCTCGCGATGGCCTCCAGAACGCCGCGTTTATCCAGGAAACGCGCGTTACCGTTAACGACCATCGCGAGCAGGCTCGCTCCTACAGGGGAAGCATCTGCCTGAATGGGCTTACTTCGACGTCAGCGCCGAGTAGCTGTTCATCAGGTTGCGATAGTTCGGAATGCGCGGCGACAGCAGGTTCGCCAGGCCTTCCATGTCGTTGCGCCAGTCGCCTTGCAGCTCGCACGCCACCGAGAACCAGTTCACCAGCTGCGCACCGGCCGCGGCCATGCGCGCCCAGGCAGCCTGTTGCACGGTTTCGTTGAAGGTGCCCGAAGCGTCAGTGACCACGAACACTTCAAAACCTTCAGCCAAGGCCGACAAGGTTGGGAAAGTCACGCATACGTCAGTCACCACACCGGCGATGATCAACTGCTTGCGGCCGGTGGCCTTCACGGCTTTGACGAAATCTTCGTTGTCCCAGGCGTTGATCTGGCCTGGACGCGGAATGTACGGCGCATCCGGGAACAGCTCTTTCAACTCAGGTACCATCGGGCCGTTCGGACCGTTTTCGAAGCTGGTGGTGAGGATGGTCGGCAGTTTGAAGAACTTGGCCAGGTCCGCGAGGGCCAGCACGTTGTTCTTGAATTCGTTGGGCGAGAAATCCTGCACCAGCGAGATCAAGCCGGTCTGGTGGTCAACCAGCAATACAACGGCTTCATCTTTGTTCAGACGTTTGTACGGAACGTTGCTCATGTGAAACTCCTCGGTAGTTGGATGGTGCTTATGACGCCGGCACGCTTGGCCGGCGCTTTTTTTTGATCGTCAGAAGGCAAAACACGAGCAGCCAAAGGCGCCCCAGAAACCGGCGAAATCGCTGACCGGCGCATTCGACAGGCGCGCCCGCTCATGGCTATGGGAATGCACCGCGCACGGCCCGCTGCAGTGGTGAACCTGAGCCTGCATCGGCGAAGTCGGACGCCAGTGACCCGGCACCTTGACCACCGGCGACCAGTCCGGCAGCACCGGCACACTGGCAGGCCCGAGTTTTTCGAAATCACCGGCGGCGTATACCACCTTGCCACCAACCACGGTCAGCACCGACTCGATCCACTTGATGGCCTCTTCTTCGACGCTGAAAAAGTCTGCGGTCAGAGCCACGACGTCCGCCAGTTGGCCGATCTTGATCTGGCCTTTCTTGCCCTGTTCGGAGGAGAACCAGGCGCTGCCGTGGGTGAACAGTTCCAGTGCGGTCTGGCGGGACAGCCCTTCGCTGTGCAGTTCCAGGCCACCGACGGTGCGGCCGCTGACCATCCAGTACAGCGAAGTCCATGGATTGTAGCTGGACACCCGCGTCGCGTCGGTGCCGGCGCCGACCGGTACACCTTCGGCCAGCATGCGCTTGATCGGCGGCGTCGCTTCGGCCGCCTTGGCGCCGTAACGCTCGACGAAGTACTCGCCCTGGAACGCCATGCGATCCTGAATCGCAATGCCACCGCCCAGCGCCCTCACCCGCTCGATGTTCTGCGGGGTGATGGTTTCGGCGTGGTCGAAAAACCACGGCAAGCCATTGAACGGGATATCTCGATTGACCTTCTCGAACACGTCGAGCATGCGGCTGATGGATTCGTTGTACGTCGCGTGCAAACGAAACGGCCAGCGCTGCTCGACGAGGTGGCGGACCACCGGTTCCAGCTCGTCTTCCATGGTTTGCGGCAGGTCCGGGCGCGGTTCGAGGAAGTCTTCGAAATCCGCCGCCGAGAACACCAGCATTTCACCGGCCCCGTTATGTCGCAGGTAATCGTCGCCCTGGTGCAGGGTGACGCTGCTGGTCCAGTTCTTGAAGTCAGTCAGCTCTTCCTTCGGCTTCTGGGTGAACAGGTTATAAGCAATGCGAATCGTCAGTTGCTGGTCCTTGGCCAACTGCTCAATGACTTGGTAATCATCCGGATAATTCTGGAAACCACCGCCGGCGTCGATAGCGCTGGTCAGGCCGAGACGGTTGAGCTCGCGCATGAACTGACGGGTCGAGTTGATCTGATACTCCAGCGGCAGCTTCGGCCCTTTGGCCAGGGTCGAGTAGAGAATCATCGCGTTGGGACGCGCCACCAGCATGCCGGTCGGATCGCCGTTGGCGTCGCGCACAATTTCGCCACCCGGCGGGTTTGGTGTGTTGCGGGTGTAGCCGGCAACCCGCAATGCGGCGCGGTTGAGCAACGCGCGATCGTACAAATGCAAGACGAACACTGGCGTATTGGGCGCAGCCTGGTTGAGTTCTTCCAGGGTCGGCATGCGCTTTTCCGCGAACTGGAATTCGTTCCAGCCACCGACCACCCGCACCCATTGCGGCGTTGGCGTGCGATCGGCCTGGTCCTTGAGCATGCGCATGGCATCGGCCAGGGACGGCACGCCTTCCCAGCGCAGTTCGAGGTTGTAGTTCAAGCCGCCACGAATCAGGTGCAAGTGCGAGTCGTTGAGCCCGGGGATCACGCAGCGGCCCTTGAGGTCAATGACCTGGGTGCCCGAACCGCGCAGGGCCATGGCTTCGGCATCGGTGCCAACCGCAACGAAGCGACCGTCGGTGATCGCCACCGCACTGGCGAGGGGTTTTTCACGGTCAACGGTATGAAATTGGCCATTGAACAGAATCAGATCGGCGTTCATCGCGTTTCCTCAGGTGGAGTGGAATGAGGCTGTCCGGCTTCCAGCCACGGCGCGAACAGGCGCGTCGCCCAGGGCATGAACAGGTACACCACCGAAACCACGATGGTCACGGTGATCAGAAAAGTGGCGACCACGTAATTGGACAGAAAGGCATTGAGCTCGAGCAGCGGGCCCCAGATCAGCGGCACCAGCAAGGTATGCGGCAGGATCACCAGCAACGTCACCACGGACTGCTTCCAGCGCGGCGGTGGCGAACCGGCATCGTCCTGCGGTGCGAACCAGAACTCCTTGACCGGATTAACCTCGGTCTGGTCCCCATCCGCCAGCATCGGCGCGGCTTCGTTGATCAGCTCCAGCCGTTGCGGCGAATCGAGCCAGCGCTGCATCGCCTCGGTTGAGCAGAAACGCAGCACGCAGGTGAACATGTCCAGGCCGGCGTTCTTGCCGCGAATCACATCCACCCCCAAATGCCCCTCGCTCTGCCCGGCAATACTGACTATCCGCCGCAGCCAGGCTTCATAGGGCACTTCAAAACCGGCTTTGACCCGGTGTTTGACGACCAGGGTCACGACTTCTTCGAAGCCCCGAACCGGGCGGGTGGTTGCAGGGTCGGGGCGATTGGAATCAGGCATAACGGAAGGCTCCGGCGAACCAGCACGAATGAAAAACCACCGGCGTTGATGCGCCGGGACTTGATTCGATAGTGCCGGTGTGAGGGAGGGAAAAATTGAACGTATGTGCTCTCTTTACGAGCGTACTCTCAAGGTGCGGCCAGGATTTTTTTCCCCTACGAAGCCGGAATATTCAGAGGCTCAGACATGAACTGACTAATCCGCGACCGCAACCATCGCTCCGCTGGATCATTATCATGTACCCCGCTCCAGGCCATCGACAACTGCGCCTCATCGATGGGAAACGGCGGATCTTCGGCTCTCAAGGCACAGCCTTCGACCAGCGCGCAGGCGGCGTAGTCGGGAACCGTGGCGATCATTTCGGTGCCGGCGAGCAACGCCCGCAAACCACTGAATTGCGGAACCCCCAACACCACGCGCCGGGTACGACCGACCTTGGCCAGGTCGAGGTCGATATTGCCGCTCAGATCGCCGGAGAACGACACCATAGCGTGGGGTCGCCGGCAGTATTCATCCAGCGTCAACTCACCAGGCCGGTTGTCACCGCGCAGCACTTTGCAGGCAATATCCCGCAGCTTCTTGCGCTTGGCATTGGCCGGCAGTTCGGTGGTGTAACTGACTCCTACTGAAATCTCCCCGGACGCCAGCAACGCCGGCATCAGCAGGTAATTGGCCCGGCGCACCACCACAATGATCCCCGGCGCCTCCTTTTGCAGTTGGCTCAACAGCGGCGGAAACAGGCCAAACTCGGCGTCGTCCGACAGACCAATGCGAAACACATCACAACTGGTAGCCGGATCAAACTCCTTGGCCCGGCTGACCGCCCCGGAGATGGTGTCCATCGCCGGTTGCAGTTCCTTGAGAATCGCCAGCGCCCGCGCCGTCGGCTCCATGCTGCGACCGTTGCGCAGCAGCAATGGATCGTCGAACAAATCACGCAACCGCCCCAACGCAGCGCTCACGGCCGGCTGACCCATGAAGAGTTTTTCGGCGACCCGGGTCAGGTTTTTTTCGAACATCAGAGCCTCGAAAATCACCAGCAGGTTCATGTCGACGCGGCGCAGATCGTTACGGTTCATAGGCACAGTCTCATTGTGTTTTCAGCCAGCCACGTCTGCCAGACTTTACTCGATCTTCGGCACTTTGGTCCCCGATGTTGCCCTGCCCTGCCCGCTCGTAATTGTAGCAATGTGCTGAGTAGGCGCAGATTTTCGCTCGCCGTTAACAGGAGGAATTAACAACGTTTAACTCGCAAGCCAAAGCCCTGCGACCAAGAATGAAGCCCTCTGCGCATACCTGTTTTTTCCAAAAGGGATGGTGCTGACCCACCGTGCAGTGCGCCAGCGCATTCCCACCGACACGGACATTTGTCATGGCCCACGTTCAGCATAACGCCGCCCGCGCGTCAGCCACGCAAACGCGAAAAACCACCACTGGCGGCCTCACTCCCTGGCGGGAAAGCCTGGTCAAACAATTGATCCTCGACCGCCTCAGCGAAACCCTGGAAGTCACCGAACTGGCCCAGGCCTGCGCGCTGTCCCGCAGTCATTTCTCCCGTACCTTCAAGTGCAGCACTGGCCTGTCACCCCAGGACTGGATTCGTCGCCAGCGCATCGCCCGGGCCAAGCAACTGATCCAGAACACCGACCTGACCCTGACGCAAATCAGTCTGGAATGCGGCTTCTGCGATCAGGCGCACTTCTGCCACATTTTCACCCGCAGCGAAGGCATCACGCCTTTCGCCTGGCGCTGTCAGGCAGTGCGATCCGCCTCGCCCACCGCAGCACTCGCCGCCCCCTCATATACCACTCAAATTCACGCCCAATGAAAACGCCGAGCGGCATGACCGCTCGGCTTTCAGGGATGACGCCAATCAGGCCTTGATGAACGCCAGCAGGTCGGCGTTGAGCTGATCCTTGTGAGTATCAGTCAGCCCATGGGGCGCGCCGGGGTAGATGAGCAGTTTCGAGCCCTTGACCAGTTTGGCCGAGGCGATGCCGGAGGCTTCGATCGGTACGATCTGGTCAGCGTCGCCATGCACCACCAGGGTTGGCACGTCGAACTTTTTCAGGTCTTCGGTGAAGTCGGTTTCGGAGAACGCCTTGATGCAGTCATAAGCACTCTTGTGACCGGCGGTCATGCCTTGCATCCAGAACCAATCGATCATGCCCTGAGAAGGCTTGGCGTCAGGCTTGTTGAAACCAAAGAACGGCCCGCTGGCGACGTCTTTGTACAGCTGCGAACGGTCCGCCAGGGACGCCTGACGCAGACCGTCAAACACTTCCATTGGCAGGCCGTCTGGATTGGCTTCGGTCTTGAGCATCAGCGGCGGCACCGCGGAAATCAGTCCGGCCTTGGCGACCCGTCCGGTGCCGTGTCGGCCGATGTAGCGCGCCACTTCGCCGCCGCCGGTGGAGAAACCGAACAGCACCGCGTTTTGCAGATCCAGCAGCTCGATCAACTGCGCGAGGTCGTCGGCGTAGGTGTCCATTTCATTGCCGAACCAGGGCTGACTGGAGCGGCCGTGACCACGGCGGTCATGGGCGATGACCCGGTAGCCCTTGGATGCCAGGAAGATCATCTGCGATTCCCAGCTGTCGGCATTCAACGGCCAACCGTGGCTGAAGACGATGGGCTGACCGGTGCCCCAGTCCTTGTAGTAAATCTCGGTACCGTCGCGGGTGGTGAATGTGCTCATGGCGATTGCTCCTTAATTAAGGGGTCGGGGTGTTTGGGTGAATCAAACCGATGGATGGCTCATTCGTTCGGCCAGGCGCGCTACCCGCTCGCCCAGGTGCGCGGCGGTGTAGCGATCTTCGGGAGGTGGCGCATGGTCCGGAGACTGTTCGACATTCGACTGGGCCATGGCCCCCAGGGAACTGCCCAGGCGATTCAATTGCCCATCGAACACGCCAGCGCTGGAGCGCGCCGGCAGCAGGTCGAGGCCGACCCAGATCATCGAGTGCTGAGCGGCGAACACCGCCATCTGCAGCAAGGTGTTGAGCTTGTCGCCACACAGGCAGCCGGAGTTGGTGAACCCGGCGGCCAATTTGTCGCGCCAGGGCTGGGCCAGGTAGAACGACGCAGTAGCCTCCATGAAGCCTTTGAACGGCGCCGAGGCGCTGCCCATATAGGTCGGGGCGCCGAAGATGATCGCGTCGGCGCGGTGCAAGCAGTCCCAGTGCTCGTCCACTTCCCCGACCGGAATCAGCCGGCAGGTACTGCCCAGGTGCCGTTCCACGCCTTGGGCCACGGCTTCGGCCATGACGCGGGTGTGCCCGTAGCCACTGTGATAGACCACCACCACGTTACTCATTCCGGCATCCTCCCAGAAGTGTTCATCCTTTTTGCTGCACGAAGCACAAAGACCGGTGCCTTCGGTTGATGGACTTGAAGTATTGGATTTTTGGGCGTAGACCGGACGCAGGACGAGTTAAACGTTGTTAATTTTCAACGGTGCGCCAAAAGACCCGACTCACCCCTTTGCCACCGCCGCGCCCAGCAAATACGGAGCTTGCGAACGGTGCCGGAAACGCTGCTGCCGATGCGCACACCGGATAGTCGCTCGGCCACCGCGTTGCGCTGACGAAAAAATCTGCGGAACATGCTCGGATACCGCGTGATAGACGGATGCAAGCAGGAGTGACCCGTTGACCCTTTCCCCCGAACAGGCTGTGCATTTCGGCCCTTACCGGATCTACCCCGGACAACGTCTGGTGCTGGAGGCCGACCAGCCCCTGCGCCTGGGTCGGCGCGCCATGGACATTCTGTTGGTCCTGCTGGAGCACGCCGGGAATGTGGTCAGCAAGCAGCAACTGATCGCTCGGGTGTGGCCCAAAAGCGTGGTGGAAGACATCAACCTGCGAGTGCACATGGCGGCGCTGCG
Source organism: Pseudomonas sp. LBUM1673 (assembly GCF_059695645.1). NCBI lineage: Bacteria > Pseudomonadati > Pseudomonadota > Gammaproteobacteria > Pseudomonadales > Pseudomonadaceae > Pseudomonas > Pseudomonas sp. LBUM1673. Next base: position 4,520,773 of record NZ_CP166780.1, read on the forward strand.
CAAAGCCCTCGGCGACGGTCAGGCCGGCCAGCGCTACATCGTCACTGTGGCCCAGCGTGGTTACAGCTTTGTCGCGCCGTACTCCCTGGAACACGTCGAGCAATGTCCCGCGAGCGGGGGGCACGGGCCGAGCGACCATAACCTGCCCATTCGTCGGACTCGCATGATTGGTCGCCAGGCTTTGGTCGACAGCCTTGTGGCACAGCTGTCACACCAGCGTTTCATCACCCTCGTCGGCCCTGGCGGTATCGGCAAGACCACCGTGGCGCTGCGCGTCGCCGAACAACTGATCGGTCGCTACCGGGACGGCATTCGCCTGCTGGACCTGGCCCCGATCAACGACCCTTTGATGATCACCACCCACCTGGCGACGCTGCTCGACCAGTCCTTGCATGACGCCGAACCGATGAGCTGTCTCGCGACCTTCCTGCGCGAGCGGCAGATGCTGCTGGTCATCGATAACTGCGAACACCTGATCGACGCCATTGCGTTGCTCAGCGAAAGCATCCTTCGCGGCGCGCCCGATGTGCACATTCTGGCCACCAGCCGCGAGAGCCTGCGGGCCGAAGGCGAATTCGTTCAACGCCTGGAGTCTCTGGACTGCCCACCGCCGATCGCCGTGCTGGACCGCACCCAAGCCTTGACCTTTTCGGCTCTGCAATTGTTCGTCGAACGGGCGATGGCCAGCCATGACAGTTTCGAACTGACGGATGACGAGCTGCCTCTGGCGATCGAGATTTGCCGCCGTCTGGACGGCATTCCTTTAGCGATCGAACTGGCCTCGGCGCAAGTGAGCAGCCTTGGCCTGAGTGGATTGCTGACGCAACTGCAAGGCAGTTTTCGTCTGCTCACCCAGGGCTGTCAGACGACGCTGGGCCGGCATCAGACCCTGCGCGCAACACTCGACTGGAGCTTCGAGCTGCTGAGTGCCTGCGAACAGACCTGCCTGCAGCGACTGGGTGTGTTCAGGGGAGGTTTCACGCTGGAATCGGCGGCCGCCGTGATTGTCGGCGAACACATCGAACCCCGCGAGGTGTTTGGCTCTTTCATGCAACTGGTGGCCAAGTCACTGCTGAACGTGGAGGTGGGCGACGAAGAGGTGTTCTACCGTCTGCTCGACACCACCCGCAGCTATGCCCTGGAAAAACTCGACCAGGCAGCTGATCTGCCAGACACCCGGGAACGCCACGCCGAACGCTGCCTGGCCTTGATGCAGCAGGCCCAGAACGACTGGGAGCACATCCAGAGCGGTGTTTGGATCGAGCGTTATGCCCGCAGTCTGGAAGACATTCGCTCGGTCCTCGATTGGGGCTTGAACGCTCAAGGGCCGAAGTCACTGGCGATCCGACTGGCTGCGGCTTCGACGCCACTTTGGCAGGAACTGTCGCTGCTCAAGGAACACGGCGTATACGTGCGCAAGGCCCTGGCACTGCTCGAATCGACGCCCGAGCCCTGCCCTCGTCTGAAAATGGCCCTCAAGCTTGCCCTCGGCAGCTCCTGCTACCACACCCAAGGTGGCACCGCCGAAACCGTCGAAGCCTTTGTGACCGCCAGAACCCTGGCCGAACGCTGCAACGACGTGGCCGGTCAGCTTAGAGCCGTGTCCGGGCACATGGCGGTCAATCTCAGTTGCGGCAACTACCAAGCGGCCCTGGAACAGAGTCTGCAATTCGATCGGCTGGGTTTGCAAGACGATGCCATTGTGTCCCTGAGTACTCACCGTTTGCAGGTGCTGGCCCTGCACTTTGCCGGGGATCAGCAACTGGCACGGGAGAATGCTGAACAGGTCATTCAGCGCATGGCCCAGAGCGGACACCTCAATCGCTTCACCCACGGCTTTGGCGTCCAGTACGACCAGAGCGTCGCCGTCCTGACCATCCTGGCGCGGATCCTCTGGTTGCAGGGCCATCCCGAAAAAGCCTGGCGCACCGCCCGTCAGGCGCTGGACATCGCGATCCAGATCAATCACGGCACGTCCATCTGCTACACCCTGGCACTGTCCGGTTGCCTGATCGCCCACTACAACGGCGACACTCAAACTGCCCGCGAACTCTTGCGCCTGCTGCTCGAACAAGCACAAAAACATTCGGTGCTGCTGTTCTACAACTGGGCCCGGCACTATGCGCAGGTGATCGATGGCTATGATGCACACTCGAACCTGCAACCCGGCGCCGGGCTGATCAAGGAAATCATGGTCACCCTGGATACCGGCTTCGTCGATGACGCCTTGCTGGCACGGGCCGAAAACGGTGCGGCGGGCTGGAGCACGGCGGAAATCCTTCGGGCCAGAGCGGATGCTCTGCTTGCAGAAAACTGCCAGAGCGCAGCCGAGACCGTTCTGCTCAAAGCGCTGGCGGTGGCAAAAGCCCAGGGTGCTCTGGCCTGGGAACTGCGCACTGCCACGTCACTGGCCCGGCTTTGGCAGCGTCAAGGCCACTTCCAACAAGCCCATGACCTGCTGGCGCCGATCTACAACCGGTTTACCGAAGGCTTTGCCACGCCAGACTTAACCAACGTCCGTCAGCTGCTCGATGAGCTGCAACGACAGCGGTCCGCCTGAAACCCAGCGTGCCCGGCTAATGTAGCGGGCGTAACGCATTTCGAAGGCCCGCAAGTCACCACTGTGTTCGAGCTTCTCCAGCGCGTAAGCGCGGGTGGTGTTGAGAAAGCGGTAACGCGCCACGCCACTGCCCTGCTCCACCGACAGCAGTGATTTCACCGCCAGTCGCTCCACCACTTCCACCAGGCTGGTCGGCCGCAGCACGGCACAACTGATCACGCTAATGGCCGCGTCCAGGGTGAAAGCCATTTTGAACACCGCCAAACGCTGCAGCACGGTTTGCTCCAGCAGGCTCAGCCGCTCATAGCTCCAGTCCAGCGCGGCCTTGAGCGTCTGATGCCGTGGCACGGCTGTACGCCGGCCTTGGGTCAGTAGCTGAAAACAGTTGTCCAGTTGTGCTTGCAGCCCCACCAGCGCCAGCGCATCGATCTGCGCCGCTGCCAGTTCGATGGCCAGGGGCAAACCGTCGAGGCGCCGACAGATTTCACGCACGGCCTTGAGGTCCTGTTCGCGCAGAGCAAACCCTTGTTGACGGGCACGGGCACGGCTGACAAACAACTGCACCGCCGAATAGCCCATGGCCTCGGTAACACAATGCAGCGCCGACATCGGCGGCACCGTCAGGGCTGGCAAACGCTGGACTGTTTCCCCCGCCACCTGCAGCGGTTCGCGGCTGGTGGCCAGGATCGATAGCCGTGGCGCCGAAACCAATAGACCCTCCACCATCGATCGGCAACGTTCGAGCAGGTGCTCGCAATTGTCGAGCACCAGCAATGCATGCCGTTGCGCCAGTGCATCCACGCCAACGTCCAGCTCAAGGGTGTGACTCAGATGATCGACGAGCCGCGCCGGGTCATCGATTGCCGCCAGATCAACGATCCAGACGCCATCGCGATAGTGCTGCAACAGCAGCTCGGCCACGCGCAAGGCCACCGTGGTCTTGCCAATGCCGGCGGGGCCGACCAGGGTCATGAAACGGCGAACCGGTAACTGCCGAACCACACTGCCAACGACCGAATCTCGGCCGGTCACTGGCGTGAGCCGCGCAGGCAGGTTGTGCTGGTGCTTCTGAACGGTCTCAATCGAAACCAGCGTCCCTTCCAACTCGCGCTGCACTGGGGCGATGAAGCTATAACCGCGCTGAGGAATATTAACGATGTAGCACTGTCCGTTCTGGCCATCGCCGAGGGCCCGACGCAGGGCGGCAATGTGCACGCGCAGGTTGATTTCCTCGACCACCGAAGTTGGCCAGACGTGGGCGATCAGTTCGTCCTTGCTGACGACGTTGCCAGCGCGCTCGACCAGCACCTGGAGGATATCCAGTGCCCGCCCGCCCATGCGCAGTGGCCGATCACCTTCCAGGATCAGCCGTTGATGCGGGTGGAACGCGTAGGGGCCGAACCGCAGCACCGCATCGCTGTTTAAATCTCTGAGGCTGTTCATACACGTTCACGTGCTGAAAACCTGGCCCGGCTCAAGGCACCACGTCCATTGCGCGAGTTCGCCCAGGCTCCCGCACCTCCATTGCTAAGAGTTCACGGGTATCTTGGCAGGCATGGCTGATGGCACAACTGTCACGGAAGGAGCATTCCGGCCATCGTGGTGCGCGGAACGGACAATCACCCGTCAGCTAAATTGCTCGCGGTACTGGGTCGGGGTCAAGCCAAGCTTTTCACTGAACAGAAAACGCATGTGCCGCACGCTGCCGAAGCCGCTTTTGTAGGCCACGGTCTTGAGCGGCAAGTCGCTGGTTTCCAGCAGATTTCTGGCGCAGTCGATGCGCGCGCTTTGAACAAACCCCATCGGCGTCATGTTCACTTCCCGGGCAAACACCCTGGCGAAATGACGCGCACTCATGTTGGCCAGACTGGCCATGCGCTCGATGCTGAAGGCTTCATCAAGGTGTTCGAGCACATAGCTCTGCACTCGAGTGATGGCGGTTTCGTGGGGCGCCACTGCCGCCATCAGCGGACTGAACTGCGCCTGTCCGCCCTGGCGTTTCATCACCACCAGCAACACCTTGGCCACGTCCTGGGCGATTTTCTTGCCGTGATCCTGTGCGACCACCGCCAGTGCCAGGTCGATGCCGGCGGTGACGCCGCCAGAGGTGATCAGGTTGCGGTCCTGAACGTAAATCTGATCGGTTTCAACCGTCGCCTTGGGGAAGCCCCTGATCAACCGTTCCGTGTAATGCCAGTGAGTCGTCACGCGATAACCATCCAGCAAACCAGCATGCCCCAGCACGAAAGCGCCCGTGCAGATCGAGCCATAAAAGGTCGCCCGGCTAACGGCGCCCTGCAGCCAGTCGAGCAACGGCGGGTGTTTTTCGTTGTAGGCCCCCGGGCCGCCCGGCACCAGCAACAGGTCATAGCCCTCGCATGCCTGATCAATATGCAGATCGGCCTGGACTCTGACGCCATTGGAGGCGCGCAGCGCGCCGTGCTCGGTGCCGATAGTCGACAGCTCATAGCCCTCGCCCGGTTCCAGATAACGATTGGCAATGGAGAACACCTCCATGGGACCGGCCATGTCGAGCAGGAGAAAGTCTGGGAACAGCACCATTGCCACGGTTTTCATGGGTTCAAAATCACTGAGGTCACTAAAAGAGAACGGCTTAATTTCATTGCGCCGAACATCAAACCCTTGTGGTCTGGCGCCCGGCATTATGGCCAAGTGTAACAATAAGGATACATGAACCTGCTCACATAACTGTCAACCTAAACGAGACAGTATTTCAATTTTCATCTACTTATTGCACTCGCCGGTAAACATTAACCTTCTCCTCACTCGGACGAATTCACGTCCTGACAGGAGTTTCATCATGCTGACCCTTCGCAAAGCCTCTGATCGCGGCGCGGCCAATCACGGCTGGTTGAAGTCGTTCCATACCTTTTCCTTTGCCAACTACCGCAATCCGCGGGAGCAGGGTTTTTCCGACCTGCTGGTGATCAACGATGACCGCGTGGCAGCCGGTAAAGGCTTCGGCCAACACCCGCACCGGGACATGGAGATTTTCTCCTATGTGCTCGAAGGTGCCCTGGAACACAAGGACACCCTGGGCACCGGTTCGGTGATCCGCCCCGGCGATGTGCAGTTGATGAGCGCCGGCAGCGGCGTGGCCCACAGTGAATACAATCACTCGGCGACCCGGCCGGTGCACTTCCTGCAAATCTGGATCGTGCCGGACGTCAGCGGCGCCAAACCGCGTTATCAGCAAGAGCACTTCAGCACGCAGAAGAAACGCGGTCGTCTGCAACTGATCATCTCCCCCGATGGGGCCAACGGTTCGTTGCGGGTGCGTCAGGATGCCCGGGTCTATGCCGGCCTGATCGATGGCAAGGAAACCGCTACTTTGGCGCTGGACGCCAACCGCTACGCCTACGTCCACGTGGCTAGCGGTAGCGTCGAACTCAACGGCGTGCAGTTGCAAGAAGGCGACGGCGTGCGGGTCAGGGATGAACAGGCGCTGACCCTGACCAATGGTGTAGATGCCGAAGTGCTGGTGTTCGACCTGCGGCCTCAAGAATTACCGGAAATGCCGTGACCGTGAATAGCCTGGGGGCCTCAACGCCTCCGGGCATCACGAATGGGTGTGAGAAAACGCTTCGACAAGTAGGGCGGCCGCGAAAACCGAGTGCAATCTTGAGATCGTGCGTTAGCAAAAAAAAGGCACAAACATACAGGCGTGTTACCGCCGTATAAGCAACTCTAGGTACCTACGTTCGGAGGTACACCATGAAGAGCCCGATGCTTTGCTTCTGCCTGTTGTGTGTAGGAAAGGTTATGGCAGCAGACTCGACAGAGCCCGAAACGTCAGACTTTCTAAAGGACGCAACGCTCAACGTTCTCAGTCGAAATTTCTTCTTAAACAATGATAACCGCTCCCAGAACGCTGCGAAGAATTACCAGCGGGAATGGGCGCAGGGCTTCATCACGACGTTTGAGTCAGGCTTCACGCCCGGAACATTTGGTTTTGGTGTGGATGTGCATGCTTTTGTCGGGCAAAAACTTGATGGCGGTAAGGGGCACTCAGGAACCGGGCTTTTACCCGTCGACAGTGATGGAGAGTCCGCTCGAAACTTCAGCGACGGCGGCGGCGTGATCAAGGCTCGTCTCTCACAGACCCTTATTAAGTTCGGTGAGATGGAAGTAGAAAGCCCAGTCTTCGACACCTCCGACAAACGCCTGCAACCTGAATACGCAACGGGGTGGCTCTTACAAAGTGACGAGCTTGCCGGCATACACTTGGTCGGTGGCAAATTCACAGCATTCAAAAACCAGGACTCCTCCTCTTCCAAAGGAGATTTTGCTGGGTATGGCGTTAACACCGATGTGGGCTCAATCAGCTTCGTTGGAGCTGACTTCACGTCCAACAAGAACCTAGGCGCCAGGCTCTATGCCTCCCAGCTAACAGACACTTGGAGGCAGTATTACGCCAACGTGTACGCCCGTCGCTGGGATACGTTTGTAGATTTCAACATCTACCGTACGGTTGACTACGGGCGCTCTGTCGCAGGAGCCATCAGCACAACAGCTTATAGCCTTTCTGCCAAACACAACATTGGCAGCCAAGCCTTTACCCTGGCGGCCCAAAAAATTCATGGTGACACACCTTTCGATTTCGTAGGGGGCGACTCCATATACCTGGCCAACTCCATCAAGTTCGCCGATTTCAATGGCGCCCATGAAAGCTCCTACCAAGCCCGCTACGACCTGGATTTTGCATCCATGGGCTTTCCTGGACTCAAGTTCATGTCACGGTATGTGACTGGACGTGATATCGACGGCACTCATGCGCCGCAAGGAGGGGCCTACTTCCCTTTTGATACGAGCGAACAGGACTTTGTCCCTCAGCAAGGCAAAGGCGGAAAGCACTGGGAGCGTGACATTGATCTGAGCTACACCGTCCAGTTCGGGCCGGCGAAAGATCTTTTACTGCATTTCACCCACGTCTCTCATCGGGCGAATGAAGCACAAGGCGGGCCGGACATCGACCGCATTTACTTTGTCGTTGAGTACAACTTCAAACTGCTGTGATCCCTTACCCTTTGAGGAAGTGACGGATCTGAACAGGCATACCATCCGCTTGGAAACGCCTTTGCCGCGGACCGTCCAAGCGGGTGGCGGCGATGTCGTGGCGATCCTCAACCGCAATGAGCCGGCCTTCTATTGCGTCCCAGCTGATCGGTATGAAGCCATGCTCGACTTGATTGATGATCTCAAGCTGGCGAAGGAAGTGAAGGCGCAGCTGGAAGCCAACGAGCCCCGGATTCCCGCCAAGATAGTCAACGGCGATCTGCTCTTTAAGGGCGAGTCGGGGTTTGACGATGCCAAGTAAGTATCAACTGAACTTCAATAGCGCGGCGTAGAAAGCCTGGAAGAAGCTGGATGCCGAAACACGCGGGCTGTCGGTTAAAAAACTTGATCAGTGGCTGGTTAACTCGAGAGCCCCGGCCCGACAAGCTGTACGGACTCAAGAACTGCTACAAGACTAAGCTCTGGTCGCTCGGCTAAGCGACACAAAAGGCCGGTCCACATCTTAACCATGCGCCAGACGTGCATCGTGAGAAACTGCGCCGTACTTGACCATCAGTTTTTGCGTTTTCACTGACCAGTCAATTGCATTCAATATAACCACGCATTTGCAAACGGGATGACCACTTCCGCAGCACAGTATGGCCTGCATACGCCACCTTCGGCAGCTTGCTGCTGCCGTGCTCATGGGGTATCGAAAGAATTCGCATAAAATACGGGCTTGATTAGGATAATCGTAGGGACATAAATTTTAAAAATCAGCATAATTTCATTGTAAAACAGGTGCTTATTTTCTATTCGAGTCCAGGTCGTTCAATCGGCGTGACAAACACCGAAAAGTCACCAGCAACAGCGATGCCGATGATGGTGCCGCAGCCCGGGGAATGGACTGCACCTGACTGACAGTCGGGCATGCCCCGGTCATCACATCACTGCCTTCACCCGACTCAGGATCTCGCGGCGCCGGTCTCGTCAGCCAGTGCAGCCTCCACCCGCCCACCGCTATCGGTGTTCAGGAGGCCACATCATGAGATGCCCAAGCTCCCGGTCGTAAAGAGCCGTCAGTCCCGCGTTAGTGGACAAACCTCACAGGTCGCAGGAGCCTTGATCCCTGATAACACTCAACAGCCGTGGCGGGATGAGTGAGGGCGAAGTCAATAACTGCAGCAGAATAGCGATGCAACTGCACGAAGCGTTCGAGCCACCACAACCGTTGCTGGAATACCGGCAGGCGTCACTGCCCTACCCGGTCGAAGCACCGGCAGCAGGTAGGTGGACAGGATCAGCCCCCACTGGAACGCCCTGCTTCTCTTTCTGCAAGAAAACGAAAGCGATGATGATGGCCTTGGTCGGTCGGAGTGATGGTCGTAACTTTGGCTATGGCCACCAGCTGAGCTACGCCGGCCCACAAGCGCTAAAGGATCTATTTGCCGGCGGCCACTTCGCCACGGTCAAAGCTCATAGCGATCGCTGGCAAGAGTTCGTGCATTGGTGTCGGTCAGAGGACGGTCCCGGTTACAACGATGCGAGTCAGATCGATCGACGGACGCTGCTGGACTACACCGCTTAGAAACTGTCGGGAAAATTAGCCTTTGGTCGCAAAGCACTGAGCCATTCAGGGTATGGGCCAAAGTATGGGCTGGGATTTTTTTTCAGAAACACAGAAACGAAAAAGCCCTGAATAATCAGGGCTCTAACGTATAAGTATGGCGGTGAAGGAGAGATTCGAACTCTCGATACAGTTTCCTGTATACACACTTTCCAGGCGTGCTCCTTAAGCCACTCGGACACTTCACCGTATCTCGTCAAACGTATTCAGTCTGTCGAGGCGCGCTAATGTAGTCGAAAGCTTTTCTGATGGCAAACATTTTTTTCAGAATTTTCATGCGGTTAACTCAGTTAACCCTTTCGTGCCATTCAAGGCCATGGCAAACCCGCCAATCTCCGGCTTCGCCTCCCCTTCTATATAGAGGCCAATGCGCGGCGGACGTGGCTGACTACGCCTGGCGGGCGGGAAAAGGGTGACTGGCGGGTCAGTCACGGCGCTTTACCTGGCCTACGGTGGTGGGTAACGTCTGCCCTACTTTATTAGAAGGATTGGCGTCATGAGTGAGTTGATTTCTTACCATCTCGAAGACGGTATCGCGACCCTGACCTTGAGCAATGGCAAGGTCAATGCCATCTCGCCGGACGTGATTATTGCGTTTAACGCTGCGCTGGATCGGGCGGTGGAGGATCGGGCGGTGGTGATCATTACCAGTCAGCCGGGTATTTTTTCGGGTGGCTATGACTTGAAGGTGATGACGTCTGGCCCTAAAGAGGCCATAGCGCTGGTGGCTGCCGGTTCGACCCTGGCTCGTCGTCTGCTGTCGCACCCGTTCCCGGTGGTCGTGGCCTGTCCTGGGCATGCGGTGGCCAAGGGGGCATTTATTCTGTTGTCGGCGGACTACCGCATTGGTGTGGATGGCCCGTTCAGCATTGGGCTGAACGAAGTGCAGATCGGCATGACCATGCACCACGCCGGTATCGAGTTGGCCCGTGATCGTCTGCGCAAGTCGGCGTTTCATCGCGCGGTGATCAATGCCGAGATGTTCAATCCGCAGAGTGCTGTGGATGCCGGTTTCCTTGATGTGGTGGTGTCGGCCGAAGAGCTGCAAGGCGCGGCGCTGGCGGCGGCTCGTCAGTTGAAGAAGCTCAATATGACCGCCCACAAGAACACCAAGCTGAAAGTGCGCAAGGCGCTGCTGGAGACGCTGGACAACGCGATCATCCTGGACCAGGAGCATATGGGTTAAGCCCGAACGCGCTTCACCGAAAAGCCCGACCATCGTGTCGTAATGCTGGTCAGTTAAGGCGCGGACCCTGTGGGAGCGGGCTTGCTCGCGAAAGCGGTGTGTCAGGCGACATCAATGTTGACTGTGCTACCGTCTTCGCGAGCAAGCCCGCTCCCACATGGATTGCGCTTTTCATTTAAAACCTTACAACCGCTCTAGGCCGCACCTGACCAATAAGTCGGAACATGCGCTCAAACATCGGCTATCTCCTACTTCTTTAGCGGCAATTGCCGAAAACAGTGCACATCCGTACACTGCGCCACCTTTTGTCCCGGTGAGCCCTTTAAATGCTGTTTGTGTTTCGTATGTTATTGATGGGCATGCACTTTATTCTGGCCGGTGTGCTTGGGGTGATCCTCGGTCTGTGCCGGCCGTTTAATCCGGACAACAGCCGTTTATGCGCGCGCCTGTATGCGTGGCCGGCGATGTGTATTTTGCGTTTGCGGGTGAAGGCCGACGTCGGGCCGTTGATGGATAAACCCGACAGCTGCGTGATCATTGCCAACCATCAGTCCAACTACGATCTGTTTGTGTTCGGCAACGTCGTGCCCCGCCGTACCGTGTGTATCGGCAAGAAGAGCCTGAAGTGGGTGCCGCTGTTCGGGCAGTTGTTCTGGTTGGCCGGCAATGTGTTGATTGACCGTGGCAATGCGCACAAGGCACGCCAGTCGATGCTGACCACCACTCACACCTTGCAGCATGAAGACACCTCGATCTGGGTCTTCCCGGAAGGCACTCGCAACCTCGGCGAAGAGCTGTTGCCGTTCAAGAAAGGCGCATTCCAGATGGCGATTGCCGCCGGGGTGCCGATCGTGCCGGTGTGTGTCAGCAGTTATGTTAAACACATGCGATTGAACCGCTGGCGCAGTGGGAAGATTCTGATCCGTTCGCTGCCGGCGATTCCTACGGCTGGATTGAGTCTGGATGACATGCCAATGCTGATCGCCCAGTGCCGCGAGCAGATGCGCGAGTGCATCGACTCGATGGATCGGCAACTGCAAGCCGCCTGAAAGAAACCCCGCCTGCGCCAATATCCATGTGGGAGCGGCGGTGCGGCGATCCGACTTGCTCGCGAAGACGGCGGCACAGTCAATATTGATGTCGCCTGACACACCGCTTTCGCGAGCAAGCCCGCTCCCACAGGTTCCGCGTGCATTACCCGCCCCGTGCGGGTTTTCTTTTGCCTGCGAACTCTACATATTTTGCTGACTCTCAAGCACTAGACAAGGTTAAGCTGAGCCCTGCCTGGCGCTGCCAGTCTTCACCAATAGAAAACGGCTAATAAGAAGTGAATCACCATCATGGGTAGAGTCGTTGCTGCTGCGGTTTACAGCGCCGGTAAGAAAGTCACCAATATTACCCTCGACGAAGGCGCTGCCTGGGCTGCCAAGCCTGGCCACTTTGTGTGGATCGGCCTCGAAGAGCCGAACGCCCAGGAGCTGTTCAACCTGCAACGCCAGTTCAACCTGCACGAACTGGCCATCGAAGACGCCCTGGAAAAGCACAGTCGACCGAAGCTGGAAACCTTCGGCGATGCACTGTTTATCGTCACGTATTCGCCGATCCGCAATGAAGGCAAACTGCAGTTCATCGAGACTCATATCTTCGCCGGCAAGGGTTACATCATTACCGCACGCAATGGTCATTCGGCGTCCTACGCCCATGTCCGACAGCGTTGTGAGGCGCGACCGCTGTTGCTGGAGCATGGGGAAGATTTCGTACTTTATGCCATCCTCGACTTCGTGATTGAAAACTACCAGCCGATGGGCGAAGCGATCCATGCCGAGATCGATGAGCTGGAAAACAACGTGATGTGCAGTTCCCTGAACGAGCGCGACATCCAGAAACTCCACAGTCTGCGCCGCGATGTGTTGCGCTTGCGCCGGTTTGCGGCGCCGATGGTGGAGATCGGTGAGGAATTGCAGAACCTGAGCTTTCCATTTATCGACAAAAACATGCGCCCGTATTTCCGCGATGTGCAGATTCATGTCACGCGGCAGATGGAAGACCTGACGACCCTGGCAGACATCGCCAGCCAGACCATCGAGATCGGGGTGTTGCTGGAGGCGTCACGGCAGAGTGTGGTGCAGCGCAAGTTTGCGGCGTGGGCAGCGATTCTGGCGTTCCCGACGGCGGTGGCGGGGATTTACGGGATGAACTTCGAGGACATGCCAGAGTTGACCTGGCATTACGGGTATTTCGCGGTGCTGGGGTTTATCACCGTTGGGTGCGTGAGTTTGTGGGCGAGTTTCAAGAAGTCGGGGTGGTTGTAGTCACGATCGAGGCGTCTGCGAAATTCGCGGGCAAGCCTCGCTCCTACAGGGTTTCGTTGAACCTGTAGGAGCGAGGCTTGCCCGCGAAGCTTTTAAGGCTTAACCGACTCAGCCTGAGGCTTGTGCGCCACAAACCGCATCATCCACTCCGCGACGGTCGCGCCATGGTGTGGATGTTCCAGGCTTGCCACGCCCTTCTGATAAACCTCTTCGCCCAGATGCTGCTGACGAATATCCAGCAGTGTCCGTGAGTAATCGTGAATGAACTCCGGATGCCCCTGGAAGCACAGCACTTGATCGTTGATGTGGTACGCGGCGAACGGGCAGAAATCGCTCGAGGCAATGACCGTGGCGTTTTCCGGCAGCACGGTGACCTGATCCTGGTGACTGATCAGTAGCGTCAACTCTTCCCTCACCGGGCTCATCCAAGGTGCCTTGGCCGCGAGCTTGTAGTTGTGGATGCCGACGCCCCAGCCCTGGGTCGCCCGCTCGGTCTTGCCGCCCAACAGCAACGCCAGCAGTTGATGGCCGAAGCACACGCCCAGCAGTTTGTCGCCGCGCTCGTAGCGGTTCAGCAGGTACGTCTTGAGAGTTTGAATCCAGGGGTCGGTGCCGAAGGAGTCGGCCTTGCTGCCGGTGACCAGATACGCATCGAAGGTCAGGTCATCGCTGGGATAATCGCCCTGCATCACGTTGTAAACGGTGAACTCGGCAGCGATGGGTTGCTGCGAAAACAGACGCTGGAACATCTGCCCGTAACCCTGATATTGATCGACCAGCTCCGGACGCAGGATGTCGGTTTCCAGAATGCAGATGCGTAACGACATAAAAAATACCTGACACATGATGGGAATAATGCACACCCCAGAGCCTGCCTTGAAACATGGTGGCAAGGCAAGCCCCCGCATGCGTCATCGGTCCCTTAGAACAACGCGTCTTTGGCGGCTTTCTCCAGCAGCAGCGCGGGCGGCGTGAAGCGATCACCATACTGCTTGGCCAGGTACTGGGCGCGGGCGACGAAGTCTTTCACGCCGTACTGATTGATGAATTGCAGCGCACCGCCGGTCCAGGCCGCGAAGCCAATGCCGAAGATCGAGCCGACGTTGGCATCCGCCGTCGAAGTCAGCACGCCCTCCTCCATACAACGCACGGTTTCGATGGCTTGCACAAACAGCAGTCGATCACGCACATCCTGCGGCGAAATCTGCCCGTCAGCTTTCTCGAAGCGGGTTTTCAGCTCTGGCCACAAATGCTTCTGCCCTGCGCCCGGGTAATCGTAGAAGCCACCTCCAGCGGCCTTGCCCGGACGCTTGTATTCCTTGAGCAGCAAGTCAATCACGGCGAACGCCGGGTGCTCAATCAGCGCTTTCCCTTCCGCTCGCAGGTCTTTGGCGGTTTGCTCGCGGATATGGCTCATGAGGCTGAGGGAAACTTCGTCGGAGATCGCCAGAGGCCCGACGGGCATGCCGGCCTTGCGTGCTTCGGTCTCGATCATCGGCGCGCTCACGCCTTCGCCAAGCATGGCGATGCCTTCGTTGGTGAAGGTGCCAAATACTCGGGAGGTAAAGAAGCCGCGACTGTCGTTGACCACGATCGGGTTTTTTTTGATTTGCAGGACGAAATCGAAACCGCGAGCCAGGGTTTCGTCGCTGGTATGGGTACCTTTGATGATTTCCACCAGTGGCATTTTTTCCACGGGACTGAAGAAATGCAGGCCGATGAATTTCGTCTGGTCCGGCACGGCAGTGGCCAGGCCACTGATCGGTAAGGTCGAGGTGTTGGAGGCGATAACCGCGTCCGGGCCGACGACTGTTTGCGCGGCCGATGAGACTCTGGCTTTCAGTTCGCGATCTTCAAACACCGCTTCAATGATCAAATCGCAACCCGCCAGATCCACATCGTTTTCGGTGGCATGGATTCGCGCCAACATCGCCTCGCGCTGCTCCCGAGTTAACTGACCACGCGCAACCTTCTTGTCCAGCAACGCCGCCGAGTGGGCTTTGCCCTTCTCTGCCGCGGCGAGGTTGATGTCTTTGAGCACCACGTCGATGCCGGCCGAGGCGCTGACCAATGCGATACCCGCGCCCATCATCCCGGCACCGAGCACGCCGACTTTCTTCGTCACGTAAGGTGCTATGCCTTGGGGCCGCGAGCCGCCGGCATTGATCTCATTGAGCTGGAACCAGAACGTGCCAATGAGGTTTTTCGCCACTTGGCCGGTGGTCAGCTCGGTGAAGTAGCGGGTCTCGATCAGGTGCGCCGTGTCGAAATCCACCTGGGCGCCTTCTACCGCAGCGCAGAGGATTTTCTCCGGCGCGGGCAGGCATCCCTGGGTTTTGCTGCGCAAGATTGATGGCATGATGGCCAGCATTTGCATGACTTTCGGATCCGACGGCGTGCCGCCAGGGATCTGATAACCCTTCACATCCCAGCGCTGCACAGCGACCGGGTGAGCGACAATCCACGCCCGCGCCTTGGCCATCAGTTCATCGCGATCGGCTGCCAACTCGTCGATCAACCGCGCCTGTAACGCCTGTTGCGGCCGGATTTTCTTGCCTTCAAGCAGATACGGTAGGGCTTTTTCAATGCCCAGCATGCGGACCATGCGCACCACTCCGCCGCCGCCCGGCAACAGGCCGAGGGTGACTTCCGGCAGGCCAAGCAGCACCGATGGATTGTCCAGCGCTACACGGTGATGACAGGCCAGGCAGATTTCCCAACCACCGCCGAGCGCCGCGCCATTGATCGCGGCGACCACCGGTTTGCCGAGGGTTTCCAGAGTACGCAGTTGGCCCTTGAGGGTCAGCACCATGTCGTAAAAAGCTTTGGCTTGTGGTTTGCCGACCTTGATCAGTTCATTGAGGTCGCCGCCGGCGAAGAAGGTCTTCTTGGCCGAGGTGATGATCACACCGGCAATGGCGTCCTTGTCGGCGACCAGTCGGGTGACGCAGGTGGCCATGGCGTCGCGGTAGACCGCGTTCATGGTGTTGGCACTCTGGCCCGGCATGTCGATGGTCAGGACGACAATCTGGTCCTGACCTTTTTCGTAACGGATGGCTTCGGTCATGGCATTTTCCTTGAAGTCAGGGCTCAGAGGCGTTCGATGATGGTGGCAATGCCCATGCCGCCGCCGACACACAATGTCGCCAGGCCATAGCGCAGGCGCCGGGCTTCAAGCTCATCGAGCAGCGTGCCGAGAATCGCGCAGCCGGTGGCGCCAAGCGGGTGGCCCATGGCGATGGAGCCGCCGTTGACGTTGACCTTGTCGGGGTCGATGGCCATGTCCTTGATGAACTTGAGCACGACCGAGGCGAACGCTTCGTTGACTTCGAACAGGTCGATGTCTTCGACCCGCAGCCCGGCCTTGGCCAGCGCCTTGCGGGTGGCCGGCGCCGGGCCGGTGAGCATGATGGTCGGGTCGGTGCTGGTGACCGCCGTGGCGACGATTCGCGCCCGTGGCTGCAAGCCCAGCGCCCGGCCACAAGCTTCGGAGCCGATCAGCATCAACGCCGCGCCATCGACGATTCCAGAACTGTTGCCCGGTGTGTGAACGTGGTTGATCCGCTCAACCTGGCTGTAAACCCGCAACGCCGTGGCGTCGAAGCCCATTTGCCCGATCATTTCGAAACTCGGCTTGAGCTTGCCCAGGCCTTCCATTGTCGATTCGGCGCGAATGAACTCATCGTGATCGAGCAGGATGATGCCGTTCTGGTCCTGCACCGGCACCAGCGACTTGTTGAATGAGCCGTTCGCCCGCGCCCGCGCCGCCTTCTGCTGGGAGTGCAACGCGAAGGCATCGACGTCCTGACGGCTGAAGCCTTCAATCGTGGCAATCAGGTCGGCACCCACGCCCTGAGGCGTGAAGTGGTTATGCAAATTGGTTTCCGGGTCCAGCGCCCAGGCCCCGCCATCGCTGCCCATGGGCACGCGGGACATCGACTCGACGCCACCGACCACCACCAGGTCTTCGAAGCCGGAACGCACTTTCATCGCACCGAGGTTCACCGCTTCCAGACCCGACGCGCAGAAGCGATTGAGCTGCATGCCAGCCACGCTGACGTCCCAGTCGGCCACCTGTGTGGCGGTCTTGGCGATGTCGGAGCCCTGATCGCCGATGGGCGTCACGCAGCCGAGTACCACATCATCGACCTGACTGGTGTCTAGGGACATGCGCCGCTGCAGCGCCGTCAGCAGTCCGGCCACCAGGTTCACGGGTTTGACGCTGTGCAAGGCGCCATTGGCCTTGCCTTTGCCACGGGGCGTGCGTAATGCATCGAATATCAAAGCTTGGGTCATGACGTCCTCGAACCTGATGGTGCGATCTTATGATCTTTATGCCCTCACCTTATGCCCGACAGCCGGGGATTCAATGACCACAGTGCTCATTGGCGTTGACGGTCACGCTCAGACGAACGGTAGTCAGCTATCGGATATACCGATTCATGTCACCAAGCTGTCTAGCCAACGGGCGCCCAAGCAGCTGGCCATAAGCCTCATGCCTTTTTAAAAGCGATAAGTGCTCAGCACATACGAAATGGATCTAAGCCAATCGTGACGCGGGCCCTAAGGTAAACCTTGTACGAAGTTGTCGTCGGGTTTTGCCGAGGCACTCGTCCTACAAGGAAGTGCAGCGCTTTGCCGTCATGGAGATAGGCAGGCAGGCATCAGGAAATAACAAAAAAGGCGGTCAAGCCATGTTCAAGCATTCGAAAGTACGTCAAGCCGGGCTCATTCTATTCGCCACTACGCTGTTGTTGATTTTGCCGAACCTGACCAAGGTGATTGGCTGATCGTGCATCAGGGTTTTCATTTCGCCTGATAAAAATGTGATTGGCTCACTACCCGGGCCGGCGTGGCTGTGCCAACCTTTGCGGCACTTCCACGACATGGACGGCGATCATTTGAAAGCGCTCATTCTGTTTGGAGCCTTGCTACTCAGCACGCCTCTGTCTGCCGCACAGTTGATTCTTGCGCTGGGCGAGCCTCCTCGCACCTGGCAGACCGAAGAATTGCTCAAGCATCCTCAGGTTCAGACCATCACGATCACTAACGACGTTTCCTATAAACGGGACATGAGCTATCGCGCCGTGCCGTTGACGGCGTTGTTGACGGGCATCAAGCCTGACGATCATCTGCAAGCCGTTGCCCTGGACGGTTTTGCCGCCGAACTGGCTGCCGCGCCGTTGCTCAATACCCAAGGGGCGCGAGCCTGGCTGGCGATTGAAGACCCGGCCAAGCCGTGGCCGCCGCTGTCAGAGGGCAAACACAGTGCAGGGCCGTTCTATCTGGTCTGGACCGATCCGCAGGCAGGCAACATAAGCCCCGAACAATGGCCGTTCGAAGTGGCCAGCATCAAGCGCATGGCCCCAGTGGCCGAGCGCTTCCCTGCCCTGCTGCCCGATCCGGCGCTGAAGACGGACGATCCGGTGAACAAGGGCTTTGCGCTGTTTCAGAAGAACTGCCTGGCGTGCCATCGATTGAACGGTGCGGGGGATGCGCAGTTCGGGCCGGACCTGAATATTCCGTTCAACCCCACCGAGTACTTCGGCGCGGATTTCCTCAAGCGCTACATTCGAGATCCGCAGAGCTTGCGCCAATGGCCACAGGCGAAGATGCCTGCATTCTCGACGGCGGTGTTGCCGGAGGGGGATCTGGAGTTGTTGGTGGGGTATTTGAAACATATGGCGGGACGGAAGGTGTCTTCGGCCAAGTAAATAACCCACCTGTGGCGAGGGAGCTTGCTCCCGCTGGGGCGCGAAGCGGCCCTCAAATCAGGCGACGCGATCCGTCAGGCAAATCGCATTCGCCGGGTTTGCGACTGCTGCGCAGCCGAGCGGGAGCAAGCTCCCTCGCCACAATGAATCGCTGCTACTGCTGTTGCACCGAAATCACCGGCGCCGGCGTCGGCGAGACAAACACCTTCGCATGCATCTGTTCGCACCCGCCGCCACGGCGCATGCCGCGCACCGGGCAGGCGTCCAGGTAATCCAGGCCCACGGCCAGTTTCAGATGACGCTCAGGGCGGGCCAGTTCGTTGGTCACGTCGAAGCTGTACCAGGCGTCATCCAGCCAGGCTTCAGCCCAGGCGTGACTGGCCAAGTGTTCGCAATCCTCGCTGTACAAATACCCCGACACATAGCGCGACGGAACCCCAAGGCTGCGGGCACAGGCGAGAAACGCATGGGTGTGGTCCTGGCAGACCCCGGAACGCCCGGCAAAAGCTTGCGCCGCACTGGTGTCCACTTCGGTGGAACCCGGCGTGTAGGTCATGTGCTGGTTCAGGCCATGCATCAAATCGATCAGCGCCGTGCGATCCCGGCGCTGTTTGCACTGTTTCTCGGCAAACGCGCGCAGGGCTTCGTCGGCGTCGGTCAGGCGCGTGAAGCGCAGGAACGGCAGCGCCGACTGGCTCTCATGCTCGGCTTCGCGCAGTTCGTCGATGTCCACCTGGCCACGGGCACCGATGATGATTGCCTCGTGGGGTTCGTCCAGGGTCAGCACATGCAGAATGTTGCCGAACGGGTCGAGTTGCGCGCGCACCGGGCGCGGCAGGTCGAGCTGCCAGCTGAGCACATGCTGGCGCTCGCTGTCGTGGGGTGTCAGTCGCAGGTACTGGATGCTCGCCCGCACCTGATCTTCGTAGTGATAGGTGGTCTCGTGGCTAATGGAAAGTCTCATGCAGCCTCCAGGTAGGAACTGTGAATGGCGTTGCCCAACTGGCGCACCAGCGGGATGAACTCGTTCAGCCAGGCGTGCAGGCCTTCGTCGAGGATTTCGTTGATACCGGTGTAGCGCAGGCGCGCGTCCATTTCCGCGGCCAGGCGTTGCGCAGGACGGCCGTTGGCCCCCGGCAATTGGGCAAGGATCTGGTCGATTTCTTCGGTGCAGGCGCGCAGGGATCGCGGCACGTCGGCGCGCAACAGCAACAACTCCGCCACATGCCGGGCGCCGGGTGCATCGCGGTAGATCTCGGTGTAAGCCTCGAACGACGACAAGGCCCGCAGCAAGGCGCTCCACTGATAGTAGGCGTGAGCCGTGCCGTCGCTGACCGCTTCAGCCTGATCGCCAGCCATTTCGTAACGGGCGTCGAGTAGACGCAGCGTGTTGTCCGCCCTTTCGATAAAGGTGCCCAGACGAATGAAGCGGAACGCATCATTACGCATGATGGTGCCGTAGGACGCGCCGCGGAACAGGTGAGAACGTTCCTTGATCCACTCACAGAAACGGCTCATGCCGTAGCGGCTCAAGCCCTGTTCGGCGATTCCGCGAATTTCCAGCCAGGTGGCATTGATGTTTTCCCACATGTCGGCAGTGATTCGCCCACGCACCGCATGGGCGCTGGCCCGCGCGGCACCGAGGCAGCTGTAGATACTCGCCGGGTTGGCCGCATCCAGGGCGAAGAAATGCAGCAGCCGTTCGGCATGAAGATCGCCGTGGCGCTCCAGGTAATCGTCCAGGGTGCCGGTGATCAGCAGCGGCATGGCGAGTTCGTGCAAGCCGTCGCCACGACCGTCCTGAGGCATCAGTGACAGCGAATAACTGATGTCGAGCATCCGTGCGAGGTTTTCCGCCCGCTCCAGGTAACGCGACATCCAATACAAATCCGAGGCAGTTCTACTTAACATGGCAGGCTTCCTTCAATCCTCGACCACCCAGGTGTCCTTGGTTCCGCCGCCCTGGGAGGAGTTCACCACCAGGGAGCCTTCGCGCAAGGCGACACGGGTCAAACCGCCGGGCACAACCCGGGTTTCGCGGCCAGACAATACAAACGGACGCAGGTCGATATGGCGTGGAGCGATGCCGTTTTCGACAAAGGTCGGACAGGTCGACAAAGACAACGTCGGTTGCGCGATGTACGCGTGGGGCTTGGCTTTGATCCGCTCGCGGAAAGATTCGATTTCCGCTGCCGTCGCCGCCGGCCCCACCAGCATTCCGTAGCCACCTGAGCCCTGGGTTTCCTTGACCACCAGCTCTGGGAGGTTGGCCAGTACGTGGGACAGTTCAGAGGGATTACGACACTGCCACGTAGGCACGTTCTTCAGAATCGGCTCTTCATCCAGGTAGAAACGAATCATGTCCGTGACGAAGGGATACACCGACTTGTCGTCCGCGACCCCGGTGCCGATGGCATTCGCCAGCACCACGTTGCCGGAGCGGTAGGACGACAGCAGCCCTGGAACGCCGAGCATCGAGTCCGGGTTGAACGCCAGTGGATCGAGGAAGGCATCGTCGAGGCGACGGTAGATCACGTCGACAGCTTTCGGCCCGTCGGTGGTGCGCATGAACACTTTGTCATCGCGCACGAACAGGTCCGCGCCTTCCACCAGTTCAACGCCCATTTCCCGAGCCAGGAACGCATGCTCGAAAAACGCACTGTTGAAACGACCCGGCGTCAGCACCACCACGCTAGGGTTGTCGATCGGGCTGGAGCTTTTCAGGGTGTCGAGCAACAGGTTCGGATAGTGGTCGATCGGTGCGATGCGCTGGGTCGAGAACAACTCGGGGAACAGGCGCATCATCATCTTGCGGTCTTCGAGCATGTAGCTCACGCCGCTGGGTGTACGAAGATTGTCTTCAAGCACGTAGTACGTGCCGTCGCCATCGCGCACCAGGTCGACGCCGGAAATGTGCGAATAGATATCGCGGTGCAGATCCAGCCCTTGCATCGCCAACTGATATTGCTCATTGGCCAGCACTTGCTCGGCCGGGATGATGCCGGCCTTGATGATGCGCTGCTCGTGATAGAGGTCGGCAAGGAACATGTTCAATGCCTTGACCCGCTGAATGCAGCCGCGCTCGACGACCCGCCATTCACTGGCGGGGATACTGCGGGGAATGGTGTCGAAGGGAATCAGGCGCTCTGTCCCCTGCTCATCACCGTAGAGCGTGAACGTAATCCCGGCACGATGAAATAACAGATCGGCCTCGCGTCGCCGTTGTGCCAAAAGCTCGTCAGGCGTTTCGGCCAGCCAACGGGCAAACTCCCGATAATGCGGGCGGACCTGGCCGCCGGCATCGTACATCTCATCAAAATAGGTGCGGATCATGCCGTACTCCTTGTCACCCGGTCATCTAGGCTTCGCAAGGCCCGTGCCATCGGCATAAACGCTTTGATATCAATCAGTTGGATAATCGCCCCAAACGCGCCGCACCAATACTGTGCAGCAAATGCCCCAACCTGATCGCCCCCGCTTCATTGCGAAGCAATGCTGTCGCCTATCACCAGCATAGTCAGAGTTGATTTCACTGCCCGGGGGCCGATGCGGATAATCCGCACATTCGCTGCAAAACTTATCGCTCTTCCCTTTTCGCCACCTGTTCAGGTGGTTTTTTTTGTCCGTTCGAAATGTCGTGAAATGTTGACTTCGATTGGCCCAACCCTCGAAACGAAAACGGCCAACCCGAAGGTCAGCCGTTGCTGAGTGTTGTCTCTGTTCATAAGGTTATGCGAGTAGCCCTCGTACCTCCTGCTTGACGCCCCATCCTTCGATGATGCCGCCCAAAGGCTCGACCACCGCCTCGAAGTCCTGCTCAAAGTCGCCGATACCGTCGTAGGTGGCGTACATCACTTTGCTCAGCTCCAGATGCCATGCGCCGTCGTCGCGCACGCTGATCTGGGCATTCAAGGATTCACCACAGAAATGACCTGCCGCCCTGCGTGCCCGCTCCTCGTCCGGGAAAATGGCGTAGAACTCGATGGGATGGAACCGTGAAAAGTCGAAACCGCCTTCTTTCATGCGGCGCAGCACGCTGCTGCTGATGTCTTCTTGATAGGCTGTGCTCATGAAACGTCCCCCTCAGACTGATGGATAGACTTTCCGTATTCCCTGCACTTTCAACCGATTGGTGAGAGCGATACGGCAACAGAGGTTGCCGACGGGAAACAAGCATGTAGCTGACAAGACCAGACCTTAGCGAGTCATTCGCTGATCTCGCTTGCAGAGTAGCCCCAAGACAGAGCCGCTGCCAAGGCCTGGTTGTGAATGTGACAAGAGGTGTATCAGACCGGGGTAATACCGAGGATTTCAATGCTGTACTGGGATTTCAGACTTTTGACCGTCGGATCATCGGTGCGACCCTCCAGATCATTGAGGTCAAGTTCGGCAGCGACCGGCAGCCGCCGGGCGCGAATGAGTTTGGCGGCTTGCTCGCTGTCCGGGCATTCCTCGCACTCGAAGAGTTCGTCTGCTGTTTCACCGTGATCATCCACGAAAGTGATTTTCCACTTTTGCATCGGTGTCTCCTCGATCAAACCCGCAAATGGGCTTACAACCATCTGGACTTTTGCCCTGACTGATCGTTCAAACGGATTACCGCATGCTGGCATGAAAAAAACACAGGTACCTGTAGGAGCGAACGCGGTGTATCAGTTGACATGTGTATTGACTGATATACCGCGTTCGCTACAGGGGTTATGCGTTCATTTTAGTCGTTGCTGGGTTTGTTCACCGCTTGCAGCACGTATTGCGGCAAGGCGAAAGCACCGATGTGGATTTCCGGGTTGTAGTAGCGGGTGATGATGCCGCTGCCAACGAACCGTTGTTGCAGGGTTTCGCGGGACAACTTGCGATAGGCGGTATTGGTGGCGCCCCAGGCGAAGGTCATCGCGCCGCCAATGTAGGTCGGCACGGCCGCCTGATAGAAGTGCCAGTCCGGAAACAGGCTGCGCAGACGGCCGGCGGTGGTTTTGACTTCTTCGATTTGCATGAACGGGGTGCCGTTCTGGGTCACCAGAATACCGCCTTCGTTCAGGCAGCGACGGCAAGCCTGGTAGAAGTTTTCGGAGAACAGCACTTCGCCCGGGCCGATCGGGTCGGTGGAGTCGGAAATGATCACGTCAAACTTTTCGGTGGTGGTGGCGACGAAACGCATGCCGTCGTCGATCACCAGGTTCAGGCGTGGGTCATCGAACGCACCCTTGGAGTGGTTCGGCAGGAATTCCTTGCACATATCGACCACGGTGCCGTCGATCTCGACCATGGTGATGTGCTCGACACTGCGGTGCTTGGCCACTTCACGCAGCATGCCGCCGTCGCCGCCGCCGATGATCAGCACGCGCTTGGCGGTGCCATGAGCGAGGATCGGCACGTGGGTGAGCATTTCGTGGTAGATGAATTCGTCGGCTTCGGTGGTCTGGATCACGCCGTCCAGCGCCATCACCCGGCCCATGCGCGGGTTTTCGAAGATCACCAGGTGCTGGTGTTCGGTGCGCACTTCGTGCAGCAGTTTTTCCATGCCAAAACGCTGGCCATAGCCTTCGTAGAGGGTTTCCAGGTACTCGCTGGTTGGGGTATTGCTCATGGGAAGTGCTCCGATGAATGCGGGTGGCAACGGACGGTTACCCGCCCATGATGGCCAATCGATCGCCTCGATTGACCGGGAAAGGCGCGCATTCTACGTCGCGGAACATGACAGGTCGAACCTCACTTGATGAACCGACACAATGCCCTGTGGGAGCGGGCTTGCCCGCGATAGGATCACCGCGGTGTAGCTGACAGACCGCAGGGCCTGCATCGCGGGCAAGCCACGCTCCCACAGGTTCGGTGTTGCTTTCGGGAAACCGGTCAGATCCGCACGTCGCCTCGCGGTCCGGCGATGGCCCAGATGATCAGGCCCAGCACCGGCAGCAGGAGGATCAACAGCACCCAGATGATTTTCATCCCGGTTTCGGCGCCACTTTTAAGCACGTTGATGATGGCCCAGATATCCAGGGCAAGAATAATCAGACCGACCAGGCTGTTGAACGTGGAACCCATGGTGACGCTCCCGAAAAGTGGTATGCACTCTTAGGATAGACGGGCGTGACGAGGGTTCCGTTTTATTACCGTCGTAGACGGTTTCAGACGTGGATCGCCACTTTCAAGGCTTCCAGGGATGGCGCAGCGGCGATGCCGACTTCAGCGCATAACTCAAGAACCCGTGGCACGTCGTTACCGTAGACCAACACCACTTGCAGTTCGTCGTCGAGCAACTGGCTGAAGTTCATCAGCACGTAACCGCCGTTCTCTTTGTTCATGCTGCTCATCTGCACTTGAATGCGGTTGAGCGCGGTGAGCGCTTCAGTCTTGGCCAGTTGCTTGGGCTTGATGTTGAACTCAACGCCGGGGCCGAACGAGGCGACAATCTGCGTAAACAGGTCCACGTAGGTGTCAGCCTGGAACAGCACGGTTTCCGGCAGGCTGCCGACGACCATCCACTCACCCAGCGGGATCGGAAACGTATCGTCGTAGTTGATGTCCGGATTGGCCGTCAGAAAAGCCTCGGGATCGGCGTAGGCCTGAGCCGCTTCGTCAGCGACTTTCAGGATTTCGTCCTCGCCCATGCACCCGGAGCTGATTTTGCTGATGAGTTCGACGAGTGCGGCTTTCATGAGGTGGATCCTGTAGCGAGGGAATTATGAGGGCGCGAAGGATAGCGCATTCGAAAACGGATTGCGGGACCTGGCATGAATCTGTGGCGAGGGAGCTTGCTCCCGCTGGGCTGCGAAGCAGCCCCAAAATCAGCCACCGCAGTCATTCAGATAGACCGCATTCGCCGGGTTTACGACTGCTTCGCAGCCGAGCGGGAGCAAGCTCCCTCGCCACAAAAGCCCCGCAGCCACATTGGGAATCAGCCGAGCAACTTCTCAAGCTGCGCGGTGGTATCCACCGCGCCCATGGTCTTGGCCGCATCCAGCGCGGATACACCACTGGCGTCCTTGGCTTTCGGATCGGCACCTTTGCTGATCAGGTAGTCAATGATTTCGACGCGGTTGAACATCGCCGCCATCATCAGCGCAGTGCGACCGTCGAAGGACGAACCTTCCACTTGCGCGCCCCCCTCCACCAACGCCTTGACCACCGCCAGATCACCCTTGAACGCCGCGCCGGCAATCGGGCTCTGGCCGTTGTCGTTGCGGATTTCGGGGTCGGCCTTGTGCTCGAGCAGGACTTTTACCGTGTCGACATGGCCGTGGTAGGCGGCGAGCATCAGCAAGGTGTCGCCCTTGTGGTTGCGCAGGTTCGGCGGCAGGCCCTTGGTCAGTAGCGCAGCCATCATGGCCGCATCGCCCTCGCGCGCTTTGTTGAACACCTGTTCGGCAAATTCAGCAGCCTCTTCGGGGGTCATCTGGCGGCTTTTGTCTGACATTGGGGACTCCACAGTCGGTCAATCGGAAAGCGGATAGTTTCCCGAGCGGTCCGGAACCTGTCACTTCTTTTTTCTCATGGTTTGCCATAGCTATATTCAATAAGAGCCACATTCAATAAAGACCACATCAATAGCGGTACCTGCCAGCGCGAATGTCCGCCAACACCTGCTCGGTGACTTGCACGTAAGTCTGGGTACCCGGCAACCAGGCGTAAATCGGGTCATCGCCGGTTTTGTTCGGGTCGAAGGCTTCGTCCTTGAGTCGCGTCTTCTGGTATTTGAAGGTCCCGGTAGTCTCCATTTTCACTTTCACTCGCAGGAAAAGTGGCACCGCATAGGCAGGCATTTGCTGCCTGGCGAAAGCCAGCAACTCGCTGAAATCCAGCGTCGCCAGAGATTCGGCCGGAGTGATTGCCGCCATCCCCGCCCGCCCGTTGGTGTTGTGGATTTCCACGCCATAAGCCACGGCTTCGGCGATATGCGGGTGTTGCAAGAGAATGTTTTCGACCTCGGTGGTCGAGACGTTTTCGCCCTTCCAGCGGTAGGTGTCGCCCAAGCGATCAACAAACTGTGCGTGGCCAAAACCGATATTGCGCAGCAGGTCACCGGTATTGAAGTAACGGTCGCCCTTCACGAACACATCGTGAAGCACGACTTTTGCAGTCTTCTGCGGATCGGTGTAGCCGTCCAGCGGAGCCTTGTCGTCGATCCTCGCCAACAAAAGACCCTGCTCGCCCTTGGCCACTTTACGCATGAAGCCCTTGGCATCGCGCGTGGGTGCGCCGCTGTTGTGGTCGTACGCCACCAGCTCCCAGGACATCAGGGAAAAACCGATGGTGTTGTCGAAGTTGAGAATGTTAGTGAAGCCGATATTGCCGTCGCTGGCGGCGTAGAGCTCGCAGATATGGTCGACGGCAAAACGCGTCTTGAACTCGCTCCATGCACCGGGACGCAGGCCATTGCCGATCATCTTCGTCACGCTGTGCCGACTGTCGTCGACGCTGTGCGGTTGATCCACCAGGTAGCGACACAATTCGCCGACGTAACCGAGGGTGGTCGCCCGGTATTTGCGCACGTCGCTCCAGAACTGGCTGGCGCTGAACTTGCGGCGGATGGCAAACCCCGACGCCCCGCTGATCGCCGAGCCCCAGCACACGCAGAGCCCGGTGGCGTGGTACAGCGGCAAGGTGCAATAGACGATGTCCTGGGGCTGCATGTCCAGGGCAATCAGCCCGAAGCTGGCGGAGCTGCGCATCCAGCGGCCGTGCTTGAACACACCGGCCTTGGGCAACCCAGTGGTGCCCGAGGTGTAAATATAGAAACAAGGGTCGTCGAAAAAAACCTGCCGGCTGCTGACGGGGTTATCGCTGGACGCGTCGCAGCTGGCCGTCATCAGGTTGATGAAGCCATCGGGCGAATTGCCCGGATGACGGTAAGTGTCTTGATCGGCGACAAACCAGGTGCGCGTCGCGTCGATGGACACCCGCTCGCGGACCGCATTGAAGGCCGGAACCAGCTCTTCTCCGACCACGATCGCCACGGGTGCCACCAGGTTCAGACTGTGAGCGAGGGTGTCGCGGGTCTGTGAGGTATTGAGCAAGGCGCTGATCGCGCCGACCTTGGCCACCGCCAATATTGTCACCAACAGTTCCGGACGATTCTCGATAAAGATCGCCACCACGTCGCCCTTGCCGATACCTTGGGCGATCAGGTGATGGGCGATGCGATTGGCCCATTGATTGACCTGTGCATAAGTGAGCGCCACCTCGCCCTGTAGCAAGGCCGGGCCATCGGGATTGCGCAACGTCGCCTGCTCGAAGCTCCAGCCGAGACCACACGGTTGGGTCGGGTCCTTGATGTTGGCGACTTTCATGCCCTTCACCACCCGCGGAATGGCTCTGGCAATGGAAGGCAGCTTGCGGAGCATCATGCCCCAGGTGATCGTGTCGTTCAGCGTGCGGCTCATGGTTGCTCCCGTTCGATTTTCTTATTGTCGGGTGGCGTTGATTGAGGCCGAAAATACGTCAGCGCTTCTTGAGCTGTACACGCGGTTTTTGCAATGTTTTGTATCCGCGACCGAAGCGTTCGGCCGAGACCTTCGAAAAGTGGAACCCTGGTTCCATCCAGTTGTCGACGACCACGCAAAATGCAGGATGCACGATGGCCATTCATGCAAATTGCACGAAGGCCAAAAAACATTAAAAAGATAAACTATTGATTTATATAAAGTTTTAAAAAATAGGACGCTGGCACAATCACTGCAACTACCTCTCCATTGTTGCCCTTTAAAGCACTCACGGAGCCGATAGACATGAGCCTGATCCAGGAAAAATTTTCGTCGCTGTTCTCCAACTTCGAAGTGACCACCCAGCCACGGCCTGACGGCGGCATTCTGCTGACCCTGCGCAGCCAGGAAGGCAAAGTCTTCAAACGTTCGATTTCCTACCAGCAATTGCATGCCGGCGATCAGCTGTCGTGGGTGATCAGCGCGATTCGCCGTGACATCGCCGAACAAGCCAGCGAACTGCCGCAAATCTCCATGTTGCAAAGCCAGCAACGGTTTGCCCTGCCGACCTATCACTCGGCATAAACCGTAACAGTCGCGCAATCCCTGTAGGAGCAGAGCTTGCTCGCGAAAGCGGTGTGCAATTCAACATTGATGTTGCCTGACACACCGTCTTCGCGAGCAAGCTCTGCGCCTACAGATTATGGGTTTACAGGGCTGAAGGATCGATCCGGGCAAAACTGTGCACCGTCACATGCCCTGCCAACTCCCTGCCCTCACGGGCCAAACCACAGGTTGCCATGCCAGCCGCACGCGCCGCGTCCAGCTCCTCGACGATGTCCGACAGAAACAGAATCTGCGCCGCTTCCAGGCCGATGGATTGTGTAATGCGCTCGTAGGACTGCGCTTCGCGCTTGGGCCCCGAAGTGGTGTCGAAATAGCCGCTGAACAGTGGCGACAAATCTCCCGCGTCCGAGCAACCGAAGATCAGTTTTTGCGCCTGAATCGAGCCCGAAGAATACACAAACAGTTGATAGCCTTCCTGGTGCCAGCGCTTGAGCGCTTCAACGGCGTCCGGGTAAACGTGGCCTTTCAACTGTCCGGCCTGATAACCCTGCTCCCAGACCATGCCTTGCAACGCCTTGAGCGGCGTGGCCTTGCGGTCTTCGGCGATCCAGTCCAACAGGATTTCGATCACTCGCTCGACGTCGGCGTCAGGTTCACTGTTGTCCCGGCGAACAGCCGCCAGCTGCTCTGCTACATCCGCGCGTTCGGCGTGCTGGCGAACAAACTCTGGCAGGTGTTTGGCGGCGTAGGGAAACAACACGTCGAACACAAAACTCACCGCGCTGGTGGTGCCTTCGATGTCGGTGAGAATCGCTTTGATCGGCATCGGTTCAGTCCTCGAGACCCGGGAAATGGCTGGCGATGTTGTCGCCGGTGAAGTTCGCCACCCAACCTTCCGGGTTGTTGAACAGACGGATCGCAACGAAATGCGGATGCTCGCCCATGTCGAACCAGTGCTTCGTGCCGGCCGGGACCGAGATCAGGTCGTTTTTCTCGCAGAGCACCGCGTAGACGTAATCGCCGATGTGCAGGGTGAACAAGCCACGGCCTGCGACGAAAAATCGTACTTCGTCTTCGCCATGGCGGTGCTCGTCGAGGAACTTGGCGCGCAATTCGGCTTTTTGCGGGTGATCGCTGTTCAGGCTGACCACGTCGACGGTGATGTAACCGCGCTCGGTCATCAACTTGTCGATTTGCTCCTGGTACGCGGCGATCACTTCTTCCTGGCTGGCACCGGGCTGGATTTTCGCCGCGGCTTGCCAACGGTCGAAGCGCACGCCCTGTTCGGCCAGGGTCGAGGCGATGTCTTCGAAGTGGGTCAGCACCTTGTTCGGTATTTCGGGACTTGAAACGTGATAAACGGACAGGCTGCTCATGGGGCAATTCCTCGGTATCGGCGCCGCCTTCCGGCTTTTTACAGGCCGGTCAGACAGCGCATTTCATCAGGCGATGGGGCGACTTCAGGCGAAGTAAGCCTTAACGGTTCAACACGCTGCGAGTCTTCAACTCGCATTCGAACAAAAATTCAAAGGCTTCGATTTGCCGCAGCGCGTCGCTCATGCGCGCGCCCCATGTGTAGAGGCCATGGCCGCGAATCAGGTAGCCGACGCAATCGGGATGGGCGTCGAGCCAAGGCTGCACCTTGGCGGCCAGCCGCGCAATGTCTTGATCGTTGTCGAAAATCGGCACGCGCACCCGAGACTCGTGGGTCGATACGCCGCTGAAGGCCTTTTGCAGCTCGTAATCTTCAAATTCGATGAACGCTTCCGGCGTCAGGCGCGACAGCACCGTGGCGTTCACCGAATGGGTATGCAGTACCGCGCCGATCTCAGGGCGCCAGCTGTAAAGCTGAGTGTGCAGCAGGGTTTCGGCGGACGGCTTTTTGCCGGGCTCCAGGCTATTGCCCGACAAATCAGTGGCCAGCACATCATCAGGGCCCAACTGGCCTTTGTGCTTGCCAGACACCGTCAGCAAGGCTTCGGTCGGCGACAGTCGGGTCGAATAATTGCTGCTGGTGGCCGGCGACCAGCCGCGGCCATACAGAAAGCGCCCGGCTTCGATGATTTCCTGGGCGAGGTGTTCACGGGTAAGGCTCATGGCCTGTCCTCTTGCATACGTGTGGCAATGATAACGGCAGCGGCGAAGGCTGCGAGACTGGCAATACTAAAGGTCAATGTGGCGCCGAGGGCATTCCAGCTGTAGCCGGAATACAACGCGCCCAGTGCACCGCCGGTGCCGGCCAGTGCTGCGTAGAGCGCCTGGCCCTGGCCTTGCTGACGGGCGCCGAAGCTACGTTGCACGAACTGGATGGCCGCCGCGTGAAAGCTGCCAAAGGTTGCCGCGTGCAACACCTGCGCAAACAGCAGCACCCAGAGGAATTCGGCAAAGGAACCTAGCAGCAACCAACGCAGGGCCGCCAGCAGGAAACTGGCCAGCAGCACCCGGCGCACCGAGAAGCGCGCAAGGATTTGGCTCATGGCCAGAAACATCAAGACTTCGGCGACCACGCCGACCGCCCAGAGCATGCCGATCAGCCCGCGACTGTAACCGAGTCGCTCAAGGTGCAGCGTCAGAAAGGTGTAATACGGGCCGTGGCTCATTTGCATCAACGCCACGCAACCGTAGAACGCCAATACCCCAGGGTTGCGCAATTGCTTGAGGAACCCCTCCCCCGTCACCCGATCGCTCTGGACCGGTTGGGCGTTGGGCACCCACAAACTGCTGACGACGATCCCGGCCATGATCAGCACCAGTGCAACAGGATACACATCCAGGCTGAGCCATTCGAACAACCGCCCGAGGGCAACCACCGTAATGATGAAACCGATGGAACCCCACAAGCGGATCTGGCTGTAGCGAGACGTCTGCCCCTGCAAATGCGCCAGGGTGATGACTTCGAACTGCGGCAACACCGCGTGCCAGAAGAACGCGTGCAAGGCCATGACCATCGCCAGCCACACGTAGCTTTTGCTGACGAAAATCAGCGAGAAGGTCAGCAGCGTACAGACCGCGCCGAAACGCACGATAGCCAGACGTCGCCCGGTGTGGTCACCGAGCCAGCCCCAGATGTTCGGCGCCACGCAGCGCATGAGCATCGGGATCGCCACCAGCTCGCCAATACGCGCACTGGAAAAGCCCAGGTGATCGAAATACAGCGCCAGAAACGGCGCCGTCGAACCGAGCAAGGCGAAATAGAACAGATAGAAACTGGAGAGCCGCCAGTACGGGAGCGCCGCCACGTCGTCAGACCGCAGCGGCTATAAGGTCAGCCATTAAAGCTGACCCAGCACCGGAGTGCTCACGCGTACATCGACGTTCTGCCCACGGTGACGCAGCAGGTGATCCATCAACACGATGGCCATCATCGCTTCGGCAATCGGCGTGGCGCGGATGCCGACGCACGGGTCGTGACGACCTTTGGTGACAACCTCAACCGGGTTGCCATGGATGTCGATGGAACGGCCCGGCGTGGTGATGCTCGATGTCGGCTTGAGCGCCAGATGCGCAACGATCGGCTGACCGGACGAGATGCCACCCAGAATGCCGCCGGCGTTGTTGCTGAGAAAACCTTCGGGGGTCATTTCATCGCGGTGTTCGGTGCCGCGCTGGGCGATGCTGGCAAAACCGGCACCGATTTCCACGCCTTTGACCGCATTGATGCTCATCAGCGCGTGGGCCAGTTCCGCGTCGAGGCGGTCGAAGATCGGCTCGCCGAGACCGGGCATCACGCCTTCGGCGACCACGGTGATCTTCGCGCCGACCGAATCCTGGTCACGACGCAACTGGTCCATATAGGCTTCCAGCTCCGGCACTTTGTCCGGGTCGGGACTGAAGAAGGCGTTCTCTTCCACCGAATCCCAGGTCTTGAACGGGATTTCGATCGGGCCGAGCTGGCTCATGTAGCCACGAATGACGATGCCCTGGGTGGCCAGGTACTTTTTCGCAATCGCCCCTGCCGCCACGCGCATGGCGGTTTCACGGGCCGAGCTGCGACCACCGCCGCGGTAATCGCGCTCGCCGTATTTGTGGTGGTAGGTGTAGTCGGCGTGGGCCGGGCGGAACAGATCCTTGATCGCCGAGTAATCCTTGGACTTCTGGTCGGTGTTGCGGATCAACAGGCCGATGGCGCAACCGGTGGTGCGACCTTCGAATATGCCAGAGAGGATTTCGACTTCGTCGGCTTCCTGACGCTGGGTGGTGTGGCGGCTGGTACCGGGCTTGCGCCGGTCCAGATCGCGCTGCAGGTCCTCAAGGGAAATCTCCAGGCCCGGCGGACAGCCATCGACAATGGCGACCAACGCCGGACCATGGCTTTCGCCCGCGGTGGTGACAGTGAACAGCTTGCCGTAGGTATTGCCGGACATGCAGGACGCTCCGTGAAATCGAACCTAAAATACGTAATACGCGCCAGTATACGCAGGCTACCCGACTAGTTCATCCTCGAACCTTATGGGTGCCTGCGAGTCCAACCGGCACCTTGTTGTTGATGGCGTGATGATGCTGCGAGTTCTAGCCTTGAGCCTTACCCTGTTTACCGGCTTTGCACAGGCCACTGTCCTGCAACGCCCGATCACATTGGACACGGGCAGCGGCGAGCTTTTCGGCTCGCTGTTGCTGCCCAAGTCCGACACGCCTGTGCCGGTTGTCCTGATCATTTCCGGCTCCGGCCCTACGGATCGTGACGGAAACAACCCCGACGGCGGACGCAACGACAGCCTCAAACGGCTGGCCTGGGTGCTGGCCAAACACAACATCGCCAGTGTGCGTTACGACAAGCGCGGTGTCGCGGCGAGCCTCGCTGCGACTCCGGACGAACGCAATCTGTCGGTGGAGGCCTATGTGGCCGACGCCGTGGCCTGGGGGCAAAAGCTCAAGGCCGATCCGCGTTTTGGCAAACTGATTTTGCTGGGCCACAGTGAAGGTGCGTTGATCACCAGCCTGGCGGCGCCAAGCGTCGATGCCGCAGCGGTGATTTCCATGTCCGGCAGCGCCCGGCCAATCGATCAGGTGCTGCGCCAGCAGTTGAGCAATCGTCTGCCCCCGCCGTTGATGCTGCGCAGCAATGAGCTGCTCGACAGCCTCAAGGCCGGCCACACCGACGACAACGTGCCGCCGCAGTTGCAGGTGATTTTCCGCCCCAGCGTGCAGCCGTATCTGATATCGCTGTTTCGCCAGGACCCGGCCGCCGCTTTTGCCAAACTGAAAATGCCGGCGCTGATCATCCAGGGCAGCAACGACATTCAGGTCGGTGTGGGTGACGCCAAGGCGCTCAAGGCCGCCAAGCCGGACGCCGAACTGGCGCTGATCGAAGGCATGAACCACGTGATGCGCATCGTGCCCAACGACGTGAAACGGCAATTGGCCTCCTATAAAGATCCGCAATTGCCGCTGGCGGCCGAACTCGGCGCGCGAATCCTCGAGTTTATTGACGGACTTCGCCCCAGTTAAGCGCTGTTTGCCCTCCAGTCCTGAAAAAAACGGCCGATAAGCCTTTGTCGCCAGCGCAATGGCTGGCGGCAAGCAGGGCTTGGACAGGATCTCGCCGTTATGACTGATACCCAGACTTCACCCGACACCACCGCTGAAAAAGACGCATCGCCAGCGGTCGAGCTGCCGTGGGCGGACGTCCACGTCGAGCACCACAAAATGCTCCGCCTGGCGCCGCTGCAAACCGACCGCAACACTGGCGGACGGCCGTTGCGCTTTGTCGAATTCGGTTATGCCGAACGCAACAGCAAGGAACACAGCCTGCTGCGCATGACCATCAAGCTGCCGGCCCAGCGGGTGCGCAAAGAACAGAATCATCTGGACGTGTGGGCCGATCACGCCACCAAACGTGTGCATTTCGGGCCGGAAAGCGGCTTGCAGATCGAGCCGATGAACCGCGGCATCGGGCGTTTCATGGCGGCTCATGGCATTACTTGGGCGAAGAAAAGATGGCCTGCCTACACCGTCGACGGCACTGACCTGAACAACAAGGATGCGCTGAACGAAGACACTCGCCTGCGCCGCGATCACTTTCTGCGGGTGCACGGTTTTGACGTGGTCTACGCCGATGCCCAGCATTTGAAGGGCAGTGTTAAAGAGGTACAAGTCGGCGATTTGCTGGGTGACTGGAACAGCGAAAAGCTGCAACTGGTGGAAATCCTCGAAGCCGCGCAAATGCTCCAGCAAGCCGAGCAGAACCTGGCGGAACAGGAAGTCAAACTGAAGAAGCACGAAGAAAAGGTCAGCAAGTACAAACGCGAGGACGCCGGGCTGCGTTTTACCATTACCTGTCTGGTGGCGTTTGCGGTGTTTCAGGCGGGGTTGTTGATCTGGATTGCTACGCACCGCTGAAGACTTGAGATCGCGGCGGGGCCATTCGCGGGCAAGCCTCGCTCCTACAGGTTTAGTGTGTACCCATCATTTGGACACGACAAAATCTGTAGGAGCGAGGCTTGCCCGCGAAGGCTTTCTACGGTCAGACGCGAGAAGCGAACAGCGCCTGATGATCACGGCACTGCTCCGCTGTCAGCATGAACACCCCATGCCCACCGCGCTCGAACTCCAGCCAGGCAAAGTCGACTTCCGGGTACAACGACTCGACGTGAACCTGGCTATTACCCACCTCAACGATCAGCAAACCCTTCTCGGTCAGATGATTCGCTGCCTCGGCGAGCATGCGGCGCACCAGGTTCAAACCATCATCGCCACAGGCCAGGCCCAGCTCGGGTTCGTGCTGATACTCATCCGGCATGTCAGCGAAATCTTCCGCATCGACGTAAGGCGGGTTCGACACGATCAGGTCGAAACGTTGACCCGGCAAACCATCGAAACCATCGCCCTGAACAGTGAACACCCGCTCGTCGACACCGTGGCGCTCGATGTTCTGATTCGCCACTTCCAGCGCTTCGAACGACAGGTCGGCCAGTACCACTTCGGCGTTCTGAAACTCGTAAGCACAGGCGATGCCGATGCAACCGGAACCGGTGCACAGGTCAAGAATGCGCGCAGGTTCGGCACCCAGCCACGGCTCGAAACGTTTTTCGATCAGCTCGCCAATTGGCGAACGCGGAATCAGTACGCGCTCGTCGACAATGAACGACAGGCCACAGAACCAGGCTTCGCCCAGCAGGTAAGCGGTCGGAATGCGCTCCTCGATACGGCGCTTGAGCAAGCGTTGCAGATGGACCAGCTCGTCTTCTTCCAGACGGCAGTCCAGATAGCTGTCAGCGATTTCCCATGGCAAGTGCAGCGCACCCAACACCAGTTGACGGGCTTCATCCCAGGCGTTGTCGGTCCCATGGCCGAAAAACAGATCCTCCCCATGGAAGCGGCTGACGGCCCAACGGATATGGTCACGCAGGGTACGAAGTCGGGAAGTGATCACGGGGGCAAACTCCAGAAAAAACGACTGACGATTCTAACAGCCAAAAGGCGCCGCGACGACGCAGGAAAAACACCGGATCAGATGTAGGATTCTTCTATTTTTTCAGCAGGCTATTGAACAGAACGAGTATCTTGACAAGGCTGCGAGCCAACAACGGCGGTGCCTACGATGGTAGCGATTCACAGAAGCGCTCAGCCAGAGGACAATGTCGCAAAAGCCCCACTCGAAGGAGCCCCAGAATGTCCGTTCCAAAAACGATGTTTCAACTCAGCGGCCGTGGTTATGCAGCGGCCAATCTGGGTCATGCGACCCTTGTCATCATCGATGCCCAGAAAGAATACCTCAGCGGCCCCCTGGCACTGAGCGGCATGGATACTGCCGTCGCGAACATCAAACAACTGCTGGCCGCTGCCCGTGCGGCAGGTCGCCCGATCGTGCACGTGCGTCATCTCGGCACTGTCGGTGGGCTGTTCGACCCGCAGGGCGAGCGCGGTGAGTTCATCCCGGGCCTGGAGCCGCAGGTCGACGAAACCATCATTGGCAAATTGCTGCCGAGTGCGTTTCACGGCACTGAACTATACGATCGCCTGCAACAACTGGGCTCGCTCGACCTGATCGTCTGCGGCTTCATGAGTCACTCCAGCGTCAGCACCACCGTGCGCGCGGCGAAGAACCTGGGTTTTCGCTGCACTCTGGTGGAAGATGCCTGCGCGACGCGGGATTTGCCCTGCAAGGGCTCAATCCTCAGCGCCGAACAGGTTCAGCAGACCGAAATGGCGATCATGGCGGACAACTTCGCCACCCTCGCCCTGACCCGCGAGCTGATCTGATTGACTTTCAATGAGCGGTCTATACCGCCGCTCATCCGCAAAAGCCTCTCATTTGCTGTAATTGCCCTAGCCTCAGGAACATCCCGGTCAACTCCCGGTCGAAGGGCCGATACCCATTGAGGAAGGTCGGAATGAAGTTATCCGATGGTTTTGATGCACGCCGCTTGCGGCCCAAGGGCCAAAGCAACTGGCGTTTTCGCTTCGGCGCAGCGTTCGCTGCCCTGCTGGCGATGTGCGGCGTGTTGCTGGCGATGGCCGGCGCGGCCAGTCTGCTGGGACGGCCACCGGCGTTGGGCGAGTTGAATGCCAGCCCGCTGGGCTCGGCGATCATTCTGGCCGTTGGCCTGTTCGTGCTGTACATCGGCGTGTGGCTGTGGCGCCGCTGCCGTCGTCGCTCGCGCCAGTCGCAAGCGCTGAACATGGCCCCGCACCTGATGAAAAAACACGACTAAGCCCAAAGCCGGACGTTTTGTCGCGCCCCATTCGTCCCGACTTGGGTAAACTGGCCACCCTTCGCGGAGGCTGACATGCAAGACGACGATTTTTTCCTGTTCAAAAGCGCGATCAAAGGCGTCAAGCCGATCAAGCACGATCGCGCCGAAACCGGCAAACCCAAGGCCGACCGCACACAAATCGCCAAGCTGCGCCAAGCTGCCACAGTGCGCACCGATGCCACCACCGTTGATGGGCTGTCCGATCAGTTCGTCATTGATGTGGGCCCCGAAGATGAGCTGATGTGGGCCCGCGACGGTGTCCAGGAAAGCCAGATGCGCAAGCTCAAGATCGGACAGATTCCGTTCGAAGGCAGCCTCGATTTGCACGGCATGAGCGTGGAAAAGGCCCGTGAAACGCTATGGGCGTTTCTGGCTGAAGCGACCAAATTCGAAATCCGCTGCGTGCGCGTTACCCACGGCAAGGCCGTGCGTCTGGACGGCAAGCGGCCGATGATCAAGAGTCACGTCAACACGTGGCTACGTCAGCATTCACAGGTGCTCGGCTTCACGTCGTGCCAACCGAAACACGGCGGCGCCGGAGCGGTTTATGTGATGCTCAAACGCACCATGATGGAAGGTCGCGACGAGTGATGCCGTCGCTTCACGCTTGCAGCGCCGTGTCCGTCACCGTACCTTTGCCCTTTGCGTAAAATCCCACAGGTAGTTTCATGTTCCTGGAACAGAATTACACCGACATGCTAGGGGGTGTTTTCTAGATAGCCAGGGTCAATAAAACTGGGCGTTTCATACTTAGGCCTACGCGATTTCACGCGCTAAAACCTACCCATTGGTACGGAAATTGGGGGAGTGCAGTTCCCCCCACTTGCCCAAACGCCCTCTGCGCTATCGTCATGTAGCAACTTATAAGCAAACCGATGGAGAATCAGGGTATCCGTCCGGCCAAGTCATCTACACGGCCTCGCAAAGCCAAGACATGGTGTGCACTTAAATTTAAGTGGGCACCAGCTCTAGCCTTTTAAGCGGGTATTTTATGCAGCCACAACGCCGTTCCTACTCCAAGTCCTTCAAGGCTCAGGTCATTCAAGAGTGTGCCCAGCCCGGCGCTTCGATTGCCGGCATCGCCCTCAGCCATAGCCTCAACGCTAATCTCGTCCACAAATGGATTCGGGTGCATGCGCAGAAAAGCATGGTGCTGTAACCTGCATTCATTCCGTTACCCATCCAGTTGGCCGGAGCAAATCCGAACGCAGCATCGGCGAATATCTGCGTTGAGATCCAGTACCCACGGGGCACCGTCAAAGTGAACTGGCCAACCGAAAGTGCTGCTGCCTGCGCGATCTTTCTTCGAGACTTGCTGCGATGATCCGCATCGATTCCATCTGGCTCGCCACTGAGCCGATGGACATGCGCGCCGGTACCGAGACGGCATTAGCCAGAGTGATCGCGGTGTTCGGTGCGGCGAAGCCGCACTGTGCTTATCTGTTCGCCAACCGCCGCGCCACTCGGGTGAAAGTTCTGGTGCATGACGGCTTCGGGATCTGGCTGGCGGCTCGCCGTTTGAACCAAGGCAAGTTCCACCGGCCAGGCATTCGCCAAGGCTCTGAAATGGAGTTGGATACGGAGCAACTCCAGGCGTTGGTGTTGGGCCTGCCATGGCAGCACGCGGGCACCGTCGGCGCAATCACACTGCTTTAACAGCTGCCATTAGCCTATCGATCTATCGCCGTGAATTGTCTGGTCTGGCAAAATCGGCACCATGACTTCTCTCCCCAATCTCGACCACTTTACCCCTGAACAACTGCGCGCTTTGACGGCGCAGTTGATGCAGCGTGTCGAGACGCTCGATCAGCAAGTCGAGACCATGGGCAAGAAAATCAACCGCGATCAAACGGTTATCGAGAAGCTGACCCACGAGATAACACAACTCAAGCGTTTGAAGTTTGCCAAGCGCAGCGAGCAGATGAATCCTGAGCAGGCCAGCTTGCTCAATGACCTGATCGATACCGATATCGCGGCGATTGAAGCAGAGCTTCAAGCCTTGCAAACAGCGTCAGCGGCGACCGAGAAAAAGCAGAAGCCCAAGCGCACGGCATTGCCGGCTGAGTTTCCACGCACGTTGATCCATCACGAACCTGACAACACTCACTGCCCATGTGGCTGCGCACTCAAGCGCATCGGTGAGGACGTCAGCGAGAAGCTGGACTACACGCCCGGCGTGTTTACCGTTGAACGTCATGTCCGTGGCAAGTGGGTATGCGATGACTGCGAAACGCTGATCCAGGCACCCGTTCCGGCGCAGATCATCGACAAAGGTATCCCGACTGCCGGGTTACTGGCCCACGTCATGATTGCGAAGTTTGCTGACCATCTGCCGCTTTACCGTCAGGAATCGATCTTCGGTCGTGCCGGCTTGACGATTCCACGTTCAACTTTGGCTCAATGGGTTGGCGTTACTGGGGTGCAGTTGCAACCTCTGGTCGATGCACTGCGCGAGGTAGTGCTTGGGCAGCAGGTTATCCATGCCGATGAAACGCCCGTGCAGATGCTCGTGCCGGGCTCAAAGAAAACCCACCATTCTTATGTTTGGGCCTACGCCACCAGCCAGTTCTGCGAAACAGTAGCTGTTGTTTATGACTTCAGCCCTAGCCGCGCCGGCGAGCATGCTCGCAACTTCCTGCAAGACTGGAAGGGCAAGCTGGTGTGTGATGATTTTGGTGGCTACAAGGCCAGTTTCGAACTGGGCGTGACTGAGATCGGCTGTATGGCCCATGCGCGGCGCAAGTTCTTCGAGCTCCACGCGACCAACAAAAGCATGCTCGTCGAACAGGCCCTGCGCTACATCCAGTTGCTTTACGAAATCGAGCGTGAAGTGCGCGACCTGGAGCCGGATTTACGGCGCCGAATACGGCAAGAAAAAGCCGCGCCGGTAATGGAGATGCTGCATGCCTGGATGCTGGCCCAGCGCGGTCTCGTGCCTGAAGGCTCAGCCATCAGCAGAGCACTGGATTACAGCCTGAAACGCTGGGCAGCGCTGTCGCGCTACCTTGACGACGGAGCCGTACCCATTGACAACAATTGGGCCGAAAACCAGATCCGACCTTGGGCTCTTGGACGCAAGAACTGGCTCTTCGCAGGGTCGCTACGCAGCGGAAAACGGGCGGCGGCGATCATGAGTTTGATCCAGCCGACACGGCTCAACGGGCATGATCCGTATGTCTATTTGAAGGACGTGCTCACGCGGCTACCGACGCAGCGGGCGAGTGGGATTGCGCAATTGCTGCCCCATAACTGGCAGACACCCAGGCTAACTCACTAACCAAAGGACATAGAATGCTCATTGTCTTCAGCGGCCTTCCAGGCACCGGAAAAACGACTATCGCAAATGACCTTGCTACCCAAACAGGCGCCGTTTATCTGCGGATCGATACGATTGAACAGGCTATTCGAAACTCTGGTGCTCTTGCACAAGGTGTGGGGCGGAGTGGTTACATGGTCGCCAATGAGCTTGCTTTGAGTAATCTTCGTTTTGGCAGCACCGTCATAGTTGACTGTGTTAACCCAGTAATCGAAAGCCGAAAGGCGTGGAGCGAAATCTCCTCACGCTCTGGTGCCCCATTAGTAAATATCCAAGTGATCTGCTCCGATAAACATGAACACCAGCGCCGGGTAGAAACAAGGAAGATTGATATTCCTGGGCTGGCTCCACCAACCTGGCAGTCTATACTGGATCACGAATATGAGGCGTGGGATGACGCTCCGTTTAGCATAAACACCGCCCTGACATCCCCGGCGCAGGCTGTGGCGATGATCACAAAACGATTTTTTTCCAAGCAGTAGCGTCGGCTAAGCCCAAGGTTGCAAGGTGTGATTAGCGGACGCTTACCGCTGTTCTACGCGCTATGGCGATTACAAAAAATAAACCCAAGAACATTGCTAAATGACGTCGAAACTCTATAGTTGCTGCCTTAAAGAAGATCGACTGTAAGGATAGATTCAGGTTCTATTTCTTACATTGAGCTGACGCCAATATCCGGCAATCCCACACCCCAGTTGTGGCGAAAGGAACTTACGAGAACAAGTTCGCTCGGGAGGAGCCCTTATGCAATTAACACGATGGGCAAAGCACATTCTAAGCAGTGCAGAAACGCAAGGAGGCCAATCAAGTGTTTGGTAAGATTAGTAAAAATCGAGCGGGGACTGCTAGATAGAAGTAGATCAAATCACAACTAGCATTGTCCCCACTCAATATTTTTTACAAAGAGTGCCGCCCCAAAACCAAGTCACTCTTTTTCTCTGCGCTAATGATGTCCACAACACCGAAAGCCGCTTCCATTTTTTCGATCCCACCTTGTCCACGACGAACGTCGGTAATTACAACACCGGTCGACTTGACCCGCTCGGAAACCGCATTGAGATACTCATCAATCGGGTAATGAAAACCCCATGATTTGCGCGATATGACGCAGTCAAAAGGCTCGGCGCTTCGAATATCCCAAGCACCAACTTCACACAACACTATATTTTTCTCTTCCACACCATTTAGAAGCAAAAATTGTTTTGTAACATCCAACGACGCACTAAATTTATAAGTCTCGTTAAAACCAGTAGGTGCGATATCGGCAGGCGTTAGGTTCCCAATGTCAATTGATTGATCAAAGAGATACAATACCGGCTTCTCACCTTGAATTTGATTATAAATCAACAAGGGAATTAGCCCGATACCGCACCCGATATCTAAAATTCTCCCGCACTCTTTAGGAATATGGGGTGCAATATTGTTAAAATACAAGGCACTTGCTGTAACGACAGAGTCAAGAAAAGCAGTCTGAAACTTCTCGCTGCCTTTCAAAGTCTCAAAGATGTCCTCCCCTTCCCGCTCGTATTGTCGGCGAACCTCGGCGGAAGCACTTTGCGCCAGCAGCACCTGAAGTGCGGCCATAGGGTATTTCAAACCTCGAAATTCGATGGTTTCAGTACTCATTTTCGTCCTCGATGCATATATCAATAGATTCAAAAACCACGCCCAGCCGTCTATCCGTAGAGCCTGC
Source organism: Pseudomonas sp. LBUM1673 (assembly GCF_059695645.1). Classification (NCBI taxonomy): domain Bacteria; kingdom Pseudomonadati; phylum Pseudomonadota; class Gammaproteobacteria; order Pseudomonadales; family Pseudomonadaceae; genus Pseudomonas; species Pseudomonas sp. LBUM1673. The sequence goes on from NZ_CP166780.1 coordinate 4,562,879, forward strand.
AACAGCGGGAATAACGCAGCTAGACATCGCTACACCAACCGAACTGAAAGCTGCGCATGATACTACGGCATCCCGCCATCGTCGCCAATTTATGGCTTATCAGTAGTTTCTGCAGCCGAAATCGCACCAATATCCGTTACACTATGCGCAACTGGAAGCTCACCGAATTGACGGAATGGATAGATTCGCATGACTAAAAATCTCGTCGCGCAAGCGACATTGGTAGGTAGCGATCAACGGGGTCGCTTGAAGCACCAGCGTCCGCTGGTGATCTGGCTTACAGGTCTCAGCGGTGCGGGTAAGTCAACGCTAGCTAACGCCCTGGAATTGGCCTTGACGGAGAATGAACGGCATACCTACCTATTGGATGGCGATAATGTTCGCCTAGGACTTTGTCGCGACCTTGGATTTAGTGACGCAGACAGGGAGGAAAATATTCGACGCATATCGGAAGTAGCAAAATTATTTATTGATGCAGGGCTCATAGTGATTACAGCCTTCATCTCGCCCTTCCGTAGTGACCGCGACTTAGCAAAATCAGTAATTGGAGCCGCATCTTTTATAGAAGTATTTGTTGATACCCCACTTGCCGAATGCGAGCGCCGAGATCCTAAAGGACTGTACGGTAAAGCCAGACAGGGACTCATCAAAAATTTTACAGGAATCGATTCCGTCTATGAAGCCCCTCTGACCCCTCAAATAAGAGTCGATACCACTGCAGAACCTTTGACTGCATCCGTAGAGCGAATTCTCAGCTTTATTGACGCGCGACTAAGAAGTTGAGTACATCTAATCATGTTGCCCTGAAACGGACCAGCACGCTTTACCCTGACCTAAAGACCAACCACCCTACCCAAAAAAACAACACCAGACAATTAAGCCAAAGACTTGCAAACTAAGCACTTGCGAGTCTTCCCACAAGCAAAAGAATGCGTCGAACGGCCAGTATGCCTCGAAAAGCTCCTACACCAAAAACGGACGTCACGGAGGTGCCCGATGCATAACCGTCTTGATATTCACAAATAGCAGATATCAAGACGACCTCATTGGAATCAAACTCTCAAAAAAACCGAAGAATCAATCTGCCGAATGCAACACTATCAGAGGCCCACCAATGACAAGGCAACGGCAGGATATAGATCACTGTTAAACCTTTTAACATAATTTGCAACATGAGGGTTCTGACTGATAGCCAGACGAACCGCATCATTGAGAAAGACCCGATCATAGTGTTTAGCAGGATCATCAACCATCACGTTTTGGTAACGCTGATCCACACCAACAAATGAATTTATGGAAGCAACCGTTTTTTCGAACTCAAAAACGAGGCTCTCATATTGAATATGCAGCACATCCTTACTAGTCTCGACCTTACAAATAGCTTGATACGCTTCACCCCACGCATCAATCATTTTTTCAACATCTGTAATTGCCTTCCACCAATCTTTACCTTGCCTAGACATCTCTGTACGACGCAGCATAGAATTAATTACGTCGTAAGGATTGCGAGTAATATGGAGGTATTTTACTCGTGGCAGCAACAGCAAACTTGACAATTCCTTGTAGTAGTTAGGCAGCTTATCCCCCCAAAGTACAAGCCCATGATCTCCACCAAGCCTCTTGTGATGAAACTTATAAAGATAGCGAATCGCGGGCCAGACGGACTTATCTGAAAAATTATGACTATGAATATTGTCAACCGTTAGCGTCTCACGTACGGAAAGCTCCCGCATACCACCTGCGAGCCCCTGCGAACGACGCTCCCGTGTCCCCAATGCTTTATTGAACACCTTAAGCATATTCAGAAGGTTCTCCTCTGAAGATACATAAGTCTGAACATTCGAATTGAGCACCTGCAAAAGCGCAGTAGTGCCGCTTCGAGGAGCCCCACCAATCAACAATGGGGACGACAACATTTCAAGGTTAGCCATGCTTCGCTTCTCTTCTTCCAAGCCGTGAGTGTTTACCGGTCATCACCGGGTAAAATTTCTTTAATGACAATAACGGTTTTTCTATAAAAATAAAGGAAATACTCGCCAAGCCTAACGAAAACAAGCCAACTACAATAAACAGCAAATAAGGTTGCACCACAGAAGGAAAAAACTCTTGATTGCGTGCAACCCACTCAACTCCACCAGGCCTAGCTATATAGTGAATGACGTAAACGCCGTAGCTAATACGCCCAACCCACCTGAATGCTTTCCATTCCAGTATTTTCACCAAGCCACCGCTCTGATGCTGTAGGACGTACGCGACCAGTGTCAGAGAGAACAGCGCAAAACACAAATGAGCTACCGAGGAGTAAAAAACATCCTGATTTATACCATCTCGAAAAAAAGAAAAATAAACAGACACCAGGAACAAAATCAGAATACCCACCAACAGAGCTGGCTTGCTACCCACCCAGGTCATAGCGGAAGGCTTATAGGCCAGCAGCCCCCCCAGACAGAGGCCCTCTACACATCCCCACAAAGGGTGTGTTGCATAATTCCATACATAGAATCCACCACGAGCAGCAAACGAATAGGCGAGAACTATCTTTATCAGCAAGCCGGATATCAAAAGCAAGATAAGCCAAAGACAAGAACGATGAGGAGGCAGGAAAATTACAAAGAAAGGAATTATGAGATAAAACTGTTCTTCAACCGCAAGCGTCCAAAAATGATCAGCATTACCAAACGAAATATCGAAAAAGAAGGAATAGTTCGACGAATAAAACAACAACCAAGACAAATGCTCCGTCACATTCAAATCCTTGGCAACCCAATAAAGATATGCAAGCGCCAAATAATATAGTGGGAAAATCCTTAGCACCCTCCGATAATAAAATACGGAGAACGCCGAAAATCTGGTACTTACACCTCTACTAACATGACGCCGCAACTCTAAAAGTGACTTGGTAACTAAAAAACCACTGATTACAAAAAAAAGAATTACGCCAACTCGACCAAAATGAAAAAAATCAAGGACTGTATCGGGGCGGGGCCACAGATGGGATACCAGTACCATTAGTACTCCAATAGCACGTAATCCATCCATACCTTTAATATGCGACTGACCTATTTCACGCTCACGGCTCATCTAAAACCCCACAGAGCAGTGCACCGTACCATTACAGCATTATAATACTCACCGCCAACTCGGAACGGCACCGACTCCGGTATACACAAGTGGTCAACTTCATCCGCACTTGTCACCTGCAAGGAGAGCGAACAAGCCCCCGGACTCAGCTCGACCGGTCCAAGACTTGCTGTCACCGATGTTACTCTGACAGGCGAGCGTGTAGCGCAGCGAGCAGAATTCCAATCCATAATTATACTCTGTGAAGCGTCTCTGAGAAGTACACGATGTTGAGCACCATGAGGTAGTCGTGAGACATCAATTTTCAATTTTAGCATCTCACCATAGCCCAAAATTCGCCCCAACTCGAATGACACATCATTCACAAATAGAGAAATGGAAGTTAGTTCGGCATTATAACCACAACCACGCTTTAGATCGTTCAGTCCGCTTAATTTATCCTGGTAAAGCTCGAGTACTTTCTGGACACTATCATCGAATAGAATACTCCCCTTTTCTAAAAAACCTTTTTCTAAAAAAACACCTCTATTGCAGATCCGCGCTACCTGCCCTATTGAATGCGATACAAATATCACTGCGGCATTTCGAGCTAGTTCGTTAACCCGCTCATAGCACTTCAAGCGAAAAGCCAGACCACCAACAGCCAATACTTCATCTATTATTAAGATATCTGGCTTCATGGCTGACGAAGCAGCGAATCCCAATCGCGATTTCATACCAGAACTGTAGAACTGAACCGGCGAGTCAAAGAACTCGCCAATGTCCACAAATTCTTCTACCGCACCCAAGTAACGCTTGAGTGACGTGCCGCTCTTACCCATAAGCCGGCCACGTAGTACGACGTTATCTCGGCCACTTATAACAGGGGAAAACCCTGCACTCATTTCCAATAGAAAACCTAATTCTCCGAGGTCATTCACTTTCCCTCGGTCGGCAGCGAGCCTCCCTGCTATACACTTGAGCAAAGCACTCTTACCAGCTCCACTTTGCCTTACCAAAGCCAGAACTTCACCTCGCTGTAGTGAGAAGTTCATATCGCGCAGAAGTCACGAAGTTCAGGATTCCCTGGACCTCGGGCAAATGCACCGCAGAGTACATCTCTAGCTGCGTATTTTACTGAAGAGCTTAAATCTCTTGAGTATTTCTTCCACGGCCCTTGCACTTCTAATAGCGCGCTCATCAGCTAAGAACCCACCCCACTAAGTTTGGCATCTCGCTTTCCATGGATTGGATAAATAATACGAAATTATCAATGGTATTCCTGTGATAAAAAACAATGATACAGGTGGAAAACTCGATGAACCCCAAACTCCAAGCCTAAGCACGATTCAAGAGAACAACCTAAAATATCCTGCAGTGACACCGATATTAGGTTACTCAGAAGAGTCTCGAAGACTGAACGAAAGCCAAATGCTAACATCCTAAGCGACCTTTGCGCAAAATTACCTTTCGCACAACAACGTAGAGCAAGGAGCCGACAAAAGTTAACACCGACAGAGCAAGTCTGACGCGTATTGTTCAATGAACCAAGCCACTAATGTCGTTGAGCTCCCCACGGGCACCACTGGGAACGCATGAAGTAGAACAAGGCATGATCGGAAAAGACTTTGACGTAGCATCGTGAGGTGGATGAACGGGATGAGGCGGCCGTCCAGGCAGCGTTTGCTGCCCGCCCAAGGGATGATAGGTGTAGACATTTTACTGTATGCCTTGTCTGGGCTTGCAGGGACCATCGCAGGGACGGCGGCCGGGTTGGATGTTGACGCATCCAACTCGGTCGCTCTTTTTCACTTCGTTGTTGAGACTTCTTTGGCGTAAGCCTGACAGGCCGCCAACGCGATCAATCCTTCGTCGACGGCATCGGTGATGCCGATAACTCGTTGAGCATGCGCCGGGGCAAGTTGGGATCTTGTGGCGCCATGAACCATGCCGCCGGTTGTGGTGGCGGCTGACACTGTGCCGCCACTGCCGGCATCGATCTTGCTGGGGTTACGTGGGTGCGGTGCCAGCACTTCATTGGTGAGCTGCTCGTAGTAGTCCGAGCGGATCTCGCTGTACCAGTGCATGCGCCCCGGCCCGACACCCTTCAGCCGCAGACGGCCGTCGATCAAAGTCTTGGCCTTGTGCGTGCCGACGATGTGCACCCGCAGGCCGTATTTAGCGGCCTTGGTGTTGTCTTGTGAGGTGTCGACCGACTGCGGCGGCTTGGTGAAGATCTCCTTGTCGCGGCTGTCGATGGACGCGCCCTTGATGGCCATGACGTTGTAGCGCTGACGATCCCGCACGTAGGTGTACACGGCGTCACTGGTGTTGCCGTCGGAGCTGTCGATGCTGACCGCCGACACCGCCAACTGCGCACCGCCCTCGGTGGGAATCGGCCGGGAGATGACCCGATCCAGTTCCTGCCAGACGCTGTCATGGGGGTCGATGGGATTGCCATGCAGCTCACCCCAATACAACCGCCAGGACTCTTCGCCCCGGCCCCAGCCAGTGATCACCAGCGCCAGGCGGTCACCTTGAACGTCGACGCCGACGGTGATCAGCAGCACGCCTTTAGGCGCCGTCAGTTCCGCGTAGGGTTCGGCGCGTTTCTCCAGCTCATCGGTCTTCGGTGCATCACTCTGGTACTCGTAGCTCTCGCCTTTGGAGCTGTTGACGAAGGCGATCATCGGCCCGATGTTGCCCTGCGCCGCCGCATGTTCGGCCTGGAGCTTTTTCTCCATCAGCACCTGGAAGCGCGATCCCCAAAACGTCGCGTACAGTTCGTTGAGGATGTAGCCGGCGATCCCACGAAACTCCGCCGTGGCCGACCAACGCCCATGCTTGAGGTTGGCGTTCTTCTGGTTGTCATCCCAGATCGCACCGCAGTGCGGGCAGGAGCAGGAGCGGGAGCAGGAGTAGAAGACTTTCTCCGGCCGCTTCTTGCCGTACACCTCGTGCAGGTACTGCGGATCCTCATCGCAGTGCAGATTGTCGAAGCTCAGCGCGTGTTCCTGGCCGCATTCGTGGCACGGCACGAGACCGACGCGCTTGTCTGACAGCTCCAGCTCGGCATCGATGGCTGACAAGCCTTTGATGGTCGGCGTGCCGCCGATGATGATCTTGGAGCGGCGAAAGGTTTTCAGACGCTCCTTGGCCAGCTTGATGCTGTCGCCCTGCCCGCGCAGGTTGAGGTTGCAGTCGTCGGGCTCCTCAATCGCTACCTGGCGCGGTTGCCCATCGACAGCATCACCTCCCCGATGTTGCGCAAGATCGTCGGCAGCACCGAGTGGAAATCTCCAGGCGTGAAGCGTTCGGCCATTCAGCGGCTGACCACAGTGTTCGGCACCGCGGTGAAAGATGGGCTGATCAATCGCAACCCGGTCGAGTCCATCGAGCTGCCGGCGAAAACCAAGAAGCCTATTGACCCCTTCACGGTGGCGGAGGCTGACGCAATCATCGACCACCTGTACAAGACCCTGACCCACTCGATGCGGATCTACGCGGCGTACTTCGAGTTCGCCTTCTATACCGGAATGCGCCCGAGTGAAATGGCGGCGTTGCGCTGGGACGAGGTCGACAAGGAGAAGCGCCTGGTCAACGTGTGTCGGACCGTCGCGGACTAAAAGATTGAGGAACGGACCAAAACCCGCAATATCCGGCAGGTCATGCTCAACAGTCGCGCTTTGCACGCCATAGAGGCAGCCGAGCGCGTGGCCAAGCAACGCACGCAGCAGAGTCGCCGTTTGTGTTCCCGCCAACCAAGAATTTCGAGTTCATCCAGCAGGCTAGTGTGACCGACAAACACTTCCAGGCGGCGCTGACCGATTTGAAGCTTCGCGCCCGCCGGCAATACAACTGCCGACACACATACGCTACCATGTGCCTCATGGCGGGTATGAACCCTGCATTTATTGCCACTCAGCTCGGTCATAGCGTTCAGATGCTGCTATCGACCTACGCCCGATGGATAAACTCCAGCACCAACTGGGGTGAACTCGGGAAGCTCGAAAACAGCTGGATTGGTACAAAATTGGTACAGACTGAAACAGTACCCCTCTGAAACCCTTATGGAATCAGCCCCTGTGACACTGGAACAGAATTACACCGAGATTCTCGGCCAATTGGGCGAGGACGCCTCCCGCGAGGGCCTGCTCGACACGCCAAAACGTGCCGCCAAAGCCATGCAGTACCTCTGCCGCGGTTATGAACAGACGCTGGAAGAGGTCACCAACGGTGCCTTGTTCAGCTCCGATAACAGCGAGATGGTGCTGGTCAAGGACATCGAGCTCTACTCGTTGTGCGAGCACCACCTGCTGCCGTTCATCGGCAAGGCCCACGTTGCCTACATCCCGAGTGGCAAGGTCCTGGGGCTGTCGAAAGTCGCGCGCATCGTCGATATGTACGCCCGTCGCCTGCAGATCCAGGAAAACCTCAGCCGCCAGATCGCCGATGCGGTCCAGCAAGTCACCGGCGCCCTGGGCGTTGCGGTGGTCATCGAGGCCAAGCACATGTGCATGATGATGCGCGGTGTGGAGAAACAGAATTCGACGATGATCACCTCGGTGATGCTCGGCGAGTTCCGCGAAAACGCGGCCACCCGCAGCGAGTTTCTCAGCCTGATCAAGTAAGCCCGCAGCACGAAGAAAACCGGCATTCATCGCCGGTTTTTTTTCGTCTGTGAAAATCAGGTAAGCTGCGCGCCTTTCTACATTTGCACCGAGAGGCTTATCCCGTGTTTGTTAAAGCGCTTCGTATCGGCCTCGGCCAACTGATCATCTTCATCGACTTCATCACTCGTCCAGGCAAGAAGCAGCGCCCTGCCGCTGCTCAGGCGCAGGTCGAAACGGCCGCCAAAAACCTGACCCTGTATCAGTTCCACGCCTGCCCGTTTTGCGTGAAAACCCGCCGCACCCTGCGTCGCCTGAACGTTCCGGTAGCATTGCGCGATGCGAAGAACAATGCACAGGATCGCCAGGCTCTGCTGGAGCAAGGCGGCAAGATCAAAGTGCCGTGCCTGCGCATCGAAGAGAATGGCCAGACCACCTGGATGTATGAGTCCAAGGTGATCATTGATTATCTGGATAAGCGGTTTGCTGCAGCCTGATGGTTTTGTAGTGTTTCTGATGACCTCTTCGCGGGCACAAGCACTACAAATCACAGACAAAAATAAACCGGCCAATTGGCCGGTTTATTGTTTTATACCCTCCCCTCAGGCCGCTTCTGCCGCCTGGGCCTGGCGCACCACCGCCGCCAATCGTTTGAGCCCTTCGTCCAGCCGCGCCGGGTCGATGTGGCTGAAGTTCAGCCGCAGATGGCCGGGGTTGTTGTCCGGCTCGGGGAAAAACGGCTCGCCCGGCATGAACGCCACATCTTCGGCCAATGCGGATTTGAGTAGCGTGCGGGTATCCAGCGGCTGCTTGAGCGTCAGCCAGAAAAACAACCCGCCCTGCGGAACGTTCCACTGCGCCAGATCGCAAAAATGCCTTTCCAGTGCGGACTGGAACGCATCCCGACGAACCCGGTAAAAGTTGCGCAGTTCGCTCAGGTGCTGCTGGTATTTCTCGGTGCCGATCCATTGCAGCGCTTGCCACTGCCCGATGCGGTTGGTGTGCAGATCGGCCGATTGCTTGAGCCGCAGCAAGTGTGGGAACAGGTCTGGACTGGCGATCAGATAACCGATTCGCAGTCCCGGCAACAGGGTTTTCGACACGGTGCCGGTGTAGATCCAGCTGGCCTTGTTCAAGCGGCTGACGATCGGAGTGGCATCGCCGCCGTCGAAGGTCAATTCGCGGTAGGGTTCGTCTTCAATCAGGGTCACGCCGAACTCATCGAGCAACGCTGCGACGGCATCGCGCCTGGCCTCGCTGTAGCGCACCGCCGACGGGTTTTGAAACGTCGGAATCAGGTAGATGAACGCGGGCTTGTGTTTTTCCAGACGACTGCGCAGCTGCGTCAGGTTCGGGCCATCCGCTTCCAGCGGGACCGTGATGCAGTCGGCGCCGAACAGCTGAAAAATCTGCAACGCCGCCAGGTACGTCGGTGCTTCGAGCAGGATCTCGGTCCCTTTATCGATGTAGAGCTTGGCCGCCAGATCGAGGGTTTGCTGGGAACCGCTGACCACCAGCACCTGACTCGCCTCGCACGGCACGCCCAACGCTCGGGCTTCGGCCGCCAGCGCCTCACGCAACGCTGGTTCGCCTTCGCTCATGCCGTATTGCCCCATGGATAATGGCATGTCCGCCCACTCGACTTTTGGCAGCATGGCTTCGGCCGGCAAGCCGCCAGCGAACGACATCACTTCCGGGCGCTGGGCGGCGGCGAGGATTTCACGGATCAAAGAACTTTTAAGGCGCGAGACACGTTCGGAAAAAGCCATGGGGTCACCGGTAGCGAGGCCTGAGGGAAATGAGTCAAACTGGTTGACCGAAATTACGACAGAGCGAGCGAATACGTCAATATGCTTGACCTTAAAAACCCCAGCACTCAGCAACAAGCCATGGAAGCGTTTTTCTTCGGCTACCAGGCTTTCACCGCCAAGGCTGATGAAATGCTCGAGCGTCGAGGCTTGAGCCGGGTGCACCAACGCATCGTGTTTTTCATCGCCCGCTACCCTGCCCTGAGCGTCAAAGAGTTGCTGGCGTTGCTCGGCGTGAGCAAGCAGGCGCTGAACATTCCGTTACGCCAGCTGCTGGAAATGCATCTGGTAGACAGCGTTGCGTCCGAAACCGACAAGCGTAAGCGGCTGCTGGAGTTAACCGTGGAAGGCGCGCGGTTCGAGCAGTCGTTGCGGCGTGAGCAGGTGAAATTGCTGGAGCGGGTGTTTGCCGAGGCCGGGGAGACAGCGGTGAATGGGTGGTTGGCGGTGAATCTCGCGTTGGGTAAAAGTCAGGTGGTAGCTGACTGAATGCTCCACCCGCAACATGTGTGTCGACTGATCTAAAGCTATCGCGGACAAGCCACGCTCCCACAGGAGAATGCGCTCATCTGTGGGAGCGGGCTTGCCCGCGAAGGCGTCCTTCCTGGCGATATATCCCTATTGCCAAACTTTTCGTCTACAAAATCAAAAACATTATTTGCTTTATTTGTATACAAAAGCATAATTCGCTTCGTGCGAGTTCCTGATCAATAGGTCAACAAATTCGCAAGTGCCTCAAAGGGCCGCTGCCACCCTCATGGGTCCGGCCCTGGAAATAACAATAAAACTCTTGAGGAGTACTCGCTGTGGAAAGCCGCAAATCCGAAGCCTCGACGCTGGAACTCTCGCCGCCATTACGCAATGGCTGGCTGGAGCGCATCTTCAAACTCAGCTTGCATGGCACCACGGTGAAGACCGAGCTGATCGCCGGTCTGACAACCTTCATCACCATGGCCTACATCATCTTCGTCAACCCAAACATCATGGCCGATGCTGGCATCGATCACGGTGCCGCGTTCGTCGCCACCTGCATCGCTGCCGCGCTGGGTTGCCTGCTGATGGGGCTGTACGCCAACTGGCCAGTCGGCCTGGCGCCGGGCATGGGCCTGAACGCGTTCTTCACCTACACCGTGGTCGGCACCATGGGCTACAACTGGGAAACCGCCCTCGGTGCAGTGTTCGTTTCCGGTGTGTTGTTCATGTTCCTGACCTTCTCCCGGATCCGCGAATGGCTGCTCAACAGCATCCCGGTGAGCTTGCGCTTTGCCATGGGCGCTGGCGTGGGCCTGTTTCTGGGGCTGATCGGTTTGAAAACCGCAGGCATCGTCGTCGACAGCCCAGCCACCCTGATCAAGCTCGGCTCCCTGCGCGAGCCTGGTCCGCTGCTGGCTGCCATCTGCTTCCTGATGATTGCTGTGCTCAGCTACCACAAAGTGTTCGGTGCGATTCTCATCAGCATCATCACCGTGACCCTCGCCGGCTGGGGCCTGGGCCTGGTGCACTACGAGGGCATCATGTCAGCCCCACCGAGTCTGGCCCCGACCTGGATGGCCATGGACGTCGCCGGCGTATTCAACGTCAGTATGATCAGCGTGGTGCTTGCCTTCCTCTTCGTGCACATGTTCGACACTGCTGGCACCTTGATGGGCGTCGCCCAGCGTGCCGGCCTTGTGAACGCCGACGGCAAGATCGAGAACCTCTCCCGCGCCCTGAAAGCCGACAGTGCGTCCAGCGTATTCGGTGCGGTGGTTGGCGTTCCGCCGGTTACCAGCTATGTAGAAAGTGCCGCTGGCGTAGCGGCAGGTGGTCGGACTGGTCTTACCGCTGTGACCGTCGGTGTGCTATTTATAGCCGCAATGTTTTTTGCACCGCTGGCTGGCATGATCCCCGCTTATGCCACCGCCGGTGCGCTGATTTACGTGGCGATGCTGATGATGGGCGGCATGGCGCACATCGAGTGGGACGAAGCGACCGACAGCATTCCGGCGATCGTCACCGCAATCATGATGCCGCTGACCTTCTCTGTCGCCGACGGTATTGCGTTGGGCTTCATCACCTACGTGGCGTTGAAGGCCGGCACCGGCAAGTACAAGGAAATTTCCGTCAGCCTGTGGGTGCTCTGCGCGATCTTCATCGCCAAGTTCATCTTCTTGTAAGCGGCCACGCGGTACGCGTTTCAAACCAGCCTCACCCCGTAGGGTGGGGCTTATGCACTAATGGAGGAAAGTGATGAGTCTGGAAACCTGGCTGCTGTTCAGCGGCGCTGCGCTGGTGGTAATCCTGATCCCGGGGCCGCTGTCTCTGCTGATGATCAGCAACAGTCTTAATTACGGTTTGCGCCGCTCTTACCCGGCGTTTCTAGGGGGCGTGATTGCGTCTATCTGCCTGCTCAGTGCTTCGGCCTTGGGTCTGGGCGCATTGTTGTTGGCGTCGGAACAGCTATTCAGCGCCCTGAAAATCGTCGGCGCGCTGTACCTGTTCTACCTCGCCTGGCAGAGCTGGCAGCAATCGCGTCTGCCATCCCAAGGTGCTGAAGTGCCTCAGGCTGCGCCGGTGCCACGCTTTCGTGCACTGTTTGAGCGCGCGTTCATGCTCGGCGCCAGTAACCCGAAAGACATTTTGTTCTTTGCCGCGTTCCTGCCGCAGTTTCTGAGCGACGAGCAGCCGTTCCTGCCACAGCTATTGGTGATGATTGCGACCTGGATGGTGCTGGATCTGCTGTGCAAATTGACGTATGGGCTGGGTGCCCATGGAGCGGCACGGTATCTGCGCAGTGGCAAGGGGCAAAGCTGGTTTAACCGAATCAGTGCCGGGTTATTCGGCGGCGCGGGTGCAGCTTCCTTGCTGAGTAGCCACTGACGCTCTCGAATTGTATCTTTAACTTTCTGTTTGACCCGTCCCGACTGCCATCCTGACTTGTGAAGTTGCCTGTCAAAGATGGCAGCAACTTCGCTCCCCCCTTGCTCCCCGCTCATCGACTGCATTTAGTTAGGGTCGTCTGCAGATGGCGCACGCCCGCCAATCGTAATACATAGCAACAACCCACAGATATACACCACCTTGAACACGCCACTAGCATAGGACTGCAACTCCATACTCAATAGCAGAACAAGGATGTTCTCAATGGCCACTGTTTTCGAGCCCTCATCTATACATCATGACAACGCCGTAGAGATTACGGACATCGTTCTTCAGGCGAACGAACGCACGCCCTCGACCATTGACTTTGAGAGCGACGACACATCACAAAACATTCCGGAGCGAAGTCGCAAAAAGGCACAACTGAAAGTTGTCGACGAGCTATTTGGTCCTCTTAAAATTGGTTCTTTTTTAGTGACCCGTGTATCCCTGGATGCATTAGGTGCAACCGTTGACGGTCGACACTTGAATGGCCATAACACTTTTTTTCGCACGCCCAAGCGATCCTTTGTCAATTCGTTACAGTTCAGTTCAGTTGATATTGAAGCACGCATGAAAATGACCGCTGACGCGGACAACTATCTACTGCCATCATTACTTTTCGAGATCGCAAGTCGGCGTCCGTTAACCGCCCCTCCGATGTTGAAGGATGGTCTTGAAGCGCAAGCTGAACCGGACGGATACCGGAACAAACTGGAAAAACTTCTAAAATCGGCGCAAAAGCTCGATATACGCCACGCGCACTTGCCAAAGAAAACGCCTCATTGGGTCAACCGGGTAAAAAGCAGCAGTATGGCCGGCACGGGCGTGGGGCTCCAGGCCTTCGGAATTTACAGTGGCCTGCGCGGCCTTCAAGACGCCATCAAAAACAAGGACTCATATGAAACAATATTTAATGGCGCTAGCATCTCGGCGGAATTGACCTCAATAGCTGTCGAAGTGGCTGTGGCGCAAAAAGCCACGCAAATGATCAAGGCCGGACAAAGTGCCTACAAGGACTTCGCTAAAACCCGATTTGCTGTAAGGCTGGGACGTGGGGGAGGATTGATTGCCAGTGCACTGACGCTGCCTTTCGACATTATCTGCGCAGTCAACTCCTTCAACGCTGCAGCCAATGCAACCGACAAGGAGGCCATTGATCATTACGTCAGCGCAGGCCTGAGCGTCACCAGTGCCGCCATGAGCATCATACTCGGCGCGGCGGCATTGGCAGGCTTCTCGTTTGCCGGCCCGGTGGGATTGGTAGCAGGACTTTTTTTGGTCGCCGGGTCACAGATATGGGCAGCCATTCGCGCAGTCGATGATATCGACGACTACATAGAGCTCACCGCCCACGAGCGCCTGCGCACAGGCTGGTTCGCATTCTGGGGAATCAGCCCGGACGAAAATATTCAGAATCGCCACGCCATTGCTAAAGCAACGACTGAACACTCGAAACAGCTGCAAGCCATGGCCAGAAAATTACTGGATGGTGAATTAAAGGACAACACGGAAGTTATCGTAAACGGTAAGTTTGATGTGGAACTCAAGCCGACGCAGATAAAGACCACCAGTTGGTGGACCGGACAAGAGAAATACGAGACCGTCAAACGCCCAAAAATAAATGATGGCGACGACACAATAGATGCCCGCATGAGCGTTAATAGTGATACACCTGGGGCAGTATTCGGAACACCGGCGGAACACAAAGGTGTTCTGTGGTTCATTGGAGGCGGTAGAGACACCATTATAGGTACTGAGAAAAAGCCAAACTCTTTCCATTACGGAGCGGGGAAAAAAGACCTGACCGGCGGCGAAAAAGATGATGAGTTCATCTTCGAGGGCGCCGCGGAACTGCTTGATAAAGGACCTCTGAGTTCTGAACACTCCAAATTGAAAGGTGGTTCAGGCAACGACACGTTGATCCTGGCTGGCAAAGTCACCGGGCACAACAAAGAACGATGGGGATATGACATCGATTTAACCGCTGGGACCCTGTCTGTCATTATCCCGGACCCTTCCGCTGACAATCATCTTGGATACGCTTTCCATACTCTGGTAGAGCGCATTGAGAATGTTGAAACCCTGGCGGGCGCGACAAACGATGTCAAGGGCACAGACGGCCCGAATATCATCAAGTCTCGGGGTACGGATTTCATTTCCGCGGGTGCCGGGGATGACCAAATCCATCTTCTCAACGGGAACGGGTCGGCAGCGGGTGGGGCCGGGAAGGATGAATATTTCATCGCCCATAAAATCGGTAATAAGGTCGGTGATAATGCCGGCCATGTGTCTATTTTCGAAGACGGTGCGGACGATAGTCTCATTGCACTGGACTGGAGGATGGATCTGATTGAAAGCTGGACGATAGAAGAACAGCAACTGGTCATCACTTCAAGATTTGATCTCGACGACACCCACAAAAAACTTGTAAACATCAAGGAAGTCTACAAGCAAGTCGGCAATCAACGGCAACTGAAAAACAACAAACTGACTTTCATTACAAAAGACGGGTTTCATTTGACACCCGAACTCCCTGAAATAATTGAGACCGATGACCCATTCGATATTGAAGTAATCATAATTCAACAAGGAATCACAAAAAAACCGGTCTTACTCTACAACTCCGAATACTCGGTCGCCCACGATAAAAACACGAACTACTTCATTTCACGAGTCAATGAACACACAACGCTCACCGTAAAACAGCACAGCCGAAATGCTCTTACCACTCTTTATCTGGATTATGCCAGTCATGAACTGACTCGCGTCGCGGCTCATTACAGCGCAGACCTGAATCGCGAACGCGACTTTGACCGCATCCTGTATAAGGAGTGCGACCTGACTTTTCACTTTGACACCAAGCGGTTGACTATCAAGAATCTGGCCAGCACTCCCTATTCCGGAGTGCGACAGCTCCATAACCGACCCAACCGACTCACCGCCCCCTGGTTAGACTTCAATCATCACTTCATTCTGGTCATGAACGATGGAGTTTCTTATCGAGCCAAGCTTCCCGATTTGCCCGACAGTGTATTTAAAAACGATATGTACCGGATAAATGGTTATATGGAGTGGAACATCGACGTTCCATTACCATTGGAGCCCCGAAAAGTAGAACATCTTCATCACCAGCCTCTCGACACCGAACCACATTTTCTAGGCACCGGGGGGAAATGCGTCAAGCTCACCTCTTACCCTGAGCAAACCGCAATCGAACATCTGGAGGGCGAGGGTTCTACATACTTTATTCACCTCAGCACCGACATGACATTACGTATATCCACTCCAGGTGCTGTTGCCGACCCCGTACCCAAATTGCCATTTGCCTCCACCTGGGAGTTTGACGCAACAGACCTCGACAATATAGATATCAAACTGGTGAAAAAAACATTACAGATCGGGGGTAATGTTATTCACCTGCCTGAATATAACAACCCTGAAGATCTTATTGATCAGGTCCGCGTCATTACATCAAAAGGCATTATCTATGCCGTCGATCTGCTCTTCGAAGATGTCTATATAGAGGGCCTCGATGCAAGGTACTTTGACCCTCCCTCCGATTCTGCAACGGCGCTGCCCGAGGCGTTTTCATCCATAGCGACCAGAACGTTGGCAGTTCGAAATATCGCCATGAGAGATCTCACCCAAGGCACTTTAACTTACAGCTTGCCGGAACGCAGGTGGACCCTTGACACTGACAAGTCCCGCACCATTGCTTACACGCAACTTAAGGTACTCAATCGTTGTGCACATCAGCTAACACGTTGCCATGAGCTAGTACTGACCGGCCTGAACTCTACACCCCCAATAGGTGCTCCGCAGCTTCAAACCGTGCTGGACAACTGCAAAATCCTAATAGAAAACACGACACTTCAGGCCTCTGAAAAACTCTCGTGGGGCCCGAATATGTCGAGACTGTTATCCGAGCAAACAAACCATTCATGATGTGAATGAAATCTCCATCATTCTAAAAAATATTTCAGTAATTTATTGGATCACAGATTAATGGCTAAACCACCCAAGAAAGTTCCGGGCTCTCGTTCATCCGACCCCTCGTCCACAACTACCAGGCCGACGTCGGAGAATAGCCCGGTCGCAAGCGAGCACATCAATACCGGTCGCCCTCGCCCGCCTGTGCAAGCTGAGGATTCAACACCCGGCGCACACTCATCCGATACTTCCACGGGCGGAGTCACTCATCAGCCGTCTGTGGTCGTGACCGACATGCCTGGCTCCACCCCCCGTATGTTTGAGACCGCCCTCAGCGAGATTGCCTGGCCCCGGAACAGGTACGTCGAGTTGGTCCCGACCGGAGAAAATACAGGACTCTTCCATAGCCCGGATCTCAGGATATACGCCGAAATAGGAGACGAAGGCCGGTTCATGGTCGAACGCAACCGCCAGGGCGAATACCTGGTTCCCCTTTCCTTTGCACCTGGAGTGCCTGGCCCGATCCTGGCAAAGATTGAAGGCCAGCCGCGTTGGCGCATCGAACGACCGGGCTGGGTAACGACCGCAGAAGGTTCGAGCGCAACCGTGCCGACTATCGCAGCGCCGATGGACACTCGACCGATGAAAGTCATTTCCCAAGAGCTGGCGACCCGGCTGCCAGAAGCCAGGGAAACGGATGGAATCCGCTATGACAGCCTGGGCAGAATGTTTGTCGATACCGCCACCGAAGGCACGACCCTGATCCGCAAAAATGCTGTGGGCGACTATCAATCGACCGGCCTTGCCGCACGCGATCCGTCCGGGCCGGTACTTGAACGGATTCAAGGTTCAAAACTTTGGCAACGAAAACCACAGAACGCCACCTCCACAGAAGAAAGTCCTCGAGCTGATAGTCATCAATCATCTGCGGCCGATGAAGAATCAGGTTCCAGCCCAGGCAAGCGCCCACGACTCGATGATAATGTCGATTCGTCCAATGCAGGCGCACGCCCCGGATATCCCCTTGATCATGGTGCTGTCGATCGGACAGGGCAAACCCCCTACTTCTGGTTGCCATGGGGTCAAATAAACAAACCCGTTACCGGAGAATCCGTCCAGTTAGGCTGGCTTCATTATCCGATCGTGCCCCTCGGTTCGGCGACTAATCACGTACCCAAGGTTTACTTCCTGCAACACCCTGAATTTGCCCCCTCACACTTCGATGCCTTCGAGCGCATGTTGCAAGACGCACCCTCGTTGCAGCCCGTGGCGACTTTCCGCATGAGCTACGACCCGAGGGAAGTCCGACCAGGCAAGCGGTTTTTTGACAAGCCGCTGTCGCTGTCGGTCTCTGACACATTCATGGATTTTTCTGATCTCACGTCCCGGGCCGTCGCCAGAAAACTATTCGAGCTCTCTGATAACTCGCCCGTGATCACTACAACCGGATTGATTAATATCCAGGCGGTTTTGCAACAGTGGAACCAAAAACCGTTCCCCACAACGCCTGCATTCGCCGATCCGATGAATATGCTTCCCGTGACTGCCGCCACTGAGATCGCCGGGAAAAAAATTATAAGACTGCCTCCTGACGCTGACGGACCGCTGCAACGGCTCACCTTCGACCCCCAGCATTTCCCCGTGGAGTGGAATCACTACACAGCAGATGCCTCGGACTACAATCTCAGGCGCCTGGTAGGGGCCTTGCTGGTCCGCAGTGGCTATGACGTCTTTCCCCTGACTCATGAACACCGAAAGCCTACGTTGGTATTCAAGCGAGCGAACCATGACAATGTTTTCTTCCTGAAGTTGGGGGCGATCAAGAAAGATACTCTTGCGCACGACACATCACCGGGCTCGGAACTTGCCGATCCGCATCTGCTTGCCAGAATTGGCAGCGACGCACATCAAGCACTGAATACCGCTAACGCAGAAAACAAGGTGGTATGGCTGCTGGGTGGCGCTCTAAAGGCTGAGTCGGGTTCGCAATCGGTCTTCGTTATCAGAGAGCGCTAATCACAAGCCATTGGCCCTCGCAGGTACGCCTGCCAGGGCCTCATCCCATTAAGACCCAAAAAGTCCGCGCCTCATACAAATGCCAGTCAGTTAAGGCGCGGACTTTGTGGGAGCGGGCTTGCTCGCGAAAGCGGTGTATCAGGCGACATCAATGTTGACTGTGCCTCCGTCTTCGCGAGCAAGTCGGATCGCCGAACCGCCACTCCCACATAGATTACGGTTAACTGACAGGCAATACGGTTTGCCGTTTTAAAGTTATCAGCGGGAACAGCAAATAAACGCAACAGCTCTTAACCACCGTCGGAAACGTTTTGCATCATTTGTCACTCTGGATAGACATATATACCGCACGCAAAAGAGATTATTTAACGAATATTCAGCTCTCAGAAGCCAAGAACTGCGCAATCGCACGACTTGCAATACTGACCACATCATTCTTTGGCCTACCCATCCAGGTCAAATAATTAAATCAGTACTTCATCGGAGCAAATCAATGGCTAAACCACCCAAGAAAGTTCCGGGTTCCCGTCCATCCGACACCTCTTCAACAACGACAAGACCCATGCTGGAAGAAAGCCCGGCCGCAGGCGATCGCGTCAACGTAGGTCACTCTGATCCGCATTCGCAAGCTGGAGCTTCACCTCCCGGTGCACACTCATCGGATGCCTCCACGGGTGGAGCCACTCATCAGCAATCCGTCGTAGTCAGTGATATGCCTGGCCCCGGTAACAGCGCTGAGTCTGCAAACACGCAAGCTCCGGCTGTTGTTGCACCTGCTCGCACGGAATCGTCGACGTTCATTCCTGCGCACCTGGCAGCCAAACTGACAAAAGCAGAAGGCTCCGTGGACGGGATCCGTTACGACAAGTTGAAAAAAACTTATGTCGAGATGCAAGAAGGCACCGTCAGGGTTCACAAACACCCGGACGGGAGCTATCAGCAGACTTCCGTCAGCGAGTTGATCCCGTCCGGTGCGCTGCTTGAACAGATTGCGGGAACGAAACTTTGGCGACGAAAAGCACAGACCACTACGACCACACAAGAAAGTCCTCGACCGGATGTTCACCGACCGTCCGCCGAATCCGACGAACCACGTCCCGGTCCGAGCAAGCGTCCGCGTCTGGATAAAGAAGATAGCCACTCCCCCGATACAGAGGCATTCGCTGAAAGTCTCCTCTCGGATGAATCGGGCACACTGGATCTTTCCTACGGACTGGGGCGAAACTGGGGAAAGACCACAAAGCCTCAATCGGGCGAGTCCATAGAAATAGACGGGCTTCATTATCCGATTGTGCCTCAAGTTATGCTTGCTGATACTCGTCTTGTCTATCTGGAACACCCAGGCTTTTCACCTGGGCGATATGACGCTTTCGAACAGATGCTGTTAAACGATCCATCGCTGCAACCAAAATGGGCAGTTAAAAAGGATGACCAGTGGAAGATAGTGGAGAGACGCCCGCCGTTTGAAATGTCCCTGACTCAATACGTCACCCGCTCCTTCCAGTATTTGTCGGATCATACAGTGAGCGCGGTCGCAAGGGCCGTGTTTAACCAGGCTGGTTATTCCGAAGTCATCAACGGTCATGGACTCTCGGTGATGAGTCAGACATTTCGCCACTGGGCAGATAGAGCCCATATCGACGCTCCCCGACGAGAGCTGGCTGATCCGATAATGATGTTGCCTAAGCTGCCCACAACCAATAACGGCACCGAGAAAACAATATCACTTCCTTCTCCGTCTTTAGAGGCATTACAGCGACTCGACTTTGACCCAAAACGATTCCCTCAAGTATGGAGCGAGTATGTAATGGGTGGACCCAGCCTACGAAGCTTGTTCAGCACCGTTTTAGAACATAACGGCTATATCGTAAATCGCACGACCCGCGTACTCAGCGAGGATGCGTTGCTGTTTCACCGAGAAGAACTTGACGCCGTATTCGTGTTGAGATTTCCCGCCACTTCGCTGCTTGGAAACATTCGACGTCACACGGTACCGGGCTCCGAACTAAGCGATCCAGCGTACCGGAGCAGGATTGGCGAGGAGCAATGGCAGGAACTGAACCAGCATCTCGATCCGGACAAAGCTATCTACTTACTGGGCTGTACTCAACCAGTCGGACCAGATCAATCCACTCTCGTTATCGTTAGAGAAGGCTGAAAACGTGCGTTGTCAAACGTCCCATAGATTCTGCGCGCCAACGGGTGCTCCGATTTCTGTGAAATCAGACTTTCATCGTTAAAAAACTTTTCAGTAAATTATCAGAGAAAAATTTAATGGCTAAACCACCCAAGAAAGTTCCGGGTTCTCATCTATCCGACACATCATCAACTACGACAAGGCCCACGTCGGAAAATAGCCCGATCGCAGGTGACCACGTCAACATGGGTCGCCCTGATTCGCATCCGCAAGGAACAGAAACAACACCCGACGCACACTCATCGGATGTCCAGCACGGCGAAGTCACTCGTCAGCCATCCATCGTAGTGAGCGATATACCCGGCACCGAAACCATTACGCCTGCATCTGCTCTCAGATCCGTTTCCTGGCCCGCGGACCAGGTCGGTCTTTTGACTCCAATTGTAGACAAGCCCGGGCTGTTCAACGGCCCGGACGGCAAGACCTACGCCCACATTGCAGATGAGGGCCATTTCCTGGTCGAGCTTAAACCCGATGGCCGCTATCAGGTTCCCTTCGCCTTTACACCGGATCTATCAGGTCCGTTCCTGACAAAAGTCGAAGGCCAGCCGCATTGGCGCTTCGAACTACCAGATTGGGTATTACAAGGTTCAGGTGCAACCACGCAAATGCCGGTTATTGTTGCCCCCCCAAGGCTGCAGCCACCAACGCTCCTTCCCGCCCATCTGGCAGCCATGCTGACAAAAGCGGAAAACTCAGTGGACGGGATCCGTTATGACAGGCGCGGAGGAAGCTATGTCGACATGGAAGATGGCACAACTTTCAAGGTGCGCAAACGCCCGGACGGAAGCTATCAGCAGAGCTCTGCCCACGAATTCAACTCGCTCGGTGAGCTGGTTGAACAGATGCCAGGTACTAAGCTCTGGCGCCGCAAAGGACAGGACACCACGAAGGATATACGTCGGCCAGCGACCGAATCCGAAGAACCGACGGCGGGCCCAAGCAAGCGTCCGCGCCTGGAGGAAGATGGCGACACGTCCGATCCAGTCCCATGGGCTGACATTTTTTTCTCGAATACACCGGCTCCGGTAAATCCATCCATCGGACAGTGGAAAAACTGGGGAAAGGTCACAAAGCCGCGATCCGGCGAATCGATCGAAATAGACGGCCAACACTATCCAATTGTGCCTCAAGGTGTGGAGGCCAATACCCGTCTTGTCTCTTTGGAACATCCGCGATTCTCACCCGGACGATTCGATGCTTTCGAACAGATGCTGCAAGACTCTCCTGAGCTGCAACCAAAAGGGGCTGTGAAAGTGGATGACAAATGGATGGTCATAGAAAGCCGCCTTCCATTTGAAAAAACCATGACTCAATACGTCGCCGACACCTTCAGGCATTTGTCTGATCACTCCGCGAACGCGGTCGCAAGAGCAATGTTCCGCTGGGCCAATCACTCCGAAGTGATCAACGCTCACGGGCTTTATGCATTGTTTGACGTCTTTCAACACTGGGCAAACAGAGGCACTATCAACGTCACGCGACAAGAACTGGCAGAGCCGTTGTTGATGTTGGCAGCGGCGCCCAAAAGCGGTAGGACCCTTGCAATTCCCCGAAAGAATTCAGAGCAATTTTTGGAGCGACTCGACTTTGCCCCACCAAAAGGCTCTAAAGAACTCCTCGAATATAACGGTAGCCTACTTGCTGAGAGAAATCTGTTCATCGCCGTTTTAGAAGGCAACGGCTATATCGTCAACCGCAAATTCGTCGTAGGGATGAGTGTGATGTTTCGTAGAAAAGACATCGACGCCGATTTCGTGTTAGGAATCTCTCACGGCGCTGGTGAAAAATCCGACCTGCCGCGCTATCACTCGAAGCCGACCAACACCAGGCAGAAACAGAGGGAGATGTTGACGTCCCCTGGGCAGGATGACCCGCAGAGACTGCTCAAGCATTTCGACGAAGGTAAAATCATCTTTTTACTGGGCGGCGTCACAAAGTCTCAGAGCGGTAGTATTACGCTCTTCGTCCTCAGAGAAAAATAATCAACCGCCTTGCGCACGAGAACGTCCGGTAGCGCACCTGAAATCAGCCGAAGCGCACGGTATTGCTCAAAAAAAAGCCCGCAGTGTGAGCGGGCGAAAGACCAAAGAAGCTATATGCGCAGTCGCTTCTCGGAGGAGGCAGCTGCTTGGGGGATCAACTGCCTCGATACGTGGAATAACTGTACGGCGAAATCAACAACGGCACATGGTAGTGATCCTGCTCCGCAGAGATGCCGAAACGCAGCACCACCACATCCAGGAACGCAGGCTCAGGCAGCTGAACCCCACGGGCACGGTAGTAATCACCCGCATGAAACTGAAGCTGATAGACCCCGGACCGATAGTCATCGCCTTGCAGCAGCGGCGAATCGACACGACCGTCGCCGTTGGTGAGCGCAGTGGCGACCAATTCCAGCTGCGAACCTTCAACGCGGTACAACTCGACCTTGATCGAACTGCCCGGGCAACCGTGTGCAGCGTCCAAAACGTGTGTAGTCAAACGTCCCATTGATTCTGCGCGCCTGCCTGCGTGGAGCAGTCAGACCTCGCGCCTCCCGAAGTCAGTTGAAAAGGAGACCGCACCGTTTCGGAGCACGAAAAGCTGCGGCGAGCGACTGATTAAGACACTTTTCAAAAAAATTGTACACAATAAAAACGACATTTTTACCTCCAACACCGTCATTCAGGGTTTGCCAACGAATCTTGCGCCAAACCATAAGATCAAAGGACCTCTTATCCATTAGTTGACCAGTCAGGCAGGTTTCTTGCAATACTCTCCAAAGAGCGCAGTCAGTGAAAAATGCAAAAAATCAGGCTTACAAAGTGAATATAAAGTTGTATACAATCACTCCATTGCTGTGACGCCAGCCTGCCCTCTCATCGCCAGGCCGCCACGCAAACCCTGACTTTGAATAAGTCGATACGAACAAGAAGGAAGACTGCAGTGAGCGCTGACTACCCACGCGACCTGATCGGTTACGGCAGTAACCCTCCTCACCCACACTGGCCGGGCAATGCCCGCATCGCCCTGTCCTTCGTGCTCAATTACGAAGAAGGCGGCGAGCGCAGTATCCTTCACGGCGATAAAGAATCCGAAGCCTTCCTGTCAGAGATGGTTTCGG
The DNA here is from genome assembly GCF_059695645.1 of Pseudomonas sp. LBUM1673. Lineage (NCBI taxonomy): Bacteria > Pseudomonadati > Pseudomonadota > Gammaproteobacteria > Pseudomonadales > Pseudomonadaceae > Pseudomonas > Pseudomonas sp. LBUM1673. The sequence goes on from NZ_CP166780.1 coordinate 4,586,507, forward strand.
CGCAGCCGCTGCAAGGCGAGCGCAACATGAGCATGGAATCCCTTTACGAGTATGGCAGCCGTGCCGGCGTCTGGCGGATTCTGAAACTCTTCAAGGAATTCGACATCCCGCTGACCATCTTCGCCGTGGCCATGGCCGCCCAGCGCCACCCGGACGTGATCCGCGCCATGGTCGAGGCCGGTCACGAGATCTGCAGCCACGGCTACCGCTGGATCGACTACCAGTACATGGACGAAGCGCAGGAACGCGAGCACATGCTCGAAGCGATCCGCATCCTCACCGAAATCACCGGCGAGCGCCCACTGGGCTGGTACACCGGCCGCACCGGCCCGAACACTCGTCGGCTGGTGATGGAAGAAGGCGGTTTCCTCTACGACTGCGACACCTACGACGACGACCTGCCCTACTGGGAACCGAACAACCCGACCGGCAAGGCGCATTTGGTGATCCCGTACACCCTGGACACCAACGACATGCGCTTCACCCAGGTTCAGGGTTTCAACAAGGGCGACGACTTTTTCGAATACCTGAAAGACGCGTTCGACGTGCTGTATGCCGAAGGCGCCGAGGCTCCGAAGATGTTGTCGATCGGCCTGCACTGCCGCCTGATCGGCCGCCCGGCGCGTCTGGCTTCGCTTAAACGCTTTATCGAATACGCTAAAAGTCATGAACAGGTGTGGTTCAGCCGCCGCGTCGACATCGCTCGCCACTGGCACGCAACCCACCCGTATCAAGGGACCGCGAAATGAGCCACTTCCAAACCCTGAAGCCATCGACCCTGAGCCGCGACGCGTTTGTCGCCGCCTTCGCCGACATCTACGAACACTCGCCATGGGTGGCCGAGAAGGCCTTCGACCTGGGCCAGGACGCTTCGATCGACGAGATCGAAACCCTGCACCAGCGCATGAGCGACATCCTGTTGAGCGCTGATCACGCCAGCCAACTGGCCCTGATCAACGCTCACCCGGACCTGGCAGGCCGTGCCGCCGTCCAGGGCCAACTGACCGAAGCCAGCACGAATGAACAGGCTGGCGCCGGTATTCACCAATGCTCGATCGATGAGTTTGAACGCTTCACCGAGCTGAACGACGCCTACAAAGCCAAGTTCAAGTTTCCCTTCATCATGGCGGTAAAAGGCAGCAACCGGCATCAGATCCTCGCGGCGTTCGAAACGCGCATTCACAACTCGGTCGACACCGAATTCAAATGCGCGCTGGCGGAGATCAACAAGATCGCGTTGTTCCGATTACTGACCCTATAAGCGAGCCTGGCCCGAGTGCTCTTAAACGCGAAAAGTACCCAGGGCCCCGCAAGCATCCCAAGCCACTTATTTAAAGGCAGACAAGAAGAATGAAAGCTTACGCCGTACCTTTCGAGAAGTTCGTCAACCTGGCCGACGCCCGCCTGGGCACCAAAATCATCTCGGTCACCGATGACTGGTTCGCAGACGCCAACCGTCTGTTCCAACCGACCCCGGCCGTATGGAAGGAGGGCGTGTTCGATGACAACGGCAAGTGGATGGACGGCTGGGAGTCGCGCCGCAAGCGCTTCGAAGGCTACGACAGCGCGGTGATCCGCCTGGGCGTACCGGGCTCGATCAAAGGCGTGGACATCGACACCTCATTCTTCACCGGCAACTTCCCGCCGTCGGCTTCCCTGGAAGCCTGCTTCCTGGCAGAAGGCGAGCCAACCGAAAACACCCAGTGGGTTGAAGTGCTGTCCGCCGTCGAACTGCAAGGCAACAGCCACCACTTCCACGAAATCAACAATGATCAGGCTTTCAGCCACCTGCGCTTCAACATCTACCCGGATGGTGGCGTGGCTCGTTTGCGTGTGTACGGTATTCCGCACCGCGACTGGTCCGCTGTGGGCGACAACGAGCAGATCGACTTGGCAGCAGCCCTCAACGGTGGCCGTGCCCTCGCCTGCTCCGACGAACACTTCGGCCGCATGAGCAACATTCTCAACCCGGGCCGTGGCATCAACATGGGCGATGGCTGGGAAACCGCCCGTCGTCGTACACCGGGCAATGACTGGGTGATCGTCGCGCTGGGTCATGCTGGCGAAGTCGAGAAAGTCATCGTCGACACCCTGCACTTCAAGGGCAACTACCCGGACACTTGCTCGATCCAGGGCGCGTTTGTGAAAGGCGGCACCGACAGCCAGATCGAAACCCAATCGCTGTTCTGGCGCGAACTGTTGCCGAGCCAGAAGCTGGAAATGCACGCCGAACACACTTTCGCCGAGCAGATCAAGGCACTGGGCCCGATCACCCACATCCGCCTGAACGTGTTCCCGGATGGGGGCGTGAGCCGCCTGCGCGTCCTCGGCAAGGTAGCTAAATAAGCGCTGAGGCCAATCGCGAGCAGGCTCGCTCCCACATTGGATTGTGGTGTACACAAAACCTGTGGGAGCGAGCCTGCTCGCGATAGCAATAGAACAGACAACAACGAATTCAAGGTAAGAAGACCAGCATGCGCACATTGACGATTGAACCGTTGACCAAAGAAGCCTTCGCCCCTTTCGGTGACGTGATCGAAACCTCTGGCAGCGATCACTTCATGATCAACAACGGTTCGACCATGCGCTTCCACAAACTGGCGACGGTAGAAACCGCCACGCCAGAGGGCAAGGCGATCATCAGCATCTTCCGCGCCGACGCGCAGGACATGCCGCTGACCGTCAGCATGCTGGAGCGTCACCCGCTGGGCAGCCAGGCTTTCATTCCGCTGCTCGGCAACCCCTTTCTGATCGTGGTCGCGCCACTTGGCGATGAACCTGTATCAGGCTTGGTCCGCGCCTTCGTCACCAACGGCAGGCAGGGCATTAATTACCATCGCGGCGTCTGGCACCACCCGGTGCTGACGATCGAAAAGCGGGATGACTTCCTGGTGGTTGATCGCAGTGGCACAGGCAATAACTGCGATGAGCATTTTTTCAAAGAGGATGAGCGTTTGATCCTCGCCCCCCACCAATAAGAGAAGAGTCCGATCACTCGACAACAGAGTGACGGGCGAGAGGTAAAGACTGTGGAAGCACATCTGTTGGAATGGCTGAACCTGAGCGTGCGCTGGGTTCACATGATCACCGGCGTGGCCTGGATCGGCGCGTCGTTCTATTTCGTCTGGCTGGAAAACAACCTGAATCGGGTCAACCCGAAAAGTGGTTTGGCGGGCGATTTGTGGGCGATCCATGGCGGCGGTATCTACCACCTGGAAAAATACAAACTAGCTCCACCGACCATGCCGGACAACCTGCACTGGTTCAAATGGGAAGCCTACTTCACCTGGCTGTCGGGGGTCGCGCTGCTGTGCGTGGTGTTCTACTCCAACCCGACACTTTATCTGCTGGCACCGGGCAGCACCCTGAGCGGTCCTGAAGGTGTGGCCATCGGCCTCGGCTCGCTGTTCATCGGCTGGTTCATCTACTCCTTCCTTTGCGACTCGGCCCTGGGCAAACGCCCTGCCCTGCTCGGCTTCATTCTGTTTGTACTCATCATCGGCGCCGCTTACGGTTTCAGCAAAGTGTTCAGTGGGCGTGGTGCTTACCTGCACGTCGGCGCGATCATCGGCACCATCATGGTCGGCAACGTGTTCCGCATCATCATGCCGGCCCAGCGCGCATTGGTGGCGGCGATTGCCGAGAATCGCACGCCCGATCCGGCCCTGCCGGCCAAAGGCCTGCTGCGTTCGCGTCACAACAACTACTTCACCTTGCCGGTGCTGTTCATCATGATCAGCAACCACTTCCCGAGCACCTACGGCAGCCAATACAACTGGCTGATCCTGGCCGGGATCGCGGTACTGGCGGTTTTGGTGCGTCACTACTTCAACACCCGTCACGACAGCCACAAATTCGCCTGGACCTTGCCCGCTGCGGCGGTCGGCATGATTTGTCTGGCGTATGTGACCGGCCCGGCGCCGATGTCCAGTGCGCCGGAAGTGGCCAAGGCGCCTGAGACCATCGAGTATCAGCCGCTACCGGAAACCGCCCTCGGCGGTGGCAAGAAACCGGCTGAAGCTACATCGGCGACGGCCCCTGAAGCTGCACCCGCCCAAGCGTCGAATGCAGGTCCCAGCTTTGACAAAGTGCACCACGTGATTCAGGAACGTTGCACGGTCTGCCATTCGGCCAAACCCACCAGCCCGCTGTTCAGCGCGGCACCCGCCGGCGTGATGTTCGATACGCCAGAACAGATCCGCCAAAACGCTGCTCGCATCCAGGCTCAAGCCGTCACCAGCCAGATCATGCCACTGGGCAACATCACGCAGATGACCCAGCAGGAACGTGACCTGATCGGCGCATGGATTGGTCAGGGCGCTCCGACCCATTAAGTAGCAAAAGCTTCGCTCCTAAAGGATTTGCATTGACCTTGCAGGAGCGAGCGATGCGTCGATCCGACTGCCCGCGAATGGCCGCATTGATCTGAACCCGTGACGAAGGAGTTCACCCTAATGCGGGAGCGGGCTTGCTCGCGAAGACGGCAGTACAGTCAACATTGATGTCGCCTGACACACCGCTTTCGCGAGCAAGCCGCTCCCACATTAGGGTGAGCCCCCTTATCACAGTGCGCCTCAAACAATAAAAACAAGAGAGAGCAACCAGATGATTCGTACCCAGACAAGCCTGTCGTTCAGCGACGCCGGCCTGACTGCCTGCAACCGTGCCCCAAACCTGTCGCCAGCGCTCTGTTGCGGGGCACTTGAGCCATCGCCCGGGAGTCAGTGTTCTCCGCGGCCGTCCGAATCCGGTCTAAAAAAAAGCGCGAATTTAATTCCTGACCAGAAAGCCAACTTACCCCGGCTCTGGACCGCACCAAGGCATCCCGAAATGACGCTCAATCGACTGTTTTCGAACAGCCGAACGGGCGTTTTTTTGCTTTTTTTTATGCCTTGGCTCAGCTCTTGCTAACAGCACCAAAGCTGACCGAATGGATGATTTTTACAGCAACAAGAAAAGGCGCCACACCAGAGCGCCGACCTTAGAAAAACAACGTGGAACCACCTACTTTTTGGGAGCAACCGAATGAAACGTACGTGCACCAGCCTGATGCTCGCAGGATCCTTACTGGCCGGGGGCCAGGCAATGGCCGGCGACTTGCTGCAATGGCAGAACAACAGCCTGACCTACCTCTATGGCAAGGACTTCCAGGTCAACCCGCGCATTCAGCAAACCGTCACCTTCGAGCACGCCGATGCCTGGAAATACGGCGACAACTTCGTGTTCGTCGACAAGATCTTCTACAACGGCAAGGAAGACAGCGGCGTCGGCTCGAACACCTATTACGGCGAAATCAGCCCGCGCTTGTCGTTTGGCAAGATCTTCGACCAGAAACTGGAGTTCGGTCCGGTCAAGGACGTGCTGCTGGCCATGACGTACGAGTTCGGTGAGGGCGATACCGAGTCTTACCTGATCGGTCCGGGTTTCGACCTGGCGATTCCCGGGTTCGACTACTTCCAGCTGAACTTCTACCAGCGTCACACCGAAGGCAGCCGCCCGGGTGACAACGTCTGGCAGATCACCCCGATCTGGTCCTACACCATTCCTGTCGGCGATTCGAACATCCTGATCGATGGTTTCATGGACTGGGTGGTCGACAACGACCAGAACAGCAAAGGCACCTACCACGCCAACCTGCACTTCAACCCGCAGGTCAAATACGACTTGGGCAAAGCCCTGAACATAGGCGAGAAGCAGTTGTACGTCGGCGTCGAGTACGACTACTGGTCAGACAAGTACGGGATCAAGGACAGCCAGGCCTTCAAGACCGATCAAAGCAATACGAGCTTGCTGGTGAAGTTCCACTTCTAATCGTAAAAGCTTCGCGGGCAAGCCTCGCTCCTACAGGTCTTGTGTCGTTCACCGATTACATGAACGACTCAAATCCGTAGGAGCGAGGCTTGCCCGCGAATAGCCGCGCCGCCAATCTCAAGCCGGAACCGCAGGCTCCACCAGCCCAAGAAACCGGCACAACTCATCCCGCTTGGCCAATGCATCGCGCCGTCCCAGATCGATCAACTCGCTGCAATACCCCGCCTCGAACAACAGATAACTCAGCACCCCTGCCCCGCTGGTCTTGGTTGCTCCCGGCCCGCGTAAAAACAGACGCAAGGCCGCCGGTAATTCCTGCCGATGCCGCGCCGCAATTTCATCGATCGGCTGACTCGGCGAAATCACCAGCACCTCCACCGGCGCCGCCCCCAATGCACGACTCGATGCGCCGTCGGGCAGCAAATGGCTGAACTGATTGAGGCGCTGCAACAACTCGATGTCACCTTCCAGGCTGTCAATGAACGTACTGTTGAGCATGTGCCCGCCGATTTGCGCCAGGGTCGGCTGCTGACCGGTGTACGCACGTTGCAGCGGCTGCTGCGGATCGACCCCGCGCGGGTTGCCGCTGACGCCCACCACCAGCACTCGGCTGGCGCCCAGGTGCAGGGCCGGGCTGATCGGTGCCGACTGACGCACCGCGCCATCGCCGAAATATTCTTCGCCGATTTTCACTGGCGCAAACAGCAACGGAATCGCCGAACTGGCGAGCAGATGGTCGACGCTCAACTGGGTCGGCACGCCGATACGTCTATGGCGCAACCAAGCCTCGATGGTGCCACCGCCCTGATAAAACGTGACGGCCTGACCGGACTCATAGCCGAACGCCGTGACCGCCACCGCCTGCAATTGCTTTTGCGCGATGGCCTCGGCAATCCCGGGCATGTGCAGTTTGTCGTTGAGTAAACCGCGCAATGGCGAGCTGTTGAGCAGGGCCACCGGCACCTGAGCGCCAATCCCCATCAGATTGTGACTGACAAACCGGGCGGCTTGATGGATCACCCCCGGCCAGTCGCTGCGCAACACCAGATGGCTGCGGAAGCCTTGCCAGAAGGCCGTCAGACGCTGAATCGCGCCGCGAAAATCCATCGCCCCACTGGCCAGGCTGACTGCGTTGATCGCACCGGCCGAGGTGCCGACGATCACCGGAAACGGATTCGCCGCACCCACCGGCAACAGCTCGGCAATTGCCGCCAGCACACCCACCTGATAGGCCGCGCGAGCCCCACCACCGGAAAGTATCAACCCTGTAACCGGTTCAGCAGAACTCATTGCAACACTCCATGGAGCTTAAAGGGATCGGTGACTCAACCGCGTTTGGCGTACAGTTTCGGCTCGCCCGGTGGACGACTCTTGAAGCGCCGATGTGCCCAGAGGTATTGCTCCGGACATTCGCGCAAGGCACTTTCGACCCACCGGTTGATCCGAATGCAGTCAGTCTCTTCCGTCTCGCCGGGAAAGCCCTCGAGCGGCGCATGAATCACCAACCGATAACCGCTGCCATCCGCCAGGCGTTCCTGGGTGAAGGGCACCACCAGCGCCTTGCCCAGCCGCGCGAATTTGCTGGTGGCGGTCACGGTCGCCGCCTGAATCCCGAACAGCGGCACGAAGATACTTTGCTTGGCGCCATAGTCCTGATCCGGTGCGTACCAGATTGCTCTCCCTGCCCGCAGCAGCTTGAGCATGCCACGCACGTCGTCGCGCTCCACCGCCAGAGAGTCGAGGTTGTGCCGCTCGCGACCACGACGCTGGATGTAGTCGAACAGCGGATTCTTGTGTTCGCGGTACATGCCATCGATGGTGTGCTGCTGACCGAGCAGCGCCGCGCCGATCTCCAGCGTGGTGAAATGCACGGCCATCAGAATCACGCCCTTGCCCTGCGTCTGGGCCTGCTTCAGATGCTCCAGGCCTTCGACATGGGCCAGTTTCGCCAGACGCTGGCGCGACCACCACCAACTCATGGCCATCTCGAAGAAGGCGATGCCGGTGGAGGCGAAGTTTTCCTTGAGCAGGCGCTTGCGCTCGGCAGCGGACTTTTCAGGGAAACACAGCTCCAGATTGCGCTTGGCAATGCGCCGTCGGTCGCCGGCCACTCGGTACATCAATGCACCCAGGGCGCGCCCGACCGACAGCAAAGCCGGGTACGGCAACTGCACAATCAGCCACAACAGCCCCAGGCCACACCACAGCGGCCAGAAACGCGGAGAAAGAAATGCTGTTCGAAAACGCGGGCGATCCATTAAAGGTTCCGAAAAGACAATGGCCGGGCATTCTACATCGTTCGACCCGGCTTGCGGCCCGCGGGCGTTCTCGTTATAAGTCTCGGCACTTTTAGTGACAAGCCGTTGTATGCCGACCATGAGCCAAACCGAACCGCTAGACCAAGATCCCGTGTTCCAGTTGAAGGGCAGCATGCTCGCCATTACGGTGCTGGAACTGGCCCGTAACGACCTTGAGAACCTTGATCGGCAACTGGCTGCCAAGGTCGCCCAGGCGCCCAACTTCTTCAGCAACGCGCCGCTGGTACTGGCCCTGGACAAACTCCCGGCCAGCGAAGGCTCGGTCGATCTGCCGGGGCTGATGCGTATCTGCCGCCAACATGGCCTGCGCACCCTGGCGATCCGCGCCAGCCGCATCGAAGACATCGCCGCCGCCATCGCCGTCGATCTGCCGGTGCTGCCGCCGTCCGGTGCCCGTGAGCGGCCGCTCGACCCACACGAAGGCGAAATAAAGAAAAAACCGGAAAAACCACCGGAGCCGACCATCAAACCGACGAAAATCATTACTTCGCCGGTACGTGGTGGCCAGCAGATTTATGCCCAGGGTTGCGATTTGGTCGTCATTTCGTCGGTCAGCCCGGGGGCGGAACTTCTCGCCGACGGGAACATCCATGTATACGGCGCGATGCGCGGTCGTGTCCTGGCGGGTGTCAAAGGTGACACGAAAGCCAGGATTTTCTGTCAGCAAATGACCGCTGAACTGGTCTCCATCGCCGGCCACTACAAGGTTTCCGAGGATCTGCGTCGCGATCCATTGTGGGGCGCGGGCGTACAAGTCAGCCTGTCGGGCGACGTGTTGAACATCATTCGGCTTTAACGGATACTGCCGCATTTTCCAAGCATCTCTAAAACGTAGCGAAAACGGCTCAAACGAAGTAGGAAAAAGGCCAAAAGCAGTGTTTACCGGGGGTAAGCGCCGCTCAGAGCCGGATTCCAGCCAAGGCTGTCCGACTGCAGTAGTTTTTCAAGAGATGTTTTTCAGGGGCTAAACGTCCTTTTTCCTTAGGGGTAAAACACCTTGGCCAAGATTCTCGTGGTTACATCCGGCAAGGGTGGTGTGGGTAAGACCACCACCAGCGCCGCTATCGGTACCGGCCTCGCTCTGCGCGGCCACAAAACAGTTATCGTCGATTTCGACGTCGGTTTGCGTAACCTCGACCTGATCATGGGTTGTGAGCGCCGCGTGGTGTATGACTTCGTCAACGTGGTGAACGGCGAAGCCAACCTGCAACAGGCCCTGATCAAAGACAAGCGTCTGGAAAACCTCTACGTGCTGGCCGCCAGCCAGACTCGCGATAAAGACGCGCTGACCCAGGAAGGTGTCGAAAAGGTCCTGATGCAGCTCAAGGAAGACTTCGAATTCGTGGTCTGCGACTCCCCGGCGGGCATCGAGAAAGGCGCCCACCTGGCCATGTACTTCGCCGACGAAGCGATTGTCGTGACCAACCCGGAAGTCTCCTCCGTACGTGACTCGGACCGCATGCTGGGCCTGCTGGCCAGCAAGTCCCGTCGCGCCGAGAACGGCGAAGAGCCGATCAAGGAACACCTGCTGCTGACCCGCTACAACCCTACACGCGTGAGCAACGGCGAAATGCTCGGCGTCGAAGACGTCAAGGACATCCTCGCGGTGACCCTGCTAGGCGTGATTCCGGAGTCGCAAGCCGTCCTCAAGGCCTCCAACCAGGGCGTGCCGGTTATTCTTGACGACCAGAGCGACGCCGGTCAGGCGTACAGCGATGCTGTCGATCGTCTGCTGGGCAAAACCGTGGACCATCGTTTCCTCGATGTCGAGAAGAAGGGATTCTTCGAGCGACTTTTTGGAGGTAGGTAATGAACCTTTTTGACTTCTTTCGTGCCAACAAAAAGCCCAATACCGCCTCGGTAGCGAAAGAGCGTCTACAGATCATCGTGGCGCATGAACGCGGCCAGCGCAGTACGCCGGATTACCTGCCAGCCTTGCAGAAGGAACTGGTGGAAGTGATCCGCAAGTACGTCAATATCGGGTCCGATGACGTGCACGTCGCTCTGGAAAACCAGGGCAGTTGCTCGATCCTGGAACTCAATATCACCCTGCCAGATCGCTGAGTCGATCCGGCGGGAGCCACGGCGGCTCAGGCTCTTACGTACTCCGTAGGAGCGAAGCTTGCTCGCGAACACAAGCAACTCGGTGTATCTGATAGACCGAGGTGACGCATTCGCGAGCAAGCTTCGCTCCTGCAGGGGTGGGGCCTGAGCCGCCGTTGGCGTTTGTTACGAGGCTGTTTTAATGCCGTTGTCCAACATCCGCATCATCCATCAGGACGCCGCCGTACTGGTGGTGGACAAACCGACCTTGTTACTCTCGGTCCCTGGCCGGGCCGATGACAACAAGGACTGCCTGATTACGCGCCTGCAAGAAAACGGCTACCCGGAAGCACGAATTGTCCATCGGCTGGACTGGGAAACGTCCGGCATCATTCTACTGGCCCGTGACCCGGACACTCATCGCGAGCTGTCTCGGCAATTTCACGACCGCGAAACCGAAAAGGCCTACACCGCCCTGTGCTGGGGACAACCGGAACTGGACAGCGGCAGCATCGACCTGCCCCTGCGCTACGATCCGCCGACCAAGCCACGTCATGTGGTGGACCACGAATTTGGCAAGCACGCCTTGACCTTCTGGCGTGTGCTGGAGCGTTGTGGCGACTGGTGCCGCGTCGAGCTGACGCCGATCACCGGACGCTCTCACCAGTTGCGCGTACACATGCTCTCCATCGGCCACCCGCTGCTGGGTGACGGCCTCTACGCCCATCCGCAAGCCCTGGCCGCCTGGCCACGCCTGTGTCTGCACGCGAGCATGCTGAGCTTTACCCATCCCCAGACCGGCGACCGCTTGCGTTTCGAGTGCCCGGCACCGTTTTAAATCTGCCACATGGCGACACGGCTTCAAAACGAGGATTGAACAGAATGAGTGGTACTGACTCCTTGGCAACGCCCGTCAAGAAAACCCGAAATCAACTGCTTTATCTGATCTACGGCAATCAGGACGTTTACCGGCGAGAAGCCAAGTTCAGCATTTTGACTGCGCTTTCCCACATGAAGAAAGGCGAGCCTTTGTGCATCCGGGTCCTGACGGATCGCCCGCAGGATTACGCCGGCTGGCCGGTTGAAACCGTGCTCCTGACCGAGCAAACCCTGACCTTGTGGCAGGGCGAGAACGGCTATCACCATCGCCGCAAGGCCTGCGCCATGGCCGCTGGCCTTGCGCTTGCTGAAAAGACGCTGTTCGCCGATACCGACACCCTGTTCCTCAGCGACCCGAATCTGATCTTCGACCAGATTCAGCCCGGTCACTATTTGATGGATCGCTTCGAATACGACTGGCGGGATGTCTGTGAGCGCCATGACTACCTGAAACTCGGAGAAAGTCTACGCACTCGCGGCATCACTGCGGACAACGGCTTCAAGCTGTACAACAGCGGGCTCTGCGGCGTGACCGACCGCGATACGCCGCTGTTTGAAGCGTCGATCCAGTTGATCGACGAATGGACCCGCGGCAGCTTCGACATTCACACCATCGAGCAAATCGCCCTGTCGTTCGCGATGCGCGATAAACCGGTGCGTGAAGCCAAAAAATACATCTATCACTACTTCGCGGAAAAACGTTTCTTCCATGCGATGCAGGCGCATTTCTTTGCGCAGCATGGCGAGCAGTTCAGCCAGGATCTGGTGAAACTGTGCCGCGATGTACCGCGGGTCAAACCCGTCCCGTCAGCCTGGCAACGGCTGAAAATCAAATGGAAATTGCGCAACCAGAGCGGCGCCATGAAAAAGGTCGGTCGCGATCTACTGTATGGCAGCGCAGCGCCCGATCATCCGTACTACACGGTATGCCGACACGAATGGTGGGAATCCGCCTCGCGGGAGATTCTTCGCTGGAACCATACTCGTCAGAAACAGCTTCTGGGCGCTCATCAAACTGGCTGGCCCAAACAATTGCCCAAGCCAGAAAAGCCTGAAGATGAGCAGATCATCATGAAGTACCTGAAAAAACGGGTGGCCGCAGCTCGCTGACGCAACTGGCGAATGTCAGGCCCAAAGCCCCCAGCCAATACGTTAAACTCCCGCCCACTGCTGTCTGGAGTTTTTTATGCGCGAAGAGTTGAACCAAGGCCTGATCGACTTCCTCAAGGCCTCCCCTACCCCGTTTCATGCCACCGCCAGCCTTGTTCAGCGTCTGGAAGCGGCCGGTTTTGTGCGCCTCGACGAGCGCGAGCCGTGGACGACCGAGGCCAACGGTCGTTACTACGTCACCCGTAACGACTCTTCGATCGTCGCGTTCAAAATGGGCCGTCATTCGCCCCTGCATGGTGGCATTCGCCTGGTCGGCGCACACACCGATAGCCCGTGCCTGCGGGTCAAACCCCAGCCGGAACTGCAACGCCAGGGCTTCTGGCAACTGGGTGTCGAAGTCTATGGCGGTGCACTGCTGGCGCCGTGGTTTGACCGTGACCTGTCTCTGGCCGGCCGCGTGACTTTCCGCCGTGACGGTAAGGTCGAAAGCCAGCTGATCGACTTCAAGGCGCCGATCGCGATCATTCCGAACCTGGCCATCCACCTCAACCGTGAAGCCAACATGGGGTGGGCGATCAATGCCCAGACCGAACTGCCACCGATCCTCGCGCAATTCGCCGGTGACGAACGCGTGGACTTCCGCGCCGTGCTCACCGATCAACTGGCCCGCGAACATGGCTTGAACGCCGACGTGGTGCTCGATTACGAGTTGAGCTTCTATGACACCCAAAGCGCTGCGGTCATCGGCCTGCATGGCGATTTCATTGCTGGTGCGCGCCTCGATAATTTGCTGTCGTGCTACGCCGGCCTGCAAGCGTTGCTGACGGCCGAAACCGACGAAACCTGCGTGCTGGTCTGCAACGATCACGAAGAAGTCGGTTCCTGCTCGGCCTGTGGCGCCGACGGTCCGATGCTTGAGCAAACCCTGCGTCGTCTGTTGCCCGAGGGGGATGAATTCGTACGGACCATCCAGAAATCCCTGCTGGTCTCGGCCGACAACGCCCACGGCGTGCACCCGAACTACGCCGACAAGCACGACGCCAACCACGGCCCGAAACTCAACGCAGGCCCGGTGATCAAGGTCAACAGCAACCAGCGCTACGCCACCAACAGCGAAACCGCCGGGTTCTTCCGCCACTTGTGCATGGCCGAAGAAGTGCCTGTGCAAAGTTTCGTGGTGCGCAGCGACATGGGCTGCGGCTCGACCATCGGCCCGATCACTGCCAGCCACCTGGGCGTGCGCACCGTGGACATCGGCTTGCCGACGTTCGCCATGCACTCGATCCGTGAACTGTGTGGCAGCCATGACCTGGCGCATCTGGTCAAAGTGCTGAGCGCGTTTTACGCCTGTCGCGAATTGCCGTAGCCCTTAGTGATTAAACGCTAACTTTTGTGGCGAGGGAGCTTGCTCCCGCTCGGCTGCGAAGCAGTCGTAACTTGGCGAACCCGGTCTGACTGATAACCTGATACTGCTTGTTTTGGGGCTGCTTCGCAGCCCAACGGGAGCAAGCTCCCTCGCCACAATAAGCTTGCGATCCATTCCTGCATACACATCACCACCACTCACCCAAAAGCCGCCTAGACTTGCAGTACGCCCTCCGACAAGGCTGTCACCATGATTTCGACGTCTTCGTTTCACGCCATGCTGATCCCGATTCTTTCCGGGATGATCATGCTGGCCATCGGCTTCAACTTTCGCGACAAGAACGCCGGTGTGTTCGCGATGTGGGTCGGCATGCTGATGATCCTCGCCACCGTGATCTACAAGATCCTCGCCAAACTCAACGAATAAAATCCTCGCGCCTGCGCAAGATCAAAAAATCAGACCACATCCACCCCGACATGAATCGCATCATGGCGCCAGAACTCCAGGTCACAATCGATCAACCGTCCATGCTGATCATAATTGACCCGGGCAATCCGCAACCCGGGGCCGCCCACCGACACCCGTAAAGCCGCCGCCGCATCCACCGACAACGCCGTCGGCACAATCTCGAAACGCACACGCCCATAGTGCAAATCATAGTGCCGTGCATACAGCTCGGTGATCGACTGATTCAGATCGAAGTCCAGAATCCCCGGAAAAAACTGCGGATTCAGGTAGTGCTCCACATACAGCACCAACCGCCCATCAATGCGTCTTGAGCGGCAGATCTGGATCACGCTCGACAATGCCGGTAGCTGCAACCACGCACACACCGCCGCTGACGCCGGTTGCAACCGCGCCGAAATCACCTCGGTCGACGGCACTCGCCCTTGCGCACTGACCATCGCGTGAAAGTGACTGCGCTGCATCAGGTTATAAGCCAGGCGCGGTGGCGACACGAACCAGCCGCGCCGTTCCTCGCGATAAATCTGGCCCTGGGCCTCCAACTGCAACAAAGCCTCACGTACGGTGATCCGAGTGGTACCGAACAACTCACTGAGCTTGCGCTCCGCCGGCAACTTGCTCCCGGGCGCCAACAGACCATGGTCGAGCTGTTCCTGCAGAACCTGCCCGATGGCTGTCACCGCTTTGGTTGTCTCGATGCGCATCAACGTTACCTATCTGGACTAGACCAGCACTGATTCAGGGCAGAACCGCGATTCAAATCGATTCCCTCAATTGCCTGCAAGCCTAGGCACTGCACATGACTGGCAGATGACAAAGCCGCCGAACGGTTGCGCCAGACACCTGCAATTTTATGGCCAAGTCCCTTTCATATCAGCCCTTTAGCCATGGTCTACGCTTATCTCGCACCCCGCGTACCCGAGCGCAGAAAATCCAGGCCGGCCGGTCGTCGACATCAAAATGTCATCCAGCTCGCCTAAATTGGCTCAGGTATTGCTGACCTAGACCAACACAACCGCAATCGCAGCGTTGAAAACGCCCAAAGGAGCTTCGGATGAAACAGTTTTTCCTGGCATCACTGTTAGGCTCGACCATTGCCCTGTGCACCACCGCCATGGCGGCGGATGATCTGAAAACCCTGGAAGCCGCTGCGAAAGCGGAAGGTGCAGTCAACAGCGTCGGCATGCCCGATGACTGGGCCAACTGGAAAGGCACCTGGGAAGACCTTGCCAAGAAATATGGCTTGAAACACATCGACACTGACATGAGCTCGGCTCAGGAAATCGCCAAGTTCGCCGCTGAAAAAGACAACGCCAGCGCCGACATCGGCGATGTCGGTGCCGCCTTCGGCCCGATCGCGGTCAAGCAGGGCGTTGTGCAACCTTACAAGACCACCACCTGGGATCAGGTTCCGGCCTGGGCCAAGGACAAGGACGGCAACTGGGCACTGGCCTACACCGGCAGCATCGCGTTTATCGTCAACAAGAAGCTACTGCACGGTTCCGAAGTGCCGACCAAGTGGTCCGACCTCAAGACTGGCAAATACAAGGTCTCCATCGGTGACGTAAGCACCGCTGCCCAAGCGGCCAACGGTGTACTGGCTGCGGCACTGGCCAACGGTGGCGACGAGAAAAACATTCAGCCAGCCCTGTTGCTGTTCGCCGACATCGCCAAGCAAGGTCGCCTGTCCATGGCCAACCCGACGATCGCCACCATGGAAAAGGGTGAAATCGAAGTCGGTGTGGTCTGGGATTTCAACGGTCTGAGCTACAAGGCGAAGATGGCGAATCCGGATGACTACACCGTACTGATTCCATCCGATGGCTCGGTGATTTCCGGTTACACCACCATCATCAACAAATATGCGAAGCACCCGAACGCCGCCAAACTGGCCCGCGAATACATCTTCAGCGACGCCGGCCAAATCAACCTGGCACGCGGTAACGCCCGCCCGATCCGCGCCGAGCACGTAAAACTGCCGGATGACGTCAAGGCCAAACTGCTGCCGAACGAGCAGTACAAAGGCGTGACCCCGATCAAAGACGCCGACGCGTGGGAAAAGACTTCCAAGGCGCTGCCACAGAAGTGGCAGGAAGAAGTCATCATCAATATGCCGTAAGGCGGTAGCTCCCCCATTTGGAAATCTGATGGAGATCCAAATGGGGGAGCGGGCTTGTGTGGCGAGGGGGCTTGCCCCCGTTCGAGTGCGCAGCGCTCGCAGATCCTGGGTCCGCTGCGCGGCCCAACGGGGGCAAGCCCCCTCGCCACAAGCCCGCTCCCACAGGGGATTGGTTGCGTACTTGAATCATCTGTTTTTGCGGAGTCCCTGCCCCTATGAAGCACAACGTCATCCTTGTCGTGCTCGACGGCCTCAATTACGAAGTCGCACGCCACGCCATGGGGCATCTACAGGCTTACGTTGGCGCAGGACGCGCAGCACTCTACAAACTGGAGTGCGAACTGCCGGCCCTGTCCCGACCACTTTACGAATGCATCCTGACCGGCGTTACGCCGATCGACAGCGGCATCGTTCACAACAACGTCTCGCGCCTGTCCAACCAGCGCAGCATTTATCACTACGCCACCGACGCCGGCCTGAAAACCGCGGCCGCGGCCTATCACTGGGTCAGCGAGTTGTATAACCGCTCGCCGTTCGAGGCCGCCCGGGATCGTCACACCGACGACCCCAAACTGCCGATCCAGCACGGTCACTTCTACTGGAGCGACCACTACCCGGACTCGCACCTGTTCGCCGACGCGGAAAACCTGCGCCTGCGCCATGCGCCGAACTTTCTATTGGTCCACCCCATGAACATTGACGACGCCGGGCACAAGCACGGTCTCGACACCCCGCAATACCGAAACAGTGCCCGCTCGGCCGACATCATCCTCGCCGACTACCTGCAAGGCTGGCTCGACGCCGGTTATCAGGTGTTGGTGACGGCCGACCACGGCATGAATAACGACCGCTCGCACAACGGCCTGCTGCCCGAAGAACGCGAAGTGCCGCTGTTTGTCCTCGGCGATGCCTTCAGCTTCAACAAAAACGCCGCACCGAAACAGACCGAAATCTGCGGCACCGTCTGCGAACTGCTCGGCGTGCCCCACGACAAACCTGTGTGCCGGGAGCTGCTCAAGTGAACGCCATGACTCGCGGCAAATGGCTGGCGGTACTGTGTCTGGTGCCCTTCACGCTGTTCTTTATCGTGTTCGAGATCGCCCCGCTGCTCTGGGTGATGATCAACAGCCTGCAATCGGAAGAGTTTGGCTGGGGCTTGGCCAACTTCAGCAAAATCTTCAACTCGAAATTCTATTTGCAGGCGATCCAGCACAGCCTCGAGATCAGTTTCTGGTCCAGCGTGTTCGGCATCATCATCGCCGTACTCGGCGCCTACTCCTTGCGTCGGGTCGATTCGAAACTGCGCAACTTCGTCAACGCCTTCGCCAACATGACCAGCAACTTCGCCGGCGTGCCCCTGGCCTTTGCGTTCATCATTTTGCTGGGGTTCAACGGCACCTTCACCATCATGCTCAAACAGGCCGGAATCATTCAGGATTTCAACCTGTACTCGAAAACCGGGCTGATCATTCTCTACACCTACTTCCAGATCCCCCTGGGCGTGCTGCTGCTCTACCCGGCGTTCGATGCCCTGCGCGAAGACTGGCGGGAGTCCGCCGAGTTGCTCGGCGCCAACGGCTGGCAGTTCTGGCGACACATCGGTTTGCCGGTGCTGACCCCGGCGCTGCTGGGCACGTTCGTGATTCTGCTGGCCAACGCCCTTGGCGCTTACGCCACGGTGTACGCCCTGACCACCGGCAACTTCAACGTGCTGCCGATCCGCATCGCCGCGATGGTCTCCGGCGACATTTCCCTCGACCCGAACCTGGCCAGTGCCTTGGCCGTGGTGTTGGTGGCGTTGATGACCCTGGTGACCATCGTGCATCAGCTGCTGTTGAAGAGGAGCTACCATGTCTCGCGCTGAACTGGGCCCCGTCGGTATCTACCACCGGGTCGTGGTGTATTTGCTGTTTGCCATTTTGCTGTTGCCGCTGATCGGAACATTGATCTACTCGATCGCCAGCAGTTGGTCGGCGACGGTGATGCCCAGCGGTTTTACCTTCAAGTGGTACATTCAGCTGTGGAGCGATCCGCGTTTTCTCGAGGCGTTCGGTCAGTCGTTGCTGGTCTGCGTCGGCGCGCTGATTCTGTCGGTGGTGCTGATTCTGCCGCTGCTGTTCGTGGTGCATTACCACTTCCCGAAACTCGACGCATTGATGAACATTCTGATCCTGCTGCCCTTCGCGGTGCCGCCAGTGGTGTCGTCGGTGGGGCTGTTGCAGCTTTACGGTTCGGGACCGTTCGCCATGGTCGGTACGCCATGGATTCTGATCGGTTGTTACTTCACCGTGGCGCTGCCGTTCATGTATCGGGCAATCACCAACAACCTGCAAGCGATCAACCTGCGGGACCTGATGGACGCCGCGCAACTGCTCGGTGCCAGCACCTGGCAAGCAGCGTTCCTGGTGGTGCTGCCGAACCTGCGCAAGGGTCTGATGGTGGCGTTGCTGCTGTCGTTCTCGTTCCTGTTCGGTGAGTTCGTGTTCGCCAACATCCTCGTCGGCACCCGCTACGAAACCCTGCAGGTTTACCTCAACAACATGCGCAACAGCAGCGGCCACTTCACCAGCGCGCTGGTGATTTCCTACTTCTTCTTTGTGCTGGTTCTGACCTGGGCGGCCAATATCTTGAACAAGGACAAAAGCGAATGAGCTACGTCAGCGTCCAACATCTTCAAAAAAACTACTCCGGCACCACGGTATTCAGTGACATCAACTGCGAAATCAAGAAAGGCGAATTCGTCACCCTGCTCGGCCCGTCCGGTTGCGGCAAGTCCACCCTGCTGCGTTGCATCGCCGGGCTGACCTCCGTAGATGGCGGCAAGATTCTGCTGGAGGGTCAGGACCTCGTGCCGCTGAGCCCGCAAAAACGCGGGATCGGCATGGTGTTCCAGAGTTATGCGCTGTTCCCGAACATGACCGTGGAGCAGAACGTCGCCTTCGGCTTGCGCATGCAGAAGGTCAACGCCGACGACAGCCACAAGCGCGTCGCCGAAGTACTGAGTCTGGTGGAGCTGAACGACTTCGCCGCCCGTTACCCGCATCAGCTGTCCGGCGGCCAGTGCCAGCGTGTCGCCCTGGCCCGCTCACTGGTGACCCGGCCTCGGTTGTTGTTGCTGGATGAGCCGCTGTCAGCACTGGATGCACGGATTCGCAAGCACCTGCGCGAACAGATCCGTCAGATCCAGCGCGAACTGGGCTTGACCACGATCTTCGTCACTCACGATCAGGAAGAAGCCCTGACCATGTCTGACCGAATATTCCTGATGAATCAGGGAAAGATCGTACAGAGCGGCGATGCCGAAACCCTCTACACCGCGCCGGTCGATGTTTTTGCCGCAGGCTTCATCGGTAACTACAACCTGCTGGATGCCGACAGCGCCAGCAAACTGCTGCAACGACCGATCACCCATCGCCTCGCGATTCGCCCGGAAGCCATCGAGCTGAGCCTCAACGGCGAACTCGATGCGCAGATCCGCAGCCACAGCCTGTTGGGCAACGTGATTCGCTACCGGGTCGAAGCCCGGGGTGTGGAATTGGTGGTGGATGTGCTGAACCGCTCGGCGGCCGACTTGCACCCCGATGGTCAGCGCCTGGCGCTTTCCATCGATCCGACGGCCTTGTGTGAGGTAGCCTGATGACTTTGCTGATGTTGAAGAGAGAACTGCACTGATGGCCCTGGCAATTTTTGATCTGGACGAAACCCTGATCCACGGCGACTGCGCCACCCTCTGGAGCGAGCAAATGGGCCGCCTGGGCTGGGTCGATCCCGAGTCGTTCATGCGTCAGAACAACGAACTGATGGACGCTTACAGCCACGGCAAGTTGCGCATGGAGGAGTACATGACCTTCAGCCTGGAGCCGATGATCGGTCGCACACCACAAGAGATCGAGCACTTGGTGGGGCCTTGGGTAGAAGACTTTATCGAGCCGATCATCTTCAGCGACGCCACCAAAGCCATCGCCGCCCACCGCAAGGCCGGCGACCGGATTCTGGTGATCTCGGCCTCGGGCACACATTTGGTCAAGCCGATTGCTGACCGCTTGGGCATTGACGAGATTCTCGGCATTGAGCTGGAAGTAGCGCACGGGGTGTACAGCGGCAATACCGTTGGCACCCTGACCTATCGTGAAGGCAAGATCACCCGGTTGCTGGAATGGCTGGATGCCGAAGAAGAAAACCTGGAAGGCGCGAGTTTCTACTCGGATTCACGCAATGATTTGCCGCTGCTGCTGAAGGTAGATTTCCCACACGTGGTGAACCCCGATCCGGTCCTGTTCGAACACGCCGAAAAAGCCGGCTGGCCGATCCATATCTGGAAATAACCAAGAACTTGTAGGAGCGAGGCTTGCCCGCGAATGGTGCGACGCGGTGTATCTGTCAGACCGCGTCACCTCATTCGCGGGCAAGCCTCGCTCCTACACGGGTCAGGTCAAGCTTTCGTCGATCACCAATACCAACTTCCCCGACACCTTATTGGTCGCCAGCTCCGCAAACGCCGCTTCGGCATCCTTGATCGCAAACGTCTTGGCCAGTTGCGGGCTCAACCGCCCTTCGGCAAACAGCGGCCAGACGTGCTGACTGAGATCGCTGAACAAATCGGCCTTGAACTGCTCGTCGCGATTGCGCAGGGTCGAACCCAGCAGCTGCACACGCTTGGCCAGCACCTGCGCCAGATCCAGTTGCGCCTCACGACCGCCCATCAAACCGATCAGCACCCAGCGACCATCGCGAGCCAACAGCTTGAGGTTCAACGCCGCGTAGTTGCCACCCACCGGGTCGAGGATCACGTCGAACGGCCCCAGATCGTTCAAGCTGTTCAGATCGTCGTTGCGCACCACTCCACCCTGCGCGCCGAGGGCTTCACAGTAGGCCAGACGCTCGGCAGAACCGACACTGACCCAACACGGGTTACCAAATGCCTTGCACAGCTGAATGGCAGCTGAACCGATTCCACTTGCTCCGGCATGCAGGAGAACTTTCTCACCCGGTTTGATCGCAGCCAGTTGAAACAAATTCAGCCAAACGGTCGCATACACTTCCGGCAATGCTGCGGCCTCGGCCAGCGACAAACCATCGGGAACCGGCAACACATGCCGTCCGTCGACAACTACCTCTTCGGCCATCCCACCCCCGGCCAGCAAGGCGCAAACCCGATCGCCGACCTGCCAGGACGAACCCGGACCGACCTCGCTGATCACCCCCGAACACTCAAGACCCAGCACTTGACTGGCCCCCGGCGGTGGCGGATAAAGACCTGCTTTCTGTAACAAATCGGCGCGATTGAGTCCTGCTGCCGCCACTCGGATGCGAACTTGTCCTACATCGCACGTAGGACTCGGCTCTTCAACCCACTCCACTCGCCCCTCAACGCCTTGCAATGCTTTCACAGTGCCTCCATAGTGAGTCTGGACTGAGCCCGAAGCTGTAGCGCCGGGCTTTTTGCATTATGCGACCGGCCCTTGTGGATCCGGCGACTTCAAAGACGGCCTAATATGCGTTATCAATTGTCCCCGCGTCGAATCAGCATGAAGCACTTGTTCCCCAGCACCGCCCTCGCTCTTGTCATTGGTCTCGGTCTTTTGCCGATGTCGAGCAATTCGTTCGCAGCCAACAGCTGGGACAAGCTTCAGCCCGATCGTGACGAAGTAATCGCCAGTCTGAACGTCGTTGAATTGCTCAAGCGTCACCATTACAGCAAGCCACCGCTCGACGATGCACGCTCCGTGATCATCTACGACAGCTACCTCAAGCTGCTAGATCCATCGCGCAGCTACTTCATGGCCAGCGATATTGCCGAATTCGACAAATGGAAAACCCAGTTTGACGACTTCCTCAAAAGCGGCGATCTGAACGCCGGGTTCACCATCTACAAGCGCTACCTGGACCGCGTCAAAGCGCGTCTGGACTTTGCCCTTGCCGAGCTGAACAAAGGCGTCGACAAGATCGACTTCACCACCAAGGAAACCTTGTTGGTCGATCGCAAGGATGCCCCTTGGCTCAAGACCACCGCCGAGCTGGACGACCTGTGGCGCAAACGCGTCAAGGACGAAGTGCTGCGGATGAAGATCTCCGGCAAAGAGTCGAAGCAGATTCAGGAAACCCTGACCAAGCGTTACAAGAATCAACTGGCGCGTCTGGACCAGACCCGTGCGGAAGACATCTTCCAGGCGTACATCAACACCTTCGCCATGTCCTACGACCCGCACACCAACTATCTGTCGCCGGATAACGCGGAAAACTTCGACATCAACATGAGCCTGTCCCTGGAGGGCATCGGCGCCGTGTTGCAGAGCGATAACGATCAAGTGAAAGTCGTGCGCCTGGTGCCTGCCGGCCCGGCCGACAAAACCAAGCAGGTTGCACCGGCCGACAAAATCATCGGCGTGGCCCAGGGTAACAAAGAGATGGTCGACGTGGTCGGCTGGCGCCTGGACGAAGTCGTCAAGCTGATTCGTGGTCCGAAAGGCACCGTGGTGCGCCTGGAAGTGATTCCGGCCAGCAATGCACCGAACGACCAGACCACCAAGATCGTGCCGATCACCCGCGAAGCGGTGAAACTTGAAGATCAGGCGGTGAAGAAGTCGGTCCTCAACCTCAAGCAGGACGGCAAGGACTACAAGCTCGGGGTCATCGAGATCCCGGCCTTCTACCTGGACTTCAAGGCCTTCCGTGCCGGCGATCCGGACTACAAGAGCACCACCCGTGACGTCAAGAAGCTGCTGACCGAGTTGCAGAAAGACAAGGTCGACGGCGTGGTCATCGACCTGCGCAACAACGGCGGCGGCTCCTTGCAGGAAGCCACCGAGCTGACCAGTCTGTTCATCGACAAAGGTCCGACCGTACTGGTGCGTAACGCCGACGGCCGGGTCGATGTACTGGAAGACGAAAACCCGGGCGCGTTCTACAAAGGCCCGATGGCGTTGCTGGTCAACCGTTTGTCCGCCTCGGCGTCGGAGATCTTCGCCGGTGCCATGCAGGACTACCACCGCGCGCTGATTATCGGCGGCCAGACCTTCGGTAAAGGCACCGTGCAGACCATTCAGCCGCTGAACCATGGCGAACTGAAACTGACCCTGGCCAAGTTCTACCGGGTTTCCGGTCAGAGCACCCAGCATCAGGGCGTGCTGCCAGACATCGATTACCCGTCGATCATCGACACCAAGGAAATCGGCGAAAGCGCCCTGCCGGAAGCCATGCCATGGGACACCATCCGTGCGGCCATCAAGCCTGCGCTCGACCCGTTCAAACCGTACATCACACAGCTCAAGTCCGAGCATGACGTGCGCACGGCCAAAGACGCGGAGTTCGTGTTCATCCGCGACAAACTGGCCCTGGCGCAGAAGTTGATGAGCGAAAAAACCGTCAGCCTCAATGAAGCCGACCGTCGTGCACAACACGCCGACATCGAAGCCAAGCAACTTGCCATGGAAAACCTCCGCCGCAAGGCCAAGGGCGAAGAGCCGCTCAAAGAGCTGAAGAAAGAAGACGAAGACACCATCGCGGCCGAACAGGACAAGACCAAGCCAGAAGACGATGCCTACCTGAGCGAGACCGGGCGGATTCTGCTGGATTACCTGAAACTCAACACCGCGGTCGCCAAGCACTAAGTTGTTACAAGCAAGATGATGGCAATTTAATGCTGACGCTCCCCGGAGCGTCATCAAACAGACATCATTCTGTCGTGAAATACAGGACTGGGCGTGCTCTTTAACGAGAGCACGCCCAGTCCTTTTTTTATCGCCAGAGAACGCCATGACCACGACCGAACAGCTGAGTGCCTTGAGCTCAATACTGACTCAAAGCGGTTTGCACAGCCTGTTCCAGCCGATCATTTCCCTCTCTGAACGACGGATCATCGGCTACGAAGCCCTCAGCCGTGGCCCCTCCAACAGTCCGCTACACTCCCCCATCGCCCTGTTCGCGGTAGCCCGCCAGGCCGGTCGCCTCAGCGAACTGGAGATCGCTTGCCGCCAAAGTGCTTGCCGCCGTTTCAATGAACAGCAACTGCCCGGCAAACTCTTCCTCAATGTGTCCCCGGAATCCCTGCTCGAAGCCGCCCACCAACCCGGACGCACCCTGCAACTGCTGCAGGATTTCGGCATACCACCGAGCCAGGTGGTGATCGAACTCACCGAACAGACCCCGACCGACGATTTTCAGCTGTTGCAAACCGCCCTGCATCACTATCGGGCGATGGGCTTTTCCATTGCACTGGATGACCTGGGTGCGGGTTATTCGAGCTTGCGGCTCTGGTCTGAATTGCGCCCGGATTACGTCAAGATCGACCGGCACTTTATCGACGGCATTCATCAGGACGCGCTCAAGCGTGAGTTCGTCGGCTCGATCCTGCAGATCGCCAAGGCTTCCCGGGCACAAGTGATCGCCGAAGGCATCGAATTGCCGGAAGAACTGGCGGTGTTGACTGAGATGGGCGTCGATCTGCTGCAAGGCTATCTGCTTTGTCGCCCCCAGGAACATCCGCCCCGCGATGCCCGAACCTTGATGCCTAAACAAAACAGCACCGCAGCGGTACTGAACGAGGAAGTCAGTGACCTTAGCGCCCTGCTCAACGACCAACCGGCGGTGACCAGCGACACCCCGACCGCCACCGTGCTGGAAGCCTTCCGCCGCCAAGCCAACCTGAACTCCCTGGCGGTGCTCGACGAGCAGGGCCAACCCTGCGGCATCGTCCACCGTCATTCGCTCTCGGACGCCCTGCTCAAGCCCTTTGCCACCGACCTGTTCGCCCGCAAGCCCATCAGCCGCTTGATGAGCGACGACTTCCTCGCCGTAGAAATGAGCCAATCGCTGCAACAGGTCAGCCGCCTGATCACCAGCCGTGCCCGCCAGCGCATCGAAGAAGACTTCATCATCACCCTCAATGGCGGCTATCTGGGGCTCGGTCGAGTGATCGACGTGCTCAAGCTGATTACCGAACTGAAAATCCAGCAAGCCCGCTACGCCAATCCGCTAACCCTGCTACCGGGCAACGTGCCGATCCAGCAATGCCTGACACGGCTGCTGCAACAGGAACGGGAATCGGTGATCTGCTACGTGGACATCGACAGCTTCAAACCCTTCAACGACATCTACGGCTACGGCCGCGGGGATGAAGTCCTACTGTGTTTGGCGCACTGTCTGAACGACCGCATCGACCCATCCCGCGACTTCGTCGGCCATATCGGCGGCGACGACTTCCTGCTGGTGCTCGGCCCGGAAGACTGGCGCAAACGCCTGAATCAACTGCTGGACGACTTCCACAGCCAATGCCGACGCTTCTACCGCAGCGAACACCTGGAAGCCGGCTGCTTCATCGCCCCCAACCGCCAGGGCGTAAGACAGGAATTTCCACTGCTGTCCCTGTCCATCGGCGTGGTGCATTTGCATCCACAGGCTTGCGGACAACTCGATGCCAGCCAGTTAGCCGAGATGGCCTCACAGGCCAAACACCACGCGAAGAATGTGCCGGGGTATAGCGTGCATGTGATTGATAGCCTGGCGGTGCCCGGACCTGAAGAAGAACTGCTCATTGGGCATCGCTGATCGATCTGACGCCTTCGCGGGCAAGCCTCGCTCCTACAGTTATTGTGTCGTTCGCAATATCTACAAACGACACAAAACCTGTAGGAGCGAGGCTTGCCCGCGAAGAGGCCCGCTCAGGCACCGCAAATTTCCAGGACTAATCCATCACAAAGCATCGTCCGAAGGCCGCGCCCGCAACCGCCGCCCAATCACATCCAGCACATCACACCCATCGCGCAATGGAATGGCACAGAGCAAGGCAAAGTCACTGAGTATCATCGAATCGCATTCGACAGAGCCGCGCATGGACAGGTTCTCAAGCACCTGAGTGACGGCGCGGGTTCGATAGCCGGCAGCGTCAGTAAAATATCGAGCGGTGCGTGGGTATCAACGAACAAGGTCGGCATGTCGCTGCAATTGCTGGTGAGCGCCATGAAGCGGTTTTCGGGGTGGGGAATTGGTTTTTCGTAGGGTGGATCAGGGGTAATTGCTGTCATTGTTTGATTCCTAACGTATGGATTGGAGCCGCCAGAAATCACTTCCACGCAATAGGTGGCGGCTGTACGCAGGTGTGGAAGACCGGGACGTTAGGCACCCGGCGCACTCGAAAGCGCCCCGCGCACAGCCACCATAAAACACAGACGATAAAAAACGCCGAACTGGTGGCGCTTGATGCGCCTAACGATAGAAGGGCTTCCACACCCTGTCACTGAATTTGCAGTGACAGAAGAAAGACTATCGATGGAGCGCATTTCGCACCAGTTCATGCAAATCGCTACAACTTGAAGGAAATCTCCGATGGATCTACCCGGCAATAAACGCGCGAGACTTTGCGGGGGATCGATCAGGAAAGAAGTCGGGAAAGGATGATGTTGATGTAGGGCGATTCGCCAATGAGCGCTCCATTAATCAGCGAGCAGGCAGAAACGCAAACGTGGCGAGAGGTTTCCCTCACGCCACGTTCGTTTGTCAGACACGCAATGGTTTAATCCGCATTTGTGTCATTCGCAATATCCACAAACAACACAAAGCCTGTAGGAGCGAGGCTTGCCCGCGAAGAAGCCCGCTCAGGCACCGCAAATTTCCAGGACTAATCCGTCACTAGACATCGCCCGAAGGCCTAGCCCGCAACCGCCGCCCAATCACATCCAGCACATCGCAGCCATCGCGCAGTGGAATGGCACAGAGCAAGACAAAATCGCTGAGGATGATCGAGTCGCACTCGACAGAGCCGCGCATGGACATGTTTTCGAGCACCTGCGTTACGGCGCGAATTCGGTAGCTAGCAGCGTCAGTCAAAATATCGAGTGGCGCGTAGGTATCGACGAACAGCGTGGGCATGTCGCTGCAATTGCTGGTCAGCGCCATGAAGCGGTTTTCAGGGTGGCGAATTGGTTTTTCGTAGGGTGGATCGGGATGTAGTGTTGGCATTTTAAGCTTCCGATGAGAATGGGAGCTGCCATCAGCCTTCCTACAGGCTTGGGTGGCAGCTATACGCGGGGTAGGAATACCGAGCATCGGAAAACTCGACCACGCCGAAACGTGCCCGCGCATAGCCGCCGCGACAGATATTACGGACGCACATTGACGGCCGCAAATCTGACTTCGATTGCTAACGCATTACCGATGCTATTAAAGGGTTCCTACACCCCCTCACTGATATTCAGTGACCACTAAAGCCTATCGATTGAACTCACTACGCACCAGTTCACGAAAACCGCCACAACTTGAAGGAAACTTCCGAAGACCTTGCCCAGAAATTTCGCTCAAAAAAACAAACGTGTTGGAAGGTTTCACTGAAGCCTGGCTTGATTTCTCCACAGTGGGTTAGCCGCTTTCGACCCAGGCTGTGTGAAAACGCCAGCGATTGTCTAATCTTCTGATCGTCTAGATCGTGGCGGGGACGATCATGAAGAGATTCATTGAAGGTGAGGCTCGGACGCAAGTCACGTTGCTGCCGGAGTGTCTGGACGATTACGTTGCCGAAGAAAATCCAGTGCGAGTGGTCGACGTTTTCGTCGATGAACTCGACCTGGGTGCACTTGGGTTTGAAGGTGTCGATCCTGCCGCAACGGGGCGTCCGGCCTACCATCCTGCGATCTTGCTGAAGATCTATATCTACGGCTATCTCAATCGAATTCAGTCCAGCCGCCGGCTTGAACGTGAGGCCGAGCGCAACGTCGAGTTGATGTGGCTGACGGGGCGTTTGGCGCCGGACTTCAAAACCATTGCCGACTTTCGCAAAGACAACGGCAAAGCCATTCGCAGCGTCTGCCGGCAGTTCGTAGTGCTTTGTCGCAACCTCAATCTCTTCTCCCAATCGATCATCGCCGTCGACGGCAGCAAATTCAAAGCCGTCAATAATCGCGACCGTAACTTCACCCAGGGCAAAGTGAAGGCACGCATGCAGCAGATCGAACAGAGCATTGATCGCTATCTGGCGGCGATGGATTCGGCGGATCGGGCAACGCCAGAGGTGGCCGAGGCCAAGGCCGAGCGGCTGAAAGAAAAAATCGAAACGCTGAAACAGCAGATGCAAAAACTCAAGGACATCGAGGCGCAGCTTTGCGACAGTCCAGACCAGCAAATCTCTCTTACCGATCCAGATGCACGCTCAATGGCGACGAGCGGCCGAGGCACCGGAACGGTTGGCTACAACGTCCAAACAGCCGTCGACGACAAGCACCATCTGATCATTGCCCATGAGGTGACCAACGTTGGTAATGACCGTGGGCAACTGAGCAATATGGCGAACCAGGCGCGTGAAGAAATCGAGGCTGAATCGCTAACGGTGGTGGCCGACCGAGGTTATTACAAAGGTCTGGAAATCCTTGCCTGCGAGCAAGCGGGCATCACTACCTTCGTACCGAAACCTCTCACATCTGGCAGCAAAGCGGAAGGCAGATTCGGCAAGCAGGACTTCATCTATCTTATTGCGTCTGACGAGTATCGATGCCCTGCGGGGCAGTTACTAACTAGGCGGCACTCGTCGATGGAAGACGGCATGTTATTGCATTGTTACTACTTCTCGGGCTGCCAGTCCTGCTCAATGCAAAAGCAATGTACGACGGGTAAGGAGCGCCGTGTGAAGCGCTGGGAACATGAGGCGGTAATCGACGCGATGCAGGTTCGGCTGGAGCATGACCCGGGGAAGATGAAGGTTCGCCGCCAGACTGTTGAGCATCCTTTTGGAACGCTCAAATATTGGATGGGAGCCACCCACTTCCTGACCAAAACCCTACCGCGGGTAAGTACCGAAATGAGCCTTCATGTGCTCGCCTACAACCTCAAACGAATGATGAGCATCTTCGGCATCGCAGGACTACTTGAGGCGATCAGGGCGTGAGTCCAGCCGCTTGCTCGCCCATTAGTAGCCGTTTGGGCCGCTGACGCGGCCCAAACGGCATTACGAACGTCTATATAGCTGACTAAGGTAATTCGCGCTTCCGCCTGCTGATTCCACAGGCAACCCTCGCGACTCTCGGTTTTCGACGTATTTAGCGCGTTTTCACACAGCCTGGACCCATAGCTGCCCGCGGTGAGTGGCGGCAACCGGCCGATTCTGTTGAAAAAGTCGGATTTTCATCTCGCCTGAACTCAGGCACGACCACCACCGGAGAACCTACTCACCACATTGAGTGGTTTCTCGGCCCTTCGTTGATCTTTGCTGCTCTGTTAGTGGGTTAGTTTGAGGTTTTTTGCTTCGTGCAGGCGCACCTATCCCGTAGAAGGTGGCCCTTGAGATGCAAGTTTGGCCAGACGTCGTAGGTTCTGCACCGCAGCGGCCAGCGTGAATTCATCGGACGCGCCACTCATGCCACGTAGTCGCAAGCGATCCAGTTTCAGGATGCGCTTGAGGTGGGCAAACAACATTTCGACCTTCTTACGTTCGTGGCGAGAGCGCACGTACTCCGGCGTCGCTGCGATGCGTCGAGCCACATCACGAGCGGCTTCATGGACGCTGCGGACGATCTTACGAATCGAAGTGTTCGGGCAGCACTTGGCTTTCATCGGACAGGCAACGCAGTCGGTCTGTCTGGATCGGAAGATGATGGTGTTGGCTTTGGTGACGTGCGAACGCTCGTTCTTGAAAGCTCGCCATTCACTGCGCAATGCATTGCCGGCCGGGCAGCAGTATTCTTCAGCCTCTTCATTCCAGTGGAAATCATTGCTCGAAAAACTGTCGTTCTTGCGCTCGGTTTTGTCCCACACTGGCACGTGCGGTTCGATGTCTTTTTCCTCCACCATCCAGGCTAGCATCGGCGCGGTACCGTAAGCGGTATCGCCGATGAGGCGATCCGGCTTGATGTCGAATTGCGCTTCAACGCGATCGATCATCGTCTTGGTGCTCTCGACCTCGGCCGTGCGATGAGCCGGTGTGGGTTCCACATCCACGATGACGCCGTGCTCGGTATCGATCAGATAATTCGTGGAGTAAGCGTAGAACGCTGGGCCTCCTGGAGCAGCAGTCCAGCGAGCCTGAGGATCAGTCAGTGATAAACGCTTCGGCAGCGTTTCGGCCAAAGCCTCTTCATCAAGTGCCTCAAGGTACTCACGCACGGCGCGAGTGCTCAGGGACGGATCGCTCCAGTTGACCTGTTCATCACCCGGTACGCCGCGCTGCCGGCTCGCATCCGCTTTAATGATGCTGGCGTCCACGGCAAATCCTTCGCCTTTGACCAAGCCTGCGTCCATGCAGCGACGCAGCACTTCATTGAACAACCAGCGAAATAGATCACTGTCCCGAAAACGGCCGTGTCGATTTTTGGAAAAGGTCGAGTGATTGGGGACTTCATCTTCAAGGCTTAACCGGCAGAACCAGCGATACGCCAGGTTCAAATGTGCCTCTTCGCACAGCCGACGCTCTGAGCGAATGCCGTAGCAATAGCCCACGATCAGCATGCGAATCATCAGTTCTGGATCAATCGACGGACGCCCAATCGGGCTATAAAAATCGGTGAGGTAGTGGCGCAGGTCGCTCAGATCGAGACATTGATCAATGCTGCGCAGAAGGTGATTGGCTGGGATGTGATCTTCAAGGTTGAACGAGTAAAACAGTCGCTCCTGCCCACTCGATAACTGTCCCATCATGCTGCGTACTCTCTCGCTGGACGATGGAGTGATTTTGCCGTAGACGACACAGGAGCGCCATTCTTAGCAAAGTCGACCCAAAGCAGACCATGGCAAGTGGTTATCAGATAGAGAGGGTTCCGCAGTTTTATCCGACTCTTGACTGGTCATTCCCAGCCCAGTTTTCTGTAGGAAGTCTTGTCTTGTTCGGGAAAGTCCGTCAGGTATTCACCCCACTGCATGTGCGCATAGTATTTAGTCATCGCTTCGAAATGACTTTCAGCCTCGACCTCCCAAACAAGCTTCGCTTCCGAATGCATAAGCGCACGCGCACCATCTCCTTGAGCACCGGCTAGACAAAAGGTCTGACAGCCATCAGGTTCCTGCCAAAGTTCATGATTCATATTCGAGGTTCTGTTTTTTAAGGTCGTTATGGTGCCCGAAACTCTGATGGAACGGCCGTTACGGATCGGCTCTGTAGAAGAGACTGAATCCGAACGCCGACTTTTTCAAAAAAATCGGCCAAAAGCAGCCGTTCGAATTATGCATTACCCGCTGCGATTCAGTTAACGAGGCCGGTCCCCACATCAGAAAGAACCTGGGCGCTCGGCGGTGAGAGCTGAGCCATTGCAGAGTCTCTGCCCATACCATGTGACCGATCAGGGCAGCTCCGCACAGGGTCGGATGTCTCCCAGGCGGCGTCCGAAATTTCGTATCGTTTGGGCAGAATTCGGAAAAATCGTACGTTAAGGCATTCGTGAGCCATTCGTGAGCCAACTAGGGGTCAGCTCACGAAACGGTCACCGGGCGACATCCATCTTCGGGTGATGCACATGCATTGGATGTGAGGATGGAACAGAGGATCAGACGGAAAATACTTCTGCAACAGGCAACCGGTTCGACGCTTTCAATTCCCGCAAGGACAAATTCGAACGGATGCTCGACACGCCCGGCAGCTTTCTCAGCACCTTGTCCACAAAGCGGCTGTAATCATCGAGGTCCCTGGCGACCACCTGCAATAGAAAATCCGCCTCGCCCGTCGTGTTGTGGCAGGCGAGCACATTGGGACAAGCCTGAATGATTTTCTCGAACGCCGCAGTCACCTCTTCCCCGTGCTGTGTACAAACGAGCTGCACGAACGCCATGACGCCGAGGCCCAGTTTGCGTCGGTTCAGAATCGCCTGATAGCCATCGATCACGCCCTGTTCTTCGAGGCGTTTCACACGCCTCCAGCAAGGCGTTTCGCTCAGCGAGATCTGCTCAGCGAGTTTGGTGTTGGATAGGCGTCCATCACGTTGAAGACGATCCAGAATGCCGGCATCTACTTTATCTATTTCATCCATTTGAGAGGAATCTTTCAAAAATTAAATGATATAGAAAGAATGCCCTCAACTTCCTGCATTCTCAAGTACAAAAGGAAAGGTAAATTCAGGCTGCACCTTCATAATGATTGAGCATTTAGCACATCCATTTACCCCCTTCGAAGAAGGAGCCGCCCATGAAAGCAGTAGTCTATGAAGCCTTTTCCGCCCCGCCACAACTAAGAAATGTCCCTGACCCCACGCCAGAAGCGCATGGCGTCGTCGTCAAGGTGATGGCTACCGGCGTCTGCCGAAGCGACTGGCATGGCTGGGTCGGCCATGACACCGATATCGAACTCCCCCACGTTCCAGGGCACGAGTTGGCGGGGATCATTGAGGCGGTCGGCAAAGACGTGACGAAATGGAAAATTGGGGACCGTGTCACCGTTCCGTTCGTGGGCGGGTGCGGCGCCTGCCCTGAGTGCCACTCAGGGAATCACCAGGTCTGCGACTATCAGTTTCAACCCGGCTTTACCCATTGGGGGTCGTTCGCCGAGTACGTGTCCATTCACAAGGCGGACATCAATTTGGTTGCGTTGCCAGATACGCTGACATTCACCACCGCGGCCAGCCTGGGATGCCGTTTCGTGACCTCGTTTCGCGCCGTCGTCGACCAAGGCAAAGCATCCTCGGGGCAATGGGTCGCGGTCCACGGCTGCGGCGGCGTCGGCCTGTCTGCGATCATGATTGCCAACGCGGTGGGTGCCAACGTCGTGGCGATCGATATTTCTGAAGAGAAGCTCGCCCTGGCCCGTGCACTGGGCGCGGTCGCCACTTTGAATGCGGCCAAGGTTGCGAACGTCGCCGAAGCCGTCATCGAGATCACCCAAGGCGGCGTCCACGTATCCCTGGATGCACTGGGACACCCCACAACATGCTTCAACTCGATCAGCAATCTGCGCAAGCGCGGCAAGCACATTCAGGTCGGACTCATGCTGGCTGAGAACAGTACACCTGCCATCCCGATGAGCAAAGTCATCGCCAACGAGCTTGAAATACTCGGCAGCCATGGCATGCAGGCGCATCGCTACGACGCCATGCTGGCGATGATGCAATCGGGGAAACTGGCTCCTGAAAAGCTCATCGGCAAAACAATCAGTCTGGAACAGTCGATTGATGCGCTGATGAACATGGACAAATTTGAAGTCGCGGGCGTGACAGTGGTGACGGAATTCTGAGGGGCACATGATGAATCGACACGCGGTATCCCCCGTTACCGCCTTCGGCGGCGGCGGCAATATGGCCACCTCCATGGTTGGCGGTCTGATTAGCAACCACTTCCGACCTGATGCCATCATCGTATCCGAACCAAGCAATAAAAAAACGGCAATGCTGGCCGAGCGTTTTGGCATTCGCACTACTACTTGCGCGCTGGCAGCGGTCGAGCCAGGGACGTCGTTGGGGGCAACTCAGGAAAAGTGAACATCGTACGTTAAGCCGTGTGCCATAACGGTTTACTACACGGAGCTGACCTTTCCTGTCGACGTGTCAGGTTGATGTACACCCTCACAAAGCTGACGCTTGGCAGTTGCACACTCGACCCTTGAATCGACCCTACTTCGGTAGATGCTCTTCAGTCTATTAAGGGCTTTTAAGGGCTTTTAAGGCTGCCACGAGCGTCCGCCAAGGGTCGTTTTCGGCCAGTCGTGACAGGCAGTAATCGGCCAGAAGCGGACATTAACCACACGCATCTACAAAGCCAATTTCAGAATCATTATGTCGGATTGGGGACTGATAGCGCGTCGCCAATGCCATAGAAATGCCCACCGGCGATGTAATGCAGACTTCTTAAAGTGGGATCTGCTTTTTCGAATTGCCAATGCCCATTCTTGAATACACGGGTATCTGACCATGCGCCAACGATCTCGCCAATGAACAGGTCGTACGTCTGCTGGTTATGTGGCTCAGTAATCAGTTTGCAGGCCAGCCATGCTGAGCATCCCGCTACGAATGGCTGGTCGTATTCATCAATCTCGAATAACTCCGCCCCTGCACGCGTCAGCTTATCTGGTTCGCTGGCAAGGCTATGGGTTCCCAATTCATGCGTCAGTTTCAGCTGCGCCACGGTGGGAATCTGTATGACAAACCGGCCGCTTTTTTCGACCAGTTCACGGGTCTTCGCGCTCTTGTCCAGTACCACTGTTAATTTGGGTGGTGCGTAATCCAGTGCACAAGCCCAAGCTGCAGCCATCACATTATCGACGCCATCATGACGTGCTGATACAAGCACGGTGGGACCGTGGTTAATGAGGCGATATGCTTTTTCCAGTACAACGGAAGCAATATTACTGTCCATTGATATTCCCAAGAATGACAAGTATCTAAGTCAACACCAAGGCGATGTATCAGGCCAGACGATCAGCGCTAAGACATGTATGCCCGGGGCAGGATTGATCCCTGCCTCTATGAGCGCACTGGCAATATGTGATGCCGGATTGATGCGCCGTAGCCTCACCTTGCGCCCCCTTTATGGCTGATACCTTGCATTGCCAAATCGTCCAGCGCTTACTACTGGACGATTTGGCAAGTGCTGCATTCAGCCTTCGAATTGGTGGTACACGCTGGCAATGACTTGCCAAGTGTTATTCACCTTAATCAAGGTCAGATAATCATTGTAGTTTGCACCAATCGCGGCCCTCTCCATATCGATATGAACAATCGCAGTGCTCGGTGTAATTGCAAGCACATCGATGTGTGCCGTAAGTTCTTGGTCATGATTTTTCTTTTAGATGTGCTTGTGAATTGAGCGTACTGATTGAGGATTTAATTATTTGGATGTGTGTAGTAAATCTTGCTAACCACAGTCCACTTGCCTTCGACCTTCAGCAGATGGAAGAAGTCGGTGAAGGAGATGCCTGACATGTCGTTGGCGTCGATGCGAGCACTAGCCGCCGTACCAACGATCTCGATGCGGGCTATAGCGGCCTGTGCATCAGGAGATGGGCGGAAACCCTTGTCGACCCCATCGAACAGGCTTTGAATCGCGCCGCCGACCAGCTTGCCATCGGCACCGACGCTGTACATCGTCGCATTCTGGCTGAACGCGGGCTTCATGATGCTGCTATTGGCCTGCTTGCAGCCCTCAATGTACTTGTTCAGCACCTCGGTGATGGCTTGGTATTCTTGTACGTAAGTAGGTTTGCTCATGGTTTTATTACTGATAACTTGTTGGCTGCGCGGCAGGTCTTCTGCTTGAGCAGTCGCGCTCAAGCCCGTAATCATTGCCACGAAAAATAAAGTTTTGATAATAGTCTTTTCCATTTATTTTCTCATACCTAAGGGTTGCAATTACTGATTGATGCTCAACTGCAAAAAAACGCAACAGACATTGCGAGAAACTTTGATGCTTCTATATCCTCGCAATGAAATGAACGGCGTGTTTTCTGTCATGAATCCCGCAGCTTTGCCGTGACCTGCGGATTCCTTGTCTTTAAATTACTTGCCCAGGTTGGTCTTGAGTTCTTGCGATGCCTGCGCGATCGCGCTGCGGGGCGCCGGCAGGTGGCTGAACGCGTTCGACAGCCCAAAATCGTGAATCATGCCGTTGTAGCGCACCGACTTCACATGCACACCCGCAGCGTCGAGCTTGCGGCCGTAAGCTTCGGCTTCATCGCGCAGGACATCGAATTCGGCGGTCTGGATCAGCGTCGGCGGCAAGCCCTTCAACTGCTTGGTCGTCGCCTGCAGCGGCGAAGCGTAAATCTGCTTGCGTGCCTCGGAGTCGGGCGTGTAATTGTCCCAGAACCACACCATCAAGTCCTTCGTCAGGAAGTAGCCGTTGGCAAACTCCTTGTACGACGGCGTGTCGAAGTTTGCATCCGTCACCGGGCATAGCAATACTTGCGAACGCAGTGCAGGTGTGCCCTTCTCGTTCGCCATCAAGGCAACCACAGCGGCCATGTTGCCGCCTGCGCTGTTGCCAGCTACGGCGAGGCGCTTGCCGTCGACGTTGATCTCCTTGCCATGCTCGGCCACCCATTTTGTCGCGTCATAGGCTTGCTCGATGGCGACGCCGTATCCCGCCTCAGGCGACAAGGGGTAGTTGACGAAGACCGCCACCGCGCCCGAGCCCGCCACCAGGTCACGCACCAGCCTTTCGTGGGTAGGAAAGTCGCCCAGCACCCAGCCGCCGCCGTGGAAGAACATGAACGCGGGCAGGGTCTTCTGTTTGCTGCCGGCCGGGCGCACTATCGTCAGCTTCAGGTCGCTACCATTGACACGGATCGTCTTCTCGCTGACGTCAGCCGCCGGCAAGGCCACCTTGGGGCTAGCTTGCGCGCCCACCAGCGCGGCGCGGGCGTCTGCCGGCGTCATGGTATCGAGCGTCTTACCGCCTTCAAGGGATTGCAAGAATTTTGCTACGTTGTGTTCGACGCCGGGCAGGTCGGCTGCAGAAGCATTACCAAGCGACAGGGTCACGACGGAAAGGGCAAGAGCGGAGGTGAGGGTTTCCATGATGTTTCCTTTTTATTGCCTGAGTGTTTGCGTCATTAAATAGCGAGCTACTTTTTTATTGCGTTGCGTCTTCGATCAGACGGGCGAAGGCAGGGTCTTCCTGGCGGTGTGCCGGACGCACAGTTCCAGCGCCGCTCGGCTGCAAAGAAAAAACAGCAGGCATGGCGGGAAGCCTCATCTGCCGCGTATTTAAGGAAGACCGGAGGTTCAAGGCGCGACGTGGGTGTGGAAGATCTTGCTGACTACCGTCCACTTGCCATCGACTTTCAGCAGATGGAAGAAGTCGGTGAAGGAGATGCCTGACATGTCGTTGGCGTCGATGCGAGCGCTAGCCGCCCTACCGACGATCTCGATGCGGACTATAGCTGCCGGTGCGTCAGGAGATGGGCGGAAACCCTTGTCGATCCCATCGAACAGGATTGGAATCGCGCCGCCGGCCAGCTTACCGTCGCCATCGACGCTAAACATCGTTGCTTGCTCACTGAAAGCTGGCTTCATGATGCTGCTTTTGGCCTGCTTGCAGCCCTCAATGTACTTGTTCAGCACCTCGGTGATGGCTTGATATTCCGGCACGTAAGTAGGTTTGTTCATGTTTGTACTCCTGATTGTTAATTCGAGTCGTTGTAAAAAATCCGGCCACTCTTGGCTCGTATAGAGATCAACCCCTGCGATTATCCGCAGCGGCGTCCACTGTTGGGGCCCAAGGCCCCAACTGGTGAAGTTTGGTTTCGCGCTTGTCGAGCCACCAGCCGGCCTGAATATTCCAGGCGGCAAACGCTGCATTGGGGCTAGCAATCCCCAACTTCTGTTGTGCATGCGACGGCAAGTGCGGATCGCGAAGAGCTGCATGACCAAGCGCTACCAGGTCAGCCTCGCCAGAGGTGATGACAGCTTTACCCGGCTAGCGCAGGCCAATCGGTGTAACCCTTTGCGCCGTTGCCGTAATAGGTTTCGCGTGGCGCGATGGCAAGCTCAGCGCCATCTTGCAAACGACGCACCAAATCTGGATTGGCAATGAACGGACGGCCAAATGCCACTGCATCAACCTTGCCTTCAGCACGACGAGTAACGGCCAGCTCAAGGCCGTAATTGTTGTTGCCTATGTATGGCCCTTTGAACAGTGCGCGTAATGCATCGAGGTCTACGTTCTCAGGCACGACGCGCGACGTAGCCGTAGCGCCTTCGACAAAATGCATGTAAGCGAGCTGGAAGCGATTCAGTTGCTCAATCAGATAGCCATAGGTTTGCATTACCTGGCTGTCCAAGGGCGTGTTACCCGCATCTGGCGTCACGGGAGAGAGACGAATGCCAACGCGGTCATGACCCCAGACCTCGACCACTGCGGCAGTTACTCCCAACGTGAGTCGCGTGCGATTCTCGATCGAACCACCATATTGGTCGGTTCGCTGATTGGTAGAATCGCGCAGGAACTGATCGAGCAAATAGCTATTGGCAGAGTGCACTTCAACACCATCAAAGCCGGCGCGTTTTGCGCATGCGGCGGCGTGTCGGTATTGCTCGATGATGCCTGGGATCTCGGATGTTTCCAGTGCTCGCGGCATGGAGACATCCATCATTCCATTTTCGGTGTAGGTCTGCCCTTCAGCTCGAATCGCGGATGGCGCTACCGGCGCCGCGCCATCCGGCTGCAGGTCCACGTGCGAGAAGCGCCCCACATGCCACAGTTGGCAAACAATAAGACCACCAGCTGCATGCACCGCATCTGTTACCAGTTTCCAGCCCGCTACTTGCTCTTCAGTCCAGATGCCTGGCGTCAATGCATACCCCCGCGCCTGTGCGGAAATATTGGTCGCTTCACTAATGATCAGACCTGCGCTGGCACGTTGTGCGTAGTAGCGAGCGTGCAATTCGTTGGGTACGCCATCTGGCCCCATGCGACTGCGCGTTAACGGGGCCATGACAATGCGGTTAGCCAGAGATAAGGCTCCTAAAGTCATCGGAGAGAAAAGATCCGTCGATGGGCTGTTGAGTGTCATTGTGATTCCTAGTGATAACTGTTCTGCCGGATGAAATTCCTTGCTGTATAAACTATGGAGATCGGTAATAATGACGTAAATAGTCATAGGCGGACATACAGTATGAACAATAAGGTCATAATGCGCCCTACATCTCGCGCTGACGACGTAAAAGACGGACTTGCTGCACCATCGGTGCATCTTCCTGGTCTGTTGACCTTCGAAGCTGCTGCAAGGCATTTAAACTTCGCGCGGG
The DNA here is from genome assembly GCF_059695645.1 of Pseudomonas sp. LBUM1673. Classification (NCBI taxonomy): domain Bacteria; kingdom Pseudomonadati; phylum Pseudomonadota; class Gammaproteobacteria; order Pseudomonadales; family Pseudomonadaceae; genus Pseudomonas; species Pseudomonas sp. LBUM1673. The sequence goes on from NZ_CP166780.1 coordinate 4,625,261, forward strand.
CTGCAGCGGAATTAGGTGTTACGCCAACAGCGGTATCACGCACTATCAAAAGCGTGGAAGCACAACTGAATGCGCGACTGTTTAACCGCACAACACGCAGTGTCAGTTTGACCGAAGCTGGGGCTTCATTGAACGCCGAATTAGCGCCTGCCCTGGCAATGATCAAAAGCTCCTTGTCACAGGTTTTAACAGCGACGGATCAACCGTCCGGCACAGTGCGCATCAACTCTTCATACGTTGCATACCGTATCTTGATCGAACCGCATCTTCAGGCGTTTCTGGAAAAATTCCCGCTGATTAATGTCGAGGTATCACTGGATAACCAACTTAGCGATATCGTCAATGCCGGTTTCGATATCGGCATGCGCATGGGGAAAAGAGTGCAAAACGACATGGTCGCCGTACAGTTGGGAGCGGTACAAAAAAGAATTGTGGTGGCTGCGCCGGATTACTTCAGCAAGCGGGCTGAGCCACAGACTCTGGAGCAACTGCTGAAGCACAACTGCATTCGCCAGCGGTATTCAGTTGGCGGAAGATTCTTTGAATGGAAGTTCGAAGATAGAGATCAAATGGTTCAAGTCGATGTTCAAGGGCGTTTAATTTTTGACGAAATGAGATCCGTCCTTGATGCTGCAATACAAGGCCAAGGCATTGGTTTCGTTTTCGATGATTTCGCGAAGCAAGAGTTAGAAAAAGGCACCCTTCGGCAGATATTGAAGCAGCACAGCGGCATGGACGATGCGTTTCATCTTTACTACCCGCATCGTAAGCACATGCCAGGAAAGCTGCGTGCGTTTGTTGATTTCATGCGTAGTGCTAATAAGACGGAGAAATTTTGATTTAATTTTCCCAATGCAGCATGTTCGGAAATATTGAGTAATCAGCACAAATGAAGTGAGGACATTAATTTTTTGAAATCCCACGAATATGAATAGTCGGTAATGTCCGCTTCTGGCCGAAAGCAGCTCGTCATAGAATTTACAATTGACCATCATTAGCCCCCCCACAACGCATGCTTATCAAAGAACATCGATTACTGCGCAGTATCGCCGCTCGCCAACCCTTTCAACTTGATCTCAGCCAACGGATGCCCGGCCTTCAAAGCAATACGCCAAAACCGCGCCGCTTCCACCGGATCCGGCGCCTTGCTCGGCGTCCCCGCCAGGCAGATCACACCAACCTGATACGCCGCCTTCCCATCCCCCGCCAACGCCGCCAGGCGCAGTAATCGCACCCCCTCCTCGCGCGCGCCAAGACCAACACCGCGAAAGGTCAGAATGTGGCCGTAGAAACTCTGGGCACCAACATCACCCAGGTTCGCCATGCGCGCGAACTGGCCCTCGAGCCAACGCCAGCCTCGCGGCTGACGCACAAACCACGACCAGTGGAACAACCGGCGGGCCAGCCAGTAACCGGCCCGCGCCTTGAGTCGTAAAAACACTCAGGCTTCTGCCGATTCGGGGTACTCGTATTCGAACACCCGCACCACTTCCGAGGCATGCCAGGACGCGGCAGCCACGCCATCGGACGGCCCGGAGAAGCGTCCGAGGCGCTCGACACACTCGAAGAACCCGGTGCGCGGCAAGCGACTGGCGCCCTGGCTGATCACCAGCGAACTGCGCAACGGCTGCTCGGCTCTGGCATCCAGCGCGGCCAGGTGCTCAAGGGCTGCGGTCAAGGTTTGCATGGCCGGCGTGGGTAGCTGCAAACGCTCCAGCAACGCCCGATAAGTCAAAAGATGGCGCTGACGACGCGCCTGATCCAGTTCCCCCAGCAATCCGTCCCAATGTTGACGACTGATGCGTACGCTCACGATTCATCCCTCCATCCTGGCACCGTCAATTCCCAGGCGAGGCTGCGGCGAATAGCAGCGTCGGGTTGACGCTCACCGCTTTCGATCAAGGCGAGATATGACGGGCTGATGCCTACCGTGCGGGCCAGCGCCTCAATGGCGATGCCCTTCCCTTCGCGCAAATTGCGTAGTTGATCCAGACCCGGAAGAATCTGGTCTGGTGCCGCCGCGGGAGGCACTGTGGCGTCGCGCGGTGTTTGTTGCTTGATGCCTGCTGCTTTCAGTAGAGCCTGATACTGAGCCCATGGCAGAACCGCATACTCGGGTTCGCCTTCGCGTGTGATTATCTGAATATCCATGACTTCCCCGTAGGACAACGACACTTAGCGAGTCGGCACTTTTCCCTAGAAGTGTAATCCTAACAGCGGCCAAGGTCGCGGGGGGTATGAATATCTGAGGATCCTGAATGGGCTCAGGTTTTTTTCGGGCCCTGAAGCTGCAGTTGTTCCGGGGAATCGGGCAGCCGTTCGACTACTGCGAGCTTTTCCGGCAACTGACGCTTGCGCCAGGCGCGGAAGGCGTTGAGTTCGTCATCGAGGACTTTCATCAGCCAGGCCAGCACGGCAATGTCGTCGAGCATGCCAAATACCGGGATGAAATCCGGGATCGCATCCACCGGGCTCAGGAAATACATCAAACCGGCCACCACCGAGACCAGTGCCTTTGGACTGATGGCCCGGTATTCGCCACGCCAGTAGGCCAGGCAGAGGGCCTGCAACAAGCGCAGATCGTCTTTGAGCTTGCCCAGACGATTGCCTTGGCTCGCACCTTTGCTGGCAACCGCAAACAGCAGGGTCGGCAAACGACCACGGGCGAGCAGGCGTCCGGCCAGAGGCAGGAAACGAGCGAAATTCCAGGGCGTTTTCATCATTTTCCTCCCAGTGAAATGTTATCCACACAAATTGTGGATAACCTTGTGAACAGAGCTGCATTTCACCGCTGAAAGCCCCGTTTCATAAGGGCCTGACTCAGATCGGGCGTTTTTTACTCACATAAAAAAACCCAAGATTTCATTGACTTGGTGTCGCGGTCCGTCTAGCTCGGGCGCCCTCACTGGCTATGACTCCAGCGTACAGCATCCGTTCGCTTTGTTTACCTTCGCTGAATGCCAGATGCAACAACGCCCCGCATAAGCGAGGCGTTGTTTTTTCGAGCAGACGCGGATTACTTGGTGGCGTCTTGTTTCGCTGGATCCTTGATGGCCAGCAGCTCCAGGTCGAATACCAGCACCGAGTTGGCTGGAATCGCCGGGCTTGGGCTTTGGGCGCCGTAAGCCAGGTCGCTAGGGATGTACAGTTTGTACTTCTCGCCAACGTGCATCAGTTGCAGGCCTTCGACCCAACCTGGAATCACACCGCTGACCGGCAGATCGATCGGGCTGCCGCGCTCGACGGAACTGTCGAAAACGGTGCCGTTGGTCAGTTTACCGGTGTAGTGAACCGTCACCACGTCGGTCGGCTTGGGCTGCGCGCCATCGGCCTTCTTGACCACTTCGTATTGCAGGCCGGAAGCCGTGGTGACGACACCCGCTTTCTTGCCGTTTTCTTCAAGGAACTTCTTGCCAGCGGCTGCCGACTCTTCGCTCATCTTGGCCAAACGCTCTTCAGCACGCTTTTGCAGCGCGGCGAAGGCTTCAACCAACTCTTCATCTTTCAGCTTCTGTTCTTTCTTGCCGACGGCATCTTCGATGCCCTGGGCTACCGCTTTGGAATCCAGGTCATCCATGCCTTCCTGAGCCAGGCTTTTGCCCATGTTCAAGCCGATACCGTAGGAAGCTTTTTGCGCCGGGGTTTTCAGCTCTACGCTGGTCTGCGAATCACAACCCGCAAGTACCAGGCCAACCAGGGCCACCGCCGCCGCCAACCGATGCTGTTTCATGCTATTTCCTTGTTCATGCGCCTAAAGGGCAATCGAGTAAAGCCGCGAGCTTATCAGGCCGCCACGACCAATGGCTACCGGCATGAGAGCAGGAAACATCCGATAAGTTCAGGTGTTTAAACGCATTTGGGCGATAGAAGAATGAAGCTTCTGTCATCTGGCGCTCACAGACCCGGATGCCGGTTCCCATAGCCTCTGGCGTAATGGCCTCTTGCCGCACCTCGTCAGCTGAGGCATAAGATAGCTACTAATTGACAAGGATGTTTATCTTGCGCCTCATATTCCGTTTGCTGATTCTGATCGCAGTACTGCTGGGGCTGGCCCTCGCAGTGGTGCTGTACTACGTCGCCAACCCGAAATTACCGGCCTGGTCACCGGTGCAACAGGTGCATTACCTGGAGCAATGGAACGCCGCCGACCGCCAGGCTTACTACTTCACACCTCAGGGTACCCAGGTCAAAGGCTTGCGCTATGACTGGTTCAACGCCCTCGAACTGCCCTTCTCGCAACGCCGGTTCGCCGCTCCCGAATACCTCGCACGCTTTGGTTTTCTGATTGACCCGAGCCAGAAAGCCACGCCGAACAACCCTGGTAACCTGCCTGTCGGTTTTGCCCGTCATCAAAACCCCGGCAGCCAGGACGAGTTTCTGGACATCACCTGCGCCGCCTGCCACACCGGTGAATTACGCTTCAATGGCCAGGCCGTACGCATCGACGGCGGCTCGGCCCAGCATGTATTGCCAGCCAGCGTCCCGACCCTGCGTGGCGGCAGCTTCGGCCAGGCACTGGTGGCCAGCCTCGCCTCGACTTACTACAACCCCTGGAAATTCGAACGTTTCGCACGCAACGTTTTGGGTCAGGACTACGACGCACGTCATGAACAGTTACGCCAAGACTTTAAAAGTTCACTCGATACCTTCTTGAAAGTGGCCTGGAACGACACCCATCGCGGGCTCTATCCCACCGAAGAAGGCCCCGGCCGCACCGACGCCTTCGGGCGCATTGCCAACGCCAGTTTCGGCGACGCGATTTCGCCCGCCAACTACCGCGTGGCCAACGCTCCAGTGGATTACCCGCAACTGTGGGAGATGTGGACCTTCGACTGGGTGCAGTGGAACGGTTCGGCGCAGCAACCGATGGCCCGCAACATCGGCGAGGCCTTGGGCGTCGGCGCCACGCTGAATTTCTTCGACAGCAGCGGGCAACCCCTCAAGGGCGATACCCGCTACCCGTCCAGCGTCCGGGTGCGCGATCTGCACCGGATCGAGCAAACCCTGCAACGACTCAAACCGCCCGCCTGGCCGGAAGCCCTGTTGGGCAACATCGACAAGCCCTTGGCCGTAAAAGGCCGCGCGCTATTCGCTGAAAACTGCGCCGGGTGCCATGTACCCCGTGTCACCCAAAGCGACGGCAGACCGGTGCAACATCTGAAATTACTGCCCGTGGAGGTGATTGGCACAGACCCCGGCGCCGCCAACAATATTGCCGACCATCGCTTCGATCTGACGGCCTTGCAGTGGGATCCGGCAGAGCTTGCGCAACTGGACGTACAACTGCATCCCAAACCAACGCAACCCTTGGATTTGAGCCAGTTGTCAGTGGCCAAGGGGCTGGCCTACGTCACGGCTTTCGTGGGGAACCAAGCCTACCGCGAAGCCAATGTGACACCCGCAGAGCGTCCCAATCTGGACGGTTTCGGCCTGCCTATCGGCGTCCAGGAATTGCGCAGCTACAAAGCCCGACCACTGGCGGGCGTGTGGGCCACGCCGCCGTTTCTGCACAACGGTTCGGTGCCGAGCATTTATCAACTGCTCTCGCCCCAGGATGAACGCGCGACCACGTTCTACAAGGGCACCTTCGAATACGACCCCAAACACCTGGGCTATCGCACTGAAGCCTTCACCAACGGTTTTGCGTTCGACACGCGCATCACCGGCAATCACAACAGTGGTCACGAGTTCCGCGCAGGCGAGCGCGGTAACGGCGTGATAGGTCGCCTGCTGCAACCGGAGGAACGCTGGGCGCTGCTGGAATACCTGAAAGTGTTGGGCGGCCCGCTGGAGTCGCAATTGCCTGCCCCTCTCCTCAGTCATAAGGATTGACCCATGCTAATCACTCTCTGGCTGCGCCTGGGCGCCTTCCTCGGCAAAACCCTGCTGTGGTTGCTGGGTCTGGGCCTGCTCGGCTGGGCGCTGTTCACCGCATGGTCCGCCTGGCAGCATCGCGGCCCGGTATCGGCTGAAGAACTGATTCCGGACGGCGAAGCGGCGATGACCCAGGACATCATTCAGACGGCCGTGCGTATCGTCGATCAACACCGCGAAAGTACCCGCTACCTGCGCGACGCCCACGCCAAGGCCCATGGCTGCGTGAAGGCTGAAGTTCAGGTGTTGCCGGATCTGGCAACGGAGTTACGTCAAGGCGTGTTCAGCGAACCCGGCAAAACCTGGCAAGCGACGGTGAGGCTGTCCAACGGCAATGCATATCCGCAGTTCGACAGCATCCGCGATGCCCGGGGCATGGCGATCAAACTGCTCGATGTGCCTGGCAAACAGTTGCTGAGTGACCGACAAGGGCACAGCGAACAGGATTTCGTGATGTTCAACCATCCGAACTTCTTTGTCAGCGATGTCGCCGAATATCGTCAGAATGTGGCCGCTCAGGCTGACGGCAAAAAGGTGATGGCGTTCTTCCCGGGTTGGGACCCGCGCACCTGGCAGGTTCGCCATCTGTTTGTTGCGCTGGCGACACTCTCCCCGGCCCCGGCAAGCCCGACGCAGACCACCTACTTTTCGGTTTCGCCGTACAAGTTTGGTGAAGCCAACGCCAAATTCCGGGTGATGCCGGATCCTGATAGCTGCCCGATCTACGCGCTGCCCACGCAAAATCAAAACCTGCCGAACTTCCTGCGCAGTGCGCTGAACCAGCAGTTGTCGACTGACCGGGTGCCGGCCTGTTTCGTTTTACAGATCCAGCGTCAGGATCCGAGCCAATACATGCCGATCGAAGACACCAGCATCGAGTGGCGTGAGCGCGACGCCCCCTTCGAAACCGTGGCCCGGATCAAGCTGCCCGCCCAGGATTTCGACACCCCGGCGCTGAACCTGCAATGTGACAATCAGTCGTTCAACCCATGGTTCGGCCTTGAAGCCCATAGGCCGATTGGTGGGATCAACCGGTTACGCAAAGCCGTGTACGAAGCCGTCAGCGACTACCGACACAGCCGCAACGCCGAACAATAAACTAGGCAGAAACGAAAAAAGCGACCTGTTCGGGTTGTGCCAGTCAGTTAAGCAAAATCCCTGTGGGAGCGGGCTTGCCCGCGATGATGGCAGCACATTCACCATTGATGTGTCAGACAGGTCGCTATCGCGGGCAAGCCCGCTCCCACAGAACTTAATGGCATTGACCTGTTCGGGTCGCTTTTTCAGTCGATCCAGCACAAAGCCAAATCCCAGACAGCAAAAAGCCCGCATTAAGCGGGCTTTCTGTGGTGATCTGGCGTTCAGCGTTCCAGATACCGAATATGGCGCAGCGGACGGGACTCGAACCCGCGACCCCCGGCGTGACAGGCCGGTATTCTAACCGACTGAACTACCGCTGCGCGTAGCGTTGAAAGTAAGTGGTGGGTGATGACGGGATCGAACCGCCGACATTCTGCTTGTAAGGCAGACGCTCTCCCAGCTGAGCTAATCACCCTTTACCTTCGTTGCGGGGCGCATTGTGCCACAGATTTTCATAAAGTGTTGATTTAATTGATAAATTTATCAAAAAATCTGAAAATCGGTAAAACGACACGACCTGCAGGAACAACGTTCAAACCATGGACAGAAAAAAACCCGCGTTAGCGGGTTTTTCCGTGGTGACCTGGCGTTCAGCGTTCCAGGTAACCGAATATGGCGCAGCGGACGGGACTCGAACCCGCGACCCCCGGCGTGACAGGCCGGTATTCTAACCGACTGAACTACCGCTGCGCGTAACACTAAAGCGAATGGTGGGTGATGACGGGATCGAACCGCCGACATTCTGCTTGTAAGGCAGACGCTCTCCCAGCTGAGCTAATCACCCTTCACTTTCGGTGTGGCGCGCATTCTACGGAGCGACCACACCTCTGGCAAGCACTTTTTAAATTAATTTTTTCAGGCCTTCCAAAGGCTTAGCGAAGGGTTGGCCTATGGCGCCGCTAAGAGAATAATGCCCCCCTTTGTATAAAGGAGAGACTCACCCCATGTGGTTCAAAAACCTGCTTATCTATCGCCTGACCCAAGATCTGCCTTTTGATGCCGAGGCGTTGGAAACTGCACTGGCCACCAAACTGGCGCGTCCATGTGCAAGCCAGGAGTTGACCACCTACGGTTTCGTCGCGCCATTCGGCAAGGGCGCAGACGCGCCGCTGGTGCACATCAGCGGGGATTTCCTGCTGATCGCCGCCCGAAAGGAAGAACGCATTCTGCCGGGCAGTGTCGTGCGTGACGCGGTGAAGGAAAAGGTCGAAGAGATCGAAGCCGAGCAAATGCGCAAGGTCTACAAAAAGGAACGCGATCAGATCAAGGATGAAATCATCCAGGCCTTCCTGCCCCGCGCCTTTATCCGTCGCTCGTCGACCTTCGCCGCCATCGCGCCGAAACAGGGCCTTATCCTGGTCAACTCGGCCAGCCCGAAACGTGCCGAGGACCTGCTCTCCACCCTGCGTGAAGTAATCGGCTCGCTGCCGGTGCGTCCGCTGACGGTGAAGATGTCGCCGACCGCCACCATGACCGAGTGGGTCACCACCCAGAAAGCCGCGGACGATTTCTTTGTGCTGGACGAGTGCGAACTGCGCGATACCCACGAAGACGGCGGCATCGTGCGCTGCAAGCGTCAGGACCTGACCAGCGAAGAAATCCAGCTGCACCTGAGCACCGGCAAAGTGGTCACTCAACTGTCGCTGGCCTGGCAGGACAAACTGTCGTTCGTACTCGACGACAAAATGGTGGTCAAGCGCCTGAAGTTTGAAGATCTGCTGCAAGATCAGGCGGAACAGGACGGTGGCGACGAAGCCCTGGGCCAACTGGACGCCAGCTTCACCCTGATGATGCTGACCTTTGGCGACTTCCTGCCGTCGATGGTTGAAGCGTTGGGTGGTGAAGAGACCCCGCAGGGCATTTAAAGGCAAATGATTGTCCCTGTGGGAGCGAGCCTGCTCGCGATAGCGGAGTTTCAGTCAACATCATTGTTGAATGTCAGTCCCTCATCGCGAGCAGGCTCGCTCCCACATTGGTTTTGTGGTGCTACTTAACAATAAGGATCAGGCCATGCGCGCACTGGCTGCACTGAGTCGTTTTGTCGGTAACACCTTCGCTTACTGGGTACTGATTTTCGCCGTCGTGGCGTTTGTGCAACCGGCCTGGTTCATCGGTTTGAAAGGCGCCATTGTGCCGCTGCTGGGGTTGGTGATGTTCGGCATGGGCCTGACCCTCAAGCTCGAAGACTTCGCCGAAGTCGCTCGCCATCCGTGGCGCGTGGCCCTGGGTGTGGTCGCCCATTTCGTGATCATGCCCGGTGTGGCGTGGTTGCTTTGCCAGGTTTTCCACCTGTCACCGGAAATCGCCGTCGGCGTGATTCTGGTCGGCTGCTGCCCAAGCGGCACCTCGTCGAATGTAATGACCTGGCTGGCCCGGGGCGATCTGGCGTTGTCGGTGGCCATCGCCGCCGTCACCACCCTCCTCGCTCCGCTGCTGACGCCAGCGCTGATCTGGCTGCTGGCCTCGGCCTGGTTGCCGGTGTCGTTCATGGAGCTGTTCTGGTCGATCCTGCAAGTCGTGCTGCTGCCGATCGTGCTGGGCGTAGTCGCCCAGCGCGTGCTCGGGGATCGGGTTCGTCACGCGGTAGACGTGTTGCCACTGGTGTCGGTGGTGAGCATCGTAATCATCGTCACTGCCGTGGTGGCTGCCAGCCAGGCGAAGATTGCCGAATCCGGCCTGCTGATCATGGCCGTGGTGATGTTGCACAACAGCTTCGGCTACTTGCTGGGTTACTTCACCGGGCGCCTGTTCAACCTGCCACTGGCCCAGCGCAAATCCCTGGCACTGGAAGTCGGCATGCAGAACTCCGGCCTGGGTGCGGCCCTGGCCAGTGCGCACTTCTCGCCGCTAGCGGCGGTGCCAAGCGCGTTGTTCAGCGTCTGGCACAACATTTCCGGGGCGCTGCTCTCGACGTATTTCCGTCGCATGAGCGAGAAACAAGATCGGCAAACCGCTGCGCAGCAGGCAGCTGAGTAAGCCGAAACTTGATCCTCGGGTTAATGATCGGCACTCTGTTGCGCAACGCGGGGACGACCTCGCGGCTCGATCGAGTCATTAATCCGGGGACGACCCCATCCATCGATGGAGGTCTCTGATGTCCTGGATCATTCTGTTTTTTGCCGGTCTGTTCGAAGTCGGCTGGGCCGTGGGCCTGAAATACACCGACGGCTTCAGCCGCCCTCTTCCTACCGCACTGACTATTGCCGCCATGGCGATCAGCCTTGGCCTGCTGGGCCTTGCCATGAAAGAGTTGCCGCTGGGCACGGCCTATGCGATCTGGACTGGCGTGGGTGCGGTGGGCACGGTGATCGCCGGGATCATTCTGTTTGGTGAATCCATGGCGCTGTTCAGGCTGGCCAGTGTGGCGTTGATCATTGCCGGTTTGATTGGGCTCAAGGTTAGCGCTTAAGCCACTACCGTCTTCGCGGGCAAGCCTCGCTCCTACAGGTTTTGTGTTGAGCCATATATTGTGGACACACCACCAATCCCTGTAGGAGCGAGGCTTGCCCGCGAAGAGGCCCGCCCGCTCAACAACTATCTAACGGCCCCACGCAAATTCCCCACCAACCCTTGCAATTTGGCTGGCTCAGCCACCTCAACGGCCACCGCAGGACCTGCCACCAACGTCACCCGCGACCACAACCGACGAAACATCCCCTTGTTCGGATCGCGGCTGAAGAAACTCCCCCACAACCCCTGCAACGCCAGCGGAATCACTGGCACCGGTGTTTCTTCGAGAACCCGCGTAAGCCCGCCCTTGAACTCGTTGATCTCACCATCAGCGGTCAACTTGCCTTCAGGAAAAATGCACACCAGCTCGCCGTCCTTCAGGTATTGGGCGATGCGGGTGAAGGCTTTTTCGTAGATCTGAATGTCTTCCTGACGCCCAGCGATCGGAATTGTCCCGGCCGTGCGGAAGATGAAGTTCAGCACCGGCAGGTTGTAGATCTTGTAATACATCACAAAGCGAATCGGCCGACGCACTGCGCCGCCAATCAGCAAGGCATCAACGAACGACACATGATTGCAAACCAGTAGCGCCGCGCCCTCATCAGGAATCAGCTCCAGGTTGCGATGTTCGACGCGGTACATGGAGTGGCCGAGCAGCCAGATCATGAAGCGCATGCTGAACTCAGGCACGATTTTGAAGATGTAAGCGTTGACGCCAATGTTCAGCAGCGACACCACCAGGAACAGCTGCGGGATCGACAGTTTGGCGATGCTCAGCAAGACGATCGACACAATCGCCGACACCACCATGAACAAGGCGTTGAGAATGTTGTTGGCGGCGATCACCCGCGCACGCTCATTCTCGACGGTACGCGACTGGATCAGCGCATACAGCGGCACGATGTAGAAACCGCCGAAGACCCCAAGGCCCAGAATGTCGATCAACACCAGCCAGGCGTGACCGAACCCAAGGACTTCGATCCAGCCATGGCCGGCAACGCTGTCTGGAATCCCGCCGGAATGCCACCACAGCAGCAGGCCAAACACTGTCAGACCGAACGAGCCGAACGGCACCAGACCGATCTCGACTTTGCGCCCGGAGAGTTTCTCGCAGAGCATCGAACCCAGTGCGATACCGACCGAGAACACTGTAAGAATCAGCGTCACCACGGTCTCATCGCCGTGCATCCACTCCTTGGCATACGCCGGGATTTGCGTCAGATAAATCGCCCCGACAAACCAGAACCAGGAGTTGCCGACGATCGAACGCGATACCGCAGGCGTTTGCCCCAGGCCCAGCTTCAAGGTGGCCCAGGACTGGCTGAAGATGTTCCAGTTCAAGCGCATTTGTGGCGATGCCGCGGCGGCCCGGGGAATGCTGCGGCTGGCCAGGTAACCGAGCACCGCAATACCGATGATTGCCGTGGACACGACCGGCGCGTAGTTGCTGGCGGACATCATGATCCCGGCACCAATCGTCCCGGCGAGAATCGCCAGAAAGGTGCCCATTTCCACCAGACCGTTGCCGCCCACCAGCTCTTCTTCGCGCAAGGCCTGCGGCAGGATTGAATACTTCACCGGCCCGAACAACGCCGAGTGGGTGCCCATGGCAAACAGCGCCAGCAGCATCAGCGACAGGTGATCGAACATGAAGCCGACCGCGCCCACCGCCATGATGACGATTTCCCCGAGCTTGATCAGACGGATCAGCGCGTCCTTGGCGAACTTTTCCCCGAACTGCCCGGCCAGGGCCGAGAACAGGAAGAACGGCAGGATAAACAGCAACGCACACAGATTGACCCAGATCGAACGGTCACCCTCGATCGTCAGCTTGTACAAAATGGCGAGGATCAGCGACTGCTTGAAGATGTTGTCGTTGAAGGCCCCAAGGGACTGCGTGACAAAAAACGGCAGGAAGTGCCGAGTGCGAAGCAAGGTGAACTGTGAGGGGTGACTCATCTTCCATGTGTCCCTGATTTTGGATAGCTGATTTTGGGTAGCATTATTGGAATGTAGAACGTCAATCCAGGCCACACACATTACCTAATCTTTGCCGGTTATTGCTTTAATCCTGCAATGCACGGCGAGACAAACAATTCACCACGCCACGCGCCCTGCACCGTCCGTTTGGCAACTATCAGCCACATCACCGCCAGCATCGCCACCAACACGCAACCAAAGCCACTGAAAAATATCAGGTTCAAGGCACTGGCCAGTTTCAGCGTGGCCAGGGAGTAGACACCCAGCGGGAAAGTGAACCCCCACCAGCCGAGGTTGAACGGGATACCGGCGCGCAAGTAACGCACGGTGATCAGCAGCGCCATCAGCATCCACCAGAGCCCGAAGCCCCACAGCGTGATGCCGGCCACCAATCCAAGCCCCGCGGCAATCTCGCCGATACCCGGTAGACCGTTGGCGGCAAAGATCGCCGGCGCGTCGGCGCCCAACAGCAACATGCCCAGCGCACCGGTGCCAATCGGCCCAAGGGCCAGCCAGCTCGAGGCGGCCATGTTTTCGTGGGGTAATTTATGCAACGCCATGCGCAACAACAGGATAGTCAGAATGCTGAACGCCACCGGCAGGGAAAAGGCCCAGAGCACGTAGCTGGTAACCAACACCACCAGTTGTGAATGAGCATCGACCAAGTGTGGCGCCAGCAAGCCGCCGCTGACCGCCGCCACTTCCGCCGCCACCACCGGCAACAGCCAGACAGCGGTCATCTGGTCGATGCTGTGCTCCTGGCGGGTAAACATCATGTAGGGAATCAGGACGCCGCAGGCCAGCGACATCGCCACGTCCAGCCACCACAGCACTTCGGCGACATGAATCACACCGTCGCCCCAACGCGGCAGACCGAACAGCAAAAAGCCATTAATGATGGTCGCAAGCCCCATGGGAATGGTGCCGAAAAACATCGAAACCGTGGAATGGCCGAAAATTCGTCGCGCTTCGTCGAAGAACATTGCCCAACGCGCGGTATACATAGCCATGAACAAGACAAACAGAACGATATTGAACAGCCACAGACCTTCGGCAAACGCATGCAGACCGGGAATCGACACCGGCAAATGCGCAAGCGCCAGTGCCAATACACCAGTGCCCATGGTCGCCGCGAACCAGTTGGGGGTGAATTGGCGGATGGCCTCTCGTGGGTGCTGCAAATGACTGATCGGTTTGATACCGGGTTTAACGCTATGGGTGCAGGTCATGGTGAACTCCTGTCCTCTCGTGAGGTGGAGTCCATGGTAGATCCGAATGGAATATCGATATAACGGGTAATTTCTCTAACTGTTATCTGTTTTGCAGATATGTCATCAGACGCTGCCTTCAGTCTCGATCACCAATATCCTTGCCACGCCCAGCGGATGAGCCACATGCTCGGTGCCCACCGACGCATAAAAAATATCGCCAACTTCGAGTAGCGTTTCCTTTTCGAAGCCTGCTTCGCGATAACGCATCTGCACCTGCCCATCGAGCACCACGAACACTTCCTGGCCATCGTTGATGTGCCATTTATAGGGTTGATCGGTCCAGTGCAAACGTGTGGTGATGCCGTTCATGTTGGCGATATCCAACGCCGCCCAGGCGCGGTCACCGGTGAAGGATTTGCTGCGGATGATCTTCATGGGTCGGTCCGTCGAAATGAATGGCAGCGCCAAGGCTAGCGGTCATCGAACATCGACGCCACAGGCTTTGACGGACTGCATCGGTTGATCGATATTGCGTTCAGTCAGTGAGACCGCTTTCGCGGGCAAGCCTCGCTCCTACAGGTATTGCGTAACCTTGTAGGAGCGAGGCTTGCCCGCGAAGAGGCCCGACAAGACACCAAAGATCCAACTGACTTCGAACCTGCGACACCCCGCCCCGCCACGACCTTGGTCGACACTGACTAACTCAGGCGGTCATGCGAGACTGTCTGGACCGGGCGGGAGTCCCGGATGTCTTTTGTCTGGAGTTCCCATGTCGCTGTCCATCGGGCTGATCGCCACCGTCTCCCTGGCCTATATGGCCATTCTGTTCGCCATCGCCTTTTACGGCGACCGTCGCAGTGCGCCGTTGCCGCCACGGATGCGTGCCTGGGTGTACAGCCTGTCGCTGGCCGTTTATTGCACCAGCTGGACGTTCTTTGGCGCCGTCGGCCAGGCGGCCGAACAACTCTGGTCATTCCTGCCGATCTACCTCGGGCCGATCCTGCTGCTGGTGTGCGCGCCGTGGGTTCTGCAAAAAATGGTGATGATCAGCAAGCAGGAAAACATCACCTCCATCGCCGACTTCATCGCCGCCCGCTACGGCAAATCCCAGTCTCTGGCGGTGGTGGTGGCGTTGATCTGCCTGGTCGGCGTGCTGCCCTACATTGCCTTGCAGCTCAAGGGCATCGTGCTGGGCGTAAATCTGCTGATCGGCGCCGGTGCCGACGCCATGGGCACGCGCGCGCAGGACACGGCACTGATCGTGTCGCTGGTGCTGGCGCTGTTCACCATCGTTTTCGGTACCCGCAACCTCGACGCCACGGAACACCACCGCGGCATGGTGCTGGCGATTGCCTTTGAATCGCTGGTCAAGCTGTTCGCTTTTCTCGCGGTCGGCGCGTTTGTAACCTATGGCCTGTACGACGGTTTCGACGACCTGTTCGACCAGGCCATGCTCGCTCCGCGCCTTGAAGCGTACTGGAAGGAAACCATCAACTGGCCGTCCATGGTGGTGCAGACCGGTGTGGCGATGATGGCGATTATCTGCCTGCCCCGGCAGTTCCACGTGACCGTGGTGGAAAACATCGATCCTCAGGATCTGCGTTTGGCCAAATGGGTGTTCCCGGCCTATCTGGCGTTGGCGGCGTTGTTTGTCGTGCCGATCGCGCTGGCCGGTCAGATGATGCTGCCCAGCTCGGTGTTGCCGGACTCATTCGTCATCAGTCTGCCCCTGGCCCAATCTCACCCGGCCCTGGCGATGCTGGCGTTTATCGGCGGCGCTTCGGCGGCGACCGGCATGGTGATCGTCGCCAGCGTAGCGCTGTCGACCATGCTCTCCAACGACCTGTTGCTGCCCTGGTTGCTGCGGCGCAACAACGCCGAGCGGCCATTCGAAGTGTTCCGCCAGTGGATGCTTTCGGTGCGCCGGGTGAGCATCGTGGTCATTCTGCTGCTGGCCTACGTCAGCTATCGCCTGCTGGGCTCCACCGCGAGCCTGGCGACCATCGGCCAGATCGCCTTCGCCGCCGTGACCCAACTGGCCCCCGCCATGCTCGGCGCGCTGTACTGGAAACAGGCTAACCGCCGGGGCGTGTTCGCCGGGCTGGCCGCCGGCACGTTCCTCTGGTTCTACACCCTGGTGTTACCGATCGCCGCCAACAGTCTCGGTTTGCCCCTGAGCAGTTTTCCAGGCCTGGCCTGGCTACAGGGCAACCCGCTGAACCTGCCAATCACGCCGCTGACTCAAGGGGTGGTGCTGTCCCTGGCGGGCAACTTCACCTTGTTCGCCTGGGTTTCGGTGCTGTCACGCACGCGGGTTTCGGAGCACTGGCAGGCCGGCCGCTTCATCGGCCAGGAAGTCAGCGCCCGCCCCAGCGCCCGTTCGATGCTGGCGGTACAGATCGACGACTTGCTGCAACTGGCTGCCCGTTTTGTCGGTGAAGAACGGGCTCGCCAGAGCTTCATCCGTTTCGCCTACCGTCAGGGCAAAGGCTTCAACCCGAACCAGAACGCTGACGGTGAATGGATCGCCCATACCGAACGCTTGCTGGCCGGTGTACTTGGCGCATCGTCGACCCGCGCAGTGGTAAAAGCCGCCATCGAAGGTCGGGAAATGCAACTCGAGGACGTCGTACGGATCGCCGACGAAACTTCGGAAGTGCTGCAGTTCAACCGCGCCCTGCTGCAAGGCGCCATCGAGAACATCACCCAAGGCATCAGCGTGGTCGACCAGTCGTTGAAACTGGTGGCCTGGAACCGGCGTTACCTCGAGTTATTCAACTACCCCGACGGCTTGATCAGCGTTGGCCGACCGATTGCCGACATCATTCGCTACAACGCCGAGCGCGGCCTGTGCGGCGCCGGCGAAGCGCAAGTGCATGTCGCCCGTCGCTTGCACTGGATGCGTCAGGGCCGGGCCCATACTTCCGAGCGGTTGTTCCCCAATGGTCGAGTGATCGAGCTGATCGGCAACCCGATGCCCGGCGGCGGTTTCGTCATGAGCTTCACCGACATCACCGCGTTCCGCGAGGCCGAGCAGGCGCTGACCGAAGCGAACGAAGGCCTCGAACAACGGGTCACCGAACGGACCCACGAACTGTCGCAACTTAACGTCGCCCTGACCGAAGCCAAGGGCACCGCCGAATCGGCCAACCAGTCGAAAACCCGTTTCCTGACCGCCGTCAGCCATGACTTGATGCAACCGCTGAACGCCGCGCGACTGTTCTCTGCCGCCCTCACCCATCAGGAAGACGGTTTGTCCAGCGAGGCACAGAAGCTGGTTCATCACCTGGACAGTTCACTGCGCTCAGCCGAGGACCTGATCAGCGATCTGCTGGATATTTCCCGCCTGGAAAACGGCAAGATCAACCCTGATCGCAACCCCTTCGAGCTCAATGAGTTGTTCCATGCGCTCGGCGCCGAGTTCAAGGCACTGGCTCAGGAACAGGGGCTGAAATTCCGCGTCAGGGGCAGCGCATTACGAGTCGACAGCGACATCAAACTGCTGCGACGGATCTTGCAGAACTTCCTGACCAATGCCTTCCGCTACGCCAAGGGGCCGGTGCTGCTGGGCGTTCGGCGGCGCAACGGCGAGTTGTGTCTGGAAGTCTGGGACCGTGGACCGGGCATTCCGGAAGACAAACAGCAGGTGATTTTCGAAGAGTTCAAACGCCTCGACAGCCACCAGACCCGTGCAGAGAAAGGTCTGGGACTGGGGCTGGCGATTGCCGACGGGTTGTGTCGAGTATTGGGTCACACCTTGCGCGTGCGTTCCTGGCCGGGTCGCGGCAGCGTGTTCAGTGTCAGCGTGCCACTGGCCCAAGCACAAACCGTGGCACCGGCCAAGGTCGCCGAACTCAATGGCCATTTGCTCAGCGGCGCGCAGGTGCTGTGTATCGATAACGAAGACAGCATCCTGATTGGCATGAACAGCCTGCTCACGCGCTGGGGTTGCCAGGTCTGGACCGCGCGCAACCGTGAGGAATGCGCGACGTTGCTCGGCGACGGGGTTCGCCCGCAATTGGCGCTGGTGGATTACCACTTGGACGATGGCGAGACCGGAACCGAGTTGATGGCATGGCTTCGCACGCAACTGGGCGAGCCGGTGCCGGGGGTGGTGATCAGTGCCGATGGACGGCCGGAGACGGTGGCCCAAGTGCATGCAGCGGGCCTGGATTACCTGGCCAAACCGGTGAAACCGGCGGCGTTGCGGGCGTTGTTGAGTCGGCATTTGCCGTTGTAATAAATGCGTCTGGCTAGCCCAGAACCTGTGGCGAGGGAGCTTGCTCCCGCTCGACTGCGAAGCAGTCGCAAAACACGCCACGCGGATTGCCTTACGGGAAACGGGGGCTGCTGCGCAGCCCAACGGGAGCAAGCACCCTCGCCACAAATATCATCGGAAACCAGAGGCTTACTCCGGCAATTCGGCCAAGCCATCGACATCCGTCATCGCTCGCTCCAGCAGGTCTGCCGGCAAGCTCTTGCTGGCCCGCGCCCCAAGCAACTTGAGCTGCTCGCTACGACTGACCAGGTTACCGCGGCCTTCAGTCAGCTTGTTGCGTGCCGAACTGTAGGCCTTGTCCAGTTGCTGCAAGCGATTGCCGACCTCATCCAGATCCTGAATGAACAACACGAACTTGTCGTACAGCCAACCGGCGCGCTCGGCGATTTCCCGGGCGTTCTGGCTCTGGCGCTCCTGCTTCCACAGGCTGTCGATAACCCGCAAGGTGGCCAGCAACGTGGTCGGGCTGACAATCACGATATTGCGGTCGAAGGCCTCCTGAAACAGCGTCGGCTCCGCCTGCAATGCCGCCGAAAACGCCGCTTCGATCGGGACGAAAAGCAGGACGAAATCCAGGCTGTGCAAGCCGTCGAGTCGTTTGTAATCCTTGCCGGCCAGGCCTTTGACGTGATTGCGCAGGGACAGCACGTGCTGCTTGATGGCGATCTGACCGATGCCGTCGTCCTCCGCCGCCACGTATTGCTGATAAGCCGTCAGGCTGACCTTGGAATCGACCACGACCTGTTTGTCACCGGGCAGGTAAATAATCACATCCGGCTGGAAACGCTCGCCGTCCGGCCCCTTGAGATTGACCTGGGTCTGGTACTCACGCCCCTTCTCCAGGCCCGCGTGCTCAAGCACCCGCTCGAGAATCAGTTCGCCCCAGTTGCCTTGGGTTTTCTGCCCTTTCAAGGCGCGCGTCAGGTTGGTGGCTTCGTCGCTCAGGCGCAGGTTCAGTTGTTGCAGCCGCTCCAGTTCCTTGGCCAGGGAAAAACGCTCGCGAGCTTCAGCCTGATAGCTTTCCTCGACGCGTTTTTCAAACGACTGGATGCGTTCCTTCAACGGATCGAGCAACTGCCCCAAACGCTGCTGGCTGGTTTCGGCAAAACGCTGCTCACGCTCATCGAAGATCTTGCCCGCCAGCTCGGCGAATTGCGCTCGCAGCTCGTCCCGCGAGCCTTGCAGGTCGTTGAGGCGCTGCTGATGGCTTTCCTGCTGCTCACGCAGCTCGGCGTTGAGGGAGGCGGTTTGGGCGTCCAGGCGACGCAACTCAGCCTCTTTGCCGGCACGTTCGATGTTCCAGGCGTGGGCGGCGTCGCGGGCATCGTCGCGTTCGATCTGGAGCAGTTCGACTTCACGGCGCACGGCGGCCAGATCAGCTTGTTTGGCGGCGTTGGCCTGGCTCAGATCAGCGATTTCATCACGGCAGGTGTCGAGCTGGGCATTCAAGCCGTCCTGCGTCAACTGGGCCATGGCGAGGCGCTCTTCCAGCAGTGCCAGTTCGGCCTGCCCCGCACTTGCCCGACGCTGAAGTTGCCAGGCCAGTACCAGTAACGGCAATGCAGCGCCCGCCAGACCCAGCAAAGCGCTGGTCAAGTCCATCGCCATAGCCACTCCTGCCGATTAGATTAAAGCGTGAAGGTTAACCAAGGCGTCAGGTCTTGGACAGCTCAGTCTTCGGTCAGGCCGAGTTCCTGTTGCGCGCGTCGGTCCCCCGCACGCGCGGCCTGACGCAACAGCTCCTGGCCAATGCGCAGATCCCGGGCGTTACCGCATTCGCGACACATCAGCTGGCCGAGACGGCTTTGCGCGGCCACGACGCCTTCACGGGCAGGCTGCTTGAGCAAACGTCCGGCGAAGTATTTGACGCTGGGGTTTTCGCCCAGGCGCGGGCTGTCCAGTAGCCACTCGGCCACGCGCATCGAAAAGCGCTTGTGAGGGGTAATACTGGGGGGTGTTGAGGCAGCAGGGACTGATACTGAGCGAAACTTCATAAAACACTGTGGGGCAGATCGAAAAGCGCGCCACTCTACTCTTTTTTTCGTACAGGTAAAGTCGAAAAAAGACTGCACGCCCGTCCTAGAGCAAGCGCTTGGGACAATCCACAGAAGCTGTGGATAACTCAGTGGACAACCGCCTTTGAACTCGCGCAAAGCCCTGTGGAATGGGGCTCGCAGTCAAACTGACGATTTTTTCACCAGTAAAAAAAAGCGATGTTTTTCATTGACTTAAATTTTCGTTACAGGCACCCACTCCCATTGAGGCGATGATGACAGTGGGATGACAGTCCGCGCAACTTATGTGCACAAGTACCTGCGAGGCGGTTATATCGATGCGCTTTTTCGGCGCGTTTTGTCGGTAACGCCTGGGGATAAACCTTGGCAACCCGCGCTGCAGATTGATCCTGGTTCGATTGTCCCTCTCGGATCAACGGCCGGGTTCTGGTCTATTACGGGGCACGTGCCTGACAGTGGCTGTTTCCGACAGCTCATCCGGACGTGGTCAACAGGCACTCCAGCGATCTATTTTGCGAACAGACTTCCCTTCGGCCATTCAATCCGTTAGTATCCGCGGCGTTAGTACCAAGCTGAAAGTCAATTCTGGTCGAACAAATCCTCCGGTCAGCCTTCCCTAAGAGAAGCCTCCACCGACAAAACGGGATCGACCACCTCGATGGTTTCCAGGTAAATCTTGCGCCAACACAGCCTTTGAATCGAAAGCAAAGGGTGTTGCGAAGCTCACTTACTCTGACCGAACCAACCTGCAAATTGATCAGGATCTTCACCCCGGGCCCAGAACCTTTGCCCTTGATGTGTTGCCTGCCCTCCTAAGTACCTACCTGCCAGCCCAAGCGCGCCAACTTATCAGCGCTTCAAACTGGCTGCTTTGTTCCAGTCGGGTTCTTCGTTCGACCAATGGTGGTCGTCGTCACTGGAACGTTTTAACTTTGCACGGTTCTTATCCGTGTCGCTTGTAGGAACACCCATTATGTCTACTCAAATCCACACTCAGGATGCCATTCGCACCCTAACCAACGCTTTTGCTCCAATGAACTGCCTGATCATGGCCGCTCGCAAAGGCTGCTTCAGCTTCACTCTGGTCAACGAACACGGCATCGCTCGTCACAGCGAACGTCTGTACCCCGATCAATATTCCAGCGCTGAACCGTTGCAGGCTGTGATCGAGCGTACTCGCCAGGCACTGGTTGCCTGAGACGCCAGAAAGACTGAAAACCTTAAATGCCCTGCTGAAAAGCGGGGCTTTTTATTGCCCGATATTTCTCGTTTCGTGGCCTACGGCTAAGCACCAACCGGTATAACGGTTATAACTCGAAGCCGGAAATATTTTAAAAACAGTCCTTTACAGCAAAATAATGACACTACACTTCAACTCAAGCGGCTTAAGCCGCTTCCGGCGAGCCTGAGTCGATCCACTGCTGCCAAGGCCTCTTTCAGGTATCGCCGACCACTTCAGGTTTCGAGGGCGTTATGGGTATCGCTGCCAGCGAACTGTGCCGTTATGTGATCCGTCCGACATTGATCTACCTCGGACGCCATAGCGCGACTGCCGAATCCCTGCTGCTGGGCATTGCCGCCAGTCAGTCAGCCCTTGGCTCCGCCCTGCATGACCGCCGTGGACACGGCCTGTACCGAATCGCCGAACCCCGTCACCAGGCCCTCTGGGATCATTACCTGGCCCTGGACCCGGATCGGGCGAGCCTGGTTCGCGGCCTGGCCAGCCAGCATGCTTTTCTCAGCGGCCCGCACCTGGAATTGACCGTCAACCTGCGTTACGCCACGGCCATCGCCTGGCTGTTGGTAGAAGAACAGAACACTCCCCTCCCCGCCTCTGACGACTTACTGGGAATGGCCCGAATCTGGCGCCAGACTTTCCAACCCCAAGGTCGTTTGCGAGATTTCACCTGCGCCTGGCAAACCTGTGTTTCATCGTTGAATCAGGTCGCCTGCTGACCACCTCCGTTTCACAAAATCGCCAAACAGTCGCGAATCTGGTCTGATTGTCCTACAAAACCGCTCTAAATCAAGCGATACAGGCTATAGCGCCCGGACGAAAATGTTGGTAATTTTCGCCCCGGTGATCACCAGGAGTTCTAATAATGAAAAAAGTAATGCTCAAAACCACCCTTAGCCTCGCCGTTGCCTTGGCATCCACCCAGATTTTCGCAGCTGGCTTTGCCATCAACGAACAAAGCATCAGCGGGATGGGTACAGGTTTTGCCGGGCGATCTTCCTCTGCAGACGACGCAAGCACCATTTTCGGCAACCCTGCCGGCATGTCTCGCCTCAAGCGCGAACAAGTGACCGGCGGCGTTGCACTGCTCGACGCACACACCGACATCAGCCACGCCAGCTCCAGCCCGAACAGCGGCAGCAACGATGGCGACATGGTTCCCTTCATCGCCGTACCGATGGGTTACTACGTCAAGCCAATCGATGACCATTGGGCATTCGGTATTGGCATGTACGCCCCGTTCGGCCTGGTGACCGACTACGAGAACGGCTTTGCCGGCCGTTACTTCGGCAGCAAGAGCGACGTAAAAGTCATGACCTTGCAACCGACCATCAGCTACGCCTTCAACGACAAGGTGTCGATCGGCTTCGGTCCGACCATCAACCGCATTACCGGCACTCTGGAATCGAACCTGTCGATCACCCAGGCCGCGCCAGACGGCAAGGTCAAAATCAAGGGCGACGACACCGCGCTGGGCTACAACATCGGCGTACTGGTTCAAGCCACCGACAGCACGCGCGTCGGCCTGACCTACCACTCGAAAGTGAAGTACAAGCTCGAAGGTGATACCAAGGTCAACTACAACGTCCTCGCGGCCGTCGGCCAGAACCCAAGCCAGAAGTACGATGCTTCGCTGGACCTGACCACGCCTGAATCGGTCGACTTTTCGGTCACCCATCAACTGGACGACAAGTGGACCCTCTACGCAGGCAGCACCTGGACTCGCTGGAGCCGCCTGAAAGAGATCAGCGTCGAAAACAAAGGTGTTCCAGCCATCCTGAACGGCCAATTCGGTACCATCACCGAAGAGCAGAACTGGCACGACACCTGGGCCCACGCCATCGGCGCGTCCTACCAGCTGAACAAGGAATGGGTGCTGCGTACCGGTCTGTCCTTCGACCAGGCACCGACCAATAATGTCGACCGTTCCCCACGTATCCCGACGGGCGATCGCAAAATTTTCAGCCTGGGCGCCGGCTGGAGCCCGACCGACGATCTGACCATCGACGTAGCGTACTCATACCTGCGTGAAGAGTCAGTCAAGGTCAACAACAGCAACAACCGTGGCCAGACCTACAACGCCACGTATGAAAACTCGGCGAATGGTTTCGGTGTAGGCGCGACCTACCGCTTCTGACGGTTCCTCACCCGTCGCCTGAATTGAAAAAGCCCCGCACTCTTGTACAGAGGCGGGGCTTTTTAGTGGCCGTCGATCAGGGTTTCGAGGCGAGGGCTTTCTCCACCACCTCGATGAACTCGGGATTGTCGGGCTTGGTCAGGCTGGAGAAATTGGCGATCACATTGCCCCGACGCTCGACCACGTACTTGTAGAAATTCCACTTCGGCGCACTGCTTTGTTCGGCAAGTACCTTGAACAAATGCGTTGCGCCATCGCCGCGGACTTTCTGTGGCTCGGTCATGGTGAAGGTCACGCCATAGTTCACGTAACAGACCTTGGCAGTCTCTGCGCCATCTTTGGACTCTTGCTTGAAGTCATTGGAGGGAACACCAACCACCTCAAGCCCTTGATCCTTGTAACGCTGATACAGCGCCTCAAGGCCTTTGAACTGCGGGGCGAAGCCACAGAAGCTCGCGGTATTGACTACCACCAGCGGCTTGCCGGCGAAGCGCTGGCACAGATCGATGGATTCCTTGGCACGCAGCTTGGGCAACGAGCCTTGTAACAACTCCGGACATTCTCCCGCCTGGGCCAACCCGGCAAAAGCCATTAGCAACGCGGGAACTGCAAGCCAGCGCATCAGCATGTCGGACACCCTTGAGCAATCGTCAGAAAACGAAATTACTCGCCTTCGCCGCTCGCTAGCAAGCACCCATGCCCAACTGCATCAATGCCAACCCGCCCTGATGCCAGCCCCACCACGCCAGTGCCAGCAGCAGTACGCCGACGGCGATTACAACCATCCGCGGCCAGAGACTGTTCATGCCGCACTCATCCGGGTTTGCAGACGCGCCACCGGCTGCTCGCGTACCGGCCAGTTCAGGGCTGCGGCCAACAGACTCAAAAGAATCGCCACCTGCCAGATCAAGTCGTAGCTCCCGGTTCGGTCATACACCACTCCGCCCAACCAGCCGCCGAGGAACGAACCGAGCTGATGGAAGAGGAAAACGATCCCACCGAGCATGGACAAATTTCGTACACCGAACAAGGTCGCCACCGTGCCGTTGGTCAAGGGCACCGTCGACAACCAGAGA
This sequence comes from Pseudomonas sp. LBUM1673, assembly GCF_059695645.1. Taxonomy (NCBI): domain Bacteria; kingdom Pseudomonadati; phylum Pseudomonadota; class Gammaproteobacteria; order Pseudomonadales; family Pseudomonadaceae; genus Pseudomonas; species Pseudomonas sp. LBUM1673. Next base: position 4,649,660 of record NZ_CP166780.1, read on the forward strand.
AACCCCATGGCCATGCCGAATAGATAAGCCGTGACTTGAGTGACCGGCGCCCAGAGGAACAGCACAATCACCACCGCCCGCAACAGATACAGACCGGTGAGCAAGCGCGGTTTGGACATCCGCCCGCCAAGCCAGCCCGCGGTATAAGTACCGAAGATATTGAACAGCCCGATCAGCGCCAGCACCGTGGTGCCGACGGAGGCTGGCAAGTGTTGATCCACCAGATAGGCCGGCAAGTGCACGCCAATGAACACCACTTGAAAACCGCAGACAAAAAAGCCGAACGCCAACAGCCAGAAACCCGAATGGGAACAGGCTTCGCGCAGCGCTTCAGAGAGGGTTTGCTCGTGCCCGAGAACTGGCAGCGGTTTGTCTTTAAGCATGCTCACCAGCGGCACGATCAGCGCCACCACCAGACCCAACACCAGCAATGCGGCGGACCAGCCAAGCCAGCCGATCAGCCCCAGTGTGCCGGGCAACATGGCGAATTGACCAAAAGAACCGGCGGCGCTGGCGATCCCCATGCCCATGCTGCGTTTTTCCGGCGGCACGGCACGGCCGACCACGCCAAGGATCACCGAGAACGAGGTGCCGGACAGACCGATACCAATCAACAGGCCGGCGCTCAAGGACAAGGTCACCGCCGAATCGGACAGCCCCATGAACACCAGGCCCAGGGCGTACAGCACACCACCGATCAACACCACCTTCGCAGCGCCAAAGCGGTCGGCCAGTGCGCCGGTGAACGGCTGCGCCAGACCCCAAATCAGGTTCTGCAGGGCAATGGCGAAGGCAAACACTTCGCGCCCCCAACCGAATTCGGCACTCATGGGCGCCAAAAACAGCCCGAAGCCGTGTCGTACCCCCAGGGACAACGCCAGAATCAGCGCACTCCCCAACAGAACCCAACCGCACGTTCGCCACATCGATGTCATTCTTGTTCTCCGGTAGCGGGTATATACCCGCTTAAGATCGAACAAACCGGCCTCAAGCCAGTTCGTCCAGCAGTTTCAGCAAGGTTTCACGCTTCTCGGCACCCAAGCGGTCGATCAACCGCTGCTGCGCCGCTTCCCAGGCCGGCAAGGCCGCTGCCAGACGTTCATGCCCCGCTTCGGTAAGCAGGACGATGCGATTGCGCATGTCCTCGCCTTCAACCAGCGTCACCAGGCCTTCGCCCTCCAGCACCCGCAGATTGCGCCCCAGGGTGCTGCGATCCAGGCCCATGGCTTCGGCCAAAGACGAGATGCTCGGCTGATCCAGACGCTGCAGATTGCACAGCAGAGAATATTGGGCAACGTTGATCCCGAAGCCGTCGAGGGCGCCGTCGTAATGCCTGCTGACGCCACGAGCGGCGCGACGCAGGTTGGTGCACAAACATTGAGAAGGAAGCATGGTGCGTGTATATACCCGCGGTTAAATGAAAGCAAATTTTTCGAAACATATTACCTGTAGGAGCAAGGCTTGCCCTACTGCCAGTCAGTTGAGCGGCAATGCGATCCGTAGCAGCTGGCGAAGCCTGCGTTCGGCTGCGCAGCAGTCGTAAAATCAGAAATGGCGGTACGTCAGGCAGACCGCGTCGAGCCGGATTCACGACTGCTGCGCAGCCGAACGCAGGCTTCGCCAGCTGCTACAGGCAAGCCCCGCTCCTACAGGGATTCAGAGCAGCGCCAGCCCCACCAGCACCGCCATCTCCAGCAACTCCAGTAAAGCCCCCGCCGTATCGCCAGTCGTCCCGCCCAGTCGTCGCACCATCACTTGCCGCAACCAGACAAACACGGCTGCCGCCAACGCAAGCGCCCATATAGCGCTGAGGCCAGCCATCAGCACACAAGCCACGGCACTGACTGCCAACACCTGCTTGCCAGCCAAACGCGGCAGATGATCGGCCAGCGCTTGCCCCAAGCCGCCGGGACGCACATAAGGCGTGGTCAGAAATAACCCCAGTAACGCGCTGCGACTAATCAGCGGAACGATGATCAGGAGCACGCTGTGCTGCTGCTCGATCAATGCCAGCAATGCAACGAACTTGAGCAGCAACACCAGCACCAGCGTCACCACCGCGATCGGCCCGCTGCGTGGGTCTTTCATGATGGTCAGGGTGCGCTCACGGTCGCCGTAGCCTCCGAGCCACGCATCGGCGCTATCGGCCAGACCATCCAGGTGCAACGCGCCGCTGAGCAACACCCACACGCTCAGCAGCAGTGCGGCGTGAAGCAATAATGGCGTGCCCAGCAATAGCCAGTTCAGCCCCCACAGAATCGCGCCGAACAGCAAACCGACCAGCGGATAAAACAGCAGCGACCGGCCCAATTCCTCGGGCGTCGGCATGCCCGGCAGGCGAATCGGCAGGCTGCTCAAAAATTGCAGGGCGATCCAGAACGGCAACATGGTCAGATCGCTTCCCTTAACAAGACGCCCGCATCGACCGACAACGAGAACAGCGCGCCATGGCCAACTTCAACATTGAGCAGCTGCTCACGAGGCAATTCGCGCGCTTGAGCCAGCAACAAACGCATGACGCCGCCATGGCTGATCAGCAAAATTCGCTCGCCCGCATAGGCCTCGTGCAACCGCTCGATGGCCGCCAACACCCGTGTCGAAAAATCCGCAACCGGCTCAGCGTCCGGCGGCGTGAACGAATAGGGATCGGCCCAGAACAAACCCAACGCCTCGGCGCTGGTTTCCATCAGCGCCGCCGCGCTCTGCCCTTCCCAGGCGCCGAAGTGCAGCTCTTGCAGATCCTTTTCCAGCTGCACCGGCAAACCCAGTTGCGCCCCAAGCTCTTGCACAAAGCGTGCGCAACGCTGCAACGGCGAACTGACCAAGCGATCCCAAGGGCCTTGCTCGACCACTGCGGCGCGCATCTGCTCCCAGCCCTTGCCGGTCAGCGCATCGTCGAGGCTGCCGCGCAAACCGCCGCCGAGTTCGGTTTCGCCATGGCGCAACAGGTCCAGGCGCAAGGTCATGCCGGGCGATCCGCCACCGCGGCTTCGGCGAATGTCGCCATTTGCCCGTGCAGGTCGCAGGCCAGACGCAACAATGGCACGGCCAATGCCGCACCACTGCCCTCGCCAAGTCGCAGGCCGAGGTCCAGCAACGGTTCGGCGTTCAGGGTTTCGAGCACATGGCGATGACCCGGCTCGGCGCCACGATGACCGAACAGCAACCACTCGCGGCAGGCCGGATTCAAACGCACCGCCACCAGCGCGGCGACGCTGCAAATAAACCCGTCGACCAACACCGCGACACCCTCCTGAGCACAGGCCAGGTACGCGCCGACCAGCGCAGCGATTTCGAAACCACCGAGATTGAACAAAGTTTGCAGCACATCGCCACGCTGAGCGCCATGCAACGCCAAGGCGCGTTCGATGACCTGAGCTTTATGGCTGACACCCGCCGCGTTCAAACCGGTGCCCGGACCGGCCAGATGCACCACCGGGCAATCGAGCAAGGCACAGGCCAACGCGCTGGCCGCAGTGGTGTTGCCGATGCCCATCTCGCCACCGATGAACAACTGTGCGCCTGCCGCGATGGCGCGCTGCGCACTGTCACGGCCGGCCTGCAAGGCGAGTTCGCCCTGGGCCTGAGTCATTGCCGGTCCCTGAACGAAATTCGCCGTGCCCGGGCCGATGTTCAGGTGACGCACACCCGGCAGATTCAACGATGGCGTGACGGTGCCGAGGTCGACCACTTCAAGGGAAGCACCCAACTGCCGCGCCAACACACTGATCGCCGCGCCGCCGCTGACAAAATTGTGCAGCATCTGCCCGGTGACTTCCTGCGGAAACGCCGACACCCCTTCGGCGACCACGCCATGGTCACCGGCAAAAATCGCGATCCACAGCTGCTCGAGCGTCGGCTTGACCTGCCCCTGCAGCCCAGCCAGTTGCACCGCCACCGACTCGAGCTGGCCGAGCGAGCCGGCGGGCTTGGTCAGTTGCTGTTGACGCGCCTGCGCCTGCTCGACCGCTTGCGCGTCGATTGGCTTGCACGGGTTCAGCCACCAGGAGTGAGTCATAACGCAGTTCCTTTCAAAGTCAGGGGCAGGCCGGCGACAGTCAGGACGACTCGCTGACAGCGCTCGGCCAAGGCTTGATGCAGCCAACCGGCTTCATCGACATAGCGGCGAGTCAACTCGCCCAGCGGCACGACACCCATTCCGGTCTCGTTGCTGACAAAAATGATTTCCCCCGGCAACCACGCCAGGCAGTCGAGCAGGGCTTCGCGTTCGGCCGACAGACGCTCGGCGTCGTCGAGCATCAGTAGATTGGTCAGCCACAGCGTCAGGCAATCCACCAGCAAGCAACACTCGGCACTGGCGCTTTCGCGCAGCACGCGAGCCAGCTCCAGCGGTTCTTCGATCAACGCCCATTCCGCCGGACGACGGGCACGGTGATGAACCACCCGCTCGTTCATTTCACCGTCCAGAGGTTGGCTGGTGGCGATGTAGATGACTTGGAGCTGACTGTCTGACGCGAGTTTTTCAGCCAGGCGGCTTTTGCCGGATCGGGCGCCGCCGAGGATCAGTTGCAGCATGGTCATCAACCTTCTAATTGGTGGTGTAGCGACGTACCCCATCGCGAGCAGGCTCGCTCCCACAGTTGACCGCGTTCCAATGTGGGAGCGAGCCTGCTCGCGATGGCGGTCTCGAAATCACCTCAAATCCCACAGAGTTCACGCAGTAACGAAGTATCCAGATGCTTCTCCACCAAATCCGCCAGCCGTTCGATATCGCGCTCGCGCAACCCGTGATAATCCACTGCCTGCACATCCTGCAACCCGGCCCAGCGCAACAGCGCACTGCACGCTGCCGGTGACTCGAACAGGCCATGCAGATAGGTACCGAAAATCTGCCCATCAACACTTTGCGCACCATCGCAGCGACCATCGTCCAGCTGCACGGCGGCGTTTTCCAGCGCCGGTCCAGTGGTCACGCCGGCATGAATTTCATAGCCACTGACCTGCGCGTCCTCCAGCGCCAAACGCCCACGCACATTGCGCAACTGCTTCTCTTCTTCGAGCTGCGTTTCGAACGCCAGCAAACCCAAACCGGCGCTGGAACCCGGCGCGCCTTCAAGGCCCAACGGGTCATGCACCTGCTCGCCGAGCATTTGCAAACCGCCGCAGATCCCCAGCACTTTTCCGCCGTAGCGCAAGTGCCGTGAGATCGCCGTGTCCCAACCGTTGGCCCGCAGATACGCGAGGTCGCTGCGCACACTTTTCGAGCCAGGAAGAATCATCAGGTCGGCGGGCGGAATCGCCTGGCCGGGGCCGATGAATTGCAGGTCCACCTGCGGATGCAGGCGCAGTGGATCGAAATCGGTGTGGTTGCTGATGCGCGGCAGCACCGGCACCACCACGTTGAGCACTTGATCGGCCTTGTCGGTCTGCCGCTGATCGAGGCCATCCTCGGCCTCAAGATGCAGGTCCATCACATACGGCAAAACGCCGATTACCGGTTTGCCGGTGCGCGCTTCCAGCCAATCCAACCCCGGTTGCAGCAAGGCGAGGTCGCCGCGAAAACGGTTGATGATGAAGCCTTTGACCCGCGCCTGTTCGCTGGGCGATAGCAGCTCCAACGTACCGACCAAATGCGCGAAAACCCCGCCGCGATTGATGTCGGCAATCAGCACGACCGGGCAGTCCACCGCCTCGGCAAACCCCATGTTGGCGATATCGCCAGCGCGCAGATTGATCTCTGCCGGCGAACCCGCCCCTTCGACCATCACCACCGGATACGCCGCGCTCAGCCGGTCATGGGAAGCGAGCACCGCTTGCATGGCGATGGCTTTGTAGTCGTGATACGCGACGGCATTCATGGTGGTGACCGCACGCCCATGAATGATCACTTGGGCGCCGGTATCACTGTTGGGTTTGAGCAGCACCGGGTTCATGTCAGTGTGCGGTTCGAGTTTGGCCGCCTGAGCCTGCACCGCTTGAGCACGGCCAATCTCGCCACCGTCGGCGGTGACGGCGCTGTTGAGGGCCATGTTCTGCGGTTTGAACGGCACGACGCTCACACCCTGACGTGTGACCCAGCGACACAGCGCCGTCACCAGTGTGCTTTTACCGGCGTCGGATGTGGTGCCCTGCACCATCAATGTAGTCATTGCGCTTCCTTAACGTAGGCTTCAAGCGCTTGCTCAAGACGCGCCCAATCCGCCTCATCCGCAGGCAAACCAAACCGCAGGCTGCTGGTGTGGGTGAACAACCGCAACAGAATGCCGCGCCGGGCCATGAATTCATGCAGCGCTTCGGCGCACTCGGTGATCAGCCATTGGAACAATGCGCAGCCGCCCTGAGGTTTGAAACCGTACTGCTCAAGCAGCAACGCCAGACGCTCGCCAGCCTCGTCAGTGCGAATGCGCTGTCGAGTGTGCCCGTCGGTATCTGTCAGGCAAGCCTGGCCCAGCACTCGGGTCGGACCGCTGACGGCCCATGGCCCGACCTGTTCGGCCAGCAGTTTGAGCAACTTGCGTTCGGCCAGTACAAACCCTAGCCGCACACCGGCCAGGCCGAAAAACTTGCCGAAGGAGCGCAGCACAATCAAGCCGATCTGATTGGCGAACGGTGCCAGGCTCAAATGGGGTGTGTTGTCCATGAACGCCTCGTCCACCACCAGCCAGCCACCGCGCTGAGCAAGCCGCGAATGCCAATCCAGCAGGCGAGCCGGGGTCAGGCTCAGCCCCGTGGGATTGTTCGGATTGACCACCACCAGCACATCGAGGCTGTCGAGAAAGAAATCGACTTCGGAGTCCAGCACTTCACGCACGATGTAACCGTTGCGACGCCAGGCTTCAGCGTGTTCGGCGTAACACGGCGACAGCACGCCGACCTTGCCGGCCCGACGCAAACGCGGCAGCAACTGGATCGCCATTTGCGAACCGGCCACCGGCAACACTTGAGCGGCACCGTAATAGTCGCAGGCGGCCTGCTCCAGACCGTCATCGGTTTCCGGCAAACGCGCCCAGGCCCGCAGCGGGATGTCCGGGACCGGGAATGGCCAGGGCGCCAAGCCACTGGACAGATCGAGCCAATCGGCTTCGGCGATGCCGTATTCAAGCGCCGCCTTGCGCAAGCGGCCACCGTGCTCAAGCATAGAATTCAGCCCCCACGCAGAGAATCAGCAGCCATAACCATACCCCGCGCTGAACCATTTGCCAGCCACGGTCAATGGAATCGGCATCTGCCGGCACGCCTTCGCCTAGTGGCGGACGCTGATGCAGTTCACCGTGATAGATCGCCGCCCCGCCCAACTCGACGCCCAGCGCACCGGCACCGGCCGCCATCACTGGCCCGGCATTCGGGCTATCCCAGGTTGGCCCCTGGGTGCGCCAGCACTTCAGCGCCAGTCGGGTTTGGCCCAGCAGCGCGTAGGTCAATGCCACGAGGCGCGCGGGAATGTAGTTCAAAACATCGTCGATCTTCGCCGCGGCCCAACCGAAACGTTCGAAGCGTTCGTTGCGGTAACCCCACATCGCATCCAGGGTGTTGCTCAGACGATAGAGCACCACGCCGGGCGCACCCGCCACGGCAAACCAGAACAGCGCGGCGAACACCGCATCGCTGCCGTTCTCCAGCACCGATTCGGTGGCGGCGCGGGCGACTTCGGTTTCATCCAGTTCGCTGGTCTGACGGCTGACCAGATAGCCGACGCGTTTGCGCGCCTCGATCAGATCATCGCTACGCAGGGCCTTGGCCACCGGCTCGACATGCTCGCCGAGGCTGCGCATGCCGAGGGCGCAATAGAGCACGAGAATCTCGACAATCCAGCCGACATAAGGCGCCCAGGAAAGTGCGGTGGCCAGCAAGGTCAGCGGCACGACCGCCATCACCCAGGCCGTAACGCCATGACTGCGCCAGCCACGGCCACCGGAGTTGAAACGCTGTTCGATGCGATCGGCAAAACGACCGAACGCCACCAGCGGATGCCAGCGTTTGGGTTCACCCAGCAGCGCATCCAGCGCGACCGCGGCGACACTCAACAACGCCACACTCATTGACTCACTCCCCAATAGTTTTCATACAGCAACTCACTCAGCGGACGCGCCTGCGCCCAGCCTTCGAGTACCAACATCGGCGCCGGATAGAATTCCTTGACCGGCCCCAGGCAAAGAACAGCCAAAGGCTTGGCCCCGCTCGGTAAACCCAGCAAGTCCGCCAAGGCTTGCGGCTCGAACAATGACACCCAGCCCATGCCCAGGCCTTCGGCACGGGACGCCAGCCAAAGGTTCTGGATGGCGCAGGACAGCGAGGCCATGTCCATTTCCGGCAATGTACGACGGCCGAAGATATGCCGTTCACGATCTTCCATCAGTGCGGCCACCAGCACTTCGGCGCAGTCGTTGATGCCTTCGACCTTGAGCTTCATGAACTCGTCGGAGCGCTCGCCGAGGGCTTCGGCCGTGCGGATGCGTTCGTCTTCCACCAATTGCTGGATCTTGCCGCGCAGTGCCCGGTCGTTGATGCGGATGAAACGCCAGGGCTGCATCAGGCCGACACTCGGCGCCTGGTGCGCGGCTTCGAGCAGACGCCTCAGTAACTCGGGCTCGACCGAACCGCCGCTGAAGTGACGCATGTCGCGGCGTTCGCCGATGGCTCGGTAAACAGCATCGCGTTCGGCCCGGCTAAATGCGTTGTCCGTCATGGCCTCTTCGCGAGCAAGCCCGCTCCCACATTTGAAATGCGTTCCACTGTGGGAGCGGGCTTGCTCGCGAAGGCGGTTTCAAGGTCAGGCACAAACAGCGCAGCAATCGCCGATGGATTGGATGGAAAATAAAAATGCACATAAGAGGCCGTCATCCGCCCCTCACGATAAACCGCCTCTGCCCCTCGCCCGCCATTGGGGCTCAAACCTCGAGCAATCGGCTCCAGTTCGGTACTGGTCAGTGAGTGGTGATACGTGTGCCCACGCAGCAAACCTTCCGGCAACTCAACCGCCTGCAAGGCCAACGCGGCAAGACGTTTCTGCATCACCGCATCACCGCTCAGCAAGCCAACCAGTTCAGCCCGAGTGCCCTCGACATCGGTTAACGAATCCAGCAGATACAGCATGCCGCCACACTCGGCCAGCAACGGTTTGCCCGCCGCGTGGTGAGCCCGGATCGCGGTCAGCATCGGCGCATTTTGTGACAACGCCACATGGTGCAATTCGGGGTAGCCGCCCGGCAGATAAAGGCTGTCCGCCTCCGGCAACCCGGTGTCGCGAATCGGCGAGAAAAAAGACAATTCGGCGCCCATGGCCCGCAGCAGATCCAGGCTCGCGCCGTAGGTAAACGCGAAAGCTTCGTCCCGGGCCACGGCAATCCGCACACCGGCCAGCAACGGCTCGGCCGCGATCATTTCAGGCGCGGCGAATTCCACGGCTGGCGGCAACGCCACGTCGCAACTGCCGGCCAGCGAATCGGCCGCCGCATCGAGGCGCAGATCGAGATCGTTCAGCTCGCTGGCCTGAACCAGACCGAGATGCCGACTCGGTAATTCGATCCCGGTCTCCCGGGGCAACGCGCCGTACCAGCGCAAGCCTTCAGTCAGGCTGCCTTCGAGCAACTGCGCATGGCGCACAGTGCCGACCCGGTTGGCCAACACACCGGCAAACGGCAAATCCGGCTGATAACGCGCAAGGCCCAGGGCCAGTGCGCCAAAGGTCTGCGCCATCGCGGTGCCGTCGATCACGCCAAGCACCGGCACACCGAAGTGCCGCGCCAGGTCGGCGCTTGACGGCGTACCGTCGAACAACCCCATGACGCCTTCGATAAGGATCAGATCGGCTTCGCCTGCGGCTTCCCACAATAAACGACGACTTTCTTGCTCGCCGACCATCCACATGTCGAGCTGATAGACCGGCGCACCGCTGGCGCGCTCGAGAATCATCGGGTCGAGAAAGTCCGGGCCGCATTTGAACACGCGAACCTTGCGCCCCTGATTGCGATGCAAACGAGCGAGCGCGGCGGTAACGGTGGTCTTGCCCTGACCGGAGGCCGGCGCGGCAATCAGTACCGCCGGGCAATGACGTGGCTGATTCACAACTCGACGCCTTTTTGCGCTTTGATCCCGGCCTGGAAGGCGTGCTTGATCATGCCCATTTCGGTGACCGTGTCGGCCAGCTCGATCATCTCCGGTTTGGCGCCACGGCCAGTGACCACCACATGCTGCATCGGCGGACGGCCCTGCAAGTCACTGAGCACCTGATCGAGATCGAGGTAGCCGTGCTTGAGGGCGATGTTCAATTCATCGAGCACCACAAGGCCGATGGACGGATCACTCAGCAATTCGCGGGACACCGCCCACGCGGCTTCGGCGGCGGCGATGTCGCGCTGGCGGTCCTGGGTTTCCCAGGTGAAGCCCTCGCCCATCACATGAAAACGCACTTGCTCCGGGAAGCGCCGGAAGAACAGCTCCTCGCCGGTGCTGGTGCGCCCCTTGATGAACTGCACCACGCCACACTGCATGCCGTGGCCCATGGCCCGCGCGAGCATGCCGAACGCCGAACTGCTCTTGCCTTTGCCGTTGCCGGTCAGCACCAGCAGCAGGCCGCATTCATTCGGGGAGTTGGCGATGCGTTCATCGATCACGGCTTTTTTGCGCAGCATGCGCGCCAGATGGCGTTCGTCACGATCGGGGGTATCAGTCATGGGGAAGCTCTCCGTTGAGGCTGGATAACGGCGGGCAGGCACAAGAATAGACGGCAAGAAGCCTGGCATCGCCCACCGTGATGCCGCTGAATGAATCAGGCCGGTCTCCGGGCTCATGAGCGGCTCCAAGGCCAACTGCGCGCCTTCCCATGTCGATAGTCGACACAGTGGCTCAAGGCGCAGCTTTTACTCATTTACCGTTGCGGGGGCAGCGCCGGGATCGCGATCATTCTTCGCAGGAAGAAATTCACTCACCGGCTTCCCTGTTTCACTCTGTCGACCAAGGCCACAGAGCACCTGAAACAAGCCGCGAAGGTTAGAGGGTTGGGGGTGGAGCGTCAATTAAAGCCGGGACACCGCTGAGCGAATAACTGCCACCTATCAATTATCTGACGCCAATCTTGTGCCACACTGTCGGCAGTGATATCAAAGAGCCACAATCTCACAACACAATAATAAGGGTGAGCCACATGCAAGGCATGATCATCAGCAATCCGAAGCTGGAATTCCTGCGGCCGGTGCTGGAACGCTGGTTTGACTGTATCGACCGCTACAACGCCGTGCGTGGCGATAACGATACGCCTTACTGGCATGACGAAAACGCCAACCTCGGCCTGCTCTGCGCCGCGGCGTGGATGGCAGAAATGGTCACGCTGCAACAAACACCGACGCGCAAGCAGAACGAAGAAGGCGAACGCAACGCCCGCGCCGATCTGTTTATCGCCACCCCCGAAGAACGCGCCTACCTTCAAGCCACTCAACGCTGGCCACGAGTCAATAGCCTGAACCTGACCCAGGCACTGCAGGACATCACCAGCGACGCCAAGCGAATCAGCTACGCCAGCGACCTGAAACTCGGGTGCCTGTTCGTTGCGCCGCAAAAAGCCCAGCAGAGCGCTACACCGGAAGAACTTCAGGACATGGTCGACGACCTGCAAAAGGAACACTGCTGCGCCGTGGCCTGGTATTTCCCGTACGCCTACCGCAAGTTGCGCAACGAAGCCGGTAACTATCACCCCGGCATTGCCGTGCTGCTCAAGGAAGCCCGCGGCTGACCGGTTGAACCATCGAGCGTCTACGCTTCTCTATGATTACGTCAATGCATTCATAGGGAAGATCAGTAATGCGCAAACCCCAGCTCGTTTTCATCATCGCGCTCGCCGGAGGGCTCGCCGCCTGTGGTGAAACCTCCAGCCTGCAAGTCTCGGACGGCACCGGACCGTCGCCCAAGCTGCCAGAACCGAATAAAACCCTGATCCCCACGGTGAACATCGCCCCGGCGATCGGCTGGCCTGAAGGAGTCAAACCCGTCGCGGCGGCGGGGACTCGAGTGGCCGCGTTTGCCGAAGACCTCGATCACCCGCGCTGGCTCTACGTGTTGCCCAACGGCGACGTGTTGGTGGCCGAAACCAACGCGCCGGCCAAACCCGATGACGGCACAGGCATTCGCGGCTGGATCATGGGCAAGGTTATGGGCCGTGCCGGTGCCGGCGTCCCCAGCCCGAACCGCATCACCCTGCTGCGGGACAAGGACCACGACGGCGTCGCCGAAACCCGCACGGTGTTCCTGGAAAACCTCAATTCGCCTTTCGGCATGACCCTGGTCGGCAATGACCTGTACGTCGCCGACACCGATCGCCTTCTGCGCTTCCACTATGAAAACGGCGAGACGTCGATCAAGTCGCAGCCCATCAAGGTGGTCGATCTACCGGGCGGCACGCTGAATCACCACTGGACCAAAAACGTCATCGCCAGCAAGGATGGCAGCAAGCTGTACGTCACCGTGGGCTCCAACAGCAACGTCGGTGAAAACGGCATGGGTCAGGAGGAAGGCCGGGCGGCAATCTGGGAAGTGGATCGCGCCACCGGTAACCACCGGATCTTCGCCTCGGGGATACGTAATCCAAACGGTCTGGCCTGGGAGCCTCAGAGCGGCGCATTGTGGACCGCAGTCAATGAACGTGACGAAATCGGCAGCGACCTGGTGCCGGACTACATCACTTCAGTGAAGGACGGCGGATTTTACGGCTGGCCTTACAGCTATTACGGCCAGCACGTCGACGTGCGCGTCGAGCCGCAAAACCCTGATCTGGTCGCCAAGGCCATTGCACCAGACTACGCAGTGGGCCCCCATACCGCGTCACTGGGCCTGGCGTTCGCCGAAGGCAGCAAATTACCGGCGCCGTTCACTCACGGGGCTTTCATTGGCCAGCATGGCTCGTGGAACCGTAAACCGCACAGCGGCTATAAAGTGATTTTCGTGCCGTTCAACGCCGGTAAACCGACCGGACAGCCAGTGGATGTGCTCACCGGTTTCCTCAATGACGAGGAAAAAGCCATGGGCCGGCCAGTGGGCGTGGTGATCGATCAACAGGGCAGCTTGCTGGTGGCGGATGATGTGGGGAACAAGGTGTGGCGGGTGTCGGCGGCCAAGTAAACAGCGCTGCCCGCGAAGCCGTTGGCGGATGTGTCGCCCCCTTCGCGAGCAAGCCCGCTCCCACAATGGACCTGTATTCGCAGATCTAATGTGGGAGCGGGCTTGCTCGCGAAGAGGCAATCACAGCCCCAAAAAACCGCCGTCTAGCACTTGCGGTGCGAGCGATCATGACAATCCAGGCTATGGATTATGTGCCAAGTGCTCGGGTTGCAAGACGCGTTTGGCGCTCAGGTAGGCTTTCTGCCAGTAAGCTTTGGACAAGCTGTCCAGCTTGACCGTGCCGCCCGTGGCCGGCGCATGGACGAAGCGGCCTTCGCCGACATAGATCCCGGCGTGGCTGACCTGGGAGCCGCCATTGGTGGCGAAGAAAATCAGGTCGCCGGTTTGCAGGCCTTCCTTGCCGACATTGGGGGCCTGCATGCCGATCATCTCGCGGGTGGAGCGTGGCAAGGAAATACCTGCGACATCGCGATAAACGTAACCGATCAGACCACTGCAATCGAATCCGGAATCCGGCGTGTTGCCGCCCCAGCGATAAGGCGTTCCCACAAGACCGAGCGCGCGAAACAGCACGTCTTCTGCCGCAGGGGAAAAGGCTTGGGAAGGACCGAAAACAATGGGCGCGCGAACCACCGGCGCGGGTGGCGGTGTGCGGCTGGCGCAGGCGCTGAGCAGCGCTGCGAAGAACATGAGTGCGAGGCGGGCCGACATCGTCATAAACAGAACATCCTGATCTGGCTGCGGCTTTTTCTGCCACAAAGACAGAAAAGAAAACCGCCTGCGCAGAACGCAGGCGGTTTGCCATCAATAATAGATCAGGATTCTAGCGACTACGCGGCAAACTTCAAGTAAGACTTTAACTTCGCCTTACAAACTGTCCGTTTACTTACGTGCAGTGACGATAGCCGGGGCTGCTGCAGGCGCCATCGCGAGGGCGCGCTTGGCTTCAATGAAGGTCTTGCTCCAGTAGCTGTCGCCCAGGCTATCGATCCGGACACCACCGCTTTTGCGGCTGCTGGAGTGGATGAACTGGTTGTCACCCAGGTAGATGCCGGCGTGACTGACACGACCGCGACGGCCATTGGTAGCGAAGAACAGCAGGTCACCCGGTTTGAGGGCGCTGCGAGCAACCAGAGGAGCGTCAACGTTGATCATTTCGCGGGTGGAGCGCGGCAGGTTCATGCCAGCCTCTTCACGAAACAGATAACCGATGAAACCGCTGCAGTCGAAGCCAGCCTCGGAGGTGCCGCCGAAACGGTAACGGGTACCGATCAGGGACATGCCACGTTCGAGGATGCTGTCGGCCAGAACCGGAAGCTGGTACGACTTGCCGCCGGCGAAGTCTGCCAGCTCTTTATCGGTGGCCGCCTCTTCCTGGTAAAGAGTTTCCTGGAAAAGAACGGAAGACTGCGCGGTAGATGAATTCTTGACCTGTTGTTGTTGCTCTTGCTGGGACACTGGAGAGTGAGCAGCGCAACCGAACAACAGGGTAACGAGTGCGAGAGGCACGAGGGGTGCGAAGCGATTTAGCATGGGCACGACCGTGGCTGATAGTTTCTGAAGAAGCCGAGACTATGCCCGCTATCAACCTCATTTGCAAATTCAATCGATCTTTATGTGACTTCTCGGTTTCTCGTTTACATCTAAGCGCTTAAGCCCATTTTGAATCTTTGCGCAGCCTGCCCCCTTGCAGGAAAGCGGATCTGTTGACGCCTGAAATATGCCAAACCCGTGTAAAACCTGGGCTTTGCCAGGTTTTTACCAACCAAGGGTTTCTTTCAGGAACGGGATCGTCAGCTTGCGCTGAGCTTGAAGGGAGGCCTGATCGAGACGCTCAAGCAACTCGAAAAGCGCACTCATGCTGCGGGTACCGCGGGTCAAAATAAAATGCCCGACTTCGTCGGTCAGGTGCAGGCCACGACGGGATGCACGCAACTGCAAGGCACGCAATTTGTCTTCATCAGAGAGCGGGCGCATCTGAAAAATCAGGGCCAGCGTCAGCCGCGACTTGAGGTCCGCCAGCTTCACTGGCAGTTCGCGCGGGGATGTCGAGGCGGCGATCAGCAGACGCCGACCGCTGTCACGCAGACGATTGAACAAATGGAACAGCGCCTCTTCCCAATCCGCCTTACCGGCGACTGCCTGCAGATCGTCCAGGCAAACCAGTTCGTATTGTTCAAGGTTGTCGAGAATTTCAATGCCGCGGTCCAGCAACTCGGCCAACGGCAGGTACACCGCTGGTTCCCCCAGTTGCTCGAAGCGCAGACACGCCGCTTGCAGCAAATGCGTGCGCCCTACCCCGTCCTTGCCCCAGAGGTAAATCAGGCTTTCCGTCCAGCCGGCATCGGCTTCGCAGAGCCGCTCGACATAGCCGAGTGCTGCGGCATTGGCGCCTGGGTAGTAATTGATAAAGGTAGCGTCATCACGCAGACGCACACCTAGGGGCAGCTGAATCGGTTTCATGCTGACTGAACAGTTCCAAAGGAACCGTTAGTGGCCTCTGTGTAAAGTTTGCGAAGTTTATACCCGTGAAGCTGACCGCACAATGCGACAGACCACAAGCAAAATCAAAGGTTTGCGTTAACTGACAGTTTCTTTGCGGCGCATGTGACAGCCGCGCGAGGGAAGCGGGCAAACCTGGCATGAAACCAGACAGCCCGCTACGCACAATCAAAAAACCTTACAGTTCAGATTCGTCGACACCGATGTAGATATCAGAATCTTTATATAAATCATGCACATGACGCACCAGAACCATGATCACCGCCGCCACCGGCAACGCCAGCAGTACGCCGGTAAAACCGAACAGCTCACCGCCGGCCAGGATGGCGAAAATCACCGCCACCGGATGCAGACCGATCCGGTCCCCCACCAGTAATGGCGTCAAGACCATACCTTCCAGCACCTGGCCGACCATGAACACCGCAACGATACCGATCATGGGGTACAGATCGCCACCGAACTGGAACAGACCGGCAATCAACGCCGCACCAATCCCGATGACGAACCCCATGTACGGCACGATCGCCGCCAGCCCCGCGATCAGACCGATCAACAGCCCCAACTCCAGCCCGACGATCATCAAGCCTGCGGCATAGATCACGCCCAGCGCCAGCATCACCAGCAACTGCCCGCGCACGAACGCTCCGAGCACTTCATGGCATTCCCCAGCCAGGGACATGACACGCTCTTCACGATCACGGGGCAGCAGGCTGCGGATCTTGGCCATCATCAGATCCCAGTCGCGCAGCAGATAAAAACTCACCACCGGGATCAGCACCAGATTGGCCAGCCAGCCAATCAGCGCAAGGCCTGAAGCTGTCGCCTGACTCAGCACCACGCCGACAACGTCGGTGGTCTGGCCCATGTGCTCGCTAAGTGCAGCCTTGAGCTTGTCGAACTTCCAGAAGCCGTCCGACAAACCCATCTTCGATTGCGCCCACGGCACCGCGGTGTGCTGTAACCAGTCGAGCATCTGCGGCGCCAGTTCATACAACCGAAACAGCTGCTTGGCGAGCATTGGCACCAACACCAACAGCAACGCGGTGACGATCAACGTGAACAACGCAAACACCGCCACCACGCCCCAGGTTCGTGACAGGCCGTACTTCTCCAGCCGATCCACCAGCGGGTCGAACAGATAGGCCAGCAACAGCGCCACCAGGAACGGCGTCAGGATCGGGTGCAACAGGTAAACAAACGCGCAAAGCAGGACCACCCCACCGAGCCAGAACCAACGCCGTGTATCGGCCATGTACCACTCCTGCTTCTATATATAGAAAAAACTTACCAACGGAAACGCAACTGCGGCGTCGGTGCCGGGGCTGGCGCTGCGACCGGTGTCACGCCAGCAGCCACGGGTTGAACAGGCGCCGTGGGGGCCGGCGTCTCACCGGCCGGAACTTCCTGCAACTTCGCCAGGGACAACTGCGCCCGCAGTTGATCGGCGCTGCCGTTGACCCGATAAAGCACGCGATCGCCGTCGACACTTTGCAGACGCGCGCCAAAAGGTTCCAGCAAACGCCCGAGCGTCGCATAACGTTCCAGACTCATCCCTTGCACCTCCAGCAATTGCTCGCTCGACGTCCCCGGCTTGGCGACAAAACGTGGGGCCAAACGCTCGCTGACCGCCAGCATCACCGCATCGGCCACGGCGGCGGTATCGGCGCCCTGCACGCTACCGGCCTCTTTTTGATCACCCAACCACAAACGCCACTTGGCTTGCCATTGCCCCCCCTCTTCGCGGGCATGCACCGCCAGCAAGGCGTCGGCATTGTAACGGTCGGACGCGCCCCGCAGCGGCGCAGGGTCTGCACTTTCCAGATTCGGTGCAGTGGCGACGATCTGCTCATCCAGGTCCGCCAACGGCAGACGCAGCGGCAGGCCACGGTGTTGAGCCGCGCGACGCAGGGGCGCAGCGCTGGCCTGACCATCGCCGACCAGGCTCGAACCTTCGGCGGAATCGTTCAACCACCAGCTGAGGATCGACGGCCGATTGGTGCCCCACAGAGCCAACCCGGCACGGCGCAAGGCCTGTTCGGTGGTGGCCGGATCGAAATCGACTTTCAGCACCTGCGGCGGCCCGGCGTCGTAACCGAACTGGCTGATGATCTGCTGAGGGTCTTTGCGCACGGCCGCCAGACCTGGGCTCTGCGCCGCCTTGGGGTCGCCGGTCAGGCGCAATACCAGCGTTTCCAGCGCCCGCTGAGTCGCCTGATCGCGCTCCTCCGGCGTCTGACTGGTGACAGGTTGGCGCACTTGATAGAGGCCTTTGACGGTTTCGGCATGGCTGGCCAGGCTGATCACGGATAAACAGCCCACGAACAAGAATTTAAGAAAACGCATGAAAGATTCCTGACGACTAGAGCGGCTGGAACAGACCGCATGAACTAGGCTGTGACCACACGCCCAAGCAAAACATTCACACGATCCCGGTAAGTTTTCGCACTGTCATAACGATAGACGGTTAGCGTCGATACCTTATACAGCCATGTGTGACACCACTAACACGGGCAATATCGGTTTTTTTAACGCGATATGCCCCTACCCGTCGGCACGAGGATGGCCGCTGCCTCTCAAGCCTGATAAAATCGCGCGCCTTCGCAGACCGGCAACAGCCGGGCGGTGTCGCAATAGTGCGTGAGGCAATCGCCCCCCGTCGATTTCGACGTCCCCACTGGACTCGGTCGTTACCCCTGAATCCCCCCTAAAGGCCTGGATCATGAGCAAGCAACCCTCCCTGAGCTACAAGGACGCCGGTGTAGACATCGACGCCGGTGAAGCATTGGTCGAACGCATCAAGAGCGTCGCCAAGCGCACTGCGCGCCCGGAAGTCATGGGCGGCCTGGGCGGTTTCGGCGCCCTCTGCGAAATCCCGGCCGGTTACAAGCAACCGGTACTGGTCTCGGGCACTGACGGCGTTGGCACCAAGCTGCGCCTGGCGCTGAACCTGAACAAGCACGACAGCATCGGCATCGACCTGGTGGCCATGTGCGTGAATGACCTGGTGGTGTGCGGCGCCGAGCCGCTGTTCTTCCTCGACTACTACGCCACCGGCAAACTGAATGTCGACACCGCTGCACAGGTTGTGACCGGCATCGGCGCTGGCTGTGAACTGTCCGGCTGCTCCCTGGTCGGCGGCGAAACCGCTGAAATGCCTGGCATGTACGAAGGCGAAGACTACGACCTGGCCGGCTTCTGTGTCGGCGTCGTAGAAAAGTCCGAAATCATCGACGGTTCGAAAGTCGCTGCCGGCGATGCCCTGCTCGCCCTGCCGTCTTCCGGCCCACACTCCAACGGCTACTCGCTGATCCGCAAGATCATCGAAGTGTCGGGTTCCGACATCGAAAACATCCAGCTCGACGGCAAACCGCTGACCGACCTGCTGATGGCCCCGACCCGTATCTACGTGAAGCCGCTGCTCAAGCTGATCAAAGACACCGGCGCTGTCAAAGCCATGGCCCACATCACCGGTGGCGGTCTGCTGGACAACATCCCGCGCGTACTGCCAAAAGGCGCTCAAGCGGTGGTTGACGTCGCGAGCTGGACCCGCCCGGCGGTGTTCGACTGGCTGCAAGAGAAAGGCAACGTCGACGAAACCGAAATGCACCGCGTGCTGAACTGCGGCGTCGGCATGGTCATCTGCGTGGCTCAAGAGCACGTTGAAACCGCGTTGAACGTTCTGCGCGAAGCCGGCGAGCAGCCTTGGGTCATCGGTCAGATCTCCACCGCTGCCGAAGGCGCGGCTTCGGTTGAACTGAAGAACCTCAAGGCACACTGATGCAGGAGCGGATGTCCCAGACCTGTGATGTGGTGGTGCTGTTGTCCGGCACCGGCAGTAACTTGCAGGCCTTGATCGACAGCACGCGAACCGGCGACAGCCCAGTTCGCATCGCTGCGGTGATTTCCAACCGCGCCGACGCCTACGGCCTGCAACGCGCCAGGGACGCGGGTATCGACACCCGCACCCTGGATCACAAGGCTTTCGAAGGTCGCGAGGCCTTCGATGCCGCGCTGATCGAACTGATCGACGCCTTCAACCCCAAACTCGTGGTACTGGCCGGCTTCATGCGCATTCTCAGCGCTGACTTCGTGCGCCACTATCAGGGTCGCCTGCTCAATATCCATCCCTCGCTGCTGCCCAAATACAAAGGGTTACACACTCATCAGCGCGCGCTGGAGGCCGGCGACACTGAACACGGCTGTTCCGTGCACTTCGTCACCGAGGAACTCGATGGCGGACCACTGGTCGTACAGGCAGTAATACCGGTAGAGTTGCACGATTCGCCGCAGAGTCTGGCGCAGCGAGTCCATACCCAGGAACACCTGATCTACCCGATGGCCGTACGCTGGTTTGCTGAAGGTCGTGTATCACTCGGTGAGCAAGGTGCTTTACTGGATGGACAGTTACTCGCGGCCAGCGGCCACTTGATTCGAACCTAGGAGATTTTATGCGTCGCGCCCTGCTCTTCGCTTGCGCTCTGCTCGCCCTGCCGTTTGCGCAGGCCGCAGACCTTCAACCCTTCTCCGCCAGCTACACCGCCGACTGGAAGCAGTTGCCCATGAGCGGCACCGCCGAACGCAGCCTGACCAAGGGAGCCAACGGCGTCTGGAAACTCAGCTTCAAGGCGTCGATGATGATCGCCAGCCTGACCGAAGAAAGCACCCTGACCCTGGACAAGGACACGCTGCTGCCGCAGTCCTACCACTTCGAACGCGGTGGCCTGGGCAAAGCCAAGAAAGCTGATCTGGACTTCGACTGGACCAACAAGATGGTCACCGGCACCGATCGCGGTGACGCCGTCAAGCTCCCGCTCAACCGTGGCATGGTCGACAAGTCCACCTATCAACTGGCGCTGCAGCATGACGTGGCCGCGGGCAAGAAAAGCATGAGCTATCAGGTCGTCGATGACGGCGAAGTCGATACCTATGACTTCCGCGTGCTGGGTTCGGAGAAAGTCGACACCAAGGCCGGCCAGATCGATGCGATCAAGGTCGAGCGCGTGCGCGACCCGACACAAAGCAAGCGCATCACCGTCCTGTGGTTCGCCAAGGACTGGGATTACCTGCTGGTCCGTTTGCAACAGGTCGAAACCGACGGCAAGGAGTACAACATCATGCTCCTCGATGGTACGGTCAACGGCAAGACGGTCAAAGGCAGCTGATTCGCAACGACATGAAAGCCCCGCAAACGCGGGGCTTTTTTTCGTCTGGCATTTGGCTGGGCGAGAGCGATCAGCGCACGGTAAAGCGTTGCTGGGCCAGCAGGCGATCACCCTGGAACACCATGAAACGCCATTCACCGGGAACGACTTCATGGCTTTCGGTGAACTCGTAGGCCATCAGGTCCTGCGGAGCACCGGGTACCAGTTTTTGAGTGACTTCCAGTTTGTCGTGACGCACGCCATCCGGAGTACGGATGCCCGGCGTGAAATAGAGCAAAGTCAGCGGCTGATCTTCGGCGACCTTGCCGACCAACTGGTAACGCATACCGAACTTGGTGCCGAGCTTGGCGGGGACGATTTCAGTTTGCTGGATCTGTTCATTGCTGCGGCGCAAAACTCGCTCGCCCGATTGCAGTTCGGCTTTCGGGCCAGCGAACACGCCGTATTCCACTGGGCCTTCGACGCGGACTTCGGCACTGGCCAAACCACTGACGAACATCATTGTGGCCAAGACGGCTAAACGGGTGAGGTGCATGGTGCGCTCCTTGATTGAGATGGCCGGAGCGTATGACACGGACATGACTTATTGATGACAGGTCCGAGTTTGGCGACAGGTTCAACAAATGGGTTGAATGAGCTATCGCTTTCGCGAGCAAGCCCGCTCCCACACGGGATCTCGGTCGTTTACAACATCTATGTACACAGGAGATCCAGTGTGGGAGCGGGCTTGCTCGCGAAGGCCGCGCCGCGAAATCAGCTTTTACCTACGGAACGAGGCAGGATCGCCAAAAAGTTATCCCGCGCGACCTTTCTGGCAACATCCTCCGGCAAGGCATCAAGAAACGGATCGAAGCCGCGCATTTCCTGACCGAGCTTGTTGAAACGTCCCACCACATCGGAACCGAGCATGAAGCGTTCCGGAAAGCGCTCCACCAGCTTCACCCATTTATCCCGAGGCTTGCCCTGCTCGTCCAGCAGGTAAGGCGTCAGCATGCTCCAGGACAGGTCAACGAACAGATTGGGGTAGGCCTCGAGCATTCGTGACAGCGTCGGCAACAGAAAATCCAGCTGAGTCTGGTGCCGATGAATCTCCGCGCTGCTGCCCGCGTGAGCCCAAATGAATCGCGTGTGTGGATGATTGCGCAGCGGCTCTTCGATTTCTGCCAGGTACAGCGGATTTTTCTCACGCTTGGAGGTGATGTTGGAATGCAGCATCACCGGCAAGTCGTTCTCGGCAGCCAGGTGGTAGATGCGGGTCATCGCCTCGTTATTGGCTCGCGGCGTGTCGCCGGACGTCAGTGCAGTCAGATCGTCGTGACGGGTAAAGATTTCGCCAATGCCCTGCCAAAGCCCAGGATTGAGGTCGAGCATGCGCTGGATGTGTGTCGCGGAGTTCTTGTCATTCGGGTTGAAGCCGGACAGAAAAGGGTGGAAACGCTGGCGCTGCTCGGGCGTCAGCTTATTCACCGCCGCCGCGACGATCACATCGGTCGCGCTGTACCAGTAGGCATCGGCGTCATCGCCGGCGTAATAACGTGGACGCTTGGGTTCGTCTTCGTGCCATTTCTTGGCCACCGGAATGCCGGAAATCATCACATGCTCAATGGCATTTTCGTCCATGGCCGTGAGCAATTTCGACATGCCAGCCGTTTCCTGGAAAAAATCGACGTAATGCAGGTGCGCATCGCTGTAAGCGTATTCGCGGGCGTAGGCATCAACGCTGCACAGCGCCAACAGCCAGGCGAGGCTCAAGCGGATCGGGGGCACGGGATTCTCCTGGATATGAACACCTGCGGTATGAGCAACATAGACCGCTGCGCGCAAACCAGGGTTCAGCCGGCAAGAAAGTGGAACGCGAACTTGAAGGAATGCTCTATAACTTCAGGGTCTTTTTTGATCGAATGACTTTTCATATTGCCCGCGAGGTTTCCCATGACTGTTACCGTCAATACCGTCTCCGCCGAAGGTTTTCGTCACAGCGTCCAGATCGATGACCACGAACTCTTTGCCGATGTGTCGAAAGCCTCTGGCGGCGAAGGCACAGCGCCCGAACCACACGACTACTTCGACGCAGCCCTCGGTGCCTGTAAGGCTCTGACGCTGAAAATGTATGCCAAGAAAAAGGACATCCCGCTGACGGGCGTCGAGGTTGAGGTCACGCGCGACAACAGTGAAGAGCAGAAAGGCAAATACGCCCTGCACGTCGAACTCACGCTCAAGGGTGTGCTCACCGACGCCCAGCGTGACGAACTGCACCGCGTGGCCGACCGCTGCCCGGTACACAAGCTGATGACCACTTCCGAGATCAGCATCGAAACCCATCTGTCCGAAGGTGCCTTCAGCCAATAGCGGCAAGGGCTGCGCAAGCGGGTTATGCTCCCTGCGTCACCCGCTCAGCCTGGAATGCACCATGAACACTCCGCTCGTGATCCGCCCTCGCGCCGAAGATGTCGAAGGCCAGCCGATTCTTCGCCCGTTGCCGTCAGCCAAATGCCGCAACGTCGGGCCTTTCGTGTTTTTTGACCACATGCTAGAAACCCGTTACCCGGCGGGCAAAGGCATGAACATCCGTCAGCATCCGCACATCGGCCTGTCCACCCTCACCTACCTGTTTGAAGGGCAAATCCAGCACAAGGACAGCCTCGGTTCCGATCAGGTGGTGAATGCCGGTGATGTCAGCTGGATGACGGCAGGTAGCGAAATTGCCCACGTCGAACGCACGCCCGAACCATTGAAAGACAGCGGCTTTACGATGCACGGCTTACAGATCTGGCTGGCTTCGCCCAAGGATCGTGAACACGGTCCGGGACACTACAGCCACCATCCGGCTGCCACGCTGCCCGTCAGCGATAACCTTGGCGTGAAGATACGAATGATCGCCGGGTCAGGCTTTTGCCTCGAATCGCCGGTCCCGGTGCTTTCTCCTACGCTGTATGCCGAATTGAACCTGCAAACGGCGACCACATTGCTGATCCCCACCGAGCATGAAGAGCGGGCACTGTATGTGCTGAGCGGTGAGGTGCAACTGGATGGCGAGCTGATTGAACCTCACTCGCTGGTGGTATTGCCGGCCGGGGAAGAGATGACACTGTTCGCCGAGAGCGACTGTCATGCCGTGCTGTTTGGCGGCGCACCGCTGGATGGCCCGCGACGGATCAACTGGAATTTCGTGGCCAGCGATCCGGCATTGATCGATGAAGCACGTCGGCGTTGGGCGGCCGGGGATTGGCCGACAGTGCCGGGGGAAAGTGAGCGGATCGAACTGCCTTCGGATCTTCGACGTTAGTAACACCGCCATCGCGGGCAAGCCCGCTCCCACAGTTGACCGGGTCGTTCGCAAAAATTGCATACGGCACAAATCCCTGTGGGAGCGGGCTTGCCCGCGATGAGGCCCGCGTAGGCACCGACTGAGTCAGAGCCTGAAAACAGCTCAGCCCTTGAACACTTCATCCAGCAAGTTATGCATCGACATGAACGCACGAGCAGCGGTTTTTGCGTCATACATCATCGTGCCCGGCACATTGGCATGGGGATCGGTGAACGAATGCACCGCGCCGCCGTAGCTTAGCAATTGCCAATCCACACCAGCGGCGTTCATTTCAGCTTCGAACGCCGGCAGTTGCTCTTTCGGCACCAGCGGATCGGCAGCACCATGCAGCACCAGCACCGAGCCCTTGATGTTTTTTGCATCGTTCATGTTCGGCGTATCCAGTGAGCCATGGAACGACACTGCCGCTTTCACCGGCGCGCCGGCACGCGCCAATTCCAGCGCACAGCAACCACCAAAGCAGAAACCAAACGTCGCCAATTTCGAGGTATCGACTGTCGCCTCACCCTGCCCTTGGAGTTGTTCGAAGGCAGCCTGCATGCGTTTGCGCAGCAAGGCACGGTCATTCTTCAACGGCATCATCGCCGCGCCTGCCTCATCGCCGTTCTGCGGACGAATCGACTGACCGTAAAGGTCCGCGATCAACACCACGTAGCCCTTGGACGCTACCGACTTGGCGATCTCTTCGGCACCGGCGCTGA
Organism: Pseudomonas sp. LBUM1673; assembly: GCF_059695645.1. Taxonomy (NCBI): domain Bacteria; kingdom Pseudomonadati; phylum Pseudomonadota; class Gammaproteobacteria; order Pseudomonadales; family Pseudomonadaceae; genus Pseudomonas; species Pseudomonas sp. LBUM1673. Next base: position 4,674,424 of record NZ_CP166780.1, read on the forward strand.
CACCCATCCAGTTCGGCGCCATCAACAGACCCGGGCGCGGGCCTTTATGGTCGGCATCGAAGGCCAGTCGGCTTTCATACGACTGGCCGTCGATCTGATAGGCGACGGAGCGAACAATGATTTGGCTCATGACTAACTCCCAGTAAAAAACACCAGAATAAAAAAACCCGCCTAACAGACTGTGTGAAAACACGCTGAAGGCGGCCTAAGCAAACGCCCCGACTTGTTCGGGGCGTTTGCTTTTGTGCAGGTAACAGGCGAAAAAAGGCTTTTCAGCCCATCAACTCCATCATTTGACGTACACCCAGCACATTGATCGCTCTTTTGAGGTTGTAGGCGTTCACCGCCAGGGCAATTTCCGCTTTTGCCCCCTCTAACTGTCGCAGCAGGAAGCGGCCGTTTCCAAACAGCCATTGTTTAAGGTTGCCGAAGGGATGCTCAACGATGGACCTTCGGCTCACCATCATTTCGGGATGCGCCTGCATGCGCTGCTCCATTCGCTCGAAGGCATCTTCGTGGGCGTGGCGTGAGACGTATCGGCGCTGAGCGTCGGTGCATTGACCTTTCAGTGGGCAGTTGGCGCAGTCGCTGATAGCTGCGTGGTAAATGCGCTCACCTTTATTCAGCTGTTTGAGTGTCAGCAGTTTGCCGGCAGGGCATTGGTACTGATCCTGCTGCGCATCGTAAGCAAAATCTTTTCGCTCGAAGAGTTCCTTCTCCTTGCTACGGGGGTTAACCGCTCGGTTGGGCGGCACGTACGCCGTAATGCCCGCGTCTTCACACGCCTGGAACTGCTTGCCGTTGGAGTAGCCCGCATCGGCGGTCACGCTCAGTTCGCTCTGCTGCAACTGTTCTTTGGCGGCCTTGGCCATGGGCTCAAGTTGCTGGGTATCGTTGCCGTCTTGTGTCACGTCGTGATGCAGGATCAAGCAATGTTCAGCGTCCACGGCGGTTTGTACGTTGTAAGCCACCCGCGGACCTTTGGGCGTGCGCATCATTCGGGCATCGCTTTCGCCGGTGTTGAACTGCTCGATCCCCATCGACTTCATCAGCGCCTGGCAGGTCAGATTGTTCAGTTGCCGGGCTTCAAGTTGCTTCAGCGCTGTCTTGATGGCGCTGCGATCAATGGTTTCACCCGCTTCGGCTTTATCGGCCTCATCCAGTTCAGCCAGATATTGGGCGATGCGCTTATCCAGTTTTTCCTGCTGGCGTTTGAGTTGTTTCACGTTCAGATGGCGCCGCGACGAGGCTACCGCCTGGAATTTACTGCCATCAATGGCAACCAGGTCGCCAGCGATCAAACCGACCGTACGACAGAACTGAACGAAGACCCGGCACGTTGCACTGAACGCCTGTTTGTTGTCCTTGCGAAAGTCGGCAATGGTCTTGAAATCGGGTTTGAGGCGGTTGAGTAACCACATGACTTCGATGTTGCGCTGGCATTCGGCTTCGAGACGACGGGAGGAGCGGATACGCTGGAAATAGCCGTACAGATAGAGCTTTAGCTGATCGGCCGGATCGTAAGAGGGGCGACCTGTGCTTTTGGGCACCGCCTTGTCAAACCCCAGACGTATGAGATCGAGCTTGGCAACGAAGGCATCAATCACGCGAACGAGGTGATCCTCAGGGATTAAATCTTCCAGCGAAACCGGAAAAAGGCTGGTCTGATCGCGCGCTTGGCCCTGGATGTAAGCCATAACAAGAATGCCCCGTATCTTTCGATACGGGGCATTTTCTTAAACCGCGATGCAGATTGCTAGGTTTTCACACAGTCTGTTCGGCGGGTTTTTCTACAACGCGGTTAAACCGACAGTTCAACCAGCAGCTTGTTCAGACGACGCACATAAGCGGCCGGGTCTTTCAAGCTGTCGCCGGCTGCCAGGGCTGCCTGATCGAACAGGATGTGCGACAGATCGCCGAAGCGCTCGTCACTCTGCTCGTTGTCGAGTTTCTCGATCAGCGGGTGAGCCGGGTTGAATTCGAAGATAGGCTTCGAATCCGGAACCTTCTGACCACTGGCTTCCAGAATCTGACGCATCTGCAGGCCCAGGTCCTGCTCGCCGATAGCCAGAATCGCCGGGGAATCGGTCAGACGGTGGGAAACCCGAACTTCAGCAACAGAGTCGCCCAAAGCGGTCTTGAGACGCTCAACCAGGCCTTCTTTGGACTTGGCGACTTCTTCCGCGGCTTTCTTGTCTTCTTCCGAGTCCAGATTACCGAGATCCAGATCACCGCGGGCCACGTCGACAAAACTCTTGCCGTCGAAGTCGCTGAGGTAGCTCATCAGCCACTCGTCAATACGGTCGGTCAGCAGCAGCACTTCGATGCCTTTCTTGCGGAAGACTTCCAGGTGCGGGCTGTTTTTGACTTGCGCGTAGGTTTCGCCGGTCAGGTAGTAGATCTTGTCCTGACCTTCCTTGGCGCGTGCCAGGTATTCGGCCAACGAAACCACTTGCTCGCCGTCTTCGCCCTGAGTGGATGCGAAACGCAGCAGGCCGGCGATTTTCTCTTTGTTGGCGAAGTCTTCTGCCGGGCCTTCTTTCATGACCTGACCGAAGTTCTTCCAGAAGCCTTTGTATTGCTCAGGCTCGTTTTTCGCCAGTTTTTCCAGCATATCCAGAACGCGTTTGGTCAGCGCCGACTTCATGGAATCGATGATCGGGTCTTTCTGCAGGATTTCCCGCGACACGTTCAGCGACAGGTCGTTGGAGTCGACCACGCCTTTGATGAAGCGCAGGTACAGCGGCAGGAACGACTCGGCTTGATCCATGACGAACACACGCTGCACGTACAGCTTCAGGCCTTTCGGCGCTTCACGCTGGTACAGGTCGAACGGAGCACGGGTCGGCACATAAAGCAGCGAGGTGTACTCGAGCTTGCCTTCGACCTTGTTGTGGCTCCAGCTCAGCGGGTTTTCGAAATCGTGAGCGACGTGTTTGTAGAACTCCTGGTATTCCTCGTCTTTCACTTCAGTGCGAGGGCGAGTCCACAGGGCGCTGGCGCGGTTGACGGTTTCCCATTCAACGGCCAGCTTCTCTTCGCCTTCAACGGCTGCCACTTCTTTCGGCAACTCGATCGGCAAGGCGATGTGGTCGGAGTACTTCTTGATGATGTTGCGCAGACGCCAGCCATCGGCGAATTCGTCTTCAGCGGACTTCAGGTGCAGAACGATGCGGGTACCACGGTCGGCTTTCTCGACGGTGGAGATTTCGAATTCGCCTTCGCCCTTGGACGACCAGTGCACACCTTCGCTGGCAGCCAGGCCGGCACGGCGGCTGAATACGTCAACTTTATCGGCGACGATGAAGGCCGAGTAGAAACCGACACCGAATTGACCGATCAGGTGCGAGTCTTTTTTCTGATCGCCAGACAGGTGTTTCATGAAATCGGCAGTGCCGGATTTGGCGATGGTGCCCAAATGGGTGACCGCGTCTTCACGGCTCATGCCGATGCCGTTGTCTTCGAGGGTGACGGTTTTAGCGTCTTTGTCGAAGCTCACACGGATTTTCAGTTCCGCGCCGCCTTCCAGCAATTCAGGCTTGGCGAGCGCTTCAAAGCGTAATTTGTCGACAGCGTCAGAGGCGTTCGAGATCAATTCGCGAAGGAAAATTTCCTTGTTGGAATACAGCGAATGGATCATGAGGTGCAGCAGTTGCTTCACCTCGGTCTGGAAGCCCAGGGTTTCCTTTTGAGTTTCCACACTCATGGTCATCAAACTCCAATCAGATGGCATAAGCCGCGACCTTGAAGGTCGGCGGCGGGTTGTCATCAGAGTTGGGGGCTGAGATCAGGATTTCAAGGGCTCTTCGATTTTGAAGTGAGCGCGGGCCGTGGCAATGGGCTCGGTTTCGGTGCTTTGCCAGGCGGTAATCGCCACGTTTGCCACCCGACGCCCCTGTCGGCACACCTGGCATCTGGCCCAGGTATCGCGAAACTGCCCTGCGCGCAGGTAGTCGAGGGAAAAGTCGATAATCTTCGGCACGCCGGGCGAGCCGGTGAAAATCAGCAGGTGCAGTGCCGCCGAGAGTTCCATGAACCCGGCAATCACCCCGCCATGAATCGCCGGCAATAGTGGATTACCAATGTTGTCCTTGTTGGCCGGTAGACGAAACAGCAGCTCATCCCCCACCCGCGAACATTCGACACCGATCAGCCTGGCGTAGGGAATCAGGTGCAGCAGCGAGGCGTAGTCTCCCTGCGCATGAGCTTGTTGAAGTTGTTCGTTGAACGTGTCGGTCATTTCGCAACTCCAGCAATGGCACCGGCAAAACCTTTGGTGCCTTTGACGCCCTTACCCATGCGCATGAACGTACCCACCACATGGGCGATGGGCTGTTTGGGGTCGTCCTGATAGGCAAAACCGCGCGCGAAAATCACGTCGGTGGTCACTCGGTAGCATTGGGCGAAGCCGTACACGTCCTTATGCGGTTCTGCGGCGTACATGTAGTCGATGCGCAAGTCCAGCGTCGGGCAGACTTCGAACTCGGGCAGCACACAGAGGGTGGCCATACCGCAGGCGGTGTCCATCAGCGAGGTCAGCGCACCGCCATGAATCACCCCGGTTTGCGGATTGCCTACGATCTGCGGGCTGTACGGCAAAATGACCGTCAGACCTTCGCTGCTGGCACTGTGAACGCGCATGCCGAGTACCTGACAATGCCGCAATGCCGACAGGAATCGGGTCGCACGCTCAAAAACGGGGGTTTCGGCCATTTGATAAAACTCTTCTTAGTGTCCGGGCAAAGTAGCAGGCTTGCGGGCAAAAGTTCCGTGGCACAACAAACTTATATATCTGTGCGAATTGAGGAACTTAACCCGGATCGCCGTGCTCGAAAGGCCAGTAGATATTTTCCATAAGGAGAAACACCCCATGCGTAAGACTTTAGCTATTGCCTTGATGTTGACCGCTTCCCTCGGTCTCGCTGCCTGCGATAAAAAATCCGAGGACAAAGCTCAAGATGCCACCAAACATGCTGAACAAGCTCAAGAAAAAATGAGCGAAGCTCAGGATAAAGTGAACGAGGCCGCGAAAGAAAACGCCGAAGCTGCCAAAGCACAGGCTGAATCGAACAAAGCCGCCACACAGGAAGCCGCTCCGGCAGCGCCTACAGAAGCACCTAAAAACTAAAACAGTTTTTAGCGTGATAAAAGAAAACCCGCCAAGTGCGGGTTTTCTTTTGTCTGCGGCTTTTGTTTGCCATGCAGCATTAGAGCAAAATTGTTCTAAAAGTCGGACTAATCATCAATAACAACGAACACACTAAACCCACAAACCACACCAGACTGCGCTGCCAGGCCAAATCCCCCCAATAGCACAGCAAGTAAATAATGCGCGTGATCACGAAGATGATCGCCAGCGTATCGATCAGCCATCCCGCCGTCTGCGTGGTGTGCGCCATCAACACCCCCACCGTAAACACTATGAACGCCTCGAAACTGTTCTGGTGGGCCGCCAATGCACGGGCACCGAAGCCTGTAAGTTGCGCCTGCTGCAAGCGCGGCAGATGATTGTTGTAACCACCCTGCTCGCTCATGGCCTTGGCGACTGGAATCTTTGTCAGGTAAATCAACAATGCGCTGATAAACACACACCAGAACGGAATACTCATCCAGCAACCTCTTTGTTCACTTCAGGCAATGGCGCCTCTGTAGGGGTATAGACCATCACATCAAGAACGTCGGAGTGAAACTCGCGGCGATACAACACCAGCACGACGCCGGCACTCATCAACATGAACAACCAGGGGCTGACGAACCACGCCAGCATGGTCATACCGAAGTAATAGGAACGCAGACCGAAGTTGAACTGGTTGGCCGCCATGGAGATGACACGGGCGGCTCGGGAAGCGAAGGCTTTACGTTCTTGCTCGGACACATGACGCTCGCCGATCATCGGTGCCGAGCCCACGAGAATGGCCGCAAAGTTGTACTGACGCATGCACCAACTGAAGGTAAAGAACGCATAGACAAACACCAGTGCCAGGCACAACAACTTGATCTCCGACATGCCTTGGGAGGCCTGTTGCACCATCGGGATATCCGCCAACAACGAAACAGCCCTGTCGGACGCCCCCAACACCGTGAGAATACCGGCCAGGATAATCAACGTGCTCGAAGCAAAGAACGAGGCGTTGCGCTCAAGGTTGCCGATCACGCTGGCATCGGCGATACGGTTGTCGCGCAACAGCATGCGGCGCATCCAGTCTTCGCGGTACAGGTGCAGCACGCTGGCCAGGCAGGCGGTGTCACGACCCTTCCATGTCGCGTAACGGGTGTAGCCCCCCCAGCAAACGACAAACCAGAGCGCGGCGAGGATGTGGATCAGATTGGCGTGGATGAACGACATGCAATTCCTTGTGAGACGTTGGCATTGGTAAACCTTGTAGGAGCGAGGCTTGCCCGCGAAGACGGCGTGTCAGGCGATAGTTTTTTCGCATGTGACACCGCCTTCGCGGGCAAGCCTCGCTCCTACAGGTAGTGCTTCGACGTTAGCGCAAGGAAAAAGACACCGCATCCCGCCCATAAAAAATGCCCCGTATCGATTGATACGGGGCATTTCCATTTGCAGCTCAAGGCCCGCGTGTGGCGGGCCATGAAACCACTTAAGCCAGCGCTTCTTCGCGCTTGCCCAGCAGACGATCGCAGACCACGGCAACTCCCAGGGTCATGACCGACGGCACCAGCCACGCCAGCCCCTGATCGCTCAGCGGCAAGTGAGCCAACTGAGTTGGCATCCAGTCCGCCAGACCTGCGCCCTTGAGCGCGTCGATCATGCCGAAGATGAACGACACCAGCATCACCGGACCGACGATGCGGCCCTGCTCATGCCAGAAGTCCTTGCAGAAGCTCAGGGCGACCAGAGCGATGTACGGCGGGTAAATGGCGGTCAGCACCGGGATCGAAAACGCAATCAGCTTGGTGAGGCCCAGGTTGGACACCAGCAGGGAGAACGCCGCCAGGATGATCACCAGCGTCTTGTAGGACAGTGGCAGTACACGGCTGAAGTATTCGGCACAGGCGCAGGTCAGACCGACCGCGGTTACCAGGCAGGCCAGGGAAATCAGCACCGCAAGGAAACCACTGCCGAGCGAACCGAAGGTGTGCTGCACGTACGCATGCAATACCGCCGCGCCGTTGGTAGCACCGGCGGCCACTTCATGGCTGCCAGAGCCGAGGCGGAACAGACTGACGTAAACCAGCGCCAGCCCCACGCCGGCAATCAGCCCGGCGATGATCGCGTAACGGGTGATCAACACCGGTGACTCCACGCCGCGGGAACGGATCGCATTGACGATGACAATGCCGAATACCAAGGCGCCCAGGGTGTCCATGGTCAGGTAACCATTGATGAAGCCCTGGGAGAACGGTGCCGCCACATATTCAGGGGTGGCCACGCCGATATCACCGGCCGGCAACGCGAACGCCGCGATACCGAGAACGGCCAGGGCGATGATCTTCAGCGGTGCAAGGAAGCGTCCTACGGTGTCCAGCAGGCGACCCGGATAGAGCGAGATGAAGAACACCAGCAGGAAGTACACCGAGCTATAGAGAAACAGCGCCAGCGGGCTTTCGCCAGTCAGTGGCGCCAGGCCCACTTCGAACGACACGGTCGCGGTGCGCGGCGTCGCGAACAACGGGCCGACAGCGAGGTAACACGCGGCTGCCAGCAGGCCGCCAGCGATTTTACCGATCGGGCTGCTCAACGCATCCATTGCACCACCGACCTTGGCCAGGGCGACAACAGTGATCACCGGCAGACCGACCGCGGTGATCAGAAACCCCAGCGCCGCCATCCAGACATTAGGGCCGGACTGCAAACCGACGATAGGCGGGAAGATGATGTTGCCAGCCCCGACGAACAGGGCAAACGTCATAAAACCCAGCGCCAGGATGTCCTGGCCTTTCAACACTTTCATTAAGGAAATACCACACTACTGAATCGGAATTTAGAGAGGGATTTCCCTTATGGGTGAGGGAAATGCTGTCGATCCGTATAGGACTGACCCGTTTAGCGCGTCGCTGCCTTGTGGGCCGCAGACGCAAAAATGGCTGCTAGCCTAACGAATTTGCCCGACAAACGCACTGTTACAGGGCGAACTATCCGATACGCGACATTTCAATGTCGCGTTTTTGCATGTAAATGGTGGGTGTCTGCAAGTAAGCGTTCGCGGGCAAGCCTCGCTCCTACGGATTTAAGTCGTTCACAAATACGGCGAACAACTCAATACCTGTAGGAGCGAGGCTTGCCCGCGAAGAGGCCCTTCCGCAAACACAAATCCCGGAAACGACAAAGGCCACCCGAAGGTGGCCTTTGTTTGGTGAAGCGTCAGTTAAGCGCGAGGCTTACTTGATCGCCCAACCGGTCAGCTCGGACAAAGCCTTGCCGATGTCTGCCAGCGAACGCACGGTTTTAACGCCTGCGTCTTCCAGGGCAGCAAACTTCTCGTCTGCAGTGCCTTTGCCGCCAGAAATGATTGCGCCAGCATGGCCCATGCGCTTGCCCGCAGGGGCAGTCACACCAGCGATGTAGGAAACAACCGGCTTGGTCACGTTTGCCTTGATGTAGGCAGCCGCTTCTTCTTCAGCCGAACCGCCGATCTCACCGATCATCACGATCGCTTCGGTCTTCGGGTCTTCCTGGAACAGCTTCAGGATGTCGATGAAGTTCGAACCCGGGATCGGGTCACCGCCAATGCCGACGCAAGTCGACTGACCGAAACCGGCGTCAGTAGTCTGCTTCACAGCTTCGTAGGTCAGGGTGCCGGAACGGGAAACGATACCGACCTTGCCTGGCAAGTGAATGTGACCTGGCATGATGCCGATCTTGCATTCGCCTGGAGTGATCACGCCTGGGCAGTTAGGACCGATCAGGACTACGCCCAGCTCGTCGCACTTGACCTTGGCATCCAGCATGTCCAGGGTAGGAATGCCTTCAGTGATGCAAACGATCAGCTTGATGCCGCCGAAGGCTGCTTCCAGGATGGAGTCCTTGCAGAAAGGAGCTGGAACGTAGATCACGCTGGCGGTGGCGCCAGTGGCAGCTACAGCGTCTTTCACGGTGTTGAACACTGGCAGACCCAGGTGCTCGGTGCCGCCTTTGCCAGGAGTTACGCCACCAACCATCTTGGTGCCGTATTCGATGGCTTGCTGGGTGTGGAAACTACCTTGCGAACCGGTAATACCCTGGCAGATAACTTTGGTGTCTTTATTGATCAGGACGCTCATTATTTGCCCTCCGCAGCTTTAACGACTTGTTGAGCAGCGTCGGTCAGGCTGGTAGCAGCGATGATGTTCAAACCGCTTTCTGCCAGTACTTTAGCGCCCAGCTCAGCGTTGTTGCCTTCAAGGCGAACAACAACCGGGATTTTCACGCCGACTTCTTTCACAGCGCCGATGATGCCTTCGGCAATCATGTCGCAACGAACGATGCCGCCGAAGATGTTGACCAGTACTGCAGCGACGTTAGTGTCGGACAGGATGATCTTGAACGCTTCGGTAACGCGTTCTTTGGTAGCACCGCCGCCCACGTCGAGGAAGTTGGCTGGTTTGCCGCCATGCAGGTTGACGATGTCCATGGTACCCATGGCCAGGCCAGCACCGTTGACCATGCAACCGATGTTGCCTTCCAGCGCTACGTAGTTCAGTTCGAACTTGGCAGCGTGCGCTTCGCGCGGATCGTCTTGCGACGGATCGTGGAAAGTCTTCAGCTTAGGCTGACGGTACATGGCGTTGGCGTCGATGTTGATCTTGGCGTCGAGGCAATGCAGATCGCCGTCAGCCTTGATCACCAGCGGGTTCACTTCCAGCAGAGCCAGGTCGTGATCCTTGAACAGCTTGGCCAGACCTACGAAGATCTTGGCGAACTGAGCAACTTGCTTGCCTTCCAGACCCAGCTGGAATGCCAGCTCGCGACCCTGGAATGGCTGAGCGCCAACCAGTGGATCGATGGTGGCCTTGAGGATTTTCTCAGGGGTGTCGTGAGCGATTTTCTCGATGTCCACGCCACCTTCGGTGGAAGCCATGAACACGATGCGACGGCTCGAACGGTCAACGACAGCGCCCAGGTACAGCTCTTTAGCGATATCAGTGCACGATTCAACCAGGATCTTGGTGACTGGCTGACCATTGGCGTCAGTCTGGTAAGTCACCAGACGCTTGCCCAGCCACTGCTGTGCGAATGCTTTAGCGTCTTCTTTGCTGCGAACCAGCTTGACGCCGCCCGCTTTACCGCGACCACCGGCGTGAACCTGGGCTTTGACAACCCATTCGCTGCCGCCGATTTTATCGCAAGCTTCTGCTGCTGCTTCCGGGGTGTCTACTGCGTAGCCGGTGGAAACTGGCAGGCCGTACTCAGCGAACAGCTGCTTACCCTGATACTCGTGAAGATTCATGCTTATTACCGTCTTCGTTAGGTACTGCGCATTCGGTGCTGCACTTGTTCAAGTGCCGCACCACCTGTGACTGCTGCTTGCGTAGCAGAGCTACGCAAGACTGCGTCCAGCGGACATTCCGCGGTGAGTCTTGCATGCAAGGCTCACGACGGGCCGTACCGCCGTGGTTTCTTATTGTCTTAACGCTTCTTGCGGTTGGCGATGTGGATGGCGCCGCCATTCACTGCCAGTGCAGCTTCGTGCAAGGCTTCAGACAGGGTCGGATGGGAGAAAACCATCATGCCCAGGTCTTCCGCGCTGGTGCCGAATTCCATACCGATCGCGCCCTGCTGAACCAGTTCTGCAGCGCTCGGGCCAATCACGTGGACGCCCAATACGCGGTCAGTCTTGGCATCGGCAATGACTTTCACGAAACCGCCGGTGTCGTTGGCTGCCATGGCACGGCCACTGGCTGCGAACGGGAAGGTGCCAACGTTAACTTCAACGCCTTCAGCCTTCAAGGTCTGCTCGGTTTTGCCGACCCACGCGATTTCCGGGTGAGTATAAATAACAGACGGGATCAGGTCATAGTTGATTTGAGCTTTGTGGCCTTTGATGCGCTCGACAACCATGATGCCTTCTTCGGACGCCTTGTGCGCCAGCATCATGCCGCGAACCACGTCACCGATCGCGTAAACGCCCGGTACGCTGGTCGCGCACTGGTCGTCAACGAATACGAAACCGCGCTCGTCGATGGTCACACCGCTGTCGGCAGCCAACAGTTCGGTGGTCACTGGACGGCGACCAACGGCAACAATCAGCTTGTCGAAGGTGATGCTCTGTTCGCCGTTGGCATCGGTGTAGTTCACAACGACTTCGTCGCCGTTTATTTTCGAACCGGTGACGCGAGCGCCCAGCTTGATGTCCAGACCTTGTTTGGTCAGGGTTTTGTAGGCTTCTTTGGAAACGGCGTCGTCAGCGGCTGGCAGGAACTTCTCCAGGGCTTCCAGAACAACCACTTCAGCGCCCAGACGGGACCATACCGAACCCAGTTCCAGACCGATCACACCAGCGCCGATAACGCCCAGACGTTTTGGTACGGATTGGAATTCCAGAGCGCCCGTCGAATCGACGATCACGTTCTGGTCAACCGGAGCCGGTGGAATGTCGATCGGACGCGAGCCCGAAGCCAGAATCACGTTCTCGGCTTCGATGATTTCGACGGTGCCGTCCGGCTTGGTCAGTTCAACTTTCTTGCCAGCCAGCAGTTTGCCATGACCTTGCAGGGAAGTGACGCCGTTCGCCTTGAACAGGGTGGCAACGCCAGAGGTCAGGCCTTTGACGATGTTGGCTTTACGACCAACCATTGCCGCCACGTCCATGGTCACGCCAGCGTGGTTGATACCGTGGATCGCGAAGCCTTCTTTGGCTTCTTTGTATTTCCAGGAGCTGTCCAGCAGCGCCTTGGATGGAATGCAGCCGACGTTCAGGCAAGTACCGCCGAGGGCCAGTTTGCCTTCCTTGTCGGTGTATTTCTCGATGCAGGCAGTGGTGAGGCCCAGTTGCGCTGCTTTAATGGCAGCCACGTAGCCGCCAGGACCCGCGCCAATCACTACCACGTCGAATTTCTGAGTCATGTGTCATTCCTTCTCGAATCAAACCGGACGACCCCTTTTGGGGACCGTCGTGGGACGAAGCTGGTCATTACAGAAGGGCCGTCCATCGCTGAACGGCCCGAGCAACGAAATCAGATATCCAGCAGCAAACGAGCCGGGTCTTCCAGCAGGTTCTTGATGGTAACCAGGAAGGTCACAGCTTCTTTGCCATCGATCAGACGGTGATCGTAGGACAACGCCAGGTACATCATCGGACGGATAACGACTTGACCGTTGATCGCCATAGGACGCTGCAGAATGTTGTGCATGCCCAGGATAGCCGCTTGCGGCGGGTTGACGATTGGGGTCGACATCATCGAACCGAAGGTACCACCGTTGGTGATGGTGAACGTACCGCCGGTCATTTCGTCCATCGACAGCTTGCCGTCACGAGCCTTCTTGCCGAAGGTGGCGATGCCGCCTTCGATTTCAGCCAGGCTCATCAGTTCGGCGTTACGCAGAACCGGTACAACCAGGCCGCGGTCGCTGGAAACAGCCACACCGACGTCAGCGTAGCCGTGATAAACGATGTCAGCACCGTCGATCGACGCGTTGACAGCCGGGAAGCGTTTCAGCGCTTCAGTGGCAGCCTTGACGAAGAACGACATGAAGCCCAGGCGCACACCATTATGGCTCTTCTCAAAGAGATCCTTGTACTTCGAACGCAACGCCATGACTTCGGTCATGTCGACTTCGTTGAAAGTGGTCAGCATTGCCATGTTCGATTGAGCTTCAACCAGACGCTTGGCGACGGTGGCCCGCACTCGGGTCATCGGTACGCGCTTCTCGATGCGATCGCCGGCAGCGAACACTGGAGCAGCAGCGGCAGGAGCAGCAGCCTTGGCAGGCGCGGCAGCCGGAGCGGCTTTCTTGGCAGCTACAGCGGCAACAACGTCTTCCTTGGTCACACGACCGCCTTTGCCAGTGCCAGCAACGGAAGCGATGTTGATGCCGTTTTCTTCAGCCAGCTTGCGAGCAGCCGGTGCAGCAACAGGATCATCTTCGCCTTCAGCGGCTGGAGCAGCAGCTTGTGCAGCGGCCGGAGCAGCGGCAGCAGCTGGAGCGGCAGCAGCGCCGCCCGCTTCGATGGAGCCCAGGACTTCGTCGGACAGAACGGTGTCGCCTTCGTTCTTGACGATAGCGCCCAGCACGCCATCAGCGGTGGCCAACACTTCCAATACGACTTTGTCAGTTTCGATGTCGACGATCAGATCATCGCGCTTGACGGCGTCGCCCGGTTTTTTGTGCCAGGTGGCAACGGTGCCATCGGCAACCGATTCCGGGAAAGTGGGGGCTTTGATTTCGATAGCCATTATCTGTGGGTCCTTAAATTCGGTTTCAGGTGCGCGAAGGCGTTAAACAGTAAAGGCGTCTTGCAGCAGTTGTTCCTGCTGCTCAGCGTGCATCGATGCATAACCACAAGCAGGTGCAGCAGAAGCATCACGGCCCGCGTACTCGAGTACGAGAGACTTGTTGTGATTGCCAACGATGCGGCGCATGTGGTGTTGGCTGCAGTACCAGGCACCCTGGTTCATCGGCTCTTCCTGACACCAAACGATATGTTTGAGGTTGGTGTACGGAGCCAGGACTTCGTTCAAGTCGTCCTCAGGGAATGGGTACAGCTGCTCGATACGCACGATGGCGATGTCATCACGACCTTCGGCACGGCGTTTTTCCAGCAGGTCGTAGTAGACCTTGCCGCTACACAGAACAACGCGCTCGACCTTTTTCGGGTCCAGGGCATCGATTTCCGGAATAACGGTCTGGAACGAACCTTCGGCCAGATCTTCCAGGGTCGAGATGGCCAGTTTGTGACGCAACAGCGACTTCGGAGTCAGAACGATCAACGGCTTGCGCAGCGGGCGAATCACCTGACGACGCAGCAAGTGGTAGATCTGAGCCGGCGTGGTCGGCACGGCAACCTGAATATTGTGCTCGGCGCACAGCTGCAGGTAACGCTCCAGACGAGCCGAAGAGTGCTCCGGACCCTGACCTTCATAACCGTGCGGCAGCAGCATGGTCAGACCGCAGAGACGACCCCACTTGTGCTCGCCACTGGTGATGAACTGGTCGATAACCACTTGGGCACCGTTGGCGAAGTCGCCGAACTGGGCTTCCCAGATCACCAGCGCCTCAGGCGTGGTGGTCGAGTAACCGTATTCGAACGCCAGCACGGCTTCTTCGGACAGGAACGAATCGTACAGGTCGAAACGTGGCTGGCCCTTGTACAGGTTTTGCAGCGGGATGTAGGTACCCGCGTCTTTCTGGTTGTGCAAGACAGCGTGACGGTGCGAGAACGTACCGCGACCGATGTCCTGACCCGTCATGCGAATCGGGTGACCTTCGAACGCCAGGGTCGCGTACGCCATGGTTTCGGCGTAACCCCAGTTGATCGGTAGGCCGCCGGCTTGCATTTTCTGACGGTCTTCGTAGATTTTCGAGACCTGGCGCTGAACCACGAAGCCTTCCGGAATTTCCAGCAGCTTGGCGGACAGTTCCTGCAAGGTTTTCAGATCGAAGCGAGTGTCGTGACGCGCGGTCCAGGCGTGGCCCAGATACGGACGCCAGTCCACGAACAACTCTTTGTTCGGCTCTTTGACCAGGCTTTTTACAACATGCAGACCGTTGTCCAGCGCATTGCGGTATTCGTCGACTTTCGCCTGAACACGCTCTGCGTCCAGCACCCCGCCCTGGGTCAGACGATCGGCATACAGCTCACGGGTGGTGCGCTGTTTGGTGATCTGCTGATACATGATTGGCTGGGTGCCGCTAGGCTCGTCGGCCTCGTTGTGGCCGCGACGACGGTAGCAGACCAGATCGATCACCACGTCACGCTTGAACTGCATGCGGTAGTCGATGGCCAGCTGGGTCACGAACAACACGGCTTCCGGATCATCACCATTCACATGGAGGATCGGCGCCTGGATCATCTTCGCAACGTCGGTCGCGTACTCGGTGGAGCGCGAGTCCAGCGGGTTGCTGATGGTGAAACCGACCTGGTTGTTGATCACGATGTGCACGGTACCGCCGGTCTTGAAACCGCGGGTCTGCGACATCTGGAAGGTTTCCATGACCACACCTTGACCGGCGAATGCCGCGTCACCGTGAATGGAGATCGGCAGAACCTTCTCACCGGTAGGGTCGTTACGACGATCCTGACGGGCGCGAACCGAACCCTCGACCACCGGGGAAACGATTTCCAGGTGGGAAGGGTTGAACGCCATGGCCAGGTGAACTTCACCGCCAGTGGTCATCACGTTGGACGAAAAGCCCTGGTGATACTTAACATCACCGGAACCCAGCTCGACCTTCTTCTTGCCTTCGAACTCGTCGAACAGCTCGCGCGGGTTCTTGCCGAAGGTGTTGACCAGCACGTTGAGACGGCCACGGTGGGCCATGCCGATGACGATTTCCTTGGTGCCGTAGGAACCGGAACGCTGGATCAGCTCGTCGAGCATCGGAATCAGGCTCTCGCCGCCTTCCAGACCGAAACGCTTGGTACCCGGGTATTTGGTGCCCAAGTATTTTTCAAGACCTTCGCCGGCAGTGACGCGTTCGAGCAGATGGCTCTTGATGTCGGTGGAGTACGTCGGACGGCCGCGCACGCTTTCCAGACGCTGCTGGAACCACTGGCGCTGCTCGGAATCGGTGATATGCGTAAATTCAGCGCCGATGGTGCGGCAATATGTCTGCTGCAACGCTTCGTGAATTTCGCGTAGGCTCGCCTCCTCTTTGCCGATGAACAGGTCGCCGGCACGGAAGGTTGTATCAAGATCGGCATTGGTCAAGCCGTAATGATTGATCGACAGGTCTGCAGGTGCAGGACGCTGCCACAGCCCCAGCGGGTCAAGCTGGGCTGCCTGGTGGCCACGCATACGGTAGGCCTGGATCAATCGCAGCACTTCAACTTGCTTCTTCTCGTGCTCACTGCTCACGCTGCCGGCGGAAACCGGTTGGGCGCGGCGCTGGTTCTTTGCCAGCAAGACGAAATGATCGCGAATTGTGGAGTGCGAAACATCGGTGGCAGTGTTGCCATCAGCAGGCAACTTCTGGAAGTAGGTGCGCCACTCTTCTGGCACAGCGTTAGGGTCGTGCAGGTAGAGCTCATAGAGCTCTTCCACATAGGCAGCGTTACTACCGGATAGGTAGGCGCTGTTCCACATGCGCTGCATCACGCTTTCTTGCATGCTTGGTCACCCTCGGTTAGGGGAACACCACCGGCGTCGACACCGAGCACACTTGCAGAAGTCCGAATGCAGCGACTAAAACAAGCCACTTAGGATCACGCTGATAGTCCGGGTACCAGCCCGGATGCCCCTGCTTGTCTCATTTCTTCAAAATAAGAGCCGCAGCCTTTTAAGCTGCTGCTCAGGTTAAGACTACGGCGCCGGTTGAAGCCTGCGCCGTAGCATCTACGGGTACTGCGGTCCTACGGGTACAGCAGCTGAATCACACGCCGCTTTGCAGCAACATGTTACGAATGTGACCGATGGCCTTAGTCGGGTTCAGGCCTTTCGGACAAACGTTGACGCAGTTCATGATGCTCCGGCAGCGGAATACGCTGAACGGGTCATCCAGCGAAGCCAGACGCTCGGCAGTCTTGTTGTCACGGCTATCTGCCAGGAAGCGATAGGCTTGCAGCAGAGCAGCCGGACCCAGGAACTTGTCCGGGTTCCACCAGAAGGACGGGCACGAAGTCGAGCAGCAAGCGCACAGAATGCACTCGTACAGACCGTCGAGCTTTTCACGCTCTTCAGGGGACTGCAGACGCTCGATGGCCGGAGCCGGCGTGTCGTTCTGCAGGTATGGCTTAACCTTTTCGTATTGCTTGTAGAAGATGCTCATATCGACGACCAGGTCACGGATAACCGGCAAACCTGGCAGCGGACGAACGATCAACTTGTTGCGTTTTACGACGGCAGACAGCGGCGTGATGCACGCCAGACCGTTCTTGCCGTTGATGTTCATGCCGTCGGAACCGCAAACACCTTCACGGCAAGAGCGACGATAGGAGAAACCTTCGTCCTGCTCTTTGATCAGGGCCAGCACGTCCAGCACCATCAGGTCTTTACCACCGGTATCAACCTGGAATTCCTGCATGAACGGCGCAGCGTCCTGATCAGGGTTGTAACGATAAACACTGACTTGCAACATGGCGGCCACCCTTAATAAGTCCGAATCTTAGGTTCAAAAGTCGGAACAGTCTTCGGCGAGAAGTTCACGGCACGCTTGGTAACGCGCTTGTCACCCGGGAAGTACAGGGTGTGGCACAGCCAGTTTTCGTCGTCACGGTCTTCGAAGTCTTCACGGGCGTGAGCACCGCGGGACTCTTTGCGCACTTCTGCAGCGATGGCAGTGGCTTCGGCCACTTCCAGCAGGTTCTGCAGTTCCAGCGCTTCGATACGCGCGGTGTTGAACGCCTGGCTCTTGTCGTTGATCTTGACGTTGGCGATACGGCCACGCAGATCAGCCAGCTGAGCAATACCCTTCTGCATGTATTCGCCGGTGCGGAACACACCGAAGTAGTTCTGCATGCAGTTTTGCAGTTCACGACGCAGGGTTGCCACGTCTTCACCTTCGGTACGCTCGTTCAGAGCGGACAGACGTGCCAGGGCCGCGTTGATGTCGGCGTCGGTGGCGTCATCGTATTCGATACCGTCGGTCAGCGCCTTTTCCAGGTGCAGGCCGGCAGCGCGGCCGAATACCACCAGGTCAAGCAGCGAGTTGCCGCCCAGACGGTTGGCACCGTGAACCGATACGCACGCCACTTCACCCACTGCGAACAGGCCAGGGATGATTTCGTCGACGCCTTCGTCGTTCTGGGTGATTGCCTGACCGTGAATGTTGGTCGGAACGCCGCCCATCATATAGTGGCAGGTCGGAACAACCGGAACCGGAGCAACAACAGGGTCAACGTGTGCGAAAGTCTTGGACAGTTCGCAGATGCCTGGCAGACGGCTGTGCAGCACTTCCTCGCCCAAGTGGTCGAGTTTGAGCATTACGTGGTCGCCATTCGGACCGCAACCGTTACCGGCGATGATTTCTTTAACCATCGAACGGGCAACTACGTCACGACCGGCAAGGTCTTTGGCGTTCGGAGCATAACGCTCCATGAAACGCTCGCCGTGCTTGTTGATCAGGTAACCACCTTCACCACGGCAACCTTCGGTGACCAGTACACCGGCGCCGGCGATGCCGGTCGGGTGGAACTGCCACATTTCGATGTCTTGTACCGGCACGCCGGCACGCAGCGCCATACCAACGCCGTCACCGGTGTTGATCAGGGCGTTGGTGGTCGAAGCGTAGATGCGACCTGCACCGCCGGTGGCCAGTACGGTGGCCTTGGCACGGATGTAGGTGGTTTCACCGGTTTCGATGCAGATGGCAATCACGCCGACGAACGCGCCGTCCTGGTTTTTCACCAGATCAACAGCGTAGTACTCGTTCAGGAACGTGGTGCCGGCTTTCAGGTTGCCCTGATAAAGGGTGTGCAGCAACGCGTGACCGGTACGGTCGGAAGCGGCGCAGGTACGGGCGGCCTGGCCACCTTTACCGTAATCCTTCGACTGACCGCCGAATGGACGCTGGTAGATACGACCCTGTTCGGTACGCGAGAACGGCATACCCATGTGGTCCAACTCGTATACGGCGGCAGGACCTTCCTGACACATGTATTCGATAGCGTCCTGGTCACCGATATAGTCGGAACCCTTGACGGTATCGTACATGTGCCAGCGCCAGTCGTCGTTCGGATCGGCAGACGCGATGGCGCAGGTAATGCCGCCCTGGGCCGACACGGTGTGCGAACGAGTCGGGAAAACCTTGGTGATCACGGCAGTCTTGTGACCGCCCTGTGCCAGTTGCAGCGCTGCGCGCATGCCGGCACCGCCACCACCAATAATGATGGCGTCGAAAGAAATCGTTGGAATGTTAGCCATGGATCAGATACCCCAGAGAATCTGCACACCCCAGACGAAGTAAGCGAACATCGCAACGCCGCATACTGCCTGGAAAAGGAAACGTACTGCAGTCGCGGACTTGCCCAGCGCCATCGGCGTCAGGTAGTCAGTCGCGATGGTCCACATGCCGACCCAGGCGTGAGCGCCCAGGGCTACAAGGGCCAGCAGACTGAAGATACGCATCCCGTTGTGGGCGAACAGGGCATGCCATTGGTCGTAGCCAATGCCTGGATTCGCAACGAGGTATCCGATCAGGAAGATGAAATAAGCCGCGAGAACGACCGCAGACACACGCTGTGCCATCCAGTCATAGAGGCCCGAACGCGATAGGTTCGTAACGCTGGTTACCATATCCAAACTCCCGCCAGAACGATCAACACCGCAGACACGGCGATAATGATTTGCGAGCCCAGTTTGCCGCCTTCCAGCGTCTCACCGATGCCCATATCCATAATCAAATGGCGCACACCGGCTACCAGGTGATACAGAAGAGCGGACAGGAGGCCCCATGCTACGAACTTGGCCAGCGGACTGGTCAAGCATGCCTTCACCTCGGCAAAACCTTCCTCGGAACCCAGAGACTTGCCCAATGCATACAGCATGAAGCCAAGGCCCAGGAAGAGGATGATGCCGGAAACACGGTGAAGAAACGACGTAACGCCGGTGATGGGGAGTTTGATGGTCCTTAGGTCTAGGTTTACAGGTCGTTGGCTTTTCACGGCTTTTTTCACACTGAAGAGCCCCTAACAATCAGGGCAAAGTTGTTGGGGAGTGCACTGGTCAGGTAACCACCACCCAGGGATGCGACCCCCAATAAAGCAGGCCCAAAAGCCCCTGGCGGTCGGTGGCCGAGTATAGACAGTTAGGCTACTAATGACAACGCGTTCACCTCCCCCTAATAGCTGATTGCACAAGTGAGATAAAAGGCGTAAATGGCAGTCAATTTCGAGGAAAAAGTCCGGTTAAAGCCTTCTGGAGCAAGACTTTAGGCAAATTGACATTCGAATTTATCTCACTATAGTGGTGCGGGCCCTGCGTGGGGGGTCTGTCTGATGATTTCAAGCATAAATAGGAGGCCACATGGCTGACAAAAAAGCGCAGTTGATCATCGAGGGCGCAGCCCCCGTCGAGCTGCCCATTTTAACCGGCACCGTTGGTCCCGATGTTATCGACGTTCGGGGCCTGACGGCCACGGGCCGTTTCACCTTTGACCCTGGTTTCATGTCGACTGCCTCCTGCGAGTCGAAGATCACCTATATCGACGGCGACAACGGCATTCTGCTACACCGCGGCTACCCGATCGAACAGCTGGCTGAAAAGTCGGACTACCTGGAAACCTGCTACCTGCTGCTCAACGGCGAGCTGCCGACCGCAGAACAGAAGGCCCAGTTCGTCGGCACCGTGAAGAACCACACCATGGTCCACGAGCAGTTGAAGACCTTCTTCAACGGCTTCCGTCGCGACGCCCACCCGATGGCCGTCATGTGCGGTGTAGTTGGCGCCCTCTCGGCCTTCTACCACGACTCCCTCGACATCAATAACCCGCAGCATCGCGAAATCTCCGCGATCCGCCTGGTTGCCAAGATGCCGACCCTGGCCGCAATGGTTTACAAGTACTCCATGGGTCAACCCATGATGTACCCGCGCAACGACCTGACGTACGCGGAAAACTTCCTGCACATGATGTTCAACACCCCGTGCGAGATCAAACCGATCAGCCCGGTGCTCGCCAAGGCCATGGACCGGATTTTCATCCTCCATGCCGACCACGAGCAGAACGCATCGACCTCTACCGTACGTCTGGCCGGTTCGTCGGGTGCCAACCCGTTCGCCTGTATCGCCGCCGGCATCGCTGCACTGTGGGGCCCTGCCCACGGCGGTGCGAACGAAGCCGTTCTGACCATGCTCGATGAAATTGGCGATGTCTCGAACATCGACAAGTACATCGCCAAGGCCAAGGACAAGAACGATCCGTTCAAACTGATGGGCTTCGGTCACCGGGTCTACAAGAACCGCGACCCACGCGCCACCGTCATGAAGCAGACCTGCGACGAAGTACTGAAAGAACTGGGCATCACCAACGATCCGCAACTCGAACTGGCCATGCGCCTGGAAGAGATCGCCCTGACCGATCCGTACTTCATCGAACGCTCGCTGTACCCGAACGTCGACTTCTACTCGGGGATTATCCTCAAGGCGATCGGCATTCCAACCAGCATGTTCACCGTGATCTTCGCCCTGGCGCGGACCGTCGGCTGGATCTCCCACTGGAAAGAAATGCTCTCCAGCCCGTACAAGATCGGCCGCCCGCGCCAGTTGTACACCGGCTACGAGTCGCGTGATATCACCAAGCTGGAAGACCGCGAATAAGACCTGTCTTGCGATAACGTCTTGAGCTGTACCGGAAACGGCCTCTATTTAGATAGGGGCCGTTTTTGTTTGTGGCCCTTGTGGGCCTTCGGCCCTTTGGTTGTGTACATATCCGTTTCTGCGGTAACGGCTTCTATTGGTTTCGCTCTTACAGCGAGTCACTTTGGAAAAACCCCAAAGTAACCAAAAGGCTTCTGCCCCTTTCGTTCGGTGCCTCGCCTAGGCTCGGCATGCCCTCGCTCCGGTCCTGCTCCGTGGGCCCGCCGCCATCGGCCATCCATGGCCGGGGGCGGCTAACCCGGCATCCATGCCGGGTTGCCCACTACGCAGAACCTCCACTCGGCCTCTCGAGGGGGCGGTGCATCAAAATCAAAAGCTGCAGGCGAGCTAACGCTCGGCCTGTTGGGTGGTGAAAAGCGCCGTGGTACGCCGCTCCATTGTGGGAGCTGGCTTGTCGGGTCGCCGCATCGCTGCGATGGCGACCTGACAGCCGACCAATCTCTCCCGGATGTACCCAGTCCAACTGTGGGAGCGAGCCTGCTCGCGAAGCCGTTGATCTTGCCGTTGCCGTTGCTTTGGCTTTGGCTTTGGCTTTGGCTTTGGCTTTGGCTTTTGATCTTGATCTTGATCTGCCGCCCCTTTCCCAGAGGCCGAACGCAGGTATTGCGTAGGGGGCACCGCGGCAAGGATGCCGCGGTAGCCGCCCCCGGCCATGGATGGCCGATGGCGGCGGGCCCCCGAAGCAATGCCGGAGTGAGGGCATGCCGAGCCTAGGCGAGGCACCGAATGGCGGGGCAAAAGCGCTTTGGTTACTTTCGCGTTTTTCGAAAGTGACTCGCTGTAAGAGCGAAACCATCAGCAGCCGTTACCGCAGAAACGGATATGCACACGATCAAAGAGCCCGGCCCGCTATCAGGCCACCTTCGCGGGCAAGCCGAACAGAGTGCGATAACCGCCCAATAAAAAATGCCCCGATCTCTCGACCGGGGCATTCGTTTTAGTGCGGCTTATATATAGAAGCCTTAGTGCGAAACCGCCCCACTCGCCCCCAACCCAGTCTGCGAACGAACAAACTGTGGGAAGAACAGCGCCCGCTCGTTCACACCCTCGGCCGACTTATCGGTGATCGAGAAGAACCAGATCCCGACAAACGCAATGGCCATGGAGAACAGCGCTGGGTATTCATACGGGAAGATCGCCTTCTCGTGACCCAGGATCTGCACCCAGATGGTTGGCCCCAGCACCATCAAGCCAACAGCACTGACCAGCCCCAGCCAGCCGCCGATCATCGCACCGCGAGTCGTCAGCTTCTTCCAGTACATGGAAAGCAGCAGTACCGGGAAGTTGCAGCTCGCCGCGATGGAGAACGCCAGGCCCACCATGAACGCGATGTTCTGCTTCTCGAACAGAATGCCCAGGCCGATCGCCAGCACCGCCAGGGCGATGGTGGTGATTTTCGAGACACGGATCTCGTCCTTCTCGTTGGCCTTGCCCTTCTTGATCACACTGGCATACAGGTCATGGGACACCGCCGAAGCACCGGCCAGGGTCAAACCGGCCACTACCGCCAGGATGGTCGCGAACGCTACCGCCGAGATGAAGCCCAGGAAGATACTGCCCCCGACCGCGTTGGCCAGGTGCACCGCCGCCATGTTGTTGCCGCCCAACAGCGCGCCAGCCGCATCTTTAAAGGCAGGGTTGGTGCTGACCAAGAGGATCGCGCCAAAGCCGATGATGAAGGTCAGGATGTAGAAGTAACCAATGAAGCCGGTTGCATACAGCACGCTCTTACGAGCTTCCTTCGCGTCGCTCACGGTGAAGAAGCGCATCAGAATGTGCGGCAGGCCAGCGGTACCGAACATCAGTGCCAGGCCGAGGGAGAACGCCGAGACCGGATCTTTCACCAGGCCGCCAGGGCTCATGATCGCCTCACCTTTAGGGTGAACCTTGATCGCTTCGGAGAACAGCGCGTTGAAGTCGAAGTTGACGTATTTCATTACCATCAACGCCATGAACGAGGCACCGGACAGCAACAGCACCGCCTTGATGATCTGCACCCAGGTAGTCGCCAGCATGCCGCCGAACAGCACGTACAGGCACATCAGGATACCGACCAGGATCACCGCAACGTGATAGTCGAGACCGAACAGCAGCTGAATCAGCTTGCCTGCACCGACCATTTGCGCGATCAGGTAGAACGCCACCACCACCAGCGAACCGCACGCCGACAGCGAGCGGATCTGGGTTTGCCCCAGGCGATAGGACGCCACGTCGGCAAAGGTGTACTTGCCCAGGTTGCGCAGGCGCTCGGCGATCAGGAACAGAATGATTGGCCAGCCCACCAGGAAGCCGATCGAGTAGATCAGGCCGTCGTAGCCAGAGGTGAACACCAGGGCGGAAATACCCAGGAAGGACGCCGCGGACATGTAGTCACCGGCAATCGCCAGACCGTTCTGGAAACCGGTGATCTTGCCGCCCGCCGCATAGTAGTCGGCGGCCGAGTTGTTTTTCTTGGAAGCCCAGTAAGTGATATATAAAGTCGCGCCGACGAACGCCACAAACATCAGGATCGCCGCGACGTTCAGGGGTTGTTTCTGTACCGCACCCGTGAGGGCTTCAGCCGCCCAGGCGCCAGGTGCAAAGGCTGCGATGCTCAATAGAGCCATTAGACGCCGGATCATTGCTGAGCCTCCTTGAGAATCGCATTGTTCAAGTCGTCGAATTCGCCGTTGGCGCGTCGCACGTAGATGCCCGTCAGGATAAAGGCCGAAACAATCAGCCCGACACCGATCGGAATGCCCCAGGTAATCGATGACTCAGGGCTGATTTTCGCGCCCAGGATATGCGGCCCGTAAGCAATCAAAAGGATGAATCCGGAGTACAGCCCAAGCATGATCGCCGAAAGAATCCAGGCGAATCGTTCTCTCTTGCTGACCAGCTCTTTGAAGCGCGAGCTGTTTTGAATCGAGAGGTAAATGCTGTCGTTCATTGTTTTTATCCTCGCAGCACAGATTTAGTTGGAACGGTATCCACTCTATGCGGCTGCCGGACAGGTTCCAGACGACCTTAGTATTAGAACGACATGACAGAGTCACCATTTTTCAGCATGCATTAAACAATGTGGGAGCGGGCTTGCTCGCGAAGGGGCCGTCACATTCGACATCTCTGTCGACTGACACTCCGCTTTCGCGAGCAAGCCCGCTCCCACATAAAAAAGCAAAAAGCCGCTTGGCAGTTACGCCAAGCGGCCTTGTAAGGTGCTGACCAGACGCTTCAGGTCAAATCATTTGGTCCAGTCGGCAACGCGATCCGGGTGTTTGGCCACCCAATCTTTCGCTGCTGCTTCAGGTTTGGCACCGTCCTGAATCGCCAACATGACTTCGCCGATTTCGTCTTTCGACGCCCACTGGAAATTTTTCAGGAACTTGGCGACTTCCGGCGCCTTGGTTGCCAGTTCTTTGCTACCGATGCTGTTCACGGTTTCAGCCGCGCCATAAACGCCTTTCGGGTCTTCCAGGAAGCGCAGTTTCCACTTGGCGAACATCCAGTGCGGCACCCAACCGGTGACGGCAATGGATTCGTTCTTCTTCTCGGCACGGGTCAGCTCGGCAATCATGCCGGCGCCGGAACTGGCCTTGAGGGTGTAGCCGTCCAGGCCATAGTCCTTGATCGCCTGCTCGGACTTGAGCATCACGCCTGAACCGGCGTCGATGCCGACGATGCGATTTTTGAAGCTGTCGTCGGTTTTCAGATCGGCAATAGACTTGGCCTTGACGTACTCCGGCACGATCAGGCCGATTTTCGCATCCTTGAAGTTCGGGCCGTAATCGACGACCTGATCCTTGTTCTTGGTCCAGTATTCACCGTGAGTCACGGGCAGCCACGCCGACAACATGGCGTCGAGTTTGCCAGTGGCCACACCCTGCCACATGATCCCGGTGGCAACAGCTTGCAGTTTCACGTCATAACCGAGCTTCTGCCGGATCACCTCGGCAGCCACGTTGGTCGTGGCGACACTGTCCGACCAGCCGTCTACATAACCGATCGTCACTGCCTTGCCTTCAGCACTGGCCATCGTAGAACTGATCGCCAGCACCAAAGCGGCACCTGCGCCCAAGAGTCGTCGCATCTTCATCGTTACTTCCCCGAAAGTGCTGCGCTCGACGGATGCCGAGCCGCTCAACGTATTGTTATGGTGCACAGCGCCCCCATCACGCCTCACCGCAAACTCGTTCAAACATCAGCGGAGTACTGACGATTGGATGATCAACCTGACGACCACGACGACCTGCTCTGCCAGCGACCTCAAGGCATCGAGAAACGACATCAGAAGGCCATTAATTGCAACCGCCGCAAATCCATCCGCCACCCCGCCCGAACTTTGCATGACAAAATTATGCAGGCCACCAAGCACGGGACAAATGCAGGTAACATGCGCGGCTTTGTTCCCAGACGGCCTGATCATGCCCGCGACATCCCGTTTTCCTTTTTTTGCTTATTTATTTGCCTGCCTGCTGGGGCTTTTTGCCCTCGGTGGCTTCTGGTATGGCCTCGGCAAACCGGTGATCCTGCCGGACGTGGCCAGCGCGACGCACAAGCTGCAATGCGCCTCCTACACCCCGTTCGACAAAGACCAATCGCCGTTCGATGTACCGTTCAAACTGCGCCCCGAGCGCATGGACGCCGACCTCGCACTGCTGGCAACCCGTTTCGAATGCATCCGCACCTATTCCATGACCGGCCTCGAGGCCCTGCCCGATCTGGCACGCAAGCACGGTTTGAAACTGATGATCGGCGCCTGGGTCAACAGCAACCCGGTGGACACTGCCAAGGAAGTCGACCTGCTGATCGCCTCGGCCAATGCCAACGCCGATGTAGTGACCTCGGTGATCGTCGGTAACGAAACCCTGCTGCGCAAGGAAGTGACCGGCGCGCAGTTGACGACGCTGATCAATAAAGTCAAAAGCCAGGTCAAACAACCGGTGACCTACGCCGACGTCTGGGAGTTCTGGCTCAAGCACCCCGAAGTCGCCCCGGCGGTGGACTTCCTGACCATCCATTTACTGCCGTACTGGGAAGACGATCCGTCGAATATCGATGCTGCGCTGCAGCATGTGGCCGAGGTGCGTCAGGTGTTCGGCAACAAGTTTGCGCCCAAGGACGTGATGATTGGCGAAACCGGTTGGCCGAGCGAAGGTCGTCAGCGCGAAACCGCCTTGCCGAGCCGGGTCAACGAAGCCAAGTTCATTCGCAACTTTGTGATCATGGCCGAGCAACAAGGCTGGCATTACAACCTGATCGAGGCGTTCGACCAGCCCTGGAAACGCGCCAGCGAAGG
The DNA here is from genome assembly GCF_059695645.1 of Pseudomonas sp. LBUM1673. Taxonomy (NCBI): domain Bacteria; kingdom Pseudomonadati; phylum Pseudomonadota; class Gammaproteobacteria; order Pseudomonadales; family Pseudomonadaceae; genus Pseudomonas; species Pseudomonas sp. LBUM1673. The sequence goes on from NZ_CP166780.1 coordinate 4,701,116, forward strand.
TGCGGTCGGGGGTTACTGGGGACTGTTCGACGCCGATCGTCAGGACAAGGGCGTGCTCGCCGGGCCGGTTTCGAACGTGCCGTACTGGTCGCAATGGCTGGCGGTGGGTGGTTTGCTCTTCATCGGCACGCTGATCCTCGGCGGTCGCGTTCGCAGCACCCGCGCGGCGTTGGTTCTGCCATTGCTCGGTGCGTTGGCGGCCTGTTCGATTGGCGCTTGGGGCGATCTGGCCCGTGTCACCACCCGGTTTGCCAGTGAATGGCTGTGGGTCGCCTTGTTGACGGGGTTGAATATGCTGGTGCTGGCCCACGCCGCACTGACCTTGAGCGCTCGTACCGGCTGGCGTGAACGCGCCTTCAATGCACTGGAACGTCGCGCCGGCTGGTGGCTGGCAGCGGCAGGTTTTGCCGCAGCGGTGATGATGCTGGAGCTGGTGTTCGACCCGCGTTATCGCAGCTTCCCGAGTGTCGCCTTCATCCTGCCGGCGCTGGTGTATCTGTGCCGCCCGGTGAGTGTGCCGCGCCGGGAAATCGCCCTGCTGACTTTCATCATCGGCGCTGGCATTGCGCCGCAACTGTATCAAGAAGGTTTGCAGAACCAGCAGGCCTGGGGTTGGGCGCTGGTGAGTGTGTTGATGGTGGCGGCGTTGTGGCGCAGTTTGCGGGTTCGCAAGGGCTGATCTTCTGCGTGCTGGCGGGCGTCTTCGCGGGCAAGTCGGATCGCCGCATCGCTCGCTCCTACAGATTTATGTCGACCGTGATAATTGCGAACGACTCTAAACTGTAGGAGCGAGGCTTGCCCGCGAAGGCTGACTATCAGGCGCTGCGAGAAGCCCGGACCAGGCGCAACCCGGCAATCACCACCGCAAACACCGCCAATGTAGTGTTGTACAACGCCAGCGCCGGAAACCCGAACACCAGCGCCAGCACCGCCAGCCACCACCCCGCTCGCCCAGGCAGCACAAAACCGATCACGGCGGCGGCCACTGCCGCCCAGCCCAACACCTTGAAATGAATCATCAAGCCCAGATTCGATCGAATCTGGCATTCCCAGCGACTGGCCTCGTCCACGCAGATGCCGACCCATTGAGCATCCTCCATGAAGCCATAACGCGCGCCATAACTGGCGGCCAGCCATAGCGGCAGGAGAACGAGCAGCAGAATCACGGGCAGACGGCGGGACATGAAGCACTCCAATAAACGAAATCGGCGGCCAGCTTAATCCCCCGCCCGAGGTAAGCAAGTGACATCAACAGATAACTGTTCATGAAATAGCTGCAAAGTGTATCGTCCGGCTACCGTTGCTCCGAAATCAGGCCTGTTTACTGCCCATCATGGCACTTTGGCGCATATCCGATGGTCATAGGCTGCGAACTTCATTCCGCACCTTCCTCTAAGGGATCTAGTAATGCTCCGTTCCTTGCGCTTCTTCGCCGCCCTGTTTGGCGGCTTGATTTTAAGTGCGTCCGCACTGGCGGCCGACATTGATGCCGCCAGTTACGGCTACCCCCTGACCAACCCGTTCGAGGCGACCATCGCCACGACACCGCCGGAGTTACGCCCGGAATTGCCGCTGGACGACGACATCAATCAGTCGGACCGCAGCGTCACGTTGCGCCCCGAGCGTGAATTCAGCCTGCCAGACAACTTCTGGCCGGTAAAGAAACTCACCTACCGCATCGCCACGCAAGATCAAGCCGCACCGTTGATTTTCCTGATCTCCGGCACCGGTGCGCGCTATGACAGTACCCTCAACGAGTACCTGAAAAAGCTCTACTACAAGGCCGGCTATCATGTGGTGCAGTTGTCGTCACCGACAAGCTTCGACTTCATGACCGCCGCCTCGCGTTTCGCCACCCCTGGCGTGACCAAGGAAGATGCCGAAGACATGTACCGGGTGATGCAGGCCGTTCGGGCGCAGAATCCGAAACTGCCAGTCACCGACTATTACCTGAGCGGCTACAGCCTCGGCGCACTGGATGCGGCATTTGTGGCGCACCTGGATGAAACCCGTCGCAGCTTCAATTTCAAGAAAGTCTTGCTGCTCAACCCGCCGGTCAACCTGTACACCTCGATCACCAACCTGGACAAGCTGGTACAAACAGAGGTGAAGGGCATCGACAACAGCACCACCTTCTATGAACTGGTGCTGGACAAACTGACCCGCTACTTCCAGCAGAAGGGCTACATCGACCTCAACGATGCCCTGCTCTACGACTTCCAGCAGTCCAAGCAGCACTTGAGCAACGAGCAGATGGCCATGCTGATTGGCACGTCGTTCCGTTTCTCGGCGGCGGACATTGCCTTCACCTCGGACCTGATCAACCGCCGCGGCCTGATCACGCCACCGAAATACCCGATCACCGAAGGCACCACCCTCACGCCGTTCCTCAAACGCGCGCTGCAATGCGACTTCGACTGCTACCTGACCGAACAGGTCATCCCGATGTGGCGCGCCCGCACCGACGGCGGCAGCCTGCTGCAATTGATCGATCAGGTCAGCCTGTATGCGCTCAAGGACTACTTGCACGACAGCCCGAAAATCGCCGTCATGCACAACGCCGACGACGTGATCCTTGGCCCTGGCGACCTGGGGTTTCTACGCCGAACCTTTGGCGACCGTTTGACTGTTTATCCATTGGGCGGCCATTGCGGCAACCTCAACTATCGCGTCAACAGCGACGCCATGCTGGAGTTTTTCCGTGGCTAAATACCCCCTGCTGATCGCAGCGTTACTCTGTGCAGGCGTCGCCAACGCCGACAACAGCAAAGCCAATGCACCTGTGGTGGTCGATAGTGACGGCTTCAAGGAACCGCTGAGCAAACTCAAATTCAACCCGGGGCTGGATCAGCGCGAGTTCGAACGCTCGACGCTCAACGCGTTGAACGTCTATGACCCGCTGGAAGAATGGAACCGCCGTGTCTACCACTTCAACTACCGTTTCGACCAATGGGTGTTCCTGCCCGTGGTCAACGGCTATCGCTACGTCACCCCAAGCTTCCTGCGCACGGGCGTCAGCAACTTCTTCAACAACGTCGGTGATGTGCCGAACCTGGTGAACAGCCTGCTGCAATTCAAGGGTCAGCGCTCGCTGGAAACCACCGCGCGCCTTCTGCTCAACACCACCATCGGTGTCGCCGGCCTGTGGGACCCGGCCACCACCATGGGGCTACCGCGCCAGAGCGAAGACTTCGGCCAGACGCTAGGCTTCTACGGCGTACCGGGCGGCGCCTATTTCGTGCTGCCGATCCTCGGCCCGTCCAACCTGCGTGATACCGCGGGACTGATCGTCGACTACACCGGCGAATCGGCGATCAACTTCCTGAACGTCGCCGAAGTCAGCTCCAACCACCCGGAAGTCTTGGCACTGCGCATCATCGACAAGCGTTATCAGAACAGCTTCCGCTATGGCCAACTGAACACGCCGTTCGAGTATGAAAAAGTGCGCTACGTGTACACCGAGTCGCGCAAGCTGCAGGTCGCCGAGTAATTCCGTCGGCAACAAAAAAGGCCATTCGATTTGCATCGAATGGCCTTTTTCATGTGCGGTGTCTCAAACACCACCAATCACTGTAGGAGCGAGCGATGCGGCGATCCGACTTGCCCGCGATAGCGGTGTGTCAGTCGACATCAATATTGAAGATGATATCGCCTTCGCGGGCAAGCCTCGCTCCTACAGGTTCAGGCTTTCACCGTTTTCCAAACCTTGCCGACAGCCATCACTGCGACCAACACCGCCGCACCCGCCACAATCCCGGCCACCGCATTCAGCAACGTCGGCACGATAAACCCGGCCCCACCGGCACCCGCGCTGACACCTTCGATCCAGTGATGAACCACCGGCACGCCGTGGGTCAGAATCCCGCCGCCGACCAAAAACATCGCCGCGGTGCCGATCACCGACAGGCTTTTCATCATGTACGGCGCTGCACGTAGAATCCCGCCGCCGATGCTTTTGGCCATTTGCCCAGGCTTCTGGGTCAGCCACAGACCGAGATCATCGAGCTTGACGATGCCGGCCACCAGGCCGTAGACGCCGATGGTCATGACGATGGCAATGCCCGAGAGCACGATCACTTGCTGGGTCAGCGAAGCATCAGCCACGGTGCCCAGGGTGATGGCGATGATTTCCGCCGAGAGAATGAAGTCGGTACGGATCGCACCTTTGATTTTGTCCTTTTCGAACGCCACTAGATCGACCGCAGGGTTGGCCACGGCCTCGACCAACTCTGCGTGCTCGGCCTGATCTTCAGCTTTGCTATGCAGAAATTTGTGGGCGAGCTTCTCGAAGCCTTCGAAGCACAGGTAAGCGCCACCCACCATCAACAACGGCGTGACCAGCCACGGAATGAACGCACTGATGGCCAACGCCGACGGCACCAGGATCAGCTTGTTGAGAAACGAGCCCTTGGCCACCGCCCATACCACCGGGATTTCCCGCTCGGCACGCACGCCGGAAACCTGCTGGGCGTTGAGCGCCAGATCGTCGCCCAGTACACCGGCGGTCTTCTTTGCGGCCATTTTGGTCATCAACGCCACATCGTCCAGTACGGTGGCGATGTCGTCGATCAGCACCAGCAAACTGCTTCCTGCCATGAATCAGGTTTCCTTCTTGAATGAATGGTGCGCAGCATAGCGCGACCCGAGGCCACACGGGGCATTCTTGAGCGCCGCGCGAGCCCGGTGCTACCATGCGCAACCGCCAGAACAGGCAAGGAACCCCTTGGTTTATGAGCACTATCCGCGAGCGCAACAAAGAACTGATCCTGCGTGCCGCCAGTGAAGAATTTGCCGACAAGGGCTTCGCTGCGACCAAAACCAGTGACATTGCGGCCAAGGCCGGGCTGCCCAAGCCCAACGTCTACTACTACTTCAAATCCAAGGAAAACCTCTACCGCGAGGTCCTGGAAAGTATCATCGAACCGATCCTGCAGGCCTCGACACCGTTCAATGCCGACGGTGTACCCGGCGAAGTACTGAGCGGCTACATTCGCTCGAAAATCCGCATCTCCCGTGACCTGCCCTTCGCCTCCAAGGTGTTCGCCAGCGAAATCATGCACGGCGCCCCGCACCTGAGCCCCGACCTGGTCGAGCAGCTCAACGGCCAGGCCAAACACAACATCGACTGCATACAGACCTGGATCGACCGCGGCCTGATCGCCCCCATCGACCCCAACCACCTGATGTTCAGCATCTGGGCCGCCACCCAGACCTACGCGGACTTCGACTGGCAAATCTCTGCGGTTACCGGCAAGGCCAAGCTGGATGAGGCCGACTATGAAGCGGCGGCGCAGACGATTATCCGGTTGGTGCTCAAAGGGTGTGAGCCCGACTGATAGACCGCGGTGCCTTCATCGCGAGCAGGCTCGCTCCCACAGGGTCGATCTGTGCACACCGGCTCTTCGAACAACCCAGATCCATTGTGGGAGCGAGCCTGCTCGCGATGGGCGCAATTCGGTTTCTGATCAAACCCAAATAGCATCCCACGGCGGATAGTCGCCAAGGCGCTCGACCAATCCCGCCCGCAACGGATTCGCCACAACATACCGGGCCAGCTTTACCAAGTCTTCCTCACGACGCAGCGCTCGATCATGAAAACCTTGCTGCCAAAGGCCGATCTTACGACCGGTGGACAAGTTCACCGCTTTGGTACTCAAAGATTTGGTCTTCTGCATCAGTTCACTCAGCGACCCCTGCTGCAACTCGATCAACCAATGGAAGTGATCAGGCATCACAACCCATGCCAACGAGTTAGCGCAGCCTTGATCCTGGGCAGTGCGAAATTGAGCGGCGACTAATCGGCCCAAGACAAAATCGTTGAAAACAGGTTCTCTACCGAGTGTGTTGGTGGTCAGGAGGTAAATTCGGTTTGGTTCGGCATAGCGACCAATGCGCAGGCGATGTGAAGCAGGTAAATCAGGCATCCTTTGCCCCTTTCATGATCAAGTCATGAAGAAGGCTAGTCCTGTGAATGCTTTTGGGTGGGGCAGACTTTTAGCTGGATGTGTCTGGTAGATGACCATCGCGAGCAGGCTCGCTCCCACATTGGTTCCGCGGCGGTCACAAATTTTGTGTCCACCATTGAACTACTGTGGGAGCGAGCCTGCTTGCGATGGCGACTGTTCAGACGCTGAAGATCAACCAACCACCCCCGCATCCGCCTTCAATCCCTGCGCCTCAACCGCTCTGATCGCACACTGCTCGTCAACATCAGACAGGTCCCCGCTGATGCCCACAGCTCCCAACACACCCCCATCCTGATCCCGAATCAACACGCCGCCCGGTACCGGGACGACGCTGCCCTGCCCCAGGCTATTGAGCGCGGCGAAGAAGGCCGGGCGTTGCTGGGCGTCCTGTGCCAGCAGGCGTGAGCCTTTGCCCAGGGCAATGGCACCCCAGGCCTTGCCGATGGCGATCTGCGGGCGCAGCAGGCTGGCGCCGTCTTCGCGTTGCAGCGTTATCAAGTGCCCGCCAGCGTCCAACACGGCAACGGTCAAGGGCGCGGCGCAGATTGCACGACCTGTGGAGATGGCCTGATTGGCCAGGTTGACTGCGATGTTCAAGGTTAAAGCGCTCATGGTGCCGTCCTCATTTTGTTATTGGGAAAGCCGTTGGACTGCTTTCTGTTGCGCAATCCGATGCAACAAATAGAACACAATTAATTATTTTTATGTATACAATAATTTTCGAAAAGCGCCACACTCGACGAAAAATCACAGTTCTTTAGGCTTCCGACGAATGAAACAGCCGATTGAGAAAATGGATTGACCTGCGCCGTCCGCCGTGAATACACTCTGCGCAAAGCCACTTGTATACAATTACAAAACGTAAGAGGCACAAAACAATGAGCAAAATGAGAGCAATCGAAGCCGCCATTCTGGTGATGCGCCGTGAAGGGGTTGATACCGCTTTTGGCATCCCCGGCGCCGCGATCAACCCGCTGTACTCCGCCTTGCAGAAGGTCGGCGGCATCGATCACGTCCTCGCTCGCCACGTTGAAGGCGCCTCGCACATGGCCGAGGGTTACACCCGCACCAAGGCCGGCAACATCGGCGTATGCATCGGCACGTCTGGCCCTGCCGGTACCGACATGGTCACCGGGCTCTACAGTGCCTCGGCCGACTCGATCCCGATCCTGTGCATCACCGGGCAGGCGCCCCGCGCCCGTATGCACAAGGAAGATTTCCAGGCCGTCGACATCACCAGCATCGTCAAGCCGGTCACCAAGTGGTCGACCACCGTTATGGAACCGGGCCAGGTGCCTTACGCGTTCCAGAAAGCCTTTTATGAAATGCGCTCCGGCCGCCCAGGCCCGGTGCTGATCGACCTGCCGTTCGACGTGCAGATGGCCGAAATCGAATTCGATATCGACGCCTACGAGCCACTGCCGCTGGCCAAACCGACCGCTAACCGCGTGCAAATCGAGAAGGCTCTGGCCATGCTCGATCAGGCTGAGCGCCCACTGTTGGTGGCAGGTGGCGGCATCATCAATGCCGACGCCAGCGAGTTGCTGGTGGAGTTCGCCGAGCTGACCGGTATTCCGGTGATCCCTACCCTGATGGGCTGGGGCACCATCCCGGACGATCACCCACTGATGGTCGGCATGGTCGGTCTGCAAACCTCGCACCGCTACGGCAACGCGACGATGCTGAAGTCGGACGTGGTGCTGGGCATCGGTAACCGTTGGGCTAACCGTCACACCGGTTCGGTCGACGTTTACACCGAAGGCCGCAAGTTCATTCACGTCGACATCGAACCGACCCAGATCGGCCGCGTGTTCACCCCGGACCTGGGCATCGTGTCCGACGCTGCTGCCGCGTTGACCGTGTTCATCGAAGTCGCTCGCGAATGGCAAGCCGCCGGCAAACTGAAAAACCGCAGCGGCTGGCTGCAAGACTGCCAGCAGCGTAAAGCCAGCCTGCAGCGCAAGACTCACTTCGACAACGTGCCGGTCAAACCGCAACGCGTTTACGAAGAGATGAACCAGGTGTTCGGCAAAGACACCTGCTACGTCAGCACCATCGGTCTGTCGCAGATTGCCGGTGCGCAGTTCCTGCACGTCTACAAACCGCGTCACTGGATCAACTGCGGCCAGGCAGGCCCTCTGGGCTGGACCATTCCGGCCGCACTCGGTGTGGTCAAGGCTGATCCGACCCGCAAGGTTGTGGCGCTCTCGGGCGACTACGATTTCCAGTTCATGATCGAAGAACTGGCGGTGGGCGCGCAGTTCAAGCTGCCGTACATCCACGTTGTCGTAAACAACTCGTACCTGGGGCTGATCCGTCAGGCCCAACGCGGTTTCGACATGGACTACTGCGTGCAGCTGTCCTTCGACAACCTTAACGCTCCGGAACTCAACGGTTACGGTGTCGACCACGTCGCTGTCGCCGAAGGTCTGGGTTGCAAGGCGCTGCGGGTATTTGAACCGGATCAGATCCAGCCTGCCCTGCGCAAGGCTCAGGAACTGATCGAAGAGTTCAAAGTGCCGGTGATCGTCGAGATCATTCTGGAGCGCGTGACCAACATTTCCATGGGCACCGAGATCAACGCCGTCAACGAATTCGAAGACCTGGCGCTGGTCGGCAACGATGCGCCAACGGCGATTTCGTTGCTCGATTAACTGGCCTGACACCTGTAGCAGCTGCCGAGGTACGAGGCTGCGTTGCGTGTCCGCAGGACCGCCGCCGAGGGCCGCTTCGCAGCCCAACGCAGCCTCGTTCCTCGGCAGCTGCTACAGGCACCTATTTTTTACGGGAGACCACCATGCCGCGTTTCGCAGCCAACCTGTCCATGTTGTTCACCGAGCAGGATTTTCTTGCCCGTTTCGACGCTGCCGCCAAGGCCGGCTTCAGCGGTGTCGAATACCTGTTTCCCTACGATTTCAGCTCCGCCGAAATCAAAGCCAAGCTCGATGCCAATGGCCTGACCCAAGTACTGTTCAACCTGCCGGCCGGTGACTGGGCCAAGGGCGAACGTGGTATCGCGTGCCTGCCGGATCGGGTCGAAGAATTCCGCGCCGGTGTCGATCTGGCCATCGCTTACGCCAACGTGCTGGGCAACACCCAGATCAACTGCCTGGCCGGTATTCGTCCACAAGGCGTCGACGAAGCCACCGTGGAAAAAACCTTCGTCGCCAACCTCAAGTACGCAGCCGACAATCTGCAAGCGGCGGGCATCAAACTGGTGATGGAAGCGATCAACACCCGCGACATTCCGGGTTTCTACCTGAACAACACGGCGCAAGCCCTTTCGATTCGCGAACAGGTCGGTAGCGCCAATCTGTTCCTGCAATACGACATCTATCACATGCAAATCATGGAGGGCGACCTGGCCCGCACCATGGCCGCGCACCTGGGCGAGATCAACCACATCCAGTTGGCCGACAACCCGGGGCGCAACGAACCGGGCACCGGTGAAATCAACTACCGCTTCCTGTTCGAACACCTGGACCGCATCGGTTATCAGGGTTGGGTTGGCTGTGAATACAAGCCGCTGACCACCACTGAAGCGGGTTTGGGCTGGCTCAAAACCCATAACGCAATTTGATCTGACACCGCGTCATCGTTCTTCGCGGGCAAGCCTCGCTCCTACGGGGGCCTGGGTTGTCTGTAGGAACGAGGCTTGCCCGCGAAGGCGTCCTCGCTGTCATCCCACGAATTTTGCGAACAGAGCAATAAAAACAAGAGGATTTTCTCATGGCTAAAATCGGATTTATCGGCACCGGCATCATGGGCCACCCAATGGCGTTGAACCTGCAGAAAGCCGGTCACAGCCTGTTCCTGTCGGCGCACCACGACGCCGCCCCTGCCGACCTGGTCGCCGCTGGTGCCGTCGCACTGGCGAACCCGAAAGAGGTCGCTCAGGAAGCCGAATTCATCATCGTCATGGTTCCGGATACCCCGCAGGTCGATGACGTGCTGTTCCGCGCCGACGGCGTTGCGGCGGGTGTTGGCAAAGGCAAGATAGTCATCGACATGAGCTCGATCTCGCCCACCGCCACCAAAGCCTTCGCTGCCAAAATCAACGAGAAAGGCGCTCAGTACCTGGACGCCCCGGTGTCTGGCGGTGAAGTCGGAGCCAAGGCTGCGACCCTGAGCATCATGGTCGGCGGCGATGCCGATGCCTTCGAACGCGCCCTGGCGCTGTTCCAGGCCATGGGCAAGAACATCACCCTGGTGGGCGGTAATGGCGATGGTCAAACCGCGAAAGTGGCTAACCAGATCATCGTTGCGCTGAACATCCAGGCCGTCGCCGAAGCCTTGCTGTTCGCCTCGAAAAACGGTGCCGATCCGGCCAAGGTGCGTGAAGCGCTGATGGGCGGTTTCGCGTCGTCGAAGATCCTTGAAGTTCACGGCGAACGCATGATCAAGGGCACCTTCGACCCGGGCTTCCGCATCAGCCTGCACCAGAAGGACCTGAACCTGGCCCTGGCCGGCGCTCGCGAACTGGGCATCAACCTGCCGAACACCGCCAATACCCAGCAAGTGTTCAGCACCTGCGCGGCCATCGGTGGCAGCAACTGGGACCACTCGGCGCTGATCAAGGGCCTGGAACACATGGCGAATTTCTCGATTCGCGATAAATAAAGCCTTGCGCAAAAACCTGTGGGAGCGAGCCTGCTCGCGATGAAATCGCCGCGATGCACCTGACATACCGCGGCGCCTGAATCGCGAGCAGGCTCGCTCCCACAGGGAACCGAGTCGCCCTCCATTAACAAGAATTCCGGGAGCCCGCCATGTCGGTCGATCCGCAACAACTGCTGCGCGAGCTGTTTGCCACAGCCATCGACGCGGCCCATCCGCAGCACGTCCTCGAAGCTCATTTGCCCAAAGATCGCAGCGGTCGGGTGATCGTCATCGGCGCCGGTAAAGCCGCAGCGGCCATGGCCCAGGTGGTAGAGCGCTGCTGGCAGGGCGAAGTGTCCGGCCTGGTGGTGACCCGTTACGGCCACGGCGCCCCGTGCGAAAAAATCGAAGTGGTCGAAGCCGCGCACCCGGTGCCGGATGCGGCTGGTTTGGCTGTCGCGAAACGGGTGCTGGAACTGGTCAGCGACCTGAGCGAAGACGACCGCGTGATCTTTCTGCTGTCCGGCGGTGGCTCTGCCCTGCTCGCCTTGCCCGCCGCCGGTATCACCCTGGCCGACAAACAGTCGATCAACAAAGCCCTGCTCAAATCCGGCGCCACCATCGGCGAGATGAATTGCGTGCGCAAGCACCTCTCGGCGATCAAGGGCGGACGTCTGGGCAAAGCCTGCTGGCCGGCCACGGTTTACACCTATGCGATTTCCGATGTACCGGGCGATCTCGCCACGGTCATCGCCTCCGGTCCTACCGTGGCCGACCCGAGCACCTCGGCTGAAGCGCTGGCGATCCTCAAGCGTTATGGCATCGAAGTCCCGGCCTCGGTGCGCAACTGGCTGCAAAGCCCGGAATCGGAGACGGTCAAACCCGGCGATCCGAGCCTGGCCCGCAGTCATTTCCAGTTGATCGCCCGCCCACAGCAATCGCTGGAAGCGGCAGCGGTGAAAGCCCGTCAGGCCGGTTTCAGTCCGTTGATTCTCGGCGACCTGGAAGGTGAATCCCGGGACGTGGCGAAAGTCCACGCCGGCATTGCGCGGCAGATCGTCCAGCACGGCCAGCCGTTGGCAGCGCCGTGCGTGATTCTGTCCGGCGGCGAAACCACCGTCACCGTGCGCGGCAATGGCCGTGGCGGGCGCAACGCCGAATTCCTGCTGAGCCTGACCGACAGCCTCAAAGGCCTGCCCGAGGTCTACGCCCTGGCCGGTGACACCGACGGTATCGACGGCTCCGAAGACAACGCCGGTGCGATCATGACCCCGCATAGCTACGCCCGCGCCGCCGCACTTGGCCTCGCTGCCTGCGACGAACTGGACAACAACAATGGCTACGGCTACTTCGCGGCGCTGGATGCGCTGATCGTCACCGAGCCGACCCGCACCAACGTCAACGACTTCCGTGCCATTTTGATTCTCGAGAGCCCTAAACATGACGCCTGACAAGAAGGTCAAAATCCTCGCCACCCTTGGCCCGGCCACCGACGGGATCGACGATATCCGTGAATTGGTGAAGGCCGGGGTCAACATCTTTCGCCTGAACTTCAGCCACGGCGATCACGCCGACCACGCGCAGCGCTATCAATGGATTCGTGAGGTCGAGCGCCAGCTGAACTACCCGCTGGGGATTCTGATGGACCTGCAAGGCCCGAAATTGCGGGTCGGCAAATTCGCCCAAGGCAAAGTGCAGTTGTATCGCGGTCAGGCCCTGCGGCTGGACCTGGATGCAACACCGGGGGATGAACGCCGGGTCAACCTGCCTCACCCGGAAATCATCGCAGCCCTGGAGCCGGGCATGGACCTGCTGCTGGACGACGGCAAGCTGCGCCTGCGAGTGGTGACCAAGTACGCCGACGCCATCGACACCACGGTGCTCAACGGCGGCGAGCTGTCGGATCGCAAAGGCGTCAACGTGCCGCAAGCGGTGCTCGACCTGAGCCCGCTGACCGCCAAGGACCGTCGCGACTTGAGCTTCGGTCTGGAGCTGGGTGTGGACTGGGTCGCGCTGTCGTTCGTGCAACGCCCGCAAGACATTCGCGAAGCTCGCGCGCTGATCGGCGACAAGGCCTTTTTGATGGCCAAAATCGAGAAGCCATCGGCTGTGACGCAACTGCGAGAAATCGCCGAATTGAGCGATGCGATCATGGTCGCTCGTGGTGACTTGGGCGTGGAAGTGCCGGCCGAAAGCGTGCCGCAGATTCAGAAAAATATCATCAGCACCTGCCGCCAACTCGGTAAACCAGTGGTGGTGGCGACGCAGATGCTGGAGTCGATGCGCTTCTCCCCGGCGCCGACCCGAGCTGAAGTCACCGACGTCGCCAACGCGGTGGCCGAAGGTGCCGACGCGGTGATGTTGTCGGCAGAAACCGCGTCCGGTGAGTACCCGCTGGAAGCGGTGCAGATGATGAGCAAGATCATCCGTCAGGTGGAAAACGGCCCGGACTATCAGACCCAACTGGACGTGAGCCGGCCGAAGGCTGAAGCCACAGTGTCGGACGCGATCAGCTGCGCCATCCGCCGCATCAGCAACGTACTGCCGGTGGCGGTGCTGGTGAACTACAGCGAATCCGGCACATCGAGCCTGCGGGCAGCGCGGGAACGGCCGACGGTGCCGATCCTCAACCTGACGCCGAATCTGCAAACCGCACGGCGTTTGACGGTGGCGTGGGGCGTGCATTCGGTGGTCAACGATCGGCTGCGCCAGGTGGACGAAGTGTGCTCGACGGCGTTGGAGATTGCGCAGGCGCAGGGGATGGCTCAGCGCGGCGATACGTTGTTGATCACAGCAGGCGTGCCATTTGGGCAGCCGGGGTCGACCAATTCGTTGCGTATCGAGACGTTGATTTAAAAATCTACCCCTGTGGCGAGGGAGCTTGCTCCCGCTCGGCTGCGAAGCAGTCGTCGCTTTGGCATGACGGTTTCAACAGAAAGACCGCATTGCCGATTTTAGGGCCGCTCCGCAGCCCAACGAGGGCAAGCCCCCTCGCCACATGATTTAGCGCCTGTACTGGCCTCTTCGCGGGCAAGCCTCGCTCCTACAGTTTGAGTCGTTCGCAATTATCGCGATCGACGTAAGTCCGTAGGAGCGAGGCTTGCCCGCGAAGGACGATTACACGGTTCCTCTGACACACAGACCTAAAATGCCTGCCAACCACTTCCACACCCACTGCCCCGACTGGGCCACCGCCCTGCTCAACGGCTTCAGCCAGATCTTTCTCCAGCGCCATCCGCTGTGCGGGCTGCTGTGTCTGTTGGCGATTCTGTTCAGCGCGCCGGCCCTGCTCGGCGGTGCGCTGCTGGGCGGTGTCGCCGGGTTGCTCACCGCGCAACGTCGCGGGTACGCCAAGGTTGATCGTCAGGCCGGGCTTTTCAGTTACAACGGTATTTTGCTCGGCCTGCTGCTGAGCCTGTATTTCCCGTGGTCGGCGTTGTTGCCACCGCTGATCATTGCCTGTGGCGGCCTGAGTGCGATGCTCACTCAGCAATGGCTCAAAGGCCCCCGCGATCGTCATTGCCTACCGGCCTACACCGCACCTTTCGTTGGATTGAGTTGGTTGTTGCTCGGCTTTGCCGCCCCACAGCAACCCGTTCCTCTGATCGAACTGAACGCCCTCAACCTGCTCGCCGCCGAATTGAAAGGCCTCGGGCAAGTCATGTTCCTTGGCCATCCACTGGCCGGCGCACTGATTGCCGCCGGATTACTGATCGCCGACCGCCGCGCCTTCCTGTGGGCGCTGCTGGGTTGCGCAGTTGGCCTCGGCTTCGCCTTGCTGCATCACGACACCTCCAGCGCATTGCAGGGCTTGAACAGCTACAACCCAGTGCTCGCCGCCCTCGCCTTCACCCCGCAACGCCGTCAACCGTGGCTACCGCTGCTGGGCATTCTGCTGGCGGTGTTGCTCACGCCGGGGTTCGCCGCACTGGGTCTGGCAACGCTGACCGCGCCCTTCGTCCTCGCCTGCTGGCTGGTTCGCGCAGGCTGCAGGGTGCTGCGTCAGGCCGTCGTAGACAGCACGCCTTGCGCTAGCGGGGAGAATCACCCTAGGCTTCGCTGATTCTCGGTTCAGGCGTTTTCCATGGACAGCAGCAAAAACTGGCGTGAAGAGCTTTACGTCATGATTTTCCAGAGCGACACCAAGGCTGGTCGGCGTTTTGACAGCATCTTGCTGTTGATCATCCTCGCCAGCCTGGTGATCGTGATTCTGGACAGTATCGACAGCGTTCACCAGAACTACGCCGATGTGCTGGCGTACATCGAATGGGGCTTCACCGTCATTTTCGTCATCGAATACGGCCTGCGCCTGTATTGCTCGCCCAAGCCGTTGCGCTACGCGTTCAGCTTCTATGGGCTGGTGGATTTGCTGGCGATCGTGCCCGGCATTCTCGCGCTGTATTACAGCGATGCACAGTACCTGCTGATCATCCGGATCATTCGGATGCTGCGGATTTTCCGCGTGCTCAAGCTCAGCCCGTATCTGAAGCAAGCCAACTATTTGATGACAGCGCTGCGCGGCAGCAAGCAGAAGATCGTGGTGTTTCTGCTCAGCGTCAGCACCCTGGTAACGGTGTTCGGCACTCTGATGTACGTGATCGAAGGCCCGGAACACGGCTTCACCAGCATCCCAAAAGGCATCTATTGGGCCATCGTCACACTGACCACCGTGGGCTTTGGCGACATCGTGCCCAGGACGCCATTGGGTCAGGTGGTTTCGTCGCTGGTAATGATCACCGGTTACTCGATCATCGCCGTGCCAACAGGGATCTTTACCGCGGAACTGGCCAACGCCATGCGCGGCGAACAACTGCAACACGATTGCCCGACCTGCCAGAAAAACAGCCACGAACACGGCGCAGCATTTTGCTCCCGTTGCGGCAATGCGCTGTTCAAGAAACTGGAATAAGCAAAGTGCTTTTTAATCTTTAAACGACTATGCGAGCCCGGCTATAGTCGCTGGCAAATTGCCAACACTTTCCATAGAACATGTTTGATTACACAAGGAATGCGCAGTGAAAAAACTCTTTGGCGCCTCATTTCTGGCCGCTGGCCTGGCCTTGAGCAGCGTGGCTCAGGCTGCACCGACCCTGCTTAACGTTTCCTACGACGTGATGCGAGATTTCTACAAGGACTACAACGCTGCCTTCCAGAAACACTGGCAAGCCGAGCACAACGAAAACATCACGCTGCAGATGTCCTTCGGCGGTTCCAGCAAACAGGCGCGTTCGGTGATCGATGGCCTGCCGGCGGACGTCATCACCATGAACATGGCCACTGACATCAACGCCCTGGCGGACAACGGCAAACTGGTCCCGGAAAACTGGGTCACGCGCCTGCCGAACAACAGCGCGCCGTTCACCTCGGCCACCGTGTTCATCGTGCGCAAAGGCAACCCGAAAGCCCTGAAAGACTGGCCGGACCTGCTCAAGGACGGCGTGCAAGTGATCGTCCCCAACCCGAAAACCTCGGGCAACGGCCGCTACACCTATCTCTCGGCCTGGGGCTATGTGCTGAAGAACGGCGGTGACGAAAACAAAGCAAAAGCCTTCGTCGGCAAGCTGTTCAAACAAGCGCCAGTACTGGATACCGGTGGCCGTGCAGCCACCACCACGTTCATGACCAACCAGATCGGCGACGTGCTGGTGACCTTCGAAAACGAAGCGGAAATGATTGCGCGTGAGTTTGGCCGTGATCAATTTGAAGTGATCTACCCGAGTGTTTCTGCCGAGGCCGAGCCGCCGGTGTCGGTGGTCGACAAAGTGGTCGAGAAAAAAGGTACTCGCGCTGCCGCCGAGGAATATTTGAAGTACCTGTGGTCGCCGGAAGGTCAGGAAATTGCCGCTGCCAACTACCTGCGTCCGCGGGATCCGGCGGTATTGGCCAAGTACACCGATCGCTTCCCGAAAGTGGATTTCCTGTCGGTGGAGAAGACCTTTGGTGACTGGCGCACCGTGCAGAAGACCCACTTCAATGATGGTGGAATCTTCGATCAGATTTACAGCGGTCAGTAATTCCTGAGCCCAACGAAAAGGCGGCCTGTAGAGGTCGCCTTTTTTGTGGCCGAACACAAAATTTGTGTTCGCTGAAGATCTCCTGTGGGAGCGGGCTTGCTCGCGAAAGCGGTGTGTCATTCAACATTGATGTCGACTGACACGGTCTCTTCGCGAGCAAGCCCGCTCCCACAGGGTTTTGGACATGTCATTACATCGGTGGTGTGACGCCATCCTTGCCGGCCGAAATGGATTGCGCGGTCAGTGTCCCATCAGCACTTTGGGTGACGAATGTCACGATCTTCACGCCCACCTTCAACAAGCTGCGATCCCCCGGCGCCAGGTTCACGATCGGCACATCCTCCGGCACCAGAATTTTCTGCTGGCCGCCCTTGTAGTTGACGGTCAAAACCCGACCATTGCTGACCACCAGATCGCCCACGCTGCCGTTGGTCATGCTGCTGCCCTTGACCAGATCAAAAGGCCGATGGCCGTCGCCGCTGCCGGCCAGTTCCGGTGGGAAGACATGGACTTCCAGGGCCTTGAGAGTGCCGTCTTCCTGGGGCACAGCAGCCGAGCCGATGTAGCTGCCGGGTTTGATGTCTTCGATATTGGCCAGGGTGACGGCGCGGACTTTGGCGTCTTGGGTCAGGTTGATCGCCACGTTTTCACCGCTGTTGACGTGGACTTTCATGACGTCGGCGCTGATGCCGGTGATTTCGCCGCGCACGCCGATGCGCATACCCGGCGCGTCCTGGGCCTGAGCCAACGTTGTCGTGAACAAGGTGATCAAGGTAACTGTTGAAGCGCCGCGAATCAGGTGACGGAACATCGCATTCATGGAAGTGCCTTCCGTGTTTATGAAACGTTAAGAGAGAACATAAGCACGCTATCGAACAAGATGTAAGTGAATGTATCATCGGATCCCACTGTTCGGGCGCAGGGTTGTCGGCAGATAGCACACACATGCGTCATTCATTCCGTACAGGCATGATGACTATCACTCCAAACTCTCTTCCGCCGCTCTACCCAGCCGATTAGCCTTTGCGCACTCCCTTCTTGTTCAGCGAGCCACGTTATGAATCCAGCGACTCAGGTGCCCCACGGTGCCGCAACAATGACCCGAGGGATGGTGCTGCTCTTCGCCTTCTGCTGCGGCGCTATCGTGGCCAATATCTACTATGCCCAGCCGATCATTGGCCTGATCGCGCCAGATATCGGTCTGACCGACACCATGGCCAGCCTGATCGTTTCGCTGACGCAGATTGGTTATGCGCTGGGCCTGTTCTTCCTGGTGCCGTTGGGTGATCTGCTGGAAAACCGCCGTTTGATGATCATCACCACTGTGGTGGCGATCGCCAGTCTGCTGGGCGCGGCGTTTACCGATCAGCCAAACGTTTTCCTGCTGATCTCGTTGCTGGTGGGGTTCAGCTCGGTGTCGGTGCAGATCCTGATTCCACTGGCCGCCCACCTGACGCCAGAAGAATCGCGCGGCCGCGTGGTTGGCGGGATCATGGGGGGATTGCTGTTGGGGATTCTGCTGGCTCGACCGGTGTCCAGCGTGGTGGCTGACCACTTCGGCTGGCGCGCGATGTTTGTCATCGCAGCGGTGTTGATGGCGGCGATCAGCATTGTGCTGACCCTGACGGTGCCCAAGCGTCAACCGGATCACAGTGCCTCTTATGGCCAATTGCTGGGCTCGCTCTGGACACTGTTGCGTCAGCAGCCGGTGTTGCGTCAACGGGCCTTTTACCAAGGCTGCATGTTCGCCACGTTCAGTCTGTTCTGGACCGCCGTGCCGCTTGAGCTGGCGCGTCATCATGGCTTGTCGCAAACCCAAATCGCGATCTTCGCCCTGGTCGGCGCCATTGGTGCCATTGCCGCGCCCATCGCCGGTCGACTGGCCGATGCCGGCCATACCCGCATCGCCTCGCTACTGGCCATGCTGTTCGCCAGCCTGAGCTTCCTGCCCGCGTTCATCCACCCGGCCTATAGCGTCATAGGCCTGGCCGTGACCGGCGTGGTGCTCGACTTCTGTGTGCAGATGAACATGGTCCTCGGCCAGCGCGCGGTCTACACCCTCGACGCCAAAAGCCGCGGCCGACTGAATGCGCTGTACATGACCAGCATCTTCATCGGCGGTGCGTTTGGTTCATCGGTGGCCAGCGCGGTGTATGAGCATGGCGGCTGGTTGTGGATCGTGATTGTGGGCAGTGCGTTTCCTCTGTTGGCGTTGTTGCGGTTTTTGAGCGTTTCAGAGAGGCGTTCGTTGGCAACGGCTTAGGACGCTAACAGCTTCGCGGGCAAGCCTCGCTCCTACAGGGATAATGCAAGACATGTAGGAGCGAGGCTTGCCCGCGAAGGCGATTCGACTGATACCACTCAGGGCCGAACCAGTTTCTCCATCGCCGCATCCGCGAGAAAGGAGGAGCGGCTTTTGACATTGTGCTCTCGCACATAACGGTCAATACGCTGGATCACGTAGCCAGGCAGCGTCACGTTGACCTTCTCGGTCTTGCCCAGATACGGCGAGATATCGAGTTCCAGCATCCCCCAACCCATGTCGGCAAATTCCGGATTCTCGCGGTGCGCAGCCGCTGAGGTCGGCATCGGAATTGACTCCCCGTCTGTCATGATCTCCTGCAGCATGATGTGGGCAATTTCGACCGCCGCGTTGTAAGCGTCTTCAAACGTATCCCCGGCCGTTACGGCACCAGGAATATCGGGGATCTGAATACCGATGGCGGTGTTCTCGTCGCCCCACTCGATACAGATTGGGTATTGCATTATGGATCTCCTGCCAAACTGGCTCCCGGGCAATACAGCCCGGCTCGCCTCCTGATGCTTTTGACCGTCCCGATCGGCAAACCCTTCTTCGGATGGGGGACGGGTATCGTGTAAGGGTTGTAACGGTGAGTGAAGATGTGATGACTGCCGGTGACCCGGTCCAGTGTCCAGCCCGCCTCTATCAGCTCCTTGATCAATAACCTGCTCTGCACCACCAGCCTCCTTGCTCCGGCCCAACAAAAATAACCCTAGGGTTATTTTTACTCAAGCACAAAAATCCGGATCACGACGCTCGGTTGTTTTACAGGGTGTTGATTTGATCGGACCTACGAAGGCTCGGTCGTTTGTCGATTACGTCCAGACTTGCAGGCAAAAGAGTCTTAAACAAGCCCAGGTTTCGTTTATTGCGATTTTCGTTTGATTCGAATAGCCTTCCAGCATCGCTACTCAGAATATTGGAAACCATCATGTCCTTAGTCATCCACCCACCAATCAACCTGCCCATGGCACGCGAAGTTCAAGCCGCTATCGAAGGCCAGCGCGCCCTCGCGGCCTATCTCGCGACTCAATTCGAAACCCAACGCATCCAGATTTTTGACGAGCAGAATGAAGCTCACAGCGTCGAACTGCCCACTTCAGCCCTGCGATTGCTGGTCGACATTCTGGCCGCATTGGCAGAAGGCAATGCGGTAAAGGTCGTTCCGGTTCACGCCGAACTGACCACCCAGGAAGCGGCGGATTTACTCAATGTCTCACGCCCGCACCTGATCAAACTGCTGGAATCCGGCGAGTTGTCCTACCACAAAACCGGCAAGCACCGACGTGTGCGCTTTGCCGATTTGATGGACTATAAAAACCGGCGCGACACCGCCAGCGAGCAAGCAATGACGCTTCTCGCCGAGCAAGCACAAGCGTTAAGGACAGGATACGAGTGAGGCACTCCCCTTTTACCGCTGTATATGACGCATGTGTTTTGTACCCTGCTCCCTTGAGAGATTTCCTGATGTGGCTCGCGCTCTCAGGACGTTTTCGGGCGCGATGGTCACTGGAGATACACAACGAATGGAAGCGCAATCTGCTGAAAAACCGTCCAAACCTGACAACAGAGCAATTGGATCGCACGTCCGACCTGATGGATCAGGCCATACCCGATGCTTGCGTATATGGTTACGAAAAGCTGATCGAGGGGCTAACACTGCCTGACGTCGATGACCGACATGTTCTGGCTGCCGCCATTCGCTGCAACGCCAGTGTCATTGTGACCTTTAATCAGAAAGACTTTCCCGATGACACACTGGGACCTTTTGGCATCGAGGCCCAGCATCCTGATGAGTTCGTCGATAACCTCTTTGACCTGGACCCGGCAGCAGTTGTCGCGGCAGCACAACGGCAACGCAAACAGCTAAAGATGCCGCCGATGGATGTCGGCACCTATCTTGATCTGCTATTGCGCCAAGGCCTGGTTCAGTCGAGCAAGGCGTTGACCCACTATCGGGCCATTCTTTAGCCTTCCACAAACCCCAAAAAGCAAAACGGCGATCCTCAGATCGCCGTTTCCATTCACTGCCCGAATTGTCTGCCCAACCCACCCGGCACACCATGGATGTCCGTCTCTTCCCACGGTCCGTTCGGGCTGATCGAGCGGCTCCAGCCGTTGTTCCAGCGGTAGTAGGTGCGCTGGCGGTAGAACGTGTTGGTTTGGTTGTCGAGCACATAAACGCCGAGTTTCGCGTCCCAATGGCTATTACCACCCGGTGGCGGGGCGAAGCTGGCGGAGGTGCGTGGCATCGGCTTGGACGGTTTGACCGGGGTGCTCGGTTTACTCGGCACCGTCGACGGAGCCGGTTTGGTACTCGGCCCCGAAGGCGGGATTGGCGGCAGCCGTGTGGGCTCGGGCTGCTGGACCGCACAAGCGCTTAACCCCAAAACCATACTGAGAAGAGTGATACGAGCGATGGCGGTCATGGCGGCGTTTCCTGTTATTTATCCGGGCTGTCGATGGTCAGTTTTTGTGGCGCGGTGGTGCTGGTGGCCAAGGGTTGGCTGCGACCGATCCATTCGCCGGCAGTCGGTTGGCCGGCGCGGGAGATGCGCGCAACCAGTTGGACTTCAGGGAAGTTCGACAGTTTCAACTGCGGCATCATGGCATCGGCATCACCCAGCTCGACGGTCGCCGGCAAGTCCGCGACGGTCAGACGCTTGGCGGCCAGCGGTGCGGGCGGGCCGGAGGTGGCACGGGCAAAGATGAATACGCTGTCGCCGGGCTGGACCTTGGCTTTCAAGTCCGGAGCCAGATCGACACGCACCTTGAGCAGTGCGGCAGCTTTCGCTGTTGGAGCTTCGGCCACCTTGCCACCGCTGGCTTCGAGTTTCTCGGCGGCCCGAGTGATGCCGCCTTGCAGCGCGACGCGGGACTTGTCATCCGGTGGCAGTTGCGCCAGCAGGCGACTCCAATAGTCGATGGCTTCCTGATAACGCTCGCCTTCAAAGGCCGCAATGCCCAGCAGGCCGAGGCTGGTGACTTCTTTCGGATCAGCTTTCAGCGCTTCGTCGGTCAGCGCCTGAACCTTGTCCGACCATTTTTTGCCGTCCGCGAAGTACTGGGCCTGAGCCCATTGCCCGAGCAGTTCCGGCTGACGACCGGCCAGGGTCACGGTGCGTTCGAAGATCTTCGCTGCATCGGCCGGACGGTCCTGGGCCATGTAAGTGCGGCCCAGGAAGTACAGGCCTTCAGCCGAGTCAGGCTGAGCGGCGACCGCACGCTCCAGGCGACGGGTCATCTCTTCCATCGACTGCGGCGCCTGGGCGAACTCGCGGGTCAGCTCGACTTTGTCGCTGGCCCCGAAATGCAGGTACAGCCCCAGGCCCAGCACCGGCACCAGAATCGCCGCCAGCAATGGCAACGGTTTGCCCAGACGCGACACTCGCGGCGCCTCGACGCCTTCGGTGTCGGCGAGCAGTTCACGGGCGGCTTCGGCGCGGCCGGTGTCCATTTGTTCGGCGTTGAGTACGCCCTCTTCCTGCTGAGTCTGCAACTCAGCCACGCGCTCCTGATAAAGCGCGACGTTCAGGGCCGTGCGGTCCTCTTCAAGCTGGGCACGACGACCACGCAGAACGGGGATCAGCAAAAAGCTCAGGGCAACCAGAAGCAGCAAACCTGCAGCGAGCCAGAAATCAATCATTCTTGGTTTTATCCAACAGATGGTCGAGGCGCTCACGCTCCTCGACGGAAAGCTCATCCTTGCTGTCAGTGCGTTGCACGCGACGGCGACGGACGATCACGGCGATGACCACAAAACCGCCCAGCAACAGCCCGGCGGGGCCGAACCAGAGCAAAGCGGTTTTGGCGTTCAAGGCGGGTTTGTAGCGGACGAAATCACCGTAACGGTCGACCATGAAATCGATGATCTGCTGGTTGTCCTTGCCCTCGCCGAGCATGCGGAAAATCTCTTTGCGCAGGTCGGCGGCGATCGGTGCATTGGAATCGGCGATGTCCTGATTCTGGCACTTGGGGCAACGCAGCTCTTTGGTCAGTTCGCGAAAACGCTCACGGTCACCTTCTTTGGCGAACTCATAGGTGTCGATGGCCGCGTGGGCCACACCGGCCATGCTCAAACCCAGCACGGCGGCGGCAATCCAGCGCTTCATGGCTTGACCTCATCGACCAGCGCCTGATACTTGGCCGCCAGTTTTTCACGCCAGACTTGTTCGTCGATCACACCGACGAATTTGTCGCGGATGATGCCCTTGGCGTCGATGAAAAAGGTTTCCGGTGCGCCGTACACACCGAGGTTCAGGCCCAGGGTGCCGGCATCGTCACGGATGTCCAGTTGATACGGGTTGTGGAACTCGGCCAGCCACTTCAAGGCGTCGGCGTTGACGTCCTTGTAGTTGATGCCGTAGATCACCACGCCTTGCCCGGCCAGTTTGTTCAGCACCGGATGCTCGACCCGGCAGGAAATGCACCAGGTGCCCCAGACGTTGACCAGTGCCGGTTTACCCAGAATGTCCGCTTTGGTCAGGGTTTTGTCACCCTGCACCGAAGGCAATGAAAATTCCGGGAACGGTTTGTTGATCATCGCCGAGGGCAGCTCAGCCGGGTCCAGGTACAGACCCCGATACAGAAAAACAGCGACCACCAGAAAAATCGCCAGTGGCAACAGCATCAACCAACGTCTCATGCGGTGGCTCCCGTCATGCCGAGCGCTTCACGCACGCGGCTTTTCACCTTGACTCGATAACGACGATCCAGCGCCGCCAGCAACCCGCCTAACCCGGTGAGCAACCCACCGAACCAGATCCAGCGCACGAACGGTTTGACGTGCACGCGAACCGCCCAGGCGCCCTCGCCCAACGGCTCACCCAGTGCAACGTAAAGGTCACGGGTGAAACCGGCGTCAATCCCGGCTTCGGTCATCACCGAATTCTGCACGGTGTAGAGGCGTTTTTCCGGGTGCAGCACGCTGACTTCCTTGCCATCGCGGATCACCCGTACGGTGCCCTTGTCGGACGTAAAGTTCGGCCCTTCGAAGTGCTTGGCGCCTTCGAACACAAATTGATAACCGGCAAGGCTCATAGTCTCACCCGGCGCCAGGCGCAGATCTCGCTCGGCACTGTTCTGGCTCGACAACACGACACCCAGCGCACACACGGCAATGCCCAAATGGGCGATTTGCATACCCCAATAGCTGCGGGTCAGCGTCGGCAAACCTTTGATCAGTCCCTTGTGACGGGTCTTGTCGAAGATATCCCGCACACCGGCCAGCAACACCCAGGCGGCGAGCATGAACGTCGCCAGCACCGCCCAGTTGAAATCGCCATAAGCGACGCCAGCCACCACGGCCAACGCGGCGCTACCGAGCAACACCGGGGTCAACATGCTCATCAGCCATTTGACCGGGGTGTCTTTCCAGCGCACCAGCATGCCGACCGCCATCACCAGCATCAGCAACGCCATCAATGGAATGAACAGCGCGTTGAAATAGGGTGGGCCAACCGACAGTTTGGCGCCGGTCATCGCATCGAGAATCAGCGGGTACAAAGTGCCGAGCAGGATCATCGACGCGGCCACCACCAGCACCAGGTTATTGCCCAGCAGCAGGGTTTCCCGGGACCAGAGGTTGAAGCCGACATGACTTTTGACCACCGGAGCGCGCAGGGCGAACAGCGTCAGCGAACCGCCGACCACAAACAGCAGGAAAATCAGGATGAACACGCCGCGCTCAGGGTCGGACGCAAAGGCGTGAACCGAGGTCAGTACGCCGGAACGCACCAGGAAGGTCCCCAGCAAGCTCAACGAGAATGCCGCGATAGCCAGCAATACGGTCCAGCTCTTGAACACGCCACGTTTTTCCGTGACCGCCAACGAGTGAATCAGCGCCGTGCCCACCAGCCAAGGCATGAAGGATGCGTTCTCCACCGGGTCCCAGAACCACCAACCGCCCCAGCCGAGCTCGTAGTAGGCCCACCAGGAGCCCAGCGTAATACCGATACCGAGGAAGGCCCAGGCGACGATGGTCCACGGACGGGACCAGCGTGCCCACGCCGCATCGAGACGACCGCCCAGCAGTGCGGCGATGGCGAAGGCAAACGCCACGGAGAAACCGACGTACCCCATGTACAGCATCGGCGGGTGAACGATCAGGCCGATGTCTTGCAGCAGTGGATTAAGGTCGCGACCATCCGCCGGCATCTGCGGCAAGATCCGGGCAAAAGGGTTGGATGTCAGGATCAGGAACAGCAGGAAACCGGTGCTGATCATGCCCATCACCGCCAACACCCGCGCCAGCATCACTTGCGGCAACTGCCGGGAGAACACCGACACCGCGAAGGTCCAACCGCCGAGGATCAACGCCCACAGCAGCAACGAACCTTCATGCGCGCCCCAGACGGCGCTGAATTTGTAATACCACGGCAACGCGCTGTTGGAGTTGCTGGCCACATAGGCGACGGAGAAGTCGTCCGCCATGAACGCGTAAGTCAGGCAACCGAAAGCGAACAGCAGAAACGCGAACTGCCCCCACGCCGCCGGCTGGGCCAGGCTCATCCACAAGCGATCGCCGCGCCAGGCACCGAGCAACGGCACCACGGCCTGAACCAGCGCGAAACACAGCGCCAGGATCATGGCCAGGTGGCCGAGTTCGGGGATAAACAGCCCTGAACTATAGAGAGCAGAAGTCATCAATTAACCCTCTTTCGCAGGAGTGGGTGCCGACTGGCCGCTGTCTTTCAGGGCCTTGGTCACTTCCGGCGGCATGTACTTTTCATCGTGTTTGGCCAGCACTTCGTCGGCCACCACCACGCCGTCAGCGTTGAGCTTGCCGAGGGCGACGATGCCCTGCCCTTCGCGGAACAGGTCCGGCAGGATGCCGCGATAACTGATGGTCACGGATTTGTTGAAGTCGGTGACGATGAATTTCACGTCCAGGGAATCGCCGGAACGTTGCAGCGAACCTTTCTCGACCATGCCGCCCGCGCGGATACGTGTGCCTTGCGGCGCTTCGCCGTTGGCGATCTGGGTCGGGGTGTAAAACAGATTGATATTCTGCTGCAGGGCGCTCAGGGCCAGGCCGACGGCAGCGCCGACACCGACCAGGATCGCGAAAATGATGATAAGACGCTTTTTACGCAGCGGATTCACTTGCCGTTCTCCCGGCGCAAACGACGCGCCTCTTGTTGCAGATACCGCTTGCGGGCCAGGATCGGCGCCGCCACGTTGAGGGCCAGCACCGCCAGGCAAATGCCATAGGCTGACCAGACATACAGGCCGTGATGGCCCATGGCGAGAAAGTCGCCGAATGAAACGAAACTCATCGAACGGCCTCCAGACTGTTCTGCACTTCGGTTTTCACCCAGCTCGCCCGGGCTTCGCGCTTGAGCACTTCAAGGCGCATGCGCAGCAACAGCACCGCGCCGAAGAAACAGTAGAAACCCAGCGCCGTCAGCAGCAGTGGCAGCCACATCTCGGCGGGCATCGCCGGTTTTTCGGTGAGGGTGAAGGTCGCGCCCTGATGCAGGGTGTTCCACCACTCCACCGAGTACTTGATGATCGGGATGTTGATCACACCGACGATCGCCAGCACCGCGCAGGCCTTGGCGGCGCTGTCACGATTGCTGATGGCGTTGCCCAGCGCAATAAGACCGAAGTACAGAAACAGCAGAATAAGCATGGACGTAAGTCGCGCATCCCAGACCCACCACGAGCCCCAGGTCGGTTTGCCCCAGATCGCACCGGTGACCAGCGCCACGACGGTCATCCAGGCACCGATCGGGGCGGCGCATTGCAAGGCGACGTCGGCCAGTTTCATTTTCCAGACCAGCCCGACAATGCCGCACACGGCCAGCATCACGTAGATGGACTGCGCCAGCATGGCGGCAGGAACGTGGATATAGATGATGCGAAAGCTGTTGCCTTGCTGGTAGTCCGGTGGCGCGAAGGCCAGGCCCCAAACCACACCGATGCCGATCAGCAGCAACGCCGCGACGCTCAGCCATGGCAGCAGTTTTCCGCTGATGCCGTAAAACCATTTGGGTGAGCCGAGCTTATGAAACCAGGTCCAGTTCATTGCTGTTTCCATCACGGGTGCTGCTCGCCATCACGAGCAGCGAAGGGCCTTTACTGATCAAAATTTGATCAGACCTCATTATTCGCCGACGCTGATCTTCAGGCCAGCGGCTATTGCAAAAGGTGTAAGGGTTATCGCCAGGGCGGTCAGGCTACCAAGCCACAAGAGATAACCGGTCGCCGGCATGCCCTGCAACGCCGCCTGCAAGGCGCCACTGCCGAGAATCAACACCGGGATGTACAGTGGCAAAATCAGCAGCGCCAGCAACAGGCCACCACGTTTCAATCCTACCGTCAGCGCCGCGCCCACCGCACCGAGCAGGCTCAGCACCGGTGTACCCAGCAATAAAGAAAGCAGCAACACCGGCAGACAGGCGGCAGGTAAACCGAGCATCAACGCCAGCAAGGGCGCGAGCAAAACCAGCGCCAGGCCGGAAAAAGCCCAGTGTGCCAGCACCTTGGCCAAAACCAGAATAGCCAGGGGGTGCGGCGAAAGGACCCACTGCTCAAGGGATCCATCTTCGAAATCACTGCGGAAAAGCCCGTCCAGCGAGAGCAAAACCGATAAAAGCGCCGCCACCCAGACTAGTCCCGGAGACAAGGTTTGCAACAATTGAGTCTCGGGGCCGACCGCCAACGGGAACAAAGAGACAACGATGGCGAAGAACACCAGCGGGTTCGCCAATTCGGCAGGACGGCGGAACAGCAAACGGGCCTCGCGGGCGACCAACAGGCCGAAAACACTCATACGGCCCAGTTCCCCAAATCAATGTCGCGATAGCCGGCTGGCATCCGGGTCAGTGTGTGGTGAGTGGTCAGCACCACCATGCCGCCCCGCTCGCAGTGCGCGGCCAGGTGTCCTTCGAGTTGCGCCACGCCTTGTTTGTCGAGCGCGGTGAATGGCTCATCGAGGATCCACAGCGGCGGGCTGTCCAGGTACAACCGCGCCAAGGCCACGCGACGTTGCTGGCCGGCGGACAGGGTGTGGCAGGGAACATCCTCGAAACCGCGCAGTCCCACCGCTTCCAGTGCCTGCCAGATCGCCTCATGGGAGGCCGGTTGATGCAAGGCGCAGAGCCAACAGAGGTTTTCCTCGGGGGTCAGCAGGTCCTTGATGCCGGCGGCGTGGCCGATCCACAACAGGTTGCGCGCCAGTTCACTGCGTTGCTCGTGCAGTGGCTGGCCGTTTAGCAATACTTGACCGGCGGTCGGGTGCATCAAACCGCAAAGCAGACGTAAAAGGCTGGTTTTGCCACTGCCATTAGGACCGCTGATTTGCAACATTTCGCCACTGGCCAGTCTCAATTCGAGATTTTCGAAGAGCAGCCGAAGGTCTCGCTCACAAGCAAGGGCAACGGTTTGCAGGACAGGACTGGTCAAGAGATCACGGGCCTTTTGCGGTTCAAGTCGGCTCTGGCGCGGCCGTTAAAGAGATGCAGCATAGATGCAATGACGGCTTGTTCTAGAGAGCTGCGTCAAACATTTGCAATGTTTTCGCCACTCAGCGAAAGACGGGCGGCATTATACATGCCGTACCTTACTCTCAAGAGTGCAATTTCCTCAGGTTGTGTCCGCGTATGACAGGCGAAATAAACATCCTCCCGCTCCCGCAAACCACCCCGGCGACTACGCGTGCGCTGGTGGTCAGCGGCGAATTGCTCAAGCTGCTGACGCCGATGGAGGGTCTGATCACGGCCGGTCAGACCGCCAGGGCCGAAGTGCTGTCGCTCAAGCAGGCGGATCAGACCTTTCAACTGTTGCTCAAGGTTACGCTCGACAGTGGCCGCCAGACCACGGTCCAGGCCACCAGCACTCAGCCGCTGCCTCAGGGCACCAGCCTGGCGATCACCCAGCCATCGGCGGGCAATTTGGCGGTCACGGTGCAACAGGCGATCGCCTCCAGCGTCGCGACCCTCACCCGCATCGACACGGCGCAACTGCCGGTCGGGACGTTGCTGCAAGGCAAAGTGCTGACCTCTCAGGTAATGCCGCAGGTGCCGGGCCAGCCGACGGTGTTTCGCTCGATGGTGAGCCTGCTCAACACCGCGCTGAGCGGCAGCACCCTGAGCATCGACAGCCCGACGCCACTGCGCATCGGGACCTTGCTGAGCGCCTTGGTGCAGGACACCCAGACGCTGAAATTCGTCCCGTTGAGCAGCCGTCAGGAACAGTTGGCGGTGACGCAGCAACTGGTCAGCCAGCAAAGTCGCCAGGGCTCTTTAGAGGGTTTGATCAAAGTCCTGCAAAACCTGCCGCCGTCGGATCAGACCTCCAGCGACTTGCGCGCCGTCGTGGACAAATTGCTCGCCGGCCTGCCGGACGTTCAGCAACTGAGTACGCCCAAAGGCCTGGCCCAGGCGTTGGCCAATAGCGGCCTGTTCCTCGAAGCGAAACTGCTGACCGGACAAAACCCGACCCTGACACCTGACATGAAAGGCGACTTGCTCAAGCTGATCGCACAACTGACGCCGGGCCTGCCGGCCAACACCCCTTTCAACGCGATCATCGCCGCCAATACACTGGCGCAAGCGCTGCCGAGTTTCGTGCGAAGCGCCTTGGGCATGCTTGGGCAAGTCAGCGCCAAACCGTTGCCGACCAGTTTCCCGCTTCCCGAGCGCCTGCTGCAAAGTCAGGACGGTGAAGGCGATCTGGAGCACTTGTTGCGTCTGGCAGCGGCGGCCGTCTCGCGGCTGCAAAGCCATCAGCTGTCGAGCCTGGAACAGACCGGCGTCACCGACGACGGTCGGCTGCTCAGCACCTGGCAGCTGGAAATCCCCATGCGCAACCTGCAGGACATCGTGCCGTTGCAGGTCAAATTCCAGCGCGAAGAAGCGCCCGAGAAAGAACAGCCCCACGAACGCCGCGACGAACGCGAACCCAAGCAACAGCTGTGGCGCGTCGATCTGGCGTTCGACATGGAACCGTTAGGGCCGTTGCAGATTCAGGCCCAACTGATCAAAGGCAGCCTCTCCAGCCAGCTATGGGCCGAACGGCCGTACACCGCGAGCCTGATCGAGAGCAACCTGGCCGGACTGCGCGAACGCCTGCGCGCGTCAGGCCTGAACGTCGGCGATCTGGATTGCCACCTCGGCACACCGCCACAAGGCCCTCAAACCCGCCTCGAACAACGCTGGGTCGACGAAACCGCATGAACGAATCCACCGCACCACGCCAGGCCATCGCCCTCAAATACGACGGCACTCACGCCCCTACCCTCACGGCCAAAGGTGACGAAGAACTGGCCGAAGCCATTCTGCAAATTGCCCGCGATTACGAAGTGCCGATCTACGAAAACGCCGAGCTGGTGAAACTGCTGGCAAGGATGGAATTGGGAGAGAGTATTCCGCAGGAGTTGTATCTCACGATTGCCGAGATTATTGCGTTTGCGTGGAATTTGAAGGGCAAGTTTCCTGAGGGGCAGGATCCGCATGCGCCTAGAGAGGAACGAGACGTAACGCCTTCAGCTCAGGAATGAGAGCACCACGACTCGCCACCCCAATTGAGATTGGTCGTCATTTCGTTGATGCCACGGTGACGTTATCGGTTCTGAAGAAGTGCAAAAGTCTGAGGCAACGGCTGATAATCAAACCATTGATAACGCCCGCGCCCAAAGATGAGAAAGAGATCATAAACACTTTATCAGCAAGTTCCGGACGCATTGCAACTTGATAACCGCTGTAATAACGCCAGGCAAAAAAGCACCAATAAACGACGAGTACTTTGACCGAACCACCCAGTATCAATCGATCACCTTCGCGTTCGACATCGCGGTACGAGTAAAAACCCAGCGCCCCAAGCCATCCGACTGACAACCCAAGCGCGTAAATCGACAACGGCATTGCGATACCCTGAGAGAAATTCAAAGACACCAGGGAAGTCGTGACAAATATTATCGGTGTTATCAGTAACGACCTTTTGGTTTCATGATTTTTGAAGCAAGCAATGACACCAAAATAGGTCACTATAAAAAAGACCGCATAAACCCATAGTGGTGTATGACGAAAGATATCGAACATAACAATCCTTGGCACTGCACATGTCAAAAACACGGCATTTAAGATTGGGGGGGGCGCGATCGAAATGTGACTTCGTCTGCGGGCGGGTAAGTCCGATCAATGCTATGCGGCAACGCAGATCAGGTTATTAATGAGGGGCCATTCTCACAAGTCGGCGAGATCCCACAAAATTGTAGGCAATGGACTAGGGCAGTGTAATTTTGGTCTGAGAACGGGCAACAAATCTGAACATCAATTTCTTTCGCCTTCCGTGTCGCTATAAAACTGCCACCTTCAGTTCGATTGCTGACTTGTCACAAAGCCCTCAAATACGACGGCACCCACGCCCCTACCCTCACGGCCAAAGGTGACGAAGAACTGGCCGAAGCCATTCTGCAAATTGCCCGCGATTACGAAGTGCCGATCTACGAAAACGCCGAGCTGGTGAAACTGCTGGCAAGGATGGAATTGGGAGAGAGTATTGCGCAGGAGTTGTATCTCACGATTGCCGAGATTATTGCGTTTGCGTGGAATTTGAAGGGCAAGTTTCCTGAGGGGCAGGATCCGCATGCGCCGATGGTAGAGAAGGATGTCACCGATCGAGGGGACGATTACTGAGGATTTGAGGACGCCTTCGCGAGCAAGCCCGCTCCCACAGGGGATTGGCGGCGCTCACACATTCTGTGTCCACCACCGATCCACTGTGGGAGCGGGCTTGCTCGCGAATAGCGATCTCAACGCAAGCGCAGAAATCAGTTCTTGTGCAACTTACTCATCAACTCCGCCTCAGCCTGGGTCAAGCCGCAGGACTGAGTCAGTTCATCGACGCTGGCCCCCATCCCCACCAATCGCGCCGCTTGGGCAAACGACAGGCTCGACGGATCACGCTGCTCCAACTGAGCCAGTTTGTCCGGCAACGGCCCGACGACCGCGCGCAGTTCGTGCAGGTCTTCACCCATGCGCACGTTGCCGCTCTGGTAGTCGTCGACGCGCTTGGCCAGGTCCTTGATGCGCTGATCGCGCAGCGCATCGCCCTGGGCCTGTTGCGCGGCGATTTGCCGTTGAGCGCGGATGTATGCCAGGAACATCGTCAACGTGCCTGCCCAGAAGAGGAACAGGACAATGACAGCCACCTCAAGAATCAATCAGATACTCTCCAGTTCCGACCATTCTTCTTCGCTCATCATCTTGTCCAGCTCGACCAGGATCAGCAGTTCGTTGTTCTTGTTGCACACGCCTTGAATGAACTTGGCGGACTCTTCGTTACCGACGTTTGGCGCGGTCTCGATTTCCGACTGACGCAGGTAAACCACTTCAGCCACGCTGTCGACCATGATCCCGACCACTTGCTTGTCGGCTTCGATGATGACGATACGGGTGTTGTCGCTGATCTCGGCATTCATCAGGCCGAAGCGCTGACGGGTGTCGATCACGGTGACCACGTTACCGCGCAGGTTGATGATGCCCAGCACGTAGCTCGGGGCACCCGGAACCGGGGCGATTTCGGTGTAACGCAGGACTTCCTGAACGCGCATCACGTTGATGCCGTAGGTTTCATTGTCCAGTTTGAAGGTTACCCATTGCAGGATCGGATCTTCGGAACCTTTTGCAGACGACGCCTTATCATTCATACCCTGACCCCTCGAAAAACCGCCCTGGCGGTGTGTGTTCTGTGTGGCGGCATTCAACAATGCCGTCGCATGTTTGTTATGTCGGCTGTTATGTCGATTTGTGTAGCGGCTTGCTGCCGCCCATGTGCTTTGCCCCACCGCTGGCGATCAACTCGGCCAGGGCGGAAACGTCCAGCAGCGCACACATGTGCTCAATCACCGTGCCGGCGAGCCATGGCCGCTGACCTCGATGACTTCTCCATTTGATTTCATTCGGGTCCAGGCGCAACGAGCGGCTGACCTGATGCACCGCCAGTCCCCACTCGTAGCCCTGAACCGAAATAACGTATTGCAGGCCCTGGCGGAAATCATCGCGATAACGATCCGGCATGACCCAGCGCGCAGTATCCAAAACTTTCAGGTTGCCGGCCTGGCTCGGCAGGATTCCAAGGAACCATTCCGGCTGACCGAACAACGGCGTCAGCTCGTGGCCGGCCAGGGAATAAATCGAGCCCAGGCACACCAGCGGCACCGCCAGGGTCAACCCGGCGACGTCGAACAACAGGCATTCGAACGGCTCGGCAGCCCATGCCGGACGACCGTCGGTTTCCACCGGGGGCGGCGTGTTGCTCGGCGGCAGATGAACTTCCACCACCGGCGGCACCAGCGCTTGCAGCAGCGGTGCAATCGTCGACACGGGCGCCAGAATCGGTGCCGGCGCTTCGATCACGGCCACCGGTGCTTTCAACACTGGAGCAACGATTGGTGCGGCGGCCACTGCCGGTTTCTGCGCATCACGGGCCTGTTCTTCAAGCACGGCAGCCTGGAACTCATCCAGCGCTGCTTCAACCACGACAACCTCGGGCAGAGCCTCGATTTCTGGCGGCAACTCTTCGGTCGCCTCCTGCAGCAAGCCGTCCAGATAGGATTGGAGGGCCAGTTGCGGGCGCGAGGTGATCTTCACCGGCCGATTCAGGTTCATCTCACGCCACCTGCGGAACAAGTTGCTGCGCCAGCAAATGCTTGAGCAGTGCACGGTACGCGAGGACACCACGGCTCTTGCCGTCGAATTGCGAAGGCGTCACCCCGGCCCGGCTCGCATCACGCAAGCGGGTGTCGATCGGGATGTAGCCTTGCCAGATTTCTTCCGGGTACTTGTCGCGCAGCACACGAAGGGTGCCGAGAGAAGCCTGGGTGCGGCGGTCGAACAGGGTCGGCACGATGCTGAACGGCAGCGCCTGTTTGCGCGAGCGGTTGATCATCGCCAGGGTGTTGACCATGCGTTCCAGGCCTTTGACGGCCAAGTGTTCGGTCTGCACCGGAATCACCAACTGCTGGCTGGCCGCCAAGGCATTGACCATCAGCACGCCGAGCAGCGGTGGGCTGTCGATGACGGCGTAATCGAAGTCCTGCCACAACTGCGCCAGGCTCTTGGCGATCACCAGGCCCAAACCACTCTGGCCCGGTGACTGGCGTTCAAGGGTCGCCAGCGCGGTGCTCGACGGCAACAGGGAAATGCGTTCGTCACTGGTGGGCAGCAGCAACTGACCGGGCAAGCCTTGCGGCACGCTGCCCTTGTGCAGAAACAGGTCGTAGCTGCTGTGTTCCAGGCTGTCGGGGTCGTAACCGAAGTAGCTGGTCATGGAGCCGTGGGGATCGAGATCGACCACAACCACGCGCTTGCCCGCCTCGGCCAGTAAACCGGCTAAAGCGATGGAGGAAGTGGTTTTACCGACACCACCCTTTTGATTGGCGACTGCCCAGACTCTCATTCGGATTGTTCCTCCCGGTCGAAATGCTCGACCGAGAAATAGCTCAACGTATTAATGCGGGTGACGGAGAATTGACGGCGCTCTCTCGTCCCGGCGACTTGACCGGGGTCGGTGCAGTTTGTGTGCCAGCACGCTTCAACGCGGCATCCGGTTTTGTATTGGCGGTTCCGGTGCCAGTGAGGCTGCGACGTACATCAAGATTTCGTGACACCACCAGCACCACCCGACGGTTACGCGCCCGGCCTTCGACGGTGGCGTTGTTGGCCACCGGCTGGAACTCGCCGTACCCCACCGACGCCAGACGCCCGGGGTTCACGCCCTGCATCGCCAGCATGCGCACGATGCTCGCCGAACGGGCCGAGGACAGCTCCCAGTTGGTCGGGTATTGCGCGGTACGGATCGGTTGATCGTCGGTGAAACCTTCGACGTGGATCGGGTTGTCGAACGGTCTCAGGATCGCGGCGACCTTGTCGATGATGCTGAATGCAATGTCGCTGGGCATGGCGTCGCCGCTGCCGAACAACAGGCTGGAATTGAGTTCTATCTCGACCCACAACTCATTGCCGCGCACGGTCATTTGTTTGGAGCTGATCAAGTCGCCGAACGCCGCGCTGATGTCATCGGCAATGCTTTTGAGCGGATCATTGGCGGCCTGGGCGATGCCGGCGTCGATCTGTTCGCTGTCCTTGACCAGCGGCTTGGCCGGGGTCACGGTCTTCGGTCGTTCTTCACCGATGGGAATCGGCTTGAGGGCGCGGTCGGAGTCGGTGAACACCCCAATCAACGCCTCGGAAATGATTTTGTACTTGCCTTCGTTGATCGAAGAAATCGAATACATCACCACGAAGAAAGCGAACAGCAACGTAATGAAGTCGGCGTAGGAAACCAGCCAGCGTTCATGGTTTACATGTTCTTCAGGTTGCCTGCGACGTGCCATGGTCCATTTCCTCCATCAATCCATGAAGCCCTGAAGCTTCAACTCGATAGAGCGAGGGTTTTCACCTTCGGCGATCGACAGAATGCCTTCCAGCAACATTTCGCGATAACGCGACTGCTGCAACGCAATGGACTTGAGCTTGGCGGCAATCGGCAGCAGCACCAGGTTGGCACTGGCCACGCCGTAGATGGTGGCGACGAAAGCGACGGCAATGCCGCTGCCCAGTTGCGATGGATCGGCCAGGTTGCCCATGACGTGGATCAGGCCCATTACCGCACCGATGATGCCGATGGTTGGTGCGTAACCGCCCATGCTTTCGAAGACTTTGGCGGCTTCGATATCGCGGCTTTCCTGGGTGTAGAAATCCACCTCCAGAATACTGCGAATCGCTTCCGGCTCTGCGCCGTCCACCAGCAACTGCAGGCCTTTGCGCGAGTAACTGTCGGGTTCGGCGTCAGCCACCCCTTCCAGACCGAGCAAACCTTCCTTGCGGGCGGTCAGGCTCCAGTTCACTACGCGATCAATGCCCCCGGCCAGGTCCACGCGGGGTGGAAACAGGATCCAGACGAGAATCTGTATGGCGCGCTTGAAGGCGCTCATCGGCGATTGCAGCAGCGCTGCGCCGACGGTGCCACCGATTACGATCAGCGCTGCCGGGCCGTTGGCCAACGCGCCGAGGTGACCGCCTTCAAGGTAGTTGCCCCCAATGATGGCGACGAACGCCATGATGATCCCGATAAGGCTGAGTACATCCATCAGATGCAGGCCTCAACCAGGTGTCGGCCGATATCGTCCAGGCTGTACACCGCGTCCGCCAGTTCGGCTTTGACGATGGCCATTGGCATGCCGTAGATCACACAGCTGGCTTCATCCTGAGCCCAGATCGCACTGCCGCCCTGCTTGAGCAGACGCGCGCCTTCGCGACCGTCGGCGCCCATGCCGGTCAGTACCACCGCCAGAACTTTGTCGCCGTAGGACTTGGCCGCAGAACCGAAGGTGATGTCCACGCACGGTTTGTAGTTCAGACGCTCGTCGCCCGGCAGGATTTTCACCGCGCCACGGCCGTCGATCATCATTTGCTTGCCACCCGGTGCCAACAGCGCCAGGCCCGGACGCAGGATGTCGCCATCCTCCGCTTCCTTGACGCTGATGCGGCACAGCTTGTCCAGACGCTCGGCGAAGGCCTTGGTGAAGGCGGCCGGCATGTGCTGGATCAACACGATCGGTGCCGGGAAGTTGCCCGGCAACTGGGTCAGAACCCGTTGCAGCGCAACCGGACCGCCCGTGGATGTGCCGATGGCGACCAGTTTGTAGGGTTTGCGTTTCGGCGCTGGAGACGACGGAGTCGCATGGGTGCGAGCCGGAATCGGTGTCGGTGCCGGACGCGCAGGCGCGCTGCTGCCATAGCTGCTGGCGCTCGAAGGCGCAGGCGTCGGAGCGGGTGCAGCCATTGGGGCCGGGGCCGGGGCACTATAGGCGCTAACACGACGGTTACTTCGCGAGATGCTGAGAATCTTCTCGCACAGCAGTTGCTTGACCTTCTCCGGGTTGCGCGAGATGTCTTCGAAATTCTTCGGCAGGAAGTCCACCGCGCCGGCATCCAGCGCATCGAGGGTGACCCGCGCGCCTTCGTGAGTCAGCGAGGAGAACATCAACACCGGGGTCGGGCAGCGCTGCATGATGTGTCGCACCGCCGTGATGCCATCCATCATCGGCATCTCGTAGTCCATGGTGATCACGTCTGGCTTGAGGGACAGTGCCTGATCGATCGCCTCTTTTCCGTTGGTCGCCGTACCGACGACCTGGATATTCGAATCCGCTGCAAGAATTTCCGAGACGCGGCGGCGGAAAAACCCCGAATCGTCCACCACCAGGACCTTGACTACCATAAACACTCCGTTAGACGGGGCGAGGCTCAGTCGCCCCGCTCCCCCAGAATCAAATACGCCGTGCGGCGTAACGCTTGAGCATGCTCGGCACATCGAGAATCAGTGCAATGCGGCCGTCACCGGTGATGGTGGCGCCAGACATGCCCGGGGTTCCCTGGAGCATTTTGCCCAATGGCTTGATGACCACTTCTTCCTGGCCCACCAGCTGATCGACGACAAAACCGATCCGCTGAGTGCCCACCGAAAGGATCACCACATGGCCTTCGCGCTGCTCTTCGTGAGCGGCGGAGCTGACCAGCCAGCGCTTGAGGTAGAACAGTGGCAGCGCCTTGTCCCGCACGATCACCACTTCCTGGCCGTCCACCACGTTGGTGCGCGACAGGTCGAGGTGGAAGATTTCGTTGACGTTCACCAACGGGAACGCAAACGCCTGGTTGCCCAGCATGACCATCAGCGTCGGCATGATCGCCAGGGTCAACGGGACCTTGATGACGATCTTCGAGCCCTTGCCCTTGGTCGAGTAAATATTGATGGTGCCGTTGAGCTGGGCGATCTTGGTTTTCACCACGTCCATGCCCACGCCGCGCCCGGAGACGTCGGAAATTTCGGTCTTGGTCGAGAAACCCGGCGCGAAGATCAGGTTGAAGCAATCCGACTCGCTGAGACGGTCCGCCGCATCCTTGTCCATCAGGCCTTTCTTCACGGCGATACCGCGCAGGACATCAGCGTCCATACCTTTGCCGTCATCGGAGATGGACAGCAGGATGTGATCGCCTTCCTGTTCAGCGGACAGGATCACCTTGCCGCTGCGGGGTTTGCCCATCGCTTCGCGATCAGCCGGCTCTTCGATACCGTGGTCGACCGAGTTGCGCACCAAGTGGACCAGCGGGTCGGCCAAGGCCTCGACGAGGTTCTTGTCGAGGTCGGTTTCTTCACCGACCAGCTCCAGGTTGATCTCTTTCTTGAGCTGGCGAGCCAGGTCGCGAACCAGACGCGGGAAGCGCCCGAAGACTTTCTTGATCGGCTGCATCCGGGTCTTCATGACCGCAGTTTGCAGGTCGGCCGTGACCACGTCGAGGTTCGACACGGCCTTGGACATGGCTTCGTCGCCGCTGTTGAGGCCCAGACGGACCAAGCGGTTACGCACCAGCACCAACTCGCCGACCATGTTCATGATCTCGTCGAGGCGCGCGGTATCGACCCGCACAGTGGTCTCGGCTTCGCTGGCCGGTTTTTCCGCAGGCGGAGCGGCCGGGGCACGAGCAGGTGCCGGTGCAGCAGCGGCGGCAGGCTTGGGCGCTTCGGCTTTTGGCTCGGGCGCTTTGGCCACAGGTGCGGGCGCAGCAGCCTTGGCGACAGGGGTTGCTACCGCAGAAACAGCAGCACCTGTGCCCACTTCAGTGAACTTGCCCTTGCCGTGCAATTCGTCGAGCAGCGATTCGAACTCATGATCAGAGATCAGATCGCCGCCGGCCGCTTTAGCGGTTGGCGCAGCCGGGGCCGGAGCCGAAGCAATGGCCGATTCCAGCGCATCGACCGCAAAGTTGCCCTTGCCGTGCAGCTGGTCGAGCAGTGTTTCGAACTCGTCGTCGGTAATGTCGGAGCTGTCGCCTCCCGCTTTCGGGGCAGCCGGTGCAGCGGGCACAGCCACTGCATCGACAGCGAACTGGCCTTTGCCGTGCAATTGATCGAGCAACGACTCGAACTCGGCATCGGTAATTTCGTCACTTGCAGCCGCATCGGTGGCAGGCAGCGCAGCAACCACGGGAGCCTCGGCCTGAGCCTTGACGGCGTTCAGCGAGTC
This sequence comes from Pseudomonas sp. LBUM1673, assembly GCF_059695645.1. Taxonomy (NCBI): domain Bacteria; kingdom Pseudomonadati; phylum Pseudomonadota; class Gammaproteobacteria; order Pseudomonadales; family Pseudomonadaceae; genus Pseudomonas; species Pseudomonas sp. LBUM1673. The sequence goes on from NZ_CP166780.1 coordinate 4,740,032, forward strand.
CAGCAGTTGCTCGAATTCGTTATCGGTAATGTCACCTGATTCGCTTTCAGCGGCAGGCTCTTGCACCACTTCAGCGACAGGTGCCGCTTCATCGGCGGTTTGCGGCTCGGCCAGACGGGCCAGAGCGGCCAGCAATTCAGGCGTGGCAGCCGTGATCGGGCCGCGTTCGCGGACTTCGCTGAACATGCTGTTCACCGCGTCCAGCGCTTCGAGAACCACGTCCATCAGTTCCGAGTCGACGCGTCGTTCACCCTTGCGCAGGATGTCGAACACGTTCTCGGCGATGTGACAGCACTCCACCAGCTCGTTGAGCTGGAGGAAGCCGGCGCCCCCTTTTACAGTGTGAAAACCGCGAAAAATTGCATTGAGCAAGTCCGCATCATCCGGTCGGCTTTCAAGCTCGACCAGCTGTTCGGACAGTTGCTCTAGAATCTCGCCGGCCTCAACCAGGAAATCCTGAAGGATCTCTTCATCGGCGCCGAAGCTCATTAAGGGGGTGCTCCTGAGGTCTAAAAACCTAAAAAACCTAAAATGCTAAAACTCTAAAATCCTAGGCTGGATAACAAATCGTCCACATCGTCCTGACCGGACACAACGTCTTCTCTTTTATCGGCATGAATCTGCGGACCTTCACCCTGCGAGAGATGTTTTTGCGGATCTTTTTCAGCCAGCATCGCTTCATGGTCATGTTCGATACCCGCAAAGCGGTCTACCTGGCTTGCCATGAGCACGAGTTTGAGCAGGTTGCTTTCAACTTCGGTGACCAGTTGGGTCACGCGTTTGATCACCTGACCGGTGAGGTCCTGGTAATCCTGGGCCAGCAGAATGTCGTTGAGGTTGCTCGACACGACGCGGTTGTCTTCGCTGCTGCGTGTCAGGAAACCGTCGACCCGCCGGGCCAGTTCGCGGAACTCTTCAGCCCCGACTTCGCGACGCATGAACCGTCCCCAATCCGTGCTCAGCGCCTGAGCTTCGTCGCTCAGGCTGTTGATCAGCGGCGTGGCGTTTTCCACCAGGTCCATGGTGCGATTGGCCGCGGCCTCGGTCAGCTTGACCACATAGGACAGGCGCTCGGTGGCATCCGTGATCTGAGACACTTCCTCGGCTTGCGGCATGTGCGGGTCAATCTGGAAATTGACGATCGCGCTATGCAGCTCGCGGGTGAGCTTGCCCACTTCCTGGTACAGGCCACGGTCACGGGTCTGGTTGAGCTCATGGATCAGTTGCACAGCGTCGCCGAACCTGCCTTTTTCAAGGCTTTCGACCAGTTCGACCGCGTGTTTTTTCAGGGTCGACTCAAAATCGCCCTGTGAAGATTCGATATGCTCCATAGCTCCCCCGTGGCGCAGTTTCTCAACCGATGCGTTCGAAAATCTTCTCGATTTTTTCTTTCAACGCCTGGGCCGTGAAGGGTTTGACCACATAGCCGTTAACACCGGCCTGGGCCGCTTCGATGATCTGCTCGCGCTTGGCTTCAGCGGTCACCATCAGCACCGGCAGGTGCTTGAGCCTTTCATCGGCGCGTACCGCACGAAGCAGGTCGATGCCGGTCATACCGGGCATGTTCCAGTCGGTGACCAGAAAATCGAAGTTACCGCTTTGCAGCATCGGCAACCCGGTCAGCCCGTCATCAGCCTCGGCGGTGTTGGTGAACCCAAGGTCACGCAACAGGTTTTTTATGATCCGCCGCATCGTTGAGAAGTCATCAACGATGAGGATTTTCATGTTCTTGTCCAATTCGACCTCCAAGCAGTCTTAAACGCGCCCAGCACCTGGACGCGCCATTTCAATCAATCCGGCAAAGCACTCAATGACTGTCTGGAGCACAACAGATCGAGACCGGCGCAGTTCAACACCACACCCGCTCCATTCGCAGTGTCCCCACACTGCCTTCAGCGCGCTCGCCACTCCCCCAAACGCCCCCGCAAACGGGCCGCGCACTGGCTGTGTAACTGGCTGACCCGCGATTCGCTGACCCCCAGGACCTCACCGATTTCCTTGAGATTCAACTCTTCGTCGTAGTACAGCGCCAACACCAGTCGCTCACGCTCCGGCAAATTGGCAATCGCATCCGCCAGCGCTGCCTGGAAGCGTTCATCTTCCAGATCGCGTGACGGCTCGAGATGAGCACTCGCGCCATCCTCATGCAGCCCTTCGTGTTCGCCGTCCTGCAACAGATCGTCGAAACTGAATAACCGGCTGCCCAGGGTGTCGTTCAAAATCCCGTAATAATCGTCGAGACTCAATTGGAGTTCGGCCGCAACCTCGTGATCTTTAGCGTCACGGCCGGTTTTAGCTTCAATCGAGCGAATCGCGTCGCTGACCATGCGGGTATTGCGGTGGACCGAACGTGGCGCCCAGTCCCCCTTGCGCACTTCATCGAGCATTGCGCCGCGGATTCGTATGCCCGCGTACGTCTCGAAACTCGCGCCTTTGCTGGCGTCGTATTTGGTCGACACTTCAAGCAGGCCGATCATCCCGGCCTGGATCAGGTCTTCGACCTGGACACTGGCCGGCAAACGCGCCAGCAAATGGTAGGCAATACGTTTGACCAGTGGCGCGTAACGCTCGATCAGCTCGTACTGCGCGTCACGTGCCGACTTCTTGTAGAGGTTGTAGCCACTGGCTGTCATAGGACGGGTCCTGCGGTTTGTTGCACGAGGCGCTCGACGAAAAATTCCAGGTGCCCACGTGGATTGGCAGGCAGCGGCCAGGTATCGACCTTCTGCGCAATGGCCTTGAACGCCAGGGCGCACTTGGAACGCGGAAAGGCTTCGTAGACGGCACGCTGCTTCTGCACGGCCTTGCGCACGCATTCGTCGTAAGGCACCGCGCCGACATATTGTAAGGCGACGTCGAGAAAACGATCCGTGACCTTGGTCAACTTGGCGAACAGGTTGCGGCCTTCCTGCGGGCTCTGCGCCATGTTGGCCAGGACGCGGAAACGGTTCATGCCGTAGTCGCGGTTCAGCAGTTTGATCAGCGCGTAGGCGTCGGTGATCGAGGTCGGCTCGTCGCATACCACCAGCAAGACTTCTTGCGCTGCGCGCACGAAGCTGACCACCGAGTCACCAATGCCCGCAGCGGTGTCGATCACCAATACGTCGAGGTTGTCGCCGATATCGCTGAAGGCCTGGATCAGGCCGGCATGCTGGGCCGGGCTCAGATGAACCATGCTCTGGGTGCCGGATGCGGCCGGGACGATGCGAATACCGCCAGGCCCCTGCAACAGCACGTCGCGCAGCTCACAGCGGCCTTCGATCACGTCGGCCAGGGTGCGCTTGGGTGTCAGTCCCAGCAGGACGTCGACGTTCGCCAGCCCCAGATCGGCATCCAGCAGCATGACTCGCCGGCCGAGCTCAGCTAAAGCCAGGGACAAGTTCACTGACACGTTAGTCTTCCCGACGCCACCTTTGCCGCCGGTCACCGCGATCACCTGTACGGGATGCATGCTGCCCATGTTATTTTCTTTACCTTGTCTTACTTAGACGGAGGCCACATTACTGGCTGCGCGTTCATCAACAGAACAATGCATGGCAGACCATCGATGTAGGTACAAAAACTGTTCATTAATACCTCAGCCAACCCGCTTGGTCGGGCTGTGGTAAAGGTCAGCGAACATATCAGCCATGGCTTCTTCGCTGGGTTCTTCCTGCATTTGCACGCTGACGGCGCGGCTAACCAACTGATGACGACGCGGTAGATGCAAATCATCCGGAATCCGCGGGCCATCGGTCAGATAAGCCACCGGCAACTCATGACTGATAGCCAGGCTCAACACCTCGCCCAGACTTGCCGTTTCATCCAGTTTAGTCAGGATGCAGCCGGCAAGGCCGCAACGTTTGTAACTGTGATAAGCGGCGGTTAGAACCTGTTTCTGGCTGGTGGTTGCCAAGACCAGATAATTTTTTGATTTGATGCCCCGTCCAGCCAGACTTTCGAGTTGCATGCGCAGTGCCGGGTCGCTGGCCTGCAGGCCGGCGGTATCGATCAGCACCACGCGTTTGCGCAGCATGGGCTCCAGCGCCTGCCCCAGCGATTGGCCCGGGTCGACGTGGGTAACTGGCACGTTGAGGATCCGGCCCAAGGTCTTGAGCTGTTCCTGGGCACCAATGCGATAGCTGTCCATGCTCACCAGCGCGATGTTCTGTGCGCCGTACTTGAGCACGTAACGGGCCGCGAGCTTGGCCAGCGTGGTGGTCTTGCCCATGCCGGCCGGGCCGACCATGGCAATCACGCCGCCCTCTTCCAGTGGCTCGACTTCCGGGGTGGCGATCATCCGCGCCAGGTGCGCGAGCAACATGCGCCAGGCCTGACGGGGCTCTTCAATGTCGGTAATCAGCGCCAGCAGATCCCGCGACAACGGGCCGGACAGGCCGATGCGTTGCAGGCGACGCCAGAGGTTGGCTTGGGCCGGACGGCTGCCTTGCAGCTGATTCCAGGCCAGCGAGCCCAGTTGTACTTCCATCAGTTCACGCAGGCTGTTGAGTTCGAAACGCATCGAATCGAATGCACGCGGGTCGACGCCACCGGAGGCTGGCGCAGGGGCCGGCGCTGCACGACGAGGTTCGGCGTAGGTCGGTTCGATCAGCGGCTCGGCGGCGGTCAACGGCAGGCCAGCGAACAACTGGCGATTGGTGGTCTTGTCGCTCTCGCCATCGCCACGCAGGCTCAGTTCGGCCTGGGCGGTGACGATCCGCGACTGGGTCTTGCGCAGCTCGTCCTCGAGTTCCATGTTCGGAACACGCGGGGCCAGCGCCGACAGCTTGTAATCCAGGGCAGCCGTCAGCTCGACACCGCCAGCAATCCGGCGATTGCCAATGATGGCGGCATCAGCGCCCAGCTCATCACGAACCAGTTTCATGGCCTGACGCATATCGGCGGCGAAAAAACGCTTAACTTGCATAAACCACTACCTCAGCCGTTGGGCCCTACTGTCGCAACGATGGTCACTTGCTTGTTGTCAGGAATTTCCTGGTAAGCCAACACATGCAAACCCGGGACTGCCAGTCGGCCAAATCGCGACAGCATCGCGCGAACCGGACCGGCCACCAGCAGAATCACCGGTTGACCTTGCATTTCCTGACGCTGCGCCGCTTCGATCAATGAGCGTTGCAGTTTCTCTGCCATGCTTGGCTCCAACAGAACACCCTCTTCCGAGCCTTGTCCTGCCTTCTGAAGACTATTGAGCAATATTTGTTCCAACCTTGGCTCCAAGGTGATGACAGGCAGCTCCGACTCAGTCCCTACAATGCTTTGCACGATTGCACGGGATACGCCGACGCGCACCGCGGCCACCAAAGCGGCAGTATCTTGACTCTTGGCGGCGTTGTTCGCTATGGCTTCGGCGATGCTGCGAATGTCCCGAACCGGCACCTGCTCGGCCAGCAACGCCTGCAAGACTTTGAGCAGTTGCGACAGCGAAACCACCCCCGGCACCAGCTCTTCGGCCAGCTTCGGCGAGCTTTTGGCCAGCAATTGCATGAGTTGCTGGACTTCTTCGTGGCCGATCAGCTCGCTGGAGTGCTTGTACAGAATCTGGTTCAAGTGGGTTGCCACTACCGTACTGGCATCGACCACGGTGTAACCGAGGGATTGTGCCTGGGCACGCTGGCTGATTTCGATCCAGACCGCCTCCAGACCAAAAGCCGGATCTTTGGCGGTGATGCCGTTGAGCGTGCCGTAGACCTGCCCCGGGTTGATCGCCAGTTCGCGGTCCGGGTAAATCTCGGCCTCGGCCAGGATCACGCCCATCAGGGTCAGGCGGTAGGCGCTTGGCGCCAGGTCGAGGTTGTCACGGATATGCACAGTCGGCATCAGGAAGCCCAAGTCCTGGGAGAGTTTTTTACGCACACCCTTGATCCGTGCCAGCAGCTGACCACCCTGGTTGCGGTCCACCAGCGGAATCAGGCGGTAACCGACTTCCAGACCGATCATGTCGATCGGGGTAACGTCGTCCCAGCCAAGCTCTTTGGTTTCCTGGGCGCGGGCCGGCGATGGCAGCAGTTCCTGCTGACGCTTGACCTCTTGCAGCGCATGAACCTTGACCGCGTTCTGCTTCTTCCAGAACAGGTAAGCGCCACCAGCCGCCAGGGCCGCCATGCTCAGGAAGGAAAAATGCGGCATGCCCGGCACCAGGCCCATCACCGCCATCAAGCCAGCGGCCACTGCCAAGGCTTTCGGCGAGGCGAACATCTGACGATTGATTTGTTTGCCCATGTCTTCCGAGCCGGAAGCACGGGTCACCATGATCGCAGCGGCAGTCGACAACAGCAGTGATGGCAATTGCGCCACCAAACCGTCACCGATGGTCAACAAGGCGTAAACCCGACCGGCATCGCCAAAGGTCATGCCGTGCTGGAAGATACCGACTGCCATGCCGCCGATCAGGTTGATGAACAGAATCAGCAGGCCGGCGATGGCGTCACCGCGCACGAACTTGCTGGCACCGTCCATGGAACCGTAAAACTCGGCCTCTTGAGCCACTTCCATTCGGCGCAATTTCGCCTGGTTCTGATCGATCAGGCCGGCGTTCAAGTCGGCGTCGATCGCCATCTGTTTACCGGGCATCGCATCGAGGGTGAAACGCGCGCTCACCTCGGAAATCCGCCCCGCACCCTTGGTCACCACGACAAAGTTGATGATCATCAAAATCGCGAAGACCACGATACCGACCACATAGTTACCGCCGATCACCACCTCACCGAAGGCCTGAATCACCTTGCCGGCGGCGGCATGGCCGTCCTGGCCGTGGAGCATCACCACCCGCGTCGAAGCCACGTTCAACGCCAGTCGCAACAACGTCGCCACCAGCAAAATGGTCGGGAACACTGCAAAATCCAGCGGCCGCAAGGCGTACACGCAGACCAGCAACACAACGATGGACAAGGCAATGTTGAACGTGAAAAACACGTCCAGCAGGAACGGCGGCACCGGCAACATCATCATGGCCAGCATGACCAGCAGCAACAGCGGCACACCCAGATTGCCCCGACTTAAGTCGGCAACGTTTGTGCGGGCACTGTTGATTAACTGAGAGCGATCCACCGGTTTTCCCCGTTCCTTTAAAGCAAACTTTTGACGCCTGAAGCAGGCGCAGGGCGGCTATTGCAAGAAGCCTTCCAACTTTTGCCGGGGTTTGAAATAGAGGTCTGCTTCGGGGTTTGTATTGCCTGAAACGGCGCCTTCGCGGCAAGCCTCGCTCCTATAGTCCCGTGTCGTTCGCCTATGTCGCGATCGACTCAAAACCTGTAGGAGCGAGGCTTGCCCGCGAAGAGGCCAGCATTGCCAATGCACAATCAGGAATCGCGCCGCAAATCCGGCGGAATCGGCAGATCGTCCTTGAGCGGATCCGGGCGCTTGCCCTTGCCCGCGCGATACTGGCGGATCTGATAGACATAGGCCAGTACCTGGGCGACCGCCAGATACAGCCCGCCAGGAATTTCCTGCTCCAGTTCCGTGGAGTAGTAGATCGAACGCGCCAGCGCGGGCGATTCGAGCAGCAGCACTTCGTTGGCCACGGCGATTTCGCGGATCTTCAGGGCCAGGAAGTCGCTGCCCTTGGCGACCAGCATCGGCGCCCCGCCCTTTTCCGGATCGTACTTGAGTGCCACAGCATAGTGGGTCGGGTTAGTGATGACCACGTCAGCCTCGGGCACCGCCGCCATCATCCGCCGCTGGGAGATCTCGCGCTGCATCTGTCGGATGCGCTGCTTGACCTCCGGTTTACCTTCCTGATCCTTGTGCTCGTCGCGCACTTCCTGCTTGGTCATCAGCAGTTTCTTGTGGCTTTCCCACAACTGCACCGGCACGTCGACCGCCGCGATAATGATCAGCCCGCACGCCATCCACAAGGTACTCCAGCCGACCACTTGCAGACTGTGAATGATCGCCATGTCCAAGGGCTCGTGGGCGATGCGCAGTAGATCGTCGATGTCCGACGACAAGACTGCCAACGCGACGAACAACACGATGAAAAACTTCGCCAGGGCCTTGAGCAACTCCACCAGCGCCTTGGCCGAGAACATCCGCTTGAGGCCTGCGCCGGGGTCCATGCGACTGAACTTGGGCGCCATGGAGCCGGCCGCGAACAGCCAGCCCCCCAGGGAAATCGGACCGATCAGCGCCGCCAGCAGCAAGGTGATCATGACTGGCTGAATCGCCAACAGGGCGATCTGCCCCGAGTGCAGCAGATAAGCGCCCATGGAGCGCTGATCCAGAATCACCTCCCGCGAGAGCGAGAAGTTCATGCGCATCAGCTCCATCAAATCCTGGGCCAGGGCGCCGCCAAAAATCAGCAATCCACCGGCGCCGGCCAGCATGACCGCCAGAGTGTTGAGCTCCTTGGAACGTGCAATCTCGCCCTTCTCACGGGAGTCCTTTTTACGTTTCTCCGTGGGGTCTTCTGTTTTGTCCTGACCGCTTTCGCTCTCTGCCATGACTCAGCGCGCCCGTGCCAATTCGCGTAACAACTGCAAGGCCTCAGAGGCCAGCGGTTGATACTGATTGAGAATGTCCGCCAGGCCGACCCAGACGATGAACAGCCCAAGCACCAGGGTCAGCGGGAAGCCGATCGAGAAGATGTTCAGCTGCGGCGCCGCCCGGGTCATCACGCCAAACGCAATGTTGACCACCAGCAACGCGGTGATCGCCGGCAACACCAGCAACAGCGCCGCGCCGAGTACCCAACCGAGCTTGCCGGCCAATTCCCAGAAATGATGAACCATCAGCCCGCCACCGACCGGCAGCGTGGTGAAGCTTTCGGTGAGGACTTCGAACACCACCAAGTGGCCATTCATCGACAGGAACAGCAGCGTTACCAACATAGTGAAGAACTGCCCGATCACCGCCACCGACACGCCGTTCGTGGGGTCGACCATTGAGGCGAATCCCATACCCATCTGGATCGCGACAATTTGCCCGGCAACCACAAAAGCCTGGAAGAACAGCTGCAAGGAGAAGCCCAACACCGCGCCAATGATGATCTGCTCGGCAATCAACAGCAGCGCGCTCAGGTCCAATGCGTTGACCGGCGGCATCGGTGGCAGGCCGGGGGCGATCACGAAGGTGATCGCCAGGGCGAAGTACAGGCGCACGCGCTGGGGCACCAGCGTCGTACCGAAAATCGGCATGACCATCAGCAAAGAACCGATGCGAAACAGCGGCAACATGAACGTCGCCACCCAGGTACTGATCTGGGTATCGGTCAGCTGCAGCAACGACATGGTTTAGCCAATGACCTGAGGAATACTGCCGTACAACTGCAGGATGTATTCCATGAAAGTCTGCACCAGCCACGGGCCGGCAACGATCAGCGTCACCAGCATCACCAGCAGGCGCGGCAGGAAGCTCAGGGTCTGTTCGTTGATCTGGGTGGCCGCCTGGAACATCGCCACCAACAACCCCACCAGCAAGCTTGGGATCACCAGCACGGCGACCATCACGGTGGTCAGCCACAGCGCTTCGCGAAAGATGTCTACGGCAACTTCCGGCGTCATGGTGAAACGCCGCCGAAGCTGCTGGCCAACGTGCCAATGATCAACGCCCAGCCGTCCACCAGCACGAAAAGCATGATCTTGAACGGCAGGGAAATGATCAGTGGCGAGAGCATCATCATACCCATCGCCATCAGCACACTGGCCACGACCAGGTCGATGATCAGGAACGGGATGAAGATCATGAAGCCGATCTGGAACGCGGTTTTCAGCTCCGAAGTCACAAACGCCGGAACCAGAATCGTCAGCGGGGCCTGATCCGGCGAAGCAATGTCGGTGCGCTTGGATAGGCGCATGAACAGCTCCAGATCGCTGCTGCGCGTCTGGGCGAGCATGAAGTCCTTGATCGGCACCTGAGCCTTGGCCACGGCATCCTGAGCGGTGAGTTTTTCCGCCAGATACGGCTGCAAGGCATCCTGATTCACACGATCGAACACCGGCGCCATGATGAACATGGTGAGGAACAGCGCCATGCCGGTGAGGATCTGGTTCGACGGTGTCTGCTGCAAGCCCAGGGCCTGACGCAGGATCGAGAAAACGATGATGATCCGGGTGAAACTGGTCATCAGCATGACGAACGCCGGGATGAAACTCAGCGCGGTCATGATCAGCAGGATTTGCAGGCTGACCGAGTATTCCTGAGCGCCTTCGGCGTTGGTGCCCAGGGTGATAGCCGGGATCGACAACGGATCGGCGGCGAACGCCAGCGGCGCTGCCAGCATCAGGGCCAGCGTCAAGACGATGCGTAACGCACCCATTACTTCTTATCCTTCTGATCCTTGCCCAACAGCTCCAACAGGCGCTGGGCAAACTCGGGGGTCGCTTTTTCAGTCCCGCCCGGCACTTGCACCGGCTCCTTGAGCACATGCAACGCGGTGATGGTGCCGGGGCTCAGGCCGAGCAGAATCTGTTCGTTGCCCACCTGCACCAGCATCAAACGATCACGAGGGCCAAGCGCCCGGGAACCGATCAGCTCGATCACCTGCCCCTTGCCGGCCGGCCCGGCCTGCTGGACCCGGCGCAGCAGCCAGGCGAGGAAGAAGATCAGCCCCAGCACCAGCAGCAAGCCGAACACCAATTGCGTCAATTGCCCGGCCACACTGCTGCTGACGGCCGGCGCAGCGGCTGCTGTTGCTGCAGTCGTTACCGGCTCGGCAGCCAACACGCTGAATGGCAAGGCCAACGCTAACCCAAGCACCCCTCCCAGAACCCTTTTCACTCAGCGCAGCTTCTTGATGCGTTCGCTTGGGCTGATCACGTCGGTCAGGCGGATGCCGAACTTTTCGTTGACCACCACCACTTCGCCGTGGGCGATGAGCGTGCCGTTGACCAGCACGTCCAGCGGCTCGCCGGCCAGACGATCGAGCTCGATCACCGAGCCCTGGTTGAGCTGCAGCAGGTTGCGGATGTTGATGTCGGTGCTGCCGACTTCCATGGAAATCGACACCGGGATGTCGAGGATCACGTCCAGGTTCGGACCGTCCAGGGTGACCGGATCATTGTTCTTCGGCACGCTGCCGAACTCTTCCATCGGCAGACGGTTGGACGGCGAACTCGCGGCGTCGGCGGCCAGCAAGGCATCGATATCGTCTTGCCCGGCGTCACCGGTTTCCTGCAGGGCCGCAGCCCATTCATCAGCCAGTGCCTGGTCGTCCTGGGCGTTCATATCGTCATTCATCATTTGTCCTCGGCGGGCAACCATTCAATTAGAGGCTGTCAGTTAAAAGCGATTGTGTAGAGCGCCGATCAACGGCGCTCGATCGGCTCGATCACTTGCAACGCGAGGTTGCCTTTGTGCGAGCCCATCTTGACCTTGAAGGCCGGCACGCCGTTGGCGCGCATGATCATCTCTTCCGGCATCTCGACCGGGATCACATCCCCCGGCTGCATGTGCAGGATGTCGCGCAGGCGCAACTGGCGGCGGGCAACCGTGGCACCGATCGGCACGTCGACGTCCAGCACGTCCTGGCGCAAGGCGTTGACCCAGCGCTCGTCCTGATCGTCGAGGTCCGACTGGAAACCGGCATCGAGCATTTCGCGCACCGGCTCGATCATCGAGTACGGCATCGTCACGTGCAGGTCACCGCCACCGCCATCGAGTTCGATGTGGAACGTCGACACCACAACGGCTTCGCTCGGGCCGACGATGTTGGCCATGGCCGGGTTCACTTCCGAGTTGATGTACTCGAAGTTCACCTCCATGATCGCCTGCCAGGCTTCCTTCAAATCGACGAAGGCCTGTTCCAGCACCATGCGCACCACTCGCAGTTCGGTGGGGGTGAATTCACGCCCTTCGATCTTCGCGTGACGGCCATCGCCGCCGAAGAAGTTGTCCACCAGTTTGAACACCAGTTTGGCGTCGAGGATGAACAGTGCGGTGCCGCGCAGCGGTTTGATCTTGACCAGGTTGAGGCTGGTCGGCACGTACAGCGAGTGCACGTATTCGCCGAACTTCATCACCTGCACGCCACCGACGGCAACGTCCGCCGAGCGGCGCAGCATGTTGAACATGCTGATGCGGGTGTAGCGGGCAAAACGCTCGTTGATCATTTCCAGGGTCGGCATGCGTCCACGGACGATGCGATCCTGGCTGGTCAGGTCGTAGCTTTTGACGCTGCCGGGTTCAGCGGCGTTATCGGTCTGTACCAGACCATCGTCGACGCCATGCAACAGCGCATCGATCTCATCCTGGGACAGCAGGTCCTGCACGGCCATGTCGTGTTCCTACTGCAGTACGAAATTAGTGAAAAGCAACTGTTCGATCACCACTTTGCCAAGCTCTTTCTGCGCCACTTCCTGAACGCTGGCCGTGGCCTTCTGACGCAACATCTCCTGGCCGACCGGGGTCGCCAGCGTGGCGAAATCCTGACCGGAAAACAGCATCACCAGGTTATTGCGGATCACCGGCATGTGGACTTTGAGCGCCTCCAGATCAGCTTGATTGCGACCCAGCATGGTGATGCTCACCTGCATGTAGCGCTGACGGCCGTTCTGGGTGTAGTTGGCCACGAAGGCCGGAGCCATCGGCTCGAAGATCGCCGGCTGCTTGCCGAGCACAGCGGTTTCAACCGCGGCAACAGGCTTGCTCTGAGCGCTGTGCATGAAGAACCAGGTCGCCCCCACGGACACACCGATCGCCAGCAGCAAAGCCAGCACGATCACGATGATCAGCTTGATCTTGCCTTTGGTTGCAGGGTCTTTTACTGCTGCTGTTTCGCTCTTCGCCATGCCAATAATCCGTCACTATTCGGGTTTTCACAGTCGCACGGCAAGGCAAGAGCAAGTGTTATGCCAGAAGTGTCGGGGCGTTGAGGCGCAGGTTTAATGAGATCGTAAGAACTGTAGGAGCGAGGCTTGCCCGCGAAGAACGATAACGTGGCTTATCGGTTAAACCGCGTTATCGTTCTTCGCGGGCAAGCCTCGCTCCTACAGGGTGTTGCGCTTGATCAGGCGTAGTAGTCGACGGCGCTGGAGCCAATCACGCTGGTGGTGTTCGCGGCTACTTCAGCGACAGTCGCAGGAAGCTCTTCATCGACGGCATCGAGGCGACCGCCGCTGGCATTGGTACGCCCACCCTGGCCTTGTTGAGCCTGCTCCTGACCCTGGCCCTGCCAGCCACGAGACTGATCGGAAACATTAACGTCGACCTGGCCCATGCCCTGCTGCGCGAACATGTCACGCAGGCGATGCATTTGCCCGTCGAGCGCTTCGCGAACGCTTGGGTGAGCGCTCATGAAGGTCACCTGGGTCTGCTGATCCGGAACCATGTTCACCCGAATATCGAGGCGTCCCAGCTCGGCCGGTTGCAACTGAATGTCGGCCGCTTTGAGGTTGGCGCTGGACAGGTACATGACCCGGTTGACCACCTCTTCAGTCCAACCGCTCTGATGCATGGCGATCGGCTGGTTCACCGGCACTGCATTGGCAGTCTTGGGTGTTGCCGCCTGGGTCAGTGCCGCCAGACGGTTGGCGAAATCATCAACACGGGTATCGCTGCTGGCGGATTTCAGATCCTTGAGGCCGTCATCGATCAGGCCACTGAAAGCCTTCTCGCCGCCCTGGCTGGTGCTGTCCTGATCGGCTTGCACGTCAAGCATGCTTGCCATGCCCGCAGCAAAGTTTTGCGCCGAAGTCGGCTCGCCATCGACTTGAGTCGAGGTTGGTGCAGCTTTTGACTGGGCCTGGCTTGCCGCCGAAACGTGCCCGCCCTGTTCCATGGCCATGCGCACCGCAGGCAGCGCATCGAGAGGATCAGCTTCGGGGTCGAAATCAGGATCGGCGGTCGCAACAGCCTGCGCCGCTGCCGCCGTAACGGCGGCCGCGACAGGTGCTTCAACGGGTGACTGCGCAGTAGCCACAACCGGCGGGGTTTGCGGCACAGGGGCTGCCACCACCGGCTGCATCACCTGCATCAACGCAGGATCGAGGGTCGGATCGAGGGTCGGATCGACAGGCGCGGTATCGGCCACCGGCGTCGACGACTCAGCAGTCTCCGGCGCGTCATCGCTGGCTGTCTTGTCGTCGGTCTGCGCCGGTTTATCGGCGGGCAAGGTTTTGCCGCTATCGGCAACCGCCGGTTCCGGGGCGGCAGACGGGTCGTTGCTCACATCCTTTTTGCCGCCATTGTCCGCAGTTTTGTCGCGTGCGGATTTAGTCGATCCGTCCGCCACGGCCGAGGGCTTGCTCTGGGCCTGATTGGCGTAGACCTGAGCGAAGCTGGACGCCTTGTCCCCGGGCTCAGCCGTCAGTGCCGGTGCATTGGCGGACGCGGCTTGAGTTTTGGCCGCAGCGGCGGTCTGAAGAAGAATGTTGGGGGTAACGGGCATAAAACGGTCTCCGCTGCACTGGGATCGTAGGTACAGTTGAGCAAGTTGATTGCAAGGGTCGAGCCAGCTTTGCTCGCTAGCTGTTAAAAGCGCCGGACGGTTGCTGGTTCGGCAAGGGAACGCTGGCGTTCCGCTTCGTAAAGTAGCCGGACAATGGCGAATTCGCCGTCAATTTCTCCGACCAGCGCTTTAATGCCTTCGAGTTTTTTTTCTTTGGCTCGCTGCTCCAGTTCATGGCACAGCTCGGCCAGCCGGGTAGCGCCCATGTTGCTGCTGCTGCCCTTGAAACTATGCGCAGTGGCGCCTAACCGATCGGCATCGTCAGCCTGCCGCAGCAGACTCAAACGCTCTTCGGAATCGGCGAGAAAGGTATCAAGCAATTCTGGATACCCGTCTTCCATAACTTCCCGCAACGCGCTCAGCACGTCCCGGTCCAGATGTTTGTCGTCCACTTGTTCACTCCTTGATCAAGAATGCCTGGGATTATGCCAGAGCCTCCCAGAAAAACTCCACGTGAGCACTTCGACCATTATCGGACCAGCTCGCATGATGACTCAACTGGCGGATCAAATTGACTCCTCGTCCCGACAGACGGACATCATCGACGGGACGCTCCATTATCCGCGCTACATCGAAGCCCTTGCCACTGTCTTCGATCCGGACTGTCAGGCAACCGCCCTCGCCTTTTGGCATCACCTGCAAATGCACCCGCACATAGCCGTCCCGCAATTCGTCCAGGCGCGCACTGCGCTGTTGATAATAACGCGCAAAACCCGAAGCATCGCGTTTCAAACTCGAATCCAGGCCCAGCACGCCATGCTCAAGGGCATTGGAATAAAGCTCTGCCAGCACACTGTAGAGTGCGCCACTCTGAGCCCGCAGGCCATGCACCTCAAGCAGCAATTGCAACAAGTACGGCAGCGGATTGAAGCGTTTGAGGGTGGCAGAGCGGAACTCGAAACTCACCGACCAGTCCAGCGGGCTGGACTGGCCGCTGTCGGAGTACACCGGCGCAGTCGGACTCAATTGCGCAGCCTCCAGCAGGCTGACCTCGACCATGCTCACGTCATCGCGGGCCTCGCCACGGAAGTCCCGCAAGGCCTGTTCGATCTCTTCGAACAGCGCATCAGGCTGATGATTGGCTGCAAACACCTGTTCCAGTCGCTCTACGCCAAACAACTGTTCATTGGCATCGCAGGTGTCGATTACCCCGTCGGACAGCAGGAACACTCGATCCCCGATGGCCATCGGGAACACCTCGGTACGATCATCGAAGGTTTGCGGACTCAGCACACCCAGCGGCAAGTGCCGTGCCGTCAGCGGTGTACGTTCGCCGGTGGCGACGCTGTGCAGGTAACCGTCCGGCATCCCGCCGTTCCAGACCTCCATCGACCCTCGCTGAAAGCTCAGGCACAGCAGGGCCGCACAGCAGAACATGTCCACCGGCAGGATGCGTTTGAGCTTGGCGTTCATCTCCCGCAGGGTTTCGGACAAGCCGTAGCCCTTGGCAGTCATGCCGTAGAAGACTTCGGCCAAGGGCATGGCGCCAACAGCGGCCGGCAAACCATGACCGGTGAAATCGCCGAGCAACACGTGCATGTCGCCGGCCGGGGTGAACGCAGCCAGCAACAGATCGCCATTGAACAGCGCATAGGGTGATTGCAGGTAACGGATGTTCGGCGCACTCAGGCACCCGGAGTGGGCGACCTTGTCGAACACGGCTTTGGCCACGCGCTGTTCGTTGAGCAGGTAATCGTGGTGCCTGGCGATCAGGTCTCGCTGCTCCAGCACGGTGGCCTGCAAACGCCGCAAGCGGTCCATTGCCTTGATCTTGGCGGCGAGAATCACCTGGTTGTAAGGCTTTGCCAGAAAATCGTCGCCTCCGGCCTCCAGACAACGGGCCAAGGCTTCGCTTTCGGTCAGCGACGTCAGAAAGATGATCGGCACCAGGGTTTCGCCAGCCAGTGCCTTGATCTGCTGCGCGGCCTCGAAACCGTCCATCACCGGCATCATGGCGTCCATCAACACCAGGTGCGGTCGCTGCGAGCGAAACACGTCGACCGCTTCGGCACCGTTGCCAGCCGTCAGCACCTCATGGCCCTGACGACGGACGATAGTCGACAGCAGCAAACGGTCGGCCGCGCTGTCTTCGGCGATCAGAATCGTCAGCGGCTCGAGCGGCTGCATGACGCTCAACTGATGTCGAACAACTTGTCGAAATTGGAGATGGCGAGGATTTTCTTCACGTCGGAACTGCTGTTGATGACGTGAATATCGGAACTGTCGCCACCGGCGTGATCACGCAGCAAGAGCAGCATGCCCAGCGCCGAGCTATCGAGATACGTGGCTTCCTTCAGATCCACTACGATGGAATCGGGTTTCTTGTTGAGTTTTTCGTAGGACTCACGAAATTCCTGATGCCGACCGAAATCGAATCGTCCCTTGATCGAAATCGTCAGCTTTTGCCCATCCTGAGATACTTCTGTAACGACTGACATTTCACGGCTTCCTTGTCATTGGCGAACGTACGTGTAGAAGGTTTAGCACCTGACGAGGGTAGGAGCAAGGCAGGAAATCAGAATCAAAAGATCGCAGCCTTCGGCAGCTCCTACAGGATCGGGTTTACATGCGGTCAATGTAGGAGCTGCCGAAGGCTGCGATCTTTTAAAACCGACACTCAATACGGATCCTGACGCGGCAACCGCTGGGACAGCTCATCCAGCAGCTTCTGTTCACGCTTGTCTTCCAGCTGCCGTGCCTCATCCATGTAGCGCTGAACCAGTTTGCGCAAGCCTTCGACCCGGGCAAACGCCTGCTGCCAGGCTTCCCGAGACTTGTTCAGGTTGTTTTGATGCCAGTTCAGACTCTGGCGCTGCTGGTCGATGGCCGTGCCCAATTGCGCGAGAAATCCCTGGTAACCCAGCAACCATTGGCCTGACACGCCGCTACTGCCGCGCACGATCCATTGCTCCTGGTATTCCAGACGAAAGTTTTCCAGGTCGGCGAGTTTACTTTCCGCCAGACGAACCTGACCCTGGAAGTGCCCCAGGCGCTGGACGGCGGTTTTCTCGGCCTTTTCGGCCATTTCCACCACAGGCGCCAGGCGCGTCGCGCGACTCGGGGCCATGATCGATCAACCGCCCGGCGCTGGTGCGAAGACCGAAGCGAGATGGCCTTCGCTGGCGCCCATGCTGATGTTGTCGTTCAGACCCTGGCGCAGGTAAGTAACCATGGCCGGTTGCAGGGCGATGGCAGTGTCGGTTTCACGATCACCGCCGGGCACATAGGCGCCGACGCTGATCAGGTCGCGACTCTGCTGATAGCGCGACCAGTATTGCTTGAACATCTGCGCGTGGTTCATGTGCTTGGCGCCGACCACCGACGGCATGACCCGGCTGATGGACGCTTCGATATCGATGGCCGGGTAATGCCCTTCCTCGGCCAGACGCCGGGACAGCACGATGTGCCCGTCGAGCACGCCCCGCGCCGAGTCGGCGATCGGGTCTTGCTGATCGTCGCCTTCGGACAATACGGTGTAAAACGCAGTGATCGAACCGCCGCCCTTTTCGGCGTTGCCGGCCCGCTCCACCAGTTTCGGCAACTTGGCGAACACTGAGGGTGGATAGCCCTTGGTCGCTGGCGGTTCGCCGATAGCCAGGGCGATTTCCCGCTGGGCCTGGGCGAAACGGGTCAGGGAATCCATCAGCAACAGGACGTTTTTGCCTTTGTCGCGGAAATACTCGGCGATCCGCGTGCAGTACATGGCCGCCCGTAGACGCATCAGCGGCGCATCGTCCGCCGGCGACGCCACCACCACCGAACGCTTGAGCCCTTCTTCACCGAGGATGTGCTCGATGAACTCTTTAACTTCACGACCCCGCTCGCCGATCAGCCCGACGACGATAATGTCGGCCTCGGTGAAGCGGGTCATCATGCCCAGCAGCACACTCTTGCCGACGCCGGTACCGGCAAACAACCCGAGCCGCTGACCGCGACCGACCGTCAACAAACCGTTGATGCAGCGGATACCGACGTCCAGCGGCTGGCTGATCGGGTCACGCTTGAGCGGGTTGATGGTCGGGCCGTCCATCGGCACCCAATCTTCGGCCTTCATGCCACCTTTGCCGTCGAGCGCACGACCGGCGCCATCGAGCACCCGCCCGAGCATGCTCATGCCCATCGGCAAACGACCGGTATCAGCCAGGGGAACCACACGGGCACCGGGGGCGATGCCGGCGACACTGCCGACCGGCATCAGAAAGACTTTGCTGCCAGAGAAGCCCATGACCTCGGCTTCGACCTGCACCGGGTGATAGCTGTCATCGTTGATGACCATGCAGCGGCTGCCCATGGCGGCGCGCAAGCCTTCGGCTTCGAGGGTCAGGCCGACCATGCGCAGCAGCCGGCCTTCAAGAATCGGCGCGCCTGCAAGCTCCGTGGCCTCGGCATAGCTACCGAGGCGCTTGGCGAAGCTGGTGCGATCAAGGCGCATCGGGATCGTCCAGTTCTGGTTCGACCGGGGCGACCACAGGCTTTTCGTCGCTCGGCAACTCAAGGCTCAGGTCCGGCGCGGCCGGGTGCAGCGCCTGATCGTGCAATTGA
Source organism: Pseudomonas sp. LBUM1673 (assembly GCF_059695645.1). Taxonomy (NCBI): domain Bacteria; kingdom Pseudomonadati; phylum Pseudomonadota; class Gammaproteobacteria; order Pseudomonadales; family Pseudomonadaceae; genus Pseudomonas; species Pseudomonas sp. LBUM1673. Next base: position 4,758,954 of record NZ_CP166780.1, read on the forward strand.
TCGAACAGCTTGGCCATGACCTGGGTAACGCGGGTCTCGATGGTGGCGTCGATACGGCTGTGTTCCGTCTCGACCCGGCAGCCACCCGGCAACAGAGACTCGTCCTCGACGATGCGCCAGGTTTCTTCATGGCGCTCGCGCAGGGCTTTGACCTGTTCGAAATCCTGCGGGTTGATGTACAGCCGCACATTACCCACGCCCAGCGGCAAGAGCTTGAGTGCTTCACGCATGACGTGTTCGATCTGCGTCGAGTCGATGGCCAGTTCGCGCTGAATCACTTGTTTGGTGATGTGCTGCACGAGGTGGACCAGGGACTTTTCGATCTGGGTGTCCTGCTCGGCAATGGGCTCGAACAGGTTGACCATCAGTTGTTCCAGGCCAGCGATCTTGGCCGCCAGGGCCACTTCGGCTTCCTGACGGACCTTGAGCGTGGTGCTGTGAAAACCTTCTTTCTCGCCGATGGCGAAGCCTTCGTTGTAGGCCTCCTGGCGAATGCTTTCGAGCTCTTCGAGGGTCAGTGGCTGGACTTCTTCCAGCGGCACTTCTTCCATTTCCGGCGGTTCGGGCTCTGGCTCGGGCTCGGGTTCCGGCACAAACGGGTCGAAACTGGGCAGCGACCAGATGTCGAAACCACCGACGTCCTTGGCACGGATCAGGTCGGTATTGGACTCATCATGTTTGGACGACATAGTGACCTTAGATCATCTCTTCGCCGCCCTTCCCGCCGAGAACGATTTCTCCGGCTTCGGCCATACGGCGGGCAATGGTGAGGATTTCTTTCTGCGCCGTTTCCACGTCGCTGACGCGCACCGGGCCTTTGGCCTCGAGGTCGTCGCGCAACAGTTCGGCCGCCCGTTTGGACATGTTCTTGAAGATCTTTTCCTTGACGCCTTCGTCCGAGCCTTTGAGGGCCAGCACCAGGACGTCCGAGGACACTTCGCGCAACAGCGCCTGAATGCCGCGGTCGTCGACATCGGACAGGTTGTTGAACACGAACATGAGGTCTTCGATCTGACCGGACAGGTCTTCGTCGACTTCGCGAATCGAGTCCATCAACTGACCTTCGATCGAGCTGTCGAGGAAGTTCATGATGTCGGCCGCACGCTTGATGCCACCCAAGGTGGTGCGCGAGGCATTCGAGTTGCCGGAGAACTGCTTCTCGAGAATCTGGTTGAGTTCTTTCAGGGCCGCTGGCTGCACGGTGTTCAACGAGGACACTCGTAGAATGATGTCCAGACGCACCTTATGGTCGAAGTTGCCCAGCACTTCACCGGCCTGATCCGGATCGAGGTACGCCACCACGATTGCCTGAATCTGCGGGTGCTCGTAACGGATCACGTCGGCGACGGCGCGCGGCTCCATCCACTTCAGGCTGTCGAGGCCACTGGTGTTGCCGCCCAGCAGGATCCGGTCGATCAGGCCGTTGGCCTTGTCTTCGCCCAGGGCCTGAGTGAGCATTTTGCGCACGTAGTCATCAGAACCGACACCCAGGCTGGTTTGGTCACCGACGATGTCGACAAACTCGCTCATCACCTGTTCGACCTGCTCGCGGTGCACGTTACCCATCTGGGCCATGGCCACGCCCACACGCTGGACCTCTTTGGGCCCCATGTGGCGCAACACTTGCGCGGCGTCGGTAGAACCCAGGGACAGCAGCAGAATCGCGGCTTTGTCGACCCGGGACAGTTTGGCGGCAACGGCTCGGTTATCACTCATCTGCGTTAATCCACTCTTTCACGACCTGGGCCACGCGACCCGGATCTTCTGCCACCAGACTCTTGATTGCGTTCAACTGTGCGTCATAGCCTTCGCTCGGGCTCGGCAGCAGGATGCTGGTCGGGCCGCCGAGGCTGACGCGGTCGTTGGCCAGTTCGCCGTCCAGGCCGCTCATGCCGCCGAGTTCCATGTCGCTGCCCAGGCCAGCAAGTTGCTTGCCTTTGCCGCCACCGGTGATGTTGTTGAGCACCGGACGCAGCACACCGAACACCAGCACCAGGATGAACAACACACCCAGCACTTGCTTGACGATGTCCCAGAACCACGGCTGGGAGTAGAACGGGATATCGGCAATCACTTCACCGCGCTCGGCAGAGAACGGCATGTTGATCACACTGACGCTGTCGCCACGGCTGGCGTCGAAACCGACCGCGTCTTGCACCAGACGAGTGAAGCGCGCCAATTCATCGGCGCTCCACGGTGCACGGGTGGTTTCGCCGTTGGCCGCGTTGACCTTGACCTGATCGTCCACCACCACCGACACCGACAGGCGATTCAAACGGCCCTGTTGTTGTTTGGTGTGGCTGATAGAACGGTCGAGTTCGAAGTTCTTGGTGGATTGCTGACGCTTATCCGCCGGGTACGGCGCCAGCATCGGCTGGCCGGTGGCCGGGTCCATGATTTGCTGACCGTTGGCATCGAGCAACGGTTGGCCTGGTTGCACCATGCCGGCCGATGCCGTGGCGCCACCGGTGGTTTGCGGTGCGGAGGCTGGCGATGGCGGCTGGTTGCTTAGGGCACCCGGCACACCTTGCGGGCCATTGCTGGCGGTACGTTGTTCGTTGACGGACTGCTCGCTGCGCAACGCCGGCTGGTCCGGGTTGAACTGCTCGGAAGTCGACTCGACGGCACTGAAATCCACGTCGGCCGAGACTTCGGCTTTATAGCGATCGTTGCCCAACACCGGTTGCAGGATGTTGTGCACACGCTGGGTCAGCATGTTTTCCATGCGACGGCTGTAGTCGAATTGCTTGCCGGCCATGGTCAGTTCGGAGTTTTCCGCCTGATCCGACAGCAGGTTGCCCTTCTGATCGACAACGGTGATCTGCGACTTGCTCAGTTCGGGAACGCTGGTCGCGACCAGATTGACGATGGCAACGACCTGGCCTGGCTCCAGCGAGCGACCGGAATAGAGCTCAACCAGCACCGAGGCGCTTGGCTTGCGCTCATCACGTACGAACACCGAGCTTTTCGGAATCGCCAGGTGCACGCGGGCACCTTTGACGTTGTTCAGGCTGGAAATGGTCCGGGCCAGTTCGCCTTCGAGGCCACGACGATAACGGGTCGCCTCCATGAACTGGCTGGTGCCCAGGCCCTGGTCCTTGTCGAGGATCTCGAAACCGATGTTGCCGTCGCTGGGAGTGACACCAGCGCCCGCGAGCTTGAGCCGCGCACGGGACAGGTCATCGGCCTTGACCAGCAAGGCACCGGAGTTCGGTTCAACGGTATAGGGAATATCGGCTGCGGCCAGGGTTTCCATGACCTGCTTGGCGTCCATACCGGCAAGGCTGCCGTACAGAGGCCGGTAGTCCGGCTGTTGGGACCACAACACCACGGCAAAACCAATCGCCACGCTCGCGGCCAGGCCGACCAACAGGCCCACCTGACGCAACATGGTCATCTCGGAGAGGTTTTCCAGGAAGGACAACCCGAACAGCGGCGGTTTGCCGTCTATTGGAGTGGCCTTGGCCGGAACATTATCGGCGATTGCTTCTGCCATGACTCAATCTCGTCCTTAAACCGGCATCTGCATGATGTCTTGGTATGCCTGAACCAGCTTGTTACGCACTTGGGTCAACGCCTGAAAAGACACGCTGGCTTTCTGTGAGGAAATCATCACGTCCGTCAGGTCAACGCCGCTTTTACCAATCTCGAAGGCACTGGCCAGCTGACTGGACGCCTGCTGGGTGTCGTTCACTTTATTGACGGCCTGACCGAGCATGTCGGAAAAGCTGCTGCCGCCCAATTCAGGGACTGCGGCAGTCGATTTCGGCGCAGACATGGCGTCCATTTGCATGGCGCGCATATCCAGCATCAATCGATTGAATTCAATACCTTGGCTCATGGTTTCTCTCTTTGACGAAGCTACGTCTTTGGCTACCCGCAATTTTTTGACACTCACTCGGCGGGTAGTGAGGTGTTAGCAACAAGAGTGCCAGCTCCGTGGCCGCTCTAAACAAAAGCCAATTCCGGGCTTTGTTCAACCGTGAACCAACGCAAGACACAAGCGGGCTTGCTCGCGAATACGGTTTTCCATTCAACAGAGATGCTGGCTGGTCTACAGCTTTCGCGAGCAAGCCCGCTCCCACATTTGTTTTGCGGTGTTGCTGCGTCAACTTTCAGGTGGCGAACAGGTAAGCTTCCACATCCATCCCGGCGTCGCGCATTTGCGCCAGCTTGTAGCGCAAGGTGCGCGGGCTGATGCCCAGTCGCTCGGCGGCTTCTTTGCGACGGCCGCGTTCGGCGCGCAAGGTGTCGATGATCATCTGAAACTCACGGCGCCGCAGGTCATCGCCCAGCGCCCCTGCCGATTCGGCTTCGACTTCCACAGCGCGCACGGGCGCTGGCGCCAATGTCGGCAACGGCGCACACGCCACAGGCCCGGCCAGACAGAAATCCTGCGGCTGGATCAAACCACCCTGCTGCAGAATCAAGGCACGCTGAATCGCATTATCCAACTCACGCACGTTGCCCGGCCATGGATAGCCGATCAGGCACGCCTGCGCCTCAGGCGAGAGCTTCGCCGCTGCATGCTTCATTTTATTGACGTGTTTGGCCAGCAGCCGCTCGGCCAGTGGCAGGATGTCGGCGGTGCGCTCGCGCAGCGGACGCCAGGCCAGCGGAAACACCGAAAGGCGATAGTAAAGATCTTCGCGAAAACGCCCCGCCGCCACTTCACCGGCCAGATCACGGTTGGTGGTGGCGACCACTCGAATGTCCAGCGTGATCGGCTTGCGTGCGCCGACTCGCTCGACTTCGCGCTCCTGCAATACGCGCAGTAACTTGGCCTGAAGGCCGAGGGGCATTTCGGAAATTTCGTCGAGCAGGATCGTTCCGCCATCGGCCTGTTCGAACTTGCCGGCCTGCGCCGCGATGGCGCCGGTGAACGAACCCTTTTCGTGACCGAACAAGGTGGCTTCGAGCATGTTGTCCGGGATCGCCGCGCAGTTGATCGCAATGAACGGCTGACTGGCGCGATGAGAGTGCTGATGGATGTAACGCGCCAGCACTTCCTTACCGGTCCCGGACTCACCGGAGATCAACACTGTGGAGTCACTGCGTGCCACGCGCGCAGCCAATTCCAGCAATTGCGCACTGGCCGGTTCGAACGCCACAGGCCCTTCGCTCTCGATCGTGCCGAGATTGCCCAAGGCGTGACGCGCCACCAGATCGAGCAAGGCCTTGGGCTCGAACGGCTTGACCAGATAATCCGCTGCGCCCTGACGCATGGCATCGACCGCTCGTTCGACAGCACCGTGAGCGGTCATCAGCAACACCGGCAGTTGTGGCTGACGAGCCCGCAGCAATCCAAGCAGTTGGTGACCGTCCATGCCCGGCATGTTGACGTCACTGAGCACTAAGTTAAATGCCTCGGCGCCGACCGCAGCCAGCGCCTCTTCCGCCGAACCGACAGCGATGTAATCGTGCCCGGCAAGCAGCAGCGTATCGGCCAATGCCTCCCGTAGCGCGCGGTCATCCTCGACCAGTAAAACCTTGATGGCCATGTCCTTCACTTCTCTCCCTGAGCGCTGGGCTGCTGACCAGAAAAAAGCGGCAAGATCACCTGCGCGCAAGTGCCTCGACCCGGCCGCGAGCGCAATTGCAATTCTCCCTGATGAGCACGGGCCACCGCCTTGACCACGGTCAGGCCCAAGCCGGTGCCGGTAGTTTTGGTGGTGAAAAACGGTTCACCCAAACGCGCCAGCACCGCGCCATCGATACCGCTGCCGCTGTCGCTGACGCACAGGCGCAGGTTGTTGCCGCGGGTATACAAGTGAACCTTCAAACGGACGTCGCCGGCGCTAGCCTGAATGGCGTTCTCGATCAGATTGAGGATCGCCCCGACCAACGTGTCGCGATTGCACAGCAACTCACCGGCATGGCTGTCACACTGCCAGCGAATCGGCAGATCCTGAACATGGGTCAGTGCGGCCGCTTGCAGCGCCTGCATCAACAGCTTGGGAGTCACGCGATCGGTCAACGGCAACTCGCCGCGAGCGAACACCAACATATCGCGAACCTGGTGCTCCAGCTCATGCAGACGCTCTTTCAGGCGAGCGGCAAAACGCTGCTGGGTGGCGACCGGCAATTCCTGCTCGGCCAAATGACTGGCGTAGAGCAACGCGGCAGACAACGGTGTACGAATCTGATGAGCCAACGACGCAACCATACGACCCAGAGACGACAAGCGTTCGTGGCGAGCCAATTGATCTTGCAGATGACGGGTTTCAGTCAGGTCGTTGAGCAACACCAACTGACCGGGCTCGGCGTCCAGCGAGCGCGTGGCGATCGACAGGCGTCGACCGTCCTTGAGAGAGATTTCGTGACCGTCGTCTTCCCGAGGTGCAAAGCATCGCGCAATGACATGGCGCCACAGCTCGCCCTCCAGGGGCAGGCCGAGCAGCTCACTCGCGGCGGGATTCGCTTCACGCACGATGCCCTGGGCGTCGATGACAATGACGCCGCCGGGCAACAGATCGAGGAGGTTTTGCAGACGGTTGGCCAGGCGTTCTTTTTCCGCCAGCTCCTGCATGCGCTGAGCGCTGACCACTGCCAGCTCGCCCTTGAGCTCGGTGACCCGGGCTTCAAGCATGCTGTAGGAGTCGGTCAATTGGCTCGACATCTGATTGAACAGCGCAAACGCCTGCTCAAGGCCAAGCCGGCTTGCCTGCTCTACGGACGACGGTTGCCCCGAAGCATCAGGGACAGGAGACATCTGGGCGGCTGGGGGCATCGTGCTCTCTCGCGTGGTTGACCGTCAGTTAAACGGAACGTTGCGAGGGATGTAGCAATACCCGTGCCTAAAAAAAACTGCCTATAAATGAAGAGGTTGAAAAACAGGCGTCAATCATCCGCCTGTTCATCACCTTCTCGACGGCTCATGCCGTACTTGCGCATCTTCTCCACCAGCGTGGTGCGACGAATACGCAGCCGTTCGGCCGCACGCGCCACAATGCCATTGGCATCATCCAGCGCCTGCTGAATCAGCCCTTGTTCCAGCCCGCCGAGGTAGTCCTTCAAGTCCAGGCCTTCCGGCGGCAGCAGGGCATTGGCGGTGAAGTCCGGGGTATGACCGTTGATGGCCACCCGCTCTTCGAGATCGCTGCGCAGGCTGTCGACCAGTTGCTCGTCTTCGTCGTCGACGTAGCGGAATTTCTTCGGCAATTCGACCACGCCGATCACCCCGTACGGGTGCATGATCGCCATGCGCTCCACCAGGTTGGCCAGCTCGCGAACGTTGCCCGGCCAGCCGTGACGGCACAGCGACATGATCGCCGCCGAGTTGAAACGGATCGAACCGCGCTTCTCGTGCTCCATGCGCGAGATCAACTCGTTCATCAGCAGCGGGATGTCTTCGACGCGCTCGCGCAGCGGCGCCATCTCGATCGGGAACACGTTCAGGCGATAGTAGAGGTCTTCGCGGAAGGTACCGATCTCGATCATGCTTTCGAGATTCTTGTGGGTCGCCGCGATGATCCGCACATCGACGCTTTGGGTCTTGTTGCTGCCCACGCGCTCGAAGGTGCGCTCCTGCAAGACACGCAGCAACTTGACCTGCATCGGCAGCGGCATGTCGCCGATTTCGTCGAGAAACAGGGTACCGCCGTTAGCCAGTTCGAAACGCCCGGCACGGCTGGTGATCGCCCCGGTGAAGGCGCCCTTCTCGTGGCCGAACAATTCGCTTTCCAGCAACTCGGCCGGGATCGCCCCGCAGTTGACCGGGACGAACGGCGCGTCACGACGTTTGGAGTGGTAGTGCAGATTGCGCGCGACCACTTCCTTGCCGGTGCCAGACTCACCGAGGATCAGCACGCTGGCATCGGTGTCGGCGACTTGCTGCATCATCTGACGGACGTGTTGAATCGCCCGGCTGGTGCCCACAAGGCTGCGGAAAAGATTGGGTTCACGGTGACGACCGCGCTCACGGGCCTGGTCATACATCTCGCGATAGACCTGGGCACGGTGCAGCGAGTCGAGCAATTTGCTGTAGCTGGGCGGCATTTCGAGGGTCGAAAGCACTCGGCGACGCTGGTCTTCGGGTAAGTCAATGGAAGAATTATCGCCCATTAGCAAAACCGGAAGGAACTCATCCCAGGTTGCGAGTGTCTTTAACAAGCCCATGAGTGCACCAGGAGCATTGACCGTCCCGATGAGGACACAGATTACTTCACGACTTGATGACAAAGAGCCGACAGCCTGCTGCCAGTCATGGCTGCCACAGGGTAAATTTTCTTCGCCAAGAAAATTTAAAATCACCGCCAAATCGCGGCGGCGGACGCTATCGTCATCAATCAGCAGAATTTTGGTTTCACGCCACATGCAATAGCAACTTCCCTAGTCAACTCAATGCCCAAAATGAGGGGCAAGCTAGACGCTTGCAGACACAGTGTGCCTGTAGACGCCTGAAATCTGGAACCAGCCACTAGTTAAGTCAAAAAACCGTGCACAGTCAAATTTATGGCGCACTATGTTTGGATTAACTGAGGGTTAATTTAACCAAACAGATGGTAAACCTTTGCCGCGTTCTGTGCTTGGTGGATCTGCGACATCTCGTCGACTATTGCCTGCCGCTCACCCGTCGCCGCCGCCAGAAGCTGTTTATACACCCCCAGCAACTCCTCAAGGTTGTCGCGCAACGCGGCCTCGTCCACCGAAGCTTCACTCAAGACGTCTTCCATGCAGGAACGGCAAGCCAGGTCCAACTCACCAATGGCCTCCCAGTTGCGCTCGGCCAATGCATCGACCAGGGCGTCCCGGGTTTGTTCGATTCGCTGCAAGACAAGACTCATGGTGATCTCCTTAAAACTGCGGACCCGGCGCGGCGATAGCATCCCAACCGTCTTTCACCGTGCGAAGCAAATCGGCGACTTCGTCGAGAATTTTTGGATCGGTCTTGATGTTAGCCTCGGCCAGACGCTTCATCATGTAGGTGTAGAGACTATCCAGCTCACCCACAGATTCGGCCTGGTTTTCCAGGTCCAGACCTTCACGCAGACCACCGATGATGCCGATAGCCTTGCCGATCAGAACACCTTTGTTCGCAATGTCCTTACGCTCCATCGCACCTTTGGCCTGAGCGATACGATCCAGGCCGCCTTCCATCAGCATCTGCACCAGACGATGGGGGCTGGCTTCGGAAGTTTGCGCCTGAGCGCCAATCTTCTGGTATTGGCGAAGGGCTAACATTGGATTCATGCTGTACCTCATCAGAATTCTGTGGTTCGTATAACCAGTGTATCGACGACGCGTCAAAAAACTTTAGATTCAAAAACCAAAAGCCCGGAGCGTGAAAACGCTGCCGGGCTTTTGGCACTCTGAGCTATAACCTATGAGTTGTTTTGCTGGGCGGTAATAGCCTCGAACATGGACGTGATGTTGCTGGCAGTCGCCTTCAACTGACCCACCAGGGCATCCATGGCGTTGTACTTTTTGGTCAACACCGCCGTCAGGGTTTCGATCCGACGATCCAGTGCATCCTGGTCATCTGACAGTCTTTTCGCTATGACACTGAGATTTTTGGTGCGCGTCGTGAGGATAGCCTCAACTTTATCAGCACCGGTACCAGTACCTTCGGTATAAGGCTTGATCGCATTATCCATGCGCTCAAGCAAACCGTTGTCACCGGTAAACAGCGTCTGAACCTCACCACCCAGCTTCTTGTCATTCATTGCCGTAGTGAACTTCGTGCTATCGAAATTCAAGAGGCCTGTCGTCTGATCAGTGCTGATACCCAACTGAGAGAGCACGGTGAGCTTGTCGCCAGCACCGGTTTCGGACAACGGCGCCCGTATAGCCGCCAGCACTGAGCGCGGCAGGGAGTCGCCGGTCAGCGCTGCCGCCACAGTCAAATTGCCATCTGCATCAGCCGTAGTCTTGGTCAGAGAGGTGACAGCCTTGGCAACAGCATTGTAGGCATCGACGAATTTCTGAATCGACGTCTTCAAACCATCATTGTTGGACGCTACGGTCACGGTCGATGTGCCGACCGTGAGCAGACTCAAGCTCAGCCCGGAGATCGTACTGTCGAGAGTGTTGGAGTCGCTGGTCATCGCCAGGCCGTCGACAGTGAACGCCGCATCCTGGGCCAGACCGCCGATGGCACCCGAAGAGGTGGCGGTCGGCGTGGCGGCCATTTCGACCGACCCATCGATTTCCAGGCCGGCGATACCGCTGGCAGAAATATCGGAACCCGCACCCATGGTGGTCGAACCCAGCACCAGACGCGAGCCGAAACTGTCGGTCACGATGTTGGCACTCAGGCCGCTGGCCTGGTATTGAGTGTTGATCGAGTCACGCACCGATTGCAGGGTGGCACCCGCCTCTATCGTGACCGGGTAACTGGTGCCGTTTTGGGTGATGGTCAGCGTGCCCGACGGAATCGTGCTGGTGACACCATCGGCAAATGCAGCAGAGGCCACTTTCGAAGAAGTGGCCAGTTGGGTGACCTTGACAACGTAGCTACCGGAGACAGCCGTGTTACTGGACGTGGCGGTCAGAACGCTTGTACTGGAGGACGTAGCGGCAAACCCCGAGAACTGTGGGCTGGTCGTACTGTTCAAGCCATCCATCGCAGTCTGAAACGCCGCCAGCACCGATTTTAAAGTGCCGATACCGGAGATACTCGACGTGTTTTTCGTGGTCGCACGGTCGATCTGGCCCTGCTTGGCGGCTTTGTCAGCCTCGACCAAGGCTTTGACGATAGAACTGGTATCAAGGCCAGAGCCTAAGCCGGAGCTCGTTATACTTGCCATGTGTAACTCCCTTCAGTGTGTCGTCGGCCTTTTGACCACTACAACGCCAAAAAGAACATAACAACAAAATTCGTGCCAGCTGTCAGACTTTTGCGCTGAACAACAGGCTGCTTGCATCATTCAAACTGTTCGCCAGCTTGAGGACTTCTTCGTTGGGGATCTGACGGATCACCTCACCGGAGTCACTGGCAATCACTTTTACCACTACTTTGCCTGAAGGCTCATCAATCGAGAACTCCAGGTTACGCTTGACCGACTGAACGAACTTTTCGATTTCCTGAACGGCCATCTTCAGTTTTTCCTGTTCGGTCTGATTGCTTTTACCTTCTTCCTTGACGGCAACCACTGGCGCAGTTTCCGCTAGAGGCTTTTCCGCAGGCCTATCGGCAACAGTCGTCGCCTGCTTGGCCGCAGGATAAGACAAGTTCAGCTTCACGCTCATATCCATGTCCATCACCTCTTAAATCAAAAAAGCGAGAGAGCGCGACATGCACACTCCCTCGCCAAAACTTACTCAGTTGTTACTGAAGCAGTTTCAGTACAGCGGATGGCAGTTGGTTGGCCTGGGCCAGAACTGCGGTGGAAGCCTGTTGCAGAGTTTGTTGCTTGGTCAGCTGCGCAGTTTCAGCAGCGAAGTCGGTATCTTGTACGCGACCCAGTGCAGCAGCGGCGTTTTCGTTGATGTTCTGCAGGTTGGAGATGGTGCTGGTCAGACGGTTTTGTGCAGCACCGAGGTCAGCACGAGTGGAGTTGATGGTCGCCAGAGCCGCATCGATTGCGACGATAGATGCTGCGGTGCTGTTTTCTGCGGTGGTGCTATCGGTACCGGTGATGGCAATAAGGGCACTATCAACGGCCAGAGTCGTAGCGTCCATGCCAGCGCTCAGATCAATGGTGATCTGGTTGGTCGCACCTGTGTTGGAACCGACCTGGAAGGTCATGGTGCCAGCGGAACCGTCGATCAGGTTCTTGCCGTTCAGGTTGGTCGACGCCGCGATACGCGTCAGCTCGTCGGACATCTGAGCGAATTCTGTGTTCAGAGCGACACGGTCAGCAGTACCGTTGGAGTCGTTTCGCGATTGAACAGCCAGTTCACGCATACGCTGCAGAATGTTGGTCTGTTCCTGCATCGCGCCTTCAGCGGTCTGAGCGATCGAGATACCGTCGTTGGCGTTTTTGATCGCCATGGTCTGACCACGGATTTGCGAAGTCATACGGGTAGCGATTTGCAGGCCGGCGGCGTCGTCTTTGGCGCTGTTGATTTTCAGGCCGGAAGACAGGCGAGTCATCGAAGTCGACAGAGCATCGGAAGCCTTGTTCAGGTTTTTCTGCACGTTCAACGATGTGACGTTGGTGTTTACTGTTAATGCCATGACGAATTCCTCGTTGGTTGGGTACTGCGGCTTCCGGCCCTGGCAACCGCCGGGTATGGCCTAGAGAACCTTCGTAATAGTTATCGTCGGGATTGCAACTTGCTTTAGGGGATTTTCAAAAATATTTGCCATCACGTTGCCACCCCCCGTAATTCAAGGGCTGGGCAGCGTGAGAGCAGCGAAAAAAATGACGTCAGGGAAATGCCGGTGACGGAGATGGCGAGGACTCGCCTGCACCGGCGCAAGAGAAATTGCTTAAATGGACAGACTGTCGCGCAGCAACCGGACCAGTTCGTATTCCAGGTAGTCCGCCAGCGCCAGCCAGTTCTGCGCCTCCTGGCACTCGAGCATCTGGCCGAGCAACAACACCCACTGCTGCCGAATAACCTGCGGCGTCAGATCAAAGGACGGTTGCATGGCCCCCATCAACTCGATCATCGCCAGCCCCGCTTCTACATCACGCCCCAAACGGAACAATGCCGCACATTTCTCCGAGTAGACGACAAAGGACTCAAGCCCGCTCATAACGCCAACTCCGGATGAAAAACCGTACCGGCGATCATCGCCCCTGCCCGGCTGCTGTTATAGAAGCGCACCTGAGGATGCCCTGCGATAAAACGCTCCAGTTCACACAAGTAACTGCGGAAATTGAGCTGGGTTTTGATGCGTTGACCATGACCATCGAGCACCCAGTGTTTGGCCGCGCCCAGTTGTGGCCCCAGGTCGCCATCGTTCCAGCCGGCATGGGTCTTGTCGTTGGGGAAGGCGAAGTCGGCACCGAACAGGATGATCTGTGCCGCACCCATCTTCACCGCCAGGTCCACCGCCGGATGAATCACACTGCCGCCGACATACAGCTCGCCCTTGGGCCGTTGCCGACGCATCTGCTGGTAGATGGGACTGGCGGAATAACCGGCATACCGCGGTCCTTGCCAGGCTGCCAGCACCTGAGGGTCGACCATGGGCATGTACGCCAGGGTAATGTCGGCCGTACCCTCAGGCGGCAGATGCCGGGCTGAGATGCGCTGGTCGATGCTGACCACCACATCGGGGCGGATCCCGTGATCGAGCAGCGGTCGGTAGGCCGTATCGACGCAGATGAACAACGGCCGCTCAGCCTGATTGCGAATCGCGCGCAAGGTCTCGAAGTGCTGTTCAAGACTAGGGCCCGTGGCAATAACGAACGCCTCCTGCCCTTTGCGCGAACCGAACAACTCGGCCACATCGCGATCGGCTTGCACCAGTTCCAGACTCACCTGCAAGCGCTCGACGATGTCCGGGGCCTGAGGGTCGAATTCACGGTTATTGAAGGTCAGGTGGGTTTCGCTGATCAGGCGATCACGGATCTTGGCATTGAAGTCATCGGCCAGTACCAGCTCGGACGGCAAGGCAAAGAACGGCAGCTGGATTTCCGTCAGATCACCGGCATACAAAAGCTCGACTCGTGGATCGTTGAGCCATTGCTGCTGATCGAGCAGTTGCAGCACCAGCGCAAACACCGCACCGTTGAGGATGTGCACATACAACCGTTCAAGCCCAGTGCGCGCCAGCAACTCCATCTGCAGATCGCCAAGCCCGGTGCCGTAGACATGCACCACGGGGCTGTCGACTGGCAGGCTGTCGGCCTGAAGCCTGGCTTCGCGGGTGCGGTCGTGGCGACTGGTCAGCTGGATGCCGTTGATGCTCAACGTCGAGCCCAGGCCTTCGACCAGATCAGCCTGCAACAGGCTCGCGTCTTCAACCAGCAACCGCGCAGACAGCAGCGGCCAGCGGCGCTGTATGACCTCGGCATTGCGCTCAAAGAACTCGCTCATGGAGCCTCGCTTTTCATTCGGGCAAAAAAATAGCGCTCAAGGTTACACCTTGAGCGCTTTTTTGTGCCTGGCTTTCTTTGACTAAAAAGCCGAGGTTCAAGGGCGATAGATGATCGCCGAACCCCAAGACAAACCAACACCGAAACCGCTGAGCGCCACACGCTTCCACTTGGAATCGAGCACGTGTTTTTCCAGCAGCAACGGAATGCTCGACGACACGGTATTACCGGTTTCGACCATGTCCTTGATGAACTTCTCAGGCTCACCCTCGAAACGCCGCGCCACCGCATCGACAATCGCCGCACTGCCCTGGTGAATGCAGAAGGCATCGATATCGTCGGCCGTGAGGCCCGAGTCAGCGAGCAGCTCATGCAAATGCGCCGGCACTTTGAGCAGCGCGAAGTTGAAGACCTGACGGCCGTTCATGAAGAACACCCCGTCGGAAACCTTCAGGTGTGGCGCGCCGGAACCGTCGGTGCCGAACTTGGCCTTGCCCAACTGCCATGGTGCGTCTTCGCCCATCCACGTGGCGGTGGCTGCATCGCCGAAAAGCATGGTGGTATTGCGGTCTTCCGGGTCGACAATCTTCGAGTACGGATCGGCGGTCACCAGCAAGCCATTCTTCAGGCCTGCGGCCTCCATGAAACCCTTGATGGCGTAAATGCCATAGACGTAACCGGAGCAGCCCAGGGAAATATCGAATGCGGCCACGGTCGTCGGCAGGCCCAGTTTGTCCTGAACGATGGCGGCGGTGTGCGGCAGGCCTTCTTCGTCGCCGTTCTGGGTGACGACGATCAGCACGTCGATGGCTTCACGTTTCAGTTCGGGATTGTTGGCGAACAGCGCGTTGACTGCTTCGACACACAGGTCCGAAGTTTCTTGCCCGGCGTCTTTGCGCGGCAGGAAGGCCGAACCGATCTTGCCCAGGATGAACTCTTCATCCTTTTCGAATTTTGCACCTTGTGCGTAATTGTCCACGCCGGCTACAGGAACGTAGCTCGCAATGCTCTTTATGCCAATCATTACGGCTTCCCAATAATAAACAGCCCAATACCACCGCTCGCAAGGATTCGAGGGGCGCCGACAAACAACGAATAACGTCGCCCTCAAGGGGGTGACAGCGGGAAGAATAAAGGGCCATCACTGGGCTAAAAAACAGACCAGGCGCCATCTCCCCTTTTTATACAATACAGTGAAGATGCGCGTTATGACTCGCAGGTCACGCTATTTCGCCGAATCAGCCCCACAACAGGCTATTCAACCAACGACCAGTCCAGCGGCGTTCCGCGCTTGATGGCCTGGCGGGCGCGGCGGCCCAGAAGGGTTTCAGCGTGTTTGGGGGCCAGCCCCAGGCCAGGCCGGATGGCCCGCAGATTGGCAACAGTGAAGGGTTCTCCGGCAACCATGTCCTGGGTGACATACAGCGAACGGCGGTATACCAGAGACTTGCGCTCGGCCTCAGTCACGCCGTAATGCACCTGGCCCATCGCCTGCCAGGCGCGTTCGGTTTCGATCACCAGGCTGGCAAGTTCGGCCGGTTCCAGGGAGAAACTGGCGTCCACCCCACCGGCGGCACGGTCGAGGGTGAAATGTTTTTCCACCACCGTCGCCCCCAGCGCCACTGCGGCGACAGACACCCCGACGCCCATCGAATGATCGGACAAACCGACTTCACAACCAAACAATTCACGTAGATGAGGGATGGTGCGCACATTGCTATTAGCCGGTGTCGCCGGGTACGTGCTGGTGCACTTGAGCAACACCAGATCCTTGCAACCGGCCTCACGGGCGGCGCGCACGGTTTCATCGAGTTCGGCGATGCTGGCCATGCCAGTGGAAATGATCAGCGGTTTGCCGGTAGCAGCGACCCGACGAATCAGCGGCAGATCAGTGTTCTCGAAACTGGCGATTTTGTAAGCCGGTACGTCCAGGCTTTCAAGGAAGTCCACTGCGGTGTCATCAAATGGTGTGGAGAACGCCAGCATGCCCAGCTCTTTGGCCTGGGCGAAAATCGGCGCGTGCCATTCCCACGGCGTGTGGGCCTTCTCGTACAGTGCGTACAGCGAAGAACCGGCCCACAGACTGTTAGGGTCCTTGATGAAGAACTCACCTTCGCAAAGGTCCAGGGTCATGGTCTCGGCGGTATAGGTTTGCAACTTCAAGGCGTGGGCACCGGCCTTGGCCGCGGCTTCGACGATTTGCAGCGCCACGTCCAGCGACTGGTTATGGTTGCCACTCATCTCGGCAATGATAAACGGCGGCGCATCGGCACCGATCGAGCGGTTGCCGATCTTGAAACTCGTCATGGGTGATCCTTTAAATCGCGCGTGAACGCGCAAGCACTCTGAGTGAAACCTGCCTCGCAAAAAACTTTCAGCGACGCTTGATTGGCCGGCAGCACCTGAGCGGTGATGGCTTCCAGCGCCGGCCAGTGAGCGGTGACGAAGGCTTCGCCCCGCGCCAACAGCGCCCTGCCCCAGCCCAGGCCAAATCGGCCTTCGAACAGATAAATCGAGACTTCGGCCCGAGTACCGTCAAGGTCATAGCGCAGCACACCGACCGGGCCGTCATCCGCCTCGGCAATCAACAGCAACCGCCGCGGATTGCTCAGGCTCGCGGCCAGCCAGGCCTGATGCCGTTGCCAATCAATGACGTGGGTGTCCAAAGACCAGCGCCGTACCGCCTCGGCATTACGCCCGTCGAACAACAATTGCGCATCGTCCTGAGTGGCCTGATGAACTTGCAGCACCGCACCGGCGAGCGCTGCCGCCACCCGCAGTGCTCCACGGCCATCGACCAACTGCCGCGAGCGGTCGGCCAGACTCTGACGAAAACCCTGATTGCCCACGACAAAACCGATGGCCTGGCGCAACTGCTCGACGCTGACCTGCTCGCGACTGCCCAGAAACACATGAGCCCCCGAGGTCGCCATCACCTCGCCATTGGCCTGCTGATTATTCGAGACCGCAATGCAGATCGTCGGCAGCCCCATGGCCGCCCGCTCCCAACTGGTGCCGCCACCGGCACCGACGAACAAATCGGCCTCGGTCATCAACCGGTAGAAGTCACTGACAAAACTGTGCAGGCGCCAGTTCGGGCGATAGTCCGCCAGCGTCTGCATCTGCTCCCAGGCCGGGTTGTCGGCACCCGCCACGAAATCGACCTCCAGCTCATGGAAATCCGCCAGCGCCAACATCGCGTGGTGGGTCTGCATGGCCGCATCGAAACCGCCGAAATTCACCAGCACTCGCCTGGCCCGAGGTTTGATCTCGATCGCCGGACAGCAAAACTCATCGCGCAACAGGGCAAACCGTGGACCGAGCAAAGTCTGGCAGTCGGGCGTCAGCAGTGAGTCATAAGCCTTTGGCGTGCCCGACAGATTTTGATTGAGCAGCAGATCGACGCGGTACTGCCGAGTGGCTAGGTCATCCACCGCCGCGATCCGTGGTGCCCAGCGGCGGGCCGCTGTCTGCCAGTGATGGTCGAGGCCATAGTGGTCGACGATAATCCAGTCGAAAGCTGGATGACCTTCCAACGCTTGCCCCAGCGCAGCGATGTCCGCCTGCCACGGCAGCATCGACTCGATGGCTTGCTGCGGATCCTCACCGGGATAACGCTGCGGTAGCGCGAAGGTTTCGAAACCCTCGGCTTGCAGACTGTCCAGTCGATGCCCCGGCAGCAGACGACACGCGAAAGCAACGTGCGTGCCCTGCTTGCGCAACACCCTGGCCAGGGTCAGGCAGCGGGCGACATGGCCGCTGCCGATGGTCGGCGACGCGTCGGCGCGGATCAGCACTCTCATTGCAGCTCACCACCGGCCTTTAAGGCTGCGTAAAGGTATTCGGCGCGTTTCCAGTCTTCGAGGGTGTCGATGTCCTGCACCAGATGCCGCGGCAGAATCACCGGCAGGCTCGCTGGCGAGAACAGCACATCACCACGCAACCAGGCCTCGCTGCGCCCCCAGTAGAACTGGCCGGCGTCTTGAAAAGCTTCGGGCAAGTCCTGGGAGCGGGTATCGCGAAATTCCGGGTAGAGCGAGGTCAAGGCGCCCTGCTCGTCGAGGGTCAAGGCCCGCTGTACCGGGAAGCCGAAACCGGTGACAGAAAATGCGAAGGATCTGTCCGGGTGCTGCTCCAGCAATTCATGCCCCTGACGCAGATAACGCGCCTGCAACAACGGCGCCGTCGCGTAGACGCAGCAGGCATAGTCGAACGGCGGCAATTGCTTCAAGGCATGCACGATGACCGCTGCGGTGCCGGTGAAATCGTCGGCAAGCGCCGCGGGCCGCATGAACGGCACCTGAGCACCGTGAGCCCGCGCGACTTCGGCAATTTCCTCATCGTCGGTGCTGACGATCACCTGGTCGAACAGCGTCGACGCCAGCGCCGTGCGAATCGAACGGACGATCATCGGCACGCCGTCGAACGGTTTGAGGTTCTTGCGCGGGATTCGCTTGCTGCCACCGCGGGCCGGAATGATCGCAACGCAGCTCAAGAGTCACTACTCCTCAAGGACCAGTCGTCGCAATTGCTCGACCACATAGTCCTGTTGTTCATCGCTCAGCAGAGGAAACAGCGGCAGGCTGATGGCCTCGGCGTAATAACGTTCGGCCTGGGGGAAATCACCCACGGCAAAACCCAGGTCGCGATAGTACGGCTGCAAGTGCAGCGGAATATAGTGCAGGTTCACACCGACACCGGCCGCTCGCAAGCCTTCGAACACCTGTCGATGGCTGAGGTTGATCCGCTGCGTCTGCAAGCGCACCACGTACAGATGCCACGCCGACTCGGCCTCGGGCTGCGCGCTGGGCAAGGTCAGTGGCAAGTACGCCAGCAACCGGTCATAACGCGCCGCCAGTTCACGCCGACGCTCAATGAAGCCATCAAGCTTGTTCAGCTGCGACAGACCGAGGGCCGCTTGCAGATCGGTGACCCGGTAATTGAAGCCCAGCTCCACTTGCTGGTAGTACCAGGGACCGTGGCTGGGTTCGGTCATCTGCTCGGGGTCACGGGTCATGCCGTGGCTACGCAGGCGCTGCAAGCGCTCGGCCAGTTCCGGGCGATTGGTCAGCACCATGCCGCCTTCGGCACTGGTGATGATCTTCACCGGGTGGAAACTGAACACCGTCATCGCCGCGAATTCGCCACAACCCACCGGGCTCCCGGCATAGGACGCGCCGACCGCGTGGGAGGCATCCTCGATCACTGTGAAACCATAGCGCTCGGCCAGTTCGGCGATCATGCGCATATCGCAGCTCTGCCCGGAGAACGCCACCGCCACCAGCACTTTGGGCAGCGTGCCGTCGCGCTCGGCGGCTTCAAGCTTCGACGCCAGGGCAAAGGCGTCGAGGTTCCAGGTCAGCGGATCGATGTCGACAAAATCGACCTCGGCGCCGCAGTAGCGACCGCAGTTGGCCGAGGCCAGGAAGGTGTTGGGCGTGGTCCATAACCGATCGCCCGGCCCAAGGCCGGCGGCGAGACAGGCAATGTGCAACGCCGCCGTGGCATTGCACACCGCCACCGCGAAATCGGCCTGGCAACGCTCGGCCATGGCCTGTTCGAAACGCTCGATGGTCGGCCCTTGCGTCAGCCAGTCGGACTGCAACACGGCAACTACCGCATCGATGTCTTCCTGATCGAGGCTTTGCCGACCGTAGGGAATCATGCCGACAGCTCCGCGTGCAGGTCAGCGATCTGGCCGACCGAAAGGAAGTGCGGGTTGGTGTCGGA
This sequence comes from Pseudomonas sp. LBUM1673, assembly GCF_059695645.1. Lineage (NCBI taxonomy): Bacteria > Pseudomonadati > Pseudomonadota > Gammaproteobacteria > Pseudomonadales > Pseudomonadaceae > Pseudomonas > Pseudomonas sp. LBUM1673. Next base: position 4,778,618 of record NZ_CP166780.1, read on the forward strand.
GCGGTACTCGAAGTCTTCGCTCACCGGCCGGCCCTGCTCGCCCAGTTTGTCTACGGCAAAATCCACGTCAACGCTGGTGAAACGAATCGACGGCTGAATGGTGTAGTGATCATCGAATTCCAGGGTCATGCGCGCGTCATCCAGCGGCACCATCAGCTCATGGAGTTTCTCCCCTGGACGTATGCCGACGTTTTTGTGCGGCAAATGTTCAGCCATGCCCCGCGCCAGATCGACGACGCGAATCGACGGGATCTTCGGCACAAACACTTCACCGCCGTGCATGCGGGCAAAGCTGTCGAGCACAAACTTTACACCGTGATCGAGGGTGATCCAGAAACGCGTCATGCGCTCGTCGGTGATCGGCAGCTCTTTGGCGCCCTCGGCAATCAGCTTGCTGAAGAACGGCACCACCGAACCCCGCGAGCCAGCGACGTTGCCATAGCGCACCACGGCAAAGCGGGTCTGCTGTTCGCCAGCAATGTTGTTGGCGGCCACGAACAGTTTGTCCGACAGCAGCTTGGTCGCGCCGTACAGGTTGATCGGGCTGGCGGCCTTGTCGGTGGACAACGCAACGACTTTTTTCACGCCGTTGTCGATGGCCGCGGCAATGATGTTTTCCGCGCCGTTGACGTTGGTGCGGATGCATTCGGTGGGGTTGTATTCCGCCGCCGGTACTTGCTTCAAGGCCGCGGCATGCACCACGTAATCAATGCCGCGCATGGCCTGACGCAAACGGTCGGCGTCGCGCACGTCACCGATGAAGTACCGCATGCACGGTGCGTTGAACGTCTGCTGCATCTCGTACTGCTTGAGCTCATCGCGGGAAAACACCACCACCCGTTTGGGCTGGTATTGCTCCAGCAACCGGCGGATGAAATTGCGCCCGAACGAGCCGGTGCCGCCGGAGATGAAAATCGATTTACCGTTGAACATGCCTTGAGTCCTTTTATCTGTCAGCCAGGCTTATGCGAGCAACTGCGCCCAGTTCACACTGGAAGCGTCTCCGAGGGTAAAGCCTTTGCCGGTCAGGGCCAGGTTCTGGTTGTAGGCGACGTCCTGGGCGAAACGGGCCTGCCACTTGTCACGCAGGGCGGCACGAGCCTGAGGCGCCTCGGGCAACAGGCCAGGGTGCAGCAATTGCGCCTGGGGCGTCCAGACGGTGAGATAACCCGCATCGGCGACTTTCAGGCACAGGTCGACATCAGCGAAGGCTTCGTCGAAATGCTCTTCATCCAGCCCTCCGACCGCGTCATACAGATCCTTGCGAATCATCAGGCAAGCACCGGACACCGCCGAATAGTTCTGCTCGACCTGATGGCCGTTCATGTAGCCCTTGGCGTCCTTGCGTTCGCCGACAAAGACCGAGCCGATATCGCCATTCAAACCGAGAACCAACCCGGCCTGGGTGGTAACGCCTTGAGTGTCCGTCAACTTGGCGCCAACGATGCCGACTTCGGGACGCTGAGCCTGATTGAGCATGGCGTCGAGCCAATTGGCATTGAACACTTGGGTTTCGGCCGACAGCAGCACCAGGTACTCACCCTTGGCCTCGGCGCTTGCAACGTTATACAACGCTGAATCACTCAGGCGCTGACCGGTGCGCAGCACACGAATGCGCTCGCCTTTACCTTCCAGACCGCTCAGCCATTCGGCCAGCTCTGGCGATTGGCTGTGGTTGTCGACGATCAGCACTTCGTGGCGCTGGTAGCGGGTGCGTTGCAGCACGCTGACCAATGCACGTTGCAAGTGTTCCAGGTTGTCCTGGCTCTGGAGGACGATCGACACCATCGGTCGCTGAGCGTGCTGATAGTCAATCTGCCAAGTCTGCGGCAGCGTAGAGCTGACCTGACCACGATACCCACGATTGGCCAGATGACGAGTCAACACCTGACGTTCCTGAGCATTTTCTTCAGTGACCGGCGCGTTGCAGATCAGCAAGGGTTCGGCCAGGTGCGCCAGACCACCAAGACCGCCGTCTTCGATCAGACGCAGCAGTAGGTCGAACTCCAGCGCCTGGGTGTATTGCGCCGAGAATCCCTTGGCCTGGACCAACACATCACGCCGGATCAACCAGTGTCGCGCCATCAGTGACGGCACGGTTTGCAGCAGATCGAGGTTGACCCCGGGACGGAATACCTCCGCCAGAGAACCGTTGGCCTGACGCTGAATTTCATCCATCGCCACCGCACGCACACCCTCGGCGCCGATCAGCTCCAGGCTGGCGCGCAGCAACCCGCTTGGGGTCAACTGGTCACCGGCCTCAGCCAGCAGCAGCCAGTCGACAGCAGATTGGTCGACGATCTGGTTGATGCGATCCACATAGTTGGCGGTGGTGACTTTGACGAAGTGCACGGTGTCGCGCACGGACGTGGTCGCCGGCAATTCGCCGGTAGTGAAGACCACCACTTTGAAGGCTTTGCAGTGGCCGTTGACCAGGCTATCGAAGGTCGCCTGCAACTTGAACAAGTCTGCATCCAGGTCCAACAGCAGAATGCCGAATTGCGGGCCGCCATCGTGCGTGGCCAGATGCCTGGAAATAGCTGAACGTTGAGCGGCATCAGGATTGCGCGCTTCGAGCCAGTCGAGCAAACGCCCGGACGGCATGTTCTGAAGCAGTGTGCGGTCATCCTGTCCCGGTACCGAATCCAGACGCTTGGCCCATGCTTGAAGCTTGAGCTTCTCGTCCTGTTCCTCGGTGCCTTCGAGCGACTCGATCAAGCGCTTGACCACCGACCGATTGAACCGGTTAAGACTCAATGCCTCCCACAAACGGGCGCGGAGGGTGCGGTCGTTGTCGTCAGGCTGAATTCGCATCAGCTCGTGTTGCTTGAGCAGAATGCCTTCGAGCTCCTGCAATTGCAGACGGCCGGCCGGCATGGCATGCAACAGGAATTCAAGTTCGGTCAGCAGGTCGAACATCGGTTTGTTGTAAAACGGCATTTCGACGAACTGCTCGGGGCCGAACGAGCGAACCGGCTCGCGCCCCGGCTCGTTCCAGACTGAACGGAAGATCAGGGTGGCTTTGAGCGAGCGACCTTCGAGCAGGCAGTCGGCCATGGCGGTAAAGCTGTCCAGAACAATCTGTTTGACCCGGGCCGGGTCGCTGTCGCTGAACTGCGTCGGGATCGAAGCCAGGAATTGCGCAAACTGCTCGCGGTCGGCGACGGTTTTCGCATCTTTGTACGTCAGCACGGTCAACACATTGGTGCTGTGATCCGAGGCGCCATAATTCGCCTCACGCACAATGTAGGGAATCGGCAGGATCCGCGCCTTGGCACACGCCAGCAGGTAGAAAGCGTGGCCGATTTCCTGCCACTCGAAACTGGTACCAGCAGGCAACAGGCTGAGCCACTGTTGCAGCAGGTCGGTGCGAGTCACCGCATAGAACGGCGGCAGGAACTGGCCCATGAGTTCCATGACCCGATCTTCAGGCTGCTGCGAGTTGTAGTCCTCTTGCACCCTTTTGTCGCGGCGGTAGTAATTCACTTCGGTGGCACGGGCCAGGTACATCATTCCGTAGCCATGACACAGGCCGTAGTCAGGGTTGCCTTCAAGAAACTCCACCGACTCGGTCAGGGCGCCATGCAACAGGAAGTCGTCGTCGGCAGCAAACACCATATACGGTGTGGTGACCTGATTGACGCCGTAGGTGAGTTTTTCCTGCAGCCCCTGATAGGTGAATTGCGGCAAGTGGCGATAGTCGACCGACGGGAAGTCCCGGGCCATGTGCTCATCGCCCTCGACAGACGAGTCCAGAACCAGAACCGTGCAGGGATAACTACTGTAGTACTGCAAGGTACGCCGCAGGAACGCGTTCCGGTTGTGAGAAATCACCACCACCGTAAACCGCTCGTTCAGCGGCGCAACGTTGTTTTGAGCACTGTTTTGAACCTGCATCTTCCTATCCCCACAACCGGCCAATCGCCAAGAACCTGAAACCACTTCTGATTAACGAACGCGACGCAGATAACCATCCGGCGCTACGGTGATCAGCAGCTTGTTTTGCAGCTGCCGGTCGATTTCGAAGTCCTTGTTTTCTTCCAGGTACTTCCACACCGCGGTCTTCGGGTTATCGCCCGGGCCCCACGGACGATCCGGAAAGAAATCGGCCGGCATGTCTTCGACCACGGTGTCCATGACCACGCAGTAGCTGTCCACCGAAACCAGTGGTGCGTACAGGCGCAGTTCTTCCAGCACGTGATCGTGGGTGTGGTTGGAGTCCAGCACCAGAATGACTTTCTTGCCTTCGGCAATGGCACGTACTTGCGCGGCGATCGCCGGATCGATGCTCGAACCTTCGATCATGGAAATGCGCTTGCTCATCGGGTGGCTTTCGATGGCTTCGCGGTTGTGCGGACGAATATCGAGGTCAATGCCCAGCACTTCACCGTGGCCTTGCAGCTCCAGCAAGGAGGCGTAGTAGATGATCGAACCGCCGTGGGCGATGCCGCATTCGATCACCAGGTCCGGTTTGACCTGCCAGATGATTTCCTGCATCGCCATCATGTCTTGGGGCAACTGGATGATCGGGCGGCCCATCCACGAGAAGTGGTAGCTGTACTTGTGCTTGGCCGATTCGTTGAAGAAATCCCGGGCCAGGCCGGTGAGTTTCTGGTCGTCACCCTGCTGGGCGACTTGTTCCTGGCATTCGGCTTCGAAGGCTTTATTGATGCTGTTGTCGGTCATTTTAGAATCTCAATAGTCACTGGAACGAAGCGCTGTCGACGGCGTGATAGACGTAGCGTCCACCGGTCATCCGCTTGATTTCTTCGAGGTAGTTGGAGTTCATCACAAACAGGTTGGCGCCTTCGGGCAGTGCGTCCATGGCCTCTTGGGGCGAGGACACCCGCACGCCGCTCAGGGGTAGATAACGGCCCTGTTTGGCCGGGTTAATATCCACCACGCGATCCACCGCCACGCCCGCGCGTTGCAGGAACAGCGAATAAATCACGCCTTTGGACGACGCCCCCCAGATCGCTGAACCTTGCTCAGACGCCGCTTGAATGATCTGCACCGCACGCTCAAGGCTGCTGGTGAAGCCATCCGGCAATGCCAGGCGCGGCACCGGTTGCTCCGGCGTCAGACGCAACGTCGCAAGATCGGCGACGATGTACAGGTATTGGCCACCAAACAGATGACCGGCCTCGTGCACGGTGCCGAACATCCGGCGCAGGTCATCGAGGCGGAAATAATTGACGTGCTCGTAGAACAGGTCGAACCAGGCACGGTGCTCGAGAATCCAGTCGAAGCACGGCACTTCGATGTAGATCCGCCCGCCCTGATTGGCCTGGGCCATCTCGGCAAGAAAACTCACCGGGTCCTGGATATGTTCCAGCACATGCCGCAGTACGATAGCGTCCGCCGACAGACCCAGGCCGCGAGTGAACGGCGCCTTGATCACGTCGGCGTTGTCACCCTCGTAGGCCGGGTCGATGCCGGTGATGGCGTAGCCCAGGCCTTTGAGCAGCTCAAGGAAGTAGCCTTTGCCACAGCCGACTTCGATCAGTTCCTGCCCCTTGAAGTGACGGGCAATGATCCCTTCGACATCGCACAGGTGCTTCTGGAACTGACCGGAGTGGGCCTGCTCATTCTGGTAGTCGGCGTCGTAGCTGAGCTTGTCGGCGTCGAAGGCCTGATTGAAGATCAACCCGCTCGTCTGGTCCTGCACCAACACCATGTCGGCACTGGCCGAAGCTTTCGCCGATTGCGCGTCGGCAAAGGTACGGTTCTGCAACACCGGCAGGTCGGCGACCCGATACAACTCATGCTTCATGCTCTGCTCCCAGTAGCTGTTGCAAGCGGTCCGCCACGCCCCAGAACGCCATCGGCTCGTGGGTCGCGTATGGGTAGTGACCCAGATTCAAATCGATCGACGCGCCGCGTTCACGCAGCCGTTGTTCGACCAGCGCCCGGACCGATATCGGCTGACCGCTGGAGCAATTGATCACGCCGTCGAATTCGCGCTGTTGCAGGATCGCGGCGAGGTATCCGGCGGCCGTGTCGATCGCCAGGTAATCGCGCAACTGCTCGCCGGCCGACATGTTGAAGCTGCCGTCTCCGGCCTCGATGGCTCGATCCAGCGCCGCGAGCAAACTGTTCGGGTTCTGCCCTTCGCCGTGCAAGTAAAACAGCCGCGCCCATTGCAGGGTGAACGGCTGCTGGCGTTGCAGGTTTTCCAGGAACAGGCGCAGGGTGTTTTTTGCCAACCCGTAAGGATTGCTCGGCTGCGGCGCGGTCTGCTCGCTGAGCGGTCCGCTCTGCAAGCCGTATTCGAAACAGGTCCCGGTGACCAACACCTGCGACACGCCCGCCTCGACCGCACCCTTGATGAACCGGTAATCGGCCATCAGATTGTGTTCGAAGTGAAACAGCGCCTGATAGTTCGGTAACCCCGGCCAGGCGAGATGCGCCAAGGCATCGACGCCATCGGTCAGCACGGCGAAGTCCAGGTCGGCGGCATGAATATCCACCGCCACGAACTCCACGGCATTGATCCACGACAGTTGCGCTGCGGTCTCGGCGTTACGCGCCACGGCCCGGACCTCACAGCCACGGGCGAGCAAGGCCGCGACCAGATGTCGGCCGACGAACCCGGTGGCACCGGTCACCAGCACCTTCACAGTACGGTCAACTCAGGCACGGCGATCACGAAGCGGCCGTCCCACTGACGTATCTGCGCCAGTTGCTGACTGACTTCGTGCAACAGGTTCCACGGCAACACCAGGATGTAATCCGGCTTTTCCAGATCGATCTGCGCCGGTGAAACGATCGGAATACGACTGCCCGGCAAATACTTGCCTTGCTTGTGCGGATTGGCGTCGGCCACCCAGGCCAGCAGGTCCGGTTTGACCCCGGCGTAGTTGAGCAAAGTGTTGCCCTTGGCCGCCGCGCCGTAACCAACCACACGCTTGCCGTCGGCCTTGGCCTGCAACAGGAAGCGCAGCAGTTCGTGCTTGATGCCCTCGGCTGCTGGCGCCAGGGTCGCGTAGTACTGGGGGGTTTTCACACCTGCTGCAAGTTCGGCCTGCAACTGCTGCTCAACGGCTGGCTGCACCTCGCGGCGAACACCGTCGGCACGCTGGACGAACACCCGCAACGACCCGCCATGGGTCGGCAGCTGACTGACGTCGAACACTTCCAGGCCATTGCGCTCGCACAAGGTCTGAACGGCGGTCAGGGACAGGTAGGAATAATGCTCGTGATACAGCGTATCGAACTGCTGCCCGGCCATCAGCGTCAGCAGTTGCGGAAATTCGAACGTCGCCACACCGGTCGGCTTGAGCAGGGTGGCAAAACCACCGAGGAAATCATTGATGTCCGGCACATGCGCCAGCACGTTGTTGGCGGCCATCAGGTCGGCGGCCCAGCCTTCGCTGTTCAGCTGCGCAGCGGTGTCGCGACCGAAGAACAGTTCGCGAATTTCCAGGCCTTTTTCCCGCGCCGCTTGCGCCGTGCTGCGGGTTGGTTCGACGCCCAGGCAAGGGATGCCGCGCCCGGCCACGTACTGCAACAGGTAACCGTCATTGGCGGCGATTTCCACCACACGGCTGTCGGCGGTCAGGCCGAAGCGCTCGACCATCTCAGCCACATAGCGTTCGGCATGGGCCAGCCAGGTGCTGGAGAACGAACTGAAATAGGCGTACTCGGCGTCGAACAGGCTATCGGCGCTGGTGTAATCCTCGGTTTGCACCAACCAGCACTGCAGACACACTGCAACCTTCAGCGGCACCCATTGCTCGGCTTGTTCCAGCTGGTCGGCGCGCACGTAGGCGTTGGACGGCGGCGAGGTGCCGAGATCAATCAGCGGCAAGGCCAGAGGAGTACCGCAACCACGGCAGTTCATAGACGCACTCCAGCGAAGTGTTCATCAAGCAGGGGATGGCTGGAATCCCTGGCCGACAGATTATTGACAGGCAACGGCCAGGCAATGGCCAGCCGTGGATCATTCACCGACAAACCACCCTCGTGCGCAGGCGTGTAATCAGCGCTGTGCAAGTAGAGCAATTCGGCGTCGTCGGTGAGGGTCTGAAAGCCATGAGCGAATCCGGCCGGGATCAGCAGGCTGCGACCATCACCGGCCCGCAGGTGTTCGGCGTGCCAGTGCAGGAACGTCTCGGAGTCGGGACGCAAATCCACCGCCACATCCCAGACCTCGCCGCGCAGGCAGGTAATCAACTTGGCTTCCGGCGCATTGGAATTCTGATAATGCAGACCGCGCACACTGCCCCGTTCGCGGGTGCAGGAATGATTGATCTGGCGGATATGAAACGGCTGGCCGAAAGCAATCAGGCTGCCCTCACAGAACAGCCGCGCGAAGTGCCCGCGCTCATCTTCGAAGCGTTTGTGCTGCACGCTGAACAGACCGGCCAGCGGCAAGGCTTTCAACAGAAACTCACTCACAGCGCGCCTCGATACAGGTTCAACTGGCGCAGGGTGATTTCACGCATGTCATCGCCGTTCTGCCACGCCAGGTGCCAATCGAGGGTCTGGGTCAGGCATTGCTGCAACGACCAGCGCGGTTGCCAGCCCAGCAGTTGACGGGCGCGGCTGCTGTCCAGGCGCAACAGACCGGCTTCGTGCAAATCACTCGGTTCGATGCGCAAGCCACGCGCTTGCGGCCAGCGGTTGGCGAGCAACTCGACCACTTCGCCGACGCTGCACATGTCTGCTTCGCTCGGACCGAAGTTCCACGCACCAGCAAACTCCGGGCCCTGCTCGTAAAGGCCGGCAGCCAGTTGCAGATAACCGGCCAGCGGTTCCAGGGCGTGTTGCCACGGGCGTACGGCTTGCGGGTAACGCAAGGTCACGGGCTCGTCTGCGGACCAGGCCTTGAGCACATCGGGAATCAGCCGTTCCGGCGCGAAATCGCCACCGCCCAACACGTTGCCGGCACGGGCCGTGGCCAGGGCCAGACCGTGCTCAGCGTAACGCTCGGCCGGGAAGAACGACGCCGCGTAAGACTGCGCCAACAATTCGCAGCAAGCCTTGCTGCTGCTGTAAGGATCGTGGCCGCCGAGGGCTTCGTTTTCGCGGTAGGGCCACAGCCATTCCTGATTGGCGTAGACCTTGTCGGTGGTCACCAGCACGCAGGCACGCACGCCACCGACCTGACGGATCGCTTCGAGCAGATTGAGGGTGCCCATGACGTTGCTGGAGTACGTCCCCAGGGGGTCGCGATAGCCTTCGCGCACCAGCGGTTGGGCCGCCAGGTGCAGGACGATTTCCGGTTGGGTTTCGGCAATCAGCTCCAGCAACGCGCCGAGGTCACGCAGGTCACCGCGCTGATCGTTGATGCCTTCAGCCACCCGCGCCAGTTCGAACAGGCTCGGTTCGGTGGACGGATCAAGGGAAAACCCGCTGACCTCGGCACCGAGGCTTTGCAGCCACAACGTCAGCCAGCTGCCCTTGAAACCGGTGTGGCCGGTCAGCAGGACGCGCTTGCCGCGCCAGAACGCCGGGCTCAGTCCCATTGTTTCCATGGGGCCTCCCCGCTCAGCCACAACGCCTCAAGGTGATTCTTGTCGCGTAGGGTGTCCATCGGGTGCCAGAAGCCTTCGTGCTGGAACGCCTGCAACTGATCTTCTGTGGCCAACGCCGCCAGCGGCTCGGCTTCCCAGGAGGTTTGATCGTCAGCGATGTACGGCAAGACCTTGGGCGACAGGACGAAGAAGCCGCCATTGATCCAGCCGCCGTCGCCACGGGGTTTCTCGGTGAAACCGAGGACCTTGTCGCCATCACGTTCCAGCGCACCGTAGCGTCCCGGCGGCTGCACCGCCGTCACGGTAGCGAGCTTGCCGTGGGTCAGGTGAAAGTCCACAAGGGCACCGATATTGAGGTCCGAAACGCCGTCGCCGTAGGTGAAGCAGAAAGCCTGCTCTCCATCCAGGTAACGGGCAGCGCGTCGCAGGCGGCCACCAGTCATGGTGTCATCGCCCGTATCGACCAGCGTGACGCGCCACGGCTCACTGTAGTTCTGGTGAACGTCCATGCGGTTGTTGCACATGTCGAAAGTGACGTCGGAGGTGTGCAGGAAGTAGTTGGCGAAGAAGTCCTTGATCGCGTAGCCCTTGTAGCCCAGGCAGATCACGAAATCATGAATCCCGTGAGCGGAGTACTGCTTCATGATGTGCCAGAGAATTGGCTTGCCGCCGATCTCGATCATCGGCTTGGGCTTGAGGTGCGACTCCTCGCTGATGCGCGTGCCCAGGCCACCCGCCAAAATAACTGCCTTCATCGTCTCCCCTCTTGTTCTTCACAGGGCTCAGCCAAGCTGTATCAAGCTTTTGCGGGCCTACTGGCTAAAACCTTTTTGCCGTGTCGGGCGCTTGCGGAATGAGCGCAAGTGCTCGTTTTATGGCGATATGAGGGGGGCTTGCAGGAAACGCGCCAGCTCCGTGGGCCCAGCGTCGGGGGGTGTTAGGCATGAAAAAGGGGATGAACCCGGTCAACAGCAACCGGACTCATCCCCTTCTGCGGTGTATCAAGCCTTTAATCGGGATTCAGGATTGAGGGCATTGATACGCCGGATCACCCAAACATCGCAAACGCATCGCTGTTGGCCGGCAGATTGATGAGCTGTCCGTCCGCAGTCTGCACTTGCTCAATGGTATCGGAGCCGGCGAACCAGTCCTTGAGCCGCACGCCGTTATCTGGAACCTGCCCGGAATTGAAACTCCACTCGTGCAGGTAGAGGTCATCACCGATGCGATCAATCAGCAGTTCGGCATTGTTGATGTATGACAGAACAAGCTTGTCGGACTGACTGGTGCCGTCATCCTGGATCGTAACCAGTGCCGAGGTGTCGATGTTGTAGGTATCGTCCCCCTCTCCACCGAAGGCCGAACCGCCGTCCTGTAGCACCAGCCTGTCGTCGCCCGTACCACCAAACAGCGAAAAGCCGGAGTCCGTACCGGTCAGCAGATCGTTGCCGTCACCACCGTCGGCCATGCCGTGAATCACCGTGATGACATCGCCCCCCGCTTCACCATAGGCCTGGCTGCCCTCGTCGTTGCCAGCGGTGACAATGGTGTCGTTGCCATTGCCGCCATACAAGGTGTCAGCCTGCGGCCCATTGATCACACCATCGAGAGTGAATGGCCCGATCTGGGACACCAATCCGCCATAGAGGTAATCGTTGCCGTCGCCACCGTAGATGAGGTCGTTACCCAACCCGCCTTCAAGGTAGTTGACGTTGGCATCACCGGTGAGGGTGTCATTGAAGTGACTGCCCACTACGCGCTCGATGTTGAGCAATACGTCGCCTTGTGCATCGCCACCCTGATTGACACCAGTCAACAGGTTGATGTTCACGGCGGTGGCATTGGTGATGTACAAGACGCTGTCCTGACTGTCGCGGCCGTCAATCACATCCGCGCCTGCCCCACCGATAAAGACGTCACCGAACCGCGACCCCGACAACGTGTCATCAAAGTTGCTGCCCCGGAAGAACTCAATGTTGGTGAAGGTGTCGCCCGCGGCATCACCGGCGTTGGCATTGGTGGTCAGGTCGATGGTCACCGCGGCGTCCGAAAGCTCGTAACTGACCAGATCCTGCCCAACAGCACCGTCCAGGCCCATGGCGGTGGTACCACCATAGAAAATGTCGTTGTAGCTCGACCCCTTGATCGCTTCGATGTCGGCAAAGGTATCGCCCGCCCCGATCCCGGAATACACACCGGTCTTCAGGTTGATGGTCATCGCCACGGTGCTGTCGGTATAGCCCGCCGTGTCATAACCGGCGCTGCCGATAAACTGGTCGGCGCCCGCACCACCGTACAGCGTGTCGTTGCCCGAGCCGCCGGTGATGATGTTGTCGCTGGCGTTACCCCAACCGGTGTACGCGCCGGTGCCGACAAAGGTCAGACGCTCGACGTTGGCGGCCATGAAGGTGTGGCTGGGGTTGACCACCGACACGCGCATCTCGTCGTTGCCGCCATCGGCCAGTTCGACGATGCTCGGCGTGATGCTGGTGCTGATGTAGTAGGTATCGTCCCCGGCGCCGCCTTCGAGCGCTATCCCGCTCAGTCCAACAACGGTGAAGCTGTCGTTGAACGCCGAACCGATGACTCTTTCGATGTTGGTCAGGGTGCTGCCCTCGGCGTCGCCGCCGGTGCCGGCCATGCCCGTGCCAAGACGGATATCAACGTTCACCGCAGCGGCCGACGTCGAGTAGTCGACCGTATCGCTGCCGACCCCGCCGTCGAAGTCCGTGCCCCGGCCGTCGCCGACAAAAGTGTCGTTGTAGTTCGAACCCTTGATCGCCTCGATGTCGGTAAAGGTGTCACCCGCCCCGATCCCGGAATGCACACCGGTCTTCAGGTTGATGGTCATCGCCACGGTACTGTCGGTATAACCCGCCGTGTCGTAACCGGCACCGCCGATGAACTGGTCGGCACCCGCGCCACCGTACAGCGTGTCGTTGCCCGAGCCGCCGGTGATGATGTTGTCGCTGGCGTTACCCCAACCGGTGTACGCGCCGGTGCCGACAAAGGTCAGACGCTCGACGTTGGCGGCCATGAAGGTGTGGCTGGGGTTGACCACCGACACGCGCATCTCGTCGTTGCCGCCATCGGCCAGTTCGACGATGCTCGGCGTGATGCTGGTGCTGATGTAGTAGGTATCGTCCCCGGCGCCGCCTTCGAGCGCTATCCCGCTCAGTCCAACAACGGTGAAGCTGTCGTTGAACGCCGAACCGATGACTCTTTCGATGTTGGTCAGGGTGCTGCCCTCGGCGTCGCCGCCGGTGCCGGCCATGCCCGTGCCAAGACGGATATCAACGTTCACCGCAGCGGCCGACGTCGAGTAGTCGACCGTATCGCTGCCGACCCCGCCGTCGAAGTCCGTGCCCCGGCCGTCGCCGACAAAAGTGTCGTTGTAGTTCGAACCCTTGATCGCCTCGATGTCGGTAAAGGTGTCACCCGCCCCGATCCCGGAATGCACACCGGTCTTCAGGTTGATGGTCATCGCCACGGTACTGTCGGTATAACCCGCCGTGTCGTAACCGGCACCGCCGATGAACTGGTCGGCACCCGCGCCACCGTACAGCGTGTCGTTGCCCGAGCCGCCGGTGATGATGTTGTCGCTGGCGTTACCCCAACCGGTGTACGCGCCGGTGCCGACAAAGGTCAGACGCTCGACGTTGGCGGCCATGAAGGTGTGGCTGGGGTTGACCACCGACACGCGCATCTCGTCGTTGCCGCCATCGGCCAGTTCGACGATGCTCGGCGTGATGCTGGTGCTGATGTAGTAGGTATCGTCCCCGGCGCCGCCTTCGAGCGCTATCCCGCTCAGTCCAACAACGGTGAAGCTGTCGTTGAACGCCGAACCGATGACTCTTTCGATGTTGGTCAGGGTGCTGCCCTCGGCGTCGCCACCGGTGCCGGCCATGCCCGTGCCAGGACGGATATCAACGTTCACCGCAGCGGCCGACGTCGAGTAGTCGACCGTGTCGCTGCCGACCCCGCCGTCGAAGTCAATGCCCCGGCCATCGCCGACAAAAGTGTCGTTGTAGTTCGAACCCTTGATCGCCTCGATGTCGGTAAAGGTGTCACCCGCCCCGATCCCGGAATGCACACCGGTCTTCAGGTTGATGGTCATCGCCACGGTACTGTCGGTATAACCCGCCGTGTCGTAACCGGCACCGCCGATGAACTGGTCGGCACCCGCGCCACCGTACAGCGTGTCGTTGCCCGAGCCGCCGGTGATGATGTTGTCGCTGGCGTTACCCCAACCGGTGTACGCGCCGGTGCCGACAAAGGTCAGACGCTCGACGTTGGCGGCCATGAAGGTGTGGCTGGGGTTGACCACCGACACGCGCATCTCGTCGTTGCCGCCATCGGCCAGTTCGACGATGCTCGGCGTGATGCTGGTGCTGATGTAGTAGGTATCGTCCCCGGCACCACCTTCGAGCGCTATCCCGCTCAGTCCAACAACGGTGAAGCTGTCGTTGAACGCCGAACCGATGACTCTTTCGATGTTGGTCAGGGTGCTGCCCTCGGCGTCGCCACCGGTGCCGGCCATACCCGTGCCAGGACGGATATCAACGTTCACTGCAGCGGCCGACGTCGAGTAGTCGACCGTGTCGCTGCCGACCCCGCCGTCGAAGTCAATGCCCCGGCCATCGCCGACAAAGGTGTCGTTGTAGTTCGAACCCTTGATCGCCTCGATGTCGGTGAAGGTATCACCCGCCCCGATCCCGGAATGCACACCGGTCTTCAGGTTGATGGTCATCGCCACGGTGCTGTCGGTATAACCCGCCGTGTCGTAACCGGCACCGCCGATGAACTGGTCGGCACCCGCGCCACCGTACAGCGTGTCGTTGCCCGAGCCGCCGGTGATGATGTTGTCGCTGGCGTTGCCCCAACCGGTGTACGCGCCGGTGCCGACAAAGGTCAGACGCTCGACGTTGGCGGCCATGAAGGTGTGGCTGGGGTTGACCACCGACACGCGCATCTCGTCGTTGCCGCCATCGGCCAGTTCGACGATGCTCGGCGTGATGCTGGTGCTGATGTAGTAGGTATCGTCCCCGGCACCACCTTCGAGCGCTATCCCGCTCAGTCCAACAACGGTGAAGCTGTCGTTGAACGCCGAACCGATGACTCTTTCGATGTTGGTCAGGGTGCTGCCCTCGGCGTCGCCACCGGTGCCGGCCATACCCGTGCCAGGACGGATATCAACGTTCACTGCAGCGGCCGACGTCGAGTAGTCGACCGTGTCGCTGCCGACCCCGCCGTCGAAGTCAATGCCCCGGCCATCGCCGACAAAGGTGTCGTTGTACTTCGAACCCTTGATCGCCTCGATGTCGGTGAAGGTATCACCCGCCCCGATCCCGGAATGCACACCGGTCTTCAGGTTGATGGTCATCGCCACGGTACTGTCGGTATAACCCGCCGTGTCGTAACCGGCACCGCCGATGAACTGATCGGCGCCCGCGCCACCGTACAGCGTGTCGTTGCCCGAACCGCCGGTGATGATGTTGTCGCTGGCGTTGCCCCAACCGGTGTACGCACCGGTGCCGATAAAGGTCAGGCGCTCGACGTTGGCGGCCATGAAGGTGTGGCTGGGGTTGACCACCGACACGCGCATTTCATCGTTGCCGCCATCGGCCAGCTCGACGATGCTCGGCGTGATGCTGGTGCTGATGTAGTAGGTATCGTCCCCGGCACCGCCTTCGAGCGCTATCCCGCCCAGCCCAACAACGGTGAAGCTGTCGTTGAACGCCGAACCGATGACTCTTTCGATGCTGGTCAGGGTGCTGCCCTCGGCGTCGCCACCGGTGCCGGCCACCCCCGTGCCAGGACGGATATCAACGTTCACCGCAGCGGCCGACGTCGAGTAGTCGACCGTATCGCTACCGACCCCGCCGTCGAAATCCGTGCCTTGCCCGTCGCCGACAAAGGTATCGTTGTAGTTCGAACCCTTGATCGCCTCGATGTCGGTGAAGGTATCACCCGCCCCGATCCCGGAATGTACACCGGTCTTCAGGTTGATGGTCACCGCCACGGTGCTGTCGGTATAGCCCGCCGTGTCATAACCGGCGCCACCGATGAACTGGTCGGCGCCCGCGCCACCGTACAGCGTGTCGTTGCCCGAGCCGCCGGTGATGATGTTGTCGCTGGCGTTGCCATAACCGATGAAGGCCTGGCTGCCGGTGTAGGTCAAGCGCTCGACGTTCGCCGCCAGGACAGTGCCGCTGGGGTTGACCACCGACACGCGCATTTCATCGTTGCCGCCACCGGCCAGTTCAACAATGGTCGGCGTAGCGCTGGTGTTGATGTAATAGATATCGTCCCCGGCGCCGCCTTCGAACGCCATCCCGCCCACCGCCACGGTGAAGCTGTCGTTGAATGCCGAACCGATGACCTTTTCAACGTTGACCAAGGTGTCACCCTCGGCATCGCCGCCCCTTCCCGCCTGCCCGACACCCAGACGAAGATCCACGTTGATGGCTTCGGCAGACGCCGAATAGTCGACGGTGTCGGTACCGGTGCCGCCATCCAGCTTGTCCGCACCGGCACTCCCTTTGATCACATCATTGCCACCCAAGGCATTGATCTCATCATCCCCACTGGTACCCGTCAGCGTATCCACGCCAGTTGTCCCGTTTATCACTGCCATTGCGACTTCTTCCTTGCCTTGTTGTTGAACCAGATACCTTCAGAAAACGGCGCCCGACGAGCGTCGTCACATCTTCATTTCAATAAATGTCTATCCCGATACTTTCGGCAGATCCAACTCGAACTGGAGAAGAAAAATCACCTTGAAATCAAACAAAAACAGGCGACATAAAGTCGCCTGTTTTCAAGGGATGGGTTGGCGCCAATCAGTCCGGCAACCAGCCCCACAACCAGTGGTTCAAATTATCGCCCCGCAACATGAAATCCCGATGCACCGCGTCACGCAATTCATCGCCCATGCGGTAACTCGCGTCCGGGTCGGCCAGGTGCATGCGGATCGCTTGCAGCCATTCCGCCGTGCTATTGCTGTACACCTTGGTGCACAGCAAGTGGCCGCGATAAGCCTCGGTGTCGGTACAAATCACCGGGTATCCGCAGGCGCCGTACTCCAATAACCGCAGGTTGCTTTTGCAGTCGTTGAAGATATGGAATTCCAGCGGTGCCAGCGCCAGGTCAAGGTTCAGGCTGGCCAGTTTGAACGGGTAGCTCTGCAAACCGATGGCGGAATGATACTCGTGGATGTAAGGCCGCAATTCCTCCGGGCACATGCCGAAGAACACCCACTCCACTTCATTCGCCAACTCGCGCACGACCTCAGCAATGATCTCCAGGTCCCCGGTGTGACTGGTGCCGCCACCCCAGCCAACGCGCGGTTTACTGGAGGTGCGGCGACGGCTGGTCAGCGTCGCCCACGGGTCTGGCGACAGCATGTTCGGTACCACGCGAATGTCGTTGTGCATGCTCGACAAAATATCGGCCAACGGCTGGGTTGTGACTACCAAGCGATCGCACAGGCCGATGCCTTCGCGCAGCATCTGTTCGATGTTGACCGGTTTGTTGCGGGCGTGAGCGTTTTTCTTCGGTGCGCTGACGATGTAGTCGTCGAGTTCGAAAACCCGCAGGGCGCTGGAATACTTTTTCATCCGCAGAATATCGCCGACTGAACCTTCGCTGTAACGTCCCTGCAGGACGATGGTGTCCGGGGACAGACGCTCGATCTCCACGATCGACGGCGACTCATGGGCCACCCGTGAGATCACTCGTCCGGTGGCTTCGAGCTCTGCCAGCGGCGCGATCACCCGGTAGTGACCGACGGCAGTGCTGTTGACCGGAAGACCGAGAATCAGCGGCAATGCACGGGTGCAAAACGGGTTCCAGTTGTTGCGTAGCGAAGGCTCCAGACTGAAGCTGGAAACCCCAAGGCTCAGTGCCGGGCTGTAGGCCGGATCCTTGGCGATCTTCGGCAGCCATTTGCGATAGAAGGCGTCCTGTTCACGCTCACACACCTCCGGCGTCGACTCCTCACCTTCCGGGGCCAGCACCACACTGGAATACGGTGTCCAGACCACCAGGTAGCCGTTGTTATTCACCCGCAGGCACAAATCGACATCAACCAAGCACTGGGTAAACGTCACCTCATCGAGCTGCCCCAGACTGTCGAACACTTCCTTGCGAACCATCAGGCATTGGTCACTGACCGCGCTCCAGTTCTGGGTCATGTGCAACCGCTGCATGTAGCCGCGAGAATCAGCAGCCTCCCCGGCGAATGGCGAACCGACCGCCCCCCCCAACCCGAGGATCAACCCGGCGCTGACGATCGATCCCTGCGGACTGAGAGTTCGGGCGCCGACCACCCCCACTTCAGGACGCTGTGCGTGGTTGAGCAATTCGTCCAGCCAATCGCTGTTGCAGATCACCGTCTGAGGACTGAGCAGCAGCAAGTAGTCACCATGGGCCAGGCTCGCAGCGAAGTTGCGGATCGCCGCATCGTTGGCATCACCGGCGTAACGCAGCACCCGCAGCATCGCAGCACCCAGCTGCGTCATGGCAGCCAACCAGTCGAGCATCGCCGGGTCGTCCGTGCCGCTGTCGACGATCAGGATTTCGTACTGGGTGTAAGCCGTGCGCTCGATCAAACTTTCGGTGCAACGTTGCAAGGCGTGCAGCGAATCGCCGGTCTGGATGATGATCGACACCAGAGGACGCGCCTCATGCCGGTAATCGATGCGATTGATCAGTGGCAATTCTTCGTGACGGATAGTGTGCGCCATGCCGATACGGTCCAGGTGCGCACCGACCATGCCAGCGTTGTTCTCGATGACTTCGGGTAATGACAGCCAGTCGGCAAAGGCCAGACTCGATTCCACCTGAATCTCGGCGATGTGCTCGATGGTCTGCGGACCGACCTCTTCCACCAGACGCCACATCAGGTCATGGGGTGCCAGTTCGCCGTGAGCCGGGTCAAATCCACCCAGGGCCATGAAGCGCTGACGGTCGAAGGCCAGGGTTCGGCCGACGTAGGGGTAGGCACGCATCAGATCGAGGTTGAAATCCGGCTTGAACACCGGGTCGATCGACTCGCCGTCGATCAAAGCACCTTCGTCGCTATAAGCACAGAAAATGCCCGGCACCCCAGTGATGCGCTCCGCCAGAACCAGCAACGCCGATTCGCGCAAGGTGTCGCCTGCCTGCATCAGGTAAAACCAGTGAGTGCCTTCCAGTTGCGGGACCACAGCATTGAGCTGTTGTGCCCAGTTCGACTGAAACGGCAACTGAACGATTCGATCATCGGCATCACAGTGCGCATCGGACAGCACCACCACTGCCTGAGGGGCATACAGCTGAGCACTGATGCCCTGCAATGTGGTTTTCAGCGCTGCGCTGTCGGCACCGCGGTCAATGACGATCGGCACGATCTGCGGGCGGAACGCCCAGCTGTCGATGCGCTGCGACATGAGCCGCTGCTCGACTGCCGAGAACCTGCGGATCGCCAGCCATTGGCGATAGAAGTCGGCGTAACTCTCGCTCTCCCCACCGACTCGACCATTGACCACCGTGCTGCGGTTGTCGAGGATGCGCATCACAAACAACTCTTCCCAGGCGTGGGGTTGATCAGTGACTTTATCCAGGTCGATATAGCGAACCCAGCCCAATGCCGGCGCCGATTCGCCACTGCGTACCGCGAGCATCTGCGCCAGCCAGCTCCACTCGAGCGCGGCCGCCTTGAGCATCTCAGGGGTCTGGCTCAATCGCTCTGTATACAGACGCTCGGTGCTCAGCACCGTGCTGAGCGACACCAGGTTACCGCGGCGCATCAGGCACACGAACAAGGCGAAATCGAGCATGGCAATGAACCCGGAGCCTTCCTGGATCAAAGCTGGCAACAACTCCAGCACATCAGCGCGACGCAACAGGCTAGCGCTGAAATTGCCGAGGAAATTCTTTGGCGTGCCCTCGAAAATCGCCAGCATATCGTCGCCTTTGAGCAACGCATCGTTCGGACAAAAGCGGCAGTTGCCCACCCGCGACGGCAGCAGAAAATTGCCAGCGTCGCTGAACATGCGCAAGGCAAACACCAGATTGACGTCTGGGTGATCGATCAACACCTGGGCCTGCAAGGCAACGCTGGGCGAAAACAGTCGATCGTCATCGCACAGCACTTTGATGAACTCGCCCCGGGCTTCCTCGACGCAACGCAGTACGTTCTTCTGCAACCCCAACCGCTGCGGGTTGCGCAAGTAGCGAACCGGATGAGCCGGCTCGGCGAAGCCCTCCACGATGGTGCGGATTTCATCGTCGGGCGAGTCGTCGCAGATGACGATTTCAACGTGCTCGTAGGTCTGAGCGAGCGCACTCATCAGCGCCTGGCTGAAGAAGCGTGGGTTGAAGGCAGGAATGACGATACTGACGAGGGGGCGTTGATTCACGGCGGGGAACTCTCGAGCGGCGGGCCTCTACCCTTTCAGGCAGAGACCCCGGAACCGCTTAAAAAAAGACGGTTGGCAGCTCGGCAGGCGCAAACTCAGACCTTGTTGAACAGGCCCAGCTGAGCAATCTTGCTGAAGGCCAGTTGCGAGGCCTGCAGCATGGTTTGCTGCAAGGTCAGACGGGTCATGACGGCGGCCGCATCGGAATCGCGGATCGACGATTGGGTCTGGGCGTTGGCCAGGATCAGGCTCTGGTTGGTGTCACTCTGGGTGTCCAGGGCAGCACCGCGACCACCGACCGAACTCAAGGCGCTGGACAACTGATCGGTGCCGCTGGCCAGGTTGGCAATGCCGGAAGCCAATGACGCCTGCAATTTCTGAGTGGCGATGGCGTTACCGTTGGTTGGCGTATTCAATGCGGTTTTCAACTGGCTCACAGTGTCCAGGATGTTCTGGGTTTCATGAGTATTGACCGCGATGCTGAACTGATCGTCGGCAGCCGGGGTACCGGTCAGGGTGAAGCTCACACCCGATGCGGTGGCGACGCTGCCGACCAGGGTCCCGGAAGACACCGGGCTGCTGTTGGCCGTCAAGGGCGCGGCATACAGCTCGAAGTCGGTGGCAGTGGTGAACTTCAGGATCGCCGAACCACTGGGGAAACTGGCGTGGTAATCCACCGAGTTAGTGATGCTGCTGGCAGTCACCTGCGCCGTCGAAGGATTACCTGGGCTGCCGGTTGCGGTGAAGGTGTCCGGTTTGGCCGCCAGGGTAAAGGTGTGGCCAGGCAGCACGGTGGCTGCAGTGTCACCGGCGCTCAGATTGATATTCAGAGTCAGCTCGACGCCGCGGAAAGTAACGGCCTGGCCGGCCTTGCTGGTAGGGTCGAATGCGCCGCCCTGACTGGCTTCGGCGGTCACGTCGTTACCGAGCGAGTCAGTGATCTGCAATTGCGTACCGCTGACAAAGTCCACGGTATACGGCTCGCCGCTGCGGAACGTGCTGTTGTAGGTGACGTTCGACGACACTTGGCCATCGGACAGGGTTACGCGACCATCATCCACGGCCGGCGCGGTCATGGTGACCTCGCTGCGGCTGGTGTTGATTGCTTTCTGGAACGCGTCCCAACCGGTGCTGTTGGTGGCCATCGACATGGTATCGCCAATCGCCAGGTCCAGCGTTACCTGGTCACCGTTGTAGCTGTAGGTGCCATCGTTGTTGCGCGTGAACGGCACGGTATCGCCCTTGGAACCGGCGAAGATGTATTTGCCGTTCTCGTCCTTGCTGTTCATCAGGCTCAGCAATTGCTCTTCGATTTGCCCCAGCTCCGAAGCGGTGGCCTGGCGGTCGGCGTCGGTATAACCGGCGTTGCCCGCGCTAACGGCCAGTTCCCTGGCGCGCTGCAACACATTGTTGATGCTGGTCATCACCGCTTCGGCAGTACCGAGGGTGGCCTTGATAGTCGTGGCATTAGCTTCGTACTGATCGAGCATCGAAGCCTGCT